>NZ_CABPRU010000035.1 GCF_902459705.1 Pandoraea terrigena | reverse complement strand
GCGCTCGTCGATAAGCTGAAGACCGAAGCGAAGGTCATCTAAGGGAGACGACGAGATGAGCATCCTGGTAATTGCTGAACACGACAATCAAACGATCAAGGCGGCAACGCTGAACACGGTGGCGGCGGCGCTGCAATGCGGCGAGGACGTGCACGTGCTGGTGGCGGGCCACAACGCGAAGACGGCGGCCGATGCGGCTGCACAGATCGCGGGTGTGAAGACGGTGCTGCTGGCTGACGCGCCGTATTTCGGTGACGGTCTGGCGGAGAACATCGCGGACGAAGTGGTGTCGATCGCAGGCGCGTACTCGCACATCCTGGCGCCGGCCACGGCGTACGGCAAGAACATCGCGCCGCGAGTGGCGGCCCTGCTGGACGTGGCGCAGATTTCGGACATCACGAAGGTCGACAGCGCGGACACGTTCGAGCGTCCGATTTATGCGGGCAACGCGATCGCGACGGTGCAAAGCGCGGACAAGGTGAAGGTGATCACGGTGCGCTCGACGGGGTTTGAC
>NZ_CABPRU010000034.1 GCF_902459705.1 Pandoraea terrigena | reverse complement strand
TCCAGTACCTGGTCGTACGGCACTTCGGCTTCGGCGAGCAGCACGTTCATATGGCCCGGCATGCGACCCGCCACCGGGTGAATCGCATAACGCACACTCACGCCCTTCTCGACGAGCTTGTCGGTCAACTCCTTGAGCGCATGCTGCGCACGAGCGACGGCCAAGCCGTAACCCGGCACGATCACCAGCGACTCGGCGTTGGTCATCAGGAAGGCAGCGTCGTCAGGCGAGCCCGACTTCACCGGGCGCTGCGGCTGCTCGCCGCCCGCGCCGCCCGCACCGGCCTGCGCACCGAAGCCGCCGAGAATCACGTTGAAGAACGAGCGGTTCATCGCGCGGCACATGATGTACGACAGAATCGCACCCGACGAACCGACCAGCGACCCTGCGATGATGAGCATCGGGTTGTTCAGCGAGAAGCCGATACCGGCGGCCGCCCAGCCCGAATACGAGTTCAGCATCGACACCACGACGGGCATGTCGGCCCCACCGATCGGGATGATGATGAGCACGCCGAGCACGAA
>NZ_CABPRU010000033.1 GCF_902459705.1 Pandoraea terrigena | reverse complement strand
CACCACTACCATGCGATCAGCAGCGAGCGTGCGGTGACGCATGTGCGAGTGAACCTGTACCCCGATGGAGGCCTGGCGCGTCTGCGCTTGTACGGGTTGCCGCAGAGCGATTGGGCGCGCCGCTCGGGCGACGCGTTGATCGACCTCATTGCGATGGAGAATGGCGGTTACGTCGTGGCGGTGAACAACCAGCATTTCGGGATGGCGTCGAACCTGCTGATGCCGGGGCGTGGCGTGAACATGGGGGATGGGTGGGAGACGCGTCGTCGTCGGGAGCCGGGCAACGACTGGGCGATCATTGCCTTGGCGCAGCCGGGGGAGATTACGAAGATCGACGTTGACACAGCGCACTTCAAGGGCAACTTTCCGGATCGTTGTTCCGTGCAGGCCGCGTATGTCACGGGTGGCACCGAACAGTCCTTGATTACGCAGTCGATGTTCTGGCCGGTGTTGTTGCCGGAGCAGAAGTTGGCGATGGACAAACCGTTCTTCTTTGAGGAGCAGGTGCAGAAGTTGGGGGCGATTACGCACATCCGCTTCAACATCATTCCGGACGGTGGCGTATCGCGTTTGCGGCTGTGGGGCCGGTTAAGCGAAAAGAAAGCATAAG
>NZ_CABPRU010000032.1 GCF_902459705.1 Pandoraea terrigena | reverse complement strand
GTCAAACGGGTAGTGGATTACAACGTAAAGGTTCGCGTGAAGAGCGACGGCAGTGGCGTCGACATTGCGAACGTGAAGATGTCGATGAATCCGTTCGACGAAATCGCGGTGGAAGAGGCGGTACGGTTGAAGGAAGCGGGCGTGGCGACGGAAGTGATCGTGGTGTCGGCGGGGGTGTCGCAATCGCAGGAGACGCTGCGCACGGCGCTGGCGATCGGCGCGGACCGCGCGATCCTGATCGAGTCCGAGGACGAGTTGCAGCCGCTGGCGGTGGCCAAGCTGCTCAAGGCCGTGGTGGACAAGGAGCAGCCGCAACTGGTGATTCTGGGCAAGCAGGCGATCGACGACGATTCGAATCAAACGGGGCAGATGCTCGCGGCGCTGGCGAAGCTGCCGCAGGCGACGTTCGCCTCGAAGGTGACGGTGGCGCAGAACCGCGCACAGGTCACGCGCGAAGTGGACGGTGGTCTGGAGACGGTGTCGCTGTCGCTGCCGGCGGTGATCACGACGGACCTGCGCCTGAACGAGCCGCGTTACGTGACGTTGCCCAACATCATGAAGGCGAAGAAGAAGCCGCTGGAGACGATCAAGCCGGCGGATCTGGGGGTGGATGTGACGCCGCGCCTGAAGACGCTGAAGGTGGTGGAGCCGCCCAAGCGCAGCGC
>NZ_CABPRU010000031.1 GCF_902459705.1 Pandoraea terrigena | reverse complement strand
TGCTCTCGGGTGAGTCGCTGGTGAACAACGCGACGACGGCGCAAGGGGCGGCCACGTCGTTCCAGCGCGGCATGCAAACGCGCATGATCGCCGGCGGCACGATGTTCGACGACAAGACGGCGAACGGCGCGATGGCGGCGGACAACGGCATCGCGGGTTGGGCCTCGTTCAAGGGCGGCAACGCGAGCCAGCGCGGCGACGGCATGTCGTTCGACGTGAAGGGCCTGGACGGCGCGATCGGTATCGACAAGCGGGTTGGCCAGAACACGCTGGTGGGCGCGTCGATGGGCCTGGGCAACCAGGAGTCGAAGGCGAAGGGCATGCCGGGCGAGTCGAAGGTCAACAGCGTGAGCGTGGGCCTGTATGGATCGCACCTTAGCAGCGCGAACTGGTTCGTGAACGGCGCGTTGTCGTACACGAATCACAGCGTGAAGACGGATCGCACGGTGGCGGCGCGCAATGCGTCGGCTCGCTTGACGGGCAAGACGAGCGGTCAGACGTTCGGGATGTTCGGCGAGGTGGGTAAGCGCTTTGGGGTGTCGGGCGTGAACATCGATCCGTCGGTGGGTGTGCGCGTGGCCTCGACGCGTCTGAACGCGTTCGACGAAACGAACCGGGACGGCCAGGGCAACGACGGCCTGAAGGTGGGATCGCAATCGCAGACCTCGACGCGCGGGGTGTTGGGCGTACGACTGTGGAGCGAAGTGGCGAGCATCGCGGGCGGCAAGGTGGCGCCGTCGCTGCGCCTGTCGTACGAGCACGAGTTCGGCAACACGCAGAGCCGCCTGACGAATGCGATCTACGGCGCGCCGCGTGGTTTCACGGTGAAGGGTCCGAAGCTGGGCCGCGATATTTTCACGGCGGATCTGGGGGTGGACATGCAGATCAAGAAGCAACTGGAAGTGCGCGTGGGCGGTAACGTCAGCGTGCGCAAGGGCGAAAGCGCGCTGGGTGGCGGTATCTCGGC
>NZ_CABPRU010000030.1 GCF_902459705.1 Pandoraea terrigena | reverse complement strand
CCCCCGAACACGTTCACCGCCGCGAGCGCCACGGCCACGACGCCCATCGTCTTGCCGAGCGGGCCTTCGGTGAGGCCGGCTGCGAGCATCGCGCCCACGATCACGATGGCCGAGATCGCGTTCGTCACCGCCATGAGCGGCGTGTGCAGTGCCGGCGTGACGTTCCACACCACGTGGTAGCCGACGTACACCGCCAGCACGAAGATGATCAGGTTGATCACCGTGTGATTGATCATTTCCATTGCCGAGTCTCCCTTATGCGGCACGCAGGACCTGGCCGTCGCGGCACATCAGGCACGCGGCAACGATGTCGTCGTTGGTATCGATGACGAGCTTGCCTTCCTTGTCGATCACCAGCTTCAGGAAGTCGAGCACATTACGTGCGTACAGCGCAGAGGCGTCCGCGGCCACCATGCCCGCGAGGTTGGTGTAGCCCGCAATCGTCACGCCGTGCACCTTGACGACCTCGTCGGCCACCGACAACGGGCAGTTGCCGCCGCCGTTGGCACCCCGGCCGGCGGCCAGGTCGATGATCACCGAGCCGGGCTTCATGGCCTTGACGGTGTCTTCGGCGATCAGCGTCGGCGCGGCGCGCCCCGGAATCAGCGCGGTGGAGATGACGATGTCCGCCTGCGTGAGACGCGTGTGCACGAGCTGCGCCTGACGCGCGAGCCACGCCGCCGGCATCGGACGCGCATAGCCGCCCACGCCCTTGGCGATCTCGCGCTCCTCGTCGGTCTCGAAGGGAACGTCGATGAACTTGGCCCCGAGCGACTCGATCTGCTCGCGCACGGCGGGGCGCACATCCGACGCTTCGATGACCGCACCGAGACGCTTGGCCGTGGCGATGGCCTGCAACCCGGCGACCCCAGCGCCCAGCACGACCAGGCGCGCGGCCTTGACCGTGCCGGCCGCCGTCATGAGCATCGGCATGAAGCGCTGGTAGAGGTTGGCGGCCAGCATCACGGCCTTGTAGCCGGCGATGTTGGCCTGCGAGGAGAGCACGTCCATGCTTTGCGCGCGCGT
>NZ_CABPRU010000029.1 GCF_902459705.1 Pandoraea terrigena | reverse complement strand
GGGCGGTCTCAAGAGTCAAGTGCAACGTTGAGCTAACCCAGCGGTTTCCAATTCCTTGGCCATTGCTTCCTCGGGGGTGTCCCAGCCGAGTGTCTGACGCGGGCGCCCATTGAGCAATTTGGCAATGTCGTTGAGTTGGGTCTGGCTGACACTTGAGAGATCCATGCCCTTTGGCAAGAACTGACGCAGCAAGCCGTTGGTGTTCTCGTTGCTGCCGCGCTGCCAGGGCGCGTACGGATCGGCAAACCAGATATCGAGATTCAAACGGTTGGACAGTTCGACATGACACGTCATTTCTGTGCCGCGATCGTACGTCAGGCTCTCACGCAGAAAGGCCGGCAGCTTCTTCATCTGACGTGTGAAGCCCTCCAGCGCATCCTGAGCCGTGCAGCCGTCCATGCGGCACAGCACGACGAAACGCGTCTTACGCTCCACCAGTGTGCCCACGCAGGAGCGATTAAAAGCGCCTTTGATGAGGTCGCCCTCCCAATGTCCAGGCCACTGCCGCAGTTCGATCTGCTCGGGCCGATACATGATGCGCAAATCCTCGGGCACGAAACTGCGCTGAGCAAGGCTCGTACGCCGACGCCCGCGCGCAGGCTTTTCCTGGCGCAAGGCGTCGATCATCGCCTGCTTGAGCCCGCCGCGCGGATGCGCATAGATCGCGGCGTAAATCGTTTCGTGGCTGATGCGTTGGTCGGGTTCGTCGGGATACATCCGACGAAGTCTGGCAGCAATCTGCTGCGGCGACCAGCGCCAGTAGATCAGCCGGTTATGTACGTGCTGATAAAGCTGGCTGCCGGAAATCAATTTTCGCCGACGCACGCTGTGTTCACGCCGCGTCCGGTATGCCATGGCCGCACGCGTGGCGTCATAGTGGGCCGACGCCGCCTCGCAGTTTCGCTTGAGTTCCCGTGTCACCGTCGAAGTCGCACGACCAAGCATTCGAGCAATCGCCGTCGCGCTCGTGTCCTTCGTATGTTCAATCATGATTACCGCGCGTTCCTCCGCGCTCAAATGCCTGTAGTTCTTCTTCATCGCAACACCCTACATCATTCGCGGTGTTGCACTTGAAACTGGAGACTAAG
>NZ_CABPRU010000028.1 GCF_902459705.1 Pandoraea terrigena | reverse complement strand
CTAATATTCCGTCTCTCGCAACGACGGCGACGCAGCGCAAGCGGCGAAGCGGTGGAGGCGACGGGCTGGAAAGCCCGGTGGTTAGGGGTTTTGGAGCTTGCGAGTGGCTACGGCGACGAGCGAAGAAAGCGAAAAAAACTGTTGACGACGACGAGAAGCTGCGACATAATCTCACTTCTCTGCTGCTGATGCAGCGACGCAGAAAACGAAGCGACGGCGCGGTAAGTGTGCGACGAAGCGAAGTGTGATGCGATTGATCTTTAAAAATTAGACAACCGATAAGTGTGGGCACTCGATGAATGGTGCGTCTGCTTCGGCAGATAAGCTTTAAATTTATTGAGGCTCACATAGTAATAGGTAAGTTAAGAAATTAACTTGTCAGCATACTTTGAGAGCGACCGGTTCAAGTGATTTATCACGAAAAACCGAAAACAGTAACAGGTTTAAACTGAAGAGTTTGATCCTGGCTCAGATTGAACGCTGGCGGCATGCCTTACACATGCAAGTCGAACGGCAGCACGGGTGCTTGCACCTGGTGGCGAGTGGCGAACGGGTGAGTAATACATCGGAATGTACCTTGTAGTGGGGGATAGCTCGGCGAAAGCCGGATTAATACCGCATACGCTCTGAGGAGGAAAGCGGGGGACCTTCGGGCCTCGTGCTACAAGAGCAGCCGATGTCAGATTAGCTAGTTGGTGGGGTAAAAGCTCACCAAGGCGACGATCTGTAGCTGGTCTGAGAGGACGACCAGCCACACTGGGACTGAGACACGGCCCAGACTCCTACGGGAGGCAGCAGTGGGGAATTTTGGACAATGGGCGAAAGCCTGATCCAGCAATGCCGCGTGTGTGAAGAAGGCCTTCGGGTTGTAAAGCACTTTTGTCCGGAAAGAAATCCTCTGGGTTAATACCTCGGGGGGATGACGGTACCGGAAGAATAAGCACCGGCTAACTACGTGCCAGCAGCCGCGGTAATACGTAGGGTGCAAGCGTTAATCGGAATTACTGGGCGTAAAGCGTGCGCAGGCGGTTTTGTAAGACGGATGTGAAATCCCCGGGCTTAACCTGGGAACTGCATTCGTGACTGCAAGGCTAGAGTATGGCAGAGGGGGGTAGAATTCCACGTGTAGCAGTGAAATGCGTAGAGATGTGGAGGAATACCGATGGCGAAGGCAGCCCCCTGGGCCAATACTGACGCTCATGCACGAAAGCGTGGGGAGCAAACAGGATTAGATACCCTGGTAGTCCACGCCCTAAACGATGTCAACTAGTTGTTGGGGATTCATTTCCTTAGTAACGAAGCTAACGCGTGAAGTTGACCGCCTGGGGAGTACGGTCGCAAGATTAAAACTCAAAGGAATTGACGGGGACCCGCACAAGCGGTGGATGATGTGGATTAATTCGATGCAACGCGAAAAACCTTACCTACCCTTGACATGTACGGAATCCTGCTGAGAGGTGGGAGTGCTCGAAAGAGAACCGTAACACAGGTGCTGCATGGCTGTCGTCAGCTCGTGTCGTGAGATGTTGGGTTAAGTCCCGCAACGAGCGCAACCCTTGTCCTTAGTTGCTACGCAAGAGCACTCTAGGGAGACTGCCGGTGACAAACCGGAGGAAGGTGGGGATGACGTCAAGTCCTCATGGCCCTTATGGGTAGGGCTTCACACGTCATACAATGGTCGGTACAGAGGGCTGCCAAACCGCGAGGTGGAGCTAACCCCAGAAAACCGATCGTAGTCCGGATCGCAGTCTGCAACTCGACTGCGTGAAGCTGGAATCGCTAGTAATCGCGGATCAGCATGTCGCGGTGAATACGTTCCCGGGTCTTGTACACACCGCCCGTCACACCATGGGAGTGGGTTTTGCCAGAAGTAGGTAGCCTAACCGTAAGGAGGGCGCTTACCACGGCAGGATTCATGACTGGGGTGAAGTCGTAACAAGGTAGCCGTAGGGGAACCTGCGGCTGGATCACCTCCTTTCTAGAGCATGCACTGGAAGTTGAGTGTTCACGCTTATCGGTTGTTGACTGCGAAGATCTAAGTCGGGTCTGTAGCTCAGGTGGTTAGAGCACCGTCTTGATAAGGCGGGGGTCGAAGGTTCAAGTCCTTCCAGACCCACCAA
>NZ_CABPRU010000027.1 GCF_902459705.1 Pandoraea terrigena | reverse complement strand
AAGCAACTGGAAGTGCGCGTGGGCGGTAACGTCAGCGTGCGCAAGGGCGAAAGCGCGCTGGGTGGCGGTATCTCGGCCAAGTATCGCTTCTGAGCCTGAGTACCCACGTCAGGCGGGCGAAGAATCGTCCCGTTGTGACCAAGCGGAAGTGAAGAAACCCGTCGTGCCTGAGAGAGCGCGGCGGGTTTTTTTATTGGCGCTGGGTATAGGCATTCGGCTCGCATTGTCCGGCCGGAACGCGGTGCAAAACGCATGATGCCGAGCAGAAATTTTTCGTTGGGATATCTCCCGCTTGGTTTCGACATCCGTTGTTTGCGTGTCGCATGCTTCGCACGATTGGGATTTTAATGATGAGATGTCTTGAATTATTGGGATTTTCTTCTTGTTTGATTTTGAATATTTAAAGAATTATCCCAACTTATTGATGGGTTGTTTTCTTGGGTTAAGTACCAAAACTCAATGACTTTGCATCGATTTCGATAATCCGAATTTTAGACTTCGTGGGCCTTGACGCAGGTCGTCGTGCCGTGTCCGGAGCGTGATGGAGCAATTCGTCACTTTTCACGAATTAATTTATGGATTATCGAATGCAAAAGAACCATCCGAAGTCGAGCGCGCTGCGTCAGACAAAGATTTGCATGGCCGTCGCGGCCGTAGTGACCGCAGCAGCACTGCCGGGGTATGCGGTGGCGCAAACCGGGCAGGAACAATGGCAGGAGGATCGGACCGCTCGGCTGGGAAAAATTGAAGCCGATGCCAAGGCTGTGACGCCCGAACTCCAAAAGGCCATTGCCACGCGGCGATTTGCGGAACGTATGGCTGAGCAAATGGAAGCCGCCTCCGCTGTCATGGATTCCTCGGCCAAGTGGAGTGACAAGAGCTTGGCGCTTGAATTCGTAAGTGCCGCCGTCGATTCCATTCTCACTGAAACTGCCGATGCTTCCATTTCCACTGAAGGATTGGCAAAAAAGACGGCGCTCGCGACGCTGAAGGCGAGGATCGACGCGGCCGCGAAGGCAAAACATGCTGGGCGGGCAGAAGCGTACGGCGAGCTCGAAGCCGAGATCAACAAGCATGCCACTTTTGCAAAAGCGAGTGCCGATGCCGTCACGCCGCTGCAACGCTCGGCCGATTTGTTGGCACTGAAGCAGGCGCGTGTGCAAGCCGCCGGGACAGAGGCGGTACTGACGGCGCTCAAGAATACGCGTCAACTGAACGCGGCCACGCCGAATGCTGAGAAGCAAGTCGCGCGTTTGACTTGGCACGACAAGCATCTGACCAACTTCATGGGGGACGAAGCGAATTCCGATACGCATGCCGTCATCGGCGCCGACACCACGCTGGAGATCACGAGTGCCTCCGGGAGGTCGTCGGATGCGATCCACGGTGTCGTCGGAGCCAAACGGGACGTGGGTACGCTTTACGTCGCCGAAGGCGCCGATCATGACATTCTCGTCGCCGGCAAGGGTAAGGAACTGATCGTTCATCGTGCCATCGAGGGTGCGGGCGATCTGTCCATTTCGGTCGTCGAGGGGGGCGCGCTGACCTTCGCCGCGCAAGCTGAGAATCAGACCGGTGGCATCAACGCGGAGAACGTTGCGCTGTCCGCGACCGGTGCAAACGGAAAGATCCGGTTCAATGAAGGCACCAGCGCCGGATCGGCAACGATTGCACTCAACAACGGTGGCGAACTGGCATTCGGCAAGAACGCGAATGCAGGCAACAGCCAGATCACTGTCGGCATGGCGGTGACCCAGGGCGATGTCGATGCCGCCCGGCTGGCGAATCCGACATCCCGGCTTGGCGTTGCCGCCCCCGGGAAGCTGACGGTCAGTGAAGCCTCTGCGGGCGACGCGACGGTCGTCAATTTTGGACTCGCATCGTTCGACAAGTCGAAGCTTGAGAATCTGGCGTTGCTGAATGCCGGCAAGACGACGCTCAGCAATCAATCCGAGGGGGGCGACGCGGAAGTCATCAACCTTGGCGGCGCGACACTGGACATCGCCGATACGAAGCTACAGCGCATGACGCTGACAAACGCCGGCGAAGTCACGATGTCCGGCAACACGATCGCGGGCGACGCGACCATCAACCTCGTGGGTGGTTCTCTGGACGTTTCGGCGATTGCGCTTCCCGCGGCAGAGCCGAGCGATCCCGTTGTCAAAGCGCTCACTATCGGTTCGCTGACGGGCAGCGGCGACGTTGTTGCCGGTGAGACCACGATTCGCCTCGGCGCACTGCATCAAGACGACGTGTTCGACGGCCGCATTCTGAGCGTCAAGGCTGAAGTGCCGGATAGTGACGACGTTACGCTCAGGCTGGACACGATCAACAAACAGCCGCTCGCGCTGGGCGCCGCGCCGTTGAGCCACCAAGCCGACGCGATCTCCGATCGATCCACCCACCTGCAAGTGGTCAAGGTGGGGAACGGCAACCTGACGCTGACCAACGACCAAAGCGCCGTCAAGCGCATGGAGATCGAGGCCGGTACGTTGACGGCGGCGCACGCCAATGCGATGGGCTCGGGCACCGTGAGCGTTGCCAGTGCGGGTACGGTTGCGCTGGGCGCAGACGTCAGCGGTGTGACCGACATC
>NZ_CABPRU010000026.1 GCF_902459705.1 Pandoraea terrigena | reverse complement strand
GGGGGCATAGCTCAGCTGGGAGAGCACCTGCTTTGCAAGCAGGGGGTCGTCGGTTCGATCCCGTCTGCCTCCACCAAAACCTTAGATCGCACATCGATGTCAGTCAAAAGCTTTTACGTCTGCGGTAAATCCCCAAGAATGTGAATGTTTTTGAATGACAGCAATGTCATGCAGTATTTGTTCTTTAACAATTTGGAAGAAGTAGTAGTACAACGGAAGCGCGTTAGAGATGGCGCGTGGAAATTGTACGGGTTGTGATTGTATCAACCAGTATTTAAGTGATCGAAAGATGACTTGGAATACGGCACAACGCGATAACTCAACCTATAAGGAATCTGTGCTCTGCATCGGATCCTCGTAAGCGCTAAAGCGCTAACGATGATCGAGAAGACACACTCGTTATAGGGTCAAGCGAATAAGTGCATGTGGTGGATGCCTTGGCGATTACAGGCGATGAAGGACGCGATAGCCTGCGAAAAGTTGTGGGGAGCTGGCAAATAAGCATTGATCCACAAATGTCCGAATGGGGAAACCCGGCCCAATGGGTCATCCTAGACTGAATACATAGGTCTAGCGAAGCGAACGCGGCGAACTGAAACATCTAAGTAGCTGCAGGAAAAGAAATCAACCGAGATTCCCAAAGTAGTGGCGAGCGAAATGGGACCAGCCTTCAAGATTTAGCACCGGTGTTATCAAAACGGAATGGAAAGTCCGGCCATAGTGGGTGATAGCCCCGTATGAGAAAACCCTGGTGTGGAACTAAGCTTGAGAAAAGTAGGGCGGGACACGTGAAATCCTGTCTGAAGATGGGGGGACCATCCTCCAAGGCTAAATACTCGTAATCGACCGATAGTGAACCAGTACCGTGAGGGAAAGGCGAAAAGAACCCCGGGAGGGGAGTGAAATAGATCCTGAAACCGCATGCATACAAACAGTAGGAGCCTCGCAAGGGGTGACTGCGTACCTTTTGTATAATGGGTCAGCGACTTACATTCAGTGGCGAGCTTAACCGAATAGGGAAGGCGTAGCGAAAGCGAGTCCGAATAGGGCGTTCAGTCGCTGGGTGTAGACCCGAAACCAAGTGATCTATCCATGGCCAGGTTGAAGGTGCGGTAACACGTACTGGAGGACCGAACCCACTAATGTTGAAAAATTAGGGGATGAGCTGTGGATAGGGGTGAAAGGCTAAACAAACTTGGAAATAGCTGGTTCTCTCCGAAAACTATTTAGGTAGTGCCTCGTGTATCACCTTCGGGGGTAGAGCACTGTCATGGTTGAAGGGTCCATTGCGGATTACTTCGCCATAGCAAACTCCGAATACCGAAGAGTGCAATCACGGGAGACAGACATCGGGTGCTAACGTCCGGTGTCAAGAGGGAAACAACCCAGACCGCCAGCTAAGGTCCCTAAATATTGCTAAGTGGGAAACGAAGTGGGAAGGCTAAAACAGTCAGGAGGTTGGCTTAGAAGCAGCCACCCTTTAAAGAAAGCGTAATAGCTCACTGATCGAGTCGTCCTGCGCGGAAGATGTAACGGGGCTAAGCAATATACCGAAGCTGCGGATGCGAGCTTGCTCGCATGGTAGGAGAGCGTTCTGTAAGCCTGTGAAGGTGTCTTGTGAAGGATGCTGGAGGTATCAGAAGTGCGAATGCTGACATGAGTAGCGATAAAGGGGGTGAAAGGCCCCCTCGCCGTAAGCCCAAGGTTTCCTACGCAACGTTCATCGGCGTAGGGTGAGTCGGCCCCTAAGGCGAGGCAGAGATGCGTAGCTGATGGGAAGCAGGTTAATATTCCTGCACCGTCGTATGATGCGATGGGGGGACGGATCGCGGAAGGTTGTCCGGGTGTTGGAAGTCCCGGTCCCTGCAGTGGAGAAGGCGCTTAGGCAAATCCGGGCGCGTAATTCAAGGCTGTGGGGCGAGTACCTTCGGGTACGAAGCAATTGGAAGTGGTTCCAAGAAAAGCCTCTAAGCTTCAGTCATACGAGACCGTACCGCAAACCGACACAGGTGGGCGAGATGAGTATTCTAAGGCGCTTGAGAGAACTCGGGAGAAGGAACTCGGCAAATTGGTACCGTAACTTCGGGATAAGGTACGCCCTTGTAGCTTGACTGGCTTGCGCCAGAAGGGTGAAGGGGTTGCAATAAACTGGTGGCTGCGACTGTTTAATAAAAACACAGCACTCTGCAAACACGAAAGTGGACGTATAGGGTGTGACGCCTGCCCGGTGCCGGAAGATTAAATGATGGGGTGCAAGCTCTTGATTGAAGTCCCGGTAAACGGCGGCCGTAACTATAACGGTCCTAAGGTAGCGAAATTCCTTGTCGGGTAAGTTCCGACCTGCACGAATGGCGTAACGATGGCCACACTGTCTCCTCCCGAGACTCAGCGAAGTTGAAGTGTTTGTGATGATGCAATCTACCCGCGGCTAGACGGAAAGACCCCATGAACCTTTACTGTAGCTTTGCATTGGACTTTGAACCGGTCTGTGTAGGATAGGTGGGAGGCTTTGAAGCAGGAACGCTAGTTTCTGTGGAGCCGTCCTTGAAATACCACCCTGGTTTGTTTGAGGTTCTAACCTAGGTCCGTAATCCGGATCGGGGACAGTGCATGGTAGGCAGTTTGACTGGGGCGGTCTCCTCCCAAAGTGTAACGGAGGAGTACGAAGGTACGCTAGGTACGGTCGGAAATCGTGCTGATAGTGCAATGGCAAAAGCGTGCTTAACTGCGAGACTGACAAGTCGAGCAGGTGCGAAAGCAGGTCATAGTGATCCGGTGGTTCTGTATGGAAGGGCCATCGCTCAACGGATAAAAGGTACTCTGGGGATAACAGGCTGATACCGCCCAAGAGTTCATATCGACGGCGGTGTTTGGCACCTCGATGTCGGCTCATCTCATCCTGGGGCTGTAGCCGGTCCCAAGGGTATGGCTGTTCGCCATTTAAAGAGGTACGTGAGCTGGGTTTAAAACGTCGTGAGACAGTTTGGTCCCTATCTGCCGTGGGCGTTGGAAGTTTGAAGGGGGCTGCTCCTAGTACGAGAGGACCGGAGTGGACGAACCTCTGGTGTACCGGTTGTCACGCCAGTGGCATCGCCGGGTAGCTATGTTCGGAAGAGATAACCGCTGAAAGCATCTAAGCGGGAAACTCGCCTTGAGATGAGACTTCCCTGGGAACTCGATTCCCCTGAAGGGTCGTTCAAGACCAGGACGTTGATAGGTCAGGTGTGGAAGCGCAGTAATGCGTTAAGCTAACTGATACTAATTGCCCGTGAGGCTTGATCCTATAACCAGTGTGTTTTCCTGGTGAGTATCGCACTCAGTGCCGATACAACTCGCAACCCA
>NZ_CABPRU010000025.1 GCF_902459705.1 Pandoraea terrigena | reverse complement strand
GACGTTTGATGCGATCAGTTACGCATTGGCAAAGCAGGTTCCGGCAATGGAGAGCGGATTCACGATCTCGACCAGCTACGGCGATATCCAGATCAGCGCCGCCGACGCTCGTGCTGTTGCGTCTGTTGTAGAGCGGATCCTGACCCGAAAGCTCGATGCGGCGCGGCCACGCTTGCCGAAACCCGACAAGGCGCTCACACGTTGCGCTGCTGCCCGTGACGGCGACTGTTCGCACGCTCAATGCCCGCAAGAGCGCGATGGCGAACCGGTGAAATCTGGTCGGCACTGCCCTCTCGATATCAAGGATGACGACGATGCATGAACTCAAGACCGTGACGTTTGATGCGACGAACCACCGTGCGCTGATTGAGCGGGCCGCAGAAATAATTCAAGCCGGCGCTGATAGCCTGAAGGAAACCCATTGCCTGAATGGCGACTGGCGCGATTCTGACTTGGCTCGTAGGGATTACTACGATGAACTCGCCGTTGTAGGGAAACTCAGAGCCATGCTCGCAGCCGCACAGAGCGCAGACCATTCCGGTGAAGCCACCGAAAAGGTCGACCATGTTGCGGACTCGCGCAATATGGTTGCCGCACAGAGCGCAGGGCAAGAAGCGGTGGTGTATTTCGTGCACGACAACGAAGGCGGATACAACGAGTTCAAGAGCGACGCGGAACGCGACGCCGCTCATAAGTCCGCCATCGAAGGCTATCTCGATGATGGTTGGAGCGAAGAAGTCGACAGTGTCGTGTCCGGCATCGTCACCCACAAGACGGTCAAGTGCAACGTCGAGCCACGGCCGGAATCTTGCGCCGAGCACCCCGAGAATGACGGTGAAAACTGCGACGCGTGCGAAGCCTGGAACGAGTATCCCGACCACGAATTCGATTACTGCTGCAGCTACGAGCCGGAAGCATTGGCCGCCGCGCCCGTGAGTGACGGCGAGCGCAACTGGCCGCATGCCCCCGAGACGCGCGAGCAGGACATCGAGAAGACGTGGGTCGACTTCTGGAAGCCGCTCGTCACGAACGAAGATGGCTCGCTAAATCTCGACGCACTCAAAGCTGAACTTTCGGACTATGCCACGCTGATGGACTACGTCCCGAGCGTGTATATGCACGCCACGGGCGGCCGCATTTCGAAGCAACTTACACACCCAAGCGCTGTGTGCAGCGTGATCGACAACTACATTCAGGACTTGGAACAGGAATGGCTGGCCGAGCGCGCCGCAGATGCGGTGCAGGTGGGCGGCCTCGATGATCTGGAGAAAGGCGCAATTCAAGATGCAATCGACTCCGTGCTAAAAACGCAGCCTCCCGGCTGGCCCTACGTGGTCGGAGTTCTGAAGCGCTTATGCGCCGCCCTCACGTCTCCCGCGAAGGTGGGCGGGGATGATCGACAGGTGTTCGAGGCATGGGTGCGCACAGATGCTCTGCCCTTCGACAGTGAGAACGGGAGCGATCCTTGCCGTCGAGGACAGACTGGCTATGCGGAAGACCATGTGGAAACTGCGTGGGTCGCATGGCAAGCCGCGATGGCGCGTGCAAGGGGCTGGAGCGAGCAGCACGCCCGCGATAGCGCAGAGTTGCGTCGGCTATGTGCTGCCCGTGATGAAGCTCGCCGTACTGCCGAGTATTGGAAGGCAGAGCATCTGGCCGGGAATGTTGAGATTGAACGGCTCAAGAAACTGCTTGAGGCGAAGATGGGCGGGGATGAGCGGGAGGCGTTTGAGAAGTGGAAAAGAACCGTGCCGCCGTGCCATGCCGAAGAACTCGCGTTCTTGCGTCAGGGATTCAGTGCGGGATGGAAGCTTGGCCGCGCCACGCTGGCGGCGGATGGTGGAAACACCATCGCACAGAATAAAGCCGCGTTCCTTAAATCTGAGGGAGCAGTTGACGCTGGCGTAATGCTTCGCGCCGGGGATCGTATCGCTCTCGTCACCCATCAGGGCCGAGTCGAGTGGTTCGACGCTAACGAATTTGGCGGCATTCAGTTGTCGGCGGATGGCAGAGAGGACAAGCGGGATGCGGAGGTCGCGCGCCTGATCGAGGCGCTGACGTTCTACGCTGAAGGCCACCACTTCATGCGTGCCAATGAAGACGCGTGGGACACAGTATCCGGCGAACCGCAGAATTTTTGGTGCGATGAGGCGGACACCGCAATGGTCGAAGACGGGACTGTCGCTAAGATCGCCATTGCCGCCAATCAGGCCGGCAAAGGGGAGGAGTGATGGGCCTCTCCTTCGAAGTCGCCAATCGATTGCTCTCGTATGACCCGGAAACCGGCGTGATCACGCGCAAGAAATTCAATGCCGGAAAGGTCGCCACGTTCGTGGCCCCTCGGGGTCATCTCTATGTCTCATGCGCAGACGGAACATACCGCGCGCATCGTGTGGCGTGGCTGCTGTATTACGGTGAAGAGCCGAACGGAATTCTCGATCACATCGACATGGACAAGCAGAACAATCGCATTGCCAATCTGCGCATTGTCGGGCGGTCGGAAAACTCCATCAATCGCCGCATCAACGCGAACAACACTTCAGGATATCGCGGCGTCACCTATAACAGGAAAGCTCGGAAGTGGCAGGCGAAGATAGGTCGCTATGGCGTCAAGAACCTCGGATTCTTCGACACAGCGGAGGAAGCGGCCCATGAGTTCAACAAGGCTGCCATTCGACTCCATGGGGAATATGCCGTCCTGAATCCGGTCTTCGGACACGTTGAACAGTCAGATATGGCAGCGCCGCGCTCGAACAATAGGCTCGGATTTCGTGGGGTGGTGGCCAAGCCGAACGGCGTCTATTCGGCAGAAATTCGAGTGGGCTACCGGAAAGTGCATCTGGGTTACTTCGGAACGGCAGAGGAAGCGCATTCGGCATACGCGGTGGCCCTCGCGTCGAAGCAATCCTCTCAGGCAGCGGAGGAGCGGAAATCGTGAGCGCCATTATCAGCCCTTGCGGTCAGTATCGCTATACCCTGACGCGCGACGCGCACGATGCGTTCGCCACGCGCGGCCCCGCCCTGTTCATCATGCTCAATCCAAGCACCGCTGACGCTATCCTCGACGATCCTACTATCCGCCGGTGCCGCGGCTTCGCGCGCACGTGGGACTGCGACGGCATCGTCGTGGCGAACCTGTATGCCATGCGCGCCACCAATCCAGACGAGTTGTGGAAGCATCCGGACCCGGTAGGCCCGCTGAACGACCAGTACTTGCGCGAACTCGCCGCCAAACATGAGACGGTTGTCTGCGCCTGGGGCACGAACGCTCGCCCCGAGCGCGCGCAGGCCGTGCGAGAGATATTCAGCCGGCGCCATCATCAGTTGATGTGCCTCGGCGTCACCAAGGACGGCTCGCCGCGACACCCGCTCTACGTGCGCGGCGACCAGCCGCTAATCGAGTGGCCGGTGCGCGTCGACGGCGCTAAGGGGGCGTGATGAGAAGGCATTCCAGACTAGAGTTCAACACCCTGAATCAATGCCCATGCCCCAAGAGCCTCGTTGCGAAGTCCAGTAAGCAACTTCACGTCTTCATCAGTAAGTGGGGTGAAGCCGATATAGGTGCGCGCAAGAACAAGTCGGTTTGTCTGCATCAACGAACGCCGGAGTGTACCTATTGCTTCAAGCTGATCTCGGTCCCGTGCTCGTTGACGACACCAGGCCAGTCGTTCAAGCAAGTCAGCAACGTCGTTGTCTTCGATCTTGATACTGATAGGCAAGGCTTCGCGGCAGCCAATGAACTGATTCAGAAAGTCCAGCACATCAGAACTCATCCAGCGAGCCTCGACTTCATATTGAAAAGCGTTGGCCTGCTCGGATTCGGCACGAAGATCACGGTCACGTTTTCGCTGGTCATTCGCAATCGCGAACGCACCCATTATGGCTGCGATCGACCCGATCGCCTGTACCCAAGCAGCCCAATCGGATACCGAAAGGCAAAAGACCGAACGCACCGCAATTACCCCGCCAACTGCAAACACAGTCGCGCAATAAGCCCAAAGTGCCCTTGGAACGCCCATCCAGAACGTCATCACGCCTCCCTCATTTTTCTTCGAGGAATCCTAGCATGAGACAGAACGAGATCATTCTGGGCGACTGCCGGGAGGTGGTGTGAGCGACAGCGAATGCGTCGTCTGCGGCGGCCACGCTGAATGGCTATGTGACTTCCAACTCGGGTGGCCTATCGCGGGCTATTTCAAAGACGGTAAGCCCTACACAGGAACAATGCCGGATGGTTCGTTTTCGTTGCCCTACACCTGTGACGCGCCGCTGTGCAATGCCTGCAAACGCTACCAGCACATGTTTCATGTAAGCGGTGCGCGCGGATGGACTGAGTCTGTCGACTTCTGCCCTATTCACGCAGCAGCCGATAAGCCCAGAGTTGAGCCTATACCAGCCCCAGAGGCAGACCGTCGACGGCGAGACATTTGGGCGCAATACCGAAGAGCAAGGATTTTCGAAGCATGACCACCCACCCGGCCACGGCCGAAGCACTGAAAGAGATTCTGCGGGT
>NZ_CABPRU010000024.1 GCF_902459705.1 Pandoraea terrigena | reverse complement strand
CTCTAGGGAACATTCGCGTATTGGATATGACGCGAGTGCTCGCAGGGCCATGGTGTACCCAGATGCTGGGCGACATGGGAGCCGATGTCATCAAGATTGAGCACCCATCGCGAGGGGATGATACGCGGCAGTGGGGGCCGCCGTATGCGATGACGAGTGAAGCGGAAGTGCTTGAGGATTCCACCTACTTCGCTTCCGCAAATCGGAACAAACGATCGGTTGGCGTGGACATCGCCAACCCAGACGGTGCGGATCTGATCCGTAAGCTCGTTCTTGAGTGCGACATCTTTGTAGAGAACTTTAAGGTTGGTGATCTGGCTCGTCGAGGGCTTGACTACGACAGTCTGAAAAAGATCAATCCGCGCCTGATCTATTGCTCTATCACCGGGTACGGCCAATCCGGGCCGTACGCTGACCGCCCCGGCTACGACTTCGTTTTCCAGGGGGAAAGCGGGCTGATGAGCATAACGGGCGAGCGTGATGACGAGCCTGGTGGTGGGCCACAGAAGGTCGGGATCGCCATTGCTGATCTGACGACGGGACTGTATGCGACGGTCGCGATCCTCGCCGCGTTGAACCACAGGAATGTCACGGGAGAAGGTCAGCACATCGATTTGGCACTGCTCGATTGTCTGGTTGGCTTGTCGTCGAATCAGGGATTGTCGTGCCTGATCAATGGCGCCGAACCGCACCGGTGGGGGAACGCGCATCCGTCTCTCGTACCGTATCAAGTCTTTGATACGGCAGACGGTAAGGTGGTAGTTGCTGTGGGGAACGATTCCCAGTGGCAACGCTTTTGCCAAGCGATCGACGCCAAAGAACTGGCCCGGGATTCGACGTTCTATTCCGCATCCGGACGCATTCGGAATCGAGAGGCGCTAATTGCGCAGGTGTCGTCGGTTCTTGCGGCGCGCCAAACCGAGCATTGGCTTGCCGCGTTCTCCGCAGCGGATATCCCGCACGGTCGTATCAATACCTACAAGGAAGCCTTTGCTCACCCACAGGTCATCCACCGTCAGATGGCGATCGACGTGCCGGTTGACAAAGGTATCGGCTCGGTACGGGGCATCGCCAATCCCATCAAATTCAGTAAAACGCCGGTGCACTACGTTCGGGCGCCCGCGAAACTCGGTCAGCACACAGAAGACGTGCTTTCCGACTTGCTAGAACTTTCCGCGGACCACATCGCCGGTCTCGAAGAACGTGGGGTGATTAGTTGCCAAACGTCAAAAAAGACACTTCAGGAGCAATCATGAGCATCCAAGCTAATAATGTCGGAAACGTCCTGGAGATTTGCATTGCGCGTCCAGAAAAGCGCAATGCGATCAGCGCCGCGATGTACCAGGAACTGACCCGTCTTCTGGATGAGGCCAACGCGGACAAGGAATGTGCCGCAGTCATCGTGCATGGTGCGGGCGGACACTTCACTGTCGGTGCCGATATCAATGATTTCCAGACCCGGCGGGGTAATGAAGATTCCCCTGCTGTCACGCTTCTCCGGAAGATGGCCGCGATCGATGTGCCGCTAATCGCAGCAGTCGAGGGACTGGCGATTGGAATCGGCGCCACGATGCTGCAACACGTCGATTTTGCCTACGCATCCCAAGATGCGCGCTTCCGCATGCCGTTCGTATCGCTGGGTCTGTGCCCCGAGGGCGCATCCAGCTACCTGCTCGAATCGCTGGTAGGTGTCCGGAAGGCACGTGAGTGGTTGATGCTTGGAAAGTTCTTTGATGCAGAAGAAGCTTTCGATGCCGGGCTTCTGACGTCGCTGACGCAGGACGGGGAAGCCCTTGCACGGGCGCGCGAAACGGCTGCCGAACTGGCAAAGCTTCCCAAGGCTTCGGTACGCGCGACAAAGCGGATGTTGAACCACGAGAATCGTGCCGCTGTGGGTTCTGCGCTCGACCTGGAAGTGAAGATGTTCGCCGAACTCTTGAATACCGAAGCCACTCAGGAAATCTTCAAATCCTTCCTGAACAAGAAGCGTTAAGAACGCCATGGCCGAGTTGATAAAAATCGAATCAGAAAATTTCGTCCGGGTCATTACGATGAATCGGCCGGATAAGAGAAACGCGCTGAACTCGGAAATGTGCGACGCGTTGCACGACGCGTGGCAAGACTTCGCGGGCTCAGAGGATCGCGTTGCCCTGCTACGTGCAGAGGGGTCGGTGTTTACGGCAGGCCTCGACACGAACGATCCACCGGATTCCTTTTGGCATGCCATTCCCAATGTCGCATTTGACATTGGAAAGCCGGTTATTGCAGCGGTTAATGGCCCCGTGATAGCGGCGGGCGTATCGATGCTTGCATTCTGCGATCTTTGTGTAGCGACTTCGGCAACGACCTTCGTTTATCCCGAAGGTCGCCTAGGCATGGCAGCCGGCTTGATTAGCTCGCTGGTCGGTCGGATTCCCCACAAGATCGCGATGGAGCTCATGTTGACCGGGCGCCCGGTATCCGCCCAACGGGCCTATGAAGTCGGATTCGTAAACGAACTCTGTGAACCAGGAAGCGAAACAGAGGCAGCTCTAGTGACAGCGCGTCAGATTGCGAGCGCAGCGCCGCTGGTACTGCGTTTCCTCAAACAGGCGGCGAGACACTCGATTCCGGTAGGACTGGTTGAGGCAGGCTATAGCGCCCAGTACCAAGCTCAGATGCTGGCCAGGAGTGAAGACGCCCGGGAAGGGGCGTTGGCGGCCAAGGAGCGTCGCGCTCCCGTTTTCGTGGGCCGCTAGGACTAACTAACACAGTAGGGGACTGAGAAATGGATCTGAATTTCACAGAAGAAGAGCAGGAATTTAGAAAAGAGGTACATGCGTGGATCGACGCCCATTTGCCGAAGGAGATCTCGCACAAGGTGCACAACGGACTGCAGCTATCCCGCACCGATATGCAGCGTTGGCACCAAATTCTGGGGAAAAAGGGTTGGCTGACGTATAAGTGGCCAGTCGAGTTCGGCGGCACGGGCTGGACACCAGTGCAGCGGCACATATTCGAGGAAGAGTGCGCGTTGGCAGGAGCACCGCGACTCGTGCCCTATGGGCCTGTCATGGTGGCACCAGTCATCATGGCATTTGGTAACGCTGAGCAACAGGCGCGCTTCTTGCCCGGCATTGTGACGGGCGATGTTTGGTGGAGCCAGGGTTACAGCGAGCCGGGATCGGGTTCCGACCTGGCTTCGCTCAAGACACGAGCGGAGCGAAAGGGAGACAAGTACATAGTCAATGGTCAAAAGATCTGGACCACGTTGGCTCAGTACGGGGAGTGGATTTTCTGTCTCGTCCGGACCAATACAGAAGGGAAGCCGCAGGCAGGGATCAGTTTCCTGCTCATTGACATGCGTTCGCCTGGCGTCACGGTTCGGCCCATTAAGCTGCTGGACGGCGAGTGCGAGGTCAATGAGGTCTGGTTCGACAATGTTGAGGTCCCCGTTGAGAACCTGATTGGCGAAGAAAATAAGGGCTGGACCTATGCCAAACACCTTCTCAGTCACGAACGCTCGAACATTGCAGAAGTCGGGCGTGCCAAGCGTGAGCTCCGACGCCTGAAGCGAATCGCGGCTGCAGAAGGCATGATGGACGACCCTCGTTTCAAAGACGAGGTTTCGAAGCTCGAGGTAGATATTATCGCGCTCGAAATGCTGGTTCTTCGCGTTATCTCGGCAGAAAAATCCGGGAAGAATCCATTGGATATCGCAGGCCTACTGAAAATCCGAGGCAGTGAGATTCAACAGCGCTACAGTGAATTGATGATGCTGGCTGCAGGTCCCTATAGCCTCCCATTTATTCAAGACGCTATGTTGACGGAGTGGGATGGCGAGTTCCCAGGTGGAGAGCGACGGAACGCTCCGCTTGCCGCGACATATTTTAATCTGCGGAAAACCACTATCTACGGTGGCTCCAATGAAGTGCAGCGTAACATTGTTTCGCAAGTGGTCCTCGGATAAAGGAGTAGAGCATGGATTTCGAATTCACTGACGACCAGGACCAACTGCGAGATGCAGTAAGAAAGTGGGTAAAGCGTAGCTATACGTTTGAGCACCGTAAGCGGCTGGCGAACCCATCTTGCGGGTCTCGTTGTGCCGACAGATAGTGTCCGCTTAAATTTAAGCGGACGCGATGATGGGCACAGAATTAGCGGTTAAGCGTGTACGGCGCTCCTACTCGAAGCAGTTCAAGAGCGAGGTTGTGGCCGAGTGCAAGGCTGGGGACAGATCGGTGTCGAGCGTGGCGCTCAAGTACGGCATGAACGCCAATATCGTGCACAAATGGCTTCGGTTGGCGGAGGCAGGGCAACTGGCGATGGCGACGCCGTCGTTCATTCCAATTGCCGCACCTTCGCGTGCGACGTCAATGCCCGCGTTACGCCAAGATATCCAGATCGATGTCGCCCGGGGCGATACGCGCATCATCGTGCGATGGCCCCTGGAGGACGCAGTCGGTTGTGCCACCTGGTTACGGGACTGGCTGCGATGATCCGTGTCGACCAAATCTGGCTAGCGGTCGAGCCGCTGGATATGCGCGCCGGCAGCGACACGGCGATGGCTCGCGTGGTGAAGGTGTTTGGCGCGGCCCGCCCGCATCACGCGTATCTGTTCGCCAACCGTCGCGGCAATCGCATGAAGGTGTTGGTGCATGACGGCATCGGCGTATGGCTGGCGGCGCGGCGCCTGAACAAGGGCCGCTTCATCTGGCCCGGCGAGGGGCTGGCCACGGAGCTTGCCCTCACGCCGGAGCAGTTGCAGGCGCTGGTGCTCGGGCTACCCTGGCAGCGCTTGGGCGAGCACGGGGTGATCACAATCCTCTGATGCCGGTGCAATCCGGTGTTGATCCAATGGGCAGCGGTGCCAGGCTCTGGCAAACTGAGCCCCATGAACTTACCCGCAAACCTCGACCACCTCAGCCCGGAGCAGCTTCGCACGCTCGCGGCTGAGCTGATCGCCAAGGTCGGCGAGAAGGATCGCGAACTCCACTACCGTCAGACGCGTATCGACCAACTCACGCATGAGATGGCGATGATCAAGCGGTACCAGTTCGGCAAACGCAGCGAGCAGCTCGACAGCACGCAAGCGAGCCTGCTCGACGAGAGCATCGATGCCGATATCGCGGCCATCGAAGAAGAGCTCGCGCAGCTAAGCACCCAGCCTGCAACGCCTGCC
>NZ_CABPRU010000023.1 GCF_902459705.1 Pandoraea terrigena | reverse complement strand
GGGGCGGCTTCAGAATTCGGAAAATATTGCCCGTTAAGACTTTTGTCCTATCGCAGACGTTGGCTCGCAGCCAGCAAGAAGATCTGGGTATCCGTATTTCGTGGTTGAATTCGTCTTGTGCGGCGCAACGTATCGTGTGACGCGGGTGGTTGGAGGGCGCCGAACGGCCAGGATGGGCCATTCGGCCGTCGCGCCACTCGGACGGTCAGACGTCGGCTTCGCCCAAAAAAGAGGCCATTCAACTGACGAGATGAACGTTCCTTCATCGGTCAAAGTGGACAACCGGTGAACATGGCTCGACCAAGTCTCAGCCCTGATATGCTTGCCTGGTTCGTATTCCTTCCATGCGATTGCACTTGCTCATGGCACAGCGCGGACTTGCGAGAGGGAGTACTGCAGGTCAAAAACTATGGCGCAGCCCGATTACTGTACCGAACTGGTTATTCCCGGGCAATACTGAGCCGTCGTAGCCGTTAGCGCCAAGTGCTGAGCCGCCATTGTTCTTTGTATAGGAGGCCGTGATGTAGGCGTCAGTGCGCTTGGAAAAGCGATAGTCGGCTGACAGCACAAAGGAGACAGGGTCTTTTGCCGAGGTCCGGTCATTGGTCTTATAGGCTGCACCTGTTAATGCAAAGGATGGCGCCAGATTCCAGTTCACACCTGCCCAAAGAAGGTCCGTTCGTGGCATCGATGTCACGAGTTGACTTACTAACCGGCGATAACCCACATACACGCTAACAGGATTTATATCGAGAGCCACCGCTCCCACATAGCGACGCTCGGTCTTACCATCCGTAACGGCAGAACTGCCGTTGAGTTGGTCGTAGGCACCGCCGACGCGGAATTTGCCGGCCTGATACGTGAACCCAGCGCTCATATCCCGTCCAACTCGACTGTTTCCCGGAACCTCGGAACCATTGGCCACGCTTGAATCGACACCGAAACTGTAGAGTGCCGCAACCGTCAACCCGCCGAACGTACCGGTGTATTTCGCTGAGTTATCGGTTCGCCCCGCCAGCCAGGCGTCGTGATTGAACGACGAATACTTTGGAGCGAACAGCATCGGGTCGAATGAGATGATCAGATCGAAGAGCAGGTTGTGATGGCGGCCGAGCGTAATCTGTCCAAATCGGCTGCTGTCTATACCAACATATGCTTTTCGACCGAACAGCCGTCCGCCTTGCACGGCCATGCCAGAATCCAGAGCCATGCCGCCCTCCAGCACGAATACGCCTTTCAGTCCGTTCCCGAGATCCTCCACTCCGCGCAGGCCCCAGCGACTGCCGGCAGTGTTCCCGGAGGTCATGCGTACCAGACTATTGGCTTGGCCGGCTGCATTGGGGACATGGTTCAGAAACTCCACGCCCGCATCTGCCACGCCATAGAGAGTGACGGACGATTGTGCATGGGTGTACGAGCAGGCAGTAGCGATTGCGGCTGCAATAAGCGTCCGTTTCATAGGGCAACTTTCATTCTGGGCTGCCACCCGGATTGGGCGGTGTTTTCAGAGGGTCAGAGGGATGGCAGGGCTGCCACCCCTCATGGACGGATCTTGGCGGCTATCGATCCCGTCCCGACGGGGCCGCCTATCGTGCGGCGGGTTAGCCGCTCTTTCGTTTGGAGCGCTTCCGCCCAACGCCGATTTGCATTAGGTCATCGCCTACAATCAATTGGCCGGAGAAATTGCGTTGAGCGCGCATTAGATTCTCTTTCGGCGCATGGCCCGGCGCGATATGCGACAACACGAGCGTCTTGGCACCTGCCGCCTCCGCGACTTTGCCGACGTCGTCGATTGATGTGTGCGAACTGAGCAGGTGGTTCTTGAATGCCTCCTCCTTGGCTGTGACGGGCGGCGGAAACAAGGCATCGACCCATGCGACATCTATCACCTCATGGACGAGGACATCCACGTCCTTGGCAAGCCGAATCAGATTCTTACTCGGGCATGTGTCACCGGAAAAGACCACCGACCCATCATCGGTATCGAAACGGTAAGCGTAGGCTGGCCAGATAGGGAAATGGTTGACGAGCGTCGCGGACACGCGGACGCGATCGTCCTCATGGATGACGAAGGGTGCCATTTCGGGTTCGGGCGTTTCATTCGGGCTCTTGAAGCCCGGAATGTGCGGGAGTTTGATGTCGTGGACCTTGATGAGCTCACGCAGGTCCTGCCGGCCAGCATCTCGCAGCCTGTCGTTGATATCCACCGCAAACGCTTGATAAAGATAATTGGTCATATCGACCGTACCAGGCGTGGGATTTTCAGGATTGACCAGTGCCGGCTCTTTCCGGGGAGGCTGACCCGGAGGAGTGAAAATTGGCTCCAGTTGGCCGCGCGGTCCTGGTCCATAGACGTGCACCGGCTGCTTCACCCCGGTCAGGCCGTTATACCAGCCAAAGAGGAACAGGTTGAAGTAATCAACCGTATGGTCGGAGTGCAAGTGCGTCAGGAAGATGCCTCGCAGATTCTCCATACCGGACATGCCAGACACCAAGTTATTTTGTCCCAATCCAGCCTGCTTATATCGCTTGCCGACGCCGTCACCACAGTCGACGACATAGACGGCATCGCCTACGACCAAGGCCGATGAAATGCCTTCTCGATCACAATTCGGCCACCAAACTGGTCCGCCGGCAGTGCCAAGCAGGACCAACCGCGTATCGAACTGCTGCGCTGCAACTTTCGATGCGGAAACCGCTGCTTCACGGTTGGACACCTCCGCGGCATTTAAGGGCTGCCCGACCAGTAGTGGTAGTCCAGCCGCACCTGCGAGTTTCCATCCAGACTTAAAAAAACCACGGCGGCTCATGCCAAGCTCAAGCGCTTGGCCAATACAATCACACATTGCGTCTCCTCCTGACTGCCACGCCAATCGTTGTTGGGTCGATGCCGTTGGCTGCTCTTACCAATTCGCTTGCCTTATGTAGCGAGCAATACCCCTTTGACTGAACAGAGAACTTATGCGGGACATCCTTTCTGCCTTGCCTATGGCTTTGGGGTTGTGCTACACAGTTTCGCGCGTCAGTGCCCGCCACTCACTCGGGGAGTAGGCGAGTCCTCGCACCAACCGACGCATGTCGTCAGTTGGCGATTGACTGGCGCCTTCCCCTGGTCCTTCAGTGCATTGCCTTACGCACACCTTCATCGACGAGCGGACGATCCTCGCTGGCGATATGTAGGGCCGCACTGGGCGGACGGACATCCCTACATTCCTTGTGAATGACACCGTCCTTCATGACCAGCGCGATACGATTCGGATCGGTGAGAATGCTCAGGTCTTCTAGTGGGTTGCCATCGATCAGGACAACGTCGGCGATGAAGCCCTCGCGGAGTTGGCCGAGCTCATCCGGACGCATCATGATCTGCCCGCCAAGTTTGGTGGCCGCCAAGAGCGCTTCCTTAGGCGTCATTCCGATGTAGTCGACAAAGTACTGCAGATCATTTGCATTGGTGCCATGCGGCAGCCATGCAAAGCCGTAGTCGCCGCCAGGAAGGATACGGATGCCGCGCTTGTGCATCTTCGAGAGGGTCTCCGAGGCAATCTCGAGCTCGCGCTTATAACCCATTCTTGCAGCGACCTCGGGCGTGATGCCATATTCAGACGCGTTGAAGCAAGTCCTGACAAGCCAGCCAATACCGGGCGCCACAAAGTGCTTGTCCTTGTTGGCCTCCAGCATGTCGAGCGCCTCTTCGTCGGCGAAGCTGGCGTGGTAGACCAGTTCCAGGCCGTGACGAACACATTGTTTGACTGACTCGCTCGATCGTGCGTGCGCTGCGACCCGCTTGCCGTAACGTTTTGCTTCGGCAGCCAGCATGGCGACTTCCTCTTCCGAGAAAGGCGACAGTTCCGCAGGCAAGCCTGCAATGTATTCGCCGGACAGATTGATCTTGAGATGATCGACGCCGTACTTGATGAACGTTCGTGCGGAGCGGCGAATTTCTTCGGGGCCGCTGCAGACGCTACCAAAACTCAGCGCTTCAAACGGCAGGTGCGGCAGGGTGTTGTCGCCGAGACCGCCGATGGTGGTGATTTCCTGGCTGCCTGCCAGATAGCGCGGACCAGGGAACTCCCCCGCGTTGACGGCGTTGCGCAGGACGACGTCAAGCCGAGGCTTAGCCGCGGCAGCACCAATGGCAGAGGTCCATCCCATGTCGAGGTACCGCTTTGCGACGCGCACACACCAGAGGATGTGCTCCTCGGGGGGCATGAACTGGATGGCCGACAGCGAGGGCTGGTCGTTCCAGGAAAAATGCGTGTGTGCCTCTGTCATGCCGGGCATCAGGAAACGGCCGCGACCGTCGAAAACGCGCGCGTCCGGCGCGTCAATTTCCTGGTCGCCTCGAACGATGGAGGCAATGCGGTCGTCTTGAATCAGCACGGAACCAGTATAGGGGTCCGAGCCGGTGCCGTCGAAAATGGTGACGTTGTGGAATACTGTTTTGGTCATTGTTGTCTCCTCCAAACTGGTTTAGCTTTGATCGCGGTAGAACTCGCGCAGCAAGTTGCCGCACTCGATCGGTTTTTCGAAGGTTGTCCAGTGTCCGCAACCGGTCAGGACAAAGACGTTGGCGCCAGCGATGCGTTCGCCCATGGCCTGCACTGTAGCGGGCGGCGCAACACCGTCCTGGTCCCCCGTCACCAATAGCGTTGGGACGCTGATCTGTTCAACTTGCGCCGGCTGGGCCGCCGCCAAGGCTTCGCAGCTTTGGGCGTAGCCTTCGGGGGGCTGACGCATCACACTTTCCCTGACCAACGCCAGGACAGCGGGTTGCTGCTCCTTCGTTTCGCGGCTGGTCGCGCCGTTGACGATGGCATCGGCGATTTGCTGCATGCCGCTAATTCCCTCGCGAGCTAGCTGGGCCCTGGCATGAATGGCAGGCCTGCCTTGCTCAGGCGGAGCGAGTAGGGGCCCGAACAAAGCTAGACTCTGAACCCGCTCAGGGAACGTCACTGCGAAGTGCTGGGCAATGATGGTTCCCAAGCTGTGAGCAGCCACGTGAACCTGTTGCGCGGCGAGCGCATCCAGGGTCGTTGCGATCGCAGCGACATAGCCTGCAATGGAGAGTGACTCGGCGGGCAGCGCGGAACGTGCGCTTCCCGGAAGGTCGATTCGGATTACCTTGAAGCCTTCCATCGCGGGAAGGACTGGAGTCCAGGTGTTCGAAGATCCGCCAAGACCGTGGATGCACAGCAAAGGCTGGCCATCCCCGTATATCTCGACGGCGAGGCCGTTGATCACTTCGGTCGTCATTACTCCACCTCGTTGACCAGGGTGCCCAGGCCAGTGATCTCAATGCGCATGACATCGCCGGCCTTTACGAATTTCGGCGGGTTGAAGCCAATGCCGACACCTGCGGGGGTGCCTGTTGCGATGACATCGCCGGGCTGCAGCTCGATGCCGGCAGAGATGGTCTCAATTAGCGTGGGAATGTCGAAAATGAGCTGGCTGGTGTTGGACTCCTGGCGCAGTTCGTCGTTGATCCAGCACTTCACGTCAAGATTTTCGACGTCGACTTCATCTGCCGTGACGAGATACGGGCCCATCGGGCAGAAGCCGTCCAATGACTTGCCAAGGAACCACTGTCGGTGTGTCTTCTGCAGGTCGCGGGCGGTGAAGTCATTCACTATGGTGTAGCCGATGACATGCTTGTACGCGTCTTCCTTGCGGATCGCACGGCCGGCCTTGCCGATGACGACTGCCAGTTCTGCCTCGTAATCTAGTTGCTTCGTCACGTTCGGGTGGCTTGGTACCTTCTTGCCCGGGCCAATGACCGTTGAGGCGGGCTTTGTAAAGACAACCGGCGCTTCTGGGGCGTGCTCACCCTCCTTGGCGCTGCTGTCGAAGCCGGATTGCGAGAATTCTTTCGCGTGCTCGTGGTAGTTCTTGCCGACGCAGAAGATATTGCGGCGCGGCTGCTCGATTGGGGCGAGCACAATCGCCTGCGAGAGGGGCTTGCCTTCGCCGGTGGGCGCCAGGCGGTCCTTGATTTCGGGAAAGACATGAACCAATTGGATCATGTCACCAATGAACCCAGGAACCAAATCCTGGAGCGGCCAATACTGCTGAGACTCAGTGTTTACCAGTGAAACTAGCTTCCCCTGCGCGGTTTGGAGCGTTGCAAATTTCATGTCATCCTCTTCTGAAAGTGCCAAATTGGTCTGGACGTGGATCACAATGTAGTACCATAAAAGAACCAACGCAAGACACTTCGCAAAAAATATTGACCAATTGGTACTGCATGCTAGAATTTACGCATTACAAGTGACTGAACAGCCTGCCGTGAGCGAAATCGAAGTGAGCCAAGTGGTCCGCACCAATGGGGCGAAGGAGCTTGCCCGCTATCTGGTTGAGGAGATCAGCAATGGAACGTTGGCCGTGGGCATCAAGCTGCCCGCCGAGCGAGAACTCAGCGAAAGATTCAATGCTTCGCGTGGTGCCGTTCGACGGGTCTTGGGAGAGCTGAAGAGCCGTGGACTCATCACGCAAGTGGTCGGCAGCGGGACCTTTGTGGCCGCGGCGCCAGAGACAACTCCCGCGGCTGCGGCTGGCAAGGGCATTGGGGCAATCAGTCCTGCTGAGTTGATGCAGGCACGGCTCCTGATCGAACCCATGCTGCCGTCGCTAATAGTCCAGTATGGGACGCCGCAGGACTTTGCCCGCATGGACGAATGTATCGAGCGCTCAGAAGAGGCGAAGACGGTAGAAGAGTTTGAGCACTGGGACGGGGCTCTGCATGAAGCTCTTGCCGTGGCGACTCACAACAACTTCATTCGGCAGATTCTGGAACTGGCCACGCAAGTTCGCGAGCAAGGCGAATGGGGGCGGCTAAAGCAGCGTTCGCTAACCCCAGAACGGCGTACCACCTACGAGGAACAGCATCGGGCCCTGGTGAATGCCCTGAAGGACCGAGACGAGGTTACTGCGCGCCAAGTCATAGAGCAACACTTGCTGCAGATACAACGGAACTTGTTCGGACGATAACCATCATCTAGCCAATTCACTGTCATAGGATTTTGCTCCTGCTGGGGGCAATCGAACTGCGGTTGCAATACCAGAGTCGATGCACTTCTGCAGAGCGGGAACTCCCTGCTTGCCGCGCGCGGTCAACTGTTGCCCGGCGGCTTTGGCCGAGCACCTGTCGAACGCCGCGAAAAGAGCGAAGACCGTTGTACCTTGAAAGCTGCCGTTAGCCGGACGAGAGGGCGAACGGCAGAGGGGCGAACTGGGACAGCCGACCCGCCTGCGAAATCGTGTTTCCGATTTGTTGGCCCCTTGCATTGCAGCATTCAATGAGGGCATCAACCAGCGAATGCGGGCACCCGAAAATCTCTCAGTTTCGAGCGCCTATCTGCGAGCGCCGAATGCCTGCCGCATCTGCCTTGCACGCTCAAGTTCGTCGCCGTGCAGGTACATGGACGTGGTGGCGATCGACGCGTGGCGCAGGTTGTCGCGCACGGCGGTGAGCTCAGCCCCGCGGGCCAGTGCGTGGCTGGCGTGACTGTGCCGCATCCAGTGGGGCGTTGCACGGCGCAGCTTCTCCGCCGCCACTGGGTGATCGGCTTCGATGGCGTCAGCGGCCTGCACAAAGAACCGCCGCAGCAAGCGCCAAAGATGAGCACCGGAAATGCCGACGGCGCCATCCTCGCCCAAGCTGCCCACCACGGGTGTCTTCGGGTTCCACCGCTCCCGGCTTACAGGCAATTGACGTTGCACCAGGTAGTGGTCGAGCGCCGTCGACGCGAGCGGCGGCACGGCAACCTTGCCTGGCTTTCCACCTTTGCCGACCAGATGCAGCCAGTGATCGCCGTGCTCGTCGAGCCGGACGTTAGCAAGTGTGGCTCCGACCAGTTCGCTGGCGCGCAGACCCGTCGCATAGCCGAAGTCGAGCAGAAAGCGTAGGCGCTGCGCCGCCGGCTCGGACCAGCCGTAGGACCACTCCAGACCGTCCGCGATGGCCCGCAGCAGTAGCCATTCCCCTTCGGTAAAGCCTCGAGCCGTATCCAGCGCCGGTCGCGAGGCATGGCCGCGAACCTTGATGCCGGCAAACGGGTTGGCCAGCACGTAGCGCTGCTCGATGAGCCACCGGAACAGGGCCGACAACACCGTGAGCGCATAGGCGGCCGAGCGTGCCGACAGGCCACCTGAGAAGGGGCGCCACTCCACCGAGTCACGCGGCCGCGGCGGCCCAACCCAGCGCTCGCGCGGCGTTGGGCGCCGAACGAAAGCCCGGTACGCGATGGCATCATCGGTTGTCAGCGACGAGAGCGCCCGACCCCGCTCGACAACTGCCCAAAGGATCAGCCGCTCGGCTTCCTTGCGATACGCGCGCTGCGTGGCGGCTGTTTCGTGGAGCGATAGCCAGGCGTGTACCGCCTCATAATCGTTCGTTGCGTTCAGCGTGCAGGCCTCGCGCGGTGCGCGGAAGCTGCCCTGCGAGCCATCGACATCGCGCGGCACACGCAACTGCTCCCACGGCACGATGCCGTGGGGATGGCTGACGACAATCAGAGCCCGGGCGCGATCGGTCAGGCGCGGATGTGCGGCAAAGAAGGCCTCTACCTGTCGGGCGCCGGTCATGCCAAGCCCATCGATCGCTTTCCACCAGCCACGCCGGCGCGGGATTCTGACGGTCAGTTCCGAGAGTGTGCGGATGCCGTGCGCCTGCAGCGCCCTGACGGCCCTTGGCGAGAGCCATAGATCGATGTCGTCGCTGATTTCTGGCTGCGGAGTCGGCAACGTTGACAACAGCCGGATCGCGTGTTCGATGGCACCGGCACGTCCGTGCCGCTCTAAGGGGGCGTGCAGAAACACATTAGCCAGATCTGGTCGGTGGCGGCTGTTAGCGAACACGATGAGTTGCCGACGGATACTTCCCAATATCCCGCGCGCGGATTGGCCAGCGGCCTTGCGAGCCCCCAGGTAGTGCTCGACAGCCACGCGGGAACTGAGCCCTGCGTACCAGCCACGCAATGCAGCCAGCGAGTCGGCATCCGGGAAGCCGGTCGGAGTGGAAGCAGTGGTCTGGCCCGTTTTCATGTGGATCGGTTACGTTGCAGAAAACGCATAACGCGATAATACCCATTATCTCAGCACGACGATATAGACTGCACAATTTTCACAAACCTTACCCACGGAAATCGGCGTAGCGCCCCCCGCTGGAATCCGTTTTTTCAAGGAATGGCATGCCACGTCGTACCGTACTCTCCAACACCGAGCGAGAAAGTCTGCTTTCTTTCCCGGACAGTGAGGACGAGCTCATTCGCCACTACACGTTCAATGAAACGGACCTTGCACTAATCCGGCAGCGTCGCGGCGCTGAAAACCGGCTCGGGTTCGCCGTGCAGCTCTGCTACATGCGCTATCCCGGCATCATGCTGTCCGCCGGCGAGGAACCACCCCAAGCATTGCTCGAGATGGTAGCTCGTCAGCTACGCATCGCGCCATCGCATTGGGAAGACTACGGAAGGCGCGATAAGACCCGTAGAGAGCATCAGGCAGAACTGCAAGCCGTGCTCCAGATGCGTGCTTTCACAATGGCCGACTATCGCGCAGCAGTGCAGGCACTCGTCGAGCTAGCGCAGCAGACCGACAAGGGAATCATCTTGGCCACAGCACTGATCGATTTTCTGAGGCAGCAGGCGTTGCTGCTCCCCGGCGTCAACGTAATGGAGCGCATCTGTGCGGAAGCCGTGACGCGAGCAACTCGTCGCATATACCAGGTCTTGACCGAACCGCTCACAGATCACCACCGACATCAACTGGATCAACTTCTGCATCGCCGGCCCGATGGGCGCCTAACCTGGCTTGCCTGGCTGCGCTTACCTCCGGGCAAGGCCAGTTCTCGCCAGATGTTGCAGCACATCAATCGCTTGAAGATGCTACGAGCGATCAACCTGCCAGATGGAATCGAACGACTGGTTCACCAGAACCGGCTGCTCAAGATTGCCCGCGAGGGGGCCCAGATGACACCCTATGACCTTGCGAAATTCGAGCAACAACGCCGTCACGCAACGCTGACCGCGATCGTCGTTGAGGCTCGTGCAACGGTGACCGACGAAATCGTCGACCTCCATGACCGTATCCTTGGACGGCTGTTCAATCTGGCAAAGAAGAAGCACCGCGAGCAGTTTCACCTGTCAGGCAAGGCGCTCAACGACAAGATCCACCAGTACTCGAAGATCGGCCGCGCCCTTCTGAAGGCCAAAGAGAGCGGCGGCGACCCATTCGAGGCGATCGAAGCTGTGATGCCTTGGCACGTTTTCACGAAGAGCGTCTCGGAGGCCGAACAGCTTGCGCAGCCAGAAACCTTCGATTTCCTGCATCTGGTTGGCGACTACTTCTCCACGCTGCGTCGCTATGTACCCGAGTTCCTCGACATATTGAAACTGCGTGCAGCGCCGGCAGCCAGGGACTTACTGGCGGCGATCGAAACGATCCGGACAATGAACGCCAACGACGCCCGTAAGGTCCCGGCCGACGCACCGACCTCCTTTATCAAGAAACGTTGGGAGCCTCTGGTACAGACCAAGAACGGCATCGACCGACGGTTCTATGAAATGTGCGCACTGTCCGAACTGAGGAACCGCCTGCGTTCCGGTGATATCTGGGTTGAAGGATCGCGGCAATTCAAGGACTTCGAGGAATATCTGCTGCCGACCGAAAAGTTCGGTGCGCTTAGGGAGAACCGCTTGCTGCCACTGCCGGTAACTACCGATTGCGACCGTTTCCTGGAAGAGCGGCGCCGGCTACTGGAAATGAAGCTGGCCACCGTTAACCGGCTTGCCGCCGCAAAAAAGCTGCCGGATGCGATCATCACTGAGTCTGGCTTGAAGATCTCGCCGCTCGACGCCTCTGTCCCGATGGAGGCACAGACATTGATCGACCAGACGTCCCTCATGCTGCCACGCGTCAAGATTACCGAGCTCCTGATGGAGGTGGATGCATGGACCGGATTCACTCACCATTTCACGCACCTGAAAACCGACGAGCCAGCCTCCGATAAAACGTTGCTGTTGACGACGATTCTTGCCGATGCCATCAATCTCGGACTGACCAAGATGGCAGAATCCTGTCCCGGTACCACGTATGCCAAGCTGGCGTGGCTGCAAGCCTGGCATATCCGGGACGACACATATTCGCAAAGCTTGGCAGAGCTGATCAACGCGCAGTCGGCGCATTCATTTGCCGCGCATTGGGGTGATGGCACGACCTCGTCCTCAGACGGTCAGCGTTTCAAGGCCGGCGGGTGGGCCGAGAGCACTGGCCACGTCAACCCGAAGTATGGTTCGGAGCCCGGCCGGATGATCTACACCCATATCTCGGACCAGTATGGGCCATATCACACCAAGCTGGTGAACGTCGGCGTTCGTGATTCCACCTACGTACTTGACGGCCTGCTTCATCACGAGTCAGATCTGCGAATCAAGGAGCATTACACGGATACCAACGGCTTCACCGACCACGTCTTTGCCCTGATGCACCTGCTCGGGTTCCGATTCGCGCCCCGCATTCGCGATCTTGCGGAAACAAAGCTGTATATCCCAGGTAGCCCAGATGACTATCCGGCCGTGGCACCGATGATTGGCGGCACGTATCGGGAAAACCTGATCCGGTCTCACTGGGACGAGATTCTCCGCCTCGCTACATCTATCCGGCAGGGCACAGTCACAGCCTCCCTGATGCTGCGCAAGCTTGGCAGCTATCCTCGGCAGAATGGCTTGGCCGTCGCGCTTCGCGAACTCGGCCGCATCGAGCGGACGTTGTTCACCCTGGACTGGCTTCAGGATCTCGAATTGCGCCGCCGCACGCATGCTGGTTTGAACAAGGGGGAAGCCCGCAATGCGCTTGCGCGATCCATCTTCTTCTACCGTCTCGGCGAAATACGCGATCGCAGTTTCGAGCAACAACGGTATCGCGCCAGCGGACTAAACCTGGTGACTGCGGCGATCGTTCTCTGGAACACCGTCTATCTTGAGCGCGCTGTGCAGGCAATGGAGAGCCGCGGCATGCCGGTCGATCCGGCGCTGTATCCCTATTTGTCGCCCTTGGGGTGGGAGCATATCAACCTGACCGGCGACTACGTGTGGCGCATGAGCCATAAACCGGAAGCAGGAAAGTTCCGCCCCTTGCGGCGTCCAGCCGAGCGCTAACTCGCGTGGTCTTAGAGGGCAATATTTTCCGAATTCTGAAGCCGCCCC
>NZ_CABPRU010000022.1 GCF_902459705.1 Pandoraea terrigena | reverse complement strand
TGGTGGGGCGTGAGTGACTCGAACACTCGACCTACGGATTAAGAGTCCGCTGCTCTACCAACTGAGCTAACGCCCCGATGCTACCGGGAATAAAAAAGGCTGCACGGCGTAGCAGCCTTTTTCAGAATTCGTTTGGTGGGGCGTGAGTGACTCGAACACTCGACCTACGGATTAAGAGTCCGCTGCTCTACCAACTGAGCTAACGCCCCAACGAGACCGAAATAATATCGACTCTTCCGCGAGGGGTCAACCCTAAATGGTGAAAATCCGCAAAAAGCTCAGGCGAGCAGCGGTACCAATTCGAACGCCAGCACGGCAAGCACCGCAGCGGCGACAACGAGCAGCGAGCGCCAGCACACGCGAATGACCCCCTTGCAGGGCATGGCGCCGACGATAATCGCACCGAATACCGCGATCGCGAACATGCTGATCAGTTCGGCGTTGGAAAGGTGGGGCATGATCATGGTCGATCTCCCTGCCGCTGCGACGAGAGTTAAATTGTGTTTCCAGTATAGAAAGCGGCCCCCTCCAAGAAAAGCGGCGCGACAACCGGGATTTCCCCAGTGGCCGCGCCGTGCGTTGTTGCGTTGCGATCTGTCCGAAACACCCGATTCACTCGATCCGGACGCCGCGAGCAGGCATCAACGTTATTCGGGCAGATCGAGAATCAGCACGATCGTCCATGCGTCTTCGCCCTCGTGGTGGTACTGACGCTCCACCACGATAAACGGTTGCTTCTTGTCGCCCTGGCCGAGGAACAGTACGTCGCCTTCGGCCGGCATGCATTCGATCGGCGGCAGCGCGAGAGGGGTGCCCTTGGGGACGAGCTTTTCGGCCTTCTTCGCTGCGCGTTCGGTCCACTCGATATCGAATTCGATCTGACTCACCGGATGATCCTGTCTATGCAAAATGAAACGGCTGCATGGTAGCACGCAGCTTGCGCGACTCAAGAAAAAAGCCCGCCCCTTGGGCGAGGGGCGGGCGAAGGTCCCATGCGTTCGGGGAGGAGCGCATGGCGGCAGGCGAAGCGCCCGTGGGGAAACCGTCCGTGTCCGCTCGGCCAAAGGGGAAGTGTTCTGGACGAGCGGGCGTGAGGGTGCCCCGGTCAGGCTCAGGCGCGTGCCTGTCGACGGGACAATGCGAGGTGACGCAACACAGGCTGGCGATGCCGTCCTGCCTGTGTGCGTCACGTCATGCTGCCGGGGTACGACAACACGACGAGGGACGGTGTGTTCGGCGAGGCTCGCCGGGGTGGGTTGCGAGCGGCGCCCGACGCTGTTGACGTCATCGACACTGTTGCGGCGATTGATTGACGGTCGCGACGTTAGGCGACGGATTACGGGTTTGAGTACTTCATCTCGCCGTTCTGGCGCGCACGCACGAGATCCTCATACACCTGCGCGCGAGTCTTGCCCGGCGCCTGGTTGCGCTGCATCGCGGCGAGTACCGGATACTCGTAATCGTTCTGCGGAATCAGACCCTGCGCGCGCGCGTCGGCCAATTCCTGGCGCACTTGTTCGCGCGAGACCTGTGAGGTTTGCAGCACCCATGCGAATTGCGACCCGTCGGGGTAGGCGTCGCTGGTGTGGCCCGCCTGTGCGAAGACGGCACCTGCCGCGGTGGCCATCACGACCGATACGACGGCTGTGGCGATGGATTTGCGATTCATGACGACAACTCCTGTGCTTCTGTGTTGCGGGGGCGCGCAATGCATCGGTACCGGCATTCGTTTTGCTGTGGCGCGGTATGCGTTGTGTGCGACCGTTGAGCAGAGTCTAAGCGTCTGGCTATCGCGGAAAAACAGCAATTGAGGGAATAAATACTTACGGGAACTGCAACAATGCGCGGCGTACGCCAAAAAAATCGCCACCCTCGGGTGGCGATTACGACGCGGCGGTCAGTGCTACTGCCGCTGCCAGCGTTGCTTTCAGCGTTGGTGAAACATTCAGCGAGTCGCGATGACGATGGCGGCGCCGGCCATCACCGTGCCGGTCGCACGATTCAGGCCTCGTACCGCGCGTGCCGAACTGAGCAATCGGCGGGCGCGTGCCGCAAGCGCAATGTAGCTACCGAACACCAGCGCGAGAACGGTCAGCGTAACCCCCACGATTTCGAGGTAGCCAAGCGCTGTCACCCGCTGCAGATCGAGCAGGTTTGGCAGCAGCGCGAAGTAGAACACAACGACCTTCGGGTTGCCCATCGTGACCGACAGTCCGCCGAGAAACAGACGCCACGATTTTTCGCGCGGCGCGGCGGCCATCGGTGCTGCGGGTGTGGCGGCCGGTGCGTGCCACATCTTCCACGCCAGGTAGAGCAGGTAGGCGGCACCGGCGTACTTGATTGCGAGGAACACGCCCGAGAACGTATGCGCCAGCGCGGCGACGCCCAGCACGGCAAGCGTCAGCCAAACGACATCGCCGATCGCCACGCCTGCCGTGAACGCGATCGCGCCCTGCGTGCCGCGTCCGAGCACACGCGCCACGATGGCCGCAATGCCCGGCCCAGGCGTGCCGGCGCCGACGAACAATGCGAGCGCGAATGTGAGCAAGGCGGTCCAGTCCATCTCAGTGTTTCCTCGCGTAGATGACGTTCAGGGTTGTCTGGAAAAGTGACGATGCGCTCGCGCCGACGGGGGGCAATGCGCGCTCACGGGCGCACAGGTATGCCCCTCATGCGCCGAGCCAAGGCAGCCCGTGAAAGCACCAGCCGCTCACCGTTTTCCGATGACCTGCATTGTCCTTATCGCCCTCGAAGCCTTCGAGAATGTCGAACGACTGCGTGTAGCCGGCTTCATAGGCGACCTTGGCGGCGGCCTTCGAGCGAGCGGCGCTGCGACACAGAAACAGCAGCGGCGTGGTCTTGTCGGGCGTCTGCGACGCGAGTTGCTCCAGGAAGTGCTCGTTGGGCACCCCCCCGGGGTAGCGAACCCATTCCACGTTGGCGTATTGACCGTCGGGCACCTGCGGACGGCCGACCCAGTCGAGTTCGGCGCGCGTACGCACGTCGATGAGGCGAACGCTGGCATCGGCACCGAGCAGTGCCAGGGCCTCGTTCGGCGTCACGGCGCCCGCGTAGGCGAGCTGGGCGCTGGCGCGGCGTTGGGAGGCTTGCTCGAGAATGGCTTTGGCGCTTGTCATGGGGCTGTGATCTCGTCGGACGATGATTGTGCTTTATTCTAGCGTGCCCGTCGCGCGCGGGGTGTTTTGTGTGACGTCATGATTCGTTGACGCATCGAGGCACGCCGGGCGTTGGGAGGGGGCTTGCTCGCGCATGTTGGCGGTGCAAGACTGCGCACAATTTCGGTCCGCACAGGCCCGCAGAAAGCACCGGAAAAGTGCATAATTCGAAAATGCACCAATGAAGTGATTTTATGGTGCGCGATGCACCGAATTAGGGAATTCGGGCCCGCGGGTGGGATTTCGATGCTGGCCGCACCAGAATAGAATATTCGCTTAGAAATCAGAGAGCGAGGGTCAGGGGAGGTGGGTTGGCGGAATGCTGGCACGCTTCATGCTTATTGTTGGCGAATCCGAACGCGGAGTTCGTTAAGACGGTACGGCGACGTGGGCGATAAGCGTCCGCAGCGCCAGATTGAATCTTTCGGGAGATAGCATGAGCAAATCTGTGGCAGATGTGATGGATCTGGTTAAGCAAGAAGACGTCAAGTTCGTCGACTTCCGCTTTACCGATACGCGCGGCAAGGAACAACACGTCTCGGTGCCGGTGTCGCACTTCGACACTGACAAGTTCGAGAGCGGTCACGCTTTCGACGGTTCGTCGATTGCTGGCTGGAAGGGTATCGAAGCCTCGGACATGCTGCTCGTGCCGGACGCGAACACTGCTTATATCGACCCGTTCTATGAAGAAAGCACGCTGGTGCTGACCTGCGACGTGATCGAACCGGCCGATGGCAAGGGCTACGACCGCGATCCGCGTTCCATCGCCAAGCGCGCTGAAGCCTACCTGAAGAGCACGGGCCTCGGCGACACCGCTTTCTTCGGTCCGGAACCGGAATTCTTCATTTTCGACTCGGTCCAGTGGAGCACCGACATGTCGGGCTCGTTCGTCCGCGTGAATTCGGAAGAAGCCCCGTGGTCGTCGGCGAAGGATTTCGAAGGCGGCAATAGCGGCCACCGTCCGGGCGTGAAGGGCGGCTACTTCCCGGTCGCACCGGTCGACTCGTTCCAGGACATGCGCTCGGAAATGTGCCTGTTGCTCGAACAACTGGGTGTGCCGGTCGAAGTGCACCACCACGAAGTGGCGGGCCAGGGCCAGAACGAAATCGGCACGAAGTTCTCGACGCTGGTCGAGCGCGCCGACTGGACGCAGATCCTGAAGTACGTGGTGCACAACGTGGCGCACAGCTACGGCAAGACGGCAACGTTCATGCCGAAGCCGATCGTGGGCGACAACGGCTCGGGCATGCACATCCACCAGTCGGTCTGGAAGGATGGTCAGAATCTATTCGCCGGTAACGGCTACGGCGGTCTGTCGGAGTTCGCGTTGTACTACATCGGCGGCATCATCAAGCACGCCCGTGCCCTGAACGCCATCACGAACCCGTCGACCAACTCGTACAAGCGTCTGGTGCCGCACTTCGAAGCCCCGGTGAAGCTGGCGTACTCGGCCCGTAATCGTTCGGCCTCGATCCGCATTCCGTACGTGGCCAACCCGAAGGGCCGCCGCATCGAAGCGCGCTTCCCGGATCCGATGGCCAACCCGTACCTGGCCTTCTCGGCCATGCTGATGGCGGGTCTGGACGGCGTGCAGAACAAGATCCACCCGGGCGAAGCCGCCGACAAGAACCTGTACGACCTGCCGCCGGAAGAGGATGCAAAGATCCCGACCGTGTGCTCGAGCCTCGAACAGGCGCTGGAATACCTGAACGAAGACCGCGAGTTCCTGACCCGTGGCGGCGTGTTCACGGATGGCATGCTCGATTCGTACATCGCACTCAAGACGGACGAAGCGCGTCGTATCGCCATGACCACGCACCCGCTCGAGTTCGAACTGTACTACTCGCTGTAATCGAATCGCTGCGCAGGGAATGCGCCGGCATGACGGAACGCCAGCGGCCGACCGTCATGCTCGACAGGCAAGGGGGATGGCCGCGGCCATCCCCCTTTTTTATCCGCAGCCCGCATTCACCACGTGGCCAGCCATGAACCTATCGCCTCGATCCTTGATGAACAGTGTCCGTGCCGGCGGGAAAGGGCAGACGAAGCGCGCCGAGCACGCCGCTGCCGCCGAAGACCCCCAGGCCGCCGATTCCACCGCCGACGCCGCCGGCCATGCGAGCGCATTGCCGCCGGGTGTCGATCCATGGGAAGCGACGCTCGCGGCGACCGGTGTGTTGCCTGGTCTCGAAGCCTTGCCGACCGTCTTGCTGGTGCTCGAGAAGCACACGCTGCGTGTCGTGTTCGCCAACCCGGCCGCCGAGGCCTTGCTTGCGCTCTCGCGGCGTTCGCTGTCGCAGATGACGTGGAACGACGTCTTCACGAACGGCGAGGTGCTCGCGTCGACGATGGTGGATCTCATCGCCAATCGCTTTCAGACGACGCGCCTCGATTTGGTGCTCGAGCGCACCGCGCAGGAGCCGCTGCATACGCACGCGATCGTCGCGGCCCCCGAGTCCGCGCCAGATTTCGTGATCGTCGAGCTGATCGAGAACGAGCAGAAGATCAAGAACGAGCGCGAAGAGCGCATCATCGACCAGGCACTGATGAACAAGCAGCTCATCCGGAACCTGGCGCACGAAATCAAGAACCCGCTGGGCGGGATTCGCGGCGCGGCCCAGTTGCTGGAGTTCGAGCTGGATCAGCGAGAGCTGCGTGAATACACGCAGGTCATCATCAAGGAGTCCGACAGACTGCAGACGCTGGTCGATCGCCTGCTCGAGCCGCATCGTCATCCGTTCATCGCCACCGACGTCAATATTCACGAGGTGTGCGAGCGCGTGCGATCGGTCGTGCTGGCCGAGTTTCCGCAGGGCCTGTCGATCGAGCGCGACTATGACGTGAGCCTGCCCGATTTTCGCGGCGACAAGGAGCAACTCATTCAAGCGCTGCTCAACATCGTACGCAATGGTGCCGAAGCGCTGCGCGAGCAGATTGCGCGGGGCGATGCACGCATTGTGCTGCGCACGCGAGTGGCGCGAAAGATCACGATTGCCAAACGTTTGCACAAGCTGGCATTGGAATTGCATGTGATCGACAACGGGCCTGGCATTCCCGCTGACATTCGTGATCGCATCTTCTATCCGCTCGTCTCCGGGCGCGAAGGGGGAAGCGGTCTGGGACTCACACTGGCGCAGTCGTTCGTGCAGCGTCACGAGGGTCTGATCGAATGCGAAAGCCGGCCCGGACGGACGGATTTCCGAATCCTGCTGCCCCTGGGCTGAAGCGGCCCTCACGCCGTCGGCCGTAGCACCTGCGGCCGGGCATAGACGTTACACGGTGAACAATGAAGCCGATCTGGATAGTAGACGACGACCAATCGATTCGATGGGTGCTCGAAAAGGCGCTCTCGCGAGCCAATCTGCCGGTGCGCAGCTTTACCGGCCCGCGCGAAGCCAGCGCAGCGCTCGAACACGACTCGCCGCAGGTGCTGGTCTCGGACATCCGCATGGCGGGCGGTTCCGGGCTCGAGCTGCTGCAGACGGTCAAACAGCGACATCCCGGCCTGCCGGTCATCATCATGACTGCGTTCTCGGATCTGGACAGTGCCGTCGCGGCCTTTCAGGGCGGCGCGTTCGAGTATCTCGCCAAGCCGTTCGACGTCGATCGCGCGGTTGAGCTGATCCTGCGCGCGGTCGAAGAAAGCCTGCGCGAGGCGACGGACGACGAACGCATCACCGAAGAGCCGGAAATCCTAGGGCAGGCGAGTGCCATGCAGGACGTGTTCCGGGCGATCGGTCGTCTCTCGCATTCGAGTGCCACGGTGCTCATCACCGGCGAATCGGGGTCGGGCAAGGAACTGGTCGCGCGCGCACTGCACCGTCATTCGCCGCGCGCCTCCGGGCCATTCATCGCGCTCAACACGGCGGCGATTCCGAAAGATCTACTGGAATCCGAACTGTTTGGTCACGAGCGGGGGGCGTTCACCGGCGCGCAGGCCACGCGGCGCGGGCGCTTCGAGCAGGCCGAGAGCGGCACGCTGTTCCTCGACGAAATCGGCGACATGCCGCTCGATCTGCAAACGCGTTTGCTGCGAGTGCTCTCGGACGGCAATTACTACCGCGTGGGCGGCCATAGCCCGATCAAGGCGAATGTGCGCGTGATCGCGGCCACGCACCAGAATCTGGAAGATCGCGTGCGCCAGGGGCTGTTCCGCGAGGATTTGTATCACCGGCTGAATGTTATCCGCCTGCGTTTGCCATCACTGCGTGAGCGCAATGAGGATATCCCGCTACTGGTGCGCCACTTCCTGCAGAAGAGCGCGCGCGACTTGGGCGTCGAGACGAAGCGCATCAGTGAAGCCGCACTGGCGCATCTGACACGTTTCCCGTTTCCGGGCAACGTGCGTCAACTGGAAAACCTGAGCAACTGGCTGACGGTCATGGCCCCGGCGCAGACGGTAGAAATCAAGGATCTGCCGCCGGAGTTCCAGACACCGGGCGCCGCGCCGGGAGGCGGCGAAGGCGCGCCGGCAATCGTGCCCGCCTATGCTGGCGCGTCGACCCCCGCAGCCACTGCGGCCACCGCCGGGGTGCCGGCCATCGCGGGTTATGGTGGCATGGCCGCGGGGGCTCCGCTCGCCGGCGGATTGGCGGGCACGGGCAGTGCCGCGGCCGTCGCGGGCACAGTCGGCGCGACGGGCGACAGCGCGGGTGGGGAAAGCTGGGAGCCGATCTTGCGTCGTGAAGTGGCGCGCCTGCTTCGTTCGGCATCGCCTGACGTGATGGACCAGTTGACACGCCGGTTCGAGACGGCGTTGATCAACGAGGCGCTCGACTTCACGCGCGGACGCAAGGTCGAGGCCGCAAGCCGCCTAGGCATCGGCCGGAACACCATCACGCGCAAGATCCAGGAACTCGGGCTGGAAACCTGAGGCCAATCACGGTAGGCTCCCTGGTTTGACGATTCGGTCACAAGGGAGCTTTACCATGGCAAGACGCATCCTGTTGACGGGCGCCACCGGGCAGGTGGGCTGGGAGCTGGCACGCAGCCTGCAAGGCTTGGGCGACGTGCATGCCCCCGGGCGCAATGAGATGGACCTGCTCGACACCGATAGCGTGGTGCGCACCCTGCGTGACTTTGCGCCCGATCTGATCGTCAATCCGGCGGCCTATACGGCGGTCGACCGTGCCGAGACGGACGAGGCCGCCGCGTATCAGGTCAATGCGGTGGTGCCGGGGATCATGGCCGAAGCGGCCAAGCGGACGGGCGCGCTCGTCGTCCACTTTTCCACCGACTACGTCTTCGACGGCACATCTTCCACGCCGTATCGCGAGGACGAACCAACCAATCCGCAGAACGCATATGGCCGCACCAAGCTGGCGGGCGAGGCGGCCATCGCGTCGAGTGGCGCGAATCATCTGGTGCTGCGCACGAGCTGGGTGTATGGCGCGCGCGGCGCGAACTTCCTCCTCACTGTGCAACGACTTGCCCGCGAGCGCGACGAGCTGCGCATCGTGGCCGACCAGCACGGGGCGCCCACGTGGTGCCGCACGATCGCCGAACTGACTTCGCAGGTGTTGGTGCAGGGGTTCGGCGGGACGGGCGGCGACGACGCGGGCTTCTGGCGCGAGCATGGCGGCCTGTACCACCTGACGGCGGCCGGGCAGACGACCTGGCACGGGTTCACCGAGGCGATTCTCGACCTGAGCGCGGTGCAGAAGCGTCCGAACGTTGTGGCAATTCCGACTTCTGCCTATCCATTGCCGGCCAAGCGTCCGGCGTATTCGGTCCTCGACAACGACAAACTGGCACGCACCTTTGGCGTTCGCGCGCCCGACTGGCGCGACGCGCTGGCGCTCTGCCTCGGCTGACACGACCGTCCCGCCAGACGGGCCCGTGCCCGGAATCGGAATTTCCCCAGCGCACGGGGCCGCACGTCTTCGGCAACATGGCGCTTTTTTGCGTGCGTCCATGAGCGTGCGCCAAGGAGCGACGCATGAGGCCGGTTCAGAGCGGGATATCGGGTGAAGCCCAACAATCCGTCGTTGCCCGTCCCATCGAGGGCGGTGCCGTGAGCGACAGCGCATTGTCGTCTTTCGAGGCGGCACGCAGTGCCCCGCCGCCTGACGGTTTGCGCCACGCGGTGCTGCGTGCCAACGCGGACGAGCGTCGCGTGATTGCGCTGCAAGTGGCCTGGCTGGGGCACAAGCTCGCCGGGCGCGCCGAGGTCGACGATCGAAGCGCGCGCGATGCTGCCCCGCATGGCATGGCGACGGGTACGGGCGTCGACTTGGCATTCGACAAGAGTGCGCTGCGACAGGCGTGGCGCGTGCGTTTCCCGCATCTGCTCGACGGTGCGCGGATCGGTGCGGTGGCACGCGATCTGGTGACGTGGTGTGCGGTTCCCCGTGGCCAGACGTCGGTCGTCCCCTATTGGCACTGGCTGTCCTCGACCGAAGAGGCCGCTTCCGATGTGCAGGGATGCGCGCGTTTGCCCATGCGTGAGTGGCCGGTTGCCCTGTTGAGTGTCGCGCTAACGCTGTCGAATCTGCGCAACGCCGTGCTACCCGATCTGTCGATGCCGAACGGTGACTTGCGCGGAGTGATCGCGCCGGGTGCTCAGTTTGGCGGCGGGCATTTCGGTGGGGCGTGGTGGGCCGGGGCAGCGTTGGCCAACGCGGGATTTGCGTATTCGAACCAGGTCAACGCCGACTTCGAAGGGGCCGATTTGCGCGGCGCCTGTTTCCATGCGGCGGATATGAGCGGCGCACGGCTCGTGGCGGCGGATCTTCGGTGCGCCGAGCTTCGGCACACGGCGATGTGCGGCACCGACCTGAGCGAAGCGCGATGCCAGGGACTGCTGTTTGCGCAGGGACGTCTCGATGGCGCCTCGTTTCATCGGACAAAGTTGCAGGATGCCTCCTTTGCCGGGGGCACGGCGCATGGTGCGAAATGGATTGGTGCCAAGGCCAAACGCTCGCGATGGACATCGGTGGCAATGCGCAACGGGCAAGCCATTGGCGCGGATCTGCGGAGCGCCGAATTCCGCCAATGCGAATTCCCCGGGTGGGACGCGCGTGGGGCGAAGCTCAATGGCGCCTCCTTCGAGGCCTGCGATTTGCGCCACGCCCGGTTCTGCGGCGCGAGTCTGAAGCACGTGCGCATCGGGGCCCGCTGCAACCTGGCCGGCACGCAGTGGCAGGGCGCCCGCGTTCGTCTGGACGCCGCGTGGCTGCGTCACCTGACGTCCTCCGAACTCGACAACGTCGTGCAATCGTTGGCCACGTTTCCGCTCGATCAGCCAGCGGCGCGCGCGAGCATTTTCATGCAATTGCTGACCGCACTCGCCCGCCCGGCCGGCATCCTGGACAACCGGCGCGAGATGGCGCCGCGGCTCGAGCGGCTGCCCGCGTCCGTGCAGCGCAGCGACTGGCTCGGGCGTTTGCTGGTGTCAGGCAGCGAGGCGGGGGGCATCGGCGAGCATGACGACTTCGCCGAACTGCGGGCGCAATGGCTCAAGCGCACCCTTCACGAACTCACGGACGAGCGCTGGCTACGCGCGCGGGCGGATTGGGGCACGGCGTCGCTCATGAAGGCGTTGCATTGGCATTGCGGCAATGCGTCGCCGCAGGCTGTATGGTCGCTGGCCGGGGCGATGTGCCAAACCCTTTACTGGGCCGAGGAAGGCATGGATGGTGTGGGCGGCACGCGTGCGCAGGCGTTGCGGTCCGCGTGGTTCGACGCGCTGCCATCGCAGGTGCATGTGGCGCTCTCGGCGGATGGCATCGATGCGTTCGATGCGTCGTACGTTGTGCTTATCGGGGCAGACGGCGGCGTTGCGGCGCGCCTTCCAAGGCATTTGCTGGCCGGTGTTCTGGGGACGGGCGCGGGTGACGCGGCGAGGGACGGCGACCTGTCCTGCGCGCTTGACACGTTGCCCGGCTGGCGATGGATCGGCACGCGCGTTATCGCGCGCGACGCGGCGTCGCCCGATGACTTCGTACCGGGGAGCATGTCGCAACTCCAGGGACTGCTCAGGGCGTTCGGCTTCCTTGCGACGGTTTGGCCGGTGGAGCCTCCGCTTGCCCCGTTCGTCCGGCTTGTCGGTCGCTGGTTCGGCACTGGCGGCGTGAACCACGCCAATGCCGCGTGCCATGGGGCGTGGGACCCGTCGCACGCCGTTGTCGGCGCAGTGTCGATGCACGCTTTGCCTGCGGCATTGAGCACGGCAGACAGGCTCGACGCCGTGGTGCGTTCGGCGCGCTCACCGAACCACGTACAACTGCGGCGAGCAGGACGTACCGATATGGAAGACGTTTTCCGGGAGATCCCATTCGTCGCGCCGGACGGCGAGGCGCCCCTGAGTACCGCCATGGCGCGACGCGTTCGATGGGTATCAGTCGTGGCCGGGTTGAGTTGGCTGGCCGTGCAACCTGAACGGCGCCGAGACGGGGCGATCGCGACAGGTGCCTCGGTGGCGCCATCAGGCGATGCAGAGCCTGCCGATCGGATGAGGGCCTATTGCGACTTCGCGCTCGCGGCCCTGAACGAAACCATGCGTGGCGACGCCGAGTCGCGTCATTTGCCGCAGGCACTGGCGCTGCGCGAATGCCTGGCCGGCGAAACGCGTTCGGCGCAGCGGTTGGCAGAGCGGTTGGCCGACTGGCTGACATGCCCGGCCATCGCGCACCTGCCGGGGCTGGCGCAGGCATGTCGTCAAACGCTACCATGGTTCTGGGCAATCCGTCTGCCGCTCGGGACGGAAGCGATTCGTCGGGCAACGCGTTCGAGGCGCGACGCCGGCGCCCTCGACGCCCCCGACGCCGCGGGGATCGCGGGAGATTGAGCAGGAATGAGACGGTTTTCGCCCGATGTTCCATCGTCAGGGCATGCCGGCTTTCATGGTAAAAATATGCCTGAACGCAAGGCGTCCCACATCTCGGTGACGCTTTCGGACGTCCGGATGCGTCAAGCGTCAGGTGTTGGCGACTTTTATTGGGTTTTGGCGGCGGATGCCAGTGCGAGGGGGCGCGCCCGAGAGGCGGATCCGCGTGCCGGAATACGGGAACGCCAATGCCTTGTTTCCAGGCTCTCAAGGGTTTCGTTCTCTCCGAGGCATCCATGTACTCGATAGGTATCGCGTCAGGCTATCCGGGGTTCGTGGCGGTCAACCGCCGCGAGCTAGACGCCCATGTTCCACTCTCCTGGCCGTTGTTCGACGCCGACGGCACACTGCTGCTGGCGGCGGGTGAGCGTTTGCCGTCGGAGGCCGATCTCGACTGGCTCTTCACCACGTTCGCGCCGCACCGGCCGCTGCCTGACGGAGCGACAACGGGCGAGGCGGCGGGGCGCACGGAGGCCGCGAATTCCGCGTCACCGCTGGGCACAGGTGCGTCGGCTGTGTATCTGCAGGGATTGCCGGTGCCATTGGCGATCGGCGCGTGGATGCAGGTGCGTGTCTCACCGGACGCCGAGTACCCGCGCGTGCGGGCTCGCCTGATCGGTCGCGCGCCCAATGGCATGTTGATCATCACGCCGCCGGCGTCGGGCGACACGCATCTTCCCATGACGGCGGGCGACCGGCTTGCGCTCTGGACATTTCCGGGCGACAACCTGTACGAATTCAATTGCGACGTGCACAGCGTCCATCACGGCCCGTTCGACTACGTGGTGCTCTCGCGCCCTTCTCAGGTGCGTGAGACACCGGTGCGTCGTACGCCGCGTGTCGATACACGGCTGGTGGCACGCCTGTCGCCGCTGGACGAAACGTCACGGGTCTCGTTCACCCGCATGCTTGCCGACCCACAGGACACGCCTGAGTGGCTGGTGCTGGTGCGCGACATCAGTGCCGACGGGGTGGGGATCGTGGTGAAGGGGCCGTTGCCCGAGGGCTGTCATCTCGTCGCGTTGCAGTTCCGTGTACCGATCGGTGCCGAAGTCGTGCCGATTCTCGGCATGGCGGCGGTTCGCGGGGTGGAAGGTCCGCGCGTGGATGGCACGTGGGCTTACGGCCTGGAGTTCATGCAGATGGACACGCGCAACAAGGCGGCGATTCGCTGCTTCGTCTATGAATCGCGCCTGGCGGATCCCCGCAGTGGCCAGTGATCCACCGCGCTGTCGATAGCGAAGAACGGCACCTGAATCTGAACTGAGCTCCCGGCGTTCGCGTGATGTCCCGCGTTGCGGTGTCAGTTCAATCAGGTGCCGTTTGCATTGCGCGAGCGGACAGTACCGCGCGTAAAACGCGCTGCAACGAGGAGGTATCAGTCCTTGAACGTGGCGACGACGGGGGTGTGATCCGACGGTTGTTCCCACGTACGGGGCACGCGGTCGATCTCGCACGCGGTGCAGCGCTCGGCCAACGCGGACGACACGAGAATATGGTCGATGCGCAGCCCGGCATTGCGCCGGAATGCGCCCATGCGATAGTCCCACCAGCTGAACGTCTTCTCGGGCTGATCGAACATGCGGAACGTATCGCGCAGGCCGAGTCCCTGCAGCCGTGCGAACGCCTGGCGTTCCTGTGGCGACACCAGATTCTGCCCTTCCCATTTCGCGGGGTCATGCACGTCGCGGTCTTCGGGCGCGATGTTGTAGTCGCCCAGCAGCGCGAGTCGAGGGTGACGCTCCATTTCGTCGGAGAGCCAATGGGTGAGGGCATCGAGCCAGTTCAGCTTGTAGACGAACTTGTCCGAATCGACGGCCTGTCCGTTCGGGAAGTAGCCGCAGACCACGCGTACGCCGCCGACGGTTGCGGTAATCAGACGCTGCTGCTCGTCGGCAAAATTCGGCAGGTTCTTGACCAGGTCGGTTGCTTCTCCCACCTTCGCGTGGTTGACCAGCAGTGCGACGCCGTTATACGTCTTCTGGCCGGTGAAATGCGACGTGTAACCGAGCGCGGCGATTTCGGTGATCGGGAAGTTCTCGTCGGTCAGCTTGAGTTCCTGAAGACACAGAACGTCGACCGGGTTGCTGCGCAACCAGTCCTGCACATGACCGAGACGAACCTTGAGCGAATTGACGTTCCAGGTGGCTAGTTTCATTAATTGACGATGCTATACGTGCGGTAGGGGTTTGGGGCGATTCTTGTGATTCAATCTGGGGATGGCTACCCAGTTAGCTACCCACTTGCGGGCCAGTAGCTGGGGAGCCGGCTAATGCAGGTCATTGTACGGCGTACTTCCATACATGAGCGATATTGTGTCACGCGCTTCAGCTCTCCCGGGACATGCCCTCGTACTCTCCTAGTGGTTTGAGAGCGACCGGGCGTCGGTGCCGTGATAGGCTTTGTGACCTTCGCACCCAGTCCCACTTTTGCTCGGACGATTTCAATTTCCACCTGTTGCCACAGTATTTTGATGCATCAAACGAAAAAACCAGCGACCGTCTGGAGCAGCCCCCTGAAGCTCCGGACACAGTCTCCCACTTACAATAGCGGGTAGGCATAGGACTGTGTTAATGGGATGGTCGCCCCCGCCTCCGATATCGGGTTACGCTACGGAGGCCTTTTACCAAGGGGAACCATCATGCAAGACGTGACGCTGGTAGGGATCGATCTCGGTAAGCACTCCTTTCACCTGCATGGGCAGGATCGCAAGGGTAAGGAGGTGTTCCGCAGGAAAGTGACGTGCAAGCAGCTTGTGGAACTTCCCGCAAATTTTCCCGCTTGCACGATCGTCATGGAGGCATGCGCAGGCGCGCACATTGAGTGCGTTTGGGCACCAGGTCAGGCTGATCTCACCGCACTTCGTACGGCCCTTCGTCAAGGGCAACAAAAACGATTTCGCGGATGCGGAGGCGATCTGCGAGGCGGCAGTGCGCCCGTCCATGCGCTTCGTGACGCCGCGAACAGAACCACAGCAAGTGCTATCGGCACTGCATCGCGTTCGGGAATCGTTGGTTAGGGCGCGTGTGTGTACCGGTAACCAAGTGCATGGATTCCTACTCGAATTTGGTATCAGTCTGCCGGTAGGCAGCACGATCATGAAGCGTTTGCCGGCAGTCCTTGCCGAGCACTCGCTTCCTCCGCGCCTGGTGGCGATACTCGAACGACTCCACGCCCATTACCAATACCTGGATGGGCAGGTTGCTGAGATCGATAAGGAACTGGCTCGGCAGCTCGCGGACGACGATTTGGGCCAGCGGCTGATGACAATTCCCGGCGTTGGGCCCATCACCGCTAGCGTGCTCTCTGCGGAAGTCGGTGACGGCAAGCAGTATCACGATAGCCGGGAGTTCGCAGCCTCAATCGGACTTGTTCCACGTCAATACAGCACGGGCGGAAAAGCCAATCTTCTCGGAATCAGTAAACGAGGTGACAAGAACATAAGACGCCTGCTGGTGCAATGCGCTCGATCGTATATGCGAGACGTTGAAAGAAGAGTCGGTCCGCTGGCAGACTGGGTACGAGGCTTGCTGACCCGACGACACTCGAGCGTTGTCGCGTGCGCGCTGGCGAACAAGCTGGCCCGGATCGCTTGGGCGATATCCGCGCGCAACACTGCTTAGTCTCCAGTTTCAAGTGCAACACCGCGAATGATGTAGGGTGTTGCGATGAAGAAGAACTACAGGCATTTGAGC
>NZ_CABPRU010000021.1 GCF_902459705.1 Pandoraea terrigena | reverse complement strand
GGTACCGACCTCTGTCGTCAGCCAGCCCGGCCGGACCGCATATCTACCCTGGGACGAGCTATAACAACCAGAAGGCAGTATGTAGCGGTTTTCATAATCAGGAGATCACTCAACGCGAGCCGATGCCTTGAGCGCCATGCGCACGCGGCGAATGTGCTCGTCCGACTGTCCGAGCTCATCAATCGGTACTCGTGACGTTTCAGGAGACGCCAAGATGGCAAAAATAGACAACACTGCGCCCCCCATCATGAAATAGGCGGGTGATGAAGGGTTTCCGGTCAGCTTCGTCAGAGAAGCGCTGATTAAAGGAGCGGTGCCGCCAAATAGCACCATGGCCACGTTGTAGCCTACCGACATGGCGCTGTAGCGTGTGCGTGTCGGAAACAACTCCGTCATCATGCAGAACGGCGCGCTGCCATACATCCCCATCAATACCCCGACGCTAGCCATCGTGGCAATTACCACCTCTGGTGTCGAGCCCACGACGATCCGGAACAAAGGAAGCGCAACGACGAGGTATGCCAATGCCGCCGTAAAGGCGACGGGTCGTCGACCCACGCGGTCGGATAGCGCTGCAGCGAATGGGATCACAATCACTGAACCCAGAAAGGCCAGGCCGGACGCCGCTATAGCTTGCCCGCTACTCAACCGTCCAGTTGACACGAGATAAGACGGGAGATACGCCAGGATCAAGTAGTAAGGGATGCCGTGTGAGATCGCTACGCCAAGACATTTGACAATGCTTCGCCAGTCGTCACGAAGGGCTTCGCGCAATGGTGCTTGTGCCGCGCCCTCGCGTTCCAAGTGCAACCGGAATGCCGGTGTTTCCTCGATGCGCAGCCGCAGCCAGAACGCACCCAACCCAATCGGACCAGCGATCAGGAAGGGCAATCGCCAGGCCCATGCCTCAACTGCCGTCTGACCAAAAATGCTGGTGATCGCCAGAACAAGACCGGATCCGCTCAACGCACCAATTCCAGCCGACATACCGAAGAACCCGATCACAACGCCACGCCGGCGTGTCGGGGCGTACTCGGCAAGGAATGCGAGTGCTCCACCTGCTTCGCCTCCCGCGGAAAATCCCTGAATCATGCGTAGGGCTACCAGCAGCAAAGGAGCGGCGATGCCAATCGCCTCGTATCCCGGTAGGACACCGACCAACCCCGTCGAAACGCTGATCAAACCAACGACAATCGCGAGCGTATCGCGCCGTCCAAGCCGGTCTCCCAGCGATCCAAAAAACAGAGCGCCGAGTGGTCGGGTAACGAATGCGACGGAGAATGCCGCGAAAGCCGCTATCAGGCTAACGATCGGGTCGCTGCTTGGGAAGAACACCTTCGCCAGGGTGGCGGAAAGATAGCCATACAACGAGTAGTCAAACCACTCCAGCATGTTTCCCACGGCGGCACCGGAGATCGGCTTGAGAATATCCCGGACCCGCTGGGGGGTGGGGGTCGAACCTCTTCGGGGATGATGTTGCATTGATTTTGTCTCCACTTCTATAAGCAATGTTTGAAAAACCGAAGCGCGCTTACTCTTATTTGTGGTAAATATTAGGTAGCCTACCTATTACAATCAAATAGGCGTTTACCCTCCCATCAACGAAGTCAGGTGGCTGATTTTGAGCCGCAAATGACACTTTTACGCTTTATCTTGACAGACCATCGTGGCGACCTACGCTCTATGTAATCGATTGCATCGTGGAATGGGCTATGCGCCGATGCGAACGAGTGTTGAAAGACCTGCTTTTTTCTTGCGGTGGCCCCCCTAACTAAAGTCGATCACCCCGGAGGTAGCTATGTCACTGATGGCAGCGGTACGCGAGGCGTTCAATCAATGGGAGCGCTTTCGATTCATGTCGATGTTCGAGTACCTCAGTGCCGAGTTAGGGGAGAGCTGGAGCCTATTTATTTGATTTGTAGGCTGCCAAAGCGAGGTCGCTTCGGCTTTCTCGCTTGCCTTCTTGCACCGGCTTCACTGTCCCCCCGCGCCTCTTTAACAACGCGTCGTGAGGCTGCCCCCTTGGTCAGCGAGTGGTGGCGATCGCGCACTTCTAACCCCACGTCCATGCGGGTGTTTTTTCACGCCTATGCATAGGTAAGAACCGAAGCCCTGCGATCCCGACCTTACGGAAGGTCCCGGCGTCAAAGGTGGCCTCCAGCAGGTCCCAAGCGGGCCTCCGGCCGCGCCTCACTCGGTACCGACCTCTGTCGTCAGCCAGCCCGGCCGGACCGCATATCTACCCTGGGACGAGCTATAACAACCAGAAGGCAAACAGTCCTCGCGCATACCCAGTGGGTCACCGGCGGCATATCTTGACCACTGAAATCGGCGGTCGCCCGCCTTCAGGCCAACTGGGCTCCCCCAGTCTAGCCACGCCCTCCTCTCCCACCCCTGGTCCCGCTCGAGATTTGTGACGCGAGGTCAATCCTCTGCACCGATTAGGGTAAACCCCTTTTGCATATAGTAGGTAGGCTACCTAATATGTACTCACAATTTCCCATCGGAGACATATTCATGACCGCCCCCCAAACCCCCACGCAGTCGACTGGCTGCCCGTTTCACGCGGCCTCACCTGCGCAGTCCACGTGTCCGATGCACGCTGGCGGGGACAGCGGCATCCCCGACTTTCCGCCCGAACGGGTCGATCCTTTGTCGCCGCCGCCGGTGTACTTCCAGATGCAGCAAGGAAGCGGCTTGGGGCAAGCTAGGCTCTGGGACGGAAAGATCGCCTGGCTGATTACGCGCTATGACGACGTCCGCTCGGTCCTGTCTGACCCTCGCTTTAGTTCTGACATTACGAATCCCGGCTATCCCACTGTCAGTGCTGCAATGAAAGTTGCCCGGGGTAGTAACCGGACCTTCATCACCATGGATGCACCCAAGCATGCAGAGCATCGGCGCATGCTGACAGGTGAATTCTCGATCCGCAAAATCGAGGCCCTTCGCCCGCGGATTCAGGCGATCGTAGACAAGCTGCTGGACGACTTCGCAACAAAGCCTCAACCCTCCGACCTGGTTAGCGCCTTTACGTTGGCTACGCCGGCATTGGCGATCTCAGAGTTGCTTGGCGTTCCGTACGAAGACCATGACTTCTTTCAGGAACTGGCGATGGTCCTGACGTCGAGTAGTGCGACGCTTGAGGAGGCCATCGCCGCAAATCATGAGTTGTGCGAGGTGTACCTGAAGGGCCTGGTGGCGAAGAGATCGGAGAACCCCGGGGAAGATATCCTCAGCCGCCTCATCGTCAATCACGTACGAAAGGGCGATATCACCGAAACGGACGTTGTTTCCCTTGCAAGGCTCTTGCTGATTGCCGGCCACGAGACCACGGCGAATACGACCGCAATGGGAGTGCTTTTCCTCCTGCAACGACCGGATATCTGGAATGAGCTTCGACAAGACACAAGCCTCGTTCCAAATGCGGTGGAAGAAATTCTGCGCTATCTGGATGTCACACATTCAGGAAAGCGTCGTGTCGCGACCGAGGACATTGTCGTGAACGGACAAATGATCCAGGCGGGCGACCCCGTTGTAGTGCTGAGTGTCTCGGCCAATCGCGACAGCTCGAAATTTGAAGATCCGAATGTGTTCGACCTTCGCCGAGATTCAAGGACGCAGGTCTCGTTCGGATACGGCCCGCATCAGTGCATCGGTCAACCCCTCGCACGGCTCGAAATGCAGATCATGTTCACCGCCTTGCTGGAGCGGTTTCCGAACCTCGAGCTTGCTGTTCCCGTGGAAAGCCTTGAGTTCAAGGGCGATTCACTCATGTATGGCGTCAAGGAACTCCCTGTTCGCTGGTAATCCCGACTTAAATGAGAAGCATCATGAAAATCACAATCTACCCCGAAAAGTGCTGCGGTTCTGGTCAATGTGTCGTCAACGCGCCGGATCTGTTCGACCAAAAGGACAATGGCATCGTCATTCTCTTGAACGCAGAGCCGTCGGCTGACCAATTCGAATCAGCACGCCTGGCGGCTGGCATCTGCCCAGCGCTCGCCATCGAGATTCACGAGGATCAGTGATGAACTCCCCCGAGCACATCGTCGTTGTCGGCGCCTCGGCCGCCGGCATCACGGCAGCACGAGCGCTGCGCGCACAGGGCTGGGGAGGGCGGCTCACGCTGATTGGAAAGGAAGGCGGCATGCCCTATGACCGCCCTCCTCTTTCAAAGCGGCTGATGGCAGGAGAATGTCCGGTAGAGGCGCTCAACCTTGTGTCCGAAGACGGCATGAAGGCGCTGAACCTGCACTACCTGGACGGGACATCGGCCACCGGCCTCGATACGGACGCCAGTTCACTGCAACTCAGCAACGGCTCCACACTTCAATATGATCGCTTGCTGATCGCCACGGGCGCGGACGCTCGAGTGATTCCCAACCTCAGCCAGGCGGCGAACTGCTACAGCCTGCGCAACTTAAACGACGCGCTGGCGATTCGGGAACATCTGACTGCCGGAAAGCGGGCACTAGTAGTCGGCGCGGGCTTCATCGGCACAGAGTTAGCGGCGATTGCAAAGACCAGCGGCTGTGAGGTGACCGTCATCGACAAGTCGAAAGTTCCTCTCGGGGCGCGAGTCGGGGATATCGTTGGGAAGCGGATCGAAAAACTCCATGAAGCCAACGGCGTGGTTTTCCACAACGACTGCGAACTCAGGGAGGTGAAATGGCGTGACCGCACCATTACCGAAGTCCGCTTGGACACTGGGGTTGTGATTGCTTGCGACGTAATTGTTGTGGCTATCGGCGCAGTTCCCAGCGTGCAGTGGTGCAGCGGATTAAACATCCGCAGCGGCGTAGTCTGCAATGAATACTGTGAAGCAGCCCCGAACGTATATGCCGCCGGCGATGCTGCAGAGTGGTTTCACAAAGGCTACGGCGAGCACATGCGTATTGAACACCGGACGAATGCAAGCGAACAGGCGATGGCCGCGGCAAAGAACATGCTCGGCTCTCGCGTTGAATACGCTCCGCTGCCGTTCTTCTGGTCGGATCAGTACCAGGTCCAAATCCACAGCTACGGACGCATCGGCCCTCAATACACCGTTGAAGTTGTCGAAGGGGATCAACTGAAAGACGACTCCTGCATCTTTCGCTACTACCAGGGAGACGTTTTGATGGGCGTTCTTAGTTGGAACGCCAGTAGAAAAGCGCGTGAGCACATCAAGCTGTTGAAGGAGGAGTGGACGAAGAGCCACGCTCCAGCTGCGGTAGCAGGTTAAGGCTGTATTTCATAATAAAAGAGGAGACAACATGACAAAACCCGCTTCGGCTATCCGCAGAGCAGTCCTACTCTGCTCCCTGGCCCTGCCCTCCATCCTGTACGCCCAGCAATCTGGCCCGTTGCCGGTCCGGCTCTTTGTTGGCTACGGACCGGGCGGTGGCACCGACGTAGTTGCACGCGCAGTTGGCGAAGAGCTGGCAAAAATCTGGAATCGGCCCGTAATCGTCGAAAATCGGCCAGGCGCAAACGGGGCGATCGCCAGCAAGGCTGTCGCGCGAGCTGAACCGGACGGTTCGATCCTTCTGGTCATGCCCCCGTCCACGTTGATCATCGACGCAAACTTGCGCCCCACTGTTGCTGTCGATCCCACCAAGGAACTCACCCTTGTGAGCGGGCTAGCCGCAACCCCACTCGTTGTGGTGACCCCGGCTTCCGCGCCATACAACAACCTCGCTGACCTCATTAAGGCAGCTCGTGCGGCCAACGGGAAGTTCACGTACGGATGGGCCAACTTGGGCATGCGTGTCGGTATGGAGGAGTTCGCGCAAAAGACCGGGGTAAAGATGACCCCAGTCGGCTACAAGAGTGCTGGGCAAAGTGTCCCCGCTATCGTTTCAGGCGAGATCGATATGCTCATGATCGATATGGCACCGATCGCGCAACTCGTTAAGGCTGGAAAAGTGAAGGCCTTTGCCGTGTCGACGCCAGAACGCTCGCCTATGCTGCCAAACGTCCCTACATTCAAGGAAGCGGGGATTGACGTCCAGCTTACGGGAACCATCGCCCTGTATGCGCCTGCCAAGATGCCCCAGAACGCAATCAAAAAAATGCAGAGCGATGTCGCTACGATTTTGAAGAACGGCGAGCTTCGCACGCGGATGCAAGGCACTGGAATGGAAGTCATTACGCAGTCCCCGGAGGATTTCGAGGGCTACCTTAAGCAGCGCAAGAAGAGCATTGATGCAGTAATTAAGGTCGGTGATTTTAAGCTCGAATAGATCGACCTCCGTCACAAGCACAGAATTTCGTAGCTAACCTCTTAGTCATTGGAGTACACGCTGTGTATCCAGAATTATCCCTTTACATCAATGGCGAATTTCTCGGCATTGAAGGCCGGCGACACCAGGACGTAGTCAATCCTGCGACGGAGGAGGTCGTTGGGCGACTGCCGCTCGCCACCCGCGAGGACCTCGACACCGCCGTCGAGGCGGCTCATCGAGCTTTCCTGACGTGGCGCGACTCATCGCCTTTGGAACGCAGTGCAATCTTGCGTAAAGTTGCGGAGCTCGCCCGTCAAAGGGCGCCGGAAATCGGCCGCAACATGACCATTGACCAGGGGAAGCCTCTGCACGAAGCCGTGGGCGAAGTAACGGTTTGTGCAGAACATGCAGAATGGCATGCAGAAGAGGCTCGCCGAATCTATGGCCGGGTGATTCCTAGCCGGCACCCCGACGTCCGCCAACTCGTACTACGTCAGCCGGTCGGAGTCTGCGCAGCCTTCACCCCTTGGAATTTTCCCTTCAACCAAGCTATCCGTAAAATCTGCGCCGCGCTTGGTGCTGGTTGTACAATAGTTCTGAAAGGGCCAGAAGAGACTCCGAGTGCCGTCTTGGCGATAGCTCAACTGTTCCATGATGCTGGTCTTCCTCCTGGCTGCTTGAACGTAGTTTTTGGAGTACCCTCGGAGGTGTCAGCATATCTAATCGCATCTCCGTTGGTTCAGAAGATCTCATTTACGGGGTCCACTGCTGTCGGCAAGCAACTTGCAGCTCTTGCAGGCTCTCATATGAAGCGAATCACCATGGAGCTTGGTGGCCACTCCCCTGCAATCGTCTTCGATGATGCGGATGTCGATGCTGCCGCCGAGAAGCTTGCAACCTTCAAGCTACGAAATGCTGGACAGGTATGCGTTTCACCCTCCCGCTTCTTCGTTCAGCGCGGGGCCTACAATAGGTTTCTAAGGCGTTTTACTGACGTGATTAGCTCGGTGCGCGTCGGCAACGGGCTCGATAGCTCGACACAAATGGGACCACTCGCAAACCAACGCCGCATTGCAGCAATGGAAGCATTGATTGCTGACTCCAAAGCGCGCGGCGGAAATGTGATCGTGGGCGGTTCCAGGTGCAGCGACACAGGACATTTCTTCGCGCCCAGCGTCGTTATAGACATTTCAGACGACTCCATGCTCATGACTTGCGAGCCATTCGGCCCTGTCGCCCCGGTTGTAGCGTTCGACGATCTGGATGAGGTGCTGGCACGGGCGAACAAACTGACTTACGGCCTGTCGTCTTACGTGTTTACCGAGTCAGCGAAGACAGCGCATGCTGTCTCTACCCGCCTTGAGGCCGGCATGGTCAACATCAACCACTTTGGAAGCGCTCTCGCCGAAACACCGTTTGGAGGCATTAAAGATAGCGGTATCGGGAGTGAGGGTGGGACCGAGACGTTCGACGGCTATCTCGTCACGAAATTTGTAACTCAAGTGTAGATCGGGGGCCGCAAAGGGCGATACGTCGCCCTTTCCCCCGAAGCTACGTTCCCAGTCAGGTTTTGGCGCCTAAGTGAGTGTTAGGCGCCTTTTTTATTAGCGTATAGGTCGCGGCAGTGCGCCCCATATTGGGCGATGCGGTTGCTCTCGGCGACTCTGACAACTCCCTGCATGGCTCCGCAGTTGCAGCGCAAGCGCGGCCGGCTAGCGATAAGCCTTCTCGAATCGTGTCGTCTTCCAGGAAGATTTCGTTGGTATTACTCGTGGTCCAGCCACGGTTCTCTTTTGAACATCTTATCGATGATGGGGAACATCGCGATCACCGTCTGCAACTCCTCGGGCGTCAATCCCTCCATGCGCTTGCCCAGTGCCGCCGTCCGCTGTGCGGCCAATTTGCCGGCCACAGCCCGGCCTTCATCAGTAATCTGAATCATGTTGTTGTACGAGCCGACGGGTGCGGAGCGCGCGATTAACTCGGCGTCGACCATCCGCCCGACAATCTGCGTCATCGTAGGCAATCTGACGCCTTCATTCCTGGCCAGATCGCTAACTCGCATCGGCCCTCTTACGAGCAATGCACTAAGAACAGCGCTCTGCGCGGGGGGCACGTGCGCCGCTCTCATTTCCCGCCGCAGCGCTACAACGATCCGCATCAAGCGGGGTCTAAGTTCGTCCGCAAGCATTTCAACCGTAGGTTCTGTCATGTCTACAAAAAGGGGGCAATCACTGAGCAGATGATATAACGATTCAGTGAAGAATGATCGCGCGAAGTACCTGGAGGCACCGAGTCGATATGGTCCGACTGGTGAGGGTAGCGACCACGCAGACAGCGGCGGCGCGTGAAGGGGTTCTGTGCCTGTGGCCGGGTAGCAACTCAAGGCCGGGCCTTGTCGCGTTCGTTCGCGATGGCCGGAGCACCAATCTTGATGGAGAGGGATGACGAGACGAGGCGCTGGCTGGCGCTCTCGTCTCAAGGCGTCGACGCTTGATCCGCCGACGCGCGGAGCTTGCTAACTCAGCTTGACCAGGTCCTTCTTGTACGTCTTCGCCTTGTTAATGTAGTCGTCAGCGTTCTTCTCGATCGCAGCTTTGACTTCCTCCGTTAGTTCACGTACCTGCTTTGCAGGTGTGCCCATGACCAAGCCTCCTGCCGGGAAGTTCTTGCGCTCGCCGATCAAGGATCCGGCCCCCACGAGGCATTGTTGTCCGAGTTCGGATCCATTCAGGATCACAGCCTGAATGCCGACCAGACTACGTGCTCCGACCTTGCAACCGTGAAGCATCGCCTGGTGTCCAATGGAGACCATCTCGCCTACCTCGACGGGAAAGCCAGGATCGGTGTGCAACACAGCCCCCTCCTGGACGTTCACGCCTCGCCTAATCGTGATCTTTTCATTGTCGCCGCGGATCACAGCGCCGGGCCAGATGGACACGTCTTCGGCGATTTCCACGTCGCCGATGATTACCGCATGCTCGGATACATACGAGCTCGGATGAATTGTCGGTTCTTTCTCTCCAATTCGATAGATCGCCACAAAATGCTCCTCTTATCTTGATGTGACTAACTTTTCGCCGACCGCGTTACTTGCAGGAGGCGAAACACTACTGCATGGGCCGCTCTCGCAGCCCGTGCCGACTTCGACGCCGTTTCTTGCCCTGCCGCTAGATAAATACTTGTTCCTCTGGTTGGACTGCCGGCTCGATTGCATCATCCAGTACCTCGATCCAGTGCTTTACTGGCGTGGGCGTTCCACTTTGCAAATGCTGGATGCAACCGATGTTCGCGGACACGATGCAGTCAGGTTGCTTCTCGCTCAGATGCTCGATCTTGCGGTCTCTGAGCTGGAGTGAAATTTCGGGCTGCAGAACGGAGTAGGTGCCGGCTGAGCCGCAACAAAGGTGACTCTCCACGCTGGCACGATGAACGGAAAAGCCCAACTGTCCCAGATGCTCCTCCACCACTCCCCGCAGCTTCTGGCCGTGTTGCAGCGTGCACGGCGGATGGAACGCCAAGGCCGGCTTGTCGCACGCTTTGACTTTGCCGCGCAGTCTTGGCAGAAGTTCAGGAAGCAATTCGCTCAGGTCGCGGGTCAACTCGCTAACCCGAGCTGCCTTCTCGGCGTACTCCGCGTCATGCTTTAGCAAGTCGGCGTAGTCCTTCACGGTCGCGCCGCAGCCGGACGCGTTCATGACAATTGCCTCGACTTCACCGCTGGAAATCGCCGGCCACCAGGCGTCGATGTTTCTGCGCATATCATCGAGGCCGCCCTTGTGATCTCCGGTGTGCAGCCGGATCGCGCCACAGCAACCGGCTCGAGGAACACTTACAACCTGAAAGTCGGCTGCATCGAGTACCCGCGCGGTCGCAGAATTGATGTTCGGCATCATCGCCGGCTGCACACAACCTTCGAGCATGAGCACTTTCCTGGCGTGGCGGCGCGTTGGGCGCTGACCCGCAGGTCTGCTCGGCGTAAGCTTGTTGGCGAGCTTGGAAGGAAGTAGCGGCCGAACCATTCGGCCAATCTTCATGGCCGGCAAGAACAATGGCGAAGTTAGCCCCTCACGCAGCAGCCAACGCACCGCGCGGTCTTTTGGCGGACGAGGAATTCGCTCATCGACTAGCTTCCGCCCAATGTGAACTAGCTTGCCGTACTCGACACCGCTGGGACAGGTGCTTTCACAGTTCCGGCACGTCAAGCAGCGGTCTAGATTCTGTTGGGTGCTTGCTGTGACCTCTTCCCCCTCAAGCAACTGCTTCATCAAGTAGATGCGTCCCCGGGGTCCGTTACGTTCATCGCCCAGAAGCAGGTAAGTCGGACACGTTGCCGTACAAAAGCCGCAATGCACGCACTTGCGCAGAATCTCTTCGGCCTCCGCCCCTTCTGGAGTGTTGGCAAACTCATGACTTAGTTTTGTCTGCATATGGAGCCCCTTACAGGCCGGGGTAGAGTCGACCAACATTGAAGATGCCATCGGGATCAAACGCTTGCTTGAGATTGCGATGAATCTCGAAGAGCGCATCGCTCGGTGGCGTGAACACGCCGCTCCTATGATGCGGATCCCTGAACAGCGTGGCGTGACCACCAAGCGATGACGCCATTTCCCGAACGTCCTCGATGGGATCGTCGGTGTATAGCCATCTCAATGCACCACCCCATTCAATAAGCTGATTCGCGGCCAAGAAGGGTTGGGAGACTGCCGGAACGGAAACACGCCAGAGAGGCGCGTCGCTCTGTGAAAAGAAGTCGTGGCGGTGGTCGCGGACGGCATCCCACCAGGACAACGCTTCGTCTGGTTCCAGCTCAGTCCCGCCCAAACGCTTTCTGGCTTCCGTGACAGCAGAGGCTGCACCACTCAGTCGGAGGAACAGCTTTCCGTCGTGCCAGGCACTCGCATTGACTGGCAATGCTTGCCGAGTCAGCCCGTTTAAGAGAGACAACGCCCCTGCTTCGTCGCGTTCAATGAACAGGGTGATCCTCGATGAATGAATGGGCAGAACCTTCAGCGAGACCTCACAGATAACACCGAGTGTTCCCATTGAGCCCGCCAGGAGACGCGAAACGTCATAACCGGCAACGTTCTTCATCACTTGCCCGCCGAATGTCAGAAGCTCGCCTTTGCCGTTAATCATGGTCGCGCCGAGAACGAAGTCCCGAATGGACCCTACCCCGACGCGTGCTGGCCCGCTCAGACCTGCCGCGACCGCTCCTCCGACAGTACTTCCTTTAGCAAAGCGTGGCGGCTCAAAGGCAAGGTACTGATTGTGCTCGGCCAGCACGGCCTCAAGTTCTTCTAGCGGTGTGCCTGCACGAGCGGTGACAACCAGCTCAGACGGTTCATAGCTGCAAATTCCGCTGAGGCGCCGGACATCACACGGTTCACCCGACGGCTCTTCACCGTAGAAGCATTTCGTACCGCCGCCAACGATGTTGAGAGAGGTCTTCGTTTTTCTTGCATGCAGGACTGTCTCAATCAGATGAGACACTTCCGTGGGGATCGTCGTCATTCTAGAACCTCGGGATTTCTGGATGCGGCAGCATCCCACGCCGAACAGTCATGCGACCATATTCGGCACATCGATGCAGCGTCGGAATTACCTTCCCAGGATTCAAGAGCGATTGCGGATCGAATGCACGTTTCAGCGCAAACATTTGTTCTCGCTCTGCGCCTGAGAACTGAACGCACATTGAGTTCAGCTTCTCCACGCCCACACCGTGCTCTCCGGTCACCGTCCCGCCAAGCGTGACGCTTGTTTCCAGAATCTCAGCGCCGAATTGCTCCGCCTGGTGCAGTTCTTCGGGATTGTTGGCGTCGAAAAGGATCAGCGGATGTAGATTCCCGTCGCCGGCGTGGAACACGTTCACGCAGCGAAGCCCATAGCGCACCTCCATCTCGCTGATTGCTCGAAGGATCGCAGCGAGACTCTTGCGAGGAATCGTGGAATCCATGCACAGGTAATCCGGGCTCATGCGCCCCGTCGCGGGAAATGCATTCTTTCGCCCGCTCCAGAAACGAAGACGCTGCGCCTCGTCCTGACTTGCTTCAAGACGAGTGGCCCCGCTGGCGGTGAGGACGGCATTCATCTTCACAATCTCGTCCTCGACCTCCAACGCCGTCCCATCACTCTCGCACAATAGGATTGCGGCCGCGTCCAGGTCATAGCCAGCATGCACGAAGTCCTCTACGGCGGCGGTCATCGGCTTGTCCATCAGTTCCAGGCCGGCTGGGATGATGCCGGCCGCGATGACGTTGGCTACGGCGTCACCAGCGGCTTCGACGGTGTCGAAGCTTGCAACGATGCATCGCGCAAGTTCTGGCTTAGGAATTAACTTGACGGTGACTTCCAATGTCACTGCGAGCATCCCTTCACTGCCTACAACGACGCCGAGCAAATCGAGCCCAGGGACATCAAGGGCTTCCGATCCAAACTCTATCGCCTCGCCCTGAATGGTGTATCCCCGTACTTTCATTACGTTCTGCAACGTGAGTCCGTACTTGAGGCAATGGACGCCTCCGGAATTCTCGGCCACGTTTCCACCGATCGTGCAGGCAATCTGGCTGGACGGATCGGGGGCGTAGTACAGCCCATACGTAGCGGCTGCCTCACTGATTGCGGCGTTGCGTACACCGCATTGGACCACTGCGGTACAACTCACAGGATCTACCCTGACGATCCGGTTAAAACGAGCGAGCGAAAGGAGCACGCCCATCTCATGTGGGAGCGCACCGCCTGACAATCCCGTGCCTGCGCCCCGAGCCACGACGGGCGCACCGAGCGTCTTGCACGTTCGCAGAATGGCAACAACCTGCTCTTCTGTTTCGGGAAGCACCACGACGAGCGGCTGCGCCCGATAGGCCGTAAGGCCATCGCATTCAAATGGCTGGGTGTCCTCGCGCTGCGACAGGATAAGGTCCCTAGGCAGCACGCCTTCTAGCGCGGAAACCACTTCCGCACGCCGGGCTTCCCTCCGCTCAGCGTCAGTAGGATGTGCCAACCAGCCGTCACGCGTCGCATTCATGACTTTGCCCTCCTGGTGCGATGAAGCTGCGTCGTGCTGTGCCGGTCTATTGGATAATCAGTGCGGAGCGACGGCGCGACCGTAGCGAGCCGGCGAACCGCGCAATCAGCCTGGACGGATGCTGCAGCTCCAAGGCGGAGCGTTGCTTCCGGGCGCTGAGGCTCAAACGTTGAGCGATGAATGCGATGCATTGTGTGGGGAGGTTCTAATACACTTCTGTCAAAGGCGTCGACGAGACGCCATGACTTGACTGTAGACAATCACGCGATATAGCAGGTTGAGAGTTATTTGCGGTTGAGTTGCAGAAAACTTGATTGCCGTGTTTGGGCCGCTCAACTTAGCGAGTCGGTGAGCCACTCCATAAAGGCGGCGCACTCCCATCTCTCCAGGGCCCCAGGTTCCCAGCATAAGTAGTGCGCCATCGGTGAAGGCACGGATCGATCCGATATGCGGATGAGTCGCCCCCCCTCTAGCCATGACTGCGCCATACGGGTCCTCACTAGTGCCACGCCGAACCCGCACGCGGCTGCGTCATAGAGAAGCCCTAGATCGTTGAATTGAGCGCCCACATGCGGCTCCGTTCTCGTCAATCCACATGAGGAGAACCATGTCGTCCAAGGCTCAAGCGGGCTACGTATCAGACGCGCCTGGTCGATTTCACCCGCCATTTCGAAGCCTTCGAAGGGGCCGAACTCGTTGAGATAGGTAGGGCTGCAAGCCGGCGCCACCTCCTCCGAGAGAACGACGCGATGATCGACGTCCGCATATCCGCCGGCGCCGTACCGGATTTCCAAATCGGATGGCTCGGCTGTGACGTCCAGGAATGGGATGGAGACCTGCAAGATAAGGTCGATGTCCGGATACTTGTTGCGGAACAGTTCCAGTTTGGGCATCAGGAACTGCCTGGAGAAAGTTGGGGTCACCGCGACCCGCAGTCGCGTGGAAGAGGCTTTTCCATTTTTGACCGGCATCTGCTGTAGCGCAGCGAGGCCGCTTCGGACATTCGCCAGGTACGCTGCACCATGTGCAGAAAGCGTGAAGTCACTCCGCCCGAAGAGTTCAACACCGAGGTGAGATTCAAGCTGGCGGATTCGATGACTCACGGCGCTGGTTGTTACACACAACTCGTCGGCGGCACGTGTGGCGCTCCGAAGCCTTGCAACCGTCTCGAAGGTGACAAGACATTGAATGGGCGGGATGTGTTGCAGGGCCATATCTTCTCTCCGTTTGGTGGGCTACCCAGGGCGGATATGCCGCATGTCATCGCTTGAGGCCTAGGGAGCGGCCACACTTCTTGCTGCTCTGTCGCTCGAGCACCATGCCAACGCTGCAACGAGCAAGCGCCCCCAGATTGCTTGCTCAGGATCGACTCACTGGGTCCTCAGGCAAGGACGTACGTGACGCCCTGCAAGGGAAGACCACCAAGTAAGTCGCTCTCCAACCCACAGTGACCTCGCCGCGGGAAGGTCTCTTAGCGATCCGATCTCTTCGTCGACTCCTGCTCCAACCCATGGCCGCGACTGCGTTAACTGCTTGACATTATGCCGCACCAATCTAAACTTATGTAATCGATTGCACGCAGTGCTGTTTTCGCCTCATCACCGTACTGGCATTGGTTATTTACAGTCTCTGATGCAGGTTACCGTAACGTATGTAATCGATTACCACATCACACAGGAGGCAACAATGCAGGAACGTCGTCGTAAGTTTTACGGGTGGGGCTATGAGGGTGACACCGTCACGCCGGACGAAATCCGGGAGTTCGAGGCAGCGTGGACACGCTTGCTGGGTGTCGAGCACTTCGAAGCGACACCTTTTCCGACGCCCGAAGAAATTTCGCTGCGCAAACCTCGCGTACAGCTGCCCGCGTCGCTTCGCGAAATCTGCACAAGCGATCATTACGACCGCCTGTATCACACCTACGGCGCGGGCACCATGGATGTTGCGCGCGCAATGCGCCGGGAATTTTCCAACCCGCCGGACGTCATCGCCTACCCGCGCACTGAGCAGGACATCGTGGACCTGTTCGACTGGTGCGGGCGCCAGAACGTTGCTGCAGTTCCGTACGGCGGCGGCACCAGCGTCGTGGCCGGCGTGAATCCGCCCGAGCACGATCGTTACCGTGGCGTGGTGTCCATCGACATGAAGCACTTCAACAAAGTGCTGGAGGTAGACCAAACATCGCAGGCCGCGCGCATTCAAGCGGGCGTCCTTGGCCCGGAGCTGGAACGACAGCTCAAGCCCACCGGCCTGACCATGCGATTCTTCCTGCAAGCGTGGGAGTTCTCGTCACTGGGGGGTTGGATCGCAACGCGAGCAGCAGGCCACTTTGCGACCGCGTTCACTCAGATCGACGACCACGTCGAGAGCATGCGAGTGGTAACGCCCCAGGGTGCCATTGAATCCCGACGTTTCCCGGTATCGGGTTCGGGACCCAATCCGGATCGACTTTTCCTCGGCTCCGAAGGCGCACTGGGCATCATTACCGAGGCGTGGGTCAAGCTTCACCGCCGGCCGGTCTTCCGCAAGCAGGTGACCGTACGTTTCCGTGACTATGCGCGCGCTGTCGAGGCCACACGGGTACTGTCTCAATCTGGACTGAACCCTGCCAATGCCCGCCTTGTGGAACGCGAAGAAGCCTTGTACACGGGTTCGAGCGACGGCAGCTATGACATTCTCGTGCTGGGATTCGAGTCCGCCGACCACCCGGTCGAGGCACGCCTGAAGCGAGCACTGGAAATTTGCGCGGAGTGCGGCGGCGAATGGGACGATGATCCGGTCAGCGGAAACCAAGGTGGTGCGGACGCTGCGACATCGAGCTGGCGAAACAAGTTCCTGCGCGGCCCATACCTGCGCGAGTACGCCATTGCTCGCGGCGTCATGCGCGAGACCATGGAAACCGCGTGCACGTGGGACAAGTTCGCCGCTCTTCACGCGCACGTCAAGGCAGAAACGCATCGGGCCATTCGCGAAGTTACCGGCCGCCCGGGTTCGGTGACTTGCCGCTTTACCCACCTCTACCCTGATGGCCCTGCGCCATATTTCACGTGGTTTGCCTATGGCGATAAGGCTCGATTGCCCGAGCAGTTCCAAGCGATCAAACGCATTGGAGAGCAAGCCATGGTGGACGCAGGCGGTACGGTGACCCACCACCATGCGCTTGGTCGGGACCATCGCCCTTGGTACGACAAGGAACGGCCGGAGCTGTTCTGCACCGCGCTAAAGGCCGCCAAGCAGGCCTTTGATCCGCACCAGGTCTTGAACCCTGGCGTGCTGTTCGACCCGAGCTAATTAGTTAGAAACTCAAAAAAGAGGAGTAGGAGATATGGCAGGCCCCCTTGCAGGTATCAAGGTCCTAGACTTGAGCCGGATCCTTGCTGGACCCTGGAGCACGCAACTATTGTCCGACCTGGGCGCTGACGTGATGAAGGTTGAGCGTCCCGGCACCGGCGATGACACGCGAGCTTGGGGCCCGCCGTTCCTTACTCGTGAGGATGGCACGACGACGGAAGAGTCGGCGTACTTCCTTTGCGCCAATCGCGGGAAGCGTTCGATCACTCTGGATGTCAGCAGCAAGGTCGGTCAGGATTTGCTGCACGAGCTAGTCAAAGATTGCGACGTCTTCGTTGAGAACTACAAGTTCGGCGATATGCAACGTTACGGGTTGGACTTCAAGACCCTGAGTGAGATCAATCCTCGGCTCGTCTACTGCTCCATCACCGGCTTCGGGCAGACGGGCCCATACCGCAAGCGGGCTGGATACGATTTCGTGGTGCAAGCCATGGGCGGGCTGATGAGCATCACAGGCGAGCGCGACGGCGTCCCCGGTGGCGGCCCGCAAAAATGCGGGGTGCCCATATCGGACTTGATGACTGGCATGTATGCAAGCGTTGCAATTGTCAGCGCGCTATTTGAGCGAGTCGGCAGTGGCCGCGGGCAGTACATCGATATGAGCCTGCTGGATACGCAGGTGGCGTGGCTGGCAAACCAGGCCTCGAACTATTTGGTGGGCGGGAGCCACCCGCGTCGTTGGGGCAACGCGCACCCCAATCTCGCACCTTATCAGTCATTCCCTGCAAGCGATGGCTCTCTGATCGTAGCAGTCGGTAATGACCGGCAGTTCCGAGCCATGTGCGAAGCGCTGGGTTTAATCAATCTTCCGGATGATGACCGCTATCGACGCAATGCGGATCGTCTAAAGAACCGTGAAAGTCTTGTGGAGGTGCTCTCGGCTCGCTTTGAAGAAGAAGAGAGAGACACGTGGCTCAAACTGCTGGAATCGGTCGGCGTACCTTGTGGCCCGATCCAGAGCATTCCAGAAGCACTGGAGGATCCCCATATCCGGGCGCGTGAAATGGTTTTCTCTTTGCCCCACAGCAGCGGTGCAAGCGCGCCCCAGGTTGCGAACCCTATCAAGTTCTCTCGCAGCAGTATCGACTACCTTCGCGCGCCCCCAGCGCTGGGCGAACACACTGAAACCATCCTGAAAAATGAGCTCGGGAAGTCTGTGGAGCAAATTGAGGCAATGCGCCGCGATGGGACGATCTGACGTGTAATCCGCCCGACCACAGTGATCACCATAAAGATCACGTTCAAAGGAGACAGACATGCATCGATTGCTACGAATTGCGGGGGCATTAGCCGTTTGCGGAGTGACACTGACCATCGGTCTGGCCGCCGCCCACGCTAAGGAATGGCCGGTCCAGCCGATTCGGGTCGTTCTTCCATATCCCCCTGGCGGCGCCTCAGACGTGACCGCCAGGCTCCTAAGCGCTAAGCTTAGCCAGGCATGGGGAGAGTCTGTTGTTGTGGAGAACCGGCCTGGCGCAAACGGCATCATCGCTAATGAAGCCGTTGCGAAGGCGCAGCCTGACGGCTACACCGTGCTGATGGCCAACCTTGGGCCGAATGCCATCAACCCGGCCGTATACGGGAGACTTCCTTATGACACGCTGAAAGACTTTACGCCAGTTGTCTTGGTGACAAAGGTGCCGCTCATTATCGTCACGGCAGCAAATTCGCCGGTGAAGGACCTGCGCCAACTGGTCTCATTAGCAAAGGCCAAGCCAGGACAGATTACCTTTGGATCTGCAGGCAACGGTTCGGGCAGCCATCTGGCCGGGGAACTCCTTAGTACCATGGCTGGCGTCAAGATGAACCACGTTCCCTATAAGGGAGACGCGCCTTCGCTCACAGACGTGCTCGGTCAGCAGATCAATGTTGCCCTTCCCACCGCGCTTGCTGGAATGCCACATGTCAAGAGTGGAAAACTCAGGGCTCTTGCGGTCACGAGCAAGACTCGATTGCCGGCACTGCCCGATGTGCCGACGGTAGATGAAGCGCTCGGGATAAGCGGATACGAAGCCGTTTCTTGGGGTGGATTTATGGTGCCGACCGGGACCTCACCAGCCATCGTTGCTAAGATGAACAGCCAGTTCAACAAAGCCCTTCAGGATCCGGAGGTCCGCGACAAGCTGATGGCTCAAGGCGCGCAGATCGCAGGCGGCACCCCGGAAGCATTCGATGCGTTTCTGCGCACCGAAGTTACGAAATGGAAGCGCGTGGCTGATTCAGCAAAGGTCCGGCTCGACTAGCCCTCACCGGGAATGCCGGTCCGTCGTCGGGATACCCCCCGACGACGGAAACTGCCTGTGGACTACCAAGGTCGTTACAATGACGGCAGTCGGCCGATATCCCAGGCTGAAGATAACCGCTGATCCGATATGGTGAATGTCAAGCAAGTCGCCCTCCTCGCCGGCGTTTCCTCGGCAACAGTCTCCCGTGCACTGACATCGCCGGATCGGCTGCGACCTGACACGCTGGAGCGCGTGCAGAACGCCATCGCAAGCCTCAACTACGTCCCGTCTTCCTCGGCTCGGGACCTGCGTCAAGGGCGCACGCGATCGGTCGGCATCATTGCGCCGACACTGATGAACGAGCTTTACGCGAAAGCGGTCGATACCTTAGAGGCGCAGCTCGATCGGCTCGGATACACCGTTTTATTGACGTGCCACCGGGACGACAGTGAGACAGAACTACGCTGCGCGCGCGCGCTTTTGGAGCGCAGAGTCGACGGAATCGCCATTATCGGGTCACAGCATCACCCTGACGTCTTCTCGCTAATCCACAAGCATGCCATTCCGTATGTCCTAATGTGGGCCGTCGATCGTGAGGGTATGCATCCCACGGTGGGATATGACAATCGCTTGGCGATGCGCAGGTTGACGAGCTATTTGGTCAAACAGGGACATCGAAAGTTTGCCGTCCTCCCAGGGCCACTAGAGACTCAATTTCTCTCCTCTCAACGACTTCTGGGCATCCAAGACGTCCTCAGTGAGAACGGCATTTCGATACCCGACGACCGCATTCTCCCGACACCGTACGAAGCATCTGCCGTCCGGCAAGCGGTTCGGACCTGTCTCGAGCGTAATGACTCGCTGCCGCATCAGGAACAGCCGACTGCCCTGATATGCATCAATGACTTCGTTGCTGTGGCAGCGATCGCGGAGTGCCGCACATTGGGACTATCGGTTCCGAGCGACATCTCAGTTACAGGCTTCGGCGACTGGCAGATGGCGGAACTGATGACGCCCGCACTCACGACCGTACACTCGAATCCCGTTCTGATTGGCGAACTTACTTCTCGTAACCTGGTTGATCAGATTGAAGGCGGGTCCAAACGCATTCAGACCGAGTTCGAGCCTGACCTTGTAGTTCGCGAAAGTACGGCGCCGCCCCAATAGTTGGTGAGCCAAACTACGTTTTGTCGCTACGGACGGAACTCAGCCGTCGCTCTAGCTAGGCCCTCACCGGGCACAAAGCGGTCGAAGCATACGTTGTCCAGCTATTAAATGAAGCGTTGCAGACAACGTTCTGAGGGAATTCTTCAGTCATGCGGGGCGCCTAATGGATATCAGTCTCTGCTCCATCCTGATGTCCGCTTAGGGTGGGCCGGTAAGCGCCGGTCATGCCACTGACCTTTGATTGAGGCGTCAGGGTACCGCCGTTGCCAACTAAGTCGAACGTGTCCCAAAAAGCGGACACATTCGTCCCCTCCGGCGCGAGCCAGAAGCGTCACCGCACGAAAAGGGAGTTCGAACCTATTTCGGCCACCCCGCTTTGGCTGCCGCCGCATCCAGCGCACGAGAAAATCGCCCGATGTCTTCCGGCCGGAACTCGGCCAGAAACAGTTCTTTGACCGCCGCCTCGTAGATGCCCCACATCTTCTTGCGCAAGGCCTTACCTTGCCGTGTGACGGACACGAACGCGGCGCGGCCGTCTTCCTCTGACCGGATACGGGTCACCAGCTCTTCACGCTCCAGCCGGTCAATCAGGCGAGTCAGGTTGTACCGCTCGATGGCAAGCACATCGGCCAGCTCATGCATCCGGCGGCTTTCCTCCGGCCCGCTTTCAATCCCCCACAGCACGTCGTACCACGCGTAGACAGGCAGTCCAGCCTCGGCAAGACGCCGATCCACCTCACGTATCAAGGCCCGGTGCGACCGTACAAACGAAAACCACAAATCCGGCTTCTCAGTCGACATGGTATCTCCAATAGTTGCAGTTGCAATTATGCCGCAGAGCGCTCACAATGCCCAGACGATTGCAACTGCAATTTATTTGAAGCGCAATGGCCACGCCTATCCGACCGGGCCTGATGCGAACCGAAGCCCCGTCAATCCCATGGAGACAGAGATGAATGCCCCGGTGTTGCCGCTACACGTATTGCCGCTGGATGTGGACCCGCAGGAAACCCAGGAATGGATTGAGGCCCTGGCCGCCGTGACCGAAGTGGAAGGCCGCGAACGCGCCCACTACCTGATCGGCCGCCTGCATGAATCGGACGCGGCCCGACACGGGGATTTCCATGGCGCAATCACGACGCCCTACGTCAATACGATTGCCGAATCGGGCGAGCAGCCGTACCCAGGCGACACCTCGATCGAGCGCCGACTGGCCGCCATGGCGCGCTGGAATGCCATGGCGATGGTGTTGCGGGCGGGCAAGCACTCCAACGTCGGCGGGCATATCGCCACATATGGGTTCTCCGCTTTCTTCTGATGTCTACGGGTCGACCTTCGATTCTGTTGTTGAGGGTAAACCCCCCTTTGCGCCACATAGGTAGGCTACCTAACATTAGCCACCAATCGCCCTCGGAGATATTTCCATGACGGAGTCGCCTGCTCCCACCCCTTCCTCCAACCCATCTTCCGCGGTAGAAGGGCGCTGTCCTTTTGATGCGGCTGCGAACGAGCCGAAATCAGCGTGTCCTTTTCACGCTGAGGGCGACAGCGGCGGAATCCCAGATTTCCCCCCTAAGCGCGTAGATCCCTTGGCGCCGCCGCCGGTGTTCTTCCAGATGCAACAGAAGGGCGAATTGGCACAAGGTAAGCTTTGGGACGGAAAGATCGCTTGGCTTGTCACGCGTTATGACGATGTTCGCGCTGTCTTGTCGGACTCTCGCTTTAGCTCCGACGTCTCACATCCGGGATTTCCCTCTTCCAGCGCCGCAGTAAAGGTTGTTCGGAGTAGTAACCGGACCTTCATTACCATGGATGAACCCAAGCATTCAGAGCAACGGCGGATGCTGACCAGCGAATTCACGATCCGAAAGATCGAGAATCTGCGGCCGCGACTTCAGGCCATCGTGGACAAGCTCTTGGAAGATTTTGCGATGGGGCCGCAGCCTTCTGACCTGGTTAGCGCCTTTACATTGGCGACACCAGCATTGGCTATCTCAGAGTTGCTTGGTGTTCCATACGACGATCACGACTTCTTCCAAGAACAGGCGATGATCATGACGTCGAGCACCGCGACGAGGGAAGAGGCTAGCGCCGCGAATCAAGCGTTGTGCGAATACCTGCGTGAACTGGTGGCGAAGAGATCCGAAAGCCCCGGGGAGGACATCCTCAGTCGCCTTATCGTTAATCATGTACGGAAGGGCGATATCACTGAAACAGACGTGGTCTCGCTTGGAAGGCTTCTGCTGATTGCCGGGCACGAGACGACGGCAAATACGACGTCGATGGGGGTGCTCTTCCTACTTCAGAGGCCGGACATCTGGGAAGAGCTTCGCCAGAATCCAAGCCTCGTTCCAAACGCGGTGGAGGAGATGCTACGCTTCCTGGATGTCATACAGTCCGGGACGCGACGTGTCGCACTGGAGGACGTTGTCGTGAATGGGCAATTGATCCGAGCCGGTGATCCCGTTGTCGTGCTTAGTATTTCCGCAAATCGCGACCAGGAGCAGTTCAAAGATCCCCACGTCTTTGACCTCCGCCGTGATGCCCGGACACAGATCGCATTCGGATACGGCCCGCATCAGTGCATGGGACAAGTTCTCGCCAGAGTCGAAATGCAGATCATGTTCACCGCCCTACTGAAGCGCCTGCCGAATCTTCGGCTGGCCGTGCCCATCGAGAGCCTCGCGTTCAAGAGCGATTCGCTCATGTATGGTGTTAGGGCACTGCCCGTTAGCTGGTAAATCCACTACGGCGAATCACGATGAAAATCACAATCTATCCCGAAAAATGCTGCGGTTCCGGCCAATGCGTCGTCAATGCGCCGGATCTGTTCGACCAAAAGGATGACGGAATCGTCATTCTTTTGAATGCCGATCCGTCGGCCGATCAATACAAAATCTGCACGCTTGGCTGCTGGGATCTGTCCGGCGTTGGCAATCGAGATTCACGAGGCTCTCTGATGATTCCCCTAAGCAAATCGTAGTCATCGGGGCAACGGCCGCCGGCATCACGGCGGCACGAGCAGCCTGCGCGCGCGAGGCTGGGGCGGATGGTACTTCCATCGCAAAAGAGGGCGGCCTGCCCAACGGCCGCCCATCTCTTTCGAAGCGGTTGATGGCTGGCAAACGTTCAGTAGAGCTCCTCTAAATAGATCGCCTAGCGGGCATAAAATTTCATTCCGCAAATAACATCTGCCGAAACTTTAAATCTATTATAGAAAGATGACTCAAAGTCATAGGATTGGCTCCACCCAATTCTGTTCGAAATATCCGGTATAGATCTTTCCAGTCCTGCCAATTCGAACAGCGAACGCATAAGCCGCTGCGTGTTACATATTTCCGTGAAGCAATTGCCCTGGCTGAAGAGGGTCCGCCTGACTCTCGAGGATGTTGTCTGCAAACTATCCGCTATATCTGCAATATTCCAAGCTTCCTTTGGATTCATAAACACCGACAATGAAATTGCCTCCCAAAGCGGCCTGGAATCCCACAGATCGTGCATTGGTTGATCACGCACCACAGAATAACTAGTTACATCCAGATCGAAGCTGCAATGCGAGCTCTTAAAAATAGAGCCGCCCAAGAACAGACTCGCAGGAGAAAAAGCGGGGAGCTTCACGAACTTCCCCTCTTTAATTACGCGTGAATAGCCTTGTCGGATGATTATCTGCTCGCCACTCAACGAAGTCACTTTCATTGGAATTGGAAGAAAAATATCATGGATCCCGACTTGGCTTCGTGACTGAAGTTGCGTCTGCATCAATTACGCTACTATCCCGGTCCGATACTATGAGCAGCGCGAGGATGTACCACCGCGCTGCCGGAAACGATGAGGGTCACCCGCCATCGCAATTCATCGAGCACTTACTCTTCGCGGCGCCTTAGGCAGCCTTGTCAAGCTCGGGATGCATGGAGTCCGACATCTGCGCCAGATGATGCAGCGTATCTCCGAACACCGATTCCATTTGGGTAAGGCGTCTAAAATAGTGGCTGACGATATACTCATCCGTCATTCCAATCCCACCGTGCAATTGCACGGCCTGCTGGCCGACGAATCGCATCGACCCGCCCAACTGATATTTCGCTTGTGCCATGGCGCGACGTCTCTGGTTCGCCGGCGCGTTGACGTTGAGCGAGGCGTAGTAGCTCATAGACCTCGCGAGCTCTAGACTCATCTTCATATCTGCGACGCGGTGACGCAACGCTTGGAAGCTCGCGATAGCGACGCCGAACTGCTTGCGCGTCTTCATGTAATCCACCAGAGCCTCCAGGGTTACGTCCATCACGCCCACGGCCTCTGCACACGTCATTGCAATGCCAAGATCCACGGCATACGACAGGCAATCCTGGCCTTCGCGGGTGACTAGCGTGCCCGGCGCCTTCGACAACGTCAGCTCCGCGGCGCGCGAGCCGTCGACAGTTTGATAAGGGTGTACCAATACACCTGGGGCGGAGCGCTCCACAAGGAACGCTCCGAGAGTGTCAGCAATCATGGCGGGTACAATGTACGCAGCAGCATGATCGCCAACCGGCACGAGGCTCTTACTCCCAGTAAGCTCCCAACCTTCCGCCGTCTCGACTGCTCGCGTCTCGCACGTATCGATGCGATAACGATTCGCGCGCTCCTGCTGGGCCAGTACGACCAGACTTTCTCCAGAAGCGATCGTAGGCAGCCACGCCGCACGTACGCTTGCTTCGGCGTAGTTCGACAGCACTGCACCCGCAAGTAGAACTTGCGCCAGCGGTTCGAGTACGATGCCCCGCCCCAGTTCCTCCATAACCACCATAACGTCGACCGGCCCCATACCGACGCCGCCATACTCTTCTGGGACGTAAAGTCCAGTCAGCCCAAGCTCCGCAAGCTCCGAATACGCGTCCGGGGAAAATCCGCCGCTGCTCTCGGAACTGCGACGGTGCTCAGTAAGCGGCTAGCAAACCCGTCTTGACGGATGAGGTTTCAACGGACGGCAGGCGTCCAACGGTGCGGCAGCAGATCACTGATGGCGCTGGCGCGCTGTGTCGGCAACCTCTCCAGCACGTCCTTCAGGTACGCATGCGGATCCAGGCCGTTTAGCTGTGCAGAACGCACCAGGCTCATGACGGCGGCCGCGCGTTGGCCCGCTCGCAGCGATCCCGCGAACAGCCAGTTCGAGCGCCCAATCGCCCAGGGGCGGATCTGGTTTTCCACCCAGTTGTTATCGATCGGCGCATTGCCATCGTCGAGGTAGCGCGTGAGCGCTTCCCAGCGTTTGATGCTGTAATCCAGTGCTTTGGCGATGGCCGATCCGTCTGGCACTTTTTGCCGTTGGCTGATCATCCAGGCATGCAATGCATCGGCCACGGCACGTGCCTTCTCCTGGCGCACGCACCGCCGCTCGTCTGGGCTGAGTGTCGCCACCTCGCGCTCAACGTCGTAGAGCATGCCGATGTACGCCAGCGCCTGACCCGCCACCTCGCTTTTATGATTGGCGTGCAGTTCGTAGAATTTGCGCCGGGCATGCGCCATGCAGCCGAGTTCGATCACGTCCGCGCCGAAACTCGCCTTATAGCCCGCGTAATCGTCGCACACGAGCTTGCCTTGCCAGTCTTTCAGGAAGGCGCGCGCATGCTCACCGGCACGGCTCGGCGCAAAGTCGTAGACCACACCGCGCACGGACTCATAACTTGTGGGGCAGTACGCCCACAGATAGGCACGGTGCGTTTTCTTCTTGCCTGGATCGAGCATCTGCACTGGCGTCTCGTCGGCGTGCAGCACGCCGTGCGTGAGCAACGCTTCGCGCAACGCGTCGACCAAGGGCTGCAGCCGTACGCCACACACGCCAACCCATTGCCCCAAGGTCGAACGCGGCAAGGCCAAGCCTGCGCGTGCAAAGATCTTTTCTTGACGATACAGCGGCAAGTGGTCGGCGTACTTGGCCACCAGCACTTGGGCGAGCAGCCCGGCCGTCGGGATACCCTTGTCGATCACGTGAGCCGGCACAGGCGCCTGGGCCAGCGTCTCGCACTCGGCGCACACCCACTTGCCACGCACGTGACGCTCCACCGTAAAGACACCCGGGACGTAGTCCAGCTTCTCGGCCACGTCCTCGCCGATGCGCTTCATCTCGCAACCACAGCCACACGTGCTCGACTCGGGTTCGTGGTGGATGACGGTACGCGGCAGGTTTGCCGGCAGCGGCGCGCGTTTGGGCTTTTGCGGCGCCTCGGCAGGGGGCGGCTTCAGAATTCGGAAAATATTGCCCGTTAAGACTTTTGTCCTATCGCAGACGTTGGCTCGCAGCCAGCAA
>NZ_CABPRU010000020.1 GCF_902459705.1 Pandoraea terrigena | reverse complement strand
GCCGCGTCAATGTCGGCGTAGTTCTTGGCTTCGCCGCCGAACTTCGACGACAGAACCGTTGCGATAGCGGCCGTCAGCGTGGTCTTGCCGTGGTCAACGTGACCGATGGTACCAACGTTCACGTGCGGCTTGTTCCGCGTGAATTTTTCCTTTGCCATTTCCGAATCCTCAGATACTGAATAGACGATTAAACAGTGCGCCGGGTGCGGTATCGCATGATACGGACACCCGGCAATTCAATTACTTGTTCTTGTTGCTGATGATGGCTTCGCTCACGTTCTTCGGAGCTTCAGCGTAGTGCTTGAACTCCATCGTGTACGTGGCGCGGCCTTGCGTGGCCGAGCGCAGCGATGTCGAGTAGCCGAACATTTCCGACAGCGGAACTTCGGCGCGCACGATCTTGCCGCCGCCGACCATGTCGTCCATGCCCTGGATAATGCCGCGACGCGACGACAAGTCGCCCATCACGTTACCCATGTAGTCTTCCGGCGTTTCCACTTCCACGGCCATCATCGGCTCGAGAATGACCGGGCTGGCGCGGCGCATGGCTTCCTTGAAAGCCATCGAACCGGCCATGCGGAACGCGTTTTCGTTCGAGTCCACATCGTGGTACGAACCGAACGTCAGGCGAACCTTGACGTCGACCACCGGGAAGCCGGCCAGAACGCCGCTCTTGAGCGTGTCCTGAATCCCCTTGTCGACCGCCGGGATGTATTCGCGAGGAATGACACCACCCTTGATCTCGTCGAAGAACTCGTAGCCCTTGCCTTGCTCGTTCGGCTCCAGCGTGATGACAGCGTGACCGAACTGGCCGCGACCGCCCGACTGCTTGACGAACTTGCCTTCGACGTCCGCTGCCGACTTGCGAATGGTTTCGCGGTAGGCAACCTGCGGTGCGCCGATGTTGGCTTCCACGCCGAATTCGCGCTTCATACGGTCAACCAGAATTTCGAGGTGGAGCTCGCCCATCCCCGAAATGATGGTCTGACCCGATTCTTCATCGGTCTGCACGCGGAACGACGGGTCTTCCTGCGCCAGGCGGTTCAGGGCGAGGCCCATCTTTTCCTGGTCGACCTTGGTCTTCGGCTCGACAGCCTGCGAAATCACCGGCTCCGGGAACACCATGCGCTCGAGCACGATCGGGGCGGTCGGGTCGCACAGCGTGTCACCCGTGGTCGCATCCTTCAAACCGACGGCTGCGGCGATGTCGCCTGCGCGCACTTCGTCGATTTCTTCGCGCTGGTTCGCGTGCATCTGCACGATACGGCCCAGGCGTTCCTTCTTGCCCTTGACCGAGTTCAGCAGCGTGTCGCCCTTGTTCACGACGCCCGAGTAGACGCGGAAGAAGATCAGCTGGCCAACGAACGGGTCGGTCATGATCTTGAACGCCAGCGACGAGAACTTCTCGTCATCCGCCGCACGACGCTCGATCGGCTGTTCCTTGTCGTCCGTACCCTTGACCGGCGGAATATCGACCGGCGACGGCAGGAAGTCGATCACGGCGTCCAGCATACGCTGCACACCCTTGTTCTTGAACGCGGTACCGCACAGCATCGGCTGGATTTCGCAAGCGATGGTACGCGTGCGCAGACCGTCGATGATCTCAGCCTCGGAGAGGTTGCCCTCTTCCAGATACTTGTTCATCAGGTCTTCGCTCGATTCGGCAGCCGCCTCGACCATGCCTTCGCGCCACTTCTGGGCTTCCGCTTGCAGCTCGGCCGGAATGTCGACGTAGTCGAACTTCATGCCTTGCGATGCTTCGTCCCAAATGATCGCCTTCATCTTGATGAGGTCGACCACGCCCTTGAAGCTTTCTTCCGCGCCGATCGGCACCACCACCGGCACCGGATTGGCCTTCAGGCGAGTCTTCAACTGGTCGTAGACCTTGAAGAAGTTCGCGCCGGTACGGTCCATCTTGTTGACGAACGCCAGACGCGGCACACCGTACTTGTTGGCCTGACGCCAAACGGTTTCCGACTGGGGCTGCACGCCACCCACGGCACAGTAGACCATGCACGCGCCATCGAGAACACGCATCGAGCGCTCGACTTCAATCGTGAAGTCGACGTGACCCGGGGTGTCGATGATGTTGATGCGGTGCTTCTGGTAATTGTTCGCCATGCCGGACCAGAAGCAGGTCGTGGCAGCCGACGTAATCGTAATGCCACGCTCTTGTTCCTGCTCCATCCAGTCCATCGTCGCGGCGCCATCGTGCACTTCACCGATCTTGTGGTTCACACCGGTGTAGAACAAAATGCGCTCGGTCGTCGTGGTCTTACCTGCGTCGATGTGAGCGCTAATACCGATGTTGCGGTAGCGCTCGATAGGGGTTGTACGAGCCACTTTAAGCCTCTTTCAATGTAGCCGCCATTTTTGAGGGGGCTACTAACACAAACGGGCGAGGCGCAATTTCTCATGCGCACCCGCCCCGGTTTCTGCTCTAGGTACTGCTTGCCAGCGTCAGAAGCGGAAGTGCGAGAATGCCTTGTTGGCTTCGGCCATGCGGTGAACTTCGTCACGCTTCTTCATGGCGCCGCCACGGCCTTCCGAGGCCTCGATCAGCTCACCTGCCAGGCGCAGGGCCATCGACTTCTCGCTACGCTTTTTCGCGGCCTCACGCAACCAACGCATCGCCAATGCCATACGACGCGACGGACGCACTTCGACCGGAACCTGATAGTTTGCACCGCCAACACGGCGGCTCTTGACTTCAACCACCGGCTTCACGTTACCGAGAGCCGTGTTGAAGACTTCCAGCGGATCCTTGCCCGCCTTGGTTTGGATCTGCTCGAAAGCACCATAAACGATGCGCTCTGCCACCGACTTCTTGCCGGCAAGCATGAGCACGTTCATGAATTTAGCGACTTCAACGTTGCCGAACTTCGGATCGGGCAACACTTCGCGCTTGGGGACTTCGCGACGACGCGGCATGATTTCTTCCTTAATGAATTCAGTTGGAGCTTTGCTCCAGGCCACCTACTAGCCACTTTCGGGCCGAGTGACCACTTACTCAGTGACGATATACGACCATCACCGAACGTATATCCGACCAGCCGCTTAGGCCTTCGGACGCTTCGCGCCGTACTTCGAACGGGCCTGCTTACGGTCCTTGACGCCTTGCGTGTCGAGGCTACCGCGCACCATGTGATAGCGCACACCCGGCAAGTCCTTCACACGACCGCCGCGAATCAGCACGACCGAGTGTTCCTGCAGGTTGTGGCCTTCACCGCCGATGTACGAAATGACTTCGAAACCGTTGGTCAGGCGCACCTTGGCAACCTTACGCAGAGCGGAGTTCGGCTTCTTCGGCGTCGTCGTGTACACACGAGTGCACACGCCGCGACGCTGCGGGCAGTCCTGCAGGGCCGGGCTCTTGCTCTTGATTTGAGCAGAGGTGCGCGGCTTGCGGACCAATTGGTTAATCGTTGGCATTGTGATTTCCTAAATGTGTCAAAAGCATGAAAACCAAGGCGGGCCGTCATGCAGATTTACTGCGCACTTCCCGGCTGCTCTTGCGGATTGCCCGCATCTAAACGCTTGATGCATAAGCATTTTGCATTGGACACGCGCGTACCGCCGGAAAAACCGGAGCCTGCGACTATACCTGTGGCCGAGGCAAGTGTCAATGCACTTGCGCGCGAATTCGCCCCGTAAGTCGTTGATTGTTAACGCGTTGGCATGCATTGCCGGCGCAGCCAGGCGGCGTGGCCGTTAGAGCAACTGTCCTAGCGTGTGCCAAACTGCAAACGTTGGTGCTCCGACGCGACAAATGGATTCTTCGCAGCGGGAATACTCCGGGTCACCACGAGAAACGTCCCGCGACATCAACCGGAGTGACAGCGATGTATTTTGCGATTGGAGAATGGCTCACGACCGCCCTGGCCTTGTCGAACGGGATTCCATCACCGTACCCGGCCGCGCCCGAGCAAGGCATGACGACCGATCTCAGACGGATCGCGTCGGCACCGGTCTCGACCAGCGCCCAGCATGACAAGCCATGCCGCCTGGATGCTAGCGCCACGGGTACCGCCTTCGACTGGTCGCAACCCCCTACGACCCGTGCACGGATCTTTGCGGAGCGACTGAAGGACGTGCGCCCGGTATGCGTGGTCGGCAGCCGCAACGACAGCGAGAATTGCCTGCTCGACCTAACGCCGGACGCCAACGTCGACGTCAGTGCCAGCCGCCTGATGCTGGCGGGCTGTGAAGGGTCGCTCCCGGCAACGGTCCGCGCCGCGCTCACGCACGACGGGCGCGACACGCAGGCGCTGGAACAAGTCTTTTCCGACACGTTCGCGGCCGAGTCGCAGGGGAAATTTTCCGTCCCGGCGATCGAGCGGCGGATCAACCACAGCCTTCGCCAGATGTCCCCGAGTGTGCAACGCCTGCTGCGCCGCGCCGACGTCTACCTCGAGATGCCGCGGGTCACATTTGTGCGCACGCTGACGAGTGAGCAGGAAGCTCGGCGCCACCATGTCATGGCACCGTTCGCGGCCCCGCCCGCCCGGCGCGTCACCGGCGCCCCGGAGGTACGCGACGCCATGCTTGGCGTCTACATCCGGCTCCCGATCGGCGACGCTGTCCACACGCTTCTCGTCTCGCTGGCCACACCGAATACCGTGGAGCGGATTCGGCAGGATCCGCGCGCGCACGCCGACGGACACCTGCACGCCATCTTCGGCGACATCCCGGAGTACTTTCAGGCCACTCGCCTGCAGATGCGCGCGGTAGCGCCGGGCGGCGACATCGTGCACACGCTGGCCGAGTGGCTTCATGACGGTCATCAACGCTACCGCGACTTCGCCCTCGGCGAGACGCGCGAGCGGCTCGCGCCGGAATCACATCGCCACGTCCGCCAACAGGCGTGCCCGCCGGCAGCCCCTCCCCGAACGACCGCGGCCTTACAGACGCCTCCCCTAGCGCAAGCCTCGGCCCAGCCCGAGGTGCCATCGCAGGCTGACGTCGCCCCGGCGCCGGCTCCGTTGCCGCGCAATCGACAACCCTCGGTCGCCGAGATCGCACAAGCCCTCGCGGCACTTGAGCGTCTGGACAGGCAATACCGTGCGCTGGGACGCCCTCGCTTCGGCTGATCCGGCCACCGCATTGCCCGGCGCGCACAGGATCGGCCGTCCTGTCGTCCCGCGGAATCCGCGCCCCCTATCAAATCTCGCAGCGCCGCCTGTCGCTTCCGGCGTAGCCGATGTCATCCGGCGCGTTTTTCACAGAGGGGCGAATTCGTACACTCAGAGGCTTCGGCAGCGACTCCTCCTGCCCTGACGCGAGCCCACTATCAGCCATGCAGGCGAGTTTCGAAAAAGACAGCATCCTGGTGCTCGATGTCGACGGCACTCTGACCGATTCGGAGCGAATTCACCAGCGCGCGTTGCTCGGCGCCATGACGTCGCTGGCCTTCGAAGGCCTGAACACCGACTGGGGCAGCTACCCGCATCACACGGACACCGGCATTCTCATTCATGCCCACGCCGAGCACGGACGCGCGCTGCCGCAGCCGCACGATCTGGCGCGCTTCGAGCATGAGATCGACGAGCGCTTCACCGCCCTGCTCAACGCCCACGGCCTGGCCGAGATCCCTGGCGCCCGAGCCTTCGTCGACGCGGCCCATCGCTCGCGATGGGGTGTGGTATTCGCCACCGGCGGCATCCGGCAGGTCAGCCACCGGAAGCTGCGCGCCGTCGCCATCGAATACACCGACGCGATGCTCGTCACCTCCTCCGAGTACAGTTCGCGCGAACAGCTCGTCGCCGAGGCGATCAAGCGGGCGCAGGCCGGCTATGGCATCACGAATCCGCGCGCGACGGTCTCGATCGGCGATGGGATGTGGGATCTGAAAGTGGCGCGCCGTCTCGGCATCGATTTCGTCGGGATCGGTTCGCGGCGCTCGCGCTCGCCGCTGTATGCCGAAGGCGTGCCCGTCTACGACGACATGTGGGATGCCATGCACTGGCTCACGCCGGGCCGCGGGCGCGCGTCAGGTATTCGCTTGGCGTCACGCCCATGAAGCGGCGGAACATGGTGGAAAACGCGCTCGGGGTGTCATAACCGACTTCGAGCGCCACCTGCGTGATGGACCGCCCCGCCCCCAGCATCGGCAGCGCGCCGAGCAGACGCATGTGCTGACGCCACTCCCGGAACGGCAAGCCGAACTCTGTCATGAAGCGCCGCTCCAGCGTGCGGCTCGATGCGCCGACGTCGAGCGCCCAGTCTTGCAGGCTGCGGGGATCCGCCGGCGTGTTCAGGTAAATGTCGAAGATCTTGCGCAGACGAGCGTCGCGCGGCACCTGCAAATGCAGCGGCGACTCGCTCCTCCATTCCAGCTCGTGGAGCAGGAGCGCCATGACGAGCGCGTCCTTGCCGTCGGGCGACCAATCGGCGGGGAGCGTCATCGCACGCAAAATCAACTCACGCAGCAGGGCGGACACCCCGATGACCACGGGCAGGTCGGGCGCCGACACGCCGCATCGTGCCACGTCGACGTAGATCGTGCGCATCTCGACGCGGCCCCGCATGCGAACCTCATGCGTGACTTCGCCCGGAATCCACAGCGCGCGTTGCGGCGGTATTACCCAAAGCGACGTATTGGTGCGCACTTCGAGAATGCCGGCACTCGCATACATCAGTTGCGCGCGCCGGTGGCTGTGAGGGCCCACGACGAAGCCTTCCGGGTAGTCTTTCGCCAACGCGCCGACGGGGCGGTCCTGGCCCTGAAATTCAAGGGGCACCCCATTTGTAATCGGCATCGGCACCAGGCGTTTCAAGGGCGAAATTTGGGTCGTTCTTTGGCGATGTCGCCAGCGTAACACCGGGCATCCCTGCCCACCAAGCCGAATCCCAGGCACGCGTCGGCGCAAAGCCCACACGGCTCAAAATGGCTTGACGATCACGAGCGAGACAATCACGGCCATCGAGACCAGCGTGACGGGGAGCGCGCGCCGAAACAGCGCCGGGGATGTTGTCGCGCCATCGCGCTCGAGCCGCCTGAGCGTGGCGGACAAGCGGCCGTGCAATCCCGAGACGATCGCCACCAGAACCAACTTGGCCATGAGCCACGGCGCGCTCCACCAGTGCGCCATGATGGCCAACGCCGGACCGGTAATCCACACGACGATCAGCGCGGGCGATGCCAGTCCGTAATCCGCCCGCCGCGCGATGCGCCGCCACTCGGGCTGCGCCAGGCGCCCGCCCAACGCCATCGCCACCAACCCGGCGATAAACGTGATCACTGCAATCAGATGGATGGCCTTGATCCACAGATAGAGCATCGGGAGTCTCCTCGACGTTTCGATTGATTGTTTCGAATTTAGCAATTATTGCTTACACAAACTCGTCTTTATCGGCAAATGTTGCAGCAATACACTTCAACTGTCGACGATGAATAACACATCGCCTCTTTCAAAAGACAGGAGAAAACATCATGCAACGCACCCTTATTACCTCTGCCCTGGTTTCCGCAATGCTGGCCCTCTCGGCCGGTTCGGCTTTCGCCAGCGACGCCTTCGACGGTCCTTCGGAATTCTCGTGGGTGCCGCAGACCAGCGTGCTGAGCCGCGCCCAGGTACGCCAGGAACTGATCCAAGCCCAACAGGCCGGTCTCGTTGTCCAACACGACGCCGTGTACCCGAAGGCTGCGCCGAGCGCCCAACCGACGGCGGCCAGCGCCTCGATCACGATGGGTTCGGTCGGCGCTCAGCAACGCGCCGGCACGACTTATTTCGGTTCCTAATGTAATTCGCCGGGCTGCGGGCCTCTCAAAGAGGGCCGCGGCCCGGCGCGCGTTCTGCGCATAACGACGCGCCAGCCTTCGCTGGCGCTCACTGTGATCTCGGGTCCGTCGCGGCCTCAGACTCCTGTCGCTGTGCGTAGTGGTTCAACGCACAGGACTTTGCCCGTCGCTTCGGCGACGGGCTTTTTTAGCGGATGACCACCGCACGGACGCCGCCCGCGATCCCGTGACCGAAAACGACGAAGCCCGCCGAAGCGGGCTTCTTGCCGTCGAAGCAACGACGGACAACACCTACTTCGACAACGACTTCGCGAGGAACTCGAGCGTACGGCCATGAGCGAGTGCCGCCGCCGGCTGATGATACGAAGCGCGCGCCCAGCAGTTGAAACCGTGGTCGGCATTGGGATACACGAACACTTCGGTGTTCGGGCGCGACTTCACCGCCTCGCTCACCGACGCTACGATTTCCGGCGTGATGTGGCTGTCGAGCGCGCCGAAGTGGAACTGCACTGGCACGTTCAGCTGGGCCGCTTCGCCCAGATAGTTGTGAATGCCGCCACCGTAATACGGCACGGCGGCGTCGACCTGCCCACGTGCGGCGCTCAGATACGACAGCAGTCCGCCAAAGCAATAGCCAACGGCGGCGATCTTCGCACCACCGTCAAGCTTGCCGCGCAGCGCCCTGGCCGTCGCTTCGATATCCGTCACCGCCTTCTCGACGTCGATCGACTGTCGCAGTTCCATCGCACGCGCCCAATCGTCGCCCGAGTAGCCGAGTTCGACGCGCGGCGCGGCACGCCAGAAGATGTCCGGCGCGAGCACCACATAGCCATCCATCGCATATTGATCGGCCACACCGCGAATGTGTTCGTTCACGCCGAAGATTTCCTGCACCAGCACGACGCCCGGCGCCTTTGCGGTCTGACCCGACGGCGGCAATGCGAGATAAGCATCGAAAGCGCCGTCCACGGTTTCGACACGGATCCATTGACTGTTCGACACGGAAGTTGCTCCATCAAAAAAGGGGAAATGCCTGCGCACGGCAACCACCGGGCCCCCGCAGGGATCGGGGGGCAACACGCTCACGCGACCGCGCGCAGTCAGGCCGAATCAGTATAGGCACTTTTGCGCTCGCCAACAGCGCACCTCGATGCCCGCCGCGCAAGGCGGAGCGGCTGCAACACGCACGTGAACTGGCGCAGTGCGCTGCCCGTTCACCCGGTATCGCACGCGTGGTGCGGCGCAGCGTTTCGATGACCGAACCCGAACCGCCCAATCACGTTGAGCGCACTCCGTCACGCTTGGTGGTTTCGTTGCTTCGTGGATACGCCGCCTCATCACCGCGCCATCGTCCGGGACGCCCCTTACATGTCGTTACCGTCCCCGGGACGATCGGCCAACGCACGTTACGCTTGCCACAGGCGTTCGATATTCATGCGAACGCTTTAATACGGAATCCATATGATACATATTGCAACGCGAAAGACCATCAACGCCTTTGCACTGTCGCTGGCATTGACGGCCACCGGCGTTGCCGCGGCCGACACTTTGCCGAGCGCCGCGCGAGCCCAGAGCGCATCACCGGCGGCCAACGCGCGCCACAACCCCCGCATGCGCGACGCGGATGATATGCCGTCGCTTCCGCCAGGCATGGCACCCCACGTCGGCGGCCCAAGTCTGCGGGGTGAGGCAGCCATCGCCTTCGCGGCCATTCATACCATCGAGGAGATTGCACATTGGTACCGCGTCGGCGGTCATCCCGAAAACGTCCTGCCGTTCTATCGCGAGACGCTCTCGCAAACGCGCGACCCGATGCTGCGGCATCATTTGCGCGACGCCATCGCGCGCGAGGAGTTGAAACCCGCCGACACCACGGCAGCCATTGCAACGTTACGCGCGCAGTTGAACGAGGATCTCGCCGCATTGCCGTCGCCATCACCGCGACTCGACGCCAAGCGCCGCTGACAGGACCGATATCTTCACGGCACCTCGCCTGCCATGCGCCATTCACTTCGGTATGATTATCGATATTTGAGCGACATTAACCGTGACACGACTGCCCGTCAGGCGCCTGGGATTGTCGGGGCTGGGCGGGCGAAGACGATCGCATCAATCCCCTGACGTCGCCAGGATCTTTTCATTCCATTGCGGCAGCCACGCCAGCAGAAACTGCGCGAAACCCTCGGCGGCCGGCGAGGCTGCGCGCGAGAGCGGCCGATACACGCAGACCTGGCGAATCGTCTCAGGCGAGACGACGCGCCGCATCACCAGGCCGAACGGCGGCGCGAGCGCCGCCACGTAGCCGGGCGTCAGGGTGGCGGCCAGCCCTTGCGACGCGACGCCGAGCGCGGTCGTCACGTTATCAACCACGTCGATGGGGGTAATGCGCGCGTCGGGCGGCGCGGACGAGCGCATCTGCGCGACACTGCGTTCGTGATCGCGTCCCGCGGCCACGAGCGGCGTATCGCGCAGGTCCGCCCAGCGCACACGACGATGGCGGGCGAGCGCATGGTCCGGCGCACACCACAACACCCAGGGACTGTCGAACACCGGCGTCCCCGCCACATGCGCGCCCGTCGCGCGATTGGGCCCGATCGCCAGATCGAGATCGCCGTTGGCCACATGATCGACGAGCGCATCGACGGGCGTATCGACCACCCGCACCACGACCTTGGGCCGCAGGTCGGCGTAAGCGCGAATGGCGGCGGGCAGCGCCAGGCTCGCGAGCACCAGCGGTGCGCCGACGCGCACGATGCCAGCCGCGCGGTTGCGCAAGTCGTCCGCCGACTTCTCGGCCGCCTGCACATGTCGAATCACCGACTCCGCCGACGCGAGGAAATCGCGCCCTGCACTGGAGAGCGCCACGCGCCGCGTCGTGCGATCGAAGAGACGAAAGCCGAGGATCGATTCGAGTTCGGCAATCAGTTGGCTCACGGCCGACGAGGTGAGCCCAAGGCGATTGCCCGCCTCGGCGAAGCTATGCAGTTCGGCAATCGCCACCAGCGCTTCGAACTGGCGTAGCGTGACGCGGGTCAGGGGCATGTCGTATCGATGGTCAAGTGTCGCTTGCGAATAGACGGGAATCGATGGATGGTCCCGTAGACGCGTGTCGCCCACCATCGATTTTCAAATCGTCCCCATTGGAGCGCGCCCCGCATGGTCGAACGCCGACGCCAGCCCAAACGCACGAATCACTGCGGATACAGGCCATGCACTCGCCCGAACAAACGAGTCAGGCCGAGCAGTGCATCGATGTTCGGCGTGGGAACCGACACGCGCTGACCGATCTCGCGCACCACGCTCACCAGCGCGTCGAGTTCGATGGGACGGTGCGCCTCCACATCCTGGAGCATCGACGACTTGAACGCCCCCAGCTTCGCCGTCACCGCATGCCGGTCCTCGGGCGACTGCTCGATCGCGCAGCCGATCCTCGCCCCAATCGCCGCCGCTTCACGCATCGCCGCCGAGCAGAATGCGCGCACGAGCGGGTCGTCCAGTAGCCGGTCGATGGTCGCACCCGTGATCGCCGAAACCGGGTTCATCGTCAGGTTGCCCCACAGCTTGTACCAGATATCGAGACGCACATCGTCCGACGCCTTGACGTCGAAACCCGCCCGCGTCAGCACCCCAGCGAGTCGCTGCACGCGCTCGCTCGCCCCGCCGCCCGGCTCGCCGACGATGAGCCCGTAGCCCATCTTGTGATCGACCAGACCCGGCGCCGATGTCGCCGCACTCGCGTGCACCACGCAACCGATCACGTTGGCCAGCGGAATCGCCGCGCCGATCGCGCCCTGCGGATCGACGCTCGTCAGCCGGTCGTCGCCAAACGGCGCCACGCCTTTGCAGAACCACCACGGCACGCCGTTCATCGCAGGCAACACCAGTGTCTGCGGGCCGAGCAACGGTCCGATGGCCGTCGCGATCTGCGTGAGCGCCGGCCCCTTCACCGCGATGATGACCAGATCCTGCACGCCGAGCTTGCCCGCGTCTTCCAACGGGTGCGCCGCGCTCACGGGCGCCCCCGTCAACGTCTCACCCTGCTTCACGCGCCAGCCATGCTCACGCAGCGCCGCCAGCGTCGCACCGCGCGCCAGCGCGCTCACCTGTGCCTCACCCGCCGCCGCCAGTCGCATCCCGAGCAAGCCGCCGATCGCGCCCGCGCCAATGATCGTCACCTTCATCCCTTTACTCCTGTCGTTGTGCCGCGAGGCGATAGTTTTCCTTGAATCGCTCCGGCACGCGTTCATCAAACCCCAGCGCCACACGGCGCACTTCGGGACTGTCGAGCGGCGGGTGTCCCACGCCCAGCACCGCTGCACGCGGTGCGTCGATGCCCACAACCTGCCCGGCCAGTCGCCCGAGTCCGGTGATCTCGCATGCCACCCGATCCCCCACGTCCACGGAGCGGGAATGGCAGGGCGTGCCCATCAGTATCACGTCGCCCGGCATCAGCGTGATATGCCGTGCAATGTCCGCGATCACATAGTGCGGCCCCCAGATCGTCTCGTCACCAATGTGCGCTTCCTGCACGACGCGTCCGTTGCGATACGTGCGCAACGTCTGCTCGAACAGGTTCACGCCGCGCACGATGCCCGGCCCGATCGGCAACAGCGTGTCGGCCCCCTTCACTCGCAGCATCGACCCCTGATCCGTGTCGCGAAAATCCTGCAAGCCCATGTCCAGCGCCGGACAGAACCCTTCAATGTAATCCCACGCCTCATCGGGCAGCACATTGCGGCACGTACGCCCGATCACCACGGCGTACTCGCCCTCGTAGTTCAGATAGCGGCAATCCGCGGGCTTGAGGATCTGGCCGTCGTGCCCATTGAGCGAAGTCGGCGGCTTGGTGAAGTAGGTCGGCGTATCGGTCGGCTTGGGCCGGTTGCGTGTCTCCATGCTACGCGAGCGATAGGAGATATGCACGGCGAGGATCTTTGACGGATCCACCGGTGGCAGGTGCACCAGCGCCTGCGGATCGACCGTACGCCCGTCGTCGAGCCGCAGCAGCCCGCGCTCATTGCCTTCCTCGACGATCGTGCCCCAGAACGCACTGCCGCCCAGCAAGACGCGACGGCGCTCGACGCGCGGTCCGCGCATCACGGCAGGCAATTCGCGCAGCGGAAATTCGAAGTCCATGGTCTCGCCCCGTCAGATCGTATCGAACCAGATATGCACGTTGCCGGTGCCGCGCGCGTTCTCATAGTCGGACAGCACCGTGCCCGGATGGCGGCTTGCCGCACCGCCCAGCGCCCCGACCATCTGCAGATAGTGTGCGCCGTGCGCTTCCCACGGACGCTTGCGATAGTCGTCGTCCCAGTTCGCCAGAATCCGGTCGTGACGCCCTTCCCGAAACGCCTCGATGGCACGCTTGTCGCTTTCGATGTTCTCGGGGAGCGACACATTACTCTCGTGAAAGATGCGCGGATGGTTGGGCTTCCAGTCGATACCGTTGAACCGGTGACTCAACGCGCCGGACGCCAGCATCACCACGCGCAGAGGACTACGACGAATCGCCTCGCCGATCACCTCGCCCGATTGCAGGAAGTGCGAGGGCTCGCAGTTCTGACACGAACTGATGGTCACGATCGGCCACGCGTCGAGCCGCATCTGCTTGATGACGTTGATCGTCGGGTAATGGCGCGGCAGGTCGGGATGCAACACGGCGCGGGCGCGCACGCCGCGCTCGCGCGCCACGGCGTCAACACTCAGCGCCAGTTCCGGATGACCACGATAGTCGTACGGCACGCCATGCAGATACCACGGCATTTCATCGGAGACGTACATCCCCGAATAGTGCGTCCCGCCGTCGATCAGGTGGTAACCGGTGGTGAACCAGTGCGAGTCGAAAATCACAATGACGTCCGGACGCGCCGCCACGATGCGCTCACGCACCCGTGCGTAACCGGGGATCAAGTCCGAATCGGCGCCCGCGCCCTGCATCACGCGGAATTCTTCACATTGCATCAGGCCGGGGTGATGCGACACCAACGCCGCGCCGACGATCTGTCCCATAGCGCTCTCCTCTTCTCTCGTTGTGATGCCGCTTGCGCATCAGCGGTGGCTGAAGCTGGCCTTGAACGGCTGTTTTGGCACGACGACATCCTTCACGTCGCAAAAGAATTCGAAGCTCCAGTCGCCGCCTTCTCGTCCGATGCCGGAACGCTTGATGCCGCCGAACGGCGCCGCCAGATCGCGAATGCCGAAACTGTTGATCCAGAGAAAGCCCGTACGAACGCGCTGCGCCAAGGCGATGGCATGCGCCTCGTCGCCATAGCAGACGCCCCCGAGTCCGTAGTCCGTGCCGTTGGCCATGTCGACAACCTCGTCGTCGCTGGCGAACGTTTGCAGCGTGAGCACCGGGCCGAAGACTTCCTGCTGCACGATCTCGTCGTGCTGGCACAGGTCGGTGAGCAGCGTCGGCGCGAAGTACTGTGTGCCGAACGGATGCCGCGTGCCGCCCCACAACACGCGCGCGCCCCCGGCCACGGCCCGGTCAACAAAGCCCTGCACGCGCTCGAGTTGCCGCAAGTGGATGATCGGACCGATCTCGGTCGCCCCGTCGCGCGGATCTCCCACGACCAGACGCTCGACCTGCGCGCGCAGCTTGTCGGTGAACGCACGCGCCACGTCCGCATGCACGAGCAGGCGCGTGCCCGCCAGACACACCTGCCCGGCGTTGCGATACATCAACGCGGCGGTCGCGGCGGCCGCGTCGAGTTCAGCGTCCGCCAGCACAATGAAGGCCGACTTTCCACCCAGTTCCAGACTGCAAGGCACAAGATTGGCCGCCGCCGTCGTGGCGATCCACTTGGCGGTCGCGACCGAGCCGGTGAACGAGATGCGCGCCAGCCGAGCGTCGTTCACCAGCGCCGCCCCGGTCAGGCTCCCCTGGCCTTGCAGCAGTTGAAACACACCCGGCGGCAGCCCCGCCTCGTGGGCACAGTCCGCAAGCAATGAGGACGTGAGCGGCGCCCACTCCGGCGCCTTGAGCACCACCGTGTTGCCCGACGCCAAGGCCGGGCCGATCTTCCATGTCGCGAGCATCAGCGGCGCATTCCATGGCGTGATCACCGCGACGACGCCCGCCGGATCGTGACGCACGAGATGGCGCGCCTGGGGCGTCTCGATCACGCGGTCCTGCAACGTCATTGCATGCTCGGCGAACCAGGTGATGTTTTGCATGGCGCGCGGGACCACGCCATGCGCCATGCGCGAGCGCAGCACCCCGGCATCGACGCTCTCCAACGTGGCAAACGCATCGGCACGATGCCCGATCGCGTCGGCGAATCGCTGGAGATACGGCAACCGTCCCGCTGCACCGAGCGCCGCCCATGCGGGGAATGCCTGTGCCGCCGATGTCACCGCGGCATCGACGTGCGCGGCGTTACCGCTGGCGATCTCGCCCAGACCGGTCTGGTCGATAGGCGACACGCACGTGAATGTGTCGTCGGACGTCACACGGCGGCCATCGATATAGTGATCCGGCGAAACGGATACGCCGGCGACCTCAAAACGGGTAGCACTCATGCCATGTCTCGTGGGGAATGTTGGGGAACGGTTGGGGAACGCGCCCGAGGTCTTGTGAACCGTTCAGGGCCTTTCGTCGTCGGCGGAGACGAATTTGGCTGCGAGCGCACGGCTCGCGTTCGCGAGCAGGGTGGTGTCAATGCCCACCGCCATGAAGGTCACGCCAAGATCGAGGTAGTGACGGGCGAGCGTCTCGTCGGCACACAGGATCCCTGCCGCCTTGCCCGCGCGACGGATTCGTGCAATGCCGTGCTCGATGGCCTGACGCACGTCCGGATGCGTCGCGTGTCCGAGATGCCCCATCGATGCTGCGAGATCTGCCGGGCCGATGAACACGCCGTCGACGCCATCGACGGCGGCAATGTCGTCGACTTGCGCGAGCGCGTCGGCCGTCTCCACCTGCACGAGCAGGCAGGTCGTCGCGTTCGCCGCGTGCAGATAATCGTCGTAGCGGTTCCACCGCGAAGACCGCGCCAATCCGCTGCCGACGCCGCGCGTGCCTTGCGGTGGATAGTGCGTGGCGCTGACGAGCGCGCGCGCCATCTCGGCGGACTCGACCATCGGCACGAGCAGCGTCGTCGCACCGATTTCCAGCACCTGCTTGATGAGCGCGGCGTCACCGTGCGGCAATCGCACGACGGGGTGCGTCGGGTACGACGCTACCGCCTGCAACGTCGCCAGCATCGTGCGCAGATCGTTCGGCGCGTGCTCGCCGTCGATCACCAGCCAGTCAAAGCCGCTGCCCGCGCACAACTCGGCGGCGTACGGCGCGGCGAGTCCCAACCACAGGCCAATCTGGCGCTCGCCTCGGGCCAGCGCCTGCTTGAAGGCATTCGGGGGTGTTTTCATGACATCGACTCCGGTCAGTTGTGGATACGTGAGGGGCAATCGGCGGCAAACGGCGGCAAACGGGTGGCAATCGCCCCATCAGATGAAGCGCACGCCGATCGCGCCGAGCGGGCCGTAGTCGGCGTGAAACACGTCGCCCGCCGCACAGGCCACCGGTCGCGTGAACGACCCGGCCAACACGATCTCGCCTGCTTGAAGTCCTTCGTCAAAGGCGCCCAGCTTGTTGGCCAGCCACACAATGCCATTGCCGGGATGGTTGAGCACCGCTGCACTCAGGCCCGACTCTTCGATCATGCCATTTCGATAGAGCAGCGCGCCCGTCCAGCGCAAATCGACGGCGTCCGGCTTCACCGGACGTCCGCCGAGAATCACCGCCGCATTTGCCGCGTTGTCCGCAATCGTGTCGACGACCTTGCGCGGGGCTTTCGTCTCGCGGTCGAACAGCTCGATGCGACCATCGATCAATTCGAGCGCGGGGGTCACCCACCCGGTGGCGTCGAGCACGTCGAACAAGGTCACCCCGGGCCCCTTGAGCGGTTTGGCCAGAATGAACGCCAACTCCACTTCGAGTCGCGGCACGATGAACCGCGAGGCGTCGAGCGTCGCGCCATCGGCCACGAGCATGTCGTCGAGCAGCGTGCCGTGATCGGGTTCCGTGATCTGGGCGGCGACTTGCATGGCACGCGACGTCAATCCGATCTTGTGACCGATCACGCGACGGCCTTCGGCGAACTTCAGCGCAAGCCACGCCTGCGCAATGGCGTAGCTGTCGGCCACCGTCATCTCGGGATAGCGGCGGGAGAACTGCCTGACCGGCGTGCGACGGCGTTCAGCATCGTGCAGCTCACAAGCAAGGGCCTGACAGGTCGCGGCGTCGAGCATCGGCATTGGGTTGTCTCCACGGCACCGCCCATTGCGGATGGGGTGCCTTTGTCGGTCATGAGTTTCTATTCTTGCGGACGCCGCCCCCATCGACAATCAATCGATTTTGGGTCATTGATAAGCAAAACTGGATAATCACACCCCGACAAATCCCTCCGGATCAGCGCGAAATCCTCAATACAAATTGGAAATGAGAGTGATTTGTATTTATAATTCGCATCACTTTATTTCAGTCCATTACGCGATCCGAACCGAACGTTGGTGCCCGTCCTTCCGGCCAGCGCCCGGGTTCGCCACACGCTCGCCCTCCATAAGGCCCGCCAAGATGAAGATGTCCCTTCGCCGCCATGCACACGCGGCAACCGACGCCACCCGCTGTCCCCACGTTCGCCGCTGTGCGTCTCGTCCTCGTCTGCCGCGCACCACGGCGAGCGCCGCCGCGCTGCTCGTGGCAACGCTGGGCACCGCGTACGCGCAGCAGGCCACCTCGACCGCGCAATCTGGGGCCGAGGTTGAACTCGACGCGGTCAACGTCTCCGGCGACTGGCTCGGGACCGGTCTCGACAGCAGCGCGAAGACCTTCCCCGGCGCACGTACGGTCGTCAAGAAGGCACAGATCGAGGCGTCCGGTGCGACGAGCGTCGGCGATGTCATGCGTCGCATTCCCGGCGTGCAGGCGAGCGACAACTCAGGCACCGCGGGCAGCGCCATCTCGCTGAACATTGGCGTGCGCGGTCTCACTGGCCGTTATACGCCGCGTTCGACGGTGTTGCTCGACGGCATTCCGATGGCCGTTGCGCCTTACGGTCAACCGCAATTGTCGTTTGCGCCGGTCAGCCTTTTCAACATCGACAGCATCGACGTGGTGCGCAGCGGCGGAGCCGTGCGCTATGGGCCGCAGAACGTCGGCGGGGTGATCAACTTCAAGACGCGCGCCATTCCGAGCACGCCAGGCCTCACCGCCGACGCCACCGTGCGTGAGAACCTCTACACCACCGGGGGTGGCGCCAACACTCAATACGGCGTGTTCCTTGGCACACAGATGGATAACGGCCTGGGCCTCGCACTGCTGTATTCGGGCATGGTCGGCCGCGACTGGCGCAAGGGCAGCGACGAGCGCGTGAACGACCTCGCACTGAAATGGCGCTATGACATCTCGTCGAGTCAGCAGGTGTACGGCAAAGTCTCGTATTACGACGTGAAGTCGAAGACGCCCGGCGGCCTGAGCGTCGCGCAATTCAATGCCGATCCGTTCCAGAACACACGGCCGAACGACTACTGGAGCGGCAACCGCACCGGCCTCGATGCCGGCTACCTGAACACGATCTCCGAGACGCAGGAATTCGAGATCCGCACGTTCTACAACGAAAGCTATCGCCAGAGCACGCTGATCAATGCCGCTGGCACGCAGACGACGCACCAGCCTCGCAACTACGAGACGTTCGGCATCGAGCCGCGCTTCACGCAACGCCTGTTCGTTGGCCCGACCGCGCACGACGTGACCGTTGGCTATCGCTATGTGCACGAGCGCGGCGACGACAACAACTGGACCACGACGCTGGCGACCGGGCGCAACTCGGCCACCAAGACGTTCTACAACTACACCAGCGCGAACGCGTTTTACCTCGACGACCGCATGGCATGGGGCAATTGGCGACTCACGCCGGGCGTGCGTTACGAGTTCATCCATTCGCAGCGCGTCGACAAGTCGTCGGGCGGCACCTTCCGCTCGGACAACAACAAACCGCTGCCATCGGTGAATCTGTCGTACCTGGTGAACAGCGCGTGGACGGTCTTTGCGGACTACAGCACGTCGTTCGGCCCGGTACAGAACACGCAGTTGAATTCGATGTCGGCCTCGAACCCGCTGGAGCCGGAACTGGCGCGCACCTATGAGATCGGCACACGCTGGACGGACTCACGCTGGAAAGCCGAGCTGACGGCGTTCAGGATGAAGTTCGACAACCAGATCCTGCAAGTGCCCGGCTCGACCCCGGCCGTCTTCCAGAACATCGGCGCGACGAACCACGATGGCATCGAAACCGCGGTCGACTACACCTTCGATCGCGACAGCGTGCTGCGCGGCCTGAACGTGTACGCGAACTTCACGTTCACGCGTGCAATCCAGAAGTCGGGCGCCACCGCCGGTCTCGACGTGCCGTTCTACTCGCGCATCACCGACACGCTCGGCGCGCGCTACGACATTGGCCAGTGGACGTTCAATGTCTCAACGACGCACCAAAGCGCACAGTACTCGGATCTGGCGAACACTGAAGCGGAATCGGCCGACGGCAGCATTGGCAAGGTGCCGGGCTTCCGTCTGTGGAACCTGCAGGCGATGTACAAGATCCCCGGGTACAAGAACGCCGACGTTACCGTGGGCTTGAACAACATCTTCGACAAGCGCTTCTATACGCGCAACGTCGACGGCAATGCCGGCCGCATGGTCGGCGCGCCGCGCATGGTCTACGTGCAGGGCCACTTCGGGTTCTGAGCACCGCAGGGTCGGCAGGTAAAAAAAAACGGCACCCGCAAGGGTGCCGTTTTCGTTACGACGTCCGTATCCGGTTGGCAGCGCCCGCTTTCGCCAGCGCCGCCCGCCAGATTACTCTGCCGTGGGTTCTTCCACCGAGTTCGGCATCGGAGCAAACGCCTCTTCCAGCGCAATCTGGTCGTGACGCTCGCGATCCGACGTCTCGCGGGCCTTGCGGGCCTTGTGATACGCCAGACCCGTACCTGCCGGGATCAGACGGCCGACGATGACGTTTTCCTTCAGGCCACGCAGGTCGTCCTTCTTGCCCATGATCGCGGCTTCGGTCAACACGCGCGTCGTTTCCTGGAACGATGCCGCCGAGATGAACGAATCCGTCGACAGCGACGCCTTCGTAATCCCCAACAGCACGTTCTCGTACTGCGCCGGACGCTTGTCCGCGGCGTTCATGGCGTCGTTCTCGTAGAGCATGTCCGAGCGCTCGACCTGTTCGCCGATGATGAAGCGCGTATCGCCGTTGTCGGTGATCTGCACACGACGCAGCATCTGGCGAACGATCACCTCGATGTGCTTGTCGTTGATCTTCACACCCTGCAAGCGATACACGTCCTGCACTTCGTCCACGATGTAACGCGCCAACGCTTCGATACCCTGCAGACGCAGGATGTCGTGCGGGTCGGCCGGGCCGTCCACGATCATTTCGCCCTTGTTCACCACCTGGCCGTCGTGCACCAGCACCTGCTTTTCCTTCGGAATCAGGAACTCGTGCTGGTTGCCGTCGAGATCGGTAATGACCAGACGCTGCTTGCCCTTCGTGTCCTTGCCGAACGACGTGGTACCGGTGACTTCGGCCAGAATGCCGGCGTCCTTCGGTGCGCGCGCTTCGAACAGCTCGGCCACACGCGGCAGACCCCCGGTAATATCGCGAGTCTTCTGCGCTTCGGTCGGGATACGGGCGAGCACTTCGCCCACCGGCACTTGCTGACCGTCCTTGATGGTGATCAGTGCGCCCACCTGGAAACCGATCGTCACAGCGTGATCGGTACCCGGGATCTTCACTTCCACACCATGTTCGTCGAGCAGCTTGACCTGCGGACGCACGTTCTTCGACGCCGGACCGCGACGCTTCGGATCGATCACGACCAGCGTGGACAGACCCGTCACATCGTCGATCTGCTTGGCCACCGTCACACCTTCCTCGACGTTCTCGAACCTGGCGTAACCGCCGTGTTCGGTAATGATCGGGCGCGTCAGCGGATCCCACGTCCCCAGTTGGGCACCGGCCTTGACCTGTGCGCCGTCCAGATGCAGCAGCGTGGCGCCATACGGCACCTTGTGACGCTCGCGCTCACGACCATGATCGTCCGTGATCAGGATTTCGCCCGAACGCGAGATGGCGATCTGTTCGCCGCGACCGTTGGTCACGTAACGCATGGTTGCCGAGAAGCGAACCGTGCCGTTCGACTTGGCTTCGATCGACGAAGCCACGGCCGCACGCGACGCCGCACCACCGATGTGGAACGTACGCATCGTGAGCTGCGTGCCCGGTTCACCGATCGACTGTGCGGCGATCACACCGACCGCTTCGCCGACGTTCACACGCGAGCCGCGGCCCAGGTCACGGCCGTAACAGGAAGCGCACAGACCGAAGCGCGTATCGCAGGTCAGCGGCGTGCGCACGCGCACTTCGTCGACGCCCAGCGCCTCGATCATCTCGACAGCATCTTCGTCGAGCAGCGTGCCGGCCTCGTACACCGTCTCTTGCGTCTCCGGATTCACGACGTCGGCCACGGCCACACGACCCAGGATACGGTCGCGCAGGGCTTCCACCACTTCACCGCCCTCGACCAGCGCCTTCATCGCCACGCCGTTGCTCGTGCCGCAATCGTCTTCGACCACGACCAGATCCTGCGTCACGTCGACCAGACGACGCGTCAGGTAGCCCGAGTTTGCCGTCTTCAGTGCCGTGTCGGCCAGACCCTTACGTGCACCGTGGGTCGAGATGAAGTACTGCAACACGTTCAGGCCTTCGCGGAAGTTCGCGGTAATCGGCGTCTCGATGATCGAGCCGTCCGGCTTGGCCATCAGGCCACGCATACCGGCGAGCTGGCGAATCTGGGCGCTCGAACCGCGAGCACCGGAGTCGGCCATCATGTAAATCGAGTTGAACGACTCCTGGTCCACCGTTTTGCCGTCGCGATCGGTCGTCTTCTCTTTCGAGAGCTGCTCCATCATCGCCTTGCCCACGGCGTCGCCGGTTGCACCCCAGATGTCCACGACGTTGTTGTAACGCTCTTGCGCCGTGACCAGACCCGACATGTACTGACGGTCGTATTCCTTGACCTTCTTCGACGCTTCGCCGATCAGCTCTTCCTTCTTCGTCGGCACGAGCATGTCGTCGACGCAGATCGAGATACCGGCACGCGTTGCCAGGCGGAAGCCCGACTGCATCAGCTTGTCGACGAAAATCACCGTCTCGCGCAGACCGCAGCGGCGGAACGCCGTGTTGATCAGCTTCGAGATTTCCTTCTTCTTGAGCGACTTGTTCAGCACCGAGAACGGCAGGCCCGGCGGCAGGATTTCCGACAGGATCGCGCGGCCGACCGTGGTCGGGTACAGCGTGATCTTCGGCGTCTTCTCGCCTGTTTCCGGATCGACCGTGTACTCCGTGATACGCACGTTCACCCGCGAAGCCAGTTCGACTTCCTTGTTGTCGTACGCACGCAGCACTTCCGACACGTCGATGAACGACAAGCCTTCGCCGCGGCCGTTGATCTTGTCGCGCGTCGCGTAGTACAGACCCAGCACGATATCCTGCGACGGCACGATCGACGGATCGCCGTTGGCCGGGAACAAGACGTTGTTCGAGGCCAGCATCAGGGTACGCGCTTCCATCTGCGCTTCGAGCGACAGCGGCACGTGAACGGCCATCTGGTCACCGTCGAAGTCGGCGTTGAACGCCGCGCAAACCAGCGGGTGAAGCTGGATGGCCTTGCCTTCGATCAGCACCGGCTCGAACGCCTGGATCCCCAGGCGGTGCAGCGTCGGTGCGCGGTTCAGCATGATCGGGTGTTCGCGGATCACATCTTCGAGGATGTCCCACACCACCGCCGTCTGGTTCTCGACTTCCTTCTTCGCGGCCTTGATGGTCGTGGCCACGCCCAACACTTCCAGCTTGTGGAAGATGAACGGCTTGAAGAGTTCGAGTGCCATCAGCTTCGGCAGACCGCACTGATGCAGCTTGAGCGTCGGGCCCACGGTAATCACCGAACGGCCCGAGTAGTCCACACGCTTACCCAGCAGGTTCTGACGGAAACGACCGCTCTTGCCCTTGATCATGTCGGCCAGCGACTTGAGCGGGCGCTTGTTCGCGCCGGTCATCGCCTTACCGCGACGACCGTTGTCGAGCAGCGAGTCCACGGATTCCTGCAGCATGCGCTTCTCGTTGCGCACGATGATATCCGGGGCCTTCAGCTCGAGCAGACGCTTCAGACGGTTGTTACGGTTGATGACGCGGCGATACAGATCGTTCAGGTCCGAGGTCGCGAAGCGGCCACCGTCGAGCGGCACCAGCGGGCGCAGCTCGGGCGGCAGCACCGGCAGCACTTCGAGCACCATCCACTCGGGCTTGATGCCCGAACGCTGGAAAGCCTCGAGCACCTTCAGGCGCTTGGCGTACTTCTTGATCTTCGCTTCCGAGCCCGTGGCTTGCAGCTCGGCGCGCAGATGCTCGACCTGCTGGTCGATGTCGATCGAGCGCAGCAGCTCGCGCACGCCTTCCGCGCCCATCTCGGCACGGAACTCGTCGCCGTATTCCTCGACCTTGTTGTAGTAATCCTCCTCGGTCATGATCTGGCACCGCTTGAGCGGCGTCATGCCCGGTTCGAGGACCACATACGCTTCGAAGTACAGCACGCGTTCGATGTCGCGCAGCGTCATGTCGAGCACCATGCCCAGACGCGACGGCAGCGACTTCAGGAACCAGATGTGCGCGACCGGCGAGGCCAGCTCGATGTGGCCCATGCGCTCGCGGCGCACCTTCGCCAGCGTGACTTCCACGCCGCACTTCTCGCAGATCACGCCGCGGTGCTTCAGGCGCTTGTACTTGCCGCAAAGGCATTCGTAATCCTTGATCGGACCGAAGATCTTTGCGCAGAACAGGCCGTCACGCTCGGGCTTGAACGTCCGGTAGTTGATCGTCTCCGGCTTCTTGACTTCACCGAACGACCACGAACGGATCTTGTCCGGCGAAGCCAGACCGATCTTGATCGCGTCGAACTGTTCGTCCTGCTGGACTTGCTTGAATAGATCGAGCAAAGCTTTCATTGCTTTCTCCTGTTGCCTGAACGCGATTAACCGCGCTCCAGGTCGATATCGATACCGAGCGAACGGATTTCCTTGACCAGCACGTTGAACGATTCCGGCATGCCGGCATCGATCACGTGATCGCCCTTGACGAGGTTCTCGTACACCTTCGTACGACCCGCCACGTCATCCGACTTCACGGTCAGCATTTCCTGCAGCACATACGATGCGCCGTACGCTTCCAGTGCCCACACTTCCATTTCACCGAAGCGCTGACCACCGAACTGAGCCTTACCGCCCAACGGCTGTTGCGTCACCAGCGAGTACGGACCGGTCGAGCGCGCGTGCATCTTGTCGTCGACCAAGTGGTGCAGCTTGAGCATGTGCATGAAGCCGCACGTGACCGGACGCTCGAACGCTTCACCGGTACGGCCATCGAACAGCGTGACCTGGTTCTTCGACGGGGTCATGCCGAGGTCCTTCGCGATGTGATCCGGGAACGCCAGATCCAGCATGCGATGGATTTCCTCTTCATGCGCACCATCGAACACCGGCGTTGCGAACGGCACGCCGTTCTGCAGGTTGCGCGCCAGCGACATGATTTCGTCGTCCGACAGGCTGTCGATATCTTCTTGCTGGCCGCTCTCGTTGTAGATCTTCGTCAGGAACTTGCGAACTTCCTGGACCTTGGTGTGCGCCTGCAGCATTTCGCCGATACGCCAGCCCAGGCCCTTCGCTGCCCAGCCGAGGTGCGATTCGAGAATCTGACCCACGTTCATCCGCGACGGCACGCCGAGCGGGTTGAGCACGATGTCCGCCGGACGGCCATCGGCCATGTACGGCATATCCTCGATCGGCACGATCTTCGAGACCACGCCCTTGTTACCGTGACGGCCGGCCATCTTGTCGCCAGGCTGCAGACGACGCTTGACCGCCAGGTAGACCTTGACCATCTTCAGCACGCCCGGCGGCAGTTCGTCGCCTTGCGTGAGCTTCTTGCGCTTCTCTTCGAAGGCGAGATCGAACTGGTGACGCTTCTGCTCGATCGATTCCTTGATCTGTTCGAGCTGTTGCGCACCTTCGTCTTCGGCCAGGCGAATGTCGAACCAGTGATAGCGTTCCAGATCCGCCAGGTATTCCTTCGTAAGCTTGGTGCCCTTGGCGAGCTTCTTCGGACCGCCATTGGCCGTCTTGCCGACCAGGAAGCGCTCCAGACGCTGGAAGGCATCGCCTTCCACGATACGCAGCTGGTCGTTCAGGTCCAGGCGGTAGCCCTTGAGTTCATCGTCGATGATCTGCTGGGCACGCTTGTCGCGCTGAATGCCTTCCCGCGTGAACACCTGCACGTCGATGACGGTGCCGCTCATGCCCGACGGCACGCGCAGCGAGGTGTCCTTCACGTCCGATGCCTTCTCGCCGAAAATCGCGCGCAGCAGCTTTTCTTCCGGCGTGAGCTGGGTTTCGCCCTTCGGCGTGACCTTGCCCACCAGCACGTCGCCGGCTTCGACTTCCGCGCCGATGTACACGATGCCCGACTCGTCCAGACGACCCAGTTGCACTTCGGCCAGGTTCGAGATATCGCGCGTGATTTCCTCAGGTCCGAGCTTGGTGTCGCGAGCGACCACGTTCAGCTCTTCGATGTGGATCGACGTGTAACGGTCTTCCGCGACGACACGCTCCGAGATCAGGATCGAATCCTCGAAGTTGTAGCCGTTCCACGGCATGAACGCGATCAGCATGTTCTGACCCAGCGCCAGCTCACCCAGATCGGTCGACGCGCCGTCGGCAATCACATCGCCGCGCGCCACCTTGTCGCCCACTTCCACGATCGGGCGCTGGTTGATGTTGGTGTTCTGGTTCGAACGCGTGTACTTGATCAGGTTGTAGATGTCCACGCCGACTTCACCGGCCACGGCTTCGTCATCGTTCACGCGAATCACCACGCGGCCTGCGTCGACATAGTCGACCACGCCACCACGGAACGCCTGCACGGTCGTGCCCGAGTCAACGGCCACCGTACGCTCGATACCCGTACCGACCACCGCCTTTTCCGGACGCAGGCAAGGCACGGCCTGGCGCTGCATGTTCGAACCCATCAACGCGCGGTTCGCGTCATCGTGTTCGAGGAACGGAATCAGCGACGCAGCGACGGAGACGATCTGCGACGGCGCCACGTCCATGTACTGGATGCGGTCCGGCGTGACCATCAGCGTTTCGCCAGCTTCACGCGACGAGACCAGTTCATCGGTCAGTTCGCCGTTTTCGCCGATCGACGCGTTCGCCTGGGCGATCACATAACGACCTTCTTCAATGGCCGACAGGTAGTCGATCTGGTCGGTGACCTTGCCGTCTTCCACCTTGCGATACGGCGTCTCGAGGAAACCGTATTCGTTCAGGCGAGCGTACAGCGCCAGCGAGTTGATCAGACCAATGTTCGGACCTTCCGGCGTTTCAATCGGGCACACACGACCGTAGTGAGTCGGGTGCACGTCGCGAACTTCAAAGCCTGCACGTTCGCGCGTCAGACCGCCCGGGCCCAGTGCGGACACGCGACGCTTGTGCGTGATTTCCGACAGCGGGTTGGTCTGGTCCATGAACTGCGAGAGCTGCGACGAACCGAAGAACTCGCGAATGGCCGACGAGATCGGCTTGCTGTTGATCAGGTCGTGCGGCATCAGGTTTTCGGACTCGGCCTGACCCAGACGTTCCTTCACGGCGCGCTCGACACGCACCAGACCGGCGCGGAACTGGTTCTCGGCCAGTTCGCCCACGCAACGCACACGACGGTTGCCCAAGTGGTCGATGTCGTCGACTTCGCCGCGCCCGTTACGCAGATCCACGAGGATCTTGATGGTCGAGAGAATGTCGTCGTCTTCCAGCGTCATCGGTCCGAGCACTTCGTCACGGCCAACACGGCGGTTGAACTTCATACGACCCACCTTCGACAGGTCGTAGGCTTCTTCGCTGTAGAACAGACGGTTGAACAGGGCCTCGACCGCATCTTCGGTCGGCGGCTCGCCCGGGCGCATCATGCGGTAGATCGCGATGCGCGCGGCGGTACGGTCCGCGGTCTCGTCGATGCGCAGCGTGGCCGAGATGTACGAACCCTGGTCCAGATCGTTCGTGAACAGCGTCTGGATGTCCGACACGTCCGACTCGCGCAGCTTGACCAGCACGCTTTCGGTGATTTCTTCGTTGGCGTTGGCGATCACTTCGCCGGTATCGCCATCGATCACGTTCTTCGCGAGCACACGGCCGAGCAGGTAGTCTTCCGGCACCGAGATGAACTTGGTGTTGGCGTTCTCCAGGTCGCGGATGTGCTTGGCGTTGACGCGCTTGTCCTTCTGGACGATGACCTTGCCTTCGCGATCCGTGATGTCGAAGCGCGCCACTTCACCGCGCAGGCGCTCGGGCACGAACTCCATCTGTGCGCCTTCCGGCATCAGCTTGAAGTTGTCGAACACGAAGAAGTTCGCGAGGATCTGTTCCGGCGTCAGGCCGATGGCCTTGAGCAGGATCGTGACCGGCATCTTGCGACGGCGGTCGACGCGGAAGTACAGGATGTCCTTCGGATCGAATTCGAAGTCCAGCCACGAGCCGCGGTAAGGGATGATCCGGGCCGAGAACAGCAGTTTGCCCGAGCTGTGCGTCTTGCCTTTGTCGTGTTCGAAGAACACGCCCGGCGAGCGGTGCAGCTGCGAGACGATGACACGCTCCGTGCCATTGATGACGAAGGAACCCGTCGACGTCATGAGCGGAATTTCGCCCATGTAGACTTCCTGTTCCTTGACTTCCTTGACCACGGGCTTGTTCGGCGATTCACGATCGAGAATCACCAGACGAACCTTGGCGCGCAGGGCCGAGCAAAAAGTCAGGCCGCGCTGTTGACATTCCTTGACATCGAACGCGGGCGTGCCAAGCAGATAGCTGACAAACTCCAGGCGTGCGAACCCGTTGTGAGAAACGATCGGGAAAATGGAGGAGAAGGCTGCTTGCAGACCCTCCGGCTTCCGCTCCGATGCAAGCGCATCGGCTTGCAAGAATGATGTGTACGAGGCGAGCTGGGTGGCCAGCAAAAACGGCACCTTGTGCACGGTCGGACGCTTCGCAAAACTCTTGCGAATGCGTTTCTTCTCGGTGAAGGAATAGTGCATTACGATCTCCGAATCACTACGCTGACGACGACGGCAGGCATCGTCAACGGGTGTTCATCGACTGAGACCAGACGTCCCCCACGGCGGGCTTGCCGCGGAGCAACGAGCTTGGTGGTTGGCCGCTACCAACCGCTGGCTGACGGCGACGGATGCCTGTGTTGCCCGTCGCCCGACCAAACTTGCCTTCTGCAGTCGCTTCAGAAGACAAAGAGAAAACCGTCACGGGTCGAATCCCGGCGCGATTTTTTCTTTGGCCTCTTCGGTACTTCCTGGGTCCTGCCTGGTTGCTGCGTCTCGCTGATCCCCTCGATGACGCGACGCCCGAAACTGCGCCAATCACGAATACGCCGGCGAAATCATTTTGCTTTCAACCACTTGGCGCCATGTCGCGCCGGCTTTCGAATTCCGCACCCCGCTTGCGGGATTTGGCTCTCCAGAAAGCACAAAAAGGCTGACGACGTTTCGTCGCCAGCCTTCCCTACGCGCAGAGCCGAATTACTTGATTTCGACCTTGGCGCCGGCTTCTTCCAGCTTCTTCTTGGCTTCGTCAGCAGCAGCCTTGTCGACGCCTTCCTTGACAGCCTTCGGCGCGCCATCAACCACGTCCTTGGCTTCCTTCAAGCCCAGGCCGGTGATTTCGCGGACGGCCTTGATCACGCCGACCTTGTTCGCGCCGACTTCCGCCAGGATGACGTTGAATTCGGTTTGCTCTTCCACTGCAGCAGCAGCGCCAGCACCTGCCGGGCCAGCCACCGACAGGGCAGCAGCCGACACGCCGAACTTCTCTTCGAACGCCTTGACCAGGTCGTTCAGTTCCATAACCGACATTGCGCCAACGGCGTCGATGATGTCTTCTTTCGTGATTGCCATTTGTAAAACTCCTAGATTGTGTTCGGACCGAAGTCAGCGATCGTGTAACCGGGACGAGAGTTAAGCAGCTTCCGCTTGCTTCTTCTCGGCCACGGCAGCCAGGACGCGAGCAAAGCCGGAAACCGGCGCTTGCATGACACCCAGCAACTTCGCGAGCAGTTCGTCGCGGCTCGGGATCGAGGCCAGCGCTTGCACGCCTGCCTTGTCCATCACCTTGCCGTCGTACGAGCCGGCCTTCAAGATCAACTTGTCGTTGCCCTTCGAAAAGTCGTTCAAGACTTTCGCAGCGGCTACGGGATCCGTCGAGATACCGTAGATCAGAGGACCGGTCATCTGCTCAGCCAGGTCAGCAAACGGGGTGTTTTCCACCGCGCGGCGAGCCAGCGTGTTCTTCAGAACACGCAGGTACACGCCTTGCTGACGCGCATTGGCGCGAAGCTTCGTCAGATCGCCAACCGTGATTCCGCGATATTCAGCCACAACGATGGTCGAAGCGCCGGCGACTTGCGCCGAAACTTCTGCCACGACGGCTTTCTTATCATCAAGATTAAGTGCCACGGTTAACCTCCAAAATTAACATCACCTCATGGTGATGCCGTTCCACTAACGGCTTACCGACATGTCTGGAGTTTCAACCGCCGCGCCCGGTTGCCCGCGTGCGACGGTGTGACTGCATAACTTGTTCGGGTTCGCCATCTGCGTTGGCTGGCGTATTAAGGGAGCGTCAATGCATGCCCATTCCCGCCAACGGTCTTTGATAACCGGAAGCGATTTCCGAAGAATCCGCTTCCGCCCAAAGTCTTTTGCTACTGGCTGTCGATCTCGAGGATCGCAGCCGTCACAGGGGACGCCATCACCCTGCGATTGCGATACTGTCCTGCTTGGTCGCCGACTTAGGCAGCCAGGCTGGCCTGGTCCACGCGCACGCCAACGCCCATCGTGCTCGACAGGGCGATCTTGCGCAGGTAGACACCCTTGCTCGAAGCCGGCTTCGACTTCGTCAGGGCTTCCAGCAGGGCCGACAGGTTCTGACGCAGCGCTGCCGGGTCGAACGATGCACGGCCAATGGTCGCGTGGATGATACCGGCCTTGTCGACACGGAACTGCACCTGACCTGCCTTGGCGTTCTTCACTGCCGTAGCGACGTCCGGGGTCACCGTGCCAACCTTCGGGTTCGGCATCAGGCCGCGCGGGCCGAGGATCTGACCCAGCGTACCGACGACACGCATCGTGTCCGGCGAAGCGATCACGATATCGAAGTCCATCTTGCCGGCCTTGATTTGCTCAGCCAGGTCTTCCATACCGACGATTTCGGCGCCGGCAGCCTTGGCTTGCTCGGCCTTTTCGCCCTGGGCGAACACGGCCACGCGAACCGACTTACCGGTACCGGCCGGCAGGACGACCGAACCGCGAACCACTTGGTCCGACTTCTTCGCATCCACGCCGAGTTGCACGGCGACGTCGATCGACTCGTCGAACTTGGCGCTTGCGCATTCCTTGACCAGAGCCAGAGCGTCGCCGACCGGGTACAGCTTGTTGCGGTCGACCTTGGCGGCCAGTGCTTGTTGACGCTTCGAGATCTTAGCCATTACAGACCCTCCACCGTGATGCCCATCGAACGTGCGCTGCCAGCGATGGTGCGAACCGCGGCGTCCAGATCGGAGGCGGTAAGGTCAGGCATCTTGGTCTTCGCGATTTCTTCCGCTTGTGCGCGGGTGATCTTGCCCACCTTGTCGGTGTGCGGCTTGCTCGAACCCTTTTGCAGGTTGGCAGCCTTCTTGATCAGCACCGTTGCCGGCGGGGTCTTCAGGACGAACGTGAAGCTCTTGTCCGCAAAGGCGGTGATCACCACCGGGATCGGCAGACCCGGCTCGAGGCTCTGCGTTTGCGCGTTGAACGCCTTGCAGAACTCCATGATGTTCAGGCCGCGTTGACCCAGGGCCGGGCCCACGGGGGGCGACGGATTGGCTTTACCTGCAGGAATCTGCAGCTTGATAAAGCCGATGATTTTCTTTGCCATGGTTTACTCCGGAACGAATATGTGGCGCATATTCGGGGTTGAGTCATAGCGCGCGTTCACCAAAACGGGCTACTGACGCTCCTCGGCGACGGCTGTCACCAACGCAAAAACGCGCCGGACGTCGCGCCGGCGCATTTTATTCTTAGATCTTTTCGACTTGTCCGAACTCCAGTTCTACCGGAGTTGCCCGTCCGAAAATGGTGACGGAAACACGGAGGCGAGATTTTTCGTAGTTCACTTCTTCCACCGAGCCATTGAAGTCCGTAAAAGGACCATCCTTGACTCGAACCAGCTCGCCCACCTCGAACAACGTCTTGGGACGCGGTTTTTCAACCCCGTCCTTGATTTGCGACATGATCTTGTCGACCTCGGCCTGTCGAATCGGAATCGGGCGGTTACCCGTGCCGCCGACGAAGCCGGTGACCTTGGCGGTGTTCTTCACCAAGTGCCACGTGTCGTCCGTCATTTCCATCTCGCACAGCACATAGCCGGGAAAGAAACGACGCTCGGTGACCGACTTGTGGCCACCTTTGATTTCAACCACTTCTTCGGTCGGGACAAGAATCTCGCCGAAATAGTCTTCCATGCCGGCACGCACAATGCGCTCGCGCAGCGCTTTGGCTACGCTCTTTTCCATGCCGGAATACGCATGAACGACGTACCAGCGCTTCTTACTCGGTGCAGCCCCGGTATCAGACATATCACTTCCAGCCAAGAATCAAAGAGAACACCGCCCATTCAATCGTCTTGTCGCTGATCCAGAGATACAGCGCCATCACGATGACGAACGCGAAGACGATCGCAGTCGTTTGAGCGGCCTCTTTACGGGTCGGCCAAACGACCTTACCCACTTCCCGATACGCATCCTTGGCAAAAGCCAGGAAGCCTTTGCCGGTTTGCGATGCCAATGCAACACCTGCTGCGATGGCCAGAACGACGACGATGGCCGCAACGCGCACATAGAGTGCCTGTTGCGCCAACGCGTAGAACGCCACGACACCAGCAATCACGAGCAACCCGGCCAGGGCCAGCAGCAGCTTGTCGCCAGTCGTACGTACAGTTTCTACGGGAGAATTCGCCATTTCCAGCTTGCAGACAGTTGTTTGGCAGGGGCAGAGGGAATCGAACCCCCAACCTTCGGTTTTGGAGACCGACGCTCTGCCAGTTGAGCTATACCCCTAAAACAGCAGTGGGGCCAGCCGCCAAAAGCTGACCCCGTAAGCGCGGACCGTTACGGTACCGGCTTACGCCAAGATCTTTGCAACCACGCCAGCGCCGACGGTACGGCCACCTTCGCGAATTGCGAAACGCAGACCTTCGGTCATGGCGATCGGGGCAATCAGCTTGACGCCAATCGACACGTTATCGCCCGGCATGACCATTTCCTTGTCGGCCGGCAGAGTGATCGAGCCCGTCACGTCCGTCGTACGGAAGTAGAACTGCGGACGATAGTTGTTGAAGAACGGGGTGTGACGACCACCTTCATCCTTCGACAGCACGTACACTTCGCCCGTGAATTCCGTGTGCGGCGTGATCGAACCCGGCTTGGCCAGAACCTGACCACGCTGGACATCTTCACGCTTCGTACCGCGCAGCAAGATACCGACGTTGTCGCCTGCCTGACCTTGGTCGAGCAGCTTGCGGAACATTTCGACGCCCGTGCAAATCGTCTTGACCGTCGGCGTGATGCCAACGATTTCGATTTCTTCGCCGACCTTGATGACGCCCGATTCAACACGACCCGTCACCACGGTACCGCGACCCGAGATCGAGAACACGTCTTCCACCGGCATCAGGAACGGCTTGTCGATGGCACGCTCCGGCGTCGGGATGTACGTGTCGAGCGCGTCAGCCAGCTTCATGATGGCTTCTTCGCCGAGTTCGCCCTTGTTACCTTCCAGCGCCAGCTTGGCCGAACCCTTGATGATCGGCAGGTCGTCGCCCGGGAACTCGTACTTCGACAGGAGTTCGCGAACTTCCATTTCGACCAGCTCGAGCAGCTCGGCGTCGTCGACCATGTCGCACTTGTTCAGGAACACGATGATGTACGGCACGCCAACCTGGCGGGCCAGCAGGATGTGCTCACGCGTTTGCGGCATCGGGCCGTCAGCGGCCGAGCAAACCAGGATAGCGCCGTCCATCTGGGCAGCACCGGTAATCATGTTCTTGACGTAGTCGGCGTGGCCCGGGCAGTCAACGTGTGCGTAGTGGCGGTTAGCCGTTTCGTACTCGATGTGCGCGGTATTGATGGTAATGCCGCGTGCCTTTTCTTCCGGTGCCGCGTCAATGTCGGCGTAGTTCTTGGCTTCGCCGCCGAACTTCGACGACAGAACCGTTGCGATAGCGGCCGTCAGGGTGGTCTTGCCATGGTCAACGTGACCGATGGTGCCAACGTTCACGTGCGGCTTGGTCCGCGCGAATTTTTCCTTTGCCATTTCCGACTCCTAACGGGGTTATCTTTTGCCGAAGTTGCTCGGCATGATGATTGCCGCGCTTCACACTATCTTTGGTGCCCATGGGCAGGATCGAACTGCCGACCTCTCCCTTACCAAGGGAGTGCTCTACCACTGAGCCACATGGGCGAATCCTTTGCTTCTACTGCGTCTGCGCGTCACCTGGAGCGGGTGAAGGGAATCGAACCCTCGTCATAAGCTTGGAAGGCTTCTGCTCTACCATTGAGCTACACCCGCTTGGATTCCGACCCTCGCCTCAGGCAACAAGCGCCGGAAATTTTGGTTTCCGGCGCTCATTACTTCCGCATTCTGGTGGAGGAGGTTGGATTCGAACCAACGTAGGCGTAAGCCAACAGATTTACAGTCTGCCCCCTTTAGCCACTCGGGCACCCCTCCGCAGAGAATTTGCAATTATGGAGATGTGCTGCCGCCTTGTCAACACCTTCCATGCATTAAATACGCAGTTTTTGTGCCTGACGCTCTGCGGATTTCCACTATATGCGGCAAACCATTGATTTGCTTGGATATGCGGAATCAGACGAGATCAAACCCAATGTCAACCGCGGACTGGGGTAAGCCAACGCCGACGCCAGGCGTCGACGTGGCGGCTCAGGCTGTCCCGCCCTCGATGGAACTCCCGTTTGAGTTTTTGCCAAGCGTTGCGCCTGACCTTGTGACGTCCCGGGATGGTGGTGCCGAGGTCATCCCCCCGATCGAGCACGATATCCGGCGATATCGAGATCATGCTGATGCCATGCTCCCAATTCCGGTTGATCATGTCGTCGACGGGGTGGATGATGCGTCTGGCGTAGGCCAGAAGCACGAGCGCTGCCCCGCGACGGATGAGGTAGGCATGTGCACCGCCAGGCTGCTTTCGGTGGTCGTTCAGAACCTCGCCACCCGGCAACCGGCCGACTTGCCACTGCCCAGCAGCGCCCCCCTCCTTCAAGCGCATGATGCCCCACGGAACGGCCACGCCCAATGTCGATGCGAGGCACCGCGAGAAATCGGGGGTCAATTCGACATCGTCTTCCAGGATGCACCAGATGTCGTCGTTGGAATTTGCCAGTGCCTCCCAGATCCGGTAATGGCTTTCGTAGCAGCCAACCTCTCCGAGCGTCAGGTGATTGCCATATATCCGCAGGCGCTCGGAAGCGTCATATGTCGGCGGATACTCGCGAATGCGTTCGGCATCAAAGAATTGGAACCGGACGTCGGCGGCGGCTAACTGCTTGATCATGTGCGCGCGACGGACATCGCTGTCCACGAGAGAAATGACGACAACGGGGGGGAGCTTGGGCGCCGAAACAGGATTTTGGGTCATCGCTATACGCTCGTGCCGTGACGGAGCAACGCCCGCACCGCGAACTGAAAAGCGGCACGATAGCGAATGAAACACCCAGTTGTTATGCTTTTCGCGATATTTCGAGTGTTCTCCCACGACATTCGCCGCTGGACATTCGTACCCGAAGTACCCCCCCGCCTGAAGGCGCTGCGCGATGCAGAATTGAACGACACAGCGCTCCTGGGCCAGATCCCCTCGCATTGCGACCTTCGCCCGGGTGACCCGCCCATGCTTAACCTCGGCGAACCGGCGCTTTCCGAGCCAGTCGGAGCGGGGACCTCGACACGGGGCACGGCTTGAGCCTGACCGCATCCCCCGATCAATCTCCGTGCTCGAGGAGAGTGACAGCATGGCCGAACACCATTTCATAGATGCTCAATCTCGGCGAGTCGGCGCTCCCGGAAGCGGCGCCCGCCATCTGAAACGGGATCGCGGGAATGCGTTGCCATGTGTCTTGAATATGCGGATGCGATGCCGCCCACAAAAAAAGCGCTGTCCTTCGGGGCTGCGCTTTTTCTGGCGAGCGGCATACGTTGAAGCTCATGCGCGTTCCGCGCAGTCACTACCTTGGCATCGGCAATGACATCCACCAGGTCAAACGATGGAGATGAGCGTCGGTGCCCCGGCACGGACGCCGACAAGGACAAGGCGGCACTGTCAGGCGACGCCACCCACGCGTGCCCGGCATTATCGGCAGGGGTTATCGGCGAGGGAAAAGCAAAAACCCCTTGCTACGCGTTGTAGCAAGGGGTTTTTAGGGGGAGCCTGACGATTACCTACTTTCACACG
>NZ_CABPRU010000019.1 GCF_902459705.1 Pandoraea terrigena | reverse complement strand
CCCCCGAGGAAGCAATGGCCAAGGAATTGGAAACCGCTGGGTTAGCTCAACGTTGCACTTGACTCTTGAGACCGCCCCCGCTACCGCGACCAATGGGACCAACGTTTTAAACATTCAACCCTCGAAAATTCAGTAGAGATGTGAAATAGCTGACTTTATATAAGCGCTTCGGCCTTCGAATTAATCATTCCGAGCTGTTTCCATGGCGCCAAGCCGGAATCAGGTTTGGCATCCTTGTGCCTGCCAGCCATTGCTCATAGGTTGGCATGCTGTTCCACGAATCCTCCGGTGAATTGAACTGAATAGGGACCGTACTCATCATGGCCTCCCATCCAGCCAAAACAGACTTATCTGCATCTCCGAAAGCAAGTCGAACCTTCTGAGGAGCTTCATCGAACGCCTTCTCATCGGGGACAAACAGAGTACGAGTCTCTCCGGTGTCGACGAACGACACATCTCTAATCTCGTCACCGTCGGCCCAAACTGCATGGCGTTCGCCCTCGATGTAGAGAGGCTCGTTGTACCAGATGCGATAGCCGCAAATGACCCGGCCTCCGTGATCCTCAATGTAGCGGGCGACATTCATATCGCAACAGCTTTGACGGCTCCACGCTTCAGGCATGCAGTCGAGGAAACTCGGCGCTGCGGTGCTTAGGGTCCGAGCGAATTGCAGCACTTGTTCGTTGATCGAGTTCGGCGTGGTAAGCCTCGAAAACAGCACCCCGCATCTTGCCTCGATATCCATTGCTTCTTGCATTGATGCGGGAAGCATCGCTCTTTGCGCGGCCTCCGTCCGAGCGCGGTGCTCAGCTTGCGCAATACGGTCCGTCCGAGACCCGCGTCGTTTTGCTTCTCCCATATCCCAATCCTTCTTCCTATAGCTCCAGGTACGCAGACTCGCAGGAATTGAGTCGTCCCTCTGGACACCCACCGCGACATGTGAAATTTTCTCTGCGTGATCGCCGCCGGCGTCAATTGGTGCTTGGGTATCAGAAAATCCCATGCATGAATGCCATGCGAGTGCGGCGGTGCTCCATGCAGTGTTTAAGGACCGTCAGTGCGCTACGTACCAGTCTCTCGTCCCGGCCCCCCTCAAGCCGCCGTTCGGGAGACCAGATTTTTGCGCCATGAAAGAGGTTGTTCCGCACCCTGCGAACCATGAGAAGGGTTTGTTGTGCACTAGAATTTTTTGCGTTTGGTGGAGAGTCTTTCCACGACAGCCGACCTTCGTGGAGTACCTGCTTGCGTGGCGGCTCGGCAATGAGATACGCAACGGCACTCTTGAATTCGTCATCTTCAATGCGTGCGAAATGCTTGCCGACCTCCTCGGCAAAGTTATCCCAGTCCGCTTCGACGGAATTTCTCTTTGCTTTCGCAAATCCCGACGTCTTCAACGCATACTCGCAACGCGCAAAAGTGCCGAGAAAGTCATAAGCCAATTCGGGTGGAAGCGGCAACTGCGGGAAGATCTCTTCACGTTTCATTGTCTTTTCCTTGATTCAAGCGGGCAGAAGCATGTGCGGGTGAACCACAGCATCTGTGCACTCAAACAGGTCTGTCCGATTCACGAATTCGACAAGCGCGACATCCATACTATCTTCATCGTGCTCGTAGCCGACTACTCTGCACAACCTCACTGCATGTTTGTGTTCATCAACCCACCCGGCGATGCGCCAGCGATTGGAGACGCTATGCGGGATCGTGACATGGCTGACTGGCATGTGTTTTGCCTATCCGTTTGACTGCTCTTCGATAGCAGACTCAAGCTCGGAAATCCTATCGCAACGATAAATGATTTCGGTAGTGCTCTCGCGATAGACGATGAAGGCCCCATCGGCCTGGATAGTCTTTCGCGCCGCCTCGATCATGTCGCAAAATGGCTGTTCGTCGCTTCGCCCTTTGAGGGCATCCCAGCTTGCCAGCGGAACAAATAGATTTTTACCTTCGGTGTAACGTGGGAACGTCATGAAACATCCTTTCCTGTGTGGCCCGAGCATAGAGCGCGAGCGTTTTTCCTAGCCAGTCCTACCTGTCGAAATAGCCTGCATTTCGGGCCATCCATGCGCCGAAGATGAGCGCCGTTAAAGTTCCACCAGCCCATCGAGTTATTTCAATCGGCTGCTCAGCGTCAAAGAGCATAAACACGACCAACAGCATTGGGGCCGTCGCCCACAACAGCGTCATCGCAATGCCGGGGACAAGAGAACGAAGAAAGCTGGTTTGGTTAAGGTCTTTTGCAGTCATGGTTTTTCCGTCGTATCAGTGCGCTGCGGTGTAAAGCTCGCGAGCGGCCAATCGAATGCGTTTCGCGGCACCTCCCGCCGTATCCGAAACACTCGTCCAGTCGTGATGCCACCATTCGATGACCTGGGCCGCCTCAACGATCGTACGCGCTGCAACCACGTCACGCACTTCGTCCGCGACTTCGTCCCACCACGCAGCAGACTCGGCATCGCTCGCGCGAGGATCAATCGCGGTGCGGTAGATCGCTTTCGCGCAATCCAGGCTCAGTGAATGGGTCATGGCTTTTTCATTCTGCCGCGTTCGAGTCAATTTTCCGCTCCCTGCGTTCGTGCCGGACAAACGGGGCTGCGGTATACTTGTAAAACACGAGCGTTAGAGAGAGCGACATTTCGAATCTTTTCCGTGGTCAGTCGTGTTGTGTTTCGGCCCACTCACGAGCCTGCTCGTTGAGGTCCGAGACTGCGCGATGCGAGAGCACCACGCGAACGTCGGTGATGCCGATGACTTCGATGTCGCCTGTGAATGCAATCTTCATCGCGTATTTCCTATGCAATCTTTCTGCGAATCGCGGCCTTCAATTCGGCCACACTTTCCTGCCTACCTGGCGCGAACGAGCGGAGCTGCAATTGCCGCACCTGTTCCGCCAACTCGTCATTTCGGCGCGCCAACGCACTAGCACGAGCCTGCTCGTCCTTCAGGCGCTTCTCATACTGCTCGTCCGATCGGGTCAAGGATCGACGTCGCGCGATCGAATACAGAACGCCCCTCTCGGCACTTTCGTCGGGAGCATGCTGAAAGCGCTCCCAGTCTCCAACAGCAGTGCCGCACGGTGGCCAGAGGTTGCCGGTCGGGCGCAGCACTTCAATCACGCCACGACCGACCGCGTGCAACAGTCCCCATCGAGGTGGCAGGTCTCCCACCTCGATGATGCCTGGCAGGCACAGGTAGAAGCGGTACACCCCCAACCCGCCGGCCGCGCGATGCGGCTTGCTGGCGTCCGCCAGGAAGTCGGCACGCGAAGCCTTTGCCTCGACCAGTGCCGAGCAGGTTGTTCGGAAGCCAATTGCGTCCGCCTGCTCTGAGGAACCGGCCGTGACGAGCTCCGTGGCTACGACACCGAAGCCCTGGCGCTTCAGCCATTGTGCTCCGATCGTCACGAGTCTTTGGTGGAGTTCTCCGGGCATGTGTGCTTTTTCCGTCCTATTTGACCGATACTGCCTGCGTTACCGCGTCGCGATTCTCAGCTACGAACTCGTAAATCCGGTCCCGTACTTCCGTATCCGAGAAACCCCACGCAAGCCCCATCCCGAACACATCGGCAGGCAACATCATGAAAAGCATGCGCTGCTGCTCAACGGTCGAATCAGTGACGATATCGTCCAATGCGTTGACCAATGGGTACAGGTCAGAATCCGGATTTTCCGTGTTGTCCCAATACGCCTTGCGAACTGCGTCGAGCCGTACTGCTTCGCGACAATCCCTTTCTTCCTGCCTCATACGTGCCCGTGCTTGTTGTTCCGGTGTCGGTTCAAGACGGCGCTTCATTTCCTCGTAAGGGATTCCGAGCCGGTCCGCTTCCGCCTGAACGAGCACGCTTTTGCCCTTGCGCATCGGTGCCAACAACAACGTATGCTCAACGCCGCTACCGATGTCGAGTTCAATGCCGCCTGTGGATGCAATCTTCATCGCGTTTTTCCAGTCAGTTCTTGCGTTGAGTACTCGCGGGCCACACTTCCAGCATGTGGGCCATCGCTTCAGGGCCGACTCGTTCGACGGCGTAGGCGACGGAATCGCTAGGTGCCAGCTCGCGCATACGGCCTGAAGCCAGCGCCACGTACAGAACTTCCCCGGTCGACAACACGCCGACCCGCTGGCAGTTTCAGGCCCATGCTTCTCGGGCAATTTCGTCCAGGTGTTCCAGGTTCATATTTTTTCCGATTAGCTGGTGATCGCGGCGGCGACGCCGTATGACCATTTCGCAATGTAGTCCGAGTGCCCCATCGCTGCACGCTCAGCGCGCTCGACGTCTTCAAGGGAAGGAGCGCGCCGACCCATCTTCTGTGCCAGGAAGATAGCTTCACGCAGAACAGCGTCACGCTCTGCCGAAATCCAGTCTTCGGTGCGACGGCCCTTCCTCTTTGAAGCCTCGCTCAGCAATGTGTCGTAGATGCTCCGTGCAGGTTCTCGGGTAGGTCTGAAATGGTCCATATTTTTCCCATCAACTGCCAGAAAGATTGTCAGGCGTCAGCGTTCGTCTACAGCTCGGGCACACAGGCCGAAGGCGCTCGAAGACCTCGGGCCAGCCGGCCGCCGCCCCTTCCTTGTGGAACGTGTCACCGTCGAAGCCTTCCAGTGAGTAGCTTTCCCAGCACGTCGAATATGGCGCGTCGTTCTCGCTCATCCGCACTGCGCCCTTATGCCCGCATGGACAGATGAGGCTGTAGCTGGTTCGCATCGTCATGGTTCTTCCGATTAAGTACAGTGAATTTCGAAGCGACCGAGGCTCCCCTTAAGGCCATCGTCTTATACATAAGTCTGTCCTCCGCAACCGTAGGCTGGAACAAACGGTCGTCGAGCAATGAGATGGACCGGGGCTTGTAAACTTTCGGCGCGTCGCGTTTACTCTCGCTTTTTGCGTGAACGCCTTGGCCCTGGAAGCACCGTGCTGGACGGAAACCGAATTTGCTGACCTCGACCTTGGCGACGCGCGCCTGAACAAGCGAGCGAGGACATTGATGGAGCGATTGGCGGCCAAGCCGACGGCTGGCGTGCCGCAGGCGTGTCGGGGCTGGGGCGAGACGATGGCGGCGTACCGCTTCTTCGACAACGGCGAGGTCGAGTGGAGTGCGATTCTGGAGCCGCACTGGCGGCAGACCGAGCAACGAATGGCCGCTCAGTCGGTCGTGTTGTGCCTGCAGGACACCACGGAACTGGATTTCAACGGCCGGCAGGCCGCGGGCCTTGGGCCACTGTCTTACGAGATGCAGCGCGGGATGTATTTGCATCCGACCTATGCGGTGACGCCTGAGCGGGTGCCGCTGGGTGTACTCGACGCGTGGATGTGGGCGCGTGAGCCCAAGGACGCGCAGGGCAAGCGCGGCGGCCTCAAGGAAAGCCTGCGCTGGATCGAGGGTTACGAGCGGGTGGCGCAAACGGCATCGAGCCTGCCGCACACGCGACTGGTGTACGTCGCTGATCGCGAGGCAGACATGCTCGCGCTGATGGTGCGGGCGCAGGAGTTGGGCACGCCGGCTGATTGGCTGATTCGCTCGGCCCACGACCGCGCGCTGCCCGAGGGAGCGAGGCTGTGGGCGGCGGCGACAGAAGGTGCACCGCTCGGCGAGATTGCCTTCACGATGGGCTCGCGTCACGGCGTGAAGGCGCGCCAGGTGCGCCAGCACATATGGTTGCGGCGCATCGAACTGCCAGCAGGCGTTGGTCAAAGCGTAGCGGCCACGTGTCTGGTGGCGCGTGAGTTTGATGCACCAGGCGGCGTCAAGCCGATCGAATGGCGCTTGCTGACCAACCGAGAAGCCACGACGCTGCAGGAAGCGATTGAACTGATCGACTGGTATCGGGCGCGCTGGGAAATCGAGATCTTGTTCAACGTGCTGAAGAACGGTTGCCGTGTCGAGGCGCTGCAATTGGGTGCAATCGAACGGCTCGAACGCGCGCTGGCGCTGTTTCTGGTCGTGGCTTGGCGAATCGTCCATCTGATGCATATGGGCCGCAGTTGCCCCGATCTAGATGCCGAACTGTTCTTCGATGTCGATGAAATTCGCGGCGCGTATTTGCTGACCGACGTCAAGCAGCCGGCCAAGCCCAAGCTCAATGAGGTGTTGCGCTTGATCGCGCGCTTGGGCGGATTTCTCGGCCGCAAGGGTGATGGCGAACCCGGCGCGAAAGCAATTTGGCTCGGACTCAAAGAGGTTCATGTCGCTGCCAAGACATTGCAGAAGTTACGTGCCGGCGGTCACGCTGGAAATTGTGTATAAGACGATGCCTTAAGGCAGCGACGTTCGACATCAAAGACATATAGGCGCGCGCCCTTAATAGCCACATGCCGGAATCGTCCAAGATCCATGCCCCGGCGCTTAACGTTAATCGCGTCGTCTTCAAACGCGAGCTCGTACACAGCCAGATGTCCTGTCGTGAAGAGTGGCGTGTCGGCCACGGCCAGGTAGGCCCCAATGCCGAGCTGCGGCCAATCCAAGAGTTCAAGTTTTTGCATCGTGTTCCTACAGCTTTTTCCGATGCCTGTTAGCGGCGCCCAAATAGACCTTGTCTCACAGCCGCCACGAGAATCACGGCGACCAACGCACCGGCACTCACTCGGAGGGAAAAGTCGGCTGGTGCCGTTGAGGCCCATTCGGCCAATGCATGTACGTACGTCATCGCGGTTTTCCTAGATGAAGTCCCTAGCGTCGAATCGGTCCTCAAAAACAACGGGGACCGGGCCTGAGCGATCAACAACGACCAGTAGCATATGGTTCACTTCACGCACAACGGTGCCGACCAGAAGGGGCTTCAGTTCCTCTCCCCAAAAGATTCGGGTGTCGCTCGGCAATGCTTCGCCGTCTTTCGGGACAACATGACTTCGCACCTCAGGGTTCCACGGGTCCAACGCGCGTCCGCTCAAAGTCGAAACGCGCGCTACGTGCTCCGCAAATCGTGCATTGATCGCTTCCGATCGGCGATCCATCGCCGCGAACAGCTCCGATGTCGAAGCAGTGTCATACGCTCGGTCCTGCCATTCAGTGCGGTTCATAATTTTTCCGTCCTATTTCGCACTGCTCGACTTGATGCGATCAATCACATCGAGCGCGGTGCCCCACGCTGCCGTTGAATCGGCCTGCACGCGGTGCAAAGCACCCGTCCAGCCCGGCCACGTCATCAGATCGATCGCGCCCCCAGGCGATGAGGGATTTTGTTTGCGGCTCCATGAAAAGAGCGCTTCGCGCTCCTGCGGTGTTAGCCGTTCGAGCATCGACGGTCGTTCTTCACCGACGACCACCGTATGGACGACCTGATGCGCATCGGGGCGTGACGGCGCCTCGCTGCGTCGCAGGGTCGCGTTCTCATCGACCAAGTCTGAAACCTCGTAGCCGCGTTCTCTCGCAGCAGCCTGAAGTGCCGACACGTGTGAATCCATATCGATACCGTCACCGATGAGGGGCCACGACTGACCGAGGAGATGCAGGGAGATCGCATTTGCGATTCGACCACCGACCTCTGTGTCTTCGACGCCCCACTCCGAAACCTCTGCGATTAGCCGCCTATCAAGGACGTCGTGTAATTGGTCACGCGTGAGCTGGACGCCGCTGATGCCCTCGATGTGGTCGATGCATTCATTTGCATCGTCATCGCTCAGCCCATCAGGCGTACTGTTGATTCCATTCATAGCTGTATCCTGTTTTCCAGTTGCTAAAGTGAACTGATGCGCGCCGGGTCTGTACCTACAGACCGGATGGCGAGCCATACTTGCAAGCGCTCTTCCGGTTCAGCCACTGGATGGGCGAGATCAATCCCGAAGGGCTTCACAATAGCGAACACCCCGGGCGCAATGTTGTACAGTCGGTCGACTCGCCGCTCGGCTCCTATGACCTCGCGAATTCTCTGGAAAAGGCGCTGCCTCTCCCATCGGACTGGGGACCTAGCCCTAAACGGCAAACCCGATAGGTGCGCTAGGGCAGCGTCTATGTCTGATTCGGATACCACCATCGCCTGCGGTGATCTCCAGAGGGTTGCGAGACTCATATCGCCTTTTCCGCGGTTTTCCTAAAGCGCTGACGGTCGCAGATAGACCTTGTCACTGCTTCGATACTTCCGAAGGAATTCGGCCAAGAATGACCTCACCGCATCGTAGTCGTCGAGAAATGCCATGACCTCTGGATCGCTCTCATCGTCTTCAGGAAGGTCATGATTAACGAAGTACTGCAAGGCCATCTGCCACTTGACGTCCTCCTCCTCCGTGATTTGGTAGTTCGCTTCCAACCACTTGTACTCGTCTGACGTGCCGTCTAATCCCGGTTCTCCCCAGACGCGCTCCATCTCGCCGATGACGGAATAGAACATCGAAGTTTCAATTCCGTCGTCGTCTTCATCTACGGGCGTGGTCATGATTCTTCCTATTTGACGTCAGCTTTGCGATCGCGAAACTGCTTTGCGATTTCCCGCGCGCGCTCCGCGCCTTTCTTCGACGCCTCCGCGAGTTTCCCGTTTTCTGCCGACATGCGTCCTGCCGTCGCTCCGCCTCGCATTTTTGCTTCGAGGGGTTGTAGTGCCCCGATTTCGGCTGCTCCGCCGACAGTCATCCATGCCAACTGGTGCTCCTTATTGACGAAGACTCTCTGTCCCTTCACAGGCTCACCGCATCCACATTTGCAGTTCCGCATCACGGCCACTCCCGTCTAGTTGTTCGGATGTCCAACATAGCAACCAGCAAGCACGAACAGTGCCGTGAACTCATGCTGACAAGACTCGCACACGTACTCCTGGTGAACCGTCTTGGTGCCGATCGCGCAAGCACCCATCGTCACCTCTGTTGATTCGCAGGATGGGCACAGCGTCGTGCTGGACGCGATGACTCGGTCCTTCCATTCGTCAGTTCCAAGCATCCTGCTCTCCTGCAAATTTCATGGCAATCTTTCCGTTGTCAGCGGAGCCAGCCCTAATGCCGCATGGCTTCCTCGGGATCTGGATGTCCTTGTAGGTCGCCATAGCGGGCTTGTGCTTTCTGGCCTAAGTCACGATGAACGTGGTAGCGTTGGCAACCCGGCTTCTGAGCATCTTGTTCCACAGCTCGCGCCGACGGTGCTCATGGATTTCGCCCCAAGGCACCAGCTCGATCCCGGCCATTTCGTAGTCCCCGCGAGCGCGCATCGCGGCGTAGTTCTCCGCGCTCGTAACGATGTGGACGGACTCGCACTCAATCACAGTTCGCACGAACTCGTCAGGGTCCTGTCGCTGCTCCCGTCGATGTCGATCAACAAGCGCCGTGAGTGTCGTCTGAATTCTCTTGTGGTGCTCTAGTCGCAGGTCGCCGCTTTGACTCGCGATTGCCTCCATTGAAACTAGCCCAGAAAACTGCCTCACTCGACGTTTTACACTCTCGGCCATCACGTGCGTGTACCACGCTCTCGCTCGACTGGCCGTCACATTAGGGCGGCCTGACAGCCACATTACCTCTTCGTAAATCGAAGTGAGGGCGCGAAGATCGTCTAAGTGTCGGTCGTTCATTTTCCGTGGTTATCGCCGCATGCGGTCGTTCGGATTGGGATACCGTTGCAACACCTCCAACCCCGTTAGCGCGCATGGGTCGATTGTGTACTCTTCCTCGCCAAGCCATCTACTGTGTTTCCCAGGGCCGGAAATAATTGCCATTGCGTCAACATTCGCACTGAGTAGAACGCCACCGCCGGAGTAGTAAGCGTTCAGACCACTTCCGAACATTTCTGCGGTACGACGCTGCGACGACCAACAGAGGCCAATCCTCCCGGCATTGAAGCGCTCGGTGCTCTCGCCACGATACAGCGTCAACGACGGGCCTTCGTAGCGTGGTAACACGGCCAGCAGCAGCCGAACCAAGAGCTTGTCGTCGCCGATTTCTTCGCGAATGCGACCTGCGTACGTCACCCAACTGGTGAGGCAATTCTCGCGGTGCTGCCCGTTGGAGGAGCATTCGTCGGCGACTCGCTGAAGGGCGTCTACCCAGCTCAGGCCATTCGCCTTAGCCTCCTCTCGACTGGGCATATGGTGACCGCCAGAGAGAAACGATGACGTCAAAGAAGCAATGCACATTTGCGAGTAAACCAACCTTTTTCCTAGTGGCTCACGGCCGGATAGACGAAATCTTCATCGGGCGTAAATTCGTATCGGGCGGGATCACTCTCAAACATCACGTACCCATCGACGCCTTTCTCGCGGAGCACCTTCACTGCGCGTCTGGCGTTCGAGACCTCAAATTCGTGAAGCCTGCCCGGATCGACAGGGCGACCGCCGCTCGACGCTCCCTCGCCACTCAACAGAAGCTTCATTTCTGCGCCCGAACCTGCTTTGCGTCCGAAAATCTGGCTCTTCATCGAGGTTTCCCGATTATTTGTCGTAGACCGAGCGGAGGAAACCGGCGTACTCGCTCATGTTGCCCATCAGGATCGAGCGGCTGTCGTCTGCGCCGCGACTACGTGACGCGTCATTACATTCAATACATGCAAGCAGGTAGGCATTCAACGCGTCACGCGCCACCTCCAATTTCCGTGCGCACTCTACAGCGGCTTTCTTCCTGACTGCCTCGGCGCGTGCCTGCGCCTTGACGTCCTGATCGCTTCTCCAGTCGTCGCCGGTCATCGCAAGTTGCGTAGGCAACGGCTTGCGAAACGGAAGTGTTGGTTCGAAACTCATGGCTGCTTTCCGTGGTCTTAGTGTGCGACCGGCCCCAAGTCTCCGGCTTCGCGATCGCGGACAAACTGCTCAACCTCATCGTCAAACATCGCACTTCCACCGGCCTCGTGTGCCGCCGCACCACCAATCATCGACGCGACGAACCCCGTGCCAACGTCGTACAGCGTGTTGCCAACATGCAGAGAGAGTGACTCGCCCTTCGGCAACATGTTAGGACTGATGGCGCATTTCAGCCCGAGTGCTTCGAGCTTTTCGAGTGCCTCGGCCAAGATGTCGGCCACTTGCTGGTTCTCGTTGATTTTCATTCGCGTATTCCTTTTCAAACTGATTAAAACACTGGTCAGCGCCCGCGCCATCGCAACCTGCTGCCAGGGGCTATGCACCAGCCGCGTATGCTCGTCGATCCGAAGCCAGTACGTTGTTATACGAACCGGCGCACTGTCGGGTACCGGGAGTCTTTGCGGGTTCCTTTGCCGTCAATTCGGCCTAACAGGCGCTGACCACTATTCATCGCAACCCTAGCGGCAGCGATCGTTACTTACGTTTCCGGATGTCCTTGGTAGCAACCAGTGAGTGCAAAGAATGCCGTGAACTCGTGCTGACAGGACTCGCACACATACTCCTGATGAACCGTCTTGCTGCCGATCGCGCACGCTCCCATCGTCACTCGCGGTGACTCACAGGATGGGCACAGCGTCGTACTCGACGCGATGACTCGGTCCTTCCATTCGTCAGATCCAAGCATGTTGCCCCCCCGCAATTTCCCGGTGATTAAGCCTGCTTCGTTTCATCGATGATGCGGGCTCGTGCGAAGCACGCGAGGCCCGCAACCCACAACAGCAGCTCAGGTGACATCCACGTTTTCGCGCCGTCACTTGTGAGTACGGAAAACGACCAGCACATCGCCAAGCTTAGAAAGACCATCATCAGAAGCATCATCCCTTCGGTGCGCTTCCACGAATAACCCGCGATGACTAGACCCGTGACGAGCAGAATTCCGCAGCTGATCTCAAACATTGCTCATTCCTATGTGAGCAGGCCGGCTACGCCAGAAACTGTGGTTAGCAGCACTGCTATTGCAGTCAACATCGCCGCCCGCCTGTTCAACCGTGCTGACTCCGTCGATGCTTGCAACAAACCCAAGATCCACCCGGCTTGGGACATCACCGGGTCTCGCGGTTCGCTATCGCCCCACTGAGGGCTGACAAAGACGCGACTCGCTTGAAGCCAGATGACCGCAGCGAGGATGCCAACAACGAATCCAGCTAAAGCCAGTATCAATGCAGCCATGCGCATGTGGGTCATCACTTTTTCCGGTGCGTGGTCATGAAGTCAAGATGCGTATCGTGACCAATCGATGCACGGCCTTTCGCGCCTCAAAAATCGTCACGCCATAGAGGCGCGCGTACACGATTGAGGCTGCGCAATCTTTACCAGCAGCAAGAGCCAATTGAACGGCGAGTTGCTGTTCAGTCTGACCACTTTTCAACGGCTTCGATTTTGCTTGCCGGATGAATTCGTCGGCCTGTCGTGCCACACGGGGATTCGCTTCACTGTTGAAAAAATCCCAGACAAGCGACACCAACACCAAGACGAGGGCGAATGCAACGACGTTCAAAAGCAATTCCATGTGATTCCCCGTTTTCCCGTTAGGTCAGCCGCGATTCGCGAGCGCACGCTCGATCTTCTTGTCGGTCTTGTACTGGCTCAACGCATAGACTGACCAGATCGCGGCCGGAATCCAGCCGATGATCGTGAGTTGCAGCAGCAAGCAGATGACCCCGGCAATCGGTCGTCCGATCGTGAAGAATTGCAGCCAGGGAAGAATTAAAGCAAGCAGCAAACGCATGTCATTCCTCGTGCAGAAACTTGCCGACTTCCGGTCGGCGCAGGGCGCGTTCACGCCAGGCGAGATTCTTACTCGCAGATCGAAATGATCTGGTTCAGTTGCTCACACGCGGCCAGGAACACTTCTTGTGGAGCTTGCTTCCACGGATGAGGCTTCGCACCGCGAGCGCGCCAGTCGAATGACTTGGGCTGGTGGCCAAGTACGTAACTGGTGATGTTCTTCGGTCCCTTGAATTTGATTGCGAACGGATTGGTATCGTTGTACTCGGCCGTCGTCATGGGCAGACCAATGACAATGCTCGTTGTCTCGTTAAACGCCTTGGGCGACAAAACAAGCATCGGGTGCATGTTCTTCATCTCTCTGCCGACCTGCGGATTACAGTCGATCCAGATGATGTCGCCACGATCCGGTGCCCAAGCAACCTTCGACATCAAAGAACCTCCGCGCCAACTGGGGTTGCCGCCATAGCTTCGCCGCCATGCTTTAACAAGTCGAATTTGGCGAGCTTCTCAGCAAGCGTGAGCTTCCGAGGACCAACAGGCTTTACGGTGACGCCAACCTCATCGGTGGTCACCTCCACCTCAAGACCAACTTCGAAGTGTGCTGAGCGCGCGACTGCAGCGGGAATACGAACAGCCAGGCTGTTCCCCCACTGTTGAATCGTGAGTGTTGCCGTCTTTGCCATGATGATTACCTCCATTTAGTATCAACAAGTATATACGCATTTCTCTGGCGTTTCAACACGTATCTACTTCTTGGTAAACTCAATCCATGGAGAGGGTCGGCAGGGATTCATGTAAAAAACCGCAGAAACGAACCTAACCTTATGATTATATTGGAATAATGGTGACTTCGAAATCCAGCGGACCGATCTTCCGGCGGAAGTCGAGTGTGTAGTCTCCAAATCGGTTGATATGGGCCGTGCGGAACGGCGCAAGGCCGCCCAATATCTCCGGCGTGATCTCGGTGCCTTCGTCGCGAAGCTCTCGCAGTACACGTGTCATGCCCACCACGTTGTGCAGGATGATCATGTTGGCCACGAGGTGGTTGTACTTGATGACCTTGCGCTGCTCGTGCCGGATGTTTTCGGCAATGATCCCCTCTCCCCCGAAAAACGACCAGCCGGCAAAGCCGTTGAATTGTTCGCTCTTGTTGGTTTCGGCGTGGATCACCTTGCGCAGTCCGACGTCCCCGATGTAGCTCAGCAGAAACATGGTCCGGATCACTTTGCCGAGTTCGACGAAGGCGAAGTACAGCTTGTTCTTGCGGCTGTAAGTGCCAAGTCGGCGCAGGATGGCCGATGGCGTGATCTTTCCCGTCTTGATAGACACAGCCACCCGCAGCATCGCCGGCAGATGCAGTTCAATCAACTGCCAGTCGATCACGTCGCTGAACAGCGTATTGATGTTCTGGTACACGGTGCCCGCCTGCGGGCGATGGAATTTCAGGTCCTGGATGCCTCGGATGCGCGGCATGAGCTGGATGCCAAGCAAGTGAGCCAGCGCAAAAACCGGGTAGCTCTGTGCCTGCGTGTCACCGTGGATCGTGTCGGGCCGAATGTCGGACTCGTTGCTCATCAGCCCATCCAGGATGTGGATCCCCTCATAGGTGCCACAAGAAATGAAGTGACTGAACAGTGCGATGAACTTGTCGGAGACATGGTAGTAGCCGATGCCGCCGTAGCCGCCATAGCGGATGTGGTGCTCGGACAGTAGGTTCTGCTCGTACAGGTTCCACTTGGTGCCATCGGCCGATGCGTGTTTGCCGGTGCCCCAGTAACCGGGCAGTTCGAACTTGTTGTAGGCGTTAATCACCTTGACGATGGCCTTGTCCAGAAGGTCTTCGCTGACGTATTTCAGGTTCAGCCAGGAAATCTGACGCCGACTCAGACCTTTGATCGATTTGGCGGTCTGAACGGGTCCCAGGTTGCAGCCATAGCAGAACAAGGTCGTGATCACGCGCATGCGCAAGTCCTCAAGGCGACTGTCGGTCCCCGCCAGCGGACGAAACAGCTTGTGAAGGTCCAGCCACCGCTCGGTGTCGATCATCACGTCCACAATGCTGGCCGCCTCCATCCGCTCGGTGATCATGCCGTCGATGCGCGCGGCGGCCTCGACAATGTCTGAGCGAGGCGGTTTTCTGAGGATCAGGCGTCCATCGACGATTTCAGCATGGGCGTTTTCTGGAAATCCGGCATCGATTTCCATGGCTCGCAGCGCCATGGACGATTTCAGCTTCGACACGAAGGCGCCGGGCTCCGTCTCGATGCCCGTGACCTGCCCATAGTCGCCCAGCTCGCGTTCAAAGGTTTCGTCATCGACCAACTGCTCGCGGTAGTCGTCGTAGCGCTCCCCGAACTTGATGAAGAGGTCTCCGGACTTCAGATCGTCCTTGACGGCGTGCATGACGGCCAGCTCAAAATACCGGCGGCGGACGGACTCCGCGCGGCCCTTGCCTGCCGGTTTGACCAGCACAAGCTTTCTCCACTGGGCCGACATCCAGCGCAAATCCGTGTCTTCACTCAGGCCCAGCATGTCCAGCGGTACGGTGTCGGCACGGTTGTCGCGCAGTTTGGAGAGGGCTTCCATCAGCCGCTCCACCACCAGGTCCTCGCTGCTGGCCTTGGGCGACGCGATGTCGATGCAGTTGAGCAGCTGCGCTCGCACCATCTTGTACGGCTGCAGCAGGAACGGCAGGTGGTTGCGCCCGGCATAGGCCAGATGCTGTTCGCATTCGTTCAGCAGCTCGTCCACTTCGGCCACCAGGGTCGTGCTGATGGCTTCGACGCGTTGGGTGTCGGTCCCAACCAACTGGTAGGCACCCAGGATGTCCTTGAGCTGCCCGACCAGCATGTCGGTCTTGTGGACGCGCTCCTGCTGGAAGGACAACAGTTTCTGCCGGGCATTGTTCTCCAGGTTCTGCATGAGACGGATGAACAGGTCGGCAGCGTCGTCCAGCGATTGGGCATGCTGCGCCCGAATGAAGATCACCACCAGCGCATAGCGCTTTTGTGGCTTGAGTTCAGCCATCTCAGTGGCATTGAGCGCGCGCGCCAGCAGCCGGAACTGCTTGAGCTTGGGCACGGGCACGTCGGGCTTGGGAAGTTGCTCCACCAGGTGCTGCAGACGCCGGATGTGCTGGATGTAGGTCCGTGTTTCTTTGTTGGTGGGCCGCTTGGGCTCGCGCTTGAGCATTTGCCAGGGTGACGCCGACTCGCCCGTGGCCGTCTTGAGCAAGCCATCGATCAATGTCTTCGTCTGTGACGTCAGTTGCCCAGCGATGGCGGAGAAATGCTGGTTGTTGCTCTTTTCCCGGGCACGAAACGCCATCCGATCCAGCGTCGAGAAGGCGGGCAATTCGCAGCGATGGTGGACCAACTCCTCCAGCATCACGTTGATGATGTCGGCCACGGCGTGTTTCGTCTCGGCCGCGGTGTCCGCCACAACGCCCAGCCAGGCGTACCCCGCCGGGTTGAGTGGTTTGACGTTCAGATAGCGACGCAATGCTGTGAAGACCACCATGCGCGAGCCCGAGGCCTCAAAGCGCTTGAGGTCCGCCAGCGCTGGCGCCCGCGGAACACCCGCGTGCTGTGCAACGTGTTCCCTGATCACCTGCGGCACATCGGACAGTGTCAGAAAATACCCCAGGCGCTGGAAAACCTTCAGGTGAATGAGGGCGGCCACGCGAGGTAAAGGCCGTTTGCCGACTCCCGCCACCAGCGCCCGTTCCGCCTCGGTGGGTGTGAAGAGTTCTGCCAGCTCCCTCTCAGTGGGGTCGGGCTTCAGATGGGGATAGGCCGTCTCATGAAGCGTAGTCATTCGTGAGGCCTCCCCCGCTGGTGCGTCGTGCCATCCGCCGTCATCATCCCAGCCCTTCAGTCCCAATACGAGTCGGTGGCCGGCTCGTGAAACGCAGCCTCCAGCAGGCACTGGTTGTCCTCGGCGATGCGGTACATGTCATCGAGCAAAGCGGCAATCGCCTCTTCCAGTGAATCCCTGGATTCGTAGGGCACTGTCAGTTCGTACTGTGTGCCCTCGGTATTCAAGCGCTGCATGGCGTAGCGCTCGAAGCAGGTCTGCTCGATCAGCCGCCGGCCTCTCGTCAGCCCGCGCGATTGTGGGCTGAACCGGGCCAGCAACACTGTGACGCGCAGGATTGCCGATGGTGTTGCGAGCTCAGGCAGACGGGGCCTCTGGGCCTGTTCCTTGGTTTGCTCGGCCGGCGCGTGCATCGAAGGCGGTGGTGACCGATCCGCTCGATCTGCTGGGGCCAGTGTTGCGAGACCCGCCTCAAACCGGGCCTGAAGTGCGCTGCCGGAGGCATCCAGATAACGCATGGCCGATTTGACATCCTTCCAGCCCACGTACTCCATGAGTTCCTTGATGTCCCAACCGCTGGCGCGAGCCCAACCGGCAAATCCGCGACGCAGGGAGTGGCTGCTGTATGCCTCGGAAGCGGCGACCCCGGCCTCAGCCAAAAGGCTGCGCAACAATGGGATCAGGCTGTTGGCATGCAGCCCTTCTTGACCGATTCGCCCCCAGCGGTCGATCTTGCGAAACACCGGGCCTTGGGTCAGGCCGACCAGACTGACCCATGCCGTGAAAGCCGTCACAGGACACAGGCGGGACAGCGCCGGACATTTGTATACGCGGCCCAGCATCTGCCGATCGCCCTTGCTGCGGCTCAGGTAGCACGACAGCCCTTCGCCAGGCGAGACTTCCACGTTCTCCACCCGCAGGTTGACCAACTCGTCCGATCGAAATCCCCGCCAGAAACCCAGCAGCAGCAAACTGCGGTTGCGGGTGTGGCGAAGCAGCGCCAATCGGTCATCGCTGCGTTCTGCGTTGCCGATGGCCACCCCCAGCCATTGATCGATCTGCTGGACGACATCGATTTCAAGGGGGCGTGCCCGCTTTTCTGCAACCGAGTGAATGGAGCGAATGCCTTTGAGAACCTGGCGCACCAAGGGTGCCTTGGTCGGGTCTGCAAAACCATGGTCGATGTGCCAGCGCGAGAGCGCGGCGAGCCGCTGACGGAGGGTGCTGATCGCCAGCGTGGCCGCGTGGTCAGCCAGGTAACGGGAGGTTGCATCAGCGGTCGTTGGCAGCAAGCCTTTCCACTCCACCTCGAAATGGCGAATGGCTGCGGCATAGCTTCGACGCGTGTTGTCACGCTCGGCGGCCTCGACGTATCGGGAAATTTGGGACATATCGGAAGTCGCTTTTACTTCACCGGCAGGTCGCGAGCCGGGTTGGAATGCTGGTGTGCGATGGTTGGTATTGTGTCGCTCACCTCATGGCAAGCACCCCCAAACCACTCGTGATGATCACGACCCCCATGATTCTCTTTTGCCATCCGACTTTGTCATTGAACAAAAAAATGGAGAGAACTGCAGCGAGCACGATACCGGCGTTGGTGTACGACACGACCTCCGCCGCAGGCAACTGGCGCATGGCGTGGATAACCAAGGCGTAGGCGAGACCGATACAGGTTCCGCCAAGAGCCAGCGACGCGAGATCAATGCGCTGTGCCGGCACCCAACTGCGGGTGTGCCGATGCATGCGCAAGGTCATGCTGATCCAGGATGCCAGGTAGCCGACGGACAGAAAACCCACGAGCCCCATGAAGCTTGGGATGTGTTCGGTGGCCGCCTTGTCACTCAGGGAATAAACGCTTGTCGCCAACATGGCCAGCATGGCCCATCGGAATGCTCGTCGATCCGACCCCTGTTGAGCACTCGATGCCATGACGAGCAAGCCCAGCACGCTGATGCCAATGCCCAGCCAGGCAATGGGCGGGAGATTTTGACCGAAGAACAGCGTGCCCCAGATCGCAATGAAAAGAGGTGAACTGCGCACCAGAGGATAGACCAGTGCGACCGGTGCGTGCTCGTAGGCCCTGGCCAGACCGGAGAAATAAACCACATTCGCAGTGGCCGATACGATCAGTAGCAGCGTCATCTCCAGTGACCAAACGACGGTTGTCGCCAGCTCCCAGAACCCCCAGGGCGCAAACAGCACCAGATGGGCGAGCAACACCCACCACAGCGGGTTCGATTCCCTGGGCAAATGCCGTGCCATCAGGTTCCAGGTGACGTGCATGGCCACCGACAGGGCCAGTGCCAGCGGCGCGTTCATTGCGTTTGGGACGGTATGTCGGCCGTGCTGCCGTCCCGGGCCAGCCGGATATGACTTGCGACGCTCGGCGTCTCTTCCATCATCCAGTCGTCCAGCGCATGACCGGCATGGGTGAGCCAGGTGATGCGGGCACCAGATTCGATGGCACACCGATGTGCTTCGTCCCAATCGTTGTGGTTTTTCGGGGTCGGGTGCGGCGGATAGGAACAGTCGATGGCCATGTCAAAGTCGCCCCAGGCGCGCAGGAACTTGGCCGACTTCGGCGGCAAACCCAGGGTGTCTGTGAGGTAGGCGAAGCGTTGGCCCTGGGTGCCCTCGATGGCATAGCCCAGCGTGGGTTTGGAGTGAAGCAGCGGCAGGGGCGTCAGGCGCAGCGCCCCGACGGTGAAGGCCTCGAACTTGTGCACCGTCTCGAAGGCCAGTACACCAGGGTGCTTGAACAAATCGGCGCAGCCTTCGCTGTCTGGTGGGCCATAGACTGTGATGGGCGTCCCCTTACCCCAGCGCAGATGAAAGAGTCCCTGCACGTGGTCGGGGTGGTAGTGCGTGAGAACAATCGCGTCCAGGCTACCCGGCGCAAACCGTTCGTGAAGGTCCATCAGCCCGGCATCCAGTAGCACCCGGGTACCTCCGGATTCAATCAGGGCGCTGCAAGGGCGGCGGACGAAGTGTGGCTCGGTCCTTGCGCGTTCACAGGCCCGGCAGGTGCAACCGTAGAGCGGAACCCCGCCCGCAGCGCCCGTGCCCAGAAAACTCACACGCATACTGGCGCTCCTTGGGTGTGTTCTGCGATCAACCGGATCAGCGCTTCGCCGGCCACCTCGACGGGTCCGTTGTTCTGGATGAGCACACCGGGCACGGGCTGCAGGCGCAACGTTTCATGGCGGTGCAGGCGCTGCTCAATGGATTCGGCATCCTCGCGGCCACGGGCCAGCAGCCGATCACGCAGCACGGTGGTGGCCACGTCAATCGTCACCGGCAGCAGCTCCGGGTAACGTTGGCGGGCCTCGTCCAGGTATTCCCGCGAGCCGTTGATCACCACCGTGATGCCTTTGCCCAGCCACTGGTTGATCTCGATGCCGATTCCGTAATGCAGGCCGTGGCTGGACCAGTGCATGGCAAAGAGCTTGCCGTTCTGGCGAGCGGTGAATTCCTCCGTGGTCAAGGCCACATGGTTTTCGCCGCCTGCCGTTGCGGGTCGGGTGATGTAGCGATGGGCAAAACACACCCTGGGATCACCCGCCAGCTTCTGGCGGGCATGGCCCATGAGCGTGTCCTTGCCGCTGCCCGAGGCGCCGACCACGTAGATGAGGCGAGTTCGCATGTGCCAGTCCCTCTCAGGCGTGGTCAAAATGCGCGACCAGCGAAGCTTTACCGCCCGACCAGACCCGCTCGGCCTGTGGCAGTCCGCCCATGGTTTTGACCGCAATCAGGTCTGCGCGCTTGCCCACGGCGATCTCGCCCCGGTCGTGCAAACCTGCAGCACGAGCTGGGTTGCACGTGACGAGGGCCACAGCCTCGGCCAGGGGGATGCCGGCCAGATCGGGCAAGCGCATGACCGACGGCAACAGCGCCGCTGGCGAGTAGTCACCGCACAGGCAGTCGGCGACACCGGCCAGCACGGCATCGAGGGCACGCATGTTGCCCGACTGGGACTTGCCGCGCAGGATGTTGGGAGCGCCAAACAAGGTGGCCAGGCCTTGTGCACGGGCGGCCTGTGCCGTCTCCAGGTTCACCGGAAACTCCGACACCACAGCGCCCAGGGCCTTGACGGTCGCCACTTTCTGCGGGCTGTCGTCGTCGTGGCTGGCAATGGACACGCCGCACGCACGGGCCAGTTCCGCAAGCTGCTCCATGCGCCGCATGGCGCCCTGTGCGGCCCCGGCTTTGCGCGCCAGGATGTCGTCGATCTGCGCCTCATCGGTCTTGTAGGTCTTGGCCAGGTAGGCGCGGTACGCCTCGACATCGCGGAACTGACCCTGACCGGGGCTGTGATCCATGAAAGACATGAGGTGCGCATGACCGTCCTGCAGCAGCGCCGACAGCACCGGCGGCGCCGTTTCGTCCGTCACCTCGTAACGCACATGCACCCGGTTGTCGATCAGGGCATGGGCCTGCCAGTCGCCAATCGAACGGGCGATCTCGGCGGCGAAGGCGTTGTTGCGCACGCCCAGCTCGTGGTTGGCAAAGGACAGGGCATGAAACACCGTCGTGATGCCGGCCGCCGCATTGCGCTTGTCGGCCTGGGCACAGGCGAACTCCAGCGGGAAGTGCACGCCGGGCCGCGGCTCCACCTCTTTCTCCATTGCGTCGCAGTGCAGGTCGATCAGACCTGGCATCAGGGTGCGACCGCGCAGGTCGATCTCGGTGGCACCTGCGCTGCTGGCCGGGTCGATGGCTGTGATGGTGTCGCCTTCGATCAGGATGGCCACGTTGTCACGGACTTCGGTGGGGAACACCACGCGGGCATGGGTCAGCAAAATGGGATTCATGAGGCACAGGTCTCCAGCAATGCCGCCGCAGACACCGGGGGCGTGAGGGTTACGACGCGATCGGCCAGGCGTCGGACAAGTTCGGGGTCGTGGAAGATGGCCAGCATGGCCACGCCTTCGGCCTTGATGGACTTCAACAGCTCCACCACGCGGTCGGTGGTGGACGGGTCTAGGCTGGCCGTGGGTTCGTCAAGCAACAGCAGCCGAGGCCGGGCGATCAGCCCGCGTGCCAGGTTGACGCGCTGTTTCTCGCCGCCCGAGAAGGTGGCGGGTGGTACCGCCCACAAGCGTTCCGGCACGTTGAGCAGGGCCAGCAGTTCGCGCGCGCGCTCGGCAGCAGCTTCGCGCGGGCTGCCCCGCTGCACCAGCGGCTCGGCCACTACCTCGACCGCCGACTTGCGCGGTAGACAGTGCAGAAATTGGGTGACGAAACCCAGGTCCTGCTTGCGCAGCTCCAGCATGCGGTGTTCGCTGGCCTGGGCCAGATCGGTGATGGCACCGTTGGCGTCCCGGTAAAGGATGCGCCCACTGCTGGGCAGGTAGGTGCGGTAAATGGCCTTGAGCACCGACGATTTGCCGGCGCCGGTCGGGCCGATCAGCGCGGTCAGCTCGCCGGCAAACACCTCCAGTTGAACCTGTGCACACGACGGGATCAGTTTGTTCTGGTCGTGCAGCTGGAACTGTTTGGAGAGACCTTCGATTTTGAGGATGGCTTCTTGCATGATTCAGGTTTCCTCAGAGAGCCGACGCGACCAGGCGCTGGGTGTAGGCGTGCTGGGGGTCTTCGAGGATCTGGTCGGTCAGCCCGGACTCGATGACGCGGCCGTATTTCATGACGATCGTGCGTCCGGTCAGCAGGCGGATGACACCCAGATCGTGGGTGACCACGATCATGGCGGTGCCCAGCTCCTGCTGGATTTCCAGAATCAGGTCCAGGATGCGCGCCTGCACCGAAAGGTCCAGGCCGGTGGTGACCTCGTCGAGGTAGAGCAGCGGCGGCTGGGTGGCCAGTGCCTTGGCGATCTGCACGCGCTGCTGCATGCCGCCCGAGAACTTCTTGGGCGACTCGTCCATGCGTTCTGCCAACACCTCAGTGCGCGCCAACAAGCTGCGCGCCCGTTCGCGGATTTCGCCGTAGTGGGCCAGGTCGCTCATCAGCAGGCGCTCGGCAATGTTTCCGCCGGCCGAGACGTTGAAATTGAGTCCCAGATGCGGGTTCTGGTACACCATGCCAAAGCGGTGGTTGCGCAGCCAGCGCTGCTGCGCGGCGTTGAGCGCGAACATGTCCCACTGGCGCTCGCCGTCAAAAAACAGGGCTTCACCAGCGGTGGGCGCATCGTCGAAGAACAGCGTCTTGACCACGGTGGACTTGCCGCTGCCGGACTCGCCCATGATGCCGAGGATCTCGCCCTCGTGCAGGTCCAGGCTGATGTTGTGGCAGGCCACCACCGAGCCACAGTGTGGGCAGATGTTGGTGTCCATGTCGGGGCCAGTGCTCTCCAGGCAGAGTTCGCAACCCCGGCCGTGGATCTTGGTCAGTCCGCGTACTTCCAGAATTTTTTTCATACCGTGGTCTCCTGAGCTTGTTCAGCCTGGCGGGCCATACGGCTATTGCAAAAATCCGAGTCCGAGCAATGCCAGTGCTTGCCGCCATCGTCGGCAATGAGCTCGTCGAGGAAGCTGTCGGTGGCGCCGCACCGTTCGCAGGCGCGGCGCTGGCCGTGTTCGTTGGTGAAGTCTTCGGTGCGGAATGGCACGTCGTCGAACGCCAGCGGGTCGGCGCGGGTGTACGGCGGCACCGCATAGATTTTTTTCTCGCGCCCCGCACCCAGCAGGATCAGCGCCGGGCTCTGGTGCAACTGCGGCACGTCGTAGCGCGGGATCGGGCTGGGGTCGATCACATAGTGGCCGTTGATGCGCGTGGGGTAGCGGTGCGAGATGGTGATCTCGTCAAACTGCACGATGTCCTCGTACAGCTTGGTCAGCAGCCGCGAATAGTCGCCTTCGCCGTGCATGACCTTGCGTCGAGCCTCGGAGGGTTCCACCACCACCAGTGGGTCCGGATACGGCACTTGCAGGATCAACACCTGCGCTTCGGTCAGCGGCGTTTCCGGAATGCGGTGGCGCGACTGGATCAGAGTGGCATCAAGCGTGTGTTCTGTGGTGTCCACGCCCGGGCAGGTCAGTTCCACAAAGTGACGCAGGTTCACCGCGTTGACGGAGTCGTCCGCGCCCTGGTCGATCACCTTCAGGGTGTCGCCCTCGCCAATCAGCGACAGCGTAACCTGCAGACCGCCGGTGCCAAAGCCGCGCCCCATAGGCATTTCGCGTGAGGCATAGGGCGTCTGGTAACCGGGGATGCTGATCGCCTTGAGGATGGTGCGGCGCACCTCGCGCTTGGCGTATTCGTCCAGGAAGCCGAAGCTGTAGCCCGCCTCGTCCAGGGGCAGTTCGTAGCCCGGGTTCATGATGGCGCTCCTTCTTGGGTCGGTTGTGCGGTTGCCTTGTCCTGCGTGGTGCGCAGCCGGTCCATGTCGGACTGGAAGGTCACGTAGTGCGGCATCTTGTAGTGACTGGCAAAGCCCATCGAATCCACGCCATCGACGTGCAGCAGCACGAATTCCGGGTCTTCCGACGGGTTGCTGGGACCGTCGCGCATACCCTTTTGCAGGGCGCGGTCGAGGATGGCCATGGCGATGGCCTTGACTTCGTTGTGACCGAAACAGGCGCCATAGCCTAGGGTGAAAGTGGGTGGGCCGTCGGTAGCATCACCCTCAAACATGGCCACCACTTCGCATTCGGTCATCAGTACCTCACCGGCTTCGATGGGCTCGCCTGTCACCGGGTGCGGCAGCATCACCGGCACATAGCCCACGCGCAGCTCGGCGATGGTGGGGTGCACGTCGCCATAGCCACGCATGTTGGAATACGCAATCGCCAAGAGCGAGCCGGTTTCGGCGCGTGCCATGGTGGCCAGGGCCGCCGAACGCGGCACTGGGAAAACCAGCGGGTCGCGGGTGATGTCGAACGCCGCATGGGCGCGCCGGGTCAGCGGCGGCAGCAAGCCTTCGTCACGCAAGGCATCGACCACCTTGGGGAAGCTGTCGGGCAGGTCGGTGTCGGCCACGCCGTCCAGAAACCGCCGCGAGACCGCGCGAAAGTCCTCGGGCGACTCGTTGGCCAAATCCAGACGCATCAGGCGCAGCGCGTAGTCGGTGGTCGGGCCCAGCATCTGTCCGCCGGGGATGTCCTTGAAAGCGCTCGAAATCCGGCGGATTAGGCGCATGCGGCTCGTGTCCTGCACCGGCACATCCATCAGGCGTGGCTTGGTGGAGCGGTAGGCGCGCAGAGCGAACGCCGCTTCCAGTGTGTCGCCCTGCATCTGTTTGATGGCCAGAGCGGCCAGGCGTGGGTGGTAGAGGCCCCCTTCCGACACGACGCGCGATGTCAGCAACCGCAACTGCTGTTCGATGGCCGACAGCGTGAGCGGCGTACCCGCTGGCCCTTCGGCGCAGCGCAGGGCTTCGACGGCGGCTTCGGCACCGGCGATGGCCCGGCCACCGCCCTTGATGGCAACGTATCCCATCAGTGGGCTCCTTTGAGGTTGATGTGGGTGGTTCGGGGCAATACCGCGACCTCGTGCCCGCTCACCAGAATCAGGTCCACGCCCAGCGGGAAGTGGGCATTCCATTCGGACCGTTGCTTCCACCAGCCCGGATCGATGCCGCTGACCTGCAGCACCTGCTCGTGTTGAATACCCGGCCCGGTGAGCCGCAGATGGGGACCCTCACCGAAACGGGAGACGCGCATCACCACGGTCGCGCCTTGTTCGGGGTTTTCCAGCGATCCCAGGCGCGGCGTGGCCTCCAGCAAACGGTTGCCATCGGCCAGCACGAACTCGGCCGCCTCCACACTGGCCGAGCGCACGCCCAGTCGGCGCAGATCGTCGCTTGATAGCGCGTGCAGCGGATCGGCCAGCGCACAGGCGCTGTCCACCAGGGTGGTCAACACCAGCAGGAGCGCCGATTCAGCGCCATCGGCCAGTGGCACCACGCGGCCCGGATAGGAAAACGCGGTCATCAACTGGCGAAACGCCGTTTGCTGGCGCGGCGCTTGCCAGATGCGCCACGCGGCTTCTGCCGGTGCCGCCGCCATCCCAGTCTCATTCATCATCGTCCTCCTCGTTCGTTCCCAGCAGGGCAAAGTCCACCCGCGTGGCCGCGAGTAAGGCGCGGCGCTGGCGGCCTTGTTCCGCCACGGCGGTCGCACCCTGGGTGAGCAACCGCAGGGCCGCTTCACAACCTGGCATGCGGGCCGCCAGCACCGCGTCCAGGATGGCCATGGAACGGGCCACACCGGCACGGTCGTCCACCAGAATGGCCGCGCCTTCGATCGACTGCCCTTGGGTGGTCGTGACCCGCACATGCGCTTGTGCCAAGGGAATCTCACCGATGAAATAGGTATCGCCCAGGGCGCTGTCGGTCAGCGGCAGCAGGCCCAGACCGGATTGCGGCAACGCCAGGTCTTCGACCCGGTGCTGGCCCGCCAGATCGGCCGCCAGGGCCTTGACCGCTGCGGCCGGCAAGGCCGACCACAGCCGCAGCCACTGCGCACGATCCGGTGCTTCAGAAGTGTTTGTCATGTTGTTCCTTGTTGTCAGCGGTCGCCTCAGATCAGCTTGGCGCGGATGCGCGCCTGCAACTGGTCCAGCACGAACACAAAGACGAAGATCGCGATCAGGATGGTCATGACATGGCCGTACTGGAACATGTCAAAACGGCCCTTGAGTTCCTGGCCGATGCCGCCCGCGCCCACCAGACCGATGACGGTGGCCATGCGCAGGTTGCGGTCCAGGATGTAGGCGGTGTAGGCGATGTATTGCGGCAAGACCTGGGGGATGACGCCGTACCACAGCGTCTTGAGCTTGCCCGCGCCGATGGCCTCCAGCGCCTCTTGCGGCTTCTTGTCGGCGTTCTCGATGTCCTCGGCGTAGAACTTGCCCAGGAAGCCGGCCGCATGCAGGCCCAGCGCCAGCACGCCAGCGATGGGGCCAAAGCCGTAGGCCAGCACCAGGAACAAAGCGACGATGAGTTCCGGCGCTGAACGCAGCAGACTGATGGTGCCGCGGGCAGCGGTGTAGGTAAAACGGTTGGGGCTGTAGTTGCGGGCCGCGAAATACGCCAGGGGAATCGACACCAGCACCGACAGGATCGTGCCCCACAGCGCAATCTCCAGGGTCTCGATCATCTTGATGAAAACCGTCCAGACATAGCCGACCGGCTTGACCAGCACTTCGACGGTTTCCGTCGTGGCTTCCATCTTCAGCGTGTCCAGATTCATCTTCTGCTCGACGCGCTCCTGGGTCTCGATGTGCGAGAACAGGGGCAGCTTCTGGCGATCCAGGTCCTGAATCCGGCCCACCTCTTCGGTTTCTGCGATGGCGGGTGGCCACATGGCTTGACCGACGCGCGACAAGCCGCGCGCGACTTGTGAATCGTCAGCCAGGCCCACGGTCTTGGCCACGGCCTGTGCCGTCATGGCCACCATGCGGTCCATTTCGGTGCGTTGTCCGGTCACGAACAACAGCACCATGACGGCGATCAGCACCAGCAGATGTTTGGCGTTGTAGGGCGCGCTCAGGTGCCAGTGCAGTGCGGTGCCCTGGGGCGGCACGGGTATGGGGCGTGTGGATGTGGTCATCGCTTCGCCCCTCATGCCACAGCCAGACCGGCCACCGAGTGCTGCGCGTCGCTCTCGGCCGCTGGTGCATCTTCCCAGCGGGCACCCTGGTAAAGCGCATGCACGCGCTCGTCGGTGAATTCCGCTGGCGTGCCGTCGAAAACGACACGTCCGTCGCGCATGCCCACGATGCGGTCGCCAAACTCACGGGCCAGATCGACCTGGTGCAGGCTGCACAACACGGTTGCGTTGCGCTCGCGCGCAGCGTCGCGAATCAGGCTCAGGATGTCACGCGAGATCTTGGGGTCCAGGCTAGCCACCGGTTCGTCGGCCAGCACCACTTCGGGGTCCATCATGAAAGCGCGGGCAATGCCCACCCGCTGCTGCTGACCGCCCGACAAGTCGCCCGCACGGCGCTGGAGGTGTGTGGGTGACAAGCCGACGCGGTTGAGCAACTGGCAGGCTTTCTGGCGCTGCTCAGGCTTGAACCAGCCGGACAGGGCACGCAAGGTGGAGACCGTGGGCAACAGGCCGGACAGCACATTGGCCGCAACGCTCATGCGGTTGGTCAGGTTGAAGTGCTGGTGGATCATGGCCACGCGCTGGCGCAACGCGCGCTGCGTGGCAGTGTTGAATTCGATGCCGTCGATCAGCACCCGGCCCGAGGTCGGCCGCATGAGTCCGTTGACCGCGCGCAACAGCGTGGATTTGCCCGCACCCGAAGGGCCGAGGATCACGCAGAACTGGCCCTGCGGGATCTCCAGCGACACCTCGCTGATCGCCCGGGTGCCATCGGGCCAGATTTTTTGGAGAGATTCAAAGCGGATCATGTCGCTTCCTTTCTTTCATGCAGCAGCCCGACCCAGTGACCTGGGCCTGACTGTCGTGCACGGGGTGCTTGAGTAGCGCGGCGCTGCTTAGCGCGCGCTGGCCTTTTTCATGATGTCCTGCTTGACTGGGTCGGTGACCATCTCAAACAGCTTGCCGGCATTGGCCATGTCTTCTTCACTGACATTGGCGGTGTAGCCGTCCACCTTGCCACCACCGTAGCCGCGGATCTGGTCTTTGGTGATGCCGGGCAGTTTGTCGACGTTGTTGAACGCCTCGCGCAGCTTGGCCTTGACGGCACCATCTACCTTGGGGTGGATGGCCAGCGGCGGATAGGGAATGGCCGCACTCTTGATGATCACTTTGACCTTGGAGGGGTCGATCGCTTTGCCGTTGACGGCTTTTTCGAAGGAGTCGAACGACGCACCACCGGCATCGACCAGCCCCTCGGCCAAGGCCTTCAGCACATTGGCATGGCTGCCGGCCATGTTGATGGTGCCCAGATCACGCGCAGGCAGTACGCCACCGGCCATCATCATGGCCACTGGCACGGCAAAGCTGGAGGTGGAATTCACGTCGCCCAAGGCCACTTTTTTGCCTTTGAGGTCGGCGACGCTGTTGATACCACTGTCGGTGCGTGCGAACAGACCTGAGTAGTACACCGACTGGCCCTTGCTGACAGCCAGCGCCAGCAATTCGGAACAGCCTCGGCTCTTGGCTTGAAGGTAAGACAGCGGGCCGTACCAGGCAATGTCTGCCGCGCCGCTGCACATGGCCTCCACCACCGAACCGTAGCTCTGACCGACCTTGATGTCGAACTTCAGGCCCGTCGATTGTTCGATGGCCGAGAAAATGGGCTGGAAGTCCTTCTTGGTGCCGTCTTCGGTGCCGCCGTCGGCGGGCACCAAAATTACGCGCAGCGGCTTGGCGGCCGTGCCGTCGTTTTGTGCGGCCACGGCAGCAAACGGACTGGCCATCAGAGCCAGGCCGGTGGCCAACAGCATACGGCGGATGGATTGTTTCAGATACATTACAAAGGCTCATGTGAGTGGGAAGACAAAGAGATAGGTTTGCGAGACCGTCAGGGGTTGATGCGCAGTTGGATCCGGTCTGCACGGAACCGGGTAATGGCGTATTCGACCGGGGTACCATCCCGGTCGTCCACGTTCACACTCTTGACCCGCAGCACCGGTCGGTTCTGCGGCATCCCCAGCGTCTTGGCGTCGTCCCCTTGCGGGAGCACCGCTGTCACTAGGCTTTCTGTTCGGCGTAACTTGCAGCCATATGTGGCACCCAGCAGCGCATGCAGCGATCCGCTTTCGAAACGCTCGAAGAGGTCTGGGAATTTTTCGGCGGGCACGAAGTGCGATATCAAGCACATGGGGCGTTGCTCCACCATGCGTAACGTCTCAATCCAGTGCACTGCATCCCCTTCCTGAATGGTCAGGCGTTGTGCCACCCTAGGCAGGGCGCCAATGGTCTGCTTGCGAAGGATGCGGTTCTCGGTCATGAACCCAAGTGCGGCCAGGTTTTCGGTGAAACGCGTGCCTTTGCCAATCTGGTAGTCCAGTTGTGTGTCGAGCACAAAGATGCCCAGGCCGTGACGGCGTTCCAGTAGGCCTGCCTCGACCAGCTCGTCTATTGCGCGGCGCAAGGTATGGCGGTTGACACCAAATTGCACTGCCAGATCCCCCTCCGACGGCAAGCATTCCCCGGATGCGTATTGGTTGTGTACGACCAGCTCCAGTTGTTGAGCGATCTGTGCGTACAGGGCCAGACCAGAATCACGATTGACAACGTAGAGGCTCATGTTTAGTTATCTAGATAAGCGGATGAGCGTGAGCTTACGAGGTGCCCATGTCCGTTTCATGACACCCTGGCGTTACGACTATCCGGGGTTTTTCGAGATGCCAGGACGTAGCGCTACAACATCATTAATGTTGTAGCTCGAACATGAAGCTGCGGTCGAGCCGAGCACACGGATTCAGGTGAAGTTGCGGCCTGGATGAGGGAATCTCACCAAAGCATTGCAGGTATTGCACATCGACTCGAATCCACAGCCATCCGTACCCACGCCATCGCGGAAACGGGCGAAAACCAGCATCACATTGAATAATTCACCATTACCGAATGTTAGAAATGGCAGAAAACCCAATTTCTTGACTTCATAAATAGTATGTAATATCATAATACATACTATGGTACGAAATAGAGAGGTGAGCCATGGCCAGAGCCGGGATCTACAAATCAGAAGTGCTGCGCGCCCGCGATAAATTGCGGGCCACCGGGCGGAATCCGTCCATCGATGCGGTGCGCGAAGAGCTGGGCAGCGGCTCCAAAACCACGATCCACCGCTATCTGAAGGAGATCGAGGAAGAGGAAGGCGGAGCCACCGGCACCCGCGTGGCTGTCAGCGAGGCGATCCAGGATCTGGTGGGGCGGTTGGCCACCCGGGTGAACGAGGAAGCCGAAGAGCGGGTCATTTCGGCGCAGGCCAGGCACGCGGAGCAGCTGGCGCAGTATCAGCACGCCGCCGCGGCCCTAAATACCGAGGCCCAGTCCGCCCGCCAGCAACTGGAACAAACCCAGCGGGCGTTGGCCGATGAAAAAGCAGCCCATGCAAAAACCAGCGAGTCACTGCGCGGCAAGATCCTGGAAGGCACACAACTCACGCAACAGGTAGTCGATCTGCAGGAGCGCATCGAGGCCGAAGAACGCCACCGGCAATCCCTGGAGGAAAAGCACCAGCATGCCCGCCAGGCACTGGAGCATTTCCGGCAGTCCACCAAAGAGCAGCGCGATCAGGACCAGCGCAAGCATGAGCAGCAGGTGCAGTACCTGCAGGCTGAGTTGCGCACCGTGAATGAAGCCTTGGCAACCAAGCAGCAGCAAGCCGTCCACACCCTTCAGGAAAACGCGCGCTTGTTGGGTGATCTATCCCGTGCCCAGGGCGATCTGCACCAGCTCCAGGAAGAGCTGCGGAGCCTGCGGCCGCTCAAGGATGAACTTGGGTTTTCACAACGGCGCACCGAGGAGTTGGGTCGGCGCCTGGTTGAGCAGGAGGCGGCCGTCAAGCAACTCAACGCCTCGAACGAACAGTTGGAGGCCAAGGCCAACGAACTGCTCACGGCAAAGCAACAGCTGGAACTGGCGCTGACCGCAGCCAAGTCATCCGTCACGGCGCAAGAGCAGGTCGTGGTCAGCATGCTGGAGCGTTTCAGCGCTACGGTGCCCAGTCCTGATGCGTCCGCGAAAGACCCTGTTGAAGGGGCAGAAAAAATGACACAGAGGAATGATAAAAACCCAACTGTGACAGGGACTTAAGCCTGTTTCTGCGGTTTTTTACATGAATCCCTGCCGACCCTCGAATTCGGTGTGTGTATCCATGATTACACCATGGCTCCCTGCCAGCTACATGCTGACTGCCTCAATTGTTCTGAGCAGGTCTGCGTAAAAGGCGATGAGGTTCGGTCAGCCAGGATTCGGGATGAGCTGGTGACTGCTAGAGAGAATCTAGAGGCAGCCAAGCAGGCTCATGCTGACGGTTACTTTGGAGCTAGTCGGTGGGTAGACCATCACGAGCTGACGGTAAAAAGGCTGGCTCAATTGTGTGCCCTTCTTGATGACCCCAGTATTCCTCATGGTGCGGTCATCCAACTGTCAAACCTTCCTGTCCCGTCAAGAATCGAGCAAGCCAAAGTAGCTCGGGCCGCTTTAACGCACCGGCCGGAGCCCTCTCCTAGTGCGATTATATCGACTGAAACCATGCGCAACCTGATGCTCGCGATGGAGAAAAATGATGGCTAGAAATAGGCCGAAAGTTCGAGCACGTAACTTGGAAGACCAGGATATAGAAGCCATAGTTAGCATTCTCGACGGCTGGGAGGGGTAATACCCCCTGAAATCCACCGCTGGGAGAAGTAGAATTTTCTCGTTAAGAGGGAGTTCTGCAGATGAAGAAGTCGAGATTCACAGATAGCCAGATATTGGAGGCGCTCAAGCGCGCGGAGGCTGGGCTTGCGGTGCCGGAGCTATGCCGGGAACTGGGCATCAGTTCGGCAACGTTCTACAAATGGCGCTCGAAGTACGGCGGGATGGACGCGTCGATGATGTCGCGCATGAAGGAGCTCGAGGCGGAGAATGCCCGGCTGCGCAAGATGTACATCGAGGAGAAGCTCAAGGCTGAGATTGCCTCGGAGGCGCTGCAAAAAAAGTTCTGAAGCCATCTCGCCGGCGCGAGATGGCAAAGCAGGTTGTGCAACAGCGCCGCGTGTCAATTCGTGTGGCGTGCACAGTGTTCGGCATCAGCGAGTCGTGCTACCGATACGAGGCGAAGTTGAACACGGAGAACGAAGAGATTGCAGACTGGCTGATGCGTATCACGGGCTGTCATCGCAACTGGGGCTTTCTGCTGTGCTATTACTACTTGCGTAACGTGCAGGGATTCGGGTGGAACCACAAGCGCATCTACCGGATTTATCGGGAGCTGGAGCTGAACCTGCGCATCAAGCCGAAGAAACGCTTGGTGCGCGAAACGCCGCAGCCGCTGTCGGTGCCGCATGCCATCAACGAAGTGTGGTCAATGGACTTCATGCATGACCAGCTCGTTGACGGGCGCAGCATCCGGACGCTGAACGTGATTGATGATTTCAACCGCGAGGCGCTGGGCATTGAGGTGGATTTCTCGCTGCCGTCCGAGCGGGTGATTCGCACGCTGGAGCAGCACATGGAATGGCGTGGCAAGCCGAAGGTAATTCGTTGTGACAACGGCCCAGAATACCTGAGCACAGCCATCGTGACTTGGACGCAGAAGCTAGGTATACGGCTGGAATACATTGAGCCGGGCAAGCCGCAACAGAACGCGTACATCGAACGGTTCAATCGGACCGCGCGATACGAATGGCTCTCGCAATATCTGTGGGAAGACCTGGAGCAGGTTCGGCAGGCAGCGGCCGACTGGATGTGGACTTACAATCACGAGCGCCCAAATATGGCATTGGGCGGCTTTACCCCGAAGCAGCGGCTGGCCATGGCCGCTTAGTTTCTACTTCTGCCGACTGTGGAAAACGGGGGCATTACCGCAGCGCCTGGCAAGCGCCGCCCGTGTCGCTTTCTGCCTACGTCACAATAGGCCTTTGCACGATAATATCTGCTGTTCACCCCCGCAAATGGCAGTGAACAACCCGCTGCCACCAAACTGGAGAGAGCCGCTATGCAACTCACCGTCGAGACGAACGTACGAGCCCCGATTGAACGGGTGTGGGAGGCGTACACCACACCCGACGAGATAATTCGCTGGAATGCGGCCTCAGATGACTGGCACACCACCAGGGCCATTGTGGAGGAGTGCATGCGGTGCCATCAGTGGCGGTCGCTCAGAGGACGGCGCCGAGTATGTGACAGAGGCCATCCTTTACTTGGAGGATTCCAATCCGCATGACAATCGAGCCGTTCGAGTGACTATTGAAGGACAGAGAGTAGGGTATCTGTCGCGACAGAATGCGCGCCTTTATCGAAAGCAATTAAAACAATTGGGCCATGCGCAGATCGTCTGTAAGTGTGATGCAATGATAGTCGGCGGGTGGCACCGTTCACCTGCGGATGCGGGGCACTTCGGTGTCAAGCTTGGGGGCTGTCATTAATTTCGTGTTTGAGGCATAACATGTCGCCAAGGAGTGACGATGCCTCGCAAACCGAAAACCCCACCGGCAGAGCTGCCGACGATCCCGGCCGAGCTGCTTGAGCAGTTCGGCCACGGCCCGATGACGGCCGACGCCATCAATGCCGCATCGCTGGCCTTCAAGAAAGCGTTGATCGAGCGTGCGCTGGGCGGCGAGATGAATCACCATCTCGGCTACCCGTCGGGCACGGCCAAACCGGCCAGCGTGACGAACCAGCGCAACGGCCGTGGTGCCAAGACGGTCCTGACAGAGGACGGCCCGATCCGCATCGAGGTGCCGCGCGACCGCGACGGCAGCTTCGAGCCGCTGTTGATCCCCAAACACGGACGACGCTTCACGGGCTTTGATGACAAGATCATCGCCATGTATGCCCGTGGCATGACCGTTCGTGAAATTCAGGGCTTCGTACAGGAACAGTACGGCACGGAAGTCTCGCCCGAGTTCATCAGCTCGGTCACCGACGAGGTGATGAGTGAAGTCACCGCCTGGCAGTCCCGGCCGCTCGAACCGATGTATCCGGTCGTGTTCTTCGACGCGCTGCGTGTGAAGATTCGCGAGGATGCCGTCGTACGCAACAAGGCGGTATATCTGGCGCTGGGCATCCTGCCCGACGGTACGCGCGACATCCTGGGCCTGTGGATCGAAAACACCGAAGGCGCCAAGTTCTGGATGAAGGTGTTTAACGATCTGAAAACGCGCGGCGTGAACGACATTCTGATTGCGGTGACCGATGGCCTCAAGGGCATGCCCGAGGCGCTGGCTGCCGTATTTCCGGCAACAACGCTGCAAACCTGCATCGTTCACCTGATCCGCAATAGCCTCGATTATGCGAGCTGGAAAGACCGCAAATCGCTCGCTGCCGCGATCCGGCCGATCTACACCGCACCGAGCGCCGAAGCCGCACAGGCCGAACTCGATAGCTTCGCCGCTGGACCATGGGGCCAGAAATTTCCGCCGGTCAGTGCAGCCTGGCGTAATGCCTGGGATCGCGTGATTCCGTTCTTTGCGTTTCCACCGGAAGTGCGCAAGGTGATCTATACAACCAACGCCATCGAGAACATCAACTCGCAACTACGCAAGATCATCAAGACCCGCGGGCACTTCCCGAGCGATGATGCCGCAACCAAACTTATCTGGCTGGCGCTGCGCAACATTACGGCCGATTGGGGGCGAGCGGCCAAGGACTGGAAGACAGCAATGAACCAATTCGCTATCCTTTACGCGGATCGATTCGTTCGACCGTCCGTGTAATTCTCAACTCGCCTTGAACACGGAAATTCTGACACCCCCCAAGCTTGATCTGCCAGTTGTATAGTTCCTGCCTGTCCATTCAAGCCTATACGCTTCACGGGTTCGTGGAGGACTGTAAACAACCTCGTTGGTCGGTCGGCATTTGTTTACATAAACTTTTTCTCAGTGCTCTCCCTATTGAGAAAAGCCCCATTGTTGCTGGGGAAATTTAGAAGTTTACAAACTTAGGTATACATAACCCTTCTGAGTGACCGCTCCATGGACGCATCGACGGCTCGCTTCTACGAAGACAACGCCCAGGACATAGCCACCCGGTACGAATCGGTGGGCAGCCCTGTGGCCAAGTACTTCCCGCTGGCATTTGTGCCAGGGGCCCGGTTGCTTGATATCGGGGCAGGATCTGGTCGTGACTTGGCGCACCTCCTCAAGAGCGGCTACGAAGCCTACGGCGTGGAGCCCACGGACGGTCTGCGCGCGGCGGCCAAGGTCGCCCACCCCGAGCTTGAAAACCGGCTTGCTAGCGCAGCGCTGCCCGAGCTGGGCATGCCCTTTGATGGCAAGTTCGATGGGATCCTCTGCAGCGCAGTCCTGATGCACGTTCCAGACCACCAACTGTTCGATGCTGCGCTGGCCATCCGTGCGCTGCTCAACCCGCACGGCCGCCTGCTGCTGTCCCTGCCACTGACCCGTGGAGACAACCTGGTGGAGCAGCGCGATACCAGTGGTCGGCTGTTCCAGGGCTACACCGCCGAAGAGATCCAGCTGCTGTTCGAGCGCTTGGGATTTCAGTGCATCGGCCGCTGGGATTCCGACGACGCCCTGGCCCGGGCTGGCACCAGCTGGTACACCTTGCTGCTGGAACTGCGCACCACCGGCAGCATGCTGGAGCGTTTCAGCGCTACGGTGCCCAGTCCTGATGCGTCCGCGAAAGACCCTGTTGAAGGGGCAGAAAAAATGACACAGAGGAATGATAAAAACCCAACTGTGACAGGGACTTAAGCCTGTTTCTGCGGTTTTTTACATGAATCCCTGCCGACCCTCTTCTTCTGCCGGCGCGATGGCCAGGGCATCGAGCGCTGGTGGCTCGAGGTGACCGGCAAAGGCAACAAGACCCGGCTGGTGCCGGCGACCGACGAACTGATTGCCGAACTCGCGCGCTACCGTCGCGCCCACGACCTGCCGCCTACCCCGCAGTTCGGGGAGACGCGGCCACTGGTGCTGCCGGTGATTGGCAGAGAGGGTGGCGAGAAACCCCTGTCACGCGGCGCGCTGCACCTGATCCTGAAAGAGGTGTTTGGCATGGCCGCGGAGCGCCTGCGGGCGCGCGGGCCCGAGTGGGGGGCGCAGGCCGCGGTGCTGGCCAGCGCCTCGGCCCACTGGCTGCGCCACACCGCCGGCTCGCATATGACCGACCAGCAGGTCGACCTGCGTTATGTGCGCGACAACTTTGGGCACAGCTCGCTGTCGACGACGAGCGGCTATCTGCACAGCGAAGAGGATGCGCGGCACGAGGCCACGCAGGAGCGGCACCGCATCGGATGGATCAGGAAAGCATAAGGCGCGTCAGCACACCAAGCGAAGTGCATTTCCGCACCGATCTGGGATCGCATCAGAGATTGATGCCCAGCCTGATCGCAGGCCTCTACTACTCTTCCAGCCAGGCGTGCTGTCGCCTGGCCGCGTCCTCGCCGATCTTGGCCGTATGGGCCGCTGCCTGTTCAAGCCAAGGCGCATGCGCCCTGGGAACGACCAGCATCGCCAAACCCAGTCCGTCCAACGCACGCAGGGCGTGCTCGAGATTGACGCCCTTGCCGTTCTCGAGCTTGGACAGCATGCCGACCGAGACCCCGCAATGTCTTGCCGCCTGGTCAATGGGCATCCTTTTCCCTGCCCGCGTTGCTCGAATGCGGTCGCCCAGTTGGTGAATGGTGCGAATCGTCGCACGCGACGGTGGCTTCGGATCAGGTAGTGGTCGTGGCATGGAGGTCGTTCTTGCAAAAGGAACACCAGCGTGGAGAGCGGTTTTCTGTGTTGTTTCACTATCGTGAAATTATACTCTCACAATGGCGGCCGGATGCCGGCAAAGATCTGCGCCTGCTAATAAGCACTTCGCAGAGGGTGGCAATTGCAGACACGGCATCGAAAGACCCCAGAAGAGACCGAACACTACGGTCCTGGACGCAACCTCCGTAGTCTCTACTGGGGCCAGGCCCCAACACCTTGACTGCTCTCGGGAGAGCTAGCGTTCTCTTCGCTGCGTCGGACCCGTCGCGATGAAAGGATGCTTAGAAAGCGGTGAAGCCCGTCAACGCGGATATCTCGCGCGTTGTCCGCAAGACCGGTATCAGGACAGGTGGAGGTTGATCGGTGCGAGTTTAACTTGATAGGACTGGGTGAACGATGACCTCATGTCCACGCGTCGCGGGCGCTCAAAGTGAGCGCTCATCTCATGGAAGAGCGCGCATCATGTTTGTTGAGGAAGCACAACAGCGCTAGGCCGGTGAATGCCGCTGCTGCTTCGATTCCAAGCAACATTCGAACGAGATCATTTGGCCACCCGTCAGCGGAAATGCTGACCAGCCGCCCGAGCACCAGGCCGCTGGTGAACACGACGTTGATCCACATCGAGGGCTTTCGCCACGCCTTCGAGAGTAGACCCAGGGCCAGCAACAGACTGATACCGAGATGCATGCCACCGTAGTTGGCACGGATCTCATTGAAGGCATTCACCGAATGGGGTTGCATATCGAGGCCCGCCATTGCCGTAGCGGGGTCGTGAAACGTATGCAAGCCAATTAGCAGGAAAGCCAGTGCCGAAACGGCCAGGTATATTTGAGAGAGGCGATGCATGAGTTGGCTCTCAGGTAGCGGACGTTGACGGAGTGGGTGTCGACTCACTGCCGGTCGGCTCGTTCCTGTCCACCGTCCATGTGTGGATGGGTTCATGACCACGGCGCACCCATTCCGGCGGCCGCCACAGGTGTTGCAGTCGCTGCCACACGGGCCCCGGTGACATCACGTCACGCCACATGTCGACAAACTCGTGGAGATTCAGCACCAGGATATTGTAGGACTTAATCTGTTGGGTGATGCCGTATTGCACCGTCTCCCGTTCTTCTTCGAAAGTGCCAAACATGCGATCGAAAATGATCAACATGCCACCGTAGTTCTTGTCGATATATTGGTCGTTTCGGCCATGATGGGCACGGTGATGGGACGGTGTATTGAAGATGTACTCAATCCAGCCAGGAAGGCGGCGGATCAGTTCGGTATGAATGAAATACTGATAGGACAGATTCACGGCCAGGATGAGTGCGACTGCGGCCGGCGGCACACCGAGGAGCACGGGAGGAAGGAAAAAGATGAAACTCCCAGCGACCACATTGAGCATCGATTGTCGTGCCGCCGTAGTGAAGTTCATGTTCTCGCCGGTATGATGAACGACGTGCGCCGCCCAAAACCAGCGGATTCGATGGCTGGCGCGATGAAACCAGTAGTAGCAGAACTCGACCGACAGAATGATTGGGAGAATGGTCCAACCGTCCACCGGGATATCAAACAAACGTTTTGAATATACCCACGCATAGATGGATCCTGTCACAAGAGCCACTCCCAGGGGCTCCATGATCTGGTAAGTGGTGCCCAATGCGATGTTCGCCCACACCTCTTTCCAGTTCAGTGTCGATTCGGCTCTACGCCTTCGATTGATCAGGGTCTCGAGACTGAATGCAATGATGAAGAGAGGAACCATGCTGAGCATGAACGCCTGCTTCCAATCCACGGACTTCCCAAATATGGAATGCAGCCAGTTCATCATATCGGACGGCAATTTAGACTCCTGTTCGCTTGGCTTGCCGACAGTTTGATCAAACTGGTGACCCTCCGCATTGACAGTCCTCGACACTTTCTTGACACTTCGCGACATTGTTCATTGTCATCCCATGTCCGCGCCCACCGCTTACTACGCCAGCACCTACGTGAACCTGCTTTTCGACTACTTGCAGGACCAAGGGCTGGATGCCGTGCATGTGCTGGGGGAATCCAGCCCTAATTGCCAGGAAGTGCGACTCTACGCGCTCGATCACTGGCGGCGTTTGCTTGAGCGTGCCGCCGAGGTTTGCAATGATCCGCTCCTCGGATTGCACGTTGGCCAGCGCATTGCGCCTGCGCATCTCGGCGTGCTTGGATACGCACTTGGGGCTTGCCCTGACGTCGGGGCTGTCTTGCAACGCTGGCAACAGTACGACCGTGTGGTTGCAAACGTTACGCCGGCGGAGCTAAGAACCGAAGGTAAGTCCGTCGTGATGACGTGGCCCCGTTCGACGGAACCAACGGGGCCGCTCGTTGACGAAACGGCCTTGGCTGCGATGACCCGTTTCACGCGAGCCATGACAGATGGTGATGTGAGGCTGGAGGAGGTGTGCTTTGTTAACGCAACACCTCAAGACACCACCCCTTATCTTGCATACTTCGGCTGCCCGGTGAAGTTCGACCAACCGGAGACGAGTCTGCGCTTCCCCGTCGACCTTTTGCAGGCGCCTCTGCGTCAACCTGATGAAGCGCTACTGCGAATCATGGAGCTTCAGGTACAGGCTCTGCTGGGTGCCATGCCGAAGATGGATGACATGGAACATGCCATCAGGCAAGCGGTAGCCGGGCTCGCGCGTCAAGGCGAAGTGAGCCTTGAAACAGTGGCTTCCTCCATGCACATGACCCCCCGCACGTTGCAGCGGCGACTCGACAAACTGGGTCTGAAATTTCGCGAGCTACGTGACGACACGAGACGCCGGATTGCAGAGAATTACCTAAAAGATCCACGGCTTTCGCTCGCTGAGGTGGCCTGGATACTTGGGTACTCGGAGCACAGTGCATTTACTCGCGCATTCCGGAGATGGACATCGCAGAGCCCGCAAGCCTGGCGCCGCGAAATGGATGCGTGATCCGCTACGGGCAACAGCGCAGTCGCCCATGTGATTGCAGCGCTGAAGGTTTTAGGCTGGCCTCCTCGGCCCAAGTCCCAAGCTCTCGCACCGGGTTGCATGGCCTTCCATCGCCGCTACGGCGGAGTAAGCGACCCGCCCTGGCCCGTCGCCTCACGTGGCGGAGAAGCTGTTGAGCTTCTACCCGACTCATCTTTGAGACGACGGGAAAGCAGGTACTTCCATGCCGTCTACTTACTGCGAATCACCTCGGTGATTGGCTCGAAATAGCAACCATATTTGACATCGCCCACCGTGTCACTCATTTGCATCTCCGCTGTGTTGACGCGAGCCTGGATCCCATCTGTGACGACCTGCGGGTCAGCGGCCTCGCAGTTATAGAGTGCCAGGTACTGCCACGGATGAGGCCCCGCTTTTCGCTGCTGCTCCGTGCGACTGAAGCGCTGTGCGCTCACCACGCCCGGTACGCGCAACACGTCTGGAAGGTGCTGCTCGGTATACCAGCGATTGAACTCTTCTTCACGCCCCGGAACCGCGTTCGTGAGTACCAGATAGGTGAACTTGACCATTCTTATCTCCTTAAGGTTATTGAAGTACAGGGAATGTCCAGCGGCCGATGCCCTGTGACGCGCCCGTGATGGGTATGTGTTGACTGGCGAGTCCCTTGTTCACGTGGTCCTCTTTGCTGGAACCCGCGCTTTGGCATTCCGGCGGTTTCGGCGCTTGAGAGAAAGGGTGTGGCCCAACGCTTCCATCAAACGACGCAAGCCCGTAGACGTTCCCATTCGATGCTGGGAAATCTATGCTGCAACCTTTCGTCCCCGTGTAAGGGGACAACCGGGAAGAAGGCGACGGAGCAAGCTCGAAACGCCAGTGAACAGAGTTCTCCGAAAACTTCAACGAGCGGATGTGCGTGAATTTCGTATCAAGTCTGCGGCCTTCTCTGCCATGGCCATAATGGGAAGGTTCGTGTTCCCACTGATGATCGTTGGCATCACAGATCCATCAATTACTCTCAAGTTCTCAACCCCGCGCACTTTCAACTCCTCGTCAACAACAGCGTTGTCGTCGACTCCCATGCGACACGTGCCAACCGGGTGATAGATGGTTTCCGCATGCGAGCGTATCCATGCCTTACGGGCTGCACCGGTGGAGAAAGCATCGATGTCGAGCCTTCGTTTGATGTACTTCCGGAGCGCCGGCTGGTCGACAATCTCGCACGTGCGTTCCACGCCGCGCACCAAACTCTCCAGGTCAGACTCGTCTGAGAGGAAGCGAGGGTCGATTCGGGGAGAATCGGACGGATCTGAAGAACGCAGTCGCAGCACGCCTCTACTTTTTGGACGCAGCTGGCATACGCGGACTGCAAATCCGTGGGGAACTTTTTCGTTAGGCGGTGGATTGCGCAGCGCAATGATCAGATGGGCCTGCCACTCAGGCAGATCCGGATTTCTGTCGGAGTTGTAAAATGCTCCTGCCTCAACGCCTTGAGAGGAAGCCGGCCCGCCTCCTGAAAGAAGATAGCGAGCTCCTGCCATTCCGCCTCTTACCAGGCCGATATAGGGCGTGAGCGTATTGGGCTGCGACGCTTCTAAGCGAATCGCGCAATCAAGATGGTCCTGAAGGTTCTCACCGACGCCTTGCAGATCGACCACGGGAGCGATACCAATCGACTGCAGATGTTTGGCCGGTCCGATCCCCGAAAGCATCAGGAGTTGCGGTGAGGCAATGGCCCCTGCTGTCAGAATCACTTCGCGGTCCGCGCGAAGCTCCACCTCCTCCCATCCATCCTCAATCACTACGCCTTGCGCTCGCTTTCCGGCAAGGAGAATCCTGCGGACTTTACAGTTCGCCATCAATGTCAGATTGGATCGGTTACCTGCTCGATCCAGGTAACGATAAGCACCGGATCGCTTTCCCTCGGCAATCGTAAGCTCGTAGAATCCTGCGCCTACCTGCGACGCCCCATTGAATCCGTTGTTCTCCGGCATACCGGCCGATACTGCGCTCTCTATGAACGCAGTCGATATGGCGTTTTGCTGCGTGCCGTATGACAGGCGAATCGGACCCGCGTACCCGCGATCGTCATTCCTCGCCTTCGTTACCAGTGATGCATCCTCAATCTTTCGAAAGTACGGACGAAGGGATTCATAGTCCCAGCCCGACAGGCCCTGAGATGCCCAGTTGTCGTAATCGGATCGGTTCCCCCGGATAGCAATCATGGAATTGATCGAGGATGAACCGCCCACCACCTTGCCCCGGGGTATATAAATATTCCGATTGTCCAGTTGTGTCTGGGGCTCCGTCCAATAGCGCCAGTTGAATTTTTGGCTCTTATAGAGAACCCGGATCCCTGCCGGCATCTGAACAAAGATGGATGACGCGGGAGCGCCCGCCTCTATCAGCAGTACCTTGACGCTGGGATCTTCACTCAGCCGAGAAGCGAGAACACACCCTGCCGAGCCGGCGCCGATAACAATGTAGTCGTATGTAGCGGTTTTCATAATCAGGAGATCACTCAACGCGAGCCGATGCCTTGAGCGCCATGCGCACGCGGCGAATG
>NZ_CABPRU010000018.1 GCF_902459705.1 Pandoraea terrigena | reverse complement strand
TTGGCGGCCAGCATCACGGCCTTGTAGCCGGCGATGTTGGCCTGCGAGGAGAGCACGTCCATGCTTTGCGCGCGCGTCGTGCGCGGCGCCGCTTCCAGCGCGAAGCCGATGACGCCGGCCGCCGCCATGCGCGCATTATTCTCGGCATCGAACGGGTTGAGCATGCCAACGACGACACTGCCGCGCGGAATCAAGGCGATTTCCGCGATCGATGGCGCACGCACCTTGAGCACCAGTTCGGCACCGAGGGCTTCGGCCGCGCTAACGCTCGACGCGCCCGCCGCGACATACGCCGCATCGAGTACGCTCGCCGCCTCACCGGCCCCTCGCTCCACGGTGACGCGATGCCCTGCGCCCACCAGCTTCTTCACCGTTTCCGGTGTGGCCGCGACGCGGGATTCGCCGGCGGCCGTCTCCTTTGGAATGCCAATATGCATAGTTATTGTCTCGGGGTCTGAGCCCCTGTCGTGTTGTGAAACTCAGGCCGCAGCGGCTCGCGGCGCCTGCATCGAACGGCCTTCATTGGCCGCTTCGAAGCAACGCACCTTGGTGCAATGAATCAGGTCGCACAGGAATTCCGGCTCGTAGGCGCGCAGCAGATGCGGCTGGTGTCCGTCGAGATAGGCCCCGATCAGCAACAGCTCGGCCATGCGCAACGCCTGCGCCGAAGCGCCTTCGAGATACGCCAGCGGCAAATCTTGGTTCCCGGTCGCGTGCAGCAACCGGGCATAGGTGGGGTGATCCCAATACCAGTCCAGACCCAGTTCGACGAATGCGTTGTTGAACGCATGCAGATGGGCGTTGGCAACCGGTGCCAGGGCGGCGGGTTTGATTTGCGATTCGATGACAGACATGATGGCGCTCTCCCAAAACAGTGATCGTCTCCAGAACACGCTGACCCGCTCTGGCCTGGGATGACAGGTCACCGACCCTTTGCTGTCACACCACTTTCATGCGGGCTGCCATTGCAGATTACGCAGCCCGAACCATAAAAGACAGTTAAAGTTAATTATGCAAACCATCAACGATTACTTATACTTCCCTGGCAACGCTTCGCGCGCGGAAATCCTTCCGCCGCCCCCCCTGACGCCTGGATGCCCGCCGCATGAAACACGCCACGCTCCGCCAACTCAAGGTCTTCGAAGCCGTGGCGCGCCATTTGAGCTTTTCGCGCGCTGCCGAAGAACTTCACCTCACGCAACCCGCCGTCTCGACACAGGTCAAGCAGCTCGAGAGTCACGTCGGCCTTCCGCTCTTCGAACAGTTGGGCAAGAAGGTCTTCCTCACGCCGGCGGGCGCCGAAATGCTCCATTACAGCCGCGCGATCATTGCGCTCTTTCGCGAGACCGAAGAGGCGATGGATCACCTCAAGGGCATCACGGGCGGCAAGCTCAACGTGGCGGTCATCAGCGCGGGGGACTACTTCTTCCCCAGGCTGCTCGCGGCCTTCACCGCGCGTCATCCTGGCGTGACGCTCAATCTCACGGTCCATAACCGCGAGGAACTCCTGCATCAACTCACCGAAAACCTCACCGACCTGGCCGTGATGGTGCGTCCGCCGCCGGAGATCGATACGATCAACGAAGCCTTCGCGCCCCACCCTTACGTCATCGTGGCGCCGCCCGATCATCCGCTGACCAGCCAGCGCCAGATTCCCTTCTCGCGCCTGACGGAAGAACCGTTCATCAGCCGCGAGCGCGGATCCGACACCTGGAATTCCCTGCAGGACGCCTTCGGTCAACGCACGCAGCGACTGAAGATCACGATGGAGATCGCCAGCACGGAAACCATCAAGCAAGCCGTCATGGCGGGCATGGGCATCAGCTTCCTGTCGGCCCATACCGTTGGCATGGAGCTTCAGACCGGTCAGTTGACGGTGCTCGACGTACAGGGTTTTCCGGCGTGGCAAAGCTGGTACGTCGTGCATCGCCGCAGCAAGCGGCTGCCACCGGTCGCGCTCGCCTTCCGCGAGTTCCTGTTGGCCGAAGGCGCGACGCTGATCGACGGCATGATGGCTTACAAGAGTCCCGTGCCGCCGCCCGCAGCGCCCGGCGGCGATCACGCCACCGGGCGCCGGACAGATCCCTGATCTGCCGAATGAAAAAGGGCGATCGACTCAGGCCTTTGCCACCCCGGCCGACCACCGTGAAATCGGTTGCTCCCTTAGCCGCCCATGCGGTTGGCCAACGTCCCCAGTCCGTCGATGCTCACTTCCACCAGCGCGCCCTCTTTCATCGAGCCGACGCCGATCGACGTGCCCACCGCGATCACGTCGCCCGGCATCAGGGTCATGTCCTGCGAGATACGCGCGACGAGTTGCCACGGGTTGAAGATCATGTCGGCGAGTGGGTAGCGCTGACGCTCCGTGCCGTCAAGCCGCGTGACCAGCTCCGCCTCGCGCCAGTCGAAGTCCTGCGCGATGACGGGGCCGAGACAGCCGAACGTGTCGAAGCCCTTGGCCCGCGTCCACTGCGCGAAGTTGCCGTCCTGCTCGATGATTTCAGCGGCGGTCACGTCGTTGACCAAGGTGTAGCCGAGGATGTAATCGCGCGCCGCTTCCTCGCTCACGTGGCTCGCGCGCTTGCCGATCACGATGCCCAGCTCGCCCTCGAACACGATCTTGCCCGCATACGAAGCGGGACGTTGGATCACCGCACCGGGTCCGTTCAGCGACGTGGCCGGCTTGATGAGAAAGAGCGGATGCGACGGCGCGGCCTTGCCGAGCTTCGCGCCGAGCGCGTGAAAGTTGTTCCACAGCGCCACGATCTTCGAGGGCTCGCACGGGCACAACAGATCGACGGCGGCGCGCGCGATCGTCGCGCCCGTGGCGATCGGCTGATCGTAGAGATCGCCGCGGTGTTCGAGGATGTGATCGCCCTGCAGCAGGCCAAAGCCGATGCGGCCATGGGCGGTCTTGAAACGGGTCCAGAGCTTCATACGTATGCCTTATCTGTAACCGCCCGGCGCCACGGCAAGGTTCGCCGTGTGCGCGCCGGACGCGATGTCTTGACGTCATTCCCATCTGCCTCGTGCAGACGACTTGCGCCCATGTGGGGCGGCTTGCCCTGCGCCGCCTACACCGCGCCGACTTCGCGCAATGCCGCGATCTGCTGCGCGCTGTAGCCGAATTCCGAGAGCACATCGTCGGTGTGTTCGCCCAGCAGCGGCGAGCGCTCCACGTGCGTGGGGCTGGCCGAGAGCTTGATCGGATTGCCGACGGTGAGGTATTTGCCGCGCTTCGGGTGATCGACTTCGACGATGGTCCCTGTCTCGCGCAACGACATGTCCTCGGCAATTTCCTTCATCGACAGAATCGGGCCGCACGGAATGTCGTACTCGTTGAGGATCGCCATGACCTCGAACTTCGTCTGGGTCATGGTCCATTGCTCGACCGTGTCGAAGATCTCGCGCAGGCGCGGCAGACGGGCGCGCGGCGTGGCGTAGTCGGGATGCTCGACCCACTCGGGCTTGCCGATCACCTTGCAGATCGACCCCCATACGGGCGCCTGTGCGATGAAGTAGATGTACGCGTTCGGATCGGTCTCCCAGCCACGGCACTTGAGAATCCAGCCCGGTTGACCGCCGCCCGACGCGTTGCCGGCACGCGGCACCGCATCGCCGAACTCACCGTTCGGGAACTGCGGATACTCTTCCATCACGCGCGCGCGCTCCAGGCGCTGCTGATCACGCAGCTTCACGCGGCACAGGTTCAGCACGCCGTCCTGCATGGCGGCGAGCACGCGCTGCCCCTGCCCGGTCATGGTGCGCTGATACAGCGCCGTGACGATGCCCAGCGCCAGATGCAGCCCCGTGCCGGAGTCGCCGATCTGCGCCCCCGTGACCATCGGCGGGCCATCGTCGAAACCGGTCGTCGATGCCGCACCGCCCACGCACTGCGCCACGTTCTCGTAGACCTTGCAGTCCTGGTACGGCCCCGGACCGAACCCCTTGACCGAGGCCACGATCATGCGCGGGTTCAACGCGTGGATGTGCTCCCACGTGAAGCCCATGCGATCGAGAGCGCCGGGCGCGAAGTTCTCCACGAGCACGTCGCAGTCGCGGATCATGTGCTCGAGCACTGCCTTGCCTTCCGGGTGCTTCGTGTCGAGCGTGATCGACCGCTTGTTGCTGTTGAGCATCGTGAAGTAAAGGCTGTCCGCGTCGGGGATGTCGCGCAGTTGATCGCGCGTCACGTCACCATGCCCCGCACGCTCGATCTTGATCACGTCCGCGCCGAACCAGGCGAGCAACTGCGTGCAAGTGGGTCCGGACTGCACGTGCGTGAAGTCGAGAATGCGCACACCTTCAAGTGCCTTGCCCATGGTCGTCTCCGCTCAGCAAGTGGCCCGGGCAATCGCGCCCGCGGCAGACACCGACAGTTGAACTTGCGCATGGCGCACGGCACGCGCCGTGACCTGCTGTGTGTGCGTACCACGCGCTGGGCGGGCTTCGCGCCGGATGCTGGCGACGATGAACATGGTGGGTCTCCTCCTGATGCGACGGCGTTTATGTAATCGGTGCGCGAGACGCGACGAAACACGGGTCTCGCCTGATCCGCCGATGGTTGTCGCCTCTACGGGCGCCATCGCCATCGTCGATCGATTGCTGTGATATACAGTATTTCATACACGATATTTTATCAACGGCTTTTTGTTGCCGATGGCATTTGCCGTCGCGCAGCATAAAACCGTGGAAAATCACTGGAACCCCCATAAATAAAGGGAATCCGCACCGCAACATCGCATTTTCCGTTGTCCCGGGCTACGGGTTTACAGGCATGTGTCACGCGGATGAAAATCGGCGGTTCGGAAAGAGGCGTCATCCGAAACTCATTGAATATATTGAATACAAAATACTCATCGCACCGACCGCGCGTGCTCCCAGGACGCTGAAATGCAAAAAGCACCGATGTGCGACGCCACCCGTCGGGGGGCGTCGCACATCGGTGCTTCCTGCGTCTTGCGCTTGGACGTTAGCGGCAACGACTCGCGCGTCGCGCCGTGACGCCCGCCATGGAGCCGTCAGCCGTCAGCCGTCAGCCGGCCGTGGCCGCCACCTTCGCCTCGAGTTCCGCCACGCGCTTGCGCAACTGACGATCTTCCTGGAAGCGCGCCGTCTCGTCGCGAATCACGGCAACGATGCCGGTGACTTCGCCGTCAGCCCCATGCAACAGCGCTACGGTGAACGCAATCGACATGGATCGGCCGTCCTTGTGCGCGGCCGGGACTTTGAGCAGGTCGCTGCCGTACTTTGTCTGCCCGGTCTGCATCGTCTTGGCATAGCCGTCGTTGTGACGCGCGCGCAACCGGTCGGGAATGATGATGTCCAGCGGTTGCCCGAGCGCCTCGGCTTCCGAGAAACCGAACATCTTCTGCGCGCCGCTGTTCCACAGCGTGATGATGTTGTTCGGATCGGCCACGACGATAGCGTCGCCCACCACCTGGACCAACTGATTGACGTCGACGGATGCGCTCATGATGTCTCCAATACTCTTGTAGGGAATGCGACTGGCAGGGATACCAAACATGCCAATAAAGTACATCAATTAGAGGACAACACGGTCCCGAAATCAAAAATGGGTGTCGGCACCACACGGCGCCGCACCCATGAACACCTGCCGTGCCCCCTATGCCCCGTCACCGCCCGAGGGCGGTGTCGGCAAGGGCGCACTGGCGGCGAGCCGGGCCAAGCCTGACCCGACCGGCTTTCAGAAGCTTAAACCGAACGCGACGAATGCAGGCTCGCGATCTGGTCCTTGCTGTAGCCCAGTTCGGACAGAATCTCGTCGGTGTGCTCACCCAGCAGCGGCGAACCCGTGATTTCCGGCTTCAGGCCCGAGAACTTGATCGGGCTGCCGACGGTCAGGTACGTACCACGTTCCTTGTGCGGCACTTCCACGATCGTGCCCGACGCACGCAGCGACGGATCGTTCGCGATTTCCTTCATCGACAGGACCGGCGCGCACGGGATATCGAACTTGCGCAGGATGTCCACCGCTTCGTACTTCGTCTTGTCAGCCAGCCAGGCTTCGATGGTCGCGAAGATTTCGAAGATGTGCGGTTGACGGGCTTGCGGCGTAGCGTAGTTCGGATCTTCGATCCACTCCGGCTTGCCCAGCGCACGGCAGATCGGCTCCCAGGCGTGGCCCTGGATCGTGAAGTAGATGTACGCGTTCGGGTCCGTCTCCCAGCCCTTGCACTTGAGCACCCAACCCGGCTGACCGCCACCGCCCGCGTTGCCGCCGCGCGGCACCACGTCGCTGAACTCGCCATGCGGGTACTGCGGATACTCTTCGAGGTAGCCGATACGATCCAGGCGTTGCTGGTCGCGCAGCTTCACGCGGCACAGGTTGATGACCGAGTCCTGCATCGAGACGGCGACCTTCTGGCCACGGCCCGTCTGGCCACGGCCGATGATTGCCGTCAGAATGCCGATCGCGAGGTGCATGCCGGTGTTGCTGTCGCCCAGCGCTGCGGCCGACACCGTCGGAGGGCCGTCCCAGAAGCCCGTCGTCGAGGCCGCGCCGCCTGCGCACTGCGCCACGTTCTCGTACACCTTCAGGTCATCGTAGTGGTGACCGTCCGAGAAGCCCTTCACCGAGGCCATGATCAGCTTCGGGTTGAGTTCGTTCAGACGCTCCCACGAGAAGCCCATGCGATCCAGCGCCCCCGGGCCGAAGTTTTCCACCAGCACGTCGGATTCACGCACCAGCTTTTCGAGAACGTCCTTGCCTTCCTGCGTCTTCGTATCCAGCGTCAACGAGCGCTTGTTGCTGTTGAGCATCGTGAAGTACAAGGCATCGGCGTCGGGGATGTCGCGCAGTTGGTTACGCGTGACGTCGCCCGAACCCGGGCGTTCCACCTTGATCACGTCGGCGCCAAACCAGGCCAGCAACTGCGTACATGCGGGGCCGGCTTGCACGTGCGTGAAGTCGATGATCTTGATGCCTTCGAGAGGTTTGCTCATGTCGTGTCTCCTTGATTGACTCGAATTACTTTTTCATCGCCGCGCTTTGCGGATTCAGGTTCGTCAGACGGCCGCTCTCAGTGCCCGCAGCTTCGTCGATGACGGCGTTGATAAGCGCCGGCTTGCCTGCCGCGATGGCTTCCTGCAGCGCCTTCGTCAGCGCTTCCGGCGTGGTGACGTTGTAACCGATGCCACCGAAGGCCTCGATCATCTTGTCGTAACGTGCGCCCTTGACGAACACCGTCGGCGCCACGTCCTTGCCGCCCGTCGGATTGACGTCGGTGCCGCGATACACGCCGTTGTTGTTGAAGATGACGGTGGTGACCGGCAGCTCATAACGGCAGATGGTTTCGAGCTCCATGCCGCTGAAGCCGAATGCGCTGTCGCCCTCGATGGCCACGACCGGCTGACCGCTGGTGACGGCCGCGCCGATGGCGAAGCCCATGCCAATGCCCATCACGCCCCAGGTACCCGAGTCGAAGCGCTTGCGCGGCTGGTACTGGTCGATGATGGCGCGGGCGTAGTCGAGCGTGTTCGCGCCTTCGTTGACGAGGTTGATGTCGGGATGCTGCTTGAGCACGTCGCGAATCGCGCCGAGTGCGCTGTGGAAATTCATCGGCGACGGGTTCTGGGCCAGCGTTGCCGCCATCTTCGCGAGGTTCTTGCTCTTGCGCTCGGCGATGGCGCCGGTCCATTCCGTCGACGGCTTGCCGAAGTTGGCGTCCACGCCGGCGAGCAGGGCCGACACGCACGAGCCGATGTCACCGATCACCGGTGCCGCGATGGCCACGTTGCTGTCGATTTCCGTCGGCGAGATGTCGATCTGCACGAACTTCTTCGGTGCGGCCCCCCACGTCTTGCCCTTGCCGTGCGCGAGCAGCCAGTTCAGGCGCGCGCCGATCAGGACGACCACGTCGGCCTCTTGCAACACGAACGAGCGGGCGGCCGCGGCCGATTGCTCATGCGTGTCGGGCAGCAGACCCTTGGCCATCGACATCGGCAGATACGGAATACCAGTCTTCTCGATCAAGGCGCGAATGTCGGCGTCGGCTTGCGCGTAGGAAGCGCCCTTGCCGAGCAGGATCAGCGGACGCTTGGCGCCCTTGATGACGTCGAGTGCACGCTGGACGGCGTCCGGTGCCGGGATCTGACGCGGTGCGGCGTCGATCACGCGAATCAGCGAATTTTTCGCCTTCTGTGCGTCGATGGTCTGCGCCAGCAGCTTGGCCGGCAGGTCCAGATAGACGCCGCCCGGGCGGCCCGACACGGCCGCGCGAATGGCGCGGGCCAGCCCAACGCCGATGTCTTCGGCGTGCAGCACGCGGTAGGCGGCCTTGCAATACGGCTTGGCCGCATTGAGTTGGTCCATCTCTTCGTAGTCGCCCTGCTGCAAGTCGACGATCTCACGCTCGCTCGAGCCGCTGATCAGGATCATCGGGAAGCAGTTGGTGGTCGCGTTGGCGAGTGCCGTCAGCCCATTCAGGAAGCCCGGCGCCGACACAGTCAGGCAAATGCCGGGCTTTTGCGTCATGTAGCCGGCGATGGCCGCCGCATGCCCGGCGTGCTGTTCATGGCGGAAGCCGATGAAACGCATGCCTTCGGCTTGCGCAAGCCGCGCCAGATCGGTGATGGGAATCCCCACCAGACCGAAGATGGTGTCGATGTCGTTCGCTTTCAGGGCATCGATGATCAGATGGAAGCCATCGGTCGTCTCTGCCTCGGACACGATGTTCGCGTGTCGGCTGGTGTCATTGAGCGTGTTGCCCGCGGTGTCGTTTTCCGCTTTGCCGACTGGCACGGTCATCGCAATGGACATAATTCTCTCCTCCAATTTTTCCGGTTTCAGTGTTGCGTCGTCTTGTCTGACGATTAATGGGTATTCCCAAACTGCTTCGCTACTTGCTCACCCGGTCGTGCAATCGGCCCTGCAAGGGCACGGATTGCACGCCGGTCAAACATCACTTCCCAACAGCCAGCCTGGCTGCGTGGTCACATCGTCACCTCGTGTTACGTGGTGCTGCGCGACAGATCGGCTGCCTGCACGACTGGCTCACCGGCCTGCGCCTTGTAGTCACTGGCGTAACGCTGTGCCAGACGGGCACGCATCGGCTTGAGGACGAACAAGGCCAGGAAGGCGGCGAAGGCGTTCATGGCGCAAGCGATCATGAACACGGCCTGCCAGCTGCCGGTCGACGTGGTGATGATGCTCGAGAAGGGCACCAGCAACGCGGCGGTCCCCTTCGCGGTGTAGAGCATCCCCGCGTTGGTGGCGGCGTACTTCGAGCCATACGTGTCGGCGCAGGTCGCCGGGAACAGGCTGTAGATCTCCCCCCAGGCGAAGAACACCAGGCCGGTCAGGATCACGAAGGCCACGGGGTGCTGACCGAACTTGGCCAAGGCGTAAATCCCCACGGCTTCCATCGCGAAGGCGATGAACATCGTGTTTTCGCGGCCGATCTTGTCCGATATCCAGCCGAACACCGGACGCGTCACCCCGTTGAGCACACGGTCGATGGCCAGTGCGAAGGTGAGTGCCGGCAGCGTCAGACCGAGGATCGACACCGGTGCCTGATCGAGACCGTAGTCCTTGGCGATCGGACCGAGCTGTGCCGTTGCCATCAGACCGCCAGCGGCCATCAGCACGAACATCAGATACATCATCCAGAACACCGGCGAGCGCATGACTTCCGTGGGCTTGGCGTTGTAGCGCATGGCACCCGGGGCCAGCTTCCTGAGCGCCTCGATCGACGCCGGCGGGTTGGCGAGCGCCAGACCAAGCAACAGCACGATGATCCCCTGGCCCAGACCGAAGGTCAGGAAGGTGTTTTCGTAGCCGCTCGACTTGATCATGTTGGCGATCGGCACCACCGTCAGGGCCGAACCGGCGCCGAAACCGGCGGCGGTCAGGCCCGCAGCAAGACCGCGGCGATCCGGGAACCACTTCAACGCATTACCCACGCATGTGCCATACACCGCACCGGCGCCCACCCCACCCACGGCTGCGGCGAAATACAGCATCGGCAGCGACGACGCATGGGCGTTCAGCACCCAGGCGACACCGCACAACAGACCGCCGCCGACCACCACCGGGCGCGGGCCGAACTTGTCGACCAGATACCCTTCGATCGGCACCAGCCAAGTTTCCGTCACGACAAAAATCGTGAACGCCACCTGGATGGCTGTACGGCCCCAGTGATACTTCTCATCGATCGGGTTCACGAACAGCGTCCACCCGTACTGCAAGTTGGCGATCATCGCCATGCAAATCACGCCGAACACGAGCTGAATCCAAGGGCTCGCGAACACGGATTGCTTACCGTGTTGATTAGTCGTCTCCACTTGCACCTCCTCCATCGGTTTCCAGTTGTTTGGCAGCTTCACAACAACAACACCTTCCGGATGGGGTCTGTGCCCCCTGGGTATGCTTTACGAGGTTTTCGCCTCGTCGACTTGTCTCTGATGCTTACGGGGTCCATTGCATTTCCCGTAAATATACCGAACGAAATATACGATATATCAGATATAAGTCAACACTAATTTATTGCGATCCTCGTCTTCCGCTTCGTGTACCGCAATCGTTTTCGTCCATTGCAGCGAAAACCCTCACGGCACACGAAGCACTGTTCTAAGTGGCGGCTAGATACAGTAACGCCACTGTAGGCCGGAGCGGCGCAACAACGCAATGCGAAAATACTAAGGAGTTAACCTGATCCGAGACGCTTGTCCTACAAGGCATACAGCCTTTTTATATCGGCCTCCTTGGCAATTTTTAAAACCAGCACAAGGCGATATTTTCGATACTTTTTCTCACAAGAAGTCACTTTCGGCGATCTCACAGTTCTCTTGTAATACACCGTAATAATTCACCTGACGGACGTGCCGAGCGTTTTCTGCCCCCACCTCGCATGCCCGAAGTGCTCACACATCCGGGCGGCGATTTTTCAAGTCCCTGCGGGGAAACCATGACGGGAATTGCGCCGCGAAGGCTTGGCGCTATCGTTCTTGTGATATACGATATACAACATTTGGTATTAGAAAAATAAATGGCCAGTACCAGGCCCAGGTTTCGATTCACCATTGGAGGGAGAGACTTCATGAAGATTTGCATCTATGGCGCCGGTGCCATCGGTGGCTATCTCGGTGTGCAACTCGCGCACGCCGGAGCCGATGTCAGTTTGGTGGCGCGTGGCCCGCATCTGGCCGCCATGCGCGAGCACGGACTCAAGTTGCTGATCGATGGCGAGGAACGCGTCGCTCAGTTGCGTTGCACGGACGATCCGCGTGAACTCGGTCCGCAGGATTACGTCATCATTGCCTTGAAGGCCCATTCGGTGCCGTCGGTGCTCGACGCGATGCAACCGTTGATCGGCCCGAATACGGCGGTCGTCACGGCGGTGAACGGCATCCCCTACTGGTACTTCTATAAGCACGGCGGCGCGCTCGAAGGCACGACGCTCGAGAGCATCGACCCCGGCGGCCGTCAGTGGCGTCAGCTCGGCCCCGAGCGGGCCATCGGCTGCGTGGTCTATCCGGCGACCGAAGTGGTCGCGCCGGGCGTGATCCAGCACGTCTACGGCAACAAGTTCCCGCTGGGCGAAGCCAGTGGCGAGCGCACGGAGCGCGTGGAGAAGCTCTCGCAGTTGATGATCGCGGGCGGACTCGACGCACCGATTCGCGAAAACATCCGCGACGAAATCTGGCTCAAGCTCTGGGGCAACCTCTGCTTCAACCCGATCTCGGCACTCACGCACGGCACGCTCGATATCATCGCCAGCGATCCGGGCACGCGCGCCATTGCGCGCGCCATGATGCTCGAAGCCAAGGCGATCGGCGACAAGTTCGGCGTGCATTTCCGTGTCGACGTGGAGCGCCGCATCAACGGTGCGGGTGCCGTCGGTGCCCACAAGACGTCGATGCTCCAGGATCTGGAGCGCGGCCGAGCAATGGAAATCGATCCGCTCGTCTCCGTGGTGCAGGAGATGGGACGCCTCGCCAACGTACCGACACCAACGCTCGACGTGGTGCTGGCGTTGATCCAGCAGCGCGAGTTCATGACGCAGCCCGATGCCGTCGCGGCTGCGCAAGCGCGCTTGGCCAAAGCCGCCTGAGCCAGCAAACGTTGTTTTCATGAAACACCCTTCGCGGGGCTTGCAACGATGCCCCGCGAAGTTCGGCATTCCCTATATAGAGATGCGGCGCACGCAACGGGTTGAAGGCATCGCGTTGCCATACCGCCCGGCCATCGTTCACGTCGGCTGCCGCCGTATCGCCAGTTGCGGCCGGTTTTTCGCAGGCAGCCCATGACCCGGCGCACCGAAGCGCGCCATCGCCGATGTGGTTTCGCGGCAACGCAATAACTCGCTTTTGCCCCCCCGATGAGAACACCTCGGGTTCTCCCTGAAGTCTTGCACGCCACTGGCGTCCCGAAATCCGCACCAACGTAAGCCCGACGGGCGACCTAGGAGGCTCATCACGATTATCGATCCACTGAAGACCATCGGAACAAGACACAAATCCGGGCAGTGAACCAACGCAGCGGTGCGGAAGACGTCCCGAAAAACGATAAATTTTGGTATTTGGTATGTGGTATATCTTGAGATTTGTTGCAGCGCGCCATACAATGCAAAGCAAGTTCTCCCCCACATCACTACCGTCAACATTTATCAGGAGTCTCACCATGTTTGTCGCTGCGCTGACTTTGCTTGCCCTTGCTTCCGCCCTTGCCACCGGTGTTGCGATGGTTCACCTCTTCGTCGCCCTGCCGGCCTCGATGCTCGAGAAGGCCGAAAAGAACGGCCGTTTCGCCTACCTGGCGGAAACCACGCAGGCAAACGAATCGGGTAAACTCGCCACAAAGCCGGCAACCATCATGGGGCAGCAAGCATTGCGCCTCTGAAGGGGCCGTAATACCTAGGAGACTATTGCATGTCCCTGATCACCCCAACTCCGGCGCGCGTGACTCCGCTCGCGCTGGAGCCGATCGACACCACCACGAGTTTTCGCAATCAGGCGTATGCGCTGCTGAAAAAAGCCATCGCCGATGCCGACATCTATAACCAGAAGGAAGAAATTCGCCTGGACGAGCGTCAGCTCATCCAGGTGCTTGGCGTTTCGCGCACACCGATTCGCGAAGCCATGACCTTACTGGAGCAGGAAGGCTTTCTGCGCACAGTGCCACGTCGAGGCATCTTCATCATCCGCAAAACCAAGCGCGAGATCGTCGAGATGATCCAGATGTGGGCGGCCCTCGAAGGGATGTCCGCCCGTCTGGCGACGTTGCACGCGACCGACGAGGACATCGTCAGGCTGCGTCATCTGTTCGACGAGTTCGTCAACGCGCCACCGACGGATCACATCGAAGAGTATTCCGACGCGAACATCGACTTCCACCAGGCGCTGATCAATCTTGGTGGCTCGCAAGCGATTGCCAATACGATCAAGAACCTGTTCATTCACGTGCGCGCCATTCGCAAGGTGACGATCGCTCAGAACGACCGGGCCGCCCGCTCGATTGTCGATCACCTGAAGATCATCACCGCCCTCGAGAAGCGCGACACGGAACTCGCCGAGAAGCTCGCACGCGACCATACGCTGGGTCTGGCCGCCTTCGTCGAAGAGCATTGCGACTTCCTCGAGTAACCGGCGTTCGCTGCTGAAGCGCGTCCGGCAACGGCCGCGATCTGCCAAGAAGCCAGTGACATCGACATGTCGCTGGCTTTTTTCTTTCGCCCCACGTTGTCACCCTCCCGCCCTCCTCCCGCGTCCGGTTCATACCCCCGCGCCCGCATCGCCCCTGACCATTGCCCCCCCCCCGGATTCGGGCACTCAATCGCGGCACCCAATTCGGGTAAACGAGCCTGCCAAAGCCGGGGAAAGCTATTGCACGTATACCGTATATCATATATCGTGTTTCACATATCGATGTACCGCAGTACCGCTTTGAAGACGAAGGTTGACGAAGTAAGCCACGGGCGAGAGGCCGAGCTCGTGCGGCATATGGTGGGGGCTATGTGCCGCACGCTCGTCCGGCGCCGCGCTGATCGCTAGACCCGAGCAGCGTCGCCGGATGTGACCATTGGGCCTCTCGCCCCAGGGCAAGACAAGAACAGATAATTCACACCCTCAGGTGCCCCGTTCCCCACGGAGTGCCAAACAGGAGACAACAGCCATGCGCGAGGCTTTTTCCATCGCCACGGTGCACGCGATTCTGGACGCCCATGCGGCTCAGGAAGGCCCGCTTCTGCCGATCCTCCATGACGTGCAGGACGCTTTCGGCTACGTCCCCCCGGACGCCGTGCCCGTCATCGCCAACGCCCTCAACCTGTCTCGCGCCGAAGTGCATGGCGTGATCACGTTTTACCACCACTTCCGCACCAGCGCGCCGCCGCGCCACGTTGTGCAGATCTGTCGCGCCGAGGCGTGCCAGAGCATGGGCGCCGACGCACTTGTCGCCCATGCCGAACGGGTGCTGGGCTGCGCGATGCACAGTCATCACGGCGATGTCGCACTCGAACCGGTGTATTGCCTGGGCCAGTGCGCGACGTCACCTGCCATCACGATCGACGATAAGTTGCACGCGCGCGTCACCCCTGAGAAATTCGACCGTCTGGTCGCTCGCGCCAAGGATGCCGCATGAGCCAATCCTCCACTTCCGCCAAGTCATCCACCTTGCCCGTTGCGCCCGGCAAGGTGCGGTTGTATCTGCCGCGTGACTCCGCCGCGCTGGCACTCGGTGCCGACGACGTCGCCGACGCCATCATCGCGCAAGCCACGCAGCGCGGCATCGACATCGAGCTGGTACGTAACGGCACGCGCGGCATGCTGTGGCTCGAGCCGTTACTCGAAGTCGCGACCCCTGCGGGACGCGTCGCCTATGGTCCGGTCGATGCGGACGACGTCCCGGGCCTGTTCGACGCCAACGTCACCGCCGGCGGCGATCATCCGCTCGCGCTAGGACTGACCGAAGAGATCCCGTATTTCAAGAAGCAGGAACGGTTGACGTTCGCCCGCGTGGGCATCACCGATCCCGTGTCCGTTGACGACTACGTGGCGCATGACGGCTATCGCGGCCTGCGTAACGCGCTCGCGATGGACGGTGCGGCCATCGTCGCGCAAGTCACCGAATCCGGCCTGCGCGGTCGCGGCGGTGCGGCGTTCCCGACCGGCATCAAGTGGAAGACCGTGCTCGGCACGTCGGCCGCCCAGAAGTACATCGTCTGCAATGCCGACGAAGGGGACTCGGGCACGTTCGCCGATCGCATGCTGATGGAAGGCGATCCGCTCGTGCTCGTCGAGGGCATGACGATTGCAGGCATCGCCGTAGGCGCCACGCGCGGTTATATCTACGTGCGCAGCGAGTATCCGCATTCCATTGATGTCCTCAACGAAGCCATCGCCAATGCTGGCCAGGCGGGCTACCTGGGCGAGAACATCCTGGGCACCGGCAAGACGTTCCATCTCGAAGTGCGCAAGGCGGCCGGCGCTTACGTCTGCGGCGAGGAAACCGCGTTGCTGGAAAGTCTCGAAGGCAAACGCGGCGTGGTACGTGCCAAGCCGCCGCTGCCCGCCATCGAAGGTCTCTTCGGCCTGCCCACGGTCATCAACAACGTGATCTCGCTGGCGTCGGTGCCCATCATCATGGATCGCGGCGCCGACTTCTACAAGAACTTCGGCATGGGTCGCTCGCGCGGCACACTGCCCATCCAGCTCGCGGGCAACATCAAATACGGCGGCCTCATCGAGAAGGCCTTCGGCGTGACGTTGCGCGACATCCTGTACGAGTTCGGCGGTGGCGCCATCACAGGCCGCCCGCTGCGCGCGGTACAGGTCGGTGGCCCGCTTGGCTCCTATCTGCCCGAATCGCAATGGGATACCCCGCTCGACTACGAAGCGTTCGCCGCACTCTGGGCAGTGCTCGGTCACGGCGGCATCGTGGCGCATGACGACACCGTCGACCTGGCCAGGCTCGCCCGCTATGCGATGGAGTTCTGCACCATCGAGTCGTGCGGCAAGTGCACGCCGTGCCGTATCGGTTCGACGCGCGGCGTCGAAGTGATGGACAAGATCATCGACGGACGCGACCGTCCCAAGCAGATCAAGCTGCTGCGCGATCTGTGCGACACCATGCTCGCTGGCTCGCTGTGCGCGATGGGCGGCATGACGCCCTACCCCGTGCTGTCTGCGCTGAACCATTTCCCCGAAGACTTCGGCGCGGCCGAACCGTCGAATCTGCCGACCAAGGCCGCCTAGGAGATCGCCCACCATGATGGACCCGATGTTTGAAAAGGATTACGGCACCCCGCGCCGTGAATCGACGCAGGAAGTCACGCTGGAGATCGACGGCGAACTGGTCACGGTGCCGGCCGGCACCTCGATCATGCGCGCGGCCTCCGAAGGCGGCGTGAATGTGCCCAAGCTGTGCGCCACCGACTCGCTCGAGCCGTTCGGTTCGTGCCGTCTGTGCCTCGTCGAGATCGAAGGCCGTCGCGGCTACCCCGCGTCGTGCACCACCCCCGTCGAACCCGGCATGAAGGTGCGCACGCAATCGCCGAAGCTCCAGGAGCTGCGCAAGGGCGTGATGGAGCTGTACATCTCCGATCACCCGCTCGACTGCCTGACCTGCGCCGCCAACGGTGACTGCGAACTGCAGGACATGGCCGGTGTGACGGGCCTGCGCGAAGTGCGTTACGGCTTCGATGGCGCCAATCACTTCGACAGCCAGAAGGACGAGTCGAACCCCTACTTTACCTACGACGCCTCGAAGTGCATCGTCTGCAACCGGTGCGTGCGCGCCTGCGAGGAAACGCAGGGCACGTTCGCGCTGACGATCTCGGGCCGTGGCTTCGAAGCGCGCGTCTCGGCGGGACAGGATCAGGCGTTCATGGACTCCGAGTGCGTGTCGTGCGGCGCCTGCGTGGCCGCCTGCCCGACCGCGACGCTGCAGGAAAAGTCGGTCATCCATCTCGGCCAGGCCGAGCACGCCAAGATCACCACCTGCGCCTATTGCGGCGTGGGCTGCTCGTTCAAGGCGGAGATGAAGGGTAACGAAGTCGTGCGCATGGTGCCGCACAAGGACGGTCAGGCCAACGAAGGCCACGCCTGCGTGAAGGGCCGCTTTGCCTGGGGTTACGCCACGCACAAGGACCGCATTCTCACGCCCAAGATTCGCAAGAAGATCACCGATCCGTGGCAGGACGTGTCGTGGGACGAGGCACTCGACTATGCGGCGTCGGAGTTCAAGCGCATTCAGGCCAAGTACGGGCGCGACTCGATCGGCGGGCTGGTGTCGTCACGCTGCACGAACGAAGAAGACTACCTGGTCCAGAAGCTCGTGCGCGCCGCTTTCGGCAACAACAACGTCGACACCTGCGCGCGCGTGTGCCACTCGCCGACCGGCTACGGCCTGAAGGCGACGCTCGGCGAATCGGCCGGCACGCAGACGTTCAAGTCAGTCGAGCACTCGGACGTGATTCTCGTGATGGGCGCGAACCCGACCGACGGACACCCGGTGTTCGGCTCGCGCATGAAGCGGCGACTGCGCGAAGGCGCCAAGCTGATCGTGATCGACCCGCGCCGCATCGACCTGGTGAACAGCCCGCACATCAAGGCCGACTACCACCTGCAACTGCGTCCGGGCACGAACGTGGCGATGATCAACGCGCTTGCGCACGTCATCGTGACCGAAGGGCTGATGGCCGACGCGTTCATCGCCGAGCGCTGCGAGGATCGCGCGTTCCAGCAGTGGCGCGACTTCATCGCCCGTGCCGAGAACTCGCCCGAAGCGACCGAAGCACACACCGGTGTGCCGGCGCATCTCGTGCGCGGTGCCGCGCGCCTGTATGCCAAGGGCGGCAACGCAGCGATCTATTACGGCCTGGGCGTGACCGAGCATGCGCAAGGCTCCACGACGGTGATCGGTATCGCCAACCTCGCCATGGCCACCGGCAACATCGGCCGTGAAGGCGTGGGCGTGAACCCGCTGCGCGGCCAGAACAACGTGCAGGGCTCGTGCGACATGGGCGCGTTCCCGCATGAACTGCCGGGCTATCGTCACGTGTCGGATTCGAGCGCCCGTGCACTGTTCGAAGCCGAATGGGGCGTCGAGATCCAGTCCGAGCCGGGCCTGCGTATTCCGAACATGTTCGACGCCGCGATCTCAGGCACCTTCATGGGCCTGTACTGTCAGGGCGAGGACATCGTGCAGTCCGACCCGAATACGCAGCACGTCACCCACGCCCTCGAACAGATGGAGTGCATCGTCGTGCAGGACATCTTCCTGAACGAAACGGCGAAGTATGCGCATGTGCTGCTGCCGGGCTCGTCGTTCCTGGAGAAGGACGGCACGTTCACCAACGCCGAGCGCCGTATCTCGCGCGTGCGCCAGGTAATGCCGCCGCGCGCCGGTTACGCCGATTGGGAAGTCACGATTGAACTGGCCAAGCGACTGGGCTACGAAATGCACTACTCGCACCCGTCGGAAATCATGGACGAGATCGCACGCCTCACGCCGACCTTTACCGGCGTGAGCTACGAGAAACTCGACCGGATGGGCAGCGTGCAGTGGCCTTGCAACGAAGCCGCGCCGGACGGCACGCCCGTCATGCACATCGACGAATTCGTGCGCGGCAAGGGCAAGTTCCTCATCACGCAGTACGTGCCCACGGATGAAAAGGTCACGCGCCGCTTCCCGCTTATCCTCACCACCGGGCGGATCCTGTCGCAGTACAACGTCGGTGCGCAGACGCGCCGCACGGACAACGTCCACTGGCATGACGAGGACCGGCTCGAGATTCATCCGCACGATGCGGAAGAGCGCGGCGTGAAGGACGGCGACTGGGTCGGCATTCAGAGCCGCGCCGGCGAGACCGTGCTGCGTGCCGTCGTGAGCGATCGCATGCAGCCCGGCGTGGTCTACACGACGTTCCACTTCCCGGAGTCGGGTGCCAACGTCATCACCACGGACAACTCCGATTGGGCAACCAACTGTCCCGAGTACAAGGTGACGGCGGTGCAGATCACACCGGTGGCCCAGCCGTCGGAATGGCAGCGTCAGTACTCGGACTTCAACCGTCAGCAGGAGGCCTTCCTCGAACACGCTCGCGGCGCGACCGAGGCGAGCGCGGGCTAAGTCGGCAAAGGAAGAGCGGAAGCAATGCGCGCCGCGCCATCGGAGACTTTCGAGGCGGCGCGCCGCGACGGACAATCCGCGTCCATCGCCGGAGACTCCGGCAAGCCTCGCCGTCGATTGCCATCAGACGGTGCGGCGGACGCGCGATTGGCCACGCGACCTACGGCAGCCAACACACAGAGAACGATTTCAGGGGACACAACAGATCATGGACACCGACAACCTGGTCAAGATGGCCAATCAGATCGGGGACTTCTTCGAGACGATGCCCGACCGCAGCGAGGCGCTCGACAACATTGCCGGCCACCTGCGACGCTTCTGGGCGCCGCGCATGCGCATGACGATTCTCGAACATCTCGAATCCACCGACGGCCATGGGATGCGCGAGATCGTCGTGGCCGCGATCACGGCGCATCGCGCCGAACTCTGGCCGCGCGGCTGAACGCAACGCAGGTACGACGCATGGCCGTTGGCGCCGCTTAGGTGCCGCGCAGGTGCCGCGCAGGTGCCGATGTAGCGCGCACTTACGCGCCCAGCTTGATGAGTACCGCCCCGCCGACAACGAGGCCGCACGCCGCGAGGCGGCGGGCGGTAAGCTTTTCCCGCAGGAACATCCAGCCCAGCAGCATCGCGATAATGGCGCTCGACTCGCGCAGCGCCGACACGACGCCCATCGGCAGGTACTGCAGCGCAAACACCACCATGCCATAGGCGCATTGCGCGACGATGCCCGCCCCCAGCGCTTCCGCCACGCGGCGGCGCGGGGCAAGGAACATGCCTCGCCATCCGCCCCGCCACTTCGCCACGGCACCCACCAGCGGCACGCTCGCGAAGAGATAGGCCCATGCGAGGTAGCCGAAGCCGTTGCCGTTGGACAATCGCACGCCGAAGCCGTCGATGACCGTGTACGCCGCGATGAACACCCCCGTGAGCAATGCGGCAGGCACGCTGTCGCCCGACAGCCGCCGACCACGCAACGCGAGCGTCAGAATGCCGGCGCAGATGCACACGATGCCCCACGCCGCCATCCCAGTCGGCCACTCGCCCGCCAGCACTAGCGCCGCGCCCGAGATCAGCAACGGGGAAATACCGCGTGCAATGGGATAGATCTGCCCGAACTCACCGACGCGGTAGGCCCGGATGAGCGCCGCCGTGTATGCGACCTGCGCGGCGGCAGAGAGGAGGATGAGCGGCCAGACGTGTACCGGCGGCAGGGGCAGCCACACGATGCCGGCCACGGCGGCGAGCCCTTGCGGCACCGCCATCATGCCAACTTGCCAGACGCGATCGGGACTGGCGTGGAGAAAGGCGTTCCAGGTGGCGTGCATCAGTGCAGAGAGCAGCACCAACAGCACGATGGGCGTGGTTGTCATGTCGATGGGTGGCGGCAGGCGGGTGTCGGAGGACGACTGACGCCGCCCACGTCCGACAGCACGCAAAGCGCCATTGTCGCAGCCACTACCCCATCGACATAGGGCCAACGTGAAGGATTCCTACAGGGCCAGGCGGTTACGCCATCGTCGCTTCACGTCGCCCCTTCCTCGCCGCGCGGTTGCCGTGGCCAAACCGGAGAGCGTTTGTCTCGGTCGACGACGCGCAGGCAACGTGGCATCGGGGCGGTATCGACAAGTTGTCCACACCCTGTGTGGATAACCCACTGGATAACCTGCTTTCACCTTCTCGAACGCCCCATGAACACAGGCTGTCAAGAGCATTGCTCAAAAAACGATCAACCTCGGAACAAATTTTCGGCTTGACGGTCTGCCCCCTCCCTGCTCAAGCGCCGTCGCCCTCGTTTGCCGACGCGTCGGGCTCCTTCGCAACCGGCGCATCGGATTTCCCGGACACGTCGGGCGGCGATTGCGGTGCGCCGCGCAGCGCCGCCACGACCTGCCCCTGCCCGAGCACCGCGTCCGGGGCCTGCTGCAAAGCCAGGCGGTAGCGCTCGCCGAACTCGACGTCGGCATGACGGAACAGCTTGGCGGCTTCGTCGGCCAGCGCGATGCCGGCGTCCGTCTGCGGCGGGGTCTGCTCCAGCCATTCATCGAGGGCAACGATCAGGCGCGAGAGCGGGTCAAGCCAGCGAAACCAGGCGTCTTCGGTAAGCAGTTGCACGAAGCGGCCGGTCGGCACCGGTCCGAAGACCGCTTCGTATTGCAGACGATCGTTGGCGATCAGCACCTTGTGCTGGGCGAGCAGCGCGGCGCGCAACGTCTGCATGGCAGCGATCTGGGTGGCACTGGCCAGTGTGGTGTCGGTCGGTTCGGTCATCTGTCGCCCTGCGTATGTCAGAAAGGTTGGGAAGCGGAAATGGAAAGCGTCTGACATGCACTTTAGGACTTAGCCCATAGCCAACAGACGGTTGGGTCACGATACTACACGGGTCTCGCAAACACCTCGCGAGACCGGGCTTTCACTTCCCCGTGGAAGGCCTGCTTCCTCACCCGCCGACCTGGCGGGTTTTTTTTGCCTACGCGAATCGCCTCGCAAGACGCGCGTGCGAACGGTATCGCTCAGTACCATGATGGATGTCGTCAAAACGGCACGGTGAGCTTCGCGTCGATCGACTGGAAGCGATACGACCAGCCCGGCAGGCCGCTCGATGTTGGCATCCACGGCGCGTTCAGCCGCTGCATCAGCGACACATCGAGCTTCGACGCCCCGAAGTTGTGGGTGTGGCTCAGCCCCACCTCGGCATAGCTGTCGTAGGTGTGAACGGCGTTCGGATCTTCCGTGCGACTCCGGTTGTAGCGCAATTCCAGGCCCGTCGAGCCGTTCGCCGTGAAGTCGAGCGCGCGCCGCACACGCCATTGCAGTGTCTGCGTCTGCGTGGTGCCCGGGGCGGTCTGGTCCGTCGCCGCGTTGCTCTTGCCGGTGATGCCGACGGTCCAATCGGCATCGATCGGCAACGAGTAATTGGCCGACAGATCGCGGTTCGTCGCATCGCGACGCGCATTCTGCAAATCCTGGCTCAGCGTCGTATTGAACTTGCCGTACATGCCCAGCGGATCGCGCATCAACAGGTTCGCAGTGCCCTGCATCTTGCCCGAGGTGGCCATGCCGCTGTTGTTCATGCCGACGTTGAACTGGTAGGGCCGCTCGTTGATCACCTGGAGACCCACGGCGCCCTCGCCGGGCGTGCGGCTGCGCGTGGCAATGAACGGCAACGTCTCGTCTCGCACCACGAGCCCTCCGCGCATCAGCATCTGGATGTTGCGATCCGCGCGACTCTCCTGATGCGGCAGCCCGCGCAGGCACGAGGCGCGTGCGAGAAAGGCGTTGGGCGGTGCGACGTCCTGGGCGGGCGGCGGCTCGCGACTCGCGGCCGAGGCGGCCGACGCCGCATCCAGATCGACGGCCGAAATGGCCGTGCCGTCAGCGCTCAGCTCCGGCGCGACGGCAAAGTCAGCTGCCGGGAGAGGCGGCGATGGCGCAGGCGCTTGCGCCAACGGCGCGCTTGCCGTGTCATCCACGCCCACCACGCCATCGGCACCCGACGCCGCCAGCGACGGATCGGCGCTCGACACCTGCGCATCCGATGCGGTCTGCGGAGCCTCGGCCGCCGGGTCCGCGCCAGCGACGGCGTCACTCGCCACGGACTGCGCAGCTCGCCTGGCAGCGTCACGATCGACGGCAGCGGCGACCGCATCCGGATCGTCCCCTGCGAACAATGCGATGGGATCCGTGGCGGCGTCGGGATCCGTGGCCACGGGTGGTGCGGGTGGGGGTGGCGGGGGCACGAAATACTGGGGCGCGAGACCGCGCTCCCACAACCCATAGGAGATGGCGTTGCGCTCAGTGAAACATGGTGGATTGGTATCCGAGAACAAAGATTGTGCGTGCGCGCCCGCCGGAACCCCGACACTCAGGCACGCGGCCAACAGCAGGCGACTCCGCACGACCGGCTTTACCGACATTCGACACCTGAAAATCCCGCCCCGCGCTGATGTCTTCCACCGGCGTCGTGCGCTGCGTCCGACAAGAGGGGGTGCTGTAGCGACAAAGCGCCATTTTACGTCCATCGAGCCCCCCCCTGCCAGTCGCGCAACGCCGGGAACTCTTTCGTCCGATCACCACTCTTATCGCGTGACTTCCCCTGTAGTGATTTTTGCCCGCCTTGTGCGGGCATTTTTATTGGCGAGCACTGAAGACGTCCGCGGCACCGACGTCATTTAGGGGCGCGAATCTCGTGAATCGTGCCGGGCCCCCAACCTGTGGGCGCCCACGCACCGTCGCGCAGCGTCCATTCGTGACGGCCCGTCTGCTCCCAGTGCGGCGGCGTGTAGCGCATGCCCGGACGCCTGGGTTCCATGTGTCCGTCGACCCAGTCGTAGCGACCACCTGTCCACCGCCAGTAGCCCGGCACCCAGAATTGTCCGTGAGGCGCCGCGTGGGGATCCTCGAAGCGCGGCGGTGGCGGACCGCGTTGCAGCGTCACGTCGGCGAGCACCGGCAAGCTCAGTAGACACAAGGCGGCAGCGAGCGCATGACGACGGCCGGCAATCCGCCAGGCCGGAAACCGGGCCAAGGACGCGAGCCTCGAGAGCGCGGCGACCGACGAGGACATCGGGGACGAGGGCGAAGACGGCATGTGCGGCCTTTTCGTGATGGACAGAAACGTCGGGCATTTTACCGTTCCGGACTGGCACGTGCCCGCATCGTCGCGGGGGGCGTTCCGGTCGCCCCGGACGGCTGCCAGACCTTATAATCGGCGCACTCGCAACCTGCCGCCGATGACGGCTTCCCGAATACCCGGTTTCGCGGACTACCCGATTCCCCGATTCGATGACGACTGTCCTGAACGGCTGCCGACCCGCTCACTCATGAACCCAGCCCCTGCGGCCGCCGGACACCGGCAACTGCTCCGTCTGGCGGTGCCCATCGTGCTCGCCAATCTGACTCAGCCGCTGCTGTCGGCCGTCGATACTGCCGTGGCCGGTCACCTGCCGGGCCCCGCTTACCTGGGCGGCGTCGCGCTCGGTGCGCTGTTGCTGAACCTGCTCTTCTGGGGCTTCTCGTTCCTGCGCATGGGCACCACGGGCCTGGCCGCACAGGCATTCGGCGCCGGAGATGCCGAGCGCCTGCGCGACACGCTCGCACGCGCGCTGGCACTGGCGTTCGTCATTGGCGCCGTCTTGCTGGTCTTTCGCGAACCGCTGGTCTCGCTCGGTGTGTCGTGGCTTGGGGGAAGCGCCCAGGTCCAGTCGTCAGGACGGCAATATGCAAGTATTCGGGTGCTCGCCGCCCCCCTGGCACTCGGCAACTACGTGGTGCTCGGCTATCTGCTTGCGTGCCAGCGCGTGCGGCAAGGGCTCGCCGTGCAGGTGTTCATCAATCTCGTGAACATCGTGGCGGTGCTGGTCTTCGTGCGTCGATTCGACTGGGGCGTGGCAGGCATTGCGGCGGCAACCGCGTTGGCCGACGTGCTCGGCTTTGCGCTGGGCGGATGGTTGCTCTGGCTCGCGCGTACGCCCGGCTTGCCACCGCTGCGACTGGCCACGCTAGTCGAGCGGAGCGCCCTGTGGCGCTTGCTGCGGCTCAATCTCGATATCTTCCTGCGCACCCTGTTCCTGCAACTCGCCTTTGCCTGGTTCGCTCGCGTGGGAGCAAGACTCGGCGACGTCACCCTCGCCGCCAACGCGCTGCTGCTGAACTTCCAGACGTTCATGGCGTTCGGCCTCGACGGCTTCGCCCACGCGGCCGAAGCGCTCGTCGGGGCGTATGTCGGTGCACGCCAGCGACAGGCGCTGCTGCATGCAATCCGGTTGTCGATGGGGTGGGCGCTTGGCTGCGCCGTCGCGTTTGCGCTCGTCTACGCCGTGGCGGGCGGCGCCATCATCGACGCCCTGACCGATCAGCCGGCACTGCGCAGCACCGCGCGCGAATTCCTGCCCTGGGCGGTGCTCTCGCCGATGGTGGCGGTGTGGTGCTTCCAGCTCGACGGCGTGTTCATCGGCGCGACGCGCACACGCGAGCTGCTGACGTCGTCGCTGATCGGCCTGTTGGTCTTCGGCGCCGTCATGCCATTCACGCTCGATGCCTGGGGCAATCACGGCTTGTGGGTCGCACTCATGGCATTTCTCGCGACGCGCGGTATCGTGCTGGGGGTTCTGCTGCCGCGCATCTGGCGCGGGCTTGCGCGCCAGATCACGTAAGCCACCGGCGACGAACTCAGTCCGCGCGGATACACGCCAGCGCGGCGGCGTGCAACGCGGCGTTCGCGGCCGCCAGCACGCGCCCCTGCGAGGTGAGCGTGAGCGGCTGGCCTTCCCAGTCGGTGATGACACCGCCCGCCGCCTCGACCACCGGCGCCACAGCCAGGTAGTCGTAGGTTTGCAGCCCCGCCTCCATGACAAGTTCGATGTGTCCGCTTGCCAGCAGCCCATAGGCATAGCAATCGCCACCGAAGCGACGACGGCTCACAGCCTTCGTCAACCGCTCGAACTGGGCATACTCCGCCGCGTCGAAGATGTCGGGCGAGGTCGCATAGACGGTCGCGTCGGCCAGCGCCGTGACCGGACTGGTGGCGCACAATGCACCGCCGAAGCGGGCCTCGCACACGCCGCTGGTCGCATCGTTCACGCCGATCCAGCGCTCGCCCGTTGCCGGAATGTCGATCAGGCCGACGACCGGCTTGCCGTGGTGCAGCAAGGCGAGCAACGTGCCCCACAGCGGGTGTCCCGTGATGAAGCTGCGCGTGCCGTCGATGGGATCGACCGACCAGACGAACTCCGCATCGACGCCGCGCTTGCCGAACTCTTCGCCCCAAATCCCGTGGGACGGATAGCGCGCCGCGATCTGCGCGCGCAGCGCCGTCTCGACCTCGCGATCCGCAATCGTGACCGGGCTCTCGTCGGCCTTGTCGTCGACGGCCAGGCGCCGGCGGAACCATCCCAGCGATAGCGGCCTTACGGCATCGGCCATCGAAGCGGCGAAAGCCGCATACTCGGCAACAGCGGGTACGGACGACATGCACAAATCTCCTGCAAAGGTGCCGCACGCGGCGGCAAGAAAGGAAAACGCTCGACGAATGGCGATCATACGCGTTCGTGCGCTTCGCGGCCCGTCCCGCTGTGCTGGAACCCGGTATTCGCGTGAACTGGACTCGCGCCCGCCCCGCTGCCATCCGGCAAGCAGGCTCCGATCGGGTGCAAATTTGCTATGCTCGCGTCCTGATCCGGGCCTTGCCCCTTCGCTACCCCGTTCCCGCTCACAGGACGCCCATGCTTTCCGGTCGCGGCGTGATGCTCTCTGTCTCGGCATCCGTCATGTTTTCCGTCATGCCCGCGCTCGTCGCGCAACTGACGCCCCTGTCCGGGCTGGATGTCTTCGCCTGGCGCGTCCTGCTCACACTGCCCGGCGCGCTTGTCATCGTGACGGTACTGCAACGGTGGCATGTGCTGCGCAGCACGCTCTCGCACGTGTTGCACCGCCCCGCGCTGCTTGGCGCGGTCCTGCTGTGCGCGGCGCTGCTGAGCGTTCAACTCTGGCTGTTCGTCTGGGCACCGCTGCAACAGCGGCTGCTCGACGCCTCGCTCGGCTACTTCCTGTTGCCGCTCACCATGGTGCTGGCCGGCCGCACGGTATATCGGGAGCGTCTGAACCGATGGCAGACGGCCGCCGTAATCGTCGCCGCGCTGGGTGTGGCCCATGAACTCTGGGCGACGCACGCGTTGTCCTGGGTCACGGCGCTCATCATGTTTGGCTATCCGCCCTACTTCTTGCTGCGCCGCCGGCTGAGGCTCGACGCCCTCAGCGGCTTCGTCCTGGAAGTGCTCGCAATGGTACCGGTCGCCGCCGTCGTGCTCTGGCAGGCGTGGCCGCAAAATGCCATGTTGCTCAGCGAGCCGCGCTACTGGTTCTGGTTACCCGCGCTCGGCCTGCTCAGCGCCAGCGCGCTGGCAAGCACACTGGGTGCCGCACGCTTGCTGCCCATCGGGCTGTACGGCATTCTCGGGTACGTGGAGCCGGTGCTGCTGTTCGCCGTGTCGATCTTCGTGCTCGGCGAGCCTTTCACGGCACGCGGTCTGTGGACGTACGTGCCGATCTGGTTCGGCGTTGCCCTGGTCGTGTTCGACAGTCTGCGCACGCTGCACCGCCAGCGACAAGCCAGTGCGGCGACCCGCACCGACATGTCGACTTGAGGCCGCCGCGATCCGTTACGCCTCCCTTGCCCCTCGCGTGAGGCGTCGCCCCAAACACGGGCACGTCCCCGTGGCACGGACGCAGCACCGCGCTATACTCGCGAGAGCTTACAAGACGACGCTTATGAAAAATCTCATCAAGATCGCCACGCGGCTCTCCTCGGGGATTCTTGCGGTTGCGCTGTCCGCTTGCGGCTCGTCGGCGCCGCTGTTCGCCGCGGACGGGCGTCCCACCCAGCAAATCCAGTGCTCGGCCAGCAGTGCCGGCGATTGCGTTCAGCGCGCCCGCACGCAATGCGCGCAAAAGGGCTACGACGTGCTCACGCGCGACGTGACGGGCGGTGTCGCCAATCTCGTGATCGCCTGCCAACCGAACTAAGTTCGCCAGTCCCTTGCTCGCCGGCCGCCGGGCGTTCCAGAGGGTGAGACGCGTGCCCCTCTCGGCGCCCGGCGCCCCGGCATGCACGCGCAGGCCCGTGGCATTCCGATGGATCCTTGCGTGCGGTCAATGCCACGCCATCTAGCGAGATGACTTTCAACGCACGCAATGCGAGAATGAAAAATATCCCGGCGGATTGTCGTATATCTGTCGTACATCGGGTTAGCGATGCCGTCCAGGCGGCAAGCCTTCACCCCCTTCCAGCTCAAAGAGGACACCATCATGTACGAACGCATTCTGGTTTCGATCGACGGCAGTAATCCTTCGAACCGCGCCATCGACGAAGCGGTCAAGCTCGTGGCGCTCAGCCACGGCAAGATTCGCCTGGTGTCGGTCGTCCCCTCGCTCGCCAACGCCTATGCAGCCGGTGCCTACAGCGGCTTCGTACCGATGGAGAGTCAGGAGTCGTTCGAGAAGGAAACGGCGGAAATTCTCGCCACGGCACACGCCGGCCTGAAGCAGCGCGGCGTGGATGCCGAGACGAAGATGATTACGCTCGAAGCCGGCACCGATGAAATCGCCGACGCCGTGCTGCGCGAAGCGCAAGAATGGAACGCCGACGTGATCGTGCTCGGCACGCACGGCCGTCGCGGGATCAACCGTCTGCTGTTGGGAAGCGTGGCCGAAACACTGGTGCGCATCACCACGCTGCCGATCCTGCTCGTCAAGGCCGTCGACAAGTAAGCCCCCAGTCACTCGGCCAGTGCCGGGATCGCCGGTGCAAGCCCACGACGGCACGCTCCCCAGCGTGCCGTTGTCGTTTTGGCACTCAGGCGGCGTGACGGCGCTTGGCGCGCAATAGCGCCTTCGAGAGGATGCGCGTCTCGGAGGTGGCGGCCCCGGTACGACGCGCCACGGCGTCGCGGAAGAAGCGACGCGTCTCGTCGGCAACCGTTTCACGCTCGTTGTCCATCGTCACAATGTGATAGCTCTCGCCGAGCAGGCACTTCTGCTTCACTTGGGACGACACGCCTTCGTACACGATGCGCGCGTTGTGCGGGCTCGACGTGTCGTCATCCACCGCGTGAATGACAAGACAATCCGCCGTCACCCGATGCAAACGCTCGCGCACATGGGCGGCGAGTCGTCGCGCGTTATAGAGGTGCGCGAGCGGCAACGATGCCGAGCCGATCTCGGACGCGTCGTTCAGCGACATCGATTTCGCCACGCGCGCGCGCAACGCTTCGTTCTTCAGGCCGAACGGCGCTCTCTCGCGGTAACGATAGTAATGGCGCAGCGGCGTATGGAAGGCCAGATCGATGAGCGGGTAGTACCACGGGATGGTCCAGCCGTCGTACACGAGGGTGACGGAGAGCAGCGAGAGCGCCGTCACGTCAGGCGCTTCCTCCGCGACGGCCAGGCACAGGGTGGCGCCGATACACAAACCGCACAGCGACACCGTCGCGTGCGTCGCCCGTAGTTCGCGATACGCCTCGCGCGCGGCCGCAACCCACGCGCGCCAGTCGGTACATGGCGCCCCGAGTCCATAGCCTTCGATGTGCGGCACCCAGACGGTGTAGCCGTCGCGATGCAACGCCTTGGCCACCGGACGCATTTCGAGCGGCGTGCTCGACAGCCCCGGCAGCAGCAGCACTGCGTGTTGGCCGCCCTTGTAGAAGATATCGTCCTGGAACACGGTCAAATCCCGCCTGAGACGACGGGCGTCTCGTTGACATCGCGCGCATTGGCCGCTGGGGTGAGCGTTTGCGCCGGAGCGACCGGACGCACCGTTGGCCCGGCATGCAAGCGCAAGATCACGTACGTGCCGACGTGCGCGCGGAAATACTGTAATTCGCAATGGCACATTTCGTAGCTGCCGTCACGCGTGCGGATGCGCAGATTGTGCGCGCCATGTTGGGGACGCTCGCCGTCGGCAGTGAAAAGTCCTGCCAGACGCTGTGCGTCCTCGGGATGAAGCATCGCACGCAGCCCCTCGCGCTTGACAACCTCGGGCGCGACGCCCGTCGCCCGGCGAAAATGCTCGTCGATGTATTCGTAATGTGCCACCGGATTGGACAGATAGAAGATCGAATCGAGGTGTTTCGTCAGATACGTCATCAATGCGTTGCCCAGTTGCACCGAGTCGGACAGGAGCATGCGCTCGTTTTCGGCGCGCAGCAGCATCTCGTAGCGCGTCTGTGCGACGTCCGCGATCAACTCGGCACGGTATTGGGCACGACGCAGGCGCTCGATCAGCGCGACCGCAAGCGGTGTAATCAACAGGAAGCCGGAGACAATCAGCACGTCGCGACGGTCGAACTGGCCGATGTCGCGAAACGGCGGCACGAAGAAGAAATCGAAAATCGGGATGCTGATGATCATGGCCATTATCGCCGGCCCCAGTCCCCACATGAACTCGACAATGATGACGGCACACGTAAAGAAAATACCTGGCATCGAGTGATCGAGCACCGGATGCAGCAGGCTGCGCACAAGAAACGCAGCCAATACTACGAGCAACGCCCCGACGTATCGCCTCGCGCCGGGTTCAGCCCAACGTCGGGCGTTTCTGATATCCATGATTCCTCGCCCGGCCCCGCCGGCGCACAATAATCCAGGCTGCGACCGATGGTGCAGCGCTTCCGTTACCAAATGTTACGGATTATCGCACGCCAGACCTTGACATTCCCTGACGGTGAACCCTGTTTCAGTAGCGACTTAACAACATGCGGCCGGCGGGTACCGCGCGAGCGACGCTCAGCGCAGGATGACCGACATTGCCGAGAGGCAGTTCAATATCCGCACCGCCGCCTCGACGCTCGGCGCAACGAACTGGAGCGTCACACCGTCGACGCGCTCGAGCGTCGGCCATTGGCAGAAGAGATCGGCCAGCGCGGTAGTCTGCGCCTGCAGGCGCACTTCGACGGGCGTCTCGACCCGGTAGGCATGCCAGGTGCGCGGGTCCGCGAGCGATGCCTTGGCGGCGTCGCGGATCAGGTCGCACGACTGGCTCGGGCTGAGCGTCATGCCGCTGCCCTGCCCCCAGGCCGCTTTCGTCTGCACGAAATGCGCGTGGGGGAAGATCAGTTGCGTCTCTTCGCAGAAGACATCGTCACCGCTGGCCATGACCATCGGCACGCCGCGCTCGCCGGCGAGCGCACCATAAAGCATGGCCTCGCTCGCCTCCACCCCCGCCAGCCACACGCGTGCAAAAGCGAAGCTGTTGATCGTATGCGCCAGGATCCCGGCACTCTGTGCGCGGCTGTGGTAACCGATCATGAAGAGCGCATCGCAGCCGGCCTCCACCCCGGCCACCATACCGAGATACCGCGGCTTGCCCAGCACGAGGCGGGCGCGCGGATCGAGTTCGTCCGGCAGCAGGTTGCGAAAACCACCGTGTGAATCGTTGACCATCACCTCGGTTGCCCCGCCCGCAAACGCCCCTTCGACAGCGGCGTTGGCCTCGCGCGTCATCCAGCGGCGCGCATGTTCGTATTCGCCGTTGCCGGCCCGGGTCTGTTCGGCGTGGAAGACGCCCGCGACGCCTTCGATATCGGTGGAGATCAGGATTCGCATGATGTCGGCAATGTCGTGAATGGCCTACAGCGACGCCCAGTCGGGCAGCACGTCGGCGAGAGCTCGGCGCACGTGCGCATCGCGCCCGAGTACCGACTCGGCCGCAAAGAGCGCGTGCAGGATCGCCTGTTCGGTGGCGTCCGCCGTGGCCTGGAAAATCGGATCGAGCAAGGGGTCGGGCACGAGCGCGGGGGGGGCGATGCGGCCCGTCGCGTCATGCGGCACCGTATAGCTCGTGGTGAAGGCGAGTGCGACATCGCCGCTGCCGTGGCCGTACACGGACCCGGTGCGCGCCAGTCCGACACCCGTACGCGTGGCAACCCGGCGCAACTGGCGCGCATCGAGCGGCGCGTCGGTGGCCACCAGCATGATGATCGAGCCGCGCTCGGGGGCCGCGCTCAACGCCGGCTCCGCCAGACGCGCATCGAGCACTGGCCCGACATGACGCCCGGTAATCGTCAGTTGCGACGGACGGCCGAAGTTCGACAGCACGAGCACGCCGACGGTAAAGGTCGCCCCGGCCGTCTCCACTACGCGCGACGCGGAGCCGATACCGCCCTTGAGGCCGAAGCTCGACATGCCTCGCCCCGCGCCGACCGCCCCCTGGGCGACATCGCGCGACGCGTTCGCCAGCGCCTGCGCGTAGTGCGCTTCGCTCACGGCGAACGCCTGCATATCGTTGAGATAGCCGTCGTTGCATTCGAGCACGGTGGGATTCAGTGACGGACCGTCACGGCCAACCTCCGGATTCGCCACAACCGCCGCGCGCAACTGGCCAAGCACTACGTGGCTGACGGAAAACGTGTTGGTGAGCGCCACCGGGGCTTCGAGCACGCCGAGTTCGTCGATCTGCATCAGACCGACGCTCTTGCCGAAGCCGTTGATGACGGCGGTGGCCGCCGGAATCTTGGCGCGGAACGGATCCCAGCCGGCGTCGGGCGCGGCCGCATCGGCTGAGGCGGACGCCGTGGTGCCGCCAGCGTCGGCGGGTGTCGGGCACACGACGGTCACGCCGGTCTGCACGGGCCCTTGGGCGAGCGTGACATGACCGACGTACACCCCCGGCACGTCCGTGATCGCGTGGCGCGGCCCGGCCGGCAGGTGGCCCACGTAGGGCGCGCCGAACAAGGCGTCGCGCGGCGGCGGCGATGGCGGCGTCATGGGGCGCTCCAGCGGGGTCATCAGTGCCGGTCGAGCTTCGGATCGAGCGCGTCGCGCAGGCCGTCGCCCAGCAGGTTGAACGCGAGCACGGTCAGGAAAATGGCCAGGCTCGGGAAGATGGCGATGTGCGGCGCGTTGACCATGTCCGCACGTGCCTCATTGAGCATCGCGCCCCACTCCGGTGTAGGCGGCTGTGCGCCCAGGCCGAGGAACGACAGGCTCGCGGCCGTGATGATCGACGTGCCGATACGCATCGAGAAATACACGACGATGGACGACACCGTGCCCGGCAGGATGTGCCGCATGATGATGGTCCAGTCCGACGCCCCGATGGAGCGCGCCGCTTCGATATACGTCAGGTGCTTGAGCACCAGCGTGTTGCCGCGCACGAGTCGCGCGAACGCCGGGATCGAGAAGATGGCGACGGCGACGATCACGTTGATCATGCCGTTCCCCAGCACGGCCACCACGCCGATAGCGAGCAAAATGCCCGGGAAGGCGAAGAGCACATCGGAGATGCGCATGACGATACGGTCCCACCAGCCCTCGTAATAGCCGGCGAGCAGCCCGAGCACCGTACCGATGATCGCACCGAGCGCAACCGAGCCGAACCCGGCGGCCAGCGAAATGCGCGTGCCCGCGATCACGCGGCTGAAGATGTCGCGTCCCAGCGAGTCGACACCGAACCAATGCGTTGCCGACGGCCCGGCGTTCAGTGCGTCGTAATCGAAGTAGTTTTCCGGATCGAAGGGCACGAGGTGCGGCGCGACGATCGCGATGACGACCAGCACCAGCACGAACGCCCCGGCGACCATGGCGATGTGCTGCTTCTTGAATTTGCGCCAGAATTCACGCCACGGCGTGCGCACGCGCGTTTGGCTGACGGATGCCGCCGTGTTGACGGCCGTAGTCGATTGACCCGCGTTCATGATGCGTGCCTCACTTGTAGCGAATGGTCGGGTTGATGACGGCGTACAGCACGTCGACCACGAGGTTGATCAGAATGAACTCGAGCGAGAACAGCAGCACCAGCGCCTGGATCACCGGATAGTCGCGCATCTCGACCGAATCGATCAGCAGACGCCCGAGCCCCGGCCAGTTGAAGACCACCTCGACGACAATCGAGCCGCCGAGCAGGAAGCCGAACTGCAAGCCCATCATCGTGACGACGGGAATCATGGCGTTGCGCAGGGCGTGCTTGAACACCACGCGCATTTCATTGAGCCCCTTCGCGCGCGCCGTGCGCACGAAGTCTTCGTGCAGCACGTCGACGAACGCCGAGCGGGTGAAGCGCGCCATCACGGCCGCCACCGCCGCGCCGAGCGTGATCGAGGGCAGGATGTAGCTCTTCCACGAATCGGCGCCCATCGTGGGCAGCCAGCCGAGCTGCACCGAGAAAACCTGCATCAGCAACATCCCCAACGCGAAGGCCGGGAACGAAATGCCGGAGACGGCGAACGTCATGCCCAACCGGTCGGGCCAGCGGTTACGCCATACGGCGGAGGCCACCCCGAGGCCCATGCCAATGACCACCGACCAGATCATGCTCACCAGCGTGAGCCACAGCGTCGGCATGAAGCGGCTGCCGATCTCTTCGGAGACCGGCTGCTTGCTGCGCATCGACAAACCAAAGTCACCACGCACCGCGTGCGTGATGAAGTTCGTGAACTGCGTGAGCAACGGCTTGTCGAGGCCGAGATCCTGGCGCACCAGCGCGACGGTCGCCTCGTCCGCCTGCGGGCCAGCCGCCAGACGCGCCGGATCGCCCGGCAACATGTGCACGAAAGCGAACACCAGCACTGCCACGATCAGCAGCGTGGGAATCAGGCCGAACAGGCGCTTGAGAGAGTAATTGAGCATCGCAGTCTTGCCGAACGTCTTGCCAAACCATGTCTTGCGGTAAACCGCGCCGCCGGCCATCGCTGGCGGCGCGGGCACGTCACACTTGCGCGCGGCGCTTACTTCATCGAGATATCGGTGAAGTTGAACGAACCATCAGGCATCGTGTAGACACCCGACAGGTTCTTGTTGCGCGCATACAGCAGCTTTTCCGTTACGAGGAACGCCCACGGTGCATCGTTCCAGATCTTCTGCTGGGCATCGGTGTAGAGCTTGGACTTCTCGGCACGGTCGGTCGTGAGCAGCGCCTTTTTGAAGTCGGCATCCACCGCATCGTTCTTGTAGTACGCCGTGTTGAACAGCTTCGGCGGGAACGACTCGGAGGCCAGCAGCGGACGCAGCGCCCAATCGGCTTCGCCCGTCGACGACGACCAGCCCACGTAGTACATACGCACCGGTGCCTTGTCGGGATCCGGCGCCGACTCGACGAGGTCGACACGCTGACCGGCTTCGAGCGCGCGCACCTGCGCCTTGATGCCGACCTGCGCCAGTTGCTGCTGCACGAACTGGATCACCTTCTGCGCGGTGGTGTAGGTGTACGCCGACCACAGCGTCGTCTCGAAGCCGTTCGGGTAGCCGGCTTCCTTGAGCAGTTCCTTCGCCTTGGCCGGATTGTACGGCCACGGGCCGGTCTTGGCCGCGTAATCGACCCCCTTCGGCACCACGCCGTTGGCCGGCGTTGCGTAGCCTGCGAAGGCCACCTTCACCAGGGCGTCCTTGTTGATGGCGTAGTTGATCGCCTGACGCACGCGCACGTCGTCGAACGGCTTCTGGCGAGTGTTGAAGCTGATGTAGCGCTGGATGATCGACGGGCCCGCGATCACATCGACCTTGTTGCTGGCCTTCAGGCTGGCGGCCTGCTCATAGGGCAGCGGGAATGCGAAGCTGGCTTCGCCGGTCTGCATCACGGCGGCGCGCGTATTGTTGTCGACGACCGGCTTGAAGGTGATCGTGTCGACCTTCGGATAGCCCTTCTTCCAGTAGCCGTCGAACTTCTTCACCTTCACGTAATCGGTGCGGTTCCATTCGACGAACTCGAACGGGCCAGTGCCGACCGGGTGCGAGGCGATGTCCTTGCCGTACTTCTTGAGCGCCTCGGGCGAGATGATCACGGCCGACGGGTGGGCCAGCGTGTTGATGAACGGCGAGAACGCTTCCTTGAGCGTGAACTTCACCGTGTGCGGATCGACCACTTCCGTCTTGGCGATTTCCTTGTACAGGTTGTAGCGCTTGAGCTTGTTGTCCGGGTTCGTCACGCGGTCGAAGTTCGCCTTGACGGCGGCGGCATCGAAGGTCGTGCCGTCCTGGAACTTCACGCCCGACTTGAGCTTGATCGTGTAGACGAGGCCATCCGGCGACACCGTGTAGCTATCGGCGAGCACGTTGATGAGTTTCATGTCCTTGTCGAAACCGAACATGCCCTCGTAGAACGACTTGGCAACGGCCTGTGACAGCGTATCGTTGGCGTCGTACGGATCCATCGTCGTGAACGTCGACTGCACGGCCATCACGACATCCTTGGCGGCGAACGCCGGGGCTGCACCGAGCACCGCGGACGCCATGGCAACGGACGCGATCGCGGTTTTCCAGCGAGCGCCCAACAAAGCGTTTTTCGACATCTGTCTTTCTCCTTCTTGTCTGACGGGGTCGCCGCGAGCGAGTCTTGCGACTGCGTCCCTTGGCGGGCATTGTGACTACAACGAGAACTGCAACTAGGTACTGCCTGAGCTACGGGATCAAGATCAATACACGCCGGCCACACGGTGACGCGCCACGAAGTGTCCCGCGCCGACTTCCACCAGCGGCTGGACCTGCGGTTCGTCGCCGACCGCGCGGATCGGGCTGGGAATCTCTTCCGTCAACAACTCGCGCTTGGCGTGACGACGCGCGGGATCGGCAATCGGCACCGCCGACATCAGCTTCTTCGTGTATGGATGCTGCGGGTTTTCGAAGATGGCGCGGCGCGGACCGATCTCCACGATCTGCCCGAGGAACATGACCGCCACCCGATGGCTGATACGTTCGACGACCGCCATGTCGTGCGAGATGAACAGGAACGCAATGCCGAAATCCTTCTGCAGGTCGAGCATCAGGTTGATGATCTGCGCCTGCACGGACACGTCGAGTGCCGAGACGGATTCGTCGGCGATCACGACCTTCGGCTTGAGGGCCAGCGCCCGCGCAATCGCAATGCGCTGACGTTGACCGCCCGAGAACTCGTGCGGATAGCGCTGGGCATACTCGGCCGGCAGTCCAACGCGTTCGAGCAGCTCGGCCACGCGCTTCTCGGCGTCGGCCCCGCTGGCCACGCCATGCACGAGCAGCGGCTCCATGATCGAGAAGCCCACCGTGAGGCGTGGATCGAGCGAGGCGAACGGGTCCTGGAAGATGAACTGGATGTCACGACGCAGCCGCTGCAGGGCGCGCCCGGCAAGGTCCTGGATCGGCTTGCCGCCGAACTCGATGGAGCCGCCCTGGCTGGCGACCAGGCGCAGCAATGCGCGCCCCGTGGTCGACTTGCCACACCCGGACTCGCCCACGAGACCCAGCGTCTCGCCCGGGTACAGATCGAAACTCACACGCTCGACGGCGTGCACGCGCTGCTTCACGCCGCCGAAGAACCCCGACGGCACGTCGAAGCGAGCCACCAGGTCCTTCACCCGCAGGATCGGGCCGGCATCGGTCTTGACCGGCGGTTGCGGGGTTTGCGCCACCGGCGTGACATCGGCCGGGGCGTCGTAGCGCAGCAGCGGAAAACGCGCCGGCAGGTCGGTCCCCTGCATCGAGCCCAAACGCGGCACGGCGGAGAGCAGCGCCTGGGTGTAGCGCTCGCGCGGCGCCGCGAAAATCTCGCGCGAGGGCCCTTCTTCCACCGGGTCGCCGCGATGCATGACAAGCACGCGGTCGGCCACTTCCGCCACCACGCCCATGTCGTGCGTGATGAACACGACGCCCATGTGCATCTCGTCTTGCAGCGCGCGAATCAATTGCAGGATCTGCGCCTGAATCGTCACATCGAGGGCGGTCGTGGGTTCGTCGGCAATCAGCAGGCCCGGCTTGCAAGACAGCGCCATCGCGATCATGACGCGCTGACGCATCCCGCCCGAGAGCTGGTGCGGGAAGCGGTCGAGCACGCGACGCGCCTCGGGAATGCGGACGAGTTCGAGCATGCGAAGTGCTTCGGCGCGCGCGGCGGCGGTGTCCATGCCCTGATGCAGGCGAATGGATTCCGCAATCTGCTCGCCCACCGGGAACACCGGGTTGAGCGACGTCATCGGCTCCTGGAAGATCATCGCCATGTCGGCACCGCGAATGCTGCGCATGGTGCTGCCGCTGGCGCGCGTCAGGTCGACGAGCCGGCCGTTGCGGCGGCGCATGACCATCGAGCCTTGAGCGATGCGCCCGCCCCCGGTCTCGACAAGGCGCATGGCGGCCAGCGACGTCACCGACTTGCCGGAGCCCGACTCGCCGACAATGGCGAGCGTCTCACCTCGGTCGACATGGAAGGACAGGTCGCGCACGGCCGTGACCAGGCGCTCGGACGTCGCGAACTGCACGGTAAGGCCGCGCACGTCGAGCACGCGCTCGTCGGGCAACGAAATCGTAGGGGTTGTCTTGCGCTCTGCCACGCCTGTCCTCGCTAATCTTCGCTTGCTGGTCTGAATCTTGATACGGCGCGATGCCGGGTGATACTGGGTGATACCGCGGATCAGGCCAATGCGGGCCGGACCCTGCGCCTTCGCGCGTTACTCATGAATGGCCGTCACCGGTGTCTCGCCCACCCGCGCCACGCCGCGATACATCCCTTCGGTATTGAAGGGCAGCGCGACGTTGCCACGCGCGTCCACCGCGATCAGGCCGCCTCGGCCCTGCACACTCGGCAGACGCGCTTGAACCACGCGCTCGGCCGCATCGGCGAGCGACAGGCCGGCGTAGGCCATCAGCGCGCCCACTTCGTAACAGGCCACCGTGCGGATGAACGCCTCGCCGGTCCCCGTCGCCGAGACGGCCGCCGTCGCATCGTTCGCATAGCAACCAGCGCCGATGAGCGGCGTGTCGCCCACGCGGCCCACTGCCTTGTTCGTCATGCCCCCGGTGGACGTCGCCGCCGCCACGTGCCCATGCATGTCGCATGCCACGGCGCCCACCGTCCCGAATTTGGTGTCCGGATCGATCGGCTCTTTCTTGAGCGGCATGTCGTGGTCGAGCGCGACCGCCGCATCGGCCAGCGCGCGTTGCCATTGGCCGTAGCGCGCTTCGGTGAAGAAGTATCCGGACTCGACCAACTCGGCCCCGTTGGCCGCCACGAACGCTTCCGCGCCCTCGCCCACGAGCAACACGTGCGGGCTGTGTTCGAGCACCATGCGGGCGGCGAGAATCGGGTTGCGCACGCGATGCACGCAAGCGACAGCGCCCGCGTCGAGCGTGGTCCCGTCCATGATGGCGGCGTCGAGTTCATGCGTGCCTTCGTGGGTGAACACGGCGCCACGACCCGCATTGAAGCGCGGGCAATCTTCGAGGTGACGCACCGCCTCGGTGACGGCATCCAGCGCCGAGCCCCCAGCGGCGAGCACGGTCTGGCCCGCGCGCAAGGCGTCGGCCAATGCCTCGTGATAGGCCTTGATTTCTGCCGGCGAGGTGTCGCGGCTGATGGTTCCGGCGCCGCCATGAATGGCGATGACCGCGCGTTGGGCGTGACTCATGAGGCGTTGTCCTTTCTGTCCTGCGGGCCCGGCGCGAGGCCGGGCGTGACCGCTGGGACCGGGTTCGGTGGGCTTTGCGGCGTGACGCTGGCGGCAACGACTGCACTCGTCAACACCTTCGCTGTAGCACTGACGGCCGCTGAGCGTTGTGGCGTGATGACGCGGCCCACGGCGGGTCCTGCCGGCGCGTTAGCCAAGCGGCTTGCCGCAGTCGCTTGGGCCAGCGAAGCCGAATCGAGCCACGGCAGCAGGAAATCGGTGAGTTCGGTCGCACGATCGACCGCGTGTTTGGCGCGTTGGGCAACGGCGTCGCACAGCGCGTCGATCATCGCCAGCACACTCGCTTCGGAGTTACTCGACAGACGCGGCTTGCTGCGCACGAAGATCACGATGTCGCCAAGCGGCGCCAAGGGTGATGTCGGGCTGTCGGTGAGCACCATCACGGGCACGCCGCGTCCGCGCAGGCGCTGGCAAAGCGTGATGGTGTCCGTGACGTAGCGCGGGAAGGCAAGCGCGATCACCAGGTCCCCCTCGCGCAGTTTGAAGAGTTGTCGCGCCGCATGCGTCGATCCGCCCGCGCCGACCACCGCCTGCACGTTTTCGCAGTACGGATCGAGACCGTGATGCAGCAGGCCGGCGAGATAACCACTCGCGCCCAGACCAAGCACGTAAATGCGACGCGCCTGCAGGATCGCATCGACCGCGCGCTCGCAGGTGCTGGCATCGAGGGCGCGACGTGTCCACTCGAGGTTTTCGGTGGTCTGTGCCAGGGACGCAGCCATGACATCGGCGCTGGCGCTCGCCTGCGCTTTGCTCGTACGCAGGCTTTCGATCGGTGCCAGCGTCGCCTCGAATCCCCGTACCATCGCGGCCCGGCACTGCGGATAGCCGTCGAAGCCGAGCGCACGCGCAAAGCGATTGACCGTCGCCAGCGACACGCCGACGGCGTCGGCAAACTCGTCGATGCGCATGGTCGCCGCACGAAACGTGTTATCGAGCACGAACGCCGCCATGCGCTGCTGCGCGGGCGTCAGATCGGGCATGGCACGCACGATGCGCTCAGTGAGCGGCAGATCAGCGGGCAACGAATCGGCATCCATCATGGAACAGTGCAGTCTAGGGGTGACGAAGAAAGTATATTTTCATTGGCACCCCGTCAAAAGAAAAAAAATAGTTCAAATGTCCCCAAGGCACCCGCAGAGCCTCCCCGAATCTCGCGCAACCCCTGTCAAAACAAGGGGGCAGCCCGACATGAGACCGCAAAAAGCGGGCATACTAGGGGAAACCCGTATTCTCGAACTTGCTGAACGCTTTGCGATCCGACGTTAGGCGTACGGCGTCGCCGCGCAGCCATTTGCGACCGACGTGAATCGCCAGACGGCAGCATCACTGGAATGTCGCAGGACCGCCTGGGGAGACTAGGTCGGAGGCGAGCCGTAACGTGCGGTAAACATGGCGTAGCCGAGGGCTTACATTTGCCCGGTACGCTGACGAGAAGCCTTCGCCTCAAGGAGTCTGTCCATGCTGAGCCCGCATGAAATCGCCACACTGTTGCTGGCGGCCGCATCCCTCGGCCCTATCGATGCCGATGCACTCGAACCACCGGATCTGGCGGCACTGGAGCAAGCGCGCCTGGTGCATGTGAACGTCGCCGAGGGACAAACCAAAGTGATCGTGACCGAGGATGGTCGTCGTGTATTGCATCGGCTGGGTCTGGCACGCTCGGTGAGCGAACGCTCGGAAACGCCGCGTCCGGCGATGGCGAACGGGCGGCGCGCGGGGCAGGAGGAAGCAGATGTCTTGCGCGGACGGCCCGCGCCAACGGGGGTGCCCGTCGGCGCGACCGCCGGTGAATTACAGCAGGCAGCGATGCTGCCCGCCGACGCATCAGAGCGTCGCGAAGAGCAGGCTTAAGCGCGCGAGCACGATCAGCAGGATCTGCATCAACAGGAACAGCCCCAGCGGCGACAGGTCGAAGCCGCCGACCATCGGAATGACGCGACGGATCGGGCGCAGCAGCGGGTCGAGCAAGTGTTGGAGGATCGGCATGGCGGCCGCACGCGGATTGACCCACGACAGCACGGCCATCAGCAGCGTCATCCACATCACGAGGTTGGCGCCCCACTTGGCGGCCAGTACCAGCGCCACCAGCAAGCCTCGCGGGAACACCGCGACCGGCGACACTCCCACGACGGCGGTGATGAGCACCAGGTAGGCGATGGCGCACAGCCACGCGGCGATCACACTCGCCCAGTCAACACCGCCAACACCCGGCACAATGCGCCGCAGCGGCAACACCATCCAGTTGGTGAACTGGAACACCCCTTGTGAGAGCGGATTGCGCGGCGGCAACTGTGTTGCTTGCATCCACACGCGCAGCAGCAGCAACGCGCCGAATAGCGAGAAGACGAGGTCTAGTAGTAGACGGGCGATATCGACAAGCATCTGGACTCCAACGGATGGTGCGGTCCCCCGCAAAGCCCGCATTGTCGCATGCGTTTGCCCGAGTTCAATGATCTCCCAATGCTTCCAGGGGATGCTCGCCTTCCGGCCACGGCGAGACGAAGAACGCCTCGACCTGCGCCCGTGGCACCTCGGCAAGCGTGGCATACCGCCAGCGCGGCTGCTTGTCCTTGTCGATCAGCAACGCCCGAACGCCTTCGACGAAATCGCCGGACGCGAACGCGTGATATCCCAGCACCAGTTCCATGCGAAACGCATCGGCCAGATCGAGACGACGCCCCTTCGCCAATTGCCGGTCGGTCACGCACAGGCTCAGTGGTGAGCGCTGCAACAACAACGCGAGCGTCTCGGCCGCCCAGGGGGTCTGCGCGTCGCTGGCGAGCGACGCCACGATACCTGGCACGTCGATCGCGCTGAAATGCCTGTCGAGCGTCGGCCGCACGCGGGCCAGCGGCGCAGCGTCGGTCCATGTGCGCCCCAGCGGGAGGATGACGGATCGAAGCCGCTCCAGCAGATCGGCCGAACCGGACGCCGCCGCACGGCCGCCTGCATGGCATGCGCCATCCGAATCACCCAACCCGCCGGCTCCGCCCGCAACGCCTCCCCGGTCTGCCCCCTGCATACCGCCTGCGCGGCACGCACCGAGCGTTGCGTCGCGCGCGGGGACGGGTGCGGCCGCTGGCCAATCGAAATGCCGGAGCGCCTCTCGCAATTGCCCAGGCGCGTCCCCTTCGAGCCAGACGTCGGCGAGCCCGCAATACAGGGCGTCGGCTGCGGTAATGGTCACGCCGGACAGCCCGAGATAGCGCGCCAGCGTCGGTGCCAGATGGCCGAGGAACCAACTGGCGCCCACGTCCGGGAAGAGGCCGATGCCCGTCTCTGGCATCGCCAGCCGGGTGCGATCCGTGACGACGCGCAGCGCCGCCCCTTGCGCGACGCCCATGCCACCGCCCATCACAATGCCGTCGAGCAGGGCGATATATGGTTTCGGGTACCGGTGGATCAGATAGTCGAGACGGTATTCGTCGATGAAGAACGCCTGGTGATCGCTCGCGTTGTTCACGCGGCTTTCATAGAGCGCTCGCACGTCGCCGCCTGCGCAGAACGCCTTTTCGCCCGCGCCTTCAATCAGCACGGCGCGCACGGCCGGGTCGTCGACCCACGCATCAAGCTGGTGCCACATCGATCGCACCATGTCGTGCGTTATCGCGTTCAACGCTTTCGGCCGGTTCAGGGTGATGATGCCGAACCCATTGATCACGTCGAACAACACTTCGTCTTGCGCCTCGACGGCGCGCTCGCGTTGATTCACTCCCCCTCCCCTTGACCACGCCGCGCCTCGGGCCGCCGCCGGGCGTACCGTCGCGCCGCCGTATCCTTCGCAACGTTTGCCGCTTCGCGATCAGTCCAATGCGCGAGCGATGACCTGACGCTGGATCTCGCTGGTGCCCTCGTAGATCTGTGTGATGCGCGCATCGCGGTAGTGACGCGCCACCGGATAGTCCTCGAGATACCCATAGCCACCGTGAATCTGGATGGCGTCGGAACACACCGACTCCGCCAGCTCCGACGCGAACAGCTTGGCCTGCGACGCCTCGGACAGGCAAGGCAATCCCTGCGTTCGCAGCGCCGCCGCGTGCAGGATCAGAAATCTTGCGGCATTGATGCGCGTCGTCATGTCGGCCAGCATGTTCGCGATACTCTGGTGCTCGCGAATCGGCTTGCCAAACTGCTGACGCTCGCTGGCATACCGCAGCGCCGCCTCGAACGCCGCCCGCGCCACCCCCAGCGCGAGCGCTGCAATGCCGATGCGCCCGCCCTCGAGATTGGACAGCGCAATCTTCAATCCCTGCCCCGGTTCGCCAAGCAGCGCATCGTCGTCCACCTCGCAGTCGACCAGGGTGATCGGGCAGGTGTCCGACGCGCGGATGCCAAGCTTGTGCTCGGGATGCCCGACCTCGAACCCTGGGGTGTTCGTCGGCACGATGAACGCAGAGATGCCGCGCTTTCCCGCTGCGGGGTCGGTCACGGCGAACACGATGGCGACCGCCGCGCGCTTGCCGTTCGTCACGAACTGCTTGCTGCCGTTGAGCACCCATTTGCCGCCGCGGCGCTCGGCACGCGTTTTCAGGTTATTGGCCTCCGACCCGGCCTGCGGTTCGGTCAGGCAGAACGCCCCGATCTTCCGACCGGCGGCGAGATCCGGCAGCCAGCGCTCGCGCTGTGCGTCGGTGCCGAATTTCAGAATCGGTGCACACCCCACCGAGTTGTGAACGGACATCATGGTGGCGGTGGACGCACAACCGACGGCAATCTCCTCCATCGCCAGGGCATACGCCGTGTAGTCCGTGTAAGCGCCGCCGTAGGTATCAGGCACCATCATCCCCAGCAAACCGAGGTCGCCCATTTGCGCGACCATGGCGTCGGGCAGCGCGCAGTCGCGGTCCCACTGCGCGGCGTTCGGCGCGAGCTGCTCACTGGCAAACGTGCGCGCCATGTCGCGAATCATGCGTTGGTCTTCCGTATAGAAATCCATGTTCTGTCTCCCGCACCCTGGCGTCGTCCGAAGGGATCGCCAGCACCAGTGCCATGTCGATGAGGTCAGTGTAGGGATCGCACCGCGTTCGCACCATAGCCAAAAGCGGCAAATTGCATGAGCGGAATTACCATCGGAAAAGGACTGCGCGACCCTCGGTACCGTCCCGGCACGGCGTTCGGCCCCGAGCCGCCTTGCCCGGCGGGGCGCCCGACCGTCCCGCAATTCCCCACCGACAGAGTGGATAAATCCCTCACAAACTCTGACCCGTTTGGGCATTGCGTCCGGCCGATGCCACGCATTAGGATGAATTTCGCCATTGCCCCGTGAGCGCCGCGCCCCGATCAAGACGGCGCCCGGGCGGTCTGCGATGCGTGCCCAAACGCTTCCATCATAGGCGCGTGGCTGCGGACCGGCATCCGACTACAGGAGACACCCCATGACTGCGGACTACGCCGACACCTACCGCGCGTTCGACCTCGACGCCACCGTGCGCGCCACGCTTGCCGGCCATCTCGACGCGATGAACGCGTGCGTCGAGTGCTGCGACCGTCACGCGCTTCCCGGGCGCATCGCCTTGTTCTGGGAAGGGAAAGACGGCACGAGCCAGACGTGGACGTTTCGCCAACTGCAAACGCTGTCCGCGCGCTTCGCCAATTTCCTTCGCGACCAGGGCGTGCAGCCCGGCGACCGCGTGAGCGGACTGTTGCCGCGCACCCCCGAACTGCTGGTGACGATTCTCGGCACGTGGCGCGCGGGGGCGGTGTATCAACCACTCTTCACGGCGTTCGGGCCGAAGGCCATCGAACACCGGCTGCAAAGTGCCCAGAGCAAGCTCGTGGTGACCGACGGCGCCAATCGGGCCAAGCTCGACGAAGTGGCCCACTGCCCACCGGTCGCCACCGTCAGCGGGCCGCGCGGCCAGGGGGTGCGCCAAGGCGACTTCAGCTTCTGGCATGAGGTCGAGCAACACGCCCCCGACTTCGCGCCCGTGCTGCGCCGCGGCGACGACCCGTTTCTGATGATGTTCACCTCCGGCACGACCGGTGCCGCCAAACCGGTCATGGTGCCATTGCGCGCGATCATGGCGTTCGTGGGCTACATGCGCGACGCCGTCGATCTGCGACCGACCGATGCATTCTGGAACATTGCCGATCCGGGCTGGGCCTATGGCCTCTACTACGCCGTGACAGGCCCGCTGGCAATGGGCATTCCCACCACGTTCTACGACGGCCCCTTCAATGTCGAGAGCACGTACCGGATCATCCGGAAGCTTGGCATCACGAATCTCGCCGGCTCACCGACCGCCTTTCGCCTGCTGATCGCGGGTGGCGACGAAACGGCCGCCCCCCTGAAAGGACAGTTGCGCGCCGTGTCCAGCGCCGGCGAGCCGCTCAACCCGGAGGTCATCCGCTGGTTCGCCAGGCACCTCGACGTCACCATTCATGACCACTATGGTCAGACGGAACTCGGCATGGTCGTCTGCAACCACCACGCGCTGGCTCATCCCGTGCAAGCCGGAACCGCCGGCTTCGCGTCGCCGGGGCATCGCGTGGCTGTCCTCGATGACGAAGGGCGCGAGTGTCCGGTCGGGCAGCCGGGTGTGCTCGCCCTCGATCGACGACAATCGCCGCTCATGTGGTTCACTGGTTACTGGCAGCGGGAGACGCCCGCGTTCGTCGGCGAGTACTATCTCTCCGGAGACACGGTCGAGCGCAATGAGGACGGCAGCATCAGCTTTGTCGGACGCAACGACGACGTCATTACGTCGGCCGGGTATCGCATCGGGCCGTTCGATGTCGAGAGTGCGCTGATCGAGCATCCTGCGGTGATCGAAACGGCCGTGGTCGGCAAGCCGGATCCGGAGCGCACCGAACTGGTCAAGGCCTTCGTCGTGCTGCATCCGCAGTTCGCGCCGACCGATGCGCTCGCGCAGGCGCTGCAGGCGCATGTCCGCCACCGCCTCTCCACGCACGCTTATCCACGTGAGATCGAATTCGTCGCCGAACTGCCCAAAACACCGAGCGGCAAGCTCCAGCGCTTCATCTTGCGCAACCAGGAAATCGCCAAGGCCGCGCAGACGTCGGCCAGCGCGGACTGAGCGTCAACGCGCTTTTCTTTCAAGGATCGCAGCCCATGCAAATCAAGGATCGTGTCTTTCTCGTCACCGGCGCATCGTCGGGCCTCGGTGCGGCCACCGCACGCATGTTCGTCGACGCGGGCGCGAAGGTCGTGCTCGGTGACATCAATGCCGACGCTGGCGCCCAACAGGCCAGTGCGCTGGGTGACGCCGCCCGTTTCGTCGCCACCGACATCACACGCGAGGATGACGTTCAGCGTCTGGTCGATACCGCCAAGCGTGCGTTCGGCCGTCTGAACGGCGTGGTCAACTGCGCCGGGCTGGTCATGGGCGAGCGGATTCTGGGCAAGCAGGGCCCGCACCGGCTCGACAGCTTTGCCCGCATCATCAACGTGAACCTGATCGGCACGTTCAACGTGCTGCGCATTGCAGCCACGGCGATGGCCGAGGGTGATGCCGACGCCGAAGGCGAACGTGGCGTGATCGTCAACACGGCGTCGGTCGCGGCGTTCGACGGACAGATTGGCCAGGCCGCGTATGCCGCCTCGAAGGGCGGCGTCGCCGCGCTGACGCTGCCGGCCGCGCGCGAACTGGCGCGCGTTGGCGTACGCGTGGTGACGATTGCGCCGGGCATCTTTGAAACGCCGATGATGGCCGGCATGACGCCAGAGGTGCAGGCCGCGCTGGGCGCCTCGGTGCCATTCCCGCCGCGCCTGGGCCGTCCGTCGGAATATGCCGCGCTGGTGCGCCATATCGTCGAGAATGTCATGCTCAACGGCGAAGTCATCCGCCTCGACGGCGCGCTGCGCATGGCACCGAAGTAAGTCGTTGCCGGCATCGCCATTGCACGCTGCACGCGAAATCGGAAAGGGCCGATCCCGCTTTCGGACGGCACCGGAAGCGTCTTCAGGGGTCGCACTGCTAGAATCATTGCGTCCCCCTGCTACGACGCTCCGTTTCGCAACGCATGGAAAAAGGCAGCATTTCAATACATTTCGTGATCAACGCGTTGGCGCATGTCGAGCGGCTCGGCGGCGATCCGGCGGCATTGCTGCTCGCCGCCGATATTGCCCCATCGCTGCTTGCGCATCCGCAAGCCCGCGTGTCTGCAGATCGATACGCACATCTGTGGCGCTTGATCAGTATCGCGCTCGACGACGAATTCTTCGGGCAGGATTCCCGCCGCATGAAAGTCGGCAGCTTTGCGATGCTGTGTCACACCGTCATCGCTTGCCGCACACTCGACCAGGCACTGCAACGCGCGGCGCGGTTCATGGGACTCTTGCTCGACGACCTCGAAGTGCATCTGGTTCGGGACGGCGCACTGGCCCGACTCGAAGTGCATGAGCGAGCCGATCAGCGCTCGCCGCGCATCTTCGCGCACGAAACGCTGCTGATCCTCTTCTATGCGCTGACTTGCTGGCTGATCGCGCGTCGCGTGCCCTTGAGCACGGCCTACTTCTCATTTCCCGAGCCGGTCTATAGCGACGAGTATCGAACGATGTATTCGCCGCGCCTCGTCTTCCACGCGGCACACACGGCCATCGAATTCGATGCCGCTTGCCTGGACCTGCCGGTGGTGCAGAACGACGCATCCGTCAAGGAGTTCCTGCGCGCGGCCCCGGGCAATATCATCCTCAAATACAAGAACACCAAGGGCATGGTCGCGCGTGTCCGGCGGCGTTTGAAGACGATGCCGACGGATAGCTGGCCAGCCTTCGAGGCGCTGGCGGGCGAGTTCCACACCACGCCGTCGACGCTGCGCCGGCGCTTGGAGGACGAGGGCCAGTCGTATCAATCGATCAAGGACCAAATGCGGCGCGACCTCGCGATCCACGCGCTCTGTCACACGTCGAAGCCGATGCTGGAGATTGCACTGTCGCTGGGCTTTGCCGATCCGAGCGCGTTCTTTCGGGCATTCCGAAAATGGACGGGGGCGCGTCCCGGCGACTATCGGCGCCAAACGGTGGCGGCGTGACGCGCTTTACTTCGTCGCCAGCGACGTCGCCCCTGCGCGGTCCGAGCGGTAGTTGAGCTTGTGCGAGAGTTCGTCCGCGGCGGACACGACCTTCTCCACGATGCCGCTCTCGAGCAGGTCCGCTTCTACGCGCGATTGAGGAATCGTCACGCTGATCACGGCGACGATCTGTCCGCGATGATTGCGCACGGGCGCCGCAATCGTCGAGATGTTCTGCTCGAAGAAGGCCTGACTCATGCTGTACCCGCGGGCAATGTCTTCCTGCACCACGCGGTACAGCGCTTCCACGGTCGTCGGCGTATGGGTCGTATAGCCTTCGAGCTTCGGTTCCGGGTAAAGCTGCTTGAGCGCCGGCAACGAGTAGTCGCCGAGCAGAATGTGTCCGACGACCGTCGCATGGGCGGGCAGACGCGTGCCAACCCGCACCGAGCCGAACACGAGGTCACGACTGGCCGCCTTCGCGACAAACACGGCATCGCGCTGATCGAGAATCAAAATGTGACTGGAGAAACCCGTGGCTTCGCGCAGCTTCTCGATGACCGGGGTGCCCAGATCGGTCAGCTCGAGCGAATTCAGATACTCGAATCCCAGGCGCAGCACCGCCACGCCCAACCGGTAGTGACGCTCGTCCCCGGCCTTCTCAATGAAACCTTCCGCTTCGAGGGTCTGCAACAGGCGAAATACCGTCGAGCGCGGGATGCCAAGTCGTCGCGCAAGATCAGCGCCCGCCAGTACGGGCTCGCGCGCCGAGAACGTCATGAGAATGCGCAGCCCGCGCTCAAGGCCCGGGACGGAGTATTTGTTATCGCTGTCGTTGCTCATGCCGTTTGCGCACACTGGCGCCGACCGGTATGCGGCGGTTCCGCGCAACCGATAGACGATATTCATCGAAGGCTCGCATTATAGGCCACGGGCCCGCCGTCCGACCATGACGGAACGCCACACGGCGACCCAGCCACTTTCTCACCTGGCGAGATTCGGTTGCACCTCGGGCGCGCGAAGTTGCGCCCCGTCTCGCGTCACAACGCCCTATCGGAGCGCAAGCGAGCACCCATCTAGGGCGATCTGCGCGTGGCACGGGCGATGCACCGCAATGGGGGTAATTCCGAAGCGCGTCGACGCGCGCTTTTTGTCATCATGGCGCCTGCAAGCTTGACAAGCTGGCGCATGTGGAGCGAGACACTCTGACCAGGGCCGAGAATAATAAACGATCCGGACTGGCCAACAGGCACGTATTCCTTTTCTCCTGACGCTTTTGCGATTGCCTATCCCAATAGCCACCCAGGAGCTGCGCCCACCTGCCAAGTGGGCGTTTTTTTGCTGGTCAAACGCTCTCTTCGCAGCGTGGTTCGCCCCGCCCGCGGCGTTCTTCATAAGAGAACCCGATGTTCTGGCATGCTTGTTGCTTGTATTTCCAGCATCGGGGAACGACGCCGCCTTGGCCGAGATTTCACGCACGCGCACCTACCGGATTGCCCTGGTACCTGCCGGATCGTGAAGCTCGGACTCGCCCCCTGCGGCGCCTCCGTTTGTTTTGGGTCGAGGTGTTATGTTTACTGAACTGAGCGACGTTGAATGGCACGCCCTGCGTGATCTGATTTGTGACCGTCCGGTCCGTACGGAGCGGCGTGGCCGCCCTCAAGTCGAGCAGCGCACGCTGACTAATGCTGTCTTGTGGGTGCTGTTCACTGGCGAGAGCTGGTCCAAGCTGCCCATGCAGTACCCCTCCGTGCCGACTTGCCGCCGCAAACTCAATGAGTGGCGCGAATCGGGCATGCTCGATACGATCCTGAAGCGCCTGCAACAATCGGGCCGCGACATCAGCACCTGCGCGGGGCAAATCAGCAAGCCGACGCGTAGCACGCCCTGCGGCGACACCGATCGCCTGCGCGGTGTGTTCTGGACGAACCCGGCATCGTGGAAGCCGCCGGTTGCCGTACGTTGATCGCCAGCCCCACCACGCCCACCCTCACGAACCGACTCTCGTCCGACAGGCATGCCGCGCAACGCTCGCGGCACCGTTGGACGCGCATGACGGGGTTAGACAGATAGCCGCCGGTGCGCCAAAGGCGACCGCCGGTCACCGCTCGCGTGCTACGCCGATGCGCACATCAAAGCGCCGCGCTCACCGCGTCGGCAATCGCGAGTGACGCCGTCAGCCCAGGGGACTCGATACCGAACAGGTTGACGAGTCCCGCGACACCATGCATCGCTGGCCCATCGATGCGGAAGTCTGCCGCCGGCTCACCGGGCGCACTGATCTTCGGGCGAATACCGGCATAGCCGGGCTGCAACGCGCCGTCCGCCAACGCCGGCCAATAGCGCCGCACTGCCGCGTAGAAGCCATCGCCATCCGCCACATTGACCGTGTAGTCGACTTCGCTGACCCATTCCACGTTCGGGCCGAAACGCGCTTGTCCCGCCAGATCTAGCGTCAGGTGCACGCCTAACCCCCCCGGTTCCGGCACCGGGTAGATCAAGTGCGAGAAGGGCGCGCGCTGCGTACAGGTGAAGTAACTCCCTTTCGCGAAATAGCGCTGCGGGATGTGTTCAGGGGCGAGTCCGACGAACGTACGTGCGACGTCCACGGCATGAAGACCGGCGCTGTTGACCACCGTGTTGGCGAGCAGCGTCGACGTAACGCCCGCCGTGTCGATGTCCAGCGCGATGCCGTCGACGTGGTCCACGCGAGCACCGACGACGCAAGCGTCGAACGCAAGCATGGCGCCGGCATTCTGCGCATCGCCCTGCAACGCGAGCATCAGGCCATGGCTGTCCACGATGCCCGTTGACGGAGACAATAACGCACCCGATACGTGCAAATCCGGTTCACGCTGGGCGACTTCGCGGGCGGTGAGCCATTGCAGATCGTCAACGCCGCTGGCGCGCGCGTTGGCGGCAATGACCTCGAGTTCGCTCACCTGACGCGCGTTCGTCGCGACGATCAGCTTGCCGCAGCGGCGATGCTCCACGCCGTGCGACGCACAAAACGCATACAGACGGTGCTTGCCCTCGACGCACAGCGTCGCCTTGAGCGAGCCGGGCGGGTAGTAGATGCCGCCGTGAATGACTTCGCTGTTGCGCGAGCTGGTGCCCGTGCCGATCGCGCGCCCGGACTCCAGGATGACCACTTCGCGGCCGGCCATGGCCATGGCCCGCGCGACAGCCAACCCCACCACGCCCGCGCCGATCACAACGCAATCGACTTTGTCCATCGCTTTTCCTTCATGACTTTCCGATTCGCATGAAGACGCCGCACCGTCGCCGGCCAGCCTCCTCATGCGGATCGGCTGCGGGAGAGAACCCCGCAGCCTCACCTCAAGACACGCT
>NZ_CABPRU010000017.1 GCF_902459705.1 Pandoraea terrigena | reverse complement strand
GGGGATGAAGGATTCGAAGGTGATCGTGGCGATCAACAAGGATCCGGAAGCGCCGATATTCTCGGTGGCGGATTACGGCCTGGTGGGCGATCTGTTCACCGTGGTGCCGGAGCTGACGAGCGCGCTGTAAGCGTGTCTTGAGGTGAGGCTGCGGGGTTCTCTCCCGCAGCCGATCCGCATGAGGAGGCTGGCCGGCGACGGTGCGGTGTCTTCATGCGAATCGGTCAAACAAAAACATAAAAACATCCTAAGCACACCGGCATTTGCCATCATCCACCGGCAACCGGAATTCGTTGGAGGAACGACATGAGTTATCAGGCCCCGATCAAGGACATGCAGTTCGTGATGAACGAACTGGCGGACCTGACGAGCATTTCGGCGCTGCCGGGCTATGAGGACACCTCGCCCGAACTCGCGCAGGCTGTGCTCGAGGAAGCGGCGCGTTTCAATCAGGCAGTGCTGGCGCCGCTGAACGTCATCGGCGATCAGCAGCCGAGCACATGGAAGGACGGTGTCGTCACGACCACGCCGGGCTTCAAGGAGGCGTTTCGTCAGTTCTCCGACGCCGGCTGGCAGGGCGTGCTGCATCCGCAGGCGTTCGGCGGTCAAGGACTGCCGAAGCTCGTCGCCACGCCGTGTACGGAAATGCTCAATGCCGCGAACCTGTCGTTCGCATTGTGCCCGCTGCTGACCGACGGCGCTGTCGAAGCGCTGCTCACCGCGGGCACCGAGGCGCAATGCGCGCTTTATGTCCCGAAGCTGCTCTCGGGCGAGTGGACCGGCACGATGAACCTGACCGAGCCGCAAGCGGGTTCCGATCTCGCGATGGTGCGCACGCGCGCCGAGCGCGACGCCGACGGTACGTACCGCGTCTTCGGCACGAAGATTTTCATTACGTTCGGCGAACACGACATGGCCGAGAACATCGTGCATCTCGTGCTTGCGCGCACTCCCGATGCGCCCCCGGGTGTGAAGGGCATTTCGCTGTTCATCGTGCCGAAGTTCAACGTCGACGCCGAGGGCAACCTCGGGGCGCGCAACGACGTGCACTGTGTGTCCATCGAACACAAGCTCGGCATCAAGGCAAGCCCGACGGCGGTGCTGCAATTCGGTGACCACGGCGGGGCAACGGGCTACCTTGTCGGCGAGGAGAATCGCGGCCTCGAATACATGTTCATCATGATGAACGCGGCGCGCTTCGCAGTGGGCATGCAAGGCGTGGCGATCGCCGAGCGTGCGTATCAGCATGCCGTGGCGTACGCCCGCGAACGTCTGCAAAGCCGCCCGGTGGATGGCTCATCGCGCGACGCCGTGGCCATCATTCATCACCCGGACGTCAAGCGCATGCTCATGACGATGCGCGCGCTGACCGAAGGCGCGCGTGCCCTTGCCTACGTGGCGGCAGCGCAGGCCGATATCGGTCATCACGCGGCCGACCCCGCCGAGCGCAAACGCGCACAGGCCGTGTACGAATTCCTCGTGCCGATCGTCAAGGGCTGGAGCACCGAGATGTCGCTGGAGGTGACGAGCCTGGGCGTGCAGGTGCACGGCGGCATGGGTTTCATCGAAGAGACGGGCGCGGCGCAGTACTACCGCGACGCCCGCATCCTGCCGATCTACGAAGGCACGACGGCGATCCAGGCGAACGATCTGATTGGCCGCAAGACGGTGCGCGACGGCGGGGCCGTGGCGCGCGCGTTGTGCGAGCAGATCATGGTGACGGAAAACGAACTGCGCGCGCTGGGCGGCGTAGGCCAGGCTGTGGCGGAACGTCTGGCGAAGGGGCGTGAAGCGCTGTCGATGGTGGTCGACTACGTGGTCGCTAACACACAAGACAATGCGAACGCGGTGTTCGCGGGCAGTGTGCCGTACCTGACGCTCGCCGGTATCGTGCTGGGCGGCTGGCAGATGGGCCGTGCGTTGCTGGCCGCGCAGAAACTGCGCGATCAGGATCCGTCGTTCTACGATGCCAAGGTCGGGACTGCGCGCTTCTTTGCGGATCACTTCCTCACACGCGCCCCGGGGCTCGCGCAGACGATTACCGAAGGGGCGGCGTCAGCGCTGTCATTGAATGAAGCGCAGTTCTGATCGACCTGTCGCGCCGGTGTGATGCGACTCAGAGGAAGCGGCCTGCGGGCCGCTTTCTTTTTTGCGCGAACGCATTTTCGATACGAAAGCGACAGGCAAAAAAAACGGCACTGCAAGTGCAGTGCCGTGTATGGGTCCCCGCCTCAGCCGCTAAGCCGGCATCCTGAACCGTGAGGTTCAAGGTGGTCGCGGTTAGTAACGCTTCGGGTTCATCAGACGGAGTGACGATCACACCAGCACTACAAACTTCCGCAACCTGCAACAGATCATTGGTTCAAGGAATCTATGACTTTCGCGAACCAGGCAGGGAAAACTAACCTTTTGAATCAAACGGCAGCCCGTGAATTTTCAGCTTTGATACTGATCGATCACTGCGCTTAATCGTTCGTTCATGCGATGCATTCTACTCTGAATTTCTTCTGCGGGGAATGCTTGTCCCGCCGCAATACTTTTTTCCAGAGCAAGCAATTCGGATGCCAGACTCAAGGCTGCCATGACGGCAATCCGGTCGGTGCCGCGCACGTTGCTTTGCGCACGAACCTTGCTCATCTCGGCATCGACGCGCGACACGGCGGACAGCAGGTCGGCCTCGTGCTCCGGCGGGCAGGCGAGGCGGTACGACTGTTCCAGAATATTGACTTCAAGCTGCTTGATCGTCATGCGTTTTCTCCACCGGGGGTGCCGAGCAGATCCATTTGACCTTCAGTGGCGTTCTGCGTCGGGAGCTTTTCCAGAATGGCGTTCAGGCGAACCTGCGCCTCGTCGATCTTGGCGGCGAGTTGATCGCGCTGCAGACGCAGGGCGTCGCGCTCGGCCCGTAATTGCTCGATGGCAGTGCGGGTGTCGTCGCATTCGACACGCGCGCGATCGAGTTCGGCGAGCAGCGCCTGGTTGTGTTGATGAAAACGTTGGCTGATCGCAACCAACTGTTCAATTTTATCGGTGAGATTGTCGAGATCGGTGAGCATTGGGCTGCGTCCTCTTGATTGCCCTACATTCTAACGGAATCGGCGGCCAATGCCCGACGAATGAGCATTGACGCTCGTTCGAATGGCCCCTACACTTGCGGCACTTCGGTGCTCGCGCACGCCTCCCCGGCATGCGCAGTTAAACGGGAAACAGGGAGCCGCGTCCCCACACGGGCTGGCCAACCTGTGCTGCCCCCGCAACGGTAAGTCATTCTTTCGGCCCGAAAGGTTTCCGAAAACGCGCTTCACCTCCATCGCCACTGCGAGCCATCCGCTCGCGGGAAGGCCGGTCAGGCGCCACGATGACCAGCCCGGATACCGGCCTGAGTGAGTGGGGAAACGCCATGCCTTCCGGCGCAGCCGGGGGCGGGCTATCGTCGTTTTCATGTGTCGATGCTTTGCATCCGTGACGTGTCACCGGCGCTCCCCGTGCGCCAGCGGCCTGCGGGGGAACGGGCCTAGGCAATAAAAAAACTACGGAAGCCACACCCGACCATGCGCACCCACGTTCGCGCGATGGCGCTGCACGCGCCTGCCTTGCCCCGCACTATCCACACCAGCCGCGCTATTTCGGCGCCCGCCACCGTTGTTTCCGTCCGGCATCGTATTGCCTTCGCGGTGGCCCTGCTGGCCGCCAGCATCGGCGCCCATGCCCAGTCGGCCCAGTCCGTCGATACCGCATCGACACCGGCGACGGACAACGCCGCGACCGCTAACGCCACTGCCGTCCAGCTCAAGGCGACCGTTGTCACGGCCTCGCGCACCGAGCAGATGCTGACGGACACGCTGGCCGCCACGTCGGTCATCACGCGCGAAGACATCGAACGCAGTCAGGCGCAGGATCTGCCGACGCTGCTGCGCGGGCAGGCTGGCGTGGAGATCGTGCAGAACGGGGGCTTCGGCACGTCGGCCAGCGTCTTCATGCGCGGTGCGGCATCGAACGCGTCGCTCGTGCTCATCGACGGCGTGCCCGTCAATGCGGCCACGACCGGCACGACCAACATCGCCCAGATCCCGGTGTCGCAAATCGACCGCATCGAGATCGTGCGCGGCAACGTTTCCGCGCTGTACGGTTCGCAGGCCGTCGGTGGCGTGATCCAGATCTTCACGCGCAAGGGCCATGACGGCCCACCGCGCGCCTACGCCGAAGTGGGCTATGGCACGAACAACACGACACAGGCCAACGCCGGTATCGCGGGTTCGTTCGACGATGGCAAGACGCGCTTCTCGCTCGATGTCTCGCGGTTTCACACCAACGGCATCTCGGCGCAGGACCCGCGCTTCGCCCCGAAGGTCAACCCCAACCGTAACGGCGACGACAACACCAGCGTGAGTGCAACGCTCTCGCGCAAGGTCGGCGATACGTGGGAGGTTGGCGCGCGCCTGTTCCAGAGCGATGGCAGCAGCAGCTACGACAACGCCTACGGCAAGCCCTCCGACCTGAACGACACCGACGCCCGTGTGCGTCAGATCTCCGGCTACGCGAAGGGCAACGTCACCGACAAGTGGAAGACACGCGTCACCGTCACACAGGGCGACGACTACAGCTACAACTACCTGAACGGCAACGGTAACGGCAACTTCCATACGTCGAGCAACCAGATCGACTGGGCCAACGAATATGCGTTCATGCCGGATCAGAAGCTGATCGCCGGCTACACGCGCCTGGAGCAGACGGTCGAGAGCAACACGAACTACGACCGCAACAACCGTCATCTCGATTCGGGCTACGTAGGATATGAAGGCTGGTTCGGCAAGCATCAGATTCAGGCCAACGTACGACGCGACGTGTATTCCGATTTCGGCGGAGCGAACAGCTACTGGCTGGGCTACGGCTACCAGTTGACGAACCGCTGGAAGGTCATGGCCAATGCTTCCGACGGCTTCCGCGCGCCGACCTTCAATGAGTTGTTCTACCCGGGCTACGGCAATCGGAACCTGCAGCCGGAGCGCTCGATCTCGAAGGAGCTCGCCGTCCAGTTCAACGGTGGCGAGCGGCTTGGGCTGGTCAAGCTGACGGGGTTCCAGACCCACTACACGAACCTGATCCAGTCGCTGACGGTGTATCCGTACACTGCTGCGAACGTCGCAAAAGCGCGTGTCGAAGGGCTTGAGTTGACCTACGCCGGCCGTCCGTTCTTCGGCGTGGACCTGCGCGCGTCGTTCACGCGCCAGAACCCGACCGATCTGGATGCCGACAAGCAACTCGCGCGTCGCGCCAGGCAGTTCGGTTCAGTCGGCCTGTCGAAGACATTCGACAAGTTCACCGTTGGCGGCGATATGTTCTACAGTGGCGAGCGTTACGATACGGGCGGCCAGCATCTCGGCGCCTACACGCTCCTGAATCTCCAGGCACGCTACGATATCGACAAATCCTGGTACGTTTCGGCGCACCTCGACAACGTCTTCAACAAGCAATACCAGACGGTCTATGGCTACAACACCCTTGGGCGCGCGATCTACGTCTCGCTCGGCTGGAAGCAGTTCTAACGACGCCTGCGCAGGGCGGAACGCCGCATGACGTTGCGTCGCGCCCTCGCCATATGGACGGGACTGGCCGGTGTGGCACTGGTCATTCTCGTGGCGTCGCTCATGCTGGGGAGCGTGCCCGTCTCGCTGCGCGAGATCGGCACGCTGCTGCTCGGTCATGACGCCGGCCTCGCGGGCGATGTGGTCTGGCGTTTGCGTCTGCCGCGCGCACTCGCGGCGTTCGCCTGTGGCGGCCTGCTCGCGGTCGCGGGCACGCTGATGCAGACCCTGTTGCGCAACCCGCTGGCCGACCCTTACGTGCTGGGCATTTCCGGTGGCGCGGGCGTGGCCGCGCTGGCTTCGCTGGCGCTCATGCTGCCCTTTTTCTGGGTGCAGGCGAGCGCCTTCGTCGGTGCGCTTGCCGCCATCGCCCTCGTGATGGCGCTCTCGCACCGCAGCTTCCTGCGGCCCGACGATCGAGACAGCAGTCCCCAATTATTGTTGACCGGCGTGATGATGGCCGCTGGCTTCGGCGCGCTTGCCACCCTCATTCTTACGCTCGCGCCCGACGCGAGCCTGCGCGGCATGCTGTTCTGGCTCACGGGTGATCTGAACGGTGTCGACGGCGCCTGGCTGCCGCTGGTCGCGCTCGCGGCGACGCTGCTCATCGTGTGCCCGGTGGCGCATCGCCTGAACGTATTGTTGCGCGGCGAAGCGGTGGCGCAGGGCGTGGGCGTGGCCGTCGGCCCGCTGCGTGCCCGTATCTACCTGGCGGCGTCGCTGGCGACGGCCGTGGCGGTGACCACCGCGGGCAGCATCGGCTTCGTCGGTCTCGTCGTACCGCACATCCTGCGCCTGCGTTTCGGCAATGATCAGCGCATGCTGCTCCCGGCGGCAGCGCTCGGGGGCGGGGCGCTATTGATGCTGGCCGATCTGGTGGCGCGCACTATCATTGCACCGACACAACTGCCTGTCGGCGTCATCACGGCGATGATCGGCGTACCGGTCTTCCTGTGGCTGCTTTCCCGGCGGGCCATCCGATGAGCGCTCCGCTGTTGCAAACCCATGCGCTGACACTGCGCGCCGCCGAGCGGGTGCTGGTCGATGGGCTCGATCTCGTGGTGGCGCCGGGCGAATGCTGGTGCCTGGCCGGACCCAACGGCGCGGGCAAGACGACGTTGCTCGGCACGCTCGCGGGGCTGCGCCCCGTCGACGACACGCCGCCGCGGCACGCGCCCCTCACCGCCAGCGGCCGTGTGACGATCGGCGGCAAGGCACTGGCGCAGTGGCGTCCGGCGTCCCTGGCGAAGGTGCGCGCGCTGATGCCGCAACAGACACGCGACGCCTTCGGCGCCAGCGCGCTCGAAGTCGTGCTGGCGGGCCGTCATCCGTATCTGGCGCAAGGCCGTTGGGGCGCGTGGGAGTCGGACGACGACGTCGCCGCCGCCATGACCGCGCTCGCGCAGGTCGGTCTCGAGGGCTTCGCCGCACGCGACGTCACCACGCTCTCGGGCGGCGAGCGCCAGCGCGTATCGCTGGCCGCCGTGCTGGCGCAGGCCACGCCGTTGCTGCTGCTCGACGAACCGGTCTCGCATCTCGATCTGCACCACCAGATCGACGCGCTGGAGCGACTCGGGCGCCATGCCGAAAGCGACGATGCCGCCGTTATTTTCTCCTGCCACGATTTGAATCTGGCGCGTCGCTTCGCCACGCACGCGCTGCTGCTTGACGGCCGGGGCGGATGGCGCGCCGGACCGGTGCGCGACATACTCAGCGCCGAGCATTGCAGCCATGCCTTCGGGTATCCGCTGCGCCTCATTCGCGACGGCGACGACGAGGCCCTCGTGCCCGCGCGCCGCACGTGAGTGGCGCGCATGACGCCACGACTCGCCGGCGTACACTTTCACCCGCGTGCGGCCGTCCCGCGCCGCACGCTCGCTTTTGACAGGTGCTGTTCATGACGCAAGAATCGCCGCAATCCCAATCCCAATCGGACGCCGACGACGGGCGCAACGAGCGCCACCGCGCTCGCATGGCGCGCAAGAAGGAGGTCGTCGACGACAAAATCGCACAGGCCCAGCGTGACTGCGGCGTGATCGTCATCACGACCGGCAACGGCAAGGGCAAATCGAGTTCCGGCTTCGGCATGGTCGTGCGCGCGATGGGGCACGGGATGAAGACGGGCGTGGTGCAGTTCATCAAGGGCGCGATCCCGACCGGGGAGGAGACTTTCCTGCGTCGCTTTCCGTCGGAGTGCGAGTTTTACGTGATGGGCGAGGGCTACACCTGGGAGACCCAGGACCGCACGCGCGATATCGCGAAGGCCGAAGCGGCCTGGGAGCAAGCACGCCGGATGTTGCGTGACCCGTCGTTCGCCCTGGTGCTGTTCGACGAGCTCAACATTGCCCTCAAGCTCGGTTATCTCGACGTGAACACCGTGATCGCCGATTTGCAGGCGCGGCCCGCGATGCAACACGTGGTGATTACCGGCCGCGGTGCGCCGCAAGCGCTCATCGACGCGGCCGACACCGTGACCGATATGACGCCGGTCAAGCACGCGTTTGCCCAGGGCATCCGCGCGCAGGCCGGCGTGGAAATGTAATCAACGCCGCATTGTTCCAGGACGTCCCCGTATGAATGCTCTCAGCCCCTTGCTCGCCGAACTCTTCGACATTGCCGCGCCGGCCACGGCGATGGACGCGTCGCTCACGCATGCCATCGATATCAAGACAAAGCCGCCCGGTAGCCTCGGCGCACTCGAGCGCGTGGCCCACCAGGTCGGCCGGATTCAGCAGAGCGCCACCCCCGATCTCGCGCGCCCGGCCATGCTGGTGTTTGCGGGCGATCACGGCATCGTCGCCGCGGGTGTGAGTCCGTATCCGCAGGCCGTTACCGCGCAGATGGTGCATAACTTCCTGCGCGGCGGCGCCGCCATCAACGTGTTCTGCCGCACGCACGGCATCGAGCTTGAAGTCGTGAACGCGGGCGTTGCGGCCGATTTCTCATCGCAGGCGCTGCATGCCTCGCTCGTCGACATTCCCGTGGCACGCGGCACGCAGAACTTCCTCGAGGCCCCCGCCATGACACGCGAGCAGCTCGAAACGGCGCTCGCGGCCGGGGCGGCGCGCGTCGGTGCGCACGCCTCGCGTGGCACGCGCATGATCGGCTTCGGCGAGATGGGCATCGGCAACACGTCGTCGGCGGCGTGTCTGATGCAGCGTCTGAGCGGTCTGCCGCTGGCGGCATGTGTCGGGCGCGGCACCGGTGTCGACGACGCGGGTCTCGCGCGCAAGGCCGCCACGCTCGAACGCGCGCTGGCGGCGTATCCGCACACGGCGAACGAGATGCCGGACCCGCTGGAGACGCTCGCCACCTTCGGCGGCTTCGAGATCGCGATGATGACCGGCGCGTATCTCGCGGCCGCGAAGTTGGGGCTCGTCATCGTGGTGGACGGCTTCATCAGCACCTCGGCACTGCTGGTGGCGGCGCGCGTGTCGCCGGCCGTGCTCGACTATTGCGTCTTCGCCCACGCATCGGACGAAACCGGCCATCGCGCCATGCTCGACATCCTCGGGGCGACGCCGCTGCTGCAACTGGGCCTGCGTCTCGGAGAGGGCACGGGCGCCGCGCTCGCGATGCCGCTCATCCAGGCCGCCGCCGCGTTCCTGCGCGAGATGGCAACGTTCGACGGCGCGGGCGTGAGCGATCGCGAGGCGACCGGGCAATGAACCCCTCGTCCCCCGATCCCTCGCGCCCCGCGCAAGATGGCGACGCGCCGTCGCGCGCTTGGGTGACGCAGGATCGGTCGGCGCATGAAGGGGCCTTCCCAGAAACCTTCGGGGGCATTCGGGGACAGGTGCGGCTTTTCCTGACCGCGCTCGGGTTCTTCACACGGGTGCCGATTCCGCCGTGGGTCGGGTACTCGCCCGAGCAACTCAATGCCGCGACGCGGTATTTCCCCCTCGTTGGCGTGTTCGTCGGCGCGCTGGTCGCGTTGTTGACGGTGGCGATGGGCCTGTTGTGGTCGCCGGCCCTCGCGATCGCCTTGGGATTGGCCGTGAGCGTGCTGCTCACGGGCGCGTTTCACGAGGACGGGCTGGCCGATTCGGTCGACGCGCTCGGCGGCGCGTTCACGCGCGAGCGCGCATTGGAGATCATGCACGACTCGCGCATCGGTACCTATGGTGCGGTGGCGTTGTGGCTGGCGCTTGCCGTCAAGTGGCAGGCGCTCGTCGACATTCAGGCGGCAGCCGGGTGGGGCGGCTTTGCCGTCGTGCTGATCGGCGCCCACGCGGCCAGCCGCAGCATGGCAATCAGTCTGCTGCGCTCGCTCGATTATGTTCGTCCGGAAGGCAAGGCCAAGCCGGTCGCGCAGCGTTTGCGCATGAGTGCGCTGCTGTTCGGCGTGGCGTGCAGCGTGCCGTGGTGGGCGTGGCCCGACTGGCGTGCTGGCGTGTCGGGCGCCGTGGTACTGATCGCGCTGCGCGCGGGCTTCATCCGTTATCTACGCCGGCGCCTCGGTGGCTACACCGGCGACACGCTCGGCTTCGCGCAACAACTCGGCGAACTCGCGTTGTATCTCACGGTGTGCGCATGGATCTAATCCTGATGCGGCATCCGCCGCCCGACGTTGCGTCGACCGTTTGTTACGGCCGGACCGATCTGCGGGTCGATGCGGCACGCTTCGATACGTGTGTCGCCGCGATGCAGGCCAGACTCGTGGCGCAACTCGAGGGGCGCACGCCAGCGGCGATTTACAGCAGCCCGTTGCAGCGCGCACGATGCGCGGCCGATGCGTTGGCGGCGTCGTTCGGCTTGCCGGTGACGGAAGATGTCCGTCTCGCCGAGATGGACTTCGGTGCGTGGGAGATGCGGCCTTGGGACACCCTCGAGCGGAACGACCTCGATGCGTGGGCACGCGACATCAACGGATTCGCGCCGCCTGGTGGTGAGTCGGCACGCGACATCGTGTTGCGCATGGCCGCGTGGGCGAGGGGGTTGCGCGACGTGGCGTGCGCCGCCGAAGACGTGCATGTGGCCGTCGCCCACGCCGGGCCGATCCGGCTGCACACGGCAACGGCGCTGCGCATGCCGACGACGGCATGCCTGACGTGGGCGCTCGACTTCGGCGCCCTGTGCCACCTTCACGTCGCCGACGACGGTCACGCGCGATTGATTCGCTGGAACGCGTAAGCCGTCGGTTCTCCGAACCATCGCGTGATGGCGCTATGCCGTCGCCACGGCCTTGCTACCGCGTCACTGCGCGGCCGTTTGGCGACGCGCGCGAACGATGTCGAGGTCCTCGCACATCGTTCGCGCGCCGTCGAGAATACGCGGGCCGGGCCGGTTGATGAGGTCGCCGTCGATGCCAAACAGGTTGTTGTGCGCCACGGCAGGCAACTGCGGCCACTTGCGCCAGGCATCGAGCGTGGCGAGCGGCTTGGCGGCGGTCGTTGCGCCGGGGGTCGCCGTGAACATCGCTTCCGGCTGTTTCGCCAGCACCGCTTCGACGGACACGCGGGGCACGAGCGGCGCCTCGTCGGCGAAAACATTCACACCGCCGCACAGCCGGATCACGTCGCTCACCATATGCTTGCCGTTCAGTGTCATGAGCGGTTGCGTCCATACCTGATAGAAGACCTTTACCGGGGCGCGAGATGCATACTGTTTGCGCAGCGCGTCGTAACGCGCACGAAAGGCTTGTGCCGACGCTTGCGCTTTGGCGGGCGTTCCCGTTAACGTGCCCAGCGTCTCGATCGCTGCGGGCAGATCCGTCAAGTGCTTTGGCTCGGAATAGAAGATCGGCAGTTTCAACTGTCTCAGTGCTTCGACCTGACGCTGTGAGTTCCCATGGCGCCACACGACGAGCAGGTCGGGTTTGAGCGCGAGAATGCGTTCGAGATCGAGCGCGCTGTTGTCGCCGACGCGCGGCAGGTGACGCGCGGCCTCGGGGTAATCGGAATAGGCGACCACGCCGACGACCTTGTCGCCCGCGCCAGCTGCAAACAGCAGTTCGGTCGCGTGCGGGGAGAGGCTCACCACGCGCTGGGCCGGGGCCGCGAGGGTGACCGTGGCACCGGCGTCATCCTTGACGGAGATCGCGGCGTGCGCGCTGAACGCGGCGAGACAGGCGGCGGCCAGGGCGAGTCCATGACGGCGAATTCGCGGAAAGCGCGGAGATGGCCGAAAGCGCGAAACAAGGCGAAGACGACGAAGATGGTGCATGGCCGGGAGATTGAGCGGCATCTGGGCGAGCGACTGAGGGGTTGGAGGGCATCCGGCGGCGACGGCGCAGCGTCGCGAAGACGCGGGGGCCTGCGTGCCGACTCGCCATTCTCTGCGGGTTGCGGCGTCGCGACAAGGGGGCGCGTTTGCCCCGGCGAACCGATGCTACCCAGGAGAGGTCGAACGATGCGTGACGCGACAGGTCAGAATGCGTCAGGCCATTTTCAGGCCATTTTCAGGCCCATACGCGCGGCCCGTGCGCGCGGGATTCGAGGAGTGGATGTCGTGAAGCGAAATATCGGAACGATGAGCGCGCTGGCGCTCGCCCTGGCGACAATGCTCGGTGCCTGCGCGGCACCGGACGCAAACGGCAGTTCGAGCGCGGGGCGTGGCGCGGCTGGCACGAGCAAGGTGCAAGCCTACGGCGTGATCGATGGCGGTGTGACGTTGGTCAAATAACGGGACGCGTTCAAGAGCGCCTCGCCAGACGTATCGCCCGAAGCATCGCCGGACACCTTGCGGCACATCGCGCCACACGTTGAAACGACCGCGCCCCCTGACGCCGGAGCGTTCAGGGGGCGCGGTCGCTGACGCGTTGTCAGGGCGTTACCGGCGCTTGACTGCGGGCCTCGGCTGGACGGCCGCGTCCTGCAACGGCACGGCGCGCGCAGCAGCGTCCGGCCAACCGGTTGGCAGCCTTAGTTGGAGGCGGGGGCCGGGGCGGCGGCACCTGCGTCCGATGCCGGAGCGCTCATGGCAGCGCCTGCATCGCTGGCCGGTGCGGCATTGTCTGCCGCCGGTGCCGATGCCGAGGTGTCGGCGGCCGGCGCGGCCGTTTGGTCTTCCTTCTTCGTACAACCGACGGTCACGACAGCAGCGGTCAGGAGGGTAGCGAGCAACAGAGGCAGTTTATTCATTTGGTCGTCCTTTTATCGGGGAAAAGCCCTTGCGAAAGAACCTTCAGTCTAACGGCGCGCTTCGGCGATGACTGTGTGCATTTGTTGCAGAAATGCTTCAATTTGTAACGAAAAGGGTACGCCTCCCACGTCGTTCGATACGAGGTAAGCACGCTTGAGGTGACCCTTCGGGAGCGTTACGAAGACTTTGGACGGCCCCTGACTTTTGCAGTTCCCGAAAATGTTATTCGGGGGGCGAGCCGGCCAGTGCTGACCGGAGTCGTTGCCACTCGTGCTCGGTCGACGGCAGGCCAAGACGAAGGCTCGGCAGGACCTGCGTCCCGCCGTTCGCGAGTGTCACAGGGTGCGCATCGAACAGGCGAGTCCAGATGCCCCGCGCCGCCAGTTGCTCGTGCCACCGCGGCGCCATCGCATGCGGTGTCCATGCAAAGAGGGGGGTGCCCTGCGCAGGCCAACCATACGTTTGCAACAGTGTGCGTAGCCGCTCGCCATCCCGCAACAAACGTTCGCGTGTCGCGGCTTGCCACGCCGTATCTCGCAAGGCAGTTTGGACAGCGAATCCTGCCGGGCCGCTGACCGTCCAGGGCCCGAGACGTTCGGCAAGGCGCGTTGCCAACCCCTCTGCACACAGCGCGAAGCCCGCGCGAATGCCCGCCAGCCCAAAGAACTTGCCGACGGAGCGCAGCACGACGAGGCCGTCTTCGCCCGCGTGAGGCGCCATCGATGCCTGCGGCGAGACGTCCGCAAACGCCTCGTCGACGATCAACACCCCGCCGCGTTCGGCCAGCGAGCATTGCCATCGTGAGAGGGTCTCATGCGACACGCATCGCGCCGTTGGATTGTCGGGATTGACCCAAACGAGGGTGTCGACGTCGGGCAATCCGGCCTCAGGCCCCAGCCACGGTACAAGCGTATGCCCGGCTTGCGCGAAGGCCGGTGCGTACTCGCTGTAGGTGAGCGAGGCGACGGCGACGCGGCCCGGCGGTAGCAGCGCGGGCAAGGCACGGATAACGGCCTGCGACCCGGCGCACGGCACCACGGCCTGGGCGGGCGCGCCATAGTATCGCGCCGCCACGTCGCGCAGGTCGTCGACGACATCGGGCAAGTCGCGCCAGATGCTCGCGGGAGGTGTCGGTACGGGATAGCCGTTCGGATTGATGCCGGTGGACAGATCGAGCCAGTCTTCGCGGGGGCGGCCAAATCGCAGGATGGCTTCGCCAAGATTACCGCCGTGGCGCGGCACGGGTGGCACGCACGGCGCGGAGATTGCCACCACGCTCACACCATTCCCCCCGGCACGGCATCGGCCAGTGAGGCCGCGAAGAGCGCCAGCGCACCGCTGACGATCAGCCACATCCACATCGCGCGCGAGATGAGCCGCCACGCGGCCTTGATATGCTGCGCCGAGGGTGCCATACCGCAGCCCAGCGCCGGGCGTGCCTCCCACTCGCCATGATAGCGGGCAGGCCCGCCCAACTGGACACCGAGACTGCCCGCCCCGGCGGCCATCACCGGACCGGCGTTGGGGCTGGACCATGCGCCGGCCTGCGTGCGCCAGCACTCGATGGCCCGGGCGACGTCGCCGAAGATCGCGTAGCTTGCGGCCGTCAACCGTGCCGGAATCCAGTTGAGGATGTCGTCGATGCGCGCGGCCGGTCGGCCAAAGTACAGAAACGTGTCGGAGCGATAGCCCCACATGGCGTCGAGCGTGTTCGCCAGCCGGAACAGAACGACGCCGGGCGCCCCCGCGATGGCGAACCAGAACAGCGCGCCGAAGATGGCGTCGTTGCCGTTCTCCAGCGTCGACTCCACCGTTGCGCGCGCGAGATCGGAGGCGCTCGCGTCCTCGGTGTCGCGCGAAACGATGCGAGCGGTCAGGGCGCGCGCTTGTGCCAGATCCCCGTTGCGCAGCGCCTGGGCGATGGGCATCACGTGCTCGCGCAGGCTGCGCGCCCCCAGGGCGGCGTACAACGCGAGGGCTTGCCAGACGATGCCGCCCCAGCCGGGCAAGAACGTCAGCGCCCAGGCGACCAGCACGGGCAGTACCAGCATGATCGCCCACGCCCACGCGCCGCGCGTCATGGCGCTGACCGGCTTGTCCTGGATGCCGGGGGCGTTGAGCCACGCTTCGACGCCATTGGCGATGTAGCCGAACCCGACCAGTGGATGCCATCGGCGTGGTTCGCCAAGCCAGGCGTCGAGCAGTACGCCGATCAGGGCGGCGAGCCAGAGCGATTCGGGGGCGATGTCGGTGAGCATCGGCGATTATCCTTTGACGGCCATCGGCACGCCGGCGACGACAAAACGCACTTGCGGGGCGCGCGCCGCGACGCGCTGGTTCAGACGGCCCAGCGCATCGACATAGCGCCGGGTGAGCGCACCCATCGGGATCACGCCGAGTCCGATTTCATTGCTGACGATGACGATCTTGCCGGGCAGCACGTCGAGCGTGCGCTCGAGCGCGTCGACGACGTCATGCCATTGCGCATCGCTGGCGGGCCCTTCGGGATGATCGTCGGGCGGACAGAGCCACCCGGCCAGCCAGAGCGGCAGGCAGTCGACCAGCACGCAATGCCCATCGCGGGCGATGTCGCGCAACGTCCCCGCGAGGTCGCGAGCGACTTCCACGGTAGGCCAGTGCGCCGGACGGCTCGCGCGATGATGTGCAATGCGCGCGCGCATCTCGGGGTCGTCACCCACCGTGGCGGTGGCGACGTAGGTGACCGGCAGGCCGCTCTGTCCGGCAAGACGTTCGGCGAACGCACTCTTGCCGGAGCGGGCACCACCCAGCACGAAAGTCAGGTCGAGGGCACTCATGGGCGATATTGTACGAGGGCCCGATGCGATAATCCTTGTCATGAGTGAAATCCCTGTCAATTTCGGTGCGTCCACAGGCGCCCACCGGGGCACCCTGATGATCCAGGGCACGTCCTCGGACGCGGGCAAGAGCACGGTGGTCGCCGCGCTGTGCCGCCTGCTCTATCGCGAAGGCGTGCGCGTGGCGCCCTTCAAGCCGCAGAATATGGCGCTCAACAGCGCCGTGACCGCCGACGGCGGCGAGATCGGGCGCGCTCAGGCGCTGCAGGCCCAGGCGGCCGGCATCGCGCCGCACACCGACTTCAATCCGGTGCTGCTCAAGCCGAGCAGCGACCGCGGCGCACAGGTCATCATCGGCGGCGCCGTCGTAGCGGATCTCGACGCGCGCGCCTATCACGCGTACAAACCGCGTGCGATGGCCGCCGTGCTGGCTGCCTACGCGCGTTTGCGCACCGGCTACGACGCGGTGCTCGTCGAAGGGGCAGGCAGTCCGGCCGAGGTGAACCTGCGTGCGCGCGACATTGCCAACATGGGGTTTGCCGAAGCCGTCGACGCGCCGGTGCTGCTCGTCGCCGACATCGACCGAGGGGGGGTGTTCGCGCAACTGCTTGGCACGCTAGCGTGCCTGTCGGACAGCGAGCGCGCGCGCATCAAGGGCTTCATCATCAATCGGTTTCGCGGCGATCCGTCGCTGCTGACCAGCGGACTTGAATGGCTGGAGGCGCGCACCGGCATTCCGGTGCTGGGCGTGCTGCCCTATCTTCATGGCCTGCATCTGGACGGCGAGGACATGCTGCCCGGCGAGCGCCATTCGGCCGCGCGCGGCGAGATCCGTTTGCGCGTCGCGGTGCCGGCCTTGCCGCGCATCAGCAATCACACCGATTTCGACGCTTTGCGGGCGCATCCGCAGGTCGACTTTCGCTACGTCGGCGCGGGCGAGCCGTGGCCCGACAGCGATCTCGTGATCCTGCCCGGCAGCAAGCACGTGCGGGACGATCTGGCCTGGCTGCGCGCGCAGGGCTGGGCGCCGGCGATGGCCCGGCATCTGCGCTACGGCGGCAAGGTGCTCGGCATCTGCGGTGGCTTGCAAATGCTCGGGACGGCGATTCACGACCCGCTCGGGCTCGAAGGCGAGGCGGGGACGACCGCTGGCCTCGGCTGGCTGGACATCGAGACCACGATGCAGCCGCAAAAGCAGCTCCGTCTCGTGGCGGGACGCCTGAGCGTCGGCGATGCCCCGGTGAGCGGCTACGAGATTCACATGGGCGTGACGCATGGGGCGGCGCTCGAACGACCGGCCGTCTGGTTGGCGGGCGAGGCGTCTGACGTGTCTTCAGTGTCTGACGTGTCTGACGTGTCTTCAGTGTCTGACGGGACCGATCGCGCTGACGGTGCCCGCTCGGCCGACGATCAGGTGATGGGCACGTATCTGCATGGCCTGTTCGATACGCCGCAGGCCCTGCATGCGCTATTGACCTGGGCCGGTGCCCGTGATGTCGAGGCGCAGGACTACAACGTATTGCGCGAGGCGTCGCTCGATCGGCTGGCGGATTCGCTGGCGGCGCACCTGGATCTGACGCGCGTGTGGGCGTGCCTGCGCTAATGCGCGACGCGGTTTGACTGACGCAAGGCCGCCATCCAGCCGTTGTAAGATGAACGGCAAATCGACCTAGGGGAGTCTGCAATGCCGGTGATTGTGGTGGCGAATCCGAAAGGGGGCGTGGGCAAGAGCACGCTGGCTACGAATCTGGCGGGCTATCTGGCCGCGCAGGGCCACGCCGTGATGCTGGGCGATACCGACCGGCAGCAGTCGTCGCGGGCCTGGCTGGACTTGCGCCCGCCCGGACTGCGTTCGATCGCCACCTGGGATGTTGATCACAACGAGATCGCCCGCCCGCCCAAGGGCACGACCCACGCGGTGCTCGATACGCCGGCCAGCCTGCACGGCAAGCGGCTCGATTCGATCCTGAAGCTGGCCGACCACGTGTTGGTGCCGTTGCAGCCGTCGATCTTCGATATCCTCGCCACGCGTGACTTCCTGCAGACGCTGGGCGAGGTGCGGGCGGTGCGCCAGGGGGATGTGCGCATCGGCGTCGTCGGCATGCGGGTCGATGCCCGCACCCGCGCGGCCGACCAGCTCTCGCGCTACTGCGAGGAGGCAGGCCTGCCGGTACTCGGCATGTTGCGCAACACGCAGAACTACGTGCAGCTCGCCGCGCACGGCCTCACGCTGTGGGATGTGGCGCCGGGACGCGTCGAACGCGATCTGCCGCAATGGGAGGGCATTACGGCGTTCATCGCGTCGCGTTGACGCGCCGCCTTACTTGGCCGCTTGCGCGGCCTCGAAGGCGCGCGTCTCTTCCCAGGCTTGCAGCGGCACGTGGTCGCGCTCGCCCTTCTGCTCGTTCTTCTCGTCAACGAACACCAGCTTGGGCTTGAACCCGGCCAGCACGGCCTGTTCCTCGACCTGCGCGTACGACACGATGATGACGACGTCGCCCAGTTGCGCGCGGCGGGCCGCGGCGCCATTGAGCGAAATCATGCCGCTGCCGCGCTCGCCGCGAATGGCATAGGTCGTGAAGCGCTCGCCGTTATTGACGTTGAAGATGTCGATTTGCTCATTTTCGACAAGGCCCGAGGCTTCGAGCAGGTTCTCGTCGATCGCGCACGAGCCTTCGTAATGCAATTCGCAATGCGTCACGGTGGCGCGGTGGATCTTCGACTTGAGCATGGTGCGGTACATGGCTTGCCTCTAGTGTTGCGGTGTCGCGCAAGCGGCGCGACGAAAGATGCGCGTGCAACCGGCACGCGCGGCTTGTGTCGGGAGCACGCGGCACCGGTCATCCGACCGTGTGCGGCGTGCCCGGCGCTCAGATTTCGAGATTGTCGATGAGGCGCGTGGCCCCGAGCCTGGCTGCGGAGAGCACCACGAGGCTCTCGGCGGGGGCGGCGCCCGGTGCCGGCACGCGCAGGTTGGCACGTTGACGAATCGCCACGTAATCCGGCTTCCAGCCGCGCTCGGTCAGCGTCTGCATGGCCGCCGCTTCGAGTGCGGCGTAGTCCGTCTTGCCGTCGTTCACCGCGTCGCGAACCTCGCCCAGCAAACGATAGAGCTGCGGTGCCTCGGCGCGCTCGGCGTCCGACAGGTAGCGGTTGCGCGAGGACAGCGCCAGGCCGTCGTCGGCGCGCACCGTTTCGGCGGCGATGATTTCGATCGGTAGTGCGAACTGACGGCACATGCTGCGCACGATCATCAGTTGCTGGTAATCCTTTTTGCCGAACACGGCCACGCGCGGCAGCACGCACGAGAACAGCTTGGTGACGACCGTGCACACGCCCGTGAAGAAACCGGGGCGGAACTCGCCTTCGAGAATGTCTCCCAGGTCGTGGGGCGGCTCGACGCGGTATTCCTGCGGCTCCGGATACATCTCCTTTTCGTCGGGCGAAAACAGCACATAGACGTTCTCGCGCGTGAGCTTCTCGACGTCGTCGGCCATCGTGCGCGGATACTTGTCGAAGTCTTCGTTCGGCCCGAATTGCAGGCGGTTCACGAAAATGCTCGCAACGACCGGGTCGCCGTGCTGGCGCGCCAGTCGCATGAGCGACAGATGTCCATCATGCAGGTTGCCCATCGTGGGCACGAAGGCAATGCGATTCTGTCCGCGCAGTTGGTCGCGCAGTTCGTGAATCGAGGGGATGACTTTCATTGAGGTTCCGTGCTTGGCGTACGTGTGTGTTACGTCCAGGCGTGGCGCGCGCCTTGTCTGGCAAGGGCGTGGCCGCCAAAACGTCCGGGCGATTGTAGAGGAAATCTCGGCGGGCGTGCGCAAAACCGCGCTCGCATGGCGGAATCCCGCCGCCCCGAGGTTTCCCCGCGCGCTCAGTGGGCGCTCAGTTGGGCGAGTAGGTCAGACGGACATAGATCGGCGCAAACGGCTCGGCCTGGGTGATCTCCAGCAATGACTCACGCGAGAGTTCGAGCATGGCGACGAAGTTGACCACGACGACCGGCACGCCGCGCGTGACGTCGAAGAGTTCGGTGAACTCCATGAAGCGTGCGCCTTGCAAGCGTCGCAGAATCTGGCTCATGTGCTCGCGCACGGACAACGCTTCGCGCGAGATCTTGTGATGCTGCACGAGCTTGGCCCGGCGCAGCACTTCGGCCCACGCGGCACGCAGGTCCTCGGCGTCGACCTCGGGGAAGCGCGGCTGCAGGCTTTGCTCGATATAGACCTGCGAGCGCAGGAAGTCGCGGCCGAGCACCGGCAGCGTATCGATCTTCTGCGCGGCGAGCTTCATCTGCTCGTATTCAAGCAGGCGGCGCACGAGTTCCGCGCGTGGGTCCTCGGCTTCCTCGCCGGTGTCGGCCTTCTTGACCGGCAGCAGCATGCGCGACTTGATCTCGATGAGCATCGCGGCCATGAGCAGATACTCGGACGCGAGTTCGAGGTTGGTCCTGCGGATTTGGTCGACGTAGAGCAGGTACTGCTTCGTGACCTGCGCCATCGGAATGTCGAGCACGTTGAAGTTCTGCTTGCGGATCAGATACAGCAACAAGTCGAGCGGGCCTTCGAAGGCTTCGAGAAAGATCTCGAGCGCATCCGGCGGAATGTACAGGTCGTTCGGCAGGGCGAAGAGCGGCTCGCCGTACAGGCGAGCACGCGCCACGCCGTCGACCGTGTCGGGCGTGGAGTCCTCGCCGTTCTGCGGCGCGGGCAGTTCCGTCGTCGGCTGATCGGCCGGGCGCGGCGGGGGCGCCGATGCCTCGGTGGCGTCCGCTGCGTCCGGTGCCGCTGGCGGCGTCGTATCGACGTGCGCAGTCACCGGCGCGATGTCGCTGATCGGCTCGGACGCCTGCGACGGATCGTCGGGCGGACTCGGATTCAAGACGGGACTCGGCCGGGTGGCGGCGACTTACTCGCCCAGGTAAACGTAAGGCTGCTGGGCCACACGCGACTGCTGGGCCTGGCGACGCTCGTCCATGTCGATCGGCTGCTTGTCCCACAGCAGGGCGCGACCTTGGCGTTGCTCCGCTTCCAGCGTCGGCTTCTCAGCCTTCAGTTGCTTGATGAATTGGGTGATGTCGGACTCGTACATGGTCGATGGCTCGAAAAATAGGCAGCGGTGGCGCCATCGGGACGGCGCCAATCGACGCAGATTCTACCGCAAACCCGTCTCGATCCACCCTTTTGGCTGTTTTGGGTCGAGCCGGTGAACGGGGGGATGGGATATGGTCAAATACGACTCACCTATGCATCGCACGCGCAAATGATGTGCCATGCTTGCACACAAGGCGCGATTGGGCGCCGTTGAGCGCACGCCGGACGACCGGCGGCAACATTGAAGATTCCAAGGAAGGTTTTGACCGTCTCGCAGATCCCACCCGGTTACGACGTTTGCCGTCGCCTCGGCGTGCCCCCTTCGCGCACGTTGCCGGCCGTGCTGGTAACGCTGGCCGCGTTGACCTGTGGCGCAGGGCTGCCAGCGGCGGCGCAAGCCGACTATCGCGTTCGTGTCGACGCGCCCAACGGCCTGGCCAAGCTGCTCAACGACAATCTCGATCTCGTGCGCTACGCTGCGCGCGACGACATTGGCGACGCCCAGTTCGAGCACCTGATTGCAACCGTGGGCGAGCAGGTGCAGGAACTTACGTCGACGGAAGGTTATTTCTCGCCCGTCACGCACGTGGACGTGGCCACCATCAACGGGACGCACGACGTTCACGTCGTGGTGGCGTCCGGTCCGCGCACGCATATCAGGAACGTCGATCTGACCTTCACCGGCCCGGTGCTCGATCAGGATCCACAGCGTGTGACGCAGTTGCGCAACGCCTGGGCGTTGCCGGTGGGTGCCCCGTTCCGACAGGCCGACTGGGACAAGGCGAAGGACGACACGCTGTTTCAACTGGGACAGAAGCGCTATCACGCGGCGAAAATGACCTTCGCACGTGCCGTGGTCGATGCGGACAACGATATTGCCTCGCTCGCCGCGTCGTACGAGAGCGGTCCGCCGTTCACCCTCGGTCCGCTCGTCATCTCCGGCACGCGGCGCTATCCGGCCCAGATCATCCGCAACGTCAATCCGTTGTCCGTGGGCGAACCGTTCGACGCCGAGCGCCTGCGGGAGTTGCAGCGCCAGATCCAGGCCACGCCGTATTTCTCGAACGTCATCATCTCGGTGACGGAAGACCCGGCGCGGGCCGACAATGCACCGGTCGAAGTCAAGGTGCGCGAATTCCCCACGCAGCGCGTGCGCAGCGGGGTCGGCTATACGACGGATACCGGCGCGAGCGTCAACGGACGTTATTCGTACTACAACCTGTTCGGCCGCGCGTGGACGTTCGATACGCAGGCGCGTCTGGAGCAGTATCGGCAGGGCGGTTATGCCGAGATCGCCATGCCGCCGGACACCAGCGCGTACACCAACAGCCTGCGCGGCGCGTTCGAGCGCACCTATCTGAACGGCCTCGATCAGCGCTCGACCCAGATCGGTGTCAAGCGCGCCCGCTCGCGCGATCGCTACGACTGGGCCTATACCCTCGACTTCTATCGTGCGGACGAGCGTCCCGACGGCGGTCAGCCCTTCCTCAACAAGGCGCTCGTGCCGGCGCTGTCGTGGAACCGTCGTGACGTCGACGACCTGATCTTTCCGCGCAAGGGCAACATCATCAACACGCAGATCGGCGTCGCGGCGAAGCCCCTGCTCACCGATCAGAGTTTTGCGCGTCTCTATGGCCGTATCCGTCAGTACTTTCCCGTCGGGCAGCGCGACATCGTGATCGCGCGCCTGGAACTTGGCGCGGTGCTCACGAACGGCAGCAGCAACCGGATTCCGTCGTCGCTGCTGTTTTTTGCGGGCGGCACGTCGTCGATTCGCGGATATACGTATCAGAGCATTGGCCGCCAGCAGAACGGCACCACGTTCCCGACGAAGTTCCTAGGCACGGCAAGCCTCGAGTATCAACGCTGGGTCACGCGCGACTGGGGCGGGGCGGTGTTCTGGGACGTCGGCACGGCCACCGACGACTATCGCCATCCCACGCCGCTTTACCACGGCGTGGGCGTCGGTGTGCGCTGGCGCAGTCCGGTCGGACCGGTGAACCTCGATCTGGGCTATGGCGTGCGCGGCAGGCAGTTCCGCCCGGCCATTTCGCTGGGGGTGGCGTTCTGATGACGATGCCGCTCGATACCGCCGCGCCGCCGCCGCCTCCTCCCGAGCCGCCGCCTGCGTATCGCCGGCGATGGAGGCGTCCGCTGGCGGGGGGCCTGCTTGCCGTCCTGCTCATCGTCGTGTTGGCGATCGGCGCGCTGCTCTGGGCGATGTCGAGCGAGCGCGGCAGCCGCTGGCTCTGGCAGACGGCGGTGTCGACCCTCGGCGGCAAGCTCTCGGGCGAATGGCGCAGCGGCAGCTTCGCGCATGGCTTCACCGTGAGCGACGTGCGCTATCTCGACGGTGCGACGCGCATCACCGTGAGTCGACTCGAGAGCCGTTGGGACTTGCGCTTGCGTCCGCTGCATTTCACCGTCGACACGTTGCATGCGGGGGAGGTGGAGATGGCGTTCGCGCCGTCGCCACCGTCCACCACGCCCACGACGATGCCGTCGAGCCTGCGTCTGCCGCTCGGCCTTACGCTGAACGATGTACGCGTGGCGAAGCTCACGCTGCATTCGCCCGCGCTGGTGCTCGAGGATGTTCGCATCGCTGCGCGCAGCGACGGCACGCAACACACGATTCAGGTCGAGCACCTGGGTACCCCCTACGGCGAGGTGCAGGCCACGCTGCAAATTAGTGGCCGGCGTCCGTTCGCGCTGGGCGGCAATGTTGGCTTGCAGGCGAAGGCCGGCGATATTCCTGTGACCCTGCAGGCCGAGTTGTCCGGCTCGCTCGACGCGTTGGTCGTCGATGTGACCGCGAGCGGCAAAACGCTGAACGGCACGGCGCACATTGCGGCGTCGCCGTTCAGTGCCGTGCCGCTCTCGCGCGCGCAGGTGTCGGTCGATCATCTGAATCCGCACGATTTCGATCCCGGTGCGCCGCAGGCGGATCTCGCGGTACAGGCCGATTTGCGGCCGGCACCCGGCACCAAGGTATTCAGCGTGCTGGGGCCGGTATCCGTGACAAATGCCAAGCCGGGCGCCATCGATGCCGGGGGGCTGCCCATCGAAAGCCTGCATACGCAGGTGCTGCTCGATGCGACGCGTCAGGCGCTGACCGGTATCGAGCTAACGCTCGCGGGCGGCGCCCGGCTCACCGGCAGCGGCGAGCTGCGTCGGGAGAAGGTTGCCGCGTCGGTGGCCGCGAGCGGTGCGACGGCGGCGAATGCAGCAAGTGCCGCACGTGCGGCGCCGCCTGCGACGGCAGATGCCGAGGCGACCGTCGGCGGTTTCGCCCTGACGATGCGCGATCTCGATCTGCGCGCGTTGTACGGCAAGCTACCGGCAACGAAGCTCGGCGGGCCGCTCGACGTCAAACTCGACCGCACCGGGCAGCGCGTTGCTCTCGATTGGCGCGACGCGGCCCGGCGGGTGCTGGCCGACGTCGGTCTCGACGCCGGGGGCACCACGGTGCATGCGCTCTCGCTGCAGGCCGGCAACAGTTCGCTCGCGGCCACGGGCGTTCTCGAAAGCGGCGATGCGGGCGCCTATCGGGCGCAGGTCAAGCTCACGCGCTTCGATCCCGCCGCCTGGTATGACCTTTACGGCGCGCAACGACGCGGTGCAAAGGCGCCTGCGGCGAGTATCACGGGACAGTTCGATGCGCAGGGCGCGCTGCGCCCGGCGTTCGGACTCGCGCTCAAATTCGCGTTGCAGGACGGCATCTACGCCGACTTGCCGATGAGTGGGTCGGGCACGGTGAGGCTGGCGGGCACGCGCCTGCTGCCCAGTGACGCGAACCTGCTCGTGGCGGGCAACCGGGTGCAATTGCGCGGCAGTTTCGGCACGCCAGGCGACAGGATGGCGGTGAAAGTCGATGCGCCGTCGCTCGACAAGCTCGGCTTCGGCCTCGGCGGTCGGTTGCAACTCGACGGGCAGGTGTCGGGCACGATCGAGCGTCCGGTCGTGGTCGCGACGCTTGCGGCCGACAAGCTCGTCTTCGGCACGCAAAAACTCCAGCATCTGACCGGCAAGGTGGATGTCAGCGGCGGCCTGCCGGGCGCGGCGAGCGACCGGCTGAACGTGACGCTCGACGGCCAGGGCCTGACCAGCGACATCGTGCGGCTTGACCGGCTTTCGCTCGCCCTGGCGGGCACACGCGGCGCGCACACATTGCACCTGAAGGCGGCGGGCAAGCTGCGAGAAGCGCCGCTCGACATGAGTCTCGATGCTGCCGGTGCCGTGACCGACACGCGCGGCAAGCCGGGCTGGCGCGGCACGATCCAGACGCTCGAGAACCGGGGCGTGCCGAAGCTCAACCTGGCCGCCCCGTGGCAGGTCCAGGTGAGTGCCGATCGCGTGCATCTCGGCGCGGCCAAACTCGTGACGGGCGCAGGGGCGGTGTCGCTGGCGAACCTCGACTACGGCGATGGGCAACTGAAGACCGCAGGCACCATCGATACGCTCGACGTCGCGCAGGTGCTGCGCGTGATGCGCGCGTTCACGGGCGAGTTGCCGTCCGTTGCCAGCGACCTCGTGCTCGACGGCAAATGGGACGTGCGTACCGGTCAGCGGGCAGACGGTTTCGTCGAAGTCGTGCGTCGCAGTGGCGATGTCACGTTGCGTCGCGGCGGGATGAACGAAAGCGTGAAGGTGACGATCACGGGGCTGCCCGGCTTGAGCGCGGAGAAGGGCGGCTTCAGTGCACGCGTGCCGCTCGGGATCTCGGCGCTGCGCGCACGCATCGACCTGTCGGGGCAGGCCGCACACGTGACGCTCAACGCCGTCTCGTCGCTGGTCGGCACGCTCGACGCCGATGTACGGGCGGGCTTGCATGTGCAGGGCGGTATTCCCGAGGTTCCGGAGAATGCGCCACTTACCGGACGCGTCGCCATTGCCATTCCGGATATCTCGAAGTTCGAGCGTCTGGCCGGGGCGCAATTTGCTTTCAAGGGGCGTGCGAACCTGCAAGTGACGCTGGCGGGCACGGTGGGCAAGCCGCGTCCGACGGGCGAGCTGACGGCAGACGATCTGTCGGTGCAGATGTTCGACACGGGCGTGCGGGTCAAGGATGGACGGGTGCGTATTGCGCTCACACCGAACGAGATCGTGCTGCGCGACGTGGTCGTGACGGGCGGCGGTGGTGGCACGGTGCGGGCGACGGGCAACATCCGGCTCGACACGCCCGAGCCGACGCTGGGTATCACGCTTGCGGCAGACAAGTTGCAATTGTTCGCCGCGCCTGACCGGCAACTCTCGCTCAGTGGCGAAGCGAGGGCGACGGGCAGTGGCGATGCCATGGCCGTGACCGGCAAGTTCACGATCGACCGCGCGCGTTTCGCGCTGCCGCCAACCAGTGCGCCGAAGCTCGGCGACGATGTCGTGGTGGTGCGCGGCGGCGCGCAGGCCCGCACCCGGCCGCTCGATGCGAAGGAGGAAGCCGCCCGCCTCGGCGCGAAGCCGGCCAGCCGCTTCTCGCCGCACATCGATGTGGAAGTGAATCTGGGGCGGGACTTCCGTTTCGTCGGTGCTGGTGCTGACCTGCTGTTGCGCGGCAGCGTGCGCCTGCAAAGCGATCCGCTCACGACGATGCGGGCGACCGGCACGATTACCGTGGCGGAGGGCACGTACGAAGCGTTCGACCGGAAGCTCGCGATCGAGCGCGGCCAAATCAACTTCGTCGGTCCGCTGGACAATCCCGAGATCTACATTCAGGCGATGCGTCGCAACCAGGAGGTTGCCGCCGGCGTGCTGGTCACTGGCACGGTGCGCCAACCGCGCGTGTCGCTCGTCTCGGAGCCGAACGTGTCGGACGAGGAGAAGCTCTCGTGGCTGATGTTCGGCCACGGCCCGGATGGCGCGGGCCTTGGCCAGCGTCAGGCGATGGCGGGGGCGGCCACGGCGCTGCTCGGGGCCACCGGCGGCCGGCGCATCATCAAGGATCTGGGGATCGACGAGTTCAGTATCGGCACCAGCGATTCGGGTCTGTCGGACGATGAGCAGGTGGTGAAGGTGGGCAAGGCGATCTCGGACAACTTCGCGTTGGGATACGAGCAGAGCCTGACCAGCGCCGCGAGTATCGTGAAGATTACGTGGCAGATGTCACGCCGCTGGCAACTGGTGCTGCGCACCGGTTCGCTGTCCGGCTTCGACGTGCTGTTCAATCGTCGCTTCGACTGACCGAAGGGGGCAGCAGAGCGGGGCGGCAGAAAAACGGGAAAAGGAGGCGTTACCGATGACAACGTCGCGCAGTTTTGTTCACTCGGCGCAGGGGCTGCGCCGAGGTCTTCGTTGGGGAGTGGCCATGGGATTGTTCGCGAGTCTGCTGGGTCTGTTTGGCTGCGACCAGCAGCAGATCGACAAGATGCGCGAAAAAGCGCGCGATACATTCAATGCCGTCAAGCCGGACGACATGCTGCTGCGCAACCTCACGCCGGGGGTGACGACCGAGGCGCAAGTGCGCGACCAGATGGGCAAGCCGGAAATCGTCTGGGAAAACGACGACGGTTCGCGGCGGCTCGAGTATCCCCGCGCGCCGGGCGGCCTGCGGACCTACATGGTCGATATCGCGCCAGATGGAAAGCTGCGCGGCGTGATCCAGGCGCTCTCGGCGGAGAACTTCGCGCAGGTGCGGCCGGGCATGTCGCAGGACGACGTGCGGCGTCTGCTCGGCAAGCCGACGACCATTGCCGCGTACCGATTGAAGCAGGAGACGGTGTGGAGCTGGCGCTGGCTGGAAGACGGCGTCAACACGCCGGGCATGTTCAATGCACACTTCGGCCCCGACGGTCGGGTGACGGTCACGTCGCGTTCGCCGGATCCGGCGTCGGAACGTCCCTGACCGGACGTGCAGCGAACGCCGGTGGCGCGGCGTGGTTGACTTGACCTTAGGGCGTCGCCCGCGATTGTTGGACATCCGCCTTCGCGGTTTGGGTAGCGGGTTTGGCGCGTCGGTCGCGATGCGTCACCATGCGTTCGTGCAGGCGAACGATGATTCGGCTTCCCGTCTTTTCGAACAGGAACGGCAGCAGTGCATGTACGACGCAGGCCAGGCACGCGACCAGCAAGGGCAGCGCGAAGGACATCGCCGATCCCATATGCTGGAGGTAATTTTCGCCAACCGAGGCGGGATGTTGAGTGAAGATTTTCATGGTGCGCCCAGTTTTCGGAATGTTTCTGAAGTTTACTTGCCAGTGAAAGGTAAAGGCTTTCAAACTTACCGCCGAATCGGGTAGGATTTGGAAAAATTTTCCCTCCAGGTGGCACCCGTGGACAAAACCGATCTCGCAATTCTCGAAAATCTGCAAGCCGATGCCTCGCGCTCGTTAGGTGAGCTGGCCGAGTCGGTGCATCTGTCGCCGACGCCCTGTTGGCGGCGCGTGCAACGTCTGCGCGAAAACGGCGTCATCACCGGGCAGGTCACGCTGTGCGACCCTCAGCAGCTCGATCTGCGCGTCACGGCGTTCGTGTTCATCAAGGCAGCGACGCACAGCGAGGACTGGATGGTCCGCTTCGTGGCGGGCGCACGGGAATTGCCTGAAATCGTGGAGATCCACCGGATGGCCGGCGAGATCGACTATCTGCTCAAGGTGTACCTGCCGGACATCGCTGCGTACGACCGTTTCTACAAAAAGCTCATCCGCGTGGCGGATCTGCAGGACATTAGCGCGAGCTTCTCGATGGAAACCGTGAAATTCACGACGGCGTTACCCGTGGATCACTTGCGCTAGCCAGCCGGCCTCTGGTCGTCACCCTCGAGCGCCGACACTGGGTGCGCCGGCATGAAAAAACACCCCGGGCCGGACGCGATGACCGGCATTCGGGGTGTTTGCGGTGGGACGCGCGCGCCTTGTCGTGAGACGCGGCCGGCGTTCCCGAGGGGGCGTTGGCGCCTTATTTGACGCGCATGCCCGGCTTCGCGCCGTCGTGCGGCTCGAGGATGTAGAGGCCCGGTTCGACCTTCTCGTCGGTGGCCGAAGCCGCGAGCACCATGCCTTCGGACATGCCGAACTTCATCTTGCGCGGCGCGAGGTTGGCCACCATCACCGTGAGCTTGCCCACCAGCGCCTCGGGCTGCGGATACGCGGACTTGATCCCGGAGAAGACGTTGCGCGTTTGCGCTTCGCCCACGTCGAGCGTGAGTTGAAGCAGCTTGTCCGACCCGTCGACCGCCTTGCAATCGACAATGCGTGCGATACGCAAATCGATCTTGGCGAAGTCGTCGATGTTGATGAGACCGGCGTCGGCGCTTGTCCCGGACTTCTCAGCCTTCTCCGATGCCTTGGCGGCCTTGTCCTTGCCCTTCGCGGTGGCGGCCTCGGCCACCGGTGCGGTTGCTTGCAGCGAGTCGCGGTTGGCGGCGAGCAAGGCTTCGACCTGCTTGCCTTCGACGCGCGTCATCAAATGCTTGTACGCGGCGATTGCGGTGTCGGCGGTGAGCGGACGGCTCACATCCTGCCACGCTTGCGGGGCGATGTTCAGGAAGCGCTCCACGGCCTCGGCCGTCGCGGGCAGCACCGGCTTGAGGTACAAGGTGAGCAGACGGAATGCCTCAAGGCATACCGAGCAGGCCTCGTGCAGCGCGGCGGTCTGCGCCGGATCCTTCGCCAGATCCCACGGCTTGACCGTGTCGACGTAACCGTTCACGGCATCGGCCTGTTCCATCACCAGACGCAGCGCCTTGCCGAACTCGCGCGCTTCGTAGTGCGCAGCGATCTGCGGGGCGGCGGCGCGCAACTGCGCGAGCAGCGGCGCCTGCATGGCGTGCGGCGACACGCGGCCGTCAAAGCGCTTGATCAGGAAGCCCGCCGCGCGGCTGGCGATGTTCACGTACTTGCCTACCAGATCGCTGTTCACGCGCGCGATGAAGTCGTCGAGGTTCAGGTCGAGGTCTTCCATCGTGTTGCCGAGCTTGGCGCCGATGTAGTAACGCAGCCATTCCGGATTGAGCCCGGTGTCGATAAAGCTCTGCGCCGTGATGAACGTGCCGCGCGACTTCGACATCTTCTGGCCGTCCACGGTCAGGAAGCCGTGGGCGAACACGTTGGTCGGCGTGCGATGGCCCGAGAACTCGAGCATCGCGGGCCAGAACAGTGTGTGGAAGTACAGGATGTCCTTGCCGATGAAGTGGTACTGCTCGGTCGTCGAACCTGGCTTGACCCATTCGTCGAAGTTCATCCCGCGTTGCGCACACAGGTTCTTGAAACTGGCGTAGTAGCCGACCGGTGCGTCGAGCCACACATAGAAATACTTGCCCGGGGCGCCCGGAATCTCGAAGCCGAAGTACGGGGCGTCGCGCGAGATATCCCAGTCGGCCAGCGTCGATTCGCCGTCTTCGCCGAGCCATTCCTTCATTTTGTTGGCGGCTTCGGGTTGGGCGAGGCCCGCCACCCACTGCCGCAGGAACTGCTCGCAGCGCTTGTCCGAGAGCTTGAAGAAGTAATGCGTCGACGTCTTGCGCACCGGCGTGGCGCCCGAGACCACCGAGTACGGGTTGAGCAGGTCGGTTGGCGCGTAGGTCGAACCGCAGACTTCGCACGAATCGCCGTACTGGTCCTTGGCGCCGCATTTCGGACATTCGCCCTTGATGAAGCGATCCGGCAGGAACATTTCCTTGACCGGGTCATACGCCTGTTCGATATCGCGGGCTTCGATCAGGCCCTGGTCCTTGAGGGCGAGGTAGACGCCTTCGGACAGTTCGCGGTTTTCCTCGGAATCGGTCGAGTAGTAGTTATCGAACGAAATGCCGAAGCTGTCGAAGTCACGCTTGTGTTCCTTCCAGACGCGCTCGATCAATTGTCGGGGGGTAAGGCCTTCCTTCTCGGCGCGCAGCATGACGGGCGTGCCGTGCGTGTCGTCTGCGCCGACGTAGTAGACCTCATGGCCCTGCATCCGCATGAACCGTACCCAGATGTCGGTCTGGATGTATTCGACCAGGTGGCCGATGTGAATCTGGCCATTGGCGTACGGCAGGGCGGAGGTGACAAGAATGCGGCGGGACATGAGGATCGACTGTGCGTTGAGGGAACCGGGAAAGGACGATTCTAGCAGGCGGGGCGGATTGACGCCCAACCGGGCGACCCGCCGAGTGAATCCGGCCGGGCCGGGAGATGGCCCGGCCGGCGCCATCATCGATCGTTGCGATGACGCCTGCGGTGCGACCAAAAAAAAGCCGGAACCAGGTTCCGGCTTAACTAGGCACACGTAACGTCAATAACAAAGAGGAGATGGAAGCGCCCACGGTAGGCACTTCCGAAAGGTCTGAGCGATGCGACGTGAGTTTAGTTCAACGGATGGGCCGACTTTCGATGCTGCACCGCACCATACTGCGGATAGGCTTCGCGCAAACGCATGCCCGGCGGGCCGAGCATGCATTCCGGCGGTCAAATGCCAAAGCGCGGAAAGCGCGAACGGCGCAGGACGGGCGGGCAGGGTATCGAGAGACGATCAGCCGCGCGGTGCGTGCAGCAGGATTTCGACACGGCGGTTCTGGGCGCGGCCGGCGGCGGTGGCATCCGAGGCGACCGGTTGGCTCGATCCGACGCCGGTGCCGCTCATGCGGTTCATCGCAATACCGCGGCTGTTCAGATACTGGATGACGTTGGATGCGCGGTTTTGCGAGAGGGGGATGTTGATGCGGTCTCCGCCCGTGCTGTCGGTATGGCCCACGATGTTGGCCGTAACCCCGGGATTCTGGTTGAGCGACGCGGCGACGTCGTTGAGCACGGCGCGGAAGTTCGGCTTGATGTCGGCCCGGCCGGTGTCGAACGTCACGTCGCTTGGGACGGCGACCTTGAGCGAGCCGTCCGGCTGCTCGGAGATCGTGGTGCCCGTGCCGGCCGTGTGGCCGCCCAAAGTATTCTTGATGGCGCTCCAGTTGTACCCCGTCGCGCCGCCAGCGGCCGCACCCACGGCAGCACCGATCAGCGTGCCCGTCGTGTTGCCTCCGATGAGGTTGCCCAGTCCCGCCCCAACTGCCGCACCGACGCCGGTGCCAACCGCCGTGTTGGTGCCCTGTTGCGTCTGGCACCCGGCCAGCATGGCAGCAGCGGTCAGGACGAGCGCGCAAGCGCGCAGAGAGTTTTTATTCATGTGAGGCTCCTTATCGATTAGCTGGCAGTCGTGAAACAACGCGTGAGCACTTCGCCGAAGCACGCGTGCGTCGCAGGGGTTTTGAACCCGCTGGCGCACGGTCTTTTACAATAGCGCTGAGTGTCAACCGCAGGCAAGGACAGATTGCCACGTCGGCGGGTTCCCCAAAACACGCGCGCCTCGCATGCTAATCGAGAGCGTGCGCCACGGATGTTACAAGTTGTTAGCGCTTGCCGGGCCTTTCCCGGCGGGCCTCGACAGAGCGAGAGACCCATATGGAAGTCGCCCAAATCAATGAAGTGCTGCGTGGCATCGTCGATCCCGACACGGGGCTCGACCTGATCGCCGGAAAATACGTGAAGCAGGTCGTGGCCGAGCATGGTCACGTCGGCATCCAGATCGAGTTCGGCTATCCCGCGAAGAGCCAGTTCGACGCCATGCGCGCGCGCATCACCGACGCCGTGGGCAAGCTGCCCGGCGTCGAGCGCGTCGCCGTCGACATCAGCCAGAAAATCGTGGCGCATGCGGTGCAGCGCGGGGTGAAGCTCCTGCCGAACGTGAAGAACATCGTGGCGGTGGCGTCGGGCAAGGGCGGCGTGGGCAAGAGCACCACGGCCGTAAACCTGGCGCTGGCGCTGGTGGCCGAGGGGGCTAACGTCGGCATTCTCGACGCCGACATCTACGGTCCGTCGCTGCCGACGCTGCTGGGCATTCACGGCAAGCCCGAATCGAAAGACGGCAAGACGCTCGAACCGATGACGGCGCACGGCCTGCAAGCCAGCTCGATCGGCTTCCTGATCGAGCCGGACAATCCGATGGTCTGGCGCGGCCCGATGGTCACGCAGGCGCTCGAGCAACTGCTCAACCAGACGAATTGGCACGACCTCGACTACCTGATCGTCGACATGCCGCCGGGCACGGGCGACATCCAGCTCACGCTCGCGCAGAAGGTGCCGGTCACGGGCGCGGTCATCGTCACCACGCCGCAGGACCTGGCGCTGCTCGATGCCCGCAAGGGTCTCAAGATGTTCGAGAAGGTCGGCGTGCCGATCCTCGGTCTCATCGAGAACATGAGTCTCCACATCTGCTCGAACTGCGGGCATGAAGAGCCGATCTTCGGCGTGGGCGGCGGCGAGCGCATGAGCCACGATTTCGACGTCGAGCTGCTGGGCAAGCTGCCGCTGGAGATGAGCATCCGTGTGCATGCGGATGCCGGCATGCCGAGCGTGGTGGGCGACCCGGCCGGCCGGGTGGCAGCGCTCTACAAGGCCATTGCCCGCAAGATGGCGGTGAAGATCGCGGCGCGTCAGAAGGACATGACAAGCAAGTTTCCGTCGATCGTCGTCCAGAACACGTAAGGACGGCGCGCAGGGCCCCGCGCGGCCCCGTGTGGCGCGGTGCGCGTGAAAACCTCACCGCACCGCAACAATCGCGTAAAATACGCCCAATTTTTCACGTACTACGCCCATTCAGGCCCACACATGAGTATCAAGTCCGACAAATGGATCCGGCGTATGGCCGAGGCGCACGGCATGATCGAGCCCTTCGAGCCGTCGCAGGTCCGGCAATCCCAGGACGGGCAGAAGATCGTCAGCTATGGCACGTCGAGTTACGGCTACGATATTCGCTGTGCGGCTGAATTCAAGATCTTCACGAACATCAATTCGACGATCGTCGATCCGAAGAACTTCGACGAAAAATCGTTTGTCGATTTCTCCGGCGAGGTCTGCATCATTCCGCCGAACTCGTTCGCGCTCGCGCGCACTGTCGAGTACTTCCGCATTCCGCGCAATGTGCTCACCGTGTGCCTGGGCAAGTCGACGTATGCCCGCTGCGGCATCATCGTGAACGTGACGCCGTTCGAACCTGAATGGGAGGGCTACGTGACGCTGGAATTCTCGAACACCACGCCGCTGCCGGCCAAGATCTACGCCAACGAGGGTGTGGCGCAGGTGCTGTTCTTCGAATCCGACGAAGTCTGCGAGACCTCGTACAAGGACCGCGGCGGGAAGTACCAGGGACAGCGTGGCGTCACGCTGCCGAAAACCTAGCCTGCGCAGGCTCCACTCGCCACCGGTGAGCCCCCGCAACAACGCACTGCCCAAGAGCCACGGCCATCTCGGACCGTGGCTCGTTCTTTTGTCGAAGGAACGCCAATGAAATTCCGTTTTCCGATCGTCATCATCGACGAGGACTTCCGCTCCGAAAACATCTCGGGATCCGGGATTCGCTCCTTGGCGGAGGCCATTGAAGCCGAGGGCATGGAAGTCAACGGTCTCACGAGCTATGGTGACCTGACCTCGTTCGCGCAACAGGCAAGCCGCGCATCGAGTTTCATCCTGTCCATCGACGACGACGAGTTCGGCACGTTCTCGAGCGAAGCGGGCGGCGAAGGCGAGGGCGAACTGGCGCTGGCCATCATCAACCTGCGCGCGTTCGTGCAGGAAGTGCGTCGTCGCAACCCGGACATTCCGATTTTCCTGTATGGCGAGACGCGCACGTCGCGCCACATCCCGAACGACATCCTGCGCGAGCTGCACGGCTTTATTCACATGTTCGAAGACACGCCGGAGTTCGTGGCGCGTCACATCATCCGTGAAGCCAGGTCGTACCTCGACTCGCTGCCGCCGCCGTTCTTCCGTTCGCTCACGCACTATGCGGCCGACGGTTCGTACTCGTGGCATTGCCCGGGCCACTCGGGCGGCGTGGCGTTCCTCAAGAGCCCGGTGGGCCAGATGTTCCACCAGTTCTTCGGCGAGAACATGCTGCGTGCGGACGTGTGCAACGCCGTGGAAGAACTGGGGCAATTGCTCGACCACAACGGCCCGGTAGGCGCGTCGGAGCGCAATGCCGCACGCATCTTCAACGCCGATCACCTGTTCTTCGTGACGAACGGTACATCGACCTCGAACAAGATCGTGTGGCACGCCACCGTGGCGCCGGGCGACATCGTCGTGGTCGACCGCAACTGCCACAAGTCGATCCTGCACGCGATCACGATGACGGGCGCCGTGCCGGTGTTTCTCACGCCGACACGCAACCATCTTGGCATCATCGGCCCGATTCCGAAGTCGGAATTCGAGCCGGAAGTCATCCGCGCCAAGATCGAAGCGAACCCGTTCGCCCGCGAAGTGCTCGAACGCGATCCGGACGCCAAGCCACGCATTCTGACGATTACGCAGAGCACCTACGACGGCGTGATCTACAACGTCGAGATGATCAAGGAACTGCTGGGCAACAACATCGACACGCTGCACTTCGATGAAGCCTGGCTGCCGCACGCGGCGTTCCACGAGTTCTACCGCGACATGCACGCCATTGGCGAAGGGCGTCCGCGCTCGTCGGAGGCGACGGTCTACGCCACGCACTCCACGCACAAGCTGCTTGCCGGCATTTCGCAGGCCTCGCAAATCGTGGTGCAGGATTCGGAAGCGCGCACGTTCGACACCTATCGCTTCAACGAGGCGTACCTGATGCACACGTCGACCTCGCCGCAGTACGCGATCATTGCCTCGTGCGACGTGGCGGCCGCCATGATGGAGCCGCCGGGCGGCACGGCGCTGGTGGAGGAGTCGATCGTCGAGGCGCTGGACTTCCGCCGCGCCATGCGCAAGGTGGCGGCCGAGTATGGCGATTCGTGGTGGTTCTCGGTCTGGGGCCCGGAACATCTGGGCGACGAGGGCACGATTCAGCGTGAAGACTGGGTGCTGCGCGCGAACGAGCGCTGGCACGGCTTCGGCGATCTGGCCGATGGCTTCAACATGCTCGACCCGATCAAGGCGACGATCATCACGCCGGGGCTGGATGTGGGCGGCGAGTTCGGCGAGAGCGGTATTCCCGCCGCCATCGTCACCAAGTACCTGGCCGAACACGGCATCATCGTCGAGAAAACGGGCCTGTATTCGTTCTTCATCATGTTTACCATCGGCATCACCAAGGGCCGCTGGAACTCGATGGTGACCGAGCTGCAGCAGTTCAAGGACGATTACGATCACAACCGCCCGCTGTGGCGCGTGCTGCCCGAGTTCGTGGCGAAGTTCCCGCGCTACGAGCGCATCGGCCTGCGCGATCTGTGCGATCAGATCCACAGCGTGTACAAGGCGAACGACGTCGCACGCGTGACGACCGAGATGTACCTCTCGGACATGCAGCCCGCGATGAAGCCGACCGACGCGTTCTCGAAGCTCGCGCACCGTCAGATCGACCGGGTGCCGATCGACGAACTCGAGGGCCGCGTGACGAGCGTGTTGCTCACGCCGTACCCGCCGGGCATTCCCCTGCTGATTCCTGGTGAGCGCTTCAACGCCGCGATCATCGAATATCTGCGGTTCGCGCGCGACTTCAACGATCGCTTCCCGGGCTTCCACACCGATATCCACGGTCTGGTTGTCGAGGATGTGGACGGACGCCCGGAGTATTTCGTGGATTGCGTGCGCCAATAAGCGACCGCGCCTGAGGCGACGTCCGGCCCCGTGCGAAAGCATGGGGCCGTTTTTTTTGCCTCGGGGTTCCTGGCGTGCTCGGCATATTCGGCATATTCGGCGTATCGGCATGGCAATGCCAAACGCGTGGCGGCGCGCCTTATACGCCCGTTCCCGGCGACCGCATTCCACGTATCTGGCGTTGGCGAGCGTCGATTGGTGGGGACGCGTCGCCGAACTCGCGAAATTGGTTGTGAAATGGCGGCAGATGCCGGAGGATCGGCGCGGCAGTGTGGGCTCGGCGCGTTTTGTGGTTTGGCTCGAACTGCAACAATTTGGGCGATTACCCGCTAATTCGTGCCGATTCGGTTGCTACACTCGACGCACTTTTTTCGAGCGGGAGAGTTCATGGAAATCGGACAACTGGTGTTCAGCAACTACGGCACGCTTGTCTGTGCCACGGTGGTGTTGTTGCTGGGGCGCAAGCTGGTCGAATGGATTGCGCCGCTACGCACGTACAGCATTCCTGAACCCGTGGCGGCTGGATTGCTGGTGGCGCTGGGCGCGTTGGCGCTGCGTCAGTTTGGGCAGGTTGAGCTGAAGTTCGACACGTCGCTGCAAACGCCGCTCATGCTCGCTTTTTTCGCGACGATCGGGCTGTCGGCCAACCTGGCCAGCCTGAAGGCGGGCGGGCGCCGTCTCGTCTTGTTCGTTGGTGTGGTGGCTGGCATGCTGATCATGCAGAACGCGATCGGCGTGGGGCTTGCCTCGGTGATGGGGTTGGCGCCGGGCATCGGCCTGCTGGGCGGGTCGATTACCCTGGCGGGCGGACATGGCACGGGCGCAGCGTGGGGTGACATGCTGACCTCGCGCTACGGCGTGCAGTCGGCGCTGGAAATCGCGATGGCTTGCGCCACCTTCGGGCTGGTGATTGGCGGTCTGCTCGGCGGGCCGGTCGCGCGTTACCTGGTGGGGCGTCTGGGCGGCAACGTGCCGGGCGCAGAGGCATCGAAGCAGGCCACGCCGGAGGGCTTTGAGCAGCCGCATACGGTGCGATTGATCACCGCGCAGGCGCTCATCGAAACGGTGGCGATGATCGCGATCTGCTTGCTGGGCGGCGAGGTCGTCGCGCGTTGGCTGGCAGGCACGGCGTTCGAATTGCCGACGTTCGTGTGTGTGCTGTTTACGGGTGTCGTCGTTCGTAACTTGCTGTCGCTCGTGGGCTACGAGGTGTTCGAGCGCTCGCTGTCGGTGCTTGGCAACGTGAGTCTGTCGCTCTTTCTGGCGATGGCGCTCATGACCCTGCGCCTGTGGGATCTCTCGACACTGGCGTTGCCGATGATCGTGATTCTCGTCGTGCAGGCGGTGTCGATGGCCGCCTATGCAATCTTCGTCACGTTCCGCGTCATGGGGCGCAACTACGATGCGGCCGTGCTCGCGGCGGGCCACTGCGGTTTCGGGTTGGGGGCGACGCCGACGGCCATCGCCAACATGCAGGCGGTCACCGAGCGTTTCGGTCCGTCGCACATCGCGTTCCTGATCGTGCCGATGGTGGGGGCGTTCTTCATCGACATCCTCAACGCGCTCATCATCAAGGGGTTCCTGTCGCTGCCGCTGTTTTGATGCGCGGCGATCGACCCCGCGCATGATCCTGCGCGGGATCCGTCTCGCACCCATGAAAAATGCCATCCGGACGGGTGGCATTTTCGTTGGCGCTGGCGACGCCGAATCACCTGGCCAATGATCCGGCCAGGCGGCCTTACTTGGCGAGCTTTGCGCGGGCGGCCGCGATGGCGCGTTGCACCTGGGCGGGCGCGGTGCCGCCGATGTGGTTGCGGCTGGCGACCGAGCCCTCGAGTGTGAGGTAATCGAAGACGTCCTCACCGACCAGCGCCGAGAACTTCTGCAACTCGGCGAGCGAGAGGTCGGCCAGATCGATGTCGCGATCCGAGCAGATCTTCACGGCATGCGCCACGATCTCGTGGGCGTCGCGGAACGGCAGGCCCTTCTTGACGAGGTAGTCGGCCAGATCGGTGGCCGTCGAGAAGCCTTGCAGCGCGGCGTTGCGCATGTTGGCTTCTCGCACCTTGATGCCCGGCACCATGTCCGCGAAGATGCGCAGCGTGTCGATCACGGTGTCGACCGTGTCGAACAGCGGTTCCTTGTCTTCCTGGTTGTCTTTGTTGTACGCCAGCGGCTGGCCCTTCATCAGCGTGAGCAGCGCGATCAGGTGGCCGTTGACGCGACCGGTCTTGCCGCGCGCGAGTTCGGGCACGTCCGGGTTCTTCTTCTGCGGCATGATCGAGCTGCCGGTACAGAAGCGGTCGGCCAGGTCGATGAAGCCCACGCGCGGGCTCATCCACAGCACCAGTTCTTCCGAGAAGCGCGAGACGTGCGTCATCACGAGCGCTGCGGCGGCCGTGAATTCGATGGCGAAGTCGCGATCCGAGACGGCGTCGAGCGAATTCGCGCAGACGTCTTCGAAGCCAAGCGTCGCCGCGACACGTTCACGGTCGATCGGATAGCTCGTGCCGGCAAGCGCTGCGGCGCCCAGCGGCAGACGGTTCACGCGGCGGCGCAGGTCGTGCATGCGCTCGGCGTCGCGGCTGAACATCTCGAAGTAAGCCAGCAGGTGGTGACCGAACGTGACCGGCTGCGCGACTTGCAAGTGAGTGAAGCCCGGCAGGATCGTGGCGCTATGCTGATCGGCCAGGTCCAGCAGCGCACGGCGCAGGTCGCCGAGGTGATCGCCGATGCGATCGATTTCGCTGCGCAGCCACAGCCGGATGTCGGTCGCGACCTGATCGTTACGCGAGCGGCCGGTATGCAGACGCTTGCCCGCATCGCCGATGAGGGCGGTCAGACGCGCTTCGATGTTCAGGTGAACGTCTTCGAGGTCCAATTGCCACTCGAACTCGCCACGCTCGATCTCGCCGCGAATCTGCGTCATGCCACGCTGGATGTCGGCCAGATCCTGGGCACCGATGATGCCTTGCGCTGCCAGCATGTCGGCATGGGCGAGCGACCCTTCAATGTCGAACAGGGCGAGGCGCTTGTCGAAGAAGACCGACGCCGTGTAGCGCTTGACGAGTTCGGAAACGGGTTCGGAAAAGCGGGCCGACCAGGCTTCGCCTTTCTTGTGGAGTTGGGAGGTCATTGTCGTAGCTTGGCTGATCGAAGCCCATCGGGGCTGATGGAAGCGGACCGTGGCGGAGCACGGAAAACCGCAATTATACAACCCCGGCGTCTGCCCATCGACTCGACCGGCGACCGCAGCGGGAGGCTTCGCTCAGCGCCGCACCGACAGCGTCCAGATGCGGGGCGGCGCCGACAGGCACAGGCCCGAGGTCGCCTCGTCGAACGCCGCACGTTGCAGCGCTTCAAGCTTCGCTGCCTTGGCGATACGCTCGCGGGCCTGATGGATGCGCGCCATGCGTAACGGACCGTCAGGCAACGCGCACAGGCGTCCGAGATCGTGCATGAGCGAGGCGCCGAGCCGGTCGAGCGCCGGGCGCAGACGCGTGGCCAGATCGACCGGCTCCCCCGGGGCGCCGCCTTCGCGCTTCCAGCGGGCCAGCAAGGCCGTCTGCACCAGCTTGCCTGCCTCGATCTGCAGACGGAAGAACGTGCGCGCCTGCGCGGGCGTCAGGCCGTACTGCGCGGCCCGGTCGCCCATGCTGTCAAGCAACGCCTGCTCGCGCGGCGTGTCCTGCACGGGCTTGCCTGACGAGTATTTGGTCCGCGCGACCGCTTCGCTGATCGCCAGCCGCTCCAGAATGCCGCGCATCAGCGGGTCGAGCACCGGATCGACGACCGCCGGCGGCTTGGGTGGGTGCGGGGCGTCGGCGGCGTTGCGGGGCGTCGTCGCCAGCGTTTGCGAGACGAGGCGCACGGCCAGACCGCGCACGCCGTGCGGTGCGGCGGGGGCGAGCGTGTGGGTCGCTGACGAGGGTGCTGATGAGGAAAGGCCGGCGTTGGCGTCGTATCCCGACGTTTGGGCGGCGGGGCTCGCCTGCGCGCCTGCGCAAATCAGGCCAAGCGCGGTGGCCGTGAGGCCCGTGGCGACCCGTCGTAAGCGGGTACCGCGCGCGAATAATGCGTTGGAATCGGATTGCATGACGGATGGGCCCCCCGGCAGCCATCGGATCGAATTCCCGAAATATACCGCGCTATCGGTCGACTGTCGTTGGGGAGATTCTCAAGCCGTGCGTCGTTGGGCCGACGCGCCGTTGCCGGCCCGTCGGCCTCGTGCGCCGGCCCCGCGTGCTGCGGAGCCGGCGTGGGGTCAGCCCGTGTTGCGCAGACCGGCGGCAATGCCGTTGATGGACAGGTGGATGCCACGTCGTGCGCGCTCGTCCGACTCACCTGCACGATGCCGGCGCAACAACTCGACCTGCAAGTGATTGAGCGGATCGAGGTAGGGGAAGCGGTTCTTGATCGACCGGGCGAGCAACGGGTTGTCCGCCAGCCGCTCGTCGTGACCGGTGATGAGTGCGAGCGCCTGCGATGTGCTTTGCCACTCGGCGACGATGCGATTGAAAACGCGTTTGCGCAGTTTTTCGTCCGGTACCAGTTCGGCATAACGCGACGCCACGGCCAGGTCGGTCTTGGCGAGCACCATGTCCATGTTCGAGAGCAACGTTGCGAAGAACGGCCAGCGCTTGACCATCTGGCGCAACGTATCGAGGCGTTTCTCGCGACCGTCGGTGTCGGCTTTCCGCGTCTTCCCGCCTTCGTCGTGTCCCGCATCGAGAAACGCTTGCACTGCGCTCCCGAAGCCGTACCAGCCCGTGATGAGCAGACGGCATTGCCCCCACGAGAAGCCCCACGGAATCGCCCGCAGATCTTCGATGCGACGGTGCTTCGGATCCGAGAATTTGCGCGATGCCGGGCGCGACCCAATGTTCAGCTCGGCGATTTCCGCGATCGGGGTGGCCGCGAAGAAGTAGTCGGTGAAGCCCGGCGTCTCGTAGACGAGATCGCGATACGCGGCGAAGGCCGAGTCGGAGAGCGTCTGCATGACCTGCTCGTACGAGGCCAGACGCGGCGGCTGGTTGCGGCTCGGCAGCAGTGTGGCTTCGAGCGTGGCCGCCACGATGGTTTCCAGGTTGCGCCGCCCGATCTCCGGGTTGGCGAACTTGCTCGCGATGATCTCGCCCTGTTCGGTCAGGCGAATCTGCCCGTTGACCGTGCCCGGCGGCTGCGACAGGATGGCCCGGTAAGTCGGGCCACCGCCGCGGCCCACGGTGCCGCCGCGGCCGTGGAACAGGCGCAGGCGAACGCCTTTCTCCTCGAACAGGCGCACCAGCGCGAGTTCGGCCTTGTACAGCTCCCAGTTCGACGTGAGGAAGCCGCCGTCCTTGTTGCTGTCGGAGTAGCCAAGCATGACTTCCTGCTCGCCGCCTTGCGCCGTCACCACCTCGGACACGCCGGGGATGTCGAAGAACTCGCGCATGATGACCGGGGCGTTGCGCAAGTCGGCAATCGTCTCGAACAGCGGGATGACCATCGCGCCGACTTTGGGCTCGATGGCCTTCGTGCCGGGGCCGTCCAGTGCGCCCTGGAAGAGTCCCGTCTCCTTTTGCAAGAGCATGACTTCCACCAGGTCGCTCACGGTTTCCGTATGCGAGATGATGTAGTTGCGCACCGCGCGCGGCCCGAAACGGGCGCGGATGTCACGCGCCGCGGAGAACACCGCCAGCTCGTCGCGCGTGCGCTGCGAGTAATCGAGATAGGGTGAGAACAGCGGGCGCGGCTCGCGCAGTTCGCGCAGCAGCAGGGCGAGCTTCTGGGCTTCGTCGAGCTTCGCGTAATTCGCTTCGATACCTGCCTTGGCGAACAATTCGGCGATGACGGCTTCGTGAATGTCCGAACTCTGGCGCAGGTCGATGCTGGCCAGATGGAAGCCGAACACTTCCGCGGCGCGCACGAGTGGCCCGAGGCGCTGTGCGACCAGGGCGCCGCCGTGATGTGCCATGAGTGACGCGACCACCGTATTCAGGTCTGAGATGAATTCGCTCGCGTCGAGATACGGACTGGCTCGGCCGACCGCGCCGCGATGCGGCACATGGCCGACCCATTCGCGCGCCGTGGCGGACAGACGTGCGTACACGCCGATGAGGGCGCGTCGATAGGGTTCGTCGGTGCGGTGCGGCGAATCGTCGGGGGAGCGGCGCGCGAGGGTGAGCAGCGCGTCGCTGGAGCCGGCGAGCAGTTGCGAGACGGACAATTCCGCACCCAGCAAGTGCACCTGCTCGAGGTAGTGCGCGAAGATCTCGGTCGCCTGGCTCGTGATGGCAAGTTGCAGCGTTTGCGCCGTGACGTTCGGGTTGCCGTCGCGATCGCCACCGATCCAGCTACCCATTTGCAGGAAGCGGCCGAGGCCTTCGGACCGCACGGTGGGCACGGCGTCGTGCAGCTCGGCGCTCACGTCGTCGTACAGGGCGGGAATCTCGGAGAGGAACGTGCTGCGGTAATACGACAGCGCGTTCTCGATTTCGTCGGCCACCGTCAGGCGCGAACTGCGCAGCATGCGCGTCTGCCACAGCGTGGTGACGTAGGCACGCATCGATTCGGTGTTGCGCGACGATTCGCGCTCGGTGAGGGCGTCGTCGCGATGCGCGAGCAGACGGGCGATTTCGCGCTCGGCGTCGAGAATGCTCTTGCGCTGGACTTCGGTCGGGTGGGCGGTGAGCACCGGCACGATGAGCGCGCTCGCGAAGAACGCCTGGAGCGTGGCGGGATCAGCGCGGCCGGCGTCTTTCAGGCTTTGCAGCGCGGCGCGCAGGCTGCCCGGCTGGGCGCGGCTGCCCGCGAGCGCGTGCACGCGACGGCGGCGGTTGTGGTGGCGGTCCTCGGCGATATTGGCCAGGTGCGAGAAGTAGCTGAACGCGCGCACGACCTCGATGGCTTGCTCGTTGGTCAGGCCGTTGAGCAGTGTACCCAGCGCGCGGGCGGCGCTGCGGTCACCTTCGCGGTGGAAACGCACCGCATTCTGGCGAATGGTCTCGACCAGATCGAAGGCGTCGCTGCCTTGCTGCTCGCGCAGCACGTCGCCCAGGAGGCGGCCCAGGAAGCGGATGTCCTCGCGCAGCGGGGCGTCCTTGTCTTCACGCGAGCGGCGGGCCTTGGCCTTGACCGGTGCATCCAATGCGGGGCCGGAAGTGGATGGAACCGCGGCTGCTGCCTTTGCGGGGGAAGTCTTGCCGACCGACTTGGCGAGGCCCTCTTGCGGGGCTCTTACCTTTGCGCTGCTCTTCATGTCGCTCCTCTCACGACCCGCCGTTCGGGCCGGTCAAGCGTGTTACCATTTTTTCTTTTGGTCTTCACGCGGTTGCTGAATGAACTTCGCTGCTCCTGAAACCCTGGTGATCGCGTCGCGCGAGAGCCGGCTCGCCATGTGGCAAGCCGAACACGTGCGTGACGCGCTGCACAAATTATATCCGCAGTGCCGCGTGAGTATCCTCGGAATGACCACTCGCGGTGACCAAATTCTCGATCGCTCACTCGCGAAGGTCGGCGGCAAGGGGCTTTTCGTCAAGGAACTTGAACTTGCCCTGGCCGACGGACGCGCCGATCTCGCCGTCCATTCGCTCAAGGACGTGCCGATGCAACTGCCGGACGGTTTCACGCTGGCCGCTGTGCTCGAGCGCGAGGATCCGTGCGACGCCTTCGTGAGCAACGACTACGACAGTCTCGACGCGCTGCCCGCCGGGGCGGTGGTCGGCACGTCGAGCCTGCGCCGTGAAGTGAGCTTGCGCACCCGGTATCCGCATCTGACAGTCGCGCCGCTGCGGGGCAATCTCGATACCCGTCTGGGCAAGCTCGACCGGGGCGATTTCGCGGCGATCATTCTCGCGGCGGCGGGGCTCAAGCGCCTGGGACTGGGTGCTCGCATTCGCGCCACGCTCGCGCCAGAGGTCAGCCTGCCTGCCGCCGGGCAGGGCGCGCTGGGCATCGAAGTGCGCGCTGGACGTCCCGAAATCCTGCAATGGCTCCGTGGGCTGCACGACGCCCGCACCACGCTGGCCGTCAGCGCCGAGCGTGCCGTGTCGCGCGCACTGGGAGGCTCGTGCCAGGTGCCGCTGGGTGCGTTTGCGGAATTCACGCCGCAGGGCGAACTGACGCTGCGCGCATTCATCGCATCGACGGACGGCGCGACCGTGCTCCGCGCGCAGGGCGCGGTGAGTGTCGCCCAAGGCGATGTCGCCGGCGCCGAGGCGCTGGGGCAGCGGGTGGCGCAGGACCTGATCGATGCCGGAGGCTTGGCGCTGGTGCCGCCGCCCGAGCTCAAGGACCCACCCGCTTGAGCCCGCGCGCGCCGGACTTGTCGCCCGTCGCTGGCGTCGCGCTGGAGCACGCTGGCGCGGCGTCGCTCTGCGCGATCCTGACGCGCCCCGACGGGCAAGCGCATGCGCTCGTCCGCGCATTGCACGCCGAAGGCATCGACACGTTCGCGTTCCCGCTGTTGCACATTGCCGCGCAGACCGACCCGGATGCATTGGCGTCGCTCGACCGCGCATTGCGCTCGCTGGCATCGTACGCGCTGGCGGTGTTCGTCTCGCCCAACGCCGTGACGCATGGACTGGCGCGGCTGGTGCATCTGCAATCTCTCGATCCTCGAACGACTTCCGGCCTCGCCGCCGCGGATAACGCGGGTGATGTGGGTGACGGCGCCGGTGATTTCTGGCCCGCCGCGTTGCCGGTGGCCGTGGTCGGCCCGGGCAGCGTGCAGGCACTGGCCGATGCGGGCATTGCCGTGCCGCGGCATCGGGTGATCGTGCCGCCGGGCGGTCCGGCGGCGCGGTTCGACTCGGAAGCGCTGCTCGCGCAACTCGACCTCGCCTCGCTGGCGGGGCGTCGCGTGCTGCTCGTGCGCGGCGACGGCGGCCGCGAACTGCTGGCCGACACCCTGCGCGCCAGTGGCGCACAGGTGGACCTCGTCAGCGCCTACACGCGTCGTGCCCCGGCCCCGGATGCCGCCGCATGGGCTGCGCTGGAGGCCCGGCTGGCCTCGCCCGGGCGCTGCGCCTGGGTGCTCACCAGCTCCGAGGCCGTGCGTCACCTGGCCACGCTGCTCGCCGCGCGCTATGGCACGCGCGATGGCCGACACACGCCTGGCACCCCGCAGGTGCTGGCCCAAATCCTTGCCGCGCCGTGCTTTACGTCGCATACGCGCATCGCAGATGCCGCGCGGGCGGCGGGGTTTGATAGGATTACGCAATGCGCGCCCGGCGACGAGAACTTGTTGGCGGCACTCAAAACATGGGCGGATCCCATTCAAGTCAAGCATGACGACAGATAATCGCGTTCCCGAGTCTTCCCAGAACCCGTCGGCGTCGACCGGCCCGGCGGCGTCGAATTCCACCATGGCCGGCGGTGCCGCCTACGGTACGACGGGCAGCCCGCCCGCATGGCAACCGCCCGAACCGCCCCAGCGGCGTCGAGGCTCGGGGGCTGTGTTGCCGTGGCTGCTCTTCGTGCTGGTGTCGGCCGGGGCCGGCATCGGCGGCTGGTCGCTGAACCAGAAGCTCGACCGCGTGCAGCAGGAACTGGCCCGCCGTCAGCAGGCAGGCGATGCGCAGCTCATGCAGGCGCAGGTGCGAACCGCGCAGGCACTCGACAACCAGCGTGATCTGCAAAACCGGCTCACTGCGCTTGAAGGACGTGTGTCCGATTCGCGCGGCCAGCAGGCCGTGCTCGAACAGCTCTATCAGGAACTCGCACACAACCGCGACGAATGGGTGCTCGCCGAGACGGAGCAGATCGTCACGAGTGCGAATCAACAGTTGCAGCTCACCGGCAACGTACGTGGCGCGCTGGTTGCGCTGGAGGGCGCGGATGCGCGACTGGCGCGCTCCGGCGCCCCACAGCTCGCCGGCGTGCGGGATGCGCTGAAGAAGGATATCGACCGGCTCAAGGCGGTGCCGGCGGCCGATCTGCCACAACTGACCGGCAAGCTCGACCAGGCGATCGCCATGGTCGACACGTTGCCGCTGCAGGCCGAGGAGCGACGCGTCGAGTCGGCGGCGGGCGGCGGCGCGGGCAATGCAGGCGGCGCGAGCGAAGCGGGCTGGATCGCGACGTGGCACCGTCTGTCCTCCGAGATGCTCGGCAGCCTCAAGCAACTGGTGCAGGTCCGCCGGCTGGACGATCCGGACGTCATGCTCGTGGCACCGGAGCAGGACGCGTTCCTGCGGGCGAATCTCAAGCTGCGCCTGCTCAATGCGCGTCTGGCGCTGCTTGCGCGCAACGCGTCTGCGGTGCATAGCGACGTGGTGGTGGCGGAGGCCGCGCTCAACAAATATTTCGACGCCAAGTCGCGCCGCATTGCCGCGGTGAAGACATTGCTCGATCAGGTCGACGCGGGTTCGCGCACGATCGAACTGCCGACCCTTGACGCCAGCCTGACCGCCATCGGTCAGGTCAAGGACGTCAAGGACAAGCCGTAAGGAGCCGGGCATGCGAGGACTGATCTGGTTGACGCTCCTGTTCGCGGTGGCGGCCGGCTTTGCCGTGCTGGCCACGTTCAATCACGGGCAAGTGGTGATGCTGGTGCCGCCATACCGTGTGGACGTATCGCTGAACCTGTTTGTGCTGGCGTTGCTGGCCTTGTTCGTTGCGCTATACGTCATCATTCGTATCCTGCGCAACATCTACAAGATGCCGGAGCGCGTAGCCGCCTACCGCAATCGCCAACGCAGCCGTCGCGCGAACATCGCGTTGCGCGACGCCGTGGCGAATCTCTTTGCGGGCCGCTACACGCGGGCCGAGAAGGCGGCGCGCGAAGCCGCCGAGCAGGACGACAATCGCGGCGTGGCGGCGATCATTGGCGCCCGCGCGGCGCATCGCATGCGCGAGTTCGCGCGTCGCGACACCTGGCTGGCCGAGGCGCAAGGCGCGAACCTGGAAGAGGCGCGTCTGTTGCAGACGGCGGAGTTGCGCGTTGACGCCCGCGATGCGGAGGGCGCGCTCGAAGCCCTCACCGAGATGCGGGCGCAGGGCGCGCGCCGGATGCAGGCGCAGTTGGTTGCCCTGCGGGCACATCAACACCTGAAGCACTGGCCCGAGGTACTGGCGCTGCTCAAGGTGCTGGAAAAGCGTGAAGCGCTGCATCCGGCACTGGCGGCCAAGCTCAAGCAGACGGCCAGCGAGGGCATTCTGCGCGATCACCGCCACGATGCCGACGCGCTGCTCAAGTGCTGGAACGAATTGCCGGCTGATGTGCGCACGTCGGCGCGAATTGCCGATGTCGCGGCCGAGTTGCTGATCTCGCTCGACCGTCTGCGCGAGGCGCGCGATATCGTCGAGGCCGCGCTCGCCGAGCACTGGGATCCGCGATTGCTGCGCCGCTATGCGGAGTGTGCCGGCGGCGACGCCCTGCCGCTCATCCAGAAGGCCGAGGCGTGGCAGCAGCGTCATCCGAACGACCCCGATCTGCTCTTCGCGTTGGGCAAGCTGTGCCAGCACCAGCGATTGTGGGGCAAGGCGCAGACGTTCCTCGAAGGTGCGCTGCGTCATACTGACGACCGGCATCTGCAACAGCGCGTGCATCTGGCGCTGGCGCAACTCTTCGAGGGGCTCGAGCAGATGGAGCTGGCCAACCGTCACTATCGGGCCTGCGCGAGCGCATAAGCGGCTTGCGGCGAACACGGCACCCGTGCCACGCGGGTGCCGTTTGTCATGATGGGCGCGTCATGTGGCGGGCAGGCGAGCCGCCATGCCCGCATCGTCATTCGATGGCCGTTGCCTCGTTCCCCGAACTCTGGCGCAACGGCAATTCCGGCAAGCGACCGAGCGCGACGATGGCGAGCGCGGCGATGACGGCGCTGCCGCCAAAAAACGCGCCGAAGGCAAGTCGCAGATGATCTTCCATCCCGGCCGGCGCGCGGCCCGGGCGCAGGAAGTCGGTCAGTTCATGCGACGCGCCCCCGTCGCTTCCCGAGACCAGCAACCCGACGATGAGCGCGCCGAACATTGCGACGCCGATCATCCCGCCGAGCGCCCGGAAGAACGCGTGCGCGGCGGTCGCGATGCCGATGTCGCGCGGCGCCACGGCATTTTGCGTCGCCACGGTCATCACCGGCATGGCCGAGCCGAAGCCAATCCCTACGAGTCCGAGACACAGCCCGATAGCCACGAGCGGCAGCGATTGCACGCCGAGCGCAATCGTCGCCAATCCCAGCAACGCCACCGGCAAGCCGATCTGTGGCGGACGCTTGTAATGCCCCGTCTTGCGCATGTAGTGCCCCGAACCGAGCGCGCCCACCACGATGCCCAGCAGCGGCAGGATCAGCATCAGCCCCGAACGGCTTGCCGACTCGCCACGCTGCAATTGGAGGTACAGCGGCACGTAGATGCCGATGCTGATGTTGACCATCATCACGAGCACGGCCATCGTCGACGTCATCCGGAACACCGGATTGGCAAGCAACGCAAGCGGCAGCAACGGCTCGCGCACGGCACGCTGATGGCGCAGGAAGATCGCTCCCACGATCACGCTGGCGGCGAGCAGGCCGACAATGGGCAATGACGACCACGCGTAGCGATGTCCGCCCCACGTGAGCGCCAGCAACAGGCAGATGGTCGCGGCGATGAGCAGCGCCGACCCGAGAAAGTCGATGCTGGGCGTGCCTTCGCGACGGGGCAGGCGACGCAGTGCGCGGTCACTCAGGTAGATGGCGAGCAGACCGAGCGGGAGATTGATCCAGAAGATGAGCGTCCAGTTCAGGTACTGGGCGAACACCCCACCGGTGACGGGACCGGCCACGCCGGAGACCGCGAACATGCCGGAGATATACCCCTGATAGCGGCCGCGCTCGCGCGGCGAGACGATATCCGCGATCACCGTGTTGGACAGCGCGATGAGGCCGCCGCCGCCCAGCCCCTGCACGCCGCGCGCCACGATCAGCGCGAGCATGCTTGGCGCCAGCGCACACAGCACCGAGCCGACGAGGAAGACGGCAACGCTCACGGCGATGACGACGCGCCGTCCGAACAGATCGGAGAGTTTGCCGACGATGGGCGTGATGGCCGTGGACGAGAGCAGGTAGGCGGTGACGACCCACGAGACGGCGTCGAAGCTGCCGAGGTCTCGGGCGATGGTCGGCAGGGCGGGCGCGACGATGGTCTGGTCGAGCGAGCCGAGAAACATGATGAGCAGCAGGCCGGAGAGGATCGACTTGACCTCGGCGGGGGTGAGCGAGACGCCGGCCGGCGTCGTCTGGGGGTCATTGGCTGGCATGCGGATCTTTGAGGGCAAAAAACAGGCCGTCCCGGCAAGGACGGCCTCATTCGTGCCAAATATGCTACTCCCAACGCATACGCATGGTGGCGAGCCGGCCGGCGGTCCCGTGGCGCGACGGTCTCGGCCGCCGAGGCGCGGTTTCGTCAGCCGATCCGCGACAGTCGCACTTGGTCACTGATTGACGAGCCGCGCAGGCACGGCCAACGTGAGCAACCCGCCCAGGATCATGAAGGCCGTGAGCAGGAACATGCCGGTGTTGGTGCTGTGCGTGGTGTCCTTGAGAAAGCCGATCAGGTAGGGCCCCACGAAGCCGGCGAGATTGCCCAGTGAGTTGATCATCGCGATACCGGCGGCCGCGGCGGTGCCGCCCAGAAATGCCGTGGGCAGGCTCCAGAACAACGGCAGCACGACCATGATGCCCATCGTGGCGAGTGTCAGGGCGACCATGGCGAGCTGGGTGTTGTGGCTCCAGGTGGTTGACAGGAACAGGCCGATGGCGCCGGCGAAGGCGGGAATGGCAATGTGCCAGCGACGCTCGCCGCGCAAATCGGAGCGACGCCCGACCACGACCATCGCGATCACCGAGAAGAAATACGGGATCGCCGTGAGCAGGCCGATCTGCAGCGGATCGGTCACGCCGGTGCTCTTGATGATCGTCGGCAGCCAGAAGCCCACGCCGTACAGGCCGATCACGAACGAGAAGTAGATCAGGCTCATCATCCACACCCGCGGGCTGGAGAACACCTGGCGCAGCGGCAGGTCTTCCTTGCTGCGCACATCGCTGGCGATGTTGCGCTCGAGCATCGACTTCTCGGCATCGTTGAGCCATTTGGCGTCGCGAATGCGGTCGTCGAGCACGAACAGCACGACAAGGCCGATCACGATCGACGGAATCGCTTCGATCAGGAACATCCATTGCCAGCCGGCCAGGCCGTTCACACCGCTCATGTCCTTGAGAATCCAGCCGGAGAGCGGCCCGCCGATGAGGCCGGACAATGCCACCGCGGTCATGAACCAGGCGGTCATGCGTCCGCGCCGCGAGGCCGGGTACCAGTACGTGATGTACAGGATGATGCCGGGGAAGAAGCCCGCCTCGGCCACGCCGAGCAGGAATCGCATGATGTAGTACATCGCGGGCGAGGTGACGTACATCGTCGCGCCCGAGATGATGCCCCACGAGATCATGATGCGCGCGATCCACACGCGTGCGCCCACGCGGTGAAGGATCACGTTGCTCGGCACCTCGAAGAGGAAATAGCCCAGGAAGAAGATACCCGCGCCGAGACCGAACACGGTCTCGGAGAAGTGCAGGTCGCCGACCATCTGCAACTTGGCGAAGCCGACGTTGACGCGGTCGAGATACGCGACCACGTAGCACAGCAGCAGGAACGGAATCAGCCGCCAGCCGACCTTGCGGTAGGTGGCCGCTTCAAAGTCGGCCGACGGCACGTCGGCCATGGGCGAGGGGGGCGTGGGAACGCTGTTCATACGGAAGCTCCTCCGGATTGACGGGGTGTTGTCTGTCGTTATGGGGTGAGTGCGACAACTACGGGGACTACCGACTGCAAAAACGGTGGGTCGATCAGATGCAACGTCCGCCGTCGACCTCCAGGCACACGCCGGTGATGAACGCGGCGTCGTCGCTGGCCAGATAGAGGCAGGCGTTGGCAATGTCCTGCGGCGTGGAGAAGCGGCCGAGCGGAATCCCGGCGAGGAATTTGGCGCGGTTCTCGGGGGTGTTGGGCACGCCCATGAATTCGGCCGTCAGTCCCGTATCGCCGATGACGGGGTTGACGCAGTTCACGCGGATGTTCTTCGGGCCGAACTCGGCGGCCATGGCCTTGCTCGCGGTAATCACGGCGCCTTTGCTGCCGTTGTACCAGACAAGCCCCGGGCGCGGGCGCACCCCAGCCGTCGACGCGATGTTGATCATCACGCCGGCGCCGCGTTGCAGGAAGTGGGGGATGACCGCACGCGCACTCCAGAAAATGCTTTTGACGTTCACGGCGTAGACGCGATCGAACTCGGCTTCGGTGACTTCGAGCAGCGGCTTGTTGCGATGCGTGGTCCCCGCGTTGTTGACCACGATGTCGAGATCGCCGAAGCGCGTGACGGCCTCGTCGAGCAGGGTGACGTGATCGTCCTCGCGCGACACGTCGCCGTACACGAACGCGGCCCGTCCGCCGGCCTTGGCGATGTCCCCGGCCACGCGCTCGCCGGCCTCGCGATTCAGATCGTTGACGATGACGGCGGCGCCTTCGCGGGCAAAGGTCTTGGCGATGCCCTCGCCGAAGCCGGAACCGGCGCCTGTGACGATGGCCACTTTCTCTTGCAAACGCATGCCTTGTCTCCTGAGTTGCCTGGGGATGGCGAAGCGCCGGACGCAGGGTGTGCGCTCGCCACTTCGCCGTGATTGACTTCAGGGTGCGTGCTGCGGGTCCTGCCGGTCAACCGTGCTGGATGGCGACGGTCTTGAGGGTCGTGAAGCCATAGAGGGCTTCGAAGCCTTTTTCGCGCCCGTGCCCGGAGTGCTTCCGCCCGCCGAAGGGTAGCTCCACGCCGCCGCCCGCACCGTAGTTGTTGATGAAGACTTGTCCCGCGCGAATGTCGCGTGCCAGGCGCATCTGACGTGCGCCGTCGCGCGTCCATACGCCGGCGGCCAAACCGTAGGGCGTGCCGTTGGCCAGGCGCACGGCGTCGGCCTCGTCGGCAAACGGCATGGCGGCGAGCACCGGGCCGAACACTTCCTCGTGGGCGAGACGATGGGTGGCGGGGACGTCGCGCAGCAACGTGGGTGCCTGATAGAACCCCGTTTCCGGTGCACTGCCGACGACCTCGCCCTGCGACATCACCGCAATGCCATCGTGCTGCGCTTCGGACAGGAAGTCCCACACGCGGTGCTGCTGACGCGCGTTGATCAGCGGGCCCAGATCGAGATCGTCTTGCGAGCGTCCCACGCGCAGGTGCGCGAACGCCTCGGCCAGGCGCGCGAGCAGCGTCTCGTAGGCGTCGCGCTCGACGAGCAGCCGGCTGCCGGCGGAACAGGTTTGTCCGGCGTTCTGCACGATGGCGTTCACCACGACGGGAAGCACGGCGTCCATGTCGGCGTCGGCGAAAACGATCTGCGGCGATTTTCCGCCGAGTTCGAGCGTGACCGGCGTGTGGTTTTCCGCGGCCATCTGCGAGATTAGCGTGCCGGTCGCAGGCGAGCCGGTAAACGAGATGTGATCGATGCCCGGATGCCGCGCGAGTGACGCACCGGCCTCGGCGCCGTAACCGGTCACGATGTTGAGCGCTCCCGGCGGCAGCCCCGCCTCGATCGACAGCTCGGCGACGCGCAGCAGCGACAGGCAGGCGTCTTCGGCCGGCTTGACGACGCAGGCGTTGCCGGTCGCCAGGGCCGCGGCCACGCTGCGCCCGAAGATCTGCAGTGGGTAGTTCCACGGAATGATGTGACCGGTCACGCCGTGCGGTTCGCGCAAGGTGAAGACGGTAAAGCCTGGCTGGTAGGGAATCGTCTCGCCGTGCAGCTTGTCGGCGGCCCCGGCGTAGAACTCGAAATAGCGAACGATGGCGGCGGCGTCGGCGCGTGCCTGCTTGAGCGGCTTGCCGGTGTCGCGCGCTTCGAGCTGTGCCAGTGCCTCGTGATGTCTGGCGAGCACGTTCGCCATCGCGTAGAGCACGCGGCCGCGCTCGGCGGCGCTGGTGCGTCCCCAGTCGCCGTCGAAGGCCGCACGCGCCGCCTTCACGGCACGGTCGATGTCCTCGGCGTCGCCGCGGGCGATCTGGGTGAAGACTTGTCCGTCAGACGGATCAACGACGGGAATCGTAGGGCTCTTCGCGGGAGCGACCCATTGGTTGCCGATGAAGTGTGTAGCTTCGGGCATGACGACGTCACCTCGTGTGGGGGTGGCCCTCATTATCACTTAACTCGCGAGGGCGTTGACCGTCACATGCGTTACATCCGCATAAACACCTAAAACGAGTGCAATGCAATTAAAGAGATTTTATTGCAATTTTTTATCGCCTATCCTTGATCGCAATGAATCGCCAGACGGGCGTCTGACGGGGTCCTGCCGCACGCCGCACGTCGTGACCCGCACCGTGGCGACATCGTCGAAATGAAGTATTCAGGAGTCCGCAGGCAATGAACGACGCAGTCACGCGCGAAACACTGATTCCCCGGTTGCAAGACGCGCTCGGCGCCCACGCCGTGCTTGGCGACGCGCCCGATATCGTCGGTTACACGGAGGACTGGCGCGGACGATACCGGGGCGAGGCGCTGTGTGTCGTGCTGCCGTCGACCACCATACAGGTGAGCGATGTCGTCAGGCTGTGCGCCGCCGCGGGGGTGCCAATCCTGCCGCAGGGCGGCAACACGAGCCTGTGCGGCGGGGCGGTACCGCCTGCCGACGGCCCGGCGCCCGTCATTCTGAATCTGGCGCGCATGCGTCAGGTCCGGCAGGTCGATGCCGCCAACGGGTCGATGATCGTCGAGGCCGGGTGCATCCTGAAAACCGTGCAGGAGACGGCGGCCGGCGTCGGACGCTTGTATCCGGTGAGCCTCGGCGCCGAGGGGTCGTGTCAGATCGGGGGCACGCTCTCGACGAATGCCGGCGGTACGAGCGTGCTGCGCTATGGCAACACGCGCGAGAACGTGCTGGGGCTGGAAGTCGTGCTGGCCGACGGCACGATCTGGGACGGCCTGCGCGTGCTTCGCAAGGACAACACGGGCATCGATCTCAAGCATCTGTTCATCGGGGCGGAGGGCACGCTGGGCATCATCACGGCCGCCGCGCTCAAGCTGCATCCGTTGCCCACGCAGCATTCGCTCGCGTGGTTTGCGCCGCGCGATCCGGCCGCCGCGCAGCAGATACTCGGCAGGTTCCAGAACGCGTGCGGCTCGCGCCTGTCGGGCTTCGAGATCATGAATCGCCACCAGCTCGATCGGGTGCTGGCCAATGTGCCGAATCGCCGCAATCCGCTCGCAGACGCGCATGCGTGGCATGTGCTTGTCGAGTTGAGCGACACGCGCGACGCCGACGGGCTTGAGGCCGTGCTGACGCAGACGTTGGGCGAGGCCATCGAACAAGGGCTGATTGAAGACGCCGTCATCGCGGCGAACGACACACAGCGTGCCGATCTCTGGGAAGTGCGCCATAGCGTGAGTGAAGCCAACAAGAAGGCGGCTGTCGGGCTCACGACCGATTGCGCGGTGCCGGTGTCGAGCGTGCCCGAGTTCATCGACGCCGCCACACGCGCCGTGCACGCCGTCGTGCCGGGACTCGACATCGCGATCGTCGGCCACATGGGCGATGGCAACGTGCACTTCATCCCGATGTTCTCGTTTGCGGCGTGGGCGGCGCTCCCGGACAGCGGGTCGATGGGCGACATCCTGCGCGCCTGCGTGAACGACGTTGCCGCACGGCTGTCCGGCACGTTCAGCGCCGAGCATGGCGTTGGCCAGACGGGCTTGCCGCTCATGCAGCGTTACAAGTCGCGCGCGGAACTCGCGCTCATGCGCACCGTGAAGGCGGCCCTCGACCCCAACCAGTTGTTCAATCCGGGGCGTCTCGTTCCCTGAGTCATTTCACGTATTGCTGTTTGTTTTGCCATAACCGCGTGCGCGGCGGCCGTGCCGAAGTTGCGCGCCGTCGCCGCGCCCACCCTCCCCGTCAAGACCGGAGACCATGATGAAACGCAAGCCCTTCGCAAGCCCGCTTGATACCGCTGACACCCACGCCGGCGATGACGCCGTGTCGCTCGCACAGCCTGGCCGTCGCACCGCCATGAAGACGGCGCTCGCTGGCGCTGCCGCCGTGGCGTTCCCGTTCGTGTGGACGCCCGCGCGCGCCGCCACCAAACGCATCGTCGTGCGCGACGATGGCGGCATTTACACCAAGGCGTATGACGCTGTGTTCTACAAACCGTTCGCCAAGGCGAGTGGCATCGAGGTCGTGGGCGTGCAGGCCAACGCGGAGCCGACCGCGCAGATCAAGAGCATGGTCGAGGCGGGCAGCTACACGTGGGACATGGCCAAGATCAGCCAGCCTGCGATCCTGCTGCTCACGGGGGGAGGCAAGGAGTACCTGGAGCGGCACGGTCTCGAGTCGGACCCCATCATCGCGAAGATTCCGTCGCAATACATGTCGCCGTTCGGCGTGGGAACCAACATTTACTCGACGGTGCTCGCCTATCGCACCGATGCGTTCAAGGGCCGCAAGGCGCCGGCGTCGTGGGCCGATCTGTGGAACGTGAAGGATTTCCCGGGCCGTCGCGCCATCCGAAAGTACCCGTTCGACACCATCGAAGAAGCGCTGCTGGCCGATGGCGTGGCGCCCGGCTCGGTGTATCCGTGCGACTTCGATCGCGCCTTCAAGAGCCTGGACAGGATTGCCAAGCATGTGGACGTGTGGTGGACCACCGGCGCACAAGTCGAGCAGATGCTTGGGTCCGGCGAGGTCGACATGGTCGCCACGTGGGCCTCGCGCGCGCAGTCGGCGCAGGCCAACGGCGCGCCCGTGGAGATCGTGTGGAATCAGAACATCTGGGGTTGCGACAACTGGTCGATCCTCAAGGGCACGCCGAACGCCGGCGCTTGCCGCGAGTTCATCAAGTTCGCGAGCGATCCGAAGCGTCAGGCCGAGCTGACCAAGTTCTTCCCGGCCGGCATGACGCAACCCGAAGCGTTCAACTACGTCAAGCCTGATGTAGCAAAGCGCTGCCCGACGTTCCCCGAGAACATGAAGAGCGGCGTGCAAATCAACGCGAAGTTCTGGCAGCAGAACCAGAGCATCGCGCTCGAGCGTTTCAACCGTTGGATCCTTACCTGATCCTCACCTGCCGTTTCGTTTCAGGTTTTTTTGGGTGCTGATCTCATGACCGTTGCCAATCTCCAAGTCTCGGGCCTGTCCAAGCGCTACGGCGATTTCGTCGCGCTTGCCCCGACCGACCTCGATGTCGCCCAGGGCGAATTCCTGACCTTGCTCGGCCCAAGCGGCTCGGGCAAGACCACCTTGCTCTCGCTCATCGCGGGTCTGTCGCAGCCCGATGCGGGCGCCATTCGCATCAACGGGACCGATGTCACGTACGGCGCGCCGTACGAGCGCGATATCGGTATGGTGTTCCAGAACTACGCGCTGTTCCCGCACATGACCGTGGCGGAGAACATCGCATTCCCGTTGCAAATGCGTCGCACCGACGCACAGGCCGCTCGCAAGATGGTCATGAGCGCGCTGGAGATGGTGCATCTGCCGCACGTGGCGGAGCGCTATCCGCGCGAGCTCTCGGGGGGGCAACAGCAGCGCATCGCCCTCGCGCGCTGTATGGTCTACCGGCCGTCGATCATCCTGATGGACGAGCCGCTGGGCGCGCTCGACAAGAAGTTGCGCGATCACATGCAGCTCGAGATCAAACGCATTCACCGCGAACTCGGCACCACCATCGTGTACGTGACGCACGATCAGGAAGAAGCGATGACGATGTCCGATCGCATTTGCCTGATGAACGCCGGGGAAATCGCGCAACTGGGCACGCCGGACGATCTGTATTTCCGTCCGACGAGCGTTTTCGTGGCCGATTTCCTCGGTGAGTCCAACCTGCTCGATGCCACCGTGCTCGAGCGCGCGGGCGATCAGGTGCGCGTGGCGATGGCGGGCGTGGAAGGCGCGAGCGGCGCCGAGGCGATGGTCTACGACCCGCAGGTCGAGCGCGGCCGAGCGGTCAAGTTGTTGCTGCGCCCGCAGAACCTGCATATCCATGATGGCGGCGGCGTTGGCGACGGCGTGGCGACGATCTCGGCGAGGCTCACCGACATCATGGTCACGGGCGGTATGACGAAGCTGTACCTGCAATCGTCGGTGATGGGCGGCCAGGCGGGCGAGGTGGGCAAGTCGCTCGTGGCGTCGTTCCCGACACATCGTCGTGGCAACCGTTTCGAGATCGGGCAGACGCTCGGTCTCGCATGGCGTGCCGACGACGCTGTCGCGATCGCGGGGTAAGCGATGAGTGCATCCGCCGTGGTTCGTCCTTCGTCGTCCCGTCACGCGCAGCTGGCACCGCGCCGTGCCCGCTGGCGTGCGCGCCTGCGCCCGCTGCTCATGGCCGCGCCCATCGTCATTCTGCTGGCGGTGATGCTGATCTATCCGGTCGGTCAGTTGCTGCTGCTGAGCATTCGCGGCGAGAGCGGCTTCACGCTCGCCGAATATCAGCGCTTGTTCGCCTCGTCGGTGTACGTCGACGTGTTGCTCATCACGCTCAAGGTCTCGCTCTATACGACCTTCTTTGCCGTCCTCACGGGCTATCCGATTGCCTACCGGCTCTCGACGCTGAGCGGCGCGCGCAAGCAGCGGCTGCTGTTCTGGCTCCTGCTTTCGTTCTGGACGAGCTTCCTCGTGCGCACGTTCGCCTGGGTGGTGCTGCTTGGACGTAACGGCGTGATCAATCGAACGTTGCTCGATCTGGGCCTGATCGATGCACCGCTCTCGCTGCTCTATAGCTTCCCGGCGGTGTTGCTCGGCATGGTGCATGCGCTCATGCCGCTGGCGGTGCTCACGATGCTCTCCGTCATGGAGAACATCGACCGCCGTCTGCCGAGCGCGGCATCGACGCTGGGGGCACGCCCCGGCACGGTGTTCTGGCGGGTGTATTTCCCGTTGTCGCTGCCGGGTGTGGCCGCCGGAGCGCTGATGGTGTTCGTCACGTCGATCGGCTTTTTCATTACGCCGACGCTGTTGGGTGGGCGTCACGAAACGATGATCACGCAGCTCATCATCGACCAGGTCATGCAGGCGTTGAACTGGGGCTTCGCGGGTGCGATCTCCGTGCTGTTGCTCGCCGTGGTGCTGGTGGTGTTCTTCGTCTACGACCGCATGGTCGGGCTGTCGACGATGGCCGGCGGCACCGGCGACGCCAAGACGGGCAAGCGTCGCGGCGGGTGGAGCCGAGCGCTTGGCGAGACCGTCCTCACGGTGCTGGGCAACGTCACTGATCTGCTGTTGCGTGCGATGCCGCGTCACAAGGGCGAACCGGGCGACGGTCTCGTGCTGCGCGCGATCGTGATCCTGCTGGTGGTATTTCTCGCCGCACCGGCGCTGCTGATGATTCCGATGTCGTTCGACTCGGCCTCGGGCCTGGCCTGGCCGCCGAAGGGCTTCTCGCTGCAGTGGTATCAGCAGATCTGGGAGTCGCCGTTGTGGATGCAGGCGGTCACGCGTTCGATGCTCGTCGGCATCGGTGCGGGTCTGCTGTCGATGCTGATCGGCACGCCTGCCGCGTTCTTGCTGGTGCGCGGCGGCATGCGCGGCAAGTCGGCGATGCTTGCCTTCGTGCTTGCCCCCATCGTGGTGCCGCGCATGATCCTGGCCGTCGGCGTGTTCTATTTCTTCGCCAGGATCGGCCTGGTGGGCTCCAGCGTGGGGCTGACCCTCGCGCATACGGTCGTGGCCGTGCCGTACGTCGTCATCACGATGATGGCGGTGCTGCGCAACTACGACACGCGACTCGACCTGGCGGCCTACAGCCTGGGAGCGCGTCCGTGGGCGACGCTGCGCCGCGTGACGTTCCCGATTCTCGGTGCGGGCCTGCTGTCGTCGTTCCTGTTCGCGTTCGCCACCTCGTTCGACGAACTCACGATTGCGCTGTTCACGTCGGGCGGCCTGTCGACCACCCTGCCCAAGCAGTTCTGGGACGAGATCACGATGCAGATCTCGCCGGTGATCGCCGCCGTCTCAACGTGTCTTTTCCTTTTCATCGCCGCACTCATCTGGGTAGCCGAGCGCTTGCGTCGACGCAGCCTGACGACCTGATGCGGTATCCGATTTCACTGAACTCACGATTCACGGACGTTTAACTCATGCTTCGCTCTGCACAACTGACGGGCATTCTGCCGGCGATTCCCACGCCGGTGAATGCCGACGACACGATTCACACCGACGCGGCGCGCGCGCTGATGCGGTACCTGCTGGAGCAGGGCATCGACGGCGTTGTGCCGCTGGGCGGCACTGGCGAGTACGGGGCGCTCTCGCGCGCCGAGCGCGTGCGCATGGCCGAACTCACGGCACAGGAAGTGAAGGCCCACGGCCGCGACGTGCCGGTGATCGCCGGCGTGCTCGACCCGGGATACCACGACGCCATCGAAGCCGGCCGCGACTTCGCGGCCGCCGGTGCCGACGGCCTGCTCGTGCTCACGCCGTACTACACCAACCCCACGCAAACCGGTATCCGCGACTACTTTCTGCGCTATGCCGATGAGTCGCCGGTGCCCATCCTGATCTACGAGATTCCGTATCGCACGCGCATCGCGATTGCGCCCGAAGTGCTGCACGAACTGTCGCGCCACGAGAACATCGTGGGCATGAAGGCGTGCAACACCGACATGTGGCATTTCCTGCGCACGATCGCGGGCGTCGACGCGTCGTTCGCGGTGCTGAGCGGTGAGGACACCCTGTTCCCGTTGCATGTGGCGGCCGGGGCACGCGGCGGCATCGTGGTCACGGCATCGCTGTTGCCGAGCGCGTGGCAACGCATCTTCAAGCTCGCGTCGGAAGGCAGGACGGCCGACGCGCTCGACGTGCACCGCTCGCTCATTCCGCTGATGAGCCTGGCGTTTGCCGAGACGAACCCGGGGCCGATGAAGTCGGTGATGGACCTGATCGGCGTGCAGGCCCCGGCGATGCTCGCCCCGCTGGTGCCGCCCGCGCCGGCACTGTCGGCTGCACTGCGCGAGGAACTGACACGGCAACTGGCGATTTTCGAAGGGCGCTGAGGCCGAGGGCGGTTCGGACCTGCCGCCGCTCGAGGGGCTTAGCGGCGGAAGGTCGAGATGCGCGACTTCGAGATCGAGGTGGCGGCGACTTGAACGTGCGGTGCGAGTTCGGCCTCGACGCGCTCGCGCGTCCAGCGCGAGGTCGGCACCGAGATATTGATGGCGGCGACGGCGTGTCCGTCGTGATCGGTGATGGGGGCGGCGACCGAAATGTCTCCCATCACGGTTTCGCTCTCGACGATGGCATAGCCGCGTCGCGCGGCCGTCTGGATGCGTTCGAGGAGCTTTTTCTCGTCTGTCGTGGTGTATGGCGTCATCGGTTCGAGCGACGTGCTCGCGAGGATTTCCCGCACGCGCGCCTCGGGCAGGCGCGACAGCATCGCGATGCCGGAAGCGGTGAACATGGCCGGCAGGCGCGCCCCGACGACGATGCCGATATTCACGAGATGCTGACCGGGAAAGCGCGCGACGTACACGATCTCGTGGCCGTCCAGCTCCTGCAGGTTGGTCGTCTCGCCGACGCGACGGAAGATGTCGAGCAGATACGGTGCGGCTTTCTCGACAAGATCGTTCGCACGGATGTAGTTGTACGAGAACTGAAGCACCTTGGTGGTCAGGCCGTAGGTGCGGGTCTCGGGCACGCGAAACAGATAGCCGAGTACTTCGAGCGTGTGCACGAGCCGCTGTGTCGCGCTGCGATCGAGCCCGGCTGCCTTGGCGATGTCGCCGAGCGTCATGTAGCGCGCCGGGCCGTCGAAGGCGTGCAGGACTTGAAACGTCTTTTCGGTGGATCCGACGAAGAGTGACGAGCGTGGCGTCGAGGGGGCGGCGTCGGTCACACCGGAGGCGTTGGCTGGCGTGGTGGCCGGCGCGTCTTCGGTACGGCCGGACGACCGGGCGGGCAAGCGCGGCATGGAATGTACCAATATGTTCGGATTGTAACGATTGTGATTGTAATGCAATTGTTTATGCGCAAGTGGTGAATTGCCGTGAAGTTCGGTCGTGGGACAGGGCTTGAGACCGCGTGGCGCGCGCCACGGGGCGATCAGGGGATAGGGGGAGCAATGCACGCGTTTTCCTGCGTGGAGGATTACCGCCGGGCCGCCCGGCGGCGTCTGGCGAAGCTGGCGTTCGATTACCTGGAGGGTGGGGCGGAAGACGGCGACGCGTTGCGCCGCAACCGCGATGCGTTCGCGCAGTGGGGCTTCGCGCCGCGCGTGATGACCGATACGTCGCGATGTTCGAGCGCGACGACCTTCTGGGGGCGTGACGCCGCCGCGCCGATGGCGGTGGGGCCGACCGGACTCAACGGGCTGTTCTGGCCGCGCGCGGATGAGCGGCTCGCTCGCGCGGCGGCCGATGCCGGGCTGCCGTTCGTGCTGTCGACGGCGTCGACGTCGTTGCTCGAAGACGTTCGCGCGGCGGTGCCCGACGGCGAGATGTGGCTCCAGCTTTACGTGCAGCAGGACCGGCGCATCGCCGAGAGCATGATGCGCCGTGCGCGTGAGGCGGGTTTCCGCACGCTGCTGTTGACCGTCGACACGCCGGTGCACGGCAAGCGCGATCACGACACGCGCAACGGCTTCAAGCTGCCGTTGCGCATCACGCCGCGCCTCATTGCCGACTGCGTGCGGCATCCGCACTGGAGTTGGCAGATGCTGGCCCATGGCGCGCCGCAACTGCGCAACATCGCCAGGAGTGTGGGCGAGCGTGCCGATCTGGCGCGTCATGCGGCGGTGCTGAGCCGTCAGATGGATCTGTCGCTCGGTTGGGACGATCTGGCCTGGGTGCGCCGCCACTGGCCGGGCGAAGTGCTCGTCAAGGGCATCCAGACCGTGGACGACGCCCGGCTGGCGCAAGCGCACGGCGCGGACGGCATCGTCGTGTCCAATCACGGCGGGCGGCAACTGGGCAGCACGCTCGCGCCGCTCGAGGCGCTGCCGCCGATCGCCGAGGCGGTGAGCGCTCGTGGGCCCGCCATGGCGGTGTTTCTCGACGGTGGCGTGCGGCGCGGCGCCGATGTGGCCAAGGCCGTGGCGCTGGGAGCCAAGGGGGTGTTGCTCGGCCGTGCGCCGCTGTATGGCGTGGCGGCACGCGGTGGCGATGGCGTGGCGGGGGTGCTCGCGCTGCTGCTTGGGGAGTTGCACACGACGATGCAGTTGCTGGGCTGCGCGAGCGTGGGTGAACTGACGCCACAGCGGCTGGCTCGGCTGCGGGCAATACAGGGGAACCAGGCAAACCCGCTATAATGTTTGGCGCCCGATTGCCGTCGGGCGGCGTGGCATCCGGCAGGTTGGCGGGCGTGCATGCCGTGCGGCGGCGTGCCCCTTTTCATACACAGGAATGCCATCATGAGCTTCAACCACGTGCCTGCCGGCAAGGACATCCCCAACGATTTCAACGTCATCATCGAGATCCCGGCGCAAAGCGACCCGGTGAAGTACGAAGCCGACAAGGAACTGGGCCTGCTGGTGGTCGACCGTTTCATCGGCACGGGCATGCGCTACCCGGCCAACTACGGTTTCATTCCGCAAACGCTGTCGGGTGATGGCGACCCGGTCGACGCGCTGGTCGTTACCCCGTTCCCGCTGCTGGCTGGCTCGATCGTGCGCTGCCGCGCCCTGGGTCTGCTCAACATGACCGACGAGTCGGGCGTGGACGCCAAGCTGGTGGTCGTGCCGGTCGACAAGATCTGCCCGATGACGGCGCACATGAAGTCGATCGACGACGTGCCGGGTTACCTGAAGGATCAGATCAAGCACTTCTTCGAGAACTACAAGGCGCTCGAGAAGGGCAAGTGGGTCAAGATCGAAGGCTGGGAAGGCATCGAAGCCGCCCACAAGGAAATCGTCGACGGCGTGGCCAACGCCAAGAAGTAAGCGGATTTCGCCTACGGCGTCGCCGGTCGACGCCAGACAAGCCCGGCCCGCGTGCCGGGCTTTTTTGTTGCCCGCTGAACGCCTCGCCAAGTTCGGCGACAATGGCAGCCAGTTCGAGGGTTCAATGCCGGCGGCCGCGCAGTCGGCTCGCAGGTTCACAGACGAGGTGAGGGGTGAGCAGCGACGTAGTCATACGTGTAGTGCATATGATCGAAGACGTGCCGGCCGACGCGTGGAATGCGCTCGCGCGCGGCAACCCGTTCGTGCAGCACGCGTTCCTGCATGCCATGCATACGAGCGGATGCGCGTCGAAGCGCACCGGCTGGCAGCCGGCCTATCTGCTCATGCATGCCGGCGACAGCCTCGTGGGCGCCATGCCGCTCTATGTCAAATCGCATTCGCGTGGCGAGTATGTGTTCGATCACGCGTGGGCCGAGGCGTTTGCGCGTCATGGTCTGAACTACTACCCGAAGCTGCTGTGCGCCGTGCCGTTCTCGCCGGTGACGGGGCCGCGTCTGCTGGCGCGCACCCACGCCGAGCGGGTCGCGCTCGCTCGCGGCGCGATCGCCTTCGCAAAGCAGCTCGAGTTGTCGTCGATTCACGTGCTCTTCGCGCACGACGACGATCTGGCGGCACTCACCGAGGCGGGCTATGCGCTGCGCGAGGGCGTGCAGTTCCATTGGGAGAACCCGGGCGTCGCCTCGTTCGACGCGTTTCTTGCACAGATGAATCAGGAAAAGCGCAAGAAGCTCAAACAGGATCGCCGGCGCGTGCGTGACGCCGGGGTGACATACCGTTGGCTGCGCGGTGCCGATATTGACGAGGCCGCGCTCGACTTCTTCTATCAGTGCTACGACAACACGTATCGCGAGCATTGGAACGCGCCGTACCTGACGCGCGCCTTTTTTGGCCAGTGGCATGCGGCGATGCCCGACACGCTGCTGCTCGTCGTGGCCGAGCGCGAAGGCGAGCCGCTGGCATGCGCGCTCAATGTGGTGAGTGGCGACACGATGTACGGACGGTACTGGGGCACGACCGCATTCGTCTCCGGCATGCACTTCGAGACGTGCTACGCGCAGGGCATCGAGTATTGCATCGTGCATGGGCTGCGCAGCTTCGAGGGCGGGGCGCAAGGGGTGCACAAGATGTCGCGCGGTCTGCTGCCCACGCCCACTTGGTCAGCCCACTGGATTGCCGATGCGCGCTTCGCCGACGCCATTGCCGAATTTCTCGATGCGGAAACCTCGGCGATGGACGAGCATATCGGCGAACTGGAAGCCCATACGCCGTTCAAGCGCCCGGCGTCCTGACGGCTGCCGTGCCATGCGCTGGCGCCCGGCACGGCGGCGCCTCGCGTAATATACTGGCGATTCTCACGTCCGCCGCTTGCGCCGGGCGGGCGCCGGCCCACGGCGGCTCCGCCTGCCGGCGTAACGGCACACGGACGAAGCATGGTAGCCGCCCACGACATGACCCACCGATTTCTCAATCTCTACAATCACGATTTCGCGCGTGTGGCCGTCGGCGTGCCGCAATGCCGTGTTGCCGATCCCGCCTACAACGCGGCGCAGACGATTGCGCTCGCGAAGCAGGCCGACGCCGGTGGCGCCGTGCTCGTCGCCTTCCCCGAACTGGGCATTCCCGCCTATAGCTGCGAAGACCTGTTCCAGCAGCGCGCATTGCTCGACGCGTGCGACGCGGCGCTCGCCGACATCGTCGCTGCGAGCCGCGAACTGGGCACGGCGCTGATCGTCGGCATGCCGGTGCGCGTGCAGCAACGCCTCTTCAATTGCGCGGTGGTTGTTGCGCGCGGGCGCGTTCATGGCGTGGTCCCCAAAACGTACCTGCCGAACTACAGCGAGTTCTATGAAGCGCGTCAGTTCAACGCGGCCGATGACGCTGGCGTCGATACCGTGACGCTGCTCGGCGACGAGGTGCCATTCGGCGCGCTCGTCTTCGAGGCGGTCGACCAGCCGTTGCTGCGCTTTCACTGCGAGATTTGCGAGGACGTCTGGGTGCCCGTGCCGCCGTCGTCGTTCGCGGCGCTGGCCGGGGCGACCGTGCTCGTCAACCTGTCGGCCTCGAACGTGGTCGTCGGCAAGTCGGCCTACCGCCACCAACTGGTTGGGCAACAGTCGGCGCGATGCCTCGCCGCCTATCTGTACACGTCGGCTGGGCAGGGCGAATCGACGACCGATCTCGCCTGGGACGGCCAGGCGCTCATCTATGAAAACGGTGACCTGCTGGCCGAGTCGGCGCGCTTCGCCAGCGATTCCCATCTCATTTATGCGGACGTCGATCTGGAGCGGCTTGCGCGCGAGCGCATGCATCAGACGACGTTCGGCGTGTCGGTGCGCCGCCATGCCGACGAGGTGGCGCGCTTTCGCACGATCAAGGTCGATGTCACGATGCCGCGCGGCGTCGAGCTGCCGCTTGCGCGCGGCATCGAACGCTTTCCGTACGTGCCGTCCGACCCGCGCCGTCGTGACGAGCGTTGCCACGAGGTCTACAACATCCAGGTGCAGGCGCTGATGCAGCGCCTGGCCTCGTCGAAGATTCAGAAGGTCGTGATCGGCGTGTCCGGCGGCCTGGACTCGACACACGCGCTGCTCGTCTGCGCGAAGGTCATGGACCGGCTCGGACTGCCTCGCACGAACATCCTCGCGTACACCATGCCCGGCTTCGCCACGAGCGAGCGAACGCTGCGCCAGGCGCGCGAGCTGATGGCGGCGGTGGGCTGCACGGCGCATGAAATCGACATCCGCCCGAGCTGCACGCAGATGCTGGCAGACCTCGACCATCCGTTCTCGCGAGGGGAAGCAGTCTACGACGTCACGTTCGAGAACGTGCAGGCCGGCGAGCGCACCAATCATCTGTTCCGGCTGGCGAATCACCTGGGCGCGATCGTGATCGGCACCGGCGACCTGAGCGAGCTGGCGTTGGGCTGGTGCACGTACGGCGTGGGCGACCATATGTCGCACTACAACGTAAACGCCAGCGTACCCAAGACGCTCATCATGCACCTCGTGCGATGGGTCGCCGAGACGGGGCAGTTGGGCGGTGCGGCGTCGGCCAGGCCTGGCAAGCCCGGCAAGGATGCCGAACCGCGGCGCAATGTTCTCATCGACATTCTCGAGACGGAAATCAGCCCGGAACTCGTGCCGGGCAAGGCCAACGGTGCACCGGAGCAGCGCACCGAGCATTTCATCGGGCCGTACGAATTGCAGGACTTCAACCTCTACTACACGCTGCGCTTCGGCTACGCCCCGCGCAAGGTGGCGTTTCTCGCGTGGAGCGCCTGGCACGATGCGACGGCGGGGCGTTGGCCTGACGAAGGCCACATCGCGCGTCACGCGTACGATCTGGTCGCGATCAAGCGTAACCTGCGCATTTTCCTCGACCGGTTTTTCCGAACCAGTCAGTTCAAGCGGTCGTGCATTCCGAATGCGCCGAAGGTGGGCACGGGGGGCTCGCTTTCGCCACGCGGGGACTGGCGGGCGCCGAGCGACTCGGAGTCGGTGGTGTGGCTCGCCGACCTGGACACCGTGCCCGACGACCCGCGGGCCTGAGCCCGTTGTGGCGGGTGCGGCGCGCAGTCATCGGCGCACGGTGCCCGGACCGGTACAATAGCCCAGCGAATTTTCAGAACAATCCAACCAAGATATCGAGGCGACAATGAAACGCGTAACTGCCATCATCAAACCCTTCAAGCTCGACGAAGTCCGCGAAGCGCTGGCCGAAGTCGGCGTGACCGGCCTGACCGTGACGGAAGTGAAGGGTTTTGGCCGTCAAAAGGGTCACACGGAGCTGTATCGCGGCGCCGAGTACGTGGTCGACTTCCTGCCGAAGATCAAGATCGAGGTCGTCGTCGGCTCGGCACAGGCCGATCAGGTCATCGACGCAGTACTGGGCGCGGCGCGCACCGGCAAGATCGGTGACGGCAAGATTTTCGTGACCGATGTCGAGCGCGTGATCCGCATTCGTACGGGCGAAGAGGGCGAGCAAGCGGTCTGACGCCGGGGCGGGCGTGGCCTACCCGCGCGGCGTTCGCGTCTGCGCAGCCTGGAGCAGGACTATCAGCGCCCCGCTGCCGCCATCGCGTCCCTGCGCTTGCGCCCAGGCCAGCACCTGGTCCTTCTGCGCCAGCCAGCCCCGCACCTTGTCCTTGAGCACGGGTTCGCGGTTCACCGAACCGAGGCCCTTGCCGTGGATCACGCGCACGCAACGCAGGCCGCGCTTCACGGCGTCGTGCAGGAAGGCGGACAGTGCCTCGCGCGCTTCGTCGCGCCGCATGCCGTGCAGGTCGATCTGCGCTTGCACTACCCAGTCGCCGCGTTGCAGCTTGAGCAGGGCGTCGTGACTGATGCCGGGGCGGCGATAGGACAGGCGATCGTCGGTATCGAGCAGGGCTTCGGGATCGAACTCATCCGACAGCGATTCGTGCAGGACGGCCGCTTCATCCTGCTGCGTCAGGCGCGCCACCGGCTCGGGCGGCCGGCGCGGATGTTCGACGCGATCGGTCGCGCTCTTGCGAGCGATCGGGGCGATGTCGCCCACGCTGTCGCGGAACACGTTGGCGTCGCGCTTGGCTTGCGCGGCCCGTTTGGCGGCGGCCAGGCGCTCGGCTTCGCGCGCAGCCGACGCCTTGGCGATCGTGTCGCGCAGGCCGGCGAGGTCACCGAGACCGAGTTTGGGAGGCTTCTTGCTCATGGTCGTGCGAACAAGGACGGTGGAAGATCAAACGACAACGGCGCCCGGCGCATGTGAAATTTCACGCGGCGAGGGCGCCGTCGCAGGGCATGCGGCGATTACTGGTCGAGGTTCTCGAGGTAACGCTGGGCGTCGAGCGCGGCCATGCAGCCCGTGCCGGCGCTGGTCACGGCCTGACGATAGACGTGGTCTTGCACGTCGCCCGCCGCGAACACGCCCGGCACGCTGGTGGCCGTGGCGTTGCCGTTCAGGCCGCCGTGCGTGATGATGTAGCCATTCTTCATCTCGAGTTGACCTTCGAAGATATCGGTATTCGGTTTGTGGCCGATGGCGATGAACACGCCGTGCATCGCGATGGCTTCGCTGGCGCCGGTCTTCACGTTCTTGATGCGGATGCCGGTGACGCCCGAGTCGTCGCCGGTGACTTCGTCAAGCACGCTGTCGTACTTGAGTTCGACCGCGCCTTGCTTGGCCTTCTCCAGCAGGCGGTCGATCAGGATCGGCTCGGCGCGGAACTTGTCGCGGCGATGGATGACGGTGACCTTGCTGGCGATGTTGGACAGGTACAGCGCTTCCTCGACGGCCGTATTGCCGCCGCCGACCACGCAGACTTCCTTGCCCTTGTAGAAGAAACCGTCGCAGGTGGCGCAGGCCGACACGCCGCGGCCCGAGAAGGCGTCTTCGGAGGGCAGGCCGAGGTATTGCGCCGAGGCGCCGGTGGCGATGATCAGGGCGTCGGCGGTGTATTCGCCGGAATCGCCGATCAGGCGCAGCGGGCGCTCGTTCAGGTGCACCGTATGGATGTGATCGAAGATCATCTCGGTGTTGAAGTGCTCGGCGTGGGCCTGCATGCGGGCCATCAGCTCAGGACCTTGCACCCCGGTCGGGTCGCCGGGCCAATTCTCGACGTCCGTGGTGGTCATCAACTGACCGCCCTGGGCGATACCCGTGATCAGCACGGGCTTGAGGTTGGCGCGCGCGGCATAGACGGCGGCGCTGTAACCGGCAGGGCCGGAACCGAGAATCAGGACTTTGGCGTGCTTGGCAACGGACATGAACGAAGACTCACCGGAAAGGGATAGGGGCTGGCGCCCGATCCGATCCTGCACCGCGAGGGCGCGGCGCGGGGATTGGCGCAAACCGTCATTATAAGGGGCCGACGTCGTTTCGTTGATCGAGCCTTGCAATCGGCGCGATAGCCATCGGGACACCAACGCGCGCCGGACGCCCGCCAGGCCGTGGCCGTCCGACGGATGGCGCGGGGAGGCCCGGCGTTACTGCTTGTCACGTTTTCCTGCATTAAGCTGGGGAATAGTTGTTTACAATGGAGTCTTGCCGCGCGGCAGGCCGCCTGTCTGCCCGCCCAACCGCATCGCTTGATGACGACGAAATCTTCCTACTCTGCTGGTGCCGGATCGTCGTTACCCAACCGGGTGACGCACCTCTTCCATGAAATTCGCTGGATGGCGCAGGTTGCGCTGATGGTGTTCCTGTTGATGGCGTTGTTCTCCTACAGCCGTCTGGACCCCAGCTGGACGCATGCGGCACACGTGGAGCGCATCGCCAATTGGGCGGGCCGCGTGGGGGCCTGGGTGGCCGATATGCTGCTGCTCATGCTGGGGCTGTCCGCTTATTGGCTGGTGGTCTTCATCGGGCGGCGCGTGATTTCCGGGTACCGCCGGATCTCGGCCAAGCGCGAAGCACCCCCGCTGCGCGAGCGCCTCGCCAGCGGCGGATGGGTCGAGATCGTCTCGTTCCTGATGTTGCTGCTCTCCAGCGCCGGCATCGAATCGCTGCGTCTGTATCGTCTCAAAGTCCAATTGCCGCGTGCTTCGGGCGGCGTGATTGGCGAAACCGTCGGGGGCTTCTTCCAGCACGCGCTCGGGTTTACCGGCGGCACGCTGGCATTGCTGCTCATCTTTGCCTTCGGGCTGTCGTTGCTGTTCCATTTCTCGTGGCTGTCCCTGGCCGAACAGTTCGGCGCCCTGATTCTCGATGCCGGCACGGTGATCCGGCGTCGCCGCGAGGCGCGTCAGGACCGCCGGCTGGGCGAGGAGGCGGCGATCGCGCGCGAAGGGGCCATCGTGCAGAACCGCGTGCGTGCCGAAGTGCATGAGCCGGTGCAGATCGTGCCCCCGGTCAAGGTCGTCGCGAAGAGCGAGCGTGTCGAGAAGGAAAAGCAGGCGCCGCTCTTTGCCGATCTGCCCGATTCCATTCTCCCGCCGCTCGCGTTGCTCGACGCGGCCCCGGCCGCGCAAGAGACGGTCTCGGCGCAGACGCTGGAATTCACGTCGCGCCTCATCGAGAAGAAGCTCAAGGATTTCGGTGTCGATGTGAGCGTCGTGGCCGCCTATCCGGGGCCGGTCATCACACGCTACGAGATCGAACCGGCCACGGGGGTGAAGGGCAGCCAGATCGTCAACCTGGCGAAGGATCTGGCGCGTTCGCTCTCACTCGTATCGATCCGCGTGGTCGAGACCATCCCCGGCAAGAACTTCATGGGGCTGGAACTGCCGAATCCGCGTCGTCAGACGGTGCGCTTGACGGAGATTCTCGGCTCCGAGATCTACAACGATTCCGCGTCGCTGCTGACGCTCGCCCTGGGCAAGGACATCAGCGGCAAGCCGGTCGTGGCCGACCTGGCGAAGATGCCTCACCTGCTGGTGGCCGGTACGACCGGATCGGGCAAGTCGGTGGGGATCAACGCGATGATCCTGTCGTTGCTCTACAAGGCAACGGCGGAGCAGGTGCGGCTCATCCTGATCGATCCGAAGATGCTCGAAATGAGCATGTACGAAGGCATCCAGCATCTGCTGTGCCCGGTGGTGACCGACATGCGTCAGGCAGGCCATGCGCTGAACTGGGTCGTGGCCGAGATGGAGCGCCGCTACAAGCTCATGAGCAAGCTCGGCGTGCGCAACCTTGCCGGGTACAACAACAAGATAGACGACGCCGCGAAGCGCGAAGCGCACATCCCGAATCCGTTCTCGCTCACGCCCGACGCGCCGGAGCCGTTGCAGCGCCTGCCGTACATCGTCGTGGTGATCGACGAGTTGGCCGACCTGATGATGGTCGTCGGCAAGAAGGTCGAAGAGCTGATCGCGCGGATTGCGCAGAAGGCGCGTGCGGCGGGTATTCACCTGATTCTGGCGACGCAGCGTCCGTCGGTCGATGTCATTACGGGGCTGATCAAGGCGAACGTGCCGACGCGTGTGGCGTTCCAGGTGTCGTCGAAGATTGATTCGCGCACCATTCTCGATCAGCAGGGGGCCGAGACATTGCTGGGCATGGGCGACATGCTCTACATGCCGCCGGGCACCGGATTGCCTTTGCGCGTGCATGGGGCGTTCGTGGCCGACGACGAAGTGCATCGCGTGGTCGAGCGGCTCAGGGAGCAGGGCGAGGCGAATTACGTCGAGGGTATCCTGGACGGTGTGGTCGAAGGGGAAGACGGCGGCATCGACGGGGCAGCCGGTGGAACTGGAGAGGGTGGGGGCGAGTCCGACCCCCTGTACGACCAGGCCGTGGCCGTGGTGCTCAAGCAGCGTCGTGCGTCGATCTCGTTGGTACAGCGGCATTTGCGCATCGGCTATAACCGCGCGGCGCGACTGCTCGAACAGATGGAACAGTCCGGCGTCGTGTCGGCGATGGCGAGCAACGGCAACCGGGACATCCTGGTGCCGAATCGGGAAGGAGAGTAAGGAACATGTTGGGATTCAAGCGCGGCTTGCCGCTAATCGCGGGGGCTGTCGGCGTGACGCTGGCGGCGCTGGTCGCTCCGGCCTATGCCAGTGGTACGGCGCAGCTCAAGGCGTTCGCCGCGCAAGTGAAATCGGCGCGTGGCGAGTTCGAGCAAAAGCAGGTCAAGGGGCAGCAGGACGGTGCCGTGAAGGTGACGAACGCGGCCTCGGGAACTTTTGAGTTCTCGCGCCCGGGCCGTTTCATCTGGCGCTATGTCAAGCCTTACGATCAACTGCTGCAGGCCGATGGCGAAACGCTCTACATCTATGACAAGGACCTGAACCAGGTGACCGAGCGCAAGCTGGGCACCTCGTTGGGCGCGAGCCCGGCGGCGATCCTGTTCGGCAGCAACGACGTCGAAAAGAATTTCTCGCTCAAGGATGCTGGGGTAAAGAACGGCATCGACTGGGTGGAACTGAGGCCGAAGGCGAAGGGCACGCAGTTCCAGCGCGTGGGCATCGGGTTTCGCGACGGCAACCTGGCGGCAATGGAACTCTACGACGCGTTCGGCAACGTCACGTTGCTGACGTTCGACAAGATCCAGAAGAATCCGCCCATGCCGGCGGACAACTTCAAGTTCACGATGCCCAAGGGGGCGGACCTGATCAAGGGGTGAGCGCACTTCGCCCCTCGTCGTCGGTGATGCCCTCGTCGCTGCCGGTGCTCCTTGCCGGCGGGGCGGTGGCCGGGCTGGCATAATGGGGACATCTGACGATCCGAAAGCGGCCGGGGACTCCCCGGCCGCGCTGCTTGAGAACATGTCAAACGACGCCCCCCTGTCGGCTTCGGTGCCTTTGGCCGAGCGCCTGCGCCCCCATACCATCGACGACGTGATTGGCCAGCGCCACTTGCTGGGCAAGGGGAAGCCTTTGCGCGTGGCGTTCGAAGCGGGGCGTCCGCACTCGATGATCCTGTGGGGGCCGCCGGGCGTGGGCAAGACCACGCTGGCGCGCCTGATGGCTGACGCGTTCAAGGCGTATTTCATTGCGCTGTCGGCGGTGCTCTCGGGCGTCAAGGATATTCGCGACGCCGTCGAGGCCGCGCAGATCCAGCGTGCGCAGGGCAAGCAAACGGTGGTGTTTGTCGACGAGGTGCATCGCTTCAACAAGGCGCAGCAGGACGCATTCCTGCCGCACGTCGAATCGGGGCTTTTCATTTTCGTGGGCGCGACGACGGAGAACCCGTCGTTCGAGGTGAACGGCGCATTGCTCTCGCGCGCGGCCGTGTATGTGCTCAAGAGCCTGAGCGACGAGGAACTCGGCGAGATGGTCGTGCGAGCGGGGCATGAACTGGGCGATATCGGGTTCACGGACGAAGCGCGCCAGGGCCTGATCGACTCGGCGGACGGTGACGGCCGAAAGTTGCTCAACAACGTGGAAATCGTCGCGCAGGCGGCGATGATGCAGAACCTCACGACGATCGACGACGCGTTGCTCGCCAGCGTGCTTGCCGAGAATCTGCGGCGCTTCGACAAGGGCGGCGACGCGTTCTACGACCAGATCAGTGCGCTGCACAAGTCGGTGCGCGGCAGCTCGCCGGACGGCGCGCTGTACTGGTTCTGCCGCATGCTCGATGGTGGCGCCGACCCGCGTTATCTCGCGCGCCGCATTGTGCGCATGGCGTGGGAGGACATCGGCCTGGCGGATCCACGTGCAGCACGCATTGCGCTCGATGCGGCGGAGACTTACGAGCGTCTCGGCACGCCTGAGGGCGAACTTGCCCTTGCGCAGGCCATTTTGTATCTTGCCGCGGCGCCGAAGTCGAACGCGGGCTACAACGCATACAATCAGGCGCGGGCATTCGTCGGCAAGGACAAGTCGCGGGCGGTGCCGATTCATCTGCGCAACGCGCCGACGAAGTTGATGAAGGAGCTCGGCTACGGCCACGACTATCGCTATGCGCATGACGAGCCTGATGCCTACGCAGCGGGTGAGACATACTTCCCCGATGATCTGCGCGCCCAGACTTGGTATCGTCCGGTGCCGCGGGGCCTGGAAGGCAAGATCGGGGAGAAGCTCAATTGGCTGAAGTCGCTCGACACCGAGTGGCGGCGTGCGAACAGCAAGGGGCGTACAGCCGATGCCCCGGCGAAGCCGTCGGGCGCGGGGGCGTTGCCGTCTGGCAAGCCTGCGCCGGCCGAGCCTTCCGGGGATGAATCGACCTGACGCGGACGCGGCGGACAACGCAAACACGCCAAATGGCGAAATCGCGGTGTGCGTTTGGTAAAATCCCTGGTTTGATGCTGCCGCTGGTGCCTTGATGGGCGCGCGGGCAGCTGGAACGAATTTCCTGGCCCACCACGTTGGGCCACTAACGACAGACACCCCACCATGCTCGACATTCAACTTCTTCGCAAGGATCTCGACGGCGTTGCGGCGCGACTCAAGGCGCGCGGCTATACGCTGGACGTAGCGACGTTTGCCGCGCTCGAGGCGGAGCGCAAGCAGATCCAGACGCAAACCGAGGAGCTGCAAGCCCGCCGCAATGCGCTCTCGAAGCAGGTCGGCATGAAGAAGGGCAAGGGCGAAGACGCCTCGGCCGAGATCGCGGAAGTCGGCGGCATTGCCGACACGCTCAAGGCGTCGTCGGTGCGTCTTGAGGAGATTCAGGCGCGTTTGTCGGACCTGCTGCTGGGGGTGCCGAACCTGCCGCACGAGACGGTGCCTCTCGGTTCTGACGAGACACAGAACGTGGAAGTGCGCCGCTGGGGCACGCCGCGGGTGTTCGACTTCACGCCGCGCGACCACGTCGATCTGGGCGCGGCGCTGGGTCTGGACTTCGACGCGGCGGCGAAGCTTGCCGGTGCGCGCTTTTCGGTGATGAAGGGCGGCATTGCCCGTCTGCATCGTGCGTTGGCGCAGTTCATGCTCGATACGCACACGAGCGAGCATGGCTATACGGAAACGTATGTGCCGTACATCGTGAATGCGGCGTCGATGCGTGGCACGGGGCAGCTTCCGAAGTTTGAGGATGACCTGTTCAAGGTGCCGCGCAAGGTGGGTGGCGAGGATGGCGAGCGCATCGAGAACTTCTATCTGATTCCGACGGCGGAAGTGTCGCTCACGAATCTGGTGCGCGACGAATTGCTGGCGGGCGATGCATTGCCGCTGCGCATGGTGGCGCACACGCCGTGTTTCCGTTCGGAGGCCGGCAGCTATGGCAAGGACACGCGCGGCATGATTCGTCAGCATCAGTTCGACAAGGTCGAGTTGGTGCATGTGGTGCGTCCGGAGGCGTCATACGACACGCTGGAGATGCTGGTCGGGCATGCGGAAGCGATTTTGAAGAAGCTCGAGCTGCCCTTCCGTACGATAGTGCTGTGCACGGGCGACATGGGTTTCGGCAGCGCGAAGACGTACGACATGGAGGTGTGGATTCCGGCGCAGAACACATACCGGGAGATCTCGTCGTGTTCGAACATGGAGAGCTTCCAGGCACGTCGGATGCAGGCGCGTTTCCGTAATGCGCAGGGCAAGCCGGAGTTGGTGCATACGCTCAACGGTTCGGGTTTGGCCGTGGGACGTGCACTGGTCGCGGTGCTGGAAAACTATCAGAACGCCGACGGTTCGGTGACGGTGCCGGATGTGCTGCGTCCGTACATGGGCGGCATCGAGCGTCTCGCGCCGGCTGCGTAAAAAATTTCGGAAAAGGGGTTGGCGGCTGAAAAAATTCGGCTATAATCTCTTTCTCGCTGCCTGAGGCCACTCAGGTAGCGAGCCAAAGCAGAAAGAACGCTTGGAGAGGTGGCAGAGTGGTCGAATGCGCCGGACTCGAAATCCGGTGTACGGTTATACCGTACCGTGGGTTCGAATCCCACCCTCTCCGCCAAGCATCTGGCTTTGCAACGAAGTGCCCGCTAACACAGCGGGCATTTTTGTTTGTGCGGTGGGGACTTCTTGTCTGATCTTGTTCACCGCGCTTGCCAGCGAGTCGACGGCCAGGTGCGCAGACCGTTGCGTGCTGCGTGCATCCCGGTGCCCGAGGATGCGGCCAACCGTGAACAGGTCGACTCCAGCATTTACCAACGCACTCGTCGCACTATGCCGCAGGTCATGGAAGTGCAGATGCGGCATCTCCATTTCTCGTCGCGCTCGCTCGAATGCCCGTTGAGTTGTGATCTTGGGCGTTGCTTGCTTGAGACTTCGTGCGCAGGCCGCAATGCGAGGATGTATTGGCCCTAGACGCGGCATCCCGTTCTCGGTGTCCGCCAGCCAGAAAGCCTCGCCCCGTATCTCATCCCGAAGCGTCTCTCCAAGCCGCATTCCTGAATAGAACGCGATGCGTATCGCTTTGCGCGCTTCCGAGTGAGTGCAGGCCCTCGCGGGTCACAGGATCTGCTCTCAAGTGACGTAGTGTTGCCGTTCGTTCCCGACGCGTGGCATCACCACACGTGCCGACGGGTCTTCGTCCCCCATGTCGTGATGACGCCAAACGTAACGACATGTACTTGTCAGGTATCGGAGGCGGTTGCGAATGGTCGCAGGGGCCAAGCGGACTCTTTCTTCTGCATACCGACGGCAAACGTCTGCAAGGGTATCGATCGGTTTGCCGTTGTAATACTCGAACAGTACGGCAAGCTCCTGCGCCGTACCGCTTCCGCTCTTAAGTTCCGGAACGCGCTCGCCAGTGTAGATAGCCTGAATCGCCCCGGAATTGGACTGCCCCCCAGAGTTGGACGTTGCAGCGTTATTTTATTCCCGCTCGCATTCGATATTCCATGGGATTCAGCCTACTAAAGGCTGGCCGTCCACAGTGCCGGATCCCGTCCTTTCAAGGTACGGAACACATGTGAGATGTGAATTGACCTCGCGGTGCCCAAAACTATTCAATGTGTATCAAGAAAAAAGGTGGGGTTACCGTCTGAAGGAGACATCATGAAAAGCACGTTTCACCTGTCGGCAATGTTGAGGACCAGCACTGCAGTTGTCATGCTGGCAACCGTCGGTCTGGCTTCAGCGCAGACCATCAAGTTGGGTATGTCCATTCCGCTATCCGGGGCGGGGGCGAACTGGGGTAAAGGCTCGGAATGGCTCTGCGGCAAGGCAGCCGAGGAGATAAAAGATGCGGGCGGCGTGAACGTTCAGGGCAAGGTCTATAACTTCGAGTGCATCGGCTACGACAACAAGTACAACGCCGCTGATGGCGCCAAAGTCGCGCAGGCCCTTGTCGCACGTGACGGTGTGAAGTATGTGGCCGGGAGTATCGGCGTCGCTCCGGTGCGCGCACTGCAGTCGCTTACCGAGCGCAAGGATGTCCTGCTCTTCACTGCAGCCTGGGGCAACACCATCAAGGGACCGAAGTTCCCCCTCACGTTCTCGCAGATGAGTTCGCCGAACGAGATATCCGAGCCGATGGTGTCGTACATCAAGAAGCTTCATCCCAACATCAAGACGGTCGCGCTGCTCAATCCCAACGATGCTACCGGGCAGGAGGCGGAGAAGGTGGCCAAGGCGGCTTGGGAAAAGAATGGCGTGAAGGTGCTAATCAGCGACTGGTACGAACGAGGCACCAGCGAATTTCAGCCGGTTGCCGCTAAGATCAACGCAGCGAAAGCCGATGCGGTGGATCTCGTTTCCACACCGCCGGCCGATGCCGGCCTCGTTTTCAAGGAGTTGAAGTCGCTCGGATGGAGTGGCGTGAAGGTGGTGGAAGTGGGTACGGGAGCGGATGGCCTGTTGGCGACAGGCAAGGATGCTGTACAGGACACGTATCTTGGGGCCGCGGTCAGTCCGGAGGGCATGGATGCCCATCAGAAGGTGCTGAACGAGGGCGTCAAGAAGGCCACCGGCGAGACCATCAACGCTGTTCAGATCGGTTTCTATGACGCCGTGTGGGCCATCAAGGCCGCGATGGAGAGCGCACAGAGCATCGAGCCCGCGCAGGTGGCCAAGGTTATGCCGACGGTGAAATTCAAGTCTTTCTACGGCGAGACGGGTTTCGGTGGCAAGGCGATCTACGGTAGCGACCAGCAAATGCAGTTGCCCGTGATCATCACGAAGATCTCCGGCACGACGCTGCAAGAAGTCGGGCGCGTACGCAAATAAATCCGAATAGCGGATCCGGTATCAGCCGGGTCCGCAACGAGCCATCACCATGCAGGACAATCTACAACTGCTTTTCACCGCGCTGCAGATCAGCTCGGTCTATATCCTGTTTTCGTTGGGCCTCACGATCATCTTCGGCGTATTGAAGGTCGTGAACTTCGCCCACGGTCAGTTCTTCACCTTTGCCGCATTGGTGTTGTCACTGGCGCTGAATTGGCTGTCCCCGCGAATCGGCAACCCCTACGGCGTCTATCTGTTGGCGTCGGTAGCCGGGCTGGCGGCTTGTTTGATGGCGGGACTGGTGATCTACCAGTTCGGCTTCAAACGGCTTGAGCGCGACATGATCGGCTCGTTCATTCTGTCGTCCGGGCTGGTGCTGTTCGTCGAGGGCGTCATGCTCGAAGGCTTCGGCGGCGCCGTGCGTCCGGTGCCGGCACTGATCGACGGCGATGTCGAGATGCTGGGCCTTACGGTGTCGAGCCAGCGCCTCGTGCTGTTCATGTTCGCCATGGTGCTGACCGCCGTGATCATCACGCTGTTGAATCGCACCAAATTCGGCAAGGCACTCCGCGCGGTGTCGATCGATCACGAAGCCGCGATGCTGCAGGGCATTGCCTATCGCAAGATCGCGCTCTACGGCTTCCTGATTGCCACCGGCGTTGCCGCCGTCGCCGGGATGCTGATCGCGCCGATGGCCGCTGTTACGCCCACGCTTGGAGACTCCTATCTCGTTAAAGGGTTCATTGCCGTGGTGGTGGGCGGGATGGGCAGTATCGTCGGCGCCATCTTTGGCAGTGTACTGATCGCGCTCATCGAGTCGTTTATCGGCTTTTACTTCGATTCATCGGTAGCCAGCCTGACGATTTTCGTCATTGTGATGGTGGTGTTGCTGATCAAGCCACAGGGTTTTTTCGGAAATGACTAAGCACATGGATCTGGCAGGAATTCTGCTTAGTGCCGCCGTGCTGCTTTGCTGTACGGCGTTCGGCAGCGGCTACATGGGGAATCTGGCGGTGTGGATGAGCATTGCCGCCGTGATGGCGACCAGCCTGAGGTTCGTGCTGCTGATCGGCGAGTTGAACTTCGCCACGGCCGCGTTCTTCGGGCTCGGGGCGTATTTCACGGGATATGTCGTCACGCACACGGAGCTGCCATTCGTGGTGACGCTGTTGCTCGGTAGTCTGCTCGCGCTCGTGATAAGTGTGATATTCGGTTGCATCACCCTTCGAGTGCGCGGCCCGTACTTTCTGTTGGTGGGCTTCGCGTTCACCGAGGCGCTGCGCATTCTCTACACCCGCTCCGACGCACTGGGAGGCAATTCGGGAATGGTCGGCATTTTCCCGCCGGCCTGGCTCGATCCGTACTTCCCGTACTTTGCAACGGTTCTGTGTTTCGCACTGATCGTGGCGCTCCTTTTCATCGAACGCTCCCATCTCGGCAAAATATTTGTTGCTATCCGCGACAACGAGAATGTGGTGCGTAGTGTGGGCATCCGCGTCTTCGCGGCGAAAGTGCTGTGCTTTGCCATCGGCTCGGCTGTCGCTGGACTTGCCGGGGCGCTACATGCTTATGCCAACAACGTGATCAGTCCATTGGATTTCGGCTTCATGCTTTCCATATTCGCGTTGGCATACCTGAAGGTCGGCGGCGAAGACAGTCCGCTTGGGCCCATTGTCGGTGCCGTATTGCTCGTCGGCATTGCCAGCTACGCGCAAAGTCTGGGTGGCACCGAACACATCCTTTATGGCTTAGCGATCATCGTGTCGGTGCTGTTCATGCCCAAGGGGCTGGTGGGGCAGACGGCAATGGTCAAGAGGCCCTAAGGAGAGAGAGTCATGGACAATGAATCAACGCTGCTCACCGGGCAGCGTCTATCAAAGCAATTCAAAGGTCTGCTCGCGGTCTCGGGCGTAGATATCGAGATCGCCGAGGGCGAGATCGTGGGGCTGATCGGACCGAATGGTGCAGGTAAAAGCACCACGTTCAATTTGCTCTCCGGGTTTCTCAAGCCAACCGCAGGGCGCCTGACTATCCGCGGCGTGGACATGTCGGGTGCAGTGCCGGAGCAGGTCAGCAAACAGGGGCTGGTGCGCACCTTCCAGCACGGCAGCTATCTCCCTTCGATGACGGTTCACGACAACGTTCTGATCGGTTGTCTCGGCGGTATCCGCAGTGGTCGCGTCAAGACGGCCGATCGGCGCCGGAATATCGATGATGCCATTGGGCTGTTTGGCCTGGCCGGGCACGAGACAGACATCGCCAGGAATCTGCCTCACGGTCTGCAGCGACTGCTCAGTATGGCAATTGCCTTTGCTGCACGGCCGGCATTGATCTGCTTCGACGAGCCACTCACAGGTCTGAACCAGACCGAGGTGGCGGGCACACTCGATGTCTACCGGCAACTCACGTCCACTCACCGCATGTCCATCTTGCTGGTGGAGCACAACATGCGCGCGGTCATGAGCATTTGCGACCGGATCTACGTATTGCATCACGGCGAGATCATCTTTACCGGCACGCCTGACACCGTGAAGACGAGCGATGTCGTGTTGAAGGCCTATCTGGGGGAAGCCCATGACATCTGACAATTCGCTCGTCGTGCGCAATCTGTCGGTGCTCTACGGCGCGGTGCCGGCGATCACAGACGTCAGCCTTCAGATCGAGGAGGGCAGCATCGTGAGTCTCATCGGGGCCAACGGTGCGGGGAAGTCCACGCTGATCAAGGCGATTACTGGACTGGTCAAGGCCCGGGCGGGCGACATCGTCTATCGCTCGAAGGTGCTGACCAATCAGCAGCCCAACGACATTTTGGAGCATGGCATTGCGCTGGTACCCGAAGGCAGGCGGCTGTTCGGCAGCATGACTGTGCGCGAGAACCTCGAGATGGGGGCCTATCGGATCGACGACGCGAAAAAGAAGCGCGAGCTATTCGATAGGTGCCTTCACTATTTCCCGGATCTCGAAGTCAAGCTGCCCAGTCCGGCCAATTCGCTGAGTGGCGGGCAGCAACAAATGGTAGCGGTGGCGCGGGCGTTGATGAGCGCGCCGAGTGTGCTGTTGCTCGACGAGCCGACTATCGGTCTCGCGCCGGCTTTCGTGAATGTGATCAGCAGCGTTGTTCGTGACATCAACCGGCAGGGAGTGACCGTCCTTCTGGTCGAGCAAAATGCCGAAGTTGCGCTGCGCGTAAGTCGCTATAGCTACGTGCTCGAGTCGGGGGCAGTCGTCAAACACGGTCGTTCGGACATCTTTCTGCACGATCCGGACATCAAGAAGGCTTATCTGGGTTTGTGATGCCGCTGAACGACACCATGACCGTCACCGACGTGGATTCCACGGTCGATGGGCTGCAAAGCCTTCTACGGGCCGGCGATGCCCTCTGGTGGGGGCAGGCCACTGCAGAGCCGCTCACGTTGACCCGCACGTTGATCCGCCACCGTCGCACGTTGGCAAAGGGCGGCCGGCTGAAGGTATTCGTCGGCATTGGCGGCTCCGATACGCTGGAGCCGGCTCACGCTGATGTCATCGACTTCTTCGGCTATGCCGCGAGCGGTCCACATCGGGCACTGGCCAGTGCCGGCGTGCTTGACATCGTGCCGAGCCACTACTCGCACTTGCCGGGGCTGATACACACGGGCGTGCTTCCTGCCGACGTCGTGTTGTTGCAGGTGTCCCCTCCCGACGAAGCGGGGCGCTACAGTTTGGGGCTGGTCCACGAGTATCTGTGCGCTGCGCTGGAGAGCGCGCGAGTGGTGATTGGCGAGATCAATCCGCGGGTGCCTTGGACTCATGGAAGCGTGTCTCTGCGGGCTAGCGACTTCGATATGCTGATTGAGTCCAGACATGCCCCCCTGGACATCGAACATGCTGTACCCGGCCCCGTCGAAAAGGCCATCGCCAGCAACATTGCCGTACTGGTGCAAGACGGAGCGACACTCCAGGTCGGCATCGGCAAGATTCCAGAAGCAGTGCTCTCTGCGCTGTACGACCGGCGTGATCTGGGGCTCCATAGCGGCGCTGCGAGCGACGGCATTGCGCGGTTGGCCGAGGCCGGCGTGCTGACCAACTTGTGCAAGGGCCGCGATGTGGGGGTGGGTATCGCCGGCATCTTGTTGGGCGGGGAGCACCTGCGCCGGTGGGCGCATTGCAACCCGGCTCTGGCGTTGCGCGGCACGGACTACACTCACAGCCCGGAAGTGCTCGCTAGCCTGAATCAGCTCGTCGCGATCAACTCGGCCGTCGAAGTGGATCTGACGGGGCAGATCAATGCCGAGGTGGCGGGAGGCGTCTATATGGGCGCAGTGGGCGGTGCCGTCGATTTTCTGCGAGGCGCCGCGCGCAGCAAGGGCGGCTTGCCCATTGTGGCGTTACCCGCCGTGGCCAAGGGGGCGACGCGGATCGTTGCGCAATTGTCAGGGCCCGTCAGCACGCCACGAAGTGACGCCGGGCTGATCGTGACCGAATACGGGGTGGCGGACTTACGCGGTCAGCCGCTATCGCACCGAGTGCGACGAATGCTGGACATTGCGGCACCGTCGCATCGCGCTGATCTCGAGCGACAGGCACATGAGATGCTGCGCCACTGCGGCGCGATGATGGTCTGAGGGTATGACGGTATCCATCGCTACCGGGAGCGGGAGGAAAGGGGATCGCACCATTACCATTCGATCTGGCACCCCTCCCAGCCCAGATCATTTGCCGTTATAGGCAGTAACTGGAGTTCGCTAGTTGCGCCTGAAGGCGTTCGGCAGTCTCCGTGAGCGCAGGCGCGATATGTTCCCGAACGGACTTCAGATCCAGATCGACATCCGCTTTGCCACAGCTCATCGCCATGAGTGTTCTATTTTGGCCGAGACATACGGGCAGTGAAACGCCGTAGGTGTTGCGCTGAAATCCCGCGAGAACAGCACACGTTCCAGTAGTTTCCAATTCGCGGAACGATGCATGAATGGCACTCTCCAGCGCTTCCGCCTGCGGACCGGCCAGACGCTTGTGCTCCTCGATTAGCGATAGCTGCTCAGGTTCGGGCAATCCCCAAAGATAAGCGCGCCCGATCGATGTCGTACTCATGGGCAGCACCGACCCCACGCCGAGACGCAGGGTTGCCACCTTGCGGCTGACTCGGTAATCGACGTAGAGCATTTCGACCCCGTCCTGTATCCCGAGGGCCACGGAAACATCGAGGCGGTCGGCCAATTCCTGTAGCAGCGGTCTTGCCTCATTCAACAGATCGTTGGTGGCGAGGTACGCGTGACCGATACCCAGCGCGCCCGTCGACAATTCGAATCCTCGCTTGCCGGGTACCAACCTGAGAAACCCCGCTTGTACCAGTGTCGACGTTAGCCGGGAGACCGTCGCCTTGGGAAGCCCGGTGCGCAATACTAGTTCGGCGTTCGTCAGTGGCGCTCGATTCGAACGGAAGGCGCGTAGCACCTTCAGGCCGCGCTCTACGGTCATCAGGGTGGAGATGTCGCGGTCGCAATCGTTGGACGAGATCATGACAGGGCTCTCGAGTGTTGAATGTCCTGTGCCATACGCACCAGCGCCGGTCCGAGTTCATGCAAGCTGCGCTCGCGGCCGATGAGCATGGACGGTGCCATACAGCTCACGGCAAGCGGCGCTTCGCCGGGCAGTTGGATCGGCGCCGCCACCATGGTCATCGGTTGCCCGGACTTGCCGAGCGCGACACAGAATCCGCCGTGGCGAACCTGCCCGATGGCCTCGTACGAGCGATGCCGAAGATGTCCCCACGTCTCGCTCCATTCGCCCTCTGGTTGCTGCTCCGCACTTTGCAGCAGATAGTCGCGCTCTTCGTCGGGGAGACTGGCCAGAAGCGCCCAGCCGGCAGCGGAAGATGCGAGTGCCAGCCGCGTACCAATGGCGGGCTGAAGCGATTCGGGGATCGTGCTAGTGCAGCAACTGTCGATGACGACCAGGTCCAGACGATTGCGCGCGCAGAGATGAACATGTACGTGGTGACAATCTGCAAACGACCGCATGCGTTGATGCGCTGAATTACCGATCTCGCGAAGCTCGATTTGCGCTGCGGCGCGGTAGCCCAACGCCAACGCGGAAGACCCCAGCCGGAACCTGCGCTTGCTCGCATCGCAGCGCAGATACCCCAGTGCGACCAGCGTGCGCGTGAGGCGCGTCACGGTCGACGCGGGCAGGTGCGCCCTCGCGGCGAGATCACCGTTGCAAAGCCAGCGATCATCGGGCGTGAAGGCATTCAGGATGTCCAGCGCGCGGGCGAACGGCGTGACCACCGGCCGATCGGCGGCCGCCTTCACGCGGGGCGGGGTACCATCAAAGGGAGAAAATGAACGATGCATACCGTCACCTTAACGAAACACTTTCACCAAACCGACGTTCATTAGAGTGCAAAACGTCTGTCAGAGTCGATTGTGGTTTACGCGTTTCCTGTCAGGCCGGAACCGTCGCCACACGAAGCCGCTTCGCCTTTGAATCGACCGCTACTCCGGCGCCTGCGTGGCCGTAGCGGTCTTGGCCCTGCCGCGAAACGGCGATACGCCAGACTGCGGTGCGGGCCTATTTCGCCTCGCGAATCATGTTCCGGGCGATGACCAACTGTTGAATCTGCGTCGTGCCCTCGTAGATCCGGAAAAGGCGTACATCACGGTAAAAGCGTTCGATGCTGTACTCGGCCATGTAACCCGCCCCGCCGAAGATCTGTACCGCCCGGTCGGCGACACGGCCGCACATCTCAGAGGCGAAAAGCTTGGCGCACGAGGCCTCGGTACTCACGGGGAGCTTGGCGTCGCGCCTGCGGGCAGCGTCCAGCACCATGCTGCGCGCCGCGTAGATCTCGGCTTTGCTGTCGGCGAGCATGGCCTGTACGAGCTGGAACTCCGCGATGGACTTGCCGAACTGCTTGCGCTCCATGGCGTAGGACAGCGCCATCGACAGCATGCGTTCTGCGACCGCCACGCAAACGGCCGCGATGTGTATACGACCCTTGTCCAACACCTTCATCGCGGTCTTGAAGCCCTGCCCCTCTTTGCCGCCAATGAGGTTGGCTGCGGGCACTCGTACATTTTCAAAGATCACGTCGCACGTATGCGCCCCTTTCTGTCCCATTTTCTGATCGCGCTTTCCGAAGCTGATGCCGGGGGTTTGAGCGTCGACGATGAAGGCCGAGATGCCGCTTGCGCTCTTGTCCTCCGGATCGGTGCGGGCCATGAGCGTGAAGACGCTCGCATGCGGCGCATTGGTGATGAAGCGCTTGGTACCGTTGACGACATAGTCGTCACCCTCGCGGATCGCGGTCGTGCGCAACGAGGACGCATCGGAGCCTGCTTCGGGCTCGGTCAAGGCAAACGACGCGGTGAGTTCCCCAGTGGCCAGACGTGGGAGATACTTTTCCTGCTGTTCGGGAGTGCCGTCGAACAGAATGCCCTGCGAGCCAATGCCGACCGTGGTGCCAACCATCGAGCGAAATACGGGCGAGGCGCGGCACAGCTCGAACACCACGAGAACCTCCTCCTCCATGGTCAATTCCAGCCCGCCAAACGCCTCGGGAATGGTGAGGCCGAACAGCCCCATGGCTTTCATGTCGGCCACGATGTCATCGGGAATTTCATCGGTTTCCGCGACCTGTTCCTCATTGGGGATGAGGCGCTCACCTACGAAGCGTGCAATGGTGTCGAGTAGGCCGTTGAGGATTTCTTGATCGCGAATCATGTCGGTGTGCCGGGAAGCAAATGAGGATGCAGTGATCCTGCGCTGCGTGCCAACGCGAAGCAAACGGTTTGCACGGATTGTTCCGAATGTTGGAAATGGGATATCCAGCCCGGGATTTGTGGCGGGCTGCCCAACGGCGTACAGGCCTTTGCCAACGTACGGAACGACGCCCGCATATCCGTTGACGCGAAACCCCGCCGGTTTCATCGTGAGGGCTCGATTCAACCGCCGTCATTCTGGCCATGGCCATCAACCCGACCCACTTGTTAGCCCGTCAGTTCCCCCGCCTCGATCATGCGTATTCTCAGCGCGACACGCAGCTTTATGCGCTCGGTCTGGGGCTGGGAGAAGACCCGCTCGATCCGGCGCAGTTGCGTTACGTCTACGAGGGCAGAGACGGTGAGTCGCTGCGTGCCATGCCGACGATGGCGAACGTGATGGCGTATCCGGGCTTCTGGGCGCGCGAACCCGATACCGGCATCACGTGGCAGAAGATCGTGCATGCCGAGCAGGAAATTCGCCTCAACGCACCGCTTCCGGTCAGCGGCACGGTCACTGGGGCAACTCGCATTACCGGCCTCTGGGACAGGGGGCATGACAAAGGCGCCTTTTTGCAGCAGACCCGGGAAATCACCGATGCCGGTACTGGCCGGCCATTGGCGACGGTCGTGCAACTGAGCTTGTTGCGTGGTGACGGCGGTTTCGGCGACGGCGGCAGCGATGGTGTGCCACCGGCGCCTCACGCCATGCCCGACGGCGAGCCCGATCATGTGTGCGAGCTCTCGACGCCGGCACAACTGGCGCTGATCTACCGACTAAGCGGTGATCTGAACCCGTTGCATGCCGATCCGGCGGTGGCTGCCGCGGCAGGATTCGCGCGTCCCATCCTGCATGGTATGGCTCTGATGGGCGTGGCGGCACATGCGGTGCTTCGCGCCGTGATCGATTACGACGACTCGCGCTTTGCTGGCATGCGTGTGCGATTCACCGGGCCAGTGTGGCCCGGCGATACGCTACGCACGCAGATGTGGGTGCGCGGCGCGGAAGTGTCGCTGCGGGTGACGGCGGTGGAGCGCAACGTCGTCGTACTGAATCACGCGCGGGTAGATCTGCGCTGACACCGAATTTTTTCAGGAGACACCGATGGATCTGGGTTTGACTGGCAAGGTCGCGATTGTGACCGGCTCGGCGCGCGGGCTTGGCGCAGCGACGGCGCGACGGCTCGCGCAGGAGGGCGCGAAGGTCGTGATCACCGATATCAATGCCGACATGGCGCAGGCCACCACTGCCGCGTTGCAGCGCGAAGGCCTGAGCGCACATTGCATCGCGGGGGATATTACCCGAGCGGCCGATGTGCAACGCCTCGTCGACGAGACCGTGGCGCACTTCGGCGGCGTACATATTCTGGTGAACAACGCCGGCGCGCCCCGCGATAAGTATCTGGTGAAAATGAGCGAGGACGACTGGGACTTTGTCATCACTGTCATGCTCAAGGGGGCGTTTCTGGCGGCAAAATCTGTTATGCCGCACTTCATCGATCAGGGGTGGGGCCGATTGATCAACATCAGCTCGCGCGCCTATCTGGGCAATCCCACCCAGGCTAACTATTCGGCGGCGAAGGCGGGGCTGATTGGCATGGCCCGCGCGTTGTCGATGGAGGAGGGGCGTTACGGTGTCACTGCGAATTGTGTTGCCCCCGGCTTCATGGAAACGGAAATGGTACAGGCGCTGCCGGCCTACGAAACTATCAAGGAACGTGCGGTCGCCGCGCAGCCTATCAAGCGCGCGGGCCGTCCGGACGATATCGCCGACGCTGTCGCATTCCTCGCCAGCGAACGTGCTGGCTTCATCAGTGGCGAAGTGCTGCATGTGACAGGGGGCCGCTACGGCTGACATAACTTCTACGTGACAAGATGGGAGTTGCCCGCGCCAGGGGGCTGGCGATGGCAGCAGATTTGCTATGAAGATCAAAAGGTCATGGAAATGAAACGAGCAGCCATCGTATCTGCGTTACGCACCCCTGTGGGGGCTTTCGGTGGAGCATTGAGGGGCGTTCCCGTCGAGGAACTTGGCGCGACCGTAGCGCGGGCCATCGTCGCGCGTACCGGACTGGACCCGGCGCTCATCGATGATGTGGTCTTCGCCCAGAGTTACGCGAGCGGGGAGACGCCTTGCACCGGGCGCTGGGTTGCGCTGCAGGCGGGGTTTCCGATCGAGGTCGCGGGCATGCAACTCGATCGTCGCTGCGGCAGTGGTGTGCAGGCCGTTGCGACCGCAGCGATGATGGTGCAGACCGGCGCCGCAGACGTGGTGATGGCCGGTGGCGTCGAGAGCATGAGCAATGTCGAGTACTACACGACCGATATGCGCTGGGGCAAGCGGGCCGGTTCAGTCACCTTCCACGACCGGCTCGACCGTGGCCGGGAGCGCTCACAGCCGGAGAGTCGCTTCGGCCGCATAAGCGGCATGATCGAGACTGCCGAAACGTTGGCCCGCGAGTACGATATTTCGCGTGATGCTTCCGATCGCTTTGCGGCACGCAGCCAGCAACGCGCGGCGTCGGCGCAGCGCGCCGGACACTTCGATGCCGAAATCGTGCCGGTAAGCGTTGCGCAGCGCAAGGGCGATGCGCTGATTGTCATGCAGGACGAAGGTGTGCGCGGTGAGACAACGCCGGAGAGCCTGGCCCGGTTGCGTGCGCTGACGAACGGTGGCGTGGTGACGGCGGGCAATGCGTGTCAGCAGAACGACGCGGCCGCCGGCTGCTTGGTCGTGGCGGAGGACAAGCTCGACGAGCTGGGGTTGGAGCCTATGGGCTGGCTGGTGGGATGGGCGGCCGCCGGCTGCGATCCGGCGCGCATGGGTATCGGTCCCGTGCCTGCGGTGCAGAAGCTGTTCGCGCGCACAGGCCTGACATTCGATCAGATGGATCTGATCGAGCTCAATGAAGCCTTCGCATGCCAGGCGCTTGCCTGTGTCAAGGGCTGGGGCAGTTCGATGGAAGCGCTGGAGGACCGGCTCAACGTGAATGGCTCGGGCATTTCGCTGGGGCACCCGGTGGGGGCAACCGGTGTGCGCATCATGAGCACATTGTTGCATGAGATGCAGCGTCGCCGTGTTCGTTACGGCCTCGAGACCATGTGTATTGGCGGCGGACAGGGTATCGCCATGATTCTGGAGCGCGCGTAAGGCGAAAGAAAGACTATGAGTCATCCTGAATTCAACACCGTGTGGCAGCCCGGCGCACGAGAATTGCAAAACTCCGGCGTCGAGAAATTGGTGCGTGCGCTGGATGTGCCCTCGTATGAGGCACTACTGTATGTGTCGATCACCGAGCCTGAACGTTACTGGAATGTCGTGATGCGCGAGTGCGCGTTCGTCTGGGACGAACCGCCCCGGGACTACGTGGATTTGACGCGCGGCCCACAGTTTCCGAGCTGGTTTCCCGGCGGCCGGCTGAACTGGGTCAACACCATTTATGCGTGGGGAAAGCATCCGGCTACGGCGCAACAGAAGGCTGTGGTGGGCGAGAGCGAGGACGGGAGTGTCGACACGCTCACATATACCGAGTTGGCGCAACGTGTGCATGCCTTCGCGGCTGGCCTGGCGCAGCACGGACTCAGGCAGGGCGACCGTATCGGTCTGTTGATGGAGAACGGTGTCGGCGCCACAATTTCGCTGCTGGCGATCGTCCATCTGGGGGCTGTGGTCGTACCGTTGTTCAGCGGCTTCGGCGTCGATGCTATCGTCGCGCGCTTGTCGGCGGCACAGGCACGAATGGTCATTGCCTCCACGGGGTTTTTGCGCCGCGCCAAGCGCGTGAACGTGCAGGGCGCAGTGCGAGATGCGTGGGTGCAATTGCCGCTGTTGGAACACGTCATCTGGAAGCGCAGCGAAGCGGACACTTCTCAGGATGCCAGAGACCTTGACTGGCAGGCCGTTGCCACGTCGGGTGAGGGACGAGTCATTGCGCCCGTCTCGGTCACACCCGACACCCCGTTCATGGTGATTTACACCTCGGGAACCACGGGAACGCCCAAGGGTGTTGTCCACACGCATGGCAGTTTTCCCATCAAGATTGCGCACGATTCATTGATCCATTTCGACGTGCAACCCGGCGACGTCTATTGCTGGCCGGCCGATATGGGCTGGATCGCAGGCACACTGGTGTTGGGGTGCGCATTGTTGCGCGGCGCAACACTGGTGTGCTACGACGGAGCCCCGGATTATCCCGACTGGTCGCGCATGTCGCGCGTGGTCGAACGTCACAGGATCACGCACTTCGGCTCGGCGCCCACGCTCATTCGAGGTATGGCGGGCCATGAAGACCTTGCGCTGGCCGGCAACCGATCGACCGTTCGCCTGCTCATCACCGCAGGTGAGGGTATCGCACCCGAACACTTCAACTGGTTCCACCATCGCTTCGGTGGTGGCACTGCGCCCGTCATCAATTACACGGGCGGCACCGAGGTATCGGGCGCGTTGCTGTCGAGCGTGCCTATCCGGCCGATACCGCCCAGCGGCTTCAATACGGTATCGCCCGGTGTGGCCGTCGACGTGGTTGATCCGTCGGGCAACAGCGTGACCGGCGAGGTGGGCGAACTGGCGATACGCGCCCCCTTCGTTGGGATGACGCACTCATTTTGGCGTGACGACGAGCGTTATCTCGAAACGTACTGGCAGACCATTCCCGGCATCTGGGTGCATGGCGATCTGGCGTTGCGCACGATCGACGGCAATTACTTCATGATGGGACGCTCCGACGATACCCTCAAGGTCGCCGGCAAGCGGCTGGGGCCGGCGGAGGTCGAAGAGGTCGTGCTGGAACTCGCCGAGGTGGCCGAAGCGGCAGCTATCGGTGTGGCAGATGCCGACAAAGGTCAAAAGCTTGTGGTGTTCGTCGTGCGCACGTCGAACCCTGTTCTGACCATTCCCGAACTGGAAGCGGCCGTGTTGGCGCACGTGGACAAACGTCTCGGCCGTCCGTTCCGGCCGGGTCGTGTTCATGTCGTCGGCCAACTGCCGAAGACGCGCAGTTCCAAGATCATGCGGCGGGTGATCCGCAACGTGTATTGCGGTCAACCGCCGGGGGACCTGTCGGCACTGGACAATCCCGCCGCGCTCGACGAAGTTCGCGCCGCTGCACCGATTGCCTGAGCCCACTCGGCCATGACGACCTCTCGCGCCGACATCAACGCCCCCGTCGAGAGGCCGCATGCGTTGCTCAAACGGGGGTTGGCGGTTGTCTCACCGGTCGAGCGCGCGCTCGTACTGCTTTCCGCTTTCTCGCCGCAAGAGCGCTGGTTTGGCAATGGCCAACTAGCACTGCGCACCGGGCTGCCGCCGTCGACCGTGGCGCGCATCGCTCAGTCGCTCGTCCACCTGGGCTACCTGATTCGCGACAGCGTGGAGCGCAAGTACCGGCTCTCGCCGGCGGTACTCGGTCTGGGCTACGCCGCCATCGCCCATTCGGCGCTCCAGTCGTTGGCGGGGGAGCGAATGGCCGCCTTCGCGCACCAGCAAAGGGTGCATGTGGGACTGGCCATGCGTGATCGTCTGGATCTCGTGGTGCTGGAATGCCGGCGGGGCCTTGAGTCGCGGGTGGCGTTGCCGTTGCACGTTGGGATGCGGGTGGGCATTGTGCAGTCACCTATGGGGTGGTCGCTGCTGGCAGCCTTACCAGAGCTGGAGCGTAGTTATCTGCTGGAGAACGTGCAGCGGCATATGACGCGAGATTGGGCGCCCCTACGCCGCCGGCTATTGGAGGGGATCGCCCAGATTGGCGAGAAGGGATATTGCACGGCCATTGGCGAATGGGAGCCGGAACTCGGCGTAATCGCCGCCCCCGTGCGACTTGAGGGCAACGCGCCCTTCGTGTTGACCTGCATTGGCGGTAGTCAGGCGATGAGCCGGGCGCGCGTGGAGCGCGAGCTGGGGCCCAGTCTGCTGGTCATGGCGCAAGAACTGCAATCGGAATTCAACACAATCGGTACCTGACGCGATGTCGGATCGATGCAAAAGTGAAAGAGAAAATGAGAGTACTCGAAGGCATCAAGGTGCTTGATTTCGGACGTTTCATCGCCGGGCCTTTCTGTTCGGCGTTGCTGGCCGATTACGGTGCAGACGTCATTCGCATCGACCGCACTGGCGGTGGCGAAGACCGCCACATCATGCCGGTGACGGCGCAGGGCGAGGGGGCGCTGTTCTTGCAGGTCAATCGCAACAAGCGCTCGATGACGCTGGATCTGGACTCACCCGAGGGCCGTGACATCGTACGCAAGCTCGTGGCCGGAGCCGACGTTGTGATCGCCAATGTGCCCCCGCGTACGTTGAGGAATCTCGGACTGGACTACGACAGCCTGTGCAGCATCAAACCGGACATCATCCTTGTGGCGTCCAGCGCGTTCGGCAGCAGCGAGTCGGTGCGGGATCGCGTGGGGTTCGACGGTGTCGGGCAGGCGTTGAGCGGTGCTGTCCATATCGCGGGAACGCCGGATCATCCACAAAAGGCGATGGTGCCTGTGGTTGATTTTGGCACGGCCCTCTCCTGTGCCCTGGGGGTCATGCTTGCCCTTTACGAACGCCAGCGCAGCGGTATGGGGCAGGAGGTCAGTGCTTCGCTGCTGTGCACCGGATTGAACATGGCCAGCGGCGCGCTCATCGAGGAGGCGCTGCTCGGACTTGATCGGGAGGCGATGCGCAACCGTGCGCCGACGTACGCGCCCTCAGACATCTTCAAGGCGCGCAATGGGTGGTTCATCACGCAGGTGATCGGCCGCCCGATGTTCAAGCGCTGGACCGACCTGGTGGGCCGCCCCGAACTGCTGGACGATCCCCGTTTTGCCGACGATACCTTGAGAGGAGAGAATGGCGCCTTTCTGAGTGAGGTCATGAGCCAATGGTGCGCGGACAAGACGCTGGCCGAAGCGCAGGATTTCCTGGAGAAGGCGCGCATCCCTGCAGGTCCAGTCAATTCGCCTCGTCAGGCGCTGCAGGATGAAATCATCAAGACGGCCGACGTGATTCATTGGATCGATTACCCGGGGGCGCCGACGAAGGTGCCGCTCATTGCCGCGCCCGTGTCGCTATCGCGCACGCCGCCGGAGATTCACACCAGGCCGCCGCTCACCGGAGAGCATACCGACGAAATTCTGGCGGGCATCGGCCTCGACGCGAAGGCCATTACCGATCTGAGGGCCCGGAAAATCATCTAGTTGAATCCGAGTGCGTCGAACCTCGCACCCTTTCCGGACGCCGCCGATTACGCCGACATCGAACCCACTGACTGGACTGAGTTTATGAGCACTTCAATTTTTTCTGCTCCCGACCAATATCAGGAAATCCGCGACGCCGTTCGCGCCCTGTGCCACACCTTTCCTGCCGAGTACCATCGAAAGATCGATGAAACCCGCGGCTACCCTGAAGAATTCGTCAACGCGTTGACCAAGGCTGGTTGGCTGGCTGCGCTGATTCCACAGGAATATGGCGGGCCGGGCCTCTCGATGGCGGAAGCCTCCGTCATCATGGAGGAGATCAATCGCTCCGGGGGAAACTCGGGCGCCTGCCATGGCCAGATGTACGTGATGAACACCATTGTGTTCAGTGGTACCGAGGCGCAGAAGCAACGCTATCTTCCCCGCATTGCGGCAGGCGAATTGCGCGTGCAGTCGATGGGGGTGACCGAGCCGACGACAGGCAGCGATACGACGAAGCTCAAGACCACGGCGGTGAAGAAGGGCGGGCGATGGGTCGTCAACGGCCAGAAAGTCTGGATTTCGCGCGTGCAGCACAGCGACCTGCTGATCCTGCTGGCGCGTACCACGCCGATAGATCAGGTGCAGAAGAAGAGTGACGGTCTTTCGTGCTTCATCGTCGAATTGGACAAGGCCATCGGTCGTGGCCTGACGGTACGTCCCATTCTCAACATGGTCAATCATGAGACGAACGAGCTGTTCTTCGACAACGTCGAACTGCCGGAGGACGCGCTGTTGGGCGCCGAAGGAAAGGGGCTGAAGGTGATCTTCGACGGCCTGATCGCCGAGCGAACGCTGATTGCGGCCGAGTGCATCGGGGATGGCTACTGGTTCCTCGAGAAAGCGCGCGACTATGCCAACGAGCGCAAAGTCTTCGGTCGCCCGATCGGTCAGAACCAGGGGATTCAGTTTCCGCTCGCCGAGTGCTTCATCGAACTGGAAGCCGCGAATCTCATGCGCTGGCGCGCCTGCGAGAGGATCGATGCGCGACAGAACGCCGGAGTGGAAGCCAACATGGCCAAGTACCTTGCCGCCAAAGCCAGTTGGCAAGCCGCCAATACCTGTCTGCAAACGCATGGTGGGTTTGGCTTTGCCTGCGAATACGACATCGAGCGCAAGTTCCGCGAGACGCGTCTGTATCAAGTCGCGCCTATTTCGACCAACATGGTTCTGGGACATGTCGCTGAGCACGTGCTGCAGTTGCCCCGATCCTATTGATTCCTGAAGGATGTCCTGACATGAAGATCCTGGTACCGGTCAAACGGGTAGTGGATTACAACGTAAAGGTTCGCGTGAAGAGCGACGGCAGTGGCG
>NZ_CABPRU010000016.1 GCF_902459705.1 Pandoraea terrigena | reverse complement strand
AGCTGGTCGAGATCGTGAATCCGCTCTCCATTGCCGGAACCTGCTTTGCCAATGCGTAACTGATCGCATCAAACGTCGCGGTCTTGGTGTCAGCCATTGTTTTGTTCCTCGTGCGGATCCACCGGCAGTGGCATCCAGTGAGTGACCGTGTGCTTGCATCCATCCTGGCTCACCTGAGATTCCCATTCGCCATGGAACAGGCCAGCGACATCGTGGTAGACCGCTTCGCCCCATTGCTTGCGAACCAGCACATCGATTTCCGGCTCGGGTAGTTGCTCGCTGACGGGTATCCACTGCGGTACCTGAGCCTTTAATTCTGCGATCGCTTCGAGGATCGGTTCGGCACCGCCGTCGTCCGGGTCGAGGTCGAGTGCCTCATTGATCAGCCCGAGGTCAGCGTAGGCCGCGCCGAACATTCGGGTCATCTTCGCCAGCTCGTCATTCGCGCCAATCTGTGGAGGCGCAGACGGCGGCGCCGGCTGGGTATTCAGCCCTTCAGGGCGGGGGTCGTAGGGGCTCATGCTAGGATTCCTGAAAAATTTGAACGAGCGAATACATGCGCACGTACACGGTGAGCTTTTTCGGGGGTGTTGCTATCGGTGTGCTTGCTGCCGCGTTTTGGCGATTTCCGCCTCAAGGCAGTGGCGAATTGGCGAGTTGGGTGCAAGCATTCGGATCAATCGCTGCTATTGCGGCAGCCGGGTACTTCCCTGTGCGCCATGCACGGGTTCAGGAAGCGAACAGGCAGCGCCGACTTCTGTCTACGATTTCGCAGATTGCGACGATGACAGAATCCGAACTGAAGGCATTTCGCTTTTACATGAGAACGCCCCAGGAAGCGGCTGATTATCGATTCAACGGCGCATTCTCGAGGTGGGCAGCGTTGTCGGTGCAGGTAGGCGCGTTATCCGTGTACGAACTCGACTCGGTCGCGGTTCGCGGTCATCTTCTATCGCTCGGACAGTCAATCAACACCATTGAAGGGCTCTTGCGACAGATGCCGTCCGGGGATAGCGCCAGCGGGAATAACCCATGGTATGAAGAAACCCGTTTGGAACTGGACCTTCACCTGATGGCTATTGAACTTGCGAAATCGCCGGAAAATATGGGGCCGTTCTCTGAGGGCTGACATACTCCCGCCAAGGGATCCAGCCTCGAGGCGTATGGAAGCCCCAGTTACGCTGCCACGGCCCCATGATGAACAGGGACCAGGCTTCGCCGCCGTCGGGGATTTCGAGCCGATGGCGATCCGTCGCACGTCGAAAGACGATGGAACCGGGGCCGCGCCAGACGCGGCGATATCCGCGCAAGAGGGTCGTTTCTGGGCGAGCATCCCATTTGGCCGGCTGCTCCTGCTCGGTTGGCATGATTTCCCAGTAGCCGCCGAGCAGCACGATGGAGATGCTCCACCACGGGTGATCGTGAAGATCCCGGCCAGCGTCACTGCGGAGTGTGTTGTGCACTCGTGCGCCCCAACTGGTGTCGCGGCGCCCGTCGGTGGCGGCGCTGGCATCGTGCCCGCGGGGCTTCTTGACCCACCAACGGCGCATATAGCCGCGAAGGTCGAAGTAGGGCGTGCGCTGGGCGTAAGCGATGATGGCTCGCGCGACAATCTTCGGCATCCAGATTCGCATATCAAGCTCCGGTGGCAGGCGTGGTGGGCGCGCTGGCGGCGCTGATATCGGAATGGGCTGCGAGCAATTCGCGAAGTGCTTTTGCGCTGACCGTCACGGGAAAGTCAGTTTCGCTGTTGGCGATTGCCTGTCGGTCTGCGTTGGGCAAGGCGGAGACGAAGGTTCCAATACGCTCGACGTATGCCGTCACTACCTTGCGTGAGTAGGACTTGCCCTTGATGGATCCGGCAGTGACTTTCTTCTTCCCGCCGGCGGATGCCTTCTCAAGCTCGCCCGACAGGAAGGCCCCGGCCTTCTCGCCGTGCTGACGCACCGCGTCAGCCGCGACCGATGCAGATGCCTTACCGGAAAACACCAGGCGGTGAACGTCGGAATTGGCCCCGGCGAGCACGAGCATCTTGCCTACCCATTGGGGCGAGACGTCGTCGGCTTCCGCGATTCGCGGGTTGTCCCATCCGAAGCGGGCAAGGCGCTGGTAACCGAACGCTTTTTCGAGCGGATGCAACTGCCGGTTCTTGTTGCTGGACAGGATGCGAAGCGTTCGGTCCGCGTCGTTGCCATCGAAGGCATCGATACGAACCATCAGCTCGCCGTCACGATCCCGCAGCGGCGCGCCGGCTGCGTCTGCCCGCCCGATGGCCGCATGGCGACGATGCCCGTCTACCAGCCAGACGCCGCCCTCAGCGCGAGGGCGAACCTCGAGCGCGGGGTATTGGCCGCCAGCCATGATGTGACGAAACAGGCTTTCGTCGTCTTCTTTGGCCTTCTCAAGCGCTTCGCCATCGAGCAGATCAAGCGAGGCGCGGAGATTGAAGCCCGGTTCGATGTGGATGTCGTCGTAGCGGATCTTCATCGCGTCCGCACGCCGGATTTCCTTGTCGTTGATCTTCTGTTTGAATGACGGCACAGCGGTCATTTCATTCCTCGTTCTCGGTCGACGGCGGTACGGATGTGTTCTCGGAATCCCTTGGAAGGGTGTCCGCCGTATGGGTAGTGGGATTCGACGTGGCGCCAGCGCTCGGCATCCGCTTCGGTATCCGTGCGGCGTTGGGCGTCGGTCTTGATGTAGAAGGCGAGGGCAGCGAGAAGGACGGGAAGGTGAGCGGCGATTGCTTCGTGCAGCTTGTGCCGATCTTCGGCTTCCTCATGATGCCGCGCGGAGCCCGTAAGGATTGGACGGCCCGATCGCACTCGCTGTTTGTTGACGAGAGGGCGTAGGGCTTCCCATGCTCGCTTTGCTGCCGCCCTATTCGGGGCATTGCTCATACATTGAAAATGAGTTTCGCGAGAAGTGCGGCACCAAGCGCCGAGAGGTGGCAGGTCCAGGCGGCGCGCTTGTGATCAATCGTCCACTGGTTGTATCGAAGGAAGGTGGCGTTCACGGGATCGACAACGAGGCGCTGAAACATTGCGCGCCTCAGTGGGTAGCGTCGCTATACCCGAGTCGGTACGCGAAGTCATCGGACTGACAGGGCATGCCGTGAAGGGCGTCATGCCAGCCTGCGTGGTACTGACGAATCTCTGCTGCGTGCATACCGCCCTCCTCAGTCGAGGCGAATGGTTGCGCTCTTGCTCAGGAAGCCCGAGCAGACGGCGCCGGAAACCGGTACTCCGGTCGGGCCCTTGGCGGTGAACGCGGTCGAATAGTCATCGTTGTCGCCACAGCCGTAGAAGCTGTAGCCGTCGATGCGAATGTCGGTATATCCGGCACCCTGGAGAGCGCGCCGCGCCGTATCGGAATCGGTGCAGGCAGACAGAAGGGCGAGCAAAGCCGCGAGCGCGACGAGTCTCATGGGGAAACCTCGAAAGGGAAGAAGGGGAAGCCCCGGCAGAACACCGGGGCGATGCGGCTTTAACCATGTCCGCCATGGGCCTGTGAGCTGTCAGGCTCGCTCTGATTCAGTAAGCGGGCGCAGATCACGCGGCACCTAACCGTAGTCGATTGGCACGGCGTGGTTACGGGTTCGTCGGATACGTCGGGGCAGCGCTTGCCCTAGGCGCGGATAAGCTACCGCTCGCGCCCATAGGAGCGGCAGCAGGATCAGGAGAATTGGCATCGCTATAGCAGGAGCCCGAGAGCACTGCGATCACGCGCGAGAATATCGCGCAGCTTGTTTAGGCTGTTGCCCCCCCCGCTTACAGAAGGGAAGTTCGAGACACGGGAAAACTCAAACTCTGCACGGTCGCGCCACTCGGCGGATTTCGTCGCGTCGGCCATTGCTATCCAGCCAGGTACGCGCCCGCACGCCAACAGAATCTGTTCCCGGAGGCTTCTGATCTCGTCTACCACTTGATTCTTGGCGAGCTGGATCTCCAGCGCCTTCTTGGTCGTTGCCATGTGTCCGTCCGATAGATGGGCGCGCGAGTTGAAAGAAGGCGCGCAGGTGAGAGGATCTAGGTGAAGAGGGTGGCCGGTGCTGACCCCGGCTCAGAGTGGCGCGCATGTTTTCATGGCAGCCGGCATACCGGCCTAGGATGTCTGCCCACCCGGTTGTTTCCATTCGCCGCGCATCAGCCTGCGCATTCACCCTCAAGAGAGCAGACCCTTCCAGCTACCGGGGAACGGTGTACGGGCTATTTAACGTCGCCGCGCCGACGCGGGTCTGCTCGCTTCAGGGTGCCGCACTCTGGCGGCCGTCACGCCTACGTCATCGGGGGCGTTCCCTCGCCGGGGAGGTGTCCGATTCAGTCGCAATGCGGGTAATAGGTGCTGATTTCCTTGGTTTCGTCGTCAAGGATCAACTCCGTTCCAGCCGCATAAAGCTGGAACAGGCGGCGCTCGAACCCGTACAGCCTGCCGATAAACAGCTTCTTACTCGGATCAACTTCGTTGAATGTCACGTTCGAAACGACGCCGTCGACAATCCGAATCTGATACTTGCACTGGTACTCGCTCTTATAGGCATCGGGATCCAGATACACATACTCGAACCGCATGGATCGGATGGATGTGTCTCTCTTCACGATGAGCGTGAATTCGTCGCTGGTCGGCGTGTGGCCTGCGCGTTCCGTCTCAAGCTTGATGAACTCGGTTACAAGGGCCGATAGCTCGATAGCGGACGGCGCGGGCGCGAGCAACTCAGCCATACGCTCTTGGATGTGTTCGGTGAGCGCCGAACTCATGTTGGCCTCAAGCTGCTGGCTCACGATCTTGAGGATCAATTCGTTATAGCCGGGCAGTCCGAGGGTGTCGAAATTGATCTGGAGCGATTGTTTGATTCGCTCGCCTATGATCTTGCCAAAGTCGGAGTAGCTGCGCAGTTCGCTGTCGATCGCGTCGGTGATAGTCTTTTGCAGCTTTTCTTCAACGGCTTTTTCGATGGCGCCCGAGGCCACGATGTTGGCGAAGGCGGTCGAAACTACGTTTTGCAGTTCCTGCATGGTTTCTCTCCTCGTGTATATGGCGCGGCTCTCGGAAGAAAGCCGCCTCAGATACAGCGTTTGGATGCAGCGCCCCGCGCTACTCCCGGCTGGGCCGGCTCACGACGGCGCTGCATCTCTTCAATCCAAGCGGCGGTCTATAGCTGCACGAAGCAGCCAGGCGGCGCTTGGATAGCCTCCGGTCTTTGATCAGGGGTAGAGGGTTCCGCCCTGCGCCTAGCCGCGCTCGCAGAGAATGCGAACGCCATCGGCGTGTTCTATCGGTAACTGAATTTTTAGAGAGCACCCGAGAGGTCGGGCGGGCAGCGATGTGTGCTGCGTTGGAGTGAAATATAGACAAACCGATAATATCAGTCAATAGATTTTCCGATATTTCTTGAAATGCTTCGTGAGCGTAAGCGGGCGCCGCTGCGAATGAGCCAAAATCGTGGCGGGCTTCTGAGCCAAACGAGGCTTGTCAGGACGTGGTGGCGCGAGGAGGGGGATGGGATTACAGGCGCCCAAGAATGACAAAACCCGCCGAAGCGGGTTTTTGCGTACGGATATTGGATGACAGGCGCTAGGCAGTAGGTGTTGCGCTGAGATCAGCCTGACAATGCTTGCAGCGAATGGCTTCGACCTTGATTTCCTCGGCGCAGAATGGGCACTTTTTTGTCAACGACGCACGAACTGGCGGCGGCGCTTTCTCGGCAGCCCAAGGATCTTGCGGCAGCGTAGGATCACTTTCGAGAACCCATCCTTTGTTGAGATATTTCTTCGCCAAAATGCCCTGGATGAACATTGCATACCCGGCGGAGAGAAGGAGAAGAGTCAATACCCAGAAAGGCCCCATGGAAGCTATCGTTGGCAACGAGATGAGCGCAAGCCAAATGAAGACATGGGACCACAGGCCTTTGAGCGCTAGGTAGATTGGGCCCAAAAATAAGACCCCATAACATGCCCCATAGCCCACTTCTTCGACGTATCCATTTGCTGGATTCTTGAACCGTTGCGACATTGCGTTTCCCCGTTGATCTGTGCACTGCTCTAGCGTCTGAGCACCTGCCGATGCTCGACAACGACCCCTATGATACGCACCGGCTCATTCTCGCTATTTATCGTTGCATAGTCAGGGTTGAGTGGCACAAGCTCGAACACGTCTTGGCCGGCGGCGTTGATGCCTCGGGGGCGATATTTCTTGAACGTGGCTTCCTCGTGACCGTTCTTCGCGATCACGAAATCACCGGGTCGCGGCGATAGAGCTGGATCAACTATCAGTCGATCGCCTTCGTAGAACTTCGGCTCCATGGACCGACCCTCGACCTCAAGGCCGAACGCGTGTTCCGACAACTCCAGATCGGTAAGCAGGTACTCGTATGCCCCCCCCGGAGGGAACGGGACCACCGTCTCAGTCATCTGCCCGGCTTGCACACTGCTGATGAGCGGAATCCGGCGATGCCCAATTGATGCTGCTGTGACGTTCTGAACAGGTTCATTGCCCCGTCTTGGACCTCGCCCTTCTGCAAGCCATAACGCACTGACCCCAAGAGCAGCCGCGATAGTCGCAATTGCCGTTGAACCCTTGGTTACATCATTTTCGAGGTCGGAAAGAGTGGGCTGCTTGATCCCAACGCGCTTCGCAAGCTCTGCTTGAGAGAGCTTTGCGTCTTTTCGCGCCTCGCGCAGTCGTTGTCCTAGTGTCATATCGGAATTCTTATATATCGAGCTATAGATTTACCGATTGACTTTGATTATCGGTTTGTCTATATTTTCAATATGGACATCCAACAAATCGTTCTCGAACTAATTGACGCCGGCTGGACCCAGAAAGCGATCGCAGATCGCCTTGGGTGCAGCCAGCCGACTATCTCTGACATTGCGCACGGGCGAGTCGGGAAAAAGCGTCCCGCCTACAAGATCGTCGTAGGGCTCGAGAAACTTCATGCGGAGGTCTTCGGTGCGCCGGGCGTGAGTCCGCCGCGCCTCCGACCACGCCCCGACGCTGCAAGAGACAGCGAGGGGGCGGAAGCAAGTAGTTGCGGGGCGGCGCTGATGGCCGGGGGTGTTTGAGATGAAACGACTTCGTATGTTCTTGCTGTTCGGGCCGCTCGCATGGATTGCGCGCGCCGTCGAAGGGTTGGTGGCCCCCATTCGCCGCGCGCAATTGCGGGAACTTTTTGGCGACGGCGTCATGAATTCGGTTTCAAGTGGCCCTTCAACCAGAAAGCGGCCTTGTTCAGTCCATACGTCTGCCAGTCATTCCCGAGAGAGCAGATGAACACACGATCGTCCGACATTGTTGCCTCTTGCACGGCGCTCAGGATCGCGTCGGCGCAATGATCGGAATTCACGACTGCGAATACGCCCATCTTATGCAGGTGCAGAAACTCATATTCGCCGTCCGACAGGGCATCGATTGCGCTTTTGATGCCTGCGTGCTTGGTTGCGGGCTCGCTGATGAAGACGCTCAATAAATAGGTTCGCTTATTTGAGCCCATGAGTCCCCCGACGGATGTTGTGTTGAACGAAGTGATGAGCGGCCAGCATAGCACCGGCGTGGGGACTCACCTTATGCAGTAGGCCAGATCGAAATTTCTCCATGTGGCCATCGTAATGACAGTCGCAGAAAACAAAAACGTTCGAGGAAACGACACATGAACATCACCGACGCAGCATACGCAACGGTCCACGACTACCCGGGTGGTAGCGAGTCGCTCGCGCCGCGCATGGGCTCGTCGGCCGCTGTTCTGCGAAACAAGGTCAACCCCAACAACGACACGCACCACCTGTCGCTGGCTGAGGCCGTGAAGGCGGTCGACATCACCAACGACGACCGGATTCTGGAGGCCTGGGCTGCTTCGCGGGGCTATGCACTCGTCAAGATGCCGCAGGTGTTCGAGTGCTGCGATTCGGCCATCGTCGAGATGATGGGCAAGGCATGGGAGACCCATGGTGACGTCGGCCGGGAGATCACGAAGACGCTGGAAGACGGCCGCGTCGAGTTCACCGAGGTGACGCGAGTCGAATCCCGAATTTTCGCGCACGCTCAGGTGCTGTTTAACCTGGCCGCACGCCTTCGGGGGATGGCCGAATGATTGAATCGTTCACGAATACCTGGCCCTTTCCGAAAGACGGCGCGCCCGTCGCCAACGCCTTCGCCGAGATTTGTGGCGATGCCCCGAATGCCGAGCCCGAAGCATATGCGCCCGTTTGCATTTCCTGCGGCGCTCAGCCCAATCAAGACGGCACTCTGCCGTGCGACCACTGAGGAGCATGCATTGAGTTCCCATCGAGTCAATCAAGCCTGGTCTATCGAGTTGCGCCACACCGAGAAGATCGTGCTGCTGGCGCTGAGCCACCACGCCGTGATGTCGACCGGCGAGTCGTCGCCCAAGATCAGCCGCCTGGCGCGTGACTGTGGCATGTCCGAGTCTGCCGTACGCGATTCGATCAAGTCACTGGAAGCGGCAGGCCACATCGTGGTGATGCCTATTCGCCGCGGTGTGACGCAGTTCCGCGTGAAGGCTGGAGGTGGGGAGTGAGCACGGTCATCATGTCCCAGTGCTGGCCGCTCGCTGGCATGACGATCGCGCAGAAGGCAGTACTGATCTCGCTGGCGGACAACGCGAACGACCAGGGCGTCTGCTGGCCGTCGATCCCGACGATCGCGGCACGTGTCTGCGCATCCGAGCGTGCGGTGCAGAACGCCATCAAGTGGCTGGAGTCGGCCGGTATCGTCTCAGCGAATCGTTCGAACGGCCGTCACACCAGCTACACACTAACCCCCGCAGCATATTCACCCCCGCAGGATATTCACCCCCGCACCAAATGCACCGGCGAAGGAAATGCACCGGCGCAGCAAATGCACCACACCCCCGCAGGAGATGCGGGGGACCCCCGCAGCAAATGCACCACACCCCCGCACCATGTGCCGTCTAACCGTAAAGAACCATCAGTTAACCGTAAAGGAACCGTCAAAGGGGCGCGCGCTTCGCGGCGCGTCGAATCGACGATCAATCTTCCCGACTGGTTGCCTGAAGAAGCCTGGGCGAATTGGGTGGCCTACCGCCGCAAAGGCAAGGCACCGTTCACGGATCACGCCGCGACACTCTCGATCGAGGCGCTCGGCACATTGCGGGCTGCTGGCTATGAGCCAGTCGCCGTGATCAACCAAAGCATTCTGCGCGGCTGGACTGGATTGTTTCCGGTCAAGGACGCTGGGAGCCCAGCGGAGCAGGGCGGCACAACGGCCGGTGCTGGCGCGATTTGGTGGGATTCGGCCTCCGGTATCGAAGCGAAGGGTGCAGAGCTGAAGGTTGAGCGCCGACCGGAATGGAACGGCCTCACTTACAAGATGCATGTCTTCCGCGCAGCAGGCCCCGGTGCGTGGATTGAGTCGGAGCTGGCGAAGGCACAGAAGGCGAACCCGAACGAGTACGAGCGCGCATTCGCGTTCTTCCACGGGGTGTCTGCCACCAAGTTTGAGGAGCTGAAGAAGCGCGCCGCGCCGTGATGGACCCGAATGAATGCTGGCGGCGCTTCGAAGAAGCGGCAAGGGCGGCGCTGGCGGGGATTGGCAGCGTGCCTCGCGCCTACCTCGCAGCGGTTCGGCGGCGCTTTGGGGACGAGATAGCGGCTAGGCAGGAGAAGGAGTTACGGGCGTACATCGCCCACTTACGGGAGAAGGGGAAGTGACGAGAAAGGGCCTCACGTTTCCGGAAGACGCAGTGAGCAATGGACGAGTCGGCACGGCGAGGATTCGCGCGCAGATCGGCGCTACGGCCGCCGCACTGGCATCACCCGAGCCCGCGCCGCTGATGGCGCCCCTGCTCGGGATGGCCGCGCCGAAGCGGAGCAAGTACAGCAACGAGAAGTGCGTCGTAGATGGCATTAAGTTTGACAGCCGCCGCGAGGCTGCCTGCTGGGTAGTGCTGCGAAGCCAAGAAGCGCAGGGCCACATCACGGATCTTCGGCGGCAGGTGAGATTCGAGATCGCGCCGCCGGCCGTGATCCAAGGGCGTAAGCGGCCGGCACGCTACTACGTGGCCGACTTCGTGTACCAGCGCAGCGACGAGGAAGTCATCGAAGACGTGAAAGGGCACCTGACGGCGGAATACCGGCTCAAGCGGCACTTGATGGCCGCCAAGGGCCTGACGATTACGGAGGTCAAATGAAGCGCGAAATTCTGGAAAGCATGGACAAGGACTTTTGGTACAGCTACCAGACCCTGGCGTCGATCACCGGTTTCGATACCGCGTCGATCAATCGAGCATGCCGCGCGCTGGCGGCTGAGAAGGTAGTGGAAATCGAGATGATCGGCAAGAAGTCTCGAGTCCGGCTCCTGATGAATCGTCCGTCGCTGAAAGTGAGTTCGTATCCAAGCGTTCCCTCTGTGGCGACTGTCCCGTATCAGCCGCGCTGGACGCCGATGCAGACGTATAGCCGCGACGTGCTGGCCCATCAGGCGCTGTGTGAGGAGCTTCGATGAGCCGCAGCAAGAATCCTCGTCGTCGGTATGACCCCAATCGCTCGCTCCGACGCATAGCGGCCAGCCAGGAGCGTAAGTCCGCCGCGCTCCCGCTGGATCAGTCGCAGACGAACGACATTGGGCTTATATATCACCTGTCGCTTGATGCCATCAAAGGTGGGTGCGCTACCGAGGAAATGTGGAGCAATCTTGCGTGCTCGGTGAATATCGCCCTGATCCTCGCTGAGCAAGGCATGGAAGAGGCTCGCATTGAAGACATCAAGCGAGCACAGGACGCGCTCATGAGAGCCAAAGGCCGCAGCGAGAGATTTGGCACTTGGGGCTTGGATGGCGACGGAATCCGGGATTTGCAGTTGGCTGTCACGGTGCATGACTCTCAGATGAAAACGGCGCCCAAGGCGCAGGTTCGGGCGGCGATCAACGAAATGCATCGCCGGATGGCTGCTGGTGATTTCCTAGAGATCCAGTGATGAAGCGAAGCAAGCCCATGAAGCGCACCGGATTCAAGCGCAGTGCGCCGGCGGCGCTCAGCCCGTTCAGCGGCAACGCGGCGCTTCACGGAACGACGTTCAAGCGGAAATCCCGGAAGAAGCGGGAAGGTCACGACAAACGGATGCTTGACGCGTGTCGCGGCGAGAACTGTTATCTGCGGGTGCCCGGCGTCTGCCCCTCGACTGCGGAAACCGTAGTTCCATGCCATTCGAACGAGCAAGAGCACGGCAAAGGGATGGGAATCAAGGCACGCGATGAATTTACCGTCCCGGGATGTTTCGCGTGCCACGCCTGGCTCGATCAAGGATCTGCACCACGCGAGGAGAAATTCAGTGTTTGGCGTGCAGCGTATCGAGCGTGGGAGCCGGTACGAGCGGCAAAGCTTTCAATCGAGGTGGTGTGATGGCGGCGCTCCCATCGAGGATGTACCAAGACCCAGCGATCGTATTGGAACAAGAGGAAAACAAGACATGCAAGGGATGCACACACAAACTGACGCTTTGGGGTTTGGAATATTGCGCCAAGGAGCGGACGAAAGCGGGCGCTCTGAACATGCGGCGGTGCAACCTATACGAGGACGGGAGTGCGCGCCGATGAAGCGCGATTTGCATGCATTCTGCGAAGACTGGTCGGCGTGGCATAGGTCGAGACGCCTGTTCGCGCCGCCGGTTCCAGAAAATATCCTGGCGCGCCTCGTGCCGCGCAAGGTCGGCGCAGAGCCTGACGCTATCTGTTCGTCGAGCCTAAGTTTCTTCAACCTGGCTGTACTTGCGTTGCCAGAGAGCGTTGAGAAGCAGACGTTCTATCTGTACTACATCCATCGGGTGAAGAATATCAAGGCAGTTGCCTCCGAGATGGGCGTTTCGCGCGATGCCTTCTACAAGCGCGTCGAGTCATTCCGAGATCAAGCATATCGCGCATATCGGCGCATGACTGAAATGGCGTAGCACGCCCCTAGTACATTGATGGAGGAATGTAAAGAACAAAGATGTATAGCCCCACGCTATACATCTTCGCGCTATACAAAAACCGCAAAAAACGTATCATTTCGGAAAGGCTGAATCAGTGCCTCCAAAGCCCGCACAGTGCAAATTGTGCGGGCTTTTTTGTTGTCATTTCATCGGGGCAGCAGACTGCCGGCATGGCTGGCTAAGCGCGTACGTGCTGCGAACGGGTTGGCTGCTTCGATGAAATGGCATGAGTTGTCTCCTCTGCGCCGACCGGCGCTTGCCCGACCAGTGCGGGCCTTTCTATTTATGGCACAGATCAAACTGAGAGTGACATTTGCATGGTGGCTCAAGCCATACATCTTCGCCCTCGCGTTCTGTGCGGTGCTTGCTGGCACCACCCCTGACGCGGAGAAGCTGGGTCGGGTGATCAAGCGTGCGGTTCGTGTGAGCGTTCGATGAGCCGCAAGCTGACCACGCTCAAGCCGCGAGTGCAGGCAGCGAATACCAGTCGCATTCCTACGCTTGAGGCTAAAGCAGGAACAACCGAACGCATTCGCGGAAGCCGCTGGGTTAAGACGCGGAATCGCATTGCGATCGCTCAACAGTTCAAGTGTCAGCGCTGCGGTCGTGTGTGGCTGCCTTGGCATGACCAGGTCGACCACGATGTGCCGCTCGAGCAGGGTGGCAGCAACGACGACAGCAACCTGAAGCTACTGTGCGACGACTGCCACAAGGGGAAGACCGCCGACGAGGCGCGTGCCCGCGCGAGGTGACGCACAAACGCGAATCAATCTCATTCGCGATGACTGCGCAAGCGGGTAGATCGGTGCAAATGATATCGATTCGCATTTGCACCGGGGGGTGTCGAAAGTTTGGCGTTCCGCATCGCGGGAAACCGACCGATCCCGCACGCGCAGAATTTTTCCTCGATTGGAGTTTTTGTTAATGGCTCTTAACAGCAAAAAGCGGCTGTTTGCCGATGCTGTTTTGGCCGGAAAGTCCAATAAGGACGCGGCTATCGCGGCGGGCTACAGCCCCGCGACAGCGTCGGCGGCCGGATCGCGACTTGTTAAAGACAAGGACGTAGTCGCATACCTGGCCGAGCGGCGAAAGAAGGGTGCGACGAAGGCGAAACCGGCTCAAGCCGAAACCGATGCGGCAATGACCAAGGCTGCAGTAGCGGCGGGCTTTGATCTGAACACGATTTTGACGTTTTCGGACCCGAAAGCGTTTCTCCTGGCAGCGATGAACGACCAGAAGACCGAGCCGAAGCTTCGGATCGACGCGGCAAAGACGCTCATGCCGTTCATGCACGCCAAAGTTGGCGAGACGGGCAAAAAGGACCAGCGCAACGAGGCCGCCAAGAAAGTCGCGAGCCGGTTTGCGCCGGCGGCGCCGCCCAAGTTGGTGGCGGCCGACGGTAAGAAGGTCGGATGATGGATTGGTCAACGGCCTGTCCCGACTGGGAAGCGCGTCTGGTTGCTGGCGAGTCCATCATTCCGAAGCCGATCTTTCCGGATCAAGCCGCACAAGCACTGGCGATCTTCAAGGAACTGCGGGTTGTCGACCTGCCGGGCAAGCCGACATTCGGCGAGTGCAGTGAGCAATGGGTGTTCGATTTCGTCGCGGCCATTTTCGGCGCGTACGACGCGGAGAGGGGCAAGCAGTTGATTCGGGAATTCTTCCTGCTGATCAGCAAGAAGAACACGAAGTCGACGATTGCCGCCGGCATCATGCTGACCGCTGTGATTCTGTGCTGGCGCGAGGAAGAGGAGCATCTGATCCTTGCGCCGACGAAGGAAGTTGCCGACAACAGCTTCAAGCCTGCGGCGGGGATGATCCGCGCGGACGAGGAACTGACCGCTCTCTTCCACATTCAGGATCACATTCGCACCATCACGCACCGCGTCACCCGCGCTTCGTTGAAGGTGGTCGCCGCGGACACTGATACGGTGTCGGGCAAGAAGTCGGGGCGCATCCTGGTGGATGAGCACTGGCTCTTCGGCACGCGCGCGAATGCCGAAGCCATGTTCATGGAAGCGACTGGCGGCCAGGTGTCGCGCGATGAAGGCTGGGTGATTTACCTCACCACGCAAAGCGACGAGCCGCCGGCCGGCGTGTTCAAAGAGAAGCTGAACTACTACCGCGACGTTCGCGACGGAAAGATCGAGGACCGGAAGTCGCTGGGTGTGATCTATGAATTCCCGCCGGACATGATCAAGTCCAAGGCTTATCTGGATCCGACGAAGTTCTACATCACGAACCCGAATATCGGTCGCTCTGTGAGTGCAGAGTGGCTGGAAGACCAGCTTAAAAAGAATCAAACCAAGACGGACGGAGCCTTTCAGCAGTTTCTGGCGAAACACCTGAACGTCGAGATCGGGCTCAATCTACGCTCTGATCGTTGGGCCGGCGCAGACTTTTGGCAGGACGCGGCGCGCGTGCCGGGGGTGACGCTCGCCGATCTGATTGCGCGCTGCGAAGTGATCGACGTCGGTATCGACGGCGGCGGCCTCGACGACTTGCTAGGTCTGGCGGTCGTTGGTCGAGAGAAGGTCACTCGACGCTGGCTTTTTTGGGCGCACGCATGGGCACATCCATCCGTGCTCCAGCGGCGCAAGGAGATTGCTCCGACCCTGCAGGATTTCGAGAAAGAGGGCGACTTGACGATGGTAGAGCAGATTGGCGACGACGTGCGCGACGTCGCTGACATCGTCTCGCTCATATTCGCATCGGGACTGCTCGACAAGGTCGGCGCGGACCCAGCCGGGATCGGAGGCGTCCTCGACGCATTGGTCGAGGCCAATGTGCCGGAAGAGCTTGTCATCGGCATTTCGCAGGGCTGGAAGATGTCCGGCGCGATCAAGACGACTGAGCGAAAGCTCGCCGAGGGCGTCCTTGTGCACGGCGGTCAGCGAATGATGGCGTGGTGCGTCGGCAATGCGCGTGTCGTGCCGGTAGGAAATGCGGTGAATATCACCAAACAAGTCAGCGGGACGGCAAAAATCGACCCGCTTATGGCTGGCTTCAACGCCATAACCCTGATGAGTCTCAATCCGCAGTCAGCACCAACACCGGGAATCGTTATCCTATGAGCGAAGCATTCAAGGCGGCGCAGGCAAAGGCCCGTATCCCGGGTTCGGCTGTGCTGAACGCCTGGCGCGCGCAGCATGGGCCCGAGACGACTGGTCGCGTCAACAACCTCAATGAGACGCGGCAGAGTCTGACCGTTCAGGAGTTGGCGAACATCATCGGCGGCGGCGCAATCAGCAATGCTGGCCCGGTCGTCAACGAGACGACCGCGATGAAGGTCTCTGCGGTCTACGCATGCGTTGCGTTGATCGCTGGCGCGATCTCGACGCTGCCGATGCAGATCTACGAGCGCACGCCGACGGGCCGCGCGGCTGTCGAGCACCCGTACTGGTGGCTGCTGAACGAGCAGCCTGAGCCTGACGTTTCGGCGGCAGTGTTCTGGGAATACATGGTCGCGTCGCGGCTCTTCTACGGCGATTGTTTCGCAGAGATCGTACGCCCGTCGTTCCGCAGCAGCTCGGTGTCGGGGCTCAAGGCGCACCACCCATTGCGCGTCTTTCCGTTCCGCGACAGCCATGGCGATCTCTGGTATCGCGTGCAGCCGCTGGTTGGCGCCGAGTATGTGCTGAACCCAGCAGACATCATCCATATCCCGAGTCTCGGCTACGACGGGATTCGAAGCCCGAGCCCGATTACGTATGCAGCGCGGCAGGCTGTCGGAACGTCGATCGCGGCGGCTGAATACAGCGCCCGCTTCTTTTCGAACGGCGCGCGCCCTGATTTCGCGCTGACGACCGACGGCAACATGACGGACGAGCAGGCGCGGCTGCTGCGCGCCACGTGGGGCGAGCGCCACAGTGGTGTCGCGAACTCGCACTTGCCCGCGATTCTCACCGGCGGCCTCAAGGTTCAGGAATTGACCATGTCGCCGGTCGATGCGCAGATCCTCGAGACGTCGAAGTGGGATCTGGAAGAGATCTGCCGCATCCTCGGCGTGCCGCCGTTCATGGTCGGGTCGACCGAGAAGACGACGTCGTGGGGCAGCGGCGTCGAGAACATGAGCCGCGGCTTCGTGAAGTTCACATTGCTGCGCGACCTCGTGAAGTTCAATCAGGAACTCAACCGCAAGCTTTGGCCGGCGCGGCAGCGGATCTTCTGCGAGTTCGACGTTTCCGGCATGGAGCGCGGTGATCTGGCGAGCGAGAACGACGCGTTGCGCGTTGCGATGGGAGGCCCCGGTGCGCCCGGCTGGATGACGGCGAACGAGGTCCGACACATTAAGCTGCTTCCGCCCGTCGAAGGCGGCGACGTCCTTTTCAGTGGAGTCTCGGGATCAGCGGCCGGAACGGACCCGAAATCGGGCGGCGAAAAGGCGGCACCTGAGCCCGCAGGGCAACCACACGAGGGAGCAACATGAGCAAACTGATCAAGCTGCTGGCGAGCAACCGCCGGCCGACAGCGCGCCCGCACGCGCTCGAAATGAGCGGCGGCGACGCGACGCTGTATATCTACGACGCGATCGTCGCGGACGACGACACCGCATACTGGTGCGGCGGCGTTTCCGCACAGTCGCTTGTGCCGGAGATTCGAAACATCAAGGGCGGCACGCTCAACCTGCGTATCAATTCGCCTGGCGGTGACGTCTTCGCCGCGCAGTCGATCGTTGCCGCGATCCGCGACACCGGCGCAAAGGTAATAGCGCACATCGACGGATTCGCGGCCAGTGCTGCCACCGTGATCGCATCGGCGGCAGACGAAGTCGTCATGTCCGATGGCGCGATGTACATGATCCACTGCGGCTGGACGATGGCAATCGGTAACTCCAAGGACATGACCGATACCGCAGCGCTGCTCGACAAGGTCGACGGCGTGATCGCGGGCCAGTATGCAAAGCGCAGCGGCAAGAGCGTCGACGAAATGAAGGCATTCATGGAGGCCGAAACGTGGTTCACCGCGCAAGAAGCCGTCGATGTCGGCCTCGCTGACAGCATAGCCGAGAGTGAGCCGCAGGCACAGGCATCGTGGGATCTCAGCGCCTACGCCAACGCACCGAAGATCGCGGCATCGGCCCCTGCGCCCGAGCCGATCGACGCCATCACCGCAGAACACCGCGATCGTCAGCAGCAGCGCCTGCGCATGCTGAATCGCCTCAATCATCAGTGACGCGCCTCGCGCAACTGAGAACAGCCGCCGAAAGGCGGTTTTTTTTCGTCCGAACGACCTGCGCGAGCGGTCAACTCTTAACGGAGAGAGTCACATGAAACTGCAGCAACTGCGTGAACTGCGCAATTCGAAGGCGAAAGAAGCCAACGAAATCAACAACAAATATCCCGCCGACCAACGTATGCCGGCCGCTGAGGCGGATCGCATGGATTCGATCCTCGCTGAGATCGAGGCCATCGACGGCGATATCGCACGCGAGAACCGCCGAGCGCAACTCGCCGCAGAAGACCCGGCGGCACAGCACGCCGCCGCAATGAATGCGGCGACGCGCGCTCCGGCCGCGCAAAGCGACGAATCGCGCGCACTGCGCGCCTTCATGGCCGGCGGCATCTCCAACATGGCCGACGAGGACCGCACGCGTATGCTGGCGCGCCAAACGCCGGACATTCGCAATGCAATGTCGACGACGACCAGTACGGAGGGTGGCTTCACTGTGGCGACCGAGTATCAACGCTCGCTCGAAATCGCGATGAAGGCATACGGTGGCATGCGCGCAGTCGCGCACGAGATCCGCACTGCTACCGGCGCCACGATGAACTTCCCGACGACGGATCCGACGGCTGAGGAAGGCGAGATCGTCGGTCAAAATAGTCCTGTGACCGGTCTCGACACATCGTTCAACAACATCGCGCTCGCCGTGTTCAAGTACAGCTCGAAGAAGATCGCTTTGCCATTCGAGCTCGTGCAGGACAGCTTCATCGACATCGAGGCCTACATTCAGGCGCTGCTCGCAATGCGCCTCGGTCGCGTCCAGAACCGACACTTCACGCTCGGCGATGGCGCGACACAGCCGATGGGCATCGTCACGGCGGTCGGCAATGGAAAGATCGGCGCAACCGGCCAGACGGTTACCGTCGGATACGACGACTTCGTCGATCTGGAACACTCCGTCGATCCGGCCTATCGCAGCATGCCTGGCGTCTGTTACATGATGCATGACACGACGCTTCAGGCCGTTCGCAAGATCAAAGATGCTCAAAACCGTCCGATCTTCGTTCCTGGCTATGAGGGGGACGCGATGATTAACGGCGGCGCTCCTGACCGTCTGATGGGACGATCGATCACCATCAACCAGCACATGCCGGTGATGGCTGCGAACGCGAAGTCGATCCTCTTCGGTCAGCTCTCGAAGTACACGATTCGCGATGTGATGGACCTCACGATCTTCCGCATGACCGACTCGGCGTTCACGCTGAACGGCCAGATCGGTTTCGTGGGCTTCCTGCGCACGGGCGGAAATCTGATCGACGCCGGCGGCGCCGTGAAAGCCTACGTCAACTCGGCAACCTAAGCACTCACATCATGAGTACGGCGAACTTCGGTTCGCCGTATCCTAATCCATCTCGGAGCAGAACATGGCAAAGACCCAAACGGCGCAGGCTCGCGCCCTCGCTGACAACGTCGGCCTTGGTATAAAGTGCGGCCAGATCGTCACCGGTCCCGACGCCGTCATCAAGGCGCTCGCCAAGGCCGGCGCCGTTGACAATCACCCGGACGCCGTCGCGTACGCGACCAGGCAAGGCGTCGAGCAGGTGGCGCTCGCGGATCCTGATGCTGCCGCAGAAGTCGCGGCAGCTGCGACGGACGCCAAGCGGTCCGATGGCGCACCGACTGAACCGGCAGTGCAATAAGCATGGGGATCAGGCTCACACAGGCGCCCGCCGAAGAGCCGGTCGCGCTCGACGATGCAAAGCTGCACTTGCGCGTCACCGATTCGTCCGAGGATACGCTGATCTCGATGCTGATCAGCGCGGCGCGGATTCACGCAGAAAACGTGTGCCGCCGCGTCTTTGTCACGCAAAAATGGGATCTGTTCCTGGACGCGTTCCCGTTTTACACCTATTACGGCGTGATTCCGGGGTACGTGCCAGTCGACCAGTTGCCGTCTGCCTGGATGACGATGCGCAACTACGCGGTGCGCTTTCGCGGCAGCAAGATCGACATTCCGTTTCCGCGCCTTCAGTCCGTTGATGCTGTGAAGTACATCGATGCGAGCGGCGTGACGCAGACAATGGACCCGTCGGCATACGTGGTCGACACGATCAGCGAGCCAGGCGTCTTGACGCCCAAGACCGGCACTTATTGGCCAGACACCGAAAACACGACGAACGCGGTTCAGATCAGCTTCACCGCTGGGTACGGTGCGGCCGTCGATGTGCCAGCCGGCATCAAGTCGTGGATTCTGCTGCGCGTCGGCGCGCTGTACGAGAACCGCGAGGAGGTGTCAGTGGCGACGCGCGTGACGGTGCAGGAACTGCCATATGTCGACACCTTGCTCGACCCATATCGAATCATGGGTTACGCCTGATGCGCGCCGGCGAACTTCGTCACCTGTTGACGTTCCAGGCGAAATCTGCGGCGCAGGATGAACTCGGCGAGCCGATTAACGCATGGGTCGCTGTGCTTACCTGTTGGGGAAAAGTCTCGCCGATGACCGGCCGAGAACGCCTTGCGGCTCAGGCGGTCCAGTCGTCAGTGACCCATTCTGTGACTGTGCGCTACGCACCGCAGCTCGCGAACCCGAAAGACGTTGCCGCAATGCGCATCGTGTTTGGAACTCGAATCTTCGATATCCACGATTCGATCAACGAAGATGAGCGCAATCGCATGATCACGTTGATGGCGGAAGAGGGCTTGAATAATGGCTAACTCCGCAGAGGCCATCGTCTTTGCTGCACTCAAGTCTCTGGTGCCCAATAGCGACGGTACGTTTCGCGTATATCCGGACGTGGCGCCGGCTGGCGTAGCGCGCCCGTACATTACCTATCAGGCGGTCGGCGGCCCGTCGCCGAACTACCTGAATAACACCGTCGACTTACAGAACGCTCGTATGCAGGTCAACGTCTGGGCCGACTCGCGCTCGGTTGCGAACAGCATCATGCAGGCCGCGATCGCGGCTCTCGCGGGCCCAGCGATCAAGGCGACGACCATCGGCGCACCGGTGAGCACGTATGAGGCTGACACGAAGCTCTACGGCTCGCGCGAGGACTTCAGCATCTGGTTTTACCCGTAACCCCCGAATTCCCAGTTTTCCACCCTGACCCGCCCTGAGCGGGTTTTTCCATTTGTGAGGTCTGAAAATGACGTCTACCGCGATTTCCGCTAAGGGATCGACCCTCGCTGTGTCCGGCTCGGCCGGAACGGCAAAAAACATCACCGCGATTGCCCTCGGCTTTCCGACCATTCTCACTTCGGCCGCGCACGGCTTTGCCAACGGCGACATCCTGACGCTCGCGGGCCTGACCGGCGCTGATGCTGGCGTGCTTAACGGTCAAACCGTGGTCATCAAGAACATCACGGCGAACACCTTCGCGGTCGACATCGACACGACCGGCAAGACCATCACTGCGGCGGGCACTGCGACCCCTGTTACCTGGACCTCGATCGGCAACCTGACTTCGTTCAAGGGTTTCGACGGGCAGGCGAACGAGATCGACAAGACGAACCTGTCGAGCGACGCGAAGGAATTCATGCTCGGCCTGCAGGATTTCGGGCATTTCACGTTCGATGTCGATAAGGATTTCACGGATCCGGGCCAACTCGCCTGCGACGCGGCGAAGCGCGCGGGCTCGCTGAAGCAATTCAAGCTCACGCTGCCGAATTCGAAGACGGCGACGTTCAGCGGGTACGTGAAGAACAGCCCCCTCGACGGCAGCGTCGATCAGATCCTGAAGACGACCGGCGTTTCGATCCGAATCACGGGCGACGTGGTCTACGCGTAAAGCGCGATCGAAGTCCATCACACACCAAATCACACGGGATAGAACGTGCAAATTCTCAGCAAAGAAGCCAAATCCGCCATCCTCGGAGCCCTCCACCTGAAGACGGAGCTAGTCGACGTGCCAGAGTGGGGCGATGGTGTCGCGGTGCTCGTATCGGAAATGTCAGGCACGGCGCGTGACGCCTTCTACTCAGCCCGCGAAGGCGTGCCCAAGCAGAGCATCAGTGAGTCGCAGGCCAAGCTGTTGTTGGCGACGGTGGTTGATGAGTCGGGCGCTCCGGTGTTCGACGAAGGCGATATCGAAGGTCTTCGAGCGCAGAGCAGCGTGGCATTGGACCGCATTGCAGGGGTCGCCATGCGCTTGAACGGCATGGGGCCGGCGGCTGTGGAGGAGGCTGCAAAAAACTCCGCAGCCGGCCAGAAGAGCGATTCTGGTACCGGCTCAGCATCGACTTCGGAATCCCCGTCCGCGAGCTAAAGGAGCGTATCACCAGCGCGGAGTTCGTCGACTACATGGCTTCCTACCAGCTGGACCAGCGTGGAAGCCATTATGACGATCTGCGTGCAGGCGCGATCGCTTCCGTTGTGGCGAACGTAAATAGGGACACGAAGGTGCGAAGGGAACCATTCGGTGCGCTGGATTTCATGCATTGGAACGAATATCACCGTGTCGCGGTGGAGAAGTCAAAGCCGGTGCTGCTTGATGATCCCGATGCTCAATCCAACTTACTGCTCTCGATGATGTTCCCGAATCGAAATGGCTAAGTCATTCAGCATCCAGAACCCGGAAGCGTTGGCCGACGCGATTCGGTCGCTCGATGATGTTGCCAGTGAGTCAGTGCTGAGGCAGGCAGCAGTCGCGGGTGCGCGTGAGGTGTTTTCTGAGGTCAGGTTGCGCGCTCCAGTCGACCTCGGGATATACGAGGGAAAGCAAGGAATGCATCCGTCGGGCTTCCTACGCGACAACATCCTGATCGCCTACGACAAAGAACAGTCCGTTGAGGGACGGATTGCGTCTTACCTCGTGACGTGGAGCAAGGATGCGTTCTACGGGCGATTTCTCGAATATGGGACTTCGAAGATGGCGGCTCGCCCCTTTCTGCGCCCCGCCTACGAAGCTACGAAGACCGCAGCGGCTGCTGCTGTAGATGCTGTGATCCAGGCCAAAGTGAAGGAATTGACCAGTGGCAAATGAGACCGTTGTTCGCGTCACTGCAGACGCTACCGGGTATGCCTCCGCACTTGAGAAGGCTCAGCGCAGCAACCAGGCGTTCCTCTCGTCCGTTGAGGCAGCTGCTGCACGGACAAAGGCGGCTCAAGACGCTATTTCTGAAGCTGCGGAGAACGGCAGTAACGCATCTAGTCGCAGCATCAATGCATTCATCCAGTCGCTCTCGAGGCAGGCTGATGCAGTAGGGAAAGCACGATCCGATTTGCTTCAGCTTCAGGCGGCTCAGATGGGCGTGGCTTCGTCTGCACAGCCCTTTATCGACAAGATCAAGGCTGCCGAAGAAGCAATGACGAAGGGCGGTCACGCCGCCGAAGGACTGAACTTCTCGACGGCTGCCGCGCGCCGAGAACTTCTGGTGCTGGTGCATGAAGCATCCCAAGGAAATTGGACCAAGTTTGGTGGATCGATCATGGTTCTTGGCGAGCGCATTGATGCCATGTCCCTGATCTTTAGTCGCACCGGTATGGCGATTGGTGGGGTTGGTGCGGTTATCGCGGCTGTTGGATATGAGGCCTACAAGGGATATGTCGAGGCTGACCGCTTGAACAAAGCGATTGAACTTACGGGAAATTTCGCCGGAACGACTCGCACGCAACTGGATAGCATGGCGGCGTCCATTGGCGCTTCTCATAACGAGATAACTAGGGCGAACGATGTGCTGACGGGCTTCGTCGAGAGCGGCCGCGTTGCGAGCGGCGTATTGCAGGACTTCGGTGCGGCAACGCTGGACGTAGCTCGTCGCAGTGGGCAGGATGCTGACAAGGTTGTCGCGGACTTCGTCAAGATGACGGAAGGGGTAACAAAGTGGGCTGAAGAGCACAACAAACAATACCACTTCCTCACAGAAGCCGAATATGAGCATATCAAGCGACTTGAGGAAGAGGGGCGCGCCGTTGATGCACAGAAAGCTACATTAAAAGCTCTCAGCGACTTCATGGGGGGCGAAGCCACAACCAACATCGGTATCATCGCCACTTCGATGAAGGGCTGGAAGGATGTCATCGAAGATACAACGCGCGCGTTGATGGACTTAGGAAAAGCGTCGACGGAATCTGACAAGATGCAGTCCATTTACGCCAACCTGACTGAACAACAGAAGCGGCTGGATACGGCTCACTCGTTAGGGCTTGACACATCCAAGCTTGAGGCCGCGATCAGCGCGAATCGAGATCTGCTTGCAAAATATAACCAGCAGATCCTGGATGATCAAGCAATAGCTGACAAGAAATCCAAGGATGCTCAGATCCAACAAGCCGGGATTGCAGCGAAAGACTGGATTGATAAGGAGCGCGAGAAGTACGACAAGGTATATGCAAAGCAAAAGGAATTAGCAGAGGCGAAGCGAAACTATGATCAACTGATTGCCGCCAATCCTAATGCCGCCGATGCGAAGGATGTCTACGACGGCATCGTTGCCGGAATCAACGACAAGTACAAGGACAATGCGCCGAAGCACGAAAAGGCGTACACCGATGACGCTGCGACGCGATTCCTGCAGCAGCTTCGAGATCAGGATGCCGCGCTGCAGGCTCAGCTCTCGACCACCGGCAGGATGTCGGAGGCGGAAAAAGAGCTTGTGAAGTTCGATCAGCAGATCAGCGACTGGAAGGGCAAGACCCTCACAGCAGATCAGAAAAGCCTCCTCTCGCGTCAAGATGAACTGCGAGCGCAACTTCAGGTGAACGTTGCCCATGCAAAAGCAGTTGAACAGCAGGAAGCCATCAACAAGCTTAAGGAGCGCTCCGCTCAGATCGACGCATCGATCGCGAGTTATCAGGATAAGCAGCGCGACCAGTACGGCCGTCAACTCGAAGCCTTCGGTATGGGCTCTGAAGCGCTGAAGAATGTTCAGGCCGTCAAATCGATCTATGCCGAGTATCAGCGGCTGCAGGAGCAACTCGACAAGGCGACACCGAAGAACCTGATCGGTGGGGCTGATTACGCGAAGGCGTCAGCCGATATTAAGGCTGGCCTCGATCAGTCTCTTGCCGATTACGATGCCTACTATGCGGCACTGAAGGAGAAGCAGGCCGACTGGACGTATGGCGCGACCGAAGCCATCGCGAATTATGTGGACGCGGCTCACAATATGGCGGCCCAGACGCAGGCGGCGGTCACGAACATGGGGAAGGGCATGGAGGATGCAATCACAACCTTCGTGACTACTGGGAAACTCAGTTTTTCGAGCCTCGCCGACAGCATCATCTCGGACATCGTTCGGATGCAGGCGCGCGCGGCAGTGTCAGGGTTGTTCAGTTCCATCAGCGGGTGGATCGGGAGTGCCATTGGTGGTGGGATCGGTGGAGACGTTACCGGCAGTTTTGGGTCGCTCGCGTCGACGTCGGCAGCATCATCCGCGGCGTCGGATGTGATGGGGGCCAGTTACTCGTCGGCCGTCACTGGGCCGTCGTCGCTCATATCGTCATATGCGAGCCTGCCGCAACGTGCCAGCGGTGGTCCCGTGGCGGATGGATCATCCTACCTTGTTGGCGAGCACGGCCCTGAGATGTTCGTCCCTAGTCAGGCAGGGTCGATCGTTGCGAATAAGGCTTTGGGCGGATCTGGTCCATCAAGCATCCGCGTGGAGCTGGTCAACGAAGGCTCGCAGCAATCGCAGGTTAAGAGTGCGACGCCGCAATTTGACGCAACTGGCATGGTGCTGAAGATCATCCTTACGGATCTGCAGAAGGGTGGTCCAGTGCGCTCTGCAATCCAGAATCTGCCGAAGCCATGACCACGCCCACCTTTCCGTCATACATGCCGGCCCCGATGATCGCTGGATTCGCACAGTCCCCGGATTTTGGGATGCTGGTCACGCAGATGGACTCCGGGCCAGATAAGCAGCGGCCACGCAATTCGGTCGCGATCATCCAGCGGACCTTGCAGTTTTTGGTTGAGAGTTTGGCAAACCGTAATGCATTCGAGGTGTGGGTGCGCGATAGCCTGGCCGGCGGCTCGCTCTGGTTCAATTGGCCTGACCCGTTGAGTGGCACAACAAAGTTGGCGCGGATCGTCGGCGGCAAGGTGGATTACGCGCCCAGCGATTCGGTCAATGCCTGGGCAGTGAAATTCACTTTGGAGACGTACGGCTGATGGCGCGCACGTACACGCCCCAATACCGGCAAACGATCAATGCACTATCTGCGCCAGAGTCGCGCCTTCTGCTGTTGCAAATTGACCATCCGGCATTAAGCGCGCCGATTCGCGTCGTGAATGATACGCAAGACGTAACCAGCAACGGCAACCTGTATCAGGCGCTGGCATTCAGTTGCTCTGTGCCAGACGATCAGCAGGGGCAGCTTCCGCAGGCACATCTTGAGGTGGACAACGTTGGGCGCGACCTGACCCAATGGCTTGAAGTCAGCCAGGGTGGCTTGGGCGCCACGGCGACGCTTTTGGAGATTCTGCGCAGCGTCCCCGACTTGGTCGAGTGGAGCATCACCATGGACATGACGGGCATGAGCATCACTCCGCAGAAGGTGACGGCATTGCTCAGCTTCCTCGATACGCTGAACCAACAGGCTGTCGCTGTGCAGTACAGGCCTGACACCGCGCCGGGGTTGTTCTGATGGCGGCGCATTGGAGCGATGCCTACATGTTTCGCCCATATGTGGTGAATGGGTTTGATTGTGGGGATCTTGCGCGCCTTGTTCTCAAGGAAGTTTTTAGCCGAGACGTGGCAATTCCGTCGGCTCGTGGAGGCGGGCCGTTTTCGGATTCCGCGCTCGTCGAGCGCTGCTGCGAAGAGATCGGGATGAGGACTGATTCGCCGACAGACGGGGATGCTGTCGTCATGATCGCGCGCGGGCGACTCGCGCATGTGGGCGTCTACTACGAGCAAAACGGCGTGCCATGGGTGCTGCACAACTCACGTGAATCAATGCAGGTAGTGCGTCACCGGGTACGCGATCTCGCGGGGAGCGGCTTCAAATTGGACGGATTCTACAAATGGAAGTGATCGATCAGCAGGCGCCGGCATTTGTTCACATGCCGCACCCACTGACTTCCGACGGTCGCGCTACCTACTACGCTGGTTTCTTGGCCGACGAGACGCTCGGTGACTACCTGCAGCGCCATGGGGTGATGCTTCCGCTCGGTGCCGTGTCGTTGTGGTGTAACGGTATCCCGGTGCCTTCCGCTAACTGGGAGCAATTGATTCCCTACCCGGGGGACAAGATCGTCATTCGGACCGCGCTTGAGGGCGGCGGCGGTGGTGTTGGAAAGGTGTTGCGAACCGTGGCTATGGTCGCAGTGGCCATAGCCGCGCCGGAACTCGGAATGATGGCCGTGTCGACCTTTGGCGGTATCGGGCTCGCATCGACTATCGGCGCCACCGGCATTTTGATTGCCAACGGCATAGCCGCGGCGGCGATAATGATCGGCGGGTCGATGCTCGTCAATGCGCTACTTCCTCCCCCCAAGGCATCGCTCAGCGCATCAACCGGCTACCAGACCAACAGCCAGACGCCGACTTACGCGTTGAATGGTGGACAGAACAGTGCTCGCTTATATGAGCCGATGTTGCTGTGCATCGGCTACAACAAGGTCATCCCGGATCAGGCCAGTACGCCCTATACCGAATTTTCCGGGCAGGACCAGTACCTTTATCAGGCATTCAATTTCGGGTTGTCGGACATCACCCTGACCGACTTCATGATAGGCGACACGCCTATCGCGAGCTATGCGGACGTGACAGTCCAGGTCAGTGGGGCAGATGGCAAACTGCCGATGATCGCCGGTAACGTAGACAGCCTGAGCGTGCAGGATTTGAGTTCTTCGGCCGGATGGGTTCAGCGAACAACCTCTGTCGATACGGTATCTATCGCGATCGACATCGTGACAACGCTGTTTTACGTCAATGACCAAGGCGGCATTGACCCGCGCGCGGTAACGTTTCAGATGCAATACTGTCCGACGGGGACAGCGGCCTGGACAGATTTTGCCGGCGGCACAGTATCTGTCTCGGGCTCCTCGCAGACGCCATTGCGAAACACATACAGGATGGATGTGGCGCAGGGGCAGTACGACGTGCGGGTGATAAAGCTGACGGGCGATATTGCAAGCACGCGGGAGTCTAACGCGGTGTCGTGGTCGCAGATGCGCAGCTATCAGGTCGATTCGACTGACTACACCGGGCAGACTCGCGTTGGCGTACGAATCCGCGCCTCGTCGCAGCTCAATGGAACCATCAGCACGTTTTCCGCCAAGGCACAGGCAGTTTGCCCTGTATGGAATGGCGCGGCCTGGGTGACGCAGGCGACGAGCAACCCGGCGTGGTGGTGCCTTTGGTGGGCCCGCGGAAAGTTCATCAACGGGCGCAGGGTGTATGGGGCCGGGCTGCCAGATAGCCGTATCGACATTGAAGGGCTGAAAGCGTTCGGCGCCTACTGCGATGCCAACGGCTTGACGTGCAACTTCGTACAGGGTGCAGCGACCAGCATCGGAACCATGATGGATCAAATTGCGCTCAACGGAGATGGATCCGCGACATGGTTGACCGGAAAGCTGGGCGTCGTATGGGATGCGCCGAATCAGCCGCCGATCATGCAGTTTGGCCCGTTCAACATCAAGCGGGATTCATTCCAGGTCGAGTACAACACGCAGAATCTGGCAGACGAGATCATCGTCAACTTCACCAACCCGGCGAAGGACTGGGCGACTGATCAGGTGCGGGCGAAAGCCCCGAACGTGACCGCTCCGAACAATCCGGTGACACTGGATTTCACCGGCTGCACGAGCGCAGCGCTGGCAGGACGAAAAGCCAACCTGATGGCAGCGGCGCAGTACTACCACCGCCGCAAGATGACTTGGGTTTCGGATCTGGAAGGTTTCGTTGCGCAGCGTGGCGATGTGGTGGTTTTGTCGCACGATATGACGACGTGGAGCTACGCGGGTCGAATGACCGGTGGTGACCGCAACACGCTGCGTCTTGATCGGTCGGTGCCGTTGTCGGCCACGCCGGGGTATGTTGGCATTCGGTTTCCTGACGGCACGTATCAGGTTTTCGGAGTCCAGGGGGGCGCAGGCTCGGTGGATTCACTCACCCTCACGGCTGCGATCCCTTCCGGATTGCCAGTGCCGGACGAAAATCCGGACATGCTCCCATATGACTGGGCGTTTTTCTATGACCCGCTCGCCACGCCTGGCAAGCTCGTCAAGATCACGGCTGTTATTCCGCAGGCGGGCGGCGACGAAGTGCAGATCATCGCGACTGACGAGGAACCGCTGTATTACGCCGCGGCGTCTGGTGTGTATGACTACATGCCGCCGCGCCAATATAGCCATCTCAGCGGCGACGTTCTGTCCATTGCATTCAAAGAAATGCTACTTGATGGGGCAACTGGTCGCAGCCGAGTTACCGTATCGTGGGCAACTGGCGCTCCCACAGATGCCGATGTGTCGGTTTCCATCAATGGCGGCGCGTCGACGACATACAGCGCCAACGGCAATAGTCTGGACATCGACGCCTATACCAACGACGCGATCTCCGTCACGGTTCAGCCGACCACGCTGGTCAAACTGACGAGCACATCTTCGATGAGCGGGCGCTATGTCGTGCAGGGCATCCTTAGCCCTCTTCCGACTCCAGCGAACGCTTCTACCGTCTACCGAGACCAGCTCACGCATATCATTTGGAGCCCTGTGGTCGATGTGCGTGCGCTGAGCTATGAGGTACGGCTCGGCAGCACATGGCAGAGCGCAGGTGTTGTCGCTGACACCGTAGTTCCTGACATTGTGGCGTCTGGTGATGGCACTTACTGGATCGCCTCGCGCTATCAGGCCCCGAGCGGCACGGTCGTTTATTCGCCCCCCGCCTCCATTGTCGTGGCCGGCGCGTCGCTCGTACGCAATGTGCTGGTGACACATGAGGAATCCCCAGTATGGAGCGGAGTACTGAGTGGTGGTGCGGCGGTAAATTCGGGGAGTCTATTGCTGGCTGGCGTTGGAAACGTTCTCGCAGATGCCGACGTGTTGCAGGAGGTCAATATTCTTGAATATGGCGGCATTGCCGCCTCTGGCAGCTATACGCTCTCGGCAGCACACCAGGTTAATGTCGGTCGTGTTGCGCCATGTCAACTGATTGTGAAGTCGTCAGTGCATGGCATCAGGTCAACCGATAACGTCCTCACGGCGACAAGCATTTTTGATAATCAGGACGTGCTAGGCGAGGCCCTTGGCGCTGCAGTATCTGCCAAGCCGCAAATCGCAGTTGCCCAGGCCGATGGGGTGTTCGGCGCGTGGCAGGATTTCCAGCCTGGCATCTACAGCGGGCAGTTTTTTACGGCGCGCATGTTGCTTACTTCGATCGACGTGACGATCAAGCCTGTTGTCGATCAGTTCAGTTTCACCGTTGATATGCCTGACCGGATCGATACAGGAACCAACGTACAGGCCCTCTCTGCCGGGATCGATGTAACCTTCGCCTCCGCGTTCAATGCGGGCCCAAATGCTGAGACGCAGCCACATGTGCAGATCACGCTGCTGAATGCGCAGCCCGGCGACGTGGTGGTTCTTAGCGGCGTCACGCTGGCTGGATTCCATGTGCAAGTATTGAATGGATCAACGCCGGTCACTCGATTTATAAACTGGTCAGCTCAGGGATACTAGTTGAGCACATCCGCACGCAAGACCGCCTCGGCGGTCTTTTTTTTGGGGAAAGCATGTCACAAGATAGTTTGATTATTCCGACAACTGGAACACTGTCGGGTCTATCCCTAGTCCAGGATTTGAATGCCGCGTTGGCCAACCTTGCAAGTTGCGCATCGGGAGCGACAGATCCAAGCTCGCTTCCCGGGGGAGTGCAGCCATTTTCTCTTTGGCTTGATTCGTCGGTCGTTCCGCCCGTGCTACGCCAACGCAATGCTGGCAACACCGCATGGGATGGCCTATCAGTCACGGCGGCAACCAAACCGGAGCATGCAATCAGTATGGGGCAGGCGGACGTAGCGTACGCTCCATACTCCAGCGCGTCGGGTAAGAACCGCCTGCTCAACGGTGCGATGTATTTGGATCAGGAGAACGCTGGCGCGACGGTTACCTTCACCGCGGGCGCGCCGATCCGCTACTGTCTAGATCAATGGTATGCATCGTGCACGGGTGCAAATATCACGGGCAGTCGCGTTTCAGCGGCTAGCGGAGATTACAAATTCACGGGGGCTGCCGGCAACACCGGTACGCTTTTCGGCCAGCGGATTGAATCTACATCCGTTGCGGATCTAGCCGGCGAAGTCGTATCGGGGCAGATCAAGGCGTCCAGTTCGTCGGTCACATCGATGACGTGGAATGCTTACTCGGCTAACGCGCCTGACAATTTTTCGGCAAAAGCGCTCATCGCCTCCGGCACGCTGGCGATCGATTCGACGGCCACTGTTTATCCATTCTCTTTCAACGCTGGCAGCAATGCCGCAAACGGGATCGCCGTCGAGTTTGTAACCGGTCCTCTTTTGGCGGGGCAGACGCTTACATACGGATCTGCCCAGTTCGAATTTGGAACTTCCGCGACATCATTCGAGCGTCGGAATCCAGCGCTTGAGCTCGTTGCTTGCGAGCGATATTTTCAATACGTTGTCGCCGGCGGTTACACGGGGCCGACAGACTCAATTTCGGTGTATGGCACGGCCACGCAGTTTCGCGTCAGACCACGTGCCGCGCCGACGATTACCTACGTTTCAGATCTCCCGGTGAGTTCGGGCTTCATCGGAACGGCGCCTACCGTTGACTCCATTTCGGTATATGGATTTCGCGCTTATAAACAATCGAATGCGACCCCATCGCAGTGGGGGTGCGTAATGTCAGCTAACGCGAGGTTGTGAACATGCTTGGATATCAATTGACGAATGCGGACGTTGTCGTTCGTTCAGATGGCGCGACGATCCCGAAGTACGAGGAGAACGCAGATTATCGGGACTATCTCGACTGGTTGAATGCTGGGAACGTGGCAACCCCTGCCGATCCCGGGAAGTCTGTGCCATAGCCAACTTTATGGCGGGCGACTTCCAGTGTCTTCGTCTTTCTTGAGACAACATTGCCTTGATTCGATGCCGCCAGTGCTGGCGGGGGCCGGGAAAGCGGTGCTTGATCGGCTCATGCCGCCGATCATCTAAATAGCTGAAAGAGCGACATTTGCCGCAGTCGCCTGTGAGCAGATGTGACAGAACATCCAAGCCGCCTTCTGGCGGCTTTTTCATTTCCGGGGAACCATGGATCAGGAACGGATCATGGAAATGTCCGAGAGCGATTTCAGGGCCTTCGTGAGCCAGCATCTCGCGGCGATGCGGGCCGAGATGGTCGCAAACACAGAGCAGACCAAAGAGACCGGTGAGGCGCTGAAGGGCCTGATCGAGGTCTTTCAAATCATGCAAGGCGGCATCCGCTTCCTGGGTGTACTCGGGAAGATTGCCAAATTCCTGACGCCGTTCGTCGCACTCGCGGGGGCGGTGTGGGCATTGATGCATGGCAAATGGCCGGATCGACTATGAGCGACACATTCAAATTATTTATGGCGGCGCTATGAGCCCGGAAGATTTCATCTCAGCCATCGCGCCGGCGGCCCAGGCTTGCATGCGGCGCACTCAAATTCCCGCCAGCTTCACGATTGCCCAAGGCGCGTTGGAGTCGGCCTGGGGCGCGTCGCAGCTCGCGACGACGGCCTTCAACCTGTTCGGTGTCAAAGCCGATCGCGCATGGAAGGGGCCGACGGTCATTATGCCGACCATCGAGGTCATCGCCGGTAAGCGGATCACGGTGTCGGCGCAGTGGCGCCGCTACTCGGGCTGGCAGGCGTGCATCGACGATCACGCCGCGTTCCTGTTGGGCAATCCTCGCTACAAGGCGGCGTTCGCATACGCCGACGGCCCGAGCTTCGCGCGGGTGATCGCCGCGGCCGGGTATGCCACCGACCCGCAATATGCGGAGAAGCTCAACGCCGTCATCAGGGGGCGCAATCTCAGTGCGCTCGATGCGGCTTAACGACAGGCCTCGCGCGAATTATTCCAGCCGCCTTCGGGCGGTTTTTTCGTTTCTGGAGCATTGAATGAGTCGATTGAGCAACATCCTACGAGGGTCCGAAGGTAACGGACTGTCGTTTTGGTGCCCAGGCTGTGGCCATCCGCACCGAATCCAGCACGGTGCCGGGAAGGGTCCGCGGTGGAACTGGAACGGAAACGTCGAGCGCCCCACGTTCACGCCCAGCGTTCTGGTCACGTGGAACGAGCCGAGCGACAACCCGAGTGAGTTCGAAGATCAGACGAAGGATGTCGGGAAGGCGTGCCATTCGTTCGTCACGGATGGCCACATCCAGTTTCTGAGCGATTGCACCCACGCGCTGGCTGGACAAACTGTCGCGCTCCCACCGTTTCCTGCTGGATGGGGGGAGTGACGCTCATGTCAGATGTAACCCAAACCCACGAAGAGAAAGAAACCCTGACCGTCGACGTGCTGCTGCCTGGTCACGATCCGCGCACGACCACTGCGTTATTCACTCGCACGCGTAAGACGCTGATCGAGCGAGAGGGCGGCCGGTGCTTCGTCTGCGGCGGCACCGAGCAGGACAGCGGCCACCCGCTCGAGGCGCATCACCATCCGATCGAGCGCAGCACCGCGAACATGATCGACTGGTCACGCCTCGCAGAAGACTGCCGCGTTGGCATCTGGGGTGAGAAGGCGAAGGCGTTCGACTGGGATGCGTTCCTTGGCGCTCAACCGTTCGACCCGTACCGGTTCGTGGACGACATGACCGTCAACGGAATGTTGCTCTGCAAGGAGCACCACATCGGCAAGGGGGAGGGCATCCACATGCTGCCGCTCCCGCTGCTGATCGCACAGAAGTATGCGATCGAGGGCTACCGCTTTACGCCGACCGAGATCATCCACCACCACGAGAAGGACACGACGAAATGAACCAGACCTCGAGCGTAGTTACCGGCGGCATCACCATCAGTGCCGCAACCCTTGAGCCGGCCGTGAGCTGGGCACTGGCCGCGATCTTTCATGCGCCGGTGCCCGACAGCGTGTCGGCCCTCGTCACGGGCGCGCTGGCCGCCGGCGCTCACCTCGCGATCAATGCCCTGAGCAAGCGCTTTGCGGGCGCTGCCGTAGTCGCCCCGCAATGATCCGCGCCGCGCTCGCGTGCGCCGCTGGCCTGGCGCTGGCGGCCTGCGCCGGCACTGCCCGGTACGAGGTGCGGCCGTTCTATGACTCGACCGGTCGCCTGATCTGCTGCGCGGCCTCTGTCTCGAGCAGCAAGGACGTAGGCGCCGTCACCGTGCGCGTCAGCAACACGCCGACGGGTTTCGCACTCGACTTCGGCGAGACCGGCGTTTCCGCCAGCGCGCCAATCGCCGCCGGCGGCGGTATCGCTTCCAGCATCTCAACCGCGGTCACCAGCGCGGCGGTCGCCGCAATCAAGCTCACCACCCCGTAAGGAATCCACCATGAAGCGTTTTGCCATTCTGGCCGCGTGCGCGGCCGTGCTTTCGTTCGTCCTCGCGGCTTGCTCGACCACTGGTCAGGCCGTGCAATCGCCCGCTGAAGTCGCCGCGCGCGTATGTCCGCCGGTCGAAGTCGCCGTCACGTCGCTGCAGCAGATCAACGGTATGAGCGAAGCCGCGCTGAAGGCGCTCGCCGACGCGCAGCCGATCGTGAACTCTGTTTGCGCTGCTGGCTCGACTGTCGATGCCGTCAACCTTCAGACGCTCGCAAGCGCGGGCCTGCCGGCGATCGTCACGGTGGTGAAGGCGTCGCCGCTTTCAGCGCAGGATCAGGATCGAGTCATCCTCGGCGTGACGACGGCGCAGATTCTGTTGACCGCAGCGATCGCGGCGTGGCCGCAGGATGTCGCAACGGTGCCGGCGGCAAAATGAGCCGGTTCCTGACGCGTCTGGTCATCGAGAACGCTACCGGCTGCGATGATGGCCGGTGGCGACTCGCCGCGGCGCTGGTGTATCAATCCGACGTTGCTGCCGACGTTTTCATCGTGCCGCGCGGGTTCGTCACAGACCTGGCGTCGGTGCCCAGACTGCCCGTGGTCTTCTGGCTGACGGGCGGCACCTCGAACGAGGCAGCCGTCGTGCACGACTGGCTGTACACGACGCAGCCGGTGCCGCGCGCAGTAGCAGACAAGGTGCTTCGCGAGGCGTCAGCGGCAACGCGCGTGCCTGCGTGGCGCCGGTGGCTGATGTATTGGGGCGTCCGGTTGGGTGGTGCATCGCATTGGTCGACGACTGCCGCAACACGCCCGCAGTGAACCAAGAAAAGATAATCAGTGCGAGCAAAAAATAAAAAAAGATCGCTTTGATTATCTTTTTCATGCGCCGCGCCAGCGCGGGGCGCTACCGGTTCGGGGCGTCCGGTATCCCCGGTAATTCCCCCCGCCGTTGTCGCTGATCGGAAAGCAGGGCCCGAAGCCATTCGAGCGCGATCAGGGTGTCGCCGACTTCTTCCCGCCATGCCTGGTGGATAACGACGTATAGCGACTCCACTTCCCTGAGCACTTTCTCTTTGCGTTGGGCTTCAAGTCGCCGGAACGCGACTTCCTCGATGGCGCGCCGCACATCAGGATCCTTATGCGTGAGCCACAGGCTGCGCAGTTGGTCGATCGTCAGATCTGACGGGCGGGGATTCAACGGCATACCACACCCCTCAGCTACGCCGCCGCGTACTCGTCGAGCACGGGGATTCGACCGTGCTCGAACAGGACCTTCGCCGATTCCATGGCGCCCGTCTCGGGGTCCAGCAGAACCTCGTAGGCTGCGACGCCGGCGTGGCGCTCGCGCATCGAGTGCGCGACACGCACGGCGCCGACGCTCGTGCTCGCCGGTCGCACTTCGACGGGAAGCAGCTCGTCGCCTTTCCCTTTGCGGAACGGGACAACGATGAAACGAATGGCGTGTGGGTCTCGCATGGTGCCCCCTCTCAGGTACGTTTGAGGGAGGTAAACTAGCATGAATCACTGTATAAAAACACAGTATAATTTTGAGTGAAATTCGCTGGTCCCGGCGAATCTGTCTGATAGGACTTCTCGCTCACACCATGACCAAACCTATCATCCCGTGGATTGGCGGTAAGCGCCGTCTGGCCGATGATCTCATTCCCCGATTCCCGCCCCATAAGACGTACGTCGAAGTGTTCGCCGGCGGCGCGGCCCTCTATTTCATGCGGCACCCCGCTCAAGTCGAAGTGATCAACGACATCAACGGGGAGCTGGTGAATCTCTATCGCGTGGTGCAAAACCACCTCGAGGAATTCGTGCGCCAATTCAAGTGGGCGCTTTCGAGTCGCGAGGTGTTCAAGTGGTTACAGGACACGCCCCCGCGAGTGCTGACGGACATTCAGCGCGCAGCTCGCTTCTACTACCTGCAGCAGAATTGTTTCGGCGGGAAGGTGGAAGGGCAGACGTTCGGAACGGCTACGACGACGCCGCCTGGACTCAACTTGCTTCGGCTTGAGGAGAACTTGTCAGCCGCGCATCTGCGCCTCTCGAGTGCATATATCGAGAACCTGGACTGGCACGCATGCATAGAGAAGTACGATCGCGAGCAGACCTTCTTCTATCTCGATCCGCCGTATTGGCAGACCGAGGGATACGGCGTTGAATTTTCGCTCGCAGAGTACGAGCGGATGGCGGCGCTCTTACGGCGCATCAGTGGGAAAGCGATCGTGAGCTTGAATGATCACCCGGATGTGCGTCGGGTATTTGCCGGTTTCGAGATTGACACGTGCGACATCAAATACACGGTCGGAGCAGATAAGCCGGTGGATCGAACCGAAGTGATCATCTACAGTTGGGATCGTCATGCGGAGCCCGCGGGGCTATTCGGTTGATGCCAGGGAATTTTTAGTTTTGCGGAATATTCCGCAATCTGTGGATAAGTGCGTTAGTAGGCACTTCGGCGGGGGGCTTGAATTTCGATGGTGCCCAGGGCCGGAATCGAACCGGCACGCCTTGCGGCGGGGGATTTTGAGTCCCCTGCGTCTACCAATTTCACCACCTGGGCGAGTGTGCGTTCACCGAACGGTGTCGCAGCGTGACTCGTTCAACGAACCCGAGGGCTCACCGGACGAAGGCGAGATTATGACCGAAATTTCTCGCGGCCACAAGCCCGCCCCGTCGGTATTCAATGCAGCTTCTGCTGGCTCTCGAGTACGCGCAGCAGCGACGACGTGTCGTCGTGCCCCCAGCCGTGCTCCATCAGTGCCGTCAACTGCCCCTTCACCAGCGACAGTGCCGGCAGCGATAGCCCGGCGTCGGCCACGGCGTCCAGGATCATCGCGAAATCCTTGTCGTGCAGGCGCGCTTCAATGCCCGCCGAAAAGTCGCGATGCGCCATCTTCGGCCCCATCATGTCGAGCATTCGACTACCGGCCAGCCCCTTCGAAATCGCCTCGATGACCTTGTCCTGATCCACGCCGTTGCGCGCCGCAAACAGCATCGCCTCCGCAATGCCCTGGATATTGATCACCTGCACGATCTGGTTGCACGCCTTCGCCACCTGGCCCGCGCCCACATCGCCCACATGCGTGATCGTCGTGCCGAGCACCGACAACAGCGGCCTGACCTTGTCGAAGACGTCGCGCGGCGCGCCAACCATGATCGACAGCGAGGCGTCGGCCGCGCGCGACGGCCCGCCGGACACGGGCGCATCCACCAGCGTGATCTCCTGACGCGCCAGGCGGGCTGCGATGCGCCGCGTCGCCTCCGCCGAAATCGTGCTGTGATCCACGCAAACCGTGCCCGGACGCGCCCCATGCACCACGCCGTCCGCCCCGAGCAGCACGGCTTCCACGTCCTGCGTGGTCGTGACGTTGGTGACGACGAAGTCGGCATCCGCGGCCGCCTGCGCGGGGGTCGCAAACCCCTTCGCGCCTTGCTCGACGAAAGGGGCCGCAGCCTCCGGCCGGCGTGCGTATACGTGCAGTCGATGTCCCGCCGCCATCAAATGACGAACCATCTGGCCGCCCATGGCGCCCAGCCCGATAAACGCGATGGTGTATGTCGTCATGCCGGGATCAATTCGAGACGTAGACGAACTTGCCGTTCTTGATCTGGCCCATCACCCCGGCGCGTTGGTCCAGCCCCACGTGATCCTTGGGGCTGAGATTCATGATGCCGTTCGGAATGGCAAGATTGTGCGTGGATTCAAGCGCATCGCGCAGCGCCGCGCGGAATGCCGGTGTGCCCGGTGCCGCCACCTTCACCGCGCGCGGCACGGCGTCGTTGAGCAGGTCCCATACACCATAGGCATCGGCAGCGAATTGCGTGACGGTGTCAGGGCCGTACTTCGCTTCATACTTCTTGGTGAACGCGAGCGCCGCCGTGCGCGCCGGATGCCCGGCCGGCAACGTCTTGGCGACGACGCCCGGCTGCGTCGGGAACAGCGTGCCTTCCACGTCCTTGCCGCCCACGCGAACGAAGTCGTACGTGGCGATGCCGTGTGTCTGGTAGATCTTCCCGGCGTACCCACGCTCCTGCAACGTGCGCTGCGGCAACGCGGCAGGGGTGCCCGACCCGGCCACCAGGATCGCGTCAGGCTTGGCCGCCATCAGCTTCAGGATCTGGCCCGTGACGCTCGTGTCCGTGCGGTTGAAGCGCTCCTGCGCCACCACTTTGAGCTTGCGCAGCTCGGCGAACTTTGTGAATTCTTTCCACCAGCTCTCGCCGTAGGCATCGGCAAAGCCGATAAAGCCCACTGTCTTGATGCCATGGTTGGCCATGTAGCGCGTCATCACGTCGGCCATTGCCGAATCGTTCGCGGCCATCTTGAAGGCCCACCGGCGCTTGGCATCCTGCGGTTCCACCGCAACCGCCGAACCGATCAGGGTGATCATCGGTGTCTCGGCCTCGGAAATCGGATCGAGCATGGCCAGCGCGCTTGGCGTGATGTTCGGGCCGACGATGACGTCGACCTTGTTTTCGCTGATGAACTTGCGCGCGTTCTTCACGGCCGTGCCCGGATCGGTGCCGTCGTCAAGAAAGAGGTAGTGCGCTTTCTGCCCACCGATATGGTCGGGCCAAAGCTGCATGGCGTTCTTGCTGGCGATACCGATGGCGGCCGCCGGGCCGGTCGACGACAGATCGATGCCGACGGTAATATCGGCGCGAGCCGCCGTTACAACACCGGCAAGGGTCATGGCAAGCAGCACGCCCGACAGGCGGATGCAGCGAAGCGGTGAGCGCATGGGATCTCCTTTTGGTCGAATCGCGTAAGCATACCGCACCGCTTCCGTTAGACCAGCGAAGAAAATTAGTGCCCGGTTCGCCAGAGGAATGCGCGCCGTATCGTGTGCCCGGCGATCGGGCCCCGGCGCGCTACGTCATCAAAGCTCGTAGCTCTCGTGTTCGCCGCGCAAGGCTTGCTCGACAAGCTTGCGGGTCAGGATCGGCGAGAGCAGCTCGACCATCGTGAACACGTAACCGCGCAAGTAGGCGCCCTGCTTAAGGGCGACGCGCGTCACGTTCGTGCCGAACAGGTGCCCCACCTGGAGCGCCCGGAGGTTGCGGTCGCGCTCGGGGTCGAACGCCACCCCCGCCAGAATCCCCACGCCAAGCCCCAATTCCACATAGGTCTTGATGACGTCGGCATCGATCGCCTCGAGCACGATGTCCGGCTGGACATGGCGCAGCGCGAAGGCCTGGTCGATCTTGGCGCGTCCGGCGAACTGGGGATCATAGGTAATCAGCGGGTACTTCGCCAGATCCTCGATACCGACGGACGGGAGCTGCAGCAGCGGGTGGTCCGGCGGCACCACGGCCACATGCTGCCACTGATAGCAGGGCAGCGACACCAGATCCTTATAGCCGGCAATCGCTTCGGTCGCGATGGCCAGGTCCGCCTGATCGTGCAGCACCATTTCGGCGATCTGCGTCGGATTGCCCTGAAGAATCGATAGCCGCACCTTCGGATACCGCTTCTTGAACTCGGCCACCGCATGCGGCAGCGAATATCGCGCCTGCGTATGCGTCGTGGCGATCACCAGGCTGCCCTGGTCCTGGGCGGCATAGTCCTTGCCGATCCGCTTGAGGCTTTCCACCTCAAGCAGGATTCGCTCGACAGACTCGAAAATGATACGCCCGGGCTCCGTCAGGTTGCGGATGCGCTTGCCATGCCTGGCAAAGATGTCCACGCCAAGCTCTTCTTCCAGCTCGATGATGGCCTTCGAAACCCCCGGCTGCGAGGTGAACAGCGCCTTGGCGGCCTCCGTCAGGTTGAAATTCTGGCGAACGGCCTCGCGCACGAAACGAAACTGGTGCAGGTTCATTTGTATAACTTTCGAAAATATACAAACAATTTTTAATTCGTTTGAAGTATATAGGGTTTTCATTACAGTGGGTGCCACTGTTTCGATAACGTTATTCCCGCCAGGCATTAAGCACCAACAGGAACGTCATACATGTCGCTGTGGCTCGAACCCCTCTCCGGATTTGGCGTCGGCCTGCTGGTCGGTCTGACCGGCGTCGGCGGGGGCTCGCTGATGACGCCGCTGCTCACGCTGGTGCTTGGCTACGCGGCCCCGGTCGCGGTTGGCACCGATCTGGCATTTGCGGCGGTAACCAAGAGCTTCGGCACGGTCGCGCATCGCTCGCACGGCCATGTGAAGTGGCACATCGTGCGCCGGCTCACGCTCGGCGCCTTGCCGGCGGCGCTGGTCACGATCGTTTTCCTGAAGCGTCTGGGGGGCATTGACGACGCGGCACTGCATGTCATCAAGCTGACGATTGCCGCCTCGGTGCTGCTCACGGTGCTCTCCTTGCTGTTCCGCGCAAAGCTGCTGGCAGCGCTGCGCACCCATCCGAACTGGCAGTTGACGGGCCGCACGCAGGCGGCGGCCACCGTGTTGGTGGGTGCCGTGGTCGGCGTGCTCGTGACGATTTCCTCGATTGGCGCGGGGGCGGTTGGCGCCACGCTGATCCTGATGCTCTATCCGCAGTTGGAACCGGCCGAAGTCGCCGGTACCGATATCGCGTACGCGGTGCCGCTGACGGCGATCGCGGCGCTGGGTCATATTTGGCTCGAGACGGTGCACTGGGCACTGCTCGGCAGTCTGTTGATCGGCTCCCTGCCGGGGATCTGGCTCGGTGCGAAGCTCACCCGCCATCTGCCCGAGCGCGTGGTGCGCGGGGCGCTGGCGGCAACGCTCACGCTCGCGGCAGTGAAGCTGGTCGGCTGACACCCCCACAGACAACAAGGAGTTCGCGACATGCGAAACGAATCCCGCTGGGAACCCGCGCAAGCCGCCACACCATCGAATGCGGCCGATGCCGAGCATCAGGATATGGCGCTGCTCGACGAGATGGAAGCCGTGCTGGCCGAGCGCCTCGCACGCATCGCGGGTTCGCATCGCAATGTGAAGTTTGCCAGCAGCCTGGCGGCCGAAGACATGCTCATTACGCACGTGATTCTGCGCCAGCAACTGCCGATCACCGTTTTCACGCTCAATACCGGGCGTTTGCACGCCGAGACGCTTGGCATGATCGACCAGATCAAGGCGCGCTATGGCTATGACGTCGCGCAGTACGCGCCGCAGGCCGATGCCGTCGAGGCCTACGTGGCCGAGCATGGCGCGAATGCATTCTACGAAAGCGTGGACCTGCGCAAGGCATGCTGCCAGATTCGCAAGGTCGAGCCCCTCGGCCGCGCGCTTGCCGACGCCGGCGCCTGGCTCACCGGCCAGCGGCGCGAGCAGTCGGTCACGCGCGGGGAACTGGCGTTCGCCGAGCACGACGACGCCCGCGGCATCGCCAAGTACAACCCGCTCTTCGACTGGACCGAAGCGCAGGTATGGGCTTACCTGACGGCACGCGACGTGCCGGTCAACCCACTGCATGCGCGCGGCTACCCGAGCATCGGCTGCGAACCGTGCACGCGCGCCATCCGCCCGGGGGAAGACAGCCGCGCCGGGCGCTGGTGGTGGGAGTCGCGCGACAGCAAGGAATGCGGGTTGCACGCGAGCAACCTGAGCCAGATCCCGGTGTCCGTGCAGCCGAGCTGAAGCCTCGGGCACGGCGCCGGCGGATCAGGCAAACGCACAAGACACATGACGATGTGACGGCCCAGGGCGGCGCATCGTGACGAATTGAATCACGGAAATCTCGGAATCATCAAGGAAGGGAACACTATGGGTGCGATGCACGAAGTCGGGCAAGCCAATGGCTCGCGTATGGATCATCTGGACTGGCTCGAAGCCGAATCGATGTACATCCTGCGCGAGGTCGTGGCGGAGTGCCGCAACCCGGCGCTGCTGTTTTCGGGCGGCAAGGATTCGGTCGTGGTGCTGCACCTGGCGCTCAAGGCCTTCGGCCTTGGTCCGAACCGCAAGACGGTGCTGCCGTTCCCGCTCGTCCATATCGACACCGGCCACAACTATCCGGAGGTGATCGAGTTCCGCGACCGTCACGCCAAGGCGCTCGGCGCCGAGCTGGTCGTGGGTCACGTGGAAGATTCGATCAAGCGCGGCACGGTTCGTCTGCGTCGCGAGAGCGATTCGCGCAACGCGGCGCAGGCTGTAACGCTGCTCGAAACCATCGCCGAACACGGCTACGACGCGATGATTGGCGGTGCACGCCGTGACGAAGAGAAGGCCCGTGCAAAAGAGCGCATCTTCTCCTTCCGTGACGAGTTCGGCCAGTGGGATCCGAAGGCACAGCGTCCGGAACTGTGGCATCTGTTCAATGCGCGCCTGCACAACGGCGAGCATTTGCGCGTGTTCCCGATCTCGAACTGGACCGAGCTGGACGTGTGGCAATACATCGCCCGCGAGAACCTGGACCTGCCGTCGATCTACTACGCCCACGAGCGCGAAATCGTGCGTCGCAACGGTTTGCTCGTGCCGGTCACGCCGCTCACGCCAAAGCAGGACGGCGAATCGGGCGAGCTGGCGTCGGTGCGTTTCCGTACCGTTGGGGACATCAGTTGCACGTGCCCGGTCGCCAGCGTAGCCGCAAGCCCGGTGGAGATCATTGCCGAGACGGCCGTGACCGACATCACCGAGCGTGGCGCCACCCGCATGGACGATCAGGCATCGGAAGCCGCGATGGAACAGCGCAAGAAGCAGGGCTATTTCTAAGCCGCCGAACCGCCACCATCCGCCCCAAATTCAGACACATCGGCCAGCCGGGCGCGCAGATTCGCCGCGCCAGGGGCCACGCAATCGAGTTGAAGAGATCATGAGCCTCACCCCGCATCAGGAAGACCTCGGCGTGCTGCGTTTCATTACGGCAGGCAGCGTCGACGACGGCAAAAGCACGTTGATCGGCCGTCTGCTGTATGACAGCAAATCGGTACTGACCGACCAGCTCTCCGCCATCGCACGCGCCAAGCACAAGCGTACCGCCGGCGAAGACATCGACTTCTCGCTGCTCACCGACGGCCTTGAAGCCGAGCGCGAGCAGGGCATCACCATCGATGTCGCCTATCGCTACTTCACGACCGCACGTCGCAAGTTCATCATCGCCGACACGCCGGGCCACGAGCAGTACACGCGCAACATGGTCACCGGCGCATCGACGGCACACGCCGCGATCATCCTGGTCGATGCCACGCGCGTGACCGAAGTCGACGGTCGCACCGAGTTGCTCGCCCAGACCAAGCGTCACAGCGCCATCGTCAAGCTGCTTGGCCTGCAGCACGTCATCGTCGCCATCAACAAGATGGACCTGATCGACTACAGCGAGACGGCATTCGACGCCATTCGCGCCGCCTATCTCGACCTGGCGCAGCGCTTGGGTCTGGAAGACGTACGCTTCGTGCCGGTCTCGGCGCTCAAGGGCGATAACATCGTGTACGCGAGCGAGCGTATGCCCTGGTATCAGGACGAACCGCTGCTCGACGTGCTCGAATCGCTGCCGGTCACGCAGTCGGGCGGCGAGCTGCGCTTCCCGGTGCAACTGGTGGCACGTCAGGACGGCGCGCATGCCGACGACTTCCGCGGTTATATGGGACGTGTGGAATCGGGCTCGCTGCGCGTCGGTCAAACGTTGCGTGTGCTGCCGGCTGGCCGCACGGCGAGCGTCGCCGAGATCGTCGGGCCGCGTGGCTTGCTCGAGGAAGCGTTCGCCGGGCAGTGCGTGACGATTCGTCTGACCGAGGACGTGGATGTGTCGCGCGGCGATACATTCGTTGCGGCGGCCTCGACGCTGGAGCCGTCGCGCAAACTGGCGGCCGACGTGTGCTGGTTCGACGAGGACGCCCTCGCGCCGCAGCGCAAGTATCTGCTCAAGCAGGCGACCAGCACGGTGTATGTGAAGGTCGGCAGCGTGGACACAGTGCTCGACGTCAGCACGCTTTCGCACGGCACGGAAAAGTCGACGCTCGCCATGAACGACATCGGCCGCGTGCAGTTGAGCTTGCAGAAGCCGGTGGCCGCCGACACGTACGACGCGAACCCGGCCACGGGCGCGTTCGTGCTGATCGACGAAGCCACGCACCACACGGTGGCAGCGGGCATGATCCGCAGCCTCGCGGCGTAAGTATGGCCTTGCCTGGCGCACGGTCCCCCGGATGGGACCGGCGCCAAACCCCACGAACCATGGCGACATCATGATGGTGACTTCTTCGCAAACCGGTACGGCCCCGGGCAAGGTCTATCTCGTCGGGGCGGGCCCCGGCGCGGCCGATCTGATCACGGTGCGCGGCGCTCGACTGTTGGCCCAGGCCGACGTGGTGCTGCACGACGCGCTCGTCGAGCCCGAGATGCTCGCGCTATGCCCGCAGGCCAAGCGGATTGCGGTCGGCAAGCGCTGCGGCAAGCAGTCGAGTGCGCAGCACTTCATCAACAAGCAGTTGATCGATCATGCGCGCACCCACGCGCGGGTCGTGCGCTTGAAGGGCGGCGATCCGATGCTGTTCGGCCGGGCAGACGAGGAACTGCGCGCGCTGGAGGCGGCAGGCATCGCGGTGGAAGTCGTGCCCGGCATTACGGCGGCGCTGGCTAGCGCCGCCGCGCTCGGGCGATCGCTGACGTTGCGTGGCGTGGCGCGCAGTGTGGCCTTCGCCACACAGAGCCGTGCGCCCGAGTCAGCCGAGATTGCGGCGCAGGCGTCGGCCGATTCGCTTGTCTATTACATGGGACGTGACAGCGCCCAGCGCATCGCGCAGGCATTGATCGCGGCAGGCAAGCCGGCCGCGACGCCCGTGGCGATCGTGGAAGCGGCAACGACATCGCGCGAGCGACGGGTGAGCCTCACGCTGGACGACGTTAGCCAGGGGCTGGCGGCGTCATGGTTCGACGCGTCGCAGCCGAGCGTGCTGCTCATCGGCGAGGCATTCGCGCATGCCGACGCTGCGTCGTTGCACGACTGGGCGACGCAGGCGGCGATGGCCGCCTGACGGAGATCGCTGGCGAGCGTAAGCGCTTGCGGCGGTGGTCGTTGGCGCCCGTTACGATCTATGCAAAACGGCGTCACAGTGTGGACTGTGACGCCGTTTTTTCATTGTGGCGATGCGCTGCCGCGACGAGGCGATTTCCCTTAGCGGGCGTCCATCATCCTGCCGCAGTAGTCGGCCAGGGCATCGAGTACCGTGTCGTCCTCGCCAATGGCCGCGCTCACGCGCAGATCGAGGCCGGGGTGAGCGGCGCGGCAAGCGTCGGCGAGCGCCGGCACATCACGCCTCACGTGGCCGCCCTGGCCCAGAAAGACCGGTACCAGTGTGATGTCGGACGTTCCCTGCGATGTCATGGCCGCCACGGCGTCGCCGAGCGTTGGCGTCATCAGTTCCAGGAACGCGAGTTGCACGTCGGCGTCGGGGCGCCGGACGCCGAGTTTGTCGCGCAGACGCTCGAACGGCTCGGCCCAGCGGGGATCGCGGGACCCATGGGCGAACAGGATGATGCCGGGTTTGCTGGGCATGATCGGCGGCTCAGTGTTTATCGACCCAGCGCAGCGCCGCAATGGCGAGCACCAGGTAGAGGAGTGACGGCAACGCGGCCGTGAACCACGACGGCCAGGTATTGAGCAGGCCCAGGTGCGAGAACAAGTTGTTGAGCAACTGGAAGCTCATGCCGAGCATGATCCCGCCGAACACCTTCAGGCCGATGGCGCCGGCGCGCGCGTGCAAGTAGGCGAACGGCAGTGCCAGCGCCATCATCACGAAGACGGCGAACGGGTAAAGCAGCTTCTGCCAGAGCGCGAGGCTGTAACGGTCGGTGTTCTGCTGGTTTTCCTTCAGGTGGCCGATGTAGCTGTACAGGCTGCCGATCGCCATGTTGTCGGGCGAGACCATCAGCACGGACAGGATCTGCGGCGTGAGTTCCGAGCGCATCTGCACCGTTTCAATGTGCACCTGCTTGCTCTGCACCAGGGCCCGCAGCGGATCGGTGCTGGCCGTGGCATCGTTCGTCGCGCTGAAGACCGTTTCGGACACATCCGTCAGCTTCCAGTAGTCCGGCGCGTCGAATTGCCCCAGCTTGGCCAGTCGCACGCTGTCCAGACGCAGCTTGTCGTCGAATTCGTAGATGCGCACGTTGGCGATGGTGTTGTCGGGATTGAGCGTGCCAACGTTGATGAAGCGGGTGACGCGCGAGCCGTCCTGATCGACGGTGTCCTTGACCCAGACGCCGGAGCGAAACCCGGCCGAGACCGAACTGCCCAGCGCTTCCAGACGAATCTTCTGCGCGAGCTGCTCGGCATTCGGCGCGACGTACTCGCCAATGAGGAAGGTGGCCAGCACGATCGGGACGCCGATTTTCAGCAGCGAGCGCAGTGCCTGTCCCGTCGACAGTCCGGAGACACGGAAGATCGTGAATTCCGAGTTCCCCGCCAGTTGCGCGCAGACATAGATGGCGGCAATAAGCGAGGCGACCGGGATGATTTCGTACATGCGCTGCGGGGCGAACAGCAGCACGTAGGCGAGGGCGTGCTGGAAGCGGTACCCCCCCCGGCCGACGTCACCCAGTTCGCTCACCAGGTCGAAGAAGACGAACAGGCCGACGAACGCGAGCAGGACGAACAGGAACGCCAGGTAGATCTGGCGAGCAAAGTATTTCTCATAGATGCGCATCAGCGAGCCCCTCCCGATGTCGGCGCTGTGCCGGATCCGCCCTGACGGCGACGGCCGAACAGCCCCCGGAAGCGCACGCGGCGCGCGTAAAGCAGCACGATGACGACCATGGCGAGCACGTGCAACAACCACACGCCGATGGCGAGCGGCATGCGCTCCTGCGCCACCCACGCCTGCGACAGGCTCAACAGGTTGGTGTACGCGAGATAGATAAGCACGGCCATGACGAGGTTGACGGTGCGGCCGTGGCGCGGATTCTGATAGGCCAGCGGCACGGCGAGCAACACGAGCGCGAGCGCGAGCAGCGGCAGGCCGATACGCCAGACGATCTCGCCGCGGAAGATAGGATTCTGGATCTCACGGAACAGGCGCAAGGTCGGCACCCCCTTGGTCGGGGTGTTGTCGGTTTGCGCGACGGCCGGATTGTCGATCTTCACGCCATAGCGCTCGAACTCCATCACGCGGTAGTCGGGCTGGCCGGGCACCCCATCGTAACGACGACCCTTTTCCAGGACGATGTAGCGATTGCCGTCCTTGGCCGTTTCGATGTGTCCCTCTTTCGAGACGACCACGCTGACTTTGCCGTTCTCGGTCCCGGAGACGAAAACGTTGTGCACCTTGGTCGCGTCCGGCGAGACCGTTTCGACGAAGAACACCCGGCGGCTGGCGGCGCTTTCGCGGAACTGGCCCGGCGCGATCATCGAGACGTCGTCACGTTGGGCGAAGCGGGCTTCGAGGGCGGAGATCTGCTGGTTCGCCCAAGGCCAGGCCACGAGCGCGCAGAATGTGATCACGGCCAGATAGGGCGTGGCAAAGCGCAGCACCGGCTTGATGAAGTGGGTAATCGACAGGCCCGAGGCAAACCACACGACCATTTCGGAGTCGCGGTACCACCGGGTGAGCACGAACAGGATCGAGACGAACAGCGTCACGATCAGAATGATGGCCAGGTAGCCGATCACGGCCAGGCCGATCAGCACGAGCACGTCGCGCGGGTCGGCTTTCCCGGATGCGGCGAAGCCCAGGATGCGGATCATCATCGTGGTGAGCATGACGGTGATCAGCACCATGAAGACGGCCCCGGCGGTGTAGTTCAGCTCGCGCTGCAGGGAACGCTGAAAAATCATGTGATGGCGATTGGGGTGCTCTCGCGGTTGGGCGAGCGGGGAAAAAAGCGGATAATTGCGGATCGTACGAATTTTACCCGAGGAAAGCGCGATGGACTTTAGCACAAAAGCCTTCGATTCGACCAAGGCCGGCCAGGCCGGCCTTGCCAACGCAAAGACCGATTGCCTGGTGGTCGGCGTGTTCGAGCAACAGCCGCTCGCGGGGCTCGCCAAGGCGCTGGACGTCGTCAGCAAGGGCCTGCTGGCACGCATGGTCAAGCGCGGCGAACTCGATGGCAAGCTCGGCAGCACGCTGATGCTGCACGAGGTCGCCGGATGGAGTCAGGCGCGTGTGCTGTTCGTCGGTCTGGGCCGCGAAGACCAGTTCTCGCCCAAGAGCTTCAATGAGGCCTCGCGCGCCGCTGCGCGCGCGGTGATGGCGTCGCGTGCGTCCGACGCCATCTGGACGTTGCCGCAAGCCGCGGTCCCCAAGCGCGATACCGCCTGGGCCGTGTGCGCCTCGGTCCTCGCGTTGCGCGACGCGACTTACCGTTTCACGCAGATGAAGAGCAAGGCCGAGCCGGCCAACACGGCGCTGCGCAAGGTGATCTTCGCGGTCGCTCCCGATGACCTGAAGGCCGCCCGGGTCGCGGCCAGGCGTGGCGAGGCGATCGGCAACGGCATGGCGCTCGCCAAGGACCTGGGCAACCTGCCGGGCAACGTGTGCACGCCGTCGTATCTGGCCGACACAGCCCGCAAGCTCGCGCGCGAATTCAAGCTCAAGGCCGATATTCTCGGGCCAAAGCAGATCGAAGCGCTCAAGATGGGCTCGTTCCTGTCAGTCGCCCGGGGGTCGGTGGAGCCGCCGCAGTTCATCGTGCTCAAGTATGAAGGCGGCCCTGCCAAGCAAGCGCCCATCGTGCTGGTGGGCAAGGGGGTGACGTTCGACTCGGGCGGTATCTCGATCAAGCCCGGCGAGGGCATGGACGAAATGAAGTACGACATGTGCGGTGCGGCCTCCGTGCTTGGCACGATGCGCGCAGTCGCCGAGATGGGCCTCAAGCTCAACGTCATCGCCATCGTGCCGGCCACCGAGAACATGCCGGGCGGACGCGCAACGAAGCCGGGCGACGTGGTGACCAGCATGTCCGGCCAGACCATCGAAGTGCTCAACACCGATGCCGAAGGCCGCCTGATCCTGTGCGACGCGCTCACCTACGCGGAACGTTTCAAGCCCGCGGCCGTGGTCGACGTCGCTACGCTCACGGGCGCTTGCATCATCGCGCTCGGCCACGTGAACACGGGCCTCTTTTCGAAGAGCGACGCCCTCGCCGACGAACTGCTCGCGGCCGGCCGCACGACGGGCGACACGGCGTGGCGTCTGCCGGTCGAGGAGGCGTATCAGGAGCAGCTCAAGTCGAACTTCGCCGACATGGCGAACATCGGCGGGCGCCCGGCCGGCAGCGTGACCGCGGCGTGCTTCCTGTCGCGCTTTACCGAGAAGTATGAGTGGGCCCACCTCGACATCGCCGGGACGGCATGGAAGAGCGGTGCGGCCAAGGGGGCGACGGGCCGTCCGGTGCCGTTGCTCACGCAGTTCCTGATCGATCGCGAAGCCCGGTGACGCGCGTCGATTTCCACACGCATGTGGCGAACCGGCTCGAATACGCGTGCCGGTTCGCGCGCAAGGTCTACGGCGCTGGGCAAACGCTCGTGGTCGTCGGTGAGCCCGACGTGCTGCGCGCGTTCGACCAGACGCTCTGGACGTTCTCGCCACTGGAGTTCGTGCCGCATTGCTTCACCCGCGACCCGCTTGCCCCGCAAACGCCCGTCGTGCTCGCCGCCCCCGATGAAGCGGCGCAGCACCACCAGGTGATGCTGAATCTGGCGGGCAGCGTGCCGACGCACTTCGCGCGTTTCGAACGCGTGGTCGAGATCGTGGGCGACACGCCGGAGGCATTGTCCGGCGCCCGCGAACGCTATCGCTTCTACCGCGATCGTGGCTATACCCTGAACAATTACGACCAGAGAGGCGGATCGTGACGAACGAGCCCGAGCGCACCGATCCCGGCATTCCCACGCTGACCGAAGTGCTCGCGCCCGGCGAGGCAACTGCGTTGCCGGATGCCGAACGGGCCGCGTCGGCCGTCGAGCAGGGCGTGCCGGCCGATGTCGCGGTGTTTGCCGAGCGCGTGAGCGCCCGGCTCACCCTGCAACTGGCCGATGAAATCACGACGATGGTGGAGCGCCGCTGTCACGACGCGCTGATCGACCAGACCTCATGGCTGGTGCAACTGATCGGCAAGCAGGTCGCCGATGCCTTGCAAGTGCAATTGCCCGACCGCATCCGGCAGGCGGTGATCGAGGAAGTCGCGAAGCAGGTTCGCTCGCAAGGTTAGGGCCTCGGTGGTGCTGTGACGCCACTGCGCACAGGAAACGCCGGTTGACCGATGCGACCGCTTATCGCGCCATGTCGAGAATCCAGCGTGCCAGACGCATTGCCTCGTCCGGGGCGACCTGGGGGCTGGCGGGCATCGGAATGCTTCCCCACTTGCCATGACTGCCATTCTCAATGGAACGTGCGATGTCGTTGGCAGCACCGGCCTGCCCGGCGTAACGCCTGGCGATATCCCGGTAGGACGGGGCGATCAGCCTACGGTCGGTGGCATGACACGTCATGCAATTGCGCTCGCGGGCGAGCTTCTCGAGCACGCGCGCATCCGAGGCGCCGGCGGGCGACGCGCTCGTCTGCGAGAGCGCGGCACCTGCCGCAACCATGAGCCAAGCACCGATCGTCACCCTGGCTGACTTTCCGGAGAATTCCTTCATTCGATGTTTGCTTTCGCAGAGTGGTTGGGACGTCTGGCCGCAATATAGCACTTGTCTACCCGTCGCCCGGGCACCGCTACCCGCCGCGACGCGGCGAAGCCGACGGACTAGTCGATCGCCCCCGTCGCAAGCGCGAGCGCCGCTGCAGCAGACAGCGCATTGCTGTAACTGTCCGCGTACGCGTTCTTGGCGACCAAGAGTTGATTCTGGGCGAGCAGGGCATCGGTGACCGAGCCGACACCGTGTTTATAGGCGTCGAATGCGGCGTCGTAGGTCGTTTGCGCCGCCGTCAGCAACGCCTTCGCCGCTTCGTTGGCCGTCAAACTGTTCTGAAGTATGTTCTGCGCGCCGACGATCTGTCGCACCGCTTCTTCACGGCTGCGCTCGAGGCGGGTGCTCGCGCTGTCCGCGTCGTTTCTCGCCCGGGCGAGGGCTGCCGAGCGCAGGCCGCCGTCGTAGATCGGGATCGAGACGCCGATGACCACGCTGCCACCGTAGCGGCCGCCGCTCAGGTTGACCGTGGGCAACTGCTGTCCGATGGCGGGCACGGCCGACAGGGAGGAACTGCCGGCGTTGTAGACGCCGGACGCCGACAGAAAGACCTTGGGCTTGAACTCCGACTCCGCGGCCTGAATCTTCGCGAGGTTCGCGCGCTCGGCGGCGTAGGCGCTCAGTACGTCCGGCCGACGTGCAATCGCGGTCGCAACGATCTGCTCGACCGGCTGACGCAGCGTGGGCGCGAGCGCGCGCACCGGCATGTCGGCAATCTTCGGCTTCGAGAGCGGCGAGATGCCCATCGCAGAGATCAGCGTCAGGTAGGTGTTGCGCTGCGCGCCTTGCGCTTGCACCAATGTCAGCCTCGCCTGCGCATAGTTCTGGTTCGCCTGCGCCACTTCGATCACGGTGCCGATGCCACGCCGGTATCGTGACTTGGCGGCATCTACCACAGCGCGCGCATTCTCAAGGCCTTGCTCGGCCGTCGCGACTCGCGCGCGCACCGCCTGATAGGTGTAAAAGGCGACGCTGACGTCGTACACCACTTGCTGATGAGCCGCCGTGAACCCGATATTTGCCATCACGGTTGCCTGCGACGCAGCCTCAACGCGAGCGGCCCGTCCACCGAAGTCGAACAGCAGCCATTGCAGCGCCACCACCGACGTCAATCCATGCGTAGACGCGCTGGCCGACGAATCGCCCAGCACGCTGGATGTCGAATTGTGGGCGGCGGCGTACTGTCCCATCGCGGCCAGCGACAGTTGCGGCAGATAGGCGCTTTTCGCGACGCCTGCCGTCAGCGCAGCGTTGCGCGCCTCGTTCCAGGCGATGCGTGTTGTGGGGTTCGACGCCTGCGCCAGATCGATGAGTTCGGGCAGCGTGTAGGCGTGGTCCGGCGCCAGTGGCGGCGGTGGCGAGACGGTGGCCAGTGCCGGGTTGGCGGGCAGCCGGTAAGTGCCATGGTACTGGCTCGCCAGTACCGATGCGCCGGGCCGGATCGCGCCCGATGCGTCGGTGTCCGGTTGCCACGGACGATCCGGACGCTCAGGCGCCATGTCGAGCGACGACGTTGCGCATCCCGAGAGCACAGTCATCGTCAACACGGCGGTGACGGCCATCACGGGGATCAAGGTGGGCGGATCAAGCCGACGCATGGGGAACACGCTCCTTCGCCGCATCATCCTCGTGCGCGGCATGGTCGAGCTGGATGAGGCGCGCGTCGCCAAGCATCAGCAACGACAGACGCTCCTGATCGGCGGGCGATGAAGCCGGTGCCGTGGGTGCCGTCGCAATCGTACGGCGTGTCGCGATGCTGGCGCGTCGATCGGCGTTGACGTCGAGCCGTTTCAACCAGGCGTCGATGCCCGTGTCAGCGGTATGCCGCTCACTCAGCAGCGTCATCGGAACTTCGAGCACCTCGAGTTCTGCCAACATACGTCGATGTGCCATCTTCCAATCTTGCGAAGGGCTTACCCACGACGGTTCGTAGTGCGTCCACGCAACGTCGTTCTGTAACGCCCGTCGACGGGCCATCGCGCTTGCGGCCTGCGCACGCTGGAGGCGGGTGGATGACATCCCCGTCAGGGCTCGCCAACGTTGCTGCAACTCGACAAGGGCGGCGTCGACTCGCCCGGCGACGCTCACGGGCCACACGCGGGTAAAGATCAGGTAGACGACGACATTGCCCAGCAGGATGCCGATGGTGCGATCCCGCGCAATCGTCAGATCGAACGCAGGTGCCGGGCCCTGCACGACGCAAAGGAAGAAGGCAAACGCCATCTGAAAACCCGCATACGCAATCCGTGGCGACCCAAACGCGATCCACGCCGATAGCCACGCACCGATGGCAACCACGCTCAGCAGACCGGCAATCGTGCTGAGTCCGGGCATCACGAATACGATCATCGCGGTACCTGCCAGCGCGCCGGCGATACACCCGGCGATGCGCAGCGTCAGTTTCTCGACGGTCTCTGCGGTGGTGCCGAGCGACACAATATAGACGGTGATGAAGCAGGTATGAATGCCGGGCCAGTCCAGCAGCGAGTACAGCAGGTAGCAGACCATGGCGGCGACCGTGGTTTTGAGCGCATATCGCATGTGGTCCGGATTGGAGAATGCGTCGGGCAGGAAGAATTGGCCGCGCGCCGATGGTATGGCGTCGGGCGTCGCCGCTGGCGCGACCACAGTCGTGAAGTCTTTGATGGCGTCGCTCAGATGGCCGACGGCGACGCGGGCGAGCGGCGCGAGCGCATCGGATGGCGGCAGCGCCAGATCGGAGGGCGCAATGTCGACCGGATAGCCGCCTGCCTCGAGCATTCGCGCCATGCGTTCGAGTGTGCTCGCCAGTGGCTCGGCAAACGTTGCGGGCAGTTGCGCCGCCGGTTCACGGCCGACCAGATCGGCAGCGACGAGAATGGCAAACGTGGCCGATGTCGCCTGTCGCAGCGCTGCGGCGTCGGCGCGTGCCGACGAGCCTTCGAGCACCGAGCGTTTAAGCCACTTTCCGATTTCCTCATCGCCGGCGCTCAGACAGTCGTCGAGCGCGTCGTGTGGGACATCGGGATCGCGCAGCACGCGGGCGGCAATTCGCAGTCGTCTCGCGAGTTCGTTGCCGGCGAGCTTGCGCGGCGAGGGGCCGATGGCAAGTTGCACGCAGACGGCGGCGCCAATCGGAATCGCGACCATCAGCCAGGCGTACAGCAATGCGCGCGTGGCGACTTCGCCAAGCGGCACGCTACCCAGCTTGTCGAGCGCGAAGCCGACGATCATCGCGATAATCGCGCCTGCGGGGCGGAGCTTGCTGGCGGATGTGATGAAAAGCAGCATTGCCGAGAGTCCGGCGATGGAGGCGACCCGCGCCATGGGGTTGTCGAGCACGAGCGTGGCGACGAACAGCACGAATCCGATGACAAGGCTCACCAGTACGAGCATCGCCAGGCTCGTGACAATGCTCGTGACACGGTCTGGCCGGATGAGGAAAAAGACCACATAGGCCGAGAGCGCCGCCTCGGGCGTGCCATAGGCTATTGCAACGAGTGTCGTTAGCACGCAGATGATGGCGACCCGTGTTGCCGTTGTGGCGCGCCCCGGAAATGGGGCAAGCCAATTCAACAGATCGTCGAACCCCGGACGCTGCGGGTCAGCGGCAGGCCGCGCCATGTCTGATCTCCACGACTGCGCTGGCACCGATTCGGACCAGCGCTTCAGCTGGCTCATGCAGTTCAACGCGCACCGGGAATCGCTGCGCCACGCGTACCCAATTCACCGACGACTGCACAATCGGTAGTGTGCGCGGCAAGGTGATGCGTCCGGCGTCGGAGATGCCGGCGCCGATCCCAACGACCTTGCCCGTAATGGCCTGACTTCGATCGATCATCGAGTAGACCGTTGCGCAATCGCCCACCTGGATATGCGAGAGGGCGCCTTCACGGAAGTTGGCGACGGCAAACCACTCGTCCGCGTGCACCAGTGTGAAAAGCGACTGACTGGGTGCGACGGTTTCCCCCGAGAGTACCGAAAGTCCCGTCACGTAGCCGTTGTGCGGTGCGCGCACGACGGTGTCTTCGAGGTTGTGCTGCGCGAGAGCGACAGCGGCTTCGCGCGCACGAACCGTCGCCAGCGCGCCCGCCTCGTCGCCGACGCTCTGTGCGCTGGCCGCCTTCTGAGCCTTCGCCTGCCTCATCGACAGTTCTGCGTCGCGTTGGGCGACCTGTGCCTGATCGAGCTGTTGTTGCGACACGTAGCCCTTGGCAGCGAGCGGCGTAAGGCGCTCGAGGTTGCGGGTCGTGAGCGCGTAGTTATGCATCGACTTGCTGGTCTGATCATCCGCAATCGAGGCGTTGGCCCGCTCGTTGTAGATGGTCTTCTGCCGGGTGTCGAGCGAGGCGCGCGCCAGTTCGAGATCGGCTCGGGCCTGCGCGAGCACAAGTCGATAGGGGACGGGGTCGATTTCGTAGAGAACCTCGCCCTTGGCGACGCGCTGGTTCTCCTGCACGGCAAGCTTGACGATGCGTCCGCCAACGGGTGTCGCGACGTGGACGACGTCGGCATCGATGGTCGCGTCGTCGGTCGATGGGAATTGCGATGCGCGGTAGCCGGCGTAGCCGGCGACGATGACGCCGATCAGGATGATCGCCAGCGCGATCAGCCGCCCTTTGCGCGGGGCGTTGCTTTTACCAGCCATTTTCATAGCAACTGTCCTGTTCCCACGAGCCAGACGAGTCCGGCCACGGTGACACCGATCGACAGACAGACCGAGAGCTGGAGCGGCAAGATTTGCGACCATCGCATGGCGACGCTGAGGCGGTGCGCCAGCAATGCGCCGACCAGGCCGATGATGCCGGCCAGAAGCCAGAGGGGGAAGTAGGCGCCGAAGATCTCGCGGGAGGGCGCGCCATGCAGTGTGCATCCCTGCAATGGAATGCCGAGGGCCAGCGCCACGGCGTATGTCGCGCGGATGTTGCTCGGCTTCGGGCGGTGCGGTGCGGTCGGCTTATGCGGCATAGGAACACTTCACGTTAGTGAAAATGCGTCAAGCTGCGAAACGACACTCAGGTACGCAGGCGCAAAAACCACGTCACAGACGCGGCCGGCACCCGGCTGACCACGCGCCCGAATGCGCGGATTGTAGCGCGTTCCGCGTGCGCGGGCCATGCGTGAGAAAACGGCACGTCTTTGCCGGCCAGACATGCCGTCATGCGCGGCGCGACCGGAATCAGCCGGTCGTACCCCCCTTGTTCGCCGGCTGCGCCAACGCGGCATACTTGGCCATGACGCCCCGCGTATAACGCGGGGCGGGCGCCTTCCATGCGGCACGACGCCTTGCCAGTTCGTCGTCCGACACATTCAGTTGCAGCAGCAGTTTGTGCGCGTCGATGGTGATAGAGTCGCCCTCGTGCACGAGCGCGATCGTGCCGCCCACGAACGCTTCCGGTGCCACGTGTCCGACCACCATGCCCCACGTTCCGCCCGAAAACCGGCCGTCGGTGATGAAGCCGACTGTTTCGCCGAGTCCTTTGCCGATGATCGCCGACGTGGGCGCGAGCATCTCCGGCATGCCCGGGCCGCCCTTGGGGCCGAGATAGCGCAGCACGAGCACGTCACCGGCCTGGATCTTGTCGGCAAGGATCGCGTCCATCGCACTTTGCTCGTCGTCGAACACGCGCGCCGGGCCGGTGATGACCGGGTGCTTCAGACCGGTGATCTTTGCGACCGCGCCATCTTCGGCCAGATTGCCCTTGAGGATAGCGAGATGGCCTTCCTTGTAGAGCGCGCGGTCGATGGGGAAGATCACGTGCTGGTCGGCACGCGGCACCGAAGGCACGTCCTTCAGTTCTTCTGCAAGCGTCCTGCCGGTGATCGTCATGCAATCCCCGTGCAGCAGACCGGCGTCGAGCAGAATCTTGAGCACTTGCGGAATGCCGCCGGCCTTGTGCAAGTCCGTCGCCACGTACTTGCCCGACGGCTTCAGGTCGCACAGGACCGGCACGCGCTCGCGAATGCGCTCGAAGTCGTCGATGTTCCAGTCGATGTCGGCGGCGTGCGCAATGGCAAGATAGTGCAGCACCGCGTTGGTGGAGCCGCCCGTGGCCATGATGAGCGCCACCGCGTTCTCGATGGATTTGCGTGTGATGATGTCGCGCGGCTTGAGGTCTTTCTTGACCGCTTCGACCAGCACGCGCGCCGATTCAGCCGCCGAGTCGACCTTTTCTTGATCGGGATTGGCCATTGTCGACGAATACAGCAGCGACATGCCCAGCGCCTCGAACGACGAACTCATCGTGTTGGCCGTATACATGCCGCCGCAGGAACCGGTCGACGGACAGGCGTTCTGCTCGATGCCCTTGAAATCGGCCTCCGTCATGCGCCCGGCGGTGAATTCGCCCACGGCCTCGAACGACGAGACGATGGTGAGATCCTTGCCTTTCCAGTGCCCCGGCTTGATGGTGCCGCCATAGACGTAGATACCCGGCACGTTGATGCGCGCCAGCGCGATCATGCCGCCCGGCATGTTCTTGTCGCAGCCGCCGATGACAACCACGCCGTCCATCCACTGGCCCTGCACGGCGGTCTCGATACAGTCGGCAATGACTTCGCGCGAGACGAGCGAATACTTCATGCCCTCCGTCCCCATCGACATACCGTCGGAAATGGTGGGCGTGCCGAACGTCTGCGGATTGGCCTGATGGGTCTTGATGGCGTCGACGGCGGCGTCGGCCAGCCGTTGCAGCCCCGCGTTGCACGGGGTGATCGTCGAATGGCCGTTGGCCACGCCGATCATCGGATTGTCGAAGTCTGCTTCCTTGTAGCCCAGTGCGTAGTACATCGAGCGGTTGGGCGAGCGTGCCACGCCTTGCGTGACATTTCGCGAACGACGATTGAATGCCATGACGGTCTCCTGTGGGGATGCACCACGCCACAGGCGACTGCAGCGTTGCGCACAAGCGTTGTTGTATCACGCTGTCATGCCGGCGGCACATGCGTCATCCGGGCGCGCCGCTCAAGGCCATTGCTGCTTCACTACTGCGTCACTGTACGGCAAGTCCTGCGCGGGAGCGGCCGCACGCGCGGCCACCCCCGTGTTTCACGCCGATCGCTTCGATCGGCCCACTCGTCGCATTATCCGCGTTTGGCCAGCTTCAGTTGCGACAGGTCGCGCACCGCGCCACGGTCGGCCGACGTGGCCAGCGCGGCATACGCTTGCAGCGCCTGCGAGACCACGCGCTCACGATTCACCGGCTGCCACGCCTCGTCGCCACGGGCTTCCATGGCGGTACGACGGCGGGCCAGTTCGTCGTCGGGCACGGCCAGATGCATCTTGCGCTGGGTGATGTCGATCTCGATCACGTCGCCATCTTCCACCAGACCGATGACGCCGCCTTCGGCAGCTTCCGGCGAGGCGTGGCCGATCACCAGACCCGACGAGCCGCCCGAGAAGCGGCCGTCCGTGAACAGGGCGCAGGTTTTGCCCAGGCCCTTCGACTTCAGGTACGACGTCGGGTACAGCATTTCCTGCATGCCCGGGCCGCCCTTCGGGCCTTCGTAGCGGATGACAACCACGTCACCCGCCTGGACCTTGTCGCCCAGGATGCCGTCGACGGCGTCGTCCTGGCTTTCGAACACGCGCGCGCGGCCCGTGAAGACCCACTGCGATTCGTCGACACCGGCGGTCTTCACGATACAGCCCTTCTCGGCGAGGTTGCCATACAACACGGCCAGACCGCCGTCTTTCGTATAGGCGTGCTCCTTGCCGCGAATACACCCGGTCTCACGGTTCAGGTCGAGCGACGGGTAGACCGACGACTGGCTGAACGCGATGGTCGTGGGCACGCCGCCGGGGGCGGCGCTGTAGAACGTGTGCGCCTTGTCGCCCGCGTCGCCGGCCACATCCCACTGGGCGATGGCGTTGCCGAGGGTGCCGCTGTGCACGTTGCCGCACGACGTATCGAGCAGCCCGCCGCGCGCGAGCTCACCCAGAATGCCGATGATGCCGCCCGCGCGGTGCACGTCTTCGATGTGGTACTTGTCGGTCGCGGGGGCTGCTTTGCACAGGCACGGAACCTTGCGCGAGATGCGGTCGATGTCCGACATCTTGAAGTCGACGCCGGCTTCCTGTGCGGCGGCGAGCAAGTGCAGCACGGTGTTGGTCGAGCCGCCCATGGCGACGTCGAGCGCCATGGCGTTTTCGAAGGCGGCCTTGGTCGCGATGTTGCGCGGCAGCACCGAGGCGTCGTCCTCCTGGTAATAGCGACGGCACAGGTCGACCACGAGGCGGCCGGCCTGCTCGAACAGCCCGCGACGCCAGGCGTGCGTGGCGACGATGGTGCCGTTGCCCGGCAACGCGAGACCGATGGCTTCAGTCAGGCAATTCATTGAGTTGGCGGTGAACATGCCCGAGCACGAGCCACACGTCGGGCAGGCGCTGCGCTCGATTTCTGCGACTTCGGCGTCGCTCACCTTGGGGTCGGCCGCCTTGATCATGGCGTCGATCAGGTCGATCTTGGCGATGACCTGGCCGTCGCCCGACTTGACCTTGCCCGCCTCCATCGGCCCCCCCGAGACGAACACGACCGGAATGTTCAGGCGCATGGCGGCCATGAGCATGCCCGGGGTGATCTTGTCGCAGTTCGAGATGCAGACCATGGCGTCGGCGCAGTGCGCGTTGACCATGTATTCCACCGAGTCGGCGATCAGCTCGCGCGACGGCAGCGAGTAGAGCATGCCGCCGTGGCCCATGGCGATGCCGTCGTCCACGGCGATGGTGTTGAATTCCTTGGCCACGCCGCCGGCCGCTTCGATTTCCTTGGCCACCACGGCGCCCAGATCGCGCAAGTGGACGTGACCCGGCACGAACTGCGTGAAGGAGTTCACCACGGCAATGATTGGCTTGCCAAAGTCGTCGTCTTTCATGCCGGTGGCACGCCACAGGGCGCGGGCGCCGGCCATGTTGCGGCCGTGGGTCGAGGTGCGGGAACGGTATTGAGGCATGGTCGTCTCTGGAACGCTGTGCTTGTGGGATAAACGAAAAAGCGGGGCCGCCTGGCCTGATTCGAACTGGACTCGCGCGGTTGCGGGCAACGCCCTCAACGCCACGGGGCACGCCAGTTTCAGCCGGACGTCAAGATTCGTCTTTCCTTGCATGCTTGTCAAATATATTATTTGACTCGGATTGAGTCGAAAAACATATCATGGACCTCCGTCAACTCCGGTACTTCGTTGCCGTGGCCGAAGAGCGGCATTTCGGTCGCGCCGCCCAACGCCTGTCGATGACCCAGCCGCCGCTGTCGCAGCAGATCCGGGCGCTGGAGGCGTCGCTCGGGGCGCCGCTTTTCGTGCGAACCAACCGTTCGGTGGAGCTGACGGCCGTCGGCCGGCAACTGCTGCCCGAGGTACGGCGCATTCTGGCTGACGCCGAAGCGTTGCCGGCGTTCGCACAGGGACTGGCGCACGGGGAGGTGGGCACGCTCTCGCTGGGTTTCGTCTCGACGGCGGACTACGGCATCCTGCCGCCGCTGCTGCGCGAGTTCGGCGAGCGGTACCCGCGCGTGCGCCTGCAACTGCTTGAAGCGACGAGCGACGTGCAGGTCGAGGCGCTCATGGATGGGCGCATCGACGCCGGCCTCTTCATCCCGCCGGTGCCGGCGCGTTACGCCAACGAACTGTCCTACCTGCCGATCGTGCGCGAACCGCTGATGCTGGCGGTGCCGGCCGGACGGGGGATGCGCGCCGGCGCAGACAGCGTTGGCGATACCGGGCCGGGCGACCCGGTGAGTCTGGCCGATTTCGCCGACGAGCCGCTCGTCATCTTTCCGCGTCGGGTGGCACCGGCGTTCTACGACATCATCATGGGCTGCTATGCGGCGCTGGGTCTCACGCCGCGCGTAGGGCAGGAAGCGATCCAGATGCAGACCATCGTGAGCCTGGTGTCGGCAGGCATGGGTGTCGCCTTGGTGCCGCAGTCGCTATGCCATCTGCGGCGCACCGGCGTGGCGTATCGCGCGCTCATCGAGACGAGCACGCTCATCGAGACGGGCTTGCTCTGGCGCACGGCTGAAGTCACGCCGGTGCTCAAAGGCTTTCTCGAAACGGCGCGCGGCGTGGCCCATACGCCACCGGGGGCGACATTGGCCAACTGAACGTAAGAATGGCGACGTCTGCCCGCGCGCCGCGACAGGGGACGCTCGTGGTATCGTGCTGCCCATCCCAAGGCATGCCGGGCCGATTGCCTCGGCGTGCTGTGGCTGGCGCGTCACTCGGCGGTGGCAATGGGTTGCACTGGCCGGTCATTCGCCCTCTGACGGAACTTTTGTTCACGAATCGATTCTTCTGATCCATGCTGATTCATCCTCAATTCGACCCGGTCGCGATTCACCTCGGCCCGCTCGCCATCCGCTGGTACGGCCTGATGTACCTGGTCGGCTTCATTCTGTTCCTGGTCGTGGGGCGCGTGCGCGTGCGCCAGCCGTCCATTGCCGCACAAGGCTGGAAGGTACAGGATCTCGACGACATGCTGTTCTACGGCGTCCTTGGGGTGATTCTTGGCGGACGTCTGGGCTACGTGCTCTTCTATAAGCCATCGTTTTATCTGGCGAATCCGATCGACATCTTCAAGGTGTGGGAAGGCGGCATGTCGTTCCACGGCGGCTTTCTCGGGGTGCTCGTCGCGATGTGGCTGTTCACGCGCCGTCGCGGACACTCGCTGCTCGAAGGCACCGATCTCATCGCACCGATGATCCCGCTGGGGCTTGCCGCCGGACGCCTGGGCAACTTCATCAACGGGGAATTGTGGGGGCGTGTGACGTCCCCCGATTCGCGCTTCGCGATGCTGTTCCCGCAATCGGCGGGCGAAGACATCCAGTGGGCGATGGCGCATCCGCAGGCGATGGCCGATCATGCGATGGCGGCGGTGTTCTCCCAATTCCACGGACTGCCGCGCTATCCGTCGCAGTTGTTCGAATTCGCACTCGAAGGCGTGGCGCTCTTCCTGCTGTTGTGGTTCTTCTCGCGACGCGCGCGTCCGGTGGGCGCGGTGTCTGCCATGTTCCTGGTGGGATATGGCGTATTTCGCTTCCTCGCGGAATTCACGCGCGAACCCGATGCGTTCCTCGGCTTGCTTTCGTTTGGCCTGTCGATGGGGCAATGGCTGTCGATGCCGATGATCGTCGCGGGCGTCATCATGCTCGTGTGGGCCTATCGGCGCCGGCCGGCGGCATCTCGCGCATAAGGCGACGGCAAGCGCCGCGCCACAGCGAGTCAGGCAAACGGGCCGCCGGGGGTATTTCCTCCGGCGGCCCGTTTGCCTGGCGGTCAGGTTCAGCTCGCCTTGCGCTCCAGCGCGCGCAAGGAGGCCATCAGGTCGGCGAAGCGCTCACCCTGCACGGTGACGTGCGCGCGAAGGTGTTCCGATGCGGCGTCGGCGTTGCCCGCCTCGATGGCGCGAAACACGGCGTCATGTTCCGAGAACGAATGTTGCGGCCGGTCGCGCACGCGCAACTGCAAACGCCGGTACACGCGCAGCCGCCGGTGCAGCTGCAATGCCGTCTCCTGAAGGTAGGCGTTGTGACTGGCCTGATAGATCAACGCATGGAAATGCGCGTTGACTTCGTAATACGTGTCGATGTCCCGCGCCTCGGCCGCCGCCCGGCTGGCCTCGTGCGTCGCGCGCAACTCGGCCAGTTCGTCGTCGGTGATGCGACGCGCGGCGAGGCGTCCGCACATCGATTCCAGTTCGGCCATGACTTCGAACATCTCGCATAGCCGTTGCGGATCGATCTGCGCCACCACGGCGCCCCGGCGCGGCCGTATCTCGATCACCCCCGACGACGCCAACTGAATCAACGCCTCGCGCAGGGGCGTGCGCGACACGCCGAACGTGCTCGCCAGTTCGACCTCGTCGAGCCGCATGCCGGGCGGGTACTCGCCCACGGCAATCTTCTCCTCGATCGCCTGGCGCAGCGCTTCCGATCGCTTCGGTTTTACGGTCATGACGCTCTCGCTCGGTCGTGTTTCGGTCCCGTCGCGCGGGGCTCAATGGGATGCATGGTTGCCAAAGTACCGCTTGCCGCCGGCGTTGAAGATCGGGGTATACGCCAGAATTGTATTTTTTCGATGGCTCAATTGTATACACCGTGCTGGATTGACTATAGGATTTCATCCCGAGAGCGGCAACTCGCGCACTCGACACACGCAAAATCAAAGCAGTCATCCGTACATGCAGTGCCGGCGAGCCGGCGGTGCACCCGTTGCGAGTCGTGAGACCTGCAACGGGCGATGTCAGGCACCGGGCTTCGCTGGTTCACCACTGACAGAAGTGACAGGAGACGCCATGGAGACAAATCATTCCCCGCTGCGGCGGCAACTTATGCTCGGTGCCGCATCGGCACTCGTCACCGGCGGTCTGGCCAGCCCATGGGGTAGCGCGTTTGCGCAGTCCGGCCCGCTCAAGATTTCCCATCAATTCCCCGGCGGTACCCTTGCCGAAGGCGATTTCCGCGACCGGTTGTGCCGGAAATTCGCGCAGGAAGTCGAGAAGCGGACCAACGGCGCGCTGAAGTTTCAGGTCTATCCGGGCAGCTCGCTCATGAAGACCAATGCGCAGTTTTCGGCGCTGCGTCGCGGGGCCCTCGATCTCTCGCTGTATCCGCTGCCGTATGCAGGCGGAGAAGTGCGCGAACTCAATATCGGTCTGATGCCGGGGCTGGTGACGTCCTATGCGCAGGGTGCGGCCTGGCGCCATGGTGAGGTTGGCAAGGTGCTCACCGATGTGCTCGCGCAGAAGAACATCGTGATCGTGAGCTGGGTCTGGCAAGCGGGCGGCGTCGCGAGCCGTACCAAGGCGCTCGTCTCGCCGGACGACGCCAAGGGTCTCAAGGTGCGCGGCGGCAGCCGCGAGATGGACATGATGCTCAAGGAGGCCGGCGCGGCCGTCATTTCGCTGCCGTCGAACGAACTCTACGCCGCCATGCAGACAGGCGCGATGGACGCGGCGATGACCTCGTCGACGAGCTTGATGTCATTTCGTCTCGAAGAGGTGTCGAAGCATTTGACCACCGGGCGCAACAAGTCGTACTGGTTCATGCTCGAACCACTGCTGATGTCGAAGCTGGTCTTCGACAAGCTGCCCAAGGATCAGCAGCAGGCGATCCTGCAAGTGGGCGCGGAACTCGAGTCGTTCGGCATGGAAGCGGCCAAGGCCGACGATGCGCAGATCGCGAGCGTCTATACGAAGGCTGGCGCGAAGGTCTACGACCTCGACGAGGCGACGGTGATGAAGTGGCGCGACATCGCACGGCGTACCGCATGGAAGGACTATGCGGGCCGATCCGACACGTGCGCGAAACTGCTCGCGCTTGCCGATAAGGTGCCTGCGTGAGTGGGGCCGTCGTGAGCGCGGAACCGGTGGCGGCGCGCACCCGCCTGCTGCGGCGGCTCGACGCCCTGTTACAGGGCGTGAGCCGTCTGCTCATGGTCGTGTGCATGCTGGCGCTGGTCGGTGCCGCGCTGGTGCTCAGTTACAGCGTGTTCGCACGGCACGTGCTCAAGCTCGCCACCGACTGGCAGGACGAAGCCGCCGTGTTCCTGCTGGTCGGCGCGACCTTCGTCTCTGCCGCGCATGTGCAACATCTGCGCGGGCATATCGGCATCGAGGCCATCACGACACTGCTCTCACCGCGGGTGAACCGAGTGCGGCGCTGGGTCGTCGATATCGTCTCGTTCGCGTTCTGCGGCTTCTTCGCATGGAAGTCGTGGACGCTGTTCTGGGAAGCCTACGTCGAGGGCCAGACGAGCAGTTCGACCTGGGGCCCGCCATTGTCAATCCCGTATGGCCTGATGGCCTTCGGCATGACGTTGCTCACGGTGCAATTGCTGCTGCAAGCGGCGATTGGCGCCTGCGAGATGGGAACGCCGGCGGGCCACGAGGCATCGCTCGCATCGGATCGTACGGGAGGTCACGCATGAGCGAACTCGGCATCGGATTGCTCTACGGTGGCGCGACGCTCGTCGCCATGTTCTCGGGCATGCCCATCGCGTTTGCACTTGGGGCCGTGGCGGTGGCGTTCATGCTCGGCTTCATGCCGGTATCGTCGCTCGATACGATCACGCAGAACGTCTATGAGGAAATGGCCAGCATCACGCTGCTGTCGATTCCGCTTTTCATCCTGAAGGGCGCGGCCATCGGCAAATCGCGCGCGGGGCAGGACCTGTATCTGGCCCTGCACGCGTGGATGCGCCGGATTCCGGGCGGCCTGGGCATCGCCAATGTCTTCGCGTGCGGGCTGTTCGCCGCGATGGCGGGATCGAGTCCGGCGACGTGCTCCGCCATCGGCAGCGCAGGTATTCCGGAGATGCGCCAGCGCGGCTATTCGCCAGGATTCGCCGCCGGGATCATCGCGGCGGGCGGTACGCTGGGCATTCTGCTCCCGCCGTCGATCACGATGATTCTTTACGCGGTCGCGGCGGAGCAGTCGCTGGGGCGACTGTTCCTCGCGGGAATCGTGCCAGCGCTGCTGCTGGTCGGGCTGTTCTCATGCTATGCGGCCTGGCGCTACCGGCGCGAGTACGTCTGTGCGCAAGTGGCGCTCGCCCGCGACGGCACGCCGTCGCCGTTCCCGAGCGAGCCGCCGGCCACGATGCGCGAGAAGCTGGCGCTGCTGCCGCGCGTGCTGCCGTTCGTGACGCTGCTCATCGGCGTGATGGCGGCGCTCTATGGCGGGTACGCCACGCCGTCGGAGACGGCCGGCCTCGGCGGCCTGCTGGCGCTGGGTCTGATCGCCGTGATTTACCGGATGTGGAACCCGCGTCAGCTCGCGCCGATCCTGACCGGCACGTTGCGCGAATCGACCATGCTCATGTTCATCATCGGCATGTCATTGCTCTACTCGTACGTGATGAGCTATCTGCACATCAGCCAGTCGGCGGCGCAATGGATCGTGGGGCTGCATTTATCGCGCTGGGTGCTGCTCACGGCCATCCTGCTGATGGTGGTCGTGCTCGGCTTCTTCCTGCCACCGGTGAGCATCATCCTGATGACCGCGCCGATCATCCTCCCGCCGCTGCGGGCGGCCGGCTTCGATCTGGTGTGGTTCGGCGTGGTGATGACGATCGTCATGGAATTGGGGTTGATTCATCCGCCCGTAGGACTCAACATCTTCGTCATCAAGAACACCGCGCCGGATATCGCGTTGCGCGACATCGTGTGGGGCGTGATGCCGTTTGTGGTGTTGATGGTGCTGGCCGTCGTCCTCATCTGTGCGCTGCCCGGCTTGTCGCTGTGGCTGCCGGATCGACTGATGGGATGAGGCAGGGGGCGTCGATGAACTGCGGCAACGATCACCGAGCGATGCGACACGCCTGTTCAGCCGGTGTTTTTGCCCGTCCGGGGGGCAATGCGAGGAAGCCATGAAGGATGAGCCGATCATGTCAGCCATGTCCGTTTCCGTATCGTTGCGTCCGTCGACGACGGCTGCGTCGTCCACGTCATCGCCCTCGCCCTCACCCGGGCGCGGCGTGCCCGAGCGCGTGGCCGACGTGAGCGCACCGGTACCGTCTCCCAAGCGCTCGCTCGGCGCGCGGCTGGGCCAGTGGTTCGGTCGCGGCGCGGGCAAGTCGGGCGGGCCCGGCGGCGGGCCGAAGGATGGCAAAGATGGCAAAGGGGACGGCAAGGTCGCGCCGGCCCCCCTGTCGCCGCGTGCGCAGAGCGCGCTGCGGCGGCAGTTGACGCAGTGCCTGTCGGCGCGTCTGACGGACTCCGCCGCCAACGACGCCGCGCGCGACTTCATGACGCGCTACGCGGCGGCGTCGCCCGACCTGCAACGGGCATGGCTCGCTGTCGTCGCCGATATCTGTGCGAGCGATGGCAATTCGGGCGCCGAGGCAGGCAAGGACGGCGACGGTGCCAGTGCCAAGCGCGCGGCCAGCGGGTTGGCGGGGGCGCTGGGCAGTGCGCGTGTGCGCTTTCTCAAGCGCTTCAACGCGCTGCCCGACGGCCTGCCGTTTCTCGTGCGCTGGCGCGCGGACATGCTGGAACACCGGGCGGCGTTGCCCGGACTGGCAGCCCTCGAGGAGGATCTTGGCAGTCTCTTTTCGACATGGTTCGACGTCGGCCTGCTGGAGTTGCATCCGATCACGTGGGATTCGCCGGCGTCGCTGCTCGAAAAGCTCATGCGCTACGAAGCGGTGCACGAGATTTCGTCGTGGGCCGACCTGCGCAACCGGCTCGATTCGGACCGTCGGTGCTACGCGTTCTTCCATCCGCGCATGCCGCGCGAGCCGCTGATCTTCGTCGAAGTGGCGTTCGTGCCGGAGATGGCGGCCGACGTGCATTCGCTGCTCGACGAGAAGGCCCCGCTCGAAGACCTGCGTCGCGTGCGCTGGGCCATCTTCTATTCGATCTCGAACACGCAGCCCGGACTGCGCGGCGTGAGCTTCGGCAACTTCCTGCTCAAACGAGTGATCGACGAGTTGCAAGTCGATTTTCCGAAGCTGCGCAATTTTGCGACACTCTCGCCGATCCCGGGTTTCAACGACTGGCTCAAGTCACTGTCGGCGCAGGCGCTTGCGCAAGTGCTCGGCCCGAAGCGGGCGAAGCTGCTGGCGCAGGAGGCATCGCTGGCCCCCGATGTCTCGGGGGCGCAGATGATGGCGTGGTTGCAGGCGGGCGCCGAGCGCAAGGCCGTGCAGGCGTTGCAGCGCAGCCTTGGCGAAGCACTGGCCGCGCACTACCTGGCGCGCGAAACCGCGCGCGGACAGCCGCGCGATCCAGTCGCCCGGTTCCATCTGGGCAACGGCGCGCGCGTGGAGCGCATCAACTGGCATGCCGATCTCTCCAGGAAGGGCGCGAAGCAGTCGTGCGGGATGATGGTCAATTATCTCTACGAACCCGACGAACTCGACGCCAATCTGCAGCGCCTTCTCGATGGCGAACCGGCCCTCGGGCGCGCGGTGGCGCGCCTGGTCTGAACCTGACCATGACGACGCCTCGGTATGCAAACCCCTATCCACGCCTATCAACCCCAGGGAGGGACGCGTGAGTGAAGTTCTGCGCGATGACCGTTCGCTAGACGACGGGTGGGTCACACTGACGCTGTCGAATCCCGGCAAGCTCAACGCGATTTCGGTCGCCATGTGGCGCGCTCTGCGCGCGCATCTGCAAGCGCTCGACGAGGACACGCGCGTGCGCGCCATTGTCATTCGCGGGGCACAAGGCCACTTCGCGGCGGGGGCCGATATCGAGGAGTTTCCGATCGAGCGCGGCAGCTACGACGCGCTGCGTCGCTATCACGGCGAGATCATCGGGCCGACGCTCGACGCGCTGGCGCGTTGTCGGCATCCGAGCGTCGCGCTGATCGAGGGGGTGTGCGTGGGCGGCGGCCTGGAGATCGCGGCGCATTGCGACCTGCGCATTGCCGGTGAGGGCGCTCGCTTCGGTGTGCCGATCAACAAGCTTGGTTTCCCGATGGCGCCAGGCGAACTGCGCGGCGTGCTCGCCTTGGCGGGACGCGCGGCAACGCTCGAAATCCTGCTGGAGGGTCGCGTCTTTGGCGCGGCGGAGGCGCGCGAGAAGGGACTGCTCACGCGCGTGGTCGCCGACGACGCGGTGCAAGAAGAGGGCTACGCGTGCGCGCGACGTCTCGCTGCCGGGGCGCCGCTCGCTGCACAACTGAACAAGTGGCTGATCGCCCGGCTGGCACCGGCCGTGCCGCCGTTGTCCGAGGCCGAATGGCAAAATGCGTTCTCGTACTGGGACTCGCACGATCACCGTGAAGGGGTGGCGGCATTCCTCGAGAAGCGGCCGCCTGACTTCCGGGGGCGCTGAGCGACGCCGCGCGCCTGCCTGGCCTGCTTGATCTTATTCAGTCGACGCATCCACTGTTTCAAATTCCATACTGTTCATGACGCAAGACACCAACCTCTACCGACTTTTTGCCGAGCGCTTTCCCGCCGATAAAGCGGCGTGCGCGATCGAGACCCTCGAAGGACACTATTACAGTTGGGACGACATCGAGCACGCGAGCGCGCGCATGGCGAACCTGCTCGCGAGCCTCGACCTGACGCCGGGCGCACGCGTTGCCGTGCAGGTCGAGAAGTCGCCTGAAGCGCTGTTGCTTTATCTCGCCACCTTGCGCGCGGGGTTCGTCTATCTGCCGCTCAATACCGCCTACCGCGAGGGCGAGATCGCGTACTTCGTCGAGAACGCCGCGCCGGATGTGGTGGTGTGCAGTCCGGCGAACTTCGGCTGGGTCTCGAAGATTGCGTTCACGAACGGCGCGAAGCATGTCTATACCCTGGGCGATGACCGTACCGGCTCGCTGCTGGAGCGCGCGGCGTGGTTCGACGACACTTTCGAGACGGTGCCGCGTGCACCTGACGATCTCGCCGCCATTCTGTACACCTCGGGCACGACGGGTCGCAGCAAGGGCGCCATGCTCTCGCACGGCAACCTCGCGAGCAACGCGCGTGTGCTGCACGAATTCTGGGGCTGGGGCGAGCGCGAGGGGGGCGACGTGCTGCTGCACGCGCTGCCGATTTTCCACGTGCACGGGCTGTTCGTCGCGAGCCATGCGGCGCTGTATTCCGGCAGCAAGATGATCTGGATGGCGAAGTTCGATGCCCGCGACGTGCTGCACCAGCTTCCGCGTGCGACGGTGTTCATGGGCGTGCCGACGTATTACGTCCGGCTGCTGGCGGAGCCGGGGCTCGAGCGCGAGGTGTGTCGCAACATGCGCCTGTTCATCTCGGGCTCGGCGCCGCTGCTGAGCGAGACGTTCGAGGCTTTCCGCGAGCGTACCGGCCATACGATCCTGGAGCGTTACGGCATGTCCGAGACGGTGATGCTCATCTCGAACCCGTATCACGGCGACGCGGCGAGCATGCGCCGCGCGGGCACGGTTGGCGTGCCGCTGCCGGAGGTGACGGTCCGCGTGGTCGATGATGACGCGCAGCCAAGCCGGCCCGGCGAGATCGGCCACATCCAGGTCAAGGGGCCGAACGTGTTTGCCGGCTACTGGCGCATGCCGGAGAAGACCGCCGAAGAGTTCACCGACGACGGCTTCTTCAAGACGGGCGACGTCGGCAAGTTCGATGAGCACGGCTATGTGCACATCGTCGGCCGCTCGAAGGATCTCATCATCTCGGGCGGCTACAACGTCTATCCGAAGGAGATCGAAGGTTTTATCGACGAGATGGACGGCGTGGCCGAGTCGGCCGTGATTGGCGTGCCGCACCCGGATTTCGGCGAGGCGGTGGTGGCCGTCATCGTGCCGCGCGCCGGGGCACAGGCCCCCGACGAGCGCACCGTCATCGACGCGCTCAAGCAACGCATCGCCAATTTCAAAGTCCCCAAGCGCGTGCATCTAGTCGCCGAATTGCCGCGCAACACGATGGGCAAGGTGCAGAAGAACCTGTTGCGTGAGCGCTTCAAGTAAGCGCCTTGCGGCATGACTTTCCCGTCCAGCGCGACGGGGGCAGTTCAGAATGGGGCGGCATTTTCATTGGGCCGGGGACCGGCGTGAGACCCGCGCCCCGGGCGGTGCGGCTTACTTCATCTGCACGGTGCCCGAGACCGTCACGGTCACTTGCGTTTTGCCACCTTCGAGCTGCATTGGCGGCGCGGCGTCGGCGGCGGCGCTCATGGTCATCGCCTTCATCGCATACGGACGCGGCATCATCGGCGCATTCGCGCCAACCTGCACCTGGCGGATCGTGTAGCTGCTGTAGCCGAAGGCCTTTGTGTTGCTCTGCGCCTGATCGCGGAACGCCTGGATGGCCTGCTGTGTCAGCTCGGCCTGCGTCTTTTCCTGCGCTTCACGCGAGAGCGAGAACGACACACCGTCCATCTGCATCTGGTTCGAGATCTGGCTCGCGAGGCGCGATGCGGCCCCAAAGTCCTTCGACGTCATTTGCAGTTCGGTGCGGCCTCGCCACGCGGTGATCTTGCCGTCGCGGTTGGTCGTCGGATAGAGCGAGACGCTGCCGGTCTGCACCTGCACGGCATTCTGGCCCTTGGCCACGGACATCGCGCTGTTGGCCTTTTGCGTGAGGTTGCGCGACACGGTCGCGGCATCCGCGCCTTGCTCCTGCGCGGACATCGTGATGTGCACGGTGTCCTGCTCGACTTCCTTCGTGGCGTGGGCTTCGAGGCCCAGCACACCCGAGACCTGGCGGTTGGCATCGTCACCCGGCTGGGCGTAGGCGGCATTGGCGGCGGTGGCGATCAGCAGCGCCGCGGCGAGGGATTTGCGCATCGTGTTGTCCTTTTTCGAGTGTGTGTTCGCCTGTGCGCGGCGAACGTTTTGACCGGTCGCCCGCACGGCCTTCGCGACATGTCGCCCGCGAAATGGCGGAACGGCATGCCCCAACGGGGGACAGCCTATGCGCGTGTCGGCAACCTGATACTGACGCGATCGCAACAAGGTTGGTTCCCCCGGCACCTTCAGGCCTCAACTAAATGCTGGGTGATGAACTTCCAGTGTTTGGGCGACACGGGGGTGATCGAGAGACGGTTGCCGCGTGCGAGGACCTGCATGCCGTCCAGTTCGGCCATCTGGCGCATTTCCGTGAGCGGCACGAGACGCGTCTTGCGATCCAGCTTGACGTCGACCAGCAGCCAGCGCGGCGATTCAGGCGTTGACTTGGGATCGAAATAGGGACTCTTGGGGTCGAACTGGGTAGGATCGGGATAGGGCGTCGACGCCACCGTCGCGAGTCCGGCGATACCCGGCACCGCACAGCTCGAATGATAGAAGAGCACGCCATCGCCCTCGTGCATCTCGTCGCGCATGAAGTTTCGCGCCTGGTAGTTGCGCACGCCGGTCCATGCCAGGGTCTGGTGCTTCGCGCTGGCGAGATCGTCGATGCTCGCCTCCTCGGGTTCGGATTTCATCAACCAGTAACGTTGTGTCATGCCGTTCTAGCGTCAAAATTAATGTAATGGGGGCAAACATCGCTCAAATTATCCGGAATTCGATGCATTTGTAACGGAAGTTTGCCGTGCTGTGAGTGTTGGCCAAATCCTATACTATGCATTTGTGATCGTCGTGTGGCGTTTGATGTGAATGGCTGGACGCGTCGCCTGTCCGATACCGCAGGGTGCGGCGCGGCACGGGCTCGTCAATCCGCCATTCACACCGGTCGCGCGTCCGTGCCTGAGCGATGCATGTTCAACCCCCCCTATGCCGATAGGAGAGTGTGTCATGGCAGCAGAGCCGTCTGTTCGAACCAATGCGTTCATCTTCTATTCCCTTGCCACGGTGTCGTTCATCGAGACCAGCGTGCCGGAGTTCGTCTCCACGCTCAACCAGATGTATGGCGACGATGATGAGATGAGAACGTGGCTGCGCGATACCTGGCTGCCCGAGGAGGTCGAGCACGGGCGTCTTGCCAAGGACTACATCGCGCGCGTGTGGCCCGAATTCGACTGGGCGCCGGCTTATGACGCCTTTCTGGCACGCTACAAGCCGCGCTGCGACGTGCAGTACATGCGGCCGTCACTGGCGCTCGAGGCGCTCTCACGCTGCGTCACCGAGACGCAAACGGCCATGATCTATCGCTGCCTGGAATCCTATATGCCGGTCGAGGAACTCAAGCAGATGATGCACAAGCTGAGCAACGAGGAGGTCGGCCACTATCGCTATTTCCGCAGGACGTTCGACCGGTACAACGCGGTGGAGCGGCGCGGGGTGATCCGGCGGTTGAGGACCATGGTGGCGCGCAGTGAACTGGTGCGCGACGAGGACATTGCCTTCGCGTTCGAGCCGCTCAATCGATTCTGGCGAACCCCGCCGCCGTTCGAGACGATGACCTGGGGCGCGTTCCTCGCCATGTCGGGGGATGTCATGAAACAGTACATGCCTGTCGAGGCGGCCACGCGCATGATGTTCAAACCGCTGGAAACTGGATCGTGGTGGCGTGACCGCCCGGTCAAGGCGCTGTTGACCTTCATGGTGAGGCGACAATATCCGCAACTGGGCAGCGAGGCCTGACGTTACCCGTCGCCAGGGCAGGGCGGCGGATTCGGTCGCGGCAGGCGAAAAAAAACCCCGCCAAGGCGGGGTTTTCGTAGTCGGTGAACCTTATTACTTGTTCGTGCCGACGACTTCGACTTCCACGCGGCGATCCGGTGCCAGGCACTTGATCAGCTGACCGCGGTTCTTCTGGTTGCAACCGGTCGTGACCGGGTTGCGCTTGCCCTTGCCTTCCGTGTAGACACGGTTGGCTTCGACGCCCTTGCTGACCAGGTAGGCCTTCACAGCTTGAGCGCGACGCAGCGACAGACGGTCGTTGTACTTGTCCGAACCGATACGGTCGGTGTAGCCCGTGGCAACCACGACTTCCAGGTTCAGTGCTCGAACCTTGCCAGCCAGGTCGTCCAGCTTGGCCTTGCCTTCCGGCTTCAGGATGGCCTTGTCGAAATCGAACAGGGCGTCGGCTTGGTACGTCACCTTCTGCGAGACCGGAGCTGCCGGAACCGGAGCCGGTGCCGGAGCCGGTGCCTGGGCGATGATCGAGCCGTCGCACTTGGCATTGGCCGTGGCCGGGGTCCAGTAGGCATCGCGCCAGCACAGTTCATCCGAGCCGTTCTTCCAAACCCACTCGCCGCTGCCGTTAACCCAGTTGTCGTTGACAGCTTGTTTCGAGGCCGCGATCGGACCCGGAGCGGTCTGGACATAATTTTGAGCCATAGCCGAAGCAGCCATCACTGCGGTAGCTGCAACGATCGCGAGCTTAGCGAATTTATTCATATTTCTCCTCTCGAAATGAGATTACCGCAGGGTTACTGCGAGCCTAGACGACGGTACCAAAGTCTTACATCGCTCGAAGTATAACATCGGCAATTGCGCCAAAGCATGACCCATGCACTTCGAATAATGTCTAACTTATGCCACGGCATTTTGCCATAGCGCTTCCGCCACCCGCGAGCAAAACCCCAAGTTTGCCGCCCGTCGTGGCGCAGTTGTGGTTTGAGCGCAACACCTTTTGAGGCCCCTCGCCAACCGTCTCATTCGTCGTTGTCGTCTGTCGTTTTGGCATGCCAGACATGTCTAGTGCGTTGCATCACGCTCGTTTCGGATGCCAATGACGGGCATGTTAGAATCTTATGATCATATCGCCGGCAGCCGCCTATCGCGATTAGGGTTTGATAGACACGAATAATGGATCAGTTCGCCAAAGAAACTCTCCCGATTTCGCTTGAAGAAGAAATGCGGCGGTCGTATCTCGATTACGCCATGAGTGTGATCGTCGGCCGCGCCTTGCCGGACGTTCGCGACGGCCTGAAGCCGGTTCACCGCCGTGCGCTGTTCGCCATGCACGAGTTGAATAACGACTGGAACCGGGCATACAAGAAATCGGCACGTATCGTCGGTGACGTCATCGGTAAGTACCACCCGCACGGCGACGCCTCTGTATACGACACCATCGTCCGTATGGCGCAGCCGTTTTCGCTGCGCTATATGTTGGTCGACGGGCAGGGGAACTTCGGCTCGGTCGACGGCGACAACGCCGCTGCCATGCGGTACACCGAAGTGCGCATGGCCAAGATCGGCCACGAGCTGCTCGCGGACATCGACAAGGAAACCGTCGACTTCGGTCCGAACTACGACGGCAGCGAGAAAGAGCCGCTGATCCTGCCGGCCCGCATCCCGAACCTGCTGCTCAACGGTTCGTCGGGGATTGCCGTCGGCATGGCCACGAACATCCCGCCTCACAATCTCAATGAAGTCGTCGAAGGCTGTCTGCATGTGCTCAAGCACCCGGATGCCACCATCGACGAACTGATCGAGATCATCCCGGCCCCGGACTTCCCGACGGCTGGCATCATCTATGGCATTTCCGGCGTGCGCGAAGGCTATCGCACCGGCCGCGGCCGCGTGGTGATGCGAGCGAAGACTCACTTCGAAGACATCGATCGGGGCCAGCGCGTGGCGATCATCGTCGACGAGCTGCCGTACCAGGTGAACAAGCGCTCACTGCTCGAGCGTATTGCGGAACTGGTCAACGAGAAGCGTCTGGAAGGGATTTCCGACATTCGCGATGAATCCGACAAGAGCGGCATGCGCGTCGTGATCGAACTCAAGCGCGGCGAAGTGCCCGAGGTTGTACTCAACAATCTCTATAAGCACACCCAACTGCAGGACACGTTCGGCATGAACATGGTGGCGCTGGTCGACGGCCAGCCCAAACTGCTGAACCTGCGCGAAATGCTGGTGCACTTCCTGGCGCATCGCCGCGAAGTGATTACTCGCCGCACGGTCTATGAACTGCGTCGCGCCCGTGAGCGTGGCCATGTGCTTGAAGGCCTGGCGGTAGCGCTCGCCAACATCGACGACTTCATCGCGATCATCAAGGCAGCGCCGACGCCGCCGATCGCGAAGGCCGCGTTGATGGAAAAGGCGTGGGATTCCTCGGTCGTGCGCGACATGCTCTCGCGTGCCGAGAGCGATACGCAAGGCGGCTATGCGGCGTACCGTCCGGAAGGGCTCGACGCCGACGTGGGCATGCAGGCCGATGGGCGCTACCGTCTGTCGGAGACGCAGGCACAGGAAATCCTGCAGATGCGTCTGCAGCGCCTGACCGGTCTGGAACAGGACAAGATCGTCTCGGAGTACAAGGACGTGATGGCGCAGATCGCCGACCTGCTCGACATTCTGGCGCGTCCGGCCCGCGTGACGGCGATCATCAGCGACGAACTGACGGCCGTGCGCGCCGAGTTTGGCGACGAGCGTCGTTCGACCATCGAACACAACGCCACCGAACTCGACACGGAAGACCTGATCACGCCGCAGGACATGGTGGTCACGCTGTCGCACTCGGGGTACATCAAGTCGATGCCGTTATCCGAGTATCGTGCGCAGAAGCGCGGCGGGCGTGGCAAGCAGGCTGCGGCGACCAAGGACGACGACTGGATCGACACGCTGTTCATCGCCAATACGCACGACACGATCCTTTGCTTCTCGAACCGCGGCCGTGTGTACTGGATCAAGGTTTATGAAGTGCCGCAGGGGTCGCGGAACGCGCGCGGACGTCCGATCGTCAATATGTTCCCGCTGCAGGACGGCGAGAAGATCAACGTCGTGCTGCCGGTCAAGGAGTACACGGAAGATCGCTTCGTGTTCATGGCAACGAGCCTGGGCACGGTCAAGAAGACGCCGCTGGCGGCCTTCAGCCGTCCGCTCAAGAAGGGCATCATCGCGGTGAATCTCGATGACGGCGACGTGCTGATCGGCGCGGCCATCACCGACGGCGCGCACGATGTCATGTTGTTCTCGGATGCCGGCAAGGCGGTGCGTTTCGACGAGAACGATGTGCGTCCGATGGGCCGTGAAGCGCGGGGTGTGCGCGGCATGCAGCTTGAAGACGGCCAGACGGTCATCGCGCTGCTGGTGGCCGAGAATGAGCAACAGTCGGTGCTTACGGCGACCGAGAACGGCTACGGCAAACGCACGTCGATCACTGAATATACGCGCCACGGCCGTGGCACTAAGGGTATGATTGCGATCCAGACGAGCGAGCGCAACGGCCGGGTGGTCGCGGCGACGCTGGTCGAGCCGGATGACGAGATCATGCTGATCACGACCGGCGGGGTACTGATCCGTACGCGCGTGTCGGAAATTCGCGAAATGGGCCGGGCCACGCAGGGGGTGACACTGATCAGCCTGGACGAAGGCACGACGCTTTCGGGCCTGCAACGCATCGTCGAGACCGATGTCGAAATCGCTGAGAATGGCGGTGACGCGCCGGATGGCGGCGAGACGCCAGAAGCGGATGTCACGGCGTCATGACTGGCGTAACTCGATGTAAGCGGCCGGTGCATTGCCCCAAAAAGTCAGTAGAATCTGGCTCGATGCAGTGAAGTGCCCAGGCGAGGATGCATCTATTTATCGCCGGACAAAGCCGGCGAACTTTGGAGTGACTATTACTATGCAACATAACGTCAAGAAGTGGATGTGGCTGCTGCTCGCAGCGCCGGCAATGGCGATGGCTCAACAGAGCGCCCCGATCGACGCCGACAAGAAGGCCGCCATCAAGGACCTGCTCGACGCCATTGACGCGAACAAGCTCGTCGCCGCCATCGGTGACGGCGCCCAGGCGCAAGCCAAGCAATTGGCCCCGCAAGTGCTCTCGCGTCAACTGGAAGCGAACAAGACGTTGAGCAATGCGCAGAAGCAGGCCATCGTGCCGACGCTGCAAGACCACTCCGTGCCGAAGCTCGTCGAAGGCGCCGGCAAGGTCTTCGTTTCCGACGCGTTCAAGAACGATGCTGTCCAAGCCCAATATGCGGCTTACGGCAAGTACTACACCACCGACGAAATCAAGGGTCTGACGGCGTTCTACAAGAGCGCGGTCGGCCAGAAGTACATCAAGGTGCAGGATCAGGTCGGCCAGGAAGTCGTTGGCGGCTTGATGCAGAAGTACATGCCGCAAGCGATCGACGCGACCAGCAAGCAGGCCGACGCCGAGATCGCCACCGCTGCCAAATCGGCACCGAAGGCACCGGCCAAGAAGTAAATTTCGGCCGGTTCTGCCGAGATTGACCGATAATGGCCGTTTGCGAGTGATCGCAAACGGCCATTTTGCATGGATGGCGTAAATCGGCAGCTTCCGCTCGGAATTTTCCGGTAAAGCCTTCATCCTGCGGCGGAATTGCGGTGGACCCCCGTACGTGGGGGGGCAACTGGCGGTATAGTGGGTCTTTGCTGTCGCCGCGCAACCGAATTCATCGCCAGATGTGAAACGCAAGCCGCACGGGTCCCTGTCCGCCGGCTTGCGTTTCACTTTTAATGCGGCAAAACGATTATGACGCGCGCTTTCAATTTTTCCGCCGGTCCGGCGGCGCTGCCTGCCGAGGTGCTCGCACAGGCTGCCGAGGAAATGCTCGACTGGCACGGGGCCGGCATGGGCGTGATGGAGATGAGCCATCGCGGTCGCGAGTTCATGAGTATTCTGGCGCAGGCGCAGGCCGACCTGCGTGAGCTGCTTGCCGTGCCGGACAACTACCGCATCCTGTTCATGCAGGGCGGCGCGCTTGCCGAGAACGCGCTCATCCCGATGAACCTGCTGGGCGGCGAGCGGGCGGGAGAGCGTCGGACCGCGGACTACGTCGTTACCGGCTCGTGGTCGGTGAAGTCGCAAAAGGAGGCGCGCAAGTATTGCGACGTCAATATCGCCGCGAGCACCGAAGCCGACCGGTTCACCCGATTGCCGACGCTGGACGAGTGGCGGATGTCGAAGGATCCGGCTTACGTGCATATCTGCACGAACGAGACCATTCACGGCGTCGAGTACTTCTGGACGCCCGATCTGGGCGCCGTCGGCCTGCCGAATGTGCCGCTCGTGGCGGACGTCTCGTCGCACATCCTTTCGCGTCCGATGGATGTGTCGAAGTTCGGCGTGATGTATGGCGGTGCGCAGAAGAATATCGGTCCGTCGGGGCTGACGGTGGTCATCGTGCGCGATGACCTGCTCGGCCGCGCGTTGCCGGTCACGCCCAGCGCGTTCGATTGGAAGATCGTCGCCGAGAACGACTCGATGTACAACACGCCGCCGACCTATGCGATCTACATCGCCGGTCTGGTGTTCCAGTGGCTAAAGCGCCAGGGTGGCCTGGCGGCCATGGAGGCGCAGAACAAAGCCAAGGCCGAATGCCTGTATGGCTATCTGGACAGCAGCGGCTTTTACCGCACGCCGGTCGCGAAGGATTGCCGCTCGCGTATGAACGTGCCGTTTTTCCTGCACGACGACGCATTGAATGAGACTTTCCTGGCCGGCGCTCGTGAGCGCGGCCTGCTGCAACTCAAGGGCCACAAGTCCGTGGGCGGCATGCGCGCCTCGATTTACAACGCGATGCCGCTGGCCGGCGTCGAGGCGCTGGTCGACTATCTGCGCGAATTCGAGCGCAGCCACGGCTGACGAAGGCGAACGGCATCGCAATGCCGAGGCGCCCGCCCCTGTCCCACCGTATGAAGACAATACGCTCCATGGAAGACGATCTGAACGCATCGCTGCGCCCCCTGCGGGAGAAAATCGATGACATCGACGCGCAGCTTCTGAAACTGCTCAATCAGCGCGCGGCCATCGCCCTGGAAGTCGGCGAGGTCAAGAAGCGTTTCGGCGCGCCGGTGTTTCGGCCCGAGCGCGAGTTGCAGGTGATTTCGCGCCTGCAACAAACCAACGATGGCCCGCTGTATGGTGACAACCTGGCGTCGATCTGGCGCGAGATCATGTCGGCCAGCCGCGCGCTGGAGAAGGTCATGACCGTCGCCTACCTGGGGCCGGCCGGCACCTATAGCGAACAAGCGGCATTCACCTACTTCGGTCAAAGTGTGAAGGGCTTGCCGTGCCCGTCGCTCGACGAGGTGTTCCGCGCGGTCGAGGCCGGCAGCGCGGACTTTGGTGTCGTGCCGGTGGAAAATTCGACCGAAGGCGTCGTATCGCGCACGCTGGATCTCCTGCTGCAGAGTCCGTTGACCATCAGCGGCGAAGTGGCCTTGCCGATTCATCACAATCTGATGTCGCTGACGGGCACGCTCGATGGTGTGACGCGTATCTGCTCGCATGCGCAGTCGCTCGCCCAATGCCAGCACTGGCTCACGGCGCACTTCCCGCGGCTGGAGCGCCAGGCGGTGTCGAGCAATGCCGAGGCGGCGCGCATGGCCGCGGCCGACCCGACCATTGCCGCGATTGCCGGCGAGTCCGCCGCGACCCAGTACGGACTGCAAGTCGCCTACGCGCATGTACAGGACGATCCGCACAACCGTACGCGTTTCGTCGTCGTCGGCACGCAGGACCCGGCGCCGAGCGGCCACGATCAGACGTCGCTGATTCTCTCGGTGCCGAATCGCGCGGGCGCCGTGGTGGCGCTGCTCGAACCGCTCGCGAACAATGGTGTGTCGATGACACGTTTCGAATCGCGTCCGGCCAAGAGCGGTGCGTGGGAGTACTACTTCTACGTCGATTTCGAAGGCCATCGCGACGACCTCAATGTCGCCAAGGCGCTGGATGCGCTTCGCCAGAACGCGGCCTATTGCAAGGTGCTCGGGTCATACCCGCGCTCCGCATAACGCGGTGGTGGGCGATACACCATGAGTCTGAACAAACTCGTCATCTGCGGCGTTGGCCTGATTGGCGGCTCGCTCTCGCGCGCGCTCAAGGCGGCGGGCGCCGTGAAGGAAGTCGTGGGCGTCGGGCGCAGCGAGGCGTCGCTGGCGCGGGCGTGCGAACTTGGCGTGATCGACCGCGCGGCCGTGTCGATGGCCGAGGCTGTGGCCGGTGCCGATATCGTCGTGCTTGCCGCGCCGGTGGCGCAAACGCCCGCGTTGCTTGCCGCGATGCGTCCGTTTCTTGGCGGCGATACGATCGTGACCGACGCGGGCAGTACCAAGACGGATGCCGTGACCGCCGCCAGGGCGGCGCTGGGCGACGACGTCTGGCGCTTCGTGCCGGGGCACCCCATTGCGGGGGCGGAACTGTCCGGTGTGGATGCCGCGAAAGCCGATTTGTATCGCGACCGTCGCGTGGTGCTTTGTCCGCAGGCAAACAATCGCCAAGTGGACGTCGCACGCGTGCGCGCCATGTGGGAGGCGGCGGGCGCACGCGTGTCGGAAATGTCCGAGACGCAGCACGATCGCGTATTCGCGTCGGTGAGCCACCTGCCACACGTGCTGTCATACGCGCTCATTGCGCAGATTCTCGAAGCCCCTGACGCCGCGTCGAAATTCGGTTTCGCGGGCGGTGGTTTTCGCGATTTCACCCGCATCGCCGCCTCCAATCCGGAAATGTGGCGCGACATTTGTGTGGCCAATCGCGAGGCGCTGCTTGCGGAACTCGATGGCTACGTCGCGACGCTCGGTGCGCTGCGTCAATTGATCGACGCCGGTGACGGCGCCGCTCTCGAGGCCGTGTTCGCGCGCACCAGCCAGGCGCGCACGGACTGGGCCAAGCAACAGGAAAAGTAATGGAAACGCTCGATCTCGGACCGTACCGCCACGCCGAAGGCACGCTGCGCCTGCCTGGCTCGAAAAGTATCTCGAACCGCGTACTGCTGCTTGCCGCGCTATCGCACGGCACAACCCGCGTGCGCGACCTGCTGGCGTCGGACGACACGAAGGTCATGCTCGACGCATTGTCGACGCTTGGCGTCAAATGCACACAGGTGGGCGACTCGCGCGATTTCATCGTCGAGGGCTGCGGCGGTGTGTTTCCCGTCAAGACGGCCAAGCTGTTCATGGGCAACGCCGGTACGGCCATTCGCCCGCTGACGGCGGCGCTCTCGCTGAGCCACGGTGACTACGAAGTCTCTGGCGTGGCGCGCATGCACGAACGCCCGATCGGCGATCTGGTCGACGGCTTGCGTCAACTCGGTGCCCATATCGACTACCTCGGTCAGGCCGGCTATCCCCCGCTGCATATCAAGCCGGCCGACGTGGCCGCCCCTTCCTCGCCCATTCGTGTGCGTGGCGACGTGTCGAGCCAGTTCCTCACGGCGTTGCTGCTCACGTTGCCGCTATTGCCGTCGGCGACGGGCGAAATCGTCGTCGAAGTCGAGGGAGCGCTGATTTCCAAGCCGTATATCGACATCACGCTGCGCCTGCTGCGGCGCTTCGGTATCGACGTGCGGCAGGACGGATGGTCACGCTTCACGTTGCCGGCGGCGGATGCCGGCGGTGCGAAGTATCGGAGTCCGGGCGAGATCCGGGTCGAAGGTGATGCATCGTCGGCGTCTTACTTCCTCGCCGCAGGGGCCATCGGTGGGGGGCCGCTGCGCGTGGAAGGCGTCGGCCGCGACAGCATTCAGGGCGACGTGCGTTTCGTGGAAGCGCTCGAGGCGATGGGCGCGCGCGTTACGCTGCTCGATGATGCCATCGAAGTCCATGGCGTCGACACGCCGAGCGGCAAACTGCGGGCGCTCGACATGGATTTCAATCACATTCCCGATGCGGCAATGACGATTGCCGTGGCCGCGCTCTTCGCGGACGGCACGACCACGCTGCGCAATATCGCAAGCTGGCGCGTCAAGGAGACGGATCGCCTGGCCGCCATGGCGATCGAACTCCGCAAGGTGGGGGCGACGGTGGAAGAGGGCGCGGATTATCTGCGCGTCACGCCGCCGGTCGCGCTGACACCGAACGCGGCCATCGACACCTACGACGATCACCGTATGGCGATGTGCTTCTCGCTCGTGAGCCTGGGCGGCGTGCCGGTGAGGATCAACGATCCGAAGTGCGTTGCCAAGACGTTCCCGACCTACTTCGCCGAGTTCGCGCGCGTCGCTTCGTAGCGCGCGCGGGCAGTTTTTTGCTCACGTGCCGTGGCTCCGCGCGGGCGGAACGGACGGTTGGCGAGCCCATCGTTCCCTGATTATCCGGAACCCCCTCGGGGATCGTTCACGCCGCCCGCTCGCTGAGCCGGGGCCTTGGCGCGTGACCGACCGTCTGTTTCGCCCGATCCTTCTCCAGTCAAGATTGACCCACCTGCCGCTCGGCGTGGGGTAGGTGGGCCGGACACACCGCGTCCCGCCTGACGATCGGCCAACCCGCCAACGCGCCCACGCGGTTCAACGCGACTTCGTCGACGCCGGCTCGCACAGACGCTTCCGGCGCGAGCGGGCCGGGTGTCACTTTTTCCAGCCACCTGGCGGCGCATTTGTGCGGATTCTCGCGCAACCTGCGCGTCGCGACCGGCGGAAACCGTGCTGGATCAAGCCATTGCCTGCGTTGGCGTGGCTGGCATGCGACTTGCATGATGTTCTCCAAACAATCGAATAACGATTATCAGGAGACATGCCATGACATTCACCCTTTCCCACATTCGCTGACGGGCCGGGTCTAACCGGCCCGGTCCCCGGCTGTCGTTTTCCGTTCGCTTCCCACGTAGCAGAACCCTGACCACGTGCGTCATTACGGCTGTCGCCGTGCGGCGTGGACAGGTCTTGATGTCAAAACGATCCAGAGGAGATTTCGATGCACACGCGACTGACCCGTAAAACCGCTACCTCGCTGAAAGTGACTGCCGCCGCGATTGCCTGCGCGTTCGCCAGTCTTGGTGCGCAAGCCGCACCTGCGCCCGCACAGCTCAGTATTGGTACGCTCTATGCAAGCACTGGACCGTTCGCGGTGGCTTCCCAGGGGCAATACGAAGGGCTGACGTTCTGGGCCGACACCGTCAACAAGCAGGGCGGGGTGTTCGTCAAGGCATTCGGCAAGAAGATTCCCGTGAAAATCGTCGCGTACGACGACCAGAGTTCCACCTCGACGGCCACCACGCTGTATAACCAGTTGATCACGCAGGACAAGGTCGACATACTCGTGGCCGACTTCGGCTCGGTGCTGACGTCGGTCGCGGTGCCGCTCGCGGCTGAACACCATATGCTGCTGATCGACCCGACCGGCTCGGGCGCGAACTTCTTCACACAAAAGACCGATTACCTCGCCGACGTGAGTATTCCGTCGTCGACGGTGTGGCCGGTTCCGCTGGCAAACTTCCTCCTCAAGCAGAAGATCAAGCGCGTGGCGATCGTCTACGGAGCGAACGATTTCGATGCGTCGCAAGCCGAAACGATGAAAGCAGAACTGGCGAAGGGGGGCGTGACGCCGGTGTTTTATCACAGCGTGCCCACAACGGAATCGAACTACAACGTGCTGCTGCATACGGCGAAGGCGGCCAATCCGCAGGCGTTGCTCGAGTTCGGCTACCCGCCGAACGACATCGCTTTTCTGCGCGCATTGTCGCAAAGCGGCTTGCATTTCGACATGACGTTCACGATCTTCCCGGGGCAACTGCTGAAATTGCTCACGAAGAACGCGGGCGTCGACGCCCTTGCTTACACCTATACGTACCCCACGCCGCCGCTGGTCAAGTACGACAAGGTCACCTACGGGATGAACACGGCACAGTTTTCACAAGCCTTCCAGGCCGCGCAACACAAGGATCCGACTTTCCTCGACTCTGCCGGCTACAACACGGGGATCGTCATGGAGAAGATGCTCGGCGATGCGCCGACGTTTGCGCAAGGCGCCTTCCACCAGGCATTGATGGACATGTCCGGCAAGACGACGACGTTGCTTGGACCGTTCCAGATCAATGCGAACGGAGCACAGCTTGGACAACCGTTCCCGGTGGCCCAGATGGTGCCGGACGGCAACAAGGGTCTGAAGTTTGTCGTCGTGTATCCCGACGACCATGCGACCGGCAAGCCGGTGTATCCGGCGCCGGCGCACTGACCGCCAGCCGCATCGACTGATCAGGAACCGGCCGGCGCCGTCTGATGGCGCCGGCGACGACATCCTCGCTTGCGAAGGGACGAACGTGGAACTTCTTGCTTATGCCGTCGTGGGCGGCATTCTGTACGGTATTTTCTTCGCGCTGGTCGGCCTGGGACTCAACCTCGTGTTCGGCGTGATGCGAATCATCAATCTCGCCCACGGGCAGTTCATCGTGCTGGGCAGCTATGCCGCATGGTTGGTCTCGCATCATTTCGGCCTGAATCCCTTATGGGCGATTCCGGTTTCGGTGGCCGGGGCAACGATCATCGGATGGCCCATGTATCGGGCCGTCGTGCCGCGACTGCAGCGCAGCGACGACCCGGAAATGCTGTCGTTCATCCTGTTCTTCGGCATTGGCCAGATGCTCGAGGCGTTGACGGTGCTGCTGTTCGGCGCCGACCAACGCTCGCTGCCCGACGATGCCCTCGGCAGTGGCAGTCTGGGCGTGTTTGGCCAGCAGTTTCCCGATAGCTGGTGGTGGGCCGCCGGCATCAGCGTGGCGGCGCTGGTCGTGCTGTGGCTGTACTTCTCGCGCACTCGGTTCGGTTACGCGACCCGTGCGGTGATGGCCAATCGCGACGAGGCCGTTGCCACCGGTATCGACGTGCGCCGCGTGTCGACGATCGCGTTCGTCGCAGGCCTCGCGCTCGCGGGTATTGCGGGCGTGTTCGTGCCGTATCTTCTCGGCTCGGTGTCGCCCGATCTGGGCGACAACCTCACCACGACCGCTTTCGCGATCGTGGTCATCGGTTCGCTCGGCAATCCGCTCGGCACGATCGCCGGCGGGCTCGTGTTCGGCCTCGGCACGATGCTGATGCAAACCTATTATTCGTCGTGGTCGAACGTAGTGCCGTATGTACTGCTGTTGATCATTGTGCTCATTCGTCCCTCGGGCTTGCTCGGAAAGGCGGTGCGTCTTGCTTGATCCCACTCTGAACGCTACCGGACTGGCGGCGCCGCGGCGCTTGCGGGCACCGGCCATCTTGCTCGCCGTCGTTGCCGCGATCTTCCTCGTGGCCCCTCATCTGTATGGCAACCAGTCGCTGCTGTTCACGATCATGACGTTTATCGTGCTGGCACAGGGACTCAACCTGCTGTACGGCTTCACTGGCTATTTGCCATTCGGCTATGTAGGATTTTTCGGCAGCGGTGCCTATGCAACGTCGCTGCTCGTCATGCATACGCACTTGCCCGTACTCGTGTGCGTCGCCGGGGGTGGCCTCGCGGCCGCACTGCTCGGACTGGTGCTTGGGCCGCTGCTGCGCCTCTCGGGCGCGTACTTCTCGATAGCGAATCTGGCCGCATCGCAAATCATCTACTTCGTCGTGTCGAACCCGAACCTGTCCGACATCACCGGCGGCCCCTACGGGCTCAAGATCGAGCAAGTCTACAATCCGGACGCGAGCTACGCCTGCATGCTTGGCGTGCTGCTCATCGCGTGTGCGCTTGCGGCGTACTTCCGGACATCGGGCTTCGGCATGGCGTTACGCGCCGTCAAGCAGGATCCGGTGAGCGCAGCGATGGCGGGCGTCAACGTCGTGCAGGCGCGTCTGGTCGCATGGCTGGTTTCGGCGCTGATCGCCGGACTCGCGGGCGGCACTTACGCATGGGGTATCTCGGTGTTCTATCCGGACGCGGTGTTCACGTTGCAGTTCTCGGTGTTCGCCATTGTGTTCGCGCTGTTCGGCGGTGTCGGCACGGTCATCGGGCCAATCGTCGGCGCGGCCGTGCTCTACGTCCTGTATGCGGCGATCGGCATCTCGACGCCGCAGTACTTCCAGTTCATCTATGGCGGTCTCATTGTGCTGCTCGTGCTGTTTCTGCCGGGTGGCCTCCTGTCGCTGCTGCAACGTCGGGGTATCCATGTCTTCTGAATTGTTGCAACTGGTTGGCGTCCACAAGCGCTTCGGCGCCCAGGTCGTGCTCAACGATGTGAACTTTGCTGTGGTACCCGGCGAGATCGTTGGCCTTGTCGGCCCGAACGGATCCGGCAAGACGACGACCATCAACGTGATCTCAGGATTGCTGCAGGCGGACGAGGGTACGATCGATTTCCTCGGGCACACGATTAACCGCTTACCGATGTACAAGCGTGTGCACCTCGGCGTCAATCGCACGTTCCAGGTGCCGAAGGTGTTTCGCGACATGACGGTGCGCGAGAACGTCGAAGTCGCGGCGCGCAGCGTGCGTCTGGACCCGCGCGAGATCGAGCCGATTCTCGATGACATCGGTCTTGCCAGCGTGGCATCGCGTATGGCGGGATCGCTGACCGTGAATCAGCAGAAGCTCCTCGATCTCGGACGGGCGCTTGCCACGCGGCCGAAGCTGCTGCTCGTCGACGAGATTGGCGCGGGGCTCAACCCCGCCGAATTGGGCGTGATCGCCGAGCTGTTGCAGCGACTGTCGACACGGGGCATTGCGATGATCGTGGTCGAGCACTTGCTCGATTTTCTCAACCGCATCACCGAACGCGTGATCGTGCTCGGCGCCGGGCGCATGCTGTTCGAGGGACCGCTTGCGTCGGCTGCGCGCGACCCCGAGGTGATCGCGGCGTTCATTGGAGCGGCATGATGACGGCATCCCTGGAAATCGAAGGCGTGGAGGCCGGCTATGGCGACATGCAGGTGCTTTGGGGCGTCGATATGCGGGTCGAGCCGGGACAGACCGTGCTGTTGCTCGGCGCGAACAGCGCGGGCAAGACAACGCTGCTGCGCACGCTGATCGGGCTGTTGCCATGCACGGGCGGGCGCATCACGCTCGACGGCGAGCGCATTGACACGCTGCGGCCCGACCAGCGCATTCGGCGCGGCATCGCGTTCATGTCGGAGCTCGGCGTATTTCCGACGCTGTCGATCGACGAGAACATCGCACTCGGCGGCTATTTCATGCCCGAAGCGAGAATTCGCCAGCGCAAGGAAGTATTGTTTGCGCTGTTTCCCGCGCTGGCGGCGAAGCGGCGTGCCGCTGCGGCGAGCCTGTCTGGCGGTCAACGCAAGATGCTCGGCATCGCGAAGGTGCTCATTGCCGAGCCGCGCCTGCTGCTGATGGACGAGCCGTCCTCCGGTCTCGCGCCGGTGTTCGTCAAGCACGTGATCGACGCGCTGCGGACCGCCATTGGCGACGGAACCTCGTTGCTGATCGCCGAGCAGAATATCGCGTTTCTCGATCTCGCCGATCGCGGCTATCTGCTCGATCACGGCAAGGTGCGCGTATCGGGTTCGCGCGCGGAGCTCGAAGCGAGCGACGCCGTGCGCGAGACATACTTCGGGCTATAAGGCTCGTCCCGGCGGCCGCAGCGATCCGCGCCGTTAGAATGATGGCTTCGGAGGAGATGGTGCCATGGGGCGGTGGGCAATAGTCGTTCGGGAACCCTCGGGTCGCGGGCTGGCGGGGTGTCGGTCGTGAAGTTCTTGCGTGCCACGTCGCGTCGCACGCGCGTACTGCTCGCGCTTGTGCTCGCGTTCGTCGTGCTGATGGTGGTGGGGGCGTGGGCGGCCTATCGTTATGCGGAGCGGGTGGAGATCAGCACGCTGCGCGAAACCGCAGCACACCGGCTCGACGGTTACGAGAACGCGCTCACGAGCGAGGTTCGACACTACAGCTATCTGCCGTCGCTCGCGAGCTTGAATACCGACGTGCTTTCGATGTTGCGCCATCCGACCGATCGCGACGTGGTCGCGCGGGTAAACGCTTATCTGCAGACCGTCAACGCCGACGCGGGCTCCAGCGCGTTCTACGTGATGGACAAACAAGGCAACACGCTCGCGTCGAGCAACTGGAACCTGCCGAAGACGTTCGTCGGGTCGAACTTCTCGTTTCGCCCGTACTTTATCGGTGCAATGCGCGACGGCCACGGCCGTTTCTACGGGCTGGGCACCGTGAGCAAGGAGGCCGGCTATTTTCTTGCCGAACGGATCGATGACGACGCGCACCATGTGCTCGGTGTCGTGACGCTCAAGGTCAATCTCGACCGGATCGAATCCGTCTGGCGGCAGGGCGCCGAGCCTGTGTTCGCCGTCGATTCGCATGGCGTGATCATGCTGTCGTCGGTGCCGGGGCTCAAATACCGGACGCTGCGCCCACTGTCGGCGGCCGCACACGCCGAGATCGTTCGCACACATCAGTACGATGCGCCCGGCGCACTCATGCCGGCCGGCGTCACCATCGAGCGCACGCTCGCACCGAACGTGTGGATCGAGTCGGTGGCGCGCGGCAATCCGCTCGCCGCCAGCCTGCCGACGCCACACCCGTTTCCGACCGAGTTCCTGGTCGTTTCCCGTCCGGTGTCGGGCACCGACTGGCATATTGTGGTGTTGTCGAATCTCGCGCCCGCGAGAGCCGTGGCGCGCTCATTGGCGCAATCCGCCGCGCTCGGACTCGCGTTCGTCGCCGTGCTGGCGTTGACCGTGTGGCAGCGGCGGCGCATTGTCGCGCAACGGCTCGCGCTGCGCGAGGCACTGCAGCAGTTGAACGAGGAGCTTGAGCGCAAGGTCGCGCGCCGCACGGCGGCGCTGAGCCGCGCGAACCGCAATCTGGAGCATGAGGTTGCGATGCACAGAGAAACCGAAGCGCAACTCAAGGCCGCATTCGAGGAACTGGTACAGGCGGGCAAGATGGCCGCGCTCGGCCAGATGGCGGCAGGCGTCACGCACGAGCTGAATCAGCCGCTTGCGGCGTTGCGCACACTGTCGGACAACGCGCTGACGTTCCTCGAACGAGGCCGGACGAGTCACGCCGAGTCCAATCTGCGGATGATCGGCGAGTTGACTGAGCGAATGGGCCGGATCACGTCGCAACTGAAACGTTTTGCCCGCAAGGCGCCGACGCAACTGCAGCCGGTCGTTGCCGCAGAGGCCATCAATAACGCGTTGTTTTTGGTCGGGCAGCGGCTGCGCAAGGAAAGCGTCGAACTCACCTTCGATCCGCAATTGGCGAGCGCGCGCGTGCTCGCCGACGCGAATCGGCTCGAACAGGTGCTCGTGAACCTGTTGGCGAATGCGCTCGACGCCATGGCCGATGCCACGGTGCGCCGACTCGTCGTGACGGTCGAGACCGATAGCGATACGACCGTAATTCGCGTGTGCGATACCGGCACGGGGCTTTCCGAGTCTGTGCGCGCGCGGCTCTTCGAACCGTTTTTCACGACGAAGGAGCAGGGCACGGGTCTGGGTCTGGGCCTGGCGATCTCCGACGGCATCGTGCGCGAGTTCAGTGGTTCGCTGAGGGCCGCCGACCGGTCGGAGGGCGGCGCCGAGTTCAGTATTTATCTACGTACCTACAGGGAGGGCAACCCGTGATCCCAGACAGCTTGCGCGTGCTGCTCGTCGAGGACGACGCCGCCGTGAGACTTGGTACCGTCCAGGCGTTGCAGCTCGCCGACATCGAGGTCGACGCGTTTGGGGGTGCCGAGGATGCGCTCGAACACATCGATGGCGATTTCCCGGGCATCGTCGTCAGCGATGTGCGTCTGCCCGGTATGGACGGGCTCGAACTACTCAAACGCGTGAAGGCGATGAGTGCGTCAATGCCGGTCATACTCGTCACCGGCCACGGCGACATCGCGATGGCGGTGCAGGCCATGCGCCTCGGCGCCTACGACTTCGTTGAAAAGCCGTTCGCGTCAGAGCGGATCGTCGAGCTTGCGCGACGTGCGCTCGAGCAACGGCGGCTGACGCTCGAGCTGACGGCGGTGCGCAGGCAGCTCGAGAGCCGCGAGCGTATCGATGCGCGAATCCTCGGGCACTCGCGACCCGTCGAGCGTTTGCGCAAGCTGATCCTCGAACTTGCCAATACCGATGCGAACGTGTTGGTGTTCGGCGAGACCGGCACCGGCAAGGAACTCGTTGCGCGCTGCCTGCACGACTTCGGCCCGCGCCGCGACAAGCCTTTTGCGGCGCTGAACTGCGCGGGCCTTCCCGAATCGCTGTTCGAGAGCGAAGTGTTCGGCCATGAGGCTGGCTCGTTCACAGGGGCGTTGAAACGTCGCATCGGCAAGCTTGAGTATGCGCAGGCCGGGACGCTCTTCCTCGACGAGATCGAGACGATGCAGATGGCGCTTCAGGGGAAGTTCCTGCGTGTGCTTCAGGAGCGCCAGTTCGAGCGGATTGGCTCGAACGAACTGCTGCCGATGCATTGCCGGATCATCGCCGCGACGAAGGCGGACCTGCTCGACCTCGCACGCCAGCAGCGGTTTCGCGACGATCTTTACTACCGGCTCGGCGTGATCGTGCTCGAAATCCCCTCGCTAAGGGAGCGTCGCGAGGATATTCCCCAACTGTTCGAGCACTTCGTGCTTCGGGCGGCGGCGGCGTACGGGCGTCCGGTGCCGGAGATCGGCGCCGAGCGTCTGAATCGGCTGATGGCGCGCCCGTGGCCCGGTAACGTGCGCGAACTGTGCAACGTCGCCGAACGCTATACGCTCGGACTCGGAACCGGAGATCCGGACGACGGCCCCGAGGGGACCCCATGCACGCTTGAAGCGCAGATGAACCTGTTCGAGCGGCGTCTCATCGAGGAGGCATTACGGGCGTCCTCCGGGCGTGCTTCGCTCGCCTGCGAAAAGCTGGGTGTGCCCCGAAAGACCTTGTACGACAAGATGCGGCGCCTCGGTATCGCGTCCGACGATTTCAAATGAACGGGCGCCGGCGAGCAATCGGACCCGGGGGCGGGCCGTTGGCCGGCGTGGGCGCATGGCAGCATTAAGGCAGGTCCTCAGTCGCCAGCCAGGCGCGACGGCTATACTGGTGACGTGAGCGTTGCACGAGGTCGCGTCCGCCGGCCAGGCCGACGCGTGCGGTCAACCGTTGCCGCCACCACCCCATTCAGTTCGACAGCAGGACGACGCGTAGCGGCGTATTCGCATCATCGCCCCTAGTGATCGCCGCAGCCCGGTCGCCCGGCCCCCCCATCACCTACCGTGATGCATGGCGTTCGCGAACGCGAACGCCATGCATTGCGGCGAACGATGTGGTGTGTTGACGTGCCGTTCGGGCAGCGGCCCCCTTCGGACTGCCTAAGGGATAATCGGATAATCTCGGCTTCGCATGGCCGTCGAACGGCCGGACGCTGCCGATAGCGCCTGCTTTCAAATGGTAATCATTACCATTTGTGCGCAAGATTTCATTTTTTGATGGTTTGAACACACAGAGACGAAGGGATGCCTGATTTCACGATGGTGGACGACTCGATTCCGGTCATTACGGTGGATGGCCCGACCGCATCTGGCAAAGGGACGGTGGCACACCGTGTGGCCGATGCGCTGGGCTTTCACTATCTCGACAGCGGGGCGCTGTACCGGCTCACGGCGCTGGCGAGCGCTCGTCACGGGATCGACCCGGACGACGTCGGGGCGCTGGCCGTGCTCGCCGAGACGCTCGATGTGCGTTTCAGGGATCAGCGCATCTGGCTGGCCGGAGAGGACGTCACCGACGCGATCCGGGCAGAAGCGATCGGCAACCGGGCATCCAGCGTTGCCGTGCACAAGGCGGTTCGCCAGGCCCTCATGGCGCTCCAGCGGGCGTTCAAGACCGCGCCAGGCCTCGTTGCGGACGGTCGCGACATGGGGACGGTGATCTTCCCGGAGGCCGAACTGAAGGTGTTTTTGACGGCCACGCCGCAGGCCCGCGCCGAGAGGCGGTATAAGCAATTGATAGAAAAAGGATTTTCTGCTAACATAGACAGTCTGATGCTGGATCTTGAGGCGCGCGATGCACGGGATCGTACCCGTGCCGAAGCACCGCTACGGCCAGCAGAGGGTGCGCGGGTACTCGACACGTCGGGCCTCAACGTCGATCAGGCGGTGGCCCAGGTGCTCGAATGGTTCGCGCAAGTGCAGTATCCGCAAGGCGCCTGACCGGGTGTTTCATGCAGTCACCCGTCGTGGCTTTGTCAACCTTTAACCCAACCGTTGTGCGGTATCGTCACCCCCCCTTTGGGAGACGGACGTCAGCGGCGTAATCCACATTTATGTCCGACCTGCAAACCTCGACTAACGAATCATTCGCGGCGCTCTTCGAAGAGTCGCTCTCCCGTCAAGACATGCGTGCTGGTGAAGTCATCAGCGCAGAAGTCGTTCGGGTTGACCACAACTTCGTGGTCGTCAACGCCGGGCTCAAGTCCGAAGCGTACATCCCCATCGAAGAATTCCTGAATGATCAGGGCGAGGTCGAAGTTCAGGCCGGCGATTTTGTTTCCGTGGCGATCGACGCCCTGGAAAACGGCTACGGCGACACCGTGCTGTCGCGCGACAAGGCCAAGCGTCTGGCCTCGTGGCTGCAACTGGAAAAGGCCCTCGAATCGGGCGAACTCGTCACCGGCACGATCACCGGCAAGGTCAAGGGCGGCCTGACCGTGATGGTCAATGGCATCCGCGCGTTCCTGCCGGGTTCGCTGGTGGACACGCGTCCGGTCAAGGACACGACCCCGTACGAAGGCAAGACCCTCGAATTCCGCGTGATCAAGCTCGATCGCAAGCGCAACAACGTTGTGCTCTCGCGTCGTGCCGTGATCGAAGCCACCCAGGGTGAAGAGCGCGCCAAGCTGCTCGAGACGCTCAAGGAAGGCGCGATCGTCAAGGGCGTGGTCAAGAACATCACCGACTACGGCGCATTCGTCGACCTCGGCGGTATCGATGGCCTGCTGCACATCACCGACATCGCATGGCGTCGTGTGCGTCACCCGAGCGAAGTGCTGTCGGTTGGCCAGGAAGTCACCGCCAAGATCCTCAAGTTCGATCAAGAGAAGGGCCGCGTCTCGCTGGGCGTCAAGCAACTCGGCGAAGATCCGTGGGAAGGCATCGCTCGCCGTTACCCGCAAGGCACCCGCCTGTTCGGCAAGGTCACCAACATCACCGACTACGGCGCGTTCGTCGAAGTGGAATCGGGCATCGAAGGCCTGGTTCACGTGTCGGAAATGGACTGGACCAACAAGAACGTTGCGCCGACCAAGGTTGTCCAGCTGGGCGACGAAGTCGAAGTCATGGTGCTCGAGATCGACGAAGATCGTCGTCGTATCAGCCTCGGCATGAAGCAGTGCAAGCCGAACCCGTGGGATGACTTCTCGCGCAACTTCAAGAAGGGCGACAAGATCAAGGGCGGCATCAAGTCGATCACCGACTTCGGCGTGTTCATTGGTCTGCCGGGCGGCATCGATGGCCTGGTCCACCTGTCGGACCTGTCGTGGAGCGAAACCGGCGAAGACGCCGTGCGCAAGTACAAGAAGGGCGACGAAGTCGAAGCCGTGGTCCTGGGTATCGACGTCGAGAAGGAACGCATCTCGCTGGGTATCAAGCAGCTCGAAGGCGATCCGTTCAACACCTTCGTGGCCATCCACGACAAGGGCTCGATCGTTGACGGCACCATCAAGGCCGTTGACCCGAAGGGTGCCGTCGTGTTGCTGGGCGAAGACGTCGAGGGTTACCTGCGCGCTTCGGAAATCTCGCACGACCGTGTGGAAGATGCCCGTAACGTGCTCAAGGAAGGTGAAGCCGTCAATGCGATGATCGTCAACATCGATCGCAAGTCGCGCAACATCAACCTGTCGATCAAGGCCAAGGATTCGGCTGAACAGCAAGAAGCGATGAGCAAGATGTCGTCGGATAGCTCGGCAGCGAGCGGCACCACGAACCTGGGTGCCCTGCTCAAGGCCAAGCTGGACAGCCAGAATCAGTAAGGTCCAAGGCCTATGACCAAGTCTGAATTGGTCAACCAGTTGGCGGCGCGGTTTCCCCAGTTGGTGCTCAAGGATGCCGATTTCGCGGTGAAGACCATTCTGGATGCGATGGCCGACGCGCTTGCGCGTGGTCATCGAATCGAGATCCGCGGTTTCGGTAGCTTCGGGCTCAACCGTCGGCCACCGCGTGTCGGCCGCAATCCGAAGTCGGGTGAGAAAGTGATGGTGCCGGAGAAATTCGTGCCGCACTTCAAGCCCGGCAAGGAGCTGCGAGAGCGGGTTGATCACAAGGCGTCGGACCAATAAGGCCCTTTGGGATCTACTACGCAAGAAAAGCGCCTTCGGGCGCTTTTTTTGCATCTGGCGCGCCCGGGCGTGCCCGTCGACACAAATGTGAAGCATGCGGCGCTCGCGACGCTTGATAGAACACATCCGGTACAATACGGCCACGCGCCGGCCCGGTGCGTTGGCGGCATCGGCGCCGAAGGCTCGGGGCCGTACACGTTGCAAAACATACGGCAACCCTGCCGCAGGAGCCTTTCGGCATGAAGCTGATTGTTTGGATCGTTCGTCTTATCGTGTTTGTGGTGTTGCTGTGCCTCGCGCTCGCTAACACGGGCGAGGTCACGTTGAACCTGTTCCTGGGGCATACGTGGACGGCACCGCTCATCATGATCGGCCTGGCATTCTTCGTCGTCGGTGGCGTCATCGGCGTGCTCGCCACGCTGCCAAGCCTGATGCGCCAGCGTCTGGAGCTGCGCCGTGCGCGACGCGATCTGGCCCGTGCGCAACGTGACCCCGAGGCGGGCGATCAGCCACCGATGCTGCCGCCGGTCTAAGTCAGGCGACCCAGCGCGACGCTCGCCATTCTCATCGACTGTTTCAACGACAACACGCATTCATGGAATTCGAGGTCTGGTGGCTATTGGCCATCCCCGTGATTTTCGGCTGCGGCTGGGTGGCCGCGCGCCTGGATCTGCGCAGCCTGCTCTCCGAGAGCCGCAATCTGCCGGCGTCCTATTTTCGCGGTCTGAACTTCTTGCTCAACGAGCAGCCCGACAAGGCGATCGACGCCTTCATCGAGGTCGCCAAGCTCGACCCCGAGACCACCGAGCTGCACTTCGCGCTGGGTAGTCTGTTTCGTCGTCGCGGCGAGACGGAGCGCGCCATTCGCGTGCATCAGAACCTGCTCTCGCGTGACGACCTGCCGCAAGCTGATCATGAGCACGCGCTCTACGAGCTCGGCCACGATTTTCTCAAGGCGGGTCTGTTGGACCGAGCTGAAGAGGCGTTCGGCCGACTGCACACGGGGGCTTATGCCAAGGCGGCGCAGCATGCGAAGCTCACGATCTACCAGATCGAGAAGGAATGGCACAAGGCGCTGACCGAGGCTGAGATGTTGAGCGATCTCGACCCCGCGGTGTCGTACCGCAAGGAGATCGCGCAGTTTCACTGCGAACTGGCGCAGGAAGCGCTGCAACGCAAGGACGTCGACGCGGTCACGCAAGCGCTGGATGCTGCGCTCAAGGTCAATCCCGCCAATGTACGCGCCCCGCTGCTGCGCGGCGACATGCTGCTTGCGGCGGGCGACGCCGAAGGCGCGCTGCGCGTGCTTCGCACCATCGAGCAGCAAAATCCGGTGTACCTCGGCCTGGCGGCCAAGCGTCTGATGCGAGCCTACGAGGCATTGGGCCGGGCGCCGGAAGGCCTCGCCGTGCTGAGTGATGCGCTGCGCAAGAATCCGTCGGACGATCTGCTGGAGATCGTCTACGAGAAGACAGTCTCCCTCGAGGGGCCGGAAGCGGCACTCAAGCTCATGCGCGACCAAATGCAACGCGCGCCGAGCGCGCCGGGCATGGTGCGTCTGCTCGAAGCCCACGCTGCCACGGCGCAGGGCGACACGCAGACGGATCTGCAACTCATGGGCAGGCTCATCACGCAGCGTACCAAGTCGTTGCCCCGGTACGTCTGCGACCAGTGCGGCTTCCGCGCGCGATTGTTCTATTGGCAATGCCCCGGCTGTAACGGCTGGGAGACTTATACGCCGCGACGTGTCGACGTGCCGGCGGCCTCCTAATTTCTCTAAGTTCGCGCAATCATGAAAGTCACAATCATCGGTTCCGGATACGTCGGCCTCGTCACTGGGGCTTGCCTGGCGGACGTCGGCAACGACGTATTCTGCCTCGACGTCGATCCGCGCAAAATCGACATCCTGAACAACGGCGGCGTGCCAATCCACGAACCCGGCCTGCAGGAAGTCATCGCACGCAACCGCGCTGCCGGTCGCCTGCAATTCTCGACGGATGTCGAGGCGTCGGTCGCCCATGGCGACGTTCAGTTCATCGCGGTGGGTACGCCCCCCGACGAAGACGGCTCGGCCGACCTCCAGTATGTCGTGGCCGCGGCACGCAACATTGGCCGCTATGCCAAGCGCTTCAAGGTGATCGTCGACAAATCGACGGTGCCGGTCGGCACGGCCGACAAGGTACGTGCCGCAGTGGCCGACGAGCTTGCCAAGCGTGGCGAGGCGGTGCCGTTTTCCGTCGTGTCGAACCCCGAGTTCCTGAAGGAAGGGGCGGCCGTGGACGATTTCATGCGTCCGGATCGCATCGTGATCGGTGTGGACGACGACGCCAATGGCCAAGAGGCGCGGGCCATGATGAAGCGTCTGTATTCGCCGTTCAACCGCAATCACGAGCGCACCCTGTACATGGACGTGCGTTCGGCGGAATTCACCAAATACGCGGCCAACGCCATGCTCGCCACGCGCATCTCGTTCATGAACGAGATGGCCAATCTGGCCGATCGCGTCGGCGTGGATATCGAAGACGTGCGCAAGGGCATCGGTTCGGATCCGCGTATCGGCTACCACTTCCTGTATGCCGGCTGCGGCTACGGCGGCTCATGCTTCCCGAAGGACGTGCAGGCACTCGTGCGCACGGCGGAGGACTATGGTCTTCCGTTGCAGATTCTCAGCGCCGTGGAAGCCGTCAACGAAACGCAGAAGGCGGTGCTGATCGACAAGATCGTGAGCCGCCTCGGCGACGATCTGTCGGACAAGACGTTTGCCCTGTGGGGGCTGGCGTTCAAGCCGAATACGGACGATATGCGCGAGGCCCCGAGCCGCCGCGTCATCGCCGAGCTGGTGCGTCGTGGCGCCCGTGTGCGCGCTTATGATCCGGTGGCGCTGGACGAGGCGCGCCGCGTGGTGGCCCTCGATTTCGCAGACGATGCCCAGGCGCACGCCCGTATCGAATTCTGTGCGACGCAGAACGACACGCTGACGGGCGCCGACGCGCTCGTCATCGTCACGGAATGGAAGGCATTCCGCAGCCCGGACTTCACCCGCGTGAAGGCAGCGCTCTCGCTGCCGCTGATCTTCGACGGTCGGAATCTGTACGATCCGGTCGCCATGCAGGAATTGGGCATCGAGTACCACGGCATCGGCCGCGGGCTGCACGAGCCGGCCTGAGTCACGAGGAGCGACGAATGACTTTGACGGCAACTTCGCTCACGCGCACCGTGCAGGCGCCCGGCGTGCCCACCGTGCCCCGCGCGGCGTTCAGCCGCGCGCGCGTGCTCATCGTCGGTGACGTGATGCTCGATCGCTACTGGTTCGGCGACGTCAATCGCATTTCCCCGGAAGCGCCGGTGCCGGTGGTACACGTCAAGCGCAACGAGGAGCGGCTGGGCGGTGCGGCGAACGTGGCACTCAACGCCGCCTCGCTGGGGGCGCAGGCGGGCCTGCTTTGCGTGCTCGGTGAAGACGAACCGGGCGAACGGGTGGCCGACCTGCTCGACGAGAGCGGTGTGACGGCCTTCGTGACGCGCGACGCCGATCTGGCGACGACGATCAAGCTGCGCATCGTGTCGCGCCAGCAGCAATTGCTGCGCATCGATTTCGAGAATCAGCCGGCGCGGGAAGTGCTGCTGGCGGTGCTCGATCAGTATCGTCAACTGCTCGACAGCTACGACGTCGTGCTGCTGTCCGATTACGCCAAGGGTGGCTTGACGCACGTGCAGCCGATGATCGACGCCGCACGGGCCGCAGGGAAAATGGTGCTCGTCGACCCGAAGGGTAGCGACTATGCGCGCTATCGTGGTGCCACGATCCTGACGCCGAACCGCTCTGAATTGCAGCAGGTCGTTGGCGAATGGCGCTCGGAAGACGACCTGACGGCCCGCGCGCAGAACCTGCGCGAGTCGCTCAGTATCGAGGCGCTGCTGCTCACGCGCTCGGAAGAAGGCATGACCCTCTTCACCGCGGGCGGCGCACTGCACGTGCCGGCACAGGCGCGCGAAGTCTATGATGTTTCGGGCGCGGGCGACACCGTGATTGCCACGCTCGCCGCATCGCTTTCCGCCGGTCTGCCGCTCGCGCAGGCCGTTGTGCTCGCCAATCGTGCGGGCAGCATCGTCGTGGGCAAGCTGGGCACGGCGACCGTCGACTACACCGAACTCTTTCCGAACTGACATGACCATCATCGTGACCGGTGCCGCAGGCTTCATCGGTGCCAACCTCGTCAAAGCCCTCAACGAGCGCGGCGAGACCGACATCGTGGCGGTCGACAATCTCACGCGCGCCGACAAATTCCGCAATTTGGTCGATTGCGAGATCAGCGATTACCTGGACAAGACCGATTTCGTCGCGCGCTTCCAGCGCCGTGAGTTCGGCCGTGTGCGCGCGATTTTCCACGAAGGCGCCTGCTCCGACACCATGGAGACCGACGGCCGCTACATGATGGAGAACAACTTCCGCTACACGCGCGCGTTGTTCGAAGCGTGCCAGGCGCAGACCGTGCCGTTCCTCTATGCCTCGTCCGCGGCGACCTACGGTGCGTCGGAAACCTTCGTGGAGACGCGTGAATTCGAGAAGCCGCTGAACGTCTACGGTTACTCGAAGTTTCTGTTCGACCAGATCGTGCGCCGGGCGATGCGCGAAGCCGGTGGCAAGCTCCCAAGTCAGGTGGCCGGTTTCCGCTACTTCAACGTCTATGGCCCGCGTGAAGCGCACAAGGGCCGCATGGCCTCGGTCGCGTTCCACAACTTCAACGAGTTCCGGGCCAATGGGCGTGTGAAGCTCTTCGGTGAATACAACGGCTACGCTGCCGGAACGCAGAGCCGCGACTTTGTGTCCGTGGAAGACGTAGTGAAGGTGAACCTGCACTTTTTCGATCATCCGGAGCGAAGCGGCATCTTCAACCTGGGCACGGGCCGTGCGCAGCCGTTCAACGATATCGCCGTTGCCGTGATCAACACGCTTCGCGCTGAAGCGGGTGAGCCGTCGCTGACGCTCGACGAACTGGTCAAGCAGGGACTCGTCGAGTACATCCCGTTCCCGGACGCCCTGCGCGGCAAGTACCAATGCTTTACGCAGGCAAACATCGACCATCTCCGCCAATCGGGTGGCTATCAGCAGCCTTTTTACACGGTGGGTGAGGGCGTCTCGCGATACGTGCGCTGGCTGCTCGCGCAGTAAATGGCGATACGCAGCGCCAGACCGACGGGGAGCCAGACGGCTCCCCGTTCTGTTTTGGGCCCAGTGCAGATGATGTCATCCGTAGACGTTCCTGGACGTTAAGGAATAATCGGGGGTATCGAGGGTATCCACGTCATCCTCGATACTTGTCCGAGTGACTTCATAAGGAACACATCATGCTTCGCAAGTTTTTGCTGGCGGTTGTTGCCTTTTTTGCCCTGTGCGGTCTGGCCATGGCCGCCGTCGACATCAATACCGCCGACCAGGCGCAGCTCGAATCGCTCAAGGGCATCGGGCCGGTCAAATCCAAAGCCATCATCGAGGAGCGTAACGCCCACGGCCCTTATAAGGATGCGGCGGACGTTGCCAAACGTGTCAAGGGATTGGGCGCCAAGTCTGTCTCCACACTGGAATCCGCAGGCATGACGATCAACGGGCAAGGCGGCGTTGCCGCCCCTGCGTCACCGGCGGCGCCCAAGCCGATGAAACCGGTGGCGCCCGTACCGTCGGCGGCTACGCAAAAGGCACCCACGCCGCCGCCTGCCGCGGCCTCGACGATGAAGCCGGCTGAGGTCGGAGCCACCGCCATGTCGGCCAAGCCGGCGACACCGGCCCCCGCGGCGGCATCCTCCGCAGGTGCACCGGACGCGAAGGCGGCCAAGTCGAAGCGGTCGAAGCGGTCGAAGCAGTCGAAGGATGCCAAGGATGCCAAGGATGCCAAGGCGGGCAAGGCGGGCAAGGCGGGCAAGGCTGGCGCGGCGCCGTCGGCACCCGAGGCAGTTCCGGCAAAGCCGTCCAAATCCAGGAAGGCCAAGGCCCCGGCGGCGGCCAGCGCCCCGAAGCTCTGACGTCGGGTGGGGTCGGGCATTGGCCATTGCGATGCCCGGCCGACCCCCCACCGTGAGCGCAGTCATGGCCGGTGGATTAGAATGTTTTGATTCCCGACCGAAAAAGCTTAGCGCAATGGCCTATAAGACTATCGAAGACACCATCGGCAATACGCCGCTGGTACAACTGATGCGTTTGCCGGACGACGAAATTCGTCGCCGCAACAACGTGATTCTCGGCAAGCTCGAGGGCAACAATCCGGCGGGATCGGTGAAAGATCGTCCGGCGTTGTCGATGATCAAGCACGCGGAACTGCGGGGTCGCATCAAGCCGGGCGATACGCTCATTGAAGCCACCTCGGGCAACACCGGCATCGCCCTGGCGATGGCCGCGGCCATTCGCGGCTACAAGATGGTCCTCGTCATGCCGGAGGACCTCTCCATCGAGCGCCGTCAGAGCATGGGCGCCTATGGGGCCGAGATCATCCTCACGCCGGTCAAGGGCGGCATGGAGTACGCCCGCGACCTCGCCGAGCAGATGCAGCGCGATGGACGCGGCACCATCCTCGACCAGTTCGCCAACCCGGACAACCCGCTCGCGCACTACGAAGGCACCGGCCCGGAGATCTGGCGCGATACCGAAGGTCGCATCACGCACTTTGTTTCGGCGATGGGCACGACGGGCACAATCATGGGCGTGTCGCAGTATCTGAAAGAGCAGAACGAAGCAGTACAGATCATCGGTGCCGAGCCGGCCGAAGGGTCGCGCATCCCGGGTATCCGGAAGTGGCCGGAAGCCTATTTGCCGAAGATTTTCGACCGCGCGCGTGTGGATCGCACGATCTCCGTGACGCAGGCGGAAGCGGAAATCATGGCGCGCCGTCTTGCGGCGGAAGAGGGTATCTTCTGCGGCGTCTCGGCCGCAGGTGCCTGCCATATCGCGTTGAATCTGGCGCGTGAAGTCGAGAACGCCACCATCGTGTTCGTCGTGTGCGATCGCGGTGATCGCTACTTGTCGACCGGGGTGTTCCCGGCGTGACGCGCAGCGGTGCCCTCGGTGCCGCGCCGGTGACGGGACGTACCATGAACAACGGGACCCAGCGGGTCCCGTTGTTCATGGCGAGCGCCGCGCGGTCTCCCGCGTCACGGCGCGCGTGCGGCCTTGATCGCGTCGGCCAGGTCGTACACCGTCATTGCGTAGAAAAAGCTGCGGTTGTAGCGTGTGAGCACATAGAAGTTGGTCAGGCCCATGCGGTATTGGGTCGCCTGTCCCGGCGTGGGCAGATCGACGATGAGCACCGGCGTGTCGAGTGATGCCCCCACGTCGAGCCGCGGCTCGTTCATCAGCATGCCGGCCTTGATGAAGTCGCCGAGCTTCCAATGCGGCTCGGGTTGCCCGTCGGCGCCGGCTTCGGCCAGCCCCTGGCTGCCGCGATCCCCGGCGATATTCCAGACGATCGGTTGTTTTGCCTGCCAGCCGTGCAGCGTGAGGAAGTTGGCGACGCTGCCGATGGCGTCGGCCACGTCGTTCGTCAGGTTGATCTTGCCATCGCCGGTGTAGTCGACCGCGTAGTTGCGGATCGAGGACGGCATGAACTGCGGAATGCCGATGGCGCCCGCATAAGAGCCATAAATGGAGAACGGATCGACACCGCGCTCGCGTGCGTAGAGCAACAGGTTCTCCAGCTCATTGCGAAACAGCGCCATGCGCTCCGACCGGTTGCGGGCGGGCGGATAGTCGAACGCCAGCGTGGTGAGCGCATCGATGGTGCGGAAGTTGCCCATGTGACGCCCGTAGATGGTCTCGACACCGATGATGGCGACGATGATCTCTTCGGGCACGCCATACTGCTTCGCGGCGCGCGATAGGGCTGCGGCGTTCTGGTTCCAGAAACGTACGCCACCGTTGATGCGCGTGTTGTCGAGAAAATTCCGCTCGTACCGTGCCCAGTTCTTCTGGCCGGGCGTGGCGGGCGGTGCGGCCAGGCGCGCGGCTGTCTGCGAGAACACCACGCGAGAGAAGACTCGCTGCAGCTCGGCGCGATCGAATCCGTCGCGCGCCACGACGTCGTTGATGAACGCGTCGACGTCGGGATTCGCCGCATAGCGTTGCGGCACGACCTCTTCCTCGAACTCCGCCTGCGCGACCGTTTTGGCACGTGCTTGCGCGTGCGCGCCAGCACAGGTCAGCGCGAACGAGCCGGCGCACAGCACAACGCCGAACGTATAGGCGAGCCGCGACAGTCGCGAAAGGAAGGGGGGGGCGGCACGTTTGCGCAAGGCAGCCGCGCGAAGGCGGTCAGTGTCCGGTCGATAGGTCGGGCGCGTGTGCGCCGTCGGGAGCGAATCGTACATCCGTACCGGTAATGTCATGCTGTCTGTCAGGCCTGTATGAAGTCCGTAGGCAACACAGCCACTTGGGCCGCCGTCGCGTTAGTCGCGTTGATGCGTCGGCCGTGCGCATCGGCGTGTTCCGATGCGTGCGGCTGTCTGGCGCGTCAACCATTCATGCCGGTCGCTGCCGTCCCGAATTTCGGGGGATCGGCACTTGCCGGCTGACACGGGTCTGCTGGGAGACTGCTTGGCAGTATAACCGAGTGCACCTGTGATACCTTAAGGCCTGAGCACTGTCCGAGACAGGACTCATGGGGGATGCCGGCCATCGGCACGCGTGTGCCAGTGCAGTGCGGCACCGCATGCCACGCACTCCGCCCGGCCGCTACCGGGTGCGAGGCGCACGGCGCGGCGGGCATCCCCCGCCCGACCCACTATAACGATTCGACGCGATAGGCGACACAACGAATGGCTACCGGGTTTTATACGCACCCCGATTGCATCCGTCACGAAATGGGCGAGTGGCATCCGGAATGTCCCGAACGGCTGCGTGCCATCGAGGACCAATTGATCGCCGGGCGCATCGATGGCCTGCTCGAGCGCCGTGAAGCCCCGGCGGCCGACGAGGCCAGCCTGCGGCTCGTGCACACGCAGGATCACATCGACTTCATTCGCGACAACATCCCCGAGTCGGGCTACTTCCCGATCGATCCCGATACGCTGCTCAATCCGTATTCGTGGCGCGCAGCCACGCGTGCGGCCGGTGCGGCGATCGCGGCGACCGATGCCGTGCTTCGCGGCGAACTCGACAACGCCTTTTGCAGCGTGCGTCCGCCGGGCCATCACGCCACGCCCACGCGCGCCATGGGCTTCTGTCTGTTCAACAACGTGGCGATTGCCGCCGCGCATGCGCTTGAAGTGCATGGGCTCTCGCGGGTGGCGATCGTCGACTTCGACGTGCATCACGGCAATGGCACGGAAGCCGCCTTCGGCAACGATGAACGCGTGCTGATGTGCGGTATTTTCCAGCATCCGTTCTACCCGTTTTCCGGCGCGGTCGATCCGGCCCCCAACATGCTCAACATCCCGCTCGCCGCGCGTACCCCGGGCATGCAGGTGCGTGAGGCGATCGACTACGGCTGGCTGAGCCAGCTCGACGCGTTCCGTCCGGAAATGATCTTCTTCTCGGCGGGCTTCGACGCACACCGCGAAGACGATCTCGGCAATCTTGGCCTGACCGAGGCGGACTTTGCGTGGATCACCGAGCGCGTGAAAGCGGTGGCGGATCGTCATGCGAATGGACGTATCGTGAGCTGCCTGGAAGGCGGCTACAACCTTTCGGCCCTCGGCCGCAGTGTCGTGGCGCATCTGAAGGTGCTCGCCGACGTTTGATATTCCACGCTGGATGACTATGCGATGCCGCGCGGACCGACGCGGTACGGGAGACGACCATGACGGCATCCGACGCGACGACCGCAACGCCTGAGCCGCTGGTCCTCGTCACGCGAGGCGAGGGCAAACTGGCCGGTGTGGTCACGCTGACACTGAATCGCCCGCGGCATTTCAACGCCCTCTCGACAGCGATGCTCGACGCGCTGCAAGGCGCGCTCGACGACACCGCCCGCGATGCCGACGCGCGCGTGGTCGTGCTGGGCGCCGCCGGCCCGGCGTTCTGTGCCGGACACGATCTCAAGGAAATGCGAGCCGATCCGTCGCTCGACGGCTACCGTGCGCTGTTCAATCAATGCACGCGCGTGATGCTGACGATGCAGCGCATGCCGCAGCCGGTCATTGCTCGCGTGCACGGCCTTGCAACGGCGGCGGGGTGTCAGTTGGTCGCGATGTGTGATCTCGCGGTGGCGACGTCGGCGGCGCGCTTCGCTGTCTCCGGCATCAACGTCGGCCTCTTCTGTGCAACGCCGGGCGTGGCACTCTCTCGCAATCTCACACGCAAGCAGGCGATGGAGATGCTGCTCACGGGCGATTTCATCGACGCACAGACGGCCCGCGAGCGCGGTCTCGTCAATCGCGTGGTGGCGATGGAGCGCCTCGACGCGGAAGTGGCGGCGCTATGCGGCTCGATCCTGGCCAAGCCCGCAGCGGCGGTGGCGGCGGGCAAGCAGTTGTTCTACCGTCAGGTCGAGACCGGCATTGAGGCCGCCTACCAGATGGCGGGGCAGACGATGGCCTGCAACATGATGGACGAATGTGCCCTCGAAGGTGTGCAAGCGTTCATCGAGAAGCGCGCCCCCGACTGGGCGAAGCCGTCCGACTGACAGCGGCGACGCCCGAAGCCCGCGACGGGTAAGGGACGTCGAACAGCGCTCCCGATGCTCCCGCACTTTTTACGCATGATCACTGCTTTTCCAACACGAGCGGTCCGGGCATTGCCGTGCGGCTTACGGCGTAGCCCTTGTCGGTGAACCAGGCGCGCGACGCCTTGATCATGTCTGGATTGCCGCAAACCATGATGCGCGACGTGCTCGGGTCAAGCGTCGCCCCCATCGCTTTCTCCAGTTCTCCCGATGCCAGCAGCGACGTCAGACGTCCATGCAGGGCGCCGGGTGTTTGCTCACGCGTCACGCTCACGGCGAAGTGAAGTTTCTCGACCAGTGACGGATCGACGTCGGGGTGCGAGAAGTGCTTCAATTCGTCGTAATAAGCGAGGTCGTGCTCCCAGCGCACGCTGTGCACGACGAAGAGCCGTTTGAAGCGATGCCATACCGCCGGGTCGCGCAGGATCGACATGAAGGGCGCCAGGCCCGTGCCAGTGGCAAGCAGCCAGAGATCCTCGCCGCCGGTGAATCGGTCGAGCGTCAGGAAGCCGTAGGCGGTGTGATCCACGAACAGCGTGTCACCGACCTTGAGCTGCGCCAGGCGCGGCGTGAGCTTCCCTTCGGGAATCGTGATTGCGTAGAATTCCAAGGTATCTTCGGCGGGGGAATTCACCAACGAAAATGGTCGCCAGATCATCTCGGCCCCTTCGCTGTCGTCCTCGGGAAGTCCGACCCGCACGAACTGTCCCGCCGTAAATTGCAAGCCGGGCGGTCGGGTGGTCTTGATACTGAAGATCGTCGGCGTCCAGAAATGCATGCCGGTGACCGTTTGCGGCGAGTATTTCGTCTGCGCTTGCATGCCTGAGGCTCCTCGCGGTTCCACACGTGTTCAGTGTAGCGCGCAGCGACGGCGCGCGTGGCGAGACCCTGTTCGCATACAGGGTTCCGGGTGTTTGGCTGGAAGCGGGCGCGAGTGCCCAGGCGCTCAGGCGCTGTCGTGCGTGCCAAATGCGGCTTGGGTCGGCTGTGCCGATGGCGGCGCGGGCAGGTGTTGCAACAGCCATTGCGTCAGTTCGTCGATGACCTTCTCGCGGCCGAAATCGTTGAGCGTTTCGTGAAAGTGTCCGGGGTAGAGGCGCAGTGTCTTGTCCAGCGAGCCGGCGTTGCTGTGGAATTGCTCGCTTGCCCACGGGGCGGTGAGCCGGTCGGCCGTGCCATGGAAGATGTAAAGGGGCAGATGCAGCGCGTCGGCATTGGCGTGAATGCGCGCCATCGCGTCGAGCAGCTCGGCGGCGGTGCGCGCCGGCGTGCCGCGATAGGTGTTGAGCGGATCCTGCTTCGCTGCGGCTACCACGGCCTTGTCGCGCGCGATCATCGCCGGATCGAGCTTGAAGACGGGCACCTTGGGAAGCCACCGCGACACCCAGCGCCCGACCTTCAACATCCATGGCGCAACGGGCTCTCCTGGCGCGAGCGCGGGGCTGCTCAGCATCAGTGCGCGCACGCTCGCCGGTGCCCGGGTAATGGTGTACAGCGCCGCGATAGTGCCCCCCATGCTGTGGCCGAGCAGGAACAGCGGCGTCGGGCCGAACTGCGCTCGCACGTGGGTGAGGAAGATTTCGGTGTCGTCGAGGTACTCGTCGAAATGCTTCACGAAGATGCGCGCACCGCCCGAGCGACCGTGCCCGCGAAGGTCGTAGCTGACGGTGGCCAGGCCGTGCGTGGCGAAATGTTCGGCCAGCCGCGCATAACGCCCGCCATGCTCGCCCATCCCGTGGACGATGGCTACCACTGCGCGTGATCGTTCTCCGCCGGTATCGGGCAACCAGCAATGGACGTGAAGGGAAAGGCCGTCGCTGGCTTGCAGACGCGATTCGGCATACATAGTCATGTCTCCTCCTGGCGCGTTGGCCGGGTGGCCGTCGCGCGTGCGATGGCACAGCGAATGTGGGGTGCGCCATTCGATCATAGGCGCCCGGGCGGCGGGGTGATTTCTCTAGAGGAAATGCACCACACGGGGGCTGGCCGCACGTCGCGTTTTACATAAAAATAGCACGATCGTTCGGGGCTGGGTGGCTGCGTGAAAGCGCGCGCCAGCCGCGTTCCGGCACAGCTATCTGAAGAATCGCGCATGGGCGTCAAATCCGCGGGACATGACGAGTTGATGCCTCAAAATGCGGCAAATTGGCAATAAATGCGTCGTTCGCTGTGTGGTTATAATGACAGTGGATTGACGTTAACGTAACTTTGGAGCGAGTTCATGAAGATCCTGGTACCGGTCAAACGGGTAGTGGATTACAACGTAAAGGTTCGCGTGAAGAGCGACGGCAGTGGCGTCGATATTGCGAACGTGAA
>NZ_CABPRU010000015.1 GCF_902459705.1 Pandoraea terrigena | reverse complement strand
TTGGCGGCCAGCATCACGGCCTTGTAGCCGGCGATGTTGGCCTGCGAGGAGAGCACGTCCATGCTTTGCGCGCGCGTGGTGCGCGGCGCCGCTTCCAGTGCGAAGGCCGTAATGCCGGCGGCCGCCATGCGGGCGTTGTTCTCGGCATCGAACGGGTTGAGCATGCCAACGACGACACTGCCACGCGGCATTTGCGCGAGTTCGTCGGGTGATGGGGCTCGCACCTTGAGTACGAGTTCTGCGCCGAGCGCCTCGGCGGCGTTGCCCAGCGTGGCGCCAGCGGCCTCGAAGGCTGCGTCGGGAACGCTTGCGGCGTCTCCTGCACCGCGTCCGACCACGATCTGATGTCCTGACGCGACCAGCTTCTTCACCGTCTCGGGCGTGGCCGCGACACGGGATTCGCCGGTAAGCGTCTCGGCGGGGATGCCGATTCTCATTACGTCTCTCCTTGGGTTTGTGAACTGATCTCATCAGCGGCCAAGGAGCCGCAGCGTGTGCGCTGCCGGGGCAGGCGCATTACCTGTTTCGCCGCTGATGACATTAGTCCTGCACGAACTACTGCAAACGAACTACTGCACAAACCGGTGATGCGGTACTGCCACTGCATGTTGCACATTGCTGGTGCTGGAAGCTTACCCGAAGATGACAAACGCGCCTATTGCACGAAACGGCATATGAATATGCCGATGGGCATGGAAATCGGCTGTTGTGGCCGACCGACCGGTCGGTCGTCTTGATCGCGCGTTGTCAGCGCCAAACCCCGCCAGACGGTAAAATGTCGGTTTTATCGGGGTGACGTCCCGGACCGAGCGCGTTGGCCAACGTCGCGCGCCAAGGTCCATGGGGGCCAACCGGTCCCGTGTCCCGCAAGGATGTGCCATGAATGCACGCTGGAAGCCCAACGTGACGGTTGCCGCGGTCATTGAACGTGATGGCCGTTTTCTGTTTGTCGAAGAGCAAAAGCGTGAGGGGCTGTTGATCAACCAACCGGCCGGGCATCTGGAGCCGGGCGAGTCGATTGTCGACGCGGTGCGCCGTGAAGTGCTGGAAGAGACGGCCTATGCGTTCGTGCCGCAGCATCTGCTGGGCATCTATCTCGCCCCCGGTCCGGACGACATCGCTTATCTGCGCTTCGCGTTCACCGGCACGCTGGGTGAGTTCGACGCGTCGCGCACGCTCGACGACGGCATTGTCGGCACTGTCTGGCTGACACCCGAGGAGGTGCGCGCGCAGCGCGCGCGGCATCGTTCGCCGATTCTCGAGCGCTGCGTGGACGATTACCTGCGGGGGGTGCGTTACGACCTCGCCCTACTTCTGACCCATCCGGCGATCCCCGGCGGGCAAGGCAACACATGAGTCAAAAACGCGTAGTGGTAGGCATGTCGGGCGGCGTGGATTCGTCGGTCACGGCATGGCTGCTCAAACAACAAGGCTACGACGTCGTCGGACTGTTCATGAAGAACTGGGAAGATGACGATGACAGCGAATACTGTTCGACCCGGCAGGACTGGATCGACGTGGTCTCGGTCGCCGACCTGATCGGTATCGACGTCGAGGCCGTGAACTTTGCCGCCGAGTACAAGGATCGCGTTTTCGCGGAATTCCTGCGCGAGTATTCGGCCGGCCGCACGCCCAATCCGGATGTGCTGTGCAATGCCGAGATCAAGTTCAAGGCGTTCCTCGATCATGCGGTGGCGCTGGGCGGCGAGACGATCGCTACCGGGCACTATGCCCGCGTGCGCGAGCGCGATGGGCGCTTCGAGCTGCTCAAGGCGTTCGATCACACCAAGGATCAGAGCTATTTCCTGCACCGGCTGAACCAGCAGCAACTCTCGCGCACGATGTTTCCGCTCGGCGAAATGCCGAAGACGAAGGTGCGCGAAATCGCCGCCCAGATCGGCTTGCCAAACGCGAAGAAGAAGGACTCGACCGGGATCTGCTTCATTGGCGAGCGTCCGTTTCGCGATTTCCTCAATCGCTATCTGCCGACCCAACCGGGGCCGATGAAGACGCCGGACGGTACGGTCGTGGGCGAGCACGTGGGCCTGGCGTTCTATACCCTCGGCCAACGCAAGGGCATTGGTCTCGGGGGGAGCCGCGAGGGCTCCGGCGAGCCATGGTTCGTCGCGCGCAAGGACATGGCGAGCAACACCCTGTATGTCGTTCAGGGCCACGATCATCCGTGGCTGCTCTCGGGCACGCTCGATGCCGAAGACCTGTCCTGGGTCGCGGGCGCGCCGCCGGCCGAGGGCACGCGCTGCGGGGCGAAGACTCGTTACCGCCAGGCGGATGCCGCCTGCGAAGTGCTGCGTGCCGACGCGGGCGCGCTCACGCTGTCGTTCTCCGAGGCGCAGTGGGCAGTCACACCCGGGCAGTCGGCCGTGCTGTATGACGGCGAGGTCTGTCTGGGCGGCGGCATCATCGCTGCCACGACGCCGGCCGTCGCCGGCAGCGCCCACGCGCAGGCCGCAGCGGCCGCCAAACACGCCATCCTCAATTCGCATTGAAGAGCCGCCGGCGCTCGCCGGGGGACGCCCGGCAGCGTGCCGGCGAGTGTCCCCCTAACGCAAGGAGGTAACATGTTCTCGCGCCGATTCCTGGCTCTGTGGCTCGTCGTGGCGTTGCTCGTGGCAACGCTCGCGGGCGTGCTGTTCGACGGCTGGCATCCGTTCTGGCCGCTGCCGTTCGCGGTGCTGGTTGCGCTCGGGGTATGGGATGTCGTGCAGCAGCGCCACGCCGTGCTGCGCAACTACCCGCTATGGGGGCATTTCCGGTTCCTGTTCGAATTCATCCGGCCCGAAATCCGCCAGTATTTCGTGGAGGACGATACGTCCGAGACGCCGTTCTCGCGTGCCCAGCGCAGCATCGTCTATCAGCGTGCCAAGGGCGAGGTCGACAGTCGCCCGTTCGGCACCGAGATCGACGTCAAGGCGGCCGGTTACGAATGGATCGCCCACTCGCTCGCACCGACCGTCCTGAAGGATCACGACTTTCGCATCACCATCGGCGCGGATCGTGCGCAACCGTATTCGGCGTCGATCTTCAACATCTCGGCCATGAGCTTCGGCGCCTTGTCGGCCAATGCGATCCGCGCGCTCAATCGCGGTGCGAAGCTCGGCAACTTCATCCACGACACCGGCGAGGGTTCCATCTCGCCGCATCACCGCGAGCAGGGCGGCGACCTGATCTGGGAGGTGGCCTCGGGCTACTTCGGTTGCCGCAACGACGACGGCACCTTCAGTGCCGAGAAGTTCGCGACGCAGGCGAAGACGCCGCAGGTGAAGATGATCGAGGTGAAGCTCTCGCAAGGCGCGAAGCCCGGACACGGCGGCGTACTGCCCTCGGCCAAGATCACGCCGGAAATCTCTGCCACGCGCGGTGTGCCGATGGGGCAGGACTGCATTTCGCCGTCGCGCCACAGTGAATTCTCCACGCCGCTCGGCTTACTGCAATTCGTCGAGCGTCTGCGCACGCTCTCGGGCGGAAAGCCGACCGGCTTCAAGCTGTGCATTGGCCATCCGTGGGAATTCTTCGGCATCGTGAAGGCGATGCTCGACAGCGGCATCCTGCCCGATTTCATCGTCGTGGACGGCTCGGAAGGCGGCACCGGCGCCGCACCGCTGGAGTTCACCGATCATGTGGGCGCGCCGTTGCAGGAAGGGCTGCTGCTAGTGCACAACACGCTCGTGGGGGCCGGCTTGCGTGACAGGATCCGCATCGGTGCGTCGGGCAAGATCGTCACCGCGTTCGACATCGCCCGTACGCTGGCCATCGGCGCCGACTGGTGCAATTCCGCACGTGGCTTCATGTTTGCCATCGGCTGCATCCAATCGCAGAAATGCCACACCGACAGGTGCCCGACCGGCGTAGCAACGCAGGATACGTTGCGTCAGCGCGCCTTGGTGGTGCCGGACAAGGCGCAGCGCGTGCAGCAGTTCCATGCGCATACGTTACATGCGTTGCAGGAGTTGATCCAGGCGGCGGGGTTGTCGCATCCGTCGGACCTGCGCGCGCATCACATCGTCAAGCGCGTGTCGTCCAACGAGATTCGCTTGATGTCCGAGTCGCTCAAATACCTCGCGCCGGGCGATCTGCTGCGCGGGCAGTTCCGCTACCAACTCTACGAAAAGTACTGGCCGATGGCGCGCGCCGACAGTTTCTCTGCGGCCGAAGTCGCCTGACAGAACGGCGCAAGGCAGGGCCTCCCACGACAACCCGGCGCGATGATGCGCCGGGTTTTTTTATGGTTCCCGACAGTTTTCTTCCCAAATTCGATAACGCCTGGGGACGACGTCGCACATTAAGGTCTCCACCGGATGATGCTCGCACGCGGACTCGCCTAAGGTGTGGCCTTCGACTTTGTCATCCCGGCGACCGATTGTCGTCAGAGGAGGAACCTATGAGTACGGTGCGATTTCTGATCAGCCACCACGACGTCAAGCTGAACGTGAACGGTCTCGTGCACACGTTGCCTGCCGGCGGCATGACCGCGACCCATTCGGACGCGACGATCGATGCCCCGGGGCCGGTGATGTCGCATGACTTTCACGCCTGCGATCTGCAGGCACTTTACCCCGATGTCGTCGATCTGCTCGACCGCCGCCCGCTCGGTGTCTTCCATCGCCAGGCGGCACGCACATTGATTCTCGAACCGAGCATGGTGGATGTGGCGATGACGCTGCAGAACGTCGATCGCATGGCAATGCTGCGCTTCTTCTACGTCTATTGCCTGTGCCGCGATCAACGGTATTTCTCGGCCATGTTGCGTCAGACCATCGCGGGCAGCCATTCCTTGTTCGATTTCGTCGAAGCGAATTTTCACCGGCCGTGGCCGGTCGGACGGCTCGCCGAAGAGTTCGGCATGCCGCTGCGCAAGTTTCGCTACCTGTTCCAGCAGACCTACGGCATGCCGGCGAAGCAGTGGCTGCTGGAGCGGCGCCTTCGGCTGGCGCGCGATCTGTTGCTCTCCACGCGTCACAAGGTGCTCGACATCGCGCTCGAATGCGGCTTCACCAACCACGCGCATTTCACCGATACCTTCCGCAAGCGCTTCGATTGCGCACCGACCGAAATCCGGCTGGGCACGCCGCCGCAGCGCGGCGGCCGTCGTGTCGCGATGCCGCAAGCGGACGCCTACGCCGCCATGCGGGCCGACCTGGTGGCGGGGCACGGTGCGCTTGTCGACGGGGGTGTGCAATGAATGTCGAAGAGATTCATCGCGGCATGTCCGAGGGGGTGCGGCGCATGTCGGATGACGCCACGCAGGCGGTTCGCGCGCAGAAAGTCAATGACCCTCGGCATATGCTCGATGTGCAGTTCAAATTGCAGCAGTACTCGACGATGGTCGGGCTGCACAGCGCGGCGATCAAGCTCATCAAGGACACGCTGATGGGCATCATCGCCAAGATCGCATGACGCGCGCCGAACACGCGCCGCACGACGCCGCGGGCCAATGGCTGGACGCGTCGGTCCGGCAAGTGGTCGTCGAACTGGCACTTGCGGGCGCCCATCACGGCATGCAGTCGCAAGCCCGTGTGATTCTTCAGGCCTTGCCGTCGCTCGTGGCCGATCGCGAGACGCGTCAGTGGTTGCATGGGGCGCTTCTCATCGCGCTCGGCGACACGCATGCGGCCCGCGCCCACCTCGCGAAGATCGTGGCGGCCGGGCATGACGGCAACCCGACGGCCGACGTGCTCGCCCGCTGGCTTGACGCAATGGACGCGCGGCAGCGCGCCGCACCCAGCTCGTTGGCGTCCCCGGCGCCTGCCTCGTTTTCCGCTTCCTCCGCTTCCTCCCCTTCCGATTCCTCTCGCCCGCCCATGCCATGACGACTTCTTCGATCCCCGCTGTTGTTACCCAGGCGCCTGCCATTGCGACGCCGGCGAAAGCGGCGCTCGTGCCGGCCACTACCAGAGAGCACGACGCCGTTCGTTTCGATCAGGCCCTCGCGAGTGCGCCGCCGCTGCCGGAGCATCATTTGCTCAGCGCAGCGGGCAAGCTCGCGGGCAACACCGAACGCCTGGCCGCGCGCGTAGCGATCGACGAGCGCACGCTGGACGATCCGAACCGCATGCTCGCGGTGCAACGTGAACTGACGGAGCGCGTGCTGGCGCTGGAGTTCGTGGCGAAGACGGCCGGCGCTGCCACGCAAGGGGTGAACAAGCTGGTGCACATGCAATGACGTGCAGCCGTCGTAGCGCTGGCGTCGTGATGCGGCTGGCGGGATGCGCGAGCGCCGTGACACCGAGCCGTTGGCTGTTCGGTGCCCTGCTCGTGATCTCGCTCGCCGGGTGCAAGATCGAACTGCACCGCTCGCTGAGCGAGACGGAGGCCAACCAGATGCTGGCGTTGTTGCTCGTCTCCGGGCTGCAGGCCGACAAGCGTGCCGACACCGCCGGCATGACGGTTCGCATCGAGCGCGGTGATTTCGTGCGGGGTGTCGAGGTGCTGCGCCAACATGGCTTGCCGCGCCAGAAGCGCGCGTCGGTCGAGGACGTCTTCCCGCCGGGGCAACTCGTCAGCTCGCCCGTGCAGGAGCAGGCGAAGCTCGTCTATCTCAAGGAGCAACGACTCGAGCGCATGCTCGCGTCGCTCGACGGCGTGATGGTGGCCGAAGTCTCTATCGCGCAAGTGCCGATGGATTCGGCAGGGCGCGCGACCTTGCCGCCCGGCGTGGCCGTCTTCGTGAAATACAGCCCCGAGATCAACATGACGCAGCGCATGACCGACATTCGCAGTCTGGTGCACGACAGCGTGCCGGGGGTGACGCCCGAGCGCATCAGCATCGTGTTGCAGCCCGCCGATTATCGTTTGCCCCGGGCGTCCATCGATGCATCGTCAGGTACGCAGGCAAGCGCATCGGCCGATGGCCGACGGTGGCCGCCCGCGCTGGGGTGGGGCATGGTCGCGGCGGTATGCGTTGGCCTCGCCGCCGCCGGCGTCGTGGCGTGGCGTCGGCGCGCATCATGGGTGCAGCGCTTGCGAGCCCGCGTATCGAGGCCATCGTGATGCTGGCGCACGATGGCACCGTCACCGTGCTCGCACGCTTGATCTGGCAGCCCGGCTTGCATATGGACGACGGTTGGTGGCGTGCGTTCGACATGTTGTCCTGGCGAGAGACGTACCGGCGGCATGCCGTGTGCCGTACGCCCATTGACCGCCTGTTGATCGCCCGGCGCGGATGGCCCGGGAGCCCCGGCACGGCGGCGGGCGACTGCGCACCGCCGCAAAGCGACACCGCGCACGCGATGCTGAAACTGGTGCCGGGCCTGCGGCGCCTGTCGCTGGCCCATGGCTTGCGCGCGATGGGATGTCCCGACTACCTGTTGCTCGGTTCGTACCGTCGAGCGCTGTCGTCCTGGCTCGATGCCTGGCAATGCGACCGTTTGCTGCTTACGCGCCGCGATTGGCCCGCACGTTCCACATTGTCGCCCGAGCGGGTCGTGCAGGCGGCGCTGGCCGCCACCGGCGCGTGCCTGGATGGCGCGCCCGAACCGTTGTGCGTCGACGTGGCGACGGTGGGCAAGGCCGCCCGAATCCTGCTGCCGCCGCCCGTCGACACCACGCCGCTGTCGATGGGCGCGCGCGTGACGGATGAGGACATCTGGCTGCGACTCGCAGCGCTGGAGAAGATGCTATGTATGTCGTCGACTTTGCAGTGACGGCCATCGAAACCATGGACGGCCCCGCGCCTGCGGGGCCGGTAATTTCCCGGCAGGCGATCGAACGGCTTCGCGAACAGGCTAGCCTGCGCGCGCGCTGGATGGCCGAGGCGCGGGCCGAGCGCGACGCCGCGCTGGCCGAACGCGAACAGGCGCGCATCGACGCGCAAGCGCTGCGCAACGCGTGGCAGGACGCCGCGCGCGAGCAGGCCCGCCAGGACGCGGCGGCGCTGGCGGAAGCGGCGCGCGGTGCGGCCGTGGCGCAGACCGTCGCGTGGCTGGTCGACGAGGCGTCGCTTGAGCGCGAGATCGTTCGCTCACTGGAGTGCCGCGTGGCGGATGCCCTGAGCGCCGCGCTGTCGAGTTTCGTCGACCCGCTCGATGTCGGCGAGCGCTTCGCGCAACGCGTCGGACGTGCCTTGCCGGCCCTGGTGCGCGAGGGGGCGCTCGTGCTGCGGGTGCCACCCGCCCATCGCGACGGCGTGGCCGATGCCTTGCGGGCCGCCGATATCGTGTTGGCATGCACGGCGGACGCCACGCTGGTCGGCCGACAGGCTCGCATCGAAAGCGAATGGGTGACCGTGTGCCTGGATCTCGATGCGGATCTCGCGACGGTTATCGAGCGCCTGCATGTGAGTCCCGATCTGGAGGTTGCTTATGGTTGAGCGCCTGCCATCGTCTGGCACCTCAGCGGGTCGGCCTGCCCACGACGTCAAGGCATTTGAGCGCCAGCCCGCGTCCGACTGGCAGCCGCTGGCGGGTGAGGGCGGTGCATCGCGCGGGCTGCCCGCCGACGTGCCGGGGCACATCGCGCTCATCGAAGCGACCATTGCGCAAAACGAAGAGGCGGCGGTCGCCGAATCCCAAGAGAACCTCAGTTTCGCCCTCGGCGTGCGATTCCGCAGAACGGGCGAGCGCGATGTGCGCGACGACAAGCAACGTGCGCGCGCCCTGTTCGAACAGCAGATGCACCGGTTTGCACGCGTGAATGGGGCGCAATTCGAGAGACTGCGCGGGCAGTTGCGCGATCTTCCATTCGTTCCCGACCCGCAACAATTGATCCGGCAGGCCCACATGTCGGCAGGCCACGCGGCGCTGGTCGTCGCTGCGTGGCTGGCCGACGGCGGGGTGGACAGCGCAACGCGCACTCGCCTGCGCCGCACGCTGGACGAACTGACGTCATCCGAGACGTGGGCGATCGAAGCCTTCGCGACGCTGGAATGCGGTAACGGCCAGAACCCGGGCATGGCGTTGATGCAACAACTCAAGTCGCTGTTCCGGCAGTCGCAGGGGCCGCAGCGCTCGCTGACGCAATGGTTCGACGAATGCCGGCGGTTGCCGCAGCGTCGCGCGCGATTGCGTGCCCTGATGCAGGCGCTGGGGTTGGAGTTGGGCGCGCAGCACGCCGATGCGGACGTCCAGCGACTTGCCGCCGTCGTCGACGATCTTCGCCGCGTGGTGCTGTTTCTCACGTTGGCGTCGGCGTGCGAGCAATCGGCTCAGACGCTGCGTGCGGCGGGCGCCCGCGCATTCGAGACGGACACGATGATCGCGGAGACGCTGACGTTGCTGGATCAACCCTGGGTGGGCGCGGAATGGCTCGCGCAACGCGCGGCGTATCTCGGCATGGTGACGGTTGATGCGCGCTATGCGTTCGCGCGCGAACTGACGCGGCTGGTGCAGTCGGCGCATGACGGCTGCTTTCGCGACGAGACGCAACGCGAAACGCTCGGCGAGGCGCTCGATGTCTGGCGTGCGGAGATCGCCCACGAGGGCGAGGCGGCCGAGGGCTAAGCGAACCGTTTGAACCGTGCGAACCGTGAGCGCGACGGGGGGATCGGCTGACGGCGGGGGACGTGGCGGCGCTCAGGCGCGCAAATGCTCCCGGCAGAGTTTGATGCGGTCGTAGAAGTCGGTGAGCGCTTGCGCGAACGGCTCCGGTTCGGCGGCGGCTTCTTCGGTCACTTGCGCATGCAGAATCAGACGACGGTCGCGCTCGCGCAATTGCACGTGCCCGGTGACGGCCCATTCGGCGGGTTCGATGAGAAACTGGAGGAGACGCTCGCTGTTTGCGCGATGCAGTCGCGCGGCTTCGTCGGTGGCGACGACGGCGTGAATGCTGCACGCGCGGCTTTTCAGCGTTTCCACGATGATATTGGGCGCGGCCGTAAACGTCAGCTCGATGGGGGAGTGGTTGTCGACGGCTTGGATCTTGCTTGGGTCGCAGCCGATCAACTTCAGAGCTTCGACGAGAGTTTGCGCTAGGTCGTAACTTGGCATGATATGCGTGGAGAGTGGAAGAAATCGATGACGCGCCCCAAGCCGACGTCATGCGACAACGCGAGAGCGAGATCCGCTCGCGCGGGGCGCGCGATGCCGAAGGTTCCCACGAACGGCCTGCCCGAACTTTCGTGGCGCGAGCCGCGTTGTCGCTTCTGCGCACATGCAGGCATTGGCGCCGTGCGCCGCCGCCCCTTTCGTCATGACGACGATGGCCCGTAAGACGTGCCGTAGCGTCGCGCGACGCGGTCGAGAATCGCGCTGGCGGCTTGAATCGCCTGCATCTGCGTTTGTGCCAGCGCGTGCTGGGCGGGCGTAAGCGGCGCATGCAGCGCCTGTTGCAGCGCCCGGCGCGCGGTATCGAGCTGTGCGCCGACGTCGCGGGCGACAGGCTCGGGCGAGGCGGCGAGGCGGTCTTCAAGCCGGGTCAGGCGAATCGTCATACAGTGTCTCCGGAGATAGGGGCAAATAGAAGAGCCGGTCATGCGCGCCGATCGACACACCATCGGTGTGGATGGCGATCACCCGGGTGCCGCCTGGCAGACGCGCCCCCTGCGCCAGGCGCGTGCCGTCGGCGAGGGTGACCTGTGGGGCGTCGGGCGAACCGCCGATGCTCACGAGCGGCGCGGAAAAACCCGTTTCGGCAAGCGTCGGGATCGGCTGCGGCAGCGGCTCGACGCGAACGGGCATCGCATTGGCAGCGGTATTCCACGTGTCGACGACGCCCTTCAACGATGCCTGGCGTCCCACGGTCATTACCCCGGTGAGCCGCCATCCGTTTCGATCGCGTGCGATATCGATGCCGCGCAACTGGCCGGCCTCGCGCAGCGTCTTCACAAGCCGCTCGAAGCTGTCGGCCATGCCCTCGGCCACACGCCAACCGCGGGGTAGCGCTAGCGCATCGAGGGCGTTGGCGGCCGCACGCCAACGCGCGTCGGCGACCGTTGGCGCGCCGATGACCACTTCGCCGTCCGGCGCGACGCTGACCTGTGCCGAACCGAAACCGTGCAGTCGCAGCAGTGTGCTGACCGTCTGCATCGAATTCGCGGGACACCACGTCTCGTCGCTCAACGCTTTGCCCTGCCAACGGGCTTCGGCGCGCAGCCGTGCGAGCGCGGCGTCGTCGACGCAACCGCCGGACAGACGCACCGCATTGCCGCTGTGATGCAGTGAGACGCCGGGCGCCAGGCGTGCGGCAAGCGCTTTCAGCGCATCCGCCTGAGCCGGCGGCGCGGCGACGACGTTGGCGGCCCCGGTGCGCCAGATCGCCACACCGGTCGCTGCGATCAGCAACGACAGTCCCGTGACGGCGATCCATGCGGCCGGGGCGCGCACGCGCACCGCGGGCGTGTCGGTCGTCAGGGGCGCATGCGACGACGGGCCGTGCCCGGCGTGCCGCTCAGGACAGCGGACGTCAGGCGCGGGAGCGCTTTCGCTATCGTCCCCGAGCCAGACGCCGAGGCCCGCGAGATCGATCGGCGTATGCACCGGGAGCATGGGCGTGTCGGCGGCATCGTCGTTGGCCGTGGCGAAGGGTATGCCGTCCACCCAGACGGCGGCCGGCGTGAGCAGCCGCACGCCGTCGTCGTCGACACCCAGCACGATTTGTGCGCCATGTTCCAGCGTCATCGCGATGTCGGCGTCTGCGCCGCCGACAGTGAGCTTGCCCGGTGGCAGCGGCATAGGGCGTCCTGCGAGCGGGCCGTCGAGCAACGTGAGCGTCAGCATGCTCATTCGCTCGGCACGTCGGCCGCCGGCTCGGCCTTGATCAGAAACAGACGCATGACACTGTCGCTACGGTTACTCGTCGAACTGAACAGACGGCCAATGAGCGGCAGATCTCCGAGCAGTGGGATCTTGCGCTCCTGCTCGTGCTGCGCGTCCTGCACGAAGCCGCCCAGCAACAGGCTTTGTCCGGCCTGCAACGTGGCGTGTGTCGAGATCGATGAGTTGCGGATGGTCGGCACCTCGTTGTGACGGTTGCGCTCGCTGCGCACCTCCCCGCCATCCTCGATATTGAGGGTGAGCATCACCTGCTCGCGACCGTCGCCGCCTTCCTGGGGGACGAGTCGCGGCGTGACGCGCAGCAGCGATCCCGACGTCACGCTCTCCAGTTTGGCGACTTTCTCGCCGGAGACTTTCGTGTAGAACGTCACGCTGCGGTCGAGCACGGCCTGCATGTTGTCGAGCGTGACGATGGACGGCCGGGACAGCACACGCGCCTTGGAGTTTCGCTCCAGCGCGCTCAGGTTGACCATGAACTTGTTGGTGTCGCCGACGACCGTCGTGAACGTGCTGGCGTCGCCAGCTTGCGTCTGCGAGTTCAGCGACACGGCGCCGAAGCCGCCCAGGCGCGCGCTGCCGGAGAAGTCAACACCAAGCTCGGCGATATCGCTGGCGTTCACGTCGATAATCGCCACCGAGATGTCGACCAGGCGGGGCCGAACGTCGAGCTGCGCGATCAGGTCGCCGTAGATCGGCAGATTGCGTCGACGCTCGCGCACGATGACCGCATTGCGGCGTGGATCGGCCGAGAAGCGCGGCGTGCCGGTTCGCGTGCCGGTGGCCACGGGGCGGCCGGCGTCGATGCCCGCGCCCGCCGACGCGCCCGGCGTGACAAGCGTCGCCGACGGCGCGCCGAGCGGACCGGCGCCGAGAATCAAATCCTTCAATACGCTGACAACGCCCGGCACGACGACTTCTTGCCCGCGATAAAAGTACCTTGTGTCGTCCGCCGTTGCGAATTTCAGGGGAAATATCTTGATGGTCTCTTCGCTCTCCTGCTGATCGCGGGCGTCGCTTTCGAGGTAGTCGGCGAGCATGGCGACCGTCTCGATGCAGGCCGGAACGCCTGCGATTTCGAGCGCGTGCGTGGCCGGAATCGTCCGTGCCACACAGTGCCGCGGGTGCAGCACGCCTGCGTCGCGCAGGTGCCCCAGCAGGTCACCTGGCAGGGCGTAACGCAGCGACACGACGCGCCGGGTTGCCTCGCTGGACTTGTAGACGTTCAGCGTCTGGCCGTTGAAGTACCACGAAAGCCGATACCGTTCCGATAGTGCATCGAGGGTCGCCTGAGCGGCGCCCGCAGGTAGCGTGCCGATGAAGCGATCATCGATGTGCGGACTCACGACGGTGGGAATGCCGTGGTGCGCCCCGAAGTCGCGCAACAACTCCGCAAGGGGCGTGCCGGCGCTCTGGAAGACGAATGGGCCGCCACGCCAGTCGGGTGTCGCGGGCCGGGCCACTGGCGCGGCAGACGACGCGACGGCCAGTGTGGCCAACAGGATCCCGGCAAGCAGGGCGGCGGCGCGCGACGTGAAGGAAGGCTGCATGGTCAGCCGCGGCGTAGCGCTTGAAGACGCCGGCTGGCGTCAGCGGCACCGGTGGGATGACCGGCGGCACGAGGCATGAGCGACGTCGTCGGCGCCGCGTCGGCGTGCATGCCTTGCGACGCGACCATCGTGCAGGCCAGCCGTTGGCGCCGAAGTTGCGCTTCTACGCGGGCTGCCGGTGCGTCGGCGTCGAAGCGATGAACCCACCAGAGGATGTCGTTCGCAAGGCACAGGCTGTCGTCGCGCAACGCCGGTTGACCCGCCAGCACGAGGGAAATCCGCATGAGCCAGCGGGCGAGTGCCGGGTCGTCGCCAAGCGCGGTGGCGAGCGGCTGTGTACGCATATGCGTGGGCGGCGGCAGTGTCACCGCCGTGGCTACGCAATAGCCGCCGTCGACCGGGCAGGTCCAGCCGCGCTGGCCGTCGAGATCGAGCGCAATGCGCGATCCCTGTACGTCGCGCGGGGCAATCCAGTCGAGCGCGGCAAGCGCAAATGGCAAACGCATAGGTATCTGAAGGAGGCAGTGCACAGGCACGGGGAACGAAGCGCATGCGACATCCGTTGTTGCACACGCCATCACGGGGCGCCGTCGATCCACACGGCGTCGCACAAGGCTTGTCATTATCAAGCGCCGAGGTGCCGGCACAATCCGGCGCAGACCTGAAGTGCGCCTCGGGGACCGTGGCTTGGGGTGTCTTCCTACGCCTGGGGCCGGGCGAAGGCACAAGATTCGCGCAAGTGGCCCGAAGTCGATAGAGAGTGAACAAGAATCCGTATGAGCGCTTGCGTAAGTGCTTATGACCAACTGTCGAGGAGCTGCGAATGACGGGGTGTATCGGTGTCGTCGTTGTCGAGGACCACGAGTTACTGGCCGACGGACTTTGCTTCCTGATCGAGCAGGATCTCGGCTGGCGTGTGCTTGCCCGGGTCGTCAATGGGCTCGACGTCTACCGGGCCTGCGTGGTGCATCGACCGGCCTTGCTGCTGCTGGATCTGGGCCTGCCCGGCATGGACGGCGTGGATGTGATCCGCCAATGTGCCCAGCGCTGGCCGGATCTGCGCATCGTCGTCAACTCGGCCAGCGACGACAGCGAACGCGCGCGTCAGTCGCTGGAGGCCGGGGCGGCAGCATACGTGCTCAAAAGCAGCCCGCGCGGGACGTTGATCCATGCGTCGTACCAGGTCATCCGGGGCGAGCGCTTCGTCGATCCGGCCGTGTTCGGAGGCATGCACGATCCGGCGAGCGCACGGCATGTGCCACGCCCATGCGCCTTCGAGATGCCTGAGAGGCTGCTGACGCTGCGTGAGCGACAGGTGCTCAAGCTGGTCGCGGAAGGGCAACGCAATCGCGACATCGCGCAACTGTTGTCGATCAGTGTGAAGACGGTCGAGACCCATCGGCTGAACATGATGCGCAAGCTCGATGCGCACAACGTCGCCGATATCGTGAACTGGGCGCATCGCCTGCGCATGATGTTGTGACGCGCTCGGATTCCCGGCGAGACGCAAGCCGCGAAGTTCAGGTCTGCGCCCGATTGCCGCCACGGCCGTGAATGCGCGACCATGCCGCAACCTCTTCTCGAACGCCCTCCGCGCCGCACGTGCGCAGCAAGCACGTTCCCAACGCAAGATCGCCCGATGGACACCCAGACACAACGCAAGCTCGAGCAGCTTTTCGAATTGCTGGCGCTGCCGCCGCAACGCGTCGAGCCTCGCATGCAAATTTCGCTCGCCCCCTGTCTGTTGATGATCGAGGTCGAGCCGCACGGCGCGACGCTGGTGTTGACGCTGATCGATCGCGCTGCCCACGCGCCGCGGTGCCTGCCCCTGCTGCTGCAAACCTGCGCGCCAGAGTGGAGTCTCGGCATTCCCGTGCGCGCCTGCGTGGCGCAGGGACGTCCGATGCTGATCGCCACGCCGCCGGCCGGCGGTCGTTCACAAGCGGTCGATTGGTTCGCTTGCCTTGCCCGAATGCGTCGCCTGCTGGAGCGACTCGATGCCCGGCAATGGCACGAGGCCCGCCCGTGACGCGACTCCTGCCCTGGCTTCGCGCCGCTGCCGGCCGGCAGGACATCGTCCTGGCCGCGCTGCTGCTCATCACGGTGCTGATGATCATCATCCCGATGCCACCGTCGGTGATGGACCTGCTCATCGCGCTCAATCTCGGCGTGTCGCTGCTGCTGCTGATGGTGGCGCTCTACATCAACGAGCCGCTCGATTTTTCGGCGTTTCCTTCCGTGCTGCTGATGACCACGCTGTTCCGGCTGGGACTCACCATCAGCACCAGTCGCCTGATTCTGCTGCGGGCCGACGCGGGCGACATCGTCTACACGTTCGGCGACTTTGCGGCGGGCGGGAACATCGTCGTCGGCATGATCGTGTTTCTGATCATCACCGTCGTCAACTTCATCGTCATCACAAAAGGCTCGGAGCGCGTGGCGGAAGTCGGCGCCCGGTTCTCGCTCGACGGCATGCCCGGCAAGCAGATGAGCATCGACGGCGATCTGCGCGCGGGCACGATCGATGCGGCCGAGGCCAAGCGCCTGCGCCGCGTCGTGCAGAAGGAGAGCCAGTTCTACGGCGCGATGGACGGGGCGATGAAGTTCGTCAAGGGAGATGCCATCGCCGGCCTCGTCATCATCGTGGTGAACTTGCTGGGGGGCATCGGCGTCGGCGTCTTCATGCGCGGCATGAGCGCTGGCGATGCCGCGGCGATCTACGCGATTCTCTCCATCGGCGACGGGCTGGTGTCGCAGATTCCGGCGCTGCTCATTTCCGTGACGGCCGGCATTATCGTCACGCGGGTGCCTGGCGAGCAGCGTCGCAATCTGGCGCGCGAACTCACCGATCAGCTTGCCGCACAGCCGCGCTCGCTGAGCTTGGCGGCCGTCGTGCTCGTGCTCTTCGGCCTGATCCCGGGCTTTCCGATGCATTACTTCCTGCTGCTCGCGGCGCTGGCGGGGGCCGCCGCGTGGTGGGTGGGGCGTGTCGCAGGCGAGGGCAGCGCCGACAAGGACGGTGCCAACGGGGAGGCCGGCGCAGCGCAAGCGAAGCCGGGACGCCCGGGCGCACAGCCGTTGCAGGTGCGGTTGGGGGCTGCGCTGGCCGAGGCGGGGGGAGGCACCGCGGCACTGGCAGCGGGCATCGATGCCTTGCGCGACCGGAAGTTCGAACAGTTCGGTGTGCCGATGCCCGAGGTGCGGGTGGTCGTCGACGCTACGCTCTCGAGCGACGCTCTGGACGTTCAGCTCTATCACGAGAGCGTGATGACGATCGATGTGGCCCCTGACGCCGTGTTGGCACACCATGATGCGGCGCATCCGGTGCCCGTCTTGCGCAAGCTCGACGCCGGGGCGCCGCGCGAGACGCCGTTGCCGTTCGGTGGGCAGATCCTGTTCTGGCTGGACGACGCGCAACGCCAGGCCTGGCAGAGGCAAGGCGGTACCGTGATCGAGGGCGCGGACCGGGTGGCGCACTGCGTGTCGCTGGTCATCGACGCGCATGCCGCCGATTTTCTCGGCGTCCAGGAAGCGCGCTTCCTGATGGATGCGATGGAGGACCGCTACGGCGAACTCGTCAAGGAGCTGCAACGTCAATTGCCGATCAACCGAACGGCGGAAGTCCTGCAGCGGCTGGTCGCCGAGGGGGTGTCGATCCGCGATCTGCGGCGCGTCTTCGAGGCCCTGATCGAATGGGCGCCGCGCGAGCGCGATCAGATCATGTTGACCGAGTACGTGCGGCTCGGTCTGCGGCGTCATATCACGCGACGCTTTCGCGGGGGGGCCGAACACGTCACGGGATGGAACGTGGGGCGCGGCATCGAAGATACCGTGCGGGCCGCCGTGCGGCAGACGGCGTCGGGCTCCTATGCCGATCTGAATCCCGCGCAGACCGACGCCATTCTGAATGCCATTGACGACGTCATGTCCAAGCATGACGGCACGCCGGCCGTGCTGTTCACCGCCATGGACGTGCGTCGCTTCCTGCGCAAGCTCGTCGAGCGCGAGCGCGCCGACCTGGCGGTGTTGTCGTTCCAGGAGGTGGCGGACGAGCCGCACGTTCGGGTGCTGGGCACCATTGACGTACAGGGAGCGTGCTGAGATGCGTCGCCCGGACGCCGCGCGCATCGCCAACGGGCTTCGCCGAACGCTCGACGCGCGGCGCAAGGCATGTGACGAGTGGCGCGCAACGTCCGGCGGTGAAGTGCGCTTTGGGCATATCGACCAGATCACCCCGAATGCGATGCGTGCCCGCTTGCCGGGCGCGGCACTTGGCGAGCAATGTCGCGTGGTCTTCCCGCCGCTTGACGCTGAGGTCATCGCGATCGAGGGGCGGCACGTGTGGCTAGCGCCGTATGCCGAGCCGACCGGCGTGGCCAATGGTGCGCTGGTGCAAGCGCTGGGAACGTCGTCGCGCGTGGCCGTGGGCGGTCACCTGATCGGCGAGGTGCTCGATGGGCTGGGACGGCCGTTGGCCCCCACGGCCGCCAGCGACGAGGGCGTGACGTCCGGCATTGCGTGGCGTTCGCTGGACGCCGAGCCGCCGCCTGCGATGACGCGCGCGCTCGTGTCCACGTGCCTGCCCATCGGCATTCGCGCCATCGACGGCATGCTCACCTGCGGGCGCGGCCAGCGATTGGGCATCTTCGCCGCGGCGGGGGGCGGCAAGAGCACGCTGCTGGCGATGATGTGCCACGGCGCGCAAGCCGACGTCATCGTCGTCGCCCTGATCGGCGAGCGCGGGCGCGAGGTGCGCGAGTTTCTCGAGACAGCCCTCACCCCCGAGGCGCGCGCACGGACCGTGTGTGTCGTGGCGACGTCCGATCGACCCGCGCTCGAACGGATGAAGGCCGCCTACACCGCAACGGCCATCGCCGAGGCGTTTCGCGACGACGGCAAGGACGTGTTGTTGCTCATGGATTCACTGACGCGCTTCGGACGCGCCGTGCGCGATATCGGAATGGCGGCGGGCGAGCCGCTCGGGGCGACGAGCGGTTTGCCGCCGAGTTTCTATGCGCGTCTGCCGCGGTTGCTGGAGCGTGCGGGGACCGGCACGCGCGGCAGCATTACCGCGTTCTACACGGTGCTCGTCGAAGGCGACAACCTGGATGAGCCGCTGGCCGACGAGGTGCGCTCGATCGTCGACGGTCACATCGTGCTGTCGCGGCGTCTTGCGCAGGCAAATCACTATCCCGCCATCGACGTCGCGAAAAGCCTCTCTCGGGTGATGGCGGCGGTAACCGATGCACCGCATGTCGACGCGGCGGCCCGCGTCAGGCGCGCGATGGCGCTGGCGGCGGAGGTCGAGTTGCTGGTGCGCGTCGGGGAGTATCAGCCGGGCAACGATCCCGAGACGGACGACGCGCTCGCCCGCGCCCCGGACATCCGCGCCTTTCTTTGTCAGGCCCAGCATGACGTGGCGCCATTCGACGACACACGCGCATGGCTCGAACATCTGGCGAACTGAAGCATGGCGAAGGCCTCGCCGCGCTGGCCGACCTCGCCCGACGCCGCGATGCCAGCCTGCGCGCCGCACTGGTTCGCATGACGGCTGCGGCGCGCGAGGCGAACGAGGCGGTCACGGCATGCGAGCGCGCGTGCGAGGCGCAGCGCCGCGTGTGGCAGGACGCCCTATCGTGCGGCGGCGTCTACGGGCGGCGCGAGGCCGCGAGCGCGCCGAATGTGGTGGAAGCGCAGCGCGCGGCACTTGGCGAGGCCAGGACCCGGCACAGCGCCGCACTCGCGCACGCGAAGCAGGCCGCCGACGAAGTGCACCAGCAGCACGAACGTCTGCAGGCGAATGCACGCAAGCAGGAGAAGCTGCGGGAGTTGCTGACGTTTTACCGCCGGTGAATGGGCCACGGGACATGGGAATCGTCCCGTTCCATTGTCCGGCATCGAGGGGATTGCGCACCCACGCAGAACGAAACGCGCTCACCACGTTTGCCATCAAGAGGACTTCACGATGCGTACCCTTCACCGAAGTGGCCTGTCAGCCGATGCGTTCGTCAGCCTGGGCGACCGATCGTCCTCCCCGCAGCGTGACACGGCGACGCCCGGTGCCGGGCGAAACGACGACCGTCACGAGCGGACGTTCACCCTGGCATGCGAGCCGGCTGCGTGTGTTTCCGGACCCGCCGACGTGCTGCGCTGGCTGCGCATCTGGTACGCGCGCCAGGACGCCAACTGGGAGGGCGGCAGTTCGTTGCGGGTCTTGGTCCATGGCGGCGCACTCGATACGTTGGTCGTCGAGGCGCGGCGTGGGCGGCAGGGCGTCACGGTGAGTCTGCTCTGCGCGCAGCTCACGATGTACCGGCGCTTGCTCGCGCATCGAGGCCGGCTTGAGCGCGCGCTGACGTCGCGGCTGAGAGTGCCCGTCACGATCGAAGTCGAGGCGCGTTATGCCCCTTGAGCCGGACGTCGGGATCCCGACCGCGCCGTCGGGGCCGTTGGACGACGTACTCGCGGGCGTCTCCTGCGTGCGTCTTGCCGAGGGTGATACACAAGTCAGCGTTGGCTGGCTTCGCGCGGGTGGCGACGGTCTCATCGTGACCGCCAGCGTCGACGAAGGTGTCGTTGGCCACACGCGCTTCTGGTGCGATGCACAGCAGTGGTGTGACTGGCTCGCGCCGAGCTTGCCGGTGTCGTCGTGGGACGCGCTGCCGCCCGCATGGCAGGCGAGCGCGGCGTCGCTCACGCTGGCGGTGGGCAGCGCGCGCGCTGACACGTCGCCCGAAGCCGTGGCCGACGCGCAGGATGTGGGGGATGTGGCGGAACGGGGTAGCGGGTCAGTCGTGGCCGGTGCCGCCGAAGGCGCCTGCGATACCGCATCATGGCCGCGTGCGACAACCCTCGCGCCCGCGCAGGTGGAGACGGCGTGGCGCGTGGGTATGGTGTTGCACCGAGCGGGGCGTCGGTTGGCGCTGATGTATCTCGATGGTGCAACGGCGTGGTTGCGTGAGCGCTGCCGGCAGGCGACGCCCGGCGACACCGCGCTCGACCCGTCGGGATTGCCGACGCGGCGATGTGCGCTGGCGGCCGGATGGGCGACGTTGCCGCGCGCGCAGTGCGAGCGGCTCCAGGTGGGAGATGCCGTGCTCCTTGACGTGGCGGCGGACATCGCGAGCGGTGAGTATTGGCTGCTGGACGGCGATCACGCCATTGCCATGCGTGACGGCATGCCACTGGATCATCGCGTCATCCCATTCGATGGCACTGACGCCGGCCCTCCCGGCGGCACCTTGTCGACAGGCGCCGCATCACACCCGGACGCGGCCATCGTGCGATTGTCTGCCCTCGTCGCCGAGAGGCAATTTCCCATTCCGTTGCTGACCGCCTGGCGTACCGGCAGCGATGCGACGTTCCAATGCGAGGCGGCCGCTTGTGCGCTGCCTGCCGATCGAGTCACGCTCCTGCGCGACGACTCACCGTGGGCCACCGGGCGTTTGCTGCGTTTCGAAGACGGCCGACTCGCAGTGTGCATCGACGGCATGATCGGCGCGCCCGCCGCGAGCCACGCGATCGAGGTCTCGCCAAGCGAACATGGCACGCCCGCTTGCGACGATTTTCCCAGCGATATTTCGGGTCGTGACCGGATGGGCGTGCATCCGGAGACGACCTAACATCCTTCGACCAAAGGCTGCGGCTTGCGCGCGTCGCTTGCATGGCGCCACGCCGACCGTGTGCGCGGAGAACGCTTCCGACGGCATCACTCGGTGGCGTTTGGCGTTGGGCACGTCGCACGGTTCCGTTCTGCCTTGTCGGCGCTGACCAGACGCCAAGCCCGGCAGCCAACGACGCTCATTGGAGTTCGCATGTCCCTGCTCGACCACCCGGTGCAGCTCATCGTCTTGCTGTCGCTGCTCTCGATCATGCCGTTGCTGGTGGTGCTGGGAACTGCGTTTCTGAAGCTCGCGGTTGTGTTTGCCCTATTGCGCAATGCGCTTGGCACGCAGCAGATTCCACCCAATATCGCCATCTACGGCTTATCGCTCGTGCTCACGTGCTTCATCATGGCGCCGGTGGCCTTCGACATCGAGGCCAATCTCGAGGCGCGTCCAGTGTCGTTGTCGTCCAAGCATTTCGTGGCCGATGTCGATGCGAGTGTCCTGTCGCCGTACCGTGCGTTTCTCACCCGCCACACCGATGCGAGGCAACGCGACTTCTTCGCCAGCGTCGGTCGCGAAACCTGGCCGCAGGCGCATCGCGACCGCCTGGGGAGCGACTCCCTGCTCGTGCTGATGCCGGCGTTCGCGCTGAGCCAACTGGCCGAAGCGTTCAAGATCGGGCTGCTGCTGTACCTGCCGTTTGTCGTGATCGATCTGGTGATCTCCAACATTCTGCTGGCGATGGGCATGATGATGGTCTCGCCAATGACCATCGCACTGCCGTTCAAGCTGCTGATCTTCGTGATGATGAACGGCTGGGAGCAGTTGGTTCGCCAGTTGATGCTCTCCTACGCATGATGGGGCACGGAGCGCGTCAATGAGCGAAGCCATCGTCGTTAATCTCACGAGCGAGATGCTCTGGCTCACGCTGCTGATGTCGTTGCCCACCGTGGTCGTGGCGGCGGTGGTGGGCGTGCTGGTCTCGCTGGTGCAGGCGCTCACTCAGGTGCAGGACCAGACCGTGCAGTTCCTCATCAAACTCATCGCGGTGTCGGTCACGCTGGCCGCCACCTACGCGTGGATGGGCCACGTGCTGCTGCATTACGCGGGTAACGCGTTCGAGCAGATCAGTCGAATGCGGTGAGCGGCATGACGTCTTCCTTCGTGCCGGGCATGGCGCCCGACGTCGACACCTTGCTCTCGCCGCTGTGGGCCGACCTGTACGGCTGGTGGGTGGCGTGGGGCGTGGCAATGCTGCGCCCGCTGGGCATCGCGATGCTGCTGCCGGTGTTCTCTGTCGGCATGCTCGGTGCCGGCATGCTGCGCAATGCGCTGGTGCTGGCGCTCGCGTTGCCGGTCGTGTCGCTCGTGCACGCGAGCCCGGACATGCCGTCGCACTGGGGCGCGTGGGGCATGCTGATCCTGCGCGAATTGTGCATCGGCGGCCTGCTGGGGTTCGCCGCCGCGCTGCCGTTCTGGGCTGTCGACATGACGGGCTACGTGATCGACACCATGCGCGGCGCGTCCATGGCGAGCGTGCTCAATCCGCTGATGGGGGCCCAGTCGTCAGTCTTCGGCATCGCGCTCACGCAGATGCTCTGCGTGCTGTTCTTTGTCACCCCGGCGGCGCAGGCCCTGCTCACCGCGCTCTATGACTCCTACGCCGCGCTGCCGGTCGGGCAGCCGTGGCAATGGCATGACGACAGCGTGGCCTGGCTGCTCGCGCTCTGGCAAGCGATGCAGGTGATGTGCGTGGCGGTGGCGCTGCCCGCGATGGTGGTGATGGTGCTCGTCGATATGTCGATGGGCTTCGTCAACCGGGCCGCGCAACAGCTCAATGTGTTCTTTCTCGCCATGCCCGTGAAAAGCGCGATGGCGCTGCTCGTGACGGTGGCCAGTCTGCCGTTCGCCATTGCCGTGCCGCTGCAGGGCTGGTATCGCCTGCCTGATGTGTTTCGCGCCTGGGCCGCGCTGGCGCTGCCCGCATCGTGAGGCCGACATGAGCGAAAAGAGCCAGCCGCCGACACCCAAGAAGATCGAGGACGAGCGCAAGAAGGGGCGCGTCGCGAAGAGCGCCGACCTTGCCGTGTGCATGCAACTCGGTGTGGTGCTGGCGTGGCTGATGTTCGAAGGTCCGGCGCTTTACGACGCGCTGCAAGCCCTCGTATCGCGCATGTTGGGGGGGCTCAACGAGCCGGTGGACGAGGCCGTGCGCGGCATGCTCGGTCCGTCGCTGCTGCTTTTCGTGCGCTTCGCCGGCGGTCTCGCCGTGCTGTTGATCACGACCACATGGCTCGCGATGGTGCTGCAGGTGGGCATGCTCGTGGCCCCCGAGAGCGTTCGTCCCAAGTACGAGCGCATCGATCCCATCGCCAAGGCCAAGCAGCTGTTTTCGATGCAATCGCTCTTCGAGTTCGGCAAGTCACTCGTCAAGGTGGCCGTGCTGGCCGTCGTCTTTTTCTATCTCATCCGGCAGTACACGCCCTCGCTCGCTGCGCTGCCGCAGTGCGGGCCGTCCTGCGGTCTTGCCCTCACGGCCCGGTTGCTGTTCTGGCTGATGTCGGTGCTGGTCGTCGCCTACGTGGTGTTTGGCGGGCTCGACTTCGCATATCAGAAGTATCAACTGCGCAAGCAATTGATGATGTCCCACGACGAGATCAAGCGGGAATCCAAGGAGGTCGAGGGCAACCGGGAGATCAAGAACAAGCGGCGCGACATTCACCGGGAGACGATCGAGAGTGGCAGCCTGTCGGACAACGTGAAGCGCTCGACGGCGGTGGTGCGCAACCCGACGCGCCTCGCCGTTTGCCTGCGCTACGTGCCCGGTGAGACGCCCGTGCCGCTCGTTATCGAGAAGGGCCGCAATGCGCGCGCGCGAACCATTGTCCGCCTCGCCGAGCGCGAAGGCGTGCCGGTGGTCGAACATGTGCCGGTGGCGCGCCGTCTGATGGACGACGTCGAGATCGATGCGCCGATTCCCCCCGATCTGTTCGACGCGGTGGCCGCGATTCTGCGGCTCGCGCTCGATCTACCCTATGAGGTGCAAGCGGCGAAGGCCACGCCGCACGCCGATGTGACGCTGCAGGGCGGCTCCAGCGCAAGCGAGACGCCGGACATGCCCGCGCGCACGGCTTCGGGAGACGGCGTATGAGTGGGCGCCGGATTCGGGATTTGCGCCGGTGGCGCACACGGCTCGCGGGGAGTGTGTTGAGCGTGATGAGCGTGATGGGGCCGTCGACGCCCGCATGGGCGACGGAACGGGGATTGCTGCCGCGTCACCCGCGAGTGGCCGACGCGCAGCTCGTGGTGCCCGTGCCGCGCGCCATGCCAGAACCGTTGGTGCGACCGGCGCAAACGCCTGCGCTCGCCGCCCGCCGCGACACGGCGGCGCCGATGTCTGCCGAGCCCGCGCTGCCGTTCGACGCGCTGGTGCGCCGCGCGGCGCAGGTGGCATCGGTCGACGCGGCGCTGCTGCACGCCATTATCGACACCGAGTCGGGGTATGACCCGCAGGCGGTGTCCGTGCGGGGCGCGATCGGGTTGATGCAGGTGCTGCCGCGTACCGGCGAGCGCTTCGGCGTGCGGCGCCTCGAAGACCCGGCCGAGAATGTGCGCGCCGGGGCGTCCTACGTCCGTTGGTTGCTGTCGCGCTTCGACGGCGACCTGACGCTTGCCCTGGCGGCCTACAACGCGGGGGAGGGCGCCGTGCTGCGTTACGGGCGTCAGATTCCACCGTTCCCGGAGACGCAGAATTACGTGCGCAAGGTGATGGCCGGATACGCGCGCTTACGCGACGCGAGTCCGGAGCCCGTCGTGCCCAAGCCGCCTTTGCAGACCACGCGGCCCGTGCGGCCGATGAAGCCCGTGCAGCCAGCCGCCGTTCTTGCGGACACGAAGGCCAATACCAACGCACCCGCCGGGGCAACGCGTGCCTCGGAACGCGGTGATGTCGGCTCGGACGGCGCCGCGACGGCGCGCGCCTGGCGGTTGCTGCGGGGGGTGGGGGCGCTGCTGACGCGCAGCCCGTCGGCGGAAGCCGCCGGCGATCACGGACGCGACCGGCCGGCGGTCGTCATGCCCTCGCATGGGCGCGACGACCGGAGCGCGGTCGGTGGACCAGGCTAGAGCGTGGGGACGGTGTCGGCGACCGACGGGCGCGCGAACATGCGTGCGAAGTGATCTGCAAGGTTGGGATGCGTGTCGCGCCAGGCGATCTCCGGAAACCGGAAATCGAGATATCCGAGCGCGCAGACGACGGCCACGTCGGCCAGCGTCAGGCGGTTGCTCGCGCACCACGGGCGTACGTCGAGTCCGCGTGCCATCGCGCGCAGCCCTTCGTCGATCTTGCTGCGCTGACGGTCGATGAGCGCCTGCGAGCGCGAGGCTTCGTCGTGAAACATCGCCTCGACACGAATCTGCACGGCGGCGTCCGTCAGGCCGTCGGCGAGCGCTTCCCAGCAACGGACTTCGGCGCGTTCGCGGCCCGAAGGCGGAATGAGCTTGCCCACCGGGGAGAGCGTGTCGAGGTACTCGCAGATCACCCGCGAGTCGAACACGGCTTCGCCGTCTTCCATGACCAGACACGGCACTTTGCCCAGCGGATTGGACTGCTGGATACGGGTGTCGTCTGCCCACACGTTCTCCAGCTCGAGCTTGTAGTCGAGCTTCTTCTCAGCCAGCACAATGCGGACTTTGCGAACGTAGGGACTGGCGAGGGCACCGATCAACTTCATGTGAATCCTTGATAAATCGCGGTAGTGCGGGGGAGAGTATAACGTGCGCTCCGGGGTGTCGCGCGCGCGTGTTGCGAACGCCGCGGCACAGGGCGATGACGACCGGAATTGCGACAAAGTTGTGCCGCGCCGGGATGGGCGAAGCCGAGAATGGTAAAATATCGGCCTTTCCGAGTTGGCGGCTCGCCGGCTCCCCCGATTTTCCTTTTCGGTGCCCAGTGCCATGTCCGACGAATTCTCCCCATTGACCGCGCTTTCCCCGCTCGACGGCCGTTATGCCAGCAAGACCGACGCCCTGCGTCCGTGGCTGTCCGAAGCGGCGTTCATGCGCCACCGTGTGACGGTCGAAATCCACTGGCTGATCGCCCTGTCAAAGGCCGGTTTCGCGGAAATCGCCCCGTTCTCGGCCGATGCGGAGACGTTCCTGCTGAACCTGGCCACCCAGTTCTCGAACGCCGACGCGCAGCGCATCAAGGACATCGAGAAGGTCACGAATCACGACGTGAAGGCCGTTGAGTACTGGCTCAAGGAGAAGGTGCAGGGCCAGGCGGAACTTGAAAAGGCGAGCGAATTCATCCACTTCGCCTGCACGTCGGAGGACATCAACAACACCTCGCACGGTCTGATGATCAAGGGCGCGCGCGACAAGGTCGTCGTGCCCGCGCTCGAATCGCTGGTCGCCAAGCTCGGCGAACTGGCCCGCGAGCATGCCGCGCAGCCGATGCTCTCGCGCACGCACGGTCAGCCGGCGTCGCCGACCACGCTCGGCAAGGAACTGGCCAACGTGGCCGTGCGCCTGGCCCGCGCGCTCGAGCGCGTTCGCCGCGTCGAGCTGCTCGCCAAGATGAACGGTGCGGTCGGTAACTACAACGCCCACCTCTCGGCCTACCCGGAATACGACTGGGAAGCCTTCTCGAAGACCGTGATCGAGCAGCGCCTGGGCCTGACGTTCAACCCGTACACGATCCAGATCGAGCCGCACGATTACATGGCCGAGCTGTTCGACGCCGTCGCGCGCGCCAACACCATCCTGCTCGATCTGAACCGCGACATCTGGGGCTACATCTCGGTCGGTTACTTCAAGCAGAAGACGAAGGCCGGCGAGATCGGTTCGTCGACCATGCCGCACAAGGTCAATCCGATCGATTTCGAGAATTCGGAGGGCAACCTCGGTCTGGCCAACGCCGTGCTGCGCCATCTGGCCGACAAGCTGCCGGTCTCGCGTTGGCAGCGTGACCTGACCGACTCGACCGTGCTGCGCAACATCGGCGTGGCCTTCGGCTACAGCCTGCTCGCGTACGACTCATGCAAGCGTGGCCTGGACAAGCTCGAAGTCAATCCGCAGCGTTTGAACGAAGACCTCGACAACACGTGGGAGGTACTGGCCGAGCCGGTGCAGACCGTGATGCGCCGCTTCGGGGTGCCCAATCCGTACGAGCAGCTCAAGGAGCTGACGCGCGGCAAGGGCATCACGCGCGAAGCGCTGCAGGACTTCATCAAGCAACTGGCCATCCCCGACGACGCGAAGGCCCGTCTGCTGCAAATGACGCCCGCGAACTACGTCGGTATCGCCGAATCGCTCGCCAAGCGGGTCTGAGCACGCCCAGAACGCTTCCACCGCTTCAACGAGACGGGCCGCTTCTGCGGCCCGTTTTGCATGGTGACGCCCGTGCGCGACGAGCGCACGAAAAAAAACCGCCGGACATGCCGGCGGTCTTCCTGACGATGCGCTGCGAGCCGGTCAGACCCGTGCGCCGAAGTTCGGATCGTTGCGATCGACGCCTTCTTCACCGTCCTTGTTGCTGTGCTTGATGAGGTCTTCGCGCTTCACGCCGAGCCACATCGCGATGGCGGCGGCGACGAACACCGACGAGTAGATACCGAACAGAATACCGACGGTCAGGGCGAGGGCGAAGTAGTGCAGCGTCTGCCCACCGAAGAAGAACATCGACAGCACCATCATTTCCGTGCTCGCGTGCGTGATGATCGTACGCGACATGGTTGTCGTGATGGCGTGGTCGATGACTTCGCGCACCGTTGCCTTGCGCATCTTGCGGAAGGTCTCGCGAATCCGGTCGAAGATCACGACCGATTCGTTTACCGAGTAGCCGAGCACCGCCAGCACCCCGGCCAGCACCGCCAGCGAGAACTCCCACTGGAAGTAGGCGAAGAAGCCCAGGATGATCACCACGTCGTGCAGGTTGGCGATCACGCCGGCCACGGCGAACTTCCATTCGAAGCGGAACGACAGGTAGATGATGATGCCGATGACCACGAAGGTCAGCGCCAGCAGGCCATCCGTGAACAGCTCGTGGCCGATCTGCGGACCGACGAATTCCACGCGACGCAACTGCACGTTGGGGGCGTCTGCCTTCAGGGCGGACATCACGGCGTCGCTTTGCTGTGCGCTGGTGACCTGCTTGCCGTCAGATCCGTTCTGAATCGGCAGTCGGATCATCACGTCGCGCGAGGTGCCGAAGCTCTGCACCTGCACGTCGCGATAGCCGAGCTTGCCGACTTCGCCCCGGATCTTCTCGAGATCGGCCGCCTGCGTGTAGGCCACTTCCATGACCGTACCGCCGGTGAACTCGATCGACATGTGCAGGCCCCGCGTGAGCAGGAAGAACACTGCCGCCACGAACGTGAGCGCCGAGATGATGTTGAAAATCAGGGCGTGCCGCATGAACGGCACGTCTTTCTTGATGCGGAAAAATTCCATGACTGTTTCCTCTCGCGCCTGCGGTTATTGCTCGCCTGCGTCGGGTGCGGTTTTCGCACCGTCCGGGCGCCAGACCTGACCGATCGCCAGCGTCTTGAGCTTGCGACGGCCGCCGTACCACAGGTTGGCCAGGCCGCGCGAGAAGAACACGGCCGAGAACATCGAGGTCAGGATACCCAGGCAGTGCACCACGGCGAATGCACGCACCGGGCCCGAACCGAACGCCAGCAGCGCCAGACCGGCAATGAGCGTCGTCACGTTCGAATCCAGGATCGTTGCCCAGGCGTGCTCGAAGCCCAGCGAAATGGCCTTCTGTGCCGACGCACCGGCACGCAGTTCTTCGCGAATGCGTTCGTTGATCAGCACGTTGGCGTCAATGGCCATACCGAGCGTGAGCGCGATAGCCGCAATCCCGGGCAGCGTGAGCGTGGCTTGCATCATCGAGAGCACGGCCACCAGCAGCAACAGGTTGAACAGCAGGGCGATCACCGAGAACACGCCGAACAGCATGTAGTACGCCATCATGAACAACGTGATGGCGGCCAGGCCGTACATCACCGAGTCGACACCCTTTTGCACGTTGTCGGCACCGAGGCTCGGGCCGATCGTGCGTTCTTCGATGATCTCCATCGGGGCGGCCAGCGAACCGGCACGCAGCAGCAGTGCCAGGTCATTGGCGGCCTGCGCCGAGCCCATGCCGGTGATCTGGAAGCTCTGGCCCAGTTCGCTGCGGATATTCGCCACCGTCAGCACTTCGCCCTTGCCCTTCTCGAACAGCACGATGCCCATCGGCTTGCCGATGTTGTCGCGCGACACGTCGCGCAGCACACGGCCGCCGGCGGCGTCGAGCTTGATGCTGACCGACGGCTGCTGGTGATCGTCGAAGCCCGCCGAGGCGCTGGTGATGCGATCGCCGCTGAAGATCACTTGACGCTTGAGCATCACCGGCGCGCCGTTGCCGTGCAGGAACAGTTCGTCCTGCGGCGGCACCGGCGTGTTGGCCGTGATGAGGCGCGGCGCGTCCGGATCGGCCAGGCGCGCTTCGAGCGTTGCCGTGCGGCCGATGATGTCCTTCGCCTTGGCGGTGTCCTGCACGCCGGGCAACTGCACGACGATCCGATCCGGGCCTTCCTGCTGGATCACCGGCTCGGCCACACCGAGTTCGTTGACCCGGTTATGCAGCGTGACGATGTTCTGCTTGACTGCGTTGTCCTGTACCGCGCGACGGGCCGCATCCGTGAACGCGCCCACGACCTTGAACGTCCCGTTCGGGCCGGCTTGCGTGGTGTAGGACAGATCGGGCAGACCGTCGGTGAGGGCACCACGCGCGCGCTCGGCGTCGTTCTGGTCGCTGAAGACGGCTTCGATACCGCTGTCCGTGCGCGTCACACCGCTGTGGCGGATGTTCTTGTCGCGCAGCAGCGTGCGGGCATCGGCGGCGCTCGCGTCCAGGCGCTTGGTGATGGCGCCGGCCATGTCGACTTGCAGCAGGAAGTGCACCCCGCCGCGCAGGTCGAGGCCGAGATACATCGGCAGCGCGTGGACTCGGGTGAGCCATTCCGGCGAGGCCGAGAGCAGGTTGAGCGCGACGACGTAGGTCGGATCCGTCGGGTCGTTGTTCAGCGCCGTCTGGAGCAAGTCCTTGGCGCGCAACTGCGTGTCGGTGTCGGCGAAGCGAATGCGCACGCTCGGGTTGTTGCTCGTGCTGTCGAACACGGCGCCTTGGTAGGCGATGTTCTGCGCCTTGAGTGCGTCTTCGGCGCGTGCGAGCGTCGAGGGATCGACCTTGACGGTCGCCTTGACGCTGGAAATCTGTACTGCCGGCGTTTCACCGAACAGGTTTGGCAGCGTATAGAGCACGCCGATGGCAAGGGCCACCAGAATGACGATGTACTTCCAGAGAGGATAGCGATTCATAGCAGCGGGCTAGGGTGATGCCTTGTGGCAAACCGTGCTTCAGACCAGCTTGCCATGCACTGCGGCCGCCGGTAGGGCGGCCGCAGTGCGGTGGCGCGAAGGCTCAGAGCGCCTTGAGGGTGCCCTTCGGCAGCAGGGTGGTGATAGCGCCCTTTTGCACATTGATCTCGACGTTCTCGGCGATCTCCACGGTCACGAAAGTCTCGCCCACCTTCGAGATACGACCGGCCATGCCGCCCGAGGTCACGACTTCGTCGCCCTTGGCGAGGGCCGACAGCATGTTGCGCGTTTCTTTCTGGCGCTTCATTTGCGGACGGATCATGATGAAGTAGAGCACCACGAACATCAGCACGAGCGGCAGGAAGCTCATCAGGTTGCTGGTCGGGCTCGCGGCGCCTGCCGTCTGAGCGAAAGCTTCGGAAATCAGCACGTTCGGTTCTCCTTATGTAAGACGTGTAAAAGCCGCGTGTGGCCGGGACTCCGGACACGCGCGGCGTGTGTTTCGGTGCGAGGATGCAGGATCCAAGCCCGGCATTTTACCACTGCCCAACCCCGATCCCCGGGTTTCGGTGCCCGCTTGTGCGCGCTGGCCGTCAATGCACGCCGCGCGCGCGATCGGCCCGGAACTGGACCGTAAACGCGTCGAAACGGTGGGCTTCGATGGCATCCCGGATTTCCTGCATCAGCGTGAGATAGTAATGCAGGTTGTGGATGGTGTTGAGTCGCGCGCCCAGAATCTCCCCGGCTCGCTGCAAATGGTGCAGGTAGGCGCGCGAAAAGTTTCGACAGGCGTAACAGCCGCAAGTTTCGTCCAGGGGACGCGTATCGGTCTTGTGCGACGCGTTGCGGATCTTCAGATCGCCGAATCGCGTGAAGAGCCAGCCATTGCGGGCATTGCGCGTGGGCATCACGCAGTCGAACATGTCGATGCCCGCCGCCACGCCGGCCACGAGGTCCTCCGGCGTGCCGACCCCCATCAGGTAATGCGGTTTGTTCGCCGGCAACCGCGGGGCCACGTGCTCGAGCACACGCATCATGTCTTCCTTCGGCTCGCCGACCGACAATCCGCCAATCGCATAGCCGTGGAAGTCCAGTGCCGACAACCCGGCGAGCGACTCATCGCGCAAATGTTCATACATCCCGCCCTGCACGATCCCGAACAGCGCATTCGGGTTCTCGAGACGGTTGAATTCGTCGATGGAGCGCTTGGCCCAGCGCATCGACATGCGCATCGACTGGCCGGCCTCGACTTCCGTGGCCGGGCGACCGTCGATCTCGTACGGCGTGCATTCGTCGAACTGCATGACGATGTCCGAATTGAGCACGTGCTGGATCTGCATCGAGATTTCGGGCGAAAGGAAGAGGCGGTCGCCATTCACGGGGGACGCGAACTTCACGCCTTCTTCGCTGATCTTGCGCAGTTCGCCGAGGCTGAACACCTGAAAACCGCCGGAATCCGTGAGAATCGGACGATCCCAGCCCATGAAGCGGTGCAGTCCGCCATGGGCCGCAATGGTCTCCAGCCCGGGGCGCAGCCAGAGGTGGAAGGTATTGCCGAGGATGATCTGGGCGTTGTTCTCGACCAGTTCGGCCGGCGACATCGCCTTGACCGAGCCGTAGGTGCCGACGGGCATGAAGATGGGCGTCTCGACGACGCCATGGTTGAGCGTGACGCGCCCCCGGCGGGCTTGCCCGTCGGTGGTGATGAGTTCGAACTTGAGCATGTGTCGTGCGCCCCGGCACCACCGGCAACACAAGCCGGCGCCCGCGCGGGACGTCAAAAAAAGCGGCCAGCGCCCCATGCGCGGCCAAGGCGATATTGTACCGGGTCGCACGGCCGTCGACCGCACGGCCGCGCTGCGTCAGGTGGCCGGGGTCAGGCGGCGGCTTTCGGCGCGTCGTGCGGCGCCACGCGCGAGAGGATCATCGCGTCGCCGTAGCTGAAGAAGCGGTAGCGCTGCTCGATGGCGTGCTGGTAGGCCGCGCGAATCGTCGCCATCCCCGAGAACGCCGACACCAGCATGAGCAGCGTCGATTTGGGCAAGTGGAAGTTGGTAATGAGCCGGTCGACCAACTGGAAACGATAGCCTGGCGTGATGAAGATGTCTGTCTCGGCACTGCCGGCGCGCAGCGTGCCCGGCGTGCCGCCCGCGGCTAGCGTGGCTTGTGCGGCGGACTCCAGGGCGCGCATCGACGTCGTGCCGACCGCCACCACGCGGCCGCCGCGCGCGCGCGTGGCGGCGACGGCATCGACCAGCGACGGCGTGATCTCGTACCACTCCGAGTGCATTTTGTGCTCGCCGATGTTCTCCACGCGCACCGGCTGGAACGTGCCGGCGCCCACGTGCAGCGTGAGCGTGGCGCGGTGCACACCCAAGGCGTCGAGTCGGGCGAAGAGGGTGTCGTCGAAGTGCAGCCCGGCGGTCGGCGCAGCCACCGCGCCCGGGTTGCGGGCATAGACGGTCTGGTAGCGTGTTTCGTCGGCGGCGTCGGCGTCATGCGCGATATACGGTGGCAGCGGCAGACGGCCGTAGGTCTCCAGCAGCGTATAGCAGTCGTCCGGGAAGTGCAGCGTGTAGAACGGTTCGACGCGCTCGCCGACGGTCACATCGAATGCATCGGCCAGGTGGAGGACGGTGCCCGGCGCTGGACTCTTGCTTGCGCGGATCTGCGCAAGCACGGTGCGGTTGTCGATCACGCGCTCGACAAGCACTTCGATCTTGCCGCCGCTCGCCTTCTGGCCGAACAGGCGCGCCTTGATGACGCGGGTATCGTTGAACACAAGCAGGTCGCCGGGGGCGAGCAGGCTGGGCAGATCGGCGAAGCGCCGGTCGTACAGATGGGGCGGCGTGACGCTGCCATCGACCTCCAGCAGGCGGCTGGCGGTGCGCTCGGTGAGCGCCGTCTGCGCGATCAGTTCGGGCGGCAGGTCGAAATCGAAATCGGAAAGGGTATACATCAGCGTTTACAATGCGTAGCAACCGACATTTTACTTGGTTCGTCCGAAGGCCTGCCGGCATGGTGTGCGCCTCGTGGCCGAACGCTCCCGACTCGCGACTGCATGACCGAACGCAGAATGCCCGCCACCGCGCCTGACGACGCCCCTGCCGACCTCGTGGATCTTGCCGATGCCGCCAGCGCGCAGGTCGACGTCGCGCCACGCCCCGCGGCCAAACGTGCGCGGCGCCCGGCCTTGCCGGCTACGGCGCCAACCGGCGCTGACGAGACGGCGCCCGCCAAGTCGGCCAAGTCTTCGAAAAATGCGAAGAGCGCTGCGCGCAAGACGGCTGGCTCCGGCACGGCCGATAAGCTCGTCAAGCTCGGTCTGAAGCGCGACATCGACCTGATTCTGCATCTGCCGATGCGTTACGAGGACGAAACCACGCTGCGCAAGATCGGCGATGTGCTGCCGAGCGAATTGGCGCAGGTGGAAGGCGTCGTCACGTCGAGCGATGTGGCCTATCGGCCGCGCCGTCAATGGGTCGTACGCATTGCGGACGACGGTCACGAACTCGTGCTGCGTTTTCTGAATTTCTACGGTAGCCAGCAGAAACAGCTCGCCGTCGGCACGCGTGTGCGCGTGCGCGGCGAAGTGCGTGGCGGCTTCTTCGGTTTGGAGATGGTGCACCCCGCATATCGCGTGGTGCAGGACGCCGCGGCGCCGTTGCCGGAGTCCCTTACGCCGGTGTACCCGAGTGCCGCGGGCTTGTCGCAAGCCTATCTGCGCAAAGCCATCCACAACGCGATGGAGCGCACGCCGCTGCCCGAGTTGCTGCCGCCAGGACTGCTACAGCGCGTCTTGGGCCCCGACCATCCTCTGCCGGCGTTGGCCGACGCCGTGCACTTGCTGCACGCGCCTCCGCCCAATGTGTCGGAGACGGCGCTTGTCGAGCGCTCCCATCCGGCGTGGCTACGCATCAAGTGCGAGGAATTGCTTGCACAGCAACTGTCGCTCAAACGGGCGCAGGCGGCGCGTCGACGGCTCGCGGCCCCGGCGCTCGGCGCGCGGGTGCCGGGGGGCTTGCTGGAGCGCTTCGAGGCGGCGCTGCCGTTCCGTCTGACCGGCGCCCAGCAGCGCGTGTGGGCCGAGATCCGCGCCGATCTGGCGGAACCCCATCCGATGCAGCGCCTGCTGCAGGGGGACGTGGGGAGCGGCAAGACGATCATTGCGGCGCTGGCCGCCGCACAGGCCATCGACGCTGGGTATCAGGCGGCGATCATGGCGCCGACCGAGATTCTCGCGGAGCAGCATCTGCGCAAACTTTCGGGCTGGCTCGCTCCCTTGGGCGTCGAGCTCGCGTGGTTGGCGGGCAGCATGAAGGCGAAGGAAAAGCGCGAGGCCCTCGCGCGCGTGGCGAGCGGCGCCGCGCAGCTCGTTATCGGTACGCACGCCATCATTCAGGATACCGTCACGTTCGCCCGGCTGGGCATGGCGGTGGTCGACGAGCAACATCGGTTCGGCGTGGCGCAGCGTCTGGCGCTGCGCAGCAAGATGCAAGCGGCCGGCATGGGCGGCAATGCCATGCCGCATCAGTTGATGATGAGCGCGACGCCCATCCCGCGTACGCTCGCCATGACGTATTACGCCGATCTGGATGTTTCCGTGATCGACGAGTTGCCGCCGGGCCGCAGTCCCGTCGTGACCAAGCTGATCAGTGACACGCGGCGTCCGGAAGTGGTCGAGCGCGTTCGGGCGGCGGCGCTGGCCGGCCGTCAGGTGTATTGGGTATGCCCGCTGATCGAGGAAAGCGAGGCGCTGCAACTGCAGACGGCCGTCGATACGCACGCGCAATTGGTTGCGGCGCTGCCCGAACTGCGCGTGGGCCTTGTGCACGGGCGGCTCTCACCGGCGGAGAAGGCGGCTGTGATGGACGACTTCACGCGCGGCGACACCCATCTGCTGGTGGCGACCACGGTCATCGAAGTGGGTGTGGACGTGCCCAATGCCTCGCTGATGGTGATCGAGCACGCCGAGCGCTTCGGGCTCGCGCAACTTCACCAGCTGCGCGGACGTGTCGGACGCGGCTCGGCAGAATCCGTGTGCCTGCTGATGTACGCGTCGCCGTTATCGATGGGCGCGAAGGCGCGTTTGCAGACGATGCGCGAGACCACCGACGGATTCGTCATCGCGCGACGCGATCTCGAAATTCGCGGCCCGGGCGAGTTTCTCGGCGCGCGGCAGTCGGGCGCGGCGATGTTGCGCTTCGTCGACCTGAACGAGGACGCCTGGTTGATCCCCGGCGCGCAGGAAGTGGCCGATGCGTTGCTCGCGTCGCATCCCGGTGCCGTGGCTGCGCACCTGGAGCGCTGGCTCGGCGCGCGGGAAGACTATCTGAAGGCATGACCCCGGTGTCGGCATGACGCTCGGGCGGCAGGACATCAATGCAGGCATCAGCGCGGACGTCGACCGAAAACGGGCAATTGCCGCTCGATTGTGCTATAAAAAACAAAATCTATCGATTGCGGTAACTCGATTAATTTACACAGGTTAAGACGACATGACCCTCACGGAACTCAAGTACATCGTGGCGGTGGCGCGCGAACGCCATTTCGGTCGCGCGGCGGAAGCGTGTTTCGTCAGCCAGCCGACGCTCTCGGTGGCCATCAAGAAGCTCGAAGACGAGCTGAACGTACAGATTTTCGAGCGTGGCGCCGCGGAAGTGAGCGTGACGCCGCTTGGCGAGCAGATCGTTGCGCAGGCGCAGCGTGTGCTCGAGCAGACGATCGCGATCAAGGAAATCGCCAAGCAGGGACGCGATCCGCTTGCCGGGCCGCTGCGCCTTGGCGTCATCTACACGATCGGGCCGTATCTTCTGCCGTCCCTGGTCAAGCAGATGATCGAGACGACGCCGCAGATGCCGCTCATGCTGCAGGAGAACTACACGCTCAAGCTCATCGAACTGCTCAAGCAGGGCGAAATCGATGCGGCGGTGATGGCGCTGCCGTTCCCGGAGAGCGGCCTGATGGTGCGGCCGCTCTATGACGAGCCTTTCGTCGTGGCGCTGCCGCGCTCGCACCCCTGGGCTGAGCGCGCGCACATCGACGCGGGCGATCTCAAGCAGGAGACGATGCTGTTGCTGGGCAGTGGGCATTGTTTCCGCGATCACGTCCTGGGCGTGTGTCCGGAGCTGATGCGCTTCTCGCAGAATGCCGACGGTATCCAGAAGACATTTGAGGGGTCCTCGCTCGAGACGATTCGCCATATGGTCGCGAGCGGCGTAGGCATCACCGTGCTGCCGAAGACGTCGGTGCCCGAAACACTGGCGCCGGATAGTCTGCTGCGCTATGTGCCATTCTCGGCGCCAGTGCCCGACCGCCGCGTCGTACTGGCGTGGCGCAAGAGCTTCACGCGGCTGCCGGCGATCGACGCGGTGGCGCAAGCCGTCGCCCGATGCCGTCTGCCGGGCGTGATTCCGCTCGATTTGCCGGCGACGTCGAACTGACACACGGGGTCACGCCCGGCCCGTTATCGTCGAAAACGTCATACGCCGCAGCGTTGTGCTGCGGCGTATTGCTTTTGGCTATTAAGTATATAAAAACGATTGATTCGACCGTTTCAATAAAAATAATTAATCTGACATGACAGTGGCTTCGAGGGGCGCGAGGTGCCACTTGGGGTTCGACTACGGCCAGAGGGCACGTATCGCCGCAATGCCGTAAGCCCCGGCGTTGCGCGCGCTCGTCAAGACGTCGGCCCGCATGCCGCCAAGGGCAAACACCGGCAGCGACGTCTGCGTGGCGAGCGCGGTGAACGCCGGCCAGCCGAGTGGCTTGGCATCCGGATGGGTCGCGGTGGCGAGCACCGGCGAAAGCGTGATGAAGTCGAGGCCCAGGCGGGTGGCGCGTTCGACCTGCGCGGCGTCATGACAGGCCGCGCTCACGAGCCGCCAGCCGACAGGGCGACGCTGACAGCCCATGAGTCGCGCGCTCGTCAGATGCCAGCCGTCGGCCTGCGGAACGGTGCTCGCATGCATGCCGTTCGGGGCGTCGAGCCAGAGATCCGCGACGTCGTGCGGCGGGTTGAGGATGAGCTGCGCGCCAGCCGCGTGCGTCAAGGCCAGGGCGCTCTCCGCCAGGGCCCGGTAGCCGTCGGCATCGAGCGAACGATTGCGAAGCTGGACAAGACGGATGCCGCGGGCGAGCGCTTGCGCGAGTTGCGACGCGAACCCGGCGATCTGCGAACGCGACACGATGTCGGGCGTCACCAGGAGTTGGCGTGGCAGCGGCGTCTGCGAGAGGGGCGTGGCGGGGTTCAATGCACCGTGCGCGGCAGGGCGGTCGGGCATCGACAGGCGGTTGGCGGAATCTGCGGGGTCGGCGGACATGCGCGCAGTGTAACCGGAATGGTGACCCGCAAGTCTTGAGGAAAGTACGGAGATCCCTCGCGAGGAACATCGACGAGAGGGCGGTATCACACCCAGGTGTGCCGGGTATCGTCACACGATCCCGATAGACTGGATCGATGCCGACGGAAGCCAGGGTGCGTTGGGCGCCGTCGGCATTTTCATTGCAGTGTGTCCCTGCCGCACGAAGGGGACGCCATCAACAACGGAGTCAGACCATGGCAAAGAAGAACAATGTGGCTAGCGTGAACATCGGCATCAGCGAAAAGGATCGAAAGCGTATCGTCGATGGATTGAGCCATCTGCTGGCCGACACCTACACCCTTTACCTGAAGACACACAACTTCCATTGGAACGTGACCGGTCCGATGTTCAACACGCTGCACCTGATGTTCGAAGGTCAGTACAACGAACTCGCGCTGGCGGTCGACCAGATTGCCGAGCGTATTCGTGCGCTCGGATACCCGGCACCGGGGACCTACAAGGAGTTCGCGAAGCTGTCATCGATTCCCGAAGCCGACGGAGTCCCGGCGGCCGAAGAGATGATTCGCCAATTGGTCGACGGGCAGGAGGCGGTGACACGCACCGCGCGTGGCATTTTCCCGACTGTCGACGCCGCGTCGGACGAACCGACCGCCGACCTGCTCACGCAACGCATGCAACTGCACGAGAAGAACGCGTGGATGCTGCGTAGTTTGCTCGCCTGAGTCGCGGCTGTCGCTGCCGCAGCCGCGCCATACGCCCGTGCGCTCGCGCGGGCGTCTTTCGTGGCGTTGCGTCCGCCACCGCCCATGCGGCCGGTCCGACGTGTCTCACGCGATACGGACTGCCCCCCCTATCGGGGGTGAAATGTCATAGACAACGGGTGCACTCTGCGGTGCAGTCCAGTACACTGGCCGGATGCCCTTCGATTGGCTTGCCCGCAACCTTCTCGTCAACCTGTTTCTGCCGCCAGTCAACGTCCTGGTGCTTGCGGTCGCCGCTTTCGTCGTTTGGCGGCGCTGCCCGCGCGTCGGCAAAACGCTGGCGGTCGCCGCCGCATTGGCGCTCTGGGTGCAGGCGATGCCTTGGTTCGGCCGACAACTGGCCGATCCGCTGGAAGTCGGGGCTGTGCTTGAGCTCCCGCCGCTCGACGCCGCGCGTCAGTTGCCCTCGGCGGCGGCGACGCTGCCTCAGGCGGTGGTGATCCTCGGTGGCGGCGCGACCCGGCACGCGCCTGAATTTGGGCGCGAAAGCGGTGCCGATGTGAACGACGCGACACTGGCTCGCGTGCGTTACGGAGTGCTGCTCGCGCGTCGCACGCAATTACCGGTGCTCGTCTCGGGAGGCAGTCCGACCGGTGAAGTGGTCGAGGCGCGCATGATGGCGCAAGTCGCCACCGACGAATTCGGTGTCCCGGTGCGCTGGATCGAAGGACAATCGTTGAATACGGCGCAAAACGCCACCTTCAGCGCGCGTATGTTGGCGAACGCCGGCGTGTCGCGCGTCTATCTGGTCACGAGTGCCTGGCATATGCGCCGCGCCCGCGATCAGTTCGAACGTGCCGGTCTTACGGTGGTACCCGCACCGTGCTGCAACGCGAACGCGTTCGAATCGGATGTCATGCCGGGCTGGTGGCCTACCGTTGGCGGCTTGCGTACTACGCATCAGGCGCTGCGCGAATGGATGGCCCTGGCAGTGGGACATTGAGCCGTCCATCTGCATCGAGAGGCCACGCGGCACTGGCGTCTCGGGCAGGACGATGAACGAACCGGAGCCGCGCATCGGCGCGGACTCCTTGAATTGCCAACCTCAAACGAGAGAGACGTATGAAGACGAAAGCTGTCCTGGGCGTTGAAGACGTGCAGAAAATCAACGCCGCCGCCGTGGCCGAAGCCACCGCGAATGGCTGGAACGTGTGCATCACGATTGTCGACGACGGCGGTCATGCCCTGTCGCTGCATCGTATGGACGGCGCGGCTCCCAGCACCGCCATGATGTCGCTGGGCAAGGCGCAGACCTCGGCGGTCGGCCGTCGCGAGAGCGGCGCGTTCGAAGAAATGATCAATGGCGGCCGCTTTGCGTTCCTGAGCGCGCCGAACACCGCGATGCTCGAAGGTGGCGTGCCCATCGTCGTGGACGGCAACGTGATCGGGGCCGTGGGTGTGTCGGGCGTCAAGTCGGCGCAGGATGCCCAGATTGCGCGGGCCGGAATCGCGACCTTGAAGGGCGCCGCATAAGCAAGAGCGCACAAACACCTGGTACCGATGCGCGTCCGGGGGCTCGCCCCCGGTGCCGGAAAGAGAAGAGGTATCGCCGACGAGCGTCGGCGATGCTTTTTTTTTGACGGTCCCAAAGAAAAACCCGTCCTTGTGGACGGGTCAACGGCTTGTCAGGCCGGATGGCCGCCGCCTGAGGCTTGGCAGGGGCTGGGCCAGGAGGAGAACACCAATGAAACACGAGTGGGTGGACAAAAAAAGTGGCTTGGCTGGCGTGCAACGCGGGTAGAGAGGGGCTTGCCGTAACTACATGGGATTGCGTTGCATTCGCTGGCTACTGCCAAACACCTCTTAGGCGAGGTGGTCCCCACAAAACTCGGTAAAGGAGGGGGCACGGTCGTGGTCGTGCCACCGCCAGAATTCTTGATCGATTCAACGGCTTACTTGGTCAGGATCAACTTGCCATATCGCGTGGCGCGCAACTGATACGTCTGTCCGTTGTGCAGGATGTTCACGCATTGCGTGCCTTGCAGCAGGTGATCGCTGGTGAGCGCGCGCCCCGTCGCGTGGCTGGCCGGTTTCGCCGCCGTCGGGCTGGCGGCTTGCACGCGCGACGCCGACAAGGTACGGCGCGGCGCCGTGGCGGGCGGGGTCTGGCGGGCTGGGGTGTGGCTTGCGGTCATCTCGCTCATCCGTGTGGCTGACTGTGAGATGAATATTAAATGAGAATCATTACTATTTACATTTGAATTTTACTATCTCTGATCTTTTCGAATAGATCATGACTAATCGAGCGATTGCCGGACGGCGGCAGGCCACGTCCGGCAAGGCACAGCTTGACGGTGGTTTAGCCCAGTACCCCTTGCTCGGCAAGCGCCCGGATTTGCGCGACGGTGTCGATGTCGGCCTCGCGATAGGCGGACTTCACGAACTCGCTGTAGCGTGTGTCGGCCGTGGCCGCGTCTTCCTGCAGCGTGGTGCTGTAGGTGAAGCGCACAAAGTAGTGCGTCGGCGTTGGCTCTTCGATACGCATCGTGAGGGTGCCGCCTGCGTGTTGATCGGTGGCAGCCGTCTCGTAGCGAACCGACTGCCCGGCCTCGAAGACGACCCGGTCGTGCACCACGGCCTCACCGAAACGCAACTCGCGCGTGAGCGAGTCGTCGGTGCGTTCGTGCACGATGCACGTATCGAGTCCGAGCACGAAAGTTTCCGGCTGCTCTGCGCGCAGCACGAGGCCGCGCCACAGTTGATCGCGCGTCAGCGCAAAGGCCAGCGGATTCAGGAGGTCGTTGACCTCGATCAGGTGTTCGTACTGCAAGAAAGTCTCTCCTTCGGTCGGGGCTGGCGCGTAGGCAGTCACCGCATGCCGGCGTCGCGCCGGATATTACTCGGCCAACGTGCTGTCGATGGCAATGGTGCCCGATAACACCTTGTGAATTGGGCATGCATTCGCAATTTCCAAGAGGCGCTGACGTTGTTCCTGGGACAAATCGCCGGCCAGTTCGATCTTGCGTGTGATCTGCGTAGTCCCGGCGGGCGGTTTTCCGTCCGGATTCATCGCGAGCGTCACCTTCACTTCCTTGAGCGGCCATTCCTTGCGTCGCGCATACATCTGCAACGTGATCGAGGTGCAGGCACCGAGACTGGAGAGCAGCAACGCCGCCGGGGCAGGGCCGAGGTCGCCGCCGCCGAGCGTCGCGGGCTCGTCGGCCAGCCACTCGTGCTTGCCGTCCGAGAGTGGCGTGGTAAAACCTGCGGCGCCCAAATGGGCGGTGACTATCGCTTCTGCAGCCATGGCAACTCCTGTGGGACCTCCATCAACGTCACGGTGGACGTCATGGAACATGTCGAGAGATGAAGAGAACGGCCCGGCGACGACGTCGGACCACAACGCGCTCTGCGTGTCATTGTGACCCAATTTCGCCGGGCCGGTGCGAACGGCAGGGATCTCCCCGACGGCGCCGCCTCAGTCGGCGGTACCCGACGCTGGAATCCGCCCCATGCGACCTGCCTGGAAGTCGAGAATCGCTTGGCGAATCTCGACTTCCGTGTTCATCACGAACGGGCCATAGCGGGCTACTGGCTCACCCAGCGGCTTGCCGCCGATCAGCAGGAACGACATTGGCTTGTCGCTATCGTTGCGCACGGTAATGCGCTCGCCGGCGTCGCCAAACACGACCATCTGATGCGCCGTGGCCGAGGTGGCTTCGGCGCCGAATTGCCCCTCGCCGTCGATCACGTAGGCAAACACGTTGAAGTCCGCGGGCACCGAATGATCGAGCGCCCCCTGCGGTTGCAGCGTGAAGTGCTGGTAGAGGATCGGCGTTCGGGTCTCGATGGCGGCGCGCGTGCCGAGCGCCTCGCCCGCGATGACGCGCACCGATACCTTGCCGTCTTCGCTGGTCGCGCGCGGGATGCCGGCTGCCGGCAGTTCCTGGTAGCGCGGCGTCATCATCTTGTCCGTGCGCGGCAGGTTCACCCAGAGCTGGAAGCCGTGCATCTCGCCACCACGCTGCTGAAAGGCCTGCGAGGGCATTTCGGAGTGGATGACGCCGGCACCCGCCGTCATCCACTGCACGTCACCCGGCGTGAGTTTGCCCGCGTGGCCTTGCGAGTCGCGATGCTCCATCTCGCCGGCGAGCAAGTACGTCACGGTCTCGAAGCCGCGGTGCGGGTGATCGGGGGCGCCCTTGGCGTCGCCGGGGGCGACTTGCATCGGACCCATCTCGTCGAGCAGGAGGAACGGATCGAAGTCCGTCATCATGCGCGTCGGGAATGGACGATTGACGTAAAAGCCGGCGCCTTCCTGCGTTTGCGCTGCGGTGAAGATGCGGGCAACCGGGCGCGCGTATGGGGTACTCATGGGGAATCTCCTGTGACGACGCGTGCCGAGGCGGCGTTGTGCGTCCAAAGTCATGCCCCAACTATATCGGGGGGCATGGCCCCGGGAGTAGTCCGTAACGCAGGAAGGATTGTTACCCGTTTGGAACAATATTGCGAAAGCGCTGCCGCGCCGGTCGGTTTGCGTCGGCAATGGACAAAAAAACGCGGTGACGAGCACCGCGCTTGCGCTTCTGCGAATCCTGAATGTGCCGAACCTACTTGGTGTCGGGGGCGGTCACGAAGCCGAGTTTGGTGATGCCGGCCGTCTGCGCGTCCGACAGCACGCGCGCGACGCTCTCGTAGCGCACGTTCTTGTCGGCGAACAGGTGCAATTCCGGCTGTGGCTGGGCTTCGGCCGCCTGCGCCAGACGTGCCTTGAGGGCGGTCTCGTCGACCGGCTGCTTGTCCCAGAAGACGGTGCCGTCGGCCTGGATCGACACATCGATCTTGGCCGGCCGGGTGTCTTCCGGTTGGCTGCTGGCTTGCGGCAGGTCGAGCTTGACCGAATGATTGAGCACCGGCAGCGTCACGATGAAGATGATCAGCAGCACCAGCATGACGTCGACGAGCGGCGTCATGTTGATCTCGCTCATCATGGCGTCGTCGGCACCGTCGTCGCTGCTGTATGAACCCATGGCCATGGCGAACTCCTTGTCGTGCTCGGCGGCTTAGCTGGCGCTGGCCGGGGTGGACTTGCGCACCGGCGAGACGTTGGTCGCGAACTGTGTCGGGTGCAGGCTGGCGCCGGTCAGGAAGTAGGCGTGCAGGCTGTGGGCAAAACGGTTGAGCTTCGACACGATGCCCTTGTTGGCGCGCGTCAGGGCGTTGAAGCCGAGCACTGCCGGAATGGCGACGAACAGACCGAAGGCGGTCATGATAAGCGCCTCGCCCACGGGGCCGGCCACTTTGTCGATCGTCGTCTGACCCGATGCGCCGATGGCCAGCAGGGCGTGATAGATGCCCCACACCGTGCCGAACAGACCCACGAACGGCGAGGTCGAGCCGATCGATGCCAGCATGGCCAGGCCGCTTTGCAGACGCGACACCGTGTCGTCCACCGAGTTCTTGAGGGCGCGCGTGATCCAGTCGCTCACATCCATTTTGTCGTGCAGATGCGGCTGGCTCTGACGGTGATGCTCGGCGGCGTCCTGACCGGCGAGGGCCAGCGCAAGGAACGGATTGTTCTGCCCGGATTCGCCCAGTTTCTGCAGGCCGGCAGAGAAGTTCTCTGAGTGCCAGAAATCCGGCTCGGCGGTGCGCGTCAGGCGGCTCAGGCGAAAGACCTGCGTGCCCTTGATGAGGATGACCGTCCACGACAGCACCGACATCACCAACAACACGATCGCGATGGCTCGGGTGACGAAATCGCCCTGCGCCCAGACGTGGCTCAAACCATACTCTTGCATTTTGCTTTCCTCGGGAGATCCCGTTCGTGAAGGGTTGCGTTAATTGTCTATGTTGAATCTGAACGGCTTCATCGCCGTGGTTTCCACCGCGCGGCCGTCCTTCATCGGGGCGGCGCAACGCATCTTGTAGGCCGATTCGATGGCGGCCTTATCCAGTCTCGGATACCCGCTTGACTTGACGATGTCTGCCCCAGACACCCGACCTTGCGTGTTGATGACCATCCGCACCGTGACAACGCCTTCCTCGCCGAGCCGGCGCGACTGCGTTGGATAGATCAGTGGCGGGTCAGGGCATTCGAGTTTCAGGCCTTCGACGCGGCCCGGCGGTGCGGCGGCCGGTACGGGGGTGGGCGGTGCTGGGGGCGCGACCGGTGCCGTGTCTTTCACCGGCTCGGCGGTTGGCTGCGGCGGCGCCACCGGCTCCGCCTTCTGTGAGATCGCATTGGGTGCCGGTACGCGTGGTTTCGGCGGCGGCGGCGCGACCTTCGGCTTCGGGGGCTCGGGTGCTGGCTTGGGCGGGGAGGCGTGCGGCGGCGCTGGCTTCGGCTGGGGCGGGATGATCGTGGCGGTGAAGACCGTCGGCACAATCGTTGCCTGCTCCGGGGTATTGCGCAGGTGCGTTAGCCCGACCAAGGCGGCAATGTGGATGACGATGATCGCTGCCGCAATCGCAGCGGCTCGCGGCGACGTCAGCGGATCGCGGCTCGGCATGAGCGTGAGGCCGGAAGGGGGCACGGTCGACATGGTAACGGCTAGGGTACGCTAAATTGCGGCGATGAACGGTGAGCGCCGCGCAGTGCGCGAAAACTCGGGGCTCGGGACAGGCCGGATAGACGATCAAAGGAAAACCGCGCCAAGCGGCGCGGTCGGCGAACGCAGTGGGTTAGGCGCCGTGCGCAAACTCACCTTCGAAACAGGAAAAACGACAAGCATAACGTCGAAACAAAGCCAATCAAGAGTTCCATCCGACACCTCCAGAGGGTAACAAGTCGCTGGCTGGCGCTGGGCGGCCAATGCGGATCGTCGCATGGACATCCCGTGGCTGGCTCTGTCGCCGATGCGACGCCGGGTCGCAGGGGCGGATCGAACAACACGAGGCAGAACGCTCGGCAACGTCGATGCCGGGCAGGTAGAGCAATCGGGGGGCTGTGGGCGCGGGGGCGAGCGCCGTCTCAGGCGGCCAGCGCCAAAGGCGGTGCGACCACGACGTCCGAGGCGGCCGTCACGCGGATCGACTGGCAGCCGCCGCCGCACGAGCGACCACAGCACGGTGAAGCCCCCGACACCATTTCCTGGACATAAGGGCCGCACTTGCCGCAGCACAGTGCAACACCGAGGTCGATCTGAAGATCTTCCATCGAGGTGGCACCGGCGTCGATGCAGGCCTTGATCTGGCGGTCGGAGACGGATTTGCAGACGCAGACGATCATGATGAAAACGTCAAAATGTAACACTAATGAGAATAATTATTATTCAATTGATCGTGTTTTGCAAGTGCCGTCGACCTATTCCATGCCAGGCGCAGGGGTTTGCGGTAGTGGTGTCAGGCGGAAATGATGGGAAGGTCTGGCGGCGGATTGCGACTGGCCGGGCCGCTCGAGGCGATCTCCGCGATGTCGACAATATCGGCGACATCGACCGTCTGGACGCGCGGAGCGTTGGGCAGCAGTCGGTCGGCCATCGTTTGCAGCGCGCTCGCGTTCGCGGTGGTGAACAGTTGGAGGCCGCCGCGGGCGTCGGGCAGGCAGGGAGCGTTCAGGGCACCGGTGTCGAGACGTCGCTGAAGCTGGCGGGCGATGGCCGCACCGGTGTCGATGAGGGAAAGCGTCGTGCCGAAGCGTCGCTGAATGGCCGGTATCAGGAAGGGATAGTGAGTGCAGCCGAGCACGAGCGTGTCGGCGCCTTGCGACACCATCGGCTCGATGAACCGTTCGAGCAGCGCCGTGACTTCAGGGGAGTCGACGTCACCGGCTTCGATGCGCTCGACGAGTCCGTGGCCCGGTTGGCAAAGGAAGCGCTGGCCCTGTGCGGTGTGACGTGCCAGCAGATCGGCGAACCGCGCGCTGCGCAGCGTCGCCGCCGTGGCGAGGACCCCGATCACGCCGTGCGCGGATACCGCCGCCGCGGGCTTGATGCCGGGTTCGACGCCGATGACTGGCCACGGCGCATCGGCGCGCAGCGCGGCCACGCCGTGCGCCGTCGCGGTGTTGCAGGCGACGACGAGCGCCTTGGCGCCGCGCTCGCGCAGCCATCGACCGATCGCCAGACTGCGCTGTTCGATGAATGCGTCTGGACGCTCGCCATACGGCGCGAAGCGGGAGTCGGCCACGTAGAGCAGGGACTCGTGCGGGAGCAAGGCGCGTACGGCCTGAAGCACCGACAGGCCGCCGAGACCGGAATCGAAAACGCCAATCGGCGCGTTGGAGGGCATGGCAAACGAAAAGGGGCCGGCAAATGGCCGGCCCCGGAATTCTAGCGCAAAGCCTGCAAACCGATATCGGCGCGGCGATGCGCGGGTGAGTCCACGTGCTGCGGCGTATCGACGTTACTCGTCAAACGACGTCATGCCCGACTGCTGGTAGTTCTGCAGGCCGACCTTGCCGATCAGGTCGATCTGCGTTTCCAGCCAGTCGATATGCTCTTCGGTGTCGTGCAGGATCTCGTTGAAGATCTCGCGCGAGACAAAGTCCTTCACGCTTTCGCAATGAGCGATCCCTTCCTTGCAGGTCTTTTGCGAGAGGTATTCGAGCTTCAGGTCGCACTTCAGGATTTCCTCGGTGTTCTCACCGATGAGCAGCTTGTGCAGATCCTGCAGGTTGGGCAGGCCGTCGAGCATGAAAATGCGTTCGATGAGCATGTCGGCGTGCTTCATCTCGCCGATGGACTCGTCGTACTCGTGCTTGCCAAGCTTTGCGAGGCCCCAGTGGTTGTACATGCGGGCGTGCAGAAAGTACTGGTTGATCGCTGTCAGCTCGTTCGTGAGCTGTGCGTTGAGGAGTTCGAGGACTTTCTTGTCGCCTTTCATATGGGATCCCTGCCTTATTCGGTTTACGAGCGGTTGAAGCGTAGCCTGAAAAGGTCGGGAAGCCAAGCCTTGCCAGGCCTTTCGTGAACCAAGGTGCAAATGGAAATGCGATCCATTCGTGCTCCTTATTGTGGCATCGGCGTGGCTCGGAACGGCGGCGAGCGGACAAAAAAAGCCCGGCGGAGGCCGGGCTCGATCTTGCGGGGCTGACCTGATCGTTTGCGGCCGGGTCAGCCCTGTATCGCCATGTATCGCCTTGTTGCGCGCTGCATTGCGGCTACATTGTTTTACGTCGCATCACTCTGCCGCGACCGGGATCTTGCCGATCTTGGCTTGCCATTCCTTCGGACCGGTCTGGTGCACCGACACGCCGGTCGAATCGACGGCCACCGTCACGGGCATGTCCTTGACGTCGAACTCATAGATGGCTTCCATGCCGAGGTCTTCGAAGGCGAGAACGCGAGCCGCACGAATGGCCTTGGACACGAGGTAAGCGGCACCGCCGACGGCCATCAGATACGCAGCCTTGTGCTTCTTGATCGCCTCGATGGCGGCCGGGCCGCGCTCCGACTTGCCGATCATGACGGCGAGGCCCGTCTTCGAGAGCATCATGTCGGTGAACTTGTCCATGCGGGTGGACGTGGTCGGGCCTGCCGGGCCGACGACTTCGTCACGCACCGGATCGACCGGGCCGACGTAGTAGATTGCACGGCCATTGAAGTCCACCGGCAGCGGCTCGCCGCGGCCGATCATGTCGGCGATGCGCTTGTGCGCCGCGTCGCGACCGGTGAGCATCTTGCCCGAGAGCAGCAGGGTCTGGCCCGGCGTCCAACTGGCGACTTCTTCCGGCGTGAGCGTGTCGAGATCGACGCGCTTGCTCGTCTCGGTATTCGGTGCCCAGTGCACGTTCGGCCACGCGTCGAGCGACGGTGCGGCGAGGAACGACGGGCCCGAGCCATCCAGCGTGAAGTGCGCATGACGCGTGGCGGCGCAGTTCGGGATCATGGCGACCGGCTTGGACGCCGCGTGCGTCGGGTAGTCGAGGATCTTCACGTCGAGCACGGTGGCCAGGCCGCCCAGACCTTGCGCGCCGATACCGAGGGCGTTGACCTTCTCGAACAGCTCGATACGCAGCTCTTCGTTCCAGTTCTGCGGGCCGCGCTGGATCACATCATGGATATCGATCGGGTCCATGAGCGATTCCTTGGCGAGCACCATGGCTTTTTCGGCCGTACCGCCGATACCGATGCCGAGCATGCCCGGCGGGCACCAGCCGGCGCCCATCGTCGGCACCGTCTTTACGACCCAGTCGACGATCGAATCGGACGGGTTGAGCATTACGAACTTCGACTTGTTCTCCGAGCCGCCGCCCTTGGCCGCGACCGTGATGTCGACCTTGTCGCCTTCCACGATTTCGTAGTGGATGACGGCGGGCGTGTTGTCCTTCGTGTTTTTGCGGCCGGCTTCGGGCGGCGCCACGATCGACGCGCGCAGCACGTTGTCCGGGTGCATGTATGCCTGACGCACGCCTTCGTTGATCATATCGGTGAGGTTGCGCTTGGCGTCCCAGCGCACGTTCATGCCGACCTTCACGAACACGGTCACGATGCCGGTGTCCTGGCACAGCGGACGGCGGCCTTCGGCGCACATGCGGCTGTTGGTCAGGATCTGCGCGATCGCGTCGCGCGCGGCGGGGCTTTGCTCGGCCTCATACGCCCGGCCCAGCGCCTGGATGTAATCGTCCGGATGGTAGTAGCTGATGTACTGCAGGGCACCGGCGACGCTCTGAATGACGTCGTCTTCTTTAATGACGGTAGACATGAAACGGCTCTCGACTTAGTGGGGACGGGTGGGGGTAATGAGTTGCGGTGTCGCGTACGCCGGGGCGTGGCTATCGTTCGTCATCTTGTTGACGACGGCCATGACGAAGGCGGAAAGCAGGAAGGCACAGTGAATGATCACTTGCCACATGATCGTGTGCGGCGTTTGCTGGGCGGCATCGATAAAGGTCTTCAGCAGGTGGATCGACGAAATGCTGATCAGCGCCATCGACAGCTTGACCTTGAGCACGCCGGCGTTCACGTGATCGAGCCACTCCGGCTCGTCCGGATGGCCTTCGACGCCGAGGCGTGAGACGAACGTCTCGTAGCCGCCGATGATGACCATGATGAGCAGGTTCGAGATCATCACCACGTCGATCAGGCCGAGCACGACGAGCATGATCTGCGTTTCGTCGAACGTCGTTGCGTGCGAGATCAGGTGCCAAAGTTCGGCCAGGAACTTGTAGACATAGACGCCTTGCGCGGCGATCAGCCCCAGATACAGCGGCAATTGGAGCCAGCGGCTGAAGAAGATGATGCGGGGCAGGGGGCGCATCGGCGCGTCGGACGGGCGGCCGGGGGTCGACATGGTTGTTTTGACGAAGTGGTGACGTTGGCCCGTGCTTGCCGCAGCAGGCCGTAATTATCGATAAGGCAAATCCAACAGGAAATCATCGGGCAAAGCATCCGGCTTTACGCGGTGACCGCTTGCCCGTCACGGATATCGCGTCGCGACATTCCGCTTGGCGGGCATTTTACAACGTCTTGCCGCAGGCGCCGTGTCCGATTCAATCCCGGGCGGGCAATAGCGTCTTGCGCGAACCGGCGCGCGGCAACGCCGCGAGCACGATGCCAGCCACCGTCAGGGCCAGTGCGGCGCCCTGGGCTGCTGTCAGCCGTTCGCCCAGGAAGATCACGCCGTAGGCCGTGGCTGCCACGGGCACCATCGCCGTGAAAACCCCCGCGAGCTGGGCGCTGACGTGCCGAATGCCACGCATCCACAGGAAAAATGAGAAGACACTGGCGGCGAGGCCGTACCAGACGATGAGTGCCCAATGCCCGGGTGTCAGCGCCGCATAATCCACGGCCATCAGGCCCGCCACGCCGAAGGGGAGCATCATCGCGCCACCGATCAGGTGCGTATACGCGCAGATATCGATGGCGGCGAGTTCGGCCGCGAGCCGTTTCGAGACGATCACGTAGATGGCTTCGCAGACCACGGCGCCGAGCACGAGCGCATTCCCCAGCCAGGCGTTGCCGGCGGCTGCGGTGGCGTTGGCGCCGTGCGTATCGGCGCGCGACAGGTTGAGCAGGGCCACGCCGGCGATCGCCAGTCCGATGCTCGCGAGCGTGCGTCGCGACGGCTGCTCGCGCAACACCGCCCACGACAGCAGGGCGACACAGGCCGGCAGCGTCGCGGTGATGACCCCGGCGGCGGTGGCCGTCGTCATCCGCACGCCCGAAAGCATGAGCAAGGTGAAGAGGAATGTACCGAAAAACGTCTGAACAAAGAGGTTGCGCCATTGGCGGCCTGTAACGCGTCGCATGGCGGCCGGCCGGTAGCGTGGGGCAAGGGCGATGATGGCGATCACGAAGCGCCACAATGCGAAGGCGGCCACCGGCATGACGGCGACCATGGTTTTGCCGATACCGACGTTGATGCCCACGAAGGTCATCGCCACGGCCAGCGCGAAGCTCGGAAAGCGCGCAAACAAGCGGTCGGTGGCCGACGCCGTCGAGCGAGGTGCGGAGGGCGGTTGAGACGGGGGTGTCGAGTTCACGGGCGCTCCGGGCGAGTCCGGGGGTGGCGAGTCAGAGGGGATGCGGGTAGGATTGTAGCGAATTCGCCACAGTCTGATGCCATGCGGCGGCGCCTTCGTGCGAGTCCCGCGCGCGAGGCGCGGGACTCGCGTGTGCCAGTGTAAGGCGTTAGTAAGTCGCTCGTCTTAATGTGATGTCAGCGATCTGTTTTGGCTGGATTGCAATAGTTTTTGCATATCTATAAGAGGGGACAACTCATGGCAGCAATCGAATCGGTATTGCAGGAGCAGCGCGTCTTCGCGCCGCCGCAGGCGCTGGTCGCCCAAGCGAAGATCTCCGGCATGCCCGCCTATGAGGCGCTGTGCGCCGAGGCCGACAAGGATTACGAGGGATTCTGGGCGCGTCAGGCGCGGGAGAATCTGGCCTGGCACAAGCCGTTCACCCGAGTGCTCGACGAGACCAATGCCCCGTTCTACACGTGGTTCGAGGACGGTCAGCTCAATGCGTCCTATAACTGCCTGGATCGCCAGATCGAAGCGGGTCTGGGCGACAAGAACGCCATTCTGTTCGAGGCGGACGACGGCACGGTGACCGCCGTCACCTACCGTGACCTGCTCGCGCGCGTGAGCCGCTTCGCCAATGCGCTCAAGGCCAAGGGCGTGAAGAAGGGTGACCGCGTGGTCATCTACATGCCGATGTCGGTCGAAGGCGTGGTCGCCATGCAGGCGTGCGCGCGTATCGGCGCGACGCATTCGGTCGTGTTCGGCGGCTTCTCTGCCAAGTCGCTCAACGAGCGCGTGATCGACGCCGGGGCGGTGGTCGTCGTTACTGCCGACGAGCAGATGCGCGGCGGCAAGGCGCTGCCGTTGAAGGCCATCGTCGACGAGGCGCTCGCCATGGGCGGCTGCGAACACGTGAAGTCCGTGATCGTCTACCGCCGCACGGGCGGCAATGTGACGATGCAGGCCGGTCGTGACGAAGTGTTGCAGGACCTCGTCGCGGGTCAATCGGATCAGTGCGAACCGGAGTGGGTGGGCGCGGAGCATCCGCTTTTCATCCTTTATACGTCGGGCTCGACGGGCAAGCCGAAGGGCGTGCAGCACAGCACGGGCGGTTATCTGCTGTGGGCGTCGCTCACCATGCAGTGGACCTTCGACATCAAGCCGGACGACGTCTTCTGGTGCACGGCCGACATCGGCTGGATCACCGGCCACACCTATATCGCCTACGGTCCGTTGGCCGTGGGGGCGACGCAGATCGTGTTCGAAGGCGTGCCGACGTATCCGAACGCGGGTCGGTTCTGGGAGATGATCGCGCGTCACAAGGTGTCGGTGTTCTACACGGCGCCGACGGCGATCCGTTCGCTGATCAAGGCGGCCGAGCAGACGCCGGCGGTACACCCCAAGCAGTACGACCTGTCGTCGTTGCGCATTCTCGGGTCCGTCGGCGAGCCGATCAATCCGGAAGCGTGGATGTGGTATTACGAAAACGTTGGCGGCGGGCGTTGCCCCATCGTCGACACGTGGTGGCAGACGGAGACGGGGGGACACGTCATTACACCGCTGCCGGGCGCCACGCCGCTGGTGCCGGGGTCGTGCACGCTGGGTCTGCCGGGTGTTGCCGTGGCGATCGTCGACGAAACCGGGCAGGACGTGCCCAACGGTCAGGGCGGCATGCTGGTGATCAAGCGTCCGTGGCCGTCGATGATTCGCACGATCTGGGGCGATCCGGAGCGTTACAAGTCGAGCTACTTCCCGTCGGAGCTGGGCGGCAAGATCTATCTGGCGGGGGATGGCTCGATTCGCGACATCAAGACCGGCTACTTCACGATCATGGGCCGCATCGACGACGTGCTGAACGTCTCGGGTCACCGCATGGGCACGATGGAAATCGAGTCAGCGCTCGTCGCCAACCCCATCGTGGCGGAAGCGGCGGTCGTGGGACGCCCCGACGACACGACGGGCGAGGCTATTGTCGCGTTCGTGGTGCTCAAGCGTTCGCGCCCAACCGGCGACGAAGCCAAGCAGTTGGCGCTCGAACTGCGTAACTGGGTGGGCAAGGAGATCGGACCGATCGCCAAGCCGAAGGACATCCGTTTTGGTGACAACCTGCCGAAGACCCGCTCGGGCAAGATCATGCGCCGTTTGCTCCGCGTGATTGCGAAGGGCGAGGAGATTACGCAGGATACGTCCACCCTTGAAAATCCGGCCATCCTGGAGCAGCTCAAGCAAGCGCAGTAAGCGCGGATTCCTGGGCGGCTATGGCAAATCGCTCGCAGACCGGCCCGGCCGGCAAGGCCGACCCGGCGGGCGCAAGCGGGCCGCCGGGCCTTGCGGCCGGAGGCTCGCTGCCCGATGTCGATTGGCATGGGGCGGCGGCTGGCATTGCGGCGCGTCACTGGCGGCGCACCTTGCGGCGGGTGGCGGTGCTCATGGCGATTGGCTTCGTGGTGACCTTCGTGCCGCAGTTCTGGGCACGCGAATGGGCCACGGTGCGATTTGCCGGGTGGCCGCTGCCGTTCTACATGGGGGCCCAGGGGGCGATCCTGATCGACATTGGCCTGATCGTCGCCTATGCGTTGCTGCAGCGGCGTAACGACGCGCGCTACCATCGTGAACTACAGGCATTGCGCGATGCCCATCGCGTCAGTCTCGGCCAGGATGGCGGCGGCACGCCCCCGCCTGCGGCGCGTTCGACATCCCTGGGGGCGTCCTCTCGTTCCTCCTCTCGCGCCGAGTCGGCGCCGACCTCCCGATGAGTTTCACGCGCAGGATGCTGCGCTATTACGTGTATTACACGGCGGGATTCCTCTCGTTCGTGCTGATGATGGGTCTGCTTGAGCGGGTCAATGGCCCGGGCGTGTGGATCGGTTACGCCTTCCTGTTCGTGACGATTGCCGTGTACGCGGTGATTGGCCTGATCTCCCGGACGTCGGACGCTGCCGAGTACTACGTGGCGGGGCGTCGTGTTCCGCCGGTATTCAATGGCATGGCGTGCGCGGCGGACTGGATGAGCGCGGCGTCGTTCATGGGGTTGGCGGGATCGTTGTACGTGTCGGGCTACGATGGTCTGGCGTACGTGATGGGATGGACGGGCGGCTACTGTCTGGTGGCGTTCCTGCTTGCTCCGTACCTGCGCAAGATGGGGCGCTACACGGTGCCCGACTTTCTTGGCACGCGCTACGACAGCAATGTGGTGCGGGGGTTGGGCGTTTTCTCGACCATTCTGTGTTCGTTCGTTTATCTCGTGGCGCAGATTCAGGGGGTAGGGCTGATCGCGTCGAGATTCATCGGTGTGGAGTTCACCATTGGCATTTTCTTCGGGTTGGCGGGCATTCTCGTGTGCTCGTTCCTCGGGGGCATGCGCGCCGTGACGTGGACGCAGGTGGCGCAGTACATCATCATGATCACGGCGTTCCTGGTGCCGACGGCCATGATTGGCCATCAGACGGGTAACGGTTGGTTCCCGCAGTTCAGCTATGGTACGGCGTTGGCGAAGGTCGAGGCGCTGGAGCGAGAGATTCAGCAGTCGGTGCCTGAGCGCGAGGTGCGCGACTACTATCGTGAGCAGGCGGAGCAGATGCAGCGCCGGCTGGACGGCTTGCCGGACAGCTTTTATGGCGAGCGTGCGGAGCTGGAGCGGCAGTTGCTGGATACGAAGCGTCGCAATGGGCCGTTGCGTGACGTGAAGGTTCTCGAGGCGAAGCTCGACGCGTTCCCGCGCGACGTCGGCGACGCGCAGAACCGGTGGCTGGAGATGCGCAATCAGTATGTGGAGCGCAGCGAGCCGCAGCACGCGATGACGGAGCCGTTTCCGGCGCGGGACGACACGACGCGCAGTGCACAGCGTTTGAACTTTCTGTTGCTGATGGCGTGCCTGATGATTGGTACGGCGAGTTTGCCGCACATCTTGACGCGCTATGGGACGACGGCGACGGTGCAGGGTGCGCGCAGTTCCGTGGGGTGGACGCTGTTCTTCGTGGCGCTGCTGTATGTGAGTGCGCCGGCGTTGGCGGTGATGCTCAAGTACGACGTGCTGTTGCATCTGGCGGGCGCGCGGTACGAGAATCTGCCGGGGTGGGTGATGCAGTGGCGGCACGCGACGCCGGTGCAGTTGGATATCTCGGATGTGTACCGAGACGGGGTGGTGCAGTGGGGGGAGATCTGGATGCAGCCGGACATGCTGGTGTTGGCGGGGCCGGAGATCGCGGGGTTGCCGTACGTCATTTCGGGGTTGGTGGCGGCTGGGGCATTGGCGGCGGTGTTGTCGACGGCGGACGGGTTGTTGCTGACGATAGCGAATGCGTTATCGCACGACGTCTACTTTCACATGGTGGATCGGAATGCGTCGAGTCAGAAGCGGGTGACGACGTCGAAGATATTGTTGTTATGCGTGGCGATGTTTGCGTCGTATGTGACGTCGCTGAACCTGGGGAATATTTTGTTCCTGGTGGGGGCGGCGTTTTCGTTGGCGGCGTCGTGTTTGTTCCCGGCGTTGGTGTTGGGGGTGTTCTGGAAGCGCACGACGCGGCTGGGCGCGACGGCGGGAATGGTGAGCGGGTTGCTGGTGTGTGTGTATTACATCATGACGACGTACCCGTTCTTCACGCGTTTGACGGGATTCGTCGGGGCGCGCTGGTGGGGGGTGGATCCGATTTCGGCGGGGGCGTTCGGGGTACCGGCGGGGTTTGCTGTGGCGATCGTATTCAGTTGGCTGGGTAAGCGTCCGAGCGAGCGTGACCGGCAACTGGTGGACCATCTTCGTCGCCCGTGACGACGCGGGGCTGGAGGTGAATTTGGCAGGGTTCGCACGAAAGGGTATGGGATGTTGCCGATGATCTGCTATAATTCGCGACCTTCAGGAGAGATGGATGAGCGGTTTAAGTCGCACGCCTGGAAAGCGTGTATAGGTTAATAGCCTATCCGGGGTTCGAATCCCCGTCTCTCCGCCACCTTATTTCATATGGGTTTCCGGGCAGTTCAGGAAGTCCGTCTGTGTCACAGATCGGGTGTTGTGTCATTCAACCCGGTTTCTTGAGCGGATTCACACGCTCGGCCTTCCGACGATAGATGCGTTGCGTTGTTCTGCTGTCTGCATGAGATAGCAGGGCACGCGCTTGCTCGAGCGACTCGGCATCGCTTGCCGCCTTGGCGCGAATGTCATGCTCGCTGAACGGGATCGTCACCTTCGTTTCTGCCATCACGCGAGCCATGAAATCGCCCCAGAGTGACTCCCATCCGCCCGCGCGCCCGTGGTCCTTGACGTAGCATTCGCCCTTGCGGGTGCAGAAGAGCCAGCGTGATGTCGCGACCGGACGAGCGGCCTGAGCTTCGGCGACAGCGGCGCGCAGATCGTCGTTCCAGAGGTACAGCGTGCGTTTACCTGTGCTGTTCTTGGTCTTATGCCGTTGGACGTGAATGCCGTCATCGAGGATATGCTCGTCGGGTTCTAAGCGCAGCAGATCGCCGCGTGACAGGCCGGTCAGCACTTTCACTCGGATGTATGCTTGCACCGCCCGTACGCCGCCTAACTTACGTTTCGGCTCGATGGCGAGGCATTCGGCGATTTCCCAATCCTCAACGTACCGGTCTCGTGGCTGCTTGCTCTTGAGGCGCACCTCGTGTGCGAATGGATGCCGCTTGATATAGCCCCACTCGACAGCTTTCGTGTATGCGTGCGAAAGCACCTCAATTTCGTGCAACGCTGCGGTGTATGCCTTCTCTCGCTTCACTCCACCGTCAGCCGTCTTCACGGTCTTCGTGCGAGCATCTGCATAGGTGTAGATGTGGTGCGGCTCGACGGCGCTGAGGGGCCATGATCCGAACGTGACGCGCAGCTTCTTGAGCGCTTGCAGGTTAAGCGTCTGTGTTGTGTTTGCCTTCGTCGGGATCACTTCCAGCGCATAGCGGTTCAGCAACTCGCCAACATTGCGCGCGGAATCGAGCGAGCCGATGCGGTTCGCCCATTCCCTATAGGCTTCCGGCAAGGTCTTGCCCAGTCGGAACCGCTTCTTGTTATCCCACAGGCGTTCGAGGCCAGGTGGCACCCGGTAGTAGTAAGCACCGTGAGTGAACTGCCAGCGAACTGGTAGCGGCATGTTTTCCTTATTACGTTTGCGAGGCATTTAGAGAGTGCTCCTATCGATCTCGTAGACGCGTTGGCGCGTCTGCGTTTTGGTCACGCCGCCAAGCGACTGCTCCACATGCGCGCGGAGCACGAGCATGCTGCCGTCCGGCCGCACTTTGTGCTCGATCCCGAGCGCCGAAAGTACAAGCGCCTGCGACTTATATCTGACACGACCGGTCATCTCGCGAATCTCGTCTTTGGTCAGAAATATGGGCGTCACGAGCAGACTCATGCCACCTCCCTCGGATACGCGTTCGTTACCCGGCCGACGAGCGAGGCTTTCCGGTCGATCCGTTGCCGCTCGACCTGCTGCGCGGACGTGACCACAGGCAGCGCAACTCGTGGATTCGTGGATTGGCCGCCAATGAATGTTAATTCGTTGAATATTAACGAAATATTTTCCACGAGTTTCCACGAGTCGACTCGTGGAAGGGGGTAAAACTCGTGGATTAAAAAATAGGCAGCTTTGCTGACTCGTGGAAAAGATGCCCCGACTCGTGGATGCTGGTTTGTGCGCCGTTCGATCCCTTTCTTCTCTGCTTTCTCTTTCTTCTTCAATAATTTAAGAGAGAGAGAGGTATAGAGACAGGGTGAAACTCGCAAAATACGACTCGTGGAAAAAATTGGGTGACCCGTGGAAAAAGCACCACGACTCGTGAGGCATGTCGCTTCAGGAATCAATGACTTAGCGACACCGGTAGGCAAAATCCACGAGTTATTTGCGCTCCCCGACGTACCCTTGCGCAAAATCGGCTCCCGGCCGGCCCCCTCCTTCACGGTCGGCAGTTCCCCGCGCCGACTAACACTCGCGGGGGGTACGGGGGAGTCGAGGAAGGTCGACGTAGGCGCGCTGACCACGCTACCCATCTGAAGGCGCGTACCTCCGACCAGAATCGCCCGGGCACGCGCCCCGTAGGACGTCCCATGCGCCGGGCGGGCCGTTGGCCCGGCAGCCGGGGATTGATCGAATACAGCGGCCGTACCGGCCGCGAATGGAACGATGCGGGGCATTACCATGCCCCCGCGAGACCGTCGAGCTGACGCAAGGCGCAGTTGGCCAGGACGCCATCGTGGTATTGGAGCGCGATCATGAGGAAGTGCCGGAGCACGATGCGCCGGCCGATGCGGCGTCCAGTGATGAGGCACAAGACACCGCCGGAGTACGAGATCATTATGGGGTTCACTTGTCGTTACGGATGGCCACGGCCAGGCCGAAGTTCTTGATGCGGTCGAGCGAGATCGCCGACAGGTAGTTGACGCGGCGGTTGTGGATCGTTCGCTCTTGCTCTTTCTCGCCGACGATGACGCCGGCGGACTGGATCTGCTTCTTGAACACGCGGTCACTCTTGACCGGCAGGCCGTTCCATTTCTCGCGCAGCGATGAGGAGTGCGCGATGTGGTCCATGACGTGGCTCGTGCGCACGAGTAGGCATGGTTCGCCGTCGACGTCGTCGAAGGTGTAGGGGTGTTTGAAGTTGCTGGCGTCAATCTCGGAAAGCGCGGTCTCCATGATCCAGACCCATGGCTCACGGTCGGCGCTCGTCTCGGCGATGTGCGTGTTCATCTCGGTCAGCAGATCTTTCGGGAAGCCGCCTTCGTCGCGGTCCATGCCCGCGAACTCGCTCAGATAGCCCCATGCGAGCAGCACGGCCGCATAGTTACCTGCCATGCGCATCGCCCCGTCGTCGCTACCGCTTGCACGGCTTCTGCTCAGACAGTAATCGCGCAGATCGCGGTACTTGGCCAGCACCTCGAGGCGATTCAGGCTGGCCAGGAATTCGAGCCACTGGCGCAACGGGAACCGCGGAAGATCGTCGGGCATCATCGGCCCCTTCTTGCCGGTCAACGTGGTGCGCACCAACTTGCCGAGCAGGCTACGCACGGGCACGTCTTCGCCGGCGAGCATGACGGGTGCCGACAACAGGTATTCGGTCATGTCGGTGCCGCGTCGCGTCACCGTGTACTGGTAGTTCTCTTGCAGCAGGCCGACTGCCTTGTCGATGACGTCCTGGCGGCGCGCTGACAGTTCTTCCCATCCGACCGGATGGCTCGTGTGGCTGATGCTGGTGAGCAGACGGAATTCGGTCTGCAGGCTCTGGCCCGAGAACATCGTGAAGGCGAGCGTGCGCTCAAGCCGCTTGATAAGCGTCGATTTACCCGCGCCCTTGTCAGCCTGCACGGTCATATGCGGCCAGAAGCCCAGGAGCGCCTTCAGGTGCCCCCCGAGCGACCAAATCAGGGGAATTGTCGCTGCGTTCTGCCGGAACGTCTCCTGGTACGCATTGACGACTTTGCGCGCGTCGGTGGATGGCCCGGAAGGGAAGGTCAGGTTGTGATACGGGCACTGTTTGTCTGCCTCGGTGAAATAGCAGTCCGGCCCCTCGTTGACGATGAGTTGGCCATCGCGCCAGGCGAGGCCCACGAAGTTGGCCGCGTGGCGCGCGCCGAGGTGCGCGGTGCGCTCGAGAATGTTCACCATGCGCTTGAACGGCGCCGGCGACCAGATCGGCCCGAACTTGCCCCACTGGTCGACGTTGTGGAGCTGGTCATCGAGCATGACCTTGCGGATGAGCTTGGCTCCGTGGCGCGGCGTCTGCACCGATACGGCGAAATAGACGGTCGGGGACTGGTCGGGATCTCCGGTCATGGTCGACGTCGCGCTGGCAACGGATACTCGACTTAGCGACGCGATACGAAAGCCGGCCAGGTCATTGATGACCGGAGTTTCCACCTCGGTCTCTTCGTTCTTATTCATCTTCGACACATAGCTGGTGAAGTCGGGCCGCACCCTGAATTTCCAGTACTGCGCGAAGTCATGCGACGGTAGGAACACGCGCTTCTTGCCCTTCACCTTGTCGTCACCGGCGAGGCCGGCAATGAGCCAGTGCTCGAGCGTTTCCAGCGCTCGGGCAAGCTTCTGCGCGCCACGCAGGCGCAGGTAATCGTTCACGTCGTTGATCGGCTGGTGCTCCGTAGATCCGTCGGCGAGATCCGCCGACCAGTGCGCCTGGTCGACAAGCATCGCGCTGATGTTCATGGCGGTCAGGCGTTCGTGCAGTGCCCACGCAGCCTCGGGGCCGGGGCGGTGGCCCGCGCGCGGCTTGCCTTCTTCGATGGGTTCATCGTTGTCGAAACAGATGACGACCTGCTTGTCCTGGAGAAACGAAAAGTCGATGTGTTGGACGTTGCCGATGCCACGCATGGCGAACGACGCGGTGCCAGGGATGCCACACGTATCTACAGACAGCGCATTGACGGCGCTTTCCACAACGACGACGCGATGTGCGCGCTTGAGCTTGCGCCAGTCAGCCGTCCAGCCGTGGCCGTCCTTGGCCCCTTGGGTTTGCGTCTTGACGCCACCATTCGCGGCCGGATCGAGGTAACGCATGTCGATGGCGACAATCTGACCGGTTTCCTGGGTGCGAACGATGAAGGCGGCGGCGGGGCCACCATACCCAACGTTTCCGCTGGAGAGTTGCTGGCTGGTCCAGTCGTTGAATCCGAGCGACCTGGTTGCGATAGCCGCATCCAAAGCGGCGTCGCAGATCTCGCGACCTTTCAGATACTCGCGCGCTCGTTCTCTGCCGGCCAGGCAGCGGTCAGCGATGTAGTCCAGCTTGCCCTTGCGTTCTTGCTCTTTCGCCTCCGGCTTGTCGAAAGCGATGCCGAAGGCTTCGTGCAACCAGCGCATTGCTTCGCCGACGGTGCCACCGCGCACGTAGATAACGAGATCCACGCACGAGCCGCCCTCGCCGGAGCTGTGATCTTTCCAGCATGTGCCGTGCTTCGGGTGGTCCTGCAAGATCGAGAGCGACGGGCTCTTGTCCTCATGTTTCGGCGAGTGATAGAGCGCCTTGTCACCGCCTGGCGCGCGTTTGAGTCCGAGGCGCTCCGCAAGCTCGTGAAGGTTAATGCGCAGTTTCAGTTGCTCGATGGATGCCATTTATCTATTCGGTATGAGAGAAGCCGGCTCGCGCCGGCGGGATTACTTTTTGCGTTGTCGGGATGGGGAGGCTGCTGGCTTGCCGTTGAGCCATTCGCGGAAGGGGCCGCGGACTTTCTCAACGAAGAGGCGAGCGGCGCGTTCGTCGGTATCCAGCTCGGCGCGTGAGTTGATCTCGCAGGCGAGATAGATGAACTCGATGGCATCCTCCTCGGCGGCGGGCATGCCGCCAAGCTCGCAGAGCCAACGATGGAAGTCCGGCGACGCGCACCAAATACCGGCGAGTTGTGCGAGGCCCCTCATCACGTGCAGCCCTTCTCAGTTCGATAAGGAGCTGCAGGACGCTGGAGCGCGAGCTGCGTATCGCTATCAAGCAATGTCAGCGCGATCTCGGTACGCAGCAAGGCAATGAATTTCTCGTCCGTATCGATACTCGCGAGGATTTGCGCGAGTTGGCCGTGTTTGATGGTCGCTTCGATAAAGTCAAACGCTCTTTGACATAGGCTGGCGATGCTCGGTGGGAGATCCCATTCAGCCACGACTCCTAGATCGCCCATCAGGTGGACGAGGTCACCGAAAGTCATCGGTTGCATGTGAAGACCTCTCCGGCTGGAACTCGTTGTGCGGTGGTGAGCGCGAACTCGTGCGCTGCGAGCTGCTCGCGACGTGTTGTGATCTTCTGTAGATCGTCCGTGATGGTCAGGCCCCGCGCGATGGCGCGGAATTGGTCGCCGGTGACACCGAGGCGCTTGTCCGCCAGGTATCGCTTCCCAACCTCGGAAACTGCGATAGCTGCGTCGGAAAGCGCTTCGCGCACGTCCGGGGTGAAGTAGGCGACGGCGAGCGCCTGGCCCACGTTGATGCGAAAAGCCAGCGTGTGCCAGGACTCCTCGGTCGCAGAGCCGGTGCGCAGCTTCTCGAGCTCCTCGTGCGGCACGAGCATGAGCTGACATTCGGCTGCGCCGTTGTGGCAAAGAATGACCGGGATGCGGCGTTCGGTCGGAACGTAGGCGCGGCGTTGTTTGCGGTGCTTGCTGGTCGGCATGTTCTTCTCCCGATCAAGCGTGACCTGCCGGAAATTCCGACAGCTCGACCACGAAGGGAACGACTAGGCGCTCCACGGTGAGACCAAAGCCATACGTCCACCCGCCGTCCATCTGCGGGAGCGGGCAAACAGTGGGCCGGTAGCCGAGGGCGTGGCCCGCGTCGATGGCCTCCTCAAGCGTGCGGCCGCGATGCGCGAGCATGAAAGCGACAGCGGCGGCGGGCACCAGGAACTCGGGAAAGGAGACGGGCAGGCCGAAGGTGCGAATGTTCATCGGACACCCCCAAACCACGCGACGATGCGTGCCACCAAGCGACGGATGCCGCGCTGACGGACATAGGGGCCGTCGATGGTGTAGCCGCCGAGGGCGGTGCGGTGAATCAGGTCACAACGGGTCTTGCGGTGGCGCATGATTACTCCTGCTACGGTTAATCGCGGTCGCCGGCGGCACGACGTTTTACGTCGACGCTGGCAGGTTCGCGAGGTGTGGGCAGTTGTCGAGCTGCGCGGTTGAACAACGCGCGGTAGACGACTGCCAAGGTGGTTTGCATCATTGGTGATGAGAAGCCGTCGTATCCCGCAGAAGCGTCGACGGCATGCAGCGCACGTTGACGGTCGGCGTCGGTGACGTCGTGGATCGCCATCGCGCTTCTCAAGAAAGGCGGCTGGTGTAATGCAGGTCTACGGAGACTGCGATCCGGAGTCGGCCCTTTTTCAGGCGGACGGTGTAAGTCGACTGATAGTCATGGCGAGAGGTCTCCTCGAAGCCGATCTCCAGCAACGTCTCGTGCACCCGAACTGGCACATAGACCAGCCATCCCGAAACCTTGATCTCACGGTTAAAGAGGGGCCGGATACTGTGGGTATCGCAGTTGAATGCGCAGCGTTCTTTCAGTGCTTCCAGTACTGGCTCCAGCAACTTGAGCCGCGCAGTCATGCCGGCAATTTCCTTGATGCGATAGGCGTGACGTTCATTTTCGTCGGCAATCATTTGCTGGATGAGGGATAGCTTGGCGGTACCCGATGAGCGCTTCATTTCGATCTCCTCTTAGAAAATTTGGGCAAAAAAATCCCCTCGCGCCGTAGGGGCACGATGCGAGGGGCAACTCGGGGTGATTCAGTTGTGCGCGTTACTCGCTACTGTCCAGCAGGTCCATCTGCCGGACGTCGGTTTCTTGCAGCTTTGCCTTACCCGCCGGGATAAACACCGTGGGGTCAGGTGACTGGCTCGGTGCCAGCGTGTGAACGATGGAGAGGAGCGCCATGCAGGTGAAGGCGCATTCGACGTTCTCACACTGGAAGTACAGCTGGCTCGTCTGGCGAGTCATGATTCGGCTGGTGCGGATCTTCAATCGTCGCGCGCAGTGCGGACAAACCAGTTTCATTGCGCACGTCCTTGCTTCTTCACTTCGTACATCGCGCGTCGCCGACCTGCGACGCGCTCCATCTGTTCACGCATGCGGGCCTTCAACAGCCACGTTGCTGCCTCTTCGATGCTCGGCAAATTGAGCGTGCGGCGGATTTCTTCGATCAACTCCAGCTCGCTGTCGCTGACGGCAATTTCAAGTTCCGGCATCTGATGAGCGGCTCTTCGTCGACTTCGATTACGCGGCGTCGCGCGATACATTGCTCGCCAGGCCAAACGCTTCGGACGCCTGGCGCAGCAGCAGCTGGCGGGCGAGCGTGGCCGGCTGTTCGCCGAGGTACTGCGCCATCGATGTGATGATGGCCAGCTCTGCGTCGTTGAGCCGCAGCGTCATTCGGTTGTCGCGGACACTTTTCGGATCTAGATACACGGTGGCCTCCATTCGGAGCGGATCAAGAACGGGATCCGGCCTGCGCCTTATAGACGGAGAGGCCGAGCAAGACGAGGCGACGCACGATGCTTGAGGCCGAGCAGCGCTCCGCGTCAGAAACGCGCAGAACTTCGTCGCGCTCGTTGGAAGTGAGGCGGGTGTAGAGCGGCTTGTCCGACATAACGCCGCGAGGGGCGCGGCGTAGCGGCTTCTTTTCAGAGGTCATGGCGATATACTTGGGACGATTAACCTTGCACAAACCAATAGTACACACCGTTCGGTTTGTACGTCAACAGAAAACACACCAAATGGAAAGTATTGGTGAGCGGCTGCGTGCCGAGAGAAAGCGCCTTGCTCTCAGCCTGAAGGCATTCGGTGCGCTGGGGGGGGTGTCGGAAAAGACGATGGTTCTCTATGAAAAAGGCGAACGGACGCCCGATGTCGGCTTCCTGGCTAATCTCTCTGAGAGCGGCGTCGATGCGCTTTTTGTCGTTACCGGGCGGCCGGATGCCTCAGTGCTTTCCGCCGATGAAGTGGATTTGGTGCGTCGCTACCGCGATGCGCCGGATGTAGTGAAAGCCGCAGCCATTGCCGCACTGACGGCAGGCGCAGCACCAAGCAGCAGCAAGTACCAGATGAATTTCGGCGGCGCCACGATTGGAAATCAAACAGTGGGTGACGTGAAGATCAAATCGCGAAAGGTCGTCGGCGTCGATAAAAAGAAGTAACAGCAGTAACCGACCAGACTGACCTATCACGCAAATTCGGGGTTTAGCGAGGCATGGTCAGGCAACAGATTTTTTTTTGGGCGACGTCGGGAACGTCGCCGGTCACGACGTTAGTATTGCAGCTCGATCAACTGTCGGTGTGCGCTCCAGTGGCGAGGAGAAGGCGAGACAACGTCTTCAGACCGCTGCGGAGCTCGCAGCCAGCATCTACGGCGAAGTGGATCAACGTACGTTGCGCAATGCGGCGAACGGCCCGATGACCGGGGCCATACTCGTCCGACGCAGCCCAACGTGCTCTGGCTGCCCTGCACGTGGGCGAAGGTGGATGAAATGGGCGGCAATCGCTATGGTCGCGATTTCCATTGCGATAGGTTGGCTAGCGTTTGCAATCACCACCCCTTCCAACGATGCGCCGATATGTCACTACGAGGGACGCGCTTATTCAATTGGCAGTTTAATCATCGTGCCGAATCGGCAGGGTAGAGAGTGTCGGGAATCGGAAGCGCGCCGCGGTGCGAACTGGTATCCGGTACGCGTTGACTAAGCGCCACGCGAAATTTTCTCAGGAGTAGTTCCTTGACGCAGATCGCCCCACCTTCATTTTCGAACCCGCGCTTCAACTGCCCTCACTGCGGCGCGTTTTCCGCACACACTTGGTACGAAAGTCTTGCTTTTTCGACTGCCAAAGATTCGCTCGCCAATATCGCGCAGGCACTCATTTCAGGTCGAACGCTGTCCGAGCGACCGAAAGTCGGAGATAGTCATTCGTTACACTTGCGGCAGATCGGCCCAATTGCGGTATTTATCCAGAATCGGGGTGTGCGCGAGATTCGGTACGGCGCTGGGCTGAACTTGAGCAAATGCGAAAGCTGCGATGGGATTGCTGTCTGGGTAGCGGAGGCCATGATCTACCCGGAACTATCTTCGTGTCCTCCGCCGAATGAAGACCTAGCCGACGATATCAAGGCCGACTATAACGAGGCCAGGGCTATTGTTGAAAAATCGCCGCGAGGTGCCGCAGCGTTACTGCGACTGTGTCTTCAAAAATTATGCGGACAATTAGGATACCAAGGTCTTTCGATTGATGCAGCGATTGCAAAACTCTATGCCGACAAGGTGGACCCACGCTTGATTATGGTGATGGATATTGTACGGGTCTATGGAAACAATGCGGTGCATCCTGGAGAGTTGGATCTCCGTGATGACAGAGATATAGCGATAAAGTTGTTTCAATTGATCAACGTGCTCGCCGGCGAGTTGCTCTCAACGCCGAAGCAAATTGCAGCGATGTTCGGTGCGCTCCCTGAAGGAGCAAAAGAAGCTGCGGAGCGACGGAACCAGAAGGCAACTGGCGCGCGGGATAAATAGGCGTTCCGCGTCCGACCGTTCGGTGGTGTATTCAAGGATCGGCAGCCTCGTCTGGTACCTCGGTCGCCTTGATTTCCAGCTCAATTTGCGTCGTGAAGCCACCGTGTGCGTCGAGCGTGTGGCGTGTCTTCGCGAGTATCCAGTCCGTGCTATCGATCTGCGGCTTGATTCCGCGAATCGTCACCGGAACCTCGGGGAACAGCCCAGCGTCGCCCCGGGCCAGCGTCATCGAGAAGCTCGCGACCCCACGCTGAATGCGTTGCCACTCAGATCGCGCGGCGCGCATCGCGTTCGTCTTGCTGGCATAGGTGTGCCGCAACTCCTTGGTGTTGCCGGTTGGTTCGACAACGGGAGCCTCTGGCTTTTTCCTCTTGCCCTTCTGGCTCTTGTTGCCGGAGGTGTTCGTCGACGTCGATGTGCTCTTCTCGGTTACGGCCGTGACCACCACTTGCCCCTTCTTCGCCGCGCGCGTGTCCTGGTAATACGCGACAACGGAATCGAACGACTCGCGATCTACAACGGAGAAGTGATGGCGGTCTCCGCTCTGTCTGGTGATGGTCATCGGGCGGAGTGGTTTGCCGGATGCCGTCAACGATTGCCCGATTTTCGTGAACAGCAGCTTGTCGGCTTTGACCGTCGCGATGGCGTCAAACATCTTCGACACTCTGGTGAGGAAACTCGCGTCCGACTCGCCGGTTTGGTCGATGTGAGAGAGCAGTTGGTTCGCCAGGGCCGACGCGATCATGGCGCCGAGGTTGTGGCGCTGTGCGATGAGGTTCACCAGGTCGAGCAGGGAGACGTTGTGATAGGACGTTTCTCGCTTCGTGGTGAGGCCAGATCGCAGGTCCGCGCTGCGCGCGCGGATGATGAGTCGGTCCGGCGGGCCTTCGTGCGTAATCTCATCGACAACAAACTTTCCTTTGTCGACCAGGCCCTCGTGTTGCCAGCCAAACGCGACCGCCAACTTAGCGCCGCGCGACGGCAGCTCCAGCGCACCGTCCGAGTCGTCCAGCTCGATGTCGAGCTGGTCGGCCGTGAAGCCACGGTTCTCTTCCAGAGTGAGGCTGATGAGCCGGCCGGTGAACGCGCCGGTGATGTCCTTACCGTCCTTGGTGATACGGTAGATTGGCACCGGCGCCAGATCGTCCTGCGCGCCGAAGACCTTGCCCAACATGCCAGTGGCCGTGCCCAAGAGATCCATCACAGCACCTTTCCTACGACGTCGCCGGCAATGCCTCCAACCACGTTGCCACCCAGGCCACCGACAACGCCGCCGACCAGACCACCAGCGCTTCCCAATAGATTGCCGGCAAGCCCGCCCAGAAGGCTGGTGGCGAGTCCCATGAGGCGCAGGTCGTAGTTGTCGGCGCGCTTGAACGTCGCCGTGAACTCGATGCGCCGTGGGGCTCCGTTGTCGAAGAACAGCGAACTGGTGGTCTCCAGGCTCTCGAGCGTGTACATGCCATAGATGGTGCCCGATCCCTCGAGCATCGGCCACGCCTTGCCCTGGGAGCCGAGCAGCTCGAGCATCTTGAGCGACATGCGCCCACCGGTCAGCTCGGGCAGCAGTGTCCCCTTCAGCGTGATCGGGTCTTCATCGACACCGATGAACTGCCGCGCCGGCCGCAAGCCGACACGCGGGTTTGCCGCGAAGCGCCAGTTGATCTGGCGGGTGAACTCCTGGTAGGCGACCGTGTTCAACGTGAACACGAACAGCCCGTAAGCCATCATCATGATCTACCTCTCAGTCTGGATCGGTGAAGCGTGAGCGTGCGCGGGCCGCATCCTTGCGCTGGATCTCCTGCAGCTTGCGCTCGAGCAACTGCACGAGCTGCGCTTCGCTCATGCCGGGCGCGGCGTGCAAGTGGATCTCGTAGGTGTTTCCGCCGGCGGCCGGTGCCGGAGCAACCGACGCCGAGATGGGCGGGCGCGTGTCGAAGACGTTGCCAGCCATTGCCGGATTACCGGCAGCGATCGCAAGTCCCGCACCGGCACTGGCAATGTGCTTTGCTACCTGCTGGACTGCCGACAGCGGGCCATCTGTGCCGTTGACTATGCCCTGCTCGAGGCCGGCCATCGTGAAGCCGCCCAGCTCGGCGAATACCCGGCTGGGAGAGTGAATGCCAAGCTTGTCCTTGAACCATGAAATGGTTCGCTCGCCCAGCCCCATGACGGCATCCTTGACCGCAGACGTGGCCGACGTGATGCCGTTGACCAGCCCTTGCACGATGTTGGCGCCGAACTCACTGAACTTGCCGGGCAGCGCCACGCCGAACCAGCTCATGACCGCCGCGAATGCCTGGTAGAACAGTCCCAATGGTGACCAGTTGAGAATCAGCGCAGAGATGCCGCTTAGGCCGCCGCTGAAGGCGCTCTTGATGTCCGTCCACAGCGCCGCTAAGAAGCCGCGCACGGCGTCCCAATGGGTGTAGATCAGGTAGGCGGCCACAGCGATGGCGGCCACAGCGAGCAGGATCGGGTTGGCGAGCAAGGCGCGACCTACCCACAGGAGTGAGGTGCCGACGAACCGGATGGATGCGCCCAGCGCACGCATGACGCCGGCGAGAATGCCACCCTGGATGCCTGCGGCCTGCATCATGAAACGCATGACTGCCAAGGGGCCGAGCATGGCCGCGATTGCCAGCATGGCGGGGCCGATGAGCAGCAGCGCACCGGCGACGCCCGCGATGACAACCATGAGAACCTTGGCAACGGTCGTGTGATTCTCCAGAAAGCCGGTCAGGCCCTTGACGACCGTCGACAGCGTTTCCACGCCGTTGGCATACATGGGCAGCACACGGTCGCCCATCTCGAGCCACATGTCGTGAATTCGCGACTGCAGTTCGAGTTCCTTGCCGGTCGCGCTGTCTTTCGCGAGCGTGTCGAGCGTGTTGATGTCTGCGGCGCCCCGGTTGAGCTTCTCGTTCTTGCGGATCTGGTCGCGCTGCAGGTACATCTGCGAGAAGAGGTTGGACGCCGTGCGGTTCGAGAAGATGCTGCCGATGGCGTCTAGCACCTGTTGCTTCTCCGTGATGCCCTTGGAGGCGAGCTGCGGCAATAGCACTTTCTCCAACCACTCGAACTGGTTTTCGCGGAACAGATCGGAACCTTTCAGGGCGCCAGGGTTGATGTGGGCAAGCTGGCCGGCCTTGTCGGGCGTCACCTTGGAGCGGTCGCCGATCAGGCCCAGCGCATCGAGGTTCTGCGCGGCGCGCTTCGTGGTGCGGCCCTGGTACAGACCGGAATATGCGCTCATGAGCGCCGTGCCCACGCGATTGCCGCTCATCTCCTGTACCAGCGGTTCGAGCTGGTAGTAGAAGGCGTCAGAGTTCATGCTCTTGGCAGCCAGGCCGCCGGTCTTGATGAGGTTGAGCCACTCTTCTGGTCCCACGCGTCCGCCGGTCGCCGTGAGCACCTTCTGCACCATGTTGGCCTGCTTGGAGAATTCGGCTTCGCTTGCCAGGCCACCGCGCATTTCGATGACCTTGAGCATGTCCATGAACTTCTTGTCGTTCTCTTCGCCTTTCTCCGCACCGTACAGCGCCTTGTTGGCGAACTTCATCTTCGCCAGCATGGGCGTGACCATCTCGGCGTGGTGAGCGTCGGCGAACACGGTCAGCGCGTCACGCATGAGTTCCGTGTTCTCGGTGCGGCTGGTGCCGTACGTCTTCATCTGCCGCGCGAAGCCAATCGCCTCCTTTGTCTCCTTGTCGCTCAGACCGAGGGCGCGCACGCGCAGCATCTCGTTGGCCATCTTCTTCGATTCGTGCAAGCCGCTCTTGACCGGCATGCCGAGCACGGCTCCGCCGGCGGTCGCGCCGACGCCTGCACCCGCCATTGCGCCGGCAGTCGAGCGCAGCTTGTCGCGGCGCTCACGCGCCACGCCCATGCGCTCCTCCTGACGCTGCAACTGCGCCAGACGCTCACGCTGAGTGACCATTGCGGCGTTGGCCGACGCGATGTCACCGCGCAGGGCACGCTCATGCGAGCCAAGGTTACGCGTGCTGACACCGGCGGCCGAGAGGCGATCGCGTAGCGTCTGCAACTGCTGTGTTTGCTGCTGGTGCTGATTCTTCAGATCGCGAGACGACGCGACGGCCGCATTGAACTCGCGCGTCATAGCGCGCGTCGGCTTCTCCGTTTCCTGAATGCGGCGGGCGAGCTGCTGGACGCGGTCTTCTGCAGCGCGCATTGCCGTGCTGGTACTGCGCAGGCCGCTGTGCAGCTCGCGAAACTCGCCGACTTGCTTTTGCGTCTTCTCGAGTTCCTTGAGCCGGTCGCGGGTCTCCTTCAGCCCACGCGCCATCTCCTTGTTGGTGCCGAGAATCTTGCGCGTCGGCCCGGTGATCTGGTCGATGGTCTTCCAGAGCACCTCCAGTTGCAGCTTGCGCCCTGAGTCGCTCATTCGTCGTTTGCTCCGCTACGTACTCGGGCGCGCTCGCGCCACTTCACCAGGTCAGAGAGGCTCCAGTCGTCCATTGCTGACGGCTGGAAATGGAAGATCACTGCAACGTCGGCGAAGGCGTCGTCGACGTCTCCTGGTATGCATCCGGCTTCGCGGACTTCGGCGTCAAAAAACCGGTCACCTTCATCCCGATCTGCGTGAGATCCGCGATGTCCATGCGGGCGACGTCGGCTTCGGTGAGCGTGGGAGTGGTGATACGCGGCAGCACCTTGATGAGAGCCGACACGTCCATCTGCGCCAGGTCAACGAGGTTCACGCCGCGCAGCTCGCCGGCGCCAGGTTTACGAATCTCCACCGATGCGATCTCGGTATTGCCTTGCTTGATGGGGGTGTCGAGGGTGATGGCTTCTTTCATGGTGGTGCTCCTGAATTGGGTAGGGCGAAGAAGGGGCCGGCGCACTGCCGGCCGTAGGGGTTACAAGCCGAGGGCCTTGCGTTGCTCGGCGAGGCGGTCGACGCCGTTCACCATCTCGATAAAGTTCACGAGATCGATCTCGACCACGACCTGGCCGTTGACGGAGTACTTGAAGTAAGTGACCGACATGGTCGGCTTGAACTCGCTCTTCTCTCCGCCTTTCGCCGAGCCGGGGTCGATCTCCTTGTAGCGGCCGCGCAGGACGACCTCGATTGCGTCGCCGGCGCCTTCGCTGTCGTCGTCTTCGATGTAACCAGCGAAGCGCAGCATGACGCCGTCGATCTTGGAAATACCCCACTGCTCGTACACCTGGCGCATCGGCCCAGCGTAGGTCTGCGTGGATTCCATCTTCTCCATGCCCAGGTCCACTTCGACCTCGCCATTCATGCCGCCAGCGCGGATTGCTTCGACCTTGCGGGCGAGCTTCGGAACGGTGAATTCCGTGCACTTGCCCATCCAGTTCTCGCCGTTGTGGAAGACGTTGAAGTTCTTGAGAATTTTCGCCAATGCCATTTTTGTGTCCTCGAGATGGGGCGATTAGGCCGCTTGGGCAACCTTGGCCGCGAAGTCGACCAGGTAGCGGTCGGTGATGCGCTGACGGAACTGGAGGTTCTCCAGCGGGGGAACGGGTGTGTAGTCGTAGTCGATGTACAACTGACCGTCCTTGAGCGTGTCCTTGGTGTTGACGGTATCGTCGAACCAGGCACTGCCGCCGAGCAGATAACCGGCCTTGACCATCGAGCGCATCTTCGCGTTCACGCCGTTGATAATGTCGACGGCGAGCGTCGGGTTAAGCGGACCGTCTACTGTCCAGAAGTGCGCCTCGGCCATCGTGTCGGCAAGAATCTGCGCGGTGCGGGTGTAGTTTTCGAACGCGAAGAGCTTGTCGGCCGAGCAGGTGCGCGAGCCCCAAAAGCGAAAGCCCTGGTGATTGATGAGCGTGGTGACGTCGTGGCTGTTCAGATAGCCGGCGTCCGTCGACGGGTCTTGCAAGTCCCAGAACACGTCTTTCGAGATGCCGGTCACGCCGTTCACCGGGACGTTGGACAGGGTCTTGTGCCAGCCGGTCTCGTTGTCGATCTTGGCGCGCATACCAAGCGCGCGCGCGACGGCATAGGCTGCGGCTTCGTTGTTGGCCGTCGTGTCCCAGCTCACGAAGTCTGGCCAGATCAACATCGTTTCGCGGGCACCGAAATTCTCGCGGTACGCGACCACGTCTTCTTTCGTGGCGCACTGCCAGGCCGCCGCGTACTGGAATGCGCGCAGCTTCTGAGCAATGCTGGTCAGCTCGCTCGACACGGCCAGGCTGTCGAAGCCGGGGACCCCGAGAATACGGGGTTGCACGCCAACCTTGTTTTTTGCCGAAAGCAGCGCCTTCATGCCGGTGTATTTGCCGTCAGGCGTCGTGCCGCCGATGATGGCACTCACGGTCTCTTCCGGGGTCTTGCCCTCGGCCACGCGCACGATGATGGTGGCGCAGTTGGCCTGGTCGGCGATGGCATCGAGCGACGCGGCTAGCGTGCCCTTGGTGCCGGCCTTACCGAGTGCGGTTTGCACGTTGGTTTTCAGTACCGGCACGTTGAGCGGATATTCGGTCGCGTCGGCATCTTCCGCGGTGCAGACCATGCCGATGACGGCCGTTTCAATGGTACGGATGGGACGCGTGCCGTCGTTCAACTCGAGCACGCGTACGCCGTGGTGGTAATCGGTGGGCATTCAGATCCTCCGGAGGTGTTGGAAAGCCTGCCGGTAGGATCACTCGCGCTCGCGCGAGACACACGCGTGGGGTGTTGTGCTGTGTCCGGCCACAACACAACACGACACCCCTTGCAATTTCGCGTCAGATTTCGTTGCTTTCGGCTGGGATGTGCAAACGCAGTCGAGTCTCAGCAATGTCCGCATAGGCCGGTTCCAGTTCGCAGCCAATCCAGAGATGTCCCGCGTCGCTTGCCGCTTTCAGGAACGTGCCACTGCCCGCGAACGGGTCTAGTACGGTGGAGCCGGGAGGAACGAGCCGGACGACCTGGCGGGCCAATTCGTCGGGCTTCTGCGTGAGGTGCTGTTTCGGACGGGGGACGCGCTCATTGAAGACGCCAGGCAAAAAGGTGCTGGAATCCTTGGGCAAACTGCCGCGCGATGCCCAGACCATATATTCGGCTTGTGCCGAGAAGCCACCACGACGAGGGCGCGCACACCCTGGCGTCTTGTCCCACACAGCCACGCCGTGCCAGATGAAGCCGGCGCCCTGGACGGCGTCGGTCAGACTCGGCAGTTGGCGCCAGTCGACAAAGCACACCAGATACCCGCCGGGCTTGGTGACGCGGAACGCTTCGGCCAGCCAGGTCATGCACCAGAACGTCCATGAACGCTGGTCCTTATTGTCGTGAGAGAAGTCCGGGTAGGTGCCGGCTGAGCTGTTGATGTACTTCTCGCTGGGCGGGCGTGCCCGCGAGCTGCTGTGCAGCCCGCCGGACGAGTAGGGGGGATCGGTGAAGACCAGGTCGATGGACTGGTCGGGCAGCCGACGGACGACGCTTAAGGCATCCTCGCGGAAGATGCGGTTCTGAAAATCAGCCACGCGCTGGGGGGCTTTGTTGCTCATGTGAGAGTTTCCTCATATCCGACGCTCGGTGGCGCGCTGGTATGGGGCTCTCGGCCCTCAGAAAGTTGAGTGTGCCGCAACGGGCACATTTGATGGAGAGGCGCACGTACTCGCCTTCTCCGAGCTTACGGTTGCACGAACCGCAGCGGATTTCCTGCATGTTTTTAGCCTTGCACTATGGTAAGGTTACGCGGCCTGTCGACAGGTGGCGCGGCCTTGCCAAACTTGCAGGCATGCTCTGCGAGGGCGGGACGTGTCTGGTGTTAGCGCACCAGGCACGTCGCCGCGTCTTTTCTCTCAATCGACGAGCCTTTACAGGTCGGCGAGCTGCGAATCCTTCGGCGCTTCTTGGGGGATGTTCCCTTGGGAGATCCACCGTTTGTACGCCTCGTAATCGATGTTTCCATCGGCCATCGGAATCGTTGCACCGTCGGAGATGCGCGTAACGAATCCCTCGGTAATGTAGAGTCGGTACATGGTCAAAGCCTTGCTGATAATAGGATGTCGTTCGAATTTGTGGCCCGCGCCTCGCCTTGCGTCACGGTCCCACTCATCGAATATCTGATGCCGCGCCGAGAACCTGAGATCTGCACCGGTGTGCTCGCCTGCACCAAGGACCAAGAAATCGCTGAGGCAGTGGGCATCACTCGCATGTCGACAGGAAAATCGCAGCCGAACGTCCCCGTCGGTGCCCCTGCTGAGCCTGCCCAACCGTATCCATAGAGCATGTTCATTGGGATGAGGCAGGCATAGCGCTGACATGCGGCCATTTCGATGTGAATGGGTCTGCGTTCTACTGGCGTAGCAACGGTCCCTTCTTCAAGTTGCCACTCGGTCCACCAGAAGTTTTTAGCCGTTACAGCACCGCATGTGACCTGTACCTCGATCTCCAGGCCTTTGGCGCAATCGCCTAGTGCAACGCCGTCTTGCCAGGGGGTGAGTTGTACGGCGACGCCAGAAGCAACCGACACGACTTGACTCGTCGCGATGAGCGTAATCTCCGTGAAATCATCGGCCGTGTTGGTCGGCTTGCGAAGTGACACGGTGTAGTTGGCAGGTGAGCCGATGTCGTGGCGCACAGCGATCTGGAATGCCGCCGTCACGTTCTTGAGTTTGAGTGCCTCGGCGGCTTCCATACGGTAGCGCCAGGAGAGGACACCAGCACCTGTCAGCGTGCAGCCCGCAAGTTTGACGGCGTGGCCGGTTCGGCCCACTGGCGACACGGTGTCTTGGATCAGTGTTCCGGCCGTGATCGCGCCGCCCGATGCCCATGCGGCGATCATCTCAACCGGGCCGTATTGCGGAGTGCTCGAAAGCGCGGGCACGGTAGTCTGGATCGCTACCTGCGCGGCGCTGTTGATGAGGCGATTACGCCACGAGGAAGCGCCGGTCGTTCCCGTCACCGCCTGGAGCTGGCCGAGAGGAACAGCGCTCGTGTCGTCTTCGGCGCGCTTTACCGAAAATGGTGTGTCTTTGTCCCCGGTGACCTTGGCAAACCGGGCGTCGCTCTCGGCCTTCTTGTAGGCGTCCTCGATGCCGTACCCGGCCAGCGACTTGGCCTTCTTCGCGTATTGCGGGTGTGGATCGTCCGCGTCGTTGTGCGCCTTCATCGCAGCAGTGACGGACTTGTCTGCATATTCGCGTGTTGCGAGTATCAAACTCGGGTCGATCTTCAGCTCGACGGTAACGCCGCTCGCGTTGATGATGACCATCCGCACGGATTGCGTCTTGCCTGAGCCTTCGGCCAACAGGGGCTTGTAGGTCGGTGGCGCATTGCACACGTAGCAGAGATCGCCGTCTTCGTCGTAGAGTCCCATTTCACGAATCCACTTGCCGCCCTCGTTCTCGGGGATGACCTGCTCAGCGATGAGCTGAGACGGGTTTTTGGGGTCGACCTCGAGGGTGTTGAGCGCTGCGCGACGCCACTCGCCGAGCAGGGCTTTCTGACTCGGCTTCGGCGTGGGCACGGGTGCGTTATCGCCACCACCGTCACCAATGGCGAGCGCGGTGTATCGGCGGGGAAGCCCGAGGGCCTTTGCGTTGGCGTCTTTGATGTTTCCCAGATCGGTGGGAGTGGTGAAGTAGGTCGCGCTCATGGGTAGACGGTCAGGGTTTCAACGAAGTGGAGTGCGGCGCCGATGTAGGCCGGTCCGCCGACGGTGACGGTTTCCGGGGTGTACGGATAGACCGTGAGTTCTTCGCCGTAGTAGGTGGCGGCGCCGGTGTATTGGGGGCCTCGAATCTCGAGGCTAATGTTCAATCCCGTGAGGTGCCGGCTGGCGGGCTTCACGTCATCGATAACGCGCACCAGCTCGTTGAACATCTCGTCGGTGATGCCGGTGTCGAGCACTCCGATGCGCAGGTGAAACGTGCCACGCCGCCCGACGGGCTTTTCTTGCCACCATTCGATGACTTCGATGAGGTAGCCCAACGGCTCGACGGCGCGGCGCAGGGCGGTGATGGTGCCCTTGCGCTTATGTAGCCAGAAGCTCTTACGGATGACGTCGCGCTTGGTCGACTCCGACCAGGCGTCGTCCCAAGGGTCAACGGACACTGTCCACGCCAGGATGGGCAGCAAGGCGACCGGGCAGGTGCGCAGGTTCCACAGGTCGCGCAGCGGCACCGGCACGCGCTCGATGTCGGCGAGCGCGACCGCTACCGCGCGCTCGAGCACGGTGGCGTTGGGGGGGAGCAGTGAATTCTTCATTGTGCTGCCACGAGTTCCGATGTGACCGAGCCCAGCAGCGTGCCGTCTTCCTGGTTCAACCGCAGCGTGATCCGCGTGCAGATGGCAGCCTCTTCCTTGCTGCGGGCGATGTTGGCGGGTGGCGAGACGATTTCGACGTTATCGACGCCTTCAACCCCCAACGCCGCGTCGATCTTCGCGCGATAGATGCTCTGGCCCAGGCGGCGCCGCGCCTTTGCATACGCCTTTGCGTTGTCCATTGCGGCGGGGAGCAGTAGGGACTTTTCCGGGCTGGAGTCTGGGACGATCAAATCCGCGTCGATCTCATACAGGACGACTTTCGCGGCTTGCACCGTAACGCGGTCGCCGACAGGGCGTATATCCTCGTCACTGAGTTTTGCTCGGATGGCGGCCAGCGCTTCCTCGGGAACGGTGCCGTTGTCGGCTGCGCCAAGCGCCGTAATCAGGATGTCGCAGGGGTCAGGGCTGACGCAGGACGCGTCGGCCACGCGGCCGTCAGCGGAGCGCGAATGGAACTCATACGCCTTCGTCGGCCCAGCGATCGACAGACCTTCATAAGCGTTTTGCGCGCGCTCGAGCAGCGCGTCGTCGTCTTCCATTACTGCTTCGACAGGCGGATTGGCGTCGGGATCTGCCGGAACAATGGTCAGTCGCTCAACTTCGAAGAAGGCGACCAAGTTGTCCAGGTCTTTGCCCTTTGCGTAGGGCAGCATGATGGCCACGGCCGCTTCGTTCACGCGCTGGCGCCACCCTGTTTCTCGATAGCTATTTTCCTGCAGCTGCTTGGTCAGCATTTCAGACTCGAGCTCAAGCGTCGCGGCCACGGCTGCACGCATGTCTTCGGGCAGCAGTTCGAGCAGGCTGACCTTTCGAGCAGTAAGGATCGTCTCGAAGTCGAGCGGCTCGACAACGTCTGGTGCGGGCAGTTTCGAGAAATCGACAAGTGCACTCATGCGGCACCTCGGCCCAAAGCCACGCTTGCGGACACCGGCGACGAGTCCCGTCCGCCGTCGATGCGATCCGCCTCGAAATCCACGATGCTCTTACCAATGTCCTCGCCAGTGCCCACGTTGAACGTCAGACGCGTGAGTGACAGGCGCGGCTCCCAGCGCGTAATCGCCAGGACACACGCGGCTTGAATCAGCATGCGGGTGTAGTCATTGCTCGGCTGGTCGATCAGCTCGGGCACAAGGGAGCCGTACTCGCGGCGCATGACGCGCGTGCCGACGGGCGTCGTCAGGATGTCCGACACGGATTGCTTGATGTGCTCCAGGTCGCTCACATTCGAGCCGTCGACTTTGTTTATGCCGAGGTAGTTCATTTGTTCGGGCCGTCCGTGTTTTCGCCGCCTCGTTGGACGCCGCCGTGATCGTGGTCATCCACGACGACGCCGTTCGATGACAGCTTGCCGCCTTCGTGCGTGATGTCTCCCTTGATGACGGTCTTACCGCCTTCGCCACTCCGGCCCGACATGCCGCCGTTGTAGGTCAACAACTTCTCGACGGTCAGCGTCCCGCCCACATGTACGTCGCCAGTGAAATTGGCCTTTGGGAAGTCGACGGTCGCCGATTCGCTGCCTTCCACGTTCGCCGTCTTGAGGCCCGTGGCGCTGAGAGCACCGGTGGCATGGTTGTAAAAGACGCGCGCGCCGTCCGGGAAGTCGATCACGAACTCGTCGGGGTTGTCGGACGGGGAGGGAATGGCATCTGACGGTAATCCGCGCAGCACGATGCCGTTGCCCAAATCTCCGCTCGGCGCGAACACAGTCACCTGCTCGTCCAAGGAAAGCGGCGACCAGATGCGCACCTTTCCGGCGGCGGGCTGAATACACGGGAGCCAATCGGTCACGCGTTGCCCAATGAGCACCCGCACGCGCAGCGGGCGATAGGTAATCTCGGCCACGGTGCCCGTGGCGATCAGAGTAGCGATGAGTCGGTTGTGGTCGGCATCCATGAGAGCAGGATGCCGCGCGCGCGGGAGACGGTCACGCCGTTGCTGTTGTGGCGTTCGCGCTTACAACACGTTACCGGGCGACGTGCTTGATGATGAGATCCGCGACAGTCTCCTGGTCACGGTCGGTGATGCCGAGCAGTTCGCGGGCCTCATATTTCACGGTCGGGCCGTTGCGCTCGACGCGGTCGCGCAAACCGAAGTGATGCACGCGAGCGATGCGCTGCACTTGCCCGGTGAATGCCACAACGGCGCTGTCGGCCGTCGCGTCGATCTTGAGGTATCGAGTCGTGCGCAACTTGGAAAACATCTTCCGGCGTATGCGGCCGGCCTTTCCCCGCATTTGCGGCTTGCGCGGCTCGTAAGGCGTGCCATCGGGGTTCGTCTGGGCAGAAATGCGCGCTTGTTGTTCGCGCCGCAGCTCACCGGCGATCTGCCTGGCGAGCACGCGGCGCCCGGAAGGGCTGAGAGAATTGAGCAGTCCTACCGCCCACGCATCCAGTTCGCGAATGTCTCCTGCCATCAGTCGGCCCCGAGGAATGCGCGGATTTCGTCACTGAGCATAGGCTCCTGACGATATGCGGCCACGGGCTTTCCCTCGACATACTGCACGTCGACAGCCTCGGTGAGTTGGATCTCGATGGAGACGTCGGCCGTGCCCGTCTTAAGGACGTCGACTTCGAACTTGATGCCATCGCGCTGCCGGTCGGGGTTCGCGAGCAGATCGGGCTGCCAGTCTCGCGCCCAGGCAATGATGGGGATGATGAGGGTGGTCGAATCCTCCGGGTAATCGGTGACGATGAGATTGAGCGTGTATCGATAGCGGAACGAGCCGCCCTTAGAACCAATCCGGCCTTTCTCGCTGCTAGCCTCGATTCGACCGTGGTCAACAAAGACGTGCAGGCGGTCGGGATTCTGCTGCAGGTAGGCGTTGTTTTCGACCAGGGCAGCGCGTAGCGCGTTGGGCTTCATCATGGCGCGGTACTCCCGTCCGGTTCGATGGTCACGTATGGGCTTCGGCGCAGTTTGTCTCGCAGGGCGTCGAAGCGGGCGGCGAGTTCGTGGCAGGCGGTGTAATTGTCGGCGACAGTTTCGGCGACGGCAGAGAGCGCAACGCCGGAGGGTCGCGCATCAGTATCGCTGGGATCGTCAGGTGTGGCGTTGGCTGCGGCTGCATCGTGCAGGCGCACAAAGCCAGCAGGAACGGTGCAAGCGGCATCAGCTTCGTCAGTGACATAGACGGGGACCTTCTTGATGATGGTGTCGCCCTTGACGCGGATCTCCCGCACTCGGTCGACGTACTGCGTAATCACGACAGGGTTTTCGCGCGCGTCGTTCAGATCGGCCGCGAGCTGTTTCGCTTCCTTCTCGGCCTTGTCTGCGCGCTGCTCGGCCGCGTCGAGGCGGAATTGCTGGAACGCGAACAGCAATGCGATGCCGGCGAGCGCAAGGAGCACGCTGACGATCTTCTCGAGTGGCGTCATTTCAGGAACTCGCCGGTCTGACGGGGGGAGATCTCGAGGTAGGCAGTGCGCGTCATGCGGCCACCTTCAGCGCGGTGTATTTGTCGTATGCGCGGTCGAGCTTCACGTCATAGAGGTTCGCGGCGAAGTCCTTGCCGTTGAACAACTCCGCAACCGTTGCCCACTTCCTACCCTTCATGGCTTTGAGAAGGGCAGGGTCCTCCAGGACGAAGCGCACGAAGGCGTCGAGCTGCGCGGCTTCCCCGGCGCGCATCAAGTCGGTAAAGGCCTCGACGCTCTCGTATCCCAGGCGCTTCCAGTGGTACGCCATGATCTGGAACGCCCCCCAACTGGCGGACGATAGCGCGCTCGGGCGGTGGATCGTGCTGGCGTCTGCGAGGCGCTTGTGCTCGCCAGCACCGCCTACATAGCCGCCGCGCTTCTGATTGACGAGATTGGGATAGCGCTCGGCCAGCGCCAGCGCGTCGAGACCGGCTGTGCCGACCTCGCGGTACATGATGTGGCGCTCGAAGAGGATGACCGGGCGACCGTCGGGCAGGAAGCCGCAGCCCAGGCTTTCCACTTCGTTCACGGCGCGCACGACGGCCAGCTCGATGCCGAGCTTGTCGGCCGCAGAAACCAGGTCGGCAGCGGTCAGATGTCCCGGTGCTCGAGCGCCGGAGGCCAGAGCCTGTTGCGTCTTCGCGCCGGCGATGCCGTCCACCACCAGGCCGAAGTGCTGTTGCACGTCCATGACGGCGCTGGTGGTGGCGGGGCCGAACCAGCCGTCGGCGGAAACGGCTGCACCGAAGGTGTTGAGTGCGGTCTGAAGCGAGCGCACGGCGGCGCCGTGGTCGCCCTGGCGAAGCACGTTAGCGAGCGTGGTCATGGGTCTTTCTCAGTAGACGGGTGATGGGGTTGTCGTAGCCCATGCCGCAGCGGAACAGGTCAACGACGTTGCCGCGCACGGCGAGGACTGCCGCACACAGGACGGCATTGATTGCCAGGGAGGTCACATCGACGGGCAACGGGGCGCCGAAGATCGTGCGGATTGGCACGGAGCCAGTGACGAGGACGAGCGCGTACGCCAGGCGCGAAGCCCACGGCCGGTGACAGCCCGACGCGCGCCGGAACATCAGCAGTCGCAGCGCGATGACTGCGCACAGCACGGCGTTGAGGATGGTGAGCGTGTTCACGGCTTCGGCCCTCCCTTGAAGGCGTCAAAGAGCTTCTCGGGGTTCGCCGCGCGTCGAATGAGCCACATCAGCAGCTTGATGATGACCGCCGAGGCCACGAGCGCGCCGACGGCCGCATTGACCTGGATGCGCTGGGGCAGAGCCCAGCCGATCAGATCGGCAGCCAGGCGTGCTGAAAGGCAGCCGGCGACAAACGAGATGAGGAAGAACGCCAGGCGCTTGAATGGCGCCAGATCATCGGAGGCCAGCACGAAGACACCGGCGCCCGCGAAGGCTCCCATCACCACGGCAGCGTCGACGCCGGGAAACAGGGAGAGCACGGCGACACCGGCCGTGGCGACCGTGGCGTTGGTGGTAACGGGTTCAGTCATGGTCAGTCCCACAGTTGCACGGTCTTTTTCTCAGCCTGTGCGGGTTGGTTGGGTAGTTCGATGAGGTGGCCGTGGGGCAGGATCGGGCCGAGGTCGGCGAGACCGGGGTTCGCCGCGAGCGTGGCTTCCACGACGCCCTGCGTGCGACCGAAGACACGCCAGCAGATCGCGTCCAGGGTGTCGTTCTGCATTGCCCGGACGCGCATCAGATCAGCTCCACGGTGTTCCGCGACACACCGACGATGTCGTTGATCGCCCACGCCGCGTCGCGTCGCAGCTCGTCGGCACCAGGGCGAGTCACGTCGTCCTCTTTGCGCCCGGTGGCTGTCGCGTCGAAGTTGCGGTACCGCTCGATGAGGTTGGCGTTGGCCCAGCAGAACACGGCGCGGGTGTAGCGCAGCCCGAGCGCGGTCTTGCCGTCGATCTCTGCCACGGGGTTGCCGCCCACGGTCTTTACGTCGGCGAGCGACGTGTAGCCCTCGGACGTGCGCTGCGCTCGCCAGGCGGCCAGCGCGCCGTTGACGTACAGCATCGCTTCCTCGACTTCGGCTTTGAGGCGCGGTGCCGTGACTGTCCCGTCGAGGCGTTGGACGTCACGCATCGCGTCGAGAGCGATATCGGGAAAAAAGGCGTCGTTCTTGATCGTGACGCCGGTGTCCATGATCGGGGCAGGGGCGAGGAAGGACATGCGGTGGTTCCTGTCGATAGTGGGCGGTGGAGGGGGCGTCGGCGTTGGCAATCAAGCCTGCGTCAGCCCCCTGCCGCCCGGCGCGGGGTACGCTCGGTGTCAACCGTCGCCGTCACTGGCGGCGGTCGAAGTCGGGTTGCGGAGCTTCGTCTCCAGGCGCTCGATTTCCTTGATGACGCCCACGTTCTTGTTCAGCTCGAGGGCGCGCTTCAGGCGGGCGAGGGCGGCGGCGGGGTCCTTGTCGATTTGCGCCAGGCCGATCTCCTTGTAGAGCTTGGCGCGCACCTGGTCGGGCATGTCTTCGCCGTCGGTCAGTCGTGCAACGGCGAGCAGGCTCGGAATGTCCACTTCGCCATTGATTGCGCGGGCCTTGCGCGCCATATCCGCGAACTCCTCGGTGATGACGCATGCCGTGGTGCGCGTGTACGGCTCGGGCATCTTCAGGCCGTAATGGATGGCGTGTGCTGCGATGGGCAGCGCGCCGGTGTAGTCGCCAACGTCGATGCGCCACACGAGCACGTTCATCACGACATCGTCCTGCACGCCGCGCCCGCTCGAGAGCACACCGTCGACCCACGCGGCATACGTCGGCAGCATCTCGCGTTTGGCTTCGGCCTTCTTTTCCGTTGACTGGATGCCGCTCAGTTGCCGCTTGTGCTGTGCCAGTTGCATCAGCTGCTGCTCATAAGCGGTGGCGACGATGGGTTCATCGGTGGTCGCCGCGGCGGCGGTCGCGCGCGCCGCGGTGACCCGCATGAAGTGCTGTTGTGCGGGCGACGGCATGCTTACTCCGGAGCGAACTCGAGGTTCTCGACCAAGCAGCCGAGGCCATAGTCTTCGATCACGAACGCGTCGTTGCTCGACTCGAAGTTCTCGATACGGTCGCGTTTCGGGTTATCGATGACCGAACGGCGGCGCCCTCCGTCTTGGAAGTAGATCGAGATGTTGTCGAAGCGCGTGATCATGAAGGCGGTAGCCGGGAAGAAGGGGACCATAACTGCCGGTCGACCGCCCATCGCCTTCTGGCTCATGATGATCTGACCGGCAAGCTGCTCGGTCGGCGCCTGCTGGCGGTTGATCATCGGGAAGTACTTCTCATGGGCCAGCGCGCGGCCGCACAGCACTATGAGATCGGTGTCTTCACGGTGCCACGGGTCGATCAGGCTCGACAAGGCGTCGTACACGGCGGCGTCCAGGTTGCCGTAGTCGCCGTCTTTGCCGATGACAACCTTTCCGGCCGTCTTGCCGTGGTCCATCACGCGGGCTGGTGCTTGCTCGCGGTACTTCTGCAGCCAGCCCTTGTTGACGTCCTGCAGCAATGGGTTTGCGACGCGGTCCGATGTGGCCGCGCGCGACACGCCATTGAAGCCGATCAGCATGCGGTCGAGCGCCTGGCGTACCAGGAGCGCGTCACGCACGCGTGCCTGGAAGTCGGGGAACTTCGCCCAGGCATCGAGCTTGGGGTACTTCAGGTGCGAATCGAAGTTGGTCTGCGTGCAGACATAGCCGTTCGGGTCGAGATCCGTCGGATCGATGGTCTCGCGCTCCTTGAGATCGGTATTGGTCGTGCTGGCGAGCGGCGACCCGACGCCCAGGCCGAGCTTTTCGCCTTGCTGTTCGGTCACGCCGATGACGTTGATGCGCCCCAGGAACTCGGTCGATTCCTGCATCTTGGTTTCGAGCGTCTGTTGAACGGATGGTGCGACCGAGAATTTCTCGGTGGCGCTTTCGACGCCGTTCAGCTTCTCGAGCTGGCGCAGATAGCCATTAAAGGCGATGCGGGTTTCCTTACGCATGTGTGCTTCTCCGGTACGGTTGGTTTGCGTGTGGTGGTGGCGGGGCTGCGATCAGCAGTCAGTCAGCTCGGCGAACTTGGAGCCACCGGTGGCGGCGGTGCGCGGTGCGCTGCCGTCCGTATCGGAGAGCTTTGTCACGAGCGCGTCGTGGTCCCTGCGCAGCGTCTCCAGTGCTTCCGTGACGGGCTTAATCGCATCGGTCATGTTTGCGCTGAATCGCTCCATCGCCTTGGCGACGGCTTCGCCCACGGCATTGGTGGCCATCTCAGCGGTGAACTGCTGCGGCTGCTCGCTGGTGGCCGGCTTGTTTTCCGGGGGTGTGGTGGGGGAGGGTTTCTTGCCCAACAGGCCAGCGGTGAAGCGCTCGAGCAGCGAGGCGGTGGAACCCTTCAGGGTCAGCGTGACTTCGCCGCCGTCGCCCGCTTCGTCTTCGAACTCGATCAGCGCTTGCTCGGCTGCCGTGAAGAGGTTCTCCGGGCGTTGCTTGCGGCCAGCCAGCGGGCTGTTCGTGGCGGTGGCGCTGAAAGCCAACATTTCCGTGCCCAGGCTCGCGGGGTTGTCCGTCACAGCCAGGGCGACCATGTATGCCTGGCCGCTATTTGCGAAGTCCGGGTCCACCTCGATGGACGAGTAGACCTTCTGGCGGTCCTTCGTCGTCATTGCCACCAGGGCGTCGGTCGGATCGAGCTGCGCGAGCAACTGCAGCTTGCCCTCGGCGTTCGTGTCGGTCTTGAGCGCAATCACGTCGCCGTATGCCTTGAAGGGGCCGTCCGGGACGATGCCGCGAATGTGTTCCAGGTTGATGCGTGCGCCGTACTTGTTCGTGTCATACGTCGCGGCCATCTCCTGAATCATTTGCCTGGTGATGGTGCGACCGTCAGTCGTGGCGCCTTCGGTGGCGACGCGAAAGAACTTCGTTTTCTTTGCCATGTTGGGTTTCCTCGGGGTGAGCGTTCAACATGGCCCATATTCGGCGTCGGCCGCGCGCGGGGCAACGCATCGGTGTTGTGCCCGAACGCCTTACAACACGGCCGCGTCGACCATACGCGCGCGCGTGGGCAACCTTGTCGGCATGACACAACAGCACGTCACTGACACCGATCCGCGCGTTGAGGCACGCAACCTGTACTTCGCAGGGTGGCGCGTCGCGCGCATCGCCGAAAAGATCGGCGAGAAGGCGTCGACCGTGCATAGCTGGAGCCGACGCGACAAGTGGAAGGACACCGCGCCGGTTGATCGTGTCGAGCTGTCGCTCGAGGCGCGGATGATCCAGCTCGTGCGCAAGGAAAACAAAGAGGGGAAGGACTTTAAAGAGATCGATCTTCTGGGGCGGCAGATCGAACGCATGCAACGCGTTCACAAGTACCAGCAAACGGGAAACGAAGTTGACCTGAATCCGAAGATCGCGAGCCGCAACAGTGGGCCGCGCAAGAAGCCCGAGAGGAACAGCATCGACGAAAAGCAGTTGGATCAACTGCGCGACGCGTTCATGGATTCGATCTTCGACTACCAACGCGCTTGGTACGAGGCAGGTCAAAAGCACCGTATCCGCAACATCCTCAAGAGCCGTCAGATCGGCGCGACCTGGTACTTCGCCCGCGAGGCTTTCATCGACGCCCTGGACACGGGCCGCAACCAGATTTTCCTGTCGGCCAGCAAGGCGCAGGCTCACGTCTTCCAGCAGTACATCAAGCAGTTCGCCAAGGACGCGGCCGATGTCGAGTTGACTGGGTCGCCGATGCATCTACCTCACACCGGGGCCAACCTGTATTTCCTCGGCACCAACGCGCGCACGGCACAGAGCTATCACGGAAACCTGTATTTCGATGAGTACTTCTGGACGTCGAAATTCCAGGAGCTGCGCAAGGTGGCGTCCGGGATGGCGATCCACAAGCACTGGCGCCAGACGTACTTCTCCACGCCATCCAACCTGGCACACGAGGCTTATCCGTTCTGGAGCGGGGCGCTGTTCAATCGTGGCCGCAAGAAGGAAGAGCGCATCCAGCTCGACCTTTCGCACGCGGCGCTCGCGCGCGGCGTGCTTTGCCCGGACGGTCAGTGGCGGCAGATCGTCACCGTGGAAGACGCGCTCGCGGGCGGATGCAATCTGTTCGACCTCGAGCAGTTGCGCCTCGAGTATGGCGCCGATGAGTTCGCCAATCTGCTCTTGTGCCAGTTCGTGGACGACGTGCTGGCTGTCTTCAAATTCACCCTGCTGCAGGGCTGCATGGTCGACAGCTGGGAGGTGTGGGAAGACTACATGCCGTTCGCTGCCCGCCCATTTGGCTATCGGCCGGTGTGGCTCGGGTATGACCCGAACGGCGGCAGCGGCATGGGCGATTCGGCCGCGCTGGTGGTGCTGGCGCCGCCGGCGGTGCCAGGTGGCAAGTTCCGGATCTTGGAGCGCATCCCGTTTCGGGGCCTCGACTATGAGGCGCAGGCCGAAGCAATCAAGAAGGCGACGGAGCGCTATGTCGTGACGTTCATTGGCATCGACCGCACCGGCATCGGCGACGCGGTGTACCAGCTCGTGAAGAAGTTTTTCCCGGCGGTGGTCGGCTTCACCTACTCGCCGCACGTCAAGACGCAGCTCGTGATTAAGGCGCATGACGTCATGAGCAAGGGCCGGCTCGAATTCGATGCCGGACACACGGACATTGCCCAGTCGTTCATGGCGATTCGAAAGACATCGACCGCCGGCGGCGGGCAGATCACTTACAAGGCGGACCGATCAGCGCAAGCGAGCCACGCGGACATTGCGTGGGCGACGATGCACGCCCTATCGAACGAGGGTATCGATGGGCAGATCGGCACGAACCAGGGCTTTATGGAGATGTACTCGTGAGCAAGAATCGAAACGCGCGGTACCGCGCACGCACGGCGGAAGCCCCGGCACCGGCGGCCACGGCGGCAAATGCACCTGGCGTCGAGGCATTCACGTTCGGCGATCCCGTCGCGGTGCTCGACAAACGGGAGATCCTGTCGTACCTCGAGTGCATGCGACTGTCGAAATGGTACGAGCCGCCCCTGTCCTGGGATGGCCTAGCGCGTTCATTTCGCGCGGCGCCGCACCACAGCTCGGCCATCTACGTGAAGCGCAACATCCTGGCGTCGACGTTCGTTCCCCACAAGCGCCTGACGCGGGCGGACTTCCGGGAGTTCGCGCTCAACTACATGGTGTTCGGCAACGCCTACTTCGAGCTGCGCAAGAACCGGCTCGGTGGCCCGCTCGCGCTGAAGACACTGCTCACGAAATACACCCGGCGGGGTCTGGATCTGGAGTCGTATTGGTGGGTGCCCGAGGTGGGGCAGGAGTCGATGTTTGCGAAGGGCGATGTCTTCCACCTGATGGAGGCTGACGTCGAGCAGGAGGTATACGGACTGCCCGAGTACTTGCCCGCGCTCAACGCTGCCTGGCTGAATGAGTCCGCGACGCTGTTCCGCCGACGCTACTACAAGAACGGCAGTCATGCGGGCTTCATCCTGTACATGACGGACCCAGCGCAGAGCCAGCAGGACGTCGATGCGCTGCGCGAAGCGCTGAAGAGTTCGAAGGGGCCGGGCAACTTCCGCAACCTCTTCATGTACGCGCCGAACGGCAAGAAGGACGGCATGCAGATCATCCCCGTGTCCGAGGTGGCTGCGAAGGACGAGTTCTTCAACATCAAGAACGTGACGCGCGACGATCTGCTGGCGGCGCATCGCGTGCCGCCGCAGCTCATGAGCGTGATCCCGAATAACACCGGCGGGTTCGGTGACGTGGAGAAAGCCGCGAAGGTCTTCTGGGTCAACGAGATCATGCCGCTCCAGGAGAGCGTGAAAGCCGTGAATGACTGGCTCGGTGAAGAGGTGATGCGGTTCGAGCCGTATGCACTCGCGAGCAGCGACAAGACGGCGGGGTAATATGTACGCCTTAACAACCATTAGGAGTCGACCTGTGGGGATTTTCAGTGAACTGTGCGGTGCGTACTCAAATAGCGAGGGACGCAAGCTCCAATTCTTCAGAAAGCTAAATGACCAGACCCGTCATTTGCGAGATGGATTCTCAAAATATGTGGAGTCCCCGACTGGAAAATACTCCACCGATGACGGTGAAGTTCCCTACGTTCGATTGCTTGCCTGGCAAGATGGGCAATATGAGGAACCTTCGGGGATGTTAATTTCTCGCCTTGACGACGACCTTGTCGGCTGGTTTGGGCTGTCGCTCGCCGTCGAACACGATGCCAACTCGTGGCCGAAGTCGGTCTATCGTAGTCTTATTGGGCTCAAGTGGTTGCCGGACGCTATGGAAGTCCACTTGCCGGAAATGGACCGCGTTATCGTCGCGCCTCGGGTTGACGATGACAAAACTGATTATTCCGCTGTGTATCAGTCAATTGTCGAAGGAATTCATCGCCAGCTAGCGTTTGATCCATTCGAAGGCCGGTCGGCGAAGGCTCCCCGATAGCTGGACGCCAGTCACTGTACTGACGCAAATGCCCTTCGCTTCTCCGAGCGAGGGGCATTGCATGTTTGGCTCACACGCGTGTACGTCCCAACGAGCGCGAATTGACGGAGGGGCGAATTTGCCACCAGCGATCATCTCGCCAATTTGCTTCCAAATGGACTTCTCTATGCCGAGAGCAAGTGGTGCGACTCGGCGTACTCGCGCAGCGCATCGTTCATGCGAGTTTGCCAGCCGTCACCGGTTGCCTTGAATGCATCGACCACATCGCGGTCGGCTCGCATATTGAGCGTCACCTTGCGTTCGCTTTCCGGCAACGCAGGACGTCCGCGTCGTTTCAGCAGAGCGTCGGTGCGTTCCTTCCCAAGTGCTTGCGTCAGCACGTCGCGCGCCGGGCGCATCTTCTTCAGTTGGGCATCGGTGAGCGGCGGGCTGTCCGGATCGGATTGCGCCGCACGCGTGATCGCCGCGTCTTCGGCGTCGGTCATCGGTTGGATTTTACGTTTCGTCGTCATATCGCTTTACCTCGCGTCGATTGGCTTTGCGAAGGCTGATAACTCGAATCGCTTCGCCACGCACAGTGAACACCATCACATGGACCCGGTCGCCGATCAGGCCGAGGGCGATAAACCGTTCTTCCTTGTAGTCGTTCCGGTCGTCAATTTCAACGAGCGCGGTGTCCAACTCGAACGCTTCAGCAAGTGCCAGTGAGAGGCCATGTTTCGCTCGGTTCGCTTGATCTTTGGTCGGGTCGAATTCGATGTCCATGTAATTATCGTATGGGCACTAATTATTGTCGTCAACGATTTTTTGTATTGGCAATAATTGATCGGCCGGAGGAGCGTCCGACGCTTGGCCCGCGCGTGTCGCGCGCATGCGGTCGACACCAGCTTCGGCCACGCACGGCTCATCGAGCAGCCGCGAACGAAGCGACTCGATAGCGACGAGCCACCCGCCCACATCCTCCCGCCAGGCGGCGCGAATGATCTCCATATCCGCCCGACATGCGAGCAGCACGCCGTGCATCCGATGGATCTCCCACAGCAATTCCCGCGCTTCGGGTGACGGCGCACGAGTCCAGATCGTGCGCAAGTCCAGGCTGGTCAGGGCACGGCGTTCGGTGGGAGCAGGGCGTCGGGAGCGCATGGTGCATAAATACTGTATGAATGAACAGTATTTTAGCTGAATATCGGGACCGCATCAGAGGCCCTACAACGGGCTCCCGGTTTGGGAGGGGGGCGGCATGGGCGAGGAGGAGGCAGGCCGTTGTGCGCGCGGACAGGCCGGTTGCCGCTGCCGTTTTTCTGCCGACCACCCCTCCCTAACCCCCAGCGCGCGCGGTCATGACCCCGCCACGCCTGCGCGCTTGATGCAACAGTTTTTATGCACCTTTGCGCCGACCGCCAAGGCTTGCCAGTATGGGCGCTGCGAGGCATTCCGGGGTGCATGGAACGTGTGCACTTTCATGCGCCAAGCTCATGCGCTGGGAATTCAGTGTCAGCGTTGCGGAACGCCCGTTTCGGTCATATGTACCCGTTTTTCGAATCGGTTAGCGATTCCGTTGTAATTTAACCTTGCACTACGTTATACCCAACTGGTATGATTTTCCTATCAAGCCCATGGCAGTAAGCCGTTGCAAATCATCCAGCAGCGTGCCGAGCCCTTGGGCTTTTTTCATTTCCGGGCCGAAAAATTAGAAGAGTTAGGCGATGGCAACTGCGATCCTGATTGACGGGGCTTTCTTCATCAAACGCTTCCGTACGATTGAACCCCAAAATGCTTATGACCCGCGTAGAGCTGCCGAGTGCGCTCATCGATGGGCGTGTGCGCATCTGACTCCGCCACTGCCGCGCAGAAATGGAGCCGGAGATGATCTGCGTCCCGTTCGCCAACGGCAGCGAGGGCAAAGGCGCGATCTTTACCGAATTTTCTTTTACGACTGTCCGCCGCTCGATAAGAAGATGCATAACCCCATCAGCGGGAAGGCTGTCGACTTCGCCAAGTCCAAGGAAGCGCAATTTCGCAATGATCTTCACGAACACCTCCGTGGTATGCGGAAGGTTGCGCTGAGATTGGGGCACCTGTCCGCCTACACTCAGTGGGTCATCAAACCGAACAAGGTTGCCGAGCTATTGGCGCGAAAGATCACTATGGAGCAGTTGACGGAAGACGATGTCACAGTTGATGTTCGCCAAAAAGGCGTCGACATGCGAATCGGCGTCGACGTTTCGTCGTTGGCCTTCAAGGGGCAGGTTGATCAAATTGTGTTGATAGCCGGCGACGCGGATTTCGTGCCGGCAGCAAAGCAAGCACGTCGGGAGGGAATTGATTTCATTCTTGATCCCATGTGGAAGTCGATCCCGGCCAACCTCAACGAGCACATCGACGGATTGCGATCAACTTGCCCCCACAAGTAGCAAGAGCTTAGGGGCGTGGCGATACAACTTTCGGCGGCGAAGTGCCCCGCCTGATTGGGAACACCTCATTTTCCTTTCATAGCTGAGATGACAAAAGAGACAGTCGAAAGCGATGTAAATTTCGGCCTTTCGGGCATCAACCTCGAGGGGAAAGTAATAGATATGGGACAGGGGATTCAGCTTCGCCCCACATTCGCACATCTCTTTTCTACCGATGTACTCGCCTTCGCGCAGCCGGCCTCGCCGCTGTCGTTTCATCCGGGGCCGTGGCAAGCCGTGTCCAGAAGACCCGGCGTCGACATAACGGCAGAGCTATTTATTCCCAAGGAGTACGGGCACAAGCGGGTAAAGCGCATCGAGGTAGGCCACACGATTATCTCGCTGCTGCGCCTCTGGTATGACCCGCGTGTGACGACGCAGGTTTTGACCAAAGGGCCAATTGCGCCCATGCGGGACCGAAAAGACAAAGGCGGGGAGTTTATTGGCATGATTCACGGAGGGCGTGAGCGATTTGTCGAGATCGCGCCCGTGGCCGGTGACAACGATTTGACCAAAATCGACTGGGTTGCTGAGAATTGGTCTGCCGCGGTCGATCTGCGTGGGGAAAGTACCGAATTCGACTTCGCACTGGACACCTTTGATAACGCTCAGTGCATCCCAAATACGGCGATGATGCTCGTATCGATTTGGGGGGCACTCGAAGCAATATTTTCCCCGCACAAGGCGGAGCTAGTGTTTCGTGTTTCGGCTCAACTGGCAGCTTTCCTAGAGGGCAGGGGAGCTACTCGAATGGCGATGCAGAGGGAAATCGTCAAGCTCTACAATCTGCGTTCGGCTGCTGCTCATGGATCGCCGAAGCATGGATCGAGTGACCTGATCGCAACCTTTCACCTATTGAGGATGGCAATCATCCGAATGGTTGAAAGGAAATCCGTACCAGACAAGGAGGCTCTCGAAAAACTGTTGTTCGAGGCATAGACACTCATCGGGAAGTACGTGTTTCAAAGCAGCGATTCTGAGCTTAAACGAAACGGGTTACGTGGTCGTCACGTAGCCCGTTTGTATCTGACGGTGGAGGCACGCCTCAACCCATGCTAACGATCTCGCGCCGCGTGCCATTTACGTGCCATTTCTCCGACAACCAACGACAACGAGCGACAATGCTTCAGAAATGAAAAACGGGCCCGAAGGCCCGTTTTTACTTGGGTTTGACCGTCTTTCGTTGTCGTCGACAGTCAGAATATTGGTGGAGCCGGCGGGGATCGAACCCACAGCCTACACCGAGCGAGCAGAACCATTTTACGGTGGGTGTCGGGAAAAGGGTAACCAAGGTAACCGCTCGCAAAAATCATGTGAAAACCCGCATGGACAAAGGATTCTCCCGGTTACCTTTCAAGGGTAACCGAGGGTAACCAAAAGGTAACCGCGGTCTAAGTCTTTGATTCTAAAGAGAGTGAAAAAATCGATAAGTTACCTTCGTAAAAGGTAACCGGTTACCTTTTGGTTACCCTAAAGTTACCTTTTGCCTAAATCTCTGAAAGCCTTTTCTGGTAAGGATTTGCGGCCGATTTTTGAAGAGCGGTTACCTTGGTTACCCTTTTCCCGAGACCCGCTGGATTTTCGTGTACGCTACCTCGGCAGTTTGAGGACTACCTTGCGGACAGTAGTGACCGACGCCGCGTGTCGTGGCCGAGAAAAAACTATGAACAAGCTGTTTGACGCTCTATGGGGATGGGCTACGTCGTCAGGCGGAATTAACGCTCTCGTGACGATCGTTGGTACTGCCACAACCACTCTCGTTATCACACAGTGCGTGCCCGAGTTGCGGGAGCGGTGGCGAGAGAAGCGAATCCAGAAGTTGGATCGACGGCAAGTATGTTCTGAATGGTCCCAGGCGCTTGAAGCGTACTCGCGACTCTGCGCAGTACGTGTGATCGACATCGGAAACGGTGAAGATGAAGCATGTGCGATGCAAGATGTCGGGCGACTTGGAGACCTTTCGGTGCCTCAATGGATCGGCCCACAAGCAGGTGATAGCTTTCGCACTTTGGAACCGCAGATCGAGCAAAAGTTACGGCGATTTCCTGCAATGGTGATCGCTCGGAATGAGTCGATATCGTTACTGACACGCTCTATGTGGACAGACTCATTTCGGTTGGCCACGCTGGTCAAAAAGGAATCGTGCGCTGTAGGGCTTCACGCCCACTACTTGGCGGCCTCCTTGCGGCGGTGGGGGAGTTTGCCTGTTGCAACGTCGCCGGTGGACGGCTGGGACCACATCGCCACTCTGCGGAAAACGATTATTAGCCTCGACGAAATGGAGCGGCGGCAATCAGTGCCAGTTCCACCCGCTCCCGTGCAGCAGACCCCCGAAATAGCCACTTGAGAACGCCAGATGACGACGTGTGCGGACCGCTGGGCCAATGTATGGCCTGAGATTGCTAAGGGACTACCTGCGGCTTTTGTCGCCGCCGTGGTTGCAGGCATTGCGGCATATATCGCCTACCGACAATTTCGAGTCGCTCAGGCGAAGCTGAAGCTCGATCTCTTCGAACGGCGCTACAGTATTTTTGAGATGGTCTGGGGCTTCACGTCTGGATTAGCGCAGGGCAACATCCCTGACTGGGGCGGGGAAAAATGGGTTGCATTCACAAACAGACGCCCGGAAATTGCGTTCCTCTTTGGTCGTGACATCTCGGAGTATTGCGACGAGATAAACAAAAAAGCTAATGAACTCAAGGTGATCGACGCGCGCATAAAGCGCAACGGTGGCGTATTGCCCCCCGAGTGTGTGGGGGCGAATCTCGAACTGCAAAAGTGGTTCTTCGAACAGGCGTCCACTGGTGTGCGGCAAGCGTTCGGGGCGTATCTGAACTTCGAAGAGTGGAAGTAGCTCCGACAATGGGCGCTTGACCGTTGTCGGCATTTCCCATCTGGATGGTGCTCACAGCGAAGGGCGGGCCTCTGCCCGACAGGCACGCAGTATAGACACACATAACCTGTGTCATTGGCCGAGGATGAAGTGAGTATTTTCAAGTACCTAGCGTGCCACTGCTGTCGCGCTTGTGACACAACCAAGATGCCGCAACTCCATGATTGAGCGTATTTTTTGCAGTCTACCAGTGTAAGTTAATAGCCTATCCGGGGTTCGAATCCCCGTCTCTCCGCCACGGATAAACAAAGGGCTTCCCAGTAGGGAGGCCCTTTGTGCGTTTGCTATTCCGAGGGCGCGGCGGGGGTGGTTTGCGCGCTCTGGCTCGGCAGTAGGTCCCTCGTCTGACCGGACGGCGCGGGGGGAGGTCAAGCCAAACATATTGCGACTCTGTCACACTCTTTGCTCGCAACTGCACTAGGCGGATATGCAAATCGCTGTGCTACAGTCGTCGCTCTCGCATGCAATTTATACGGCTATGAATGATGTGGTCAGTGGACGGTACCCCGACTGGGAGTTGCTCGAAAGTTGGGTTGCCGTTGTCGAAGCCGGGTCCATCTCCGACGCAGCCAAGCGCCTGCGCATTTCGCAAGCCGGCGTGTCGCAGCGTGTGAAGGCCATCGAGTCGATGCTCGAAACGGTGTTGCTGGACCGCTCGACACGTCCGGCGCGTCCTAACGCCGCGGGGCAGCGACTCTTCGAACATGCGACCGCCATCCTGCAAAGCGCCGACCAGATGGTGGAAAGCGTGCGCAATGTCACGCGCGCCAAACGGATCGTCGTGCGACTTGGGGCCGTCGATTCATTCGCCGCCACGGTGGGGCCCATCATCATCAAGGCGCTCACCGGAACGTCACAGCAGATCCGCCTTTGGTCCGGCATCACCCCGACACTCGACGCCTTGCTCGACGCGCGCCAACTCGACATGGCCGTCACCACGACGGGAGTGAGTAGCACCCTTGGTGTGCGTCGACAGAAACTGTTCTCCGAACCCTACTATGTGGTGCTGCCCAAGGAGGTTGCGCTCGATCGTTTTACCTCGCTGACCGAGCTCAGCCGCCATCTGCGCTTCATTCGCTACAGCGCACGCTCGGTGATCGGGCAGCACGTCGATACCTACCTGATGGCCCACACCGACAACATCGAGCGGACGTGCGAATTCGACGCTACTGACCCGATGCTGAGCCTCGTAGCCGCGGGTCTTGGCTTCGCAATCACCACACCGCTGTGCATCTGGCAGTCGCGCCATTTCGTGCCTGACCTCCGGGTGGTGCCGCTGTCGCACTTCTCGCGCCACGGCCGTCCCTACGAGCCGTTGTCGCGCACGTTCTATCTAAGTTCCCGCGAGAACGAGCTCGGCAATATGCCGAACGAAATGCACGACCTGCTATGCCGCGCCTATGAGAAGCAGGTGGCGAAGGACATCGCGCAGGCGCTTTCGCTCAACCCGGACCATGTGTTCTCGTTCGGACTGGCGAGCGACTGACATAACCGAAACCCCACCTAGAACATAAGTGCGCCTTAAGCAACGCGTCCGCTTTTTTGTGCGGCTTACGCTTGACGCCATCGCACACCAATCCCTGAATTGCCCATTGCTTCAGGGTTTTCCGTTGGTTGAAATGTGGAGTCAGCGCGGATCAATGCCGACAACGCGGCCATGTGGTGTACGACATTGCGGCTGAGCCTGATGGCACCTTCAGCGCGGAGCACGGCGCCGGCTCGTTGCAGGTCGACGAGATGCGCAAGTACAAGGGCACGCTCGAAGTCGACGATTACAAACTTTCCCCGATAGCTGAAATCATGTCTGAACCCGCATTCCACTTCCATCAGGGTACCGTGCCACTGCTGATTTCGATACCTCACCTCGGTACCGAAATCCCCGGCGCGATCGCCGCACAGTTGCAGCCGCATGCGCTGGAGGTACCCGACACTGACTGGCACCTCGACCGTCTGTACGATTTCGCGCAGCGCATGGGCGCGTCGATACTCGGCGCGAAATATTCGCGCTATGTCGTCGATCTGAACCGTCCGCCGACGGGGGAGAGTCTTTATCCGGGCCAGACGACGACTGGCCTGTACCCGATGGAGACGTTCCGTGGGGAGCGGCTCTACCGAAATGGCTTGGCGCCCGACACTGCCGAACACGCTATGCGGCTCCAGACGTATTGGCAGCCGTATCACGCAAAACTGGAGGCGGAGATCGCGCGGCTGAAGTCGGAATTCGGATCGGTATTGCTGTGGGAGGCGCACTCGATCGCGAGTGTGCTGCCGCGCTTGTTCGAAGGCAAGTTGCCCGATCTGAACCTCGGGACCAATTCCGGCGCGAGTTGCGGCGCGAGAGTGCTTGATGTGGTGATCGCGACGCTGGGCGAGCAGCCGTACACCTGGGTGGCCAATGGCCGCTTCAAGGGCGGCTTCATCACGCGCAGCTTTGGCCGGCCGGAGCAGGGCGTGCACGCGATCCAACTGGAGATGTGCCAGTCGACGTATATGAACGAAAGCTCACCGTTCGCCTATCGCCCCGACCTCGCGGATCGCGTGCGCCCGGTGGTCGAACGCATGGTGCAGGCTGCGTTGGACGCGCTCAGGGCGGGGTGATCGGTCGTGTCCATGCGCGTCGTCAGGCCGGGGTGCCGTTCATGTTATCCAATGCTGAACGCCAACAAGCATCCTTGAGCGTCGCGTTCCGCATGATGATCTCTTCAAACGAAAAACACCCTGCCGCGTTACTGTGTGACCGCGTGCAGGGTGAGGGGGCATCTCATTAACGCCGATGCGTTAGCCTTGGCGTTTCTGGTTGCATCGCATCCTGATGAATCTCACACCAACTGCGTCAGCGCCGGCACGACGTCAAACAGATCGCCCACAAGCCCGTAGTCGGCCACGCTGAAAATCGGTGCGTCGGCATCTTTGTTCACGGCCACGATCACCTTGGCGTCTTTCATCCCAGCCAAATGTTGTATTGCGCCCGAAATGCCCACGGCGACGTACAACTCCGGTGCGACGATTTTGCCCGTCTGACCCACTTGGTAGTCGTTTGGCGCAAACCCCGAATCCACCGCCGCGCGCGACGCGCCAATCGCCGCGCCAAGCTTTTCCGCCAGCGGTTCAAGTATTGCGAAATTCTCCGCACTACCCAGCCCACGCCCCCCCGACACCACGACGCGTGCCGCTGTCAGTTCCGGACGATCGCTTTTCACCACCTCGCGCCTCACGACGCGCGAAGTATTCGCGTCAGGCACTGCTGCCACCGTCTCGATCGATGCCGCCCCCCCTCCCGGGCGGGCGGCATCGAATGCCGTCGTTCGCACTGTCGCCACGATCACCGCGTCGGACGACTGCACTGTCGCAATTGCGTTGCCCGCATAAATCGGACGTTTGAATGTGTCTGGTGCCTCGACCGAAACGATCTCGGAAATCTGCGAAGCATCGAGCTTCGCGGCCACACGCGGCGCCACGTTCTTGCCCGCCGCCGTGGCGGAAAAAAAGATGTGCGAATACCTCCCCGCCAACGCGATCACCTGCGCGGCCACGTTTTCAGCCAAACCTTCGGCGAGCTGCGGCGCATCGGCGACCAGCACCTTCTCGACACCCTCGATGCGTGCCGCCACGTCGGTCACAGCCTGTGTGTCCAAGCCCGCGACGAGTACATGCACCGGCCCGCCAATCTTGCGCGCAGCGCTGACGGTGTGCAGGGTCGCCCCCTTGAGCTGCGTGTTGTCGTGTTCAGCTATTACCAGCGTTGTCATTCAGATCACCTTCGCTTCGTTCTGCAGTTTATCAATCAACGTCGCCACGTCGGGCACCATCATTCCAGATTTTCGCCCCACCGGTTCTTCAACGCGTAACGTCTTCAGTCGTGGTGACGGATCGATACCCAGCGCGTCAGCCGTCACCACGTCGAGCGGCTTCTTCTTTGCCTTCATTATGTTGGGCAACGTCACATAGCGTGGCTCGTTAAGACGCAGATCCGTGGTGATGATCGCCGGCAACTTCAGCGAGATAACTTCAAGGCCGCCGTCGACCTCACGCGTCACCGTTGCCCAGTCGCCTTCGATCTGGATGTCGCTGGCGAACGTGGCCTGCGGCCATTCGAGCAGGGCGGCGAGCATTTGTCCGGTCTGCCCGGCGTCGTGATCAATGGCCTGCTTGCCGAGAATTACGAGTTGCGGCTGTTCTTTCTCAACGACGGCCTTGAGTAACTTGGCGACCGCAAGCGGTTGCAGCTCGGCGTCGGTGTCGACCAGCACCGCGCGATCAGCACCGATCGCTAGCGCAGTGCGCAGCGTCTCCTGGCTCTGCGTCGTACCGCACGACACCGCGACGATCTCGGCCGCCACGTTAGCTTCCTTCAGGCGCGTGGCCGCTTCCACAGCGATCTCGTCAAACGGGTTCATCGACATCTTCACGTTGTCGATATCGACCCCGCTCCGATCGGACTTCACGCGGACTTTGACGTTGTAGTCAACCACGCGCTTGACTGCCGTAATTACTTTCATCAGAGATTCCTCATTACAAAGTTTTCCATGGACGGCGCTGCAGCGCCGGTTCCGAATTCATGGAGGTTATGCGGTTAGCCGCGGAGCGCGGGTGCCTGGACAGCGATATGTCGGCGCGGTCTGGCGCGTCGCCGCTCAAACTAACGGCGCGATCGCGACCACCGCACATGGCATGGCGTCTTCAAGCGCGCTCGACGTCATCGTGCATGCGAAGGGCGATGCATCGGCGTCAAGCGTTACGAACGCGCGGGGGGGCATCACGCAACGCTCGCCCGCGCGGCGAATCTCGCATTTGCCGTCGCCGGAGAACACGACGAGGACGCCCCCGATACGCGGCACAAACTCGGCAGGGATCTCAGGGGCCAATGTTTCGACGCGCGCCCGCCAAACGCCGCGATCGACCATGACATTCAAGGCCTGGCAAGCGCCGTTGATGAGCGATGCTCTCCATTCCGGCTCGCCGTCATACTGCGTAGGCACACCGGGCGCGAGCACGACGGTGTCGCTGCCATTGCGAAGCACGATGCCGCGACCCGCGACGATCAACGAATGACGGACTACGCCGTAAAAACGAGAATAGGGACCATCCTGAGTAATCTCGGCGAGGCTCACCCGCCACTGGCCAGGTGAGCCGTCATGCGCAGCGAGTGCCCGGGTCACCCCCCCGCCATTCTTCCAGGGTTCCGCGCTCACCCGATCGAGCGCGATGACGTTGTGCGACGCGATCATGGTGTGCGCTATTCGATCAGGACACCGCACCGAGGCCGTACTTGCCGGTCAGCAGCCTGCCGGTGTGGAAGCGTTCGATCGAGTACGGCGCAAGCGACACGTCGGTCGGCATGCCGAGCGCTTCTTGCGCAAGGATGCGGCCAACCGTCGGCGAGAGCTTGAAGCCGTGGCCCGAAAAGCCGTAACCGACGACAAGTCCCTCGATTCCCGGGAGCTTGCCCAGTACCGGATTCCAGTCAGGCGTGACGTCGTACACACCGGTCCACGACGACGCAATGCCCGACGCTTCGTACGCCGGGAAACGTTCTGCGACCTGGGCACCCACTTCGACGACATAGTCCATCGGGATGTCACCCTGTTCGACCTGAGCGGCGGCAAGGCTTTCGCCCACGACGCCTTCGCTCACGAGCATCTGGCTCCCGCCGTAGCTGCGGCAGTAGAGCATGCCCGGCGAAGCCAGATCCTTGAACACCGGCATCGAGAAGGTGTACTTCGCGGCGTCGCATTCGAGCGCGAGCACGGCGTGGCGCTCTGGTGTTACCGGCAGCTCGCGTCCGGTCCAGCCGGCGAGTTCCGGCGTCCAGATGTTCTGCGCGCTGATGACCATCGACGTCTTGAAGTCGCCGATCGACGTGGAAACGCCCACGACCTTGCCGTTCTCGATCAGCACGCGATTGACCTGAGCATTCTCGCGAACTGTCACGCCGCTGCGGCGTGCTGCACGGGCGAAGCTGGTCGCCACAAGATAGGCGTCGGCAAAACCGGCTTCCGGCTCGTAGCCGATCAGCGCGGCATCGTCGAACTGCGCAATGGGCAGCAGCTCGCGTGCCTGAGCCTGAGACAGGGTCTCCAGCGCGATGCCTTGTTCGCGCTGTTGGTTGAGCGAGGCGCGCAGCGGTTCGAGCTTGTCACCTTCAGGCGCGACGATCATGTAGCCGCACTTGACCATGCCGCACGACGCTTCGTCGTCGCCAAGATACTCGGCGAAGTTGTTGAAGATTTGCCATGAGTGACGCGCAAGCTCGACGTTCTCCTTGACGGAGTAATGCGTGCGCAAAATTCCCGAGGACTGGGACGTCGTGCCGGCGCCAATGGTGTCGCGATCGAGCACGAGCACGTTTTTTGCGCCAAACTTGGCGAGGTGAAATGCAACCGAGCTGCCGATCACGCCAGCGCCGATGACAACGACATCGTATGTATTCACGGTTCTGCCTTTCCGAATGCGAGGTTTACGAATGGACGGTCGAAGTTTCGTACAGTCGAAAAGGCACACCTTCAATATAAGAGCGGGCGATTTTTAGTAAAACCGGCGGCTAAGCTACGTCGGGAATGACACGGGTTTCCGAACCGGATGCCCGGCCCAAATGTTCTTGGCGGCTTACGGTAACGCGCCGGTGTGATGTTGTACCGCTTCAGGAGATGGCGCATTCGTGGAAATTCGGCTCTGACCGGGGGCAGGGCACGATTCAAGGCATTGGCAACCACATCGCACGCCGGCCGTACCGGCGCTGCTGACGCTACTACGCCGCCATCCACGGCTACGCTTGGTACTGCGACCAAGCGACCGCACGGTCGATCTCGTGCCGGAGGGCGTGGATTGTGCGGTGCGCGTCGGCGTATTGCTGGACAGCAGTCTGGTCGTGCGCTCGCTGGGCGCGGTCGGTCAGGCAAGCCCGGTTAGCCGGCGCGAAGCCGGTTTTTCAACGTCGCAGCCCCCGGGATGCCAAGGCGAGGTGCTATTGGAATCGGGGCGGCCTCGCAACGATCAAGGATCATTTCTCGCCAACGCTATAATGCCGCAGCGAGTACGCTGAAGATTCTTGCTGCGCGCTCAGGCCGCAGTGAGCTTTGCGCTTCCCCCATATGGCGTTTTTTGTTTGATTGGAGATGCGCCTTCATGAATTCCATCGCACCGCCGATCGACCTTCGCGCATTGCAGGTGTTTGTCACCGTCTGCGAAACCGCCTCGATGACTGAAGCCGCTCGCGTACTCGGCATATCGCAGAGTGCGATTAGTCAATGTATCAAGGTACTTGAGCGTGAGCATGGCGATGTTTTGTTCGACCGGCAAATGCGGCCGTTGAGACCTAACGCCGCTGGTCGCGTTCTGCTCGACAGGGCACGTCCATTGCTCGCTCATGCCCGAGACGTTGCTCTCAGTGTTCGCGCGGCTACCAAAGCGAGCTTGTCGCTTTTGCGCATAGGCTGCGTCGACTCGTTCGCCGCAACTATCGGGCCGGCCCTCGTGGAACAACTGGTCGGTACGGCAGAGAATCTTCGAATGTGGTCTGGCCTGACCCCGATGGTCAGTGAGCAGTTGGTAAATCGCGAGTTGGATCTCGCCGTTTGTACCGAGTCGACAGTCGACCCCGAACGTGTCACTCAGCAACTGCTTTTCTCCGAGAGATTCGTCGCCGTCGTTCCGCTGTCACATGCGGGTGCGCCATTTGTCGAAGTTGCGCGTAGTATTCCTTTGATTCGTTACTCCCGGCGTCAAGTGACTGCGCAGCAGGTGGAACGATTCATCCGCCATATCGGAATTGATGCACCGGCCATGTATGAGTTCGACGCGACGGACCCATTGCTTAGCCTGGTTGCCTCCGGCCGCGGCTGCGCGTTGACAACGCCACTCTGCTTGCTTCAGGCGCGCCACCACCTGCCCAACGTTTCGCTGGCGCCATTACCCGAAAGTCCTCTGGCGAAGCGCCATTTTTTTCTCCTGAGGCGTAACGGGGAATGGGAGGACATCGCAAAACTACTCGCCGATTGTGCCATCAGGACATTGCGCAATGAAGTCGAACCGACGCTCCGCAAGGTGATGCCGGCTCTGCCACTCGAACTATTCAATTAACCTTGGTTGGAGCGTCGCAAGGTGTTCCGGATTAACGATTGTGGAACACGTACCACTTCCTTGTACGCTCCACGACTTCTAGTGTCCCTTTGAAACCGGGCTCGAGCACGAAAGTGTCTCCCGCGCTAAACTCCACGCGCTCGCCGCCCTCGGGCTGGATATGGAATCGCCCTTCAAGGACAAAGCAATATTCCCAATCGTTGTAATCGAGCGCCCATGTGCCCACCGACGACTCCCAGGTACCGACTTGGTACTGTTTGTCTTGAGACTCGTATCGGTTGACAACGAATGCTTTGGGATCGCCAGAGACGGGGGCGCCTCCCCAGTCTTCGCCGAACGCCGCGGTACCGTTCGCAAAGCGAAGGGCATGGAGATTTTGATTTTTCTTCATAGTGAATTCCTGGTCAAAAAGAGTGCTGTCGAATTGCGGTACCGTCGATGACGGTCAGCCGTCAGAATCCCGCGTCCACGATGGTGGGGGACCCATCACTGAATCTCTCCAGACGAAAGTCTCGGGCGTCGACGATTGGGCTGTCGTTGCAAATGATGTCAGCCATCAGTCGGCCGGCCGCCGGCGCGATCCCGAACCCGTGCCCCGAATAGCCGGTCGACACATACAAGCCAGGAAGCGAGGCGACTCCGGATATGACCGGGATGGCATCGGGGGTGACGTCCATGTACCCGGCCCAGCGTTGCGCAACCCGGATGCCGCGAAGCTGTGGAAATGCCTCAAGAAATCCGCGTAGCGCGTATTCCGTACTTTGCAAGACCGGAGACGGATCCAACTCACGCACATCTTCGAAGGGCGATTTCTTGTCCAACGGCCAATGGCTTGGGCGCATGAGTTCGGAGAAGAATCGTGAACCTACACTCAGGCGCAAGGCCGAGCCCTGACTTTTCAATGCCTGTATGTACTTGAAGAACAAGCGAAACGCGTCCGGGGTAAGGTCGGCATACGTCCGGAAACCGCTCGCGATCGTGTACCCGCCGTCGGCTCTTTTTCGGAACGCGAAGTGCTTGTTGCTCGCACCTATTGTCGGACCGTCCTTGACGGCGGTGGTCCGTAGAACCGAACCTTTGGCCAGAAGCTGAGGAAGCTCAACCCCGAGGCTGCGGCATAGCAGCCGTGACCAGGCGCCGCCTGCAATCACGACACCTTTGCACTTGATTTCTCCCCATTCCGTCACAACGCTGCTCGCCGCCCCAGCGCTCGTCTCGACGCCCCGAACCGCACAAGGCGCCACCACGCTGACCCCTCGCGCACGTAGTGCAGCGGCAATGGCGGGCGCCGCTTGCTGAGGTTCGGCTCGGCCGTCCGTCGGCGTATACAAACCGCCCTTGAATCGAACTGCCGAATGTGGCAATAACCGGGCGATCTGTTCGGTTCCGACCAACTCCGTGTGAAGTGATTCGCCCACCAGGTCTTTCGCGCGTCTGAGCCAGGTCACGTAGGTGTCCAGCGTCTTTTCGTCCGACGTCATATACAGCAACCCACATTGCTGATAGCCGGTGTTCGCACCTAGCAGTTGGTCGAAATGTCCCCACATTTTCGAGCTTTCGATGCTCAGGCGAAGCTCGCGGAGATCGCGACGCATGACGCGAACCCACCCCCAGTTTCGACTCGACTGCTCACCGGCAATACGTCCCTTCTCGCAGACAGCAACACTCAACCCCTTCTCGGATAGATGCAGTGCAGTGCAGAGGCCGACAATTCCTCCACCGACCACGACGACGTCTACCTTTTCCGGCAAGACAGGGTCTAGCGCAACGTTTTGTACTTCAGGTCCCATCGGATTCCTCAACTCATTGATCTGTCGATCGAGCTTGTCCCATCGACAGGTGTCCATGGGAATAAGAGATGACAAAGATGCCACTCGAGGGACCAAACATGAATCCGGATAAGACGATCTAATACTGAAGATTTCAGTTTCTGAACGACTGTGTCCGGTCATCGGGCAAATGCTCGCCGGGGCCAACCACCCGAATCACCCCAGCCGCCCACTCCCCGAGCGGAAGGATGCCGAGGGGAGCATGGTGACAACGCCCTAATAAGCCGTATTAGTTTTACTTCACTTATTTTTTTCCGCGTCTCGCATCCCTACAATCGCCGGAAATTCTAGTGCGAATTCATTGTGTCGCAACAATTGGGCTGCCCGCCGTCGCCGGGGGGGGCGCCTCTGACACGAGGCGTGCTAGGGCGGGCGGCCTCAATCTGAGGCGCACCTAACGTTCGACACGAGTTTCACGAAGCCTCCCAGGAGAAATGCATGAACTTTTCACGACGTCAGTTCCTTCGCACCAGCGCCGCTATGTCAGCCCTGTCCGCAGTTGGTGTCGCCGGCAGTCTGTCGCTGTCCGGCACGGCCCGCGCCGCAGACGCCATCACGGTTCAGTACGGTGGCTCGGCGTGGCTCGGTCACTATCCGGCCTATCTCGCCATGAAGACCGGTGCATTCGCTGCCGCCGGCATCAATCAGCAATGGCAATCGTTCGGCACGTCATCCGCACGCATGAGCGCCGTGCTCTCAGGCGGCATCGACATCGCCTGCACGGGCATCGTGTCGGCGCTCGCGCTGATGGCGCGCGGCTCCAAACACTTTTCCATCGTGGCGATCCCGGATAGCTTCTCTCGCGTTGAAGGGCTGCTCGTGCGCGACAGCGTGCGTTCGTTACAGGATCTCAAGGGCAAGAAGGTGGGGGTGACGTTTGCATCCAGCTCGCACCTGCTGGTGCTGGATCTGCTGGGTAGCGCCGGTCTGTCGAACGACGTCACACTCTTGAATGTCCCTGCCCCCGAGCTGCCTGGCGCGATTCAGTCGGGCCAGATCGACGCTGCCGCAGTCTGGGCGCCGCAGTTCAACCGCATCCGCGCCATGTCCGGCATGAAGGTGCTCGCCGACGACACACAGTTTTCGCTCCATAAGAAATACGGCGTGACGCCGGGCCCCGACGTGCTGATCGTGCGCAACGCGTGGGCGGAGAAGAACGTCGACACCGTGCGCAAGTATCTGCGTGTGTACTTCGAAGCCAGTCAGATGTTACGAACGAAGCCCGAGGAAGCCGCGCGCTCGCTGATCGCCCTGACCGGTATGTCGGCGCTTGATCAGCTGGAAGCCATCAAGGACGCCGAGTGGTACTCACTCGAGCAGCAAACCCAATTGCTCAAGTCGCCGGGGACCTATGTCGACGGCCTGCAACGACTTGCGGAAATGCTCGTGACATACAAGCAGATCGACAAAGCGCCCGCTGTGCGTCGGTGGGTCAATACGTCGTATCTGTAAGCTGCCGCGCGCCGGTACCCACCCGACGGGTACCGGTGTTCGCAAAAGGAGTCTGATAGTGAATCATCGTCAACCGTCCCGCGCCACGTTGCTGGGTGTGGGATTTGTGTCCGTGACCGTGTTCCTGCTCGCGTGGGAAGCGGTATGCCGCACCGGGATCGTCGATCCTCTGTTCTTGCCGCCCCCCTCGGCTGTCGGGGAACGCATCGTCTCGATGCTGGCCGACGGCTCGCTGCTCGCCAATGTGCTCGCCTCCACGCGTCGCGTGATGACCGGCTTCATCGCCGCAACGGTCGTGGCCATTCCCCTGGGCATCGTGCTCGGCACGTCGAGCTACGCCCGCGCCGCCTTCGATCCGATCCTGTCGTTCCTGCGCCCGCTGCCGTCGATGAGCTGGATTCCGCTCTCGCTGCTGTGGTTCGGTATCTCGGAGACGCAGAAGTACAGCATCGTGTTCATGGGCACGTTCGCCCCGGCGCTCGTCTATGTCATCGAAGCCACGCGCAACGTCGACCCATTGCTCATCCGCGCAGCGAAGAACCTTGGCGCGAGCAACGCGCAAGTCATGCGAGAGGTCATCCTGCCCGCGAGCCTGCCGCAGATTCTCAGCGGGATGAAGATCATCCTCGGCCTGTCGTGGACGTGCGTGATCTCGGCCGAACTCGTCGCAGCGCGCGAAGGTCTTGGCTTTCTCATCATGAACGGCAAGGAGTTCTTCCAGACGGAAGTCGTCGTGCTCGGCATGGTGATGATCAGTGTCACCGTGCTGGTGACGGATATCGTATTTCGCGCCATCGAGCGCAAGGTGTTGAGGTGGCAGGCATGAACGATCGCACCGATTCTCACGTTGACGCACAGCGCACGCCCGGTGGCGCGGCCCCAGGCAATGCGGAAACGATGATCGCCATCGATGGTGTCTCGAAGCGCTATGGCGACTTCCAGGCGCTCGAGCGCGTGGACATGAACATTGCACGCGGCGAGTTCGTGGTATTGCTCGGCGCGTCCGGCTGTGGCAAGTCGACGCTGCTGAACCTCATCACGGGCTTCGATGCCCCGACGACCGGGCAGATTCGTGTGAACGGTCGTCAGGTGAAAGGCATCGATCCGCACTGCGGCATGGTCTTTCAGCAGTACGCGCTGTTTCCGTGGCTGAATGTGCTTGATAACGTGGCGTTCGGCCTGAAGATGAAGGGCATCGACAAGGCCACGCGCTACGCCACCGCACGACGCTACATCGAGATGGTTGGCCTCAAGGGCTTCGAGGATCGCTATCCGAAGGCGCTCTCGGGCGGCATGCGTCAGCGTGTGTCGATCGCCCGCGTGCTCGCCAACGACCCGGACGTGATTCTGCTCGACGAGCCGTTTGCCGCACTCGACGCGATGACGCGCCAGGTGTTGCAGGAAGAGTTGCTCCAGATCTATCAGAAGAGCGGCAAGACGATCGTCTTCATCACGCACTCCATCGACGAAGCCCTGATGTTGTCCACGCGCATGGTGATCATGAGTGCACGCCCGGGCCGCGTGGCCTGCGACTTGCCGAACGATCTGCCGATGCCGCGCGACGCAGAGGTGCAGCTCTCGCCGCGCTACAACGAACTCAAGTCGCAGATCTGGAACACCGTACAGACCGAGGTTATGCGCAGTCTGGAAAGTCAGGCCGCGTAACTTCGCCGGGGCTCCGCCGCAACGCACAAAGTTCGAGAATGGGCTCGCCGTTGTTGCTGACCGCCGGGTGATCCACGATATGACCTCCCCCGGAAAAACCGTAGCATCCAAAACGGGAGATTTCTGGCAGAACGGCGTAACCTTGGGCTTCTCGCGTCCGGAAAAAGCCGCGAATGATCCGTTCAATCGGTTGATCGGGGGGGCGTCAAAGATTGGCCGGATAAAGTAGACCCGTCAGAGATAAAGCGCTTCTTACCGATCCACATTGGTATGGCGTAGGCCGTGTCGAATGACGCGATTCACTGACGAACGGAGCGCCGATGTCGGGCGTGCCGATGCCAGGCATCGACACGCATCACCTGGATTCTTATTGCTGCCGGCTCTTCTGGAAGTCCTTGTAATATTCATCGAGCACCTGGCGCGTGAATTTCCCGATGGAGGCATATTCACGGTCTGTCAGGTTCGCGAGCGATACACGTGCTGACGTATCGACGACCTCGAATCCATTGCCAGGCAAAAGCACGACGCCGGTCTCCTGCGCAAGGCGGAACAGGAAACTGGTTCCCAGGTCGCTCTTGATGAACCATGCTTCGAATTCAGGCCCATACAGTGTGCCGGCCAGTTCCTGAAGGTCGATCAGGGTGTAGTAGTTGACATCATTCGGTTCGTGCGCGACCTTGACACCCATGTTTCTGTAGAGCGTGAGATACCGCTCCCGTATCAGTTGTTTGGCGGCATTCTTGTAACGATGTTCGCGGTCCATCAAGCCGTTCAATGCAAAGAGCGCCATCTGGAGCTGTTGCGGCACGGACAGACCGGCCGTATGATTCAACGCCACCGCTCGACTGTCCGCCACCATGCGATCAATGAAACGTAGCTTGCGGGGCTCCGTCGTCAGGGAGGCATACCGGACATCAAGCTGCTTTTTTTGCGCTTCGGGCAAGGCGGCCAAGGCCGCGTCGAACACGTTGTCTTCGTGCAGAGCAATCGCACCAAGTCGCCATCCTGTGGCGCCGAAGAACTTGGAAAAAGAATAGACGCAGAGGGTGTTGCGCGGGCACTTTGCAAAAATCGACACGAAGTCATCGGCGAATGTGCCATACACGTCGTCGGTGACGATAAAGAGGTCGGGCGTACGGGTTGCAATCAAGCTGGCCAGTTGATCCAGAACCGCATCAGACAATTTACTGGAGGGAGGATTGCTCGGATTGACCAGGCAGAATATCTTGATCGACGGATCCAGTAACTTGTTGATTTCTGCCTGCGGCAGTTGCCAGTTTGCATGTTCGTCCATGCGGATATCAACGATTTCAAGCCCATAGTCGGCGAGAACAGGAATCTCCAGATATGGTGAGAAAATCGGCGTCCCGATGGCTATCTTGTCGCCCGGTTTGATCAAACCATTTTCCCGCAGACTCTGGAAAATGTAGGTCATTGCGGCCGTCCCGCCCTCGGTCGCAAAAACTGAAAAATCGCCACTGCGCGGCACCTGTCCGAACATTTCCTGCGCGAGATACGCTTTGACGATCTCCTCGGTGTGTGCAAGCATTCGCGGCGGGGTAGGGTAGTTGCAACCGAGAAATGCGCTGACCATTTCAAACAGAAACGCATCCTGATTGAGCCCGAGTTGATCCTTGACGTACGAGATCGCCGAGCGTAGGAAACCGACGCCATCGCGTCCGACATGGTTGCCGGCGTAAGTCTCAAACCGCTGCACGATACCCTCATGCTCGGGCAGGCCGCCAAAACCGCTGTTCAGGTAAGCGTATGACCGCTGCGCCTCCTGCATCGCGAATTCACCCAGACTGAGGAAAGCCCAGCGCGGCAGCGTCGCCAGGAAATTGGGATTGCCACGTCCTGCGTTGAGCATCAATCGCTGGGCATCCGAGGATGCAATGTCTATTAGCTGATCCTTGAGTTCAAATGGGCTCAGATTGGCGAACCGACTGAAATCCTGCTCCGGCATGATAAGCCTCGTATCGGTAATGTTAGCGAATGGCGTTCTTGGTAATAACGCCGACAATGACCGGCCCCCAGAGTGTCAGGAACACGTTGGCCACGGCATAGGTGACGGTGAACGAGACAACTGGCGTCGCGTTGCCAGCCTTGGCCAGCAAAGCGGCAAAAGCGGGGTTGGCGCTACGGCCACCGGCGACACACGCCAGTGCCTCAATGGGGTTTTTGATGCGCAGAACGTAGTAAGAGAAGAAAAAAGTGACGATCTGGGGGATCAGCGTGACGCCAACGCCGAGGAAAAACAACGTCAAGCCATACTGCCGTATGGCGACCAGAGCCTGAGGGCCGGCTCCGATACCTACAACGCCGACAAACACGGCCAGCCCGAAGTCACGCAGGAAGTTGGATGCGCCGAGGGGTAGCGCGGCAAATTTCGGATGCACGCTGCGCAACCAGCCAAACAGCAGGCCAGATAACAGGCAGCCGCCTCCACTCCCGATCGAGATCGGGACGCCCCAGAGTTTGAATTCGATCATGCCGACCAGGATGCCCACCAGCATGCCGATGCCGAAGAAAATGAAATCAGTGACGGCGGCGGCCGTGATCTTGTAACCGATCTTCGATTGCACCCGATCCAGGTCCACAGGACTGCCCGTGAAGTGCAGTTCATCGCCAGTTTTCAGTTGCAGCTTGTTGAGCAGCGGTAGATCCCGTCCCATCCTCTTTACCGCAGTCAAAAAGACGCCGTGGCGCGTTTCGATATTAGCGTGGTCGTGAATCTCACCGACTTCACGGCCACTGAGGGCCCGGTTGGTCAGAATGATTTCGCGATTTTCTTCAACCAGCGCAAGGCCATCCGGTGCAGTGACCTCTTTACCGAAGAAGTCACTGGCGGTCTTCATGGCATCAACCTTGCCGGTCACCGCGATCTGGTCGCCTGCCTGAATCTGTGTTGCATCGGCCAGGTCAATTGCAGTGTCACTGCGGAACACAGCCTCCACAGCAGCATCGGAAAGCTCCTTGTCCAGTGTTAATGCCGTCTTGCCGATCGCCTTGCTGCTCGCCGTTACTTCATAGACGCGAGTCGCGATATCCCTGACAGCATTAAATTGTCCGGGATCCAGTTCTACATGGCCTCCCGACATTACCTTGGCGAGCTTGACAGCCTCCTTACGGATGTCCCACTTCATGATCATCGGCAGGAACCAACTGACCATAATGATCGGGCCGAGCGAGCCGAAGATGTAGCAAACAGCGTAACCGACGGCGACGTTGGTCTGCATGGTCTTGACGAGTTCCGGTGACAGTCCCAACTTTGCTATCGCGTCGCCGGCCGTGCCGAGGATTGCGGACTGCGTCAGTCCTCCTGCCGCGAGACCTGCCGCCATTCCCCGGTCCAGTCCAAACATCCACGCGGCAGCCAGAACGCAAAGCAGTCCGGCCAGACACATGACGAAGGACGAAGCGAGCTGGTTTAGAGAGCGCCGGTTAAGCGCATGAAAGAACTGCGGGCCGCCCTGGAAGCCGACTGCATAGATGAACAGTGCAAAGAAGATGTTCTTGATCCCACTGTCTATATTGACGTCAAGCTGGCCGATAATGACGCCGACGAGCAAGGTTCCAGCGATGCCCCCAAGTACAAAACTTCCTATTTTGATTTTTCCGACAAGGTAGCCGAGGGCAATCGTGACGAAAAGCGCGAGCAACGGCTGACTGCCAAATAAGTGTCGTATGAATTCCATGCTCAAGTTCCCGGAAAGAATAGTATTGTTCTTCTACTTCTGATTAGGACTCCGATATATAAAAGTGAAAATCAGATTCAGATCAGTACTCTTATGCTTCCTGCTATGAGTGAGAAAAATAGTTCCAGTGGCAATCCTGGAACACTTGAAAGAAAATTAAGTATAGATGATCGGCTGGTCTGAAACCTGACAAAGATCAAGTCTTGGTAGCGGATTTGGTGGTGGTCATGGGGAATGTAATGACCTAGTGAAAACCTGCTCACGTCGTAATTGACGAAGTGGGTCGATGACGACAAGTGGGGCATGGCGAATGCCTTGAGGGCCAACCCGCAAGGCATGCGGGAGCGGTGCGATCGCCAGCTCAAGGGCTTTCAGGCGGCCAACGGCGACGACGAGAAGTGATCGAGACGATCCGCCAGAGACTTCAAGCCGACGGCATCCCCGTTTCGCTTGCCAAACTGTGCCGCTGGTTCGGCGTTCCTCGCCGCACGGTGTATTACAAGCCTGTGAAATCGGCGCCCAAGGTCGATGTGAAGTTCGCCGCGCCGATCAAGGTGCTGATCGAGGAGTCGGTATCATCAGGCGCGGGCCAGATTGACCACACGCTGCGCACGGAGCACCACTGGACGATCGACCATTCTGCCGTCGATCGAGATCGCTGCTCCGTTGGCTTTCTTCGATGCATCGAGCACGCGCCTCGCCCACGCGAGTTCCGACTCGGACGACGCATAGCATTGATTCACGGTGGCGACCTGCTTTGGATGAATGCACAACTTTCCGCTGAACCCTCGCCGCTTGCCATTCCTTGTCTCGGTGGTCAGGCGATCGACATCGTCGATGGCGGGTGTAACGCCGTCGATGGGCGGATGGATGCCCGCGACTCGAGAAATCATGACGAGCTGGGCGCGGAAGGGATCGAGTTCGACGCCATCGGATTCGATCCCCATGTCTGCGATGAAATCCAGCGTTCCAAACATAAGTTGGTGAACAAAGGGCGCATTTGCAGTCGCCATTGCGTTCCACATTCCCTCGGCCGATTCGATCAACGGAAAAATCGGTAGCTTCGTTCTCGTCAGCGAAACCAAGGCGACCACGTCGGACGCATTCTCTGCCTTCGGCAGCACAATGCCCGTAACACCGCGGAGCCTAGCTAGCTGCGCATCCTCAGTGAACCATGGTGTTCCGTTCGCGTTGATCCGTAACAAAACCTGCCGGTCAGGCGCAACCCATGCGGCGACGGCGCGACGTGCGTCCTCTTTCGCGTCGGGCTCCACCGCGTCCTCCAAATCGATAATTACGGCATCCGCGCCGCTGTTGAGTGCTTTGCTGAAGCGATCCGGCTGACTGCCCGGGACAAACAGAAACGATCGGGGCTGCGGCATGCTGAGATGTGACATCTGAATTCTCAAGAAGCAAGTTAGGCTGACCGGGCGTCAGAGGGCGGCAGTCAGTTCAGGCACAACCGCAAACAAGTCGCCGACGACGCCGTAATCGGCGATACCGAAGATCGGTGCTTCCGCATCCTTATTGATTGCGACAATCACTTTGCTGTCTTTCATGCCGGCAAGATGCTGGATCGCGCCCGAGATGCCGACTGCCACGTACAACTGCGGCGCGACGATCTTGCCAGTCTGGCCGACTTGGTAGTCGTTCGGGACGAAGCCTGCATCGACGGCGGCGCGGGATGCGCCCAGCGCTGCGCCGAGTTTGTCAGCCAGCGGCTCGAGAACTGTCGTGTAGTTCTCGCCGCTGCCGAGCCCACGACCACCCGACACGATGATCGATGCCGACGTCAGTTCCGGACGATCCAGTTTCGTCAGCTCGCGGCTCACGAATTGCGAGATACCGGCATCCGCAGCGGCCTCGATCGTCTCGACCGATGCGCTGCCGCCTTCCGCCGCGACTGGGTCGAAGCCGGTTGAACGCACTGTGATTACCTTGATCGGATCCCGGGATTGCACGGTCGCGATCGCATTGCCGGCGTAGATCGGGCGCTCGAACGTGTCGGCGGTGTCGACTGCGGTGATGTCGCTGATTTGCGCGACGTCCAGATGCGCGGCGAGACGCGGCGCTATGTTTTTGCCGTAAGCCGTCGCCGGCGCCAGAATGTGCGAGTAATTCTGCGCGATGTTCAGCACCGTTCTGTCGACGTTCTCCGCCAGTCCTTCGGCGAGTTGTGGCGCATCGGCGAGCAGCACCTTGGAAACGCACGGGATCTTCCCCGCAGCATCGGCAGCGCCTTGCGCGTTTGAACCTGCGACAAGTACGTGGATGTCTCCGCCGACGAGTTTGCCAACTTCGTGTGCGGCCGCGACCGTATTCAGCGTCGCTGCCCTGATCGATGCGTTGTCATGTTCTGCAATTACCAGAATTGGCATTTTCGTTCGTCTCACGTTTATGGTGTCGAGGGAGTGGAGACCGTATCCAGCATGCACGTCAGATTTGCCGAGCCGGCTTCATTCTTGCCGCCGCCTCGTTCGTCCGACGTTGCTCGCGCATTCGACGAGTTCCTGGCGGCCGAGTCCGTCGCTCGGGATGGGACGCAACGAAGCATGAGAAACCTACCGTTCGTCGAGGTCCGTCGCTCGGCCCGGGCGGTACGAGGCGCCACCGAAGCCGACAACGCGCGGCGGCTTATATGGTGCCGGCTGAGGCATGCATTGCCTCTCGAGGGTGTGTGGTGTTCGGCGGCTCTGGCTTATATGGCGGCGAGCAGCGTTCCGGCTGCGACGGGCATCCACGATGCGGCGGATGACGTGCACGGCTGGCACTTCGACACTCGTGATTTCTCAATGTTGTTCCACTCCGGCGCATTCGATGTCAACGACTGGCTGCTGTTCGACAGCGAGGTCTTGCACCGGGACGGAAAGCAGTATTCGTTCGAAACAAAAGTCTATGCACGTTCGGGCGTTCGCCTCGCCAACAGCATGCAGACATGTATTGAGCGAAACGGATGTTATTGATTTTTCTTGAAAATTTGATGAGGAGAGCGAGATGCTGTATTGCGTAGAGATGCAGGTGAATATTCCCGACAGCCTCGAGCCGAGCAGGGTCGAAGCTATCAAGTCGGCGGAAAAAGCACGGGCAATCGAGCTTCAGAAAGCGGGAAAGTGGCCGCACCTTTGGCGCGTCGTTGGAAAGTATTCGAACATCAGTATCCTGGATGTGGAGAGCAATGACGAGTTGCATCAGTTGTTGTCCTCGCTCCCGCTGTTTCCCTATATGACGATTCAAGTCACGCCGCTGGCGCGCCATCCGTCGGCGATCTGAACCACAATCCACTGATTGCGCGCGACGACGATTCGTCGCGCCTGTCGATACCCATTTGCCCGTCCATGACACATCATCTGGATCAGGATTCACCTGATCTATCGCCCTGGATCCGCAGCGGAGATGCCGTGTTGTGGGGCCAGGCGAATGCCGAACCTTTACCGCTTACTTGCGCGTTGATGGCGCAGCGTGGGCGCATCGGGCGGTTTCGCGTGCTTCTGGGCATTGCGTCCAGCGACCCGTGCCGAGCGGAGCATGCCGATTACGTCGACTTTGTGAGTTACGGTGGCTCCGGTGCAAATCGAAAACTGGCCGACGCCGGGGTGCTTGACGTGTGGCCGTGCCACTATTCCCAGCTGCCGGCACTGATCCGTGAGGGCTCGCTGAAAGTCGACGTACTGCTGCTGCAAGTCGCCGGACCAGACGAGGCGGGGCGTTATAGCCTGAGCCTTGCGCATGAGTACCTGCTGCCGGCTCTTGAAAGCGCGCGGGTTGTGATCGCAGAAGTTAATCGGCAGGCGCCATGGGTATATGGCGAGCAATCGTTCCCGCTCGAGCGCTTCGATGCGGTACTGTTCTCTGACCGCCCGCTGCTGGAGCAGATTCGCGCTGCGCCGAGCTCTTCTGACGAACGGCTTGGCCGGCACATTGCGGACTTCATCGAAGATGGTTCGACGCTCCAAATGGGCATTGGAGCGATCCCCGAAGCGGTTCTCGGCTGCCTCACGGGCCATCGTGACCTGGGTGTGCATTCCGGTAGCATTGGCGATGGCGTTGCGCAGTTGATGGAAACCGGTGTCATCACCAACGCGCGAAAATCAATCGACGCGGGGAAGACGGTGGGCGGCGTGCTGGTCGGTAGCGCCAAACTGCATCGATTCGTTCATCGCAACCCCAACGTGTGGATGCGCTCGACGGACTATGTTCACAACCCGGACGTGCTTGCCAGCATCGATCGCTTGGTCGCAATCAACTCGGCGATCGAGGTGGATCTTACCGGGCAGGTCAATGCAGAAGTCGCGAATGGCTCATACCTCGGCGCCGTCGGCGGCGCGGGGGACTTTCTGAGGGGGGCGATGCGCTCGCGAGGAGGCGTGCCGATCATCGCCCTTCCGTCGACCAGCAGAACGCGAAGTCGCATCGTCGAACGATTGTCTGGTCCGGTCAGCACGCCACGCTGTGACGTTGGCTTGGTTGTGACTGAGTTCGGCGTGGCGGATTTGCGGGGCTTGAGCCTCAAGCAGCGGATCAAACGCATGCTTGATATTGCGCATCCCGATTTCAAGGCCGAATTGGACCGCGCTGCCAGTATTCGACGGGTTGATCGTCCCATCTGAGGGCGCGGTCGTTAGGTGGCATTGAGATGCTTGACAACCCGACTCACCGGCATGGTTTCGCTGGCGACCTGTCACCTGGAGCGTTTGCGCGGCGCTACACGCTAAACGGCTCGAGAGTGACGATGAAACGCTGGCCTCGCGCGTCATGTTGTCGCATTTGCCTTTGGGTGAGTCGTGCGTTACGCGGCAATTCCACATCCAAAGGGCTCGATCCGCGCCGCCCTCACTCGCGGCTCACCCCGTTGCGCAATGCGTCCAGGAATGCCCGTGCAGCGACAGTCGCCTCGCGGTCTTTTCGGGTAACGAGTCGAAACTCGGCGTGATGGGTCAGGCGATCGGGGCGCAATGACCGCATCAAGTCTTGCCGAACCCAATGCTGCGCATAGTGCGTGGGCAGGTAGCCGACGAATTTTCCCGAAAGAATGAGCGTTGCAACGGCCTCCATGTGAAAGACGGTCGCCGCGACTTTGGGGTTGATAAGGATGCCAAACTCTTTCGTCTCTCGTAGATATCCCCGCGCGACATAGTCGATATGGGTTAGATCTTTCAGGTCGACGTCAGCGGGAGCCAGCGCGAAGAGCGAATGCCCCGCGCCGCAGAAGAGCTGTAATTCCTCCCGATAGAGAGGCTCATACGTCAGGCCGGGTTGCGCATCACGGAAAGGTCCGATGCCGAGATGAAGTTTTCTCTCCAACACCCCGGCCTCGATTTCCCTGGGCGACTTGATCTCCAATCTGATCTCCAGATCTCGACTTTGTTGCTTGAGCATGCCGATGGCGCGTGCAATGTGCGATTGCGCATCGGTAATCGTATTGTCGACGACGCCAATCGCCAACTCGCCGCTGATCTGACCGCGTATTTCCCCAATGTCCGTGCGGAACACCTCGACAGACTCGAGCAGCCGCTCCGCGGCTCGATAAAGTGAGTGGCCTTCGTCCGTCAGGCGGAAGCCACGGCGCCCTCGCTCGCAAAGGCGAATGCCCAGGCGTGCTTCTAGGTCGGCCATATGCGTACTGATGGTCGAAAGGTTCATGTTTAGTGCGGATTCCGCTGCGGAAAAACCGCCGCAGTCCGATACCGTTTTGAAGACACGCAGCAAACGCAGATCGAAGTCAGTTACTTTGATCATGGCGAAGACATCATGGACGAGGCAGACGAGGGACCGGCACGGAAAGGCGCCGGTAACGCTTCGGAAAATACCGAACTAAAGTTCGAAAGATCGGGATTCCACGGGTAGTGCGCAACGGAGACACTCGCTTCACGCTTGCTCGACACCCGCTCCGGGGGCGTGTCGCACGATGGCGTCCGAGACACAACTTGCCACCCAGGAATTGTCCATGAGAGAAAATAAATTCGCACCCATTACTGGTACGGTCATGCCCCGGTTCTCGGGATTGGCAACCCTTATGCGGTTGCCCTATGTCGGCCTGGACGACGAAAGCATTCGGGCCGTGGATGTCGGCCTGATCGGCGTGCCTTGGGACGGTGGCACCACGAACCGGCCGGGGGCACGCCATGGACCGCGTCAAGTACGCGACCTCTCCACGATGGTGCGCAACGTCAACCGGGCGAGCGGAATCAACCCCTTTGCGCTTTGCAATTGCGCGGATCTGGGTGATACCCCAGTGAATCCGGTCGATTTGATGGATTCCCTGGGGCGTATTGCAGCCTTCTACGGGGAGGTCTGCGCAGCGGGTATCGCACCGCTGTCGGTCGGCGGCGATCATCTGGTGACGCTGCCAATCCTGCGCGCCGTGGCAAAGGACAGGCCGGTCGGCATGGTGCACTTCGACGCCCATACGGACACGTGGAACCGATACTTTGGCGATAACGCGTACACCCACGGCACGCCGTTTCGGCGAGCCATCGAGGAGGGCCTGCTCGACCCCAAACGCACAGTACAAATCGGTATCCGGGGCGCCTTGTATAACGACAGCGAGAACGACTGGGGCGAGCGCCAGGGCATTCGAGTCATCGATATCGAGGAATGTCGCGAGTTGGGCGTGGAGGGGGTCATAGCTGAAGCGCGGCGAGTCGTCGGCGACGGTGCAACCTACGTAACGTTCGACGTCGACGCGCTGGATCCGGTGTACGCCCCTGGCACAGGAACGCCCGAGATCGGCGGTCTGACGACCTTGGAGGCACAGCGGATGATACGTGGTCTGCAAGGATTGAACCTGATCGGTGGAGACGTCGTGGAAGTGTCTCCGCCGTTCGATCCGAGCGGCAATACCGCGCTGGTGGGGGCGACGCTGATGTTCGAGATTCTCTGTGTACTCGCGGACAGCATTCGCGGTCGAAAATCACTCTGATCGCCGTAGCGGGACTAGGCGCGATACGCGCCAATCCTGTCTTGCGATGCCGAATTGGGAGAGAAGGAATGAAATACCTGGCAAAAATGGTGGGTTCGTTCGCATGCGGCGTGTTTCTGTTAGCGTGCGTCGGGGCATTTTCCGCGGCCCGCGCGGCCGAAAAGGTCGTCAACGTGGCGTATCAAACGACTTACAGTCCATGGATTGCAGCGATGGTGAATGGGGCGTTCGAAGCGGCGACCGGCTATCAGATCCACTGGAAGAAGTTCGATTCCGGCGCGGCGGTGATGAGCGCGATGGCGTCGGGCAGCATCGACATCGGCGTGTTGGGATCGAGTCCGCTCGCGGCGGCCGCGAGCCGCGGAATGGACATTCAGTTGTTCTGGATTCTGGAGGACATCGCCAACGCCGAGGCGCTCATGGTGCGTAATGCAGCGAACATCCGATCGCCGAAAGACCTGGTCGGCAAAACCATCGCGGTGCCGGTGGCCAGCACAAGCCATTACCAGTTGATGTACATGCTCGATAAATGGGGCATCACCCAACAAGTGAAGCTGGTCAACATGACGCCAACGCAGGCCGCGGCCGCGTGGGAGCGAGGCGACGTCGACGCCGCCTTCATCTGGGGGCCGGCACTCGGTCGGATCCGGCCCACGGGCAAGCCGTTGATCACGGCAGGGCAGATTTGCGCGCTGGGTCGTTGCACGTTTGAGGGGATGACCGTGACAAAGGCGTTCGGCACGGGAAATCCGGAATTCATGGCCAAGTTCATCGAGGTGCTGAATGCGACGAATCGAGACTTCGTCGAACATCCGGACGCATGGGGTGTTGGGTCAAAGAATATGGCGGCGGTGCTGAGGGGGCTGGGCGGCAAGGCCGACGACGCGGCAGAAGAAATGGCGCTCTACAAGTACCCGACGCTGGCGGAGCAGGTCTCCTGTCAATGGCTTGGGTGCGGGGAAAAGGGCGGTGCGGCACAAACGCTGAAGTCGACGGCCGAGTTTCTGCTCCAGCAGAGAAAGATCGATGGCGTAAAGGCCGACTATCGGGGGGCGATTGCGGTCCGCTATCCGGACGCTGCGTTAACTCTGAAGCAGAAGTGAGCCGTTCGCGCGTCGCACGAGCGTCCGGCGCGCGAATCCGCCATCGCATCGGGTATGCGCTCCAGAGCCTCCGTCACTGGCATTCACGTGGGCAAACAAGCGACGATTGAATGCCAGGATATGCCGAAAAGCTTCGATCTCGGGGCCTGACGGGGCTTCCGGGACTGCGCAGACGCTGACGATGCTCACAGCGTGTTCGTCGGAAATAGAAACCCGCTGATCGTATCGCAAAGAGCGGCGCCAGGGCGATGGCAGGATGCAAGCTCCCACCACCGACGGAGGTCGACGATGAATCCTGTAGGCGCCGCAACGATCAGAACCATACCGATGATACCCGGCAACGAGCGTCGGCCTTTGGATCGCCCGAGTGAGCGTTTCATTGCAGACCTTCGAACGGTTGGACTCCGGGCGGGGGGAAGTCTGCGCGCCTCGATGGTGGCTTCGGCCGTGCGAATGCGAGATGACAACGTACAACGTCCTCTGCCGCTTTTGTCCCTCAGCAACCTCGAGGTCTTGCCAGAACCTGAACCTGCCGCCGACTTCGCGTTCTTCCGCGAACCGTTGAAGCAGAATGAGACACTCCTGGGTCAGTGGGGCGAAGCGGCCAATGCCGGTAGCCAATCCGAGGCATGGTGCCGATTCGTCGACGACATCAGTGCACGCTTCTTTAAAGGCAGCCGGAAGCAACGCGTGATGGATGCCTTGATGTTGTGCATCGACGTCCTGCCACCGAATCGCCGAGCGGACGCGCTGGCATGCTTGCTCGCGGATGGCGAGGAGGGCAGGGCTGCCGCGGAAGAGTTCTGGAAGTACATCGGGCTGGATCGAATCCCCGATTTGGACAAGCACCGGGTGCGCGAGCTGATTCGCCAGTATGAAATAGGCATGTAGTCCGCTGAAGGCGTTCGTGCTACTCGGCGGGACGCGACGCCCCGTCCGCATTGCGGAACGCGCTATCCGCCGGGGGCAACAGGCCGATGGCCCGACCCCCGGCATTCACTCAAGCCTTGCGCGAGTCGGTCTCGGCATCTACCTTCGCGGCTTGCGCCACGGGCGCGGGTAGGCCGGTGATCTTCGGGATGCATTCGCGATGGAACCAGACAAGATTGACTGGCTCGCCGGCAAGCAGACGCTTGACCGGCGGCACGACCTGCTCGCCGATCAGCATGCCGAGCAGCCCGATAAGCGCGACGGCCGGCGGCGCCGGGGAGCGCACGCCGAGACCGCCGTAAATGATGCCGACGAGCACGCCGACACCGAGCGAGACGAGATATAGCTTCATGAGGATTCTCCGAGGCGAGCGAACGATCAGAACGCCCAGCACGAACAGCCCAGCGCGCCCCAGAAGCCGCTTTCGTCAGACGCCGGCACACTGGACGACCACGCCTTCGCATGCGCATGACCATGCACGCCGCATGAGGTCGCGCACGCACAACTCACGCTCACGTTAAGCACTTGCGGCTGGCGCGGCGAGTAGCCCACGCCATGCCGTGCTGGCGACCAGTCCGGCATGGCGGGTGGGATTTCCGGGGCATAGTGGCCGAAGTCGCCGTCGCCATAGACGACCTTGCCGCCCAGCAATGTCAGTACCGACGTAATGTCTTGTATCTCGTCTTCCGGCACGCTGAAGTAGTCGTCGGAGAGTACCGCCAGATCACCGAGTTGCCCGACCTTGATCTGGCCCTTCTTGCCGACCTCGGACGAGAACCACGCGTTGGCTTCCGTCCACAGTCGCAGCGCGTCGTCACGATCAAGCACGTTACCTGGCGCGTACATGCGCAGCCCGCCCACGGTCTTGCCTGTCACAAGCCAGTAGAGCGAGACCCACGGGTTGTAAGAGGCGACCCGCGTCGCGTCCGTGCCGGCGCCGACCTTCACGCCGCGCTCCAGCATGCGACGGATCGGCGGTGTGGCTTCGGCCGCACGCGCGCCGTAGCGCTCCACGAAGTACTCACCCTGATATGCCATCCGGTGCTGCACGGCGATGCCGCCGCCCAGGGCCGCGATGCGGTCGATGTTGCGATCGCTGATCGTCTCCGCGTGGTCGAAGAACCAGTGCAGGCCGTCGAATGGCACATCCTTCGCGACTTTTTCATAGACGTCGAGCGCTCGGGAGATGGTCTCGTCGTAGGTGGCATGCAGGCGCCACGGCCAGCGGTTCTCCGCAAGCAGCCGCACGACGGGTTCGAGATCGCCCTCCATCGACGGCGGCATCTCGGGCCGCTCGACGCGGAAGTCCTCGAAATCGGCGGCGGTATACACGAGCATCTCGCCCGCCCCGTTGTGACGATAGAGATCGTCGCCCTGGCCCGGGCTGACTTGCTTGACCCACTGACTGAAATCTGCGAGTTCGGCCTTGGGTTTCTGCGTGAACAGGTTATAGGCGAGGCGCACCGTGAGTTGTCCCTCGCGATGCAGCGCTTCGATGATGTCGTAGTCCTCGGGGTAGTTCTGGAACCCGCCCCCCGCGTCAATCACGCCCGTCACGCCGAGCCGGTTGACCTCGCGCATGAAGTGGCGCGTCGAGTTCTTCTGATATTCCGGGGGCAGCTTCGGGCCCTTGGCGAGCGTGGCATACAGAATCGTTGCGTTTGGCTTGGCCAGCAGCAACCCGGTCGGATTGCCCGACGCGTCGCGCACGATCTCGCCGCCCGGTGGGTTGGGCGTGTCCTTCGTATAGCCCACCGTGCGAAGTGCCGCACCGTTGAGGATCGCACGGTCATACAGATGCAGGATGAACACCGGCGTGTCGGGGGCGACGGCATTCAGTTCGTCGATCGTCGGCAGACGCTTCTCGGCGAACTGATGCTCGGTGAATCCTCCCACCACCCGAACCCACTGCGGTGCAGGCGTACGGTCGACCTGCGCCTTCAGCATGCGCATGGCGTCGGCCAGCGAGCGAACGCCATCCCAGCGCAGCTCCATGTTGTAGTTGAGACCGCCCCGGATGATGTGCATGTGACTGTCAATCAGTCCCGGGATGACGCGGCGGCCCTGCAGGTCGATGACCTCGGTGCCACTGCCGGCCAGACGCATCACGTCGTCGCGTGTGCCGACGGCGGTGAACTTTCCGCCGGTGAGCGCCACGGCATCCGCCTGCGGGTTGGCGCGGTCGAGCGTGGCGAACTTGCCATTGACCAGAATCAGTTCGGGCGTGGGGGCGGACATGGCATCCCTCCTGTCAGCGAGCGGGCACGGCCGGGATGGCCTCGTGCGGCGTTGCGGTGCGCTGCGCCGCCTTGTGGACCATCGTGTAGGCGTAGTCGACGCCCATGCCATATGCGCCGGAATGCTCCTTGACGAGCTTCATCACGGCATCGTAGGTGTCGCGTTGCGCCCAGTCGCGTTGCCATTCGAGCAGCACCTGCTGCCACGTCATCGGCACGACACCCGCCTGCACCATGCGCTGCATCGCGTAGTCGTGGGCCTCCTTCGAGGTGCCGCCCGACGCGTCGGCAACCATATAAATCTCGTAGCCGCCTTCGAGCATCGCGCACAACGCGAAGGTGGTGTTGCAGACTTCGGTCCACAGGCCGGAGACGATGACTTTCTTGCGGCCGTTGGCGGCGAGGGCGTCGCGCACTTTCTGGTCATCCCACGAATTCATCGAGGTGCGCTCGAGCAACTTCTGGTTCGGGAAGACGTCGAGCAGTTCGGGATAAGTAAAGCCCGAGAACGATTCGGTTTCCACCGTCGTGATGGTCGTCGGAATATTGAAGATGTGCGCGGCCTTGGCCAGACCCACTGCGTTGTTCTTGAGCGCCTGGCGATCCATCGACTGAACGCCGAACGCCATCTGCGGTTGATGATCGATGAAGATGAGCTGGCTGTTCTGCGGGGTGAGGACTTCTAGCTTTGGATTCGACATGAGAGGCTCCGATGCGAATGCTGACAAGGCCTGCGATGAGACCGCAAGCCACCTCTCTGGATCCTATGCTGTGCGCGTGACACCGGCCATCGTATCTTCGTATTACCGTCGGCAATTTGATGGCTGGCCCATGCCGGCCGAGGATTCTTGCGGGAAATGGCGTGGACGTTCGTGCTTTTCTTTGCCGTCGAGCGTTATGTCCATCGGCTGTCGTATACTCGGCTGCACATAATTATGGCATTGCCGACTTGCATGAAAGGGCTTCCGGACAGCGATACCGCGACCGTCTATATTGTCGAGAGCGATCTGGCGGGCAGAAGCGCGCTTTGCGCACAGTTCTTGGCCGCGGGTCTGCGCGCGCGAGGCTTTGCGTGCGGTGCGTCGTTCCTCGCGAGCGAGCGGGCTTTCGGGCCTGCGTGCCTCGTGGTGGACGTGAATTTCGAGGCGGCCGGGAGCGGTCTGGCGTTGCAGGACGCCCTCGCTGCGACGCAGGATCCGATCCCGGTGGTCTTCATTGCCGATGACGCGGACGTGGCGACGAGCGTTCAGGGCATGAAGGCGGGCGCGGTCGACTTTCTGACCAAGCCGTTTCCCGATAGCGTGTTGCTCAATGCTGTGGGCGCCGCGCTCGCGCAGGATCGTCTGCGCCTCGCGCGGGAGAAGATCAGTACGACTGTTGCTGATCGGGCGCAGCGGCTTTCGCCGCGTGAGCGCGAGGTGATGGCGCTTGTCGCCGCGGGGCGCATGAACAAACATATCGCGGACGAGCTGGGCATCAGCGAAGTCACCGTCAAGATTCATCGCGGCAATGCCATGCGCAAGATGGAAGCGCGCTCCTTCGCGGATCTGGTCATCATGGCGCACAAGCTTGGCATGACATCTCCTGCGCTCTACCACGGCGGTATTGGCCGGCATCGACGCGAGACGGTTTAATCGGCGGCGTTCTGTTCGCGTACGCTCATGTCCCGGCACCTCTGCACCCGACGACGCGGTTCAGGCGTCGAATGCGCGCGGCGCATCGCGAGTTACCGGAAGTCTGTCCGGCCATCGGCAGCGGCGATACGCGCTACCGATCCACGTATATATAGAGAGATGGCAGGGCACGCCGTTGATTTACACGGCTGCGGGTCGTTTGTTGTGCGCCTCTCAGTGCAAGCGCTTTCCGGTGGCGACGAGCGCGCCGCGTGCCGGACAAGGCGGCAAGCAGAGAAGGCGTTTTGCCATTTTCAAAAAAGTTTCACAAAGGGCTTGCGCGGTTCGCTGAACCTGTCTAATATTCCGTCTCTCGCAACGACGG
>NZ_CABPRU010000014.1 GCF_902459705.1 Pandoraea terrigena | reverse complement strand
GTGTGAAAGTAGGTAATCGTCAGGCTCCCCCTAAAAACCCCTTGCTACAACGCGTAGCAAGGGGTTTTTGCTTTTCTCTCGCCGATAACCCCCGCCGATAATGCCGGGCACGCGTGGATGGCGTCGCCTGACAGTGGCACCTTGTAATACCACCGTCGATCACGGTTTCAACGGCGTGATCGCCGTCAAATCGCCGCTTCTATTTGCGACAGCCGTCCGGGAACGCGGCACGCCAGCAGACACCAACGTGCAATGCCGACAAGCGATGCGATGCCGAAGCGCACTCGTATTCGCACGCGCTTGCCTCAACGCAGTGAGCAGGACAGCCAATGAGCGATGCGCACGCCATCGAGGCGGGAGCCTTCCGGCGTGTCGCTGCCGAGCATCGTCACGATCACCGGACGCCGCTTGTGCACCATCACTCGCATCACCATGTTATGCCCGGATTCGTTGATGAAGCCGGTCTTTTGAACGCTTGCATCCACTTTTCCGTAGCGCACCAGACGATTCGTATTGACATACTGCAACTGTCCTTTGCCCGTATTCACCCGTTGCTGATGATCAATCGAATAACGACGGATCAGTGGGTAACCATTCGACGCTCGCACCAGATGCGCCAGTTCGCGCGCCGTCGATACGTTACGCGGCGATAACCCGGTCGAGTTCTTGAAGCGCGTATTGGGCATGTTCAAGGCACGCGCCTTGGCATTCATGGCAGCGATGAAGGCAGCTCGTCCGCCCGGATAGTCGCGGCTCAATGCAGCGGCAGCACGGTTTTCCGACGCCATCAGCGAGATGTGGAGCATGTCTGCGCGCGAAAGCGTCGAGCCCACCGCCAGACGCGAGTGGCTGAACTTGAGCGTATCAATATCGGCATTCGTGACCGTAAGCGGGGTACGCATGGCCGGTCCTCTATCCAGCCATACGACGGCCGTCATCAGTTTCGACAGCGAAGCAATCGGGCGCACCTGGTTGGCGTTGAGGGAGAAGAGCGGCGTCCTGGTTTTCTCGTCGACGATATAGACGGCGCGTGAGAAAAGTCGTTTGCGTGATGCCGGTGTGAAGCCGCAACGCGCGAGCAGACGCGGCTTGGCGGTAGTGCGCGCTTGCGCGGGCGCTGCTTTGTTCGCTCCGGCAGCTCCCGCTGTTCCCGCCACTCGAGACACTTTCGACACCGCCTTGCGCGGCGTACCGGTCGATCTGCGCTTCCCAGCAGTCTTCGCCGGACGCGGCGGTTTCGTCACTTCGCGACGTGCATGGGGTTTTGCCCGATGATGCGCCGATCGCTGGTGCGCGGGCCGCGCGGCCGCGGCTTTCCGACGCGCGGGCTTCGACGGCGTCTTTGCTACAGTTCTTTTCTTCTTCGCCGAAGGGTGGCGGTGCTTGCCGTGACTCGAATGATGGGCGGTCGCCGCGAGTGCATCGCTGACCGGTAGCCCGGCGACGAGCAGCATCAATCCGAAGAGCACCAGGCGAGCGAACGCTTCGGTGCGTGGTGGCAAACGAGGGAGTCGAGGCAAGAACAGGCTGAACGGTGGGTACCACAGAGCGGACATCTTCGCGCGGTTCCGAAGTAGGAAGGGATGGTCGGCACGTGTAGGCAACATGCACCTCTCGCGGTGGAGGTGACCAACGCGATGCAGGCCCAATACACGGGGAAACCTGTTGGACGATACCCGGGCGAGGAGTTCCTGAATCTCTGGTCGGCGTCTTACAAAACGTTACAACTGCTGCGCCGCCGACGCGGGACGCGCCGAGACGCAGGCTGCATGGATGGGAAGGGGCGGTTCGGGGAAAGGGTCGGAGACAGCGGCAGTGTTCCGGACGGTACGGTCGTTGGCGTCGCGCGGTGCCGTTTGCCGATGCTGCTCGCCGTTATCCCAAAAAATGGGGCCGCGAGAGCGGCCCCTTCAACACATGGCATCCGAATGCCGTTCGGATCACGCCGCCGGTTCAATAGCCGAGTGCGAGCCCCGTGTTGCGGCGCGGATCGTTCGCACCGTAATAGCGATTCTTGCCGACCGGCTTGCCGCCGAGTGACGGCGCGCCAACGAGAATGGCGGCGACGTGGTTCGCCGGTTGCGGACCGGCAAACTTCTGGCCCCAGCTCTCAAGGATCTTCTGCGTGTCGGGACTCAGCGCGAACGGCTCGATGTTGGTCGCGTCGGGCATCCACTGCTGGTGGTAGCGCGGTGCATCAACAGCCTCCTGCAAATTCATGCCGTAATCGATGACGTTGAGCATCGTGAGCAACGTGGCCGTGATGATGCGGCTTCCGCCCGGCGTCCCTACAACCATGACCGGCTTGCCATCCTTCGTGACGATGGTCGGGCTCATCGAGGAGAGCGGACGACGGCCCGGGCCGATGGCATTCGCTTCCCCCTGAATCAGGCCGTACAGGTTCGGCACGCCCACCTTGGCCGTGAAGTCGTCCATTTCGTCGTTGAGCATCACGCCCGTGCCGTTGGCCATGACCTTGGCGCCGAACCAGTCGTTGAGCGTGTAGGTGACCGACACCGCGTTGCCATCGCGATCAATGATCGAGTAGTGCGTGGTATTGCTGCCTTCGTGCGGCGCGACCCCCGGCTTGATCTCCTGCGAGATGCCGGCCTTGTGCGGGTCGATGGCCGCGCGAATCTTGGCCGCGTATTGCTTGTCGAGCAAGTGAGCGACCGGGTTCTTCACGAAATCGGGATCACCCAGATAGCTGTTGCGGTCGACGTACGCGTGGCGCATTGCCTCGATGGTGTAATGCACTCCCTGCGCCGAGTGATACCCCAGCTCGGTCATCGGGTAGCCTTCGAGGATATTCATGATCTCGCAGATCACCACGCCACCCGAGCTGGGAGGGGGCGCCGAGACCACGTGATAGCCGCGATAATCGCATTCGACCGGCGCCAGTTCGCGTGTCTTGTACTGATCGAGATCGGCCTGCGTGATGATGCCGCCGCCGGCCTTCATCGACGCCACAAGCTTGTTGGCGACTTCGCCCTTGTAGAAGCCGTCGGTGCCCTTGGCGCTGATCAGCTTCAGCGTACGCGCGAGATCCTTCTGGACAAGACGCTCGCCCGGCTGGAATGGCTGGCCCTTGTTCAGGAAGATGGCACCCGAGTTGGCGCGGTCGTTCTCGAAGTTCTTGGTCGACGTCCACAACATGTCGGTGTCGCCCTGATCGAGCACGAAGCCCTTTTCCGCCAGCGTGACGGCAGGCGCGATCAGTTGCGCCCGCGTCCTGGTGCCGTATTTTTCACGCGCGTATTCCATGCCCGAGACGCTGCCCGGTACGCCCACGGCGCGATAGCCGGTGGTCGAGGCACCCTTGATGACGTTGCCGTCCTTGTCGAGATACATGTTGGCCGTCGCCGCCAGCGGGGCCTTCTCGCGGAAATCGAGGAAGGTCTTGCGGCCGTCCGCAAGCTGGATCGTCATGAAGCCGCCACCACCCAGGTTGCCGGCGGCCGGATACACCACGGCGAGCGCATACCCCACGGCAACGGCCGCGTCGACGGCGTTGCCGCCGGCCTTGAGCACATCCACGCCGACTTTCGACGCCAGGTGCTGGGCCGTGACAACCATGCCGTTCTCGGCACCGACGGGTGCCTGCGAGGCGGCGTGAACGTTGAACAGTGCACAGCTCAGGGCTGTCGCCAGAAGCGCTTTGGAGAAGGTTGGATTTTTCATCGTCTTTAAGTGTTCTTGTCCGAGCGAGATAGGGGGAGTTTCAACTTCGCTGGCGACGGACGCACGACCGGCAGCTCGCCCCACAACCGTGCCTGAGGCCAGCACGGTTGTGGGGCGACGTCTCCGCTGCCCAGACTTCGGCATGCTTAACAGCTCCGTCGACCATGGAACGTTAACGCATAACGGGGAATTGGGGAAAGATGTGACACGCGTCCGAGTGACGGGCCACAGCGCGAGATCGTGTGGCCCTGGACATTTCGAAGACATGCTCGCTCGCCTTTGCCGACAAGCGTTTGTGCCTATAAGGGGTCAGATGGCGGTGGCGCCAACCGGTCGAAACGAGGAAGATCGTCAGGCGAAACGGAGCGGAAAAATAAGATTTCGCTTTGCGGTTGTTGCGCTGTCACCACGTTGACTAGGCGCGCTTGCGCAGTTCGAGCCGGATGACGAAGCCGCCGGCCACGGCCGACATGATCGCCAGCGCATACCACGTCAGCAGATAGCTCATGTGATTGTTCGGGAACGTCACCACGGTGAGGCCACCCACAGGGTAGTCGCGTGCCGGTGCCTGGCCGGTGATGGCTTCGGCATCGCCGCCGACGAGCGCACGGCTTGCATCGGCGCCCGGCTTGCCGTCGGCATCGACGAAGAAGGGCGCCACGTCGGCGGCCGTCAGTCCGCGCGCGGCTGCAATGGCCGCGACGTCGCGCGAATACCAGAGGTTTTCCGATGGCGCATTCTTGCGAAGGAATCCGCCGCCCGGCTCGGGCATGCGCAGCAGGCCGGTGACAGTGACCTCACCCGACGGGGCGGCCGGCACGGCTTCTTTCCAGCCCGGCGGGACAAAGCCGCGGTTGATCAGCACCTCGCCGCCATCTGCCGTGTGCAACGGTGTGAGCACCCAGTAGCCGCCCCCCAGGTCGGTGACGGCTTGCACGAGCGTGTCCTTGTCGAACTGATACGTGCCGGTGAGCGAGACGTGGCGGTACTCATCCTCGGCCGCGCTGACGGCGGCCCACTGGGCACGCAAGGGGGCGGGGGCGGGCGGCGCATGCACACGTGAATTCACCCGCTCGATCAGATCGAGCTTCCAGGCGCGGCGATGAAGCTGCCAGGTCCCGAGCGAGACGAAGACGCTGACCAGCATCAACGTGATGACGCCAAGGATGACCAGCCGAAGCGGCGAGGGGCGGGAGGGCGCACCGGAAGTGCGCGGGGGACGCTGTGCGCCCCCCGAATCGTTAAGTCGATTGCTGCTCAAGGGAAATGCCGTTCAAGGGAGGTTTTTCGTATCCTGCATCATACCCGCCATCATGTTCTGGTTCAGGTGATACATCACCCATAGCGAACCCGACAGCGTGATCACGACCAGCACGATCGTGAAAATCAGCGACAACAGATTCCAGCCGCCTTCGGAGCGCCCGTTCATGTGCAGGAAGTAGATCATGTGGACGATGATCTGAATGGCGCCGAGAAACAGGATCATGATCGCGGTGGTACTCGATTTCTCGAATACGCCGCCCATCACGAACCAGAACGGGATGGCGGTAAGCACGACCGACAGGATGAAGCCGGTCGCGTACCCGCGCAAGGTGCTGTGCGGCCCTTCCTCGCCATGATCGTGGTCGTGGTCATGCCCGTCGGCATCGTGCAGGGTCGAGTCGTGGGTGCTCACGGCAGCACTCCCATCAGATAGACAAACGTGAAGACGCCGATCCACACCACGTCGAGAAAGTGCCAGAACATCGACAGGCACATCAGGCGACGGCGGTTGGGCGCGGTCAGGCCGTGCTTGCCGACCTGCACCATCAGGGTGATGAGCCAGACGATGCCGAACGTGACGTGCAGCCCGTGCGTGCTCACCAGCGTGAAGAACGAGGACAGGAACGCGCTGCGCCACGGCCCGGCCCCCTCGTGAATCAGGTTCGCGAACTCGTAGAGTTCCAGCGAGAGAAACGCCGCACCGAGCACGCCGGTGACCGCGAGCCAGCCGAGCACCGCGCCCTGGCGTCGCCGCTGCATCTCTAGCATCGCGAAGCCGTAGGTAATCGACGAGAGCAGCAGGAAGGTCGTGTTGAGCGCCACGAGCGGCAGCTCGAACAGCTCCGCGCCGGTCGGCCCGCCCGCGTAGTTGCGCCCGAGCACGCCATACGCCGCAAACAGGCAGGCGAAGACGAGGCAGTCGCTCATCAGGTAGACCCAGAAGCCGAGCAGCGTCCCGTTGGGCGGATGATAGTCGCTCGTCAGCATGAACTTCAACTCGCCGTCGTGCGGCGGGCTGGGCGTGTGGGCCCCGAGCGGGACGCCGCCTGCCGGGAAGGTTGCCGTCGTATCAGACATGCTGCGCGAGCAGGCGCGTGCGCGCTGCCTCCGTTTGTTCGACCTGGTCGGCCGGGATGTAGTACTCGCGGTGGTAGTTGAACGTGTGGCCGATAGCGGTCGCCAGCAGCGCCACGAATGCCACGATCACCACCAGCCACATGTGCCAGATCAGCCCAAAGCCGCAAACCGTCGCAAGCGCTGCGAGGATGATGCCCGCGCCCGTGTTCTTCGGCATGTGGATCGGGATGAAGTCGTTCTCTGGACGCTTGAAGCCGTGCTGTTTCATCTGCCACCAGGCGTCGTTGTCATGGATGAGCGGCGTGAACGCGAAGTTGTAGGCCGGCGGGGGCGACGACGTCGACCATTCCAGGGTGCGCCCATTCCACGGATCGCCCGTGTCGTCGCGCAACTGTTCGCGGCGCATGAAGCTCACCACGAGCTGGATGATGAAGCACCCGATGCCGATGGCGATGAGCAGCGCGCCCACGGCGGCGACCTGGAACCAGATCTGCAACGACATATCGTCGAAGTGACTGACGCGGCGCGTCACGCCCATCAGGCCCAGCAGATACAACGGCATGAAGGCGACGTAGAAGCCGATGAACCAGAACCAGAACGAGCACTTGCCCCAGAACGGGTCGAGCCGGTAGCCGAAGGCCTTCGGGAACCAGTAGGTGATCGCCGCCATGACCCCGAAGATCACACCGCCAATGATCACGTTGTGGAAGTGAGCAATCAGGAACAGGCCGTTGTGCAGCGAGAAGTCGGCCGGCGGCACGGCGAGCAGCACGCCGGTCATGCCGCCGATGACAAACGTCACCATGAAGCCGACGGTCCACAGCATCGGCACTTCGAAGTGGATGCGCCCGCGATACATGGTGAACAGCCAGTTGAAGATTTTCGCGCCGGTGGGTATCGAGATGATCATCGTCGTGATACCGAAGAACGAGTTCACACTCGCGCCGGAGCCCATCGTGAAGAAATGGTGCAGCCAAACGAGATATGACAGCACCGTAATCACGACCGTCGCATAGACCATCGACGCATAGCCGAACAGGCGCTTGCCGGAGAAGGTGGCGACCACCTCGGAGAACACGCCGAACACAGGCAGCACGAGAATGTAGACCTCGGGGTGGCCCCAGATCCAGATCAGGTTCACGTACATCATGGCGTTGCCGCCGAGGTCGTTGGTGAAGAAGTTGGTGCCGGCGTAGCGATCCAGTGCCAGCAGGGCGAGCACGGCGGTCAATACCGGGAAGGCGGCCACGATCAGCACGTTGGTGCACAGCGAGGTCCACGTGAAGACCGGCATGCGCATCATTGTCATGCCCGGTGCGCGCATCTTCACGATGGTCACGAGCAGGTTGATCCCAGAGAGCAGGGTGCCGATCCCGGCAATCTGCAGTGCCCATATGTAGTAATCGACCCCGACGTTCGGACTCTGCAGAATGCCCGATAACGGAGGATAGGCCAGCCATCCAGTACCGGCGAATTCGCCCACGAACAGCGACAGCATCACGAGCATGGCCCCGCTCGTCGTCATCCAGAAGCTGAAGTTGTTGAGGAATGGAAACGCCACGTCGCGCGCGCCGATTTGCAGCGGCACCACGAAGTTCATGAGGCCGGTCACCAGCGGCATCGCCACGAAGAAGATCATGATCACGCCGTGCGCGGTGAAGATCTGATCGTAGTGGTGTGGCGGCAGATACCCCATGTTGCCGCCGAACGAGATGGCTTGCTGCAGCCGCATCATCGCGGCGTCGGCAAAGCCGCGCAGCAGCATGATGATGCCCAGGATCACGTACATGATGCCGATCTTCTTGTGATCGATGCTTGTGAACCACTCGCGCCACAAGTATCCCCACAGCTTGAAGTACGTGATGACACCCAGCACAACGATGCCACCGAATGCCACCCCGGCAAAGGTCGCGACGAGGATCGGTTCGTGGTACGGGATCGCCTCGAGCGTGAGGCGGCCGAAGATCAACTTGACGATGTCCATAAGCTCGAGCCTGGGATCAATCGCGCACGAGGCGCATCATTGTCGACGGTTGGGCGCGGTGTGCGTCACTGTGCGAGTCCCACACCGGGGGCGCGCTGTGCGCCGGACGCGAACTGCACGGTGTTCTGCGCCGTGCACATCGCGTCGGCAAGCAACGAATCGGACGTGCCGGTGCGCGCCCGGCTGGCGTGCGGGTGATTGGGCTGATCCATCATGTCCTTCAGACAGGTCTGTCCGGGCTGCACGCAGCGGTTCAGAATCGCGTCGTAGAGATTCGGCGCCACATCGCCGTAGTAGTGCACAGGCACCCATTCGCTGGGTTGGGCGAGGGCCTCGTACTTGTCGCGCGTGAGGTTGTCTCCGCGGGCCTTGACCTGCTTGACCCACGCGTCGAAGTCGACTGCCGACAACCCATGGAACTTGAAGCGCATGCCCGAGAAGCCCGCGCCGCTGAAGTTCGCGGAGAAGCCGTCATAGATACCAGGCTTGTTGATGACCGCGTGCAACTTCGTTTCCATGCCCGGCATGGCGTAGATCTGTCCGGCCAGGGCGGGCACGAAGAACGAATTCATCATCGTGGTGGATGTGATTTCGAAGCGGATCGGGCGGTCAACGGGCGCGGCCAGCTCGTTGACGGTCGCGATGCCTTGATCGGGATAGAAGAACAGCCACTTCCAGTCCATGGCCACTACTTGCACCCGGAGCGGGCGCGTGTCGGGCGGCACCTGGCGTTTGGCGTCGATGCGCTCGAGCGGGCGGTAGGGATCGAGCTTGTGTGTGCTCACCCAGGTGAGCGCCCCCAACGCAATGATGATCAGCAGCGGCGCGGCCCAGATCAGCAGTTCGAGCAGCGTCGAGTGATCCCATTCGGGCGTGTAGACGGCGTGTTTGTTAGACGCTCGATAACGCCAGGCGAAGACCAGTGTCAGCACGATCACCGGAACGATGATCAGCAACATCAGGACAGTGGAAATGATGATGATGTCCCGCTGCCTTACCGCAAGATCGCCAGAAGGCGACATCAAAACGGTATTGCAACCGGACAGCAACGCGGCGGCGGGGAGTAAAAATATCCCGCGAAAGAGCTTGGGGGAAGTCATGCTGCGATCGATGGAACCGTAGCCTCAGACCGGGTTCATCATGGACTCCCCTCCCTGAAGCGGCAATTTAGGGTAAACCCTATGGCGTCGACTCACGATACCTGCGATGCTCTTCTGGCACGAGTGTCATGGTCATCCCGATCCGCGAGGGGGTCCGATAATGTCAAGCAGTGCTCATCAATCGCCGACGCCGCCCGGCGTGACCGCCGCAACGACGGCGCACGATCACGGGAACAAGTCCCGCATCGCGCCGGAAGAAATCGCGGTCGGCGTGGTGGTCGGACGCACGTCCGAGTACTTCGACTTCTTCGTGTTCGGCATTGCCGCCGTCCTCGTCTTTCCACACGTTTTCTTCCCGTTCGCCGATAGCCTGCATGGCTTGTTGTACGCGTTCGCCGTCTTCTCCCTCGCGTTTATTTCGCGCCCGTTCGGTACCACACTCTTCATGAACGTGCAGCGCCGCTGGGGACGCAGTGTCAAGCTCACGGCCGCGCTGTTCGTGCTCGGCACGGCGACCGCCGGCATGGCGTTCCTGCCGGGCTATTCGGTGCTGGGGGATCGCGCCATCTGGCTGCTGGCGTTCTTCCGGCTGGTGCAGGGCATCGGTTTCGGTGGCTCGTGGGATGGACTGCCGTCGCTCCTCGCGATGAACGCCCCGCCGCAGCGGCGCGGCTGGTATTCGATGATGGGGCAACTGGGCGCGCCGATCGGCTTCATCATCGCGGCCTCGCTGTTCCTGTTCCTGCACTGGAGTCTGGAGTCCGACGACTTCCTCACGTGGGGGTGGCGTTATCCGTTCTACGTCGCGTTCGCCGTCAACGTGGTGGCGCTGTTCGCACGGCTGCGCCTGGTTGTCACGCACGAATACACAGAGATGCTCGAAGAGGGCCAACTGGAGCCGATCAGCACGCGCGAGATGGTACGCTCGCAAGGCTACAACATCTTTCTCGGCGCCTTCGCCGCGCTCGCGAGCTACGCGCTCTTTCACCTGGTGACGGTATTCCCGCTGTCGTGGATTGCGCTCCAGAACAGCCAGGATCTGAACAACGTGCTGATCGTGCAACTGTGCGGTGCCGCGATTGCCATCGTGTGCACGGTGATTTCCGGGCGCATTGCCGATCGTATCGGCCGGCGCACCACGCTGGGCCTTTTCGCCCTCTTCATTGGCGTGTTCGCGCTCTTTGCGCCGTTCCTCATGGGCGGTGGATCGACGCAGCAAGACATCTTCATCCTGGTCGGCTTCGCACTGCTCGGTTTGTCGTACGGGCAGGCCGCCGGCACCGTGACCTCGAACTTCGAGCAACGCTTTCGTTACACCGGGGCAGCGCTGACGACCGACTTCGCGTGGTTGTTCGGCGCGGCCTTCGCGCCGCTCGTGGCGTTGGGCTTGTCGTCCGAGTTCGGGCTGATCGCCGTGAGTGCCTATCTGCTCTCGGGCACCGTCTGCACGCTGCTGGCATTGCGTATCAACAAGGCGTTGGAGACGCGCGATTGATCGCATGCGCGGCAGACGGCTTCTCGTCTTTCGTGACGGCGCGACAGGGTTCGCGCTGTTTGACTTATGTCACCTCGTCCCCTCACACACCGTGCAACATGCCGGCGATGGCGGCCGTGATGTCGTGCGTGCGCGAGTCGTGCTCGCGATGAATCATGCCGACCGTGCGCAGCAAGGGTGGGTCGGCAATCGTCACGATGCGCAATAGCGGGTCTGATTGCCAGTCGCCGCGATGCAACTGCGGCAGTACGGACACGCCGACGTTCTTGCGCACGAGCGCGACGATTGTCTCGATGGAGTTCAGTTCCAGGTATTCGGTCACACTGAGTTTCGCCGCGTGTAACGCCTGCTCGACCACCATGCCGGTGCGAACGCGCCGGTCGAAGCGCAGGAACGCGTGTTCGTCGAGGATGCGCTGCGGGTCGGATTCGGTAATGTCGCGATTCACGACCATGACCATCGGCTCGGTATAAAGGGGCGTCCATACCAGTCCGTCGACGCGTGCATCGTCGGCGCGCGCCACTACGGCGGCAATATCGACGTCGCCTTGTTCGACCAGATCGGTGAGTTCGTTCGAGCGTGCCGATGTGAGCCGCACATCGAGCCGCGGGTGCGCGGTCTTCAGTTCCGCCACGACCAGCGACAGTGCCCCGATGACCGACACCACGGCGCCGATCGTGACCGGGCCCTGCATGGCGTCAGCGGAGGTGGCGCTGAGTTCCGCAGTGAGCGCCAGGATCTGCTCGACACGCGGAAACAGATCGCGTCCCTGACGCGTGAGCGTGATCTGCCGACCCCGCCGGTCGAACAACCGCTGACCGACGGCGTCTTCGAGGCCGCGCATCTGCAGACTGACGGCTGCCTGCGTCAGCGCGGCACGCTCGGCGGCCGCGGCGAACGAGCCGGTTTGTGCCACCAACCGGAACGTCTTCAACATGCGCAGCGTAAGCATTGAGTGATTAAGAATAATTTACGAATGAAAAAGAAATATTAATATTTCTTTTGCGTGCGCGGAAGACATAATCGTGTCACGCACATCCCTCGCGACCGGCATGCCGGGACCGAGGGCAGGAAGACCGACCTACACAACGCGCCAATGACCATGCCCGCAGACGCTGGGCCGGTGCTCGATGTCACCGGACTGTCGCTGAAGTTCTCCAAAGCACCCGACGCGCCGAATCTGATCGACGGCGTCTCGTTTGCCGTGCATCCCGGCAAGACGCTGTGCATCGTCGGCGAATCGGGATGCGGCAAGAGCGTGACGTCGCTCGCCCTCATGGGGTTGCTGCCAAGCCCGCCCGCCAATGTCGTGGCGGGGCGCGCGCGGTTCGAAGGCCGGGATCTGCTGGCGCTGGGTGAGCGCGACTTTGCCGACCTGCGCGGCAATCGTCTCGCCATGATCTTCCAGGAGCCAATGACCTCGCTGAATCCCGCGTTCACCATTGGTCATCAGATCGAGGAAGGCATTCGGCGCCATCGCGGGCTGGATCGCCGCGCCGCACGCGCGGAGGCGCTCGAGATGCTCAAGCGGGTGCGTATCCCTGCACCCGAGACCCGGCTCGACAACTATGCGCATGAACTCTCCGGTGGCATGCGTCAGCGCGTGATGATTGCGATGGCGCTTGCCAATCGGCCCGCGCTGCTCATCGCCGACGAGCCGACCACCGCGCTCGATGTCACGATCCAGGCGCAGGTGCTGACCCTCATTCAGACCTTGCAGCGCGAAACGGGTACCGCCGTGGTGCTCATTACGCACGACCTGGGCGTGGTTGCCGAAGTCGCCGACGATGTCGCGGTGATGTACGCGGGGCGCATCGTGGAATACGGCACGGTCAATGAGATCTTCGACGATCCGCAGCATCCCTACACCATCGGGCTGATGGGCGCGATTCCCTCGATTGGCAAACGCGAGGGTACGCTCGCGACCATTCGCGGTGCGGTGCCGTCGCCGGAGCGCATGCCCGCTGGTTGCCGTTTTGCGCCGCGCTGCCCGTTTGCCGAAGCGCGTTGCACACGTGAAGCGCCTGTCGAGCGCACGCTCTCGGGCAAGCATCGCGTGGCCTGCTGGCTGGCGCCGGTTGAATCCCTGACGCCGCCCGCGTTCCCAATGGAAGAGGTCGCCCTATGAGCGCTCCATCCTCACCGCTCCCGCTGCTGGACGTGCGCGACCTGACCAAGCACTTCGGCGGTCATCGCGTCGGCTTTTCCCGTGCGCCCACGGTGTATGCCGTCAACGGCGTGTCGTTTGCCGTGCAGGCGGGTGAGACGTTCGCGATCGTGGGCGAATCCGGTTGCGGAAAATCCACGCTGGGACGACTGCTGCTGCGCCTGCTCGATGCCACGCGCGGCGAAGTGCGCTACCAGGGCGAGGACATCATGACGCTTGGCGCGAGCGCCATGCGTCGGCTGCGGCGCGAACTCCAGATTATCTTCCAGGACCCGTTCGCGTCGCTCAACCCGAGCATGACCGTGGGTGGACTGATTGGCGAGCCGATCGCGTTGCACGGCCTCGCGCGAGGCCGTGCCCGCGACGAGCGCGTGGCCGAGCTGCTGCGCACGGTCGGTCTGCAACCTGATTACGCGCAACGCTTCCCGCATGAATTCTCCGGCGGTCAGCGCCAGCGCATCGGCATTGCGCGAGCCCTCGCGGGAGAGCCGCGAGTGATCGTCGGCGACGAGCCGGTCTCGGCGCTCGATGTCTCCGTGCAAGCCCAGGTCATCAATCTGCTCGAACGCCTCAAGCACGACTTCGGCCTGACGCTCATCATGGTGGCCCACGACCTGGCGGTGATCCGCCACATGAGCGACCGCGTGGCGGTGATGTATCTGGGGGAAATTGTCGAGCTGGCCAGTGCCGACGCGCTTTTCGACATGCCGCTGCACCCCTACACGCAGGCGTTGCTGCAGGCGATCCCGGCGAGCGGTCCGCACCTGCGGCGCGAGCGCGCGCCGCTCGGCGGCGAATTGCCCAGCCCGACCGCGCCGCCGCCCGGCTGTCGCTTCCATCCGCGTTGCCCGCATGCGCGCGCCGCTTGCCGCGAGCAGAAGCCGGTCGACGAAGTGCTGCCCGACGGCCGGCAAGTCGCCTGTCATTTCTGGCGCGAGATCCAGAACGCCGGGGCGAGTCCCGCGCGCGCCGCGCCGCCCAGCGAAACCCTGAGCGCGCGCCTTGCGCTGTATCGCGCGCGCCAGGCCCGGGCCGATGCAGTCATTGGCGCATAACAACACTTTCTCCACACCATCTTCCACAAGAGGTCTCACGCATGCGAAAAGTTCTGCTCGATCTTGTTCTGGCGGCGTCATTGGCGACCGGCACAGCCGCTGCGATGGCGCAATCGACCCTTCGCATCGGCTTGCAGGAGGACATCGGGTCGCTCGATCCTGCACGCAGTTCGCAGGTCGTCGACCGCATGGTGCTGCGCTCGCTGTGCAGCTCGCTCGTCGATATCGACACCAATCTGAAATTCGTGCCGATGCTCGCCACTTCGTGGAGTGTGAGTGCCGACGGCAAGACCTGGACGTTCAAGCTGCGTCATGGGGTGAAGTTCCACGATGACGAGCCGTTCGATGCGCGCGCCGTCAAGGCAAACCTAGACCGTGCGCGAAGCCTGCCAGCGAGCAATCGCAAGAGCGAGCTGTCGTCCATCGATCACGTCGACGTCGTGGACGACGCCACCGTCAACATCGTGCTCAAGGCGCCGGATTCCGCGTTGCTCGCCGCGCTGTCGGACCGCGCGGGCATGATGCTTGCGCCCAAGACCCTGAGCGACGATGCCGCCGTGCAGTCTCACCCCGTGTGCTCCGGCCCTTACAAGTTCGTGCAGCGTGTGCAGAACGATCGCGTGGTACTGGAAAAATTCCCGGGCTACTGGGATGCGAACAAGTATCCGATACAGAAGGTTGTGTTCCTGCCGATTCCCGACACGACGGTGCGCCTGGCCAACGTGCGCTCGGGCTCGCTCGACATGCTCGAGCGCCTCGCGCCGTCGGACGTGGCCTCGGTCAAGCGCGATGCGAACCTGAACTTTGTCTCCATCGACGGGCTGGGTTACTACGGCCTGACGTTCAACGTGGCGGCCAACGCACCCAAGGCGTTGCGCGACAAGCGCGTGCGGCAGGCGTTCGATCTGGCAATCGATCGCGACGCTATCAACCACGTGATCGGCGGCGGCATCTTCACCCCGGCCAACCAGGCATTGCCGCGTTCGGGCCAGTACTACGACGCGTCGATCAAGACGACCAAGCGCGATGTCGTCAAGGCGAAAGCGCTGTTGAAAGCGGCAGGCTTCGAGAAGGTCAACGTGACGCTGAGCTTCGGCAACAACACGGTCTCCAACCAGATGGCGCAGATGCTGCAGGCAATGCTCGCCGAGGCGGGCATTGAACTGAAATTGCGGCCGATGGATTATGCGGCGGCGCTTGACGCCGCCCATCGCGGCGACTTCGACGTGCTCTACAACGGCTGGTCGGGACGTGTGGATCCGGACGGCAACCTGCATCAGTTCGTCACGTGCAAGGGCAACCTGAACTATGGCCAGTACTGCAATGCCGAGGTCGACAAGCTGCTCAACGAGGCGCGTGTGAAATCCAGCGTGGCGGAGCGCAAGCCGCTCTACGACGCGGCCGGCAAGATCCTGTCCGAGGAGAATCCCATCCTCTATCTGTATGTGCAGCCGTGGCCGTACGTGCTCAGCAAGAAGGTGCAGGGATTCGTCGCGTATCCGGACGGGCTGATCCGTCTGCGTGGCGTGAGCCTCAAGGGCTAATCCGGGCTTGCCCGGTATCACCAGGGACACAGGAGCCGTCATGCTTCGCCTCGTCATCCATCGTGTGTTGGTCGCGATACCCACGCTCATCATCGTGTCGATGATGATCTTCGGGCTGCAGAAGATGTTGCCCGGCGATCCCGTGCTCGCGATGGCTGGCGAGGATCAGAACCCGCAGGTCATCGCCGCGCTGCGCGAGAAGTATCACCTCGACAAGCCGCTACCCACGCAGTACGCGCTCTGGATGGGCGACGTGCTGCGCGGCAACCTCGGCAACTCGCTGCGCACGGGCGAACCGGTGACGACACTCATCGCGCAGAAGTTGCCTGTCACGCTGCAACTGGCGATGTTCGGGCTGGTGATTGCCATCGGCATCGGTATTCCGCTGGGCATTCTGTCGGCGGCCAACCGAGGCAAGGCCGTCGATTACGGCGCGAACGTGCTGGCCCTGTCGGGCATGTCGATCCCGAACTTCTGGCTCGGCATCCTGCTGATCTTCCTGGTTTCGGTACGTTGGCATTTGCTGCCGTCGTCGGGCTATGTGTCGCCCGGCGAAGACCTGTGGATGAGCTTCAAGACGATGGTCATGCCCGCGTTCGTGCTCGGGGCGGCGCTGGGAGCGCAGTTGATGCGCCACACGCGCAGCGCCATGCTCGGCGTGCTGCGCACCGACTACATTCGCACGGCGCGCGCCAAGGGGCTGTTGCGCGGCACCGTGGTGCTCAAGCATGCGCTGCGCAATGCCCTGATTCCCATTGTGACGGTGCTCGCGCTGCTCTTTGGCGAACTGCTCGCGGGCGCGGTGCTCACGGAACAGGTTTTCACGATCCCGGGCTTCGGCAAGCTGGTGGTCGATGCGGTGTTCAATCGTGATTATGCGGTGGTCCAGGGCGTGGTCCTGGTGACGGCCGTCAGCTTCATCGTGCTCAACCTCCTGGCCGACGTGCTCTACGTCTTGCTCAACCCGCGCCTGCGTCGCGCCTGAGATCTCTTCGAACATGGCCGCATTGCCCACGACTTCTACCGCATCGCCGACGTCCGACGGGGGCCGTCCCGCCACGGCCATAGCCAGCCCCGAACGGTTGCCGCGCCGTCGCCATCGCGGGCTGCGCAAGTTCGCACGTAACCGGGCGGCGGTCGTGGGAGCCATCATCGTGGCGTTCGCCGTGATCGTCGCGCTGTTCGCCCCGTGGCTGTCGCCGTACGATCCGATCGCCACGAGCTTCATGACGGTGCGTCAGGCACCGAGCGCGCTGCACTGGTTCGGCACGGACGAGCTGGGCCGCGACGTGCTCGCGCGCATGATCTTCGGCGCGCGTGCCTCGCTCGCGGCGGGCGTGGTGTCCGTGGGCATCGCGGTGATCGTTGGCGTACCGCTTGGCTTGCTCGCAGGGTACTTCGGCCGATGGGTCGATGCCATCGTCTCGCGCCTGGCCGACGCGCTGCTCTCCATCCCGTTCCTGATTCTCGCGATTGCGATGGCGGCGTTCCTCGGTGCGAGCCTGACGAATGCGATGATCGCCATCGGCGTGTCGGCCATGCCGCGTTTCGTGCGGCTCGCCCGCGCGCAGGCGCTGACCGTCAAGGCGGAAGAGTATGTGGAGGGCGCGCGAGCCATCGGACTGACGGACGCACGCATCATCGTGCGCTACATCCTGCCCAATGTGCTGCCGCCGATCATCGTGCAGGCGAGCCTGACGGTGGCCACCGCGATCATCGCGGAGGCAAGCCTGTCGTTCCTGGGGCTGGGGCAGTTGCCGCCGTCGCCGTCGTGGGGCTCGATGCTCAACACGGCCAAGGACTTCGTCGACCAGGCGCCCTGGATGTCCATTTTCCCCGGTATCGCCATTTTCCTGACGGTACTCGGTTTCAACCTGCTGGGTGACGGTTTGCGCGACGCGCTCGACCCGCGCGAGCAATAACGCGGCGCGAGAGACGAGCCTCGTCAGCCCTGCGGCCCGGCAGGCCTATTTCATCATTCGTTACAGAGCTATCAGCCAGTCCCATGACGCACTTCAATTGGCAGAATCCGTACCCGACGCCGCGCATGCCGGTGTTCGCCCGCAACATCGTGTCGACGTCGCATCCGCTGGCCGCCCAGGCCGGGTTGCGCATGCTGTGGCAGGGCGGCAATGCCGTCGACGCCGCGATTGCCGCCGCCGCCTGCATGACGATCGTCGAGCCGGTCTCCAACGGCCTGGGCGGCGATTGCTTCGCGTTGATCTGGGACGGCAAGGAACTACACGGCCTGAACGCTTCGGGGGTGGCACCGGCGGCGTGGAACGTCGACTACTTCCGCAAGAAATACGGCGAGCAGCATGGTATCGCCAAGCAGCCGATGCGCGGTCTCGACACCGTGACCGTGCCGGGCGTGATCGCGGGCTGGGAGGCGTTGCATGCGAAGTTCGGCAAGCTGCCGTTCGCGGATCTGATGGCGCCGGCGATCGAGATCGCCGAGCGTGGACACGCCGTGGCGCATATCGTCGCACGCAAATGGGCGGCGGCGGTGCCCGAACTCAAGGACTTTCCCGGTTACGCGCAGACCTTCATGCCGCACGGCCGTGCGCCGACCACGAGCGAAATGATCCGCATGCCGGGCCATGCGCGCACCTTGCGCCTGCTCGCCAAGGAAGGTCCGCGCGCGTACTACGAAGGCGAGATCGCCCAGCGCATCGCCGAATGGTCGGCGCAGCATGGCGGGGCGATGACGACCGACGATCTGCGTAATTACCGCGCCGACTGGGTCAAGCCCATCGAGAAGGATTATCGCGGGTACACCGTGCACGAGATTCCGCCGAACGGGCAGGGCATCGCCGCGCTCATGGCGCTGGGCATCCTGGAAAAATTCGATCTATCGCGAATGGCGGTCGATCGCGTGCATTCGCAACATTTGCAGATCGAGGCGATGAAGCTTGCGTTCGCCGATCTGTACAAATACGTCGCCGATCCGCGTTCGATGGAAGTGACCCCCGAGCAGATGCTCGACGACGCCTACCTGACCGCGCGCGCGAAGCTCATCGACCCCGGGCGTGCCTCGCAATTCGACTTCGGCATGCCGAAGGCCGGTGGCACGATCTACCTGTCGGCCGCCGACGAGCAGGGCATGATGGTGAGCTTCATCCAGTCGAACTACATGGGATTCGGCTCAGGCGTGGTGGTGCCCGACCTGGGCATCGCGCTGCAAAACCGGGGCTATGGCTTCTCCATGGATCCGAAGTCGGCCAATGTGGTGGAGGGCGGAAAGCGGCCATTCCACACCATCATTCCGGCGTTCCTCACGCAGAAGGTCGACGGCAAGCACGAGGCCGTGATGAGCTTCGGTGTGATGGGCGGCGATATGCAGCCGCAAGGCCACCTGCAATCGATCGTGCGGATGATCGACTACGGGCAGCAGCCCCAGGCGGCCTGCGACGCACCGCGCTGGAAGGTCAACCGCGACTTCACCGTGGACATCGAATCGACGCTCGACCGCGAGACGGTGGCCGGACTGGTCGCCATGGGCCACTCGTTGAAGTCCATCGACGACCCGTACATGGACTTCGGCTCGGGTCAGTATATCTGGCGTCTGGATCGCAACGATCCGGAGCGCGGCTACGTTGCCGCAAGCGATAGTCGTCGCGACGGTCTCGCCGCCGGCTACTGAGCCAGCGGTCTTGCCAGCAACGCCGGTGGCGCGGTGTGTATTGCACCGCGCGCCGGCGCTGTTTTCATGGGGCGTTGCGTACGCCGAAACGCATCGAAAAGCGGTGTTTGTGTGTGCTTACTCATCTCGGATTCCTACATGGAATTGCGGAGTGCGGAGCACATTAAGTTTCCGTTGATTCATCGAATCGTCACAGTCCACCGGCAATAATCACGTCGCACGAAGCCTATACCAACTAATTCGGCAACCGATCTACTGCGTCGAATCACGCGTGGCACCGGGGGCCGGTGCGACCCGGGGAAATGACGCCATGACGATCCGTCATCGAATTACGCTATTGGTGATCCTGACGTTTGTCGCGCTCTCGATCATCGGTGGTTACGCGGTCTACCAGACCCGCGCCAGCGCTCACAAGGTACGGCAGGTGACGGAAGGGGTGGTGCCGAGTGCACTCGCTTCCGCCGATCTCGTCTCGCAAGTCAAGGCGGTGCAGATCGCCACGATGACGCTGGTCTACGCGCAGGACGACACCGTCGTCCAACAGGCACTCGCCACACTCAAGACGCTGCGCGGCGATATCGATCAGTCGCTGACCCGCCAGGCCGACGGCGCGGCGAGCGTTGCGCAGAAGGGATTGGTGACCCAGGCCCGCGAGAGCGTCGAGAACTACTTCAACGCCATCAACGACACCGCCAAGCTCAAGCAGGCGGGCAAGACCGAGATGGCGCAGGCGTTCCTCTTCGCGATGGTCGCGCAGTATCGCGACGAACTCGAAGGGGTGGTCAATACGCTGCGCGTCGAGAAGACCCGCCAGCAGGACTCGGCCATCGCCACGCTCAACGACACGCTCTCGACCACCACGACGGCCATCGGCATCGTGACCGGGCTGGCGATCGTGCTGCTCACGGCCATCGGCGCGTTGTTGTACCGGCAGATCACGCGTCCGCTCTCGCGCATGCAGGCGATGATGAGCGAGATCGCGAACAGCCAGGACTTCACCCGTCGCGTGCCGGTCGGTCGCATGGATGAAATCGGGCACTCGATCGTAGCGTTCAACGGCATGATCGAGAAGATTCAGGAACGCTCGGTGCAGCTCAAGCAGAAGACGGCCGACATTCAGGCGATGTTGCAGAACATGCAGCAGGGCATTTTGACCGTGGTCGACGGCGCGCGAGTGCATGGCGAATATTCGGCCTATCTCGAAGCGATCTTCGAGACGCAGGACATCGCCGGGCGCCCCGTCATGGAACTGGTGTTCGGCGACAGCGATCTGGGCGCGGATGCGCTCTCGCAGGTCGGAGCCTCCGTCGACGCCTGCATTGGCCAGGATGCCATCAATTTTGCTTTCAACGAACACCTGCTGGTGGGCGAGATTGGAAAACGCATGCCGGATGGGCGCATCAAGCAACTCGATCTGACGTGGTCGGCGATCACCGATGAGAGCGACACGATCCTGCGCCTCATGCTGTGTGTGCGCGACGTGACGGAGCTGCGCGAACTCGCCGCGGAGGCCAGCGAGCAGAAGCAGCGGCTGGAGATGATCGGCGAGATTCTGTCGGTGAGCCAGGAGAAGTTCCATCACTTCATCGAAAGTTCGACCGGCTTCATCCGCGAGAACGAGCGCATTATCCGCAAGCACTCGCAGGCCGACAGCGCGGCCATTGCCGCGCTGTTTCGCAACATGCACACCATCAAGGGCAATGCACGCACGTACAACCTGCAGTACCTGACGAACGTCGTGCACGAGACGGAGCAGCGTTATCACGAGCTGCGCCAGCCGGACGTCGCGCGCCTGTGGGATCAGGATGGCCTGATGAGCGAACTCGAGCGTGTGCGCGAAGCCGTCGACACCTACGCGCACATCAACGAGATGAGTCTCGGCCGCAAAGGCCCGGGCAGGACGGCGGACGACCCGTCGATGGTGGTAGAGCGCGCCCACATCCGCGCGAGCCTGCGCATGCTCGAAGCAGCCGATCCGAACGATCTGCATCAACTGGTGGCCATGCGAGACGCCGTGCATCAGACCCTTCGCCTGCTGGGTACCGAGGGCGTGGGCGAAGCGCTGGGCGGTGTGCTCGACTCGCTGCCGTCGCTGGCGGGCGAACTCGGCAAACCGGCACCGGCCGTGCGCATCGACGACAACGGCTATCGCCTGCGCTCGCCCGCCGTGCCAATCCTGCGCGACGTATTCATGCACCTGCTGCGAAACTCGATGGATCACGGGCTGGAGGGCGCGGACGAGCGTCGTGCGAAGGGCAAGCCGGAGGCGGGCACCATCGGTATCGAAGTCGGTCTTGATCACAACATGCTGCAAGTCACGCTCACCGATGACGGCCGTGGGCTGGCGCTGCATCGTATTCGCAACATCGCCGTGCAGCGTGGCTGGATCACCGCCGAGACCTACGTGACGGACGAGCAGATCGCCCAGTTCATCTTCCGCCCGGGGTTCTCGACCGCGGCACAGGTCACCGAGGTGTCGGGGCGTGGTGTGGGCATGGATGCGGTGCAAGACTTCGTCCGTCGCGAACACGGCCGCATCGAACTGCGCTTCACCGATGAGCACAAGGGCGCCGAGTTCCGGCAGTTCCAGACAGTGGTGTGTCTGCCAGACACCTTTGTGGTCGACGGTTTCGATCTGAACAGCGTGGCTGCGGATGTCGCCGATAGACCGGCTCTGGATGCCGACGCGTCGCTTTCGGAGACAGTTTGAGCATGAACACCGTGCAATGGCTTTTGGCAGGTGGACTGGCCGGCGTGATCGGCGCGGGCGTCGTGGCGTTCGTTGCGCACCGCTGGCGTATGGCGCGGGCCACGGCGCACTGGCGGGCGCTGACCGAGGCCCATGACGAGGCGCTGACGCAGGCGCTCGAACGCGAGCGCCTGGCGATCGGCAGCCTCGACGTACAGAGGAAAGCGCACGACGAAGCGCTCGCCGTGCAGCAGGCGCACCTGGCGCAAGCCGAACAGGATCGGGAAGCGGCGCGCAAGTCCGAGGCCGCCGTGCTGGAGGCGAAGGGGCACTGGCAGGCCGAGGCCGAACGCATTGCCGGCGAGGCCGCGCGTCTGCGCGGACTGGCCGCAACCTTCGAGCGCTGGCACGAGCAGATGATCTCGCTCATGACGCAGAACCAGGACATGCACGCGAAGAATCACGAACTGTCGTCGATTGTCCGCCATGTGTTGATTGTGTCGCTCAATGCGTCCATCGAAGCGGCACGCGCGGGTTCGGCTGGCCGCGGCTTCGGCATTGTCGCCAGCGAAGTGCGCGAGCTCGCCACGCGCTCCGAAGCACTGTCGAAGAGCTATCGCGATAGCCTGCATCGCAACGACGTGACGACGACGGCGACGTTCCAGGACATCCAGGCGGGCGGCAAGATGATCGCGGCATCGCTCTCGAGCGTTGAAGCGCTCGCGCAACAGTTGCATTCCCGTCTTCACTAAGCCAGCAGGTTTCGTTGTGATCAGCGCTCACGCACGCGACAGTTTCGAACGCATTCTTCATAAAGCCGCACGCACCCGGCTCACTCGCTCGGCACACGCCGCGTGCGAAATCGTGCCGCTTTCGGTGCGCCAGGCCGATGCGGCGCCGACGGACATCGAAGTCGACCTGGCGGCACGGCACGCCAACGTGGTGGTGTTCACGATTTCGTCCATCGGCTTTCGCATGCTGCTGGTGCTGCACTTCGACGAGGACGACGCGACCGCGGCGTATTTCGCGGGTGACGATCGCGACAAGCCGTTTCGCGAGGTGTTCCTCGAGCTGGGCAATCTGTGCTGTGGGGCGATCAATCAAGAGTTGCTCAACTACTTTCCCGATCTGGGCATGTCGACGCCCTACGTGCTGAGCGCGCGATGCGTGCCGCACCTCGGGCAGCTCAAACCGAATTTCCTGTCCTCGTGGGACATCACGTTCGACGGGGCGGTGCATCTGGCAGTCACGCTGTGCGTTTGTGCGCATGCGCCGCTCGATTTCAACGCCGACGTCAGCGAGTCGCAGGACAGCAGCGGTGAACTGGAATTGTTTTGAAGTTGCAATGGTTTTGTCAGGCCTTAGGAAATCACGATAATGAACCGAAGCACCCCCCGCGAGTCGGTCAGCCAGTTTCTGATCCTCGATGAGAGCGTCGAGCACGAGTATCCCGCCGCGCTCGTGCGCGGAATGATCGATATCACCGATGGCGTGTTTCGTGGCCTGTTCGGCGACATCGCCGTACACTGCGAGCCGCCCGGCGTGGTGCGCGATCGCATCATCTTCGGCGAGGTCTTCAGCCTGATTCCGCTCGAGAGCGCCTGGTGCCGAGGCTACATGATGATGCAGGCCGAACAGGTCCCGTTCATGCAACTGCTCGAACACACGGGCCGTTGCGAAGGCCAGGCGGGCTTTCGCGAACTCAACGGCATGCTCGGCGAGTTGACAAACCTGATTTGGGGCGCGTTCAAGAACCGCTACATGGGCGATCCTTTGGCGGTTGGCCGCGCGCAGGTACAGGTGCCGCTGCTCATCAATCACAAGCAGAAGTACATCTCGTTCGGCACCGACAACCCGCAGTTGTGCTTCGTCTACCGCCTCACCGATCCGGTCAGCGGCCAGATCGTGACGTTGCACCAGCATTTCGTCTTCAGTCTCAATTGGTCGCCGGAAGCGTTCCGCGACGCCCCGCAGGCGAGCGCCGAGCCCGTCGAGACCGGGGCGCTGGAATTGTTCTGAGATCGCGGCGCGAACCTCTACTTCCTCTTACATACAAGGACAACACCATGTCGAAGATTCTCGTGGTCGACGATTCGAGCACCGTGCGCGACGAAGTCGCGGGTTTTCTGCGCAAGCATGGCCTGGACGTCGACACGGCCGTCGACGGCAAGGACGGCCTGGCCAAGATCAAGGCCAGCCCGGGCGTGAAGCTCATCATCAGCGACGTGAACATGCCGAACATGGACGGCCTGACGATGGTCGAGAAGATTCGCGGCGAACTCGCGAACCAGAGCGTCAACGTGGTGATGCTCACCACCGAGAGCAGCCCGGCCATGAAGGAGCGCGGCAAGGCGGCCGGTGTGAAGGGCTGGATCGTCAAGCCGTTCAAGGGCGACGCGGTGCTCGAGACGTTCCGTCGACTCGCTGGCTGAGGTCGCGCGCGAACCGTGCCGCCGCCCCCGGTTTGTGACGACCGGGCGAGCCGGGGGCCGCGCGCGCCACCGACTCGCCTCGCCGTGAGACCGTCGCCACCGCGCGACGGTGGCGTTACACTGCTGACTTTCCCGCACTACGCGAGCATTGACGCAGACCGTTTGCGCATTCTCGCCTTCTCACCATGAGCGTCGTCCCCCAGAAAAAGAAGCAGACCGCAGCCGCAGCCGCAGGTGCCAACGACAACGACGGCGAGAACGTCGTCTCGGCGCCGGACACCGACGTGTCCGAGGGGACATCGGGTTCGGCCGAGGTCCGGCCGCGTCGCACCAAGCTGCGTCTGACCTACGTCATCGCCAGCCTCGACCGGTTGCTGCGCCGCCACATGTCCGAAGCGCTTGCCCCACTCGGGCTGACGCTGGCCCAGTTCACCGCGCTCTCGGTGCTCGACGCTCGCGGCAAGCTCTCCAATGCGCAACTCGCCCAGCGCTCGTTCATCACGCCGCAGTCGGCCAACGAGGTCGTGAGTCTCATGGCCGGACGTCAGTGGATTACCCGCGAGCCCGATCCCAATCATGGCCGCATCGTGCTGTTGCAACTCACCGACGAAGGCCGCCGGGTGCTCGCGCAATGCGAGGCCGCCGCCAAGGAGATCGACGCGCGCATGCGTGCCGATGTGAGCCGCGAAGACGCAGCGGCCGTGCAACGCCATCTCGAAATGTTCGTGCGCAATCTGCGCGACTGACCCCGGGTTTGTCCCGACCTGCCGATGGCTTGTATTGTCAGGTAGCTTGATATTAAATGGAGTCCGTCGCCGGAGAGAAACGCGCGACCGGATCCCAGTGACACGGTAGGACGAAAGCGGATGTACGGCTCGCGCGGCATCTTCGCGCCTGCGGTACGTGCGCCCTTAATATCAGGTTTCCTGATTCATTGAGGCGCCTCGCCGTGCTTCGTCTCCGGTGTCGGCTGACTGCGCATCAGGTGCTGCCCGCGCAGGGTGGCGACCGAAGTCCATGAAGAAGATCACAGGAGACACCATGAAATCGAATCATGAGGGCAGCGCGCAAGCGTTGCCGTTGGGGGCGGAGGGCGCCGCGCATGTGGCCAGTCCGGTGGCGCTCACGCTGGCGTTGTGCTTTGCCGTCGCGCTGCTCGAAGGCCTCGACCTGCAATCGGTCGGGGTGGCGGCGCGCGGTATGTCCAAGGAGTTCGGACTGAGCGTCGCGCAGATGGGACTCGCCTTCTCGGCGGGCACTTTCGGGCTGCTGCCTGGCGCGATGGTGGGGGGGCGCCTGGCCGACAGCATCGGCCGCAAGCGCGTGCTGATGCTCTCGGCGGCTGTCTTCGGCGTGTTGTCGATCGCCACGGCGTTCGTGTCGGACTTCTGGATGCTGGTGATCGTGCGCGTGTTGACGGGCATCGGTCTGGGCGGTGCCATGCCGAACCTGATTGCGTTGTCGTCGGAAGCCGTGGCGCCGCGCCTGCGTGGCACGGCAGTGAGCATCATGTATTGCGGGATTCCGCTCGGGGGCGGCATTGCCGCGACCATCGGCATGCTGGCGGTGAGCGACGCCGACTGGCGGCATATCTTCTACACAGGCGGCGTCGGCCCGCTGCTGCTCTTGCCGTTGCTGGCGTGGTGTTTGCCGGAGTCTCGCGCATTTGCGGCCGCGACCTCGCAACGCCAACGTGCCACGCCAGCGCCGATGATGACGGTGCTGTTCTCGGAAGGTCGCGGCATCTCGACGGTTCAGCTCTGGCTGTCCTACTTCTGCACGTTGATCGTGCTGTACTTCCTGCTCAACTGGCTGCCGTCGCTCATGGGGGCGCGCGGCCTGGCGCGCGGCGATATCGGCTGGGTGCAGATTCTCTTCAACGTGGGCAGCGCCGTCGGCGTGCTCGCCCTCGGCTACCTGATGGATCGCGCGCGCATGTCGCTCGTGATCGGCGGCATGTATCTGGGCATGATCGCCTCGCTCGTCGGGCTCGCCGCAGCGCAGGGCTTCGGTGTACTGGCGACGGCGGCGTTTTTTGCGGGCATGTTCATCATCGGCGGCCAGTCGGTGCTCTACGCGCTCGCCGCTGCCTACTACCCGACCGCCATGCGTGGCACGGGCGTGGGGGCAGCCGTGGCCTTCGGGCGCATCGGCTCGGTGGTCGGGCCGCTCGCAGCCGGCATGTTGCTCGCTGTGGGCAGCAGTGCCGCCCTGGTGATCGGCGCGAGCATTCCCGTGACGATCGTCGCCGCCCTTGCTGCTCTCATGCTCATTCGTCGTCCCCGCGCGGCTGACTGATTCGGCGTCACGCCAGTCGGCTTCGCTTGCGCGCGACGGGCGGCGCCTGGCTGCGCCGTCGCGCATTTTCTTGCGCGGTTACCGCGCATGTCTGCCGTCCCAGGTTTGCCCACACCTATAACAACTATCGTTTGGAGACTCACATGGCACTTCCCTACCGCGCTCATGCGCTCGCTTCATTGGCGGTGGCTGCCGCGCTGGCAGCGCCTGGTATCGCTAGCGCGCAATCAAATATCACGCTGTACGGCATCGTCGACACCGGGATCGAGTACGTCTCGCACGCCAGTGTGAACGGTGCCGTGTGGCGCATGCCGGGTGTGACCGGCGAGTTTCCGTCGCGCTGGGGCCTGCGCGGCACGGAAGACCTCGGCGGCGGGCTGGCGGCGATCTTCCAGCTCGAGAGCGGCTTCAACCTGCGTGGCGGCGATCTCGGGCAGGGCGGGCGCCTGTTCGGGCGTCAGGCCTTCGTGGGCGTGAAGGGACCGTACGGCACCCTGTCGTTCGGCCGCCAGTACACCATGACGTACTTCGCACTGCTGGGATCCGATGTCCTCGGCCCCGACATCTACGGCATGGGCTCGTTCGACGCATACGTCCCCAACGCGCGCACCGACAATTCGGTCACGTATCAGGTCGGCTGGCAGGGGCTGAGCTTCGGTGCAGGGTATTCGTTTGGCCGCGACGCGGCGGGCACGGGCAATTCGCCGGGGCAGGGCACTTGCGCCGGACAGGTGCCGGGGCAGTCGGTGCAATGCCGGGATTGGTCGATGATGCTCAAGTACGACGCGAACAACTTCGGCGTGGCCGCGTCGTATGAAGAGCAACGCGGCGGCACCAATGCGGCGGCCAACTTCTTCGACGGACAGCCCACCTCGGCATTCACCCGCAGCGCAGACAAGGACACCCGCACCACCCTCGGTGCGTACTACAAGTACGGGGCGCTCAAGGTGGGGGGCGGCTGGCTGGGCCGTCGTGTGTCGACCGCCGCCATCAACACGCACGCGAACCTTTTCTATCTGGGCGCGGCATACAACATCACACCGGTGTGGCTCGTCGACGGCGAGGTCTACCGTATCGTGAACAGCGATCACGACACGCGGGGCACGATGACCACGCTGCGCGCCACGTACTCGCTCTCGGTGCGCACCGCGGTGTACGCGCAGGTGGCCTACCTCTTCAACAGCGCCCACGCAGCGTATTCGGTCAGCGGCGGGGGCGGCGGCACCACGCCGCCTGCCGGCGAGGGCCAGGCCGGCGTGATGCTCGGCATGCGTCATACCTTCTGAAATCTCGAGATCAGGGTTATCACTGAACGCGCGGCACTTGCAATGTAAGGTTACCTGATATTAAATGTGTCTGTCGGCAACACCGCGCGTCACTCCCGACGCGCGGCGCAGGTTGCCCGGGACACCTGGAAATTACGCAAAATGAACGCATACGAAGGACGCTGGAAGACGATCGACGTGAAGGTGGACGGCGGTATTGGCTGGGTCACCTTCAATCGCCCGGAAAAACGTAACGCGATGAGCCCGACGCTCAACACCGAGATGATCCAGGTGCTCGACGCGCTCGAACTCGACGCCGACGCTCGGGTTGTCGTACTCACGGGCGCGGGCGCTGCGTGGACGGCGGGCATGGATCTGAAGGAATACTTCCGCGAGATCGACGGTGGACTCGAAGTCGTCCAGGAGCGCGTGCGCCGCGACGCCTCCGATTGGCAATGGCGCCGCCTGCGCATGTACGCCAAGCCGACCATCGCGATGGTCAACGGCTGGTGCTTTGGTGGTGGCTTCTCGCCGCTGGTGGCTTGCGACCTGGCGATCGCCGCCGACGAGGCCGTCTTTGGCCTGTCGGAAATCAACTGGGGCATTCCGCCGGGCAATCTGGTGAGCAAGGCCATGGCCGATACGGTAGGACATCGCCGCGCGCTGCATTACATCATGACCGGTGACACATTCACCGGCGTGGAAGCGGCGGACATGGGCCTGGTGAATCAGAGCGTGCCGCTTGCCCAACTGCGCGATGCCACGCTGGCACTGGCCGCCAAGCTGCTGGAAAAGAATCCGGTGGTGCTGCGCGCGGCGAAGCATGGCTTCAAGCGTTCGCGTGAGCTGACGTGGGAGCAGTGCGAAGACTACCTGTACGCCAAGCTCGATCAGGCCCAGTTGCGCGATCCGGAACATGGGCGCGAGCAGGGCTTGAAGCAGTTCCTCGACGACAAGGCGATCAAGCCGGGTCTGCAGGCCTACAAGCGCTGAGACGCGACGTTCATCAGTGACCGGAGAGAGGAAGAGCGCAATGCATGAAGTGCAGATGCTGATCGGTGGCCAGTGGCGTGGCGCGCAGGGTGGAGCGACGTTCGAGCGCGTCGATCCGGTGACGGGCGAAATCGCCACACGGGCGCCGGCTGCCACGCTGGCGGATGCCGACGCGGCTGTCGATGCGGCCCAGGCGGCCTTTCCCGCCTGGGCGGCGCTGTCGCCGACGGCGCGTCGCCAACGCTTGCTCGCGGCCGCCGAGCGCATGGACGCGCGCGCGGCAGAGTTCATCGCCATCGGGGCTGCCGAGACCGGCGCGATGGCCAACTGGTACGGCTTCAACGTCATGCTCGCGGCCAACATGTTGCGCGAAGCGGCGGCCATGACCACGCAGATCGACGGCAGTGTCATCCCGAGCGACGTGCCCGGCAGTCTCGCGATGGCGGTGCGCGCGCCGGTCGGTGTGGTGCTCGGCATCGCCCCGTGGAATGCGCCGGTGATCCTGGCGACGCGCGCGCTCGCCATGCCGCTTGCGTGCGGCAACACGGTCGTGCTCAAGGCGTCGGAGCAATGCCCCGGCGTGCATGCATTGATCGGCGCATGTCTGCACGATGCGGGGCTGGGCGACGGGGTGGTCAATGTCGTGACGAACGCGCCGCAGGACGCGGGCGAGATCGTGGCACGACTCATTGCGCATCCGGCCGTCCGACGCGTGAACTTTACCGGCTCGACGCACGTCGGTCGTATCATCGCGCGCCTCGCCGCGGAGCATCTCAAGCCGGCGCTGCTGGAACTGGGCGGCAAGGCCCCGGTGCTCGTGCTCGATGACGCGGATCTGGACGCCGCGGTCGACGGCATTGCGTTCGGCGCATTCTTCAATCAGGGGCAGATCTGCATGTCGACCGAGCGGGTGATCGTCGATGCGGGCATCGCGGATGCCTTCGTCGAGAAGCTCACGGCGAAGGCGGCGACGTTGCGCGCCGGGGCGCCGACGTCGCCCGACAGCGTGCTCGGTGCGATGGTGAGTGCGCAGGCGGCATCGCGTGTGGCGGCGCTGGTGGACGATGCCCGCGCGCACGGCGCGCATCTGCCGCTGGGGTGCCGCGTCGACGGCGCGATCATGCAGGCGACGATTGTCGACGGCGTGACCCCGGCGATGCGCCTGTATCGCGAGGAGTCGTTCGGTCCGGTGGTGACGATCCAGCGTGTGAACGGCGACGACGAGGCCGTGCGCGCGGCCAACGATAGCGAGTTCGGCTTGTCGGCCGCCATCTTCAGCCGAGATGTGTCGCGTGCGCTGCAATTGGCCAAGCGCATCGAATCGGGCATCTGCCACATCAACGGCCCGACCGTGCACGATGAAGCGCAGATGCCGTTCGGTGGCGTGAAGTCCAGTGGCTATGGCCGTTTCGGCAGCAAGGCGTCGATTGGCGAATTCACGGAACTGCGCTGGATCACGGTGCAGACCACGCCGCGCCATTACCCGATCTGATCGTTCGCAGGATGAGGCTGTGCCCGCGCGCGGACGCTACCGAGAGAGCGCCGCGGCGGGATCGAAGCAGGAGACAGTGTTTTGAATCAAGGCAACACTACAGCCGTCACGCAAGACGTGGTGGCGCATCGCTACCGCCAGGTCGCCATCGGTAACCCGGGGGTCGACGTGATTCGCGATGGCGAATGCTGGTATCTGCGCTCGCGCGAGCCGCTCGGCGACTTTCCGCAGCGGCTCACAGACCGGCTCGTCTCGGGCGCCGACCAGCACCCGGAGCGGTGGCTCGTGGCGCGACGCGGCCCCGACGGTGAATGGATCGGCATCACGTATGCGCAGATGCTGCAGCGTGCGCGCGCCATTGGTCAGGCATTGCGCGATCGCGGAATGTCGCCGCAACGCCCCATCGCGATCCTCTCCGGCAACGACCTCGAACATTTCCAGCTCGCCCTCGGGGCGATGTACGCCGGTGTGCCGTTCGCGCCGATTTCCCCGGCGTATTCCATCGTGTCGACGGACTTCGGGAAGCTGCGTCATACGTTGGGATTGCTGCGCCCGGGACTGGTGTATGCGACTGACGAGCGCGCCTACGGTCGCGCCATGGATGCCGTGCTTGACGACAATGTCGTACGCGTCACCGCGCGCGGCGACGAGGGCACGCTGGCCTTCGATGCACTGCTCGATACCGTGCCACGCGACATCGACGCCATTCACGCGCAAGTCAACGGCGACACCGTCGCCAAGATCCTCTTCACGTCCGGTTCGACCCGCCAGCCGAAGGCGGTGCCGACTACCCAGCGAATGCTGTGCAGCAACCAGCAGATGTTGCTGCAAACGTTCCCGACCTTCGGCGAGGTACCGCCCGTGCTGGTCGACTGGTTGCCGTGGAATCACACCTACGGCGGCAGCCACAACGTCGGCATCGCGCTTTACAACGGCGGCACGCTGTACATCGACGACGGCAAACCGGTGGCGGGCAAGTTCGAGGAGACGTTGCGCAATCTGCGAGAGATCTCGCCGACCGTGTATTTCAACGTTCCGAAGGGATGGGAGGACCTCGCCATCGCACTGGAGAACGACGCCGCCCTGCGCGAGCGCTTCTTCGCCCGTGTGAATCTCTACTTCTTCGGCGGTGCCGGGCTGTCTCAGGCGGCCTGGGACCGACTTGAGCGCGTGACCGAGGCGCATTGCGGCGAGCGCATCCGGATCATGTCGGGGTTGGGGATGACGGAAACGTCGCCGAGCTGCATGTTCACCACCGGGCCGGTCATGCGCGCGGGCTACATTGGCTTGCCCGCGCCCGGCTGCGAAGTGAAGCTCGCGCCGGTCGGCGGCAAGCGCGAAGTGCGCTTTCGCGGACCGAACGTCATGGCCGGCTATTGGCGTCACCCGCCGGCCGATCCGGTGTTCGACGACGAGGGCTACTACTGCACCGGCGATGCCGCCACGTTCGTCGACGCGCAGCACCCGGAGGTCGGCCTGCAATTCGACGGACGCATCACCGAAGATTTCAAGCTCAGTTCCGGCACGTTCGTGAGTGTGGGGCCATTGCGGGCTCGCGTGATCTCGGACGGGGCGCCCTATGTGCAGGATGCGGTCGTCACCGGCATCAACCGTGACGATATCGGCTTGATGGTGTTCCCGCGTGTCGAGGATTGCCGGCGGCTGAGCGGTCTGCCGTCGCAGGCGCCGCTGGGCGAGGTGCTGGCAAGCGGCCCCGTGCGTGAAGCGTTCTCGGCATTGCTCGCACGGCTCAACGCAAGTGCCGGCGGTAGCGCCACTTATGTCGCGCGCCTCATATTGCTCGACACCGCGCCTTCGCTCGACCGGGGCGAAGTCACCGACAAGGGATCGATCAACCAGCGGGCCGTGCAGGACCAGCGTGCCGCGACCGTCGATGCGTTGCACGCCGCTCAAGCGGGCGACGCGCGCGTCATCCTCGCTCCTGCGAGGCGTTGACATGCACGCTCCGCAATCGATCCGCGCGGCCGACGATATCGCGTTCGTGCTGGACACGCTCGGCGTCGGTGAGGCGTTGACGCGCCTCGCGCCGTTCCGCGAATTCGACACGGCCACGCTCGTCCAGGTGGTCGAGCAAGCCGCCCGTTTCTCACGCGAAGTGCTCGCGCCGCTCAATGCCGTGGGCGACCGTGAGGGCTGCACGTGGCGCGACGGCGAGGTGCGCACGCCCAGCGGCTTTGCCGATGCCTATCGCCAGTATCGCGACGCCGGTTGGCCGTCGCTGCCGTGCGATCCGTCGTTGGGCGGACAGGGCTTGCCTGTCGTGGCCCAGGTGGCGGTACAGGAACTGACGGCCGGCGCGAATCTCGCCTGGACGATGTACCCGGGCATCCTTCACGGCGCATATGAATGCGTGCATCGGTTCGGCAGCGCGGCGTTGCGCGACGCCTGGCTGGGGCCGCTGGTCAGCGGCGAATGGCTCGCCACGATGGGGTTGACGGAACCGGGTGCGGGCAGCGATCTGGGGCAGATTCGCACGCGCGCCGAATGGAGCGATGCGCAGCGAGAGACCGTGCGCGTGACCGGCGAGAAGATATTCATCTCGGGCGGCGAGCAGGATCTCACGCCGAACATCATCCATCTCGTGCTTGCGCGTACGCCCGACGCCCCGCCGGGCAGCGGCGGGTTGTCGCTCTTTCTCGTGCCCAAGACACTCGCGAATGGCGAGCGCAATGCCGTGCGTTGCACCGGCATCGAGCACAAGATGGGGATTCGCGGAAGTGCCACGTGCTCGATGGCGTTCGAGGGCGCGACCGGTTATCTGATCGGCGCGCCGCATCGAGGACTCGAGGCGATGTTCGCGATGATGAACTCGGCCCGGCTGCATGTGGGCGCGTCCGGCGTCGGACTGGCGCAGAGCGCCTACGACATGGCCGTGCGGCATGCCGGTGAGCGCGTGCAGTCGCGGGTGCCGGGCGCTGACGCCGGGGCACCCATCGCCGGGCACCCGGCGGTGTGGCGCTTGCTCGAGGGGCAGCGCGTCGCGCTCGAGGGCGCGCGACTGTTGTTGTATCGCGCGGCGCTCGCCATCGACGAGGCCCATCATGCCGACACACCGCCGGCCCGCGCGCAGGCCGAAGCGCTGGCGGCGCTGCTCACCCCGGTCGTCAAGGCGATGCTCACCGAGCAGGCCTTCCAGGGCGCCAGCGATGCATTGCAGGTCTTCGGGGGCTACGGTTATGTCGAAGAGACCGGCATCTCACAGTTTCTGCGCGACGCGCGCATCCCGATGATCTATGAGGGGACCAACGAGATACAGGCCATCGACCTGGTGCTGCGCAAGATGGTCAAGGACGATGGCGCCACGCTGTCGCAATGGCTGACGTGGGCGCGAGCGCAGGTGAGCGAAGCGTGCGCCGTCGACACGCTCCGTGGCTTCGAGGCCGCACTGGCGGCGCTCGACGACTGGACGTCCCTGATGCCGTCGGTCATCGCGCTGGCGAGAACGTCGCCCCGCGCGGCGTTGTGTGTCGCGGGCGAGGTGATGCGCGTGGTGCATGGTTTGTCGATGGCCGGCGTCTGGGCGCACGCGGCGCTGGCGGCCCATCGCGTCCAGGGGCCCACCGCCGAGGCGAAACGCCGCGCCGCGCGCTATTGGTTGAAGTTCAACCTGCCGGAGACACGTCGTGCGATGGCGATCGTCGTCGCGCAAATCCACGATCCGGAGACGGCCGAATGAATCTCGAAAAACTCATCGCCATCGATACGCACGTGCACGCGGAAGTGTCGTGTTGCCAGCCGCCGGATCTGTTTGGCAAGGCGTTCGACGATGCAGCTGACAAATATTTCGGCACGGTGCTCAAGCAGAATCGCCGCCCGACGATTCCCGAAACCATCGACCATTACCGCGAGCGCAATATCGGCTTCGTGATGTTTACCGTCGATTGCGAGGCGAACATCGGTCGTCGCCGAATTCCGAACGAGGAGATCGCCGGCTTCGCACAGGAGAACGCGGACATCATGATGGCGTTCGCCAGCATCGATCCGCACAAGGGACGCATGGGGGTGCGCGAGGCGAGGCGGCTCGTCGAGGAATTCGGCGTGCGCGGCTTCAAGTTTCATCCCACCATGCAGGGGTTCTTCGCCAACGACCGCATGGCCTACCCGATGTACGAGCTGATCGCGGAATACCAGCTCACGGCGGTCTTTCACAGCGGCCATTCCGGTATCGGCTCGGGCATGCCGGGCGGCGGCGGGTTGCGGCTCAAGTTCTCGGAGCCGATCCATCTCGACGACGTGGCCACCGACTTCCCGGACATGAACATCGTGATCGCGCATCCGTCGTGGCCGTGGCAATCGCAAGCCCTGTCCATTGCGCTGCACAAGCCGAACGTCTACATCGACCTGTCGGGCTGGTCGCCGAAGTATTTTTCGCCGGAGCTGATGCAGTACGCGAACTCGCTGCTGCGCGAGAAGATGCTGTTCGGCTCGGATTTTCCGCTCATCGCGCCGGACCGGTGGCTGCGCGACTTCGAGACGGTGGGGTTTCGCGACGAGGTCAAGCCGCTTGTGCTCAAGGACAACGCGGTGCGCATGCTCGGGCTTGCGGGCACGCAGCGCGTGGCGACGACGGCGTAACGCGTGGCGGACGTGACAGGTGCCGGCATGCGGCCGTCAAGGTACGCCGGGTGTGCCATAGCGCACACGTGCGGCGTCGCGCATGGCGCTGATGAGCGTCTGCTCCGGCGGGGTCGGAACGGTGTCGTTGCGCCACAGAATGCCGATGGACTCCTCGGTGCCCTTCGTCGCGAACGGCAGGGCACACAGAACGCCGTCGGCAAGGTCGTCCTGCACGGTGATTTCGGAGGCGATCCACACGACGTTGTCGCGCAGGGCCATCGCGCGGGCGAGCGACATCGAGAGCAACTCGGAATAGTCGTCGAGCATGCCCACGCCATGCGCGCGCAAGAAGCTGTCGGCGGTGTGCCGCAGGATCGTGCCGTGGGGGGGCAGCACCACGTGATAGTTCGCAACGTCGGCCATCGACACGCTGCGCTGCTCGACGAGCGGATGCGACGGACGCACCACCACGCAAAGCGGGGTGGCGCACAGGTGCTCGAACGTGAGGCCCACCATGCCCTCCGGGTCGGACATCCGGCCGAGCGCCAGCGAGACCTGCCCAGACTTCAATTGCGTGAGCAACTGCTGGTTGGCGCCAGTGTGCACCTGTACGACGATGCCCGGCCATTCGCGTCGGAACGCTTCGAGCGCGCTGGGCATCATGGCGGCGGCCAAGGTCGGCAGCACGGCTATCTCGATCACACCGCCCGTCTGGCCGACGGCACGAGAGAGCACGTCGATGCCTTGGCGCAGGGCGCTCACGCTTGCGCCGGCATGCCGCAGGAACAGCTCGGCCTGCGCGGTGGGGCGCGCGCCGTTGCGTCCGCGCTCGAACAGGCGCACGCCCAGCAAGCCTTCGAGTTCGGCAATGGTCTTGCTGACGGCCGGTTGCGTAATGGACAGCGCCTCCGCGGCGCGCTGCAGGCTGCCATGCTGGGCGACGGCCAGCAGGCATTGCAGATGGCGAAGCTTGATCCGCCCGTCGAGTCGATGTTTTTCCATGACGAAAAGTTATGAAAAACCCAAGAAAATGTCAATAAATATATCCAATGATTATGGATATAGTGTCGAAAACAAGCTGGCGCCAAGCCAGATTCGTCAACACAAAATGGAGTGAGACCATGTCGAATTCGACGACCGTCCTGCGCCCCCGCGACTGGGATTCGCATCCCAAGCTGATCGACAGCGGGTACAAGTCCACGGCGCTGCGCGGCCCCAAGCAACTGCTCGTGCCCGTCAAGCAGAACCTCGCGAACCTGCGCTCGCCAGTCTACGGTCATGGCATCGTCGGGGCGCTCGATAGCGACCTGACGCGCAACGCCGTGCGTAACGGCGAGCCGCTTGGCGAGCGCATGATCGTCACGGGCCGCGTGCTCGACGAAGGCGGCCGTCCGGTGCCGAACACGCTCGTCGAGCTGTGGCAGGCCAATGCGTGCGGCCGCTACGTGCACAAGGTCGACCAGCACGACGCCCCGCTGGACCCGAACTTCCTCGGTGCCGGCCGTGCCCTGACCGACGCGCAGGGCCGCTACCGATTCCTGACGATCAAGCCCGGCGCCTATCCGTGGAAGAACCATCAGAACGCGTGGCGTCCGCAGCATCTGCACTTCTCGGTATTCGGTGAGTATTTCGCGACCCGGCTCGTGACGCAGATGTACTTCCCGGGCGATCCGCTGCTCGGCTACGATCCGATTTTCCAGGCCACACCGGCGCATGCCCGCGACCGTCTGATTGCGCGCTTCTCGATGGATATCACCGAGCCCGAGTACGCGCTGGGTTACGAATTCGACATCGTCCTGCGCGGTGCCGACCAAACGCCGATGGAGTCCTGAGCCATGTCCGATTACTCGCAAACGCCGTCGCAGACCGTCGGCCCGTATTTCGCCTATGGCCTCTCGCCGGAGCAGTACCGTTACGACTTCAAGAGCGCTTTCACGCCCGTGGTGGCGCTCGATCGTGCCGAAGGCGAGGCCATCCGTCTCGTCGGGCAGGTGCTCGATGGCGCCGGTCATCCGATCAACGACGCGTTGATCGAGGTCGTGCAGGCCGACGCTGCCGGCCACTACGTGCAAAGCGCCGACGATATCGAGCGCACCGGCTTCGCCGGCACGGGCCGCTGCGGCACCGGCACGCACGCCGAGCACCGGTTCGTCTTCGAGACGATCAAGCCGGGCGTAGTCGCGCCGGGGGAAGCGCCGCGCATCGATGTGATCCTGACGATGCGGGGCTTGCTCAATCATCTGTTTACGCGTATCTATTTCGATGACGAGGCAGCGGCCAATGCGCTCGATCCCGTGCTGCAACAAGTGCCGGCCGAGCGTCGGCACACGCTGATCGCGCGCCGCGAGGTGAATGGCGGCCGTGTGTCGTACCGGTTCGACATCCGCATGCAGGGAGACGAGGAGACGGTTTTCCTCGACCTTTGACATTGGTCGTGCAAGGCTGACACTGGCGCGGCTTCGGGCTGTCGGCATGCAAGTGCCGCCGGCCCGTGGCCGTCTCAGCATTTTCGCAACGTAACAGGGCGACCCGGCCCCACTCAACCCTAACCACCATCGACGCTCCGATGACGGAACTGCTTGACTCTTTGCTGCGCGGCGCCGCCGTGACGGCGCGCTTCTCGCGCGATGCCACGCTGCAAGGCATGCTCGACTTCGAAGCGGCGCTGGCGGCTGCCGAAGCCGAGGCCGGTGTGATCCCGGCCGCCGCTGTTGCCCCGATTACCGCCGCCGCCCACGCCAGTGAACTGGACTGGGCCGCCCTGCGCGACGCAGCGGCCGGCGCGGGCAACCTCGCCATTCCCCTCGTCAAGCAATTGACGGCGCGCGTGAAAGCACGCGATGCCGATGCCGCTCGCTTCGTGCACTGGGGCGCCACCAGTCAGGATGCCATCGACACCGGTCTCATCCTGCAAGTGCGTGGCGCGCTCGACGACCTGGGCGCCGATCTCGACAGCCTCATCGCTCAACTCGCCGCGCAGGTCCGGCAGCATCGCGCGACGGTCATGGTCGGCCGCACGTGGCTGCAACACGCCTTGCCGATCACGTTCGGCCTCAAGCTCGCGGGCACGCTCGACGCCTTGCTGCGCGCGCGCGCCGATCTCGCGAACGTGCGCCAACAGGTGCTGTGCGCGCAATTCGGGGGGGCTGCCGGCACGCTGGCGTCGCTCGGCACGCAGGGCCCCGCCGTTGCCGCCGCGCTCGCGCGCCACCTCGGCCTGGCGCAGGCGGCCACGCCGTGGCACGGCCAGCGCGATCGCATCGTGCGCGCAGGCAGTTGGGCGGCTGCGCTGACGGGCTCGCTCGGCAAGTTCGCGCGCGACACGGCCATGCTCACGCAAACCGAAGTCGGCGAAATTGCCGAGGCTTCCGGGGCCGGGCGGGGCGGTTCGTCGACCATGCCGCACAAGCGCAATCCGGTCGGCTGTGCGGCGATTCTCGCCGCGGCCACCCGTACGCCGCAACTCGCCGCCACGTTGTTCGTCGCGATGCAGCAGGATCACGAGCGCGGTCTGGGGACCTGGCACGCCGAGTGGGAAACGCTGCCCGAATTGCTGATGCTGTGCGGCGGTGCGCTGGCCACCGCACGCACGCTCGTGCAGGATTGGACGGTCGACACGACGCGCATGCGGGCAAATCTCGACATCACGCACGGACTCATCATGGCCGAGGCCGTGACGATGGCGCTGGGCGAAACGATGGGGCGTCTCGACGCCCATCGGCGTGTCGAGGCGCGTTGCCGCGATGCGCTCGCGCAGCAGCGTCATCTGCTCGATGTGCTGCGCGAAGACGAAGACATTACCCGCATCCTCGGCGTCGAGACGCTTGAGCGACTGACGGACCCGCAACATTATCTGGGTGCTGCCGAGACGTTTGTGAGCCAGGTCCTCGCGCTTGCGGATGCCACTGTGGCGCCATCCCAACCCGGCAGGAAATCAACATGAACGATCAGGAACGCTACGACAACGGCATGCAGGTGCGCCGCGCTGTCCTGGGTGACACGCACGTGGACCGCACCCTTACACGCCGTAACGAATTCAACGACGACTTCCAGAACTTCATCACGCGCTTCGCGTGGGGCGACATCTGGACGCGCCCGGGCCTCACACGCCATATGCGCAGCATGGTGACGCTTTCGCTGCTCATCGCCCTCAATCGCGGCGATGAGTTCCGCATGCATGTGCGCGCCGCGTTCAACAACGGTGTGACGCGCGAGGAAATGAAGGAACTGTTCATGCACGCCGCGCTGTATTGCGGCTTGCCTGCCGCAAATCAGGCGATCCACGACGCCGAGACGGTGTTCGCAGAGATGGAAGCCGCCGAGCCGGGGTCGACGACCCGTGCACGTATCGACGTTCAAGGTTGAGGAGACGAATCGAATGACGATGGAACGCCTTATCGAGGTGGGCGACGCCACGCTGCGCGTGGCGATCGACGGCGACGAGCGTGCACCGGCGCTGGTGCTGTCCAATTCGCTGGGCACCACGCTCGACATGTGGGCGCCGCAAGTGCCGGCGCTTGCCCGCGAATTCCGTGTGATCCGTTATGACGCGCGCGGGCATGGTGGCTCGTCCGTCACGCCGGGCCCGTATGTCATCGACCAACTCGGACGCGACGTGATCGCACTGCTCGATGCGCTGCATATCGAGCGCGCCAGCGTGGCGGGCGTGTCGATGGGCGGCATGACGGGCATGTGGCTGGGGATTCATGCACCGCAGCGCCTCGAGCGTCTCGCCATCGTGTGCTCGTCGGCGCATATCGGCGGCGAGGATGGCTGGAATGCGCGCATTCGCACCGTGCAGGCCGATGGCATGAGCGCGGTCGCCGACGCTGTAGTGTCGCGCTGGTTCACGCCGGCGTTCGCACAGCAGGCGCCTGCGCTTGTCGAGCGCATGAAGGCGATGTTCCGCTCGCTTTCGCCACAGGGCTACGCGGGGGCATGTGCGGCCGTGCGCGATATGAATCAGCTCGACGAGATTGCGTCGATCACCGCGCCGACGCTGATCGTGACCGGCTCGGAGGATCTGGCGACGCCGCCCACGATGTCGAGCGCCATGCTCGAGCGCATCCCCGGCGCGCAGCAGATCGTCGTGCCGGGGGCGCACCTCTCGAACATCGAGTGTGCCCCGGCCGTGACCGAGGCGCTGCTGCGCTTCCTGCGCGTGTCGGTGCCGGCCAACGCGTAAGCCCCGGCGCGCCGGGGCATCGACGGAATCGACCCGTCGGTGCATCGGTGGGGGGATGGGCTTTGGACGGCGCTGACCCGCTCACCCGGCGCGGTGCTTACGCGGCGTCGCCGAGGTGGGCGTGTTGCGCCGTACGACGGAAGGCCGACGGCGTGACGCCGACATGGCGTTTGAAGACGCGGCAGAAGTACGCCGGATCCTGGAAGCCGAGTTCGTAGGCGACGTGCGAGACTGGCGCGGGAATGTAGATCAGCTTGCGGCGCGCTTCGAGCATCAACCGGTCCTGCACCAGATCGAAGGCCGATTTTCCCGCGATGCGACGGCATAACCGATTGAGCTTGCTCTCGGTCACATGCAGTCGCGCGGCGTAGGCCGGCACGGCCCACGCTTCGGTGTAATGCGTTTCGACGAGCGCGCGAAAGCGCGCGAACAGATCCAGCTCCGTGCGCCCGGCCCGGGTGGCCGAATCGTGATGCGCATGCAATCGCGCGAGCAGCAACAGCACACTGCGCGTGAGCCATCCCACCATTTCCGCGTGCCCCAGTTGCGGGCGCGAAAACTCGTCCATGATCAGACCGAGCAGCGTGTAGAGGCGGTCGCGCGTCTGGGGCGCATCGCCCAGCGCGAAGAGCCACGGCTTGCGCAGCAGTGACGCCATGTCGGCGTCGGCACCGAGTGCGGCATCGAACGGCACGCTCTGCGCCATCGTCAGCACGAAGCCGTGCGCGCCGCGAGAGAAGCGGAAATTATGGACCGCCGACGGATGCACCGTGATGACGGCCGGGCCTTGCACCTCCCACGTGGCGTCGTCGACGTTTGCCTCGACCGTGCCTTCGAAGATCGCCAGCACTTGGAACAGTCCCAGGTGTCGATGCGTGTCGATATGCCAGTCATAGAGGCGGCTGCGCGTTTCGATCCATTCGATATGGACGAAATCGGCACTGTCCGTTCCGGTCAATTCACCGTACAGCGAAAATTCCGGAATCGTCTCGCGCGCCGCGCGCAGCCGGGATGACGCGCCTGTCATACTGGTTTTCCCTTGGTTCAAGTTGTCGAAAAAGTACAAGAAAGGCGTCGATTCATCCATTCAAGGTGACGCGCGCGATCCATAAGATATGACGCATTCGCCCCTCGTGACAAGGCGTGAACACCGCTTCAGGCATGCTCGTTTACGCGCAGTCCTAACTTGGTGCAGCGAGCGCAAGGCAGCATAGAAATGCAAGCCGCACGCAGGCGGTCGACCTGTCGCGAGATCCCCCGGCACGGGTGTGTCGGGCGTGGGCAATGCCACTACAGGAGACAACGCATGCGTACCCATTACCCCGTCGTCATCGTCGGTGCCGGTCCCGCCGGCCTGCTGCTTTCCCATCTGCTGCATCTGCAAGGCATCGAATCGATCGTGCTCGAATCGCGCTCGCGCGCCGCCGTCGAGTCGACCATTCGCGCCGGTGTGCTGGAACAGGGCACGATGGACATTCTCAACGAGACAGGCGTGGGCGAGCGCATGCGTCGCGAGGGCGCCGTGCATCACGGCGTGGAGCTGGCGTTCGGAGGACAGCGCCATCGCATTGCGCTTACCGAGCTGACGGGCCGCGCCATTGCCGTCTACGCGCAACACGAAGTCATCAAAGACCTGATCGCGGCGCGCGAGGCCGTGCAGGGCGAGGTTCTGTTCGATGTGTCGGACGTTTCGGCGCATGACATCGATAGCACGCAACCGAGCGTGCAGTTCACGGTAGACGGCCAGATGCGGCGGCTGACGTGCGATTTCATCGCAGGCTGCGACGGTTTCCACGGGGTGTGCCGTCAGGCCATGCCCGCCTCGGTGCGCAAGGAGTACCAGCGCGTGTATCCGTTCGGCTGGTTCGGCGTGCTGGTGGAGGCACCGCCATCGTCGGAGGAACTGATCTACGCGGCCCATGAGCGCGGCTTCGCGTTGATCAGCACGCGCTCCCCGACGGTGCAGCGTATGTATTTCCAATGCGATCCGAGCGAGCGCGCCGAGACGTGGAGCGACGAGCGCATCTGGCACGAACTGCACGCTCGCACGGAAAGCCATGACGGCTGGCGTCTCAAGGAGGGGCCGATCTTCCAGAAGAATGTGATTGCCATGCGCAGCTTCGTCGCCACGCCGATGCAGTACGGCCGCTTGTTCCTGGCGGGCGACTCGGCGCACATCGTGCCGCCGACGGGCGCCAAGGGCATGAACCTGGCCGTGGCCGACGTGTGGCGCCTGGCACGTGCGCTCGACGACTGCTTCCACCGCGACAACGACGCCGGTTTGCAGGGCTACTCGGCGGCGGCGCTCAAGCGGATCTGGCGCGCGGAGCACTTCTCTTACTGGATGACGCGCATGATGCACCGCCTCGACGACGCCACACCGTTCGAGCAACAGATGCAGCGCTCGGAGCTTGAATACGTTGTCAGCTCGCGCGCGGCATCGCTCATGCTGGCCGAGAACTACGTGGGGCTGCCGCTGGCTTGAGGCGGCGAGCGGGGCATCGGCGCCCAGGCGCCGGTGCCTGCTTGGTCGTGCGTATAACCGTCCGTTATGGATGATCTGACGAAAGATCATTTTGACGACCCGGTGAAGGCCTTACAGTAGCGGCAGAAAATCGACGCCGCAACCCATCGCATCACGTTGGCCGACACGTGCGCCGCCCCCAGCAGAGGCGCGCGCATCCGCGGCGGCGAAATCCAGAATAACAATGCGACGACAGCCGGGGCGGCCACGCCCCGAGGAGACAGTTTCATGAATCAGACGCGAACGGTGGATGTGCCCACCTATATCAATGCACACCGATTCTCCGGCTACCAGTGGCTGGTGTTGATCCTGTGTTTCTTCGTCGTCGCCATCGATGGCTTCGATACCGCAGCCATCGGCTACATCGCCCCGTCGCTGGTGCAGCAATGGCACATTGACCGAGGCTCGCTCGGCCCGGTCCTTTCGGCGGCGCTCTTCGGCCTGGCGGGCGGGGCAATTTTTGCCGGACCGCTCGCCGACAAGCTCGGGCGCAAGACGTTGCTGGTGCTCTCGGTGGTCTTCTTCGGCATAGCGAGCCTGGCGACGGCGTTCGCCCAGGATCTCGAGACACTGACAGCACTTCGCTTCCTGACGGGCCTGGGACTGGGGGCGGCCATGCCCAACGCCGTGACGTTGATTTCCGAGTACGCGCCGCAAACGCGCCGCGCGGTCGTTGTCAACACCATGTTCTGCGGCTTCCCGCTGGGCGCGTCGGCGGGCGGATTCGTGGCCTCGTGGCTGATTCCGCACTTCGGCTGGCATAGCGTGCTGGTGCTCGGTGGCGTGCTGCCGCTGGTGCTCTCGGCGCTGCTTCTCCTGTGCTTGCCGGAGTCGGTCAAGTTTCTCGTCGTGCGTCAAAAGCCGATCGAGCGCGTGCGCCGCATCCTGTCGCGGATTTCCGGCGAGCCGCTGGACGACGTCGGCCTGTTTACAGTCAATGAAGCCGCGCCGACGCAGGCCGGTTCGGCCGTCGGCGTGGTGCTCTCGAAGCAATATGGCTTCGGCTCGTTGATGCTGTGGGTCACCTACTTCATGGGACTCGTGATCTTCTATCTGCTCACGAGCTGGATGCCACTCCTGTTCAAGGATGCCGGTTTCAGCATCGAACGTGCCGCGCTGATTACGGCGCTGTTCCCGCTCGGCGGCGGCATCGGCACGATTCTGTCGGGCTGGTGCATGGACAAGTTCAACGCGCAGAAAGTGGTGGCCGTGGGCTACGCGATCACGGCCGTGCTCGTGTATGCGGTCGGGCAGGCGATGGGCAACATCGGTGCGCTGGTCGTCCTGATCTTCCTGGCCGGCACGGCGATGAACGGTGCGCAGTCGTCAATGCCGTCGTTGGCTGCGATGTTCTATCCGACGCACGGTCGCGCCACGGGCGTGGCCTGGATGCTCGGTGTGGGGCGCTTCGGCGGCATTGCCGGTGCGTTGCTGGGTGCGGAGCTGATGCGCCGTCACATGGGATTTGCGGCGACGTTCTCGCTGCTGGCCATTCCGGCCGTGATCGCCACCGTCGCGCTGCTCGCCAAGAACGCCTGGGAGCAGGCCAGCGGCAACCCGCCGGCCTCGTCGCGCGACGCGCGCCATTCCACGCCGATGCACTGACGTTTGCCTCTCGTTGCCTGCTGGCGCGCCGTCAACCTTGGTTGGCGGCGCGTCATCGTATCGAGGGTCCGTTGCGTCGGCGTCCGAGATGAAGCATGCGCTCGCGCACTTCTTCTTCCGCGCGCCAGTGCTCGGCCGGTTTGACCAGATCGCTGCGGCTGATGATGCCGACGAGTGTGCGTGAGATGGCATCGCTCACGACAGGCAGGCGTTCCAGGTGATGCGCGGCGAAGCGCGCCGACACGATACGCCCGGTCTCCGACGCCAGGGCGACGAGCGGCGGATTCGCGCCGTACAACTGGCCCAGCGTTTGTAACCCCTGCGTCTGGGCGCGCGTGAGCGCTTGCCGGTCGACCATGCCCAGCACGCCGTGCCCGGCGTCGACCACGGGATAGGCGCGATGGCGCTGGCCCGCGCCGAAGGCTTGTTGCGCCGCCTCGTCGATCGGCATGTCGGCGGCCAGCGACACCGGCTCCCGGGTCATCAACTCGCCAACGTGCAGGCGCTCCAGCGGATCGACACCGTACTCGCGATGGATGTGACGGCCACGTCGCGCGATCTTCTCCGTCATGATCGAGCGCGGCATGATCCAGATCGTGATGCCGTACGAGATGCCGCAAGTGAGCAACAGCGGCAGCAGTGCATTCACGTTGTGTGTGAGGCCGAGGGCGAAGACGATGGCTGTCAGCGGCGCACCGAGCACGCCCGCGAGCGTGGCCGCCATGCACACCAGCGCCCACAGTGAGACATCGCCGCCGGGCAGTACCGGGGCGAGCAGCGTGCCGAGTCCTGCGCCGATCATGAGCAGCGGGGCGAGCACCCCACCGGACGTGCACGATCCCAACGCAATCGCCCAGATGATCGCCTTGACCACCAGCAACGCCAGCGCGGCGTGCAGCGTGAAATGTCCGGCGAGCAGGTCCGCGATGACGTCATAGCCCACCCCCAGCGCACGTGGCTGGAGATAGCCGCCAATGCCGATGGCGACGCCGCCGATGGCCGGCCACCACATCCAGTGCACGGGCAGCTTGTGGAAGCCGTCCTCGATGGCGTAGAGGGCGCGCGACATGCCGGCGGAAAGGATGCCCGCACACACCCCGGCAATCACGCACGACATCAGCGCGATGGGCGCGACGACGGAGGCCGCCATGGGAAAGAGCGGACCGGCATCGAGCATCAGCGGCCGCGCGAACCCTGCGACCGCGCAGGCGGCGATCACCGGCAGCAGGCTGCGCGGTCGCCATTCGAAAAGCAGCAGTTCCACGGCGAGCAGCACGGCAGCGACCGGCGTACCGAATACCGCCGTCATCCCGGCGGTGGCCCCGGCGACGAGCAGCGTCTTGCGCTCGGCGGCGCTCAGATGGAAGTACTGGGCGATGAGCGAACCGACCGCGCCCCCGGTCATGATGATGGGGCCTTCCGCGCCGAACGGCCCGCCGCTGCCGATCACGATGCCTGAGGACAGCGGTTTGAGGATGGCGACGCGCGGCGACATCTTGCTCTTGCCGAACAGAATCGCCTCGATGGCTTCGGGAATGCCGTGGCCGCGAATCTTGTCGCTGCCGAATCGGGCCATCGCGCCGACGATCAGTCCCCCGATGACCGGGAGTGCGATGACGGCTGGGCCGAGCGTGTTATCGGCGGGCGAGCGAGGCGCGAACGAGAGCGTCTGGTAGAAGAAGAGGTTGGTGAAGCCCTGGATCAGGTGCAGCAGCAGCCATGCGGCGGGAACGCCGCAAAAACCGATGACTGCGGCAAGCGCAAGGAGTCGCGGCAGACCCGGTGCACGTGAAAAATCCCGTGCGTGGGCGGGCGCGGCCGCGGTTGAATGAGGCGAAGGGGAATGGGGAAGCGATGCCATGGCAATGCCGTGATTACAAATGAACGCCACGAATGTGGAAGATGTCCGCAAAGGTGCTTAACTCGTTACGGTGCTGGGCGGCGAGATTCATGAGACACGCGTCGCCCGCCGCCGAGAGGTGCACTTCCACCACTCGCCGGTCGCTTTCGTTTTGGCGGCGCGTGACCAGCCCGGCTTTCTCGCAGCGGGCGACGAGCGCCACCACGCTGTGATGCACGGCTTGCAGGCGCTCGGCCAATTCACGGATGGACGCCCAGTCGCGTCCCGGGATACCTTTGACGTGCAGCAGCAACAGGTATTGCTGCGGCGTGATGCCTTCGTCGCGCGCGGCGGATTCGCTGAAATTGAGAAATCGACGCAGGCGATAACGGAATTCCGAGAGGGCTTCGAAATCGCTCTTGGTCAGCGCGTCGGCGGTGACCGGCGGATCGGACGAGGGAGGCGCAGGCATGAGTCGGGTGGGCGAGAGACGCCGGGAAGTCCAAAAACGAAAAAATATATCATATCGCGATACATTTGGCGGGCTTAGGGATAGCCGGGATGACAAATGGGGCCTAGTGCGTGCAGAATCGCGAAAAAACGAGACTCAGCAGTGACGGGAACTCGATCCCCGCCGGGACGATGAAGGTCTGGTCGCCGAAGATAGGTGACGAGCATCGTTCAGGCGGGCCGACCTCTGACAGGGAGGAGACATGGCTTCCACGGTCCGACGCCGCTGGCGTACGGGAACGTTGTTGTTGCTATCGGTGGCGCTCGGCTCCACAGTGGCCGCCTATCACTACGCCACCGGTTTTGAACTGGGCGGCGGCGTTTTCCAGCAGATCGGCTTCGGACGTCAGGGCACGTCGTCCGGGTCGGGGGTGCATGCCCGCAATGCGGCATCGTCCTGTTCCGGGCGCGATTGTCGCGGCGACGCGGCCTCTCAGCCCCATTGACTTGTCCACATGGCATGCCGGCCGCGCCTCGGTGCAGGGCGAGGCATTTCCATTCTGGAACACGTGACGCCGGCCGATGGGCACCGCGCCCCGGGTCGCGTCGCGATCTGGTGCGCCGCCTGTGATGCCCGGGGGGCACATCGCTGGCGCGCGCCGGCATTGCACGCGTGTGGTCGCTCCGGCGGCATCGCATTGCGTGCGAGGTAATATCGCGCGATGGACTCCCTCATTGCTGCCTCGGCCCGTGCGCTGGCTGCGGGCGATTCGCTTGGCGCGTTGCGCCGGATCGCGTTGCGCGACGACCCGCCCGCGCTCGCGCTACGTGGCATCGCGATGGCGCAGTTGGGCGAGTTCGGGCGCGCGAGAGAGCTGTTCAAGCGGGCGGCGCGAGGCTTCGGCCCGCATGAAGCCCTCGCACGCGCCCGATGTGTTGTCGCCGACGCCGAAGTCGCGCTCGCCATGCGCGACCTTGGCGGGTCGACGCGATCTCTGAACGCCGCCGCCGCCGCGCTGCTCGCGCATGCGGACATGCCCAATGCCATGCTTGCGCGTCTGGTCCTCGCGCGCCGCCTGGTGTTGCTCGGCAAGCTCGACGCCGCTTCGCAAGCGCTGCAGGACACCCCGCCGCACGCCATGCCTGCGCGCCTCGTCGCCGGACATGCGCTGATCTGCGCCGAGCTGGCGCTTCGCACACTGCGCATCGCGCAGGCGCGTGCCATGCTCGCTCACGCGCAAACGGCCGCGTCGGCGGCCAACATCCCCGCGCTGATCGCAGAGGTCGAGACGGTCCGCGCGGCCCTGGCGCGACCGGCCGCTCGCCTCGCGCAGCCCGGCGGCGAGCGCGCGTTGATCCTTGACGAGGTGGCGCGACTGCTGCATTCGGATGCGCTCGTCGTCGATGCCTGTCGGCGTGGTATCCGTGCTGGCAATCGTTGGCGACCGCTGGCGCGGCGTCCGGCGCTCTTCACCCTGGCGCTGCAACTCGCGCGCGCCTGGCCCGGCGACGTCGACCGTGACACGCTGATCGCGCAAGCGTTTCGACTGCGGCGTCCCGACGACACCCACCGCGCTCGCCTGCGCGTGGAGATGGGCCGTCTGCGCGCCGTGCTCAAGGGACTCGCCCACATTGACGCGACGCCGCGCGGTTTCGTGCTGCGCACGCCGGGCGAGCACGCGGTGGCGGTGTTGCTGCCCCCCATCGATGGCGATCGCGCGTCGCTCGTCGCCCTGTTGTCGGACGGGGCCGCGTGGTCGACGTCCGCCCTGGCCCTTGCCCTTGGCGCGAGTCAACGCACGGTGCAACGCGCATTGGCCGCGCTGGAGGAAGAGGGCCGTGTGTGCGCGCTCGGCCGCGCAAGGGCGCGTCGGTGGACTTCGCCGCCGCTCACCGAATTCACGACGACATTGTTACTCCCTGTTGGATGGTCGTTTGGCTAGAGTGGACTTGCACGCCGACGACGGCGTCACAACCGGAGCCTGACATGACAAGCAAACTGCAACGACTGGAACGACCGCTTCCCCCCGCCGCCGTGATGGCGGCCGATATCGCCTGTGAGTACGGCCCGTTCACGGACAACGAGCGCATCCATGGCGTCACGTTCGACGGCCGGCAGGTGTGGACCGCGACGGGCGACACGTTGATTGCCTTCGATCCCGCCAACGGCCAGATTCATCGCATGATCGACGCCCCGAGCGATGCCGGCACGGCCTTCGACGGCACGCATCTCTACCAGATCGCCGAGTCGCGGATCGACAAGATCGATCCGTCGACCGGCAAGGTCGTCTCGTCGATTCCCGCGCCGGATAGCGGCAGCAATTCGGGGCTGACATGGGCCGAAGGCAGTCTGTGGGTCGGGCAATATCGCGATCGCCGCATCCTGCAGGTCGATCCCGCCACCGGGCACGTGTTGCGCAGCATCGCGTCCGACCGATTCGTGACCGGGGTGACCTGGGTGAACGATGAACTGTGGCACGGCACGTGGGAGAACGACGAGAGCGAACTGCGCCAGGTCGATCCCGCCAGCGGTGAAGTGCTCATGCGCGTGGCGATGCCGCAGGGCACTGGTGTGAGTGGCCTGGAGCACAACGGCGCCGATCTCTTCTTCTGCGGCGGTGGCGCGAGCGGCAAGGTGCGTGCGGTGCGTTATCCGCAGCGCTGAGCACCGAGCGTCGGGCAACGGCCGGTCTGACGCGGCAGGAAGCACTTGACGAAGCGGGCGGAGGTAGGCGGGAAGGCTATCGGCGCCGATAGCCTGAGTTAATTGCATAGATTTTAATAATCAATTTTTGTTAATCGATAGCAATCGGCATACTGTCAACACTTTCCACCCCGTCAGAGAGACAACGACATGCCGATCATCAACACCCAAGTCAAGCCGTTCAAAGCCAACGCTTACCACAATGGCGATTTCCTCACCGTGACCGACGAAACGCTCAAGGGCAAGTGGTCAGTGGTGGTGTTCTACCCGGCCGACTTCACCTTCGTGTGTCCGACCGAGTTGGGCGATCTGGCTGATCATTACGACGAATTCAAGAAGTTGGGCGTCGAGATCTACAGCGTGTCGACCGATACCCACTTCACACACAAGGCGTGGCACGACACGTCGGACACGATCCAGAAGATCCAGTATCCGATGGTGGCCGACCCGACGCTCGCGATCTCGCGCAACTTCGACGTGCTGATCGAAGAAGAAGGGCTGGCGCTGCGTGGCACGTTCGTGATCAACCCGGAAGGCGAGATCAAACTGTGTGAAATTCACGACAACGGCATCGGTCGCGACGCGAAGGAATTGCTGCGCAAGGTGCAGGCAGCGCAGTACATCGCAGCGCACCCGGGCGAAGTCTGCCCCGCCAAGTGGACGCCGGGCGCGCAAACGCTGAGTCCGTCGCTCGACCTGATCGGCAAGATCTAAGCGCTTCCGATCACCGCCACGCACGATCGCCGCTGCGAGCGCCGCGCCTGTCACCCGGGCGGCGCCTCACCGGTGCGCCGGTCCCCTGACCCGGGTGCCCCGGTCCCTGAACCCCGAATCCCGACGCTGACCTGCGCCCGCCTCCGGCCGGCGCGGTGGGCCTCGCTCACCCCATCACACCCTATCGAGACGGAGAACCGCCATGTTGGACGCGACCCTCAAAGCCCAGTTGCAAACGTACCTCCAGAAAGTCACGCGCCCGATCGAGATCGCCGTGTGGCTCGATGACAGCCCCCAGTCGGCCGAGATGAAGGCGCTGGTCGACGAGATCGCCCCGCTCTCGCCGCAGATCGCTGTCGTGACGCCCAGCGACGACGCAGGCCGTGCCGGCGAGCGTCGTCCGTCGTTCGCCATCGGCACGCCGGGTGAGGCGCCGCGCATCCGTTTCGCGGGGCTGCCGATGGGGCATGAGTTCACGTCGCTGGTACTCGCGCTGCTGCAAGTGGGCGGTCATCCGATCAAGCTCGACGACGACACCATTGCGCAGATTCGTGCGCTCGACGGCGATTTTCGCTTCGAGACGTACATCTCGCTGTCGTGCCAGAACTGCCCGGAAGTCGTGCAGGCGCTGAATGTCATGGCGTTGATCAATCCGCGCATCGAGCAGGTCACCATCGACGGTGCGCTGTTCCAGGGCGAAGTCGAAGCACGTCGGGTGATGGCGGTCCCCACTGTGTTCCTCAACGGCGAATCGTTCACGCAAGGCCGCACCAGCGTGAAGGAATTGCTCGCGAAACTCGACACCGGCGCGAGCGCGCGCGCCGCGAAAGCGCTCGAGAACAAGCCGGTCTACGACATGCTGATCGTGGGCGGCGGCCCCGCAGGCGCAGCCGCGGCCATCTACGCCGCTCGCAAGGGGATTGCGACGGGCGTGGTCGCCGAGCGCTTCGGTGGTCAGGTGCTCGACACGATGGCGATCGAGAACTTCGTCTCGGTGACGCACACCGAAGGGCCGAAGTTCGCCACGGCACTTGAACAGCATGTGACGACCTATGATGTCGACGTGATCGACACGCAACGCGCGCAAGCGCTGGTTCCCGGCCAGATTCACGAAGTGCATCTGGCCAGCGGCGCGGTACTCAAAGCGCGCTCGGTGGTGCTCGCCACCGGTGCGCGCTGGCGCGAGATCGGTGTGCCAGGCGAGCGTGAGTACCGAAACCGCGGCGTGGCCTATTGCCCCCACTGCGACGGCCCGCTCTTCAAGGGCAAGCGCGTGGCGGTCGTCGGCGGCGGCAACTCGGGCGTGGAAGCGGCCATCGATCTGGCGGGCATCGTCAAGGAAGTCACGCTGATCGAATACGGCACCCAACTGCGCGCGGACGACGTGCTTCAGCGCAAGCTGCGCAGCCTGCCGAACGTGCGCGTGCGGTTGAACACACAGACGACCGAGATCCGAGGCGACGCGCAACAGGTCAACGGTCTCGTCTATCGGGACCGCGCGTCGGGCGAGACGTCCACGATCGCGCTCGAAGGCGTGTTCGTGCAGATCGGCCTCGTGCCGAACACCGAATGGCTCAAGGGGAGCGTGTCGCTCTCGCGTCATGGCGAGATCGAGGTCGATGCCAAGGGCGCAACCTCGGTGCCGGGGGTGTTCGCCGCAGGCGATGTCACGACGGTGCCGTTCAAGCAGATCGTGATCGCCGTGGGCGAAGGCGCGAAGGCCTCGCTGGGCGCCTTTGAACACCTCATGCTCAGCTCGGTGGAGGACGAGGTGGCCACGCCGGAGATGGCCGCCGCCTGACATCGACCGGCGGCGCGGTCGTGTGCCGCCTGGGCAAGATAACCAAGCCCTCACGCGTGACGCGCGTGAGGGCTTGGTTGCATCCGGGCCCAGCGTTCGTCTGATCGGGCGTTGTGCGCTTGAGCTTGCCGTTCTGAGCGGCACGCGGCACGCGGCTCGCGACGCCGGCGCACAAGCGCCGAGACGCAAACGTCCGGCGAGCGATTACCGCACCGTTGCCGGGTCGTTGGCCGCCGAGGCGAAGCATTGGGCGAGAAAGCGCTCGGTCGGACGCGACAGCGCATCGGCATGCGGCACGAGTGCCGTCAGCAGTCGCTTGAGGCCATGCGGGGGATCGATGCGAACCGAGGCGAGCGCTGCGTCCTCGTGACGCATCGACATCGCGGATACGAAGCCCACGCCCATGCCTGCACGCACGGCTTCCTTGATACTTTCCACCCCGGCCAACTCCAGCGCCACGCGTGGCGCAAGCCCGGCCACCGAGAAGGCGCGCGCCACCAGCGCCCGCACCCCCGAGCCCGGTTCGCGCAGGATCAGTGGATACTCGGCGATGGCCTGCAACGAGGCGCCTTGCGACTGCTGCGCCAGTGGGTGATCGGCGCGCGCAATGGCAACGACTTCGTCATCGCGCCATGGACGCACCGCGATCTCCGGCGACAGGCCGGGCGGCACCGCACCCTCGATGAACGCCACGTCCAGCCGGTCGAGCTGCGCCACGATTTCACTGGTGTTGCCGTCAATGATGTGCAGCGCGACGGCCGGATAGCGTTGATGGAATTCCGCGATCGCGTAGGGCAACAGGTAGCTTGCCGGCGTCGTGCTCGCCCCGATGCGCAACGCGCCGGTTTCCATGCCGCGCAGGTCGTCGCGCAGGGCGATGGCCTGGCGGTAGTCCTGTCGCAGCTTGTTGGCGTATGCGGCGACCTGCTCCCCAACGGCAGTCAGCCGGATGCCGCGTCCATCGCGTCGGTACAACGGCTCGCCGAATGACTCCTGCAACAGCCGCAGTTGTCCGGAGACCGCCGGCTGCGAGAGGTGCAGCGCCTGCGCCGCATGGCTGATGTTGCCCAGTTCGGCCACGGTCGCGAAGGTCAGCAATTGGTCCGGCGTCATATCGAATCCATCGGATGGGGTGATGATTGATTGTCATCATAGCCATTATTCGGATGGTTGGACGCCGGCGCGACGATGTTGTTGCGGATGTTCAGGGGATGGCCGGTTCATCCGCTTGACCGACGAGACGCTGCCGACCATCCAGGCGCCGCGGCTCGCGCTCAACGAGTGCACCGCCGTCTGCGGCGCCGTCAAAAACCAACGCGCCACCGACTTCACAGTCGGTGGCGCGTTGTCGCCGCGGCCGGATTGCGCCCGGATGTCGCGCTTTAGCGATGCCAGCGGTCACGGTGCCAGTGACCGTACCCGCCGTAGTATGGGCGGCCGTAGTACGGACGGCCGTAGTACACCGGCGGCGGGCCGTAATAGACCGGCGCAGGCGCGACATAGACGGGCGGCGGTGCATAGTAGACCGGCGGCGGAGGGGCGACGTACACGGGGGCCGGGGCGTAGACCGGGGCGGGGATGACCAGCGGCAGGCCGATGCCGATACCGACCGAGACGTGCGCCTGCGCTGTCCCGACGGCGCCCGCGGCGAGCGCGATCCCCGCGATGGCAAGGGCGGCAAACTTGGTTTTCATGACGTTTCTCCTGCGGACTTGGCAGCGTACTGTTGACAGCGCCCGGACGGCACCATGCCGACCGACGCGCCGGGTGCCTGCGGGCACCATGGTTTGTCAGATTCCTTGGCTTAACTTTACTGAAGTTCCGAAACGCAGACGTGGCGCAATTGTTGCAAAGTATGCGCATTGACACGGCATAGGGAACGTCCGGGCGTAGAAAAGCGGCCGCCAAACGTGTAGATCACGTTGTTATTTTATTCAGAATCAACGATTTGCGCTCGTTTCGGTGAGCGCCATTCGGCACCGGGTTCGCACCGGGGCACGCCGGATCGGGCGGCGCTTGTTACATTCATTTACATGCACGCGCGCCGCTTGTGGCGCGAAAACAGCAAGCGGATGCCGCGCTTGCCGCATCCGCTTGCCCTCGGCGTCGCACCCATCCGCGCGAGGCCGTCTCCTCCCCGCCTGACCGATTCGTCCCTGGCGGCATGTTTTTTGGGGGCGACTCACAGCGGCCGCGAGGCGCATTTTGGGAACATCCCTGCGTTACTTTGCACGATCGGCGGCGCTGTCGCCGGGACGTTCGGCGGCGGGCGTTTGCGTGGCGGTGCTTTCGGTGACTTCCGTCGCGATATTGGGGGCGTCCGCCGGATTGCACAGCGGCAGCACCACCTGAATTTCGGTGCCGAGGCGAAGCGGCAGCGAGTGAATGTCGATACGTCCGCCCTTGGCCGAGACCCGTTGACGCATGCCGAACAGGCCGTGCGTCTTGGGTTTGTTGAACTGATCCGGTGTGAGCCCGATGCCGTTGTCGATGACTTCGAGACGCACGCGCTGATCGTCGCACGCCAGCGCCACCCGCACCGCCGTGGCACGCGCGTACTTGCCCGCGTTCGTAAGCGCTTCCTGCGCAACGCGGAACAGCACGATGGCTGTCGACTCAGGCAGCGCGAAGTCCTCTTCCGGCAAGTCGAGATCGAGTTGCCAGTGCTGTTGATCGGCGGTTTCCTCGGCGAGCGAGCGCAATGCCGTCACGAGACCGAAGTTGATCAACACCGTCGGACGCAGGTTTTCGATGATGCGGCGCTTCGTCTGGATACCAGAGTCGAGATTGCGTTGTGCGCGAGCGAGTTTCTCGGCGATCGCCGGATCGATGTTGCGCAGCTTGTGATGCGCCCAGGTCACGTCCATCTTGCAGGCGGTGAGAATCGCGCCGAGTTCGTCGTGCAGCTCGCGCGACAGGCGGGTCTTCTCGTCTTCACTGACGTTTTGCAAGTGGGTAGCCAACTCATCGAGCTGTTCGGTGCGCTCGCGCACCACCCGATCCAGATGCGCCTGTTGTTCGTGCAGTTGGTCGCGCGCGAGTTGCTCCTGCCGCATCTGCCGGCCGAGCGTGCGAAACAGCAGCACGAACAACAGGATGGTGAGCACCGAGAGCGCGCCGGCGCTCACGGCCGAGATCGCCTGGTCGAAGCGTCCGTTGTCCTGGGCGGTGCGCGCGCGTACCCGCTCGCGGTTGTACAGATCGGTGATGCCGTCCTGAACCGGCTCCATCGCGCCGATGCCGAGATGGGCCGGCGAAAGCGCCTCTTCGAGGCTCATCTGTCCGCGCCCGAGCGCCGCGCGCGCCGTTTCCATGGCGGCGATGCGCTGCGAAAACAGCGTCATCACGTTGGCGAAATCTTTCGTGGCCTGCGCGTCGCCCGTGGCTTCGTAATGCTGGACGACCCGGGTGGCAAGATCGCGAATGCGCCGTACAGCCGACAGGTAGGGATCGAGATAAATCGGATCGTTCGTGAGCAGATAGCCGCGCTGGCTCGATACCACGGCCGAGGTGCGCGCCATGATTTCGTTGAGTTCGTTGGCCGCGTTCATCGCTTGCAGGGCCGCCTCGTAGGTCGACGCGAGACGGCGGTGCGCAGACTCCAGCCCGACCAGGCTGCCGACCGTGATGATGATCGCCGCGATCATCGCGATGATCCAGCTTCGGCGACGCAACCAGGACGTGAGCAATCGGGACATGGGGGCCTGTGGCGTGGTTTTGACGGGTGGCGTGCAACCAATGCCGATGATCAGATGCGCTTCGATCATAAGTCGAAAAGCGCGTCATTTCGCGAATTGTCAGCCAATTCCTACGCAAAAACCAGCGGCGTCCGGGCAGTCCGGTTCGTGCGTTTTTCCTACCATTCACTCATCGCCCGAGGGTTTGTGTCGCGCTTTGCAAACGGGCGGCGCGCCACCGGATGCTGAAGTCGTCTCCGGGAAACGATGGATTGACCGAGGAGAGCGCTATGTTGAAGTGGGCTTTGATGTTCGCACTGATCTCGATCGTGGCGGGACTGTTGGGCTTTACGGGGATCGCGGCGGGAGCTGCCGGAATCGCGAAGATTCTGTTCGTGCTGTTCCTGGTGCTGTTCGTGATCTTCTTGCTGCTTGGACTGACTATCGCCAAGAAGATCGTCGACTAGACGGTGCGCTGCCGCGCGGGGCTCGGCCATACGCGGCAGCGACGTCGTGACGCGTCGTCATGACGCGCACGGACCGCTCCCATTCCAGGAGGTTGCGATGCTTCACTATGCTGTCGTCTTTTTCGTGATCGCGTTGATCGCAGCAGTGTTCGGCTTTACCGGAATCGCTGCCGGTGCGGCAGAGATCGCGAAGATCCTGTTCTTCATCTTCCTCGTGATTTTTCTGTTCACATTGCTCTTCGGGGTGTTCCGACGATAGACGCGCGCGTCCCGGGCGGCGCGGGACGCGCGGCGGGCAGCCCGCGTGCATTGACTGTGCAGGCGCAGGATCATGCGCATCGCGATTGAGCGTTATCGCGGGATGATTCATCATTTGGGCGACCGAGCACCTCTGGAGCGTTGATGTCACCGACAACAATAAAGATTCTGATCGCCGACGACCACGCGATTGTGCGTACCGGCTTCAAGCAGTTCATCGCCGATGAATCGGACATGGAAGTGCTGGGTGAAGCGGCGAGCGGTGACGAAGTGATTCGTGCCGTGCGCGAAACGGCGTTCGACGTCGTGCTGCTGGATATCGCCATGCCCGACAAGAACGGCATCGACACGTTGCGCGTGATCAAGCAATTGCGCCCGGCGCAGCGTGTGCTGTTCCTGTCGACGTACCCTGAAGCGCAGTACGCGGTCAACCTGCTGCGCGCGGGCGCGAACGGCTACCTGATGAAGGATGCGGCACCGGACGAAATCATCCGGGCCATTCGCACGGTGGCGCGCGGCCACCGCTACGTCAGCGAGGGCACGGCCGATCTGTTGGCGCAAAAGCTGGACCAGCCCGGCGACGAGCCGATCCACGAACAGCTCTCGGAGCGTGAGTTCCAGGTGTTCTGCAAGCTCGCGCAGGGACGCACCCCCACCGAGATTGCCGAGGAGTTGCATCTGTCGGTGAAGACCGTCAGCACGTACCGCGCGCGCGTGCTGGAAAAGATGCATTTGAAAACCAACGCCGACCTGACGCTCTATGCGCTCAAGAACGGCTTGATCAGTTGAGAGAGAGGCTGTCATGTCAACCGGGAACGCGGCAACGCTTACGGGGTCCCGTTTGCCCCTCAAGGTGCTCTTGATCGAAGACTCGGCGGTCATTCGCGAAAGCCTGTCCGAAGCGCTCGGTTCGACCGGGATGCTCCAGGTGGCAGGCGTGGCGGAGACGGCCGACGACGCGGTTCGTACGCTCCAGGAAGCGTCGTTCGACGCGGTGATCGTCGATCTTCAACTGCGGCGCGGCTCGGGCATGGATGTGCTCTCCTACCTGCACGACGCGGGGCTGCTGCCGCAACTCATGGCCATCGTGCTGACGAACTACGCATTGGCCACATATCGCAAACGTTGCCAGCAACTGGGCGTGCAGTACTTCTTCGACAAATCGCTCGAATTCGACCGCGTGATCGAAGTGCTCGACGACTTTGCGTCGCGCAGGCAAGCCTGACCGTGTCCGGGTTCAGTTGAATTCCAATATAAGGAGATCGAGTTTTATTATTTTCAACTATTTAGGTGCATGGGCTAGAATGTTGTCTTTGCACTGAATATCGAGTCCAGGCGGCGGCACTGCGAGCAGTTTTGGCAGTGGGGCTGCTATTTTTTTGCATGATCGAACTCCAGAACATTACCCAGCGCTTTGCTGGGCCCAAGGGGCCGATCGACGCGCTTTCCAACATCAGCCTGTCGATCGAGCGCGGCGAAGTCTTCGGCATCATTGGCCGAAGCGGCGCCGGCAAGAGCACGCTCGTGCGTGTCATCAACCTGCTCAATCGTCCAAGCGACGGCACGGTGCGCGTCGAAGGCCAGGACCTGACGTCGCTGTCGTCCGACGCGCTGCGCCAGGCGCGCCGCCGCATCGGCATGATCTTCCAGCACTTCAACCTGCTCAGCTCCCGCACGGTCTACGCGAACGTGGCGCTGCCGCTGGAACTGGCGGGCCTGTCGGCGGCGGAGATTCGGGCGAAGGTACTTCCGCTGCTCGAACTCGTTGGCTTGACGGCACAAAAGGATCGTTATCCGTCGCAGATTTCCGGTGGCCAGAAGCAGCGTGTGGGCATTGCCCGGGCGCTGGCGAGCGAGCCGCAGGTGCTGCTCTCGGACGAAGCGACGTCGGCCCTCGATCCCGAGACGACGCGCTCGATTCTCGAACTGCTCAAGCGCATCAATCGCGAACTGGGCCTGACCATCGTGCTGATCACGCACCAGATGGAAGTCATCAAGCAGGTGTGCGACCGCGTCGCGGTGCTCGACGCCGGCCGTGTGGTCGAGCAGGGCCGCGTTATCGACGTGTTCCTGCGCCCGCGCCACGAAGTCACGCGTGCGCTCATTGGCGACGTGATCTCGCAAGAATTGCCGGAGGGCGTACGCGAGCGTGTCGCGTCGCGCATCGGCAACGGCCACGATCACCTGTATCGCCTGGCGTTCTCCGGCGCGGGCGTGGATCAGCCGCTGCTCTCCGAGGCGATTCGCCGCTACGAACTCGATTTCAATATCCTGCACGGCCAGATCGACGAGATCCAGGGGCAGGCTTTCGGATCGCTCGCCGTGCTGGCGGGCGGCACCCCGGCCCGCGTGGCAGACGCCATGGCGTTCCTCGCCAGTCAAGGCGTTGTCGTTGAGGAGCTGAGCCATGTGGAGTGAAATGTTCGATCTCTTCGTCTCCTCTTTCTGGGAGACGCTCATCATGGTCGGAATTTCCGGCCTGATCGGCGCCGTGGTCGGCGTGCCGCTCGGCGTGCTGCTCTATCTGACCGACCGCAACGGAGTGTTGCAGAACCTTCCAACCAATCGTGTTGTCGGCATCATCGTCAACGCGGTGCGCTCGACGCCGTTCATCATCCTGCTCGTCGCGGTGATCCCGTTCACCCGCCTGATCGTCGGTTCGTCCATCGGCACGATGGCGGCCGTGGTGCCGCTCACCATCGCGGCGGCGCCGTTCGTGGCGCGCCTGGTGGAGACGGCATTGCGCGAGGTCGACCGTGGCCTGATCGAAGCGGCGCAGTCGATGGGAGCGACGACCGGCCAGATCGTTACCAAGGTGTTGCTGCCCGAGGCGCTGCCCGGCATCGTGGCTGGCCTGACGATCACGTTCGTCAGTCTGGTCGGTTATTCGGCGATGGCCGGTGCCATCGGCGGGGGCGGGCTGGGCGACCTGGGCATCCGCTACGGCTATCAGCGCTTCCTTCCCGAGGTGATGATTACCGTTGTGCTGATCCTGATCGTCTTCGTGCAATTGGTGCAGACGTTCGGCGACTGGCTGGTGCGTCGCCTGAGCCATAAGTAACGTCTCACACAACAACGTTGCCGGTGAACCGGCACATTACTCACACGCGAGGTTTTATATGCAACGTCGTACGCTTTTCAAGCTGTTGGCCGGGGTCGGCGCCGCGACCGTTTTCGCCACGCAGTTCGCCGCGCCCGCGGCTGCCGCCGATGTCGTCAACCTGAAGGTCGGTGTCACGGGGGGGCCGCACGCGCAGATCTTCGACGAAGTGAAGAAGGTTGCGGCCAAGGACGGCCTGAACATCAAGGTCATCGAGTTCAGTGACTACGTGCAGCCGAACGCCGCGCTGTCGTCGGGCGACCTGGATGCGAACAGCTACCAGCACCAGCCGTACCTCGACGCCCAGGTGAAGGATCGTGGCTACAAGCTCGAGTCCGTCGCCAAGACCGTGATTTTCCCGATGGGCATCTATTCGAAGAAGATCAAGTCGCTGGCCGATCTGAAGTCGGGCGACAAGGTGTCGCTGCCGAACGACCCGACCAACGGCGGGCGTGCGCTGCTGTTGCTGCAAAAGCAGGGGCTGATCAAGCTGCGTGCCGATGCGGGTCTGAAGGCGACGCCGATCGACGTGATCGGCAACCCGAAGAAGCTCAAGTTCGTGGAGCTGGACGCCGCGCAACTGCCGCGCTCGCTCGACGATGTCGCCGTGGCCGTGATCAACACCAACTTCGCGATGGAAGCCGGTCTGAACCCGAAGCGTGACTCGATCGCCATCGAAGACGCCAGCGGCCCGTACGCCAACGTGCTGGTCGTTCGCACGGCCGACAAGAACAAGCCCTGGGTGGCCAAGCTGATCAAGGCTTACCATTCGCCGGAAGTGAAGGCCTTTATCGAGAAGAAGTTCGGCGGCTCGGTCGTTACCGCCTGGTAAGCCGATCGTTACCGTTTGGTAACCCGTTCACTACCGCCCGGTCGGTCCGGGAGGGCGCGCCAGTCAGCGGCGCCATCCCGAAGCCACGGCAACGCTATGCGGCGTTGCCGTTTTTTTTCGTCCCGGCTTTTCGTCCTGCCGGCGTGTGTGGCAATTCCGACACTGTCACGGTTCTGTCAAATCGCAGCGATAGCCTGAGCGGCAAGTACAAGAGGATGCCTGCGGGCAACTTCACCAGACGCGGATATGAGCCACAGAGCCACTGCCGGACGCGAAGCACGGGGATCGGGTGAAACACGTCATCGGCGCGTCGCTTGCCTTCGGTGCGCATCAACACGTCCGGCACATGCCCGCACAACGCAATGCGGCGTGCATGATGGCCGCGCACCGCCCCGACTTACGGAGTTTCCGTTGACCCTTCTCCCGCCTGTTGCGATACGCCCGCCGGAGCGGTTCGCCGTGCCGGCAACATCGGACGTTGCGATAATGTCACCCGCCGTGGTGTCAGCCCCATGCGCGGAACCCGACGAGGCGGCGCTGCTTGCCGAGCTGTGCGAAGGCATTGGTCTGACCTGCGTGTTTCAGCCGATTCTCGACTTTCGTACGTCAGGCGTCGCCGGTTACGAGGGGCTGGTGCGCGGGCCCGCCGGCACACCGATTCATTCGCCGCTCGCATTGTTCGCCGCCGCCCGCCGTCATGGCGTGCTCGCGCCGCTCGAACTGGCGTGCCGTCGCACGGTGCTGCGCGGCTTCGTCGAACAGGATCTGCCGGAACGCCTTTTCCTCAACATCGGCCCAATCACCCGAGCCCACCCCGGCGGCGGGGTGAGCGAATCGCTCGGGCTCGACGAAACGTTTGCAATGCTCCAGTCGTTGCGCCTCGCGCCCGAGCGCGTGGTGCTCGAACTCACGGAGCATGCCCCCACGCTGGATCTGGCGAGCACGCGCGCCTCGCTCACGGCGTATCGCGAGCTGGGGTTCGAAGTCGCGCTCGACGACATGGGCGAAGGCTACGCCAGCCTACGTCTGTGGTCCGAGCTGCGGCCCGATTACGTCAAGATCGACCGGCACTTCGTCGACGGCATCGACACTGACACCGTCAAACTCCAGTTCGTGCGCTCGATGCACCAGATCGCGGAGACGAGCGGCACGCGCGTCATCGCCGAAGGCATCGAACAGGCCGAGGCGCTGCAGGTGGTGCGCGATCTCGGCATCTTTCTGGGGCAGGGGTATTTCATCGCGCGCCCGGAAGCGAAGCCGCAACGGGCGATCACCGCGCAAGTGCAGGCGGTCGTCAACGAGCGCCGCGCGTATGTGCATCGGCAACCGAGTCAACTGGGCGCAGGCAATGTGACGCTGGAGCGGATCGCGTCGTACGTGCTGCCCGTCTCGCCGGAGACCCGCAGCGAAGATGTCGTGGCGCGTTTCGAGAACGATGCGTCGCTCGATGTGCTGCCGGTGGTCGAGCATGAGCGTGCGGTGGGCTTGATCGGCCGGGCATCGCTGATCGGCCGGTTCGCCAGGCCCTTCACGCGCGAACTCTACGGACGCAAGCCGTGCTCGGCCGTGATGGAGCCACGCCCGCTCACGTTCGACAAGCGCGCGCGCATGGAGGATCTGAGCCGCATGATTGCCGAAGGCGCCAGCCGGCAAATTGCGGGCGGTTTGATCGTCACCGACCAGGGGCGCTATCTGGGCGTGGCGCAGGGGCATGCCCTCATGCGTTACATCACCGACATGCAACTCGACGCGGCGCGGTACGCCAACCCGCTCACGCTGCTGCCGGGCAACGTGCCCATCGACGACTACATGGATCGCATGATCGGCGAGCGGCAGTCGTTCCACGCCTGTTATGTCGATCTCGATAACTTCAAGCCGTTCAACGACGTGTTCGGCTATCGGCGCGGCGACGACCTGATCCAGTTGGTCGCGCGTGTGCTGATGGCGGTGCGCAATCCCGAGCGTGACTTCCTTGGACACATCGGTGGCGACGACTTCCTGGTGCTGTTCCGCAGCCCCGACTGGGAGGCGCGTTGCCGCGAAGCGCTCACTCGCTTCGGCGAGGCGGTGACCGAATACTTCCATCCGGATCAGATCGCGGCGGGCGGGTTCGAGGCGGAAGATCGCCGTGGCATGGTCATCTTCCACCCGATCACGAGCCTGTCGATCGGCGTGGTGGCGGTCACACCCGAGAGCTTCCCATCGCATGTGGAAGTCTCGGCCGCGGCTGCCGATGCGAAGAAGATGGCCAAGCGCGCGTTGGGCAATAGCCTGTTCATCGAGCGGCGGCGCGCCCATCGGTGAGTGGGCCTGTCGGGCATGACGTAATAAAAAAGCCCGCCGGATTGGCGGGCTTGGCAGACTTGCGCGTTGGCGCGGCGGTCGTGCGTCGCGGTTAATGCGAGAGCGCGGGCATGCCTTCCATGCTGGCGACGTCTTCGTCGCGCTCACCGGCCAGGTATGGCGTACGCCAGCCAGCCTTCACGCCCCAATGGTAGAACGCGAGCGACATGGCGGCCACGAGCAGCATATCCCAGCCATACGGCAGCAGGCCAAGACCGCCAAATTCCTTGCTGCCGATGTACGAACACAGGGCCATGGCCGGAAGGTACCCGATCAGCCACCACGATGCCTTGAGGTCGCGGCCGAACCCTTGCCAGCGATCCTTCGCCTGGTAGTAGAAGTAGACGGGCAGCGCCACGACCACCAGCACGATGATCTGGCCGGTGAGCGGCCAGCGGGCCCAGTAGAGAATCAGCGACGCGCACACAAAGGCGAACGGCGCGATCAGGGACAGGCCGCGCAGGCGCATCGGACGGTGCAGCTCCGGGGCCGAGCGACGCAGCGCCATCACGCTGATCGGGCCGGTCAGGTACGAGATCACGGTCGCGACCGAAATCACGGCGGCCAGAGAATCCCAGCCGCGGAAGAAGAACATGAAGACGAACGAGATCGCCAGGTTGAACCACATCGCCGGGCGCGGCACGCCATATAGCGGGTGCACGTTGCCGAGGATCGCGGGCAAGGTGCGGTTGCGCTCCATCGCGTAGATCATGCGGCTCGTGGTGGCCATGTAGGTGGTGCCGGTGCCGCTCGGGCTCAGGAACGCGTCGAAGTACAGCACGATCGCCAGCCAGTTCAGGCCGAGCGCGATCGCCAGTTCCGCGAACGGCGAGCTGAAGCTCACCATGTGCCAGCCGCCGGCCAGTTGGTCGGGCGAGAGCGCGCCGATGTAGGCCACTTGCAGCAGAAGGTAGATGACGGTCGCGAGCAGGATCGAGCCGACCACTGCGAACGGGATGCTGCGGCCCGGGTCGCGCGCTTCACCTGCGAGGTTCACCGGGCTCTGGAAACCGTTGAAGGCGAACACGATGCCCGACGTGGCGACCGCGGTGAACACGGCCGACATGCCATTCGGTGCGAAACCGCCGTGCTCCACCAGGTTGAAGTTGCCCGGGTGGAAGCCCGCGATCATCAGGCCCGCGATGGTCAGCGCGGGGATGGCGAACTTGAACAGCGTGATGGCCGTGTTGGCGCGCGCGAACAGTTTCACACCCCAGTAGTTGAGCATGAAGTAGCCGATGACCAGCAGTGCGGAGAGCATGAGCCCGCTCGTGCTGAGCGTACCGTCGACGAACAGCGCATGCGCCCAGTCGTACGGCCAGGTACTCATGTACTGGATCGACGCTTCGGCTTCGATCGGAATGACCGACACGATGGCGATCCAGTTAGCCCACGCGGCGATGAAACCGACGAGGCTGCCATGCGAATAGCGCGAGTAACGCACCATGCCGCCCGACTCGGGAAACATGGCGCCGAGTTCGGCGTAAGTGAGCGCAATGGCCAGGATGACGACGGCGCCGATGAGCCAGGCGAAAAGGGCGGCGGGACCGGCGATCTTGGCGGCCTTCCAGGCGCCGAACAACCAGCCGGAGCCGATGATCGAGCCAAGGCCGGTCAACATCAGGGCGAACGGCCCGATGTTGCGCATGAGGGGTTGATTGTTATCCATTCGATGTCTTCTCCACGCCCGGGGGGAGCAGGCGCCGGTCCCGATGAGGGCGGGGCGGCACGCTGCGCGAGGGCGGACAAACTGCCCGCAGGCCGGTCGTCGTCATCAGGCGCGTGACGGCGGGGGGACGGCGCTGGCGGACGTAACTTCTGTTGATCGGCTTTGCGAATTCGATGGAGATCCGACAGCGCAACGCACGCGGGTGCGTGTGTCACCCTAATTGGGGTCGGAGTCGCGGATCGCAAAAAAATCGCGATTCTACCCGAGCGGGCCCCACTGCGTGGGACTTTGTCGCAATTTTGCACTGGCATCCGGTGCGGCGGCGTTGGGGCAATATGGACGTAAGCCAGGCAGGACGCGGTTTTCGGCGTGGGGAAAGTCCCTATTACAGATTATTAAAGGGTCAGATGAATTTCGCCGCCCGGGCGAGACAGGCGGACTTCATCCCGGGGAGATTCGTCGATGCCGAGGTTCTCGGCATGAGATGTCTTCGGCGACGTGCCCGCGGCGTCCGGCGCCGCGTGATGGGAAGTCCGGTGCGAGAGCGACGTCGGTAGCCGTTACCCGGGCGAACGCTGTCGGCGACGAGGGGGCGGCAGCGAGCCTGCCGGCCCTCCGACCGCCTCGGCCGTAAGACCTGGCGACTACAGGCCGAGGTCCTGATACAGCGCGGCCATGCGCGCGTCGACGTCGGCGGTCATTTCGATGGGACGTCCCCATTCGCGCGACGTTTCGCCCGGCCATTTATTCGTCGCGTCGATCCCCATCTTCGAACCCAGTCCTGCCGTGGGCGAGGCGAAATCGAGATAGTCGATGGGTGTCTGGTCGACGAGCGTGGTGTCGCGGGTCGGATCGACACGCGTGGTGATGGCCCAGATCACTTCCTTCCAGTCTCGAATATCGACGTCCTCGTCCACCACGACGATGAACTTCGTATACATGAACTGCCGCAGGAAACTCCAGACGCCGAACATCACACGCTTGGCATGGCCCGGATAGGCCTTCTTCATCTGCACGATGGCCATCCGATAGCTACAGCCTTCCGGCGGCAAATAGAAATCCGTGATCTCGGGGAATTGCTTCTGCAACAGCGGTACGAAGACTTCGTTGAGCGCGACGCCGAGCACGGCCGGTTCATCGGGCGGTTTGCCGGTGTAGGTGGAGTGGTAGACCGCGTTGCGGCGCAGGGTGATGCGCTCGATCGTGAACACCGGGAACCACTCCTGCTCGTTGTAGTAGCCAGTGTGGTCGCCGTACGGGCCTTCCAGCGCATGGGCGTAACCCGCTGTCGCGCCGCGCGACGGTGGCGGCGGGGCGCCTTCGGGCGCGCTCGGTGGCGACTCGGATGGGTAAATGAAGCCCTCGAGCACGATCTCGGCACGGGCGGGCACGCGCAGCGACTCCAATCCTGGCGTCAAACACTTCGCCAACTCGGTGCGACTGCCGCGCAGCAGGCCGGCAAACTGATATTCGGACAGCGTATCGGGCACCGGGGTGACGGCGCCGAGCATGGTCGCCGGATCGGCACCCAGCGCTACGGCGATCGGAAAGGGCTTGCCGGGATTTGCCTGAGCGAACTCGCGGAAGTCGAGTGCGCCGCCCCGGTGGGCGAGCCAGCGCATGATGACCTGGTTGCGTCCGATGACCTGCTGGCGGTAGATGCCGAGATTCTGACGTTTGCGATGCGGTCCTTTGGTAATGACCAGGCCCCACGTAATGAGCGGGGCGGCGTCGCCGGGCCAACAGGTCTGAATCGGCAGGCGCGCGAGGTCGACATCATCGCCTTCCCAGACGATCTCCTGACACACCGGGCTGCCGACTTCCTTGGGCGCCATGTCCCAGACCGCCTTGGCCATGCCGAGCAGCTTGCCCGCATCCTTGAGCCCGCGCGGCGGTTCGGGTTCCTTGAGCGTCGAGAGAAGACGGCCGATGTCGCGCAGCGACCCGAGGGCGTTCTCGCCTTTATCGACGCCCATGCCGAGCGCCACTCGTTCAGGGGTGCCAAACAAATTGGCAAGCACCGGCATGTCGTAACCGGTCGGCCGCGAAAACCATAGTGCCGGGCCGGCCGCCTTGAGGACACGGTCGGCGAGCGCCGTCATCTCCAGTACCGGCGAGACCGGCACGTCTACGCGACGAAGCTGGCCGGATCGCTCCAGTTGCGCGGTGAAGTCACGAAGATCGAGATATTTCATGAAACAAACCGTTACCAAAAATTTTTACGGAATTCATACGACCCGTGCAAACGGTCGTTTGAATCTCAGGAAAAGCGGAGTGACACCCCAGTAAACGCGGGGATGAGGCAGGGCATTTTACCGGGCAAGGCGTCCCGGCGTCACGGCAAAACAAGGGTTGTAAATTACTTTTAGTAATGATTCTGCATGATGATAGTATTGACTGTTTATATATGACTGCTACAATCCGCCCGTTGAATCCAAGAATGCGGCTTTGAAGACGGGTAGGCCAACCCGCTCGAGCTTAGCGATAACTACAACATTGACGTGGATTTTCAGTCGCTGGTTTTCTCACCGAGGTCGGGAAACCAGTGTTTTAGGAAGCAGCGCGAGCGATAGCTCGTCAGCGCCAGAGACCTGAACAGGTCGGCGTGCTGCGGCGGTAGTGGCATCGTCCATGACAAACACGATGCACCGCCTTGTTCCCTATGCCGTAAATGAGCGTTACACGGGATGCCTGGCGGGCATGTCGGTTCATTTCCCTACACCCCGGGGCCAACCCGTGGTGACGGCGTAACCGGAGTACGTAGGATGAAGAAGTCTGGTTTATCACCCTGGCTACTGGCTGCGGTTCGTGCGTTTGGCGCGCGAGGTGCGGCAACGGTAGCCATGGCTCGCCGCGATTGGCGTCGCCTCGCATGGCACGGCGGTCGTGTTGGACTCTATACGTCCAGCGCGGTCGGTCTGGTCGCCGTGGTCGGCACGCTCGCGCTGTGGGCCCGACCGACATGGCGCGCCGATCTGGCGTCGCAAGTCGGTCCGCTGCTCGAGGCAACCACCGGTTCCGCCAATGCGACGGGCCTGGGCGCGAACGGCGGTGTGGTTGGGCAGTTATCGCAGTCCGATGCGTCGATGATGGCGCAAGCGGCACAGCACGTACCGTCGGCAGCGGTGCTCGCGGCCTATATCCCGAACCAACGCGTGGCCGCTGATGCGCGGGCCACGAAGGCGCTGGATTCACGCGAGCAAATCGCCGTCGCCGACTATCTGGCACGTCGCTATCGCGTGGCCGGTGACGTCACGGGCAACCTCGTGCGCGCAGCATACTCGACCGGCAAGGAAGTCGGGCTCGACCCACTGCTGCTGCTGGCCGTGATGGCCATCGAATCGGGTTTCAACCCGTACGCCGAAAGTACCGTGGGTGCGCAGGGCCTCATGCAGGTCATGTCCAAGGTACACCGGGACAAGCTTGAGTACTTCGGCGGTCCCGAGGCGGCACTGCACCCGATTGCCAACATCAAGGTTGGCGCGTTGATCCTGAAGGAATGCATTGCTCGCGGCGGCTCGCTCGCCGGTGGTCTGCGCCGCTATGTCGGGTCGACCAGCGCGGGCGACGGCGGCTATGGCGCCAAGGTGCTTGCCGAGCGCGATCGTCTGCGCAGCGTTGCCATGGGGCACAAGGTCTCGCCGAACGCGCCGCAAGCGCCGGTCATCGTCAGCTCGGTCAAGGCGGTCGCGAAGCCGGTTTCGACCGGCAGCAAGTCGGGTGACACGACGGATTCGGTGACGACACCGGCGGCGTCGGTGGGCAAGGCGGCCGCCAAGTCGCTCGAAGCGGACGACAGCACCGCCGCCTGATTGATCCGTGGTGGCGTGATGCGCCTCGGCCGGCGCATCGGCCCCGTCGAATCATCGGGGCGCGATGGCTCTCTATATAGAGATATCGCGTCGCCAAAGAAAAAACCCATCGAAGCGATTCGATGGGTTTTTCTTTTTTACCGCCGGGCATACCGGGCACTGCGGTCATTCAGGGCACAGGTGACTCAGCCGGCGGCAAACACCCGTCCGATGCGACCGATCGCCTCGTGCAACTGCTCGAGCGATGTCGCATACGACAGGCGGATGTAGCGACGCGGCTCGGCAAACCCGAAGTCGAGCCCCGGCACCAGCACGACGTCAGCTTGCTGCAGGAGGGACTGCGTGAGGCGGTCGCTGTCGGCGGCGTCAGGATGCGCGACGCCAGTGCAATCCGCATAGACGTAAAACGCACCGTCAGGCATCACCGGAACGCGGAAGCCAAGGCGTTCGAGCGCCGGCACGATATAGTCGCGTCGCTCGCGGAACGCGTCCTTGCGCGCTTCGAAGATCGCGAGCGTGTCCGGCGCGAAGCAGGCCGTTGCCGCGTGTTGTGCCACGGCGGACGGGCAGATGAACAGATTCTGTGCGAGCTTCTCGAATGTCGCCACCATCGACGGCGGCACGACCAGCCAGCCGAGGCGCCAGCCGGTCATGTTGAAGTACTTCGAGAAGCTGCTTACGACCAGGACATCGTCGCCGAAGGACAACGCCGTGGTGGGCTTGTTGTCGTAGGACAGGCCTTGATAAATCTCGTCGACGAGGGTGAAGCCGCCGCGAGCGCGCACGGTTTTGACAATTCGCGCCAGTGCTTCGGTCTCGATGGACGTGCCCGTCGGATTCGATGGCGAGGCGAGCAGCACCCCTTTGGTTGCCGGTCCCCAGTGGGACTCGATACGCTCGGCCGTAAGCTGGAAACGTTCCGCGGGCCCCGAGGGGATCAGCACGGGTTTGCCGTCAAACGTCGAGACAAAATGCCGATTGCATGGGTAGCAGGGATCCGGCATGAGCACTTCGTCGCCCACGCCGACGAGCGCGGCACATGCCAACACGAGTGCGGCGGACGCGCCGGCCGTCACGACAATGCGCGACGGTTCGACCTCCACGCCGTAAAAGCTGCGGTAGTACCCGGCGATGGCTTCGCGCAGGGCGGGGATGCCCATCGCCCCCGTATATTGGGTTCGTCCGTCGCGCATGGCCTTCACGGCCGCCTCGATCACTGCCTCGGGGGCTGTGAAATCTGGCTCGCCGATGCCCATGTGGATCACGCGATGCCCGGCCTTCTCGCGCAGCGCGGCCTGCTTGGCCAGCTCCATCACGTGAAATGGGGCGATGTCGTCGACACGTTGCGCCAGCTTCAGTGCGGCGGGGGCGAGGTCGGGCGTGCGATCCATGATGTCGGGGGGGAGACCGGAAGGAGAAGGTGAGGGATTGGGGCCGACGCTGCGGGGCCGGTGATCCCGTTCGATGCACATATCCATGTCGCGCCGGCGGTATCGTCAGGCCGGATGGCCTGCGATGTCTGGCACAGCGCTGACGTTACGCGCTTTTGCCGCGGCCGCCATTGCGATTCGCGGCGACTTCGTCAGGCCGCACTTCCGCGGAGAACTTGTCGAGAACGCCGTTTACGTAGCGGAAGCCTTCCACGCCGCCAAAGGTCTTGGCGAGTTCGACGGCCTCGTTGATCACCACGCGGTACGGAATGTCCAGGTGGTGAATCAGTTCGTAGGCGCCGATGACCAGCACGGCATGCTCGACCGGCGACAGTTCGGCGGCCGGGCGGTCCAGGTAAGGCTGGAGTTGCTGCGACAAGGCGTCCGCCTCACGGATGCTCCCGTGAAGCAGGGCGTCCAGGTGAGCACGATCGGCCTTGTCGTAGCCCGGGGTGGTGCGCAGGTGCGCATCGATCTCACCCGCGTGGTCGCGCGAAAGCAGCCATTGATACAACCCTTGCAACGCAAATTCGCGCGCGCGGCGGCGAGCACTCTTCATTACCGATCTTCCTCTTCTTCGTCTTCGTCTTCGTCCGATCCGTCGTCGTCGCCACCGAGCATGTCGATGGCTTCGAGCAGATTGGCCATTTCCACCGCCACACGGGCAGCATCGCGGCCCTTTTCGGCGGCGCGCACTTCGGCCTGTTCGTCGTTTTCGGTCGTGAGTACCGCGTTGGCGATGGGAATACCGAAATCGAGGCCGATTCGCGTAATGCCAGCGCCGCTCTCGTTCGAGACCAGTTCAAAGTGATACGTCTCGCCGCGGATGACAGCGCCGAGTGCGATGAGTGCGTCGAACTGGCCACATTCGGCCATTTTCTGCAACGCCAGCGGGATTTCCAGTGCGCCGGGCACCGTGATGAGCAGCACGTCGTCGCCATCGACGCCGAGGCGGTCGAGTTCGGCCACGGCGGCGGTGCGCAATGCCGTGCAAACGGCGTCGTTGAATCGTGCTTGCACGATGCCCACGCGCAGGCCTTCACCGTCGAGTTCGGGCTGGTATTGTCCGATGTCCATAATGGGCTTCCTCTAAAAAAGTACCGTCCAGGCGGTGTGGCCAACGTTGTGCCGGCATGCCCGAGACGGGCATGGCTCGGCAAGATGATGCCCCGCTGCCGTCGGCGGGCGGGCCATCGAAACAAGAAGCATACTTAGGCGATCGGTGCGCCGGGCATCGGTTGGAAGCCCGTGACCTCCAGGCCATAACCTGCCATGTTGGGAATCTTGCGCGGGCTTGAGAGCACCCGCATTTTACCGACGCCCAGCTCGCGCAGGATTTGCGCGCCAACGCCGTGCGTGCGGAAGTCGACCGGGCGGCGCTTGGCGCGCGCCGCTTGCTCGGTTTCGTCGAGCGCTTCGAACTGATTGAACAGGTGTTCGGGCGTTTCTACGCAGTTGAGCAGGACGATCACCCCCTTGCCCGCCTCGGCGACGGCCTGCATCGCACCAGCGAGGGTCCAAGAGTGGGTCGACACACCGGTCTCGAGCAGGTCGAGCACCGAGAGCGGCTCATGCACGCGCACGAGCGTCTCGTCGGCCGGGCTCGGCACCCCGCGCACCAGCGCCAGGTGCGGATTGCCGCTCGGCTTGTCGCGATAGAGTGTGGCCTGGAACGGGCCCCAGGCCGTTTGCATTTCGCGCGTGGCAACCGTCTCGATCATCGACTCGGTGCGGCTGCGGTAGTGGATCAGATCGACGATCGTGCCGATCTTGATGTTGTGCTGTTCGGCGAACTCCAGCAATTGCGGCAGGCGTGCCATCGTGCCGTCGTCGTTCATGATCTCGCAGATGACGGCCGCGGGCGTGAGACCGGCCATCGCCGTCAGGTCGCAACCGGCTTCCGTGTGGCCAGCGCGCACGAGCACGCCGCCGGGTTGCGCCATGATCGGGAACACATGACCCGGCTGTACGATATCTTCCGGGCGGGCGTCGCGACCAATGGCCGTCTGTACCGTGTGGGCACGATCGGCCGCCGAGATGCCCGTGGTGACACCCTCGGCCGCTTCGATCGACAGCGTGAACGCGGTGCCGTACTGGGTGCCGTTGCGGTAGGTCATCAGCGGCAGGTTGAGCTGCTTGCAGCGTGCCTGCGTCAGCGTGAGACAAATCAGCCCGCGGCCATACTTGGCCATGAAGTTGATGGCTTCAGGCGTCGCGAATTCGGCCGCCATGACCAGGTCGCCTTCGTTTTCACGGTCCTCCTCGTCGACGAGGACAACCATGCGGCCGGCCTTCAGCTCGGCAATGATTTCTTCTGTAGTGGCCAACGGCATAGCGGACAACGCGAGGCGGAATTTGGAAAGGCTCTATTCTACGCCAAGCCGGTGCCCGTCTGCGCCCGAATCTCGCAATGATATGAATCCGAATCGGGTCGAGGCCACGGACGGCGTGGCGTGCAAATCCGGGCGAGGCCGCGGGTGGCACGCCGGACTCGCGGTATCAAGGATGGGGACGCCCCCGAAGGGCGCATCCCCATTTACCTTGTGACGCCGAACCGCCGTGCGCTGGACCGCAGTGCGCAATTTCACGCGCCGAGATACGCGCGTTTGATGTCGTCGTTCGCGAGCAGGTTCGCCGCCGAGTCGGCGAGCACCACGCGGCCGGTCTCGAGCACATAACCGCGATCGGCCACGTGCAGCGCCTTGTTCGCGTTTTGCTCCACCAGAAACACGGTAACGCCTTCTTCGCGAATCGCACGAATGATGTCGAAGATCTGCGCGATCACGAGCGGCGCCAGGCCGAGCGTCGGTTCGTCGAGCAGCAGCAGGCGCGGACGGCTCATCAGCGCGCGCCCGATGGCCAGCATCTGCTGTTCGCCGCCCGACATCGTGCCGGCGCGCTGCTTGCCACGCTGCGCGAGTCTTGGGAACAGCTTGAAGACGTAGTCCATCCCGGCGTCGATCTGGTCCTTGGACGCAAAGAAGCCCCCCATTTTCAGGTTCTCGATGACGGTCAGACTCGGGAACACCCGGCGGCCTTCCGGCGAAATCGCCAGTCCCATGCGCATGATGTCGTGCGTGGGACATCCCGTGATGTCGCGACCTTCGAACAGGACGCGCCCGCTCGATGCGCGCGGCGTGCCGCACACGGTCATCATCAACGTGGTCTTGCCCGCGCCGTTACTGCCGATGAGCGTGACGATCTCGCCCTTGTTCACCTCGATCGACACGCCCGAGAGTGCCTCGACGGCCCCGTAATGGGTGTGGATCTGTTCCAGCTTGAGCATTATTCCTCCCCGAGGTAGGCCTTGATGACGCGCGGATCGCGCCGCACCTCGTCGGGCTTACCGGTCATGATCGGCTTGCCGTGTTCCATCACGAGAATCCGGTCCGACACACCCATGACGAGACTCATGTCGTGCTCGATCAGCAGTACCGAGATGCCGAACTCGTGACGCAGGTTGTCGACGAGTTGCTGCAACTCGACCTTCTCTTGCGGATTGAGGCCGGCGGCCGGTTCGTCGAGCATGAGCAGGCGCGGCTCGGTGATCATGCAGCGCGCGATTTCGAGACGTCGCTGATGTCCATAGGACAACGTGCCGGCCTCGCGGTTGGCCACGGCCGTCAGGCCCAGCCGGTCGAGCCATGCCTTGGCGCGCTCGAGCGCCTTGCGCTCGGCACGGCGGAACGCCCCCGTGGAGAACAGCCCTTGCAGGAAGCCGCTGTGTACGCGCATGTGCTGCGCGACGAGCAGGTTCTCCACGACCGTCAACTGACGGAACAGGCGAATGTTCTGGAACGTGCGCACGAGACCGCGTCGCGCGACCCTATGGCTCGGCAGGCCGGTGATGTTGTCGCCGTCGAGCGTGATCGAGCCGCCCGTCGGGCGATAGAAGCCGCCCACGCAATTGAAGACGGTCGTCTTGCCGGCGCCGTTCGGGCCGATGATCGCGAAGACTTCGTGCTGGCGCACGTCGAAATCGACGCCATCGACGGCCAGCAGGCCGCCGAAGCGCATCTGCAGACCGGAGAGTTTCAACAGTTCTGCGCTCATTGCGGCAACTCCACGTGCGGGCGGGTGGCAGGCAACAGGCCCTGCGGACGCCACATCATCATCAGCACCATGACCAGGCCGAAAATCAGCATGCGGTATTCGGCAAAATCGCGTGCGACTTCCGGCAGAACGGTGAGCAGGACGGCTGCGAGAATCACGCCGATTTGCGAACCCATGCCGCCGAGCACCACCACGGCGAGGATGAGCGCCGATTCGATGAACGTGAACGATTCGGGCGTGACCAGCCCCTGACGCGCGGCAAAGAACGCGCCGGCGAGCCCGGCGAACGACGCACCGAGCGTGAACGCGGAGAGCTTGATGCGCGTGGGGTTCAGGCCGAGCGAGCGGCACGCGATTTCATCCTCGCGCAGCGCTTCCCATGCCCGGCCGATCGGCATGCGGATCAATCGGCTCGTGACGAACAGCGTGAAGCCCACCAGCGCAAACGCCAGCAGATAGAGGTAGATCACCATGTGCGATCCGTCGTAGGGCAGGCCGATCAGCTCGTGGAACGTCTTCACGCCGTCGACACTCGACGAGCGCGCCATCTCGAGACCGAACACGCTGGGCTTCGGAATGCCCGACACGCCGTCAGGCCCGCCGGTGAGGCTCGTCAGGTTGTTGAGCAGCAGCCGGATGATTTCCCCGAAGCCGAGCGTCACGATGGCCAGGTAGTCGCCGCGCAGACGCAGCACCGGGAACCCGAGCAGGAAGCCGAACGTCGCCGACATGAGCGCGGCAATCGGCAGGCATTCCCAGAAGGTCAGGCCGAAGTACTGGTTGAGCAAGGCGTAGGTATAGCCGCCCACCGCGTAGAAGCCGACGTAGCCCAGATCGAGCAGGCCGGCGAACCCCACGACGATGTTCAGGCCCAGACCGAGCACGCAGTAGATGAGCGCGAGCGTCGCCACGTCCACCGCGCCGCGCGAGCCGATGAACGGCCACACGAGCCCGATGGCGAGCAGTACCCACATCGCGCTCAGTTGTTGGCGGCGTCCCAGGGTGGGCATGGCGGGCAGCTTCACGGCGCGCGTGGAGCGTAGCAGCAGCGGCTTGAGCATCTGAAACACGAACACGACGGCGGCGGCGATCCAGACCGGACGCCAGTGCTGTTCGATCACGACGCGATAGCCGTCGAGCTTCAGTTGCAGGCCGAGGATGGGGGCGGTGAGCACGATCGTCACGAGCGCGGAGATGACCGCACCCTTGAGCGTGTCGCCGGCCGGTGCGCGCTGGGCGGTACCGGACTGGAGCGTGAGTGGTTGTGTCATGGTCGACCTCAGACTTTCTCGACGTCGGGCTTGCCCAGCAGGCCGGTCGGGCGGAACAGCAGCACCAGCACCAGCAGGCAGAACGCCACGATGTCCTTGTACTCGGAAGGCATGTAGCCCGAGGCGAGCGTTTCCGCCAACCCCAGCAGTACACCGCCCAGCATGGCGCCGGGCACGCTGCCGATGCCGCCCAGCACCGCCGCCGTGAAGGCCTTGATGCCGGCGATGAAGCCGATGTACGGATTGAGCTTGCCGATGGTCAGGCCGATCAGCACGCCGCCGACGGCCGCCAGCATGGCGCCGAGCACGAACGTGAACGAGATCACGCGGTTCGTATCGATGCCGAGCAGGTTGGCCATGCGCATGTCCTCGGCACAGGCACGGCAGGCGCGACCCATGCGCGAGTTGGCGATGAACAGCGTAAGCAGAATCATCAGCGCGATGGTCACGCCCACGATCAGCATGCGAGCGTAGGGAATGGTCACCGTGAAGTCGCCCATCGGAATGTCGATGGCGCCGGAGATCAGCATCGGCACGGACACGTCACGCGCACCCTGGCCGATCTGCACGTAGTTCTGCAGGAAGATGGACATGCCGATGGCCGAGATCAGCGGTCCGAGACGGGGGCCGCCGCGCAGCGGGCGATACGCCACCCGCTCGATCGCAAAGCCGTAGAGGCCGGTGATCAACACCGAGACCAGCAGCGCTGCACCGAGCACCAGCGGCAACGGGTAGCCCGCCGCGGTACCGATGGCTGTCAGTGTGACAAGCCCGACATAGGCGCCGATCATGTAGATCTCGCCGTGGGCAAAGTTGATCATGCCGATGATGCCGTAGACCATCGTGTAGCCGATGGCAATCAACGCGTAGATCGCGCCCAGCGTCAGGCCATTGACCAGTTGCTGGGCAAACTGTGGGAAAAATTCGTTCATGCGGGAAGCCTCGCGACGAGCGGGGGCCGAACGCGAATGCACGCCGCCCGCCGGGGAAGGCGGGCGGCTGGGGGGATTCGCTGGCCGGTAAAGCGACAGGGAATCAGTTGGCGGCGGTCTTGGTGGCGTCCTTGTGCCAGGTGTAGACCACGAACTTGAACGACTTCAGATCGCCGGCCGCGTCATATGCCACCTTGCCGATCGGCGTGTCGAACGTGTTCGCGTGCAGGTACTTGGCCACCTTTTCCGGGTCGGTGCTCTTCGCGCCGGCAATGCTCTTGGCGATCAGTTGCACGCCCGTGTAGGCCGGCATCTGGAACGGACCGTTCGGGTCGCGCTTGGCGGTGGCGAAGGCCTTCACGAGCTTGGCGTTGGCCGGGTCGGCTGCGAAGTCGGCGGGCAGCGTCACGAGCATGCCTTCCGACGCCGGGCCGGCAATCGCCGTCACGTCCTTGTTGCCCACGCCTTCCGGGCCCATGAACGTCGCCTTCAATCCTTGTTCGCGTGCCTGGCGCAGCAGCAGGCCCATTTCCGGGTGATAGCCGCCGAAGTACACGAAGTCCACGCCTTGTGCCTTGAGCTTGGTGATGACGGCCGAGTAATCCGAGTCGCCGGCGTTGATGCCTTCGAACAGCACGACCGGGATCTTGGCGGCGTCGAGGTCTTTCTTCACCGAGGTGGCGATGCCCTGGCCGTACGACTGCTTGTCGTGCAGCACGGCCACCTTCTTCGGCTTGACCTTGTTGATGATGTACTGCGCGGCAGCCGGGCCTTGCTGGTCGTCACGGCCAATGGTGCGGAAGATGAAGTGACGCTTCTTGCCTTCGGTCAGTTGCGGTGCGGTCGCCGACGGCGTAATCATCACCACGCCCTCGTTTTCATAAATGTCCGATGCCGGGATCGTCGAGCCCGAGCACACGTGACCGATCACGTACTTGATCTTCTGGCTGACGATCTTGTTGGCGACGGCGACGGCCTGCTTCGGCTCGCACGCGTCGTCCATCATCACGGCTTCCAGCTTGTTGCCGTTCACTCCGCCTGCCGCGTTGATTTCTTCGATGGCGGTCAGCGCACCGGCCTTGACCATGTCGCCATATTGGGCAACCGAGCCGCTGAACGGGCCGGCGATAGCGATCTTGACGGTCTCGGCGTTGGCGGCCGAGCCGAGGACGGCGAGTGCAGCGGCGACGAACAGGGATTTGTGACGGAACTGCATTGTGGACATCTCCTTGATTTGTATTTTTTGAGCACCGGAGCGTGCGGTGCGCTTGATCGACGGCTGAACCCGGTCGGTATTGGCTCACTCCTGCCGCAGGCGGCAGAAACGATGCGCCATAGTAGCGTAATACGCCGTTAAATTGGAACAGCTATCCATATGACTCGTGAAACCCGCATGAATAAAGGGTTTCAAAAGGGTCGGAAGGTAAAAATAAGAGTCGTCACAGCAATGATGCGTAGTACTACGCAGATTAAAAACATGGGAAATGGAGAATGAATCGATAAATCGGGGCCAAATGTGAGCGGTGAGGCCAATGGTGAAACAGGACATTTTGGATACAATCCGCCGGTCGTTGAAATCCAATCCGGGTGTTTTGCATCCGATCGCGAGTTGGGCCGGATCGACCGATGCACTACATCGCCAAGGCGTGACGCCGATTGCGTGCGCCCCGGATGAGGGCGAGAAAGGCGCCGAGAATTGGGGAGTCGTCGTCGCGCCGGTACATGCAGTTCAGTTCGATGGAGCGCAGATGCCGCGATTTCAGCGGCCGGTACACCACGCCGGGCAGACGCAGGTTCGCCGCCGACTCGGTTGTCACGCAGATGCCAAAGCGGCTCGCGACCAGCGCGATCGACGTCACCACGTCCTCGACTTCCTGCTCGACGCGCAACGTCACCCCCTCGGCCCGAAATGCGGCCGTGACCTCCTCGGCGAGTCCGGCGACCGGTGCATTCGGGTAGAGGATCATTCGCTCGTTAGTGAGATCGGCCAAGGTCAGCGAGGCCCGTTGGCACAGCGGATGGCCCTCGTAGAGCGCGACGAGAAACGGCTCGCGATGAATCCAGTCGACGACGAGATCCGGTTCGTCGGGAATCAGCCGGTTGAAGCCGATGGCGATGCGCCGCTCGCGCAGCGCCGCGATCTGGTCGGTCTTCGACAGGTTGTGAAGACCGATCTTCACTTCGGGGCGCTCTGTATGAAAGCTCGCGAGCAAGCGCGGAATCACGTTGAGAACGCCCGAGCTGAAGATGCCGACGTCGAGCCGTCCGATATAGCCCTCGCCGGCGAGGCGCGTCTGCTCTTCGGCACGGCGCGCGAGCGACAGGATGTTCGGCACCTCGGCGAGCAGCGTCTGGCCGGCGGCGGTCAGCGTGGCGCCCTTGGGGGTGCGCACGAAAAGCGGCGTGCCCAACTGGGCTTCGAGCGCATGCATGTGGCGGGTGAGCGGCGGCTGCGCCATGTTCAGCCGCTGCGCCGCGCGTCCGAAGTGGCCTTCCTGCGCGACGGCGAGAAAGTAGCGCATTTGCTTGATGTCCATGAATGACTCCGTTTCCGTGTAATGGCTTGATACCGAAATGGTATCGGAATCTGGAAAATTGGTATTGGACGGTATCTCGCGGCGCGCGCATGATGGCTCCCGAAAGCTCTCTTTTCCGCATTTTCAGGGGATCGCCTTATGCCAATCGTACAAATCCATTTGGTGGAAGGTCGCGACGACGCCACCGTGAAGGCCTGTGTAAAGGCCGTGGCGCGCACCGTCCACGAGACACTCGGCGCACCGCTCGAATCGATCCGCGTGTATGCGACGCAGGTACCGGCCGCGCACTGGGCGGTGGGCGAGCGCACCAAGGACGAGCCGGCGGCGCCGGCCAGGGCGGACGCCCGATGAGCGCACCCTCACCACGCGACGCCACCTCGCAGGTGCGTTTGCAGCAGGCGGCCGACGCGCTGCACGACGCCGAGCGCTCGCACCGCTTCATCGCGCCGTTGCGCGAGACGTACGCTCCGCTCACCATCGACGACGCCTATGCCATCCAGCGCATCAACACCGAGCGACGCCTGGCGGCCGGACGCCGCATCGTCGGCTGCAAGATCGGGTTGACGTCGGTCGCTGTGCAGAAGCAGCTTGGCGTCGATCAGCCCGATTTCGGTCTGCTGTTCGACGACATGGGTTATGGAGACGGCGAGCCGATTCCCGCCGCGATCCTCACGCAGCCGAAGATCGAAGCCGAGATCGCCTTCGTCATCGGACGGGACCTGGACGTCGACAACCCGGGGCAGCTCGACGTCATTCATGCCATCGAATACGCGTTGCCTGCGCTGGAGATTGTTGGCAGTCGGGTGGCTGACTGGAACATCCGCATCACCGACACGATTGCGGATAACGCATCGTCGTCGGCCTACGTGATCGGCAACACGCCGAAGACGCTCGCCGATTTCGATGTACGTATGTGCGGCATGGTCATGGAGCGTCGCGGCGAGCCGGTGTCCGTCGGCGCGGGCGCGGCGTGTCTGGGCAGCCCGATCAACGCTGTCGTGTGGCTTGCCCGCACGATGGCGGCGCTCGGCACGCCGCTCAAGGCCGGCGACCTGGTGCTCTCGGGCGCGCTTGGCCCGATGGCCGCCGTGACGCCCGGCGATATTTTCGAGACCCGTATCAACGGCCTGGGCTCGGTCCGCGCCGTGTTCGAACCTGCCAGCGAGGCGGCCTGATGAGCCATATTCAAGACTACGCAAGGCGGCTGGACGATGCCGCGCATTTCGCGCACGAGGTTGAGCAGTTCGATACCGAAAATCGTCTGTCGCTCGATGACGCCTACGCCATTCAGGCCGCGTCGATCGCTCGCCGCACCGACCGCGGTGAGACGCGCGTCGGCGTGAAAATGGGCTTCACCAGTCGCGCGAAGATGATACAGATGGGACTGTCCGACGTGATCTGGGGGCGTCTCACGTCCGGCATGCAGGTCGAAGAGGGCACGACCATCGACTTCAGGCGCTATGTGCATCCGCGTGTCGAGCCGGAAATCGCGTTCATCCTGAAACGCTCGCTCGAAGGGAACGTCACGGGCCCTCAGGCGCTCGCGGCGGTCGAGGCGATTGCGCCAGCCATCGAGATCATCGATTCACGCTACAAGGATTTCAAGTTCACGCTGCCGGAAGTGATTGCCGATAATGCGTCGTCCAGCGGTGTCGTGATCGGTGGCTGGCACGATCCGCGCGTCGATTTCTCGAACCTGGGATTGACGATGACAATCAACGGCCGCACCGTGCAGGTGGGTTCGACGGCGGCGCTGCTCGGTCATCCGTTGCGTTCGCTGGTCGCGGCGGCGCGACTGTCGGCGGCCGCGGGCGAGCCGTTGCAAGCCGGCTGGATCGTGATGGCGGGCGGTGCAACACCGGCCGAATATATTCAGCCGGGCCAGTACGTGTCGGTGGAGATGGAGACGCTCGGTCGCGTGGGTTTCCACGTCTGAGCTTGCCGGGGGCATGGCGAGGCGAGCACGTCCGTGCTTGTCGCCTCTCCATCCCGCCCGTCATCGGCGCCCGGATTCAGTCGCGCTTGACGCGAGCCATCACACGCAGATCACCTTCGATCAAGCGCACGTCCGTGAATGCGAGCGCCAGCTTGTCGTCGAGCGACGTGAGCGCGGGCAGATGGAACATGCCTTGCGCATCACCGACGATGCACGGCGCGAAGTAGGCCAGCAGCTCGTCCACGCAGCGTTCGCGCAGCAGTGAGCCGTTGAGCTTGTATCCCGCTTCCACGTGGAGTTCGTTGAGCTGACGCTCGCCAAGGGTGCGCAGCAGCGCCGACAGCTCGACCTTGCCGTTCGGATTGGGCAGGTCGAGCACCTCCACCCCCAGGTCGCGCAGACGCGCCGCGCGCGCCGGATCGCCATTGGCGCAGACCACGAGCGCGTTGCCGTTGGCGAGGACCTTGGCGGTCGGTGCAATATCGAGACGCGAATCGACGACGATGCGCAGCGGCTGGCGTGTCGTTTCCACCGCGCGCACCGTGAGCGACGGATCGTCCTCGCGCACCGTGCCGATGCCGGTGAGAATGGCGCACGCGCGCGCCCGCCACGCATGGCCGTCGGCGCGCGCCGCCGGGCCGGTGAGCCATTGGCTCACGCCATTGTGAAGGGCGGTCTTGCCATCGAGACTGGCCGCCACCTTCATGCGCACCCACGGCGTGCCGCGTGTCATGCGAGCGACGAACCCGATGTTCATTTCGCGCGCTTCTTGTTCCAGCAGCCCGCAGCGCACTTCGATGCCCGCGTCACGCAGCAGGCTCAGGCCGCGTCCGGCCACGAGCGGATTCGGATCTTCCATCGCGGCGATCACGCGTTTCACGCCCGCGTCGATGAGCCCCTTCGCGCAAGGGGGCGTGCGGCCGTAATGGCTGCACGGCTCGAGCGTGACGTAGGCCGTGGCGCCGCGCACGGACTCGCCACGCGTGCGTGCGTCTTTCATGGCCTGCACTTCGGCATGATCCTGACCGGCCGGCTGCGTGAAGCCTTCGCCGATGATGCGGCCGTCCTGCACGATCACGCATCCGACGCGTGGATTCGGCGTGGTGGTGAACATGGCGCGCTCGGCGAGGGCCAGCGCGCGACGCATATAAGAGAAATCCTGTTCGGAGAACATGAGACGTCAGATCATCAGCGGCCGGTCGGTCAACGCATTGTCCGGCGCCGCGCCGGCATGGGCCGGCAGGGATTCGCGCGCAATGTCGCGCAGGGTGTTCAGCGCGTCGAGCACGCTCTGGACATAACGTTCGTCTCGAAAGCCGGCGCTCATCCGGGCGACGACGGTATCCCATGTGCGGGGAGACACGCGGGCGTCGACCCCCTTGTCGGCGATCAGCTCGATATCGTGATCGGCGATGTTGATGTACAGAAGGATGCCCGTGCGCTCGCTCGTGTGTGCCACGCCGAGCTGACGAAACAAATGAACCGCGCGTTGACGGCAGGTGTGACCGCGCCATACGGCGGCGAGCGGCATGGCCGCTTCGATCACCAAACGTATCTCGCAGCGGTGCGCTTTCTCGGAATCGCGAATCGCGGCTTCGAGGGCATCCAGCGCCTTGTCCGGGAATAGCCATCGTGCGTGCGCGCGCCAAGTGCCCAAGTGACGCAGCCAGCGCGAGACGTCGTGCGGCCTGTGTTGCGTCGCGATCGCTTCATTTGTCATCGCCATCACCAGTTCCCCGACGAACCGCCGCCGTCGAATCCGCCACCGCCGCCGCCGCCGAAACCGCCACCGCCACCGCTATCGAATCCGCCGCCGTCGTTACGTCCCCAACCGCCCAGGCCACCGCCGAGCCCGGCGCCGAAACCGCTGGCACCGATGCGCCCGCGTTGGCCGGTGAGTACCCGTGAGCGCGGGTCGGAGGGACCGGCGCCCGACAGTCCAGGCCCTTGAAACCGCCGGCGGCTTTCCATGAGGACCACCATCCCGATGATGAAGACGATGAAAAGCAGGGGCAGGAAATCGGACAAATCCGAGTGTGGTGCGCGCGCCGCCGGCAGATTCGGGGCGGGCAGCGCCTCGTTGTTCATCGCCGCCTCGACGGCCGCGACGCCGGCGGCCAACCCACCGAAGAAGTCACCGGTGCGGAAATGCGGTGCCATCACGTCGCGCAGAATCCGCCCGGAGATGGCGTCGGTCAGCGAGCCCTGCACACCGCGCCCGACTTCGATGCGCATCTTGCGCAGGTCGTTCGGATTGTTCTTGGCGATGAGCACGATGACGCCGTCGTCCACGCCCTTGCGGCCCGCCTTCCAGGCATCGGCCACACGAATGCTGTACTGGTCGATCGTCTCGGGGGCCGTGCTCGGCACCATGAGGATGAAAATCTGACTGCCGCGCTGTTGCTCGTATTGCGCGAGCTGTGTCTCCAGCGCGTTGCGCTGCTCGGGGGTGAGCGTGCTCGTCAGGTCGGTCACGCGCGCGGTCAGCGCGGGGACGGCCACGAGATCCTCGGCACCGGCCGGCAACGCCAGCGAGCCCAGGCAGATCAGCGCCAGTACCCAAATCGTCCAAAGCGCGCGATGTCCCCAACGTGACCATCGCGCGCGCGCGCCGCGCCGCGGAGCATTGGCGCCGCCACCGCACACGCGGTCCGTCACTGGACGGTGCAGCGGCAACCCGCGGCCCCCGGCCGAAACGTTGCAGGGCGCTGAGCGCGTGGAGCGCGCAGGGAGCGCGGCGGGGGCAGAGACGGCGGCCATGGTCCGATCCTCAGAACTTGACGGCCGGCGCGGTCGAAATGGCCTTCTCGTTCTCGACCGTGAAGTTCGGCTTCGGACCGTAGCCGAACATCTTCGCCGTCAGGTTGTTCGGAAACTGACGCACATAGACGTTGTAGTCCTGCACCGCCTGGATGTAGCGATTGCGCGCCACGGTGATGCGATTTTCCGTGCCTTCGAGCTGCGATTGGAGGTCGCGGAACAGGCCGTCGGCCTTCAGGTTCGGATAGTTCTCCGAGACAGCCATCAGGCGCGAGAGTGCGCCGGACAGTTCGCCCTGGGCTTGCTGGAAGCGCTTGAACGCCTCGGGGTCGTTGAGCGTCTCAGGGGTGACGGTGATGCTCGTGGCTTTCGCGCGCGCGTTGATCACGTCCGTGAGCGTCGTTTGCTCGTGCGTGGCATAACCCTTGACCGTATTCACCAGGTTCGGCACCAGGTCGGCGCGTCGCTGGTACTGGTTGACGACCTCGCTCCAGGCGGCCTTGACCGCTTCGTCCTTGACCTGGATCTGGTTGTATCCGCAGGCGGACAGCAACGATGTGAGAAGCCCCAGCGCCAGCCAGCGTACAAACGACTGGCGCAGCTTTGTCGGCAGCGACATTTGCATGATATTTCTCCCTATGGTGGTCAGGCTGGCTGGCTCGCGATGCAAGCGAGATCCGGCCGAAGACAGACATGTGCCCTGCGACGATCAAGCGATGGCCCGGAACGCGTCGTGCGCGGCGTCGAGCGTCGCGTCGATGATCGTGTCGTCGTGCGTTGCCGAGACGAAACCCGCTTCAAACGCGCTCGGGGCGAGGTAGACGCCGCGATCGAGCATCGCATGGAAAAACTTGTTGAAGCGGGCGACGTCCGACGTCGTGACTTCGGCAAAGCTCTGCGGCACGTTGGCGCGAAAGTACAGGCCGAACATGCCGCCGACACTGTCGCCCGAGAACGGTACGCCAGCCGCCTGCGCGGCGTCGACGAGCCCCGTGATGAGCTTCGACGTGCGCTTGGCCAGATCTTCGTAGAAGCCGGGCGCCTGAATCAGCTTGAGCGTCGCGAGACCGGCGGCGACCGCCAGCGGGTTGCCCGAGAGCGTGCCGGCCTGGTAGACGCCGCCCAGCGGCGCGAGATGCGACATGATGTCGCGCCGTCCGCCGAACGCGGCGGCTGGCATCCCGCCGCCGATGACCTTGCCCAGGCACGTGAGGTCGGCCGTGATGCCGTAGAGCGCTTGCGCGCCACCCAGCCCGACGCGGAAGCCGCACATCACTTCGTCGAAGATGAGCACGGCGCCGTGCGCGGTGCACAGTTCGCGCAGCGTCTGCAGGAAGTGACGCGAGCCACGCACGAGGTTCATGTTACCGGCCACCGGCTCGACGATCACGGCGCCGATTTCACCGCCTTGGCCTGCGAACAGTTCGCGAAGCTGCTCGACGTTGTTGTATTCGAGCACGAGCGTGTCGCGCGTGACTTCGGGCGGCACACCGGCCGACGACGGCGCGTTGCGCGTTGAATCGGCAAACGTGAGAAGGCCCGAGCCGGCCTTCACCAGCAAGCTGTCGGCGTGACCGTGATAGCAACCTTCGAACTTCACGATCTTGTTGCGGCCGGTAAAGCCGCGCGCCAGGCGCAGTGCGCTCATCGTTGCCTCGGTGCCGGAGGACACCAGGCGCACCTGCTCGATGGACGGTACGAGACCACAGATCGTCTCGGCCATCACGACTTCGGCCTCGGTGGGGGCGCCGAAGCTGAAGCCCTGCGACATCGCGGCGTGCACGGCGGCGACCACGTCCGGATGCAGGTGGCCGACGATCATCGGGCCCCACGAGCCGATGTAGTCGATGTAGCGCGTGCCTTCGGCGTCCCACATATAGGGGCCTTGTGCGCGGGCGATGAAGCGGGGCGTGCCGCCAACCGAGCGGAAGGCGCGCACCGGCGAGTTCACGCCGCCGGGAATGGTTTTCTGGGCGCGCGCGAAGAGGGCGGCATTGGTAGTGTGTTCGGACATGACTTCAGCGTTGTGATCCTAATGCGTGGATTCTAGCGGATGGCGGTCAAGTCCGGGACTTCTCGCGCCGCGGGGCTTCTGTTAGATTGAAGGCCACTCCCTCAACGTCAAGGAAAAACAGGCCCGCCGACATGTCCATCGTCCATTCGCAACGTCCCTCGATCACTGTCTCCACGCTCGACCTCGAACGCCTCGAAGCGCTCATGGCGCAGGCCCCGCGTGCGGCATTGCCGTATGTGGAGGCACTCGAAACAGAGCTTGCCCGGGCGAGCGTCGTCGAACCGGAGCAGATGCCGGCCGACGTCGCCACGATGAATTCGGTGGTGCGCTATCGTGACTTCGCCGCGCAACAGGAGCATCGGGTGACGCTCGTGTACCCGCAGCATCTGGCGGGCACGCCAAGCGGTATTTCGGTGCTCGCGCCGGTGGGCAGCGCGCTGCTCGGGTTGCGTGTCGGTCAATCGATTCACTGGCAGGTGCCGGGCGGCCATCGCATCGCGCTGGAATTGCTCGGCATCGATTTCCAGCCTGAAGCCGCTGGCGAATACCACCGCTGACCCCGTCTCCGAAGCCGCACTGGGAGATTCGGTTCTCCCGAGTCTCCCGCCGTTCCCGCCCGTTCGCCGGCCCTTCCCGCCCTTTCCCGACGGTTCCCGCCGTTCCCCAATTCCGCTGGCTTAGCGACGCAGCCAGCCGCGCGCGATCGGCCACGCCATCAAGCGGCGATAGAGTCCTTCGAGGATGGCCGCGACGATACGGCTCGTCTCACGCGCGCTCGCCGTGCGCATGATGAGCGCTACGACAACCGACACCCCTAGCGCACCGAACATGTCGAGCGGCCAGTGCACGCCGAGGTAGACGCGTGCCCAGCAAACAGGCAGGGCGCACAGCAGCAGCAGCCGGCCGAGCAGGCGCGGCGAGCGCGCGAGCGTGCCCATCAGGACGAATGCGGACGTGAACATGATCGACGCGTGGTTGCTGGGAAACGCGCTCGTCGGCGTATGCGGGAGCAGGTTCGTGCCGAGACCGACGACAAACGGCCGAGGTTCGAACCAGGCCAGCCCGATCACGCTGTTGATGAGCAGCACGAGCCCCACGCCCAGCAGACCATGCACGGCACCTTCGCGGTCGCGCCCGCCGGCGAGCCACAGCAGGGTCAGGCCCACGGGGACCAGGAGAATCAGGTATTTGGCGAGCAGGACGGCGATGGCCAGTTCGCCCTCGCTGACATTGGGCGAGGCATTGATGGCCAGGAACAGGGCGCGGTTGATCGAATCCATGAAATCCGGGGGACGAGAAAGGGCAAGCCGGTCGTTCGGCGCGCCACCGGGCTAAGCGAGGTGCCGGTGCCTCGACCGCCGCCGGCAGGCGGTTTGTGACGAAAACATGACAGATTCTGACTGAGCGGCTCCGCGCTGGAAAGTTGCATTTGTCATCATTTTGTAACGCAATGAATTGTCACTTTTCTTTAGACGCGCTCGGGGGTAAAATCGCGCCGTCATAGCCCTCAGGAGGTCCTTCCGTGGACAGTAGTTCTAGTGGTAGTTGCCGGTCGGCGCAAGTCGACACCATCACCGCGAGTTAGTCCCCGGGATCTTCCCTGCCGCTAACTCGCATAGCCGGGTTGGCGCGCACCTCTGATGCACGTATCGATTACCCAGTGCCCTTGGCCGTCGCGCCAAAGGGTTTTGTTGGGCCATACCGATAGCGTCCGTCTTTCGTAGCACGCTCCCTAATTTGCTTCACATCTGCCGTTCGGGTCGCCCCGTCGCGTGCAGGGGTTCGTTTTCAGGCCGTTTGCCGTGTGGGCCGGTCATGAAATGCGAGGCTCTCGTGCGCGCCAGGTCGTTCGCCGCGCGGCCGGGAGAATTATCGTGTTCCGTTATGCCATGACCCTTCGCAGCGGTAATCCGCAAGCCCTGATGCTGCCCAACGAGTGCCTGCATCACTATCACGTCGCACCTCACGCCGATGACGCCGATGACGCCGTTCACGCGGAGCGTCCGGGGGCGCAGGCGCGACTCGGGCGGTGGCTGCTGGCGCTGGTGCGCCGCAACGATCCAACCAGGCACGCGGGCTGACCCGCGCATCGACGGTTCCGCGGGCACCGGCGACCGGCCGGTGCCCAGCCGTATTGACCGTATTTTCAGGATGTATCCGATGCAACAAGCTCTCACGCTCAGCGAGCGACTGATTGCGGTGCTTGGCGCGCGCCTTGGCCTGCGCTTCTTCCGCCGCCGCGACATGCTCGAAACCCTCGATGCGCCCGCGCATGGTCACGAGGCACCGCCAGGTCTGCTCGACGCCGCCCGCGACGCCGGCCCCGATCTGCTCGCCCGCCTGCATACGACGCGCGTCGGGCTCTCCGACGACGAAGCCGCCACCGTTCGCGCGCACGCGGGTGCCAACGAAGTCGAGCACGAAAAGCCGTTGCCCTGGTGGCATCACCTGTTCAACTGCTACCGCAATCCGTTCAACCTGCTGCTCTCGGCATTGGCCGCTGTGTCATACGCGACCGACGACACCGAGGGAACGATCATCATCGCGTCGATGGTGATCATTTCCACGGTGTTGCGGTTCGTTCAGGAGGCGCGCTCCACCAAGGCGGCGGAAAAGCTCAAGGCCATGGTGAGCACGACGGCGACGGTGTTGCGTCGCGAAGCGCTCGGCAACGACGGCGTGGAAGCCGACAACGTGCGCCGTCTGGGGCGCATGGGCCGTGAAATTCCGTTGGCCGAACTCGTGCCGGGCGACATCGTATTGCTTGCGGCCGGCGACATGATTCCGGCGGATGTGCGCATTCTCGCGGCCAAGGACCTGTTCATCTCGCAATCGGCGCTTACGGGCGAGGCACTGCCCGTCGAGAAGTTCGCGCACCCCTGCGAGTCCGGGGGCAGCAATCCGCTCGCCTACGACAACCTCGCATTCATGGGGACGAACGTCGTGAGTGGTTCCGCGACCGCCGTCGTCGTGGCGACGGGCGCGCGCACCTTCTTCGGCTCGCTCGCGCAGCGTGTCACGGCACAACAACCGACCGTGACGTCGTTCCAGCAGGGGGTGAACCGCGTGTCGTGGGTGCTGATTCGCTTCATGCTGGTCATGACGCCCATCGTGCTGCTGATCAATGGCTTCACCAAGCACGATTGGCTCGAGGCGTCGCTGTTCGCGCTGTCGGTGGCCGTGGGGCTCACACCCGAAATGCTGCCGATGATCGTGACGGCCACGCTCGCCAAGGGCGCGGTCGTGCTCTCGCGCAAGAAGGTGATCGTCAAGCGGCTCGATGCGATCCAGAACTTCGGCGCGATGGATGTGCTGTGCACCGACAAGACCGGCACGCTCACGCAGGACAGGATCTGTCTCGAACGTCATACCGATGTCTGGGGCCACGCCTCTGAAGACGTGCTCGAGTACGCCTATCTCAACAGCTTCTACCAGACCGGCCTGAAGAACCTGCTCGACGTGGCGGTGCTCGACCATGCGGAGCTGCACCAGCATCTCGACATCGTGAACCGGTATCGGAAGATCGACGAGATCCCGTTCGACTTCCAGCGCCGTCGCATGTCGGTGGTGGTCAGCGAGAACGGCGATCATCACGCGCTGATCTGCAAGGGGGCGGTGGAGGAGGTGATGGCCGTGTGCGATCGCGTGCAGCATGGCGCGAACGTCGAGCCGCTCACCCCCGACGTGCTGGCCCGCCTGCGTCGCGTGACGGCCGACCTGAATGCCGAAGGGCTGCGGGTGGTCGCCGTGGCGACGCGTCACCTGCCGCCGGTGCGTGACGGTTATGGCATTGCGGACGAGCGCGAACTCGTGCTCGTCGGGTATATCGCGTTTCTCGATCCGCCCAAGGAATCGACGGCGCCGGCGTTGAAGGCGCTCGCGGCGGCGGGGGTCCACGTCAAGGTGCTCACGGGCGACAACGACCTCGTGACGGCGAAGGTCTGCCGCGAAGTGGGCCTGGCGGTGAGCGGTTGCGTGCTGGGCGACGACATCGAGGCGATGAGCGATGCCGAACTGGCGCAGACGGTCGAGCGTGCCAACGTGTTCGCCAAGCTCACGCCGTCGCACAAGGAGCGGCTGGTGCGCCTGCTGCGCGCGAACGGCCATGTCGTCGGCTTCATGGGCGATGGCATCAATGATGCGCCTGCCTTGCGCGCGGCCGACATCGGCATCTCGGTGGATACGGCGGTGGACATCGCCAAGGAAGCGGCCGACCTGATCCTGCTGGAAAAGAGCTTGATGGTGCTGGAGCAGGGCGTGATCGAAGGGCGTCGCACGTTCGCGAACATGCTCAAGTACATCAAGATGACGGCCAGCTCGAATTTCGGCAACGTCTTCTCGGTGCTGATTGCGAGCGCGTTCCTGCCGTTCCTGCCGATGCTGCCGCTGCAGTTGCTCACACAGAACCTGCTCTACGATCTGTCGCAGACGACGATCCCGTTCGACAATGTCGATGCGGAGCAACTGACGCAGCCGCAGCGCTGGAATCCGGCGGATCTGTCGCGTTTCATGGTGTTCTTCGGCCCGATCAGTTCGATCTTCGACGTGCTGACGTTCGCAGCGATGTGGCATTGGTTCGGGGCGAACAGCGCCGAGCACCAGACACTGTTCCAGTCCGCCTGGTTCGTCGAGGGCCTGTTGTCGCAGACGCTCATCGTGCACCTGATCCGCACGCGTCGCATTCCGTTCGTGCAAAGTCGCGCGGCATGGCCGTTGCTGATGATGACGGCCGCCGTGATGCTGATCGGCGTGATGCTGCCGATGTCGCCGTTCGCCGACACGTTCAAGATGCAGGCATTGCCGCTCGCGTACTTCCCGATGCTCGCGGCTATCCTGCTTGCCTACGCCGTGCTCACGCAGATGATGAAAGGCATGTTCGCGCGGCGGTTCGGGTGGCAGTGACAGCGTGAGATCGTCACCGAGATCGACGGCGCGAGCGAGGACGCCCGCGCCGTTTGAAGTCAACCGCGTGATGCGGGGCGCACCGGCGTCACGGACCTCGATGGATTGGCCCAACTCAGGATAGACCTCGCGGTTCGGAACCCTCGACGTCGTCCTTGAGCAGCCGAAACTTCGCCGCTGGCGACCTATACTTTCAAAATGAATTCGCTTGCGATCAGTCGAAGGCGACATCGCGCCCTGCAGGCGTCGCGTGGTATTCGGCGCGGTCATTTGCCCAAGATCACGCTTTTGTGTGAGGCGACCATCATGACCCGCAAATACATCGATTGCCGGGAATTCCCGAGCGCAATGAACTGTTCAGTGGCGCTTTCCGCGGATTCCGAGAACGAACTGCTGGAGGCCGCCGTGCAGCACGCCATCACGGTGCACGGACATACCGATTCGGCTGAACTGCGCGCCCAGTTGCGCACGCTGTTTCATGACGGGACACCGCCCGTTGACGCACCGCGTCACGCGTAATCACGTGCCGTTTGCCTGCCAGGAGGTGTGTCATGGTCAATCTGTCCAGCGATGCCATCGCTGATCTCAAGGTTGGGACGAGAGGGCAAGTGCTGCTGCCGGCCGAACCGGGCTTCGACGACGCGCGCCGGCTATGGAACGCCATGATCGACCGTCACCCGGCGGTGATCGTGCGCTGCAAGGGCGTTACCGATGTGCGCCGCGCGGTGGTCTTCGCGCGCGACCACGCATTGCGGCTGGCCGTGCGCGGGGGGGCGCACAACATCGCGGGCAGCGCCGTCTGCGACGACGGCCTGATGATCGACTTGTCGCCCATGACGTCGATACGGGTCGATCCGGCGGCGCGCCGCGCGTACGTCGAGCCGGGCGCGACGCTCGGCGATTTCGATCATGAAGCGCAGGCGTTCGGACTGGCGACACCCCTCGGGATCAATTCAACCACTGGCGTGGCAGGATTGACGCTCGGCGGGGGATTCGGCTGGCTGAGTCGCCAATACGGAATGACGGTCGACAATCTCGTCGGCGCGGATGTCATCACGGCCGACGGCGAACTGGTGCAAGCCGATGCGGATCATCATGCGGATCTGTTCTGGGCGATTCGCGGCGGCGGCGGCAACTTCGGCGTGGTGACGATGTTCGAGTTTCGCTTGCATCCGGTGGGACCGCAGGTGTACGGCGGACTCGTCGTATTGCCGTTGGAACAGGCAAAGGCGGCCCTCGTGAAATATCGCACCGCCTTCGACGCGATGCCCGATGACCTCTCGGTATGGGCCGTTCTGCGGCTCGCCCCACCGCTGCCATTTCTGCCGGCCGACGTCCACGGCAAACCGATCATCGCTTTCGCGATCTGCTACACGGGCGCGGTCGCCGACGGCCCGGCAGCCGTCGAGGTGGTACGCAAGTTTGGCTCCCCGTATGGAGAACATCTCGGACCCATGCCGTACACGATGTGGCAACAGGCGTTCGATCCGCTGCTGACGCCCGGTGCGCGCAACTATTGGAAATCCCACAATCTGGCCGAGATACCGGATGGCTTGCTCGACGTGCTGATCGACGCCGTCGAGGGTCTCCCGTCGCCGCAGTGCGAAATCTTCTTTGGTCAGATCGGGGGGCAGACGGGGCGCGTGCCGGTCGATGCTACGGCCTATTCGAGCCGCGACGCCCAATATGTCATGAACGTCCATGCCCGCTGGACCGAGGCGAGCGACGATGCGCGTTGCATCGCATGGGCGCGCGCGTTCTTCGACGCGGCGGCGCCGTTTGCCTTGGGCAGCGTGTACGTCAACTTCCTGACGCAGGACGAGGCCGAGCGTATCGGCGCGGCGTACGGTCCTAACTACGACCGTCTTGTCGCGGTGAAAACCCGCTACGACCCGAAAAACCTGTTCCGTTGCAACCAGAACATCAAGCCGTCCGCTTCATGACCGGCATCTGGGGTGCATCCAGCGCCAGGACCGCCTGATGGCGTCTGACGCCTGACGTGCGGCACCTGGCGCCTTGCCGCGGCAGGGCGGAGCGGTGCGTCGGTCGGTCAATCGTGCTTCGGATACTCCGAGTCGTCGAACAGCACGCATGCCCCGTGCGGTGCGGCGCTGACATTGCGCCGGAATAGCCGGAACACGTTGCGCCACGGGTCGAACGGCCGTTGCGGCACCGGGGCCGGGGCGCGCGCGGCGAGCGTGGCGTCGTCGACTTCGCAGTGCAACACGTTCTTCTCGCAATCGATTGTGATGATGTCGCCGTCCTGCACGCGCGCGAGCATGCCACCTTGCTCCGCTTCCGGCGACAGATGAATGGCGGCGGGCACCTTGCCCGACGCGCCGGACATCCGCCCGTCGGTCACGAGCGCCACACGATGGCCTTCGTCCTGCAGCAGGCCAAGCATCGGCATGAGCTTGTGCAATTCCGGCATGCCGTTCGCCTGCGGGCCCTGGAAGCGCACGACGACGATCACGTCACGCGTCAGTTCTCCGGCCTTGAATGCCGTTTGCGCGCTCTCCTGATCGGAGAACACGCGCGCCGGCGCACGCACGGTCTGATGTTCGGGCTTGACGGCGGACGACTTGATCACCGCGCGTCCCAGGTTGCCCGTCAGCATGCGCAACCCGCCTTCGTGCGCAAACGGCCGCGACGCCGGGCGCACGATGCCTTCGTCGAGACTGGCGCCGGGGGCGTCCTGCCACGTGAGCGCGTCGTCGCGCAGCACCGCTTCCTGCGTGTACGCGCGCAGACCGTGGCCCATGACCGTGGTCACATCGTCGTGGAGGAAACCGGCATCGAGCAACTCACGAATGACGAAGTTCAGGCCGCCCGCCGCGTGGAACTGGTTCACATCCGCCTTGCCGTTCGGGTAGACGTGGGCGAGCAGCGGGGTGACGTCCGACAGTTCGGCGAAGTCCTGCCAGTCGAGCAGAATGCCGCCCGCATGCGCCATTGCCACCAGATGCAGTGTGTGGTTGGTCGAGCCGCCCGTGGCCAGCAGGCCGACGACGCCATTGATGAACGCGCGCTCATCGAGAATGTGGGACGTGTTGGTGCGGGTCTTCGCCAGCGCCACCGCGCGCGCCGTGGCCGCCTGCGTGAGCGCATGACGCAACGGCGTATGCGGATTGACGAATGAGGCGCCCGGCAGATTCAGTCCCATGAATTCCATGAGCATCTGGTTGCTGTTGGCCGTGCCGTAGAACGTGCAGGTGCCTTCCGTGTGATACGCGGCGAGTTCGGAATCGAGCAGCGCCGCGCGGGTGATGCGGCCCGCGGCGTACTCCTGCCGGATACGCGACTTCTCGTCGTTGGGCAGTCCGGAGGGCATCGGGCCCGCCGGGGCAAAAACGGCAGGCAGGTGACCGAACGCCTGGGCGGCGATGACCATGCCCGGCACGATCTTGTCACATACGCCGAGGAACATGGCCGCGTCGAACATCTGGTGCGAGAGTGCGACGACAGAGGCCATTGCAATCACGTCGCGCGAGAACAACGAGAGTTCCATGCCCGCATAACCCTGCGTCACGCCATCGCACATGGCGGGCACGCCGCCGGCGACTTGCGCACTGGCGCCATGCGCCCGTGCGGCGGACTTGATGACGTCGGGGAACTCCACGAACGGGGCGTGTGCCGACAACATGTCGTTGTAGGCGGTGACGATACCGATATTGGGCGTGCGCTCGGTGCGGATCTTGATGCGGTCGTCGGCGGGGGCGGCGGCCAGGGCGTGCGCGAGGTTGGCGCAGCCGATCGACTCGCGACCGGGCTGCCCCTGCGTGGCGCGGGCCACGCCCTCCAGGTACGCCTGACGGGATGCGCGACTGCGCTCGATCAGGCGCTGGGTCACGCGTTCCACTACCGGATGCAGTGACACGTTGTGCGAAGACTGGGTCATGGGATTTCCGGGACGTTGTGGGCCGCCCGTTGCGGGGGATGCGCAAACCACCCATGACGCCGCTTGACGCGCTCGACGCGCTTGACGCGCTTGATGCGGTCAAGGCGTTTCACGCCTGCGACGTCGCTCGCAAACGGGATTGGGGCGATGCGTTGGCCTCGATCATGGGGTGCTGATGTAGTCAAAGCACGAGATTTTGTTGCGTAGAAGTGTAGTTAAACTACAATGCAGTGTCAAAGTTGCGCTTCTTCAGTCACATCCGGACCTCTGCCATATCCGGCGCCCCACTCGACCTGTTCGACCCGTTCGGCGCTCGCTGGCGCGTTGGTCAGGTCGTTCGCCAGATGGCGCGCCACGCGGCGCCGAGGAGAAACGTCCGGTTGCACGGAGTCCACGCTGTCTATGAACACGTCTTCACCCTATACCTTTGTGTTGTTCGGCGCCACCGGCGATTTGTCATTGCGCAAAGTGCTGCCTGCGCTGTTCCGGGCATTCCGCACGGGACAATTGGGCTCGGAGGCCGACGTCGACCCGGGTGGGAATGCCGGTCGCATCCTGGCCATTGCACGCAAGCCGATGGACGCCGCCGCGTACCATGCGTGGTGCGAGGAACACGTGCGCGCGCATATCAAGCCGGACGTCTGGGACGAGGGCACCTGGTCGCGGTTTCTCGCCACGATCGACTACATGCCGCTCGATCTTGGGCGTGAAGCCGAGTTCGGCGTGCTGGCCGAGCGTCTCGCCCAGCGGCGGGGCGTGCGCATCTTTTACCTGGCCACCGGCCCGTCGCTGTTCATCCCCATTTGTGAAGGGCTGCGCAGCGCCAAGCTCAACGAGAACAGCCGGATCGTGCTGGAAAAGCCGCTGGGCCACGATCTGGCCTCGTCAGAGGCGATCAATGACGCGGTGGGCGCGAGCTTCCGCGAAGACCAGATCTATCGCATCGACCACTACCTCGGAAAAGAGGCGGTGCAGAACCTGCTGGCGCTGCGCTTCGGCAACGCGATCTTCGAGCCGTTGTGGCGGCGCGAGCTGATCGACAGCATCCAGATCACGATTGCCGAGGAGATCGGCGTCGAAGGGCGTGGCGAGTTCTACGAACAGACCGGCGCGCTGCGCGACATGGTGCAGAACCATTTGCTGCAACTGCTGGCCATCGTCGCGATGGAGCCGCCACTGTCGATGGACGCCGACGCCGTGCGCGACGAGAAATTGCGCGTGCTGCGCTCGCTGCGTCAACTCGACGACGACACGGTTGCGCGCAATGTGGTGCGAGGCCAATACGGCGGTGGCGCGATCGGCAAGTCGGCGGTGCCGGCCTACGTCGACGAGCCCGGTGTGCCGCCATCGAGCCAGACCGAGACGTTCGTGGCCCTCAAGGCCGAGATCGACAACTGGCGCTGGGCCGGCGTGCCGTTCTACCTGCGCACGGGCAAGCGACTGGGCGAGCGCGTGGCGGAGATTGTCGTCAACTACCGCGCAACACCCTATCCGTTGCTTGGCGAGGCGACGGCGCAAGCCGGCGCCAATCGTCTCGTCATCCGCCTGCAGCCGAACGAATCGATTCGCCTTTACTGTCTGGCGAAGCAACCGGGCGAGGGCATGAACCTGCAAACGGTTCACCTCGACCTGGCGTTCGACCAGTTCTTCAAGGGACATCGGATGGATGCATACGAGCGGCTGCTGCTCGATGTGATCAACGGGCGCCTCGCCCTTTTTGTCCGTCGCGACGAGCAGGAGGCGGCCTGGCGCTGGGTCGCGCCGATCCAGGCGTACTGGTCGCGTCAGCACAAGGGGCCCAAGCGCTACGCCGCCGGCACCTGGGGGCCGCCCGCCGCAAGCGCGTTGCTCGCGCAGTCCGGCACGAGCTGGGTCGAAGAAGACAACTGAGGGGAAGCGCCCGGGGGCGATCGCGCCCGGCGTCAAGCAAAACGGAGGTCGACACCCATGATTCACTGGCGCACCTATCCCACGCGGCAGGCACAGGCCCTGGCGCTCGCCAACGCCGTCGTCGCGCGGCTCGATGAGGCGCTGGCGATTCGTCCGCGCGCGTTGCTGGCCGTGTCGGGCGGCACGAGTCCCAAGGCATTCCTCTCGCAACTGGCCCGGCTGCCGGTGGCGTGGCGCGACGTCGACATCACGCTCGTCGACGACCGCTGGCTGCCGCCCACACACGCCGAGAGCAATGCCCGGCTGGTCGCCGAGACGCTGCTGCCCGGCGTGGACGGCGCGCACTGGTTGCCGTTGGTGGACACGACGACTTCCGCCGCGCTGCACGTGCAAACGCTCAACGACACGTGGGTGCATGGCGTGCCGCAAGTGTGTGTGCTCGGCATGGGCGAGGACGGCCATACGGCGTCGCTTTTCGCCGATGCGGTGCAATGGCGCAACGCCATCACCACGCACGACAGGTTCGTGCTCGTGCAGCCGCAGCACGCGCCGCACTTGCGCGTGTCGTGGTCGCTGGCGGCCCTGGCGTCCTGCGATCGGCTCATGCTGCAAATTCAAGGTCCCGCCAAACGTGCCGTGTTCGAAGCGGCGCAGGCAGAGGCGCAGGACAACGCCATCTCCCGGCTGATCCATTGTGAAGGAGTGAACATCGATGTCTTCTGGAGTGAGGAATAATCCACCGCACATGAGTGGTCCGCGACTGCTGGCCGACATCGGCGGCACCAACGCCCGCTTCGCGCTGGAAGTCGCCCCCGGAGATCTCATCGAGATTCGGGACTATGCCTGCGACGATTTTCCCGGCGTTCCCGAAGTCATCCGCGCCTATCTTGACGAGGCCGATCACGCAGAACCGGTGCGGCACGCCGCGATCGCGATTGCCAACCCGATTGCCGGCGACGAGGTGCGCATGACGAATCGCGACTGGCACTTCTCGATCGAAGCGACGCGTCGGGCACTGCATTTCGAGACGCTGCTGGTCGTCAACGATTTCACCGCACTGGCGATGGCGCTGCCATATCTGTCGGATGCGCAGAAGCGACAGGTGGGCGGCGGCGAACCGCAGCCGGGGGGCGTGATCGGCCTGCTTGGCCCGGGCACCGGCGTTGGCGTATCGGGCCTGATTCCGGCGGCAGACCGCTGGATCGCGCTCGGCAGCGAAGGCGGGCACACGACGTTCGCGCCGGCGGACGAGCGCGAAATCGAGGTGCTGCGCTACGCGTGGAAGCAGTTTTCGCATGTGTCGTTCGAGCGTCTCGTATCCGGGCCCGGCATGGCGCTCATCTATCAAGCGTTGGCGGGGCGAGATGGCCGCACCGTTCCCTCGTTGGAGACGCCAGACATCGTGAAGCTCGCCCAGGCGGGCGATCCGCTCGCGCGCGAGACCGTCGATTGCTTCTGCGCGATGCTCGGCACGCTCGCGGGCAATGTCGCGGTGTCGCTGGGCGCCGTGGGCGGCGTGTATCTGGGGGGCGGTGTGATCCCGAAGCTCGGCAAGTTGTTCGAGGACTCGCCGTTTCGCCAGCGCTTCGAGGCGAAGGGCCGCTTCGAGGCGTATCTCAAGCCGATCCCGACCTACGTCATCACGGCGGATCACCCGGCGTTCCTGGGCACATCCGCCATTCTGGCCGAACAGCTCGGCACGCATGCGGCGGGCGCGGGCGCATTGATCGACCGCCTGCATCGCTTGCGAGACCGGTTGAGCCCGGCCGAGCAGCGCGTGGCTGAACTCACGCTCAAGCAACCGCGTGCGCTGCTTGCGGAGCCAGTGGCGGAAATCTCGCGTCTGGCGGGAGTGAGCCAGCCCACGGTCATCCGCTTTTGTCGCAAGCTCGGCTGTCAGGGGCTTTCGGACTTCAAGCTCAAACTCGCGAGTGCGCTGACTGGCACGCTGCCGGTGCGTCACGGGCAGGTGCACGTGGGTGACTCGGCGGCGGAATTCAGCGCCAAGGTGCTCGACAACACGGTGTCGTCGATCTTGCAGATGCGCGAGCACCTCGACGCGCGCACGCTCGAGGCGGCGGTCACGTTGCTCGATGGGGCGCGCCGCATCGAGTTCTACGGGCTGGGTAATTCCGGCGTGATCGCGCAGGACGCGCACTACAAGTTCTTCCGCTTCGGCATGCCGACCATCGCCTACGGCGACCCGTACTTGTTGCAGGCGTCGGCGGGGCTGCTGGGCGACGGCGACGTGGTGGTCGCGATTTCGGCGTCGGGCCGCTCGGCGGATTTGAACCGTGCCGTCGATACTGCCGTGGCGCGAGGCGCGAAGGTCATTGCGCTCACGGCCCGCAACTCGCCGCTGGCGCGCAAGGCGACGCTGGTCCTGCCCAACGATCACGTCGAGACGATGGGCGCTCACGTGACGATGATCGCGCGAATCCTGCATCTCGCCGCCATCGACGTGCTTGCGGTCGGCGTGGCGATACGGCGTGCCGGACCGGGCGCGCAGACGGCCGGCGAGGGCGCGCTCGACTGGCTCGGCCACGGCAGCGGCCAGGACGCGGAGACGCCTGCCGGTCGTGTCACAATGGGTGCATACTCATCCTCATGATCAAGACAGAAGAGGTTTGTGCATGTCCGAACAAGAACCGGTCCATGCCACCCGATCGATCACCGATCCGGTGGAAGCTGTTGCCTACCTGAAGACGATCTACGACGCCAACACGGCGTACCTTCGCGCCGCTTTCGACCGTTTTTCCACGCAGAAGGAAGCGACGCGGCGTGTGAGCGCGCATTACCCATTCATTCGCATCACCACCGAAGACATCACCCAACTGGACAAGCGCCTGTCGTATGGTTTCGTTTCGGGGCCGGGCAGTTACCAGACGACGGTCACGCGACCGGATCTGTTCGAGAACTACTACGTCGAGCAGCTTCGCCGTCTGGCCCACAATCACGGCGTAGCGTTCGACGTGGGCGTTTCCGACGAGCCGATTCCCGTGCATTTCGCTTACCAGGATGGCGTCTATCTCGAAGGCGATCTCGATCAGACGCACCTGCGCGCCATGCGCACCGTATTTGACGTGCCCGACCTGGCGGCGATGGACGACAGCATCGTGAACGGCACGCGCGATCCGTTGCCCGGCGAGATCCTGCCGCTCGCCCTGTTCACGGCGCCGCGCGTCGACTATTCGCTGCATCGCCTGCGCCATTACACGGCTACGTCGCCCGAGAATTTCCAGAACTACGTGCTTTTCACGAACTACCAGTTCTATATCGACGAGTTCGTCGAACTGGGGCGTGAGTTGATGAGCGCGACCGACGATCCGGCGTTGCGTGAGTACCGCAGCCAGTACACGGCCTTCGTCGAGCCGGGCAACGTCACGCACTGGAACCAGAACATCGACGCGCGCGACGCGCGGGGCACGCCGCCGCCGCGCCTGCCGCAGATGCCGGCGTATCACCTCGTGCGCCCGGACAATACGGGCATCACGATGGTCAACATCGGCGTGGGACCGTCCAACGCGAAGACCATCACCGATCACATCGCCGTGCTGCGCCCGCATGCCTGGGTCATGCTCGGCCACTGTGCCGGGCTGCGCAACTCGCAGCGTCTGGGCGACTACTGCCTCGCGCACGGGTATGTGCGCGAGGATCACGTGCTCGACGACGATCTGCCGCGGTGGGTGCCGGTGCCGCCGCTGGCCGAAGTGCAGGTCGCGATCGAGCGCGCCGTCGCCGACGTCACGCAGCTCGACGATTTCGAACTCAAGCGCGTGATGCGCACGGGCACGGTCGTCACCGTCGATAATCGGAACTGGGAGTTGCGCGATCACCGCGAACCGGTGCAGCGCATGAGTCAGAGCCGAGCCATTGCGCTCGACATGGAGAGTGCGACGATTGCGGCGAACGGCTTTCGATTCCGGGTGCCGTACGGCACCTTGCTATGCGTGAGCGACAAGCCGTTGCATGGCGAACTGAAGTTGCCCGGCATGGCGGACCGGTTTTATCGCGAGCGCGTCGACCAGCATCTGAAGATCGGCGTGAAGACGATGGAACTGCTGCGCGATAACGGTCTGGATCGTCTGCACAGTCGCAAACTGCGCAGTTTCAACGAAGTCGCGTTCCAGTAACGGACCCCCGCAGGACCGCCGGCGGGGCGCTGGCGATCGCTCAGGCAAACACGCGTCTCGCGTGAATGCCGAGCCCCAGCGCCACGCTGGCGAGACGGTCACCGAACACCGGCGTCGCTTTCGGAAAGGCGGCGCACATCGCACCGGAAAGACAGCGCAGGCCCGTGGACCCGCCGGTGAAGTAGAGCGCATCGACGTCTTCGGCACGCAGGCCGGCCAACGCCGCCGTATGCACGGCGCCTGCCGTGATGCTCGCGATCTCGTCGCTGACCGCTTCCACCAATCCCGCTTCCGAGAACGCGACCGCGAGGTCGCGCTCGATCACCGACAGGTCGATGCGTGTCTCGCCGCCGGAGGAAACATCGATCTTTGCGTCTTCGGCATGGCCGACGAGCGCGTGCCCGAGGCGTTGCTCGACCGTGCGCATCAGGCGCCGGTGATGGGCCGGATCGGCGTACAGATGCGCCGTGAGTGCCAGCTCGCCGACGCGCTTCGGTGTGTAGACCGTGTTGATCAGATGCCACGTCGCCAGATCGAAGTAGATCCGGTTCGGGACTTCCTTGCCATCAGGGCCGAGTGCCTTGTAACCGAGTTCGCGCAAGATCGTGGCGAGCTCGATGCGGCGGTCGAAGTCCGTGCCGGCGATATGCACGCCGTGGTGGGCGAGCACGTCGTCCTTGCGATCCAGATGACGTGCCCGATCCGGTCCGACACGCACGAGCGAGAAGTCCGAGGTGCCGCCGCCAATGTCGATGACGAGCACCTGCTGCTCATCGTTCAGGCGCGACTCGTAATCGAACGCGGCCGCAATCGGCTCGAACTGGAACTGCACGTCGTGGAAGCCCACGTCACGCGCGCTTTGTTCGAGCGAGCGCTGCGCGGCGGCGTCGGCGCGCGGATCGTCGTCGACGAAGAACACGGGGCGGCCCATGACCACCTGACGCAAATCGCCGCCGCCGGACGTGAGCGCGTGCGTGCGCAGATGACGCAGGAACGTGGAAATGATGTCGATGTAGCGCATCGCCGCGCCGTTGCCGAGGTCGGTGGTGCTTTCGATCAGGGAGGAGCCGAGCAGGCTCTTGAGCGAGCGCATCAGGCGCCCGTCGTAGCCATCGACGTAATCGGCGACGGCCTGACGGCCGAACGATACGCGGCCACCTTCATCGGCATTGAAGAATACGGCGGTCGGCAGCGTGCCGTAGCCGGCTTCCAGTTCGACCAGACGCATGGCGGCGCCGTCTTGCACGGCGACGGCAGAATTCGAAGTGCCGAAATCGATGGCGCAGAAACTCATGGGATTTGCGGCCCGCGCGGGCGAGCCGTAAAAGGTCGGCAGTGTAGCACGGCCGGGCGGGCGACCGGATGAAGGCACTCAGGCCACCGGGACACCGCGCTCATCCGCGTGCCGAATGTGCGCCCGGCTGGGCGGCGGGCAACGTGCGCAGGCTGCTCACCACGGCCGCTACCGCGGCGAACGCGGCAGCCACGAAGAGCGAGGCGCGCGTGCCGTGGCCAGATGGGGAGACGCTGAAGACGAGGGCCACGAGCGCGGCGCCGGTTGTCTGCCCGGTCAGGCGCGCGGTGCCCAGCATGCCGCTCGCGCCGCCGCTGCGATGCGCCGGGGCGGCCATGAGCATCGCGTAATTGTTGGGCGACTGAAACAGGCCGAAGCCGAAACCGCACACGGCCATGCGCCAGACGATATCGGCCGGATGCGGGTGCGCGGGCAGCAAGCCGAGCGCAAGCAGGCCGAGGGCGAGCGCTGTCAGACCGATCGCGCCGAGCAGTCCCGGCTTGTAATACTCCAGCAGCCGCCCGGCCAGCGGCGCGACGACGACGATGGTGAGCGGCCAGGCCGTCATCAGCAAGCCGGTCTGGACACGATCGAAGCCGAGCGAATCCTGCAGGAAGAAGGGCAGCGCGACGTACGCGAGCATCTGCGCGCAGAACGACGCCATCGACGTGCAGATCGACAGCCCGAAAATCGGAATGCGCAGCAGGTCGAGGGGCAATAGCGGCACCGGCTGGGTGCGTTGACGTCGCACGAAAACCGTACCGATGACGATGGCGGCAGCGACCTCGAGCGCGACCAGCCAGCGCGCCTGGCCGTGGCCGACGGCGTCGATGCCGGAGATGAGCAAGCCGAACGTGAGCGCGCTCAACAGGGCGCCGGTCCAATCGAACGGGTGCGAGGCGCGGACCGTGTCGGGCAGCGAGCGCATGGCGATCGCAATGGCAATCACGCCGAGCGGCACATTGATGGCAAAGAGCCATGGCCAGGTCGCGATGGACAGCACCCCGGCGGCAATCGTCGGGCCGGCGGCGGACGAGATGGCGACGATGAGCGCGTTGAGCGACACGCCGCGTCCAAGCCAGCGCGACGGGTAGATCGCTTTCACCAGCGCGGTGTTCACGCTCATGATGCCGGCCGCACCGAAGCCCTGCACCACGCGCGCGAGCGTGAGCGTGACGAGTGAATCCGAGAGCGCGCAGCCCAGCGAGGCGACGGTGAAGAGCGCGAGCCCGACGGTATAGACGCGGCGGTAGCTCACGATCTCGCCGAGGGCAGCAAGCGGCAGCAACGAGATGGTGATGGCGAGCTGGTAGGCGTTGACGATCCAGATCGACGTGGCCGGGCTGGCGTTGAGGTCACGCGCAATGGTGGGGAGCGCGACGTTGGCAATCGCCCCATCGAGCACCGCGAGGGAGATGGCGAGCATGACGGTCGCAACGGCCCAGGCCCGCGCGGGCATGGGCATGCCGTCAGTGTGTGTATCGGACATGTGAGCAGTGGAAGACGAAGCGGACGCGCACCGGGAAGCCATGGCGAGGACACGCGAAAGTAAACTGCCATCCTGCCCGAAATTCCCGAACTCAGCGGCGCCCCGGCGCAGAGCCTTATGTTTGCAGGGTTTTTGAGCGGCGCTTCACGTTTTAACTGATGGAACATTGGTTCCATCAGTTAAAACAATGCCCGGAGAACGGTCACTGACCTCAAACCGCCGACGCGTCATCGTGGAAACGTGCAATGCGAACGTTGCTGAGCGGGTGATACGCCGCGCCGGTGGCAATGGCGCCGAGATCTGCATTGTTGTCGAGCATCGACTGGACACCCACGGCGGCGATGGTGCTGGCCGGCGAGCGCCCCGGGCAGGCGTGGGCGCTGTGCCCGAAGGTCCAGGCCACGTCGTTCGGCGCGGCACCGGCGGGCGCAGCGGCCAGCACCACCAGGATTGCGTCACCGCGTGCAAGCGTGCGTTCACCGATGACGGCAGGCGCATGCAGGAATCGTCGGGTGTTCTGCACGGGCGGATCGTGGCGAATCACCTCGCCGACGGCCGTGATGGCGACGGCGAGGTTGGCCGGGAGTGCCTGACGGCCAGTGTCGACAGGTACGGCGCCGGGCGACGCATGCCTTGCAAGACGGCGCAGGCTGTTGGCGACCAGTCCAGCACAGGCGTCATGCGCTTGCGTGAAGAGGCCCGCGACGTTGGCCGTGAGCACGGCGTAGTCGATGGCGTCGTCGTGTGCCGCGCTTCGGGCCGTGTCGTGCAGCCAGGTTCCCGGGGCGGCATCGTTGTCGAGCCAGTGCATGGCACGCTGGCGCAGTGTCGTGGCGGCGCCGTGTCCGCGGGCGAGCGCCTCGGCGCGCGGCGACGGCTTGGCGGCTTCTGCCATCGCGGCGACGAGCGTACGAACCTCGTCGTACACGTCGACCCACTGCGAGGACGGAACGCCTAGCCACGCCGCAAGGGCATAGATCGGCTGGCGGAAGACGAAATCGTCGAGGCGGGCGGCGGGCGTGTCCCCCTGGGCGAGATAAGCGTCCGCACACGCCGCCTGGCTGGCGTCACGCAGTCGGTCGAGGGTGGCGCCGTCGGCTTGCAGCGTGGCGAGGCGCCCCGTGAACCAGGGCTTCATCGCGGCGTGCGCGGGCCCGTCGTTCATCCGGATGAGCGCACCGAACCAGTCGCCTGCGGCACCATTGGCCAGCGCGGCCGGAATCGTTGCGCCGACTGGCCGCACACCGCAGGCCGGATCGCGCAGCACAGCGGCCAGCGCCTGGGGTCCTGCCGCGACCCAAAGGCCGAGCGTGGCATCGAAGTCGAACGGACGCCGCGCGGCGAGCGATTGGTAGTACGGGTACGGATTCGGGTGAACCACGGCGGCCAGCGCATTGGCGGGCGGCGGCACGGTGGGGAGATCGACGTTGGCGGCAGGCATGGCGGGCGACTGGAGATGAGCGGATGACGGTGCCAATCATGGCGCACCGGACGACCGGCACGTTTCATCCCGTGCTGAAGTGTTGAACGCATCGCCGGGCCTATACTGCCGTTACTGCAGCCGATACTGCACTTCATATTCCTTACCGGAGTCCTGCTGTGGACATCGCAAGAGACTACGCCCCCGGCGTCAGTTCGCTCGCCGCGTTGCTCGCCGATGGCGGGCGCATGACCATGCTGTGGGCGTTGATGGACGGCTCTGCCCGTCCGGCGGGGGAGTTGGCGCTGGTGGCCGGGCTGTCGCCCTCCAGTGCAAGCGGGCACTTGGCGCGGCTGGTCGACGGCGGTGTGCTGGCGCAGGAGTCCCGTGGACGACATCGCTATTTCCGCATTGCCACGCCGGAGACGGCGGCCGCCATCGAAGCGCTCGCCAGCGCCGTGCTCGCCACGCGTGAGTTGCGGCCGCGCCCTGTGCCGGCCAGTCGTTCCACGCCCGTGCCGCTTCGCCACGCGCGAACCTGTTATGACCATCTCGCCGGGGAGATCGCCGTCGATCTCTTCGCGCGGATGCATGAGCGCCGCTGGCTTCGCATCGAGGGTAGCGACGTCGCGCTCACGGATGCCGGCGTCGACGGGCTTACCGCCGTCGGCATCGACCTCACCGCGGCCCGCACCCATCGGCGCCGATTCGCCTGCACCTGCCCCGACTGGAGCGAACGAAAGCCGCATCTGGGGGGCGCTCTGGGGGCGGCGCTGCTCACCACCTGCCTCCATGCCAAGTGGCTCGAACCCACCCGCGAGCCGCGCGCGCTGCGCGTCACGCCGCTCGGGGAACGCAAGCTCTCCGCCATCGCCGTCTGACATCGTGCGATGACCGTACGATTACGGTGGCTCAGCCGCGTTCGGCGGCGGCGAGAAACGCGGGCGCGTCGGCCAGCAGGATGGCGAGATCGGCAGCGCCCGACTTGACGGCGCGCGCCGTACGCTCGCGTGTGAGCGTATCGGTGCCGACCAGCGCGCGCGGACCGGCAACGCTCAGGGCTGCCAACGGTCTGCCGTGGGCGTCCAGCACGGCGGCGGCGCAGGCGTCGATGCCCGCTTCGAAGCCGTCCTGGCTCCAGGCGCATCCCGCGTCGCGATCGCGCGTGAGCTGGGCATCGAGCGCGGCATACGTGCGGGCACTTTGTGCCGTGGCGGCCGCGAGCGGTTCCGGGCCGAGCAACGCGCGGCGGCGCTCGGTCCCCAGATGCGCGAGCAGCGCCCGACCCGGTGCCGTCAAATGCGCCGTGACGCGGCTGCCTGCGCGAATATTGCTCACGAGCGGCAACGCTGGCGTCTCGCATAGCAGATAGCGAACCTGGGCGCCGTCGAGCACGGTGAGATAGCTCGATAGTCCGGTCTCGGTCGTTACGCGCGAGAGCACGCGCCGTGCCGTCGCCAGGTGATCCTCGCCGGCGAGTGCGCTAGCCGCCAGCGTCAGGAAATTGAGTCCGAGCCGATGGCCCCCTTGCGGCAACGGCTCCAGCACGCCCTCGAACTGCAGCGTCTCGATCAGACGCATGACCGTCACCCGATTGACCCCGATACGGCGGCCGACGTCGCTGACGTTGGCCGTCGATCCGCCGTCCGCCACGAAACGCAGCAACTTGAGCGCACGCATGACAGGCGTCACGAGGCCGGTCTGTCCGTTGTCCTGCCCGTCGCCAACGGCGGGGGCGGCGCCGGTCGTGGGTACGAGGTCTTGCCTGGCTTTGGTCATGCATTCCATTCCAATCGTCGGGGGGCATCGGGACAGGGCAGCGCGGCGCTTGCGCCACCCCGGGGGGCGTTCAGGCCGCGAGCGGAACTTGCCACGCATCGTATTCGTAGACCCAATCGGCATTGCCGCCTTCCTTGAGCCACTGGTTGCCGCGCGAGCCGATCTGCACGCGTGCCGTGCGTTCGCGTCGCGACACCTCGTAGCGCGCGAGGGCGGCGGCAAGCGTAGAGGCGTCGGCGCTCGGACCCACGGCCGCCAGGTGGCGAGACAGTACCACAGCATCTTCGATCGCCATGCCCGCGCCTTGCGCCATGAACGGCATCATCGGATGGCTGGCATCGCCGAGCAACGACACCCGATCGCGCGACCATTGCGGCAACGGATCGCGCACGTACAGCGCTGACTTCAGCACGCTGTCGCAGGCGTCGAGCAGGGCGCGTGCCTCCGGGTGATAGTCGGCGTACATGGCGCGCAACTCGTGGACGTCGCCCGGCGCCGTCCACGATTCCAGCGTCCAGCTGTCCTGCGGCGTCGTGGCGAAGACGAAGATGTCGCGGCCGAGATTGAGCGGGAACGTCACGATCTGGCTCGACGAGGTCGGTCCCCACCATTTGGTGAACGCGCCAAGATTCGGCACACCGCCGAGCCTGTCCGCCGGGACGACCGCGCGGTACGCCACCACGCCGGTGAACTCCGGCGACTCCGGCCCGAACAGGCCGGTGCGCACAACCGAGTGGATGCCGTCCGCACCGATGAGCACGTCGACGTCGTCGTGCGTGCCGTCCGCGAACGTGAGTCGAATGGGACCTGACTGCGCGTGGCCAGGCGCTTCGAACGACACGAGCTTCTTGCCCAGCGCAATCGATGCCGCCGGCACAGCCTGCTCCAGCGCCTGTAACAGGTCGGCGCGATGCATCGTGAGTTGCGGCGCGCCGTATTTCGTCTGCGCCGTGCGGGCCATCTCCAGACGTGAGGTCTCCTCGCCCGTGTCCCACGTGCGGCTGATGCGATGGCTCGGCTGTGCCGCTGACTTGCGCAAGGCATCGCCGACACCGAGACCGTCGAGCGCGCGCACCGCGTTGGGCGTCAGGTTGATGTCCGCGCCGACACGGGCGAACTGCGTCGCCTGCTCATACACGCGAACGCGGAAACCGGCGCGCAGCAATCCGATGGCGGCGGCCAGACCGCCGATGCCGGCACCGTTGATGCCGATGAGAGGAGCTTGCATGGGAACATCCTTTGACGAAAGTGGCGACAGACCAGAAAAATAAAATGTTCAAATATGAACGTAGTGTTCAAATATTATTGTTTTTGATTCGATCGAAGGCAAGGCATCCTCGGGTAAATACCGAGGGAGCGGGTCGGCCTCAAACGGTGGCAAGATGGGACGCCCAGCGGCGCCAACGGAACGAATGGCATCGCCCGGATCGCAGGCAAGACGCCACTTTGCCGCTGCTACACGCACCCGCTAGCACGCCAATTTCTTCTTATCAATTCGTGTATCTCCGCTGCGGGACTCCTGCGTTACCTGGCCTAAGCTTCGGTCAGTTGGTTTCATAAGTAATCCAACGTTTCATAGGTGGAACGCAAATAGACGAATGCGTGACAAGGCGGCCGGCTTGGGTTGCCGCGCATTGCGTCCTGCGTCTTCACCGTTCTCGAATCATCGAATAACAGGAGTACACAGATGAAGCGGTTTCCGATGGGGCGGATCCCTGGCATGACGACGTTGGCAGCGGCAATGCTGTTGGCGGCAGGTGTGCCAGTCGCAGCGCAGGCGCAAAGCAACGTTACGATCTACGGTAGCCTGGATGCCGGCATGGCGTACGTGAACAACCAGGGCGGCAACGCGAACTGGATCGCCCAGCAGGGCGCTACGCAGCCGGATCGCTGGGGCTTTCGCGGTGTCGAGGATCTGGGCGGTGGCAATCGCGCGATCTTCCTGCTCGAAAACGGCTTCTCGACGCTCTCCGGCAATACGGTCAAGGCGGGTGCGATGTTCAACCGCCAGTCGTGGGTCGGTCTGCAGTCGGACAAGATGGGCACGCTCACCATCGGTCACATGACCACGTTCAACTTCGACTGGCTCGGGCCGATGAGCACAGCCTACCTGGGCATGAACTGGTACATGTTCCACCCGGGTAACGTCGACGAACTGGCGAACACCTCCGTCGTGCAGGTCGACAACTCCGTGCGCTATGTCACGCCCGACTTCGCTGGCTTCAAGGCGGGCAGCATGATCTCGTTCGGCAACAACACGAACTTCGCCAACGGACGCAAGTGGAGTGTGGCCGCGAACTACACGAACGGCCGCTTCAAGGCCTCGGCGGTCTACTCGAACGAGAACAACCGCACGCCGAACGTCGCCGTGCTCGGCGGCGCAACCTTCCAGGGGCAAGCGGTCGGCAGCTACGCGGCATCGAACGTCGAGAACATGGGGGCAGGCGTCTCGTACGGCTTCGGGCCGTGGCTGCTGCACGCGCTGTACACGCGCGTGAAGCTGCAATCGGCGGGCTACAGTGATACCTACCAGTCGTTCGACGGGGGCGCCAACTATGCGACGGGCGCGGCCAACACCATCACCTTCGGCGCGGCCACGACCTCCCTGTCGGGCAAGCGCTGGACGCAGGTCAGCCTGGGTGACATCTACGCCTTCTCAAAGCGTACGCAGGTGTACCTGAGCGGTGTGTACCAACACGCGAGCGGCAATGGCGCGGTCACGGCCATCAACACGATCGGCGCGTCGTCGACGGGCAATCAGTTCATCGTGCTGTCGGGCGTGCATCACTCGTTCTGACGCACCTCGCAACGCAAACGCATAGTGGTCTCTCTTCCTGCGCCGGCCGGCATTTGCTTGCCGGCGTTTTTTCGTTCCGGCAACCGTGGGTGCCGGGCAGCCAACGTCGTTGGATGCGGGTTTCCCCTAGTCAAAAAACAATTTTGACTTCGCCATTCCCTCCCTATAATTGATCCATACATAAATCAACGTTTCGTATATGAAACGCACCCCGAAAGGGAAGTCAGGCTGGCAAGCCATGCAAGCGAAATGCCGCAGCAGGCTGCCCGAGGCAAGTTGAACATCCAGAAACACGGTGGTTTCCAATGCTCAGGTCGATTCAATTGAAGGACGCGAACGTAGCCGAGGCGAATGCCGAGGGACGTCAGGCGCAGCCGGCGGCGGCACTCATGCCGTTCGCCATCGAATACCGCGGCGTCACGCGTCGGTTCAAGAATCGCCAGGGCAAGGGCGAGATGACGGCCGTCTCGGACGTATCCATCGGCATCAAGGCCGGTGAATTCGTCTCGCTGATCGGCCCGAGCGGCTGCGGCAAGAGCACGCTGCTCAACATGGGCGCCGGTCTCTATGCGCCGAGCGAGGGGCAGGTGACGCTCGCGGGCAAGCCGGTGCGCGGCCCGTCGCAGCAAGTCGCGTTCATGTTGCAGAAAGACCTGCTCATGCCGTGGCGCTCGATCCAAAAGAACGTCGAGCTGGGGATGCAGATTCGCGGGCGCGGCAAGGCCGAGCGTGCGGAGGTGGCCAAGGCGCTGCTCGCGCGCTGCCACCTGAAGGGTTTCGAGAATCACTATCCGCACCAGCTCTCGGGCGGCATGCGTCAGCGCGCGGCCCTGGCACGCACGCTGGCCGTCGAGCCGGACGTGCTGCTCATGGACGAGCCGTTCTCGGCGCTCGATGCGCAGACCAAGATGGTGCTCCAGCAGGATCTCGCGCAGATGCTCGCCGACGAAGGCAAGACCGCGCTGATGATCACCCACGACCTCGCCGAAGCGATTGCGCTGTCGGATCGCGTGTTCGTGATGAGCGAGCGCCCGGGCACGATCATCGAGGAGATCACGGTCGATCTGCCGCACCGCGACAACCCGATCGAGCGTCGCAAGCAGGCGGGCATGAACGAATACGTGGCCCATCTGATGGAACTGCTCAAGGTGGGTCGCGACGACCACCTCGGCTGATCCTCGCACACGACACTGCAAGACACAGGAATCCTCGCTATGAAATCCCTTTCCAAAACGCAACTGACCGTTGGCAGCTTCGCGTTGCTGCTGATCTTCGCGGCCGTCTGGCAATGGGGCCCGACGGCGCTCGGCGTGCCCGAGTTCGTGCTGCCCAAGCTGTCGTCGACCGTGGTCGAAGGCGTCCGTATGTTCCAGGTCGAGAACCTGTGGCTGCACATTGGTGTGACGGCGCTCGAAGTGATCGCGGGCTTCGTGATCGGCTCGGCACTGGGTGTGATGATCGGTGTGATCCTGGGCCTGTCGCCGTCGACCGAAGCCATGCTCTCGCCGTACATCCTCGCGCTGCAGATCGCACCGAAGGTCGCGTTTGCCCCGCTGTTCGTCATGTGGATGGGCTACACGATCTACCCGAAGATCCTCGTGGCCGTGCTGATCGTCTTCTTCCCCGTCATGATCAACGTGCTCGGTGCCGTGCGCGCCGTCGACCCGGACATGGTCAACCTGGTGCGTGCCCTGTGCGGCCGTCGCTGGCAGATCTTCCGCTTCGTTGAATTCCCGTCGGCCATGCAGGCGCTCTTCGCGGGCTTGCGCATCGCGTCGACGCTGGCCGTGATCGGCGTGACCGTGGGCGAACTGGTCGGTGGAGACCGCGGCCTGGGCTACCTGCTGGTCTACGGCGAAGGCCAGGGCAATACCGCGATGGTGTTCGTCTCCATCGCGGGGCTCACCGTCATCGGTATCGCGGCATACGCCGCCGTGGTCTGGCTGGAGCGCCGCGCGCTGCACTACGTGCCGCGTGCCGCCATGAACATCGCCTGAGCGACAAGGAATTTCAACGTGAACGAACTGCCCATCCTCCCGCTCGACGCCGACACGCTGGCGCCGCTCAACGGCAAGAAGCTGCTGATTACCGGTGGCGCGCGTGGCCTTGGCGAAGGGTTCGTCCGTGCCGCCGTGGCACGGGGTGCGCAAGTGACGATCGCCGATATCGCCTCGCAGGCCGGCGAGGCGCTTGCGGCCGAGCTGAGCGGCGCGGGTCATGCCGTGTATTTCGTGCGCGTCGATCTGTCCGATCCGGCATCGGTGGACGCGGCTGGCAATGTGGCTGCCGAGCGCATGGGCGGCATCGACGGGCTGGTCAACAACGGCGCGATCACCAACTCGGGCGGAAAGCTGGCCGCCGAGTTGAGCATCGAGACCTGGGATGCGGTCATGAACGTCAATGTGCGCGGCACCTGGCTCATGACGATGGCGGCGCTGCCGTTCCTGCGCGCATCGGGACAGGGGCGCGTCGTGAACATCGCGTCGGATACCGCGCTGTGGGGCGCACCGCGTCTGCTCGCTTACACGGCCAGCAAGGGCGCCGTGATGGCAATGACACGTTCGCTCGCCCGCGAACTCGGCCCGGATGGCATCACCGTCAACGCCATCGCGCCCGGACTCGTCGAGGTGGAAGCGACGGCCTACGTGCCCGTCGAGCGCCATCGTCATTACCTGGAGGGACGTGCGCTGCCGCGCGCCCAGGTGCCCGACGACGTGATCGGCCCAGTGCTGTTCCTGCTCTCCGATGCTTCCCGTTTCGTGACCGGGCAGGTGCTGCCCGTCAACGGCGGCTTCGTGATGCCCTGACGAGCCGTCCTTATTCGCAACGCCTTCAAGGAGTTAGACCATGGCGCAAGCCGACGCTAAAAACACCGCGACGCCGCAGGCCGTCGAGAGCTGGACGCAGGCCGAAGGCCAGGCGTTCGGCGACTGGCTGGACACGCGCGTAGCCCGCTTCTCGACGCGCAAATACGACTGGGACGCGCTGAAGTTCCAGGCCGACTACGACCCGAAGTACCGCCGTGCGCAAATGCGCTACGTCGGCACGGGCGGCACGGGGGTGGCCAAGGACGTCAACACGGTGCCCGCCGGTCACTTCACGTTCTCGACGATGGTGATCCCGGCCGGCAACATCGGCCCGAGCCACATCCATATGGATGTCGAGGAAATCTTCTTCGTGATGCGCGGCAAGATGAAGGTGATCTGCGAGCGCGACGGCGAAACGTGGGAAGCCATTCTTGGCGAACGCGACCTGATCTCGGTGCCGCCGGGCGTGTATCGCACGGAAATCAACATCGGTGACGAAGACGCGCTCATGTGCGTGATGCTCGGCTCGCAAAAACCGGTCACGCCGACGTATCCGCCCGATTCGCCGCTCGCGCAGATCAAGCGCGATCTGAAGTAAGCCGCCGGGGGCCGTTGTCCCGGAACGTCCGGTGAGGGGCTTGCCCGTCGCAAGCGCCACACCGGCAGGAATTCACGAAGCCAGACGTCCAGTCCAAGCCATGCAAGCCGAAGCCTTTCCGTCCGAAGTACCCGAAGACGCCGTCGTCGCGCCGCTACGCGCGCGTCTGGACGTCTTCCCGTACCGCACCGTCGCCACGCGCGCGGGCACCGTCGGCTATCGCAGCGCGGGAACGCGAGCCGAGGGCGCCATGCCGGTCGTGATGCTGCACGGCATCGGATCCGGCGCGGCGTCGTGGCTGGCCCAATTCGAAGCCACGGGCCTGAAGGCCGCGCTGTACGCATGGGATGCGCCGGGCTACGGGCAGACGACGAACGTCGCCGACGCCGAACCGCACGCCGACGCCTACGCCGATGCCCTCGAGGCGTGGCTCGATGCGCTGGGGCTGGCGCGTGTCGCGCTCGTCGGTCATTCGCTGGGCGCGATCATGGCGACGCAGTTTGCGAGTCGTGCGCCTCAGCGTGTGCGCGGGCTCTTTCTCTGCTCGCCGGCAGGCGGCTACGGCAAGGCCGATGCGCAGGTGCGTTTGACCAAGCGTGACAGTCGCCTGGCGATGCTCGACAAGCTCGGCCCGGCCGGCATGGCGCGTGAGCGCAGCGACAACCTCGTCGCCCCCGATGCGGCGACCCTGCCCCGTGCGTGGGTGAAATGGAACATGGCACGCGTGCTGCCTGAGGGCTACCGTCAGGCGACGCATCTGCTCTCGAATGGCGATGTCGCCGGCGCGCTGGCGCAATACGTCGCGACGAATGCGGGCCCGGTCGCGGTGGCTGTCGGCGCGCAGGATGCCGTGACGCCCCCGTCGGCGTGCCGGGCGATCGCCGACGTGGCCGGTGTGCCGCTGGACATCATCGAAGGCGCGGGACACGCGTCGTATATCGAAACGCCGGACGTTCTGAATGCGGCGCTCGCCGCGTGGCTCGAACGTATCACGGCAGGAGCGCGTTGAAATGGCACCGGCAACCCAGAAGCGCACCACGGCCACGGCCGAGGTGCTCACCGAAAGCGATGCGCCGAACGAGCACGCGATGCAAGGCGAGGGCGATGAGCTTGTCGACGGCGCGGCCACCGAGACGCGCTACCTGGTGCCTGGTCTCGAGCGCGGCCTGCGCATTCTCACGCAATTCTCGCCACGCGAGCCGGTGTTCAGTGCGCCGGAGCTGTCGCAACGGCTGGGCATTCCGCGTACGACCGTCTTCCGCTTGTTGCAGACGCTCGAAGCGATGGGCTTCCTGGAGCGTGCGGGCAGCGAAAAGAATTTCCGTCTGGGCGTGGCCGTGCTGCGCCTGGGCTTTGAATATCTCAGTTCGCTCGAGTTGACCGATCTGGGCATTCCGATTATCGAACGCCTGCGCGACGCCACCCAGCTCACATCGCACATCGTGATCCGCGACGGTCGCGACATTGTGTTCGTGGCGAAGGCGCAGAGCGTGGCGGGCGTGTTCAATTCGATCAAGGTCAATGTCGGCACGCGTCTGCCGGCGCACGCGACCGTGCACGGCCATGTGCTGATGGGCGACCTGACGCTGGCCGAGCTTCGCGCGCTGTATCCCGAAAAGATGCTCGACAAATACACGCCGCAGACGCCTGAGACGGTCACGGAACTATTCGAGCGCGTGCGCGAAGACGCCGAGCGTGGCTACGCCGTGTCGGCGTCGTCGTTCGAGCGCGGCATCAGCGTGGTGAGCGCACCGGTGCGCAACGACGCGGGACGCATCTGCGCGGCCATCACCGTCACCATTCCACGCGCCACCATCGACGCGTCGGTGCTCGACGCGGGTCTGATCGGACAGGTGCGCGAAGCGGCCGACGCCCTGTCGCACCGCCTGAACTACCGGCCAGGCAGCGACGGCCGTGCCACCCCCTACATGAAGTCACTGGGATTGAAATGATCAAGATCGACCTCACCCAACGCGCGGCGCTGGTCACGGGCGGCTCGTCCGGCATCGGCCTCGCGACGGCAGAGCGCCTGCTCGACGCCGGTGCCGCGGTGGCCATCTGCGGCCGCAACCCCGAGCGGCTGGCGCAAGCCGAAGCCCGCCTGCGCGAGTGCCACCCCGAGGCACGCCTCATCGCCGCGCAGTGCGACGTGCTCGATGCGAACGACGTCGCGGCGCTGGCCGAGCGCATTCGTCGCGAGTTCGGTCGTCTCGACATGCTTGTCAACAACGCCGGGCAAGGCCGCGTGTCGACGTTTGCCGACACGACCGACGACGCCTGGCGCGAAGAGCTGGAACTGAAGTACTTCAGCGTCATTCGCACGACGCGCGCCTGCCTGCCGATGCTGCGCGAGGCGGCACGCGAGACGGGGGACGCCGCCATCGTCTGCGTCAACTCGCTGCTTGCGCTCCAGCCGGAGCCGCACATGGTGGCGACGTCGTCGGCGCGCGCGGGGATCCAGAACCTGGTGCGCTCGATGGCGAGCGAGTTCGCGCCGGATGGCGTGCGCGTCAACAGCATCCTGATCGGACTGGTGGAGTCGGGCCAGTGGCGCCGGCGCCACGCCGCGCAGGGCGAAGGCAAGACCTGGGAGGCATGGACCGGCGAGTTGGCCCGCAAGAAGCAAATCCAGTTGCAACGTCTGGGCAGGCCTGAAGAGGCGGCCGCAGCGATCTTTTTCCTGGCAAGCCCGCAGTCGTCCTATACGACGGGCAGCCACATCGATGTTTCCGGAGGCTTGGCAAGACATGTCTAACACAACCACCGTCGGCGAAGTCATCGCGGCGTTTCTCGAGCAGTGCGGTGTGAAGACCGCATTCGGCGTGATCTCGATTCACAACATGCCGATCCTGGACGCCATCGCGCGTCGCGAAAAGATCCGCTACGTCGGCGCGCGCGGCGAAGCCGGCGCGCTGAACATGGCCGATGGCCTGGCCCGTGTCTCGGGCGGCCTCGGCGTGGCCTTCACGAGCACGGGCACCGCCGCCGGCAATGCGGCTGGCGCGATGGTCGAAGCCCTCACCGCCGGCACGCCGGTGCTGCACATTACCGGCCAGATCGAAACCGAGTTCCTCGACCGCGATCTCGCCTATATCCACGAAGCGCCGGATCAGCTCAGCATGCTGCATGCGATCTCGAAGGCGGCCTACCGCGTGCGTTGCGTCGACACTGCGCTCTCGACCGTGCGTGACGCCGTGCGCGCCGCGCTCACGGCGCCGGCCGGCCCGGTGAGCGTGGAGATTCCCATCGACATCCAGGCGGCGGAAATCGAATGGCCCGCCGATCTGGGTGCGCCGCACATCTCGGTGCCGACGCACGACGACGCCCGCGTGGCCGAACTGGCCGACAAGCTGGCCGCCGCGCATCGTCCGATGTTGTGGCTGGGCGGTGGTGCGCGCGGTGCCGAAGCCGCCGTCAAGCGTCTGGTCGACATGGGCTTTGGCGTGGTCACCAGTGTGCAGGGTCGCGGCATCGTGCCGGAAGATCATGCCGCCACGCTCGGCGCTTTCAACATCCATCCGACGGTCGAGAAGTTCTACAAGACTTGCGACGCCGTGCTCGTGGTCGGCTCGCGTCTGCGCGGCAACGAAACGCTCAAGTACAAGCTCGCGCTGCCGCGCCCGCTCTATCGCGTCGACGCCGATGGCCTGGCGGACGGTCGTGGCTACCGCAACGACCTGTTCATCCAGGGCGATGCCGCAAGCGTGCTGAACGCGCTGGCTGACCGTCTGCAAGGGCGTCTGTCGATCGATCCGGCGTTCCATGCCGATCTCGCGGCCGCTCGCGAGGTGGCGGTCAAGCAGGTTGCCGAAGGCCTTGGCCCTTACCGCCAGCTCGTCGCCGCCCTGCAAGGCGCGCTGGGCCGCGACTTCAACTGGGTGCGCGACGTCACGATCTCGAACAGCACATGGGGCAATCGTCTGCTGAAGATCTTCTCGCCGCGCGCCGGCGTGCACGCCCTGGGCGGCGGGATTGGCCAGGGTATGCAGATGGGGATCGGCGCGGCGCTCGCGGGCAACGCAAAGAAGACCATTGCCCTGTGCGGCGACGGCGGCCTGATGGTCAACGTGGGCGAACTCGCCACCGCGGTGCAGGAAAAGGCGCCTGTCGTGATCCTGCTGATGAACGATCAGTGCTACGGCGTGATCCGCAACATCCAGGACGCGCAGTACGGCGGCCGCCGTCACTACGTGCAACTTCACCAGCCGGACTTCGCAGCGTTCTGCGCGAGCCTGCAGCTCAAGCACGAGCGCATTACGGCCATCGATCAGGCGGAAGCAGCCGTTGCGCGCGCCGTGGCCCACGACGGCCCGGTACTGCTCGAAGTGGACATGCTGTCGGTCGGCAGCTTTGCGTCGCACTTTGCCGGTCCGCCGGTCCGGGAGCCCGCGAATGCATGAATTGAACCACCGTCCCGTTGACGTCGCGCTGATCGGTTTCGGCGCGATCGGCTCGAAGGTCTACGAGGCGTGCGCGAGCGATCCGTATCTGCACGTTGGCCACGTGATCGTGCCGGAGGATGCCGCCGCCCGCGTTCGCGAGAGTGTGCGTGCGGACACCGAAGTGGTGTGTTCGGCACAGGCGCTCTCCAGCCGTCCAGACTTCGTGCTCGAATGCGCGGGGCACAGCGCGCTGTCGGGCCACGTCGTGCCGCTGCTCAAGTCGGGGGTGGATTGCGCGGTGGCGTCGATCGGTGCGCTGTCCGACACCGATCTGCTCGCCGCGCTGGAACAGGCCGCCAAGGACGGCGCGTCGACCGTCACGCTGCTCTCGGGCGCCATCGGTGGCATCGATGCGATTGCCGCGGCCCGCGAAGGCGGTCTGGATGAAGTGCTGTACACCGGGCGCAAGCCGCCGATGGGCTGGCAGGGCACGCCGGCCGAGCAGGTCTGCGATCTGGCGACGCTCACCACCGCGACCGTGATTTTCGAAGGCAGCGCCCGTGACGCGGCGCGTCTGTATCCGAAGAACGCGAACGTGGCGGCGACGGTGGCCATCGCCGGACTGGGACTCGATGCGACACGCGTGCGCCTGATCGCCGACCCGGCAAGTACGCGCAACGTGCACCATATCGTCGCCCGCGGGGCGTTCGGCGAGATGTCGCTGGAGATGTGTGGCAAGCCGTTGCCGGACAACCCCAAGACGTCGGCACTGACCGCCTATTCGGCCATTCGCGCGCTACGCAACCGCGTTGCGAACTGTGTGATTTAGCAGGAAGAGCATCATGAGCCATCAAGATTTGCTGCAAGGGTTTTCGAGCGACATTCTGGTCGGCGGCGAATGGCGCGCCGGTACCGGCAAGCGCTATCAGAGCCTGTATCCGGCCGACGAGAGTGTGAATGCCGAGATCGCGGCGGCCGGCGCCGAGGATGCGGTCGACGCCGTCGAGGCGGCCGATGCGGCGTGGCGTCGCGCGGACTGGGCGGGCTTGAAGCCGCATCAGCGCGCCGCGGTGCTGCATCGTGTGGCCGACGGCATCACGCAGCGCGCCGAAGCACTGGCGCATCTGCAGCGACGCGACAACGGCAAGCCGATCAGCGAGACGCGCGCGCTTGTCGCGAGTGCATCGAGCACGTTCCGCTACTTCGCCGCGTGCCTCGAGACACTGGAAGAAACGCTCACGCCATCGCGCGGCGACTACCTGACGATGAGCGTGCACGAACCGCTGGGCGTCGTTGCTGCCATTACGCCGTGGAATTCGCCGATTGCGTCGGACGCACAGAAGCTTGCCCCGGCGCTCGCCGCGGGGAATGCCGTGGTGCTCAAGCCGGCGGAAGTCACGCCGCTTGCTTCGCTCGAACTGGGTCGCATCTGCGAAGCCGCCGGTGTGCCGCGCGGCGTGCTCTCGGTGTTGCCGGGCAAAGGCTCGGTCATCGGCGACATCCTGGTGCGCCATCCCAAGGTCAAGAAAGTCGCGTTCACCGGCGGCACTGAAGTTGGCCGAGGCATTGCGCGGCTGGCGGCGGAAAAGCTTATGCCGGTCTCGCTCGAACTCGGCGGCAAGTCGCCGACCATCGTGTTCGAAGATGCCGACATCGATCATGCGGTCGCCGGTGTGCTCTACGGCATCTTCAGTTCGTCGGGCGAATCGTGCATCGCGGGCTCGCGTCTGTTCGTGCACAAGGCCATCTTCGACACGTTCGTCGAGCGGCTTGTGGCCGGCGCGAAGCAACTGCGCGTGGGCGATCCGCTGCGGGAAGACACGCAGATGGGGCCGCTGGTGACGGCGTCGCATCGCGAGTCGATCGAGCGCTATGTCGCCATCGGGCTGGAAGAGGGCGGCCGCCTGCTGTGCGGCGGCGAACGTCCGGCGGGCGACGGCCGCGAGAAGGGCTACTTCTACCGGCCGACCATTATTGCGGGCCTGACGAACCAGGCGCGCATGGTGCAGGAAGAAATCTTCGGCCCGGTGCTGGCCGTGCTGCCGTTCGAGAATGAAGACGACCTGCTGGCCGAGGCCAACGACAGCGTCTACGGTCTTGCGGCGGGGATATGGACACGCGACTACAAGCGCGCCTGGCGTATCGGGCGTGCGCTCGAGACCGGTACTGTCTGGATCAACACCTACAAGCAGTTTTCCATCTCGACGCCGTTCGGCGGCTGGAAGGAAAGCGGCATGGGGCGTGAGAAGGGGCGTCTGGGGTTGCTGGAGTACACGAACCAGAAGAGCCTCTATTGGGGTATCAACGACGGCCCGCTCGCGTGGGCGGGCAAGGTCTGAGCGTCACGAAGTGGCAGAACAAGCCGCAATGCACAGGGTATTGCGGTCATCCGATACTTGAGCGAGGCAGAGATATGTTGTCGATTTTCCGTGGATCGTTGGCGCGCCGCGCGCGTCGTGCTGTTGGCCTGTGCGCCGTGGCCGGACTGACGAGCCTGGCGGCGCCGGTGATGGCGCAGCCGGCTACCCAGCAGATTACCTATCTGCTCCCGGCCCCGGCCAATCTGCCGGCCTTCGCGCCGCTGATGCTGGCCGAGAAGAAGGGCTACTACGCGGCGGAAGGGTTGTCGGTGCGCTGGCTGACCGTGCAGGGGGGGGCCGACGTCGGCAAGCAGCTCGCCTCCGGCAACGGCGATCTGGGCGGCGGACTGGGTGACACGCCGATCGTGCTGCGTCCGAACGGCATTCCCATCAAGGGCGTGGCGTTGCTGGGCGGGCGCACGCTGCACCAATTGGTCGTGCGCGACGACGCGAACATCAAGTCGCCCGCCGATCTGAAGGGCAAGACGATCACGGTGCTGGCCTATCAGGACACTGGCTTCTACGCGACGCTGGGCGTGCTGGCTTCCGCAGGGCTCACGCGTAACGACGTGCGCATCCAGGGCGCCGGCCCGGCGGGCGTGTGGCAGCAGGTGGCCACGGGCAAGGCCGAAGCGATGGTGGGCACGCCGGAGTGGGCGCAGAATATCGAAGACGCTGGCGTGAAGGTCACCATGACCTCGACCGACAAGTATTTCCCCGGCATGGCGCAGGCGATCCTGGCCTCGGACAAGACCATCGCCGAGCGGCCGGAGATGGTCCGCAAGTTCGTTCGCGCCACGATCAAGTCGGTGGCCGAGATCATGCGCGACCCGGCGGGCGCGGCCAAGGAATACTGCGCGACCGTGCCGGGTTACAAGGGCAAGGAGGCCGAGATCGAGAAGATCCTGACGTATTACGCCCGCAACGTTTATCCGGGGCAGCAGCGTCTCGGTGCGTTCGATCCGGCGCGCGTGACGAAGCTCCAGGACTTCTATGCGCAGGAAAAGGTCATTCGCCAGAAGTCGAACCCGGCCGACCTGTTCACCAACCAGTTCGTGCAATAACGCGAGACGACACATGAACGAAAGCGCCCCGGGCGCTGCCCCCACGGCCCTGCCCGAAACGATGTTGCTGACGGTGTTCCTGCGTCACGATCAGTCGAACAATCTCGACGATTTCCAGGAACGCCTGAAGGCGGCCGAATGGTGGGAGCGCTTCCCGCCAGCCGGTGTGAAGGTGGTGTCGTGGACGGTGGCGATGGGTTTTGGCCAGATCGTCACGCTCGAACTGCCGCCGCACTTGCTGCCGGCGCTCAACGTCGAGCTGGAGCGCTCGGCCTGGGGCGTGTTTCGCACTGAATGCTATCCGACTTACGATTTTGTACCCGTGCACGCACGCATTCGCGAACGGGTTCGCAATGGAGGGAAATGATGGACCGTTATCTCGAACCGCATCAAGCGCGTCGCCATGAGCCGACGCAATACGAAAGCCTGCTGGGCGATGCCATCGAGCGCGCCTATGCCGCCGGCACGCACGATCTGGCCGGGCTGGTCGCCTACCTGAATCGCACGGGCCCTGGCCCGCAGGACGGCGACGTGTGGACCGAGGCGGTCTACACCGCGCAGATCGCCCGAATGGCCGAAGAGTAACAACATCACAGAGTGCGATCGCTGCCCGCCGCAGGTGCGCAGCGACCGCGATGGAGACGTCCCCCATGACTACGCAACAGCCTATCCTTACTGCCGACGCCATTCTCGAGCGCGGCCTGAAGCATCTCTGGTATCCGATTTGCCCGTCGCACATGGTTGGCCGCGAGCCGGTCTCGATGCGCCGCCTGGGCAAGAAGCTGGTGTTCTGGCGCGATCAGGACAACCAGGTGCATGCCCTCGACGATCATTGCCCGCACCGTGGCGCACCGCTCTCCAAGGGCATCGTGATGGGCGATCGCATCGCCTGCGGGTATCACGGCGTGCAAGTGCGCTGCGACGGCACCGTGATGCGTGTGCCGGGCAGCCCGGGCTGCAAGCTCGAAGGTTCGCGTCCGACGCAGGCGTATCACATCGTCGAGCGTAACGATGCGATCTGGCTGTACAACGCCACCGAGAACATCGACACACCGCCGCCGCTCGTGTTGCCCGAGGAACTCGATGCGGGCGGCGAGTTCTCGTCGTTCCTGTGCTACACGGAGTGGAAGGGCGACTACCGGTACGTGCTCGACAACGTGATGGACCCGATGCACGGCACGTATTTGCACAAGCAGTCGCACTCGATGGCCGAGGGCGACAATACGGCGGCGTTCCGCATTCGCGATACCGAGCGCGGCTTCGTCTTCGAGAAGGAAGGCCAGCGCGACGTGAATTTCGACTGGACCGAGTGGGCCGACACCGGTACGCACTGGATGCGTCTGGAGATTCCGTACCCGAAGACGGGCGGCCCCGGCGGCAACTTCGTGATCGTGGGCAGCTACACGCCGGTTTCGCCGACGCTTGCCGCCGTGTTTCACTGGCGCTGCCGCAAGCTCGACGGATGGCAGCGCGACACCTGGCGCTTCCTGTATCGCAATCGTCTCGAAGCGCGTCACTGGGCGGTGCTCGAGCAGGATCGCGTGATGCTTGAAGACATGGAGGCGGATGCCAACCAGAACGAGCATCTGTATCAACACGACATGGGTATCGTGCGTTTGCGCCGCCATCTGAAGAACCTGGCGAAGGCCGAACTCGAGCGCATTGCGCAGGGCAAGGCGTAAGCCGCGCGAGACGCAATATGCGCATCGACCGACCCCTCAAGGCCGAGCGAATCCGTGCCCAGGCCGTGCCCGATCCGGACGCGGCGACCTGGAGCAACGGCATTCGCGTCGGCAATGACATTCTGCTGTCGGGCATGACCGCTCACCCGGCCACGCGCGACGCCAGCGAGCCGCTCACGACCTACGAGCAGACACAGGTGGTGCTCGGCAAGATTCGCGCGCTGGTCGAGGCGGGCGGCGGCCGTCTGGCCAACATCTACAAGCTCGTGGTGTACGTGACCGACATGGCCGACAAGGACGAGGTCGGACGGGCCCGCCGCGAGTTTTTTGCAGACGTGGCGGCGAACGGCGGCGCGTATCCGTGCTCGACGCTCGTGCAGGTGAGCGGCCTGGTCTTTCCGGAGCTGCGTGTGGAGATCGAGGCGTTCGCACGTCTCGACATCGATTTGTCCGCCGCGGGCTGACCCGGCGGACGCAAAGAGAATCAGCAACATCAGAGAGCGGCGTTATGAGCAAGTCAACCCTGTCGGCAATGGTGCGCACGCTTCGCTTCGAAGCGGCGGGCATCATGAGCATCGAACTCGTGCCTGCGGCGGGCAGCGGCACCCCGTTTCCCGACTTCACGCCGGGCGCGCACATCGATCTGCATCTGCCGAGCGGGCTGGTGCGCAGCTATTCGCTCGTCAATGCGCCGGGCGAGCCGAACCGCTATGTGCTCGGCATTCTTGCCGATCCGAAGAGCCGCGGTGGCTCGCGGTTCATTCACGACAATTTCCGCGTAGGGATGACGCTGGAGATTTCCGCGCCGCGCAATCACTTCGAACTTGACGACACGGCCGAGCATACCGTGCTCGTTGCCGGCGGTATCGGCGTGACGCCGATTCTCTGCATGTACCGACGCCTGCGTGCGCTCGGTCGTCATGTCAAGCTGATGTACTGTGCCCGCACGGCGCCACAGGCTGCTTTCGTCGACGAACTGAACGCGCTGGGCGGCGACATCACCTATCACTTCGACGACCAGCACGGCGGCAAGCCGGCGTCGCTCACCGCGTTTCTGTCCGGGCAACCGGCGGGCGCGCACGCGTACTGCTGCGGGCCCGGCGTGATGCTCGATGCCTTTGAAGCGGCGTGTGCCGAGGCCGGTATCGCCAACGTGCACATCGAACGCTTCGCCGCGGCGCCGGACGCGCCGCCGCCCGCGACGTCAGCGGGCTATGTCGTGACGCTCGCGAAGTCCGGCAAGACGTTGACGGTGCCTGCCGGCGCGACGCTGCTGGAGACGTTGCTTGCCGCCGGTATCGACGCGGAGCATAGCTGTATGGAAGGTGTTTGCGGCGCTTGCGAGACACGTGTGCTCGAAGGCTGCCCCGATCACCGCGACTCGGTACTGAGTGCGTCCGAGCGCGCCGGGAACAAGGTCATGATGATTTGCGTGTCCGGTTGCAAGGGCGACCGTCTGACGCTGGATCTGTGACCGGTCCCACCCTGAACCCCCACCCGAGACTGTCATGACGATTCTGGGCATCGAACAAATTACCTACGGGGTCACCGACCTCGACACCTGCCGTCGCTTCCTGAGCGACTGGGGCCTGACCGAGGTGTCCGCCGACGCCAACGGCGCGCGCTTCGAAACGCTCAACGGTTGCCGTGTGCTGGCCGTGCGTCACGACGATCCGTCGCTGCCGGCGGCGATGGAAGACGGGCCGACGCTGCGCGAAGTCACCTGGGGCGTGACGACGGCCGACGAAGTGGCCGCCATCGCCGAGCGCTTCGCTGACCAGCCCGGCTATCACTTCAAGGACGGTGCGACCGGCTGCATTGATCCCAACGGTCTGGCCGTGCGGGTGGAAGTGAGTGCCAAGCGGGCCGTGGACGTGAAAGGGGCGCAGAGCAATCCGTGGGGGATCGCGCCACAGCGCGTGAACACGCCGAGCCCAGTGTATGCGCGTGCCCAGCCGATCGAAGTGGGACACGTCGTGTTCTTCACCAATGCGCTTGCCGCCACGCAGACCTTCTACGAGACCAAGCTCGGCTTCGAGTTGTCGGACCGTTATCCGGAGCGGGGCGCGTTCATGCGCTGCGCGCCGCATGGCGGCCACCATGATCTGTTCCTGCTGGCGTTGCCGAATGGCAAGCGCGGCTTGAACCATGTGGCGTTCACCGTGCGCGACATCCACGAAGTGTTCGGCGGCGGCATGCACATCGACCGCTGCGGCTGGGAAACGCAGTTGGGACCGGGTCGTCACCCGATTTCGTCGGCCTATTTCTGGTACTTCAAGAATCCGTGCGGTGCGCTCATCGAGTACTACGCGGACGAGGACATCCTCACGCCCGAATGGCAGCCGCGCGACTTCGAGCCGGGACCGACGGTGTTCGCGGAATGGGCGGTGGACGGCGGGCTCGACGGCAACACACGCCGTCAAAAGCACGGCGGCGAGGCGCCGACCGGCAAGTTCATGACCGACACGGCCAAGCGCTGAGTCGGGTCATCGCGGGCGCGTCAATCCGGGGGGGGGTGACGCACCGCGTTTCGCGAGTTGTCGCGAGAAGCGGGAACCGGCGCGCGATGTTGCGTCATGAGGGCCGGATCTGCCTTGCCCAGACGTGGGGCGGATGCGGAAGGCGCTCATGGCGCGCCGGCAACCGTCTTGCCGACGTTGGCGGCACGAGGGGGCAAGCGTTTGCGCTGCCCCCTTTTGCATGGGGCGATTACTTCGCCAGTTCCGCGTCGATGGCGGCGACCAGACGCGGATCGTCGGCCTTGACGTCCGGCGAGAAGCGGGCCACGACCTGACCGTTGCGCCCGATCAGAAATTTTTCGAAATTCCACAACACATCGACCGGGTTTTCGCGCACTACGCCGAAGCCCTTCAGGCGCTCGCGAAACGGGCCTTCGCCGGTCGCTTCCGGCTGGGCGTCGACCAAGGCGGTGTAGAGCGGGTGACGGTCGTCGCCCAGCACTGAGATCTTGGCGAAGAGCGGGAAGGTGACGTTGTACTGGGTGGTGCAGAAGTCACGGATCTCTTCGTTGGTGCCTGGCTCCTGGCCCTTGAAGTTGTTCGCGGGGAAGGCCATCACTTCGAGACCGGCGGCGTGCTTGTCTTCATACAGACGCTCCAGGCCTTCGTACTGCGGCGTGAGGCCGCACTTCGATGCGACGTTGACCACCAGCCGAACTTTGCCCGCGTAATCGCCGAGCGTGGCCGCCGTGCCGTCGTTGTGATGGATGGCGATGGTTTCGATGTTGGTACTCATGGAAATTCCTTGTCCTTGTGCGGTCGGTCGAGTGTAGCGCAAGCCCGTGGAGCCTGCTGGGCGGCGACGGAAATGACGATTGACAGTCGGCTAATGGTATGGAAGGATTCGCGGAGCTTAAAAAACCAGCAACATCAAGTGCTTCGTACGGTTGAGCAATAGCGGTGTAGTCCGAATGTTTCGTGTTGCTTTTCGTGGCATCGGTGATCCCGGCTTTGGCGCACGTCATGCCTTTGCCTTGGATCGCATCGTTTCCATCGCATGGCAGGATGGTGTCACCGCGCCCTTCAGCCGGAACACCTGTCAGCCCAAACCGCCGGCGTTCCTGCCGATATCGGCGTTGTTGCGAAGATGTGTCTGTCGTTGCGCGTGAGCCCGTGCTGAACTCACGACGCAAAGCACGACAAGAAGAAAGCCGTATCCCGGGGAATCGAATGAATCGCGTCTATCGTGTGGTGTGGAGCGCCAGTCTTGGCAGGTATCAGGTGGCGTCAGAGGTGGCCGGCGGCCATGGCGGGAAGTCGCGCTCGGTGGAGCGTCGCCGTGCGCGCAAAGCGGCGACGCTCGCCGCCGTTGCCGTGGCTTCGCTGAACGCCGGAACAGCGTTTGCCGTCCTGCCTCGTGTTGCCATCATCGGTGGCACGACATCGCTCATTTTCGGTGCGGCCAATACCACCTCGTCAACAGATTGGAGCTACGACGGTGCGAATCTGTCGATCACGGGGGCGACCTACGCCTCGATCACGCGCATGATCGGCACCATCTTGAACACGGGAACACTGGCCGGCGCCTACGCGTTGTCCATTTCGGCGGCTGGCAATGTTTCGCATTTCGAGAACAACGGGCTGGTTTTTTCCACGGCCAGCGCGGGCGTATATAACGGCGGCACACTGACGTCGATGTTCAATTCCGGCTCGATCACGGCAACCAGCGACGCTGGCGTGGCTAACGCGTCGCATCTCTACGCGCTGACCAATACGGGAACCATCTCGGGGAATGCTGGCGTGGCTTCGTTCATGAGCAGTGTGGCGAATCCGCAATTGGGTACGCTGACAAACAGCGGCACCATTACGGGCTCGGACATCGGGGTGAAGAACCGGGGCGCGACCATCGGGACAATCGACAACCTGAACACCGGCCTGATTCTCGGCACCGGCACGCTCGGCACGGGTATCGACAATGGCAGTACGGTGGTCAGTGGTACGACCTATCACGGCACCATCGGCACGATCAACAACGCCGGAACGATCTCGGGCGGGAACTACGGAATCTACAACGAGGACTCGATCGGGACGATCAACAACCTCGCGGGTGGGCTGATCACAGGCGCGGCTGCGGCCATCTCGAATCCCTCGGCGACGGCGACACTCGATCAGATCAACAACGCTGGCACCATTGCGGGCAATATTACCTATTCCGGCACGCAAGCCCTGTCTATCGCCGGCGCGTCCGGCGCGGCGATGGGAACGCTGACGGGCTTCGGTGGCACCTCCCCGGGGACGCTTTCCAGCTCGCTCGCCGACTTGCACTTCAATGGCGGCAATCTCCTGCTCAATGACGATCTGAATCTCGCTGGCGTGCGAACGGCGTTCAACGACGCGTCGCTATTGCAGGTGAACAAGGCGATTCAGGTTTCCGGCAACTATGCACAGGCGGCGGGCGCTACGCTCCAGATCGGTGTGGCAGGCAATGCCGTCACGACCGGCGATATGACGACCGACAGCGGCTATGGACGCCTCGTTGTGAGCGGCAACACGACACTTGCAGCGGGTTCGCGCATCGCCCTGCAATCGCTCGGTTATTCGTTCGCGGCCGGTCAGCGCTACGTCGTGATCGACACCGCGGGAACGGCCATCTACAACGAAGGTTCGCTGGTCTATCGCGTCAACGGTTCGTCGACGCTCGGCGCAACCGGTGCCAAGGTGGCTAACGGCAGTCGGCAGGATCTGGTCGTGACGGTGATCTCGAACACGAACGCCGGTTCGGGCAATGGTGGCGGCGACTCCGGCACGACGCCGTCCGCCGATCCTCGCACGAACGCGATGATCGCATCGGCACCTAACGCGCAATCGTCGCTGCGCGGCTTGCTGGGCTTCACCGGCGTGAGCGATGCCCAACTTCTCAACCTGTACAACGCGGCGCTCGGCTCGCTGAGCGACGGTTCGACGAACTCGGCCAATCGTGTCGGCAAGCAGCTCGCGCCGGCACAGAATACGCGTGCCGCAGGTGCTGCCACATTCGATTCGCTGGGCGTGGTCAGTGCGCATGTCGACAGTCTGCGCGTGGCGCAGGCTGGGGGGACTGGGGTTGCGACGGGCGACAGTCCCGCCAACTGGGGCGTCTGGGGACAGGCCTTTGGGGGTCACGCCAGCCAGTCGGCGCGTGACGATGTCGACGGCTACAGCGCCAACTACGGTGGACTGGTTGTCGGTGCGGATCGTGCGTTCGGCGACCGCTGGCGTGCGGGGGCGGCGTTCCAGTTCTCGCGCACGGTCATCAACAACGACGGCAGCACGTCCGGCAATTCGACCGGCGTGAACGGGTACGGCCTTATCGGCTACGCCGCCTACACTGGCGAGCCGTGGTACGTCAACCTGTCTGGCTCGGCGGTGCTGCAACGCTACGATACGACGCGACGGGTGTCGATGCAGGGCTTCAATGGCGTGGCCAACGGCAACTTCAACGGTCAACAATACGTGGTCAGCGCCGAATTCGGCTGGCCGCTGGCGCTGGGGCGTGCCATTGTCACACCGCTTGCGGGCGTCACGTATGGCTATCTGAATCAGAACGGCTATACGGAAACCGGTGGCAATGGTTCGGCGCTTACGGTCGGCCGTGTCGGCGCCAGTTCGGTGCGTAGCGCGCTGGGCGCGAAGCTCGCCTTGCCGTTCGAAACGGCGGCGGGTATGTGGGTGCCTGAGCTCAGCTTACGGTGGGTACACGAGTACAACCGAACGCGCCAGACGACGGGTGCCAGCTTCGCGGGCGACTCCGCTGGCCAGACGGGTTTCACGACCGTGGGCGCGACGCCGGTTTCGAATCTGGCCGAGGTCGGTGTGGGTGTCACGCTCATGCGGGCGAACAACCTGAGCGCGTCGATTCGTTATGATCTGCAAGCCGGCTCGGGCTTCGTGTCGCACACCGGCATTGTTCGCGTGCAACAGCGCTTCTGAACACCTGTCACGTCCAGACAGGACCGGCGGTCGTCGACGTTGACAGGGTGGCGACCGGCGTGGAAGTATCGCCCCATCTCCACCGCTTCCCGGCGCTACCCAGATGTTTTCCGCTTCCTCGACTCCCGGAACGCTGACGTTCGCACAGGCGATGGCGCTGGCGCGTTCTCACTGGCAGGCTGGGCAGGCGCCGCAGGCAGAAGTCTTGTGCCGGCGCGTGCTCGACGCATCTCCCGGGCATCCCGATGCACACTATCTGCTTGGCCTGATGGCGCATGCCTATGGCAAGCACGACATGGCAATCGACCATCTGCGAGCGACCTGCCGGGCACCTGGTGCCCCCGCGTCCTGCTGGTCGGACCTGGCCGAGATGTGCCGTCAGGCGGGACGTCTCGGCGATGCGCTGGCGGCGGCGCGTCGCGCCGTCGAGGTGGACGCGACGTTCGTCGCCGGATGGAACAACCTCGGGATCGTTTTGCAGGAGACAGGGCAGCTTGACGAGAGCCTGGCGTGTCTCACGCGCGTGAGCGAACACCTGCCGGCGTCAGCCGATGCTCAGAACAATCTTGGGAATACGGCTCGCCTGCTTGGGCGTCTGGACGTCGCCGAAGCACACTACCGCCGGGCGCTCGAGCTCGACCCGCAACGCGCCGATGCGCACAGCAATCTGGCGTCGTTGTTGAGTGCTCAACAGCGCCACGCCGAGGCGCAGACGCTTGCGCGTCGCGCCATCGAACTGGCGCCGCAGTTTGTCGACGCCTACCGGAATCTCGCCGACATCGAGCTCTCACGCGGTAATGTGGCGGCGGCGTTGCAGATTGTCGAGGTGATGTCGGCATTCGCGTCGGCGCACCCTTCGACACTTGTGGCGCGCGCCCGGATTCTGCGTGTCGTGGGGCGGCTGGACGAGGCGCTGGCCTGTGCCCGCGAAGCGATCGCGCGTCTGCCCGAGAGTGCTGATGCGCGGGCCGCGCTGACGACTGTCGAAGCGGATGTGGCGGCACGCGCAGCGCACGGCGCGAACGCCATACCAGCAGACGGCGCACCATCGGGTGTCGTCCCGTCGCCTGCGTGCTCGATGTCTCCCGTGTCGCCGGATCTGACCGCGATTCACGAAACGGCCGTGGCGCGTGTGCATCGCGGCGACTATGAAGGCGCCGAGGCGATGCTGCGCGAGGTCGTGTCGGCCGGCGTGGCTCCGATGCCGCTGTGGCGATTGCTCGCCGTGGCGTTGCGCGCGCAGGGCAAGGTCCAGGAGGCACGCGAAGTCCTCGACATGCTCGCGCGTCAGGTGCCGGGCGAGCTGTCCAACCGCTTCGATCTTGCTGAAACGCTGCTTTTGCTGGGCGACTTCGAGCGCGGCTGGCGTGAGTATCGCTACCGCTACAGCCTCGAACACACCCAGTCGATCGAGCGTAGGGTGCAGCGTCCGCGTTGGGACGGCCAGCCGATTCCCGGGCAAACGCTCCTCATTCACGACGAGCAGGGCTATGGCGACACGTTCCAGTTCATGCGTATGGCGCGCTGGGCGCGTGAGCGCAGTCAGGCGCGGGTGATTTTCGAGGTCAATCGGGACGCGTTGTCGATTGCGAGGCGCATGTGGGGCAATGTCGATATCGTCGCGCGCGGTACGTTATCGGACGCGTTCGATCAGCATTGCGAACTGATGAGCCTGCCCATGGCGATGGGGCTGACGCTGTCCGATCTGCCCGGCGACGTGTCCTACCTGAGCGCCGATCCGGAACGCGTCGCGCATTGGCGCGCAAGACTGGCCGGTGTCCCGAGGCCGTGGGTGGCCGTGGTGTGGGCCGGGCGTCCGGAGCACGTCAACGACCGCAACCGATCCATGTCGCTTGAGCAACTCGCGCCCCTGGGGCGTTGCGGCGCGACGTTTGTGTCGGTTCAGAAGGGGCCGGCGGCGTCGCAGGCAAACACGCCGCCCGACGGTATGTCGATGGTGTCGTTGAGCGATGAGATTCGCGATTTCGAGGATACCGCTGCCATTCTGCATCTCGCGGATTTGCTGATCTCGGTCGATTCGTCGCCCGTGCATCTGGCGGGGGCGATGGGGCGTCCGGTGTGGGTACTGTTGCCGTTCGTGCCCGATTGGCGCTGGTTGCTCGACCGGGACGACTCGCCATGGTATCCCGGCATGCGGCTATTCCGCCAGACGGCCCACGCACAGTGGCAACCTGTCGTCGAGCGTATGGCGCAGGCGTTGCAGCAGTTTGTCGCGCACGGGGGGGATGGTCATGCTTGATCGAGCGGGCAGCGTGTGCCGGGCCTGTGATGCCGCTCGCGGATTTCTGCGCTCCCTGTTCTGCGCGGCGGTCGTTGGCGCCGTGTCGCTGGTTTCGGGTTGTGCCAGTCTGGATCGCGACGCCCATGCGGCATCGCTCGCAAGACCCGCCGGCCTGAAACGAGAAACGCTGTCGGCGGGCGAATTTCGGCTTACCGCATTCTCGCGCATCACACGTACCGATAAGCCGCTACGCATCTATATCGAAGGCGACGGTCTGGCGTGGGTCTCGCGTACCGAACCGTCGCTCGATCCGACACCGGTTGCAGCGACCGGTCTGGCGCTTGCCGCTGCCGATACTTCCGCCAACGTTGTGTATCTGGCGCGGCCCTGCCAGTTCACGCCGATGCAGGATAACCCGCGTTGTCGCATGGCTTACTGGACCGGCAAGCGATTTGCCCCGGAAGTGATCGATGCGATGAATGCGGCAGTCGATCAGTTGGTTGCGCGTGCGCCGGGGCAGCCCGTCGAGCTTGTCGGCTATTCTGGCGGCGGCGCCGTTGCCGTGTTGATCGCCGCGCGCCGTAGCGACGTTGCCTCGCTGCGCACGGTAGCGGGAAATCTCGACGTCGAATACGTCAATCGCTTGCATCATGTCTCGCCGATGCCCGCTTCGCGCAATCCCATCGATGTGGCTCGTCGGGTCGCCACGATCGCGCAGGTGCATTTCAGCAGTTCGCAGGATACGGTGGTGCCGGCGGAAGTCGCGCGACGTTTCGCGGCAGCGGTGGGTGGCCAATGCGTGACGACGGTGCTGGTGCGTGGGGTCGTTCACGATGGCGATTGGGCGCAGCGTTGGCACGCACTCCTCGCGCAAACGCCGCTCTGCGGTGGTCGGTAGTGGGGGGGATGACGGGGTGGGCTGACGCAGGCCGTTAGTGTCAGCTTTCACGCACCAATGCGGCAATCGCCTCGACGAGCGTGATATTGCCGCGCAGCGCGTGTTTGCCGTCGTCGCGGAAGTGGAACGCATCGTTGTTGAATCCGTCGAGCATCTGGATGCGCGGCATCGGATTGCGCATGCCTTGCGCCCGAAACAGCGGATCCCATCCGGCTCGGGGCACCGCTTCGGCGCGGACGTCACGAACGAGCACCCGGGCGAGCGCGGCGGCGATGTCGTCGGGCGAATACCGCTCGGGCCCCTCGATTTCCCAGACGCGCTCGTCGGTGAAGTCCTCTTGCATGGCGCGTGCCGCGAAATGGCCGACGTCGCTCGTCGACGCCATCGGGATGGCGCGATCCACCGGTTGTAGATAGCTCGGCAGTTCTCCGCGCTCGCGTGCGGGCTCGATATCCCATGCGAAGTTTTCCATCAGCCAGGCCGGGCGCAGGAACGTCACGGGCAGCGATAACGACACCATTGCCGTCTCGAGCATGTGCAGCGCGGTGAGCAGGCTTGGCGCCTCGCAGTCGGCACCAACGCTCGACAGGCAGACGACGCGCCTCGGACGCGTGGCGGCCAGCGCTTGCCGAATGGCGTCGATCAGGTGCCGCGCATGTGAGAAGTCATGCTCGGGGTCCGCGTTCGGTGGGAGCATCACGAACACGGCTTCGCTGCCGCGAAAGGCGTTTGTAAGCGCGTCGACATCGCCATATTGCGCAACGGCAGTTTCACCACCACGGGAGGCCCATTGACGCGATTTGACGTCGTCCTGGACGACGGCCCGCAACGGTAGGCCTGCCGCGAGCAGATCGTGCCCGAGCACGCTGCCGACTCGCCCCGTGATGCCCATTACGGTGTACATGGCCACTCCTCACGCGCAGTAACGTTGCCGTAAAAGTAACACGGGAATCGGCAGTTCATAAATCGGGGCGTGACGGTCCGCCACCGGTGACGGACCGTCACGCCGTCCTAACGCATGAGCTTCGGCCGTTTGCCTGCCCCGGGGGAATGGAGCACCCGGCAGGGACTGATGTACTTGTCGCTGGCGACGGCCGCCTGGGCAAACGTCTCGAAGTAGATCGCATGCTCGGCATCGGCGACGTGGGCTCTTTCAATTTCCGCCGCAGAGTCGTTCCATGCGAGTCCCAGATATTCACCATGGTCGTGGAACCACACGACATAGCCCTTTCTTGACAGTGAATTCGGCACATTCGGTGCCGGGTTCGTCCCGAGTCGCTTCGTCATACTCGCCGCTCGAGATGCCACGTTGCCATCTTTCGAATTGCTCATAGGTCGCTCCCAGAAGTTCCCCCCGTTCAGGTGGGGGGGGCTTCCATCATCGCAGCGGTGAAGTGACTTGAGTTTCAGCAACGTCCGAATTGTCGGCTCGGGACGTCGCCGCTCGAAAGCTTCGACGTATTTCCAGAATCGATGGGCGGGGGCCACGTGGCGGCTCACGTGGTACGCGTGTGCGTGAAGCGCAGAAGCGGATCTGGGGTGGGGGGATGGCGATGTCCGAAATGGCGCGGGTTGTGATCCGAGCGAGACATGGGCGTCGGTTGCCCATCGGGTGGTCGGCGCATCGCGAGCCTCAATAGCGGTATCCCAGCGTGAGCATCACCGAGCGATCGTCGCCCAGCGCCACGGCATTGCTCAGGCCGCCCGTGTAGTAATGCTTGTTGAAGACGTTGCTCAGCCTCAGCGCGGCGTGCCAGCTCGGTGCCGTGTAGCGCACGCCCACATCGCTGACCACGAAGCCAGGAATCGTATAGCCGTACGCATAGAGATTGCTCTGGCCGCGAAGGCCACCGTTGATCTCCCAGCGGCGTAGTTCGCCCGGTAGTTTGTAGCGCGCGAAGACATTGAAACTGTGGCGCGGCACGTTGTTGATGCGCACGCCGTCGGTCGACGGTGTCTGGCCGCCATCGTCGGCGATCACGGCCGACGTGTAGGCGTACCCGCCGGTCACGCTCAACTGATGCGTCGGTGCGGTGTTGAAGCTGAATTCGACGCCGCGCGAATGCTCCTCGCCCACGGCGATGCTGTAGCCGTCGTTGTCCGGATCGCTCTCCAGCACGTTGCGGCGGCGAAGGTCGAAAGCCGCGAGTGTCACGCTCGTGTGGCCCTTCTGGATGTCGAACTTCACGCCCGCTTCCCACTGCTTGCCCGTTTCCGCATCGAACGCATTGCCGCCTACGTCTGCGCCGCTGTTCGGGTAGAACGAGGTCGCGTAGCTCACGTAAGGGCGCACGCCGGGGAACAGCTCATACATCAGGGCGAGCGAGCCCGTGGTGGCGTTCGACGGGTTGCCGCTCGTGGTGTTGGTCAGCTTGTTGAGCGCGTTGCTCGATGCGCTGTCGTAGCGCATGCCCGCCAGCACGCGCCAGCGTTGGCCCAGCGCGACTTGATCGCGCGCGTAGAGGCCCAGATCGCGGATCGTGGTGTACGTGCGCGTTCTCGGCGTAGCCGGACAGGTGATCGCGCCGGTGTAGACCGGGGCATACATGTTGATCGAGCCCACCGAGCAGGTCGTGGAGGTGACGTCTTCGCGCCCTCGCATGTAGTCCATGCCGAGGGTGATCTCGTGGCGGCCGAGCGCGGTGTCGAAGGTCTTCTGCGCGTTGTTGTCCAGCGAGAGCGTGTCGCCGGACCATTGCGAATCGGTGGCCGTGCGGTTCAGTGTGTAACCGTTTGCGGCGACCTTTCCGTTCGCGACGAGCTGGCCTCCCATGGAGAGCTGCTGCCAGCGAAAGTTCTGGTTCACGGTCCAGCCCGAGTCGAAATGGTGGGCAAAGCTGTAGCCGATCCGTGCCTGGTGACCTGAATATGGCCGCTCGCCGGGCTCGCCAGTGAAGGTGCTGCGCGACAGGCTGCCGTTCTTGTTCGCGAGCAGTGTACCGGACCATGGCAGGCCTTGCTGGCGGATGTAATTGCGTTCCTGATAGCTGGTCAGGATGGTGAATTCCGTGCGTGGGCCGAGATCGAGTGACAGCGACGGCGCGATATAACGATTGCGCGACCAGACGTAGTCGGTAGCGTCGTTGCTGTTCGTCGCGAGCGCGTTGATGCGCAATGCGGCCTTGCCGTTCTCCGAGAGTGGCGTGCCCATGTCGACGCTGCTCTGGTAGAAGCCGTGACTGCCCACGGTAGCATCGACGTTGGCGAACGTATCGGCTTCTGGCCGCTTGCTGACCAGGTTGACCATGCCGCCCGGCAGCACGAGCCCGGAGAGCAGCGTGGCAGGGCCCTTGAGCACCTCGATCTGTTGCAGGCCGAAGGTTTCTTCGGCGAAGCGGTTGTTGATGGCCGTACGCAGTCCATCGAGATACACGGAATCCGACGCGGTTTGGCCGCGAATGATGAAGTCGTCCCAGCCTCGTCGGCCATACGTGCCCGAAATCACCCCGGGCACGTCGTGCAGCGCATCGTTGAGCGTCTGGACCTGTTGCGCGTCCATCAGATCACGCGTGACGACGCTGATCGATTGCGGCGTTTCGTTCAGGGGCACCGACGACTTCGTGACCTGGGCGGCGGCGGGCATGTCGAATGCGGTACGGGGCGTGCTGCTCGCGCTGACAGACACTACCGGCAATGCAATCGCGCCGGATGTGCTCAAGGGGGTGGCATCGGGCGTGACCGCGTCGGCTTTCGTTGTACTTGCCGTGGCCGAACTCGCCGCGTCAGGGGAGGCGACTTGCGCGAAGGCGAGTGGTGACGTGACGACGAAAGCCGTCAGAAGGGCTGCGTGAATCGGGCGGTAGCGCATCAGCGACAATAAAAATGATAATGAGAATTATTATTAATTTAGTCGGGCATCCTACTACGAGACGTGCTCAGTAATCAACGCCTGTTGTATCGATGCCGATCGTTATGGCGACGTTGCACCTGGCTGGTAAAGGGGCATGTTCGCCCGCCCCCGGGTGGTCGCCCGGCACGATGCATAGCCGATGCCGCGACAGTCATGTCCAATCCAACTGAGGTGCTGGTCTACCGCAACCCGCAACACTGCCTCGGTGCGCTGAAATATCGCACACCTTGCGAGGTACGGCGCAAGTCGGGGTAATCAAGGCGAGCTTGAGATCGTATCCGGCGATGCGGTACGCACATCCCGCGGGATCGTGGCTAGCGGATGATCGTCTTGAATACGCGATTCCGGTCTACCGTTGCGGCGTCGGGCAATCCATTGCGATCGTCTTTCGGCGGCACCGAATCCGCGTTCTCCAAAGCTGGGCCGGTGTAACGTCCACGCGGTCGGATTACCTTTCCAACGTTGAGTTGTTCCATGCTGTGCGCAAGCAGGCCGACGCTTCGGGCGGTCGCGAACAGGGCGAAGGAAGCATCGCGAGGGAGTTTGAGCTGCGAGGCCAGGACGGCAAGCGCGACGTCGATGTTCGGTTGAAGCCCCGTCAAGTGGATGACCTTCTCGATGAATGACGCGAGCTCTTGCGGCGGGTCGAGGCGCTCCAGCAACGCTTGAGCGCGAGGGTCGCCGTCGGGATAGAGATGATGATTGAATCCCGGGATCGGGATGGCGGACCGCAAGTGATGCGCGACCACACTGTCCGCTCCCACTCTCTCCACGTGATCGAATACCGCGCGCACCCGGCCCGAGGCGTCCCCGTGCAGCGGTCCCGAAAAGGCCGACAGCCCGGTGAGCAGGCACCCCGGCAATGACGCCCCCGTAGAGGCCGTAATTCTGGCGGCAAAGGCGGAGCTGGTTAGCTCGTGGTCGGCAACGAGTACCAACGCTCTGCGAATGAGGTCGGTGCCTTCGCTTCCTTGTCCCCATCCGAGCGCCAACCGCTCATGCGTCAATCTCGACGTGTCGTTGCATTGCGCACCAAACGCTTGGGAGACGAGCGCGACCAGACGACCTGCCTCGGCATGCAACGCTCGGTCGGTACGTCCGTGTGTCGAGTGACCGTTGGCGGCCAAGGCGGCCAGGGACATGAACGCGCATTGTCTGCCGCGCTCTTCCCACTGAAGTGGGGTTCCGCCCGTATCGAATGAAACTGCCGTTTGCGCATTCCACAGAATCGCGGCAACGTCCTCGAGCGTCGACGATTGAGATAGACCGATACTATCGCGCCCGCGGTAGTAAGCGCGCCCTTTGGAAAACGCGGTGATTGCACTGTGGATGCAGGGCTCGGCGCCAAATATCGTCCCTGCGGCTAGGGCCGCCCGTTTGCGGCCAACCTGCTTCTTTCTGCAAAGGACCGCGACGTCTTCCGCGCGGTACAAGCTCTTTCGCGGATCGGCGGGGTCGGGCATGACGGCGATGTTGCCGCGGCTGACATAGGCGTAGATCGTCTGTGCTTGAACTCCCAACTGTCGGGCCGCTTCGGTCAACGTGATCCAGGTTCGCATGGAATGGGCCTTCAGTACGGGACATGGCACCCAAAACGGGCGACGGGACTCACTCGTTTCAAGTGAGTCCCAAGGAGGACGCCTCAATATTGACGACTCTTCAAGTAAAAGTCATCTCGGCAGGCTTGCGCTCAAGCACCTCAATGAGGATCTCGCCAGGTGACTTTACAAAAAGCGCCCGGACGCCGGCACGGACCGGCTTGATCGGCTCGACGATGTCGGCGTCACAGGCCTTGAGGTGTTCGAAGGCGGCATCGAGATCGTCAACGGTCACGCCAAAATGATCGATGCCTTGCGCGCGCGTGCCAGGTGAAACTTCGGTCGTGTGCGCCCCAGTGAGTTGGGTGATAAAGAGGTTGATGGCCCCGATGCGCAGATCCACTCGCCCGGCGCGTCGAACCACTTCCGCATTCAGGCACCGTGCAAACCAGGCCACCGTCGCTTGAGCGTCAGCCGAACAGAGCTGAAGGTGATCCCATCTAAATTCAATCATGATGTTTCATCGATAGTCGGGGGCGTTCAAAGCTCGATTCTTGAGAGCTTGCCCAGGAGAACGGAATACGAGAACGTGCCGAGCAGGCAGATCGCGCCCATGAGATTCAGCGCCCAGTAGAAGTGCCCCGTATGCTGAATGACGTAACCGATCATCAGCGGCGTCGTTACGGCAGCGATGTTGGCGGCGAGGCTCGTGATGCTGCTGGTGAGGCCGACATACTGGCGCGGCGCGATCTCGGACACGGCGGCCCAGGACATCGACCCGACACCTTGCGCAAAGAAGGCAATGGTCAGAATGGCGATGACCCACGCGTTGGATTCGACAAAATTCACCAGGACGATGGACGACCCGAGCAACGTTCCAATCACCAGCGGCGCTTTGCGCGCGGCGGAGAGGGAGACGCCGCGGCGAATGAAGAAGTCCGAGAGGCAACCTGCGACGAGAATGCCGAGTGTTGCGCCCAGGAAGGGCAGTGCCTGGTAGATCCCGACCTTGATCATGGACATATGACGAGCCTCGGCCAGGTACGTCATGAACCAGGTGGTAAAAAACACCAGGATCGTGTTGTTGCAGAACTTGCCGAGGCAAATGGCCAGAATCTGGCGATATCCGAGCAGTTTGAGCGCCATGCGCCAGTTGAACTTCTCTCGCGATTTTTGGGCGGACGGGGAGCGCGCTTCGTTGATGTACTCGAGTTCCGCCTTGTTCACCCAGCGATGCCGCGAGGGATCCCGGTACGCACAGAACCAGATCACGCTGAAGAGAATGCCGAAGCCGCCCGTGACGAAGAACACGGAACGCCATCCGGCGACTGCCGATATCCACAGCAGAAGTCCGGTAAAAATTGGCGTCCCGATGTACTGTCCCATGACGTAGACGCTGGTCGCGAATCCGCGCTCCTGCGTTGGAAACCATAGCGTCACCGCGCGCGCATTCGATGGAAACGCGGGGGCCTCAAGCGCGCCCATCGTCAGGCGGGAGCCAAGCAACATGTGATATCCGTTGGCCAACCCCTGCGTTACCGTCGCTAGCGACCATCCGACCAGCGAGAGTGCATAGGCAATCCGTGAGCCAAGCACGTCGGTAAGGATGCCGCTGGGTAGCAAGGCGATGGAGTACGCGAGACCGAATGCAGCGAACAGCTCTCCCATCTGCATCTTGCTCAAAACGAGGTCTTTTGAAAGGCTTGGGGCGACGATGCCGAGGGCGGATCGGTCGACGTAGTTCAGAATCGTCGCGACCAGCAACATCGATAGCACGACATATCTGACCTTTGACGGTCTTGCCGAGCTATCGCAAGATGTTGTGTCGAGCGTCGACAGGTGTTGTTCCTCTGCGAATTTCATTGATGTCTCCTAATCGGGGGCCTGCCTGTGGCTGTTTTTGTGGGGCAGGCGGGTGGGTTATCCGCGGCCCACGAAGGGCATGGTGGTGGCCATGATGGTCATATTGAGCACGTTGGCTTCGAGCGGGAGGCTGGCGATGTGGGTGACCGCGTTAGCGACATGCGAGACGTCGATTCGGGCTTCCGGCACCACGCTTCCGTCGGCCTGAAGCACGCCACGCGTCATCCGCTCCGTGAGCGACGTTGCCGCATTGCCGATATCGATCTGGCTGCAGGCGATGCGATAGGGGCGGCCGTCCAGTGCCAATGATTTGGTGATGCCCGACACGGCGTGCTTGGTGGCGGTGTAGGCGATGGTGTTGGGGCGAGGGGAGTGCGCCGAGATGGATCCGTTGTTGATAATCCGCCCGCCTTGCGGCGTTTGATTTTTCATGATGCGCCACGCGGCTCTCGCGCACAGGAACACACCCGTCAGGTTGGTTGCGACGACGTCGTTCCAGAAATCGAGCGCGTACTCGTCAAGCGGCACGGCGCCGGCGTTGCGTCCGGCGTTATTGAAGAGGACGTCCAGACGTCCGAACTCGCGCACAATTTGCGCGAACGCCGCGTCTACGGAACCTTCATCGGCGACGTCGGCCGCCGCGATATGGGCGTGTCCGCCGGCATCGTCGATGGCTGCTTTGGTTTCGTGAAGGGGCGCATCCGTGCGTCCGATCAACGCGACAGTGAATCCGGAAGCGGCGAGGGCGATGGCGGCCGCTCGACCGATGCCGGAACCGGCACCCGTGACGGCGGCGAACTGCTTCGAAGTCGACATGACATTACCTTTCCTCAGTGGGTCACGAGCTGAGAATGGCATCGGCTGAGTCGGCCGGGCAATCTTGATTCGCTCAATCAACATCCAGACGCGCACCCACGCGGTGGCGCCTCAGGGTTTTCCTGATACGCGAATGGAGGCGGGGGATCTCATGGTTGGATGCGATCGAAGGGCGCGCGTTGGCGGCGGTCATGGGTTGATTGATTCAATCAACATTGACCTTGGGCTGGCGCGTTCCGTAGTCTTTGTGCGACCGTCTACCTGGAGGAAAGAACATGTCGCAAAGCCCCCGCACTCAACTGTTGATCGCGCGAAAAGTGCCACAAGCCGTGGCGAGCCGTGCATTGTCGGAGTTCAATGCCTACGTAACCGAGTCTGATATGGACTCATGGGCGGTGGTGGAGTTCTGTAAGGCGCACGACGTGCCAGCGGTTCTGGTGGGGAAGAAATCAGGCTTGCAGGAAGCGCACATTGCAGCGTTGCCAGCCACGGTGAAGGTCATTGCCAACGCTAGCGCGGGCGTTGATCACATGAACGTGGCGTTTGCCCGTGAACGAGGCATCGTCGTGACGAACGCGCCCGACGCGTTGACCGAATGCACGGCGGACTTTGCCATGTTGCTGGTGCTGGCAGCAAGTCGGCGTGCGGCGGAATACGAAAAGATCATGCGAGCCGGTTGGGGGAAATCGTTTGGCATGACGGACATGCTGGGGACGCGTGTCAACGGAAAAACGATTGGCATCGTGGGTTTCGGACGTATTGGACGAGCGGTGGCAAAGCGCGCGCAGGCGTTTGGCATGAAGGTGGCCTACACCGACATCCAGCGGACGTCGCCAGCGCTGGAGAACGGGGCGGTGTTCTATCCCAGCCTCACGGAGCTGCTTCCGCATTGCCAGGTGGTCTCGCTGCATGTTCCCGGTGGCGGGTCACCACTCATGACGAAGCAGCAGTTCGACCTCATGCCGAAGGGGGCGGTATTCGTGAATGCGGCGCGTGGAGATCTGGTGGACGAAGATGCACTTTACGGTGCGTTGACGTCGGGACATCTTTTCGGCGCGGGGCTCGATGTGTATCGAAATGAGCCCAATATCGATGCCCGCTTCGCATCGCTGGACAACGTATTTCTTACCCCTCACATGGCGAGCGCGACGATCGAGACGCGCGACCAGATGGGGTTCGTCGCGTTGGATAATGTGGCGGCTGTGCTTGAGGGGCGCAGCGTGCTGAACCCGGTCTGACGGGATTCGACTTCGCAAGAAGCCCGTATGGTGTTTGCACCGAGGCGTGGCCGCGAAGCGGCGCAGCGGGAATCACGGCTGGCGTTTTCAACGCCGCGCCGCTGCGTGGCAAACCCGACGTCCCCCCGTCTTCGGTAGCATCGCGTTCTAGAATCCGGGGGAGCACCAAGGCAGCGCTGCTTTCAGCAAGCTGCAGATGCTGAAGGCTGAACTGCGAGCTGCTACGACCGTGGCTGCTGCCCAAGCTATTACCCGGAGCTGATCGGATCAGCTGCCGTAATAATCTCCCAATCAATCGCCAACCGGAATCAGCTTCGCAATTTGTTTTTCGAACAATATGCTTCCGGCTGCCGTGATGTGATATCGGTCGGAGTATAGACGGACCCCGTCCTTCGTCGTCGCGCATACGGTTGCACAGATCGCGTGCGATGGGTCGAAATACGTTATGTTCGCGACGTTTGATTTCTCGAAGATCTCATTGATAAACGCTCCCTCAAGCTCGTGACGTTCGTTCGTCTGAAGCTCACGAGAAGTTGTTCGTCCGAGGAATGGGAGTCGAACAACACCATAGTCCGGATCGGAGCCAAGGATTGGCCAGCTTTTGAAAACCACCACTTTTGCAATGCTTGACAGCGCGTTAAGCGTTGCCGGAACTTTGTCAGAAAGGGCTTTGATGGTCGTTTTTTCGGTAGCGGTTTTGTCATCCGGCGAGTCGGTAAGCGCGCTGTGATGGAATGGGCCGAAGTAGTCCCAGGCTCCGATCAAAAAAATGGCACTCGGCTTCGAAGCGCGGATGGCACGCAGTACTTTCTCCCCGGTTTTTCCATCGCCACAGTATTGTTGTTCCAGGGGAAATTCGAATGACGTCTCGCGCACGCCAATGATCGGTGGGCAAGCCGGATGACTCACGACGATGACGTTCATGTTCCGCTGATAGGCGATCTGTCGGAATACCGGTGACCAGGCTTCGGCAGAAGAGTCCCCCCAGAGAAATACCGTCTGCGTCGCGCCAGCCGCGAGATACTTGGTGCAGACAGGTTCCAGCCCGGCGAATGCCTGATCATTGCCGCAGGCAGACGGTGCGTTACTCTCGAACTGGGCTTTTGCGCTTGCGTAGCTATTGTCCATGGCAACACGGCGTGACGGGTAGCCCGTGCTGCTGAACGTGCTGTAGCCCACGGCAAATGCAACAAGCGCAAAGGTGCAAAGGGCTGCCGTTTTGGCCGACGTATTACGTCCCCGACGGATTGGGCGCTCCACCAGTCGATACGTCAGCCATGCGAGAACAAAGCTTGCGCCAACGGCGGCAAGGCGAAGTGTGAGTGGAGCAGACTGCCCGACAATAATGCGTAGAAACGAGAGGATCGGCCAGTGCCAGAGATAGAGCGGATAGCTGATGAGCCCGACAAAGACAAGGGTTCGATTTTTCAGCAACGTACGATTTACGTACGCCGTTGGTCCCGCAAGTAATAGCAGGAAGCTACCCGCTACCGGTGGCACAGCCAACCATCCTGGAAACTGCATGTCAGAATTCAGGCCAAATACCGTCCCAACGATCAATATGAACCCGGCTATAGACAGCGCGTTTCGCGCCAAAGCGTCCGAGCCGTGTGAGCGCAGCCATCCCTGTAATCGCTGGATCTTGACCACCTCGAACGTCTGGGCATAGGCAAGCAGCGAACCGGCAAGAATCTCCCAAAAACGCGTTTGCGGCAGGAAAAATGTGCGGACCGGATCGGTTTGCACGCCCTGGACGTTCAAGACGAACGACAAGGTGGTGAGCACGAGCAGCGCAGCCAGGATATTCCGCCGCAAACGCCAAGCGACAAATACAAAGAGCGGGTAGATGAGATAGAACTGCTCCTCAATGGCGAGGGACCACAGGTGCATCAGTGGCTTGCTTTCAGAATCTATATCGAAGTACCCGGATTCACCCCACAGGACAAAGTTCTGGACGAACCCCGTGCCACCTGCGATGTGCTTGCCGAGTTGCTGGAGTTCGGGGGGAAACAGGGCCGCCCATCCGAAGGCAAAACACGAAAGAATCACGACAAGAAGCGCCGGGAAAATGCGCTTGATCCGATGAGCGTAAAACTGACCAAAGCTGAAGTCGCCACGAACCAGGCTTTTGAAAATGATCGTTGAAATCAAGAAGCCGGAGATCACAAAGAAAACATCGACGCCGACGAAGCCGCCTTGAACAGCCGTCGGGCAGGCGTGAAATAGCACGACAGACAATATTGCGATGGCGCGTAGGCCGTCAATGTCTGGCCGATATGCGGGGTGAGAATTACGCTCTCGCTGATTTTCTCGGGGCAAAGGACGGCTCTCGGAGTTCTGGGGCATTCGATTGGCTTTATTCCCGCGGGGGTATCCGCTGCGGCGCAAAAAGATAGCCGGAAATCATACAACTTTTTAGATCAGTCACCCGAGGGTGGCTTTTTCATTTCCGGGGAATCCTGGATCAGGAACAGATCATGGAAATGTTCGAGAGTGATCTTCGCGCATTCGTGAGCCAGCATCTTGCGGCGATGCGGGCCGAAATGGTCGCAAACACGATGCAGACCAAAGCGACCGGTGAGGCCATGAAGGGCCTGATCGAGGTCTTTTAGATCATGCAGGGTGGCATCCACTTCCTTGGAGTACTCGGGAAGATCGCCAAATTCTTGACACCGTCCGTCGCGCTCGCGGGGGCGGTGTGGACATTGATGCATGGTAAATGGCCGGATCGACTATGAGCGACACATACAAATTTTCTATGGCGGTGCTATGAGTCGGGGAGATTTCATCTGAGCTATCGCGCGTGGATTCGCATTGGTGTGCGTTGCCGATCCAGCGCACATGCGATGACCCCGCGCCATTGCGCCAAACAGACAAGGAAGCCTTGCAGGATATAGATATTGTGGTGCCCAGGGCCGGAATCGAACCGGCACGCCTTGCGGCGGGGGATTTTGAGTCCTGCGGGGATACTAGAAAAATCAAGGATTTATGCCGTAAACATATTCCTCAAACTACCACTTATCCACAGGCTGAAAGCCTTATGTATCAAGGCACCATGAAAAATTGCGGAACATTTTCAGCGCGTCGGTTTTACCAGTTTTCCCGCGCGGTGGCGCACGTATTTCCGGGTCATGGCTTCCGACGAGTGGCCGAGCTGGTCGCGTGCTGCACCGATGCCTTCGGTCATGTCTTTCTCGGTCGCGGCCTTCGCTCGAAGGTCACGGAACTGGAAAGCAGATTTCTCGATCCCGGCCTCTTCGCGGGCGTCATCAAACATCGTTCGGAGCGCGCGCGCACTGAGCGGCCGCCCGTTGGCCTCGCAGACTAGCGCCAAGGCTCTGACCTTGCTTGCGGTCTTGCGAGCCTTGACTCGCTCGATCACATTGCTCAACTGACCCTCGATTGAGATGCGTACCGGCGTGCCAGTTTTATCTTGGCGCAACCACAGCGCGCCATCCTTGATATCGGCTTCCGTCAGTTTCAGTGCATCCGACGGGCGCTGCCCAGTCAGGAACGCTAGATCCATCGCGTCGCGCAGAGGTTGAACTGCAGCGTCGTATACGCGGCGGAACAAGTCATCATCGACGTACACGTCCCGCCCACTCTCTCGATAGCCTTTGACGCCGGCGCAAGGGTTAGGGGCATCTGTGTAGCCCCATTCCCGGGCCTTGTTCCACATATGGCTGAAGAGGGCTTTCTCACGGTTTGCGCGAACATTGCCGCCGAGTGGGGGAATCTTCACAGGCGCCATGCCGTCCTTGGCTCGCTGTTCGTTGATCCGCTTCGCCTTGATTTGGCCCCATTGTGGGCGCCAATCCATATACTGGCGCAAATGCAACGGTTTGATCTCGGCCAATGGCGCGCCCGCGAAGAACTCCCGGAGAGCTTCAAGCTCGCGTAGGTTGTCGCGTTGGGTTCCCGGTTTCTTCGTAGGGATGACTTCGCGTTCGTACCGCTTTGCCATGTCATCGAACAATCCTCCGACCGGCGCCTTAACGTCCTGGAGCAGCCGCGAGTATTCCGCGACCGCGAGCACGTAGTCCGACCCGAGTGGAATTTCCACACGCGGTCGACCGCCTCTATCGAGGTAGTAAAAGACCTTCTGCCCTCTCGGCCTGGCTCGCATACCGACGGGCAGATTCAAATTCTTCGACGGCTTGCGTCCCATCATGCAGTCCTCAGGACGCGCGGCGCCCATCCTGTTGCCTGCTGTGGGGCAGCGCGATCGCCGCTCAGAACGGCCCGCGTCACAACCGGCCAGCCAGCAGCATTGACGAAGAACGGCACGCGTTGAAGTCGCAGCGTGTCAATCTGCCGCTGTCGGCTATGCGCACCAGTTAACTCCTTCACCTCTTGCCGAGTCAAGAACGTATCACTCATTGCTCAACTCCCAATCTCTCGCAGTTACCCGCAGAATCTCTTTCAGTGCTTCGGCCGTGGCCGGGTGGGTGGTCATGCTTCGAAAATCCTTGCTCTTCGGTAT
>NZ_CABPRU010000013.1 GCF_902459705.1 Pandoraea terrigena | reverse complement strand
ATGCGGGCAACGCGATCGCGACGGTGCAAAGCGCGGACAAGGTGAAGGTGATCACGGTGCGCTCGACGGGGTTTGACGCGGCGGAAACACAAGGCAGTGCCGCGTCCATGGAATCAGTTCCGGCGGTTCCGGACTCCGAGCTCGCGTACTTCGTGGGTCGCGAAGCGACGAAACTGGACCGCCCGGAGCTGACCTCAGCGAAGATCATCGTCTCGGGCGGCCGGGGTCTGGGCAGTGGCGAAAATTACACGAAGGTGCTGGAGCCGTTGGCGGACAAGCTGGGAGCGGCACTGGGCGCCTCGCGCGCGGCGGTCGATGCCGGATATGTGCCCAACGACTACCAGGTTGGCCAGACGGGCAAGATCGTGGCGCCGCAGTTGTACGTGGCGGTGGGCATCTCTGGGGCGATCCAGCACTTGGCGGGGATGAAGGATTCGAAGGTGATCGTGGCGATCAACAAGGATCCGGAAGCGCCGATATTCTCGGTGGCGGATTACGCGCTGGAGGCTGACCTGTTCGCCGCGATCCCGGAGCTGGTCAAGGCACTTTGAACGAACGAGCCGCAAGCGTTTGCCCTGCGAATGCTTGCTCGCATTGACACTTCCCTCATCAGGCGTGAGACGGTATGAGCCTTGAAAATACTGAATCTTTCGAAGCTTGGGTCGGTCGCAGCGAAGTGCGCGACGATCAAGTCACCCAAGCCCCCATCCGCCTGTTGCAAGCCACGCTGAACGATGCGGTACCGGACATCCTGCCTGCGACGCTGCCGCCGCTATGGCATTGGCTGTACTTTCTTCCTGGCGAGCGCCATAGCCTGATCGGCAGCGACGGGCACCCGCAGCGCGGCGGATTTATGCCGCCCATCTCCCTGCCGCGCCGGATGTGGGCGGGTAGCCGGTTGCAATTTCTTCGTCCCCTCGTGGTCGGCGAACGCATTCAGCGCCGTTCCACCGTCGAGAGAGTGCAGACCAAGTCGGGGCGCAGTGGTCAACTGATTTTCGTGACTGTGCGGCACGACATCGGCGATGCCCAAGGCGTGGCGATCCGGGAGTTGCGGGATATCGTGTACCGGGAAGCGTCTCCGAGAGCCGTTGCCAGCGCACCGGCGTCGCAACTGACACCCGCCCCCACGGATGAGCAGTTCTCGCGAACCATCGTGCCCGATCCCGTGCTGCTGATGCGTTATTCCGCGCTGACTTTCAACGGGCATCGCATCCACTATGACCGGTCGTACGCGATGCAGGAGGAGGGCTATCCGGGGCTCGTGGTTCACGGCCCGCTGATTGCCACGCTATTGATCGAGGCGCTGCGCCGACCGCAACCCGGTAAGACGATTCGCAGCTTCGAATTCAAGGCCGTGAGTCCCCTGTTCGATACTGCACCGTTTACGGTGAATGGCAAGCTCGAGGGAAATACGGCGCTGCTGTGGGCGCGTGGTCCCGAAGGGACGTTGGCCATGCTGGCCCGCGCCGAAATTGAGTAATAGCGCGCCTGAAATTGCACATCTTCCGAACCGTCTGATGGCCATACTCCCTTGTGTTGCGCGCCATGCGCGCAGTTTCCTGTTCGTTCCAGCGACGAGACCCGAACGCTTTGCCAAGGCGCTTGATTCAGGGGCTGATGCCGTTGTTATCGATCTCGAAGATGCCGTTGCCGAAGCCGCCAAGAACGACGCACGTGAGGGACTCGCCCGGCACCTGTCGAAGTTGCCATCCGAAGCACTGACTCGCGTCGTGGTACGTGTGAACGGCGCAGGCACGCAGTGGCACGACGCCGACCTCGCCCTGCTGCGCCAGTGGACGGAGCAGGGCGTTGCGGCAATGCTTCCCAAGTCCGAGCAGGCGAGCGTTCTGCGCGCGGTGGCGAATTCGCTGGGAGAGACCATGCCAATCGTTGCGCTCGTAGAGTCGCTGGCGGGGATGGATGCCGCCGATGCGTTGGCCCGAACGCCGCAGGTGGTGCGTCTGGCCTTCGGGCATCTGGATTTTCAGCTCGATCTGGGTATGCGAGCGAGCGTCGAAGAGCCGGAATTGGCCTTTGCCCGCAATGCGCTCGTGGCGGCGTCGCGTCGCGCGGGACTACCCGCGCCGATAGATGGTGTGACGACGCAGACTGGCGACGCGCAGCGTCTGAAGGCGGACGCTCAACGTGCGCGCGCCTTTGGCTTTAGCGGGAAACTGTGCATTCATCCGTCTCAGGTGGTCGTCGTGAACGAAGCGCTAGGCGATACCGACGTCGAACGGGCCTGGGCGAAACGTGTGCTGGAAGAGGCCACTCGTCACGCCGGCGAAGCGTTCAGTCTGGACGGACGTATGGTCGATCTTCCAGTGATACGAGCGGCAGAGGCAATTGCCGCGAGAGGCCGTGGATGATTGCGGTCGACGCGACAGGGGGCGTTGGTAGTACCGCCCGTAGCGTCGGCGTGGCCGCACCGGCAAACCGCATCTTTGCGCCGGTGCGTTTTTTCATCACCCAGGTAAGCGTGCAGACGGAAAGTCCGCCTGACGTTTTGCGCGCAGCGCAGCTAACCCTTCTTTGACGTCCGGCCCAAGGAAACACAGCATTTCCATGGCAAGCGAGTTGTCGAAGACGGGCCCGGCAAGGCGCATCCAATTATTGAGCGATGACTTGGTGGCTCGGATTGCCGTCTGACTGCCACGCGCGAGACTGGCGGCAATCGCCAATGATCGGGCGAGCACGTCGGCGCGGGGGGCGCAGAAGGTAACGAGACCGATGCGCTCCGCTTCCTTGCCGTCGACGAACTCGGCAGTCATCAGGTAGTACTTTGCTTTGGCCATGCCGCAGAGCAGTGGCCAGACGATGGCGGCATGATCTCCCGCAGAGACGCCAAGACGGGCATGTCCGTCGGTGATCCTGGCATCCTCAGCCATCACGCTCACGTCGGCGAGCAGGGCGACAACGAGGCCAGCGCCGACGGCCGTGCCATTGATCGCCGAGACGATTGGCTTTTCGCATGTCAGCATGTTGTAGACGATGTCGGAAGCCTCCTTCATGACTCGCAGGGTCGCCTCATGGCTGTTCGACATTTCCTCGACGACGGCGAGATCGCCGCCTGCGGAGAAGGCACGCTCGCCTGCCCCTGTGACCACGATGACCTTGACCGCCGGGTCTTCGTTGGCGACTCCCCAAACCTTGGTTAACTCCCAATGCATGCGCTTGTTCGTCGCGTTCATCGCCTCGGGGCGGTTGAGCGTCACGAGAAGTACTCCGTCGGGCTGGCGGGCGAATAATAGAAACTGAAAGTCTTCGTATTTCATGCGTAGTCCAAATATAGACGTGGAAGATGGCATGCCGTCTATCTATTACTCGATGGCTCTTGCCGCAAGGTGTCCTTCCCTGATGGCAGGCTGGATGTCACGGGCGGATAGCGCGTCGCCGACGATATGAAGTTGTGCAACGCGCCCGCGAAGCTCATGCCACAGTTCGTTTTGCGATTTCCGATAGCCGACCAGCACCACGGTGTCGGCGGGCACAGGGTCGGGGGCGTTGCCGAAGAGCGGCTTGATCCAGGCGATGCCCTTCTCAATGGCGACGATCTCCGACTGTGTGACGATCCGGAACTTCCCCGCGCGATGCAGCCGCTGCAAAGCGGCTTGTGTGCGACCTGTGACTTCCATGGCAGGCGAGAACATGAGATGGCGGGTTACGTAAGTGACTTCGACGCCAAGATTGGCAAGGGATTCGCAGCAGCCGATCGCCTCGTAATGTCCCACATCGTCGAAGACGACGGCCGTGCGGCCATAGTCCCGTGAACTGGCCGCAATCAGATCCAGCGATGTCAACACTCGGGCGTCGGGCGCGAAGGCGATACGCGCGGCGGGGGAGGCTGTTTGCACGAACTCGGCGATATCTCCCGGTTGCGACCCTGTTGCGACAATGACCACATCAGGTTGTTCTGCAAGGACATCCGCAGTGTCCGCATACGTTGACAGTCTGATATTCGCTCCCAGCCGGTAAACCTCGTTCTCCAACCAGATGGCGATGTCCCCGATGGCATGAAGCTTAGGCATCTTGCGGGCGTAGTTCAACAGGCCGCCCAGACCCGAGGTTGCTTCGAACAGTGTTACGCGATGCCCGCCGAGCAGCGCGACGCGGGCCGCTTCCAGACCCGCGACGCCGCCTCCCACGACCACGACGTTGCGTGGGTTGGACGCCTTCATGATCCTGTCCTCCGACAGGGTCGCCTCATGACCGACTGCAGGGTTTACGGCACAGCCCATGCGTCCAGTGAATACGCCGCCTATGCAGCCCTGGTTACAGGCGATGCAAGGCCGAACCTCAGTGCCGCGACCGTCTCGCGACTTCACTATCAGCATCGGATCGGCAATCATGCCGCGCACGATACTGATCATGTCGGCCTGACCGGCCTTGAGTGCCTGTTCCGCATCGTCGAGCGTGGCGTACCTGCCCACGATGATCCGTGGCACGGTGATGCCCTTGCCGACCGCGTCGCTGGACGACAATTGATAGCCCACGGGCCGGTCCATGCCTGCATATCGTTCGACGTGAAAGTAATAGTCGCCGTGCGTGATGTTGACGAAGTCGATCAGTCCCTCGGCTTGTGCGCGCAGGGCGATGGTGTTGACGTCATCCTCACACAGAATGCGTTGATCGGTACTGTCACCGATACGAATGCCGACCGCGAAATCTGCCGACGTCGCTCGCCGAATGGCGCGCAACGTGTCCAGCAGCGGACGGATACGATTCTCGAAGTTACCGCCGTATTCGTCGGTCCGCTGGTTGATGATCGGGGAGAAGAACTGCGAGAAGAGATAGCCGTTCCCCGCCAGAATCTCCACGCCTTGCATACCGGATTCCTGCACCCGGACTGCGGCGCTTGCATACGCCTGAACCAGCGCTTGTACCTGATCGGCCGTCATGGGAACGGGCGGTGCCGCCGAGTACCGGCCGGGTAGTGGCGAGACTGCCCACGGCAAGCCGCCGCTTGCCGATGGGTCGGTATAGCCACCATGCCAAAGCTGTTGGAAAAGCTTCATGCCCATTGGCGCTATTGCGGCAACCATGCGCTTCATGTGGGGAATCGCATCGTCGTCACGGACGCTCAGCGCGAACGTGGACGACGGATGGACTGACGCTCCCTCGATGATCGACAGGCCCGCGCCGCCTTTGGCGCGCTCCAGGTGGTAGGCGATCAAATCGTCCGTGATGTACTGGCGGGAAAACGCGGTGGCATGTGCGGTACGCACGATGCGATTGGGGATGTCTACCGATCCGATCTTGATCGGAGACAGGACGCGGGCATACATTCCCTCTCCTTGTTCCAGAGACTGCGCTGTAGTCGATTAAGCAATCGAGCGTTTCGACGTGATGCCGCCATCGACGGTGACGATCGTGCCGGACGTGTAACTCGAGCGTGAGGAAGCCAGATAAACGAAGAGGTCCGCGACTTCTTTTACCGTCGCGGCACGTCCGAGCGGGTAAGTTGAAAGCAGTTCCCCGGAGCGATTCTCATCGCCTAGCGAGCGTGCGGCATGGCTCTTCAACACCTTGGTAATCCGCTCCGTAGCCACTGGGCCCGCGTTGACGCCAACCACGCGAATCCCATCGTCAAGGCTGCGGCCGCCCAAAGCGCAGGTGAATGCCATCAGTGCGGCATTGCCTGTCGTTCCTGCGATGTAGTTGAAGTCGAAATTCTGGCCGCCGTTGCCGATGTTGTTGAGGATGACGCCGCTGCCTCGTTGCTTCATGCCGGCGTATACGGTGCGCGTCAGGTTGATGTAGCCGAAAACTTTCAGCTCCCAACCGCTACGCCACGCTTCCTCGTCGACCTCCCAGAGGGTGCCTCCGGGAATGGCGCCGGCATTGTTCACCAGAATGTCAATGCTACCGGCGAAGTCGACGACTTCGGCAAGGGCGCCAGACTGCGTCAAGTCGATTGGGAGAACGTCTATCGTTACGCCGAATTCCGCGCGTAGTTCATTCGCAAGCGCGTTCAGCTTTTCGGCGGATCGGGCGACGAGCGACACCGAGCATCCTTCTTCGGCAAAGGCCCTGGCGAGCCCGTCACCAATGCCTTGCGATGCGCCAGTGATCAGCACGCGCCGATCTTTGAGTTGCATGTCCACAATTCCTCCTTGGTCTCATCCTGCTTTTTTTCTTTTCACAGCCGAGAAAATTCTATGGCCAGGAGCGGACCCAACGCCACAGACGCTCCCCATGCGTTCCGTACTTTGAACGACGATGGGCAGGCAAAAGGGCACATGCACGCCCAGGGCGCCGAGTGTGGGATGTTTGCATGCGAATTTGTTGACCTCCCCCGAAAAACCGTAGCATCCAAAACTGGAGATTTCTGGCAAATTTGAAGCCCTGACAGGAAGCGATGCCGAAAGACTTTGTCGACGACGGATTGTGGTCATGTTCGCTGCAATAGGCCGAGTTCGGCATGCGTCGGACACTATCAAACCAGCGACAGCAGGATGGAAAAGCCCTCGGTGAATCAGCCGGGGACATTTCCCGACAACAGCGCTTGCGCCTCGACGACCAGCTCCACCAGCAGATCGGCAAGCAGCCGCACACGTGGCGACCGTTTGACATCGGGATGCATCACCAGCCATATCTTTCGTACCGTAGCGCAGACGGGATCGGGTACCAACGACAATGCGTCGTCGTTGGCAGCCAAGAAATGGGGGAGTACCGCGATTCCGAGACCAACTCGGGTGGCGTTGAGCAATGCAGTGAGATCGTTGCTCCTGAAGACAAAGCGCCGATTGCCGGCAACCTGAGTCAGCCAGCGCTGCTGGGGTACCTGGTCAAGACTGTCGTCGTAACCCAGAAACTCCCAGGCATCAGCCGCTCGGCGGGTATAACCATGGGCCGCGTAAAGTCCATAACCCATGTCCCCAATGCCACGCGCCGCCAGGCCCGCCGCAGTGGGCCGCGACATTCTGATCGCCAGATCGGCCTCGCCCCGCGCCAGATTGGCATCCCGCGATTCACCGATAACCTCCAGATCGATGTTCTGCCATCTGGAGCGCATGGCGGCCAGGCGAGGCACCAGGAAATGGCCAGCCAAGGCCGGGGGGGCCGAAAGCCGGACCGTTCCCTGCAAGGATGAAACGCCGAGCGCTACCCGCGAAAATGCCTGGACTTCGTCGTCAAGTCGGCCGGCCTGGGCGACCAGCGTCTCGCCTTCCGCCGTCAGTGACCAGGCTTTGGGTAAGCGGTCGAAGAGCCTGATCCCCAGCGACTGTTCCAGTGCCTCGACACGCCTTGCCACGGTCGAGTGCTCGACTCCGAGCCGCCGAGCCGAGCCCGACAGGCTGCCCGTGCGCGCCAGTTCCAGAAAATAACGGATGTCGTCCCACTGGAGACTGCGCTTGTCAACGCCAGCGATGGCTGTGTTTTTTTGCACAGTAAATGTCAAGTTTTTGCGAATTGATGGGTCATTTTGCTAGACGTAAGCTGCGCTTGCAAGCTCAGCCATCAGGAGAACATCATGACCAAGCGCGAATCGCTTCGCGACTCATCAGCAGCGTCCCAGATCGTTATCGGTCAATATGGCGACGCGTCGACACTGACCACCGTAGACGAAACACTGCCTCCGCCGGCGGCCGGCGAGATCCGCGTCCGGCACACGGCCATCGGTGTCAACTATGTCGATATCTATCACCGCACCGGCCTCTACCGGCTGCCCTCGCTTCCCGCAGTGCTTGGCGTCGAGGCCGCCGGAATCGTCGAGGCCCTCGGCCCGGATGTCGACACGGTGCGTCTGGGCCAGCGTATTGCCTACGCCGGCCCACCCACCGGCGGCTATGCCAGCGCCCGCAACCTGCCGGCCGCCCGGGCCATCGCGTTGCCCGACGACGTGCCCGACGATGCGGTGGCCAGCCTGCTGCTGCGCGGCATCACCACTCACATGTTGCTGACCTACGTCTATTCGCTGAAGGCTGGCGATACTGTGCTCGTGCACGCCGCGGCCGGAGGTCTCGGGGTGGTGCTCGTGCAGTGGGCGAAGGCCATGGGCGCTCGCGTCATCGGCACCGTCAGTTCGCCGGCCAAGGCGGAACTGGCAATCGCACACGGATTGGACCACGCCATCAATTACCGCGATAAGGACTTCGTGGCAGAGGTCATGCGGCTGACTGATGGCCGGGGCGTCGATTACGCTATCGATGGCATCGGCGGAAAGACCCTGCTCGATACCCTGGGCTGCGTACGTCCCTATGGTATGGTCGCCAATGTCGGCCAGGTGGCGGGTGACCCCGGACTGCTCGATCTGTCGCTGCTCGGGCCGGCGCGTTCGGTGGCGCTCTCCCGGCCCGGCGTCTTCCGCTTCATGATGGATCCGGCACGTTACCGCGAAGGTGCACTGGCCACGATCCGGCAACTGCAGGCCGGGCTGCGACCGACGATCGGCGACATCCTCCCGTTGAGCGAAGCGGCAGAGGCACATCGCCGGCTGGAAGCCGGGCAAACCGTGGGTGCCATTCTCCTGCGTCCCTGAGTAAAAGCAACGAGGATCATCATGCTGTTTCTAATCCTTCTCGACTATCTGCGCCCCCTGTCCGAAGTGGACGTCCACATGGACGGCCATCGCGCCTTTCTGAATCGCCATTACGCGGCGGGGCACTTCCTGCTTTCGGGCAGGAAGGCGCCGCGAACCGGTGGCGTGATTCTCGCCAGGGCGAACGCGCTTGACGAAGTCACACAATGGATTTCCGAAGACCCCTTTCATCAGGCCGGGGTCGCCAGCTACCAAATCATTGCCTGGGAACCGACTATGGCCGCTCAGGGCATGCCCGACTTCTGAGTCGTAGCTTTGCGCTCGATGCCCAAGCGGCACCGCTGCAAACAACGCCATCAAATCTTCCGGATGAGTTCGCCAGGCAGATGCTTGGCCGTGAGAACGTGCCGTTCCGACGATACGGTCACCTATCTCGAAGTCACGAGGCGTCCGAGTTCGCCGGTCGAGCCGGTGACAAAAAGCCGGGGCTGATTGACGTTCGTCATGTTGCTTTCCTTGGACGCCAAATCAGGACTTCACGACCGCGTGGGCCGTGATGGAGTAGCCGAACGGATCCCGGAACGCGAAGTATCGGCCGAACGGCCCATCCTTCGGCGCGAACTCGATTTCGACGCCTTGACCAACGATATGGTCGTGCAGTGCATCAGCGTCGTCACAGCCGAACCAGATGGCAATGCCCCAGCCCAGCTTATCGGTCGCCTCCAGGTCGATGGCAGGCGTGCGGACGGCAAATGGAACCGGCTTGGTATCGAACACGACGGCTCCCGGCGGACTCATCGCCGCGGGGCGAAGCCCGACGACGTCGGTGTAGAAGGCGCGCGCGGCTTCAATGTCTTTGACTTGAATGCCAATGAAATCAGGTCCGATCAGATGCGGCATGGCGGGGTTTCCTTGTCTTGTTGGATTTGATAGTATCAGGACACTTATATAATATAAGGGCCCTGATATGTCAATGCGAGTTTGCTGATGGACGACCCCTATGCGACGATCGGCTTCGCGCTGAAGCAGGCCCAACACGCGCTTCGGACGCGCATGGATGCGGAATTGCGTCAGATCGGTCTGACGACGCCGCAATATGCGGTGCTCGCCTACTTAAAGGTCGAACCAGGCGCTTCGAACGCCGCACTGGCGCGTCAAGCCTTCGTCACGCCGCAGACAATGCAGGCGATTCTCGTCACACTCGAGAAGTCTGGCTTCATCGGGCGGACTCCTCATCCGGACCACGGGCGCGTTCAGAAGACCGAGTTGACGCCCGCAGGCGATCAGGCTCTGGAGGCAGCCTCCGCCATCGTTGCCGATGCCGAAAAACGCCTTGTCGACGCCGCAGCGCCGCTCGATCCGCACCTTGTCGCAACCACGCTAATGCGGCTGGCAAATGCCCTCCGATAGCGGCAGCTTTCCCGATTGGTGAGCAAGAGCCACCCGCAGGAAAGTGTCAGTTGCCGAGGTTTGGTCGAGCAGCCGCGTCCACCGGCACCTCAGCGGAACAGCCAGCCGGCGACAGCCTTGGTGTAGCGCGGCATCACCACGTAGACCATCAGCAACACGATCACCGCGCTACCGGCCATCCGGGCGACGATCGACTCGCCGGGGAAGGGCCACAGGGCGAATACCGGCCCCAGTATCCACGGCACCAGGACCGACAAGGGAAAGATCGCAGACCACGTCACCAGCCACTGCTTCCACGGCGTGGCAGGCTTGTGCGCTGGAGGCTCGAACCAGAATTCGAGTCCCGTGCGAATCTGGTAGCGATCGCCCTTCGGCAGGAAGGGCTGCATACGCTGCAGGAAATCCCGGCGTTCGGCCGACTCCATCCAGCGCGTGAGGTTTTCGAAACCGTCAAAACGAATGATCACCACATAGGTGTGCTGCTTACCGAGCGGCCGGATCACATCGGTGGAAAGATAACCCTCGAAGCGCTCACACACCTGGCGGATGTCGGCGAGCCACTGCTCGTAGCGATTCATCGCTTCGGGAATGATCTCGTGGGTAATGATGCTCGTGACGATGTCGTTGGGCTCGCGGGTCATGATGGGCAACGCGCAGGGCGTGACGTGGAGAACGCGTTCATCAGATCACAGTCGAGCGCACTTACCAATAGCACAAAGGTGTGCCGTGCCTGCGCGCCGCCGAGCGCCGCTGCGGGATGCTCCACAGGGAACGGTCCACGCATGCGTTCGCCCTATCGACGAGCGGCGTTCCGATCGATGCCAGCAAGGTGCGCGCTTTCGCAATGCGTTGTGTCAACTGTCATTGATTTCCGCACCAAGTGGGTGCCCAGCGTCAGGCCGATCGGGGTGACGAGCGACCGGTTGGCTTCGGCGGGCTGCGCAGACACGGGCAGCCGCGCTCGCATGAGATGCGCCAACACGTCGTGCTCGGCGCGCGTGCGATAGAAGTGCGTGTCGCGGGCCGTGAATGGCTGATTGACGCTCAATCGGGCGAAGGCGCATTCTAGCGAATCCGCCACGGTGCCGGGCGCGGGCGGTTAATACCAAGTGACAATGGTGGTGCCGGCACAAAGCCATTAGCCTTCTTTGCGATGGGCCGTCAGACGTTGATGCAAAACGCCCGACGCCCGCCAGTACCGTCGACACCTTGCGTCGCAGGCCGCCAAAGTGGCGCCGACACGCTTGGTGCCGCCGCCACTTTGGCGACCCACGGTGCCAAGTGCAACATATGCCGGTTTCCACCTGAAGTCGCTCTCGCCAGTCCGCCATTCCTCTCACGGAGCTCAGACGATGAATACGATCACCACCCAAGACTGCACGCAGATCTTCTACAAAGACTGGGGCAGCGGCAAGCCCGTAGTCTTCTCGCACGGCTGGCCACTCAATGCCGATGCTTGGGACGCGCAGATGCTTTTCCTGGTGCAGCACGGCTGTCGTGTCATCGCGCACGACCGTCGGGGCCATGGGCGCTCCAGCCAGCCGGCGCATGGTAACAATATGGACACCTACGCAGACGATCTGGCCGCGCTGCTGGACGTGCTCGACATTCAGGGCGCTACGCTGGTCGGTCACTCGACCGGCGGTGGCGAAGTCGCGCGCTACATCGGCCGCCACGGCACCCAGCGCGTCGCGCGCGCGGCATTGATCGGCGCGGTGCCGCCGATCATGGCCAAGTCAGAAGCCTATCCGAACGGCTTGCCGCTTGAGGTGTTCGACAACATCCGCAAGGGCGTGGCAGACAACCGCTCGCAGTTCTACAAGGACCTGGCGGTGCCGTTCTTCGGTTTCAACCGTCCGGAGGCCACAGTTTCGCAAGGTACCGTCGACGCGTTTTGGGCGCAAGGCATGACGGGTAGCATTCTGGGCCAGTATCTGTGCGTCAAGGAATTCTCGGAAGTCGACTACACGGAAGATCTGAAGAAAATGACGATCCCGACGCTGATCCTGCACGGCGACGACGATCAGATCGTCCCGATCGGCAATGCCGCCGAACTGTCTGTCAAGATCGCCCCCAACGCCAAGCTCAAGGTATACAAGGGGGCTTCCCACGGCATGTGCGTGATCAACGCCGATCAGGTCAACGCCGACCTGCTGGCCTTCATCAACCAGTGAGCTTGCTGGGCGTTCTGATCAGCGTGTGTTAACCGAGGTGCTCTATGGCTCCCGTCCCGCCGTCGCCGGATGTTTCATCTGCCGTTGCTCGCAAGACGTGCTCGCTACCGAGCTGGATCTACTGGCTCGCGCTGTTGCTATTGTGTAGCGCTTACCTGCAAGGCGGCATCGACAAGGCGATGGATTTCCCGGGCGCCATCGCCGAGATGCGGCACTTCGGTTTGTCGCCGGCCGCACCGATGGCACTGGCCGTTATCGTGCTTGAAGTCGGCGCGTCACTGTTGATCCTGACGGGCCGGTGGCGGTGGTTGGGGGCGTTGGCGTTGGCCGGATTTACGCTGGCGGCGTCGTGTCTCGCCAACCGGTTCTGGGCCGCGCCTCCCGAGGCGCGGCTGATGCTTGCCAACGGCTTTTTCGAGCATCTCGGACTGGTGGGCGGATTCGTCGCCGTCGCTTGGTATGACCTGAGCGAAAGCGTTTGCCGAAGTTCGTGATGAAACGCTCTCTCTCGTCTCACTCGGTGTGGCTCGTCCTGTCGGGGGCATGTATGGCGCTTACAGTACATGCCTCCCCGGGCCGCCGCCTGTCTTGCGCTAGACCAGGGCTATAACCGCATTGTGGCGCGCGTCGCGCGACGGCCCCTGCCGAGCGGGCCGTCATCAACGGCATTCATTGTGTCGCCTGCCGAAGCGATTTCGTTGCCCACCTGACCCACATCCGGTCAAGTGCCCAGACCGCGAGCATCGTCGCTCCCATCAGTGGAAACACGACGCCCAACGCGACCAAGGACACGATCCAGCCGCGCATGGGAACGCGCATCGGCATCCGCGCGGGTGCACCCAGCGAGCGGGACGGGCGGCGTATCCACCACATCGCGGCGCCTGTCGCCGCCATTGCGAAGAGCCCCATCGAAATCAACGCGCATAGCCATTGGTTGACGGCGCCGAAGTATCGGCCCATGTGCAACGACGTGCCATACGAGATCGCCTGCGCCACGCTGCCGTAGGCGTCGTAATCGATGTCGCGCAGCACCTTGCCGCTGTACTGGTCGATGTGTAGCGTGCGTTCGTCGCGTGGATCGGCGGGGAAATAGGAGACGGTATACACGCCATCCGGACGTGACGGCACGACCAGGCTGTAGTCGCTCCGTACCCCCTCGCGGGCCGCAATCTCGATGACCGCGTCGACGGGGAGCGCCCCCTGCGCATTCAACTGCGCAATCGTCAGTCCTTTCGGACCTTTCGGACCGCCGCCGTGGCCCGCATGTTCATCGGACGACCGCGAAGCTGCGGCCTTCTGCGTGCCGCTCATGGCAGGCATGTTCATCATGCCGGCCATGTCTTGCATGGCGTGCGGTGGCATCTTTGAATTCGGCACCGTGGTATCGCCGACGGCCCACGGCGTTTGCGCAATCGGCAGATCGTCCATCGTCAAGGGCACGCGCGATCGAACCGGCGCCTCGCCCCACGCGCCGGCAGGATAGCCCATGCCCGCTCGCGTCGCGATGGCCTTGAACTGCTTACCCCATGAGCCGGACCAGGGCAGCCCGGTGAGAACGAAGGCAAGCCCCCCGGCTGCCAGCCAAAGCCCCGCTACGCCATGCAGATTGCGGAGCAACGGCCGGCCGCGCAACGACAGGCGCGGTACGAGCGCACTCACCCAGGTCGCATTGCCGCGAGGCCACCAGAGGGCAATGCCGGTGACGAGCATGACCAGTGTCCAGCACCCGGCCAGCTCCATGAGCAGTTCCCCCGGTTTGCCGAGCATCATCGCGCGATGCAACTGGCGCACCTGCTTCATCAGCCGATGCTCGACGCTGAGCGTGCCCAGCACCGCGCCAGAATACGGGTTGACGTACACACTCTCGCGCTCGCCGCTCGGCAGGCGGAAAATGAATTCCGCGCTTCGCGCCGGATCGCGATTCACCTCGACCGAACTGATCGTGGCGCCCCGCGGCAACGATGCCGCAGCACGTTCCATGAGCGTTTGCTGGGGCAGGCGAGGCATCTCTGACGCGGCAACGACCATGCGGTCGTGATACAGCCACGGTTCAATCTGCGGTTGAAATACGTAGATCGTTCCCGTGACGGCCAACACCATCAGCCAGGGCATGACGAACAACCCTGCGTAGAAGTGCCAGCGCCATAATGTGCGATAGCGACCGGCGGCTTGGTTCGGCCGCGCTTCGCGCGTCGACGTGAAAGGTATCTCCATGATTCGTGATCTCCTTGGCCAGCAATTCAGATGGCGAACTTGCCTTCGATGAAGAAGGTGCGGCCGGCGTACGGGTGGTAAACGAAGTAGCGCGTGTCGAACAGGTTGTCCACACCGATACCGATCTGTGTATGCGCCGTAGGCTTATAGGTGAGCTTCGCATCGACGACGGTGTAGGTGCTCGTGCCGCCAAAGGTGTTCGGATTGTTGTCGGTATTGGTCAGCGTGTTGTACTGACGGCCAGAGTATCGAATCGCACCGGTGACGGCCGTCTTCGCATCGAAACGGTAGGTCGCCACCAGATTCGCGCGCCACAGCGGAATCCGATAAAAATACTTGCCGACGGACGCCGGATTGTTCGTGTTGGCCATGATCTTCGACTGTGTGTACGTCACACCTGCCGCGATATCGAGTCCCCGGAAGACCACGTCCTGTCCGTCGAACGCAGTGTCGATACCGCGCGAGCGCACTTTGTCGATGTTCTGGAAGTTCGTGACGTTGGGGAAGACCGTCGTATTGGTCTGGCTGAAGATCGTATTCTTCACGTCATCCTGGAACAGAGAGACGCGTACCTTGCCGACCTCCAGTTGCCACTCGGCGCTCAACTCCTTCGCGAGATCGTCCTCGGGGCGCAGCCCCGGGTTGTTGTTGACGATGTTCGTCCCCGTGATCGAGCCCTGGAACAGTTCCGAGACTGTTGGGAACCGGTAGGCGCGTGCGATGGACGCGCGCAGCGTCAGGTCTTGCGTGGCGGCGAACGCTAGCGACAACTTGGGCGAAAAGTGGCTGTCGGCCGATCCCGCATATGGCACCGTCACGCCGCCGAGCGTGCGTGCGCCCGAATAAGCGCGCCAATCTTCGTAGCGCAGGCCGGTTGTGAGTTTCCAGCGCGGCAGGAACTGCCAGGTGTCCTGTGCATAGAGTGCCTGCGTGAGCGTGCTGCCGCCGAACGCGTTGGCAAGCGACGTGTCGTTTCCGTCGATCCATGCCGCCGTATTGAACGTGCGGTTATCGAGGAAGTACGTGTCGAAGTGATAACCGAACGCCAGCCAATGCGCACCCGCGCCTACCTGGGTGGGCGTATACGTGCTGCGCAGGTCAATCGACTTCCAACCAGTACCGTCGCCGTACGTCACCGTTCCCGGTCCGTTGCCAGGCGTCCCGGCGCTGGCCGTGCGTGCCTCGCTTTGCGAAATATCGAAGTACGACGCGATGGCTTCCCAATTCCAGCCGGATTTGTGGCGAGTCTTGAGCGAAAGACCGTAAAGCAGGTTCTCGCTCGCGCCCCGACTCGGTGCAAATGCCGATGCCGGGATGACGTATTGGTAACCGTTGATGTTGACCGTCCCCGAATACACCGGGTTGCCGTTCGCGTCGCGCAGGAACGTGCTGGTCTGACTGTTGTAATTCTGATGCCAGTAGCCAAAGCTGAAGCCGCCTTGCAGCGTCGGTGTGAAATCGTAGGTGGCCTTGAGCTTGAGTTGGTCTTGCGTGACACGCTCGATCCCTTCGCCGTTCACTCCCATGACGACACCTTGCGCGCCGTTCTGGTCGCGATAGTTGTATGCGCCGCTCACGACCTTGGCGCTTGCCGTGGCAGGCGTGGTCGATTGCGACGCCGTGTAGAACTGGAGCGGTTGTCCCGTGTTCTCCATGTGATCTACGCCCACCAGCAGCGACAGGTTGCCGAACTTGTCGCCAACGCTCGCACTCACGTGACTGCCGTTGAAACTTCGGTTCACACCGAACAGGTCAAAGTGCTGGGTGAATCCCTGAACTTTTGCGTCCGTGACGAACTTGTCGGGCATGCGGGTCGTGATGAGCACCGTTGCTCCGATGGCGTTGCCTGGATAGAGCGCGGAGAACGGCCCATAGATGACATCGACCTGTTCGATCTCCTCCGGAAACACCATCGACCAACGCGGCGCGAACGTCCAACTGTTGCCAAGGAAGTTGCTCAACAGCAGGCCGTCGGCATAGACAAGGCCGCGGGCCGTTTGCGAGTTGCTCGTGCCACGCACGGCGATGGTTGAGTTCAGGTCGCCGATGAAACGGCGTCGAACGGCCATGCCGGGCACATATCGCAAGGCGTCTTCCGTCGTCTCTACGTTCTGGTACTGCAACTGATCCGCGGTGACCGTGGCGCTCGCGGCGGGCAAGTTCGGGTCGAGCACGCGCTTGGGCGTGCGCTCGGCGGATACGGCGACTGAAGTCGGGGCGAGTTCGACGGGGGCGAGTTGAGCCGTGTCGTCGGCGTACGCGGCGGCCGGCAGCATGGCGGCCAGCGCGAGCGCCAGCGGCGTCTTGCGCGTAAAGGGGGGGGACATGAGATTTTCCTGACTGCAATGAGCGAATGACTACCGGCAGGCCATTGCATTGCAATGGCCTGCCGGACGCGAAAAGGCTTCAATCAGGAAATGTGCGGCGGAGCCCGGGCGGGCGGAATGTAGACAAGCAGGCGGGGATGCACCGAGACGGTCAACGTCGGGCCGGCCCGGGCGATCCAGACAAACGACACCGCACTGGCCAGCGGCGGCATGGCCAGCGGCGGATGGTTCGCGAGCAGCGAGCAGTAGCCGCATGCGTCACCATGCGCGCCATGATCGGCGGCCTGTGCGTGATGCGTATCCGAGTGCGAATCGTCGTGCGCGATGGTTTGCACGAGCGATTGCGTCAATCCTTCTGCAGTACAGAACGTCGCGTCGATCGGCGAAACGCTCGCGCGGTGCGCGGCCAGCCACTGGCTCACGATCGGCACGCAAAGCGCCAGGCACATGGCGGTCAAGCCAAGCCATGCGCTGAAACGTTGGCGGGAGCGAGTGAGCATCGTCGTGAAAGGCCGATTTTCGGTCCGCCGGGACGGCCGAGTCTGGAATTCGCCCGGATCGTATCACGAATGCGACGCATTTGCTAAACGGGCGGGTCGTCCGGCATGAAGCGCGTTGGGCTTTGCGCAGGCGGGTCGAGACAAGTCGAAGCCGGGAGCGTCGCCCTCGAGGCACGTCGAGCGCCCGTTCGCGAAACGCGAGGCGGGCGCGGCATTCCATAGGCAAGCGCTTTCGTGTCTAGATCCCGAGGACGTTGGCGCCGATGCAGGGATCGATGGCGCGTTCGAGGCGCTTCTGATGCACGTTCAGCGTGATCTCCATCGACCCGGTCCCAACCTCGAGATCCAGCAAATGCCCGCCGTGAGCACTGAAACTGCTATCGCCCGCAATGCCGTGAAGATGGATCGATGGCTTGCCTTCCTTCCATGCGACCGATCCAATGATGCTTGCCATCTCTACGTTGCGAAATGTCTTGGAATCGAAGTCTTTCTTGGCCGCATTCCAGGAGCCGAATGTCGCGTGGCCGAAGCCGATGGCTGCGATACTGGCGGCGGGAATGTTCTCCGCGATGGTGAACTTCGTCAACTGCTCGAACACATTGTCGCCCATTCGCAGCACCATGAAATAGCCGGTCGGGGTCTTGATGTATCTGCGCTGCACGTCAGGACCGCCGGCCGCGATGCTCGCCGCTTCGCATTCGGCAGGCGATTTGGCTTGCGCGAGCGCCCCCGTCGGCATGATCGAGGTGGCGATGGCGCCAACTGAGAGGAAGGCCATGTTCTTGAAGAAGTGCCGGCGCAGATGGGTCTCGTCCATGGTGTGTCTCCGTTTGATGTTGTGGCCGAAAGGCAAATCGGCTGGCTCGGAGTGTAGTCAACGCATACCGGCATGAATACTGAGAGTTGAGACTGGCGTTATAACCGACGCTCATGCGCCGGGCACGCCGCACCCGATCAACGCAGCGCGGCGGCGTCGACGTCCGACGTCGGGTTCAGGAGCTTCTCGATCAGCAGCTTCGCACCTGGTGAGGCGGGTGCGCCCTTGCGCGTAACCAATTCATAGGGCTCGCTTCTTGACGACAAGGTCAGGGGAAGAATGCGGGTGATGCCGTGTCGAGTAAAGAATTGCGCGACGTCGATAGAGACGAGCGCAACGAACGATGGGTTGCCTTGTAGCAGCGACAGTGTCGCGAACGCTGACGTCGTCTCCAGGAGATTCGACGGGAACCGGATTTCAGCTTCCCGGAATTCTCGCTCAAGCAGCATTCGCATCGGCATGTTGGCGCGGTACACGACCCATCGGTAATCGGCGAGTTCCCTGAGCGTGATTCGCTCGGGCGTGTAAAGCGGATGATTCACGTTGGCGATGACGGCCAACGTCTCATCCTGAAGCTTGACGCTGTCATACAGCGATGGGGTCTGACTGATCGTCGTTCTACACACGGCAAGATCAAGTCGTCCTGTATCGATGAGGTTGAGCAGCGCCGCGCTTGTGTCCTCCACAATCTCGACCGACATCTCCGAGTGCTGGGCAATCAATGCCGATACCGCGTCCGTAACCCGCGGAACCGCTCCCATGATGACGCCTACCGATACGCGTCCACCATGCCCGCGCATGATGCCGACGATTTCCTCGCGCAGATGCGCAAGATCGGTATGGATCAATCGCGCGTAACGAATCACGCAATGCCCGATTTCGTTAGGCTCGAGCCCTCGATTGGTGCGATTGAAGAGCGCCGTGCCAAACGTTGTTTCGATTTCCTGTAGTGCCTTGCTTGCCCCAGGCTGCGTGAGTGAGACCTGCTTGGCGGCGCTTTGTAACGAGCCGTGGTCCGCCAGCGCAATGAGCAGACGCAACTGTTTCAGGTGCAGCCGAGAGATGATCGAGTTAAGCGGCGGGGCCATTCTTGAATGAGGAAAAGTTATATCAGTATCAAATCCTCTCAGTTTCGGACGAAAGGAGTGATGCCTATACTGCCTCATGAAGTCCCAGTTGGCAAAGGATTGGCGGTAACGTAAACCCGGGGAATTCGGGGATGAAGTGGCTGGGGAAACATGTTTAATATAACTTCGAGGCAAGTCAATGTCGCTCATTAATTACGTCACCCAGATTCAGTTCGACTTCGGTGCCATTCGGCTGCTGCGAAGTGAATGTGAGCGAGTCGGCGTCCGCCGCCCGATGATCGTGACCGACAAGGGCATCCGCGTTGCAGGCATCGTTGATCAGGTTCTTGAGGCTCTGGCAAGCGACGACGAGGTGCCCATATACGACGGCACGCCCCCAAATCCGAACGAGCGCGCCGTGCGCGAGGCGGTCGCGGTATTCGTCGAGAACGATTGCGACGGTGTCATCGCCGTAGGCGGGGGGTCATCGATCGATCTGGCGAAAGGGGTGGCAGTCTGTGCCACACATGACGGTCCGTTGCAAAGCTTTGCCGTGATCGAGGGAGGGGCGACGCGGATCACGTCGGCTACCGCTCCCGTCATCGCCATTCCGACGACCGCCGGTACCGGCAGTGAAGTCGGCCGGGGCGCGATCCTCATTCTCGACGACGGCCGAAAGGTCGGCGTCATTTCCCCTTTCGTCGTACCGCGCTCGGCAATCTGTGACCCGAATCTGACGATGGGACTTCCTGCTGCATTGACGGCAGCGACAGGCATGGATGCCATAGCGCACTGCGTGGAAACGTTCATGTCGCCGGCGTTCAATCCGGCCGCCGACGGCATCGCGCTCGACGGGCTGTGGCGTGCATGGAGGCATATCGAGCGCGCCACATCACACCCGGACGACAAAGTCGCACGTATGAACATGATGAGTGCCTCGATGGAGGGTGCACTTGCCTTTCAGAAAGGTCTGGGGTGCGTGCACAGCCTGAGCCATTCGCTGGGTGGCATCAACCCACGACTGCACCACGGCACGTTAAACGCGATTTTCCTGCCGGCGGTGATTGACTTCAATCGCAACGCGCCGACCGTTCAGCAAGAGGGCAAGTTGGATCGACTCGCGCTGGCGATGGGACTGGTCGACACGTCAAGTGTCGGTGCATCGATCCGTGAGATGACGCGCCGGCTCGGCTTGCCAACGACGCTCGCCGATGTTGGCGTTACGCGCGACATGTTTGCCGCGATCGTGCAGGGCGCATTGAAAGATCACAGCCACAAGACGAATCCACGCATCGCGTCGGAGCGCGATTACGCGCATCTCCTGGAAGCGTCGTTCTAGCACTTACGCGGAAAGCCCTCGTGGCGGGGCGTGAATCAACGATTCGCACGTCGTTGCCGCACCTTTTCCGCAATACGGTTGCAACTCACAGAGGAAAACATGGGTGACAAAGTACGCGTTGAGCGAGACGGCGATATTGCGATCGTTTCGCTCGACAATCCGGAGCGGCTCAATGCGCTCACCTTGTCGATGTGGCGCGAACTCGGCGTGGCCATGGAAGCGCTCTCGGACGAAGGCAGCGTTCGCTGCGTGGTCCTGCGTGGCGCGGGGACCCAGGCATTCGCGGCGGGCGCTGACATCAACGAATTCGCAACCTGCCGCGCGAATAGGGAACAAGCACGCGCCTATGCCGAGGTCACAACTGCGGCGATGACGGCGATCGAGCAATGCCGTCATCCGGTCGTGGCCATGATTCATGGCGTATGCGTGGGTGGCGGGCTAGAAATTGCGTCGCTCTGCGACATTCGCATCTGCGGCGAATCAAGCCGGTTCGGAGCCCCGGTCGGCCGGCTTGGCCTGACGATGTCCTATGGCGAACTCGCTGCGCTGATCCGAGTGGCTGGTCGCTCGGTAGCGATGGAGATCGTGCTCGAAGGGCGCATTTTCGACGCGCCCGCGTCGCTAGCCAACGGTATCGTCTCGCGCGTGGTGGCCGACAGCGAAGTGGAAGTCGAAGCCATATCGACCGCTCGCCGTATCGCGCATGGTGCGCCGCTCGTTGCCCGTTGGCACAAGCATGCGGCCAATCGGCTCATGTGTTCGCCCGAGCTGTCGTCGTTCGAGATCGAATCCGCGCTCGACTGCTTCGACACCGAGGACTTTCGCATCGGCGCCGAGGCATTCAGCGCAAAACAGAAACCAATCTTCAAGGGAAAGTGAAATGGGTCCGCTGAGTGGAATGAAAGTTGTCGAGCTGGCGCACATCATGTCCGGCCCGGTGTGCGGCATGATGCTGGCCGACATGGGGGCGGACGTCGTCAAGGTCGAGAAGGTGCCAGATGGGGACGACTCGCGGCGCTTCTCGCCCATCCTGCCAGGTGGTGAGTCCGCGTCGTTCATGATTGTCAATCGCAACAAGCGTGGAATCGGCCTCAATCTCAAAAGCGAGAGTGGGCGAGCCGTGCTTAAACGTTTGCTCGCTGATGCAGATGTCGTCACCGAAAACTATCGCGCGGGGACGATGGAGAAGTTTGGCCTCGGCTACGACACGCTAAAAACGGTCAATCCGGGGCTCATCTATTGCGCAATTTCGGGCTTCGGGCGTACCGGCCCGTTCGGCGAAAAGGGCGGCTTCGATTTGATCGCGCAGGGCATGAGCGGCATGATGAGCATGACGGGCGAGGAAGGGCGTGAACCCATCAAGGCAGGCTCCCCTGTCGCCGATATCAACTCTGGCATTCTCGCCGCGCTCGGTATCGCTGCAGCGTATGCGCAGAAGCTTCGCACGGGACGAGGCCAGATGGTTGACACGTCCCTGTTCGAGGCGGGCTTGCAGCAAATGTACTGGCCGGCAGCGAGCTATCTCGCTGACGGCACACTGCTGCCAAAGATGGGCTCGGCGAATTCCACGAGCGCGCCTTATCAGGTGTTCAAAACCCGTGATGGCTGGATCAACATCGGTGCTGCCAACCAAAGCAATTACGAGCGCTTGCTCGAAGTGTTGGACGCACCGCAACTGGCAACGGATTCTCGGTTCGAGACCAACGCGCTACGACTCGCGCATCGAGACGAACTGGTTGCAATCCTCAACGAACTCCTCGTTCGACGCACCACTGCGGACTGGATGACGTGCTTCGATCAGATTGGTTTGCCCGCCGGGCCCGTGCTCGATATCGCTGCCGCGCTGGCGCACCCGCAGACGATTGCCCGTGACATGATCGTCGAGACGGACCACCCCGTGGCGGGAAAGGTCCGCGGTCTCGGGTTGCCCATCCATTTCTCCGAGGGGGAGCGCACGGGCAGCCGGCCGGCGCCGCTGCTCGGCCAACACACGCGGGAGGTACTGAGGGAGGCGGGCTATACGGCCGATGAGGTCGACCGACTGATCGAAGAGAAGGCAGTTATTGCATTGACAAAGTAAAGGTGAAGGGGGTGTGCGCAAACGAGCCCCCGATGGTCAAAGATGCGATCTATCACGCACGACGAAAAGCTTAGGAGACAAATATGAGTGGAACGATATCCCGTCGGAATTTCCTGACGACGGCAGGCGTGGCCGTAGCCGCAACGGCGACCGGCTTGGTGCAGTCGAATTTCGCGTTTGGACAGGGGGCGCCCATCGTACTCAAGTACGCGAGCAGCCTGCCAGATAGCCATCCTCTGAACGCACACATGCGTGACGCGTCGGTGGCAATCAAGAAAGAAACGAACGGTCGGGTCGACCTACAGATCTACGCGAACGCGCAGATGGGCGGTGATACCGACATGCTTTCACAGGTTCGTGCGGGCGGGGTCGATTTCATTCCGCTGCCCGGGGCCATCCTCTCGACGCTCATTCCTGTCGCCTCGATCGAAAGCGTTCCGTTCGCATTCAAGAACTACGACGCCGTGTGGGCCGCGATGGACGGCGAACTTGGCACGCACGTGAGGGCCGAGGTGGCGAAGACAGGTCTCATCGCGATGGACAAGGTTTGGAACAACGGCTTTCGCCAAATTACCAGTTCCACGCGTCCCATCAAGACGCCGGCCGACCTCAAGGGCTTCAAGATTCGCGTGCTTGTGAGTCCGCTATGGACATCGATGTTCAAGGCGTTCGGCGCGGCGCCGACCGGTATCAGCATCAATGAGACCTATTCCGCCCTTCAGACCAAGGTGGTCGAAGGGCAGGAGAATCCGCTCGTGGTTGTGCAGTCCACGCGCCTTTACGAGGTCCAGAAATACTGCTCGTTGACCGGACACATTTGGAACGGATTCTGGCTGCTTGCGAGTGGCAAGACCTGGCCAAAGCTTCCGAAGGACGTGCAGGAGATCATCGCGAAGAACATCAATGCCGCCGCCATGAAACAACGCGAAGAAGTCATTGCACTGAATCACAGCCTGGAGCCCACGCTGAGTGCCAAGGGCATCACATTCAACACAGTCGACCGACAGCTATTCCGTTCCGAATTGCAGAAAAAGGGTTTCTACGCGGAATGGAGGAAGAAGTATGGCGACGCGGCGTGGGCCCTGCTGGAGAAGTACTCCGGGCAGCTTTCCTGACGGGGGACGGATCATGAGCACCGACATTTCTATGGGAAACCTTCCTTTGACGGGGGCGAGCAAGCCTTTGGGGCCAGTGGGAAAGGCTGGGCATGTCCTCGATCTGTGCATCCGATGGTCAACCGAGCTTTCCGCGGCAGCGCTTGTCGTGGGCGAGGTTGTCCTGCTGTTCGCAAATGTCTTCTATCGGTACGCGCTGCATGATCCGCTTATCTGGGGCGACGAACTGGCGACGCTGCTGTTTATCTGGCTCGCAATGCTGGGAGCGGTCATTGCGTTGCGCCGCAACGAACACATGCGATTGACGACGTTCATTGCCCACTTGCCTCCTTCGAGACGCGCGTTCGTCGATACCTTCGGCTCAGTCATCGTGATTGCCTTCATGCTCTCGCTGCTCTCGCCGGCGTGGGAGTACGTCTCGGAGGAGTGGGCGATTACAAGTGCTGCGCTTGAAATCTCCAACGGCTTTCGCGTCGCGGCGCTGGCGATTGGGCTCACGCTGATGCTCGCCATTTCAGTGGCGCGTCTCATGGAGCAGGCGCGTGCGCTGCACTTCTTCGTGTCGGCCGGGATCGCGGCCGGCGTCGCGCTTGCGCTCTTGACCTTGAAGGCGGAGATGGTCGCGCTTGGCAACTGGAACCTTGTTATCTTCTTCGTGGCGGCCGTCATTTTCATGATCGTGATCGGCGTGCCGATCATGGCCGCATTCGGTCTGTCTACGGTGGCTTATCTCTGCACCGTGACGTCTACGCCCATGCTGGTCGTGATGGGGCGAATCGACGAAGGCATGTCGAGCCTCATCCTTCTCGCCATCCCGCTTTTCGTGTTCCTGGGCGCACTGATCGAGGCGATGGGCATGGCGCAGGCGATGATCCGCTTCCTCGCCTCGCTGATCGGGCATTTCAAGGGCGGACTGTCCTACGTGCTGATCGGCGCGATATATCTGGTGAGCGGGATTTCCGGGTCGAAGGCGGCGGATATGGCGGCCGTTGCTCCAGCGCTGTTCCCCGAGATGAAGGCGCGTGGAGAGGACGAGAATGAGTTGGTCGCGATGCTGAGCGCGTCCGGCGCCATGTCGGAGACCATCCCACCCAGCCTCGTGCTGATCACCATCGGCTCGGTCACGGGGGTGTCGATTTCCGCGCTGTTCACCGGCGGATTCATGCCTGCCGTCGTTGGCGCGATCGCCATGATTGTCGTCATCTGGCTGAAGAACCGCAAGCGCGATCTCAAGGAAGTGGAGCGCTCCAGGCCGCGTGAAGTCGGGAAAGCATTCCTGATCGCCTTGCCTGCGCTTGCGCTGCCATTCGTGATTCGCGCCGCGGTCGTCGAAGGAATTGCGACGGCCACGGAGGTTGCCTCTGTCGGCGTGGCTTACACGTTCGTTGTTGGTCTGACGTTTTATCGGTCGTTCGAGTGGAGGCGTCTCTATCCGATCATCGTAAGCACGGCGTCTCTCTCGGGGGCGATCCTCATCATCATCGGATGTGCGACGGCGATGGCGTGGGCATTGACCCAGTCGGGCTTCTCTCGCCAACTAACCGATCTGATGTCCAACGCGCCCGGAGGCGCCACCGGGTTCCTGCTGATCTCGGCGGTCGCATTCGTCGTGCTGGGCAGTTTTCTAGAGGGCATTCCGGCCATTGTGCTCTTCGGTCCCTTGTTGTTCCCCGTCGCACGAACGCTTGGTATTAATGAGGTGCAGTACGCCATGGTCGCAATCTTCGCGATGGGCCTGGGGTTGTTCGCACCTCCGTTTGGCGTCGGATTCTACGCTGCGTGTGCGATCGCGAAAGTCGATCCGGACGGTGCGATGAAGCGCGTGTGGCCTTATCTCGGTGCGCTCGCAGTGGCGTTGCTGGTGCTTGTAGCCGTACCTTGGGTATCGACGGGCTTCCTGTCCGCGACATGAAATTCGATGCATTCCCATTGACTGCCTGATTGGATGATTCCGCAGATGATTAAAGACTCCCTGCGCGTTGGCGCGGTATTCTCGCGCACGCTCAACGTCGACCGCGCGCGCACGATCTCGTTTCTCGGCGAGGCGCTGCGCGTCTACGCCACACCACAATTGGTCAACGATATCGAGCAGGTTTGCCTTGACAGCCTGCTCGACTATATTGACGTCGGCGAGAACTCGGTTGGCATTGCCGTCGATATCGCTCACACGGGAGCGACGCTGCTCGACATGCGCGTGCGCATTGACGTGACGCTTGCCAAAATCGAAGGACGCGCCGTCAAGTTCGATATCGCGGTATTCGACGACGTTGAACAAGTCTGCGCTGGGAGCCATTCGCGATTCATCGTGAACGTCGAGAAGCTCAAGTCGCGGGTAGCGGAGAAGGCAAGCCGTGCGGGAATGATGGGTTTATGAATGTCGCCGGACTGACGGCCACGCGCCCGGAGCGTATTCGGCAATGATTCATATTGACGCAAAAACGCCAATCGGCGAGAACGAGATACCCATCGTCGATGCACATCACCATCTGTGGAATTTATCCTCGGGACGCTATCCCTGGTTGCAGGACGCGTATCACGACGACTTTTTCCTCGGTGACTATCGCGGCATCTGTCGCGACTTTCTCCCGCGGCACTTCTTGGCGAACGTTGACAGACAGCCGGTTATCGCAACGGTCCATGTCGAAGCGGAACGCGCGCGTGACGAACAGATTGCCGAGACGCGCTGGTTGCACGAAGTGCACGCCAAGCACACGTTCCCGAGTGCAGTCGTCGCACATGCGTGGTTCGACCGGCCCGACACGGAAGAGATTCTCGCGCGACACGCCGAGTTTTCGCTGGTTCGAGGTATTCGCTCCAAGCCAGTGACGTCGCATCGGCCGAACGAATCGATCAAGCGGGCGCCCGGCACGATGCAGGATCCCGCGTGGCTGCGCGGCTTTTCCTTGCTGGAGAGATTTGGCCTGTCATGGGATTTACGCGTGCCGCCGTGGCATCTGCCCGACGCGGCGGAAGTCGCGCGTCAGTTTCCGAACACAATGATCGTCCTGAACCACACCGGGTTTCCGTGGGATCGGAGTCCTGAAGGGTTGGCGCGTTGGCGTGGTTGGATGGAGCAACTTGCGAAGCAACCGAACGTTCACGTGAAGCTCTCGGAGTTTGGCCTCCGGGACGCACCTTGGCGCTACGAGGACAACCGGCAAATCGTGCTTGATGCCGTGTCGATTTTTGGTGTGGATCGATGCATGTTCGCGAGCAATTTTCCAGTGGCTGGTCTGCGGGTGCGCTACGACGTGCTTGTCGATAGCATGCGCGCCATGCTCGAACCGCTGGGGCGCGAAGCCCAGGAGAAAATCTTCTTTCGCAACGCGTTGCGATTCTATCGGATCGATCTGCTCTGATCTTCATCTATCCGCATGGTTTTGACGCGCCACATTATCCGGCGGCACGCGCTGCCGGATTTCGCATACGAGACATTCTAGGACAGCGCCGCCTATGTCAGACAACTTTCACGATCCGGACTCGGTGCTAAGTGCGTCCGCATTGCGTCGTCGCTTCCTCGAGACGGGGTCCGACGATGACTTGCCCATCGCAGATGCCCATCAGCATTTTTTTGATGTCGACCGGGGTTACTACCCGTGGCTCTCGGACAAGCTGGTCGACAACTTTCGCTATGGCAGCTACGAAAAGATACGGCGAACCTTCCTGCCAGACGACTATTTTCGCGCGACGGGGCGTCATCGGGTCGTTAAAACGGTGCTTATCGAGGGTGAGTGGAACCCGGAAGACCCCCTGGGTGAATTGCAGTGGGTGGACGCACTCGCACAGGAGCAAGGTTTTCCGCATGCCATGTCCGCACAGGCGTGGCTCGACAGGGCCGATGTGAACGAGGTACTCGACACGTACGCCCGCCATCCGCTTGTCAAGGGAATCCGTCACAAGCCGACGGCCGTCTCGCGCCACGAGTACTCGTCTCGCTTCACAGCACCGGGATCGATGCGCGATCCGGCGTGGCGTGACGGCTACGCCGGACTCGGACCTCGCGCGTTGCTTTTCGAGCTTCAGGTGAGTTGGTGGCATTTCGGCGAGGCGGCTGAGCTTGCGCGCGATTTTCCGGAGACGCTGATCGTTATCAATCACACCGGTCTGCCATCCGATCGCTCGGCCGACGGGCTGCGCGCCTGGCGCCTGGCGCTGGAAACGGTCGCCCGCGAGCGGAATGTGCATCTGAAGATTTCGGGTATTTGCGTGCCAGGACAGCGGTGGAGCGTCGAGGCCAATGGCCCGGTCGTTCGCACAGCGATCGACGTCTTCGGTACGCAGCGCTGTTCATTCGCAAGTAATTATCCGGTCGACACGGTGGTGGACGATATGGCCGATATCTTCGACGGCTTCAAAGCCATCGCGCGAGCGTATTCCGTCGAAGATCGGCTACGGCTTTTTTATGACAACACAGCCAGGGTCTATGACCTCTGACATGGGAGCGTACGATGGTGAAAGTGACGGGAGAAATGCTGATCGGGGCAAGGGCGATATTCGGTTCTGCTGGGCAGTTGTACGCCTTCGATCCGGTACGCGGTGTCGACCTTGAGCCGGTGTTCGGCGGGGCGGACGTCGGGCTGGTCAATCTCGCCTGCGCATTGGCGGAGAGTGCCTTCGACGCTTACCGAATCGTGCCGCTCGAGGTGCGCGCCGCGTTTCTCGAACAGATCGCGGAGAACATTCTAGGGTTGGGCGATGCGCTTATTGAGCGGGCGCACCTGGAATCGGCGTTGCCGAAGGCGCGGCTGGAGGGCGAGCGTGGGCGAACCGTCGGGCAGTTACGATTTTTTGCGTCACTTGTACGTGAGGGCGGTTGGCTGGGCGCGACGCTCGACAGCGCGATGCCCGAGCGCAAACCGCTCCCGCGTCCCGATCTTCGGCTTCAGAAGGTGCCGCTGGGGCCGGTTGCGGTTTTTGGGGCAAGCAATTTTCCGCTGGCGTTTTCGGTGGCGGGAGGTGATACGGCTTCCGCGCTGGCGGCCGGATGCCCCGTCGTCGTGAAAGCCCACCCTGCGCATCTCGGCACGTCCGAGTTGGTAGCGCGCGCGATCCAGCGTGCCGTACACGAATGCGGATTGCCCGAAGGTGTATTTTCGCTGTTGATTGGCGCGGGCAACGAGACTGGCGCGGCACTTGTATCGCATCCGGCTATCCGGGCGGTGGGCTTCACCGGATCTCGCAGCGGGGGCCTCGCGCTCGTCGACATGGCTGCCAAACGTTGGGAGCCCATTCCGGTCTATGCGGAGATGAGCAGCATCAATCCGTTCTTTGTCTTGCCGGGTGCACTCGAGCGCCGATCTGAAGCCCTGGCCGTCGGGCTGGCCGATTCCGTGACGTTGGGTGTCGGGCAGTTCTGCACGAACCCCGGGTTGGTTGTGATGATCGACAGCGCGAAGGCGCGCCAATTTGTCGAGATCGTTGGCGAGGCAATGGCGAAGAAGGGAAGCCAAACAATGCTCACGTCGGGTATCGCCGTTGAGTATGGCCGCTCGGTGGAGAAGCGCGTGGGCGCGTCGGGGGTGCGGCTCGCAGCCACGGGCAGCGAGGCGAGGGGACAGAACGGCGCGCGCCCCGCATTATTTGTGACGTCGGCGTCGGACTTTCTGACGAAAAATGAACTGGGAGCGGAAATTTTCGGCCCGACGTCGCTGGTCGTCCTTTGTATGGATGAAGCGCAGTTGGCGGACGTGGCCCGTCACGTGGAGGGGCAACTGACGTGCACGTTGCAGATGGAGCCGGACGACTATGCGCTTGCAGGAAAGCTCATGCCCATTCTGGAGCGCAAAGCGGGCCGCATTCTGGCGAACGGGTTTCCGACTGGCGTCGAAGTCTCCCAGGCGATGGTGCACGGCGGGCCATATCCGGCGACATCGGACTCAAGGACGACGTCGGTGGGCGCGAATGCGATGGAGCGCTTCCTACGTCCGGTGTGCTATCAGGACCTGCCCGCCGAGTTGCTGCCTGCGTCGGTGCGGGACGATAACCCGCTTGCGCTGTGGCGCGTGCGCGACGGGCGATTGATGAGAAATTGAAGGTGTCTGTCGGGTTCGGGATGGCGCATACTCCAGCGCCATCCCCTTCATTTCACGGCGCATGAACACCGCTACCATCGAGATCACGCTGACCGCGACCACGTAGCCGGCCGGCGCGAGCTTGGAGCCGGTCACGCCAATGAGCCATGTCGCGATGCACTGTGCGAATCCCCCGAACATGGACACTCCCAGACTGTAGACGATGGCCACAGCCCGCTCGACAGCGACAACTTGAGCACGCCTACGCCGTAGTTGGTCAGGTAGTGCAGCAAAATGTAGTTTGAAGAGGTCGGCCCGGCCGTCATCAGGATGCCCGGCTGATCCTTGGCCAGTTGCGCCGGGCGAGCGAAGACGTGGTGCTGGCTGGCGCCAGGCGCGGGGGTACGGTTCGTATGGCTGTCACCCCCTGGTTGATGCATGGGGTGATTCCGGCGGTCGTGCGAGCCTTCCGGCAGCAGCGTCCGGACGTACAGATCGACATCGCCGAGCACCTGGGCGGAAACTATCCTGCCGTGCGCAACGGCCATCTGGATTTTGCGTTCGGCCCGACGCCGGACGCCGGCCAGGAACGTGCCCTCGATGTCCGGCCGATCTATAAGTATTCATTTGCCGTTGTCTGCCGCCCCGGGCATTCGGGGGGGGCAAACGCCCGTTCGATCTACGACTGGCTGCTAAGCCGGTCGATGGAGCGCGCCGCGCCGGCCATCCGGGCGCTCGACCGATATGCCGACCGCTGTTTCCTGGCCATTGATCGAGACGCCGGACATGCGCGATCGGTTCGTCGTGCTTGATTTCGACGCGATTACCGACGATAGTGCAACCTACCTCGTTACACGTCGCGATGCGCCGCCGAAAGGCTCGCATCGGCTTGAATATGCGCGCACGGCAAGCCGTCACCGAATCGGGCTGATCGCCGATGGCAGCCATTGCAGGCGAATTTCACTCCCTGCCGTTTGATTTTGTCAATCCTCCTATAAATGTCTGGGGGACGCTTATGGGACGGTTGCCCTTTAGAGTCTGTGGCTGCGATGAAGATGACACAGGAATTCGCCGGGTCGGGCAGTCCAAATGCCACAATCGGCATCCGCACAAGCCTTCGCGGGCGGGGCGAATCGGGTCATCTAGAAATCAGTCGCTCCGTTCGAGCCTGGCGATCGTCCAGACCCAATCCCAGGCATCGTGCTTGAGCGCATGCGCCAGATATCATCCCGTCGTAGATTGCGCGATTGACGCGTACGTCCGACATTGGTCATTGCCCCGGGGGGGGAACTGCGGCCAACGTACCACCACGAACTTTCCGGCCCGATGGGTTCGCCATCCGGCGGGGAGACTCCGAAGATTGATCAGTGCGTGAGACGCGTGGTACGGTCGATCGCAAAACATTGATTGCACAGACGCTAATGGCATCGAAGGGACAAGCATTCGCGGCGGAGACACGGGATTTCCGCTGTGTCACGGGGGAACGGGGAAGTGGCAGCGTGTTCGGCCATTGGGTGCGCCGCACGCAAGCCGTCGTAGCGGGTTCGCTGCGGGCGTTCGTCATGCTGGCGGCAATGAGCCCGGCAGGCCTGGCCCTGGCTGCGGCACCGCCGGCACCATCCGTCACGGCGGCGTCGACCCCGATCGCTGCGATGGCGCCGTCGTCGTCAACCGTGCCCGATATTGCGTTGTACTACGGTCGAGACCTACCGGTCAACGCGTTGCAGTCCTTCGACTGGGTTGTCGTCGATCCGACGCAAGCCTCGCTGCCCGACGCCTCGCTAACCCCGCATACCACCTGGTTCGCCCGGCTGGACGCGCGCGACACCGTGCAAACGCCTGAGGCGTTTGTCGATGCGCGCGTGGCGCCGCTCTGGGCGCAAGGCTATCGCAATTTCCTGGTCGACGACGGTGCACCGCTCGTGGCCGATGCCGATAGCGACGCGCGCATGGTCGCGCGCGTGAAAGCGGTGCGCGCCCGCTATGCGGACGCGCGTCTCGTGCTGCGCAACCACCTTGGCGTGGCGTCCTCGCTCGCCCCGGAACTTGCCGGCGTGCTCGCCGACGGGCTGCGGCATCGATACGACGCGCGCGCGATGATCTTCGTCGACACGCCGGCCGACGTGCAGCAGTCCGCGCTCGACCAACTGAAGGCGTTGCGCGAACAATTCCATCTGCCGACGTTCGCGATGGACTACTGTGCGAGCGCGGACGTGACCTGTCGTCGCAACACGGCGCGTGCGCTCGATCAGTCAGGCGTACGCGCGTTCGTCACCGATCCGGACGTACAGACGGTCGGCGTTGGCCGCATCGAAGTGATGCCGCGCAAAGTGCTGATGGTGCAGGCGCCGGGCGACGGCGAACCGATCGATCTGACGACCGGCGCGCGCGATATTTCGATGCCGCTGAACTACCTCGGTTACGACGTGCAGTACGTCGACGTCAACAAGGGCCCGATGCCGGCCAATGTGCGCACCGATCGCTATGCGGGCATTGTTGTGTCCATCGACCGCAATGTGAACAACGCGGGCGCGTGGCGTCGCTGGCTGCTGGCCCGAATTCACGACGGCATGCGCGTGGCGGTGATTGGGCAGTTCGGCTTTCCGATCGATCAGCAGACGGCACAGGTGCTCGGCCTCGAGCGCGTGGCGGGCACGGTGCCCGGCTCGGTGGTGCCGAGCGTGGTGAGCAAGGCGCCGATGATCGGCTTCGAGATCATGCCGACGCCCGACGTGCGCGACGCCCTCGGCGTACGCGTGGGCCCGACCGGCCAGCCGCTGCTGCGCTTGAAGGCGGGCACCTACACATATGACATGGCCGGCATGCTGCCGTGGGGCGGTTATACCCTCAATCCCTATGGCGTGACGTCGCTTGCCGGCATCGAACAGGAGCGCTGGGCGATCCAGCCGATCGACTTCCTGCGCCAGGCGCTCGCATTGCCGCCGATGCCGGTGCCTGACGTAACCACCGAAAATGGCCGCCGCCTGATGTTCGTGCATGTCGACGGTGACGGTTTCGCCTCGCGCGCGGAATTCCCGGGCGTCGACTACGGCTCGATGGCGTTGTACGAGCAGATCTATACCAAGTATCCGGTGCCCACGACGCTGTCGGTGATCGAGGGCGAGGTCGGCGCGAAGGGGCTGTATCCGCAGATTTCGCCGCGCCTCGAAGAGATCGCACGCAAGATGTTCGCGCTGCCGAACGTCGAGATCGGCACGCATACCTTCTCGCACCCGTTCAACCTGGAGCAGATCAACCAGACCACGGGCGAGCGTATCACCGGCAAGGCGAACAAGGAGTGGGGCGGGGACGATGCCTTCTCGCTCGACATCCCCAACTACAAGTTCAACCTCGATCGCGAGATCCAGGGGTCGATCGACTACATCAACGAGCGCCTTGCGCCTCCGGGCAAGAAAGTCGTCGTGCTGCAATGGCCGGGCGACGCCCAGGCCCCGGCGATTGCGCTTCGCAAGGCATGGGCCGCGGGCGTGCTGTCGATCAACGGCGGCGACACGATCATTACCAAAACGAACAACAGCTGGACCAACATCGCGCCGTACGGCGTGGAGAAGGGGCGCCTGCCGACCGAGTTCCAGGTGTATGCCGCCGTCATGGACGAAAACGTCTACACCAACGACTGGCTTGGCCCCTACTACGGCTATACGCGCGTGCTCGAGACGTTCGCCATGACGGACAAGCCCATCCGCTTCAAGGCGGTGAACCTGTACTACCACATGTACTCGGGCACGAAGGTCGCGTCGCTGAACGCGCTCAAGGAGGTCTATAACGCGGTGCTCAAGCAGCCCGTGTTTCCGATCTTCACCACGGAATACATCCGCCGCGTGCTGGACTGGCGTCGCGTGGCTGTGGCGCGCGAGGTGAGCGCCGACGGGAGCGCCACGCGCTGGCGCGTGCGCAGCGGTGCCGATTTGCGTGAAATGCGCTGGCCAGGCGAGGGCGTGCCCGTGATGGAGACGTCCGACGACGTCGCCGGCTATCTGCCGGGGCCGGGGGGACTGTATATCCACATGGGGGGCGACGCCGCAGAGTTCTCGATCGCCCCGAAGCGCGCCGAGCGCACGCCGTACGTGGACGAAGCCGCCGGGTTCATCCGCGACTTCCAACGCACCGGCCGCAACCTGTCGTTCCGCTTTGGCGGCTACTACAAGCCGTTCGTGAGCGTGGCCAATGCCGCCGGTTGCCGCATCAGCGTGGACGGTGTGGCGAAGGGACGTGCGGATGGCGCCGGCCGCTTGCGCGCCGATGTCTCCGGCGTCGCCGCGAAGCCGGTCGTCATGCATACCGTGGGGGTTGATTGTGAGTGATGCCGCTCGCCCGGATCCCGACAAGATTGCCGACGCCGTCAGCGGAAAGCCGTTCGACAAGCGCGAACGCCTGAGTCCGCCCTGGCTGACGATCGCGATCGGTGCGGGCATCGTGCTCGCGCTGGGCGCGGCTCACCCGAGCGACGACGACCAGACGCGCGCGCTCGCCGCGCAACCGCCTAGCGAACTTTCGGTGGCCTATCTCGAAGCGTGGCTGCGCATCGAACCCGGCGCGCCGCGTTATCTCGATCTGCTCGGGCAGCAATATCTGGGACTGGGCCGCTGGGACGATGCGATGGCGATCGCGAAGACGCTGCGCGGCATGTCCGACGAGCAAGACCGCCGTCGCGGCATTCTGCTTGCGCTGGCGGCCACGGAGCAGCGGGCGTACGAAGTGCCGGCCGACGATCCGCGTCGTGCCGAACGCATGGCGCGATACGTGGAATGGCTCGACGCGACGTCGCAGTACCAGTGGGACGTGCCGACGCTGCGCATGCTTGCGGAAAAGGCCCGACTGGCGGGCGCCCAGAATCTGATGCTGCGCGACTACCGCCTGCTGGCGGCCGCCGATGCCAAGAACGCCGCGCAATGGCAGGAGAAGCTGGCGGACGCCGCCTTCGCTCACGCCGCGTACGACGATGCCGCCAACGCCTATTTCGCCGCGCAGGACGCGGCCACTACGCGCGACGATCGTCGTCGCCTGTTCCTCGCGGGCATCCGCGTGCTCGTCTCCGCGAACCAGATTGCGCGCGCATGCACGGAAGGCGAGAAGCGCGTAGGCGACCTGGCCAATGATCCCGCCACGCTGCGATATCTGCTCGACGTCGCCCGCCAGGCAGGTCGTCCCGACCTCATGACGAAATACGCGCGGGCACTCACGCAACTGTCGAGCCTGGTGCCGCCGGCTCGCGGGGCGCACGTGCAGCTCGCCGGCTGGTTGCCGGGCGTGAGCGCCGACGGTCGAGGGCTCGATGGCGCCGGCCGTGCGCACCTGCGCTATCTCGATGGCCCGGACGGCGTGCGCGCACGCCAGCAGATGGGCGCATATCGTATCGTGCGCGTCGCCGACATAGGCCTGGCCCGCGGCGCGAGTGCGGCGGATGCCGCGTCGGACACATCGACCAAGTCGACCAGCGCGGACAAGTCGTCCAAGCCGTCCACGCCGGAAGCGTCGGGCAAATTCGATTGGGAGGCCGGCGCAGCGTCGGCGAAGCCGGCGACGGCCGGTGCCGACGCCAACAGCGTGACGGCCGGCGATTACGACGTGGCCTTCAAGGCTTTCGTCGAGGCGCGTCAGCTCGACGACGCCGAGAGGCTCGCGCAGCAGGCCCTGCAACGCAAGCTCGATCCGCTTATCTGGACCCGCCGTCTGGCGCAGGTCGCGCAATGGAACGGGCATCCCTCGGTTGCGCTCACCTACTGGCGTAAGTACGCCGAAGCCACCGGCAACGCCGAAGCGTGGCAGAACGTCTATCAGCTCGCACCGCAGCTCAATGACGACCAGGCCTATCTGGCCGCGCAGATATTCGAAGCCGAGCGCCAGCCGAACGATCTCAAGCTCAAGGACGATATCGTCAACACGTACGAGCGTCTTGGCCGTCCCGACGACGGGCTGGCGTACCTCAAACGTCATGCCGCGGGCAGTCAGCGCCGCGCGTTGCTCGAGCGCGAGGGCGACGTCGCCCAGCGCGTCGGGAAGGACGCCGAGGCGCTGGCGACGTTCGAGACACTGCAAAAGGAATTCGGTCCGTCGCCGGACTACGCGCTGCGCATCGCCAGCCTGATGTATCAGAAGGGCCAGGTGAAGCCGGCGCTGGCCGAATTGCGCAAGGTGCGCGACATCGCCGGTACGCTGCCGGCCGACGCGCGTTACTGGCGCACGTACGCCGAAGTGGCACGCCTGGCACAAAGCGATGAAGACGCCAACTATGCGTATCCGCGCCTGTTGCGCACGGGCAAGGCCGAGGCGATCGACCTGAATGCGATGACGTACTTCTACCAGGGGTATCCGCTCGATGCCGGCCGCACGGCCGAAGCGGAATTCCGGCAGAACGATTCAGACCTCGCGCTTCAGTCGGCGATCTACTACTACACGACGGCCCGCGCCTACGATCGGGTGCAGGCCCTGCTCGACGGTCTCGACGCCGAGCAGCGCGATCGCTTCGCCAAGTCGAGCGAACTGCTCGCCACGCGCGCAACCTACTATCAGCAGATCCAGCGTTGGGATGCGGCGCTGGCCGACCTGCGTGCGGCGTCCCGCCTCGGCAATGCCGGTGATGAAGTGCGCGTCGCCTACCTTTGGGCGCTGGTCGACTACGGCAGCGACGACGCGCTCGCCATGGCGTTGCACGACTATCGCCCGATCGTGGCCGGGAACGCCGATTACTGGGGCGCGTACGGTGCCGGTCTGCTACGCCTGGGCAATCCGCGCGAAGCGTTGACGTATTTGCGCCAACAGGCGTCGCTCTCGGACGACGACCCGTTGTGGATGCTCTCGCTTGCCGACGCCGAAGAAGCCGCCGGTGATGCCCAGACGGCGTGGCGCATTCGTCGCGGCGCGTGGCGTGACCTGCAGGCGCGTGCGCAGACCGGGAAACTGCGCATCGCCCCGCGCCGGCGCCAGGGCGCGGTGGTGCAACGTCTCGCGGCGCAGACGTCGGATAACGACGGCGTGCTCGAAGCCCAGGCCGCACGCGTCACGCTCGCGCAGGTGTTCTCGAACGGCGACACGTCGCGCCGGCTGTTGGCGAATCTGCTGCGCGACGACCGGCGTTCGGCCGACAGCGCCAAGGTGGGCGACTCGTTGCTGGGCGAATCGGCCGAGCTGGCGCCGCTCAAGCCCGCTGGCGACGCGACCGACACGCCGGCGACGCGCGATCCCGCGTTGCTCTCGCGCCCAGCGGTGATCAGCGCGACCACGCGCGACGTCGGGCTCGCATGGGCACTGTCCGGCGAACACTTCGATCTGGCCCGCGCGTGGCTGGCGCGCGAGTACACGAATCGCCTGCTGCGCCCGGCCGATGCCGAGATTGCCCTCGCGCTCGAGGCCAATGACCGCGACAAGATGGCGCAACTGCTTGACCACCGGCAAGGTCGTATGCCGATCGAAAACGAGGTCGAAGCGAACGAGCGACTGGGACGCTCGACCCAGGCCGAGACGCTCGCGTGGCGCGCGGCCGACGGCGCGCCGAACAACGACGCCGTGCACACGACGTTCACGGACACGATCCTGCGCGATCGCTCGAATGCGGGCTTCGATCTTTTCTATTCGCGCCAGGCGCCGCTGAGCTATCTCGAAAGTTCGCTGATCGGCAGCCTGAACCTCACCAGCCGCATCGGGGTGACGGTCGAGGCGATCCAGCGCAATCAGCGGACCATCGACACGTCGCAGCTGGCCTGGGTACCGGCGCATGACCGGATCTTCAACTTCACCGTGCGCGATCGCACCGTCGAGCGGGATCTGGCGCTGACGGTGGGGCATCGCAGCGAGTTGAACAGCTTCTTCACCGGGCTCGCGTCGGCTGCGTTCAACCGCAACACGCCGCTGACCACGACATTCCAGGCGGGCTACAACCAGTTCACCGACATCGCGCCGAATACGCAAGTGGCCGGAACGCGCGACTTCGGCAGTATGCAGATGCTGTGGGCGGGCGATGGCCGCTGGTACGGTCAGGCAACCGCCGAGTACGACCGTTTCCATGCGCAGGACCGCACGTACCTGGGGCGCGGCTGGCGTTTCGGCGGCGAATTGGGGTACAAGTTGCGCATCGACTACCCGGACGTGAACGTCAGGCTCGTGGTCGAGCGGGGCATTTATACGCCGGGCACGGCCACTATCCCGTCGCTCGCCGTGCTGCTGCCGGCCGGCACGGTGCCGGTGGCCTCGGAGTTCATGCCGATCACGACCACTCAATACGGCGTCATGACAGGCTTCGGGCAGGATTACCAGAATGCATACCGGCGTGCATGGCGGCCGTATCTTGACGTGGGCTACATCCACGACAGTCAGCAAGGCTGGGGACCGCAGGTCAACGTGGGCATGGCGGGGTCGGTCCTCGGCAACGATCACGCGCGCGTGTATTACTCGCACGACATCACCAACGGCACCGGTGTTGCCACGACGCAGGTCGGCGTCGCGTACCGGCTGTTCTACTGAAATTTCGCATCCGCAAGGGAGAGCAAGACCATGAAGACAATCGTGAGTAAGCTGTGGCGTCGTTTGGCCGGCGCTGCCGTCCTGACTGCGCTGGTGGCGGGCTGTTCGACGATGAATGTCGGCGACGCCCCGAATCTGCCGAAGACGGCCGCCTGGGCGATCCTGCCGATCGCCAACACGACGGAAACGCCGGATGCCGGCCAGCGCGCCGAGAGCATTGCGCAAAGTATTCTGATCCAGAACGGCTTCACCGATCTGCATCGCTATGTCGGCGATCCGGACGGCGGTGATTCGCTCGTCGGCGGCAACAACGCACAGGCGCGCATGCGCGCGCTGGAATGGGCACGCAAGACCGGGGCGAAGTATGCGCTCTCGGGGGCCGTGACCGAATGGCGCTACAAGGTCGGTGTCGACGGCGAACCGGTGGCCGGGGTGACGTTCGACGTCATCGATGTCTCGAACGGCAGCATTGTCTGGAGCGCGACCGGCAGCCGCAGCGGCTGGAGCCGCTCGAGCCTGGCCGGCGTCGGTCAGACGTTGATTCGCAATCTGCTGGCTCCGCTGGCGCAACGGTAACGGGCGCATCGTGAAAACCGCGACTCAACAGGACGCTGCAATTGACGCGAAGCCCGGTGGCCCGGAGCAGGTGCGACGCTCGGAGCCGTTCGGCAATGTGAGCACCTATGGCCGCCTGCTCGCGCCAGCCGTGACGCGCCCGGTAGCGGTCTTCGAGGTGATCACCGGCATGGCGCTCGCCGTGGCGATCGCCTGGCTGCTGCGCCCCGGCGATCCGCTGCTCATCGGGCTGGGCTTTCCGTGGATGTGGGTGGTCGCCCTGGTCATGGCGCTGCGCTACGGCGCGCTGCTCGGCGTGGTGGCGGGCCTCGTGCTTGCCGGCGTCTGGTACGGCCTGTACGGCCAGCACGGCGAGCCGTTCCCGGCGATGTTCTTTGTCGGCGGCTTCACGATGATCGTCGTTGGCGGGCACTTCTGCGACATCTGGGGCAACCGCGCCACGCGGGCTCGGGGCATCAATACCTATCTGAACGATCGCCTCGTCGCCATCACGAACAACCATTACCTGTTGCGTGTCTCGCACGAACGGCTCGAGCGCGATCTGCTCACCAAGCCGAGCACGATGCGCGACGCCATCACGCGACTGCGCGAACTGACGGCCTCGGACGAGGCGAGTGCTGCGGGCGAGCCGTTGCCCAACGCTCAGCCGATGCTCGAATTCGCCGCACTGACGTGCCAGATCGAAGTGGCGTCTGTGTTCCCGGTACGCCTCGGGCGGCTGGTGCCGACGGCGGTGGCCTGCGTGGGCGAAGCCTTCAGCCCGGTGGAGAGTGATCCCCTCGTTCAGACCTGTCTGCGCGAACGCACGCTCGCGCACGTGCGTGACGACGTGACGGCGGGCGAGGGCAGTGCGTATATCGTGTGCGCGCCGCTCACCGACACGGAGGGCAACCTCAATGGCATGCTGATCGTGCGCCGTATGTCGTTCCTCGCGCTCAATCACGACAACCTGCAATTGTTGCTGGTGCTGCTGGCCTATTACGCCGACGGGGTGGCACAGCAAGGCGTGGTGGCCAGCGTGCGCGACGAGGTGCCGAGCGTGCCTTACGACTTCGCGCTGGAGCTGGGACGCCTTGCCCGCATGAAGCGTCAGAGCGGCATCCAGTCCTCGCTCGTGGCGCTCGTGTTCCCGCGCGGCGCGAGCGGCGACTCGCTGTTCGAGCAGACGGTGCGTTCGCGCCGGGCGCTCGACGCCTTGTGGATTCAGTCGACGCCGCGTCAGCAGATCGCCATCGCGCTGATGCCGATCACCGACGATAACGGCATCGACGGATATCTGATCCGCATCGAGAATGCGCTGCGTCAGCAATACGGCCTGGATTTCCAGTCCGGACACGTGGCAGTGCATTCGGCGAGTGTGGACGAGCGCGCCCCGGGCGAAGGGCTGGGCAAACTGCTGGAGCGCTGCCGCAATCATGCTTAAGAAACTGCTGGCACTCGCGCTTGGTGTCCTGGCCCTGCTCGCGCAGGCCCAGGCGGTGCGCACGCTCTTCGAGCCGGCCGGGCGGATCGACCCGCTGGTGGTCTTCTTCGGATGGCAATTGCTCACGGCAGTGCTCACGGCGACGTTCGTACGTTCGGTGCTGCCGGAGCATTACCACGGGCGTACCGGGGCGTTCTGGCACAGCTTGGCGATCAGCCTGTTCATGCCGGTGGGCGGCTTGTTGCTGTTTCTCGGCGTGATGGCGATCAGTGTTCTGTTCCCGGCACCGAAAGAAATGGCGCGCGCCGGGGCGGTCGACCTGCCGGAGTTCGTGACCTACCTCGTTTCGCGCGTCACGCACGGCGCTGGTGCGCGCCTGCGGGCGCGCTTGCGCAACACACAGGGCAGCAGCGAAGACCGCGTAGCCGCGCTGGTGTCGGTGCAGGCCCTGCCGTCGCGCGCCACCGGCGAGATCATGCGGGATTTGCTGGCCGATCCGGTGGAAGAGATCCGGTTGCTCGCGTACGGCATCGTCGACGGCATTGAAAAGCAGATCATGCATCGTATTTTCGAGGCCCGCACACAGCACGAGCGTGCCGCCAACGACGATGAGCGTGCCGACGCGAGCCACCGCCTCGCCGAGTTGTACTGGGAACTGATTTACCAGGATCTCGTGCGCGGCGAGGTGTACCAGTTCACGATGGAGCGCGTGGAGCGCTTTGCCCGCGAGGCGCTCGCGCATCGCGAGAACGACGCGGTGATGTGGTACCTGCTGGGCCGTTGCGCGCTGCTGCGTCACGATCCGGAGCAAGCGGAACACTGTCTGCAGCGTGCCGAGTTGCATCAATTTCCTGCGGACCGGCTCGTGCCCTGGCTTGCCGAAGTCGCGTTCCTCAAACATCAATATGCACGGGTGGGGCAGATGCTCGCCGGCCTGGGGAATGGCACGGCCACCCCGATGCTGCAACCCGTCATGCGTTTCTGGACCCGCTAATGCGTACCAACGAACGTCGCGCTGCCTCGGCCGACATCGCTTTGCTGCTCGAAGGCACTTACCCGTATGTGCGGGGCGGAGTGTCGTCGTGGGTGGATCAAATGATCCGTGCGTTCCCGGACCTGACGTTTGCCGTCGTGTTCATCGGTAGCCGTCGCGAGGACTACGGCGACATGGTCTATCCGCTGCACGACAACATCGTGCATTTCGAGGCGCATTATCTGTATGAGTTCGACGTGCCTGCGCCCGTGCGTAGCGCCGAGGGCGATGCACAGGCGTTCGAGAAGATGGAGAAGATGCATGACATGCTGCGCCGCCGCGACGACCTGCAAGGCATTGGCAAGCTGATTCACGACGTGATTCCGATGCTCGCCGACGACGGCGAGATCAGCGAGGCCAACTTCCTGCACAGCCGGCGCTCGTGGGACATGATCACCGATCGCTACAAGACGTATTGCCTGGACCCATCGTTCACGGACTATTTCTGGACGGTCCGGATCATGCACAAGCCGCTGTGGCAACTCGCGCGCATTTGCGATCAGTTGATTCCGGCCAAGGTGTACCACACCGTTTCCACGGGATACGCGGGCTTCCTGGGGGCGTTGCTGCGCTTCAAGCACCAGCGTCCGCTGCTGGTCTCCGAGCATGGCATCTACACCAAGGAGCGCAAGATAGATCTGCTGCAGAGCCAGTGGATTCGCGACAACCGCGGGCTGTTCGAGCGCGACATCTCGCAGGTCGGCTATTTCCAAAACCTGTGGGTGCGCTTCTTCGAGGCGATGGGACGCGTGTGCTACGAGGCAGCCGACGAGATCACCGCGCTTTTCGAGGGCAATCGTCTGCGCCAGATCGCCGACGGCGCGCCCGAGCACAAGACCCGCAACACGCCCAACGGCATTTCGGTCGACGCGTTCGCACCGCTGCGCGAGATGCGTCCAGCGGGCATCCCGCCGGTGGTGGCGTTGATCGGCCGGGTGGTGCCCATCAAGGACATCAAGACCTTCATTCGTGCGATCTTCATCGCCAGCCGCCAGATGCCGGGGCTGCAAGGGTGGGTGGTCGGCCCCGAGGAAGAAGATCCGGCCTACGCACAGGAGTGTCGTGACATTGCCGCGAGCCTGGGCATGGAAGACAGCCTGCGGTTCATGGGTTTCCAGAAGGTGCCGGACATCCTGCCGCAGATCGGCGTGATGGCGCTGTCGTCGATTTCCGAAGCGTTGCCGCTGGTGGTGCTGGAGGCGTATGCCGCCGGGGTGCCCGTGGTGACGACCGACGTCGGCTCGTGCCGCCAACTGGTCGAAGGACTCGGCGACGAGGATCGCGCCCTCGGGCCGGCCGGCAAGGTCGTGCAGATCGCCAACCCGGAGCAATTCGCCCAGGCACTGCTCGACGTGCTCGAGCCTGCCACCTGGCACGCAGCCCAGCGCGCGGCGATTGCGCGTGTCGAACGCTATTACACGATCACCCAGATGCAGGACGCCTACCGCAGTCTTTACGAGACACTGCTGGCGCGTCCCGCTGCCGGGGCGATCGCGGGAGACCACTGATGGCTGGCATTGGCTTCGAACTGCGCAAGATTCTCCGGCGCGACACGCTGACCAGCACGCTGGCGGCCTATGGCTACGCGGGCGTCATCAGCGCGGGTCCGCTGATTCTCTCGATTCTCGGCATTCTGCTGATCGGCTTGATGAGCCTCGCGGTGGTGCAGCCGCCGGGCCTCATCGTGCAGTTCCAGGTCTCGGTAACGTATCTGATCGCGTTCAGCCTGATCGTGACGGGTGTGTTGCAGCTCTCGTTTACGCGCTTCCTGAGCGACCGGCTGTTCGAGCGGCGTCCCGATCTGGTGCTGCCGAACTACAACGCGGTGGCGCTGGTGACGACAGTCGGCACGGGCGTCATTGGGTTGATCCTGGCGTTGACGGTGTTTCGCGGCTTGTCGACCGGCTATCGGCTGTTGATGCTCACGGGCTTCGTGATCGTGAGCAATATCTGGATCGGCGTGCTGTTTCTCACCAGCGTGAAGCAGTATCGTGCGGTCCTGGCGATCTTCTTCGTGGGTTACAGCGTGACGGTGGTGAGCGCGGTGCTGCTCAACCGCTACGGGCTCGAAGGGCTGCTCGGCGGTTTCGTCTTCGGTCACCTGATCCTGCTGCTCGGCATGGTCTGCCTGATTCACCGGAACTACCGCACGGATGACTACTTGCTCTGGCAGGTCTTTGCGCGCCGCTTTTCGTATCCGTCGTTGATGTTCGTGGGCCTCTTGTTCAACCTGGGCATCTGGCTCGACAAGCTGATGTTCTGGTTCTACCCGGTGACCGGGCAGGATGTGATCGGCCCGCTGCGCGCATCGGTGATCTACGATCTGCCGGTGTTCCTGTCGTATTTGTGCGTGATCCCGGGCATGGCGGTGTTTCTGCTGCGCATCGAGACGGACTTCGTCGAGTACTACGATCAGTTCTTCAACGCCGTGCGTACCGGTGGCACGCTCAAGTACATCGAGGAATCGCGCGACATGATGGTGCGATCGGTGCGCACCGGCTTGTACGAAATCCTGAAGATCCAGGCCGTCGTCACGCTGCTGATCTTCGCGTTCGGCGACAAGCTGTTGCGCCTGATCGGCATTTCGGTGCTGTACCTGCCGCTGCTGCATATCGACGTGATTTCAGCGAGTCTGCAGGTGCTGTTCCTCGGCATTCTGAACATCTTCTTTTACTTGGACCGGCGTGGCACGGTGCTCGCGCTCACGGCCGCGATGGTCGTCGCCAATGGCCTGTTCACGTGGGGCACGCTGATGATCGGACCGAATAGCTACGGCTACGGCTTCGCACTGGCGCTGCTGGTCGTCGTGATGGTGGCAATGCAGTTGCTCGATCGCCGGCTCGACGCGCTCGAATATGAAACCTATATGCTGCAACAGCAGCGCTGACACCACCGCTGCCGATCACCATGTCTGAGCACACGACACAACCTCACCGCGCCTGGTGGCGCTGTCCACTGGCTCGCTTCATGGGCGGCGTGGTGGGGATCTTTGCCGGCGTCTTCCTCAATACCGCCTCGGCGCAACCGACTGCGTTCGGGCGCATTGCGTTCTTCTATGGCGCGGCGCTCGATCCGCAGGCGCTCGCGGGTTACGATCAGGTGGTGATCGAGCCCGACAACGGCTTTGTGCCGAAGGCGGCCGATCCCGCGGCGCAACCCCAGGGACGTCGCTGGATTGCTTATGTCAGCGTGGGCGAAGTGCTGCCTTCACGCGACTACTATGGCGCGATCCCCGCCGCCTGGCGCATCGGGCGAAATGGCGACTGGAAATCGGAAGTGATCGACCAGGCCGCGCCGGGATGGCCCCGGTTTTTCGTGGAGAGGGTCATCGCGCCCTTATGGGCCAAGGGCTATCGCGGTTTCTTCCTCGACACGCTCGACTCGTATGAACTGGTCGCCAAGACCGATGCCGAGCGCGCACGTCAGCAAGCCGGGCTGGTCGCAGTCATCAAGCGCATTCACCACCGCTTCCCGCGCGCCGAACTGATTCTGAATCGCGGCTTCGTGCTGATGCCCGAGGTGCACCGCGACGTGGCGGCCGTGGCGTTCGAATCGCTCTATCGCGGTTGGGACGAGGGCAGCCAGCGATACGTGGCGGTGCCGGACGCCGATCGCGCCTGGCTGCTCGCTCGGGCGCGCGAGGTGCGCGAGCGTTACGACCTGCCGGTAATCGCGATCGATTACTGTGCGCTGGCCGATACCGCGTGTGCCAGGCAAACCGTCGCGCAGATTCGTGCGCAGGGCCTCATTCCTTACGTGGGGGACGGTCACCTCATGCATGTCAATCCCGCCGCGGCGCAGGACTGACGCCTCGCATCGGGCGAGACAACGAAGCAGGCAGAAGACAATTCCGGCGCGCATTCAGAACAACGCCGGCCATCAGACAGGTCAACACGTAGTCGAGCGTTGCCGGCCATTCGGGCGGCACGCCTCGTGCTGCGCTTATCCAATCGATCGTTGAGGGGAAGTCATGTGTGGAATCGTGGGCGGCGTGGCACGCCGTGACGTGGTACCGGTGCTGGTCGAAGGGCTGCGCCGTCTTGAATATCGTGGCTATGATTCGTGCGGTGTCGCCATCCTCGACGCCGCGCGCCAGCTCGCGCGCGTGCGTAGTGTGTCGCGCGTGGCTCAACTGCAGGCGCAACTGGCGGAAGCGGCCATGGGCGCTGGACTGGGCATTGCCCACACGCGGTGGGCCACTCACGGCGCACCGGCGACCGAGAACGCGCATCCAATCTTCTCGCGTGAGCGGATCGGGCTGGTGCATAACGGCATTATCGAGAACCACGAGGCGCTGCGCGAGGCGCTACGTGCCAAAGGCTACGAATTCACGAGCCAGACCGATACGGAAGTCATCGCCCATCTGGTGGACGCGCATTTCGCGGCAAACGAGGGCGGCACGCTCGTGCACGCCGTGCGCTCGGCCATTGCGCAATTGCGCGGGGCCTATGCCATCGCCGTCATCAGCAAGGACGAACCGGAGCGCATGGTGTGCGCGCGCCAGGGCTCGCCGCTCGTGATCGGCTTTGCAGCGGACGGGCATTTCCTCGCCTCCGACGCGCTGGCGCTGGCCGGTCACTGTGACCGGTTCATGTATCTCGAGGAAGGCGACGTGGCGTTGCTCACGCCGGCGCGCGTGACGGTGTTCGACGCGCAGGGCGACGAGGTCGAGCGCGCGATACGTGCGATGGCCGCGTATCAATCCGAAGTGTCGCTGGGGCCGTATCAGCATTACATGCAGAAGGAGATCTTCGAGCAGCCACGGGCGATTGCGGACACGATTGCCGATGTCACCGAGTTTTCTCCGGCCTTGTTCGGCGAAGGGGCCGCCGATGTCCTGCCGCAGGTTAGCGGTGTGCTGATTCTCGCTTGCGGCACCAGTTACTACGCGGGGCTCACGGCCAAATACTGGCTTGAAGCGCTTGCCGGCATTCCTACGCAAGTCGAGATCGCGAGCGAGTACCGCTATCGCGAGTCAGTGCCCAATCCGCAAGCGCTCGTCGTGACAATCTCGCAGTCGGGGGAGACTGCCGACACGCTTGCGGCGCTCAAGCATGCCCAGGGCCTTGGACACGATCGTACGCTGGCGATCTGCAATGTGGCGACCAGCGCGCTCGTGCGTCAGACGGCGATGTCGTTCATTACGCGCGCGGGCACCGAAATCGGCGTGGCATCGACCAAGGCGTTTACCACGCAGCTCGTGTCGCTGTTCATGCTGGCCGTCACGCTCGGTGTCGAGCGCAAGCGCATCGATGCGACGGAAGCGGCACGCCACCTTGCGCAGTTGCGTCATTTGCCGGCGGCACTCACCAGCGTGCTCGCACTCGAGCCCCAGCTCATGGCCTGGGCGTCGCAATTTGCCGACGTGCCGAGCGCGCTGTTCCTCGGGCGCGGGCTGCACTACCCGATCGCTCTCGAAGGGGCACTGAAGCTCAAGGAAATTTCTTACATCCACGCCGAGGCGTATCCCGCCGGCGAACTCAAGCATGGCCCGCTCGCGCTGGTCAGCGAACAGATGCCGGTGGTGACGGTCGCCCCGAACGACGTGCTGGTGGAGAAGCTGAAGTCGAACATGCAGGAAGTGCGTGCGCGTGGTGGCGAACTCTACGTCTTGGCCGACGGCGATATGCGCATTGCCAGCGCCGACGGCATTCGTGTCATCCGCATGCCCGAGCATTACGGTGAACTGTCCCCCGTACTGCACGTCGTGCCGCTCCAACTGTTGGCTTATCATACGGCGTGTGCACGGGGTGCCGATGTCGACAAGCCCCGCAACCTGGCGAAATCGGTCACGGTCGAATAGCCAACGGATGATAGGCCTGAAGGGCAAAGCATGAATACACTCGGAACCATTCTCGTCACCGGCGGCGCCGGCTACATCGGCTCGCATACCTGCGTCGAACTGCTCGCCCACGGCTATGACGTGGTCATTCTCGACAACCTGGTCAACAGTCATCGCGAGGCGGTGCGGCGCATCGGTGAAATTGCCGGGCGTGCCCCGGTTTTCATCGAGGGCGACGCCTGCTCGAAGCCCGTACTCGACGACTTGTTCACTCGCTTCGGCATTACCGGCGCGATTCACTTCGCGGCGCTCAAGGCGGTGGGCGAGTCGGTCGAAATGCCGCTCTCCTACTATCGCAACAACATCGACAGCCTGCTGACACTGGTCGAAACGATGCAGTCGCATGGCGTCAAGGACCTTGTGTTCAGCTCCTCGGCCACCGTGTACGGCAATCCGACGACGGTACCCATCGACGAGTCGTTCCCGCTGTCGGCGACGAATCCCTACGGCCAGACCAAGCTCATGGCCGAGACGATCCTGAATGACGTCGCCAAGGCGGACCCGACTTGGCGCATCGCGCTGTTGCGCTACTTCAATCCGGTGGGCGCGCACGAGAGCGGCCGCATCGGCGAGGATCCGGCCGGCGTGCCGAACAACCTGATGCCGTTCGTCGCGCAAGTGGCGGTCGGCAAGCTCCAACGGCTGCGCGTGTTTGGCGGCGACTGGAATACGTCGGACGGCACGGGCGTGCGCGACTACATCCATGTGGTCGATCTCGCTCGCGGACACCTGGCCGCACTCGATGCGCTCAAGCAGCGCGATGGCGGCTTCACGGTCAATCTGGGCACCGGACGCGGTTACACCGTGCTGCAGGTCGTGAAGGCGTTCGAAGCCGCGAGCGGCCGGCCGGTACCGTACGAGATCGTCGAGCGGCGCGCCGGTGATATCGGGAGCTGTTATGCGGCGACGGCCTTGGCGCGCGATCTCATCGGCTGGGAAGCCGAATATGGCATCGAGCGCATGTGCGCCGATCACTGGCGCTGGCAGATGCAGAACCCGGACGGCTATCGGTAAATCGGCGCGCTCGCTTCATCGGTGGGCGTGTCGAGCACGCGGGAGGCGCCGTGTTCGACACGCCGGTACGCTTCAGGCGAACGCGCGGACGCGACGGGAAACGCCTGACTGCCGTGAGTTCGCCTACGGCAAGTTCTCCCGAAAAATCACCTGACTGCGGTTCGCCTCGATGCCGGCGGACAGGTCCCGTTTCTCGCGCAGGTTCGCGAAGATGCGTACGCAGTTCATGATCGCGCTTTGTGGGCTTTGGGTGATGACGGCATCCATCGATCCGTCGATCAGCAGCGCGCGCGTATCGGGCGTCAGTCCATGCCCGATAAAGACCACCTTGTGTTGCATGCCCGCTTCCTTGAGCGCCTGGCCGACGCCTTCCGATCCGCCGCCGATGTTGTAGATCGCCGCGAGGTCCGGGTGCTGTTCGAGCAGCGCGCGTGTCTGCCGGTAGTTGACCGCTTCGTCGTCATAGCCTTCGCGCAGCCCCACGACCCGCATCTGCGGATACTGCTCGGAGAACAACTGCAGAAAACCCGCCTCACGTTCGACGTGTGCCTTGTAGCTGAGCGAGCCTGCGATCAACGCCACCTTCGCGTGCCGCTTCGCTCCGACGAAGCGCGCGATCAGATAGGCTGCCGTTCGTCCGGCCGACCCGTTGTCCAGCCCCACGTAGGCAATGCGCCGCGAGTGCGACAGGTCGGACACCAGCGTTACGGCCGCCACGCCCTCGTCGGCCAGCGTGTCCACGGCTTCGCGCACCGTGGGATGCTCCAGCGGCATGAACGCCACCCCGTTGCATCCGCGCCCACGGCGCAGCAGCGCGGCTGACAACGCATCCGGATCGAACCCCTCGATGAACTGGACGCGACAGTTCACGTGGTAGGGCGCCCACTGGTTCTGCGAGCACTGTACCCATTCGCCCAGCATGCGAAGGAACTTGCTGCTGCGACCGGGCAGGACGAACAGCACCTGTGTCGGGGGCGCGGCCCGAACGGCTTCCAGCGCCGGTTCGGGCAGGTATTGCAGTTCGCCGGCCGCATGCAGTACCCGCTGCACGGTCGTTTGCCGAACCCCCTCGCGCCGGTGCAGCACGCGGTCGACCGTGGCGGTGGAAACGCCCGCCAGACGCGCGATGTCGGCCAGGTTGGGCATGCTTCGTCTCATTCGCTTCCCCTTGATGCGTTGTGCGGCGACGGGTCGGCCTCAGGCACCCTCGCGTCGATGCTCACAGCATACTTCATCAAAACGCATCAAATCACATCACGTTTTTACGTTGGTCAATCACCGTGTTGCCACCTATCGTACGTCTTCAAGACATCCATGAACGTACCGCCAGGCCGGTGCGCGAATGCACAGGAGACATCGTGATGGCAGCAGTCGGTGAGTCGGCACCGCGTCGGTTGGCGGGACGGGTGGCGTTGGTGTTCGGCGCGGGATCGGTCGGCGACGGGTGGGGCAACGGCAAGGCCGCCGCCGTGGCCTATGCCCGCAACGGTGCCAAAGTGGTAGCCGTGGACCGCGCGCAGGACGCAGCCGACGTCACCTGCCGTTTCATCGTCGAGGAAGGCAACGACGCCGTCGCGCTGGCCGCCGACGTCACCCGCTGGGACGACGTGCAGCGTGCTGTGGCGGCCGCCATCGAGACGTACGGTTGCGTCGACATCCTGCACAACAACGTCGGCATTACCTCACAGGGCGGTCCGGTGGAAACCACCGAGGACGTCTGGGATCGCGTGATGGCGGTCAACGTCAAGAGCATGTTCCTCACGTGCAAGGCCGTGCTGCCGATCATGGAGGCCCAGGGTCGCGGCGCGATCGTGAACATCGGTGCGCTCGGCGGCGTGCGCTGGACCGGCTACGCCTATTGCGCCTACGCGGCGTCGAAGGGCGCGGTGAATTCGCTCACGCAGAGCGTGGCCCTGCAGTACGCGTCCAAGGGCATCCGGGCGAACTGTATCCTGCCGGGCGTGATGGACACGCCGCACATCTATCAACAGATTTCCGGCTTTTACCCGAGCGCGCAGGAGATGGTGGACGCGCGCAACCGGCTGTCCCCGACCGGTCGCATGGGGGATGGTTGGGATGTGGCGAATGCGGCCGTGTTTCTGGCGTCGGACGAGGCACGCTACATCAATGGCGTGGAACTGCTCGTCGACGGCGGCATGCACGTACGCTGCAATTGACGCCACGCCGCCGGGCGGACCGTCCGGCGGCCGGGGTGTCGACATTTCGCGCCGTCGCGCTTACCGCCGCGCCGACGCTTGTGCAAAAACCATAAATCAGGAGACATGCGGATGAGCCACTCAACTTCTCAAGGTCGACGTAACCTGCTGCGCGCGCTTTCAGCCTTGCCCGCACTGGGTGTCGCGGGTGTTGCCGGTGTCACGGCATCGCTGCCGCGCATGGCGCGCGCCGCGGCGCCGGCGTATGTGTTCAAGTACGGCAACAACCTGCCGGTCAGTCACCCGCTGAACGTGCGGGCGCAGGAGGTCGCGGCGCGCATTGCGTCAGAGAGCAAGGGGCGCATGGAGCTGCGGATCTTCCCGAACAATCAGCTCGGCGGCGACACCGACATGCTCGCGCAGGTGCGCAACGGGGGCATCGACATCTTCAACGCCGGCACGATGGTGATCGCGACGCTCGCGCCGATCAGCGCCATCACGGCGGTCGGTTTTGCGTTCTCCAACTATGACCAGGTGTGGCACGCCGTCGACGGCCAGCTCGGCAACAGCATTCGCGAAACCTTTGCGAAGACGGGGCTCTATACCTTCGAAAAGATGTGGGACAACGGCTTTCGCCAGATCACGAGCGGCAACAAGCCCATCACGAAGGCAACCGACCTCGCTGGCATGAAGATTCGCGTGCCGGTCAGCCCGATGGGCATTTCGCTGTTCAAGTCGCTGCAGGCCTCGCCGACGAGCCTCCAGTTCAGCGAGGTCTACTCGGCGTTGCAGACGCATGTCGTCGATGCGCAGGAGAACCCGCTCGCCATCGTGGAGACGGCGAAGCTCTATGAAGTGCAGAAGTTCTGCTCGATCACGAACCATAGCTGGGACGGTTATCACCTCGTCGTCAACGGCCGCGCGTGGCGTGCGCTGCCGGATGACCTCAAGGTCATCACAGCGCGCGCGTTCAACGAGGCGGCGCTCCAGCAGCGCGAGGACGTCTACAAGCTCAATACGGGCCTGCAGAGCGCGCTCTCGAGCAAGGGACTCGCGTTCAATGCCGCAGTGCCGGAGACCTTCCGAGCCCAGTTGCAGCGTTCGGGCTACTACGCCGAATGGAAGAAGAAATTCGGCCCACAAGCGTGGGCGCTTCTCGAAGCGACGGCCGGCAAGGTGGCCTGAGATGACCCCTCGTCCTGCGCATTCCCCGCACAGCGTGCCCGCCGGGGACGCGTTGCCGGTGAGCGGTGCCGCCGACCTGCCGTTGCATGGCTGGCGAGCGTTCGTCGGCGGCCTCGACCGTGCCATCGGCTGGCTCACGGAGATTCCCGCCGCGTTGCTGGTGCTCGCTGACATCCTCGTCATGCTTGCCGGGGTGGTCGCCCGCTACGTGTTCCATGCCCCGCTGGTCTGGGGGGACGAACTCGCCGGCATCCTGTTTCTCTGGATGTCGATGCTTGGCGCCGTGGTCGCGTTGCGGCGCGGCGAGCATATGCGCATGACGGCTTTCGTCGGCAAGGCGTCGCCATCCACGCGGGCATTCCTCGACGTGCTGGCGATCGCCGCCGCACTCGCGTTCCTGTTGCTCATCGTGCATCCGGCGTATGAATATGCGTCGGAGGAAGCGTTCGTGATCACGCCCGCGATGGAGATCAGCAACGCCTGGCGGGCGGCGGCGTTGCCGGTCGGCATGGCCCTGATGCTCGTGGTGAGCGTGTTGCGCCTCGCGCGCACCGCGCCGGCGTCGCGGGTGCTCCAGGCGGTGGCGCTGGTGGGGCTGGTGTGCGTTGGCTTCTGGCTGCTCGGGCCGGTGCTGGAGCCGCTCGGACGCTGGAACCTGGTCATCTTTTTCGCAGGCGTCGTCGGCGCGTGCGTGTTCGCGGGCGTGCCGATCGCATTCTCGTTCGCCCTGGCGACCTTCGGCTTCCTCGCGCTGACGACCCGCACGCCGATGGTCGTGCTCGTTGGCCGAATGGACGAAGGGATGTCGCATCTGATCCTGCTGGCGGTGCCGCTGTTCGTTTTCCTCGGACTGTTGATCGAGATGACGGGCATGGCGCGCGCAATGGTGCAGTTTCTCGCGAGCCTGCTCGGTCACGTGCGTGGCGGATTGAGTTACGTGCTCATCGGCGGGATGTACCTCGTCTCGGGCATCTCGGGCTCCAAGGCGGCGGACATGGCGGCCATCGCCCCCGTGTTGTTCCCCGAAATGAAAAAGCGCGGGGCCGATCCCGGCGATCTCGTGGCGTTGCTCTCGACGACGGGCGCGCAGACCGAGACCATTCCGCCCTCGATCGTGCTGATCACCATCGGGTCGGTGACGGGAGTGTCGATTTCGGCGCTGTTTACCGGGGGCTTGCTGCCCGGCGTGGTGCTGGGCATCGCGCTGTGCAGCGTGGTGTGGTGGCGTTATCGTGGCGAGGATCTGTCCGGCGTCGAGAAGGCGAAGACAGGCGAGGTGTGGCGCGCCTTCGTCTACGCGTTGCCGGCGGTGGCGCTGCCGTTCGTGATTCGTGCGGCGGTCGTCGAAGGCATTGCCACGGCAACCGAGGTGTCGACCATCGGCATTGCATATTCGGTCGTGGCGGGCTTGTTGCTCTACCGCAAGTTCGATACGCGGCGCCTGCTGCCGATGCTGATCGAGACGGCCGCCTTGTCGGGCGCGATCATCTTCATCATCGGTGCGGCGACCGGCATGGCGTGGGGGCTCACGCAATCGGGCTTCGCGCAGGACTTCGCTGCCGCGATGGAGCGTGTGCCCGGCGGCAGCGCTGGCTTCATCGTGGTGTCCATCGTCGCGTTCATCGTGCTGGGCAGCGTGCTCGAGGGCATTCCGGCCATCGTGCTGTTCGGGCCGCTGATGTTCCCGATCGCCCGTGCGGTCGGCGTGCACGAGGTGCATTACGCGATGATCGTGGTGCTGTCGATGGGGCTGGGCCTGTTCGCACCGCCGTTCGGCGTGGGGTACTACGCCGCGTGTGCCATCGGCAAGGTCGATCCCGCGCACGGCATGCGCGCGATCTGGGGCTATCTTGCGGCGCTCATCGTCGGGCTGATCTGTGTGGCGGCGATTCCCTGGATCTCCATCGGCTTCCTGCACTGACGAAACCCACCCGGCACACGACACCCACGACGCGGCAAGCGCCCCGATACAAGGGCATCCAACAACCATTCGACGATGGCGGCGAGCGAGGCGGACGCTGCTTCGCGTGGCGCCGCACATCCGGACGCCACGCAACAGACGACAACAGGGAAGACCCATGAGCAGATTCTTCGGCGAGATTCGCCAGGTGGCATACCTCGTGCCGGACATCGAGGCGGCAATGACGTATTGGTCGAACGTGCTCGGTGTCGGGCCGTGGTACTACAACCCCAAGGTACCGATCCGCAACTACATGTATCGCGGCGAGCACTTCGAACCGCACAACGCCGTCGCGCTGGCGAACGCGGGCGGGTTGCAGATCGAGTTGCTGCAGATTCGCAACGACGTACCGTCGATGTACCGGGACTTCCTCAACGCCGGGCGTAGCGGGGCGCAGCACGTGGCCTACTGGACCGAGAGCTTCGACGCCGATCTGGCGCGCGCGCGTGCTGCCGGCTTTGACGTCTGCATGAGCGGCGAGGTCGGCGAGAACGGTCGCTTCGTCTATTTCGAAGACCGCAGCGCCGACCCCGGCTGTCATCCCGGTACGACCATCGAACTGTCCGAAGTCGCCGGCCCCAAGGGCAAGCTCTTCACGATGATTCGAGAGGCCGCTGCCAAATGGGACGGCACCGACCCCGTTCGCGAATTCCCGGATCTCACGACGCTATGAGCGCGCACCTGTCCGCCACCTATCTGATCGAGACGCCGCTCGATCCGCGCAAGGTCGCCGAGGTCATGGCCGGCGAGCAGTCTTGCGGCACGTTTACCCGCGTGGCCGGGGAGACGGATGCACTGCGAGAGCGCGCGCGCGCCGTGGTCGAAGCGGTCGATCTCGTGGGCGACGTGACGCAGCCGTCGTTGCCGAACGCGTTTCTCGAGCGCAAGGGCATCCGTGGCCCGTGGCATCGCGCCCGTGTCCGGATCGCGTTTCCATATGAGAACGTCGGCGTGAACCTGCCGACGCTCGCGGCCACGCTTGCCGGCAATCTGTACGACCTGGGCGAGGTGACGGGAATGCGGCTGGAGCGCATCGCGTTGCCGGCGAGCTACCGCCAACAGTTCGACTTTCCGCACTACGGCATCGCCGGGACGCGCCAATCGACGGGCGTGCGCGAAGGTGCGCTGGTCGGCACGATCCTCAAGCCGAACGTCGGCATGAGCGCCGAGGAGACGGCGGCGCTCGTCGGGCGGCTGTGTGCGGCGGGCGTCGATTTCATCAAGGACGATGAAGTGTGCGCGAACCCGGTGCATGCGCCGCTCGCACAGCGCGTGCCGGCGGTGATGGCGGCCGTGCGCGAGCATCGCGCGCGCACCGGCAAGCCGGTGATGGTGGCGTTCAACATCACCGACGAAACGGACGCGATGCGACGCCATGCCGATCTCGTGGCGCGCGAAGGTGGAAATTGCGTCATGGTGAGCCTGAACTGGTGCGGCTTCTCGGCCGTGCAGACGCTGCGCCGGCACACCGATCTGGCGATCCACGCCCATCGCAACGGCTACGGTGCGATGTCACGCGATCCGATGCTGGGCATCGGCTTTCAGGCCTATCAAACGCTCTGGCGACTGGCCGGCGTCGATCACATGCATGTGCATGGCTTGCAAGGCAAGTTCGCGCAGGCCGACGCGGAGGTGATCGAATCGGCGCACGACTGCTATATGCCGCTGGCGGTCGACGCAACGGGGCACGACATCGAACGGGACCAGGTGATGCCGGCGTTCTCATCGGGGCAGTGGGCTGGCACGGTACCGGCGACCTGGCGCGCCGTGGGCCGCGACGATCTGCTCTTCATGGCGGGCGGCGGGATTCTGGCACATCCCGACGGCCCGGCCGCGGGGGTGCAGAGTCTACGCGACGCGTGGGGGGCGGTGCGAGCTGGCCGGTCGCTTGAGGACGCGTCTCGCGATGCGCCCGCGCTGGCAGCCGCGTTGCGATACTTCGGCCATTGACCGGTGCCGCCATGCCTATCGAATCTCTGGCGGCGATGACGCACCGCCCGCAACTGCTGTATTACGGCGACGACTTCACCGGGGCGACCGATACCCTGGCGAGCGCGGCACGTGCCGGCTTGCGCAGCATCCTGCTGTTCGCGCCCCCGGACGCGGCGCGTCTCGCCACGCTCGGGGCACTCGATTGCCTGGGGATCGCGGGGGTGTCGCGTTCGCTCGCGCCCGCCCGCATGCGGGAGGAGCTGGCGCCGATCGCGGAACTGGCCCGGGAATTGCGGCCAACGGTGTTGCACTACAAGACCTGCTCGACGTTCGACAGTGCGCCGGAGGTGGGGAGCATCGGCGAGGCGGTTCGCACGTTGTCGCCGTCGATGCCGAGTCCCTGGGTCGCGATCGTCGGTGGACAGCCCAATCTGGGCCGCTACTGCCTGTTTGGCAATCTCTTCGCTACGGCGGGTGCCGGCGGCGAGGTCGTGCGCATCGACCGGCATCCGACGATGCGCCGGCATCCCGTGACGCCGATGCACGAAGCCGATCTGCGACGGCATCTGGCGCAGCAGGGCCTGAGCGATATCGGTCTCGTCCCGTGGACGTGCTACGCGATGCCACCGGCGGAAGGGGGGGGCGAGACGGCTGCGCCGAACGCCGTGTCGGTGCGGGTCGAAGCGTTGCGCGCCGAGGGGATGGTCAATATTCTGTGGGACGTGGCCAGACCGGGCGATTTGCCGCAGATCGGCGCGCAACTCTGGGACGCGGCGCGCCGCGCGCCGTTGCTGGCCGTGGGGCCGAGCAGCGTGACGCAGGCGCTGGCGAGCGCGATGGCGCACGGTGGCGGCGTGTCGGGCGACGATGTCCCGGCCGCGAAGGGGCCGGTGCTGGCGCTGGCGGGGAGTCTGTCGCCGGTAACAGCGGCCCAGGTGGCGGCGGCCGTGTCGTTCGAGGTCGTACGCCTGGACGCCGCGCGACTGATCGAGCCGGACGGGCGCTACTGTCGCGAGGCCGCGGGGCAACTGGCCGGGCACCTTCGCGCCGGACGCCATACGCTCGCCTGCACGGTGCCATCCAGTGCGCTTTCGACCGAAGCATCGACGCAGGATCGGGGAGTGCCTGCATTGGTATTGGCGCAGGCGGGGGGGCGTCTGCTCAGGCGGGTGCTGGACGAGATGCCGGTCTCCCGCATGGCCATTGCCGGCGGCGACACATCGAGCCACGGTGTGCGCGCGCTCGATGCCTGGGGGCTGGCGTACGCTGGCATGGTCTCGCCGGGCGCTCCGTTGTGCCGGCTTCGTAGCGATGCACCCGCGCTCGACGGCATGGAGATCCTGCTCAAGGGCGGACAGATGGGCGGCGTCGACGTGTTCGAGCGTCTGGTGCACGGCACATCGTCACGCGCCGCGCCACTCAGTTCTTGAAGGTTTTCGCCGTCTCTTCGGCGGCGAACCTCAGCGCCGGCTCGAAGGCGAGCAGATCGTCGAGCGTCAGCCGTCCGATGGGCGCCTGAACCGCGATGGCCGCGCAGGCGCGATTGCGGTTGAGCATGACCGGCACCGCAATGGCAATCAATCCCTGCAAGTGTTCCTGATTGTTGATCGCCATCTTGCGCCGGCGCGTGCGTTCGAGTTCGGCACGAAATTCATCGCGATCGGTAAACGTGTGTTCCGCGAATTTGCGCAACGGCAGGGTTTCGATCAGCCGTTCACGCCGCTCCTTCGGCAGAAAGCTCAGTAGCAGCTTGCCGCTTGCCGAGCAATGCATTGGCACGTGCGACCCCGGCTGCAGGTGCATGCGCAGTGGCCATTCCGTCTCGACACGATCCACGTAAATCACATCGTTGCCCGAGAGCATCGTGAGGTTGCACGTCTCGCCGATGCGTGTGACCAGTTGTTCCAGCAAGCCATGCCGCGCGGCGGCGGCGCCCGTCTGCATCAGCACGTTGATGGCCAGCGCACGAACGCGCGGCGAGCATTCGTAGCGGCGGTCGTTGGCGCTGCGCGTGATGAGCCAGGCGTCCTTGAGCTGGGTGAGGATGCGATGCACCGTCTGCTTCGGCAGCCCCAGCGCGTTGACCAGATCCATCATCGAGAGCGGCCCGCCTGCCGTCGCCAGCGTCTCGAGCACGCGAAATGCTCGCACTGCGGCTGCGTTCGATTGATTCGATGCCGTCATGTCGTCTCCTGATGCAATGCCCCGCGCAGTCCTTGCCTGTCGATGCGACGGCTTCGACACGTCGCACGCACGATCGCTTCCTTTCACCTGCGCTGTTTCCCCCGATTCTGCATCGGATTCATCACTTTTGCGGACCCTATCGGTCCCGAATATCGAGACGACCGGTACACACGCGCTACGTGTCCGGTTTGTCCGGGAATTTGAGACCCGTGACGCAGCCCGGTTGGCTAGATTGATTACGCGAACCAAGCGACAACCGGCGCCTTGCGCCTCAGGAGACATCACATGAATTCAAGGGCTTTCGGAGCCATCGTCCCCCCTGCCGACAGGCACGCCGACGCGCTCGCGCAGGACGTCGACGCCCAGGTCGCGGCGCTCGTCGCCCGCGCCCGGGCGGCGCAGCGTGATTTTGCAAGCGCGGGGCAACAGACGCTGGACATGGCGGCCAGCGCGGCGGCATGGGCGATTATGGAACCGCTGCGCAACCGGCAACTGGCCGAACTCGCGGTGCGCGACACCGGGCTCGGGAACGTCGACGACAAGTTCCAGAAGAACTTTCGCAAGACACTCGGGCTGCTGCGCGATCTGCACGGACGCAAGACGCATGGCGTGATTGCGCAGGACACGCAGAAAGGCGTCGTGGAAATCGCCCGTCCGGTGGGCGTGGTTGCAGCCATCACACCCTCCACGAATCCCGCAGCGACCCCCGCGAACAAGATCATCAACGCGCTCAAGTGCGGCAACGCCGTGATCGTCGCGCCGTCGCCCAAGGGGCATTCCGCGTGCGCGCTGTTGCTCGACTTCATTCACGCGGAACTCGTCAAGGCCGGGTTGTCGCCGGATCTCGTGCAGATGTTGCCTACCCCCATCACCAAGGCAGCGACGGCGGCGCTGATGCGCCAGGCCGACCTGGTTGTCGCCACCGGTTCACAGTCGAACGTGCGCATGGCCTACACGAGCGGCACCCCGGCGTTCGGCGTCGGGGCCGGCAACGTGGCCTCCATCGTCACGGCGAGCGCCGATCTGCGCGATGCCGCGGCCAAGATCGCGCGCTCCAAGACGTTCGACAACGCGACGAGTTGTTCGTCAGAGAACAGCGTCGTCATCGAAAGCGTCGTCTACGACGCCATGATCGATGCGCTGCGTGCCGCCGGCGGCGTGCTGCTGGACGCGAGCCAGAAGCGGGCGCTTCAGGACGTCATGTGGGTGGACGGCAAGCTGGCGAGCCGTTGTACGGCGAAAGCCGCACCGACGATCGCGCAATTGGCCGGGCTTGACGACGTAGCAGCCCAGCAGTCGGCGTTCCTGATGGTCGAGGAGTCGGGCATAGGCGCCGATCATCCGTTCTCGGGCGAGAAGCTCTCACCGGTGCTCACGGTCTATCGCGCCAGGGACTTTGCGGATGCGGCGGCGCTCGTCGACCAGATCTATGCGTACATGGGCGCGGGCCATTCCGTCGGATTGCACGGGGCGGACCCGGCGCAGGCCGTGACGTTGGCCGAGACATTGCCGGTCGCTCGCGTGATCGTCAACCAGGCGCATTGCTTCGCCACCGGCGGGAATTTCGATAACGGCCTGCCGTTCTCGTTGTCGATGGGTTGCGGGACATGGGGCAAGAACAACTTCACCGACAACCTCGGCTTTCGCCAATATCTGAACGTGACGCGCGTGGCCTTCCCCATCGCGGCGGCCGTGCCCGAGGTCGACGAATTGCTGGGGGACTATTTTGGGAGGGTCGGACGATGAACGCGCCCATGAATCGGGCTTCGGTCGCTGACGTCACGGCACACGAAAGCCAGATGACACCGCCGCGCACGCTGCGCGACCTGATCGATGCTCAGGCGGCGGCGTTTGGCGATAAGCCTTACCTGTTGACCACCAGTGAGGCGGGATCGGACACCGGCACGCTCACCTTTACCGGCTTGCGCGACGATTGCCGCGAACTCGCCCGGCGATTCGCCGATGCCGGACTGCGCCAGGGGGACATCGTGTCGGTCTGCATGGGCAACGGCTTGCAGACGGCGCGCCTGATTCTCGCGGCGATGTACAGCGGCCTGATCGTCAATCCGATCAACCTGCTGTGCCAGCCGACGCAGTTGCAGTACATCGTGGCGCACTCGGATACGCGGCTGATCTTCGTGTCCGAGGCGATGCAGCCCGCAATGACGCAGGCGGTGGACGCGTTGCGCGCGCAAGGCACGATGCGGCCGGTGGCGTGCGTCTGCACCTCCGCGGAGGCGACGATGTTGCCCGAGCTCGCGCCGCTGGTGGGATCCGCCGCGCCTGTCGCGCCGGAGATGTGTGATGTCGCGCTGCTCATGTACACGTCGGGGACGACTGGCGTGCCCAAAGGGGTGATGCTTACGCACGGGAACTTGCTGGCCAACGCGGGATTCATCAGCGCGGAGCACCGCCTGACGCCAGACGACCGCGTGCTGGCGTCGCTGCCGCTCTATCACATCAACGGACTCGTGGTCACGCTGCTCGCGCCGCTGTTTCATGGCGGCTCGGTCGCGATGACGCCACGCTTTTCGGCGCGCACGTTCTGGCGCGACGTGATGGCCACGCAATGCTCGTGGATCAATGTGGTACCGACCATCGTGGCGTATCTGCTCGACGGCGAGGTGCCGGACCGATCCGCCCTGGCGGCGCTGCGCTTCTGCCGAAGCGCGTCGGCGGCGCTGCCGGCGGATCACCATCGTGCCTTCGAAGCGCGCTTCGGCATCGGCATCATCGAGACGATGGGCATGACGGAGACGGCGGCCCCGGTGTTCAGCAACCCGCTCGATGCGACCCGGCGACGCGTGGGCAGCATCGGCCTGCCGTCGGGCGGCGAGGCGAAGGTCGTTCGTCGCGACGGCGCGCAGACGGCCCCCGGCGAGATCGGCGAACTGGTGTTGCGCGGCGCCCAGGTCATGTGCGGCTACTACAAGCGCCCGGACGAGACATCAGCCACGTTCACCGCCGACGGTTGGCTGCGTACCGGCGATCTTGGCTTCTGCGACAGCGACGGGTATTTCTACATTACCGGGCGGGCCAAGGAGCTGATCATCAAGGGCGGCGAGAACATCGCGCCGCGCGAGATCGACGAGGCCCTGATGCGCCATCCGGGTGTGCTGGAGGCCGCGGCGGTGGGCGTGCCCGATCCCGCCTATGGACAAGAGATCGTGGCGTTCGTCGTCGTCCGTGACCAAGGCAGCGACGCCACCGGTGGCGATGGCGCGCCGCCCGATGCCGCGGCGCTGCGCGAACACTGCCTGCAGACGTTGGGGCGCTACAAGACGCCGAAGGAATTTCGCTTCGTGACGGATTTGCCCCGTGGCCCGTCGGGCAAGGTGCAACGCCTCAAGCTGCTGAAAGGCTAGCGGAAGGCAGCAAAAGAACGAACGCGCAAGGACAAAGACCCAACCCAAGGCCCGCGAGGGCAACCCGCTTCACCGTGCAGGACACGATCGCATGCGCAAGACGCGTGTGACGTAAATACATAGGAGACAACATGGACAAGCGCACCGGTCGCGTGAAGACGCGCCACATCATCCTGGCGGTCATGTGCCTGATGTATTTCATCTCGTACATCGATCGTGTCAACATTGCCGTCGCCGGCCCGTTCATCCGACAGGAGATGGGGCTGACGACGGTGCAACTCGGACTTGTGTTTTCCGCGTTTGCGTATCCGTATGCGGCGATGCAAATCTTCGGCGGATGGCTCGCCGATCGCTTCGGGCCGAAGCTGGTGCTGACCGTGCTCTCGCTCATCTGGGGCGCGGCCACGCTGGCCACCGGGTTTGCCGGCAGCATCGCCGCGCTGGTGGCGCTGCGTTTCGTGCTGGGGGTGGGCGAGGGCGGAGCGTTCCCGACGGCCACGCGCGCCTTCACTTACTGGATGCCGGTCAGCGAACGCGGCTTCGCGCAGGGCGTCACGCACAGCTTCGCGCGCCTGGGGGGGGCGATTACCCCGCCAGTGGTGCTGGCGATCGTCGTGGCGTTCGGCTGGCGCGAGGCGTTCATCGTGCTCGGGGTGGTGAGCCTCGCCTGGACGCTTCTGTACATGAAGGTGTTTACCAACACGCCGGAGCAGCATCGTCGCATCACGCCCGAGGAGACGGCCGAGATCGGTTACCGCTCGGGCGATTGCGAGCGGGCGAAGCGTGCGGCGACGCCGTGGCGCAAGCTCATTCGCCGTATGTGGCTGGTGACGTTCGTGGACTTCTGCTACGGCTGGCTGCTGTGGGTGTACCTGACGTGGATGCCGTCCTATCTGCGCGAATCGCAAGGCTTCGATCTCAAGCAACTCGCGTTGTTCACATCGCTGCCGCTGCTCGCGGGCGTCATCGGTGACACCCTGGGGGGCGTGGTCTCGGACAAGCTCTACAAGATGACCGGCCGGTTGCGCTTCGCGCGCGTGTCGGTGATGGTGGTCGGGCTGGGCGGCTCGCTGGCGTTTCTGCTGCCGATGACGAGGGTGTCCGATCCGATGATGGCGGTGCTGCTGTTGTCGTCGTCGTTCTTCTTCCTCGAAATTACCAATCCGGTGCTCTGGACGCTGCCGCTCGACATTGCAGGCAAGTATGCGGGCACGGCGGGCGGGATGATGAATACCGGCTTTGGCCTTGCCGGCATGATTTCGCCGGTCGCGTTCGGATATCTCATCGAGAAGACGGGCAGCTACAACGTGCCATTCGCGATTTCGGCGGCGTTGCTCGGGGTGGGAGTGATTGCCGCGCTGTTCATCGACACGAGCAAGACGGTCGAGAAGGATGAGGAGGCGGCCCTGCGCGCAGCCAGCACCGCAGAGGCCGATGGCGCACCGGTCTGGGCCGCCGTCGGGCCGCAGCGACATCCGCTGCGCCGGCCGTTGCGGTGGCGCAGGTAACCCTGCCGACGTTGACGTTGACGTTGACGCTGGCGTTAGCGTTAGCGTTAGCGTAAAGGCAAAGACGTGCCCGCCCACCTGGCAAGTGGGCGGTGTCGCTCATGTCGCAGATGCCGCTGAACGAACTCGCTGGGGGTCTCGCCGCAGATGCGCTTGAAGTGGCGTGCCAGATGACTCTGGTCGAAGAATCCGACTTCGGTGGCGACGTGCGAGCCTGGAACGCCGGCGAGCAGAAGTCGCTGCGCGGCGGCCACGCGCACGCTGCACAGATATCGATGGGGCGCCTCGCCGAATCGTAGCCGAAACGCCGTAGCGAAACGCGATACCGACAGGGCGCACATCTCGGCCAGTTGCGGTACGGTGAGCGCTTCGTCGAAGTGCGCTTCCATGAACGTGCGTGCGTCGTCGAGCGTGCCCGTCGGTGGGGCCTTGCAACATGCCACGGCCCTTGCGGACAACAAGCAGGCAGGTGAGGTCGCGTTCATGTGGGGGTTACCGTGGGGAAGGGAGGACGGCCTTGCGCCATGGTTGGTGTGGAGGCCTGCGCACTTGGCCCGCGGGCGTCGAAACGCTGGATCCGGAACGGTTGCAGATCGATCTCCGAGCGGCCGGTGGCGATCAGCTCGGCCAGCGTCTCGCCGACACCTGGGCCGATCTGAAAGCCGGCACCGCTGAACCCGAATGCGTAATAGAGTCCGTCGGTTGTGCCGCTCTTGCCGATGACGGGCTCGCCATCGGGCAGATAACTCTCGACGCCGCTCCAGACGCGAATGATATTCAGCGGTGTCACACCGGGCACCAGTCGCCTGAACTGCCGCAGTTGACCGAGCGTGTTTTCGGGCAGCACGGCGGCGCGCGATGTCGTCGCATCGGCAGGACCCGGCGGACCACCACCCAGAATGAGATTGCCACGGGGAATCTGCCGGAAATAGATGCTTTCTTCCTTGATCGACGTGTAGACGCCCATCGACGAGCGAAACACGTAGGGCACCGGTTCGGTGACGGCCATCTGCGGACCGCGCACCGTCAACGGCGCGGATTCGCCAAATTGCGATGCCAATGCATTGGTCCACGCACCCGCGCAAATGACGATGCGTTCGGCCAGGAAATGCTCGCCAGCGAGGGTCTCGACACGAAATCCCGCTGCGGTTCGCTCGATCTGACGCACGGGCGCGTTCTCACGAATGTCGGCCCCCAGTGCGCTCGCCGCGCGCGCGAAGGCGGGAGCGGCCAGGCGTGGGTTGGCGTGTCCGTCGAGCGGCGAGACCGAGGCGGCGAGTACGTCCGGTCCGAGAAACGGAAAGCGGCGGCGCATCGCCGCACCGTGCAATACCTCGAGTTCCAGTCCGTAGTCGTGCGCCTGCCGGGCGTAGTCGTCGAAATACTCGGCGTCGTGCGCGTGGTAAGCCACGCGCGTGTGTCCGGACGGCAGAAATTCGATGTCGCTGCCGAGCAGTTCACGTGAAGCCTGCCAGATCCGTAACGCGCGATGAGACATGGCCAACTGTGGCAGCGCCCGGCCTTGCCGGCGCACGCCGCCGAAGTTGGTGCCGCTGGCCTGCTGTCCGGTCATGTTGCGCTCCAGCAGCACCACGGATAGCCCGTGGCGGCGCAGGAAGAATGCCGTGCTGCAACCCATGATGCCGCCACCGATGACGATGACATCCGCATGGGGCGTGTGCGAAGCATGCAGGCTCATGAAAGCTCCGTGACGTTTGGCGTTGTGCTTGCCGCGTTGTCGTGGGGGGTATCGCTGCCGTATGCCTGCGGTACGGGGTCCAGCGCGACGGCCAGCGGCTTGACCGGTGCCTGGGCGCGCAGACGGCCGACGTCGGCGAGTGGGACCGCCAGCGCCGCGGCCATTACCTCGGCCCCGGCGTGCGCACAGAATCGGCCCTGGCATCGACCCATGCCAACGCGCGAGAATGCTTTCGCCCGATTGGCCTCCACGGCGCCTTCCCGCGTGCAAACGCGGCGCAACTCGCCCGCCGTGATGCCCTCGCAGCGGCAGACCACGGTCGTGTCGGGCAATTGCCTCGCAAGATGCGCCGGCCAGGGAAACGCGGTGCGCAAGCCGGCCGCAAAGCGCGAAAAGCGCGTCAATGCCTTGCGCAGATGGTCGGTGTCATCGTGCTTCGATTCGAGGCCCAACGCGCGCAACGCCGCCAGTGCGGCAAGCCGCCCGGCACACTCGGCGGCTTCGGCGCCGCGCACGCGGGCACCATCGCCTGCGAGGTAGACGCCCGGGACACTGCTGCGGCCATCTTCGTCGATTTCGGGAAGCCACTGTCCGGCCGCAGCATCGAACGCGAATGCGCAACCGGCCAGATCGGCGATCTGCGTTTCGGGGCGCAGGTGAAAGCCCATGGCGACGGCGTTGGCGGGGACGTCGAGCGGTGTGCCGTTGGCCAGTGCCACGTGCACGCTGCGCACGCCCAGTTCGTCATCCCCTTCGATACGCACCGGCGTGACGCCGCGATGTATCGGGACGCCGGCCGCGCGCAGCGTGCGCAGCAGCGCGGCGCCCTTGAGCAGAACGGCCGGCTTGACCAGCAATTGCGGCAAGGCGCGAAAGCGCGCAGGCGCGGGGGAGGTGTCCAGCACGGCGGCGGGCTTCACGCCGGCCTTCACATACTGAGCGGCGAGCAGGTACAACAGCGGCCCGGTGCCGAGCATGACCGTTTGCTCGCCAATGGCACAGCCCTGCGACTTGAGGGCGACCTGGGCGCCACCGAGGCTGTACGTGCCGGCGTACTGCCAACCCGGTACCGGCATGAGCCGGTCGGTGGCGCCCGTACACACCAGCAGTGCCTCGAAGGGGGCCCGGCTCGCGCCTTGCGCATTGGACAGATGGACGACGCCATCTCGGATATTCCATACCAGCGTTTCCGGCAGATAGTCGATGTGAGGCCGCAGTGCGTCGAAACGGCTGTGCAGGCGCTGGGCGCGTGTGGCTTCCGTTCCGTAAAGGGCGGAGTAGGGGCGGCGAAAGCCGTCGGGCTGGCGGCGGTAGATCTGGCCACCGTCGCGGCGTCCCTCGTCGATCACGAGCGGTCGCACACCCGCCTCGACCAGCGCTTCGGCCGCGCGCACCCCGGCCGGACCGGCGCCGATGACGATCACGCGAGCGGCCATAGTGCCTCCTCGCCACCGGTCGATGCCCGCATGGGGGCCGTCGCGTCGTCGTTACTGCGCACGAGTCGCGTGACGATGTCCATGCCAGCCGCCGCGGGGGTAGTGCACGCCCGTAGCCGTTGCCCGGTGCGTGTCCAGACCCAACAGTCCTGGCAAGCCCCCATGACACAGAAGCCCGCACGGCGCTCCGGACCGAATTCGGCATCGCGAAGGGCGCCCTGGGCGGTCAGGATGGCGACCATGACGGTATCGCCTTCGAAGGCTTGCACGGGGCGCGCATCGACGCGCAAGGATACCGGTGCGCGCCCGGTTTCAGCCACGCGCACGAAGCGTGCGTGCGGGGGATGTTGCGGCTTGTCGCGCGTGGTGGTCATGCGCTCAACTCCGGTTCGCGCGGCATGCGCTGAGCGGCCTGCAACGCATCGAGGTCGCCGCTCGCATGGTGGCAAAGAATGGCGGCACCGTTCTGGAGCGTCTTGAGCGACGGCGGCGTGACGTTGCACTTGCCGTCGATGCGCACCGGGCAGCGATCGCGAAAGGCGCACAACTCCGCCACGTCGGCGCTGGCCGCCAAGGGCGGGAGTGTCTTCGTGACACAGGCGCGTCGCTCATCGAGCCAACCCTGGCGCAAGGCCGGCACGGACTCGACGAGCATCCGGGTATACGGATGCCAGGGCGGCGAACTGAGGACTTCGCGTGCCCCGGATTCCACTCGCTGGCCCGCATACAGCACCATCACTTCGTCGCAGATGGCACGCACCGTCGAAATATCGTGACTGATGAACAGATACGACAGGCCCAGTTCCCGACGCAGCTCCGCCAGCAGATCGATGATCGCGGCGCCCACGACCGTGTCGAGCGCAGAGGTGACCTCGTCGCACAGGATCAGCGACGGTTCCGCCGCCAGCGCACGCGCCAGGTTCACGCGTTGCTTCTGCCCGCCAGACAGGCCGCCTGGCGTGCGATCGAGCAGTGTGGAAGGTAGCCGGACGCGGTCGAGCAAAGCCAACGTTCGATGCTTTGCGGCATCGCCGCGCAAGCCGTGGTAGAGCTTGAGTGGACGCGCGAGAATATCGGCGATGGTGTGACTCGGATTCAGCGCTGTATCGGCGTTCTGGAACACGATCTGGATGCGGCGATAGTGCTCGGCGTTGCGCTCGTTCAGCGAATCGGGAAGCGGTTGGCCGTCGAACCAGACCTCGCCGCGCGCGCGCGGTACCAGGCCCGCCACCACGCGCGCCAACGTTGTTTTCCCCGAGCCAGATTCGCCGATCACGCCCAGCGCACTGCCTTTGGCGATGCGAAGACTGACATCGTCGAGCACGCGTGTCGCCGGCAGGCCATGCCGGTCGCGATTGCCGTATCCCGCGTGCAGGCCGCGAATTTCGAGCAGCGGCGGGGCAGGCGTGTCACTGCGTGCCGCGCCTGCGATCGGCAGGTCGTCATGACGGCGCGCGGCGAGCAACTCGCGGGTGTAGGCATCGTCGGGGCTACGCAGTATTTTCGCTGTCGCGCCGATCTCACGGACCGTGCCGCCGTTGAGCACGACGATCTGATCGGCCATCTGCGCCACCACGGCGAGATCGTGCGAGACGTACACCGCCGTGGTCCCCAGTTCGCGAATCACCTTCTTGAACGCGGCGAGGACCTCGATCTGGGTAGTGACGTCGAGCGCGGTGGTCGGCTCGTCGAACACGACCACGGCCGGATCGGTGATGAGCGCCATGGCGGCCATCAAGCGCTGCAACTGCCCGCCCGAGACCTGGTGCGGATAGCGCTCGCCGATGCTGTCCGGCGACGGCAGCGCCAACGCCCTGAACAATTCGATCGCCTTCACGCGCGCTTGCGTGGCGGAGGCGGTCTTGTGCAGCAGTGCGGGCTCGATCACCTGATCCATGATCGTGCGCGCTGGGTTGAATCCGGCCGAAGCGCTTTGCGCCACGTAGGCGACCGTGCGTGCGCGAAGCGCGCGCCGGCCGCGGTCATCGAGCGAGAGAACGTCGATGTCGCCGATACGGACTTGCCCTCCCGCGATTTCGCAGCCGTTGCGCGCGTACCCTAGCAAGGACAGCGCGATGGTCGTCTTGCCGGACCCGGATTCACCGATGAGCGCGAGGACTTCGCCGCGCCGCACCGAAAAGTCGACACCGCGCACGATCTCGGAGGTTATGCCGCGGCTGCGCGCCACGACGCGCAAGCCACGCACGTCGATCATCACCGGGGCGCACGGCATGCCTGCTGGGGTCTGCATTGTCATTTCGCGCCTCCGGTACCGAACGCGCCACGCCGGCGCAGGTTGTCAATCAGCAGATTCACGCCGATCGTCAGCGAGGCGATGGCCAGTGCCGGCATGAGGACCGCAGGAGAGCCTTCGGCCAAGCCGCCGATGTTTTCTCGGACAAGCGAGCCCCAATCGGCGTTTGGCGGCTGCACGCCGAGGCCAAGGAAGGAAAGGCCGGAGAGCAGCAGCACGATGAACACGAAGCGCAGCCCGAAGTCGGCGAGCATCGGATGGATCATGTTCGGCAGGACTTCCACGCGGGCGATGTAGAGGAGCTTTTCACCGCGCGCGCGGGCGACCTGCACGTATTCGAGTGTCATGAGATTGACCGCCAACGAACGTGAGATGCGGAATGCGCCCGGAATATAGGCAAACGCCGTCACCAGGATCAGGAGCGTATTGCCGGAGCCGAACGCCGCGATGACGACGAGGGCCAGCACTTTGCTCGGGATGGACACCAGCGCATCGAACACGCGCGAGAGCACCTCGTCGACCCAGCGCGGCGCGACCGCCGCCAGCAAGCCGAAGCACGTGCCCGCCGCGCTGGCGAGTACTGCGGCCGCCAGGGCGATGCCGACGGTAAAACGCGTACCGATGAGAATTCGGCTGAGGATGTCGCGCCCGAGGTAGTCGGTGCCGAGTGGGTAGGCTGCGCTATAGCTCGCGAAAACGTCGGCTGACGTGAAGGCGCCGCCCGGATGCGGCGCGATCAACGGGCCGATGCAGGCGATGACCAGCCAGAACAGCACCAGCGCGGCGCCGATCATGCCGAGCCACGAGACGCGTTCGCGCAGACCGGCAAAGCGGCCGGCGTGGCTGGCCGCTGGCGAAGTGACGGAGTCGGGCGCTGGCGTGATGGGCATGACGGGCAGGGCGGGCGGCACGGTCTCGGCGGTGCCGACAGGGGGGCGGGAAATCGGATTCATCGTTGACGCAGCCTCGGATTGGAGACGACCGCACACAGATCGGCGATTAACACGAGCAGGAGATAAGCCGCGCAGAACACCATGACACAGCCTTGTACGAGCGGCAGATCGCGGTTGGTGACCGCGTCGACAAGCAAGCTGGCGAGGCCCGGGTAATTGAAGATCGTCTCGACGATCACCACGCCACCGAACAGATACGACAGGCTCAGCGCGACCACGTTGGCGATCGGGCCGATGGCGTTCGGGAGCACGTGTCGCCAGACGATGCGCATGGGCGACGCACCCTTGAGGATGGCCATTTCCACGTACGACGAGCTCAATTGATCGATCACCGCGGCGCGTGTCATCCGCGCCATCTGGGCGACGATCACGCAGCACAATGTCATGACCGGCATGGCGTAGATCCGCACCAGGTCGTCGAACGAGTTGACGGACGACAGATACGACAGTGCCGGAAGCCAGCGCAGCTTGACGGCGAAGATCAGCACGGCGATGGTCGCGACCAGGAACTCAGGGACCGCCACCGCCGAGAGCGTCAGGATGTTGAGCACGCGATCGAGCAGCGAGCCGCGCCACATGGCGGCGGCAATGCCGATGGCCAGCGCCAGCGGCACCGATACGAGCGTGGTGAGGCCCGCGAGCACGAGCGAGTTGGGCAGACGGCTGGCGATGAGTTGCGCGACGGGCAGATTGTTCGACATCGATTCGCCGAAGTTGCCCGCACTCATGTGAACGAGCCACTGGAAGTAGCGGGTGAGCGCTGGCTGGTCGAGGCCAAGTTGGTGACGCAGTGCGGTGACGGCGTCGGGGGTGGCGGCCTGCCCCAGCGCCATCTGGGCGGCGTCGCCCGGCAGCAGGGCCGTGATCGTGAACACGATTGCCGACACCAGCACCAATGTCAGCAAGGCCAGGCCGAAGCGCGCGGCGATAAGTCGTTGCACCTGGGATTTCATCGGAAACCTCTCCCGTTAATACGACGCCGCGCGTGGGAAACGACGGTGTCAGACCGATGCGCGCCGTGCCAGGTGGCGCGCATCGCCCTCTTACTGCTGCAACGCGCGGTCAATCTCAGGCGTCAAGCCAGACGTGCTCCGCGAAGGCGAAGCCCATGAGACCCGCCAGCGGGATCGAGCCCAATCCCTTGAGCTTGGCGGTGTGGGCATCGAGTGATGAGAGGAACATGGGGATGCCGATGCCGCCGTCCTGGTGAATCAACGTCTGAATGTCGCCATAGAGCGCCTTGCGTTTTGCGTCGTCGGGTTCGCCACGCGCGGCAACGAGCAACTGATCGAACTTGGGGTTCTTCCAGTTCGCTTCGTTCCACGGGGCATCCGAGCGGAAGAACTGTGTGAGCAGCACATCGGCGCTCGGGCGTGCATTCACGGAACCGAAAGTGAGGGGGTGCTTCATCCAATGGTTTGACCAGTAGCCGTCGGCAGGCACGCGGGTAATCTGAAGGTTCAGACCGGCCTTCGGGGCGATTTGCTGAAGCATCATCGCCATTTCGACAGACCCTTCGGCGGCGGGCGTGGCGTAGACTTGTAGCGGCGCCGTGGGCAGGTTGGCCTTCTTGAAATACCAGGCGGCCTTCTCGGGGTCGAAGGGACGTTGCGGCAGTCCGGCCATGTAGTACTTGTTGCTCGGGTCGATGGGCTGGTCGTTGCCGATCGCACCAAAGCCGCGGAATACGGTCTTTCGGATCTGCTCACGGTCGAACAGATGCATCATGCCCCGGCGGAAATCCGTGTTGCCGGTGATGCCGCCTTCGTCGCGCATGATGAGGTCGGTGTATTGCCCCGTCTTGGTTTCGAGCACCGCGTATCCCGGCGTGGTCTTGATGCGCTCGGTCGAGCGCGCACTCACGGCGTTGATCAGTTGAACGTCGCCGGAGAGCAGGGCATTCACGCGGGCGGATTCGTCGCCGATGCCAATCAGCTCGATTTCGTCGAGATAGGGCTGTCCGGGCTTCCAGTACTTCTCGTTGCGCACACCGACGGTGCGCACCCCCGGCGAGAATTCCTTCACCTTGAACGGCCCCGTACCCACGGCCGTCGTGAAGTCCTTGGTGCCGTCCTTGATGATGAGGAAGTGCGAGGTGGCGAGAATCACCGGCAGGTCGGCGTTCGGCCCTTCGAGCGTGATGGTCACCTCGTTGGGTCCGGTTGCCTTCGCTTCCTTGATCTGGTCGGCCAGCGTCTTCGCCTTGGAGGCGGTCGCGGGGTCCTTGTGACGCAGGATCGAATACGTGACGTCGGCCGGCGTCAGGGGCTTGCCGTCGTGGAATTGCACGCCGCTGCGCAGTTTGATCACCCAGACCTTGGCGTCCTTGGTATCGATCGACGCGGCGAGCGCCAGCTTGGCGCCGAGCTTCGAATCGAGTTCCGTCAGGCCGTTGTAGATCATGTTGGCCCGCACGTAGTCGGTAGCGAGCGCGCCCTTGGCCGGATCGAGCGTATCGGCCGCCGACGCCGATTGCGTGGCCACGCGAATCTTGCCGCCGCGCTTCGGCGTCTGGGCAAAGGCCTGACCGCTCACGCTCAGCAGGCCCGTGCCGGTCAGGGTCAGCAACCCGCTGGCGGCCATCGCGCGCAGCAGGTCCCGGCGCTGGGCGCCGCGCTGACTCAGGCTCTCATCCGGTGCTGCGCACAGGTCGACACCGTTGACCGATTTTTCTGAATTCATTGCACATCTCCACTTGTGGGGTTGCCGAGGGATCAGGATTGCCAGCCTTCATCGGCGGTTAAGCGCCGGATAAATCAATAGAAAATGTCTTTGATGCGGAAATACGCGCCGACGAGCGGCAGGAACCACGGTTTGCCGGTGTGTCCCGGGATGGCGGGCCAGTCGAAATCACGCCACGGGTTGGCCTCGATGCGGCCGTTCATCACGTCGGCCATGATTTGCCCCATGTGGGTAGCCATCTGCGTGCCGTGGCCGCTGTAGCCCATGGAGAAATAGATGCCGTCGTGCTGTCCGGCGCGAGGCAGCCTGTCGGCGGTAATGTCGACCAGTCCGCCCCAGCAGTAGTCAATGCGAGCCTGGGCGAGCGGCGGGAACAGCGTGGCAAGATTCGCACGCAAAATGCGCCCGCTGCGCTCGTCCGAAGGTTGCTCCGACGCCGTGAAGCGGGCGCGTCCGCCGAAGACGAGCCGGTGATCCGGGGTGGTGCGGAAGTAGTGGTGCATCAATCGGCTGGTGACGTAGGCGCGGCGGTTCGGCAGGAGCGCGTCGAGCGTTCCGGCGCCAAGCGGCTCGGTCACGATGATGAACGAACCGACCGGTGCCATGCGCCGGCGATACCATCCGAACGGGCCGTGGCGGGACGGGCCGGTGGCGACGAGGACTTGTGTGGCGACGACCTCGCCGCGATCCGATTTCACCCGATACGTACCGTCGCCCTGACGCACAATCTGCGTCACAGGCGCATGCTCATACAGGCGGGCGCCGTGGCGTACCGCAGCCGATGCCAGGCCTGCAGCAAACTTGCCCATGTGCATCTGTCCGCCATGGCGTTGCAGCAGGCCGCCATGGAACGCGTCCGAGGCGATTTCGGCGCCGATGCCGGCGCGGTCGATCAGTTGAACGTCGGGATCGACGTCGCGCGCGATCAACTCGGCGGTCGCGGCCAGATGCGCCATGTGGTGAGGCTTGGCGGCAAGCTTCAGTTTGCCGCGACGGCTGTAGTCGCAGTCGATGCCTTCCTCACGGATCACACGTTCCACGGTGTCGACAGCCGCTGCGTAGGCGCGATAGCAGGCCCGCGCACGCTCGGCCCCGAGTTGCGCCGTGAGCGCGACGTAATCCTGCGCCACGCCGGTGTTGCAGTGGCCACCGTTGCGGCCCGATGCCCCCGCGCCGACAGCACCCGCATCGATCACGGTCACCGTTGCGCCGCGCTTGCTCAACGCCAGCGCAGCGGAGAGTCCGGTGAAGCCCGCGCCGATCACGGCGACGTCGGCACGGCCCTCCACCGGGCCCTCCTGGGTGCCGGCAAATCGTGCAACGGTGTCGAGCCAGTACGATTCGAGTTTCATGTCGGGGCGAGGGTCGAAGGCCGCAGGGAGGGGCAACGGAAGTGTTGATTACAGGCCGAGCTGCACGGCAAGATCGATGATGTCCTTGACCGGCGTGTATTCGTAGAACGGCGCCTCCGGCTCGTGGCCGCGCAGCACCATGGCCTTGTGCTTGATGCCAAGGTCATGGGCTGTCATCAGGTCGTAACGCGGGCTCGACGAGACGTGCAGAATCTCGTGCGGTTGCACGCCGAGCTTCTTGAACATGTACTCGAAGCCCTGCATGCGCGGCTTGTAAGCGCCGGCCTCTTCCGCGGTGATGACCGCGTGGAAAGGAGCGCCCAGCTTTTCGATATTGCTCATGATCTGCTCGTTGGCGGCATTCGTCAGGCCTACCAGCTTGTACTTCTTGGCCAGGCGCGAGAGACCTTCCGGCACGTCCGGGTGCGGACCCCAGGTCGGCACGGCCAGATAGAATTGCTCGGCTTCGTCGACGTTGAACACCACGCCGGTGCGTTCGCAGGTGCGGCGCACCGAATCGACGACGACGTCGCGGTAAGGCTTCCATGCCCCAAGGACTTCATCGCGACGATAGGCGGCAAACAGCTTGACGAAATTCTCGAGCGCCTCGCCCTGCAGACGGTTGCCGTAGATTTCGCGGGCCATGTCGGCCATGCGGAATTTGACCAGCGTGCCGTAGCAATCGAAGGTAATGAATTTCGGCTCGAAGTCGATCATGATCTCTGTCCTCAGTGTAGGGCGAATCCCGAGGGATTCTTTGGCGAAAAGGGTTGGCATCGAAGCGGTCTGGCGGTGGTCGTCAAAGGCGAAGCGGGCTTGCGGCCCGGTGCGCGATGTGCGACATCCCTATGGAAAATTAAATCAGGTCAAAATCTCGGCTTGGCGTTGAAATATCCGAGGCAAAAATAGAATTCGATGCGTTTTGGGGGGCAGGAACAGCACGAAATGCTTCGCGCTTTTTCGAGACCGTGTTAACCCGCATCAACGTTGAAAGACAAGACGCTGCGGCAAACGCGAACCACAGACGCTCATCCGTTCAGGTCGATGAGGACGGCTTTGCTTCGCAGATTGGCTTCGAATGCCTGGCGGCCGAGATCCTTGCCCAGGCCCGAGCGCTTGAAGCCGCCGGTGGGCAGCACGAAGTCCGACGAGCGGCCATAGCGGTTGACCCAGATGTTGCCCGCGTCAATGCCGCGCACCATGCGCAAGGCGCGCCCCAGGTTGGCCGTGTGAACACCCGCCGCTAGCCCGTAGTCGTCGTGCTGCGCCAGTTGCAACGCTTCTGCTTCCGAAGTGAATGTCTGCACTGTGAGCACGGGGCCGAATACCTCCTCGCGCACAATCTCGGCGTGCGGCTGAACGCCGGTCAAGAGGGTGGGGGCATACCAAGCGCCATCCTGATAGGCATTCGCGCGCTCGGCGCCGCAGTACACATTGGCGCCCGCCTCGCGCGCCCGCGAGACAAGTGCGTCGATTCGCTGCACCTGAGCTTCGCTGATGATGGGGGATAGCGTTGTGCCCGCCGACCACGTGGCGCCCGGGTGCAGTGACGCGAAAATGGCGCGCAGCTTGTCGAGCAGCGCTTCGGCGATGCTCGCTTCGACCACGAGCCGCGAGCCCGCGTTGCACACCTGGCCCGCATTGCCGGTGATGCCCATGGCAATGCGACGCGCAACCGCATCCAGATCCGGCACATCGGCAAAGACCACCTGCGGACTCTTGCCGCCGAGTTCCAGCGTCACGGGCTTGGTCCCCGATTGCGCACAGGCTTCCATGATGGCCGCCCCGGTCCGCGTGGACCCGGTAAACGTAACTTTCCCGACGCGTGGGTGGCGCACGAGCGCGTCGCCGGTCGTCCTGCCATCGCCTTGAACGACGTTGAGGAGATTGGCGGGGACGCCCGCCTGTATGGCAAGTTCAGCAAGACGCAAAACCGAGAACGGCGTCAACTCCGACGGCTTGAGCACGACGGCATTCCCCGCCGCCAACGCCGGGGCGATTTTCCATATGGCCATGACGAGCGGGAAGTTCCACGGGGCAATGGCCGCGACGACGCCGATCGGTTCCGTGATGGTCATGCCGAGGTGCGACGGATCGGTTGCCGCCAACTCGCCCCCATGCTTGTCGGCGTGCTCCGCGTAGAAGCGCAGGCACTCGGCGGTGTAGGGCACGTCCCAGTCGGCGGTCTCGCGTACCGGGCGTGTCGAGCCAATGGCCTCCAGCGGCGCGAGCGTACGCACGTCGGACTCGACCAGATCGGCAAGGCGGCGCAGCACGCGCGCGCGTTCACGCGGCGCACACGTGGCCCAACCGCTGTGGCGAAAGGCGTGCCACGCACCGTCTGCTGCGCGGGCAACCGTGTCGGGCGAGGCTAACGCGAGTTCGGCGTAGGGGCGACCGCTCGACGGGCAGATGACATCCAGTGGGGTGTCACCGGCTTCCACTAGCTTGCCGTCGATGAAATGCCCGGTGGGGATGTCCACCTGCGCGGGATCGAAACTGTCCATGATGATTCTCCTGGGCCGTTACGGCGCGTGCGCCGGGGTTGGCAAGCGACAAAAGGGGGGCACGGGAATTCGTGGCCGCCAGAGCATGGCGACGCTATTCATGGTACGGGCGGCGGAGTGGCAGATTGCATCGAAACAACTCCGCGGACCGCATGCGGCAACGGTTTTGCGCACGACGGCGGCACGAATGCCGCGTTTTCGCCGTGGCGTTCGATCCTGCGGGGGAACAATAGAATCGTCCTATGCAGCGTCCGTTCGGGTCGCCATAGTGAAGTCGTGGTGGGCGTGGCCCACGGTTTCGTATCCGGCAATACCCCAAGGAGGCTCGGCGTGTCCGAATTCCATGCATCTTCTCATCTCGTCTATCGGCCATTTGCCGCCACGGACGTGGCGGCTGGCCATCGCCTGTCCAGCGCCGTGCGCTGGCCGCACAAACCCGATGACTGGCGATTTCTGGCGCACCAGGGACAGGGCTTCGTCGCGCTGGACGGCGATGATGTCGTGGGTACCGCACTTTATTGGCAGTATGGTGAGTCGGGCGGTTCGCTCGGTATGGTCATCGTTTCGCCAGAACAGCAAGGGCGCGGCATCGGGCGCGCGTTGATGGAGCGCATGCTCGACAAGCTGGGAACCCGCATGACGCTGTTGCATGCCACCCCGGCCGGACAGCCGCTGTATGAGAAGCTCGGGTTCGATGCGGTGGGCAGCATCGATCAGCATCAGGGGACGGCGCGTCGTCCACCGCTCATGGCGTTGCCGCCCGGCGAACGTTTGCGGCCGTTGAGCGCCAACGATCCCGACCGACTCGTCACCCTCGCCAGCCGCGCCAGCGGACTCGACAGGGGGCGTATTCTGCCCGCGCTTCTCGATGTCGCCGACGGCATTGCCATCGAGCGCGACGGCGAATTGCTTGGCTTCTCACTGTTCAGGCGATTCGGCCGCGGCTTTGCGATCGGTCCGGTGGTCGTCGTCAGTGACGCGGGCACTGAGTCGCTCGCGCGGCAGCGCGCCGAGGCCATGATCGCCCATTGGCTGACGCTGCATGAAGGCCGTTTTGTGCGCATTGACACGCCCGCCGACAGCGGGCTGACGGATTGGCTCGAGGCGCTTGGACTCGAGCGCGTCGACACGGTCGTGAAGATGGCCCGTAACGGCATGCCGGTCGTCGACGACGAAGTTCGGCAATTCGCCATCATTAATCAAGCCATCGGCTGACGCGGGGGCGCAGATGTCGTTTCTTTACAAGGCCGATCCGGCACGCGGCGCCGTGTGGGCGCGTTTGTTCGCCCAGCGGGCGCCGGAGACGGAATTCCGACTGTGGCCGGATGTCGGCGACGCGCGCGAGGTGCGTTACCTCGCGGCGTGGAAGCCGCCAGAAGATCTGAATGCGTTGCTGCCGAACGTGGAAGTCGTGTTCTCGACGGGCGCCGGTATCGACCAGTTCGACCTGTCACGGGTGCCGGATCATATTCCCGTCGTTCGCATGGTCGAGCCCGGCATCGTCGAGGGCATGGTCGAGTACGTGACGCAGGCGGTCCTCTCGATTCACCGCGACATCTTTGCATACGCCCATCAGCAAACGATGCGCCAGTGGACGGAACTGGCCGTGATGCCGGCAAGCGAGCGCCGCGTTGGCGTGCTGGGTCTCGGCATGCTCGGGCAGGCGGTCCTGTCGCGCCTGAAGGCTTTCGGGTTCGATTGCGCAGGATGGAGTCGAACGCCGCGGCATGTGGATGGGGTCGCTGGCTATGCGGGATACGAGTCGCTTGACGCGTTCCTTGCCCGTACCGACGTGCTGGTCTGCCTGTTGCCGCTTACGTCGGCCACCCGCGGCATTCTCGACAAACGTTTGCTGGGCGGCTTGCCGCGCGGCGCGTGGTTGATCAATGTGGGACGTGGCCCGCATCTCAATCAGTACGCGCTCATGGCGTTGCTCGACAGCGGGCATCTGTCGGGTGCGATTCTCGATGTCACCGACCCCGAGCCGTTGCCGCCGTCGCACCCGCTGTGGGCGCATCCGAAGGTGCGCATCACCCCGCATATCGCCAGCGCCACGCGACCGGAGACGGCGGTGGAGGTAGTGCTGGAAAACCTGCGCAGACATCGCGCCGGCCTGACGATGATCGGGCAGATCGATCGCACGCAGGGGTATTGAGCCCGCCAGGGCGCCCACCCCGGCAGCACAAAATGCTGCGCGCGCCGTAAATTTGCGGCGCGCGCTTTTTTTGCGGCTTTATTTGGCGACGCATATGCGCCGCCGGCTCTTTAGTATGGATACAGGTTCATCCCCCGTCCCATCCGACAAGCCGAGAGATCCCATGTCCAAGCAAGCACTCCTCGATGCCGACCGCCGGCATCTCATCCATCCCGTCGTCAGCTATCGCGCCCACGAGCGGCAGGGAGCGACGATGCTCGAGTCCGGGCACGGTGCTTATCTACGCGACATCGACGGCAACGAGTTGCTCGATGCCTTTGCCGGGTTGTGGTGTGTCAACGTGGGGTATGGACAGCAGAGTGTGGTCGACGCCGCAGCCGCGCAAATGGCGGCGTTGCCCTACGCAACCGCTTATTTCCACTTTGGCAGCGCGCCGGCGGCACGACTCGCCGAGAAGCTGGTGTCGATTGCGCCGCGCTCGCTGCAGCACGTGTATTTTTCGCTTGGTGGTTCGGACGCCGTGGACGCAGCCCTGCGCTTCATCACGCACTATTGCAATGTGACGGGCCGCCCGGAGAAGAAGCATTTCATCTCGCTTGAACGCGGATACCATGGATCGTCATCGATCGGCGCCGGTCTGACGGCGCTCGCGTCGTTTCATCGCGGCTTCGACGTGCCGTTGCCGACGCAACACTATCTTCCGTCGCCCTATGCCTATCGCGACCCGCTCGGGCGTGACGGGCAGGCGCTCATCGCGGCAAGTGTGGCCGCGCTCGAGGCGAAGGTTGCCGAACTGGGGGGCAGCGACCACGTTGCCGCATTCTTCTGTGAGCCGGTGCAGGGATCCGGCGGCGTGATCGTACCCCCGACGGGGTGGCTCAAGGCCATGCGCGATGCCTGCCGTCGCCTGGATATTCTGTTCGTCGCCGACGAAGTCATTACTGGCTTTGGTCGCACCGGACCGATGTTTGCGTGCGAGGCGGAGAACGTCGAGCCCGACATGATGACGGTCGCGAAAGGGTTGACCTCGGGCTACGCGCCGATGGGCGCAGTCCTCATGAGCGACGCCATTTATCAGGCGATCGCCGACGGCGAGCAGGGGCAGGTGGTCGGGCACGGCCAGACGTATTCTGCGCATCCCGTGAGTGCCGCCGTGGCGCTCGAGGTGATTCGCCTGTACGAAGATGGCTTGATTGCCAACGGACAGGCCGTGGCCAACACGTTCGGGGCCGGTCTGGATTCGCTGCTCGACCATCCGCTGGTCGGCGACTCGCGTCATCGCGGTTTGCTGGGCGCCCTGGAACTCGTCGCGGACAAGGCAAGCAAGGCGCGCTTCGATCCGTCGCTGCGACTCGCCGACAAGATCGCGGCAGCGGCTTACCGGAACGGCGTGATCTTCCGAGCATTTGCCGACAACATTCTGGGATTCGCGCCGGCGCTTTGCTTCACCGACCGGGAGGTGGCACTCATGGTCGAGCGTGTGCGCACGACGCTCGACGAGGTGCTGGCGGATGATGCGGTCAGCGCTGCTCGACGTGCTGCACTCGGTGCCCGGAAAGCCGCGTAAACAGGGGGTCGACGTGATAGCCGGTGCGGTAAGGATCAAGCCTGTAAGGCGAATCCGCTGTGTTAAGATCGTTCACGATTCACGATTGGCCGCGCCCCTGTTGGCGCTTCGAAATTACGATGGGCACGGACAGCAAACTCGACCGCATCGATCTGCGCATTCTTTGCCAACTGCAGAAGCGCGGGCGTATCACGAACGTGGAACTCGCCGACGCCGTGGGCTTGTCGCCAAGCCCCTGCCTGATCCGCGTCAAGCGCCTGGAGAAGGCGGGTTATATCGTCGGCTACGGGGCACGCATTCAGCTCGAAAAGCTTGGCGATATTCAGATTGTGTTTACCGAGGTCACGCTCGCCGATCATCGGCGCGAGGACTTCATTCGCTTTGTCGACGCCATCCGAGACGTCGACGAGATTGTCGAATGCCATCTCGCCAGTGGTGGCTACGATTACCTGCTCAAGTTTGTCACGCGCAGCGTGAGTCACTATCAAAGCATCATCGAGGGGTTGCTCGAACGCGATATCGGCATCGAGAAGTACTTCAGTTTCGTGATCATCAAGTCACCCTTCGTCAAAACGCACTACCCGCTCGAAACCCTATTCCCGCCGCAGGGCTGACACCGTCGGCTAACGCATGCTTCTGCCCCCCGATGGCGGGGCGGCTGGCGTGCGACCGTATTGCGCAAACCGGAGAACCGCAACATGACGCTTGAACTCACGCGTGGCGATTTGCTGCGCACGCAACAATGGATCGCTGGCGAATGGCGTGACGCCGCCTCGGCGCAGCGTTTCGCGGTCGTCGACCCAGCGACGGGCGAAACCGTGGCGATGGTGTCCGATGCCCAACCGGCCGATGCGCGAGACGCGGTGGACGCCGCCGAGCGCGCACTGCCGGCGTGGCGCGCGACGCTACCCGCCGAGCGCGCGGCGTTCTTGCGGCGCTGGCATGCAGCGATCGTGGCCCATCGCGACGATCTCGCTCGCCTCATTTCACGCGAACAGGGCAAGCCGCTGGCCGAAGCGCTGGGCGAGGTCAACTACGGCGCATCGTATGTCGCGTGGTTTGCCGATGAAGCGACACGCGTTTATGGCGACATCATCCCGACCCAGGCGCGCGGGAAACGCATGAGCGCGGTGAAAGCGCCGATCGGTATCGTCGCGGCCATCACGCCATGGAATTTCCCGCTCGCGATGATTGCAAGAAAGATCGCCCCGGCGCTTGCCGTTGGTTGCACCGTGGTCGCCAAGCCTGCCGAGGACACGCCGCTCACTGCGCTGGCGCTGGCTTATCTCGCGCAGGAGGCAGGTTTGCCGGCCGGCGTGCTGAATATGATTGCCGCGTCGCGAGACCAGGGCGTGAGTGCCGTTGCGCAGTGGCTTGCCGATTCGCGTGTGCGCAAGGTCACATTCACCGGATCGACGCCAGTCGGCAAACACCTGGCGCGAGAGTCGGCGGGGACGCTCAAGAAGTTGTCGCTGGAGTTGGGCGGCAATGCACCCTTCATTGTGTTTGACGACGCGGATCTTCCCGCGGCGGTCGCCGGGCTGATGGCGGCCAAGTTCCGCAATGGCGGTCAGACGTGCGTGAGCCCGAACCGGATCTACGTCCAGGCAGGCGTCTACGAGCGCTTCGCGGGGTTGTTGACTGACGCCGTGGCGTCGCTCAAGGTGGCGCCCGCGACGGATTCGCTCGCGAAGATCGGGCCGATGATCAACGCGCGCGCGGTCGAGAAGATTGCGCGACACGTGGATGATGCACTCGCTCAGGGCGCGCGTGTGCTCACCGGCGGACAGCGTCTTGCGGCGCTGGGGCCGAACTACTATGCGCCCACCGTGTTGTGTGATGCGCATGAAGACATGGCGCTGTCGTGCGAGGAAACCTTTGGGCCGGTGGCGGCGCTGTTCCGGTTCGAGACGGAGGACGAAGCCATTCAACGCGCCAACGACACGCCGTTCGGCCTTGCCGCCTATTTCTACAGCGAGAACTTGCGTCGCATCGAGCGCGTGGCGACTGGGCTCGAAGCCGGCATCGTCGGCATCAACGAGGGCGCACTCGCGAGCGAGGCGGCGCCGTTCGGCGGTGTCAAGGAATCGGGGTACGGCCGGGAGGGATCGAAATACGGGTTGGACGACTATCTCGTCATCAAGTATCTCTGTCAGGGCAATTTGGGCTGACGAAGTACGCCGTCACGATGATCTGCGGTGCCGTCCCCAAGTCGCGGGGCGGCCGCCGCTCGCACTCAACACCCCATACTTGGAGACAAGATGTCCGAACTGCAACGCGCCGTGACGCCATGTGAGCGCCCCCGATCCTTCCTGGATCTCAAGACCTTTGTGTCGGACAAGCGCCAGGGCATCACCCCGGTGACTTCGCCTGGCGACGACCACTTTCTCGCGAGCCGCCGTCTGGCGGACCTGCTGCCGGGACCCGTGACCGCCGGTGTCGTTGCCCTCGAAGCGGGGCGCGGTGCGGTGGCGTCGCACCCGGCAGATGAGTTCATCATCGTTTCCGAAGGCGCGATCACGTTTCAGCAGGGCGAGCGAGGGCTGGCCCTCGGACCGGGACATAGCGCGGTGCTCCCTCGCGGTTCGGCATTTTCATGGTCGACGCAAGGCTCCACATCGATCATCTTCATGCGCTGCGAGGGCGGGAAAGTCGGCGACGGCAACATTGTGCCGATTGATCAGGTGCCGTCGTTGGCACCTTCGGCCGGGCCGGCTGCTGAACTGCTTCTCACACCGGCCCCGGCGTGTCGCAATTTCACGGACTTTCGCGCAGCGGACGAGACGTTCACTTGTGGCACGTGGGACTCGACGCCTTATCATCGCGTCGCGATGCGTTACGCCCATTACGAACTCATGCATCTGCTCGATGGCAGTGTGACCTTCATGGACGAAACGGGACGTAGCGGCACGTTCTCGCGCGGCGACATCTTTCTTGTCGAGCAGAACGCGCAGTGCAGTTGGGAAAGTCGGGGCAACGTGGCAAAGGTATACGCAATCTATCGCCCGGCCTGACAAGGCTTGCCGTGGCCGTCGTCACGACGTCGTCACGGCATCCCCCTTGTAACCTTTCGGCGGCCCATAGCCGTATTTTCTGAACAGCCGTGCGAGATACGACGGCGACTCGAGGCCGACGGCGGCCGCGGCCGCGAGCACGGTCATGCCGGGTGAGGTCAGTAGCGTTGCCGCGATCTCCACGCGCCGCCGGGACTGATAATCGACGATAGACTCACCGGTGGCCTCACGAAAGACGCGCGTCAATGATCGTTGCGACAGCCCGAACTCGTACGCGACGCGCTCGAGCGGGATCGGCTGATCGAGCGTTTCGTCGAGAAATGCACAAATGTCGCGCACGATCTCGGCACGTGCATCGGCCCGATTCGGCGTCAACGCCGCTGCCGTCAATCCGGCCTCCACGCAACTCGCCGCCAACGTACGGGCCGCAAGGTCCGCGCGCAATGCCCATAGCTCGCTTGGTGGCCCCTCGCCCGAGCGCGCGGTGCCCGTGGCAACACGCACCGCATCGAGCAACAGCAAGGGTGCCGACCATATCGAGATGCGCGCGCACGATAGCTTGCGTCGGGCTTTGCGTTCGCAAAAGGTCACGAAATCGCTGGCAACGTAGACGGCCACGTGGGCCTGTTCGGGGCGGTAGCCCCGGGTGTCGTGCATGCGTTCGGGCGGCACGACGACGAACGATTTCGGTGCAACGCGTACCGGTGCGACATTCGATTCGACGTTAAGCACGAGTTGTCCCGTCCTGGGGAGCAGGAACATGAACTCGTCGTCGTGTCGATGCGGCCGTGTGCGGTATTCGCCGACCGAGACATGCCGGACATCGGCGACGCGGTCGCCATGGAGATGACGAGGGGCGGTCGGATAAGGCTTCACCAGGCATTTCCTTTGCGTGACGGGCCATTCGCGACCCGCGCGGACGGCCGTGAAGGCACCGGGCCGGTGGCGTGGCGGCTGTCGGCATTCAGTATAGCGCTTGCCAAAGGGCGATGAATGACGCTTGCGGCATCTCGTTTCCACGCGACAACAATGGACGAGGGGGCGGCGCCCTGACCGAATCGGCCGCAGTGTCTCGCAGGCGCAAATACGGGCTTTACCCGCCTTTGGCCGGATCGGGCGGCCCGAGTGGCCGGATTGAGCGCGACGGTTTCCCAGGGTTTCGGCATGCTTGCCGCACTTGACTCCCGGAGCGCTCCGATGACCTTGGAAAACACTTCTCCCCCAACCGGCTTCCCCGTGCGCGGCCATGACGCGCCGGACTTGCGTTTCGTCAGCGTGTTTTCTGCTGGCGCTGGCGGCGGTAATCCTGCCCCCGTCGTGTTCAACGCGGATGGCTTGTCATCCGATGAGATGATGGCGATCGCGGCGTGCTACGGCCACGAAAGCGCTTTCGTCTGCAAAGCCAGCGATCCGCGCCACACCGTTCGGCTCCGTTTTTTTGTACCGGCGCACGAGATGGAGATGTGCGGTCATGCCACGCTTGGCGCGATGTGGTTGTTGCGCCAAGCCGGCCGGTGGACGACGTGCCATGCCACTGTCGAGACACTGAGCGGCCTCGTCGACGTGCGATATGACGAGACGTCGCGCCGTATCGATGTCGGCCAGCCGCGTGGCGTTGTCGAGCCCGTCGACGATCTGTCGCTGGTGGGCGCCCTGTGTCAGGTGCTGCGACTCGATCCGGGCGACCTCGATCCCCTGGGCATCGTCAATGCCCGAACGAGTCGCACGAAGACACTCATCCCGGTCCGTTCGATGTCAGTGCTCAACGCGTTGTCGCCCGTCCTGGACGACGTGCGCGCCCTGTGCGACGCACTCGACTCGACCGGACTTTATCCGTTCGCGCTCGAGCGAGCACGGCCACTCGAGCTGCACGCACGGCAGTTTCCGCGTTTGTCCGGTTATCCGGAAGACGCGGCTACCGGTATTGCCGCGGCCGCGACGCTGTACGGTGCGCTTCACTATGGCCTGCTTGCCGAAGGCGAATCGTCGATGCGCGTCTATCAGGGCTTCGCGATGGGGCGTCCGTCGTGTATTCGCGTGGCGTTACGTGATGCCGATCATATCGATGCGGGGTGCTGGATCAGTGGCGCCGTGGAATTCGCCATGCTGGAGCCGACGCGATGAAGACCTTCTGCAACGCACAAGTGGCCAGTGTTCTCGATGTGCCGTCGGTGGTCGATGCCATTCGTACCGCCTATCTCGACATGGCGAGCGATGCTGCAGCGGTGCAGCCGCGTGCGCGCATCGGTCTCGACAACGTCAAGTTCAGCGTAATGAGTGCGATGCTCGGCACGCAGCGCATCGCGGCGAGCAAGCTCTATACGACGATCGAAGGCCGATTTCGCTTCTACATCGCGCTGTTCTCGTTGGACGATGGCGCGTTGATGGCGCTGCTGGAAGGCGATGCGATCACCGGATTCCGCACCTCTGCAACGACGCGGCTCGCGGCTGCCCATCTGGCGCGTCCCGAGAGTCGGTCGCTGGGAATCTTCGGCAGTGGCATTCAGGCGCGGGCGCATGCGTTGGCGTTTGCGAGCCGTCCGAACCTGCGTGAGGTCCGAATTCATAGTCACGACACGTCCAGCGCCCAGGCGCTCGCCGCCGAAATCGAACGGGACCATGGCCTGGCCGCCGAGGTCGTCGACGCCCGCTTGGCTGCCGATTCCGATCTCGTCGTCCTTGCGACGCGTGCGTCGGATCCAGTGATCTGTGGGGAGTGGTTACGGGAAGGGGCATTCGTGGCGAGCATCGGCGCGACGCGCCAGGATCAACGCGAGCTGGACGATGCCTCGTTGCGACGCGCGTCTCGCATTGTCGTCGACTGGACCGGGCAGACGCCGCACGAAACCGGCGACCTGTGGGGGCCGGTGCAGACATGGCTCGCGTCGTCGGCCCTCATCGATCTCTCAACCGTGATTGCCGCTGGCGAGCGCCGTCGTGCCGACGCCACGGACATCGTGATCTACAAAGCCGTCGGCATCGCCTTGCAGGATGCCGCCGTCGCTTATCTCGCCTACACACGCCTCATGGCGTAAGGCACCGTTTCGCCGGCAATGCCGGCGGGCGTCAAGGAGTCCATCATGAAGTTCCCCCTCACGATTCGCATCCTGATCGGGATGCTGCTCGGTATCGCCGTCGGCTACGCCTGTCATACGTGGTTGTCCGCGGACGACGCTGCGCGTGCCGGTGGCTATTTCTCCCTGCTGGCGGAGCTATTCCTTCGCCTCATCAAGATGATCATCGCGCCATTGGTTTTTTCCACGCTGGTAATCGGCGTGACGAAGATCGGGAATGTGCGTGCCGCTGGGCGCATTGGTCTGCGCACACTGACGTGGTTTCTCTCGGCGGGCTTGCTTTCGCTGGTACTGGGTGCCTGTCTGGCGAACTGGCTGAAGCCGGGCGCCGCCCTGGGCCTGCCGTTGCCGGCCGCCAACGTGACAACCGGTTTGCATGCCGGCGGGTTGTCGCTCAATCAATTCGTCGTGCATCTCGTGCCCAGCAGCATCGTGGCGGCGATGTCGGGCAATGAGATTCTGCAGATCGTCGTATTCGCCGCATTCTTCAGTGCCGGCCTGTTGGCGTTGGGCGAGAAGGGGGAGAGCATTGTGCGCTTGCTCGACCAGACGTCTTACGTGATGTTGCGTGTCACGTCTTACGTGATGGCGGCCGCGCCGTTCGCCGTTTTCGGCGCGCTGGCGAATGTCGTCGCGACGCGCGGGCTCTCGATCCTCGCGACCTACGGTCGCTTCATGGGCGAGTTCTATGGCGGATTGCTGCTGCTTTGGCTGATGATCGTCCTGGCGGGCGGTGTCATGTTCGGTCGACGTGTATTCTCGCTGGTGAGTGCTATGCGCGTGCCGATGCTATTGGGGTTCAGTACTGCGAGCAGCGAATCGGCCTATCCGAAGACGCTCGAACAACTTGAGCGGTTCGGTGTGCCGACACGCATCGCGAGTTTCGTGCTGCCGGTCGGTTATTCGTTCAATCTCGATGGCACGATGATGTACTGCACGTTCGCCACGCTGTTTATCGCCCAGGCGTATGGCGTACCCCTCTCGTTCGCCGAACAGTTGTCGATGCTGGCGATTCTGATGCTGACGAGCAAAGGCATGGCGGCGGTGCCGCGTGCTTCGCTGGTGGTGATTGCAACGACGTTGAGCCAGTTCAATATTCCGGAGGCGGGACTGCTGCTGGTGATGGGCGTGGATCACTTCCTTGACATGGGACGCACGGCGACCAATGTGCTGGGCAATGCCGTAGCCTCGGCGGCCGTGGCCAAATGGGAAGGGGTGCTCGCGCCATCGACACAAGACGAAGCGGCGCTTTCACCGCTCGTCGAACGGCACGGCGTACAGGATCCGCGTGAACCGGACGGGTTCGACCTGGCGTTGGAAGGTGAGCCGGGCCGAGCTTAACCCCGCAGGGTAACGGCGCGAACCGGCACGGCTGCCCCATGAGGCAGCCGTGCGTCAGGCTACGGACTCGATCGTGATCTCGGGATGCGTACGGAATTGCGCAAGCTTGTCATCGTCAGCACGCGCTTCGGTGATGAGTGTCCAGCCCCGTTCGAGCGGGGTCCAGTGCTGCTGACTCGCTCGGTCGAGCTTGTTGGCGGTAACCAGCACATACACGTCGGCCGACTGACGAATGATGCACTCCTTGAGCCACGCCTGTTCGGCGGAGGCTTCGCAGAGACCGCGTCCAGCGACAACGCCGTCGGCACCCAGGAATGCCTTGTCGACCGACACGCGCGAGAGTGTCAGTTGCGCCAATGGCCCGAGCACGCTCATGCTCGACGGTCGCACGTCGCCGCCGATCAGCGTCACGGGCACCTTGTTGGCCGCCAGTGCGCCGACGACGAGCAAATTGTTCGTGACGACGTGCACATCTTCCCGTCCGGCAAGAAAGCGAGCCATCGCCTCGGTTGTCGTCCCCCCATCGAGAAAGACGGTGTCGCCGTCGTCGACGTGTGCCACGGCGGCGCGGGCGATGGCATCTTTCTGTTCCCGGAAGCTCTCGCGACGCAGCTCCAGCGATTCCTCGGGTTCGTGCATGCGCACGGGGGCGGCCGCACCACCATAAGTGCGCACGACGCGACGCTCCTGCGCCAGGGCGCGCAGGTCACGGCGCACCGTCGCCTCCGACATGCCGAAATGGGCGCACAAGGCAGCGACATCAGTCATGCCTGACAGGACGGCTTTGAAAATCGCCTCACGGCGGTTCGCAACTTTCATGGATGGGTCGATGCTGAGCAGAACGAGGGGGATGCAAGCGAACGACGTGTTCACCGCGCGGCGCGCATAGTGTAGCTTCCCGCGGGCGGCGCGCGTCCGACACGTCGCGCCGACTGCGCATGATCCATTCACGATCGACATTGCAAAATGACTGATTCGATCATTGTGTGGGTGATTCAGACGCTCCTGCCCCCTTGATGACCGGATTTTACCTAGGGATTCCCCCGTTTTCACAACGTTTGCACATTTTTCTGGCAGAGATTAGACTTCCGTCTGATCAAATCGATCAAAATAATGATTGATTGGTTTATATTCACATTGGTCGGGAGACAACAATGGCTCAAATTCGTATCAAGCGCGCCGTCGAGCGTGTGCCGGGCGGGATGATGATCGTTCCCCTGCTGATCGGTTCCCTGGTTGCCACATTCATGCCGGGGATGCCGAAGTTCTTCGGCTCGTTTACCAGCGCGTTGTTCACGGGCGCGCTGCCGATCCTTGCGGTGTTCTACGTCTGCATGGGCGCGAGCATCGATGTCAAGGCCACGCCGTACCTGATCAAGAAGGGCGGTGCGCTGTTCGCCGCCAAGATCGGCGCGGCGATTGTGGTGGGCATCGTGCTGGGGCACTTCCTGGGCGAGGCGCCGGTGGCGTCGGGCATGTTCGCCGGGATTTCCACGCTGGCCGTGGTGGCAGCGATGAACGACACCAATGGCGGCTTGTACATGGCGTTGATGGGCCAGTACGGCCGCTCGGAAGACGTGGGCGCCTACACGATCATGTCGCTGGAGTCGGGGCCGTTCCTGACGATGGTCACGCTCGGCGTTGCCGGGTTGTCCGCGTTTCCGTGGCCGACGCTGGTGGGCAGCATCCTGCCGCTGGCCGTGGGGATGCTGCTTGGCAACCTCGATCGTGAAATGCGTGATTTCCTGGGGCGCGCCGTGCCGGTGATGATTCCGTTCTTCGCATTGGCGCTGGGCGCGGGGCTCGATCTGCACAAGGTTTGGCAGGCCGGCCTGCTGGGCATCCTGCTTGGCTTCGCGGTCGTTGTGGTGACGGGTATTCCGCTGTATATCGTTGACCGCTTGACGGGCGGGACGGGCGTGGCCGGTACGGCGGCTGCCAACACGGCGGGTAATGCCGCCGCTGTGCCGGCGCTGATCGCTGCCGCCAACCCGGTCTATGAGGCAGCGGCCAAAAGCGCGACGTTGCTGGTGGCGGCCTGTGTGGTGGTGACGGCCATCGTCTCGCCGATCCTGACGGCTGCCGTTGCGAAGCGTGTTGCGGCGCGTGGCCTGGGGGCAGCGGCCAGGGGAGCGGCGCAGTGAGCATTCTCATTGTCGCCGACGACTTGTCCGGCGCGGCCGACTGTGCGATCGGCTTTACCAATGCCGGCCGTCGCAGCGTCGTGTCGCTCGATGTCGAAGGCTTCAATGCGGCCGCGCAAGTGGTGGCGATCGACACCGACACGCGCCGTCTGTCTGCGCAGGAGGCCGCCGCGCGCGCGGTCGCGGCGTGGCAGCGGCTTGCCGCGCCCGGACGACGCCTCTACAAGAAAATCGATTCGACGCTGCGTGGCAACTGGGTCGCGGAAGTTGCGGCGCTGCAACCGCTTGCGGGCCTGGCTATCGTGGCCCCGGCGTTCCCTGCCACGGGCCGCGTCGTGCAGGACGGCGAAGTGTTCGTGCGAGGCGTGCCGTTGGCCGAGACCGACACCTGGCGACTGGAGCATGCGGATCGGGAGGCGCGACTCGCGCCGATGTTGGCGGCGGCAGGACTGAGGACGCAGACCGTATCCTCGGCGTTGCTGCGCAAGGATTTTGCGGCGGCGCATGCGGCGTTGAACGACGTCGTTGCGCACGCGCGCGCCGATGGCGTGTCGGCGCTGATTGTCGATGCCCAGGCAGATGACGATCTCATCATGTTGGCGCGAGCGAGCGTCGGGCTGACGGACATCTTCTGGGTGGGCTCGGGCGGTCTCGCTCGCGCGCTGGCCGAACAATCGGCCTTGTTCGCGCCGAGCGACGATACGCGGGACGTACGAGAAAATGCGCACGTGACGACTGGCGCCGCGACCCCCGGTCCCTTGCTGACGCTGGTTGGCAGCTTGTCCGCCGTGTCGCATCAGCAGTGCGCGCGACTGTGCGCGGAGAATGCGGTGCTCGAGTGGACCGTGCCACCGGCCGTACTGCGCGCCGGTGCGTCGCATCCCGACATCGCGGGCTGGCGCACGTGTATCGGCGGTGCGATCGAGAAGGGCAACGACGTCCTGGTGCGAATCGGGCGCGACGATGCGTTTGACCCGGCGGAGGGCGCCCAATTGTCGGCCGCGTTGGCGGCCCTGATCGCGCCGCACTTCGCGCGTTTGTCGGGACTGGTCGTCACGGGTGGCGAAACAGCGCGCGCGATGTTGAGCGCGGTGGGCATCGGGGCGCTCGAATTGATCGCGGAAATCGAGCCTGGGGTCGCTGTCGGGCGACCCGCCAACGGCATGCCGACGCGCATCGTCACGAAAGCCGGCGCGTTCGGTGGCGAAGCGGCCCTGCATAGTGCTTACCGGTATTTGCGCGCGGCCCCCGAGGCGCGCGATCGCCGTTGAGGCGACGCTGGCCGACAGCAGCACAGTAGAACGGAACCTCCGCCCGGAAGACATTCCGGACGTCCCCCAACGAAATGGATATCAACGCAAACGCCATGAATCACTATCTCCCCGTCATTGGCATCACCATGGGGGACGCGGCTGGCGTCGGCCCGGAAATCATCGTCAAGAGCCTGGCGCACGACAGCGTCTACCAGCAATGCCGCCCGGTCGTGATCGGCGACGCGCGACGTCTCGAACAGGCCGTCGCCCTCGTCAATACACCGCTGAGCGTGCGTCGCATCGAGACCGTCGCGCAAGCGAGCTTTGCGCCAGGGGTGATCGAGTGCATCGATCTGGGCCTGATTCCGGAAGATCTGCCGTTTGGCCAACTGTCCGCGATCGCAGGCGATGCCGCCTACCGGTACATCGCGCACGCGGCGAAGCTGGCCGAAGCCGGGGAAATCGACGCGATCTGCACGGCACCGCTGAACAAGGAAGCGCTGCACGCCGGGGGGCACAAGTTCCCCGGTCACACGGAGATGCTCGCTCACCTGACGGGTATCGACGAAGTGTCGATGATGCTCGTCGCGCCGAACCTGCGCGTGATTCACGTCACGACCCACATCGGCATCATCGATGCGATCCGCAAGATCGAGCCGGGTCTGGTCCAGCGTACGATCGAGCGTGGTCACGCCACGCTGGTCAAGGCGGGCATCGCCAATCCCCGTATTGCCGTGTGCGGCATCAACCCGCACGCGGGGGAAAATGGCCTGTTCGGCTACGGTGAAGAGGAAGAGAAAATCGTGCCGGCCGTGCAAACCCTGCGTGAACGCGGGTGGGACATCGAAGGCCCGTTACCCGCTGACACGCTGTTCTTCAGAGCGGGCCGGGGCGACTTTGATCTCGTGGTCGCGATGTATCACGACCAGGGTCACGGCCCGGTCAAGGTGCTGGGCCTGGAGGCGGGCGTAAACGTGACGGTCGGCTTGCAGGTGGTGCGCACGTCGGTCGATCACGGCACGGCGTTCGACATTGCAGGCAAGGGCATTGCCGACGAACGCAGCCTGCTCGAAGCGCTGCGCCAAGGGGCCGAACTGGCCACGCGCCGCGCCTGAGCGATGCCGATGACGACGTGCCGCGTGCCGTCGTCAGTCGATCACTCCACCCCCATGTGTCCGCGATCATTGATTTCGCGGATGAGCGAGCGCAGCGCGCTGACGATGCGCTCGGTCAACCCCTCCGGCGGACGCCGCTCCGCCCACACGAGTCCCACATCCATTGACGGCACGCCTGTGCTCAAATCCCGTCGCAGGATGCGTCCCCCATCGATCGACCATGGGCGATAGACGAGATCCGAGAGGATCGATACGCCATAACCCTGCGCCACGAGGCTGCGAATCGCCTCGATCGAGCGCGTGCGGAAATGCACAACCGGTTCGACCTGCGCGGCGTGCCAGTAGCGCTCGACCGTCTGCACATGCTCATCCATATCGAGCAGCAAGAAACGCTGCCCGCGCACGTCGTCGAGCGTAACGCTCGGTTTGTCGAGCAGCGGATGCCCGGGGCTGGTCCACAGCCTGCGCGTCGAGCGCAGCAATGTGTGCGAGACGAGTCCGTCGGCCACGACGTTCGATACCAGCAACAAGGCCAGGTCGACCTTGCCCGCCAGTACCGCCGCTTCCAGTTCGCGACGGTCGCCCTCGATCAACGTGAGTTCGACGTTCGGGAATCGCTTGGAGAGTGTGCTGGCCACCGAGGGCAACAGATACGCCGAAATCGTCTCCGTAACGGCGAGCCGCAGGCGGCCACCCGCATCGTCCGGCAGCGTGCGCGCTTCCTGCAGGGCATCGTCGGTGGCGTTCAGGATGCGGTACGCGTGACGCAGAAATCGCTCGCCAGCATCGGTCGGCCGCAGTCCCTTCGCATGCCGGACGAACAGCGGCGTGCCGACGATCACCTCCAGATTTTGCAACGCGATCGTCAGCGACGACTGCGACGCGCTGCACCGCTCGGCCGCTCGCATCACCTGTCCCGTCTCGGCCACGGCCACGAAATACTCGATCTGACGCAGGGTTGGTTTCATTTAAAAAATCAATATTGCAAACTATATTTTTTATATTAGTAATAAAAGTGACGGCTGTATAGCATCGGAACATCGATTCCTATAGAGACGTACGAGACATGGTTCAGGAGGTCAAGCCTGGGTTCTGCACATTGTGCCGGTCCCGCTGCGGCACGCTGACGCGAGTGGAAAACGATGCGGTGATCGCGGTCGAACCGGATCCGTCGCATCCGAATGGCGCCGCCATGTGCCGCAAGGGAAAAGCCGCACCGGAGCTGGTGCATCACCCCGACCGGTTGACCACACCGCTGCGCCGCACGACCCCGAAGGGGGCGGACGACCCCGGTTGGGAGCGCATCTCGTGGGACGACGCGCTCACCGAGATCGCTGCGCGCCTGGGCGACATCCGGCGCGAGAGTGGCGCACATGCCGTGGCGTTTGGCGTGACCACGCCGAGCGGCACGCCGCTGTCCGACAGCATCGACTGGATCGAGCGCTTCATCCGGGTGTTCGGCAGTCCGAACACGGTCTATGCGACGGAAATCTGCAACTGGCACAAGGATTTTGCACACGCGTTCACGTTCGGGTGCGGCATGCCGACCGCCGATTACGCGCAGGCAGACGTCATCATGCTCTGGGGGCACAACCCGACGAGTACGTGGTTGAGTCAGGCCAACGCCATCGGCCGGGGACGGGCACAAGGGGCCAAGTTGCTCGTTGTCGACCCGCGCAAGACACCACTTGCCGCCGATGCCGATGCCTGGCTGCCCGTGCGTCCGGGCACCGATGCGGCACTGGCGCTCGGCCTCGCCCGCCGTCTGATCGACACTGGGCGCTATGACGAGACGTTCGTGCGCCGGTGGACCAACGCGCCGCTGCTCGTGCGCAACGACAACGGCCGCTTCCTGCGCGTGCGCGATCTGGCTGCGGCGGCCACCGACGCGCCGCCCGAGGCGTTCGTTATCTGGAACGAAGTGGCCTCGTCACCGCAACCTTACGATACGACTTACGCGCTGGGCCGCGACGCGGCAAACGATGCCGCCCTGCGCGGCGAGTTTGCGGTGATGACCCGCGCGGGGTCGCGAATTGTCTGCCGGCCGGCGTTCGATCATCTTTGCGCGGGGCTGGCCGCTTACGATGCGGCAACCGTGAGCGCACTCTGCGGCGTTTCCCCAGCGCAGCTCGACACCGCCGCCGATCTCTTCACCGGCGCGCAGCGCGTTGCCTATCACGCGTGGTCGGGGGTAGCGCAGCACGTGAACGCGACGCAAATCGAGCGCGCTATCGCCGTCCTCTATGCCCTGACGGGCAGCTTCGACAGGCGTGGGGGCAATCGTGTGATGACGCGTCAACCGGTGAACGCCGTCAGTCAGCATGACCTGTTGAGTCCCGAGCAGCAGGCGAAGGCGTTGGGCATCGACGAGCGTCCGCTGGGGCCGCCTGCGCTCGGCTGGGTGACGGCGCGCGATACCTACCGCGCGATTCTCGATGGCGCGCCTTACCGCGTGCGGGCACTGTTCTGCTTTGGCACCAACGTGCTCGCGTCGCAGGCGGATTACGCGATGGCGTGCGAGGCGCTCGAAGCGCTCGAGTTTCACGTCCATTGCGATCTGTTCGAGACGCCGTCGGCCCGTTACGCCGATATCGTGCTGCCGGTCAATACGCCGTGGGAGCGTGAAGGCTTGCGCGCGGGGTTCGAGATCGATGATCGCGCCGACGCATTGATTCAACTTCGCCAGCGCATGGTATCGCCGCGCGGCGAATCGCGCAGCGACAACGACATCGTGTTCGATCTCGCCGTGCGCCTGGGCATGGGCGACGCCTTCTTCGGTGGCAGTCTCGACGCCGGCTGGAATCATCAGTTGGCCCCGATCGGGCTCGACGTGCAGACGCTGCGCGCGCACCCCGAGGGCATTTCGCGTCCACAGCCGCAATACGAGCGTAAATACGCTCGCGCCGAGGCCGGCGGCGTATGCGGGTTCGGCACCGAAACCCGCCGCGTCGAGCTGTATTCCGAGCGTCTGCTGCGTCACGGTTATCCGCCGGTACCGGCACACGTGGCGTCGCGCACCTTGACCAACGACGAGACACAGCGCTTTCCGCTGCTGCTCGGGTCGGCCAAGAACGGCTACTACTGCCACAGTCAGCATCGCGGCCTCGCGAGCTTGCGCATGCGCGCGCCCGATCCCGTGGTGCATCTGCATCCGACGCTGGCGGCGCGAAAGCACATCGTCGAAGGCGATTGGGTGCGCGTGACGACGCCGGCCGGGGTCGCGCGCTTTCGCGCGGCGTTCGATACGGGGATGGGCGCCGATGTGCTGCTCGCCGAGTACGGTTGGTGGCAGGCTTGCGAGAGCGTGGGCCGTCATGGTTTCGCGACGGCGGGCGAGGCGTCGAGCAACTTCAACGCACTGGTGACTGCGCAGGACATCGATCCGATCAGCGGATCGTCGCCGTTACGCTCGTTTCGATGCGACATTGCGCGCGATCCGGCAAGCGATCCGGTCCGCCGCCCGTGGGCCGGCATGGCGCGCTTTCGCATTGCCGCACTCGAGGCCGCGGCCGACGGGGTGTGTGCCATCGCGCTCGATCCGCTCGACGAGGTGGGGTTGCCCGACTATTTGCCCGGGCAGCACGTCACCGTTCGCGCATCGATTCCCGGGCAAGCCCAGCCCGTGACACGCGCTTACTCGCTCACCGGGCCGTCCAGCGAGCGCGCGCGTCGCGGCTATCGCATTGCGGTGCGTCATCAGCAGGGGCGCACCCCGGAGGGCGCGCCGTGTGACGGTGTGGTCTCGAGCTGGCTGAACACTGCTGCGCGCGTGGGCGACGTGATCGAACTCGGCGCACCGTCGGGGCGCTTCGTCATGCCGCTGCAGAGCCGCCAGCCGGTGGTGTGCTTCGCCGGCGGCATTGGGATCACGCCGTTTCTCTGCCACCTGGAATCGCTGGCAGAGACGGCGGACGGCACGCGCATGCCGCTGCCCGACGTCTGGCTGCATTACGCGAACCGCAATGGCGCCACGCACGCCTTTCGGGACCGTCTGGCGGCGCTCGCGCAGCGCCTGCCCAACGTGCGGGTGATCAACTACTACGACGCGCCGCGCGACGCTGACATTCTCGGGCGCGACTATGTGTCGGCGGCGCGGCTGTCTGACGGCGTCGTGTCCGACGACCTGATCGAGCGCCGCGCGCGCTTCTACCTCTGCGGTCCGGCACCCATGATGGCTGCCGTGATGGCGGGGCTGACGGCGCGCGGCGTGCCCGCGTTCGACATGTTCAAGGAGGCATTTCGCTCGCCGAGCGCGCCCCGCGTCGATGCCGCGGCCGCGTGGCCGGTCACGTTTGCCCGCTCGGGCCGCGAGGCGGTATGGACGCCCTCGCACGGCAGTCTGTTGTCGTTCGCCGAATCGCTGGGCCTGGCAATGCCGAGCGGTTGCCGTGTCGGGCAATGCGAAAGTTGCGCGGTGCGCGTATTGGCTGGCGAGGTCGAGCATCTGGGTGAGGTGGCGCTCGACGAGCCCGGCATGTGTCTGGCCTGTCAGGCGGTGCCACGCGAAGCCATCGTGATCGACGCCTGACGTCTCAATCCCACATCGACGAGGACCTGTACCCATGAAATTCATCGACGCTGACGCCACTCGCGAGGCATTGGCTTTTGGCCCGTTGCTCGACGCGCTGCGCAGTCTGTTCGTGAGTGGATGCGACGTGCCGCTGCGCCACACGCACGTCATCCCTGAACCGGACTCGGACAACGCCATGACCGTGCTCGTCATGCCGGCGTGGCAGCCGGGCGGTTACCTTGGCATCAAGACCGTCAACATCGCCCCGGCCAATGCGCGGCGCGGCGTGCCGGGGCTGCATTCGACCTATCTGCTCTACGACGCCGCGACGGGCGTGCCGCTCGCGCAGATGGACGGCAACGAGATCACGTCGCGACGCACGGCCGCGGCCTCGGCGCTCGCCGCATCGTATCTGGCGCGCGACGACGCGTCGCACCTCGCGCTGCTCGGCGCGGGCCGCGTGGGCTCGCTGGTGCCGCTGGCGTATCGCGCGGTGCGCCCGATCACGCGCGTGAGTGTGTGGGATCGCGACGCGCAGGCGGCCGGGCGTCTGGTCGATCGACTGCACGCACAGGGTCTCGACGCGGTCGTGTACGACACCGCCAGGGCGGCCGTCGAGGGCGCGGATGTCATCACGTGCGCAACGCTGGCGACTGAGCCTGTGGTGCAAGGCGACTGGCTGGCGCCGGGCGTTCATCTGGATTTGATCGGCAGCTTCACGCCGCAGATGCGCGAGGCCGACGATACCTGCTTTGCGGGCGCGTCGTTGTACGTCGACACCGACGAAGCGCTGGCGAAATCCGGGGAGCTGCTTGGCCCGATGTCGCGAGGCGTGTTCAGCGCGCGGGACGTGCGCGGCACACTGGCCGACCTGTGTCGCGCAGGACATGGCGGCCGCCGCGGCGATGGCGAGCGCACGGTATTTAAGGCCGTGGGGACGGCGCTGGAGGATCTTGCGGCGGCCACGCTGGTCTGGCGGGCGACGCAGCACGGCTGACGCGACACCGGGGGCAACGGGCGGTGGAAGACGGTGGTGGCGCAGTGTCGCCATCGCAGGGCAGGGCACGGGGCGAGCATCGCGTGGTGCAGCGGTGCCGATCACTACACACCTATGGGAACACAGGAAATGAAACCGGGAACTTCACTCTCGAGCATGTCGGAGGCGCCGCAAGACGGCGGTCTTCTGGAACGTCTGGCGGCCGCGGTCACGCGTTGGTCCGAACGCTGGTTTCCAGACGCCTATCTTTTCGCGGCACTCGCCGTCATCGTGTGCGCGGGGGGAGCGCTGGCCATCGGCGTGCCGGCCGTCAAAGTGGGGGTGGCGTTCGGCGATGGCTTCTGGAGCCTGATTCCGTTCACGATGCAGATGGCCATCGTGGCCATTTCGGGATATGTGGTGGCGGTCTCGCCGCCCGCCGCAATGCTCATCGGAAAGATGGCAACCCTGCCGCGCAGCGGTCGCAGCGCGGTGGCCTATGTGGCGTTCGTGAGCATTGTGCTTTCGCTGTTCAACTGGGCCATCAGCCTGGTGTTCGCGGGCTTGCTGGTGCGGGCGATTGCGCGCCGCGACGACATTCGGATGGACTACCGTGCCGGGGGCGCGGCGGCCTATCTGGGCATGGGGGCGACGTGGGCGCTGGGTCTGAGTTCATCGGCCGCGCAGTTGCAGGCCAATCCGGCGAGCTTGCCAAAGGCGCTGGTGGAGATCACGGGCGTCATTCCGTTTTCCGAAACGATCTTCCTGCCGCAATCGATGGCGATTGCCGCCGTGCTGACGGTGGTGTCGGTGGTGCTGGCGTACTACTCGGCGCCGCGCGACGACCGCGCGATAGTGGCCGCCGACCTTGCCGTGTCGCTCGACGATACGGCGAAGCCCTACGTGCGTGCGCAACGTCCCGGGGATTGGCTCGAATACAGCCCATTCGTGACGGTGCTGATCGTGGCGTTGGGCGTGCTCTGGATCGGCCATGAGTTCACGACGAAGGATCCGTTGCTGGCGATCTCGAATCTGAACACATACAACTTCGTGTTCCTGATGCTGGGCATGCTGCTGAACTGGCGTCCGCGCCGCTTCCTCGATGCGATCGCGAAGTCGGTACCGTCGGTGGCGGGCGTGCTGATCCAGTTCCCGTTGTACGGTGGCATCGCCTACCTGCTCACCAAGGCGCCGGGTATCGATGGCGCGACGCTCTCCCACCATCTGTCGAGCTTCTTCGTGACGATCTCGTCGCAGACGTCGTTCCCTGGCGTGATGGGCCTGTATTCGGCGGTGCTGGGCTTCTTCGTGCCGTCGGGCGGCGGCAAGTGGATCATCGAGGCCCCGTACGTGATGCAGGCGGCCAATGACCTGCATGTGCACCTGGGATGGGCGGTGACGGTGTACAACGCGGCCGAAGCGCTGCCGAACCTGATCAATCCGTTCTGGATGCTTCCGCTGCTGGGGGTGCTCGGTCTGCGCGCACGTGACGTCGTCGGGTACACGTTTACGCAATTGCTGGTGCACTTCCCCGTGGTGATCCTCATGCTGTGGCTGCTTGCCCAGACGCTGACCTATCATCCGCCTGTCATGCCGTGAGGCGCCGCTTCGTTTCCCGAACTTCGGAAGACGAAGCGGATTGAGAATGACGCTACACTGTGCCCCGAAAAAGTGATCCATGTCGCACTTCACGGGGAAACGAAACATGTCAGCCAGAACGTTGTTGATCGCCTGCCTGGCCACCATCGGAATATCGATGGCCGGTGGCGCGGCCGCTCAGTCGTACTTGGGCAGCGGCGATCTGAACAGCATCCGCCAATCGAGTCAGGCCGGGCCGGGTCGTCAGCCTGGCGTGGAACTTACGCCGACTGCGCCTCGGCAGGACAGTGCCGGCGGCGTCGGCGCGCAGTTCAAGCACGGCATGGCGCAGGGCGAGCGGCAGGCGCAACGCCAGCGTGAGTCGTCCGCGATGAACGATATGCAGATGAAGTCCTTGACGGATCCGCAACGGGCGCCACAAGGTCGTTATCCGGGCGCATCCACGAACGCGCAGGGTGCGATCTACTTCGGCGAGCAAGGTCCCACCGCCTGCAAGCGAGACCCGGTGTCGGGACAGGTGCAGTGCGGGGCGGCGACATCGCGATAAGCGCAGTTCTGCCGCTGGCGATTAGCGCAACGTCGCATCGGCGGCGCGGCACACCGACAGCACGTGTTGCCGCAGCCAGCGATGAACGGGGTCCGCCTCCATGCGGGGATGCCACATCAACGATACGGCGATCTGTTCGGTCGCCACGGGCAGATCGAACACGTGGAACGACGCGGATGCGGTCGAGGCACGCCGTGCCGCGCGTTGTGTCATGAGCGACGCCGGCACCAGCGCAATCAGATCGGACGCCTGCGCCACGGATAACGCTGCCGGAAAGCTGGGCACCACCGCGACGATGTCGCGGCGCAGGCCCAACGCGTCAAGCGCGGCGTCGATCGGCCCTTCGCCGGTGCCGTGCCGTGACGCCACGACGTGCCCGAACGCGACGTATCGCTCGGCGTCCGGCGCGCCGTGGGCTTCGAGTGGATGGCCCGAACGTACCGCCCCCACGAAGCGATCGCGGAACAACGTCTGCACGCGAATCTCCGGACCCATGTTGCTGGCCTCTCCAACGTCTCCCAGCACGCCGATCTCCAGATCGACCTGAGCGTTGCGCAACGGCGCGGCCGTCTTTTCCGTCTTGGGCAGGAAACGCAGGCTTGCGAACGGGGCCACCTGGGTGAGCGCGGCAATCAACGACGCGCCGAAGGCCTCCACGAAGCCATCGTTGGCGCGAAGTGTGAACGTGCGGCGCAACGTAGCGAAGTCCGGTGAGGCGGTGGCGGGCGTGAGCAGAGTGCGGGCCTCGTCGAGCGCGTCCTGGCTGCGTGCACGCAGTTGCTCGGCGTGCGGCGTGAGCACCATGCGGCGACCGGCGCGAACCAGCAGCGGATCGCCCGTGGTGTCGCGCAGGCGACTCAGCGTCCGGCTCATCGCCGACGCGCTCAGGCCCAACCGGCGTGCAGCACGCGCCACGCTGACTTCGGCGAGCAGGGCGTCCAGCGCAATGAGCAGGTTCAGATCGGGGGCAGTCATGGGGGGCGACCGAGTGAGATATGGCGTTACGTGCATGTTATCAGTGCATCGCGTGCGTCTTCCGCCACGTCTTGCATCGCCCTATAGTCCTTCACGGATCGCGTCCCACCGCCTCCCGGCATTCCGCCGGCGACGGGCGAGCGGCGTTTGACACGAGGCATGACGCATGCAGAACACCACAATTTCCCAGGCTTCGCCGCAAAAGACCCTCCTGCTGATCGGCGCGTCGCGCGGTCTGGGCTTCGCAATGGCCCAGGCGTATCTCGGGCGCGGCTGGCATGTCATCGCCACGGCTCGGCAAGGATCGTCGAGCGCGCTCGACGCGCTGGGCGCGACCGCTGACGGTGCGCTGGAGGTCGAAACGGTCGATATCACGATACCGACGGAAGTCGCCGCACTGCGAGCGCGATTGGGGGGGCGCCGCGTTGATTTGCTCTTTGTGAACGCCGGGGTAAAGAACGACGACCGTGAGACGATTGCCGACGTGTCGACCGAGGAATTCGTGCGCGTCATGGTCACGAACGCGCTCAGTCCGATGCGCGTGATCGAGACGTTCGAGCCGCTCGTACCCCCCGGCGGCACGCTGGGTGTGATGTCGTCCGGGCAGGGCAGCGTCACGAACAACACGAACGGCAACTATGAGGTCTACCGGGCCAGCAAGGCGGCGCTCAATATGTTGATGCGCAGCTTCGCGGCGCGCCATGGCGACGACGCGCGCACGTTGCTGCTGACAGCCCCCGGTTGGGTCCGCACGGACATGGGCGGGGTAGATGCGCGTCTGAGTATCGACGAGAGCATCCCCCACCTGATCGATACCATTGCGGCGCACGAGGGGCGCGCCGGATTGCACTACGTCGACTATCTCGGACGAACGGTGCCATGGTGATCTCAGACGCCGGTGGGACGCTGCCGCCGCGGCCAGTCGAGTGGGGAGCCTGGCGGCGGACGTCGCAGGCGGGCGCCTCGGGACGCCACTTCGGCTAAGATGCAACCATCGACGTCGTGGCCGATGCGATATCTCCGAGAGCGGGGCCGACTGAGCCCGCCATCCCGACAATCCGGCAATGAAGCCATTTGGCAATGGTTGGCGACACCTGTTCGCGCGCGTGACCCTGGGCGCGGCAGGCTTGTCCGCCGCAGTGGCGCTGGCGCAGCCGCCGCAATACAAGAACGATGCCGAGTTGATGGGCGCGGCGATGGCGTCGCCCGAAGGTGTCGGCGAGGTGCTGGAGCGGCTCGTGCAGAAATGCGGGCTCTACGGCGCCGCGACCCGAGCGCACGGGAATGCGGCATTGCGCGCGTGGCAGACGCGGCATCGCGACTATCTCGCCGAGGGTCGACGCGTGCGTGCCGAATTGCAGTCCGCCTATACCGAACCCGACGCCCGCGCGCGCTTCGAGGACTTGCTGCGCAACCAATTGCCGATGCTTGTCGAGCGCCAGTTCGTCGTCTATTCCCGCAGCATCGACGATCAGCCGACCGAGAGCGCGAAGGCAGATCTGTGCGACGGCTATTTCTTGGCGGTCGACGAACGTCAGTTCGATCTCAAGGTGAACGACCCGGCGCTCGCCGCTTTCTTCGACCGGCGTATTGCGGCACGTGCTGCCTCCGTGAGCGGGCACGATGCCGGTGGTGTTAGCCCGCCGAACGCGGCGCAGGATGATGGAGCCAGCGCGCCATCCGCACCCGCAGCGCCGGCCAAGTGATCGCGGCTACGCGGCCGTCGCCGTGTCGCCATCTTTTGGCCGCTCCCCCGTCAGCAGGTAACGCATGAGATCGGCCACGGGGCGAATCTGCTCACCGAAGGGCAACGGGTCGCGCCCTCGGAAGAAGAGTCCGCGCGCCACATCGCCACGCACGGCCTGGGCGAGTTTCAGATCGATGCAGAACTGCCCGATGCGCGCCACGCCGTCGCGCAGCCCGCAGGCTTGCAGGCAATCGAATCCCTCCAGACATTGCCGCACCTTCGCCTTCGCCCGCAGGGCGGTCTCACGCGAGAGGTATTTCCTCAGCCATGGGGTCAGCACCGCGCGTGCAGGTAGCCCCGCCACGCTGGTGAACTCGGCAATGTCTTCCGGTCGTGCGCTCGCCAGCACAGCCTTGAACGCCGGGTGCGCATCCGATTCTTCGGTCACGGCAAACGCCGTGCCCAACTGCACGCCCGCGGCGCCTTGTTCAAGCCAATGCCGAACCTGCTCGTGACGGTGGATTCCGCCGGCCACGATCAGCGGCACGCGGGTCCACTCGATGCCGAGCGTCGCGTAGATCTCGCGGCACTCCGCGAGCACGCGATCGAACGAGAAGCGCGCGTCGCCGAGATCCTCGATGCGCGACGCGCCGAGATGCCCGCCCGCATGTGCCGGATGTTCGATGACGATCGCGTCCGGCAGGCGACCCTTTTTCATCCACTTGCGCAGCACGAGACTCACCCCGCGCGAGTCCGACAGAATCGGGATGAGCGCCACGCCAGGATGCGACGCCGTGAGTTCCGGCAGGTCGAGCGGCAGTCCGGCACCCATGACGATGGCGTCGGCGCCGCTCTCGCACGCCTGCCGTACCAGTGACGCATGCGCGCTCACCGCCTTCATGACGTTGACCGCCACGAGGCCGTTGCCGTCGGCAATCGCCTTGGCGGCGCGGATCTCGCGGTCCAGCGCGACCAGGTTGGCCGCCTCGATGGTCGCTTTCTTGCCCGCTGGCGAGCGGACACCGTCGACTTCGGCGAGCAGGTCGGGGTGATGGTGGCGCAGATCGATGCTCGCGATCGTCCCCATGCCATTGTGCCGCGCTACTGTCCCAGCCAGCCGGTGGGCAGAGATGCCGATACCCATGCCGCCCTGGACCACCGGCACCAGCCGGTGGCCGGCCAGCGTCAACCATTGCTCGTTCATGTCAGTTCCGTTCGTCGAGGTTTCGCGGGCGAGAACGCCGTGTGTCGGCGTGCGCACCCGAAAACGGCAGTCTGGCACCTGCCCCGCGAACGGGTCTTGCGATGGGTCAAGCGCGAGCGTGCTCATGCCACGCGATGCCTGCGGCATGACGCCGCAGGCGCTGGCCCTTGCACCGAGCGGACTGTAGGCCGACGTCAGCCGGCGCGGGCTTTGGGCGGCTTGCCGCCCAGCTTCATGCCGAGGCCTCGCAGGAATACGCGCAGTCCGTCGGCCTTCCCCAACTGCGGCCGATGACGGAAGACGTCGTAGTTGACAGCTTCGATCCTGTCGAGGATGCGCAGCCCGCCATGCACCACGCAACACAGTTCCAGGCCGAAGCGGCCCGGCACTCGGTTGGCGAGCGGCGCACCGCGCAGCATCATCCGCCGGGCGAAGTCGACTTCGTAACGCATGAGCGCGCGCCAGCGGTCGTCGAACGTCTGCGCGCCGATGTCGGCATCGCTCACCCCGAAGCGGGCCATATCGTCCTGCGGCAGATACACGCGCGCCTTGCGCCAGTCGACTTCCACGTCCTGCCAGAAGTTGATGAGTTGCAGGGCCGAGCAGATGTCGTCCGAGCAGGCAATGTTCTCGGGAGTGTCGAGCTTGAACAGGCCGAGCATGATGCGCCCGACCGGGTCGGCCGAACGGCGCGTGTAGTCGCGCAGATCGGCGAATGTCGCGTAACGCTTGACCTCGATATCCTGATCGAACGCGCTCAGCAGGTCGGAGAACGGCTGGACCGCGAGCCGATGCTCGGCAATGACACGTGCAAGGACCGCGAACAGCGGTCTGTCGGGTGAGGTGGGCTGGCCGGCGGCGATCTTGTCGAGTTCCGCCTGGTAGGCCGCGAGGCCGGCGTGACGCTCGGCGTCGGAGGCATCGCCCTCGTCGGCAATGTCGTCGGCCGTGCGTGCGAAGTTGTAGATCACGCCCACCGGCGCGCGCATCTCGCGCGGCAGCAGGATACTGGCGACCGGGAAGTTCTCGTAATGCTCGATCTTGGCGTCGGAAGTCATCGGGCGGATGGGGCAAATAGGGCAGCGCGGCTGCGCTGAGGGCCCCGAGATTCTATGCTATCGTTCCGAATCCTGGCGGGAAAGTCGCGCCAATCCCCGGTATACTTCCCTCCTTGCAAGAATCCCCTGAGTTTTTTCCGTGGTGTCACCCCGTTCCCCTGCACGACGAGGAGCCTCGTGAGCGTCGCCGAACCCATCGAAATGTCGCCTGAGCCAAGCAGCGCACGTGTGGCGTCGGGCAGCAGTTTTTACGCTGCCATGCGCATTCTGCCGTCTGCGCAGCGCGAAGGCATGTTTGAGATCTACGCCTTTTGCCGCGCCGTTGACGACATTGCCGACGACGGCGAAGACACGTCGGCGAGCCGCATGGCGCGTCTGGCCGCGTGGCGGCGCGATCTGGCCGATCTGTACGCCGGACGCCCGGCGCCGTCACTCGCGAACCTTGCCCGCGTGGTCAAGCAGTTCGACCTGAAGCACGATGACTTTCTCGCCGTGATCGACGGCATGGAAATGGATGCCTGCGGCCCCATCGTCGCGCCCGATCTGCCCACGCTCGATCTGTATTGCGATCGCGTGGCGAGCGCGGTGGGCCGTCTGTCGGTCAAGGTGTTCGGCATGCCCGAAGCGGACGGTATCGCGCTGTCCCATCACCTCGGCCGCGCACTGCAACTCACGAACATCCTGCGCGACATCGACGAGGACGCCGGCATCGGCCGCGTCTATCTGCCGCGCGAAACGCTGGCCGAAGCGGGCGTCGTGGACGCAACGCCGCAAAGCGTCGCCGCCGCCCAGCTCGACCGTGCCTGCGCGCCGCTCGTGGCGCAAGCCCATGAACACTACGCGAAGGCGCGCGCGATCATGGCGCCGTATCCGCGTCGCGTGGTCATTGCGCCCGCCGTGATGGCCAAGGCGTATGGCGCGATTCTCGACAAGCTCATTGCGCGCGGCTTTGCCGTGCCTCGCGAGCGCGTGCGTGTGCCGCGTTGGCGCCTCATCCTGATGCTGCTTCGGCAGATGGCCTTCTGATGTCGGGTACGGTTCACGTTATCGGCGCCGGTCTGGCAGGCCTGGCGGCCTCGGTCAGGCTTGTGACGCGTGGCGTGCCGGTCGTGCTGCACGAGGCGGCACCGCAGGCGGGCGGGCGCTGCCGCTCTTACTTTGACCCGCAGTTGAACGCCGTGATCGACAACGGCAATCACCTGGTGCTCTCGGGCAACACGACGATGCGCGAGTTTACGCGCGCCATCGGCGCCGAGCACACGCTGACCGGTCCCGATCGCGCGGAGTTCGCGTTCGTCGATCTCGCGAGTGACGAGCGCTGGACGGTGCGCCTCTCGGAAGGGCGGTTGCCGTGGTGGATCTTCGATCACAACGCCCGCGTGCCGGGCACGAAGTGGTCTGACTATCTGTCGCTCGCGCCGTTGCTGCGCGCCGGGCCCGACGCGACCATGACCGACGCGATGCGTTGCCCGCCCGCGCTCTACCAGCGTTTGATTCACCCGCTGTTCCTCGCGGTGCTCAACGCCGATCCGGCCGAAGGCTCGGCGCAGATGGCGGCCGCCGTCATTCGCGAGACGCTCGCGGCGGGCGGCAAGGCCTGTCATCCGCTGATTGCGAGCGACGGTCTGGACGCGTCGTTCGTCACGCCCGCGCTGGCGTTCCTGGAAGCGAAGGGGGCGCGTGTGATGATGCAGCACCGCGTGCGGACGTTGGGCTTTGCGCCAGACGGCAGCCGCGTCGAATCGATCGATTTCGGTGACGGGCCGCAAGCGCTGGCGGCAGACGATGCCGTGGTGCTGGCCGTGCCGCCGAACGTGGCGGCGGCGTTGGTGCCGGACCTGACGACGCCCGACGAATACCGGGCCATTGTCAACGCGCATTTCCAGGTGCCGCCGCCGCCGGGCTGCCCGCCGATGATCGGCGTGGTGAACGGCGTGAGCGACTGGATATTCGCTTTCGACGGCCGGTTGTCGGTGACGATCAGCGGCGCCGACCATTTGCTCGACGAATCGCGCGAATCACTCGCGTTGCGCATCTGGGAAGAGGTGGCGCACGCCTGTCAGGTACCCGCCACGCCGATGCCGGTATGGCAATTGGTGCGCGAGAAGCGCGCCACGTTTGCGGCAACGCCGGCGCAGGACAAGCGTCGCCCCGGCGCGCGCACACGCTGGCGCAATCTCGCGCTCGCGGGCGACTGGACGGCCACCGGCCTGCCCGCGACCATCGAAGGCGCGCTGCGCAGCGGCAACCGGGCGGCCGAGGTGTTGCGCCCCGCCTGAGACTTGTCGAATCGTCTCGCGCACGCGCCGGGCGGCAGAACCCGGCACGCATTGTAATGACACTGTTTAACCGGTGCGCACCCCGCGCCGATCACACGCCTTTGAGTAGGCAAGAACGCCATGGACACGATACGCGATGCTTCTGAAAAGGAAGCGCGACGCACGGCCACTGCCACGGCCGTGGACCTCAAACTGCATACCGAGCTTGCCCAGAAGGTGAGCACGGCAATGGCGACGCAGACGCTCGAGACGGGCATCGACCGCTCGATCACGGCATTGCTCGACCTGCAACAGGACGACGGTCACTGGCTCTTCGAACTGGAAGCCGACGCGACGATTCCGGCCGAATACGTGTTGCTGCGTCACCATCTGGCCGAGCCGGTCGACGCCGAACTCGAAGCGAAGATCGCCGTCTATCTGCGCCGCATCCAGGGCGAGCACGGCGGCTGGCCGCTGTTCCATCAGGGCAAGTTCGACATGAGCGCGAGCGTGAAGGCGTACTTCGCGCTCAAGATGATCGGCGATCCCGTCGATGCCCCGCACATGGTGCGTGCCCGCGAAGCCATTCTCTCGCGCGGCGGTGCGCAGCGGTCGAACGTCTTCACGCGGATCTTGCTGGCGCTCTACGGCGTACTGGAATGGAAGGCCGTGCCAATGATGCCCGTCGAGATCATGTTGTTGCCGCAGTGGTTCCCCTTCCATCTGTCGAAGGTGTCGTACTGGGCACGCACCGTGATCGTGCCGCTGCTCGTGCTGCAGGCCAAGCGTCCGCGCGCGCGTAATCCCAAGGGTGTCGGCATCGACGAGCTGTTCATCGGCAGTCCCAAGGACGTTGGTCCGCCCAAGCGGGCACCGCACCAGAGCCGCTTCTGGTTCACGTGCTTCTCGGGTGTCGATCATGTGCTGCGGGCACTGGATCCGTTCTTTCCGAAAAAACTGCGCGAGACGTCGATCCAGCGTGCTGTCGCGTTCGTGGAGGAACGCCTGAACGGCGAAGACGGCCTCGGTGCGATTTATCCCGCGATGGCCAACGCCGTCATGATGTACGACGTGCTCGGCTATCCGGAAGATCATCCGAGCCGCGCGATTGCCCGTCAGTCGCTCGAGAAGCTGGTGACGCCCGCCGATGACGAGACCTATGTGCAGCCGTGTCTGTCGCCGGTGTGGGACACCGCGCTGACCGCTCACGCGCTGCTGGAAACCGGCGACAAACGTGCCATCGACATGGCGGGCAAGGGGCTGAAGTGGCTCATTCCGCTGCAGATCCTCGACGTGCGCGGCGACTGGATCTCGCGCCGGCCGAACGTGCGGCCGGGTGGCTGGGCCTTCCAGTTCGCGAACCCGCACTACCCGGATGTGGACGACACCGCCGTGGTTGCCATGGCGATGGATCGTTACGAGAAGCTGGCCGGCACTTTCGAGAGCGACACGGTCGACGCGAGCTCGCGGCCGATGCGTCATGCCATCGATCGCGGCACGGAGTGGGTCATCGGCATGCAGAGCAGTAACGGCGGCTGGGGGGCATTCGAGCCCGAAAACACCCATCTGTATTTGAACAGCATCCCGTTCTCGGACCACGGGGCCTTGCTCGATCCGCCGACGGTGGACGTCTCCGCGCGATGCCTGTCGATGCTCGCGCAGTTGCCGCCATCGCCACAGCGCAAGGCGTCGGCCGACCTGGCGTTGAAATACATCCTCGACGATCAGGAAGCCGACGGCAGTTGGTACGGCCGCTGGGGCATGAATTTCGTGTACGGCACGTGGTCGGCGATGTGCGGCTTGCAGGCGGCGGGGGTGTCGCCGTCGCATCCGGCAATGGCGCGCGCGGCGCAGTGGCTTCTCTCGATCCAGAATGCCGACGGCGGCTGGGGCGAGGACGGCGAGAGCTACAAGCTCGACTATCGGGGCTACGCGCCGGCACCGAGCACGTCGTCGCAAACGGCGTGGGCGCTACTCGGCCTGATGGCGGCAGGTCAAGCCGACGACCCGGCGGTCAAGCGCGGCATCGACTATCTGCTGAACACGCAGAATGAAGAAGGGCTGTGGGACGAAGCCCTTTACACGGCGACGGGTTTCCCGCGGGTGTTCTATCTGCGTTATCACGGTTATCGCAAGTTTTTCCCGCTGTGGGCACTCGCGCGCTACCGGAACCTGACGGTGCGCAACCACTGTCCAGTGCCCTGCGGCATGTGACGCGCCCCCATGACTCCGTCCCCCATGACCCCGCCCATCATCGTGGTGACCGGCATGCCCTTCGAAGCCCGCATCGCGCGCGGTGACGGGGTGGTCGTGGTCTGCGCGCAGAACCACACGCTTGCGTCCGACCTGGAGGCCGCGATGGCGCCTGACGGCGCGCGTGGGCTGGTGAGTTTCGGCACGGCGGGCGGGTTGAGGCCCGGCGTGACGCCCGGGCAGTGGGTGATTGCGCACAACGTGCTCGATATGCCCCAGCAGGCGCACGCATATCTGTCCTGCGCGGCCTGGGCCAATGCACTGCGTCGCGCCATGCCCGACGCCTTGCGTGCCGATCTGGCCGGTGTGACCGCACCTGTCGTGACGGCCGATGACAAGGCCGCGCTGTGGCGCGAGAGCGGGGCGGCGGCGGCCGACATGGAGTCCCACATCGTGGCACGCGTGGCACACGCGCATGGACTGCCGTTCGTGGCCGCCCGCGTGGTGATCGATCCGGCAGAACGCTCGCTCCCTCCCGCGGCGCTGGCCGGGCTTCGCAGCGATGGCTCCACCGATATCCTCGGCGTGCTGCGCTCGCTCGCCGTCAATCCGCGGCAGTTGCCGGCGCTGTTGCGCGTCGGGAAAGACGCCAGCCGCGCCAGACAGGCCATGCGTCACGGACGCCGGATCGTCACCCTCGAACTGGGCGACGGATTTGGCGCGGTGGCCGCAGGCATTTGATCACAGCGTCGTTCCGCGCCATTCTCTGCCCGCCGGCGGTCATCAAAAAGCCAGCGCGTCGTTGCCGACGGGCTGGCTTTTTGTTGCGGACCGCTGCGGTGGGTATCCCGGTTCAAGCGTCCGACGATTGTTGCCCGCGCGCCTGGGCGCGCCCCTTCCACATGCCGCCACGTCCGCGCCAGTGCTGCAGCGCCGAGTCGAATGTGAAGACGGTGTAGAGCGCGGCGACGAGCGGCAGCAACGGTCCGAAGCCCGACGGCTGACGGTAGAAGCGCAACATCGGCAGGTAGGCCAGCGTCATCGCCATCCAGGCGAACAGGCCCAGCCACTGGGCAATGCCCGTTGCGAAGATCGTCATGACGGGCGGCACGATGAACGTGAGCAGCAGCGAGGCGAGCGTGCCCGCAAGCAGCACGGGCGAGTATTGCAACTGCGCGTAGGCCGTGCGCGACACCATCTTGCGAATCTCGCCAAGGTTGTCGTAGGGACGCACGCTCACGGCGCGCTCCGTCAGCCCCAGCCAGATCGCGCCTTGCTGCTTGAGCAGGCGTCCCATGGCGCAGTCGTCGATGATCTCGTCGCGAATGGCTTCGATACCGCCACCGGCTTCGAGCGACGCGCGATGGATCAGCATGCATCCGCCTGCGGCCGCCGCCATGCGTTTCTTCGGATCGTTGACCCACGCGAACGGGTAGAGCATCTGGAAGAACAGCACAAACGCGGGAATCAGCGTGCGCTCGAACCAGGCGGTGCAGCGCAGCTTCGCCATGAGCGAGACGAGCACGCGGCCATCGCCTTCGGCACGCGTGACCAGACGACGCACGTTCTCCGGCGAATGCGCGATGTCGGCGTCGGTATGCAGGAGGTAATCGGGGGCGGTCCCATCGTCGTTCGTAGCGGGGTCGCTCGCGAACGCGACCCCCTGGCGCACCGCCCACAGCTTGCCGGTCCAGCCGGCGGGCAGGGGCTGGCCGCCGAGCACGTCCACGCGGCGCGTGAAGCCGTCGGCGGCCGCCTGCGTGGCCGCTTCGCGCGCGAGATCGGCCGTGCCGTCGTTGCTCTGGTCGTCGACGACCACGATGCGCAGCCGTCCGGCATAGTCCTGGCGACACAGCGACGCCACGACCTGGCCAATCGATTCCGCCTCGTTGCGCGCGGGAATGATCACTGCCACCGCAGGCCAGACGTCGGGCACGGGCAGACGGTCTTCATCGCTATCGTCGCGCTCGCGCGCGCGCCAGAAGCCGCCCTGGGAACTCAGCAGGTAGATCCAGATGCCCAGCGACAGCGCGGCGATCCAGGCCAGAACCGTCATGTCAGATATCCGGCATTGCCAAACCAGGCGAGCGCGTCTTGCAGGCCTGTGGCGTAGGGACGGGCGGCGTAGCCGAGGTCGCGCTTCGCCTTCGCGGACGAGAAGTACATCTGGTACCGCGACATCTTCAAGCCATCGACCGTGACGAACGGTTCTTTGCCGGTGAAGCGTGCGACGCCCTGCGCCGCCATGGCGAGCGGATAGAGCGGCCAGCGCGGCAGGGCGATCTTCGGGGCGCGGCGCCCCACCATGTCCGCGATGCTGGCGAGCATGTCGCGCAGCGGTACGTCGTCGCCGCCAAGGATGTAGCGCTCGCCGATGCGGCCGTGCTCAAGGGCGAGCAGATGGCCTTCGGCGCAGTCGTCGACGTGCACGAGGTTCAGGCCCGTATCGACGAACGCGGGGATCTTGCCCTGCGCGGCCTCGACGATGATGCGTCCCGTCGGCGTGGGCTTGATGTCACGCGGCCCGATGGGCGTGGACGGATTGACGATCACGGCGGGCAGGCCGTCGTTTGCGATCATCCGCTCGACCAGACGCTCGGCCGCGACCTTGCTGCGCTTGTAGACGCCGATGGTCGTGGCTTCGTCGTTGGGGGAGGTTTCGTCGACCGGGCCGACGGCGTCGTGCACCCGCAGCGTGGCAACACTGCTGGTGTAGACCACGCGCCCGACGCCTGCGCGCAGCGCGGCTTCCATCACCGTGCGCGTGCCTTCGATATTGGCCCGCATGATGTCGTTGGGGTCTTTCGCCCAAAGACGGTAGTCGGCGGCCACGTGGAGCAGCGCGTCCACGCCGGCGAGTGCGCGCTGCATTGACGCCGCGTCGCGCATATCGCCTTCCACGACCTCGACGGGCAGGTCGGCGAGGTTCGCGCGCGGACTGGTGCCGCGCACCAGCAGGCGAACCTCATGGCCGCGCGCGAGCGCCGTGCGTGCGACGGCGGAACCGACAAACCCGGAGGCGCCGGTGACCAGGACACGCGATGGCATTTACGCCTTGGCCCGGCGCAGTTCGTCGAGCTTGATCTCGACGTGCTTGGAGAACACGTATTCGGCCGGGCGTTGCTTGGCGAAGGAGATGTCGTCGGCCATCGCGCCGTCGGTGCGCACCCCCTTGAGGGCCACGCCCAGCGCGCGCAGCGGATGCGACATCGTCTCGTTTACCGCCGTGGCTTCGAAACCGCTGTGCACCATGCAGTCGGCACACTTCTCGTAGTTGCCCACGCCGTACTTGTCCCAGTCGGTGGTGTTCATCAGTTCCGTGTACGTCTTGGCATAGCCTTCGCCAAGCAGGTAGCACGGACGCTGCCAGCCGAACACGGTGCGCGTCGGGTTGCCCCACGGCGTGCAGTGGTATGAACGGTTGCCGGCGAGGAAGTCGAGGAACAGGCTCGACTGGCTGAAGGTCCAGTTCTTGCCGCCGTTGCCGCGCTTGAGAATGTCGCGGAACAGTTGCTTGGTCTTCGAGCGGTTCAGGAAGTGCTGCTGGTCCGGGGCGCGCTCGTAGGCGTAGCCCGGCGACACGGTAATCCCGTCGAGGCCCATGTCCTTCGTCGAATCGAAGAACCTGGCGACCTTTTCCGGATCGGCATTGTTGAACAGCGTGCAGTTGATGTTCACGCGGAAGCCGCGCGACTTGGCCAGCTTGATGGCGGCCACGGCACGCTCGTACACGCCGTCTTGCGACACGGCGGCGTCGTGCATTTCACGGTCGCCGTCGAGGTGAATCGACCACACGAAGAACGGACTTGGCTCGTAGTCGTCGATCTTCTTCTCGAGCAGCAGCGCGTTCGTGCACAGATAGACGAACTTCTTGCGCGCGATGATGCCCTTGACGATTTCGGGCATTTCCTTGTGCAGCAACGGCTCGCCGCCGGCAATCGAGACCACCGGCGCACCGCATTCGTCCACGGCATCGAGCGAGTCCTTGAGCGAGACGCGCTGGTTCAGGATGGGATCCGGATAGTCGATCTTGCCACAGCCCGAGCAGGCGAGATTGCAGCGGAACAACGGTTCGAGCATCAGCACCAGCGGGTAGCGCTTGTTGCCCTTGAAGCGTTGTTTCATCAGGTAGGCGCCAACATACGCCTGTTGCAGGAAGGGGATGGCCAAGTTCGGCTCCTGTTCGTAATGCGTTAGCCGGCGACCGCTTGTGGCGCGGCGACCGGCTCGTCTTTGGTCAGTTCCGACGGCAGGCGAAACTGGATGGTTTCCTCGATGCCGTCCATGAGAGTCACTTCGACGGTGTCGATGCGACGCAGCGCGTCGATCACGTCTTCGACCATGCGCTCGGGCGCGGACGCCCCGGCGGTGATGCCAATGCGGGCCTGGCCGCGCACCCATGCCGGATCGACCCCGGTGCCGTCGGCCACGAGATAGCTCGGCAACCCCATTTCGGCGCCGATTTCACGCAGGCGGTTCGAGTTCGAGCTGTTCGTCGCGCCCACCACGATCAGCACGTCCACGCGCTCGCACAGCTCGCGCACGGCGGTCTGGCGGTTTTGCGTGGCGTAGCAGATGTCCTTGGTGTCCGGGCCGACGATATCGGTAAAGCGACCGTGCAGCGCAGCAATGATACCGCGAGTCTCGTCGACCGACAGCGTGGTCTGCGTCACGTACGAGACCGGGGTGTCGACGGCCAGCGGCAGCGCGCCGACGTCGCGCTCGGTCTGGACGAGATGCACGGGACCATCGATCTGGCCCATCGTGCCCTCGACTTCCGGATGGCCGGCGTGTCCGATCAGGATGACGTTGCGCCCGGCCGACACGTAATTCTTGCCTTGCAGGTGCACTTTGGTGACGAGCGGGCAGGTGGCATTGAGTACCCGCAGGCCGCGCGCCTGCGCTTCCTGTTCGACGACGCGTGCCACGCCATGCGCACTGAAAATGGTGACCGCGCCCGCCGGGGCTTCGGACAATTCGTCGATGAAGCGCGCACCCTTGGCCTTGAGCGAATCGACCACGTGCTTGTTGTGGACGATCTCATGGCGCACGTAGACCGGGGCGCCATATTTTTCCAGGGCGCGTTCCACGATCTCGATGGCACGTATGACACCCGCACAAAAACCGCGGGGTTGGGCAAGGAAGACTTGCATTCAGCTCTCCGGCTCAGGTCGGCCGGGATGGCGGTTCCGATCGAGTGTCCATGTCTTGATCGCCATGGTCTCGTGGGGCACGCGGCGCCAGTGTCGATGGCAATTCGCGCGCACCCTTGGGGGGACCGCCGTCCGGTCGTTTGACAAGCGACGATTGTAACCGCCGTCGCCAAATGGTGCTGATCACCCCCGGTAGGGAGAGACCAGCGCATGTTGCTTGAAAGTTGACGAATCGGCGCGCATCGGGCTCGGATTTGCGCCGAAGGTGCCACCCAGTTGCCGCTGACGCCCCCCGGCCCGGCGGCGCCGGGCACGGCGGGCGTCGTCAAGCCGTTGATTTTACTTGCCGAAACGTGCGTTCTTGTCGCGCAGGTAAGTCACCAGGCCGTCGATGCCGCCCTGGGCGATGCGCGCCTTGAATTGCGGCTGGTACAACTGGATGAGCCACGCGTTCGCCACGTTCTCGCCCATCATGTTGATGTCGTAGATCTTCCAGCCCTTGTTGGTCTTCACCAGTCGATAGGCTACCGACAGGTTGTCGCCTGTGCCACTGACCGAGGCGCCCACCACCACGTCGCTGCTGCTCGCGGTCAATTTCGCCGGCGTGAACTTGAACGCGATCTGGGTGCCGCGCACCTGAGAGAGTTGCAGCGCGAAGGTGTTCACGAGCAACTGCTGAAATTGTTCGAAGACCTGCTGCTGCTGGGCCGGGGTGGCCGCGTCGAACGCCTTTGGGCCGACGGCGTAGCGCGTGGTCCGATGGAAATCGGTATAGGGCAGGAAGTCGCGGGCCACGACACGGGCGGTGGCGGCGACATCGCCGTCGCGGGCTGCCGCGTCGGCCTTGGCCGCCTTGACGACCGTCTCGACCGCCGTCTTCACCAGGTCATTCGGATTGTTGCTGCTCGCCTGTGCCCAGGCGCTGGATGCGACGCCGATGCCGCTGAATGCGACGGCCGAGAGCGCCGTCACCAGAAATTTGTTCATACCGTCTTCGTGGGTTTCAATCGGGTTGGCCGTAGTGTAGTGCACCGGGCCTTGTATACTGCTGCGATTTCGTAAATTCACCGTTTCCTTGTCTTCCATGAATGGATCGACGGCCGTCGTCCGCGATTGGTTCCCCGGTATCGCCTGATACATGACGTTTCGCGAGCGCTTGGAGCGCGGCGGCCGGGGCGAGGACACCTCTACTCTCTTCCGGAACCGCTACATGCTGACTTCGCTCGTCGTGCGCATCGTCCGTTTTTCGGCGAAGCACGCGTACCCGGTCATCGTCGCTTCGCTCCTGCTCGTGATAGCGAGTGGCGTGTACGTCGCCAAGCACTTCGCGATCAACACCGATATCTCGGGCCTGATCGATCTGAACACGCCTGCCGCCGAGCGCGGTCGCGCTATCGAGCGTGCTTTCCCACAGAAATCGGACCTCACCTTGGCCGTGGTGCAGGCCCCGGCGGCGGAGTTCGCCGACCGCGCCGCCGCCGAGCTGGCCGCGAGACTTGCCACCGAGACGGATGTGTTCCGGGCGGTGAGCCGTCCGGGCGCCGGCGCGTTCTTCGCCCACAACGCACTGCTCTTCGCACCGCTCGACGACGTAACGTCGCTCACGGGCAAGCTGGACGACGCCAAGCCGCTGCTCAACCGCCTGGCGCAGGATCCGAGCCTGGCCGGCTTGTCGAACCTGCTGTCGGTCACGCTGCAAACGCCTCTCCTCACGGGGCAGGTCAAGCTGCCGGACATGGCGCGTCTGCTCGGGGACGCGGCCGACACGACCGAGGCGGTGCTCGCAGGGCGTCCGGCGGCCATGTCGTGGCGTGCGCTCGTCGCGCCGGACACCGTCGCGCGCAGCTATGTCCAGGTGCAGCCCGTGCTGGACTACGCGGCGCTCGAGGCGGGGGCGAACGCCGCGACGCGCATTCGCGCGGCGGTAGCCGAGCTGAAGCTTGGTGAGCGCTATGGCGCGACGGTCCGTTTGACCGGCGCACGTCCGCTGTCCGATGAAGAGTTCGCCTCCGTGCGTCAGGACGCCGGGGCGAACGCGGTCGTCACGCTGCTGGCCGTGCTGGTCGTGCTGTGGCTGGCGGTGCGCTCGGGCAAGATGATTCTTGCGGTGTTCATCACGCTGCTGGCCGGGCTGGTCGTCACGTTTGCGCTCGGGCTGATGATGGTCGGCGCGCTCAACATGATTTCGGTCGCGTTCGCGGTGCTCTTCGTCGGCATCGGGGTGGACTTCGGCATCCAGTTCGGCGTGCGCTATCGCGAGGAGCGCCATCGTCTGGAGCGGGACACCGAGGCGTCGGGCGACGAGGCGCTCCACGGCGCGCTCACCCGAGCGGGCAGGGTGATTGCCATGCCGCTGTCACTGGCGGCCGCCGCTACGGCAGCGAGTTTCTTCTCGTTCCTGCCGACCGATTATCGCGGCGTATCCGAACTGGGGCTGATCGCGGGCGTGGGCATTCTGTGCGTGGCCTTCCCGTCGGCCATCACGTTGTTGCCGGCGCTCATCAGTGTGTTCAAGCCGAAGGGCGAACCGAGTCCGCCGGGCTTTCGCAGCCTGGGTCGAGTCGACGATTTCACCGAAAAGCACCGCAAGCCGCTGCTGTACGGCACGCTCGCCCTCGTCGTCGCGGGCCTGCCGCTGCTTGGACACCTGCACTTCGACTTCAATCCATTGCATCTGAAGGATCCGAAGACGGAGTCGATGGCGACGCTGATGGACCTGGCCAATTCGCCGGAGGCCGGTGTGAACGACGTGCAGTTGCTCGCCCCGACGCTCGCCGCTGCCGATGCGGACGCGGCGAAGCTGCGCGCCGTGCCGGAGATTGGTCGCGTGGTCACGCTTACGACATTCCTGCCGGCAGACCAGCCCGCCAAGCTTGCACTGATCGGCACGGCCGCCGAATCGCTACTGCCGGTGCTTTCGCAAACGCCGCTCGCGCCGGTGGCCGACGCGGCGCGCGTGTCGGCGCTCAAGACGGCCGCCGGTCAGTTGGAGGATGCGGCGCTCGATCATCCGGGCGACGGCGCGAAGCCGGCGCAGCGTCTGGCCGCCGCGTTACGCAAGCTCGCCGCGGCCGACGCGGCGACGCGCGACCGTGCGGATCGGGCGATAGCCGAGCCGTTGAAGCTCGCGCTCGGCCAGTTGCGCGACGCGCTGCAGCCGCATGCCGTGACGCGCGACTCGCTGCCCAAGGACATCGCGTCGCAATGGGTGGCGGCCGATGGGCGCGCGCTCGTGAACATCTCGCCGCACGTGGCCAAGGGCGCCGATCCGAGCGATGACGTCATGCTGCGCAAGTTCAGCGCGGCCGTGCTGGCGACGACGCCGGACGCCGTTGGCGGGCCGATCTCGATCCTGCGCTCGGCCGACACGATCATCCGCGCATTCTTCGAGGCGGGCGCGTTGGCGTTGCTCTCGATCACTGTGTTGTTATGGCTGGCACTGCGCAACTTTGGCGACGTGCTGCGCACGCTGGTGCCGCTGCTGGTCTCGGCCGGCGTCACGCTCGAACTCAGCGTGCTGATCGGTCTGCCGCTGAACTTTGCGAACATCATCGCGCTGCCATTGCTGCTGGGGGTCGGCGTGGCGTTCAAGATCTATTACGTGATCGCGTGGCGTCACGGGCAGACGCGGCTGCTCGCATCGGGGCTGACGCAGGCGATCGTGTTGTCGGCCGCGACCACGGGTATCGCCTTCGGCAGTCTCTGGCTATCGCATCATCCGGGCACGTCGAGCATGGGCAAGCTGCTGGCGCTCTCGCTCGTCTGCACGCTGATCGGCGCCGTGTTCTTTCAGCCGGTGCTCATGGGCAAGCCGCGCAAGACGGCGGCGCCGCCGCGCCAGGCATGACGGCAGCGACGCCATGCAAAACGGCACCGAAAGGTGCCGTTTTGCGTTCTGGGCGTGGCCGATCCAGGGGGCGATCCAGGGGCCAATCAGGCGCGGTAAAACGCTGCGCTCAAGTCGTCGCTGGCACCGCTTCGACCTTGCCACCGAGACGCCCGGCCAGCGCCCGGCGAATCGATGCCGCGATGCCGGGGGCGTCGAGCCCGACCGACGCCAGTTGCTGCGCGGGCGTGCCCTGATGGACGTAGGTGTCCGGCAGGCCCAGTTGCAGCACCGGGACTTGCACGCCATTGGCATTGAGCGCTTCGATGCAGGCCGTCCCCGCACCGCCCATCACCGCGCCTTCCTCGAGCGTGACGACAAGGTCGTGCGTGCGCGCCATGTCGAGCAGCGTCGCCTCGTCGAGCGGCTTGACGAAGCGCATGTTGACCAGGCTTGCGTCGAACGCGTTGGCGACCTGTTCGGCCGGCGCAACCATTGAGCCGAACGCCAGTATCGCGACGCGACGACCCGCCGGGGCTGCGCTTCGACGACGCGTCTGTGCACGGCCCACGGGCAGTGTCGTCAACCCCGGCCCGGTCGTCACGCCCGGGCCGGTGCCGCGCGGATAACGCACCGCGCTGGGGCCGTCGATGCCGAGCGCCGTTTGCAACATCTGACGACACTCGTTTTCGTCCGCTGGGGCCATCACCACCATGTTCGGGATGCAGCGCAGGAAGGCGATGTCGTAGGCGCCCGCATGGGTGGCGCCGTCGGCGCCGACCAGGCCGCCGCGATCGATCGCGAAGATGACCGGCAGGTTCTGCAACGCCACATCGTGGATTACCTGGTCGTACGCGCGCTGCAGGAACGTCGAGTAGATGGCCACGACGGGCTTGAGTCCCTCGGTTGCCAACCCTCCTGCAAACGTCACGGCATGCTGCTCGGCGATACCGACGTCGTAGTACCGCTCGGGAAAGCGCTGTTCGAACGCGACCAGGCCGGAGCCTTCGCGCATGGCCGGTGTGATCCCGATGACGCGCTTGTCGGCGGCGGCCGCATCGCACAGCCATTCGCCGAAGACCTGCGTATACGTCCTGGCCGAGACGGTGCCCGGTGCTGCCGGCCGGATCCCTTCGCTCGGATTGAACTTGCCGGGGCCGTGATAGAGCACCGGATCGGCCTCGGCGAGCTTGTAGCCGCGTCCCTTGCGTGTGACGACGTGCAGGAACTGCGGCCCCTTGAGAGCCTTGATGTTCTCGAGCGCGGGAATCAGCGCGTCCAGGTCGTGGCCGTCGATGGGGCCCAGATAGTTGAAACCGAACTCCTCGAACATCGTGCCCGTGGGCGACACGAGGGCCTTGGCGTGCTCTTCGAGCTTGTGGGCCAACTCGCGCATCGGCGCGGGCGCGTTGCGCAGCAACTGGCGCACGCTTTCCTTGCCGGCCGAATAGAACTGCCCGGACATCAGTCGCGTGAGGTACTGATTGAGCGCTCCCACCGGCGGCGAGATCGACATGTCGTTGTCGTTGAGCACGACGAGCAACGGCAGGTCGTCGTAGACGCCCGCATTGTTCAGCGCCTCGAACGCTTCGCCCGCCGTCATCGCGCCGTCGCCGATCACGGCAATGGCGTGCCGCTTCTCGCCCTTGACCTGGCTGGCCAGTGCCATGCCGAGCGCGGCCGAAATCGACGTGCTCGAGTGTGCCGTGCCAAACGTGTCATAAGGCGATTCGTCGCGCTTCGGAAAGCCCGACAGTCCGTGCCATTGCCGCAGCGTCGGCATCGCCTCACGGCGACCCGTGAGGATCTTGTGCGGATAGGTCTGATGTCCCACATCCCACACGACGCGGTCGTTGGGCGTGTCGAAAACGTAGTGCAGCGCAATCGTCAGTTCGACCGTGCCCAGGTTCGACGACAGATGGCCGCCGGTGCGCGAGACGTTATCGAGCACGCAGGCGCGCAGTTCGTCGGCCACGCGACGCAAGTCGGCGCGCGAGAGCGCGCGCAGGTCGGCGGGGGAGGAGAGGCGGGCGAGCAGTTCGGTCATGGTTGACGGTTCGTTCCCGCGCTCACTTCACCAGTCTGGCGAACGATGCCAGCAGGCGGTCGATGTCGGCGGCCGTGAGGTTGCCCATCGTCGAGATGCGGAACAGTGCCTTGGACAAGCCGCCTTGACCGGCGTAGATCACAAAGCCGTCCGCCTTGAGCCAGTCGTGCAGGCGCGGATAGTCGACCCCGGCGGGCAGCTTGTAGGCGCGCAGCACCACGGACGACTCGCCCGGCGGCAGCGCGCCGTCGATGCCCAGCGCGGCCAGACCAGCGCGGGCCTGCTCGGCGAGCGCGCTGTAATGCGTGTGACGGGCTTGCCAGCCCCCGGCATCGTCGAGTTCGCGCAGCGCTTCGACCAGCGCGTAGTAGGCATGCACGGACGGCGTAAACGGCGTGTTGCGCTCGGCCTGGAGCTTGGCCAGGCGGGCGATGTCGAGGTAATACGTGCGGCTTGCAGCCTTGGTCAGGGCGTCCTTGCGCACCATCACGAACGAGACGCCCGGCACGCCGTGCACGCACTTGTTCGCGGTGGCGGCCACGGCCACGATGCCCGAGTCGTTGAAATCGATGGCTTCCGCGGCAAAGCTGCTCACGCCGTCGACCAGCAGGCCGATGCCGCGCTCGCGGCACGCGCGCGCGAGACCCGACAGATCGTTCAGACGGCCCGTTGTCGTCTCGTGGTGAATGATCGCCACGTGGGTATACGGACGATCACCCGCCGCATCGAGCTTGCCGACGATCTGCACAAGGTCGGGCGCCTGCATCCACTCGAAGTGGATGACGTCGTGATCGATGCGGTACTGCTTCGCGATCTGCGAGATGCGCTCGCCGTACACACCGTTCTCGACGATCAGCAGGCGGCCGCCTTCCGGCACGAGGCCTGCCGTCATGCTCTCGACGGCAGCGGTACCCGAGCCGGTCATCAGCACCGGTGTCCACACGGCCGGGTCGAGGCCATACACGGCGCCCAGGCGCGCGCGCGCTTCATCCTGCAGGTCGAAGAATTCGGGCTCGCGGTGGCACAGATCGGGTTGCAGCAGGCTCTGGCGGACACGCTCGGTGAGGGTCACGGGGCCCGGATTCAGTAGCAGCATGGCGAAAATTCCTCGGCAGATTTCTGGAAAGGGGGACGCTCAGGCCAAAGCCTGCGCGCGTTGTGCAATGTGGTCCATCAGGCGCGACTTGACCGCTTCCGGCGTAATCTTCGGCCGTGGCAGGCCGTCAGGTGTTCCCAGACGCGTGCTCAGGCATGCGAAACGCGGGCCGTCGTTCGGGCTGGCGGCGCTGGCGTCGAACAAGGCCTCGACGACGTCCAGCGTATCGCCTTCCAGCGCAAGCGAGTAGCCGCTGGCCGCCGCAACGCCTGCGAACGACACCGTCGGCGAGACGGTTGCCTGCGCGCCGGTCGAGTCGTGCGACGCGTTGTCGAGCAGCAAATGCACGAGATTCGAGGGGCCGTAAGCCCCCAGCGTCGCGAATGCGCCCATGCGCATCAGCGCGGCGCCGTCGCCGTCGAGCGCGACCACTTGCAGGTCGGGACGCGACAGCGCGAGACCCAGCGCCAGCGTCGTCACGCATCCCATCGAACCGACCATGTAAAGCTGGTTGGCGCGGTCGTCGAGTGCGTAGAGTTCGCGTCCGCAGAACCCGGTCGACGCCAGCACGACGGTGCCTGCGAGCGGCGTGCGGGCGATGATGCGCGCCAGGGCGTCGCGGCGCGTGGGTAACGCGGATGGCGCCACGCCCCGTATGTGCGAGACCGAGGCGGGCTGCGCGACACGCGCAGGACGCTCGGCCGGGTGCAGGGGGAAGGGCGCCACGCTGCCCTTTTGCATCACGAGCGCATAGGGGCGGCCGGTTTCGTCCATGTGGCGCACGGCACGCGCCAGGGCCGGCGCAATCGCCTCGGGCTCGGTCGGGAACAACTCCCAGGGCACTTCCATCAGGTCGAGCATGGCGGGCGTGATCGGGCCCATGAGCGCGTGTTGCGGCTCGTCGGTAATGCCGGGTTGACCGCGCCACGTCACGATCAGCAACTGCGGCAGACGGAAAGTCCACGTGAGCGAGGTCAGCGGACTCACGGCGTTGCCAAGGCCCGAGTTCTGCATCATCGTGACCGCGCGAGCGCCACGGCCTTCGCCGAGCGTCGCCCCGGCTGCGATGGCGACGGCGTCGCCTTCGTTGGCCGCCGACAGGTAGCGCAGCGCCGGATCCTGCAGCACGTAGTTGATGAACGGGGTGAGGAACGAGCACGGCACACCGGTGTACCACGTGAAGCCGTGCTGGCGAGCGGCTTCGACGAACTGTCCGGCTTCAATCATCGCGGGTCTCCGTCGCGGCGCCGTTGAACGGCGTCTGGCCATGCGCGAAGTCGGCCGCGTGGCGGAATTCGTCCATGTCGTTCACCCCGCGCCAGTGGCCGTGCACGTATTGCACCCCGATCTTCGCGCCGTCGGCGGCGAGGGCGTTGATCAGGTCGGGCATGCCGAGCCGGTCGAAGTCTGCACGCGCCTGCAAGGCCGCGAAGACACGTTGCAACTGCGCGCGAGCGTCGTCGCCACGCACGCCCAGCAAGCCGATCCAGCGGCCGTTGGGCGCGCGTCCGGCGTCGTTCGCGTCACCGCTGACCTTCTCCAGCAGCACCCGCTGGCCAAACAGGCCGCGATCGTCGCCAGCCGAACAGTACGCGAAGTCGCGCACGCTGGCGTTGGCCCCATGGGCGGTCGTGGTGGCTGTCGAGTCGACCACAACCGTGAAGTCGGCGTCGCTCTCGACCAGATCGCGCACGATGTAGCTGCGGAACAGCAGGTCGCCGTAAGAGACGACCGTGTCATGCGCGAACGCGTTGGCCACGCATGCGAGCGAGGCGAGTTCGCCGGTCTCGGCGTGACGCTCGTTGATCGCGAGCGTGATGCCCGCCGTGTCGATCACGTCGGCGCGATAGCCGCCTACGACCGTGATGTCGTTCACGTTCTGCTTCTTGAAGCCGTCGACCAGCCAGCGCAGCAACGGCTTGCCCGCCACGGGAAGCATCACCTTCGGACGCTCGGTCGTGACGCTCTCGAGGTTCTTGCCGCGGCTGGCGGCGAGTACGATGGCCGCGCGCGGCGCGTTCGTGGCCGACAGGTAACGGTCTTCGGCTTCGCGATATTCGTCGGCGTCCTGCAGGCGGAAGATCTCGTCGACGGTCGCGATGCGGTCTTCGACGTTGACGAGCGTCTCGCTGCGGTGGATCTCGGCCGCCACGGCCTGCATGGCCGACGTGGCGGAGCGGATCAGGTGATTGGCCCAGATCGCGACGCTGATGCCCGCCTCGCGGAACACATCGGTCGGCGTGCTGTAGTACTTGGTCGGCACGATCACCAGCGGGCAGCGGCGGTCCCACTCCCGGGCAAACTGCACGATCTCGTCGGCGCGGCTCAGCTTGCTGTGGATCAGGATGGCATCCGCCCCGGCCTGACGATAGGCCTCGGCGCGGCGCAGCGCTTCTTCCATGCCCCAGCCGGCGATCAGCGCTTCGACGCGCGCCACGATGGAAAAGTCGTCGTCGGCCTGCGAATCCTTGCCGGCCTTGATCTTGCCGCAGAACTCGTCGATATCGGCGAGCGGCTGGCGCTCGCCGCCGATGAAGCTGTTGGTCTTCGGGAATACCTTGTCTTCGATGCACACGCCCGCCACGCCGCGCTGCTCGAGCTTGCGCACGAGGCGGCGCATGTTGTTGAAGTTACCGTAGCCGGTATCGCCGTCGAGCAGGATCGGCAACTGGCTGGCGTCGGCCATGAATTCGAGGTTGTCGACCACCTGCGTCCAGCTCGCCTCGTTGTTGTCGCGCACGCCGAACTGCGCCGAAATAGCGAGTCCAGACGCCCAGATGCCCTTGAAGCCGGCCTCGCGTACGATGCGCGCGGACAGGCCGTTGTGGGCTTCCATCAGGAATTCGAGCTGCGGGCTGCGCAGCAGGGCGCGTAGCTGCGCCGCGCGCGTCGCGGCCGGCGGGGGAGAGAATGCGTCGGGAGCGTTCATTCGGACACCATCGTGAGGGGTTCGAGTTGCGGCAGCACCTGGTCGGCGGCGCGCTTCACATCTTCAGGGTAGTCGATTTCGATCCAGGGGAAGCCCGTGACGTCGGCCGTTTCGAATTGCGCGCCGCGCTCGAGCAGCAGATCGCGCACGGCTTCCTCGTGGGGCAGGTTGGCGCGGCCCGATTCGACGTAATCGCGCGTGATTTCCGCCAGGCGCGTCGCCGTCGCTTCGTTGAACCGGAAGAAGCCGACCGATTCGCCGACGGTGTCGTATTCGAGGCCGGCCATGACCTGCTTGCGCAACTCGACGGGCACCCCGTTGCGCAGGCACAGCTTGACCGGCTCGTCACCGGCCTCGAAGTCGCGGTCGATGAGCAGGCGGTTTGCGGTCTTGCCGGCCACCAGGGCGTTGAAGATGCGCTGGTCGTAGAGCACGTCGGCATCCATGACGAGCACGTCGCCGCCCGCGGTCATGGCGTCGGCGGCGGTGTGCAGCGTCAGCACGCTGCCCAGTTGGAATTCGGGATTGAGGCGGATCTGCGGACGTGGCGTCCAGTTCAGCCGCTCGATGGCCTCGCTGACTTGCTCGTGGTGGAAGCCGAGCGCGAGCACCACATCGGTGATGCCGGCCGCGGCCAGCATGCGCAAGTGACGCTCCAGCAGCGAGATACCGTCGAACGCGAGCAGGCACTTGGGCGACGGCTCGTCTTCGGGCTGGAGCAAACGCAGGCCCATGCCTGCAGCGAGAATGATAGCCCGCATGATCGATATCCTTCTTTAAAGCGGTGCAGAATCCGTGGCGGCGGACAGCGGCGCGCTGTCTTGCGAGGCCCGCTGGCGGCGCCAGCCACGTTCGGAGAAATGCAGATGGACGAGGCCCGGCACGCCGAGCAGCAGCTCGCGCGTGCGCTTGGCCAGCGAGAGGGCCAGCCCGGCGTCGGCGGGCAGGCCCACGAGCGGGGCGAGCAGCAGGTACCCGCCTTCCTGCACGCCGAGCGAGCCCGGCACGAAGAACGCCGCGCCGCGAATGGCTTGTCCGAGGCTTTCGAGCAGCAGCGCGTCGACCCAGCTCACCGGGTGGCCGATGCATTGCAGGATCAGCCAGACTTCCACGGTGCCGACGATCCAGCCCACGAGACTGAGCGCGAAACTGGCGAGCACCGGACGGCGCTGGCCGTACATGCGTTGCACGATCTCGTCGACGGCATCGGCCCGGTCGAGCAGCGACGACCAGTCGCGCTTGGACGACAGCTTCGAGAGCGTGCGAAACGCCCAGCCGAAGAGGCCGCGTCGCTGCGCCACGTAGAACGCATAGAGCAGGGCGGAGATGAGCGCGGTGGCGAGCAGCATCGGCAGCCACAGGCTGTCATTGGGACGGTGTGCGGCGCTGATGCCGAACACGGCCAGTCCCAGCAGGGCAAAGACGATCTGCGCCACGGCTTGCAGCGTCGTACTCACAGTGATGGCCGCGGCGGCTTCGCGTCCCGCCATCCCGCGTTGCTTCATCTGGCGCACCATCGCGATCGGCCCGCCGATCTGCCCGGCCGGCAGCAGGCTGTTGACCGACTCGCCGACCCAGCGCGTGAGCGTGGCGCGGCGCAGCGAGCACGACTTCGCCACCAGCACCTGGATGGCGGCGGCGTCGAGCACCAGCGGCACGAGGTGGAATGCGGCGATGGGCAGGAGTCCCCAGCCGGCCACGGCCAGCGTGGACATCACCGATCCCGCGCCCTGCCAGATCAGCAGGGCGACGAAAAGGGCGAAACCGAGGGTGAGGGAGACAAGGGCAGTCCGGCGCATTTAGCGTTTCGTCCGTCCGAGGATCTGACGAAACACTTGCCGGAAACCGAAATAGGCGACGGCGTCCTTCATGTTCGAGATGAAGCGCTGCCCCGCGCCCATGCGCGGGTCGGTCACATACTCGAACGTGAGCGAGATGCGCTCCTCGTTGTCGCCGAGCGGCGTGATGCGGTGATGCAGTTTGTCCCCATCGAAGAACACCAGCGCGCCGGGCGGATACGCGACGGCGCCATCGACTTGCGGCACGCCGGGGTTGCGCGTGTGAAGCCGGTATTCGAGCAGGCAGCTCGATTCGTCCACGACGCCCAGCAGCAGCGTGTAGCGACGGCCCTTGTAGTACGACGTGTCGTAGTGCCAGCCGATGTGATCGCCGGGGCGCGTGTAGTAGTAGAGCGCATAGGCGTGCGGGTCGTCCTGCGGCGACGGCAGCAGCCTCTCGCCGGCCAGACGCTCCAGGAAGCGCATCAGGGCGGGCGAGCGGTACAACTCGGCCACGAACGGGGCGTGCTCGTCGAGCGTGTGGCGGCTCACGCTGCCCCCCTGCTTGTGACCGGGCAGGTAGTTACGGTTCACGTTCGGCGTTACCGCGCGGGCGGCGGCGATCAACGATTGCGTGATCGTCTGGGGCAGGAATTTCTCCAGATAGACGAAAGCGTCCTGCGATTTGTATTCGCGCCTGACGGCCTCGACGTCGATGGCATCCAGGGTTCGTTCGATTTCGGCGTCTGCCACGAAAGCCGCCGGCACTGCGGGAGAGGCTGGGGCTGCGACGGGCGGGCGGGTCTCGCGGGTCTCGTAGTTTTCGAGCGGTAGCGGGCGGCGCATCGCGCGCACGTAGTCGACGATCACGAGCAGCGCGAAAAGGGGCGCGCCGATGGCCGCGGCGATCAGGAAGCCGCGCGTGCCGCCGAGCAGTGTGACGAGCGGCATCAGGTAAAGCACGTCTTCCGTTTCGAACCCGCCGAAGCGCGCCTGCGCCGTGCCGGCCTTGCCGACACGTGCCTCGATGCGCATGCGCAGGAAGAAAATCAGCGCGACCGCAATCCCGGCAATCCAGCCGAGCGCCGAGGCAGTCAGCGGCAGAGGCACCGCATATTGACCCGGCGTCACGGCCGCTACGCCCAAGCCGATGCCGCCAAACAGCAGCACGGTGACGAAGGCATCCGAGGCGAGATCATAGAAGTGACCGAGGCGGCTCGTCTTGCCGCTGATGCGCGCCAGTTCGCCGTCCGTATGATCGATGAAGTTCGACAGCACCAGCAGCACGGCCCCCAGGTTGGCCATGACATAGCCGCCCTGTGCGAATGCCCAGGCGCAGGCGAGGCCGACGATCAGGCGCAGCGTCGTGAGGTGGTTCGGCGTGACCCATGTGTCGGCCAGCGGTGTGACCATCCAACGCGCGAGCCGTGCATCGTATTGGCGCGGACGCGGTGGCACTGGGCGTGCGGTTTGGCTTGTGGCTGGCGCAACACCCGGCGCCGAAATAGTTCTCGGTATCGTTTCCATGAGGGAGGAATATATACCCATAAGGCGGTACCGTGCAGCGCAGCCAAAGCACTGCACTGACCGCGACAAGCCCGGCGCTTCCTGCCATCGACGCGCGGGCAATTCGCGCACTGCGCCTGCGGGCCGAGCGTTCTGGCCAGTCTCGCCAAGTGCGCGCTTATACCTCAAATGATCCGCGTGTTTTCATTGCGATTATATTCCGCAATACCCCATTTCGCCTTCTGGCTGGGCGTCGCCCCGCTAGACGGGAAATCGACATGCGGTCTGGATAGCGGCGTCGGCCCGATGCGCGGATAATGTCGGTCCTGTTCGTCTCGTTCTGCGGCGTCATCCGACCGCACATTTCCCCATGTCCCAAACGATTGCCATCCTGACCGGCGCGTCCCGTGGTCTCGGCGCAACGCTCGCGCGCGGCCTGCTCGCGCCCGGCACCCATCTCGTGACGCTGGCGCGTCGCCCGGACGACGACCTCGCCGCACTGGCCAGCGCACGCGGCGTCAAACTGGAGCAAATGGCCGTCGACCTGGCCGATGCCGATGCCGCCGCGCAGGTCGCCGAACGCATCTTCGCGGCACTGCCGCGCGATGCCACGCGATATCTGCTGATCAATAACGCGGGCACCGTCAATCCGGTCGCCAATGCCGCGGCCCTTACCGATCCGGCCGCCATCGGCGCCGCCTTCACCCTCAACGTCACCGCCGTCATGCTGCTCACGGCCCGCTTTCTCGCGGCCACGCAGGGCCTGGGGGCCAAGCGGCAGATCGTGAACATATCGTCGGGCGCCGGTCGCAATCCGACCGCCGGCTGGGCGGTGTACTGCGCCACCAAGGCCGCGCTGGATATGTACACGCGGGTGGTCAACGCGGAGCACCGCGAGCATGGCGTCCAGGCCGTGTCGCTCGCGCCCGGTGTGGTCGATACGGGCATGCAGGAGACGATTCGCAGCAGCAGCGTGGAGAGTTTTCCGGCGCTGGCACGTTTCCAGGATCTCAAGGCAAGCGGCAAGCTCTCGTCGCCGGAAGCGGTGGCACAGCGCATCCTGGCGCTGATCGAGCGGGACGATTTCGGTCAGACCGAGATCGACGACATCCGTCACTACGCCTGAACTGCGCGTGATTCGCGCGAGCCGCCGCATACCTGCGCGCTTGACGCTCGGTTCTCAACTCAAAAAATGGCACCGGCTGGCGATTCGCCGGCCGGTGCCATGCCTTTACCGCCGGCGCTGTCGCGCCGGGGGCTACTGCTCGGTACTGGTGATGAAGACACTGCCGTTGCGTTCCGGTGCGTACAGGATCAGCGTGGGCGCGTGAATGTCGAAGGCACGCTCACACGCTTCCCCATACGAATCGAACTGCACCGCCCAAGCGCCGTTGCGCACATAGCAGTGCGTGATGGTGTCGGTGCGGCGGTCGAATTCCTGACCGAGAAACACACCCTGCGTGTAACACCAGACGACGAACCCGTGAAAGTCGGCCTGCTCCGGTGCGCGAAACACGCGCCAGCGAGCGTCGTCCCGTGCCGCCAGACGCGCCGTCGCGCCCGCTGCCCAACGCTCGAAGCCGTCGTGTCGTTTGCGTTGCTCCATGTCGTCGTACCCCCTTGTGGGTGAACCGCCCTTCGGGTGCCGAGATTCGACATCCCCGGGGCGCGTTTCCATAGTCGGAATTTGTTCCTGGTATTTCTATCAGGCAATTCCGAAAGACGGCAGGGAATTTCTCCAAAGGGGAACGCGGCGGACGTCGTCAATCGTAGTGAATCGCAAGCCAGACGGTGGGTTCGCCCGGCGTCGTCCACTCGACGCGATGCTGCCGGTGCGCCGCAATCGAGACCGCGTCGCCGGGCGTCAGTACGAGTGTCTGGCCGGGCATGTCGGCGAAGGCCAATCGCGCACCGCCGGTGAGCAGCACCACCCATTCGTGCTGCGCCTGGTCGTACCAGAAGCCTGGCGGAGATGCCTGTCCGGTCGAGACGATGCGCTCGACACGCATCCCGGGGCGCGCAAGTAACGTCGTGAACTGCTCGACCGCGTTCGGATCGGCGGAAGAGGGCAGACCGGCAAACAGATTCATGTCGGGCAATGGAAGCGTGTCCATACGTATCGAGCGTTCTCTCTTCAGCGAGGGATAGAAAGCATACACGCGCCGCCCCCCCCCGGCTCAGTCGTCCAACGTCTCGTGTACGGCCGCGTCGCCGCGTCGCCAGTAGGCGGCCGCCTTCACCCATTTCGGGTTCAGCCCGCGAGCGTCGACGAGATGGCGGCGAATGGCCTTCGCCACGCCCGCCTCGGCCGCGACCCAGGCATGCACGTCGCCAGGGGGCAGCGTGGCCGCGGCCACCGCGTCGATCAGGGCGGTGCTTTGACCGGCGGGGTTGCCTTCGCGATAGATCCATTCGACCACGACGTCGGCTTCGCTTGCAAAGCGCAGGCGGTCGGCCGGACTGTCGATTTCCGCGAAGACGAACGCCAGCGCGCCTGCCGGCAGTTCAGCCAGACGCCGCGAAATCGCGGGCAGCGCCGTATCGTCGCCGATCAGGACATAGCCGTCGAAGGTCATGGGAATGACGAACGACCCGCGTGGGCCGCCCACGCCGATGCGCTCGCCCGGTTGCGCTGAGCGGGCCCACTGCGTGGCGGGGCCGGAGTCGTGCATCGCAAAATCGATCACCAGGGTTTGCGACGCCGCATCGTACTGGCGCGGCGTGTAATCGCGCATCAGGCGCGGCGCTTCGCTGGCGGCCGACTGGGCGACCCCCTGCGCGCCGACTGCCGGCAGCGCCAGCTCGCCGGTCGCGGGGTCGGGGAAGAACAGTTTGACGTGATCGTCGAAGCCGGGGCTGGTGAAGCCTTCAAGGTCGTCGCCGCCGAGCGTCACGCGCAGCATGTGCGGCGTAAGCGACTCGACATGACGGACTTCCAGCAGGCGCAGACGGAGTTCATGACGCACGCGCTGCGGTGTGCGATCGGGGGTGCGGGTCGGTGCGGCATTGTCTTGCATCAGAGTCGCTCCAGTTGTTGCGCGGCCGCGTCGAGAATGGCAGCGAATGCGTTGGCTTGTTCGGTGGACAGCGGCTCGCCGCCCAGCCGCAAATGCACGGCGTATTTGAAATTGTGCAGCGCGCGCATGACCTGCGGCGGCATGTCTTCCGAACGCTCGCGGCGCGTCGCGAGCCGTGCGAGCAGTTCCGTGACCGCCGCTTCGTTCTCGGCCAGATACCCGCGGCCGGTGTCGGTGATTTCGTAAGACTTTCGTTGGCTGTCGCCGGTGTTTTCCTGCACGCGGAGGTAGCCCATTTCGTCGAGCAGTGTGAGCGTCGGGTAGACCACGCCCGCGCTCGGGCTATACGTGCCGTTCACACTCTCTTCGATGGCTTTGATGAGTTCGTAACCATGGCGAGGTTGCTGTGCAATCAGATGCAGCAGCACGAGCCGCAAGCCGCCGTGACTGAAGAGGCGGCCGCCACCGCGTCCGCCTCGGCCGCCGCGTTCGCCACGCCCTTCGTCGCCGCGTCCGAAGCGGGCGTCACCATGCCCCTCACCACCGCCGAGCCGACCATGGCGCCCACCGCGCCGGTCGTCGCCAAAATCCATGCTGTCCAGGTCCAGCGGGCCTCGGCCCATGAAATCGCCACGTGATCCACGCATGATGCGACTCCTTTTTGATGTAGTTAAGACATGTTTACGATATATCTAAATTAAATCGAAAGCAAAATTTTTTTGTGAGGATCGCGTCTGGAGACGTCGGATGATTGCGAGGTGGGGGATGGTGGGGGATGGCGGGGTGTTGCCGGAGGGTCTCGCGAGGCGCAACGGCTATATCGAAATGAGCATTTCGATACATTGCCGCCGCACCGGGTGCGGCACGGCGGTGACCGGACAACGGCTAGGGAAGCGCGCCCCGGCGCGCTCGGCGTCGGGGCGGTGGCGCTTACGGCATCCGCGGCAGATCAGTGCCGAGCCACTTGCGATAGCGCTGGTTCAGCGCGCCGTTGGCCGTATTGCGCGTGACGAAGTCGTTGATTGCCGCGAGCAGTTCGGGCTGGTTGGGACGCAAGGCGATGCCCATGGCCTGTTGCAGCAGATTGAATTTCGGCTCGAACTGGCCCGGCGCTCGCTGACGTATCGCGTTGGCGACCGTCACCGAGCAACCGATGGCATCGACCTGACCGGTGAGCAGCGCCTGCATGGCGGACGCGTCATCGTCGAATCGACGGATCTCGGTGCCTTCGGGGGCCGTCTTCGTGACGGCCATGTCCTGAGTGCTTGCACGCGCGACGCTTACCCGCACGCCCTTCAGATCGGCGGCGGACTTGATGGGCGCGCCGGTCTTGCCGAGCAGCACAATGGTCGCGGCGGCGTAGGGTTTGGAGAACTGCACTTGCTTGGCACGCTCCGGCGTAATGGCGAGCGAAGCGACCAGCACATCCACCTTGCCGCTAAGCAGATACGGAATTCGGTTTGGCCCCGTCACCGGCACGATGTTGACCTTCACGCCCAGGTCTTTCGCCAGCAGTTTCGCCACATCGGCGTCGTAGCCATCCGGCTGCATCTGCGCGTTCGTCGTGCCATAAGGCGGAAAGTCGATGAGCATGCCAACGTTGAGCGTGCCTTTCTTCTTGATGTCGGCGACGGTTTGCGCGTGGGCTGGCGTGGCGAACAGCGTCAGCGTGCTTGTGAGCAGACCACCGAGTGTGCCGCCGAGCGATCCGACGAAACCGGCCGGCATGGCGGCCACGCCGAGGGTGGCGAGAAAGCCGCGCCGCGAACGGATCTCGAAGGTGCCCGGCACGTTTTGCCGACTGGCGGGATGTGGTGGCGAATGCCGAACTTGCACAGGGTGACGCGATAACTTGCGAGTCATGCTGGGTCTCCTGAAGCTGCGAAGGCGTTGCCAGAATGCCGACGTCGGGTGCGAAGCGCACGGGCTCGCCGCTGGCTCACGGTTAACCCGAGCGATGGTAGCGGGCGCTACCAGACGCGTCCACTCCGCACAAACCCCAGCGAAAACCCTGAGTTCCGGGCACGCATCGCCGCGTCGCGAAAGTGATGAGGATGACGAAATCAGTCTTCGAGGACACCAGTGAAGGGAAATCGGGACGAAAAAAAAACGGTGCCGAACTTCGGCACCGTATTCGGGCATTGCCTGCCGGGTTCCGGCAAATCACGCTGCCGTGGATGCCACGGCGGCGCGACGGCCAGACTTACTGGGCAGCGTCCTTGACCTTCTTCAGCGGGCGAACCTTCACGCGCACCGACGCCGGCTTGGCCGGGAACCAACGCTCTTGACCCGTGAACGGATCCTTGCCGAAACGCTTCGCCTTGGCGGCGATTTGTTGCGACGTGACCTTGAACAGACCATGCAGCGTGAATTCGCCGGCACCCTTCTTGTGCAGCGCGCTGATGATGGTGTTCTCGAGCGCGGCCAGCACTGCCTTGACTTCCTTCACGGCGACGGCCGAATGCTCGGCAAGGTGCGCTGCGAGTTGCGTCTTGTTGAGTGTGTCCTTGATCGGCGAAACCTTGCCGCTGGCGGCTGCCTTCGGGGCTGTCTTCGGGGCTGCCTTGGGAGCGGCCTTCGGCGCGGCCTTTTTCGCTACCGGTGCCTTCTTCGCGGCCGGGGCCTTTTTTGCCACAGGGGCCTTTTTTGCTGCTGCTTTCTTTGCCGTTGCCATAACGATCCAATCGATGAGAATAAGAAAGTGCCGTCGTAGAACGGCCACCCGAATGATACGTCTTGCTGCGCCGACGATTCTACCTAAGAAATCGCTTTGTGCGAGCCGTGCGCGAATTATGTTGCGTGCCTGCCGCACAAGGCTGAGCGGCGATCGCGCTGCATTTCAATGCGTTTTGTCGGCAAGGTGGCATTTCGTCCTCGCGATCGCTATCAGGACGCTCGATCTTCGCGCAACATTCGGCAGCCGTTTTGAAGCGATTGTTGTGCGTCTGCCGTGTGCCGTCGTCGACGCCCATCGCTCGAAAACCCTTAAAAACGCAGCATTTCACACGCTTCGCAGCGGCCGTCGCCGTTGCACCCGGCATCCGTCAGCGTGGTGCCGCTCGCGTCGACCGCGATGTCGTGCGTCGCGCCGTCGCTGCCGGCGAGCCGCAGACGGTCGCCCGACAATGTGTCCTGCACCGTGGTGTGAATGTTCGACTCGACGTCGTCGACGCTGCCCGTGACCAGCGCGCCATCGGACGCGTCATCGGCGGGCGCAGCGCCAGCCGCCCCGGTGTCGCGCAATTATGAGAATTCGCCCGTATCCCGACATCGATGGCGCGTTCTAGACTGCTAATGCCCGGCCCCCTCTCTCAACGAGAAGACAGTTCGTTGCCCACTGGAGACAAGCATGGTTGTCGATCGCACGAATGCCCCTGGCCTGCGTGATATTCCCTCACCCAACGCGTTTCCCCCGTCTCCCATGCCTTCCGCGAAGCGCGTGCTTGCCATGCTCGCGACGCTCTTTTTCGCCATGGGACTCATCACGTCGCTGAACGACATTCTGGTGCCTCACTTCAAGGCCGCGTTCGACCTGACCTTTCGTGACGCGGCCTTGATTCAATCGAGTTTCTTCGCGGCATATTTCGTGGTGTCGTACCCGGCGGGGCAGTACACCGCGCGCGTCGGTTACCGTCGCGCGCTGGCCAGTTCGCTGTGGCTGGCCGGCGTCGGGTGCGCGCTGTTCTTCCCCGCGGCGGCGCTCATGTCCTATCCCTGCTTTCTCGCCGCGCTTTTCGTGCTGGCGAGCGGCATCACGTTGCTGCAAGTCGCGGTGAACGCCTACGTCGAGACGTTGGGCACGCGCGGGGCTGCGGCAAGCCGCCTCACGCTGGTGCAAGCGTTCAATTCGCTCGGCACGACCGTCGGGCCGCCGCTCGCCGCGCTCTGGATACTTGCGCCCCAGGCGCAGATCGCTACCGGTCATGCGGCGGACAGCGTGCGCGGTCCCTACGGCCTGCTGGCGGCGGTGCTGGCCGTCGGTGGCGTGCTGCTCTGGCGGCTGACGCTGCCAGAGCAGCGCGCGAGTCGCGCGTCACCCCCGAGCGTGCTCGGCAACGTTCGCAGTCTGTTGGCACACCGTCCCTTGCGCTACGGCATCGTGGCGCTGTTTCTTTATGTTGGTGCGGAAGTCAGTATCGGCAGTTTCCTGATCGTCTATCTGACGCAAGCGGGCACGGGCATCGTCGATCACGCGCACGCGAGCCGATATCTGGCGCTGTATTGGGGTGGGGCGATGGCGGGGCGCTTCCTGGGGGCGTGGCTGTTGCGCAAGGTGTCACCCGGGCGGCTGCTGAGCGTGTGCGCGCTCTACAACGTGGTGCTGATTCTCGCGTCGTTTGCCCTGCCAGCGTCGTTTGCGATGTGGTCGCTGCTGGCTTGCGGTCTCGGCAACGCCATCATGTTTCCGACGATCTTCTCGCTCTCGGTCGGCGGGCTCGGTGCGCGTGTGAGCGAGGGCGGTGGGCTCATCTGCATGGCAATCGTCGGCGGCGCCGTGTTGCCGTATCTGCAGGGGGCGCTGGCGGATGGTATCGGGATCGTGCTGTCGTTCCTCGTGCCTGCCCTGGCGTACTGCTATATCGCGGGGTTCGGGGCATGGTGCGCACGCACCGCGCCCGAATCCGCGACGCTGAGTGGCCTGTCAGCGCGGGGCGATCAACCCGGCTTGCCGAACGTATAACGACCGAAGATGAACAGGACGTTGCCGTTGCCCTTGCCACCGGGCACGTAGGTGGTCGAGACCGAGGCGCGCCCCACGCCGATTTCGGCGAGGGGCAGCGCGCCGGGGAAAGGCACGCCGCCGAGCGTGTCCGAGCGCGACATCAGAAAGACCGTATAGCCGAGACCGAAGCGCACGGGGCCCGCGTTGGCGATGTTCCAGATACGACCGTATCCGGCCATCGGCGACCAATCGTTATGCGAGTCCTTGAACGCCATGGCATACAGCATGCGCGAGCCGTTCTTGCCGTCGGACAACACACGTCCGTAGCCCAGGCCCCACGGGTTTTCGTTGTATTGGGCGATCTTTTCGCTCGTGTAGGCGAAGCGTAGGTGATGCGTATGCAATGGTACGTAAAGGTCGCTCGCGCCTTGCGTTGCGACGTCACGAACCTCATCCACGATGGCGCCGGTCCAGGTGGAGATACCGCTTGGCGCACCATCGGCATGGGCCGCGAGCGGCGACAGCAACGTCAACGCCGCACCCAGCGCGACCAACGTGTGGCGGACAGAGAACGGCGAAATACTTGAGGGCGAGGCAAGCGGTGCGAGTTGAATCGATGGCGCGAGCCGCCCGGTGTGTTGGGGGTTCGTATTCATGGTGGCGTGTGTCGTGTTGCAAGAAACGTGTCGATCACGATCGCCGGCGTCGTGCTGGCGAATGGCGCATCGCGAACCTGGGACATTGCCCTGGCGCGCCCTGTGACTGGCATTCCAGTCTTTCTAGACCGCGTCGCCGATGCAAAAGTTCGACGCCCCGTCTCGTCGCATGACTGCCTCCGGTCGAAGCTCGCGGTGACCGAACCTGTCGCTCGGCGAAGAAGTCGTTTTGCATCAATGACCTATCGCGGATATCGACCTGTTATTCACCGGGTTGTGAACATTTTCTGTGGATAACACGATGCCCCGCCCGCCAACGCCGGCCGCGCGTCGCTGGGCATCCCGACGATCCCGACAGGGCACATCCAATGTGCGCCAGCTTTTTCCTCCATAGGATCAAGGACTTGAGGCAGCTATCCGCGAGTTGTCCACTGGCTTGCAAACAGATTCTGTGGATAACGAACTTGTGCAAAACCCTCGCCAGGCCTTGTTTTCCGGCGCATGGCACAACTTTCGCGCGCGGTCATTCTTCCCTGACGAATCAGTCACTTGCCATGCTTTTCCGCAAGTTATCAACGGGCTTGTGAACAAAAAGTGTGGATAAGCTGCGGATTTTTTCATCTCAATATATGAGATCAATGTTTACATATTGACATTTTAATTGTCGCGCCATTACGATGCGCCTCATACCAGTGGACGAACACGTTCAGGAGACGACAGTGACGGAACGACGCAAGCAGAAAGTGGCGATCATTGGCTCGGGCAACATCGGCACCGACCTGATGATCAAGGTGATGCGCAACAGCGAGCATCTGGAGATGGGGGCGATGGTCGGGATCGATCCGGCCTCGGACGGACTGGCGCGTGCCCAGCGCCTGGGCGTGCCGGTGACATCCGAAGGCATCGACGGTTTGCTGGCGATGCCGGGCTTTGAAGACATCCGCATCGCATTCGATGCCACGTCGGCGAAGGCGCACGCGCATCACAACGCACTGCTGCAAGCGCGCGGAGTGCAGGTGATCGATCTGACGCCTGCTGCCATCGGCCCGTACGTGATTCCGTCGATCAACCTCGACGCCCATCTGGACGCGCGAAACATCAACATGGTGACGTGCGGTGGTCAGGCGACCATTCCCATGGTCGCGGCCATCTCGCAGGTGGCGAAGGTGCATTACGCGGAGATTGTCGCCTCGATCTCGAGCCGGTCGGCCGGCCCGGGCACGCGCGCGAACATCGACGAGTTCACCGAAACGACCTCGAAGGCGATCGAAGTGCTGGGTGGCGCTTCGCGCGGCAAGGCGATCATCGTGCTCAACCCGGCGGAGCCGCCGCTCATCATGCGCGACACGGTGTTCGTGCTGTCCGAGCCGGGCGATCAGGCCGCCATCGAGGCCAGCATTCAGGCGATGGTCGACAAAGTGCATGCCTATGTGCCGGGCTATCGGCTCAAGCAACAGGTGCAGTTCGAGTTGTTCGACGCGGCGCGCGCGCTCAATGTGCCGGGATTGGGCAAGCTCACCGGCTTGAAGACCTCGGTCTTCCTCGAAGTGGAAGGGGCCGCGCACTATCTGCCGGCCTACGCGGGCAATCTTGACATCATGACCAGCGCCGCGCTGGCTTGCGCCGACCGTATCGCCGCCACCCGCCTGGCGCTCGCGGCCTGACGGTCGCATGCGCTCTCAGGAGACACACCTCATCATGACGCAGAAAAAGCTCTATATCTCCGACGTGACGCTGCGCGACGGCAGCCACGCGATTCGTCACCAGTACAGCATTGCCAATGTGAAGGCGATTGCCGCCGCGCTCGACGCCGCGCATGTCGACTCCATCGAAGTCGCGCACGGCGACGGCCTTGCCGGCTCCAGCTTCAATTACGGGTTCGGCGCCCATACCGATCTCGAGTGGATTGCCGCCGTGGCCGAGACGGTCACGCACGCCAAGGTCGCCACGTTGCTGCTGCCGGGCGTGGGCACCGTGCACGACCTGCGCGAAGCCTATGACGCCGGCGCGCGCGTGGTGCGTATTGCAACGCACTGCACCGAAGCCGACGTCTCCCGCCAGCACATCGCCTACGCGCGCGAGCTGGGCATGGACACGGTGGGCTTTCTGATGATGAGTCACATGATCACGCCGCAGCGTCTTGCCGAGCAGGCGAAGTTGATGGAATCGTACGGCGCGACGTGTATCTATGTGGTGGATTCGGGCGGCGCGCTGGGCATGAATGATGTGCGCGAGCGATTCCGCGCCTTCAAGGACGTGCTCAAGCCCGAGACGCTCACCGGCATGCATGCGCACCACAACCTGAGCCTGGGCGTGGCGAATTCCATCGTTGCGGTGGAGGAGGGCTGTGATCGCATCGACGCCAGCCTGGCGGGCATGGGCGCGGGCGCGGGCAATGCGCCGCTGGAAGTGTTCATTGCCGCGGCGTCGCGCTTGGGCTGGCACCACGGCTGCGATCTGTACACGTTGATGGACGCCGCCGACGACATCGTGCGCCCGCTGCAGGATCGCGCCGTGCGCGTCGATCGAGAAACGCTGGCGCTTGGCTACGCGGGCGTGTATTCGAGCTTCCTGCGTCACGCGGAAGCTGCCGCCGCGCGCTACGACCTCAAGACCGTCGACATCCTGGTCGAACTGGGGCAGCGTCGCATGGTGGGCGGTCAGGAAGACATGATCGTCGACGTCGCGCTCGATCTGCTCAAGCGCCGCGCAGCGTAGTGCAAAGACGCGCATCGCCCAAGGCATCTCGCGGGTAGCGGCGTCTCCCGTGCCGTACCGCTAACGGCCCTTGCACGCAAGGGCCGTTTTTTCGTCGACGAGAAGCCGTCGACGAGCCTCATCCCCCGTGACCCGACCAGCCGAGCTGGTGGCTGATCTGCGCTGCGGCGTGCTTCACGCGCGGCACGAGTTCCTGCATGCGCTCGCGGCTCATGTACTTGGTCGTGCTCGACACGCTGATGGCGGCGACGATGCGTTGGCTGGCGTCATACACCGGTGCTGCCACGCAGCGAATCTGCGGCGTGTCGTCTTCCAGATCGAACGCGTAACCGAGACGCGCGTAGTCGTGCATGCGCGCGAGCCACGTCGCCTTGTCGATCGGTGCCGAGGACGCTTGCGACTGGTAGTGCGCAAGCTGTGCCTTCCATGCGGCTTCGTCCTGATCGAGCAACAGCGCCTTGCCCACCCCGGTGACGCAGATCGGCTTGCGTCCGCCGATGCGCGAGCTGATTTCAACGGCGCGTTGTCCGGGCAGCTTGTCGAGATACATCACTTCCCAGCCGTCGGCGACGGCCAGGTGCACGGTGTCCTTCGTCTCGCTCGCGAGCGATTCGAGCGTCGGCCGCGCGAGTCGAGGCAGGTCGATCTGTCGATAGGCGAGAAATCCCAGTTCGATGAGCTTGTTGCCCAGGCGGTAGCCGCGCCGCGGTTCGAAACGCAGATACCCCGCGTGCACGAGCGCCGACGCAATCCGGTGCGTGGTCGACGGCGTGATGCCGGTGTGTGCCGAGAGCGCGGGCACGGTGTCGATGCCGGCGGCGACGGCTTCCACGATATCGAGACCGCGGAACAGCGTCTGGCTGGCGAGCGTGCGCGGACGCTCCGCCTCGAGAGGGGGAGGCTTTGCCATCAGGCCCCCCCGAGCGCGAGCAGGCGCTCATAGACATAGCACTTGAGCGCGACGTAATGCGCAGGGTCGAGCACAGGCAATTCGATGCCGTGCAGATGACTGCCGTCGTCGCCCTGCTGCACGCTGCGGATCGTGCCGTTGGCGTCGATGGGCATGTCGATGTCGCCGACGCGCACGCGAAACGCCAGACGCAGGCTGTCGCCGGGCGCACCGAGCGACGTGTCCGCCACCAGGGAGACACCTTCGGCGCTGACGTCCTGCAGCAGTGCAAGGTGGCGAGCCTCCCCCGCACTGACCGATACCACCAGCTTGGCGGGGACTCGCTGCGAACGGCGCAGCACCTTGCGGCGGATCTGCGCGGGTGACGACAGCACGACGTAGTCGAACGGCAGTCGCTCGACGCGCTCGACCGTACAGACGAAGTGATAGATGTCTTCGCCGGAAAACGTCCAGAGTTCGAGCCGCTCGCTGGCCTGCAGGGCAGGGGGGGCGGTGCGGCCCGACGGGGCGGTGATGAACAGCATCTGATTCGGCGCGTAACCGATCACGCGGGTGCGTACCCGCTGCGACCCGGCGCCGGGCGGCAACTGGATCTGCAGCCAGTCGCCGGGACGCAGATTCAGGTCGGTGAGTGCGTACTGTGGTTGCGTTGTGCCGGAGGCGGCATTGTCCGGGGACGATGCCAAAGGCGGCGCAACGTCGGGCGGTGCGGTGTCGTCGTCACCGAGCGTGGCGGCGCGATGCGGCGCGAACGACGCGAACAACCAGTCGCGCCCAGCCTGGGTGGGAACGATATCGCCTTCGGCGAGCAGCGCTTCCCCGTTGCGATCGACGATCGCCCAGGGGAGGGCTTCGCCCAGCGGGATCTGGTCGGGCGCGAGCGGAACAAGGGGGAGCGCGTTGAGTGGCGCGGCAAGCATCTGAGACGGGCTATTGACCATAGGGGCAGGGTGTGCGCGGCGGGCGCGCTCGCGTTCTAGCATCGAAATGTCGTGGATCGTCAGCGGGCCTGGCGGGCAGGTGTGGCATCGGCCCACCGGTTTCGCGGCAATCTCGGCGAAGTGAGGGCTCGCCAGGGCGCACGAGTGGCCGCTGACGTCAGGTGTCCGAAAGTCTACCGCGACGCGTCGGCACTTGGCGAGAGGAGATGACGCGCTGTCCTGCGCAACGTGCGTAAGTGGGCACTTGCTGGGGGAATACGGGACGCGACGTTCATCGGCTTTGACGCCGGCGGGGCCGGGCATGCGGGCGTACCCGCTCGACGGGGCGCCGCGGAATCGATGCCGCCTGCCTATAGTCGACAGTTTGCCGGTGCGCCCGGCGACGACCATGTGGAGGGCAGCGATGGGGTACCAGCAGTGTGCAGGCGCCGGCGGTTGGGGCACGGTAAGGGGTACCCGCCCGGCAGGCGGGTGGGGGGAGACGACGCAACGCCTTGCCGAGCCAGCCGGTCTTGAGGCGCGCTTTACGCAGGCTGCTAACGTGGCCGGCAACGTACGGGGCAATGTGGGCGGGGCGTCAAGTCGCATCGATCCTGTGCTTGCGCGGGCATTTGTCGGGGCATGGGCAGGATTGTGGGTGACGACCGGGCCCTGCCAGCATTTCTACCGCAAGGAGTTTGGTCTGGCGCATATGCGCGATGCGCGTCTCGCGCACACCGTGACACAGGCAGACGCGATGTTGGCGCCCACTTCCCGTGGGGACACACGCGACGCGACTCACGCCGGTGTCGATCCCGCGTGCCGCGATATTACGCGATGGCTTGAAGCAATGGCTGCGACGGGTGACCGGGGATGGCATTTTCGTGCGGCACGCGATGCCTTGTCGCTCGTGGGCAACCTGTCGTTACTCGCGATCATTGCGGCTTGCTTTTATCAGGAGGGGGCCACCGTGGCGGGCGCGGATGACGGGGGGCCGGATGCTGGACGCGGTGCTGCAGCCGCGAACACGCCGTTCGGGGTGCCGTGGGCCGACTGGACGCTGTTGGCGTTCGAGGGAGCGAAGGGCGTCATGACGCAGTCGCTCGGCTCTCCGACGCTGATTCGCCATCACGCCGTTGACGAGGTGCTCAAGCGCATGGATGCGGGATGCCGTCTGCTTGAAGCGTGTCTGATGCCGCCGATGCCGCCATCTGCGGTGCCTTCGACGTGGCGAAGTACCCTCGCGGCGCTCACGCGTTCACGCGACGTCGCCACGCTCTTCACGTTTGCCAACACGGCCGTGCCGCCCGCGCGGCTGGGGCTCTGGATGCCGACGTGGTTCGCGAGCGGGGCGAGCGGGACCGATGGCTACCGGGGGCTCTTGCGCGTGGCCGGTCTCATGCTCGACTCGTGTCGCGCGGTGACGAGTCTGCTTGGCACCTGGGCGCGCACTACGGCGTTTACCGTCGACGCGAAGGACTTGACGCACCGGTGGGAGTCGCTTTGCGGGAGGCTCGCGATCGTATCTGCCGACGATCAGGCGATGGTGCTCGCTCGCGTCGATCGCGTGACGCAGCTCGCGACGCACTGCGATACCCCGCTGCTGGCGACCATCGCGTCGCAGGGGGCTTTACGTGAGCGCTTGCTGGCATCCAGCGAGACGCTGACGGTAAGCGACATTGCCGCCGCTTGCGAGGCGTTCAACGTGCCGTGCCACGCGTCATGCGTTGACGACCATCACTATCTGAGCCGGGATCCGGCCGAGAGTCCGTGGGGACAGCGGTGGAAGGCAGGGGCGTGGCAGTGTGGGGGCGCAACGCCGGTACGAACGTCGTATCGTTTGCTGTTGCTGTATCAACACTGGAGCGCGGCGCTACTGGAACGAGTCGTGTCGTCGTGCAGCGCAACGGTGTCGCAAGCGACCGAGTCGTCGCCGCATGACCGTCCCGATGTCCCGCCAGGCGTGACGCGTACGCGCTCGGGGGTGGTGCATCTCGATATCGAGTCGACGCGGGTGTGAGGGGGCGGCATGGCGACGCGCGTCAATCCCTATTCGGAACCTCAAGATCCAGCAAGGCCGAGCTGAGCGATTTGCCATGGGCGTCGAGCGCCAGGGAGCGCGTCACACCGCCCCCGAGCGCCTTGCCCAGGACAAAGTTGAACGCGGCCAGGCGCGGCAGTTCGTAACGCACGACGTCGCCAAGTACGACGTCCCCAAGAAACGCCTTCACCCGCCCGGCCGTGACCTCGGCACGCAGGCGCTCGTAATGTCGTGCGTCGTAGCAGATGAGCGAGATATTCAGCGTATTGCCCTTGTCGCCCGTGCGCGAATGCGCGAGTTCACGCAGCTTCATCTCAAATCTCCACGAAGGTAAATGCCGGTTTGACGTGCTCGCGCGGCAGCAGCACCGACTGGACCGCGAGCACCTCGCGTACGGACTTGGTCACGCCGCCACCACCCGCCGGTCCGTTGGTGTACAACGTCTCGACTTCGTTGCCGATGCGCAGCGCCTGTTCGGCTGATGTCGTGCGTCCGGCCACGCGCACACGGACTTCGCAGGGCTCAGCGTGGCGCGCACCTGCCGTGTCGCCGTGCAGCGAATTCACGCCGATCAGATCGCAGCGCAATTCGCTCGTCGGTACGCCCGTCAGCGCCAGTCGTTCGCGAACGATATCGAGTGCGAGCCTTGCCCGTGCAACGGCGCCCGGGCCCCCGTACGAGATCTGTCCTTCGCCAATGAATCCGTCGACATAGCCGACGGAAACCTTCAGTGTGTCCGTGCGGGGCGTGCCGCGTCCACCTGCAACCCTGATCCGGTCGGGCGCTTCTTCCGCCACGCTGACTTGTGAGAAGTCGGCGACGACGTCGGGCTGGAGATATCGCTGGGGATCATGAATCTCGTACAACAACTGCTCCTTGCACGTGGCTTGCGTCACGCGTCCACCGGTGCAGGGAACCTTGGTGATGACGACCGATCCGTCCGGCGCGACCTCGCCAATCGGGAACCCAAGCGTCGCGAGGTTGGGCACGTCCTTGTAGCCGGGATCGGCGAAGTAGCCGCCCGTGACCTGTCCCGCGCACTCCAGCAGGTGTCCGACGACGGTGGCCTGGCCCAGCGTTTCCCAGTCGTCCATGCGCCATCCGAATTCGTGGATCAGCGGTGCGGCAAACAGCGACGGGTCGGCCACCCGGCCCGTCAACACAATCTGCGCGCCTGCCGCCAAGGCGTCGACGATGCCGGTCGCGCCCAGATACGCGTTGGCCGACACGATACGATTCCCGTACGACGCCACGCGTTCGCCCGATTCTTCGAAGTGGGCGCTGCTTTGCAGTACGACGTCGAGCACGTCGTCGCCAGTGACGGCGGCGATCCTGACGTCGCCCAGACCCAGTGCGCGAACGATCTCTGCCGTCTTGCGAGCGGCCGCGACGGGGTTGGCCGCGCCCATGTTCGAGATGATCCGCACCCCGTTGCGCAGCGCTGACGGCAATACCGCCGTCATGCGCGCTTCGAGCAACGGGTCGTAACCCGATTGCGGGTCTTGGCGGCGCGCCTGTTGCGCCATGGCAATGGTGCGCTCGGCCAGGCATTCGAAGACGAGATAGTCGAGCGCGCCTTGCTGCGCGAGTTCAACGGCTGGCTCGATGCGATCGCCGGAATACCCGGCGCCTGCGCCGATCCGGATACGTCTCGAAGACTGGGGAGGTTGCGTGCCGTTCATGCGGGTCAGGTCCGTTCAGTAAAACTCAAAGCGTGAAGATGCCAAGCGCGACGCATGCCATCGTCATGACGATGGATGCGCCGAAGAGCAGCGGAAACGTGAATTTCTGATGGTCGGCCAAGTCGATGCCGCACAGGCCGACCACCAGGAATGTGGCAGGCGTGAGCGGACTGACCGGGAACCCCGTCGTCATCTGGCCGAGCAGGGCCGCTTGACCCACGTGCACGGCGGGCACCCCCAGTTGTCCGGCCACCTCGGCGATGACCGGCAGTACGCCGAAGTAAAACGAGTCGGGATCGAACAACATGCTCAGCGGCATCGACAGCAGGCCGAGCGCGACCGGAATGTGGCTGGCCATGCCCGGTGGCACGAAGCCGACGGCCGCTTGCGCCATCGCCTTGAGCATGCCGCTGCCCTGCATCACCCCGGTGAAGACCCCGGCGGCGAGCAAAATGCCGGCCATCATCAACGCCGCGCGTGCATGCGCGTCGATGCGCTTGCGCTGCATGTCGACGTCAGGGTAATTGACCAGCAACGCGACGCACAGGCCGACCATGAACATGATCGCCGGTGGCAGCTTCTCGCCCATCACGACCATCGTGCCGAGCACGATCAACGTGAGGATGATGTTGAACCAGAAGAGCTTCGGACGGCGCAGCGCCTGCTGCTCGGGCGAGAGTTCGCGTTTGGGCATCGGGATCGAACCGCTCGTGGCGGACAGGCCGAGCCGCTTTTCTTCCCGGCGGCCGAGCCAGTAGGCCATGCCGAACACGAAGACCAGCCCGATGGCCTGCACCGGAATCAATGGATTGAACAGGCTCGACACCGGCAGGTGAAGCGATGCCGACGCCCGGATCATCGGTCCGGTCCAGGGCAGGAAGTTGATGCCGGCGGCCATCGACACGGCGGCCGCGAGTACGCGGCGGTCCATGCCCAGACGGTCGTAGAGCGGGAGCATGGCCGGAATCGTTACCAGGAAGCACACGGCGCCGGAACCGTCGAGGTGGATCAGCAGGGCCAGCAGCGTCGTGCCCATGACGATCCGCGTGGGCCGGGTGCCGACGGCTTTCAGGATGCGATCGATGATCGGGTCGAGCGTACCCGCGTCGGTGATGGTGCCGAAGTAGAGAATCGCAAAGACGAACATGCCGACGACCGGCGCGAGGCTCTTGAGGCCGTCGATGACGAACTTGCTGGTATGAAAGCCGAACCCGCCGATCAACGATGCCACGATCGGCACGATGATGAGCGCCACGAGCGGCGACATGCGTTTCGAAAGAATCGCACCGAGCAGCACGACGATGGTAGCCAGCCCCAGTAATGGCAGCATGTGCTTGTCTCCTTGTTGTTTTTTGATGCGATCGAGCGTAAGTTCGAGGCGTTGATAAATCAATTGAAATGATTTGATCGCAGCAATCAAGAAACATAATGGATTTGAATCTACGAGACATTCGGGCATTTATCGCGGTGGCGCAGACAGGCAGCTTTACGCGCGCGGCGGCGCGATTGCATTTGTCGCAACCGGCATTGACCGTGCAAATTCGGCGGCTGGAGGAGACGGTCGGCGTGCGGCTGTTCGATCGCAACAGCCGGAATGTCGCGCTGACGGCGACGGGCCGCGAGCTACTGCCGTTGCTGCAAAAGTCGCTGCACGACATGGAGCATGTACTGATTGACGCCCGCGCGCTCGGCGACGGCTCGAGCGGCACGGTGCGCATCGCCTGTTTGCCGACGTTTGCCGCGAGCGTGCTGCCGGAGTTGATCCAGCAGGTGAAGGTGACGGTACCGTGCGCGGGTTTTCATGTGAGAGATGCCGTCGCGGGGGTGGTCGAGACGCTGGTGCGTAACGAAGAGGTCGATATCGGCCTGACGGGCGGCGAGTTGAGCGACGCGGAGGTGGACGTACTGTATGCGGGCGCCGATCACCTGGTGGCGGTGCTGCCGGCGGGGCATGCGCTTGCGCGACGCAAGCGCGTATCGCTGACGGATCTCGCGAGCGTGCCACTGGTGCTGACGGCACAAGGCACCAGTGTGCGAGCGGTGGTGGACAGTGCGTTTTCGAGCGGCGGTTGCACGCCGGAAATTGCCTGCGAGCCGACGTATATGATGACGGCCGTTGCGATGGTCCGCGCGGGACTCGGGGTGACGATCCTGCCGGCGTCGGCCAGAGAGGTCAGGGCAGAACCGGAATTGCGGGTCCGCCCCATCGATCACGACGCGTTTGTGCGACCCATCGCGTTGATCAAGAAGCGCGGGAGGACGTTGCCCCCCGTCACGCAAACGTTTGTGGCGATGTTGCTGGAGCGGTTGGCGCCGGGGTAAACGGCTCGTCAAGCCATTGCATCTTTTGCGCTGCGCAGTCCCGAAGTGCCTCGACAATCGCGCGACGTTGCGATTCATATTCGCGTCGCCGGTCCGGCGTCAGCGAACGACGCTTCAAGCGCCTGGCGCGGGCCGGAAGCGGGCTTCACCTGCCAGCCCTGAAGGCGCTTCCGAGGGCGGCGTCCAGCAAGCGCGTCTGGCTATTGGGAGAGATCATCCAGTCCGACATTCTTCGTGCGAGGTCCGAATACTCCGATGGAAACCATAACGACGACCATCGCGCCCGCGATGAATGTGAAAACCCCGACAACGCCAAATTGATTAAGAATCCGCGCGATAAAAAATGCGCTGAATATGGCGGAAAGTCGGCTCCACGAGTACACGAAGCCGACGGCTCGAACGCGTATGCTGGTCGGAAATAGTTCCGTCTGATACGCATGGTAAGTGAAGGAAATCATGTTGCCAGCGAGCGTCAGGCAGACGCCCATCATGATCAGAAGCGCGGGATCGCGGAGCTGACTGAAGAGAAGTCCGCACACGACATTGGCGGCGCTGAGCGCGACGATGACGGTCTTCCGTTCGAACTTATCCGCGATCAAGAGTCCGAGCAGCGGACCTATTGGGGCGGCGATGGCGATCAGGCTCGAATACAGCAAACTGTGTGTGACGGTGACACCTTGCTTCATCAGAAGCGTTGGCACCCAGCTTGCAAATCCGTAATAGCCCACTGTCTGGAAGATGTGAAACACCATCATCATCAACGTGCGTCGACGATAGGGCGGTCGCCACATATCCGAGAAGCTCGCCTTGTGCGCGATGGTATCGGACGCCACGGGGTTCGGTAATGGCGCGCGATACTCTTGCGAAACCTTCTGCTCAATGTTGCCAAGGATGGCGTTGGCCTCTTCGATGCGTCCTTTTTGCGCCAACCATCTCGGACTCTCGGGAAGATGGAGGCGCACCCACCAGATAAGAATGCCGCCGTGCGCGCCGAGCAACACGACCCAGCGCCAGCCTTCAAGGCCGAGAAGGGTGCGTGGAACCAGCACGAAGGAAATGAAGGCCACGATGGGAACCGCACTGAATCCGATAGCTTGACCTACGGCAAACGCGCGACCCCGGATGTGCTTCGGCACGATTTCCGACATATAGGCGCCGATTGTCACCAACTCGACGCCCAACCCGATGCCGGCGAGAAACCGCCAGGTGTTCAGGCCGACGGCGGTCGTCTGGAATGCCATGATGGCGTTCGAGGCGACGTAGCCCAGCAGGGCGTACGTGAATATCGCTCGCCGCCCGTACTTGTCGGCAAGGAAGCCGCAGGCGATCGTGCCGACGAAGAGGCCGCAGAACAACGCGGCGATAAAGCTAGCAACTCCCGTGGTTCCGAATAACCCATGCGTTGCCGTGGTAAGTATTCCCTGCTTGACCAGGCCTGGGGCGATGTAGCCCGTGTACATCAAGTCGTAGATCTCGAAGAAATACCCAAGGCTTAGCATCAACACCATTTTCCAGATGGTTCTGGTAGCGGGTAGACGATCCAGGCGTGCGGAAATTTCTGCGACGCCAAGACCGTCGGATGCCATTGTCGGTGACAGGTGGATTCCAGGACTACTAACGATGCCATCGGTTTCGGCGGCAAGTTCCAAGGTGCTTGGTGATTTCATTCGCGTCTCCTGGCCTGAATAGTTCAGGCTCTGCTTTTAGTGTGGTGGCGCCCGTGGCACGTGTTTCGGTTCGCCAAAATGCTCCCGGGTGGCGCAATCTAACCGGCAGGTGTGAGGGAGCGCTTGTATCGCGCGCCTTTGGCGGCGTAGTCCGACGCGTTGGCCTTCAGATTTGATATTTCTGTGTCGGTCAACATCCTGGCAACTTTTGCGGGCGTGCCGACAACGAGGGCATTGTCGGGAAAGGACTTTCCTTCGGTCACGAGCGCGCCCGCGGCAACCAGGCAGTTTTCGCCAATGACGGCGCCATTGAGCACGATTGCCTGGATGCCAATCAGACTGCCCGCTCCGATTCTGCAACCATGGAGCATTGCCTGATGCCCGATGCTCACCCCCTCGTCAATCACGATGGGATAGCCGGGGTCCGTGTGTAGAACGGCCCCCTCCTGGATGTTGACGTTCTTGCCCACTCGAATCGATTCGTTATCGCCGCGCAATACCGCGTTGCTCCAGATCGTCGACCCGCAGTCGACCCGCACGTCTCCAATGACGGTCGCCCCAATCGCGACGTACGCGGATTCGTCAATGTCGGGACAAAGGTCGTCCAATTTCAATAGGTTCATGTGGCGCTCTCAAGTGGTGCGAAGGGAGTCCCCGCGCGTCGTCCCGTGGGATTTAGGATCGTCTAGTCACGCCCGATCGGCTTGGCGCCCGACGTCAAAACGCCGGCGCGTTCGAGTTGTCCAATTTGTTCGGCGTCGTATCCCAGCGTACTGAGAACGGACAGGGTGTCCTCCCCAATCGACGGAATATGGCGGCGAGGCTGCAATCTCGCGCCATCAATGGAAATGGGCAGGAGTGGCATGTCGGTTTCGGTGCCGTCCTCAAGGCGGAGCTTGACGAGTCCGCCACTGGCCTTCAGGTGAGGGTCGTCGAAAAGTTGCTCCGGGCGCGTGATCGCCGCGAAGGGCACGCTGCCGAGTTCAAGGGCTGTCGCGAGTTCTTCGGCGCTTCGCTGCCTCAGCGCGTCGGCCAGAATGGGAATCATCCAGTCTCGCGAGAGAACGCGATCGTTATTGGATTGGAGACGCACGTCCGATACCAGGTCGGGCAGCTTCAGGATCTCGCACAGCGATTTCCATTGCGCGTCACCGGTGGCCGCGACGAACATTTGATGCGAGTCCGCAAGCGCGAATACGTCATAGACGGCCCATGCGTTGATGCGCTCCGGCATTGGGGCGGCCGCTCTCCCCGTCACCACGAATTGCTGCATATGCTGGGCGGCGAGCAGTACGCAGTTCTCGAAAAGGGCTGACTGCACCTGCTTTCCGCATCCCGACTGCTTGCGGTCGATGAGTGCGGCAAGTGCTCCAATCGCGCCAAACATTCCGCCCATGATGTCGTTGACCGAGCTGCCCGCTCGAAGCGGACGGCCGACGGGGCCTGTCATGTAAGCCAGTCCGGCCATCATCTGGACGACTTCGTCCAATGCCAGGCGCTTGTCATAGGGTCCGTCGAGGAACCCCTTGTGCGATACGTAAACGATGCGAGGATTGCGCTCGCGCAGCGATTCGTAGTCGATCCCAAGCGCTGTCATACGTCCTGGTCGAAAGTTCTCGACGAAGACGTCCGCAGTGTCAAGAAGGCGCAAGAGCGCACCGCGGCCCCCCTCGGTGTCGAGGTCGATTGCGACACTCTTCTTGTTTCGATTGAATGTGCGGAAAAAGCCGGCACCGGCACCGAGGAGCCGGCGCGTGGCGTCGCCCTTTGGCGGCTCGATCTTGATGACTTCGGCCCCAAGGTCGCCGAGAATCATGCCGCATGTCGGCCCCATGACCATGTGTGACATTTCGACGACGCGGATGCCGTCAAGCGGGAGCTTTGGGTGTTGCTGGTTCGCGTCTTGTGCGCCGGCGTTCATTGTGGAAGCCCTCGTGAACTATGGAGAGGCAGTAGCGAGTCATGAAGAACGCCAGGGCGGGAAATATAGCCGTACAGGGGCTCGCCCGGAAGGTGCTCGGCGAGAACGTCGCGCGCCCGGAGCATCGCTTCGAGGTCGATGCCGGTTTCAAAGCCCATGCTATGGAGCAGGTACACGAGGTCTTCGGTCGCGACGTTGCCAGTGGCGCCGGGCGCGTGTGGACAGCCACCCAGACCGGCGAGCGAGGCGTCGAATTCTCGAATGCCGTGGTCTAGCGCGACAACGGCATTGGCCAGTGCTAACCCTCGGGTGTCATGAAGGTGAAGGCTGGGCACCTTGTCCTCTGCGCGCGGGAGGAGCATCTCCAGCAATCGGCGAACGTGAGTTGGCGTGGCGTGGCCGGTGGTGTCGCCGAGCGCAATTGCGTCGGCGCCGGCCTGGATGACTTTGTCGACGATGTCGCGCACGTCGCGCTCGGGGATATAGCCTTGATACGTGCACCCGAAGACAGTGGACAGACCCGCGACGACTCGCGTGCCGGACCAGGACGGATCGCTGTCGCGAAGTTCGCGCATCCGCCGGAACTCGTCGATCATCTCGTCCGGCGTTTTGCGTACATTCGCCAGGCTATGTTTCTCGCTGACCGAAATCGGAGCGACGATGCGATGAACCCCCGCTTTCAGTGCGTTTTCTGCGCCTCGAAGGTTAGGTGCAAGGGCTGTGACGGTGAGGTCTGGATGTCGAATGGCGAAATCGACGATTTCAGTGGCGTCTGCCAGTTGAGGCAGTCGTTTGGGCGGCACGAAGGACGTAACTTCCATGTGTCGCACACCGGCATCATATGTCGCGGCGATCCACTTTTTCTTGGCTTCCGTGCACATGACGCGACAGATGCTCTGTAGACCGTCTCTGAATCCGACTTCCTGAACGATAACGTGTTGGGTCTCCCGCATGGTTTCCTGATTCCTTTCTTCGGTCGAACCCCAAGCTTGCCGGGCTGGGCGCGCCAGGACAATCAGCTGCCGGCGATGGCGGCCATCGCCGTGTGCGATGGCTTGCTGCCCGCGTCCAGCCGTGCTGAAAGCGGTATGGGGGAATCCCTATCAGGGTATCGACTGAGGGTCAGGCGCGCGGCGAGGCGAGGAGGTGGTCGAGAAACTTACGAGCGGAGACTGACATCTGGTCCATCGCTTGGTGGCAGATGATGAATTGACGCCGTGCCCATTCATCCGTCAAGGGAATTTCTCGCAGTTCATACAGGTCGCGATATCGCGGGATCGCTTCGGCGGGGAGCACGGCGAGTCCGAGATTCAGTTGAATCAGCCTGAACGCCGCATCAAACGTCGACACGTTCGCGCGATAGCGAATCTGGCGATGGCTCTCTGCGGCGATGCGTTTTGTCAGCGAACTCACTGCGGCGCTTACCGAAAGACCGATCTGCTCGTACTCTAGCGTATCGGAGAAGGCGAGCGAATCTCTGTTGGCCAGCGGGTGACTTTGATGAACCACCACCGCGAAGTTGTCCGAACGGTATGGGACGATTTCGACTTCTCCGACGCCTACGAAATCGCGACAAATGCCGATGTCGGCGATGCCATCAACGACGTTTCTCACCACTTCGGTGCTGACGCGCTCCTCGAGCACAACGTTAATGCGGCTGTTCTGCCGCAAGAACGCGGCGATCTGTTCCGGTAGAAATTCAATGATGGACGAGACATTGGCTGCGACGCGTACGATGCCGCGAACACCGCTCGCAAACTCGCTCAAGTCAGCATGGAGATTCTCGACGCCGGAGGTCAAAAGCTTCGCGTGGCGCAGGAGGATTTCGCCTGCGGGCGTCACGGTTACCCCGCGCGATCGACGCGTCAGCAACGGTGCTCCGAGCGCGTGCTCCATATCGGCGATTCGCTTACTGACGGCTGCCGCCGCCATTCCCTCGCGGACACTCGCTCGCGAGATGCTCCCGGATTCACATATGGAGATGAACAGGCGAAGCGTCGTTGCATCGGGTTGCCACACGGTCAGTCTCCAAGACTATCGATATCGTTTCAAGATTGGCGTGTATCGGCCAGAAAATCAATGAACGCCCGACTCGCCGCGGAGCACTCGCGGTCCTTGCACCACAGCACGCCGACTTCCAACTGCGGAATGGCGTTCTTCAACTCTCGTGTTTCGATCCGTTTGCCCTCCAGTGACCAGGGTCTGAAGACCATGTCGGACAAAATCGTCACGCCGAAACCATGCGATACGAACGCGCGAACGGCTTCCATTGACCCGGTGCGCAATATCACGTTGGGTTGCAGCTTCTCGCGGCTCCAGTAGCGCATGGACGAGGCTTCGCCTTCGTCCAGCGTAATCATGACGTAAGGATGTTCTGCGACGTCGCGTAGCGTTGGCCGCTCAAGCGCGGCGAGCGGATGCGTCGGCGCGACCCATAGCTTTCGCGGCGAGCGAATGAGGCTTCGATGAGCGAAACGCCCGAGATCCGACACGTTGGAGAGCAATCCTACGCCGACGTCCACATCGCCGCCGAGAACGGCTTTCTCGAGGACTTCGCGGTCCATGTCATGCAACACGAAGCTCACGTCCGGGTAGCTTGCACGGAATCGAGCCAGGACCTCTGGAAGGCAGTACCCCATGACGGCATACGACGCGGCAACGCGAACTACGCCGGATACCCCGCGTGAGCGGGCTCGCGACTTGTAGACGGCATCTTCCAGCGAATCCAGAACGTGACGAGCGTGATTGTAGAAATCGTTGCCATCGAGGGTGACGTTGACGCCGTGCGGATGTCGCTCGAAGAGCTTTGTCCCAAGCGCCCCCTCAAGCGCAATGATGGCAGCGGTCACGGCGGACTGGGACACGTGCTCTTGCGATGCCGCTTTTGATACCTGGCCGCACTCGACCGTGGCGACAAAGTATCGAAGCTGCTTCATTGTGATGTTTTTCATCATCTTAAAATCAGATATCAGGTCACTGAAAATATGATTTTACGATGGGATTGCGCATTCCTATACTCGGCGCAACAGCCGTCAAGACAACGAGGTTGGGAAAGACGGCTTTAACGCGCATTGGCGCAGACGAGCGCTTGCGTGCCTCATCGTCGCCTGCAGACGATGAGGGTGAGATATCGACAGGCACGGTTTTTTAACCACGGGAACGCCAAAACCCCGGGTGATTCGGTCCCTCTTCGGAGGGACTTTTTTTTGCGACGGCACATTTTGCGCCTGGTACAGAAGCGTCCCGAAGCGGAGTTCACTTCATTCACTTGACGATGGCATAGCCTCAGCCAGCACGACACGTCGTTGTTTGGCCAGGCCTGCAAAATGGCGAACCTATCGTGCGGGCCCGGCGCTCGTCATGGTTGATGACCTGGAAGTTCTGGGAAGTGTGCAATCTCTCCTTTGTCGAGCGCGGTAAGCCGTTTATCGTCCCGCTTCAGGCTTCACTCACCAATTCGTCTCACGCTCCGGCGTCGCGGTGATCTTGTGGATGGAGAGGTCGGCGCCGTAGTACTCCTGTTCGTCGTCGAGCCGCAGGCCCACGCAGCGTTTGATCACCCCATACACGACATAGCCGCCGGCGAAGGCGATCACTACGCCCATCGCGGTCCCGGCGAGCTGCGCGAGGAAGCTCACGCCCCCGACGCCCCCGAGCGCCGTCTGTCCGAATATGCCGGCGGCCACGCCGCCCCACACGCCGCACACGCCGTGCAATGGCCACACGCCGAGCACGTCGTCGATGCGCAGACGGTTCTGCGTCACCGTGAACAGCCACACGAACAGACCCCCCGCAACCGCGCCGACGACGAGCGCGCCCAGCGGATGCATCACGTCCGATCCCGCACACACCGCAACGAGCCCCGCGAGCGGACCGTTGTGGATGAAGCCGGGGTCGTCCTTGCCAACCCACATCGCGACGAGCGTGCCGCCCACCATGGCCATGAGCGAGTTCACGGCAACCAGCCCCGAGATGCCCCCCACGCGCTGTGCACTCATGACGTTGAAGCCGAACCAGCCGACAATCAGGATCCACGCGCCAAGCGCCAGGAACGGAATCGACGACGGCGGATGCGCGGCCACTTGTCCCTGGCCGTTATAGCGTCCCCGGCGTGCGCCGAGGTGCAGCACCGCGGCCAGCCCGATCCAGCCGCCGACGGCGTGCACGACCACCGAGCCCGCGAAATCGTGGAACGGTGCGCCGAGCGCGTGCGTGAACCAGTTCTGAACCCCCAGATGGCCGTTCCAGGCGATGCCCTCGAAGAACGGATAAATCACGCCGACGAGGAAGAACGTCGCCACCGACTGCGGATGAAACTTGGCGCGCTCGGCAATGCCGCCGGACACGATGGCCGGAATTGCCGCCGCGAACGTCAGCAGGAAGAAAAAGCGAACGAGCGCGTAGCCGTTGTGCTCGGAGAGCACCGTGGCACTCGACCAGAAATCGACGCCATACGCGAGCGGATACCCGATGAAGAAATAAGCGAGACCCGAGACCGCGAAGTCAGTCAGGATCTTGACGAGGGCATTGACCTGGTTCTTCTTTCGAACGGTGCCAAGTTCGAGAAACGCAAAGCCAGCGTGCATGGCAAGCACCAGGATCGCGCCGAGCAGAAGAAACAGCACGTCGCCGGGTGTATTGGAATTGGGCATGAATGTGCTCTTTTGGTGCAAACATGAAGAAGAACGATGATAAGCAAGAGTGATGCCAGGATTTCCTACATCATTGATTTTCAGTAATATTTTATCTATTGATGTGGAATTTGCCGTCGCGGGTTGCACGCTCATGGTGCCGTGAGGCGAGCCGATGAGCGAAGTTCGTGCATCGACGTGAGTCGCGCCGACCGAAAAACTCGGAAAGGGTGTGCGACCGTTCATGCGATGCGTCACATGTACCTGCGGTATAGAATCTGACGGTCTCGCGGGGCCATGCGACTCCCCGGTGTCGACCATACCGGGCCGCCGGCCACGCCATCATGCGATGACAACACCACCGACATAAGCGCCATCACGCGCCAATCACTTAGGAAATCCAATGATCTTTGAAATTGCCCAGATCGAAGTGAAGCCCGGCACCGAAGCCGCGTTCGAGCAAGGTGTCGCCAAGGCGGCGTCGTTGTTCAAGGGTTCGAAAGGCTGCCACGGCATGCGGCTGCTCAAGTCCATCGAGCAGCCGACGCACTACAGCCTCGTCGTGACGTGGGAAACGCTCGAAGACCACACCGTCCACTTCCGCAACTCGGAAGCGTTCCAGCAATGGCGCGCGCTGGTGAGCGACTGCTTCGCGGCACCGCCGAACGTGGGCCACGTCACGGAAGCACTGATCGGCTTCTAAGGGCGACACGGATCAAGCGCATCAAGCGTGGCAATGCAGGCGGTGAGGGAACGCGTTTCCCTCACCGCCTTTGTCTTTCATGCGACGAGGAGAGGTGACGAGAACCTAGGGTTAACTCGGTGGAAACAATCTAAAGTTTTCAGATAACATGCAAACCAGAAAAATATCGGACGACATGACAGGATGACGACGAAGCCCAGGACCTTGACCGAGCAGGTCGCGCAGCAGTTGCAGGATGCGATCCGGCAGGGCGTCCACCCGATCGGTGCCAAGCTGCCGACCGGAAAGCAACTCGCCGAGACTTACGGCGTGAGCCCGGCCGTGATTCGTGAAGTGACGGAGCGTCTGCGCGCGCAAGGGTTGATCGACAGTCGGCAGGGCGCAGGCGTGACGGTGAAGGCACGCACGCCGTCGAGCGGCTTCCAGGTGCCGGCCGGGCAAGACGCCGCCGATCTCGCGAGTGTCTACGAGCTGCGTCTCGATCTGGAAAGCACGGCCGCCGCGCTCGCCGCCGTTCGTCACACCGACGAGGACATTCGCCGGCTTGCCGGCATCCTGGAAAAACTCGAGGCGAACCTGTATCACGCCGACAACGGCGTCGAGTACGACACGGCGTTTCATGCCGCGATTGCGCGTGCCACGCACAACCGTTACTACGCCGATCTTCTGCAGTACCTGAACCTGCAAATGCGGCAGGTGGTGCAAGCGGCGCGCTCGAACACGCTGCGCCACGAGGGACTCGCCGCCCAGGTGCATCAGGAGCACGTGGCGGTGTTCAACGCCATCAAGGCGCGCGATCCGCTGCTGGCGCGGGCGGCGTCGCTCTCGCACCTGTTGCGCGCTTCCGCGCGTCTCGGCCTGACGCTGCCCGGGCGCGACATCATCACCGGCGCCATCGCGCCGACCCGTCCCTGACCCGTCGTCAGATGCCGTCTTCCGCACCGTAACCCCCGACGCGCGAACCTATGCCCCTTACTGCCTTCGCTCAACGCCTTGTCGACGCCGTCGGCGCCGACTGTGTTTTCACCTCGCCCGACGACCTCGCGCCGTGGCTCACCGACTGGCGCGGCATGTATCACGGCAATGCCCAGGCAGTCGTGCGTCCGCGCGCGACGGAAGACGTCGCGAAGATTCTCTCGCTGTGCCAGAGCACGCGCACGCCGGTCGTGCCGCGCGGCGGCAACACGGGGCTGTGCGGTGGCGCCACGCCTGACGCGTCCACGCAGAACGTGGTGCTCAGTCTCGATCGCATGAACGCCGTGCGCGGTCTGGACACCATCGCCAACACGCTGGTCGCCGAGGCCGGCTGCATTCTCGAAGACCTGCAGCGCGCCGCGCGTGACGCGAACCGCCTGCTGCCGCTCAGTCTCGCGGCCGAGGGCTCGTGTCAACTTGGCGGCAATCTCGCCACCAACGCCGGCGGCGTGAATGTCGTGCGCTACGGCATGACGCGCGAACTGGTGCTCGGCGTCGAAGCCGTGCTGCCTAACGGCGAGATCCTGCATGGCCTGCGAACGCTGCGCAAGGACAACACCGGTTATGACCTCAAGCAGTTGCTCATCGGCTCGGAAGGCACGCTCGGGGTGATCACCGCAGCGGCGTTGCGGCTGTACGCGCCGACCCCCGTGCGCCAGGTGGTGATTGCTGCGGTCACGTCGCCGCGCCAGGCGCTGGCCTTGTATGAGTGGCTGTTTGCGGCCTGTGGCGCGCGTATGCAGGCGTTCGAGTTCTTCACGGGCGAGTGCGTCGACCTGGTGATGGCGCATGTGCCTGACGTGCGGGCGCCATTCGGCGAACGGCACCCGGGTTACGTGCTGGTCGAACTGGCCGACACGGCGGACGAGCAAGCGCTGGCCGCCTTGCTGGAGCGTGTGATCGAGACGGCCATCGAGCGTGATCTGTGCGCCGACGCGGTGGTGTCGTCCACGCTCGGGCAGGTCGAGGCGATGTGGAAGCTGCGTGAGGAGATCTCCGAGGCTCAGCGTGCGGACGGTCCGCACCTCAAGCATGACGTCTCGCTGCCCATCGAAGCGATTCCGGATTTCATGACGAGCGCCGAAGCGCGCGTGCGGCGCGTGTGCCCGCAGGTGCGCCCCTTCATCTTCGGGCATTTCGGCGACGGTAATCTGCATTACAACCTGTCGCGCCCTGCTGGCGAGACGGCGGACTTCATGGCGAAGCACGGCGAGGCGATCACCGCCGAAGTGCTCGACGAAGTGGCGCGTTACGGCGGCAGCATCAGTGCCGAGCATGGTATCGGACAGCTCAAGCGTGCGTCCTTCGCGAAGTACAAGTCACCGCTCGAGTTACGGTTGATGCACGAGATCAAGGCCGTGTTCGATCCGGCCGGCATCATGAATCCCGGCAAGCTGCTGTAAGCGCCTGCTTTCTACGAGTGCCGGCGTTCCGGGTGCTCGATCTGTTCCCCCAGCCTGCGCCCGATGTTCCGGGCGTCGCCCTCGCCCCCTTGAGGAGTCGATATGATTGCCACCCCCGCGGCCGGAGCGCCGCTGTGCCTCGGCCCGCTGCCAGAGATCGATCCGCCGTCGTTCGCGGTGCCGTTCGGCGCCGTCGACACGCACGCGCATGTGATTGCGGCGAGCGATGCGTACCCGATGGTGCCCGAGCGTAGCTATACGCCGCCGCCCGCGCCCGAAGACAAGTACCTCGCGATGCTCGATGCCACCGGCATGACGTACGGCGTGCTTGTGCAAATCAGCGTCTACGGCACGGATAACCGCTACCTGCTCGAGACGTTGCGCCGGAATCCCGACCGTCTGCGCGGTATCGCGGTGGTTTCGCCGGAGGTGACCGACGCCGAACTCGAAGCGATGCACGCGGCGGGCGTTCGCGGGTTGCGCATCAACGTGCTGTTCGGCGGCGGCATCGGCTTCATGGCGATGGAGACGCTCGCGCATCGCATCAAGGCGCTTGGCTGGCACATGCAGTTCCTCATGGACGTGAACGCGCTGCCCGAGCTGATGCCGCGCATGACCAAGTTACCGGTGCCGGGCATCGTCGATCACATGGGGCACACGCCGGTGGCGCCGGGGCTCGATGCCCCTGGCTTTTCCGCGCTGCGCTCGCTTGTGCGCGATCACGGGTACTGGGTCAAGCTCTCGGGCGCCTATCGCATCAGCGAGCGCTACCCGACGTTCGACGACGTCACGCCGTTCGCGCAAGCGCTGATCGAGGACGCTCCCGATCGCATGGTCTGGGGTAGCGATTGGCCGCATGTGTCGCTTACGCGCATGCCGAACACCGGTGCGTTGCGCAATCTGCTGCCGCTGTGGGCGCCCGACGCCGACACGCGTCGTCGGATTCTCGTGGACAACCCGGCGCGTCTTTACGGTTTTCCGGCAACGGCCTGATGGACTGACCTTGCCGTCACTGGCGGGCGTATCGCGCGCCGTCGCACGAACAACACTTCAACGCACTTCAAAACGTCTAGAGGAGACAAGATGGACTGGTATCGGCAGATGAACAAGACCGAGCGGCGCACGTTTGTCGCCGCGTTCGGCGGCTGGGCGCTCGACGCGCTCGACTTCATGGTGTTTACCTTCGTCATCACGACGTTGATCACCCTTTTCAATATCGACAAGGCACAGGCCGGCATGCTGGCCACTGTGACCTTGTTGTTTTCGGCCATCGGCGGGTGGCTGGCGGGCATGCTCGCCGACCGTTTCGGGCGCGTGCGCATCCTGCAAGCGACGATTCTGTGGTTCTCCGTCTGCACGGTCCTGATCGGCTTTGCGCAGAGCTTCGAGCAGATCTTCGTGCTGCGCGCGTTGCAGGGGCTGGGCTTTGGCGGCGAGTGGGCGGTGGGGTCGGTGCTCATGGGCGAGATCGTCCGCACCGAGCATCGCGGACGCGCCGTCGGCACTGTGCAAAGCGGCTGGGCCATCGGCTGGGCGGTGGCGGCGCTGTGCTACACGGCGTCGTTCTCGCTGCTGCCCGAGGCCTATGCCTGGCGCGTGCTGTTCTGGATTGGCGTGATCCCGGCGCTGTTCGTGCTCTTCATTCGGAAGAACGTGCCGGAGCCGGCGCTGTTCGAGCGCACACGCAAACAGGAGGCCTCCGCGGCCAAGCGCACCTCGCCATGGGCGATTTTCTCGCCGTCGCTCATCAAGACCACGGCGCTTGCCGCGCTGCTGTGTACCGGCGTGCAGGGCGGATACTACGCCGTGACGACATGGCTGCCCACGTTCCTGAAGACGGAGCGTCACCTGTCGGTCATCGGTACCGGTGGCTATTTGCTGGTGATCATTCTGGGGTCGTTCATCGGCTATCTGACTGGTGCCTATCTGACCGACCGTCTGGGACGGCGTGCCAACCTGCTGATTTTCGCCGTGCTGTCGGGGGTGACCATCTATGCCTATACGCAGCTTCAACTGAGCAATGACCAGATGCTGATCCTCGGCTTCCCGCTGGGGTTCGCGGCGTCGGGCATTTTCAGTGGCATGGGCGCTTACCTGACCGAGCTGTTTCCGTCGGCGGTGCGTGCCAACGGACAAGGCTTCACGTATAACTTCGGGCGCGGTTTCGGTGCCCTGTTCCCGAGTCTGGTCGGTTATCTGGCCAAGTCCAGCGGGCTTGGCGCGGCCATCGGCATGTTTGCCGGCGGTGCCTATCTTGTCGTGCTGATCACCGCCCTCCTGCTGCCTGAAACGAAAGGGCGAGAGATCGAGTAAGGTCGTACGTTTGCCGGGGGGCGAGAGCGGTCGTCGTGGTCCGCCGCCCGGGTTTTCCGAATCAAGGGAGTTCCGCATGAAGGTGCTTGTCCCCGTCAAACGGGTAGTGGATTACAACGTAAAGGTTCGCGTGAAGAGCGACGGCAGTGGCGTCGACATTGCGAACGTGAA
>NZ_CABPRU010000012.1 GCF_902459705.1 Pandoraea terrigena | reverse complement strand
AAGCAACTGGAAGTGCGCGTGGGCGGTAACGTCAGCGTGCGCAAGGGCGAAAGCGCGCTGGGTGGCGGTATCTCGGCGAAGTATCGCTTCTAAGGAAGTCGGCAAGACGCTTTCCTCGCAAGGGGAAAGCGCGGATCGCCTCGGAAGACGATTCGGATCGCGCATCGCGCAGTCATGATCGATGCGTTATTGGCCGAATACATTTGGGTCGAAAGCCCCGTTACTTATCGTCAGGAAAAAGCCGTCCGGCAATGCGCCGGACGGCTTTTTTTTTGCATCTTGCGCCCGGGGGCTCGCTGCTACGCCGCCCGATCAGAACGAATGCGACACACCGACATAGGCGCCAGTCTGGCCTTTCCCGGCGGGCGGGTTGTCGAGCGAGTCGCTCGGAATGGCCGCGACCGAGAAGTTCTGGTTCGAACTGTTTTTCACGTAAGCGAGGGTGCCATACAGGAACGTGCGCTTCGACAGGCTGTACGTCGTGCCCACCTCGAACATCGTCGCGTTGCCGAAGCCGCCCGGCACGTTGACGTGATAAACCGCCGCATTCGCGGCCCAAACCGGGGTGGCTTGATACCTTACGCCGGCCCAGTAATGGTCGGCACGCGTGGCGAAGTCGGGCGCGGGCGCGTCCGGCGCGGACATGTGCGTGTAGCCGAGTGAAATCGTGAAGCGGTTCAGGAACACATTCGCGCCGGCGAAGTACTCGCGCGACGTGGCGAAGACATCGGTGAAGCGCCCCGTGCTGTCGCGAATTTCGTCATACAAGGCGCGCAACTGGAACCGGTCATGCGTGTAGGTCAACTGCGCCCCCATGCCTCGCCCGTTGTTGAACTGCCCGGCGATGTTGGAGAACGCATATTGGCCTGCCACGTCGAAGCCGTACCAGTTCGGGCTTTGATAGTTGACAGTGTTGCTCGCCTGCGGCCAGTTACGCCCGCGCACGAGCGACGCCGAGGAGAAGGCCTGTTGCTGGAACGGATCGAAGTCCCAGACGCCGTTGCTGATGAACAGGTTTCGCCCGATCGTCAGTTGCCCCCACGAGCGGGAATTGAAGCCGACCAGCGCGCGCCGGTCGAAAATCGAGCCCGAGCCATTGTTGTTGAAGCCGTTCATCAACTGGAAGCCGCCTTCCAGATTGAATACGGCATGCAATCCCTGTCCGAGATCTTCATAGCCGCGAAAGCCGAACAGGCTCGTGCCGTAGTCCCCGCCTTGGGCACTCCAGCGCGACGCGGTGCCGCCGTTGCCGTCCTGCAGGTGGTTCATGAATTGAAAGCCGCCATCCACGCGGCCATACAGTTGCACGCTCGATTGCGCGTGCGCGAACGTACCGATGCTGCAAAGCAGGCTCGCTGCGATGAGCTTCTTTTTCATGGTCTGCTCCCCAGGTTGCGTTTTGCCCCACGCATTCTTGCAACGTTATGGCCGTCGTCGTCGCAAAGCGTCCCAGTGACGACGACCCGAGATGCCGTCGGTAAAACCTGAAAATTCGTTACGAATGACAAGGCGTCGGGAAGCGAGCACGCCTGGGCAACAGGCGCCGCATAAAGGTGTGCGGGCGGTTGCGAGTGATGCCGTCACGCTCTGGTCGTCAGAGTTCGTCAACATGGCAGTCCACTGGCGTTGCGTCGGCGGCGGTGCGTGACACCCGGACAGGCGCCCGCGCGGCCGCACAACCAGATTCGGCTGGCGAGATGACGCGCGATGCGCCGCATTTCATGAACTGCGAAGCAACACGCGCTTATCGCCCGGATGGCTTCTTTTATATCCGAATTCCGTGGTAAGCAACATCGGGGAAAGGCTTAGTACCCCGATTGTTGCGCGCGAGCAACCGAAACGTCGGGACGCGGCGGCCTGGTTCGCATCCGGGCGAGGTCGGACGGTCGCGTCAGTCCGGGGCGCCGAACGCTTCCATCTTGCCCTCCAAATGGGTCAGCAGGCGGTTGGCCGCGCCTGACAGCCGTCGGCCGGCACGGGTGACGAGATGCGCTTCGGCACGATTGAGAATCGGGTGATCGATCGGGAGCGCCCGCAGCTCGCCGGCCTCGATCTCCTGCGACACGGCAAACGCGGGCAGGAAGGTGGCGCCCAGTCCGGCGCGCACGAAATGCTTGAGCACGGAAATCGAGTTCGTCGTGACGGCGGGCGTCAGCCGATACTTTTCCGACTGCTCGGCCAGCGCCATCAACTGGCGCGTGCCGTAGGCCCCATGCATAAGGGCGAGCGGCACGTCATACAGCGCGTCGAGTTTGAGCGACCCGGTCTTGTCCCAACGCTCGACGAGCGGCGAGTCGGGCGCGACGATGGCGTGCACCGGCTGGCGCATCTGCGCGCGCGACACGATCTTGGGTTCGGCCGGTGGGTTGTAGACCAGCCCGATATCCGCGTCGTCTTCCGCCACGAGCCGAATGACCTCGTTGGTCCCCGCCAGGTCCAGCGTGAGTGTGATGTCGGGATAGCGCTTGCAGAAGTACTGCAGCGGCGCCCCCATCAGATCGCTGACGAACCCTTCGCCGACGGCCAAGCGGATATGCCCGCGCCGCAATCCCCGAACTTCCTGCAGCTTGGCGAGCAAGTCCTCCTGGTGCGCGCGCTGCTCCCGGTAATACTCCATGAGCAGTCGGCCAGCCTGCGTCAAGTGGACGCCGCGTTTGTGGCGTTCGATGAGCGGCAGCGCCATTTCGGCCTCCAGCAGGGCGATCTGGCGGCTGACGGCCGAGGGGGCGATGTCGAGCCTGTCCGCCGCAGCGCGCACGGTGCCGCACTGGACGGCTTCGAACAGATACAACAGACGGCTTTCGTTGATGGCAGGTGTCATACCCTAAAGACTAATTTTTAGAACAAAAATCTTCAAGCGTTGTCATTGAGCGTCGTTTTTTTTCAATCCACACTGCAAAGCATGCGGATCGGCCCTATTGGCGGGCAACGAACCCAGGCGAGGCCCGCCGACGGTGGCCCGATTCCGCATCCGTTTTCACGCGATGTTTGCCGCGGCACAGGCACAAGAGCGCACTGTCATCCCACGGGATGCCGGGGCCGGCACCGATCCTTTTCGGAGATACCCGATGATTCCTCCGCGCAACACGCGATTCGGCATCGATCACCCGCTGGTCACCGTGCATGATCATCCGCGGCGGCTGGCGCATTACGCGCGCATGGGCTTCTCGCCGTCGCCGGTCTCGTATCACCCGTGGGGCACGCTCACGTCGCTCATGATGTTCGGTGACAACTTCATCGAGCTGATCGGCGTGGACGACGCCAGCAAGTTCGGCACGAACGCGGTCGGCGACTTCTGCTTTGGCCGGTATCTCGGTCGCTTTCTGGCCCGCGAAGAGGGCGTTTCGCTCGTCGCCCTGCACAGCCAGGATGCCCGCGCCGACTACGCGCACCTCACACAGGCCGGTCTGCCGACGCAGGGCCTGCTCGATTTCCGCCGCGCGATGCGCAAACCCGATGGCACGTCCGACGAAGCGGTCGTCTCGCTGGGCCTGTTCATCGACGATGCGGTGGGCGACGCGTCGAACTTCCTCTGCCAACAGCATCGCCCGGAACTGATCTGGGTGCCTGAGTGGCAGGCGCACGCGAACGGCGTGACCGGCATCGTCGGCGTGACGTACGTGGCGCCGGACGTGGCGGCCCTGCGCGCGCTCGCCACGCGCTGGGCGCGGATTTATGGCGACCGACAGGTCGACAGCTATGACGGCGGCGCGGCGGTCGACACCGGCTGCGGGCACTTGCGTGCGCTCTCGCCGCAGCGCGCCGAGGCGCGTTATGCGGCCGTCGGGTTGCCGATGGCGCAGGCCGAGCGTACGCACGCGGTGGCCATCACGCTGCTTGCGCCGGACCTGGCCCACGTCGAGGCGCTGTGGCGCGAACACGGCGTGCCTTATGGCTACAACGAACATGGGCTGGTCGTGGAGCCCGAGTTTGCGGGCAACGTGGTGCTGGAGTTCGTCAACCACCCGCATTGAGTCTCCCGGGAATTCCCAAGCGTTGGCCGGAACGTCCGGCTGACGAAGCAATGCGACGCGGCCTTTGGCGGGCGGCGTCATCCTCGCAGTCAATCTGGAGTCAACATGAAAATCATCGGAGTGGTCGGGCTGGGCAACATGGGACGCGGCATGGCGCTGTCGTTGCAGCGCGGCGGTTTCACGGTGCTCGGCTTCGATCCGTCGCCGGCCGCCGGTCGCGCCTTGGCTGACGCGGGCATCGGCCTGCGGGCGTCGGTTGCCGAACTCGCCCGCGAAGCCGACGTCCTCGTGCTGTCGCTGCCGACGTCGCAAGTGGTCGAAGCGGTGGTGAACGGCCCTGACGGGATTGCCGCGAACGGTCGCGAAGGGCTGGTCGTCATCGACACATCGACGGCCGATCCGGCCAGCACGCGGGGGCTGGCCGCCACGCTGCGCGAGAAGGGCATCGCGCTGGTCGACGCGCCGGTCTCCGGCGGTCCGAAGGGCGCGCTGAACGGTGCGCTCACGATGGTGCTGGGCGGTTCGGTGGAAGACATCGTGCGGATCGAGCCGGTGCTTGCCGCCATGTCGGCCAAGCGTGTGCACATCGGTGACGTGGGCGCCGGTCACGTGACCAAGCTGATCAATAACCTGATGTGCGCGGCGCATCTGGTCGTGGCCGGCGAAGCGATGCGCCTGGCCGAAGCGGCCGGCGTGGCGCCGGCGCGGGTGCTGGAGGGCGTGAACGCCGGCTCGGGCCGCAGCGGCGTGACGCAGACCAACTATCCGACGTGGATCCTCAATGGCGCGTTCGACTCCGGTTTCACGATGAAGCTCATGCGCAAGGACGTGCGTCTGGCGATGGCCCTCGCAGAACAGACGGGCACGCTCGCCACGGGGCCGCTCTCTGCCGAGGCCGGCCGTCTGTGGGCCGCGAGCGCGGCAACGGTGGGCGATGACGAGGACTTCAACCGCATCGTGCAGTTCATCGAGCCGGGCCAGGCGTAATCGCGTGTCGTTATCTCGGGCGCTAGGGCTCGGCATCTGATTTTATTGTTTGACGATTCGATGCGCCCGATGGGGCGCGTCGCACGGAGTGTTCTCATGGCAGACCAACAAGCCGCCGCTTTGCTCGGCGCATTTGCAAAGTTCTTCCCCAAAGCCACCACCATCGGCTCGTTCGTGAATGGTGACCTGCTCGAAGGCACGGGCGAAGCGACCATCGACATCGTGAACCCGGCCACCGGGCAGGCGGTGCTGACGTACCGCGACGCCGGCGCCGCCGTCGTCGCCCAGGCGGCCGACGCCGCGCAAGCCGCACAGAAGATCTGGTGGGCATTGACGCATGCGGCGCGCGGTCGTGTGATGCAGGCCGTCGGCAGCAAGATCCGCGAAAACGCCGAAGCGCTCGCACAGCTTGAATCGATCGGCGCAGGCAAGCCGATCCGCGACTGCCGCGGCGAAGTCGGCAAGGTGGCCGAGATGTTCGAGTACTACGCGGGCTGGACCGACAAGTTCTATGGCGAGGTCATCCCCGTGCCGAGCACGCACCTGAACTACACGCGCCGCGAAGCGATGGGCGTGGTGTTGCAGATCACACCCTGGAATGCCCCGGTCTTTACCTGCGGCTGGCAATTGGCGCCGGCCATCGCCATGGGCAATGGCGTGCTGCTCAAGCCGTCGGAACTCACCCCGGCCAGCTCGCTCGTGGTGGCCGCGCTCGCCGAGCAGGCGGGCGTGCCGCGCGGTCTCATCAACGTGCTTGCGGGCTTCGGTCACACCACCGGTCAGGCGGCGATCTCGCATCCGGTCGTCAAGAAGGTGGTGTTCGTCGGCTCGCCGGCCACGGGCAGCAAGATCGCCACGGCCGCCGCGCAGCGCCTGCTGCCAAGCGTGCTGGAACTGGGGGGCAAGTCCGCCAATATCGTGTTCGACGATGCCGACCTGAAGCGCGCGTGCCTCGGTGCTCAGGCCGCCATCTTCTCCAGCGCGGGCCAGAGCTGCGTGGCGGGGTCGCGTCTGCTGGTGCAGCGTGGCGTATACGACGAGATGGTCGACATGCTTGCGCGCGGCGCGCAGCAGATCCGCGTGGGCGATCCGCTCGACGACACCACTGAAGTCGGCCCGATCTGCAACCGCACGCAGTATCAGCATGTGATGAACATGATCGACGCGGGCGTCGCGGGCGGCGCACGTCTGGCGGCCGGCTCGCAGCAGCGCAGCGACGGCGGCTTCTTTGTCCGCCCGACGGTGCTGGCCGACGCGACCAACGCGATGGGCGTGGCGCGTACCGAGATCTTCGGCCCGGTTGTCGTTGCGATTCCGTTCGACACGGAAGACGAGGCGCTGGCGATTGCCAACGACAGCGAGTTCGGCCTGGCCGGTGCGGTATGGACGCAAGACGTTGCGCGCGCACACCGCGTGGCAGCGCAGGTCAATGCCGGCACCTTCTGGATCAATGGCTACAAGACGATCAACGTCGCGTCGCCGTTCGGCGGCTACCACCACAGCGGCTACGGCCGCTCCAGCGGCGTGGAGGCGTTGTACGAGTACACACAGACGAAGAGTGTGTGGGTCGAGACTGCGGCCAACCCGGCCACGCCGTTCGGCTACGTCTGATTCCGGCCCGCGGTCAGTCATCGGCATGCCGACGACAAGCCGCAGGCATGGACTGTCATCCCGCGTTCCGTGGTTGGGAACGGCACGTCGATGAGCGAGAAAGAGGCCGTGCGCCGGTCGCGAGGCCGCGTTGGGGACCGAGCCGTTTCAGCCTGCGAGATTCGGGGCCGAAACGGTGTTTTTGACCGCGTATAATCCCGCCCTCGGGTGGTTCGGCGCGGAACGCTGTTGCTGTCACCGAGGCATGTCGACATGGCGTGCCGAATTTCCTTAACCACCGAAATGTTCGTACACCTTCCGGTCCACCGGACGGTACCGGACCGGTTCAATAGCAAGTGCAGGGGAGACCCAGATGGCAGTCATGGAAAAAAGCGCGGGAAAGCCGCACGGGGGCGCCTTCAGTGATGGCGTGCGCCTATATATTTGGGCAATCGTGATTCTCGTGATCGCGGAGCTGATCGGGGCGATCAGCATCAATGCCGGTCACGGCAAGATCGTGTTGTTGCCGATGGTCTGGGCGTTGCTGCTCGGCGCGGCGTTGGGCCTGTCGCAAGCGCGCCTGCCGCGTTTTGCGCAGATCAACCTGTCGATGCAGCATCAGGCGTCTGCCATTCTGCAACCGGCACTGCTGCTGTTCGTGGCAAAGCTGGGTCTGCTCGTGGGCGGCTCGCTGCCCAAGCTGGTGGCCGCCGGTTGGGCGCTCGTGTTCCAGGAGTTCGGCCATTTCGTGGGCACGATCATCCTCGGTCTGCCCGTGGCCCTGATGCTCGGCATCAAGCGCGAAGCCATTGGCGCGACCTTTTCGGTCGGCCGTGAGCCGAGCCTCGCCATCATCGGTGAAAAGTACGGCTTTGATTCGCCCGAAGGTCGTGGCGTGCTGGCCGAGTACCTGACGGGCACGGTGTTCGGCGCGGTGTTCATCTCGCTGTTCGCGGGCTTCGTCGCCAGCCTGAACCTGTTCCACCCCCATTCGCTCGCCATGGGCGCCGGGGTGGGCTCGGGCTCGATGATGGCCGCCGCCGCCGGGGCCATCGCCGCGCAGCAAACACCGGAAGTCGCCAAGGAAGTGGCCACGTTCGCCGCCGCATCCAACCTGATCACGACGACCGTCGGCACGTACTTCACGCTGTTCATCTCGCTGCCGCTCGCGGTGTGGGGTTACCGCGTCATGGAGCCGGTGCTGGGGCGCATGAGCCGCCGGGGTCGTGCCAACGCCGACGCCGCTGCCGTGGCCGACGTCGAAGCCGCCAAGGAACTCAAGGAAGCGAGCACGGCGCATACCGTCGAGATGAATTTCGGTGCGCGCTTGTTCGCCTGGGTGTTCTCTGGCGCGCTGGCACTGGTCGGAAACACCATTGCTTTCAAGACGCCATTCCTCGATGGCGTGCCGGGCATGGTCATCCTGATCGGCGCCGTGATCGTGGGCGAAGCGCTGTACTTCGCCACGCGTCGCAAGGTGCCCGCCGTATGCTGGGTGTCGCTCATTGCGATGTTCCTGACCTCACCGGCCTTCCCGTTCGCACCGGTCGTCGCGCAGTTCACCGGCAAGATCAACTTCCTGTCGCTGGTCACACCGATGCTGACCTACGCCGGCCTGTCGGTTGCCAAGGATGTACCGGCGTTCCGTCGCCTCGGCTGGCGCATCGTGGTCGTGTCGTTCCTCGCGAACGCCGGCACGTTCCTCGGCGCTGCGATGATCGCCGAGTTCTTCCACGTGTAATGCTTGCGCCAGGTGCACAGCGGTGACACACGGTGCACAGGAACGGAAAGCGAATACGCCACGGCATGCCGTGGCGTATTTTTTTTGTGCGACTGAACGGGGGACTCAAGGCTTGGTGGTGCCCGCGTCGGCTTGCGAGCGCTCGTGATAGTAGCGGCGGAAGTAGGCGCGAATCTCCGCGGGCGAGAGCTTGCTGTCGCGATTGGCGTCGATCAGGTCGAAATGCTGATCGAGGAACGGCTCGGCGGCCGCCGTTTCCGTGCGGCTCAGATAGCCGTCGCCGTCCTTGTCCGCCGCCTTGAAATAGCGCTCGAAAGTGGCACGACGCGCCTGCAGCTGACTGTGCTGGAAGGTTGACCATTCATTGCGGTCAATCTTGCCGTCGTGATTGGTGTCGATGGCGTCGAACGAGCGTTGCAGGTACAGCCCGAGCGCCGCGTTCTGATCGGCTGCGTCGCCATAGTCCGGACCCGGTAACGGTGCCGGCGCAGAGCGCGTCGTCGGCACGACGCCGGTCATCGGCGCTCCCGACTGCGCATAGCCGGGCATGGCGACGAACACCAGGGCGGCAGCGGCGCTGAGCGCACCGGCAGCGAGCGCCCGGCGCGTGATACGCCGGATCCTGAGGGTCCGGAGCGTACGTTGGTGGCGTGTCGGTTGATCTGTCATGTCGCGCTTCTCCTGGTTCGTTGGACAGTGGCGGCGGCAACGCTCTCGCGACGCGATGCCGGGCGAGATGCGTGGCGCCTGATGACGGCGGCGCCGATCAGCGGCGACGGCGATCGTCGGTGATGACGTTACCGATCACGCCGCCGACGACGGCACCGCCCACGGTCGTGCCGAGGTCGCCGCCGGAGATGAGAGCACCGCCAAGGGCGCCGACACCGGCACCGACGGCCGTATTACGTGATTCGCGGGGAGTCATGCCGGCGCAACCGGCCAGCGTGCCGATCAAGGCGGCGCCCACGAGCACCGGACCGGCCGAGCGGGAGAGGTGCGAGATCCATCGTTGTGTAGTTTTCATGACGCGTGGCTCCTTCAAACGGGGCGTCGGACCCCGGAAATTCGCAGGCATGGCCTGCCGTTCATAAACACGGTGGCTGACGGTGCGGGCATGGCGAACATTCAATGCGCGGTCGACGCGCGGTCCAAAGGGGGTGTCGCGCGGTGTTCATAGCGCCGTTCGTCAGCATAGGTTGATTGATGTCTGACACGAGGTTTGACGCAAGTTGCGTTATTTGGATCGACCGATCTTGTAAGACTTTGTAAAGCCCTTGGGTCATGCGTGACGGTAGGGCGTCCGCGGGTATCCGAAGGCACACTTCGCAATCGATCAATAAAATGGAGTGCGAATTAATATTGGAGTATGACGACGATGATGGATCATCGTGGCGCTGTCGGCGGCGCGCGCCGTCGTGCATGTTCGTATCCGTACGCGACATCGCCGACGTTGCCTCCGCACGGTGGCGCGTCGAATGCATGATGTCGAAATTGTTCAAATTTGAAATATCGGCGCAGAGCCCTCAAAAGGCGACATCGACGGCACGTTCTTGATGCGCGAAACACGCGGTTACGCGGCGTATTACGCGATGTCTGTCATCGCCATCCGCGCTGAATGCGTCGAAGCATCGGGAAAGTCCGGGGGAGTGTTTGCGCTTAGTTTTCGCCGCAAGCTGGGTTTGCGCTGGCATACTGTGCGCGCTGAAGTTCGGTATTGAATTCAGCGATCGTTGAGCAAAATCGATTGAGGTGCTCGGCCTATCCGGGCAGACTTATCCATGCCACAAGTCAAGAAAGAAGACATTCGTCTGGCCATCCTGGATGCGTCGCATGCCCTGTTTCTCGAAAAGGGCTATGTGGAAACCACGATGGTGCAGATTGCGAAGCGCGCCGGCATTTCCCACGCGAACATTTACAGCTACTTCACCGCGAAGTTGCAGGTCTTCTTCTGCGTCTATGAAACGTGGTTCAAGGCGCGCATTACGGCGCTGGAAGCCGAGGTCATGGCGGCACACGGTGCCCATGCGCGCATGCGCATATTGCTCGCGGGGCTGCTGGCCCAGACGCCAAGACTCGACAACGGCTTCTCGCACAACCTGGTACAGGCGCTGGCCACCGTTGGCCCAGGCGATCCGTACGACGCGTCGCTGCTGCGCTGGTTTCGCGAGCGTCTGTCGGGCATGCTGGCCGCTGTCGCGCCGAGCCTGGCGCGCGACAGCGTGCGACGCGCGCGCGTGGTGGATATGCTTGTGCTGACGTTCGACGGGTGCCTCGTCAACCACCATGTCAATCCGGCGTCGCTGCCGGACGCCGCGATGCTTGAGGAGTACGTCGCTGCCTTCCTGTCGGCCGAACCTGCCGAATCCGCAGCGGCGGCGTCGGTGGCGCAAGGTGCGTCGGGACCGGCATCGGTGATGCCGCCTGGCTCCGCGGCGGCGGCCTGAACGGCACGCCGATGCGCTTACTGCCCTGGACCGCCCTCAATCTCGGGCGAAAGCTCAAGTTTCACCAGCTTCAGGTCTTCGATCGCGTGCTCGAGACGGGTTCGCTCGTGCGCGCGGCCAACGAGACCGGTCTCACGCAGCCGGCCGTGAGCAAGATCGTGCATGAACTGGAGTTGTGTTTCGAAGGGCCGCTCTTCGTGCGCAGCAACCGTGGCATGCAACCTACGGAACTGGGCGAATTGCTTGGACATCGCGTGAAATCGCTGATGGCGGAGCTGCGCTATCTGACCGATGAAGTGAACGCGTTCAGCGCGGGCACCAGCGGGCATGTCATCGTGGGCACACTCATCTCGGCCGCAGCCGATTTACTGCCGCGCACGATCGCGATGCTCAAGTCGAGGACCCCGGGCGTGCGGGTCACGGTGCGTGAAGCGACGACCGCGCAGCTCTTCCCGGCGCTCGCGAGCGGCGACCTGGATATTGTCGTGGGCCGTTTGCCCGAAAAGGGGTTGCCCGTCGCCAACGCCTTCTCGCTGACGCACGAAGTGCTCTTCAACGAATCACTCAGCGTGGTCGGCGGGGTGCGTCACTGGACCCAGGCACCCGCACGCGTGCCGCTCGCGCAATTGCGCGAGGGCGCGTGGATTCTGCCGGTACCGGAATCGCCATCACGGCTCGCGGCCGAGCGGCTGTTCCACGATGCGGGGCTGGCGTTGCCCGAGGACGTCGTCGAGTCACTCTCGGTGCTGACCAACATCGGATTGATGCTGGAGACGCCCCGTGTGGCGCTGATGCCGCGGGTGGCGGCCACGCCGTTCGTGGAGTCGGGATTGCTGCGCGTGCTGGCCGACACCGTGCCGGGCAGCTTCGGCGACGTGGGTTATTCGCTACGCGCCGACAAGCCGCCGAGCCCGGTGTGCGAGCGCTTCGTCGCCTGTCTTCGCGAAGCGTGCGGCCTCAAGGCGTAGCGGCCTCAAGGCGTAGTGCCTGACTACCCGATTCCCAGAACAATGAAGGGCGGCATATGCCGCCCGTCGCGATGGATCGGCCCATGACCCTGCCGGAAGGCGGGTCAGAGACGCGCGAGCGAGGAGACGAGTCCTGGGTTCTGCTGCACCAGCCGAATCAGGCAGGCGGCTTGGGCATTGGGGCGCGCGCGACCCTGCTCCCAGTTCTCCAGCGTGCGCGGATTCGTACGCAAGTAATGCGCGAAGACGTTACGCGACATGCCGAGGTGCTTGCGCAGGGCGAGCAATTCGTCGGGAAAGACCTCGAGTTTGGGAAGCGGCGTACGCGGCAGCTCCTTGATATTGAGCGGAAGATCCGCAGGAAGGCCGTTCTTGACGTGCGCCGGTTCGGCGGGCGGTGGCGCACCGGTGTCCTGAGAGAGCAGCCAGCGGAAGGGATTCGAAGGCGTATTGGAGTAAGCCATAGTCCTACCCGGGTGTCGGTGAGAGGTGAAGGGATAATCACGCTTGCGAAGTCAATCAAGCGGGATCGATTGCACCACAGAGTTCTGCTGGGTGCTTTCACAAATCACTCCGGATTTTCGCGTCTGACACCTATCGAGTACTAAGCACCCCGTCGAAACGAGGTGCCGTAGAGTGTACGCAGAACGGTGCCGTGCGCCGTGCCGCACAAGCGTCAAACGCCCAGATACGCCTGCAATTCCGGTAGCGCCTGACGTAGGCTCGGCGAGTCACCCTGCCAAGCCACACGGCCTTTGTCGACGATGTAGTGGCGATCGCCGAGTTCGAGCATCGGCGCGAGATTCTTGTCGATGCACAGGATGGACAGGCCGCTTCCTTTAAGTTGCTTGAGGCACTGCCAGATTTCACCCCGAATGAGCGGTGCCAACCCCTCCGTCGCTTCGTCAAGAATGAGCAATTTCGGATTCGTCATCAGCGCGCGGCCAATCGCGAGCATCTGCTGCTCGCCGCCGGACAGGTTGCTGCCGAGGTTTTTCTCGCGTTCGCGCAGCCGCGGGAACAGGCCGTAGATGCGTTCCAGCGTCCACGGCGCGCGCGCGCCATGACGATTGCCTGCGGTGGCCACAAGGTTCTCGCGCACCGTCAGCGTGGGGAAAATCTGGCGCCCCTCCGGCACCAGTCCCATGCCCGCGCGCGCGATACGGTGCGACGGGCTAGTGTGAACCGGCTGCCCGTCGAATACGATCTCGCCGCGGGCCGGACGCATGAGGCCCGTCATCGACTTGACGGTGGTTGACTTGCCCATGCCGTTGCGGCCAAGCAGCGTGACGAACGCCCCGCGCTCGATCTCCAGTTGCATGCCGAACAGCGCCTGGCTGGCGCCGTAGAAAGACTCGACGCCGGACAAAGACAACAAGGGGCTCATGCGGTCGCTCCCAGCATTTCGTTGCGGGTATCGTCCCCGAGATAGGCTTCGCGCACGCCCGCATCATTGCGGATAGTGTCGGCGTTGCCGCAAGCGATGGCGCGTCCGTAGACGAGCACGGTGATGCGGTCGGCCAGGGCGAAGACGGCGTCCATGTCGTGTTCGACCAGAACGATGCCGTAGTCACCTTTGAGATCGGCAAGCAGATGCGTCATCTGTTCAGACTCAGCCTGTGACATGCCGGCCATCGGCTCGTCGAGCAGCAGCAATTTCGGACGCCCCGCGAGTGCCATGGCCAGTTCGAGCTGGCGATGTTCGCCGTGGGCGAGGGCGCTGGCGGGCACATGCATGCGCGCGGCCAGTCCGGTGCGCGCCAGGATCTCGCGCGCGGGTTCGACAAGCGCCGCTTCGCGAATGGCCGGCCGCCAGAAACCGAAGCTATGGCCCTGCATCGCCTGCACGGCCACCAGCACGTTCTCCAGCGCGGTGAACTCGCGAAACACCGACGTGATCTGGTACGAGCGCGTGAGCCCCGCGCGGGCGCGCTGCTCGATCGGTAGGGTCGTGATGTCGTGCCCGTCGAAATGAATGGTGCCTTCGTCGGCGCGCAGCTCGCCGGCCAGTTGGCCGATAAGCGTGCTCTTGCCGGCGCCGTTCGGGCCGATGATGGCGTGCAGCTCACCCGGCGCGACGTCGAGGCAGAAGTGATCGGTGGCGGTCAGCCCGCCGTAGCGTTTGACCAGTTGGTCGACTCGGAGCAACGTCATGCTTTGCCCTCCGCGGTACGGGCACGGCGCGCGAGCCGCACCTGCAGGTCGCCGAGCAGGCCATACAGGCCGCGCCGCGACACCAGCACTGCCACGACGATGAGCGCGCCGAAGATGATCATCCAGTGCTCCGTCATGCCCTTGAGCCATTCCTCGATCAGCAGCATGGCGGCACTGCCGAGGACCGGTCCGAAGAACGAGCCGAGCCCGCCGAGCACGACCATCACGATCAACTCGCCCGAAGCCGTCCAGGCCATGTACGCGGGCGAGACGAAGTGCGTGAGATTGGCGTAGAGCATGCCCGCTACGCCGCAGGTCATGGCGCTGATGACGTAGGCCACCAGCTTGTAGCGCAGCGTCGGATAGCCGAGCGCGCGCATGCGACGATCGTTCTGGCGGGCGCCGCGAAGCACCATGCCGAAGCGTGCATCCACCAGCCGGCGGCCGGCCCACACGCACAGGCACAGCACCGCGAATGCCACGTAATACAGCGCGGCGGGGTCGTCGAGCGTGATGTTGCCGAAGCGGCTGCCGGCCGAGACCGGCAGGCCGTCGTCGCCGCCGTACTGCCTCAGTCCGACGGCGAGGAAGTAGAACATTTGGGCGAACGCCAGCGTAATCATGATGAAGGCGATGCCGGTCGTGCGCAGCGACAGCAGGCCGGTGACGGCACCGACGACCGCGCACAGCAGCAGCGTCACCCCGAGATGGAGGAAGCCGTTGTCCATGCCGTGATAGCTGAGGATGCCGACGACATAGGCGCCCAACCCCAGATACAGCGCGTGGCCAAAACTCACCATGCCGCCGTAGCCGAGAATCAGGTCGAGCGAGACCGCCGCGATGGCGAACACGACGATGCGCCCGAACAGCGTGAGATAGAACGGTTGCTGGGCAAACGTCGCGTAAAGGGGCACCAGCGCCAGTACGGCGAGCAACAGCAGCGGCACGGCGGTGCGAAGATTCAGTTTCATTTCCATCGTCAACCGTGTTTGACCGGGAAGAGACCTTGCGGACGCACGGCAAGCACGGCGGCCATGACAAGGTAGATGAGCATCGAAGCGAGGGCGGGCCCGGCGGTGTCGGCGGTGCTGCGCTCCATGAGGCTGCGCAGCAGCGTGGGCAGGGCGGTACGCCCCACCGTATCGACCACACCGACGATCAGCGCAGCGAGGAATGCCCCGCGCACCGAGCCGATGCCGCCGATCACGATGACGACCATCGTCAGGATCAGGATCGGCTCGCCCATGCCCGGCTGCACCGACAGGATGGGGCCTGCCATGAGCCCGGCAATCCCGGCGAGAACCGCGCCCAGGCCGAACAGCAGCGAGTTGAGCAGCACGATATTCACGCCGAGCGCGCCGACCATCTGGCGGTGTGTCGACCCGGCGCGGATCAGCATGCCGATGCGCGTACGGTGAATCAGCAGATAGCAGCCCAGCGCCACCGCCAGCCCCACCACGATGATGAGGAAGCGATACGCCGGATATGCGAGGCCGAACAGGTCCACCGTGCCGGAGAGCCAGTCGGGCACTTCCATGTAATACGGCGACGGCCCCCAGATCATGCGTGCCAGCTCGTTGAAGAACAGGATCAGGCCGAAGGTGGCCAGCACCTGGTCGAGGTGATCTCGGTCATAGAGCGTCTTGAGCGCGACGAATTCGACGATCAGGCCGATCAGCAGCATGGCGGGGACGATGGCGATGGCGGCGAGCGCGAACGACCCTGTGTAGTTGTATACGGTCGCGGCGATGAACGCCCCGATCATGTAGAGCGAGCCGTGCGCGAGGTTGACGAAGTTCATGATGCCGAACACCAGCGTGAGGCCGGCGGCCATCAGGAACAGCAGCACCCCCAGTTGCAGCCCGTTCAGGCACTGCATGATGAAGAGTGTCAGACTCATGCGGCCTCCCGGGGCAGCCCCATCAGACGGAAGATGGCTTGCGTGAGCGGGCTGGCGGTGTCGTTGAGCGTGAGCACGATATCGAAGTGATTGGTACCGGGCATCGGGACATATTCACCCGCGAAGCCGCGGGCGCGCCATGCCGCGAGGTAGTCCGCGCTCTGACGCTTGAACTCCGCCGTCTCGCTCTCGCCGTACGACACCACGATCGGGCAGCCGTGCGCGGGCAGGTGGAAGTGAGGGCTGTTGCGATGTGCATCGTCGCCGGACAGCTTCATCCACGCGTTGATGTGCGTGAACGGGATCGGGGTGAGATCGAACAGGCCGGAGAGCGGGATGGCGCCGGCGATGACGTCGTTCGGCACGCCGTAATCGTTGTGCCAACCGTGGGCGAGAAGCATGCCCACGAGGTGGCCGCCGGCCGAACTGCCACAGATGTAGAGGCGGCGCTCGTCGCCGTGATGCTCGCCAATGTGGCGGTACACCCACGCCAGGGCGCGGCGCGTCTGGTCGACGATGGTGTCGAGCGAGGCGCCGGGCGCAAGCGAATAGTTGATCGTGACGACGGTGGCACCCGCGCGCGTGAACGCCGGGGCCATGTTGCTCGAATCGTCCTTGCCGAGCGCGCGCCAGTAGCCGCCGTGAACGAAGAAGAACACGGGGGCGCCGGGGGTCGGCGACGGGAAGATGTCGAGTGTCTCGTCGGGGTGATCCCCGTAGGCGACATCGAGGACACAGGGCGTGGTCGCGCGGGCGTGCGCGCTCTCGGTGGCGTACTGCGTCAGGATGTCGAGAACGTTGGGGGTGGTGGCGCGAGCGTTGTACTGCACGTCCAGCTCGGCTTCGTCGAAATTGCGGTAGCGCTTCATAAACCCTCGATATTGCTCAGGTACGGCTCGGGTCGTGCAACGGCAGTGCCGCCGGCGGATCGCGTCGTCTCGCGTCCTCCCTGGGGGCCGGGCGGCACATCAGCAACCGCGGGCAGCGCACGCGTCAGACCGCGCGCACGATGCCCGCGTCTCGTGTTACGACTTGATCTTGCACTGCGAGGCCAGGTCGGCACGCGTCTTGATATGAATCTGCCCCTTGGTCGCGAACTTGGCGCCGTTGGCGTCCTTCACGACATCCACGCGATAGAACTGCGCCACCGGGAACTGGTTGCTGGCGAACTTGAACGGCCCGCGCACGGACGCAAAGTCGGCCGCCTTGAGCGCGGCGCGCAGGGCTTCGCGATCGGCCACGCTGCCCTTGGTCTTCGCCAGTGCCGAGTCGATCAGGTTGGCGGCATCGTACGACTGCGCGGCATACATCGACGGCGCGCGGTGGTACTTCTTCTGAAAGGCGGCGACGAACTGCTTGTTCTGCGCGTTGTCGAGATCGGGCGAGTATGGCGCGCTGGTGATCGCTCCGACCGCGAGTTCCTTGAGGGCGGGCAGGGTCGAGCCGTCGATCGTCGACACGGAGATCAGCGGAATCTTGCCGAGCAACCCGGCCTGACGGTATTGCTTGACGAAGTTCACGCCCATGCCGCCCGGATAGAACACGTAGACGGCGTCGGGCTTGGCGGCCTGCAACTGGGCGATTTCGGCCGAGTAGTCGGGCTGGTTGACCTGCGTGTACACCTCGTCGACGATCTGGCCTTTGTAGTCTCGCTTGAAGCCGTGTACGGCGTCGCGTCCGGCCTGATAGTTCGGGGCCATCACGTACATCTTCTTGTACCCCAGGTCCGTCGAGAGCTGACCGCCGGCTTCATGCAGTTCGTCGTTATCCCATGATGTCGAGAAGAAGTTCGGCGAGCATTGCGCACCGGCAATCGGGGTCGGGCCGGCGTTCGAGCCGACCATGACCACGCCCGCGTTCGTGACGCTCTTGTGGATGGCCATCATGACGTTCGAGAACGTCACGCCGGTGATGAGCGACACCTTGTCGCGCTCGACCAGCTTCTGCGCGGCCTGCACGCCGACGTCGGGCTTGAGCTGGTCGTCTTCCTTGATCACCTGCACCGGCACGCCGCCCAGTTTTCCCCCCTTTTGCTCGATGGCGAGCATGAAGGCGTCGTACTGGTCCTGGCCGAGCGCGCCGCCCGGGCCGGAGAGCGTACCGATGAAGCCGATCTTCACCTGGGCGTGCACGCCGCTCGAGGCGAACATCGCCGCGCCTGCGGCTAGGGCGCCCAATACGGCGATGGCTTTGCGTTGCGTGGTCTTCGTTCCCGTCATCATGGTCTCCAAACTAAGTTCCGAAACTGGCAAACACTTACCGCAGAGGACTCGCGCCGGCAGACTTGACCGCTTCTTCCCGTCGGTCATCGCAGGTCTGGCGCGTCAGATGCATTAAATTGTTTAAGCATCAAATATTTAAGTGCCCAGCGTAAACGACGCCTTTTGCGTAGGCAAGCGATTTCAAAAACACTTCGGGAAAGCCCCAGTTACAGCCCGAAGAACTCGCGGGCGTTCGCTGCCAGGATGCGATGCCGAGCCGCGTCGTCCAGATCGGGGTGGCTGGCCACCAGGCGCCCGATATCCTGCTCGCCGAGCGGGAACGGATGGTCCGAGCCCAGCATGATGCGCTCCACCCCCATGGTGTCGACCAGCAGGCGCAAGGCCCGCGGGTCGAACACGGCGCTGTCCACGTAGAAGCGATCCAGATAATGGGAGGGCGGGTGCGGGCTGTCGGCGCGCACGATGTCGCGGCAATGCCAGGCGTTCTCGGCGCGGCCCAGCAGATACGGGAAGGCGCCGCCGCCATGCGCGAAGCACAGTTTGAGCGAGCGGGGCAGGCGCTCGAACGCGCCCGAGAGGATCAGCGAAAGGATCGAGAGCTGCGTCTCGGCGGGCATGGCGACCAGCCACGGCATCATCCATCGCTTCATGCGGCCGTCGGTCATCATGTCCCACGGATGGACGAGCACGGGAATGTGTTCGTTGCCGCAGTGCCGCAAGAACGCCACCAGTGCTTCGTCGTCCAGGTCCTTGTCGCCGAGATGGTTGCCGATCTGCACGCCGATATGGCCGCTCGCCTTGGCGCGCGACGCCTCCGCGCAGGCCAGGTCGAGATCCTGCAGCGGGACTTGCGCCATGGCCTTCAGGCGCGTTGGCGCGTAGGCACAGTGCGCCAGTGCCAGATCGTTCATGCGCTGCACCCATTCCATGACCGCGTGCCCGTCGTAGCGATAGCCGAACATGATCGGCGTGGCGCACACCACTTGCAGGTCGATGCCGTGACGGTCGAGTTCTTCGACGCGCAGCGCAGGGTCCCACAACGCGCGGTAGACCGGGCGGAAGGCGCGGTCGTCGAGCATGATGTTGCCGGTCTCGCCGCCCTCGTCGATGCGCAGCCAGGGCGCGGTGGCGGGGTCGAGGCGGGCCGCGTCCTCCCGCGTGATGCGCGGGAAGAAGTGGGCGTGCATGTCGATTTTCTTCATGACGTGACGTGTGAGGTTCGGGGCACGGCGCCGCGGGTCAGGCGCGCGACGCGGCCGGGGTCTTGGGTTGGGCCGCGCGGCCTGGATGGATCTCGCCGCAGCTCGGGCAGCGGCGCAGCGACTCGGAGCCATAGAACGCTTCGAACAGCGGCGGCAGGTCGGTCACGATGCTCTTGAGTTGCACTTCCACGCGGTGTACCTGCGTGCCGCAATGGAGGCAGTACCACTCGAAGCCGTCGAGCCGTCCGGGCGGGCGCTGGCGTTCGATCACCAGGCACAGGCTCCCCGCCTCGGGCCGCTGCGGCGAGTGGCGCACGTGCGGCGGCAGCAGGAAGATGTCGCCTTCCTTGAGGTCGATGCGCTCCGGGCGGCCGTCTATCCAAAGATTGACCCACGCGTTGCCCTTGAACTGATAGAAGAACTCTTCGAGCGGATCGTCATGGTAGTCGGTGCGGTGGTTTGGTCCGCCCACCACCGTCACGATGAAATCGCTGTCCTGCCAGACCTGCTGATTGCCGACGGGCGGCTTGAGCAGATGCGCGTGATCGTCGATCCAGCGCTGGAAATTGAACGGCTTGCCATACGTCAACATGCTGTCTCCCGGGTCATGTGGCGTCAGGTGGAGTGCTGGGCTGCGCTTCAGCGCGAACGCGGCGCGTAGGCCACGCACTTGATTTCGATGAGCAGCAACGGATGCGGTAACTGGTGCACCGCCACCGTGGTGCGCGTCGGGCCGCTTTCGTCGAAATACTCGCCATACACGGCGTTGTAGCCACCGAAGTCGTTCATGTTCACGAGGAACGCGCCGACCTCGACCACGTCGGCCAGCGTGGCGCCTTCGCTGGCAAGAATGTCACGGAGGTTTTCGATGACGGCGCGCGTCTGCTCGCGGATGTCGAGTTGCGTCACGCCCAGCGCATCGACCTGTGCGCCGGCGTAGGTGTTGTCCGGGCGGCGCGAGCTGGTACCCGAGACGAACAGGAAATCGCCAGCGCGCTTGATGTGCGGGAACCTGCCGCGCGGCTTGGCCTTGCCGGCCACCACGCGGGCCTGCGTGTCTTGTGATGCGCTCATGAGTCGTCAGTCTCGGTTGTGCTTTTTTCTTGGAATGGCGCACGGCGACGGGGGGCTCGACCCCCATCGATTCCCCCGCACCGTTGCCTCACAGTTTGATGCAGATGTTGGTGATTTCGGAATAGAAGTCGAGCGAGTGGCGTCCGCCTTCGCGGCCCAGTCCCGAGCGCTTCACGCCGCCGAATGGCGTGCGCAAGTCTCTCAGGAACCAGGTGTTCACCCACACGAGTCCGGTCTGGAACCGACGCGACACGCGATGCGCGCGCGACAGATTCGTGGTCCATACGCAACCGGCGAGGCCATAGTCGCTGTCGTTGACCCGGCGGATCACTTCGTCCTCGGTATCGAACGGGGCGACGTGGCACACGGGACCGAAGATCTCTTCGCGCACGCAGCGCGCCGTGTCGGGCAGGCCGGTCCAGACCGTCGGCTGAACGAAGGCCCCGTCGTCGCGGGCATCGCCGAAGACTGGCACGCCACCGCCGGTGACGACCGTTGCGCCTTCTTCAACCGCCAGGCGATAGTAAGCGAGCACTTTGTCACGATGCTTGCGGGATACGAGCGGACCCATCTGTACGCCTTGGGCGTCGGGCGCATCGACGCGCAGCGCGGCGGCGCGCTCGGCCAGCGCGGCCACGAACCGGTCGAAGATCGGCCGCTCGACATAGACGCGCTCCGAACACAGGCACACCTGGCCCGCGTTGGTGAACGACGAGCGAACCACACCGTCGAGCGCGCGTTCGAAGTCGGCATCCGCGAATACGACGGCAGCGTTCTTGCCGCCCAGCTCGAACGAGATTTCCTTCACACCGTCGGCCACGGCCTTCATGATGGCGCTGCCGGTGCGCGACTCGCCCGTAAAGGTGATTGCCGCCACGTCGGGGTGTTTCGTCAGGTGCTCGCCGGCCGAGTCCGGCCCGAAGCCGTGCACGAGATTGAAGACCCCTGGCGGCACGCCGGCGGCGTCCATCACCTCGGCAAGCAGCGTGGCGGAAGCGGGCGTCTCCTCCGACGGCTTGGCGACCACGCAGTTGCCCATGGCCAGCGCGGGGGCCACCTTCCACGTGAAGAGCAGCAGCGGCAGGTTCCACGGCGAGATGATGCCGATCACCCCGAGCGGTTTGCGTGTGACATAGCTCATGACGTCGCCACCGTCGGCAGCGCGCATGTCGTACATCTCGTTGCCGGCCGTCTTGACGAGGTCGGCGAACATGCGGAAGTTGGCGATGCCGCGCGCGATGTCGAGGGTGCGGGCCTGCTCGACGGGGCGGCCGGTGTCGGCCACTTCGGCCGCGACGAAATCGTCGAAGCGCGCCTGGATGCCGTCGGCGATCCGATGCAGCACGGCCGCGCGCTCGGTGGGCGTAGTTTTGCCCCACGGCCCCTCGTGCAGGGCGCGCCGCGCGGCGCGTACGGCACGGTCGACCGTGGTGGCGTCGGCTTCGCAGACCTTCGCGACGAGCCGCCCGTCGACGGGGCTGACATTATCGAACTGGCGATCGGTGGTGAGGAACGCACCGTCCACGTAGTGCCGCAGCAGCGGCGAAGTCGCAAGGCTCACGAGGTCTCCTGGAGCAGAGTGATTTTTGCAGGGCGGCACGGGCACGCACACCAAGGCACGACCGCCGGATGCCCTCCAGTCTAGGCATCCGGATATATAAAAAATAATGAAAACTACTGGATCGTCTATTCCTGAATGGAATAGCAGGGATCGACAGCGATCCGCGGGAAGACTCAGTGATGGGTGTCGTGGCTCATGCGTGCGCGCGCTTCGCGCAGGTCGCGCGGATTGCGCTCTTCGCCAATCGCGGCGGGCGGCAGGTCGGTATCGAGACACTCGACGAGATGGGCATTGAGCAACGCCGCGAGGCCTTCGCCGCCACGTCGCATCACGTAGTTGTGATTCCAGCGGAACAGCGGACGGGCAATGGGCGCGAGCTTGTTCATCCAGACGCGCTCCGTATGCACATCCCAGGCATAGCGCACGACAGTGATCGGCCCTTCCGTGTCGAGGAACCAGACGCCGGTGCCTTCCAACTCGCCTGACGCGACACTGCGCACCTCGCGCATCGGGTCGACGTGCGTCACACGCGTCTCGATGGTGAGCGAATAGGGCAGTGCGCCGTGCCATCTCAGCACGCGCACGGCGCCCACGCCATTGGCGTCGCCCGGATCGAGCGTGCGCACGTCGCGCACGCATGGCCACCACCGCGCCCAATGGTCGACGTCGCGAATCGCGTCCCAGACTTCGTCGAGCGGCGCGGTGAGCCGCCACAAGGTGAGGAAGTGATAGTCGTTCATGGCCGATCCCGGTCGTGGAGGGAGGGGGTGCCGTCATGCCCCGTCGGGCGGGGGAATTCCAGTATAGGCGCCATCCCGACGTTAGGCGTGCCGCCTGTGTCGATGCCGCCCGGCCGCGCGTGCGACGACGCGGCGCGCAGATCGGCATGCGACGCGACGGTACCTGTCCGTCGTTGTGCCTTGTCACGAAATCATCACATCGTATCCATAGAATCCCGAAGTGAAAACGTTTTCGTAAACGTTTACATTTGCTCAAAATCCGTCAACGGCAAGATTCGACGGCATGACACACAAGGAGAACGGCGTGGCAGATATCCGGGACGTGGCGCAGCGCGCGGGGTGTTCGATTGCGACGGTATCGCGCGCGCTCAATTCGCCCCAGTTGGTGCGTCCCGAGACGCTGGCGCGGGTGCAGGCGGCCGCCGCCGCGCTGAAGTTCCGTCCCAATGCACTTGGCCGTCAGTTGCGCGGCGAGCGCACGGGATTGATCGGCGTGATGCTGCCCACGCTGGGCAACCCGGTCTTTGCCGATTGCCTCGAAGGCATCGAAGCCGCCATCGACGGCACGGGGCGGCGGTTGTTGCTCGTTACCACGCAATACGACCCGGAGCGTGAGCGCAACGCCATCGAGACCTTGCTGCAACAGCGCGTGGACGGTCTGCTGCTCACGTTGGCCGACGCCGAGCACAGCGTGCTTCTCGACGATCTCGCCGCCGAGGGGGTGGCGTGCCAACTCGTCTATAACGACGCCCCGGAGCGTCCGTGCGTCTCCGTGGACAACCGGGCTGCCGCCGCGCAGGGGGTGGCCATGCTGATCGAGGCGGGGCATCGCGACATCGTGATGGTGACGGGCGCGTTGCATGCGTCCGACCGGGCGAAGCGCCGCTATCTCGGCTACGGCGATGCCATGCGGGCCGCCGGTCTGACGCCGCTGCCGGCTTTCGAAATCGACTTCAACAGCGGGGCCCGCGGTGAGCGGGTGCGCGAATGGCTGGCGCAGCGCGAGCGCGACGGCGCGCGCCCCACGGCACTGTTTTGCTCCAACGATCTGCTCGCCCTCGGCGTGATGCGCGCCCTGCGCGAGGCCGGTCTGCGCGTGCCGGACGATATGTCGGTGCTGGGCTTCGACGGGCTGGCCGTGGGCGAGTTGCTCTCGCCCACGCTCGCCACCGTCGTGCAACCGAGCGTGGAGATCGGCCGCCACGCCGCGCAACGCTTGCTCGCCCAGATCGACGCGCGCGGGGGGGCGACGCCCTCGCACGACGCCTCACTCGGGCATGCCTTGATGCTGCCGCACGAGATTCGTCGCGGCGGCACGGTATCGGCGCCGCCGCGACGGCAGGACTGACGCGATATCGAACGACAGGCAACGGTAACCCACGGTTTTGAAGTGAATGCAGTCGCAAGGAAAGCGGCCGACGACTGGCTCCGTGAAGAGAGTCCAGCGCCGGCCAAGGCAATCAGGCATCCGGGCGCGAGGCCCGCACTTAACCGGCGGCACGAGAGTGCCGCCACCGCTCAGACATTCAGGAGCCTACCGACATGAAGCTTTGGATCACCCGCGCCGCTCGCACGCTGGCGCTATTTACCCTGCTGGGCGCTGGCGCCGCGCAGGCCCAGCAGAGTGCCATCTGCTACAACTGCCCGCCGGAATGGGCCGACTGGGCCGGCCAGGTCAAGGCGATTGCGCAGGACACCGGCATTCGCGTGCCGCTCGATAACAAGAACTCGGGCCAGGCGGTCGCGCAGTTGATCGCCGAGCAGAAAGCGCCGGTGGCCGACATCGTCTACCTGGGCATCACCTCGGCCATCGAGGCGGCGAAGAAGGGCCTGCTCGCGCCGTACAAGCCGGCGAACTGGGATCAGGTGCCGGCCGCCATGAAGGATCCGAACGGCATGTGGACGACCATCCACTCGGGCACGGTCGGCTTCTTCGTGAACCGCGACGCCCTGGAAGGCAAGCCGGTGCCGCGTTCGTGGGCCGACCTGCTCAAGCCGGAATATCGCGGCATGGTGGGTTACCTGGATCCGAGCAGCGCGTTCGCCGGCTATGCCGCCGCGATTGCGGCCAACCAGGCGCTCGGCGGGTCGATGGACAACTTCGGTCCGGCCATCGGCTACTTCCAGAAGCTCAAGGCCAATGCGCCGATCGTGCCGAAGCAAACGGCGTATGCGCGCGTGCTCTCGGGCGAAATCCCCATCCTGATCGACTTCGACTTCAACGCGTACCGCGCCATCTACAAGGATCGCGCCAACGTGCAGTTCGTGATCCCGAAGGAAGGCACCGTGTCGCTGCCGTACGTGATCGCGCTCGTGAAGAACGGACCGCACGCGGCGAACGGCAAGAAGGTGATCGACTACACGCTGTCGGACAAGGGCCAGGCCCATTGGGCGCAAGCGTTCCTGCGTCCGGTACGTGCGAGCACGATGCCGGCGGATGTCGCCGCCAAGTTCCTGCCGGCGACCGACTACGCACGGGTGAAACCGGTCGATCTGCAGAAGCTCGCCGCGCAGCAGGAAGCGTTTGCTCAGCAGTATCTGAAGAACGTGCGCTAAGCACGTTGGGCCGGTTCGGCCCGTCGTTCAACGAGGAAGAGGAGCAAAACAAGCGATGCGTGACTTGACCCTGCCGCGCGGCTGGCGCGTGGCACTGCTGCTACCGGCGCTGGCGGTCTTTCTGGCGTTCTGGCTGTTGCCGATGGCTGCCCTGGTGCAGGTCAGCGGCGACGGTCACGCGTTCGAGACCTATCGCGCCATTCTCACCAATGCGCGTTATCTCGACAGCCTGTGGCAGACCATCGTGCTCTCGGCACTGGTCACATTGGCCACGCTGGCGTTATCGCTGGTGGCGGGCCTCTTCCTCACCCGTCACGACTTCCTGGGGAAATCGGCCCTCGTGTCGATGCTGACCTTGCCGCTGGCGTTCCCCGGCGTCGTGGTCGGCTTCATGGTCATCATGCTGGCGGGGCGTCAGGGCCTCATCGGCGATCTGACGGCGAAACTCCTCGGCCACAAGCTGGTGTTCGCCTACTCGCTTGCAGGGCTCTTCATCGGGTACCTCTACTTCTCGATTCCGCGCGTGATCCTCGCCGTGATGGCCGCGGCGGAGTCACTGGATCACTCGCTCACGGAAGCGGCGGCGTCGCTGGGCGCCGGGCCGTTCGCCATCGCGCGCGACGTGACGCTGCCCGCGCTGGCGCCGGCGTTGATCGCGTCGGGCGCGATGTGTTTCGCGACCTCGGTCGGCGCGTTCGGCACGGCCTTTACGCTGGCGACCGACATCGACGTGCTGCCGATGACCATCTACACCGAGTTCACGCTCAACGCCAACGTGGCGACGGCGGCGGCGCTCTCGGTCATTCTCGGCATCGTGACATGGGCGGTGCTCATGCTGGCCCGCAATTTCACGGGCCAGACGGTTGCCGCCGGAGGTTGATCCGCATGCTCAAGAAAACGCTCTTCACGCTGCAACTGCTGCTCACGCTGCTCATGTGTGCGTTCCTGCTGGTGCCTGTGGGCATGTCGATTCTCGCCGGGCTGTCGGTGAACTACTTCCGGGGGCCGTCGGCCGGCCTCACGTTCAAGTGGGTGATCCAGGTCTGGCAGGACTATCACGACGCGATTCTGAATTCGCTTTACGTCGGTGCCGCCACGCTCGTGGTGGTGACGCTGCTCGGCGTGCCGGCCGGCTACGTGCTGGCGCGCTGGCGCAGCCGCATGGCGCGCTGGATCGAGGAATTGCTGACGCTGCCCATCGCGCTGCCGGGGTTGGCCAGTGCGCTTGCGCTGATCAGCGTGTACGGCGGCATGCGCAGCTTTCGCGAAAGTCTGGCGTTCATCGTCGTGGGACACGTGATCTTCACGCTGCCGTTCATGGTGCGTGCCGTGGCGGCGGCGTGCGCCGACTCGCGCATCAAGCTGATGGAAGAGGGCGCGGCGAGCCTCGGCGCGGGCTTCCTGCGGCGCTTCGCGACCGTCGTGCTGCCCAACATCCGCAGCGAGATCGTGGCGGCCGCGCTCATCGTGGTGACGCTCTCGCTCGGCGAATTCAACCTGACCTGGATGCTGCACACGCCCGACACCAAGACGCTGCCCGTGGGCCTGGCGGACGCCTACGCGTCGCTGCGCCTGGAGATCGGCAGCGCGTATACGGCGGTGTTCTTCGTGCTGATCGTGCCGTTGCTGGTCGTCATGCAGATGACGGCGCAGCGTGCCAAAGTGTCGAATGGGAAAGCCTCGACGCGTGGCCGCGCTTGATCCGACGGAGCCACGTATGTCACCGAATGCCAAGGATATGACGATGAAACTGACTTCCATCCCGATTCATCTCGAACGCTGTGCCAAGACGTTTCACGGCAACACCGTGCTGCAACCGCTCGACTTGACGATCGGGGCGGGCGAGACGCTGGTGCTGCTCGGTCCGTCGGGGTGCGGCAAGACCACGACCCTGCGCATGATCGCCGGACTCGAGCGGCCCGATGCCGGCGGCCGCGTGCACTTCGGCGATGAGGACGTCACGCGCCTGCCCATCGAGAAGCGTCGCGTGGGCATGGTGTTCCAGAACTACGCGCTGTTCCCGAACTTCACCGTGCGGGGCAATGTCGCGTACGGCCTGAAGCTGCGTGGGCTGCCGGCCGCGCAGATCGACAAGCGCGTGAACGAGCTGCTCGATCTGGTGCAGCTCACCCCGTTTGCCGAGCGCGCCATCGCGCAACTCTCGGGCGGTCAGAAGCAGCGCGTAGCGCTGGCGCGCGCGCTCGCACCGGAGCCGCGCGTGCTGCTGCTCGACGAACCGCTGACGGCGCTCGACGCCAAGCTGCGCGAGACCGTGCGCGCCGATATGGACCGTCTGCTGCGCGGGCTGGGAGTCACGACGGTGTATGTCACCCACGATCAGGACGAGGCGATGGCGCTGGGCGATCGCATCGTGGTGATGAGCGCGGGGCGCATCGAGCAGATCGGCGCACCGCGCGACATCTACTATCAGCCCGCTTCGCGCCACGTGGCCAACTTCGTCGGCACGCTCAACCGGCTGGCCGGCGTATGGCGCGAGGGGCATTTCCATCTGGAGGGCGGACGTTTTGCCTGCCCGAACGTGCGTACGGACGTACAGGAGTTGTACTTCCGTCCGGAAGACGCGGTGGTGGTGCCTGCGGTCGATGCGCCGCTCGTTGGCCGTATCGAGGAAGTGCAGTTTCTCGGCGACCGCACCCGCCTGACGCTGGGCGGTGTGTCCGCTGCCGGGTCGGTACTGGTCGAAGTCTCCAGCCGTCGAGAGTGCCGCGTCGGCGAACAGGTGGGGTTGTCGTTGCCCGCCGCCCATGTCTTTTCGCTTCACGGATAATCTACCCATGCTGTTCGCGCAAATCAGCGACCTTCACATCAAACGGCCCGGCAAGCTGGCCTATCGGCGCGTGGATACCGCCGCCTATCTCGAACGCTGTGTGGCGCGTCTGAATACGCTGGTGCCGCGTCCCGACTTCGTCGTGCTGACGGGCGATCTCGTTGATTTCGGCGCGCGCGAGGAATACGAGCACCTGCGTCGTCTGCTCGCGCCGTTGCAGATCCCGTATTACTTGGTCATCGGTAATCACGACGGGCGCGACGCACTACGCGAGGTGTTTCCCGAGCACACGTATCTCGGCCAGCCGGGCAGCTTCGTGCAATACACGGCGATGCTCGGCGCGCTGCGGCTCGTGGCGCTCGATACGCAGGACCCGCCCAACGGCGGCGGGCGGTTGTGCGACTCGCGTCTGCAATGGCTGGAAGCGACGCTCGCGAGCGATACCGCCACGCCGACCGTGATCGCCATGCATCATCCGCCTTTCGCTTGCGGTATCGAGCACATGGACATCCAGGCGCTAAATACCGCGGATGCCGCGAAGCTCGCCGCCGTCGTGCGCCGATTCGACAACGTCGAGCGTTTGATTTGCGGCCACGTTCATCGCCCGATTCACGTGCGCTTTGCGGGCACGATTGCAAGCGTATGCCCGTCACCGGCGCACCAGGTTGCCCTGGATCTGCGCGAGAGCGGGCCGTCCGCGTGGGTGCTGGATCCGCCAGCATTCCAGTTGCATCGGTTCACGCCGCAGATCGGGCTGGTCTCGCATCTCGCCTTCGTCGACGATGCGGGCGGCTCGCATCCGTTCTATGACGCGTCGGGCGCGTTGATCGACTGAGGTGCCGTCGGCGGCGTGGCTGGATTCCGAGTGCAAAACGACACGAGGCCCCCGAATTCGGGGGCCTCGTGTCGTTTACCGCGGCGCGGGCTTAGAGCAGGTGGTCGAGGGCGTCCGGACCGAAGACTTCACGATGCAGACGCTCGGCCGGCACACCGGCGTCGCGCAAGGCACGCCATTGCTCTTGCATGAACGGCACCGGACCGCACAGCAGGTAGTCGGCGTTGGCGGGCAAGGCGAGCCGGGTGATGTCCATCCGACCGGCGTAGGTATAGTCGGTGCCTTCGTGCTCGTGACTTTGCGGCGTTTCGAAGAACGTCGCCACGCGCAGGTTCGGCAGTTGCGTTGCGGCGAACGTCAGGTGACGGCGCAAGGCGACGTGCGAGCCATGGCGCGCGGCATGAGCGAACAGGATCTCGCGGCGCGATCCCTTGGCGGCCAGCGCGGCGACCATCGACATCATCGGCGTGATTCCGACGCCGGCGCTGAGCAGCACGAGCGGGCGAGCCTCGTCGAGCGACGTCGTGAATTCACCGTACGGCGCGCTCACAAGCAGACGATCGCCGGCCTTCACGTTGGCGTGCAGCCAGTTCGAGACCTGGCCGGCCGGCTTCGTTTCATCCGCGGCCTCAGCCTTGACGGTGATGCGCCAGTGCGCGGCTTGCGGTGCATCGGACAGGCTGTATTGACGGCGCTGTTGCAGGCCATCGGGCAACGTCACCGAGACGCTCACGTATTGTCCCGGCGCGAAGTCGCCCGGCGAGCCGCCTTCGGGCGTGGTCAGGTAGTACGACACGATGTGATCCGTTTCGCGGTCGACATCGGCCACGACCAGTTCGCGTAGCGCGCCCAGCGGGGAGTGCGTGCGCTCGGACAAACGCGCTTCTGCGGCGATCAGTTCGCCCGCGAGCAGCCAGTAGGCTTCGTCCCAGGCGGCGATCAATGCGGGCGTGGCGGCGTCGCCCAGCACGTCCTTGATGGCGCCGAGCAGATGGCGGCCGACGATCGGGTAATGCGACGGCGTGATGCCGACCGACACGTGCTTGTGCACGATGCGCTCCAGCACGGGACCCAGCGCCGCGGCGTTGTCGATGTTCGCTGCATACGCGAACACGGCCGAGGCGAGCGACTGCTGCTGCGCGCCGCTGGCTTGATTGCCCATGTTGAAGAGGTTGCGCAGCTCAGGATGTGCTTCGAACATGCTCGCGTAGAAGTGGCGCGTGATCGCAAGACCGTGCTCGCGCAAAACGGGAACACTCGCATCGATGTAGGGGCGGGAAGCTGCGGAAAGCATGGCAAAAACTCCTGAGTTTGTAAGATGCAATTCATATGCATCTTTTTTGTCGCACTTGTGGGTATTCCATCAGCACCGCCGGATCTCATTGTGCGGAAGATTCTCGGTGCGGCATTCGGCCGCCGGTATCCCTCGGCTCACAACACGACAACCACTTGAGGGACCCGGCGAGCGCATTATAAGATGCAAATTAAATGCATGTTATGGGGATGCGACGGAATGTCGCATTGGCGCGACGCAGAGCGACGGCGGGGGCGACCGATGATCGGGCGCGCGCTACCGGCGCTGGGTGGCCTTCTGTTGTGCGCTGTTGCGCGTCTCGGTAACGAACGCGAAGCTGGCGCGCACAAATCGGGTGCGCTCGGCCGACAGAAAGGAGAGCGCCGTATCCCCGGATCGGTTGGGCCGGGTGGGATCCCCGCCATACCGCAGTGCGGTGGTGAGCATGTAGTCGGCGAGAATGGCGCTCTCACGCATGCGTGTTGCGCCTGCCAGGGCGTGCATGAGCGTATTGCCGCCTGGCCCGCCGACGTTGGCATTCGGGTGGAGCGCGAGCAGGACTTCCGCGGCGCCGCAGTATCCCTGCCGCGCTAGCCACAGCACAGGGAGGGTACCGTCAGCGTGCGGTTGTGCGAGATCGGCGCCGTCGCGCTGAAAGGACATCCCCAATTGAAAGAGCGATTCGTGAGGAAGCAGCGGGTCGTGCCCCTGTGCGTTGAGGCGATGCGCCTCGGCGGCCAAGGCGGCGACGAAGGGCGGCACATGGCGGTCGGCGTTCGGTGCGCTCGGCGGCGTGGCGGCCGACACGCCACGCCTTGCCCGCTCGCGTGTCTGCGCAATCATTGTCTGGTTGAGCCGCAGGTACTGCGCGAGGCCGTCGCGTAGCAGCGCGCGCGGTGTCGTGCCTTCACGGTTGGGTTCGTCGGGATTGCCGCCGAATCGCAATGCGAGGTTGAGCAGGAAAAAGGCAGAGACGGCGTGCTGCCTGAGATGGGTGACTGCCGCGAGATAGTGCATGAGCGTGTTGCCGTTGCGGTCGGCGTTAAGGCAACACGCGCCAAGCGAAAGCAGCGCTTCTGCCGCTGCGCAATAGCCGTTCAGCGCGAGCAGCATGACGGGCGGAGACCCTGTGCGAGAGCGCAGCGACAGGTCGGCCCCGTGTGACTGCAACGTCGCGCCGAGTTGGCGAAACGACACATGCGGGACGAGCAAATCATGGCCTTCGAGGTAAAGGCGTTGGGCCTGGGCCGCCAGTGCGGTGGCCACCAGTGGCACACCGCTGGCGGTGCGCTGATTGGCGTCGGCGCCGAAGCGCAGCAGTGAAGGCAACCATTCGGGGGCGACTTGGCTGCACACATGCGAGAGCGGCGCGTGGACATTGCCGGGCACTTCAGACGCCGCGACGTCGTTGGTCGTGTCGCGGCCGCTGGCGACCAGCACCCGGAGCGCCGCAGCGAGTGTTCCCGTCGGTTCGGTGGGGGCGGGGGCATTCAGGATCGAATCGACAAACACGTTGAGGTAGGCCGATGGTGACGCGGCAAAGCGGAGCCAAAGCTGCAGTCCTTCGTCGCTCAATAGCAAGGCGGCGTCCTCGGGACATAACTGCTCGCGGCGCGTGCGGTCAATGAAGATGCCGGCGTCGTCGAGTTTGGCAAGGGAGCGCTCCTGCGCCGACATGCAGAACAGCGTGGCCATCGAAAAGGCCATTTCCTCGGGGCGGGACGCGCCGCCAATCAGGCAACTGTCACGTAGCTCGCGACCCGCCGTCGTGTTCAGGTTCATCAATATTTCCCATGCCTGCTCCGGCGTGCATTGCGCATGACGTTTGGCGTCCAGCAGGCGCCCGAGCGTCATTTCGGGCAGGGCCGGGGATGGATCAGTGACGGCTGAACCGTCGGGGCGGCCGTCGGCACTATTGCACTGCGGCGCGGGGCTCGGACACGGGGCGCCAGCATAAGCGGGCGCCGCCGCCAGTGGGGATTGAGGCATTTCGGAAATGGGTGCGTGAAAAATGTGAGCGATGGGCCATACGAGGGCAGAGGGTAGCGCGGTGCGTCGAACCGCAGGCGCGAGACGCTCGGCGTCGCAGGGCATGGCGATAGCCGCCGGGCCGGCAGGTGGGCGGGATGACGGCGGATCTCGGCCCGGTGGATGCGCTGGACGAGTTAGATAAGTGCGCGAATCCGTCGGCGTGCGGTGGTTCTGACGGCGTCGAGGCTCGGATCGCCGAATTGCGGGGCGGCGGGCAAGGGTTCGGGGATCCACGAACGCGGCGTTTGTCCCGCGTGGTTGGGGCGGGTCATGTCGCCGTCATAGCAGGATGCGACGACGAGGGCATGACGCGCGAGGCACGCGCAGTCGATGCTTGCCGGGTCGTCTTGCAAGCGAACGACGTACGCGAGATGGTGCATCAGTGTGTTGCCGTTCCGGTCGGGCACGTTCGGGTCGGCCCCGGCGGCGAGCAAGGCTTCGGCGGCGCCGCCGAGCCCGTGGAACGTGAGCAATGCCGGCGCGGGCATGCCGTCTCGATTCGATTGCGCGAGATCGGCGCCTTGGCGCCTGAGCAGTTGTGCGAGCTGGTGCAGCGAGTCGTGGGCATCGAGCGGATCGTGATCGGCGGTGTACAGGCGAAGCGCCTGCGCGCGCATGGCGACGACCGTCAGCGGCATGCCCTGGTCGTTCATCTGCTCGGGGCACGCGCCGAGTTGGAACAGTCGGCGCAGCCATTGCGGGGCGGTCTGGCTGCACAAATGCGCGAGGGGATTGCGAGGTGTCGTGGCGGTCGGATTCGCTGGCGTGGCGTCGGTCGCGTCGCGCCCGACCGCTACCAGCACGCGGAGGATCTTGTCGATGCGTGCGCGGCTTTTGGTAGTGGCTTCGCCGAAGACGTCGGAGCCGTCGAACACACTCTGATAGCAGGTCGGTGATGCGGCATATTGCAACCAGAGTTTCAGCCCTTCATCGCTTCGCAACAGGGCGGCGTCGTCGGCGCGTAGTTGCCGGGCGCGTTCCGGCAAGACGAAGATGCCTACGTCAATCAATCGATCCAGTGTGCGCTCCTCCTCGGGCGTGGTAAGCAGCGTCGCCATCTGAAGGAACAACGGTCCGTTGGGGCAGGCGCTTTCGCAAGCGAGCCGCAACTCGCGACTTGCGTAGGTTTGCGGGTCGACCAGAGCACGCCAGATGTCGTGGGTCCAATAGTCGCGCGACTTCTGGGCGTCGAGCAACTGGCTTAGTGTCATGGCCGCCAACGGTGCCGTATCGCTGTTGTAGATGCGGCGCTCAGCGTCGTTGCCGGCAGGGGCCGGGGCGGGCGAAAGGCGTTCTGGCGTGCTGGCGGCGGGAGAGGGGATGGGCGACGGACCGGGCATAGTCGTTGGGCGCGTGGCGGTGGAAAAGCCGCATGGTGGCGCATATGCCGGTGTTTGGTTTTGGCATTCGTGCCCAGGGATTATCGGTGGCGGGCACGCGGGCTGGGAGCGGTGGGAATTACAATGCAATCTTCATGATTCATCGCCAAGGGCTTGTATGACGGAGAAGACTCTTCCAGCCGCTGACGCCACGCGCCCCTCGGGGGAAGCGCCGGCCACTGAGGCCGTGATAGCGGCGACCCGCCATTGGCTCACGCGTGCGGTGATCGGGCTGAATCTTTGCCCGTTCGCGAAGGCGGTGCACGTCAAGGGGCAGATTCGCTATGTCGTGAGCGCGGCGCGCGATACCGAGGGCGCGTTGCGCGATCTCGAACGCGAGTTGCAGTGGCTGGCGGAGGCCGATCCGCAAGCCGTGGACACGACGCTGCTGATCATGCCGGGTGCGCTGCTCGATTTTCACGAGTACAACGACGCCTTGTTCTTCGCGCAGCGCATGCTCAAGCTGTTGCATCTCGACGGCGAATTGCAGATTGCGAGCTTTCACCCGGAGTATCAATTCGAAGGTACGTCCCCGGGCGACGTGGAGAACTACACGAACCGCTCGCCGTATCCGATATGGCACTTGCTGCGGGAGTCGAGCATCGATCGCGCGGTCGAAGCGTTCCCCGAGGCCGAGGCGATCTTCGAGCGCAACGAAGCCCTCATGCGGCAGATGGGCGTGGCGGGCTATCACGCATGGATGGCGCGGACGGCGGAAGACGAAGACGGGGCGAACGATAATGCGGTGGGCGGTGCGATCGATACCGGGATCGATGGCGCCCAAGAGAAGCGCTGAGCGGCGGGGATGTCGCGCGTCAGATGCGGGCGGCTTTCTTGTTGCCTGCTAAAGACGTTGTCTTGCTTGCATGACCACGGAACTAAGAAGTCGCTGGTGTGGAGAGAGGTATCGACCCCCGACCGTCTCATGACGAATGAGATGGCAATGCTATTTACCTGCGTTGATTCGCAACGTTTTTAGCAAAAGAAATCAACGAAATCTGTCCGCCCGACAAGGCGCAAGCCTTCCTGCGCGTCGCCGTCGGGGATGCAGCTAAGCGCGCGGCTCCGACTGCGCTCGAAACGGACGGGCTTCTGTTCCGAAACGAATCAGATCGCCAGAATAACAAGCATCATGTGAAGGCGCTCTCTCGTCGAACAGGTTTCTACGCGATCCGAGCGCGGATACCTGAAACGCACCAACTGCCGTCGACTCGGCAAGCGCGGTCGAAGGCTTGATGTTCTGAGGCGCCGGCGGGTGATGAAGCGCGAATTGAAAGTACAATCGCGAACTGAGTTCGCCACGCCGGCCGCGAACAGGCTGCGGACTCGCGATGCGGATGAGCGGGCATGTGAAGTGTGCTTGAAGGGCGCTGTACGTTGCCTAGCAGGCCGGTGAAATTCCAGGCGTCGTCATAACGCCGTCTTTCGAACGTGAACGATGTTCGAGACTTCGCGAGCGATGGTCGCTCCATTTCTTTCATTCTGAGACAAAGGTAATGTCGCCGTCGACCGGGATTCTGCCGCTACGCCGTACCGTAGGCCAGCGTTCGCATGCGCATCAAGCCGTACGCTGCATGCACAAGCGGAAACAGCGGTTCGACCCGCTTACGGCCTCGATATATCGCCTACCGAGCGCGACCGGTCATTTTGCCCCATCCAAACGCTTGTTCGAACCCTCTGCGTTTCGGTCGCCTTATCTCGTAGCCGAGCCAGCGTGTCGTCCAGCCATTGATGGCCGAGCCGCGCTGACGCGCGCTGTTCTGCGCCACAGGCGGAGTAGTACGGTAGGCGCCACAGCTTGCTACGAAGCTCGTCGTGTCATAGTTCTTGTCAGCGCGGACCCTGATGGGCGTCGACGCCACGTCGGCGGCATCGGCAAGCATTTCGGCCGCCGCATCACGCTCAGCGACCCCGTTCGCCAACGTGGCCGGTGCGTTGACCACCAAGCCGTGCCGGTGATTGTTCAGTCCATGGCCCATATAGCAAAGCACGGCGCCGATCGCTTTACGCTTGCAAAACAGACGCGCCGGGTCATCGATCGTCGATGCATGCGAGGTGTTGCGGCGTTTCCGGTCGCGGCAGTGGTCGCCGGGCGAGAATCTCACGTACCGGCGCGTAGGCCCGAGCGGCGATCCGCATTAGGGGGCTGAGACGCGTGACGAATCTCGCCAAGCCGCAGTTGATCGATATCGCTCGAATAACAGATCGCAAGAGTCCCCTGTCTTCACGCTAGATTTATAGAAAATGCTTAAATATGGAGATGAAAATTTCTAAATACCAGAGGTCTTATGGCTGGAAATGTTGCAATTCATTGGACTTTGGAAGTGTTGCAATTGTAATATTCTTCTTGCTTTTGCATTTTACATTTTTTAATGCAAACATATTTGGGAAGAGTTATACGGGGTGGGATACGCACGACTGGAGTTTTGTGAATTTCGTGTATTTTAGCGATGCACTCAGAAGTGGAAGTGTTCCACTGTGGACTCATTTTATTCAGTCTGGGAATTTTTTTCCGAGCTTCAATAATGTGGGCTTGTACACGCCGTTTCAGTTGATATTTATAGTGATTGCATGGGTGATTAATCCCCTGCAATCCTATGAATTTATGATCCAAGCCGCAATGCTTGTCGGTGCCTTGGGAGCATATTCTCTGTTTCGAGCCCAAGGCGCGGGGCGAGTAGTGGCATTATTCGGTGCTGCCGCGTTTGATCTCACTGTTCAGCTCCCCATTCCCGGGCAAATGGTTTTTGTTTTTTCATTTGGCTCGCTGCCCTGGTTGTTGCTCGGTTGTTTGAACTTTATTCAAGGTAACTCGCGCCGTGCATACGTTGTTATTTTCCAGGCGGTATGTTTTGTTTTGTATATCGCTTCAGGATATCTGTGGCTGAACATTGTCAACCTGATTATTGCCTTTCTGTTTGCCGGTGGCATATACCTATCTCGCGTGAGGGGGGCAAGCGCCGAACAGAGAATCGTTTTGCGGAGAGGTATATTAAACGTTGGATTGTTTTTTTTGGTCATTGGAGTCCTGTATGCGGGATTGATATTGCCGGGCATTATCAATCTCAGTAGCTATTATGAAAAATTTCATGGAGATTTTGTTGCGCCTGATCCAAGATTGCGCAGTCTATCTCCTACGGCAAATTTTTCTTATAACTCAATTTTTCATGCTGTGGTGGCTGCGATCGATCCCCGCATTGCGGCGAATGATCCGATTTGGATGGCAGACATACAAGCTGCCTGGCCCTATGGTGCCGGCTGGGTCCTGTGGATTGTCGTGTTGGCGACACCCTGGACAAGAAAGGTGTTTTCAGGTCAGAATTTCTGGTTGATATTGCTTTTCGTTGCATTGCTTTATTCAACCGGTAATCGCTACGGTATTCATAATATTATCGCGCTAGTTCCTGTACTTAAAGCAAATCGCTGGTGGTTTGTAGGCGGGTACTACTGTTCGATAGCACTTTGCATGCTTGCGGTCTTGAAGTTGAATGCTCTGTCAGCAAGTGCTACTTTCCGTCAGGCGGCCTCGCGGATTTGCTTGGTGTTGGTTCCAATTGCTGCTATTTTCATTGCCCTAGACACGCCGATTGAGCAGTACCACGTTGTGGCTGAAATTGCTTTTCTCTTCTGGCTGATGAACGTAGTATCCGATCGGCTGTTAAGAAATGTATTGCTAATGGGGCTGGTTTGCGCGAGTGCGCTTTCGTTTCTCGAGATGTCTAAAACAATTCCGACCCATAACTACTCGAGGATTCCGGATGCATCTGGATATGTCGATAAAATGGCAAGGCGAAAGGTGAATGTTGAAATTACTGAAAATTTCCGTAAACTTTCAACCGCACATGACTATGTATTTGATGATGAAGGCTGGTTGCTGGAGAAAGTACCATTTGCGCATGGCTATAATCATTTAAGTAATCCAATTTACTGGTATGTGAAGAATGATGCATTTTTATCCAAGATCGCATTTTTCGCTCAGGGTGAGCGAGTCGATAAAAAATTGAACCGGCGCGATTTTCCGAGTGATAACGCGTACGCAGAAGCGCTCGGTCAGCAGATATCATTGTCTCCTCTTTATCCAATTGTGGACGCCGCGAATTATCATGGAACCGCATATGCGGATGCCAAGAGTGGACGCATAGATAAAATCAGTATTTATCCAAATTCGGCGAAAATGACCGTGGTGACGAACTCCCCGGCGTTGCTGGTGTTTAATAATGTAAGTTATGCGGGGTGGCGCGCTTATATAGATGGAAAGCCGGTGGAGTTGATTTCGACGAATTTGATCTTTCAAGGGGTCTGGATTCCCGTGGGAGGTACCCATACGGTTGAATTTGTTTTCAGGCCTTATTTCACGATTTTCATGTTGGCCTTGCCTTATTTTGTGTGGCTCTTGTGCGCGTTGCTTTTTTTGAGGAGGCGCGCGCTAAACGAGCGGCTGAGTAGCGTCGGTGTGGGAGCCTGAATCAGCGTAGTGCTTATGGGGCATTCGGGTAGCCTGCGAAATGAGGAAACCACAAGCCGCGGCGCGTGTAAGCGGCCGCGGCCATCTGTTAGCCTTGTTGTGCCGTAACGAAATGAGGCTTGATACAATGATCGCCGCATTGCTGCACGAATCGAATGTGAAGGTAAGGGGGGATCTGTGATTCGAGCGATACGGATGGACTGCGGCCGCGCGCGAGTCGTCATGTGGGGCGGTTCCCTCGCCGGGCGTCTCGTCGGGGCATGGCGTCACTCCTTTGCGCGGCTGAATTGCAGGTTGGGTGCGACGCGGGGTAATCGTTGCGTGACGCTATTTCGGACCGTACACATCGTCGACACTGTCAACGTCATGATGTGTCGTCGTCGCCGCTCACACCTGAGCCGATTTCACGCCCTTTGCGGATACACCTGGCGACAGGCATGTTGGCTACGCCTCTCATTTGCCTTCGCCGTAAGATTGCAAACGCGTCCTATCCACGAGCTTTACGCGCGAACATCACCTTGCCGCACAGCGACGGGGTTTGTGGGGGATGCTGAAACTCTGGAATTAAAGCTGAGTTGTTGATTTCGTTGAATGATTTTTTTTGAGATCGATTTTATTGGCGATGGCGCTATTTTGTAATTGATTTGTGGCGTGTTGTTATGATGGGTCGAGGGGGATGATTCATCGATTTTTAAAAAAATGAACGATGATGAACTATGGGTAAATTATATAGCGTTGTTATACCGGTTTATAATAGTTCCGGCATTGTCGCCGAAACCGTAAGGCAAGTTCGCGAATATTTTCTGACTGCGGAAGAATCGTTTGAGATCGTTCTTGTGAACGACGGTAGCAAGGACAATAGTTGGTCCGTAATATGCGACCTCGCTCTTAAATATAGTGAAATTGTTTCAATAAACTTGCTAAAGAATTACGGACAGCATAGTGCAAATCTATGTGGTTTTCGGGAGTCAAAAGGCGATTACGTCATCACGATGGACGATGATCTGCAGAATCCGCCAGAAGAGATCGGAAAACTAATTGATGCTGTGCGCGATGAATATGATCTTGTAATCGGGAAATTCGAGGCAAAACGGCATTCGATTGTGCGCCGAATGGGTAGTCAATTCGTCGGATGGCTTAACCGAAAAGTGTTCGACGTAGGTGATGATTTGGTTTTGACAAATTTCAGAATCATTCGAAGGGACGTTGTCGACCGTGTTTGCCGTGACAATTCATATGCGCCATATATTCCCGGACTCGTTCTCAAGTACTCTGGACATCGGCGTAATGTATTGGTTCGCCATCAACCGAGAGCCGAAGGTAAAAGCAACTATACGGTGAGACGAATTTTGCGATTGGTTGCATCGATTTTATTTAATCATTCGGTGCTCCCGCTGCGTTGTTGCGCTGCATTGGGATTTGTCATTTCCGCGGTTGGGTTTGTGCTCGGTTTTTATTTTCTAATCGATGCAATAGCTAACGGGACAAGAGCTCCGGGGTGGGCGTCGTTAGCAGTGCTGCTTTCCTTCTTTAACGGGATTTTAATTCTTCTGTTGAGTGTTATGGGAGAGTATCTTGGCAGGATTCTGCGTGAATTAGGGGCGCAGCGTAGCTATGAGGTCAGGGAGACCGTGCGTCAATGAAAAATCTGTTTATCGTCGGTGCACAGCGTTCGGGTTCCACCTACTTGTATCAGTTATTGGACGAACATCCATGCGTGAGTATGGCGCGTCCAGTTCGCCCAGAGCCGAAATTCTTCCTGAATGACGAATTGGTATTGAAGGGGCGGGAGTATTACGAACGTGAATACTTCACGGACTGTGAGGCACGAACAGTTTATTTTGGCGAAAAGAGCACCTCGTATATCGAGAAGCCCGACGTCGCAAAAAAAATAAAACAATTTTATCCTGACGCTAGAATTTTGATGATTTTGCGTGATCCTGTGTTGAGGGCTTATTCAAATTATCGCTTTAGTGTCGAGCACAAAATAGAAGATCTTTCTTTCGCTGCTGCTCTGGCTGCCGAGCCCGAGCGACTGAGCGGCGCAAAATTCTCCACCTCAGTGTCACCGTTCGCCTACCGCCGGCGCGGAAACTATATTGATTATATCGAGAGCTATCTGGAGGTGTTTGACGCCAAGCAGATTCGCGTCGTCATTTTCGAAGAGATCGTAGGTAATCTACAGGAAGTGCAACTGCTGTACCGTTGGCTCGAATTGGACGACACCGTTGTACCCGAGGCATTGCATAGGGTATTCAATTCGGCCACTGTGCCGAAGGGAAATGAAGGTCGGGCTTTTCGGGGGTTGGTAGCAGACTATCAGGATAGTATCTTGCGATTGGAGGAGTTTCTTCAGCGAGATATAAATGTTTGGCGGGAGCATCACAAAAAAATTCAATGTAACGAGGAAATATGAAGCAGGCGTTGAAATTTCTGGTTAGCGTCGCGCTTGTTGTTTTTGCCGTGTCGCTTTTGGATTTTCATTCGATGCTTCGAACTCTCAAAGAAGGGTCGTTGGCGAGCTTCGTGATCGCGATTTGCATTAATATCCTTACCGTCTTCATTCTGGGGTTCCGCTGGCATAGATTGTCCGTTTCCCAGGTACATCTTTCATTCCGATCGCAACTCTCAATCTATTTCAGGGCCAACTTCTTAAACACGTTTACGCCTGCAAACCTTGGGGGAGACGCTTATCGTCTGGTGAGATTGAGGCGGCCTTCTCTTTCGAGTGCAGATTTGGTGAAGCTGTTATTGCGTGAACGGATTATCGGATTCTATGGATACATATTGGTATTTACCATCGCCTATATCTACCTGCTGATCCAATCCGGATTTCGTACGGTTTGGATAGAGAATCCGTACATCTATGGCGCCATGATTGCAATCGTTGCTCTCGGACTTCCCATTGTTGCCAAGCCTTTGATGCGTTGTACGATCGCCATCTTGCACGTTGTCAAAGGCGGGCGACGATTCATGGCCTTCGAGCGCTGGATCGTTGTCGTCTTTAGTCTGCTGACCACAACAGGCGCGTTGCCAATGCTGGGGATTACCTTTCTTGGGATATTCTCATGGATTGCCTCCATCCAAGTGATTGCCCATGGATTTGGCATTTCTGTTTCCTGGGCCCAGTTGGCCGCGGTAGCGACTTTGGTGGAACTGATCCGTCTCATACCCATTACTGTTCAGGGCGTTGGCCTGCGCGAAGGGGTGTTTACGTACCTGTTGGGGTATTGGGGATATAGCCACGAAAATTCTTATGTGATCGCGATAATGGCGTACTTGGCGTTAAGTGTATCGATTGTGCTTTGTGGGCCGATAAGTTACGCAATTGATGCGGTAAGTACGGAGCGCATAAGCGCGTTTCTCCGTAGAATCGTCGCGGGGCGAAATAGAAGTGATGACAGACAATAATTTAAGATTATTGGTAAATTAATTCTGCTGAGACTGGGAAGATTTTGATTGTCAAAAGGGGGTAGGATGAAAGGGGTGACAAGTTACTCCGGAGTGGCAGGATTCTATTTTCGGCACTTGTTAAATCAGATTGTTCGCATCGGCGAGTTAAATAAGCCAGGTCTGATAACATTGGATTTCGGCTGCGGGAACGGGGAGTTGAAACGGTTGCTGAAGGATGGAGTGGTTGGATACGACATCATCCCGGAATTAAGCGACGTCCCCGATTGGCGGAGCGTTGAGTTTGATGTGCTTGTGGCGAATCAGGTATTTTATAGTTTTGATGAGGCGAGCCTCGAGAAATTATTGATTGAATTAATCGATAGAAATCGAAAAATAAAGCTGGTTGTCGGAATCAGCCGGCAGGGATGGATGAATAAGATCGGAAAATATCTCCTGGGTAGGCCCAATGCTCATTCGGCAACGAAAATTTCTCCGCAGGCCGAAATTGGATTGCTTATGAAGTATGGTTCGATTATTCGAAAAAAGAGCATCTTCGGGCTATCGGATGTTTTTCTGTTGGTCTTGAATGAAAAAAGACCATGATCTTTTGATGAAAAAAGATGAAATGAATTCTTTTTTAAAAAAAATACCCAGAGGCGTTATCTATCACAAGGTGACAGATAGCGTTCGTTATTTTCTGGCTTCTATGCTTGCTCCACTTCATCGGAAGGAGAAAGTTATAGAGTTTGAGAATATCTTCGCCAGTTATTGCGAGCGTAAGTACTGTGTTGCGTTCCCGTTTGCGAGAACTGCAATTTACTTTGTTCTGAAGGCCCTGGATTTGCCTAAGGGGGCTGAAGTCATTCTGCCTCCAATCACGATCAAGGGGATTGTCGATGTTGTCGTGGATCTTGGCCTCACGCCCGTATATGTGGATTTGGATGTTGAGACGATCAATTTCCGACTGGATCAGCTGCGCGAGAAGCTCAATCCAAACGTCAAGGTAGCGATCATCACGCCGCTGTTCGGCTTGGTTCCCGATGTATCCGCTATGGTGGCTCTGCTCAAGGCGAATGGTGTTTTCGTTATCGAGGATTTTTCGCAATGCTTGAACGGTCGATACGACAACAAGCGTGTCGGGACTTTTGGTGATGTTGGGATTTACAGCGCTTCGTCGATCAAGACCCTGGATACACTGGGAGGCGGGCTTGCGATCACAGATGACCAAGTCGTTCACGACCGACTGAGGAATGCGCAGGCTGGATTGATGCCTGCGCGTAGGACGGCGTTGATCAAGAAGGCCTGGGTCAATCTCATACGTAACGTTGCAACCAGCGAGCCGGTGTTCTCCTTTCTGACGTTTCCGGTACTGCAACTCATTCGCCAGCGAAATCCGGAGGCTGCTCTCAAGCAAACCGGGCATCGCGACAAAGGACGGCTTGCGACGCTGCCGCTTCTATGGTTTTGTCGGTATACATCGGTACAAGCGCAGATCGGCATTGAGCAGATCAAGGGCGTTATTGCTCAGGACGCCGCGAGAGTGGCAAATGTCGAGTTTCTGAAAGCGTCTTGTGAAATTGATGATTTCCCAAAGACTACTCAGGAATCGCGCAATGTTTACTGGCAGTTGATTCTTCCAGTGTCCAATGCACTTGAAGCTCAAGCTTACTTTGCGAAACGAGGTATTGACAGCGCGACTTCAAGCTTGGAACTGGTTTGCGCATTAAAAGATTATCCGAATCGTGCCGACTTGCAAACAGCGCAACGTATTTATAGAAATGGGATATTCATCCCCTGTTTCCCACACCTCAGTCAATCGGATATGCGGCGAATTGTCATGGCTGTGAACGGCTATTTTCAAGAGCGTGGGCATGCAAAAGAAGGCTAACCCCGATCTGGACACCATGAGCGTCGCGATCATTGGCAGCGGCCTTGCGGCGGTTGGTGCGATCAAGGCACTGAGGAACCTGGGCATTCGGCCGACCGTGTTCGATTGGGGGGAGGAGCTGGATCAGGACCGCGAAAAGAGGGTTGTGGCATTGGCGGCTACGTCGCCCGTGGCGTGGACGCCAGCGGACAGGAAGTGGCTGAATGAGAACCACACGCTAAGGGATGGCTCTTCTATCCCTAAGAAGCTGGTATTCGGCTCAGACTATTTTTATGGCGCATCGCGAGCTGAAGCCCCTGTCAAGGCGACAGGGAATGTCCCTCCGTTCAGTTACGCGCTCGGAGGACTCAGTAGCGGATGGGGGGCCGCAGCGCTACCTCCTCAGTCCTGCGATCTGTCTGACTGGCCGGTTGGTGCGGATGAGCTGCAAAAGTACTGTGAAATAGTCCTCGCAGACGTGCCATATTCCGCTGCCGATGACGCGCTGAGTTTGAATTTCCCGCTTTCATCGCGCAATGCGGTACCTCTACAGCTTAGCCAGGCTTCAGAAAAACTGCTGAGGGCGCTACATAAGGCGAAGGTGCTGAAGGAGGGGGAGACTATCTTTGGGCAGGCCAGACTACTGGTAGACGCCGAAACTGGCAGCGAAGGGGCGGGCTGCAGGTATTGTGGTCAATGCATGTCTGGTTGCGTTTACGGTTCCATTTACAAGGCTGCACGCGATATCCTGGCCCTGCACGAGAGGAATGAGATCGAATACGTCCCGGGGTGTTTGGTCGATGGGCTTGCCGAAGAGGGGGAGCATGTTTCGGTCCGCTATTTTGATGCCGGCGGGGAGCTACGTACGCGAGGCTTTGATCGGGTGTTTGTCGCGGCGGGGGCTGTGAACAGCGCCAGGATTGTCCTCAATTCGTTGGGCGAGTTCAATAGGAAAGTGCAACTCAAGAGCCGCGGCGGCTTCGTACTGCCGGTGTTTAGCTTGCAACGATTGCCGATAAACTGGCCACACTGCAATACTCAGCCGGGTCTTTTCCTCGAACTAAAAGGCAAGGGACTTGAGCACTGGGTGCACGTGCAAATCTCAACTGAAAATGAACTGCTGATGCAAAAGCTCGGCGTGTCGGCCGAGAAAAAAAGCATCGTCAGCCGCGTTAAGCGCTTCATCGCGGAACACACTTTTCTGCTGTTGGTAAACTATCATTCCGACCACGCGGGGACTTACGAGTTGAGTGTTGCGACCGCAGCAGATCAGGAGATTGGCAATCCGCTTCATTCGGTTCAACGGAAGTCGTTCCCTCAGACGAAGGTGATGTGGGCATCTGCCATCAGACTGCTAAAGCTGTTTTTGCGGATTGGTTGCCTGCCGCTATTTCCATTCGCAAAACTGAACAGTGGCGCCTATCATGTCGGGGGGACGCTTCCTATGAGATCGGAAAGGGTTGACAACTTGGAGACTGATACCTTGGGTAGGATTCACGCCTGGAAGCGTGTTCATATAGTAGATACGTCGGTATTCCCGTCTTTACCGGGGACGACGATAGGCTTGCTTGCGATGGCGAATGCTTACCGGATTGTCGATAATATTCAGTGGTCCAAGGATATCGGAGCGTCAGAATGATTCGTTTCAATTTTCCTTGTCTGGCCGGTTCGGAACTGGAGTATTTGCAGGATGTGCTTGAGCGGGGGCGCCTTGCCGGAGATGGAGAGTACACGAAAAGATGCTCTGAATTTCTCGTCAATTACCTGGGTGGTCCCGCCGGCGTTCTGCTAACCCATTCTTGCACCGCGGCTTTGGAAATGGCTGCGTTGCTTGCAGATATTCAGCCTGGTGATGAGGTGATCATGCCCTCGTACACCTTTGTTTCCACCGCGAACGCCTTCGTTCTGCGTGGTGGGATTCCGGTTTTCGTTGATATTCGTAAAGATACGCTTAATATCGACGAAAATTTGATCGAATCTGCGATTACGCCGAGGACCAAGGCTATCGTTCCCGTGCACTACGCGGGTGTCGCTTGTGAGATGGACGTGATCATGGACATCGCGAAGCGTCATGGCTTGATGGTGATCGAGGATGCGGCGCAAGCGCTGGGTAGCGATTACCGCGGACGGAAACTCGGGACGATCGGCGATTTGGCTGCATTCAGTTTTCACGAGACCAAGAATATCGTCTCCGGCGAAGGTGGCGCGCTTGTCATCAATAATCCAAGGTTCATGGAGCGCGCAGAAATCATCCGTGAAAAAGGCACGAACCGCTCCCGATTTTTTCGTGGTGAGGTTGATAAGTACACTTGGGTCGATGTTGGCTCTTCATATCTGCCCAGCGAACTCGTGGCCGCCTTTTTGTATGCTCAACTTCGGAGTGTTGATGAGATCAACAGTCGTCGTTTAGCGATCTGGAATCGATACCATAAGATGTTTCGTGAGAGTTTGGGGCATGATGAATCGATCGGGCTCCCCTTTGTTGCCGAGGGCATTACCCATAACGCTCACTTGTTCCACGTCATAACACGCGATCCTGAAGAGCAGGAGCGGGTACTTGCTGGCCTGAAGGCAAGTGGGATTAGCGCCGTCTTTCACTATGTTCCGCTTCACTCGTCTGACGCCGGAAGGCGGTTTGGCCGCGTGGCCTCGGGCATGCAAGTTACCGAAAGTATGTCGGCAAGATTGGTACGATTGCCCCTTTACCCCGATCTGCGCGAATCGGAGGTCGTTGAGATTGCGGAAAAGACACTTGCACTCTTGACGACATCCAACTCACGCGGAGATTTTCCCGTTTCTGGCGCTCGCCAGTGACCTGACTGGTTTTTCATACCACTGGTGCCTGGAGATTCACGGCACCGGTGGTTGAACTACCTTCTTCGCTAGCCTGGCCCGGGGAAATTCTGCCCAGGGTTAGGTACTGCAAACTCGAATGCGTACGCACTTCGTTGTAATGAAAACGCAGTCTCGATGTTCTCCGACATAGCCCATTGCATAGCGCCGTACTAACAAGTTCCGGGCGGCTGCCCGAGCGAATCGAGCCGGCGATACAAAGGTGGCCTGCAATCAGGCGAGTTCGAGGAGCGTTTTTGTAATCGTTTCAACCGCGTATTCAGTGGGTTGATCCTGACCTCCCACGATGAGTTGCGGGTGCTCCGGGGGTTCGTAGGGGCTATTGATCCCAGTCATGTTGGGGATTTGGCCCGAACGAGCTTTCTTGTACAAGCCCTTCGGATCTCTCGCTTCGCACACGGAGAGCGGGGTGTTTACGTATACCTCAAGAAAATTTTCCGCCCCAATCAGCTCGCGAGCCATTTCACGTTCGCGTTTAAACGGCGAGATGAACGCGGTCATCACGATCATGCCGGCGTCCATCATTAACTTTGCGACTTCGGCAATACGTCGAATGTTCTCTACGCGATCACCTTCGGTGAAGCCCAGATCCTTGTTCAACCCCTGCCGCACGTTGTCGCCGTCAAGGAGGTATGTCCGCATCCCTCGTTGATGGAGTGCGATTTCCAGTGCGTTGGCGAGCGTTGATTTGCCGGAACCGGACAACCCGGTAAACCAGATGACCCTGCCTGAGTGTCCGTTCAGTTTCTCTCGATCGACACGCGCAATCGACAGCGGTTGCCTATGGACGTTTTCCGCTCGGCGCAGGCTATGGCGAATCATCCCTGCCGCGACGGTGGTGTGACTAAAGCGGTCGATAAGAATGAAGCTGCCGAGCGCGGGGGAGTTGTCGTAGGTGTCAAAGACCAGTGGTTTGCTCGTCGCGATATTGCACGTCGAGATATCGTTGAGCGCAAGATTCTTACTGGCTTGGTGGGAGGCGGTATTGATGTCGATGCGATGCTTGATTGTCGTAATCGATGCCGATGCCCATTGGGTGGACAGTTTTATATCGTAACTGCGGCCGGTGAGGCCTGCGTCCTCATGCATCCAGACCAGTGTGGCTTCGAATTGGTCTGTGGTCTCCAAGGGGGATTGGCTTGACGAGATCACATCGCCACGCGAAACATCGATTTCCCGATCGAGTCGAAGTGTCACTGCGTCGCCGCTTGTCGCCACGTCAAGCGAGCCGTCCATGGATATGATTTCGGAGACGATTGCCTTGTGCCCGGATGCCGTCACGCGAATTTCTTCACCGACCCGCACACTTCCTCCGGCGATCGTGCCGCAAAAGCCCCTGAAATTTGAGTCTGGCCGGTTGACCCACTGCACCGGAAATGCGAAACGATCCGTATGCTGCGGTGACACCGTGACGCTTTCCAGGTATCCCAGCAACGTGGGGCCGTTGTACCAAGGGGTTTGCGAGGAGCGCTCGGTGATGTTGTCGCCTCTCAGCGCGCTCAGAGGGATTGCGGAAATCGACGCAAAGCCAAGCGGTTTGGCGAAGGCATCGAAGGCTTCTCGGATCTCATGGAAGGTCTCGGCCTTGAATCCCACCAGGTCCATTTTATTGATGGCCAGGGCCACGTGGCGGATCCCCAATAGGGATACGAGGAATGCGTGACGTCGTGTCTGTGTGAGTAGGCCGTTTCTTGCATCCACCAGTAGGACTGCGACATCGGCGTTGGATGCGCCGGTGACCATATTGCGCGTATATTGCTCGTGCCCGGGAGTGTCAGCCACGATAAATTTCCGCTTGCTGGTGCCAAAGAAGCGATAGGCCACATCGATGGTGATTCCCTGTTCTCGCTCGGCCGCCAAGCCGTCAACCAGTAGGGCAAAATCGACCTCGTCACCTTGTGTCCCATACTTCTTGGATTCTGAGCGCAACGTGACGATCTGGTCGTCGAAGAGTTGCTGCGCCTCCCATAGCAGTCGACCGATCAGCGTACTCTTCCCATCGTCGACACTGCCGCAGGTTATAAACCGAAGCAGATCTTGGTCGCGCTGTTGTGCAAGGAAGGCTTCGATGGTGCCGACTTGGTCGATTTGCCTTGGCAGGCGCAGCTTGTCCTGAGATTTGTTTGGCATGCGGCTCATCAGAAGTACCCCTCTTGTTTTTTCTTTTCCATGCTGGCGTTACTGTCACTGTCGATCGCCCGACCTTGCCGTTCCGAAGTGCGAGTATTGATGAGTTCGAGAATGATTTCAGGTACCGACTTGGCATTCGATTCGATTGCGCCGGTGAGTGGATAGCAGCCAAGTGTGCGGAAGCGGACCATTTTCTCTGTAATCTCTTCGCCGGGCAGTAGGCGGAAGCGATTGTCGTCGACGAGAAGGAGGGTGCCATCGCGCACAACCACGGGGCGTACCTTCGCGAAATACAGCGGCACAATTGGGATATTTTCCTGAAGGATGTATTGCCAGATATCGAGTTCAGTCCAGTTTGACAGCGGGAAGGCGCGGATGCTTTCGCCGCGGCTCTTTTGGGTGTTGTACAAATTCCATAGCTCGGGACGCTGGTGCTTTGGGTCCCAACGGTGCGTTTGCGTACGAAACGAAAAAATGCGCTCTTTGGCTCGAGACTTTTCCTCGTCGCGTCGTGCGCCGCCGAAAACGACATCGAACTTATATTTGTCCAATGCTTGTTTAAGCCCTTCTGTCTTCGTGATATTCGTGTGAAGTGCAGACCCGTGATCAAATGGATTAATGCCCTTGGCAATGGCCTCGGGGTTGACATGCACCAACAGATCCTGGCGACTGACTTCGGCCAGGCGATCACGGAACAAGTACATTTCCTGGAATTTCCATCGCGTGTCGACATGCAGGAGCGGAAAGGGCGGCGGCGCCGGATGGAAGGCCTTGCGCGCAAGATGCAGCATCACCGAGCTGTCTTTGCCGATGGAGTAAAGCATCGCGGGGTTGTCCGCTTCTGCGACCGCCTCGCGAATAATATGGATGCTCTCAGCCTCCAGGCGCCTAAGGTGCGGTGTTGCTGCGAAGTGCCTTGGCGCTATTGCGCTCTGGAGCGGTGCCACAATCGGCATGTAGGCGTTGGGCGTGAGCGTGACCCATTGCGTAGAGGTCACTTCGCGCAGCCAGCGGACAAGTTCGCCGTGAGGGAAAACGGCAACCTCTTTGCCTACGTGTTGCTGAATGCGCTGTAAGGCTGCAAGCAATATCGCGGTGCCGAGGGGCGCATCGACGATAGGAATCCAGTAAACGGCGCCACGTGCGTCATTGGCTTGGAGGCTGGTGACGCCATTCGGCATTTCGTGCAGTTGCGCGAAGAGGGGGAGCTTGCGCTTGCTTCGGGATTTGTCCAACGCCCAGGCAAGCACGAGGTTGTTCGCCGGCCGACCTAGTTCGTCTTCCAGAACATCCTCCTTAAGCTCCCCGGCGAGAACACCCAAGTCGCGCAGGCGTCGCTCCGCTGTGCGCTTGGTACTGACCTCGCCCAGTGATTGCAGATGTTGGAAGGCTGTTTCGGTGTCCCAGACCCGGTTTGCATCAAGGCCGAAGATGACAGAAGTCGTCATGCGCGTTGTCTCAATATTCAATTGAATGGAATTCCTTTGTGCTTTTCTATTATTAGGCACTTCTTGATGAGTATAATCCACCAATTCACCATAATGCGACAAGCAGCCCAGATCATGACAGGACGTCGGACTCAAATTGTCAGGTTAGCCGGGGAGGTGTTTTCGGGGCCTTCTGCCCTCTCGATTGGCAAAGCTGCTGGGCGCAGTCATGCGGTCGTGGAGCCAAATGCAGATGAGCATCCTCAGGCGATGGCCGAGTTGTCCCCCCGTTTTGTCTCGCCGATTGCGGTTTCCGTCTCACTCTCGGATTTGAGGCGGCTGTGATCGAAGCGACTTTCGTCCTGGCGGGGGCGGTCACGGGCTTCGTTGTCGGAGTGACCGGAATTGGTGGTGGGGCGCTCATGACTCCCATCTTGCTCCTCATCTTTGGCGTCGCTCCGACCACGGCAATTGCGACAGACCTTTGGTTCGCTGCCATCACAAAGTTGGTCGGTGCTCGGATCCATTACCGTGCGGGCCAGGTGGATTGGCAGGTGGTGAAGCGATTGTGGGTGGGCAGTTTGCCCGTTTCACTTGGTGTGGTCTTGCTGGTGAGTGCAGGTGGGGTGGTTGTCAAGGCCGAATGGCTCACCAACATTGTTATTGGGGTGGTGATGCTGACTGCCTTTGGCCTGATTTTCGCACCTCGTCTATTCGCAGCGGCGCGTAGCCGACGACTGAGCAATCCTGATCGGTTCAAGGCGATGCAGCCCACGCTGACGGTGCTGGTCGGCGCGACGCTGGGTGTGTGCGTCGCGCTCACTTCCGTTGGCGCCGGTGCTTTGGGTACTGTCATGTTGATGAATCTATATCCGCTCCGCATGACACCGCATCGTTTGATCGCCACGGATCTCGTTCATGCCATTCCATTGGCGGTCGTCGCCGGTACCGGGTATTTGCTTGCCGGTGCCGTGGATTGGCGAATGCTCGCCAGTCTACTGGTTGGCTCGATTCCGGCGGTTATTGTTGGCAGTCGGTTGGCGGGAAGAATGCCGGGCCGATGGCTGCAGGTGGCCCTTGCATTGGTATTGCTGTCCACAGGACTCAAAGTGCTGATCTGAGTCGTCTATCCAGGTTTGGTGCGCGCCAGCAATGCTTTGTCCTGATCGCCGCAATTCGACTCCTCCACCGGGTTGTTCCAAATTTGCGTAGCGGCGAGCAGTCAGCATGACAAGAACTGTAATGTGCCAGGCACGCCGTCGTCAGGGTGGACTTCGGTTGATAAATGGTGCCGTCGCGCAGCATGGAAAACATGATGTCACAGCGACGCCTGGCCAGGGCGATGAGCGCTTGGTTGTGGCGTTTGCCTTGTTGAATCTTGCCGCTCAGGGCCTGAACAATTTCGGCCGCGAGGCCCTTGCCCATGCGCGGGGGCGAGCCTGATCAGGCGGTTGGCGAGCGACTTCTCGCTGGTTGCAGCAAGCGCAGCCGGCGACAGGGGGGGGGGCATCGGTCGCGAGAGGCTCAGTTATGCCCCCAAAAATGCCCCCAGATTGATTGAGATTAGGGGGCATTGCATGGTACCTCGCAAGACAACAAAAAACCCGCTAAGCCTTTGCTGTAGCGGGTTTTTAGGACTTCACTGCATCCAACGATTCAAGTCGCTGGTGCCGGAGAGAGGAATCGAACCCCCGACCTTCTCATTACGAATGAGCTGCTCTACCGACTGAGCTACTCCGGCGCTGCGAAGAAGTGAGATAATAGCAGACTTTGCGGGTTTGTCACTACTTTTTCCAAAGATTTCTTGCCGTCTCTGCGTGAGTCACGCGTAAATCTTTGAAATTTCAGACATTCCGCGCTTTCGTCGTCGCGAAGCATTTTTCCCAATCGCGCGCTCGCACCACGCGGCCTTCGCAACGACAATGATTCGGCCTCATTCCGCCTTATTTCGCGCCCGCTTCGTGGTGATAGCGCGTCACGCGCTCGACTTCATTTTTCGAGCCGAGGATGACGGCCACGCGCTCATGCAGCTTCTGCGGTTGAATCTCAAGGATGCGCTGCACGCCGTTCGTCGCCGCGCCGCCCGCCTGCTCGACCAGCAAGCTCATCGGGTTGGCTTCATACATGATGCGCAGCTTGCCCGGCTTGTCCGGATCGCGCTTGTCGGCCGGGTACATGAACACGCCACCGCGCGTCAGAATGCGATGCACGTCCGCCACCATCGAGGCGATCCAGCGCATGTTGAAGTCCTTGCCGCGCACGCCTTCCTTGCCCTGCCGCAGCTCATGGATGTAACGCTGCACCGGCGCATACCAATGACGCTCGTTCGACATGTTGATGGCGAACTCCCTGGTGTCTTCCGGAATGCGCATGCCTTCCTGCGTGAGCACCCACGACCCCATCTCGCGATCGAGCGTGAAGCAGTTCACGCCGTGCCCCGTCGTCAGCACCAGCACCGTTTGCGGCCCATACACCGCATAACCGGCGGCGACCTGTTGCGTGCCGGGTTGCAGGAAGTCCTTTTCCGTCGGATCCGTCACGCCCTCCGGGCAACGCAGCACCGAGAAAATCGTGCCGATCGACACATTCACGTCGATGTTCGACGAGCCGTCGAGCGGATCGAACATCAACAGGTATTCACCCTGCGGATAACGATTCGGAATGTGGAAAACGTCTTCCATCTCTTCCGACGCCATCGCCGCCAGATGCCCGCCCCATTCGTTCGCTTCCAGCATGATCTCGTTGGAGATCACGTCGAGCTTCTTCTGCACTTCGCCCTGCACGTTCTCGCTGCCGGCGCTGCCCAGCACGCCGCCAAGCGCGCCCTTGGACACGGCATGGCTGATCGACTTGCACGCGCGCGCGACCACTTCGATCAGCAAGCGCAGCTCGGCAGGAATGTTGTCGAACTCCCGCTGCTGTTCGATGAGATATTGGGTAAGGGTCTTGCGCCGCATGTGGGCCTCCGGGAAAGCAAAAAAGCGTACCGATTCGAGATGGACGCAATTTTACTCGTAAAGACGGACTGCCCCCGCGAAAAATCCTTGGGGGCAGTGCAATATCGGGATTGGCTGATGCGCGGCTCGGCGTTATCCGAATGCTGGCCGAGCGGGCGCCGATCGATCAGTCCAGACCGTCGAACAGCGCGTCGTCCGGGCCGATGTGCGAGGGCGAGCGCCATGCGGCGTCGCGCATGCTGTGCTGCACCTGCTTGTCCACGCCGAGCAGGATCGCGAAGATCGCCATGCGCACCGGAATGCCGTTGTCCGTCTGGCGGAAGATTGCCAGACGCGGATCGTGATTCAGGTCCGTCGACAGATCGTTGGCGCCCGGCCGGCTGTCACGCGGCAGCGGGTGCATGATGATCGTGCGGGCGTCGCAGTGCTGATTGATCAGCGCTTCGTTGATCTGGAAGTCCGGCGTGTAGCCCTCGATGGCCTCGTCGGCAAAGCGTTCCTTCTGGATGCGCGTGGCGTAGACGACGTCGGCACCGTTCAGATCGGCCAGCGAGTGGCTCTGCGCGATCACATGACCGTTCTGCGAGATTTGATCGAGGATGTACGCCGGCATTTCCAGCGACGGCGGCGAGATCAGCGTGAACTTCAGGCCGCGGTACAACGCGAGCAACTTGATGAGCGAGTGCACCGTGCGGCCATAGCGCAGGTCGCCGACCATCGCGACGTGGGCGCCGTCGACCAGCTTGCCCAGGCGCGAGAATTCGCGGCCGATCGTGTACAGATCGAGAATCGCCTGGCTCGGGTGTTCGCCCGGGCCGTCGCCGCCGTTGATCACAGGGATGTTCGTGGCACGGGCAAATTCGGCGACCGAGCCCTTTTCGGGGTGACGCACGACGAGCGCATCGACGTACCCGCTCATGACACGGCTCGTGTCGTAGATCGATTCGCCCTTGGCCATCGATGAAAACGTGAAGCCGGTCGTGTCGCACACCGAGCCGCCCAGGCGGCAGAAGGCCGCGCCGAAACTTACGCGGGTACGCGTGCTGGCTTCGAAGAACAAATTGCCTAGCACCGCGCCTTCGAGCACGCGCGAGATCTTCTGCCGGCGCGCTATCGGTTGCATGATATCGGCGACGTGGAACAAGGCTTCGAGCGAATCGCGCGAGAACTGGTCGACCGAGATGAGATGCGGCTTGCCGTCGAGGCCCATGCGTTCGCGCAGCGGCTTGTGTGCGCTTTGCGTAGATTCGGCGGACGGCGCTTCGCGACCGAGGATCTCGCCGACGAATTTCTCCACGATGCTGGGCATCGTGCGATATTCGCTCGAGTCCTCCGGCAGCAGCCAGGTGTCGAGGGCGCGCCGGCGAACGCCGATGCGCTCGGCGAAGCTGTCGCGGGTCATGTTCAGGCGACGCATCGCGTCGCGCAGGAAAGTCTGCTGTGCACTCATGGTCGGGTCGGCAGGGAGGTGTACGCGATGCGTATAATAGGCGTCGATTCGACGTTTGTCCAGCAAAAGACGTGCCCCGCGTGGGGCCTCGCCAGCCGGGCGTTTCCGGCATTTTCGGCGTATCGCCGTCAGGGTATGGAAAACCTTCTCCGCAAGCTAGACCTCACCTCGTTGCGCCTTTTCGTGGCCGTGTGCCAGGAGCGGAGCATGGCGCGCGCCGCCGAGCGCGAGTTCATTGCGCCGTCGGCGATCAGTCGTCGCATCGCCGACATCGAGGCGATCGTCGGCCTTCCGCTCATTGCGCGTCATCAACGCGGTGTTACCGTCACGCCGGTCGGCGAGACGGTGCGCCGCTATGCCGAACACATTCTCGGCACCATCGAATCGCTGGGGGCGGAGTTGTCCCAGTTCCACGAAGGGGCGCGCGGCAGCGTGCGCATGGCGGCGAACCTGTCCGCCATCGTGCAGTTCCTGCCGGAAGATCTCGCTGCGTTCGGCCGCGTGTTTTCCGCCGTGGACGTCGAACTCGACGAGCAGCACAGCAACGAAGTGCTCCAGCGCGTGGCGGAGCGGGCCGTGGACGTGGGCATCTGCAACGCCGTCGAAGGCATCGAGGCTTTCACGATGGTCCCGTACCGCCGCGACCGGCTCGCCGTGATTCTGCCGGTCGGACATCCGCTGGCCGCGCGTACGGGCGAGATTCCGTTCTCGGCTTGCGCGGGCGAGACGCTGGTCGGCCTTCAGGGCAATAGCGCGCTCACGCAGTTGCTGCGCCAGCAGGCGAGTGCGGCGGGCACGGCGCTGCGGATCAAGATTCGCGTCTCCAGTCTCGACGCGTTGTGCCGTATGGCGCATGCCGGCCTTGGCATTGCCATCGCGCCCGAGCAGGTCGGTCAACTGTACGTGGGCAAGCTCGATGTGGTCGTGCGCCCACTGACCGACGAATGGGCGCATCGCCAGCTCTGGCTCGTGTTCCCCTCGCGCGAGCAGTTGAGCGCAACGGCATCCGCCGTGGTGAATTTCCTCGCGCAAGGGCAGGCGGGGCCGGGGGCGATATCGGTAATTCACGACGCTTGAAGGCCCGTCAGCGGCGCATCAGCGGCGCATGAGCAGGCGCGCATGAGCGCGTCACCAGCGGGCCCACGAGCGGCCCACATCGACGCGCCGATCCTGTGATCCCCGCCGCGCGTGTCTCACTTCGCGAACGGTCACGCCGGGCTTGCCGAGACGGCACGGCAGGGCGCAAGGCTCGCCGCTATGCTGTCTTCCGGAACACATGGCGGCAGCGAAGACTTCCTTCGCTTCGACGGCGGCTTTCGGTTCCTGTCCAACGGTCCGGCCATCGTGCGCCGGGTTAATGAAGATCGAAATTTTTCGTAGTACGTGGCAAAGGTGACAGGCGCGGCGTCGTTCGTGGCACAATTTCGCCCGCTTGCCTGTCGATTCATGGTTTATCCGATGCACCGGCCACTGCGGGCGATGGCCTGACGGTCGACCCGGATGCCTCGGACAATGATCTGTTCGGCCATGACCGAACGGGCCCGGAGACGATTTCCATGCTATCCCCTGACGCTTCGATGCCTTCCATGCCTCGGGCCGCCCAAGCTTCTGCGGCGGCAACTCGCCTGAGCGCCGGCGATATTTCCGCCCGTCTCGACCGTCTGCCGCCGACACGCACCGTCTGGAGACTGGTGGTGCTGCTCAGTCTCGGCTTCTTCTTCGAACTCTACGACCTGCTCTACACCGGCTACGTGGCGCCGGGGCTGGTGAAGAGCGGCATCCTGACACCCACGACACAGGGCCTGTTCGGCATGACGGGCGTGGCGAGCTTCATCGCCGCGCTGTTCACCGGGCTGTTCATCGGCACCATCGCCTGCGGCTTTCTCGCCGACCGGTTCGGCCGTCGCGCCGTGTTCACCGGCTCGCTGCTCTGGTACACGGCGGCAAACGTCGTGATGGCGTTTCAGGACACGGCCACGGGCCTCAATTTCTGGCGCTTCGTGGTAGGTCTCGGCATCGGTGTGGAACTGGTGACGATCGGTACCTATATCGCAGAACTCGTGCCCAAGCAGATTCGCGGCCGCGCATTCGCGTGCGAACAGGCGGTTGGTTTCAGCGCGGTACCGGTCGTTGCGCTGCTCGCCTACTGGCTCGTGCCGCGCGAGTTCCTTGGTCTGGAAGGCTGGCGCTGGGTGGTGCTCATCGGCGCCCATGGCGCGTTGTTCGTCTGGTGGATTCGCCGCGCGCTGCCGGAAAGCCCGCGCTGGCTGGCCCAGAAGGGACGTCTCGACGAGGCCGACCGCGTCCTGTCCGAACTGGAGGCGAAGGTCGCCCGCGAGTACGGCAAGCCACTGCCGCCGCCGGGTGAGCCGGAGCGGGTCGTGCCGAAGGGCGCCTTTCGCGACATGTGGGCGCCGCCGTATCGCAAGCGCGCCATCATGATGATTCTGTTCAACATCTTCCAGACGGTCGGCTTCTATGGCTTCGCCAACTGGGTGCCGACACTGCTCATCAAGCAGGGGATTACCGTGACGACGAGCCTGGCGTATTCCAGCGTGATCGCGCTGGCGGCGCCCGTCGGCCCGCTGATCGGGCTGTGGATGGCCGACAAGGTCGAGCGCAAGCATGCCATCGTGTGGACGGCCGGCATCGGCATCGTGTGCGGCATCGCGTTCTCGCAGGTGACGTCGTCGTTCCTGCTCGTGGCGATGGGTATCGGCCTGACGCTCGCGAACAACATCATGTCGTACAGCTATCACGCGTATCAGACCGAACTGTTCCCCACGGGGATCCGGGCGCGCGCTGTCGGTTTTGTCTATTCGTGGAGCCGCTTCTCGGCGATCTTCACAGCGTTCCTGATCGCCGCCGCGCTGCGCCATTTCGGGGTGACCGGCGTGTTCGCATTCATCTCGTGCGCGATGCTGATCGTCATGCTCGCCATCGGTCTGATGGGTCCGCGCACGCGCGACATCGCGCTGGAGAAGATTTCGCAGTAAAGCATAGTGCCGCGCGCCGACGCGGTCATTTCCCGCATGCTTCCGGAGACGCCGATCATGACGGATTTGCAAACAGAAGCGGCCTACGAGGCCAACGCCGTTCGTTACAACGAGGACTGGCGCAACCAGCCGCCGCCGGACGACATGTACGCGCTGCTGATGCGCCATTTCGTTGCCGGCGGACGCACGATCGATGTGGGCTGCGGCAACGGACGCGATGCCGCCTGGCTCGCGCAGCAAGGGTTCGACGTGGTTGGCTACGACAGTTCGCCCGCACTCATCGAACTGGCGCGTCAATCGTTTCCGTGGGTGACGTTTCACATCGGGCACCTCCCGGGACTGGAAGGCGTGACGGCGCAGTTCGATAACGTGGTCTGCGAGACGGTGCTGATGCATCTGCCCGCGAATGAAGTGCCGCAGGCGGCCGCCCGGCTCTGGAGGCTCGTGCGTCCGGGGGGCGTGCTTTACGTGTCATGGCGTGTCACCGAGGGTGACGATCTTCGCCATGAAGACGGACGGCTCTATAGCGCCTTCTCGCCCGACGTGGTGCGCGCTGCCCTTCACGACGGCGTTGCCCTGCACGAGGAAGACGTCACCAGCGCCAGTTCCGGTAAGCGAGTGTGCCGTCTGGTCGTGCGTCGCCCGGCCTGACACCGGGCATGGCCATCGACTGCACGACGCCGCGTCAGAGCAATTCGATTTCCGGTAGCGTGAGCAGGCTCGTCTCGCGCATGAGCGAGACGAATTCGCCGATATAGGGACGCGCGGTAATCGTTGGCAATGTCGCCGCCCAGAGTTCGGCAGTGAGCCCCTGCGGCGTGATCGGGCGCGCGCTCACATAGCGTCGCTCGAGATACCCCGTGACGGCCCACAGCGGCAGGGCAGCCAGCCCGCGCCGGCTGGCGACCAGTTGCAGAATCGCCACCGTCAACTCGGTGGTCCGGCGCGTCGGTTCGATCCCTGCGGGACGCAGCACCTGACGCACGATATCGAGCATGTCGTCGGGCACGGGATAGGTGATGAGCGTTTCGTCACGGAAGTCCATGGCGTCGAGGTACGGCTTGCCGGCGAGCGGATGATCGTTCGCCATGAGCGCCATCATCTGGAAGCGGAACAGCGGGTGGAAGTCGACCGCCTCGCCTTCCTCACGTTCGGAAATGATCGCCAGATCGGCGCGGTCCTGATGCAACAGCCCGATGGGGTCGGCGTGAAAGCCCGACACGATGTCGAGTTCGACTTCCGGCCAGCGTTGCCGAAAGGCATCCATCGCGGGCATCAGCCAATCGAAACACGTGTGACATTCGACCGCGATGCGTAGCGTGCCCTGCGTGCCTTGCGCCAGCCGCGTGAGGTCGCGGCCCGCTTCATCGACCGCCGGCACGACTTCCTCCGCCAAGGCTAGCAGGCGCTTGCCTGCGGGGGTGAACACCAGCGGCGACGACTTGCGCACGAACAGCGCCAAGCCGTAAAAATCCTCCAGTGCCTTGATCTGATGCGAGAGCGCGGACTGCGTCAGGTGCAGCCACAGCGCGGCACGCGAAACGCTGCCGGTATCGCGCAGCGCGAGCAGCGTCTGCAGATGACGAAGTTCGATGGGCGTTCGTTGCATGAATAAAATTAATGATAAATGGCAAAAACTTTCGTTTGAATAATACATGAGTGACCGGGATACTGCCAGCCTGGGCGGGCATTGCCCGCAGACGACTTCGCAACATCGCACGCTCCCGGAAGGACACCCCCCATGGCTCAAGCCCACGTACTCGGATTGCCGCGCATCGGCGCACAACGTGAACTCAAATTTGCCGTCGAGGCGTTCTGGCGCGGCGAGATGAGCGCCGCGGCGTTGCAGGAGACCGGGCGGCGGATTCGCGCGGCCAACCGTCGCGCGCAGCGCGAGGCGGGGCTTGACTGGATCACCGTCGGCGACTTCCATTGGTACGACCACGTCCTCTCGACGCTGGCGCTCGTCGGTGGGCTGCCGGCGCGCTTCGGCACAGCGGCGTGCGCGCCGACCCTTGCCGACTGCTTCGCCGCCGCGCGGGGCGATGCTGGCCAGAGCGCGATGGAAATGACGAAGTGGTTCGATACGAATTACCACTATCTCGTGCCGGAATATTCGCCGCAGACGCGCTTCGGTGAAGGCACCGAGTGGCTCTTCGACGACGTGGCGGAAGCGCTGGCCGAGGGCGGGAACGTCAAGCCGGTGCTGCTCGGGCCGCTCTCGCTGCTGTATCTGGGCAAGGAGAAAGGCGGCCTGGCGGACCGTCTCTCGTTGCTGCCCGCGCTGCTCGCGCAATATGAGCGGGTGCTGGCGCGTCTGAAGGCGCAAGGCGTGACGTGGGTGCAGATCGACGAGCCGATTCTCGTGCTCGACCTGCCCGGGCCGTGGCGCGACGCCTTCGCGCTGGTGTACCGACGTCTCGCCCCCGTCGCCCCGTCGTTGCTGCTCGCCACGTATTTCGGCGATGTCAGCGAACACGCGGCCCTGCTGACGGCATTGCCCGTGGCCGGGGTGCATCTTGACGGCGTGCGTGCACCGGCGCAACTCGACATGTTCGCCGCGCAGTGGCCGCAGGACAAGGTGCTGTCCGCAGGCGTGGTCGATAGCCGTAACGTCTGGCGTTGCGATCTGGCAAAGGCGAGGGCGCTGCTCGCGCCGCTGGCCGAGAGGCTTGGGGACCGGCTGTGGGTCGCGTCGAGTGCCTCGCTGATGCACTGCCCGGTCGATCTGGCGAGCGAGGCACGTCTGGACAAGGAAGTGCGCACGTGGCTCGCGTTTGCCGTGCAGAAGCTGGGCGAAGTCGCACTGCTGTGTCGCTCGCTGGACGCCGCGGAGTTCGCGAGCGCCGACGTACGGGCCGCCTTCGTCGCGGATGCTACCGCGCACGCCGCGCGCCGGACGTCGCCGCGCATCCACAACAGCGTGGTGCAAAAGCGGCTGGCGGCGCTCACGGACGCGGACGCGCGCCGTGCGTCCGACTATCCTGCGCGTGCCCGCGCGCAACGCGCATGGCTCAAGCTGCCCGTATTGCCGACGACGACCATCGGATCGTTCCCGCAGACGGCGGCAATTCGCCAGGCGCGGGCCGATTTCAAACGACGCGCCCTGTCGCATCTGGATTACCTGGAGACGATGCGCGCGCAGATTCGCCAGGCCGTCGAGAAGCAGGAAGCCTACGGCCTCGACGTGCTCGTGCATGGCGAGGCCGAACGCAACGACATGGTCGAGTACTTCGGCGACCTGCTCTGGGGTTTCGTGATTACCGAGCATGGCTGGGTGCAGAGCTACGGCTCTCGCTGTGTGAAGCCACCGGTGATCTATGGCGACGTGTATCTGCCCGAACCGATGACCGTCACGTGGAGCGCTTACGCGCAGCAACTGACCGACAAGCCGGTCAAGGGCATGTTGACCGGGCCGGTGACAATGCTGCAATGGTCGTTTGTGCGCGACGACCAGCCGCGCGAACTCACGGCGCTGCAGATTGCGCTGGCGCTGCGCGAGGAAGTGGCGGCGCTGGAAAAGGCGGGCGTGCGGGTGATTCAGATCGACGAACCTGCACTGCGCGAGGGGCTGCCGCTGCGCGAGAGCGATTGGCCGTCGTATCTCGCGTGGGCGGTGCGCGCGTTTCGCGTGTGTTCATCGGGCGTGGCCGACGACACGCAGATCCACACCCATATGTGCTATTCGGCGTTCCAAGACATTTTGCCGTCGGTTGCCGCGCTCGACGCTGATGTGATCTCCATCGAGACCACGCGCTCGGACATGGCGCTGCTCAGTGCCTTCGAAGCCTTCGCGTATCCGAACGAGATCGGCCCGGGTGTGTACGACATTCACTCGCCGCGTGTGCCGTCGCAGGCGGAAATGGAGCGTCTGATCGAGGCGGCGCTTGAGCGCATTCCGGCAGAGCGTCTGTGGATCAACCCCGATTGTGGTTTGAAGACCCGTGACTGGTCGCAGGTCGACGGTGCGTTGATGAATATGGTCGCGGCCGCGAAGGCCGTGCGGGCGCGTCTATCGGCGGGGCAACAACAAGCGCTGGCGGCCTGACACGCCGCGTCCCTCGCCTGCGTATGTCTGCGTATGCCCACGCATGGCGCCGAAGGCAAAACGCCGCCGATGCGGGGGCGCATCGGCGGCGTGTCGTGCTTGCGGGGCGGGGCGGTTCAGGCGAGCGATTTATCGACGATCTCGCGCACATCCTTCGACAACGCGGTGTGCTGGGAGACCTGCTGCAACGCCTGGCGCATATGGTCGCGCAGGGTCGGCGTGTACTTGCGCCAGCGGTCGAGCACGCGGGCCAGTCGCGCGGCCACCTGCGGGTTCAGCGCGTCGAGTGCGAGCACCTGCTCGGCCCAGAATCGATAACCGGAGCCATCAGCCGCGTGGAACTGCGCCGGATTGCCGCTGCAGAAGCTGAAAATCAGTGAACGCGCGCGGTTGGGATTCTTGAGCGTGAAGGCCGGATGTCCCATGAGTGCACGCACGGCGTCGATCACGCAATGGCCGCCGTCGCCGCGTTGGATGGCTTGCAGCGCGAACCACTTGTCGACGGCGAGCGGCTCGTGCTCGAAGCGCTGATAGAAATCTGCCAGCGCCTCGGCGGCATGGTTCGACCCATGCGCCGCATCGCTCTCGCGCGCGGCGCCGCCACGTTGTACGAGCGCGGTGAGCGCGGCGAAACGGTCCGTCATGTTGTCGGCCGAATCGTATTGGGTGCGGGCGGTGCGCTCCACACTGGCATCCGAGGGTTCCATCAGGTACGACAGCGCGAGGTTCTTCAGTGCGCGCTCGCCTGCCGAGGCGGCGTCGGGGCGGTACGCGCCCGGCACGCGATGGTTGTGATACGCCGCGAGCCACTCGGTATGCAGCGACGCGGCCAGGCGCTGACGCAGATACTGACGCGCGGCGTGAATGGCTGCCGGGTCGATTTCCGTCATCTGCTCACCGAGGTACGATTCGGCCGGTAGCGTGAGCGCTTGTGCGCGGAAGGCCGGGTCGAGCGTTTCGTCGCGCAGCACCTGGCGGAAGGCTTCGAGCACATAGCTGTCGACGCTCGGCAACTGGCCCATCTGAATCGATTCGACGAGCGCCAGCAACTGACGCGTGGCCAGACGCTGTCCCGCTTCCCAGCGGTTGAACGGATCGCTGTCGTGCGCCATCAGGAACGCGAGTTCGTCGATGGTGTATTCGTGCTCGACGATCACCGGCGCCGAGAACCCGCGCAGCAGCGACGGCATTGGGTAATGCGGCACGTCGACGAACGTGAAGCTTTGCCGTTCCTGCGTGAAGTCGAGCACATGCGTGGTGAGCGCCGGGGCGTCGTTGGCATGGCCGGTCAGGCGCACGGCCATGTCGCGTCCGTCGCGATCGAGCAGGCCGACGGCGAACGGGATATGGAGCGGCTGCTTGACGAGCTTGCTGTCCTGCAGCTCTACGCCGACCTTCGGGCAGCGCTGGGTGAGCGTGAGCGTATAGGTGTGCGCGGCCTCGTCGTAGGCGGCCTCGACCGTCACGCGCGGGGTGCCCGCCTGGCTGTACCAGCGGCCGAACTGCGTGAGATCGCGCTGATTGGCATCGGCCATCGCGGCGCGGAACTCGTCGCACGTCACCGCCTGGCCGTCGTGACGCTCGAAGTACAGGTCCATGCCCCGGCGGAAGCCGTCGCGCCCGAGCAGCGTCTGATACATGCGCACGACTTCGGCGCCCTTTTCGTAGACGGTGACCGTGTAGAAGTTGTTGATCTCGACGTAGCTCTCCGGACGCACCGGGTGCGCCATCGGACCGGCATCTTCCGGGAACTGGGCTTGACGCAGCACGCGTACGTCGTCGATACGCTTGACGGCACGGCCCGACTCGGAGCCCATCATGTCGGCCGAGAATTCCTGGTCGCGGAACACGGTCAGGCCTTCCTTCAGGCTCAACTGGAACCAGTCGCGGCAGGTCACGCGATTGCCGGTCCAGTTATGGAAGTACTCGTGGCCCACCACGGCTTCGATGTTGCCGAAGTCGTCGTCGGTCGCGGTGGCGGCATCGGCCAGGACATACTTCGTATTGAAGATGTTCAGGCCCTTGTTTTCCATCGCGCCCATGTTGAAGTCGCTCACGGCGACGATCATGAAGCGGTCGAGATCGAGCACGCGGCCGAAGCGCTGCTCGTCCCAACGGATCGAGTTGACCAGCGAGTGCATCGCATGTTCGGTCTTCTCCAGATCTTGCGGCTGTACCCAGACCTGAAGCAGCTTCTCGCGGCCGTCACCGGCAACCAGGCGCTCCTCACGGCATACCAGCCGGCCAGCGACCAGCGCGAACAGGTAGCTCGGCTTCTTGAATGGGTCGTCCCAGACGGCGAAGTGACGGCCGTCGGGCAGATGGCCCTGGTCGATCAGGTTGCCGTTGGCCAGCAACACCGGATACGCGTCGCGATCGGCGCGCAGCGTCACCGTGTACGTCGCCATCACGTCCGGACGGTCGAGGAAGTACGTGATCTTGCGAAAGCCCTCGGCCTCGCATTGCGTGAAGAAGTTGCCGCCCGAGACATACAGCCCCATGAGCGACGTGTTTTCCTGTGGGCGGCAGCGCGTGACGAGCGTGAGGTCGAACGCCTCGGGCGGCGCGTCGACCGTGAGCGTTTCCTCGCCAGTGCGGTAGCCGTCCCAAGGCTTGCCGTCGAGTTCGAGACTCACCAGTTGCAGGCCTTGGCCCACCAGTTCGAGCGCGCCACCGGGACCGGCCGGGTTGCGGCGCACGCGCAGTCGGCTGGTCACGGTGGTGACGTCGGGGGCGAGGTCGAAGTCGAGTTGAACGGTGTCGATCAGATACGCCGGGGGCGTATAGTCGGAGCGTTGGATGACACCTGCGAGGTCGGTTCTGAGCATGGACGGTGTTTTGCGGACGGCCAAGGATGGGTAAATTGTAACGGACTGGCGGCGCGTTCGCGTTCATCCGTGCGATTTGCTGAATTTTGCTTCCGCGTTGCCGTCAAAGGTATCGGATGTGCGCACTGCGCCGTCCTATGCTTAAATCGGCGCGAGCGGCGCGCAGCGGTGCGCCCGGCCTTTCACTGGAGCAGTCGATCATGGGAAAACGATGGGCCTTGGCGACGTTGGCCGTCGTCAGCGTCTTGCTGGCAGGGTGTGCCAGCACGGTCACGAGCCAGGTGACCGCGTTTGGCGGTTCACCGGGCTTCGACGGTCCGCGGACTTACGCGCTCACGCGCACGCCCGAACAGCAGAACAATCAGGAGCACGCCACTTACGAGCAGTGGCTGCGCACACGTCTGGCCGGAGACGGATTCAGCGAGCAGAGTCCGTCGAGTGCACATTATCTGATCGGGATGCGTTACGGCATCACCCAGCAGATGATGCGCGTGACCGAGCCAGTCTACGAGCCGATGTTTGCGCCCGGCCCGTGGGGGCCGTGGGGGCGTCCGTGGGGCGGGTACGGCTATCCGTTCGGCGCGCCGCCAGCGTACGTCGAGCGCAATTATCCCTATGGGCTGGCCGGTTTGCAGTTGCGCTTCACTGACCGGGCGAGTGGCAGGGAGGTCTACCGAGTGCAGGCCAATACCAGCGACGCGGGCACGTCGCTCGCGTCCGCCATGCCGTACCTGATCGACGCTGCCCTGCGGCAGTTGCCGTTCCCGAGCGGGCGCACGGTCAATGTTGAGCAGAAGGTCGGGCAGTAGGTAGGTATCCGGCGGGCGTCAGGCACACGCCCGGCGGGCTGCCGGCAAGCGACCGTCTCACGCCGAGGCGAGACGATGCGTCATCGAGACGCGCGCCTCGCCTCGGCGTTTGCCGTTTACTGCATCAACGTGATGATGCCGAGCACCGCGAAGATCACGGCGGCGACGGCGTGGACGGCCCGGGTCGGCAGGCGGCCGGCGAATTTGTGGCCCACGAGCACGGCGGGCACGTTGGCGAGCATCATGCCAAGGGTGGTGCCTGCGACCACGCCAAAGAAGTCCTGGTAGCGTGCGGCGAGCATCACCGTGGCGATCTGCGTCTTGTCGCCCATCTCGGCAATGAAGAACGTGAAGACGGTCGTCACGAACACGCCGAACTTGCGACGCGTGGTCGTCTCGTCTTCATCGAGCTTGTCGGGGATGAGAATCCAGATTGCCATGCCGAGGAACGACGCGACGACGGCCCACTTCATGACGGTGGGACTGATCGCCGTGGAGAGCCATTCGCCGACGGCACCGGCAAAGCCATGATTGGCGAGCGTGGCGACGAGAATGCCGAGAATGATCGGCACGGGCTTCTTGAAGCGCGCAGCGAGCACGAGGGACAGCAGTTGGGTTTTATCGCCGATTTCGGCGAGCGCGACCACGCCGGTCGAGACGAGGAAAGGGGACATCTTGTTATGTATCTCCGCCGGGCCGTGAATATGCGAGCCAATGACCATGCGTCCCGGCCCGGATGGCGGAAGCATCGTCATCGGTCTCGCCAGGCCCGAGGGCTGCGCACGCCATAGCCGGAACCGGCCAAGTCTGTTGACGTACGCCCCTGTCGAGACAACTGTCCCCGACAGGGCGGCTACTCCCCAATGAATCGGAGCGGATTATAGCATTCGTCGCGTGCTGCGCGTACGCCGGGGGCGCGATGGCCAAGGAAAAAAGGGCAGCCGATCGGCTGCCCAAGGAGATCCCCGGCCGCATGCCCCTTGCGCGCAGCCGGTGACCGCGAGGGAATGCGCGTCGTGCCAAGGCGACGGCGCGCGTTCTCTCGCGTAAGACGTGACGCTGCGTGATATCGCGAAGCGTCCCGAACGTCCGCGCGGATGTCCGGCGCGTCAGTGCGTCAATGCGTCAATGCGTTTTGCGGCGATGCACCGGCTGGCCGGCGGCGTAGGTCGTGGCGATGGCGCGATCGTCGCCGAGCATGGCGAACGCGAACAGCAGTTCTTCGAGCGACTCGGCCAGTGCCGTGCGGCGCGCGAGCAGCGGCGTGGCCTTCGGGTCGAGCACCACGAAATCGGCCTCCGCGCCCACGGCCAGCGTGCCGATGGTGCCGTGCAGGTCCAGTGCGTGCGCGGCGCCTTCGGTGGCCAGATAGAACATACGTTCGGCCGAGAGGTGATAGCCCGACAAGCGTGCCACCTTGTGTGCCTCGTTCATCGTTTGCAGCATCGAGAAGGTCGAGCCGCCACCGACGTCGGTCGCGAGCGTGACCGGCATACGGCTCGCTTCCGCCGCGGCAAAGTCGAACAGGCCGCTGCCGAGGAACTGGTTCGACGTCGGGCAATGCGCGGCGACGGCGCCCGTCTCGAACATGCGGCGGCGGTCATGCTCATCGAGCCAGATGCAATGCCCGTACACGGCGCGCTTGCGCAGCAGCTTGTAGTGGTCGTACACGTCGAGGTAGCTACGGTGCCCCGGAAACAGCGAGCGCACCCATTCGACTTCGTCCGTGTTTTCGGCCACGTGGCTCTGGATGAATACGTCCTGGTACTGTGCGGCGAGTTCGCCGCAAACGCCCAACTGGGCTTCCGTCGACGTCGGCGCGAAGCGTGGCGTGAGCGCGTAGAGCTGACGCCCGTGGTGATGCCAGCGCTGAATCAGCGCCTCGCTGTCGCGCGCGCCGCTCTCGGCCGTGTCGCGCAGGAACGCCGGGCAGTTGCGATCCATCATCACCTTGCCGGCGATCATGCGCAGATTGCGCGCATCGCTCGCCTTGAAGAAGGCGTCGGCCGAGCCGGGGTGCACCGTGCAGTACACCAGCGCGCTCGTGGTGCCAACGCGCAGCAGTTCGTCGAGGAAGAACTGGGCGACGTCGGCCGCGTACGCCGGATTCTCGAACCGGCGCTCGGTCGGGAACGTGTACTTCTCGAGCCAGGGCAGCAGCCCCGGCGCGGGCGACGCGATCATGTCCGTCTGCGGGTAGTGGATGTGCGTGTCGATGAAGCCGGGCGTGACGACCTTGTCGCGCAGGTCTTCGATGGGCGTGTCGTCGGGCAGCGTAGGGGCCACCTTGGCGTAGTCGCCAACGGCGGTGATGCGGCCGCTTTCAAAGGCGACGAGGCCGTCGGTATGGTGCACGGTGCCGGGCGAGCCATCGAGATAGGCGCGCGCGGGATCGTGCGTGAAGTAGACCAGTTGCGCGCGCACGGCGCGCAGGGCTTGGTGTGTCGTGGACATGTACAGGGTCCTTGCCTCGTTACATTTGCGTGAGCAGCAGCACTGCCAGCGCGGCGACGATCCACATCGCCGGCTTGATCTCCTTGACGCGCCCCGTGAACAGCTTGAGCACGACGAACGCGAGGAAGCTATAGGCAATACCGTCGGTGATCGAGTACGAAATCGGAATCATCACGACTGCGATGAAGCTCGGAATCGCCTCGTCCATGCGGTGCCATTCGATGCGCGCCACGGACTCCATCATAAACACCCCGACCAGGATCAGCGCCGGCGCCGTCGCGATGGCGGGCACCAGCGAGAGCATCGGGGACACGAACAGGAACGGCAGAAACAGCAGGGCGCATACGACGGCGGTCAGCCCGGTGCGCCCGCCTTGTGCGATGCCGGCAGCCGATTCGATGTAGGCGTTCGCCGGGCTCGTGCCGAGCGGGCCGGAGATCAGCACCGAGAACGAATCGACGATCATGGCCTGGCGCATATTGCGCGGATTGCCGTCGCGATCCTTCATGTTGCCGGCCTCGGCAATGCTCATGAAGGTCGAGAGCGTATCAAAGAACGCGGTGAAGAGCATCACGAAGATGAACGGCAGGTACGCGACCTTGAGCGCGCCCAGCAGGTCGAGCTGGCCGATGCCCGAGAAGTCGGGCGCGGCGAAGAAGCCGTGGAAGTTCACCAGCGTGGCCGTGGCGATTTCCTTGGGGAAATACGCGCTCCCGTCGCCCCACAGACGCCCGACCGGAATGGCCATGAGCGTGGTCGCGATGATGCCGATCATCAACGCACCGTTCACGCGGCGCGCGACGAGCACGGTCGTGAGCGCCAGCCCGATGAGGAACGTGACGGTCGGCGGCGACAGGTGGGCCAGGCGCACGACCGTGACCGGGTCGCCCACCACGAGCCTGGCGTTGACGAGGCCGATCACGGTGATGAACAGGCCGATACCGCACGAGATCGCGTAGCGCAGGTTCGCCGGGATCGCCTCGACGACGAAGCGTCGTACATTGAGCGCGGCGAGCAGCGCGAAGAGGATGCCCGACCAGAACACGCAGCCGAGCGCCGTCTGCCAGGGCATGCCGACGCCATGCACCATGGTGAACGCGAACAGCGCGTTCAGCCCCATGCCCGGCGCGACCAGCACCGGATTGCGGGCGTAGAGCCCCATCGCACAACTGCCGAAGAAGCTGATGAGCACCGTGGCGGTCAGTGCCGCCGGGAACGCCATGCCTGTCTTCGACAGAATGGCCGGGTTGACGACGATGATGTACATCGCCGCGAGGAATGTCGTGATACCCGCGATCACTTCCGTGCGGAACGTCGATCCGAGCGCAGTGATGCCGAAATATCGGTCGAGGGTCGAGACAGGTTGCGCGCCCGCCACGCGCGTGCTGTCGTGGGCCGCTTCGGGCGCGGCACGGCCCGCAGGAGGGCTGAGTGATGAGTCCATGGGGTGTTGTCTCCGATGTTCTAAGGTGTCGTGCGCGCAACGCCGCGGGTGTGGGGGCACCACGTGACGCCTATCTGGGCACGCTCGAAAAATAGCATCGGGCCTCGACGAAAATATTCCCCATGCGGCATGTTCCACATCATCGCGAGGTGATGTGGCGATGCGTCGGGGGCGCGGTGCGCGACGTGCGGGAATGAAAAACGCCCGAAGGGCTGAACTGGCCTTCGGGCGTCGTGCGTGTCGACGGGGTCCCGCGGGCGCCTACCCCGCCTGCGCGGCGCGAAAGCGCGTGAGTTCGTCGACCCGCCGCCGTTTTTCGCTGTCGTCGATGAACGAGGCTTCGAAGCTGTTCCTTGCCAACGTGTAAGCGTCGTCGATCGTCATGTCCAGCGCGTCGAACGTGGCGAGGAAGTTCTCGTTCAGGTAGCCGCCGAAGTACGCCGGGTCATCCGAGTTGATCGTGATGGCCAGTCCGCGCTTGAGCAATGCATGCAGCGTGTGCTGCCCCATGTGGTCGAACACCTTGAGACGGACGTTCGACAGCGGGCACACCGTCAACGCGATCTTCTCCCGCGCCAGACGCTCGAGCAGCGCCTCGTCCTCAATCGCGCGAACGCCGTGGTCCACGCGCTCGACGTGCAGCACGTCCAGCGCCTCGTAAATGTAAGCGGGCGGCCCTTCTTCCCCGGCATGTGCCACGAGGTGCAATCCCAGCGCGCGGCACCGCGCGAACACCCGTGCGAACTTGGCGGGCGGGTGGCCCTGCTCGGACGAATCGAGGCCCACGCCGACGAGCCGGTGCCCGTGGCTGCTGAAATACGGCAGCGCCGTCTCCAGCGTTTGCAGGGCGTCCGCTTCGGGCAGATGACGCAGGAAGCAGAGGATCAATCGGCTCGTGATGCCGTACTGTGTCTCGGCTTCGGCCAGCGCGCGTTCGATGCCGTTGATGACCGTGGCGATCGAAACGCCGCGCGCCGTGTGCGTCTGCGGATCGAAAAAGAGTTCCGTGTGGCGGATGTTGTCGGCGGCCGCGCGCGCAAGATAGGCGCGCGTCATGTCGTAGAAATCGTCTTCGGTGAGCAGGACGCTCGCGCCCGCGTAGTAGATGTCCAGGAACGACTGCAGATCGGTGAAGGCGTAGGCGTCGCGCAGGGCCTCTACACTCGGGTAGGGCAACGTGACGTGGTTGCGTTCGGCGAGCCGGAAGATCAGTTCGGGTTCCAGCGTGCCCTCGATATGCACGTGCAGCTCCGCCTTGGGCATGGCGCAAAGGGTCTTGGCGAGTTCTGGCGTGAGTGGCATGAATAGGCCTTGTTGAGGGGAATGGACGGAATTTTACCGTCGCCCGCGACGGCGGTGCGCCCGGCGTCCCGGATGACAGGCGAGCGTCAAGCGGGGGCGCCGGTGGCCTGCGACGCCGCGGGGCCGCTTTGACGCATCTGTTGCTCGCGCACGCGCAAGAGCTGCGCGGCGACGGCAATCGCGATCGTCGCCGGCGCCTTGCCGGTGATGCCGGCCACGCCGATGGGGCAGATCATCTGCGCGAAGCGCTCCGGCGGCACGCCGCGATCGCGCAGGCGATGCTCGAACTGACGGCGTTTGGTCATCGAACCGATCAGGCCGAAGTAGGCGTAGTCATCGCGCTTGAAAATGGCCTCGCACAGGCGCTGATCCAGCGCATGGTTGTGCGTCATGACAAGAAAATACGTGCCCGGCGGCGCGTCGGTAACCACGGCTTCCGGGGTGTCGGTCGACTCGACGGCCGTGTTCGGCGGCACCGTCTCCGGGAAGGTTTCGGTCCGCTCGTCGGCCCAGGTAACGCGGCACGGCAGCGTGGCCAGCACCTGCACGATGGCTTGTCCGACGTGGCCTGCGCCGAACAGCACGATATGAAAATCGCTTGGCGCGAGCCGCTCGCTCAACCAGAGCCAGCCGTCGCTGCCTTGCCAGAACGAGCAGGCGGCGTCGTCGGCGTCGCAGGTGAGCGTATGCGGATGCGCGAGCGGCTCGTTCGGATCGAGCGCCGTCAGCAGGACAGGGCCGCCTTGCTGCTGGCTGGCCGCCGCATCGGCCCCGGGTGCCCCGAACGCCACGCTGCGCAGGCTCGCCTCGCCGGCTGCGAGCCGCTTGTGCAGGGCGCTCACCCACGCCAGGTCGGCGAGCGTGAGCACCTCGAAGGCGAGGGTGACGGCGCCGCCGCAGCATTGCCCGAGACTCGGGCCGAGCGCGAAACGCTCGACGTGCCGCGCGCCTTGATGTCCATACTGGCGCAGCAACTGGCGCGCGACGTCCATCGCCCGCCATTCGAGATGGCCGCCGCCGATGGTTTCCCAGACGTGCTCGCGTGTCACGAGCAGATGCGTGCCCGCCTCGCGCGGCGCGGAGCCTTCCACGCGCGCGATCGTCACCAGTACCGCGGCCTCGCCGCGGACCAGCAGCTTGTGGGCGGCGTCGACCCAGCGATGCATCAGGCGGCACTCCGCGCGCGCAGCTCGGTGATCGCCATGAGCAGCGCTTCGGACGTTGCCGGGGCATTGAGCACCGGCTCGTCGCGATAGTCGTTCACGCTCGCCACGGCGTCGCGCAAGGCGTTGAACACCGAGAACGGCAGCAGCAGCGGCGGCTCGCCGACGGCCTTGGAGCGGTGGATGGCATCCGAGACGTTCGTGTTCTCGAACAGCGCCACGCGGAAGTCCGTCGGGCAATCGCTGATGCCGGGGATCTTGTACGTGGACGGCGCATGCGTCATGAGCTTGCCCGCCGGGTTCCACCACAATTCTTCGGTCGTCAGCCAGCCCATGCCCTGAATGAACGCCCCTTCGACCTGCCCGATGTCGAGCGCCGGGTTGATCGACTTGCCGGCGTCGTGAAGCACGTCGGCGCGCAGCAGGCGCCACTCGCCCGTGAGGGTGTCGAGCACCACTTCGGAGACGGCCGCGCCGTAGGCGAAGTAGAAGAATGGGTTGCCGTTCATGGTTGCGGCGTCCCACGACAGGCCCGGCGTGGCATAGAAGCCGTCAGACCACAGTTGCACGCGCGCCCAGTAGGCTGCTTCCACCAGATCGGGGAACGGGATGTCGTGGCCGTTCGCGCTCACCACATCGTTGGCAAACTGCACGTCGTCGGGCGAGCCGCCGTACTTCTGCGCGGCAAACGCAGCCAGGCGCTGGCGAATCTGCCACGCGGCGTTCTGCGCGGCCTTGCCGTTCAGGTCGGCGCCCGTCGAGGCAGCCGTGGCCGACGTGTTCGCCACCTTGCTGGTGTCGGTCGCCGTCACTCGCACGTGCGAGAGATCGACGCCCAGTTCGTGCGCCACCACCTGCGCGACCTTCGTGTTCAGGCCCTGGCCCATCTCGGTGCCGCCGTGATTGACCAGCATCGAGCCGTCACGATAGATGTGCACCAGCGCGCCTGCCTGATTGAACGCCTGCACGTTGAACGAAATGCCGAATTTGAGCGGCGTGAGCGCGAGTCCCTTGCGCAGCACCGGACTCGTGCGGTTGAACTCGAGCACGGCATCGCGTCGCGCACGATATTCGCTCGTTCGTTCGAGTTGCGCGACGAGTTCGTGAATGACGTTGTCCTTGACGACCTGCCCGTATGGCGTGACGTTGCGCTCGGTCTTGCCGTAGAAGTTCACGCGGCGCACGTCGAGCGCGTCTTTGCCCAGGCGCCGTGCGATGGCGTCCTGCACGACTTCCATGATGAGCGCGCCTTGCGGGCCGCCAAAGCCGCGAAACGCCGTGTTCGATTGCGTGTTCGTCTTGCCGCACAGCGCGCGAAGGTCGGCGTCGGGCACGAAGTACGCGTTGTCGAAGTGGCAGATGGCGCGCGTGGCCACTGGTCCGGACAGGTCGGCCGAGAAGCCGGCGCGCAGCGTCATGTCGACCTTCGCGCCCGTGATGCGGCCGTCGTCGTCGAAGCCGACGTCGTAGTCGAAATAAAAGCCGTGGCGCTTGCCGGTCATCATGAAATCATCGTCACGATCCAGACGCAGCTTGACGGGGCGTTTCAGACGCGTGGCGCACAACGCGGCGACACAGGCAAACAGCCCCGATTGTGATTCCTTGCCGCCGAAGCCGCCGCCCATGCGTCGGCATTCGACCTGCACCTGGTGGCTGTGCCAGCCCAGCGCGTGCGAGACGAGGGCTTGCATCTCGGTCGGGTGCTGCGTCGAACAATAGACGTGAATGCCGTCGTTTTCCTTCGGAATCGCGTACGAAATCTGTCCTTCGAGATAGAACTGCTCCTGCCCGTTGCATTCGAACGTGCCGCTCAGGCGGTGCGGCGCGGCTTGCAGTGCGGCGTCGGCATCGCCCCGGCGCAGTTGGTAGGGCGGCAGCACGCTGGCCCCCGCGGCCTTGGCGGCTTGCGGTGTGAGGATGGCGGGCAGGTCTTCGTATTCGCCCTTGGCCAGACGCGCGGCGCGGCGGGCCGCGTCATGCGACTCGGCCACCACGGCGAACATCGGCTGACCGATGTACTGGACGAGACCATCCGCGAGAATCGGGTCGTCGTGAATGACCGGACCGCAATCGTTCACGCCGGGGATGTCGGCGGCGGTGAGCACCGCGACCACGCCTGGCGCACGACGCACGGCGTCGAGATCGAGCGAGAGGACGCGCGCGTGCGCCCTGGGCGATGCCCCGAGCGCGCAGTGCAGCGTGCCTTGCAGTTCGGGAATGTCGTCAGTGTAGGTGGCCTCGCCGGCCACGTGGAGTGCGGCCGACTCGTGGGGCCGCGAGCGGCCCACCTGTGCGCTGGCGCCTGCCGCGGCACCGGTCTGCGTCATGAAGCCTTCGACTTGCGTGTTCATGGGCAACTCCGGTTAGACGTTGGCGAACGCGTTGACTTCGTGTGCCGCAAGCGGCGCATCGAGGCGCGTCTCGAGGAAAAAACGATACAGCAGATTCTGGGCGCCGGCGAGCCGGTAAGCGCTCGTCGCACGCATGTCGGAGAGCGGCTGGTAGTCGGCCGGCAAGGCCGCCATCGCCGCGCGCACGGTGGCGTCGCGCCAGGGCTGGCCGATCAGGGCCGCTTCGACGGCGCTGCCGCGCTTGGGCGTGGCCGCCATGCCGCCGAAGGCCACCCGCGCCGAGCGCACGGTCTCGCCGTCGAGTTCGATCGCGAAGGCGGCGCACACCGCCGAGATGTCCTGATCGAACCGTTTGGCCAGCTTGTAGGTGCGAAAGCGCTGCGCCGCCCTCGGCAGCGGCACGCGGATGCCCTGCACGAATTCGCCCGCGTCGAGCGCGTTCTTCTGATAGGCGACGTAGAAGTCTTCGAGCGGCATCTCGCGCATGATCCCGTCGCGATGCAGCACGATGCGCGTGCCGAGCACGATCAACGCGGGCATCGAGTCGCCGATGGGCGAACCGTTCGCGACATTGCCGCCCAGCGTTCCGGCGTTGCGGATCGGGAACGAGGCGAAGCGCTGACGCAGCTCGGCCAGATCCGGGTAGTGGTTGACGAGCGCATCGAACGCATCGTTGAGCAGGGCGCCTGCACCGATGTAGAGACCGTTCGGATCCTCGGAAATCTCGCGCAGTTCCGCCACCTGTCCGATATAAAGCAGATGCTTCAACTCGCGGAATTGCTTGGTGACCCACAGGCCAACGTCGGTACTGCCGGCCAGAATGCGAGCGTCCGGGTGCGCGGCGCGCAGGCGGCCGAGTTCGGCCAGCGTGCGCGGGGCGTGGAAGACCTGGCCATTGTGTTCGTACGACAGGGTGTCGTCGCGCCGCAACGCCTGAAGCTGCTTCGCCAGTGCCGCGCGGTCGAATGCCTGGTGCGGTAGATCGAACATCTGCTGGGCGGCGTCGATGATCGGACGATAGCCGGTGCAGCGGCACAGATTGCCGGAGAGCACGTCGTCGATCTCGCGGCGGGTCGGGCAGCCGGTCCCTTCCGGGCGGTTCACGTACATGGCCCACAGCGACATCACGAAGCCCGGCGTGCAGAAGCCGCATTGCGAGGCGTGACAGTCCACGAGCGCCTGTTGCACCGGATGCAGCGCGCCGTCGGGCGCGCGCAGGTCCTCGACGGTGAAGAGCGCTCGGCCGTCGAGCGTGGGCAGGAACTGGATGCAGGCGTTGACCGCCCGCAGCGCTACGCTGCCATCGTCGGCCAGTTCGCCGATCACGACGGTGCAGGCGCCGCAATCGCCCTCGGCGCACCCTTCCTTGGTGCCGGTGCAGTGCAGGGCTTCGCGCGTGTACTGAAGCACGGTACGGGTCGTGGCTTCGCCAGTGACCTCGTGCACCTTGCCGCGGTAATAGAAGCGGATGGCTTGTGTCTCCATGGTTCTCAGTGTAGTGCAGTGGGATTGCGGGCGCGCCGGGACATGGCCGGCGTGGGAATGGGCTGAAGATAGCATCGGCGGCGGGGGTAAATATTTCGCGGCCATGATGATGCCTATTCGGTCGCCCCGATGACGTGGCATTGTCATAAACTATGGCTCGACCCCCAGCCTCGCAGAGCGCGCCCGCCCATGCAAAGACCCCGCGAACAGATCGACGCCTACCTGCTGCGGGTACTGCACACGCTGCTCACCGAGCAGAGTGTCTCGCGCGCCGCCCTCAAGCTGGGCCAGTCGCAGCCGGCCATCAGCAACTCGCTGCGCCGCCTGCGCGAGATCACCGGCGACGCCATCCTGGTGCGCGGCAAGAGCGGCATGGTGGCGACCGAGCGCGGCCGGGAACTGCTGGGCTACGCGACCGACGCGCTCGCGGCGATCGAGCGCATCACCCATCCTGCCACGGAATTCGCGCCGCAGACCACCACGCGGGCGTTCCGCCTCGGCGCCCCCGATTACCTGGACGCCGTCTTCCTGCCCAATATCGCCGAAGTGTTGCGTCGCGACGCTCCGTCGGCGCGGCTGCACGTGCAGCCGATCAACTCGGCCTTCGACTATGCGGGGGCGCTGGAGAACGGTTCGCTTGATGTGGTGATCGGCAACTGGCTGGAACCGCCGCCGCAACTGCACATGTCCCGGCTGTTCGACGACGAGGTGGTTTGCATGCTGGGCGCGCAGCATCCGCTCGCGAACAAGGGCATTTCGCTTAAGCATTATCTGGAATTGCCGCATCTGGCGCCGACGCCATACGTGGCCGAGCGACAGAGCTTTATCGACGGCTGTCTGGCCGAGCAGGGCCTGCGTCGCAATATCCAGATGACGATGCCGTACTTCGGACTCGTGCCCTACGTGCTCATGCGAACCGACCTGGTGTTCACGACGGGGCGACAGTTCGCGCAGCACTATGCCAGGTACCTGCCGATTCGCGTGTTGCCGTCGCCCTTTGCCTTCCCGCCGATGCGCTTCTATCAGCTATGGCACGAGCGTACGCACGCCGCACCGGAGGTGACGTGGCTGCGCCGGCGGGTGGCGGAAGTGGCGACGGAACTCGATGCCGCGAACGGCGGCGGGACGCAGGCGCCTGTGCCGGCGCGGCCCTGAGGGCAGGGCGGACGGCTGAACGACCGCGGAATGGCGGAAAGGGGGACGGCGAGGTGTGGCCGCCGCCCGGAGGCAGACGGACGGCGAGACCCGCGACGCTCAGCGCAGCGAGATCGCGCGGCGCGGACGATGCAACGCCAGCGACAGGAAAATCACGACAAACGCGGCGAGCGACCACATCGGCAGCGTGAGACCGAGGATCGGCGGGTACATCGTCTGGCACATTCCCTGGACCTGGAAGACTTGTGGGAGCAGGCGCGACGTCGGCAATGCGTCGACGAATGCCTCGACCACGTCGTACCCGCAACTCACCAGGGGGTTGGCCTGCACGTAGATCAGATATCCCGATGCGGCCATGCCGCCGACGGCCGACAGGGCGGCAAGCACGCGGGCGAACTGAATGCCCGCCCAGCCACGCGAGACCGCGCCCGCCAGGCCGAAGATCGCGATCAGCACGAGCGCGTAACGCGTCAGAATGCAGAGCGGGCACGGGTCCTCGTGACGCACGTACTGGAAGTACAACGCGCCGCCCAACAGGGCGAGGCAGACGACGGTGAGCAGGAGATACCGCAGACGTTCGCGGCGCAGGGCCGGGTCGATTTGAGCGTTCATTTCACTTCGGGCGGTGGGCCATCACGAATCCCGCACAATCCCGCATGACGCCGGGTGGCAGGCACTTGGGCAGGCATTGTAACCCCAGCCCGAGGCGTACGTGAGTCGAAAAATTACGGAACTATTTGCCCGAAAATCAGACGTTTGCGCGCGTTGCGCCGACGGTCACGGCCCCGTGTTGCGGTGCCGCGCGGGCAATGCGGCCGCCCGCGCGGCCGGCCTCACCGGCCCAGGCCTGCGGCGCGCAGGGCGTGCTCGATGGCACGTCCGACCGGGAACAGGCGTGCATCGTCGCCCGCCGCACCGCTGACCATCAGGCCGATGGGCGCTTCGCCCAGGGCCTGGCACGGTAGCGAGAACGCGCAGCCGTCGATCATGTTGATGGCCGTGGGGTTGCGCAGCGCCAGGGCGTTGGTGGCCGTGAAGGTGTCGTCGCTCGCCTCGAGCGGCGCGATGGCCGGTGGCGTGAGTGGCACGGTCGGGCACAGCACCGCATCGAAACCTTGCCAGACGGGGGTTGCCGCAGCGATGAGCGTGGCGCGGGCGTTCAGCAGGTCGATGTAGTCGGCGGCGCTGGCCGGTTCTCCCTTGCGGATGCGCACCAGCACGCGCGGATCGTAGTCCTGCGCACGCTCGGCCAGTAGCTTGCGGTGCCACGCATAAGCCTCGATTGGCGAAAAGCCGAAGCGGTTGATGGCGGGCAATTGGTCGAACGGCGTGAATTGGAAGTCCAGTAGCGTCGCCCCCGCCTTGGCGAGCGCGGCGAGGGCGCGTTCGTAGATGGCGATGGCTGCGGGTTCGGCGCCGTCCAGCACGAAGTTCGTCAAGACGCCGAAGCGCATGCCGCGCACGTCGCGCGGTGCGGGCCGCGACTCGTCGACGGTATGGCCCGAGAGGATCGCATCGACCCAGGCGCAGCAGTCGACCGAGCGGCCGATGGGGCCGACCGAGTCCAGCGACGTCGACAGCGGCAGGGCGCCGTCGCGCGGCGTGCGCGCCGCAGTCGGCTTGAAGCCGGTCAGGCCGCAGAAGGCCGACGGAATACGGATCGAGCCGCCCGTATCGGTGCCGAGTCCGACCGCCGCCATGCCATCGGCCACCGACGCCGCCGCGCCCGACGAGGATCCCCCGGCGATGTGGCCGGCCTTGCGCTGCCACGGCGAGCGCGGCGTGCCGTAATGCGGGTTCAGGCCGAGGCCGGAAAAGGCGAATTCGGTCATGTTGGTACGGCCGATGATGACAGCGCCGGCCTGACGCAGGCGTGCCACGGCAAGGGCATCTTGCTTGGCCGGGGCGGCGTCCGACAGGGCTTTGGAGCCTGCGCGCGTGACCTGCCCCGCCACGTCGAACAAATCCTTCACCGACACGGGCACCCCCATGAGCGGCGACAGGCGCGCGCCCGCCCGGCGCAGGGCGTCGAGGCCGTCGGCGGCGGTGCGCGCGGCTTGCGCGTCGACTTGCGTGAACACGATCGTGCCCTGACCCGCCGGATCGGCGATGCGCGCGAGCGCCTGCTCGGTCAGCGCGCGGCTGGTGGTGCGCCCGGCGTCGAGCGCGGCGGCGAGTTCGGACAGGGGGCGTTGCAGATCGATGGCGTCGGTGCTCATGGTCAGATCGCTTTCAGGATGTGGGTGCGGAATTCTTCGATATGCCGGGTGATGGCCCGGCGAGCGCGCTCGGCATCGTGCGCGGCGAGTGCCTCAAACAGTTCGAGGTGCTCCTCGTAGACGCCTTCCAGATGGCTCGGCGTCGACAGGGCGAGAAACCAGAAACGCAACGAGCGCTCGTGCAGGCCGCGCAGCAGCTCGGCGAGCGTCTGGTTGCGCGAGGCGCGCGAGATGGCCAGATGGAAGTCGCGGTCGATACGCATCATCGCGGCCACGTCGCGCGCGGCGATGGCCGCGTGCGAGCGCGCCAGCACGGCCTCGATGGCCGCAAGGTCGTCGGGCGTGGCGGCGCGCGCCGCCAACGCCACGCAATACGTCTCGTTGATCATGCGCACGTCGATGATCTCGAGCGCATCGTTGAGCGAGACTGGCGCGACCATGGCCCCCTTGCGCGGCAGGATGACCACCCACCCTTCGAGCGCGAGGCGGTGCATCGCCTGATGCACCGGGGTGCGCCCGAGTGCCGTCGACTGCATCAACTGGGCTTCGTTGAGCGTCTCGCCAGGGCGCAGACGCAGCGTGATGATGTCGTGCTTGATCGCGTCGTACGCGCGCTCGGTCAGGCTGCGACCATCCGAGGCCATCGCTGGCGTAGCGGACGCGGGCGGTTGGGGCGCGAGCAGGGTGTCGTCGAGGGTGTCGTCGGGCATCGGGGCGGGTCGGTTCGGTCGGCCGGCGTCGACGTCGGGCAGCGCTTGCGCGGGCTCCGGTCGGCGCGAGTCGGCGTTAGTCGGCAATCGCCAGCGCCTGTGTGGCGTAGCAATGCCGGATCGTGCGGCCGAGGACCGGGTCGAGCAGTTCGATCTCGAACCGCTCGCCGCCAGCCACGCCGCCAATGGCAGCGAGTGTGCCACAGAACATGGCGGCGCCCGCTGGCAGGCCGTCCGGCCCGAGCATTTCCATCAGCGCCTGCGGCGAGAGCAGGCTGGCCACTGTGCCTTCCTGATAGAGGCGCCGTTCGCCGTCACGCGTCACCCAGGCGCGCAGCGTCAACTGATCCCAATGTGCGGCGACATCGGCAAAGCGCCACGCGTCGCGCGCCACCGGCTTGGCGCAGACCTGCTTCGAGACAGTCACGCCATACGCCTCGACTTCGCGGTCGGTGTGATCCGAGCCCACGCTCACGAGCAGATCGGCGCCGTGGCGCACGAGCACGCATTCGGCTTCGCCACTGCTCGTCTGGCCGACAACGTCGATGGCGTCGTCTTGCGCCAGCAGCGCGGGCGCGAGCCGGTAGAAGCACGGCGTGCTCGACGGACGGCGCACGCCCAGCGCGGCCAACTCGGCAATGTGGTGCTCGACGGCGTCGCGATCGCGCCCGGCCCAGCCAGCGATGATCAACGTGTCGACGGGCACGTCGACAGACTGCTGGGTGCCGTCGCCGAACACCGTGAAGGACAGGCGGGAACGCATACGAGGATGACTCCTGTGAAATTCGTTTGATATTTATGTGATATTTCACATGCGCAAGCGACAAAAAGCAAGCAGAAAAATTTCGACGAGGGTGGCGAATGACGGGAATTTTTTATGAAAAGCCCCGTCAATCTTGGGTTGCGCGTGTGTCAGCCCATCGCGTATATTGATCCGGCGCTCGTCGCTGGCCGGAGATTCGTCTGGTTCTTGCCGATCCGGTCCGATCACGGGGCCGGAGATCCTTCGGGAGGATCCATAGGCGCGCGGCCCGAGGGCAAACGCCCCAGCGTCGACCGCGCGAGCGGGTGAACGCGCGCAACGTCTATCAAGCTGGCGGCACACGGCCGGCTTCCCACCTTCATCAAGCATCACGTCTTGCCTCATCGCGGCGGCCCGTCAGGGACGCGGCGCATGGCGGGCGTGAGATCAAGAACAGCAAAATCGGCGCAACGCGCTGCGGGGAGAACGTATCGGATGCATCACGCCATCGACTTCATTCAGGATCTGGCCGTCATCATGCTGCTGGCAGGCGTCGTGACGGTCATCTTCAACCGGTTTCGACAGCCAGTCGTGCTCGGCTATATCGTGGCGGGCGTGATCATCGGCCCGTACACACCGCCGTTCGCGTTGATACATGACGAGAAGACGATCGGCATCCTGGCCGAACTCGGTGTCGTATTCCTGATGTTCTCGCTGGGGCTGGAGTTCAGCGTGCGCAAGCTCGCGCGGGTGGGGGTGACGGCATTCGTGGCAGCGATCACCGAGATCGTCCTGATGCTTTGGCTCGGCTACGAGATCGGCCGTTTCTTCGGCTGGAAGGCGATGGACTCGATCTTCCTCGGCGCGATGCTCGCCGTCTCGTCGACCACCATCATCGTCAAGGCGCTCAATGAACTCGGCATGAAGCAAGAGCGTTTCGCCCAGCTCATCTTCGGTGTGCTGATCGTGGAAGACGTGCTCGCCATCGGCATGATCGCGTTGCTCTCGGGCATCGCCATCAGCGGCTCGGTGGATGCCGGCGAGGTCACCTTCACGCTGGGCAAGCTGCTGCTGTTCATGGTCGTGTCGCTCGTCGTCGGCATTCTGCTCGTACCGCGCATTCTCGCGTACGTGGCGAAATTCAAGAGCGACGAGATGCTGCTGGTCGTCGTGCTCGGCCTGTGCTTCGGCTTCTGTCTGCTGGTGATCAAGATGGGGTACAGCGTGGCGCTCGGCGCGTTCCTGATCGGCGCGATCATGGCCGAGGCGCGTGAGCTGCATACCATCGAACGGTTGATTGCACCGCTGCGCGACATGTTCAGCGCCGTGTTCTTCGTCACCATCGGGCTGCTGCTCGATCCGCTCGTGCTGACCACTTACCTCTGGCCGATTCTCCTCATCACCCTTGCGGTCGTGCTCGGCAAGATCGCGTCGTGCGGGCTGGGGGCGTACCTCTCGGGTCAGGACGGCCGGACCTCGATGCGCGTGGGCATGGGCCTGTCGCAGATCGGTGAGTTCTCGTTCATCATCGCGTCGCTCGGGCTGTCGCTCAAGGTGACGAGCGACTTCCTTTACCCGATTGCCGTGGCAGTGTCAGTCATCACGACGCTACTGACGCCGTACCTGATCAAGAGCGCCGATCCGTTCACCGGTTGGCTCGGCCGCGTGATGCCCGGGCGCCTGTCGTATGTGCTGGGCCAGTACACGCAGTGGTTGCAGAGCATTCATCTGACGGGGGATAGCGCGGCGCTTGTCACGATCGTGCGTCGCATCGTGGCGAGCGTGGCGATCAACCTGGCGCTCGTCGTGACGATCTTCCTCGGCGGCGCGTTCTTCTATCGGCGCCTGGCCGAACTGATGTCGCCGTGGGTGCGCGATCCGAGCCTGCAAAGCGCGGTGGTCTGGGGGGGCGCGCTCGTGCTGTCGCTGCCGTTCCTGATCGCGGTGTACCGCAAGCTCAAGTCGCTCTCGCTCTTGCTCGTGGAACTGTCGGTGCCACCGAGCCTGACCGGACGCTACACGTTCCAGGTACGTCGTGTGGTGGCCGAGATTCTGCCGATTGCCGCGATGGTCGGGGTGATCTTGCTGGTGGCGGCGTTGTCGGCGAGCATCCTGCCGTCGACAGAGATGGTCACGCTGATCGTGGCGGGCACGGTGGTGTTGGCGATCGTCATGCGAAGCTGGTTCGTGCGCATGCACGCGAAGCTCCAGATCGCCCTCAAGGAAACGCTCGAACACCAGCCCGATAGAGAACAAGGCGGCGGCTCCCCGCATTGAGCGACGGTACGTCGAAGCTCAGGCGAGGGGGCGTGCGTGTACCGCGTGCCGTCCGGGCCCATGATGCGGCCCTCGACGATGCCGTGATTCGGGGCGCGGCAGTGTCGCCCCGCGTGTTCCGGCCGCGCCGCTCGCTCAGGCTGCCTGGGCGTGACTGAGGCGATAGTGCGCCAACTCGTCGATGGTCAGGATCGGCAGGCCATGCTGCTCGGCGAAGCGCTCGATGTCGGCGCCGCGCGTCATCGTGCCGTCCGGATTCATCAACTCGCACAGCACGGCGGCCGGTTTCAATCCGGCAAGCGTCGCGAGGTCGACCGAGCCCTCGGTGTGGCCGCGACGCGTGAGCACGCCGCCCGGCTGCGCGCGCAGTGGGAAGACATGGCCCGGACGGGACAGGTCGGCGGGCTGGGCGTCGTCGGCAATGGCGGCGCGAATCGTGGTGACGCGATCGGCGGCGCTCACGCCGGTGCTGACGCCCTGACGTGCTTCGATCGTCACGGTGAACGCCGTGCCGTAACGGCTCTGATTCTGCTCGACCATCGGCGGCAAATCGAGACGGCGAAGGGTCTCGTCAGGCAGACACAGGCACACGATACCGCTGCATTCGCGAATCAGCATGGCCATGGTGGCCGGGGTGATTTTCTCGGCGGCGACAATCAGATCGGCTTCGTTTTCGCGGTGCAGGTCGTCCATGAGAATGACGGGACGGCCCTCTCGCATGGCGTCGAGCGATGCGGCCAGACGAACGTCGACCGGCGCCAGATTGGCGAACGCCGGGTAGGCGAGCAGATCGTCGGTTGCGTGGGTCATACGGGGTGTGCCGGCGGCATCGGTCGTGTGGGAGGACGATGCGACGCCTTGTGGTACGGGTTGCCGGGTGCTTTGGATAACGGACATGAAACGCTCCTCGCGTCAATCAATAGGGCGAAAAACGTTTTCGGGGCATGCGAACGGACGCCTCCATGGGACGGCATCCCGTGGCGCGTGGGTATCGACGCATCTTCTCTCATCCGGACTATGACCGTCGGCTCTGGCTTCGCACCAGATCTGCTGACCCTGCCGGTGTCACGGAAGCGACGGTGGCAGGCGCTCGCGGGCTCATGACACACGCAGCTTGCACTGCGTGGCGCCATATACCGCCGGTGGGGACTTTCACCCCGCCCTGAAGACGTGTGTGCCGCACGCATGGCACCTCGCAGTCACTGATCGCGTGGCGTCGTTGCGTATTCGGCGAGAGAGAGCGTAGCACAAGGTGTCGCTGCGCTGCAGGGAAGACTGCGCAGCGCGTGCGGGTATGGCGAGGGGGCGGTCGGCGTCGATCGGGGAGGAAGGCAGGCGCGGACGTCGTGCCGATGCGAGCGTTGCACGACATCCGGGGTGCCGGGGGATGCTCAGGCGTGCGTGCCTTTGACCGTGTAGCCGGCGTCGGCGATGGCCGCGCTGACTTCAGTGGGCGAGAGACGGCTTTCGACGTCGACGCGGCCCGAGTCCAGATCCACGTTGACCTTGGCGGCGGGATCGCGCTCGGTGATCGCACGCGTGACGGCCTTGACGCAATGACCGCAGCTCATACCTTCGACTTGCACTTGCATGTTGTACTCCTTGAAAGCGGGTTCGGTGACAGTGATCAGACGAATCGATGATAGACCTTCCCACGGAAGGAAGCTCAAGCGCTATTTTCAGTGTAATCGTCGGATTGTCTGGACGTTGCCCAAACCCAAGCCACGCTGGGGGCGCTATCGTAGTCCATGACGAGACTGCCATGCCGGGGCGTGCGACATATTGACGCCGGCCGCTTGACCTTCCCTCGATGGAAAGGTCTATCCTCAATGCATGATGACAGTCCTCTTGGAGATCCTGAAATGATTCGGAACTGGTCGGTCGGTATCGAAGGCATGACCTGCGCCTCATGTGTGACGCGCGTCGAGAAGGCGTTGCGGCATGCGCCGGGTGTGGCCAGTGCCAACGTCAATCTCGCGACCGAGACGGCGGCCGTGGAAGCCGCGCCCGGCGTCACGCCTGGGGCGCTGCTTGGCGCGGTCGAGACGGCTGTCAATGACGCGGGATATCAGGTGGCCGAGCAATCGTTCGAGCTGGCGATTGGCGGTATGACGTGTGCATCGTGCGTGGGGCGTGTGGAGAAGGCGCTTCGCCAAGTGCCCGGCGTGGTCGAGGCAAACGTCAACCTAGCGACGGAGCGTGCCGCCGTGCGCGGCGTGCGCGGCGTGGTCGACATGGTGACGCTCACGGCGGCGGTCGAGCAGGCGGGATACGAAGCGTCGCCAGTCGCCGATCCGGCGCAGGCGGCCACGTCCCATGACGGTCCGGCGTGGTGGCCAGTGGCCGTGGCGGCGGCGTTGTCCCTGCCGCTATTGGTGCCGATGCTGATCGAGCCGTTTGGCATTCACCTGATGCTGCCGCCGTGGGTGCAATGGCTGCTTGCGACCCCGGTGCAGTTCTGGCTCGGCGCGCGGTTCTATCGGGCGGGTTACAAAGCGGTGCGCGCCGGCACCGGCAATATGGATTTGCTGGTGGCGCTGGGCACATCGGCTGCCTATGGGCTGAGTCTCTACGAGTGGTGGCGCGCGCCGGCGCAGAGCATGGCGCACCTGTATTTCGAAGCGGCGGCCGTGGTGATCACGCTGGTATTGCTCGGCAAGTGGCTGGAAGCGCGGGCAAAGCGTCGCACGGTGGAAGCGATCCGTGCGCTGGCCGCCTTGCGTCCCGAGACGGCGCGCGTGTTGCGCGATCCGCACGGCGCGGCGAGCGAGGTGATGGTGCCGTTGGGTCAGGTGAAGGTGGGCGACTGGGTGGTGGTGCGCGCCGGTGAGCGGGTGCCCGTCGACGGTGTCATCCGCGAGGGGGCGAGCCAGCTCGACGAATCGCTGCTGACCGGCGAACCGTTGCCCATCGACAAAGCGGGCGGCGACGGAGTCGTCGGCGGCTCGATCAACGGCGCCGGTACGCTGCGGGTGGAAACGACGGCCGTCGGCGCCGATACGGCGCTGGCCCGCATCATCCGCATGGTCGAAGACGCGCAGGCGGGCAAGGCCCCGATCCAGCGGGCCGTCGATCGGGTGGCTGCGGTGTTCGTGCCGGTGGTGGTGCTGGTCGCCGTCGTGACACTGGTCGTCGGCTGGGGGCTCGGCATCGGCCTGGAGGCCGCGCTGCTCAATGCGGTGGCGGTGCTGGTTATCGCGTGCCCATGTGCACTGGGGCTGGCAACGCCTGCCGCGATCATGGTGGGCACCGGCGCGGCGGCGCGCCAGGGCATTCTCATCAAGGACGCCGAAGCGCTTGAACTGGCGCACCGGATTCGTGTCGTGGCGTTCGACAAGACGGGGACGTTGACCGAAGGCAAGCCGCGCCTCGTGGCTTATCTGCCGGTGTCGGGAACGCGTGCCGATACCTTGCTGCGGTGGGCCGCTGCAGTGCAGTCGGGCAGTTCGCATCCGTTGGCGAAGGCCGTTACGATGGCCGCGGCGGAAGCCGGGCTGACCTCGGCGGTGCCGACGGCATCCGACATCGTCGCGCTGCCGGGCCGAGGCATGCGGGCGCGTATCAAGGAAGTCGAGGATATTAAGGTCGCGGGAGATGGCGGGGCGGGGAAGAATGTGGGTGCCTCGAGCGACATTCACACGCTGCAGTTGGGGAACGCGCGGTTGCTTGAGGAACTGGGCGTCTCGCAAGGGGCGTTGGCGCAGGAGGCGTCGCGTCTGGCGAGCGAGGGTCGCACCATCTCGTGGCTGGTCGAGACCGCTGAGGGGGGCGCCGGTGTCGATGCGCCGGCGCGGTTGCTCGGCCTGTTGGCATTCGGCGACACGCTCAAAGCGACGGCGCGGTCGGCTGTCGAGCGCTTGCATGCGCTGGGCGTGCGTTGCGTGATGGTGACGGGTGATAACGCCGGGAGCGCCAAGGCGGTGGCCGATGCATTGGGGCTCGACGAAGTGCATGCCAATGTGCTCCCGGAGCACAAGGCGACGGTGATCGCACAACTCAAGCGCAGTGGCGCGATCGTAGCGATGGTGGGCGACGGCATTAACGACGCCCCGGCGCTGGCAGCGGCCGACGTCGGCATCGCCATGGGCTCGGGGACCGATGTGGCCATGCAGACGGCAGGCATCACGCTCATGCGCGGCGATCCGCTGCGGGTTGCCGATGCGATCGATGTCTCGCGTCGCACATGGTCGAAGATCCGTCAGAACCTCTTCTGGGCCTTCGCTTACAACGTGGTCGGGATTCCGCTGGCGGCATTCGGGCTGTTGAGCCCGGTGGTTGCGGGTGCCGCGATGGCGCTCAGCAGCGTCAGTGTGGTGAGCAACGCGCTGCTGCTGCGGCGCTGGCGCTCGTCAACGCAAGCGGCCACCCCCGGCCCGGCCGCGCGGATTGGCGAGACCCGTCGCGCCAGCGCCTGAGGACCGGTTGCCCGGGCGCAAGGCGAACGGCGCATAATGATTTCGTTAGGGAGACGCAACGGCAGAGACTGGCGGGTGCGTCGCCCGGGTTTTTTTATTTGGCTTGAATTACGTCGAAAGCGGCATCATTTGACTGATATCGTCTGCCTTCCGGCGCGGAGTGAATGCTGCCGAACATGAATAGTCTCCATATCGCGAGTTACAACATCCACAAGGGCTTTTCTGTATTCAACCGTCTGCGCGTGCACGAGCTACGTGCCGGGTTGGAAGGGCTTGCCCCCGACGTGGTTTTCCTGCAGGAAGTGCAGGGCCTGCATCAGGGGCATGCGGTGCGCCACAGGAATTGGCCGGTGCAGCCGCAACACGAGTTCCTGGCGGGAGCCACATGGCGCGATCACGCGTATGGTCGCAATGTCGTCTACGAACAGGGGCATCACGGCAATGCGATTCTGAGCCGTTACCCGATCGTCAGGTCGGACAACCATGACATCACGACCTATAGTTTCGAGAAGCGCGGCATGCTTCACTGCGAGATTGCCGTGCCGGGTCTGAAGCAACCGTTGCATTGCCTGTGCGTGCATTTGTCGTTGGCCGGCCGCGGTCGCCGCCGCCAGTTTGAAATGTTGACGGAACGTGTGGCCGAGGCCATTCCCGCGGATGCTCCGCTGATCATCGCGGGCGACTTCAATGACTGGAGCAATCAGGCAGATCGGTTGCTGGCGGACAGGTTGGCGCTGACCGAAGTGTTTCAGAACCGCGCCGGGCGTCCGGCGCGCAGTTTTCCGAGCGGCTTGCCGCTTTTACGACTTGACCGCATTTACGCACGAGGCTTTCATATCGAAGGGGCGCAGGTTTTACACGGACGCCCCTGGTCACGGATTTCCGATCACTCGCCGATCAGCGCCCGACTTGTGCCGTCCGACGCAGACAAGACGATGAACGGGTCCTCCACCCCGTCGTTCAACCCGCGTTCCCCCCAGTGAGGCAGCCATGAACATCGGACAAGCGGCGCAGGCCAGCGGCGTGACGGCCAAGATGATCCGGTACTACGAAAGTATCGGCCTGATGCCCCCGAGTCCCCGCTCCGAGGCAGGTTACCGGCGATACGGCGAGCAGGATCTCCACCTGCTTCGCTTCATTCGTCAGTCAAGGCGGCTGGGTTTCGGGATCGATCAGATCCGCCAGTTGCTGGCGCTATGGCAGGATCGCGACCGATCCAGCGCGCAGGTGAAGGCGTTGGCGCAATCTCATGTCAATGAACTCAACCAGCGCATCGGTGAGTTGGTGGCCATGCGCGACACGCTCTCCCATCTCGCCGCGCACTGTCACGGTGATGATCGTCCCGACTGTCCGATACTGGATGGGATTGCTGCCGCCGAACTTCCCGGCCATCCGGGCGGCAAGGCGGAGCGTCCCGCGAGCGCAATGGTGTCGGCCGCGGCGACCGATGCCCCGACTGCGTCGGGCGGGGCGGGCGGCTCGGTCGGTGACGGCGAGGGGCAAGTTCGTCACGTCCCGCAGACGTAAATCGTCAAGCCCAGGCGTCATGCCACCGACATGATGGTCTGGTGCCCAACCTCCCGTACGACGCGCCGCAGCAGCGGCGTTTTTTTTGTCTCGTTAATTTTGACACCCCCTGCGACAGAGGGCCGCAGCGGGGGTGTTGTGCTGTGTTGAAAGTCTTTTATCTTGTTGATTTTAAATGATATATTTTGAAATCAAAGGCATTCGAAGCGAGCCTCTAGCAGATTTTGTGTGTTTTTCGCAAATAGGGTCTAACCCTTAACGGGAAAACCCTATATAATGCGAAGCACTGCTGCGATGCAGCACACTAAATGAACTGGAGAAACGTCATGGTTGCCGCCCTGTTTGAAGTCGTGAACACTTGGTTTGAAACTGCTGAGCGTCGTCGTCGTGAAGCGTTCCTGGCTGAGTCGAAGGACATCATTGAGCTGGAACAACGTATCCGCGCGCTCGAAACCGCCGGTTACTAAGCAAGTCTGTCGCAAGTTCTTCTGGACAAACGGTCGTCGCTGGCGCAATCAGGCAAGTCGATCGTCACAACGGGCGATTCCCGTCATTCATGCGATGACGTGCGACGGCGCCCAACCGTGAGTCCGGATGCCAATCCCAGCCGTTTCGGGGTTGGTGCCTGCAAGCCCGCCACTCTTGGCGGGCTTTGTCGTTTACGTCCTTCCCTTTCGCGTAGCCGGGCGGGCCCGCATCGACTTCTCGATCCTGAACTCGGTGGAAGGTGCCGCACCGTTGGCGAGTGAGCGCACGCCGTAGTATGTGTCGCTCGTGACGGTGAGCAACGCACCGCCACGAGCGTGCGGGATGGCCTCAGTCGGTGCCGTACTTCGGCGACCGCGGGCCGTAGAGCAGGCCGTTGGCGTGCCCGGCGGACAGCAAGCGCGCATTGGCGGTGCCCGCGACCGTGTAGCCGGCGTTCGACACGCTGTTGACGATCTGCTTGACCGCTGCCGTGATCAGCATGCCGATCAGACCGCCGCCACTATTGTTGTTCCCCTCGTTGTTCGATGCGCTGGCCGCACCGCTCCATAGTTTGGCACCGTTGCGCAGATCAATGAGGTCGGCCGAGACCGTCACCACCGTGGCGCTGTCGAGCACCATGTACTTCGTGCCGTATTGCGTGATCTTGATGTAGAGCGCGGCGTCGGCCCCGAAGATCTCGCGCAGCTTGGCCGGACTCACCTGGTGGATGTCGCCGGCCACGGTCAGGCCGTTCTGGCGAAATGACTCGTCGACCAGGGCGACGGGCATCACATAGTAGCCAGCCTCACCCAACGGCACAGTGACCTGCGAGAGTACGCTGTAGGTCGCATCGATGTCGGGCGATTCGTTCAGCGGCGGCAACACCAGAATCGACTTCGGCCGGCTTTCCTTGAACGCGGTGTAGTCGTACGGCTTGGCCTGATGCACCGCGCAACCGGACATGACGGCGGCCAGTGCCGCTACCGTCAGCCATTGACAGAGTCGAACGATCATTGCTTGGCCTCCGGGGTCTTGTGCTTGAGGAGAAAGTCGATGTAACCGGCCGACTCGGGGAACAACTGCTTCTCGGTCTGGAATTCCTCGACCATCCTGTCGGACTTGCCCACCGACGCGTAGAGCAAGCCAAGCTGGGCGTGATAGCCCGGCGGCACGGCGCGATTGGCGGCCTTGATCTTCTCGAGATCGCGCTCGAGCGCGATGATCTGCGCTTCCTTCGATTCTCCCTTGAAGTATTCGTAGACTTGAGGCTGGTAGCTTTCCCAGTCGTACAGGGGCTTGGGCGGCGTGGCGCAGCCTGTGAGCAGCGCGCCACCGAGGATGGCCACCGCGGCGGCACGGCTCGATGAGAACTTGCGATTCATGGCGATAGATATCCTGACAGGCTAGCGGCGGCGCACGTCAGCATCGCGCTCCGCCTGCACGTGACGTGCGAGGTCGGGCGCGTCATGAACGACGCACCGCTGCATGCGAAAACGAAGGGGCGGCGGACTTACTTGCCGGGCTTCCAGGCACCGCTTTCGATGCCTGCGACCAGGTTGTTGACGGCTTCGCGCATGGCCAGGTCAAGGACCTTGCCGTTGAGCGTGGAGTCATAGCCCGCGGTGCCACCGAAGCCGATCACTTCACGATTGGACAGCGCAAACTCTCCCGCGCCGCCGCTCGAGAAAACGACTTCCGAGGTGGCGATGTCGACCACGTTCAGGTTGACCTTGGCATAGGCGATCTGCTCGCGGCCCCGGCCGAGAATGCCGAAGAGTTGCTTGTCGCCCACTTCCTTGCGGCCGAACTCGACGACGTCACCGGTGATCACGTAGTCGGCGCCCTTGAGCGTTTGCTGGGTCTTCTTGATGTCGGCTTCCTGACGGATCTCGGCCATGTTGTCGCGGTCGAGCACGTTGAAGCGGTGGGTCTGCTGCAGATGGGTGATCAGGATCGTCTTGGCCTGGCTGCCGAGGCGGTCGACATTATCGGAAAAAACGCCACGCATGTACGCGGAACGGTTGTCGAACTTGCCGACGGCGATCGGGGTGCGCACGCCGACGTAGGGACGGCTGGCACTTTCGACCTTGGCGACTTGCAAGGTACGCGAGCTTTCGGTGGCGCAGCCGCCGAGCACGCCGGCGGCGAGCATGACGGCGCTGAACAGCGCAATGCGGGACTTGCTTTTCTGCACGGTGATACCCCTGTATGTGTTATTACCCGGCGGGCGAAGCGCGGTGGCGTCGGCCTGCGACGGGCATCTGGTTCCCTTGCCGATCGACTGGCTTTGCTTTTGTCAGGTTTGGTAAGGGGTGCTGATCTTAGCATGCACAATCGTCGTGTCGGTGCGCTGCGGGAGGTGTGCGCGGGCCTGCGCCAAGCGGCGAGTGCAGCTTGGCGATACACTCGCACGGTCTTCCCCTCACAGTTTTGATAGGAGTGTTGTCATGGCCGACAGTGATGCCCGCCCGCCGTTTCCGCCATTCACGCGTGAGACTGCAATTCAGAAAATTCGTATGGCAGAGGACGGTTGGAACTCGCGTGATCCTGCGCGGGTTGCGTTGGCCTATACCGTCGACAGCCGCTGGCGCAATCGCGCCGAATTTCCGCGTGGCCGCGAGCAGATCGTCGAATTCCTGACGCGCAAATGGCAACGTGAACTCGACTATCGGCTGATCAAGGAACTGTGGGCATTTACCGAGAACCGCATCGCGGTGCGGTTCGCATACGAATGGCGAGACGATTCGGGCAGTTGGTTCCGTTCGTATGGCAACGAGAACTGGGCGTTCGATGCGCAAGGCCTCATGGCCGAGCGCCATGCCAGCATCAACGACTCGCGCATCACCGAAGGCGAGCGCCTGTTCCATTGGCCGCAGGGACGGCGTCCCGACGATCATCCGGGATTGACCGAGCTCGGGCTGTAAGACGGACTGGGACGCTGGCGCGCGTCGCGTCGCCGTTCATGCGCCTCAGTCCAGCCCCACGATGAGCAACAGGTTGGTGGCGGTGATGACGGCGAAGAGGCCCCACGAGAGCACTTGGGCGGGACGTCCGAGGGTGTTGCCGTTCATCAGGCGCGGGTCGCTGACCGAGCGGATGAGCGGCCACATGGCGAATGGCAGTTGCAGGCTGAGCAGCACCTGACTCCACACCAGCAGTTTGCCCACGGCGCCGTCGCCGAGCCACAGCACGCCGATCAGCGCGGGCACGAGTGCCAGCCCGCGCGTGATCAGTCGACGCTGATAGCAGGGGATCCTGGCGTGCAGAAAGCCGTCCATGATGACCTGCCCGGCGATGGTCCCGGTGAGCGTGGAACTTTGTCCCGACGCCAGCAGGGCGATGCCGAACAGGAATGCCGCCGCGCTGCCCGCCATCGGCGTGATGAGCCGATACGCCTGCTCGATGTCGGTGACGTTGGTCTGGCCGCTGGCGTGAAATACCGAACCCGCCAGTATCAGAATGGCCGCATTTACACACATGGCGAGCGCGAGCGAGACCCAGGTGTCGAGGCGCACCAGTGCGAGGGTGTCGCGCACGTCGCCGCGTTTGCCGCCGACCACCCGCCGCGTCTGCACGACCGACGAATGCAGGTACAGGTTGTGCGGCATGATCGTGGCACCGACGATACCGAGTGCCAGCACGATGGCCTCGTGCCGGTCGTGGCTGGGCGCGCCCGGCACGAGGCCGGCGGCCACCGCGTGCCAGTCTGGCGGCGCCATGGCCACTTGCGCGACGAAGCACAACGCCATCGTTCCGATCAACCCGAAGACGATGGCTTCGATCTGACGGAAGCCCTTGCCTTGCAGGCCGAGCACGATCATCGTGTCGAACGCGGTGAGGGCGATGCCCCAGGCGATCGGCACCCCCAGCAACAGCTTGAAGGCGAGCGCACAGCCCAGGACCTCGGCGATATCGCAGGCGACGATCGAGATCTCGGCCGTGATCCATTGGACGAGGCGCCCCGCCCGCCCGTAGCGATCGTAGCTTGCCTGCGCGAGGTCGCGCCCGGCGACCAGCCCCAGCCGGGCGGCGAGCATCTGGAGAAAGATGGCGGCGAGGCTCGAGAGCGCCACCACCCAAAGCAGCGAATAGCCGAATTGCGACCCGGCCTGGATGTCCGTCGCCCAGTTGCCGGGGTCCATGTAGCCGATGGCGACGAGCAGGCCCGGGCCGGCAAAGCGCTTGAGTTTGATCCAGCGCGGTTCGCGTGCGTCGATGACGATGCTGCCTTTGACTTCGGAAGGACAGAAGGGTGCAGTGGCAGTGGTCGGTAGCGGCATGAGGGAAGGCAATCGGTCGATGACGCCAACGGTAGCCGGGCTGGCGCCCGCCCGCAAGCACGATCATGACGGCGGGCAAGGGCACGGATATCCGGTCAATCGCAGAGGAACTGCTATACTGTACATTCATACAGTATTTGGGTGCGCGATGACCCTGCCGCTTTCCTCCTTGCCTGCCGGGCTGTGGCGTGCCAGTGAACTAGCGCATTGCCACCGCGCTGGCCACACCACCGGCTTTGCCGCGCTCGACGCCGAGTTGCCCGGCGCCGGGTGGCCGCATGGCGCGCTGACGGAGTTGTTGAGCGAGCGGTCCGGAATCGGTGAATGGCGGTTGCTGGCCCCGGCATTGCGCGATCTCACGCAGGCGGGCCAGCCGGTGGTGGTGATTGCGCCGCCGATGCTGCCGTATGCCCCGGCGCTGGCGGGATGGGGGATCGATCTGCGCTGGCTCAGTGTGGTGATGCGTCCAGTGCATTCGGCACGTCAGGCGTCTCGGGCGCGCGGCGGGCATGGCATGAAGGCGGAGGATCGCGACATGCTCTGGTGCGCCGAGCAGGCGCTCAAGAGCGCGTGCTGCGGCGCGGTGCTCGCCTGGCTTCCGGCTGCGACGCCGGAACAGATCCGGCGGCTTCAGGTGGCGGCCGGTGGCGGCGAGACGCTGGCCTGGGTAGTGCGCGGACCCGCCGCCGTCGCGAGCGCCTCGGCGGCACCGTTGCGGCTGGGGCTTGCCGTCGGGCAGGGGAGCCGCCTCGGCGTGCAGTTTCACAAGCGGCGCGGGCCACCCCGCCTCGAACCGCTCTGGCTGACGTTGCCCGCGCCATACGCGTCTGTCCCGCAATCGGTGACGGGGGCGGCTGACGATGCGAGGCCGGTGCCTGTCAGGCCGGGTCCCGCACCTTCGTCCGCACCGTCTACGGTGTCTTTGGTTTCTGCTTCCGGAGTCTCGCATGGCTTGCTGGATCGCCCTGCATCTGCCGTATCTGGCGCTCGAGGTCGCGTCAGCGCTCACACCCGCTGATGCGCTGACCGACACGACGGTCGTGCTGGCACAGTCGCGTGTCTGGCAGGCGAGTGAGGTGGCGCAGGCCGCCGGGGTGCAACCCGGTATGCGCCGTGGCGGTGTGCTCGCGTTATTGCCGCTGGCGCGATTTCACGATCGTGACGAAGCGGCCGAGACGGTCGCGCTCGAAGCGCTGGCGCTGGCCTTGTTGCGCTTCGGTCCTGACGTCGCCATTGCCTCGCCGCAAAGCGTGCTGATCGACGTCGCACCGAGCCTGCGCCTGTTTGGCGGCCTGGCATCGCTGGCGGCGCAGGTGCGCGAGAGTGCCGAGGCGCTCGGGCATCGGGCGTCGTTGGGCATTGCCGCCACGGCCAGCGCGGCGGTGCTGCTCGCGCGTGCCGGCGTCCCCTGCGAGCATCCGTTGCCACCAACGCCGATGGCGCTGCCGCCCTCCCTCGATCCGCTCTCGGTTGCCTGGCTGCCCGAGGCGCAGCCGTGGCTCGACTGGCTCGCGCAAATCGGTTGTGCGACGTTGGGCGAACTGCGCGCGCTGCCTGCGGCGGGCGTGAGGCGCCGCTGCGGCGCGGAATTGCCCGCTGCGCTTTCCCGGGCCTATGGCCAGATGCCGGAAGCGCCGGCCTGGTATCGCGCGCCGCCGCATTTCGAGGCGGTGCTGCCGCTGCCGTCGCTCACGCATGACGTGGACGTGCTGCTCTTCGGTCTGCGCCGTCTGCTCGCCCAGCTCACGGGATGGCTTGCCGCCGGGCAACTGGCCACGCGCGCGCTCACGCTGGTGCTCGAACACGAACCGCTTGGGCGGCAGACGCTGGCACCGACGCGTTTCGACATCCGCCTTGCCGAAGCGAGTGCGGCGCCCGCGCACTTGCTGTCGTTGTGCAAGGAACGGCTGGCCCGCTCGCCACTGGTGGCCCCGGTGCTGACGTTGCGGCTCGATGTCACGCAGACGGCTCACCATGTGCCGCAAAGCGGCTCGCTCCTGCCGGAGCCGGGACGCGCCCGGCAGGATTTTGTGCAACTGATGGAGCGTGTGGCGGCGCGGCTGGGCGACGCGTCTGTGCGGCGTCTGCAGGTACGCGGCGATCACCGGCCCGAGGCGGCGTTCGTCAGCCTGCCGTATGGGGCACCCGACAGCCCCGCCCATGCCTCCCACGGCACGGCGTCCGGCGCGGGCCGTCATCTGCCCGATGGCGGTGAGTGCCTGCCGCCACCGCGTCCGGCGTGGCTGCTCGAAGCGCCGCAGCGCCTTGGTGTGCGTCAGGAGCGCCCATGGCGGCAGGGGCCATTGCAACTGGTGAGTGGTCCTGAGCGTATCGAAGCCGGCTGGTGGGAGCCGGGCACCGTCACGCGCGACTACTTCATTGCGGCCGATACCACCGGGGCGTTACTGTGGGTGTTTCGTGAACGGCCCGTGAATGGGGCGGATGCCGCGTGGTACTTGCATGGCCTGTTCGGTTGAGTCCGGCGGGTTCGCTGCGTGATGAATTTCGACGATTTCCTGCCGTGGCAAGGCCCGACCGAAGGGCTGGCCGCCAATGACGAGCCTGCCGATACCCCGGGCGCCGATCCGCGTGCCGCCGACGATGGCAGCCTGCCGGCCTATGCCGAACTGCACTGTCTGTCGAATTTCTCGTTTCAGCGCGGGGCGTCGCATCCGGAGGAACTGATCGCACGGGCCGCGCACCTGGGCTACACCGCGCTGGCCATGACCGATGAGTGCTCGCTGGCCGGTGTTGTTCGCGCGCTCGCCGAGGCGGTGCAGCATCCGTCGGTGTCGTTGATCGTGGGCAGCGAGTTTCGTCTGACGCCCGAGGACACCGCATCCGCGCTGGGCCGCGTGCACCTGGTCGCGCTTGCGCAGCATCGCGAAGGCTACGGCAATCTCTCCGAGATGATTACACTCGGTCGCATGCGCGGCCCGAAGCGCAGTTATCGTCTGCATGCGCGAGACTTCAGCGCGCCGGCAGCCGGGCAGGCCCATCTGCGCGGCCTGCCGGGGTGCCTGATCATCCTGGTGCCGGAGGCCGGTGCGAGTTCCGAGCGCACGCTGGCCCAAACCCGCTGGGCGGCGCAGACGTTCGGCGCAGGACGCGTGTGGCTTGCGCTCGAACGCCGTCACCGAGCCGACGACGACGCGCATCTGGCCCGGCTGCGCGCGATCTCCACCGAGTGCGACGTGCCGCTCGTCGCCACTGGCCATGTCCTCATGCACGTGCGCTCGCGCAAGCCGTTGCAGGACATGCTCACCGCCATTGGGCTGGGCAAACCGGTGCAGGCTTGCGGGTTGGCACTTGCCGCCAATGCGGAGCAGCATCTGCGCACGCGGCTGCGGCTCGCATGGCTCTATCCGCCGGACGCCCTGGCGCAAACGATCGCCATCGCCTCGCGTTGTCATTTCGATCTGCGCAGCCTGCGTTACGAGTATCCGGAGGAACTGGTGCCCGCCGGGCATACGCCGGTGACGTATTTGCGTCAGGAAGTCGAGGCCGGGGTGGCGCAGCGCTATCCGAACGGGGTGCCGCAGAAGGTGCGTCATCTCATCGAGAGCGAACTGACGTTGATCCGGGAACTGGAGTACGAGCCGTATTTCCTGACGGTCTACGACATCGTGCGTTTCGCCCGCAGCCAGAACATCCTGTGTCAGGGGCGCGGGTCGGCGGCCAACTCGGCGGTGTGCTATTGCCTGGGGATCACGGCCGTCAATCCAGACGAGGTGCAGGTGCTGTTCGGGCGGTTTCTGTCGAAGGAGCGCAACGAGCCACCCGATATCGATGTGGACTTCGAGCATCAACGGCGCGAAGTGGTGATCCAGTACATCTACGACAAGTACGGCACCGACCGGGCGGCGCTGGCCGCGACGGTGATCTCGTATCGCATGCGCAGTGCGGTGCGCGACACGGGGCGGGCGCTGGGCATCGATCTGTCGATTGTCGAGCAGGTCGCGCAGAGCCAGCAGTGGTGGGACGGTCGCGAGAATCTGCTCGCGCGCATGGCGGCGCAAGGGCTGTCGCCCGATGCCCCGACCACGCGGCTATGGGCCGATCTGGTCGCACGGCTGATCGGCTTTCCCCGGCATTTGTCGCAGCACGTGGGCGGCTTCGTGATTTCGCGCGACAAGCTCTCGCGGCTGGTGCCGATTGCGCCGGCAGCGATGGACAAGCGCTACGTCATTCAGTGGGACAAGGACGATATCGAAACGCTCAAGCTGCTCAAGGTCGACGTGCTGGCGCTTGGCATGCTGAGTGCGTTGCGCCGCACGCTCGATCTGCTCGGCGAATGGCGCGGTGCGCCGATCTCGCTGGCGGACATTCCGCGCGATGATCCGGCGACGTACGGCATGATTCGTCGCGCCGATACCGTCGGTGTCTTCCAGATCGAGTCGCGTGCGCAGATGAGCATGTTGCCGCGCCTGAAGCCGGACAAGTTCTACGACCTGGTGATCGAGGTGGCGATCGTGCGGCCGGGGCCGATTCAGGGCGGGATGGTGCATCCGTACCTGCGTCGCAAGCAGGGCAAGGAGGACGTGGTCTATCCACGCGAGGAGATCAAGGCCGCGCTCGAGCGCACGCTGGGCGTGCCGATCTTTCAGGAGCAGGTGATGCAGATCGCGATGATCGCCGCTGATTTCTCGCCCGGTGATGCCGATCAGTTGCGTCGTTCGATGGCGGCCTGGAAGCGCAAGGGCGGGCTCGAGAAGTTCCAGACCCGCATCATCGACGGGATGCTGAAAAACGGTTATCCGCGCGAGTTTGCCGAGGCCATCTGTCGCCAGATCGAGGGCTTTGGCGAGTACGGCTTTCCGGAGAGTCATGCGGCGAGCTTCGCGCTGCTCGCCTATGCGAGTGCGTGGCTCAAGTGCCATGCGCCGGAGATGTTCCTGTGCGGGTTGCTCAACAGTTTGCCGATGGGATTCTATTCGGCGTCGCAGTTGGTGCAGGATGCACGGCGGCATCATGTCGAGGTGCGCCCGGTCGATGTTTGCGTGAGCGATGTCGAATCGCGTCCCGAGGCGCGCATCGGGCGGTATGGCAATGCCCGCCGGCCGGCGGTGCGACTGGGGCTGTCGCTGGTCAAGGGCCTGTCCGACGACGGGGCGCGGGCGATCGAGCGCGCGCGTCGGCAGCGGCCGTTGACCGACATCGACGATCTGACGGCACGGGCCGCGTTGTCGCGTCGGGATCTCGACGCCCTGGCGGCCGCCGATGCGCTGTCGGCGTTGCTCGGCGGTCGGCGGCAGGCGCGCTGGACGGTCGCCGCATGGCAGCCGCCCACGCCGCTGCTGGGGGCGACGGCCTTGCGCGACGCGGCGCCGGGCAGTGCCGACGAGCAGGTGGCGCTGCCGCCGATGCCCGAGGGGCAGAACATCGTGGCCGATTACGCGAGCACGGGGTTGACGCTGCGGCGTCACCCTCTGCTGCTGTTGCGCGAGACGCTCACGAGGATGTGGGTGCGAACGGCGCAGGATTTGCAGACAGAGGGCGTACACGGGCGCCGGGTGCGCACGGCGGGCATCGTGACGGGACGGCAGCGCCCGGGCACGGCCAATGGCACGGTTTTCGTCTCGCTGGAAGACGAAACGGGCGTCATCAACGTGATCGTCTGGCCCGATCTGGTCGAGTCGCAGCGCAAGGCGTTGTTGGCGTCGTCCTTATTGGGGGTGGAAGGGGTATGGCAACGCGAGGAGCGTGTGACCCATCTGGTGGCCCATCGCCTGGTCGATCTCTCGTCGATGCTCGGCGAACTCACGGTCTCGAGTCGGAACTTTCACTAAGGGGACTTCAACGGAATACTCCCGCGACATCCGCCGGCGCCGCCACGCGCCGACGGATGTCGCGCCGTCGCTCAATGCGAGGCGTCGGCCTGCTTGCCGGCCGCTTGCGCGAGTGCGCTCGCTTCGGCTTCGCTGCGCAAGCCGTTGAAGTGCGCGTTGAGCAGCACCGCGCTGATCGACGCGAGCAGAATGCCGCTATGGAAGAACGGGGCGAGCGCATGCGGCAGTTTCATGAAGAACTTGTCCGACGCCACCGGAATCATCCCCACGCCAATACTGATCGCGATGATGTACAGGTTGTAGCGATTCTTCGAGAGATCCACCGTCGAGAGGATCTTCACACCCGTGGCCGTCACCATGCCGAACATCACGATGCCCGCGCCCCCCAGCACGAACTGCGGCACCGACGCCACCACATGCGCCACCTTCGGAAACAAGCCCAGCACGATCAGGATCAGGCCGCCCATCGCACACACCCAGCGGCTCTTCACCCCGGTCACGCCCACCAGCCCCACGTTCTGCGAGAACGAGGTGTACGGGAACGTGTTGAAGATGCCGCCGATCATCGTGCCCAGCCCGTCGACACGCAAGCCGCGCACCAGCGTCTTCCTATCGACCGGCCGGCCGACGATGTCGCCCACCGCCAGGAACATGCCGGTCGATTCGATGAAGGTCACGAGCATGACCAGCGTCATCGTCGCGATGGCAATCGGATCGAAGCGCGGCACGCCGAAATGGAACGGCATGACGAAGCCGAACCACGGTGCCTCGGACACGCCCGCAAACGACACCTTGCCGAGCGCCATCGCCACGATCGTGCCGAACAGAATACCCAGCAGCACCGCAATATTGGCGAAGAAGCCGCGCACGTACTTGGTGACGAACAGAATGCACAGGAGCACGGCGAACGATACGCCAAGATAAAGCGGATTGCCGTAGTCGGGATTGCCGAAGCCGCCGGCCGCCCAGTTGATGCCCACGCCCATGAGCGAGATGCCAATCACCGTGATGACGGTCCCGGTCACCACCGGTGGAAAGAGCCGCAGCAGCTTGCCGATGAGCGGCGCGATCAGTATGCCGATCAGGCCAGAGGCAATGGTCGCGCCATAGATATCGAGCAGTCCGAGATCGGGATTCGTGCCGATGGCGATCATCGGTGTGACGGCGGTAAACGTCACCCCCATCATGATCGGCAGACGCAGGCCGAAGATCCACAGGCCGAGTGTCTGGATCAAGGTGGCGATCCCGCAGGCGAACAGATCGGCGTTGATCAGGAACGCAACCTGATCGACCGACATCCTGAGCGCGCCGCCAATGATCAGCGGCACCGCCACCGCTCCCGCATACATCACCAGCACATGTTGCAGGCCCAGCGTGAACAACTTGGGGAGCGGCAGGCGCTCGTCAACCGGATGCACCGGTACAGCAGCGGATTGCGTCATGTCTTCTCCAGGTGCGACGGAACGAATTGATTTACACGGTGGAACCGAGCGTAAATTTTTTACCGGAGCACAGCGAGAGCGGTCAAAAAGCAAAACGGACCGTCGGGCGGGCGGCGTGACCGGTCATCGGCGCGCCGTCACGGAAAAAAGCTGAGGCATCGTGACAGGGTACGCTTGTCGGCGCGGCCGTGGTCGACGGCTCGGGAAGCCTTATACCGTAAGGAGAAAGCGCCACGGGGTGCGGCTGATGAGGCGCGGCGGGTAGCGATTCGCCGCGTGCGAATCGTCCAGCGCCGGACGGCCGACGCCCGCCGGGCGCGGAGGATCATATCGAATCCGCAATACTAAAGATTGCGGTTGACGTATGAATCTTGGAGACACCGAGATATGGGAATGCCGGCATATGGGAATGCCGGGATGCCGCAACGCGGCGAGGCCGGGCGACTCAGCGTCCGCCGGTCGTGCCTGAGGCCTTGCGGGTGAGCATGTCGCTGGCATGGCCGGGATTGCCCGCATGGCCCGCGCTGACATTTTGCTGCGACACGCTCTCGAGCTTGCTGGAGATCTCGTCGCCCATGTGCTGCAGGAATTCCAGCTCTTTCGCGCCGATGCCTCCCGCGCACAGCGCGCCGCCCCAGTCGCCGTAAAGCAGCGCCACGGTCTGGTTTCGTTGGCGAATCGGTAGCAGGAAGAACGACTTCACGTCCGAGAAATGCTCACGATGCCACAGCGGAATGCGAGGCACGATACGCGGCTCACGGGCGTTGTCGATCAGAATCGCGCGGCCGTTGGTCAATGCCAGATGGAAGACGTCCGGCGCGAAAGCTTCGGGAAACGACAGGCCGAGCACGGGCTGCACGTCGCGACCAATGCCGAAGCGCATCTCGAACGACTTGTTCGCCTGCACGCGCACGAAGGCCGCGCAGTTGGAGAAGCCCAGCGACTGCATGATCGCTTCAAGCGTCAGGTTGAGCAGACCGACGGCGTCCGTCTCGCCGGTGGCAGCCCGCACTTCCGAGAGGCCAGCCGCCAGACGCCGCGCCGAGTCCAACGGCTTGCCCACGGGGGCCTGACCCGCGCTCGACGCCCGGGTGCTGATCGCCATGAATTCCTGGTGGCTCGAGTCGCGCACCATTTCCTCGCTCACGGATACCACGTCCCTCACGTCCAGGGCGAGCCGGTCGGCATAGCGCTCCGCCAGTTCGGCCAAACGCTCCGGGTCGGCCCCGCGCGTGAGTTCCGTCACCATCTCGTTGGACATGTTCGCCACGGCGCACAGCCAGTCGGCGTGCGAGAGCGGGGCGTCGCCCTCAAGGTCGATCGGACGCATGCTCGTCGCGATTGACTCCGGCAAGCCCCACTTGCGGGCCGCCGCTTCGGCCAACTCGGGGAACGAGATGGCCAGCACCTGCTCGCAGGCGTCGCTGTCGCTGATGCCTTGCTCTGCGGCGAGGGCCTGGATTTGCTGCCATTCGGCCGGGAAGCAATAGGTCACGAGCAATCGTGCGACATGGTGCAGCAGCGTGCAGACCACGGCTTCTTCACCGTCGCGAATGCCGTTCTTGGCCGTGATGTCGCGCGCGAAAGCACTGGCGAGCGTTGCGCGCGCGAGTTCGCGCGCCATGTCGTCGCGGTGTGCTGCGACTTCGCTGAAACCCTCAAGCAGTTTCAGGCTCAGGGCGAGGTGACCGATCGTATCGACGCCCAGAATCATGATCGCGCGCGAGACCGTTGTCACGTTGCAGCCGAACGGCGCATACATGGCAGAGTTGGCCAGGCGGATCACCTTCTGGGTGAGGGCGAAGTCGGAGAGGACCGACGAGGCCAGATCGGCCGTGCTCGTGTTCTCGCTTTGCATGGCCGCCACGATGCCGGTGACGGAGCGTTGCAGCGACGGGAATTCGCCGCGCTCGGCCAGGCGCTGCCACAGCAATTCGAGCGTTTTTTCTTTGGTAGGGCTCATGGTAGCGGGTTTATCCGGTCAATGGCCGGCATCCACATTGAGACGCCCGCTCGCAAAGGCCGCCTCCAGTTCTCCCGCGGGCAGGGCCTTCGACACCAGCCAGCCCTGGATGGAATGGCAGCCGCGCTCGATCAGCATCTGCCGCTGTTCTTCCGTCTCGACGCCTTCGGCGACCGCCGACAGCCCCAGCTCGCGCGCCAGTCCCAGGACGGCGGTCACAATCGTACGGTCGTTCGGTGACGTGGGCATGTCTTTCACGAAGCTGCGGTCGATCTTGAGCGCGGAGAGCGGGAACCGCTTGAGGTATCCCAGGCTCGAGTAACCGGCGCCGAAATCGTCGACGGAAAAGCGCACGCCCAGCGTTTGCAACTCGCGCAGCACCAGGTTGGCCTGCTCCGGGTCGCGCATGAGCACGCTCTCGGTAATTTCCAGCACCAGTCGGTGACCCTCTACCCCGGAGTCGGCAATCGCCTGCCAGACCAGGCTCGGGAACGATGGATGGTGAAATTGTTGCGCCGAGACGTTGACCGACATGTACAGCCCGTCGAGCCGGGTGCGACCCCAGCGCGCGAGTTGCATGCAGGCCGCGCGCAACGCCCAGCCGCCCAGCAGGTTGATCAGGCCATTGGCTTCGGCCAGCGGAATGAATTCGGCCGGTGAGACCGGACCGAGCGTCGGATGCCAGCGCATGAGCGCCTCGACACCCTTCACGTTCAGTGAAATCGGATCGCAGATCGGCTGGTAATGCAGGCTGAATTCACCGTTGTGAATCGCCTCGAACATCGCCGATTCGAGCGAGAACGCCTTGCGATGCAGGTCGCCCAGATCGTCCGTATAGACGAACAGGCCGTTACGGCCGCGATCCTTGGCGCAGTACATGGCGGCGTCGGCGTGCTTGATGAGCAGGCCGGCCGAGTCGCCGTGCCGAGGATAAAACGACACACCGATACTCGTGGTCAGGTGCAGCAACTGGTCGCCGACCTGGAACGGTTGCTGCACGGCCGAGAGCAGGCGCTTCATGATGCCGCCGAGCGCCTGTTCGTCGTCGCAGCCGGGCAGCACGAGCACGAACTCGTCGCCGCCCATGCGCGCGGCCATGTCCGTCTCGCGGATCTGCGCGATCAGGCGTTGGCCGGCGTCGCGCAGGAGCTGATCGCCCACGTCGTGACCAAGCGAGTCGTTGACCTTTTTGAAGCCGTCCAGATCGAGCAGGGCGACGGCAAAGTTCGGCCCGCCTTCACGGGCGTGCTGGATGGCTTCGACGATGCATTGGTGAATGTACTGACGATTGCCCAACCCGGTCACCGCATCGCGCACCGCCAGATCGGACAGGCGCGCTTCGTTTTCCTTGAAGGCGGTGATGTCCTCGCCGTGCACGACGAAGGTTGCGCTCGCACCAGCGATACGGGGTGTGAACTGGGCAATGCGAAGACGCATCCAGACCCGGTCGGTAAGACCGCGCAGCAGGCGTACCGTGCACTGTTGGGGACCGAGCATCTGGGCGGCGGAGAAGGCGTCCTGCAGTACCGGCACATCTTCGATACCGGTCAGCTCGAAGAGCGTCGCGTGGTCGACATACTCGCGCGAATACTCGAGCAGGCGCAGGGAACTTTCGGCAATGAAAAGGAAACGGCCGTCGGCTGCAACATGTGCCGAGAGTCCGCCGGTCAGCTCGACCAGCGCCCGGGACAATGCCGGGGCCGGCGCCGGGGCGTGGGCCTCGACGATTGCCGGTGCCAGGGTCGAGGGTTCGACCAAAGGAACGCCGGCGGGGAGTCGATCTGAACTCATTGTTGTTGTCTGTGCATGCATCACGTCGAGCGCGCTGCGGCCCATGTGTTTCCCCGTTCAGGCAAAGGCGCTCATGGCCGAACCTTGGTCCGGCAGGTGTCCGATGGATTGTGGGCCATTATAACGAAAGACGCCAGCGATTTTGGTAGCGGGAATCCCCGATTCATGCCGCTTTCCACAGGTTTTCCCGCGTAGGGTTTTTTCTGACAAGGCGATCGGGGGTTATGCCTGCGTGACAACTGGCTTACGGCCGATATTTGGCCGGAAACGCTTGTCATATGGCATTTCTGCACATTGGGGCGCCCACTCGCGGGATTCTCTCGCGTGTCCTGGGCTACCCGGGCGCACGGCACATGAGGGGCGGCCACCACGCAATGTTGTCACCGTGGCGCAACACCGCCACCCCCGCAGCGGCCCGTGGCGCGGGGGCACGGCGCCGGCGTTCGCGCGTGGGCGACCGGCAGAGGCGGGGTTAAGCGCGAGCGGGTGTCTCGTGCGCGAGCGACCAGGCGATGCAGGCGCGCGCGAGGGCGGCCGAGGCGTCCAGGCCGAAGCGGCCCAGCGGTGTTTCACAGGTGGCCAGCGCGACGGGGATTTCCGTGCACCCGAGAATGACGCGTTGTGCGCCGGCCGCCAGCAGCAGCTCCATGGCCATGGCCAGTGCCTCGCCGCCGCGGCGACTCTCCCCGGCCTTCGTGAGCCGGATGCCTTCGTTCACGAGCGCCTGGTGCGCAAGCGGTTCGGCAACCTGAACGAAACGATAGCCCAGGGCTTCGAGCCGTGGCCGGTAGACGTTGGCGTGATGGGTGCCTTCGGTGGCCATCAGGCCGATGGAGGCGCCGGGCGCGACGCATTGGGACAGTTCGCCCGCGACGGCGTCGACCACATCGAGCACGGGAAGCCGGGTGCGATGACGCAGCGCCTCCAGCCAGGCGTGGGCCGTGTTGCAGGCGATGGCGATGCAGCCGACACCGGACTGTTCCAAGGCGTGAACGCCGTCGAGCATACCGTCGAGCGGGGACGCGCCGTCGCGCAGTAGCGCCTCGGTGCGGTCGGGGATCTGGGGAACCGAGTAGAGAATGAACGGGATGTGATCCTGATCGCGATGGGCCGGATGTTGATCAACGATCTTGCGGCAGAGGTCGATGCCGGCGGCGGGGCCCATGCCGCCGAGGATGCCTAGCGTGGCGTGCGAATTCATGGTGATGGCAATCAGCGGGAACAGCAAAAATCGGGATCGCGCGGTGCGCAGGGACCATGGCCCCTGCGCACCGCGGCGTCCGTCAGGATCAGTCGTAAGCCTTGGTGATCGGATCCTTGAACATGGTGCGCATTTCCGCCGTCATGGGGTAGTGCATGTTCTGGTTCTTCGGCGGAACCGGTTGCATGAACCACTTGTTGTACAGCTTCTCCATCTCGCCGGACTTCTCCATATTGGCGATGACCGTGTCTACGACCTTCGTGAATGCCGGATCGTCGCGGCGCAGCATGCACGCATAGTTTTCGAACTGGAGGTTCGGGCCGACGACTTCGTAGCCCTTCGCCTCATCGGCCGGCAGGGAGGCGCGCTGGCCATAGAGCAGCGGCTCATCCATCACGAAGGCGACGGCGCGGCCTTGCTTGACCGTCAGGAAGCCATCCGAGTGTTCCTTCGTCTGAATCAGGTTGAAGCCGATCTCGGCCTTCTTGCCAGAGAGAATCCGGTCGGCGGTCGTGCCGGCGGTCGTCGCGATCGTCTTGCCTTTCAAGCTGTTCAGGTCGGTGATGCCCGAGCCCGACTTGGCGATCATCTTGATCGAGTAGAGGAAAATGTTGTGCGAGAAGCCCACTTGCTTCGCACGCTCGAACGTGTGCGTGGTCGAGCCGCATTCCAGATCGATCGTGCCGTTCTGCACCAGCACGATGCGGTTCTGCGACGTGATCGGCGTCTCCGTGACCTTCAGGTTCGGCAGGTTCAGGTCTTTCTTGACGGCGTCGACGATCTTGAGTGCGATCTCCTGCGAGTAGCCAATCGTCTTGCCCGAGTTGTCCGTGTATGAGAACGGAATCGACGACTCGCGCACCCCGAGAGCGATCACGCCGGTGTCCTTGATCTTCTTGAGCGTGCCGGTCAGTTCCTGTGCGCTCGCGGTGTGCGCGAACAGGGCGGCGGCGGCGCTGACGAGCAGCAGGGGAGCAAACAGCTTCTTCATGGTCTCTGTCCTATCGGAAGTGAATGGCACGGTGGTCCGCGCCGTTGGTATGTCAACTGCCAAAAACACTGATATAACCCGATACGCCCGACACTTTCTCCCGCCGGTCCCCGTGGACGCGACGTCCCGGGCACCTCGTGTCGGGTCTCGTCATGACGGCCATCGACACGCGAGGTCGGCGATGGTCGATCACGGCGATTCACGCGGCCAGCCGGGCAAACCCTGCCAGGTCGACAGCGGGGCGTTTGCCGTCGATGGCATCGGCAATCACGCGCGCCGCGCCCATCGACAGGGTGAATCCCAACCCGCCATGGCCAACATTCAGCCACAGATTGCCCAGCGAGTGCCCGCGCTGGAGAATCGGGCGGCCGTGCGGCGTGGCCGGTCGCATGCCGGTCCATTCCAGCGGGGCATGCGCGCCGCCCAATGCGGGAAACAGCCCCGCCGAGAGCTTGCGCAGCGCCTGGATGCGCCGGGCCGCGATGCGATAGTCGTAACCCACCAGGTCGGCCATGCCCGCCACGCGCAGATGCTTGCCGAGGCTGGCGTAGACGACCTTGTTGTCGGCATCCGTCACCGACACCTGTGGACGCGCGCTGGCCGGGGCGTCGCGATACGTCAGGCTGTAACCCTTGAGCGGATACAGCGACACCGACTCACCGATCTTGCGCAGCAACGGCATGGCGGCCAGGCCGTTGGCGACGACGCAGGCATCGACGGCCACGTCGCCCATGTGTGTGCGAATCGACTGCACCGCGCCGCCACGCGCGTCGAAGCCGGTCACTTCGTGCCCATACAACAGCTTGCCGTCGGCGTGTGCATCGACGAGCCGCGCCAGTTCCTCGCACAACGACTGGCAGTCGCCGGTGCCTTCGCCCGGCGTGTGAATCCCGCCGGCCAACTCGCTGGCGATCTTCCCCAGCGCGGGCTCCAGCGTGGCGCATGTCGCGGCGTTGACGCGTCGCTGTGCGTAGCCGAGGCCGTTGGCCAGTTCGAGCGAGCGTTCGGCGGCGGCAAGCTTTTCAGCGCTGCGGTACACCACCAGCTTGCCACTCGGGCGGTAATCGAACGACACCGATTCCCGCGCCAGAAATTCTTGCATCACCTCACGGCTGTGCAGGCCAAGCGAGAGCAGACGCAACGTGGAACTGGCGTTCGCCTGCGCATTGCAATGCTTGACGAATTCGATCGACCAGCGCCAGAAGTCCGGATCGAACGACGGCTTGATTCTCAACGGCCCCGTGCGAGAGAACAGCAGCGAGGGCAGTTGCGAGAGTACGCCGGGGGCGGCCAGCGGCGACACGTACCCGTAGCTCAGTTGGCCGCCGTTGGCAAAACTTGTCGCCAGACCCGGACCGCGTCCGGCGTCGATGACCGTGACGGCGTGGCCAGCACGAAGCAACTGATACGCGCTGGTGAGGCCGACGATGCCCGCCCCGATGACTCCAATATGCATAGCGATGAATGACAACGAAAAAAGCCAGGGAATGCAAGGCCGGAAAATATTCGTGGCGGGAGGGCGATGGCCTCGCGGCCGTCTTTTTACACAACCTTTGCTACGCAGTGTAGGGGGAGAAAATTCGGTAACCTATGCGGATTTGAGGCAGCATATGTCTTTTGGCTATAGGGTCGGCACTGCCGCCGATCCGATATCGGCGACACGGGGACGACACCAGGCATGAAATTGCGGCATATCGAGACGTTTCGCGCGGTGGTACTGACGGGCTCGGCGAGCGGCGCCGCGCAATTGCTCAACGTCTCACAACCGGTCGTCTCGCGCGTGTTGCAGCATGCCGAACAGCAACTCGGCTTCAAGCTGTTCGACCGCGTCAAGGGCCGGCTCGTGCCGACCGCCGAAGCGCGTCGTCTCTATCCCGATGTCGAACGCATCTTCAGCGATCTGGAACGGCTGCGCACCACGTCGCGCAACCTGCGCCAGCATGGCGTGGGCCATTTGCGCATCGCCGCGACGCCAAGTCTTGCGCAAAGTCTCCTGCCGGCGGCCATCGAGCGCATGCGTCGCGCGCATCCCGATGTGGTCTTTGAACTCATCACGCACCACACCACCGAGATGATTACGGCGATCCTCACGTCGTCGGTCGATGTGGGCATCGTGTCGGCCCCGCCGATGGCGGCCGGCATCGTGAGCCGCCCGGTGGCGCAGGGGCATATCGTGCTGGCGGTGCCCGCGGCCTGGCCGAAGTTCTCGCGGCGCGGGCCGGCCAGTGCCGATTCGCTCGCCGGGCGCGATCTCATCAAGCTGCACGACGACACGCCGCTCGGCGCCCTGATCAACGAGCGTCTGGAGCAGACCGAATTGCTACAGGATGCGGAAGTGATGGTGCAGACGTATTCGCTCGCGGCGGCGCTTGTCGAGCACGGTCTGGGCTACGCGCTGCTCGATCAATTCACGGCAGCCAGTGCCCATGTGCAGGCGCAGCGTCTGTATCGCGTCGCGCCGGCCATCGAATTTCCGGTCGAGATGTTGCGGCCATCGCACGAACCCGAGTCGGTGCTTGCCGACACGCTGCGTCGGCATCTGGCGGACGTGGCTGGCGAACTCAGCGCGCGGGCCGAGGCGCTGTGCGAAGGCCGGGAGATCGTGCTCGCACCGGGCGAAGACGTCGAGGAGCAGTAAGCGCGCCGGCCGGACTCAGCGGCAGCCGGGTTCGCTTTTCACTTCGAAATAGGTAAACGGTTGCGCCTGGAGCTTGCCGGCCAGCGACGGATAGTTCGCCTGAACGAAGCGTCGTGCGCCCGCCATGTCGAATTCGGTGCGCAGCCACAGCTTGCCGTCGTGGCTATCGAGCACCAGCGTGCCCGCGTAGACCACATCGCCCCGGTGCACTTGCACCGTCGGCACCTTGCGGCCCTTGCAATAACGGAAGCGATAGCTGTTGTCGGCCGGCGTGAATTCCATCGGGCCGAAGCGCTCGTTACGCATGAGCGGCGAGACGCGCATGGCCACGAAGCCGTGTGTTGGCGGATTGCTGTTGAGGGTTCGCGTGACCTTGCCGCCGACGATGCCGTTCACCGTCTGCGAGAAGTCCGAGTAGTTCCACGGGCCCCACGTGCTTTGCAGCGGTGTGTCGAGGCCGACGATGACGATCGCGTACTCGTCGAGCGTGTCTTCGGTGAGGACAGGGTTGGGCGGCACGCCCTTGGTGCTGCATGCCGCCAGCCAGCCGGCCGCCACGACAGCAAGTGCCGAGCGTCGCGCACGGCGCGCGACAGGAGAGAACCACAGGGTACGCAGTGACCTCATTGCAGCCTCCTTGTCGCGCGTGGCGCGCCGGGGACGAACCGAAAACGGCGATGGACGTCGGGATCTGAACCGACCTTAATCCTGCAGGAATCGTACCTTGACCTTGCGGCCCTTGACGCGGCCGTCGGTCAGCTTGCGCAACGCGACCGGGGCGATGTCGCGCTCCACCGCAATATACGTGAAGTTATCCAGAACATTGATCTTGCCGATCTGGGTCGCGGCAAAGCCGGCTTCCCCGGTGAGGGCGCCGAGTACGTCACCTGGACGGATCTTGTCCTTCTTCCCGCCCAGCATCTGGATCGTGACCATCGGTGGCATCAAGTGTCCGCCCCCCGACGGCGTGAGTTCCGAGAGCTTGTGCCACGGCACTTCGTGGCCCAGGGCGGCCTCAAGGTTACCCACGCGGCCCATCTCGTCCATGCTCGCCAGGCTGAAGGCCCAGCCGTCTTCGTCGGCGCGGCCCGTGCGGCCGATGCGGTGCACGTACACCTCCGGGTCGGGCGTCACATCGACGTTGATCACGGCTTCGAGTTGCGCGATGTCCAGGCCGCGGGCGGCCACGTCGGTGGCGACCAGCACCGAGCAACTGCGGTTCGCGAACTGAATCAGCACCTGGTCGCGTTCACGTTGTTCCAGCTCGCCATGCAGCATCAGCGCGTGAAAGCCTTCGGCGCGCAGCACGTCGGTCAGGTCGCGGCATTGGGCGCGCGTGTTGCAGAACGCGATGGTGCTGACCGGCCGGAAATGATCGAGCAACTGGCCCACGGCGTGCAGGCGTTCGTCGTCGCGCACTTCATAGAAGCGCTGGCGAATCTTGCTGGCGTCGTGCTTTTCGGCCAGGCGAATTTCACGCGGTGAGCGCAGCAGGCGTTGTGCGAGCTTGGCGATACCCTCCGGGTACGTGGCCGAGAAGAGCAGCGTCTGGCGCGAGGCGGGCGTCTGACGCGCGACGGTGGCGATGTCGTCGAAAAAACCCATGTCGAGCATACGGTCGGCTTCGTCGAGCACCAATGTCTTGAGCCCGGCGAGCGAAAGCGTGCCGCGCTCCAGGTGATCCATGATGCGGCCCGGCGTGCCGACGACCACGTGCGCACCGTGGGCGAGGCTTTCCGCCTGCGGACGCAGCGGTGCACCGCCGCACAGCGTGAGGATCTTGATGTTGTCTTCGGCGCGCGCGACGCGTCGCACCTCCTGCGCGACCTGCTCCGCAAGTTCGCGGGTGGGGCAGAGCACGGCGGCCTGAACTGCGAAATCGCGGGCGTCGACCCGCTGGAGCAGGCCGAGCGAGAACGCGGCGGTTTTGCCGCTGCCGGTCTTGGCCTGCGCAATGAGGTCGTGCCCGGCGAGCATATCGGGGAGCGACGCCTGCTGGATGGGCGTCATCAGAACGTAACCGAGCCGTGCGAGGTTCTCCTGCATGGCAGGTGAGAGCGGCAGGCTCGAAAAGGGGGCGCTGTCGGCGCGCGAATCGGTGGCTTTTGTGTTCATGCGCAATTATACCGGGGCAATCGGGACCGCCGACGTTGGCGCTGACATTGGCCGTGCCGCCAGCGCTGTCGTCGGCGCTATTGTCGGGTTAGGGATCGCGCCGTTGCCAGTCCGGGGCCGCAGGGCGTAGCATGGCTCTGCTTGTCGATGTCTCGTCCATTCCAGCAGAGGTTGCCCATGCCCGTGAATCCGGAAGAGAAAGTCCGTCAGTATATGGCGGAGGTTGTCGCGATGGCCGGTGAGCGTGCGCCCGACGTGGCCGCGTTGTTCGAGCCCTTCGTGCGGCATTACTATGGTCTGGCCGATGCCGAGGACGTCGTCTCGCGCAGTGTCGCCGACCTGTATGGCGCGGCGATGGCGCATTGGCAGCTCGGCCAGAAATTCGTCAGCGGCGAGCCTCGCATCCGCATTTACAACCCGACGCTCGATCAGCACGGCTGGCATTGCAGTCATACGGTCATCGAGATCGTCAATGACGACATGCCGTTTCTCGTCGATTCGGTGACGATGGAAATCAACCGGCAGGGGCTCGCACTGCATTCCGCATTTCACCCCGTCTACCGCATCCAGCGCGACGCTGGCGGACGCCGCCTCGCCGTGGCGCCGGGTGGCGGACTCGGCCAGGCGGCGTCCGCGGGAGATCGTGCTGCGGACGCCAACGGTGATGACGTCGGGGCGCTGCTGGCGCCCGGCGCCACGGCGCAGAGCGGCGGCGAGGCCACCGCCGACGGCAGCCATTTCGAATCGTATATCCACATCGAAGTCGACCGCTTTTCCGAGCCGGAGCGCCTCCAGGCACTGGCCGACGGTCTGCAACGTGTGCTTGGCGACGTGCGCGCGGCGGTCGAGGACTGGCGTGCGATGCAGGCGGCCGCGCATGCGGCCATCGAGTCGCTGCGCCAGCGTGCCGAGCAAAAGAGCGTGAGTCCGCCGGAGCGCGCGGAAATCGACGAGGCGCAGGCGTTTCTCGACTGGATGCTGGCCCGTCACTTCACGTTGCTCGGCTATCGCGACTACGCGCTGGTCGTGCGCGACGGCGAGCACTACCTGCAAGGCGTGGTGGGCACCGGTCTTGGCGTGTTGCGCGAGGCCCGTCGCGACGCCAGCAGCCCCGACGAGACGCGGCTATCGCCCGGTGCCATCGGCGTGGCCCGCACGAGTACGCCCATCTTCTTGACGAAGGCCAATTCGCGGGCAAGCGTCCATCGCCCTGGCTATCTTGATTACGTGGGCGTCAAAAGCTTCGATGCGCAGGGGCGCGTGTGCGGCGAGCGGCGCTTCCTTGGGCTTTACACCTCGAACGTCTACATGGTGCCGGTCGAAGAGATTCCGCTCGTACGGCGCAAGGTTGCCGAAGTGATCGGACGCACCGGCTTCCTGCCGAATGGGCATCTGGCCAAGACGCTCGCCACGATCCTCGAACAATACCCGCGCGACGAACTGTTCCAGATCGACGTCGATCCCCTGGCCAATATTGCGCTGGGCATCCTGCGATTGCAGGAGCGTCAGCGCACGCGGCTGTTCGTGCGACGCGACCGTTTCGATCGCTTCGTGTCGTGCCTCGTGTTCGTGCCGCGCGAGAAATTCAACACGGATTTGCGTGTCCGTGTGCAAAACCTGTTGCAGGCGGCCTATCACGGGACCAGCGTCGAATTCACGCCGCAGCTCTCCGAGTCGATGCTCGCGCGCATTCACATCACGGTGCGCACCGAGCCGGGAAACGTGCCGGATGTCGATGTGAACGAACTGGAAATGCGCATCGTCGAGGCGACTCGCCGCTGGCAGGACGATCTGTCCGATGCGCTGCGCGAGCAGTTTGGTGAAGAGCGCGGCACGCGCGCGCTGCGCCGGTACGCGCAGGCGTTCCCCGCGGCGTATCGCGAGGACTACGTGGCGCGCATGGCGGTGCGCGATGTCGAGTTGATCGAGCCGCTGCTGAGTCCCGGACGGACGGTGCCCGCCGAGTCCGCCGGCGCCACGCCGCTGGCCATGCAGCTCTACCGGCCGCTGGAGGCCGCGCCGGGCACGCTGCGTTTCAAGATCTACCAGGCGGGCGAGCCCATCGCGCTCTCGCGCAGCCTGCCGATGCTCGAGCACCTCGGGGTACGCGTGAACGACGAGCGTCCCTACCGGATCGAGCCGGCTGACACCGGTGTCGTCTGGATGCACGACTTCGGCATGACGAGCCTCGATGGCGCGGACGTCGACCTGGAGCATGCCCGCTTGCGCTTCGAGGAGGCGTTCGCGCGCATCTGGGCGGGCGACGTCGAGAACGACGACCTCAACCGGTTGGTCTTGAGCGCCGGTCTCACGTGGCGCGAAGTCCGCATTCTGCGCGCCTACGCGAAGTACATCCGCCAGGTGGGATCGACCTTCAGCAACGCGTACATCGAGAATGCGCTGACGGGCAATGCGTCGATATCGGGCATGCTCGTGCGGTTGTTCCTCGCCCGCTTTGATCCGGCGTTGGGCGCGGAGGCCAGTGCGTCGCAGGCGGCGCGACTGCGGGCCCAGATTCACGCGGCGCTCGAAGACGTTCCCAACCTCGACGAGGACCGCATCCTGCGTCAGTTCCTTGGCGTGCTCGAAGCGACCTTGCGCACCAACTACTTCCAGACGGGCAGGGACGGCGTGACGCAGAAGACCTACCTGTCGTTCAAGTTCGATCCGTCGAAGGTGCCGGGCTTGCCGGAGCCGAAGCCGATGTTCGAGATCTGGGTGTATTCGCCGCGCGTGGAGGGGGTACACCTGCGTGGGGGGCGCGTGGCGCGAGGTGGCTTGCGCTGGTCGGATCGCCGTGAGGACTTCCGCACCGAGGTCCTGGGTCTCGTCAAGGCGCAGATGGTGAAGAACACCGTCATCGTGCCGGTCGGCTCGAAGGGCGGTTTCGTGGTGAAGCAGCCGCCCGCGCCGGGCGACCGGGACGCCTATCTGGCCGAGGGCGTGGCGTGTTACCAGACGTTCCTGCGCGGGCTGCTCGATCTGACCGACAACTATGTCGACGGGCAGTTGGTGCCGCCGCCGCAGACCGTGCGGATCGACGGCGACGACCCCTATCTCGTCGTCGCGGCCGACAAGGGCACGGCGACATTTTCGGATTATGCCAATGGCATTTCGGCAGAGTACGGGTTCTGGCTTGGCGATGCCTTTGCGTCCGGTGGCTCGGTCGGCTACGACCACAAGAAGATGGCCATCACGGCGCGTGGTGCGTGGGAGTCCGTCAAGCGTCACTTCAGCGAGATGGGTGTCGACACGCAGACGCAGGACTTCACGGTGGTGGGCATCGGCGATATGTCGGGCGATGTTTTCGGAAACGGCATGTTGCTCTCGAAACACATCCGGCTCGTGGCGGCGTTCGACCATCGGCACATCTTCCTCGACCCCACGCCCGATGCCACCGCGTCATATGCCGAGCGCGAGCGCATGTTCCAACTGCCGCGTTCCAGTTGGGCCGATTACGACACGCGGTTGATTTCGGCGGGCGGGGGCGTGTTCCCGCGCACGGCCAAGGCCATCGCGCTCTCGGCACAGGTGAGAGCGCTGATCGGCACCGAGGCGACGGAAATGGCGCCGAACGATCTGTTGCGCGCGTTGTTGAAAGCGCCGGTCGATCTGCTCTACAACGGCGGTATCGGTACCTACGTGAAAGCGAGCACCGAGACGCATGCGCAGGTGGGCGATCGTGCCAACGACGGCTTGCGCGTGAATGGCGCCGAACTGCGCTGCAAGGTCGTGGCCGAGGGGGGCAACCTGGGGCTGACCCAGCTCGGGCGCATCGAATATGCCCAGCAGGGCGGACGCATCAACACCGATGCCATCGACAATTCGGCGGGTGTCGACTGTTCCGATCACGAGGTCAACATCAAGATCCTGTTGGGCCTGGTGGTGACGGACGGCGAAATGACGCTGAAGCAGCGCAACACGTTGCTCGCGGAAATGACCGAGGAAGTCGGCACGCTCGTGCTGCGCGACAACTATCTGCAGACGCAGGCGCTCTCGCTGGGACGGCTGCGAACGGTGGCGTCGCTCGACGACGAGGCGCACTTCATGCGGTACCTGGAGCGGGCACAGCGGCTTTCGCGCGCCATCGAGTTCCTGCCCGACGACGAAACACTCGATGCGCGGCGTGCCGCGGGCACGGGGCTGACCTCGCCCGAGCGTGCGGTGCTCATGGCCTACAGCAAGATGTGGCTCTACGACCTGTTGCTCGCGAGCGATCTGCCCGACGCCGACTTCGTTGCCGAGGACCTGCCGTCGTACTTCCCCACGCCGCTGGCGAGCCGATGTGGCGCCGCGATGGGGCGCCATCCGCTCAAGCGCGAGATCCTTGCGACGATGCATGCCAATGCGCTCGTCAATCGGGCGGGGGTGACGTTCGTCCATCGCCTCAGCGAGGAAACCGGGGCCGAGCCGGCCGATGTCGTGCGGGCGAGTCTGGCGGCGCGCGGGGCCTACGACCTTGGCACGTTGTGGGGCGAGATCGATGCGCTCGACGCGCGCGTCTCGCACGAGACGCAGGCGTCGCTCTTTGCGGCGATTGCGCAGTGGCATGAGCAGGCCACCTTGTGGTTCCTGCGGCGGCGCCTGACCCAGGTGCCCGAGACTGTCGAGCGACTGCGCGGCGTGCTCGCGCCCATCCTGCCGACGCTGGACACCCTGGTCAGCGGCGCGGCTGCCGATGATGCGCGGGCGCAATCCCAGGCCATGGTCGACGCGGGCGTGCCCCCATTGCTTGCCCAGACCGCGGCGGGCGTCGGCGCGCGGGTGGCGTTGCTCGACATTGCCGAAGTGGCGAGCACCGGCGGGTGCGACGCGTCGCTGGCCGCGCAGGTGTACTTTGCCCTCGACGCGCCGCTTGGTTTCGGCTGGCTCCAGACCGGTGTGCTCGGCCTGCCGATGCAGACGCACTGGCAGCGACTCGCGCGCGCCACGCTGCTCGAAGAATTGTCGGTGTTGCGCCGCCGACTGACGGCCAGCGTGCTGGCGGGCGGCGAGGCGGAACACGATACGGACAATGCCGGCGAAGGCGCCACCCAAAGTCCGGCGGGCAGTCGCGTCGCCCACTGGGAGACGCTGCATGCGGAGGCGCTGGCGCGCTACCACCGCGTGCTGGCCGATCAGGTGGCGGCGGGCAATGCGGACCTGGCCATGTTGTCGGTCAGCCTGAAAGCGCTGGCGGAAGTGGGGCGCTGAGCGGTGTAGGACGCCGGCCCCACACGGGCCGTAACGGCGGTTGGGGCCTGGGCGTCTGAGGGCGTAGGCAGGATCGGCGCGGTGCGCGACGGGCTATCGTCGGAAACCGTCGCGAGATCATTGTTAAGCGTTTACACAAAAGTCGGGAAACCGCGTATCATCCGGGAAAACCCTAGGATTGAGTTGGCCCGTGCGGATGCTTGCCCATCGCGCGGGTTGGCGCGTCCTGGGGTTTCGTCGATTCCTGAACTCCTGCGCAATGCCCAACGACACCCGCTCCGCGAACCCGCCGATCGCCACGACGGTGCAGATCGTCTCCACCGTGTTCTTCACGTTCCTCTGCTATCTGACGATCGGATTGCCGCTCGCGGTGTTGCCGTCGTTCGTGCATGTCGATCTCGCGTACAGCTCGGTCATTGCCGGGCTGGCCATCAGCGTTCAGTACCTTGCGACGCTGCTTTCTCGGCCTTATGCCGGGCGCACGGCCGACGCCTGGGGACCTAAACGTACGGTGTTGTGCGGGATCGTAGCCTGTGGCGCGTCCGGGTTGCTCGTGGCCTTGGGCGGCATGTTTTCCGGTGTGCCGTGGCTGGCGCTTCTCACGCTGGTTTTCGGGCGTCTCGTGCTTGGCTTTGGTGAGAGCTGGGTATCGACGGGCGCGATCATGTGGGGCATTGGCCAGGTGGGGCCGTCGCATACGGCGCGCGTCATCTCGTGGAACGGCGTGGCGACTTACGGTGCGCTTGCGCTGGGCGCGCCGCTTGGCGTTGCCCTCGACAATGCATACGGCATCGAAGTGCTTGGCGTGGCGATTGCGCTGGCGGGCGTCGTTGGCTTGCTGCTCGCGCGCATGAAGCGTGCGACGCCCGTCATCCATGGCGAGCGTCTTGCATTCCGGGCCGTGCTCGGCCGCGTGTTGCCGTTCGGCATGGGGCTCGCGCTGGGATCCATCGGTTTCGGCGCCATCTCCACGTTCGTCACCCTCTACTACGCGAGCCATCATTGGGACAACGCGGCGCTGGCGCTGACCGCGTTCGGCTTGTGCTTCATGGGCGTACGACTGCTTTTCGGCAGCAGCATCGGGCGCTTCGGCGGCTACCGTGTGGCCATGACGTCATTCGCGCTCGAGGCATTCGGCCTGATCGTGCTCGGGATAGCGCCGACGGGATTCACGGCGTTGCTGGGGGCGGCGCTCTCGGGGGCTGGATTCTCGCTCGTGTTCCCGTCCCTGGGCGTGGCGGCCGTCAACCTGGTGCCGGCACAAAACCGTGGCGCGGCACTTGGCGCGTACTCCGTGTTCCTCGACGTGGCGCTGGGCGTGACCGGGCCGGTGGCGGGCCTGATCGTGGGTGCCTATGGCTATGCCGAGGTCTACCTGTGTGCGTCGGTGGCTGCGGTGGCGGCCGTCTTGCTCACGCTGTGGATGGCGCGAGCCGAGCAGGCTCGCGACGCCGACAAGAAAGTCGTGCAGACGGCGTAATGCCGGGCGGCGGCAGATTCAATCCACCGCCAACGTCGCGACCTTCCCCACCTTCTGCGTTGCCACGATCGCGGCGAGCCGCTTGATCAGGCCGGGGATGCGTGGCGCGTCCGTATCGCCGTAGCCGATCACCAGTCCGTTATCCGTGGGGTGGGGATCGAGTGCGAAGCTCGACAGGGCGCGGGGGCCGATGCCTTCGCGCTGCGCAGCGGCCACGATGGCCTTGTCCGGGAACGCGGGGTCGAGCCGTACCGTCAGGTGCAGGCCGCAGCGCTCGCCGATCACCGCATACGCCGGGTCGAAATGGACGGCCAGCGCGTCGCGCAAGGCCGTCTGACGTTCCCGATAGAGTCGTCGCATGCGACCGAGATGCCGGGCAAACTGGCCGCTGCGAATGAATTCCGCGAGTGCCAGTTGTTCGAAACGATGACCGCCGCGCAGGAGTTCGTCGAGGGCGTCGCGGGCTTGCGAGGCAAGTGCCGTCGGCAGAATCAGGAAGCCGAGGCGCAGCGCGGGAAACATCGTCTTGCTGAACGTGCCCACGTAGACCACGGGCGCATCTGACACCATCCCCTGCATCGCGGCGATCGGCTCACCTTGATGGCGAAACTCGCTGTCGTAATCGTCTTCCAGAATCCAGGCACCATGGCGCCGCGCCTGCGCGATCAGATCAAGACGGCGCGAGGCTGACAGCACGCTACCGAGCGGATACTGGTGCGACGGCGTGACATAAACCAGTCGCGGCGGCGTGCGTTCCCACGCTCCTTCCGGAATCACGACGCCCTCATCGTCGACGCGCAGGGCATGAAGGCGGACATCGCCTGAATGGAAAGCGGCCTTCGCGCCGCGATAGCCAGGGTCTTCCATCCACACCGTATCGCCGGGGTCCGTGAGCAGGCGGACGCAGAGAATCAGCGCCTCGTGCGCGCCTTCCGTGATCACGACTTGCGTGGCATCGCAACGTACCCCGCGCGAGATACGCAAGTGGGCGGCAATGGCATCCCGCAGCGCGGGTTCGCCGAGGGGGTCGCCGTAATGATAGTGGCGAGGTTGGGCGTCGCGCATCACGCGTTCGAGCGTGCGCCGCCAGGTACTGGTCGGAAAGCGGGTGAGCGCTGGGACGCCTGGCGTGAACGGCAGGGGCGTTTCGTCGGCGCGGGCGGCGTGGCGCGTTGCGGGCAGGCGTTGGATGCGGCGGGAGGCGAGTGGTGTCGCGGCATGATCGTCCTGTGCGCGGGCGGGGCTTGCCACCGCGTCATTTGCCTTCGATGTCGGCGCGTTGGCGGTGTTTGGGGCTTTGTCGGCGAAGTGTGGATCGAGGGAGAGTTGGGCGACGCGGGTGCCAAGTCGATGGGGCACGACGAAACCTTCGGCGGCCAGTTGGTCGTAGACGATCGAGACCGTGTTGCGTGAAATGGCGAGGTCTTCGGCGAGCGTGCGTGAGGCAGGCAGTCGGGCACCGGCGGGCAGACGGCCTTCGAGAATGGCGTGTTTGAGACGAGAGAGGAGTTGTTTTTGGAGGGAGGTGCCTGCGCGCCTGGGTCCGATCGTCAGGGGGCTATCGAACAGTGCGGCGACGTTCTCCGGAAGCGCATCCGGGGTGCCGGGACGGGATTTGGGGGACGCGGAGGCGGACATGTCGGGAGCGAGAGGCGAGTGGTGTTAGGGGGAAGGCGTGTATGGTTGGACCGGAGCCCCGTCCCGCTGCGCGTTGGCGCACGGTTTGAGTGGCGGGGCTTCGGTCTGGCTTGCCGAGCGGTGGATTAAGTGTATGGCACCATGAGATCGTCAAAGTATGGTGCTTTTCATCGTACCACTGAAGCGATACTTTAGACCTCACGCCTTGCGTGTTGCGCTAACTTCCGGAGACGAGCGAGATGACTGACGCCCCGAATTTCAACGAGTACGACCAACCCATCGGTGCATCGTTACCGGACTGGACACCCCGTGCCCAACCACCGCGCGCGCCGATCGACGGGCGTTACTGCCGGATAGAGCCGATCGACGTGGAGCGTCATGCGAAGGACTTGTACGAGGCATATGCCAGTGCTGCGGACGGTCGCGACTGGACCTACATGAGTGCGGGCCCGTTTCCGGATTTCGATAGTTATTACGCGTGCGTGACCAAGATGGCGGCGTCCAGCGATCCGTTGCATTACGCGATCATCGATCGGGAGACGGGGCGGGCGGTGGGGACGTTGGCGCTCATGCGCATCGACGTGGCGAACGGGGTGATTGAAGTCGGGCACGTGGCGTACTCGCCGTTGCTCAAGCGCACGCGTGCTGGCACGGAGGCGCAGTATTTGCTGATGCGTCGGGCGTTCGACGCGTTGGGGTATCGCCGATACGAGTGGAAATGCGATGCGCTCAATGCCCCGTCGCGGCGCGCGGCGGCGCGCTACGGCTTCACGTTCGAGGGCATATTCCGACAGGCGATCGTCTACCGGGGGCGTAGCCGGGACACCGCGTGGTTCTCGATCACCGATGGCGAATGGCCGGCCGTCAGCCGGGGGTTCGAGCAATGGCTTTTGCCGGAGAACTTCGACGCGCAGGGCCGCCATCGTACTGGGCTTGCCGAATTGATCTCGGCGGCGAGGGCGTGAGCGGCGCGCAGGGTGGGTAGGACGGGGACGGCGAGAAGGCTCCAAAAGCAAACGGCCCGCCGGCGGATACGCCGGTGGGCCGTCGTGCTATCGGGACATCGTATCGATCAGCTCGGGAAGAACGCGTACTTCAGCACGAAGAGGACGGCGATCACCCAGGCGGCCGGGTGGACATCCTTCGCGCGGCCCGTGAACAGCTTGAGTACGGCGTACGAGATGAAGCCGAACGCCAGACCGGTGGCGATCGAATACGTGAACGGCATCGCCAGGGCGGTCAAGGCGGCCGGGGTGGCTTCGGTGATGTCGTCCCATTCCACGTCGAGCAGTTCGCGCAGCATCAACCCGGCCACGTAGAGCAATGCCGGTGCGGCCGCGTAGGCGGGCACCGAACCGGCCAGCGGCGCGATGAAGAGGGCGAGGATGAAGAGCGCGGCGATCGTGAGCGCGGTGAGGCCGGTGCGTCCGCCCGCCTGCACACCCGAGGCGCTTTCCACGTAGGCCGTCGTGCTGCTCGTACCCAGCAGCGAGCCGAAGAAAATCGCGATCGAATCGGCGAAGAGTGCGCGGCCGAGGCCCTTGTAATGGGTACCTTCGAGCAGTCCGGCCCGCTTGGCCACGCCCATCAGCGTACCGGTTGCGTCGAACACTTCGACCAGCACGAAGGCCAGAATGACGTGAATGAAGCCCGCGTGCAGCGCGCCCGGGATGTCGAGCTTGAGGAACGTCGGCGCGAGGCTCGGCGGCATGGCGAATACGCCCTGGAACTGATTCAGGCCGAGCACCATCGAGAGAATCGTCACGACCAGGATGCCGATCAGGATCGCGCCACGAACGCGCAGGGCGTCGAGCACGGCAATCAGGAAGAAGCCGAAAATTGCGAGCAGGGCTTGCGGGGCGTGGAGATCGCCCAGGCCGATCTTCGTTGCCGGATTGGCGACGACCACGCCGGCGTTACCGAGCGCGATGATGGCGAGGAACAGGCCGATACCGGCGGCAATCGCACATCGCAACGATTTCGGTACCCCGGCAATTAGCCAGGAGCGTATGCCCGTCACCGTCAGGATGATGAACAAGCAGCCTGAGATGAACACGGCTCCCAGGGCTTGCTGCCACGAGTAGCCCATTGCGCCCACGACCGTGAAGGCGAAGAAGGCGTTCAGCCCCATGCCCGGCGCCATGCCGATCGGGTAGTTGGCGATGAGCGCCATCACCACCGAGCCGATCGCGGCGGCGAGACACGTCGCCACGAACACGGCGCTCTTGTCCATGCCCGTGGTGCCGAGGATATTGGGGTTGACGAAAATGATGTACGACATGGTCAGGAAGGTCGTGAGACCTGCCACCATTTCGGTGCGTACATTGGAGCCATGCTCCTGGAGTTTGAAGAATTTAGTCAGCAACGTGCTCTCCTTGTGCCTTTGTTATGCCGTTGTCCGTGTGCAGCGGGGGCGCGCGCATTTTACTGTGAGCGAGCCCGTGCAGCGGAGTTTGTCAGAACTTGGTACGCATGCCCACCCCAAAAGTATTCCCGGCTTCCAGCCCGGACACCTTGTCGTTCAGATAGGCGACGTAAAGATCTGTGCGCTTCGAGAAGTTGTAGTCGTAACCGACGGCCCAGGTATTTCGGCTGACGTCGTTTCGTCCTGAATTCTTCGTATAGGCGTACGACGCGATCGCACTGCCTGCGCCGAGTGGCACCGAAATCCCGAACTGCGCGCCGTTCGACGTCAGGTTGCCGCCGGTGATCGTGTTCTTGATGTACTGATATTGGCCATAGAGCTTGACCACATGAAAATCGTAGGTCAGGCCAGCCTGGAGCGCTTGCTGATTGCGAAAGCCGGTGATGCCGGCCTGATCGTCGGGCGTGGAATCGAACTTCACCTGCTGATAGGCGAGCGTGGCGGCGAGCGGGCCGTGGAAATACATCGCGGCGGCGCTCCACTTGTTCTGTCCGGTCTCACCGGCCTTGTTGCCGAAGGCATAGGAGACGCTTGCCCCGAGTCCCTTGTAATCCGGCGTGGCGTACATCACGGCGTTGTTCCATCCCGAATCACCGACGATGCCTTGACCCGCGAGGCCGACGAACGTCTGATAGACCATCGGGCTAAACGTATAGGAGTCAACGAACGGGTTGAACAGGATCGTCGAGACGAAATACGACGTGGTGAGACGGCCCATCGTGACCGTACCGAGCGTATTCGACTGTAGGCCGACATAGGCATTGCGGGAGAAAAGGCTGTCGCCCGTGAAGCGGCCATAATGTCCGCTTTGGGGCAGGAAGAAATCCTCCAGCGCGAAGATCGCCTTGAGGCCGTCGCCGAGATCTTCCGTGCCCTTCATGCCCCAGTACGACGTGGACATTCCGCCGCCGCCTTGCGTCCAGGCGCGCTCGCCGCCGGGCGTTTTGGCGGCGCCGACCCAGGCGTCGACCTGACCGTAAAGCGATATGTTCGATTGCGCATGGGCGACGCCCGCTACGCCGCAGACCGCGAGGGCGAACGCGCCCCGCAGCCAACCTGCTGCCTTGCTCATGTCTGTGTCTCCGTCTCGTTTTGATTTGTGCGTGCCTCTGAACTTCGCTTCTCACCGAACGGTGCAAGGGGGCACGCCTGAGTCATTGACACACTGACTTCACGTTGCGCGGGTCTCGGTGCTGCTTTGAGGCGTGATCATTATTATCAAGATGCCGCTTGTGGCATATCACTCGGCGTTGATACTCGGTATTCCGTTGTTTGGGGCACATCTTTGGGGCGTACGCGGATACCGGGCCTACCCCGCGCCAACCTCTGCGGTCGGACGCCGGGCCGGCACCCGTTTTCGTCGCTCCACGAAATTCGCTTTGGAAAACGGGTACCGGCCCGACGTCTCGAAACACTCCCCCCCATCGTCGCAACCTCCCCAAGCACCCACCCCGCCACAATCGCCAATCTCTCCGTCACGATGACACCGCCTCTTCATGCGCCCAGGGTCTCGCCGCCCGTCCCCACGTGCTGCGCATCTGCTGGTGACGGACGGCGAGACCCTCGACATCTCATCAGTACCTCTCGCCGCCCAGTCCACATAGGCCATGGCTGCCGACGACGCTGCAACACAATGGGACTACCCCGGACCTGAAGCGTTTCGCTACCACGCCACGACGCCAGGCTCGACCAGGTGTTTCGGAATGGGCCTAATCAAGGCGAGAAACACGTTACGACGACATCACGATGCCGGGCGTGGCGAAGCGCTTCGCAATGCGTTCTACCAGAGCCTGAAACGGTTCGCGACGACATCGCGATGCCGGGGCGTGGCGAAGCGTGTCGGAACGCGTCCGCGTAGAGCGAGAACCATTTCACGATGACGTTGCGATACCGGGCGTGGGGAAGTGCTTGGGGGATGACGAGGCTCTCGCCGATCGTCACCAGCAGATGCGAAGCACGTGGGGACGGTCGGCGAGAGCCTGGGCGCAAGAGAAGACGGTGTCATCGTGACGATGATGCGCGGGAGTACGGTGAGGTGGGGAGTGGGGGAGGTTGCAACGATGAGTGGGCGCGTTTCGAGACGTCGGGCCGGTACCCGTTTTCCAAAGCGAATTTCGTGGAGCGACGAAAACGGGTGCCGGCCCGGCGTCCGACCGTAGAGATTAGCGAGGGGTAGGCCCCCAGCAGCAGGAAACAAACAGGAGAATCGAGCGAAAGTCAGCGAACCGCCCGCCACTTGTCGTGATGCGCCGCAAGCCATCTTTCGGCGAGCGCCGGATCGCCGTGACGGTTCGGATGAAACGAGGGCAGAAGGTACTTGAGCATTGGCCCGGTGCTGCGCCAGACGACGCCATCGCGTCCGAAGAACATCGTGGCGAATCCCCACCAGGTGCGGGGTTTGAAGAGTGTGCCGTCGTGCCAGAGGTTATTGATCGTCTGCGCGTGACTCTCAAGCGCAAACATGAACAGCACGTAGAGATAGGTGAGAACGCGTTGGCGCTCGCTGCCGCCGAGTGCGCGATAGAGGTCGAACGCCACCGCCTTGTGCTCGGTTTCCTCAGCCGCGTGCCAGCGCCACATCAGGCGCATTTTCGGTTCGGCCTTCGCGAGCCAGCGGTCGTAACGAAGGGCCCCATCCCCAAATACGGCGGTGCAGTGCTCGTATGCAGCCGTCACGGCCAGCATGTACATCGGCGAAAGCTTGCGGCGGCGAGCCCACTGGATGCGCGCTGTCGCCCAGTTCTCCCAGTGATTCACCAGTCCCTGTTTCGCCAACTGTGCGTTGTACTGACCGTGCAGGTGACGATGCGTCGCTTCCTGACCGATGAACTGGGCGATGTCGGCACGCAGTGTGTCATAGCGCACGTCGGCGGGCAAACGATCCATTGTGTCGCGTACCGAATCGATGAACGACTGCTCTCCCACCGGAAAGCTCATCGACAGCGCGTTGTAATACATGGTGCGGTAAGCATCGCCGCTATGCCAATGCCGCGCGAAGCCACCGGCCAGATCAACAGTCAACTTACGTACGGTCAGGGCAGAAAGGTCATGGCTCATGGTGTCTTGCCTCTGCGGCGATATTGAGGGATTCGCGGCGCCGAGGTGGCTCAGAAGGCGCTTTTTCATCGCCGTCTCTTGAACTTCGCAGCGAATGTGAGCATTATTCATTTTTCCGGCGTCTTGCCGCAACTCGCTTCCCGCTCAGGTTTTTCGATATGGTCACACCCAAGCCACCCGCGCCCCAGAACGCCTCGTCCGCCATGCGAAAGCGGCCAATGCAGGCGCGCGCTCAGCACACCGTAGAGACCATTTTCGAAGCCACCGCTCAGGTTCTCGACGAAGAAGGCGAAGCCGCACTCACGACCAATCGCATCGCCCGCAAGGCCGGCTTCTCCATTGGTACCCTGTACCAGTACTTCCCGACCAAAGAAGCGATTCTGCTGGCGATGATTGCGCGCGAGCGGCGCCGGGTGATGGACGAACTCAACGAACGCATCGCACGTGCGGCGGAAGAGGGCGCCGACCCCGAACGTGTGATTCGCGAGCGGCTGCGGGTGCTGATCGAGGCCTTTGGCGCAGGTGGGCGCGTGAAACGTTCTCTCATCAAGATGGCGTGGCAGCTCGATCACCACGAGAACATCATGCAAGCCATGCGTGAGGCGGCCGAACATATCGCCATCGCCATGTCGCGACGTGACGCGCCCGAAATGCGTCCGCCCACCGCCGCCACCGTCTTCGTGCTCACACGCGCCGTCATGGGCACGCTGCGCTCGGCTGCGCTTGAAGATTCCCCCCTGCTTGGCACCCCAGAATTCGAGGACGAGCTTTACCGGTTGTGCTGGGGGCTGCTGCGCGCGGACGGCTAGGGCCACAGGCGGCCGCGCAGCGCTGCCCTGTTTTGAAGAAGGCAACAAAAAAGCTGGCCTCAGCCAGCTTCTTTGTCAGGACTACCGGGCGATCGTTGACGATCGCCCGTCGTTCGACCTGCGGCGCTACGTCTTCATTACGCCTTCGCGATGCCTTCCAGCGCAGCGTTGAACGTCTTGCTCGGACGCATGACCTGCTCGAGCTTCTCGAGGTCCGGCTTGTAGTAGCCGCCGATGTCCGCCGGCTTGCCTTGCACGTCGGCGAGTTCGCCCACGATGGCCTTCTCGTTCTCGATCAGTTGCTTGGCGAGCGGTGCGAAGTGCTTGGCCAGATCGGCGTCGTCCTTCTGCTCGGCCAATTCCTGCGCCCAGTACATCGCCAGATAGAACTGGCTGCCGCGGTTATCCAACTGGCCGGTCTTCGGCGACGGACCCTTGCTGTTGTCGAGCAGCTTGCCAGTGGCAGCGTCGAGCGTCTTGGCGAGGATCTTGGCGCGCTGGTTGCCCGTCTTGATGCCCAGGTCTTCGAGCGAAACCGCCAGCGCCAGGAATTCACCCAGCGAATCCCAACGCAGGTGGTTCTCTTCCACCAGTTGCTTGACGTGCTTCGGTGCCGAGCCGCCTGCCCCCGTCTCGTACATGCCGCCACCCGCCATGAGTGGCACGATCGACAGCATCTTGGCGCTGGTGCCCAATTCCATGATCGGGAACAGGTCGGTCAGGTAATCGCGCAGAATGTTGCCGGTCACCGAGATGGTGTCCAGACCGCGGATCACGCGCTCGAGCGTGTAACGCATGGCACGCACTTGCGACATGATCTGGATGTCGAGACCGTTGGTGTCGTAATCCTTCAGATACGTCTCGACCTTCTTGATCAACTCAGCCTCGTGCGGACGGTACGGGTCGAGCCAGAACACGGCCGGCATGCCCGAGTTGCGCACGCGGTTCACGGCAAGCTTCACCCAGTCACGGATCGGCGCGTCCTTGACCTGGCACATACGCCAGATGTCGCCGGCTTCGACGTTCTGCGAGAGCAGCACTTCGCCGGTGGCGATGTCGACGATGTTCGCCACGCCGTCTTCGGCGATTTCGAACGTCTTGTCGTGCGAACCGTACTCTTCGGCCTTCTGCGCCATCAGGCCGACGTTCGGCACCGTACCCATCGTGGTCGGGTCGAAGTTGCCGTTCGTCTTGCAGAAGTTGATGATTTCCTGATAGATGCGCGCGAACGTGCTCTCCGGGATCACGGCCTTCGTGTCCTTCGGACGGCCATCGGCGCCCCACATCTTGCCGCCGATGCGGATCATGGCCGGCATCGAGGCGTCGACGATCACGTCGTTCGGCGCGTGCAGGTTCGAGATGCCCTTGGCCGAGTCGACCATCGCCAGCTCCGGACGATGCTCGTGGCAAGCATGCAGATCGCGGATGATCTCTTCGCGCTGCGTGCTCGGCAGCGATTCGATCTTCTCGTACAGGTTCACAAGGCCGTTGTTGACGTTCACGCCCAGTTCGTCAAACAGCTTGCCGTGCTTCTCGAAGGCTTCCTTGTAGAAGATCTTCACGGCGTGGCCGAACACGATCGGGTGCGAGACCTTCATCATGGTGGCCTTCACGTGCAGCGAGAGCATCACGCCAGTCTTGCGTGCATCTTCCATCTGCTCTTCATAGAATTCGCACAGCGCCTTCTTGCTCATGAACATGCTGTCGATGATTTCGCCGTCGAGCAGCGCGACCTTCGGCTTGAGCACGATCGTCTTGCCGCTCGTGGTGACGAGTTCCATCTTGACGTCACGGGCGCGATCGAGCGTCATCGACTTTTCGCCGTGATAGAAGTCGCCATGCTTCATGTGCGCCACGTGCGTACGCGACGCCATGCTCCACTCGCCCATGCTGTGCGGGTGCTTCTTGGCGTAGTTCTTGACGGCCTGCGGGGCGCGACGATCCGAGTTGCCTTCACGCAGCACCGGGTTCACGGCCGAGCCGAGGCATTTCGAATAGCGCTTCTGGATGGCCTTCTCTTCGTCGGTCTTCGGGTCTTCCGGAAAGTCCGGCACCTTGTAGCCCTTCGATTGCAGTTCCTTGATCGCGCTCTGTAGCTGGAACACCGACGCGCTGATGTTCGGCAGCTTGATGATGTTCGTATCAGGGTCTTGCGTCAGACGGCCCAGCTCGGCGAGGTTATCCGGCACGCGCTGGTCTTCCGTCAGGAATTCGGGGAATTCGCCGAGGATACGGCTCGAGACTGAAATGTCGCTGGTCTCGATCGACACGCCCGCCGGTGCGGTAAACGTGCGAATGATCGGGAGGAAGGCGCTGGTGGCCAGAAGCGGGGCTTCGTCGGTCAGGGTGTAGATGATGCTGGGTTGCTGCGTGCTCATCGCTGGTCTCGGATTCAAGAATCAGGGAAAGGTGGGGGAACGCCGCCGACTGGGGTAACAGTCCGCTAGCCATGACGAATTTTTCCGATTGTGACACGGGTCGGGGGCAAAACTGAAATGCCTTTTCGTAATGTGAATGCCTTGGTCTTATATAAGACTGGCACTGTAGGCCTCATAACTTCGTGCAAAACCCCGCAACGTGGGGTGCAGCTTGGGTAACGCGGTGCGTGGAGGGGGGGCGGTGGGAGGATAAATGTTGATGAATTTTTCAGTTTCATAGAAAAAATCTATGAAAAAAGTGCGCCGAAGTTGGATTCAGCAGGTGGACCTTGAGCGAATGCGGTGGGCGCGCGCATTGATGCGAACGAAGTCGCCCGACGCGGCCTATGCGGCACTCGTTCCGCTGGAGGGCCGTCTGGCCGGGGATTCGGAGTATGGCTATCCGCTGGCATCGCCGCTGCGGATACCCGTCATCTCGATGTTGCCGAATGTGCGTTGAAACGCGGTGCCGCAGCGCGTGCCGACGATGGCCCCACGCCTCTCGAGCTTGCCAGGACCTATTTCCTGTTGGGGCAACGCTAGAACGCGCGACGCGAATTCGAAAGCTTGGTCGCCGGCGATGTGCCGGCAGGTGTGCGTCCGGTCATTCAGGCTTATCTGAACGCGATCAATGCGCCGGCGGGCGTGCCGGCAAGTGGCTCTGGCTATTACCTGATGAACTGGGGCCCGGACGGTCTTGGCAATCTTGGCTCGGGAACGGCGAGGTTCAACGGGCTGCACTGGCTCACGAACTTCACGGGATCGACCATGCCGTTCGCCGCGAACTCGAAATTGACGGCAGTTAAGGTTGGCAAACTTGACGACCTCGGGTGGGGGCGATGGACGTCGGGGAGTGTGTCCGATCACAATGTGGCGTTCGATCTGTCGAATCGGTCCGGATGGCGCGCGGGGGACGTTCAGCACCATGACGCAGAACGTGAATGGTGGCGCGTGCGCGGGCAATGCCTGCACGTTTTCGACGCAGGGCGTGCTCAGGGGCGCGGCGGCGAACAACGCGGGGATCGTCTATTCGCTGACGGGGCCGGAGGCACGAGTGATCGGCGCCGCGGGGTTCAAGCGCTGATTCCGGTGAAGGTTGGCCATTCCTTCGCATCGATCCCGGTATCGTTCAGTGGAATCCGGGTTGTCTCGCGTCACACCATCCCAACGGATCACGCTGGACCGGTGGTCTCGCGCATCGGCCTCGCGGACGCAAGCGGCAAACCATCGATGCTCACCTGCAGGCCGTCCTGCCAGCCCGGAACCGGTGAGCGCAGCGTAAGGACCGAACCCGCGCCGTGGACAATCGCTTCGACGATCGCCAGACCCAGCCCGCTGCCTGTGGCGATCGTCGCGCCGCGCTCGAACGGCTTCGTCAGACGCTCAAGTTCATCGTTCGGCATCACTGGTCCTTGATTCCTGACACTGAGCGTACCGGTGACCGACAGCACAATCTCCACCGGTTTCCCGGGCGCACCGTGCTTGAGCGCATTCTCAACCAGATTGCGCACGACGATGGCGAATGCGTCCGCGTCGATCCACGACGACACGGGCTGGTCGGGCACGTCGAGCTGGATCGGCTTCGCAGATGCAACGCGCCGAAAATCCTCGACGACAAGCTCCAGTACCGGGCGTAGATCCTGCGGCGCGTCTCCGAGCACGCGTCCATTTTCGGCCTTCGCGAGTTGCATGAGCCTTTCGCTGACCCGCGACAAGGTGTGCAGCGCTCTCTCGACATTCCGCACGCGTTCCCGCGTGGCGGCGGAAGGCATTTCGGCCATGAGGCGCTGCGTCTGCGCGAGGGCTGCGGCAATTGGCGTGCGCAACTCGTGCGCGCTGTTGGCAGTGAAGCTGCGCTCCGCAGCCAGCGCGCGGTCCAGGCGGGCCATCAGGTCATTGACTGCATCGGCGACCGGAGCGACCTCCGTCGGCAGTTCCTTCTTTTCGAGCGGCGTCAGGTCGTTCTGGCCACGTGCAGCGATGCTGTCGCAGAAGCGCCGGATTGGCCGTAGCCCGGTGCGGACAATCAGCCAGATGCCACACAGGCCGACGGGCAGAAACAGGATAAGGACCCTGGCGACCGCGAGCGCGGCTTCAATCACCGCATGCCGGCGCGTGGCGAGCGGCTCGGCGATCATCAGGGAGATCGTGCCCTGCAAGCCCGGTTCGGCGTAAATCCGGTGCGACGCCGTGGAAGTGAAACCCGCTTTCAGGTCTGGCGGGAAGATGGCGATATCGGCATCGTGCGATCGCAGCAGGAGCTTGCCGCTGTCATCGCGAACCGCGTAGGTCAACAATTCGTCGTGCGGGCGCACGGCTGCGATACGGCGGCTGCCATCGCCATCGCCATCGTCATCGCCATTCGCGTCGCGCCCGACGATATCCATGATGGCGAGCGGCAACAGGCGCTGCGCCGTTTCCTGCAACGCACTGTCCGACATCTGATCGACTTCGTGGCGCAGCACGAAGAATGAAGCGGCCGCAGCCGCGAGCGACAGTACGGCGAGCCCTGCCACCAGTGCTGCCGCGAATCGACTTTGTAGGCTGCGCAGCATGGTCAGTCCAGTTTCAGCCGATAGCCGAGCCCACGCAAGGTCTCGATGACATCGGCACCAAGCTTCTTGCGCAGCCGGCTCATATGTACCTCGATGGCGTTGCTGCCAATTTCCTCGTTGAAGGAATAAAGGCGATCCTCCAGCCGGCTCCTTGATACGATCATCCCCGGATGCTGGATCAGGGCTTCGAGGAGCGCCCACTCACTGGCCGTCAGGTCGATGCGCGCGGCATCGCGCATCACGCTGCGCCCTGCCGTATCGATACGCAGTTCGCCGAGCTTGACCAGGGGATTCGGATTGCCCGAATACCGGCGCGACACCGCGCTCACTCGCGCGGAAAGCTCGGACAGGTCGAACGGCTTGACGAGATAGTCATCCGCGCCGGCGTTCAGACCGGCGATACGGTTCGACACCTGATCGAGCGCTGTCAGGATGATGACGGGCACGGTGGATCCACTCGTGCGAAGCTGTCGCAGGAAGTCGAGTCCCCTACCGTCGGGAAGCAGCAGATCGAGCAGGAGCAGGTCGTAGTTGGCGGCCGCAAGGTGTCGGCGTGCCTCGGCGAGGGTGGTGACGAAGTCGGTCGGATGTCCGTCTTTCTCGATCTGGTCGCGAACGGCCTCCCCGAGCCAAGGCTCATCCTCGATGAGAAGGACTCTCATTAAGATCTCCCTGATGGGTGTCTCGCGTGACTTTGCCACGCTAACCTGTCGCGAACATGACGAAAATTTTCTGTGTCCGCAAGCTTGGCTTCAGGTTTCGGGTGCATTGTGGAGTCCAAGGATGCGAACGGGAGATGTTAGTCATGAAACAGTTGCGAATCGCCAGAGGCCTGGTGCTCACGATGTTTGCGTTTGTCGGCGCCGTCGGCATCCACCATTCCGCACAGGCACGCGACAGCGACGATTGCGAGGCGCCGGTCAACGCCTGGAAGCCGCGTGACGCCGTCCGGACGATGGCGCAGCAAAAGGGGTGGCAGATCGACAGGCTCAGGATCGACGACGGTTGCTACGAGGTCAAGGGGCGTGATGCCGATGGCCGGCGTTTCAAGGCGAAACTTGATCCCGTCACCCTTGATGTCGTCCGCACGAAGCGTGAAGACGACGACCACGACGGAGCACGCGGACGCCTGCCGGATGCGAATTCTGGCAAGCCACCGGCTGACGCACCCCCCGAAGGTTTGCTGAAGCCCGGCACGAAGCCCCAGGTCCAGATCCGCTGACCCTTTATTGCCGACGCACCGCGTACCTCATCGGCGTTGGCCCTGCTGAAGCAGCGGCAGGCCAATGCGATGGGTGCGATGCCCCCCTTTTGCCCAAATCAGGAGAATCCAGATGAAACACGCATTCCCGATCGCCGTGCTTGCCGGTGCGCTTGCTGCGCCTTCACTTGCATCCGCGCGTCAGGTTTCGTTCGAAACGCAACTGTCGAACTATGGGGGAGATGGCGCTTACGTTGCCATGTATGTCACCGATCGCACCGGACGGTATCAGGGCACGCTGTGGGTGGCGGGGCGCAAAGCCAAGTACTACCGACACCTGCGCGACTGGTATCGCGCCACCGGCGGCACCGCAAAGGTGGACGGCATTACGGGCGCCAGCGTCGGCGCAGGCAAGACGCTGCGTGCGACGCTGGATCTGTCCGACACGCTGCTCGACGCCGGATATGAGGTTCACATCGACACTGCGGTCGAGGACATGAACGAGTACCCATCCGAGGTCGTCGTGCCGTTGACCACCTCGGGCGCAAACAAGGCGGTCAAGGGGAGCGGCTATGTGAAGTCGTTCCGCTATTCACTGTAGCCAGGGGCCGGCGAGGAGGTGCCCGATGTTACGCAAGCTCCATTCAATCCCCGGTCTCATCGCTGCATTGCTGATGACGATCGTCGCCATGACAGGCGCGGTGTTGTCAGTGAATCCGGCGATTGAGCGCGCAAGTGCCGTCCGCTCAGACCTGACGCCGGTGAGCGTTGCAACGCTCGCCAGCCGCGTGAGCACCTCGGTGCCCGACGTCGAAACACTCATGCGCCGACCGTCAGGGGAGATCATCGCGTACTACCAGGCCGGCGGCGAACAGCATGCATCGATCATTGATCCCGCTACCGGCAAAGCGGTCGGTGATTATCGTTCATCGCCTGTCGAGCGTTGGGTGAAGAACCTCCACCGCAAGCTCTTTCTCGGTGACGCTGGCCGGATAGCAACAGGCGCGACTGCTGCCTTCATGCTGTTCGCGGTGTTGTCCGGGCTTGCATTGCTCGCACGCCGGATGGGCGGGTGGACACATATTCTGGCCCCGATCCGGGGTGACGGGTTGCAGCGACTGCATAACGAAACTGCACGAGCCGTGCTTGCCGGGCTCACGCTGTCGGCGATGACCGGGGTAGTCATGTCGTTGACGACGTTCGGCGCGATCCCGGAAGGTGGCGCGCAGGAGCCCAGCCTCAGCGTTTCGGCGATCACCAGGCCCCCGATGCCGCTGCGGCAGTTGTCTGCACTGGCAATCGACGTTTCCAGGCTGCGTCAGTTGACGTTTGCCAACGCGGCCGACCCGAGCAGCGTCATCGAAGTGAATACGACGGATGGCGCCGGTTATGTCGATCCATCGTCAGGCAAATGGCTTGCCTTTCAGCCGGTCGACGCCTGGCAACGTTTGCACGGGATGGTCCGAATGCTGCACACGGGCGAGGGGCTATGGTGGCTCGGGCTGATCCTCGGCGCATCGTCGGCATCGGTGCCGTTGTTGGCCACCACCGGCCTGTTGCTGTGGCTGCGTCGTCGACGGGGCATGCCGAAGCTCGCCTGCAACGTGCCGGCACGCGACGCAGATACTGTGTTGCTAGTGGGCACGGAGGGCAATAGCACGTGGGGCTTTGCTTCGGCACTGCATGCAGCGCTGACCCGGGCTGGCTTTCGCGTGCATGTTGCGCCGATGAACGATTTTGCTGTCGGTTACCGCAACCTGCGACGTCTGCTGGTCCTGACGGCGACCTACGGTGACGGCGATGCCCCGGAAAGCGCTATACGATTCCTGCCGAAGCTCGAGCGTCTGACGATCCCTGGCGGGGTGGCGTTCGGGGTTTTGGGTTTCGGCGACCGTCAGTTTCCTCGTTTTTGCGGGTATGCGCGAACGGTTCATGACGCGTTGACCGCCAAGGGGCTGGGCGCACTGACTGATCTGGGCACGGTTGACCGGCAGTCTGAACCCGAATTCCGGCAGTGGTGCACAGGGCTCGCCGAAAGGCTCGGTACGTCGCTCGATATTCGCTACACACCATTGCTGCCTCCCACAATACCGCTCAAGCTCGTCTCACGAGACGACTATGGCGCCGATACAGAAGACATGACTTCGGTGCTGCGCTTCATGCCTGCCGAGGGGACAAGCGTCTGGACCACCCTGCTACGGCCGCGGCTGCCTCGTTTCGAGACGGGGGATCTGCTCGGTGTCGTGCCGCCGGGCGCCACCTCGCCCCGGTACTACTCGCTCGCGAGTGCGACGGCGGACGGCTTGGTCGAGATCTGCGTTCGGCGTCACCCGAACGGCGTGTGCTCCGGGTATCTCACAGGCCTGCGGCCCGGCGAAACGATCGAGGCATTCATGCGGCCGCACGCGTGCTTTCGGCCGGGTGCCGGCAGCGCGCCCGTGATCCTGATCGGGGCCGGGACTGGGATCGGTCCGCTGATCGGTTTCATCCGGCACAACGCGTCCCGCCGTCCGATGCACCTCTATTTCGGTGCGCGCGATGCTGACGATGGTTTCTTGTATCGCGACGAACTCAAGCACCTGGTAGCCGACAGGCGACTGCAGGCGCTCACGACTGCCTTCTCACGTTCCGGGAGCCGGAGTTATGTGCAGGAGCGCCTTGCCGCCGATGCACAGAGCCTGCGCACTCTGGTTGCGCACGGCGCGCAAATCATGGTGTGCGGCGGCCGCAGGATGGCGGAGGGTGTCGCGCAGGCGTGGGAACGTATTCTGGCGGATACCGGCTTGTCCGTCGAACAACTGAGAGCGCAGGGACGCTATGTCGAAGATGTCTATTGAGGCGTTGCCAGACACGCAACTTAAGCTCTGGCGCGTGAGCGGCGCGACAATGGGAACCCGCTACACCGCGGCCTTCCATGCGTCGCCGAAGACGGACGAAAAGGAACTGGCGGCCCGGCTTGCGGCGGCGGTTGGCGCGGTTGACGAGCAGATGTCGAACTGGAAGGAAAGCTCCGACCTGTCGCGGCTGAATCGTGCCGAGCTGGACTGCTGGGTGCCGGTGTCCAGAAGTCTCGCGGTTTTGCTTGCACGTGCGCTGGAGATTGGCAGTGATACGCACAACGCCTTCAACATCGGCGTCGGCGACCTTGTCGGTATGTGGGGTTTCGGTCCATCGGGCGAGCGGCGTGCCCATTGTTCGGGCTCGGTGGATACGTCGCAAGCGAGCCCATGTTCGTCTGCGAGCGATCTGATCGACGTGGACGTGCAACAGTGCCGGGCGCGCAAGCGTGGACCCGTTGCGCTGGATCTGTGTGGCATTGCAAAAGGATTTGGCGTCGACGAGTTGGCACGCGTGTTGAACGAGCACGAGATCGACTCATGGCTTGTCGGCATCGACGGTGAAATGCGCGCGCGCGGAAGCAAGCCGGATGGGTCGCTGTGGGCGATTGCGCTTGAGGCCCCGGATGACGAGCGGCACTCAGCAATGGGCGTGATCGAATTGAGCAACGCCGCCATTGCGACGTCCGGCGACTACCGCCACTGGGCCGACATCGACGGTGCGCGTGTCTCGCACACAATGGATCCCAGAACCGGCAGGCCACTGTGCAGTTCTGTTGCGTCGGTGACGGTCATTGCACCGACATGCGCGGACGCGGACGCTTACGCGACAGCCTTGCTGGTGCTAGGTGTGCAGGCGGGGCGAGATTATGCTCAGCGCCGGCGCCTCGACGCACTCTTCGTCGTACGTGACGGCGATGCACTGCGCATGATCGGGACTGGCTGCTTTGCCAACGTGCAGCCGACAGATTGACAGCAAATGCGTCTGCCGACAGGGGAGCGGGCATCGATCTCGAGGCCTCGTTTTCCGCTTAGCCCGGGAGCCGCCGCGAAGTGAGGGGGCGCCTTGGGCGATGCGGCTTGAAGCCGGCCGGTGTGAAGGCAGGATGACGCGGTGGCCGGTGCGGTCTGCGATCTCAATCTGTGCGATAAGGGCGGCTTTGAATTTGCGGAGCTACAAGTTCTCCGGCGGGTCCCCCTTTTCCTTTGAGGAGATACCGCTTTTGCGCATCGCTGAAATGGATCTTTGAGTGAGCGTCGCTTTGCTAGCGATCTGCCGATGAAGCTGCCACGATCCATTTCAGATTCAATATGACGAGCCCATGTAAAAGAAAAAGGCCCTCGGCATTTGCCTGAGGGCCTTATTCCGCGCGGTTTGCGCAAATTTGGTGGGTGGTACAGGGATTGAACCTGTGACCCCTGCCGTGTGAAGGCAGTGCTCTACCGCTGAGCTAACCACCCAAATCATTAACTAAATCAATGACTTAGTGCTGATTGCTGAAGGTTTTGTCTCGCAATCAGGAGCAGAACTTTAACTGTTTTCGCAGAAGTCTGCAACGTTTCTTTTGTTCTTTTTTGCTGCCGCCGTGACGATATCTCTCGATCACTTCACGCCGTTTCTTGCGATGACTCGCAAGCAGCAAAGACAGCGATTATAGGGATGTTTTCTTTGCTTGGGAAGGCCTTCGCGCGAATTTTCCGTCTTGCTCGGCGCAAACTCACGCCGACGGTGCCGTGTCGCCTTCAGGGGCCGCCGGTTCGGTACGCCACACACACGTTCCCTTCATCCCCTTGTCGATGTCGTTGAGCACGCCGGCATGTTGCGCCACCTCGTCGTCTGCCGCCGCAATCACCGGCAGATCGAACTGACGCAGCGAAATCTTTTCTCGATGGCCACCCGCGTCGCCGTCGCCGTCGTCGCCGATCTCGATGACAAGGCTCTCCTGGCCGCGCGTCATGGCGAGATACACGTCGGCAAGCAGCTCGGCGTCGAGCAGTGCGCCGTGCAACGTGCGATGGGCGTTGTTCACGCCGAGACGCTCGCAAAGGGCATCCAGCGAATTGCGTCGACCCGGGAACATCTCCCGGGCCCGCAGCAGCGTGTCGATCAGGCTCGAGCAGTGCTGCATGAACGGCGGCCAGCCGAGGCGGCCGAACTCCATATCCAGGAAGCCCAGGTCGAACGCCGCGTTGTGGATGATGATCTCGGCGTCGCGGCAATACTCGCGCAACTCTTCCGCAATCTCCACGAACTTGGGTTTGTCGGAGAGGAATTCGGTCGTCAGTCCATGCACCGCCAATGCGCCCGGATCACTGTCGCGCTCGGGATTGATGTAGAAGTGCAGGTTGTTGCCGGTCAAGCGGCGATTGACCAGTTCGACGCAACCGATTTCCAGCAAACGGTCTCCCGTCTTGGCATTCAGGCCCGTGGTTTCGGTATCGAGGATCAGTTGTCGCATGCTGTTCGATGAATCTCGTGTGCTTTCGGAATTGACGCGCTGCGAGCCATGTCGTCTCACGCAATGCGCGGATGATGCTCAAGCGGCGGCGCTGGTCGCCGCCTCACTGGCCGCGACGCAGGCTGTCCACGCCGCGATTGGCCAACTGGTCGGCGGCCTCGTTGCCGTCGTGCCCGGCGTGGCCTTTCACCCAGCGCCAGTCGATCTCGTGTTTCTGCGAGACGGCGTCGAGTGTCTGCCACAGGTCGGCGTTCTTCACCGGTTCCTTGGCGGCCGTTTTCCAGCCACGGGCCTTCCAGCCGTGAATCCACTCGCTGATGCCTTTCTGCACATACTGCGAGTCGGTGTGAAGTACCACGCGACAGGGCTTGTTCAGGGCTTCGAGCGCGCGAATGACGGCCAGAAGCTCCATGCGGTTGTTGGTTGTGTTGGCTTCGCCGCCGAACATTTCCTTGCGGTGTTTGCCCGCGACGAGCAGGGCGCCCCAGCCGCCGGGGCCAGGATTGCCTTTGCAGGCACCGTCGGTGTAGATCTCAACTTGCGGCAAGGTCATCTCTCAAACAATCAATCGGGCGTGTCGGCCGCTTCCGCCATCTGGCGATGCGTGGTGTTGGGGGTGGCCACCGGTGCCGCCGCCGGCTGGAGGCCGAGTATACGCTTGCGCACTTTGCCGACCAAGCGCATGCCGCGCACGCGCTTGACCGCGCGTACCGCATAGAGCGCTCCGAAGATCGGCCACCAACGATCGCCGGCCGGTTCCATGAACTCGAAGCGCTGCAGCCAGTGCTCGCCGCGCAGGGGCGGGCGGTAGCAGCCGAAGCGGCCGCGATCGATGTCAAAGGACAGTAGCTTGAGCCAGTCCTTCAGACGCGTGAAGGCGATGAGATCGGCACCGGGCGGCAGGAACGGTGCGCCGGCCAGTCGGCCCAGCTCCTCGCGCGCGCCCCACAGGCTCAGATTGTTGAAGCCAGTGATGATGACCTGCCCCTCGGGCACGAGAATGCGCTCGACTTCGCGCAGGATGTCGTGAGGATTCTCGGCAAACTCGAGCACGTGCGGCAGGACCACGAGATCGGTGCTCGCCGTGGCGATGGGCAACTCGTCAAAGCGACTCACGAGAATGTCGCGCGCGACCGTGTCGGCCGCGCCCGCGTGGCACGATGGCGTGCCGCCAGTCGTGTCGCTGGCGGCCTTGGTGACGAGCGACGGGGCGTCGGGGCTGCGCGCAGCCGTCAGGATGAGGCCGCGATAGGGCATGCGGTTCTCGCGCAGCGTATCGAGTTCGGGCCGGCCGAGTTGCAGCGCGTGATAGCCGAACAGATCTCCGACCCACTGGTCGAAAAGGGCCTGCTCCCATGCGAGCGCGTAGCGGCCTGGCGGTGAGACGAGCCAGCGGGGCCAGTCTATAATCGGACGTTCTGACATGGTGGCGAGTATATATGGATGCGCACGCAGATGCGGTAAGTGAGGCGTCGGCCGGAACAATGACCGTCTTCCCCGTCCCCGCGTTCCAGGACAATTATCTCTGGGTCATCGACAACGGCAAAGATGCCGTGGTGGTCGACCCGGGCGACGCCGCACCGGTGCTCGCCTATCTCGATGCGCGTGGTCTCACGCTGCGCGCCATTCTCATCACGCACAAGCATGCCGATCACGTCGGCGGTGTCGATGCGCTGCTCGACCGGTTCGATGTTCCCGTGCACGGTCCGGCCGGCGAAGCGATCGCCTGCGTCGATCATCCGCACCGCGGCGGCGAGACCGTTCACATCGCTGCCCCGGCCTTGACGCTGGAAGTGATCGACGTGCCAGGCCATACCGCGGGGCACATCGCCTATTTCCTCGGCGCCGGTGTCGCAGGCGCACCGCATCTGTTCTGCGGCGACACGCTGTTCTCTTGCGGCTGCGGACGTCTGTTCGAGGGTACGCCCGCCCAGATGCTCGCTTCGCTGGACGCGATCGCCGCGCTGCCGCCTGCGACGCTCGTGCATTGCGCGCACGAATATACGCTATCGAACATTCGCTTCGCGCTGGCGGTCGAGCCGGATAACGCGGCGCTTGCGGCATGGCATCGGGAGGCAACGGCGCTTCGCGCTGCCGACCGTCCCACGCTGCCCACGACACTGGCCCAGGAGCGTCTGACGAACCCCTTCCTGCGCAGCGACGCGCCAGCGGTCATCGCGTCTGCCGAGCGCCATGCGGGACGCGCGCCGCTCACCCGCGAGGCGGTATTCGCCACCGTGCGCAGCTGGAAAGACAGCTTCCGTTGAACGTGACTCCGCCACGCTGTCAACAGCGTGTCGTGGCATGACATTGTCACAAAGCAGGCGTTGACAGGATCGTTCGTGCCTGCTCAGCCTTGCAGCATCCCAGCCCTGTGATGTTTTGGTCCGTTATCCATCGCATCGTGTACACCGTTGGGGCGTCTCGTTTCAGCCACATCGTGATCCATCAAGATCAGGGATAACCCTGGAAAACGGGGTGTATTTGCGTAAATTTTGCAAAAAATTTAGGCAGAATGGTTGACGCATCTGAAGGGTTTCCTTAACATCCTTGCCAATTTCATGAAGATGCAACCCAATTCGAGCCCGATCAATGCGACTTATCGTTAGCTTGCTACTGACGCTGCTTCTGGCGGCGTGTGCCGGCACAGCACCGACCAACGGTGCGTCGAGTTCCACGCCGACGGCGCAAGGCCAATCGCCTCTCGTCACGTCCGCCAAAGGCAAGCAGCGCGTCTCAAGCGATCAGACCATCGACCTCGACAACGACTCGATCAACGACCTGGCCTACGGCAGCGACGACGCTGATCTCTGGTCACGCATCCGCCACGGTTTCGCCATCCCCGACCTGGACACCGACCTTGCGCAGGACCGCACGCAGTGGTACGCGCAGCGTCCCGAATATGTCGAGCGCATGATCGATCGCTCGAGCAAGTACCTGTTCCACATCGTTGAAGAACTCGAGCGGCGTCACATGCCGACGGAACTCGCGCTGTTGCCCTTCGTGGAAAGCGCGTACAACCCGCAGGCGCTCTCGACGGCCAAGGCCGCGGGCATGTGGCAGTTCATTCCCAGCACCGGCAAGACCTACAACCTCAAGCAGAACATGTTCCAGGACGAGCGCCGCGACGTGCTCGCCTCGACGACTGCAGCGCTCGATTACCTCTCGAAGCTCTACGAGATGTTCGGCGACTGGCAACTCGCGCTCGCGGCCTATAACTGGGGCGAAGGCAACGTGCAGCGTGCGATCGACCGCAATCAGGCGCAAGGGTTGCCGACCGATTACCTGAGCCTGCGCATGCCGACCGAGACGCGTTACTACGTGCCGAAGCTGCAGGCGATCAAGAACATCATCGCGCACCCGGACATTTACAACGTCAAGCTGCCCGAGATTCCGAATCACCCGTACTTCGTCAGCGTGACCACCAAGCGCGACATCGACGTGGCATTGGCCGCGAAGCTGGCCGACCTGCCGCTCGACGAATTCCGCGCGCTCAATCCGTCGTTCCGCAAGCCCGTGATTCTGGGCTCGGCGCAGCCAAAGATTCTCCTGCCGTTCGATAGCGCCGAAGTGTTCCAGCGCCGTCTGAAGGGCTATGACAAGCCGCTGTCGAGCTGGACGACCTACACGTCCGCATCGCGTGAGCGTCCGGAAGACGTCGCGCGCAAGCTGGGGGTTGACGCTGCCGTCATCCGCTCGGTCAACAACATTGCGCCGCGCATGCGTCTCAAGGCGGGCTCGACGCTGCTGGTGCCGCGTTCGGACGACATGGACCAGGACATCAGCGCTTCGGTTGCGCGCAATGCCGTGCTCGCGCTGGAGCCGGATCTTCCCGATACACGCAAGGTAATGGTGCGCGCCCGCAAACGCGACACGCTTGCTAGCGTTGCGTCGCGCAATGGCGTGAGCGTTGCGCAGATCAAGAGTTGGAATCGTCTGCGTCGCAATACGTTGACGTCGGGCCAACTGCTGGTGCTCCACGTACCGGTCAGGGAGGCCACGCGCGTGGCTGCGGCGTCCGAGGCGCCGGCGGCCAGGAATGACGGCGAAGCACCGCGTACGCGTCTCGTGCGAGGCAAGCACGGCAAGATGATTCGCGTGGTCGAACGTCGGCCGACGAAGGCTGCCGTTGCCGGCAATCGGACCGCAAAGACCCGGGTGGCATCGAAGGCCCCTGCGAAGTCGGTCACCAAGGTGGCTGCGAAACCCGCCGCCAAGAAGGCGCCTGCTAAGGTGACCAAGACGGCACAGCGTTGAGCGCACGTTTTCCTGTTCGTTGGGGGGATCACTTCCCTGCCAGCGTCAGGCAATGCGCCTGCGAGGATTTCCCTCTCTGGCCTCAATGAGAGGGTCTGCGGCATACACGGTTCTGGCAGCGCTGGAATCGGGTGACGTGAACGGCTTTTCGGGGTGATGGATAACCCGTCAAAGCCGTTTGCTCCCGAAGCCGCGTCGTTTCTTGGGGCTGTACGCCTTGTGGTGCTAGCCCCCGCCGATAATGCTGCCGATCGGTAATCTCTCTTCTGGCCGCACATCCCGACATTACGTTGCCGCATGCCCCGCACGCGGCATCGCACTGTTGCCCGGCTACATCGCCGCCTCGGCGGTGGTCACCGGTAAAGCCAGCGAAGCCTGCGAGGCCCCCGTCACCACATCGCCGCCGAGCGCCTGATAGAGCGTGACCGTTTCGGTCAACTGATTGTAGCGGTTCTCGGCGAGCGTCCGCTCGGCCGAACGCACGCTCTCCTGTGCGTCGAGCCACACGCGCAGCGTCACCGCGCCGGTACGGTAACGCACGGCGTAGATCCGCTCGACTGCCCGGGCAGCCGCCAGCGACCGCGCCAACTGCTCGCCTTGTTGCAGGTATTGCGTGCGGGCGGACAGCGCGGTCTCGACATCGGTCAAGGCCGCATACAACGTCTGCCGGAAGGTTTGTACGGCCCTGTCGTAAGTGGCCTGGCTGGACTTGATGTTCAGATCGCGTTGATGCCAGTTCAGGAACGGCAGTGCAATGGTCGCCCCAAGCGTGCCCACGGGATTCTTGAGCAAGTCGACCAGCGCCGTGCTCGACGAGCCGAGCGCGCCGGTCAGCGACAGCGTCGGGTAATAGCTCGCACGCGTGGCGTTGACGTTGGCGAACTGCTCGCGCAGGCGCAACTCGGCCGCCCGCAGGTCGGGCCGGCGCGCCAGCACCTCCAACGGCACACCGGCGTCGATCACCGGCGTGCGCAGGGTGAACAGGTTCGGCGGTGCCGGCACACGCGCACCGGCCGGATCGGCCAGCAGCGCGGCCAGCGACATGCGCGTGGCGACCCGCTGCGCGAGCAACTGCGTGAGCGTCGAGCGCTCCGATTCGATGCTCTGCTCGGCTTCGAGCACTTCGAGCGTCGACGTGGCACCCGCATCGCGCTGCACACGCACGAGTGCCAGCACCTTCTCGAGATACGCAACGCTCTTTTGCTCGCTGTCGATACGCTCGTTGAGGTAGGCCAGCTTCCAGTACAGGTTGGTCGCCGTGCCGATCAGCGACAGGCGCGTGGTCGCCAGATCCTGTTGCGTGGCCAACGCTTCCCATCGCGCCGCGTCGGTCAGGCGTGCAAGCTTGCCCCACAGATCGGCCTCGTAGCTCACCGTGCCAGTCAGGGCGTGCGACGTCGTCGTGCCGTAGCCGCGCAAGGACTTGGCCTTCGCGCCGTCGTACTCGCCCGTGAGCGTCGGCAATTCGTTGCTGTGTGTGAGATCGGCACTCAACTGGGCCGCGCGCACCGCAATCGCGGCGGCCGCCAGATCGCCGTTGCGCGCGAGCACTTTGTCGATCATCCGGTTCAGGCCGTCGTCGTTGAACCGTCGCCACCAGCCATCGCCGCCGCCGGCCAGCACATCGGCAACACTGGTCGGCGGCGCGTTCGCCGCCGACACGCCGGCGGCGGGCACCGAACCGGCCTCGGGCACGACCGGCGTGGCCGTTGGCGACGCGTTGGGATCGGCTGGCGTGCCCTGTTGCCACTGCCCCGGCATGGCCACGTCGGGGGCCTGATATGGCTGGGCGACGAGACTGCCGCAACCGGCCAGCCCCACCGAGAGGATGGCGACGGCGCAGGCCAGCACGCCACGGCGTAGCGCCACGGGCAGCACCGCTTGCCGAGAAGAACGCATCATGTTCATCAATAGTTACTCCCGTGCCAGCGCGTCGACCGGCTTCATGTGCGCGGCATTGCGTGCCGGCAGATAACCGAACAGCAAGCCGATGGCCGACGAACACAGCAGCGCCCCGACGATCGAAGCCGTCGAAAACACCATCGAAAAGCCCGACACCATCTGGGCGAACGCCACGCTGCTCACCCAGGCGAGCAGTACTCCGCCGATGCCGCCGGTCAGGCACACGAGGGCCGCTTCGAGCAGAAACTGCATGAGGATGTCGCCGCGCCGCGCACCGACCGCCATGCGCACACCGATTTCGCGGGTGCGCTCGGCGACCGACACCAACATGATGTTCATCACGCCAATGCCGCCCACGACCAGCGAGATCACGGCAATCATCGAAATGAGCAGTGTCATCGTGGCAGTCGTCGATTCGATGGTCTGCCGAATCGTGTCCATATTGTTGACATAGAAGTCGGTTCTCCCGTGACGGCGCTTGAGCAGGTTCTCGATGGCCGATTGCGCGGCACCAGTCGACACGTTGTCGGCCACTCGCACCGTGATCGATTTCAGGTAGTTCTGGCCGAGCATGCGGGTCATCGCCGTGGTGTACGGCGTCCAGACGTTCAGGCTGTCGTTGCTGCCAAAGGTCGTCTGCTTCTTGATCGTGACGCCGACCACGCGGCATGGCACGTTGCCGATCACCAGAATCTTGCCTAGCGCCTGATCGGCGCTGCCGAAGAACGTCTTGCGCGTGTTGTCGTCGATGACGATCTCTTGCGCGCGTCGCGTCACGGCGTCGCTCGAGAACCATCGTCCGGCCGCAAGCGACAGGCCGCGCACGTCGGCGAATCGCTCGCTCACGCCGCTGATCGTCGCGGTGGCCGAGATATTGCGATATCGCACCGTGAGCGACGTACTCACCCCCGGCGACACGCTGGCCACGAACGGCTGTCCCGACAACGCATCGGCGTCGCGGGTGGTCAGCGTCTGAATGGCCGATGCACGCATATCGCCAAAGCCATTACCGGGGTAGATCTCGATGGTATTGGTGCCGATGGCGCTGATGTCCTTCAGAATGCGCTGGCGCGATCCCTCGCCCAGGGCCACCACCGACACCACCGAGGCAATGCCGATGACGATGCCGAGCATCGTCAGGAAGGTGCGCATCTTGTGCGTGCGCATGGCAATGCCAGCCATGCGTGCCGCCTCGATCACACGCAGCCAGACGGTGCCGGAACTGCTGTCGGTGAGCGCTGGGCTCGCGTCGGGTGCGAGCGCCTTTGGCTCGTCGCCCACACGCCGGTCGGCCTTGATGCGTCCGTCGGCAATCTCGACGATGCGCCGCGCGCGCGATGCCACATGCATGTCGTGCGTGACGATGATGACGGTATGCCCGGCGTCGTTGAGCGACTGGAGCGTGTCGAGCACTTCATCGCCGCTGGCCGAGTCGAGCGCACCGGTTGGCTCGTCCGCGAGAATCACCTGCCCGCCGTTCATCAGCGCGCGCGCGATCGAGACCCGCTGCTGCTGGCCGCCCGAGAGCTGCGACGGCCGATAGTCGAGCCGATGCGCGAGGCCCAGCCGGGTGAGCAAGGCATGCGAGCGCGCCTCGCGGGCGGCCGACGGTGTGCCGGCATAGACCGATGGCATGGCTACGTTGTCGGCAGCCGTCAGGTCGCCCAGCAAGTGATAGCGCTGAAAGATGAAACCGAAGTGTTCGCGACGCAGGCGCGCAAGCGCATCGTTGTCGAGCGTGCGAGTGTCTTCGCCGGCAATGCGGTAACTGCCGTCGGTGGGTTGGTCCAGGCAGCCGAGCAGGTTCATCAGCGTCGACTTGCCCGAGCCCGACGGGCCGACGATGGCGACCATCTCCCCGGCACGAATGGCCAGGTCGACATCGCGCAACACGGTCACCGTGCCGTCGCCTTCAGCGAAGCTGCGCGAGACGCCGCGCAGTTCAAGCAGTGGCTGGTCCATGCCTTACATCCCCATCGACGGCGGACCCATCGGACGTCCGCTTGATGTGCTCGGGGCGCTGTTGCCGTCGCCAATTACGACCTTGTCGCCGACTTTCAAGCCGGAAAGAATCTCGGCACTCACCGTGTTGTTGATGCCCACGCTCACGCGGTGCGGCTGCGGGCGTCCGTCGGGGCCGAGCACCAGTACCGTGTAGCGGCCGTCGTCGCCGCGTGCACCGAGCGCCGACGCGGGCAGCGTCATCACCTGCTTGTGCGAGGCCACCGTGATCGCCACCTGCGCCGTCATCGAAATGCGCAGCTTGCCGTTGGGGTTCGGCACGTCGAACAGGCCGTAGTAGTAAATCGCCGTGCTCGACGTGCTGCTGCTCGACGACGAACTGGACGAACTGCTGGTCGCGCTCGTCGAGCTGCTGGACAGCGATGAACTGTCGCTCGAATACGACTCGGGGCCCGGATCGATCGACGCGAGCCTGGCGTGATAGGCGTTATCGGGATCGCCAAGCACCGTAAACGACACCGGCATGCCGGGCTTCACGCGCAGCACGTCGGCTTCGGAGATTTCCGCCTTGACGGTCATCGTGCCCAGGTCGGCCATCGTCACGATGGTCGGTGCGGACTGCGACGCGTTGACGGTCTGCCCGGCTTGCACCGGCACGGCCACAATCGTGCCGTCCATCGGGGCCACGATGCGGGTGTAGCCCAGATTGACTTCAGCGGTATTCACCGAAATGCGGGCCTCGTCGATTTGCGCATCGAGCGAGGCGATGTCGGCGCGGGTGCTGTCGAGCGACGCCTTCGCGCTGTCGTAATCGGCCTTGCTGCCGGCGTCTTGCGCCAGCATTTCCTTCTGCCGCTCGAACGCCAGTTGATATTGCGCCAGCAGCGCTGCCTTCGATGCCCGCTGCGCCTGCACATCGGCCAACGATGCACGGGCGGTCTTGAGCGAATTCTGCTGCGTGAGCGAATCGATCTCGGCAATCAGGTCGCCGCGCTTGACCAACTGCCCGACCTTGACCGGCAGGGTCTTGATCTGGCCCGACGCCTGCGAGCCGACATACACCTGCTGGGCCGCCTTGATGATGCCGGTCGCCAACACGGTGTCCTCGATGTCGCCCAACATCACGGACGTACTCAGAAACACGGGGGGCTTGGGCCGGCCATGCCAGATCAGCCCGGCTGCGACCAGTGCCAGCGCAACGCCGCCGCCCACCAGCCAACGCCGGCGCGGCGTCGATACCCATGTCTTCATGTGCAAGCTCATGCCCCACCGCCCAGCACTTGATAAAGTGTGACCAGATTGCTCTGCCACGCGAGTTGCAGCGTGATGTCGTCCTGCTGCGCGGTATACAGCGTTCGTTGATTGGTCAGCACCGTCGTATACGCGTCGACGCCCGCCCGGTAACGTGCCAGCGACAGGTCGTAAGCGGCTTGCGCGGCGTCGACCAGCGTCTTTTGCGCGTCGCGCCGGGCCTGCATCGTGGCGCGCGTGGCCAATGCGTCGGCCACTTCCTTGAAGGCGCTTTGCACCGTGTGCTGGTACTGTGCGATATCGATCTTCTGCGTGACCTTGGCCGCGTCGAGCGACGCGCGCAGCGACCCGCCGTCGAAGATCGGCAAGCTGATGTTCGGCGCGAACGACCAGTAGCCCGTGCCCGCCTTGAACAGCCCGGACAGCCCGGAGCTTGCCGTGCCGCCCGCCGCCGTCAACGTGACGGTCGGAAACATCGCAGCGCGCGCGGCGCCGATGTCGGCATTGGCGCCGCGCAAGGTCTGCTCGGCTTCGAGCACGTCCGGTCGGCGCAGCAGTACCGTCGACGGCACCCCCGCGGCCAGCTCGCGTGCGGCCGTCACCGACGACACGACCGCCGGCGGCGCGAGTTCGGCTGGCACCGGCGCACCTAGCAGCAACGCGAGCGCGTTCTCGTCCTGTCCCACCTGGGCGGCGTACCTGGCCACATCGCCACGGGCCGACGCCACCGTCTGCTCGGCCTCTTTCAGGTCGAGCGCTGACGCGTTGCCGAGGTCGAAACTGCCCTTGGTGATGTCGTACGACGCCTGCTGACTCTCCAGTGTGCTGTTGGCCAACGCTTCGAGCGCGCGATCCGACGCCCACGTCAGGTACGCGGTCGCCACGTTCGCCACCAGCGTGATCTGCGCGGCACGCTTGGCCTCTACGGTATTCAGGTACGAGGCCAGCGCCGCGTCCGAGAGGTTCTTGACGCGGCCCCACAGGTCCAACTCGTAGCTGGTGGTGCCCAGCGTTGCCGTGTATTCGCGGGTGATGGTCGGTGAGCCGCCCGTCACCGCGCCCGGCGTGCGGTAGACCGAACCGGCTCCGCCGGCGTCGATCGTCGGCAACTCGGCCGCTTCGCGCACCCGGTAAGTGGCGCGCGCCTTCTCGATATTGAGGATGGAGACCCGCAAGTCGCGATTGTTCTCAAGCGCAATGCCGATCAGCTTGCGCACGTTGGCGTCGGCGAAGTAGTCCTGCCACGGCGTGTCGGCCGCCACCAGCGCCGCGTCGGCCTTTGCGATGGACTTCTGCTCGGCGAGGGGCGCCGTCGCGCCGCTCGCGGCCGCGGCGGCGGCCGACGTGGCGTGCGGGAACGTGTCAGGCACGCTCGGGGCCGGCTGCGTGTAATTCGGGGCGAGCGACATGCAGCCCGCGAGCGTCAGCGTCGCGGCTGCCGCGGCGCCCAGCAACGAGGTCCGCACCACACGACGCGCAGTCAATCGATTCGAATGCATCGTGATCATTCCTTTGTACTTGTCGCCGGTGCGGCGTGGCCAGCGGCGCGCTCGCGGCGACGGGCCAGCCAGCCGGCCACGGTGAAATAGAACAGCGGGGCGTAGAAGATGCCCAGCGCGGTCGCGGCGAGCATGCCGCCGATGACGCCCGTGCCGATCGCGTGCTGGCTGGCCGAGCCCGCGCCGTGGCTGATGGCGAGGGGCACCACACCCAGAATGAACGCCAGTGAGGTCATCAGGATCGGGCGCAGCCGCATGCGTATGGCTTCGAGCGTGGCGTCGAGCAGCGACTCGCCCGCCTCGTGCCGCGCCTTGGCAAACTCGACGATCAGAATCGCGTTCTTCGCCGACAGGCCGATGGTGGTCAGCAGCCCCACCTGGAAATACACGTCGTTGGACAGGCCGCGCAGCATCGCCGCGATCAACGCGCCGAGCACGCCCAGCGGCACCACCAGCATCACCGAGAACGGAATCGACCAGCTCTCGTAGAGCGCGGCCAGACACAGGAACACCACCAGCACCGACACCGCGTACAGCGCCGGCGCCTGACTGCCCGACAGGCGTTCTTCATACGACAGGCCGGTCCACTCCGAGGTAATGCCGGCCGGCAGTTGCGCGACGAGCTTCTGCATCGTGGCCATCGCGTCGCCGGTCGAATAGCCCGGTGCCGCGCCGCCCTGAATCTCTACCGATGACAGGCCGTTGTAGCGTTCGAGCTTGGGCGGGCCATAGGTCCACGACGCCGTGGCGAAGGCCGAGAACGGCACCATCTCGCCGGCGCTGTTGCGCACATACCATTTGTTCAGGTCGGACGGCTGCATGCGGCTCGACGCCTCGCCCTGCATGTACACCTTCTTCACCCGGTTCTGGTTCAGGAAGTCGTTGACGTACGTGCCGCCCCATGCGGTGGCAACCACCGAGTTGATATCCGATACCGCCACATCGAGTGCGCTGGCCTTGGTGTAGTCGATCGACAGTTGCACTTCCGGGGTGTCGTCCAGACCGTTGGCGCGCACGCCCGAGAGCGACGGTTCCTTGGCCGCAGCGGCCAGCAACTGGTCGCGCGCGGCCATCAACTTGTCGTGACCGAGGCCGCCGTTGTCCTGCAACTCCAGATCGAAGCCGTTGGACGTGCCCAGCCCCTGCACGGCCGGGGGCATCATCGCGAACGCGCGCGCGTCTCGAATCGTCGACAGGAAGCCGTTGGCGCGCCCGGCAATGGCCTGCGCCGTGTGGTCTGAATCGCGCTCGCTCCAGTCCTTGAGCTTGACGAAGGCCATGGCGACGTTCTCGCCGCTGCCCGCGAAGCTGAAGCCCGCCACGCCGAAGACCGACTCGACGGCACTGGCTTCCTTCTTGAGGTAGTACTGTTCGACTTCCGAGAGCGTCTGCACGGCGCGCTCTTGCGTTGCACCCGAGGGCAACTGGATCGAGGTCATGATGATGCCTTGGTCCTCATCCGGCAGGAACGAGGTGTTCAGATGCATCAACGAGATCACCATCACGCCAGTGAGCGCGACGAAGATGGCCAGATAGCGGCGCGTACGCGAGAGCACATGACGCACACCGCGCTCGTAACGTGTGGCGTTGCGCTCGAACATGCGGTTGAACGCGCCGAAGAAACCCGTTTGCGGCTTGGCGTGTCCGGGCGTCGGCCGGCGCAGGATGGTGGCACACAGCGCCGGGGTCAGCACCAGCGCCACCAGCACCGACAAGCCCATCGCCGAGATCATCGTGACGGAGAACTGGCGATAGATCACGCCGGTCGAGCCGCCAAAGAACGCCATTGGCACGAACACCGCCGCAAGCACGAGGGCAATGCCCACCAGCGCGCCGGTAATCTGCGCCATCGACTTGCGGGTGGCTTCGCGTGGCGACGAACCGTCCTGTTCCATCACCCGTTCGACGTTCTCGACCACCACGATGGCGTCGTCGACCAGCAGGCCGATCGCGAGCACCATGCCGAACATCGTCAGGGTATTGATCGAGAAGCCCAGCACCGAAAGCACGCCGAACGTGCCGAGCAGCACCACCGGCACCGCAATGGTCGGAATCAGCGTGGCGCGCAGGTTCTGCAGGAACAGGTACATCACGAGGAACACCAGCACGATGGCTTCGACCAGCGTCTTGATGACTTCCTCGATGGAGATCCTCACGAACGGGGTTGTATCGTACGGATACACGACCCTGATGTCTTGCGGCAGGTTCAGGTCTTTCAAGCGCTGCTTGACGGCGGTGGCCGTCTTCAGCGCATTGGCGCCGGTGGCGAGCTTGATCGCAAGGCCCGTGGCGGGCATGCCGTTGTAGCGCGAGGTCGTGCTGTAGCTCTCGCTACCGATTTCCACACGGGCGACGTCTTCCAGATGCACGGTCGAGCCGTCGGTGCCGCTCTTGAGCAGAATCTTGCGGAACTGGTCGGGGGTCTGCAAACGGCTTTGCGCCGTGACCGTCGCCTGAATCTGCTGGCCCGGGGCCGCAGGTGCGGCGCCGACCGAGCCCGACGAGACCTGCGTGTTCTGCGCTTCGAGTGCGGTCTCGATGTCCGACGGTTCGAGCGAGTATTTCTGCAGCTTGGCCGGATCGAGCCAGATGCGCATGGCGTACTGACCGCCGAACAGCGTCACATCGCCCACGCCGTCGACCCGCGAGATCGGGTCTTGGACGTGCGCGGCCACGTAGTCGGACAAGTCAGCCTGCGTCATCTTGCCGGACTTCGACACGAAGCCCGCAATCAGCAGAAAGCTCGACGACGACTTGGTCACTGTGATGCCGGTCGTCTGCACCGTGGTCGGCAGCGATGCCTCGGCCAATTGCAGCTTGTTCTGCACCTGCACCTGCGCGATGTCAGGGTTGGTGCCCGCGTTGAAGGTCAGCGTGATCTGGGCGTTGCCCGCCGAGTCGCTGGTCGAGGACATGTAGCGCAGGTTGTCGATGCCCTTCATGTTCTGCTCGATGACCTGCGTGACGCTGTCTTCGATGGTCTTGGCTGATGCACCGGTGTAGGTCGCGGAGATCGACACCGAGGGCGGCGCAATGTCCGGATATTGCGCCACCGGCAGCGAGCTGATCGACAGCGCCCCCGCGAGCGCAATCACAATGGCGATCACCCAGGCGAACACCGGCCGGTCGATAAAGAACTTTGCCATGGCTGCTTACCTCGCCGCGGTCGTGGTCGCCATTGCCGTGGCCGCGCTGGCGGCCGCCGGCGTGTCCGACAGCGCCGAGGCGACTTCCACGGGCTTCACGTGCATGCCAGCGCGCACATTCTGCAGGCTGTCGACAAGCACCTTGTCTCCGCTGGCAAGGCCACTGCCCACCAGCGCGTTGTTGCCGACGTTGCGGGTCAGGGTGATGTCACGCGAGGCGACCTTGCCGCTCGCGTCCACGACCATCACCGATGCATTGCCCTTCGCATCGCGCTGCACGCTCTTTTGCGGCACGAGCAGGCCTTGTTCGTCCACCCCTTCCTGCAATTCGGCCCGCACGTACATGTTGGGCAATAGCGTGCCTTCCGGATTCGGGAACTGCGCACGCAGGGTGACCGAGCCGGTCGTGGTCGAGACCGTGACGTCGGCGAAGGCCAGCTTGCCGGCGTGCGCGTACAGGCTACCGTCTTCGAGGCGTAGTTGCACCACGGCCGCATTGCCCGATGCCTTGAGCTTGCCCGCTGCCAGTTCCTTCTTCAGGCGCAGCAAGTCGAGGCTCGATTGCGTGACGTCCACATACACGGTCGACAGATCGTTGATGGTGGCAAGCGCCGTGTCCTGACTGGCGGTCACCAACGCGCCGGCAGTCACGCTGGACGTGCCGATGCGCCCCGAGATCGGTGCCTTGATACGGGTGCGATCGAGATCAATGCGGGCCGTTTCCAGCGCAGCGCGATCGGTCTGCACAGCACCGGCGTCCGCCTTGGCCGTGGCCTGCGCGTTGTCGTAGTCCTGCTGGCTCACGCCGTTGATCTTGAGCAGGCCGGCATAGCGTGCGGCCTTGATCTTCGCGGCATCGAGGTTCGCCTCTGCCTGGGTGAGCGTGCCTTGTGCGCTGTCGACGGCGGCCTTGTAGGTGGCGTCGTCGATCTGATAGAGCACGTCGCCGGCCTTGACCAGCGAGCCTTCGGTGAACAGTCGCTTGCGCACGATACCGCTGATTTGCGGGCGAACCTCTGCGCTCTGGATGGCGGATACGCGGCCCGGCAGTTCGGTGGTCAGCGTTGCGGGCGAGGCCTTGACGGTTACCACACCGACTTCGGGCGCGCCTGACGCGTCCGGCGTACCGCGCTTGTTACCGCATGCGGCGAGCGCCAATACGAGGGCGAGCGTCGTGGCGCACGCGAGCGCGCCCTTGACGGGCGTCTGCCAATGTTCGCGGGCGAGGCCGCTCCGACCGGCCGGCCGGTGGGAAACTGTCATGCCTTCTCTCCTTGCAACGAGCGATAATTCCATGTCGTTCATTTTCCCGAGGCATGGACGATGCAGGGGTAAGGGGCTGGCAATGAAGTTGTAAAGAAGCTGTAAAAGTGCTGGAAAAGCCTTTGTAGACAACGATCTGCGACCCATAATGGCCACGCAAGACGAGACCGAACCGTGAAAATCCTGCTCATTGATGACGATGCCGAACTGTGTACGATGCTGGCCGAATACCTCGGAGCCGAGGGCTTTGAGGTCACCGTATGCGGCAATGGCGAGACCGGCGTGGCGAGCGCCGTCAGTGGCGAATTCGTCGCGGTGGTGCTCGACATCATGTTGCCGCGAATGAGCGGTATCGACGTGCTGCGCGCCATTCGCCAGCGCGCCAGCGTGCCGGTCATCATGCTCACGGCCAAGGGCAGCGACATCGATCGCGTCATCGGTCTGGAACTCGGCGCCGACGACTACCTGCCCAAGCCCTGCTATCCGCGAGAACTCGTCGCCCGGCTGCGCGCCGTGCTGCGCCGCACGCAAGGCGTGCCGGCCGGCAGCACCCCCGAGCAGGCGGACACGCTTGCTGCGGCCGGCATCACCGTGCACGCGGCCCAGCGCATTGCGCGTCTGGGTGATACGCCGCTCGAACTCACGGTGACCGAATTCAATCTGCTCGAATTCCTGATGCGCAACGTCGATCGTGCGGTCTCTAAAGACGAACTGTCCGAGCGCATTCTCGGGCGTGCCAGAGAAGCCTACGACCGCAGCATCGACGTGCATATCGGCAACCTGCGCCAGAAGCTGGGTGCGGCCGGCGGCCCCGATGCCCAAATCGCCACGGTCTGGGGCTTCGGCTACCGGCTCGATTCGCAACCGGCACGCTGAGCCTCACCTGCACAGCCTTATCGGCGTCAAGGAACCCCTCGCATGCACATGGGACGTCTGTTCTGGAAAATCTTCGTCGGCTTCTGGTTGACGGTCATCCTCGTGTCGGCAGCCACTGCGCTATGGTTCACGCTGCAACGCCTGCGCCCGCCGCAGGACATCGTGATCGAGGAAATGGCGGCACGCACCAGCATGGCCGTCGTGCGCAGCGCCGCGCTGGCGCTCGCCGTCGGTGGTCAGGACACGCTTGCCCAATGGCAGGAGACGCTTAGCCCCACCCAGCGGCGCAATTTCTCGGTCGAGGCCGCCGGCTTCGACAAGGTGCCCGTGCCGGCGCTGGCGGCGTCCGATGCCGTTGCGCTCGACCGGCATGAGGTGCTCGCCCCGCAGGCGAGCATCCGCGCCACCGCCCCTGACGGGCGCACCTATGCACTCAAGTACCGCGAAACCGTCGAGGGGCTGCCATACAGCGACGATCACGGGCCACCGGCTCAACTGGTGATCTCATGCTTGCTGGGCAGCCTCGCGTTCGCGGCGCTGCTCGCGTGGTACGTGACCTCGCCGATTCGCCGCCTGAGCCGCGCCTTCGATCGGCTCGCGGCCGGCGACATGAGCGTGCGCACCGCGCCGTCGCTGGGGCGCCGACGCGATGAACTGGCCGACCTGTCACGCGATTTCGACCAGATGGCCGAGCGCATCCAGGGGCTGGTCGACGCGCGCGAGCGCCTGTTGCACAACGTCTCTCACGAGCTGCGCTCGCCGCTCGCCCGGCTGCATGTGGCGGTCGATCTGGCACGACTCGATCCGGCCAAGACCGAAACCTCGCTCACGCGTATCGAACGCGAAGCCCAGCGGCTCAATGCGCTGGTCGGCGAGTTGCTCACGCTGTCGCGCATCGAGCACGGCAGCCTGCGGCTTGACGCCCATGTCGATCTCGCCGCGCTGTGTGCCGCAGTAGTCGAAGACGCCGGTTATGAAGGTTCGATGAGCGGCAAGCGCATCCACATGACGACGATGCCGCCGGCGGCGCCCCCGCCGGAGCTGATGCTCGGCAGCCCCGAGTTGCTGCGCCGCGCGATTGAAAACGTGGTGCGCAACGCACTGCATGTCTCGCCGCAAGGGGTGCCGGTAGAAGTGTTGTTTACTCACGACCTTGCCGCGAACGCGTACACCATTATGGTCAGTGACCGGGGGCCGGGGGTGCCGCCGGAGTCGCTCGGGGCCATGTTCGAGCCGTTCGTGCAGGCACACGACGGCAAACGTGAAGGCTTCGGGCTGGGGTTGGCGATCGCAGCGCGCGCGGTGGCCGCCCATGGCGGTGCGATGGCGGCCGTCAACCGCGCCGGTGGCGGGCTGACGGTGACGATCCGGCTGCCGATGAACCGATGAACCGGTCACTCAGGTCATCGGGCGCGAACCACGAAGCCATCTTCGGATCGTCGATCGAGCCCGAATCAGCGTAATCCCCTAGCGTTTTCGGTGGTGAACGGGGCCGTCCGGTAAGCCTTCCGTAAGCGTCAACGCGCACACTGATCGCGAGGCACGGCACCCGTGTCCGACGATTTCATTGCACCGAAACGCATTGACGGTCGACGGCGACTCGCCGTTCGACCCTGCCGGCTCGATCCGGCGCCGCGCCAGCCCCGTACTCCACCGGCACCGCCGGCTCGGTACGCTGGGCGCGCGAGCCAATCCCTATATGCAAGGAGACACCATGACTTCGTATGCGTCGTTTCACGCCCGTTCGATTGCCCCTGATGCGCGGGCCGCCTTCTGGGAGGAGCAGGCCCGTCTGATCGACTGGGAGACGCCTTTTACCCAGGTGCTCGACTACGACAAGCCACCGTTTGCGCGATGGTTCGTCGGTGGCCGAACGAATCTGTGTCATAACGCCGTCGATCGCCACCTGCCATCGCGCGGCTCGCAAAATGCGCTGATCTGGGTGTCGACGGAGACCGAGCAGGAGCGCGTCTATACGTACGACGAACTGGCGGCGGAAGTCAATCGCATGGCGGCATCGCTGCAATCGCTGGGCGTTGCGCGCGGCAAGCGGGTGCTGATCTACATGCCGATGGTGCCCGAAGCCCTCTTCGCCATGCTTGCATGTACGCGGCTCGGTGCGATCCACTCGGTGGTGTTCGGTGGCTTCGCCTCCGTCAATCTGGCAGCACGCATCGACGACGCGCAACCGACCGTCATCGTCTCGGCCGACGCCGGCTCGCGCAACGGCAAGGTCGTGCCCTACAAGCCGCTGCTCGACGAAGGCATCGCACTCGCGCAGCACAAGCCATCGAATGTGCTGCTGATCGACCGGGGCTTGGCGCCGATGACGCGCGTGGCGGGGCGTGACGTCGACTACGCACCATTACGCGAGCAGTTTCTCGACGCCGCCATCCCCTGCGAATGGCTCGAGTCGAACGAGCCGTCCTACGTGCTCTACACCTCGGGCACGACAGGCAAGCCGAAAGGGGTACAGCGCGACACCGGCGGATATGCGGTTGCGCTGGCGGCGTCGATGCAGCACATCTTCTGCGCGAAGCCGGGCGACACGATGTTCTGCGCGTCTGATATCGGCTGGGTGGTGGGGCACAGCTACATCGTGTACGCGCCGTTGCTCGCCGGCATTGCGACCGTGATGTACGAGGGCACGCCGATCCGTCCTGATGGCGGGATCTGGTGGCGCATCGTGGAGAAGTACAAGGTCACGCAACTATTCACCGCACCGACGGCAATTCGCGTGCTCAAGAAGCAAGACCCGGCGTATCTGACGCAATACGACCTGTCGTCGCTGCGGCTGATCTTCCTCGCGGGCGAGCCGCTCGATGAACCCACGGCGCGCTGGCTTACCGACGGCGTGGGCAAGCCGGTCGTCGACAACTACTGGCAGACGGAGACCGGCTGGCCGATTCTCGGCATGGCGCGTGGCGTGGAGATCCTGCCGGGCAAGCTCGGCTCGCCGGGCAAGCCAGTGTACGGCTACGACGTGAAACTCGTCGACGAGGTCACCGGCGAGGACTGCGGGCCGAACCAGAAGGGCGTGCTGGCCATTGAAGGGCCGCTGCCGCCGGGGTGCATGAGCACGCTGTGGGGCGACGACGCACGCTTCGTCAAGACCTATTGGCAAACGGTGCCAGGCCGCACGCTGTATTCGAGCTTCGACTGGGGCGTGCGCGATGTAGACGGCTATTACTACATTCTTGGACGCACCGACGACGTGATCAACGTGGCCGGCCACCGACTGGGTTCTCGCGAGATCGAAGAGAGCATCGCGAGTCACCCGGCCGTGGCGGAAGTGGCCGTTATCGGCGCGCAGGACGCCCTTAAGGGGCAGGTCGCCGTGGCGTTCGCGGTGCTGCGTCAACCGGAGTTGGCGGCCACGCCCGAGGCGCGTCTGGCCTTGGAGGGCGACGTCATGAAGACGGTGGACAAGCAGTTGGGGGCGGTGGCGCGTCCGGCGCGCGTGTTCTTCGTTGCGATGCTGCCCAAGACGCGTTCGGGCAAGCTGCTGCGTCGTGCCATCCAGGCCATCTGCGAAGGCCGCGAAACGGGCGATCTGATTACGCTGGAAGATCCGGCTGCGCTCGATCAGGTACGCGATGCGGTGAAGGGCGCCTAGTTCGAATCATCAAGGGCATGGCGCACGCGCGTGCCCTTGATGGGGCAACGCCGATTGACGTGGCGTCGTCCAATCCGGCCGCGTCAGGCGAACGGCTTGTCGAGAATTTCGGGCGCGCGAATGGCGTCGATCAGCAGGCCTAGAAAGGCTTCGACGGGGGCGGGCAGTGTGCGTCCGGCCATGGTTTGCACTTGCAGTGAGCGTTGGTGCAGCGCGGGATTTCGAATCGGGATGGCGACGAGCCCCTCGGGCGCGAGGCGGCTGCGTACCGTGAGCAGGCCAGTCAGTGTGACGGCATTGCCCGAGCGCACGAAGCTGTGCAGCGCGGCGTGATAGTTGCTCACGAACACCGGTTCGAACAGCAGGCCTTCGAGAATGCAGCACAGGTCGAACATCTGGCGGATGGTCACGCCGGCATTCGATAGCGCCATCGGGAACGGCAACAAGTCGGCCAGTGCGATGTCGCGTCGTTTGGCGAGCGGGTGCTTTTTGGCCATCAAGGCATAAATCGGCGCCGGTTGCGTATGAACGACCTGCACCCCTTTTTCCGGGGCGACGCTGAAGCACACGGCGATGTCCGCTTCGCCGTCGCGGACGCGCTCCGTGGCGACGAATGGCGAGACGACATCGAGCAGGAAGTGTGCGCCAGGGTACGTTTCGCGAAAGCGGGCGAAGACCTGTGGCAGGAAATCCCGCGCGACACCCTCTGCACTGGCGACGCGAATCGTCGCGCGCCCCACTTCCGACAGTCCCCGGATTTCCGACGTGACGCGCTCCGCATCGAGCAGCATGCGACGCGCATGATCGGCAAGCAACGCACCGGCTTCACTCAACACCATGCCGCGTGGACGACGCTCGAACAACGGCGTACCGAGATCTTCCTCGAGCTTCGCGATCTGGCGGCTCAAGGCGGAGACGGCCACGTGCAGGCGCTCGGAGGCGCGACTGAGCGAGCCGGTACGGGCGACTTCGAGAAAGTAACGTAGCGCGTGAGTTTGCATGGGCGGATGGGCGGATGACGCCGCCTGGAGCGTGGACATTTGCTGTGATTCCCGCTTTGCCGAAACGGCAAAGAAAGCTTCGAAATATTATCATTGTTGTCAAAATCACCCCCTCCTAGAATGGCCTGAACGGTTGTGCTGCAGCGTGCCACCGACACGCGTCGCCGTTTGTGCGAGACAGCAGCCGTGCCCTCACAAGCCATCTGGAGACAAGCAGTGACACGCAGCGCAGCAATTGTCCAAGCCACCGCCCAATACGATTCGGGCGCGTTCCTCGATACCCTCAACCGCCGCGTCGCCTATAGGACCGAGAGTCAGGAGGCGGCGAGCGGCGATGTCCTGAACGCTTATCTTGCTGACGAAATGACGCCCGCGCTTGCGGCGCTCGGTTTTACGTCGCGCATCGTGCCCAATCCAGTGCCAGGGGGCGGCCCATTCCTGATTGCGCAACGTCACGAGAGCGACGATGCGCCCACGGTCCTCACCTACGGTCACGGCGACGTGGTGCGAGGCTACGACGCGCAATGGCGCGACGGGCTGAAGCCCTGGGAGATCGTGGTCGAGGGCGATCGCTGGTACGGGCGGGGCACCGCTGACAACAAGGGGCAGCACACGATCAACCTGTCGGCGTTGGCGGAGGTGCTGGCGTTGCGTGGCGGCAAGCTCGGCTACAACGTGAAGATGATCGTGGAGATGGGCGAGGAGATGGGGTCGCCGGGTCTGCACGCGATCTGCGAGCAACTACGTGACGAACTGCGCGCCGACGTGCTGATCGCCTCTGACGGGCCGCGACTGGGAGCGGAGCATCCGACGGTGTTTCTCGGCTCGCGCGGTCTGGTCAACTTCAAGCTCAGTTTGAAGTTGCGCGACGGTGGGCACCACTCGGGGAACTGGGGCGGCCTGTTGCGCAATCCGGGCGTCGTACTCGCGAATGCGATTGCCTCGATTGTCGATGGGAACGGCAAGATTCTCGTCGCCGGGTTGCGTCCGCCTGAGGTGCCGGCGTCGGTGCGTCGTGCGCTGGCTGGGCTGGAAGTGGGCGGCGGACCGAACGATCCCGAGGTCGACGTCGATTATGGCGAGCCGGGATTGACGCCGACCGAGCGCGTGATCGGCTGGAACAACATCGAAGTGCTGGCGTTCAAGACCGGCAATCCGGAAAAGCCTGTCAACGCGATTCCGCCATATGCCTATGCGCACATGCAGATGCGCTTCGTGGTCGGCACCGACTGGGAGCGGCTGGGCGAGATCCTGCGTGCGCATCTCGACGCGCATGGGTTCTCGATGGTTGACGTGGAGGTCGAGCGCGGCGTGATGGCGACGCGTCTCGATCCGGACGATCCGTGGGTGCGGTGGGCGTTGGCCTCGATGCGCGAGACGACCGGCAAGCCGCCGGTGCTGCTGCCGAATCTGGGGGGCACGCTGCCGAACGACGTGTTCGCGGACGTCCTGGGGCTGCCGACGCTGTGGGTGCCGCACTCGTACCCGGCCTGTTCGCAGCACGCGCCGGACGAGCATTTGCTGGGATCGGTGGCGCGCGAGGCGTTGCAGATCATGGCGGGTCTGTTCTGGGATCTTGGGGAAGTCGACTTGAAAGAGGGGAAGCCGCGATGAACAGCTCAGTGACCGCCGCCGGAGCGGATCAAACGAACGGTGCGTTGAGTGCCGGCAATGAGGGGGCGCGCGCGAGCGTGCCGGTCTACAAGCTGATTGTCGCGACGTCGATTGGCAATGCGCTCGAATGGTATGACCTGATCGTCTATGGCTACTTTGCCGTGACGATCTCGAAGTTGTTCTTTCCGGCGCACGACGCGACGGTGTCGCTGCTCATGGCGCTCGGGACGTTTGCGTTGTCTTATCTCGCGCGTCCGCTGGGGGCGTTTGTCCTGGGTGCGTATGCGGACCGCAGTGGGCGTCGTGCGTCGTTGATGCTGTCGATCGCGATGATGACCGTGGGCACCGGGCTGATCGCGTTCATGCCGACATACGCGGCGATCGGTGTTTGGGCGCCGATAGGCATTTTCTTGTCGCGCTTGTTGCAGGGATTCTCGGCGGGCGGCGAGTTTGGCAGCTCGACGGCGTTTCTTGTCGAGCACGTACCGAACCGGCCGGGCTTCATGTCGAGCTGGCAGTTTGCGAGCCAGGGGGCGAGCACATTGCTGGCGTCGGCGTTCGGGGCGGTGCTCACGGGGGCGCTGACCCAGCCGCAACTGGAATCGTGGGGATGGCGCATTCCGTTCCTGTTCGGGATGCTGGTCGGGCCGATCGGGCTTTACATCCGGAAATACGTGGACGAGACGCCGGCGTTCGAGCATGACGTGGCGCACAAGCGCCAGGCGCAGGTGGCGGGCGGCGAGGCGAGCCAATCGCCAGTGCGGGAGGTGCTGGCAACGCAGAAGTCGCGTCTGTTGGTGTCGATTGGAGCGCTGGTGCTGACGACGACGGCGAACTACATGATCTTGTACATGCCAACGTACGCGACGAAGCAGCTCGGTTTGCCTCCGGCGCAGGGCTACATTGCAACGCTGGTGACGGGCTTCGTCATCATGACGCTGACGCCGTTCGTCGGTCATTGGTCGGACAAGGTGGGGCGTATTCGCATCATGCTGACGGCGGGGGCATTGTTCTTCTGCACGGTGTATCCGGCGTTTGCCTACATGAATGCGCATGCGTCGCTGCTGACGATGATGGTCGTGATGCTGTGGGTAGGCACCTTGAAGGCGGTGTACTTTGCGCCGATTCCGGCGTTGATTTCATCATTGTTCCCGACACGAACGCGGGCGACGGGCATGGCGGTCGGCTACAACCTGGGGACGACGATCTTCGGCGGCTTTACCCCGCTGGCGGTGGCGTGGCTGATTGCTTCGACGGGCAACAAGCTGGCGCCGGGGATGTATCTGATGGTAGGGGCGGTAGTCAGTCTGACGACGTTGGTGATCGCGAAAACGCGGATGGGAGTGCGCTGAGGCGAGACGATTTGCCGTGGAATGAAGAGGCGCCCGGCGGCGTCGCGTGTGAGGGATGCATGCGAGGCCGGCGTGGCGCCTTTTGGGTTTGTGGTGGGCGGCCTGGATGGCGTGTTCTTGCGTCACGAAGCGGAGGCGTTGTGCGACCATACCGAGCTTGGCGCTGATTCCGTTGCCGGTTTTGATGCGGTACGAATTCGCCTCGAAAATGGAGATGATTGATCTATTTTCTAGCGCGAATCTTTATCAGAACCCATGCGCCGACACCGAGTGATGGACCTCCTGCAATGGCGGCTCTCAATCCAAAAATCAGATCGTCACAATTAAATGGTAGTTCGTTGTATTTTAATAATGAGACAAGCGCAACTGCGAATCTTGCTCCAATCGCAGAGAGAAAGAATAAAGCGAATGAAAGTGCTATGAGTAATATAATTATCTTTATTTCAATTTTCGCATTCATTGATTTTTTTCATTTAGTTTGTTTTCTGTTGAATTGGCGGTTGTTTCGCCTAAAAAGGCGCCAATTACTGCGCCGAAAATATCTGAAATGCTCTTGTTCGGTATTAGTGCTCCAGCCTCTCGGGACGCCGCGTTCCCAACCGTGCCTCCGACTAGCGCGCCTGCACCAGCTCCGAGTATTGCGCTGGTGGTGTCCTCCCCTTGGAGATAGGCGCCGGTCGCGGCTCCGCTGATTGCTATGGTGGCTGTCGTAGGTAGAGTTTTCCCTTGGCTCAATGCTCCGGTGACAATGGCTGAGAGTGCGTCGACATAATTGATCTCTCCGCTCTCGTTTGTTGCTACCTGAACAGCAACGTTCACCCCGCCGCCGACGATTCCTCCTGTCGTAACGCTGGCCAGACCGAGTGAGGGTCCGGTACCTACTGCCCCCCCGGTGGCTATAAGAATTGCCCAACTTTTCAACAACTCCGTCGCAGGCTGGGCCGCATCCGTCCCCAATCCGCGGAGCAAGTCTGTCTGAGCTTGCTGAATTTCTTCAGCGGATGCGCCGTTCTTCGCCATGAATTCCCCCAGCGACGTTGAGGCGGCTCCGGCCCTCACGATTCCCTGAGGAAGCTCGAACTGATTGTTCTCCAGATCTAGCCGTGACGCGATGCTCGTTGCGGTAGCGTCCCCACCGGTTCCGGCCGTGATGCCGGCGACGACGGATTCAATCAAGTTCATTCGGGCTTCCTTCTCGGGCTGCGAGAGCCCGTCATTGCGGGTATCCGCGACGGCGTTAAGCAAATTGCCGAGAACCACACTCGCCGCCCCACCCATTGCCCCTGCGCCACAGGTGCTCCCGACGGCTGCCGCACCGGCACAGCCAACGATCCCATGCAAGGCGGTGCGAGCCGTTTCGCTTTTAAGGTCATCTGCGATCTCCTTAACCTTCTCCACCGCGAGTGTCTGCAAATAGCCCACGGCGGCGCGCTGGAGAAATTCCCCAGTGCCAGCAGTTACGTTCCCACCGGCTGCGGCAGCAATCACTGTGACGATCTGACGGTACCGTCCACCGGGTGCCCATTTCGCCGCGTCATCGAGCTGCCTATCCAACTCTGCCAGCTTCGTCGGGTCAGTCTCCTTCTTGCGCGCCTGTTTAAGCGCTTCATATTCTTTAGCCCGATTCCCCACAAACGTCCCCACCTCGCGCTGCAACGTCCGCATGATCTCGAAGCTGGTTTCGATTTGCTCCTTGTCGAATTGATTGGCGAGTGCGCCGCTGCCGTCTTTGTCTGAGGACACATCTCGGTTGACGGCAGCCACCGTCTCTTCCGCTGTCTGGCCGGTTCGCTCGCGTTGGCTAGCCTCATCGGTGATCTCGATCACGCCCGCGCTGATGCCGCTGCGAGTCGTGCTCGATGCGCTACCGCCAGCCGCCACCACAACCGGCGGCGTAATGCTCACCGGCCCCGTCTTCGGCAGATCGCTGCCGGGTGTGGCGTTCGCGCCGGTTTGCGCGTCGCCCTTTTGATCCGTGCCAACCTTGGCGTTGTCTCCGAAGCCTGTGCTGATACCGCCACCCAGGCTGATGCCGAAGGCGTCGTACTCTGCGTGGTTTTCGATATCGCGCGTCGTCAACGAGCCGGTTTTCAGACGGTTCCTATTCTCGTCAGCGGCGTTGTCGGTCGAGGCGATGACGGCGCCTGTCAGGTCGGTGTTGCCCTTGATGGTGACGTCGAAACCGCCATCGCCTGCCTTGATCCCAGACTGCTCCGTCACGCTGGCGAAATCGCTGTTGACCTGCTGATGGCTGACGTTGATGCTGCCCGACGCGCCACCAAAACCCACCGTGGCGCTTCCGCCGATCGACTGATCCTTGGATGCGTAGACGCTCGTGTCCTGCAAGCTCTCGATGTTCAAGTCGCCGCCGATATTGGCAACGACCCGCTCGCCGACGACCGTCCCGCCGCGAATATTGGTGTCGCCGCCCGAGGCAATCTCCGCCACGCCGCCCGCCACGATATGGCTGTTGCGTTGGGTAACGTCCTTGCCGTCCGCCTTGCCACGGGACGCGCTGGCATTGGCCGTCACCCCCATCGTCATGCCATTGGTGCCCATGGAAATGCCAAGCCCGATACCGCCCGACACGCCGGTGGATCGGCGGTGGTGCTCCGAGGTGTCTGCCGCGGCGAGGATGTCGAGCGTGCCGTCGGACGTGAGTTTGACGTCCCGCCCGGCGTCGATCTCGCTGCCGCGGATGAGCAACGACGACTGATCGCCGATCGCACATTACATTCCGATTGAGAGATTTATCGCCACGTCCGCGACCTAAATCATTGCCAGGAAGAATGATTGTTAGTTCGGAAAAACCTCTGGTTGCGTAAAATAAAGATTAATGTCAGTTTAAATTCGTAATTTTCGGTGAAATCAAGATGTATGGTTGTTTTTATCGGTTATAAATGGATTATTTTTTATATTTCATGCCGAGAATGTCTTGTGGTCATCAAAAAAATCACAAATATCGTCCATGGCTTCGTTTACCAAATTATCGCAAATCATTTTGTCCTCAATAATGCGGAAATCAAAAAATATATGTCGTCTTACATTCTTCATTGCGCGCATGTCATTATTCATTAGAATATTCTTTGATTTGATTATTTCCTTGTAATCAAATATATCCTCTCCGGCATTTTCGAGTGCCGCAATGAGTCTATCAACAAGAATCAATAGATTGCTCGTCTCTATTAACGTTGGTTTTTCAGGCATTTTGTTTTATCTCCCGCTAAATTGATCTGTAAATTCAACTCTAAATTCATCAAGCGTATAAGTCTTGCCGGTTTTCCCGTCACGCACTGATCTTACCCAGTCCACAGGATAGCCTCGTGGCAACAGAACCTGATCCTCTCCTCCTCTATACTTGGGGCTATCGCTTTCCGTTGGTTGTTTGCCAACTTTTCCGACATTCAACTTCTGCCCTTGAGGCACCTCGATGACAGCTTCAAATCGAGTGGAACTCCATTTTGGATATACCGCTGTATCTTGCCTGCTCGCATTTTCTTTCGTGGCGGCGAATCCTCCATCCAATTTTGCCTGATTTCCTCTGCCTCCGAATTTTCTATATAGAGTGACGGCTTCCGTTGTTTCTACGGTAAAATACTTTCCGTCCTTGAACGTTTCCGCCGTGCTTGATCGCAATTTTTCTTGCGCCACCAACTTTACTTTTGCGTCAATTCTGGTCCCGACGGCAGGTCGAGGTGCAATATTCGGCAGCGTCGAGGTTCCGCTGATTCCGCGCGAATCATTGTCGATGCGTGCTGATCCAACTCTCCCTACTTTCCCTGCACCAGAGTTGGTTGGCTGGCGACTCGAAGACGACTTTCCACTGCTCCCCAAACTAGCCTGAACTAGCAAAGTGATTGTCGCTGCTGCTTCTTCACTAACGCCATAACTTTGGCGAAGTTGGTTCGCAAATTCAGCACTGCCCAGTGCAACTACAGCGTCGCTATAGTTTGCCAAGTGTGCTCCCAAGTCGTTCTTTATATCTCCGGGAAGATCTAGGCCGCTCGCCTCGTCGAGAGCCTTACGGAAATCTTCTTGCGCATAAACATAGTCGCCGAAAGCACTTTTGCACACCGCTGGATCGGTGGAACAGACAGCAGCAACTTTCTCCTGGTTCTCCAGACTTAACTTGCGGTATTTCTTCGTTACGGCATCACAGCTATTCGCTGCTCCGCAAATCTTCGCCTCGTCAAGCAGCGCCTTGAATTCATTGACGTTTAGTGCATTGTTTTCCGTTTCTATTTTTGCGCTCGTGCTTGCCGTGGCTATATTTGCGCCGGTCGCACCAGCAATCCCCGCCACCACACTTGTCACCAGATTCGCGTGCGCTTCCTTCGCCTTCGCGCTCAGGTCTTTACCTGACTTCCCACCCGCCTTGTCCAGCAGGTTGTTAAGCACGACGCTTGCCGACGCACCCATCGCCCCCGTGCCACAGTTGCCGCCCGAGGCCGCCGCTCCCGCACAACCCACGATGCCCTGCAAGGCCGCGCGCGCCGTCTCGCTATTCAGCCCATCGGCAATCGCCTTGACCTTCTCTGCGCCCAAGCTCTGCAAGTAATTCACCGCGCCGCGCGTGATCATGTCGCCCATGCCGGCCGTTACGTTCCCCGCAGCAGCGGCAACAATGGCCGTCACGATACGTCGGTAATCGCCACCCGGACCCCATTTCTGCGCGTCGACCAGTTGTGAGTCCAGCTCGGCCCGCTTGGTCGGATCTGTCTCCTTATCGCGCGCCTTTTTCAGCTCATCAGCCTCCTTAGCCCGATTCCCCACAAACGTCCCGACCTCGCGCTGCAACGTCTGCATGATCTCGAAGCTGGTTTCGATTTGCTCCTTGTCGAATTGATTGGCGAGTGCGCCGCTGCCGTCTCTGTCTGACGACACATCTCGGTTGACGGCGGCCACCGTCGCTTCCGCCGTCTGGCCGGTTCGCTCGCGTTGGCTGGCCTCATCGGTGATCTTGATCACGCCGGCACTGATGCCGCTGCGAGTCGTGCTCGACGCGCTGCCACCGGCCGCCACCACCACCGGCGGCTTAATGCTCACCGGCCCCGTCTTCGGCAGTTCGCTGCCCGGTGTCGCGTTCGCGCCAGTCTGAGCGTTTCCCTTTTGATCCGTGCCGACTTTGGCGTTCTCTCCGAAGCCCTTGCTGATACCGCCCCCCAGGCTGATGCCGAAGGCGTCGTACTCTGCGTGGTTTTCGATATCGCGCGTCGTCAACGAACCGGTTTTCAGACGGTTCCTATTCTCGTCAGCGGCCTCGTCGGTCGAGGCGATAACGGCGCCCGTCAGATCGGTGTTGCCCTTGACGGTGACGTCGAAACCGCCATCCCCGGCCTTGATCCCAGACTGCTCGGTGACGCTGGCGAAATCGCTGTTGACCTGCTGATGGCTGACGTTGATGCTGCCGGACGCGCCACCAAAACCCACCGTGGCGCTTCCGTTGATCGACTGATCCTTGGATGCGTAGACGCTCGTGTCCTGCAAGCTCTCGATGTTCAAATCGCCGCCCACATTCGCAACGACCCGCTCACCGACGACCGTCCCGCCTCGAAGGTTCGTGTCGCCGCCGGAGGCGATCTTGGCCACGCCGCCCGCCGTGATATGGCTGGACCGGTTCGTCACGTCCTTGCCGTCCGCTTTGCCGCGCGACGCGCTCGCCTTGGCCGTCACCCCCATCGTCGTGCCATTGGTGCCTACGGAAATGCCAAGCCCGATACCGCCCGACACGCCGGTGGACCTGCGGTGGTGCTCCGAGGTGTCCGCCGCGGCGAGGATGTCGAGCGTGCCGTCGGACGTGAGCTTGACGTCCTGCCCGGCGTCGATCTCGCTGCCGCGAATGAGCAACGACGACTGATCGCCATCGCCCGTGGCCGAAACGGTGACGTTGCCACCCGCACGCACGCTAGAGCCAATGGCCGTTGTGCTGTCGTTGGTCTCGCGGCTTTCATGCTTAGATCCGCCGACGGTGACCGAGATAGTGACGTTGGCGGCGTCCTTGAGGTTCTTGACGGTGTCGGCGGCATTTTTCACCGCGAGTCCGCCGGCGGCGACACCGAGCGCCTTCATGCGCGGGTCCTTGACCTTGCCGACCGCCTTGCCCATCTGACCGACGGTCTCCGCGGCATCCAGCAGCGGGCTGGAGACGGCAACGGTCAATCCCGCCTGCTTGACTTCCCGTTCATGGACGCTCTGCTCCCTGTCTTTACTCTCGACGATGGCGACACGCTTGCCCGCAATCGTCACGTCACCGTCGCGGGCAACGACCGTGCTGCCTTCCTGCCGGTAGTCGTTGCCGGCCTGAACAGTGACGTCTCCGGTCACCGAACCGACCACACTCCCGGTTTGCGTGACCTGCTCGCGACGTTGCTTTTCCTTCTCCGAGCGGCTGCCGATGGTGAAGCCAAAACCGCTGCCGAAGACGCCACTGGTCTGCTTCTCCGTAACGCTCAGTGAGCTGCTGCGGTCCTCAGCCGACGCGATCGTCACGTTCCGGGTCGCGCTGATCGTCATGTCGTCATCGGCCACGACCTGCGACCCGGTAATCGTGACGTCCCGTCCCGACGCGACCGTGACGCCATCGCCCGATAGCGTGCTGCCCGTCGTGCGCGTGCCATGCGATTCGCGCAAATGTTCTTCCGTCGTGGAGGAGAGCAGGCCCTGCTGGGTGGTTCGCGACCAACGGGTGTCGTCGTAACGGGCCGAAATGCCGCCGATGGTCACATCGCCGGTCGCGACGACGGTGACGTCGGACTTGCCCGCGTTGGCCTTGGCCGATGTCGATGCCGTCCCGGATGGCGTGCCATCGCCGGAACCACCGCTCAGATACGAGCCGAGTATCTTCACCTCACCGGTCGTCGCGTCCCCCGACGTCACATACGCGGTGACGCCTCGCTCATTGAGCAGCCGCTCGACAGCCGCGGCTTGCCCGGCGGCGACGGTGATCCCGCCGTCGGCCTGAACCTGACTGCCGCGCACCGTTTCCGCATACGAGTCCACCGACGCCGCGTAGGTGTCGGTGTCCACGCGACCCGAGTCCGTGATGCTGCCAATGGCCGCGCCAATCTCCACGTCGCGGGCCGCCGCAACGACGACTGTCTTGCCCGCGTCGATACGGGTGCCCGCGGTGGACGCGTCTCCTCCTGCCAGGACGGTAACGTTGCCGCCAGTGTTGACGGTGGCCGTCAGTTGGTCCGTGACCTGCGTGTAATTGTGGTTGTCGCGCGTTCCGCCGCCGAATTCGCGGCTCAACGCCACCGCGCCCAGCGAGACGTCGCGTCCCGCAGCGAGGTCGACGTCGCCGCCAGCGTCAATTTCCGCTCCGTTGACCGTGAGGTCTCGCCCGGCAGTGATCACCAGCGAATCCTGCGCACCGATGCGACCTCGGGATTCGACGGTGGTCGCCGAACCGGACTGCGATCCGTTCACCCACTCGGTGGTATGGGTCTGACTGGCGACGACAACGTCTCGTCCGGCCGCGACATTGACCTGCTTGCCCGCGATTTCGCCACCGATGTTGCGCACATCGCGTTCGGCAACGACTTCCACCTGGCCAACACTGCCCAAGCCGCTCGTGCCGCCGATCACGCCGCGATTCTCGACATCGCGCCCCTGCACCCGAGTGCTGGCGTCGCCGACGATCTGACCGCTGTTGATGAGGTCGTTCGTTGCCTCGACAATGACGTCCCGGCCAGTGACCAGCGCGCCGCCCGGTTGCATTGCGACGCGTTTGCCATGCGCCAGATACACTGTGGGCACCAGCACGGTCGCCGTGCTGCCGTCCGGCAAGGTGACCGTTTGGCGAACCAGCCAGACAATGTCGTCGGTGAGGGCGCGCATTTGCTCAGGCGTGAGTCGAATGCCAACGCGCAGTTCGAGATCGCGACCCGCGCGGGCGCCTTGCGCCAGCAGCGCGCGGAACTCGGCGTCGGCCGCCGCCGTGGCGCTACTGTCTCGGATGCCCAGCGACGCGCGTCCCGTCAGTGCCAGCACCTGCTCGCGCACCAGTTTCCCCTCGTAGAAGCCGTCCCCGATACGACGCTCGATACCGGCTGGGTCGACCCCCAGCAACTCGAGCAGGTAGTTGCTGGAGACGAACGTGCCGTAATCGGTGAATCGCGAATCGGTCTCGACGAGATAGGGTTGATCGGGGGCGGTCACCACCTTGAACAGGGCGCTGCGCGGAAGCTTGAGATCGGGGATGCCGCCGGAGATGCTATCCAGTGTCTGAATGACCCCCGAGACGTTGGACGTCGCTGGCGTCGCGGTCACGGGATCGACGCCCGCCTGCGTACCGGTTGCGACCGTCGTTGTGTCCGTGTCGACGGCAACGCGCGCCGATGTGCCGACCGCACTATCCGTTTGCCGGCTGCCGATGATCGTGCCATCGACGGTGCCGGTCTCGATGGTCACGTCGCGACCGCGAAGGCTTGTCGTCTGGTTCGACGTGATCAGGCTGGGCAGCCCCTCGACGATGGCGCGCCGTTCCGTCACGTCGAGATCGACCGTCGTGAACCAGCTATCGCTGTTGCCGCTCTTCTCGTGCCAATAGAGATCCGACGATTGCGCGATGCGCTCCACGCGCTCGAGTGCCACGCTGCGGCTCGTGATTTGGCCGTTGTTGCCGCGAACCTGCAGGTCGCCGCCGGCGCTGATCGTCGACGCATGATTCAACGCGGTGCCGTTATCCACGTTCAGGCGGATCGTGCCTTGCGACGTGATGATGCCCGGCGCGGCAACGTCGCCCAGGACGTCGGTCGCGCTGCGAACGGTAATGCGGCGACGATATTCGTTGGTGTCGCGGCCGTCCTCGATGCCGTGTCCACGGCGGAAGATCCGCACGCCTTCCTCGGAATCCCCGGTAATGGTTTGGCGGGACTGATCGACGAACGTTGGCCGGATGTGCGCATCGGGATCGTAGTCGGGCCAGAACTGGATGACCCAATTTCCCTGGCCGTCGTCTGTGATCGACTCGAAATGCTGAACGGCGCGTTGGGTGATGTTGCGGGTGCTGTAATCTTTCGAGAAGAAATTCCGCTTGTACAACTCGATGATGGGGTGCTCCAGCGAGAACGTCTTCCCGTCGGTGTCGAGCGCCGTCACCCCGCGTTTTGCGATCGTGACGCTGATGGGGCTGTTCGCCACGTGGAGCTTCTCTGCAGAGAGTGCCGCGCGCGCTTCACGTCCCCAACGCCACTGCGTAAAGGCTTGGTTGCGCGGATTCGGGACCAGTCGTGTTTGTCGCACGACTTTGCCGAACTGGTCGGTCTCTTCGTACGTCTCCTCGATCATCGCCGGTTCGCCGTTCACGCCAAGGCTGTGGCTCGTATGCTCGGTCGGCAATTCTTCGCAGGCGGATGCCGTGTTGGCAGCGCAGCGTGCCCGGCTGCCTGATTCGTTCGGCAGCGCCACGTAGCCGGCGATCCAGACGTCGCGCACCGTCTGTGTCTCGCCCTCGCCGACGCCTCGCACAATGTTGATGTAGCTGCGGTCGTTCACGAACTCGCGCGTTGCGATGTCGACATCGCCACCGGCTTCGACGATGGCCGAGCGGTTGATGAAGCGACCAGTTTGCTGCGTCAGATGGCCCTGCGCATCGCGCGTCTCGCCCGCGGCGACACGCAGGTTGCCCAGGCTGTAGAGCGTCGCGCCGTTCTCGTTGAGAACATCGCCCGAGACGAAGAGGTCCAGTTGCTGCGTCGCCGCCAGCACGGCACGCTCTCCGGTGTTGACGAAGGTCGCACCATCGAATCGGAGACGTCCGCCGATGACGGCGCCGGTGTTCGTGAAGCGGGCGCCGATCAGCCTGACGTCGTCGCCATCGATGCGCGTTTCGTTGGTGATGTCGTCCACCACGTTGACGAGAACTGACCCTCCTCGCAGGCGGCCTTGCGCCGTGTTGACGACGCGGGCGGCGTTCACCGTGAGTTGCTTGATGGCCCCAAGTGCCCCGTGAACGCGCAACAAGCCGCCGACGTCGAGCTTGAGACTGCCATTCGCTTGCCAGGCGTGGTCGGCGCCGTAGGTAAAGTCGCCCGGCAACGAGACGTGCAGATCGTTGCCCGCCCGCAATCGGGCGGTGCCGAGCAGGCTTTGGGTACGCAAGACCAGGTTCTGGCTCACGGCGATTTCGCCCGAGCGGTGAGCCAGTTCGGTCACGGCGAGGGACGCATCGCGTCGCGCCTGAACGGTCCCGGTGTTCTCGAACGCCCGCGTTCGTTGCGCATCCCGCCACGTCACGCCGAGGTCGGCCCCCGAAAACAGGGTCCCCGCATTGCCGAGGGTGTCCCGTACGGTCAGCGATAGATCCGCGCCCGCACTGATCAGCGCGTTCGGGCCGTTCATGAGCGCGAACGTTGTGATGGAGACGCGACCGTTACCGCCCACCCGTCCGGCAGGGCGATTCGATCCCGAACGGTGGGTCCGCGCATTCGTGATCGCGTTCGCCGTGATGGTGAGGTCGCCGCGCGTGCCGTTGACGATCCGGCCGTCGGTGTTGTCGAGCGTGCCGGATGACAGGGTGACGACTTCATGGCCGACGGTCGACGGATCGCCTGCGGTTTCCATGCTGCCGCGCGTGTTGTCGAGCCTGCCGCCTGCTGCGACGTACAGCGCTTTGCCGGCATGCATCGCGCCGTCGACATTCGTGATGTCCTGGTTCGCTGTTGCGGTCAAAGGGCCATCCGCTTGGAGCCGCCCGGATCGATTGTCGATGTCACGGGTCGAGGTGAGCCTGAGCGATCCGCCGGCGGCGATCCGTGCGCCATCGAGGTTGTCGATGCCGTTCGCCGACACGTTGACGGCACCGTTGCCGGCAATGCTGCCGACGGACTCCGCCGCGTTCGCGGGCGAGGCGCGATTGCGTAGCCGTTCGCGCAGCAGGATGTCGACGGCACCGATGCCGGCGTTCGCGACGCGGCCGCCGGCGTTGTCCAGTTGTCGCCCGGATATGCGCAGGTAGCCATAGGGCGCGCCGACGTCGAACGTCCCCAACCCGTTGTCGAGGTTGCCGGTGGCTGCGATACGCAAGGCGTCTCGGGCGCTCACATGGCCGGCGCGGTTGACGATGCCGCCACCGGCGTTGATCTCGAGGCGCTCGCCCGCCGTGAGGCAGCCCGCCGTGTTGAGCAGATCCGAGGCGACCGTCAGCGCAAGGGACTTGCCCGCATGCAGCCGACCGGTCGTGTTGTCGAAGGTGCCTGCCGTGACGGTGACATCCGCATTGGCCGCGATTCGGCCGCCTTGCGTGTTGGCTAACTTGTCTTGAACAGCCAAGGCCGTTGGCGATTGACCGCTGTTGAGCAGGGCCCCCGCCGCGTTGTCGACATTCCGAGCCTTTACCAGCAGCGCGTCGCTGGCTTCGACCGAACCCGCGCGGTTATCTAGCGTCTCGCCCACCTCCAACGTCACGGACTTCCCCGCCAGCAGCCCCGACGCGTTGTTCAGATTCGCATCGATACTGGCGTTCAGGTGTCGCAATGCCGTCATTCGACCGATGGCGTTCGTCAACCACTTCACACGCAACAGCAGGTCGCCGTTCGTGCCAACACGTCCCTCGCGATTGACGAACGACTGCTCCTTGATCGACAACGTGCCGTGTCCGGCATGCGCCACGGTGCCGCCCGTGTTGTCCAATTCGGTGGCGGCGATCGTAGCGTCACCGGCAGCGAAATGGATCTCGCCGCCGTGATTTTGCAGACGCTCGTCGACGTTCAATCGCGCGAGGTGATCGTCGCCGGTGCCTGTCTGGCGAATCGCCCCGGACCCGTTGTCCAGGTGCCGGGCGTTCACGGCGAGCGAGGCCGATTGCATCAGCCCGCGCGTGTTGCGGATCGTGTCCGCTCGCAGCGAAAGCAGGCCTCCGGATTGCATCAGCCCGCCTGTGTTCGTCACCTGGCCGCGTATTCCGGCCGTCAGCAAACGTTTCGCGGAGACGGTGCCGTGATCGTTGCGCCAGGCGCTCGCGTCGATGGACAGGGTGCCGTTGGTGGCAAGCGTTCCCCGCGTGTTCTCGACACGCCCACTGGCAAGGCGGAGGTCACCCATGCCAGCGTGCTCGATCCTGCCCGACGTGTTGTCGATGTGCCCGGACGTCAGCGAGAAGTGGCTGCCGTTGGCATGTATCTGCCCCTCGCGATTGCTCAACAGGCCGGACAGCGAGAGTCGGAACGGGGATACGCCCCATTGCGAGATTCGTCCGCCGCGATTGCTCAGTCCGGAGGCGTCGACGACGAGGCCGGACGTCCTGAGCGTTGCCCCGTCGTGGATCACGTCGTGGTGCGCTGTAATCTGCGTCGCGCCCCCGACTTGCGTCGTCGCGCGCGCCAACGTGATGGCACCGCTGCGCGCACGCATCCGCAGTCTGCGCAAGGTGGTCGACGTGGCGCCGGTGAAATCGAGGGCGCCGCCGATCACGGCGATATCGCCGGTGGCCGAATGGGTACCACCGGCTTGCATCCGGCCCGCTGTGGTGAGCGACAGATTCCCCGTTTCCCCGCGGGTGCCGTCGGCGTTGGCGCCCGCGGCCATGGCGCCGGACGACGCCATGGCCGCCGCGTCGGCGATCAGGTGCCGTCCGGCGGACACCGTGCCGGTATGGCGCCAGGTACTGCCGACATCGAGCTTTACGTCACGCGCCCCGCGAAGGGTTCCCGAGCTGACGAGGTCTCGCGAGCTTCGCAGCGCCAGCGCGCCGTCGGCCACTGTCTCGCCACCGATCGACAGGTCGCCGGCGGCAGTGGCGCTCAGGTCCTCGCGCGCGTGCAGCCGTCCGCCAATCTGAAGTTGCCCGGCGCTGTTCAACACCAGTGAACCCTGACTGGCGGTGACGTGCCCGTGCAGGTTGACGCCCACGCCGACTTCCGTGCCGATGAGCCGGATTTTCCCGGCATACATGCCGCCAAGACGAGAGACGTCGAGCGCGAAGGACGGCGCGCCGCTCGTGGCGGTGGCACTGCGGGTGACGCCGAACGTGCTCGCGTCGATGTCGTTCAGTCCCGCGATGACATCGAGTTGTTGGGCGTGAACGGCAGCGTTCACCTCGACGGCGCGGGCGAGCAGGGCTGCGTGCGTCAGGTTGCTGGCGTTCAGGCCCTGACCGGTGATTTGCACGCGTCCACCGGTCACGCGAAAGGCGTCAAGCGAACCGCTGCCGCCAAACACGGGCAGGCCGGTCGTGAGCACCCCGCGAGCCGTGTTGATGAAACCGCAGCCGTCGCAGGTCAGCCCGTTGGGGTTGCTGACGATGACTTCGGCGCGATGCCCGGCCACCTCGAGATAGCCGGCGAGGCTTGACGGCAACGTCCCAGTCACTTGGTTGACGATAATGCGTGCCGGCGCCCCCGTGAGGTTGGGGTTGCCCGGCACGAGTCCACCGATTTGCGTCTGCACGATGGTGCGCGAGTTGTTGAGAATCGCCCCCTGCGTGGGAACGTCGAACTGCTGGTACTGGTTTTGCGATACGCCTGACGCGCTGGGCGTCGTGATGTTGACTAGCGGCAAGCCATTCGGCGTCGTGCCGACGCCGGGGGCGTGAGGGCCGGGGGTGGCAACGATTTGCGATGCCGCAGTGATCGGGAAACCGAAGGCGAGCAGCGCCGGCAGGAGCGCTGACCAAAGCGGGCGCAGATCGCGCTGTCGCGGCGCCACCGCGTGCGCGCTGCCCGGTTGGCGACGACGCGAACTGCGCCCGCATCCTGGTGTTTGGCCGCGACGGACGTTTTCCCCGACCGCGACCCACTGGCGTTGGACATGGCTGAAGATCAGACGAAAGCAACGTGTGTTCATGGTGGGGACTCAGTAGCGGAGGGCGATCGACACGCCGGCAACGGCGGCATTGACAGGAAAACGGGCGGGGTGGCTGAGGGGTTTGGCGAGGAACACGTCGTAGCTGGCGTTGCCCCACCGGCCGCCGTACGTGCCGATTTGTCCGCGCAGGCCGATGACCGCACCGGCGAGTTGGGTGCCGGGGAGGTAGCGAGCGCTCGGGCCGAACACACGCCCGTAGTCCACACCCGCGTACACGGCGTGGGCACTCGCCGCGATCGGCACGTGCAACTCATTGCGAAGGAAAAAGCCGCGCTCGGCGCTCAGGGTCTGGTCGCCGGTGAAGCCGCGTACGCTGTAGCGGCCGCCGATCGCTATCTGGTCGACAGCCCACAAGGCGTTGGCCGTGGTCTGCCCGTGGAGCGTGCCGACATACCGGACGGGGAAACGGCCCACGGGGAGCGGCACCGACCACTGCAAGTCCAGAGTGAACATGCGGTAGCGATACGTTTGCTTCGTCGGCTGTCGGGTGATGGGGTCGCGCAGTTCGTCCTGCGCGCCGAACCACGGCATGCCTTGCCGATAGTTCAGGGCAAGGTCCGCCTGCGCCGTGCCGAGGTATTGCCGGTGCGTTGCACCGATCTGCAGATAGGTGTTGTTCCGGTACTGCTGGGAGATCTCGAAGTCTTGGATGAAGCTCTTGCCGAAACGGCGTCCCAGCCGAGCGTCCAGTGCTGTCTTGCCACGGCTGTCGCGATGGATGACGCGCTCCAGCCGCAGTTCGACTGTCTGGTTGCGCCCGCTCGACACGAACGATTCGTTGGCGCCCGCAATGCGCTGGAAGTACGCGCGCGTGCTGCCGAAAATCGAGACGGTGTGGTAGCCCCAGGGCAGCGAGTAACTGGCGCTCGCGCCCCGGGTGCCGAACCGGTTGTCGCCGGTCGACAGGTCGTGTTGAACGGCAATGTCCAGCAGGTCGTTCAAGCCGAGCGGATTATCAAGGCCGATCGCCAGTTGACCCTGCAAGCGCCCGGTGTCGCGCGTGCCGCTGTTATCGACGGAGGCCAGCAGGCGCCATGGCCTTTGCCGTTGCACGTCGATCAACACCTCGCTCGATCCGGGCGTGTCACCGGGCTCGATGCGGATATCGGCATCCTGGCTCGGCAGGCGTTTGAGTTGTTCGAGTCCCTGCTCGAGCGCGCTCAGCGAGAGCAGGTCACCGTCCCGCAAGGGAACGGCAGAGCGCCAGGTGCCGCGTGTGGCCGGATCGGAGAAGCGGACCGACGAGACGGTGCCGGGGATGACCTGGAGCGTCAAATGCCCATCGGCCACGTCCTGTTCGGGAACGATCACGCGTGTGGTGACCCAGCCCTCGGCCAGGATCGCTTCGGTGGCCACGGCGGCCACTTTGGCCACCCCGTTTGTGCCCGCGCACTGTCCGGCGAATGGGATCAGCGCGGTTTCGACCGAAGCAAAGGGCACCGGCAGCGGGGCGCCGCCCAGTCCCGTCACCGTGATACCGCGAAGCACAACGCAGGGCGATTCGGCTGGGAGCTGCCGGATGTCTTGTGAGGCTGGCGTGCCGTCGGCAAGGGCGGGCAGGCGCACGTCGGGTGCTTCAGCGCGTTGTTCGCGCTCCTCGGCCTCCCGGCGTTGGCGTTCCAGTTGTTCGTCCTGCACCCCTTGCCGCACGGCGTCGCGCACCGTGGGCGGGTAGCCTTGAGCGACGCCTGTCGGGCATTGAAGCGCGAGTCCGCACGCCAGCAAGCTCGTGCGAAGGACGACCGGCGTGTGGGGGACTAGGGCGCCAAGGCCGCGATTGAGAAATGCGATGAAGACCGGCCGGTCGCGATGTGCCACGGATGATGTTGCCCTTTCTTGTAGTCGAAACGGTGCATCGCGTCATCACCCACGCGCCGGAATCCGCCATGACGTGATGGCGGTGATCGGCGCGTGCGAAGACGCGAATGCGCAAAAAGGGCGCAACAGTGAGCACGGTGAACATGCAGCAGCCGGGGGGGCTTACACCCTGGCGTCAGGCCAGAGGTTGGAGAGAACCGTGAATGACACGACGTCGAGGAGTCTGGCAGATGCGCCGCGCCAGAGATTTCGGTTTTGGACACATCGGCGAATTTTCGGAATCGTCCGATGGCAGCCTCGGACAATGCCCCCCTCTAGGGGCTTTCCCGACCCCGTCGCAGGTCAGGGTCCGCCGACCTTGCCGGCCGTAATTTTTTTCGCTAGTATTTTAGGTATAAACTATTTACGATTTAACAAAGATCGGCAAACGCGACGCGATCTGTGAATCCGGAGGCTGGAGATGAATATCGTCTGTATCGGTGGCGGTCCCGCGGGCCTGTATTTCGGCTTGTTGATGAAGCTGCGCGACCCGGCGCACCGTGTGGTGGTGGTCGAGCGAAACCGCCCCTATGACACGTTCGGCTGGGGCGTCGTGTTCTCCGACGCCACCATGGACAACCTCCAGGAGGCGGATCCGGAGAGTGCCGCGCAGATCAACGCCGCCTTCAACCGGTGGGACGATATCGATATCCACTTCGAAGGCCGCACGATCACGTCGGGCGGTCACGGCTTCATCGGTATCGGCCGCAAGAAGCTGCTCAACATCCTGCAGGCGCGCTGCGAGGCGCTCGGCGTCGAACTGGTGTTCGAGACCGACGTTGCCGACGATGAGGAGATTGCCCGCCGCTATCAAGCCGACCTGGTGATCGCGTCCGACGGCCTGAACAGCCGCATCCGGACCCGCTACGCCGACAGCTATCGCCCGGACATCGATACGCGGCAGAACCGTTTCGTCTGGCTCGGTACGCATCAGCGCTTCAACGCCTTCACGTTCGCATTCGAGAAAACCGAGCACGGCTGGTTCCAGGCGCACGCCTACCAGTTCGATGCCGACACGTCGACGTTCATCGTCGAGACGCCGGAGGAAGTCTGGCGCGCCCACGGCATCGATGAGATGAGCCAGGAAGAGGGCGTGAAGTTCTGCGAAAACCTCTTCGCGAAGTACCTCGGCGGCCATGAACTCATGAGCAACGCCAAGCACCTGCGCGGCTCGGCCATCTGGATCCGTTTCCCGCGCGTTATCTGCGAACATTGGGTGCACTGGCGCGGTGTCGACGGCAAGCGCGTGCCCATCGTCCTCATGGGCGACGCCGCGCACACCGCGCACTTCTCGATCGGCTCGGGCACCAAGCTCGCGCTGGAAGATGCCATCGCCCTCGCCGACGGTCTGCGCGCGCAGGACATCGATGCATTGCCGCGCGTGCTGGCCGACTACGAAGCCACGCGCGGCATCGAAGTGCTCAAGATTCAGAACGCGGCTCGGAATTCGACGGAGTGGTTCGAAACCGTAGCGCGCTATGCCCGCTTCGCCCCGGAGCAATTCGCGTACTCGCTGTTGACGCGCTCGCAACGGATCTCTCACGAGAACCTGCGGGTGCGCGACGCCGCCTACGTCGAAGGCTTCGAAGACTGGCTCGCCGCGCGCGCCGGTGTGACGCGCGCCGCCGGCCAGCACGCGATTCCGCCCATGTTTACGCCGTACCGAGCTCGCGAGCTCACGCTCAAGAACCGTATCGTGATGTCGCCGATGGCGATGTACTCGTCGGTCGACGGCGTACCGGGCGACTTCCACCTCGTGCACCTGGGCAGCCGCGCGCTGGGCGGTGCGGGCATGATCGTCGCGGAGATGACCTGCGTGTCGCCCGACGCACGTATCACGCCGGGATGCCCCGGCCTGTGGAACGATACGCAACGCGATGCGTGGAAGCGCATCGTCGACTTCGTGCATGCCGGCAGCGACGCCAAGATCGCCATGCAGATCGGCCACGCCGGTCGCAAGGGCTCGACGCGGCTGGCCTGGGACGGTATCGACCAGCCGCTCGACGATGGCAACTGGCCGCTGATCTCGGCTTCGCCGCTGCCCTACATCGACGGCGTGTCGCAGACGCCGCGCGAGATGACCCGCGCCGACATGGACCGCGTCAAGGACGACTTCGTACACGCGGCCCGCCGCGCCGCGGAGGCGGGGTTCGACTGGCTCGAATTGCACTGCGCGCACGGTTATCTACTCTCGAGCTTTATCTCCCCGCTCACGAACCAGCGTCAGGATGCGTACGGCGGCTCGCTCGAGAACCGGTTGCGCTATCCGCTGGAGGTCTTCGATGCGGTGCGCGATGTCTGGCCAGCCGCCAAGCCGATGTCGGTGCGGATTTCGGCGCACGACTGGGTCGAAGGCGGTATCACGCCCGACGACGCCGTGGCGATCGCGCGCGCCTTCAAGGATGCCGGTGCGGATCTCATCGACTGTTCGTCGGGCCAGGTCAGCAAGGACGAGAAGCCGGTCTACGGGCGCATGTTCCAGACGCCGTTTGCCGACCGTGTGCGTAACGAGGCCGGTATCCCGACGATGGCCGTCGGCGCGATTTTCGAGGCGGATCACGTGAACAGCATCATCGCGTCGGGCCGTGCCGATCTGTGCGCGCTGGCGCGACCGCACCTCGCCGATCCGTTCTGGACGCTGCATGAAGCCGCGAAGATCGGCTACAAGGATCTGCCGTGGCCGGCGCAGTACTATGCGGGCAAGCGGCAATACGAGACCAATCTGGAGCGTGCGGCCGCCTACGCTCAACAGATCGGTAAATAAGGACAGTTCATGACGTCAACGACAATCTCGGCCAGCGCTTCGCCAGCCTCGCTTGAGGGTGTGCATGCGCTGGTGACGGGCGGCGCGCGGGGCATCGGTGAGGCCGTGGCCCGCTCACTGCTGGCGCAGGGCGCACGCGTCACGCTGCTCGGCCGCAACGAAGCCACGCTCGCGAACGGCGCTCAGGCGTTGGCCGCGCGTGGCGAGGTGGCCTGGGTCAGTGCGGATATCTCGGATGCCGCCGCCGTCGGCGCGGCCTTTGGGCGCGCGGCCGAGCGTTTCGGCCCGGTGCAAGTGCTTGTCAACAACGCGGGGCAAGCGCTCAGCGCGCCGTTCGGCAAGACGGACACTGTGCTCTGGCAGCAAATGATCGACGTCAACCTGACGGGGACGTTCCACTGTATTTCCGCCGCGCTGCCCGCGATGCTGGCGGCCGGGTGGGGCCGGATCGTGAACGTGGCGAGCACCGCCGGGCTGATCGGTTATCCCTATGTCACCGCGTATTGCGCGGCCAAGCACGGCGTGGTCGGGCTTACGCGCGCGCTGGCGCTCGAAGTGGCGAAGAAAGGGGTGACGGTCAATGCCGTTTGCCCGGGCTATACGGAAACGGATATCGTGCGCGACGCGGTGGCGAACATCGTCGCGAAGACGGGACGCAGCGAAGACGATGCGCGTGCCGAGCTGGCCCGCCGCAATCCGCAGGGACGCCTCGTGCAACCGCAAGAGGTTGCCGACGCGGTGCTGTGGCTTTGCCAGCCGGGCGCCAGCGCGGTGACGGGACAGTCGGTCGCGGTGGCGGGCGGCGAAGTGACCGTCGGCTAAGCGCCAATGCACAACCTATTCAAGGAGATCGGCCAATGAGTGACGTGAAACTGACGATGGCGCATCACAAGCGCCCGTTCGCGAACTATGAAGCCAGGCACTTTCTGTGGTCGGTGTCGAACGACGCCCAAGGGCGGCCGAGCGTGGGTACGATCACGCTGAATCGTCCCGACAAGAAGAACCCGTTGACGTTTGACTCGTACGCCGAGTTGCGCGATCTTTTTCGCGCGCTGGTCTACGCGACGGACATCAAGACGGTCGTCGTGACTGGCGCGGGCGGGAATTTCTGCTCGGGCGGCGATGTCCACGAGATCATCGGCCCGCTCACGCAGATGAGCATGCCGGAACTGCTCGACTTCACGCGCATGACGGGCGATCTGGTCAAGGCGATGCGTGCCTGTCCGCAGCCGATCGTCAGCGCCATCGACGGGATTTGTGCCGGGGCCGGGGCGATGATGGCGCTCGCCTCTGACATGCGTCTGGGCACGCCGCAGGCGAAGACGGCGTTCCTGTTCGTACGCGTGGGGCTGGCCGGTGCCGACATGGGCGCGTGTACGTTGCTGCCGCGCATGATCGGACAAGGCCGCGCGTCGGAGTTGCTTTTCACCGGTCGTGTGATGACGGCCGAGGAAGGGCTGCAATGGGGGTTCTTCAACGCGTTGCATGACGGTGGCGCGGTGCTCTCGGCGGCGCAGACGCTGGCCGATCAGATCGCGTGCGGCCCGACCTTCGCGCACGGGGTGACCAAGAAGCTGCTGCATCAGGAGTGGAACATGGGCGTGGACGAGGCCATCGAGGCCGAAGCCGAGGCGCAGGCCATCTGTATGCAGACGAAGGATTTCCGCCGCGCTTACGATGCCTTCGTCGCCAAGCAAAAGCCGGTGTTCAAGGGCGACTGACGCGAGCGAGACGATGAGCGATATCACTCCCCACAACGCGCGCAACGGCGATTTTCTGGCGTGGCCTTTCTTCGACGAGGCGCATCGGCGCTTGGGTGCGGAACTCGATGCCTGGTGCACGCGCGCGCTGAAGGTCGATCACCAGGCGGATACCGACGCGACGTGCGTGTCGCTGGTGCGCGAACTGGGCCGCGCGGGCTGGCTGAAGTATTGCGTGAGCGCGAGTCATGGCGGCGCGCTGGATCAACTGGATTCGCGGGCGCTGTGTGTGTTGCGCGAGACGCTCGCGCGTCACGACGGTTTGGCCGACTTCGCTTTCGCGATGCAGGGACTGGGCAGCGGCGCGATCACGCTGGCGGGCAGCGAGGCGCTCAAGCAGCGCTATCTGCCGCGCGTGGCATCGGGCGAGGCGATTGCGGCGTTCGCGCTTTCGGAACCGAACGCCGGGTCCGACGTGGCCGCCATGGCTTGCTCGGCCACGCGCGATGGCGACGACTATGTGCTCAATGGCGAGAAGACGTGGATTTCGAATGGCGGTATCGCGGACTTCTATTGTGTTTTCGTGCGCACGGGCGAGGCGCCGGGCGCACGCGGTATCAGCGCATTCGTGGTGGATGCCGACACGCCGGGGCTGACGATTGCCGAGCGGATCGACGTGAGTGCGCCCCATCCGCTGGCGCGTCTGAGGTTCGAGGACTGTCGCGTGCCGGCGTCCGCGCGTCTGGGCGAGGCGGGGCAGGGCTTCAAGGTGGCGATGATGACGCTGGATATTTTCCGGGCGTCGGTGGCGGCGGCGGCGCTGGGCTTTGCCCGTCGTGCACTCGACGAGGGGCTGGCGCGCGCGAAGTCGCGCGAGATGTTCGGGCAGACGCTCGCCGATTTCCAGATCACGCAGGCCGCGCTGGGCGAGATGGCGACGTCGGTGGACGCCGCCGCGCTGCTGACGTATCGGGCGGCCTGGCAGCGTGATGTGCAGGGGCAGCGCACGACACGCGAAGCGGCGATGGCGAAGATGTTCGCGACGGAATCGGCGCAGCAGGTGATCGATCGTGCGTTGCAGATGTTCGGCGGCGCGGGGGTGGTGTCGGGCGCGATCGTGGAGCGGCTGTATCGCGAGATTCGTTCGCTGCGGATCTACGAAGGGGCAACGGAAGTACAGAAACTGATCATCGCGCGCGAACTGTTGAAGGACGGCTGAGCGCGGTCTGTGGCGGCGCGCAGGCGTCATGCTTGATTACCGGGGGCAAGGAGAAGCACATGGAACGATCTGGACATCTCGACACTTTCGCGCGCGACAATCTGCCGCCTGTCGATCAGTGGCCCGAGTTTTTGCTGGACAATCCGGACGTGGCGTACCCGGCGCGTATCAATTGCGCCGCCGAACTGCTGGATCGCGCGATTGCGCAAGGTCGCGGCGAGGCGCCTGCGATTTATTCGGTGGAGAACGGTCAGCCGACGGTGACGACGTATCGTGGTTTGCGCGAGATGGTGGATCGCATCGCACACGTGCTTCGCAACGACATGGCGCTGGTGCCGGGCAATCGTGTGCTGTTGCGTGGGCCGAATAACCTGTTCATGGCGGCCGCGTGGCTGGCGGTGATCAAGGCGGGTCTGGTGGGCGTGCCGACGATGCCGTTGTTGCGTGCGAAGGAGCTCAAGCAGATCATCGACAAGGCGGAGATCGGAGCGGCACTTTGCGATGGACGTTTGAAGGATGAGCTGGAGTTCAACCGTCGGGCGGACCATGAGTATTTCTGTCCCGCGTTGACGCAGGTGGTGTACTTCCACGACGTGGGTGAGGGTTCACTGGAGGCCCGCATGGCCGGCCAGCCGGCGAGCTTCGAGGCCTGCGATACGGCGGTGGACGATGTCTGCCTGATCGCCTTCACGAGCGGCACGACGGGCCAGCCGAAGGGCACGATGCATTTCCATCGTGATGTGCTGGCGATGTGCGATCTGTTTCCTCGTCATGTGCTCAAGCCGGGGCCGGATGACATCTTCTGCGGCACGCCCCCGTTAGCGTTCACTTTCGGCACGGGCGGCTTGTTGACGTTCCCGTTGCGTGTCGGTGCGGCGACGGTGCTGCTGGAGAAGTTGACGCCGGACAGTCTGTTGCAGTCGATCGAGCAGTATGGCGCGACGATCTGTTTCACGGCGCCGACGTTTTATCGTCAGATGGCGGCGCTGGTGGACAAGTATGATCTGTCGAGCTTGAAGAAGACGGTGTCGGCGGGTGAGGCGTTGCCGGATGCGACGCGCCAGATCTGGAAGCAGGCGTCGGGCATCGAGATGATCGACGGCATTGGCGGCACGGAGATGATTCATATTTTCATCTCGGCGGCGAACGGTGACGTGGTGCCGGGCGCGATCGGCAAGCCGGTGCCAGGTTATATCGCGATGATCGTGGACGATAAGATGCAGCCGCTGCCGCCGGGCAAGGTGGGCAAGCTGGCGGTGAAGGGGCCGACGGGGTGTCGATATCTCGCGGACTCGCGTCAGACGAATTATGTGAAGAACGGCTGGAATCTGCCGGGCGATACGTTCAGTTGTGACGAGGCCGGTAATTATTACTATCAGGCGCGCTCGGACGACATGATTGTCTCGGCGGGGTACAACATCGCGGGCCCGGAGGTGGAGTCGGCATTGCTGAAGCATCCGGCGGTGGCGGAGTGCGGGGTGGTGGGCGCGAGCGACGAGGCACGCGGTCAGGTCGTGAAGGCGTATGTGGTGCTCAAGGCCGGCGAGCCGCGCGACGATGCGATGGTGAAGGCGCTTCAGGAGTATGTGAAGGCTAACATCGCGCCGTACAAGTATCCGCGGGCGATTGAGTTCGTCGATGCGTTGCCCCGCACGGAGACGGGCAAGCTGCAGCGTTTCAAGCTGCGGCAGATGGCGCATTGAGGCGCGGGTAGGGCGCTCCAGTTGGCGCCCACTCACACTGACGCGGTGTGGCGATTTGGCACGCAGGGGAGGAGAGGATATGTCGGAGGCTGAGGTGGCGGCGCACGCGTTCGTGAAGCCGTTGTTGGTGCGATTCAAGCATTGCGATCCGGCAGGGATTGTGTTTTATCCGCGCTATTTCGAGATGATTAACGATCTGGTCGAGGACTGGTGCGCCGAAGGGCTCGACCTGTCGTTTGGCGAGATGCATTTGCGCAATGCGATGGGCGTGCCGACGGCGAACATTGAGTGTCGTTTCAGTGCGCCGAGTTTTTTGGGCGAGACGCTCCAGCGTTCGCTGGAGGTCTCGCGTCTGGGTCGTTCGTCGATGACGTTGCGCATTCGGTTTTCGGGTGCGAACGACGAGACGCGTTTGCAAGCTACGCTGGTATTGGTTTGGGTCGCGAAGGGTGAGGGCGGCAGGCCCGCCCCGATCGCGGTACCCGATGCCCAGCGTGCGGCGATTGTGCGCTTTGCCGCACCTGATTCTGTGATTGAAGGAGTGTCTTGATGCTGCAAGTTCTGCAACCCCCTGAATGGGCGAAACCGCGCGGCTATGCGAACGGCATGGCTTTCGAGATGACGGCCGGCAGCCGCATCGTGTTTGTTGGCGGTCAGATCGGCTGGAACGGGCAGCAACGTTTCGAGACGGATGATTTCGCGCTGCAGGTGCGTCAGACGCTGGAGAATATCGTGGCGATTCTGGCAGAGGGCAATGCGAAGCCGGAACATATCGTGCGCATGACGTGGTATGTGAAGAATAAGCGCGAGTATGTGGAAAGTTATCGCGCGATTGGTGAGCATTATCGTGCGGTGATCGGTCGTCATTTTCCGGCGATGACGGCGGTGGAGGTGGCGGATCTGGTGGAGGACGAAGCGAAGGTGGAGATTGAGGTGACGGCGGTGGTGCCGGCTGTCTAGTGGTTTGGGATGTAGGTGAGTGGTGGCGGGAGGCGGGCTGGCATGGGGTGACGATGCCGGTTTCTCTTCTTGAAATGCGGCTTATGGGCGAATCCGGCAGGACTGGGCTTTGTCCATAGGCCGTTTTGTTGTCTGCGACATATAGTCGTTACAGGCACACGTTGCGTGAGCGATCGGTGGTGATCCCGTCGGGAGGTACGCAATCATGAGTGAAAATGCGTCGCTATCGCGCGGCAGGGGTTGGCTGTGGCTGTTGTTATTGCCTTTTGCTGGCGTTCTGTGGGGGCCGTTCTACATATATGGACTGCCCTGGATAGCAAGTTGACGTTTCGATGAGCACGAGAGTCGATTGCGTACATATATCCGGCGTCATGGGTAAGCCCTGCGCCTAACTGGAAATCCGCACGAACAGGCCTCAACAACTGGAAGACCTCAAGGGCCGTTATAAAAATCAGGTTCCCTGTTCGCCGGATCGACCGGTGTGCCACTTGTCAATCATCAACGCATCGTCGGTGGAAGTAAGGTTACGCAGGGTGATAAGGCTGGCCTGAGGCGAGCACTGCCCAGATGGTCCGAGCCATCTTGTTGGCCATTGCGACAATCGCACGATTTGCGCCACGCCGCTCCTGAAGCGCCAAAGCCCAAGCATGCTTTCTATCTTGTTTTGTGGGGGCAGTTCGCAGTACCGCTCGTGCGCCATGAATTAGTAATGTTCGCAGATGTCGATCGCCACGCTTGCTGATTCCCTGGAGTCTCGTTTTGTCGCCGCTTGAGCACTGGCGAGGCACCAAGCCCAGCCATGCGGAGAAATGACGCCCGTTTTTGAAGTCCTTCGGATCCGAGACAGCGGCCACAATGGCGGTGGCCGTTTTGGGGCCGACACCTTCGATCTTCGCGATGCGCTGACATGTTTCACTGGCCTTGAAGACTGCATCAATGCGCTTGTCAAAGCCGGCGATTCGACCGTCAAGCTCGCGCAACTGGTCCATGAGATCGGACAGCATTTCGCGCGCGAGTGGTGTGAGCGCATTGCCGGTGTCAGCAACAATGGTTGGAATCTCTCGACGCGCCCGCGTGATCGACTGAGCAAACACGATGCCACGCTCGGCCAAGATGCCTCTCATTTGACTGACCAAGCCAGTTCGATTGTTGACCAGGCGGCTACGAGCACGATGCAGACTTTGAACATCCTGTTGTTCAATAGACTTCACCGGAACAAATCGCATTGAAGGGCGTTGCAATGCCTCGCATATGGCCTCTGCATCATTGCTGTCGGTTTTGTTTCCCTTGACGAAGGGTTTGACGAACTGTGGACTGATCAACCGAACCGCGTGGCCCAGCTTGGCGAACTCCCTGGCCCAGTGGTGGGCGCTGCCACATGCCTCCATGCCGATGGTGCATGGCGTGAGCCTCAGGATGACTTCCATGAGTTGTGACCGCGCGACACGGCGTCGTAGCGTGATTTTCCCAGACGCGTCGACGCCGTGCAGTTGGAACACATTTTTTGCCACATCGATTCCGAGAAAAGAAATTGCCATGATGGCCTCCGAAAACGAGATGAGTCACTAGCACGATACCCCTTCGGGGGCAGTCCATCCCATTAACCGGCTGACGCCGTCTCTCTTCGGTTTCCCGTTTTTCTACTGGTTTTCGCTTTTTTTTTTTGCAGGGTTGTTGTGGGGGAGGGCCCCTCTACACCTCCCCCCCCGGAAGAACCGGGACCCCTTTCCCC
>NZ_CABPRU010000011.1 GCF_902459705.1 Pandoraea terrigena | reverse complement strand
GCTCAAATGCCTGTAGTTCTTCTTCATCGCAACACCCTACATCATTCGCGGTGTTGCACTTGAAACTGGAGACTAAGAGGTGTCGCTTACTTGCTGGGCTTATTCACACCTATGTGGGTTTCGAAGTATCAGCAACATCAATTCCTTGTGGAGACTGGCAGGCACTGTAGCGAGCTTGCCAAACATACGATGTCACCTGATACGGACAACAAGTTTTACCATATGTGCTTTCGCGACAACTTGGACGCCCATGTCGAAGCTGCTATGAGCCAAGCACGCAGTAGAGCGCAAGAAGAAGCCTCTAAACTTGATTAACTAGAGCGCTCGTCGGTCGCGGTGTATCTATCTGCATAGGAAAATCGAATGAGTAAAACTTCATTTGTTGGCGCTACTGCTGACGAAAAGGCGCAGCTTCTCGGCCAAGAGTTTCGGAACATAGAGGTGATCGGCTTCGAAGTGACGGACGGAGTTTGTTTCACCGAGATTCTGCTCGACGGCGAAGTACTTACCCTCGTCGGCTACCCGCAAGAGGCTCTGAAAACGTTCCTCGGCGGACAAGGTAGCAAAACGCAGCAATGACCCGGAAAAAGGTAGATTTTCTCGCACATGCACATTGCCTCTCTGACGTCATCTTTTCTCTCTGGTGGTCACCATATGCCCAGTCGAGAGGGGGCTAAGGCGAATGGCCTGAGCTGGGTAGACGCCCTTCAGCGTGTCGCAGCCGAATGCTCTTCCATCGGACAGCACCGCGAGAATTGCCTCACCAGTTGGGTGACGTACGGCAGTCGCATTCGCGAAGAAATCGGCGACGACAAGCTCTTGGTTCGGCTGCTGCTGGCCGTGTTACCACGCTACGAAGGCCCGTCGTTGACGCTCTATCGTGGCGAGAGCGCCGAGCGCTTCAACGCGGGAAGAATTGGCCTCTGTTGGTCGTCGCAGCGTCGTACCGCAGAAATGTTCGGAAGGGGTCTGAACGCCTACTACTCGGGCGGTGGCGTTCTACTCAGTGCGAATATTGACGCAACGGCGATCATTTCAGGCCCGGGGAAACACAGTAGATGGCTGGGCGAGGAAGAGTACACAATCGATCCATGCGCGCTAACGGGGTTGGAGGTGTTGCAACGGTATCCCAACCCGAACGACCGCATGCGGTGATAACCACGGAAAAATAAAAAATATATGGACAAGCACATGCTCACACTTCTCCAAGATCGCTTAGGGAGGACTGCGATTAGTCCTTCGACGGCTCGCGGAATGGGACCTCCCGGAACGATCAAAGCAGCGAGGTCGTTCCTGCAAACGTACGACCTGAGATCCGTCAAGGCGAACGCGCCGAAGACCTTTCGCAAGAAGCTTGATGAAATGACCGACGATCTAATCGCGAACCTCCCTGCGCAAGCGCGGCATTGGGGCAGCGCGCGCAAGTTCGTCAATATCTTCCTGCGGAACTGCGCGTACAACCGCTTTGTGTGTGACGCGTATGGCCTCGGTCGAATCGAGGCTTGGATGGAGGTTCCATTGGACAGCCACGTGGCCGCCGGCTTGAAGCTGGATGCCCTTGCAGCAAAGCTGGATCCAACCCCGCCACGCTGGAAGACCGTGATAGGCCTAACGCCGGAGCTTAGCGATCGCTGGCAAACGCTCGCACAGGCAATCGCGGAGAGGAGTCGAATCCATCGGGTGCACCTCGATGTCAGATACTGGAACGGTGCGCATATGACACTTCACGCAAAGCACCAGGAAAGGTCATGACCTCACCTGTAGATGAAGACGATGACGGAATTGAAACCTCGATGTTCTATTCCATCATCGACGAGATGGAGCGCGTCTGGGGAGATCCGGGATTAGAAGGCACATCAGACGAGTACAAGTGGTTGGAAGGGCACTACCAAATCACGGAAGAGGAGGACGTCAAGTGGCAGATGGCCTTGCAGTACTTCGTCAACCATGACCTTCCCGAAGACGATGGGAGCGATCCAGAGGTCATGGCATTTCTCAACGACTACGATGCGGTGAGGTCATTCTTGGCCGAATTCTTTCGGAAGTATCGAAGCAGTGACAAGGTCTATCTGCGACCGTCAGTGCTTTAGGAAAACCACGGAAAAATGGAACTGAGCAACTGGCGCGAGTTCGACGATGGCGAAGAGTGGTTCGCCGGAAGGGCGCTTTGGTTATGGGCGCCCTCTTGGGAGAACCCTCGGCTGGCTACAGCGGATCGCGGAGACGACTTCGAGTGGTTTTACGCGAGCGGTCCGAAGCTCGAAGACGCAAGCTGGGAGTTTCCCACACACTGCTGCGACCCAACGCCGCCGACGCCACCGTCGGTCTGAACAACAGGACGGAAAAATAGGAGAGCACGAATGGACTCGATTGAGAGCATGACCATTGAGCAGTTGAACGAGCGCGCGAATCTGTTGGCGTCTGAGATCGACGCCAACGACGAAGAGAACCGCGTCTATCAGAGCGAGCTTAACCGGATCTACGCCCGGATCGACTCACTGAAGTCCTGATCGGAAAAAAGGAAGCGAGCTATGAGTGACTTCAGTCAGGCAGACCTTGATAGGGCACTAAGAGATTATCGCGCGCGCCTAACGGAAGCGGTAGCGTACGCGACCGCATGGCACGACCGACTCGAAAACGGCATCCCGCCTTCCTCGGGCGAAGTTAGTGAGTTCACTGTTCGCTCGGGCCAGTTGAACGCAGAGGTGGCCCAAGCATTGAGCCATTACTCCCAGGTCGCTGCGCACCACTACCACCTTTGATCGGAAAAAAAGAAAGCGCAATCTGCGCCCGCGTGCCGGCCGGTAGCCAGCGTAATCCAAAAGGGATAGTCCATGTGGAAGACAGTTTTCGCAGGAACAGTTGACGATCGGCCGGTTAAGTTGAAGGAATACAACGACGACGACGGGGCCCGCGAGCTGCGGGTCGAAACAAACTACGGTGAGGATCAAATTCTTGGCGGCGATGTTCCGGGCGTGATAGCGGGTGCGCCTGTGTCAGCGGACGACACGATGCATGTAGATGCATCGACGCCGGAAGAACTGGAGCTCAATCTCATCGAGCTAGGCGGTTTTTCGCCGGCGGGCGCGAAAGAAATTGCTAGCCATGCTTGGTTGCCATAACCGCGATAGAAGACATATGAACAACATTCAACGACGTATCCTGTGGCGCTTTACATCTGACGGCTACAGGATTGGTGCCTTGCATGACGACGAGATCGATTTGGCGTTATCGGCGATTGTTGGACACACGAAGGACTGCGATTTCCCACTCAAAGATTTGATGGGCCAGCCACTCGCTGGTGCCCAGATTCAGATGACGGAAACGGTATGCGTGTGGTTTGACGGCGGAGATCGTTCGGCCTTCCTCGGAGAAGGGGAGGTGCTGGTCTATCAGCACGACGGAGCAGTTGTTCAGTGAGTCGAGAAGGATAGGAAAAATCGATGAAAACAACACTCTATTCGGAGCTTTCGGGTCGGCAATTGGAACAGGCCTACGCCTTATGCGCCGATCCGAAAACGATTGATGAATACCGGTTCGTCATCGCTGACGATGGCATGGTGGTGCGGCGGGAACGAAGCGATGGGGCTGAAATTCTCGTTCAGGTCGGCAACAGCCTTATTCGACCAAGCGCCGTACAGGCGATTGAATCGCGCTCGCTTTCGTTTGGGTGCGACGTGTTTCTTGCGACCGCGGGCGGCCAGTCTGAGAAAGTGTTTGTCGCCGACCTGAACCCAAGCGAAATTGCGGCGAAGCTGCGGCTCGCTTGAGATCGGAAAAGGAGCAGGGATGCTTGTGAAGCTATGACTATCTGGACGCTACTGACTGCTGAAACGTTGAGGCACCATGAAATTTCCGCGAGGTATATCAAACCGCGAGAGCTATGAGTGAGGCGCCGAAACCGACGCATTCGACTCTGGCTTTACGCGCCTGAGCACTGCCGCGCTCCTCTATCAGCTGGCCATCGTCATTGCGGAGCCGGCACCTATGTTTCTCATGCATCATCGTCTCACCAGCGCGAACTGAGTGCTGGCACTACGGAAGAATCGGCGCGGCGACTTTCCCGTGCGCGAAACTGGAGAACCAATGCAATTCAGTGACGAAGACCTCGCCGAACTTCTACTCGCAAGAAACTTGCTTGAAAATCCTGGATTCGCTGCCCGCATTGCGAGTGCGGTCGGAAAGCCCATCGATATGGCGTTTGGGAGGCTGCCAGAGAGTTGGCAGTTGATAGTTGCCGATGCCTCAAAGGCAGCGATGTTCAAGGCAGCCGATGCCGCTGTGTTCACAATGAAGGATGTGCCTGGTCAAGCGGCGTCCAACCGGTGGCATTTGGCCGGCGTGACCACAACTGGGGCAGTCGGTGGGTTCTTCGGGCTTGCAGGACTTCCTTTGGAGCTACCCGTTTCCACGACGATCATGCTTAGATCGATCGCCGATGTGGCTCGAAGCTATGGAGAGGTTGTCAGCGAATATGAGACCAAACTCGCGTGTCTCACGGTGTTTGCTCTGGGCGGTACGTCTAAGTCTGACGATGCCGCTGAAAGCGGGTATTTCGCGATCAGAGCAGGGCTGGCACGCGCTGTGCAAGAGGCAATCAAGTACATGGCGGCGGGTGCTGGTCGCAAGAGCACCCCGGCGCTCATCCAACTCATTGAGAGAATTGCCGAGCGGTTTGCGATATCGGTTTCCGAGAAAACAATGGCGCAGCTCATACCCGCGATTGGAGCACTTGGTGGTGCGGCAATCAACGCGGGGTTTATGAGCCATTTTCAGGACATGGCAAAAGGGCACTTTATCGTGCGCAAATTGGAGCGCCGCTATGGGCCCCGCGCAGTCCGAAGTGTATACGAGTCGCTCGCCGACCGTGTGAAAGCCTCGCCCTAGGCCATCTCACTGTCAGCGACGGCGTAAGCCGGACGGAAAGTCTCGATTGCGAGAAACTGGGAATGTGATTGTGTGACAAGCACGCGACGGCACGCGGTTTGGCGCGCTACGCCCAAGAGTATTGCGAGCCGGCACGACTTGTCGACGCTAGCCGTGGCCAGAGACGTGGGGTCGAGTCTGTCCCGCCCGGAAAGGACAAGGACGGTGAGTGCCTTATACTCCAGGCACGAGCGCTATTGTGCTGGCGACGACTGAACACCTAAGGTTAAAGATGCTCGAGTTGAACAGATGGTCGGACATTAAAGGGCTGGACACTCCGTTCCTAGCCATCAATGCCACCAACAGGACGGCGGCAAGTCGCGAGACGAACAGCGCGTTTTTCCGCTTGAGGCAGGCCGGTCATTGGGAGCTTCCGGAGGTCGCGCGCGAGGCCGGTATTAAGGGGCGTCCGATCCTTCTTTTCTATACCGAGAAAGGGCAGTCCACTTTGTACATTGGGTCGTGCGTCAGGATGTTCGTCTCCGGCGAGACAGCGCGAAATCGGCCTCGTTACGTTTTCACTGTCTCGCGCAAGTGGCAGCCGATCGGCACTACGGTCGTATCGTTCTCAACGTTCTTTCGCGGTTTTCGGCTCAGCGCGAATCCGACTGTCGCCTGGATCGACAAGGGAGCATACGTTTACCCGGCGCTCGAAATGCCTGACAACGGCGAGACCGCCGCGGAGTTTGCCGGGCATGGGGGCTACGACCAGCATGGCCTCTCGTCGCTTCGTGTCGGTCACGAGCGCTTCGTGAGGAACGTTCGAAGGATTTGGGGGCGATGCTGTTCTCTTACGGGCCTGCACTCACCCAATCTCGTGCAGGCCTGCCACATCGCCCCGTGGGCGGATGCAGCGGCGCCCGATCGGGTGTCGGGGAATAACGGCCTCATGCTGTGCGCGCACCTCCATGCGTTGTTCGATGCGCATCTGATAGCCTTCAGTGACGCAGGCGAACTGCTGCTCGAGCGAGGACTCGAGCCTGGCGTGCGCGATCTGGTGCTTGCTGGAGGCTCGACGGAGCTACGTCGTCGTCTTAACAAAGCACAGATCCACTTCCTGCGGGAACATCGGGCCGCGGCCAAGAAGGCTGGGAAACGCTTCGAGTTGGCTTTATAACGCCCCGTCGGTGCCTCAGGTGGATGCCGGCTAACAAAGCATGAAATACATCCGTATTGCCATCGCCGTTTGACTGCTGATGCCCGTACCGAAAACGCAACCGCGTCCGAGTGCCACACGGTACAAGCATGTTGCGTCAACGCTCGCTCCCAAGACGCAACGTGTGTCAGCTCCCTCCGCGAACAGCCTCCTCAGAAGGCAGCGCCGGCTTGACCGAATAGCAATGAACGTCGCTGATCCCGCCGAAAAAGCAACGCACGCCAGCTTGCACGCCGCCGCTGGGCGACGAGTGGCGATCTTTCAGGCCTTAGGCGGACGTAAGTTGCTTCGGTCGCGCGCAGACTCTCGCGAACTAGCACCCCATGTCGTGTACTTATTTGCGCAACGAGCATCTACGTCTGCTTGAAAATGGGCGCCGACGGACGCAAACTGACGGATTCGACCAATAAACACGAACAATTCTCAACAAGTCATGTTTCGATAAGTGTTCTTAGTCGGGTAGTTGTTTTTGTGCACTATCTTCGCCAGTCTAGAATAGATTCTGGGTATACTCTTGATGCATAAGGCGTTTCGACCGCTCTCGGTGGTCACGGCACCTACTTGGAGAGATCCCGGGGGGGGCACGCGAACTGGGGCTTGGTCACGCACGAAACCGCCGCGGCGCCGTACTAGCCCAGAAGAAGACCCGCCTATGACGCAGACGCCTGGATCACCTTCCGCCGCCGAGCACCCAGTGGCCGCACGCCGGCGCCACGCGGTTGGCGCATCCGATGACGTCCTGGACGTCGCCTTCACCGAAGTACTCTCCGCATCAGTGTCCGCTGAGGCTGCCGCGACGGAAGGTGGCACCCGACTACAGGCGGGCCCCGCCACGCCACCAGGCCGCAAAGGCCCGCCGCGCCGCGCCATGCCCACGCGCGAATACCTTGGGTTGGATCATTTCGCACTGTTCCGCGGGTATCTCGAGGGCCTGGCGCTGGAGAAACTCGCTGATCAGTATCTCGAGACTGGTCTGGATTTGCGCATGGCCAAAACGACGCTGCTCTGGATCAAGGAGCGCATCCTGGCGGGCGCGCGCCGCGAGCGCGACTACAGCGCCGCGCGTCTGCTCGCAATCCCTCCCGAACGTATCGCGGCGCCAGTTGACGGGGAGGGCGGCGCCGCGCCGGCCGCGACCCCGACGCTTGAGGAGTTCGCCGAGGAGCGTGACCCGCACCAGTTCTATAGTCAGCGCGAGCTCATCTCACTGTTTGAATCCGAATTTCCTGCCGGCCAAGTCGACCGCGAGCGAGCGCGCAACGAACGACTGCGCCAAAAGCAGGTGAGGGCGCTGTTCCGCCTGCAACAGCTCCTTGCCGTCAAGCCGCAAGCGCATCACCACGTCGCCGGCTGGTTCCACCCAGCCGTGGCTGACCGCCTCGAGCGCGCGGGGCTGCTGACGCTGGCCGACCTCCTCAATTTCATCGAGGTGCGAGGGCGCCGCTGGCACACTAAAGTGAACAAGCTTGGTCCGGTCGCGGCCGAACGCATCCAAAAATGGCTCGACGACAATGCCCAGACGCTCGGGCGCGTAATCGACCCGCGCGCGCTCACGCCGCGCAAGGCAGCCGCGCCGACCATGCTGCGGCAGCTGCAACCGCAACGCACGGACATCGTGCCCCTCGAATATCTGATCCTGCCGCCAGCGCTGTCCGGCCGGGCAGGAAGCAACCGCTACGCAGGGGAGGCGGGAGCGCGGCTTGACGCCAACGATGACCTCGCTGCCATTCAGGCGTGGCTTTCGACACTGCAGCCCGTGCGCGGCAACACTTGGCTGACCTACCGCGGGCACGCCGAGCGGTTCTTACTCTGGGCGCTATTCGAGCGCAAACGAGCCTTCTCTGACCTGAGCGTTGAAGACGTGACGGAGTACCGGGAATTCCTATCGAACCCGCAACCCGCCACGCGCTGGGTCGCGCCTCCACGTCGAAACGCTCCGCGTTACAGTCCAAACTGGAGACCGTTTGCGGGCCCCGCCTCGACGACCAGCGTACGGCACGCGATGACGGTGCTCTCATCACTCTGCCGCTGGCTTAACGCGGTCAAGTACTTGGCATCCAACCCGTTCGACGCGGTCAAGAAGCCCAAGCACACCCGCGCAGCCGGGCAGATCGACGTCGGGCGCAGCCTCACCAAGCGCCAGTGGCAAATCCTGCGCGACTACCTGGCTACGTTGCCGCCCGACGACCCGGCCGCTGTTCGCAAGCGTTTTCTGGTGCGCTTTGCCTACGTCACCGGCACACGCCTATCGGAGCTCGCTGCGGCGCGCGCCGGCGATCTCAAGCTTGAGCGGCTGGGCGAACTCGGCGAGCGATGGGTGCTGCGCGTACTCGGGAAGGGCACAAAGGTGCGGCAGATCGAGCTACCGTCGGCTGCGGTTCCACTGCTGGAGGACTATTTCGAGGCACGGGGGTTGGGCCGCCTGCTTGCACACCAGCACCCGGACGAACCGATCGTCGGGCGGCTAACGGTCTCCGAAGGCGAGCTCGGCGCCACCGCGCTGGCGCCAGCGGTGGCTGGCGCGCCGGGCGGGGGTGGGTATCAGCCAGCGCCGGGACTCGAAGCCCACCGTGTGGCCGAGATCCTGTGCTCGTGCTTCGAAGGCGCGGCCGACTATATCGCCACGGTCTCGCCGCAGGATGCGGCACGCCTGCGCGAGGCGACCCCGCACTGGCTGCGTCACACCTTCGGATCGCACACGCTCGAGCGCGGCGCGGATCTGCACACCGTACGCGACCTGATGGGGCACGCCAACATTTCTACAACATCCCAATATCTTCATTCGGAAGCCGCACGGCGCGCCCGCAACCAAGATCAAGCTTTTGGCGAGGACGACCTCGCGTGAGTGTGCCGCAGGGCCGGGTGAACGGTGCCGAGATTTTCCGCGCGTGTTTTTTTGCGCTATGAACAAAAAAAATCAATAGATTCTATTGTTTAATTCCCATTACACCTATAATGGGCATCAATGACACCCCGCAGATTTGTACCTAAATTCTGTCCTGACGGACATGGAGCCATGCTGTGAGGACGGAATTTAAGTGTTTGCCGAATTGGCTGGAATCTAAGGGTCTTAATTCGTTAGCTTTTATTTCTTACTAGTGAGCGATGCTGTGTCCGCTCACTCATGAACTGAACAGGATGGTCGATGATTACGGAACTCGGCTTGCCCACCAAATATGCCTCGGCGATCCAACTGCGCGCGAACCAAGTTGGCCCCTTCGGCTCCAATCTCGGCGACAAAGCGCTGCGGCAAATCCGCGCTGAGACCGATCTGGAAGCCATATCTTTGTGGCTGGCAAACTATGTCGAAAGCCCGTCAACGCACGCGAACTATCGGAAGGAATCCGATCGTCTGTTGCTCTGGGCGATCGCGGACGCGCTCAAGGGGCCAAGCGCGATCGCTCAGGAAGATCTGCGCCTGTTCCGGGCATTCCTTGCGGCGCCTGATCCCTCCAACCCGATCTGGACAGTGATTGCCGAACTCAAACCCGTTTCTTCGCTGACACACGAGGACCTGGCGCGGTATCGGCAATTTCTGGCGAACCCTCAGCCGAGCTCGACGTGGATCACGGAGAAAGGCGCTCGCTACTCGACGGACGATCCGCGCTGGCGGCCGTTTGCAAGCAAGCTTGAACCTGCAAGCATCAAGCAAGCCGTCGTGATACTGGACAGCATGTTTGGTTGGCTCGTGGAGTCCGGGTACTTGCGTGGCAATCCGCTTGGCCTGCTGCGACAGCGGCGCCGTCGGCCGGCGCAGCATGTCACGCGCTACCTCCCGGGCATCATGTGGCAGCACGTTAAGGATTACGTCTCTGCCATGCCGGAGGAGGATCCAAAGCAGTTGCGGGACAAGGCTCGCGCGAGGTGGTTGACCACCCTCCTCTACCTAATGGGTCTCCGGCTTTCGGAAGTCGCCGCGGGCACGATGGGAAATTTCGTGCGGCAACTTGGCGCAGACGGCACAACGCGTTGGTGGCTGGAGGTTGTCGGTAAGGGCCAGAAGTACCGGCGTATTCCCGTCTCGGATGAACTACTTGCCGAATTGATGCGCTATCGGCAGGCTCATGGCCTCGATCCGCTACCGGCGCCGAACGATACGGCCCCTCCCCCCCTTCTCCTGCCGTTTCGTCGTCGTTCCGGCAATGCTCCAGGCGAAGGCGTCAATCGGAAGACTGTGCACAATGCTATCAAGGAAGTCTTCAAGCATACAGCCGATTGGACGGAAGCTAAGGGCGGCGAATATGCCGAGCACGCAGCTCACATACGCGACGCGTCCGCGCACTGGCTTCGACACACCGCCGCATCGCACATGCTGGACAGCAAGATAGATCTGCGCGCGGTGCGCGATAACCTCGGCCACGATTCAATCAACACGACGAGCCAATACGCACACGAAGAGGACGATCGCCGCCACGATGAAACGACCCAGAGCCATCGAATGAACTGGGAATGAGCGGTCGGCCGCCCCGCGTCGAGATTGAATTTTTGATCTAGAACTAGGCGCAGCTATCTGCGATCTGACTGTGGAGTGCCTTGACAGGAGGGACGTGGAGGAGAGGTAATGCCCCCTCCCCTCGAACGCTGAGATTACAGCATGCTTGCAGTGAGTTCGCCCGAGTGGCGATGGCGTATTGTTGTTTTGACTCGGACGAACTCAAGTCGGAAAATATGGCGTTACAAATCATCGAGGTGACGCCATGAGACCGATTACGAGATACGCTGAAGGTCGACGAGCCTGATCGGGACGAAGATAACGTAGCCCGTCTGCGTCGTGAACCCGGGCACCGACCAGCCGACCGGCGTGTGAAAGAACGCAAACGCGTTGGTCTGAATGCCAACTACACTATCCGCCTCTTTGTTGCCGGTGATCTTCGCCAAATCGCCCGGCGTCATCGGTTTGATCTGCTCCTGCACCGGTTCCCAGTTGCCGTTCTTATAGTCGGAGACGGTGTACCGGTCACCGCTCTTCTCCACCTTCAGAAGCGGCTTGACGGTATCGCCATCCTTGACGCCCCACGTACCGGCAAGCGAATCGCGCGAGCCTGCATGGTCGCCACAGGCCGAGAGCATGAGAGCCATAACAACTGCACCCAGATACTTAAACATGAGACTCCTCGTTAAAGCTAAGACGCGCAGTATGCGTTGGTGGATTAGTTTTGAGCAAGCGCACTGCGCGATTCGCGTGGCGCACTCATAAGGAATTTATCCGGCTTACTGTCTGATGCAAGCGAGCCATTTTTCCGATGGCTACTTCTATTCAATTCGACTTGCCGCAGGAACGCGCCGGCGGCGTGTACTGAGCAACGAAATAGCACTCGCTTGGCCCCCGCACCGCGGGCAGTCCCATCGAATGTCTTCGGCCCAGCCAGTCCCATCATGGCCGATATAAAAGACGCCAGGACGCGCCTTGTACGTGATCGGCTTCGCGTGACCGAAAATCCGGCACCACAGTCGTTTTAGCATCCCATTTTCCGTGTCTACGTCGTGCGGTTGTGATTCTCGACGTCGAAGCCTTCCGGCCAATCGTCGCGATGGACCTAGAGCGCATCCTCGGCAATCAGTTCGGGCACGACGTCCTCGTAACCTTCATTCCTGGGCGTGATCATCAAAATCGCGCTTGGTATGCCCTTCGCCGCAGCAACTTGGCCAGCAAGACGCTTCAGCTCCTTGGTCCAATCATTGACCTGACGGTCACGGATTGCCTGCTCTTCGGTCGTCGTTATCGTTTTTCCGATCAACGAAGGCCGTGTTCGGCCATCACAAAATCGAGGGCAGCGGTGGAGTAGTCATCGCCGTAGTCGACCTTCAGTTTGCCATCAGCTTCGAGCCTCCGCCCGAGTTCTGCCAAACGGTGCATTTGCGGAATCAACTTGTACAGAGCAGACATATTCTTGCTCGCAGCGTTGATGTCTCTCGCGAACTGATCGATCGTCTGCGGTGCGGGCCGATCCACGCCGTCCTTCTCAATTTTTAGCGCTTGGCATAGTGCTAACAGCTGTATGCCGCGCTCAATCTCCATCGTGTGGTTCAAGATCATTTCTCCTATACCGATTTCACACTCAGGCCACGTGAATCCATCGCGTTTAATAGCCTGTCGCAACGTCGTCTTGCCACTTAAACGGCCTTGGAGGTCAGCCCGCTGGCCACCTCTCCAAGCAGTGTCACCGTTGCGCTTAAACAAGGCGTAGCAGCCATCAGGCATGCATTGAAGACGGTAACGCCGAAATGCCGCCGGGATGAACGGCGGACAATCCAGTTCGCTGATCTCTGTGTTCATCCGCACTTTCTCCGAGACTTCGCGCGGATATCCGCAATAATGGCCCGAAGTCCCGCCCGCCGAAATTCCCCTGCCTTCCTCTCGACGTAACGAATTTGTGCCCTGCCGTGGATACGAATAAAGCCGAGCTCAGACTTAAAAGGAAATTCTGATTCGCGGCCACATGGCCGAACCGTTCTTAGCAAATAATCGACTTTGCTCAGCTCCTCGAATCTGGAGTTCCGCCACTGCAACTCCTGAGCGATCAGCAAGCCACTTCACACCTGGCTGGTCGAGTCCCCTCTCCCCAGTTTCTGAAATGCGCCCCTCGGGGAACACCATCACGCGACCACCGCGGGTCAATTCGGTCAGCAGGGTCCGTACTCCGAACGGAGCTGTCGCGTCAGTCGGAATGATCTTTCCAAAGCCGAGCCACGCCAGGAGCTGGAGGAAGCGAGTCGTGGCCCCTGCCCCGCGCGAGTATTCCGTGTCGACCGCGAACGCGAGCGGCACCGGAGATGCCAGCGCAACGATGATCCCGTCCAGCAGCGAAACGTGATTGCACGCGAGAATGCATGGCTCTCCTGACCTCAGGAGAGCCGTCGTCGAGGCATTGTATGTCACGCGTACGCGGAACATACGCAACAGAACAGGACGCAACACGTAACGCAAGCCCGATTTGAGAAAGGGAGCGTGCATGGGGCCGTGCGTAGCGCGCATACTCAAGCGCAACACTGTGCGGTAGGGGAATGCGGGTAATCTGGCCAGCCGTCAACGCCCTCCGGAACATCACGCGTTCCGACAACCCGCCCCTCCCTTTGCGCGACCAGATGAGCAATGGAAGGAATGACCGCACGAACTGGAACACGGGCCACGGGTCCGCGGGTCATGGGGGATGGAGCGGCCGCAGCCTGCGGCACCGGAACACCTAGATATAGTGCTGCGTTCAACAGCACGCGACGGGTGCCGGCGAGACGCTGGTCAGTCAACGGATTAGGCAGGGGGGAATTTTCAAGGTCCATGCCCTCGTATACGACAATGGGCACGAAAGTTTCACCCCTGGGAAGAGGCGAAATAAGGCTACACACTACGCATATTGAACAGCGCGTTTCAGCATCAACGTTCAGCGCCCTCCCCTGTCGACACGTCTTGGCAACGGCCGCTAATACGCTACACCGATCAAGCATCGGGCTCAAAAATGCCTGAGTTTTCGTCTAAACCCATGTCGTAGGAGGAACCGATCGCGAATCTTTCTGCAATTTGCACTAAGCGTTCGATTTACCCTCGCCGAGCCCTCATTGACGACTATCACGCGCTCGTCGAGCGCGTGATAGAAGTTATTAAGCGGCGGTCGGTATATTAACCAGAACTGATCAGCAAAGGCGGGACACGGGCCGGAACAGATCCGGATGCTCCTCGGCTAAGCGACGACGAAGAGCCATCGCCGCGCCGTCCGTGCAGCCGAGGTGAGCGCGAATCGAGGACAGCGTACTCTTTACCCTACCCGCGCGGATAGCGACCGCGAGATCGGCAAGGCTCGCAAGCTCCTCCTCCTGCGCCGTAGCTGCGGCGACGGCAGGTTCAACAGGGAACTCACATTCCCCAATGGACGGAGCAACGAATTCTTCGTGCAAAAGAGGCTCGTTCGCGGCGGCCTGCCCCACGACGGCAGCGGCTCCCGACACATCACACGTCCGCAAAACCGGCGCTGCGACAGGCGCCTGTGGGGCGATCTCCGGCACAACTGCTCCCGGGCGCGATCGCGCGACCGATGCCCATGAAACCACAGCCACAGCATCGACAAGCCATCCCAGCACGATAGCCATGATCAGGCTGATCAGGTCAGTCCGAAGACGCAGAACTGCCGCCAGATTGGCCACAAAAGGATCCACGCGAGCATTATCCTGAGCCTTTTGGCTACGGTCGACGGCGGCCATACGAGCGTCGGCGGCCTTCTCAGCTCGAACCGCTTCGGCATCCTCAATTCGAAGAGCCTCTAGGCGGGCCGACAATGCCTTGCGCCGTGCATTCACTGCCCCGCAATTGGCACCGCACCGACCGATATCGAGAAGCGCCAAATTTCGCAGCGTCGTGGCCACATCAGCAGCAATTTTCGTCCGACTGCGCAGGCTATGCACGCTCGGGAGAGCGGGTACGGACATCGTCGCACCGACATCCGAAGCGCGTTGCTCCCCTACCCTGCCCTGCGCATTCAGAAAGAACGTCGCGTGGGTATAGCCAGTGGCAAGAAGCGCGGCGATCCAGATTGGCAGCGCCATACCCTTGACGGACATACGCGCACCTTTCGTCAGCGCTGGCAGCAGATGCGCTGCAAGCAGGATAACAACGCCTGTTGCAACCCAAACTGCCTTCTCAGCCCACGTAGCACCACGTTCTTCACTGGCAATGACCGTGATGAACAAGGAGGTCAACGTCGCCGCAACGGCAAGACAAACGCTGAAAATACGGCCACTCGCCGCGCTGTTATCGGACTGTTTTTGAAGAACCAGATGTGCCATATAAGTCTCGCGCGGTATTCGCGGCCCAGCGGTGCAGAAACTGCTCCTCGTCAACGAACGGCGCTCGTCAGGAGGTCCCGAAGCGACTGGATGATCGCCGATAGATCCTCGCGGCCTCCGCCCTGGATATCGAGGGCAATGCCGCCATCCCGTTCCACCAGCACTGCGCGAATACTTCCATCAGCCGACAAATATTCCTCGGTCGCAGGCCCCTCACCCTCTGCCCCGACCGGCCCACGGGCTTGCGGCGCATATTGCTGAGTGGCTGAAGACATCAAAGCAGTCGGAGATGGCGTAGCGGATCGCTGACGAGGCGTGCGAGGAGCAACTGGGGCTGCGTCGCTGCGCATGGCTTTGTACCGAGACCTGAATTCGATGACCTGACGCTGCTTCATATCAAGACGGATGATTCGCTCAACCAGGTCAAGGGTCTTCTCAAGATCCCCCCCATTATCCTGGTGAAACTTGCTGACCTCATAGGCCACGCGAACGGGAAATCTCTCTTGATTGGACATCATCTCGAGCATGACTTCCTCGGGAATCTTGCCGATCGTCAGGGTCTGAGACACGATGGATTCGTCTTGACCGAGCGTCTCGGCAAGCTCCTTCTGGCTTGCGAAGTGTTTGTTCTCAAGCAGATAGGTCCACTTCACCGCATTGTCGAATGGCGTCTGATTTTCGCGGCGCGTGTTGAGCTCGTAACCAAGCTTGTAGCTCTGGATGCCGATCGGCACATCGACAACCAGCGCGCGAGCCTTGGCGTGCTTGAGAGATCGCATCGCTCGCACACGACGACCGCCGTCATGAACGACGAACTCGCCGGGGCGATCGTAGTCGGGCACCACGTGAATCGGTTGCTGCTGCCCTGCTTCCGCAATGCTCGCCACGAGATCTTCAAGGCGACGAGCCAAATAAAAGTGCCGCGGATTGAACACCGACTCCTTGACCTGACTCAGACTCACCTCGATCGTTGCGCCAGGTTGATAGTTGTTCTCAAGGCACCATTTACGGTACTCCGCGCTCCACTCGGTATCATCAGGGAGATGCGTCGGAGTGAGCGCAGCGGGTGCCGCGACCGCCGGGCCGTGAATCGCCGGCTGCGCTTCGAGCTGTTCCGCAAGACGGAATCGATTACGCATCGCGAGCGGCGCCTCTACAGCGCTTACAGACCCAGGCTGAGTCGGCTGCTCCTCCCTTTGCAAGGACGAGCGCATTTTCGCCATAAGCGGATTCTTGGACATAGCCTACTCTCCTTTGGTCTTCGTTTTTTTCGACGGGCCGAAACGATCGCCAACGCCGAGCATTTCAACAACCTCTTCTGTCAACGCACTCACTTCGATAGCCGCCGGACGGAACGCGCGATGAGGCGCATAAGCGGTGGCTCCGACGGCATACGCCTGGGGATAGCACTCACGCATCCGGATGTGGGTCTTGAAAAGCGGATAGCCCTTCTCCGTGATTTCATCGTGACACAGGGTAAACAGCATCCGGCGTTCGTCTGCTACCTGGTTCAGGAGGTAAGCGAACTTGAGGTCGGGGTTGTCCTCCTCTCGCACGAGGTGGATTTGGTCGACGAGGACTTTCGTTGCACCGAAGTCCATTGTGTTTGGGCGCAGAGGGATCACAACCAAATCGCTGATCATTAGCATCTGCGTGACCTTCGTGTCCACCTGCGGGCGTCCGTCGATGATGATGAAGTCGTACGAAGACATGAGCTTCTCGATTTCCCTCGGCGCCTTATCGGTCGCTGCGGCAAGATTGCTGTAAGGAAATGGGATGTCTTCGCCGTTATTGAACCAGCTGACAATTGTGTTTTGGGGATCGATATCGACGACCATCACTCGAGCGCCGAATTTATGTAGACCCGCAGCGAGATTCATCACCGACACGGACTTCCCGCTCCCCCCCTTCTGGTTAGTCACGAAGATGATCTTCGCTTTGGCACCCTGAGTCGCCTCGCCCTTCTCTGCTTTTGCACTCATCCGTTCCTCGCATGAATGTGGTTGGAAAAGTTTGTCTGAACAAACCCTTCGCCGCGCTGGCCAACATTCCCTAACGACCGAAACACCAGCAACACGAACATTAAATATTCAATGCGGCAAATTGATAATCATCATAATTGCCAACACGATGAGCAGCAAGTCCAATTTCGGACTCCGTGCAAAATTTCCACAATTCAGGTTATCCAATGCGCGGCGACTGCCGCTCCAGAACCACCAAGCGCCCGACTCCGGCAAGGCGAAGCCGCCGATCCCGATTACGGCACCATTAGAGTTTGCTCGAACAAACTCCCCCCCCTACGCGGGCAACCACACAACCAGGCCGACATAAGAATGTACGGACTTTGCCGGCGACCCGCCCCAATTGGACCTATGTAGTCACGGACCCATCCGGGGGCTCTCAATGAACAATTTGTTCGGACAAACTCCCCTCCCCCGCCAGGCACATGTTGGCTCCGATTTGGGCCGCCGCACAACGCACCGGCTCGGCAAATCCTAAGCGGGTACAAATCGAGCCCCCTTTCGGGCGGCACGCTCCCGCGCGACATGATTCATAAGAGGTTTGTTTGAACAAACTCTGTGAGCACAAACCTTTCACCATCTGGCTATCAGGCGACGCTTTTTTGAGCGGGGACCTCACTTCGGTGGACGCATCTGAGAGATACGCCATTTGACGTGGTAGCTACTTCGCCTTGCTGAAAAACGTAGATCTCGCGTTAGTGAGCATGCGGAGCCGTCAATCATCCATCCGATCAGAAAAGTTTGTCCAAACAAAGACTGCAGGGGCCACTGAGAAGTGGTGCGTCGCGAGATGCCGCAAGGAACTCCTTAAAGGTCAGACCGCCCCATAACAGCGTCGTTTGTTCGAGCAAACTTGGTCGATGCTCAGATTGCTAGAGCCTCGGTAGAGTATGCCCCGACAGACCGCACGGAAGGGGAAGGGGAAGGGGAAGGGGAAGGGCGGTAAATAATGCAACTCATCGAATTATCAACAACGACAAGCGTTAAGTCTCGTAGTTAATGAAAAGGGGGTAAGTTTGTCTGAGCAAACTATTGATCCCCCGATTCTGCTTAACCTTGCTCGCGATCCGGTCTGCCTCGAACGAGCACTAGATCCAACGGGTCACTGCGTCGAGAGATTCCGGGCGAGCCACCCGGTAAAGGCAATTCGCTCGGTCACGCTACGGAACTTGGTGGTTTCAGGGTTGTAGGTGCTCGTCGCTCCCCCTTGTTCCCGAAACTTCTCCACGTAAGCACTGCGCTCGGCATCGCTTAGCTTGGCCATAGCTGACCGCACCGCTTGAGCCCGCTCCTCTTCAGCGGCGGAAAGCCCGGGAAGCTCGGCTGCAGCAGGAGGGGCGGAAGGCTTCTTTTGCTGCATGAGTGGAATATCCGTAGCCCCCTCGTAGACCGATCGAACATAGCCGGCGGCGTTCGAAGTGATGAGCTTTCGCGAAACCCGATTGTCCGTGTAATTTGCGGCTGCGAGAGCGCGCTCGGGGTCTTGCCGAATCCACATTGCCGCTAGAGATTCGCCTACGCCCAGCGCCGTCAGTTTCCGGAATGCCTCGGTCAACTTGATCTGTTCGAGTTCATTGTCATCACTTAGTCCACCTGGCGCCCCATTCGCGTTGTCCTCAATCATGAACTTGATCTCGACGACACGGCGATTCTCCCGGCGATACTCCGCCGTGAGGTGGATGTCCATGTTGCGATTGATATCAGCGACAGACTTTTTGATCACCTGATCGTTGAAGTGCTTGAACTCGTCATAGGTGCTCGCATCAGCACCGAGCAAGCGACGCCATTTGGCCACGGAAATGAAGCCAGTCGACTTCACAGCCCGGAATCGAACACAGTTCTCGTAAAGAGCAAGTGCATACGCACCTGATACCTTCTTTTGCAGTTGGAGGTTGATCGTCGCGTAGATCTTGGGGTCTGAAAGCTGCTCCGCGAGGAAACTGCTAAATTCGTAGTGACACTGACCAGACTTAATGGCCGCGTACGCGAGGAGGGGGGCAGCCTCCCAGTCGCCAGTCTCGTGCAGCAGATCGTACTCAAGCACCTTCTTCATGATGCTCGTGAGCGCGTCCTTGAGGTCACCGACGTTCTTCGAGTTAAACCCGATCATCTCAGCAAGAATGCTCACCGGGATCACGTGGCGCCGCTGGCTCAGCAGGGTGTCGAGTGCGTTGGCCAGAAAGACATTGAACATCTTCCTCTCGAGGAACGAGAGTTGGCCGCTCGTGTGAATTGCTGCGACGTGCTTGCGGAGTTCGCTCGGAACAGGAGTTTGAGCATTCTTGGTGGGCACAGTGATCTCCAATTGTTCGGGAGATTCTATATCGAAAAGTCATGTTATGAAAATCAACATAAGCATGACCTTTGCGGTTTTGGCAACAGCAACCAGCGCCCCAAAACACCCAACACATGAGAAACACGGCAGGACGCTCCGCTACCTCACCAGGAACTGAGATCAGAGGAACAACGGTCAGATATTGGTGCCCGCGCATGTTACCCAAAGCCATTTTCATCCGGAACATCGCTCCGCTGCCCCATAAAGCATGACCTAGGAACTGACCGAGGTAGATATGATGCCCACAAACCATGACTTGAGAGTTCGCAGATGCGCCTCTGACTTAGCCCATAAGCGCAGATCTTTAGGGCTTGCCGTCGATTTGACCAGCAGACTGCTGGGGGCGTGCCTCAAACACGAAGGTAGCCCTGATCCGGTGTTCGTTTGAGTTGCAAGCGAATCCTGCCCATAAAAGACGACCTTAGGACACAACGAAGCAGAGCTAGATCCTGATGAATGCATGAATGAAAGGTCGGGCTTTATGGGCAGATATTTGAGTTGCCTCCCCATAAACCGCGACCTTTGACGATCATTCGTCCCAGCAATCAAGGCCTGGCGTCTGCATGTGACTGATTGCCCTTCAAAAGTGCAGGGATCAGGCCTGGATCCTTGCTGAGAGCCGATTTCCCCGCGATGGCCCCCATAAATTATGACCTTTCAAGGTGGCAGGCCCTGCCTTTAGTCTGCGGCGTACTCAGGACCTTGGGCGGAGCGCCCCACAAAGCGCGACTTTTCGCTCGGCAAGGATCTAGCCCCACCAAAGGTCAGCTTATACGGGGGTCTTTCTCGACTAGGACACGTGATTAGTGAGTGGTAATAGCGAAAGTATGCGCTCACATACGATGCTATTTAGATAGGATTTGTCTACTGTCCCCCTGGTCAGCGCAGTCACCTTGCGCCCCCCCCACAAAACATGACCAATCACCCCGAAAAGTACGACCTGAGACAGATCTCAGAGGGAAATATCTCAATGAAAACAGACAGATAAAAGAAAAATCGAAGGTTGTGGATTAAATCCCATAGACCAAGACCTTACCCAGAAAACATGACCTATTACCTCGAAATGCCCCGTATACCATTACTTGCCACCCCGTAAACCCTGACCATATTTCCCGCAAACCCTTACTGGACAAGGCTCCGCGACACGTAAACGTTTTATAGGTTGTTAACTTAAATAGTTAACAACAACAACTTGTTGTTTCTTAGATATCCGATGGAGCGGAACACCCACACATTGCTGAGCAAAGTCCCATTTCAGGCACCAGAAAATTCGAGTTATCGAGCGGCCACTCGAATAAACAAATCGTAGCATCTTTGCTAGGGTTGCTTGCTCGCAACCACGTCCAGCACGCCAAATCCATTCCTTGAGTGGAATCAAAACAGCAAATATTCGGCATCGGGAATGGAAATTCGACCAAAAAACAAAGACAACTCCCCTTGGTCGTGTTCGGTGCGGACGAGGCCAGGACCGATCTACGTTATTCGGCCACGGCCTGAAATCAAAAGCTTGCCGTTTCCATCGGCCATTTAGTGAAGAACCTGTGAGGGCACTTTTTACCATGGCAACATGGATTTCTCCCTACGCCCTCCATCTCACCTCCTGCAAAGAGTCGAAGCCGAGACGGGACTTCTTTCGCGCATCCGAAGTTCATCGGAAGCCACGCCCGAAGTCTTTTCGAACTACTGGCAGCCGCTAATTACCGCCGTCGCGGATTATGTCCAGGAATGCCCTCTGGAACAAATCTGCTTCTCCGAGCCCGGTGGACTTCTTCGATACGCCCTCATGGCGGGCTACTATGCGCTACAAATCGGCAACCAGCAGTTTTTTACCGGGACACATGGAGCCGAGAAGCGCCGACTTTTGGTGCCCCAATATCGATTCGCGGTGTTCTTTTCGACTCTAGCTGGAATACCAGCCACGATGCACGCACGAGTGATTATTCGCTCGGAGAACAGAACTTGGACCCCCTTTCACTCGAAGCCTGCCCTAAGCGACTGGGTTCGTGCGCAAAACTCGAACAAGTTCAGCATCGAGTGGAGGCTATCAGAACTAAAGGTCAGTCCCGCGAATGCAGTGGCCTGGGCTGCCGACATCGTAGGTATCGGGACTTGGCAAAATCTGGCGGAAGAAGTCGCTATGCTTGCGCACGATGCGATCTATCAGGTTGACCCGAAAACCGGCGAGTCGACCGTTACTACGTGCGTACGTCAGGCGTACAGAGCCGCCCGTGATTTTGAAACTCGGGCGATGACGGGGCGTTACCAAAAGAGCGCCCTGCCCGATGGCGTCACACCAGAGTCTATTCAGAAGTACGGGGAAGGGGTGGGAGCACCAGCGGCGGTAGCCGCCGGTAAATCGCACGATGGTGATAACTCGTCAAGCGAAACACAACGCTCGTCAGAAAGTCCTGCGGTGGTTACGGATGCACAGCAGTCGGTCACTATTGCTTCGACGGGCGAAAAACCAATCGAGGAGGGTACGAAAAAGACACCTTCAACTCCGAGGTATCCAGACATTGTCCTCGATATCTTCAAGGCCATCCGAGCCCTCGATGACTACGAACAAATCAAGAAATCCTGCAACGAAGTTGAGTCGGGTATCGCTGTCCCGGTGACAATTTTCGCAAAGCATGGGCTGCCTGCTTCGAAGGTGCTGCAGATCCTCGAGGAAAACAAACTGATCGTCGAGATCTCCCAGACGAGAAAAAGCCTCATCCTCCAAAAAGACGCTCGCAGTCTCTTGTTCGGGGTGAACACTCCATGATGAAGACTTACCACGACATGTTCCGACCGGCTTGCGAGGTCCCAGCGGCTGTCGCATGGGTGCTCGGCGGAGTAGTCTTGGTCCTCAGTTGGGCCTTTGGCGCTACGCAGATCGAGTGGGCCCTGTTTGGGCTTGCATGCTTCGGCTTAGCCCGCAGGCGCTGGTTGCAGGCCGTAGACCTCTTTCGATTTCGGCTGTCTCTCAGCGGATATCGTGTTGAGGAGATAAGTGTCGACGAGTTGATGGCGCGGTCCAAGAAAATGTCCGGCGCTAGAAAGCTATACATCGGGAACGGTTTTGAATGGGATCAGCAAGAGGCGGAAATCAGCAAGCACTTGCTGCGTCGAGGCAAAGCCAATATTCCTCCGCTCCCAAAGTGGCTCCCAGAGCGCATCGTTGAATCGATGAAGCCAGCGGGATGGAAGCCGGTCGATGACAGCAAGATCGGCGTGCCGTGGATTCACGGTATCAATCCCGATGAGTATCCGATTGGCGCCGGTTTCGAAACGCTCACGGGCCATACGCTTGTGACGGGCACGACTCGAGCCGGCAAGACGAAGTTCTATGAGATGTTGCTCACCCAACTGGTTCACATGCGGAAAACGGTAATCTTCGTTGACCCTAAAGGGGACAAGGACATTGAGAACCGATTGCGTGACGAGTGCGCACGGACGGGTCGGCGCTTCTATTACTTCCATCCGGCGCATCCGTCCAGGTCGATTCGACTGAGTATCCTGGCAAACTGGAACAACGTCTCAGACTTGGCATCCCGTATCGCAGAGCAGCTCGATGCGAACGGGTCGTTCCAGGCGTTCGCGTGGAAAACGCTATACGGCATCATCCGCGGTGAATTGATGGATGGCCGCAATCCGACGATTCGCTCCGTAAAGCGTTGGGCCCAGGTTGGTGTCGAGGACCTGCTGGAGTCGATCCTACGGAAGTGGTTTTACAAGCATGCAGGACCGACGTGGGAGCAAGACGCGAAGGCTTTCGCAGATCCTAAGAACCCGTCGTCACTGCTCGCATGGATCACCCTTTACACGAAAACTTGCCAGGACAAAGATATTCCTTTCGATGAGACCATCGACGCATTGTGCGCAATGGTCAAGCACTCGAAAGAGCACTACTCGAAGATGATTCAGGTGCTCGAGCCGTTGCTTGAAATGCTCGGCTCGGAAGAAGTAGGGCGCATGCTGTCTCCTGATCCAACGGACGTCTTCGACGAGCGCGAAATCATGGACACGCGGAAGATCATTGCCGAAGGGGCGGTACTCTACGTGGGGCTGAATTCGCTCTCGAACACGACCATTGGGTCGGCTATCGGTTCAATCATCCTGGCAGACCTTGCGTCGGTCTGCGGTGCGATCTACAACTTCGAAGGAAAAAACGACGTCCACCTCTTTGTCGACGAAGCGTCCGAAGCGCTAAACGCGCAACTGATCCAGATCCTCAACAAGGGGGGGGGAGCAGGAATGCAGTGCTACATCGCTACACAGACCATCTCAGACTTCATTGCTCGGATGGGCAGCAAAGACAAAGCGATGCAGGTGCTCGGCAACCTTAACAATGTCATTACGCTGCGCCTCAAAGACTACGAGACTGCGAAATGGATCGCCCAATCTTTCGGACAAACCGGCTTCCGAGACGAGTCGCGGTCCGTGAACTCCGGGCGCAACAGTACGAGCCATCTGACTGACTTCTCCGGTTCTGGGTCGAGGAGCATGAGCGTGAAAGACATCGCGCTCGTATCTGAGGATCTGCTGACGCGCCTTCCTCCCATGAACTACTTTGCCTTCATCGGCGGTAGTTGGTTGTACAAGGGCCGAGTGCCCATCATCAGCCGTTGATCTTGGCTGAGGAGAACCTGTCGAATGAATGAAATCACAGACACGATGGTCGTACCAGTTGCGATGTCCAAGGTGGCGCGCGACGGCATGCTGTTCCCGAAGGCCCGCGACATCTGGCTCGACCACGCATTGCTCGAATCCGCTTCGGATAGTCTCGCTGCTCATTTGAGCTGCGCGTTGCCCGGCCGCGACGGTCCACTTCTGAGAGACTGTCTGATCGATGCCGTATCGGCATATCGTGCAACAGAGAAGCAGGGCGACATGGAAGCATTCGTTGCCTACCTCGTTGCGCTTCTTCGTCGGGCAACCGACGTGTTTGATCTGAGCGTCGAGGCTCGTGTTGTCGATGGAGTGGTGTCCTGGGATCCGCTGATGGAATCCCTTATGACGTTCGTCACCCGAAATGGCAATGGCGAAATTACGGTGACTCGCAGACCGGCGGAGGATGGTGTCGATAACAATCGCGACGAGTCTACTGTGCTGCTTGTTTCGCGGCTTATGCCTGAACCGATCGCTCGCCGTGTGGTGCGACATGTTATGGCAAACGCAATGAGGGCTGGCATCTGATATGGCAAAGATCCGAGACAATCCGTTTGCCGGGAAGGTCTATTTTTGGTGGATCATCGCGCCGATTCTTACGCTTCTTATCTGCCCGATGTTCATGCCGTCGGACAGTTTCAAGATCGCGCCTTCTGAACTCGCATTTGTGACCAGTAGTCGGTCCAACGTGGACGCGATTACGAAGAGCGCGACCGGAGTGTTCCAGTCGTGGTTCGTCAACACTGGGATGGTGGGGCTGACCGTCAACGACTACCAGAAAGCGCAAGCTTCGGGTTACAAGGGCTACGCGTGGGCCGGCTCGATTATGGATGGCTACATGGAGCGAGTTTGGCGCTACATGTATCGGGTGATCTGGAGATGGACGGCTTTCTGGCCATTCTATGTTGTGGGCCTAGTCGGGATCTTTCTCCCATGCGTGGTGGATGGCGTGGTCGTTCGCTCAGTGAAGCGGAGTGAATTCGGTCTCTATAACCCTATCAGCTTCAATCTCAGCGCTTCGGCAGCGGCGATTTTCATCGGGTGGCTCTTCTTCGTTCCGTTTAGCCCGTGGCCGCTGGGACACTGGATCGTTTCCAGCCTGTTCCTTGGGCTGGGGTTGATGACCTGGTTCACCGTAGGCAATTTCCAGAGCCGCAGCTGAATACGTCGATCCCGTAAGTTCCCATCTCTCAGTTGGGTGGGGGCGACAGACGCTGTCTCAGCAAGGCCATGCGCATTTAGAGCCTTCAAAGCCGTTCATATTTAGAAAAGCTGAAAGAGCTGGTAATCACAGGGCCTTTCGTTCAGGTACGGGCAACGTCACACTCGAAAATTTCTCCCAGATATACGCTACGCTGCATTGGGGAAAAAGGATGTCCGAAAAGGCTCACGTGATGGAAGTGCTCAGGAAGAACCTCGAGCCACTGAATTCCCTGTTCGAGGATCCTCTCGTGAATGAGGTCATGGTGAATGCGGGCGGCATCGTGTACGCCGAGCGCGCCGGCGAGATGATCTTCATTGAGGACGCAGGTCTCAAGGATGTCCAGATTGAGAGCGCTATCGTTGCGCTCGCGAAGTCCGTCAACGAGAACGTACAGGCAAACTCCGCGAAAACCTTCATTTCTGCGTCGGTCGAGAATCTGCGCATTGCCGGTGCACTTGCCCCGGCGTCGCACGGTGGGCCGTCTCTGTGTATCCGGAAGCACCAACAGGGCGGAAAGCGACCGAACCTTGGTCAGCTCGTTGAGCGCGGAATGCTGACCCAGCAGCAGGCTGACTGGCTGACCGACCTATTCGTGACGGAGAAGAAAAACATCATGGTGGGTGGGCCAACGGGCAGTGGGAAGACCACGCTCGCGAACGCTCTTTGCATGTGCATTCCGGCGTACGAGCGTGTGATCTCGGTCGAAGACTCGCTCGAACTTGAGCCCGAACTGAAGCACCACGTCCGCCTGCTGACGAATGCGTCGAAAGGAGTGACGGCGCAGCTAGTGGTGCAACACACGCTGCGCTCCAGGCCTGACCGACTAATTCTCGGCGAGACGCGAGGTTCGGAAACGTTCGATTTGATCCGTGCTTTCAACTCGGGGCACGACGGATCGTTGAGTACTGTACATGCCAGTTCGGCTGAAGACATGTTGTACGTGTTGGAGATGCTCTATCAGATGAGCCTGCCACCAGACGCAAGTTTGTCGCCGGATGCGGTTCGTGGATATATTGCCCGCGCCGTGCATGTATGTGTGCACGTTACGCGGTCGGTGGAGCAGGGGGATGACGGCAAGTTCAATTATGTCCGTCGTGTCGGTGAAATCATTCGTGTCAAAGGAGTTGAAAATGGAAAGTACGTTGTCGAATCGATTTGCTAAAAACGCAACCAAGGTGTCCCGTCTGTCGTCGGTGCAAGCGGCGGTCTTCGTCGCGGTGCTCCTCGCGAGCGAGAAAGTGATGGCGCAGAGTTCGTCGGTGAACGTACAGGGTCTGTGCATTATCCCGTCGATCCTGAAAGGGATCGTGGCTATCGTAGCGGTCGCTGCGGTTCTGCTTTGGGCCATCGCTCACTACATGAACAAGAACGATATGGCCGATTTGACCGTGAAAATCGGCGTGCCGACCGTGCTGGCGAGCGTTGCCGTCACGATCATCACGCAATTGGGCCTGAACTCCCAGTGCTCCATCTAACGTGGTGAGCAAGTAGGCATGCGTACAAGTCCCATCATCCAGGCAATCGTGAATCCGAAGATGTCCGGAGGTTTAAGCGGTGCGCACACCGCCGTCATCTACGGATCGGCCTTTGTCGTGGGATACCTGGCATACCAATGGCACTGGTGGGCGACGATCCTACCGATCGGTGCCGCGTTTGTTGCGCAGGCCTACTACAAGAATCAGTTTCGGCATGATCTCTTTTCGACGGAGATCAGAAAGAACTACAACCAGATGGCTGATCGTTACCACCCGTGGCCTCGCGAGAATCTCCGAGGTCGAGGGCAACGTCCGAAAGGTTTCGGGCGTGACTTTCGGTGCTAGTCGGGCGAACTGGATAGGTACTTTTCATGGCAAAGTCGGCTGACCCGCTGCAACCCGTTTACCTAGTCAAGGAAGAAGAGCGCCCGCTTCAAGAGCTGCTCCCTTGGATGACCTACCTCTCGGACAGTGTCATCTTGAACAAGGATGGTTCCTTGCTGGCAGGGTTCGAATTCTCAGGTCTCGATCCCGACAACATTGATGACGAACTGGTCGATCGTGCTGTCGAAGAGTTCGAGCGCGCAATCAACGCAAACCTCGACGAGCGGATCACGCTTTGGATCACAACCAAACGAAAAAAGGCGTACAGCTACCTCAAGCAAACCTTCAAGAACGAAGTTGCCCGCCGAGTTGACGATGCGTATGCGCGACCATTTCTCAACGGATCTTTCTACCAGATGCACCACTGGCTCTTCGTGCTCTACACGGGGAACACGGGTGTCGATGGCGTGATGGACCGGGCTCGCCATATCGAGGCCGAAGAGCAGATTTCGGGGCCGCTGGCGTACCTTAAGGCGATGAACGGATCAGTATCAACGGCCTCAGGGCTTGCGCGCGATCGTCGACAGCTCGAAATGAACTGGAAGGCGTTCGAGCAGATCCTCTCCGGGTTCATCGGCGCCTCGCCTGCTTTGTCCTTCCGCCGGCTGCAGGAGCGCGAATTCGACCAAGCACTGTTCCAGATCGTGAATCCTGCCAGCGAGTTTGAGGTCGTTGAGCGACCGGACTACGCCATGCTGGATGGTTGGCTGCCGGCGGATTCGGTCGTCGTGGGCTCCGACGTTATCCGCTTCACGGGCAACCGCGGTGACCGGTATGCGGCGATCTACGGTGCAAAACAATGGCCGACCCGATCGAATCCGATGCTGCTCGAGAACTTGCTCCGATCCGACAACGAACTGGTCGTGACGCAGATCGTGCGGTGCATGGGTAAGGAGGCGAGTGAAAAGGAACTGACGGACGTCCGGAACTTCCTCAAGATGACCCAGTATTCCTTGGCCGCGACGATCATGTCGAAAGCAACTGGTAGGAAGCCGGAGGCCGCTCCCGGGAAGGCGGAGCTCGTTGCGGACGCCGAAGGCGCCCTCAAGCGCCTGACAGGCGGTGGCCCGAACGCAGCGTATTACAACTTGTCGGTAATGGTCTTTGACCGTAGCCGAGAGAATCTCGAGAGGCGTTGTGCACACATTGAGCGGCTGTTCTCACTCAAACGTCTCCTTACGCTGCGTGAGAGAGAGAATCTAGGTCCGAGCTACGCGGCAATGATGCCGGGAAATTGGCAGTGGCAGGCTCGCTACCATCTGATTCACGTGGACAACGTGGCAGACTTGGCGCCGATCTACACAATGAATCCGGGCCCGCGGATTCACGCTCACTTCTCCGAGGTAATAAAAAAGCGGATGCCTCCGCACGCAATGTTCATTGACAGCTACGGTTGTCAATATCGGTGGGTGCCGCACGTCGGCCAAGTCGGCCATGCGATCCTCATCGCTCCAACGGAGTCGGGCAAGACGACATTCGTGAACTTCTGCTTGTCACAGTTCCAGAAGTACGGCGATGTGAACACCTTCATCTTTGACCGAGATGGATCGGTTGAGATCACGACCTTCCTGCATGGCGGCAAGTACCTCGACTACAAGGCTAGGTCGCTACGGTTGAATCCGTTCAAGCTGGTCGACGGCACGGACTACAGCCGCATATGGGTTCGCGAGTTCCTCATGCGGATGCTGGAACTCTCGGGGTACGAGGTTCTGCCGGAAGATCGCGAGGAGATTGACCGAATCCTCGGCAACATGTATGACGAGCACTTCGTCAGCCCTAGGACAATTGCAACGTTCCATGCACTTTGCCCGCCGCAGATGTCGGAGGCCATTGGTGAATGGCTGCATGATCGACCGTATGGGATTTTCGACAACGAGGAAAATGACTTAAGTCTCGAAGCATGGACTGCGATCGAGATGAAGGAACTGGCAGCGACTCCTCGTCTGTTCGAGATGTTCATGGAATACGCGTTTCGATGCATTGACATGTCGCTCGATGGGCGACCGACTTTCATCTACCTGGAAGAAGCATCTTTTCTTCTTCAAATCGAAACGTTCGCAAAAAAAATCGGCGACTGGCTCAAGACATTCCGGAAGAAGAACGCTTTCGTATGGCTCACGGTGCAGAGTCCTGGCTCGATTAATGGCCCCGTACGCGAGGACCTTATCGACAACATCAAGACGACTATCCTGATGTACAACAACAAGGTCGAGTCACACCGCGAGTTCTACAAGAAGAACTTCGGTCTTAATGACACGCAGATAAATCGGGTTGGTCGTCTGCGACCTCGCCTCGATTACATGTTCGTGCAGGACAACTTCACAAGGGTCGTTCAAACGGTGTTCACCCCGGAAGTTCTGAATTACCTGCGGTCGGAGAAACACCTGCACACAATCTTCAAGAGGCACAAGGCTACCGAAAAGACTAACCCCGACTGGCTTGACGACTACCTTGCCGAAGCCGCTACCATTAAACGAGTGGATTATGACAGTGAACCTGAAAGTGAAGAAGACGTCGACGCGCAGACTGCCTAAGCTCATCGCGCTCCTCACGCTGTCCGCGAGTGCAATTCCAGCTATCGCTGGCGGCGGGGGCGGGGGTTCAATCGTTTTCGATCCGACAAACTTTGCGCAGAATATCCAGACGGCTGCTCACACGCTCGCGCAGGAGCAGCTGCAGATCGAGTCCGCGGTGCGTGAAGTTCAGATGCTGCAGAATTCGATTAAAAACTCCGCAAACACCGTCACGAACCTATCGGGTATCAGTTCGGCCGTGGGCGCGGACCAGGCTGTGTCGGGGCTGATGAATCAGTGGAACGTCGACGCGTCGCTGATGCAGCAGTTGGGTGGTCAAGCCAACTTCGTTCAGGGTGTGATGTCGCAGTATGCGGCTAATCCGACGAACGGCAGTTTCTCGAGCTATATGCAAAACCTCGCGGGCCAGTCGGCAGCGGGGCAGCAAAATGCCACTTCGCTGATTGCAAACTATACGAACATGTCGAACGAGTTGCAGAAAACCATGCAGCAACGACAGTCGATAGTCACTAAGAACACGGGCCTGCTCGGTACGAACGACTCGATCGCGATCACGAACGCTTCGCTCGACAACATCTCAGAGATTAACCAGGCAACGCTTCAAGGTATCCAGACGCTAGTGCGCCAGGAGGCGTATAAGCAGTCCGTTAACGCCGCAGACACGCAGTCGTCGCAGCAGGCAATTTCTAACGGTAGCGCAATGGCACAGAAGGCTGCGAATGGTGTGAGGGGCGTTTCCACCGCCACCAACATCCTTGGCTACTAACCTCGACAGTCTTACGTGTGAGAAATGGCATGATCATGGACTTTTGGAAGCGAACCATCTTGATGTTGGTTTTGCCGCTTTTGTTGGTCATGCCGGTCCAAAGCCGCGCAGAGGGTGTGGGCGACCTGGCAAATGCTATCAGCACGTCTGCTTGCACGCCCTTATCACCTGGTGACACGGCGAACTGGACGGCGATAAGTTCGATCTCGAACATCATCCTGTCACCGATCAATAGCGCGCAGTCGACCATTGCCTCTAAGGCAAACTCCATGGCATCTAGCGCCACTCCCATCGCGCTGACGCTTGCAGGGGTTCTCGCGCTGTCTTATTTCCTGTGGGGCATTCTGGATTCCTTTGCTGGAAGTGGAGATAGCTTCATGGGGATCGTGGTTGGCTCGTTGGTTCCAGCCGTGATCGTGGCCGCATGCCTAGGCTCCTATGCTTCGCTAGTTGGCACGAGCGGTGGCCTGCAAGGACTTTTGAGCTCCTTTACGCAGGCAGCGACAGGATCGTCATCTGCGTCGAGTGCCATCTCTACTTTCATGCAACATATCTTCAATACGTTTGCTTCGACGATTGTGGCCTTCTTCCAATCATTGGGCTGCATACCGTTGCTTAAGTGGACGATCGGCATCATTGCGCAAGTGATTCTGGGCTCGGTAATTATTCTTGCGGCACTGATCTTTGCCGTCATTTCGGTAGGTGAGCTAGTCGGGGTAATGCTGACTGGGATACTTATGGTCGCCATTGGTGTTGCGGTAGGACCGTTGTTTGTTGCGTGCGCTGTGTGTAAGTGGTCGAGCGACTTTTTCAAGGGCTGGCTAAAGTTCCTTTTGGGCGCGTCTGCGTATCAGATGGTTATCAGTGTTGTTTTGTCACTTGTGTCCGCCATGCTGACCTCTGCGCAGTCACAAATCTCTAGTGCGAACCCAGCAACGATTGACTCTACCTCGGGCATTTCGATTGCGGGCCTCCTAGGACTGCTGGGCATCACTTGGATCCTGACCCATCTGTTTAAGGAAATCCCGCGGATCGCGAGCTCGCTGTTTGGTGGCGCAGCGGTTGGCCACGCGAGTTTCAATAAAGCGGCAATGGCAGCTGCGGGGGCTGCCCTGGGTGCTGCTGCGGGGGCAATGGCAGAGGGTGGCAAGGAAGCCGGCGGAGAAAAGGGGGCGGATAAATCGGGGGGGGGCGACGGAGGAGGAGGGGGAGATGGGGGCGCGGCCCGCGCTGGTGGTCCGTCTGTTTCGAGCGAAACGGGATCGTTCAGTGCTACTCCGGCATTGCCTGCTCCGAGTGATGGTAACGCCGGATCCTTTGGCGGCGGTCCTCAATCGGGCAACTCTGGCGGCACCGGCCCAGGCTCAACCCCGGGTGGTGGTGCCGGAGAGCAGTGGCACGACTATGGCGGCGGTTGGGAGGTGGATGTAGGCCGTTCGTGACCGCCGGCGTGTAACGCCACCGTAGGATTGGTGCGACTCTTTTGCGTTTCCAAGCCGGGAAGTTGCGTGCTCGCGGTTACTTCGTGTGATGCCGGCCGATGACGCTAACCACGGTCTTCCAAGGGTCTTCCTCCCACAGATTGCACTCGACGTGGCTGCCATCCGGCAGCACATGGCGGATAGTCCCCGGCGCCGGATCGTTGCCAGCGACGCGCCATGCGTACATGACGATGTAGCCGTAAGCCAAGAAAGCTTCAGGTGTGTTCCACTCCACCACAACCACGCCGCTTTGCCAGCCCATTCCACCGATATGCGCTCCGATTAGCTTCGGCGCATCCTTTGCGAGCGGGTAAGGGTGGCCCGGCACATGAAGGGCGCCTATCACCATCCCAAGCGAAAGCGTCCTTGCACCGTCTTCAGGAAAGATGTTGCCGCGAAAGGGAGCGCCCCGCTCGACCTTCGTTTCGTACTGTTCCGGGTGAGCGTTCGGATCGCCGACCACGACCGCTCCGTCCAGCGTCACGTGACGGAGGAAGGGAACATCGACCGAGACTGCGACATGCTTCCACGCCTGGAGGAGAAGCCCGGAATACTGGACGAGGGCGGCCCTGCTTCGGTACTTGATGGTGACGACGTTATTCACGTCTTCGATGCCGAGGATTTGTGTGCCCGGATCGAAATATCTCATGGCGCTCTCGTCGGGCCTCTCGAGAACCTTCATTGCGCCGTAGACGTAGGCGTACCGCTGGGCTCGACCACGATGTTCCGGGACTACTGTAATGATGGACATTACAACCTCGATGGTTGTTGGGGATGCGCGAAGTGATATCTCCGCACTTGAAGCAATCATATCGTCTAGTCGCCACGTGGCAAACCGCAATGATGAATCGTGTCTCCGGTCTCATTCATTCACCCGAACGTCAGACTAAGGTGATTTGGCGCGACGAGAACTGAAAATAGCTGGATATACAAGTCCTTGCGCGCTGCGGCCTGTTCTGACCGAACGCGTCGAAGAATATTACTGACAGACTGAAGCCCGAGGTTTCATGATTCCCAGCACGTAGAAAACCCCCGGATTGCCGCTCGCATTCAAGTCCCGATGCATGACGCTCATCAGGAGAATGTGTGGCATGAAGACATCTAGCCAAAAGCCCACTAATCGGGCTGAATCGTCCAAGCGACCGTCGGTTCCACCGTTCACTCCAGGGCCGGTCAGGGAATCCGCGGTGCGGAAGTATTTCGCTCGTGGAGAGATGGAGCGGATCACTGCCAATCGCTGGTTCCTGGCTACGGTATTCCTAGGCGTTCTTACACTCGTCAATTCGGTCGCGTGGGTCGTGCTCGTGCCCTTAAAAACGATCCAGACGATCGTTGTGCGCGAAGATAAGGGCGGGCGACTAACGTCGGACCTTAGCGGCCCTTCCTCCTACGTGCCAGACCGCGACGCTGTTGCGTATTTCCTTTCGGATTGGATCAACAACGTCTACGACATCAACGCGTCGACGATCGATAACAATCTGGCGCTCGCCGGGAAGATGACCGTCGGCCAGGCGACCGATCAGCTCAACGCGTTGCTGCACAAAGAAAATCCTTACTCCCGTCTGCACGATACGCCAACTTTGCGCCGGACGTTCGATCGCCTGACTGTCAACTTCATCACGGATGACACAGTCATCATCCGATTCACTCTTACGGAGCGCAGTGCATCGGGCTCTCAGCCGAAAGTTTCGACCTGGGCCATGACCATCACCTACACGCGTATCCCGACGACGACCATTGAGCAGGTCAAGATAAACCCGGGCGGAATCTATGTGAAGAGCTTCAACGTCAACCAGGAACAATGATGGCGGCTTCCGTGACGGTGGTCGCAGATCCACGACAAGGTTTCTTTATGAAAAATTCGGCCCGCTCGATCGCTCGCGTGATCCTGACCTCAGCATTCCTCGGCTTGGTGGCCTTGGCGCATGCTAAGGAAGGCGCCACTCGCAATCCGGCCGAAACTCCGACGCCGTCGCCGTTTGACGATCGGATAGTGACATTCACCTATAGCTCGGATGCGGTCTTTCCTCTGCTCACTCAGTCGGGCCAGGGGACCCATATTCAGCTGGAGCGGGGGGAGGGTGTTGTCGAAAAGCCGGTATTGGGTGACTCCATCCAGTGGCGCATCAGCGGCGGGCCGACCCATCTGTATGTCAAGCCTGTTCGCTCGGGTATCTCGACAAGCCTGACACTGGTCACCAACAAGCGAACCTATGAGTTTTACCTCGTCGCTTCGGATCCGGGTGGAAAGTTCTACCAGCAAGTTAGTTTCAACTATCCGGAGGAGGTGAAGGAGGTACAGCTTCAGGCGCAAGCACGGGCGGAGTCATTCATTACGGAGAAGCGTCGCTTGGACAGCCAGGTTCTCACTCCGCCGCTCGATCCGACTTCGTTTCGCTACGGCTACGAGATCAAGGGGGACGCACACTTCCGGCCGATCGATGTGTTCGACGACGGCACGAAGACGTTCTTCCGGCTGCCAAGTGTTCAAGACATGCCAGCAGTCTTCGTCCCTGACGACCACAAGCGTCTCCAACTTATCGTCACGCGCCTGAGGGGAAACTTCATTATCGCTGACCGAATTGCTGATCGTTTCGTGCTCAAGCTGGACGACCAGGAGGTCTATGTCGAGTCGGGCCGGGGCAAGCACTGGTGGAACATTGGTTCCAAAGATAACACTCAGAACTGAGGCCAAAGATGTCTGACGAGTTAGAGGTCCATGAGTCGCCGTTCGAGCAAGGCAACCCTGCCCGTAGGCGGGTGGACCGCAACGACATTCCGGATTCCCTCCAGTCTCCTGATCGCGAAGCGACAGAGGACCTGACGCGCGGGAAGCGGAAGCAGGGCAAGACCATAGGCTTTCTAATAGTCGTGTCACTGCTTGGTGGTGGACTGTATTACCTCTATGGCATGCCTAACACGCCGATGTCTCACCGCAGGAAAAGCACTGATACGTTCACGCCATCAGATACGGCAGGCGCACAGGTGGTCAAAAGTGCGAAGGACGCTGAAGCCCAGGCAGAGGATCAGCGGCGGCGAGCCGCACTTGCTGCGTCAGCTTCCGCGACCAGTGCTAAGGCGCCGGATCCGAATGCAGCGGCTGCTGCCGCTATCGGTGCGCAAGGTGGGACAGGACCGGCCGGTGCGAATGGTACTGCTGGTCAGATGTTAGCGTCCGCGGCTCAAGCCGAAAAGCAAGCTGCTGATGCGAAAGCCGAGCGCGAAGCACAAATCGCCGCTTCCCCGCTTCAGGCGAACGACGTTCAGACGCTTCGTTCGAATGACACAGGTCGCGCATCGCCAGCACTGTCGCCATCTGAGCAGCTTGCCGCGAACCTGAAAAATCAGATGCGGGAGAACCAGTCCGTGGTGGACAAGCAGATGGACCGTGTCATGCAACTTTCGTCGGCGTACGGCGGCAGCCAGGGAGGGAGCGCAGTAGGGGTGAGCACTCGGTCGGGGCAGCAGGATCAGTGGCTGGCTTCCCAGAAAGCCGACGATGGCGTGCCGACGAGAATGCATGCGGCTCCAGCCATGCCCATTGTAGGGGAGGGTACGCCTGTTCGCGCGGTCCTCGTGACGGGACTGGATACCGACAATCCAGGGCAAGTAACCGCAATGGTGACGAGCGACGTCTACGACACCCTTACCGGTCACTCTCTGATGATCCCCATGGGGTCGCGTTTGATGGGGGAATACAACCACGATGTCCGTGTGGGACAAAGCCGTGTGCTTATCGCGGTGACACGCCTTGTCCGGCCGGACGGGTCGTGGATTGATTTGTCGGGTACGCCAGGTGGCGAGATGGATGGCTCGAGTGGTCTCGAGGGCGACGTCAACAGCCACTTCTTGAAGATCTTCGGCAGTGCGCTCGTGATTGGGGCTGCGACTCTTCTGCTCAATACGACCCAGCAGAACGTCACGGTAAACCAAGGTCTTGGCACTAGCCAAATGGGCGGAACGATCTTCGCTCAAACGCTGCAGCAGGTGGTGACGAATCTGCTCTCAAGAAACAAGGACATCCCGCCTACGATCACGCGCTCCGGCGGTACCCAATTCACCTTCTTGGTTCGTCATGACCTTGCACTTACGCCGTATTACAGGAGGTAATGGCGATGAGACCGAATATTGGAAGCTGCACTGCGCTGCGGAGCACATGCGTTTTCTTCGTGTCCGGCCTAGTGATCGGGCTAAATACCGCATACGCGGCGCCTGCGCTCGACTTCGGCTATCGGATTGATGGTCCAGTGCACGTTCGGCCGACGCTCGTCTTTAATGACGGCCAGGATACGTACATCCAGCCATCCGGGAACGCGCGCACGAATGTGGCAGGAGCTCTGTCGGATGGTCCGTACCTGCGCCTGCCGGGTACCCCAGAGTCGTTCACGGTCCGTGCTGGGGCGATCACGCTTCATGTCCAGCATGCTGGATTGCCGTCCGCCCCGACGGCGCAGGCCGTCAACAACTCGTCGCCGGCGGGACGCGCGGACGCGAACTCAATCCTTCGTGCGGTGCCAGGTGGGTATGCCACCGGGGTTACCATCGCGGCCGGCGGAAATGCTGCCGACAGACCGGCTACGCCTGCGTTGACAAGCCCTATCGTCAGAGTGAGTGCACGTATCGATACGGACGGAAAAAGGCCGCCAGTCGTCGGCGAACCCATTGTTTCGCAGTCGGTTGCGACCACGGCTATTTCTGCAGCGCCGGCATCCGGTGCCGTACCCCCAGTAGTCGTCAAGGAAGCGTCGCCGAACATTTCGTATCTCGCGAAAGATTTCGGCGCTGACGGCATACGGGATGGCTCCGGCGGATCCATCCAGATCCACTTCCGTGCGCGGCCGACTGCGGCCATGCAGTTTGCGTCTGCAGATGGGAAGCATTTGGGGTCGTCTTGGGATGACAGTGCGAGCGTCATGACGATCAGTGCCGCGCCAAAATTCGTTGTCCGCGATGGTCAATCGAGCGTGATCGTATCGCGCGAAATCGCTGACACCTTCCATTACCCAACCCATAACGCAGCAGGCCTCGAGGAGGTGTTCTCGGAGTCAGGTGCGGTCTACCTCCGCGTGGCCGAAGGCACGAAGAAGGTCACTGTGCGAGTCGACGGCAAGGTCGTGCCGGGCAAGCAGAAAGGCCGCTACTACCGTGTCAGCGGGGCTGGCGACAGCTTCGTCGTCGACGCCGATGGTTTCGGCGTGACCGTTACACGCTCTCGGTCAGTTCGCTTTGTCGACCACGAGGGCAGTACATCATGATTTCCTCACCTTCACATACCCGGCAGTCCGTGACCCAGGTCCGCCCACAGGAGTCTTCTATGTGCATTCGTCCCGCGGCTACGGCGATTGCCGCGCTCGTGGTTGCTGCTAGTTCCTCGATGACGTGGGCGGCCAGCGATTCGTCTGTACTCACTCGGGCGGGATGGCAACCGCTCGCGGGTAGCGACACAGCCGCGACCGATGCTGGCTCCACGTCTGCTCCTGATGTCACATCTGGCGCGACGTTACCGGCAGCGCCCATCAACGCCGCCGTGTCGGCTACGAAACCTGCGGACACATGGACTATTCGCGAAGGCTTCCCAATCGGCGAAGAAATCAAGGATTGGGCCAAACGCGCGGGCTGGAGGGTGGTCTGGCAAATGCCCCGCGATGTGATTGCGGCAGCTGCGACGAGCTTTACGGGGGACTTCCCTAGCGCGGTGACGGACGTCGTGAAGACGCTCGCAGCCAACGGTGCCCTGATCCGTGCCAAGATTTTCGACGGTAACCGCACCGTTCTCATACAAGGTCCGGGCGTGGCCCCCCAGCAGTAATTCGAGGAAAAGGAAACGCACATGAATAAGATGAGCGAATCGCTGCCCAAGGTATCGCGCGCCGTTCTGGGCACCATGGCCGCCGCAACCTTCCTTGGTGGTTGCGCAAATATCACGGATGCCGGCAACGCGGTAACGAAGACCGCCGATATGGTCGTCGAGGAGCAAGCAAAGGCATCGCTTGAGCATGCTGTCGTTTCGCGGACTTCCGGCGCCTGGCTGCTTGGTGACACGGTTCAGGTTAGCCCAGAGATCTCACCGATCCTGAAGCGCCAGATTGCATGGGAACCGCCGAATAAAGTCACGCTTTCCGAGCTGGCTGCGTATATCACGCGGCAGGTTGGGCTTCCCGTCGACATCTCGGAAGTTCAACGAGCGGGCGGCGGGGACACGCTCAACGCGAACACGACGGGGTCCGGACAACTTCCTTTGCCGCCGGGATTGCTGAATGCTCCCGGAGCGAGTCAGAAGGGGGCCGGCGGGAGTATTGCTCACGCAGCACTTCCGACTATGCGGGTTTCGTACCAAGGTATGGTGAAGGGGCTGCTGGACTTCGCTGCCAATGAAGCAGGTCTGTGGTGGAAGATGGACGAAGGCGTGGTGCGGTTCTATCGGACTACCTCCAAGACCTTCTATATCTCAGCGATCAACCGTAAATCCACTGGGCAAAATTCGATCGTTGCTCAGACAGGTCCGGGTACTCTCAATGGCAATTCCGGTGCGGGTACGGTGGGTGGTACTACTGGTTCGACAACGGGCAAGTCGCTTGCGGGCGATTCGTACGACGTAGACGTCTGGAAGACGATTGCAGCAACGGCGAAGACGGTTGCCGGTTCGAGCGCTAGCGGCGCTGCCGAAATTTCCGCCGAGCCGTCGCTTGGCAGTATCACCGTGACGGGTTCGCCCACGCAGGTCAAGCACGTCGAGGAATGGGTCAAGAGCTTGACGGACAAGCTGAGTCAGCAGGTACTGATCTCTGTATCCGTTTACTCGGTAAATCTCTCGCACGGAGATAACTATTCGTGGAGCCCGAGCGTCATTTACAGCAAGCTGTCGACCATGTATGGCCTGTCGCTCACGCCTCCTGGAGTTCCACCCAGCTCGGGGAGCCTTGCCCCTTTGGTACTGTCAGGAACGGCGGGTAAATCGTCGAGCTTAAATGGCTCGCAGCTCGCATTCAATGCGCTGTCAACGCTTGGCCAAGTCTCCGAGACAGTGACGCAGTCTGTCGTCACGCTGAACGGTCAGCCTGCACCGATGCAGGTCGCGAATGAGGTCACCTATCTGGCGCAAAGTGGCACGACGAACACGGCCAACGTAGGGTCGACGTCGACTCTGACTCCGGGGGTCGTAACAACGGGCTTCACCGCTACGTTCTTGCCCCAAGTCGTGAACGGCCGGATTCTGCTCTCGATGGACATGACAAATTCGGTTCTCAATGGCATTACTACCGCCTCGAGCAATGGCTCAAGCATTCAAACGCCGAACGTTTCGTCCGCAACGTTTCAGCAGAGCGTTTCGCTAACGCCAGGCGCAGCGCTGATGCTCGCGGGTCTGCAGCAGGACAACTCGGCCGTTACCCGCAGTGGCGTGGGTTCGCCGACCAACTGGCTCTTCGGTGGGGGCGTTGATGGTGGGCGTCAGAAGAAGTTGATTGCAATCGTGATCACCGCCCGCGTTCTTTGAAGGAGACGAACCTCCATGAAAACCCGGTTCAAATTGCATGTTTGGCGCGCCGCGCTGCTCGGTGCCGCAGTATCAATGTTAGGTGGTAACGCCAGTGCTGCGGCGCCGGCGGCTAGCGCGCCGGCGGGCACGTCAGACTCGTGGGATTTCGGAGCACCCGCCAGTACGTCTGCAGTTGGCGCACCCAGCAGAGTAACGGCCGCTGGTGTTGCTTCCAGTGCCGGTGCTCCTGCTCGCAGTGTCGCTGGAGATACCGCTACGGGACCTGCCTGGGCGAATTACTACCGGTCGGTGGATGCGATTCATGCCGACAGCCAATTGACGGAAGTACAAATCGAAAACGCCAAACTCCACTACAAGCTCGATCAGGCACGTCGTGGAATCTTCAACGACAACGGCGTGTCACAGGCATTCGCCGGCGCAGCCAATATGACGATGCAAGGCCAGCCGTTAGCAGCTCCGGGCGCTTCGCCATTGATTCAACGTGACGCGGTTGTTCAGGAAGTCAGTATGGTTGATGGCCGTTGGACGGCAAACATCCAGTTAGGGGCAGGGGCACGCGTGTCGGTGCACCCAGGTGACTCGGTTCGCGGTCTCGGCAAGATCGAGAGCATCCAGCTGGGACAAGTCATGGTGGCTCAAGGCGGCAAGGTGTTCTCGCTCCAATTCGCGGGAGCGACGTCGCAAGAATTCTCGGCACAGTCGAGCGGGCAGCCGAATCACGCGATCCTGGGCGCGATGCCCCTCGGGTTGCATTAAAAGCTCTCGTGGCTCCTGACCAAACGAACATGGCAGATTTGAAATACATCGGGGATTCCTACGGCGCAAGTGCGCGCGCCGCTCCGCCTTCTGTTGGGCGTGCTGAGATCGTGACGATCGGCCGCAGAAGATGGCTGATTGGCATGCGCTGGCGGTCGTACGAGGTGCAGCCCGAACGCGCGGAGCTCGCGGAGGAAGCAGCAACGATGGGCACGGACTGGATCGCGCGTCGAGTTGGCGACGAAGCAATTCAGGTGGGTTTCAGCCCTGCGCTGAGCAGCGGGTGGCCGAGCAAGGTGTACAGCCTTGCGGCACTGTTGGCGGATTCCCATAAGGTACCGTGGGCGGGGGCATTCGACCTCGGGGACGGACTGTGGTGGTACATCGCAGTCCGGGACAACTACGGGATGATGCCGGACGGTGACGTCGTCGGCTCCTACGAGGACATTCTGCGCGCCCGCCAGGAGCACGGGTCCCTCGAGGACTTTAACCACGTCAACGGTACGCTCGGGAATCTTGAAGAGCTCATTTCTCGCGCGAGAGCAAAGCGTACTGGTATTGAATCGCTGACAGCGTCACGATATTCCGCGCGTGTCGTGTTGGGGGGCGTGGCCGCAATTGTGTGTCTGGGAGGCGTGTACCTCAGTTACCAGCATTCCGCGAATGTTAAGGAGCAGAAGCGCCAGGCTCTAGTTCACGCACAGGTAGCAGCGAACGCTCGCAAGGCAGCGCAGGACGCTGCGCCCGACTCCGGAAAGATCCTGCGCTCGTCGCCGAATCCAGCCGCCTGGCTTGATGCATGCCGTCAGGCCGTCTACACGCAGCCGCCTTGGCATAACGGATGGCAACTCGTCACGTTTCACTGTGCGGGTTCGCGGTTATTGGTGGGTTGGAAGCGTGGACCGGGCGCGACCATTGCCTATGCTCCGCCAGACGCTGTTATATCCGAGGATGGAAACGGCGCGTCGCAGTCGGTGGTGCTTCCGTTGCCGCCCGGCCCGCAAGGCAAGGACGATGCGATCGCGCTGCGTGACGCTCGTGCTGCACTGATCTTATGGTCTCAGGAGCATGGAATCGCCGTCTCTATATCCGCGATGCCGGGTTCGCCTCCGAAGGAGCGCGGCGCTGCGGCGCTGGGCAAAGCTCAGCCAGCGCCCGTGCCCGCAATTCAGTTTTCCTTCTCAGTTCCGGCGGCTCCGTTTGCTCTGGATTTTAGTAGTGTGCCGGGCCTTCGCTTGAGCGAAATGGACCTGGGCGATGTTGCCGGAAAGGCTGGTGGCAGGGCGGCGTACTGGAAGATATCGGGGGTGGTGTATGGACGTTAGGAATGACGTAGGCGGAGCGCGGCGGCAGTTCATCCCGCCAACCGAAAAGATCGCGTCGAATATCGCGTTCGATCGGGTGACAATGACTGCGCATGTCGACAAGAGAACTGCGCAAGATCCGCTTTACCTCACGTGGATCGAGCGCAACAAGTTCGCCGGCTTCGAGATCAAGCAGCATATCACTGGCCTAGCGGAGGTGATGCAACTGCGGGACGGTCACGGCCTTCGTTACAGCAAACGCGACGCCGAGACGTCCGAGCAAGAGGGCTACGAGAACCGAGGGGAAGCGCTTGAGCTCATTGAGTGTGCGGCTTACTACCGGGCATCCGATATCCACTTCCTGCTGCGGGGTCAACATGCCATTGTGCAGCTGACGGTCAACAACGACCTTCGTCACTTTCGCGAGTATCAGCAGGAGAAGGCGCAGTTGCTGGTTCGCGCCATCTGGCAAGGTCTGGTGACCACGGGCGACTCGCAGTGGCGTGACCACGAGCGACAGAACGCGCAGGTGACGGGCGAAAAGCTCAATCCTGACACGGGTATAACGTCGATCCGAATCGTGCGTGGCCCGATGTTCCCGGCTGCCCAGGGCGGCCAGTTCATGGTGCTGCGCTTGCAATATTCGAACACGGTCAAGGCCGAGCGTCGTGCCGGCCTGCCGATCCTGAAATTTCCGCCGGCCCCGCGCGGCGACTTTCTGCTACCGAAGATGGGTTTCACGGAGCAGAACATAGCAAAGCTGCGTCACATCATGTCGATGCCGGACGGAATCTTGCTTATCACCGGCCCGACAGGTGCCGGGAAGTCGACTACCGACTACGAATTGCGAATGGAAGAGGCGCGTGTGCGTCCTTACCTTAAGCAAATCATGATCGCGGACCCGATCGAGTTTCCGGAAGAGTGGTCCACGCAGCTTCCAGTGACAAATGCTCTGGACAAGGCAGCTACGGCTGAACAATACGCTGAGTCGATGGCTGCTGCGCTGCGGATGGCACCCAAAATCATTTCTCCGGGTGAAATCCGAGGCGCCGAGGTAGCGCTTATGGCGTTCGAGGCGTCGACGACAGGCCACAAGGTGACGACGACCTTACACGTGTCCGACGCATTCCTGTGGCCGGAACGTCTCGAACTGATGGACATCACGAAGCTAAAGCGCGCGATGTTCTGCGACCCGAAGGTCGTGCGGGGCGTAGTTGCGCAGCGTCTGCTGAGCCCTCTATGCCCGCATTGTCGCGTGCGCGCGGAAGACGCGCCTAGTCGCGTGAGTGAATCGGTCATGGCCGCATTGAAAACATGGTCGACAGACGGCGACCTGAGCCAGATCTACGTGCGAGGCGAGGGCTGCGAGCACTGCAATCACGAGGGAACTGGCAGCCGGTTCGGAATCATGGAAGTGGTTGTGACCGACGCGAAACTCATGGCTGACTTTATCCATCGCGGAACCGCGATGGCGCGGCGCAACTTCCACCGCCGTCCGGACGCGGATCCCCCACTCCTGGAGACGGCCATCCGACATGTCCTTACGGGGCGAGTGGATCCGAACCACGTAACGGAAATGGTGGACGTAATCGTGCCAAAGGACATGTTCCATGACGTCGTGGACCTCAGTCAATACGGGCTCGACCGGCCGGCACTGGAGGTGGTGAATGGCTAAATCAGGCGGGCTACTAACGCAGATGCTGAGCGCTATCGGGATACGTCCCCGTGCACCTCGAAAACATCGGATCCTGACCCGCAAGCGAACCGGATGGTGGGGCAAGCTATCGGATGCGGCCGACCGCAAGGCGTTCGACTGGAAGACGCGGGAGGCGCTCTATATGCACCTAGCCTCTCAAGTGGAAAACGGCGTGTCTGTCGAGAATGCGCTGGACGGTTTTGCCGACATCCTGCGCAAGCGAAAGCGAAAGAGCTCTCAGGCGCTGATCGAGAACGTCTGCCGGCGCATGCGCGAAGGACTGCCCTTGCGTCGCGCGATCGCGATCGCCGTCCCACGTGAAGAAGCGGCCATGATCGCCGGCGGTGAGATGTCGGGGGAGTTGATCAACGCCTTCGATCTGATCGTCGACTCGCATGATCGGGTTGAGTCAGTGATCCGAGCCTACAAGGCAGCCGCTGTGCGTCCAATCCTGTACCTCGCGATGACCTATGGTGTGATGTGGGCCGTGGGCGCTTACGTGATGCCGAGCATCGTGCAAGGGTTGCCGGAAAGCAAGGTGCAAGGATTAGGCATTGTTATGTACAAGGCGGCTGATTTGTCGCAGTCCTGGCTGTCGATTGTGCCGCCACTAGTTTGCGTGGCTTTAGTCTATGCGGTGCGCTTCTCTTTTCCGCGTTGGGTTGGACCGCATCGTATCAAAGCGGAGCGCTACTTCCCGTACTCGTTCTACCGCGATATCGAGGGCTACAAGTGGCTCTCGTCATTTTCTGGACTGGTCGCCGCGGGCGTCCCGGATGTTCACGCATTGGATCGCCAAATGGAAACGGCGAGCCCATGGCTAAGGGAACGACTCTGGCATGTCCGTTTCCGCATGACAGAGGGCGGGATGGAATTTGCTGATGCGCTTGAAGCTACAGGCGCAAACGGTAAGTTACCGCCCTTCGAATTTCCGAACCCGGCCATCATCGACCGCATTCGCTCGATCGCCGTAGCGAAGGAGTTTCACGAGAAGGTAGGACGCCTGACAAAGCGCTGGTCGGTTGAAATCGAACGAAATGCACTCAGTCAAGCCAAGAAAGCAGGCTTCTATGCCGAGATTGGAATGTACGCGCTTATGGGCTTCCTGATGTACGCAATCAATGGCGTCACGACGCAGCTGGGAGCGATCGGCGGTAGCTAAGCGCGTGCTGAACTCCAAAATTCTTCATTAATGCGAAACATGAGACGGAGGTGAAAGTTGGATGAAATTATGGGTTCATGGTTTAAGTACCTGGTGCGCCTGTTGGGCGTTGCAGCGGTGGTGGTCATTCTGGTGGCGATTTTCCACAAGAATAAGGCTGCCACGGAGGTAAGCAACGTCACGCAGCTTGCTACGAACATCGCGAATACTTACACGGGGCAGACGGCATTCACCGGTTTGACGACAGCGATTGCAGCTAATTTGGCTCCGTCTAATATGGTGGCGGGATCTACGTTGATCAACCAGTGGGGGGGGGCGGTGACGGTGTCCGTGGATGCGAACCCATCGCAGTTCGACATTGTGGAGGCAGGCGTACCGAGCGACGGTTGCGTGGACATGGCAAACAAGGCATCGAACTACGTCACCATGACGCTTAACGGCACGACGTACAGCCAGTCGAACCCGCTGGATGCTGGTGCGGCCGTTACCGAATGCAACAGCGCGGCAACGCAGACGATCACTTACGTGTACGGCCACTAATTGCGATTCCGCATCCTAACGTGAATAAACTGAAGGACCTCATTTGGTCGGACCTCTGCGTGAGAGAAGATCCATCGAAGGGCTGGCTCAAGGCGGCCTCGGATTCTATGGTGGTTTCGCCGCTGCCATCGGATTCTTGGGAGGAACTGAAGCAGCTATTTCTTGCGCTGAATCGATCATGGGATCACCGTGGTGCGGTAGCTTCCCGCTATGGCTTCCCGATGGAGTGGCCTCCAGAAGATGGTATGCGCTTGCGCGCGAAGCGCATTCAGTTAGCGAACGGCGAACATGTTTATGTCTGCCGAGCGTTTCGCTTCAAGCCATTCCGGCTGCAAGACACTGGCATCGCAGCGCCGCTCGTCAATAAGCTATTGTCGCCCGAGATTCGGGGCGGGATCGGCATTATTCTGGGGCGTCCTGGCGCGGGCAAGACCACTACAGCCTACTCGTTTCTCCAGGAACGAGCGCGCCGTCTCGGTGGGGTGACGTGGACAATCGAGAGCCCTGTCGAGATGGATCATCTCGAAGGCCGGTATGAGAATGGCTACATCCATCAGATTGAGGTGGAGACCCCGGAGATCTTGTACGAAACCGTAAAGGATCTGGCTCGCGCGACGCCCAACGTACTGTTCGTGGGCGAGGTGCTCGATGATCAGACGGCCGAGGTTGTGGCACAGGCTTCGAAAATGGGCTTTTTGGTTCTGTGCACGTATCACGGGGGTGATTTGATCAACGGAATCGAGCGATTTGCGCGCGCGGCCGGGCATGGCATCGTGTCGGCACAATTCGTCGATGCTTTTCGCTTCGCAGTGCATATCGATCTTCGTATGGTTGAGACGGGGGGCCGTGCACGACCGATCAACGACAGTCTCATCAGTTCGCTGGAGACGGGCAATCCGCCGCGAGTCTTGTCTGCACGATCGCTCTTTTGCATCTCGGACGCTGACCCCATCCGCGGTCATATGAGAAAGGGCGAATTCGCGCAGCTGCAGAGTGAGATCGACCGTCAGAAGAACGAGCTATTGAAGCAACAGTCCGAGATGAGTCTCGGGCGGGTGAGGTAGGTTGTCATGCGCTTGATGGCTCTCCTCGTACTTGCCGTACTTACATCAACTTTGGCCTATCAGACGGCCACGTTCCAGGCTATCAAACCTACCGCACAGGAAGTTTCGGTAAACGATGCAGCGGCACAATTTCTGAGCTATCGGTCGGCTGTCATGGCCTTCATGACGGACAATCCGGCCTTCACCGGCACCATCCAACCGAGCCAATTGAGTGCCTATTCGCCAAAGTACTCCTCGGTGTTCATCGCGAAGTTTGCCGCGAGTAATGCGGTGACCGTGTCCGGAACTGGGCGACTGATCACTGCGTATGCCGCACTGCCAACTGGTACGTTACAGCAGGTATTGGTGCGTTCCGAGAATGACGCTTCGATTGGCTTGTCGGCGGGAAGTATGTGGATAGCATGCGCGAGCGGTGTGAATACGGCGCCACAACCCCTGAATGTCACCGTCCCAACGGGGGATGTGGTGTCGGTCGTTAAAACTGGAAACTGATTATGAGCGAAGTTCTTGGAGCGCTGTTCGCCCTATTGGTCGGCATGATGTACTTGCCGAAGATCCAAAGCGGCATCGCGACGGAGCGGCACGTCATGACGGACGTCACGACTGCCCAGCAACAACAGCAGTGGGTGTCCGCTGTGTCTAGCTACGTGTCCCAGAACAATGCCACACTTCTTGCGACAGTCACGACGACCCCAACTCCGATATCGGTTGCTGCGGTGAAGGCTGCGAATGTGGGTCTTCCGGTCGGATTCACAGGTACAAATCCCTTCAATCAAACGTGGGCGGCAGCGGTGACGCAGCCGTCTGTTGGCAATCTACAGGTGCTCATTTACGCTACTGGTGGCACACCGATCAACGACCAGGAACTGGGATCGATAGCGCGGGCCGCAATGGGCGTGGGTGGCATGATCCCGACGAACAACTCAGGTGTGTATCCGGGCGGCGCTGCGACCGCTTATGGGGCATTTGGTGCGTGGCAGATTCCGACTGCTTCTTATGGTGTAGCGGGCGGCAGCCCGGCGTCTTTGCTGACCTTCAACAAAGGTACGTTGACCAGTAACTACCTCTACCGCAACGCGGTGCCGGGTCAGCCGCAGCTAAACACGATGAGCACGAACCTGAGCATGGGTGGCAACACCATCACCAACGCTCAACAAATTCAGCTTGCAGTAGGGAACGGCGTTCAGGTCGGGAGCACGTATTACTATGGGGACAGCACTAACTCAGCAATCCGCCAGAACGGCACGCTCTATATCCAAAACCAGGCTGGAACAGCACCTGCATCGCTGAACGCCGGAAACACCACGACGCAGAGTCTCACGGCAAACGGCAATGCTTTCGCTGCTGGCTCCATTCAATCAGGTGGTCGCATGACGACAGGCGAATACCTGCAGGTCAATGGATTCGCTTCGGCGGGCAGTTGGTGCCCCTCAAACGGGCTGGTCGGACGTGATGGCACGGGCTTATTACTATTTTGTCAATCCGGCGTGTGGAAGCCAGCCGGGGGTGGAGGCTCAGCCGTCGCCTATTGCAAGTCAACGTCCTGCGGCATCACTTTGCCGAGCGGAGGCACATGGGACATTTCCGGCGTTAGTTACGCACAGCAAGCCGCGTGGAATGGGGCGGCATTCTGGATCAACGGGGCCTTGGTAGACACGAACGTGGACTGGGGCGACCAAGAAGGAACAGGATACGGGATCATGACGGGAACGTATCAAATAACCGTGGGCGGCCCCACGTACATCCCTGCATGGACCTCCTGGAGCTCCGCTTGGGGCGATTACACGATCACCCTGCACGCAACGAAAGAGTGACCCATCGTAGCGTGCAGATTCCCTAGGTGGTCAAGATTTGATATGCGCGTATTGTCTACGAATCGAGATTGATGCGGTGTTCCGGACGGGAATGGATCCGTCTAGACCGTCTTGATGGCGGTGAACTCTGATGACGAAGATCTCGAGCATGCGAGCGTTGGGATGTTCATATTCGGGGTACCTGCTGGCCTGGCATTCCCCGTCGCATTGTCTTGCCTGTGAGCTCTACGCGCGTTCTCGTCTGGGCTACACGCCGCTCGGCGCAAGGAGGCTTTGTCGGAGCTTGCGGGCGTCTCACGCCCGATGTGCTGACTTTTTGGGCCCGGACCGCGCATTCGACAAAATGGGGACGATCGTAATGAACGCGCTAGCCTTTGTCGGAAGGCGGCGGCGGGGCGTGCCATCGGCTCGCGCTGCGTTCAACGCTGCCTCCCGACACTCCGTCGTCCTCGTGTACTTGCGCTTCACTTTATTCACGGTGGCCAGCTTGCGGCACTCACAGCCGCTGGAGTGCGCCAATGTTGGCGCACAAATACAAGCACCCCATCGAGCGATGGGGCGTCCGTGTGGCAATCCTGCCGAATTGTCGATTAGAAGAATCGGTAGGTCAGGGAAACTTTAACGATCGGGTAGACCGGGAACTTGCTCGCCTTCGAACGAAGGTTCTGTTCCTCAGCCGCCACGTTCTGAGCGCCGGCCGCACTCGCAATATTCTGCGGAACGTCGAAGGTGACACTCGGCTTGCCGATTGCGACGCCAGCATCGAACGCCATCGACAGGCCCTCCTTCGCATTCGGGTTGTGACCGAAGCCGATGCCGACGTACGGACGAACGGCCGGGAACTTCAGGCTGGCGTGGACCGATTCACCCTGGGTCGGCACCGTCACGCCGTTGAAGGTGTAGGTTCCTTGCGAGCCGGTCGCGTTGCCGCTGAGTTGATCAGCGCCCACCAGTACCCCGACCGTCAGCCGAATCGGGAAGAACGACGGTGCGGGAAAGTAGTCACCCAGAAGCGAACCGTGGATCAGGCGGAGATTGGCATCGTAGTGCATGTCGCCAGCGCTAAAGCCATGCGAATAGCTGAAGCCGCTCACTTCGACTCGGGTGCCGAAGTGCTGGCTGATGCCGTACCCGTAGCCGAGACCCACTCCGTCCGTACCGACGGAGCCGTAAACTTCGTTGCGAACTTGCGCGTGTGCACCACTCGAGGTAACGCCGGCGATCAGAAGAGCGGAAAGAACTGCGAGGATTTTTTTGTTAGCCATAATATTTGACGAGTTGTTGAAATGTCGCGTCCTGACATGGACATTTCCACTCTAAATGCCGTATCGACTAGCGCAAGTCGACTGCGCGGTGCGAGTTTTTGGCAATGCGTAGGGCGTAATCTCACGGAAAAAATTGGATTCCGATTGGACTACTTGGTTGAGGAATATTTGGTTCTTTGATTCAGGTGGATGTGGGGAAAATTAAATCCCGCTTCATTCATTTTTTCCTCTGTCCGACGACTACCATGCGCCCGCTATCCTGCCTTCGCTGGCTGTGTGTACCGCTCTTGATCTCTATACATGGCTTGGCCTTTGCCGACTGCTTCGACGACGCAGCGAGCTTTCATCACGTCAATCCCTTGATCCTGAGAGCCATCGCGATTGTCGAGAGCGGCAATCGGGCGAATCTGACGAACACCAACCGAAATGGTTCGATTGACTATGGCCTGATGCAAATCAATTCGATTCATCTTCCCGAGCTTGCCCGGTATGGCATTGGGAAGGCCGACCTGTTCAATGGCTGCAAGAGCGTCTATATGGGCGCCTGGATACTCAGACAATCGATCGAAAAATATGGGAATACGTGGGCGGCCATCGGCTCCTATAATTCCGCTACGCCGGCCTATCGGGATCGGTATGCGGCCAAGGTTCAGAGGGTTGTGAATAAGCTGCTCACGAACGGCTATACAGACGAGATGCGGTAGCGCGACGGTGATGACTTCGCGATCCCTGCCGTTTCTAAAGACACCTTGTTTAAGGTGTGACGGTGTAGTCGGAAACGGCATGTGGAAGCTAGAGGAGTATTGAACGGATAGTTCAAACTTGTGGCGGTCAATCTGCTCAAGGAGCGCTACTGCGGTGGCGCGAGTAAGACGTGACGAGCCGGCGCGGGCCGAGATTAAGCCTCACTAAACAGTTTAACGACGAATGAGCGCGCAGCCCGCATGGTGCATCTAGCCGGCGAGCACTCGCGAGGCGACGTGTTCGAATAGATGGAGCGGCTCTACAACCCGACGCGCCGACATTCCACCCTAGGCTACGTCAGCCCCATTGAATTCCAGAAGGCGCAAGTAGCTTAGTCCGGTTCGCACCGAATAGGCAGCGGCCGAATCCCACGGGTCAAACCTTCAGTCGGGTTGACTTTGCGGAGTGTGCGTGTGGGTGGGGCTTGTCGTGGTGGAGGAGCCCCGACAGTTGCGATCCGGACCCGGAAAAAGGAGCTTCTGGACGGCAACCGCGACTTACACGGCATGACCGTCCAGAACCAGGTGCCACTGCAAATTGGGTGACGGGAGCTCTAGAAAACTTGATCCGCGCTCTCTCGCAGCTTGCTAACCACGTATGGCACGCAATCACAGCAGATTTTCATGAACCACGCGAACGAGATAGTTGCGAGAACCTTCAGCGCCAAACCGATGAGGTCTGCAAAGCTCGCGCATCCCGGCATCATCTCGATCAGAGTGTCGCAGCCGAGGTTCGTCAGCCAGATGGCGATTGCGTAAACGCCGATCGTCATCGCGACCAGCAGTGCGAACGCCACCAGTACGCCCGCGTTGGCGACCGCGACTTCCGCTTTCGAGTGCTTGTCGTCGGACCGGAACGGTTGCCACAGCTTCGTTTGGCGCGGCGTGTTGATGACTTCGTTGAAGGTGGGATAGTCGTCGCTCTTCTTAAACTTGCTCATCGCGTACTCCTTGGGTGTCTATTGATTTCGCGGGTTCGTTACTCAACGTCCCGCGCACTGAGACAAGAATAGTGTCGTCGGAGGGGAACGCAAATGAACGTTGCGCAATGCGTTGAACTAGCTTCGCGAACGACGCCAAGTGATGATTCTGCGGATGAGGCCGCGTGAGGGTTGTTGCCTTGTCTGTCGGCGACGACCCAGATTTCGTTGCAAGACGAAGCCGACGCAGAATATCGCGACGACATTCATCCATGGGCCGGCCGCAGAGACCTTGAACGTAGTCCTGTCGAGGATCAGCACGATCAGCACCGCCGCGGTTGCGACGCCGTCAATCCGCCATTTCCAGTTCGGGGCTAACTGTGCGATTTCCGTGCAGAGGCGAGCGGCCAAAATTCGCACCATCGCGTACCATTTACGGTGGGGGAGTAGGGACATTTTCTTGGACTTGTTCAAGATTCACACAGTCGCAACTATCGGCTAGGGCCGGATATCGCGACGCGATGAGAGCGAGCTTGCGTTTGAGGAGCAAAGTGCGCGCGTCCTTGATGCCGGGCTGGCCGTGGAACACGTCCAGTCGTCTGCTGGAGTCCGCGAGTATGCTCAGAAGGAGACGCACGGCGCGATTCTTCTTGTTGGCGAGATCACCGGCGAGAGACGGGATTTCGTCAGCCCGCACCGATTGCGCAACGGCTTCGATGTCCCGGTCAGGGAGAGTCAACTCGAGGCTTGACGCGAAACGCATTAGCGATGCGCGGCGTTCTTGTTGGGAGCGGCGAGCGAGAGATGATCGTTCCAGTGCCGTACGTCGCGCCAGAGAGAATGCAACCATGCGTTCGGCATCGCGAACACGACTGATTCGAAAGAGTTCGGCCGGACGTCCGCCGCCTCCGCGCGTGGCGGGCCGACGTGCGTCTGGAACACCAAGAAATCGGGCGACCATCTGGCGAGTCCACCCGCGGTCCCTCAGTTGATTGATGTCGAGCGTTCCTTCTGCGGGCATGGTGTCTTCAGCTTGTAATGGCAGCAGGTCCGCCACCTGGTCCTGCATCGTATGCAACACGGTTCTCCACGTGTGAATGTCTTACGTGGATAGTAGCGCCCTATTCGTCAGGCGCGGCGCCGGAAGTCTGGGGCGAGGGCACGATTTTTCAATCGATGATTCAACTGTGACCGACATTAGGTTTTCGATGCTCGACGCCCCTTAGGCTTGTGGGCGGAGCAATGGTATTCGGTGTAGTGACGTGGGATGATCAGCGGTAGTTTGCAGGTCGCACAGCGGTGGAGTTTGATTTCTGCCGCCTCGTTGCCGCGCTGGCTAATTGATTGGGCATCGGCGAAGGTGCGGATCAAAGTGTAGAGGCGCTGCGAACTAATGACGGCTTTGTCCTTCCCTCCGCACATTTCGTGGTACCAGGTAAGGGTGCGAGTGAAGGCGACGCGTGGAACGCTATCTGGCATGATGCCCTGAGAGGATGTGCCACGGAGGGACTTATGGATGCGGTGATAGGCCAGCAAGAGAAAGGCGCCGTGCATCTGGATGCGGTGCGTCTTCGTGAACCACTCCAGACTCGAAGGCAATTGCCCAGACGATGAGTTGCGGCCGATCTCCTGAGAATACATCTGGTCGATCTTTGGATCCGGAACTCGACTGATGCTCCTGACCACCGGCCGCCTCGTTCCTGAGAGAATGAGCACGCGAGCAATGCGTTCGTTGAGGGTAGGTGCACTTCCAGCGGTCAACATGTCATATTCCTTGTCGGATTCGTTCGCTTCGTCAGAAGGTCATCAGCAGGGATGCGATCACCTGCTCACGATCCAGTTCAAGATTTCCGTCGGTCATCTTCAGCTCGAAGCGCGCATTCCAGAGCGGCAGACCTTCGTTCGCGAGCCATCGAATGTCCGAATGGCTCAGTTTCCGAACGATCTCGAATTGCTCGTCGGAGAGACCAAAAGTGAGGGCCGCAGCAGGATCCGCATGGTCCTTGAGGCTGCGATAGCATTCGAGGATCTTGATGTTAGCTTCTGCCATCGCTATCTTTGCCAAGGGGGGAAGGAACAGTTCGGGTCCGTTACCTCTGCTCATGATTTTCTCCGGGATCGGTAGTGGTCGTAATTAGGCGATTTTCTTTGAGGCCAGCGTGTCGGCCAGGGCGCGAAGCTGGCCCGCGATCGCGTCGATCTTCGTGCCGATCATCGGATTGGAGCCGCGCATCTTGAGGACGAGCGCCGAGGGAAATGCGGCAATCAGGCCACCCACGCCATTTTCGAGTTCGTCGATGGATTTCGACGACTCGCGTGCATCCGCGATCATGCTTTCGAGATCTTGCAGTTCTTGTGTCAACCGTGCTTTGCGAGCGCTGACCTCGGCTAGTTCTGTCCGCGCCTGCTCCAGACTCTCGACATCAGGCGGAAGCACCTCGACTGTCTTGTCCACGTACTGGATCTGAGACTCAGCCTGGCGAAGACGGTTGATATCTTCCTGGGCTTCCCGGAGGTCGTTAAGGATCGCCGAGCGGTCAGCCTGAAGCTCTGTGGCCAGCTGTTCCTGGGCGCGGAGTTGAACCACCACGCTGTCGTGTTTGGCTTTAGCGCTTGCTTCTCCTATCTCCGCATCCTTCGCGTGTGCCTGCGCTTCTGCAGCCGACGCGGCCAATTCCACGACGCGCGCGTTTGCTTCGTCGAGATCGCCGCGCAGATCGGCGGTCGCCTCCGCAATCAGTTTTTTGACTTGAGGCACCGTCAGCGGACCGTTCTGTGCATGTTCGGCGATTGCATCGACGACGCGCGCGTCTATGTCGTCGTCAAGCAGTTGGAAGGTTTCGAGCGGAAGACGGGTAATGTGCATCGGGATGTAACCTTCCGGATGCGTGAAATGCTTGCTGACGATCCTGCCGATGCCGCGGTAATTGCGGAAAGTACTGGGGGCTTTTCCCGTTACTTGGCAGAAATAGGCTTGTGCCTTAACAGAGTCACCGATGATCTGGGAGAGGCGGTACGTGATCAGCGCGATCTGTACGGCCGTTTGCAGCAGGCCATTGAAATGTACACGCAGGCTGACGGCGAGGGCACTAAGTTCTTGCTGCGCCTCGTGAGAGAGGCCGTCCGGCATGGTGGGGATCGGATCGGCGGAATGAATGGGTGCCATGGCTGACATGATTGAACTCCTATTTATACGGAAGCGTGTTACTTGCAGGCGAGTCGGTCAGTGACGGGAGCGGCAGTCAACGGGCGCCCCGATGAATGGGTATCCACGGCAAGCCGGCGAAGTGCTTCCTGTCACGCGGCGAAAAGCTCGGCTTTTGCATCGTTGCATAAGCGATGATCTCGCCCACGCGATGCGCAATCAGCGCCACGCGGGGACGCGCGACGCCCGCTTGAGGTGCGCATTTTCCTACCTTGACGTAGATGCATCGTAGTCCGGTCCGCATCCTAATAGATAGAGCTGCGGTCATCCTCCGCAACGGCGAAGTGGGAGTCTTGGGTCGCATGATCACGCGATGTCCTATCTACACGTTAGTGGAGGAAATGCTGGTGTCGATATAGAGCAGATACGGCGCTTCCAGCAGAAGTTTCACCCCCGTTACTATCTTCCTGCCTCGATAATCGAGGTTTTGGCCAGCCAGGTCCGGCATGATTCTCGCCCCCAGTCGCACTCATGATCCGGGGGGTGTTGTCACCGGACCTGGTGGGTGGCTGGTGATCGCTGATAGGGGTTTGGCCGGGATATCCCTGCGCCGTCCGTAACGTGGATGCCGAGACTTGCCACCGTTGTTGCAGGCCAATCCGTTCACTCTGCATAAACTGCGATGCAAGAAATTCAACAACATGACGCCGCCGATGTCTTCGTTGGCGTTGACGTCGGCAAAGGCCAGCATCACGCCGTTGCGCTCGATCGTAGCGGCAAGCGCCTGTACAACAAGGCGCTTCCCAACGACGAGGCCAAGCTGCGCGCCCTCATCGCCGAACTCAAGGCTCACGGCCGAGTCCTGTTCGTCGTTGACCAGCCCGCCACCATCGGCGCACTGCCGGTGGCTGTTGCGCGCGACGAAGGCGTGATGGTCGCCTATCTGCCCGGACTATCCATGCGCCGTATCGCCGATCTGCACGTCGGCGAAGCCAAGACCGACGCCCGCGATGCCGCGATCATTGCTGAGGCCGCCCGCTCGATGCCGCATACGCTGCGCTCCCTTCGATTGGCCGACGAGCAGCTCGCTGAACTCACCATGCTGTGCGGCTTCGACGACGATCTCGCCGCCCAAGTTACCCAAACCAGCAACCGCATTCGCGGCCTGCTCACCCAGATCCATCCCGCGCTTGAGCGCGTCCTCGGCCCCCGTCTGGACCATCCAGCGGTGCTCGATCTGCTCGAGCGCTACCCGTCGCCGGCCGCTCTTGCTGCAACCAGCGAGAAGACACTCGCCAACCGCCTGATCAAGCTCGCTCCGCGCATGGGCAAAGGCCTCGCGGCCGAAATCGTTCAGGCGCTGAGCGAGCAGGCCGTGATCGTCCCCGGCACCCAGGCCGCCACCATCGTCATGCCTCGTTTGGCCCAGCAACTCGCCGCCTTACGCAAACAGCGCGACGAGGTCGCCGCCGAAGTTGAGCGGCTGGTGCTTGCGCACCCTCTTTGGCCGGTCCTGACCAGCATGCCGGGAGTCGGCGTCAGGACTGCTGCCAGACTCCTCACCGAAGTCGTGCACAAAGCCTTTGCCTCGGCAGCGCACCTCGCCGCCTACGCGGGACTAGCACCTGTCACGCGCCGTTCGGGCTCGTCCATTCGCGGCGAACACCCTTCCAGACGCGGCAACAAGGTGCTCAAGCGAGCACTTTTCCTCTCCGCGTTCGCGGCCTTGCGAGATCCCATCTCGCGGCACTATTACGCCCGCAAGATCCAGCAAGGCAAACGCCACAACCAAGCGCTCATCGCCTTGGCCAGACGTCGCTGTGACGTCATGTTCGCCATGCTGCGCGACGGTACCTTTTATCAACCCAAAGCCGCCCCTAGCGCTTGACGAAACACATAGGGGCACCCCCCATCTAAATAAATACATTGCGCTCCGCACATTTGATGCCAGAAGGCGATGGATGAATCACAGGGGCCCCATTCGCGATGGAGTGCGCGCCGAGATGATTTCAGTGTGCCGTGAATGGAAAATAGCCGCGAAAACAGGTGTCTTCGCGGCTATTGGTGTCATGACCGGACAGCGCTGTGGGATGAAGAGGACGCGGCCTTCAGTGGCCGGTTGGTACGTGAGAAAGTTGTCCGACCAGGATTGCGATGGCGGCCAGAGCGACGCAGACGCTTGCGACGATACTCACAAGATGATGAACGTCGCCGCTCAGGCGCAACAAGTAGATGTAGCAGAGGCGGGCTCGGCTCAAGAGCCTCCCCTTTGCTGTCCCCTCTGGTTTGAGCGGCGGAAGACTCGGTTTGCCGGCGTTCGCGTCGTGAAGATTCCGGACGATCTCGTGCACATTCTTCTCGATGCGGGCTCCGATGTCTCCTAAGCGCTTGGCTTCGGCTTCTGAATGAGTGCCGAGTCGCGCCCAGATGTCCAAGGCCAAGGCATCCGCGAGCCTCTTGTGAATCTCGGTTACGTCTGCCGCGTTGAGGACTGCCTGAACTCGATCCGGCATCGAGTCCGCCTGGCGCGCGAGAGATTCAAGCGCGTTCGCGATGGTGATCAGGGCAGCGACGGTCTCGAGGATCTGGTGATCCGCCGTTTGCCGCCGTTCGGCCATGGCCAGATTATGAGTGTGGTGGGCATGGAGTATGTCCACCACCTCACGCATGTCAGCACGAAGGTTTGTAGCCTCCTCCGCTTGCATAAGATAGATCTCTTCGGCCGCGCTGTACGGTCCACCATACAGCATGCTTACTCCTTCGCCTTAGTGTTGTCTGCGGGGAGACGGAGCGCAGCAAACGCGTGGTCGAGATCTTCTTTGGCTCGGGCCACGGCGCGCTGGAGTGCGAGCATGCGCACTAAGCGGAGAATCTCCGACCCTCGCGGGTCTAATTTTTTTGCTTCGTCGAGTGCCTGCCGGTAATTCGTATGGTCGTTCTCGATCTGGCGGAAGGACAAACCGGCCTCACGAAGGTCCGCGTGAATGGGGCTCTCGAACAAAACGAGATCCTTATAGTAAGGAATCTGTTTCTCAGAGAAGAGATGAGCGATGACATCTTCGAATTGACGCTCGAGGTTTCTACCCTTGAGTACAGCAGCCCGGTTGAAGATGATTCGCAATTTGTCCATCTGCAGATTCACCTGCCGGAGGCTTTCAATTGTTGTCAGGGTCTCCTCTTGGACGCGCCCGTTGGGCGTAGTGGGGACAATGACGACATCGAAGTCATTGATGACGCCGCGCCCATGGTCGAACGCGTTCATGACCTCTGCATATTGCGACGCTCCGACGTCGACGATCAGATCGTTCGTTTCTAGCTCGACGTCTTCCATGAGCCGCTTGAATTCAGAGGCGTGATAGCGCGTGACGTCGATACCGTACCGCGCTGCGTCTTGATTCTGCTCTTCGACGGAGAAGACCCTCGGTGATTCGAGTCGCGGATGCAGTAAGGTCGCGACGGTCGTGCTCTTGCCCACCATGCTGGTGGAATGAATGACGAGAAGTTTGAGTGGCATGGCTATTCCCCTTGTTCGTGAAGGTTACGTCTTGGATTTGCTGTTCGTTTGCCTAAGTGCGGCAACTTTCGCCAGATGCTCTGGGGAGTTCCGGTCATATTTAGCCCGGACTTCCGCCCGCGGCGCCTCGGATGTATGGATTGCGTCGCCTTCACTTCGGCGCTGGTCAGTGAATGTCTCGCTTGAAGCAGATGCATATTCTTGTGTCGCGTTTGGGGGGCGCAGATGCGGTTGTGCTGCCGGTGGGACAGTCAGACGTGTCGCCGGAGAACCGATGTCGAACGCGGGCGGGGCCGACTGTTCGCTCGAACGGCTTTTCAGGTGCCTTTGCAGTCCACCACGAGTGACCGTGAGACCGTGCTCGATCTGGAGATACTCAGCGATTTCCTTGTAGCTCGCGCCCAGATCCTTGAGGGCTCTAATTTGGTTTGTGAGCCCAGCAAGTTTCCCTCGGTTTCGCTCCTGTCGCTTTCTGGCCAAAAACTCGTCTAACGAGGTCACGGTGCAATTTTTGGTTAGGGGTTGCGGTTGTTGAGAGATTTACATAGATCGATACGGAAAATTTGAATGAATCCCGGAGAAAGTTGGCTTTTATTAAGTCGATCGAGGTAGCAACGTTAATTAACGTTGAGCGAGATGATGAAGTCTGTTTAGTAAAGTTGAGTAAATCGTTGAGAAGTGGAGAGGGATGTTGAGAGAAGCGTTGAGAACTGAGGATTAGTGTTGAAAAAAGGTGATCATTGTTGAGCAACGTAGACTGTATGTGCGCACCATCGTTGAGTTTCGCTGATACATGGGCGATGAGTGTCGAACAGCGGGGCGATACGGGGAGTATCGTGGGACGCTGCCGTCGTGTGCGGAAGGGTGCGGGGTACCGGTCAGAATGCCCCTAGTCCTTTTCACATGGTTCCGCAGGACGGACACGAGACCCTCGCTGAGGCGCTTGCAGCAACGCTCCAGATGTGATTTACTTTTGTCCATCGGAGCGCAGTGGCTCCAGCCAGTAGTTTCCTAAGCCGCGTTGGCGGCATGCGAATCCCTCGCCGGATTCGCTCTCCCCAGTGTCAGTTGGTAGCACTATCACTGACCACGCCATTAGGTGAATTCGTCGTAGGACGACCACCTCGAAATGGTGAATTCGCGCGCAAGCGCGTTTTTTTTCACTCGGTTCAATTCGAACGACAATCGAACACAGAGGGGGCGCAAACCCCTTATCGCGTGTGGCAGAGCGTCCGGTGTTGAACATCAGAACGTACACATACAAAAAGTTCCAAAGGGTCGTACGACCTGCGGTAGAAGAGGCTTTTGCTGCTCTCCGATGACGTCGGTGAGTGGGCTATTTGATCGGGTCGCAAGACCGGCGGATAGAGGGCCCAGCCAACATGCTTTAAGGCATGTGGGAGATAAACGAACAAGGCTCGTGCCGGGCCTATATCGTCGCAAGACGAACCGGTGCAGTATGGTCCCTGCTAGAAAGGCCAGTTCCAGCCCGCATGGGAGGGAGACCCGGTTAGCGGAAGCGCCGGGGTGATCGCTGAGCAGCAAAAGTTGTAGCTGGAGCCGGCGACACAAACGCACATTTTTACGAAGGGTTCGCTCATACCCCTCAAAAGCTACTGTATGTGTGGTACCCCGGCGAGATCGGGCGCGCATTTCACAATGCGTAACGCACGCGGCGAGGCGTGATCATTGTGTGATGAACGACTTATGGAGGCTGGGATGAAAAAACTCATGGAGCTAGGTGCTTCGCAAGCGACTCCTGCAGTGCGTACGGACACTCATGGAGGCTGGCGGAGAGAACTACAGACCGTCGTGGACCGGCATGCTGGCGTCCGCGTGAACGGTAATGTAGCCTCTCACCGGACGCGAGAACTGACGGCGTCGGTATTGTTTGCCGTATTCGGCACGCTGACCGTGCTCGGTTTCAAGCTCCAGAATCCGCGCAACCTCGGTGAACGGCACGTCGACGTGCTCGTGAAACATTGGCATTCGGAGGGCCGGGCTGTTGCCACGATGCAAAATGAACTCTCGGTGCTGCGCAAGTTCGCGATCTGGATCGGCAAGAAGGGCATGGTGCGAACGCTTCAGGATTATCTCCCCCATGTGCCGAGGGCTGAACTGCAGCGCAGGACTGTTGCTACAAAGTCAAAGTCGTGGTCGAAGAACGGCGTTAACGTCGAAGAGAAGATCGCCCAAGCGGATGCGCTCAATGAGCGTTTTGGCCTGATGCTCCGTCTGGCGATTGCGTTCGGCCTGCGGCGCAAGGAAATCCTGATGCTCAAGCCCTGGAAATGCGACCACGGGGACTACCTCGCCGTCTACCCGAACGCGGGACCGAAGGGCGGCCGGGCGCGAAACGTGCCGATAGAGAACACCTTCCAGCGCGAGATGCTGGACTACGTGAAGGCACGCATGCCGAAGGGCGATTCTATGGGTTGGAAGACGACGCGGAGGGGAAAACCCGCGACCCTCGCGTATAGCTGCCAAGAATACATGCGACGCATGAGTGAAATGGACGTCACCAAGAGCGCCGCCGGCGTTGCCGGTCACGGTCTGCGTGCCGAGTACTCGGAGAACGCTGGTCTGGTAAACAAGGATCGGCCGTTCGTGCCTCCGACGCTTGGCGGAACGGCCGATCAGATGCCCGCTGAGGAGCTGCATTTGGCGTTGAGCCAAGTTAGCGAAAAGCTCGGCCATAGCCGCACGAGCATCACAGGCTCGTATTATGGCCACTTCAAGGGCCTCCGTCGCCCACCGCAGAAGGTCAGCGACGAGGAGCGCCAGGCGCGATCGGCAAAGTCACGGCCGGTGCTGCGTGGAGTCGTTCCGGCGTCGTCTGCATCGGCCCCTAGTGGTCCGGTTCAAGATAAGGCCGGGCGGCGCCGGACGGATGCGTTGCTTGATGTGCGTCAAATGGATCTGCCTCTTAAAGACAGTGTGGTGCTTTTCAAACCGCGCGCCCCCAAGTCAGGCGGGGAAGGTTGAAAAATGGCGCTCAATGCAGCGCAGTTGGGTGGCTGTGTTGCACGGTCGGAACAGCCGCGCATGCCGTCCGTGCGCGAATCCGAGGATTTGGGAAACTGCACGCGTGCCGCCGGTACTTCGGCATCCTGTAAAGGTCTTATCAAACGACCGATTGGAGCCAAATATTCTGGGGGAAATTCTGTATTTGTTAATATAGTCAACCCCAGATGTGAAAATGAAAAAGATTTAGTATAGTCTGGCTCCCGCAACGCACGGTTGCTTATCAATTCCACCTCATTGTTCCAACTATGCCCGTTCAAAGGCGAATCTATGCCGGTCAAGAAGTGCTCGTTTCTATGTCGCGAGACAGGCTTCTTGTCGCCCTACGACTTGGCGACGTCGCCAAGGTCGTGGGCATGGTTGAAGGTGCTGACCTCGACGCTCTCGTGAGCGCCGCCGACATGCAAGACGAAGTGTGGCCGAGCCCGATGCCAGAGGGCGTGGTCACCATGATCACACTTCAGGGCGTTCATGGGCTGATGAAGGCGAAGGGCGACGTCGATGCGCAGGCATTCTCCACGTGGCTGGACGAAGAATTTCGAGAGAACGCGTTGTTTAGCTCGCTGAGCGATGACGAACTGCTCTCGGAGAATTTGTATCGAATTGGCGAAATTCGCCAAGAAAACCCAGGCATTCAAACGTGTGAAATCGCGAGTCGTCTTAGTATCTTGGAAGACGATGCGCAGCGATACGTCTCCTACCTCGACCTCCTGCGCGAACTCAAGTAGACCAACGCAGGTGTTTGCGAGCGCTTCGTCTTTCGTGCGCTCGCTTCCGGGGGACGCATGGAAGGCATCGCGCACAACGAGCGCATTGATCTGGCCGGGCACGCACTGCTGCTCGAGGACATCCTTCAGGAACCCGAGCGCTATTGCAGGTGGTTCGAGTTGGCCCGCGCCACACAGGGACATGCACGATGCCTATGCGTGCCTGGTGGCCGGCGACTGCAGATCCGGCTGCGCGACGGGCTATACCATTTGGCCGTCTGGCCGGAAGATGCGCTCTCCCATCACCAGAAATGTACTTTCCGCATGCGCGCGGAAGCGCAGAGCGGTCGCGCGGGCTACGCAAAGGGCGCGATTATCGAGAAGCCGGACGGGTCAGTCGACATCAATGCGGATGTGCCTCTTAAGGTTCGCATCGAGGCAAGGATCGGGGCGGTCCGGCGCAGCGAGGAGCCGAAAAATGGCGGTAAGGCTCGGGCGAAGGTTGGCTTGCTAGGGATGCTTCATTCGCTGTGGGAGCGTTCGGGTTTGAACGAGTGGCGCCCGGGGTGGACGCGCGACTGGTGGCGCTGCCGCCGCGCGCTCATCAACCTTGACGGCAAGGTGAATGGTGAGCCGGTCGAGAACGCGCTGTATTGCGTACCGGCTTGGCGCGAGACCGAGCGCGAAGCGATCGAATCGTCTTGGGCGAAGTTCCGCTCGCGCCTAGAGGTACAAGGCGACTATAGGCTGCGCGGCATCGTCATCGGCGAGCTGAAGTCGATGGAACTCTCCAAATTCAGCCACAAGGTTAAGCTCAAACACCATATGCATGCGTTCTTCGTCGACACGGCGATCGTCGAACGTGCGCAGCAGTCAGCGCCGCCGGTCGCCGCCCAGATGGAAAATCCTGATGCGCACATTATTTTAATCATGGTGGTTGAGGTCACGCGCAACGGGACGCTCAAGGGCGTCGACATGTCCTTCATGCTGACGAGCCGGCACTACATTCCCGCGGACTCATCCTACGAGATGCAGATGGCTGAAGCGCTGGTTGATGCGGGCCGGGCTTTCACGAAGCCGCTTCGCTATGACGGCGCGGCCGAGTTCCCGGACTTCTGCCTGCAGGATCAGGAAGGCGAGTGCGTGGTCGAGGTCTGGGGGATGATGGGCAATCCGGAGTACGAGGCGCGAAAGGCGGAAAAGATCAAGAGCTACAAGGCACGGAGCGTGCAGGTCATCGAATGGGACACGCGCCGCAAGCTGCCAGATTTGATGCGTGCTGGCGGCGCCGGACAGTTGGCCCATAAAGGATGACTTTTCGATAATTCGCGTCGATGACGAGCGGCAGGGTAGGCGCTGGGATCGTCTATGCGGCTGGCGCGAGGACGAGTTTTCGGTCTGCTCGGAAATGGCCCTTTGTGCGCGACGACCACTCGTCCCTGTTCCAGTTGCGCCGACAAGTAAGGAATTGCATCAGCCGGATTTTGACTTCCTGGACTGTTGCCACGATCACGCTTTCTCGCTAGACTTTGTACTAGCCGTTCGATCGGCAATGTTCGCCACCATCCTTAGCGATCCGGCTCCCCCCGGAAACCTCTCGCCAGACCGGCACTTTCCGCTCAGCGTCTCAAAGCGCTTACCCGAAGCTGCCAACTCTCCTGTTTTTCAACGCGCCATCGGGCGCAATAAGGAGAGAGTCTATGAACACGCAACGAAACGGCACGCGTGACCTGTTTCAGTTCTACCCCACGCCGCCTGATCTCGCTAGGCGAGTCTGGAGCAAATTGAACAACAAGCACCCGGACCGAGTACTCGAGCCTTCCGCTGGGAAGGGTCATCTCTTGAAGGGTATGCACGAACGCCGACACTCCTTTGGCACCCAACCGTACGCCCACGTGGAATGCTGCGAAATCGATGTTCGCCACCACTCTGAGCTTCGCGAACTTGGCGTGAAAATTGTAGGTCACGACTTTCTCGCGATGCAGTCGGGTGCCTGCTACTCGGCGATCGTCGGCAACCCGCCGTTTCACAACGGCGAGAAGCACGTGCTGAAAGCGTGGGACTTGCTATGGGATGGCGAGGTGGTGATGATCATCAATGCCGAAACTGTCCGAAAACCGCTATCGGCAGAGCGCAAACGTCTCGTCAAACTCATTGCCGATTTCGGCGACGTCGAATTTGTCGAAGGAGCTTTTGAGGTCGATGACGCGGAACGCCGCACGCCAGTGGACGTGGCAATCGTTCACCTCGTGAAGAAGGCTGAAGTCGGGTCGTTTGTGACGATGGATCTCCTGCGTGGCTTGCAGCGAGACACCGTCAGCAATGAGGAACTCGGACATGGATATGCCGAGCCTCGGCAGGTGGCATTGCCCGCGAACGAAATCGAAAACCGCGTCCTTATCTTCAACGCAGCGGTGATAAGCGCCCGCGCAGCAATTTTCGCGGAGGCTCAGGCCAGTGCGTACGCGGGCATGCTCGGCGAATCGATAGGGCCACGTTCTCCTGGCCAGTCGGACCGGGTGGTCGCACCTAGGGTTGAATTGATTCGAGAGGCCCTCGGAAAGGCGTACGGTGACTTGAAGGGGCGTGCCTGGGCATCGGTCGTTAGGTCCGCCGATGTGACAAGCCGGCTGTCGAGTCAGGCTCAGAAGCGGGTCGAGTCTGAGTTCAAGCTGATTGCAGAGCTTGAATTCACGGTGGAGAACATCTACAGCTTTCTGATCGGGATCTGCGAGCAACAGGGAAAGATCCAGATCGATATGCTGTGCGACACTTTCGACCGGATTACTCGCTACCATAGCGACAATGTCGCCTACTACCGTGGGTGGCGCAGCAACGACAAGCACTACCGGTCCATTGGGCGGCGGATTCGTTATACACGTTTCATCATCCCTGGCTTCCCCGCCGATACGTGGAACAGTTCTGCACCATGGGAAATGCAAAGCTTGCTTGCGGACTTCGACAAGGGGTTTGCGTTGTTGGCTGGAGATACCGCTCCCGCGTTGAGTCTGGTCAGTGCGTGCAACTCGTGCTGGACTGAGTTGAAGCATGGGGCGCGAGTCGAATCGTCGTACTTTGACATCCGCTACTACCCGGGGATGGGAACCATTCACTTTTTTCCTCGGGACAAGAAGCTGATTGACCGTCTCAACCGGGTAGTTGGACGTCACCGCGGTTGGCTTCCTGCTGAGAACTTGAAACTGGAGTCAGCCGGCTTCTGGGATCAGTATGAGAAGGCTGAAAAACTGGACAAGGAGATCCGGAAAGCTGTAGCCAAGAGTGGCGTTCGTTCGTACGATGATCCGTTCAGATCCATCGATAACGAGTCGTGGGACGGCCACGAGCAGGCCTGCGAGAGGATTGACCAAGCGATGAAGGAAGTGCACGAAGCTAACGGCATCCACGTCGAGTTTCGGCTGGCGTCTGAGCAATCCAAGGGCGCCTGCGCTGTTACTCAGCATCAACTGCCGCTTCTTGCAGCGGCATAATAGACGCAAAGAAATCGATAACCCGTAACCCACGCCCACCGAGCATTCCGACAGGAGTGCCGGTGGGTTTTCTCTTTCTAGCGGACTGATGTTACCCCAGAGGTGTACCTCCGAACCCCGCGTGGGCTAAATCCACGGTCAGGCTGCTCTCTGTAGTATCTTTTCCCGCATACTTCCGAGCCCACAGCCTGCGTTGTGCCGGCGTCCTTTTGGCGCACGCGTGCTCATGGCGGCGCTTCCATGTCTTGCACAAACCCTGCATGTCCCGGTTGAATATCGTGAAGAGGCGATACTCTGCACCACAGAACTTGCAACGGGCGAAGCCTGTGTTGTTGATGCCCATTTTGTTCGGCCTTCGTTTCCAGGCGATTCATTGATCGTGTCCGAGGATTAAAACTCCTCGCGCCGCCAGCCGCCGCCGTCGCGCTTCCTGATCATCGTGAGGGCGACGAAGCGGAAGATCGGGTACAGGTAGGCGGCGCTCTTGATCTTTACCCGAGCGTCGTCCTTCCAGAAGCCCTTCACCTCGTGAAGCTCGAGCTCGCCGCTCTTGAGGCGCACTGCAAAATCGGGCGTATAGAAGGTGTTCTTGCCCAGCCGCAGTTTGATCGCCTCGAACTGGTACCAGGTAATCTCGCCGGCGTGCTTGAGCATCTCGAGGTGCGCGGCATATGCAGCCTCGGTCCGGTTCATCTTGCCTTGCGGCAGCCTCCCGAGAGCGAGCATGCGGTCTTGAGGCTTCGGCGCCGCGGGCTCGGTCGTCAGTGCTTCGACCGCCGGCGGCGCCGCGCGCGATCCTGTGCGTTGCTTCAGCGCCTTGTACTCCTCCTCCGAAAACCGCAGTCCTGTTGCCATGGATACCTCCTCGAAAGCCATTGGTCTATCGAGGCTACCCGTGCGAATCAGAATGCAAGCCAGCCTACGAGCGCCGCCCGCCCAGGCTATCAGCGGCGCGTGAGCATGCAGGCGTCACAGAATGCCATCAGGCTAGATTCGTAGCCCTTCAGCGGGGTAACCTCCGGTACGTAGGGGCCACTCGCGATCGACGCCGGCTTGGCGCTGCGGCGCGGGCGCTTGAAGAGGCGGTATTCGGGCAGGCCATTCGTACGGTACGAGTCGATCGAAACTTGGCGGGCGTCTATCAGGTCTTCGAGCTTCGATAGCACGGCGACGTGCGAGTGGTTGAGGATCTTGGCGATCGCGAAAGAGTCGAGCGGGCCGGCTTCGAGTTGCCCGAGGATGTCTTCGGTAGTCACAGCGTTCATGCTCAAGGCGTTCTCCGTTGTTGAGCAGGGTCTGATCAGGAAGGGCGGATTACGCGGCCTGTGCCTGACGCGACTCGAGCAGCAGGGTGATGATCGTCGTGGCGGATTCGCTGGTAAGCGACTTGAGCGCGGCGCCGAACAACGTGGTGCCCGGGTGCACGGTCACGTCGACGCCATGTTGCGCGAGCTCCTTCACAAGCCCGCGAACGCTGTCCGGGTTGCGGATCATGGTGAGGTGTGGATCCTGGTCGAGGTTGCAGGGAAGCGCACATGCTCCGCCTGTACGGTCTCAGGGTAACGAAGATCGCTCGAAATCACGGCGCGAAATAGCGGGTGAAAGCGGACCGGATTTATAGCGTTTGCTTCAGGACGGGCGGCGTAGTACTCGTGCGCGCGGGCGTGATTGCCGAGAAGGGCGGCTCATTTTCATACGCCAGAAGCCGCGGTCTTCGGACGGGCAGTACGCTTGACCATGGCGAGGGCCTAATTGAGGCAGCGCGGCGTCAGACTGGCAGTAGCGCCTGCTGGTGTAGCCCGCTTCAGACGTCGACGATCTCCGACAGTCCGTCGAAGACCAGATCAGGGAAGCGGGCTCGCCAGGCGCGCAGTTCAGCCTCGAGCTCGTCGCTGGGCTGGCGGCGCTCCACCTTCACGCCCTCCTGCGCAGCCAGCATCGCGCGGTACGCGTCTGCCAGTGCCGGCCCAAGGCCAGGGCATTGCGTCGAAGCGCCGCCCGACGTACAGACGCGAACTCCATCAACGGTCGGTCCGTTCTTTGGCGCGACCTGGACGTACAGATCGCCGTTGCCGCCGAAGAAGATCACGAGGCGGCGCTGCTCCTCGGCCGGCAGATCTCGGTCGTCGGTGAGGTATGAGGCGGCGATGGTGTCCATCACGAGTTCTCCACGGGCAGTGTGCGGGCCAGGGTGGTCAAGCCATTGGCAGTAGCAGTGACTGGATCTTCTCCGTGCTCTGCTCGTCGACACCTGCTTGAGCCGCAAATTCAGGCCACCTAGAGACGGCTTCCTGAACCTCGGCGATCACGCGCCGGATCGAGCCGATGCCGAACAATTCAGCCTCGGCTAGGAAATCGTCGATCGTGAAATCCTTAAACTTGCCATTCACGGACATCAGGTGCTGGTGCGTCCATTCCCCTTGCGGGTTGTGCGCAAAGGTCACGTCATAGGCGGGCGCTAGTTCCCACGCACGGCCACGGCGCAGGCGAAACGAGAAGTTCTTCGTGTGGTCGTCGCAGTTGCGCGCCATCACGTTGAATACCATCCGACGGAACGCTTCTTCCATATCTTCGTAGGAGAGGTCCAGATCCCGAATGGTCCCGAACAGCTGAGCATAGGCGTTCGTGCCCTTCTTCTTGTAGTCGAGGTGAGCCATCGCGCACAGCGTCTGCATGTGGTGGCGCACATTGCCAGCTTCGCGGTCGAATCGACGGGTCATAAAATGCGCTCGACCGTTTTCTTCGAGCAGCGTGCAAGGCGACATCGTGATCTTGGCGGCCGTGGCCATCTGGTAGTAGGCGTACTCGATGCGGCCATAGCCCTGGCTCGTGCCAAGCTCGTTGTCCGGACCCATGCCGTCGAACTTGAGCAGCCAATGCTCGTACCCGTCCGGCACGTCCATCTGCCCGGACAGTATCTCCTTCGTATCCGGATTTAGGGCGATAACAGCCTTCGCGCGAGCGCCGCCGGCCGACGTGCCGACGTCGATGATGCTGCGCAGTGCGGCGTTCGTACCGTCGTCGTCAATCGCGGCGCCGTGCACTGCTCGGCGGGCCTCTTCAACGAGATCGCTTAGTTTGATCGACGTCGGCACGTGTTTGCGACTGCCGCGCGACGGCTTGAAGATAAGCGCACCCATCGCGCGCGAGTTCATGTATGCCAGTCGGTCGAGCGGCGTAACGCCCGACGCGGAAATACCCTGCTCGGCCATGTAGCGGTCGATTAGGGCGTTGCCGAAGTCGTCCGGTAGCGCGTCCGCCAGCATCGCGGGCAGGCGCTTGTACGTCAGGTCCGGCAGGTTCGGGAAGATGAACGGACCAGAGCGGTCGGTCGGCATTTGCAGCGGTGCTGGCTCGACGCCCGATTCGATGAAATCGGGCGACCAGGCAAAGGCGTAGTAGCCGTATGCCGGATCGAGCGCGACGGCGCCGACCAGTTCGTCCCAGAGGTAGACCTCGACGCGGTCGACATGCTGATAGGCGGCGCGGCGCGGCGCTGAGCGGCGGGTTTTCGGTGCGATAGTGGCCATAGAGTGTTGTTCAGGAGGAGCGGGAGCGGCGGGCCGACTTCACGCTCGCGCGTGTACGGGTGACGCCACTGCGGGGCATCGTCATCGGGTTGATGGTTGCGACGGGCGCCAAGCTGTCGATCCACGATTCCTGGCCCAGCGCGCGCAGCACGCTCACGAGCGTACGCAGCGTGCATCCGCTGCCGTTCTCCAGGTTCTTGAGGGCGCTGCGGCTCACGCCAGCGCGCTCGGCCAGGGTGAGTTGGTCAATGTTCCGCTGCAGTCGCAGCGCCTTGATGTTTTCGCCGACCCGAGCAACCATCTGGTCAGGGGTCATCGATTTCAGTATTGCCATAGCGGCCTCATTTAAGATCGCAGACTCGGGATGCGGCTAACAGCGGCTCTAAATGAGACCATTATAGCAAGCAATATCCGTGAGCAACATATAGAGCCGGAACGGATTCAAATGAAGCCATAGAATGGAAATTTGTGCGTCAGTGGCTTCAAATGCATCCGAAAATGAATGAGATGCGCTCTTTGGGCAATTCAGGTCGCGCTCGGGGCGGCGCTGTTAGAGCGAGGTGAGCGATTCCGCCCCCGGACTTGCGTTAGGCGCACCGAGACGTGGTCGGCGCAATAGGGGCGGGCAGGCGATCGTGGGCGGCCTGTGCTCGTCGCCCGCGCGAGCGACGACGATTTCATTCGCAATGCAATCCCACCACGCGCTGGGCCGCAGGTGCTCAGGCTGCGAAGAATTGGCGAGTAGAGAGGGGGAACGGATGTAGAGCTCAGGCAGGCGGTGGAATTTTGGCAATCACCTGCTCTGGATTCGCCACTTCCTGCTTCCCTCTGCTTTACAGCTGCCGCCAGAATGGCTTGGGCCTACCGGTCACAATGGCCGAGACGTGGTAGCGGTTCGTGCGCTCGTGACCGACCGCTGGACTCGGAGTCCGGGCCTTCGGCCGTCACGCGTCGCGTTTTTCCTAGGCTTGATGAACTTCGAAATGCACAGCGGCATACGTCGGGTTGCACGACCAAACCTCTTTGCCTCCCTTGTAGAACCGCGCCCATCCGTTCGAAACGATCAGATCGGCCATCGGGAAGACGTGCGAGTGACCGGCTGCTACAGCGGCCAGGATCGTCGTCTGCTTGCACTTGGCCGTGTACTTGCCGTCCTTGAGCGGTTTGACGTTCTTCATGGCTCTTTTTCCTATCGTCATCGTACCGCTCGCGCCGCATTGCGCAGGTCGTACAGCCAACCCTTGACATCGAAATCTGCGCGATACTGTGTATGTGCCATCAGGACCGATTTGACAGCATCACCGATTCGACTTGCGTCATGCGAATCCAGTGCGTCTTCCGCTTCCTCAATCCATCCAGCCCAAGCATTTGGTACCTCACGAGGCTGCTCCTTGGCTGTCAGCACTGCACAGCGAAGCGCATCTTCCATTGATACGGTTTGTGTCACGGCGATCTCCGGCCTCTCTTTCAGTTACTTGCTGGTCGGGGCCGACTCCACGCGCGCCCAAATCCTTCCCGACTTCCAGCCCGTATCATCCCAGGCGCGATTAGCGGTACGGCCGGTCTTCTCGTTGACCAAGTGCGCGACCCGCTTCTCGACGCGAACCACTCGATGTCGCACACCCCGCGAGTTCTCCCACACATCACCAACCCGGAACTGAGCGGCATCCGGCTCAATCACTGCATCAACCGAGCTGACCGGTTGCTTCAACACAGCCTCGCTAAACTTCGTTTTGTCGCCGGCGGCCACGGCGCGGATAGCGGTGCGCTCGGCATCACTCAGAATCATGATCGAACTTTCCTCTCTCAAACCTGTGCAATCGCGACGTAAGCCGCACCGAGTTTCGTGATTACCGCCTCGTCGCCATCGCGGACGACAATGCCCTTCTTCACGAGACCGGCAACAGACCGGCCCTCTGTGTGATCAATGCCTACACGCATGCCATCAGCGATCTTCCCGTGAGCCGCATCGAGCGTGGCGCGCACGAAGGCCTGCTCGCCCGGGGACAGCTTCACCCGACGTGCCTCGAGCGACAGCAACACGCTATCAATCGATCTGCGGTCATGCGCGCTCCTGGCCCATGATGCAAACGATTCTAGGCTCACGACCGATTCACTACCGATGAGCGATTTCATCGCGCGAGACTCGTAGTCATACGCTTGCGTCTGCTTCGCCGCCAACACCCTGTATTTGACTCGCAGCGGCGCCCCTTCGATAACGATCACCTCACGCACACCCGCCTTTGCGTCGTGGTAAAACATGCCAGCTTGAATTTGGTCGTGCTTCATGACTTTCCTCCTCTGTGTCAGATCGCGTTGCCGAAGTTGAAGCCGTATTCGTACTCGTCGCGCGGTAGCTGACTGACAATCAGAGCCTTTTCAGCGGCCACCAACGCTAGGCGCAGGAAGCCAGATCGGACGGCAACGCGGGCGTAGTCAAGTTCGCGCTGCTCCCATGGGCCAATGGCCCCTTCACGCTCCTCCTCCATGGCGCGCTGGCAGTCGTCAATGATTTCCAGCACGGTCTGCTCATGACCAACATAGGAAATGGCCGCGAGTACGAGGCAATTCCCTATGGCATTCAGTTGATCGAGGTACATGGTCACCCTCCTTCAATTCTTCAGAGTTGCTGTTTGCGACGACGAGCGATGGCGTTCTCCAGAGCCGCGACCGCCCAATCTGGACATTCGCGCGAACTGGCCTTGTCCGGATCATTGAGCCATGATCGAACCGTCCGTACCGAGCATGGCCGCTGCGTTTGCTCGCAGATCAGAACCGCGCTCTCGGCCTGAGTCAGTCCATGCGCGATCAGCAACTGCCGATAGCGATCTCTGTTGCTCATTTGTCGGCGGCGCTCGACACGATGACCATCATCGTCCCCTCAGCGGGAACTTCGAGCAGTGAGCGGATGTGGCGGCTGATCCTAGCTTCGAACTCGTTCACGTACCCCATTGGATACGAAAAGAAAGCAATATAGACCGCGTGAATAACCATGGAAAACAACCAGCCAGTCCAAATCAGGCTACAGAGCTGTTGGTTGAGCAAAGCTGGCGTAGCCTGACGAAGAACAGCGATGACGTTTGTCACGGAAGAGGGCGCAAAGACCTCGGCAGCAACCAGCATGACGAACCACAAGATCGGTACGCGGCGTAGCGACGAGGTAAGAAACCGCCACAGTACGCTGCAGTAGTTCACGGCCTGCACAACGTAAATGCGTCTGTTAGCGCGCACCGTGTTGACGATCTTGTCGTATTGATCGGCGGGCAGGGCGCCGACCTCGATATCGTTCACATATACCCTGGCGATTGCGTTGGCCATAGCGGTTCCGTCGGAATTGAGAATTTGGATAGGCACATGTGCCTATTTGGTTGCGCGTTGATGATAGGCACGTGTGCCTATTCGGTCAAGCGCCGCCGCGACGTTAGGGATTCGTCGGCCGCACTTCGGGGCGGCGCTTGGCGACGGAGCCGCGACCGAAGACCAGGAAAGGATCGATAAAGCCCGCGAACGGAAGACAGAAGATAGATCGCCTGCATCGCGAGTACGCCCCACGAATGGATCGACGCAAAGTAGGCGATCAGGCAGGCGTTAGATCCGATCCAGATCGGCCAGGCGTAGCGGGAGAACGCGCGATTTTCCGCCAACAGGTACGAACCGATCACGCCCAACACGGCTCCAGCCCACTCGAGGAAGTGAAGCATTAGATGTCCCCGTCCATTCTTTGACCAATCAGTGTGATGCGGCGCGCCTCGCCCGCCGGCCCACGTCCGAGTGAACCGGCGTAGCAATTGGGCTTGGCCGGCTTGCGCCGGGCCCCGCCCACGCGCGCGATCGCACGGTCGTGCTGCGAGGCAGTGAGCGCCGCCGACGTGGTCGCGCGGATGGCCCATTCCGACAGTGCCTGTGCGTGCCACAGCGCCGTCCTACTGCGGTGGCTGGCGAAGAGTGCGTTGCGCCCGTCGTGATGTGCCTCATTTATCGCCTCGCACGCCTGGTCGCGATCCGGCAGGGCCGGGATTGGAGCGGGCGCGGAGGCCGCTTGCAAGCGCTTCATGCGGGGATGACCTCGTCGAGCGCTTCGATCACAGGTGCGGTGTCGCCGTCCTTCGCGACGAACGCGACGGAGTCGAGCAGCTTGCGGGCCGCGCGTATCGCCTCGGCTGCCTTGCCCGCGCCGCTCGTGTCCGCTTCGTGCGACAGAATTGCCTCGCTCTGGTCAAACTCATACGGCGAGTAACCGAGCGCGGCGATCAGGTCCGATTCTTCCCACTCGTCCGCCATCTCGGGAAGTTCCGGGTGCGCTTGGGAGTAGTCGTAGAGGCGCAGCGCGTCGAAGGCGTTGCGCAGGCCAAAGCTCAGCTGCTCGTCGTTGTAGCCGAGCCAATCGGCCACAGCAGCGAGTCGTTCACGTGCATTCATGGTCCTCTCCATTAGCGTGTGTGATTCCAGAATACGGGCCGGGTGGCGAGTGCAAGCTCGCTCGAGCTGCAGGTCACGCCGGCACGTTCGCCATTGGCATGCGTCGTAGAAGTGTCGTTGTAAGCGACAGGTAGGCGTTCTCAAGGCGCCTCGCGTAGTCGCGAGCCCACTCCGCCGCGACTGGCGCCGCCAGCGCATCCTCGACCTGATCGAGCGTGGCGGCGCTGCCAGCGACGATGCTCAGGTTGTGATTGATCGGCAGGACGCCCGGCGGCACGCGCACGGCCTTGGGCGTCTTCGCGATCCGCGGAACGATCAGAGACTCGCGCGACAAATCGAGCGAGTGGAACGACTCCGGAGGCATCCAGGCCTTGCCCTGCCGGCCGCGCTTGGCCATCAAGTGCATCCGGCTCCCCAGGTGCGCCATGATTTCCGGGCAGGGTTCCTCCCCTGGGTGCGTGCGAATGGCCCAGCGCGTCGGCGTGCCGAGCTTGCCGTTCTGGATATCGTCCGTATCCACGGCCGGTACCAGGCACTCGGGTGGCAGACCGCGCGCAGTCGCGGCGTCGACCACGAAGACGCCTTCGGTACCGAGCCACGGCGCAATCCGTACTTCCGCGAAGTCGCCGAGCAGTCGCATGCCCTCGTACCGACTCTCGTCCACGCCCGGGTGAATCGGCCGGCGGGTCAGGTTCTGCTCAGCGCCGGCATCCGACACCAGCACCACGGAAACCGGATGCACGCGCGGCGGCGAGCCGGCTCGGCGCTGCTTGGGCCGATAGAAGGCAGTCTCGGCACTAAGGCGCTCCGCGTGGGCGAGCGACAGGCGCTGGCCAAGACGCTCGCGCAGACGGCTCGCACCATCGTTGAAAAGCCAGCGATCGGCCGTCACGAGCCCGATGCGGCCCGCGGGGCGCACCGTGCGGCTGCAACGCTCGAGGAAGCTGTGCAACATGTCGCCCCGTGCGTAGTCCGGCACATGGCGGCTGTACTCGGTTCGGAGAAGCTCCGGCACGTTGGCCGCGCGTAGATATGGCGGATTGCCAGCCACGATGTCCCACTGTGGTGTCGTTGGCCCTTCGGTCAGGAAGTCCCGGTTGTGGATCATGTCGTTGGCCAGGGCCGACGAGCGGGAGGGCGACCAGCCGTGCGAGACGAGGACGGCCGCGATGCGCGATCGCGCATCGATGCACGCCGCCGGGTGAATCTCCCACCCTTCGATCTGGCCGCGTGGATCGAACCCGGCGGGCCGGGCGTCGAGCAGCGCGTCGAGCGCCCGGGCGAGGAACATGCCGTCGCCGCAACTCGGATCGACGAGACGGCTGGCCGCGTCCGGCCAGGCGAGACGCTTGAGAAGGTCATCGACGACCGGGCTGGCGGTATAGATCGCGGTACGAGCGTGCAGCACATCGACCGCCGCCCGCCGCGCCGTGGTTGCCGCGTCGTCGAAAAGTAGCTGCCCCTGCGGATCTGCGGAGGCGTTGTTGAGGTAGGACGTGTGCATGCTTATGCCATCTCGCCGGGTTCTGCTGTGTCGAGCGAGACGATCGCCTCCCGGTCGTGCATCGGCACGCGCATCCAGTCGGGATCCGTCAGTGCACCTGCAATCGCCTTGGCGTTCATGTTGTCTCCTTCAGACGAAAAAGGCGCCCGCCCGCAAAACCGGCTGCGGCCGGGGAAGGTGAGCGCCTGGCGGGGAGGGGATCAGTCGACACGAAGCTGGCCGACGGTGCCGAGGCCGCCCTTCACATGCTGGCCCTTGTACTGTTTAACCGAGTCGATGAGGTTGTTGAGAGAGTCGGTGAAGGCGGCGATGATGACCTTGCCCTCCGGCGTGTCCGAGTAGCCCCCTACCGTGCCAACCGTACGAGACGACGTGAGCCCCGCGATCGCACCGACGTCCATGCTGCGGGCCGATCCGGTGGCCGCCGCGATCTGTACCGTCGAGCGGTTGTCGACCAACGTGAGTGTCGTCGAGGCCGACTTAGTGTTGATCTGGCCAGCGACCTGGGCTGCGTAGACACCCACGACCGGGATCACCGCCAGCACGCCAGCTATGCTGCCTGCGTTCTGATCCGAGAACGTGATGCTGGGGGTCATTGTGTAGTTGGCGACGACCATCTTGCCCTTCCTGATCCTGTTCGACGCACGGAGCTCACCTGCCTCGCCCAACGCACGCTCCTCCATTGCTTGGTTGAGGGCGCGGCCTCGATCCACGATCACGAAGCAGTTGCTCTCCTGGACGAGCATTTTGAGCACAGGAACTGTGCTGCCGAGATGATACTGGCCGGTAAGCAGCGAGTACCACGATGCCCCGGTGTCCTCTTCGATCGCGATAGTGCCGAGCGGGGCGGCGCAGCGGTGCATGTTGTCGGCCGTCGGCGCGTGCGTGCCGGCCACGGCAGTGCTGTCAGGGCTCTGGCCGCCGCCGGCGATTTGCATTTGCGAACAAGCGCCGAGCAACGTGGTGAACACCGCGGCCGCCATGGTGATGAAAGTCTTACGCATCGCTTGTGGTCCTCGTAATTGTGGTGGTGAGACATGCCGAACAGGTCGGCGTTAAATGGATTCGCGTCCGACAAGCCCGGTGATCGCGGCACTGTCTTGCCTGCGAAATCAGTGTCCCTTGTGACGTTCGGAATGCAAGTCCTACTCGCCACGCTCAGCAGCGAGCTTTTGCGCGTGCGCGAGAATCTCGTCGGCACGGAGCGTCATCAGCTCGAGCAGCACCTCGACATCCTTGATGGCATCCAAGGGGTCTTTGGTGCTCAAGTAGGACACGGCGCTTTTGAGCCAGTCGGATGCGTCGAATGCCCGCTCGATCTGGACCTTTCGGCGGTCGAATTCTGGTGTGGGTGAATCGAAGGACATGTAGGCTCCAAGGTGGTTTGTGGCATCTCCATAAGCGCCGCCAGCTACGGCGCCAACCGGTTTAGGAAAGGCATTTGCCTGTGCTAAACGAGATGAAGACGCCCCTGCGCCACCCCCTCAGAGTGAGGGCAGACGACAGGGGCAAACGGAGACACAGAGATTCCTTGAGACGCGAAGGGCTCGGCTCACCTAGATCATGGCCGTCACTCCACCGTTTCCGTCGTTGCTTCGGCCGCGGCAGCCGCTGCTTTCGGTGCCTCGGCCGCTGCCTTCTCGCTCGCTTCGAGCGTGCCGAGCAGTGCTTCGAGCTTGTCGCGAAGCTCAGGCGAAAGCGCGGAGAAGCCAGGGTCATCCTTCACGCTGCGCAGTGCTTCCGCCATGACGGGTGCTTGCTTCTTAATCACCTTCGCGAGTTGGGCACCCGGCAGGCTCTTTTCGGTAATGCGCTTCTGACCCGATGCCGCGGCTTGCTCGCTGGCGGTCTGCAGGATCCCGACCGCTTTGGTGCCATGCTTCTTTATGGCGGCGAGCGCGTTCTCGGCGGACAGCTTGCCGGCCTGGACCAGCATGCGGATCTCTTTCGGCGCACCCATCAGCGTTAGCAGCTGGCCGACGTAGACCGAAGAGATTTTCAGGCGCTTCGCGATCTCGGTGCGCTCCATTCCATAGCCCTCGAGGCGCTTGCAGACGATGCCCTTCTCGAACGGAGTGAGGGGCTTTCCCTCGTTCGACGTCACGAGCGCGACCGTGAGGTCCTCGATCGAGGTCGCCGCCGACTTGAAGACCATCGGCACCGTGGTGATACTGGCACCCTGCTTGTTCGCCCGCGCGATTCCCTTGAAGCGGCTGTAGCCGTCCGTCAGGTAGATCACGTTCTTGCCGTCGACGTTGCCAACGTAGCCGGCAAGCGGCTTGTCTTGGTAGAAGCCGTTCTCCAGAATCGATTGCGCGAGGTAGTCAACGTGGGCGTCGTAGACTTCATCGTGGACGCGGACGTTGAAATTCGGCAGTTCTTGGATGAGTTCGATCGGCACCTGATACAGATCGCGGCTTTTGGCCTTGATCAACGTCATTAGGCTCTTCACACCGCCGAATGCGATATCGGTGTTGAACGCGAGCTGCGCGTCCAACGTGGCGCCGAAGAGTTCGTTGTTTTCTTGACTAGTGGCTTTCAAGGTTTTCTCCTGTTTGCCCGAACGGGCTTCTGTAAAGGGAGAGGGCGATGTCCAGTGAAGGTTTGTCCTTGACGGGACATGCGAGGGCCTCGTAACGACATGGTCCGACGCGAAGGTCGGAATGCAAGTCGAGTTAAGAGGCAAAAAGGACCTACGACCTAGACGGCTAGGACGCGGAATTGATGAACTTTGGGATGTTGCTGACTAGAGAAAACGCGGGTCCGGGACGCGGGCGCTCAGGACAGAAGGGCGTGAAAGTCAGTTTGGTGCAGATGATGCCGCTCGAGGGGCTGGAACGAAAATTACCACGGGGCGTGCGGGCTTCGCAAGTGGTCGTGAAATGGACCCGTTGTTAGTCCAGTCTTGGTGCGCTAGAATAGCTCAGCCGTTCAATCGGCATCATTTGTCATTGGCTACGCGCCGCCCCAATCTCCTGCCCGGAGAGCCTGAAAAGTCCCTGAATGTCCCGAACGCTGCGATGAGTTCTGCTCATCCGAGCGTTTTCGCTCGCTCCTTTTTTTCAATCGCCCATCGGGCAAAGGAGTCATTCATGAACAGCAATACCGAGATTGGCATTCCAAAGTGCTACCGCGTCGAAGTACACGGCGGTGGTGAATTGGACAACGCTCCCGGCGTAGCAATATTTCAGGTGAGCAAGCAATCCGCCCAGGATATCGTCAGCCTATCGGCGGTCGTCAGGGCCAACAATCTGTACAAGGTGGAGAGGTTCGACTATCGCGCAGAGTTCCTGCGGTACGATCCGTTGGTCGATGTGGACGACGCGCAGGACGCAGGTGAAGAAAATTCGGTACGCACCGAGTGCGACGTTCTCGTTGTTACCGAAGCCGAATTCTTCTTCCGGGCCTATGTTAAGCACACGGACGACTCTGTCGAGTGCGCGGCACAGTCGATTGCGGAGCTGGCGAGGCATTTCGGCATACCTTTCGGGGAGCCGGGACATACGAAAAGCGAGCTGCTTTCGCCGAACACATAATCAATCAACTAAAACTACGCCCACTGCGCTCCCGTTGGGAGACGGTGGGCGTTTTGTCCCTACGTTGTTGTCAGCAAGGCATCGCGCCGGGCACGCCAAATCGCGCTTGCCTCCCGTCGGCCGACTTCGATAGCCCCGAACAACACAGCCGCCGTGCGTCGGTTCGCCGTCAGGTCATAGTGGGGCGCTACCCTGTGAATTTGAAACCATGTCCGTCGCATCCCGATTCGCTCGGCGAAGGCGTGGAGTTCCTCCAGGTCCAAGCTGTCCGTGAACATATGGCAACTGCGGACCTCACGTCCTCGCATCTTCCAGCCCCAACTCTCAAGCGCATCCACATAGATCGCCACGACGCTATTCCCCGTTTTCCTGTGCCCATTACATCCGAAGTTGCGGTCACTCCACGTCACTAACCGGCACGTCGTGTCGGCGGCTGGGCACGTTCTCGGTGCCGGTCCACGGCCGGATCGGGCAACACCGCGTCAAGCAGATCGGGCCGTGCCGCAACGTGGGTCAGCAGGGGGCCGTTTTGATCAGGATGTGTGGCCGAAATCAGCCAGCGTCCGTAATCTGTCATGTAGGTTCGGCCGAATGGGCCTAGGCGCACAGCACCGATCTCGGCTAGCGTCTGGACGTCCTCCTTGCTTTCCGTACGGCCGTCGGCCGTCGCGTCTGCGCAGACGTTCGCTAACCGCTGCAGGCACTTGAGCAGTTCGGGCGCCGGCTGCGGAAGAGACTCCAGGCGCGCGTTGCTGCTGTGCGCCGCAGCGCCTTGTGTGGCGAATTTCAGTGCGATGTCCGCCCCAAAACGCTGCGTGTCAACTTGGAGAGCGCCGGCGCGAAGGGCGGCGAGGCACAGCTCCCATGCTCGCGTCCAGATCAGCCGGCAGACCTGCTCGTTCACGAGCTGGTGGCGTTGTCCGGCGTACCAGAGATCGAACGCGGCATCGGCGCTGACTGCCGTGCAGGCGTGCGCCTCGGCGATTGCCGCGCGCGCCGCGCGAATCCACAGGGCGTCGTAGCCAGCGCACTTTTCCGACACTGGAACGACGACCTGATTGCGGATCTCGAGAATCCGCTCGTCGGTCAGGGGCGCGGGCCAGTTGACCGGGCTTGCGAACGGGTCTGCCGGTTGCTGGTCAAGCTTGGCTGGCGGCGCCGCGAGCAGAATGAAGCGCGCCTCGGCGATGCGATCGGCGCGCTTGCATCTTTCGTCCTTGCTCCACCAGATCTCGAACTCCTCGTCCGACCACTCGAACTGATTGCACCGCTCGCGTTCGAGCGCCTTGGCGGCGCTCTCTGCACGAGTGTCGAGATCAGCCGGTGCCAGCGCCGCGAGGGCGTCGTCGAGCGCCCGGGATTCGGCGCTTTCCTCTACTGAGAACGGGGCGTCGCGATTGCAGGCGCGCGCGTAGTTGACGATCAGGGTCTTCAGGTCGTTGGTCATGCGATTTGTGCTCCGAGTAATGGCGAAGTGGCCATGGTCAGCCTCGCGTGTTCTGGTCGTTGGCCTGCGCGTCGCAGGGCGCGAAGGGTACTTGCTCGTTCGGATCAGCCATGGAATTCGTCTCTCAAGAGGGCATCAGAACAGCTGCGGCTGCATCCGGTGCAGGTTCTTCCACTTCACGGCGCTCATGCGCATCTCACCGTCCTCCGTCAACCACTGGATCTTCGATCGCTCACCCTGAGCAACGCCTACAACCCGCACGATGCGGTTCTTGTAGCGGGCGAGCGACCCTTGCTCAGGGCCTTGAGATGAGGAGGGGATGTTTGTCACGCGCGCTTTCCTGTTCAGGCAGCGTTGGGGAAAAAGACGGGGATGCCGGGCAGTGTGCCGGGCATCCGGCGGCGCACCGCAGCGGGCACGGCCATAACGACGCCGTTCACGGTCGGTAGTGTGTCCTGCGCCTCGAAAGGTGTGCCGGTGCCGAGCACGACCCACATCGATTCGTCCGTGTCCACCAGTGCGACCCACTCAATCTCGCCTTCCTGGTCGGCGAGCCCCTCGACTTCTACGACGCCGGCATCCGGTAGCACGATGCGGCTGTAGGTGTAGTCCACATCGACCTCGTCCATGCCGAAAAGCGTGGCGATACTGTCTGCCTCCTGCAGGCGGAGATTGTTCGCGACAGCGTAGTGTTCCCAGAGCGAAGTGAGTTGGCGAGCGTTCATGGTTCTTGTGGGTGATGGTCGAGTTAGGCGACGGCTTCTGCCTGAAGGATTGGACCGGCGGTAGGTAAGCTCCGGACAAGCGTTAGCTTGTTCAACGCCCGCGTCGATGTAATAGACGTTAGCGAGGCGGCAGATCTGTCTGAGCGGTGTGTGGCCAATCCTCTCACCAACCGAGAACACGCGATCGACTGCCGGGGAGAAATTTGCTTTGCGCAGGGCCGTATCGAGGCTGGTGAAGTGGCCATGAATATCCCCGACCGCTAAGTCGCGGCCTTGGGCATCGCGTGGGTAGGACAGGGCTAGACTCGACATCATGGCGTCTCGATGAGTGCGTGACGATACGAAGAGCAGCGTACCTAAGGGGCAATGAAACACAAATGGCCTCAGACAAACGCTCGGTTGAGGACGGGCTCAACGAAGCTGATTGACGAGAGGGGGCAGGTCCGCCCGGTTGTGCTAGCGGCGCGCCTGAATGGGATTGCGACGAGAAACACCGAAAACCTGATGGTTGCTGACTACTTCACGACAGACTGGCCGCCCGCGGCCGGCACCTGAACTTTGTGCTCCAGGTCTGCAGGACGAAGCTCGGTGGCCGCACAGATTGCACTGCGCAGGACCGCTGCCGCAGGGAAGCCCTGCTGCCGCTGGGCGGTGCATGCGGGTCATCGCTGCACCAAGCTTGCCATAGGGTGACGTGGCCGCAGACGTCCCACGCGCGCGGTGAAGCTTTGGACGACTTGCTGGGTTGTGAGCCGGGGCGAAGGCGGCGCGAGTGCTTGCTGATTAATGCTTTCTCCATTTTGCCCGAGAGGGCGATGAAAAAGGAGAGAGCATTGCCTCTGGGGAGACGGTTCTCCGCGGAGTATGCCGCCAGATAGGGGCAGATGGATGTGGGTCTTGACGAAAACTGCCGATTAAACGGCTGCGATGATTATAGGCCATTTGTTCGGCGACTGCGCATGCGTTTACTTCACGCTGCTCGCGCAGTGGGGGGAGTGGTGGTATGCTTCGAGCAGCCGTTCGATCGGCATTCCCACAGGCGCGCGTCGCCACTCATAACTTTTCAAGGCTTTTCCGTCTCCCGGATCGAAAAGCATCGGCACACACCCGGATGATCCGAGGAACGTGCTCGTTGGGATCCGTCTGCATCTACTCCAGTGCCGTACCTTCACGATGAAGGCCCCACTCGAAGCAATCATCTCGGTGCGGTCGGGGTCGCGGTGGGCGGGCAAGGGCGTATATCGCGTCGAATGCCGCAGCGTAGAAGCCTCCAACGTCGATGATCTGTTTGACGAACTTGCTGAGATGGTGAACAGCGAGATCGACACAGTAATGTCTCAGCGTACAGAAGCGGTTTAGTCGATGTACTTCTGACATCGAGTCCACCGATCACCCTTCCTCGGGGTGACGGTGGGCAGTAACCAATGCGGTGCGATTTGCAGTCACTGGAGTGGTTGCAAAAAGTGCTGCACATTCATGTTCACGCCTGGCCAAGCCCATCGGCTTCGCCAAGCGCATCCAGCAAGGAAGCAGCTTGACTCTTTCAAATCGCCCCCAAAGGGCATGAAGGAGGAAATCATGAATCAAGCAACTATCGCGACGAGTTCGGATCCGAGACAGCTTTCGCTGTTGTCCGCCGAACCGCCGAAACGAGTCCCCCTCGAGCTGAACGACCCAAAGAGTGCCAACTATCGATACGCAGACACAGGCTACATTGCCGGGTCACGTAAGGAGGAGGCGGCTTCCAAAGTCATTCTTCGAGCCAAGAAAGAAGGTCTTCGCGTGCACGCACGAACGATCGATTGGGATGACCTGGAAAGCAATCCTCGCGAAGCAAAGGCGCTCATCACGAAGTCGAACCTGTTCGGCGCCGTGGACTGGGACAGCCTGCGCGCCGCGGGCCTCGAGCCGGGGGCGGGCTATCTCATCGATCGAGTGTATGCCGCGATCGGCAACGAGCCGGATCAAGATGCGCCGCAAGCCCGCAAGGATTACACCTTCGGCCTGCAGATGCTTCGCGATCGCCTGGAAGTGTGCAAGAAGGTCGACGATGTTCTTGCCGCGCTCGCGGAGTTTCGTGAAGAGTTCGATGGCATCAAGCTGGTCCAGCAAGAGGCCGACGAGATTCGTATTCTCATGGCCCGACGCGAGGAACTTGGAGAGCAACGCGCAGAACTCCAGCGCGTGAGCGACGAAGCGTACAAGGCGTATCAGGAAGCGTCGGCCAACTACCTCGTCGTTGACCGAGAGGTCGAAAGGCGTAACCGTCGTGGTTGGAAGGTCGCGCCCGAACTCGATGCACGTTGGAAATCGGCGAAAGCCGTCGAAAAAGCACGTCAAGACGAGTGGGTCAGTCTGTGCCAAGAAGGTAAGGACGGTCGCCGACGAGGGATCGACGAGCAGCTCACCGCGATCCGTCGGCAAGCCGAAGCGGTCTACGCCCGCGCGAAAGCTCGCAACCTGATTGAAAGCCGGTTCCATCGGGCCCTAAACCTGATGGGCGGGCGTCTGGTCAAGGTGCTCTGGTATCGCAGCGCGGTGAAGGGTTCGGAAGCGTTTGCCAAGCATGTCGCAGCGGCGCGCACGGGCCTCGTTGCCGACTGGTCGTGGGCAGAAACCTCAGTGTCGCGCGCGCCGCGCGTCACGAAGGAATCTGTGCGCTTCCAGTTTAAGGTCGCTGATAGGTACGCACGTGTCGGTGGTCGAAACGTAATTCCGGGCTCGACAGCAGAACTGAAGGAGATGTTTGGTCTTCGGGATGTTCAGTCCGGCAACTGGGTGCTGCGCGACGTCGTTAGCGGGAAGTTCCATACCGAGCAGACTGCTACGGCTTTTGCAGATTTGGCCGACCTGATGGGTATCGCGGATCGTGACATCTCGCACGGTGGGCGTCTCGCCGTGGCATTCGGAGCGCGCGGTAAGGGCGCAACGGGTGCAAAGGGCGGTGCTCCCATGGCGCACTACGAGCTGATTCACCGAGTCGTGAACGTGACGAAGGAGAAGGGTGGCGGCGCTTTGGGACACGAGTGGTTCCACGCGCTTGACAACCTGATCGTCGAAATCGTCACGGGAAAACCCGGTTCGCTCGAGTTCGCCACAGCAAATCCCGAGATGCTACCGGCCGGCGGCCTGCGCAACGCGTTCCGCGAGTTGCGCGTCGCGATGACGTCCGGTAACCACCAAGCGACGCAGATCCTGACCTATACATCAGAGGATGTGAAGCTGGCGAGCCGGAACGTTCGACCGAGCAGCGCGACGAAGATCGCCAGGTTGATTCGCGATGCAAGTAACCTCGGAGAGGCCCTCCAGGGCCTTGAGCAAGTGTTCGGGCTTCAACCCGGGCAGGTTCCTGCGGGGCGCAGCAAGAGCAACTATCTCGGCTGGCGCCGCATCGCGATTGCCCACCACGGTGGCAATCCGGACGGCGGAGAAATCGAGGTGCGCTGTGGCCCGAAGATGTCGTCCTTCATGGCGGAAGCCGTAAAGCTCGACGGAAAGGGCAAGCCGTACTTTACTGAAATCTATGAAATGGCCGCGCGAGCGTTCCAGGCATGGATTGAGGATCGTCTGGCGGAGCAGGGTCGACGCAACGATTATTTGTCGGTGTTTGCCGACAATAAGTTCCATATTGACGCGTTGACCGGAATCGAGTGGAAACCGTATCCGGAAGGTGAAGAGCGCCAGCGCATCAACGCGGCATTTGATGGTCTTGCTGCTGCGGTTCGCGAGTGCTTGAAAGCCTAAACGAAAGATGTAACCCTTGCCCGTCGTTCCTCCCCTTCGGGAGGGCGGCGGGCATCTTCATTTTGGGCGACCCTATGGGGAGATCCGCCAGTCAAAGCAACGAATACCGGTCGAACGGTTGCTTGCTTCAATGCGAATCCGACGCATCCAAATGGTGACGCAGGAATGCGTATGTGCCGGGCAGGTCGAGAAACTGGGACGCGTAATTCACCTGCAGCAGTGGCGGGGGGAGGAGGGAATCCCACTTCTCAACGGCCAGGTTCTCAACGTGACGCAGTAGGTCGGCGGCATGCATCGGCTCGCCTTCGACCAGGCGCGTCATCAGCCGCTCGACTTCTTTGATCGACGCGCCGCCCAGCCCAAGGCACAACCCCTCGTTTGCTGCTTCCATGCCGAAAAACTTCAACATCAGCGCCAAGGTCGTCTGAATCTCGTCTCCCTGCCATAGGAAAAGCCGCAGAGTTCCGCCATCGTCCGCGTGGCATGCTTTATCCAGTCCGAACGACTGGTATGTCGCCCGTGCCCCGTTGAGCAGCCGCTGGGCCTCTTCGTCAAGGAACGGCACCGGTGTCTCAGTAGCGAGGATTTGGCGCATCTGCTGGCGCACGCGCGTGTGCACCATGCCCGGCGAGCCGCCGAACGACGGCGCCCGCCCGCCGGCGGCCGGCTCAACTTCAATCACTTTCTGGCCGTCGTCAATTCGCACGACCTTCCAGCGGCGACCCGCGAAAAGCAGGAAATCGCCCTCGGCGAGCGGGGAGGTCATCGGCAATGAGCCGAGTGTGCGGCCGCGCGAGACTAGACGGAACTCCTCCGGGCTGGAGAAGGCCGCGTAGAAGCTGTAGTGGCCCGTGATTGCCTCCCCGGCCGGACCGTGCAGCAGGAGGCCTGAACTGTCCTGAATCAGAATTTCCTTTGCGCCCAGTGCGCGCAGGACCGTGACGAAGTCCGCTTGCGTGACCGATCGGAACGGACCGCGCACGCAGAGTTGGCGGAATGCGTCGGCTGCCATGACGCCCCCGCGCTGCCCGATGAGCGAAAGCAGTTGCTGGATCAGCGTCGAGAGGTGCATACCGCCCACGCGCGGCGGTTCTACCCAGCGCTGCAGCAGCAGGTCAACCTGTGCGATGAGCTGAACCATATCTTCGCGCAGGCGATCAGGCACGGTGGAGCGGGCATCGAGTGGCGCCTCAAGCGCGTAGCCGCGCAGGATCGCAGGTGTGCCCTTGCGCCGGCCGGAGCGGCCGAGCCGCTGCCGCAGGCTGGAGACGGACGGCGCCGGGCCGATCTGAACGACGGATTCGACCGGGCCGATGTCGACGCCTAGTTCAAGCGTCGACGTCGCGACGGCGGACGCTGGCGTGACGGTTTGCTTGAGCGCGCGCTCGGTCTCCTCGCGCAGTTCCTTGGAAAGGTTACCGTGGTGCGGCCAGAATTCGGCCGGCACGCAGTCGCGCTCACACATTGCGCGCAGGAGGGCGGTGTATTGCTCGACCTTCTGACGGCTGTTCGGAAAGATCAGGTGATTCCGGCCGCGTAGGTTGTCGTAGACGTGGCGCCCGATCTGGAGCATCCCAGAGCTGGTCGTCTCCATCGCACTTACCGGCTGTCCGCGCTTCACACGCTCTTCGACATCCTCATCTGACAATTGCGGTGGTCCATCTTGATACCCCTTGATCAGGATGCGGAGGGATGATGACGACTGCGCGCTCTCGATGATTGTGACTTTGGCACCTTCGCCGGGGCGGAGAAACGCGGCGGCGAGCTGTATGTCGCCGAGCGTGGCAGACAGGCCGATACGCGGCACGTGCCGGCCGAGCGCCACCTCGAGGCGGTCAAGCAGGCTCTGCAGTTGCATGCCGCGCTCGCTGCCCATGAAGGCGTGCAGTTCGTCGACCACGACGTAGTCGAGGCGCTCGAACAGGCCCACGATACCGGAGCCGCGGTTGTAGAAGAGCGCCTCGAGCGATTCCGGAGTTATCAGTACGCAGCCGGATCGCTTCTTGGCAAAGACCTGCTTACGGCTGGCAGCCACATCGCCGTGCCACGGCACGATCGGGATCTCTAACGTCTCGCATAGCTGCGTGAGGCGGTCCCACTGGTCGTTGATCAGCGCCTTGAGCGGAGAGATGCACAGGGCGCTGTGGCCGGCCGCATCCGGACCAAGCAGCCGGCTCAGGATCGGCAGGAACGCGGCTTCGGTCTTGCCGGCGGCGGTGGCGGCAGAGATGATGACGTCCGTGTTACCTGCGATGATGGGCGGGATCGACTTCTCTTGAGCGTCGCGGAGCTCCGTCCAGCCAGCCTGCCAGATCCATTGCTGAATCAGCGGGTGCAGGAGTTCGAAACTGGAGGATTGCGTCGACATGGCCTAGTGATCAGAGCTTGAACTCGGCGAGGCCTTCATCGCCCTTGTCGTCCGAGATTGTCTCGGCTTCCACGGCTGCGCCGTCGTCCTTGGCGACTTCCACCCGCTCGATCAGCGAATCCCAAGGCGTGTCCGGATACTGGTCGAGCAAGGCAAGCAGGTTGATGAACGAAGTGATCGTCGTGCGCGGCGTTCGGAAGTAGGCCTCGCCGACCCTCCGCTCGCAATGGGACATGAAGGCTGCGATGCCTTCGTCCGGCAATAGGAACTTTGCCGGGTCGCCGGACGCATAGACGAGCCGGATCTTTTCAAGCAGCACGAAGAAATCCTCGCGCGTCAGTGCGCTCAGGCGCAACACGGGATGGCTATAGTCCACCAGTCCGCCGGACGAGAAGGTGTTCTCGGCGAGGCGAGACTGCAGGGCTGCGTAGCTGTAGATGCCTCGCCGCGTGTCAAGCAGCGAGTCTGGCGTGCAGCCGATCAGGAAGCCGAGCCCCTCAATCGTACCCTGCAGGACGTCGTTCAGAATGCGCAGCAACTGCTCGTAGTTCGCGTTGCGTGACTGTGTGTTCGCCAGCTTGTAGAGGTTCACGATCTCGTCCAAACCGACAAGCAGACCACCGTACCCAGCGAGCCGCACGAACGTGGCCATCAGCTTTATGTGGTCGTAGACGGTTGAGTCGTCCACGATCGTACGTACGCCGAGCGCCAGGCGGGCGTCGGTCTTGGTTGTGAACTCACCTCGCATCCACCGGATCGCGTCGAGCTTGAGCGTTTCGTTGCCATTGTTGTGGCCGCGCCAGTAGGCTGTGACCACCGTGGCAAAATCGTATCCACCGACCATCTCGGTAAGCTGCGCGCACTTGCGGAAGATCAGTTGGTCCGGGTTGTCGCCGCTCGTACGCGATTCATCGAGCACCATGCCGATGAATTTCTCCAACACGCTGGCAAGTGCACCGCCATCCGGCTTGCTTCGCGTCGCCATATTCTTCATCAACTCGGCGTAGAGAGAGCGCGCCTGGCCGCCAGTCGCGTGAAGGCGCCGGTCCGGGTTCAGATCCGCGGAGATCGCGACAAGCTTCTTCTCAAGGGCGATCGCGCGCACCTGATTTAGGAAGAAAGTCTTGCCCGCGCCGTAAGCTCCGACCACGACCCGAAAGGTCGTGCCGCCCGCAGCGATGCGATCGATGTCGGCGATCAGCGCTTGTATCTCGCGGGCGCGACCGACCTGAATGAGGTATTGGCCAGTGCGCGGAACAACCCCGGCTCGGAGAGCCTGGAGGAGGGCGTCGCGATCGCGCGGGCGGATTGTAATCGAGGTCGTCACTAGGATTCCTTCGAGATTATCTGGTGAATATGGGAGCACATATGCGTCCACTTTCGTCTCGGCATTCGTCGCCTATTGTACGTAGTCAGAACCTCGACGGTCGGCCAGCCAAGCCCATGCAATCAACCCGACTACAAGCCAAATGAACAGGGTGATAAGCGTGGCTATAAGCGCATCGTCAAAGAACTCTTGAAGCACGCTCCATGAAGTGCTATCCCAACCGACGATCAGCTGCTTCCAGATTCGAATGGTAGCTACCGTTACGGGGATGTTTGCAGCCGTCAGCACGAGAAACGCCAGCCCCGTGAAGATAGGCTGGCGTCTGCGGTACTGAATGAGCACTTGCCCTGCTCGAGTGCAATGCTTGCTCATGATGTTGAACCAGCCCAAGGGGCAGCGGTTCAAGGGTTTGAGGCCAAACCACGACCGCGACCAGCGATGCAAACATATCGGAGCGGGGCGTTCAGCGTTGCAACCATAGGTCGGATTCCTCGTCGCGAAATATTCGTTTTCAACGAAGCGTTACGGATCGAAAGTCGGACTTCAGGTACAACAGTGGCCTGGTTAGCCGACCTTAGCTTGTGACAGGCAATGGAGATCAGAATGGAGTTGACACACAACCTACCGCCAGTCGGTACTGCCACGTTCTCTTGCCCCTTCAAAAACTGATCTGAAGGGGTGCGAGCATTCCATCTTACGCCCGCACCGGGCGCGGCCGCTAAACGGCTAGTGGCTGGCGGGCTGATACGCGTTCGCGCCGTGCGCGGCGGCGAGGCGCTGCTGGCGCTCCTTCTTGGCCATGTGGTGGCCGATCGCGCAACCCGCCATCGCGCCCAAGACGGTGTGGTGGCCCGCGAAGTGGCCGGCCACTGCGCCGACTGCGGCACCCTTGAGACAGCCTTCAGCATGCGCATTGGCAAGCGGAAGTGCAAATGCGGCAGCGATCAGTGCGGTCTTGATGAGCTTCATATCGGGTTCCCTCGGACGTGTTAGATGTCTTCGAATATATGGGCGCCTCAAGCGGATGCAAACGAACCTTCTTAGCTTCGCAACTCCGCTAGCGGCCCCGGGTTGAACTCGATTGGATCGTCGCCTTCGAGCAGAGCCTCATCGAATGCATCGAAGGCAGCGTCGTTTATCCGTTCGATCGCGCCGGACGACATCAGGCCGCGTTCCGCGCACAAGGCAGCGAAAGCCTCGCCGGTCCACGTTGCCTGAGCCAGCATAGCCCGCAGCAGATCGCTGTGGCGGGCGTCCAGCGAGGGCAGCGCGGAGAACGAGGCATAGCCCACGGCGGCCGGTGCCGTGACGTTGTGATCAGGAGGTGCGGCAGGCGAGGCGGCGATCGCTGACGCTTGGTCAACTGCCCCGTCCACATCATCTGTGAAGATAGAGCCGAGCACCGTGTCGACCCGGGCCGTCTCCTTGCGCAGGGCAGCGATCCGGGCCGTATCAAGCACTCCTGGTGCTGCGGTCGCGCGCGGTGCCGGTGGCGCTGACATGCCAAGTCCCAAGCTCGTATGCGCCATGTCATAGAGGGCCTTCGGATCTGCACCGAGCAGGGCAAAATATTTCTCCAACTGGCGGACCACCGCGACCTGCTCGAGCGCACCGCCCGCCCGAGCAACGGCGACTAGCTCGTGGGTGAGAGATACCCGATCGGGCGCGTCGATCAACGCTAGTTGCTTCTTGAGCGCGCTCTTGCCCTTGAACTCAGGAGCTTCCGGAGCGGTCAGCGCGATCAACAAGGCCTGCAGGCGCACGTGGGCTGCGGCTGTCAGTCCTCCCCACTCTAGTGCAATTGCCTTCGCCTGTTCAAGCGCGGCGGCGGAATTCGGCAGGCCCATGCGGATCAGGTCTGCGAGAAATGCGACGCAGGCCACCCGCGCGTGGTGCTTGAGATGGACCGGCAGCAAACCTGCGCTCTTACCGCGCGACGCTTCCGGCAGGGGCAACTCCCCCGAACGGAAGAAGACGATCGGTGTGGCGGCGCTGGGTGCGATCGATCCGTGTCGCGGATCGGGCTCGACGCCAATGCCCATGTAGCCATCCATCTGACCCAGCAGGGCCGCAATCGGAATCTTGGTAAGCACGTCGTCCGCATCGAGCGGCGCAAGGAATGCCGCAAGAGTCGAGGGCTCGGTCACATCGACCCCGGCATTCAGTTCTGCGAGGATCAGCGCAAGGCGCTCCCAGACCTGGCCGGGCCAGAGCGGGCAGGGCAGCATCAGCCGCGAGACCGGATCGTCGGCCCGCTCAGCGCTCCTGGCGACGTATCGGGAATACCGGGTGAGTTCCTCTGTTGCGGACAGAGCGATGGTTTCGACGAGCCGGCCGAGTCCGGCTTCCTCGCAAGTTAGATCGGCCATGGCTACCGATTCCTGAACCTCGCTCAGCACCATTGACACAGGCTGATACGACAGTTGGAGACTCTTCGTCGAAAGGGGCGGGCTCCAGGTCGCTAGGTTGTTGCGGAACTGCCGGTCACAAAGGTCTTGGAAGATAGCGGCGAACTGCAACTGATGTCGCTTCACCACGGCTGGTTTGTTGAAGCGGCCGTCGCTTATGTACCATGTCGCCAGCCACTTCGCGGGAAGCTCGTGGCGCTCGTGGTATGCCTGCGAGAGCCCGATTCGGCAAAGGTCCTTTACGACATGCGGGTTACCTTCCAGCGGCAGAGCTGGCGGCGTGAGGTCCACAGCACCGTAGATGTAGCGGCAGAAGGCTAGTAACTGTCGGGCTCGCCAATTGAACGTCCCGTTTTTGTATGTCTCGATCAGACCTTCGAGCTCAGCGCAGATGGCCGGTATCTCGTCTCGCGCCGCTTGGTCGCTACGCGCGTCAATGATCGCGCGACGCTCGAGGCCATAGAAGAATAGGTATACGTAGCCGAGACCCGCGTTCGGGTGCCGCCGGCCGCTAATCAGCCAGTTAATGTACGCGGCGCGCGCGGTCGGACTAGCGCCCTCGTAGGTCGGATAATACGGCAGGTGGTTGACGGTGAAGTCTTCCTCGCGCCCAATCTGCAGGCTTTCGTCAATCAGGCTCGGCTCGGTGCGCTCGAGGCGATTGCGCTCAGCGCTACTGCAGAGATACACGAGGCCGTCTGGCAGCGAATATTGGCGCACCTGTACGCGAACGCCTGGCGGTACCCAATGCGTAGCCAGGTCCTGCGGGCGGACCGGGTTCGGAGAGGACCGAATGACGAAGACTTCAGGCTTGTCCGATTTCAGTTGGGCCTCAAAGAAATGGTCTGAGTGCATAGTCCCGATCGAGGCTGAGGAGGATGTTGTGGCGCGTGGTGCGTCCCTGGGCTGCCGCGGGGGCTTGGCCGGAACCTGCTCAGGCTCAGGAGCTGCGACGAGGTTGGGCGCCGGTTCTGGTACGCCAGTGCTCCTATTCTTCCGCGATCGTCGCGAGAGCACAACGGCAACGAAGAATAGCCAGTACGCAGCGGCCGCAGCTGCGGGTAGGGCAGAAGCCTGCACGCCCAGGCCGATCAGGAAGAGCACTACCAGCAGCCAGCCCGCGCCGCCGCCAGACTTCGGTGCGCGGCCAGACGTTGTCTTGCTTGTGGGGGTATGCGTGCGACGGGAAGCGCGGCGGCTCATGTGGTCTCCTGTAGCTGGTCCCCAACTGTCCCGAATTCACGAAGCATAAAATCAGTTGCCCTTAAGTACGCCTGAAAGCCAACCGAAGAGACGGCCCGAGCCAGCGTCCGGCGCTGCGTCGTCGACGTCGAGGGCCTTGTCTTCTTCGGTGTCCGGCCCATACGGTAAGCGCGCGTACTTGCAGTCAGGGCAGGAGCGTTGTTCGGGATCGATGTCCAGACGCATCTTGATGCCGTCAGCGACGCGCAGGCTGATGACTGTCTCGGGGTCGATTTTTGCGTCGATGAGGACGTGGCGAAACCAGTTCCAGACGCCCGGGTGACCGAGAATGTTCTCGAGTCCGTACGTGTCTATCCAGTCGCGACAGACGGGCGGGCGGCGTGCGTAGTGCGTGTGCACCTTGCCGTCGAGCTCGAAATAGATGAAGACGCGCGGCCGTGGCCACGAGTATGTCGCGCTGAGGTGCTTTGCCTCCCACGCGCGCAGGGCCACGGGATTGAGCTGCCGGCCGGCGATGCGCCGCTGCACCTCAACGTCGATCGCGCCGCCCTTGTGCTCGAACTCGTCCAGGTCGAGAAGTTCGGCGATGACGGGATGGCCGTCTTCGAAAACACTTTCGTTCAGCGTTACCGCGCACACGATGATCTTGTCCCGAGCGGGCACATACAGTCCGAGATAGCCGCACTCCTGATCCGTGTAGCTCAGAAGAACCGCGAACCCGGTGCGCACGGCGGCCTCGAGATCAGACGGTGGTAAGCAGGCCACCGACTGCGCCTGCTCGCGCGCGAGGCGGCCCAGACGGATATCGCCTATGACATGGCTATAGCGACTTAGCGCGTGGCGGCGCTTACCTTCTCGTATGCTCAAGCGAAAACCTCAGGTGGAACAGGGCCAATCGAGTTTACGCGATTTCCGTCCTATCGGCGGATTCCGGCAGAACTTAACGAGCCAACTGATCTTCTTGAGCTGCGCTCGCCGGGGCGAAATCGGAGAACATACCATTGGCCGGGTTTTGACCCGAGCAGCATGAGCATGGTAGCGCCGCCGCACTAACGTCGAGCTCAACAGGATGGGTGTCCGCGATGCGGATCGCGACCACACGCTCGATCGGGAGGCCATGCTGCTCTGCCTGAGCGCGGTACCAGTCGAGGAAGCCAGGGTGGCCAGCCGCTTGTTCGAGCGAGTGCGTCTCCACGAAGTCGCGGCAAACCGGGGCGTTGTGAAACACCATCTGCGCCGGACGCGCCCCGGGCGCGTCATCGTCGCGGCGGAACCAGGTCGTGACGCGGTATCGCGCCGCCGGCAGCACGCCACCGAAGTAGCGCAGCTCCCAAGCGCGGAACGCCACCGGGTCGAGCGCCTGGAAGGCTGCCGTGCGCATGCGTGCGACCGAGATTGGGCCCGCGTCGTTCTCGAACTGCACCTGTGTGAGCACCGTAACAATACAGGGAGGGGCATCCGGCGCCGGATGGTGCGCGAGGACGGCGACAAAAAACGCGTCCTGTTCCAGGTTGTAGAATAAGTGATAGGTGCGGATCCGGTCACCTGTTTCGCTCTGCCACGGCAGAATAATAGCGCCGCCCCGGGCGATGAAACTGCGCAGGCGCTCGCCATGGAGGCCAGTACGGGAAAGGGTGCGCTCGCAGGCGTGTAACGTCAGGTGCAGGCCCGCCATGCGGGGGCGAAGTTCGTGGCCGATGGCCGACGGGTTGGCGTAATGCATGATGTGCTCCGTGTGATGCCTTTCGGCGGTAGAAACGCCTTCATGCTCTCCCACGGCCCCTTGAATGCAACTGGGGCACGCCCAGCGGCGCTTGTCACTCCGGCATCAGCCCCGGTTTCGCTCACGCCAAATCGCGTGTGCTATAGTCCTACCCAGCCGTTAGATCGGCATCCCACCTCAAGGCGCCAGCCGCCACACCAAAAATCTGCTGCAGCTTTGCCGGGTCACGCCATCCCGCAGAGCGTGATGCTCCCTCTTTTTTCAACAGCCCCAAGCGGGCAACAGGGGGAAAGCCATGAAATCCATCTTCGAGGTCCGGATCCACTGGGCGGAAGACGATGACGAGCAGGGAACCTTCACTGGGCAGGCCGAAGCCAGTACCAGGGACGAAGCGATCGACGCCGTGGCGCGGGAGATGGCGGTATGTCGAGACGGTTGCGGTTCGGCTGCAAGCGAGGAAGAGATCCGGGGATTCATTGAACGCGCTCGTGCGCGCGTCGACCATGTCTGGAGCATCACTGAGCACGTGTTCAGCGACCTGCAGATGGTGCTGGAAAGCGAACTGCAGGGCCGCCGTCTAGACCCCGCTGCGCTCGTCTCCCTCATAAGCGAGAACCTCGATCGTATCGCTCCGGCCGCCGACAACCGGAGGGCCGCGTGAATATGAAGTTCGGTGGCTACGAACCAGAAGTCATTTACAGCTGGCCCAGCTGCTTCGAACGCATCGAGCTGGAGTGTGTCCGTGAAGGCGACGGGCGCTGTGAAGTCGACAACAAGGCGCCTGAGATTTTCGCCGCGTAATCCATGAACGCACCTGATTCGCCCTTGGGGCGGGTTGGGTGCGGCTCTGGCCATCAAGCATGCCCCGAGCCATCGCTCGCTCCTCTTTCGACCGCCTTTTCAAGGCATAAATGGAGCACACCATGAATCCGAAAGCCAACGAAGCGAAGAGAACTGACAGCGTTCCGATCATCCCGCGCACGTTCTTCCCGTACTCGGTGAAGGTCATCGCGACGGACACTTGCTATCCGATCGACTTCGAAGCAAAGGGGCTTCTTTACGAGACGGGCGACGTCGTGATCGAGTACCCGTTCAAGGACCAGGCGGGCAATGCTCCTCAGCTTGAGGACGATGGCGCCGCAATCGACATCCACACTATTGTCTTGCCGAATGGCGTGGAGATGGACAGACACGACTGGACGGAAGTCGCGGATGCACCAACTTTCGACCGCCGGCTGATGGCATCGCTCTGCATGATGGGTGATGCGGAGTTCGACTATGGAGAAGGCGGTGGCACGCTCCTGTTCGAGCAAGCCGTCCAGGCCAAGGCGAACGTGTGCAAGCTGAACGGTCTGCCGTACGCTTTCCTCCTCGGGCAACTAGGGATCAAGGAAGAGGGGGCGGCGCGTGTGTTCGGCGCGCCGCAGACGGTTCTTTCGCTGATGATGCAGGACGTCGTCGACGACTATGACATACCGGACCAGGTGCCGGAGTGGAAATGGGTGGAAACGAACGCTGCCTACGTCCACAGTCGCAACGGTAAGTACGGCGTTTGGGAGTTTATGCTAAACCTCAGTGTCACGTTCAAAGGTGATCCAGGCCGCCTCGGGCCGGTGATCGCTGCCGCGCGTGCTGAGGGAGCGGCGTACATTCTCATCCATCAGGGAACCTGAAACGCATCCGGGACACCTCCTCGCGCCGCCAGTATGGGGCGCGGGCGTGGTGGGCCAGCTTTATGTTCGACCTGGCGTCGCGACCAGTCAATCTGACGCTCACGATGCGATGCGACCGTGTCGCACCCCGATGTCTGGGATCGGAACCAGGCCACCTTGTGGAAGCAGCTCGGGGGCTAGGTGATGCACATCATCGGATGGTCGGAGAATTAATTCCCCGCGACGTTCGGCCAGGCCTATGCCTCGCCGAGCCTTAGGCTCTCTCGTTTTCTAACCACCCCGACGGGGTATCAAAGGAGAACGATATGAACGGCAATACTCAATCGCAACGTCCGGAAATCCGAGATTCGCTGGGTGCTGTGGTGCCCGGTACGGGAATGCTGGTCGGCGCGGGCGTTTCGGCGGTAGACCGGCTGACTTACGCAATGGACCGGGCGGCGGAGTTCCTTCGGGATACGTTCGACGTCTCAGTCGAGAAGCGTTACAACAGCAACGGTCGTTCTGGTGGAGCCTTCGTCATCACGGATCCCGACGCTCGCGGTATCGGAAGCAACAGCTCGATTGGCATCTCGGTCGGTTTGACCGCGGAAGACAGTCTGCGCGTCAATGTCTACGTCGAGGCCGTGTACCTGTACGACACGACGCTGGCGACGAGAGAAGGGAGCATGTTCGGAGCGTATGCGTATCACCCAGTCGGCTCGGTCGAGGAGGCGCTCAAGTGGATCGCTGAGAACGCCAAGGTACCGAGAATCAATAGCGACTCGGTCTAGTCCGGGATCAGGTAAGGGGCACGTACTATCCGAGCGTGGAGAAGGTGCCGAAATACCGTATGGACGGCCGATCTGTGGTGCCGGTTCTGGCCGCAGTTCATCAACCTTAAATTTGCCCGCCGCGCCGCCCATCTGGGCGGCCGGTGCGGCCGATAACCAGCACCTTCCGGGGTTTAGTCGCCCCCACGCCGTTAGTTCGGCATCTCAGGGTGCACAACCCTTTTCAATCCTCCAAGCCGCATCGCTGCGGCTCGGCCAGTCCGCCAGACTCGCCGAGCTCTCGCTCACTCCTCATCAACTGCCCGACTAGGGCATCACAGGAGCGACGCATGAACAGCGACACCAAAACGAAATCGACGAACGCGAAGTACGTGGTCATGGACGAGCACACGCTCGGATATTTGATCGATGAGACGCCGAACGTCATGGGCGTGCTCGCCGGCAGCGTGAAGCGCAGAGGTCACAACCCCATGAACGGACCTGCGACGATCGTGCACGGGAACACGCGCCTTCGACCTGCGAACGAGATCGACTTCGAATTCTTCCGGGTCGCGCTTCCATCGGACTTCAACGCGGATGATGCTGCCGGAGATTGCCAGATCGAGGCCGCGCCGAAGGAGCTTGCTGGTTGGGTGAAGGCTCTGGTCAAAGTCACATCCGAGTTGGTGCAGGCGGTGGAATATACGCCACTCGGCGTCCGGGGCATAAAGGCTGTACAGGCAGCCAAGAAGGCGCTGGGTAACATACCTGGCTCGGGGTGCTGAGCAACGACTGATCGGGATGTGCCAGTTCTCCCACCTTTGATGCTGAAGCGACGTGCCTAGCTTTGCTTCGTCGCGGCCCAGATTCATGGCGGACCCGATAGCCCTGCTCACAAAGCAGGTGACTAGGGAGGGCGGCATCGTCGAGATGTGGCACTTGGTGACGCCTGAGCAGTAACAGGCCTTCATGGAAAACGATTCAGTGCGAGAGCGCTTGGAGCCAAATCTGCCAAATGAGGTCTTCGCTACAGCATGACCGGAGCGGAGTGTCGACCAGCAGATCGCGCACAAGCCAGCGGCGTAGAGGAAGTAACCCGTCAACCTGAAACCAGCCCACCGAGCCGCCCACTGGGGCGGCCGGTGCGGCCCAGAATCCGCGCCTCCTGTGGTATATTATTTGCACGCCGTTAATTCGGCATCTCAGGGCTCTTAGCCCGTCTCGATCCTCCAAGCCGCATCGCTGCGGTTCGGCCAGTCCGCTAGACTCGCCGAGCTCTACGCTCCCTAATTTTCAACAGCCCCATTTGGGCAATTAGGAGCGAACCATGAACAGCAAAGTCGAATCGCAACTGTCGCAATGCCTTCGCCACGCCGTTGAGCGTGTGCGAATCGCCAACGCGGAAGGCAACCCCATTCTGTCGGCGTGGCTCCCGGACGCGGAGGCTTTGCTGGGCTTGCCGAAGGGGACATCGCCTATTGGCGCGCGGACCGTCTACTGTGCCGCGCTGGAAGGTGACACGGTTGGCGGCGTCGACTGGTATCCAAATGCGTCCACCCGCGCGGAGAAGCACCACGACCAGAAGGACGTTTGGTTCGATCTCCACGTTCCGGAGGGCGCATCGAACGACGAGATCACAGCTCTGGCGGATCGAGCAGCGTGGGAGAAGTGGTACGACGCTGGGCGGCTTGAATGCCGAAAGATTGCCAGGAAGCTCCCGGGACATAGCCTGGAGGTCGACTTCATTTCCGTGTGGGCAGAGGGCAACGTCAAGTCCAAGGCGAAACTGGACTTCATATCCGGCCACGTATTTGACATCGAGATGTCTGACGAAGGCGCAGACTACGTGACGCTCATGACCGAGAACATCGTAGTCGGCAACAAGGTTATGCCCGTTTCGAAGCGGGACGGGGATGGATACTTCCTGAGCGCCGAACATCTAGCGAGGCTGACGGACCCGCATTCGGTGACGTATGAATCGGGCACCGCAGTCGAAATCGATTTCCACGACAAGGCGGTGATAGGGTTCGTGAATACGGACTTCAACGCTTTGAACGTGGTATCGGCCAGCGTCGACGGTACGGTGTTCGTTTTCCACTACACGGAGATCTTGGGGACGGTGACGTCCCAGGTCCTGGCCGAGCGGTATCCGGTCAAGGGCTCGATGCCGCTGCCAGTTGTTCACCAACTGTATCAACTGCGCGAGGCGGAATTTGAAAGGCTAAGCCAGCGTGACATGATCGTGGCGGCCGACCTGCGGGGTTTGGATCGCGGCGTTCGCTTCGCAATCGCGGATATGCTCTTCGCGAAGTGCGATGCTGCTGCCCGTCATGCGCTCCTGAACGACGAACACCCACACGTGCGGAGCAGCGCAGCCATTTCGCAGTCGGATCTTCAGATCGCTTCGTAATCGCCGTTCCGGCAAAGGAAACCAAGCCCGCCGTGCCTCCCCTCGTGGGGGGGGCGGCGTGGCGCACAACAGTTGTCAGGTTCGACAAGGCAAGCCGTCTTGCCGAGCTGCATGCTTCTTCCTTTTTTCAACGGCCCAACGGGCAAAAAGGATAGAGCGATGACTAGCAATATTCAAACGAAAGCACCGGAACCTCAGGCAGCTACGTGGTTCGTTGGCGTGCTGCAAGAGCGCAACGGTGAGTATATGTATGGGCACAAGGTTCTGCTGCAGGTCTGCGGCTCACCGGAAGACAAGCTCCGCGACATCGCCCAGTCGTTTTACGACGAAGAGGGCGAGCCGAGCGACAACGGTTTCTATCACAACGGTCGTGAGCTTTTCCTTTCGCCCGCCAGCGTGACGCCCATCGAAGAGAACGAAGCCAAGGTCCTTCAACGCTTCCTCGTGGTCTGCAGCGACGATGCGGCTATCGAGTGGATGTCGGTCGAATCTGCGGAGGCTACCAACCCGGAGAAAGCATGGCACGACGTGTGTAATGTTCAGGGCTGGAACGCGGAGTCGCAGATCATCCACCTCGAAGGCTTTCTGCGCGATCGCAACCTCTTCACCGAGTTCGCAGCCTATGCGAAGCGATCTGCTGATGAGGAGGACGAGGCTGGCGCCTCTGACGTGAACGCGGCCCAGATCCTGCTGACGCCTTCGGTGGCGGCTGCGGTCTACACCGACGCAAAGAGCATCACCGTCAAATTCGATGCGGCCGCGTGGTTCGCGGTAGCGACCGATCAGGCAATCATCGACCTGCACGGTATCGGTTGGACGGGAGATTATGCAGCGGATGACGTGGCGAGGCACTTCGAGGACAGCAACCCGGATATCGAGGGACTGTTTGCATTTTGCCGAGCCACGAACGGTACTCGTGAGCAGCAAGGCTTCGAGTGCTTGGTGGACGAGCGCGAGGCGATGGGCTGGCTGAGGCAACATCGCCGTGGCCTCTGGGCCCGCCTCCTGTGCGAAGACAACAATGTCAAGCTAGTCGAAGCCCAGAAGCCTGAAGTTCACGGCATGTGGAATTGGCTGGGCGATGAAGGCAACGGGTGCGAGCGTAGCTTTGCGACGGTCGACGAGGCGGCGCTCAACGCCGTCGACGTCCTCAAACTCGAAGTGGCCGTTCATGCGGGCCAGCCGACGCCGAGCGAGTAACGTATCAACCTAGTTTTGGCTCTGCCGCGCTGCCCTTCGGGGCGGCCGGCAGAACCCCGATCCCGATTATCCGGTTCAGCCAGGCAACGTGCCTCGCTGAGCCCGAGGCTCACTTCTGATCAACAGCCTCACTGAGGTAAAAAGGGAGTTCCTCATGAACAGCAACGCTCACGTCGATGCCACTGCGCAGCGTACGCTCGAGATCATATCGGTCTCGCTCGACGAAGGCCCATCCTATCAGGCCTATAGCTGCGGCGAGCGCTGGAACGGGTGGCATTGCCCGTACTTTACCTTCGAGGAAGCAATGAAGGTCACAGAGCATCCGCATCTTGTGGGGCTCAAGTACGTCGCGGAAAAAGACCAATTCATCCTAGATGATCCAGATTACGTCAACGATCCGATGTACGTGCCCGAGATCTTCGAGCCAGAAACCGTAACGGTGGATGGCCGGCAGATCAAGCTCTACGCGATCGGTGCGTTTGGCTGGTGCTGGAACAAGAACGACTGACCGTCATCAACGCGCAACGGAAGCCCGCCGATGACCCATCGGGTTTCCCCGTCCGTTCGGACGGGAAAGCCACTGCGGCTTGACTCTTTACCCACAGCCCATGAGGGCATCAAGGACGAAAATCATGAATTGCAACACGACCCGTACCATCGAAGCGATCGACGCAGAGATCGCAAAGCTGCAGGTAGAGCGCGCGCAACTCGTTCGTGCCAGGAAGGATGACCTGAAGTTCGGACAACACGACAAGGTCGCCGTCGGCACGCCGGGGCGCCTCGTCACAATGGACGAAAGGCCGATCGCCGGCTCGTACGAGGTGATGAATGGTATGAGCGGCATCACGACCGCGACGCGCAAGCCGGACGGCTCACTTAGCTTCGATTTTGAAGGCGGAACCGAGGTGTACTGGGACGGCCAGCGGACGGTCCGGAGCCCTTTGGAAGAAATCTTGTTCGTCGACGAAGACGGTGAATTCGTTCACGAAAGCCAAGTCAAGCTCGTCTGAGTCGATGGCTAGGAAGGTGAGGACGAGGAGAGCGGCGAATAAGTGCCGCTCGCCTTTGCTTGTTCCATGGAAACCACGCTCGCCGGCATCCCGTCATGGGACGCCGGCGGCGGTATCTTCGCGATATCTCTCCGTGATATAGTGACAGCAGCCGTTAAATTGGCATCTCAGGAAACGGCATTTTTTGCCGGCCGATACCTTCTTCAAAGAACCTTTTCCGTCGACGAGACCGAAAAGCGTCAAATAGCGTCAGCTTCTCTCCTTTTTCATCGCCCTGTTAGGGCCTCAAAGGGGAACTCATGAACCGCAATTCGAACGACTACGTCCAGGTTGCCGAGCGCCTTGCTGTCGTGAGCAGACACGGCGGATTGTGCGTCGTCACGTTGGATCAGGACGGTCACGATCGCACCTGCGACTATTGGTACTTGGTTAAGACGGACTGCTGCACCGCGCATACCGCCTTCAACAAGCGGGAACATTTGCTGAAGTGGCTCGATGGACTCGGACTAACGCTCGACGGCGAACTTCCGCCGCATGGAACTCGCGGTGTCGTGTGGGTCCGCGGAGAGTATCGCAAGGCGATGCATCTCTCCTACGCCCTGTTCGACCGACACCGAGCTAGAGGGGCTATCGGCCGGGCGCTGTCGAATGGGGATTACACCATGTCGATCATTACCCGAGATGAAGATGGCGTCCACACGATCCATGTGTTGAATCCAAATCTGACTTTGCGCACGGTGTACGACTATAAGGAAAGTCGCGCGATGGTGGGCTAGTTTTCAGGTCCAGAAGTCTAGCGTGCGGTCTGCCGCCCGGCAATCATGAAGCGAGTCCGACCGGCATCCCGACACGGGTGTCGGCCGGGTCTTGCCACAGTGCTGATAATGCACGTCGGCGATAACCTGCAACCTTAGGGATTCCCCCATTTTTCAACAGCCCAACGGGCATCAATGACCTGATGTTCAAGCAGTCACTGACTGCCTGAGCGCGAGTCGCTCTCGCTTTTTCAGTCGCCTCAGAGAGGCAAAAGGAGAGCACCATGAATGGGAAACGCTTCAAGACGAACATTGAATACTACGTTTGGCATGGCGAAGGAGAGTGTGACAATAAAACGCACGATCTTCGTGAAGCACTGCATATCCGTACCGATTTGATCGCGGACGGCCATAAGTCGGTCTATATCACCGACAACCATGACGACGAGGTCGACGATAACTACATCGCGCGCCTGTTCGTCAACGTGCGACTGGTCAGCGAGAAGGTCGGCAATTCGGAAGACGAGGGCGCGGCAGGCCTGTATAAGGTCAACTTCGGCCAGGCAGTCCAGAATGATCAGACACTGTGTCGCGAAGAACTTGCCGAGATCGCGCTCAAGGTCTTCCACGGCCATCAGGGTATCGAGGACCTATCGGATTTCGAGATCGAGGTAGTCGATGTGTTCGGCTGTGCGGTCGAACCCGGTATCGACTACGAGGGTTTCGGCGAAGATGACGGCGACGTCGAGAAGATCACCGAGCCACTGACCGAGCTGCACGAGTCGAAGGGCCCGGATAGCTTGCTCACGAAGCTCGGCAATCTCCGCTTTGCAAACCAAAGCCTCACGACCGCGCTGTCCGAAGTCGCCGCGTGCCTGGACGGACTGGGCCGAGCGATCACGTTCGATTCGGTCCACGGAAACGAAGTCGACTGGGTCACTCGTGCGCGTTACGTTGTAGAAGTGGCCCTCGGCCGCCGCGTGGCGTACCCGGATATCGACACGGTTGGGGAGTGGGTAGGCCTGCACTACCACCGCAACTTCGACGCTGAGCCGATCGAGAAGCGCGCGGAGTGGGTCGGGCGCTACATGGAATCCCATCAGTAACCTGAAGACGGCCCCGCCGTCATGAAACGCACCGTGTTTGCCGCGCCCCTTGGGGCCGGTGAACGCGGGTTTCTCCGCGGATTATCCGACTGTGCATTAGCGGACAAGCTGTCGTTGTTGCGTTCAGTGGCACCAAGAATCGCGGCCCGGTCCGCGCGATCGCGCTGCACGCCGCCACGGCCTGCGACAGGATGCTTCGGTCGGCACGGCGGCTTGTCTCCCGGCCGGCAGGGAACGAAGTTGGTCAAATGGCCATGCCTCGAAAGCTTTGGAGCTTCCGAGTCAGTTATTGCGAGCAACGTCTGGCTTCTTAATCGCCATCTAATGGCACGAGTTCGTTGACACCGATCAACAGCAATTTTCAAAGCCCGCGGGGACGCGCTCCCCGTTGGGGACGCCTCCCGCAATCAATTTGGAGAGGCAAAATGAATGCAGCGAAACTGTCGAAAGTTGAACACCGGGAATTCGAAATCCAGTTCGAAGACGTGGGATTCACGACCTCGGACCTTTCCGGTCGGGTACTCAGCGAATCCGAGGCGGCTGGCTTCACCGAAACCGCTACGAAGGAAAAAACTCTGCCGGCAGGAGTTGTGGCTATCGTCGGCGGTTACATCACTGATGATGATGGGCAAGGAGACAAGATCGGAAAGAAGGTATTCCTGTGCATAAAGCTGCGCGTATTGGCCGTCGACGAGGACGCAGCAGAGGCATTCACTCCACCGCGAGCATTGTTGGCCACGTTGGCAGACATGATGGTCAGGGACGGTGAAGGCAATATCGACCTGGATCTCGAAGGCAACTGGGAAGTCTCCGAAGGATCGGCCGAATTGGTGGGCTCGGTCCACGATGATGTCGACTCGAAGGAGCCGGAATCGGCGGCCGACAAGGCCTATCGCGTACACCTGTACGCCGTCGTCCGGGTGCCGGTCGAAGTGCCGAGTGCGTCGTCACAACTCAATGCCATAGAGAAAGCGGAAGCATCCGTGGATCTGTGCCGGGAATTCACGCGCGGTGAGTACGCGGATGAGGTTGTAGGAGCGCTGGTCGATGAAGTTGGAGATAGCGACGAATATCTCAACTCCAGAAACTACGTTCCTACGACGCAGTTCGATGCTGGGACGGAATGCTGGAAGGTGGAGTCGCAGCGGACCGAGGCGCAGCGCCATGCTGATTGCGACGGGGCGAAGCTCTTCTTTATCGAACTGCTGGCCTCCGTGGAAACGCTCGACGGGATTGCGGACGAGCATGGTATCAGAACGCTGACGGACCTGATGTACCTTCAGCAGGCAATCCTCAACGGTGAAGCCATTGAGGTCTGGCCCGGAGAAACCGCAGTTGCCAAGGTGCTTCAAACGCTGCCCTCGGCGGATCGTTGGCTGAAGTACACGGACCTTTCGGACGAATGGAAACAGCATTGCGAACGAGCGGATAATCCGTCGCCTCGCGTGTAACTATCAACCTGAAACCCTACCCGCCGTGCTCTTCGGAGCCGGCGGTTTTTTTATGGGGAAGCGAAGCGTCTATTGACCTCAATGGTCCTGAGTGAGACGCGTGACTAGCCCGACCTCGCGCGAAGCAACAGGTCATGCCTGAGGACGCCCATCTGACCGAGATAACCTATTACGTGTGCGAAGTAGCTAAGGCCGACGATTCATTCGGCGGCCACGCGAAACGGGTCTAGTTCAATTACAACCTCGTTCCGATCGATCTTCGGTCGTCGCGGGGATGTCGTCGCCCTGATGGGGGCGGACGCATCCTTTTCCGCTTCACGTGGTCAGCGGCAGGTGGATTTCGACGTCGTCATCAGTCGTGAAGCGTTCCGCACCGCCGCGCACATAATCGTAGACGAGCTCGGTCGACGCCCAGCGCCGCCCCTCGCTCTCGGCGGCGAGGCCCGTCGTCATCGACCCACCAAATGGATCCACGACCAGTTGCTCTGCTTCGGTCATGAAGCGGATCAGCTTACGCGCGAGCGCAAGCGGCATTGGTGCGCCGTGCGCCTCGAGGCCAAGCTCGCGGGCCCGCTTCTTGTACGCTCGCTGGCTAGCGCAGGTATTTGCCTCGTAGATCACGTTGCGCATGATCCGGCCTTCGGTCGGGTTGCTGTACGCCCCGAGCACCTGCCGGTGCGCGCCGTCGCTGCACACGCGCGCCTTCTTTACGCCACCCGCGGCAATGAACTTCTTGTGCTTCTCGGTATGCGGCTCTAGTACGCGGCGATTGTCGGCAATGCACTGGCGCGGATCGTTGCAGAACCAAAGCAGGTACTCGTAGCCCGTGTTCAGTTGCATTCGGTGTTTGCTCGCCCACTGGAAGGGGCCGGGCGCCTGGTTGCTCACCCATATCAGCTTGTCCATCAGGCGCAGACCAAGGCGATCGCACAGAGCGATGGTCAGGCGGTCCAGATACAGCGAGCGGGCGGGTGATCCCTCCTCGAAGATGTTCGGGGAGACGGACAAGACGATGTTGCCGCCAGGAACAAGGTTTTTCACGATCGGCTCGACATGCCGCGTGATGAAGTCGGTGTACTCGGCCTCGCTCGGGCCTCCGTACGCGCGGTGGCGGCGCAACGGGTAGGGCGGCGAAGTCAGACAAAGGAAGATCGGTTCGTTCCAGGACGAGAACACGCGGTGCGCATCGCCCCAGATCGCGATACCAAGCTTCGTGTCGAATGCGAGTACTGAAACGCCGGAGCGCGCCTTCCTGAGCTTCTGCTTGCCGGCTTCAGTTAGTTGCCAGACGCCGCGTGCGTCCTCTACACGCTCGAGCAAGCCTTGGGCCTTGAGCGACTGGCAGTGCCAGCGCACTTGGCGCTGCAGGAGGCTGCGCTGGGTCTTCTTCTCACCGACGGGGGATCGGGTGTTCATTTCCTGCATAGGGATTCCGGCGCGGCCGGCTGCGATTCGGTAAAGCTCCTGCATCGTGAGGCGGCCGCTCTCCGGCTGGGCGAAAGCGCCGCCCACGTGGTCGAACAGATCAAGCTGGCGGTCAGAGAACATGAGGCTGAGATTAGGAAAGTTGGATCACAGTTGCAGGATATGGGCAGGCGGCGCAGGTGCAAGCGCGCCGCCACTGCCGTCAGGCGACCAGCCGATCGCCACCGAGATGCGGCCCGCTGATCGTGCGACCACGGCCGACCGCCTTCGGATGGTCCGGCGGCACGACAAGGTGCGGCAGGTTCGCGCGAACGTAGGCAGCCGCCCAAAGCGGCGGGACGCTGTTGCCGCACATGTGGATCTGCTTGGTCAGACTGAACGGCCGGCCGTCGTGGCCTCGGTCGATAATGTAGTCGTGCGGGAAGCCCTGAGCAGTGAAAAGTTCGCGCGGCACAAGCATCCGGAGGTGTACGTCAACGATTGCGTACTGCACGCCACGGATATTCACGAGCACGCCGGAGATGTCGTCCTCGGCGCCCTCCGGGATAACTCCGTACCGGCGCAGAAATGCCGCCACGCGCTTCGCGCCTTCGAAGTCGTCCTGTGACAGGACGCACTCTACCAAGCCGTGGTGCTGGCCACCCGCGCTGATCGTGTGTAGCGGTGCTTCCACGCTGCGGGAATCGCAGTTGCCGCGCAGGTGCACGAGGTGGCACGTTACGAGCTGCTGCTGGCTGCCCTTCTGAGTGATGCTCGACATGGGCTCGCGCAGGTCGCGCCCGGGAACGCCGCGGACATCGTTGAACCCGCCGTTCATCTGGGCGAGGTACGCTACGCCCAGCGCGTGTTTCCCGCCACCGGCCACGATGGTGCCGAGAGGCTGCTTCAGATCGAGCACGCGAGGTGCTTGCCCTTTGCGCTCGCCGTAGCTGGTCTGTACGAGCACTGGCGCCGCGAAGGCGAATTCTCCGCGATGGGCGCTCGTTATTGTCGGCAGTGGGTGCGTGATCGGATGGACGCGGTCGCCTCCCTGGTGCGTTAGTGAGATGATGAACGGATTCGCCTCGCTCAGGACGTGTCGGCCGATGCCGACGGCGAGGCGGCGTTGCGTCGCGTCCGCCAGGGATTTCTTGCGGCCGAAAATACTCTTGCCCGGGATGGAGAAGTCGATCGCGTCGGCGGCCGGCTTGAACGGCAGTTTGTCATCGGTCGGGTCCTTGGCGTGGGTTGCTTCGGGCCAGACAATGGGCTCGCCGTCGCAACGCGCATACATCATCAGGCGTTCGCGGAAGGTGGCCACGCCTTGATTACAGGCGCGGTCGACGCGCCAGTCGACGACATAGCCCATGCCGCGCAGGATCGCCACGAAACGCTTCCACGTTTCGCCGAGGCGCTTCCGGTCGGGCACGAGGAACTGTGCCCGCAGCGGCACGTACTCGCCTTTGGATGCCACGGTTCCGTCCAGTTTCACAACGCGGCCGGTTTTCGGATCGCGCTTTGCGACCAACGGGCCCCACCTCAAAATGGGGCTGACATTTTCGAGAGAGATGCACTCCGGGCGCACCGTGCCAGCCCAGTAGATCGCCACCCATGAGAGGGCACGGATCTTTCGATCGCGCGGCTGGCCGCCCTTAGCTTGCGAGTGATCTCGGCAATCTGGTGACAAATGTAGTAACCCTACCGTTCGGCCATCCGCGACGTGGTAGGGGTTAACCTCGCGCACGTCTGCGATCAGATGATGCGTCTGTGGGTGGTTCGCCGCATGCATGCTGATCGCATCGGCGTTGTGGTTGAGCGCGAAGTCGGGATGGCGGTTGAGCGCGAGCTCGATACCTTCGGACATGCCCCCGCCACCAGCAAACAGGTCGACGATGATCTTTTCCTGAATGTCCAAGAGCATCTGGCGGCGGCGCGGTTGCGCCTGAATGTCGAATACGCTGTCTCGCTTCATCTGGTTCTCCATGCAGGTCTGTTCGCTAGTTTTCGGGGGCCGCGGGGCACGCCCGACCATGAAGCCAGTGTCCCTTGAGACCATGCGAATGCAACCTTGCTGGAGATATCCGCTGGAGTGTCTACCGGTGAACCCGTCCAGGATGGGCCAACGCCGCTGATTGCTCCTCCTGATCTGGGTTACCTGCCGCAGCCGCGTTGTCGTCGTCGGCGAGTCACGAGACTCTGGCGGTCGCAATTTCCACGGGCATGCCAACGACGCGGATGAGGGTGTTGCGAGCGATCTGAGTAAAGTCGAGCCGCCGGCCCTAAGCGTCAGGAGCGTCCCGCGCGGCCGAGCCTGCCCTGAACGAACCGTTCACCAGGCACACTCGCTTGGATCTCGCGTGTCTCATGCCTCCGCTGAGCACGACCAGAACGCGCCCATCGTGCGGAGGTGGATGAGGCTCCCACTTGCCCGAGAGATAGGATAATTCCTCCAGAGTACCCGCCGGCGAGGGAAGGCAAGCGGCAGCGTTGCCATCCCCGCTCTCGGCGGGCTAAAATGGTCGAAGCCGTTCAATCGGCATCAGACGTTCATTGGCCCCGCGCCACCTCAGCCTCCTGCACAGGAGCGCGCTCGATTCCCCGTCATCTCGTACGCTGCGATGAGTTCGGCTCATCCGAGCGTGGTCGCTCGATCCTTTTCAACCACCGCCAAGCGGTACAAAGGAAAGAGTCATGACTTGCAACACTCAAATGAAAACCGCCATGGGTTGCGGGAAAGCGCCCATCACCGCTGCGCAGCGTGCCCAACTGGCGCGCGATGCCCGTGACCTCTACGGCGCGGCGAAACGTAAGGGCTGCACGCTCGATGTATGGGATCACGCGCGAGAAGCTCCAGCTGCTCGAGAGCACTTCGAGCTCGGCTGTTGGTTGTATTACTTTGTTCGTCTGGATTACGCCAACAAGGCAACGCTCAATCTGCGGATTGACATCGTGCGTCGCCTGTTCGAGGCCGGGTTGCACTCGCCGGGATACATGTTCTACACCGTGTTCGATTTCGGGGAGCGTCAATTCGACGGAGTCTTCGAGCAGGGTGATGCGGAGCAGGTGATCGAAGGCTTACGCGCATTCCTATGCAACGACAAAGTTCGCAAGGGCTTCGAGTATTTCGGATGGTCACTCGAAGGCGCTCAAGTCGCGCTGTTCTGACTGAGTAACCATCAACCTGAAACCGCGCCCGCCCTGTCCCTCAGTGGGGCTGGCGGGCCTTCTCATGTCAAGCGACCGCGTTGCCAATCCCGTTTGTGGTGCGCTAGAATCGGCCCAGCCGTTCGATCGGCATCACGTTCCATTGGCCTAGCGCCGCCTCAGCATCCCGTCTGGGAGCGCCCGCAATCCCCCGGCATTTCGTACGCTGCGATGAGCTCCGCTCATCCGAGCGTTACCGCTCGCTACTTTGCAACTACCGCCAAGCGGTACAAAGGAAAGAGCCATGAACGGGAACATTCAAGTTAATGTGGGACTGACGGATCAGGAAGTTGTCGATGGTGCCGAGCGTATGGCTCGCGTGCTGCTGACATCGCTCGGTTTCAAGTTCTCCGGGGAGTTTGTCCGGACTAGCTCGAATCCTCGTGCGATTACCGCGTGGGGCGCCGTGACTGCGATGCTTGAGGAGTACAACGGCACGGACCTCATCAGCGCAGTCGCTTCCATCGAGTCCGACGAGTTGGCGTCGGCGCCAGTCGAGTCCCCGGTGATCGCATTCGAGCGAAAAGTGACCGAGACTCTGCAAGCAGCAGATGGGCTGAAGGTAGTTTTCAGTTCGATGCTTCAGGAGCGATCCAAACACAATGCCGTGTACCACGCCCATTCGGGCCAGCAGGCAACGATCGTCGGCGTCGGCATCAATCCCGAGCAGGAGCAGGCCTGGGATGAAGAATTCCTGCCGTTTCTGAAGGTGCGCTTCGAGGATGGCGTCGAGGTGGCCGCGTTTGGTGAAGAACTTTTCAGTCAGGATGAACGCTTCCTCGCCCTGCATACCGCCGTTACCGGCGGATATGCAGTGGCGCGTGATCTCCCGGGGGCGTTTGTCGGCCCGTACCATCTCGCAAGGGAAGGTAGTGAGGCAGACAAACGAGCTTACTTCGCCGCACTCAATGCCATGGAGTCGATCACGGAATGCGAACAAGCGCCGTGGACGCCGATGGAATTTCGTGTGAGCGGTAGTGCTCAGAGGACGTCCGTGTAATCACTCAACCGCAATATTGGCCCGCCGAGCTTCCCTCCGGGAGGCCGGCGCGGTCTCAAATCGGCCGTTCGGTTCGGTCAGGCATCGTGCCTCACCGAGCATTGTCGCTCGCTCGTTATCAATCACCGCTAAGCGGGAATGGAGAAGAGCATGAAACGCGACACTGAAACGAAGATATTGTCCAACTCACGGAAGACATTTACGCAAGAGCAATTTGTCCTGCCGCTGCTAGACTGCCTGGAAATCGAAGGAGGGCGTGCTCGCACGCGGGATCTGTGCGATGCCGTAGCGGTCAAGATGGGCATCGAAGAAGCGACCCGCGACGAGATGATCGAGATCGGTGGCCAGGAGTACAACCGATTCGATCGAACGGTGCGGTGGGCACAGCAACGTGCAAAGGCGCTGGGGCTAACCCTTCCCACAGGGAAAGCGACGTGGGAATTGACCGGCAAGGGCAAGGAAGCGTTGCACCGTGCGGCGCCGGGACTTGTGATCACGATTTTCACGACAGCGGATGGTGTTGCATTGTTCGGTCGCGCTGAAGAAGCCGTGGCGCATATTGACGACGGAAGTGTGCGTTTGCTGTTCACCTCTCCGCCGTACCCGCTGCTTCGGGAAAAACAATACTCGAACAAGGCGGCGAACGAGTACGTTGACTGGTTGCTTAGAATTGCCGAAACGTGGCCGAAGAAGATGACACGGGATGGTTCCGTGGTGATCAACCTCGGGGATGTGATGAATCGAGGCGAACCGACGGTCTCGCTGTATCAGGAGCGTTTGCTGGTACGCCTCGAGGACGAGCTCGGTTGGAAGCTGTGCCAACGCTACGCCTGGCACAACCCGTCGAAGCTTCCAGCTCCTGCGGAGTGGGTGACGGTTCGGCGGGTGCGCGTCAAGACATCACTCGAACAGTTGTACTGGCTTGCACCGAACGATATGCCCTTTGCGGACAATCGTCAGGTGCTCGTCCCGTACAGTGAGTCGATGAAATCGACGCTCGCGCGGGGTGGCGAAACCGGGGCCTTGCGTCCGAGCGGCCATCATCTTGCCGCAGGTGCGTTCTCCGTGGACAACGGCGGTGCGATAGCGTCGAATCTGCTGAGTCTGAGCAACAGTTCTTCCAACGATGCGTATCAACGACTGTGCCGCCAAAACGATCTGCCGATTCACCCAGCTCGTTTCCCAGCAGGTCTGCCCGAGCACTTCATCAAGATGTGTACCGAGCAAGGTGATACCGTCTTTGACCCGTTCAGTGGATCGTTCCAAACCGGTGCCGTCGCCGAGCGGCTAGGGCGGAAGTGGATTGGAACGGAGCTACACCTGGAGTATCTGGCGGGCGCAGCACTACGATTCCCTCATGCCACGATTCATCAACCGCAACTCTTGCACGATATGAAGCATTCGAGCGTTCTGCTATGAGCAACGTTATTTGGTAAATCTGGCCCTGACCGTCCTTTGGACGGCGGGGTCACGAACTCGGATGTGTCGGAACCCGGTTGCCACTCCCACTCCCCGTAGGCTAGAATGGGCTTAGCCGTTCAGTCGGCAGCAGATTTCATTGGCCTAGCGCCGCCCAGCCTCCCGCCCGGGAGCGCCCACAATCCCCTGGCATTTCGTACGCTGCGATGAGTCCCGCTCATCCGAGCGTCGCCGCTCGTTTCCTTTCAACCGCCCACTGGGCAATAGGAGCTGAGCATGAATCAGAAAGTCGTTTCGCAAGAACAGGAAGGAACTCGGTCGCCCGAGTCGGTGCTCATCATCGGCGCCAATCAGGACCGCAACACGATCCTTGCCGCACTTCGCGTCTATCAGGAGGCTGGGATGGGTGAACCGATCAATCGACCGGATGAAATCCACGACATCGCCTGTGGCACCTGTGCGGATCTTTCGAGGGAGGATATCTCGATGGACGAGGAGGGCATTGACGATCTCTGTGAGCGTGTCAACTTTGCGCCGTCTGAATATGGGCTCACGGACGTGAGTACGGAGGCTCTCTTCGCGGAGCTGCGGCGGCGAGGGGCGATGACGGGTCTGCACGGCGCTATCGGGGCACTCTACGATCAGCTGGAGCGGCAGGGCCAAATTCCGGGCGACTCCCGCCTGCTCAATTACCTGGCGTGTCGTCTGAGGCGCGAAGAGGCGCTGGTGTCCGGTTTGCCGGGAGCCAAGGACGCTGCGCAGGTCTGGCAACTGAAAATTGACGAGAACGATCAGGCTAAGAACTGATCCTTTGCAGCAACCTCGCCAGCCTCCCGGCCGACGAGACCCAACGCTGTCGGTTGGGTCATCCCTACGCGGGATGACCGAGCCCGCGGCGCTCTCTCTTTCAACCGCCACCACTGGCAGAAAAGGGAGAACCTATGAATCAGCAATTTCTATCGGGCATCCCGAAGTCGGCAGGTCTTTCACAAGCCGCCGAGACTTCGCTGGATATCGACATCCAACTGGTCGTCATCGACGAAACGCGTTACTACAGCGACGACATGCGGAAACTGGCTGGCAAGGTCTTTCAGGTCTACGCCTACGATGCCAACCGTGTCACGCACTGCTGCGAAATCACGCCGAGCTACGAGCTGCATCCGGTTGCGACCCAGGCACTGGACTGCCCGGAGTCGGACGCGGAGCGCGAGAAGATCGGCGAGATGGAGCGATCGGCGCCGCAGGATGTGATCTATATGCACTGCCGCGCCGTCGAAGTTATGTCGGACAAGTACCGTCGAGCTCACCATGTGATCGAACGGGACCTGGACGAGAGCCACGACAAGCAACTCGAGTCGGTTCTTGAGCACATCCGGTGCAATCCACCACTCGTCGCACCGGCGCGAGCCGGCTGCATCATCATCTAATCCTGAAGCAGGCGGGCGGCGCTTAGGTAAAGCGCTGCTCGCCTCCCACCAAAAGGTACCTTTTCCGTCCATCGGACAGACAAGCGTCAGCGGCTTTTTCACTAGCGCCTAATGGGCATAAAGGAGGTCTCATGAAACTGGAAAGCGACCGCGCACCGCGCGATCTCACGAACCCGGAAAAAGTCGAAGAGCTTTTGTCACGCTGGGGTGCCCTGCCAAAGTCGATGATTGTCATCGAGTACGGCGGCACGGGCGATCCGTTCTTCGGCGGCAACGCGGACGATCGCACGCTCGGCATCGATGGCCTCATCCGCCTGCAGACGTCGAAGGTCGAAACCGCGGAGTTCAACACGATTCAGCAGGCACACGAAGCCGCGTTGAAAGTGACGAATCGACGCCCCAACACGATCCTGGGGGTCGCGCCTACCTGGAACTGAACGAGCAACACAAAGCACGTCCCGAGAGGGGCTGGCGGCCGGTCCCACAATTGTGGGGCTTGGCAGGTCAAGCGACCCGCCAAGCCGACGAAACGACTTTCTCGATTTTTAGCGCCCTATGGGCAACTACGGAGAAAAACATGAATCGCAACAGCAACGCTGAAGTGCAACAACCGGCGGCCACATCGACGGGCAAGGTCTCGGTGTCGATTCGGCGCAGCAATGACCACATGTTCGTCGAGATCAGGTCTGACGGCCATGACATGTCGCTGAGAACGGACAACGGCACGGCTGCCGAACTGCGTGCGATCGCGACGGAAATGCAAGAAGATGCCAAGCGCCGTCTCAGCCGAGCGGCCTTCATCCTCAAGGGGGCGGACGCGTTGGATCGCGTTGCCCAGGCGCAGAAGGCTGCCTAGGAATTTTCGAAATCATCAACCTCATCGTCTTCCGTCGGCGCCCATAAAGCGGCTCCGGCGGGGACGAACCTCCATCTCGGCCGGGCGAAACCACCTCGCCGAGATCACATCTCGACTCCTTATCAATGCCCATCGAGGCAAAAGGAGCTCTTCATGAAGCACAACGCTCAACAGAAACCGATTGCGACTATGGATGTCCCGTCGCTTAGCCTATTTGTCATCTCAGGAGCAGTTTTTGGCGACGACAGTGACACGGTTCATGTGATCGCGGCAGAGGCGGTCGGAGTCGCCATCGACGCATTCAAGCGTCGCCTATTGGATGGTGTGTTCGGCGCGGATTCGGAGGATCTGAATAATCCGAACAATCCGGAACTGATCATCGTCAACACCGAGCAGATCGGGTCGCTCATCGGAACGAACGTCCTGATCCTTGAACGGGAATATCGGCCGGCATTGCCAGCGGCCGCGAATTCGCGGCTCACGACGGAGCAGGTCGAGGCATTGCAACTGATAAACGTTGCGCTGTCGGTTGCCACCGACTCAGGCCTGTTCGACGAGTTGCTGGCGCATTGCAAGAGCCCGGACAGCATCAACGACCTGTGCGATGCGGTGGCGGAATTGGCGACTGGAGGCTTGGTGGCCAGTCCGCCAGAATTCAGCGTAGCTCCCGCTAAGTGCAGCGCGAGCAGTACCTGCAAGGCAATCGATCCGCGAATTGGCAAGCTGAACAGCGGGCAGTTTTACGCCTGCACCAATGGTTACGACAAGCCTGAATTCGTCGGAACTTTGGAAGAAGTCGAGGCGGCGCTGGGGCTTCCTGTCCGTGTGCCGAAGAAGGCAGACACCGCACCGCTCAAGATGTGGAATGTTGTCGTTCGGTTCCAATACCCATCATGGGATGAAGTGGACGGGCTGCTATATGAAGGCATCTGCGCGGCAAGTAAAGCAGACGCAAACAAGATCGTGCGCCGTCGCGCCTCCGACGACGGACACACGATCGGCCGTCGTACATGGCTGACGGCTACGGAGGCGAGCGAATGAAGATTCGCATATGTCGAATAAGTCGGCGACACGTAGTCCAGATTAATTCCTGGCTGCATTGAAGCAGAAGCCGTCGCGCCCTATGGGCCGGCGGCTTTTTTCGTAGGAGAAACCGTTCATCTGGCCATGCCGTTGCTGGCACAATGGCCGTCCTCGCAAGAAAAGGGCCTTTGAGATCAGTCCATCTGTGCTAGAGTAATTGCCAGCCGTTAAGTCGGCATCCAAGCGGCCAGCGCCGCCCATCAAAATCCCTCCAATAGCTTTCTCATCGCCTGATTAGAAAGCGCCGGTTTTTCTCCTTCGAACTCGCCCCTTCGGGCACCAGGAGAAAATCATGAATCGCAATACCCCAGCAGTGGTGTCGTCGACGCCGCGGTACCGTACTCGCGCATGGGAACGTGTCCGTGTCGCGCATCGCCGTGTTTCGCCCGCATTTGCCCGCATCCTGCGAGAAGGCGCCCGCCCTAACCAAATCGCCTACCAGAGCCTCATGGCTCAGTATGGCGGCGAGCCCGTCGGGATCGAGTGCCGCAATTCGAATCGGGAGGCCTGGGCCTTTGTTCTGCCAGAAGCGTCTGGCGACCAGCCGTGGCGGATCCAGCAGTTCGATCAAGATTCGTTCATCGGACACATGTGCTTTGACACCATCGAAGAGGCCGTCGAAGAGATGCTGCGGATGGGCTACCGGCGAGTCGATGTTGGTGCCCTAGATCGCGTCGCCGCAACGGACCGATGGGCGCTCGGCGTTCGCCGCTCGGCCATCATGCAACGTCACCAGGAAGGTCTGATTTCGTACCGCCAGATGGCGGAGGAGCTTTCCTCCACGGTCTAAGTAACGAAGCCAGCCATGCCGCCGCGCCTTCGGGCCGGTGGCGCTAAACCGGGTATCCGGTTCGGCCAGGTCGCTTGCCTCGCCGAGCCTACGGCTCACTCACTTTCAACCGCCCTGAAGGGCAGAATGGAGAGTGCCATGAACAGCAAAATTGAAGAGCAGTACATCAAGATCGCGGCCAATTCGATTGGGGTATTGCGCAAGGTCGACGTGTTTCGCGTTCTCGATTCGGTTCGCGCAGACAACATCGACGGCATGACGCGTACCGATCTCGCGTCGTTTATCGTGAAGCAGCGTCCGGATCTCGTGGACGAGGTGGAGGAGGTCATGCAACAGGAGTTCCCCGGCGACCATTGGAGCATTGATGGTCTGGCGGCCCATACACTTCCAAGCCAGCAGGTCGTGCTCGTCGTGGACTACGTTAATCCGGAAATGGACGCGAAAGACCTGTCGAATCTGGCAACGTGGGCGCAAGGCTGTCTAGGCCGGTCGTTCCATGTCAAGGTCACTGCGCACGCCAGTGCGGAACCGCCGCAGTGCATTGATAATGTTCGCAAGGAGCTCGCGTCGTTGGTCGAGATGCATGCCAATGGTGAGAACGCTGTTTTCCGTCCCGAGCTTTCCGGATACGCAGGGCAAGCGGCAGCGAAGGTATTACTCGAAAACTGGGGGCAAGCCTTGTTGGAGGACCCCAGCGGCGAGAAGGTGGGTAACTTGGTGGGCGACGTGGATGACACGATCGCCGCGCTCAAGGTATTCCGCGATCGCGCTACGAGCATTCTGCCTGAGCGGTTTTGTACCGATCCTTCGTGGAAAGCGCCCGAGCCGGCAGTGACGATCGAATCCGGTTGCGACGAAGAATCGCAACTGAGTTCGTTTCAGAATGGCACGCTACAGCGCTTCGGTAAGCGCTTGGCTGTCACCGTGCAGGCCAATGTACTGGTTCCGCACGAACTGGCCGACTGCTCGGAGCACGAAGCGGAAGCATATCTGCGCGACACGCTGGAGGCTGCATCTGCCGCTGCGAGCGGTAGTCTGAAGTTCTGCGTGCAAATTGGCCCGAACGAGGAGTTCGCGGGCGAGTTGTCTCGACGCGACTCCCACTCGCACAGCATTTAACCATCAACCTGTAACCCCGGCCCGCCGCGTCTCCCATGTGGAGACTGGCGGGCTTCCTTTTTTGTGCAAAAGATTTGCGTGTCCCGCACACCACTCCAAGGGTTCCCCGGGCAGCTTGACACGTTTCGTCGAAGGATTTTTGTCCGTTCGTCTGCTGGCTTTGTGCCGATGGAAGGAGAGACGACGACCTGAATGCTTGGTAGCCTGAATGGGCCGCCCGGTGGTTCTGCTGAACGGAGCGGCCGCACCCCAAGATGGTCTATGCGGCGTGGCTACTGCGCCGACACTTCAATCACGCCGAAATGCCAGGTAGGTAGCACAGACGTAGGCCACGGTCACAAAGAAGGCTGCAGAGAATGCCACCATGACGACCGACAGACTCAGAAAAAGCCAGGAAGGTGCAAGGTATTTGATGCTCGCGAAAATACCCACAGGGACGCCGATGGCCAGCAGCGGGTGCCATGACTCGGTGGCGTTGCCATAAAAATCGACAACGGTGAGGACCAGCAAACTGATTCTTCGAAAAAAGGTGTCCATCGTTTCCGTCCTTGTTGATCGCTTGTTGTTCGGCCGATTCAAGCAGAAATGTGAATACAGCGCAAGGTTTGCTGGATCTGCCGCCGAGAAGGCGCGCGTCTCGCCGACCGTCTCCGCACTCGCGTCGCTCGAATCCCACGATTTGGCGCCGGCCGGGGCGCGCGCCTTGGGCATCATGCCGAAGCCGGCTAGTACCGCCTCGCGTGCGCTGGCTGCGTCAAGCCGAACAATTGGCACGAGATAGTCAGGCAACGAGTCGGCAATGAGGTTGGTGCTGGACAAGGTTAGTTATGTCGGGGTATCCGGTTTTGGCTTGATGGACATCATGAACGGCCGATGTTCGGGTACGGGTTTGGTCCGAAATGATGCCAGACGGAGCAGCGTCCGGAACGAGGGCTGTTCACGCAGTTTTCATGATATTTTGTCCATATGGCATATAATTAAATCCCAAATGGAGATCACCATGAACACGACACACACGGAAAAGCGCAGCCCAGTGAAGAAGGTGGCCTCCGCCACCAAGCGCGTGACCACAGTGGCCGGCAAAACGGCCAAGGCCGCCGCCCCTAAGGCCGCCGCTCCTAAGCCCGCCACCGCCGCTTCCCGGAGTTATGACGTGCTCTTAGGTGGCGAAATTCCGGTTACTGGGGTTGTAGTCATCGCTTCTGGCACGAGTCATTTCTATGACGTCTTCAGGGCTGCGGCGCCCGAACGCATCGATCTGATTAAGCGTGGCGTCGCGGCGAAAGAAGTACCACGCATGGCCGAACGTATGGACACGACCCATGATCGCTTGATGCAATTGCTCGGCTTCCCACGCACAACGGTGGCCAGGAAAATCAGGCTGAAGCAAGACCTTGCACAAGATCAGGCGGAGCGCTTCGTCGGCCTGTCAGCGCTCGTCGGCCAAGTCGAGGCGATGGTCACCGAGTCGGGCAACCCAGAGGGGTTCGACGCCGCCCAGTGGGTGGCGCGGTGGCTAGAGCAGCCCAATCCGGCGCTCGGCAACCGTCGCCCAGCAGAGTACATGGATACCGTGGCCGGCCAGGAGTTGGTGTCGGCATTGATTGCGCGGATGCAAAGCGGGGCCTACGCATGACGGTCTCGATTTGGCGCATCGCAACGGATACTCGGGAGTATACGGCCGACGATCTCTCTGGTGCCGGGGCGAAGAAGACGGGCGGGCGCTGGAACCGCCAGGACACACCGATGTTGTACTGCGCCTCTAACATCGCGCTCGCATGCCTTGAAACCATAGTTCATATCGCTGTCGGTCCGCTGCCGCTGAATCGTTACTTGGTGAGGCTCGACGTGCCCGATGATGTATGGGAGGCGGCGCAGACCTTGACGCCTACGGCGGCACCGGTTGGATGGGACGCACTGCCTGAGGGCAAGGTTAGCCTCGACTACGGGACGCAATGGGCCACTTCAAAAAGCACCGCGCTGCTGTGCGTGCCGTCCACGGTCGTGCCCGAAGAATGGAACGTTCTCGTCAATCCCGAACATGCGGATGCTGCGAGAATTACGGCCACGAAGCTGCGCAAGTGGGTCTATGACGCACGCATTTGGGCATGACCGAGCCGAAATCGCAGCAAGCGTTTCTGCGCGCAGCGCATCAGCGTACCCGATAAGACGCTGGATAAGTGGATGCAGCCGAGCGGCAATAGTGGCTTTCGTAGCATGCCGGAAGTTGCTTTGGCTGACGTTCGAAAAATTATGATTTGGGATGCTAATAGATTGATATGCCAGCATTGGGTGTGTACGATTGTTCTTCCGTACGATTTGTGGCGTGCCGGGAATTCGCTGAGTATGTTTTGGGAATTGAAGTCTGATATGGATGCGCGCAAAGGCGGCGAAACGCAAAAGGCCATGGAAAAGGCTCAACAATGGATCTGGCGGCTCCCTAGGGAGGGTACTACGAGGGGCGGCCTTGGGGAGGCCGCTGGCGGCATCGCCAAAGCCATCCCTGGCTACTTTGGTCTCAGGAAAGCACGCGGCGCGTGAACGCCTTGCACACCGGCCGGACGCCGGTATCTCAGAGAGGAACAAAAGAATGAAGAAAATCGTGATTGCTGGAGCCATCTTGATCAGCTCAGCTGGTGCTTGTTACGCGGGCGACGGTGCTGTGACAAACGCTGCCGTTGGGTCTCCCCAAAGCGAGTTGATCGTCTACAAATTGAAATGGACGAAGCAAGATGCAGGGCGCGAAAAGACCGTCGCTGAAATGACGCTGTCCGGTAGGGTTGGAGACCAGATTGTGCATTCGTCTGGCGACGAACGTCCCTATCTGCGTAGTTGCACGGTCAATGGCAACGGTGCCGCAGTTCCCAAGATGGACAGCCTAAAGCTTGGAACATTCGTCTCGGTGACAACTCGGCAGGTCGATGGCAACGCAATTTCTGCGGACGTCCGGATTAGTGAGAGCGACCTGACGGCGATGCACCGTTCGAATACGCCTGGCGGGTGTAACGTGGAACTACCCGATGTCGCCACATGGAACGACGAACGGGTCATGCCGCTTCGGGACGGCGAGGAAGCGGTGGTGGCTGAGAGCGCTGGATTGAAAGTCACCATTGTGGCGCGCCGCATAGCGGGATAACTCCACACACCGAGGAAGAAAGCCACTTAGCCCGGTCGGCGCTCCGCGCTGGTCGGTCGCTGGAGATGGAGCCAACCTATTTTAAAGCTGATCTGGGTTTTCATCACGCGCAACACATTCATTGCGATCCCGATCGGGATCATCTATAGCATTGCCGTGGCGCTCAATTTGATTGACTGCGACACTCGCGTAAAGGTGGCAGTCAATCCAAGCAGCGTGCAGTGCGAACAGTAGGGGGACCAGGCGATGTTTGATTGGCTATTCCATTCCCGTAAGCGACGACGGGAGATCGCCCACAATTGCGCCGTTGCTGAAAGCGCATCGATCAGCCCCGTTTGCAGCGAAGGAAGCCCTTCAACGTTCCTGATTGTGGTCAGGGAGGAACTGAAGTCGAATGAAATAGCGTGGTTCGTGAGAACCATTGATCGACGCATCAACGCGATGTGCGCCGAAGATATGGAGCGTTATGAGCGCCAGCGGTTGGGCATCGCATTCCCAACTAAACCGTTACTTCAAGATGCGAAGCGCGTGGTCATGTGCGATCACGGAACGGCATTGCGTAATTCACACGTATTCGTTATGCAGTGGACCCCAACGGTCCATTACAACCTCGGGTGACCCGTGGCTTTCGGGGGAACTAATCGCGCAGAGAATTACCGCTCATAGCGGTGCCGGCGTCCCTCCAGGAACTCATCGAAAGAACGCATGGCGCTCTTCCAGAGCGGAAGCAGGAAAAGAGACTTTTCAAACGCGATAGGGGGGATGCCCGGCAGGCTAAACCCGTGATATAGTGAACTCCGCCGTTAAATCGGCATCTATCCGCAATCGGGGCTCCCGGCCCTTGTCCCTCTCCGCCGAGTTTATCGCTCCGCAGAGCCAAACGCTCCCCTCTTTTGAAGCGCCGATACCGGCAGAAAGGAGCGAATCATGAATCAGCAACTCACCGCGGAAACCCGGGCAGCTAGCTTTTCCGCACTTGAAGCTTGGGCTAGCGCCGCGCTCGCGAAACTCGAGCAAGATCCTGCCGAAGCATTCGAGCACGATGTCGGCTACGTCGTCTCGGTCGACGCGTATCACGCAGCCATCAAATCGATCCTGACCGGCTCGCTGAACCGCAGCTACGCGGACCCATTCCACTCAGAAGTCCTCAAGCCGCTTCGGTGGGGCAAATGGGAACTGACGTTGCGCGTCGATTCCGGCCGTCGTCCCGAGTACGGCTATTTCGGACTAAGCGACGCGGGTCGGCCGAAATGCCTTCGCGTCCAGGGCTTCGGCCTAGGCGGACGCATCGATCATGCCATCGAGTGGGATACCGTCGACAAACTCATGGCTGACCTGCTCCGTAGTGTGGCTGTTACCTTCGAACAGGCCTGGTTCCTGTTCGGGATCGGATGGGCGCCGGCAGGGCTCTCACGCTGCAAGGTGACCGTCACGACTCTGAAGCCCGCCGCTGACAACTTGCACGGGCATGAACCCGCAACCGCGTCGCTAATGTAACGAGCGCCGCCAGCACCGAGCGATGCCCCGATTGAGGTGTCGCTCGGCTGCTTGCTATTTGTTCGGCCAGTCGACGACTCGCCGAGCTCGCGCTCGATGCTTTATCAAAGCCTCGCGGAGGCACAAAGGAAAATCATGAACGTGGAACTGACTGCCAAGAAGTGGGCCGCTGCTGGCCAGATCATCGCTGCTAGCGCGATTGAGCATATGGCTGAGGCCGAGGGGATCACGGTCGAGCAAGTTCGGCTGCTGATCTCAAGTCAACATGAGGGTGGTCTGCGACGATTTAAGCAGTTGATCACGCTGGGCATCAATGAAGCCTTCCGTCTGCACGACGCGGGAAACATCTGCATGCTCGCGGAGTAACCACCCGGCAACCATCAGTGCAATCCCTTCCAGTCCATGCGTTTCGGCATGCGACTGGTGCGGGATGCCACGCTCACCCGAGTCCGCTCCGGTGAGCCGAGGCTCTTCTCCTCACTACGGCCCATCTGGGCATCCAAGGAGATAGACATGACGAGCAACATCAAGCGGGAAGTGCGTCCGAAGGGCGAGAACGGGTTCGGCGTTTTCCTGGTCCGGGTTGGCGATGACGTCGCGATCGACTGCGTCGCCGAATACAGCGGTCCGCTCGCGTACGAGTTGGCTTGCCGCCAAGCTGCGCTAGGCGAAGCGCCGTGGATCAGCAATGTTCCGGGCGATCTGCCGCAGGCGCAATCGAACCTGACAAAGCCCCCATTCCTAACCACGGAGCGCGGCCAAGTACGGATCCATGACGGCGTCACGGCCGCTCCGCTTGCGGAGACGTGGACGGGAGTTTGCTGTGATTCCAGCGTGAAAAGCTTCTGGTACATCGGCCGCGAGCAGAACGAGCAATCGTTCAACAAGCTCGAGGCGCGAGACTACCTCGAAGCGGTTCAGGAGGCGCGGGATCTGGTGTCGGCGAGGCAATCTGTGAGCCGCTATCCCGGGTCGCAGTCTCTGATCCGAGCGTACTCGCAACAATACCCGAGCGCCGACGATGCTCGAGATGCGCTGGCCAAGACCAGCGCACTCGCGGGTTTCGTGTTCGGCTATGTCGATGAGACCAGCTGGCGCACGGTGACGTTCCATGTCGATCGCTTTCCGGCTCAAACCGATCCGGAGAGTTGCTGCATTACACCCGTGTTCAGCTACTCGCGTGAGACCGCGCCGGCAATCTCTACCTAATCAATCAACCTTGAAACTTCGCCCGCCGCGCCGTCCCTTGAAGCGGCTAGCGGGCGCCGAACCTACCAACGGTTCGGCCAGGCGATACGCCTCGCCGAGCTGATGCTCTCTCTTTTTCAACAGCCCCACCGGGCAAGAGGAGAGAACCATGAATAGCAACAATGGCAGCACGGCACAGTGGATGGATTGCCGAGTCGTGTTCAGTGCCACGAAAGACGGACGCCGCGCGGACAACATCGAGATCACTGGCAGCATGGCGTGCTTCGACCGCAAGAAGGATCTCAGCGAGCAAGCCGGTGCCGCGGTCGCAGACTGGCTAAGCCGGAAGGAGCGGATCCACGGGCATTCGTACCACGATGCCGAGATTACGTACCTCGAGGTGCAAACCCCGGACGGTCGGTATCTCAATGCAACGAGGCACGGCTGGGGCGTGCTCGACGACTCGCTTCGCCGCAGGGCTATCGAGCAGTCAGGCTACAGCATCCGCAACGGCGGGTTGATGCACAGTTGGTACGCGCTACTACCCGGCGAGACCGAGATCAATCAAGACGAGGACAACCACAACTACATCGGCTTCTTCTCTTCGGAGGAGGAGTTGATCGAGGAAGTCTACGAGCGCGTCGTTGGTGAGACGGCTGCGGTCTGATCGGTCAACCCGCGCGGGTTGCGCGCAGAACGCTGCCTGGCCCGCGCATGAAAGGAGTTCATCATGATTTTGGAAGCACACGACGTGTTGGAGATCATCGGTGGCGGCATCACGATTGTTACGGCCGTGCTCAGTTTTATTCTGCGTTACCACACGGCTGTGGTGAAACGCTACAGGCGAGACAAGGACATTGCCTGTGGTGACATCGCTTTCCTGTTGGCGATCGAGGCGGAGTACATCGTATTGCTTCGAGAAAGGGATGTGGCGATGGAACCAGGTATCAAGGTCGCGATGCGAAACCGGGTACGGGCAAATGGTCTCGAGTTTTCCGGGAAATTCACACCTGGTCGCGTTGCCGCTTCGCGGGCGTCGCACGGACTCAAACCTGCCTTCTACCGCGTTAAAGCCAACCTTGACGCAATGGGCGATCGCTCGGAACCGGCCTGATCTGAGCGCCGCCGTCGCGTTAGCCTGACGGGAAACTATGACTTGAATTGCATCCGCCGTCTTTCTCTCCGGAGAGGATGGCGGGCGCCGAGCCATCCCGGTTCGGCCAGGCGTAACGCCTCGCCGAGCTTCAGCTCACCACTTTTCAACCACCTGATACAAAAACATGGGAGATGAGCACGGACGGCACCGCTCATTCACAATTGACGAAGCGCACGAAATACATCGTCATGTACGAGCACGCGCTGGGGTACCTCGTCGTGCACGAGGAGAAGGCCGAACGACTGGAGCGGGCAATTCCACGGGCGAATCCGGATAGCCAGAATAAGACGCATGCCCGATCAAAACCAACGATACGAGGTAGAGGATGCCCAGAATTCTGTGCGTTGCCAACAAGCTGCTGTCCATTCGCGACGCCATCGACATAACCGATGGTGAAGGGAATCCGGCATATCGCGGAAAAGGGCAGTTGGTTTTCTTACTTTCGTCGAAGTGGCAAATCTATTGCGGAGACAGCCACGTCGGCAGTATTCGGCGCCGGATCCTTGCGTGGGCGCCCACGTGGGATATCTCAGGAGAACTCGGGACGTTCGCGATCAAGCGAAAGCGCTTCGCATTGACGCGCAAGTATTATGCGGTCGGCGGCCCCGCGCACGGCGCCACCGTGACCGGCAACTTGTGGGACCGAAAATTCCGTGTCGCCCGCGAGGGGGAGACGCTGGCGAAGGCCACGGGACGCGTGCTGGCGATGCGTGATCGACACATCGTCGAGGTGCTCGGCCAGCCCGAACTCTTCGTGGTATTCGCAATGTTGGTCCTACAGATGGACCGCCGCGACGAACGACGCAAGAAGCAAATGAGGCGAGAGAGATAGCCCGCGACCAACGACGACGAGGATATGGCAAGGAGTGAATCTGTGCCGCCGGTGATCCACAACCCCTCATAGGGGTATCAACGAGCGGCTCCAGATGATCGCCGCACTGCAGTTGTTCAAGGCGTGCAGTCGGCATCTTTACTCAAGGTCGCCCCCGGTCTCATCCAAGATCTGCGGGGCTATGCCCCGGAGCAGGCCCGCAGACGGAGCATCCGCGGTGTGGACGTGCTGGGTCCATGTGGTATAGTTGGCTCAGCCGTTCGATCGGCATGTCTCTCTGGCGCCTGCCGCCACCTCAGCGTTTCAGAGCAATCGCTTCGCCGGGCCCGCCAGCCACGCCGAGCATCTTGCTCTCTCCTTTATCAACGCCCACTAGGGTACGAAGGAGAAACGCATGAACAGCAAAATCCCGAACAATACGGAATCGCCGAAAAGCCCCCTGCAGCTCCTGCAGGAAGTCGTCGCGGCCCAAATGCGTCTATGGGACGCTCGCTTGGCTCTCGAGAAGGCCACCGCGCACGACGGTGCGTATTCCGACCGAACTGACGAAGCGGTCCTCGAAGAAGTCAACTGGCTCGCGGCCGGCCTCAACGACGCCGATGAAGCGTACACGCACGTGGCCGACGAGCACCTGCAGAAAGTGCTTTCCGTCACCAACCGGTAACCAGAACGCCTGCCATCCTGATCTAAGGGTGGCAGGCCGCAGTTTCTCAGCCGGGCACCAGGCCCCGCCGAGCATCTTGCTCGCGCCTCTATCAACGCCCGACTGGGCATCGAAGGAGGTAACCATGACCAGCAATCCAATCATCGAGTCACCGTTTGCGCACTGCGTCAACCACAAGTGGTACCTGAGCAGTCACGCGGTACCGGCGGTCGATACGATCAAGGCCTATCGTGAGCAGGTTCGGCAGTCCTACGGACAGCTGCGGGGCGTGAAATTTGCAGCGCAGGGCATCGACTACACGCATTTCGTCCTTCGGGACGGGGTACTCAATCCCGAGAGAACGAATTACGACATCGGCAGCATGTTGAAGTATTGGGCTCTCGCCAATCAACCGAGCGGATACCAATATCCCGTTCATGACTCGCCCGTTCAGGTGCGGTTCGTGCGTGAGGACGGAAAAGCGAGTCTTCGTCTGAGGCTCTACGACGTGAAAGGGCCGGAAGGAACATTCACTCGCCTCGGCGCCTACGTCAACGACGACACCGACTCGAAACACACGATCGACGTTCCATTGTCGGAAGACGGAGCGCTCGAAAGGGCCGTTTTCCGTGCGATCGAGGAATGTCTCGAAATGATCGACAGGCGCGAAAAGCGCGCCGCGCAGCAGTTGGCAGCCGCGTAACGGTCGCCCCGCGTTCATCAACCAAAGCAAGCTTCGCCGTCCCTTCGGGGGCGGCGATACCGCCTCGTCTACGCTCAGCCAGCCACGCCGGCCCGCTGAGCTCTGCTCGCTCCTTTATCAGCCCGTGAGGGAAAAAAAGGAGAACCCGATGAACAGCAAGAGATCACTCCAAGGCATGGAAATCCGGAAGATCGGCAGCAACAGAGGGAGACCTCGGCTGTGGATCGAAGGTGCCGTTGCAAGCCGCGCGTGCTTTTTGCCCGGCATGAAAATCAGCGTCACCCTAGACGAAGAAAAGTGCATGCTGACACTGGAAGCCAATGAAAGCGGTGAGCGTGTGGTGTCGAAGAAGACCGTGCGCGATCGTGACGTCCCTGTTGTCGACATCAATAGCGAGAACCTGCTTGGCATTTTTGTGAGGATGGGACTCACGGCCGTTCGCCTCGTGGTGCAGTTGCACAGGATCTTCGTGCTTCCAATCGCATCGGAAGTGCGAGCGAAGGAGCGGCTCGATCGTCTGAAGTCGAAGCTCGAGAACAATGAACCGCTGCTCATGGGTTCTTTCTCGTCGGGCATTGGTATCCTCGATCGTGCGGCACACACGGGGTTCGAAGAAGCTGGGATTCGTACGCGTCTCGCGGTAGCTAACGAAATAAGGCTCGATTGCATTGAACACGCCGTCGAGCGCAATCCGGTCTTCGATGGCCAGACAATCCTCCTGACGGCACCAATGCAGGAGGTGGTGTTCGACAACTGGGTCATGTCACAACTGCCGAAGCTCGACGGCCTGGCTATTGGTATCCCGTGCAGCGGGGCATCGAACGCCGGCCGTACGAAACGGAAGCTGGAGTTTCCGGAGTCACATCCCGATGTCGGACATCTCGTCGTGCCGTTCCTGGCGGCCGTGGCGCAGACGTCTCCATCTTTCGTCGCAATTGAATGCGTACCCGGCTGGCTAAACACCGCCTCCGCCGCGATTGCGCGCTCCATGCTTCGAGACCTTGGTTATGTCGTCCACGAGACGGTGTTGAACGCGGCCGACTGGAACATGCTCGAGCATCGTGAGCGCATGTGCATTATCGCGGTCACGCAAGGAATCGAGTTCTCCTTCGATCTCGTCGATCGGCCTGAGCGTCGTGCTCGTAGGTTGGGTGAGATCATGGAAGCGGTGGCGCTGGACGATAAGTGCTGGTCCCCGCTGACGTACTTGAAGGAGAAACAGCTAAGGGACGAGGCAGCAGGCAAGGGATTCAAAATGACGATCGTGAACGAGGACTCCCCGAAAGTTCCTACGCTCAACAAGACGCTTCACAAGCGTCAAAGCACCGGAACCTTCTTCCAACACCCAGAGAACCCCGATCTTCTTAGAATCCCTACTTTGGTTGAGCACGCGAGATGCAAGGGCGTATGGGAGGACATGGTCGAAGGCGTTACGCAAACGTTCGGTCACGAAACATGTGGCCAAGCCGTAAGCGTTCCGCCCTTTGTCTCCGTGTTCAACGCACTCGGCCGAGCACTTCAAGCGTTCAAGCAGGCAACTTCGATTTCGTTCTCGTCTTTCGTGCGAGCCGATATGGTCGCAGCCTAAGCAACTTTTCAACCCCGGCGGGACGTCGCTCCCGCTGGGGGCGATGCTAGCCATGCAGGCCGTGAGGCCATGGAGAGCATTTTGAAATCACTAAACTGTCAGCCTCCGCAGCAGCAATCGCTATTCGAGGCGGAACTTCCCGCTGTGACTGGCTCGCCGGTAGAGTTTGATCGGTACGCGTACGATAAATACGTGGTCATGTTCAGCGGGGGCAAGGATTCAGTAGCAACGGTGCTGCACCTACTCGACATTGGTATCGATCCAAATCGCATCGAGCTCTGGCATCACGACATCGACGGCCACGGCGAATCCTTCATGGATTGGCCTGTGACCAGCGACTACTGCCGGCGGTTCGCAGCAGCATTCGGTCTGCCGCTGTACTTCAGTTGGCGTGTGGGCGGGTTCCTGCGCGAGATGCTTCGTAAAGACCAGTGCACCGCGCCCGTTATGGCCGAAACGCCAGACGGGCTAATTCAGGCGGGCGGGACAGGGCCGCAGAACACGCGGCGCAAGTTCCCGCAGGTGACGGCGGCTCTGTCGCAGAGATGGTGCTCGGCCAGTCTCAAGGTCGACGTCGGCGCCGCAGCAATGAGGAACCAGCCCCGATTCTTGGGCATCCGCACCCTCGTTTGCACGGGGGAGCGCGCGCAAGAGTCCGCGGCGCGGTCGAAGTACCTCACTCACGAGCCCGATCGCTGCAACACGCGGAGCCGGTACGTTGATCATTGGCGTCCGGTACTGCAGTGGTCCGAGGAGCAAGTGTGGGACATCATGAAGCGCTTCGGTGTTCGGCCACATCCGGCGTACTACCTGGGCTTCAACCGTGTGTCCTGTGCACATTGCATATTCTCGGATTGCCACCAGCGGGCCACTGAGCAACAGCTGTTGCCCACGCGCTTCAAGCGGATCGCCGATCTGGAAAGCGAGTTCGGACTGACGATTCACCGCACTAAGTCGGTAAGGCAATTGGCCAACGAGGGCACGCCGTACATGTACGAGGAAGAGGTTGCTGAGCAAGCTATCTCGACCAAATACACGGTACCGATCCGGATTGAATCAACTGGATGGAAGTTGCCGTCTGGAGCCTTTAAACAAGGCTCCGGCCCACAGTAATGTACGAAACCACGCACCATTTTCCGTTACCGGCGATTCAAGGTAGGTGGTCTCGATCCAAGTAACTTAACCCCTGGCGGGACGCCGATCCCGCTGGGGACGGTTCTCGCCAAATCTGGAGAGTCGTATGGAATTGATCGGCGTTGGCTCGCTTCGCAACTGGTCGCCACCTCACACCGTAATGGACAATCGGCCAGGTTACACTTTCGCCAAGTTGGAGAAAATGATGACCAAACTCGATACTACTGAAGAGATCACCCAGCATTTGATCGACTCAGGCTTTACGGAACATTCGACCGGCGGCGGCTTTTCTGCCTGGTTCCTACAATTCGACGTGCCGGCCGGCCGCTGGCAGGTCATGCTGACGGATATGGAAACCGACACCGCTTGCCTTAAACCAGGAAAGCCCGCTGAGATCGCCCTGTATGGCCCTGAAGGAGAGGGGGCGCAGGTGCTTTTCGAAGTGCTCTCCGAGCCTGCAAAGCTGCCAGAGGCGATCGCGCGGTTCACCAAGGAGGGTGAGGCACGATTTGGCGCAGGAACCAAGGTTCAGTAACGAGAACATCAGCAACATCTGATGATCGGAAAATGACTCGCTGGAAGGCATCAAGTGCTTCGGCGGTAATCTTCAACCTGCAGCACCTCGCCGCTCGCCCTCTCTAAGGGGGGGCGGCGATCCTAACTAGTCGTATGGTTCAGCCAGGCCGTCGCCTCGCCGAGCTCCGGCTCTCCCCTCGTCAAAAAGCCCACAAGAGCGGGCATTCAAGGAGAGCACCATGAACAGCAACATCCAACCGCAGAAACAGTCGGTCCATCGCTATCAGGTGGGCATGCAAGTCGTCGACTCCGACGAGAAGATCCTGGGCGAGATCACCTCGTTGGTTCAGGAAGACGGCCGGATCTTCGCCGTCGTCAACGGCGACTACGAGGTGGACCTGGCCGGCTCATCGGAAGTCATTGACCTGACCGGTACGGCGCGGGCGTACAACCCGGCGCTTAAGCCCTCGTGGATCCGGCTGAACGCACTGACGAGGCGTGTGTGACGCTAAACTGAGTGGTAAGCCGGCACGCCCCTACGGGGGCGTGCCGGCTTTCATCCAACGGTTCGTTCGCGCCGATGGTGGGCATTTGATTCCGCGCCGCACGGACGATCAGATATTTTGCGTGGCCGGCTCGAAAGCCTTCAGCGAGATCAACGGTCTTCGTGAAATGCGTGTCTAGCCGATGCTCGGAGTATGGGCGACGTTTTTCAGCTTGACCTTACTTCAGAACATACGTAAAGTAGAACCAGCCATTAAATTGGCAAGATTCAAAAAAACGTGGCAGACCAAAGTAACATGGTCAACGCGTAAGACTTCGGAAAAATTCAGGTTCGGGTATTTTCCAAATCTGAAAACTGTTCGATGGTGTCGACAAGTTCGGCCAGCCACCCATGGCTCGCCGAGCGGAAGCTCCTCCTTTTTCTACCGCCTATAAGGCAAAAAGGAGAACACCATGAATAGCGACTTCAACGACAAGCCGTCTTTTCTTCAGAGTGCTTTGTACTACCTCAACCATGGCCGCGACATCATTGTCGTTGGTGCAGTTGCAGGTACGCTCGCAATCGTTATTTCGACCGTATGCCATTTCCCCGGCTGGTAATTTGACGCAGGCCATAGTACCTATTTACCGGTGCTGCTGACGTTCTATTATCCATTGGAAGATTTAGCGAATGACGACACTCGCCATGTAATTCGTCAATTCGAAACGAAGCCCGCCGTCTACCTCTCAGGTAGCGGCGGGCTTTTTTTTATGCCTGCCACTAGACCGGCGTGCGCGATGGACGCGATTTCAATTTTCTCCACACCGGGTGCGCGCTGTATTCCCAGTCGGCAAGTGCATGGTTAGACCGAGCGTTTGGTGGGCGAGGGCGGCGCTCTGAGCGGAATACCAGTTCGAACCCGCGCCCGCCACGCAACCATCATGATAGACAGCGTGGATTTGCCCCCGTACTTCCGGACCCAGCGTCACTTCAGCGGTGGCGCTATCTGGTCGATAACGAGATGTAGAACTCAACTATTCAGGGTTGCAGTACTCTGAGCCTGTACGACAATGGCTTCGCTGGTATCGAACGGCCGTTCGGCCAACATCAACCAAGGGACGCATCAACATGCCTGCAAGAGCGAATTTCCTCAACCAGATCAAGGAAGCCGGCGATCCGATCCGCAACGAAGGGGGGCTGACGGAAAAGGCGCGCCTGGTGCCGGACTGGCCGTCGGCCGTGGAGGACGCCGCGGCGACTGGCCGTAAGGAAGGTATGCTGTTCGAACGCGTGACGGCCAGCGGGCCTACGTACGAACGTCTGGCCACTATCCAGAGCAGGTTCAGCTTCACGCGGTTCGAAGCGAGCGCGGTCGTCAACAAAACGCCGCTGGCTGGCCAGCGCGCGTAAGAGGAGGCACGTACTACATGCTCGATACTCGACGCGTCATATCGCTCGTCCTCGGCATCTTCCTCATCGGCGGTCTCGGCATCTCCATCACGCGCATGGTCGGCAAGAGCGATGGCATTGCATCGCGAGAGCGCCTCGAGATAGTTTGGCCGGATCTAGCACAGATGGGGGACCGTGATCGCGCACTGCTCGCCAGCTTGGCGATGAGCTGCCGATTGCAGGACCGGAACAAAGATCAGGCGGATGTGCTCGCCTGCCTGCAGGATGCCGTGAAGGACGAGCAACCGCGGTTCCCATATGGGATGAGCCGCAAGCAGGCGCAGGACCGCCTTGATGAACTGTTCCCGGGGCAAGGCCGCACAAAGGAGGCCTCATGACCGGCCTGATCCAAGACGGCTTTCTGGAGTCCATCCTGCCGAAGACACTCGCATGGGCGAGCGAACAGGCGAAGAAGGGGCTGGCGGCCGGTCGCGCGCTAACCCCGGCTGAGCTCGACGATGCCCGTCAGGTGGGTGTGTCGGCCCCGGAGAAGATTCGGCTTTCGCTCGTCGACGAGGTCCCGATACCGGACGATCCGCAGCTCCGCGATGTCGCTATCCGCACCGGCATGCTCACTCACGACATCGCCGGCCTGGCGCTGGGCTACGCGATCTTCATCACGCCGCGGCACCTCTCGCGGCGCCTCCTGACGCATGAATGTCGCCACGTCCATCAGTACGAAGTGGCTGGCTCGATCGACCAGTTCATGCGGGAATATCTGCGCCAGATCATGACATTTGGGTACCTTACTGCGCCACTGGAAATCGACGCAACCCAGCACGAACTCGTCTGAGGGGGTGCTTGTAGGTTCCACCGCTAATGGAAAATGCACAACGCAATCTACAAATGCCCGTTGATATCTGCGAACCGGTCGAGCTCTTCTGGGCGCTAAAATGTCCGCTATCACAAGCAAAATAAATGACTTGCGATTACGCCAGAAGTCAATCCTTGGCCGTCAGGCCAACGATTGGACTAAGGAACTTCAGCGTCTTGCTCTGTCTGATCGCGTCGATCAACAGAACCAGCGCGACGGAAAGCGGGAGAAAGCATCATGAGGAATAAATTCGCATTGCTTTTGGGACGCGTTGCGCATCTAGCGCTTGTGTTCGCCTTGACTACGATAGTCTGGTTTGGAATCGGCTCGCTCGGTCGATCATCGATTTGGATCTCGTTGTCTACCGGGACGACGTTGGAGAGAGTGAGTCAATGGGGCGCGAGTGTGGTGGTCGCCCTATGGATGCTCAAGCTGGTTTGGAGCATATCCGCGTCGATCGCCACATGGGTATTCCGGCGCACGACTCAAGAGCAATCGACCGTCTAGACCACGGAATCGCGTGACAAGACGGAAAAATCGAATGACGCTGATCCTCATAGCGGTTGTAGGTTCCACCGCTAATTGGGAAACCACATCGCTATTTGCGAAAGTCCCTCGATATTTGCGAGTCGTGCGCACTCCTGCAGGTCAACGGGTTTTTGCTGCGAAAGAGATATCGCAATATTAATCAATCACTTGGGTTCATGGCCGACAAGGCTCTATGGGGCGAGAAATGACGCACGGCATTGAGTCCGGCGAATACTGGGACGCCATTGAAGGCGAAGCAGTTCTTGCGGTCGAACAGGGTATGGATGCGAGCGCCTGCCCCTACGTTGCGGGCAGCGACGAAGCGAATTATTGGTTGTTCACGTTCGAGAACTTCCGCGCCCGGCCCTATGTCGAGGGCGGCGGGCGAGCGGCGCGTGCTGGCCAGCCCATTACTGCGTGTCCTTCCGGCTTAGAGTCGTCTTTGCGTGAAGCGTGGGAGCAGGGCTGGCGTGTGACGAACGACGGCGAGTTTCGCCGGTTGAAGGATCTCGAGATCGAATTCAGGGTGACGGGCGCCATTCGCAAATAGCGATTGAAATTTTCCGCTGGTTTGCAAATATCGTTCGAACTTACATTGCTACTCCGGGAGGTACTGCGGGAAGCGGTGGCGGGTCAGGCTTGACGAGTGCGGTGCCGGAGCCACCTTGGCCGCCGGCATCCAGAAGCATCCGCGCTCGAGCTGCTCGATCACGTCGAAGTGTTCGGACTCAAGCGTTAGGCACTTGCCGGAGCGGACACCATTGATCACTGCGAACAGTTGCCACAGGGCAGGCCATTGCTCATCGCCTTCGATAAGGAAGCGGAATTCGCCGTCGATGCGTATCTCGTACGACGTCGCCGACACACGCGTTGAACGAACTCGGTCCGCGTATGGGCTCGTGCGTGTGGCGTGGCGGGGCAGGGACTGGGCAGACTGACTCATGGCGGAACCTCCAAGGATGGGAACATCGTCAGTGTGTCCCGTGACACTGAAGATGCAAGCCAACGAAGCAGGCCCGCACATAAATTTGGAGAGGGAGGAACGCCTTGCGGCATCCCTCCCTCCTGTTCCTTTCGGCTTAAGCCGCTCTACACGTCAGTGACGGTGCTGCGCTACCCGAAGCCCGTCGACGACCCGTTGGTACTTCTGCAGGCTGTCCAGCACGCCCTGCGTTGCAACCATCAAGGCCTGCGTTTCCGCCTGCATGGCCGGGTGACCGTCCTTCAGACTCTCGTTGAGCGTTTTCATATAGGTTGTGTAGCTCTCGATGTGACCGTCGATCAGGCGCATGCGTCCTCCGCCGTCTCGATACGTTTACGCGCTACACACTGAACTGCGCGCGAGAGCGAGGTGTTTACGCGGTCTACGATAGCGGCACACAGTGCCTCCAGCGTATCGGCATAGACAAATCGCTCGTTGTCGACCAGGTGCGTCGTCGACTGGAACGCCCAGTGCGGCCCGGTTTCCACCCAGAGGTGCGCGGCGAAGCGTACGTCCAAGCTGTGCCGGTACCTGCAAATCTTCCTGCTGTGGCGATACTCCGCTGTCGGCATGAAAAGACGGATCTCCGCGCGAATCGTCGCCTGATCGCCGTAGATCTCGTCAGCGGACATGCCAGGCACCAACTGTCGGTCGATGTACAACGAGAAACCCATCCCTTCGGTTGAGCGCACCGGACAGCCGTCCCAGAACGACAGCGCATCATCCGGTATCCGCCACGCGTGCGCGTCAGGAAGCTTGATCCCGGCCGTCAGGATCTTTTCCGCCGCCTTTGCGCGCTCCATGATCAGGGCACCCAGTTCCTGCACCGTCGGCAGCTGCTTTTCGGTTTGCTTGTTGCTATTCATAAATCCTCCTTTGTGCCCGAATGGGGCGGTAAAAAAGGAGGTACCCGATAGGGCTGGGCCGGACTTCGCCCGGCGCAGACATGTCACGTCGGGTCTGATCACCTGACGTGAGAATGGGACTTACAGGGTGCTGGAACGCGATCAAGCTCAGGGCGAGCGGCATTCCGGTGAAATGTGTTGCCGATCAAACGGCTGCCAGCATTTTCGCAGAGCCGTTCCATACGGTCAACGCGCCATCATGGTCGGTGGTAGCGAGCGGGACCTCACAGCAGTGGCTCTGCCACGTCCTCGCGTAATGACCATCCGCCGACAATGGATCGACCGGCCTGGTGCGCGGAAGTGCGATGCGGAAGCACTCCCCACAGTGCCATAGCTTGCCTGGCGGAAGAGCGGGAACCAGTTCGAGAAGGGGAGCTGCGAACGGCATAACGTTGCTTGAGATAGTCGATTTGCTTGTATACGGTAGTTCTGTCAAATGCTTCTGGGGCGTCCTCTAAATAATCTTCGGTGACACAATACGGAAATCGGCCAGATCACGCGCTCGGCGTGTCTGGCGCTCCGTGGTTCCGATTTGATGCTTAACGGACTTCGTTCGGCAGATGGAAGTCGACGAGCAGACTGTGACCGCCGCCGTTGGGGATCTGGCGCAGCAGCGGACCTTCCGGTTCGCGGTCGTCGCGTCCGGTCTGCCAGAGATCAGTGAGTTTCTTCTTCCAATAGCGGCCGTGGCGACGTGCGAACGTCAGCAGCGCGTTGGCTTGGTCAGAGGTCAGCGATTCCTTGCGGTGCTTCATGGTTATCTCCTTCGTGCCTCTCGGGCGGTATAAAGGGAGATGCTGCAGCTCAGGGGACCTGGGGCCTTCTGAGATGCCGGAAGCGCGCACGCCCATGGGGCAGTGCGCGTTTCGGTTTAAGCTTGGATCGTATTTCGTCGGCTCAGAAAGCAAGCCGGAATTGGTCTCCCGATTTCGGTTTCATCCGCTCAATGGCGGTGTTCATCCAAGTGTCCATTTTCTCGGCACGGTGTGCCATGTTGTTGGAGATGCCGTGGCGGAACGCTTCCTGTCGCGCTCCGTAGTCCCAAGCCATGCTGTCGCACGATGCAACGATGTGGGAGTACATCTTGACGCGCTCGAGCGCAGCGCCCTTCACTCCGAACAGATGCAGCTTCGTGCCTCTCGGCAGTCGTCCTTCCAGACCGTCGAGAATGGCGAAGAGCCCGTACTTTGGATGGTGAAGGTCGCGTCGACAGACCGAACCGAGACCCATCAGCGAAGGCGGTGCCAGCCACGTGTGCCGGTCCCACACTTCCATCGTTAAGTCGAGGCTTTTCAGGTAGTCGTCTAGTTCCCAGCCCTGGCAAATCGGCACCGGCGGCTTGAGGTCGTTCGCAATCATCACCGATCGCGCCCCCTCAAGCGCGTAGTCGGCCTGCCACTTTTCGATGATCTGGAGGAGAGCCTCAAGCATCGTTGCCGTTGCCCTGATACGCCAGTCCGTGTGGATCCCACCGTTCGTGGCTTCCGGTTCGCAGCACAAGTCCATAGCGCTGTACCAAGTCGGTCGAAGCACGGCGGCGAGCTCGAGATAGTCCGCGTACGACCATGGATAGATCCCCCCGACACCAGCTTGTCTGCCCTTTGACTTGAAGTTCATCATGGCGACAAACCCTGCGGAATCCAGCGCGACGTCGACGTCCTGAAGCGGCGAATGCTGCGGCACGTCGAAGCGGCCCGTCCTGTGATTGAAGAATGCGTTTGCCGAGACCATCACGGGATATCCGCTCTCGAACGCGTGGATCGCGAGTTTTCCTCCACGGTGGGGGATTCCCGTGCGCATCACCAACTCGTCGCCGATAGGTGCGTTGATTTGTCCGTCCGGAATGACTCCTACGGGCCCGAGCAAACGCTCCATCTTACTGTTCATGTTGATCTCCTCGTGCCCGAGATGGGCGGATAAACTGAGGAGCTTAAAGCTCTGCGTAGCTGGAATGGCTAGGCAGAACGCGACGCGACGAACGAGCGTAACCTATAGACGGTCAGCGTCAGCGGATGGGGGAGGATTAAGATCGGCCAGAGGGGCCAAAGTGACTTTCGACTACGCCGGCGGCGGGCAGGCCCGGATTGATGAGATGCCGATCAAACGGCTGCAGAAATGATACCCGGATGCCAGTACGGGCGCAATCGCCGATATCCGCGGTGTATGCACCGTAGTCATGTCAGCCGAGGTCGTGGTCGACGAAATTCCGCTCGCAAGGCTTGACCACAGCCAATTCAGCCCAGGCGACTTTCTTGCACTCTCAGTAGCGAAGCGCACCACGGCGCCGATCGAACGGCTGTGGCCTGCCTACAATTACTCCGCCCCCCTTGTCGATATTCGAAAATTCGCAGTATCATTCGGTCACGCCGTTAGTTCGGCATCAATTCTGAGTCTGCTCCTGCACGCGTCCGTGACGTCCTCCCGCAGGCCTCCGGCAGACTATGACCACACGTAACGCATCCAATACGTAGCGCTTGCACAGCGGAGCACCCGCGGCAGAGTTATTCGCTGCACGTTCGACGTTGCTGACTTCCCGTCAAGGCTGCTGCCTTCACGGGGTGATAGGCCCTAGTCGTAGCCCAACGAGGCTAAAAGACCACGGAGAACAACATGTGCGATTCCGAATTGAAGCGTTTGTGGGTTGTTGCAGTATCGGCTGATGCAGGCGTAAAGCCCAGCGGCCTCATCTTCTTTCAGGCCACGGCGCCGACGAGCGCTCAAGTGCTTGAGCGCTCGGGCGGCGCTGTGGTCCTGCCGGATGGCATTGTTCAGGCACTGGACCTGACGAGCGCCGTCGCCAGAGACGCGGCGAGCCTGACGAACCTCGACGCGTGGGCGCGGGAGGTGCTGGCGGAAGGCCTGTCCGTGCGACCGCTGATTGAGGTGCCGGCGCACGCCTTCTCGGTTGTACCGAGCAAGCGGGTGGTCTACCGTAGCAAGGAGCAGTACTTCGACGACGGCGGCTGCCTGCAGGGCGAGATCCATTATGGCCGCGACGGCCAGCCGAGCAGGTGGCTGCTCGATCGCCGATTCGTCAACTGATTGTTCCTCGGGCTGCCAGGGGCAACGAAAAGGCCCGCCGTTCTCGAAGAGAGGACAGCGGGCCTTATTACGTCACAGCGCCAGTGCGCGAAGCTGAGAGTTCATTGCGCGCGTGCGCGCGCCCGAGGAAAGCACGTTTACAGCTCCAGGTAGGAGTGAGCGAACTCGACCGGAGAGGCCCCCGAGGGGTCGACAAGATTGCCAGCGGGACAGGGCCGAAGCCCCGTCCGTTCATAGTTCCCCTCAGTACGAAGCGTTGGTGATTACGCTGACGTCCACGGCGAACTCCGCGGCCGCCTTCGCAAAAATGTCATTGAGCGACACGCTCACCATGCGGCAGACATCGCCGTTGCGGATGTATGCCTTCGCATATCCCGATGCGTAGCGGGCCTTCTCGCTACCTGCCTCCATCACCACCAGCACCTCGCCTTCCTTGATGTGCGGCATCAGCATCGTCGTGACGTCGAACTCGACATCGTCCTCGAGATCCTCGTCGTACGTGTTCGATGGCCAACCGCCGTCGTCTGTATCTGCCACAAAACCGATGCGCTCGTCCTCGCTGATGACGCGCAGATCGAAGCGCTTCGCGACCTTCTCGATTTCCTCGAGGTTGCCGGGGAAGACGTAGTTCGTGCGCGCAATTCCGGTCCAATTTGCCATTTGATGCTTCTCCTTTAGATGCCCGTAGGGCGAAAAAGGAGCGGGCCGTGGCCCTGCTGAGCGGCGCTTAGCAGGATCCGGACGCGTTTTGAAGGGGTAGGTGGGGCGCATCCTTGCGGAGCGCCCCTATTGCTCAGTTCCAGTCATCGGAACCGCCGTGATGGTGATGGCCGTAACCGAGACACGAGTCGTCTTGCGACGATTGGTTCATCGCGTCGTTGGGCCACTGGTCATGATGGTGGTGATGCTGGTACGAGGAGTCCTCGTAGTGGTTGCAATTACAGGGTAGGTAGTTCCCGCACTGAGGGCAGCGGTCGAGTGCGTCCGATGCTTCTTCAATTTCGTTTGAGCCTGCTCCTGCGCGCACTGCTGCGATGAAAATGAACGCTACAGCGGCGGCGATGATCATGGTCATGATTTTCTCCTGATGCCCTGCGGGCGTGAACAAGAGAAATGGCGTTTTGTGCCATCCAGGACCCGACCGACGGTCTGGGATGGATCGGAAGCGCCGCACCCGAAGGTGCAGGCGCCGCCGATTGATGATTACGCTGCCTTGACAAGAACCTCACGCGGCCACGGCTGATGACGCGACGGGTCGATAACGAAGTCACCGGTATAACCGGGCTGTTCGTGAGCGTCAGCATATTCGGCTTCGTCGACGAGCCAGTACGTCTCGGGTGGTTTGAGCGTCCCGGAAACGCGGCCGCCGGTCACGGCAACAACGCCGACCATGCCTTTCGGCACCGTCTTGTCCCAGCTGCCAAAAGCCGCCACGACAATCTGATCGCTCTTGTGCTGTTCCAGAAAAACTTCCCGCGCGCGGCGATGGCTCATCGCCGGCGTGACTTTCTCGCCCGTCCAGGCTTCCCAGACTTCCGGCATCCAGTTCACAACCGTGCGCCGCGCCACTTGGATAGCGCCATCGTCGAAGTACATCTGGAAGGCAAGGGCGACGAGCGTCCATTGCTCGTCCTCTTCGAACCAGGCGCCACAATCTACCTCGAGTTCCTTCGGGCGAAGGCCGTCGGGCATGGATGCGACGCGTTCCTGGCTGAGCCAGTATCCACCGTGACTGCCAGTCGTATACCGCACGATGCCTTCCGCAACGATGGTGGTCGTATGCGGGGCGCCCCAGGGAGTGTGTTTCGGGTAGATGGTGGTGTTCATGATTCTCCTTTCTGCCGAGTTGGCGGTTAAAAAAGGAGGAGGCGATAGCCCTGAGGAGACGTGCTCTCCGGGGCCTAGCAGATCATTCGGATAATGCCTGTCCAGAAGGACAGGCACCGCCGAAAGCTACTTTGATGCTTGCGAGTTATGCCGCGACAGACGAGTTGAGTTCACGGATCATCGTTCCGGCCGTCGAATAGCCGTAGTGAACGACCGCCGCGGCGACAATTTCGGCGCGGGTGGCATTCGAGATGTTTTCCTCGACCCACGTTTCCGCAGCGACCAACGCTGATTCCTGCTCATCGCGAGAATCGCCCGCCATGTTGGCGCACTGGCTGCCCAGATGCGCCTTCAAGTCGTCGACGATGGTCCACCACGTATCCTCGTCGAACTGCGCTACGTTGCCACCGCTCTCGAGCTGCTCGATCAACGTGACAACGGACGCATCGGCCAGAGCCTCCTTCAGTTCGGTGCGAAACTCCTGAACCAGGATCAGTTGATCGCCGAACACGATTTCGTGCTGCGTACGGATAACGCAAAAGGCTTGAAGATTACGGTTCATGGTGCTCTCCTGATTGCCACAGTGTGGCGATGAAAAAAGAGAGCTCCGTGGACACTAGCGAACCTATATAGAGCGGGGTTCAGCGTGCCGGAGGAAGGTCGACGCTCAATTGAACGACGTTCAGTTGAGTGTGACGAGGGGGACTTGATGGAGTACAGACAATGCCGACCGAACGGCTGAAGACATTCTATGCGACTGCGGCAGGTGGAGGCAAGCACCCTGCACAGCAATTCCAAAGAGTTAATTCGATAAGTTAAGTTTGTCCAAACAAACTTTTGACGGGAGGGCGTCAGCTATACGCCGCGCGGGGTGAATAGATCAAAACTATGAATAAATGGAACAGCAAGTGCTAGGCGGACGAGGCCTCTTCGGACTCGATCTTCTGCGCGATACCCGGTCCGACCTTCGCTGCGAGCGTGCGAAGGAACTGCACGTCGTTGAACCTGACGCGGAGAAGCAGTTGAGGGGTCCGCGCAAGCCTGGCGAGCTTGTCAGGCTTGCTATTCACTATTGCGGCTGCAATTTCTTCGGACAGTCCGAATGTGTCAACCGCCGTCGCGAAATCCGCCAGGAGGTTGCGGTGCAGCATCGTCAGGTACGCCAGATTCAGCCGGTAAATCTCGCCGAGTATCGTTGAATTTTGCAGCATGCTGGTTCCATCTACATGGTCATGACGGGAATCCACGGATCGTGACAAAGGGCGCGCAGGCCGCTAAATGAGGGGAAGGGTCCTTGCGATGAAGCGGTTGCGTGAGAATGCAAACCGGCGCGAGGAGGTTTTTTTGCGCGGGAGTGACCCGTTGTCAGGCCGCTGTGCGCGTCTCGAGAATGGAGAGCATACGGTGGGCTGCCTCGCGCTCGGCGACCCGGCGATTTGGGCCAATGCCGGTTGTGCGCAGACCGCGGGAGGTAATGACACACTCGCTCTCGTAGCGTCGAGGCTGTTCGTCGTCGAAGATCGCGACGATGCGGTACGTCGGTACAGGTACACGCTTCGCCTGCAGTAACTCCTGCAAGCGTGTTTTAGGATCCTTGCCGAAGTGGCGGATGTCGATCGTGTCGAGGACCGGCGTATAGATCCGGCGCACGAGACGCTCGGCTGGTGGAAATCCGCCGTCGAGGAACACACCGCCTAGCACTGCCTCGAAGGCATCTGCAAGGATCGAAGGACGTACAAGTCCGCCGGCACTGATCTCCGCGTCGCTCAATCGTAGCCACGAGCTGAGATTTAGCGCCACAGCGATCTCATGGAGCGTCGACTCTCGCACAAGATTCGAGCGGATGCGCGACAGCCCGCCTTCGGAAAGTCGTGGGAAGCGTTTGTAGAGAAGGGCGGTGACCGAACCACTGAGGATCGAGTCGCCCAGGAGCTCAAGGCGCTCGTTGTGATCCTCGGAAAAGGACCGATGCGTCAATGCCAGCTCGAAAAGCGAGCGATCGCTGAACGTATAGTCCAGAAGCTGTTCGAGGGCCGTGGGAGTCATGCGGCGAGTATAGAGGGCGGTCGATGCTAGTACCGCACGAATATGGCAGGGCGGGACCACAACATTTGGGTGCCGTGGTACCAAACCGCGCGCTCAATCCCGAGGGCCGGCAACCAGTGAGCCGAGCCAAGTTGCCATCGTGCCTACGGACGCGCGGATCACGCCTGCCTCAAGGAAATGCCAGAAGGCCGGGTCCTTCACCTGTATCAAGTCCCATTTGGCGTGGACGGCGCCATGATCGGCCGCCGACACAGGCCAGCAGATGGTGACGGCGGAGAGCTGCACGCCCATCTCCTTGGCGAGGTACTGTCGCACGGTGGCCGCGGTGTCGGGCATCACCACGAGCACATGCGCGAAGCCGGCCAGCTTGTCCGCGACTCTCTGCGCGTCGAGGTGCATAGAGTCCTGGATAAACCGGTTGAAGAGCAGAACAGGAAGGGTGCGTGTCGGGGAGGCGAGCAGGTCCAATACCGGCGCCACGTCTAATTTCGTCACCATGCGCGGTTTAGTCTGCACCTGCGTCTTGTCGTCGAGCAAGGCGCAGTTCCGCACGAGCGACGAGATCACTGACGAACGCCTCATCGGGACAACCATGTTGCGGCCCGGGGCGACGCTCACGCGCACGCCGATCACGTCACCTGAGCCGTCGTCCCCCACGAAGACTTCGTGCCGCCATATGCGGCCATCAATCTTCCGATCGAAGCTATCGCGACGCATCAGCCACAGGCCGGTGTCGATGCCCCGCAGCACAGACACCACCCCTCTCTGCAAATGAGCTGTGAATACGGCGCCAGCGGGCGCTGCTGGCGGGAGTGCGCGCCAATCGAAGGAACCATCAGATCGTCGCGGGAGCGTCCACCGCAGAGCGATTTCGCGGCACAGCGCGCGACTCTCAGCCCCGTGGCGGTGGCTACGGAAGCGAATCTGGTGGAGGGGGAAGAAATGTTCAGTATCGCCCATGAGCAGGATTCCTCTTCAATGAAAGGAGCCGGCGATCGCGCCAGCCAAAATCAGGCTATGGGAGCGTTAGTGAAATGCAAACGCAGGTCAGCGAAGCGGATATTCTGGCCTTCAAAACGACGGCGGGCAGCCGTTTGACGGGCTGCCCGAGCGATGTTGATGCGAGGATATGCGATTAGGTCGGATCTGCGTAGCGGCGATCAAGCGGCCCGTTCTCGCCGAAGTCGTCCGTGTGCTGAGGTCGCCTGCGTGCGATGTTCGGGTGACACACCTCACCATCAGCACAACCGCGCATCAGCATGTGCTCGGGGCGATCCTTGTGATCATCGTAGTAGCGGGACTCAGAGTGCTGAGCCAGCGAGGTGATTGAGTGAAGTGCATCATGGACGAGCATGTCCACGAGCGACGTGCGGAAAATGCTGCTGAAAAAGTATACCAGCAGGAACGTCAGGAACGAGAAGCGAAACATACGGACTCCGGAAAAGGACGGGGCATGTCCGTAGGCTATGGGGCCGGATAGATATTGCAAGTCGATAGGCGGCTTATGGCGCCGCGGGAGAATAGGTGATCATCCGGCGACTCTTTTGTCCACAAGCGTGGGAGGGCTCCGTGGCACTATCCTCCCCGGCTTGGGTCTTCTGGCATGTAGATCGGGCCTGATCAAGTGTCGTGGTTTTTCACGTCTTCAGCCATGCGTCCGCCCCGGCGCATGGTTTTTTTTTGCCGGTGTTCGGTCGTGACGCGACCGAAACTGGAAGCATCTGATCCTATGAAGTAATTTCATTCCCGAGTCGTCAATTTCGGAATCGTGCAAATTGCGGAGAATGGTTCAAGAGGTTGACCATGCGCGAATGCGTCTCCGTGACGGGGTGCTTTCTGATCGCGAGCTAGTCCATTTGCACAGAAAATTTCAACGTTCTGTCCCGGCCTCGAAGGGCTATCTCGAATTCTACGGAGTCACCCATGACGCGAGTTGGGCCGATCCGCGGTGCAATTATCATCGCTACCATACTGACCGCCGGCGCGGCGAGCGCCCAACAATTGCCCACGGCATCACCTGGCGGCACCTGCAGCACACCCGGGGTAGCCGCCACTTACGGACAGAACGGCATGCTGATTTGCAGCGCCTCGCTGACCTGGAAGCCCGCGATCACGGCCTCGACGCCATCCAACGACGGCGGCCTGGTATCGACCGTTGGTCAGCGAATGGGACGTGCCATGGCCACAATCGTCGACGGGACGGCCAAGTTCGTTCACGACATGCTCTCGCCGAGCTCGAACTGAGCTCGCACTGCTTTGCAAAACCACCGGAGACACTTCATGAATAAAGCCGTGACCGGCGTGTCGGACACTGCCGAGCGGAGTGAATCAGCCTCGCGCAAAGCGATCACCGAACTCGGTGTGTACTTTCACGGCAACCGGGGCAAGCTACGCGTCGCCAGATTCATCTGCCAGGTGCTCGTTGCCTCGACGATCGTGTTTGCCCTCATATCGTTGATCGACCTAGGCAGTCTCTTACTGGATGCAATCCTGCTCGTAGCGAACTCGCCGTCCGTAGGCGGCGACCACGCTCAGCGCTTTATGATGGACCTTCCGACCCGGAACTTCATCCTCTCCGCCTCCGATGTGTTTGTGCAGCATGTAACCTTCAACGCAATCGCCTCACTGCTCCTGACAGCCACGGCTGAGATCTACTGGACAATGCGTCGCGCGAGCCGTCTGATGCCGCCGGCTCGAGCTTTCAAGCGCAACTGACGGGGAGAGTAGGAGGGGAGGTTTTCAGGCCTGTTGGTCTGAGTGCGCGCCGTTTCACAACCCCCTCCCACTGCCTGCCGACAACATGTGCGGGCCCGCATCGAAACCTGCCGGGTCGGGTTCAATGGTTCGACTTGGGCGGTGGCGACTCGGCCAAGAATCACTTTAGCGTCAGCCAAAAAATGCCGCGCGCGTTGCTCGAGGCGGCATAGAGGTCCAGTTCGTGGCGAAGCCAGTCGGCGTGACGGCTGACTGTCGCGATCGAGAACGGGCGACCCCGCTCGCCGAGGTGCTGCATGATCGTACGCCAAGCGTTCGGGTCAAAGCTTCGTGGACCGATGAATTTCAGTGCGTGGGTTCCCTCCAAATCCTCCAACGAAGGCGAATATGTCGTCTTTCCTCCCCCCGGATTTGCATTCGGGCCTAAAGTTTTTCCAGAAATAAGCGTTAATACCGTATTCGCCCCAGAGTCAGGCGTGCCGGTTACAACAACGTTTCGGCCCAGTTTGATTGCTCTGCGGGCAACGAGCGCACAGAAAATCAAACTTGCCCAAGACAGCAGGGCAAAGCGTCCTTTCTTGTGACCGTAACCGGAACGAGAAATGTCATTTTTGCGCAGGGGCAGGTTGTTCCAGTTGGACATAGCGCTAATAGTGGTAGAGATGCGATCCGGAACCGGCGAGGACGTGCACCGCCGACTTGTATGCCAAAAACAACACAACCGTAGCGACCAGGGTACGGAGGATGCGGACGCGCAAGCGGCGGCGGCCACCGTAGTAGTGGTGGTGGTGGACAGTTTTGTGGGATGAATTTTTGCGCCGCATGGTGCCTCGAATTTCCCTTCGGGACTGCGAAATGCAAACGTTAGTATCAACGACAGCGTTCTGGTCGGTGAGAGAGTGTGTTTTGGATGGCGAAACGTATGGCGTTTTCTCAAATCGAATTGTGCGGCCTTTGCATCAGATTCTCGAATTCAATTAACCCCGAATTAACGTAATTTTTTAGTTGCGAGCCTATTTGCAAGCATCGGAAAATTGATAAGATAAGCAAGTACTTCAAACCTCCTCGTGCAGACGAGGTTGTGTCAGGTCCCTCTAGCGGGGAGAGGATCGCATAAGAGGAGGGTGAAGCGCTTGTGATTGACGAGCATTTCGGTGTAGTCCGGTGAGCACTGAACTGACTCGTCAACCAAGCCGAGTTCGGCTGCCACGTATGGCGATGCAATGAGAACAATGAAATAAGCAGTTAGACCACGACGAGCCAAAGAAGAATGGATCACCGAGTTTCAGATTTGAGCAAGGCACAGCTCTGTAGCCTGTTTGCGGACAAAATTCCGCGGATGGTGAAGCGGCTTTGCGGCGGGTTTGGCCAGACCCTCGACGACCGCATGCAATCGGCATGGACCGAATTGATCCAATACGCCCAGACCAACCAGGATTTGGAGGTTCAGGTATTCATCCCGCGGGCCATGTCCCGCATCCGTGGCGCCGTAATCGACGAGATGCGCGCGGATGATCCACTCTCTCGCACACAGCGCGTTCAGGCGAAGAAGATTAGCGCCGCAGCCAGCGCGGTGTCGGGGCGCACAGGTAGAAAACCGACAGCGAAGGAAATTGCACAGGAGTTGGGGCTGACGGTCAGCGACGTGCACGACATGATCCACCGCCTGCAGACTGACGTCATCATCTACTCCTGCGAGGAGATCGAGGAAGCCAACATCGAGAGCTTCACGGACACAGCCCTAGACAACCTCATCCTCGAACAAAGCATCCAGAAGCTGCTGGACGCAATCGAAACACTCTCGGCACGTGACCGGGAAGTCATCGAACTTCGCTACTACCATGGCCTCACGAACCGCGAGATCGCCAAGCGACTCAACATCGGCGATAGCCGCGCAACTGCACTGCATCAGCGTGGCGTAGAGAAGCTGCGCAAATTCCTCGTTCCCGCCTAGGGCTGTTGCCGGCCGCTGGCGTAAGCCTCGGCCGGCCTACATCACTTCGCCTTTGACTTCAGCGACGCGATTGCGCGGTGCTCCAACGCCCTGGCTGCTGTGAACTTCTGCGTGCGGCACGGACGGCGATGCCGAACGAACCGAAGCTGACCTGAACCGAGTTGCCGCCCCCGATGGCGGCCAAGATCGTCTCACGCGCCCCCTAGATCGCGCAGGGTAACTAGGGGAGTGGGACACGAGCCTGGAGGCAGGCCTGCGTAGGCGTCATGGCCAGATCCAGCGGATGCTGCAAGGCAAGCGCGGCTGCATAAAGCTCGCCAGCATATATGGCGGGGTTCGACGCGATCGTGCGTTCGAGCGCGGCGACTGCACCGTCGAGATCGGAGACACCGGCTTCGGCCAGCTGCCCACGAAAGCAGATCTCGGCGATGCCAGCGCGTTGGGTCATCCCCTGATCGTATTGTTGCGTTTGAGCCGTCGCCAACCACAACTCGCCGGCAGTCCGTGCGTATGTCATCGCGGCCGCGGCGAGGGGTGTTCCATTTCCGTACTGCTGTACCACGTAGTCGATCACGCGCTGTCGGTACACTTCCTCGTCGTCCCGCTGGCCCGCTCGCGCGGACGACAGGACCGCGAGACCCGCCAGGGTGACCGCGGCCAGGAATGAGTACTTCATTCGCCGCCGCGAAGAGACTGCTCCGTCGGCGCCCACCGGAAGGCGCTCGCGGCATCGAGCATTTCGTCGATACGATCCGGGTCAGGCGAGAAGGCCTGGCACAAGACGGGGTAGGCATCGTCGGCATCGTCACGCAGCCAGATCTCGGTTTGCGTGGTGTGAAGTGAACGCAGCTTAGCGGTCCGCGCACCATGGACCGCCAAGCGCCACGACGAGCGTTGCATGAACTCGCCTAGCATCGGGGTTTCCGGATGGACCGGCAAACGCTCACCGCGATAATCGGAGAGGGCCTGCGTGAGCAGATCCTTCACACGGGTAGGATCGAGGCGCTTCTCGCTCATCATCACCAGTACCACGCGATTGGACTCTTCCTCCTCAAGTTCCCCCACGCACGGCGCGAGGGTGAGATTGAGCGCCAGCGCCCACAGGCGGGGCGATTGTTCGAGGCGAGGAAGCTGGAAAGCATCCGTGATCATGCAAAGTTCCTGGTCTGGGTCTGTGGATCGGTTGGCGCAATGTCGTCCCATCAATCCCACATTACGGCAGAAACGATGATAGTTTTTCCCCTTAAAACAAAAAAAATTTGGCTCTATTCGTGTCGGTTGGGCCAGAGTGGAAGCACATGACCTTGAAGGCGTCGTGCGGCACGTGCATCAACTGGCCGTTGGGCAGGATGACGGCCACCTCGCCATTCGACTCCACGAAGCACGGGTAACGTGTGCCGATGTAGGCGATCGGATAATGCTGAGGCTCGACGCACAAAGGAGCCTCTGGCACACACGTGCGCAGCATCAGCACCGTAGAGGGGACCTTTTCGCCGAACGGGTAGGCGGCAGAACGAGTTTCGAGGGCAGGGCTGTCGGTCGGGGCAATGGCGAACAAGCGGTGAAGCTCCGGTAGAGGCTAGGTCACTCGAGAACTTTGCGGACGGCGTGGACGGCGCACGCTGCAGCCAGCAGAGAGCCGCCTCCCAGCAAGATCAGCACCTCGTCGGACCAGTTCGCGAAAAGTGCGTCGAGCACGGTCGGGGTGTTGGAAGCACGCCAGAATACTGCAAGCGACATTATGAACGCCGCCGCGACAATAGTCGTGCATGCAATCACGGCAAGCATTCGCACAAGCAGACTGTACGACGGTTCAGATGCGTCGCAGCGCGTTCGCTGGCGCCAGCGGGAAAATCTCGCGGATCGAATGGGCAATTGACCTCCGGAAATGGGAAGCGAGTCGTCGAAACTCTACCACCCAAAGCGCGGTCAGCAATACGCTGGCCGAATGTTCGGGTGAAAGCGAATTCAACTGCATAGAGTCTGACGCCCGCTCCAACAAACGCAAATTCGAGGCGATTGCATTGCCCGAAATCCCATGATAATGTCCGTTCCAGCCGTTCACTCGGCATCTCTTCACTGGTGCGGCCTCAGGGCTCTAACGCACCGCGGGGCTACTCTCAGGCCCAAGAAATCTCCCAATCTTGTCCTCGGCAGGGCACATCCATGCCTCGCACGCCTTCGCTATTTACTCGGCTGCCTGCCCCTAAAACGCGTCGCGGCTCCTTCAATGCCGGTAGCCAATCTCTGGCTGTTCAACCACCCACTTGGCGCACGCTTGAGCAACCAGATGGACGCCTCCCTCCTCACGGAGGGCTCACCTGAGTATCTCGCTCAGGTGAGCTCGGAAACGACTCGATCTTTTCTCAACGCCGATGCCGGTAGAAAAGGACGAACGATGAAAAGCAACGAAAAGGCGGCGCTGACCGCTTCCCTCATATCGGGCAATCTCGTCTGGTCGGTGCAAATGCACCCGATATACGACGCGGTCGCCGAGGTCCGCTTGATGGGGGATGGTCGATACCAGATCTGGCATCACTATGGTGAGGGTTCGATCGCCTGGGCCGATGATATCGCCGCCCCTACTGCACGATTGGATCAAGCAATCGAGATCGTGAAGGGCTACCAGAAAGTATTCGCCTGCAACCTTGGGCACGCCGCGGCAGCACGCGCAGAGAGCATCAACCAGTCCGCGGGCGGCATGCGTATGTCCCTCAATTAATCAGGAACCATAGCAGACGTCGTCCAACGGGACGCGTCTGCCCCCCCCACGTCTGCCCATACTCCGCGCATCGGCAGGTGATCGAAATGATCGGTCACGGCTCCTGTTTCACCACCGCCGGCATTCCGGCATAGGAGCCAACCATGAACAGCAACCTCTCCGTAGCTTCCGCGTCGAGCCTCCCGGCAACCTCGAATCGACGCGACCTGAGCTGTACCGAAACGGCCAAGATCCTGCGGCAAAGTCTGAAGGAGGCCTTCCCTGGGATCAAATTCAGCGTCCGCAGCAGTAAGTACTCTGGCGGCGCGTGTATCGACGTCAACTGGGAAGATGGTCCGAGCGAGGCGCAGGTCGATCCGATCGTGGACCGATTCCGCGGTGCGTACTTCGACGGGATGGAGGACTACAAGGGCAGTCGCTTTGCGATGATGACGACCGGGGCCGGCCTCGAGCAGGTTTCATTCGGCGCCGACTTCGTCAAACTTAGTCGCTACCACAGCGATCAGGCTCTCCAGCGCGCGATCGGTGCGGTATTCCGCCGTTATCGTACGAACTTCCGCGAAGCTAGCATAGAGATGCCGGCCGTTCGGGAATACCGCGACGGCAGCCTCTACAACGTTCGCCTGCGGGGTGTCCACGGCCAGCATGGTGGCGACTCGCTGCAGGACTCGATCCGTCTCGCCGCCGGAAAGCACACCTTCGTGCTCAAAGTCGAGAAAAGCAAGACTGCCGCCTCGATCTTCGTGACGCATACGGACGGGCGCCCCCACGCGCCTCCCGTGTTGAACGATTAAACGCAACCGAACGCCGCCCGCCCCGAAGGTTTGGGGGGGGCGGCGCTGTTGTTCCTCTCGGCGAATTTGCGGTATAGTCGGTGCACGCCTGGCTGCAGGCATCCGCTTTATAAACGCGCTTTCGTGCGCCGTGTCCGGCCCCTTCGAAATCATCGCTCGCTCGAGCGCCCGCAATTCTCCAGTACGCATCGGGTTGTGCCGTGAAGGTATTCACGCCACAGTCTGCTTTCTTTTGCGATCGCGCGTGCCGATTTACCCGCCAGATCTCTGGCACAACTCTTTAATCATGAACCCACGCGGGGCACGTCTCCGTCGAGGGGCTGCTCCGTCATTCGAAAGGAGCTGGAGAAATGAATACCCAAGCAATCGAACATGTCGAAGCAGCATCCGCCAATGTCGAAGCCGGTGTTACTGTTTCCGTCATCGCGTGGATGTCCGCAGCAGGCTGGAGCTTCGAATGGTTCTACTCGTCCTTCAAGGCCGAGGAACTGTTCGGCCAGGCCAAAGTTGACTGCGAAGATCGTAATGAGTGCGGCACCCGCGTGGTGCTTTGCGATGTGGAAGTGTCCTCGTACGAAACTGCGTCGGAGGAAATCGAGGCTCACCTCGACCAAATCCTCGCGGGAGCGAGTACGTATCCGGCGCCGGACGCACGTCTGAAGGCGGACCGCACGCTGCATTAAGCGAAACCGGACGCGCGGCCACACGAAAGTGTGCGCCGCGCCCCACCATTACGCATTCCATGGTCTGCGACCACGGCATGCGGTACGCGACGGCTGCCAGATGGCGGCGCTGGTGCGAACTACTCCAGATTTTCACCGCCGATACCGGCATTTTTTCAACCCTGTGTGGGCACTCCCACCAGGGCGTGCTCCACGTTGAATCTGGAGCATGTCATGACATCGCAAACGATTGGCCTCGAAACGAAGATCCTCGCGGATTTCCGTCGATACCTTGGCCAGACCGTTCGTGTGAGCCGCATCATGGTGGAAGAGAGAGGCTACTCAATCTACCGGACTCTCTCGCGACCCGCGCTGGTCAAAGTGATGCCGACGGATCGCGCAAAGATCCTTCACTATTCCACCGCTGATCGGATCACCCCGGAATGGAACGTCCGGCTCGTCGAGCGGCACGAAGAGATTCCACCAGGGGCTTCCCTGCAGGTCTTCGGCACGACTCGGCAGGCGGATAGCGAATCGTTCCTCGGCGACGTTGAACTCGTCACGATGACTGCCTCGCTGATGACAAAGATGGCGATGCGTTCGGCACGCAGCTTCGTTGGCGTGTACCGCAAGATGTTTGCATAAACATCAACCACAGCAACACCGGGGCGCAGTCCCCGGTGTCCCTCCCAACTAACGTTTGAGTGATCTGGCCGCGGCGCCCCACCGCGTATTCAGTACCAACGACCTGGCGATCACGAGGCCAATCGCGAAGATCTCGCCGAGCACCTTTCCTCGAAAGGGATGACGCCGCGATCATCGTGGACTAGGCTGAAGTAGTGGCTGCCTATGTGTCTGGTCTCATTGGGGATGAACACGGCCCTAACTTCACCCCACCAGGGGAAATTAAAACACCTAGGGAAACACTGATTTATTCAGCTCGGTGGTCATCGCTGCCCCTGCCGAGGGCGTTGTAGAAGATAGTTCACGGAATGGACCCACGACGATGAAGCGGCAGATGAGCTTTGCGGAAGCGGAAAGCGCTGGCAAGAGGCGCCTGACCAGGCGCCAGCGTTTTCTGGACGAGATGGAGAAGCTTGTGCCGTGGTCGCGGTTGCTGACGGCCATCGAGCCGCACTACCCGAAGGGGGAGCGCGGCCGCCCACCGATAGGTCTGGAGCGGATGCTTCGAATCTACTTCCTGCAGCAGTGGTACAGCCTGTCGGACGAAGGGCTGGAGGACGCGCTGTACGACAGCATCGCGATGCGGGCCTTCGCCGGGATTGATCTGGCCGTCGAGAACGTGCCGGATGCGACCACGCTGCTGAAATTCCGGCGCCTGCTGCTCGAGCATGACCTGACGCGCAAGCTGTTCGACGAGATTGGTATCTCGCTGTGCGAACGCGGGCTGATGATGAAGGAAGGCACGCTGGTCGATGCGACGATCATCGAAGCCCCGCCGTCGACCAAGAACGCGGAGAAGCGTCGCGATCCGGATATGAATCAAACGAAGAAAGGCAACGAGTGGCACTTCGGCATGAAGGCGCACATCGGTGTCGATGCCGATTCGGGGCTGGTTCACAGCGTGGTCGGCACGTCCGCCAACGTGTCGGATGTTTCGCAAGCGCACGCGCTGTTGCACGGCCACGAACAGGAAGCGTTCGGCGACGCGGGCTATATCGGCGTAGACAAGCGCGATGAAATGAAAGGCCGGTCGGTAAAGTGGCGCATGGCGGCCAAACGCGGCAAGATCAAGGCGATGCAGGACGGTCCGCTGAAGGATCTGGTGATCGAACTCGAGCGAACCAAGGCGCAAATCCGCGCGCGGGTTGAGCATCCGTTTCATGTCATCAAGAACCTGTTCGGTCATCGCAAGGTGCGCTACAAGGGGCTGCTCAAGAACACGGCGCAACTGTTCAGTCTGTTCGCCCTGGCGAACCTGGTGATCGCGCGAAACCGGCTGCGGTCGATTCATGGGAGCAATCCGTCATGCGTGTGAAAGATGCGGGAAATGACGCGCATCCTCGGTTCAAACTTCTCCGAATGAGTGCCGCTTTACTTCGGCATCCGGAAATTCCGCGCCAGCGTCGTCGACGACATCGCGCGAACGCCTTTTAATCAGCGATTCCCTAGGCGCCAGTGCAATCGTATCCGCTTGCAAATCCGCGCGGCGGCGCCACATCGCAAGACACGAGAAAGCCAGCAACCATGCGGGTTCCCGTCAAATTCGGCCCGCTCGCGCAAGCGCCTCTTTATGTTCCACTAGGAAGCCTGGTGGCGTGGTCCCGACCGGCACCAACGGTGGCGCCGGCCGGCGACGCAACAAAAAACTTACAAGAACTCCACACCGATGCAACACCGTGCAACGTTTTCTCTACATAAAACCTACATGGGGGATGCAGTCTGGATGCAAAGCCGCCAAGCCGTATTACAAATCCCGGCCAAAGCCTATCCTGCCTCGGGCAGGCACAATCTCGGGAAGCTTGGAAGTACCAAGCCGGTCAGCGCCGAACTGCGCCGACCGGCTTGTAATACGAATAGTGGCGAAAACCTATCCTGCTTTAGATCAGTGCAGGCGCGAAGTCTTGGAAATACCAAGAAGATTCACGCCACGAACACAATCGAAGCCCCGATGCTACGGGCAAAACTTGTCGTGTACCGCCTTGTCGATGACGATCTCGAAATGGTCTTTGTCGCGCTTGACTACCGGGGACACGGACCGAATCAATTTGACGTCAATGAGCTTCCCGCAGACCTTGATTTTCTGGCGGTCGAATACCGCCAACTTCTTTTCGTCACTGCCATTGGCAACATGTGACATGAAGATTTGGCGATCACTCTGCCCGCTCTGGACGACATGAGGACAGGTCTCAGCTTCAAAGTCCTCGCAGTAGGCTATTGGCGCCGTTAGCTTGTTTTCAATACGCAGTTCATATGGAAAATCCTGTTCCATGTTCTGCGCCAGCGAACAGCCGGACAACGCCGCCAGTAGACCCAGCGCCTTAATGGCGTTTAGAGATATAGATAAGATTTTTGACATCGCTCTCACTCGCAATAGATCGGGCATATCTCATGTTGACTGACGCGTCCTCGTAGTACTTCATCAGATTCATTTCGCCAGTCTTTGGCACCGGGGCATACGTGCCGTTATCACCACCAAGGGTTCCAGAAGTACCTTCATGGCTCCAAGAGTATTCACGGCCGGCAGCCAACGTAAGGATCGGGTGTCCGATTTCGTGCGCCGAGACAAGTTGGTAGTCCTTGTCAGCCCAGTCCAAATTCCCGCCGCTGAAACCTTGCTGGTAATTGATGGTGGCGCCTGGAACAGAGAATGGGAAGCCAGCGCCGTTCGTATTGAACGAGCGCACATACTCCTTCCCGTTGTCGATCTTAAGTCGAACGGGCATGCCTTTTTCGTCTTCGCTCACGTTGACATTAACGGCATAGGTATCGCCATTCAGGTCAATGGATCGGCTCCAGAACTGAGACTGTAGTGGTCTAATCTCCCCGGACACCAATTTAGGCGAGAATACTCGCCATGAAGAGGTGTCTGATGAGCAAGCAACGTCGTACGTTTTCCCCTGAGTTCAAGCGCAGTGCTGCATCTCTAGTCCTCGACCAGAGCTATAGCCACGTCGATGCCAGCCGGTCGGTCGGCGTCGCGGAGTCGGTTCTGCGCCGTTGGGTTCAACAACTGCACCAGGAGCGCCGCGGCATCACGCCTCAGAGTCCTGCAATGACGCCAGAGCAGCAGCGCATCCAGGAGCTGGAAGCGCGGATTGAACGCCTCGAGAGGGAGAAGATCATTTTAAAAAAAGCTACCGCGCTACTGATGTCGGAAGGGATAGAACGTACGAAATAATCGACCAGGTCGGCGACGGCGTTCCGGTAGCCATGTTGTGTGAGTTGTTCGATATACCTCGGTCGTGCTTTTACGCATACAGAAATCGTCGAGCGCGAGTTGATGCGGCACGAATGGCACTGCGCAGTCGCGTGCACGAGTTGTTTGTCGAGAGCCGAAGCTCAGCAGGCAGCCGCAGCATCATGGGCATGCTGCGCGAGCAAGGCACGACGATTGGGCGCTTTAAGGTCAGCCGTCTGATGGACGAGCTCGGCTTGATTTGCAAGCAACCTGGCAACCACGCATATAAGCGCGCTACGGTGGAGCGCATCGACATTCCGAACGTCTTGAATCGCGAGTTCGATGTGGCGGCACCGAATCAAGTCTGGTGCGGCGACATCACGTATTTATGGGCACAGGGGCGCTGGCATTATTTGGCCGTGGTGTTGGACCTTTTCACTCGCCGCGTTGTCGGCTGGTCATTCTCGACGAGCCCCGATGCCGACCTGGTGGTGAAGGCATTAGACATGGCATTCGAGCAACGCGGTCGGCCTACGGACTTGATGTTCCACAGCGACCAGGGCGGTCAATATGTCAGCCGGAAATTCCGTCAGAGACTATGGCGCTATCGAATCAAGCAGAGCATGAGTCGGCGTGGAAATTGTTGGGATAACAGCCCGATGGAACGCCTGTTCCGAAGCTTGAAAACGGAATGGGTGCCGAGCACTGGATACATGAGTGCCGGAGAAGCCCATCGAGACATCAGCCATTACCTGATGCAGCGGTACAACTGGATTCGACCGCATCAATTCAATAACGGTGTGGCGCCGGCAGTCGCAGAAGAAAAACTTAACGCAGTGTCCGGGATCAGTTGACCACTACAGACACCCCATCTTGGGTTAAGGACATCAACCTAGTCGCCTGAGCACCCGTCAACGTACTGGTATCGTACTTCACGTTGACGTTGACCGAAATCGTCTTGTTGACTGGATCAATCGTGGAATCGAACCAATCCGACGGCTTTGCCTTCCCGAGCAGAACCTGATTATCTGTGAGGCCAATGTCGTTCACTTTTGGCTTGGCTGGGCCGGTTGATCCAACGCCAGTCACGGAACTGGACGAACTTGCCGCAGCACCGCTGGCATCTGGTGCCAAGGCAGCTTCGGAATAGGCTCCAACGTAATCCTGGCCACTGCCGGACTGCATCGGACGTGCCCATTCAGGAACGCTATTCTTCCGCTCCTCCCTAGCGGCGGATAATCTCCCCTCAGTTCCCCCCTCATTCGGGCTTCCAATCCCCAAGCTCTCGGGCACACTCAATCCATCCCAATCCCATTTGAGGTCAATCTTGATCCACTGGACCAAAGGCTGGAAAGTGCCGGCTATCTCGGCGTCTGTAGGAGCGCTGATAGCCGTAGGCGTAGCTGGCTGGATGCACCCAAACGGTGACTACAAGCGCACCGACACAGGCTACGATCTCGCGCAAACCCGGTCCGTTCTTGCCACTGCGACCGCTTCCGAGCGCAACGTCGTGGTGGACTATTTCTACTACGGCTGCCCGCATTGCCGCGCGTTCGAGCCCATGCTTGAGGTATGGGCAAAGCAGCTGGGGCCGACCGTCATCCTGAAGCGCGTCCCGGTCACTGGCGGCCGTCCGGAGCTGGCCCGCGAGGCCGCGCTCTTCAACGCGCTCGACAGCCTCGGCGCGATTCCGCGCTTGCAGGAGGCCGCCTTCCAGGCCGTCGCGCGTAAGGCCGACTTCCCGGCGTCGGACCATGATCTGGCCGAGTGGGCAAGGGAGGAGGGCATTGAGGCTCAGCGACTGGTGGACGCGTATCACGCCCCCGACATGCTGGAGCGGATCGATGCTGGCGACAAGGCATTCCGCGCGATGGACCTTTCTGCAGTTCCCGCGATAGCGGTACGCGGCCGCTGGATTGTCACGCCCGCCACGGCCGGCAGTATCGAGGGCATGGTCGGCGCCATGACTGGAGCCCTGGGCGCGGCGGAAAGTCCTGGGTCCTGATCTCTCAGACGGCCACTTCCACCTCACGCGGGAAGCTGGCGGGGTCGATGACCTGCATGCGAAGACGGACGTGCTGGACACTCAGGGGATCCCGCCCGCGCGGGTCGAAGTGGAACCGCTGGTGGTCCAGCATTCCTAAGGCACTGTCCACCAACGCACGGAGAAAAACCGTTTCGATGGACACGCCGGCCTTCTTGGACAGTACCTTGGCCAACTCCAACGTTGGCCGGCTCATCACGACCGGATGTTGCTGTGCCGCGTCGAGGCGCAGCAGACGCGTGACCTGGTCGACGTCCTTTCGCAGCAACTTGTAGCCGAGCGACGCAGCCAAGTTGCCGATGCTCGCGCGCGTGAGTGGCCAACCTGCGCTCTTGGCCCGCAGGTCAGCCAACACTTCGTCCGTAATCGTGGTCGTTTTTCTGTCAACCACATGCAGATATACCCCGATCCGCTGGCGGTATGTCAGAGACAACCCAAGCTCGTCCGCGACGAGCCGTATATTCGGCTTCGTCGGCTTACGCTCGCCGAGCTGCGCCCGCACTTGAGCAAGCAGTTCGGCGGACGGCGCGATGGGAGTCCGTCGCAAAGCCAGCGCGAGCTTGTCGAAATCGCCGGCACGAAGTACAACCCCTATGTCGCGCAGCTTAGCGCGGATCTGGCTGTCAGGAAATCCCGCATTCGGGTTGTTACGGTCGCGGAACCGCTTGAGGAGAAGCGGCACTAGTACGTCGAGATCAACGGCTTCGGATTGGTCAATGGACATATCGAAAAGATCAAACAATAGGCGAGCAAAGGCCAAGGAGAGGGCGACGCCTGACCCCGGTCACGATCACATCGAACCTGCGGGAGCACGCAGCACAGCCTTCACGGCCTGCCCCACGTCCGATTCCCGAATGTCGGTGGTGTTTTCGCGCAGGCGGCGAACCGCGGCGGCGTCGATCGCCTTCTGGATCACCGCGTCGGCATCAGCAATCGAGTGGCCGAGGAGGTGCTCGCAGAGCAGCAATTCGACCGATGCTTCGACCGTCCAGTCGCTGAGGCGATCCAGCTTGGCGCGGATATACGCTTGCATATCCTCGATTTCAGGCACGTCGAAAACGATCTTCTCCTCAAAGCGCCCCCCGCGCACCGCCGCGCTGTCGATCCGGTCGTAGTAGTTCGTCGCGGCGATGAACAGCAGGTCGCGCACTCGGCCACCCGCGCCGTCGATGGTGGTTAGGATCTTCTCGGTCAGCATGCCGTAGCCGGAATACTGACGGTCGCGCAGAATTCCGTCCGCTTCGTCTAGGAACACGATTGCCGGGCGAATGTCGCACGCCGTCTTATACAGTTTGTCCCATGCTTCGGGCTTTGCCGCGATTTCCGAGCCGATGATCTTGAGAAAGGCCCAATCTGCTTGCTTGGCGAGCGCCATCGCGGCCTGGGTCTTGCCCGTACCCGGCGGGCCAACGAAGATCAGACCAGTCGGCAAGCGGCTACCCATCTTTTCGAGCGAATACACGTTCGCCATCTTGAAGGCCATGTCCTTGAGGACATTACGCGACTCTTCCGGCATCAGAATCTCGTCGATGCTCTTCACCGTCTCCGGAAGCTTCCCCTTGCGGCCTTGAACCAGACGCAACGCACGCATGCCTATCTCGAAACTGAGTTTGCCAGCGAATTCGCCGCTACGGCGCATTTCGCCGATCTGCTCGCCTACAGCGGTCAGACGTGCCGCGCTGTAACCCGCCCAACGCTCTGCCAGCGTCGTGATCACGGCAGGCTCGGCCACATCGTAACCAGCAGTGCCACCGATCGCACGACGCAAGATGGCTTGGCGAGCCTCCTGATCCGGCGCCGGGATTTCCACCTTGAAGTCGAAGCGCTTTTCGCGAACACCGGCACTGTCGAGGTCGTCCAGGTGGTTCGTCGCCGCGACCAGCACGATCTTCGTGCCGCGCAGATTCACGATCTCGGTCAACATCGTGTTGGTCAGATCGCGGTCCATGTGGTGCGAGCCATTGCCGCTACGCTCCTTTAAGAACGAGTCAATCTCGTCGATGAAGAACACACCGAAGCCCGTCTTGCGGGCCGCCGCGAATGCTGCCTTCACCTTCTGCACTGACTCGTTAACCCACATAGAAGCGATGTCGCCGTAAGCGATCGAGAAGAAAGGCACGTTAAGTTCGCCAGCAAGCGCCTCGGCAAACAACGTTTTCCCGTTCCCTGGATCACCGAACAGGAGGATGCCGTTGCGTGGTGTCGCGCGCGCGGCGATCACATCCTTCGCTGCGGCGAGCAGGCGCTCCTTCGTCTCGGCCATACCGACCACGTCCGCGAACTTGTAGCGCGGAGTGCTCATACTGTCCGAAAAGTCATAACTCGGTGCAGGCGGTTGCGGCGGCTGATTCTGAATACCATGGCGGGCCTGGCGCGGCGCTGAGGTGGCAGCCTGAGCCGGATTCATCGGCTGAGACGCACCTCCGTTAAGCCGCGCCCGAAAATTTAGGAGCGCCGGGCGGATCCGCGGGTGTGCAAAGAGTAGAAACGTCCAGATGCCCAGTACCGTCAGCACAGTTGACCATCCCGTGTGCGCCAGTCTGACAACAGTGATGGCGCCGGCCGCTACCAAGGCGTAGGCCAGCAAGAACTTCCAGGCCTTGTAGAAGTCTGGGAGCACGATCAGAACCGGCACGACGATCGTCGCGAACATGAGTTTGTCGATGTCCGTCGGCGTGACCAGGCCACCATGCGAGACGTGCGAGAAGGCGACCGCCCAGACGCACATCCCGATGATGCGGATCAGCCACCCAACTGCGACCAAGGGCATAAGTGGATTCATAACCACCTCGTTCATCACGGCAGGCCCGATTGCCACACCGTCTTCATACGTTAATTGTCTCGCCATTCTACGGAATGCAAATGAACGTGGAAATGGTAGTTTCGCGAATGGATAGTGCATACCCCCGAACTGGATTTGAGAGTTTGCCGAATGCCTGGAACGAGCAACCAGCTTGAAGCATGTGTGTTTTCACCAGCAAGTTCTTGGGGTATGATCCGTACATCCATCCAACGGATGGCGTCCTCTTTCTCAGCAGCCGCGCTGGCGGCATCAGGTGAAAAAAAGGGAGGACGAAATGGAAATTCCCGTTCCTGACATAGGGAACCGCTCCTACGAGCGAATCCTGAAAGTCATTCAAGTGAAAGAGGTCGTAGGTCCGGGCCAAGTCACGAAGTTTGTGGCCCCGAGACATCGGTACTCCGATCCGATCAATGCCCCCGGTCAGCTCCTAGACGTCGGGCAACTGCAACAGCGCGACCTTCGCGAGATTCGAACACAGCACGAGTTTGAATATCCTGACTTCATCGCGCGCACTATCCTCAAATCTCCACAGTTCGATTACGACGAAGCGCGTGTATTCCAGTTTCACCGGAAGACGTCAAACTCGCAGTTCGTCTACGGCACTGTCATCACAGACAGTAGCCTGAACCTGATCGACTACTGCATCGGTGGCCCGCGTCTTGAGCAACGTCGCACGGTGCTTCATCCGCTGCTGCGTGCCCTGTGCACTCCCGGATCTCTCGAGGTCCGGCTGCACTGAAACGTCACCCTTCAAGCAACCTTCCATCGCAACACCCGGCTCCGTTCTGGTCCGGCGCTCACCCAGGAAGTTTCATCATGGCAAAAGCTAGCAGGATCGTCGAAACGATCCGGGAAGCGGACGCGAGCGGGGGCGGATTCCTGCTCCGCGTCCGGCTTCATTCCGGAGAGGCCATCCGCGGTGCGGTCATGGGCCATTCGCTCGACGACATGGAGCAAACGATGACGGTCGACCTCGATCTGTGGCATCTGGATCGAGGCGGCCCCATAAATGCGAAGCGTCTCGTGCGCTTCGACGAGATCGCGAACTTGGAAGTTGAGTGGTAATTCACAGAGTCCCACCGGGACTCACCGCAGCAAGCAATCAACAAGGCAGCCATCGGAAACGATGGGCTGCCTTTTTTTCATTATCAAGGGCGCAATCCCGCGCAACAATGGAGAACAGCAATGCATCAACTCACCATCAACGAACTTGGTCGCGCGGAAATGGCTTGGACCGGTGACAAGCCTTGGCACGGTCTGGGCCAGCAAGTCCAGCGAGGAGCTTCGATCGAGGAGTGGCGTCAAGCCGCCGGCCTGGAGTGGTCGATCTTGCGACGGCCGGTGCGCTTCAATTCCTCGGAAGAGGAGGGTGGCGACACGCTAAAGCTCGACGGCCACGACGTACTCGTGCGAAGCGACAACCTGAAGGGCCTGTCGGTCGTGACGAAGAAGTACCGCGTCGTCCAGCCGGACTCGGTTCTCGAGTTCTTCCGCGATCTGACTCGGAGCGCCGGCTTCCAGATCGAAACGGCCGGATCGATGCGAGAAGGCCGGACGATCTGGGTTCTCGCGAACACAGGTCTGAAGCAAGACATCGTTCCGGGTGACAATGTGAAGGGCTACTTGCTCCTCGCGACGTCATACGACAGTGCGATTGCGACGACGGCGATGTACACGAGCACGCGTGTGGTGTGTAACAACACCCTGCGTTTCGCGCTGAACCGGGACGTCGAGAGCCAAGTGCGTATTCGTCACGACGCGGAGTTCGATCCGGACGTGGTGAAGAGCCAACTCGGCATCCTGGCCGGCGAGTCGTGGAGCACCTTCGTCACCCGAATGAAGTCGTTCTCGAGGACGTCGATGGGTAGCACCGAAGCTGGCATGGTGCTGGCAGGCGTGCTCGCAGCGCAACAAGCTGAAAACGTCGCGACTATCGTGACCGAAACGCGGGGCTACAAAAAGATCATGGAGCTCTTCAACGGTTCGGGCCGCGGATCGGAAATGAGCGGTGTGCGCAACACTGCCTGGGGTCTGGTGAACGCAGTCACGCAGTACGTGGACTTCGAGCGCCAGGCGCGCAACAACGAGACCCGCCTCAACAGCGCGTGGTTTGGTCCAGGGGCTCGCCTCAAAGACCAGATCGTTTCGCAGTTGCTCGAACTCGTGTAACCCCTGAAGAAATTATCCCTCCCGCCGCAAGGCGCGGAGGGATGTCCCTCACGCAGTGCCGGCCAGCGCCGCCCCGCCGAGATATCTTGCGCCCCATTTTAGCCGCTCATAGCAAGCTGCGGCCAAAGCGTCGTGCGGCCACATTTACCGAATGGCGATCGCGGGCAATGACGCCCGGAGAGTTACTCGAGTCGATATTGCGATGTGCCGATGCTGAGATGTACAGGATCAAGCAGGCGAGACGCAATTCCTTCCAAATCGCGGGAGCGATTCTAGGCGGCGAGAGGCGGCCTCAGCCGTCAAGCCGCGATCGCCACGAGCGGCTTCTTCGTGGCCAGACGCCCCTCGTCAAACTCACGCTTCAGGGCAGCAGCCGGCAGTGCAGGGCTTATCAGCCACCCCTGAATGAAATTGCAGCCAAGCTTGACGAGCGCTTCCTTCTGGTCCTGTGTCTCAACGCCTTCCGCAATTAGGTCCATACCCAACTGGCGAGTGAGCTGGGAGATCGCCTTGATGATTTCCAGATCAGTGCGGGAGGAAGGTAGCTTCGACACGAACTGCCTATCCATCTTGATGGCCGAGAACGGCAGGTTCTGCAGGTACGTCAGGCTCGAGAAGCCCGTTCCGAAGTCGTCGATCATGATCCGGACGCCGCGATCACGCAGCTCACGAAATGTCTTCTCGACGGCGTAGCTGTTGTGCAAGAGGTTAAGGCTCTCGGTCACTTCAAGCACCAAACGCGACGGAGTCAGGCCGCTGATGATCAGCGCCTCGTCGAGATAGGCGAGGAATGCTTCGCGATTGAGCTGGAGCGGCGAGACGTTCACCGACAGATATGGGATGGACAGGCCTTCCCGATCCCACGCGACCATCTGCTCGCAGCCCTTCAAGAGAATCCAGCGACCCAATGCGTGGATGGAGCCGGCGCGCTCGGCGGCCGGGATGAACACGACTGGCGAGATGCTGCCTCGCTTCGGATGGGCCCACCGCGCGAGTGCTTCAACGCCCACGACCGCGTGCGAGGCAAGTTCGCAGACTGGCTGGTAGTCGACTGAAAAGTGACCTTCGTACAGGCCCGTCAGAAGCTCATGCTGGAGTTCAGGCCAAGGCGAATCGATGTGGGGTGGCTGCTTGTCTGATCCGCTGGCACTGGGCGCCATTTCCCGCAGGTAGTCACGCGCGAAACTGATGGCTTCCCAGCATGATCCATCCCGCGGCTCCGCGGACGAGGCGGCATACAGGATCGCATACTCCAGAAGGGTCTCGATCAGCTTAGTGCTGCTGCGGATATCCTGCTCTACGGGGAGGGAAGGCGTCACAGAAGTTGGCTCTCGATGTAGGTGGGATCGTGAAGACCTTCGACTTGCGGAGGTGTGCCTTCGCCCATAATTACATAATCGAGCGTGTCAACCGTTCAAATGTCGAAGGAGTTGGCCGTTCGATCGTAAATGCCAGCATAGCGAGGGAAGAAGGCTATCGCGGACCGATTTAAGACCGGGAGACCAGCCTCGCTTCGTGGTCTCTGCGCGTGCCCTGAGCCGTTGTTCCCGAATCTGACGGGGCGTCAGCACGTATACGAACTTCCACCGCTCGATGTCGTTTAGAAGGGCGAGGTGTTCGACGTGGGCTGGGAAGCCATCGATCACGACCCGATCGAGACTGCGAGCGTAGTCGAGGATTTCGGTAGCGGCGCGCGGATCGAGCGCTTCACCCGGCACATGGCGTGCCATCACCTGAAGCACGCGCACTGGTAGGTCGGCCGGGCGAGCGCCACGGCGAGCGAGACGGCCAATCAGGCCAATGCTCAAGTGGACGTATCCCTGCGCAGCTAGATGGCGTCCAATGGTGCTTTTGCCGCAACCATGCGGGCCCAGCAGGAAGACGTGGGAGCCGACATTCATGTTCATCGTATGGGAGTCGATCACGCTTCGACCGACGGAACACCGAAAAGGAAGTTCGGTTGCGGCCAAGCGCTCCGCACCTCGGGCGTGTGCGATACGTAGAAATCGGAGCGGTCTTGTTCGACGAGTTTAATAGCCTCCTGGATCAATGCGATGCGCTGTTCCAGATTCGCCTTCACGTCAACCGCCGGGGTGCCCCGGGCTGTACCCGGCACCGCGTGTTGCACCTCCTTGCGAAGGGTACGAACTGCTTCACGCAGGCAATCGGTCACGTCGCCGAGGTTCGCGTAGACACTTTCCCAGTTGCGACTCATTTTTGCCTCTGCTGATTGGATTGCGGATCGGTCTGGGAGCAGATAGCGGCTGCACTCGCTCCGTTCGTGATTGCGCACTTGATTCCGGAAATCACGCGGGGCAAGCCGGCCTGTTCAGCAACCTCATGAAACAAGTCACGGTGATGCCACGAAAGGACTGCCCACCAGACCAGCACAGCCATGGTCGCCGCGCGGCGCGACCATGGCGAGAAGAGGCCCGGGAAGAGCATACGGAGAACGGTGATCAGTTCGCGATCTGCTCGACCATGCCTTCGATGCGGCCAAACGATTCGAGAGCGCCATACATGTACTCGCCCTTGATCACGCCCATGTTGATGAGCGTACCCTGCACGGTGGCCTTGCCCGAGTGCTTACCTAGCACGATCAGCGTTTCACATTCGATATCGATTGCGATATCCGCATCGACGTCGATGACCACCGTACCGGCTGACTTGATCAGCGAATCCGAGCTTTGCAGCGAGCCCTTGAAGATCGCGCCCGCGCGTGTCTTGATCATGCCCTGCAGTTCGAAGTCGCCCGAGAACGTCGAACGGATATTGTGCTTTTCATGGTCAAGGTAGAAGACGCCGTCATTGTCGCGGCCGAAGATGTTGATCAGGCGATCGAACATCGTACGCAGGTTCGGCAGCGCGGTACGTGACCGAGGGATTGCCTGCTGTTGTTCGGCTTGAACCGGTTCCGGCGAGCGAAACTTGTCGAGATAGGAAACAGCTGCTGCGCCGTCAATAACCTCGTTGTGCTGTGCTGCGTTCTGCATGGAATACTCCTAGTCTTCAGTAGGCGACATAGTTGCCGCGGGAGGTAGAGAAGCCGCCGCCGCTCTGTTGGACGGTAAGCAGCGTCGAACCGTCGGGCAGGGTCTGTCCGACAGAAATCTGTTTCATCTGGCCGTGATCCATAACGACCAGTGCGTCACCGTTCTTCGTGACGACATTGAATTTGGGCGTGGCAGGGACGTCTGCCGAAGTGGTCTGATGCTGTGGTTCGCTGGCGTCGCTTTGGCGCGGCGTCACAGTCGGTGCGGCCTGCGTCACAGTCGGTGCGGCCTGCGTCGCAGTTGGCATAAGCTGCACGTTGACCGTGTCGCGGCTCTGCTGCTGCGGTTGCTGCTGAACTGGTTCAAGGTGGGGTTGCGGCGTCGGATGATTGACCGCGCGTGGCGTGACTGGCTCACGAGCAGAGTGCACCGCTAGGACGCGAGGCCCATGCACCTTCTTCGGAGCGATATGTCCCGAATCGGGTCGAGGCGGCGCAGCCACGGGGGTGGGAGTTGCTCCGAGCAGCGCCACTGCATCGCCGCTATCCTCCCCATCGCCATAAGCGTCAGGAGAGGTGAACGTCGGCGGGTGGATCGTGAGGTTGATCGGTCCCTTCTGGCCGTCGTCACCATAGGCTGGCATGTTCATGGGGAAAGGGCCACCGCCCGGCAGCGGAATCCAGCCCTTGGCCGCGTCACGGACGATGTGATCCTTATCTCGTACCTGAGGCGAGTTGTCGCCAGATGGGGGTGTCGAGAAGGTGCGTGGCGTGATGCTCGGGTAGTACGGAATTGCGGAGTATCCGTTCGGTTGCCCATGCAACGCCCTGTCGACGGGATCGTTTGCTTCACGCCAAGGCGTAAGAAAGTGCGGAATGCCGAAATGGACCGATTGAAAGACGGTTTGTGCGTCGACATGCACGAACCGAGTGACGCCCATCAGCGCCATGAATCCGAGAAAGACGATCAGAGAACTTCGACCGACGGCAATAGAGACCGCCACCACGCTGGCACGCATGCGGCCCCTGTACTTGGCTCGCGCCGCAGCGCGCGGGCGCGATGCGGCCGGCCTGGCGGAAGTGCCGTTGTGGGCCGTAGGCAAGGATGCAAACGAGAACTTCATCGGAGGGACATACCACGTTGCCCGACGCGAAATGAGCCATTGGTTGATGCGATAGCGAAGCCGATCCGCGATAGACAGAATCGGCATCTCGTCCGGGTGCTTGGGGTACACGAGGACATATTTCCCGTCCGTAAACTCCAGGAAGGGCTTGCCGGGTGCCAAGTGGCGAACAACGAACGGCCCAGCCTTTACCATCGTGATGGTGGGCTGTAGTTTCGCTGCGCCGTGCGGAAGGATCGCGTCACTCATGATGAGTGTGACGATAAGTGAGAAGTCCTCGAGCGCGGCGCTCAAATACCTATGGAATTACGGAGCCTTTCCCTAAAGTGGAAAACCGCGTGCAATCGCGATTGGATCGTTGAAGAGACGGGCCCACGCGCGTGCGAGAGATACCTCGATATCCATGATTCCGCTGCGGTCCCACCAACCGTTGCCGAGCAGCAGGACCGGTGTTCGGTAGTGCAGATGATAAAGGGGAAGAGATGTGACTGCCTCGAAACACACGAGCAGCGAATAACGTTCATCCCCTATCTTCGCCGTGCGCCCGATAGCGCTCCAGTGCGGCTTGAGTCCGTCCTCAATAACAGGAATCGGCTGAATAGCGGGGTAGAACACACGATCCGGCAAAACCCACACGCCTTTTTGAAGATGCTCCGCCCACGGGACTGCTCCCGATCCGCCCGCGATTAGCCGGACGGCCGACGGCAATTGGAGTGCGTCGACTAGCCCCGGCGAGACAGGGCCAAGCACGTTTTCCGGAAGCATGACAATCGGAGTCGGCGCACCGGACGCGATAGGCACCGCAGCGGCCCCCCGCACGATCGGTCCGTACGACAGTGCGGCACGGATTGACTCGTCGAAGTCCACAGGTGGCTTACCAACCGGCAGGCTCATGGCGATTACACGGGACTGCATGGCCGGTACGAGAACAGCGTAGACGTTCAATAGTACGGCGCAGAACGTCGGAACGAAGAGCGGTCGCCACGACGGGCGCTTGACCGCCTCAAGCACGGCCGCCGCGGTCCAGATCGTGAACAGTACACCCAGTACGCTAGTCGACGGGAACCACCAGCCAGCCGCTGCGGCAGGCGGCAAAGGGGCAACCAGGGCCAGGGGGGGCAGCGACAGCGGGATGAATACCCATGCCGAACGCTCGACCGGCGTCGCCCGGCGGCTGAAGGCCGGCGCCGTGAAGAGAGTCGAGAGCAGGGCGAGCGCGAGCCAAATCGTAAGGGCCATCGGGCGGCCGGCGCCCACGTCGAGCACTCCGATCGCCACGCTACTGAGTGCGCCAAGGAACCATCCGAGCAAGTACAAGAGGGACGTCTTGCCGAGCTCGCGCAGACACCAAAGAGCCGCGGGCAGCGCGACGTAGCCCGCTGCCGCAGCCGGCGGCCGGGCGCATAGTACGCCGCAGAAGAATAGGCAGGCGAAAATGAGGATCGGACGAATGATTCGGAAGCGAGATACGTGAGCCATGCCGGGAGAGTAGGGAGCGAAGCAAGTTCTCCCGAGCCAAATGACTTGGCCACATTCGGCAATATTCGACCTCCCTCGCATTCATGAATATGCGATCACTGCCAATTATTGAGCGTTGGGAATGAAAAAAGCACATTACGTCAATGGTGTGCAATCCCGGCGGCGTCCGCCCCGAACGCCTGGTAACCATACATTCCCCATACACCTCGCCCGATATTCGACTCGACGGACGCTCCTCGTCCGGCTAAGGTTCTGACATCGTCCTCATTTTGAGCAATGCCCTCGTGAGCCTAGAGTTCAGTGTAAAAGAGATGGTGGTTGCCCTGGGCTTCCGCCACAGGAACAAGCCAGTCGAATTGCGCGCACTCGGTAATGCTATCGACACGATGCGCCGCCGAGCCACCTTCCGTTTTGCAGTGCGTTGGGCAAAGGCTCCATCGGCCGCGCTGCTTGACGACATGCGGGTTGGCATGAGCCCCCAACGCCCCACCACGCAGGCATACGCCGGCGATGTAGACTTCATCGACATCCGACTCGAGTTGGCACCGAACCAGGTTCCTCAGCGTACCGGCGTCGCTGAATAAAGATGCAGACGGTCTGATATTCCATTCTGGTTGTGATGCGGTCGGGGCGAAGCTATCGGGACTTCCAACAGAGTGAGGTCAGTATGAGCGCCGATAACATCGTAGCCGGTAGTATCAGCAAGATTGTGTCCGCCGGACTCGGCGGTCAGGACAACGTAGGCGACACGGCTCTCCAGCCGAAGAGTGCCGCAGAGCTCGAAGCGGAGGCGGCTCTCCGCGATCTGGATGCGGCAGTCGAGATGTCCATGGCCGACGGCAACAAGAGCGGCCGTACGAAGGCTCCGACTCCCGCCGACGACGAAAGTCCGGAAGCCACGCGCGCCCGCCTGATGAAGAAGGCGGCCAGTCAGCGTGAGAAAGGCCGCAAGGCGCTCACGACCCCGGAAGCCGGCATCGTGATGGCCTCGCAACAGGTCGTCGTGAAAGATCGTGTCGTTGGCTCGGCGCTGGAGCGCTATCTCGGCGCAATCGACTACTGCTCGCACAACCTTCAGCGCTACGGCGAGATGGTGCTCGGCAAGAAGTGTCAAGAAGTCGTCGAGCAGCTGCACACCCTGGTCGAGGAGTTCTACACCGACGCCGATAAGGAACTCGGCCGCGTTACGATGCTGGTGACGGAAGGGAAGATCCAAGTGGAGGCCGAAGGAATGCCGTGGATCAAGCCGGAAGTCCTGTCGCCGGCCGTCGACATGAAGGCGCTGTTCCGCTCGCGTCTCGGCATCAAGATGCTGAGGGGCGTGATGAAATACGACCAGTCGCTGGAGCTGATGGCTGGCCTCGAGTGGAACGAACTCATTGGCCACGGCGAAACCGAAAAGCGCCAACTGCTCGCCAAACAGGCTCTCGGCAAGATCTACGGGTTCGCGTCACACGTGAATCAGTCGCTGCGCGGCCGCGCCTTAGCGAAGGGGAAGCCGGTGGGCGCAAAACCCCTCCAAGCGGCTCACACTGAAGAAGCCGTGGCGGCATGAATGACGCGATTGCGCGAATCCTCGCGCCCCTGAACGACGAGCAGATGGCCGTAGCCAACTGCGAAGGTAACTGCCTCGTCATCGCGGGCCCGGGGTCTGGGAAGACCAACACTATCTCGCGCAAGATCGCGGCGACTCTGCAAAATCGCTCTGAGCGCATCGCCGCGGTCACGTTCACGCGAGAAGCTGCTCTCGAACTTCGAGCCCGTACCATCGCACTCGCTGGCAAGCAAGCCGCTTCCCGGATCCTGGTCGGCACCTTCCACTCGGTCATGAACCTAATGTCGTTCCCGGATCTGGCGACCGACAACGGGCGGGAGGTCGTATTCGGTCGAGACATCATCGCCGGCCGGCCATGGCCGTTCGGAAAAACTAAGTGGAAGATCGTTAAGGAAGGGATGCGCCGTAGCTTTATCCTGCGCGCGCTATCGGAGCTCGCGATCGAAGACCTAACGCTCGAAGAGGCAAGCCGAATCATCGAGCAAGTGAAGTCGGGCCGGCCGGCGGCGGAGCTCCGCCATGAGCAGATGACCCAAATCTACACGGACATCATGAGCCGGCAGAAGGTTATCGACTTCCAGGACATCCTTCTGAAGACTAACGCTGGTCTCGAATCGGGCGCGGTGCCGCCGCTCAACGTCACACGCCTCTTTATCGACGAGTACCAGGACACCGATAAACCACAGTTCGACATGGCGGCCGCGCACCATCGCGCAAATGTCATTTTGACCGGCGTGGGTGACGACGACCAGTCGATTTACGGCTTTCGGAACGCGCTCGGCTACGAGGGCATGCAGATGTTCGAGCGCAGCTTCAACGCCGAGCGCCTGATGCTGGGCAACAACTACCGAAGCCATGCCGAAATCGTTAGCTCGGCCACGAGGGTCATCAACCACAACCTCGACCGTGTCGACAAGAACCTCGTCGCTATGAAGGGGCCGGGCGGCAAGACGGCATGGAAGACCTTCAAGACACAAGAGGAGGAAGCTCACGCGGCCGCGCGTTACGCCGCTGACGCACTCCGCTTTGGCAGCGATGTGGCCATCTTCGCGCGAAATAACCGTCGTCTTGATGAAGTCGAGGCCCGACTCCAGTCGCTAGGCATTCCGTACCGCCGCCCGCCAGGCGAGTCGATCCTGAATAGTGTTGAGGTAATGATCTTCTGCGCGGCAATACAGGCTGTAGTGAAGCCGGAGAAGAAGGTAATAGACCAACTGTTGTCCTGGTGCCGTGTCGACGAACAGAGCATCGTCAAACTCGAGAAGCTATTTCGCGGCGCATTCCTGCTCGGTCAGTCGGAGGACTTCGCCAGGGCGAAGATCGAAGACTCGGTTAAGGAGAAGTGGCGCGGTTTTGTGAAGCTCTTCACGGGCTGGCAGTCGTCGCTGGTGATCGGCGCGGACACGCTGCTCATCTACGGCATCAGCGACTGGCTTTCCTCCTACGCTCCGGACAAACGCAGCCAAAACGTCATTCAGATCGCGCGAGACATGTTCATGCCGCGCCGCGCGGACCCGGAACGGGGGATTTTGGCTCAGACCGTTCAAGACCGCCTGACGGCCATCAAGATGGCGCAGAGCAAGCGCGACGAGAAGAAGCCCGAGGGCGCAGACGCACCGAAGGTCGTCGAGTTGATGACGGCCCACGGGTCAAAGGGACTCGAGTTCGATCATGTCTGGGTTGTTGGCGCCGAAGATGATGTTTTCCCGGCGAAGGATGGAACGCTCGAAGAAGAGCGCCGCCTGATGTTCGTCGCAATGACGCGAGCGCGTAAGGACCTGATGTTGTCTACTGGCGGTGGGAAGCCTCCCAGCATGTTCCTCAAGGAAAGTGGAATCGAGCGGATCGTGGATCAGGACAACGCCTACGCGAACCTCGTGGATGCGTAACATGGCCGGGACCTGACCAAGCAGGATAATCAATGAGGAGTGGACGATGGTCGAATTGACCGAGAAGCAGACGCAGGCCTTGCACATTACTCAAGCTGCCCTGGTCCAGATTCGGTGCTTGGCGAGGCAACCCCTTACCCCGACGACTATCGCCGCCATCCATGACCTGGCTGACGCGCTGCACAACGTCCCTCGCTGGCTTACGTGGCGTCCGAAGGGTTTGAATCCCGAGAATGTCTTTGATGAGGAACTGAATCGGGACCTCGAGACTGCGGTTGGCGTATTCGAGCGAGAGGGATTTCCGATGTTCGCTTTTCCACCAAACATTCAGCCGCGCGACGTGAATATCAGTGCCTACGTGGCGTCAGGTGCCCGCTTCTGGATCCCGCCGGGAATCGCGAACCAGTATGCAACGTCTGCAGACGCGGGGTCGCGTAGGGGTGGTGCAATCACTTTGGCCTTGACGCAGTTCTTCCGACGCCTCTTCAGCTAGCGAGAACGCGAGTCGCGTGGGAGCAAGACGAAGTCCGCGGGGAGCCTTGGCCGGGCTGGGAGGGACTGCAAGGCTCTCCTTAATGGCTGCATTTGCGCGGCACGGCGCGCTCACGAATACGCCACTAATGACGCCGGAACACGGGCGAACAGTTGGGGTGTCAGCTGATCTGCAGTTCTTCCGCAAGCTCAGCCATCGTCTTGGGCACAATGCCCATAGCATGCTGCTTGATTGCGACGAGCGCCAGGTGCAGCGGTTGAAGCATGGCTTCGCGCTGCTCGTAGGTGATCTGCTTGTTGTACTCGGACATGTACAGCTGAGCGATGGCCAGATCCGCCCGCTGCAGTTCGCGGTAGAGCGTCGAAAGCATCGGCAAGAGGAGAATCAGATCGAACCGCGTCTTGCGAAAGATGGCCTCGTTCAACTCACCGTCGTAAGCCTCGGCGTCCACCTGGAGGCCCAGCGTCGCATACTTGAGGTCCTTGACCAGCCCGGGCAGTGCATTGCCAGTTGCCGTGCGCGTCTTCAGTCCGCGGCTGCGGATAAACAGTCGCTCGGAGACGAAGTAGAAATCGCGATCCACCCAGCGGCGAATGAGCGGGGAGTAGACTCGCATCTCGGTGCGCGATACGACGTTCGTCCGGATCGCCTCGACTCGGTCGAGGTTCTTGGGGATTGTGAAGGGCACGTCGGCCCAGGAATCCTCCTGTTGGGACTGCTCGGCGGTATTCAAGGCTAGTGGTCCGTTTGGTGAGCTTGCTGCACGCGACGCGCGCCCAAAGTATCTTTCCGGATTCTCCCCGCAGGGATCAGGCGGGTCGGAATGAATGCCGGTGTTTTCCAGCAAATTTTCGCAATTCGCCGCTTCCGGGAAGTTCGACTATTATCGATACACGCCGAGTCGTCGGCATCGCCGCTCCAATCGGTCCATATTATTGGCCGCCACAGCAACCAGAGCACCGGTTCGCCTCCGTAATACCGCGCCCATCCGGGTGTCGTGATTTCCCATTTCCGAAATCGGTAAAGAACGTCCGCCAGAGGACACGAGGCAGCGTAATGCGCGTTCGTGCGCCAGCCCCATTCAGACCGATTTTTCAAACGCGCTCGGAAGAACGTGGCCACCGGAGAAATCCGGCTCCCCGTCTGCGAGCGTTCCAGCGTGCTCTTACCCTGCAGGTCATCCCTGCCGAGTAACAACGCCTGTTACGACCTTCCCGCTTTTCAACGACGCAAAGCGTCATCAATAGGAGAAGTTCATGAAATCGGAAAAAATCATCAACAAGACCGTCGTAAAGCGTAACGGGGAAGCGGTCGCCTTCGATCCGTCGAAGATCCGTGCCGCGATCCTCTTGAACGCGCTGGATGTCAGAGGGGTGAAGGAAAAGGGCGAAGGAGAGCTGTCGCAAGCTGACCGCGATCTGGTCGACTCGGTCGCAGATGCGGTGGTGGAGCGTATCGCGCGAAAGCTGGAAGCAAGCATCCCGATCGAGGACATCCAAGATCTGGTCGAACTGTCGCTCATGCGCGTCGATCACGCTCTGGCTCGCGCCTACGTTTTGTATCGCGAGAAGCGCACGGGACTGCGTAATCTCAATGCTGTCCCGATTGAGGAAGAGCCGCTCGGCCTCGTGTGCACGCGCCGCCCCGGTGATGAGGGCGACCAGCCATGCGACGCTTGTCAGTGAGTTGAGTTGGGGGGGGGGAGGGCCGAAAGGCCCGCCTCCCCAAATTTTCGGTTTGCAGGAACCGATAGATATACGTAGAATGAGTTACGCCGCATTGGCGGCAGCACGCGCAGATCAGTAGGCGCCTTGGCAATTTCTGCAATCTTTCGGGTTGCAAAAGTAGCCAAACCAGTGCCGTTCCAGTATTTCGCGCCTTCCTGGCACGACTGGAAAATCATCAACAGCAATCTGAATCCACGTCTCTCGCCCCGTCGCCGCTGTCCGTGATTTCGGTCCGAATAGCCGTCCGGTACGCCAGAGATTGGACCCACGTGATCTTGATCACGCCGGCCTCAACGTCAATCGCGACCAAGGAAGACTCGTCCGAGTCTTCCTCCCTCCCTCTGTAATTTAACGGAGTCCTTCCTCGACAGCTTGTCCGGAAAGGGCGGGGCGATTTTCGCCCCCAGATCCGCTCTCCAGGTTTCTACGCGCCGATACGGCAAAGGAGAGTTAATCATGAACGTGAAATCGATCTACGCTACTCCGTCGAACCTCGACCGAGTCATCGCCGCTTTCGACTCCGCCGTGTCTGAGTTTTGCTGCGGCGTATGGATTCCCTTCGCAGTTTGCTGGCTCGCGGGGATCGTCGTTTGGTTCATCGGTATTGCTCAGGAAACACAGGGTTGGGCAGAACTTTTCCAGATCGGTGGCCAAGCCGCTCTGGATGGTTACTTCGCTACGGTTCACGCCGAGCGTCTGACCATGCTTACGATGATGTCCGATGCATTGGCGGGACACTCGGTCGTGATCGGGGGCGTCCTGCGAGGGTGGGGCATCTTCATAGCCGTTGGGATCGTGCCGCCGGCATTCATTTTGAGCCTGGCGGGCGCAACGATCTCGGCTTACCTCAAGTCGGGCGATGGCTACCGTCGTCGATAATCGCAACCAGGAAATCCGCTCTCCTTAAGGGGACGCGGATTTTCACTTCATACGGTTCTCTGCTGCGGGTGTCGCATCCGCACCAGGCACACCATGAGCCAGGACCGCATCTCCGGTTTCACGCGCCGCTACGGCATCAGGAGATCGCCATGAACCAGCAACAACAGCATCTGAACCAACAGCGTCGTCGGCCTAAGTGGATTCACCCCTCATTGGGAATTCTGAATCTTCCCATCGCCGCGATCGTTCTATTGGTCGGAATGCTTCGCTACGCGTTCCGAGGAAATCTGACATTCCTCGCGATCGCTATCGTGATCAGCGTGCTTTGCATTGCCTTCCACACAAAGCTGACCATCCTTGAGATCGTGGCTTTGGCAGGCTTGCTTCTCGTCGCCCTTCCTGTAATCAAGGCAAGTAACCAAGCCGTGTACCGCTTCGCGAGCCGCCTTGAGCAATGGGCTCGCAAGTAATCATCCCCCGCGACCTGTGCAGCGGCAGCTTCCTTACGGATGCTGCTCGCTGCAGCTAAACAATCCTCGTTGTCCGCCTGACTATGGGCGGCGCTCCGCAAGACTCTGCCCTATCGCTCAAGGACAAGTTCCCTTGTCCTTGCTCTTTTGGGCTTCGATTTTTCCAGCCGTTCACCGGCATCACGTCAGGTGGTTCAAATGACTGGAGCAACTTAAATCGGGAGAAGTCTATGAGCCAGGAACATCAGCTCAAGGAAGAAATCCGAGAGTCAGTAGACGAGGGGCTGATCGTGTTCGTGCGGTTTCTGGCGGACGTGGTTCTCATCTCTGCGCTGTCTCTCGTAATCGGTGCATCTGCCTTGCTCCTCAACGGCGTCTTCGCCGGGGTGGAGCATGTAACGCATGATCCGTTTCAGGGCTACGTCCTGCTTGCGTTCCATGCGCTGATGCTCGCCCTGCACCTTTCCGCTGCCAGTTGGATTGGCGTTCGCGGCCTGAAAAGGTTCGTGAAGCGGTTTGGTTGAAAGGCCCACAACTCTAAAGGAGAAGCAGCATGAGCACGTACACGAAAGCGTTTGTCGGTGAATTGATCGATTTTGCGCACGAGTTGTCCGAGCCGCTCAAACCCGTTGCCCGTTGCATCATGGGCATGCTGGGTCTGGGGGCGCAGCCGCATATTGCGGACTAAGCCTCTGCATTCAGTCGTCACGGCATCCTTGACGAGACGGTGTGCGGACCTGCCTTCGGGCGGGTCCGTCTCACAGCCACTCTCTCAAAAGCTCGCTCGCGCACTGCCATGTCTCCAACATTGCAGTGCCAACGGCACTCCGGTTTTTCCCGCCAGCAATGGCACTAACTGGAGATCAATCATGAGTATCATGTCCTTCCCGGACCGCGGTCCGTGGGGCAACGCAAAGTGGCGCGGCAACTGCAGCGGCCACGTCTACCGGCAACTGTTCGAGCAGATCCTCGGCCGCCTCGAGCGCCCGGTGTTCATCGATCCGATGATGGGGTCTGGCACCAGCATCGAAGTCGCCAAGGAGATGGGCATCACGGCCTATGGTCTCGACCTGCACCAGGGCTTCAACATCCTGCGCAACTCGATCGTCGAAGCGACTGGCGAGCAGGGTAACCTGGTGCTGTCGCATCCGCCGTATCACGGGATGATTCGCTACTCGGGCGAGGTGTGGGGCAAAGAAGCGCATTCCGACGATCTGTCGCGCTGCGTGGACGACGAGGACTTCCATCAGAAGATGCATCTCGCCATGCTTAACCAGCGCGAGGCGACCTTGCCGGGCGGCTACTACGGCTGCATCATCGGTGACTGGCGCCGGAACGGCGTGTACACGTCCTACCAGGCCGAGATTATCGCCCGGCTACCGGCACAGGAGCTGGCCGGCGTGCTCATTAAAGCGCAGCACAATGCGACGAGCAACTTCCAGCCGTACGGGAAGATGGATCTGCCGTTCATCATGCACGAGTACATCGTTTTGTTTCGTCGCAAGACGGGCACGATTCTCGCCGTCCTGGGCGCCATGGCATGCCAGGCGCAAAGACGACTTCAGGGAACGTGGCGCAACATCGTCCGCTCCGTGCTGATGAAGCTTGGCGGCAAGGCCCCGCTATCGAAGATCTACGAAGCCGTCTCGGCGTCGACTGATCGCATCAACACCAACAGCAGCTGGCGCGAGAAGATTCGCCAGACCCTTCAACTCTATCCGGACTTCACATCGGAAGAGCGGGGCGTCTGGGGGCTCGCGTAATCCCAATAGGAACAGCGGGCAATGTGCCCGCTGTCTCCTCTCCCCCCTCGAAATCGCACGAGCACGCTGCGGCTGTACGGCAATGCCACACGCATTGCCGTGCGCGCTGCGCACGCCTTCCTTCAATCGCCAGTACTGGCATGAGGATCGAAAAGGCATCTCGCCATCGATAACCCGAACGGACGTAAGTCCAGGAAGGCAGAAACCATGAAACCGACGAAATCGATTCTGTCCGAGCGCACGACCACCAATTACGGCGGCCCCCGTGCATCTGGAAAGATCCGCTGCGGCACCAAGGTCTTAACCCGAACCGCACAGGAAAACGCAACGGCAGTACAGATCTATCAGGATGGCATCGCTCAGCAGCGGCGTGCCTCTGTGATTGAGAAGGACATCACCGCCAAGACCGGCATTAAGAATCCGATGTATCCGGTCAACACGCAGGCGTTCAACCTCTCGGTCGACGACTTCGTGATGTCGGTGCTTCCGAATGCGATCCTGGATCTATACGGTGAAGACGTGGACGGCAAGCGCGAGCTGCGCCGTTTCCCGGTCTTCTTCCACAGCAACGACCTGTTCGACTTCTTCCCGCACCGTTTCGAGAGCAACAAGGGCGAGGATCGCTACCACTCCGCGTTCAACGATCGCGGAGAACGGGTCTGCGAGCGCTTGCCCGGGCTCGATGCAAAGAAGGTCGTCGAGCAGCGCCAGGCTGGTGTCAAGCGTCTTCCTCCGCGTGACTGGGAGGTTAGGGGCTTGTGCGAGCCGCGGGTGTGCAAGCAGTTTCAGTCCGGTCTCTGCCAGTTTCGGGGGCAACTGAAGTTCTACATCCCAGGTGTAGTCGGCCTTGGCATCGTTGAAATGGAAACCAGCTCGGAGTACGCCGCGGAAAACATCTGGTCGACGCTTGATCAGATCCGCAGCACGCTGGGGCATATCCCGACCTTCAATCCAAACGCTCCCGGCAAGCCAGTCTTCTGGATCACCAAAGTTCAGGAGGAGCGCAGCTACTTCGACGGCGACGGAAAACGCAAGACCGGCCTGCAGTGGGTGCCGCGGATTGTGCCTGCCATCGACATCGCTTCGATGCTCCAAATCGGGCGTAACCCGGTTGGGAATGTCGCTCCTGTGGCGTGGCTTGCTCAAGCACCGGCTGACGAGGCTGAGGCTGCTGCGGCGCCGACTCAGGAAGCGGGGGTGATCGACGCCGAGCACGTGACGGGTAACCGAGCGCGTGCAACGCAGCTTCGCGCCGCGGTTGAAGATGTATTCCGATCGGGGGGCTGCGACAAGGCACTCGCTCTTCGATATCTCGACCACAAGTACGGCGTCGGCTGGGATATGCAGGAAGATCTACTCACGAAGGCAGTGGAGGGCATCACGCAGTTGGCCCGCTATGGGGCAAATGCAGACGCGTACCTCGAGTCTCGCTTGCTGACCGCGGACTACCGGATTCCTCCGGAGCTTTTCGCGCAGTACGCCAGACACGTCGTCGGGGACTGGGAACGAAACTTCCCGAAGATGCGCGATCTCATCTCGCATATCAAGCAACTTTTCGCCAATGGCGAACAGGCGGGTATTGCTGCCATGGAATCCGCGTGCGGTGCCATGCAGCAGGCTGCTACCTGCTAAGCGAATACGGCTCATGCCGTGGGCAACCTCCCTGTACGGGGGGGCTTCCCGATGCGCCTGTTGTGAGGCATCGGGAAGCTGTTGCACTCCCTTCATACCGCCACGTAGTGGCAGAAGGAGTCGCTCATGAACCAGGAACAGACAAGGAGAATCAAGGTCGCGCATCTCAGCGACCTGCATTTCTCGATCGGGAATTTGCTTGAGGCTGGCCAGTGTTTCGGCAGCGCCGTGAGCACCGCGATTAGTGAACGTGTTGACGTCGCCATCATCTCCGGCGATCTAACGGACCACAAGCAGGACGCGCACTCGGCGGCGCTTCATCAGCTTATGCAGGAACTCAGGCGCCTGGCGGATCACTGCCCAGTCCTGATCCTGCAGGGTACGTTCTTGCACGACTATCCAGGAATGCTTGCCATCTACCGCTTTGCTGGTGGCAAGTATCCCGTGGAGACGGTCGACAAGATCGGACAGGTGGCGTTGGTAGGCACACAGTGGCGTTACGTGTCGCCCGGAGACTCGCTCGACGATGCACGACTGCTGGTGTCTTGCGTACCGACAGTCAACAAGTCGGATCTGGTCTCGTCGGTCGGCGCAGAGCACGTGGCGCAAGCCATGGGCGATGTGCTTGCCGGGTTGATGCAAGGGGTCTTTGCGCCGCAAAACATAGCAGCAAGCGCCGCCGGCGTGGCCACCGTCACGGTCGGGCACGGCACGGTGAGTGGGGCGTTGACCGAGCATGGGGTTCCCATGGCCGGCAAGGACCACGAGTTCTCACTTGGCGGGTTGTACGCAGCGCAGTCGACGGCAACGATGCTGGGGCACATCCATCGGCATCAGTCGTGGGATCGTGAAGTCGGCGGCTTTGTCCAGCGTGTGGCGTACCCGGGTTCGATCGGGCGCTTCCACTACGGCGAAGAAGGGAAGAAGGGGTTTCTCATCTGGAACATTGGGCCGCGTGACTGCGACTTCGAGTTCCGCGAGACACCGGCACGCGTGATGGTCGACTTTTTGTTCGACGGCGTGCCCGACATGGCCTGGCTCGAAGAGCAAGCCGCTTCATGTGTCGGGTCGTTCGTTCGTGTTCGCTACTCGGTCGATGCCGAGCTAGCCGTCACGGTTGACAAGCAGGCGATCGAACAGGTGTTGGCGCAGGCGGCGGAGGTTCGCATCGAGCCGAAGTTGCTTGCCTCCCAGCGTCAGCGTTGCAGCGGGATTTCGACGCTGTCGACGTTGGCGGAGAAGGTGGAAAAGTGGTGCAAATCGACGGATAACGATGCGTCGGTTGTCGTGCCGAGAGTGCGTTTGCTCGGGACGAGCGACGCCAGATCAATCGCAACAAGCCTTATCAAGGAGTTATTTCATGAAGCAGAAAGTCGTACTCACGAGCATCGCGATGATGCTGGCCATGCCGTGGACCCTTTTGCACGCGCAGAGCGTGGACTCGATCATTCGGCCGGTCGAGAACTTGCTCAATAGCGCGCCATCGCACGTGGCGCGCTTCATTCGCACGTCTTCCACTGGGGATGGCGGCAAAGGCGCCTCGGAAGAACAAGCGTTCGAGACGGGCGCCACCTGGGACTGTGGTTTCTCACCGGAAGGTGGCGCTAGCGCTCGCGTGATCCGTGCGATCAGCGAGGTTCGTCCGCGTGCCGGTAGCGAGGCCACGATCCTAGTTGCGACCTACGCGTTCACCTCTCTGCCCATCGCTCGCGCGCTCATCTCGGCACACACGCGTGGCGTAAAGGTGGCTGTGGTCGCGGATACTACCGAAAATCAGAAGTCGTCCTCGAAGGTCAGAATGCTGATGGAAAGTGGTATCCCGGTGAAGTTCGACAACCGCTTGAAGATGCTCCATCATAAATTCATGGTGCTCGACGGGACGGCTGTCGAAACGGGAAGTTTCAACTATACGAAAGCGGCTGCGTCAGACGAGCATGCGGAGAACGCTTGCGTGTTTCGACATTCGCCGCGTATGGCAGCCCGCTTCACCGGGGCATGGCAGCGTCTCTGGCGCGAGTCGGACTCCGCTTCGTGATCGGAATGTCAACGTAACATCGAACCAACACCTCCTACGGGGGTGTTGGTCGATCTTTTGAAGGTGGGCGATGTCCGCGCACTCACCTGCGATCTCGGTACTCGAGGCGTTTGGAGGAGCTACGAAACCTTCCGCTCGACCGCCAGGGCGATCCCCCGCAGGGTAGCCTCATCGGCCGTTTTGGGGAAGTACACCTGGGCGGACGGGCGCACCAAAGTAACTTTTCGGCTGTTCATGAACAAACGCACGCTGCGGCGCCTTCGGGCGGCCTCGACAGACCTTCACATCTGTCCGGGCCTTGCGGTCCATCTCCTATCAACCGCTCGCAATGAGCAAAAAGGAGAACGTCGTGAATAGAAAAGTATCAACAAATCAACACCCAACAGCCTCTGATGCTGTCAAGACCGGACACCAGCCTGAAAAGTGCGGTGTTTGGCAACAAACCAAAGTCGCAGGGACGAGCTCCACGACAGATTGGTGCTATCGCAACGAACGTGTATTGCATCCTCTGCCTGCCTCATGTATCGTCTCAGCTGTAAGGCCGCGCTGGCGGCAACCATAAATTTAAATCGCAGAAGCTTATTCCCCATGCCCCCTGGCATGAGCGATAGTTCTGCGTCGATCCCTTCGGACACGCGGCCCTGCGCCGATTTCTGAATAGCCGCTCCGCGGCATGGAGATCGAAAATGAATCCCTCAAGGCTTTTTCTGAGGGGGTTTGCTGGAATCCTTTCCGGCTGTCGAAAATCCCAACTCACTCTCGACCTCTCGGTCATCCCCGAATGGGCAACCCTTGTTGCGCTTGTGGGGAGGAACGGGCAGGGCAAGACGACGATCCTGGACAACCTGCATCCGTACCGGCTCATGCCGTCGCGGTGTGAAGGCCTCAAACCTTCCTCGTTTTCCTACTGGGACGAAATCGCGGAACCCCTCGCACAGAAGCAACTGGACTGGTCGCACAATGGCGTAAGCTATCGCTCCGATCTGATCTTTCGAGTTACCGGCAAGACCCGCAACCAGCAAGCCTTCCTGCACCGTTGGGATGGCGAAGGCTGGGCGCCGGTAGTCCTGCCGGACGGAACAACGTCCGACGGTAGCGCCGCCACCTACGATCGCTGTATCGAAGCTATCCTGGGCCGGCCAGAAGTGTTCTTCACCACGCAGTTCGCGGCTCACCGGCGCAGGATGCTGGGGGACTATGAGCATGCCGACGTGAAGGCACTTTTGAGCGCCTGGCTCGGCCACGACGAGTTGCTGCGCGACAGCGCATCGGCGGGCGAAGTCGCAAGCCTGCTTCGCGAGAAGCTCGCTGAGGTACAGGCCCGCATCCGCGCCGGCGCAGAGCTTCGCTCTGCCGCTAACGCAGCCCGGACCGAAGTGCAACAGCTGATTAGCCAGTCGCGGGCAAAGGCAACAGCGCTCGTTCAGGCGCAGAAGGATGTGCAAAAGCTGCGGGTTCGAATTGTGCAGCTCGACACGGAGGCTGCCGGCTTCCAGCGTGTGGATGAGCAGCGCAAGCAATGGCGCGAACTGATCGAGACCGAGAATCGCCGAACCAACGTGCGTGTATCGGAACTTCGCGATCAGGCGGCCAAGCAAATCCACTCCCTGAGACAGAGCGACGCCGAAGCGAACAGGTCGATCAAGGCACTCCAGAAGGAGATCACGGACGCCGAGACCCGGCTGACGACGATCGACACGAGGATTGCCGGAGAGAAGACGGTTCGAGAGGCCGTCGACCAGGTGGCTCCGCTGCAGACCAAGCGGGCGGCGCTGACTGGCACCCTCGACGGCATCCGACAACAGGTCTCGGCGCTTCGTCCTTATCGGACAAAGACCATGACACTGACGGCGGATCTGGCGAGGGTCGCGAGCGAAGGAACGGCAACTGGCGATCGAGTCACGCAACTGAATACTGTTGCCGCGCTCGCAGATCGGGTGCCATGCTCAGGCATGGAGCTCGCTGCCGGTTGCGAACTCCTGAAAGATGCTCGCGAAGCTCGGGCGAAGTTGACCAAGGTCACCACGGACTTAGCCAATCAGCGCAGGCAGTACGCGACCCTCAACAATGAGCTGAAGTCGGCCGGCGTCGAGGTTGCAAAGCTCGACGCACTGGAATCGCAGCATGGCCAGGTCGGACAGGAACTGGATGCAGTGATCCGCAGTCTGGATCGTTTCGTTCCGCTCGCATCGCAATCGCCACTGATCGATGAAGCCAAGGCAGCCCGCGCCGGCGTCGTGAACCTCCTGACCACTAAGAAGGCGGACTTGGAGCGACACCACACCACGCGGAACACCATCAAGGCAGACATCGACGCGGCCACACACGCGTGTGACACTGCGATCGCACAGGTCCAGAAGGCACAGCAGCAAGCGGTTGCGGGTTATCAGGAAAGGCTGCAGGCTCTGCCCACAAGCGCCGATGCGTCAGTTCGTGAGGGTGTCGCAAAGTCACTTTCTCAAGCTGAGGCACAGGTATTGGCACTCAATGGGGAGATTGCTCAGCTCCAAGCCAAACAGGCGCAGGTTCACGAGCGTGTCGGTAGGGCAGAAGCCGGGGTTGCAGAACTCGGGTCCCTGTCGCAAGTAGCTGAAAGGCTTGGCCAAGAAATCGAAGCATGGGAGCTCGCTTCCCAAGCGCTCGGCAGGGATGGTCTGGTGGCCTTCTCGATTGACGATGCCGGTCCCGGTATCGCATCGATCGCGAATGACCTTCTGGCTGTCTGCTACGGCGGCCGGTTTTCGGTGCGTTTCGAAACGCAACGCGAACTGCGGTCCGGTGCCATGCGTGAAGGCTTCGAGATCATGGTCCTCGACGTCGAAGACGGGAAGGAAAAGCCGGTTCAGAAGCTGAGCGGCGGACAGAGCGTGTACATCAACGACTGTCTGATGCGCGCAGTGGCTCTCTACCTAGCTGGCGCCGCCCAGTTCCGCTCCGATACGCTGTTCTCGGACGAAACTGACGGACTCCTGGATGAAGAGAAGAAGCGGCAGCTCATCCTTCTCAAGCGTCGTGTCCTCGATCTCGGGAAATACTCGCGTGAGTATTTCGTAACTCAGACGAAAGAAATACAAGGGTTGGCCGACTACGTGATCAACGTAGCCGATCTCTAAGCCCCCCTGGAAAGACCCTCTCGGGCCTTTCCCCTGCCGAACGGCAGGGGAAAGAGTCCGGCTTCGCTTCCCGGTTTTCAACGGCCTCTCTGAGGCAAAGGGGAAGCATCATGAACCTGGAACTGTTTGGAGTAGCAGTAGATCCTCCATCGATGGCGTTATCCCCCATGGTCGCCCAGCATCCGCTGGATGACGCTTGGCTCGGATACGCCACGGAAAAGGGAATAGATCGACTAATCGACGAAGCGCTCCTCCGTGTTGAGGTTCCGCGAGTCGTGGAGGCTGCATCCGGTGTGTGGGATGTCCTGATGAAGGACGCACGCCGCCGGGTGTACGAAAAGAAAGTGCCCACGGATCCTCGGCCGGCTCTGGCCCTCGAGGAGAACGCGGCTGACAACGACGCGCAGCAAGACCAGCCCGTCGGTTCGTTCGAAACACTTCTCTGCCGGATTGAGGAGACGGACGCACCAGAACTGGTGATGTGCAAGCTGATGGGCAACCTGCTGTGGAACGACCTGCGCGCGATCGTCAAGCGCCGCAACTTCGTCGAGGACTCGGGCCCGGACCTTTTTGGTTTCGAGGACTGCGATCAAGACGAGTTGCGCGTTTATGACGCGATGCAGTGGATCTACGCCTTTCAGGATGCTCGTCCGGACGAAGAGATCGACGGAGTCACGGTGGTTGACGTGATGGTGCCTTTCGAGTTCGTCTGCGAGCGTCTCGGATGGAATGCGGAGTGGATCAGGCGAGTTGCTGCCCGCTGTCTCCATCAACATTTCAAGGGATTGCTGCGCACGATCGAGGCCTTCGGCGACGAAGGCTTCCTGCTCAAATGCGAGCGCAAGCTCGAGGACTACGTCGACGTAACAGGTTGGAGGAATCAATGAATCAGAGCACGAACAACCGTGTCACGACCCCCGCGCTCGGGATTCTCAATGTGCTTCCGGTCGGCTTGCTGGTCGTTGTCAAAGTGTTGAAGCTGATGTTCATGGCCCTTCGCGGGGTTATGCGTTCGCTCCACACCGTCAAGGCGATGGAAGCAACTCAGCCGCAGGCTGAAGCAACAGTGGTGCGCAGGGAAGCAGCTCCTTCGAAGCTGAAGGAAGCTGTCGACGAGCCGTCCGCGCGAGTCGTCCGTCGATCGACCTCCGACCAATCGTCAGCCAATGTGGCCGGTGATGAATCGAAGCCCTCGATCTGGGACAACAAGCCGGTGATGCGAATCGCCGATCGACACTTACTCAAGGAGATCTCGGGCCGGCAGTACCGATTCTCGTCCTACCTAGCGGAGAACGAGATTCAGCGCATCGAGAACGGCCGCATTCGTAAGCCACTTGCCGCGTTCACGCGCAGCATTGCGGCCCGCGAAAAGGTCGCGTTCACCCTGGAAGAAGCGGTCGAGTACACCCGCCGGGAAATCGCAGCAGCACGGCGGCGCGGCCCCAGTCGCAAGACTGAGACTCAGCCCACTGCACAGCCAGCGCAACCCGATCAGTACACGGCTCTGCAGGAGAAGCAGTCGTCCCCGGCACAGGAAGCAGGCCCGCCGATGGACGAGGATGCCCCCTACTGGGCGGACACCCCATGCTTCGACGAGATCGACGCGCAAGCGCCCAGCCGTGGTCCCGCACCGGAACCACAACCGCGCACCCAGCAGCCGATCCGACGGGATCCGCCGCCCCCTCCTGTAGACGTTCGCCCCTCTGGGGAGAACGGCGTCGAGGAAGGACCGGTGGATTTCCGAGGGGCTCATCGTGTGGTCGGCAAGGTGATTGGCTTCGGTGTCGTCGATGTCAAAAAGCCGAAGAAGGATCCTTTCCAGATCTACGCGATCACGATGAGGACCCCTAGCGGCGAGGAAGCGCAGTTCAGAGGTTATGAGCTGGAACAGCACGTGGAAAAGAACCGCGTCGCCATCGGCGACACGATCAGCCTTAAGCGTGGTCGCCAGCAGTTCTGGGTGACTCGAAACGGTGTCCGCAATGAGAAGACGCGCAACATCTACGAGTTTCAAGTTGTAGATCGAGAACGTCGATAGATGTCACGGAAGCAGTAATGGAGGAGCCGGCGCAGCATCCGCTGCCCGGTTCGTTTAAGGAAGGCTCACGCGCCGGTCTCCAGAGAGACCATCGGAGAAGGAAATGGCATCAGTCAACAAAGTCATCCTCGTCGGCAACCTTGGTGCAGATCCCGAAGTTCGACATCTGCAGAGTGGTGACGCGGCTGCGAATATTCGCATGGCGACCACGGATCGTTACAAGGACAAGGCCAGCGGAGAGTTCAAGGAAAACACTGAATGGCACCGTGTGGTCTTTTTCGGGCGCTTGGCTGACATCGTCAGTCAGTACCTGAAGAAGGGCATGTCCGTGTACATCGAAGGCAAGATTCGCACGAGGAAGTGGCAAGCGGAGGACGGTACCGACAGGTATTCGACGGAAATTGTTGCAGACCAGATGAATATGCTCGGCACCCGTCGTGACAACGACGGCAGCGGCAACTACGACGGTGAACGTCGTGCGGGCCAACCCGCACGTCAGTCGCGCGGTGGCGGCGCTGAAGGAGATGGTAAAGGTGGTCGTCCAGCAACGGGCGCCATTGCAGCTGGCGGCGGCTTCGACGACATGGATCGAGACATTCCGTTTTGCGGCAACGCAAACTATCTCGACATGCGACGCGCATTTGGAACCATGTAAAACGGACCTATAACGGTCCAGGATCGCCCCCTTCGGGGGCTTTCCTGATGTGTGCTCCGGCATCCATCAGGAAGGCTCATGGTGAGTCTTCAACGCCTTTATATCCGCCAATCGTTGGCAAGAGGCATACACCATGAATGATTCGAAAGAACGCGTCGACGTTGATTCGATCGACTGGAGAAATGTGCTGCCGTACTACGTGCAGGACAAGAATATCCTCAGCGGCAAATGGGGACCCTGTCCGTTTTGCACAGGCAGCGCGACGTTCAGAATTATCTGGGACCGTCGCGGAAAAGGTGGTTCGGGTTGGTATTGCGCCAAGTGCGACACCGGTGGCAACCTCGTGAGCGTCATCCACGAGATCACCGGCAAGCCCCTGGCCGAGATCTATGACGAACTGAAAACGCAGAGATATAACCAGGGCGCGGCGCCCTCTACCTTCATTCAGAAGGTGGCAGTGCGTCCGGAAAAGAGCCCAGAGGAACTCCGCACGATCTTGCGCAGAACCTGGGAGCGCAGTCTGGCCATCACGGAAGACTCGCCCGTCTGGACGTACCTGTGTCATCGCGTGCCCGGCCTTCGTCTCGAATGGCTTGGCCCCGATGTCCGTCATCACCCGTGTCTCACATATCGGGCGCACGACGGCAAGGACATGGGCAAGTTCCCGGTAATGCTGCAGCGGCTCGTCGCCGCCGGTGACAAGACGGCTCGAACGCTTCAGCGGATCTACCTGACTCCGCATGGCGAAAAGGTGCCGTTCGTTGATGCGAAGGGGAGGCCCGCAGCAAAGAAGCAGATGCCCTCACCGGATGGTCCAGCAGGTGGTTCGACGCGGCTGAACAATGCCGTGTCGCGAACGCTTGCCCTGACTGAAGGTGCTGAAACGGGCTTCGCAGTCGTTGCGAAATACGAAAACAAGATCGAAGTACGCAGCATGCTCGATTGTGGCAACCTGAGCCGTGCTGACCTCGACTGGAGCAAGTACGACACCATCTTCATTTACGCCGATCGTGACCGCGAGCAGGAAAAGCGAGCAGCGAAGGGCGAAGACGGCGGCGGCGGGGTCATCAAGGTTCGGCCGGGTGAGTATCACGCAGGGCTGCTCGCCGAGAAGTTGCGTGCGATAGGCAAGAGGGTGACGGTGATCGCGTCGGTTCAGGAAGGTGTGGACTTCTGCGACATCTGGAAACTGCAGTACGAACGTCGCGCGAAACGGCTTGTCGAGCGTGCCGCGCATCGGGAAGAGATTGAGCGTCTGCGCCAGCAGACGCGGACGTTTCGTCGTGCAGCATGACGATGCAATGTTCTAGGAAACGGCCACCCATCCGGTGGCCGTTTTCGTTTGTGCTTAGATTTTGCTCGAAACGAGCCGTACGGACGCGGAGAGTGGGGGTGCCGCGAGGCCCAGCGACTCGAACCACGCGTTGATCTGGGGACGCGTGACCTGACCACCGGACCGCGGCGCCGGCACAAGGAAGCGATGTGCGAAGTCCCGCGCGACCTCCTCGAAATACTCACGTGACCAAAACGAAGCCCTCCAGTCCGGCCGCAGGAAGCGAACGACGAGTCTGGCCAGCGCGTACGCGGATTCAGATGCCGAGCCCCACGGAAGGCCATCAGCGGCCCATACAACGGTATCGCTCGGCAGGTTGGTCCGCCCGACCTCTGCGGCCGCGCGGTCATTCTCCACACCCCTGATTCCGAAAACGAGCCCCCACGAGTGGAACGGAGGGAGTGGGCCGGTCGTGCACCGGCCAACGATCGAGTCGGGCTCACGCATGGAGCCGGTGGCAGTCACGGTTTGGAGGTGAGAACCAAAAATCACGATGGCACCATGAATTCGAAGATGCCCCAAGGATACTGGTCGCAGTTCGAGGCGCAAGTTGCAATTAGATAGCCAACTTAATATACGGACAGCCATTCATTTCCCACCCAAGCGGCCCTCCGGGCCGAACAGCGTCGTCAGGGGCGAGGCGGTCAATTTCCATGCCAGGCAAGTTCTTGTAAACAAATGATTTTTCCATTACCCTCCGGCTACGAGTGGTAATGGGAGGGCGATCATGTCTCAGCAAGGGAAGTTATTCGAGGATCTGGAGTCGGTCGACGAGCCAGACCTGACCGATCTCGCACCTTCGCGCGACCAGTGGCTGCGCGTCCCGGCGCTTGCGTTCGAGATGTGGGTGCAGAACGTCGCAACTTGCGACGGTCAGAACGCGTACTCAGACCAAACCATCCGCCAGTACCGGTCGATGTTCAACAGCTTCATTCGGTTTGTCGCCGAGCACCAAACGACGATTCTGTCGGTGGGACCTGACTTGACGCACGACTTTCTGATGTCCCTGCAGGGACGCGATCCTGGCGAGCCAGGTATGGCTGCTGACGCTCGGAAGACAACGACCTTGCCGGCGCATCGCTCGACCCTCAAACGCCATTCCGACTTAATCGACGACGTGATGAACCACCTCGTCGCACGCGGCTATCGCAAAACCAACCCTGTGCTCAAGGCAAGTCGTATGCTGGGCGGTTTCCATGACACTTCCCGAATTGTGTGCATGCCGACCGAAATTGACGCGCGGCTGCAGACGTACCTGCTCGAAGAAATGGATGTCGCGAGCTGGTCCTCGCGGCGCACTCGGGCGCTGCTCTTACTGCTGGCAGGTGGTGGCATCACGGCGTCGCAGGCAGCTGAAGCGCGACTCGACCAATTCGTCTTTAACGACGTCGTTCCGTCGTTTGACTGCACGCCGGAGAACGATCAAGACGGTTATCGAGCCGCGCTGGCACCGTTCTGCGTCCGCGCGATCCGTGAGTGGGTTCAGGAAAGAAGGGAAGGCGTTGGCCCAAAGAATGCAGAACCGGACGTCGTTTTTCCTGGAAAGAATGGCCAGGCACTGTCAACCGTTAGCGTGTACAAGTCCGTCCGAGACGTACTGCGTGCGATCGACTTTCACGGGGATGACATGGGACCGCGCGTGCTGCGTACGACGTACGCGCGTCGACAGCTGCTGGCCGGGGCAACCGTTTCTGAGGTGGCACTCCTGCTGGGTATTCAGAACACCCGCATGGTCGAGCGCCTGGTGCGCATGACCCCGACGCATACGGGTTACGTTCCGATCTGATGAAATCGAGACCTTATGGCCCCGTTATTTAATGACGGGCGAAGTCTTCGTGCACGTCATCGTGGTGCGCCGTCCCCCACGAGGCGGGGGGGGTTTCGCGATGTTGCGTCTGATCACGATCATCGGGCAAGGCACTCGAATACTGGAATTCTTCAGCCTCGCTCCCTTCATCGTCTGACGGCCCCGTAGGCTCATGTCGGCGCCACAATTTCCAGCCCTTTTCCTTCGGCTGGCCGTCGCCCTTCTTTTTGCGGCCGATGAATGACCACGCGATAGCTAGAATCGCGATGCCGGCCGTTGCAGCCGCAAGAATTTTGTTCTCCTGGATGGTCAACATGAAGCGGTCGTACGAGCTCATCTCCGCCCCTTGCAGGTGCGGCAAGAGTTCCGGTGCTTTTAGGCTCGCCGGCTGAGGAGGCCGAACCGGCGCCGGAGGTTGAATCGGCTGATCCAGCACGCGAGGCGCTTTGTCCTGCGGGCGCGGCGGATCTTCATGCGGGCGAATTCGCTCTTGTAGCGCTTCGACTTCGGTTGTGTTCGCGAAGGGCAACTGCGGGTTCAACCGCTTGGCGTCCAGTAACTCCTGGCGAGCTTCGTCTTCGCGCCCAGGCATGTGAGACAGCACCTGCGCCATCATGTAGTGAACCCGGGGACTCATCGGATGATTCGGAGCCACTTCCTTGATCATCTGCTCGGCTTGGGCATATTGCCCGGCCTGAATGGCTGTGTTCACGTCCGACACCGAGCGTTCAGCGTGCGCAAGCGCGCATGATCCGAGAAGGGCGATCGAAAGGAGGGAACTGCGAATCGGTCGAAGCATGGACTGATTCCTTGTGGAAACTTGTAGATTGTGGTCGCGCGAAAGTGCATTTCTATTGTCCGACGGGGGCTTTCGAATCAAACATTGAAAACTCGGCCGAGATACGTCGCTTTCGACCCATAACTCAATGTGCCGCGGTACCGGGGCAAATCTGTGAAAATGACATGTTCTGGCGTTGAACTGTCTGGCGGACGCCAATGAGGCTCGCAAACGCAGCGACGAGAAGCGCGCTGCCGAATGCGACGCCAAAAGCCGCGCTTGGTTGGATCGATTCAACCTGCTGACTGGGCGGAGTGACCGTCGATCACCCAAGCACTTACAACGGATATCTATGGGGCCGAAATCACCGAAACTATCACCCGCGCAATCGCGAGTAATGTCATGGCTGTCGCACGGTTGGATCGCGGTGCCTGGTGCTGGATCTGCTGTGATGTTGAACGGCACGCGCGTCGCCAATCTCGACACGATGCAAGCGCTGTATCGAGCTGGATTTGCGACGAGTGACGGCCAAGGCTGCTGGCGCGCTACGCCGTCGGGACTGGCCTTGCGCGATCACCTCGATAAAATCGATCTGGTCATGCTGGACGAAGAAGCTCGTCCCTAGGCTTAGAAGCTGTTGCGAAATTAGTTAAGCCAAGGCTTTAGGCGCGTCCAGCAAATCAAGGCGCAAGCTAACGAGAGGAAAGCCTCGTGGATATAAGCGTAGCGTTCATAGCGAATCTTCAGGCGTCGAAACGAGTGAAGCCAGGCAATCGAGCGCTCGACTTGCCAACGCGTTTTGCCGAGTCCGCTGCCATGGGGCGAGCCAGTTTTTGCGAGCAAGGGCGTGATGCCACGTTCGCGCAAGCGCTGCCGATGTGGCTCGGAACTGTAGCCCCGGTCGCCCTGAACGATTTGCGGCTTGTGCAGGGGACGCCCGCGCTTGCCCCGGATATGTGGAATGGCCTGGACCAGTGCATCGAGCTGCGTAATGTCGTGGCGGTTTGCGCCAGTCAGGATGACCGCGAGCGGGATGCCTTGCGCGTCGACGATGAGGTGGTGCTTGCTGCCGAGCTTGCGCCGGTCCGTTGGATTCGGACCGGTTTTTTTCCCGCCAGCATGGCGCGAACTGACGAGCTGTCGACGATGGCTCGCGTTAAATCGATTTCGCCACGGCGGCGCAGTTCGGCCAGCAGCGTTTCGTGGATACGTTGCCAGACACCGGCCTTCTGCCATGCGACGAGCCGTCGCCAGCAGGCCGTGCCTGAGCCACAACCCATTTCCTGCGGCAGCAGGTTCCATGCAATGCCCGAGCGCAGCACGAACACGATGCCGGTCAGCACTGCCCGGTCTGGCGTCGGTTTGCGGCCCGCGTACTGGCGATTGCGCGGTGCTCGCGCCGGCAGAAGCGGCTCGATGAGTGACCACAATTCGTCGTCTATGAGTTCTTTAGGCATTGCTTCCTGTCAGGCAAAACAAGACAGGAAGTTAACACCAAGTCGGAAAAGTTAACAGACCCAAAACATAATTTCGCAACAGCTTCTTAGCAATAGCCGGTGCGCTCCGGGTGCTTCAGGCGCGATTTCCCAAATGGCACCTTGCGAGGTGGTTCAAGGGCTACACGGAATTTTGTTGGAGATTTAGCATGAAGCAGGTACTTTTCGGCTCCGATCGAGCAGCCCACGTCGGACTGGCGCTCCGGGCCACTTTTTTCGCGGCCATATGTTCCGCCGGCTTCGTCGGCCCACTTCCGGCTTTGGCCCACGATCGCGACGCGCGCGTCGGATGGAATGTGCATCAGCCGATGCGGTTCATCGTATCCGGAGTACTGCGCCGAGATGGCACGACCGACGTCATCAAGCCGATCCATAGCGTCGTCACCGCCGACGATAGCGAGACGGCCGTGGCGAGCTTTTCGCGCACTGCCCGCGAGCAGTATCCTGGCTACACGCTTATAGCTACTCTCGCGTCGCCGATCCCTGCCGTGGGCATATGCGAGAGCAGCATCTAACCGGGAAGGTCGACGAAGACCAAGCCGCTTATGCAGGTAATCCCAGCAGGATAGCGCCGCCATTGGTGCGGCGGCGAAAACGGGTGCCTGCGCTCGTCGTAGTTACCCGCCGGTCGGAATCGAGCGGTCATTGCTGCGAAAATCATGTGAACGATGCGTGTCGGTGCCCCGGAGGACATCTCAGGGGCATTGTCGCCGTCCAAATCCGAAGTTGACGCGACAACGGTGATGAGGGTCATCAAGCCGCCGAAAGACGGGCTGTACATTGCCACGTGCAAACAGGCGACTATCGTGGCTGCAGCCGCTGTAGGTCACTTGAATGTTATCGGCAAGCACGTCTTTGGGCCTGTTCGACTGATTAGATCCCCCGCATCTCGGCAACTTTTCGACGACCAAGGATATTGATCCAGAGTCAAGGACGCGCCACAGGCTACAACCACGCTGTCGAATTGGTACTGACGCGTGCGAAACGCCCAGCTTTCGCAACGGACATCATCACTCTCCGCACAAGGGCCGGGGAATCTAGCGCGTCCGGATATCCCAGCGAGGTCGACTAGCGTCCCACCTTTGGAATTCCGGAAACGCCGGATGAATGGATCACTCGGGCAAACAGGCTTTTTGTGAGACACTTCGGGCCCAACGTCGTTGTTTGTATTTGCAGGTTACAGAGAAAACTTTTAGTTAGGCTTATTTACACAAGGCGTTTTCGTTGACGGGGCGACGCTCCGCGAATGGGATGCCTAGCTCTTAGCGCAACAATGAACAATATTCCGGCCAAAGTTTTTGCGACGCCACGCTGGTTCATGGTCTCATTTCGTGGACTGATTCAGACTTTTGTTCTCGCCACACCGACGGCATATGCGTTGGTTGAAGGCGGTACAAGCGCACTATTGCTGCTGGTAGCTGCCGCAACCTCATTCGCGCTGGCCTTGAATAATCGCGATGCCGTGGAGCGCTTGACTCGTGAAGAATGGGCATTGTGCTTAGCCCTTGCCGCCCCCCTGATGGTTGCCTTAGCTTCCGAGGTAATCCACGGCGAGATCATTTGGCGGACTCTGGATTCGCCGTCTAGGTTTTTCATTGGTATCCCGGTCTTCTTGGCCTTGCGGCGCACCGAACCACCCACGTTTCGCTACTTTGATTGGGCAATTGCATGCGGAGGCATCGCATGCTTGCTCGTGCTCGTTCCCCAATTTCACGAGTGGGGAAAGATGCGGATGGAAAGCTATTACATGAACGCCATCCATTTTGGTGACGTCGCATTGCTATTTGCGATCATGACGCTCATTTCGGTCAACCGGAAAGATGCGGCTGTTATCACTGCCCTTCGACTTACGGTGGTGGGCAGCGCGTTCTTCGCCTCCTTCCTAACTGGGTCGAGGGGTGGATGGATCGCCATCCCAGTCGTTGGACTTGTCTACATGGCAGTTCTGCATCGCAATCTTTCATGGAAATTGAAAGCCGCACTCGTCAGTGGCATGGCCTCGATCCTCCTAATGATCTTTGCCGTCTCGCCATTTGTGAGAGGCCGTGTGGATGAGATATACACCGACCTTACCGGATACGTTGCCGGTCAACGCGATACATCAGTGGGGGTACGACTGCAGCTATACGAAGCCGCAACCAGAGGCATCGCTCAGGCGCCGATGTTTGGGCTCGGCGCAGACGGCTTCAAGAGGTTGATGCCTATCGAGATCGAGCGAGGTGCCGTGACGAGGATCGCCGGCGTTGCTGGCGAAGGGGAGGTTCACAATCAGGTGCTGGCATATGGGGCTGACTACGGCTTACTAGGTCTCGGGGTAATGCTATCCCTCTACCTCGTACCGTCGCTGTTGTTCTGGCGCGCAGCTCGCGACCCTCACGCTAGTGAGTTGCGGCATAAGGCAGGGCTATTGGGGCTCTCGGTTACCGTCTGCTTCGCAGTTTTCGGGCTGACCGTTGAAACGTTCAACCTCAAGGCCACCGTATCACTGTACGTGGCGCTTATCGCTATCATCGCAGCAGCTTCAACTTTGCGCGACCATACCGACTCCCGCACACGTGAATTGTGTTCGAACACCTAGCCAACTCGCTGCACCCTAGACATCGTGCATTCCGTCGCACAAAGCGTAACTCCACGAGTGGAAGTGGCGCCGCGCGCTGTTCGAGCCCGCGTGAACGCCCCCAGAGGAAATTTCACTCGTCGTGGATAAATCCACTCATATTGAAATGCCAACAGAGTTGCGCGAAAAGCATATATTTTTTGCGATTAGCACGCTACCGGATATAATCCTGACTCCTTGCCGACAAGTTTTTCAGTTGTCCTACCTTGATCTAGCGACTGCAACCCTATTTACCCACCGACTTCATTGATCGAGCGATACGATGGCCACATATAAGGAACTTCTCGCGCAGAGGCTGCAGCTGGACGCACAGATTGAAAAGGCGAAGTCAGCAGAGGTCTCGAAAATCATTGCCGAGGTAAAGACGCTTATTGCGCAATACGAACTGACTGCTCGCGATCTCGGATTCGCTACAGGTCGGCAGCTCAAGCGCAAGGCTGAAGCCAGGTACATCGATGCGAAATCTGGCTCCACATGGAGCGGATTGGGCCGCGAGCCTGGCTGGATCAAAGGGAAGGATCGAAACCGCTTCCTCATCAAAGGGAAATAACCCTCTAAGCAGTGTCAACCTAATTCTTGATCAGATTTCAAGCGTCTCGTTGTCTTTGAGGCGCTTACGGGGCAATCAGGCGCAATAGACGCCTGATCAACAACGAATGTCAAAACAATCGTTTGGGGCTTACCGCCCCGACATCGACGGCCTTAGAGCCATCGCCGTAGCACTGGTCCTGTTGTGCCACGCCAAGTTTGCTCCATTTGCGGGCGGCTTCATTGGTGTCGACGTCTTCTTCACAATTTCCGGGTACGTCGTAGCGAGAAGCCTGCTGCGTGACATTGCTGACGGATCTTTTTCCTTTTCCGACTTCTATGTACGACGAGCCAAGCGACTCGTACCGACGCTTTTTACAGTCCTACTCGCGACATTCCTCTTCAGCGTATTGTTTCTGATTCCCGACGATGCGATGGAAGTGGCGAAGAACTTCGCGTATGCGACGGCCCTGGCTTCGAACATCTACCTCGCTAAGCAAACCGGCTACTTCGACGCGGATGCTGCGCACCAGCCGCTTTTGCACACCTGGTCGCTCTCGGTGGAGGAGCAGTTCTATCTTGTCCTACCGATCTTGCTGGTGTCACTTCGACGCATGGGATCGAGGGGGCGGGTTACCGTGGTTTGTCTGTTGGCGTGTGCGTCGCTGATTTGGGCAGAAATCGCCCGCGCTAAAGGGCTCCCGAGTAGCTATTTTTTCGCACAGTACCGTGCCTTTGAGTTTCTGATCGGCATCTTGCTGGCACTAACTGTTCATCGGTTACCCTGCGCGAAGGTCACAAAGTCGGCTTACCTCTGGGGCGGTCTCTGCGCGCTCGGAGCTTGTGCGGTGACCATGGGCGGGGCCCCATTCCCAGGCGTTTGGGCGTTGCTTCCGTGCGGGGCGACGGCTCTCATCATTGCGGGCGGTTCGGGGGCATGGGGCGTTAGTATCCTCTCCAATAAGCCGATGGTGTGGATGGGTCAGCGCTCATACAGCCTGTATTTGTGGCACTGGCCCGTACTCTTCGCATCGCACCGACTCGGGTTCTCCTCGACCTTGTCCGCGACGGTCTGCATAGGCATCTCGTTGATTCTTGCGCACCTGACGTACCTGCATATTGAGTCGAGATTCCGGTATATACCCATGAAAAAGGCACGGGCGGCGATCGCGTTCATTGCGATGCCCATGCTTGTCGCTATATCTCTCGTGGGCATCGGCCGTTCAACCGGCAACTTCTTGCCGCTCTTTCCCGAAGGATTTCGTAAAGTCTATGCTCAGGCTACTGATGCAGACTGGGTTGGCGGACGTGGTGGAGCGTGTTGGGATAAGACCGAAGTCAGCGCGCCGGAGACATGCTCAGTAGGCAACCCTCATGGGCGAAAGGCAGTGTTGTGGGGTGACTCGCACGCATACCAGTTTGTGTACTTTTTCGACCAGTTGGGTAAGGAGTACAACTACTCGATTCACGATCTAACCCGACCGGCCTGCCCACCCGTTGAAAACCCGGGCGTGGCAAACGGCAAGCAGCTTGACGTCGATTGCAGAAAATTCAATGCCAAAGTCATGAATTACTTGCTCAGATCGAACGACATCGATACGGTTTTTGTCTCAGCAACCTGGGCTTCGTATTACGGTTCTGACGATATCAATTCGCGGTTCAAGCCTGGCGAAATGACCACCGACATGAAGTCGACGTTTCGCAAGCTATCCGAAAGCGGCAAGAAGATCGTGTTACTCGACGATGTGCCATCCATTCCAGAAAAGCTAGTCAACTGCCAACTGTACAATCGCCTCGTTTTCAGCCCCGAGCAGCGGGATTGCACCTTCCCGGGGCGGCTTCAGAATTCGGAAAATATTGCCCGTTAAGACTTTTGTCCTATCGCAGACGTTGGCTCGCAGCCAGCAA
>NZ_CABPRU010000010.1 GCF_902459705.1 Pandoraea terrigena | reverse complement strand
GAACAGGACCGTGAAACAACTCCACGCCGATGATAGTGCGGATTCCCGTGTGAAAGTAGGTAATCGTCAGGCTCCCCTAAAAACCCCTTGCTACAACGCGTAGCAAGGGGTTTTTGCTTTTCTCTCTCCGATAACCCCTGCCGATAATGCCGGGCACGCGTGGGTGGCGTCGCCTGACAGTGCCGCCTTGTCCTTGTCCTTGTCGGCGTCCGTGCCGGGTGACCTCCCCCCGAAAAACTGTCGCATCCAAAACTGGAAATATCTGGCAAATTTGAAGCCCTGACGGGCGCGAGGTTTGCATGAAGAAATCGAAGTACACCGAAGAACAGATGGCCTTCGCACCGAAACAGGCCGAGCTCGGTACGACGGTCGCAGAAGTTTGCCGCGAAGATGGCGTGGCGAGGTGCATTGCGCGGATGACGCAACCGGGCGCTCAGGTCCGCCCGTCTTCGTCAATGTGCGTCGAATGGCAGCCGAAATTGTGCAGGATCTTCGGGACGCGGTTGGCGACGGCGCAATAACGCCGCACTGGGCCTGCCGGGCGTGGCGTCCGGCGGTTCGAGCGGGCTCAGGCGAAACGCCGGGCGGCTCAGTGGTAGAACGACCAGCGGCGCCGCCTTATGACGCGACGGCGCCGGGACGGCTTCCTCGGTGGCCGTGGACAGCCGGCCAGTCATGCCGTTCGCGCCAGTCTCGCTCGTCTGGCGCAAAGCGGCGAGGCGTCGACCCAGCAGGTGGTAGATGTCGTGATCGAAGCCGGTCACGGCGGGTAGGGTGTCGACGAAGGTGTCCAGCGCCTCACGCGACGTCACACTGCCCAGATATTGCCAGCGGTCGATCACGTGATAGTCGACCTCCGCCGCATCGGCCCCGCGCTCTTCAATCGCAATAGGGCCGTCGTACGGCCAGGTTTCCAACTGCAACGTGGCGAGCGCTTCGCGGACTCGCTCGGTGTGCGCCGCAAGCGGTACATCGCCGACGCATACGCCGTCACAACGTTTGACCTGGTATCCGAAGCACGGGCGCCCGGCCCCCACCGACTCCAGTCCGAGTTGTGCGCAACACAGGCGATGTTCGTCGGCCAGCGCGCGCAGCGCACTCTGCGCATGCGTGCGCGACGAGAAGGTACCGTACAAGGCGCCGGCACTGGCGAAATCGACCGCCTTCGCACTGACGAGCTGTGGCGTATCGGCATCCGGCGCGAGTTGCCAGCTATAGCGCTGGGAGGCGCGGCGCAACTGACGGTTGTGCACTGGCTGCAACTGCTTGACCAGTTGCGACTCCAGCAGCAATGCGCCTAGCTCGCCCGCCGTGCGACGGGCCTCCACGCGCCGGATTTCCTGCGAGATGCGAAGATCCTTGGCGACCTGATGATCGCTGGAGAAATGGGAGCGCACGCGTGCGCGAATGTCGACGCTCTTGCCCACGTAGAGCAGCGTGTCGCCTTCGCCATAGAAGAGGTAGACGCCGGGGCGGTTCGGCAGCGCATCGATGGCGTCGTCCGGTAGCTGCGGCGGCTGGCTCGCGCGTTTGGTAACGCGTTGCACCGCCTGCCCGATCAGGTCGGGCGCGTAAATCGTGTGGAGCTTTTGCCAGAACTGCCAGAGCAGATCGGCGTCGGCGAGCGCACGGTGACGGCCGAGCGGGGCGAGGCCGAAGCGGGCGATCAGCGCATCCAGACCATGTCGCGCCGCCGAGGGAAACAGCAGACGCGACAGACGCACCGTGCACAGGACATCGGCCTGGAAGGCGATGCCAGCGCGCCGGAATTCGTTTTTGAGAAAGCCGTAATCGAAGCGCGCATTGTGGGCGACGAACAGCTTGCCTTGCAGACGCTCCGCCAACCCGTGAGCGAGCGTCTCGAATAGCGGCTGGCCATGCACCATCTCGTTGGTGATCCCCGTCAACTGCTGGATGAACGGGGGAATCGGCTCGGCCGGATCGAGCAGTGTGCTCCACTGTTCCACGCCGTGTGGGCCGACTTCGACCACGCCGATCTCCGTGATGCGGTCGTCGAGCGCATTGCCACCCGTCGTCTCCAGATCGACGAAGACCATCGGCGCGGGCAGCGAGCGGGCGAGCGCGTCGGGATCCATCTCGTCAGGGATGATGGGGGTGTTGGCGTTCTCGATGGCGATGTCACGCACGTCATCCACCTCGTTGTGCTGGCGATGCCTGATCGCGCTCAGGCCGGGCACGCTGGCGCGTTGGCGAGCGAAGCGATGCCACGAACGGATTGGCCGCCCGTGAGCGGGGCCGCGTCCTCGCCGTGCAGGTCGTCACCTCCGAATGCCGCAACGATGGCACGGAATACGGCCGGTGCCGGGGCGTCGGGCCAATGCAGGTCGACGAGCGTATCGAGCGGCGGCAACGCGCCGTCACGGCGCAACGCCTCGTCGCCGGGCAGGCGCAGCAGTCGCGCAAGCGCCCACGGCTCGTGCCGTGCATGCAGGCCGATATCCGCCTCTGCCTCGTCGGCGATGGCCAGGAGCGTGCGCCAGTCCAGCGCCAGTGCCGGTGCTGCTTCGCTCCGATCGTTCGCTTCGTTCGCCCCTCCATGGGGTTCGGTGGCGACGGCAAGGCGCAGCGATACGGCTTGCGCGGCACCCGCGCGCTGCCGCCCATAGCGCGCGGCGATCTCTCGCACGATGCCGGCGAGGTCGCGTTCGGCGGCGCTCAGCGCCAGTTGATCCCAGTCGATGGTTTCCATAAGACATTCCTCGATTGGAGGATATGATACTGTATAAAATCACAGTATGCGAGCGCGGCTGCCCGACAGGCCTGACGGCGTTGCCGGTGCATGTAATACTCTGCGCCATCCTATTGCACAGGAGCCTGGCCTCCATGTTGACCCTGTACACCTTTGGCCCGTCGTTCGGGCTGCCCGATGCCAGCCCGTTCGTGGTCAAGGCGGAGATGCTGCTCAAACTCGCCGGACTGCCCTATCGGACGGATCGCAGCGGCTTTCGGCGTGCGCCCAAGGGCAAGCTGCCTTATATCGACGACGACGGCGAGATCGTGGCGGACTCGACGCTGATCCGGTTGCACATCGAGCGCAAGTACGGATTCGATTTCGATGCCGGTCTCACGCCCGAACGACGGGGCGCCGCGTGGATGTTCGAGAAGGCGCTGGAGGATCATTTCTATTGGCACGTGGTGCAGGCGCGCTGGTGCGACGATGAAAATTTCGCCAAGGGACCGGCTTCGTTCTTCAAGGCGATTCCCTGGCCGGTGCGCCCGCTCGCGCAGGCGTTCATCCGTCGCAAGATTCGCAGCACGCTGCATGGACAAGGCACCGGGCGCTATACGCGGCAGGAGCAGTCGCAACTGCTCAAGCGCGGCGCGCAGGCGGCGGCCGACGTGCTCGGCGACAAACCGTACTTCTTCGGCGACGCGCCTTGCGGCGCGGATGCCACGGCTTTCGGTTTCATTTCCAGCGCCGCGTCGCCGCATTTCCGCATGGCGCTGCGCGATGAAATCGAACATCTTCCGAATTTGACGGCCTATGTCACGCGCATGCGGCGCGAGTTTTTTCACGATGCGGGCGACGGCTTGGGCGCTTGAGGTTTAACGGCCGATCGGCCAGTCGGGGGGGGGGGCGGCAACGAGGCTGCCTACTGAGGTAGTGCTGGATCAGCCCGCCTCGGAGGCCGTCTCGTCACTCGGCAGCACGTCGGAGAGTACGAGGTTGCGTCCGGAAATCTTTGCGGCATACAGTGCGCGGTCGGCACGCATGCACAGTGCTTCGAGGCTTTCGTGCTCGTGCCACGTCGCCACCCCACCACTGAGCGTGTATTGGCATACGCCGAACGGACCGGCTACCAGGTGCCGGCTTGCCTGCGAGCGCAAGCGCTCGGCAATGCGGATCGCGCCGGGCGTGTCCGTGCCCGGCAGCAGCACGGCAAATTCCTCTCCCCCCAGTCGCCCGAAGACATCGCCTTCGCGCAGGATGTCGCGCACGAGCTTTACGAATTCGCGGAGCACCGTGTCGCCACCCGCATGGCCGTGCGTGTCGTTGATCTGCTTGAAGTGATCGAGATCGATGACCACGATCGACAGCGGCCAACTGCGGGCCACCGCCCGTGCCATTTCCTGACGCGCGAGCAGGTCGAAATGTTTGCGCGAGAGTGCGCCGGTCAGATAGTCGCGGTTGGCGGCTTCTTCGGCGGTGGCAAGCATGGCGTCGTGAATCATCATGACCGCGCCCATCGTCATGGCGGGCATGACAATCGCGCCGATGGTGAGCATCACGGCGTTGAACATCGTGGGCGCGAACACTTCGGGGCCGGGGGCCGGCGTCCAGCCAAAGACTGCGCCGCGGACCGCATGCCCGATGGCGAACGCTGTCGCGAGGCCCACCGTCAGCCAGTAGTTGTAGGGATGCCGACGCGGGGGGACATGTCGGGCAATGAGCACGGCGGTGGCCAGTAGCCACGCCGCGTGAAAGGCCGAGACAACCATCACGCGCGCCTGCGGATCGTCCGTGCCGTAACGCCAGAACACGATGGCGGCAGCGAGCACCCCCAGTGACGCGCCCAATGCCGGCCAATGCGGCGACTGACCAAGAAAGCGCGCACAACCCGCGAAGTAAAGCAGCAGGCCGCCCGCGAGGGTGATGTTGGCGACAGGAATCGACAGGAAGTCGGGCACCACGCCGCGCATCGCAAACAGCGGCAGGGCGACGAGCACCGCGACGTTGGCGATACACCACTCGCGAACGCCCGCCACGCGGGAGCGGAGAAGAGACCCCATGATCAGCAACATCATGAAGCTGAGCAATGAGGTGATCGCGAGTAAAGACGTCGTCAACATGGCGATGACCAGCGGGGGGAGGCGGACACGTGTTGTGCATTGTAATGTACGCCGCTACGCGCGTTACATGTCCGGCGCACCAGTAGAATGAGCAGGTTCGTCTTTTTTTGTCTCTAGGAGTTTGCGTCAATGTCGACGACCCGATCGTATCCGTCACATCGCCCGCCTCGTTTTCGCCCGTTTCAAGGGCGGACACTGACCGTCGCGATGGCCGCCGGGCTTGCCGCTCTCGTCACGCTTGCCGCCGTGCCGGTGCAAGCGCAGCAAGCGCCGATGCAGCGCCGCTTGGCCCAACCGCCGCTGTTTTCGATGCCGGCCAGCGGCGCGAGGGCCGCGGCAGTGGATATCAATCGTGACGTGCGTCCCGCGCTTGAAGCCGCCGACCTCTGGATTGGACTCGCGGACATCAATCGCGCGCAGCAAAGCTGGGAGCAGGCCGCTCCGGTGTTTCAGCGCGCGATCTCGGCCGACGCCTGGGCAAAGCGCCTGCAAGCCGCGCGCGCGCCGCTGGGACGGGTGAAGTCGCGCAAAACCCATGACGCGGTGTTCACGCGGTCCCTGCCGGGGCAGCCGGACGGCGAGTATGTGGTGATTCAGTACGACACGGTCTTCGAGCACAAGGCCGAAGCCCATGAGATGGTGACGATGGCCTTCGGCGTCGACGGCCGTTGGCGGGTCGCGGGCTACCTGGTGCGCTGAGGTCGGGCTGACGGGGCAGCGGCTGGCCGAAGATATCGGCGTGTTCCAAGTGGTCCAGGCCCCAGACACGGCAAGCGACCCCCGGACTCAGTCGATATCACAGCGCTTTCGCGACAGCACGCATCAGAGGCGCTTGCATCACGGTGTTCTCCTTGCAGCAACGAACGGTAACGTTACGAGCCCGATCAGATAATGCGCAGTGGCCGATGCGGGGTTGTGGAAGCCGATCGGTTGATCGAGCCGCATGGCGAGACAATCGCCGGTATCGAGCCGCCACGCGATGTTGTCCAGCGTGACTTCGATCGTGCCGTCGATGACCCAGATCTGTTGCCAGACTTCATTCTCACGCGTGCCGGCATCGTAGGCGACGCGCTCTCCCGGCGGGAACTGCACTTCGACAAGTTGCAGCGGCGACGGCTGTGCTGGCGAAAGGTTGCGTCGCACGTAGCCCGAGTCCGGGTCGGTCCAGACTGGCTGGTCGGCACGTCGCGCCAAGGGGGAGGGCGGCGCATCCGCCTGCACGCGTTCGTCGAACAAGGACGCGAGCGTAACGTCGAGCGCGGTGGCAAGCTTGTCGAGTACGTTGGCCGTCGGGCTGGTCTGCGCCCGTTCGATGAGCGAGATGCTGGAGCGACTCACGCCGCTGCGCTCCGCCAGCGTATCGAGGGAATAGCCGCGCTCGCTGCGCAGATCGCGCACACGACGGGCGATACGTTCGTTGATGTCCATGACTTCCATTTTACTGGATATTAATTTCCAGTAAAATGGATGGCATTGTTCATGCCGTCATCCACGGCTTCTTGCTAGCGGGACTACCCAAATGACTTCCTCGCTCATCGTGCGCGACGCCACCGACGCCGACCTTCCCGCCATTCGCGACATCTACAACGACGCCGTCGAGCATACGACAGCCATCTGGAACGACGTGCTAGTCGACGTCGATAACCGGCGTGAGTGGCTGGCGGCACGCGTGACGCGTGGGTATCCCGTGATCGTCGCAGAACGCGACGGCACGGTGGCGGGGTACGCGTCGTTTGGCGACTGGCGCGCGTTCGACGGATATCGCCATACGGTCGAACATTCAATTTACGTGGACAAGAATGCGCGCGGCGGCGGCATCGGCGAGACACTCATGCGTGCGCTGATCGAGCGCGCGCGTGCCATCGGCATTCACGTGATGATCGCGAGTATCGAAGCGCAGAACGCGCCGTCGATTCGACTGCACGAAAAGCTTGGCTTCCGAACGGTCGGCACGTTCAGCGAGGTCGGAACGAAGTTCGGCCGCTGGCTCGATCTCACCTGCATGGAATTGCGGCTGGACCCAACGCGCTGAAACACGCGCTCCGCGCGTTGACCGATGCCGTTATGTCTGGAAAGGCATAGCGGCATTTCTCATTGACCATAGGCAACATCATCCGCGTCGAATATCGGTCGCTCGCGCTCGCCGCACGGTCTGCACTGCGTGACATCACACGCGCGTTCTCACGCGGTGCGTCATGGCGAACCTTGTCATTCCGGGAGTCGGCGTGTAGCCTTGCTACGTCCGGTGTCACTCATGAAGCGTCCTCTTGCAGAACTTCGCGAGCGCATCACAGCAGGTGAATGTCACGCATTGTGAACATGCATCGTGGGGCGATGGCGGGGGTATCCGACGTTTCGTCCCCGTGATCGTTGCAGTGCCGTTTTGTGCGTTGATGTCTGCGCGCGCGCGGTGATCGTGATGCATCCCCCCAAAACAAGACGGACGGAACACTTATGCCGCGCCTGCCAAGAAAGCACTCTCGCCCTGCGGCTGTGTCGAGCGATGACGCTCGTCTGGACGCTGCTGCCCCATCTTCCCCGCATTCCCGAATCTCCCAGGGTCCCGATGACGCCCCCGGTGCCGCTGTGTCGCGTCGCGGGTTTCTCAAGGCGTCGGTGATCGCGGGCATCTCGGTGTATATCGCGCCGTTGGGCAGCCGCGCGTTTGCCGCGCTGTTCGAAGACAAGAATCTCACGCCTGTTGCGTGGGACGCCGCCAAGGGACAAGCGAAGTTCCGCATCGATGGCACGGCCAAGGTGACCGGCGCCAAGATCTTCGCGCGCGACGTGCGCTCGCGCGACATGCCGGGCTGGCCCGCGCAGCAGGCACATGCGTTCGTGCTGCGCGCGACGCGTGCCGACCGGGCTTATCTCGGCTTCGATCTCTCGCGTCTGGACGACGGCCTGCAACCCGATCGCGTGGTGACGGCGGACGACCTGGTACGCGACGGGATCGCGTTCCCCGCGTTCTATGGCGACGACATGCTGTTGCCGGCGGGCAAGACACCGGCCTATCTCGGCCACGCCGTCGCAATCCTGATTTATCGCGACTTCACGCGTTTTCGCTTCGCCAAGGACAAACTCAAGTTCCACGACGAGATCATTCGCTACGGCGACGTGACAGGCGCGCTCGAGCGCGATCCGTGGGGCAGCTTCCGCTTCGTGCGCGTGGGCGGCAAGACGCCTTACGACGATGATATTTACTCGAGCCTGAAGGACGCGCCGATCTTCCCGAGCATGATGCGCAAGCACCTGCCGGTGTGGCCGGACGGCAACGACCACGGCAAGCTCGACGAGCAAGGCATGGCCTACGCGGCCAAGATCGGCGAATCGCTCTCGCACCCGCCGGCAAATTGGCTGGTGATGTCGCGAGAATATCGCACGCAGTCGATCGACACGGCGGCGCTCGAACCCGATAACGCCAACGGCTGGTACGACGCCGCCACGCAGACGCTGCATATGGTCGTGCCCACCCAATCGCCGTCGGAAGTCGCGGAAAACGCGGCGGCCATGGCGGCCAAGGGGCGCTTCCCGGTCAAGCGGCTGATCGTCTACCCGTGCTACACGGTGGGCTATGGGTCGAAGGATCACTACAACATGCCGTTCTATGGTCTGGCCGCTGCGATGTACGGCGACGGCCTGCCCGTGCGGCTGGCCAACGATCGCTACGAACAGTTCCAGACGTCGCTCAAGCGTCACGCGTTCACCCTGCGTTATCGACTCGGCGTCGACAAGGAGAGCGGACTGCTTCAGGCGTTCGCGGCCGACTTGGAATGCAACGGCGGCGGGCGGATGAATTTCTCGCCGTCGGTGGCGATGGTCGGGGCGACAGCAGCGCAGTCGATCTACTACATTCCGCAGAGCGATCTCGCGAGCGTGGCGACTGCGTCGCGGGCCATCGATGCCGGCTCGGCGCGCGGTTACGGCACGTTGCAGTCGATGGCCGCCACCGAAATGATGATCGACGAGATGGCGGCACAGTTGGGTGTCGATCCCATCGATTTTCGTCTCAAGAACGCGCTGCGCTCGGGCATGAAGAACACGCAAGGCGCGATTCCGGCGGGGGCCGTGCGGGTGGACGAGGTGCTCGCCCGTGCCAGGCGGCATCCCTTGTGGACTCAGCGCGAGAAGAAGAAAGCGGAGTTCGAGGCGGCACATCCGGGACGCCGCTACGGGGTGGGGTTCGCTTGCGTGCAAAAGGACTTCGGCACCGGTGCCGAGACCTCGTTCGCACGCGTGGAGATCGACGAGGCCGGCAAGATCTCGTTGCACCACACGGCCGTGGAGATCGGCACGGGCACCTCGACATCACAGGCCGTTGCCGTGGCGAAATGGCTCGGCATGCCGGCCACGGAAGTGCATGTCGCGATCACCGACTGGCCGGAGTTGCCCGTCGTGACGAGCGGCGATCCGTATCTGATGTCGCAGGCCGAGCAGGACAAGCTCGCCGCCAATCCGCGTTGGTCGCCCGGATACGCGTCGCCGTCGAGCGCGACGAACTCCGCCTACTATTTCACGCACAGCACGCGAGAAGCGGCACGGTTGCTCTTCATGCAGGGGCTGTGGCCGGCGGCGCTGTCGATCTGGCGTCGCGGACTTGGCGGCGGACAGGCCGCGCCGCTTGTCGTGCGCGTGGAAGATGCGCGCTGGGTCGAAGGCAAGCTCACGGCCGCAGGACTTGAAGCGCTGCCGTTGCCCATGCTGGCCAAGGCGGCGCACGCATTGGGCCTGGCGACCGGGGCGACAGTGCACGTGTTCAACCGGTGGCAGTGGGCCGAAGCGGACTGGGATCTGGGCGACGGTGTGACGCAGCGACTGCCGGTCGACGGGATTGCCCTGCGATTTGGGACGGGCGGTGCGAATCCGACGGCGTCCGCCGCCGGATCGTCGGGAGCCAAAAGCACGTCGCCGCCGAATGCGGGTCTCGCGGGTCGGCATGTCGCCGCCGCCACGCCGGCCGCGGGCTATCGCACGCTCGACCGAAAACGTGTGTATTACCCGCCGGTGCAGCGCAACAATGCGGCGGTGACCTACTACAGTGCCGTCGGCACGCTCGTGGCGCTGTCCGTGCACGAGGCGACCGGCAAGGTCGAACTGCTCACGCACCATTCCATCGTCGAATGCGGCAACCAGATTTCGCCGCAGCTTGTCTCGGGCCAATTGCAGGGCGGCCTCGCGATGGGGATCGGCCACGCGCTGCATGAGTATCTGCCGCTCTATGAAGACGGCCCGGGCAACGGCACATGGAATTTCAACCGATATCACCTGCCGCGCGCGGTCGACGTCGCCGTGTGGACGCAAACCGGTGAGGTGTTGCCACCGATCTCCGAGACCGACGTGCCCAAGGGCATTGCGGAAGTGGTGATGATTCCCGTGGTGGGCGCAATTGTGAACGGCCTCGCGCACGCGATCGGCCATCGGTTTACGACGTTGCCGGTGACACCGGAGAAGATCCAGGAGGTACTGGCATGACAAACGCTTCGAGCGCACCGCAGGCCGCGTCGGACGCTACGGCGACGACGGGCGCGGCGCCCATGATGAGTGCGGCAAGTGCCGCGTCGGCACCATCTGCGGCGAGCGCGGCGGCCGCCCCTGCGAATGGCAAGGCGCCGTGGGAGACGGTGCCCGTGACCGTGAAGGTCAACGGGGTGTCGCACGGCCCGATGGACGTGCCGGCCGGCCTGATGATGATCGACTGGCTTCATGAGACGCTGGGCCTGACCGGCTCGCGTCTGGGCTGCGGGCAAGGGGTCTGTCACGCGTGCGTGGTGATCGTCGATCACGCCGACGGCAGCAGCGAGACCGTGCGCACTTGCATCACCGGGGCGAACTATTTCGACGGCAAGACGGTGCGCACGGTGGAAGGCCACGCAGTGCGCGATGCCGACGGCAACCTCACGCTCGCGCCGATCCAGCAGGCGTTTCTCGATCACTTCAGTTTCCAGTGTGGCTATTGCACGCCCGGCTTCGTGAACGCGGCGACGGTGCTGATCGAGCGTCTGAAGCGCCACCCGGTCGCGCGTGCCGATCTCGAAGCGGCGATCACCGAGGGCCTCAACGACCACATCTGCCGGTGCACGGGGTACGTGCGTTACTACACGGCGGTGCGCGACGTCGTGCTCAAGACGCCGGGCTGCATCAAGGACGTGAAATGAGCGACGCGAATGAGGCACGCAAGAAGAGGGGATACGCCATGCGCCTGAATCGCGCCACCCGCTGGAGCGCGCTTACGGCTTGCCTTGCTGCGGTGCTGCTTGTCGCCGCCTGCAACGACTCGACGTTGCCCAAGCCGCCCAAGCCGGCCCAGCCGCCGATGCCCAAGACGACGGCAGCGCCTGTGCTCGTGACGAACGGGATGGCTGCGGATGCCCCGAGTGCCACGGCATCGTCGGCCAACGGCGGGACGGCGGAGAATACATTGTCCGAGCGCATCACTCGCGGCAAATATCTGGCGCGCGCGGCCGATTGCGCCGCCTGCCATACGAGCGCGAACGGCGCGCCGTTTGCAGGCGGCGTGCCGCTCAAGTCGCCATACGGCACGTTCTACGGCACCAACATCACCCCGGACAAGACGAACGGCATTGGCGGCTGGACGGCCGACGACTTCTACCGCGCGCTGCATGACGGGATGGCCCCCAACCAGGCGCTGTATCCGGCCATGCCGTACACGTCCTATCGTCAGATGACCCGAGCGGACAGCGATGCCATCTACGCGTACCTGATGTCGGTCAAGCCGGCCGCCGTGCCCAACCGCAAGCACGATCTCTCGTTCCCGTACAACGTGCGCTTCGGTATGCGGGTGTGGGACTGGATGTTCCTGAAGGACACGCTGCCCGATGCGTCGAAGGGGCAGTCGGCCGACTGGCTGCGCGGACGCTATCTCGCGAACGCCCTGGGGCACTGCGCCGAGTGCCACACGCCGCGCGGCACGTTCGGTCAGCTCGACGGCGCGAAGCCGCTCGGTGGGGCGGCGCTCGCCCGGATCAGCGCGCCCGACCTGACCCCCGACGCGCTGGCGGCGCGCGGCTGGACGGTGAAGGATCTGCAAACGTTCTTTGGCACGGGGATCGCTCCGCAAGGGTCGGCATTCGGCGAGATGTATCCGGTGGTGCATCTGAGCACGCAATACCTCACGCCTGACGATCTGCGCGCGCTCTCGACGTATCTGCTCGGCGACGCGCCTCCCGCGCCAACGCCGTTGCCGGATCGTCCCGACACGCTTCAATTGAAGGCGGGCCGCAACCTCTATCTTGCCGTGTGTGCGGGTTGCCATGCGGCGGACGGCACAGGCAAGCCGCATGTGGCGGTGGCGATGCTGGGCAACTCGACGGTGCGCCAGAAGGACCCACGCAACCTGGTCGTTGCGATTCTCGACGGCATCGAGCCGCAGTCGTTCCCGGGGCGGGAGGCGATGCAGGATATGCCAGGCTTCGCGCGGCAGCTCACCGACGCGCAGATTGCCGAACTGAGCAATTACCTGCGGGTGGCCTACGGCGCCCAGGCGGGCGACGTGAATTCCGAGATCGTCAGGCAACTGCGCCAGAAGTGATCCGACGCACTGCCACGCGCGACGGCTTGGCGCATAATGACGCGCCATGTCCCGCACACAACGTCTGTTCTCATTGATGCAGTTGCTGCGCCGCCACCGCTACCCGGTGGCGGGCGCGGCGCTGGCCGACTCGCTCGGCGTGAGCCTGCGCACGCTCTACCGCGACATCGCCATGTTACAGGCGCAGGGCGCGCACATCGAGGGAGCGCCGGGGCTGGGCTACGTCCTGAAGCCGGGTTTCCTGCTCCCGCCGCTGATGTTCTCCGAAGAGGAAATCGAGGCCATCGTGCTGGGCTCGCGGTGGGTCGCCAGACGCACCGACGGCGCCCTGGCCGAAGCCGGCGCGAATGCGCTGGCCAAGATCGCGGCGGTGCTGCCGTCGGACTTGCGCTCGTCGCTCGAGGCATCGACCTTGCTCATCGCGCCGGGGGAACCGCTACCGCCGACGATCGTCGACATGACGGTCATTCGCGAAGCCATTCGCGCCGAGCGAAAACTTCAGTTGTCCTATCGCGACGAAGCGGGCCGCCGGTCCGATCGCGTCATCTGGCCGTTCGCGCTCGGCTTCTTCGACCACATGCGCATGATCGTCGCGTGGTGCGAACTGCGCGACGACTTCCGCCATTTCCGCGCCGATCGCATCGAGGCGCTGACCGTGAGCGAGACGCGCTACCCACGCGGGCGGCGCGCGTTGCTCAAGACGTGGCGCGAAACGACGGGCAATCGGTAAGTTCCGCCGGCCCTGGAGACGCCTCGCATGCGTCGTTCTGCTGCTGACAAAAATTGACAGTATCGCTTTGTAGGATGTGATTCATGACAGCGCACGACGGCACCGCGGATGCGGGGACCGGCCGGGCGGAACGTCATCCATCATCCTCGACAGGAGCGAGTCATGCTGCATCCGAATTTGGTCATTTTGTATGTTTCGAGTCCCCCTGAAAGTGCGGCGTTCTATGCCGATTTGTTCGACCTCGAGCCGGTCGAAGCGTCGCCCGGCTTTGCGATGTTCGTGTTCCCTTCGGGGCTGAAGCTCGGGTTGTGGGCGCGCTATGGCGTGGCACCGACGGCCATCGCCCCGCCCGGCGGCAGCGAGATCGTGTTGCCGGTGGCGTCCAACGCGCATGTGGACGCCATGTGGGAGGACTGGAGCGCGCGAGGCATCACGATCCTGCAGGCGCCCACGACGATGGACTTCGGTCGCACGTTCGTGGCGTCCGACCCGGATGGTCACCGGGTACGCGTGTACAAGCTCGCCGACACGCCGCGGTGAGGTGAGCCTGCGGCGAGGTGCGCGGGCCTCCTGTGTGCCTCGCCGCGTGCGCGCCTTACATCGCGGTGGCGGATTTCACGAGCACGGGCGTGTCGCGAAACTTTGCGGGGAACAGGCGCTTCAGGTCCTTCACCTTCGGCAGGTCGTTGATGACGATGTACGGATACATCGGGTGCTCGGCCAGGAAATCCTGGTGATAGGACTCGGCCGGATAGAAGCCCGTGTACTTTTCAAGGTGGGTGACGATGGGCTTGCTGTAGACGTGCGAGGCATTGAGCTGCGCGATGTACGCGTCGGCGACACGGCGCTGTGCGTCGTTCATCGGGAACACGGCCGAGCGATATTGCGTGCCGGTGTCCGGGCCCTGACGATTGAGTTCGGTCGGATTGTGCGCGACGGAGAAGTAGATCTGCAGCAATGTCCCATAGGAGACTTGCTGCGGGTCGAACGTCACTTCCACCGATTCGGCGTGGCCCGTCGCACCGCTGCTGACGGTTTCGTAATCGGCCGTCTTTGCCGTGCCGCCTGCGTAGCCGGATACGGCCTTCGTCACGCCCTTCACATGCTGGAACACGCCTTGTACGCCCCAAAAGCAGCCGCCGGCGAACACGGCCGTCTCGACGTGGGCACCCGTGGCGGGCTCGTCGAGCTTCGGTGCGGCAATGACGACGGCGGCCTCGGCGCCGCCGAAGGCATACGCGCCCACTTGCCAGACGAGTGCCCCGGCGGCAACGACGCCGAGCAGCACATGTCTTACGCGCCAGGCCGGCGACGCGCGGCGCGGCGAGTGGCCGGTGGCGTTGTCGCGCACTTGCGACCGGTGATTGGAATGGAATCGGTTCATCTGAAAACTCCCGGCGTTGCTGGACGCCTTGGTGGCAGGGGTAATGGGTTCATCAGGATTGAGGACGCAGGCGCGGCACGCGCTTCCCAACCGCATCGACCTCAACCGAAAGTGAAGGCGTAGGCCGATACGCCTGGATCGAGAAACTCAATGCTGAACGTTCGGTCGCGCACGTCGCCCGACTGTCGTACCAACTGGTAGAGCCGCTGCGAGGCCACGATGCCGGCGCCATCGGCGCCAACGTCGGTACCGTGGGCGTCGCCGGGCGCCCGGCCGTCGACCGTGACGCGAAAGCGCACCGGTTGACCGTTGGCATTCGGGCCGAGGACAAGGTGCAGGTCACGCGCATGGAAGCGGTAGACGATGCGCGTACCGGCCTGCATGGACGTGGCGCGTTCCGGACCCACACGCCAGTCGCCAGCCAGCCCCCATTGGTTCAGCGACGGTGTCGATGGCGCGCGGTAGTCGCTGGCCTGATCGTGTACGGCGCCGCCCGGCGAGGCGAAGTTCTCGGCGCGCTCGTAGCCGACATAGGTCTCCGGAGAACGAACGTCGCGCATGTCGGCCGCTTGCTGGATGCCACTGGCCTGCACGTTGGCAATGCCGCTCGCTACCTGACTGGCGCCGGCCTCGCGCAACAGTTGCTGGATCACGCGTTCCGACTCGGCGTAATTACCTTCGCCGAAGTGGTGGTAACGCACGCGACCCTGGGCGTCGATGAAGTAATGCGCCGGCCAGTACTGATTGTGGAAACCGCGCCAGATGGCGAAGTTGTTGTCGATGGCAACCGGGTAGTCGACCCCCAGATCGTGCACGGCCTTTTTCACGTTGCCGATGTCACGCTCGAACGCGAATTCGGGGGCGTGTACGCCGATGACGACGAGGCCCTGGTCATGGTACTTCTGCGCCCAGGCCTTCACGTAGGGCAGCGTGCGCAGACAGTTGATACAGGAATACGTCCAGAAGTCGACGAGCACGACCTTGCCGCGCAGGGCCTGCGCCGTGAGCGGCGGCGAATTCAGCCATTGCACGGCGCCGTCGAGCGACGGCAACTGGCCTTCGACCGGCAACGGCGCCGGGACATCGGCGGCGGCCATCGTCGTGTCGCGCACGGGCATCATGGACGGGCCGGCGGCGCGGGGGGCGGCACTCGTACCGGTCGCATTTGCGGTTGGTGCATTGGCGCTGGCCGTGGTGGCGGCGCGGCCAGCGCCAAGCTGGTCGACGAGCCGCTGCTCGATGCCGCCCGTTGACGCCGTCGAGAGTTGCGCCAGCACGCCGGTGTCGAGACCGAGGGCGATGGCGGCGACGCCGGCGAGCATCAGCCCGCCCAGCCCGCGACGAATCCATTCGCCCGCACCGAGCGAGCGCTTCATGGCGGCGAACACGCGCCCGCCGACGACGAGCGCCAGCCCGAGCGACGTGGCGGCACCGGCCGCGTAGGCGGCGAGCAGCAGCGTGGTGCCGACGCTGGCGCCTTGCAGCGCCGCGCCCGTGAGCACCAGTCCGAGAATCGGTCCGGCGCAGGGCGCCCAGAGCAGGCCGGTAGCAATGCCGAGCAGGAACGACGCCCCCGGACGAGCGCCCGCCGTGGTGCCGCCTTGCGCGGACTGGGACAGACGGTCGCCCAGCGACACGAGCGGATGCGTGAGCCGTTCGGCGAGTTTCGGGAAGAGCAGCGTCGCACCGAACAGCGCGACGAGGGCGAGCGCGAGCCAGCGGCCGTACTGGTTCGCCTGCACCACCCAGCTTCCGCCGACGGCGGCGAGCGTCGCCACCAGCGCGAACATCAGCACCATGCCCGCGAGCATCGGCAACACGCTGCGCGAGAAGGACTGGCCGGCCCGCGAGAAAACAAACGGCAGCACCGGCAGGATGCACGGACTGACGATCGTCAGAATCCCGCCGAGGTAGGCAAGGATGAGCAAAGTCATGAAGCGCTCCTTGAGCCGCACCCGATGGCCGGGCGAGACGGAGGTGAGTCAGTGGATATTGGCTGAGGCATGGGGCTCAGGCGGGTTGCGGCAGGAACGTCATGGCGAGGCCGTTCATGCAATAGCGCAGGCCGGTCGGCTTCGGACCGTCGTCGAACACATGACCCAGGTGGCCGCCGCAACGCCGGCAATGGACTTCGGTGCGGATCATGCCGAAGGTCGTGTCGGTGTGCGTGCTCACGGCGTGGTCCAGCGGCATCCAGAAGCTCGGCCAACCCGTGTGACTGTCGAACTTCGTTCGAGAAGAGAAGAGCGGCAGCGCACAGCCGGCGCAGGCAAAGGTCCCGGCGCGGTGTTCGTCGTTGAGCGGGCTCGAATATGGGCGCTCGGTGCCCTCTCGACGCAGGATCTCATACTGGGCGGGCGTCAGGCGCTTGCGCCATTCGGCGTCGCTGTAGGCGACCTCGAAGTGCTCGGGATCGCTGGCGCGGCGGGCATCGTCGGCATGCGCGGGGCGTGTGAGACGCGGCACCAGCCCGGCGGCGACGGCAGCCGCCGCGGCGGTGGCGCTCAGCAGGAACGCGCGACGCGACGGCGTCGAGCCGGTCGCTGCGGCACGGGGGCGCGAGGGCTTGCGCGGTGGGGTATCGGACAAACGCATGAGATCCTCCGGTCAGTAGGGCGATCCGGCGTGGGGTGGGCCCGCCGTCACGGGGGCAGGGCAGCGCGACGGCGTTGGTTCGGGTCGGTGGCCACCGCAAGCACGGCAGGCATTCGTGCCGGATCGATGATTCAAGGGTAGTGCGCCAGCGATGGCAAAGTCCTCACGTAAAATTAAACAATTCGTGATACCTCGCGGTGCGGGAACTGCGCACAATGGGGCCTTGAAGACCCACTTTTCCAGGAGTCGTGCCTGCGATGGAATCGCCGCGCCGTGTTCTGCTCGTCGAAGACGACGTGCATATCGCCGACCTGCTCACGCTGCATCTGCGCGACGAGCGGTTCGAGGTCGTGCATTGTGCCGATGGCGATGAAGGCCTTCGACGACTGTCCGAGGGCGGCTGGGATGCGCTGGTCCTCGACCTGATGCTGCCCGGCGTCGACGGACTGGAAATCTGCCGTCGTGCGCGGGCGATGACCCGCTATACGCCGATCATCATCATTAGTGCGCGCGCGAGCGAAGTGCATCGCATTCTCGGGCTGGAGCTGGGCGCGGACGACTACCTGGCCAAACCGTTTTCGGTGCTGGAGCTGGTGGCGCGGGTCAAGGCGCTCATGCGGCGGGTCGACGCGCTCGCGCGCAACGCACGCATGGAGGCGGGCAGCCTGGCGACGGCGGGGCTGTTCATCGATCCGATTGCCCGCGAGGCGTTGCTCGGCGGCAAGCGGCTCGATCTCACGCCGCGCGAATTCGACCTGCTGTACTTTTTCGCCCGCCAGCCCGGCAAGGTGTTCTCTCGCATGGACCTGCTCAATGCCGTATGGGGCTATCAGCACGAGGGCTACGAGCACACCGTCAATACGCACATCAATCGCCTGCGCGCCAAGATCGAAGCGGATCCGACGCAGCCCACGCGCATTCTGACGGTCTGGGGGCGCGGCTACAAGTTCGCCAACGAGGGCGGGCCCGACGGCACGGGTGCCGAGGCAGGAGGCGCATGATGCGTCGCTGGAATCTCACCCTCACACAGCGCCTGTCGCTGGTGTTCGCGGCACTGCTGCTGGTGTGCTGTGGTACGTCGGCGTGGATGCAGGTGCGCGCCAATCGCATGCACGAAGCCGAAGTGATCCAGGGACTCTCGCGCGGACTCGCGGAGCACATCGCCGCGAACGCCCAGCTCATGGACGCGAACGGCATGAAGCCCGACGCCGTGCGGCGTTTGTTCGGGCAGCTCATGGTCGTGAATCCGAGCGTGGAAGTGTATCTACTCGACATGCAGGGGCGCATTACCGGTCACGCGGCGCCGGAAGGCCATCTGCGGCGAACGCAGGTCGACCTCGCGCCGGTGCATCGGCTGCTCGATGGCGAGGCATTGCCGATCTACGGCGACGATCCGCGTAACACCGACGTGCGCAAGGTCTTCAGTGCCGCGCCGCTGCGCGTGGATGGCCGCGAGGTCGGTTACGTCTACGTCGTGCTGGTCGGCGAGGCGCACGACCGCTTCGCGGCGCGCGGGGCGACGAGCGCTGCGCTCACGACGGCGCTCTGGTCGATTGGCCTGGTGGCGGCGCTGTGCCTGATTGCCGGTCTGGCGGCGTTCGCGCTGATTACGCGTCCGCTGCGACGCTTGACGGATTCCGTGCGCGAGTTCGACATCGACGCGGCCCCCGTGCCGCTGCCGGCGGTGTCGGCGGACGAACTGGCGTTGCAGCAGGCACGACCGAACGACGAGATCGTGGTGCTCGAGCGCACCTTCCGGCAGATGGTCGAGCGGTTGGGCACGCAGTGGCGCACGCTCACGCGTCAGGATCAGGAGCGCCGCGAACTCATCGCCAACATCTCGCACGATTTGCGCACGCCGCTCTCGTCGCTGCATGGCTATCTCGAGACGCTTTCACTCAAAGACGCCACGCTCACCCCTGCCGAGCGGCGCCGCTATCTGGGCATCGCACTGGATCAGAGTCGCAAGGTCGGCGCGCTGGCGCAGTCGCTGTTCGAACTGGCCCGTCTCGAACATGGTTTCGTGCAGCCGGAGGCCGAGCCGTTCTCCGTGACGGATTTGATCCAGGACGTCTTCCAGAAATTCGAACTGAGTGCCGAGTCGCGCGGGGTCGCGTTGCGCGCCCGGCTCGCGCCGCAGATTCCGGTCGCGCGCGCCGATCTCGGCCTGATCGAGCGCGTGTTCACGAACCTGCTCGACAATGCGCTGCGTTATACGCCTTCGGGCGGTGAGATTACGGTGGCGGTGGCGCCGGTCGGCGCCGACATCGAGGTGCTGGTGAGCGATACGGGGCCCGGCATCCCCGAGACCGCGCGCGAAGGCCTTTTCGAACGGCCATTCACCGTGGGCGGCGCCCGCCGGGAGGGCGGACTGGGCTTGCGCATCGTGCATCGCATCCTGCAATTGCACGGCCGGCGCATCACGCTGGTCGACACGCCGGGCCGAGCCGGGCAGGGGGCGACATTCCGCTTTACTTTGCCGACGTGAGTGGGTTGAAGTAGGTCAGCTTGCGCACGAACACATTGGCGAATGGGTCGACCTTCTCGCCGGGCGCGGCCGGTGAGGCGATCACGATGCGCACGATATTGCCGCGCGCGTCGTACTTGTAGTGGTATTCGGACACATGGCGTTTGCCGGTGGCGGCGTCGGTGCGGGTCACGCGCGTCAGTTCATGACGCGCCGAGTATTCCGAGACCTCGTTGTCCCACGCCAGCGCGAGCCATTGACCGTCGATGAAGGCTGCGGCGCCGTTGTCGTGCACGACGCGGCCACCGTCCGGCTTGCGCTCTACGCTCGCGAACGTCCGGTAGGCGACCACCTTTGGCGCCGGACGCACCTTGCCGTCGGCCGTGACGACCTGACGCGCTTCGTTGGGCGCCGTCCATTGACGGGAGAGCACGAAGCATTCGTCGTCGAACCGTCGCGCTTGCAGGCTGACGGTGGGGTGACGATGCGCGGCGTCGGCGGCGACGACGAGTCTGCGAGTCCACGCCAACTGCCCGTCGTTCTCCTGACGCACCTGCTCCTTCCACGCTGGGCGACGGGCGGTGCCGTGCACGATCCAGGCGTCGGCACTCTGCCAGTCGACAGGGGCACCGTCAATGCTATGCAGGCGGCCGTCGGCGTCGTAGGTGTAGCGACCGCGGTCGGTACTCGCGAGCAGGTGACCTTGCGCGTCGAAATCCATCACGAAGTGATTGCCGTTGTCGAGCGGGCCGACCTTGCCGGTGGTGCGATCGTAGCTGGCGATGAAGCGCGTTTCTTCGATGCGGCGAACCCCGGCGGGAATGCCGCCGAAGTTGCGCATCAGATCGTCTTCCTCACGCAGCGACGGCTGCACACACCACGGTAGCGCAGCGGACGCCTGCGGCGCGTCGGCGGTGCGCGGTGGATTCGTGGGGGCGAGGCTCGATGCGTTGGCGGCCGGCGGGGTCGCCGGCGTGGCCTGCGGCCGGGGACCCGCGCAGCCGGCGAGCGCTGCAGCCAAGGCTGCCAGTGCCAACGCGCCCCGCACTGGGCGGGCACAAGAGACCGAACGGATAAGGCGATTGGGTGAAGCTGACATCATCGGAAGGGTTTGCCGAAGGAATTTTTTCCCGATTGTACCGGCTCTGGACGACGCACCCGTCGGCATCGCTCGGAACCGTACCTGACGTCTTCCCACACGCGCGTCACGATGCGCTGCATCTCGCTCGCGCCGGCGTGGTTGTCCCCGGGTTCAAGCAGCAAGCAGCCTGTCTGGTCCTCGACCAGGGCTATCGCTTTATCGAAGCGAGTCGCTCGGTCGACGGTGCAGGCGGCGGCGTATCCGGTGACGGCGACAGCGAGGTTGATGCTTTCGTCGATATCGCCGCCGCGATTTGCGTGGCCGCGTCTTGCAGGGGCGGCACGAAGCGTCGCACGGCATCTGCGGGACTCACGGTCTGATCGAGATAGATCACGTTCAGACTGGCGAGCACACGACCTTCGGATGGGATAGCGACTGCCACGGCACCGATCTTGCGCTGGTCGTGCCAGTCGCCGTGATTCGAGCCAAAGCCGTTGTCGCGCGTTTGTCGCACGAGGTTGCGGATAAAGGCGTCGTCGCTGGCGAAGCGCTGCTGCAACTCGCCACCGGCGCGTGTGCGCAGCAAGTCGAGAATGTCTTCGCGTTCCGTGTCGGGACACATGCCGAAGTAGGCGCGTCCGGCGGCGGTGAACAACATCGGCAGGCGACGGCCGACCATCGCACGGTGAAACGACAGCGGGCTGAAGCGATGTGTTGTCTCGCGAATGATCATGGCGTCGCCATCCGGTGTGGTCAAGTCCGATGGCCATACGACGCGCTGCATCAACTGCCCCATGATGGGGGGAGCGACGGTCGCGACACGCTCGTCGTCGGTGAAGCCTTCGCTGAGCGAGCGCACGGCGAGTGCCAGCCGAAAGGTGTCGTCCGACGTGCTGCGTCTCACGAACCCATCCTCCAGCAAGGTCTCGAGCAAACGCCGTACGGTCGTGCGATGCAGGCCGGTGGCTTCGCTCAGTTGCGCAGGCGTTGCGCGACCCCGTTCCATGACGTTCATCGCTCGCAACACCAATAACCCGCGCGACAGTCCTCGCACATTCGGATACTTGCTCATCGAAAAGTCCATGTAAATCAATGTTGTGCATTCTATGCACATTTCAGTGAAATTGTTGAACGCATTTCGTGACCTGCCTAGACTCCACAGAAAATCAGAACACTAACGGAGACGCCGTCCCAATCCGTCCGAACGACATTTGCCGAAGGCGAGTCGTTTGACAGCGGATCCTGGCCCGACCGGAGCCAACGAAGCGAAAACAAGCGGACACCACGATCCGCCACCGATTGACCTACAGCAGCACGCCATCAGTACGCGCGGAACCGGCGCGGGGGCGCGCTTGTGCCCAAGAAAAGTAAAGGAGTGAGACACATGGCTGCATCCGTCAATGCGTCCAATGCCGTGGCCGACATCACAACCGACGTCGCCATCGTCGGCGCCGGCCCCGTCGGGCTGATGATCGCCAACATCCTCGGCCTGCAAGGCGTGCGCGTCACAATCATCGAGAAGCTCGATCAGCTCATCGATTACCCGCGCGCGATCGGTCTCGACGATGAAGCGCTGCGCGTGTTTCAGGCAGTAGGCCTCACCGATGCCTTGCTCCCGCACACCACGCCCGATCACTGGATGCGCTTTCTCACGCGCGACGGCCATTGCTTTGCGTCGATCGAGCCGCGCACCGACGAATTCGGCTGGTCGCGTCGCAATGCGTTCATCCAGCCGCTGGCCGACCGTGTACTGTTCGACGGCCTGGAGCGCTTCGCGCACGTTCAGGTGCTGTTCGGTCATGGCGTGGAGGCCTGCACTCAGGACGAACGCGGCGTCACGCTGACCACGTGCACCAGTGATTGCGAAACGCGCACGGTTCGCGCGGCTTACGTCGTGGGCGCGGACGGCGGCAACAGCCTGATTCGCCGCCTGCTGCAAGTGCCGTTCGAAGGGCGCACCAAGCCGAACCAGTGGATCGTGGTCGACGTGCGTAACGACCCGGTCGGCTCGCCACACGTGTACCTGCATTGCGATCACGAGCGCCCATATGTATCGGCCGCGCTGCCGCACGGCATTCGTCGTTTCGAATTCATGGTGATGCCGGGTGAGACGGAAGAGGAATTGTCGAAGCCGGAAAATCTGGCGGCGCTGATCCGCAAGGCGGTCGCGTATCCCGACAAGGTCGACTACATCCGAAAACGGGTCTACACGCACAACGCGCGGCTGGCCGGAACGTTCCGAGTCGGGCGGGTGCTGCTCGCGGGCGACGCCGCGCACATCATGCCGGTGTGGCAGGGGCAGGGCTACAACAGTGGCATTCGCGACGCCAACAATCTCGGATGGAAGTTGGCGATGGTCGTGAAGGGCCAGTGCCACGACGGGTTGCTCGATACCTACACGGCCGAGCGCCGTGCGCATGCGCGCGCCATGATCCATCTGTCCGAAGTGGCGGGCGACATCTTCGCACCGACCACGCGCTTTGGCGTGCGCTTTCGCGACGCCTTCGTGCGCAGCTTCAATTGGTTTCCGTCCGTCAAACGTTACTTCGTCGAGATGCGCTTCAAGCCGATGCCGCGCTACGAAGAGGGTGTGGTCCTGCTCCCGCCACCAACGAGCACCGGCGGATGGCTCGCGCGGCTGCTTGAGCGTTCGGGCAATTCGGCGCCGGGCCGCCTGCTCGGCCTGATGAGCCAGAAGCGCGAGTCCTGGCTCGGCCGGAGGGTGTACGGCCGCGATCCGTCTGCCAACTCCCCGGCGGGGCGTCTCTTCATTCAGCCGCGAGTGCGAACGATCGACGGGGAAACCAAGCGTCTCGACGACGTCATCGGCAATCACTTCGCCGTGATCGGCTGGGGGGCCGATCCTACATTCGGTCTGACGCCGGAAGCACGTGCCGTCGCACAGAAGCTCGGCGTTCGCTTCGTGCTCGCCAAGCCGGACACCCAGCTCGGCTATATGGACGACGTGCCGGAAGGTGTCGTCACGATCGGTGATGCGCAGGGCCGTCTCAAGGAGTGGTTCGGTGCGCGCGCTCAGTCGGTGGTGTTGATGCGCCCGGACCGCTTCATTGCGGGGGTATGCGCACCGCAGGAAGTCTCGGACTCACTTGTGCAACTCGCCCGCAAGGCGGCGCTCGCCGACGACCCGATCCGTCTCGTGACGAGCGGACTCTCGCCGGTGCCCCAGCGCGTCGAAAGCGACATCGCGTTAGCCATGGTTGCCGGAGCCTGAGAATGCCGATTCATCTCGAATGCCTGTCCCACACGCCGCTGCACGGCTATTTCGACCCCGCCGATGATGTGGTCTCGGAAGTGGGCCGCGTACAGGCGGCTGCGCGAGAGCGTGTGCGCCAGTTCGCCCCGGAGCTTGTCGTCGTGTTCGCGCCCGACCACTTCAATGGCTTTTTCTATGACGTCATGCCGCCGTTCTGTATTGGCGCGCAGGCCACGGCCATTGGTGACTTCAATAGCCTCGCAGGCACGCTGCCCGTGCCGTCGAACACCGCGCACGCACTCACGGAGCACGTGTTGTCCTGCGATATCGACGTTGCCCTGTCGTACCGCATGCAGGTCGACCACGGTTTCGCCTATGCACTGGAAGTCCTGACGGGCAGTCTCGATGCCTATCCCGTCGTGCCGGTATTCATCAACTCGGTCGCGCCCCCGATGGCGACGCTTCGCCGCTCACGGTTGCTTGGCGATGCAATCGGCCGCTTCTTCGCGCAAACGGACAAGCGCGTGCTCGTGGTCGGCTCCGGCGGCATTTCGCATGAGCCTCCTGTGCCCGGGCTCATCGGCGCGACCGAAGAAGTCGCCGAGCGTCTGATTGCCGGACGCAATCCGTCGGCCGAATCCCGTGCGGCGCGTCAGGCGCGCACCGTCGCCGCGGCGAAGGCCTTTACGGCGGGAGACAGCCATATGCATCCGCTCAATCCGCAATGGGACTGCGATTTCCTGAAAACCCTGACAGACCGCGACTGGCGCGCCGTCGACGCGATGAGCAACGACACCATTACGCGAGAAGGCGGCAAGTCCGCGCACGAGATCCGCACGTGGGTTGCCGCGTTCGCGATGCTCGCGGCCTACGGCGAGTACCGCGCGAGCGTCGATTACTACCGTCCAATTCCCGAATGGATTGCGGGTTTTGCTGCCATGCACGCTGTGCCGCAACCGCCGTTGGCCGCAGTGGCCTGATCACGAGAAACGAGACCAAACAAGGGGATTTTCCGATGTCGAATGCCCAACTGATTCAAACGCTTGCCGACCGCCTTCGCCAGGCGGAAGCCTCACGTCAAACCATTGCGCCCGTGCGCGGCGAGATCGCGCTCGACGACATGGCCACCGCCTATGCGGTGCAGCAGCGCAATGTCGACGCGCGAGTGGCCGATGGCGAGCGCATTGTCGGTCGCAAGATCGGCCTGACGTCGTTGGCCGTGCAAAAGCAACTGGGTGTGGACCAGCCTGACTTCGGCGCGCTGTTCGCGAGCATGGCACGCGGCGATGCGCAGCCGATGCCGCTTGCCAGCCTTATCCAGCCGAAGATCGAAGCTGAAATCGCGCTTGTACTCGAGCGTGACCTGACGCACGAGAAGCACACATTCGCTGACATTCTTCGCGCGAGCGCCTACGCCGTGGTGGCCGTGGAAGTCGTCGACAGTCGCATCGAACAGTGGAATATCCGCTTCGTCGATACCGTGGCCGACAACGCGTCGAGTGCACTGTTCGTACTCGGCAGCCGTCCCGTGAAGCTCTCGGATGTAGATCTCACTGCCTGCGCGATGACCCTCTCGCGCGACGGCGAAGTGCTGTCGCGCGGTAACGGCGCGGCGTGCCTCGGCAATCCGCTCAATGCCGCCGTCTGGCTCGCGGACCGCATGGCACAGCTCGGCACGCCACTGCGTGCGGGCGAGGTCGTGCTCACCGGTGCGCTTGGGCCGATGGTGCCCGTCACGCAAGCCGGCACGTTCGTCACCGAGATCGAGGGACTGGGCAGCGTGCGCGCCGCCTTTGCGTGAGGCAGGTCGCGTTCGGCATCCGATCCATCAGCGTTACAGGGCAATACCGGCATCACCCGCCATCGCGGTGATTTCGCCATCGACACCATGACCGCCATCAAGAGCGGACTTCGTGAATCTGGAGACTCAGCAATGAATGCATCATCCCAAAGCGTCGCGGCCTCGAAGGGAAGCCTCGCGACGATCGGTTTGTGTCTGGCCATCGCACTGCTCGAAGGCCTCGATCTGCAATCGGCTGGCGTGGCAGCACCGCGCATCGCAAAGGAGTTCGGTCTGAGCGTGGCGCAGATGGGGTGGGCGTTCAGCGCCGGCGCCATCGGACTGCTGCCGGGCGCCGCGCTAGGCGGACGGCTGGCCGATCGCTGGGGGCGCAAACGCGTGCTGATGTTGTCTGTCGCGTTGTTCGGCATTTTCTCGCTTCTTACGGCACACGCGTGGAGTTTCGAATCGCTGCTGACGGCGCGCTTTCTCACCGGTCTGGGCCTTGGCGCTGCCATGCCCAACCTCATCGCGCTGTGTGCCGAAGCGGCGCCGCAGGGGCATCGGAACAGCGCCGTGGGCGCGATGTATTGCGGCATGCCGTTCGGTGCGGCCCTCGCGGCCGTCATCGGCATCGTCAGCCCGGGCGAGGAAGGATGGCGTCATGTGTTCTACGTCGGCGGCTTCGGTCCGTTGCTGATGGTGCCGTTGCTTGGCCTGTGTCTGCGCGAGTCCGCGCAATTCGTCGAAGCGCGCCTCGCACGGACATCGAATGCCGCAGCGCCGAACGCCACACTCGGTGTAACGCACGCGCTGTGGAAGGAAGGCCGCACGCGCACGACCATCGCGCTGTGGCTCAGCTATCTCGGCACGCTGATCGTCCTGTATTTCCTGATGAACTGGCTGCCGTCGATGGTCGTGGCCAACGGATTGTCCCGTGAACAGGCGGGCGTGGCGATCATGATGTTCAACATCGGTGGCGGCCTCGGTGCCATCGGCATTTCGAACGTGATGGACCGTTTTTCGCCGCGCCTGACGGTGATCGGCATGTATCTCGGCATTGCGTTGTCGCTGGCTGGGCTGTCGAGCGCCATCGGTGCGTTGACGATGGCTTGCGGTGCGTTCTTCTGCGGCCTGTTTCTCGTGGGCGGACAGTCGGTGCTGTATTCGATGGCGGGACAGGCGTATCCCACCGAAACTCGCGGAACGGGCGTTGGCGCAGCGGTGGCGATCGGCCGGCTCGGCTCGATTCTCGGACCGCTGATCGCGGGGCAATTGCTTGCGTTGGGGCAGAGCGCGTCGATGCTCGTGTCGTCGAGCATTCCACTGATCGTGATCGCCGCCATCGCCGCATTGACCGTCGTGGGCACGTTCGAGCCGCGCATCGTGGCGGGCGTAGTTCAGCCGGGACGTTGAATACGCGCTCCCGAAGTGCTGCAATTTTCAGGTTTTGAATTCTTGAATCTCTGAGTTTCCGATTCTCGGATTCTTCGATTCTGGTAAAGGAAGGTCATCATGACGGCAATCACTGAAGCGTCGACAAGCCGCTTTGTCACCATTCGCGACGCGGACACCGTGTTTCGCATTCATTACAACGACACCGGCAGCGGTACGGAGACGGTCGTGATGCTGCACGGCTCGGGGCCCGGCGCCACGGGCTGGGCCAATTTCAACCGAAACGTCGAACCGTTGGTTGACGCCGGTTATCGCGTGCTGCTCGTTGACTGCCCTGGCTGGGGCAAGAGCGATCCCGTGGTCAACACCGGATCGCGTTCGGAGCTCAACGCCCGTGTGCTTAAGGCCGTGCTCGACGAGCTGGACATCCAGCGAGTGCACATCATTGGCAATTCGATGGGGGGGCACAGCACGGTGGCATTTGCGTTGTCGAACCAGGCGCGTGTCGGCAAGCTGATTCTGATGGGCGGCGGCACTGGCGGCCCGAGCCAGTTCGTGGCGATGCCGACCGAAGGCATCAAGCTGCTCAACGGCTTGTACAAGGAGCCGACCATTGAGAATCTGAAGCGCATGATGAATGTGTTCGTCTTCAATGCCAGCGCGATCACCGACGATCTGATGCAGGCGCGGCTCGACAACATGCTCGCGTCGCGCGAACATCTCGAGAACTTCGTGAAGAGCCTCGCGGCGAACCCGAAGCCGTTCACGGACTACGGCGCACGTCTTGGCGAAATCGCTGCGCCGACGTTGATCGTCTGGGGACGCGAAGACCGCTTCGTTCCAATGGACGTCGGTCTGCGCCTGCTGGCGGGGCTGCCCAACGCCCAGTTGCACGTGTTCAATCGCTGTGGCCACTGGGTGCAGTGGGAGCACGCCGACGCCTTCAATCGCATGGTCCTCGATTTCCTGGCGCATTGAAGTTGGGACGGTCAGCGCAAGTTTTCCCTCGGGGAGGCCCCATACGCGCACCGGCGGGTGGGGCGCCCGTAGCAGCGACGTCTCCCCCGATTGAATGCGCCCAATACACGAGCGAACACTTCCAGGCGCTGCTCAAGGAGCAGGGCATCACGTGCAGCATGAGCCGTGCCGACGAGGTATGGGACAACTCCGCGATGGAGAGCTTCTTCAGTTCATTGAAGACTGAGCGCACGGCTCGTAAAGTGTATCTGTCCCGAGAGCAGGCGCGTGCCGATGTGTTCGACGATATCGAGCGGTTCTACAACCCGACGCGCCGGCATTCGACGCTCGGCTACGTCAACCCGATAGCGTTCGAAAAAGCGCAAGAAGCTTAGGTCGGTGTCCACCGAATCGGCAGCAGCCCACACGATTGTTCGTAAATGGCCGCAAACTGCGGCTCAGTATCTGGGTTGCTCAGGGCGATGCAGATCCTCGTCACTTCATTACCGCGAAATTCATAATTATCGAACGCTGAACGAGTTAGCCATCGGCGATGGGGATGACCTATTAGTCTTCATCCCGAGCGCCTGGTGTGGGCGCCGGTGGTTGTAGAAACGTATCCAGTCACCGATCACGCGGGCGGCATGCTGAATCGTCTCGAAGCGTTGCCGATGCACGCATTGCTCTTTCAACGTACGGATGACGCGCTCAACCATACCGTTCTGTTGCGGGCAATGCGGTGTGATGAACTCTTGGCGCAATCCGTAGCGGCGTACCAGCGTCGTGTAGCTTCGCGAGGTAAACACCAAGCCGTTGTCTGAGCGCAGCAAGAACGGAGCGGGCACGCGACCAAGCGTGCCGAAGCGAGCGATCAGGGCGTGTTCCAGTGCGCTGACGGCCGTGCAGGCTTTGCCACTCCGCGACAAGCGCCAGCCAAGCAGTTCGCGCGTATGGCAGTCGATCACCAGTGAAATTAGACTCTTCGAACTTTTCTTGCTTTTGGCTGCTCATCTGCGGCCTCGCGCAAGTTTTCACTCGGGTACGTCTCGTACGCGTACCGGTGGGCCGGGCACGCATGGCAGCTCAATTCGATGCGTATGAACGCGCATTTCGCTGTTTCTGCATGACTTGCCATCGTTCAAGAGAGCGAGCAAAAGCCCACCTGACGCAAGGTTTTGTATGGGGCATGGCCACATGCCCATCGCGATTCACTGCTCAAATCTCGTACCTGTTCGTCACTTCGACCGTGGCAAACGTGTGCGCCCATTAAGGGGGAGAGCTACGGTTGTCCCGTATGTCATTGATTTCATAAGGTTTGTATCGGCTGTCGATCTGGCGAGTTCAAAGTTGAGTGAACAAAGTTCAAAATTCAGTGAATCTCGACATCGATTTCCCCCCGGGAAAACCCCGTGTCTTGAAATCGTCAACCCTCGTCCCTATAATTAGCACTCGTTGGCGCAGAGTGCTAACGCCATGAATTCACCAAATATGCAAACGTTTGCATATTTAGGTTTTGTCGATCTCACAGAGAGAATGAGGAGCTTGTAATGAACCTTCGTCCCTTGCATGACCGCGTTATTGTCAAGCGCCTGGACAACGAAACGAAGACCGCATCGGGCATCGTGATCCCTGAAGCCGCTGCTGAAAAGCCGGATCAGGGCGAGATCCTGGCAGTCGGCCCGGGCAAGAAAGACGATCAAGGTAAGTCGATCGCACTCGATGTGAAGGTGGGCGACCGCGTTCTGTTCGGCAAGTACGCCGGCCAAAGCGTGAAGGTCGATGGCCAGGAACTGTTGGTCATGCGTGAAGAAGACATCATGGCCGTCGTGGCCGCCTAAGACTGTCTCCCCCAGACATCTACGTAAAGTATTCAAGGAGTTAATGCAATGGCAGCTAAAGAAGTCGTTTTCGGCGATGCCGCTCGTTCCAAGATGGTCGAGGGCGTCAACATTCTCGCCAACGCCGTCAAGGTGACCCTGGGCCCGAAGGGTCGCAATGTCGTGCTCGAGCGCAGCTTCGGCGGCCCGACCGTGACCAAGGACGGTGTGTCGGTCGCCAAGGAAATCGAACTCAAGGACAAGCTCCAGAACATGGGCGCGCAAATGGTCAAGGAAGTGGCTTCCAAGACCAGCGACAACGCCGGTGACGGTACCACCACCGCCACGGTGCTGGCCCAGTCGATCGTGCGCGAAGGCATGAAGTACGTGGCCTCGGGCATGAACCCGATGGACCTGAAGCGCGGCATCGACAAGGCCGTTACCGCCGCCATCGAAGAACTGCGCAAGATCAGCAAGCCCTGCACGACGAACAAGGAAATCGCGCAAGTCGGCTCGATCTCGGCCAACAGCGACACCTCGATCGGTGACTACATCGCCAAGGCGATGGACAAGGTCGGCAAGGAAGGCGTGATCACCGTCGAAGACGGCAAGTCGCTGCAAGACGAGCTGGACGTCGTCGAAGGCATGCAATTCGACCGCGGCTACCTCTCGCCGTACTTCATCAACACCCCGGAAAAGCAAGTCGCGATCCTGGAGAACCCGTTCGTCCTGCTGTTCGACAAGAAGGTCTCGAACATCCGTGACCTGCTGCCGGTGCTCGAGCAAGTCGCCAAGGCTGGCCGTCCGCTGCTGATCATCGCCGAAGACGTCGAGGGCGAAGCCCTGGCAACGCTGGTGGTCAACAACATCCGTGGCATCCTGAAGACCTGCGCCGTCAAGGCCCCGGGCTTCGGCGACCGCCGCAAGGCCATGCTCGAAGACATCGCCATCCTGACGGGCGGCCAGGTCATCGCCGAAGAAATCGGCCTGACGCTGGAAAAGGCTACGCTCAACGAACTGGGCCAAGCCAAGCGCATCGAAATCGGCAAGGAAAACACCATCATCATCGATGGTGCCGGCGAAGGCGTGAACATCGAAGCGCGCGTCAAGCAAATCCGTGCCCAGATCGAAGAAGCCACGAGCGACTATGACCGTGAAAAGCTGCAAGAGCGCGTGGCCAAGCTGGCCGGCGGTGTTGCAGTGATCAAGGTCGGTGCCGCGACCGAAGTCGAAATGAAGGAAAAGAAGGCACGCGTCGAAGACGCGCTGCACGCTACCCGCGCTGCCGTGGAAGAAGGCATCGTCCCGGGCGGTGGTGTTGCGCTGCTGCGCGCTCGCGTGGCCGTCGCCGACATCAAGGGCGCCAATCCTGACCAGGACGCCGGTATCAAGATCGTCCTGCGCGCCATGGAAGAGCCGCTGCGCCAGATCGTCGCCAACGGCGGCGAAGAAGCCAGCGTCGTTGTGGCCAACGTGATTGCCGGCAAGGGCAACTACGGCTACAACGCTTCGAGCGGCGAGTACGGCGACCTGGTGGAAATGGGCGTTGTGGACCCGACGAAGGTCACCCGCACCGCACTGCAAAACGCCGCTTCGGTGTCGGGCCTGCTGCTCACGACCGACTGCGCCGTTGCCGAACTGCCGAAGGAAGATGCACCGATGGCCGGCGGCATGGGTGACATGGGTGGTATGGGCGGCATGGGCATGGGCATGTAAGTCTCGCAAGAGACGGCATGACGGGGTGCCGCAAGGCACCCCACCTGCCCGGTCGTCGGGCTTCGCCACGGAATCTTCGATTCGGCGGCGCAAGCCCGTACCGGAAACGGCAACGAGTTCTTCGGAATTCGTTGCCGTTTTTTTATGCCTGGGCGTTTGGTGTGCCGGCGTCGCGATGTGGCGTCTGGGATGCGGCAAGCGGTGTCATGGCCGCGATCTCATCCTGCATCCACTGCCAGAAGGCGTGAATCGCATGCTCGCGCGGATGATTCTCCCGCCAGCTCACGTGATATTCGAGGCTCGGCGCAATGCGGACATCACCAATCTGCACCAGTTCGCCGGACGCGAGCGCATCGCGCACGAGCAAGCTGCGTGTGGTGGCAACCCCTTGTCCGGCCATCGCCGCACGCAGGAGCAACCCGGAATCGTCGAAAATCGGCCCGCGCGTCGGCTCGTGCGGCGTCAGGCCGGCGGCGACCTGCCAGTCGCGCCAGGATCGATAAGCGAAGCGCAGCATCGGCAGTTTGGGCGTATCGGCCACGGTGAACCCGGGCACGCGCGCGATCACATCGGGGTGGCACACGGCGATCACGTAGTCGTCGAGCAGCTTGCGTGTCACGAATCCCGTCGCTTCCACCCGTTGATGCCAGATGCCGACATCGACCGAATAGGGATCGGGCGCGGCGATATCCGCGTGAATTCGTACCACCAGATCGATATTGGATTGCCGCTCGCCAAAGCGGCCCAGCCGAGGAATCAGCCATTGTGCCGCCAGATCGGTCATGACGCTGATTTCCAGGCGCACGATCGCGGGCGACCCGCTCGATGCCGTGCCGGCCCGGGCTTCGGTCATCGCCTCGTCGAGTTCCGACATCCCGATACGCACTCGCTCGGCCAAACGCGCCCCGACACTGGTCGGGATCATCCGCGCCCCCACGCGGCGAAACAGCGTCGTGCCGAGCTGCTGTTCGAGCGAGCGCATGTGATGACTCACCGCACTGTGCGTCAAATTCAATTCGTCGGCCGCCCGCGTGAAGCTACGGTGGCGGGCTGCGGCTTCAAGCGCCCGCAGCGATTGTAGGGGAGGGAGGTGAGGGAACATGATGTCAAATTTTACTCACAATACGGACGCAAAGGTTTCGTTGGCTTCGTGAGGGGGTTCCGTCGACAATCGATACCCAAGCAAATGATCAGGGTATGGCTTCATGTCGAAGGCACTTCGCATCTTCGTGTTGTTCGCCTGCGGGTACTTCGTCTCCTACGTGTATCGCGGCGTGAATATTGGGTTTGCGCCGTATATGACAGGCGACCTCGGCCTCTCGTCGGCCGACCTCGGATTGTTGACGAGTCTCTATTTCCTCGGCTTCGCCGGTGCCCAATTGCCGGCGGGCGTGCTGCTCGACAAATTCGGCCCGCGTCGGGTGGCGTCGCTGGTGCTGCTGCTCGCGGCGGCCGGTGCCGTCCTGTTCGGACTGGCGCACGGCGTCGGCGCTTTGATGGCGGGACGCTTGTTGATCGGTGTCGGTGTGTCGGTGTGTCTGGGCAGCGCGTTCAAGGCGTTGGCCCAGTGGTTTCCGGTGGCGCGTCTGCCCTTGCTCAACGGCCTGGTGATGGCCGTGGGCGGCATCGGTGGGGTGGTGGTTGGCACGCCGCTCAACTGGCTGCTGGGGCTGACTGACTGGCGCATCGTGTCGTTCGGGCTGGCGGCATTGACCGTCTTCATGTCGGTCGCGCTGTGGTTCGGTGCCCCCGAGAAGCCGGGCTCGCACGCGCAAGGTGGTTTGTCCGAGGCGCTCAGGGGCGTTCGCCAAGTACTGGGAAGCGGAATGTTCTGGAAAGTGACGTCACTCTCCGGTATTACGCAGGGCGTGTTCTACGCGATGCAATCGTTGTGGATGGCGCCGTTCATGCGCGACGTTGAAGGGTTGTCAGCGTCGCAGGCGGCCTCGCTGGTTTCGGTCGTGGGGCTCGCGATGATGGCCGGGAGTGTGGTATTCGGTGCGGCCGCGCGCTCGCTCGAACGCCGCGGCGTGAGCGTGTTTGCCTTTTCCGGCAGTGGGATGTTGTTGTTCGTCGTGGTGCAGTTACTGCTGATGCTGCGCGCACCGATTCCGCCGGTCTGGCTTTGGGCGGCCTACGGTATCTTCGGCGGCACGGGCATCCTGTCTTATGCGGTGTTGGCGGAGCATTTCCACGGCACGCTGATCGGGCGCGTGAACACGTCGCTCACGCTCGTTATCTTCCTGCTGATCTTCTTGTGTCAGGTGGGCGTCGGGGCCGTGCTCGGCGCTTACGCGGCGCACAGCGCGCAAGCACATTTTTCCGCCTGGACGATTCTGATCGCGCTGCAGGCGCTCGGGGCGGTGTGGTACTTCTGGCCGCAACGCCAGCGTAGCTTCAGTCCTGCGCCACCCAATCCCCCGACTTCCCCCCATGCTTCTCCATCACCTTCACATCGGTGATGGTCATGCCTCGATCCACCGCCTTGCACATGTCATAGATGGTCAGCAGGCCGATTTGAACCGCCGTCAGCGCTTCCATCTCCACCCCCGTGCGGCCGATGGTTTCGACCTGCGCGCGGCAGTGGACGGCGCTCGCGCCCTCATCCACCAGAAACTCGACCGTCACACGCGTGAGCGCCAGCGGATGGCATAGCGGAATCAGATCGGCGGTGCGCTTGGCGCCTTGAATCGCCGCAATGCGAGCGATACCCAGCACGTCACCTTTCTTGGCCGTGCCGGTGCGAATCAGCGCCAGCGTTTCCGGCTTCATCTGAATGGTGCCGCGCGCCACGGCGATACGATGCGTGCTGTCCTTGCCGCCGACATCAACCATGTGGGCCTGACCGGCGGTGTCGAAATGGGTGAGTTCTGCCATGAGTCGATGCTGAGAAGAGGTTGCGATAGTGTCGGGAGACGGTTCGCGAGCGCCTTTTGCGTGCGAAAGGATAGCGCCGTTTCGGATGAGTTTTGCCTGTATTGACGACGTATTGGCGATGCTGCGGAACGTCTGCGTCTGGCTGCTATCATAGCAGCAGCCCTGAATGATCAGCGCCAAGCGGCGCCCATTTCCATGACGCGTTCGTTCCGCTCGTTATGTTCGTTTCGCGCCGCCATCGGCATCTCCGGCCTGATTCCCATGTGTCGCGCGTTCTCGTTGCCCGGTCCAGGGCGCCCATCTGGCGCATGATGCGCATGACCTCCATGCCGAAGCCGTCGTCCCAGCCGCCTCACCCCGAGCGCCACGTCGCCCGGTGGCGGCGTTTCATGGCGTTGGCCATGCTGCCCGTAATGACGGCAATGACGTTCGCCGCCGTCGTCATCCCCACCCAGGCGGCCGCGCAGTCGCTCCCGTCCCTCGGCCAGAGTTCTGCCGCGGACCTGTCGCCGGCGATGGAGCGCAAGCTCGGCGAGCGCGTGATGCGAGAGATTCGCGCCGATCCCGATTACCTGTCGGATCTGCTGCTGTCCGATTACGTCAATGCCCTGGGTGGCAAGCTCGTGGCGGCCGCGCGCACAGTGGGACTCGACGCCAGTCAGAGTTTCGAATTCTTCGTGGTGCGTGATTCGGACATCAACGCCTTCTCGCTGCCGGGGGGCTTCATCGGCATCAACACGGGATTGATCGTCGCGACGCGCACCGAGTCGGAACTCGCTTCTGTGATCGGACACGAGACGGGGCACGTTCTGCAACATCACATCGCGCGCATGCTCGGCCAACAGTCGCAGAACTCGTGGATCGCCCTCGGCGGCATGCTGCTCGGCCTGCTCGCCGGGATCGGGGCGCGTAGCCCGGATCTCGGCATGGGAATCGCGATGGGCGGGCAAGGCCTTGCCGTCGATCGGCAACTGCGTTTTTCGCGCGATGCGGAACGTGAGGCCGATCGCGTCGGCTTCCAGTTGCTCCAGGCGGCAGGCTTCGACACGTACGCGATGCCGACCTTCTTCGAGCGTCTGCAACGGGCTGATTCGATCAACGAAGCCGGTGTGCCGGAGTATGTCCGGACTCACCCGCTGACGACGGATCGCATCGCAGACATGCTCAATCGCTCGCGCACTGCCGCTTATCGTCAGCCTGTACAGTCGCCCGAATATGCGTTTGTGCGGGCGCGCTCGCTCGTCTTGCAGCAGAAGTCCGCGAGCGATTACGCGGCGATCGCCGACGCGCAACGCACTGCGATCCGCGCGCAGACCACATCGAATGTGGCGGCGGCATGGTACGCGGTGGCGCTGGCCGAGTTCAAGCAGCGTCGCTGGGTGCCGGCGCGCGAGGCGCTGGAGAAGTCGCGCGCGGCCTTCGGTGGCACGGGGCCGGGCACGCCGAGTCTGGCTGTGCTGGCGTCGGATATCGCGCGCTTGTCGGGCCAGCCGGACGAAGCCTTGCGCGTCGCCGCGCAGGCGCGTGCCGCGTTCCCACTTTCGCAGGCCGCCGATATGGCTTATGCCGACGCCTTGGTCGCCAGCCAGCGGATTCCCGACGCGACGAAATTCCTTCAAGCGCAGGTCGAGCGCTATCGAAGCGAGCCCATCTGGTGGCGGGCGCTGGCAGGGGCATGGGCCGCGGCCGGCAAGCGGACGCGTCAGCACGCAGCATTGGCGGAACAATATGCGCTGCAAGGGCAATGGATGGCGGCCGTCAGCCAGTTGAAGCTCGCGCGCGAGGCCGGCGACGCCAGCTTTTACGAGATGTCGGTCATCGACGCGCGACTTCACGAGTTCCAGCGCCGCTACAAGGACGACAAGGAAGACGAGAAGGACTTCGGCAAACTGGCCGGATAAGCGGATAAGCGGCGCGTGCTGCGAAGTTGCGTACACTTATTCGCGTGCGAGTTGCGCCGTTGCTTTTAATCTATCGGAAAGCGCCCGCCATGTGAAACTGGCGAAGCGTGAATATCTTGGGGTTTTCGCTATTTTTCGAGTGTCGATCCCAAAAGATCACGGAGAAATTGGAACATCGGAGTTTTCCCATTTGGGTTTCTGACGCACTCCCATTGCATACAACACTTCGATTGGCGAGTATGGCGACACGGTACCGTGCTCGCTTCGCAGTGTGATTTCGCTGCGAACTTTTCGACCAATATTCACTGAATGCGGTGAAGTATGGAGAATTGCCAGTACGAAGTCGTGATAGACAACGAGCGACCCATTAACAAGCCGATTGTTGCTTTAACGAAATGCCGAATCAAGTTTGGCGACCGCGATAACCTGCGCCAATGTGTCGAAGAGATTCGTAAGTCTGATCTTCGGCTGAGCTTGCGGCCAGAGGAGGACGTCCAATACGATTGGCAAAATCCAGTCGGAATTCGGGGGAATACCTTGTACTTTGGTGTGCGCTGGTTTGATGCCAAGTATTTTTCCGAGCATCGGGATGTCTATTTAAACAACATGCATACGCGATTGCTGAAGCAATTTGGTGTCGATTGGGTCGACGCCAATGTCGAGCATTTCGTAGCCGCCCGCTAACATTCGCCTAGTGGCTGCCACGGCCGACGTTCGGTCGTGGTTGCTCTTTGACCTCGCACCGTGTCCCCATTCCGCGTTTACCTGTCGTTGGATTTTTTCCTTGCGGCCTACCTAGGCATGTGGAACGCAATGGTTCCCATCGTATTGCTCGGCCGCTTCGGCACCGCGGGCGTCGTAGCGTACGAGATAGCGCTCGCCACAAGTGCCTTCATCGCGCTGCCGGTGGCGGCTTCATGGACTGAGGGGTTGTCCCGCAGTAAGGTCCTGCGCTGGGCATGTGTGATCATCGTGCTATGCGGCGTGTCGCGGCTGGTGATTGCAAGTGCAACGCATAGCGTCACTTTTTGGATAGTGAATGACATGGTGGCGGTCGCCGCCTTCGCCGTCTTACAACCGCTACTTAGCATCTACCCGGCGGAGCTTGTCGAGAAAGCGCGTGTGTTATCCGCGTTCCGCCTGAAGCGGGTTACGGTCAATCTCGGTCGTATTATCGGGCCGTTGTTCGCCGGCGCCGCCTTACTACTCAGCACTCACCAATACGCTTTGTGGTGTGTTGCATTGTTCGGGGGCGCTTTACTGCCCCTGCTGTCACGACTTCCAGTACTGCCTTCGATGTCCGGGATCGGGACGTCAGCACCTGCCCCCGCGAGAACATGGTTTCGTCGTGCGTTTGCTGGATTTACACTGAAAATCCGGTTGCCGGCGGAACGCTTCTTCACGCTCTGCGACATGTTGCTGGTTATCGCGACGGCAGGGATCGTTCCGATGCTGATTCCTCAACTCGTTCAACACGCGACACTACCGGACGCGCAGGTCGGTTGGTTGATTGCCGCATTCGTCGTCGGATCGATTGCAGGGGTTGTTGTTTTTCACCCTATCCTCTTCGGCGCACTGCAACACAGGCTGGGTTACATTGCGATTTGGGCGGCGCTGGGCGCTAGTCTTGCCGTGGCAACGGCTGTCGATTCCGTTGCCGCACTGGGTGGGTGCTTGATGTCGGCTGGCGTGTTCGGTGCGTGTCTGTCCATGAACGGCATCGATCGGCGGGTGATTGCGATGCCATCTTCCGTGCGGGTTAGAGTCGCGAGCGCAACGCTGCTGGCGGGACAGATGGCGAGCATGCTGTCATTCACACTTTACGGTGCCGCGAACGCTTTGGGCAACATGAGTGGGGGATGGTGGTTGTACGGCGGGCTGGTCTGCATCGCCGGATTGGCGTCGTGTCTCGCGCGTGAGCCGTGGATTTTGCTTGGCGAGAACGACGTCGGCGATGGCGTCGAGCGCTTCTATACGAACCGATATCCCGAGGTATTTGGTGAGGCCGAGTCAGTGCGACGTGATGTCGCGGCGTAATGGCGCAACGACTCAGGCGGATTGATTGTCGGCCTGCGGGTCCCGCTCGAACCCATACGTCTGCGGCAGGGTACCCGCATGGACCGTCGCGAACGGCAGCGAGTCGCCGTTGCGCCAATGCAGTCGCACGGCGCCCTTGGCGTCAGCGGTATCGTCCGACGTCTGCGCAATCTCGAACGCCTGCGTCAGATCGGATACCTGCGTGAGCAGGTCGATGTCGTGATCGTGCAGCAACGCGAGCGGCGCGCTCGGCGTCGATGTCCCTCCCCCCTCGCCACCGGACGCCGCGCCCACGAACGCGACATTGCCATCCTCGTCGAGCAGGCATGCCTGCGGCACGAACGCGCGGCCCAGTTGATCCGTCAACACCGGCGCGCCGCGACCGTCGTTCGCCGCCGCATCCCACGTCAGCCGTACCACGAACGGTGCATACGCGAGCGCGACGTACACGCGTTGCGGCCCGTTCTGAAAGTACCACTGCCCGGCGTCGTCGCTAGCGTAATTGCGTGCGATGAACGCCAGCAGCGCCTCGTGACGAATCGGATCGCCGGCCGTGCCCGCTGCCTGCGCCGCTTCGTCGCGCATGCGCCACTGACCGCGCCGGTCGAGGGCGAGCCAGCCGTAGCAATGCGGGACGTTGGGCCACTTGGCCATCGCTTGTTGAACGATCTCATCCATGTGGCACCCTCAGGCCGGATTCGGCAAAAATTGACGGAAATAGTCGATGACCGTGTGCGGCATCCACGTCATGCCGCCCGGAAACGGCCCGCTCATGAAGCCGACGTGCCCACCGTGCGCCGGTTGCAGGAGCCGCACGTGTTGCCCGACATCGTCGTCACCCGGCAAGACATGCGCCGGCTGGAACGGGTCGTTGCGGGCATTGATGACCAGCGTAGGCACTTCGATGGCCGGCAGAATCGGCTTGCTCGACGCACGCGTATAGTAGTCGAACGCGCTGTGATAGCCGTGCAACGGCGCCGTGACCACATGATCGAACTCGCCGAGATCGCGCGCGGCCATCATCCGGTCGCGATCGTAAAGCCCGGGGTATTGGTCGAGCTTGGCGAGCGCCTTCTTCTTGAGCGTGCCCAGGAAATTGCGCGTGTACACCATGTTGAACCCGTGCGAGAGCGCCAGTCCACCCGCCCGCAAATCGAGCGGCGCCGAAATCGCGCACGCGGCGCTCACTACCTGCGCGGCGTGCCCCTCGCGCTCGCCGAGCCAGCGCAGCAGCACATTGCCGCCCAGCGACACGCCCGCCGCAAAAATCGGGCCGGACGTGTTCGCCCGCAGTCGTCGGAGCATCCAGTCGACCTCGGTGCTGTCGCCGGAGTGATAGAAGCGCGGCGCGCGGTTCATGCGGCCGCTGCAACTGCGGAAGTGGGGGATCACGCCGCGCCATCCCTGCGCTTCGACTTCGCGCATCAGGGTGCGGGCGTAATGGCTGCCGGACCCACCTTCCAATCCATGAAACAGGACGACGAGCGGCGTCTCCACAAGCGCTTCCGGCGCGGGCGGCGCTTTCTGCGCCGCGGGCGGTGCGACCAGCCAGTCGACATCGACGAAGTCGCCGTCGGGCGTGTCCCACGTCTCGCGCCGGAATTCCACGTGCGGGCGACGACCCAGCAGTGCCGGGTAGATCGTCTGGCTATGCCCGTCGGGCAGCCACCGCGGCGGCCGGTAATCCGGGGGGAGAAACGTCGCGGGGCGCGCCGTCATGGTCGTACCGTAATGGTCAGTGCAGTCCGTCCGGACGGGCATGCATCATCAGGCTGAACTGCTCGACGGCATGCGGCGGCAACGGGCTGGAGTGGATATGGGCGAAGCGCCAGTCGCCCTGCTCGTGCACCAGCACGTAAGTCGTGTGGATGAGCTGGGCCGTCGTCTGGCCTGCGTCTTCCTTGCCGACGCGCATCGCTTCGGTCGCCGTGTGCACGACGGTGCCCACGGTGTCGTACTCGGTCGTGTCCAGCGAATCGATGAGCACCACGCTCTGCGTGAACTGGGCGACCAGACCGTTGCGGATCTGCTCCAGACCGTCCCAGCGGGTGCCATCGGCGCGAATGTAGCTGACGAAATCCTCGTTTGCCCACAGCGACATGGCGCGATCCGTCTGCCCACGGCGCAGTGCGTCATAAAAGGCCGTGATGGTTTCACTGGCGGCATCGAACAGACGGACAAAACGTGGCATGGGGATGTACCGTTGAGTGTTACCGGAATCGGGCTGAAGTCAGCACTGCCATGGGCCGGATCAGCGCTGCGTGAGCAGGATGTTGCGCAAATTCGCGAACACGTGCTCGGGCATCAGCTCATTGAGGCAGCGTGTGTGGCCCAGGGGACACTCGCGGGCAAAACACGGACTGCACTCCAATTGTAGCCACAGGATGTGCGCCTGGTCGGACAGCGGCGGCGTGTGGCGCGGATCGGACGAACCGAACAGGGCGATCTGCGGGCGACGCAACGCTGCCGTCACATGCATCAGCCCCGAGTCGTTGCTCACCACCGCATTGGCGCGTGCCAGGAGCGCGCACGCCTCGGCCAGCGACGTCTGCCCGCACAGGTTGCGCACGAACGGGGCGTCGGCGGCGATTTGCTGCGCCAGCGCGCCATCCTTGCCCGAGCCGAGCGCGATGATCTGCGCATACGGGAACGAGCGGCGAACCAACTGGGCAAGCTGCCCAAAGTGGCCCGGTGGCCAGCGCTTGGCCGGTCCGAATTCGGCCCCCGGGCAGAACACCACGAGCGGTACGCGCAGATCTAGCCCGAAGCGCGCGAAGACACGCGCCGACTCGTTCAGGTCGGCGTCGATGCGCGGCGTCGGCAGCGTCTCGGGCAACTTGGCCCCGGGCGCGAACGCGAGCGCGGCGTAGTGCCGTACCATCGGCGCTCGCTCGTCCTTGCGCGGATTGGCGTGACGCACGTTGAGCAGGCCGTAGCGCTGCTCGCCCTTGTAGCCGATGCGCAACGGAATGCGCGCCAGCCACGGAATCAGCGACGATTTCAGGGAGTTCGGCAGCACATAGGCGGCATCGTAACCCTCGTCGGCGAGCACGCTCGCGAGCCGGTAGCGCTCCAGCGGCTGCAACTTGCCGTGCGCGAGGTCGGTGGCGACGACGCGCGAAATCTCCGGCATGCGTTCCAGAACCGGGGCGACCCAGCTCGGCGCGATCGCGTCGATGGTCAGACGCGGATGCAGGCGCTTGAGCAGGGTGAACAACGGCTGCGCCATCAGCGCGTCCCCAATCCAGTTGGGGGCGATCACCAAGGCTTTATGCATCGTGGCGGAGACTCTAAACGTTAAGCGTTGCGATGAAACGGACAGGCAACCGGGGGGCGCATCTCAACAGCAGCGGGCTGCGCCCGGCCGGTCGGGGCAACGGCAGGCGGCTCAGTGGTGACCCTTGAGCACCACGCCGGCCTTCACGCGATAACGCGTGCCGCAGTACGGGCAAGCGGCTTCGCCGTGGGTCACATCGATGAACACGCGCGGATGGGCGCTCCAGGCCTCCATCTTCGGATTCGGGCAATGGACCGGCAGATCTTCGGCGCCGACTTCGACAACCGGCATTTGTTTGACTTCGCTCATGGGGTTCGGACCGTGATAGGTATTCGGGATGTTGGGGATTGCATGGCCGGTGCAAGGGACGAAACCGCCGCCCGCACGCTCGCCGAAAGACGCTATTGTAAAGCAGCCGCAGCCCTTTGCGGACGGCTCGCCGTGCCTGCGGCCTTGCCACGCCTCCCATCTCGTCATGCTCGATGCCCCCGCGTGGCGCGTACGCGACACCGCGCAGGTTGCGTCTGTAAAAACGCTCGGATACGCGCTTTCCACGTAGTAAGTAACTATTTACCCTGGCTATAATGGCCTGACGTTCGCCGCCAATGATGACGATATTCAGGAGACATTCCGGCAACCCTGGCGGGCGTCATGACCGCCAGCGGTCATCGAGGGCGTGCCGGGCGCCGTCGGGACCGCTTTGCCCCGCAATGCCAGACACTGCGCCGAACGCCTCGGTGCTCGCCCCCCAGCCGACCATGCCAATGCTTCGTCTGCCAGCCGCTGAACGTGACGGGTTCAGGGCCGGTTTCCGCATTATTTCGCCGCTCTTGCCTGCCATCTTCTCGTGGGGACTCGTGACCGGGGTCGCCATGGGCAAATCGATCCTGACAGTGCCACAAGCCATCGGCATGAGCCTGATGCTCTACGCCGGGTCGGCCCAATTAGCGTCGTTGCCGCTCTTCGCCGCCGGAATGCCGTTGTGGACGATTCTGCTCACGGTCGGCATCGTCAACCTGCGCTTCGTGATCTTCAGCGCCGCGCTCCAGCCGCATTTCTCTTATTTGTCGCTACCGCGACGCATCGTGCTCGGGTACGTGAACGGCGATCTCGGCTTCGTGATGTTCATGAACCAGAAATTCGCGAGCGGCTACGTTCCCGGCAAGGAGGGCACCTATTACGGCATCGCGCTCAGCAACTGGGCGGTCTGGCAGGTGTCGTCGATTCTCGGCATCATGCTTGGTGCGCTCGTGCCGGATAGCTGGGGCCTCGCCTTCGCGGGCACACTCGCCCTCATTCCCATGATGGTCCACACGATCACCAGCCGTTCGACGATGCTGGCGGTCACCCTCGCGTCGGTCGTCGGCCTGCTCGCCTTCGATTTGCCCTACCGGCTCAATCTCGTGCTCGGGGTGGTCGGCGCGCTTGCGGCCGGCATGGTTTGCGACGAACTCACCGCGCGTCACGCAAGGCGGCTCGCACTTGCCAACTCGCCGACGGCCTCGCACGACGGCCCCCCGCGTGACGGCGCCCAGACGCGCAATTCCGGGGAGCGTGGCTCATGAGCGCCTTCGAAACCTGGTTTGCCTTCGTGGCGATGACGGTCATCACGATCATCACGCGCACGTTCTTCCTGCTCGCGGGGGACCGCGTGACGCTGCCGCAGCGCCTGCAGCGCGCCCTGCGCTACGCCCCGGCGGCGGCCCTCGCCGTGATCGTGGTGCCCGAGGTGCTGCTGCTCGATCACCAGTTCTCGCTGCATCTGCACAACCCCAGGCTGGCCGCCGCCGTGGCTGCCACCGGCTGGTTCGTCTGGCGACGCAACATGATCGAGATGATTGTCGTCGGCATGGCGGTCTACACAGTCGGCCGCCTGTTTCTGTAGGCGGAACCTTCGCCCGCCAAAATGGGCATCCGGACGGTCGGATCAGTTAAAATGTCGGTTTTTCCCACCATTTATTCCGGATTCTCATGGCTTCCGTCGTACGTCTTTCCGATTTGATCGCCCAGGGCCGCCTGGCAGGCAAGCGAGTCTTCATCCGCGCCGATATGAACGTGCCGCAAGACGATGCGGGTCGCATCACGGAAGACACGCGTATCCGCGCCTCGGTGCCGGCCATTCAGATGGCGCTCGACGCCGGTGCCGCCGTGATGGTCACGTCGCACCTGGGGCGTCCGACGGAAGGCGAATTCAAGCCCGCCGACTCGCTCGCGCCGGTCGCGCAACGCCTGTCCGAACTGCTGGGCCGCGAGGTGAAGCTGATCGCCAACTGGGTCGACGGCGGCTTCGATGTGGCGCCGGGCACGGTCGTGCTGCTGGAGAACTGCCGCGTCAACAAGGGCGAGAAGAAGGACAACGACGAACTGGCGCAGAAGATGGCCGCGCTGTGCGATGTGTATGTGAACGACGCGTTTGGCACAGCCCACCGCGCCGAAGCCACGACGCACGGCATCGCCAAGTATGCGCCGGTCGCCTGCGCCGGCCCGCTGCTCGCCGCCGAACTCGAAGCGCTCGGCAAGGCACTGAACGCCCCGGCCCGTCCGCTGGTGGCCATTGTTGCCGGCTCCAAGGTCTCCACCAAGCTCACCATCCTGCAGTCGCTCGCCGACAAGGTCGATCACCTGATCGTGGGCGGCGGCATCGCCAACACGTTCATGCTGGCTGCCGGCCTGCCGATCGGCAAGTCGCTTGCCGAAGCCGATCTGGTCGGCCAGGCCCGCGCAATCATCGACGCGATGGCCGCCCGTGGCGCCTCGGTGCCGATTCCGACGGACGTCGTGTGCGCCAAGGAGTTCAGCGCGACGGCCGAGGCGACGGTGAAGGCCGCCAGCGACGTGGCCGCCGACGACATGATTCTCGACATCGGCCCGCAAACGGCCGCCAAGCTGGCCGAGCAACTGGCGGGCGCGGGCACGATCGTGTGGAACGGCCCGGTCGGCGTGTTCGAATTCGACCAGTTCGGTCACGGCACCGAGACGCTGGCGCGTGCCATTGCCGCCGCCAAGGGCTTCTCGATCGCGGGGGGGGGCGACACGCTCGCCGCCATCGCCAAGTACGGCATTGCCGACCAGATCAGTTATATCTCGACCGGTGGCGGCGCTTTCCTCGAATTCCTCGAAGGCAAGACGCTGCCGGCCGTGGACGTACTGCAACAGCGCGCCGGCGAGGTCAACTGATCGCTAACGCCAGGTGGAGTGGGGCTCGCAGGCCGGTTTGGTGATCGGGGATGGGCGCGAATGAGGTGGTTTTGATCGCCTTATTGCGAACATCTAAGATCGAATCAAACGATTTCGTACGGACAATACGAACTTTTTGGTTAACCTATCGCGGCCTAAATGCGCTACAAATCTCTTTGCGCCCGTCATGTCGAATGCGCTGATACCCAAAGAGGATGAAGAGATGGATGTAATGAACCGCTCCACCAAGATCGTCGCCACCATCGGTCCGGCATCGAGCACGCCGGAAGTGCTCTCGCGCATGATCGCCGCCGGCGTCGACGTCGTTCGCCTGAATTTCTCGCACGGCAAGGCGCAGGACCACATCGAGCGCGCCGAGATGGTGCGCGCGGCCGCCAAGACGGCGGGCCGCGAAGTGGCCATCATGGCCGACCTCCAGGGCCCGAAGATTCGCGTCGGCAAGTTCGAGAACGGCAAGGCCGCGCTCGTGGCGGGGGCGAAGTTCATCCTCGACGCCGACTGCGAAGTCGGTAACGACGAGCGCGTTGGGCTGGACTACAAGGAACTGCCGCGCGACGTGCGTACGGGCGACGTGCTGCTGCTCAACGACGGCCTGATCGTGCTGATCGTCGATCGCGTGCTCGGCAGCGAGATTCATACGACCGTGAAGGTCGGCGGCGATCTGTCGAACAACAAGGGCATCAACCGCCAGGGCGGCGGGCTGACGGCGCCGGCGCTCACGGCCAAGGACATGGAAGACATCAAGACCGCGATGGCGCTGGGCGCCGATTACGTCGCGGTCTCCTTCCCGAAGAACGCCACCGACATGGAAATGGCGCGCCGTCTGGCCAACGTGGCGGGCGAACCGTACGGGATCAAGCCGCTGATGATCGCCAAGATCGAGCGTGCGGAAGCCATTCCGGCGCTCGAAGAGATTCTGGCGGCGTCGGACTGCATCATGGTCGCCCGGGGCGATCTGGCCATCGAAGTGGGCAACGCCGCGGTGCCAGGGTTGCAAAAGCGCATGATCAAGCTTGCGCGCGAGATGAACAAGACCACCATCACGGCCACGCAGATGATGGAGTCGATGATCCACAACCCGGTGCCGACCCGTGCCGAAGTGTCGGACGTCGCCAACGCCGTGCTCGATGGCACCGATGCCGTGATGCTCTCGGCCGAGAGCGCCGCGGGCAAGTACCCGGTCGAGACGATCGAGACGATGGCGGCGATCTGTGTCGAAGCCGAGCGCTCGGAGATGGTCGAACTCGATCGTGACTGGCTCGACCAGACTTTTACGCGCATCGACCAATCGATTGCGGCCGGCGCCTTGTTTACCGCGTATCATCTTGGCGCGAAAGCCATCGTGGCGCTGACCGAATCGGGCGCGACCGCGTTGTGGCTGTCCCGCCACAAGATCCATGTGCCGATTTTTGCGCTGACCTCGCAGCTCGGCAGCCACCGCAAGATGGCCCTGTACCGCAACGTCTACGCGATGCGTGCCGACTCCACGCTTGAGCGCGATCACGCGCTCAAGCAGGCGGAGCAACTGCTGCTCTCGCGCGGGGTGGTCAAGCGCGGCGACACGATCGTGCTGACCGTGGGTGAGCCGATGGGACAACCCGGTGGTACCAATACGTTGAAAATCGTCCAGGTGGGCCAGGCATGACGAAGCGGGCCGCGCGAGTGCGGCGAGGCGTGCGCGTCCAAGTGCACGCCGCGTCGCCCGCGAGCCGTCGTCATCGGGGGCGCCTCTGGATCGAGGAAAGATTTGCTTAGTTTTGTGATTCCAAGGAGAACATCATGCCCCTAGTCTCTATGCGACAGCTGCTCGACCATGCCGCCGAAAACGGCTACGGTCTGCCGGCCTTCAACGTCAACAACCTGGAGCAGGTTTCCGCCATCATGGCCGCCGCCGACGAAGTCGGCGCGCCGGTCATCATGCAGGCCTCGGCCGGTGCCCGCAAGTACGCTGGTGAGGCGTTCCTGCGCCACCTGATCTCGGCGGCGGTGGAAGCGTATCCGCACGTCCCGGTGGTGATGCACCAGGATCACGGCCAGTCGCCAGCCGTGTGTATGGCCGCCATCAAGAGCGGCTTCTCGAGCGTGATGATGGACGGCTCGCTCGAAGCCGACGGCAAGTCGGTTGCCAGCTATGAGTACAACGTCGAAGTGTCGAAGAAGGTGGTCGAGTTCTCGCACTACATCGGCGTGACGGTGGAAGCCGAGCTGGGCGTGCTGGGTTCGCTCGAGACGATGAAGGGCGACAAGGAAGACGGCCACGGCGCCGACGGCACGATGACCCGCGAGCAATTGCTGACCGACCCGGATCAGGCCGCCGACTTCGTGCACCAGACGCAATGCGACGCGCTGGCCATCGCCATCGGCACCTCGCACGGCGCTTACAAGTTCAGCCGCAAGCCGACGGGCGACATTCTCGCCATCGACCGCATCAAGGAAATCCACCGCCGTATTCCGAATACCCACCTCGTGATGCACGGTTCGTCGTCGGTGCCGCAGGAACTGCTCGCCGAGATCCGTGAATTTGGTGGCGACATGAAGGAAACGTACGGCGTGCCGGTGGAAGAGATCGTCGAAGGCATCAAGCACGGCGTGCGCAAGATCAACATCGATACCGACATCCGTCTGGCCATGACCGGCGCGATCCGTCGCTATCTGTTCGAAAACCCGAGCAAGTTCGACCCGCGCGACTACCTCAAGCCTGCCCGCGAAGCCGCCAAGCTGGTTTGCAAGGCGCGCTACCTGTCGTTCGGTTGCGAAGGCCAGGCCGGCAAGATCAAGCCGGTCGCGCTCGAGAAGATGGCCGAGAAGTACAAGAGCGGTGATCTCTCGCAGATCGTGAAGTAATCGCACGCAGCATGGTCATGCCGGGCGTGTCCCGCAGACCATGCTGCCCGGCCGGGGTGGTGTGGCGCTGATGGGGCAAGCCCGTCCGCTGCGCACGACGCTCAGGTCACAGGCCCGGCTTTGGCCAGCACTCGCTGGAACAGAAGCCGGGCCTTTTCTTTGGGTATCTGCAACGGGAATTTGCCGCCCGGCGCCGAGCGGATCGCCGCGATGAGCATCGCCACGCCATCGACGATCTGCGTCATCGGTTCGTTCATAGGCCGGCGGGAAAGTTTACGCGCCCCTTGGTTCGGGCGGACGTTTCGATGCCAGGCAGCCTCCGGCAGGGAGGAAGGCGAGGAACGCCCCGGCACGGCGGCGGTGCAAAACGACAGCAATCCGCCGATTCCTGAAGTCCTGCGCGACGTCACGTGGCAGTCTCCGGTGCCTCCCGCAAACCCGCCCATGCCAATCCATGATGGGCCACCCGGAGTTGCCGATGCCATTGAATCGCCTTCCCAAGACCGTTGCCTGGTGCTTGGGGCTGTCCAGTTCCGAAGAGACGTCCCACGTGCCATCGCGGCGCTCGCCCATGGCGCGCACGATGACCTCCGTCGCCAACCGGGCACCACACGCGCGCGTGCCGCCGGGCGGCGCCGATACCACCAATGCCGCCGATGCCGCCGCCCATGCGCCGGTCGCGGGACCGGCGGCGCGCACGGCGTCGATGCGGTCCATGGCTGACGACTGGCGCGCACCAACCGGTTCGACGATCGATACGCCCGCGCCGATTGCGCTTTGGGGGGTGGAGGATCCGACGCCTGACTGGGCGGGCGGGGCGTCGGCAAACGCTTGGGTCGAGGCGTACGGCGTGAATACGTCGACGCTCATCCGCGTGGGCGACCAATGTACCCGCTTCGGACGGATCGAACTGGGCGGGCACCCATTCATCGTGGGCCCCACCGCCACGCCGGCCGAGGTGCCGGTGCTCACCCGGATGCTCAAGGCGCATCCTCAGATCGGTGCGATCTTCTGCGTCGAGCCGGGGACCATGCACGTCCGTGAGGCCGCCGTCGGCATCACGGATGCATCGGGCTACCGGGAGCGCCCGATTGACGGATACATTCTGAGCGTGATGCATGGCGCGCGAGGCACACGCGGTTCCGCCGCGCCACAGGCGTTGGCGTCGCCGGTCGGGCTCGATGGCGGCCTGTCGCACGTGCAGTTCATGGAGTTCGCGGGCATGGAGCGATTCGACGCCCAGATCCCCGGGGAGGTGCTATGGCGCGCCGGCCGGGGCGTGGCGAAGTTCATGCGCGAGAACCCGGGCAAGATCGCGCTCGTGTGCTCGGAGCGCGGCATCGCGCGTCCGAGTGCCGTGGCGGCCAGCGCCGCGCTGCAACTCCGGTGCGGCGACGCGCGCCTGCGAAACGATCTGGCGACGCAAGTCGTCGCGCAGCGGTCGGAGGCTAGCGACCATCATATCTGCGTTGCCTCTCGCAGCTTCGATCTGATGGCCGAGTTTGCCCGGTTGCTCGACATGCTTCGCAGCCCAGGGCGGGGGGAGCCGCGTTGGGAGCGCAAGGTGCATCTGCTCAGGCAGCGGCTGCCGGAACTGGCCGCCGCTCGCGGTGCCGGCATCGATTGGCAGACCGATGCCGGCCGTCGCCATGCGGCCGATGTTCTGGAAGCGAACTTCTCGCGTGTCGCCCCGCTGCTGGCCTCGGGGGGCTTGCCGGCCGGCACGGCATTGCTCTGGCTGCGCGACGAAATCAATGTCCTGAGCGGCGTGCGGTTTCTGAGTCCCGTCTATGTCGACGGCCACATCGACCGCATTTCGCAGGACGATATCGACCCGGACAGTCCGGACGCCCTACGCCTGGTGTCTTTCGACGATTACGGGCTGATGTGCGACAACAAGTATTACGACGCGGCGTCGGTAGCGGGCTGGTATCGGGCATGCCTGGGGCAGGATGGCCATTTGACGAACCCGATCTCGCGGGCCCCGGTGGTTGCCTTGCTGGTCCACGAGACGGAAAAAGCGCGGCTGGAACCGCGGTTCCTTCACCCGCTTCTGTAAGCCGGGACGCGCCGGGGGACGTCGGGAGCGGGCAGCCAAGGGGCAGTCAAGGAGCCCGGCGACCTGCCGGGCCCACATCTTCGTGAAACGCTGCCCGACGCGCGTATAATTACGCCTTTGCCCTTCCTGATATCGGGTCCTGCCGTGACTACCCCCGCTCCGAACGCCCTGTACGAATCCTCCCTCAAGAGCCTGCCGCTGCTCTCGCGCGGCAAAGTGCGCGACAACTACGCCGTTGGCGACGACAAGCTGCTGATCGTGACGACGGACCGCCTCTCGGCGTTCGACGTGATCATGGGCGAGCCGATTCCGGGCAAGGGCCGCGTGCTCAACCAGATGGCCAACTTCTGGTTCGACAAGCTCGCGCATGTGGTGCCGAATCACCTGACGGGCGTGGCGCCCGAGACGGTCGTCTCGAGCGACGAAGCGGCCCAGGTTGCCGGTCGCGCGGTGGTCGTCAAGCGCCTCAAGCCGATCCTCGTGGAAGCGGTGGTGCGCGGCTACCTGGCTGGCAGCGGCTGGAAAGACTACCAGGCGACGGGCGCCGTGTGCGGCGTGACGCTTCCCGCCGGCCTGCAAAACGCGCAGCAACTGCCCGAGCCGATCTTCACCCCGGCGGCCAAGGCCGAACTGGGCGAGCACGACGAGAACATCAGCTTCGACGAGATGGTGAGCCGTATCGGCCGCGAACTGGCAGAGCAAATTCGCGAGATCTCGATCCGTCTGTACAAGGAAGCGGCGGCCTATGCGGCCACGCGCGGCATCATCATCGCCGACACGAAGTTCGAATTCGGTTTGGACGACGATGGCAAGCTGCACCTGATGGACGAAGCACTGACGGCCGATTCGTCGCGTTTCTGGCCTGCCGATTCGTACGTCGTGGGCAGCAACCCGCCGTCGTTCGACAAGCAATTCGTGCGCGACTGGCTCGAGACGCAGCCGTGGGGCAAGACGCCGCCCGCCCCGAAGCTGCCGCACGACGTGGTCGAGAAAACGGCCGCCAAGTACCGCGAGGCGCTCGAGCGCCTGACCGGCCAGCCACTGGCCTGAGCGGGACGTCGACGACATGAGCGATAAACAAGCCGTGGCCCCGCGCGTTGGCGTGGTAATGGGGTCCAACTCGGACTGGGAAGTGATGAAGAACGCGGCCGCTGTGCTGGCCGAGTTCGGTGTGCCTTACGAGGCACAGGTCGTCTCCGCGCACCGTATGCCGGACGACATGTTCCGCTACGCCGAAGCCGCGCGTGAGCGCGGACTGGTCGCGATCATCGCGGGCGCGGGCGGTGCCGCCCATCTGCCGGGCATGATCGCCGCCAAGACGTCCGTGCCCGTGCTGGGCGTGCCGGTGCCGAGCAAATATCTGCGCGGCGAAGACTCGTTGCTCTCGATCGTGCAGATGCCCAAGGGTGTGCCCGTCGCCACGTTCGCCATCGGCGAGGCGGGCGCGGCCAACGCGGCATTGTTCGCAGTCGCGATGCTGGCGGCCGACGACAAGACGCTGGCCGACAAGCTCGACGCGTTTCGTGCCAGGCAGACCGAAGCGGCGCGCGGCATGACGCTGCCCGCGCTGTAAAAGAAAAACACGTTCCTGCTACTGTCAGCGCCTCAACGAAGATGAATTCTGCCTCTGCTGCGCCCGTCCTTCCCGGCCAATGGCTCGGTATGCTGGGCGGCGGCCAACTCGGTCGCATGTTCTGTTTTGCCGCCCAGTCGATGGGCTACAAGGTCTGCGTGCTGGACCCGGACCCGCGCTGTCCGGCCGGTGCCGTGGCCGATCGCCTGATCGTCGCCGATTATCGTGACGAGACGGCGCTTGCCGAACTGGCCTCGCTGTGCCCGGCCGTGTCGACCGAGTTCGAGAACGTGCCGGCACAGTCGCTCGACTTCCTCGCCGCGTCCACGACCGTGAGTCCCGCCGGGCGCTGTGTCGCCATCGCGCAGGACCGGGTGGCGGAAAAGCGCTTCATCGAAAGCTGCGGCGTGCCTGTGGCCCCGCATCTGGTCATCGAATCGAATGAGGCGCTCGCCGCCATCGACGATGCGGCCATCGAACGCGTGCTGCCGGGCATTCTGAAGACGGCGCGTCTGGGCTATGACGGCAAGGGCCAGGTGCGCGTGAATTCGGTCGCCGAAGCCCGCGACGCTTACACGGCGCTCGGCGGCGTGCCCTGCGTGCTGGAAAAACGCCTGGCACTGGCCTTCGAGGTCTCGGTGCTGAGCGCCCGCGGCGCGGACGGTGCGGTAGCGACCTATCCGCTCGCCCAGAACGTGCACATCGACGGCATTCTCGCGACCACGACAGTGCCCGCGCCCGACGCAGCGCCGGCACTGGCCGATGCCGCGCGCGCCGCGGCGGCCAGGATCGCATCGCAAATGGATTATGTCGGCGTGCTATGCGTCGAGTTCTTCATTCTCAAGGACGGGTCGCTCGTCGCCAACGAAATGGCGCCGCGTCCGCACAACAGTGGTCACTACACCATCGATGCCTGCGCCGCCAGCCAGTTCGAGCAGCAGGTGCGCGCGATGGCCGGACTGCCGCTCGGCGAGACGCGCCAGCACTCGCCGGCCGTGATGCTCAACGTGCTTGGCGACGTCTGGTTCGACGGCGCCGGCAAGGATCATCCGCGCGCGCCAGCCTGGGCGGATGTGGTGGCGCTGCCGTCGGCCCGTCTGCATCTGTATGGCAAGGAAGACGCCCGTGTCGGCCGCAAGATGGGGCACATCACGTTTGCCGGTGCGTCGCTGGACGAAGCACGCCAGGCGTGCGTGACGGCGGCGGCGAGCCTCGACATCCCGCTGGAAGACTGAGCGATGACGTCGCCCCAAGCGCCGCGCATCGTCATGCCGCCGGCAGACGCGATCACGCAGGCGGCCGAACAACTGGTGGCCGGCGAACTGGTCGCATTCCCGACGGAAACGGTCTATGGCCTTGGCGGCGATGCCGAGAATCCGGCGGCCATCGCGGCCATCTACGCGGCAAAGGGCCGCCCGGCGAATCATCCAGTCATTGTGCACTTCTCGCCGGAAGGCGATCCCGGCTACTGGAGCAGCGACGTCACGCCGGCCGCACGCAAGCTGATGGACGCCTTCTGGCCCGGCCCGCTCACGCTGATTCTCAAGCGCGCGGCGCATATCCCCGATGCCGTCTCCGGCGGGCAGGATTCGGTGGGGCTGCGGTGCCCGTCGCATCCCGTGGCGCAGGCGCTGCTGCGCGAGTTTGCCCGGATCAAGGGCGGAAGCCGGGGGCAGGGCGGTGTGGCCGCCCCCTCCGCCAATCGTTTCGGTCAGGTGAGCCCGACGGCGGCACAGCACGTGCGCGACGAGTTCGCCGGACTGCCGGGCGTCACCGTCCATGTGCTCGATGGCGGCGAGGCCGCCGTAGGTATCGAGTCGACGATCGTGGATCTGTCGCGCGGTTTCCCCGCGCTGCTGCGCCCCGGGCATATCACGCCCGAGCAGATCGCCGAGGTGCTTGGGGAGATGCCGCGTTTGCCGGGGCAGGACAGTGACGCGCCGCGCGCCTCGGGCACACTCAAGGCGCACTACGCGCCGCGCACGCCCTTGTACCTGTGCGATGCCGGGCAGTTCGCCCCGGCGCTGGCCGTGCGTCCCGAGGGGGAGCGCGTGGCGGTGGTGGCGTTCGCGTCGACGCTTGCGACGCTGTCTGCCGAGGTGTCGGCGTCGGCCGATATCGTGAAGGTCGTGTTACCGGGCACGCCCGCGGCGCTCGCGACGGACCTTTACGCGATGCTGCGCCGGCTCGACCGTGCCAGCGTCACGCATATCCTGTTCGAGCGTCTGCCGGATACCCCGGCATGGGCGGCGGTCGGCGACCGGCTCGGCCGCGCGGCGGCAGCGTTCGAGCGCGCGTAACCCATCGTGCCGCGCCGCCGAAGGCGCCTGCGCCTCGTCGTCAAGGCGTGTTGCGCGACGCCCCGACGCTGCGGACATCTCCCACGCTTCCTGATAAACCGTCCGGCGACGGCGTGACCGTCTGTCCGGCGGCGACTTGTGCTGCCTGCCACGCGCGTCGCCACTCGGGCGGCCCGAACAGCGCCATCACCTTGTTGCGCCAGCCCGGCATCGTGAGCGCATCGTGCGCCATTGCCCGCCATTCGTGAAATGTCAGCGTGATCGGGTTGTGCGTGCGGATCGGATCGACGATGCCGAATTCGCACGGCTCGGTCGCGCTTTCCTCCACGTAAGACCCGAAGATCCGATCCCAGACGACCAGCACCCCCGCATAGTTGCGGTCGATGTAGCGCGGGTTGCGGGCGTGATGGGCACGATGAATCGACGGCGTGTTCAGCACATATTCAATCCAGCCCAGTGTCGGGATCGCCTGGGTGTGCACGAAGAACTGAAACGCGAGGTTGAGCAGGACCACGCCGACGATCTGTGTCGGCGTGAAGCCGATGAGCGCCATCGGCGTCCAGAACAGCCACATGCCCGCGACCGGATACATCAGGCTTTGCCGGAAGGCGGTCGACAGGTTGAGACGCTCGGACGAGTGGTGCACGACGTGCGCCGCCCACAACCAGCGGATGCGATGACTGGCCCGATGAAATACGTAGTAGAGAAAATCCTGCACGACGAACAGCAGCAGGAAGCCGAGCCATCCGCCCGGCATCGTGTAGAGGCGGTGATGGTCGTAGAGCCACGCGTAGAACGGCACGATGAGCAGCCAGGCGAGTTTGTCCGCGCCCTGGTGCATGAGCGCGAGTGTGGCGTTGCTGACCGTGTCCTTCAGGCCGTACATGCCGGGTCGGCGGCGTCGCCAGTACCAGGCTTCGATGCCGATGCACAGGACGAACACCGGCGCGAGCGCCAGCAGGATCAACTCGACGTTCATGACCTCGCGTCTCCTCACGATGGGGTCATCGGAATCGGCACCCCGGCGTCTTGGCGGCGGTGGCACTGATGGAACGTCTATTCTGACGTGAATCGAACGGGGCAGCGCGGCGGTTAGAGGGAAACGTCAAATGCGTCCCGCCCGAACCGCCATTTCAGACAGTGCACATGATCGGCATCAGGATCAGGGGGCATTCTCGTACACCCACGAAATGAGCGCGTCGTTGAACCCGCGCGCTTGACTCGCGCGAGGATCGTTCACCAGCGAGACCACGACGTAGACGTTGCCGGATCGCGCGCCGACATAGCCGGCGACGGCACCCACGTCGTCGAGCGTGCCGGTCTTGATGTGCGCGTTGCCAGCCACGTCGCGGTTCATCAGACGATTGCGCATGGTGCCGTCGACGCCGACGGTCGGCATCGACTCGATCAGCACCTGTGCGGTCGGGCTGTTGATGCCGTGCTGCAGCAGTTCGGCCAGCTCCGCCGCGCTGATGCGCTCGATGCGCGACAGGCCCGAGCCGTTTTCCACGACGAGCCCCGGCATGGCGAGATCGTTATTGTCGAGCCAGCGGTTCAGCACGTCGCGCGAGCGCGTGAGGCTGGCGGGCGTGCGGTTGTTGTCGGCGGCGAGACCGAGCGTCAGGAACAGTTGCCGGGCCATCACGTTGTTGCTGAACTTGTTCATGTCGTGCACGACTTCGGCCAGCGTTTGGCCGCGATGCGTGACGAGCAGGTGGGCGCCCGGCGGCACGGTACCGTTGCGCACGCTGCCGTTGAACTGTCCGCCCGAGGCTTGCCACAAGGCGCGAAAGCCCCCGAGGAAGAAGCGATCGCGATCGGGGGCGGCCACGTTCCAGCCCTTGTCCTCGCACGAGGCCGGATACGTGCCCGAAAAGTGCGCGACGTAGCTGCCGTCGGGCATCGCGTTCAGCGTCGGGTGGATGCGCGTGAGCCAGTCGCCGCAATTGCCTGAGCCGGTGGACGACAGGTTGTTTGAAACCTGCAGGTTTGCCAACGGCGGCAGCACGCCCACGTCGACGGTGCCATTCGGATTGCCGGTGAAGCTGAACGAGACCGCCTTGAATGAGTACAGCAGTGGATCCGGTGCAACGTTGTACGGCCGGTCGTCACTGCCGTCGATGGCTCCGATCTCGCCGATGTCCGCGCTGTAGGCCGAGCGGTCGAGCACGATGTCGCCGTTGATGTTCGTCACCCCGGCGTGGTGCAACTGGTCGACGAGCTTCTCCATCTCCTCGGGCACGAGCTTCGGATCGCCCGAGCCCTTGAAATACAGATTGCCGTTGAGTGTGTGACCGTCGGACACGCCGTCCGTGAATGCCTGCGTGCGCCAGCGATAGTCCGGGCCGAGCGTGTCGAGCGCCGCAATCGTCGTGACAAGCTTCATCGTCGAGGCGGGGTTGCGCGGCACGTTCGGATTGACGGCAAGCAGCGGCGGCGCGATACGGCCCCGCGTTTGCAACGGATTGTCGACCTTCGCCACGATCACGCTCACGTGGGCGGCAGGCACCTTGCTCGCGGCGAGGGCGCGTGCCAGCGCAGGGGGGAGCGGCGTGGCGCGCGCGGCGGCGGCCGGCACCCGGGGCATCTTCGCGTGCTTGAACGGCTTCGCCTGGACGGGCGCGCTCACGAGCATCGCGACGGCCAGCGCCGCGCAGCCCGTGCGTGCGGCATCGCCCATGACGCGGACCGGTAGCGGCGAATAGTGTGAGGCCCGCAGTGAACCGGCGACGTGGGAGAAGCGAAGGGCGCTGCGGAGCAGGCGAGGAACGCGCATGACGGGCGAGGGTCTCCAGTGTTGCGCGCAGCGAAACCGTACGGCCTGAATGCACGACAGGCTCAGGCAAAGCGATGCGGACGCGGCGGCGAAACGATGAGGGGGTAACCGGGCCGCGATGTGCGTCTGCCATGCGCGGCGCATGCCTGACATTGTAAGTCGGTCATGCAACGAACTGTCGCTACAATGGGTCGAAATCCGGCGAGTGTCACGTGAAGGCAACATCGCGCAACCGCAGGCAACCTCAGGCAGCGTTGCGTTCGCGGCCCGTGACGCCCGGAGATGGTCTCAACCGGTGCCCAATCCATGCGAATCTTGTTGGTGGAAGACGATGCGATGATCGCCACGGCCGTCGTGAAAGGACTGCGCCAGGACGGCTGGACCGTCGATCATGTCGGCGACGGGCAGCGCGCGCTCGACGTGCTCTCGCTCGAGTCGTACGACGCGTTGCTGCTCGATCTCGGTTTGCCGCGTCGCGACGGCATCGACGTGCTGCGCACGCTGCGTGCACGCGGCCAGGCGCTGCCGGTGCTCATCGCCACGGCGCGCGACGCGGTGGCCGACCGGGTGAAAGGGCTCGATGCGGGCGCCGACGATTACCTCGTCAAACCGTTCGATCTCGATGAGCTGGCGGCGCGCTTGCGTGCGCTGGTGCGACGCCAGGCCGGGCGCAGCGAGCCGTTGTTGCGTCATGGCGGCATCGTGCTCGATCCCGCGACGCGCCAGGTCACGTGCGGCGGCTCGCCCGTGGTGCTCTCCGCGCGCGAGTATGCCGTGCTCGAAGCGTTGCTCAACCGGCCGGGCGCGGTGCTCTCGAAGGCGCAACTGGAAGAACGCATCTATGGCTGGGGAGAGGAAGTGGCGAGCAATGCGGTCGAAGTTCACATCCACGGGCTACGCAAGAAGCTGGGCGCGGACGCCATCCGCACCGTGCGCGGCGTCGGTTACATGATGCCCGCGCATGTCGGCGAGACGCCGCCCGCGACGGGCACGGCGACACCGGGGGCGAACTGATGCGATCGATTCGCCGTCGTCTGCTTTTCGGGTTGCTGATCACGCTCGCGGTGGCGCTGCTGCTCGCGGGCATTGCCATCTTCCGGCAGTCGCGCACGGAGGCCAACGCGCTGTTCGATTTCCAGTTGCAACAAATGGCGCTGTCGTTGCCCGCCGAGCCGTTCTCGAGCGTGCCAGGTGCGCACAACGACGCGGGGGGACTCGTCATCCAGATATGGAGTCGCAACGGTGTGGAGTTGTATTACTCGCACCCGAGCACGCCGTTGCCGCCGCGTGCCGAACTCGGTTTCACGACGGTGCAGACGCCCGAGGGCGACTGGCGCGTCTACGCGGCGCTCGTCGGCGATAACGTGGTGCAGCTCGCACAGCCGATGGTCATCCGCGATTCGCTCGCGGTGTCGATGGCGGTGCGCACGCTGTTGCCGCTGGTCGTGGCAATGCCGGTGCTCGCGTTGCTCGTCTGGATTGTGGTGGGGCGCGGTTTGCAGCCGCTGCGTCGTGTGACGAAGGCGCTCGACACGCGGGCGCCGGGGGCGCTGGACGCCTTGCCCGAGGCCGGGTTGCCCGATGAGGTGCGCCCGCTCGTGCGGGCGCTCAACAGCCTGCTCGGCAGGCTCGACGCGTCGCTCGCGCAGCAAAAGGCCTTCGTGGCAGACGCGGCGCACGAATTGCGCACGCCGCTTGCCGCGTTGCAACTGCAAGTCCAACTGCTCGATCGAGCCCACACTGACGCGGAGCGGGCCGAGGCGATGCGTGACCTGCGCGACGGTGTGCGACGCGCCTCGCATATGGTGGCCCAGTTGCTCACGCTCGCGCGACAGGAGCCGGATGCCGCGCGTGCGGCCGCGGCATTCGTCGAGGTACCGCTGGCCCCGCTGCTGGGGGAGGTCGTCGCGCATCATGCGGCGCTGGCGGTGGCGCGCGGGATCGATCTCGGGCTGGACGCACCCGACGCGTTGGCAGCCGTCAGTCGCGTGCACGGCGACGCGAACGCGTTGCACACGCTCTTCGGCAATTTGGTCGACAACGCACTGAAGTACACGCCGCGTGGCGGTCATGTCGACGTGCGTCTGGTCGCGGTAACACCGGCACCGGTGGTGGAGATCGAAGACACCGGGCCGGGGATTGCGCCGGCCGAGCGCGAGCGCGTGTTCGACCGGTTCTTCCGTGGGGGTGCGGCATCGGGACCGCCTGTGCAGGCGGACACCGCGTCGCAAGACGATACCGATGGCCCGCGCGCGCAGGGCAGCGGTTTGGGGCTTGCCATTGTGCGCAACATCGCGCAGGCGCATGGCGCGCACGTGGCGTTGTTGGACGCTCGCCATGGTCAGGGGCTTCGCGTGCGCGTGAGCTTCGGCGGCGCGCCGTCGGGGCCGCCACCGGAACTTTGACACGCTTGGCGCTCAACCGCGCGTCGCACGTGTGACCTTGTCGTTATCGATGGTGAGTGTGCGGCGCTCCGGCCGATAGTCGCGCGTCGCCCCTTCAAACGCTTGCTGCCGTAACGTATAGCACTCAGCCAAACGTCCGTTGGCGGCTGATAAGTCACTTTCGAGATCGCCTTAAGGTTGCCTTAAGGGAGCCTCTTTACCATCACAGTCATGTCAAACGTGGTGTCAGTAAGGAGAGACTCATGCCGACCTCGAAGCTCACTCGTACGCTGGTTGCCAGCGCTGTGCTCGTCGCGTTGACGGGCGGCTATGTCGCAGGACGCCAGCACTGGCAGGCGCCATTGGCCTCGGAGATGGTCGCCGACGCCAATGCGGCCAACCCTGCGACGCCCGCCGCCAATGTGCCGAACACCCCGAATACCGCGCCGCGCATGCTTGTGCCGGACTTCTCGCAACTGGCGGAACAATACGGACCGGCCGTAGTCAACATCAGTGTGACGCACGATGGGAAACCATCGGCGGGTGGTGGTGCTGCCGCGATGCCGATGCCGCCGGGCATGGATCAGAACGATCCGCTGTTCCAGTTCTTCCGTCACTTCTACGGTGCGCCGGGCAACGACGGTGGCGATGGCGGCGGCGATGCCGGAAGCGCACCGACGCGCAGTCTGGGTTCGGGCTTCATCGTGAGCCCGGACGGCTATATCCTGACCAATGCACACGTCGTGGACGACGCGAGTCAGGTCACGGTGAAGCTCACCGACAAGCGCGAATACAAGGCGAAGGTCGTGGGCAGCGACAAGGCGAGCGACGTGGCGTTGCTCAAGATTGCCGCGACGAATCTGCCGACAGTGAAGATCGGCGATCCGTCGAAATCGAAGGCCGGGGAATGGGTGGTGGCCATCGGGTCGCCTTATGGCTTCGACAACACCGTGACGGCGGGCATCGTGTCGGCAAAGGCACGTGCGTTGCCGGACGAAAACTACACACCGTTCATCCAGACGGACGTGCCGGTCAACCCGGGTAACTCGGGCGGCCCGCTGTTCAACCTGAGCGGTGAGGTCATCGGCATCAACTCGATGATCTATTCGCGCACCGGCGGCTTCCAGGGTCTGTCGTTCGCGATTCCGATCAACATGGCGATGAAGGTCAAGGCGCAGTTGCAGCAGTACGGCAAGGTGAGCCGAGGCCGGATCGGCGTGACGATTCAGGAAGTGAACCAGTCGCTGGCGAAGTCGTTCGGCTTGCCCAAGCCGTCAGGCGCGCTGGTGTCGTCCATCGACAAGAACGGCCCCGCCGCGAAGTCGGACCTGAAGCCGGGCGACGTCATTCTGGCGGTGAACGGCACGACCATCGAGGACTCGGTGCAGTTGCCGGAGAAGATTGCCGACATGCGTCCGGGCGAGAAGGCGACGCTGACCGTCTGGCGCAACGGGGCGAAGCAGGACGTGAGCGTGACGGTGGCAGCTCTGAACGAGAAGAAGGACGTTGCGAGCACTGACGACTCGGCCACGCACGGCCGGTTGGGTCTTGCGGTGCGCGAACTTTCGCCGGACGAGAAGCGTGCGGCGCAAGTCACGCACGGTTTGCTGGTGGCACGCGCCAGCGGCCCGGCCGAACAGGCGGGGGTGCAACCGGGCGACATCATCCTGTCGCTCAACGGCACGCCGGTGACGAGCGCCTCGCAACTGAGCAACAAGCTCAAGAAAGCGGGCAACAATGTCGCGTTGCTTGTACAGCGCGACGGGCAACAGATTTTCATCCCGGTCGATCTCGGCTAACCGTCGGGAAAGACACTCGCGGGATGCCACGCACTACCTTGTGTGCTGGTGCGCGGCGGCGATGACATCACGACTGCCGCGTCACCGGTGCGATCCTGCATCATGACATGATGAATGGGAGGTCGAACATGAGGCAACAATGGCAACGCTGGTCGATGGCCGCTGCTGCGGTCGTAGCATTGGCCGGAGGGCTTGGCATATCGGTGGCGCATGCGCAGGGCGGCACGCTGCCGCCGTCGATGCAACAGGGCGAGGTGACCTACGTCTCGGGCGGTATCGACAGCGATCAGTCGGGCGCCTTCAAGCGCGAAGCGTCGCACTGGCCGCTATCCATCGAGATGGCGGCACGTGGCGACGGGGCGAACGAGTATGTTGCCGACGCCCAGGTGCAGATCATGCGCGGGAGCAAGACGGTACTCGACGCACGATCGAAAGGGCCGTTCATGCTGGTGAAGCTGCCCGAAGGCAGCTACACCGTGAAGGCAACCTATGACGGCAAACTGATGACGAGAGAGGTGAAGGTGCCCGCCAAGGGGCACGCCGCAGCAATGTTTTTGTGGCCGCACGACTGATGTGCCGATCGGTCGTGTCAAGTGAAGCGCCACGAATGACGAGGTAACCCAGGTAGTATCACTCAGCAACGAGTGAGCGAGTTGCGCCGCCGAAAGGCGGCGCTTTTTTTTGCGCCGCGTGATGCGGCGGCGAGCAAAGCAAGGGAGCGAGCCGGAGTTCGCGTCGTGGTTCAGGCCGTGCTGCGACACGCCGGGGCGTCGTCGTTGACGGAGGCATCGACGGTGCGCAGGGCGAAGGTCTGCTTGACGTCGATGCCGTTCTTGATGGCCGTCATCTCCGCGAGAATCGCCACGGCGATCTCGGCCGGCGTGCGTGCGCCCACGTACATGCCGACCGGTCCGTGGAGCCGGTCGATTTCCGTCGAACTCAGATCGAACAGCGACAGCCGCTCGCGGCGCCGCGCGTTACTCACGCGCGAACCGATGGCGCCGATGTAGAACGCAGGCGACTTGAGCGCTTCGAGCAGTGCCATGTCATCGAGCTTGGGGTCGTGCGTGAGTGTCAGCACGGCGCTGTGCGAGTCGAGCTGTAAACGCACGATCAGGTCGTCCGGCATCTCGCGCGAAAGTTCTGCGCCGTCCGCATGCCACGCGTCTGCGTATTCGCTGCGCGGATCGCAGACGATCACGTGATAGTCGAGCGCGCACGCCATGCTCGCCACGTACTTCGAGAGTTGCCCGGCACCGACGACCACCAGCCGATGGCGCGGGCCGTGCGAGGTGATGAGACGCACGCCGTCGAATTCGAGCGGTGGCGTGCGATGGCCGGGCGCGACGCGCACCGCCCCGGAAGCCATGTCGAGTTCGCGCACGACGAGTCGGAATTGCGAGATCGCGTCGAGCAGTTCCGGAATGCGCGAGGCGTCGCGCACCGGCTCGAGCACCAGTTGCAGGGTGCCACCGCATGGCAGGCCGAAGCGTTGTGCTTGCTCCGCGGTCACGCCATAGCGGGTGAGTTGCGGCCGGTCCTGCGGCCACTCGCCGTCCCGAATGCGGGCGATGAGGTCGTCCTCGACGCAGCCGCCTGACACGGAGCCGACCAGACGGCCGTCCTCGCGAATCGCGAGCATCGAGCCCACTGGGCGCGGCGCAGAGCCCCAGGTGCGTACGACGGTGCCCAGCGTGACGAAAAAGCCCGCGCGGGTCCACTGTGCGGCAGACTTCAGCACCTCCAGATCGACACTGTCCATAGTCCGGTTCCTTGGCCAATACGCGAGCGGTAGCGCATCGGCCAAGGCATGGGCCGTCGTCAATTTGCCGCTCGATGTGATGCGCCGAGTATAGCGCGCCTTGGCTTGCGCTGTATTCCACCAGATATTGCGGTTTGCCCCCTCATTTGATTGCCTCGCGACACCTTGCCGAGCGCTGTGCTGCGGCGCGGGCGGCGTGTCGAAACGGAGGATCGAATGCGGGGGAACTCGTGTCACAATAGCTCGAAGTTCGCGACGACGCTGCACGATTGACGAGCGACCGCAAGGCGTTTGGGGAGGCGCAATGGAGCTACATGACAGACGGCAATTGCCGGTGGCGCGAGACCTCGCATGGATCGCGCTGAACGATCCGGGCATCTTGCGCGGGTGCATACCGGGCTGCGAGTCGATCGAGCGGATCGACGACAGTACGTGGACGATCGTTGTGTTGGCTGCGCCGGGCCCACTGGCCGGTCGCTGGTCGGGCCGGATCACGGTGACCGACGTGATGGCGCCCTCGTCGTACACGTTGAATTTCGACGGTCTGGGCTCGGCTGCAGGACACACACGAGGCAAGGCCACTGTCACGTTGCAAGCGCAGGGACCGATGCACACATTACTCACGTATGACCTCACGGCGCACCTGGGTGCCGAGTCTGCGCATCTGGACACGCCCCAGGCGCAGGCGGCGGCCCACGCGCTCGTCGACGAATGCCTCGCGCGTCTGACGGTAGCCGTTGCGCCGCATGTCGCGACATACCCGCCGATTGCCGCCGACGGCGACGTGGCCGGCGCGCTCGCGGCGGATGCTGCGTTGCGCGACATGCCGGTCACGCGCGGCAAGCTGGCGCGCTGGTGGCCGTGGGTCGTGGTGGCGTTGATGCTGATCGTCGTTTTCCTGTGGGGCGGCCATGCCAGTTGAGCGTCGTCGAGGCAAAGGCGGTGCGGCCAAGGCGGACGTCGCCCTGACGGGAGACTCGCCCGCGCGCGGGCGACGGGCCACGGCCACGGCCGCGGCGCTGGAGGCGCTGGAAGCCTTCGGCAAGGTGCCGGCGCCAGCCGGTGAGGCCGGCTACGACGTGCGCGTCCGTGTGCGCGATGGCGACACGCCGGTGTTCGGTCCGGGACGCCAGACGTTGCTGCGCGCCATCGAAGCGACCGGGTCGATTTCCGCCGCCGCGCGCCGCATGGGCATGTCGTACCGACGTGCGTGGCTGCTTGTCGAAGCGATGAACCACGAATTCCGTGAGCCGCTCGTCACCCGTCACATAGGCGGTGTGGCCGGCGGCGGGGCCCAACTCACGCCTTTCGCGCAGAACCTCGCCGCGCACTACGACACGCTTCTCAATGAGATCCGGTTGCTGCTCGACGCCCACGTGCCGACCTTTGACGCCTATCTCAGAGGCGGTGAGGCGCAAGACCCGGATGCCGGACCGGCGTCACCGCATCAGCCTTGATGCCGGTCGACCCGACTATCACGAAAACGTTATTTTTCCGTGAGGACTTCGTCACCGGCCTGACGTGACACTGGCTCCATCGACGCCAACCCAGCGATGGAGGTCCCCATGTCCACCTTGACGAAGTCCGTGCCGCCCGCCGCCCAGCCTCCCGGGCGAACCGGTCCGGTCCAGCCGGGCTGGCTGCGCATCACCCACTGGCTGAACGCGCTGGCGGTCCTCGCGATGGTCACGAGCGGCTGGCGAATCTACAACGCGTCGCCGATCTTCGGCTTTCGCTTTCCCAACGAGATCACACTGGGCGGCTGGCTCGGCGGTGCATTGCGGTGGCATTTTGCCGCGATGTGGCTGCTGGCCGCCAACGGGCTGGTTTATTTGCTCGTGAACGCCGCGAGCGGACGCCTGTCGCACCGCTTCTTCCCGCTGACGCTGCGCGGCATGTTGCGCGATGCGTTCGCCGCACTGCGCGGGCGTCTCGCGCACGACGATCCCCATCAATACAACCAGGTCCAGCGTGCCGCGTATCTGTTCGCGGTGCTCGATCTCGTCTTGCTCGTGGTGTCGGGACTCGCGATCTGGAAGCCCGTGCAGCTCGGATGGCTGTGCGCGTTGTTCGGTGGATTCCAGGGGGCGCGCTGGGTGCATTTCCTCGCGATGGCGGGCCTCGTGGCATTCGTCGCGATCCACGTCGTGATGGTGGCGCTGGTGCCGCGCACCTTGCGCACAATGATTACCGGACGCTGAGCGCGACGGCGACAAGACACGGAGCTGCCATGACCTTCGATCGAAAGCCCAGCCACCTTCCCCCCGACGCACCGGTCGTGCGCGACGGCGAAGCGATTCTCCATGAAGCGCGTGCATTGATGACACGGCGCGTGGTCGAACCCTCACGCCGGGCCTTTCTGACGCGCACGCTGTCGCTCGGTGGCGTGGCGCTGCTCTCGGGCTGCTCGCTGGACGACAACGCGGGCGTCGCGTCGGCGCTCGACACGATCTCGCGATGGAACGATCGTGTGCAGGGTGCCCTGTTTCGTCAGGATGTGCTGGCGCCAACGTTCCCGGCATCGCGCATCACGCGCCCGTTCCCGTTCAACGCGTTCTATTCGATGGACGAAGCGCCGGTCGTCGAGGAAAGCGATTACCGACTGGAATTGTCCGGCCTCATTGCGGACAAGGCCCCTTGGCGGCTCGACGCATTGCGCCGTTTCGCCGCCCCGCGCGCGGCAGAGCAGATCACGCGGCATGTGTGCGTGGAAGGCTGGAGCGCCATCGGTCGCTGGGGCGGCGTGACGTTCGCCGACTTTCTGCGTCGCATCGGCGCGGACACCACGGCGCGCTACGTCGGCTTCAAATGTGCCGACGACTACTACACGAGCATCGACATGCCGACGGCGCTGCATCCGCAGACGCTGCTCGCGCTGACCTATGACGGCCAGACGCTCCCACGGGCGTATGGCTTTCCGATGAAGCTGCGGATTCCTACGAAGCTCGGCTACAAGAATCCCAAGCATATCCGCGCGATTTTCGTGACCAACACGTATCCGGGCGGATATTGGGAGGACCAGGGCTATAACTGGTTCGGCGGCAGTTGACGCAAACGCTCGACTGCACGATGGACGGGGCGCTTGCACGGCGCTCCGGCAGGACACACTCACTCTTTGAGGACTACGGCAATGAAAATGCGATATCTGGCAATCATGACGATGGGACTGGCGCTCGGCACCGGTGCGGCATTCGCCCAGGACGCGATGGGCAAGGGCGACGCGATGTCCAAAGCTGGCGCGATGAGCAAAAGCGATGCCATGAGCAAGGACATGGACAAGAGCGGGAAAATGTCCAAGGGCGACGCGATGAGCAAGAACGACGCGATGTCGAAGGGCGATGCGATGAGCAAACCCGATGCCATGGGCAAGAAGAGCAAAGGCGACGGGATGGGCAAGGCCCAGTAAGCGAGCGGGTGTCGGCGTAGCACGACAAGCCGGTAAGGCGTCGCTCCGGATCTGCGCGGCGACGCCTTGCGCGCGCTGGGCGACGGCCGCGCAGCTTTGACGCTTCGCCGCTTCACCACGTCAGCGTGTCAGCGCGACCGATTTGATGAGCAGATACACATCGCGGCCCGGCGCCAGTTGCAGTTGATCGGCGGAGAAGCGCGTGATGCGAGCGCGCAGCACGGTCCCGACGGTATCGCCGAGCAGCGTGGCGCCGACTTCCACCGAATCGCCCAGATCGCGCAGCGATGCCACGCGTGCTTCCAGCACGTTCAGTACGCTGGTGTTGACCGGCGGCGACGTGGCGACGGCAACGTCGCGCTCGCGCACGAGAATCCGGCACGCGTCGCCCGCCTCGCCACTGGCGCGTGGAACCCGTAGCCGAACGGTGTCGCTGCCGTTGACGGCCAGTTCGGTCAGCCCATACCGGGCGTCGTGCGCGACGATGCGCGTCTCCAGAACGGTACCCGGTGTTTCGGCGGTGCCGTCGAGCGCATCGCGATGGACGTTGAGAACATCGGCTGGTGCGCCTTGCGAGATCGTGCGTCCGTCCTTGAACAACACCACCTGATCGGCCAGTCGCATCACTTCGTCAAGCGAATGCGTGACGTAGAGCACGGGCAGCGCCAATGCGTGACGGATGCGGTTCAGGTAGTCGAGCACCTCGAGACGTCGCGCATGATCGAGCGAGGCGAGCGGCTCATCCATGAGCAGCAGGCGCGGGCACGACAACAGCGCGCGGCCAATCCCCACGCGTTGCTTCTCGCCGCCGGAGAGGGCGCCCGGGCGGCGACTCAGCAAGTGTCCCAGGTTCAGCACGTCGACCACATGATCTAGCGCAATGGCGCCGGTGCCGGCGGCCACGTCGCCACGTCGTAACCAACGGCCGAACAGCAGGTTCTGACGCACGGTCAGGTGCGGCAGCAGGCGTGCGTCCTGGAATACGTAGCCGATGCGGCGACGCCATGTCGGCAGCGCGACACCTGCGACGCTGTCGAAGAGGACATCGTCGCCCACGACGATGCGCCCGGCATCGGGCCTGAGCAGGCCGGACACCGCGTTGACGACCGTGCTCTTGCCGCTGCCGGACGGCCCGAACAGCGCCGTCACGCCCATGCCCGCGGCGAACTCGGCATCGAGCGCGAAATCGCCGAACCGATGTTGGAGGCGTACTTCAACCGTCATGGCCGAGCGCCTTGCGGTGGCCGAAGCGGATCAGCACTTCGGAGACGATCAGCGTGGCGACCGCCAGCACGACCGAGATGGCACACAGGCGCCAGACCATGGCGTCGCCATCGGGCACCTGCGTGGCCGTGTAGATCGCCAGCGGCAGTGTCTGCGTCTGTCCGGGAATGTTCGAGACGAACGTGATGGTGGCGCCGAACTCGCCCAGCGCGCGTGCGAACGCGAGCACGAAGCCGTGCAGGGCGCCGGTCGCGGTGAGGGGCAACGTTACCGTCAGGAAGGTGAGCCATGGGCCTGCGCCAAGCGTCTGTGCCGCCTGTTCGAGTTTCGTGTCGGACGCTTCGAGCGCTTGCCGGATGGCGCGCACGAGCAGCGGGAATCCCATCACGCCGGCGGCCAGCGCGGCGCCTGTCCAGCGGAACGCGAAGGTGAAGTGAAACCAATCGTGCAGCAGCTTGCCGATGGCCCCCTGAGTGCCGAACAGCACGAGTAGCGCGAAGCCGACGACCACCGGCGGCAGCACGAGCGGCAAGTGCAGCAGGGCATCGAGCAGCGACTTGCCCGGGAACCGTCGGCGTGCGAGTAGCCAGGCGGCCGCGTAGGCGAGGGGCAGGCTGCACAGCGTGCCCCACAGGCCGACGCGCAGGCTGAGTTCGACGATGCCCCATTCTTCCGGGGTGAGGCTCATGATGGACGGGCGAGTGGATTTACGGACGGGTGAAGCCGAAGCGCTGGAACGTGGCCTGGGCGCCTGGCGTTTGCAGGAATCGGTAGAACGGATCGGCGTCGGCGCGGTTGGCCTGCTTCGTCACCGCTACCGGGTAGACGATCGGCGCATGGCTGTCGGCCGGGAAGGTGCCCGCGATGCGCACGCGCTTCTCGGCGTTGGCGTCGGTCTTGTAGACGATGCCGTAGGGCGCTTCGCCGCGTGCGACCAGCAACAGCGCATTGCGCACGTTGTCGGCGGCGGCCACCTTGCCTTGCACCCGCGACCAGATACCGAGCTTTTCGAGCGCTGCCTTGCCGTAGAGGCCGGCCGGCACGTGCGCCGGGTCGCCCATCGCGAGCTTGCCGCTGCCTAGCCTGGCGTCAAGGTCGGTGCCGCCCGGCGTCAGGTCGACGTTGCCCGTCGTCGTGGCCGGTGCGATCAGCACCAGCGCGTTGCCAAGCAGGTCGTGACGCGTGCGCGTGTCGATCAGATCGTGCTTCTGCGCATAGTCCATCCAGTCCTGGTCGGCCGAGATGAACACGTCGGCCGGTGCGCCTTTCTCGATTTGACGGGCCAGCGTGGAGCTGGCGCCGTAGACCAGCACTGGCTTCTTGCCGGTCTCCTTCGTGTAGGCGGCCGACACGTCGTCAAGCGCGTTTTTCATGCTGGCGGCGGCAAACACCTGCTGGGCCGCCGCGTGGCCGGCAAACAACAGGCTCGCGCCAATGGTGGCAACGCCGAGTGCGCGGTGCAACATCGTGCCGGCTTTTCGCGAGGCGCGGGACTTGAGGCGAGCGATGACGGCGATAACGACAGCTTTCACGAACGTGGTCTCCAGCGTAGGGTGGATCGGCTGACTCTGTATTCGGCGAATGTCGCCGTGAGCCGGCTCATGAATGGAGTCCGGCGGCGAGGCCGGACCACCGGTCGCGCAAGGTGCGCAACGCGTTATGTAGGATTATATATAACGCTGCGACGCTGTACAGGTATACGGCGTATCACGGCGCTCAGATGGCACTCATGGAGCGTAAAGGCGCGTCAGGCAGCGTGAGGGGGGAACGTCGGGGGGGAGGCGTCAGGGGGCGCTCGGCGGGGGTTCGCTGCCAGCGCGCAGCATTGCGGGGCTCGTGCGCAGCATGTCGAAGAAGCCGTCAACCACAGCATCGCACTCCACGCCGAGGTCGTAGTCGGGCAGGAAGAGCCAGTCCGACATCATGCCGACCACGAGCGCGTGCAGCATGATTGCCGCGCGGCGCGTGTCGAGCGTCCTGGGGAGTTGGCCGCGTTCGATCGCGCGCTCCATATCTCGCATGATGCGTTGTTTGCCGTCGGTGCGTGCTTCGCGCTGGCGTTCGAGCACCGACAGCATCTCGTTCGTGTATTCGCACTTGTGAAACAGGATGTCGAGCACGCGGCGGCGTCGCTCGTTACGCGCTGTCTCGCCGAGCACGAGCTTGCAGATCTCGTGCATGCGCACCATCGGGTCACCGTCCAGCGGCTCCGTGCATTCCTCGTCGATCATGCGCTCCATCGGCAGGCGGATGCGATCCGTCATGGCGTTGAAGAGGTCGATCTTGTTCTTGAAGTGCCAGTAAATGGCGCCGCGGGTCAGGCCGGCGGCTTCGGCGATGTCGGCAAGCGACGTGCGCGACACGCCCTTCTGTGCGAACACCGTCTCGGCGGTGTCGAGCAACAGGTTGCGCGTCTCGATCGCTTCCTCTTTGGTTCTGCGGGCCATCGTCGTGTTACAGGGCAGCGGAAATTGGCGAAATGCAATGGAATGAAACGTAATTGGCGCCGTACTTTGGTGCGACGCGATATCATTTACATACATTCATGAATGTATCTATAATAGCAGCCGCTTGCTCTATTGCACAGGGAACATTTAAGCTCCTTCGTCTAAGGGAAACACCTCACTGATCCCAGGGAGCGAATTGACCGGGGCGCACCGCGTGGCTGGCGGCAGGATTGACCTGCCCCATTGCCGGGTACCCCGGAGCCTGCTCGACGATCTCGCATGAGTGCCAGCGTGCGCGAGATTCGCCGCGCCGGGGACATCTTCATGGCCGCCTTCCGGGCCTGTCTCCGTGGGGCCGTATGCCGGCCCCCCAGGGCACTTGCCGGCCCGCCTTCGTGCGACGGGATTGCGGACGGGGCTTCGCCGCCGCAATCGTACGCAACAGACTTGTCATTTTGTTTGACCGCATTCCATTTTTCGGGGGCGTATATGCACGTCAAGAGAAGTTCACTGGGGATGGCCACCGCCGTCGCCGTCGCGGTGCTGACCCTGGCCGCCTGCGGCAAGAAGCCACAGGCGCCGCAGGCCATGGTGCCGGAGGTCGGCGTCGTGACACTGCAAACCCAGAACGTCACGCTGACGACCGACCTGCCCGGACGCACTTCGCCCTTCCGCGTTGCCGACGTTCGCGCGCGTGTCGACGGTATCGTGCTCAAGCGCGAATTCACCGAGGGCAGTGACGTCAAGGCCGGTCAGCGTCTGTACAAGATCGATCCGGCGACGTACCAGGCCGCGTATGAAAACGCCAAGGCGACGCTGGCCAAGGCCGTGGCCAATCAGGCGTCGACGAAGCTGCTGGCCGATCGCTACAAGCAACTCGTGGCCGTCGAGGCCGTGTCCAAGCAGGACTACGACAACGCCGTTGCCGCGTCGCTGCAAGCCGATGCCGATGTGCAGGCCGGCAAGGCGGCCGTCGACACGGCGAAGATCAACCTTGGCTACACCGACGTGCCGGCGCCGATCTCGGGCCGCACGGGGTTGTCGCAGGTCACCGAAGGCGCGTATGTGCAGGCAGGCACCGCCACGCTGATGACGACCGTTCAGCAGATCGATCCGATGTACGTGGACGTGACGCAATCGGCGGCGCAAGGACTGCGTCTGCGTCGTGCGCTGGCCGAGGGCAAGCTGCAAAGTGCGGGCAAGAATGCCGCCAAGGTGGAACTGATGCTGGAAGACGGCACGACGTACCCGCTCGAAGGCAAGCTGCAGTTCTCCGACATCACCGTCGATCAGACGACCGGTTCCGTGACCGTGCGCGCAATCTTCCCGAACCCCAACCGCGAGTTGCTGCCCGGTATGTTCGTGCACGCCAAGCTCCAGGAGGGCGTGAAGGAAGGGGGTCTGCTCGTGCCGCAGCAGGGCGTCACGCGTGACCAGAAGGGCCAGCCGACCGCGCTGATCGTGAACAAGGAAGGCAAGGTGGAGTTGCGTCAACTGGTCACCGATCGCGCGATCGGCAACATGTGGCTGGTGAGTTCCGGTCTCGTCGCCGGCGATCAGGTGATCGTGTCGGGTCTTCAGAAGGTGCGCCCGGGCGCACCGGCGAAGGCGGTTCCGGCGCAGTTGCCGGGGGCCGAGGCGCCCGCGGGTGCCAGCGCACCGGCCGCGGCCGCCCCCGCCTCTGGCGCCAAAGCCCAATAACGGGGAGCCTCTTTCATGGCAAAGTTTTTTATCGATCGCCCGATTTTTGCGTGGGTGATCGCGATTGTCATCATGCTGGCTGGTGCGCTTTCGATTCTGAAGCTCCCAGTCTCGCAATATCCGCCCATTGCACCGCCGTCCGTGCAGATCACTGCGACTTACCCGGGCGCTTCGGCGCAGACCGTCCAGGATACGGTCACTCAGGTGATCGAGCAGCAGATGAACGGTATCGACCACCTCGAGTACATGTCGTCGACGTCTGACGGCTCGGGGACTGCCCAGATCACGCTGACCTTCGCGCAAGGCACGAATCCGGACATCGCGCAGGTGCAGGTGCAGAACAAGTTGCAGCTCGCCACGCCGCTGCTCCCGCAGCAGGTGCAGCAGCAGGGGATCAAGGTCGCCAAGGCGACCAAGAACTTCCTGCTGGTGATCGGCGCGTACTCCGACGACGGTCAAATGACCGACATCGACCTCGCGAATTACCTGGCGGCCAACGTGCAGGATCCGATCAGCCGTGTGAACGGCGTTGGTCAGGTCCAGCTTTTCGGTGCGCAGTACGCCATGCGCGTCTGGGTCGATCCGCAGAAGCTCAACGGCTACAACCTGACGATCCTCGACGTCTCGAGCGCCATCCAGGCGCAGAACGTCCAGGTCTCGGCTGGTGAGCTGGGCGGCGCGCCAGCGGTGAAGGGCCAGCAGCTCAACGCCACGGTGATGGCGCAGAGCCGTCTGCAGACCCCGGAGCAGTTCCGCAAGATCCTGCTCAAGGTCAACAAGGACGGCTCGCAGGTGCGCCTGGGCGATGTCGCCCGCGTGGAACTGGGCGGCGAGTCGTACCAGGTGGTTGCGCGCTATAACGGCAAGCCGGCGGCGGGTCTCGCGGTCACGCTGGCCACGGGCGCCAACGCGCTGCAAACAGCCACGGCCGTCAAGCAGAAGGTGGCGGAACTCGCGCAGTACTTCCCGACGGGCATGAAGGCCGACTTCCCGTATGACACCACGCCGTTCGTGAAGATCTCGATCGAGGAAGTGATCAAGACCCTCATCGAAGGGATCGTGCTCGTGTTCCTCGTGATGTACCTGTTCCTGCAGAACCTGCGGGCGACGATCATTCCGACGATTGCCGTGCCGGTCGTGTTGCTGGGTACGTTCGGCATCATGGGCGCGGCGGGCTTCTCCATCAACACGCTGTCGATGTTCGGCCTGGTGCTTGCCATCGGGCTGCTGGTGGACGATGCGATCGTGGTGGTGGAGAACGTCGAGCGGGTGATGTCCGAAGAGGGGCTGAGTCCGAAGGAGGCGACGAAGAAGGCCATGGGCCAGATTATCGGTGCGCTGGTGGGGGTGGCGCTCGTGCTCTCGGCGGTGTTCGTGCCAATGGCATTCTTCGGCGGCTCGACCGGGGCCATCTATCGCCAGTTCTCACTGACCATCGTGGCCGCGATGGCGTTGTCGGTGCTCGTGGCCATCGTGCTCACGCCGGCCATGTGCGCCACGATTCTCAAGCCCATCAAGAAGGGCGAAGTGCATGAGAAGCGCGGCTTCTTCGGCTGGTTCAACCGCACGTTTGACAACAGCTCGAAGAAGTACCAGAGCCAGGTGGAGCGTATTCTCAAGCGCAGCACGCCGCTCTTGATCGTCTACGTGGTGATCGTGGCTGCGGTCGGCTTCCTGTTCGTGCGCATGCCGACGGCGTTCTTGCCGGACGAAGATCAGGGTTACTTCTTCAACCTCGTGCAATTGCCGCCGGGGGCGACGCAGGAGCGCACGCTCAACGTGATGAAGCAGGTCGAGAAGCACTACCTGGAGAATGAAAAGGACGCCGTGCGTTCGATCTTCACGGTGACGGGCTTCGGTTTCAACGGCCGGGGCCAGAACGTGGGTCTGGCGTTCACGATGATGAGACCGTGGGATGAGCGCCAGTCGTCCGACCTCAAGGTGCAGTCGGTGATTGCGCGGGCGTATCGGGCATTTGCGGGCATGAAGGACGCGATGGTCTTCGCGATCAACCCGCCTTCCGTGCCGGAACTCGGTAATGCAGGTGGTATCGACTTCGAGTTGCAGGATCGTGCCGGTCTCGGTCACGCCGCGCTCATGGCCGCCCGTAATCAGATGCTCGGGATGGCCGCAAAGAACCCGAACCTCGCGAACATGCGTCCGAACGGACTCGACGACACGCCGCAGTACAAGGTGGACGTCGACGAAGAGAAGGCTGCGGCGTTGGGGCTGTCGATTTCCGACGTGTACACCACGCTCTCGGCGTCGTGGGGCTCGTCGTACGTGAACGACTTCATCGACCGTGGGCGCGTGAAGAAGGTGTACGTGATGGCCGAGGCGAAGGACCGCATGCTGCCGCAGGACATCAACAAGCTCTACGTGCGTAATTCGAGCGGGGCGATGGTGCCGTTCTCGGCGTTCGCCACGGGCCAGTGGATTTACGGCTCGCCACGCCTGGAGCGATACAACGGTGTGCCTGCCGTGGAAATCCAGGGCATGCCGGCCCCGGGCAAGTCGTCGGGCGACGCCATGAAGGCGGTCGAGGAAATCGCGAAGCAACTCCCGACCGGGATCGGTCTGGAGTGGACGGGGCTGTCGTTCGAAGAGCGCATCTCCGGCTCGCAGGCGCCAGCGCTGTACGCCATCTCGATCCTGATCGTGTTCCTGTGTCTGGCGGCGTTGTACGAAAGCTGGTCGATCCCGTTCTCGGTGATTCTGGTGGTGCCGCTGGGGGTGTTGGGGGCACTGCTCGCCGCGACCCTGCGCGGGTTGTCCAACGACGTCTACTTCCAGGTGGGTCTGCTGACGACCGTGGGGCTGTCGGCGAAGAACGCGATTCTGATCGTGGAATTCGCCAAGGATCTCCAGGCGCAGGGCCGGACCCTGATGGAAGCGACGATGGAGGCGGTGCGACTGCGTCTGCGACCGATTCTGATGACGTCGATGGCGTTCGTGCTTGGCGTGTTGCCGCTGGCGATTTCCAATGGTGCAGGTTCGGCCTCGCAGCACGCGATCGGTACCGGCGTGATCGGCGGTATGCTGGCGGCGACGTTCCTCGCGATCTATTACGTGCCGGTCTTCTTCGTGCTGGTGCGCAAGCGTTTCGCGCATGAAGCCCTGGACACCGTGGAACATCCGGAAGCGCGCAAGCCGAATCCGGATGCCACTGAAGGCCCCGCCAAGGAAGGAAACTGAGCCATGAAGCACAAAGCATTGTCGATTGCCTTGGCGGCAGCGTCCCTGGCAGGCTGCACCTTGGCGCCGCACTATGAGCGGCCCGAGGCGCCGATTGCCACGACGTTCCCCAGCGGCCCGGCCTACAAGACACCGGGGGCGGCGAACCAGAACGGCACCGCGGGCAGCAACGCCGTGGTGGCGGCCGATCTGGGCTGGCGAGAGTTCTTCACCGATCCCCGCCTGCAGAAGTTGATCGAGATCGCGCTGCGGAACAACCGCGATCTGCGTGTCTCGATGCTCAACGTCGAAGCCGCGCGTGCGCAGTACCAGATCCAGCGCGCGGCGCTGCTGCCCTCGGTGGGGGCGGCAGGGCAGGCGTCGGTGCAGCGCCTGCCGGCGGACCTGACGTCCTCGGGCCATGCCAGCATCAGCCGTACCTACCAGGTGGGCGTGGGCTTCACGTCGTACGAACTCGATCTGTTCGGTCGAATCCAGAGCCTGAAGGATCAGGCGTTGGAGACGTATCTGGCCAGCGAGGACACGGCCAAGACGGCGCATATCACGCTGGTCTCGGAGGTGGCGACGGCGTACCTCACCTGGCTGGCCGATCAGGAGTTGCTCAAGCTCACGGCCGACACGCTCAAGAGCCAGGCGTCGTCGTATCAGTTGACCAAGCGTAGCTTCGACGTGGGGACGGCCTCCGGGCTGGATCTGCGCCAGGCGCAAACGCCGGTCGACGCGGCGCGGGCGAATCTCGCGCAATACACGCGCCAGGTCGCGCAAGACGAGAATGCGCTCGCGCTGCTCATCGGTCAGCCGTTGCCGGCCGATCTGCCGTCGGGACGTCCGCTCGACGGGCAAGGCTTGCTCACCGATCTGCCGGCCGGATTGCCTTCCGATCTGCTGCTGCGTCGCCCGGACGTGACGGCGGCCGAGCACACGCTCAAGGGAGCCAATGCCAATATCGGTGCGGCGCGTGCTGCGTTCTTCCCGTCGATCTCGCTCACGGCGAGCGCGGGTACGGCCAGCGCGTCGTTGAGCAATCTGTTCAAGGGCGGGCAGGGGGCATGGTCGTTCGCGCCGAGCATCACGCTGCCAATCTTCGCGGGGGGGCAGAACCGTGCCAATCTCGATCTGGCCAAGGTGAAAACGCGTATCGAGGTTGCCAACTACGAGAAGGCGATTCAGACGGCGTTCCGCGAAGTGTCCGACGGGTTGGCCGCACGCGGCACGCTCGACGATCAGATCGCGGCGCAGGAGTCGCTCGTCAAGGCGAGCGACGAGAGCTACAAGCTTTCGGATCTGCGTTATCGGAACGGCGTGGACAGCTACCTCAACGCGCTCGTCTCGCAACGCTCGCTATATTCGGCGCAGCAGACGCTGATCGCGACGCGCCTGTCGCGCTGGACCAACCTCGTCACGCTGTACAAGGCGCTCGGCGGCGGTTGGGAAGAACACACGGTTCCGGCCAGCGCCGGGGTGGCATCGGCCCCGGTAGCGCCGGCATCGTGACCGTGCGGCGAGGCAGGTGCGCGGCGTGAGCAGTGCAAATGTCTCGTGGCGGTGCAAGGCTTGACGATCGAGACGCCCGGCAATGCGCCGGGCGTTTTGCGTTTGTGCGTCGCGTTTCGTGGCGAAGAAGCTCAGTTCCCGAGAGGTTTAGACGTGGGGTTCTACGCTCGCCCCTACCTGGCTTCCGGCTTCGTCGATATCCTAGTTCGCGTTGTGTTCGCAACACCCCGAGCGTCGACGCGAGCGTTTTCAAGACGTTGCCGACGCGACGCACGGGTCACTTATAAGCTGACAGCTTTCCCAGGGAGAGACACCATGAGCGATCTACAAGTGCGCTTCGACGAGGCGGTAGCCCAATCCAAGACGCTGCCCGAGCGCCCCGATAATTTCACGTTGCTGCGAATCTACGCGCTCTTCAAGCAAGGCACGGAAGGTGACGTGTCGGGTGCGCGCCCCGGCATCACGGATTTTGTCGGGCGTGCCAAGTTCGACGCCTGGGAGATGCTCAAGGGCAAGTCGAAGGAAGAGGCACAGCAAGCGTATGTCGCGCTCGTCGACGAGTTGAAGGGATGAGAGGTTGGCGGGCATCGCGTTGCCAGTCGGGGGGTGATGCGGCGATGCGTTGATGACGCAGCGTGGAATCCCTTCGGTACGACAAGCCAACAGACGGCGACTTCGGTCGCCGTTTTTTTATGGGCGTTTGCGTGATTGGGGGGCGATGCGTTGCGTATGAGAAGTGCGGTGGCATATGACGGGGTGGGTTTTGCGGTGGTGTCCGATTGGCGTGTCGCTGGCGGTGCGCGACGATGGATGCGTCATCAACGAGACGAGGTATCGAACCATGAGACTGGATCGCCGACATCCCATGCGCTTTGCCGATCGGCAAACGCTTCGCGACGCGGGGGCCAATCGTGTGCAAACACGCTTGCGACCAGGTGAAGGTATGCCCCCACTCGACACGGGCCGAAGCCGGCGGCGAGGGCCGAGGCCGCTGCCGCCGCGTGCATCGGTGCCGCCGAGGTGCGCGACGGCGGCGGGGCGGCCGCAGTGCGGTGTGCGGCGCAAGACATTGGTGCGGGGTGCGACATTACTCGACGTCATGTTCGCCATGCTGGCGCTGACCGCCGGTGCGCAGGGCTTTGCACGATGGCAGGCCGCGGGGGGGATGGCTTCGGCCGAACTCGCGTCGATACCGAACGTGGCGGTGATGGCGATGCCCGCGCGGTGGCCTGCACTCGCACGCGCCTCGGTGGCGAGCGATGCATGGCTCGTTCGCCATCGACCATGAACGCGCCACGCCGTGACGTGGGCAACGCCATGCGCAAGCGTCGTATGGCTGGCTTCACCCTGCTCGAGGGGGCGCTGGCCATGCCGCTGGGATTACTGGTCGTCATGGCGGCGACGGCGATCTATCTCGCGGGCATTCGCTTGTGGCGAGTGCAGGCCGAGCGATACGACGTCAACGAGCGCGCCGTCTTTGCGCTGACGCAGCTCGCGCGTGCCGTCGGTATGGCCGGGTATCGGAACTGGGATCCGATGGAGGGCGCGATCCGGCTGCCGGGGCAGGGGGAGCGAGGCTGGCCGTCGCTGCGGGTCAGTGCCGAGTGTGCGGGCACGGCCGACGGATGTCTGCGGTTCGGTTGGCAGGGCAGTGCGCTGCTCGAGGTGCAATTTCACGGGGCGGGCTTTTCGAAGGGCAATGGGGCCATCCACAACTGTGCCGGGCGGCGCGTGAAAGCCACGGGGCGACCGGACGAGCGTCAGCTCAGCATCTTCTATGTCGACAAGGGGGAAGACGCGATTCCCTCGCTTTACTGCCGCTACGGTTCGCGTCAGGTGAAGGCGACCGATCTGCATCGCGCGCAAGTGCTGGTCCGCGGTGTGGAGGCGATGTACATCCGGTTGGGTTTTCGCGACAGCGGGACTGGGGGACTGCGTTGGGTCGCACCGGTCAGGCAGATGCGGAACCGGCCACCGCGCCCGCCGGCCGGAGAGCGGGGATGGGAGAACGTGGCGGCGGTCGCGTTTTCGCTGGTGATGCGCGGTGCGCCGCGAAGCGGAGGCAAGCCGCGGGCGGTGCGCGTGGTCGAAGTGTTCGATGCTGCGTCCGGCGGTCGCGAGTTCAAGCAACTGGGCAAGGCCGGGGATGTCCATTTGCATGTCTTCAATGCGGTGGCCTACCGTCGTAACGACGGTGGCGTGGAGGAGGAGGCCAAATGGTTGGCGTCTTCATCGTGATGTGGTTGGCCGCCCTGATGTCGCTCGCCGCGTCCGGCATGCAGCATCGTCAATTGGCGAGCCGTTTCATCGCCTACACGAACGATCGCGCAGGAGCGTTTGCCGCAGCCAACGAGGCACTTGCCGAGGCGCGGCGCTGGCTCACCGATGACGCGCGCGCTGCGGAGGTCGCGGCGATGTCAGCGTTCGATGCCGGGCCGCACGGGGTGCTCGCGGCGAGCCATCGCGGCGACGCCGGGTACCGACAAGGGGTGCCCCGATGGCGAACGCTCGAGTGGGGCGGCAGTGATACGGTCATCAGAGGCACCAAGGCGCGCTACTTTATCGAGAGAATCGCCTTCTCGGCCTATTTGACGGTCGACGCGGCGAAGCGCGATGCGTCGGTGCGACGGTATCGGGTCAGTGCGATGGGGTGTGGCGACTTGCCCGGGACGCGCGTCTACCTGCAGGCGATCTACGAGGTTCGGCGGCAGGTACAGGGGGGGCATCCCGATGGGGCGACTCGATCCGATGCCGCGCGTTCGGCGCCTTTGTCGTATTCGTCGCGCTCACTGAGTTGGCGTGAGGTGGCGACTTGGCATGACAGTGCCGCGAAGCCGTCCGCGCAGGGCGTTCAGCGAGAGCCTTGCGATGCGTGGTGATCCGCGGGCTATGTCGGGCGTCACGTTGTTGGAGTGTGTCGTCGCGATGGTCGTGCTCGTCGTGGCGCTGCTCGCGGTCGCGCCTTCCATCGAGGCGGTTCGCCGCCGGGTGGGGGTGGATATCACGGCGCGCGCCTTCCTGGCATCGATGCAGGCCGCGCGAGCGGAAGCGCTGGGGCGTCATCGGCGCGTGGCGATAGCGCCGCACGATGGTGGGCGTCTGAGCAGCGGCTGGGTGACGTTCGTCGACGAAAATCGGAATGATCGCTTCGACGCGGGGGATCAATTACTAGGGCGACATGCACCACTGCCACCGGGGGTAGACGTCGAAGCTGACTGGGCGCTGTATGACACGGGGGGGCTTGCGTTCGCGGAAAACGGCTTCATGCGCACAGAGAACAACGGATGGCTCTCGGGGACGGTGCGGATCGAGGGGCACGGGCGGCGCATTTGCGTCACGATCAATGCCTTCGGCCGTGCTCGCATCCCACGCCGCTGCGCCCCGATGAAGCCGTGACGACCGAAAGTGGAGATCCGCCACGTCACACTGCGGCGCGACATGGAAGGCGATTGTGCCGGTTACATGGCGGGCGGAATGCCGGTGTCGTTTGTGTTGCTTCTGGAAGCGTTCGTGGCGGACGCCGCGGACGTGCCAGATCCTGCTGGGGGGCGGGGGGCACTGGGATCGTCGGCGTGCGGCGTCGACGGTTTTGTCGATTCCTGCCAGAGCTTGATGCCTTGCCAGGCAAGCACGCCGAGGCCGCCCCACTTGAGGCCGCGGCGAACAACGCGTCCGACAGGGGTATGCGACAAACCGGTCAGGGCCAACGAGGCCACCGAACTGACGAGCGGATAGCGCTCGAGCAGGCCGCCGAGCTTGAGTCCAGAGCTGGCAAGTCCGCCAAGGCCGGCGAACTTTGCGAAGCCGCCCGGCAGCAGGTAGCGCATCCAACGGAAATTGCGCAGACGTTCGCGCGTGACGCGTGAGGCCTGGATCAGTTCGGCGCGCTCGACGGCGATGCGCGTGAGCACCAGCTCCTTGCGGATGGCGAGGAGTTCGTGACGCGAGCGTCGTGACGGTCGCGTGCGGCGAGGGCGGGTCGGTTCGAGCGGCACGGGCATATCTCCTTCAGTCCGGACGCAGTGCGTCGCGATCCTTTTCGAATTCGGCCAGTGTGGCCTCGAACGGCATCGGGGCATCGCGCAAGATGCTTCGCGCGCGCACGGCGCACCATCCCGCGAGCAGCAGATACACGACGAAGATGCCGGTCATCGCCTGAAGACGATAGGTGTCCCAGAAGACCACGATCACCAGCGCGGTGAGCGATACCAGGGCGAGCACGCCGAAGAGCATTGCCGCCAGGCCGAGAAAGGCGACGCCCAATAGGCGTTCTTTCTCTTCGGTCAGCTCGATGCCGATGAGTTCGATGCGCGACTGTACGATCTCGAGCAACGCACCGGCGAGGCGCCGCAGCGAAGGCCGCGGCGGGGTCGTACGATCATTGTCGGTCATGAGTGAGCTGGGCGGCCCACCCGACCCGTCGCGCCGGTCAGGCAGGCTCCGCCTTGGGCAGAGAGTGAGCGAGGAAGTGCCGGAGACGGGCGTCGACGCAGCTTACTTGCGGTTGAGCAGCAGGCCAATCACCACGCCGATGCCGGCGGCGATGCCCACGGCCTGCCACGGATGGTCGTGAACGTAGTCGTCGGTCACACGAGCGGCCTGCTTGCTCTTCTCCACGACGACGACCTGTACGTCGGAGGCCTTTTCCTTGGCTTGCTTGAGCAATGCCAGGGCTTTGTCGCTCAGTTCGGAGGCGCGCTCACCGGTGGTGTTGGCGGCTTGCTTGAGCAGGTCTTCGGCGTCGGCCAATACGGATTTGATATCGGTCATGAACTTCTCCTTGTTGGTAGGTACTTGCGACATGGTCGTTGCCCGAATTTGGGAGGAAAATGCCGGAGGGATATGAGTGACATCGTAACGCGTTCAATGCGTCGTTGCCAGAAAACAACGTCCCGAGGGTCTTATATTTCGATTAATTATTTGCACCAAATTTTTTATTCGTTCTGACAAGGGTTAGCATCCTTTAGTCTTTACCCCACTGAGTTGACGGATCTCAAGGAGAATGTAAATGACATTGCGTTTGGGTGACATTGCCCCCGATTTCGAGCAAGACTCGTCGGTTGGCAAAATCAAGTTCCACGAATTCCTCGGCGACAGTTGGGGAGTGCTCTTCTCACACCCGGCCGACTACACACCGGTGTGCACGACCGAGCTGGGTCTGACCGCCAAACTCAAGGGTGAGTTCGAAAAGCGTAACGTGAAGGCCATTGCGTTGTCGGTGGACGATGCCGAATCGCACAAGGGCTGGATCAACGACATCAACGAAACCCAGCACACCACGGTCAACTTCCCGATCCTGGCCGACAGCGATCGCAAGGTGTCGCAGCTCTACGACATGATCCATCCGAATGCCAGCGAAACGGTGACTGTTCGCTCGCTGTTCGTGATCGATCCCAAGAAGAAGGTGCGTCTGATCATCACGTATCCGGCCAGCACGGGGCGCAACTTCGATGAGATCCTGCGTGTGATCGATTCGCTGCAACTGACCGACAACTACTCGGTGGCCACGCCGGGTAACTGGAAGGATGGCGAAGACGTCGTGATCGTCCCGTCGATCAAGGACGAAGCCGTGCTGAAGGAAAAATTCCCGAAGGGCTACAAGGTCGTGCGTCCGTACCTGCGACTCACGCCGCAGCCGAACAAGTAATCCGCCTAACGCGTCGGCAAACCGCCGACGACGGCAGAAGTCAAGATGCCAGCGCGAGAGCGCTGGCATTTTTGTTTTTGTTTGGTACGCGCCGTCGCCCGGGGGATTGACGGCCCGCGACTTGCGGCCTGAGAAACGACGCGTACCAGACAAGTGCCAGGCACCGCGCGACGCGCGCGATGCCTGGCATCGGGTCAATCGAATCCGATCGATCAGAAGAACGCCTGGATGCCAGTCTGTGCGCGGCCGAGGATCAGGGCGTGGATGTCGTGCGTGCCTTCGTAAGTGTTGACCACTTCGAGGTTCACCAGGTGGCGGGCGATACCGAACTCGTCGGAGATGCCGTTGCCGCCGAGCATGTCGCGCGCGAGGCGGGCGACGTCAAGTGCCTTGCCGCACGAGTTGCGCTTCATCATCGACGTAATCTCGACGGCGGCAGTGCCTTCGTCCTTCATGCGACCCAGACGCAGGCAGCCTTGCAGGCCCAGCGTGATTTCCGTCTGCATGTCCGCCAGTTTCTTCTGAATCAACTGATTCGCGGCGAGCGGACGGCCGAACTGCTGACGGTCGAGCACATACTGCCGTGCCGTGTGCCAGCAGAATTCAGCGGCACCCAGTGCGCCCCAGGCGATGCCGTAGCGGGCCGAGTTCAGGCAGGTGAACGGACCCTTCAGGCCCGAGACGCCCGGCATCAGGTTCTCTTCCGGCACGAACACCTGGTCCATCACGATTTCGCCGGTGATCGATGCCCGCAGGCCAACCTTGCCGTGAATTGCCGGGGCGGAGAGACCCTTCCAGCCTTTCTCCAGAATGAAGCCGCGAATCTTCTCCTCGCCATTCTCGTCAGCGAGCTTGCCCCAGACGACGAAGACGTCAGCGATCGGCGAATTCGTGATCCACATCTTGCTGCCGCTCAACTCATAGCCCCCCGCGACTTTCCTGGCGCGCGTGGTCATGCCGGCGGGATCCGACCCGTGGTTCGGTTCCGTGAGACCGAAGCAGCCGATCCACTCGCCGCTGACCAGCTTCGGCAGGTACTTCTGCTTCTGCGCTTCGCTGCCGAATTCGAAGATCGGCACCATGACGAGCGACGACTGCACCGACATCATCGAGCGATAGCCCGAATCCACGCGTTCGACTTCACGCGCGATCAGACCGTAGGCCACGTAGTTCAGGCCCGGGCCACCGTACGTTTCAGGAATCGTCGGGCCGAGCAGGCCAATCTCGCCCATCTCCCGGAAGATGGCTGCGTCGGTACGCTCGTGGCGGAACGCCTCGAGCACGCGCGGCGCGAGCTTGTCGTTCGCGTAAGCGGCGGCCGCGTCGCGAATCATGCGCTCCTCGCTGGTGAGCTGCGCGTCGAGCAACAGCGGATCTTCCCAATGAAACTGTGCATTGCCTGCCATGACCTATCTCCTCCGATGTTCTCGAAAAATGCGCTGACACAATCCTCGTCGGCCCCGCCCCATTGTCCGGCGGACGTTGGGGCACGCCGAACCCATAAAGCGCTACGACTTGACTAAAGTTCCGCAATGCGGAACAATGTTCCGAAAGTGAAGTTAGTTTAACACTAAAATTTTTCGCTCGGCAACGGTCAGTTGTTGCATGGGTCGACCCTTTTTGATGTGGAGCGCGCGATGGTTGTGGTCAAAACGTCCCTGTCTGCCTTTTCCGGCGCGCCGGCGCATGGTGTGCCGCCGTCGCACGACGAGCGCAAGTTCGTGACGGCGCTTGCCCGTGGTCTTGAACTGCTGCGCGCCTTCGGCCCTGACGACGTTCTGCTGGGCAATCGCGACTTCGCTGCCCGCACCGGGCTGCCGAAGGCGACCGTGAGCCGGCTGGCCTATACGCTCACCGAGCTGGGCTATCTGCGTTACGACGCCGAACTGGGCAAGTACGCGCTCGATGCTGGTGTGCTGGCCCTCGGATACGCGTTCCTGAACGGCACCGACATGCTGACGTTGGCACGTCCGCACATGCGCGCGTTGGCCAAGGAAATGGGGTGTTCGATTTCGCTGGGTTGCCGGGAGGGCATCGACATGATGTATCTCGAGACCATCCGCAGTGATTCGGCGCATCTCACGCTCGGCCTGACGGCGGGTTCACGCTTGTCGATGTTGACCAGTTCCATGGGGCGCGTCCACCTGGCGGCCATGACGCCGGTCGAGCGGGAGACGATGCTGGCTGATCTGCACGACGCCTACGACGCGAATCCGGCGGCGCTGCGCCATGTCGGTTGGGACGCGCTGCGATCGGGCGTCGACAAAGGGATCGAGACATACAAGCGCGAGGGGTGCTGCTACTCGTTTCGCGAATGGCATGAGGGCGTGAATGCGGTGGCGGTGCCGCTGCGCGACGTCAGGCAAAACCGGTGGCTTGCGATCAGTTGCAGCGGCCCGTCGTCATCGATCCCGGATGCGGTCTTTCGCGAGGAGATCGCGCCGCGTTTGAAGCAGCTTGCCGCGCGTCTCAGCGGGCAAGCGTAAGTCGGTGGGCGTGGTCACTGCACCGAAAAAAACCTCACAGCAACGTCCGCACATGCCAAAGCTCGGGGAACAACACGACATCGAGCATCTTGCGAAGATAGGGGGCGCCATTGGTGCCACCGGTGCCTTGTTTGAAGCCGATGATTCGCTCGACGGTCGTAACGTGACGGAAGCGCCATTGGCGGAACGCGTCTTCAAGATCGACCAACTCCTCGGCCATCTCGTACAGTTCCCAATGTTGCGACGGGTTGCGATACACCTCTAGCCAGGCGGCCTCGACGGTCGCGTCGTGCGGCGTCGGCATCGTCCAGTCGCGTTCCAGGCGTTCAGATGCAATGGCAAATCCGCGACGCGCCAGCAGACGCACCACCTCGTCGTAGAACGACGGAGCACACAGCGCGGCTTGCACCTGCTCGAAGAGATCCGGGCGATGCGAATGGGGCTTCAACATCGCCGCATTCTTGTTGCCCAGGATGAACTCCAGAATGCGGTACTGATACGACTGAAAGCCCGATGAACTGCCGAGCGACGGGCGCATCGACGAATACTCCGACGGCGTCATCGTCGCCAGAACGCTCCACGCCTGCACCAGTTGTTCGAGAATGCGCGACACACGGGCGAGCATCTTGAACGCGGGTGGCAGGTCGTCGTTGTGCACCGCTGTACGTGCCGCCTGCAGCTCGTAGAGCGCGAGTTTCATCCACAACTCGCTCGTCTGATGCTGAATGATGAACAGCATCTCGTTGTGGTCGGTCGAGCGCGGATGTTGCGCATTCAGAATCGGATCGAGCGACAGATAGTCGCCGTAGCTCATGCTCTTCGAGAAATCTAGCTTCGCCTCGTGCCATTGCGTGGCATCGGTCGACGCGTCCGTCGGGGCGGACGACGCGCCCGGTGTCATGTCGTCCGTGTCCTGATGCCCGAACGGGCACCCGCCCGATGCGGGGGTCGTCTGGGGCGGGGTGTCCTGCGGGGCATGCGCGCGGGGAGGGGTCTTGCTCATGTTCATGACTCCTCGTTCAGGTCACCGCACCGCGGCGATGGAACTCGGGCTTGTCCCATGAGCCCGTCGTCAGCAAGTCGCGCAGAATCTCGACCGAATCCCAGACATCGGCAAAGCTCGTGTACAGCGGCGTCATGCCGAAGCGCATGATGTGCGGCTCACGATAGTCGCCGATCACCCCGCGGGCAATCAGCGCCTGAATCACGGCGAACCCTTCCGGATGCTCGAAGCTGACTTGCGACCCGCGCGCCGCGTGATCGCGCGGCGTCACCAGCGTGAGCGGGAATTCGGCGCAACGCGACTCCACCAGTTGGATGAACAGGTCGGTCAGCGCGAGCGACTTGCGACGCAACGCCTCCATCGAGGTCTGCGCAAAGATGTCCAGACCGCACTGCACCAGCGAGAGCGAGACGATAGGCTGCGTGCCGCACAGGTATCGCCCGATGCCGTTGTCCGGCGTGTATTCCGGCTGCATGGCGAACGGCGTGCGATGGCCCCACCAACCCGACAGCGGTTGCCAGAACGTATCCTGAAGACGCTTGTTGACCCACACGAATGCCGGCGCCCCCGGGCCGCCGTTCAGATACTTGTACGTGCAGCCCACCGCGTAGTCGGCATTGGCACCATTCAGGTCGACCGGCACCGCCCCTGCGGAGTGGCACAGATCCCACACGCACAATGCACCGGCCGCGTGAATCTCGGCCGTGCGCGCGGCCATGTCGTACATGGCGCCGGTGCGGTAGTTCACGTGTGTGAGCAACACCACGGCGACATCATCTCCGAGCGCAGCCGGCAGCTCGTCCGGCGAATCGATCAGGCGCAGCGAGTAACCGTCGTCGAGCAGTCGTGTGAGGCCCTGCACGATGTACAGGTCGGTCGGGAAATTGCTGCGCTCTGAGACAATCACCTTGCGGTGCGGCGCAAGGGCACGCTGCGCGTCGAGCGCGGCAGCCATCACCTTGAACAGGTTGCTCGACGTGGTGTCCGTTACCACGACTTCGCCTTTGCCGGCACCGACGATCGGGGCCAGCGCGTCGCCCAGCGTGCGCGGCAGCGCGAACCAGTCGGCCTCGTTCCAGCTTCGAATGAGGCCCACGCCCCATTCGGCCGTAATCACCTCCTGGGCACGCTTGGCCGAGGCGGCCGGTCGCGCGCCCAGCGAGTTGCCATCGAGATAGATCACGCCGGGCGGCAGATCGAATTGAGCGCGCAGCGGGGCGAGCGGGTCGGCCGCGTCAAGGGCCAGACAATCGTTGCGAGAAGACGTCATGGTTTGCGTTGTGTCAGTGAAAGCAATGCAAGAAAGGGAAGTCGTATGTCGTGCGCCCAAACCCGGGCGGGACCGCTTAGAGTGAACGCAGCACCGCGCGCACCGGACTCGCATCGAGCCGCATGAACTTGAGCGGCAATGCGATGAGTTCGTAATCGGACGGTGCGATGGCATCGAGCACCAGTCCTTCCAGAATGGCCATGCGATGTGCCCGAATGCGGTGGTGGGCGTCCATCGTCTTGCTCGCCTGAGGATCGAGCGACGGCGTGTCGATGCCGACCAACTTCACCCCGTGCGACGCGAGCAGGTCGATGGTCTCGGGCGCCACGGCGCAGAAGTGGCTGTCCCAGTGAGCGACGGGCGCCTGGGTATAAGTGCGCAACAGCACGCGCGGCGGCACGTTCGCCAAGTGCGGCGCGACCCTGTCGGGCGTGACGAGCGGCGATGCGCCGAGGCAATGAATCACACGGCATGGGCCCAGATAAGTCTCGAGCGCCACTTCTCCGATGTACGCGCCGTCATCGTCGTAGTGGCGTGGCGCATCGGCGTGCGCCCCGGTGTGCGGCGAGAGCGTGATGCGCCCGACGTTGACCGGGCAGCCCGGTCCGATTTGCCACACCGCCGCTTCCGAGAACGGGGTGTCGCCGGGCCAGACCGGCGTGTCGCTCGAGAGCGGGGCGCTGATATCCCATACGCGGCGCTCGTTGCGCGCATCGGCTGGTCGGTGGCTGGGTTCGGTCATGGGCGTGCGCAAAATCGTGAATCGATATGCGCATCTTAGAAGAATTCGCGTTGCAAGTGCTTGCGTATTCGGGGATGGCGGGACGTCGAATTGATTGCAAAAACTGTATTTTCTGGATTAAATGAAAGAATATTCGAAGATATCGTGATGTGGTCGAATATTCGACGATTCCCAGCGAAAGGCTTTTCGAGATTTCAGACCCCGCCGCGCGGTGATAGGACTGCGCCCACGGGGGAGCGTTGTGTGCCCTGCGCGCTTTACTTCCCCGACGTTCCTGATGTTCCCGACGTCCCTTGCGCCATCTCGTCGATCAACCGGCGCAGCGTCGCTTTGAGCAGGGTGGATTGTTCCGTGCCGAAGCGAGCGAGCACACTGGCCTCGTGGCGTCGCGCGCTGGCGAGCAATGGGGTAACGCGTTCGCGTCCGACATCGGTGAGCGAGACCAGCGACTGACGCCGGTCCGTGGCGCTTTCGCCGCGCACCACGTCGCCGGTTGCCGCCAGCCGGTCGACGATCTTGGTGAGCGTCGGCTGCTTGGCGAGCACGATGTCGGCCAGTTGATTGATGGTGCGTGCGCGACCGTCGGAGAGCGTGGCGAGAACACGCCACTCTGTCACCCCGAGTCCGGCCGCAGCAACTTCACGGTGGAATTCATCGGACACCAGCGTGCTCGCGCGGGCGAGCAGATACGCCAGGTAGTCGTCGACGAACGGCACACCGGCGGCAGACACGAGGCGGCTCAGCCGAGCGACTGCGGCTTGTGGAAGCCGCCCGCGTGGAAGATCAACGGCATGCGCTCGGCAACGCCGGCATGCACGCCGCAGCGCTCGACCTCGCCGACGAAGATGACGTGATCGCCCTCATCGTAGCGGCTCCGGTTATGACATTCGAACCAGGCCAGCGCGCCGTCGAGTACCGGCGTGCCTGACGCCGAGAGCGTATAAGGCACGCCCGCAAAACGGTCGCCCTTCATGCTGGCGAAACGCTTGCAGATCTCAAGTTGATCGGACGCCAGCACATTCACGGCATAGTGCGAGTTCTCGCGGAAGACCGGCATGCTGCCTGCGCGCGCGGCAAGACTCCACAGAATGAGCGGTGGGGTGAGCGATACTGAGTTGAACGAACTGGCGGTGATCCCGATGAGCGAGCCGTCGTCGGCGCGCGTGGTGATCACAGTCACCCCGGTCGCAAATTGACCGAGCGCATGACGAAAGGCTGCACTGTCGAAATCTGGCGCCGAGGCGCGTTTGGCGTTCACTGTCCCTGCACTCCCGTCCGGCAAATTTGATCGGGTTGATTTGTATGAATATTCATATACTATGGCATGAACAACAGATCGACAAGACGCATGACGGCCCGCCGCGTGTCGTGGGGCAAAGCCCCCGACGGGCGAGAGGGTCACACGCTCAGGAGACGAAATGCTGATCGAGCGAATCGAGCATAAGTGGATCGACGTATTCGCCGAGACCTTGCGGCGCTGCGACATTGGACCCGGTGATGTGGTGGCGATTGTAGCCGAAACGCAATCCCGGCCTGTCAACGTGGAATTGGCGCAACTTGCCGCCGAGTCGCTTGGCGCGGCGCCTTTCCGACTGGTCGTACCGAGTCCGCGCCTGCGTGCGCCGGTGCCGGTGCGCTCGACTGGCGCCAGCGATGCGCTGGGCGGATTGGCGCCTGTCGTCGCCGCGCTCAAGGCCGCCACGCTCGTCGTCGACTGCACCGTCGAAGGCTTGCTGCACGCCCCCGAACTGCCCGAAATACTGGGCGGCGGCGCGCGCGTGCTGATGGTCTCGAACGAACATCCCGAAATTCTGGAACGCTGCGCTACCGACCCGGCGCTCGAGCCGAAGGTGCGCGCTGCGATCAAGCGCTTGCGCGCGGCCGCGCAAATGCACGTCACCTCCCCTGCCGGAACCGATCTGCGCATCGGGCTTCGCGAGGCGCGCGTGGGCGGAGTCTGGGGCTGGTGCGCCAAACCGGGGCAGGTGGCGCACTGGCCGGGCGGCCTGGCACTGGCATTTCCCGCCGCGCATAGCGTGAACGGACAACTCGTGCTCGCGCCGGGCGACATCAACCTCACGTTCAAGCAGTACTTGCGCGATCGCATCGCGCTCACCGTCGAAGACGACTACGTTGTCGCCATCGACGGTGAAGGCGTGGACGTCGATCTCATGCGCGACTACTTCGCGGCGTGGGGTGATCGCGATGCCTATGCCGTCTCGCACGTCGGCTTCGGCCTGAACCCCCGGGCGCGCTGGGACGCACTCGCCTGTTACGACAAGCGTGATTGCAACGGCACCGAGCAGCGCGCCTTTGCGGGCAACTTCCTGTATTCGACCGGTGCCAACGAAGTGGCGGGACGTCATACGCTCGGGCACTTCGATCTGCCGCTGCGGCGTTGCACGATCGCGCTCGACGGCGACGTCGTCGTACGCGACGGGCAACTGCAAGGAGCGTTCGCCGCATGACGCTTCCCGTGTCCGCCTGTCGCATCGCCGGCGACGGCCCGCTCACGCTCGTGTTGTTGCATGGCATCGGCGGCAATTGTCAGGTGTGGCCCGCGCAATTCGAGGCGTTCGTGGCGGCGGGCTATCGCGTCGCCGCCTGGGACATGCCCGGTTACGGCGAGAGTGCCATGCCCGCGGAGCCGACGATGGCGGCGTTGGCCGACAGGTTGCGGAGTTGGCTCGATGCGTTGGGGCCGTCACGTTTCGTGCTCGTCGGTCACAGCATGGGCGGCATGGTCGCGCAGGAGCTGATGGCGCGCGGCGCGCCGTTCACGCGCGATATCGCCGCGCTCGTCCTGTGTGGCACCTCGCCCGCGTTCGGCAAGCCCGACGGCGACTTTCAGCGCGAATTCGTGCGGCAGCGTACGGCGCCGCTCGACGCAGGCAAGACCTTGCGCGAGATGGCCGAAGCCATCGTCCCGGGCATGCTCGGCGAACCCAGTGAATCCAACGAACCCGCCGCAGCCGGGCGGGCGCGCGCGCACGCGCTGGCCGTCGATGCGATGGGCGCGCTCACGCCTGCCGCCTACCGCGCGGCGCTCCAGGCGCTGGTCGGTTTCGAGCAACGCGCCGCACTCGCACGTCTCGCGGTGCCGGTACTGCTCATCGCCGGCGAGCACGACGCCAACGCACCGGCGAAAGTCATGGCACGCATGGCCGAATCGATCCCGCATGCGCGCTACGTCTGCCTGCCCGGTGCCGGGCATCTCATGAACCTGACGCATCCTGCGGACTTCAATGCCGAGGTGCGCGCCTTCCTCGCAACACTTTAGGAGACAACCCGTGGCCTATCAGCCCCCTTCGATCGTCGGTGAGCATTTCCCGCTCACGGACAAGCAGCGGCGTCTACTGGCGCTGGCCGAACAGGTGGGGCGCGAGTCGCTCGCGCCGCGCGCTGCCCGGTGGGATCGCGAAGCGTCGTTCCCGTTCGAGAACTACGACGACATGCGCGCCGCCGGCTTGCTGAAATTGTGCATCCCCGAATCGGACGGTGGCCTGGGCGCCGACTTCGCCACGTACATGATGGTTTCCGCGGAACTTGGCCGCCACTGTGGTGCAACGGCGCTCACCTTCAACATGCACACGTGTTCGATGATGTGGACCGGCATTCTCGCCGACGATCTCGACATGACGCCCGAGCAACGCGCCGACCATGCGCGCTATCGCGCGCATCACTTCGCGCGTGTGATCCAGGACGGGGCGATCTATGCGCAACCGTTCTCCGAGGGCAGCGCGGCCGCGGCGGGCAAGGCGCCGTTCGGCACGACGGCGACGAAGGTCGACGGCGGGTGGAAGATCAATGGACGCAAGATCTTCGCATCGCTTTCGGGCGCGGCCAACTACTACGGCGTGCTGTGTACCGAAGAGACGCCGGAGCTGTCGATGAAGGACACGTTCTACATCGCCGTGCCGGGCGACGCCCCGGGCGTCACCGTGACCGGCGACTGGGATCCGCTCGGCATGCGGGGCACCGTCTCGCGCACGTTGCTCTTCAAGGACGTGTTCGTTCCCGACGAATTGCAACTGATGCCGCGCGGGGTCTACTATCAGGCCGCGAGCCGTTGGCCGCACATGTTCATGACGCTCGCGCCGACGTACATGGGCATCGCGCAGGCGGCGTACGATTTCACCGTGCGCTATTTGCGCGGGGAAGCCGAGGGCATGGGGGCGCCGGTCAAGCGTCGCATGTATCCGACCAAGCAGATTGCCGTCGCCCAGATGCACATCATGCTCGAGCAGACGCGTGCGCTGTTCCTGCGTGCGTTGCAGGACGGCCGGGCCGACCCGGGCAAGGAGGCGCGTCTGCGTGCCTATGCGGCGCAGTACACGATCATGGAGAATGCCAACGAATTGTGCCGTCTGGCCATCCGCACGTGCGGCGGGCAGTCCATGCTCAAGTCGCTGCCGCTCGAGCGCCTGTATCGCGATTCGCGTTGTGGCGCGCTGATGCTGCCGTGGACCGCCGAGCTGTGCCTGGATCGCATCGGCCGCGAGGCGCTCTACGAACCCGGCGAGCGCGACGAATAAGCCGCGCACCGACAGCGCGACGCCGTGAACCACGGGGACGTGCGCGGAATCGCAGGACATCACCGAAGCCGGGCGCAGCACTGACGCCTTGCCGTCTCTCTTGTTACGGAGAACACGTTGACGCCTTTTGTAGAAGCGCTTGCCCGTCACGCACGTGCCACGCCGCAGCGGCTGGCGCTGCGCTGCGGCGTGGGCGACGAAGCGCAGCAGACCGACTTTGCTGCATTGTGGCGCCGCATCGAGCGCGTTGGCGGGCATCTGCGCGGCACGTGGCACATCGCCCCGGGCGACCGCGTTGCGTGTCTGGGGCTGAACGACGAGCTGCAACTGGCGCTGCTGTTCGCGTGCGCACGTGCGGGTGCCATCTTCCTGCCGCTGAATTTCCGTCTCGCCGTGCCCGAACTGGCGGCCATCGTGCGCCACGCGGGCGTGCGCGTGCTGTGGTCAGACGCGGCACATCGCGACATGGCCCGTCAGATTCGCGACGCGCTCGAACCCGTCACCAGCACCGACGTGCCGCCGCCGTCGATTGCGTCGATCGAAGGGCTGATCGCGGTGCCGTCGATCAAGCCGGTCGACTACCCCGACGTCGCGGCCGACGCCCCCGTGCTGCTCGCCTATACGTCGGGCACGACCGGCGAGCCCAAGGGCGCGCTGCACACGCAGTCCGGCCTGCTGGCCAACGCCGGGGCCAGTTGGTGGGCGCATGAGATGTGCGCCGACGACCACGTGCTCTCGACCTTGCCGATGTTCCACGTCGGCGGTTTGTGCATCCAGACGTTACCGGCGTTGTTGTGCGGGGCGAGCGTCACGCTGCATCCGCGTTTCGATCCGGCAGCCTGGCTCACCGATGTCCTAAAACATCGTCCGACACTGTCGTTGATGGTGCCGGCCACGATGCGCGCGGTGCAATGCCATCCGCTATGGCAAACGACTGACCTGTCTTCATTGCGCGGGGTGATGGCCGGATCCAGCGTGGTGCCGATGTCTGCCATCGACGCCTTCCATGCCCGCGGCATTCCGCTTGGGCAGGTCTATGGCGCAACGGAGACCGGCCCGGTGTCGATCGCGTTGCGGTTCGGCGAAGCGAAGGCACATCCCGGCGCGGTGGGCCGGCCGTGCCCGGGCGTGGACATCCGCCTGATCGACGCCGCAGGCCAGGATGTGCTCACCGGCGAGGTTGGCGAGATTCTCGTGCGCGCACCGAATGTGATGCGCGAATACTGGCGAGCACCGAACCACGTCGCGTTCGAAGACGGCTGGTTTCACTCCGGTGATCTGGCGCGGTGGGGCGAGGACGGCTGCCTCGAAGTCGTGGGCCGCAGCAAGGACATGATCATCTCGGGCGGCGAGAACATCTACCCGGCAGAAATCGAAAACGCGCTCATCGACTGTCCGGGCGTGCTGGAGGCGGCTGTCGTGGGGGTGCCGGATGAGCGATGGGGCGAGGTGTCCGTTGCCGTCATCGTGGCCGCGCCGTCGGCGAGTGCGACACAACAATCCGTGCTTGATTTCCTCGGCACACGTATCGCTCGCTTCAAATTGCCGAGACGGGTTGTCGTCGTCGACGCGCTACCCAAGAGCGCGCTTGGGAAAGTACAAAAGCCGATTCTCATCGAATGGTTATCGAGCGCGTACGAATCTGGAAAATCGACGGTACGTCCTTAACAAAAAGCGCCTCCCGGTTTTCAATGTAAAACGCCAAACCCCTTGCCACGTAAGGGGTTTGGCGTTTTTTGTGGGACGCGCTCGTTATGCGTAAGGGAAAATACCTATGCGTAATCGTTCGGTTTGTTACCATCTGCTGAGAATTCAATTTTTTACTTTGGGAATTGCGTCGCAAGATAGCGCCCATGTCGTCATCAACGGGGCAGCCCGCTGATTTTCTTGCTTTTTTGGGTCTTTAAGACGATGGACACCACCGAAGCGCAATCGGTCTCAGAACGTGTGTTGCAAGTCCTTGTGACTGTCGCACGTCATGGCCGACCGATCGCCGCGCGCGAGATCGCCGCGCAAACGAGCCTCCCGCTCTCTACGGTTTATCGCCACCTCGTGCCGCTCAAGAAGTGGGGCCTGGTGCAGGAGCACGCCCATGAGGCGCTCTACGAACCGGGTCCGGTCGGCGTGCAATTGGCATGGGGTTTCGACCACAACTCGCATCTTGTCACCCAGGCGCGCGAAGAGATCGAAGCCCTCGTGCAGCGCACCGGCGAGACCGTCGGCCTGCTGGTAGCCGCGAACGGTCAGGCCGTTTGCCTGGACATGCATGAGAGCGAGCAATCGCTGCGTTGCTCGTTTGCGAAGGGGCGCGCGCACCCGTTGGTGCATGGCGCTTCCGCCAAGGCGCTGCTCTCGTTTTTGCCGCAAGCCGCCCGCGAGAGTCTGATCGCCCGACAACTGGCGGGCCAGCCGGTGGCGCAGGAGCGCCTGGTCGCGCAGGTCGAAGAGATCCGTCAGCAGCGGTATGCGGTGTCCGAGAGCGAAGTCGACTTCGGCGTCTGGGGCGTGTCGGCCCCGGTGTTCGCCGCCAAGGAGCGTCTGGAAGGCACCATCACCCTGATGGCGCCGGCCGTGCGTGTGGCTCAGCGCCACGATGAGCTGATCCGCCTCACGGTGGCGGCAGCCGAGCGTATTTCGAATCGATTGCAATACTTTTAACCGGTTATCCGACCGAGACTACACGAAGGAGTCCCAGATGAAATTGCGTCACATCCTGTTCTCGATGGCGCTGGCCGTCACCTGCTCGAGCAAGGTTTTCGCGGCTGACGACGTGCTGCGTGTCGCCACCGACGCGACCTTCCCGCCGTTCGAATACGTGGAAAACGGCAAACGCACCGGTTTCGACGTCGAGATGATCGAAGCCCTCGGCAAGGTCATGGGCAAGAAAATCGAGTGGACGGACATCGATTTCAAGGGCCTGATCCCGGCCGTGCTGTCCAAGCGCGCCGACGTGGCCGCATCGGCGATCTACATCACCGATGAGCGCCTGAAGGTCGTGAACTTCACGCATCCGTACTACACCGGGGGGCTGGCGATCCTGGTCAAGGCCGACAACACGGCGATCAAGGCACCGGCCGATCTGAACGGCAAGAAGGTGTCGGTCCAGGTGGGCACGAAGTCGGTGCAGTTCCTGAAGGACAGCTACCCGAAGGTCGAGCGCGTGGAAGTCGAGAAGAACGACCAGATGTTCGAACTCGTCAAGATCGGCCGTGCCGACGCCGCCGTGACCGGCAAGCCGGCGGCGCTGCTGTACGCCAAGGCCAATCCGGTGGTGAAGGTGCTCGACAAGACGCTGACCGTCGAGCGTTATGGCTTCGCCGTGCGCAAGGGCGACACGGAACTGACCAACGAGATGAACAAGGCGCTGGAGACGTTGCGTGCCAACGGCACCTACGCCGCCCTGGTCGCCAAGTACTTCGGGACTGCAAAGTAATTCATTCGCCAACGCAATACCGGGCGGGCTGACCGTCGCCCCCGAGTGGGGCGGCGGTGCCCGCCGACGCAATAAAGCCGTAGAACTACTGACGGAGTATGCATGGAACTCGATTTTTCGCCGGTGTGGGCCAACTGGCAGGACCTCGCTCGCGGCGCGCTCGTTACGGTCGAAGTCACGGCCTGCGCACTGGCGCTGGGCTGCGTGTTGGGTTTGCTGATCGGCATGGGCCGCCTGAACCCGGCGTATCGCATTCGCTACAGTATTTGTACCGCCTACGTCACATTCATTCGCGGTACGCCGCTGCTGGTGCAACTCTTCATCCTGTTCTTCGGCCTGCCGCAGTTCAACATCCTGCTGCCGGCATTCCTGTGCGGCGTGCTGGGCCTGGGCATCTATAGCGGTGCCTACGTCTCGGAAATCGTGCGCGGTGCCATCCAGTCGATCGAGCGCGGTCAGATGGAAGCCGCCCGCTCGCTCGGCATGCCTTACGGCATGGCCATGCGCTCGGTGATTCTGCCGCAGGCGATCGTGCGCATGATCCCGCCGCTGGGCAACGAATTCATTGCGCTGATCAAGAATTCTGCGCTCGTGTCGCTGCTCACGATTCATGACGTGATGCACGAAGGCCAGAAAATCATCAGCGTGTCGTATCGCTCGCTGGAAGTGTATTTGGCGATCGCGTTTGTCTATCTGATTCTGACCGGCACCACCACGCTGCTGCTGCAGCGCGCCGAGAAGTCTCTGCGTGCCGGAGGTGCCGTGCAATGAACCAAGAGAAGAAGGAATTCGGCGCGCCGATCCTGAAGATTGAAGGACTCGGCAAGGCTTACGGCAGCCTGCAGGTGCTCAAGGGCATCGATTTCGAAGTTGATGCCCGTCAGGTGGTGGTTGTCATCGGCCCAAGCGGCTCGGGCAAGAGTACGTTCCTGCGCTGCTGCAACGGGCTGGAGACAGCCGAGCAGGGCACCATCGAGATCGTCGGCCAGAAGCTCGTCAATCACGGCAAGATGATGGGCGAGAACGCCCTCAATCATCTGCGCACCGAGGTGGGCATGGTGTTCCAGTCGTTCAATCTGTTCCCGCATTTGACGGTGCTCGAGAACGTTGCGCTCGCGCCGCGGAAGCTGCGCGGCATGAAAGCCGCCGAGGCCGAGACGCTGGCGCGTGAACTGCTTGCCAAGGTGGGGCTGGCCGCGAAGGCTGACGTCTTCCCGGGCACGCTCTCGGGCGGCCAGAAGCAGCGTGTGGCGATCGCCCGCGCCCTGGCCATGAAACCGCAGGTCATGTTGTTCGACGAGCCGACGTCGGCACTCGATCCGGAACTGGTGGGCGAAGTCTTGCAGGTCATGAAGGCGCTGGCGAACGATGGCATGACGATGCTCGTCGTCACGCACGAGATGGGGTTCGCACGCGAAGTGGCGGATGTGGTGGTGGTGATGGACCAGGGCCGGATCATCGAAGCCGGGTCGCCCGAGCAGATTTTCACCGCGCCGCGCGAAGCGCGTACGCGAGAGTTTCTGCAAGCGGTCATTGCACGGTAAGGCAAGGCAGGCAAAACGTATGACAATTGATCGAACGGTCTGGCAAGGCCGCGTGGATACCGGCGAGGCCGGCCCGACGCTGCGTCTGCACCAGGTGCTGCGCGACTACGATGTGTCGCAGGTGGCCGGTGGCGCCGTCGTGCTCGGTTTTTGCAGTGACGAAGGCGTGCGTCGGAACCATGGACGTCAGGGGGCGGTCGCCGGCCCTGACATGCTGCGTCGCGCCCTGGCGAGCTTGCCTGTGCAGGGCACGCCCGCCGTGTTCGACGGCGGCAATATCGTGTGTGCCGACGGTCGGCTCGAAGCGGCGCAGGCCGCGCTCGGCCATCGCGTGGCCGAGGTGCTGGCCGCGGGCGCGCGCCCGGTAGTGCTCGGCGGCGGACACGAGATCGCCTACGGCACGTTCCTCGGCGTGGCCGAGCATTTCGGCGACCGACTGCGCGACGAGCCGATCCTGATCCTCAACTTCGACGCGCACTTTGATTTGCGTGCCCAGCCGACCGCCAGTTCGGGCACGCCGTTCTGGCAGATCTCGCAGTGGCTCGCGGGCCACCAGGCGCCGTTCCGTTATGCGTGTCTCGGCGTGAGCCGCTACAGCAATACCGACGCGCTGTTCGAGCGGGCGGCGGCGTTGCAGGTGACGTATTGGCTCGACGACGCGATGCTGGCCCATCATTTGTCGCAGATGTGCGAGCGACTCGAGGCCATGCTCGACCCGGTGAGCCATGTGTACCTGACCATCGACATGGACGTGTTGCCCGGCGAGAAGGCCCCGGGGGTGTCGGCACCGGCGGCGCATGGTGTGGCGCTCGAAGTGGTCGAGGCGCTCATCGGCGTGGTGCGTCGGTCGGGCAAGCTGCGCGTGGCGGATATCGCTGAATACAACCCGACGTATGACCGGGACGGTCTCACGGCACGTGTCGGCGCGCGTCTGCTGCATCCGCTCATCACGCAATTCCAGGACTAGGACGTCAGACTTGCGAGGGCGCGACATGCATGGCGCATAGGGTTATTTGCGCCATTCACCGGACTTCTGCGCGACAATAGGGCGGGCGATCCAGGCATGGATCGCCCGCCCTATTGGTTTGGTGCGCCGCCGCAAAATCATTGTCGACAAGCGAGGTCATGATGACAGAGCAGACGAACTCCCTGAGCAATACCCATATGGAAGTTGCCACGCTGGCTGGTGGTTGTTTCTGGTGCCTCGAGGCCTGCTACCAGCAGCTCGACGGCGTCAAGTCCGTGGTCTCGGGCTATGAAGGCGGTCACGTCGACAACCCGACCTACGAGCAGGTCTGCGAGGGGGAAACCGGTCACGCGGAAGTGGTGCGGCTGACTTACGATCCCGATGTCGTCAGCTTCGAGGAACTGCTGATCGTGTTCTTCCAGATCCACGATCCGACCACCGTCAATCGGCAGGGCAACGACATTGGCACGCAATATCGCTCGGCCATCTTCTACCAGGACGAGGCGCAGAAAACGGCGGCAGAACATCTCATCGCCGAATTGATGGCGGAGATGACCTATGCGCACCCGGTCGTCACGCAAGTGGTGCCCGCGCAGACGTTCTGGCCGGCCGAAGCGTATCACCAGAACTACTTCCGCCAGCATCCCGATCAAAGCTACTGTGCTTATGTCGTGGCACCGAAGCTCAAGAAATTCCGCGAGAAGTTTGCGCGCCGGCTCAAGACGGCGGCGTAACCCGGGCATTTGCCGGGCGGAGTCTGGGCGGACCAGCCGGCGGATTGTGACGTCGTCGCGTGCCTTGCCTGCCGGAACCCACCGCGCAGGCGGGCGACGCACCCGGGCGCCTCAACCGACGATGTGCGCGGGCGCGCCCGCCGCGTCGGCGCCCAGGATCACGTACGGTTCGTCCACTTCGGCGGCATGCCCGTATGCGGCGTCGACGCTGTCGAAGTAGAACGCGTCGCTGGCGCGGGGCACCTGCTGCGTCACGATTTCGAAGCGATCGTGATCGAAGCGGATGTCGAGATAGGTAAGGCTCACGTAGAACCAGACGACGTACCCTGTCAATGGCAAGGCAGCGGGGAGCGCGGGGAGTGCGGGGCGCGTGGCCGTCGCGAGCGACCTGTTATGTGCCGCCATCGTGGTCGGCGCGCTCGGTGTCGTCAGCCTGCGTCGATCGTCTTTGAAGGCGGGGCGTGGGTTCATGGGCGTATCTCCTGATAGGGGCCTGCGGCGAATGAGGTCCGGCGAGGATCGTCAATGATCTTTGGTAGCCGGGACACCTTCATGATGCCGGGCTCGCGTGCCGTTGGGCTAAAGGCGCGTCCGAAACGGGTATCGGACAATGCCTGGTTCTGGCGATACCGATGAGACGACGTGCCCCGAGGCGACTGCCGTGATGGTGAAGGTGGCGCTGTCTGCCGTTGAATTGTTTTCGGAGCGCGCTGCCATCATCGGTTTTGCATGGCCGGATCGCCGCCCACCGGGGCATGGCGGGCAATAGGACCCGGAAACCCGCGCCGTGCCTGACCATTCATATGTTCATTATTTTTCACGTAGAATGGCGACTCCCCTCCATGTCGTCTTCAGGTAGCCCGCTGTGCGCCCCCTGCCTTTTCGCGATGCGTTGATGGCCATGATTGGCATTGCGCTCGTCAACATGCTGGTCGCTCTCGACCAGACCGTCGTCAGTACGGCACTGCCGTCCATCGTTGCCGAACTCAAGGGTTTCGAGTATTACGCCTGGATCGCTAGCATTTACCTGCTGGCCTCCGTCGTGACCGTGCCGGTGTTCGGGCGGCTCGGCGATTACTTCGGCCGTCGCCGGTTCGTGATCGCCTCGGTGCTGACGTTTACCGCCGCCTCGCTGCTGTGCGGCCTGGCCCCCAACATGCCCTTCCTGGTGTTCGCCCGCGGGTTGCAGGGGATCGGTGGCGGCATGATGGTCGGTACCGCCTTCGCGTCCGTGCCCGATCTGTTCCCCGACGCCCGCTCGCGCGTGCGTTGGCAGGTCGTGATCACCACGGCCTACGGCATCGGAACGGCAGCGGGTCCATCGCTGGGTGGCCTGCTCTCCGAGCATTTCGGCTGGCGCTCGACATTTTTCGTGAACCTGCCGGTCGGTCTGGCGGCGCTGTATTTCGTGTGGCGATACCTGCCCAAGTTCGCGCCGGTTCACCGGGGTGACGTTCGCGTCGACTGGCGCGGTGCCCTGTGGATCGCCGTGGTGCTTGGCGGTTTCCAGGTGCTCATCGAGAACTTGCCGGCCCACGGCGCATCGCTCGGGAATGGGCTGCTGATCGTCGGCGTGGCGATCGGCGTCTGGGCGTTGCTGCGCACAGAACGCCTTGCCACCCATCCCATCGTGCCGCTCGACATGTTTCGTCACCCCCAGCTCGTGGTGCTCTTCACGTTGTCTGTGCTGATCGGCTTCGTGATGTTCTCGCTGATCTTCTTCGCGCCGCTACTGTTGCAGGGCGGCTTCGGTCTGAGTCCGCAGGCCGCGGGCTTGATCGCGACGCCGCTTGCCGCGTGTATTGCCCTGGGCAGCTTCATCAATACGCCGATCGTGGTGCGTCTGTCACGTCCGACCAACATGCTGATGCTCGGCTTTTGTCTGCTGGCGGTTGCGTCCGCGGGCGTGGGACTGTCCCATCGCGTGACGTCTCACGGCATGATCGCCCTGATGATGGGCTGTGCGGGTATCGGCATCGGTTTCATCCTGAACAACATGAACGTGTTCGGGCAGGAGATTGCCGGGCGCGAACGTTTCGGCATCACCACTGCGCTGTTGCAGTCGACGCGCATGGTCGGCGGCATGCTTGGCACGACGATCGTGGGCACGCTCGTCAATCACTGGTATGCCAACGGGGTGGCCGGTGTGGTGTCGGGCTACGACGGCACGCCGGCGGCGCACGCCGTCGGGCGCGCGCTCGACCCGCGCATCCTGATCGATCCGGCGTTGCGCGCCGACCTGTTGACCGATCTGCGGGCCATGGGGATCGACGGCATGCCGCTGGTCGAAACCGCCCGCCAGACGCTTGTGAATGCCGTCCATGCGGGGGTGCTGCTCACGGGTATCGCGGCGATTGCTGCCGCAGTGCTGGTGCGCCGCATTCGGCAGATTCAGTTTCCCAAGCGACGCGATCGTTCGGCCGTAGTGGCGCCCGAATAAGCCGAGAACGGACCGGCGTTGTCCGATCGGGCGGCGCCGTGCGTCTGAATACCAAAGCACGGGGTGAGAGAGCGTCCGTCAAAATGCCGGGTCGGTCCCGACCTCGTTTACAATGCGCGGTGTTTGCCGGGTGAGCCGGCATCTCCGATTTTTGTGAATGAGGTTTCCATGATCATCAAGCCACGCGTGCGCGGCTTCATCTGCGTCACCACCCACCCTGTCGGCTGCGAAGCCAACGTCAAGCAACAGATCGCCTATGTGCAGGCGCAAGGCGCGATTGCGAACGGTCCGAAGCGGGTGCTCGTGATCGGTGCGTCGACCGGCTACGGCCTGGCTGCGCGCATTACCGCCGCTTTCGGCAGCGACGCTGCAACGCTGGGCGTGTTCTTCGAGCGCGCGGGCAGCGAGACCAAGCCGGGCACGCCGGGTTGGTACAACACGGCAGCCTTCGACAAGTTCGCCACCGAGAAGGGGCTTTACGCGAAGAGCATCAACGGCGACGCCTTCTCCAAGGAAATCAAGGCCAAGACCATCGAGACGATCAAGCAAGATCTCGGTCAGGTCGATCTGGTCGTGTATAGCCTGGCCGCGCCGCGCCGCACGCATCCGGAAACGGGGCAGGTGTTCAGTTCGGTGCTCAAGCCGGTGGGCAAGTCGGTGACGCTGCGTGGCCTGGATACCGACAAGGAGGTCGTCAAGGCCTCGGTGTTCGAGCCGGCCACGCAAGAAGAAATCGACAACACGGTGGCCGTGATGGGCGGCGAAGACTGGCAGATGTGGACCGACGCGCTTGCCGAGGCAGGCGTGCTCGCCCCGGGCGCCAAGACGACGGCGTTCACTTATCTGGGTGAGAAGCTCACGCACGACATCTACTGGAATGGGTCCATCGGCGCTGCCAAGAAGGATCTGGACGAGAAGGTGCTGGACATTCGCGCCAAACTCGCGGCCAGTGGCGGCGACGCCCGCGTGGCCGTGCTCAAGGCGCTGGTCACGCAGGCCAGCTCGGCCATCCCGATGATGCCGCTCTACCTCTCGCTGCTGTTCAAGGTAATGAAGGCCAAGGGCACGCACGAAGGTTGCATCGAGCAGATCTACGGCCTGTACAAGGACAGCCTGTATGGCGCAACGCCGAAGCTTGACGATGAAGGCCGTGTACGCACCGACCAGAAGGAGCTTTCCCCCGACGTGCAAAGCGAAGTCGCGGCACTGTGGGACAAGGTGACCGACGAGAACCTGTACGACCTGACGGACTTCGCGGGCTACAAGCATGAATTCCTGCGCTTGTTCGGATTCGAGATCGACGGTGTGGATTACGAGGCCGATGTGAATCCGGACGTGTCGATTCCGCATCTCGTGGCGTAAAGCGTCAGGGCGTCCAAGGCCGCTCAAGGACTTCCGCAGGCGTCCGGCAACGTCGCAGCGCAATCACGATGGCCCGAGTCTGGTGCAGATGCCGGCTCGGGCCATCGTCGTTTTTGAGGGGCGCGCGCCAGGTGCCGCGTGCCTGGCGTCGCGTCATCGCGTCGGGCAGGCCGGCGTCACGCCGCACTGGCGAGCGACGTCGTCGGCGACAACTCGACGATGCGTTCGGCCAACGCGTGGCACGACAGCGGCGACGAGCCTTCGGCCTTGTTGTTGACGATCACGTAGACGGGTTGGCCGGCGAGGGCGTAGTGCGCGGCCAGCGCGGCCAGTACGTCGCGCGTTGCCGGGTCGGGATCGACGATCTTGTCGAACGGCGCATATTTCGCCTTGGCTTGCTCGTAGTGATGGGCGCTGTTCAAATTCCAGCGAACTACGAGTGGCCCGGCGCTCGCTTCGTCGAGCATGGCCAGCGCCGCGGCCTGACGCTCCACATGGGGCATCCGCGCGTGCAGGCCGACGCAATAGCGCACCCCCAACTGCCCGAGCGACCGCATCAGACGCGGCGTGAGCAACGCGCCATCGCGAATTTCCAGCGCGTAGCATGGCCCCGGGTCGGCGGGGCCTTCAGGCGTGGACGGCGCCGTCTCGCCCGGCGGCAGCGGCGGCAGTGCGGCGAAGAACGCTTCAATACGGAGAATCAGGGCGGGAATATCGCGCAGCAGTTCCAACGGCAAGGGCGACACTTGGAATACCAGCACGCCCGCCTTCGGCCCGAGCCCGGTCAGGCACGGGGTCACGAATTGCTCGGTGGCGATTCGCGCGTCGAGAAAGCAGGGGTTCGCGCCCAGGCCTTCGCCTTTTTCTCCGCGCACGCGTGCGTCGGTCACAACGCTCGGCGCCTTGACGAGGAAACGGAAGTTCTCCGGCACCTGCTGCGCGTACTTCTGATACTCGACGATCGACATCGGCTTATAGAACGACCGGTCGATCCCCACGCAACGCAGCACCGGGTGGCTCGCGTACGCGGCGAGTCCCTGACGCGAGAGCTTGGTGTCGCTGTAGTCGTCGTCCCAGACGATGCCTTTCCAGCCCGGGAACGACCAAGACGAAGTGCCCAGGCGAATCGGGCCGGGCAGCCGTTCGCCCAACGTCTGCACGGCGCGGGAAACGGCGGCGGCACCGACGCCGCCGCGGCGCGTTTGGCTTGCGCGAGGGGCGTGGCTCGTCGGCGCAACGGTGTCGTTGCCATCGACCCGCCTGGCACGTCCGCCTGTCGGGGGGGCGTCAGGCGCCGTGCCAAACAGGTCGAACTGGCTCATCGATTCTCATACATGTAACGGCGCGACCAGGGCAGGCGCGTGGCGGACTGGCCGGCCTTGCGGCAGACCACCTGATAGAGCGAGACGTGATCGTGCTCGAACGCATACGCGCAGCCCGCCAGATACACGCGCCAGACGCGAAAGCGCTCTTCGCCCGCCAGTTCGCGCAGGCGCGGCGCGTGCGCTTCAAAGCGTTCGGACCAGAGCGCCAGCGTGCGCGCGTAATGGCGGCGCAGGCTTTCCACATCGCTCGCTTCGAGTCCGCCGCGCTGCATCGACTCGAGCGCAAGGCTGATGTGCGGCAGCTCGCCGTTCGGGAACACGTACTTGTCGATGAAGTCGCCACCGCCCATCGCGGTTTCGCCGCTATCCGGATCGGTCGACGTGATGCCGTGGTTCATGGCGACGCCGTCATCCTTGAGCAACGACGCCATCTTGGCGAAGTAATCTTTCAGGTGCTTGCGCCCAACGTGCTCGAACATCCCCACACTCGTGATGCGGTCGAACTGACCCTCCACGTCACGGTAATCCTGGATGCGGATCTCGATCCGATCCGTCAGGCCGAGCTTCCTGACCCGTTCGGTGGCCAGCGCGAACTGATTCTGCGAGAGCGTGACGCCGATACACTTCGCGCCGAATTTCTGCGCGGCACGAATCACCAGGGCGCCCCAGCCGCAGCCGATATCCAGCAGCGTCTGCCCGGGCTGCAACTGGATCTTGGTGAGGATGTGATCGATTTTCTTCTCTTGCGCCGTGTCGAGGTCTTCGTTGCCATTCTCGAAATAGGCACACGAATAGACCATGTTCTTGTCCAGCCAGAGCTGGTAGAACTCGTTCGATACGTCGTAGTGGAACTCGATCGAGCGTTTGTCGGACTTCTTGCTGTGGTTGAAGTGACGTACTGCGCGCTCGAGCGGGCCGAGCGTCGTGAGGCTGCTGCCGGCGAGCGCGTAACTCATGTCGATCACGTCGACGAGCTTGCCCTCGACGTCGATCTCGCCCTTCACGTAGGCCTCGCCGAGATTGTCGAGGCTGGGACTCAGCAGCCGGGTCATGGCCGCAGGGCCATTGATACGTAACGTTACGCTGGGGTTGTCGAACGCGCCGAAATCGTAGTGCTGTCCATTCCAGAGCGCGAGGCGGATCGGCAGGTTGGAGGATGTCTTGACGCCGCTGACCCAGTTTTCGAGTTTTTTCTCCCACAACATGGATATGCTCCAAGTGTCACCAAAAAAACTTCAATCCGTACCGCGCGGCACGGTGACGTCCCCTCGTCAAACGGGCAGGCAGGCGTACCGCGTCGGCGTCGCCGACATCACGATTACGGGGACAGGCGCGCCACGCGCCAGGACCCGTCGGCAAGCTGGAAATATTTGATGCGATCGTGCAGGCGCGACTCGCGCCCTTGCCAGAATTCAATCGTCTCCGGCACGAGCCGGTATCCGCCCCAGTGCGGCGGACGTGGCGGGGCGTCGCCGAACTGGCGCCGGAACTCCGCCTCGCGTTGCTCGATGATGCTGCGATCCGCCACTTCGGTGCTTTGCGCCGAGGCCCATGCCCCCAGACGAGAGCCCACCGGGCGCGAATGGTAATAGGCGTCGCTTTCCGCTTCGCTCACCTTCTCGACACGTCCCTCGATGCGCACCTGGCGCTCGAGTTCGATCCAGTGAAACAGCAGGCAGCCGTACGGCGTGGCTGCCAGCTCCCGGCCCTTGCGCGACGCGTAATTGGTGAAGAACGTGAACCCGTTCTCGTCCGCGCCCTTGATGAGCACGATGCGTGCGTCTGGGCGGCCGTCGGGCGTGACGGTGGCGAGCGTCATGGCATTCGGCTCGGGCAGTTGGGCCGCGAGCGCTTGCTCGAACCAGCGTCGGAATTGATCGAACGGACTGGGCGCCGCATCGGCTTCGGAAAGTGAGCCGAGTGCGTAATTTTTGCGCAGGTCCGTGAGAGATAGCGTCTGGGTCACGACGAACGGGTTCGGTCTGTTGCGGTTGGGGTTGCGACACAGTATAGCGAAGAGTCGCTGAATGTGCGCAAGTGACGATTTGCCACGTTGCCTTCCCGTCAATCCGCCGAATGTGCCGTGGGATGGGCATCTCACGGCATGTGCTTGATATTTAAGGAGTGAAGCAATTTATACCGCCGGCGCGGTTATGGGCGACATGGCGTGGCGTGGCGGCGACAAATCCCTCGGACTGGCATGGGCATTGCTTCGGCGCTGCGAGGCGTTTGTGATCGAGGTCGGCGGGCCGGGCAGGCTCACGGCGCGTCGCGCACCGGCCCCAGCTCGGGGGCCGTGGCCGAGGTGCGTGCGTCGCGCTTGCCGCCGGCCGGGTGGCCGTTCGCACCGGACACCGGCTTGACCGCAGACGGATGGCGGCTGGGCGGACGCTGCAGGCGGGCGAGCAGTTCGCCGCATGGGCTGTCCTTGCCCGGGCCGAGTTCCAGCAGCGGCACGAGGGCGGTGTACGGCGCGAGCACGCCCAGCGCAATGGCGCCCCCGGCGCGGGCGATCAGCGTTGGCACATTGACGCCGACGTCCGGATGCTGGAAGGTGCCGCGCACATAGAGCGGGGAGCGCAGGGACAGGAGGCCGAAGTGCTTTGGCTCGGGACGGATGGTCAGGTTGAAGTGCTCGCGCTTGAGATCGATCTGTCCAGTGACGCCGATGCTCGTATCGTCGGTATCGATCACGAACGTGCGTGCGTCCATGACCCCGTCGCGCACCGCGAAGTCCGCGGCCGCGCACCGCATCTCGATCTGCTTGTCGCCGAAGAGCTTGGTCAGCACGATATTGCCGACGTTGAGCCCCAGATACTCCAGCATCAGCTTGCTCATCGAGCCGCGATCGATCAGTGACTTGATCTCGCCATTCGACGAGCCGGCCAGCGCGGCAATCGAGTTGCCGGTCGCCGTGAGCGCGGCATCGCCATTGACTTCGCCCACGCTTGTCTTCATCAGGTCGACGTCGGGCAGCAACTGCTTTATCTGCAGGTGCCGCAGCGAGACCTGCGAATCGACCTTCATCGGCTCGGTCTGCCCATCGAGTACGAGGGTCGACGTGATGCGTCCGCCCGCGACGCCGAATTCCAGTGGGCGGAGCGAGAGTACGCCATCGTCGAGCACGAGATGGGTGACGAGGTTGTCGATCGGCAGACGCTTGTCCTTGATGATCTTGCGGCCGGTGAACTGTACGTCGGCGTCGATGGCACGCCAGCGATCGGTCTTGAACGGATCGACCGGCAGTACCTTGCCGGACGGCGGCGCTTTCGGCTTGCCCGTCAGATCGCCTCCGCCGGAAGGGTTCCGTGTGCCGATGACCGGACCGAGATCGACCAGCCGCAACTGATTCGACACAACGGCACCCTGCAGGATGTTGCGCGGCTGCCGCTGACGAAAGACCAGCGTGCCGGACAGATCGCTCTGGCCGACCTTGCCCTGGAAGCGCTCGTAGCGCCATACGCCGGCCGTATGCAGCAGATGGCCGTTGGTCTCGTAAGCCGGGGTTTGCGGCAGCAGCACGCCGGTGATCGGATACAGGTCGGCCATCGTCGGTCCGGACAGGCGCAGGTGCATGTCGAGCGCGGAGAGCGTGGCCGGATTCGTGAACGTGCCGTTGGCGGCGATCTGCGTGCGCCCGATACGGACATCGGCATCGAGCGGATAGGGATCGCCGGTATCTTCGAGCGAGAGCACGTCGCCCGCGCGGGCCTTGCCGGAGACGGCGACCTTGCGGAAAGTGCCCTTGAGCGAGAGGCCGATGCCGTAAGGCGCCTGGGCGTCGATGGTGGCGATGTTCGCTTGCAGATCGAGTTGCTGGGGCACGAGATTGACGTGTACCGCGCCGTCTTCGAGCAGCAGCCGGCCGATGCGCAGTGTCCACGGCGACGGTTTGCCGTCGCCCTTCGCGAAGGTCCAGTTGTTCTGCCCGTCGGACCGCTGCTCGATGACCACCTTCGGCGCGGACAGGGTGACTTCAGGCAATACCACGCGCTTGTCGAGCAGCGGCAGCCATTCGAGGGAGAACGTGAGTTGGCCCACCGTGATCATGTTCGGCGTCTGGCTCCACGCAACGTTGCCTAACACGATATCATTCGCGATCAGGCGAGGCCGCGGTAGCCAGCGCCCCAGTCCCGGGGCCTTGGCGTTCGGCGCCAGCCAGTGCAGCGAGAGGTCGCCCCGGATGTCGAACGGACGACCAGTCGCGGTGCTCACTTCCCGGTTGATGAAGGGCCGGGCGTAGTTCCAGTCAAACCACGTGATGAACGCCGCGAATGCCAGCACGATGGCGACCATCGTGATCGCCAGCCATTTCAAGGACGTTACCCATCGCATCATGAACAGTACCCCGTCGATTGTTGTTCCTCCGGCGCCTGCCGCGCCATCGGAGGATGATTTTGACGCGAGCCGCCGTTTCGGCGGCATCGCGCGTTTGTATGGTGACGACGGTCTCGCGCGTCTGCGTGAGGCGCACGTGGCCGTCATCGGCATCGGCGGCGTTGGCTCGTGGGTGGCCGAGGCACTGGCACGCAGCGCCGTGGGCCGGCTCACGCTCATCGACCTGGATAACGTCGCCGAAAGCAATACCAATCGTCAGGTGCATGCGCTCGACGGCAACTTCGGCAAGCCGAAAGTCACCGCGATGGCCGAGCGAATCCTGGCCATCAATCCGGCCTGCCAACTCGCGCTGGTCGAAGACTTCATCGCGCTGGACAACCTCGACGTCATGTTGGGCGGTGGCTTCGACTGGGTCGTCGACGCCATCGACAGCGTCCGCGTGAAGACGGCGCTCATCGCGTGGTGCGTGGCCCATGCGCAGCGTCTGGTCACCGTTGGCGGGGCCGGCGGTCAGATCGATCCGACCCGCATCCGTATCGACGATCTCGCCCGCACGATCCAGGACCCGCTGTTGGCGAAGGTCCGCGCGCAATTACGCAAGCAACACAGTTTTGTCCGTGGGCCGAAAGCCAAGTTCAACGTACCCGCCGTGTACTCGGACGAGCCCTTGCAGTACCCGGAAGCGGCGTGCGCAGCCGTGGAAGGCGGGCATGCCGCTGCGGGGCCGCAGGGCCTGAACTGCGCTGGTTTCGGCTCGAGCGTGTGTGTCACCGCTACCTTCGGCATGGCGGCCGCTGCCTACGTTTTGAAGCGAATCGCGACGCGCACGGCCTGAAGGCGTCCCTGACGTGCCCCTGTTGTACCAAGGTGCGCTTGTCACGTCTGTAACCAAAGGTTACGAATCGGGGCCGACGATCGCGATATCAATGTGTCGTTGTCTGAAATGACAATGGCCGGATTGCTCCCGGCCATTGTCAATGCGGTGCCCACGTCTCGCATCGTCGTGACGCACGACGACACACCACGCAGACGTGAATCGTCAGCGCAATTCGCGGCGCAGCACCTTGCCGACCGGGGTCTTGGGCAGTTCCGTGCGGAACTCGATCACGTGCGGCACCTTGTAGTTCGTCAGGTGCTCGCGGCAGAAGTCGACAATGGCCTTCTCGGTGAGGTCTTGCGCCTTCTTGACGATCACGGCCTTCACGGCTTCGCCGGTTCGCTCGCTTGGCACACCGACCACCGCCGACTCGAGCACGCCCGGGCACATCGCCAACACGCTCTCGACCTCGTTCGGGTACACATTGAAGCCCGACACGATGATCATGTCCTTCTTGCGATCGGTGATGCGCACGTAACCCTGTTCGTCCATCGTGCCGATGTCGCCCGTGCGCAGCCAGCCGTCGGGGGTGACGGTCTTGGCGGTCTCGTCAGGGCGGTTCCAGTAGCCCTTCATGACTTGCGGGCCGCGCACACAGATTTCCCCTTCCTGTCCGAACGCGAGCGCCTCGTTGGCATCGTTGCGGATACTCACTTCCGTCGACGAGATCGGCAGGCCGATGGAGCCATTGAACTCGCTGCCGAGCGGGTTGATGCACACGGCAGGCGACGTCTCCGTCAGTCCGTAGGCTTCGATCAATGCATGGCCGGTGACTTTCTGCCAGCGTTCGGCCACCGCCCGCTGCACGGCGGCCCCGCCACCGAGCGCGCACTTGAGTGCGCTGAAGTCGAGCTGGTCGAAGCCCGGTGTGTTGAGCAGCCCGTTGAAGAGCGTGTTGACCCCGGTGATGAACGTGAACCGCCACTTCCCCAGCTCCTTGACGAAGCCGGGCATGTCGCGCGGGTTGGTGATCAGCAGGTTCAGCGCGCCCAACTGGAGGAACACCAGACAGTTCGCGGTCAGGCAGAAGATGTGATAGAGCGGCAGGGCGGTGACGATGATTTCCTTGCCTTCCTCGAGACCCTCACCGATCCAGGCACGGGCCTGCAACATGTTGGCGATCATGTTGCGATGCGTGAGCATGGCGCCCTTGGCCACGCCGGTGGTGCCGCCCGTATATTGCAGGAAAGCGATGTCGTCGTGACCCAGCGGCACTTCCTGATGTGTGGCGCGCGCGCCCTGGGCCAATGCGGTGCGAAACGATACCGCGTGCGGGATGTGCCACTCGGGCACCATCTTCTTCACATGGCGCACGACGTAGTTCACGATCCAGCGCTTCGGCGCCGGCACGAGGTCGCCGATGGCGGTGGTGATGACATGCTTGACCGGCGTATTGGGCAAGGCCTTTTGCAGCGTGGCGGCGAAGTTCTCGATCACGACGATGGCCCCGCAGCCGGCGTCCTGGAGTTGATGCTCGAGTTCGCCCGCGGTGTAGAGCGGATTGACGTTGACGACGACCATGCCGGCCCGCAGGATGCCGAAGACGGCGACCGGATATTGCAGCAGGTTCGGCGACATGATCGCTACGCGCGAGCCGCGCTCCAGTCCGGGCAGGCTTTGCAAATAGGCAGCGAAGTGGCGCGATTGGCGTTCGAGGTCGGCGAAGGTCATCGTCACGCCGAGATTGGTGAACGATGGGCGATTCGCAAACTTCCGGCAGCTCTGCAGGAAAAGATCGTTCAGCGAACGATACGTGTTGACATCGATCTCGGCCGGCACGCCGGGCGGATAGCTCTTGAGCCAGACTTTTTCCACGAGCGCCTCCTTGAATTTGGTTTTTATCGCACCGTCGTCGCCGGGGGAACCGAGTGGGCGCGCGGTGCGTGGTTTCACTGCATTTTCTCTGGCCGCGCGAGAGAGGGTTCCGAACCGGTCGTCTTCCCGATCCGGTCTCGCGAGCGCGGCAAACGCGCCCTTCGACGCGCCGCAAAAAGCCGTAGCATACCGTGCCGTTTCGCGCAGGCGCACATGGAAAGCCCTGATTCGATGCGGGTTTGCATGGAGTAATTGTTCTAGCGGTAAAGCCTTGCCAGTGTGAACGATTCCGCGCTAATCCCGCATGGAATGACGATCGCATTGGGCAAATCATAGATATGACAAAAGAATTGCAAAAATCACTTGCATGGCAGGCCGGTTTCTTACATAATTCTGTTCTCACGACGCGGCTGTAGCTCAGTTGGATAGAGTACTTGGCTACGAACCAAGGGGTCGTGGGTTCGAATCCTGCCAGCCGCGCCACTTATTTCGAGGGTCTCCTCACGGGGAGACCCTTAGTTTTTCGGGAAAGTCCTTCCCAGTGACGCGCCGCATGTCATGTACATTCGGCCCGCGTCGATGAGAAGGGTCACTGGCAGTCGTTGTTTTGTCTGATCGGTGTCTCGTATGCAGTATGTGCGGCTGTAGCTCAGTTGGATAGAGTACTTGGCTACGAACCAAGGGGTCGTGGGTTCGAATCCTGCCAGCCGCACCAACTCAGTTGGAAAAAACGCTCCAGAGGCGAAAGCTTCTGGAGCGTTTTTCATTGGTGCCGAGGATAAGCACGGTGCCATGTCGATGACTGTCGCGTTGGCGACATCGGGCAAGACGACGCCCGCACTCGAACGTCATCCCGTCCGGCGACGAAGCGTCACTCGTTCTCCCGCTATCCTCACCCCGGTCTCACCCCGTCGTCGTGTCGACCTGCCATCCGAGACCCAGCGCCTTCTGCAGCGTCACGAACGTCTTGAGCAGTTGCGCATCGCCCGCGACCCGATCCTGCTCGGCGGAAAAGCGCGTGCGCTCCGCGTCGAGCCAATCGAGCGTGCTCGCCGTGCCGGCACGATAGCGCTGGCGCGTGAGCGCCGCGGCGCGTGCGGCCGAGGCCTCCACGCTGCGCAGGAGGTACACGTTCTCGCGCTGATGCCCGTACCGTGCCAGCGCCACGTCGGCGTCGCGCAGTGCGGTGAGCACGGCGCTTTCATACTTCGCCTGCGCCTGATCGCGACCGGCCTTCGCGCCATCGACGCCCGCCTGCACGCGCCCGAAGTCGAGCGCATTCCATTGCAGGCGCGGCATCGTCATCCAACTGAAGTTGTCCTTGCGCACGAGATGGCCGGGATCCAGTGCCGAATACCCGAGTTCGCCCATGATCGAGAGTTTCGGAAACCAGTTCGCCGTCTGCACGCCGATCTGTGCGTTTTGCGATGCCAGGCGACGCTCCGCCGCGCGGATGTCCGGCCGCGCCTGGAGCAGGGCGGACGGATCGCCAACGGCCACCGTCTTCGGCACGCTCGGCAGGGCCTTGGGCGCTTTCAATTCGGTGTCCAGCGTACCCGGTGCGCGACCGGTGAGCAGCGCCAACTGGTCGAGCGATTCGATGACGTCCGCTTCGAGCGGCAGCACGTGCGATTGCGTTTGTTCCACTTGCGTGACGAGCCGTTCGACGTCGAGTTCCGACGCGACGCCGCCCGCGCGACGCTGACGGGTGAGCGCAAGCATCTCGCCTTCGAGCCGAGCCGAGTCGCGCACCAGTGACAATCGCGCCTGCTGGTCGCGCAACGCGACGTAGGCTTGTGCGACGTCGGCGGCGAGTTGCACGTGCGCGTCCGCGAGATCCTCAGACGCCGCATCGGCGTCGGCGCTCGCGGCTTCTACGGCGCGTCGCGTGCCGCCGAACAGGTCGATCTCCCAACTGGCGTCGAACCCGGCGACATACAGATCGAGTGGGCCGCGGCCACCACCACTGCTGCTGCCGTCGCCGCCAAGCAGGCTCAGATCGGGCGAGCGCGTGCGCAACGTCGCGAGATCGACACCTGCCTTGGGCAGCAGGTCCGCCTGATGATTGCGCAGGCTCGCGCGCGACTGACGCACCTTTGCCTGCGCCGCGCGAATGTCCGGGCTATGGGCGATGGCCTCGTCGATCAGCGCTGTGAGCTGCGCATCGCCAAGCGTCGTCCACCAGCGGGCGACGCCCGGCGTGTGCGCCGCGATGCCGTCTCCGGCATGGGCATACGTCGCACCTGCGCGCAGGGCGTCGGTCGCCACCTCGGGCGCGCCGCGATAGTCGGGCCCGACCGTGCAGCCCGTGACGAGAATGGCGGCCGCGAGGGCCATCGTTCGTAGATGAAGCGTCATGATCGTTCAATGCCCGCCGGCGCTGAAGCCGGTCGGTTGCTTGAGCAGCAGGGCCAGCGGCACGCAAAGCAGCAGCGCGATCCCCAGTGCGTAGAAAGTTTCGGAAAACGTCATCACGCTCGCCTGCCGCGCGATATCGGCAGCGAGCTGTGCGGTCGCCTGCAATTGCGCGTGCACGCTATCCCCCGTTTGCGCGAAGAAGCCCGCCGCGTTGGTGGCAAGATGCGCCTGACCGAGCGGACTGTTGGCTGTGATCGTCTCGCGCAGCATGGCGTCGTGATAGTCGGTGCGACGGTCGATCAGCGTACCGAGCAACGCCAGCCCGACCGACCCGCCAAGGTTGCGCGCCATGTTGTACAGGCCCGCAGCGTCCCCGGCGTCCTGCGCCTCGACGGCTGCCATCGATGCCTGGTTGAGCGGCATCATCGCGAGCATCTGACCCACGCCGCGCAGCAGTTGCGACATCGTGAAGTCATGCCCCACGCTTTGCGCGGTCAGGTCAATGTCGAGCATGCAACTGGCGAAGAAGCACAGCAGCCCAAGAATCACGAGCAGACGAATATCCACGCGGCTGATCAGGCGCGGCAGGAACGGCATCATCAGAAATGCGGGCAGCCCCGAGAGCAACATGATGTTGCCCGACTGCTGCGCGTTGTAGCCCGCGATGGTGGCGAGGAACTGCGGCAGCAGATAGGACACGCCATAGAGTCCTGCGCCCACCGTGAACACGATGTAGATCACGCTCGCGTAGTTCTTGTTACCCAGCAGCGAGAGCTTGACGATGGGCTTTTCGGCCGTGAACTGCGCCACCAGCATCATGCCGATGCCGACGACAGACGCGACCGAGAGCCAAAGGATCAGCGGGGAATCGAACCAGCGCTCGCGCTGGCCTTCCTCGAGCACCACCGTGAGCGAACTCAGGCCGATGGTCAGGCCCACGATGCCCAGCCAGTCCGCCTTGACGAACGCTTGCAGATGAGTCGGCTCGCGTTGCAGGCCGAGCATGAGCAACGTGACGATGGTCGCCGAGATCGGCAGGTTCAGGAAGAAGCACCAGCGCCAGTTGGCGTTCTCGGTGAGCCAGCCGCCGACCACCGGGCCGAGCAGCGGGCCGAGCAGCACGATCAGGCCGAACATCGCCATGCCCACGGGCATCTGGTGACGGGGCAGACGCGTGCGAATGATCATCTGCGCCGTGGGAATCATGGCGCCGCCGGCAAAGCCTTGTCCGATGCGGCCGGCGATCATCTCGGCCAGGCTGCTCGACGCACCGCACATCATCGAGAAGAGCGTGAAGAAGACGGCGTTGAGCATCAGGAAGCGTCGCAGCCCGAGCACGCGCGTGAGCCACGCGGCGAGCGGAATCATGACGATTTCCGACATCAGGTAGCCAGTCGAGATCCACGTGCCCTCCGTGCCCGACGCACCGATCTGGCCCTGAATCTGCGGCAGGGCGGAGTTGGTGATCGAGATGTCGAGCGTGGCCAGCAGGGCGCCCAGCGCGCCGGCCGCTACGGCGATCCAGTCCGATGCCGACGCATTGCGCGGCGCAGCGGCGTTCGCGGCGCTACTACCTGCGCTTCCTCCACGTCCCCCACCGCTGCCGGCGGCCACGACACTACGTGCTTGATCGCGCGTCAGCCCGACGGGCGAGGTCGGCGAAGGCGAGGAGCTCGACGATGTTCCCACCACGCCGCTTTCAGCCACGTTGCGCCCCGGCGTTCGGCGGCGCGCTTGTGACAGGACTGACGAGGGCGTTCAGTGGCGCGCTCAGCGCGATCTGCATCGGGGCGCGGTTGCTCGCCTGATCCACCTGACGGGCTCGACTCGCCTGCTTCGCGGGGGCGGCTGCATCACGGCGATGTGTGTCGACGTCCGCCGTGACCGACAGACCGGGCAGCAACACTGTGCGCAGCGACGCGGGCACCTCGAGACGGATGCGTACTGGCACGCGCTGCACGATCTTCGTGAAGTTCCCTGTGGCGTTCTGCGCGGGCAGCAAGGCGAACTGCGCGCCGGTGCCGGGCGAGAGCGAATCGACCACGCCGTGAATCGGCTCGCCCGGCAGGGCGTCGACGTGAACCGTCACCGGCTGGCCGGGCCGCATATGGCCGACCTGCGTTTCCTTGAAGTTCGCCGTCAGATACACGTTCTGCACGGGCACGACGGTGAGCAGCCGGGTGCCCGGCTGGGCGAACTGGCCGACGCGCACGGCGCGATCACCGACGCGTCCGGCCAGCGGGCTCTTGACCATCGTGTCGGCGAGATCGAGTTCGGCCTTGCGTGCACTGGCCTGAGCGACCGTCAACTGCGCCTTGGCCTGCGCCAGCGCGGCGTCGAGTGTGTCGGTCTGACGCTCGCTCGCCTGGACGCTGGCCTGATGGCTCTTGAGCGTGGCGTCGGCGCGAGTGCTGGCATTGCGCAGTTCGGCGAGACGCTCGTCGGTTTCCGCGCCGGTCGCCACGAGTGGCGCATAGCGTTGGACTTGACCGGCGCTATAGACCGCGTCTGCCCGCGCACCGTCGAGTTCGGCGCGCGCTTGCGCAATCGTCGCGACATGCTGGGCGCGTTCGGCCTCGGCGCGTGCGACATCGGCTTCACGCGCTTGCACCGTTGCCCGCGCCTCGTCGACGGCGGCCTGGTATTGGCGGGCATCGAGCCGCACGAGCGGCTGGCCGATGCTCACCGTTTCGTTGTCGCGCACCAGCACTTCCGTCACGTAGCCCGCCACCTTCGGGGCCACGGTCATGCTGTCGGCTTGCAGGTAGGCGTCGTCGGTGGACTCGATAAAGCGCGTCACGCGCCACCAGTGCGCGCCCCAGCCAAGGCCCGCGACGACGCCCAGCGCCAGCGCGCCGACCAGGATTCTCTTGCGGCGAGGATTGACGGGGGTCTTGGGCTGACCAGGCGTGCGAGCCGTCTCGGTGGCTTCTGCGGTCCTGGCCGCCGGGGCGTCGACCTGACGTGCCATCGACGCTGCCGAGGTCGTCGGTTTGACGGGGGCTGCGGTTGTCATGGGAGTTCCATCAAATTATTCCGTTCGGCAAAATTATTCCAGTTGATCGATTTGTGTCAAGTGTTATATTTTTGACGAAAGTTTTGGCAAGCAAGGACAGACATGACAGGGACTTCACGCGCTGGGCGGGCGACGCGCACGCCTGTGCGAACGCGGCACGCCGTCGACACGGGGTATCAACGTGGCGAGGAAACGCGTGCGCGCATCATTCTTGCGGCGATCAAGTGTTTCGGGGAATTCGGTTTTGCGGGGGCATCCACACGCGACATTGCGCACGAGGCCGGCGTGAACGCGCCCGCGCTTCAGTACTACTTCGACAACAAGGACGGGGTGTATACGGCGTGCGTCGAGTACATCCTGAGTCTCGTGATGGGACAGATGGGCGAAGCGATCGAGGCGGCCGAGCGCGTGGTGGCCGATCCGGACGCCACCGACAGGCAGCTCATCGATGCATTTTGCGAGCTACAGAACCGCAAGGCGGGGTTCATGGAGGACGTGCCGGAGATCGAGGGCTGGCACATGTTCATGGCCCGTGAGCAGGCGGGGCTCGGGCCGGAAGCCGGTTTCAAGGTGTTCTATGAGCGCTTCTCGAGCCGGCTCGCCGCCGTGGGGGCGAACATTGTGGCGCGCCTCGCGGGCGTGGCGACCGACGATGAGGCGATGCGGGTTCGGGCGGTGTGCATCAGCACGCTGGGCATGGCGTTTCGCGTAATGCGCCGTTCCGTCGATCGTTCGATGGGGTGGGCCAGCGAGCCGGATCCCGAACGCAACCGGATGGTGCGTGAGGCGGTGCTCGAACAGACGCGGCACCTGCTGGAGCGAATCGTCACGCAGCGCAAGTCGGGCGGGTAAGGGCAATCGGCGCCCATCTTGTTGCCGTCGAGCCTGTGATCGAGCGCACGCGCTCATCGACGATCCCGTATAGGGTGACGGCGTTCTGGGCGGCAGCGATCGTGCTGAAGGCGAGGCCGCCAGCGGCGCAGAGGATCGTCGAGTGCTGCGAGATCAACGCAAAAAGTTGAATTTTATGGCCAGTTGTGGCGAACATCTGGCGGTAGTTCGAAGGATCTGCCAAAATCCGGGGAAACTTGACGGATTCTGCCAATGAACCTCGATCTTGCCGATCTGCGCATCCTGCGCCATCTCGAACTCAACGGGCGCATTTCCAACCAGGAGTTGGCGGATGCCGTGGGCTTGTCGCCATCGGCCTGCCTTCGCCGGGTGAAATTGCTCGAGGACCGCGGGGTGATTTCCGGATACCGCTGCATCGTGGACGCACAGCATATCGGTCTCGAATTCGAAGCGTTGGTGCAAATTTCGCTGCGCCCCGACGTCGATCAATGGCACGAGAAATTTCTCGCGTGCGTTCAGAATTGGCCTGAGGTAGTGACCGCGCGCATCGTCACCGGCTCGGCCAATTACATCCTCACGGTCAGGGCCCGTAATCTCGCGCACTACTCGGATTTCATCGTGAACGAGCTGTATCGCGCGCCCGCGGTCATGGCGATCCAATCGAACATCGTGCTCAAGACCATCAAGCAAACCCAGTCGCTCGTCGATCTCGTCAAGCAGAAGTAAAAATATAGAAGATATTAACTAATTCCCGAGAGACGGTCGGGATTTCCAGGAAGAAGAGACGCAGCATGGCAGTGATTACGACCATTGAGGATCTGCGGGTTCTCGCGCAGCGGCGCGTGCCGCGCATGTTTTACGAGTATGTCGATTCCGGGTCGTGGACCGAATCGACCTATCGGGCGAATGCGGCGGACTTTGGCGGCATCGGGTTTCGCCAGCGTGTCGCGGTAAACATCGAGCATCGCAGCACGCGCACGACGATGTTGGGCACGCCGGTCGCCATGCCGGTCGCGCTGGCGCCGACCGGCATGACCGGCATGCTGCACGCAGACGGCGAGATTCTCGCGGCGCGCGCGGCCGAAGTGTTTGGCGTGCCGTTCACGCTCTCCACCGTATCGATCTGCTCGATCGAGGACGTGGCAGCGCATACCAAGGCGCCGTTCTGGTTCCAGTTGTACGTGATGCGCGATCGCGACTTCATCGAGCGACTGATCGATCGCGCCAAGGCGGCGGGGTGCTCGGCGTTGATGGTGACGATGGATCTGCAGATCAGCGGCCAGCGTCATCGCGACATCAAGAACGGCCTGTCGGCACCGCCGAAGCTCACGCTGCCGAACATTGCCAACATGCTGACCAAGCCGCGCTGGTGCCTGGGTATGGCGGGCACGCGCCGCCGCACGTTCGGCAACATCGTGGGGCATGCCAAGGGTGTGGACGACATCGGTTCACTCGCGGCGTGGTCGGCGGCGCAGTTCGATCCCCGCCTGTCGTGGGACGACGTCGAATGGATCAAGAAGCGCTGGGGCGGCAAGCTCGTGCTCAAGGGCGTGCTCGATCCGGACGATGCGCGCGCGGCGCGCGACACGGGGGCCGATGCGATCGTGGTGAGCAACCATGGCGGGCGCCAACTCGACGGCGCGATCTCGACGATCCGCGCGCTGCCCGACATTGTTGCGGCAGTGGGGCGCGACATGGAGGTGTGGCTCGACGGCGGGGTACGTTCCGGGCAGGACGTGATCAAGGCGATGGCGCTGGGCGCGAAGGGGGCGTTGATCGGACGTCCATTCCTTTATGGCCTGGGGGCGATGGGCGAGGCCGGCGTGCGTCGCGCGCTGGAGGTCATTGCCAGGGAGATGGACCTGACGATGGCACTGACCGGTCGCACGCGCGTCGACCGTCTCGATACGTCCATGCTTATCCCGGGAAGCTATCCGACGGGCATTGGCCCTTACCTGACGGAGCCCGGTGGGCGGTGAGCCGTCTGTCGGGCGAGTGGGAAATGATCGCGCAGAATGTACGAAACGCCGAGGTGGCTCGGCGTAGGCAGGTCGATCAGGTGCCGGCAGATCAGTGGTGATGCTTGCGATGGCCGCGGTGCTTGCCACGGTAGTGGCCATCGTCGTATGCGCTGGAGCGCGACATGTTGCCGCCGAGCGCCGCACCGGCGCCGCCGCCAACGGCTGCACCGATCAGGCCGCCGGAGCGCCCGCCCATCGCATTGCCCGCTGCCGTGCCGGCCCCACCGCCGAGCGCGCCGCCAATGATGGCGCCCGTGCGCTCGTGACGATTGGACGTCATTGCGCCGCCGGCGCCGCCGCCCACCGCGCCGCCCACCACGGCGCCGGTGCTGCCGCCGAGCGCGCCGCCAACGGCCGCGCCCGCGACGCCGCCCAGCGCACCGCCGAGGGCATTGTTCATATCACCGGCCGAAGCCGTCAGGGAAGTTGTTGCAGCCAGGGCGGCGATGACCGCCATCGGGAAAATTCGTTTGAGCATGAGCCTTGATTACGATTCGGATTGACGCGTGGCAAGTATAAGGACACGACGCCACGCCGCCGTCGCGCTAATGTTTCGCGTCTCGTAAGGCGGGTAACAAAATGTTTCCATACGTGCATTCCGCGCAATTCGCCTATATCGCATTGCTCCCCGCGCGACGCCGCGACAGCACTTTCATCTCGGCCACATAGCGATACAACTGCGCCGCCGCGGGTGAGAGTGGCCGTGCCTTGCTTCGTATCATGCCCATGCGTCGTGTCACTACGGGATTGACCAGCGGCACGCTTGTGAGCGACGGATGATCGTCGCCGGGCATCGCCATCGTCGGTACGGCCGCTACCCCGAGTCCCGCTTCGACCAGACCAAGCATTGTCGTGACGTGCTGCGTCTCGCAGAGGCTCGGAGGGCGCTTGGGCAGCGCGGTGAGCGCCTGGTCGAGCAGCAGGCGGTTGCCTGAGGCGCGGCCGACGGTAATGTAGTCGTATTCGTAAAGCTCACGCCACGTCACCCGCTTCTTGCCGGCGAGCGGATGGTCGCGCCGACAGGCCGCCACGTAGCGCTCCTGTAACAGGAGCTTGAACTCGATGTTCGGCTCCTGGCTGCCGATGAAATTCAGCCCGAAGTCGGCGTCGCCGTTCGCCACCGACGCGAGCACCTCGTTGGCGCTCGCGTCGAGTACCGAGATGCGGATGCGCGGAAACGCCTGGTGGTAGCGCGAAATCACCTGCGGCATGAAGTAATAGGCGGCGGACGGCACACAGGCGATGGTCACGTGCCCCAGGCTCGACGATGCCACATCGCGGATGCCCAGCAGTGCATTGTCCAGATCGTCGAGAATCCGTTCCGCGTCGCGGGCGAAGGCGCGTCCGACGTTGGTCAGCGCCACGCGTCGCGTGCTGCGCTCGAAGAGCTTGATCCCGAGCGCGTCTTCGAGCTTGTCGATACGGCGCGAGAGCGCGGGCTGCGAGATATGGATCGATTCGGCCGCGCGGCGGAAGCTCGCCAGCTGCGCCACCGCGCGAAAGGCCTGCAAATCGTTCAGATCGAAGTTGATCGCCATGATGTTTGGGGCAGAAAGTCATGCATACGCGTCGGCCCGCCGCGACATCAACGGCGGGCGGAGGATTCGGAAGCGGCGCAGAGTGTACCGTGCTACCGCTCGATAGACGCATCAGCATCTTACGATTGATAGCGCATGTGCATCAATCATTCCAAAACTTGCAATTCACAAGCGTGGAACTTCCGGCGCACCATTGGCAGCGTCAAAAAGCGTCCGTGACGGTCCACACGTTCCTGGTAGAGGCGCATTGCGACGATTCATTGGCGGCCCGATCCCCCGGGCTGCCGGCAACACGGAGACAGCGCATGTCACAGCGCCCCAACGACGCGGTTTCGCGTCGCCCCTCGAAAGCCGGCGCGATCCTGCGCGTCACGGCTGGCAACTTCCTTGAACAGTTCGATTTCTTCCTGTTCGGCTTCTACGCCACCCAGATCTCGCGCGTCTTTTTTCCGACGGAAAGCGAGTTCGCTTCGCTCATGATGACCTTCGCCGTTTTTGGCGCGGGCTTCCTGATGCGACCGCTCGGCGCGATCGTGCTCGGTGCGTACATTGACAATGTCGGCCGCCGCAAGGGGCTGGTCACGACGCTGGCGATCATGGCGAGCGGCACCGTGCTCATTGCCTTCGTGCCGGGGTACGCGACGATTGGCCTTGCGGCACCAGTGCTCGTGCTGATCGGGCGGTTGTTGCAAGGCTTCTCGGCCGGTGCCGAACTGGGCGGCGTGTCCGTGTACCTGGCGGAAATCGCCACGCCGGGCCGCAAGGGCCTTTATACGAGCTGGCAGTCGGCGAGCCAGCAGGTCGCCATTGTTGTCTCGGCGGCGCTCGGTTTCACACTCTCGCTCACGCTCACGGCGCAACAGATCGCGACGTGGGGCTGGCGTGTGCCGTTCCTCGTGGGCTGCATGATCGTGCCGGTGATCTTCGCGCTGCGCCGCTCGCTCGAGGAGAGCGACGAATTCAAGCAGCGCAAGCGTCACCCGGCCTTGGGCGAAGTGTTCCGCTCGATGATCGCCAACGCCAGCGCCGTGATCGGCGGAACGATGCTCGTGGCACTCACTACGACGGCGTTCTACCTGATTACCATCTACGCGCCGACCTTCGGCAAGCGCGTGCTGCACCTGTCGAGCGCCGATGCGCTGCTCGTCACGCTGTGCGTGGGCGTATCGAACTTCATCTGGCTGCCTATCGGTGGCGCGTTGTCCGACCGTATTGGCCGTCGCCCGGTGCTGCTGATCTTCGCGGGGCTGACGCTGGTGTCCGCCTATCCAGTGCTCACGTTCCTCGTGCAGGCCCCGAGCTTCACGCACATGTTGATCGCGCTACTGTGGCTGTCGTTCCTGTATGGCATGTACAACGGCGCCATGATTGCGGCGTTGACCGAAATCATGCCGCCGGACGTGCGCGTGGCCGGCTTCTCGCTCGCGTATAGCCTCGCGACGGCGCTCTTTGGCGGCTTCACGCCGGCGTTGTCGACGTATCTGATTCACGTCACGGGCGACAAGGCCGCGCCGGGCTACTGGATGAGCTTCGCCGCGCTGTGTGCGATTTGCGCGACGCTGGCCCTTTACCGTGGCCGCGCCAGCGGGCAGGGCCGCCCCCGTACCGAACTCGCTGCTGGCTGAGCCACGCGGCAGGCGCGCCCCGTTCGCGGGCGCGCCCGGCAACACTTCCCGACCACGGATGCCATCGAGCGTCTATCCCTAAAAGCAATATTCAGAGAGACATTGCCATGAAAGCCATCGCCCTCCCGGCACGCGTGCGTGCGCCCCGACACCGGCTTGCCGCGCTCGGCGCAGGCATCGCCCTGACGACGCTGCTTGGCGCCACGGCAGCCAGCGCGGAAGACCTGCACGTGATGAACTCCGGCGGCTTCACTGCCGCCTACAAGTTGCTGCTGCCCAAGTTCGAGGTGTCGAGCGGCGACCATGTCGATACCGCGTGGGGGCCGTCGATGGGCAAGGCCCCCGAGGCGATTCCCAACCGGCTGGCGCGCGGCGAGTCGGCCGATGCCGTGATCATGGTCGGCTACGCGCTCGACGGCCTCATCAAGGCAGGTAAGGTGCGGGCGGATTCCCGCGTCGACCTGGCCGACTCGCGCATTGGCGTCGTCGTGAAAGCGGGCGACGTGGTGCCCGACGTCAGCACGCCGGACAAGCTCAAGGCCGCGCTGCTTGCCGCGAAGTCGGTCGCGTATTCCGACAGCGCCAGCGGCGTGTATGTCGAACGCGAACTCTTCAAGAAGCTGGGCATCGTCGACCAAATGCGAGGCAAGGGCGTGATGGTGCAGAAGACGCCCGTGGCCGAAAAGGTTGCCGCCGGCGAGTATGCGCTGGGGCTGCAACAAGTCAGCGAACTGCTGCCGGTCAAGGGGGCCGCGTTCGCGGGCAAGATTCCCGAGTCGCTGCAATCGGTCACGCGCTTCGCGGGGGGTGTGCCGGTGAATGCACCGCATCCCGAAGAAGCGAAGAAACTGCTGATGTACATGGCCGCGCCCGCGGTTGCGAAGGACGTCGAGTCCACCGGGCTCGATCCGCTGGCACATTGATGTCCTGGTCATCGTTGCCTGTGTGAACTAACGTGTTTGCGCCGCCGCGGGAGATCATTTCTCCTCGGCATCCTCGGCGGGTTTGACCGACAATGACGTGTCAGACAACGGCGTCGCACAGGACGACGCCACCGCCAAGGAGAGAGACATGGCCGCAGCGCCAGCCCGTCCAGCCCAACCCGCTCAGCCGCTTCAGGCGGCCGACTCGCGTGCCGCCGCCGGCACTATCGCCACCCATGCTCGGCCCGTGAACGACATCGTCGCGCTCGACGCGCTGGCGCTGTCCGATGCCATTCGCGCGCGCCGCGTCTCGTGCCGCGAGGTCATGCAGGCGTATCTCGCGCACATTGCACAGTACAACCCGGCGGTCAACGCCATCGTGTCGCTGCGCGATGGCGACGACTTGCTCGCGCAGGCCGACGAGCGCGACCGGCAGTTGGCCGGCGGCGTGTCTCTCGGATGGATGCACGGCATGCCGCACGCGGTCAAGGATTTCGCCGCTTGCGCGGGATTCCCCACGCGCAAGGGCTCGCCGCTCACCTCGGCGGCGCCCGACACCCAGGACAGCATCAGCGTCGCGCGCATCCGCGCCGCGGGTGCGATCTTCATCGGCAAGACCAACGTCTCGGAGTTCGGACTCGGATCGCACAGCTACAACCCCGTCTTCGGCACCACGCGCAACGCCTATGATCCGACGCGCAGTGCGGGGGGCAGTAGCGGCGGGGCGGGCAGTGCGCTTGCGCTGCGCATGCTGCCGGTGGCGGACGGCAGCGACATGATGGGGTCGCTGCGCAATCCCGCCGCATTTGGCAACGTGTATGGCTTTCGGCCCTCGCAGGGCCGGGTGCCCTATGGCCCGGCACCGGAGCTGTTCGTCCAGCAACTGAGCACCGAAGGACCCATGGGACGCACCGTCGCCGACGTCGCCCAACTGCTGGCCACGCAAGCGGGGTACGACGCGCGCAGTCCGCTCTCCCTGGCGCAGGATCACGGCGCGGTGCCGTTCTTGAGTGCGCTGCAACGCGACGTCAAGGGGTTGCGGCTGGGCTGGCTGGGCGACTATGGCGGTCATTTGCCGATGGAAGACGGTGTGATGGCCCTGTGCGAGGCATCGTTGCGAGACTTCACGGCGATAGGGTGCGAGGTGGAAGCGTGTGCGCCCGACTTTGCGCCGGCGCGGCTCTGGCAGACATGGCTCACGTTGCGTCACTGGCTCGTGAGCGGATCGCTGGGCGAGCTGTATGCCGACCCTGCCCGTCGCGACAAGCTCAAGCCGGAGGCGCAATGGGAAGTCGAGGGGGGACGCGCGTTACGCGCTGCCGATGTGTATCGCGCCAGCGTCGATCGCAGCGAGTGGTATCGCTCGCTCGCGCGGCTGTTCGAGCGTTATGACTTCCTGCTGCTGCCCTCGGCCCAGGTCTTTCCGTTCGATGCGCAATGGCATTGGCCGTCGTCGGTGGCGGGCAAGCCGATGGACACATATCACCGATGGATGGAAGTCGTTATCGGGCCAACGCTGGCCGGGCTGCCGGCGATCAGCGTGCCGGTCGGGTTCGATGCCCGCGGGTTACCGATGGGACTGCAAATTATCGGGCCGGCGCAGGCCGATCTTGCGGTGCTGCAACTGGCACATGCCTATGAACGGCAAACGCAGTGGGTGCGTCGCCATCTGCCGCCGATGCTGACCAATACCGCGCGGCGCTGAGCCACGAGGGGGGAGGGGCGGACGGCCGTGCGGCTTACCGGGGGCGAGCGGCTTGCGCCTGCGCGCGTAGCGGGCGCAACAACTCACCCAGTGCGTTGTGATCGATCTCGTGCATGAGGGCGAGCAGGCGGCCGATGTCACCTGGCGGGAAGCCTTCGCGCGCGAACCAGCTCAGGTAATTGCCCGGCAGATCGGCGATGAGCGTGCCCTTGTGTTTACCGAACGGCATGGGCGTGGTGACGAGGCGCATCAGCGCGGCGGCGTCGAAATCGAGCATAAGGAGCGGGCGCGGCAGGCGCGCGCGCACGAGGGGACACAAAGCGTTACGCTACCACATGCGTCGCCCGGTTCGCGGGCGCCCGCAACCAACTTACGGGAGTTCGTATGGGGCAAGAAGGGGATGACATCACCGCCTCGGGCGATTTGCCCGACCCGGATGACAAAACGCTCGATCCGTTGCGCACGTTTGTCGCGGGGCTTTCGCGACTGCTGGCGTGTGATCCGGTCGAGACGACGCTGCTCGACGCCGGCGCCGGCCTGCTGGCGCAACTCGTCGTGCGTGACGACTGGCTGCCCGACGCGTTCGCGGCGCCGCATCCCGAGCACTATCAGCAATACCTGTTGCATTGCGATCCGGCGCAGCGCTTTTGCGTCGTGAGTTTCGTCTGGGGGCCGGGGCAGGTCACGCCGATTCACGATCACACCGTGTGGGGCCTGATCGGCATGCTGCGCGGGGCAGAGGATTCGCAACCTTATCGGCTCGACGCGCAAGGCGTGCCGGTCATGGCGGGCGAGCCGGTACGCCTGTCGCCGGGCGATGTCGAGGTTCTCTCGCCGCGCCGCGGGGACATTCACCGGGTGAGCAATGCCTACCCCGACCGGGTCTCGGTGAGCATTCATGTGTATGGCGCGAACATCGGCACGGTGCGTCGTAGCGTGTTCACGGAATCCGGCGAACGCAAGTGCTTCGTTTCCGGCTATGCGAATGCGTCATGGCCGAATCCGCGCGGTACGGCGCCGCAGCGCACTCAAGGCGCCTGACGCGACCCCGGTTCGCGCGGCGCATGTCAACGGGGAGTGGTGTCGCGCGCCACCGGGGCGGGCGGGTTCTGCCACAATAGCTGTCCGGCTGCGCGGAGGTACAAGCGCGCCGCGCCGAGACTCAAAACGAATCGACGTTAGACGAATCCAAGGAACCGCCGTGTCCTCTTTCTCGACCGAAGCGCCGTCGCAAACGGCAGCCCCGACGTCCGCCGCTGACGATTTCACCTTCCCCGAACTGACCTTCGCCGACGTGCGCGCCGCGCTGCTCGCCCGTGAAGAAATTGCCCTGCTCGACGTTCGCGAAGAAGACCCGTTCGCGCAGGCGCACCCGTTGTGGGCGGCGAACCTCCCGCTCTCGCGCATCGAAATCGACGTATGGGCGCGCATTCCGCGGCGTGACACGCGCATCGTCGTCTACGGCGAACATGGCGGCGAGGATCTGGCACCGCGTGCCGCCCGCGTGCTGCGCAGGCTCGGCTACACCAATGTCAATGGCCTGGCGGGCGGCCTCGAGGGCTGGATCGCGGCTGGCGGTGAAGTCTTTCGCGACGTCAACGTGCCGAGCAAAGCCTTTGGCGAATGGGTCGAAGGGTTGCGTCATACGCCGTCGCTGTCGGCGCAGGAAGTCCAGGCATTGCTCGATGCGCACGCCGATGTCGTGGTGGTGGACGCGCGCCGTTTCGACGAATACCAGACCATGAACATTCCCGGCTCGACCAGCGTGCCTGGCGCCGAACTGGTGCTGCGCGTGCGCGAACTCGCCCCGGACCCGGCCACCCGAGTGATCGTGAATTGCGCTGGACGCACGCGCAGCATCATCGGCACGCAATCGCTCGTCAATGCCGGCCTGCCGAATCCGGTGGCGGCGCTGCGTAACGGCACTATCGGCTGGACGCTCGCCGGTCAGGCACTCGAGCGCGGGGCCGATCGCCGGTCTCCGGCCGCGGTGAGCGACGCCACACTGGCGGCCGCGCGTGCCGGGGCCCGCGCCGTGGCCGATCGTGCGGGCGTGCGCCGTATCGCGCTGGGCGACGTGCCCTCGCTGAATGCGCCGGGGCGCACCGTCTACCGATTCGACGTGCGCACGCCGGAAGACTACGCGGCCGGGCACTTGCCGGACTTTGCCAATGCGCCGGGCGGACAACTCGTGCAGGAGACCGACCATCAGGCGCCGGTGCGCGGCGCGTGGATCGTGCTCGCCGACGACGATGGCGTGCGGGCCGACATGACTGGCTCGTGGCTTGCCCAGATGGGCTGGACCGTCTACGTCGTCGAGCCGCATGGCGACGAGGCGCGCAGTGCCCAGGGCGGCTGGCCGTTGCATACGCCCAGCGCGCCCGAGGTAGCGACCGTCTCGCCGAGCGAGCTTGCGCGCTGGCTTGACGCGTCCGAGCCTGGCCAGATTGCGGTGCTCGACGTCACCTCAGGCGTCAACTACGTCAAACGTCACATTCCGGGGGCGTGGTTCGTCATTCGCGCACGCTTGACCGAGGCATTGCGGGAGGTGGGGCCTGCGCAGCGTTACGTGCTCACCTGCGGCTCCAGCTTGCTCGCGCGCTATGCGGCGGCCGATTTGCGGCGTCAGACCGATGCCGAGATCGTTGTGCTCGATGGGGGGACGCAGGCGTGGATCCACGCCGGACTGCCACTCGAATCGGGGCCGACCCGACTGGCGAGCCCGCGCGACGATCGCTATCGTCGCCCGTACGAGGGCACCGACAACGCTGCGGCGGCGATGCAGGCGTACCTCGACTGGGAATATGGACTCGTCGACCAGTTGCATCGCGACGGAACCCACCATTTCCAGGTGGTGTGAGCGAGTCCATGGGGAGCGCCGGTTCGAGCGGTTGGGGAGCGCTGCGTTGCCGTCAAGCCGGGGCAGACGTGGCATACTCCCCAACTTCTGACGCCGCCGCCTGACGCCTCGACGTGACCCCGGTTCACTTGCTGAGGGCTGGTGCTGCGGCCGACTCGCTTTCGACTCCATCATGCCATTGCAGCGCTTCATAGCCCGTCGACTGGGCGCTCTCACCGAACCGAGCACCCGCATCCCTTACGCCTGGGTGTATCACGAACCCGACGTCTTCCTGCAACGCACGTCGTCGCTTACCGTTGCCAAGAAATACTTGCATCGCCGCTTGCGTCTTGCGCTGAGTGGGCAATCGGGCCGTGAGGTGCGTCATGTGATATCGAGCGCGCGCGTGCTGTGGATCTACGGTGGCAAGGCGTCGGTTGGCGACGCGGTGATGGATATGTCGGGCCGTGCGTTGTTGCGGGGGCGCGAGGGGCCTGTCGACCTGCTGATTGCGCCGGGGTTGAAGGCCGTGTTCGAGGGCGACGATATCTTCCGGCATGTCTACGACGATCCGGCCAGTGTGAAGCCGGGCGATTACGACGTTGTCGTGATGCAGGAGTTCAACTATCCCACGCTGCGAATGAAGCGGAAGTATTTCCCCTCGCTGCCGTTCGCGTGCTTGTTCCGATATTTTCACGGACCGGACCGCAACCAGACGCAATTCAGTCTGGCGGCGGTCAACGACGTCTTTTCGCTGGGTCTGGCGTCCGACGACTTGTTCGTGCGCGCCAAGCCTTACTTGCGGCAGGAGTCGGCGTTACCGGAGGCGATGGCGGGGCAACTGTCGCCGGGGTCATTCCTGGTGTTGGCGATGGGGGGTGTCGAGCCGCGGCGAACATATGCGCATTGGCGCGAATTCTTGCAGGCGTACGACATTGCGTACCAGCCTGGGATGCCGGATGGCGTAGTGCTATTGGGTTCGGGCAATGGTGTCGACGCGGCGAATGCGTTGATGGAGGCAAAATTCATCCATTTGCATCTGACGTCATTCGTTGGTCAGTTGACGTTGCGCGATGCGAAGCGGGTCATCGCGAATGCGGCGCTGTTCGTGGGGGCTGACGGTGGCTTGATGCACGTGGCGCACACGACGCCGACGCCGAGCGTCACATTGTTTGCAAAAGCGGAGCCGCCGTACCTCCGGCTCACACCGGGGTGCCGGTCGACGCCGTTGCAGACCGATTCGGACGTGAGTGCGGTGGATGCCACCGAGTTGGCGGAGACGGTCGTGGCGACGTTGGCGAGCGAGTCGACGCGGTAAGCGGTAGCGAGGGTGTCAGGGAAAGAGACGGACCGGGGCCCCTTTCTGCAGCGAGTTGGGTTTATGTCTGAGAGGCGGAAAGGGGCCCCGGTCCGTCGTGGAAGCACTGAGGGGGCATGAAGCAGGAGGGGGCAGAATCAGCCGCCGAACCCTGATCAAAGCGCCGCATTATAAATAGCAAAAGCATCGGCCTCCGTCACGTCGCGCGGGTTATTCACGAGAAGTCGGGTTTGCAGCATTGCGTCGCTGGCCAGGCGTGCGAGGTCGGTTGGTTTCACGCCCACTTCGCGCAGCGTGCGGGGAATGGCGGTGTCGACGATCAACGATTCGATGTGTCGGATGAGGGCATCGGTTTTGGCGTCATCGCTGCCGGAGGCCTTGGTGGGCAGGATCACGTCGGCCAGTTCCGCGTAGAGATGGCTGGCGGCGGGGGCATTGAAGCGCATGACGTGAGAGAGCACGAGGGCGTTCGAGAGCCCGTGCGCGACGTGAAAGATGCCGCCGATCGGGTAGGCGAGCGCGTGAACGGCGGCGACGGGCGAGTTGGCGAACGCTTGACCGGCGAACATCGCGCCGACCAGCATGGCTTCGCGAGCGGCGCGGTGGTGGCCGTCCTGGCAGGCTGTCAGCAGATTGCGTGAGAGCAGCGCGAGTGCTTTTACGGCGAGCGTGTCCGAGATCGGATTCTTCAGATGCGCGGACGTATAGGCTTCAATCGCATGCACCATCGCGTCGATTCCGGTCGCGGCCGTGGTAGCGCGGGGCAGGCCGAGCGTGAGTTCCGCGTCCAGAATCGCGAGATCGGCGAAAAGCTGTGGCGACACGACCCCCATCTTCGTCGTCTCGCCGGTCGTCACGATCGAGACGGCCGTTACTTCCGAGCCTGTGCCCGCGGTTGTCGGCATCTGCACCAGCGGCAGGCGCGTGCCCGTCACCTTCTTGATGCCGTACATCTCCTTGATCGACTGCGAGCCGGGCAGTAGCACCGCGAGCAGCTTCGCCACGTCCATCGACGAGCCGCCGCCCAACCCCAGCACGATCTCCGCGTCGGCGGCGCGGGCGCGTTGCGCCGCTTCCAGCACCACGTGCTCGGGCGGGTCGGCGATCACATCGTCGATCACCGACACCTGCCAGTCATGCCTGGCCAGATCCGCGAGTGCGGGGGCCAGCAAACCGCTCTTGTGCAGAAAACCGTCCGTCACCACGCACAAACGCTGGCCCGTCGGATACTGCTCGCGCAACAGGGCGCCCAGACGACGCGCCGCACCAAATTCCACCACGACGGTTGGAACCGTCTGGAAACGAAAAGCGTTCATGACCGACTTCCTCGTGAGTGCTTCACAACCCCAAACATGACATTCCGGTCGCGCTCGACACGGTCGACACCGTCGCGCGCCCCGCCGGATCGAACCATGCGAGCCGTTGATCCTGCGTGGCCGTCACACTTGCAGACAAAGGTACTTCAACTCGAGGTATTCCTCGATGCCGTAGTGCGACCCTTCGCGGCCCACCCCCGACTGCTTGATACCGCCGAACGGCGCGACCTCATTCGAGATCAGCCCCGTATTCAGGCCTACCATGCCGTACTCGAGGGCTTCCGCCGTACGCCACGCACGTGCGATGTCGCGCGTGTAGAGATAAGCGGCGAGTCCGAACTCCGTGTCGTTCGCGAAGGCGACGGCGTCCGCGTCGTGCTTGAAACGGAACAGTGGCGCGACCGGGCCGAAGATTTCCTCACGTGCCATGCGCATCTGCGAAGTCGCGTCGCCAATCACCGTCGGCGTGTAATACGTCCCGCCCAGCGCGTGCGCCGTGCCACCCACCAGCACGTGAGCGCCGTGCGTCTTCGCGTCGTTCACCAGCGCCACCACCTTCTCGATCGCCTTGCGTTCGATCAGCGGGCCGATGACCACACCGTCGTCCAGACCGTTACCCACCTTCAGCTCGGCGACACGCTTGGCGAATTTCTCGGCAAAGGCGTCGTAAATGCCGTCCTGGATATAGAAGCGGTTCGCGCACACGCACGTCTGCCCGCCATTGCGGTACTTCGCCGCGATCGCGCCTTCGACGGCGGCATCAAGGTCGGCATCGTCGAACACGATGAACGGTGCATTGCCCCCCAGCTCCAGCGACATGCGCTTGACCGTCGGTGCGCACTGCGCCATCAGCAGGCGGCCCACTCCCGTGGATCCCGTGAACGACAACTTGCGCACCCCGGGGTGCGACGTGAGCACACCGCCTACCGCGCGGGCCTCGCCCGTCACCACCTGGAACACGCCCCCCGGAATCCCGGCGCGGTGGGCCAACTCGGCCAGCGCAAACGCCGAGAGCGGTGTCAGTTCCGACGGCTTCACCACGATCGCGCAGCCCGCCGCCAGCGCCGGGGCCACCTTCCGCGTAATCATCGCTGCCGGGAAATTCCACGGCGTGATCGCCGCGCACACACCGACCGGTTGCTTGAGCGTGACCAGACGCTTGTCCGACGCCGGTGTGGCGAGCACATCGCCATCCACACGCTTGGCTTCTTCCGCAAACCACTCGATAAAGCTTGCCGCATACGCGATCTCGCCACGCGCCTCGGCCAGCGGCTTGCCTTGCTCCCGGGTCATCAGATACGCCAGATCGTCGGCGTTGGCGACCATCAGATCGAACCAGCGACGCAGAATCCCCGCGCGTTCCTTACCCGTGCGCGCCGCCCATGGCCTTTGTGCCACTTCGGCGGCCGCCACGGCGCGCGTCGTTTCGTCCGCTCCGAGATCCGGCACCTTGGCCAGCACGTCACCGGTGGCCGGGTCCACCACATCGAGCGTCTTGCCGCTGTCGGCCGCGATCCATTGGCCATCGACCCAGGCGAGTGTCTTGAAGAGAGAGGTGTCTTTAAGTTGCATGGCAGTGGGCCGGGCTCGCCGGCATTTCCGGTTGGGGAAACGGCACGCGACGCTGTCTCGAATCTTCGCTTGCCGTTCCATCTATTGAACGATATTCTATGTATTGAATTTCATTCTACGTATCTAACGTTGCCGGTGCAACTCAGGGGTTTTCCGAGGACGGAATCTCCATGACTTGCTCATACCCCGACGGATGGCGTAGTTCGTCCCGATCCATCGCCACCATTCTGAAGCCGATTGCCGATTCATGCCCAAGCGCACACTTCCCGCCAATGCCGTCACCGACGCCCGTGACGGCGAACCGCTCAAGACCACCGCGCCCGCCGTGGTGCGTGCCGTGCATATCCTCGATGTGATTGCGGCGGCGGCCGAGCCCATCGCATTGGCCGATCTGGCAAGGCAGACGAGCGTGCCCAAGAGCACACTGCACGGTCTGTGCGACACGCTGGTCAAACTCCGCCTCGTGAAACGTCACGCCAATGGCGGCATGACGATGGGCTCGTATGTCATGGGATGGGCGAACGCGTTCCTGTCGCAGACCCACATCACCGAAGAATTTCGGGCGGTCTGGGAGACATCGTCCGCCTTCGCGCAGGAAACCGTGACGCTTTCCGTGCTCGATGGCACCGACGTGATCTATCTCGCCTGTCACAACGGCAATCGGCCGCTCGGCGTGACCTTCCGCATCGGCATGCGGCTGCCCGCGCCATACACGGCGACCGGCAAGGCCATGCTTTCGACGCTACCGGGAAGCGAGGCCGCCGATCTGCTCGCCGGTGTCTGGCCCGCGCCGCTCACGCGTGCCAGTGTGGGGACGTATGCGGCGCTGGTCGACGAGATGGCGCAGACGCGTCGCGATGGCTACTCGATCGACAATGGGCAAATGCGCGAAGGCATGATCTGTTTCGGCGCACCGGTGTTCGATGCGAGCGGTGAGCGCGCCGTTGCGGGACTCGCCGTCAGTTTCGTCACGAACGACATCGACTTGGCAACGGGCCAGCGCATTGGGCATCAGATCCGCGACCTGGCCGATCAGTTGTCGGTGCGGCTGGGCGCGTCGGTACGACGCTGAGATGTCGCGCGCGGATCGGGTCGCTCCGACACGAAGCGGGCGCGTCCGAGGCGAAGCATCGGTGGCTCGCCCCGGCTCCGGCGTCCGGCGATATGGCGTGTCGTCAGCGGCGTGTCATGTTCCTGTCAGGCCTGTGTCAATGGACTGACAGCGTGGCGTCGCCGCTCGATTGTTATCGTTGGCGGAACAGTCATGTTCGATTCTACTGGCTATTCCCTAAGGGTTTTCACTGGCATCATTTGGCCTTGACCGATGTCCAGACAAGCCAGCGGACGCGTGGGGAAGCGCGATCCGGGCGGTGCCATGGGGCGGACATCCATTTGGGAAGCACTACGCCATGTCCAATATCGCAATCGTCTATTACTCGCAAGGCGGCGCGACCGCCATGATTGCGCATTCCGTCGCCCAAGGCGTCACCGACGCCGGCGCGCACGCGCAATTGCTCAGCATCGAGCCACACCAATTCACCGACGGGCAGTGGCACGACGAGGCCACGCTCATGCGTCTGGCCTCCGCCGACGCCATCATCTTTGGCGCACCGGCCTTCCAGGGCGGGATTGCCGCGCCGTTCAAGGCGTTTGCCGATGCGACGACCGGCATGTGGCGCGCGCACGGCTGGCGCAACAAAGTGGCTGGCGGGTTTTCGTTCAGCTACCGTCCTGGCGACGACAAGCGCGACACGCTCGACTACTTCGCGGCGCTTGCTGCCCAGCACGGCATGTTGTGGGCCGATGCCGACGAGGTGGACGTCACGCCGCGCGCGGCCCTGTCCTCGCGACGTCGCGGCAATTTCCCGGCTGTCACGGCGCCGGGCGGAGATATTGACGCCGCCTATGCGCTCGACCCGGCGGACGTAATTGCCGGCAAGCAATACGGCCGCTATGTCGCGGCGCTCGTTGCGCGTCTGGCTGGCGAAGTGCTGGAATCGCCCTCGGCGCTGGCACGTCGCGCGCGCGAAGCGGCAGAGCGCCGACTGTGAATGACGGCGGTGCCTGAGCACCGCCGATACGCGCCGGGTGGCTGCTCGAACTCAGTTGGTGGGCGCGTTGTCGGCCGGTTCGGCGTGAATTTGCAGCACGGCGTCGCGCTTGGCGAGCAAATGCTTGCGCAGGATCTCGCCGAGGCGTTTGCCGTCGTGCTTTTCCAGCGCGTCGATCATTTGCTCGTGCTCGGCAATCGCGCGATCCCACTTGTCCGCATGGAAGTTCGAGCGAAAGCGCAGTGCCATGAGCCGACGGTTGATCGCGACATACGTCTGGCGCAACGCCCCGTTGCGGGCCGCTTCATTGATGCGATCGTGAATCGCTTGATTGCGCGCGTAATAGCCTGGCAGATCCTGCTGTGCGCGGCACGCGAGCATCGCGTAATGCAGTGCCTTGATTTCGGCCAGCTCCACGGGCGTCATCCGCTCGGCGGCCAACTCCCCTGAGAACGCTTCGAGCGCGCTCATCAGCTCGAACATCTCCCGGATCTCCTTCTCCGTCATGCGGGCAACGCTTGCCCCGCGATTCGGTGCGATCTCGATCAGCCCCTCTGCGGCCAGCACTTTGAAGGCCTCGCGCAGCGGCGTGCGCGAGATGCCCAGGGTCTCGCACAACTCCCGTTCGTTGAGTTTTACGCCCGGCGAGAGCACCCCCTCGATGATGAGCTTGCGCAGATGCTCGACGACCGTGTCGTGCAAACGCAGGCGCTCCACACGCGGGATGTCGGGCGTGGCAATCGTCGACGTGTTTTCCATTTTTTGCATTCAAAATCCGTAAACCACTATGGTCGTGATTGTACCGTATGGCGAGGCACGCTCGCCGGTTTAGGGTAAACGACTGTATTAAAAGCGCTTCCTACCTCTTGCGAAAGCTGCCTGCTCTGCTAAAGTATTTTGAATGCAAAATTCAAAACGAATTTTCAAGAGGAGAACGACGTTCATGTTGAAGCTTGATTTCCATCCCTCCGGCCGCCACTTCCTGCAGATTCCGGGGCCCAGTCCGGTGCCCGATCGCATTTTGCGTGCCATGAGCTACCCGACGATCGATCACCGTGGCCCGGAGTTCGGCGCGCTCGGTCGCAAGGTGCTCGCCGACATCAAGAAGATCTTCAAGACCGAACAGCCAGTGGTGATCTACCCGGCATCGGGCACCGGCGCGTGGGAGGCGGCGCTGTCGAACACGCTTTCGCCGGGCGATTCGGTGCTGATGTTCGAGACGGGGCACTTCTCCACGCTCTGGAAAAAGATGGCCGAAAGCCTCGGTCTGACGCCGGCGTTCATCGGCCTGCCGGGGACCGACGGCTGGCGTCGCGGGGTGCAGCCGGACATGATCGAAGCGCGCCTGCGCGCCGACACCATGCACACCGTCAAGGCCGTGTGCGTGGTGCATAACGAAACCTCGACGGGCGTCACGTCGGATATCGCCGCGGTGCGCCGTGCCATCGATGCGGCCGGGCATCCTGCGCTGTTGCTCGTCGATACGATCTCGGGCCTGGGCTCGGCCGATTACCGTCACGACGAATGGGGGGTGGACGTCACCGTCTCTGGCTCGCAGAAGGGACTGATGCTGCCGCCGGGCATCAGCTTCAATGCGGTCTCGGCCAAGGCGCTCGAGGCCAGTCGTCACGCAAAGCTGCCGCGCGCCTTCTGGGGCTGGCAGGACATCATCGAAGCGAACAAGCACGGCTACTGGCCGTACACGCCGAACACGAACCTGTTGTACGGCCTGTCCGAAGCGCTCGACATGATCTTCGAGGAAGGGCTGGATAACGTGTTCGCGCGTCACCAGCGTCTGGCCGAGGCCACGCGGCGCGCAGTGCGCGCGTGGGGGCTGGAGATCCAGTGCCAGGATCCGGCGGTGTACAGCCCGGTGCTCACTGGCGTGGTCATGCCGCAAGGCGTCGATGCCGACGAGGTGCGCAAGCGCATCTACGAACGCTTCGATATGTCGCTGGGGCAGGCGCTGGGCAAGATTCGCGGCACGATGTTCCGCATCGGTCATCTGGGCGACTGCAACGACCTCACGCTCATGGCCACGCTCTCGGGTTGCGAAATGGGACTGCAGATTTCCGGCGTGAAACTCGCCGGGTCGGGTGTGGTGGCGGCAATGGACTATCTGGCGCGGGCGCAGGACACGCCGTCGCTCAAGGTTGCCGCCTGAGACACCCTCGTCGCCCGTCCTCGGGGGCAAAGGGGCGCCGCCGGCGATTGGCGGTTGCCTCGCAGTGAACGGTTGACTTGTCGTTCAGACGGCACTGGGCCACGCCATAGAAGGGCCTTGGCCGCCGCAACACCTCTTGCGCTGCCGGCATGTTGCGGGCGCGCTTCACAGGCTGTTTCAGGAGACATGCAATGAAGCTTTTCAGAGCGACCAGGGTCGTGCTGGTGATGCTATGCGTCATGTATTTCATCACCTATCTCGATCGCGTCAACGTCAGTACGGCTGCGGCCGGCTTCGGCAAGGAATTCAATCTCAACAAGACTGAGATCGGTCTCGTCTTCTCGGCATTTGCCTACCCCTACCTGGTCTTTCAAATCATCGGCGGCTGGGTGAGCGATCGCTTCGGTGCGAAGCGCACGCTGCTCGTATGCGGCGCCTTGTGGGCCGTCGCCACGATCCTCACCGGCATGGCGGGCGGGCTCGTCGCAATGCTGCTGGCGCGTCTGCTGCTCGGCCTTGGCGAGGGTGCCACGTTCCCGGCCGCCACGTCGGCCATGTCGCGCTGGGTCGCCAAAGAAAAGCGCGGCTTCGCGCAGGGCATCACACATGCGGCGTCGCGCATCGGCAACGCCGTCGCGCCAGCGGTCGTCGTGTTCATCATGGCCACGCACGGCTGGCGTGAATCGTTCTACCTGTGCGGGATCGTGAGCCTGGTCTGGGTGGCGGTGTGGGGACTGACGTTTACCGAGCGCCCGCAGGATCATCCGCGCATCACGACGGACGAACTGGCCGTGTTGCCCGCCGTGAAGGCCAAGCGCGCCTCGGTGCCGTGGGGGCCCCTCTTCAAGCGGATGATGCCGGTCACCATCGTGTATTTCTGCTACGGGTGGACGCTTTGGCTCTTCCTGTCGTGGATTCCGCAGTACTTCCTGCACAGCTACGACCTCAATCTGAAGAAGTCGGCGCTGTTCGCTTCGAGCGTGTTCTTTGCCGGTGTGATCGGCGATACGCTGGGCGGTATCGTGACCGACAAGCTGTACGAGCGCACCGGTAGCCTGAAGCGTGCCCGTAGCTGGATGGTGTCGATTTGCATGTTGCTCACGCTGCTCTCGCTCGTGCCGATGTTGTTCACGCACCATCTGTATGTGTCGATGGCATGTCTGGCGTTCGGCTTCTTCTTTGCCGAGATGACGATCGGGCCGATGTGGTCGATTCCGATGGATATCGCGCCGGAACACGCGGGCACGGCCAGCGGCATGATGAATACCGGGTCGGCATTGGCGGCGATCCTCTCGCCGGTGCTCTCGGGGTATCTCATCGATCGCACGGGCAATTGGGAATTGCCGTTCGTCGGCAGCATGGTTCTCATGGCCGTCGGTGTCGTGCTGGCGTTCCGCATGCAGCCCGAGAGCAAGTTCGCGCTCGACGGCGAAGCCGCCGCGGCGAGCAACACCCGTCAGCCGGCCTGACTTGCGTCGGGTGCCGGTTGGATCGTCGTCTCCCGGGCCGTTTCCGACGACGCCGACGGCATTCCGCGCGAACCACCTGCCGGGCCAGCGTCACACGTGCCCGGCAGGTCCGCTACCGCTTGATTTGTGCCCGGTGAGTGCACGGTCCGGCCAGTCCAACGTCCCCAATGTCATGAACGCCCAATCGAACGCCAGCGCGAATGCGCACACGAACCTCATCAGCCAGCCCGTGCATCTGATGCCGATGCAGCGCGGCGGGGTCGCCGTCACGCCGCTGCAGGATCGTCTGCGTCGCGAGTTGCGCGGCGATGTGCTTTTCGACCACGCGAGCCGTGGCCGCTATGCGACCGATGCATCGATCTACCAGATTTTCCCGATCGGCGTGGTGGTGCCGCGCGATCAGGACGACCTGATCCGCGCCCTCGACATCGCGCGTGACCAGCACGTGCCGATACTCGCACGTGGCGCGGGCACGAGCCAGTGCGGTCAGACCGTCGGCGAAGCGCTCGTCATCGATAACAGCAAGTGGCTCAACCGCGTGGTGGCGTTCAATGCCGACGCGCGCACCGTCACCGTCGAGCCGGGCATCGTGCTCGATCATCTGAATGCATGGCTCAAGCCGCACGGCTTGTGGTTCCCGGTGGATGTGTCGACGGCGGCGCAATGCACCATCGGGGGCATGACGGGCAACAACTCATGCGGCTCGCGCTCGCTCGAGTACGGCAACATGGTGCACAACGTGCTGGCCATCGATGCGGTGCTGGCCGACGGCGCGCAACTGCACTTCGGCGCGCTGCATACGCCGCCCGCCGACGCCCGCACGCAGGCGATTCTCGCAGGCGTGCATGCCATTGCCATGCGTGAGCGCGAGGAACTGCGCGAGCGTGTGCCTCGCGTGCTGCGCCGTGTCGCGGGCTACAACCTCGATCTGTTCGACTGCCTCAACCCGCGTGCCTATACGGACGACGGTGTGGCCAACTTGTCGCACCTGCTGGTCGGCTCGGAAGGCACGCTGGCATACAGCCGCCGGATCACGCTCAAGCTCGTGCCGCTGCCGGTGCACAAGACGCTGGGCGTGGTGAACTTCCCGACGTTCTATCAGGCGATGGATCTCACTCAGCACATCGTCAAGCTGGGGCCGGTGGCGGTGGAGCTCGTCGACCGCACGATGATCGATCTTGCGATGGACAACCCGGCATTCCGCCCCGTGATCGAGACGGCGCTCGTTGGCGATCCGCAAGCGATTCTGCTCGTGGAATTCGCGGGGGACGATGCCGGTGCGCTGCGCGCCAGGCTCGACGATCTCGCCACACTCATGGGGGATCTCGGGTTGCCGGGTGTCGTGGTGAAGATGCCCGAGGCGGGGCCGCAGAAGGCGCTCTGGGAAGTGCGCAAAGCGGGCCTGAACATCATGATGAGCATGAAGGGCGACGGCAAGCCGGTGTCGTTCATCGAAGATTGCGCGGTGCCGTTGGAACACCTTGCCGAGTACACGCGGCGTTTGACCGAAGTGTTCCATCGCAACGGCACCGAGGGCACGTGGTATGCGCACGCGAGCGTCGGCACGCTGCACGTGCGGCCGATTCTGGACATGCGTCGCGACGGCGCGGCGAAGATGCGTGACATCGCGCAAGAGGCGGCGGCGCTCGTGCGTGAATACAAAGGCGCTTACTCGGGGGAGCATGGCGACGGGCTGTGCCGCGGCGAGTGGGTGGCGTGGCAATATGGTCCGCGCCTGAATGCGGCGTTCGGCGAGATCAAGCACCTGTTCGATCCGGACAATCGCTTCAATCCGGACAAGATGATTCGCCCACCGAAGATGGATACGCGCGAGCTGTTTCGCTTCGCGCCGGGCTACGCCGCCCAACCGATGACACCCGCGCTCGACTGGGCGGCATGGAACGTGCAGCGCAACGCGCTGACCGGCGCGCAGACGGCGCCCGGCACCGGCGCCGATGCGACGCACGGGCTCGCGTCGGCCGTCGAGATGTGCAACAACAATGGGCACTGCCGCAAGTTCGATGCGGGCACGATGTGTCCGAGCTACCGCGTCACGCGCGATGAGCAGCACGTCACGCGCGGGCGCGCGAACACGTTGCGCCTGGCTGTCTCGGGACAGTTGGGCGAGGCGGGGCTCGCGAGCGACGAGGTCAAGGCCGCACTCGACCTGTGTGTGTCGTGCAAGGGCTGCAAGCGCGAATGCCCGACGGGCATCGACATGGCGCGCTTCAAGATCGAGGCGCGTCACGCACGGGCCAAGCGTCACGGCGTGTCGCTCAGGGACACGCTGATTGCCTATCTGCCGCGCTACGCTGCGTGGGCCAGCCGCGTGGGCGGCCTGCTCGACGCCGCGCAGCGTCTGCCGGGCAGCCGCGCGGCGAAGCGCTGGCTCGGCCTGGCGCAGGAGCGCTCGCTGCCAGCGCTGAGAGCGTCGTTCCTGGAACGTCAGGCGCCGCTGGCGGACGCTCCCATGTCGGATTCGGCCGGACAGCGCCAGGTGCTGCTGTTCGTCGATACGTTCAACAACTACATGGAGCCGGAGAATGCGCGTGCCGCGAAGCGCGTGCTCGAAGCCGCCGGGTACACCGTTCACGTGAATCGGCGCCCGGGCGAGCGGCCGTTGTGCTGCGGGCGCACGTTCCTTGCCGCAGGATTGGTGGACGAGGCGAAGGCAGAGGCGCAGCGCCTGCTCGACGCGCTGATGCCGTTCGTCGAGCGCGGTGTGCCGATCGTGGGGTTGGAGCCGTCGTGCCTGCTGTCGCTGCGCGACGAAGTGCTGGGCTACGGTTTCGGCGATGCCGCCCGCAAGGTGGCCGACAACGCGTTTCTGTTTGAGGAATTTCTGGTTCGCGAGAAGGCGGCGGGGCGTCTCGACGTGGCCTGGCGCGCGCTGCCCGACGGGGTGGGCGAAGCCCTGGTGCACGGGCACTGCCACCAGAAGGCGTTCGACGCGTTCTCACCCGTTACGGCCGTGCTTGGTTGGGTGCCGGGGCTGAAGGTATCATCGATCGAATCGTCATGTTGTGGCATGGCGGGCAGTTTCGGTTATGAAGCCGAGCACTACGACACGTCGCGAGCGATGTCTGAATTGACGCTGTTACCGGCCGTCAGACGGCGCGGCGCGAACGCCATCGTGGTCGCCGACGGCACCAGTTGCCGGCATCAGATCCAGGACGGAGCGCACACGCAGGCGCTGCATGTGGCGTGCGTGCTGGACCGGGCGCTGCCTGCGTGAATGCCGTTTTTTTCGAACGCCTTTCAACGCCTTCAAAGGAATGTGATGCCCGATTCGGACAATACGCTTTCGACGTCTTCGCGCGCTGCCTCAGGGCAGCTTGCGGTGCCGCCGGTCGCCGGTGTGGGCGATTCGCTCGCTCGGGTGGCCACGCCGTCCTTGCTGCTCGATCTCGACGCCTTCGATGCGAACGTCGCCCGCATGGCGAGCGCGGCGACCGCGCGCGGGGTGGCGGTGCGTCCGCACGCCAAGGCGCACAAGTGCGTCACGATCGCCCAGGCACAGATGGCTGCGGGCGCCGTGGGCATCTGCTGCCAGAAGGTGACGGAGGCGATTCCGTTCGTCAATGCGGGCATTGGCAGCATCCACATCAGCAACGAGTTCGTTGGCGAGGCACGTGTGGCGCTGGCCGTGGCGATGGCGTCGCGCGTGACGCTCTCGGTGTGTGTGGACGACGTCCGTCAGGTGGCGCCGCTCGGCAAGGCGGCGCAGCGCGCCGGCGTGCGTATCGCCGTCCTGCCCGAGGTCGACGTCGGGCAGGGGCGTTGCGGTGTCGATTCGACGGACGCGGTCGGCAAGCTGATCGACGCGATCGATCATTACGAAGGGCTGCGCTTCGGTGGGTTGCAGGCGTATCACGGTAGCGCGCAGCACGTCGATCGCTGGGACGCGCGCCGTGACACGGCACGGCTTGCCGCCGATCGCGCGGCGGCCTATGTGCGCTTTCTGGAGGCGCGCGGCATTACGTGTCCGGTGGTGACTGGCGGCGGCACCGGCACGGCCGAGTTCGATATCGAGAGCGGCGTCTATACGGAAATTCAGCCGGGCTCGTACGTGTTTCTCGACGGTCATTACGGCGCGCTCGAATGGCGCGACGACTGGCGCTTTCGTCATGGCCTGTTTCTCGCGTCGACGGTCATGAGCACGGCGCGTGCCGGCTTCATCGTGTGCGATGCGGGACTCAAGAGCGTGGCAACCGATTCCGGGCTGCCGCGCTTCTGGTTGTCGCAACAGGCGAGCCAGCCGCATTACCGCACGGCGTCGGATGAGCATGGCGTGCTCGCGCTGGCGTCGCCCGACGAGGACGGCGCCGCTTGGCTCGGTGAATCGATCCTGCTTGTGCCGGGGCATTGCGATCCGACGGTCAATCTTTACGACCGTTATGTCGCCGTGCGCCACGGTCGGGTCGAGGCGCTGTGGCCCATCGAGGCGCGCGGACTGAGTCAGTGAAGGGTGCGTGGCGGCACGCCAGATCGGGATGGATAGCGACACGCCGCATCCGTGCAAAATATTTTGGGGCGGGGGCTTCCCAACTTTTGAAAACCACGCTATAGTCTCACTTCTTCGCCGTACGGGGGTATAGCTCAGCTGGGAGAGCGCTTGCATGGCATGCAAGAGGTCAGCGGTTCGATCCCGCTTACCTCCACCAAAACGGAAGACTTTATGTCCCCTTCGTCTAGAGGCCTAGGACATCACCCTTTCACGGTGAGTACAGGGGTTCGAATCCCCTAGGGGACGCCAGATTTGTCGGCGTGACTCTCGGAGCGTTCCGAAAGCACGACGTTCAATCGGTTGTCGACAAACGCGCTTGGCTTCACTGCCAAGCGCGTTTTGTTTTTTCTGCGACGAAATTCTCTCCTCGGCACCGCATGGCAGGCGGCATCCTGTGCCGCATATTCCCATGCATCCCGTTTAGCGCACCGGCGAACTCGCTGCTTTGCCCACGACGGTTTTCCACGGCCGCACGCGCCACGCCTTCACCAGACCATTCACGACATACGGATCGGCTTTTGCGAACGCTTCGGCCGCTGCGGGAGATTCGCCTTCGAAGAGCAATGCCGCCGCGTCTACGGGGGATTCGAGCGCGCCGGCGAGCAGCAGCTCACCGTGATCGGCAGCTTGCCAGGCGAGCGCCAAATGGGCGTCGCGGTATTGCGCGCGACGCTCGAGATAATCGTCGACGAGGTCGTAAGTGAGTAGGTAATGCATGGGGCTGCCTCCTTCGAATTCGCTGGGGTATCGACGGCGTACCGCTGCATCATCGGTAAAACGCCGACGGTGGTACGCCAAAATGCCGCTTGAACATGGCGGCAAATGCGCTCTGGCTTGCGTAGCCGTGGTCGAGCGCGACATTCACGATTTTCTCACCGCGCGCGAGCGCTTCCAGGGCCTGGAGCAGGCGAGCCTGCTGACGCCAGCGGCCGAACGTCATGCCCGTCTCCCGGGCGAAGCGTCGCTGGAAGGTTTTCGCCGACAGGCCGGCGTCGCGAGCCCAGTCGTCGATGATCGCGTCGTCGCACGGGGCCTGCATCAGGCGGTCGCATGTGCGGGCCAAACGTGTGTCGCGCGGCCACGGAAGATACAGCGGGAGAACCGGCAGGGCGATCAGTTCGTCGAGCAGCAGACGCATGAGGCGCGCATCGCGCGAGTCGTTCACGTAATCGGTCGGCACATGAATGGCCGCGAGAATCAGCTCGCGCATGAGCGGCGTGATTTCCACCACGCAACTCTCATCGGGTAAAGGTTCCGTGCCGGGCTCGACGAACACCGTGCGCATCTTGACGTTGCCGCTCATCTGCACCGTATGTTCCAGCCCGGCCGCAAGCCAGACGCCGCGCGTGGGCGGCACCACCCAGCGACCCGATGCGGACGCGATGATCATCACGCCCTCGATGGCGTAGAGCAGTTGCGCGCGGCGATGAAAATGCGATGCGATGAACTCGTTGTGCGCATAGTCGACCGCCATCGCCGCCATCGGCATGGGCGTATTTTCGAAGCGAAGGTGGTCGGTCAAGCCGGCATCCCGAGGCTGAGGGACGGTGTTCATGAGTGTCCTTTTCAAGACAGATTTGGGAATTTTAGCGTGAGACGTCCCATTGAGATATGCCCGACGATGACGTTTCCTTTTCATACTTGCGGAAAATCGTCATGGGGTACTTCCTGTATCCGCTGGGCGCCATGCTGTTGTGGGCCGGCAATGTCATCGTCTCGAAGCTCTCGGCAACGGCCATCGCGCCGTCGGCCATCACGTTCTACCGGCTGGTGCTGGCGCTTGCCGTCATGACGCCATTCGTCATTCGACCGCTGGCGCGCAACTGGGTGCACATTCGCCCTCAACTGGCCAAACTCGGCTTCCTCGGTTTCCTGAGCATGTCGTTCTATCAGAGCCTGTCGTATCTGGCGGCGCACAGCACGACGGCGACGAACATGGCCATCGTGACGGCCCTCGCGCCGCTGCTCACCTTGCTGTGGAGTGTTGTGCTGCTGCGCGAGCCGCCAACGCTGGGCATGCTCGTCGGTGGCCTGCTGTCACTGGCGGGACTGGTGTATCTGATCGGGCAGGGGCATCCGTCGCAACTGCTCGACGGCGGCGTGCATCTGGGCGATGTGCTCATGTTGATCGCGTCGGCATCCTACGGGCTGTACAGCGTGTTGCTGCGACGCTGGCATGTGGCCGTGCCGCCGGCGCAGTCGACTTACGTGCAGGCATGGGCAGCACTCGTGACGATGATTCCGATGCTTGTGCTCGTGCCCGCTGGCCAGGCACAGCTCAACACCGCCACGATGCCGCTGGTGCTGTACGCGGGGCTAGGGGCGTCGATTTTGCTGCCGATCCTCTGGATTCAGGGCATTCGGCATCTGGGGCCGAATCGGTGCAGCATGTTCATCAACGTACTGCCTGTCATGACGGCGGCGATTGCGGTGGTGTTGCTGGGTGAGCGTTTGCACACGTTCCACCTGATCGGCGGCGGTGTAGCACTTGCCGGGGTGTTCGTTGCGCAGCGCTGGCAGCGCCCGCTGCCGGGCTTCGGCACGGCCCCTGAGGCGGCGTAAGCCCGCTGCCGCGCGGCGATGCTGCGACAGCGAGGCAAGGGGGGCGTTACGACCCAGGCACCGCGATCCCGTAAGTGCTCACTATGCGATGGTCCTGCTCTGCTGCGCAGAACGCTTCCCAGAGCAGGCCGTTGCAGTCGGTGCTGCTGGAATACTCGGGGACACAGTCGTCTTCGAAACCGACGTGCCGCAGCGCTCCGGCGTGCGTGGGCGACTGGTTGATCGAGAAATTCAGCAGGTCGGTACGCCACATGGCATAGGCGCCGGGCACGACAACCGCAGGCGGTTGGCCGAGACGCGTCGAATAGTCGTGAATGGATTCATCGAGATCGCGCACGGCGAGCGCGATGTGAAAGCGTTTCATGGGGGCTCCTGACATGGGCTTGGCAATGCATCGATGCAAGGCGATGTGAGCGCCCGCTCGCGATGCGAACTATCGAAGTCGATCAGGTCGGTCAGATCGACGAGGCCTATCCTAGATGTCGTCAGGATGTTCTGCCAGACGACCGGTTATCCCGGTATCCGGCGTAACTGGCTGGCGCAGATGGCCAACCGGCTTCGCCGGAGTCGTGCTGGAATCGAGCCGGATTCGTAACAGGCGGAAGGTGTGACGCGAGCGGGTGCTTACTGGGGCCGCTCGAAGTCGTTCTCGACCCACGCGCGGGCGCTGTTGCGCGAGAGCTTGAACGTGGGCGGCACCTTGACCGACGCGAGCGTGTCGCCAAAGCGGTCGATGGCGCTCAGCATGGCGTACGGATCGTAGTCGTCGGGCACGATGTCGAGCGTGACGTCGATGTCGCCGTCGGGACCGTCGACGCTCACGCGTTTGTGCAACTGGGCGCGCAACTGCTGTTCGTGACGACGCAGCACCTCGGCGGCCGTTTTCACCAGCGTGTGGAACGCCCCCACATCGAGTGGCTTCGGGTTCTTCTTGTCGCGCCCCATGGTCCAGGGGCCGACGAGCGCCGGTTCCGATTCGCCGTCCTTGTACATGGCGACGGCCCAGCCGTCGTCTTCCTCGTTCTTGACGACCTTGGCCGTCCACCCGTCGTCGCGCCACAGGCGGGCATCGTGGACGGCGTCGTGGCTATCGGTGGGCGTGTCGGTCGGATGAAGGTCGGCGGGGATGGCAGTCACTGTCGGAGATGGGGCTTGGGAAAGGGCGGACATTTGTGCGACGCCCGTCGAAACGCACGGGCGAAGGGGGCGATTTTACCGCGTCCGACTGGGACACGGACACGCGCCCTGTGCTGCGTAGGCGAACGCGTCGTGCTGGCCTCGCCCGGTCATTCGTTGGCGAGCGCCAGCGCGACGAGCAACACCACGGGGAGCAGCACACACCAGAAGCCCGCGCCATGATACGCAAAGCCGCCGAAAACGGCCCCGACCGCGAACGCTGCCAGCGCGGGGATCATCTTGCGCAGGCGCGTTCGGGCGGCGTTATCGTCGCTGCAATGGCCGCTCGCCAGCTCGACGATGTCGATCACGATCTGCGTGGTATTGCCGGTCATGATCGTGGTGGGGGCCAGATCGGCGAGGACGAGGCGCCCCACGGCATTCTGGATGGCGAGTGCGGCCACGCCGAACATGCCCGACAGAATCGCCAGCGGCGCATCCGCCGAGACGACGGGTTGCGCGGCCAGGCCGACGACCATGAACCCGAGCAGCAGCAACGTTTGGACAACGAGTAGCGGCCGCAGCGGCCGGCGCTCGGTTCGCGAGAAGCGCTGCACCACGAGCTTCACGAGGGCGACGACGATGACGAATACGGGCAGTGCCAGCAGTTTGGCCAGTACGCCGATATGGGTGCTCGCGACCAGTTGCACGCCGATCATCACGAAGTTGCCGGTCACGTGCGCGGTGAATAGTCCGAACAGCGCGATGAAGCCCACGACGTCGATGTAGCCCGCCACGAAAGCGAGCGTCATGCCGATGGCGGCGGGTTTCGCGAAGTGGCTTACCCACGCGCGTGCGGCAGTGGCAGCCTCGGTCGGCGTGGGGATGTGGCGGGGGGTACCCATGGCAGCTCCTCTGTCGACTTGCGTGGCAGGTTTTGCGCATCCGGGGCGGCTTGCGTGGCAAGCGCAGCCGGGCTCGGGGTGCGGGTGAAGCATATCACCGCCTGATAATGGCCGGCCCCGGCGACGATCGCGGTTCCGTCAGCGTGGGGCATCGGAGTGCCCGGCGAGAATGATTCGGGGCTGATAGCATGTGTCGTCGCACGCTACGTGCATGCTCACCGTCACGCCAATCTTCGAGGAGCTTTCCGATGTCGATCTCTCTCTACCGTGCCACCGTTCCGGTCTATCTGCGCGGCCTGTCCGTCATGGCCGATTACCTTCAGACGGCGCGCGCCCATTGCGAGGCCAATTCGCTCGACCCGGCGACGATTCTCCAAGCGAAGCTCGCGCCCGATATGCTCGACTTCGTGGCGCAAGTGCAGCGCGTGAGCGACACGGCGAAGTTCGCGGTTGCGCGGATCGCCGGTGGAGAGTCGCCGAAGTTCGATGACAACGAGACGACGTTCGACCAATTGCGTGATCGCATCGCCAACACAGAGGCGTATATTGCCAGTGTTCACGAAGATCGTTTCGTCGGGGCCGAGTCGCGACCGATCACGCTGAAGTTCAAGGACCATCAGACGACGATGGACGCGGTTGACTATCTGCTGAAGTTCGCGTTGCCGAACTTCTATTTCCATGTGACGACCACGCACGATATTCTGCGCGCCCAGGGCGTGGCAGTCGGCAAGACGGATTATCTCGGCCCGTACGAGATGGAGAAAATCTGAGCGGTACTTGCGGGTCGGTGGCACCTGCGAGACATGCGTTGGCGCGGGCCATGTGAGGCTCCCGCGTCAACGCGTGGCGACGCATTGCTGCACGCGCCCCTCGCCCGTCATGGCTGGCGCGGCTCCATCATCGCGAGCACCGTGCGCGCCGCCTCGTCCGACGAGGCCGGGTTCTGGCCCGTGACCAGCCGGCCGTCGCCGACCACATGCGATTGCCAGTTGCCGCCCTTCTCGTACAGGCCCCCCAGACGCTTGAGCTCGTCTTCGACCAGGAACGGCACCACGTGGGTGAGACCGACTGCGGCCTCTTCCTCATTGGTGAATCCAGTCACACGGCGTCCCCGCACAAGCGGCTCGCCTTGCGCGTCGCGTACCTGACGCAGCACGCCCGGCGCGTGGCAGACGAAGCCGATGGGCTTGCCTGCGCGCTCGAAGGCTTCGATCAGACGGATGGAGTTCGGGTCTTGCGCCAGATCCCACAGCGGGCCATGGCCACCTGGATAGAAGACGGCGTCGTAGTCGGTGGCATCGATGTCGGCCAGCCGGAGGGTGTTCGCCAGCGCGCGCTGCGCGACCGGGTCTTCGCGGAAGCGTCGCGTCGCGTCGGTCTGCGCATCGGGTTCGTCGCTCTTCGGATCGAGCGGCGGCTGGCCGCCGGCGGGGGACGCCAGCGTGAGCACCAGTCCCTCGTCAATGAACACATAGTATGGCGAGGCGAATTCTTCGAGCCAGAAGCCGGTCTTCCTGCCCGTGTCGCCGAGGCGGTCGTGCGAGGTCAGTACCATCAGGATGTTCATGAAACGTCTCCTTGTCGAGTCGGCCATGCGGCCAATTCTACCCGTCATGCGACGCGCCCGCAGGCACCGGCTGCCGCGGGCCGCGTTCGCTCCCGAGGCAGGGGCTACGCGTCTCATGTGAGCGGAATTCACAAAAACCCATCATCGAATTCGATTTGCGCGGCGCCGGGTGTCCGCTATGCTGGTGCGGATGCGGGCATCGCCCGAAGCCATTCGATACACACACGACCCCACGACCCGGCGGCGGTGGCCGCCCTCAGGAGCAAGACATGCAATTGATTGGAATGCTGGATTCCCCCTACGTGCGTCGCACGGCAATCTGCCTGAAGTTGCTCGGACTGCCGTACGAACATCATGCGCTGTCCGTGTTTCGAACGTTTGACGCGTTCGCCGAGATCAACCCGGTCGTGAAGGCCCCGACGCTCGTGACCGACGACGGTACGGTGCTCATGGACTCCACGCTCATCCTGCAATATCTCGAGACACTGGTCGATCCGGCGCAGCGGCTCGTACCGAGTGATCCGGCCGAGCGTCTGCGCGCGTTGCGCCTCACGGGGCTGGCCTTGGCGGCGTGCGAAAAGTCGGTGCAACTGGTGTACGAGCGCGAACTGCGCCCGAGCGAAAAGCGGCACGCGCCGTGGACCGATCGCGTGCGCAAACAGGTGCATGCGGCGTTTCACGCGCTGGAGGTCGAGCTGGCGCAAGTGCCTATCGTGGCGACGCCGGACCAGATCGGTGAGCATGGCGTGGCGATTGCCGTGGCGTGGCAGTTCCATCACCTGCTGGTGCCAGAGCTCGACTTTACCGACGAGTTTCCGGAAATCGCCAGCTTTTGCGCGCAGGCCGAAGCGCTCCCGGCGTTTCTCGAGACGCCGCCGACCTGACGCGACAATGGCGCGCGCCCAGTGCCGGACGGCGCCGCGTCCGGCAGGCGAGGTCAGTTCTTGAGCCGGTAACCGGTCTTGAACATCCACGCGACGACGCCGAGGAAGACGGCGAGGAACACGAGCGTCATGCCGAGGCTCACACCGACGCTCACGTCCGCGAGTCCGTAGAAGCTCCAGCGAAAACCGCTGATGAGATACACGACCGGATTGAACAGGGTGACCGCGCGCCAGAACGGCGGCAGGATGTGCGTCGAGTAGAAGCTGCCGCCGAGAAACGTGAGCGGCGTGATGATGAGCAGCGGCACGAGTTGCAGCTTCTCGAAACCGTCGGCCCAGATGCCGATGATGAAGCCGAGCAGGCTGAACGTCACGGCGGTGAGCACCAGAAACAGCACCATCCAGATCGGATGCTCGATGCGCAGCGGCACGAACAGCGCGGCCGTGCCGAGCATGATCACACCGAGAACGATCGACTTGGTGGCTGCCGCGCCCACGTAGGCGATCACGATCTCCATGTACGACACGGGCGCGGAGAGTATTTCGTAGATCGTGCCGGTAAAGCGCGGGAAATAGATACCGAACGACGCATTCGTCACGCTCTGCGTAAGCAGCGAGAGCATGATGAGGCCCGGCACGATGAACGCGCCGTAAGGCACGCCCTCGATCTCGGGAATGCGCGAACCGATGGCCGCACCGAATACCACGAAGTACAGCGAGGTCGAGATGACCGGCGAGATGATGCTCTGCATCAGCGTGCGACGCGTGCGAGCCATCTCGAAGTTGTAGATCGCCCTGACGGCATGGAAATTCATGGCGCGGCTCATCCTTCTTTCCTGTGCACGAGCGAGACGAAGATGTCTTCGAGCGAGCTTTGCGTCGTATGTAGATCCTTCACCGAGATGCCGGCGCGTTCCATGTCGCGCAGCAGGGCGGCGATGGACGTTTGCTCGATGTTGGCGTCGTAGGTGAAGACGAGTTCGGTGCCATTGTTGTCGAGCGCGAGGCCGTAGGCGGCGAGCGCATCGGGAACGGCGGACAGCGGCTCGGCCAGTTGCAGCGCGAGTTGCTTGCTGCCCATGTGCCGCATCAATTCGGTCTTCTCCTGCACGAGGGTGATCTCGCCGCCGGTGATGATGCCCACCCGATCGGCCATCTCCTCGGCCTCTTCGATGTAGTGCGTGGTGAGGATCACGGTCACGCCGGTTTCGCGCAACGAATTCACGAGACGCCACATGTCGCGGCGCAGCTCGACATCGACGCCGGCGGTCGGCTCGTCGAGGAACAACACGCGCGGCTCGTGCGAGAGCGCCTTGGCGATCAGCACGCGTCGCTTCATGCCGCCCGAGAGCTGCATGAGGCGGCTGTCCTTCTTCTCCCACAGCGAAAGCGAACGCAGCACCTTTTCGATGTACGCCGGGTTTGCCGGCTTGCCGAACAGGCCCCGCGAGAACGAGACGGTGGCCCACACCGACTCGAAGGCGTCTGTGGTCAACTCCTGCGGGACCAGGCCGATGGCTTCACGCGCGGCACGGTAGTCCGTGACGATATCGTGACCGTCGACGGTGACCGTGCCCGAGGTGGGGCGCACGATGCCGCAAATGGTGCTGATGAGGGTCGTTTTGCCGGCGCCGTTCGGGCCGAGCAGGGCGAAGATCTCGCCGCGCCGAATTTCCAGATTGATGTTCTTGAGCGCCTGGAAACCCGTTGCGTACGTCTTCGACAGATTCTGGATTGAGATCACGGATGGCATGGCGGCGACGATAGCACAGGCGTGCTGAACTTGTTGGACACACCGCGCGGGCGCAAGACAGTGGGCACCGGATCGTCGTTGACGCCGATGCCCGCCCGCAGCCATGATGCGAGCGGCCGGACGAGCGCCCGGCGCGCCCCAATGCTTTAGTCTCCCGGCATCTCCTTCGGCACGATCACCATCCAGTTCATGCCGAAGCGATCCTTGACCATGCCAAAGGTCTTCGCGTAGAAGGTCTCGCCGAGCGGCATATTCACCTCGCCGCCATCGGCCAGCCCATGGAAAGCCTTCTCCGCCGCCGCTACCTCGGTGAAGTCGACCGACAGCGAAAAGCCGTCGAACTTGGGCTTGCCACTCACCCTGCCGTCCGAGGCCATCACCATCGATTCGCCGAGGGTGAATTCACCATGCATGATCTTGTCCTCGCTGCCAGGCGGCAGCATCCCTTCCGGGCACGGCTCCGGGCTTTCGCCGTAGCGCATGAGCATGCCGCGCTTTGCACCCAGCACTTTCTCGTAGAACGCAATGGCTTCTTCGCAACGACCTTCGAAAAACAAATAGGAATGGACTTGCATGGAACGCTCCTGTTGATTCTGGAAAAGGGGCATGACGACGCCCTGGCAGAGAAGACTTACGGCGCGAACGTCATGGGCACCGACGCGTGCTCGTGTACCACGCGCCAGCGACCTTGCGACTTGCGATAGCCCACGGTAGCCCGCACGGTGGCGCCGTGCGTCTGGCCGTCCGGGCCGGTGTTGCGAACGACATTCACGCTGTGGCTGAACGCCAGATCCCCGGCGTGCACGAGGTGCCACTGCGTGACTTCGAAATGGATCGGCCCGACCGTGTGGCCGAACCAACCCTCGAGCAGACGGCGGTATGCCTGGGTGCCGCGATGCTCGGTCGGCGGCATCACGTCGAACACGACGACCTGCGGGTCATAGTGCTCGAGCAGGGTGCCGACCGTCTTGTTGCGCACGGCGTCAAGCCACGCCGACTGGATTGCACGAATGGCGGCTTCGTCGCCGTGCGCGGGATACGTCTCAACCATAGTGCCTCCTGATGTGCAATGAGTGACTTTTGATGGGGAACGACGACAACCACAGCGACGACATGGCCATGCCGCCCGGCACATCGAGGAATGATGCGCCGCAACTTGTCTTTGTGGACAGTGTACACAAACAATAGCAGACATAATGGACACTGTCCACAAGGAGCTGTAATGACGGAACAGGCAACATCGACGGGGCCGGCGCGCGCGACATATCGACATGGCGACCTGCGCCGGGCATTGCTGGAAGCCGGGATCGCGCTGGCGCGCGAGGGCGGGCCCGATGCGGTGGTGTTGCGTGAGGCAACGCGTCGCGCCGGGGTGGTACCCAATGCGGCCTACCGGCACTTCGCGAATCGCCAGGATTTGCTCGGCGCGGTGCGCTCGGCGGCGTTGGCCGAACTGGCGGTGGCCATCGAGCATGAGCTGGCGGCGCTGGAAACGGCGACGCTCAGCGCCATCGAGCGCGCACGGGCCGGACTGCGCGCGGTCGGCATCGGTTATCTGCACTTCGCCCGCGCACAGCCGGGACTGTTCCGCACGGCCTTTTCTCCGTCGGAGAATGTGCGCTCGGCGGCCGATCCAGCCAAGGCGGGGGAGAGCGGCCTGAATCCGTTTGAGTTGCTGGGGGCGTCGCTGGACGGCATGGTCGCGGCCGGCATCATCGACGCTGCGCAACGACCTGGCGCGGAGTATCTCGCCTGGGCGGCCGTGCACGGGTTGTCGGTGCTGGTCATCGATGGCCCGCTGCGTCATCTGCCCGACGATCAGGTCGACGGGTTGGGGCAGCGGCTTGTCGGGATGGTCGAGCGGGGCCTGTCGCACGCGCGCTAGCGCCGGTGGGGCACTGGCGGCATCGGCGGCACCGACAGTCGCTGCGCGCGGGGTTGGTCGAGCGTCGTCAACCCGTCTCAACTCACCTCGTCGTCAGACGCGGCGTCATCAAATCGGCGAGCCAGTTCATGAACACCTGAGCGCGCCGGGGCAGATGACGTCGGTTCGCGTACAGCAACGTGACGGCCAGCGGCTCCGCTTGGTACTCCGGCAGTACGGCTTGCAGCGACCCGTCGGCCAGCCGCTCGCGCACGCCGCTCTCGGGTGCCTGAATCAATCCGAGTCCGGCGAGGCATGCCGCTTGATAGGCATCGGCATTGTTTACGGTCAGCACGCCCTCCATCGGCCACTGCGTATAGCGTTCGCCGTCGAAGTATTCCCAGCCCACGGGGCGAGACCCAAGCGTCGTCGTGTAGTGGATCAGTCGATGCGAGCGCAGATCGCCGAGCGAGCGCGGCACGCCGTAGCGCACCAGGTACTCCGGGCTCGCGACGTTGACCTGCCGCATGTCGCCGAGCGGTCGCGCGATCAGCGTCGAGTCGGCGATGGTGCCCACGCGCAGTACGCAGTCGAATCCCTCGCGCACGAGATCGACTCGCCGGTCGGTGCTCGACAGTTCCAAGCGCAGGGCCGGGTGTTGCGCCAGAAAGCCAGGCAATTGCGGGATGACTGTCGTACGCGCGAGCGTCGCGGGCAAATCGACGCGCAGGCGACCCGTGAGCGCTTCGTCGCGCGCAACGAACATCGTCTCCCACTCTTCCATGTCGGCGAGCAGATCCTGGCATCGCTCGAGGCACGCCTGTCCGTCCTGCGTGAGTTGTACGCGTCGCGTGGTCCGATGCAGCAGGCGCGTGCCCAGCTTGGCCTCCAGCTGTTTGATGGCGTTGGATACGCTGGCGCGAGGCAGGCCAAGACCGTCAGCGGCCTGCGTGAAACTGCCAGTCTGCGTAATACGCACGAAGATGCGCATGGCGTCGAGCTGATGCATGGTGGGAGAGGGTCGATCCAAAGGTCGATTGTTATTGGAATTTGATCAGTGTAATCAAATTAGCCTGGTTTATTGGTGAAACGCATTGCAATAACCTGTTGAACATACCGCGGCACCTAAAGCGCTCCGTCTGGGGCAGTTGGTGACGGACATCGACTGGCTCACGCGAGCGCCGGCCGCTGCGGTCCAAGGCGACCGGCGAGGTCGTCGATCGGATTCAACGGGGCATTGTCAACGGGCAGGGCCCAACGCTTTCAGGAGATACACCATGACTCGCAAGATCGTTCTCATCACCGGTGGCAGCCGCGGCCTGGGCCGCGCTTCGGCGCTCGCCGCCGCACGTCGCGGTATCGACGTCATCCTCACCTATCGGCGCCAGCGCGCGGAAGCCGACGCGGTCGTGGCCGAGATCGGCAAGCTGGGCGCCAACGCCGTCGCCCTTCCGCTCGACGTGTCGGATGCGTCGCAGTTCGGACCGTTCGCGGCGCAGATCAGGCGCGTGCTGGGCGACCTCTGGCAGCGCGACACGTTCGACTTCCTCGTCAACAACGCCGGAACGGGCTTGCATGCGTCGTTTGCCGAGACGACCGAAGCGCAGTTCGACGAACTCGTGCGGCTGCATCTGAAGGGGCCGTATTTCCTGACGCAGACCTTGCTGCCGCTGATCGCGGACGGCGGGCGCATCCTGAACGTCTCGAGCGGCCTGGCGCGTTTCTCGCTGCCTGGCGCGTCCGCCTACGCGATGATGAAGGGCGGTATCGAGGTGTTCTCGCGCTATCTGGCCAAGGAACTGGGGGCGCGCGGCATTCGGGCCAATACGGTGGCGCCGGGCGCCATCGCGACAGACTTCAACGGCGGCACGGTACGTGACAACCAGGGCGTCCATCAGATGATCGCGGCGAACACGGCGCTGGGGCGCGTGGGCGAGGCCGAGGACATCGGCGGCATGGTGGCGGCGCTGCTGGCCGACGAGACGGGCTGGATCAACGCGCAGCGCATCGAGGCGTCGGGCGGCATGTTCATCTGATGGCTTCAGCGAAGCCTTAGTGCGCGGGGCGGCGTGAGCGCATCGAACCGGACCAGGCCACGGCGCCGACGATGCACATGCCGCCCGCGGCCATCTTGAGCGTGGGCGACGTGCCGAACAGTGCCCATGCGAAGGCAATGGCATAGACGGGTTCGAGCGCGATGACCACTGCCGCCCGACTGGCCTTGACCGTGCGCAGCGCGTGGATGAACAGCGTATACGCGAGAGCGGTGCACACGACGCCGAGGCACGCCAGCCATCCCCATTGGACCACCGGGAGCGACAGCGCCTCGCGCCAGGCGAAGGGGCCGAGCACGAGCAGGATGCCGAAGCATTGCCACCAACTGGCCTGCAATGGCGACGCCTGCGCGCCCTGCACGCGATTGGACAAGGCGATGACAGCGTAAATGGCGCCGGAGAGCACCCCCCAAGCGAGGCCGACGGTTGCCCCGGCGCGCCAGTCGAACGCCGGGGTGACGAGCGCCAGTCCGATGCACACGAGCGCGATGACGCCCCCGTCGCCCAGCGTGGGCCGCTCGCGGCGCAATGGCCATTCGAGCAGGATCACGAACGCCGGGAAGCAGGCGAAGCCGAGCGTGCCGACGGCAACGCCGCCGGCTTTGATCGCCAGGAAGAACGCGAGCCAATGCGCGGCGAGGAGCACGCCCGCGACGATCAAGCGCAACGCGGCGTCGGGCGAAAGCCCCCGCCACGGTGCGCCGCCCGAGACCCGCGCGGCACTGCGCATGCCCGCCAGGCCCGCGAGGGCAATGACGCTCAGCGCAAGCCATGCGAAGAGGCCGCGACCGAAGACGATCATGGTGCTGCTCGCGGCAATGTGCTCGCCAAACAGCGCCGAGGCTCCGAACAGCATGGCCGCGACATGCAGCGCGATCTGCTGGCCGGCCCCGCCGTGCGGTGGCTGGGCGATGTCGGATGCCGCGGGTTTGCCGGTGACGGCGGCCTCAGGCATCGCTGGAGCGATCGGGCACCGGGACGGCCGTGGTGTACAGGACCTGCTTGAGCGCGAAGCTCGAACGAATGTTGCGGATGCCCGGGATGCGGGACAGACGATCGGTAATGAGCGTCTCATAGGCGCTCATGTCGCTGACCATCACGCGCAGCAGGTAATCGGCGTCGCCCGACATCAGGTAACACTCCATGACGTTCGGCAACGCGGTGACGGCCGCTTCGAAGGCGTCCAGGCCGTCGCGATGCTGGTTTTCGAGCGTGACGTGGATGAAAACGTTGATGTGCAACCCGAGCCGGGACGGGTCGAGCAGCGTGACGCGCTGGCGGATGTAGCCCGCCGCTTCGAGCGCCTTCACGCGCGCCAGGCACGGTGATGGCGAGAGGTTCACGCGCGAGGCGAGTTCCACGTTGGTGAGGCGGGCGTCGGCTTGCAGCTCCCGCAAAATCTTCAAATCAATGGCGTCGAGGTCCATACCACATTGCGCGCGCGCCCCGGATGAGGGTCGGCGTTCCAGTCGATTAGCCGCTCGGTCGGCGACAGTGCCGCAATACTAGCCTATTTGATACCGTTTCCAATGCGCTGGCCAGGCCGCCGTCCCGAAACCGCCGCCGCTTGGTTCGCCCCGCGGGTTCTTTCTGCAACATTCCTGTCATGTAAGGGACGGAAATGTTGTATTTCTGCGTTGCCGCCCGCCGCCATCTTCAACACGTGTTGACGATACGCGAACGTTTGCTAATATTCCGATTTTTGAATGAGAATGTTAACGATTCTCATTAAATATAAATATTTCAAAAATGTCACTCGGAATTTCAAGTATGACCTTCGCTCACCATCACCGCGCCTCGGGGAAGGCTGGCCGCGTTGCGGCGGGCAACACAGTCGTTCCTCGCAGCCACCTCGCGCCACTCGCGTTGGCCACGCTGTTGACCTTTGCCGTCACCCCGGCCGTCGCCCAGTCGCTGGCGGCTACGTCCACCGTGCCGGCCCCGTCGGCCGATGAGACGACAAGCGACGCTGTTGCGCAAACCACGCTCCAGGCCACGACGGTGACCCGCTCGGCCCTGCGCGAAACGCCGCAGAACCTCAAGCAGCCGGTGCAATCCGGCGCGCTCGGCTCGCGCAGCCAGCTCGATACGCCGTTCTCGACGACGGTGGTCAGTCAGGAGCAGCTCGAACAACGTCAACCCGCCAAGCTCGGCGACGTGTTCTCGACCGACGCCTCCGTGACCGACGGCAGCAACGCTTTTGACGCGTGGGCCGGTTACATCTACGTGCGCGGCATGCCGATCGATTGGCAATACGGCTTCAAGCTCGACGGCATGCCCGTGATGACCTACGGCGTGACGATGCCGTACGAGCAGTTCGAGCGCGTGGAACTGCTCAAGGGGTTGTCCGGCTTCATGTACGGCTTCGTTGCCCCGGGCGGCGTGGTGAACTACGTGACGAAGAAGCCGACGGACGAGCGCATCGCCAGCGTCGACGTGGGTTTTCATTCGGATGGCATCTGGCGCGAGCACGTCGATCTCGGCGGCCGTGCCGGGCCGAACGACATGTTCGGCGCCCGCCTGAACTACACGCATGAAGAGGGTCGCACCTATTCTGACGGCAATCTGAATCGCGACACGGTGTCGCTCGCGCTCGACGCCCGCCTCACCCCCGATCTCACGTGGAACTTCGGCGCCATGTATCAGGACCGTCGGGCGACGGGCACAACGCCCTCGCTCTCGACGGCGTCCTTCCAGGGCAATCAGTTGCCGGGGCCGATCAATGTGTCGAGCGCGAATCTCCAGACGCAGGCCACGCATCTGAACACCATCACGCAGTTCTACACGACCGGCCTGCAGTATCAGGTGAATCCGGACTGGAAGGTCTCGGCCAACTTCGCGTACAACAAGTCGACGCGCGACCGTAACGAAGCCACGCTCTACTTGCTCAACGGCGCGGGCGACTTTCGCGGCTTGAACGATCTGGGCGACGAGATCAACACGTTCCACGCGTGGCAGGTGACGGCCGAGGGCAAGGTTCGCACTGGGCCTTTCGCACATCAACTGACGTTCGGCTACGCATCGCAGTATCAGACGAACGACTACACGTATCTCTACAGTCCGGTCACCGCCAACGCGTATGTTCCGTTCTCGACATACTCCGGCAATCTGTACCAGGGCACGTCGTATCAGTTCTTCGGCGACGGCTCGACGCTCAAGGCGCAACGTTCCAGCGCCATCGAGCAACGCTCGGTCTTTGCCTCGGACACGGTGCAGATCACGGACCGTCTATCGGTGCTTGGTGGCGTGCGCTTCACGAACTACAACCAGACGAACGCGCAGGGCATCTCGACTTACTCGACGAACGGCGTGTTCACGCCAACGCTCGCCGTGATGTACAAGCTCGCAGCAAACACGACGGCGTACGCGAGCTATGTGGAAGCGCTCGAGGCCGGCGAAGTGGTAGGGTCGACCTACGCCAACGCGGGCGCGGTGCTCAATCCGTTCAAGAGCCGTCAGTACGAGGTCGGCGTGAAGACGGAACAGGACACCTGGAGTACGACGGCGGCGCTCTTCCGCATCGAGCGTGGTGCGGTGTATACGAATAGCGCCAACGCGCGCGTGTCGGACGGCCAGTCCATCTATCAGGGGATCGAGCTGGCGGGCTCGGTGAAGCTGGGGCCGCGGTGGACGCTCGGCGCCAGCGCCATGGCGCTCGATAGCTGGTACGCCCGTACGAACGGGTTCGACGGCAACCGGGTGGGCGGCGCACCGCGCTTCGTGCTCTCGGGCAACGTCGAGTACAAGGTGCCATACGTGCCGGGCCTCTCGGTTGGGGGCGACATCCGCTACAACGGCCGCACGGCGCTCAATCCGCAGAATTCGCTGACCGTCTCGGGCTACACGCTGATCAACCTCGGCGCGACCTACCGCACACGCGTCGCCGGCAAGGACGTGACACTGCGCGCGGCGGTGAGCAACCTGACCAACCGCAAGTACTGGGAGTATCAGTACGACAACTACATCAAGCCGGCCGACCCGCGCATGGTCAGCCTGAACGCGAAGATCGACTTCTGATCGACGTCGGGCATCCGGCGATATCCGGCTAGTCACGGAAACAGCGGCTCGCGAGATCCGCTGTTTTTTCGTTTGGGCGTCACACCTGGCAGGACGTGGGTTGCGCGTCGGCTATGCCCTTCATTGAAAAAATCCATCGAGCGATTCGACAGAATGGCTTGATTATCTATCTACCGATAGATAGAATGCGTTTCATGGATCACACAAACACATCGCCAACGACACCGACCGTCAAGGAGCAACTGCTCGAGCATGCGCAGCGGTTCCTGATGACGCGAGGGTATAACGGCTTTAGCTATCGAGACCTGGCTGAGCAAGTCGGCGTCAAGACGTCGAGCATTCACTATTACTTCCCGGCCAAGGAAAACCTTGTGCTTGAAGCGATCAAGGCTTACGACGCGTTGATCAATGAAGGGCTGGCCGGTATCGACGAGGCGCTGCCGCCTGCGCAGAAGCTGGCGTTGTATGCGCGAGGGTTCGGGCGCATTGCGGCCGATGGGCATCGGATCTGCCTGTGCGGCATGCTGGCGGCGGATATCGAGACGTTGCCGGAGACGGTTCGTGAAGCGGTGCAGCGTTTTTTCGCGTACCACGAAGGGTGGCTGGGACGTGTGCTGGCGCAGGGCGTGGCAGACGGCTCGCTGAGGCTGAGGTCGTCCCCCGACGCCACTGCGCGCGCGCTGTTTGCGGGGTTTCAGGGCAGCGTGATGGCTTCCCGGCTGTTTCGGGCGCCGTCGCGCCTGGAAGATGTGGTGGCGTCGGTTTGCGGCGTCGCTTGAGTTGACGCTGGCGCCATGCGCCAGCGAACGCGTGTCAGAGGGATCGTCCGGCCGGAAGGTCACGCCGTGAAGGCGTGCCGGGCCGGGACGGTCGAAGTTCGAAATGAAATTTTCTACTTACCAGGAGTTCGTCATGTCGATCGAAAAAGTGCTGTATACCGCCCATGCCACCGCCACCGGAGGCCGCGATGGCCGTGCCGTGTCGTCCGACGGCGTGCTCGACGTCAAGCTGGTCGTACCCAAGGAAATGGGCGGCCCCGGCGTTGGCGGCACGAATCCGGAGCAACTGTTTGCCGCCGGTTACTCAGCTTGCTTCCTGGGCGCGTTGAAGTTCGTGGCGGGCAAGGAAAAGGTTGCCCTGCCGGCCGACACGAAGATCGACGGTAGCGTGGGTATTGGACAGATCCCGACCGGCTTCGGCATTCAGGCCGAACTGAAGATCAGCGTGCCGGGCGTGGACCGCGCTACGGTCGAAGCGTTGGTGCAGAAGGCGCACATCGTGTGCCCGTATTCAAACGCCACGCGCGGCAACATCGACGTGACGCTGACGGTGGTCTGAGCGAGGCGACGTCCCGACCGCACGCGGGAGAACCACGCTGGATAAGACAAGGGCAGCCTTCGGGCTGCCCTTGTCGTTGTGCAACGTGCCTGGCGGCACCCGTCACTTCGTCTTCACTTCGACCTTGATGCCGTCGGGCAGCACGGTGATCGCGCCCGGCTCGACGTCGCGTCCGCCGTAGCGCAACTGTTCGGGTTTGAACGTGTAGATCGGATACTGATTGAGCACCTGCTGGGCGAGCGAGCCGCCGATCGCCGTCAATTGCTGACCGTATGCCGGGGGCATGCCGTTCACTTCCACATGCTCGACGCTCGGGTTGTCGAGCAGCACGGCACGTTTGACCGGGTCGTATTTCAGCGCGCTCGACAGGCTCAGTACGCCGGAGAGCGGCTGGCCTTGCAGCAGGACGTTCTGCAATTGCGCGTCGACCTGCGTCATGACGCGATTGGCCTGCGGGTTGAAGCCGATTTTTGGGTGCGTCAGTTCGACGGACAGCAGTTGGCCGTAGTTGAGCGTTGTCGGGAAGCGTTTGCCCAGGGCGGCTTCGATGTCCTGACGTGTCATCGTGTACTCGCCGGTCCAGATGTTGTACGCGGCGTTGGCCGGGCGCATGAGCGGGGCAAGCGTCAGGCCGAGCAAGCCTGCCGCCGCCAGGCGAAGTGCGTCGCGGCGGGAGGTCACGAAAGTGTCCGGAGCCAGGGGGATATCGGTGCGATCGGTGCGCCGGGACAAGCGATGAGCGTTCATGTTACTTAGGTCCGGGGACGGGCACGGCGTGGCCGCGCCTGCATCGTCGATGGAGATGTGACCCTGGCGCGGCAAAATCGTTCTGCGTACGGCGCAGACTGGCGCGGATGTTGTCGGTGTGGGCCCACACGCATTCATCGATGTGCCACCGAGGGACCGCTTGCCCGTTCAATAATGCGGCGGGATTTCGTGACGCGGATTGCCGTCGCTCCCGCCCTGGCCGTGCGACTGCATCTGCTGGTACAGCGCCTTGATCTGCTTTTGCAGCAAATCGAGCTGCTGCGCCTGGCGTGTGACGATGTTGTTGAGGGTTTCGAGCAGATCTTCCTGAAACGCCGTCTTGACTTCGAGATCGACGACGCGTGCTTCCAACGATTCCATGAGCTTCTCCGGTAGACGCGGCATTGTAGGCCACCCGGCGGCTCGCCAGAAGGCGCCGCCCGCGACATGACGCATCCGATGCGCGACGGGCATAATCGCACGATGAAAACCTTCCTGCTGTATGTCGTCACGGCGGTGGCGGAAATCGTCGGCTGCTATCTGCCCTGGCTGTGGCTCAAACACGGCCGCAGCGCATGGCTGCTCGTGCCGGGGGCGGTATCGCTTGCGCTTTTTGCATGGCTGCTCACGCTGCATCCGTCGGCGGCCGGCCGCGTGTATGCGGCCTACGGCGGCGTCTATATCAGTGTGGCGATCGTATGGTTGTGGCTCGTGGACGGGATGCGCCCGACGCCGTGGGACATCGCCGGCGTGGCCGTCGCGCTCGCGGGCATGAGCCTGATCGCCTTCCAGCCGCGCTAGCCGAATCCGTTGCCCATGCTGCCCGAGTTGCCGCGTTCGCCCTAGCTGCGACCGCCGCTGCCGCCCGTCTCGCGCTCGCCGGACAGCAATCCATCGAGCGCACGCCGTTCGTTCATGGTGCTGGCGTAGTGATTGCGCTTCTCTTCATACATCAACAAATCAGCCCGCTGGGTCGTGGCTTCGAGCCGCTCGCCGGCTTCGCATGTCGCCATCCCCATCGAGAATGAGAGCGCCGTGCCGGGGTAGAACGAGTTGTTCAACTCCACAAGCTGGCGAATGCTCTCGATCATGGCCGCACCGCTCGTGGCATCGGTGGAGGGCAGCAGCATGGCGAATTCATCGCCGCCGACACGCGCTGCGATCTGCGGGGCGACGACCGCTTTGCTCAACACCTCGCCCGCGCGCCGCAGCAGCGCGTCGCCGGCCGCGTGACCGAGCTGGTCGTTCACCGCCTTCAGACCATTGAGGTCGGCGACGATCACCGTCACCGGATAGGGCCCCTTGCGCTCAAGCCGGTTGAGCTCGTCGACGTAGAACGAGCGGTTGCGCAGCTTGGTCAGTACGTCGTGCTTGCCGAGAAATTCGAGATACGACTCGGCCTTCTTGCGGGCGGTGATGTCGGTGAGCGCCACGAGCACCAGGTCCCAGCACGCTTCGTGGCCGGGCAGCACCGCAAATTGCAGATGGACGTTGATTTCGTTGCCATCGAGCGCGTAGTTGACGACTTCGCGCTGCTGGAACAGCTTGTTCTCCCACAGGTCGATCAACTGTTCGCGGAAATTGTGCCGCATGTCGTCGCGGAACACCTCGGGCAGGCGGGCGAGCAGCGTGGCCTTGTCGGTCGCGACGAACATCGCCAGCGTGTGGCGGTTCACGTCGAGGACATGGATCTCGCTCATGCAGCGCTCGATGAATTCGGGGTGAACGTCGGTGAAGGTGCGAAAGTCCGTGATGCCGCGTGCGCGGGCGTCGTCGAGCAACAATTTGATGGTGCTGAAGTCCTCGACCCATAGCGAGACCGGCGAGTATTCGAACAGCCCTCGCGCGTATTGCTCGCCCATCGTCACGCGCGCGCGGGCATGTTCGAGTTCGGTCACGTCTTCGAGCGAGATCAGCACGCGCTCCAGCGTGGCCTCGTGCCCGGGCAGGACCGAGCCGTTCAGGAGCACATCGAGACGCCGGCCGTCGAGCGTGTAGTTGACTGTCTTGCTGGTGAAGTACGTGCGGCCGTCCCACAACTGGCAAAGCTCCTCGATGTGCGTCTTGAGCATGTCGTCGCGGAAGATGCGGGGCAGGCCCGCCACGAGCGCGTCGAGCGACGCGGCGTTGAACATCGACAATGTCCGTCGATTGACCTTGATGACGCGAATGCGTCGCGAGCAAGCGGCAACGTGCGCCGGGTCGGACTTGAAGTGCGCGCGCAGGTCGACGACCCCTTGCGCACGCCAGTCGTCGAACAACTGCTTCACACCGCTGAAGTCCTCGAGCCAGAGCGAAACGGGCGCGAGGTCGAACATTAGGGCGTCATCGTTGGCGGCGCTGGCCGCGAGCACGTCGGGACGCGGCGAGGAGGACGGCTGGGAAGGTACGACGGGCGTGGCGTCCGGCATGAGGCACCTGGTGTCGGCGAAGTCGATTCAGCCCGCCATTTTACGGGCAAACGCGTGCCACGCGACGGTGAGTCGGATTACAGCAACGGCGCGCCGGTATCGCGTTTGACTTCGCGCAACGACAGCATCGACTCGATCGACGAGACGCCGGGCAGGGCGCGCAGCACATCGCGCGTGAACATGCCGTAATCGTCGAGATCGGTGGCAACCACCTCCAGCAGGTAATCGGCGCTGCCGGAAATGTTGTGGCACGACACAATGCGGTCGATGGCCTGGACTTCGCGCTCGAACCGCTCGGACAGCGCACGGTCATGGACCGCGAAGCGCACGTGGACAAAGGCCGTCACGCCCAACCCCAGCGCGCGGTGTGAGAGTTCAGCCCGATACCCGGTGATATAGCCCTCGGCTTCGAGTCGTTTCAGGCGTCGCGCACACGGTGTTTCGGACAGCGACACACGTTCGGCCAGCCGGGCGTTGGAGATGCGGCCATCGCGTTGGACGATGGAGAGAATCGCCCGATCGATGGCGTCGAGTTCGTTCATTGTGAGTATCCCGCTACGAAAGCTGCTGCAAAGATGGCATTCCACCACGATCTACGGTTTCCGAAAAGTGTTGCCCTCATCTTTATGGATTAGGGGGAATGTCGCTGGAACGATTCTCGAGAACGATAAATTCAGACGTCTTTTGAATTATAATAGGGTAATAATCTAAAAATTTGCGATTCTATGAGTGAAAAGCGCCATGTATCGCTTGTAGAATGGCGAGATCATGAGGACCGTTCCGGTCGTTCCGTCCATCAGGAGAAAATCATGGTTTCGCTGCAGTTGCTCACCGTCTTTGTCGGCGCGCTGGTCGTTGTCTACGCTTTGCCGGGCCCGGACATGGCGCTCGTCATGCAAACGAGCATGACGCGAGGGGTGCGACACGGTTTGGCAACGGCGGGCGGATTGGCGTTGGCGCGCGCCGGGCATGTGACGCTCTCGGCCTGCGGCGTGGCGGCGCTGCTGCGTGCGGCGCCGTGGCTCTTCGAGACGGTGCGCGTCGCGGGCGCGATCTACCTCGCGTGGGTGGCGATCCAGATCTGGCGCTCTCCCGCGTTCGGCATCCAGGCGGCGGTGGCGCCCACCGACGCCGCACCGCCGCTGTCGCATGCCGTGCGGCGTGGTGTGCTCTCGAGCGTGCTCAATCCGAAGGCGCTGCTGTTCTGTTCGGTGCTGCTGCCGCAATTCGTGCGCACCGAAGCAGGTCCGGTGTGGACGCAGGTACTGGAACTTGGCGTGCTGCTGCTGGCCGTCGGCGCGATCTTCGACGTGACGCTTGCCTTCGGCGCTGCCCGCATCGCGGGTTGGCTGCGCCGCCGTCCGCTGGCGCAAAAAGTCCAGCGCTGGTCGTTCGGTGCGGCGCTCATGGCGTTTGCCGTGCGCCTGTCGCTGGATTGAAAGGCCAGGCGGAATACCGCCGCACGTTTCCCTGCCTCCCAACGCACCAACCCGGTGCGTTTCGCCGCGGCACGGCAAATGAAGGTGCGACACAACGTCGCACCTGTTGAAATCTAAGAACCTTCCCGAATTGCTGCATTGCACAGCGTTTACCGCCAAACAGGTGCCGATCTGCTTGGAAAACGTCGCGCGCGTATGCGTGAAGGCAGCGCGACACATTGTCGCGCCGGTGCGCGCGCGATGTCCTGCCTAATTAAACTTCGGCATAATGCCGCACCGTGATGGAAGTAAAAGACAAGAAGTCGGACAGTGACCTGAGGTCTGCGGGGCGGCAACCCGCCCCGGTTCCCGTCTTTTCGATGACACAGTCGTCGTAGTTCGGCCGGTGCAATATCGGCGCGACGACTGCTCCCGTCTCACCTTAACCCTTGCCATCCTCCTGCGACCCTGCATCAGGCCGGTAAGCCCGTGTTGCGCCGTTCGCTGGCCAACTCAACCCTGTCGTGTGACATGAAGAAACACAGAAACCCGCGATTGCTTAGGCTCCTCGCCCTGTGCTCGCCGCTGCTTTTGGCTGGCTGCGACATGGCCGTTCTCAACCCCAAGGGGCAGATCGGAGAAGAGACCAAATCCCTCATTCTCACGGCCACCTGGCTGATGCTGATCGTTGTGATTCCGGTCATCCTGATGACGCTGTGGTTTGCGTGGAAGTATCGCGCGAGCAACAAGGCGGCCCGCTACGAACCGAACTGGTCGCACTCCACGGCCATCGAGATCGTGGTCTGGCTCGTGCCGATCATCATCATTGTGATCCTCGCGCGCATCACCTGGGTCAGCACCCACGAACTCGATCCTTACAAGCCGCTGCAAAGCGACGTGAAGCCGATCACGGTCGAAGTGGTGTCGATGAACTACAAGTGGTTGTTCATCTACCCGGAGCAAGGGATTGCGTCGATCAACGAGTTGGCCGTTCCGGTCGATACCCCCGTGAATTTCAAGATCACGTCGGAATCGATCATGAACTCGTTCTTCATTCCGCAATTGGGTAGCCAGGTCTACTCGATGGCCGGCATGCAGACCAAGCTGCACTTGATCGCCAACCACGTCGGCGCCTACGACGGCATCTCGGCGAACTACAGCGGCGGCGGTTTCTCGGGCATGCGGTTCAAGACGCTGGCGATGAGCGACAACGACTTCCAGCAATGGGTGACGAAGGTGCGCGAGTCGAAGAAGGTGCTCGACCACGACGCCTATGCATCGCTTGTGCCGATGAGCGAGAACACGCCTGTCACGTACTACAGCTCGGTCGACGCGAACCTGTTCCAGTCGATCGTGCACGCCCCGATGGCGACCGGCATGGCCCAGCAGCACGAAGGCCATGAGAACCACGGTGACGTGGACATGAAGGGCATGGACATGAAGGGTGCGGGCACCGACGCCGCGACGGCACCGGCCGCCGCTGCGATCGGGCACAACGGTCAGTCGATGACCATGGCCATGGACAACGCCGGTGCGCACGCGATGCACGCCGGTGCGTCTGCGCACGCGCATAAGGAGTAAACAACAATGTCAACGCTGTTTGGCAAACTGACTCTCGAAGCCATTCCGTACCACGAGCCGATCATCGTCGGCGCGGTCGGCATGATGGTGCTGGGGGGGCTGGGCATCATTGGGCTGCTCACCTACTTCGGCAAGTGGAAGTACCTGTGGAGCGAGTGGGTGACGTCGGTCGATCACAAGAAGATCGGCGTCATGTACGTGCTCGTCGCGCTTGTCATGCTGCTGCGCGGCTTCGCCGACGCCATGATGATGCGTACGCAACTCATGGTTGCGCACAACTCGCCGGGCATTCTGCCGCCGGAGCACTACGACCAGATCTTCACCGCCCACGGCGTGATCATGATCTTCTTCGTGGCAATGCCGTTCATGACAGGTCTCGTCAACCTCGTGGTGCCCCTGCAGATCGGTGCCCGCGACGTGGCGTTCCCGTTCCTGAACACGCTCTCGTTCTGGCTGTTCGTGGCCGGCGCTGTGCTGGTGAACCTGTCGCTGGGCGTGGGTGAATTCGCACGCACGGGCTGGCTGGCGTATCCGCCGCTCTCGGGCATTCAATACAGTCCGGGCGTGGGGGTGGATTACTACATCTGGGCCTTGCAGATCTCGGGTCTGGGGACGTTGCTCACGGGTGTGAACTTCGTCGTCACGATTCTGAAGATGCGCGCGCCGGGCATGAACCTGATGAAGATGCCGGTCTTCACGTGGACCTCGCTGTGCACGATGGTGCTCGTGTGTGCTGCGTTCCCGGTGCTGACGGTGACACTGGCGCTGCTCTCGCTCGACCGCTACCTCGACTTCCATTTCTTTACGAATGAGTTGGGCGGCAACCCGATGATGTACATCAACCTGATCTGGATCTGGGGTCACCCGGAGGTGTACATCCTGATTCTGCCGGCGTTCGGCATCTTCTCGGAGATCATCGCGACGTTCTCGGGCAAGAAGCTGTTCGGCTACAAGTCGATGGTGTACGCCACGGCCGCGATCATGGTGCTGTCGTTCCTCGTGTGGGCGCACCACTTCTTCACGATGGGCTCGGGTGCCAACGTGAACGCGTTCTTCGGTATCGCGACGATGATCATCTCGATCCCGACCGGCGTGAAGATCTTCAACTGGCTGTTCACGATGTACCGCGGTCGCGTGCAAATGACCGTGCCGGTGCTGTGGACGCTGGGCTTCATCGTCACGTTCGTGATCGGTGGCATGACGGGCGTGCTGTTGGCCGTGCCGGGCGCGGACTTCGTGCTGCACAACTCCCTGTTCCTGATTGCTCACTTCCACAACGTGATCATCGGTGGCGTGCTGTTCGGCTACATCGCCGGGATGAACTACTGGTTCCCGAAGGCATTTGGCTTCAAGCTCGACGAACGTCTGGGCAAGGCCAGCTTCTGGTGCTGGCTGATCGGCTTCTACCTCGCGTTCATGCCGCTGTATGTGCTGGGCCTGATGGGGATGACCCGCCGCCTGAACCACTACGAAAACGCTGCGTGGCAGCCTTGGCTGATCGCCGCGTGGGTGGGGGCGCTGTTCATCGCCGCCGGTATCGGTTTCCAGGTGCTGCAACTGGTCGTCTCGATCAAGAACCGCAAGGCACTGGCCGACACGACGGGCGATCCCTGGAATGGCCGTACGCTGGAGTGGATGACGTCGTCGCCGCCGCAGTTCTACAACTTTGCCGAAGAGCCGCGCGTGCATGACGTCGACGAGCTGGCCTATCGCAAGGCCCACGGCATCAAGGGCGATCTGAAGACGAGCTACGCACCGATCCACATGCCGAAGAATACCGGCGCTGGTTTCATCATCAGTGCGTTCTCGGTGGTGTTCGGTTTCGCGGCCATCTGGCACATCTGGTGGCTGGCCATCGTCGGCTTCGTCGGCATGATCGTGACTTTCATCTGCCGCAGCAACGACGATTCGATCGACTACTACGTGCAGTCGCCGGAAGTGATGGCCATTGAAACGGCTCACCACCAGGCACTGGCCGCAGCAGCAAAGGCTTAATCATGACGAGCGAAGTTCTCAAACACTCTGGCGCGCATGCTGAAGCGCATGCGCACGACCACGCGCACCACGACACCGGGGGCAACACGATCTTCGGTTTCTGGGTGTACCTGATGACCGACCTGGTGCTGTTCGCCGGCCTGTTCGCCACCTTTGCGGTGTTGCGCGACTCGACGGCGGGCGGCCCGACGGGCAAGGAACTGTTCGACCTGAAGTTCGTGCTGGTCGAAACGTTCATCCTGCTGTTCTCGTCGATCACTTATGGCTTTGCCATGGTGGGCATGCACAGCGGCAGGAAGAGTACGGTGCTGGGCTGGCTGGCGATTACCTGGCTGCTGGGTGCCGGGTTTATCGCGATGGAACTGTATGAGTTCCATCACCTGATTCTCGAAGGTGCGGGCCCTAACCGTAGCGCTTCCCTGTCGTCATTCTTCGCCCTGGTGGGCACTCACGGCCTGCACGTGGCCTCGGGTCTGCTGTGGATGGCCGTTCTGATGTTCCAGATCGGCAAGAAGGGGCTGAGCTCGACCACCACCACGCGCTTGCAGTGCCTGTCGCTGTTCTGGCACTTCTTGGACGTGGTCTGGATCGGCGTGTTCACGGTCGTGTACCTGATGGGAGCGATGTAAATGAGCAATACGAAATCGGTGCAATCGCACGGCCATGACGCTGGCCACAATGCGGCCGGTGGTAGCCACGGTAGCGTGAAGTCGTACCTGATCGGCTTCGTGCTCGCGGTGATCCTGACGGTCGTGCCGTTCAAGCTTGTGATGGATGGCACGATGCCGCCGTCGACGGTGCTGCCGCTGATTCTCGGCGCTGCCCTCGTGCAGATCATCGTCCACCTGATCTACTTCCTGCATATGGACCGCTCGTCGGAACAGCGCTGGAACGTGATGGCCTTCGCGTTCACGATCCTGATCGTGTCGATCGTGCTGGTCGGCTCGCTGTGGATCATGCACAACGCCAACACGCTGATGATGCCGGGGATGTAAGACTCCAGGACTTGCCTGCGTTTCGGGCAAGCAAGAGAAAGGCGGCGCCGGTTTCCGGGCCGCCTTTTTCACATCACCCCCGCGTCCTGTCATTCCCGCCGCCCGGGCACATCTCCAGATCGTCCGGGTGCGGCGCCGACACGTGCCACGAAGGCCTATCCGTGCGACGCCGCCTTGTCATCCGGCGGCGTATCCGACGTCGGCGCGGCGAGGATCACGCCGGGTCGCACCGGCAGGTCCGGACGAATCCCCAGCAGCGGCAACGCCTGCGACGCTATCTCCGCAAACGCCGGCCCCGCCGCCTGACCGCCAAAGTGCTGCGACGCCTTCGGCTCATCCACCGACACCGCAATCACCAGGCGCGGAGCCGACAACGGCGCGATCCCCACGAACGATGCCCGATACTTCGAATGATCGTATCCATGGGCGCCCGCCTTGTAGGCCGTCCCCGTCTTGCCGCCAATGCTGTAACCGGCCACCTGCGCCGTTGTGGCCGTGCCGCCCGTATCGACCACGCCGGCCAGCATCTGGCGCATCTCTGCCGCCGTGTGCGCGTCGATCACCCGCACCCCCTCCGGCTGCACCGGCGTATCCGGCTTGATGATGGTGATGGGCACAAGCACGCCATCGTTCGCGAAGATCGTGTACGCACGCGCGAGCTGGAACAGCGACGCCGATACCCCGTAGCCATACGCCATCGTCGCCTGCTCGATCCGCCGCCACGATTTGTAAGGACGCAAACGCCCCGACACCGCGCCCGGGAAGCCCAGCTTCGGCTGCTGGCCCAGTCCGATCTCGGTGAACATGTCCCACATTTCCTCCGCCCGCAACATCGTCGACACCTTGGTCATGCCAATGTTGCTCGACTTCTGAATGACACCCGCGGCCGTCAACACCCCGTTCGCATTGTCGTCGCTGATGGTCGCGCCTTCGAAGACATAGCGCCCCGGCCCCGTGTCGATGAGCGTGGTCGGCGTGAGCCGATGCAGGTCCAACGCCAGCGCCATGGTGAACGGCTTGAGAATCGAGCCCGGCTCGAAGACGTCAGTGAACACGCGGTTGCGCAGTTGCTCGCCCGTCAAATGCGCGCGATCGTTCGGGTTGTAAGTGGGCAAGTTGGTCAACGCCAGCACCTGGCCAGACTTGGCATCGATGACGACCGCCATCGCGGCTTTCGCCCCTGTGCGTTCCAGCGCATGCTTCAAGGCCTCGTAGGCGATGTACTGCACACGCGTATCCAGCGTCAGGCGAATGTCCTTGCCATCTCGCGGCGGACTGGAATCGTCGAGGTCCTGGATGGTCCGGCCGATGCGGTCCTTGATGACGCGCCGCACCCCCGCCTTGCCTTCGAGCAAGGACTCCTCGCCCAACTCCATGCCTTCCTGGCCCTTGTCTTCGACGTTGGTGAAGCCCACGACGTGCGCCGCGACTTCGCCCTCGGGGTAGAAACGCTTGTATTCGCTGCTTTCGTAGACACCCGGTATGCCCAGGGCTTCCACCTGCTTGCCGATCTCCGGCGAGACCTGACGCTTCACATAGACGAACTTTTTCTCGCCGATGAGCTTGGTGCGCAGTTCCTTCACGGGAATGCCGAGCAGCTTGCTGGCTTTCTGCACGGCGATGTCGGACAGGTCGTCCGGCACTTCGGCCGGCACGGCCCAGATGGTGCGCATCGGCAGACTGGTCGCGAGCACGCGGCCATCGCGATCCTCGATCTTGCCGCGCACCCCTGGCATGACGATGGCGTGCTCGTAACGCTTTTCGCCCTGCGCAATGTAGAAGCTGTTGCCCGGTCCGGCAATCCAGAACGCTCGCACGACCAGTCCAATGAACGCGACGGTGATCGTGATGACGACGAACTTGGAGCGCCAGATCGACATTCGCGACTGCAATACCGGACTGGAGGCGAACGTGACGTCCTTGGGCTGGCGATTCTTTTGCATGGCGCTCGCGGGGCGGTGAGAGGCGTGAACAGCAATGAGCCCGTCGACAAACTCTGGCTCAGATTCTAGGCGAGATAGCGTAGCACGCAAGCGACTGTTGTAATAGCGCAAAAGCCCCGTCAGACGGGGCTTTCAGGGATTTATTCGGTGATATCGGTGCTGCCTGGCGAGTGGGTGTCGCCAGATAAAACACAAGGCGGGCGTCCCGGTGGCATTGCCTCCGTGGGGCGGTGCGCCGTTTGATGCGACTTTCCGGCGCGCGAAGCGGCGTCCTGTGGATTCGGCAGCGACGTAACGGCGGCGGCATCCCAGATTCCACGTGAGGCTGTCCGACAGGGGGACGGGCGAATCCTGAAGCGCCTCGCGCAGTCGTGGCGGACGATGCTGTCTTTCCCACATCCAGGAGGCAGCGACATGCCATTCGTGCCCCATGCGGCATCTCCCCCCGTGAACACCTTTCTGCGCCTGGCCAACGAGGCGGCGAACTGTCTCCATGATGGACTTCGCGGCGACTTCGCAGGTGCGGCCGCGTGTTTGCGAGACAGCGGGCTGCGCCATCTGCTCGACGGTGCGTGGCAAAGCGCGCGCCTGGGGTACCAACGGCACGGCGCAGGACTGCCCGCCGCCGCCGACGTGACATTTGCCTGTGCACTGAGCGCGGTGACCATCGGCGCCGCTTGCCGATATCTTTGGCCGGAACTGCGAGCGCTGGAACACGCCTTCGGTGCGAATTCGAGCGAGGACGCGCCACGCCAATGGGGGCTCGAGACCGATGCGCAACTCAGTCGTCGTAACGTGGCCGAAATCACTGCCATGCGCCAGTGCCTGGCGGCATTCGACGCGACACGCACGGCCGTCAATCCGCTCCCGATTTCCGCCGTTTCGGCACGGGCTGGCGCAACCACGCGCCGCAAGTTCGCGGAACTGCGCATCGCGGAATCGTTGATCCTGCACATTGCCGACGCCCCGCAAGTCAGCCTCGGGCAAAGCGACCGGGTGGTCGGGCTATGCCAACTGCTGGCGCACGGCCTGGGCTTCCGTCTGCCCGACGTTGTCCGTCAGGCGCTGCATATAAGCGACGACCGCCCCTCGTTGATCCGCGACGATGCCGCCTTCGCGCTGCTGCGCGAGCGTCTCGAACCCGATTGGCGAAGCGACGTCGAGAACGCGCCGACGTTCAGCGTCCATCCGGTAGACGTGCAACTTTTCGATCCGTCGGAGACGACGGACGATCTCTCGGACGACACGCGAAACGCGCGCGCGATGCTGACGCATCCAGAGGCCCTGCGGCGCGTCCGATCCCGCGTCGTCGCGCTGATCGCCGCCAGTGTGCGCGACGACTGCGGTGGCGTCGGCAACTGGCGAAACCTCACGGTGTGCGCGCTGAATACCGCCGCCCAGCGCGGGATGACCTGCGGGCGCGTTCTCGACGCCATAGGCCTCGCGACACGCACGCGTATCAGCGCGCGCTTCGCCTGGCGCTGGACCGACGCGCCGGTGGCGCAGGCGGGAGATGTCGTGGTACCGGCGATCCCGTCGGACGTCGCGCCATGGATTGCCCGCGTGATGATGGTGGCCGGAAAGGCCGGGCGGCGTACCCCGTGTCCGCCGCGTCTCGCGGCGTTGGCGCGCGGCGATACGCCGCCGTCACTGGTGATCGGATCCACCGACTGGATGTATCTGGTCGACGGGGTCGGCGCGTTGGGCCGTGACCACTGGCACGCGTCCTACGCCCAAGTGTGCGAGGCAGGAAGGGGCTGACGTCTGTGGTGGGGGCGGGCGTTCGCGCTACAGGTACGCCCCGCCGAGCAAGCCCGCGACGCTGCCTGCGGCAAGCCACCACAAGGGATGCACGCGCGTGCGGATCGCAAGCACGGCCACGGCTGCGGTGATGCCGGCGAGCGGCCATGAGGTTGCCGACGCTTCGGCGATCAGCGCCGCACTCGCGGTGACGAGCCCCGCCGTCATCGGCACCAGGCCGGCCTGCACGAGCCGACGCCACGGTCGATCCTTGAAACGCTCCCACAAGTGCAGCACCCCGACCGTGATGAGCGAGGACGGCCCGAACTTCGCGAGCGACGTGACGAGCATGCCTTGCCAGCCGGCCACGTGCCAGCCGACGAGCGTCACGATCATGAGGTTCGGACCGGGCGCTGCCTGTCCTAGCGCGAACAGGGCGCTGAATTCTTCCGAGGTCATCCAGTGGTGCAGATCGACGACCTGGCGCTCCATTTCCGGCAGGATCGTGTTGCCGCCGCCGAAGGCCAGCACCGATAACTGCGAGAAGATGAGCGCGAGCGAGACGAGTGTGCCGGTCATGGCGACACCCGCGACGTGGCATACAGGGAGATTGGCGTGAGCACCCCCATGGTGAGCACGAGCGGCAGGCGCAGCACCGCGATGGCGATGAAGCATGCCGCCGCCACACACGCAAGCACGAGTGACTTGCGCAGCGGCCACGACACTTTCCACGCCATCTGGATCAACAGCCCGGCAGCGGCCGCCGCGAGCCCGGCGAAAAGATGCCGCACGTGCGGGTCATGCTGAAAATGCTGATAGATCGTGCCCAGCGCGATGACCACCGCCGACGGCACGGCGATCAGGCCGAGGATCGACGCGAGCGCGCCGCGCCACCCGTGAAACCGCATGCCGAGCGCGACCGACAGATTGATGATGTTGCCGCCGGGCAGGAATTGGCACAGCCCCAGCAAATCGGTGAATTCGGCGGACGTGATCCATCGATGCCTCTCGACGATCATGCGACGCGCCAACGGCAACGCCCCGCCGAACGCGGTCATGCCGAGGCTGAGAAAACCGAGGAACAGCGCGCGAATGCTTGGGATGTCGGCAACCGGCGGCGCCGGCGTCGTTGCGGGAGCGCCAGCGTCGGCAGGCGCGGAAGGGGCCGGAAGGCTCATGGCGGGTTCGTTCTGACATCTGGACTACGGTGGGGGCCGCCCGGCACGGGCCGCCACCGAAGGACGGAGACACCGATGCCGCGCGGAACCCCTGCAGAGTAGGCGGATTGCGCTATATTGTCCAATATATGGAAGTGACTTGAATCATATCGGATCAATATGGCAAATATCGACGTACGCCTGTTGCGGTACTTCATTGCGGTGGCCGAAACGGGACACATGACGCGCGCGGCCGAGCGTCTGGGCATCGGGCAACCGCCGCTCTCGCAACAGATACGGGTACTGGAAACCCAGTTGGGCGTGACGCTCTTCGAGCGCCTGCCGCGCGGCATGGCGCTGACCGACGCCGGTCAGGCATTTCTCGGCGACGCCTACGAGGTCGTGCGCAAACTCGATCAGGCGGTCGACGACGTACGCCGTGTCGCGGCGGGCATCAAGGGCCGACTGTCGGTAGGCCTGACCAGTTCGGCGGCATTGCACCCGTTCGTGCCGACGGTGATTCGGACCTTCCGCAGCGATGCGCCCGCCGTCTCGCTGATGCTTGACGAGAGCAGTACGAGCGAGTTGCTCGACGGCCTGCGCGACGGGCACCTGGATGTCGCGTTCGTGCGTCAGCCGCAGGGGGATACCGCGCAGATCGTCTTCGTGCCGGTGCTTGAAGAACCGATGGTGCTTGCGGTGCCGTCGGCGCATCCACTCGCCCGGACCGGGCGCGCGGGCAAGGCGGCCGTGCCGATGACGGCCATTGCCACGCAGAAGCTGATTCTTTATCGACGCCGCACGGGGCAGGGGTTGTACGACACCATCATCGCGGCGTGCCACGGCGCGGGCTTCAGCCCGAATATCGAGCAGGAAGCGCCGCGTCTGCTCACCACGCTGTCGCTCGTCGCGGCGGGACTGGGCGTGTCGGTCGTGCCCGCGTCGCTCATGCGCATGCAGGTGGAAGGTATCGTCTATCGGCCGCTTGCGCCCGCGCCGCGCGCGCCGTTGTTTTGTGCCCATCGCGAAGGCGTGCTCGCCGGCCCTGCGGCCCGGCTGCTCGATCATGTGCGCGCGGCCGCGCCGTCGATGGCGGCCGGGTGACGACGGATGCCGGGGGGGGGCGTGTCGGCGGCGACGCGCGCTCAGGCTGTCGTGCCGCCCTTTTGCGTGAGTAACGCCTCGATGTGTCCATGCAAGCCCGCGTCGCTCCATTCCAGCTCGCCCATGCGCCAGAAGCGCGCGTTGCCTGCGCGATCGACGAGATAAGTGGCGGGCAGGCCGAGCGATCCGAAACGCTTGTAGACGGCACCGTCGACATCGAGCAGCACGGTGCCGTCGATGGGAAGTCTGTCGACGAACGATTTGACTGTCGCCAGCGGTTCCTTGTAGTTGACGGCGACCAGCGCGAGACCCCGCTGGCGGTATTGGCGCGCCACCTCGCCCATCGCCGGAATCTCTTCGCGGCAGGGGCCGCACCACGTGGCCCAGAAGTTGAGGATGACCACGCGCCCGCGCCATTCGGACAACGCGTGGGGGCGGCCGTCGAGGCCGTCGAGCGTGAAGGCGGGCGTGGCCCCGCGCCACGTCGAGAGTGTGCCGCCAGACGTGCCCGCGAGCGCGCTGTCATCGACTTCCGCCGCCCCGTCGACCGGCCCGGCGGCCAACGCCTGCGCGCTGGCGCCCCCGAGCGCACCGGCCGTGCCGAGGGCGCCGAGGGCATGAAGAAAATGACGGCGATGCATGGCGGTGCGCTTCAGGCGGTGATTTCGCGAGCGTCCATGCGGTAGCGGAACGTGTCCGGATCAAGGCTGTCGAGCCGGGCGTGCGCTACCTCGCCGTTCGGATACATGAGGAACGGCACCGTGTTCGGGCGTGCGTCCTGTGCCCCCGGAGCGCCCGGCAGAGTAATGTCGGCGCCGTGATTGAACGCGACCCAGTTCATTTCCCACTGGCCGAAGAGCATCGCGCGGGCGGCACGCACGCGCACGTCGTCGAGCCGCAGACCACCGGGGACTTCTTCAAGCGCGACCTTGCGTACGTCCGCCGGGTCGACCGGCACCCATCCGTAGCCGGCCGCGTAGAACTCGGCACGGCAATGCTGGGCCCGCGTGACGTCCCCCGCCTTGCCCAGGCTGTTGAAGCCGCGGCGCGACGTCGCGACCCGAACGCCATACGCATCGCGCGCGGGAATCCCGACCGAGCGTGCGAGCGCGGTGAAGAGCGCGTTGATGTCGGCGCATTTGCCCGCGAGGTCGCCGGTGGTGAGCATGTAGCGCACGTCGCCCGTGCCGCAACCGCGCACGGAACCTTCGCGCCGGCAATTCTCCACGATCCATTGGTAGATGGCACGCGCCTTTGCCACGTCGCCCGTCTTGCCGCGCGTGATCTTCTCGGCTGTCTCGCGCACGAGGCCGTCGGTCGGCTGAAGCGCCGTCGGCTGAAGGTACTGGCGCAACGCGGCCGGCGATTCGCGCGGCGCGTTGGCCGAAGGCGGTTGCGACAAGTCGACGACCCGGTCGCGCGTGGTAAAGGTATTGACCATTGTCACAGTGCGAGTGTCGCGGGCCGCTCCCTCGGGCCATGCCACCGCCAGCATCGGCACGCCGATGCCAGAGGCGCCATGCACCATGCGCAAAGCGGCACTCGCACCCGGGGCCTCCCAGTGCGTGCCGAGCGCATGCTGGTAGCCGCCGGACGGCGAAATCGCAACCGGCAGCCAGACATTGGCCGGGCCTCGCCCGGCGGCCAGGTCGACTCGCGTTGTCAGCTCGAACGTGCGCCAGCCGTCGGCCGAGCCGTGCGACATGGTATCGATCGGCGCGGCCTGCGCGGCGGCGGGAACGAGCGAAGTGGACAGCAGGGAAGCGGGCAGGGCGCAGGCGCCCAGCGAGAGGAAGCGGCGGCGTTGCATGGTGGGGTCCCCTTAAGCGTCAGCGCTCATGGCGCATGGTGGTTAGGGTGTTGCGATACTGCGGCAATGGCGTCCCCCCGATGCCGGGACGCGGTAAATCGGTCGCCTTGCGCCGTCGACCGCCATTTCGAGACAATTCGACGCGCAAAAGCTGCTTCATAATACGTCGACTTTTGGCAAACTGTCGTTATTCCGGGCGCGGCGGGTGCGAATATCTCGCCGGCGACGCGCCGATCGGGGCGCTCGCCTGCCTTGTGACGGCTTCCCGGCCACTCGCAACGAACACCAACGACCATGACCGCAATCGATGCAACCCAAGCGGGCGCCGCACTGGCCGCACCGCGTTTGACTTCGCTCTCGCACGGTGGCGGCTGCGGCTGCAAGATCGCACCGGGTGTGCTGTCCGAACTGCTCGCGCGCAACGATACGCCGCTACCGGCCCCGGCCGCGCTGCTCGTGGGCACGGAAACCTCCGACGACGCCGCGGTCTACCAGCTCAACGACGAGCAGGCCATCATCGCGACGACGGACTTTTTCATGCCGATCGTCGACGACCCGTTCGACTTTGGCCGCATCGCCGCGACCAACGCCCTGTCCGACATCTATGCGATGGGCGGCAAGCCGATCTTTGCGCTGGCCATCGTCGGCATGCCGATCAACGTGCTGCCGCACGAGACGATCCGCGCGATCCTGCGCGGCGGCGAATCGATCTGTACCGAGGCGGGCATTCCGATTGCGGGCGGGCACAGCATCGATTCGGTCGAGCCGATCTACGGACTCGCCGCGCTCGGGGTGGTGCATCCCAAGCGCCTGAAGCGCAACGCCGATGCGCAGGCGGGCGATGTGCTCGTCCTCGGCAAGCCGCTCGGCGTGGGCGTGATGTCGGCGGCGCTCAAGAAGAATCAGTTGGACGAGGCGGGCTATCGCCGCATGATCGACGCCACGACGCGCCTGAACCGCGTCGGCCCGGCGCTCGCGGCGTTGCCCGGCGTGCACGCGCTCACGGATGTCACGGGCTTCGGTCTGCTCGGCCACACGCTCGAAATGTGCCGCGGTGCGCATCTGGCGGCGTATCTGCGCATGTCCGACGTGCCGCTGTTCGACGGCGTGCGCGAATTGGCCGACCAGGGATGCATCACCGGCGCGTCCGGCCGGAACTGGGCGTCCTACGGCGCGTCGGTCGAGTTGGGGGAGCGGTTGACGACGCGTGATCGCGATCTGTTGTGCGATCCGCAGACGGCAGGCGGGCTGCTGGTGTCGTGCGCGCCCGGCGCGGTCGACGACGTGCTCGCGGTGTTCCGCGCCGACGGCTTCGACGCCGCCGGCATCATTGGCGCCATGCGTCCGGGCACGCCCGGTGTGCGGGTGATCTGACGGATCTCGTTGCCACGGGCGGCCCCCTCGGCGGGAGCACGCCCGCCACGTCAGGCGGCCTGGCGGTTCGCCGAAGGGTGATGACGGCCAATGAACGCGACGATGGCCTCGCCCAGTGGCACGGGCGCATCGCGATGCGGTGAATGTCCACACGCCGGCAGTTTCACCACTGTCGCATGCGCCACATGCGCGGCAATGCTGTCCATCTGTGCCATCGTGCCGTACTCGTCGTCCTCGCCCTGGATCGCGAGCAGCGGCTTCGAGATGCTGGCCACCGCGCCCACCAGGTTCCACTCGCGAAACGCGGGGTCCAGCCAGATATCGTTCCAACCCCAGAACGCGGAATCGACATCGTCGTGATAGCGGCCGAGCTTGGTGCGCAGATCCGTCGTCTCGTACACCGTTTTCGTTTTCGCGATGCTTTGCACCGACAGATCCTCGACAAACAGGTGCGGCGCGAGCACCACCGCGCCAGCGAGCCGGTCGGGGAACGCCGCGCTGAACAGCAGCGAGATCGAGCCGCCGTCGCTATGGCCGACGAGCCACACACGCTCGGCCTGCTCGGGGCCAATGCCTACCGCATCGAGAAACGCGGGCAACACTTCGCGCGCCTGACGGTGCATGAAGTCGACCGGCCACTTCTCGCCATGCGGGCGCGGCGTGGAGCGGCCATAGCCGTTGCGCGAATACACGAGGCCGCGAAATCCGCCTGCGTCGCACAACTGCTGCGGCCAGTCTTTCCACATGGCGACAGAGCCCAGCCCCTCATGCAGGAAGACCAGCAGCGGGGCATCGGCAAGCTCGGGGTTGAGCCATCGGTATTCCAGCGAGAGCGGGCCGTGCGAGGCCGTCTCGATCCGGGCGAACTGTACGTCCGACATCGTCTTGTCATCTCCTAAAGCAACTCGCGCAGCTTGAAGCGCTGCACCTTGCCCGTCGCCGTCTTCGGCAGATCGTCGACGAAAACCAACTCGCGAGGGTATTTGTGCGGGGCGAGGCGCGCCTTGACGAACGCCTTCAGTTCGGTGGCCATCTCGTCGGTCGCGGCAACGCCTGGCTTGAGCACGACAAAGGCTTGCGTCTTGGTCAGGCCATTGTCGTCGCGTCCGACGACGCCCGCCTCGAGCACCGCGTCGTGCTGCATCAGCACCATCTCGACTTCGATGGGCGAGACGTACTGGCCGCTGACCTTGAGCATGTCGTCACTGCGTCCCGCGTAGACGTAATGCCCATCGGGGAGGCGCTGGTACTTGTCGCCGCTCTTGAGCCACTGGCCGAGGAACGTCGCGCGCGATTTCTCGCGATTGCACCAATACATGAGCGCCGCACTCGGCCCCTTGATATACAGATCGCCGATCTCGCCGTCGGGTACGGGATGGCCGTCTTCGTCGCGCAACTCGACGGCGTAGCCCGGTACCGGTTTGCCCGTGGTCCCGTAGGCGACCTGACCGGCACGATTCGACAGGAAGATGTGCAGCATCTCGGTCGAGCCGATGCCGTCGAGAATCTCCGCACCGAAATGCGCCGTGAACCGCTCGCCGATTTCGCGCGGCAGCGCCTCGCCCGCCGACGTGCACAGGCGCAACGCCACATCGTCACGGGCAGGCAGGTGTGGTGAGGCGAGCAGATTGGCGTAGAGCGTCGGCACGCCATAAAAGATCGTCGGGCGATGTTCGCGAAGCCGTTTTGCCACGGCTTGCGCCGTCGGGCGCTCGGCCATCAGCACGACGGTCGCACCGACCGAGAGCGGGAACGTCAACGCATTGCCCAACCCGTAGGCGAAGAAGAGCTTCGCGGCGGAAAAGGCGATGTCGTCCTCGCGAATGCCGAGCACGTGGCGGCCGTACGTCTCGGCCGTCCAGTAGAGGTTGGCGTGCGTGTGCACCGTGCCCTTGGGCTTGCCGGTCGAGCCCGACGAGTACAGCCAGAACGCGATGTCATCGCCGTCGGTGGCGGCGGGCAGTGCGCTCGGGGGGCCGTCGACGAGGGCGTCGAAGGTTGGCAGGGCGCTGGCGGCGCCTGCCTCGGTCGCAATCGGTTGCGAGACGACGCACGGCGGTGGCGTGGCCCCCTCGGCCACCTTGTCGAGCGCGGCCTGCACGGTCGGCATGAGCGCGCCGGACGCGATCACGAGCTGCGCCTTGCTGTGCAAGATCATGTACGCGTAGTCGTCGGCCGTGAGCAACGTGTTGACGACGACAGGCACCACGCCGGCGTACAAGGCGCCGAGGAAGGCGACCGGCAGGTCGACGGTGTCGAGCATGATGAGCAGGATGCGCTCTTCACGATGGATGCCCGCGCGCGTGAGCCCGGTCGCGAAACGTCGGCTTTGCTCGGCCAGTTCGCCATAGGTGAGGGTGCGCGTGTCGTCGAGATAGGCCGTCTTGGCAGCACGAGCGCGGTTGAGCGCCTCCAGATGCGCGGCGAAGTTGAAGCTCGCCGGCGGTGGGGTGAGTACGGCTTCCATGTTGTCTCCGGTGGATCACCGCGCGACGCACACGTGAGACGGGTGGACGCGCGGCGTGAGGACTTGCCGGCGCTCTGGCGGCGCCTGGATGAATCACCTTGACTGCGACGGCTTGCGGCGACGCATGACGAATAGGTTACGCCTTCGGGAGTTCGGCGGCATCTTGCGTGATCGCTTCGATCAGCGCGGCGGGGCCTTGCACGGCCGAGCGCACGTGATAGAAGCGCAACGCGCGCAGGCCGCCGAGTTCCTCGCCGCCGCCGGCGCGGCCCGGGCCGCCATGCAGCGATTGCGGCATGACGTTGCCGTGCCCCGTCTGTGTCTTCGCGACCGACGGATCGACCGCGTGCACGCGACCGTGCGCGTCGGCCAACGCGAGGGCGGGCGCGCGCATGGCAACGGCGTCGTTGCTGTACAGCGAGACGACGAGCGAGCCCTGCCCACGCTTGGCCAGTGCGAGCGCTTCATCGAGATCGCGATAGCCGACGAGCGTCGCTACGGGGCCGAAGACTTCGGTGTCGTGCACCCGTTGCCCGCGCGCGCCATCGCGCAGGCCGAGCAGCACGGGAGCCACGCAAGCACTGTCGGCACCGGCGTCGACGAAGGTGGTCTTGCGATCGCCGTCGAGGTTCCCGTCGTAGAGGGTTTCGGCTTCCGCCTGCAAATGGGCGATGCCGTCGAGCACGGCACGTTGTTGCGCCAGACTCACGAGCGAGCCCATCGTCACGGTCTCATTGCGCGGATTGCCGACGACCGTCTTGGCCAGGCGCCCGGCAATGGCCGACGCCACCGCGTCGAAGTGCTCGACGGGGATCATCGCGCGACGAATGGCCGTGCACTTCTGGCCCGCCTTGACGGTCATCTCGCGTGCCACCTCGCGCACGAACTGATCGAACGCGGTAGTGCCGGGGGCGGCGTCGGGCAGCAGGACGGCACTGTTCAGGCTGTCGGCCTCCACGTTGATGCGCGCTGAGCGTTCGGTGAACGCCGGATGCGCGCGCAGCGTGGCGGCAGTGTCCGCCGAGCCGGTGAAGGAGACCACGTCGAACGGCCCGATCCGGTCGAGCAGACCGGCGGCGCTGCCGCAGATCACCGACAGGCTGCCCGGCGGCAGAAGGCCTGCGGCGACGACATCGGCCACCATGCGCTGCGTGAGCCATGCGGTCGAGGTCGCAGGCTTGACGATCACTGGCACGCCCGCGAGCAACGCGCCGGCCGCCTTCTCCCATAATCCCCAGGCGGGGAAGTTGAATGCGTTGATGAACAGCGCCACGCCGGGTGTCGGCCGGAACACGTGACGCACGGCGAACGACCCATCCTTGGCCAGCGGCATGGCGACGCCGTCGAGCAGCGTATGCGTGTCGCCCAGCGTCGCGCCGAGCTTGGCATATGTCGATAGCGTGTAGATCGCTCCGTCGATGTCGACCGCGGAGTCGGTGGCGACCGTGCCCGAGTTGGCCGTGGCGATCGCGTAGTAGTCGTCGCGGTTCGCCTGCAGGGTGGTGACGATCTGCGAGAGTCGCTTGGCGCGTTCACCGTACGACAAGGCGCGCAGCGCCGGTCCGGCGACGTCTCGCGCGAAGGTGAACGCGGCGTCGAGATCCAGGCCGGCGCTCGACACGAAGGCGAGTGTCTCGCCCGTCACGGGATCGGTGAGTGCGGTGGGCGCGCCGCCGCCGGCCACCCATTGGCCAGCGACGTAATTTTCCAGCAAGGCAGGGGAACGCATGAGCATGAACCGAGGGATATCAGGGAGGGGGCGCCGGATCAGGCGCTGCGCGTGAATTCGATGGCGCCGTCGGGCAACAGGTACAGCACGAGGGCGCGCCCGCTGGCAACTGTCGGCCGATGCGCCGTGCCGGGACCGTAGACGCACCAGCCCGCCGGATGTCCGTCGAACGTTGCGCCGGGGGTGAGCGGCATGATCAGATCGATTTCACCGTTGGGATGCGTATGGTGTGGCCCAGCCAGATCGGCCATGTCCACCACGTCGACGGAAAAGCCATGCGTATCGGGGGTGGGCTTGATGACGCGTCCGTAACGGATGCCACCGCCTTCGCGGTTGCACAGCCAGCCTTCGGCAACGCCGGTGCGGCAAGCGTCGGCAAGCGCTTCGTAACCCGGCGAGCCGGCGCCGTAATGCGCGTTGAGCCAGTCGGCAAGGGGGGCGTCGAGGGCGCGGCCATCGAGTTGGCGTGTCAGGTCGGCAATCAGCGCCTGGAATTGGGGCACATCCATCCATGTCTCCTGGGGACGTCGCAGTGGCGACTCCGGTCGCGGCGGCAGCACGAAGGCCCGGGGAAGTCCGGACGGGCATTGCCTGGGCAATGGGCTGTCGATCGCGCACCACGGTTGGCGCACTGTCTGTTGATATGACGCCGATCAACGGCACGACTCGGAATTTCCGGTCCGCGTTTGCTTTTTTATCGGCGCATGGTGAAAATTAGAGCATGCAATTTTGGCTGTCAAGCAATATATTACATGTTACCTGTTTTGAGGATCTCATCAGATGAATAAGAGTGCGCAAGCCGATGGGGTGCCAACGGCGCGAGGCGCCAGTGAGAAAGACCCTTTCCTGGTCGCGCTGGGCGAGCGCGTGCGCACGCTGCGCGCCCGGCGCGGCCTGACGCGCAAGGCGCTGGCGCTGGATGCCGGTGTCTCCGAGCGCCACGTGGCCAATCTGGAGTCGGGCGTCGGTAACGCGTCTGTGCTGTTCCTGCGTCAGCTCGCACAGGCACTAAATTGCACTTTGGCAGAAATCGTGGGTGACGAGACGACATCGTCGGCCGAGTGGTTGCTCATTCGTGAAATCCTGCATGGCCGTGACGGCGAGGCGCTCACGCGCGCGCGTCAGGCGCTCAGCGAGTTGTTTGCCGGTAGCGAGCGCGACCCGGACCGGCGCGGCCGTATCGCGCTGATCGGGCTGCGTGGCGCGGGCAAGTCGACGCTGGGCCGCATGCTCGCCGACGACTTGCACGTGCCGTTCGTCGAACTCAATCGCGTGATCGAGCAGCTAGCCGGCTGTCCGCCGTCGGAGATCTATTCGCTGTATGGCGCCAGCGCTTACCGCCGCTATGAATTGCGTGCGCTCGAAGCCGTCGTGGCCGAGCACCCGCGCGCCGTGATCGCCTCGCCGGGCGGTATCGTGAGCGACGCCGCGACGTTCAACTTCCTGCTCACCCACTGCTATACGGTGTGGCTGCAGGCCGCGCCCGAAGAGCACATGAAGCGGGTGGTGGCGCAGGGTGATTTGCGTCCGATGTCGGGCAACGCGGAAGCGATGGACGACCTGAAGCGCATCCTGGTCGGCCGGCAGGACTTCTATGCCAAGGCGGATATGAGCTTCGACACCAGTGGGCGCGTGCTGGCCGATGCCTATCTACAATTGCGTGGACGTCTCGCCGTGCAATTGTCGTCAGATTGACCGTCATGGGAATGCAAAATAATTCATTTTTATATGGAAAATTAGTTGACGCTGTCTTTGTGCTGCACTATATTGCAATCCAACAAGATCATTATTCGTGTTGGAGGCAATCATGTTCGGCAAACCCCGCGTCGACTATCGTACGGATCCCACGCAGTACAAGCACTGGAAGTTGAGCTTCGAAGGCTCGGTGGCGACGCTCGCGATCGATATTTCGGAAGACGGTGGCATTCGCGAAGGCTACAAGCTCAAGCTCAATTCGTACGATCTCGGGGTGGACATCGAACTGCACGATGCCGTTCAGCGCATCCGCTTCGAGCACCCGGAAGTCAAGACGGTGGTCGTCACCAGCGCCAAGGATCGCGTGTTCTGCTCGGGCGCGAACATCTTCATGCTCGGTCTGTCCACGCATGCGTGGAAGGTCAACTTCTGCAAGTTCACCAATGAAACGCGTAACGGTCTGGAGGATGCCAGCCGTCATTCCGGCCTGAAGTTCCTCGCCGCCGTGAACGGCGCGTGCGCAGGCGGCGGCTATGAGCTCGCGCTGGCCTGCGACGAGATTTATCTGGTCGACGACCGCTCGTCGTCGGTCGCGCTGCCGGAAGTCCCGCTGCTGGGCGTGCTGCCGGGCACCGGCGGCCTCACCCGGCTGACCGACAAGCGTCACGTGCGCAACGACCGCGCCGACATCTTCTGCACCATCGTCGAGGGCATTCGTGGCGAGCGCGCCAAGCAATGGCGCCTGGTCGACGAGGTGGTCAAGCCCGCACAATTTGCACAAACGGTGTCGGCTCGCGCGCTGGCGCTGGCGCAAGGCAGCAACCGCCCAGGCGGCAAGGGCGTGACGCTCACGCGCATTGAGCGCACCGACGAGCCGGACGCCATCCGTTACGAATTCGTCGATGTGGAAATTGACCGCGCCAACCGGACTGCCAGCCTCACCGTGAAGGCGCCGACGTCCGAGCCGCCCGCGGACATCGCCGGTATCGAGGCCGCAGGCGTGAACTGGTGGCCGCTGAAAATGGCGCGCGAACTCGACGACGCCATCCTCAATCTGCGCACGAACGAACTTGATATCGGCACGTGGCTGCTGCGCACCGAGGGCGAAGCGAAACATGTGCTGGCCGCCGATGCGTCGCTGCTGGCGCATCAGGATCATTGGTTCGTCCGCGAGACCATCGGCATGTTGCGCCGTACGTTTGCGCGTATCGACGTGTCGTCACGTTCGCTCTTCGCCCTGATCGAACCGGATTCGTGTTTCGCCGGCACGCTGGCCGAATTCGCCTTCGCGGCCGACCGCACGTACATGGCGTCGCTGCCCGCCAGCGAGGAAGACGAACCCGCGATCACGCTCACCGACGTCAATTTCGGCCTGTTGCCGATGGTCACCGATCAATCGCGACTGGCACGGCGGTTTTACGAAGATGCGGCGGAACTCGACGCCGCGCGCGCCACCATCGGCCGCCAGGTGCGCCCCGATGAGGCGGAGCGTCTCGGACTGGTCACCGCCGCTGTCGACGACCTCGACTGGCCGGACGAAATCCGTATCGCGATCGAGGAGCGTGCGGCCATGTCGCCCGACGCGCTCACCGGCATGGAAGCGAACCTGCGCTTCAACGGGAAGGAGACGATGAATACCCGCATCTTCGGCCGTCTGTCGGCGTGGCAGAACTGGATCTTCATCCGTCCGAACGCCGTGGGCGAGAAGGGCGCGCTCAAGGTCTACGGCAAGGGCAACAAGGCGCAGTTCGACCTGAACCGCGTCTGACGAATGAGCGGTGCCGCGCCTGGCGACGAACGCCGGGCGGCGGCACCTGACGAGACGTTTTATACAGAATACGTACGAGACACGAGGATTCCCACGATGGCTTCGATCAACTACAGCGAGAAGATCCCTAACAACGTCAACCTGTCGGACGACCGCACACTACAACGTGCGCTGGAACAGTGGCAGCCGAACTTCCTGTCCTGGTGGGGCGACATGGGCCCGGAAGGCTCGCACGGCTTCGACGTCTATCTGCGCACGGCGGTCAGCGTGGATCCGAGCGGCTGGGCGCACTTCGATCACGTGAAGATGCCGGACTATCGCTGGGGCATCTTCCTCACGCCGGGTGACGCCGATCGCAAGATCCACTTCGGCGAGCACAAGGGCGAAGCCGCGTGGCAGGACGTGCCGGGCGAGCACCGCGCGAACCTGCGCCGCATCATCGTCACGCAAGGTGACACGGAACCCGCCTCGGTCGAGCAACAGCGTCACCTCGGACTGACGGCGCCGTCGATGTACGATTTGCGCAACCTGTTCCAAGTGAACGTGGAAGAAGGCCGCCACTTGTGGGCGATGGTCTACCTGCTGCATCGCTACTTCGGCCGCGATGGCCGCGAAGAAGCCGAAGCGCTGCTCGGCCGCCGCTCGGGCGACGAAGACAATCCGCGCATTCTCGGCGCGTTCAACGAAAAGACGCCGGACTGGCTGGCGTTCTACATGTTCACGTATTTCACCGATCGCGATGGCAAGTTCCAGCTCTCGGCACTGGCCGAGTCGGGCTTCGATCCGCTCGCGCGGACCACGAAGTTCATGCTGACTGAAGAGGCGCACCACATGTTCGTGGGCGAATCGGGCGTCTCGCGCGTGATCGCTCGCACGGCGCAGGTGATGAACGAGCTGAAGACCGACGATGTCGCCAAGCTGCGCGCCGCCGGCGTGATCGACCTGCCGACGATCCAGCGCTACGTCAACTTCCACTATTCCGTGACGATCGACCTGTTCGGTGCCGATCAGTCGTCGAACGCGGCCATCTTCTACAGCTCGGGCCTGAAGGGCCGCTATGAAGAGGGCAAGCGCGACGACGACCATCAACTCAACGGCCAGATGTACCGGCTGCTGGACGTGGACAACGGCCGGCTCGTCGAGCGCGAAGTGCCGATGCTCAACGCGATGAACGAAGTGCTGCGCGACGACTACATCAAGGACTCGGTCGCGGGCGTGAATCGCTGGAACAAGGTGCTGGAGAAGGCCGGGATCGACTTCCGCCTGACCGTGCCGCACAAGGCGTTCAATCGCCAGATCGGCACGTTCGCGGGGGTGCGCGTGTCGCCGGACGGCCGTGTGGTGAGCGAGGCCGAATGGGCCGCGCACGAGCGCGAATGGCTGCCGTCGGCGGAGGATCGCGCGTATGTGGCGTCGCTCATGGGCCGCGTGACCGAGCCGGGCAAGTTCGCCAACTGGATCGCGCCGCCCCCGCTCGGCATCAACCGTCAGCCGATCGACTTCGAGTACGTGCGTTTCAACTAAGGCCAGCGAGAGCCCAGGCGCGAGCCATCCCACAAGGAGACAGCATCATGAACGGCCCCGTTCCGGTCGAAGTCCTGAAGCAGCATCTGATCGATCCGGAGATCTGCATTCGCTGCAACACCTGCGAGGAGACGTGTCCGATCGACGCGATTACGCACGACGAGAACAACTACGTGGTGCGCGCGGACACGTGCAATGGGTGCATGGCGTGTATCTCGCCGTGCCCGACGGGGGCCATCGATAACTGGCGCGACGTGCTCAAGGCCGACGCGTACGCTGTCGAGGACCAACTCACGTGGGACGAGTTGCCCGTGCAGGAAGATGCGCTTGCCGGTCAGGGCACGATTGGCGAGGCGGCACCGGGCACACCTGGTGGTGCGTCGTCCGACACACCCGAGCCCGTCATCGCCGGCTCGGACTTCGTGCGTGGCTCGGTGGTGCCGCCGTGGTCCGCCGCGAAGCCCTACGTGAATCTGTACAACCACAAGGCGCCGGTACAGGCCACCGTGGTCGGCAACTATCGCCTGACCGATGCGAGCACCGAGAGCGACATCCATCACATCGTGCTCGACTTCGGCAAGCAGCCGTTCCCTGTGCTCGAAGGACAGTCGATCGGCATCATCGCGCCGGGCACCACGAGCGACGGCCGGGCGCATCATGCGCGCCAGTACTCGATTGCCTCGCCGCGCGACGGCGAGCGCCCCGGCTACAACAACCTGGCGCTCACGGTCAAACGCGTGACGAAGGATCACCATGACCAGGCGGTCGGCGGGGTGTGCTCGAACTACCTGTGCGATTTGAAGAAGGGCGACGTGGTGAACGTGATGGGCCCGTTCGGCAGCACGTTCCTGATGCCGAACCATGCGGATTCGCATCTGCTGATGATCTGCACCGGCACCGGGGCGGCCCCGATGCGGGCGATGACGGAGTATCGCCGCCGTCGCCGACTCAAGGGGGCGACCGGCAAGCTCATGCTGTTCTTTGGTGCGCGCACGCAGGGTGAACTGCCGTACTTCGGCCCCTTGCTCAACTTGCCGAAAGACTTCATCGACACGAATCTCGCCTTTTCCCGCACGCCGGGGCAGCCCAAGCGCTACGTGCAGGACGCCATGCGCGAGCGCGCGGCTGATGTGGCGGCGCTGCTGCGTCACGACCACACCTACATTTACGTGTGCGGGCTCAAGGGCATGGAAGACGGCGTGTTGCAAGCGCTGCAGACGATTGCGGGCGATGCCGGGCTCGACTGGCAGGCCCTCTGGCAACAGATGAAGTCGGAAGGACGCCTGCATCTCGAAACCTATTGACGACAAAGGATATCGGCGCGCGCCGTCCCGGACTGACGGTGTGGCGCGCGCCTCGGCTTGACCGACGGCGTTTTGCGCCGGCTTGACACCGCGTGCTTCGGCACGCGGTTTTTTTTCGTCTGTCGTTCATTTGTCGAGCGAGACGGGGCGTCGACCGCTGTCCCGGCGACGTCATCGGAATTGAGTAACATGGAGGGGCGGTTTCCCTTCCATCTTTTCTCTGAACGGAGAGTCACATGGGCAAGAAGCGGATTCTGGTACTGGCAGGCGACTATGTCGAAGACTACGAGTTGATGGTGCCCGTACAGGCACTCATGGCGGTGGGGCACCGGGTGGAGGTCGTCTGCCCCGGCAAGAAGGCGGGCGACAAGGTGCGCACTGCGATTCACGACTTCGAAGGCGATCAGACGTACAGCGAGAAGCGCGGTCACGACTTCACGCTCAATGCGACGTTCGACGGGCTTTCCCCCGCCGACTTCGACGCGCTGGTGATTCCCGGCGGCCGCGCGCCGGAGTATCTGCGCCTGAACGACGAGGTCATCGCGATCGTCAGACATTTTGCCGAGAGCGACAAGCCGATAGCGGCGATCTGTCACGGTGCGCAGTTGCTGGCGGCGGCCGACGTCATCGAAGGGCGGGAGTGTTCGGCGTATCCGGCCTGCGCGCCGGAGGTGCGGCTGGCTGGCGGGACGTACGTGGAGATCGGGATCGACGAGGCGCATACCGATGGAAACCTGGTGAGCGCCCCTGCCTGGCCTGCGCATCCGGCGTGGATCGCGCAGTTCCTCGCCGTGCTGGGAACGAAGATCGAGCTTTGACGTCCGGTTGCGCCGACCATCTGGCGGTCGGCGCAAAGGCATTATCGGGGGCATGTCAGGTACGTGTCCGGGTGCAATGCCGGGCGTGTGCCGGGCGTGTGCCGGGCGTGCGCGATGGCGTGTAGCGCGTCGTGGAAGCGTGCGCGGGCGTGTCGACGTGCGCATCGCGTGCGACGCGCGACGGATTTGTCCGAACTTGCCTCGTTTTCGAAAGCTTGACGTCCGGCGGCGCAGCAACATCGGCCGATCTCAACCGGGTCGGTCGGCAGGCGCTGCGCGCGCCGGAGCCCGCCATACGACGAAGGAGAGTCGTGATGGACGTCAACGCTTATCCCATCGGGGGCCATGCCGTCAGTTCCCCTGCCAACGCCACGGCCGCTCGGCCGAAACGGGCCGACGTGTTGCCGGAGGCCGATGCTTTCGGAACGTTCGGGGCGGTCACCGGACACGACGGTAGCGGGGCGCCGCTGCCTCCCATCGGGCCATGCGATTTCTCTGCCGCGCGGCGCGTACATGACGCGCTCCCAGCCGGTGACTCCGGCGTGGCCGTTCGACTGTCGTTCGACGCGGATGCGCAGGCGCCGCAGTACGTGGTGACGGCGTTCCCGAGCGCTGCGCATGCCACGCGGACGTGGCTGGCCTCGCGTCTGTTCGGCGCGTTGGGCCTGGCGACACCGACGGCAATGCTGGTTCGGGGATGCTCGTTGGCGTTCGACGGCACCCGGGCGCCCGACAGGATCTACCTGGCGACGACGTACCTCCCGATGTACCGGCCCCTCGGCCAATGGCTGGAGGGGGAAGCCGCGCGGCGCGCGATCGAGGGGGCCGACGGTGCGCAACTCTCGCTGCGTGCGCACGACGCTCAGGGCGATGCGTCCTCGCGTGCCCGCGACGGCGCCCGCGAGGCAGGGCGGCAAATGGCACGCGTGCTTGTGCGGTCCGGCGGTTCACCGACCGGCGCGCTCGCGGGGGACGCGGCACAGACCTACGCCGACGCCGCACGCAAACGTAACGAGATGCGCGGCGTGCTCTGCGGTTGTCTCCCCGACGTCTATCAATGTGCATTGGCGCGTCAGTATGTCGCGGCGCTGTGGCTGGGCAACCGGGATCTTTGCAACGACGTCATGGAAAACGTCGGTGTCTGGCGCGACAAGAACGACTTGCCCTATATGATGACGGTCGATTTCCGAGCCTGCCTCGATTCGGGTTTTCAGGGCACGCTTTCCGATATGACACCGTTTCGTTGCGGCGAACCCTTCACGGCGTTCATCCGGCGGCTGACCGGGTTGTCGCAAACCGTCGACAGCAAGACCGTGCTCGACGAACTGAAGAACCCGACCGGTGCGCGGGCGCTGGCGGCCGAGATGGCCTTCCGTCTCGGGCGAATCTCGGCGCATCACGTCGTGCCTTGGATAGACGCGGAACATGAGGTCGTCTGCGCGACATCTCGCGTTGCCGGTGCGACCTCGGTGGCCGAAGACCTGGGCGAATTCGTGAACCGCCTGCTGGCGCGGCGCGATTCTCTCGTGACACGACTGGGCGGTGCATGGGCCGCCCAGGCGTGGGCGCAGTTGTATCCCATGCGCGCCCGCGCCATCGAGACCCATCAGGCGCCTTTTCTGGGGCCGGTCGGCGCCGCTCGCGATCGCTCGTGAGTGCGTCGGTTCGGCCCGTTCGACTGCCTGCCCGGCGGCCCCGGTGTGTTGCACCAATTTGGTGCATTTGGGTTAATTGAGGCGCGTCGCCGCGGGTTGCCTAACATCGCAAGCTCGCATAAACTATCGACGCCACAAACCCCGCGTGACTGGCGATTAGGGTGCACAGCCTTGTGTGCCCGAGGTGGAGCAACCCACCGGGAAGCGCCGGGGTCTTATTTGCCGTTCGCCTGGGCAGCCGTGATGGTTGGTGCTGCCCTGTCTATCGTCTTCCGAAGCACAAAGGAAGATGCGCTGCGCCATCCCCTCCCGGAAAACCTGTTCAATTCAACGGAAACGCCATGTTCGACAAATCGAAATCCACCGTTGCCTCCGTCGATCCCGACGTCTGGGCCGCGATTCAGAAAGAAAACCAGCGTCAGGAAGACCACATCGAGCTGATCGCATCGGAAAACTACACCAGCCCGGCCGTGATGGAAGCGCAGGGCTCGCAACTGACCAACAAGTATGCGGAAGGGTATCCGGGCAAGCGTTACTACGGTGGTTGCGAGTATGTCGACATCGTGGAACAACTGGCCATTGACCGTGTGAAGGCGCTGTTCGGCGCGGAAGCCGCGAACGTGCAGCCGAACTCGGGCTCGCAGGCTAACCAGGGCGTGTACTTCGCCATGCTCAAGCCGGGCGACACGATCATGGGCATGAGCCTGGCGCACGGGGGCCACCTCACGCACGGCTCGCCGGTCAACATGTCGGGCAAGTGGTTCAACGTGGTGAGCTACGGCCTGAACGAGAAGGAAGACATCGACTACGACGCTGCCGAGAAGCTCGCGCAGCAACACAAGCCGAAGTTGATCGTGGCGGGCGCCTCGGCCTTCGCCTTGAAGATCGACTTCGAGCGTATGTCGCAGATCGCCAAGTCGGTCGGCGCGTACTTCATGGTCGACATGGCGCACTATGCCGGTCTGATCGCCGCCGGTGTGTACCCGAACCCGGTGCCGCACGCCGACTTCGTGACCACGACCACGCACAAGAGCCTGCGCGGCCCGCGCGGCGGCGTGATCCTGATGAAGGCCGAGTTCGAGAAGCCGATCAACTCGGCCATCTTCCCGGGTATCCAGGGTGGCCCGCTCATGCACGTGATCGCCGGCAAGGCTGTCGCGTTCAAGGAAGCCGCATCGCCGGAATTCAAGGCGTATCAGGAACAAGTCGTGAAGAACGCCCGCGTGCTGGCCGAGACGCTGGTCAAGCGCGGCCTGCGCATCGTGTCGGGCAGGACCGAATCGCACGTGATGCTGGTTGACCTGCGTGCCAAGAACATCACTGGCAAGGCGGCGGAAGCTGCACTGGGCGAAGCGCACATTACCGTGAACAAGAACGCCATTCCGAACGATCCGGAAAAGCCGTTCGTGACGAGCGGTGTGCGTCTGGGCTCGCCGGCCATGACGACGCGCGGTTTCAAGGAAGCCGAGGCGGAACGCGTCGGCAACCTGATCGCCGACGTGCTGGAGAATCCGGAAGATGCCGAGAACCTGGCCCGTGTGCGTGCGCAAGTGGCCGAGTTGACCCAGCGTTTCCCGGTCTACGGCTAAGCCCCGGACGCCGCCCGCATGCGCTGCCCGTTCTGCCGTCACGATGACACGCAAGTCATCGACTCGCGTGAAGCGGAAGACGGCGCCGCCATCCGGCGGCGCCGGAAATGCCCGTCGTGCGACAAGCGTTTCACCACGTACGAGCGTGTCGAGCTGGCGATGCCGGCGGTCGTCAAGAAAGACGGCAGCCGCGCTGAGTACGACCGCGCGAAGGTGCGCGCCAGTATGCAATTGGCGATTCGCAAGCGCCCCGTGAGTGCCGAAGCAATGGATGCCGCGATTGCGCGCATCGAATACAAGCTGCTGGCCGGTGCGGAGCGCGAGGTGATGAGTCAGCGTATTGGCGAGTTGGTGATGCGCGAGTTGAAGCGGCTCGACAAGATTGCGTACATTCGCTTTGCGTCGGTGTACCGCAGCTTCGAGGACATTGCCGAGTTTCGCGATGTGCTCGAGGAAATCGACAGCACCGATGTCAAGCCCAGGCGTAAGCCGGTGGCCTGAGTCGACGGCGGTGCGAGAGCGCGTGTGAGCTTGCGCAGGCGACCGTAAGGCCCGTTTGCTGTAAAGAAGGACGGAAAACCCGTCGTGCCCGAAAGGGCACGGCGGGTTTTTTTATGGCGTTCCCGGTGCCTTAGGGAAGGGCGAAGCGCCTGGATGGGCGATAGCCCAAATGCGTTGTGGGCGCCGCTATTTGCGGTGGCCGGATGAAGTTTCTTCGCGCTAATTGCGTCACTAAATTCATGCTATTCGCGTTATTTTTAATATTAATTCCGATTGATTTGTGTGATTTTTCCTAAAAATTATAAAAAATGATTTGGATTAGGAAAAAATACTAATTCGATCGTCATTAAATGAAGATTTGATAGTTCGTCTCCTAGAATCGCTCCCTTTCGTTGACGACCGCTATGCCGCTATCGAATAGACCGTGGCCGACGTCGTCGATTCTTTTGAAAGAAACCAAGGGAGCATCAGATGCCAGGAAAGCCCCAAAGGGTTGGCGCGTTGCGTCAGACGACGATTCATATGGCGGTGGCGGCGATGGTGGCGGCCACGGCGTTTCCCACTGTCGCCGCGGCGCAAGTCGAGACGGCTGATGCCATCGTGCAGCGGAGTAAGGCGCATATTGCAAACGCGTTGGCGTCTCAAATCAAAAAGATTGCGCTTGCGAATGAAGAGAAGATCGATGAGTACAATCGAGCAACAATGTGGCGCGCTACCGCCGAAAAAATTCAGGGGATTCTGGAGATTGATGTCCTGGAAATGCAAAATCGACAGCTTGAGGAAATTGTGTCGATAGCCGACAACATGCTCGAATTGGCCGAAATTGGAAAAGACGGAAAGCCTCTGGCTTATATCGATTTCACGAGCGTCGAGGATCTCAAGAAAATCAAGGAAAGTGCGAACTCGGTTGTCGCTGCGAGCGACGAGGCGCGAGCCGAGGAAATTGGCAAGTTCTCGGCATTCTTGTCTCGTGATACCCGGATCAACGCGATCAAGGCCGATTCGCTTGCGCTTTCGGAGAAGATGGGACGTGTCAAAGAGACGCTGGAGGCGCTGAATAATGCTAATGGTCAGCCCTTGCACGAACTCATTAACCGGTTCGAGTTGAAGGCCGAGATGGAGAGCGGAAACGCCAAGGAAATCGGTTCGTGGGCCGTCGATAACTTGAGCGGTACTTTTTCCGACCTCCAGAAGGAGAACCGCGGCGACCTTATCAATGAGAAAACCATTCTCGAGCTTACGCAGCGTTCTGGGGAAGCCTCGAACCCGTTCATAGGGTTGGCGCATCCGCGGCGAAACGTCGGTACGTTACGCCTCTCAGGAGAAGCGGATCACCGCTTGGACGTCAAGGACGGTCAACTGAACATCTTCCAGGGCATCGAGGGCTCCGGAAAACTGGATATCGCTGTCGACGCAAACGGGGCGCTGGTATTTGAGAAAGGGGGGGGCGGGATCCGAAACGACGCTGGCAACGTGTCCATCATGGTCGGGGTTGACGCCAGGACGCCAGGCGCGAGTGGTCTCGTTGCGTTCGAAGCGGGCACGAGTTCAGGCAATGCCTGGCTTTTCGCTCATCAGAGTGGCCGCGTGGCGTTTAAGGAAGGTTCCGACGCCGGTGCCAGCACGATCTCGATCTTGAAAGGTGGCGCCGTCGATTTCCGGGCGGCGAGTGCCAAGCAATCGGCGATCATCAATTCAGGGAAGCTCGATTTCATTTCGTCATCCGCGGGCGATGCCAACATCGCCAACAACGTAGCCGGTGAGGTGCTTTTCTCGGAATCGTCACTGGAAAGGGCGCGCGTAGCGAATAGCGGTTATGTAGACCTGTGGGCAACGTCGGGCGGCGAGTCGAATATCGATAATTCGGTGAAAGGCACCATTGTCGCCAACGGCGCGTCTCTCGAAAAACTCAAGCTCGACAATGAGGGCGCAGTTTTTATCGCCAACGCATTCGGTGGAAATGCGCTCGTCAACAATCGCGCCTCGGGAGAGGTAACGTTTTTCGACACGACGCTTGAAAACATCCATTTGTCCAATGAGGGTTCGATCGGCCTGGCCGGCAAGACCACTGCGGACAACGCTATCGTCAAGATGAGCGGTGGCATGCTGGATGTCTCATACGTTGGGGACCTTGTCGACGATTCCTTCGCGGTAAAGACGGGCACCCACAAGGCCATCACGATTGGTTCACTTTCAGGCACGGGGAATGTCGTCACCGGGGCGACGGAGGTGACGTTGGGTTCGGCCAATCAGGACGACGCGTTCGGCGGCCGTTTCGTGAAAACGGTGGCTGGCATCGAACCTCGGGTCGAGGGTAAAGTGACGGCGGAGACGACTGAGTTGGCCGCACTGAGGACTCCGGCTGTCGCGCAGACGACCCAGGGCGTTCAACTGACCAAGATCGGCACCGGCAATCTCACGTTGTCCGGCGATCAAAGCGACATCGATCGTCTGAGCGTTCAAGGCGGCACGTTGACGGCGACCCATGCGAACGCCTTGGGCTCGGGCACCGTGAGCGTTGCCAGTGCGGGTACGGTTGCGCTGGGCGCAGACGTCAGCGGTGTGACCGACATCACGAATGCCGGGACGATTGAACTCGGTACGAACAAGCTGGCCGTGCGCAAGTACGCGTCGAGCGAGGGGGCGAAGCTGAACTCGCGTGTTGCGAAGCAAGGTGAAGACCTGGCGTTCGGCGCGATTCAAGTCTCGGAAAGCAGCGATTTCCGCGCGACCAAGATCAACGTCGCCGTGGATGACGGCATCGAAGTCACCGATCTGCTCAAGCAGCAAGTGACGGTCGTGGATGCGCCGGGCGACGCCGAAGTGCAGATCGGTGAAGTCGAATTCGGCAGCATCTCGACTGGCGATGGTACCGATGGCGGCACCGATGGCAATAGCGGCGGTCGAGTGACCATCACCGAAACCAGCGCAGTGAATTTCCTCGGGGCAGACGGCGGTTACAACGCCAACGAGCAAGCGGCGCTGGCCTCGGTCGACGGCGTGGCGTTGGGCGATCTGGCCTCGGGCAAGATCGGGGGCAGCGTGCTGTCGGCCATGGCGTTGCAAACGGCGGGTTCGGAAGAGCAACGTCGCTCGGCGCGTCTGCTCTCGGGTGAGTCGCTGGTGAACAACGCGACGACGGCGCAAGGGGCGGCCACGTCGTTCCAGCGCGGCATGCAA
>NZ_CABPRU010000009.1 GCF_902459705.1 Pandoraea terrigena | reverse complement strand
CCGCTTCAACATCATTCCGGACGGTGGCGTATCGCGTTTGCGGCTGTGGGGCCGGTTAAGCGAAAAGAAAGCATAAGTGCGCATGAATCCCTCTCGCGGCCGAAAGCGAATGCGAGAGGGGAAATGAAAAGGGAAAAAAGGAGAGTGACATGGCGGGAGCGGCGTTGAAGATCGAGCGATTGACGCGAGAGGCGTTTGCGCCGTTTGGCGATGTGATCGAGTTGTCGGGGGCGAAGCATTTCGGGATCAATGGTGGGACGACGGAGCGGTATCACGATTTGGCGACGGTTGATCTGGGGCCGGAGGGGGGTCACACGTTGGTCAATGTTTTCCGGGGTCAGCCGAGGCAGTTGCCGTATGAGGTGACGATGTTGGAGCGGCATCCGTTGGGGAGTCAGGCGTTCATCCCGTTGAAGACGACGCCGTACCTGGTGGTGGTTGCGCCGGCGGGCGAATTGGACGTGAGTCAGATGAGGGCGTTTGTCTCGGAGGGGTGGCAGGGGGTGAACTATGCGCGTGGCGTGTGGCATCACCCGTTATTGGCGTTGGAAGAGGTGAGTGATTTCGTGGTGGTGGATCGTGGGGGCGAGGGTCACAACTGTGACGAGCGGGATTTGCCGGGGACATATGTCTTGACGCGGGCGGCGTTGGAGGCGGTGAGATCGGCGCGAAAGGCGGCGTAGGCAAGGCGAAAGAGAAGAGAACGTGAAGGACAGCGAAGACGCCGGGGAGAGCCCGGCGTTTTGCATATGTGGGGAGAAAAAGCGTGGGGGGGGGAGCGAGAGGCGAGATAGAAAGTGAAGAGGAGTTGAGGAGGAGGTGGAGAGGGACTGAAGAGGTGTGAGCGACGACGCGGCCGTCACGCGGCAGATGCGAAGCACGCGCGGGGCGGGTGCGGCGTCGCGATGGCGCTGGAGGCGGTAGGTGTCGACGGGACAGGGGAGCGGAGGGGATGGCGCGGGAAGCGGGCGGTTTCGGTGGGAGGACTGGGGGCGTGGAGGGGGGAAGGGCCGGGGCCCCTTTCTGCAGCGAGTTGGGTTTATGTTTGAGAGGCGGAAAGGGGCTCCGGTCCTTCCGGGGGGGAGGTGTAGAGGGGGGGAGAAGAATAAACCCATCCCCGATTCCTCCAGAAAAACCAACTCCTATACTAGGAATCACCGACGTGGTGCGAAATGAGGTGAGGGTTGCACGGAAATCGTGCGAAACGGGTAGAAAAGCGGCTCGGGCATGGATATTGCTCGATCTCGACACAGCAATCTGCGGAGAAGCATATGGTCGAGAGCTACAACGAGATGGCGAGCATCACGGGTGCGACGCGGGCGCATTACCGTCGGTTTGACGATTGGCTAAAGTGCCAGTCTGACGACGTCTTGCACCACAAGCGTGCTGAGGCTGATCTTGCGTTCCGGCGTGTGGGGATTACGTTTGCTGTATATGGAAATGAGGCGGGTACAGAGCGCTTGATCCCATTCGACCTGATCCCGAGAATCATTCCGGCGCACGAATGGCAGACCTTGCAGACGGGATTGCGTCAGCGTGTGGAAGCGTTGAACCGGTTCGTTCATGACGTCTACCATGAGCAGGACATCTTGCGGGCGGGGGTCATTCCGGCGGAGCAGGTATTAAAGAATGCGCAGTATCGTCCGGAGATGCAGGGTGTTGACGTGCCGGGCGACATCTACGCGCACATTGCGGGTGTGGACGTCGTGCGTGCGGGGGCGGGCGATGATGGGGAGTTCTACGTGCTCGAGGACAATCTCAGAGTGCCGTCTGGCGTGTCGTACATGCTGGAAAACCGCAAGATGATGATGCGGTTATTCCCTGAACTGTTCGCGCGAAACCGGATTGCGCCTGTCGAGCATTATCCGGACCTCTTGCTTGACAGCCTGCGCGCGGTGGCGCCGGTGGGGGTGGATGATCCCACCGTCGTCGTCATGACGCCTGGCATCTACAACTCCGCCTACTTCGAGCATGCCTTCCTGGCGCAGCAGATGGGTATCGAGTTGGTTGAGGGGCAGGACTTGTTCGTTGAGGACAACCTTGTCTACATGCGAACCACCAATGGTCCGAAGCGCGTCGACGTCATCTATCGCAGAATCGACGACGACTTTCTCGATCCGTTGGCCTTCCGTGCCGACTCCACGTTGGGCGTGCCCGGATTGCTCAGCGTCTACCGGGCGGGGCGCGTCACATTGGCCAATGCCATTGGCACCGGCGTTGCCGACGACAAATCCGTCTACCCGTTCGTGCCGGACATGATCGAGTTTTACCTGGGCGAGAAGCCCATACTCAACAACGTTCCGACCTACCAGTGTCGTCGAGCGGACGATCTTGCCTACACCCTCGACAACCTTGGCGACCTCGTCGTCAAAGAAGTGCATGGCGCCGGAGGTTACGGGATGCTCGTGGGGCCTGCGTCCACCCGAGCCGAAATCGAAGCATTCCGGCAGCGGCTCATTGCCAAACCCGACGGGTATATCGCCCAGCCTACGCTCGCACTGTCCGCATGCCCCACCTTCGTCGAGGCGGGCATTGCGCCCAGACATATTGACCTGCGTCCATTCGTGCTCTCCTCCGGCAAAGGCGTCACCATGGTACCGGGCGGGCTTACCCGCGTCGCGCTTACCGAAGGTTCACTCGTCGTCAATTCCTCCCAGGGCGGGGGGACAAAAGACACCTGGGTGCTCGAAAAATAGCCCGCGCTCGCCGGAAACGACAAAAAATCATATCGGGAAGAGAACATGCTCAGCCGTACCGCCGATCACCTGTTCTGGATGGCTCGCTACATGGAGCGGGCCGAAAACACCGCACGCCTGCTCGACGTCAACTTGCAGAACCTGCTGCTGCCGCAAGACGCCATCGATGACGAAGACGATACCGACAGCGCCCGGGCGCACGCCAGCACCTTCAACGACGAGGCTGGCTGGCGTGCCACCTTGCGCATCTCCGAACTCGAGCCAGCGTTCAATCGAAAACATGCGCGAGCCACACGTGCCAACGTTCTCGACTTCGTCGTGCGCGATCGCGATAACCCGTCGAGCATCGCCTGTTGCCTTGAGGCGGCGCGCGAAAACGCGCGCGCCGTTCGGGGGACACTCACGACAGAACTATGGGAAACCGTCAACAGTACCTGGCTCGATTTTCCGCGCATGCTCGATCTGCTCGAGCGCGATCCAGCCCATCTTTTCGAATGGGTCAAAGTGCGCTCGCACCTCTCGCGCGGCGTGAGCTTTGGCACCTTGTTCCAGGATGATGCCTTCTACTTTACCCGCCTGGGCCTTTTCCTCGAACGCGCCGACAACACCGCGCGAATTCTCGACGTGCGCTTCCACGAAGCCGTGCGCGCCGATCGGGCGGGGCCCGACGCGTCCCATCCCACCGACTTCTACTACTGGTCCGCCGTACTGCGCAGTGTGTCCGGCTTCGAAATCTACCGCAAAGTTTACCGCGACGTCATTACGCCAGAGCGCGTCGTCGAACTGCTCATGCTCAACGCACACATGCCGCGTTCCTTGCTCGCATCGCTCAACGGCGTATGCGAAAATCTTGCCACCCTGTCCAATGCCCAGTCGGGGGATGTTGAACGCTACGCCGGAAAGCTACAAGCCGAACTCAAGTACACCGACATCCAGCAAATCCAGCAACAAGGTCTTCACCCCGTCCTGACTGAACTCCTCGAGCGAGTCTCCCTGCTCGGCAACAAGATCAGCCAGACCTTCCTGATCCCGCTCGCCGCCTGATGCCATGCGCCTGACCATCCGCCACGAGACCACCTACCGCTACGACACGCCGGTGCGCTACACCATCCAGCAACTTCGGCTCACGCCTGCGGCGTCAAACGTGCAGCGTATCGTGCACTGGCGGTTGGCCGCACCCGGCAAGCTCACGCCCGCACGCGACGCCTACGGGAACGACATGCATACCCTCGTGCTGCACCAGCCGCACAGCGAAATCCGCCTCACCGCCGAAGGCGAGGTCGACACCACGCCGCTCATCGACGGACGGCTCGGCGAGACCAACCACGCCGTACCGGTGTTATCCTTCGCAAGCCCGACGCCGCTCACCGGCCGCAGCGATGCCATCGACGCGCTTGCCGACGCCGCCGGCGTCGCCTCGCCGGGCGACCTGCTGGCGCTCGCCGCCACCATCTGCGAACATGTCGACTATGCATCCGGCATCACCGCCGTGACCAGTACCGCAGCGCAGGCGCTCGCGCTCGGGCGGGGTGTTTGCCAGGATCATGCGCACCTGATGCTCGCCGTGTGTCGAGCGCGAGGCGTGCCCGCGCGATACGTCAGCGGATATCTCGATCCCGGCGACGTACCGCACGCGGCCAGCCACGCGTGGGTCGACGTATGGGTCGATGGAGCGGGGTGGGTCAGCATCGACGTCACCCATGCCTGCTTCGCCAGCGGCAACTACTGCCGGCTGGCCGTCGGGCGCGATTACGAATCTGCCGCGCCCGTCAGAGGCATGCGCAGCGGCGGGGCGACGGAAGCGCTGCACGTATCGGTCAAAGTCGATACCGTGCCGCTCGACCAACAACAATAGCTTTCAGCGTGCCCGGGCAGGGTGCCCCGCACGGCAAGACAGGAACGACATGACGTATTGCGTGGCCATGAAGCTCGATGCCGGGCTCGTCTTTCTCTCCGATACCCGCACCAATGCGGGTGTCGATCACGTGAGCACCTTTCGCAAGATGCTCGTGTTCGAGCGCGCGGGCGAGCGCGTGCTCGTGCTGCTCTCGGCCGGTAACCTCGCGCTGACACAGGCCGTGCGTCAACAACTGGCCGAAGCACGCGATACCGAGACCCTGTGGAATGCCAAAAGCATGACCGATGTCGCGCGCGTCGTCGGCCAGGCGATTCGTGACGTCTACACGCGCGATGCCAAGGCGCTCGAAGCCTTTGGCGTCGACTTCAACTGCAGCTTCCTCCTTGGCGGGCAAATCGCTGGCGCGCCGAGCCGCCTGTTTCAACTGTACTCGGCGGGTAACTTCATCGACGCGTCATCCGTCAACCCGTATTTTCAGATCGGCGAGTCCAAGTACGGCAAACCGATCATCGATCGACTGGTCACGCCCGCCACCTCGCTCGACGACGGGGCCAAGTGTGCGCTCATCTCCATGGACTCCACGCTGCGCTCGAACGTCTCCGTCGGACTACCGCTCGACCTCCTCGTCTACGAAGAAGACAGCCTGCGCGTGACGCGCTTTGCGTCGCTCGACGACGAAAACGTCTACTACAAGATGATCCACGACACCTGGGGGGCGCGCCTGCGCCAGGTGTTCAACGAACTGCCCGAACCGCAATGGGCGACGACCTGCGTGGAAAGCGCGCCCGCGTCGCTGCCGCCGCGTGCTGCGCCGCCCGAAGGCGTGCCCGGCGCGCATGAGGCGGGCAGCGTCCAGTCCCTCGCCCAGACCGTGGCGCTCAAAATGCCGTCCTGAGCGAACGCCGCACGCGTGTCAGCGTGCCGAACGGGCACGTCACGCGATGTGCCCGAGACGATACTGCTTCCGATACAGCCATGCGCTCACGGCCAGCGTGACGAGTTCCGTTGTCAGCAGCGTGTACCAGATGGCCGAGCTGCCCAGCCATGTGTCGAGCAGCCAGAGCGTGCCGAGGAGCACGATCCAACTGCGCAGCATCGCAATGGCTGCCGACGGGCCTGGCGCTTCGACCGCCGTCAGATAGCCGGCCACGATCAGGTTGCCCGCCGCCGGCAAGAACGCCAGCGCATACCAGATGACCGCGTGTTCCAGAATTGCCCATGCTTCGCCGCCAGCAGGCAGGAACAGGAAGGTCAGCGGGCGGGCGAGCGTCGTCATCGCCACGGCCACCAGCAGCGAGAATCCGATGACAGCCTTCATGCCCAGCCGGAACGAACCGTGCAGCGATTTTGCATCCTGCGCGCCGCGGTAGAAGCTGATCATCGGTTGCATGCTTTGAACCAGTGCGACCATCGTTACCGTGGCACCGAGCGTCATGTACTCCAGAATCGCGTACGCAGCGAGACCCGGCTCACCGAAGTGAGTCAGAATCACGCGATTGAAGACGAACACCGTCACTGCCGGGGCGATGGCGCCGAGAAACTCCGACGCGCCGTTATACATCGCGCGCCAGACATGCGTTGGCCCACCACCGAAGGCGCGGCGTGCAGGCACCACCTGCTTGGCCAGCACGAAGTGATAGGCGAGCATGGCGCTGCTCGAGACCATCATCGACAGCCCGGTTGCCAGCGACGCCCCATACATCCCCATGCCGCGCACGGCGATCAGCCAGTAGTCGAGCACCACATTCGCAAGGGCCCCGAGAAACATCGCATACAGGCCAAACCGCGCCGCCGGAGCACCTTCCACGCGCAGAAACAGCTCCATCGCGTAAAGGCCGTTCGCAAACAGCACGAACCAACCCCAGCCGGACAGATACGCCACCACGTCGACCGCGATCGCACCTTCGGCCCCCAGCGCTGCGGCAATCTCCTGCTTGTAGACAAGCACGCCCGCGCTCATCGCGACACCGGAGACCAGCATCACCCAAAGCACCTGAGAAAACGCGCGGCGCGCCTCCGCCTGCCGTTGCTCGCCGAGCAGCCGGGCGATAAGCGTGGCGCCGCCCACGCCGACCATCACGCTCACCGCATAGGGCACGTAAAGTAGCGGCACTACGAGATTCAGCGCGGCCAGCGCCTGCTGGCCGACGTATCGGCCGATAAATATCCCGTCGATCAGCGTATAGATCGTGTAGACCCAACCCGACAGAATGGTCGGGATCGCGAGAGACGTAAATTCCTTGAGCAGCGACGTCTTGACGCCCTGCGAAGTCTTGCAGTGTGTGGAAAGAGACATGGTCCCCTCGATGACATATCGCCGCGTCGTGTCGGGACGCGGCTCACCGTGGCTTGCACATCAAAAACGACGAGATGAGGAGATTGGCCGCTCACGCGCAAGCGATGGCGTGAGCGCTCCGCCTCGGTCACGGCGCGCGCAAAAAGGCGGGCGTTAACGAGGCAGGCGGGCGGACGGAGGGAACATTGCCTGGTGCAGATGCACCCAGACCACGCCCTGTCGGGAAGCGGAGAAAAGCAGGAAATTCATCGTGTTTTAAGTCTGCCCGGCCATCCGGGCGAATAAGACAGACACACGCCGTCATCCCGAAGTTCCCCATCGCCGCACGCGGCAAACCTTGTCATGACGGTAATGCGACCGCAAAAAAGGGGCGCCGAAGCGCCCCAACATGGGTCCAGCAAGAAAGACAGTCGCGTGAGTTACTGCTGTGCGCCGCCGTTGAACCACGCGGCGATCTTCTGCCGTTCGCCGTCGGTCATCTGCGTCACATTACCCAGCGGCATCGCCTTGAGGGCGACAGCCTGCTGATAAATCCGTTGCGCGTTCTGCGAAATCTCCGCCGGCGTATCGAACATCACCCCCGCCGGGGCGCTGCCCATCATGGTCGGCTTGGCCGAGTGACAGGTGGCGCAGCGTTGCGTCAGGATTGGCTGGATCTCCGAGAGCTTCACGGCCGACGCCGCGGCTTCACCGTGCGCGCCTGCGGCCGGCGTCGGGGCGGGGCGCGGTGCAGCAAACACGGCAACGCCCGCCAGCAACGCGGCGCCGGCGGCCGGAAGAACGTAAAGATTCTTGCCGGCGTGACGCAGTACGAAGAACTGACGAATCATTGCGCCTGCGGCCATGATGATCGACAGGATCACCCAGTTGTGCGGATTGCTGTACGTGAACGCATAGTGGTTGCTGATCATGATGAACACAACCGGCAGCGTGAAATACGTGTTGTGCACCGAGCGTTGCTTGCCCAGCTTGCCCCAGATCGGGTTCGGGACCTCGCCCTTCGACAACGCATCGACGCTCTTGCGCTGCCCCGGAATGATCCAGAAGAACACATTCGCCGACATCGACGTCGCCATCATGGCGCCGACAATCAGGAAGGCTGCGCGACCGGCAAAAATATGTGTGGTGGCATACGTTGCGGCGACCACGAACAGCGCTACCGCAATGCCCAGCACCCGCTCGTTCTTGCCCAGCATGCGGCACAGGAAATCATAGATGAACCAGCCGCCGATCAGGAACGCTACCGCAAGGCCCACGGCCTGACCCGGCTGCAGATCCATCACATTCTTGTCGATCAGATATGTCTGCGGCTGCAGCAGATACAGCGCGCAGAACAGGCCGAAGCCCGAAAGCCAGGTCGTGTACGACTTCCACTTCGACCAGTGCAGGTCTTCCGGCATCTGCGGCGGCGAGTTCAGGTACTTCTGGGCGTGGTAGAAACCACCGCCGTGCACCGACCACATCTCGCCGAATACGCCCTTTTGCTTGTCCTCGGCCGCCTTGGGCGGCTTCAGACCGTTGTCCAGCATCACGAAATAGAACGACTCGCCAATCCAGGCAATGGCTGCCACCACATGCAGCCAGCGCAGCAACAGATTGACCCAGTCGGTAATAAACGCTTCCATCTTATGTTCTCCTCAACTGCCTGACGTTCACGCCCGCACTTGTCAGCTACCGCGATACGTGGAAAAGCTCCACGGCGACACCAGAAGGGGCACGTGGTAATGCTGGGAAGGCTCGGCAACGCCGAAACGCAGCACAACGCGATCCACGAAGCGCGGCGACGGAACCTCCACGCCTTGCGCGGCGAAATAGTCGCCCGCATGGAACACAAGTTCGTATTCGCCCGCGACGAATGCCTCGCCTTCGAGCAGCGGCGTGTCGCAACGGCCGTCGTGATTGGTCTGCACGTCGCGCAGCAAGCGGCGCTCGCCGTCCACGCGCCACAACTCGACACGGATGCCCGCGCCTGGCTTGCCGTGCGATGTATCAAGTACGTGGGTAGTCAGTCGTCCCATGATGTCTCCTGTGATGGATGGGTGCATTGTAGGGAGATGGCGGCCAGGTAACGGGCGCAATACCAAAGATAAAAACGCGCACATACCGTCGCGTGCCTGACAAGCGCATGACCGTCGCCAATCCGTCGCGTCGTTGGGTCAAGGGTACGCTGCATGCCCCGCGATGGGGATTTCTCGGATCGCTATTTGTTTCGTTTATGCCGTGTATAACGCCATTCATATGACCGATTGCCGTCACAGGTGCGGCATGGCCCGGAAAGCCCAATGGCGACATGCGTGCCTCGGGAAAACCCGGGCGGCAAGATCAGCATGCAGGCATACGTTCCATGAAAAAAACACTATAGCCCCCGACGGTCTTGTCGCAAAAGGCGTCGACCTGCACCATTGAGTCACCCCCAAAATATCAATCAAACAGCCCCCCTGGGACGGAGACGCAATGAGTGTGACAACCAACGCTGTGGATCCAGTCGACGAGCGACTGCCGATCGGAAAACTGTTCATGCTGGGCCTGCAACATGTGCTGGTGATGTACGCGGGGGCGGTCGCCGTGCCGCTCATCATCGGCGGTGCCCTTGGCTTGCCCAAGGACCAGATCGCCTTTCTCATTTCCGCCGACCTGATGTGCTGCGGCATTGCCACGCTGATCCAGAGCGTTGGCGTGGGCCGCTTCGGCATTCGCATGCCGGTCGTCATGGCCGTCACCTTCGCGGCGGTCGGTCCGATGCTCGCGATCGGCACCAATCCGTCGCTCGGGTTGCCCGGCATCTTCGGGGCGACGATCGCCGCCGGCATCATCGGTACACTGCTCGCGCCGGCCGTCGGCAAGCTGCTGCGCTTCTTCCCGCCCATCGTCACCGGCATTGTGATCACCTCCATCGGCCTGACCATCATCGGCGTGGGGATCAACTGGGCTGCGGGGGGCGTCGGCAATCCCGATTACGGCGACCCCGTCTACCTGGGCGTGTCGTTTGCGGTGCTCGTCTTCATCTTGCTGGTCACTCGCTTCGTCAAGGGCTTCTTCTCGAACATCGCCGTGCTGCTCGGCATTCTGTTCGGCTTCGCCATTGCGCTGCTGCTGCACAAAGTCAATTTCGACGGCCTGGACCAGGTGAAGTGGTTCGACATCGTGCTGCCGTTCCATTTCGGTATGCCGGTGTTCGATCCATGGGCCATTGTGACGCTCACGATTGTCATGCTGATCACGTTCATCGAATCGACGGGCATGTTCCTGGCGCTTGGCGAGATCGTCGGCAAGCCGGTCGACGAGAAAGCGCTGGTGGCCGGTCTGCGCGTCGACGGTTTGGCCACGGTGATCGGCGGCCTGTTCAACACGTTCCCCCATACCTCGTTCTCGCAGAACATCGGGCTCGTGGGCGTGACCGGCGTGAAAAGCCGCTGGGTGTGCGTGGCGGCGGGTGTCATCCTGCTCGTTTTTGGCTTTATTCCGAAGATGTCGGTGGTCGTTGCCTCGATTCCGCACTTCGTCCTGGGCGGTGCGGGCGTGGTCATGTTCGGCATGGTGCTCGCCACGGGCATCAAGATCCTGTCCAAGGTCGACTACTCGCACAACCGCTATAACCTGTACATTGTGGCCATCAGCATCGGCATGGCGATGATTCCGGTCGCGTCGAACAAATTTTTCGCGAAGATGCCGGAACAACTCGCGCCGTTGCTCCACAGTGGAATTCTCCTGGCCACGCTCTCGGCGGTGATTCTGAACGCCTACTTCAATGGCTTCAAAGCGCCGGCCGCGAATGGCCGCGGCGAGCAGCCAGGCGCGGGGATCGGATTGGAGGCGCATTGATGAAAACGCTGCTCGTCACGAATGCCGACGTGCTGGTCACGATGGACGCGGGCCACCGCGAAATCGCCCGAGGTGGCCTTTACATCGAGGACAATCGGATCGTGGCCGTCGGCACGCGCGATCAGTTGCCGGACACGGCCGACGAGGTGCTCGATCTGACTGGGCATGTCGTCATTCCCGGCCTGGTCAACACACACCACCACATGTACCAGAGCCTTACGCGTGCCATTCCGGCCGCGCAGGATGGCGAACTGTTCAACTGGCTGACGAATCTTTACCCGGTGTGGGCGAACCTCACGCCGGAGATGATCCGGGTCTCGACCCAGACGGCAATGGCCGAATTGCTGCTCTCGGGCTGCACGACATCGAGCGACCATCTCTACATCTACCCGAACGGCTGCAAGCTCGACGACAGCATCGAAGCGGCCGCCGAGATCGGCATGCGCTTTCATGCCAGCCGCGGCAGCATGAGCGTTGGACAGAGTCAGGGCGGACTGCCGCCCGATCGCGTCGTCGAACGTGAAGACCATATTCTCAGCGACACACAGCGCCTCATCGAGACGTACCACGATCCCGACCGCTATGCGATGCTGCGGGTAGTCGTGGCCCCGTGCTCGCCGTTTTCGGTGAGTCGCGACCTGATGCGTGAGTCGGCGACGATGGCGCGTCACCACGGTGTGTCAATGCACACCCACCTGGCGGAGAACGTCAACGATATTGCCTACAGCCGCGAGATGTTCGGCATGACGCCTGCCGAGTACGCCCAGGATCTGGGCTGGGTCGGCCATGACGTCTGGCACGCGCACTGCGTGCAGCTCGACGACGCGGGCATCGCACTGTTCGCCAAGACCGGCACCGGCGTGGCACATTGTCCGTGTTCGAACATGCGGCTCGCGTCGGGCATCGCCCCGATTCGCCGCATGCGCGACGCGGGCGTACCCGTTGGGCTGGGCGTGGACGGCTCCGCATCGAACGACGCGGCCAACATGATCGGCGAGACGCGTCAGGCGTTGCTGCTCCAGCGCGTCGGGTTCGGCCCGAGCGCAATGACCGCGCGCGAAGCCCTGGAAATCGCCACGGTGGGCGGTGCGCGCGTGCTTGGGCGAGACGACATCGGTGTGCTCGCGCCCGGCATGGCGGCGGACTTCGCCGCGTTCGACACGCGCGCTATCGGCATGGCGGGCGGCCTGCACGATCCGGTGGCGGCGCTGGTCTTCTGTAATCCTGGACACGCCGCATACAGCGTGGTGAACGGGCGAGTGGTGGTGCGCGAAGGGCGTCTGGCGACGCTTGACCTGCCGTCCCTCGTCACGCGTCACAACACGTTGGCGCGGCAACTGGCCGAGGCGTCCCGATAATGCCCTGCTGCACCGGTCGCGCATTCATGGTGTGCGGCCGGGTGCAGCCACGGGCCGGCGGGAAGTCGGGGGTGGTGGGCCTGAACGCCAGGTTCGCCGCCGAGCGGTTCGGCGGAGCGGTGGGGGCCGCTCCGCCGGTAAAAGCCGCGCGGGGATCCCCGGACCGAATCGACAAGGCAAGGAACGCGTCGAATGACGACTCAGGCCTGCGGGCGCATCGCGAGCAAGGTCCGCGTGGCGTCGGAAATGACGCTGCGCAGCCAGCGCACCTCATCCGAATAGTGCGTGCGCTCGTGCCACAACTGGTAGTACTGCATCGGCGGGAAGTCGATGGGCGCTTTGAGCACGGTGAGCGGCAGAAACTCGGCGTAATAGTCGGCAAACAGGCGCGTCGTGGTGAAGATCAAATCGGATTTCAGCAGGACGTACGGGGCCAGATTGAAGTACGGAATCGTCACGACCACATTGCGCTTCAGACGCTCACGCGCGAGATGCATGTCGATGGCACCGCGCTGGGCAACGGAATAGGGCGTTGGCGCGAGATGCGGGCTGGCGAGATACTGGTCGAGCGTGAGACCGCGTTTGGCATAAGGGTGCGTATTGCGCACCAGGCAAACGATCTGGTCGACAAACAGGTTCGAGAGGTGAAGCTGCTCGGGTGGCTCGGGCCAGTTGCCGATCACGACGTCGACCTTGCCGTCTTCGAGGGCGTGCTCATAGTCGAAGGCGGGCCCCAGCGAATGTAGTTCAAGCTGCGCGTTAGGCGCCTGTTGGCGAAAACGCTCGACGACCGTCGGCACGAACAGGGTATTCAGATAGTCGGGCGAGCCGATGCGGAACGTGCGTACTGTCGTCGCCGGATCGAAAGTCGATTGCTGAACCGTGATGCGCTCGATTTCGCGCAGCGCGTTCTGCGTCGGCTCCAGCAGCGATTGACCGTACTCCGTGGGCACCATGCCTGATTTTCCACGCACCAGCAGCGGATCGCCGGTGATGTCGCGCAAGCGCCGCAGGGCCGCGCTGATCGCCGGCTGCGACTGGTTCAGCTTGACGGCCGCGCGCGTCACGCTGCGCTCGATCAACAACGTATGAAGGACGCGCAGCAAATAAGTGTCAATCGGTTCGCGGTTCTGGCTCATGACGAATATAACAATCCGAATATATCGGACCATGAAATGCATAAGTAAATCATTATGAAGCACAAGACACGTACCCCTCTATAGCGGAAAGCCCCTATCACCGGGGTAGTCGCGTGTCGCGCGGGAAGGGGCCGGCGCGGTTCCCGGCAGCGGTACCTGCGTAGAGTTCACGAGGCTTCGGGCAACCCAAGGCCGTCGACCCCCCGCCCCTGGGGACGGCACATTTCGGACGCTTCACCAGCGCTCGGGGCGGCCGAGGGCGCTCGACATGCATCGGTGTTAAAATATACGGTTTCGTGGCGCAATTTCGTGCCGCCGCACTTCCTCTCCCGGATACCACCTGTGCTGTCTACTGCCAATATCACGATGCAATTCGGCGCGAAGCCGCTCTTCGAGAACATCTCCGTCAAGTTCGGCGGGGGCAACCGTTATGGCCTGATCGGCGCCAACGGTTGTGGCAAGTCGACGTTCATGAAGATCCTTGGCGGCGACCTGGAGCCAAGCGGGGGCAACGTCATGCTCGAGCCGAACGTTCGTCTGGGCAAGCTCAAGCAAGACCAGTTCGCGTATGAAGACATGCGCGTGCTCGATGTGGTGATGATGGGCCACACCGAGATGTGGGCGGCGATGAGCGAGCGCGACGCCATCTATGCCAATCCGGAGGCGACGGACGACGACTACATGCACGCCGCCGAGCTCGAGGCGAAGTTTGCCGAGTACGACGGTTACACGGCCGAAGCGCGCGCCGGCGAGTTGCTGCTCGGCGTGGGCATTCCGACGGACCAGCATCAGGGACCGATGAGCAATGTCGCGCCGGGCTGGAAGCTGCGCGTGTTGCTCGCGCAGGCGCTGTTCTCGAATCCTGACGTGCTGCTGCTCGACGAACCGACCAACAACCTGGACATCAACACGATCCGCTGGCTGGAAGACGTGCTCAACGAGCGCAACTCCACCATGATCATCATTTCGCACGATCGCCACTTCCTGAATGCCGTGTGCACGCACATGGCGGATATGGACTACGGCACGCTGACGATCTACCCGGGTAACTACGACGACTACATGCTCGCGTCGGCGCAAGCGCGCGAACGCCAGATGGCGGCGAGCACGAAGGCGAAGGAGCGTATTGCCGACCTGCAGGACTTCGTGCGCCGCTTCTCCGCGAACAAGTCGAAGGCGCGTCAGGCGACGAGCCGTCTCAAGCAGATCGACAAGATCAAGGTGGAAGACATCAAGCCGTCGTCGCGTCAGAACCCATTCATCCGCTTCGAATTCGAGAAGAAGCTGCACAACCTCGCCTTCGAATTCGAAGGCATCGCCAAGTCTTACGAACGTCAGATCTTCAAGAATGTCTCGGGCGCGGTGCGTGCGGGCGAGCGTGTGGCGATCATCGGCGAGAACGGCGCGGGCAAGACGACGCTGCTGCGTAGCCTGATGACGGCGTTGCCTGTCGACGCGGGCGATGTGAAGTGGGCCGAGAACGCGAACATCGGCTACATGCCGCAGGACACCTCGGAAGCCTTCCCGCAGGACATGACGCTCACCGACTGGATGACGCAGTGGGGCAAGGAAGGCGACGACGATCAGGTGATTCGTGGCTCGCTCGGCCGTCTGCTCTTCGGTGGCGACGACGTGCGCAAGTCGGTCCGTGTGCTCTCCGGGGGCGAGAAGGGCCGCATGATCTGGGGCAAGCTGATGCTGGGCCGTCACAACGTGCTGATGATGGACGAGCCGACCAACCACATGGATATGGAGTCGATCGAGTCGCTGCAGATCGCGCTCGACAAGTATCCGGGCACGCTGGTGTTCGTCTCGCATGACCGCGAATTCGTGTCGGGTCTGGCGACGCGCGTCATCGAAGTGAAGAGCGACGGCAGGATCGTCGACTATCAGGGCACGTACGACGAATATCTGGCGAGCCAGGGCGTGGAGGTCTGATTCACGGCCGGTCCTGGTTGTTCGAGTGAAAGAACCCGCTTCGGCGGGTTTTTTCATGGGTGCCCTGGTATCACGGCGCCGATGCGAGGGCGATCTGGGCGGGTTCTCGCCGAACGGCCGAGCGTTTTGACAGGTCAGCCGGCCTTTCCGTCGATGCGCGCGCTCACCAGATACGGGACATAGCGGATCAGGTAGACGGTAAACGCCGCCAGCCAGCACGCGGCGGCCGCGTCAATCCAGATGCTGGTGGCGCGGCTCGCCAACCAGGGACCGAAGACGCGCAAGAGCGCCGCGGCAATGATCAACGCGTAGCTGGCCACCTCGAATTGCCCGGCGATTAACGCGCGGCCCGTATGTCCCAGTGCTGTGCGGGTGATCATACCCAGGATCGCGCAGCCAATCGCGCCGACCGTCAATGCGTGAATCGCAAGGGAATGCGCTATCGCTCCCGCAGCCGCCAACGCCAACAGGGCGAAGCCGACCGGAATCCATGCATAGGCGACGTGAAGAATCGCCAGTATCGGTCGAGTCCCGACGCGCCAGGAGCGCCATCCTGCCAACCGGATCCCGTGAATCAACGCTGTGAATCCCGCGCAAGCGATCGTCAGGGCGGGCAATGCCAGGAACGCATCAGCGAAGAGCGTGATGACGACGCTTGGGGCGGCCAGCCTTTCGATCCATTTCCAGCGCATCGGCGCATAGCCGGGAACCGCGTTCGCGGTGAACATCGGGACCACACGCCCCGCAATCACCGTGACGAACATCACCACCAGCCCGATGGCGGCATAACCCGCCTGCAAAGCAAGATCGGGGCGTCCGTGCCACGCCCACCAGTGGAAAAGGACATTCAAGGCGCCGAACAATCCGAGTGCGACGGTGAGAAAGATATTGCGACGATTGTTCGCCTGGATCAGCACACGCAGCAGCACGATGGCAACAACGGGAAGGAAAAGGGAATCGACGCCCGCCGCGAGCCATTCCGGCCCCCAATAAACGAGTAGGCGTCCAGTTGCCCACAAGGCCCACAGGCCCATGAGCGATGCACCTCGCGGGGTATCGAGCGAGGTCCACGCACGGACTGCCGTGAGCAAGAATCCGACGACGATGGCGGCAAAGGCGCCAAATATCATCTCGTGAACATGCCAGATCACGCCGTTCATGGCTGCCGTGCGGCCGGCAATCGGATAGCCATGAAGCGCGGCGAGCCATAACGCGATGGCCAGTGCCGAAAAGCCGGCGCCTCCCAGGTAAAACGGGCGAAAGCCGAGCCGAAGCAGGGGCAGGCCGGAGGCCGGTTGTCCCGATGGGGTCGTGGTGGGTTTGCCGATAGACATGCCAGCCTCCGCGATAAGATGTATTGTAAATGCATCTTATCGCAACATCCGCCGAATGGGGAGAAATGTGTTGATCGGCAGTGCGCAGCCGGTCATGCCTGCGAGAAGCGCGGGCGAGCGGACTACAATGAGCGTTCGTCGGGAACCTCCCAGTTGGAGACATCGCATGATCACGTACGACAAATTCTTCATCGACGGCCAGTGGGTGGCGCCGGTAGGGCGCGCGACGCTGGACGTCTTCCATTCGGCCGATGGAAAACTCATGGGCCGCATCCCCGAGGGCACAACGGACGATGTGCAGGCCGCCGTGGCCGCCGCGCTGAACGCGCGTGAGCGCTGGGCAGCCACGCCGCCTGCCGAGCGGGCCGTCTATCTGCGCAAGATCGCCGCTGGCCTGAAGGCGCGCACCGAGCCGCTCGCGCAGGTCATCACGGGCGAGACCGGAATGCCGATCAAGCTCGTGCGCGCGATTCAGGTGGGCGGGCCGGTTTATCACTGGAACCAGTACGCGGAACTGGCCGAGACGTTCGAATTCGAAGCGCGTGTGGGCAATTCGCTGGTGGTGCGCGAGCCGGTGGGCGTGGTGGTCGCCATTACCCCCTGGAATTACCCGTTGAATCAGATCACCCTGAAGGTGGCGCCGGCCCTGGCCGCGGGTTGCACGGTAGTGCTCAAGCCGTCGGAGGTGGCGCCGTTCAACGCGTTCATCCTGGCCGAGGTGATCGCCGAAGCGGGTCTGCCGCCGGGGGTGTTCAACCTGGTGACGGGGCTCGGGCCAGTGGTTGGCGAGGCGCTGGTGCAGCATGCTGACGTCGACATGGTGTCCTTCACGGGATCGACGCGGGCGGGCAAGCGCGTGTCCGAAGTCGCGTCGCAGACGGTCAAACGGGTCGCATTGGAACTGGGTGGAAAATCGGCATCGGTCGTGCTCGACGATGCAGATCTCGCTGCAGCCGTCAAAGGCACCCTCAACGCCTGCTATCTGAATTCCGGCCAGACGTGTTCGGCGCACACGCGCATGCTCGTGCCTGCGTCGCGCTACGAGGAGGTCAAGGCGCTGGCGAAGGAGGCGGTCGCGCGCTTCACGCTGGGCGATCCGCGCGAGGAAACGACACGTCTTGGGCCCTTGGCGTCCGCTGCACAGCGCGAGCGTGTGCAAACCTATATCCGAAAGGGCCTGGCGGAAGGCGCTGAGTTGATCGCGGGCGGGGAGGCCGTGCCGGCGGGATTCGAGGTGGGATTCTTTGTCCAGCCGACGGTGCTCGGTCGCGTGACGCCGGACGCGACGGTCGCGCAGGAGGAAATCTTCGGTCCGGTACTCTCCATCATTACGTATCAGAACGAGGCCGATGCCGTGCGCATTGCCAACGACTCGATCTACGGGCTGGGTGGGGGCGTGTGGTCAGACGACGAGGCGCGTGCGGTGCGCGTGGCGCGCCAGATCCGTACGGGGCAGGTGGACATCAACGGCGGGGAATTCAACGTGAAGGCGCCATTCGGCGGATTCAAGCAGTCGGGGCACGGACGTGAGAACGGCGTGTATGGCTTCGAGGAGTTCCTCGAATACAAATCGCTTCAGTTCAAGTCTGCGAAGTCGTAGACCGGCTTTCACAAAAGCGCATCGCCTTGCCCTCGCGGGTGATGCGTGCCCATATGGCGGCCTTCTCGGTGTCGGTGAAGAACACCCAGTTCGACACTTCATCAGCGGTGCGGCCGCAGCCCTTGCAGACGTCGTCGAAGAGCGTCGAGCAAATGCCAATGCAGGGGCTATCGGGGCGGTCGTGCAGTTCGGACATAGCAGGCGTGTCGGCCAGAGGCGGGAGGCGCGTTGGAAGCAGGCGCCATTATCGCATTGATGGGCGGGTCGTCGCCGATTCCCCTACGGCAGGGTCTCGACGGTGGACACGGCGGTCGGTTTCGGGTTGCGCTCGCGACGATCGTTGGCTTGGTTACCAGCGGAACACGCTGTACCCGATCCGCACCTGTGACGACGAGTGGCGGTTGTAGTCGAGCATGTCTTCGCCATAGCCGGTGAAGTAACCGAGCCACAGGTAGCCGCCAGTCCCTGGAATGAGTTTGCCGAGCGGATAGGTCACCTGCAGATCCACACTGCCATAGTTGCGCTTCATGCCCTTGCGCAGTGTTGCGCCAATCTGCCAGCCATTCGGCTTGCCCCACACGACGAGCAGGTCCAGATAGCCGCGATAGTCCTGGATGTCGCGGTTGTCCTTCTTCTCGAGATAAGCGTAGAGCTTAGGCGCTACCGTCCAGTGATACTCGGCCGGATTCCCGAACTTGAAGATCGGTTTGACAAAGAGCGTGTTGATGCTGCGGGAATCCGCGCCCGCCTTGCCATTGGACTCGTGCTCGAGCCCTGCCGCAACGCCCAGCGACGAGAACCAACTCGCGCGGGCGCCGGTGTCGGGGACGAAATAGAACAGGCTTGGTCGGTAGTTCGCGTCGCGGAACGGCGCCGACTCGGCTTCCAGATCCCAAACCGACAACTGGGTATAGCCGAAGTACAGATTGTCGAGGAAAGCCTTCGATGCCGGGTTGTCCGGCTTGAGAATGTGGAACTTGAAGCTGAGCTGGAAACGCGCATTGGCGTCGCCGTTCTTGCCGAATGCAAGGTACATCGGCTCATTCGACGAGATGCGGGCAAACTCCGTATCGCTTGTCGGTGCAATCGCGTCGGGGGCGGCGCTGGCGAGTGCGCTGGACGCCGCGGCGGCCGCCGCCGCCGATGCACCGACGGCGGTGCCAGGCAACGCGCCGCCGTCGTGTGGGGCTGGGGTGGCGGCGATCATCGGTTCGGTCGGTGCGGCGCGATTGAGCACGATCGTCGTAGTCGAGGCATCCCAATCGACCGGCTCGATGCGCACCGAGCCGCGTAGCGCCTTCGGGAGGGGGGCAGCGTACGTGACGCGCCGGAACTGGCCGTTCGAGAGCGTCACCTGCGAGGGGGCGAGCGCCGCGCGCTTGAGCGAGAGCAGCGTGGGCTTGAAGTCATCGTTCGAGATGCGCACGACGATCTCGGCCGGCAACAGGAAGGTCTTGCGGCCCTGGCCGTCCTGCATGGCCAGCAATGTGAGTTGCAGCGGCGCGCTGCCCGAGAGGGTGCGGGGTGGTTGCAGGAGCGAGAGGTCGGCACGTGCCGTAGTGCTCAGGGTCAGGCAGACGGCGGCTACGGCGGCTACGATGAGTGAGATCATACGGGAGGTGGCCGACACGCTCACAATCGCCCGTGCCAGTCGCGGATGAATGTCTCGATGTGTCCGGGTGGCAGGGGGCGCGTGCAATGATACCCCTGCCATGCATGGCAGCCCAGCGACGCGAGCGCATCGCGCTGGGCGCTGGTCTCGACGCCTTCGGCCACGGTCTCGATTTCAAGCTTGCGGGCAATGGCGATGATGGCGCGGATCAACTCGGTATCGTAGCCGCCAAGCAGCACGCCGGCCACGAACTGGTAGTCGATCTTGACAGTGCCGAACGGCCAGCGCTTCAGGCGCACGAAGCTCGAGTAGCCAGTGCCGAAATCGTCGAGCGACAGGCGCACGCCCATCGCCACGAGTTCGTTCATCAGTGTGGTGGCCTCATCGAGATGGGAGATCAGTGTCGACTCGGTGATCTCGATCTCGAGCTTGTCCGGCGGTACACGATGATGTTTGAGTGCGTAACGGACCGTGTCGAGCGTCTGCACACGCATTTGTTGCGCGGAGAGGTTCACCGCCACACGCGGATACTCGTCGCCGTTCGTATTCCACTGGTCCAACTGGCGGCAGGCTTCGTTCAGCGTCCAGTCGCCGATCGGGCCGATCACGTCGCAACGCTCCGCAGCCGGAATGAATTCGCCTGGCATGATCAGTTCGTCGTCGCGCTGCCAGCGGATGAGCGCTTCGAGACCGGTCAGCCGGTGCGTACGCATGTCGATCTGCGGCTGATAGTGCAGCCGGAACTCAGACCCTGACAGCGCGCGTCCGATCGCGTTGCGCCAGTGGTGCTCGTTGCCGGCTTCGTCCGGTGGATTGACGCTTTCGGTGGGCGCCGCCGGGGCTTCGGTCACGAGAAACCGCGACGCACTCTCGCGAATTGCCTGATCGGCGACTTCCGCCGTGTGCTCGAGCAGGGTGGCGGGCCATACCGGCACCTGCGGCAGATGCGTGATCCCCGCCGAGACGATCGGGTAGAGCAGGCCGTCACCGCACGCTACCGGCGATTCACCGGCGCGGATGAAGCGTCGGGTAATCTGTACCGCTGCGTCGCGGCTGCCGAGATCGCGCAGCAAGATGGCGATCTGCTGATCGGAAACGCGGCCGATGATGTCGCGACGACGAATGCGTGAACCGATGCGAAACGCCGTGGTGGCAAGCAGATCGGCGTCCGAAATGGCGGGTTGACGGGTCGCCGTGCGCTGGCCGCGGCCCACGTGCAACACGACCAGCGCACAGTGGCAGCCTGGCGAACTAGGGGTACGCAGCTCCAGGCTAAGGGCGCGCAGGAGCCGCTGGCGATCCAGCAGTAGATCGGCGAGGACGACTTGCCGTCGCAGCGCGTTGGTATCGTTCATCTCGACAGGCAGGCTGACGTGGCCCGTACAATTGAACGCTTGTCCTTGCTGCGGGCGATGCCGGCAGGCAGAGGAAGCTCACGCGTCGAACAGGTCGTGCCGCCAGAAAACCCTTGAATCATGTTCTGCATAAGACGCGTAAATGTGTCGGCCATCGTGCGAGGGGCGGATAAGGCTGACCGGCCGTTGCACCGCATTCCTCGCGCTCAGGCAGACCGCGCACAAGGCGTGGCCCGACAAGAAGCTCGTGCCCGGTCGAGATACCGGGTCCTATCTCCATTAACGGCATCAATCTTTGAAAATTGAGTCCGGGTTTTACCTATGGCCGGGGCGGCTGGGTCGCGCCAGCCACTCGCGACCACGAAGCATGACATTCCAATAAACCTTTGGCAGCACGTACTTTTTCAGCATCCATGCGAAACGGTTGGCTTGTGTGCCATCGATCGGGAACGTGGGCATGAGCTTGCCGCCATAGCCGAACTCCGCGAGCACGATCTTGCCGTGTTCCACCGTCAGCGGGCAAGCGCCATAGCCGTCGTAGTGCAGTGGCAGAGGGCGGCCGTCCATGGCGGCGAGCAGGTTCTCGGCAACGACGACCGACTGCTTGCGGGCCGCGGCCACGGTCTTGGCGTTGGGTGCGGAGATGGCATCGCCCAAGCCGAAGACATTGGCAAAGCGCGCGTGACGTAATGTGGCCGGATCGACTTCGCACCAGCCGGCTGCGTCAGCCAGCGGGCTTGCCCGCAGCACATCCGGTGCGCTTTGCGGCGGGACGACGTGTAGCATATCGAACGGTTTGTCGACAAACTGTGACTGGCCGTCGGCGTCGAAAATCTCGAAGCGGGCCACGCGACGTTCGCCGTCGACCGCACGCAGGTGTGAGAGGTGATTGAGTGAAATTTCGTAGCGCTTAACGTATTCCATGAGCGCGGGGATGTACTCCTTCACGCCAAAAAGAGCGGGCGCCACGAGATGGAATTCGATCTTCGTCTTGTCTCGCAAGCCATTCTGACGCCAGGTGTGCGCCGAGAGATACATTGCCTTTTGCGGCGCCCCCGCGCACTTGATCGGCATCGGCGGCTGCGTGAACAGGGCATTGCCACCCTTGAAATCTCGCACCAGCGACCATGTGTACGGCGCGAGATCGAAGCGATAGTTGGACGTGACGCCGTTGCGCCCGAGCGTGTCCGTCAGGCCATCGATGGCTTCCCAATTCAGTTGCAGGCCCGGCGCCACGATGAGGTAGCGATAGCCGAGGCGCCGGCCGTCCGAAAGCAGGATTTGCTGGTGCTCCGGCGCAAATGCGGTCACCGCCGCTTGAATCCACGTCACCCCCTGGGGAATGACGCTCGACATCGGGCGAGCTGTGCGCGACGCATCAAATTCGCCGGCGCCAACGAGCGTCCACGCCGGTTGGTAGTAGTGCGTGTCCGCCGGATCCACGATCGTGATCGAGAGCGCCGGACGGCGCCGGCGCAGGCTGGCCGCTACGGAAATGCCTGCCGCGCCAGCGCCCATGATCACGATGTCGGCGGTGCTTTCCGTCGCGGGGGTGGGCGTAGCGGATCCATCGCTGGACATAAGGTCTCCGACAAATGAGCAAGAATTGAAACGGATGACGACATATCGATGTGCATCCGGAACGCCGCACGAAAGCGGTTCACACGACCGCGTTCATGCCGGCAAGCTCGTGTGCGGGACATTGTATATAGAAACTGTGTCGGTTTGCCCCTGTTTTCGGGGCAGTGCCGCGATTCATCACAATTGTTGCCACATTCACCGCACGCCGGGCAGACGTCGGCGTGCGACAGGCGCGCCCGCGCTCGATACTTTTGGTGCGCAGGCGATTGGCGATATCGGGTGGGGTCGACGCCAGGGAAGGGGCAGGACAGTGAGACGCGCGTGAGTCACACGTGCGTGTGATCATGATGACAGGCGACTTCGATCGGATCGGTTTCGCTGTGGCACGCGCAGGCTTCGCCATGGGCACCTTGCATGAGGGCACGCAGGATGCCGCAATCGCTCGTTTCGTGGCGGCTCTGGCATTGCGCCTGAAGGTGCAGCAACTGTTGTTCGAGCGCTTGCAATTCGTGAATGCGGGCGTGCACGCGAGTCAGATGCGCTTCGATCAACTGGTTCGCGTCTTCGCACGTCACGCTCGTGTCGTGGGCGAGCTCGCCAAGTCGCTTCGCGTCGGCGAGAGGCATATCGAGGGAGCGGCAGTGCCGGATGAAACGCAGCGCTTCCAGATGGTCGTCGCCGTAGGCCCGATACCCGGCGTCGGTGCGTGGCGGGGGCGAGAGCAAGCCCGCGCGCTCGTAGTACCGGATCGTTTCGACATCGGTGCCCGCTGCCCGGGCCAGTTCGCCGATTTTCATGCTTGACTCCGTAGTGACTACAGGGTTTTCAATGGAGGGTAACACGAATCAGTCAACCAGGAGTTCCCATGCCCAACCCCTCCGATTCGGCGCGTCGCGCGGGTTCGACGGTGGCAAATCGCAAGGCGCATGACCACGGTCATGACCATGATCATGGGCATCCGCACGACCACGACCACCCGCACGATCACTCGAGCAGGCACGAGCATGACCACGACCACGGTCATGCCGCGCCGTGTGCCCCAAAAGCGGCGCATGCGCACGACGATTCGTCGTGCTGCACAGGCGGCGCGAGCGCTGGGCCTGTCGAACCGATGCCCGCCACCGGTGCGCCACAGGCCCGCTTCCGAATCGATCAGATGGATTGTCCGACGGAGGAGCGCCTCATCCGCGACCAGTTGGAGCACCGGGCCGGCGTCGACGCGTTGTACTTCAATCTCCTCAAGCGCGAATTGACCATCGTTTTCGACGACAAGGCGTCGACGGCCGACGTGGCCCGGCAGGGGGAGGCGGTGGCCGACACGCTGCGCAAGCTTGGCATGACGCCGGTGCCGCTCGCCGCGGGCGACACCCACGTACCGCCGCCGGCCGCGAGCCGCAAGGCAGACGTGATCCGTCTGGTGGGCGGCGGCCTGCTGGCGGCGGCAAGCGAGGTTGCCGTCTGGTCAGGTGTGCCCGAACACAGCCCGTGGGTCGGCGCCGCCGTGGTGGCCGCCATTCTCGCGTGTGGTCTGCCGACGCTCAAGAAGGGTTGGATCGCGCTGCGCCACCTCACGCTGAACATTCACTTCCTGATGTCGATCGCGGTGATGGGTGCGATGTGCATCGGTCAGTGGCCCGAAGCGGCGATGGTGATCGTGCTGTTCGCGTTGTCGGAAAAGCTGGAAGCCGCGTCACTCACGCGCGCACGCCGTGCCGTGGAAGCATTGATGCGCCTGGCGCCCGATCAAGCGTCGGTCGAGCAGCCGGATGGCACCTGGTTGGACGTGCCCTCGGCATCGCTTGCCGTGGGTACGCGCGTGCGTGCGCGTCCGGGCGAGCGCATTGCCATCGACGGCGTGATCGAGCAGGGCAATTCCGCGCTCAATCAAGCGTCCATCACCGGCGAGAGCATACCCGTCGACAAGACGGTGGGCGACGAGGTCTACGCGGGCAGCATCAACGAAAGCGGTCTTATCGTGTATCGCACGAACGTGGCCCCGGGCGATACAACGCTTGCTCGCATCGTGCGCATCGTCGAGACCGCGCAGCAGGAGCGTTCCCCGACGCAGCGCTTCGTCGACAGGTTCTCGCGCATCTACACCCCGGTTGTCGTGCTCTGTGCGCTGCTCGTCGCACTGATGCCACCGCTGGCCTTCGGTCTGGCATGGTCGCCCTGGATCTACAAGGCGCTCGTCATGTTGGTCATCGCTTGCCCGTGTGCGCTGGTAATTTCGACGCCGGTCACGGTCGTGAGCGGCCTGACCGCCGCCGCGCGTGCCGGGATCCTGATCAAGGGCGGCGCGTTTCTTGAAACCGGCCGCCTGATTCGGGCGGTGGCGCTCGACAAGACGGGCACGCTGACGCGTGGCGAACCGCGCCTGACCGACGTGGTGCCGCTGGGCGAAACCTCACACGACGAGGCGCTCACCCTCGCCGCCGCGCTCGACGCCCAGACCACCCACCCCATTGCGCGCGCCGTGGTCGACGGGTACACGCGAGCGGGGCTCGGTGCATTGCCGTTGGTCTCGGAGGTCGAAGCACTCGCCGGCATGGGCGTGAAGGGGCGTGTGGGCCAAACCCTGTACTACCTCGGTAATCATCGTCTGATCGAATCGCTTGGTGTTTGCAATGAACGCGTGGAGGCGACGCTGGCGCGTCTCGAGGCGCAGGCCCGAACCGCCATCGTGCTGGCCAGTGAAACACAGGCGCTCGCCGTGCTGGCGGTGGCCGACACGCTGCGCGCGGAAAGCCGTGACGCCATCGCGCGCCTGACCGACATGGGCGTCCGCACGGTGATGCTGACTGGCGACAATCGTGCGACCGCGGAAGTGATCGGTCGGCAGGCGGGCGTGAGCGACGTGCGTGCTGAAATGCTGCCGGAAGACAAATGGCGGGCGGTGTCGGCCCTGCGGGAGACGTTCGGTTACGTGGGCATGGTCGGCGACGGCATTAACGACGCGCCTGCGCTCGCGGCCGCCGACGTCGGTTTTGCGATGGGGGTGACGGGCACCGACAGCGCATTGGAGACGGCGGACGTCACGCTGATGGACGATGACCTGCACAAGTTGCCGGCGTTCCTCGCGCTGTCGAAGCGCTCGGCGACGATACTCAAGCAGAACATCGCCGTGGCGCTCGCCATCAAGGCGGTGTTCTTCGGGCTGGCGGTGGTCGGGCTGGCGACGCTGTGGATGGCGGTGTTCGCCGATGTGGGGGCCAGTCTGCTGGTGATCGCGAACGGCATGCGCCTGTTGCGCACGAAGGTGGCGTGAGCGGACCGGCGCTCAGCGGCCGCGCAGGCCGCGCTCGAGCGCGTGCGCGTCGGGCAACTGGCCCAGCACGTGCGCCGCGCGGCTCGCGGTGTTGACGATGATCGTATCGAGGCGTCGGATCAAGGCGTCGCGTTGCGCGTCGCGTAGCGGCATGGCTTCACACATTCGCTGCGCGACCACGGCATCGTTGAGCTGGCCCAACAACATCTGCGCGGCGTGCAAGGTGCTTTCATATGGCAAGCGGACCGTTTTGCGAAGCCATGGCGTCAACACTTCGGCGCTGTAACGCGCCTTCTTGATCTTCACGCGCAACGCGTGCAACTGCTCGGTGTCGAGCATGGCCAACTGGCGGCAATCCGGAAACAATGCTATGTACTGGGCGCGGAGCATTTGGCGGGCATGCTTCGCCAACGCGCGGGGTCGCTTGCCGGGCGTACGGCAGGCGCGTCGCAATGCCTTGGTCGAGCGGATTTCCCCTTGGCCGTCGTGGCGAATGCCGAACGCCTGCAACAGCGACGCATGCAATGTCTTCAGACGCTCCCCGGTCAACGCCTCGGTGAGTTGTGCGCGCGCGTCGCGGCGCAACTGTTCCACATAGGCATCCACCGCAGGCCAGTCGAAGTTCGGATAGTCGGCGCGCAGCGCGGGTAACGTCGTTGTCGCCAGCACATCGGCATCTCGCGTGGGCCCCATCGATTGCCCCAGCCAGCGCAACTCCTCGTTCAGTCGATGGTGCCAGCGCGGCTTGAGCCATGGCGAAAACACATCAATCAACGCGCGTAGCCGGCGTATCGCGATTCGCAACTGATGCACGGCCTCGGCATCGATGGGCGCGGGGCTGCCGGCAGTCTCGCCAGCGCTCGGTAACGATGGCCATTGCTGCAGGGTCAGCGCGGCAAGGCCGATGAGCAGCCGTGCGGCGGACATGCGTCGCATACGCCCGGCGCCAAGCGCCGGGCTCACCGCCGTGGCGGCCCGGTCGGCGGCGGGCGATCCCTCGATGGAGGCGGCGGTGGTCGCTGTCGTCACGCGTGTCATGTCACGCAACATAGCATAGTTGTCGTGGCGCCTGCGCCCAGGCCGAGCGCCATGCGACCGGGCGACGCAAGGACTGCGCAAGGACCGGCGACCGGCAATTGGCAAAGGTCAATCCGCAGTGCGTATCGGTGTATCGGCGTATCCGTGTATCGGAAAGGCGGGCGCTAACGATGGGCGCTTGACGCCAGGGGAAGGCCACGGAAGCGTGGCTGCCGCGCAGGGGCAGGAAGTGAGGCAGGGGAGGCGGGGAGCGGGAGCCTCACGTCGCGGGCGCCCGGTGTCCGGGCTGCGGTGCGCAGGACACCCGCGAGGCGCGCAGCGTCACATCAGTCGTGGACCTCGCGAGAGGATGACGTGACGCCTATCCTTTGCCGCGCACCGCAGGGCGGTCATGCGAGCAAAAAAGATAGGCCGGCACGGAGGCCGGCCTGCGCGCAACTGGTTTTACTTCTTGTTCACGGCGTCCTTGAACGCCTTGCCAGCCGTGAATTTCACGGTCTTGGCGGCCGGGATCTTGATCGCTTCGCCGGTCTTCGGGTTGCGGCCGGTACGCGCGGCGCGCTTGCCCGAACCGAACGAGCCGAAGCCGATCAACTGAACCGAGTCACCCTTGGCGACGGCCTTCTTGACGGTCTCGAGCAGAGCGTCGAGGGTTTCGCCAGTTTGAGCCTTGCTCGCACCCGTAACACCGGCGACGGCGTCGATCAGTTCCTGTTTGTTCATGTGTGTTTCCCTTGAGAGGTGGTGAATACCGGCGACAACTCTAACACTTTCGCCATTTGACGAGTGTCGGTGTTGTATCCGCGCCATAAGGCACGCGGCAAGCGCCAGAACGTCGTCGCCGCGACACGTCACGCAAACGCGATCCGAAGATCCATCGCGTCACGCCTCGAGAGCACGTCGGCACTAGCCGGGCAGCCGCATTATAGAGCCTTCGGCGGGCTGTGGGCCAGTCCTGACAACGGTTTGCGGCGATTTTGTTGTGTGATGCCGCGTACTTTCTTGTTCTTGATGATAAAAACACGGTAACTGCGGGCATCTCCGGTCATGCCCTCGCGCAATCCCTTGCTGGGCGGGCTTTGGGGGTTTCCCTAGCTGGTTGGGGCTTGCGCACCGGCGCGACTTTTGGTTGGCGTCGCCTCGGCTTTTTCCGGGATTGCCCGGCATTCCATGGCATGTCACCGGCGACGACGGCCGCGTTGACACCTCACATCCGTCGGAATGCGAAGTACTTCGCGAGTGTCGGGCCTCGGCGATGCCCCCTTTACCGACGCGTCTCGTCGTTGCGCCGGGCCACGCCCAACGAGACTGCGCAGGCGCGCGATTCCACCAAAACCCTTGTGTTGCGGTGGGGACAAATGAAAGCAATTCCCGTTTGGGGTAAAATAATTGGGTTTTCCCGCCCAAAACCGAAGCCGCGTCCATCTGGCGTGCCTGGAGTCGGGGCATCAGGGCCATCAAGGACGGCTCGCGCACATGCATGCCAGGCGATTCGGGCGTCAGCTCCGCCGACGTGCCGCGCCGCCGCCCGTCGTCATACGTCAAGCCAATATGAGTACTCAGAATCAACAGACCGTGCTGGAAGTCCACCACTGGACTGATACGTTGTTCAGCTTCAAGACCACTCGCGACGCTTCGTTCCGTTACGTCAATGGCCAGTTCACGATGATCGGGCTGGAAGTGGAAGGCAAACCGCTGCTGCGCGCCTACAGCATGGCGAGCGCGAATTACGAGGAAGCGCTGGAGTTCCTGAGCATCAAGGTGCAGGACGGCCCGCTGACCTCGCGTCTGCAACACTTGAAGCCGGGCGACAAGGTCATCGTCGGACGCAAGCCGACCGGCACGCTCATCGACGACAACCTGCTGCCGGGCAAGAACCTGTATCTGCTCTCGACGGGCACGGGCCTCGCGCCGTTCATGAGCATCATCCGCGACCCGGAAGTCTACGACCGCTACGAGCACATCATCCTGGTGCATGGCTGCCGCTTCACCAGCGAACTGGCGTATCGCGACCTGATCACGGAGCATCTGCCGGCGCACGAGTATCTGGGCGAGTACGTTCGCGACAAGCTGATCTACTATCCGACGGTGACGCGCGAAGAGTTCGAAAACCAGGGCCGCATTACGGAGCTGGTTGAGTCGGGCAAGATGTTTGCCGACATCGGCCTGCCGGAATTTTCGCCGGAGAACGACCGCATCATGCTGTGCGGTAGCCCGGCCATGCTCAAGGACACCCGCGAACTGCTGGAGAAGCGTGGCTTCGTCGAAGGCCACAACCACGCCCCGGGGCACTACCTCGTCGAGCGGGCGTTCGTCGGCTAGGATGTCCGCCCCCTCGCGCACGGCAGCGCTTGCTGCCGTGAGATAAAAAAAAACCGCTCAATCGAGCGGTTTTTTTTCCTCAGAACTGGTTCATTGTGTTGTCTTTCCCCGCCGCCTTGAGGGCTGCGGCGCCGCTGAAATACTCCTTGTGGTCGTCACCAATGTCCGAGCCGGACATGTTCTGGTGCTTGACGCAGGCGATGCCTTGACGGATTTCCTTGCGCTGCACGCCAGCCACATAACCCAGCATGCCCTGGTCGCCGAAGTATTCCTTGGCCAGATTGTCCGTCGACAGTGCGGCGGTGTGGTAAGTCGGCAGCGTAATCAGGTGGTGGAAGATACCGGCTTCGCGCGATGCATCGGCCTGGAAGGTGCGAATTTTTTCGTCGGCGACAGCGGCCAGTTCGGTTTGATCGTATTCCTCGCTCATCAGCTGGCCGCGCTCGTAGGCCGAGACATCCTTGCCTGCCGCCTTCATTGCGTCATACGCTTGCTGGCGGAAGTTCAGGGTCCAGTTGAACGACGGGCTGTTGTTGTACACCAGCTTGGCGTTCGGGACGACCTTGCGAATCTCGCTGACCATGCCGGCGATCTGGGCGATATGCGGCTTTTCGGTTTCGATCCACAGCAGGTCGGCGCCGTTTTGCAGCGAGGTGATGGAATCCAGCACACAGCGCGCTTCGCCCGTGCCCGGGCGGAACTGGAACAGGTTGCTGGGCAGGCGCTTGGGACGCAGCAGCTTGCCGTCGCGCTTGATGACGACGTCACCGTTGCCCAGTGCGTCGGCCGAAATCTCGTCGCAATCGAGGAAGGAATTGTATTGGTCGCCCAAGTCGCCCGGCGTGTGCGTCACGGCGATCTGCTTGGTCAGGCCGGCGCCCAGCGAGTCGGTGCGGGAGACGATGATACCGTCGTCCACGCCCAGTTCCAGGAACGCGTAGCGGATGGCGCGGATCTTGGCGAGGAAGTCCTCGTGCGGCACGGTGACCTTGCCATCCTGGTGGCCGCATTGCTTCTCGTCGGACACCTGGTTCTCGATCTGGATGCAGCAGGCGCCGGCTTCGATGAACTGCTTGGCCAGCAGGTAGGTCGCTTCCGCGTTGCCGAAGCCTGCGTCGATGTCGGCGATGATCGGCACGACGTGGGTGACGTGGTTGTCGATTTTTTCCTGGATGGCGGCCTTGGCAGCCCCTTCAGCAGCGTCCAACTGGCGGAACAGGCCGCCCAGTTCACGGGCGTCGGCTTGGCGCAGGAACGTGTACAGCTCGCGGATCAGCGCCGTGACGGAGGTTTTTTCGTGCATCGACTGGTCCGGCAGCGGGCCGAACTCGGAGCGCAGCGCGGCCACCATCCAGCCCGACAGGTAAAGATAGCTACGGTCGGTGCTGTTGAAGTGCTTCTTGATGGAGATCATCTTCTGCTGGCCGATGAAGCCGTGCCAGCAGCCCAGCGACTGGGTGTACTTGGACGGATCGGCATCGTAGGCCGCCATGTCGGCGCGCATGATCTTGGCGGTGTACTTGGCAATGTCCAGGCCCGTTTTGAAGCGGTTCTGGGCACGCATGCGTGCGGCATATTCGGGATTGATGGCGTTCCAGGCGCTGCCTTGTTTCTCCTTCAAACCAGCCACAGCGTTGATGTCGTCTTGATATTGGGTCATGTGCCTCTCCTGAGAGCAAAGCGCGTTTGAATAAAGGGTTCAGCGTGTCGCCCCCGTATGCCGAAGCGAACTGCATGACGAAATGGTAACGCCGTTTGGTGCGGTTTGGTGAAGTCTTATATAAGACATAAGAGTTAATTTATGCTTATATTTCAATGGGATATGAATTGAATTTCGCAATTCGAAACATGTTTTCGAGTGACGAAAAAATGAGGCGGACGAAATTCGAAGTAAATTCCATGATGTGAAATGCGCTTTCGTTGGCTGGAGGCGGGGCAAGCCCCAATGGCTTGAGCAACGATGGCTGGCGGAATCATGTGGTCGGCGGTACTTGCGATGTCGCGACGTTCCAGCGCGCGATCAAATGCACGATCAAGCGCGCTACGCAAGCCGCCCGACGAACCCGGCTGCGGAGTGACCTCGTCGGGATGCAGCTTCGGAAGGTGGATGGCCTGCGATCGACGCTCAGCGCGTCAGGCGTGCGTCGACATGGCCTTGTGTGCGACGCGCAGCTAGGGCTTGGCGCGCAGGTCGCCGGACGCTTCGGGCGCCGGGGCGGCGGACTTCGACACCGGTCGTGCCCATACGCTATTCGGATCGCCGCAACGGGCACGTTTCCAGGTCGCGCGCGCGAACAGCGCAAAGCCCCCGGCGCAGACGATCGCGACGAGATCAACGCCGGCCAGCACCCAATCGCCAGCGGCCAGCGAGCGCACGAGATTGTCGGGCGTGAGCGCGGCGTCGGCGACCGGTATGGCGAGGCAGGCGAGCGCCGTCGCCGCGAGCAGCCCCGTGGCGGCTACCGCAGGCGCCGTAAGTGCGGCGAGAAGCACCGAGGCGGCGAGTGTGGCGACGAAGACCGAGAGCGCCGTCATGTCCGGCGCGACGACCGCACCGACGAAGGCCACGGCAATCCCGAGGCATGTGCCGAGAAACACACCGGCGGTGGCCTTGGCCATCCAGCGCAGATGGACGGCTTGAACGGGCGCGTTGCGCTTGCGGCGCGATTCTAGCCAGAGCAGGTTGCCGCTATAGACAAGTACCGCACCCATCAGGCCGAGTATGAAATACACCCAGCGCATGGCGTCACCGGCGAAGTTGCCGAAGTGGGCGCCGTAGATCATGCTGAGCACCGCATGGTTGGCGTCCCGTGCGCCGGGGCTGTGCTGACCGACGATCGCCCCATCGTTCAGGCGTACGGCCACTGCCGAGAAAACGCCGAGCGAGTCACTGGCTTCGCCGTAGACTTCGGCGACCGCGTCCGGCTTGCCGTAACGCGTCCACGCCACGGCCGTCGTCTCCATGCCGGGCGCCGCGCCCTCTGCGCGGGCGAGCACGGCCGCCAGACCGAGTGGCTTGCCGTCGACGGGGGCGATCGTTGCCGGTACCGAGCCCGTTATCTGCGGAATCTGCGGCATCAGTTTGTCATCGAACGTCACGACGTTGAACGCCATCATCAGCGGGAGAAGCAGGCACAACAGCGCGCCTGTCAGCGCGAAGACGATATGGAACGGCAAGCTCAGCACACCGATGGCGTTGTGCGCGTCTTGCCAGAAGCGCTTGAGGTTGCGTCCCGGGCGAAGCGCAAAGAGATCGCGCGTCACGCGCGGCAAATGCACGATCACACCCGAGATCAACGCCATGCCATAGAACAGCGACACCACGCCCATCAGGTACAGGCCATAGGTCGGGATCGACAGCGAATAGTGCAGCGCATTGATCGTACCCGACAGGCCAGGGCGCGCGTCGCCGATCACGAGCGACGGTGCGGCGCCCTCGGCGCCCGGGCGCAATCGTGCCTGTTGCCATTCGCCGTTCGGTGCTTGCCAGTAAGCGAAAGGCGTTGGTGAATGATTGGGCAACACCACGCCCATTTGCTCACGCGCGGCCGGGAATTGCGCGCGGACCCTCTCGGCGAGCTGTTCCGTTTGTGCGAGTGAGAGCGGCGCATGTCGCGTGGCTGGCTGCTCCCAGCGTTCGATCTCGTGGTGGAAGGTGGTCAGGGCGCCGCCGAGCATGGCGACGAACAGCGCGAACCCGGCGATGATGCCGGCCCACGTATGGACGCTCAGGTATTGACGAAGGGTTTGGGCGCGCATCGAACGATCCTTACCAGACGGCGCGCGCCAACAGCAGCGCGGCCCATGCGACGACGGTGGTGGCGGCAAGGCCAACCCACGCGCGTTTGGCGGTGCGGCTCGCGTAGGCCACGGCGCAGAGGCCAAGCCACAGGAGCGGGAAGAGGGAGATGACGGGAATGACCGCTGTCTGCCAACCAGTCGGCGTCAGGAAGGCGATGGCCGAGCACAGCGCCATCGCGGCGAAACCGCCAAGCACGAGACCCGCGAAGGTTCTACTCCACATGGGCGTCTCCGCGCAGCCAGTGCCACCCGCCCGCCGCATACGGCCAGCAAAGCAGGCCGAAACACAGCGACATGAAAGCCGCCGCGATGCCAGCCGACGGGCCTGCCGCCAGACACCAGCAGACGAGGCAGGCGATGGCGGCGACCAGCGAGAGCGACCGGGCGGGCTGTGCGGCCAACCGCCGCGCACTCACGCGCTGGTGGTCTGAGGTGAGATAGGAGGCGCCGCCTGCCAGACATGCCAGGGCCATAGCCAATGCAATCAACATGCTCGAAAATCACTCAAAAATGAGGCCTCGCAAACGAAGACGCTGCCCTTGGGCGACGCGGCGGTCGAGGCCGATCCGAAAGCGGTTTCGGTCAAACGCAACAGTCACACATCTTTCAATAGTGATGTGAACGTTAACGAAAACGATTCGCATTTATATCATGATTCTTGAGAATGTCGAAACAGTTCACCGGGAACGGGGTGCCGCGCCTGCGCGCACGGCCGGCGGGTGCGCAAGCGCCAGGCTGCCTCGCCTGATCAGAAGGCGCGGCGCTCCAGCAGCACCGGAATCGACTTGGAGGTTGGCGTGCCCGCACCGTCGGCAATGGCGTCGAGCGGCACCAACCCGTTGGTCTCGGGGTAGTAAGCCGCGATGCAGCCACGCGGAATGTCGTAGGCCACCAGCAGGAAATCATCGGCACGACGCGCAATGCCATCGTGCCAGACCCCCACGAGGTCGACACGATCACCGGCGTGCAAGCCTCGCGCCTCCAGGTCCAGCGCGCTGGCGAAGACGACGCGGCGCTGGCCGAACACGCCGCGATACCGGTCGTTCAGACCGTAGATCGTCGTGTTGTATTGATCGTGCGAGCGGATCGTGGCGAGTTGCAGCACGTCGGCACTTCGCTCACCGGCCTGGCGGCGTGCCACATCGATCGGCATCTCGTGCGGCAGCGGGTGCGTCGTGAAGTTGGCGCGCGCGTTGGCCGTCAGCCACTGGCGCGACGACGGCGGCACGGCCAGCCGGAAGCCGCCGGGGTGACGCACGCGGCGATTGAAGTCCGCGAAGTCGTCGAAGGTCGCGGCGATGGCGTTGCGAATGCGGTCGTAGTCTTGCACGTACCAGTGCCAATCGTCGACGCCGCCGAGCGCGTGGCCCATCGTGGCCTGCGCGATGCCCGCGACGATCGCGGGTTCCGAGCGCAGGTGCTCGGACGCCGGGGCGTTGATGCCGTACGACAGGTGCACCATACTCATCGAGTCTTCAACAGTGATGCCTTGCACGGCACCTTGCTGAACATCGATTTCGGTGCGTCCCAGGCACGGCAGGATCAGCGCATCGCGTCCATGTACGAGATGGCTGCGATTGAGCTTGGTCGCCACGTGCACGGTCAGGTTGCATTGGCGCAGCCCCTCCCAAGTGCGCGGCGTGTCGGGCGTGGCCATCGCGAAGTTGCCGCCCATGCCGATGAACACCCTGATGCGGCCGTCGCGCATGGCCGAGATCGTATCGACCACGCTTAACCCGTCGCGTCGCGGCGGGGCGAACGCGAACACCTGGCCGAGCCGGTCCAGGAAGTCTGCCGGCGGCTTTTCATTGATGCCGACGGTGCGGTCGCCCTGCACGTTGCTGTGACCGCGGACCGGGCACAGGCCGGCGCCCGGGCGCCCGATGTTGCCGCGCAGGAGCATCAGGTTGACGATCATCTGAATCGTCGCCACGGCGTGCTTGTGCTGCGTAATGCCCATGCCCCACGTCGCAATGACGCGCTCGCCGCGCAGATAGACGTCGGCAATCTGGTGCATTTGCGCTTGCGAGACACCGGACGCACGCTCGAGGTCGTCCCAGCGTTCACGGCGCACGTCGGCGGCGAAAGCGTCGAAGCCGTGTGTGTGTTCTGCGATGAAGGCGTCGTCGAGCAACGCGGGTTCGCCATTGGCGCGTGCAAGGGCATCGCGCTCCAGCACACGCTTGATGACGCCCTTGACGAACGCGAAGTCGCCGCCGCACGCCGGTGTCACGTAGTGGCTGCTGATCGCGGTGCCACCGAGGCTCAGCATCTCGGCTGGACGCTGCGGGTCGGCGAAGCGCTCCAAGCCGCGTTCGTGCAGCAGATTGACCGACACGATGGTTGCACCGCGGCGGGCCGCCTCGCGGAGTTCGCCGAGCATGCGCGGATGATTGGTGCCCGGGTTCTGGCCAAACAGCAGCAGTGTGTCGGCTTGTTCGAAATCATCGAGCGTGACAGTGCCCTTGCCAATTCCGACCACCGGCGGCAGGCCGACACTCGTCGGCTCGTGACACATATTCGAGCAGTCAGGGAAATTGTTCGTGCCGTACTGGCGGGCGAAGAGTTGATAGAGGAACGCGGCTTCGTTGCTCGTGCGCCCGGACGTATAGAAGGCCGCCTGATCGGGGTCGGGCAGGGCGCGCAAATGCTCGCCGATCAGCGCGAAGGCGTCATCCCAGGCGATCGGTGCGTAGCGGTCGGAGGTGGCGTCGTAACGCATGGGATGCGTGAGACGCCCGTAGCCTTCGAGTGTGAAATCGTCGAGCGCGAGCAAGTCGGTCACCGTGTGCTCGGCAAAAAAATCAGGCGTGATGCGACGCTTGGTGGCTTCGGCAGCAACCGCCTTGGCCCCGTTTTCACAGAATTCGAACGTCGACGCGTGTTCGCGATCCGGCCAGGCGCAGCCCGGGCAGTCGAACCCGCTGGGCTGATTCGCGCTGAGCAGCGTACGGGCGCCTTTGAGCGGAATGCCTTGGGTGACGAGTTGAATGGCAACGTTCTTGAGAGCCCCCCAACCGCCGGCAGGGCGATCGTAAGGGGCGATTTTCGAAGCGGACATGGTGCGTTATCGAGCGAGAGTGTGAGGGGGGCGCAAGGCGTCGACATCGGGGAGGGCGCCCGTCACGGATAGAAAGTCAGGAGCATATAGGCAAAATGATGCATAATTAAATGGTGTTGTTGCTGAGTATCGAGTGGATGTGCACAAAAAAACTCAGCTAATTCAACGATTAAAAGCATCTTATCAGGATATTGCATGAATTGTTTTATGCAATTAATAGCATATGAGGTGAATCGATGAAGCAAATTTCCATCGCTCCGCAGCTCCGGTTTCGCCACGACGGCAACGATCTTCCCCTCGACAAGGTGTTGTCGCTGCTCACCGAAGTGCAGGCGCACGGCAACCTTCAGGCGGCGAGTCAGGTGCTCGGGCAGTCGTATCGAGGCGCGTGGGGGCATGTAAAGGAAGTCGAGGCCCTCATGGGGGCGCCGTTGCTGACGATGGCGCGCGGACGCGGTGCGGTGCTCACGCCGCTGGCGCAACGGCTGCTGTGGGGGCAAAAGCGCCTGCAGGCGCGGCTGGGGCCCTTGCTGGAAACGATGGCATCGGAGTTGCAGACCGAACTCGATGATCTGTTGTTGCAGGACAGCGACCAACTGCGACTGTTTGCCAGTCACGGGTTGGCGATCGCGGCGCTGGTCGATTTCGCGGGGCGTGCGGGCCTGCCCATCGACGTGAGCTATCGCGGCAGCATCGAAGCCATCGCCGCGCTCGCGAAGCACGAGTGTGAGGTGGCGAGTTTTCATGTGCCGATCGGCCCGCTCGCAGAACCGGTGCTCGATCACTATGGGCCCTTGCTCAAGGGCAAGTCGTATCGGGTGGCCGATGTGGCGTCGCGCCGTCTGGGACTGCTTGTCGCGCGTGGCAATCCGCTCGGCATTCGTACGCTGGCCGACGTGCCGCGCACGGGCGCGCGCTTCGCGAACCGGGAGCGCGGGTCTGGCACCCGCATCATCTTCGATCTGCTGCTCGCGCGTGAGGGGATCGATCCGTCTGCCATTGCGGGGGCAGAGAACATCGAGTTCACGCATGCCGCCGTGGCCGCCTACATCGCCAGCGGGCGCGCCGATGCGGGACTCGCCATCGAGGCGGCGGCGAACCAGTTCGGGCTCGACTTCTTGCCGATCCTGACGGAGCGTTACTGCCTGATGTTTCCCGAGCCCGGCAGCGAGTCCGCGCACTTGCACGCGCTGCTGGAAATTCTGCAGAGTGCCGAGTATCGGCAGGCGGTGCACGCCATCCCCGGCTACAGCGAGGCGGCGACCGGGCGCATTGCGCCCCTGTCCGAGGCCTTCCCTTCGTTGGGTTGAAGCATCATATGCAATTACATGCATATGATGCGTGCAAGGATCGGCCACGCCGAACGGCCGTCCGGCGTGGCTTGTGCCGCTTCGGCATGGGGTGCGTTGCAGCGGGCGCGGGAAACGCATGCAAATCAAGCTATCGGTATTTCCACGAGGCTTGTTGGGAAGGGATGTTTGGACTAATGTCCTAACTGTCGAGCCCCCAGAAATGTGTTGTCATCATATGCAACAAAGAACATATGAGGCGCCGTTTCGCCCCAGGAGACATTCGAGATGGTGCCCACCCCTCATGCGACGCTTGCGCCGCTGCTGGCCCGCCACGCCGGCCGTGCGCACGAGTTGTTGCCGCTGCTGCATGCCTTGCAGGACAGCGACGGTTACATCGACCCGGCCCATGTGCCGGCGATTGCCGCCGCGCTGAATCTTTCTCGCGCCGAAGTGCATGGCGTGATTACCTTCTATCACCATTTCCGCAGCGCACCGCCACCGCCGACGGTGGTGCAGGTCTGCCGTGCGGAGGCGTGTCGCAGTCGTGGCGGTGAAGCACTCGTGGCGCATATCGAAGCGTGCACCGGCGCTCGGGTAGACGGTGAGCCGTGTCACGGCGTCGGCATCGAATCGGTGTATTGCCTGGGACAGTGTGCGTTGTCCCCGGCCGTGATGATCAACGGCGAACTGCATGCGCGCGTGAGTCCGGCGCGCTTTGAGGCGCTGCTGCCGGCACGCAAGGCAGGTGACCATGTCTGAGGTGTCAACGCGCGGCCCGTACCGCGTCTATATCCCGCGCGATTCCGCTGCGCTTGCCTTGGGCGCTGACCGGGTTGCGGCCGCCGTGGCAACGGAAGCCACTCGGCGAGGCGTTGCTGTCGAAATCGTGCGCAACGGTTCGCGAGGACTGTTCTGGCTCGAGCCGCTCGTCGAAGTGGCGACCCCCGCTGGGCGTGTCGGGTACAGCAACGTTCAGGCCGACCAGGTCGCGGCCTTGTTCGATAGCGGCTGGCCTGCCTGCGTGGCGCAAGATGCCGAACGTCACGATCCGGCCGGCAATCCCGACGGCAGTTGGGAGGCCGCAATGCCCGCGTGCGTCGGAAAGGTCGATGCGATTCCGTATCTGGCGCGGCAACAGCGCCTGACGTTCGCGCGCGTGGGCGTGACCGATCCACTCAGCCCGTCGGACTATGAAGCGCACGGCGGCTTGGCGGGACTGCGCGCGTGCCTGGCGCTCGACGCCGCAGCCGGATGCCAGATCGTGCTCGACTCGGGCCTGCGCGGCCGCGGCGGTGCGGCATTTCCGGCTGGCATCAAGTGGCAAACCGTTAGCCGCGCCCAGTCGGCAACCAAATACGTCGTCTGCAATGCCGATGAAGGCGACTCGGGCACGTTTGCCGACCGGCTCATCATGGAGAGCGATCCGTTCGTGCTCATCGAAGGGATGATCATCGCGGCGCTCTGCGTGGGGGCGAGCGAGGGCATCGTCTACGTGCGCAGCGAGTATCCCCACGCGATTGCAGCGCTCAATGCGGCGATTGCCGTCGCGCGACGGGAAGGCTGGCTAGGCCCGGACGTGCTGGGCTCTGGACGTGCCTGCGAATTGCGCGTTGCCAAGGCGGCGGGCGCTTATATCTGCGGCGAGGAAACCGCGTTGCTCGAAAGCCTGGAAGGCAAGCGCGGCGTGGTGCGCGCGAAACCGCCGATTCCGGCGGTGGCCGGACTCTTCGGGCAGCCGACGCTCGTGAACAACGTCGTCACCCTCGCGAGCGTGCCGTTCATCTTTGCGCATGGCGCCGCGGCCTATCGTGCGTACGGCATGGGCCGCTCGCAGGGCACGCTGCCGGTGCAGCTCGCGGGCAACGTACGTCGCGGCGGGCTGGTGGAGCTGGCATTCGGCGTGACGCTGCGCACGCTACTCGACGAGTTCGGTGGCGGCACGGCCAGTGGGCGCCCGGCCAAGGCCATCCAGGTTGGTGGTCCGCTTGGGGCCTATCTGCCGAGCGCGCAGTGGGATGTGCCGATGGATTACGAGGCGTATGCCGCGCTCGGGGCGGTCGTCGGTCACGGCGGGGTGGTGGTTCACGACGACACGGCCGATCTCGCGGCGCTGGCCGGCTTCGCGATGCAGTTTTGCGCGCACGAGTCGTGCGGCAAATGCACGCCGTGCCGCATCGGGGCGACCCGCGGTGTCGAGGTGATCGAGCGGATCCGCGGAGGGGATACGTCGGTGCGCCAGGTACAACTGCTGCGCGATCTCTGCGACACGATGGTGGCGGGGTCGCTGTGCGCGATGGGCGGCATGACGCCGTTCCCGGTGCGCTCCGCTCTCGAACATTTCCCGGCCGACTTCGGTCTGCCCGATGGCGCCGGAAGCGCCGAAGCCGCTTGACGCGCAAGCATCAGGCAGGGAGGACAACACATGAACCATCTGAGCACATCCGTCACGCCGGGCCACGACCCGGACATGGGCACCCCGTCGCGCGAGAGCGACGTCGTCGTCACCCTCGAGATCGACGGCCAGGCCGTGAGCGTGCCGGCCGGCACGTCGATCATGCGCGCGGCAGCGGGCTGCGACGTCAACATCCCCAAGCTCTGTGCGACCGATTCGCTCGAGCCGTTCGGGTCGTGCCGCTTGTGCCTGGTCGAGATCGAGGGGCGGCGCGGATTTCCCGCCTCGTGCACGACCCCCGTCGAGCCTGGCATGAAGGTGCGCACGCAGTCCCCGGCGCTACAGGACCTGCGCCGCAACGTGATGGAGCTCTACATCTCCGATCACCCGCTCGATTGCCTGACCTGCGCGGCCAACGGCGATTGCGAGTTGCAGGACATGGCGGGCGTGACCGGGCTACGCGAGGTGCGCTACGGCTTCGAGGGCGATAACCATCTCCACGATGCGAAGGACGAGTCGAACCCGTATTTCACGTATGACCCGTCGAAATGCATCGTCTGCAATCGCTGTGTGCGGGCGTGCGAGGAAACGCAGGGCACGTTTGCGCTGACCATCTCAGGCCGTGGCTTCGAATCGCGTGTCTCGGCCGGGCAAGCGCAGCCGTTCATGGATTCGGAGTGCGTATCGTGCGGCGCGTGCGTGTCGGCCTGCCCGACGGCGACGTTGCAGGAAAAAAGCGTCATCGCGCTGGGACAGCCTGAGCATGCCGTGGTGACGACGTGTGCCTACTGCGGGGTGGGCTGCGCGTTCAAGGCGGAAATGAAGGGTGGGGAAGTCGTTCGCATGACGCCCTACAAGGATGGCCAGGCGAACGAGGGCCACGCCTGTGTGAAGGGGCGCTTTGCCTGGGGATACGCCACGCATAAAGAACGCATCACCAAGCCGATGATCCGCAGCAGGATTACCGATCCGTGGCGCGAAGTGTCATGGGACGAGGCGCTGGACTACGCGGCCTCGGAGTTCCGGCGGATTCAAGCGACGTACGGGCGCGACGCCATTGGCGGCATCACGTCATCGCGTTGCACGAACGAAGAGACGTATCTCGTGCAGAAGCTGGTGCGTGCCGCGTTCGGGAACAACAACGTCGATACCTGCGCGCGCGTGTGCCACTCGCCGACCGGTTACGGATTGAAGCAGACGCTCGGCGAGTCGGCCGGCACGCAGACGTTCAAGTCGATCGAGCACTCGGACGTGATTCTCGTGATGGGCGCGAACCCGACCGACGGGCACCCGGTGTTCGCCTCGCGGCTCAAGCGTCGGGTGCGAGAGGGGGCGAACCTGATCGTGATCGATCCGCGCCGCATCGACATCGTCGACGGGCCGCATGTGAAAGCCGCCTTCCACTTGCCGCTGCGCCCCGGGACCAACGTGGCGATGGTCAATGCCCTCGCGCATGTGATCGTGACCGAAGGGCTGCTGGCCGAGGCGTTCATCGCCGAGCGTTGCGAAGACCGCGCCTTCGCGCAGTGGCGCGACTTCGTGGCGTTGCCCGAGAATTCGCCCGAAGCGGTGTCCGTCGTCACGGGCGTGCCTGCCGAGCAGATTCGCGGCGCGGCGCGCCTGTATGCCACGGGCGGCAATGCCGCGATCTATTACGGCCTGGGGGTGACCGAGCACGTGCAGGGGTCGACCGCGGTCATGGGTATTGCCAACCTGGCGATGGCCACGGGCAATGTCGGTCGCGAGGGTGTTGGCGTGAACCCATTGCGCGGCCAGAACAACGTGCAGGGATCGTGCGACATGGGGTCGTTCCCCCACGAGTTGCCCGGCTATCGTCATGTTTCCGATACGCTGGTGCGCGCGGCGTTCGAGGCCGCGTGGGGCGTCACGTTGCAGGCTGAGCCGGGACTGCGCATTCCTAACATGTTCGACGCCGCGGTGCATGGCAGCTTCAAGGGACTCTATTGCCAGGGCGAGGACATCGTGCAGTCCGACCCGAATACGCAGCACGTGGCGGCGGCCATGGAGGCGATGGAGTGCATCGTCGTGCAGGACATCTTCCTGAACGAAACGGCCAAATACGCGCACGTGCTGCTGCCGGGCACGACATTCCTTGAAAAGGATGGCACGTTCACGAACGCGGAGCGGCGCATCTCGCGCGTGCGTCGTGTGATGGCGCCGCTGCCGGGCATGGCGGACTGGGAGGTGACGATCGCGCTCGCGAAGCGATTGGGGTACGAGATGCCTTACACGCATCCGTCGCAGATCATGGACGAGATTGCCCGGCTGACGCCGACCTTCAGCGGCGTGAGCTACGCGCGACTGGACGAGGCCGGCAGTCTTCAATGGCCATGCAACGATGAGGCACCTGACGGTACGCCGATCATGCACGTGCATGCGTTCGTGCGTGGCAAGGGGCGTTTCATGATCACGCGGTACGTGCCGACGGACGAGAAGGTCACGCCGCGCTACCCGCTGTTGCTCACCACGGGGCGCATCCTCTCGCAATACAATGTCGGCGCGCAGACGCGTCGCACGGACAATGTGGCCTGGCATGATGAGGACCGGCTCGAGATCCACCCGGTCGATGCGCAGGATCGCGGCATCAAGGACGGCGATTGGGTCGGCATTCGCAGCCGAGCGGGCGAAACGGTATTGCGCGCGCGCGTCAGTGAGCGCATGCAGCCGGGCGTGGTGTACACGACGTTCCACTTTCCCGAGTCGGGCGCAAACGTCATCACGACCGACAACTCGGACTGGGCGACCAATTGCCCTGAGTACAAGGTAACGGCCGTCCAAGTGCTGCCGGTGGTGCAACCCTCGGCATGGCAGTCGACATATTCGACATTCAACCGCACGCAGCTCGCGCTGCTCGATGCGGCCCACATGCCCGCCGAGCCGGTACCGGCGAAGTAGGGGCGCGATGGATGAATTGACGTGGAGTCAGCGATTGACGATGTTCAACCCATTACGTGACCGGGACGACGGGCAGCCCGTCCGCGAATCGCAGCGCGAGGGCGCGGCGCCGGGCGACGCCGATCCTATCGAAGAGGCGAACGATGCCGCTCGCGGCGTTGCCGCGCCGGCCTGCGACGTGGCGCCTGCCGCGATCGACCCGGAGCGCCTTGCGCCAAGCGCGACCTTCGCCGTGCGGCGCTTCCGACATGGGGCGTGGCAGTCGGCGAGCGATGCGCTGGCCGAAGAAGTGCCCGTGGCGCTGGAGTTCAATGGCATCTCCCACGTGGTGATGCTCGCCACCCCGGCCGATATCGAAGACTTTGCGCTGGGCTTCGCGTTGTCCGAGGGCATTCTGACCGACCGGCGCGAGTGTTATGGCATCGACGTGACGGCAACGGCGCAGGGCGTGACCGCACATCTCGAGGTCTCGTCGCGCGCGTTTGCCGGACTCAAGGAGCGGCGCAGAAATCTCACCGGGCGCACCGGCTGCGGGTTGTGTGGGACGGAGAGCCTCGATCAGGTGCTGAGGCCGTTGCCGGCCGCTGGTGCGCCGCTGCGCGTGTCGCATGCGGCGCTGGCCGCCGCGCATGCCGGTCTGGCGCGACATCAGCCGCTGAACGGCGTGACAGGCGCCGTACACGGCGCGGCCTGGTGCTCGCCGCAGGGCGAAATACTTTGCTTGCGTGAAGACGTTGGGCGGCACAATGCGCTCGACAAGCTGATCGGCGCGCTCGCGCGTGATGCGCAGGCGTTCGATCGTGGCTTCGTGCTCATGACGAGTCGTGCGAGCGTCGAAATCGTGCAAAAGGCGGCGCAGGTGGGCATTCCGATGGTCGCGGCGGTCTCGGCGGCGACGGCCCTGGCGGTACGAACGGCCGAGGGTGCGGGCGTTACGCTGGTGGGTTTCGTGCGCGGCGAGCAGTGCGTCATTTACTCCGGCGGGGCGGCGCTCGACGCCAGCGCTTGACGGCAACGAAGCAGCAGGAAAGCAGGAGATTTTCGATGGACGGCAACAACCTCGTGCGCATGGCCAACCGCATCGCGGACTTCTTCGAATCGTTACCCGATCGCGACGAAGCGCTGGATGAAGTCGCCGCGCATCTGCATAAGTTCTGGGATCCCCGCATGCGCGCCGAGATCCTGGCGCTCGCCGACACGCCGGCCTCCGCAGAGATGCATTTGCTGGTGCGGGAAGCACTGGTTCGTCATCGTGCGCAGTTGACGCCGGCGAGGTGAGCCCAGCCAGGGCGCTCTACGTCGAGGCGAAGATACGCGGCTCGCGGTATAGTGGGAAGTGCCGTCGCGCCCTGGCGCGGCCCCATCTGCGGAGGATTTGATGAGCGATACCCCGACGCGCAAGCCCGATCCACAGCACCCCCAGCCGGAAGACAGCGTGGAACGCGACCTCGACGAAGCCCTTGAGGAGACGTTTCCGGCCAGCGACCCCGTTTCCATCGATATCGACAAGCCGAAACACGCACCGACGTCCACGCCGGCCGAGTCGACACGTCCGGCTGACGGGGCTGGCAGCCGAAAATAAATCTCTACCCGGCAGGGTGTTTGCCGCCCGGCCGGGGCGAATTCGTGGCAAAATGCCGCGCCTGACTCTCTCAGGCTGGGACTGTAGGAAATCAATGGCGGCAGGTACGGTAAAAAAAGTTCGACGCTACGCGCTGGAAACCATCGACGTGATGGGGCAGAGCGGGCTGGGTGTCGTGGAGCGCCCTGACGGGCGTTTCGTCATGTATCCGGAATACTGGACACAGACGCAGGCGCTCAGCCAGAAAATGCGCACGTTGTACCGCCGTAATTGCCAGCTCGAGTACCAGTTGGCGAAGCTTACGCGCGAACTCGATCGTCTTCGCAGTGTGGTTGACACGCCGCGCCCAGTTGGGAATCCGCAAGCGTCGCTGCCCGGCACCGACGTGCCGCAGCCCGAACCCGCGCGCGAGCGCAATGCCGCCGTGGAACTGCCGCCACGACGACGCAAGCGCGCCGCCTGAGCACGTCGTCCAGCGCGCGACGTCATACAAGTGTGTCGCGCCAGTCCTCCCGATTCACCCAGCAGCACTGTCGAATTTCCCTCAACGTCAAGCTATTTCCCCGCTTCGCCGACCATCATGGCGCTTACCGCATCGCAGCTCGAAACCTTCCGTAACGACGGCTATCTGATACTTCCACGCTATGTGGCGCAGGCCGACTGCGAGGCAATGCTGGCCGACGCGCGAGCGCAACTGGCGGCGGCCACGTTACCGCTCGAGTTCGAAGCCGACGTCGGTTATGAAGGGGCGCCTGCATCGCGCGATGCGCAGGGCGGTCAGACCGTTCGTCGTCTGCTCAAGGCTTACGATCGTGGCGAAGCGCTGCGTCGCTGGGCAACGCGTCCGGATCTGGTCGAGTCGCTCGCGCAGATTTTTGGCGAGAACGTGGTGCTCACGCTGGCGCACCACAATTGCGTGATGACCAAGCATCCGCATTTCGGCACGGCAACCGGCTGGCATCGCGATATCCGGTATTGGTCGTTCCCGCAGAATTCGCTGGTCTCCGTGTGGCTGGCGCTTGGGCCGGAAACACGCGAGAACGGTGCGCTTCGCTTCATCCCCGGATCGCATCGCGAGCAACTCAAACCGCACCAACTCGATTCGCTCGACTTCCTGCGTCCCGACGAACCGGACAACCAGCCGCTCGTCGCACGCGGCCAGCAGGTCGCTCTGGCGCAGGGCGATGTCGTGCTCTTTCACAGTGGCCTGTTCCACGCGGCCGGGCGCAACGAGGGCGATACGACGAAATTCTCCGTCGTGTTTGCGTATCGCGGGGAGAGTAATCCACCCACGCCGGGCACGCGCTCCGCCGCTGCCGGCGAAGTCGCACTGGGTCACTGACGCGCCTGGTGCCGGCAACCCCGCCCCCGGGGCGCGGCCAAGCATTTTGGGTGCTTTCCTAATTGGGTGGGATCTTTTCCCGCGTAGACTCTCCGGCCACCCTGGTGGTGTCGCGTGCTGGCGCCCGTGAGCTGCATCGTCCCCATGGTGATGCGGTGCCGCGCCGGTAATCTGCTTGACGTCATTCCATGACAAGTGTCGTGACGCACGCGTGCCGACGTTGGTCGGCGCGGCGTGCACGGCCGATTCCGGAGGAGATACGTGTCCCATTTGCCTGATACCCCCGCAGCACCGCTGGTCGCCTCGACGGGCGCGACTTCTGATGCGCTCGCCATCACGGGCCGCGCGACCTGGGGATCGCGGCTAGGCTTCATCCTGGCAGCGGCCGGGTCCGCCGTGGGGCTCGGCGCGGTATGGAAATTTCCCTACGTGGTGGGCCAGCACGGCGGTGGCGCGTTTCTCGCCGTCTACCTGGGCTGCGTGCTGACGCTTGGCGTTGCGTTGTTGCTCGCCGAGATGACGCTCGGACGGTTGACGGGCAAGTCGATCACGACGGCGTTGCGAGAATTGGGCGGTCGACGCTGGGCATGGGTCGGGCGCATCGCCACGTTCAACGCGTTCGCGATCCTGTCGTTCTACGTCGTCGTCGGCGGGTGGACGGTGGCCTATCTCATGCGGGTGATGACGGGGACGGTGTTGGCCAGCGACGCCGAGCGACTGGTCAGCGAATTCTCGGCATTCATCGCGGATCCAGTGGCGTCGCTCGCGAGCATGGGCGCCTTTCTCGGGCTGACGGCTGTCATTGTTGCCGCCGGCGTGCAAAAGGGCATCGAGCGGGCGGGCAAGTGGCTCATGCCCGCACTGTTCCTGCTGATGCTGCTGGTGATTGCCCGGGCCGTCACCTTGCCGGGCGCGATGGCCGGGATTGCCTGGTTCCTGACGCCCGATTTCTCCGTCATTTCCGGCGCCACCTTGCTCGAGGCGCTGGGGCTGGCTTTCTTCTCGTTGTCGCTCGGTGCGGGCATGATCGTCGTCTATGGCTCCTATCTGCCCAAGGACGCGCGACTGGCCAGCTCGGCCGTCTGGGTGGCGACGCTCGCAACACTGGCCTGCTGCCTCGCCGGGCTGATGATTCTCCCGGCGGTGTTCGCGTTCGGCGTGGCGCCCAATGCAGGTCCGGGCCTGACGTTCATCACGATGCCCGCGATATTCGCGCAGATGCCGTTCGGCCATCTCGTGGCGATCGCATTCTTCCTGCTGCTTCTGTTTGCGGCGCTCACGTCCGCCGTCTCGCTGTTCGAACCGGTCACGGCCTTTCTCATCGACGAATATCAATGGCGCCGCGGGCCGGCCGTGGTGGCAGTGCTGGTCGCCACGTTCGTCTTCGGCGCACCTGCCGCGCTGTCGTTCGGCGTGTGGTCGGACGTACGCATTTTCGATCGCACGATCTTCGATCTGATGGACTACACGACGGTCAATCTGTTGACGCCTGCGGGCGGGTTGTGCGTGGCATGGTTCATCGGCGCACGGATTTGGCCAACGGCGCGCACCGTACTCGATGGCACGCGAGCACAGTGGTTCGTGCCGGTGTGGCGCGTGCTGCTGCTCGTGCTCACGCCCATTGCCATCTTCGGCGTGTGGTACCAAAGCCTTTGATGGGCGACGAACGGGGCATCGTGCCCGTCCGCGCCTCAGTCGACCTACCGGACCTACAGGGCCAACGCGACGCGCCGGCGAATCACGCGACCGGCGTTCGCATCGTCACCCATTCCTCGGCCGCCGTCGGGTGTACTGCGAGCGTGCGGTCGAAGTCGGCCTTCGTGGCACCCATCGACAATGCCACGCCGAGCAACTGCACTTGCTCGCCTGCGTGGTCGCCCACCATGTGGGCGCCGACGATCTTGTCGGTGGCACCGTCCACCAGCAGCTTCATCAGCACCTTTTCCTGACGGCCCGACAGGGTTGCCTTGAGCGGCCGGAACGTCGCCTTGTATACCTGAAGCCCCGAATAGACAGCGCGTGCTTCGCTTTCGGTGAGGCCCACCACCCCGATCTCCGGCGTACTGAACACCGCTGTCGGAATCTGCTTGTGGTCGACGCGCGTTGTGCGTTCCCCGAACACCGTGTCGGCGAAGGCCTGTCCTTCGCGAATCGCCATCGGCGTCAGGTTGACGCGATCGGTGACGTCCCCCACGGCGAAGATCGACGGCACGTTGGTGCGCGAGAACTCGTCGACGATGACTGCGCCCTTTTCGTTCAGTGCCACGCCGCTCGCGGCCAGGCCGAGACCTTGCGTGTAGGGCACCCGTCCGGCCGCGCTGAGCAGCACATCGGTGTCGTGCATGCTGCCGTCGGACATTGTCACGCGCAATTGGCCCGGGGCCTTGTCGACGCGCGCCACGGTGCGCTCGAGCAGGATCTCGATGCCGCGGTCGCGATACGCGGTTTCGAGCGAGAGGCGAACGTCGTCGTCGAAGCCGCGCAGCAGGTGCGGGCCGCGATGCACGAGCGTGACCTTCGAGCCGAGTCCGGCAAACACGCCCGCGAACTCCAGGGCGATGTAGCCACCGCCGATGATCGTGATGCGCTCGGGCAGCGATTTGAGGTGAAACACTTCGTTAGACGAAATGGCATGCTCGCGGCCAATGAAGTGCGGCTGATCCGCCGGTTTGCCGCCGGTGGCGATCAGGACGTGGCGAGCCGTGATGCGCTCGCCCGTGGCGGGCAGCACGACCGTGTTCGGCCCTTCGACCACGGCGCGGGCCTCGACGAGTTCGGCGCCCGCGCGCTCGAGGTTGGCCCGATAGATCCCTTCGAGCCGCGCGATTTCGCTGTCCTTGCGCGCAATGAGGGTCTTCCAGTCGAACCTGGGGGAGGGCACTTGCCAGCCGAAACCGGCGGCATCCTCGAACTCATCGGCGAATCGGCTTGCATAGACGAGCAACTTCTTCGGCACACAACCGCGAATGACGCAGGTGCCGCCGACGCGAAACTCCTCCGCGACTTTCACGCGGGCGCCATATTGTGCCGCGACGCGCGCTGCGCGCACACCTCCCGAACCGGCACCGATCACGAAAAGATCCACATCGAACTGGGGCATTGCTGACTCCTGTAGGTCATGCCGCACGTCGAACCCTCACATGGCTCTGCGTGCCGTGTGTCGACGGTCGCGGCGTCTGGCGTTGAGCGATTGTGCCAGAGACCCGCATGGGACGTCGGCGGGACCATCCGGACTTCAGAGCCGTCCGAGGTCCGCATCGGCGCTTGCCGTGTGACGATGCGTCGCGTGGCACTGTGCTCGACGACCCGACGCGAACGCATCACGCGTGACTATTCGATGTTTCTGAAATGAAACAATTCCTGGGTGCCGTCGTGCAAACGCGCAGAAGATGGCGAGCGAAGCACATAAGAATCAATGAGTTGTGGACCGTGGTCTGAAATTTGCTTCACGTTTGTCGGGACAGGCGCGTTTCACACCTGACAAACGAGGATGCCATGACGAAATCGCTCAATCGCCTCATGGGCCTCATGGGCGTCATGCTGGCGCTGTGTTGCTTCTGGATACCGGCATCGGCACATGCCGCGAATCCGTCCGACTCCGTAAGTCATTCGGGGGCGTCGGTAAGCAAGAAGAGCACCGTCGCGCACGCCCGGCATGGCGCCCGGCTGTCGCGGGCCGCACGCATGAAGCGTGCGGCCCGCGCACCGGTCTTCGACCCGCCAGGTTCTCCTCCGGCGGCACTTATAGGCGTTGCGCCAGCGCCATGGCACGACGTGTTCACGGACGCAGGCGTCTGGGCATCCGATCCGATCGTCGTCAGCGGCGGCGCGCTCGGCGGCATGCTCGGCAACGCCGGGGTGTCGGAATCCGACGACACCATGGTCACCGGGCCGCATGCCGGTCTGACGGGCCTGTATCAAACCGTCTGGCATCGCGCGCTGTCCACGCCGGGGTCGAGCACGCAGCTCTTCGCCGGCGCGCCCGAATACTTCGGACTGCATTTCTAGCGCACCGTGTGCGCCGGGACGTTCGTCGCGTGCCGTCCACGGAGCCGGCGCAAGTGCTGCGCGCCAAACCTTTCGGGCGCATCGCCACAGTGGCACGCCGTTTTCTCGCGCTTGCTTCGTCAAGATCAATACGGTTAGGATTAACCCGCGGTATATCTATGGCATTTCCTCAGGACATGCCGACGGCTGGCATGCCATTCCGTTTCGGAGCCCCCGTATGCGCACGCCTGATGTGTCTATGCCAAATCGTCCCCAGAAGAAAGCGATTCCCTTCGGATTGATCTCCGGCGTGATCGTGATGATCGCCGTACTCCTGATGCCCATGCCCGATGACCTGCCGGTCGCGGGGCATCGCATGCTGGCGATCCTCGCCTTCGCCGTTGTGGTGTGGATTACCGAGGCGGTGTCGTATGAAGCCAGCGCGATCATCATTACGTCGTTGATGGCGTTTCTCGTGGGGACCGCTCCGACCGTGCAGGATCCCGGTGTGGAGTACGGCACATCGCGCGCCATCAGCATGGCGCTCGCCGGCTTCTCGAATTCGGCGCTCGCCTTGGTGGCCGGAGCATTGTTCATTGCGGCGGCGATGACGCTGACCGGACTGGACCGGCGCATTGCACTCGTCACCCTCTCCAGGATCGGAACCAGCACGCGGCGTGTGATGATCGGTGCCGTCGCCGTGACCATACTGCTCTCGCTGGTGGTGCCGAGTGCCACGGCGCGAAGCGCCTGTGTGGTACCCATCATGATGGGCGTGATCGCCGCGTTTGGTGTCGACAAGCGCTCGAATATCGCCGCAGGCATCATGATTATCGTGGCGCAGGCGACGAGCATCTGGAACGTCGGCATTCAGACGGCTGCCGCGCAGAACCTGCTGACCGTGGGCTTCATGGACAAGATGCTCGGCGCGCGCATTACGTGGGCGGAGTGGCTGGTGGCGGGTGTGCCGTGGGCCGTCGTCATGTCCGCGATTCTCGTGGTGCTGGTGCTCAAGATGATGCCGCCCGAGTCCGATGCCATTGCCGGCGGCAAGGAAGCCGTGGAAGCACAACTGCGCGAAATGGGGCCGATGACGAGCGCGCAGAAGCGGCTGCTCGCCGTGTCGATCGGTCTGCTGCTGTTCTGGGCGACGGAAGGCAAGTTGCATCGCTTCGACACCACGTCGGTCACCTACGTTGGCCTCGTGGTGCTGATGCTGCCGCGCGTTGGCGTGATGACATGGAAGGAGGTGCAGTCGCGCATTCCCTGGGGCACGGTGATCGTGTTCGGCGTGGGGATCAGTCTCGGCACGGCGCTGCTGAGCACGCAAGCCGGGCAATGGCTGGGCAATCACGTCGTGGCCGCGACCGGCCTCGATTCCCTGCCGACGCTGTGGGTCTTTGCGATCCTGGCGGCTTTCCTCGTGCTGATTCACCTCGGTTTCGCCAGCGCCACGGCGCTGACCTCGGCCATGCTGCCCATCCTGATTTCGGTGCTGCAAACCTTGCCGGGTGACTTCAATCGGCTGGGTATGACCATGCTGCTCGGCTTCACGGTGAGTTTCGGCTTCATCTTGCCGATCAACGCCCCCCAGAACATGGTGTGCCTGGGCACCGATACCTTTACGGCGAAACAGTTCGCGAGAGTTGGTGTTGTGATCACCGTCATCGGGTATGCGCTGTTGCTGCTCTTCGGTGCGACGTACTGGCGCTGGCTGGGTTGGCTGTAATTCGCGCGGATCGAACACGGCGGCAGCGCGCGAGTGTCATGCCCGCCGCAACCGGGTGTCGAGCGGGTACAGTATTCGGGCGAGCGTGAGACACACGATCACATCGAACCGACGCCGCCGATCCGGCAGGCGTTGTGACGATGGCCGGCGAGTTGGCGGCGGCGGCGCCGCGCACGGGCGAGGCGATTGGCAAGGGGCGGGGTTGCCTCGCTCCGTTTTGTGCGAAGTGCACGCAGTGCAACACGAAAAGCGAATCGATTAAGGCGATGCGTACGGCGTCGCAGGGAGAAGTGAAAGGCATGGCATTACTCAAGATCGACGTGGTGAGCACCGAACGAGCGATATTTTCGGGCGAGGCACGTTTCGTCGCGGTGCCGGGCACGTCGGGCGAATTGGGCGTGCTCCCCGGGCATACGCCGCTGCTCACGGGCGTGCGCCCCGGCACGGTGAGAATCGAAGCAAGCGACGGCACCGATACGTTTCTCTATATCGCGGGAGGCTTTGTCGAGATCCAGCCGAATCGGGTGACGATTCTGGCCGACACCGCCATCCGCGCAGAGAGCCTCGACGAAGCCCGCGCCCAGCGTGCCCGCGAAGAGGCCAGGGCACTGCTCGAAACCCACGCGAGCAATATCGATTATGCCAAGGCGCAGGCGGAACTGACGGAAGCCGTGGCGCAATTGCAGGCCATTCGCCGCATGCGCAAGCAAAAGGAGCCTCGCTGAGCCAGTGACACGGCGTCGGCGCCGCGACGCCAACAAAGGTGCAGACAAGACGGGCAGTCCTCTCGGACTGCCCGTTTTTTATTGCCCGCCCACTCACGAGGTGCAACCGCCTGAGGTAAACCCCGAAGCGATTCGACTTGCGTCATGTTTTTGAAATCACTATATTTCACTCAGATAACAGTTATTGCACTGAGATAACTGTTTAGCGAAAAATGCGTGAATCGCATGATCGTCATCTCAATGCACGCGTGATGTCACGCGTCGGTGCCCTTGGAGTTCAAATGAGCGAGACAGCAAAGCAATCGGAGCAGGAAGTTCTCTTCACGCAGGTCGGCCGCGTCGCGGTGATTACGTTGAACCGCCCGCAGGCGCTCAACGCCTGGACCATCGCCATGCGCGAACTGATCATCGATGCGCTCGAGCGGTTCAATGCCGACGAGAGCGTGGCCGCCGTGATCATGACCGGGGCGGGGCGTGCCTTCTCGGCCGGGCAGGATCTGGCCGAAGCGAAGCACTTCGACGGTGACACGGCCATCGAGTGGATCAAAGGCTGGGAGCATTACTACGACGTGATTCGCAGCTTGAAGAAGCCGCTCGTCATGGCGCTGAACGGCACGGCAGCCGGTTCGGCCTTCCAGGTGTCGCTGCTTGGTGACATTCGTGTCGGACATCCCGGCGTGCGCATGGGGCAGCCGGAGATCAATGCCGGCATCGCCAGCACGACCGGCCCGTGGATCATGAATCATATGCTGGGCCTGTCGCGCACCATCGAACTCACCCTCACAGGCCGCCTGATGGAGGCCGACGAGTGCCACCGTCTCGGCTTGATTCATCACCTCGTGCCGGAAGACAAGGTGTTCGAGAAGGCGATGGAGATTGCCGCCGAGCTGGCCGAGAAGCCACCAGTGGCCATGCGCCTGGACAAGCAGCGTTTTCGCGAGATGACCGAGGGTACGTTCCAGGACGCCATCGCCGCCGGCATGCGCATTCAACGCGAATCGTACGAGTCGGGCGAGCCGGCGCGCATGATGGCGGCGTTCTTTGCCAAGCGTGCGGCCAAGGCCGAGGCGGCGAAAGCCTGAGCGTTTCCCGTTGCCGTCCAATGACCTGGTGCCGCCCGGCACCGCGTTGTCGGGCGGCACCCCTGACAGGACATGCGCACCACGTCTGTCCACACGCTAGCGGAGTTTCCCATGTCACACTCGCACGACCCGCAAAACCCGTCCCGCCGCCGCCTCCTGCAAATGGCCGGCACCGCGGCACTCGCCGGCGCCTTGCCGCTGGCCGGCTCACGCACGGTGTATGCGCAAGCTCGCCAGTTGATCGTCTCCGATCCGGGGGGGCCGTACACGACCGCCTATCGTCGCGCATTCTACGATCCGTTCGAGAAAGCCACCGGCATCAAGGTGGTGAGCGTGGCGCGCGATTCCCAGCCGGTGGCACAGTTCGCCGCGATGGTGCAGACGAAGAACTTCGTGTGGGATGTGACAACGCTCACGCTCTCGGCCGACATTCCGTACCTGGAGTCGAAGGGCTTTCTCGAGCCTATCGGCATGAAGGTGGCCGACTTCCCCGGCATCATGCCCGAGGCGGTGACGCCCGATTGGCTGGGGGTCGACGTGTACTCGACCGTGCTGGCCTACCGCACCGACAAGTTCCCGAAGGACGCGCCACAGACGTGGGCGGACTTCTGGGATGTGAAGCGCTTCCCGGGACGCCGCTCGTTGCGCCGCAGCCCGCTCGACACGCTCGAGCAGGCGCTCATGGCCGATGGCGTGTCCATCGACAAGCTCTACCCGCTCGATCTCGACCGCGCTTTCCGGTCGCTCGACAAGATCAAGCCGCACATCGATCTCTGGTGGACGTCGGGCGCGCAGGCCATGCAAGCGATCCAGAGCGGCGACGTCGACATGATGTCGACGTGGAACGGCCGCGCGCAGGCGGCCATCGACAACAAGGCGCCGGTGAAGATCGTCTGGAACCAGGGGCTGTATTCCATCGAAGGGTGGGGCATTCCGAAGGGCACGCCGCGCGCCGAATTCGCACGGCAGTTCGTACGGTTCTGCGGCGACCCGGCGCGTCAGGCATTGATTACCCAGGATCTCGCGTACGGACCGACGAACCTCAAGGCGTTCGACGCGATACCGAAGGACCGCGCCCCGCTGATGCCGACGGCCCCGGCCAATTTGAAGGGCATGCGTTTGCCGAGCCCGCAATGGTGGGCCGAGAACCGCACGAAGGCTACCGAGCGTTTCAACGCATGGCTGTTGTCGTAAGCCGTCAGGAACCGCGAAGCAGGATGAGACGACTATGAGCACCAAACTGGAAACCATCGGGCTTGCCAAGACGTATCGCGAGACCCCCGCGCTCCTGCCGACCGACCTGCGGGTCGCGGCGGGAGAATTTCTCACCTTGCTCGGGCCGTCCGGCTCGGGCAAGACCACGCTGTTGCAGATGATTTCGGGGCTGGTCGAGCCGAGTGCCGGGCAACTGCTCATCGACGGGCGCGATGCCACACACGAGGCCCCGGGCAAGCGCGGCATCGGGATGGTGTTCCAGAGCTACGCGCTCTTTCCGCACATGACGGTCTGGGACAACGTGGCGTACGGCCTGCGCATGCGCAAGCTGCCGCGTGCCGAGCTGGCGCCGGCCGTCGATGCCGCGCTCGCCATGGTCAAGATGCAATCGTTCGCCCAGCGACTGCCGTCGGAGTTGTCGGGTGGGCAGCAGCAACGCATTGCGCTGGCCCGCTGCTTCGCGTTCCGCCCCTCGATCATCCTGCTCGACGAACCGCTCGGCGCACTCGACAAGAAGTTGCGCGAGCACATGCAAATGGAAATCCGGCGTCTGCACCAGGCGCTGGGGGCGACGTTCATCTACGTCACGCACGATCAGGATGAGGCGCTCACGCTGTCCGACCGCATTTGCTTGATGAACCAGGCGCGCATCGAGCAGATCGGCACGCCCGCGCAGTTGTACGACCGCCCGGCAACGCGCTTCGCGGCCGATTTTCTCGGCCATTCCAATTTGCTCGACGGCGTGGTCGAGCGCATGGCCGACGGCCGTGTCGCGCTGCGCCTGGGCGACGGTCCGGGCGAGCGTCTGGTGCTCATCGGCCCGAGTCCGGACTTGCCTGCGGCGGGGGCGGCCAGCCTGCTGGTGCGTCCGGAGGCGGCACGTCTGACGTCGCCCGAAGACGGTGCGCTCGCCGGCACGATCCGCCAGGTCATCTTCGTGGGGTCGGACACGCGCGCCGTTGTCTCGCTGGGGCAGGGCAACGAAGGGACGCAGGGGACAGACTTCACCGTGCGCTGCCCGCGAGAACTGACCCCGCGCGTCGGTGAACGCGTCGGGCTGGCGTGGGATCACAGCCGCGCGACGTTGCTCACGCGTTAAGCGTATCCCCTCAACGCCCTCGTCATCTGCTTCAGGAGTCTTTGTCATGTGGCTTGTTCAACGCCTACCTCAGGCGGGGCCTCGTATTGCCTGGCCGCGGCAGTTGGCCCGGTGGTTGCCAGCCTTGCCCGCGTTGCTGTTTCTTGCCGTGTTCTTCATCGTGCCGGTCGTCGAGATTCTGCAGGGCGGCCTCTACGACGCCGACGGGGTGCTCTCCGTCGCCCAGTTTGCCCGCATGACGCACACGGCCGTGTACGTCAAAGTGCTGGCCTCGACGTTCTGGATCGCGTTTCTTACCGCCGGACTCTCGGTGCTGCTTGGCTATCCGGTGGCGTACCTGCTCGCGCGTCTGTCGGCGCGCTCGCGCGAGCGCTGGCTGCTGTGGATCGTGCTGCCATTCTGGACCAGCTATCTCGTCAAGACATATGCGTGGATGCTGTTGCTCTCGAAGACCGGTCTGCTGACGGTCGTGGCCGCGCATCTTGGGCTGATCGACAGTGCGGGCACGCTCGCGCCGTCGCTCACCGGTGTGCTGATCGGCATGGTGCACGCGATGCTGCCGCTCGCCGTCATGACGATGCTGCCGATCATGCGGGGCATCAACATGCAATTGGTGCAGGCGGCCCAGACCCTCGGAGCCGACCGGGCGACGGGCTTCTTCACCATCTTCCTGCCCCTGTCTGGCGCGGGGGCGGCGGCTGCCGGATTGCTGGTCTTCATCACGAGCCTGGGCTTCTTCATCGTGCCCGCACTGCTCGGCTCGCCGCGCGAATCGATGGTGGCGCAACTCGTCATCTCGTCGGTGCTGGACCTGTTCGACCTGCGCTTTGCCGGCGCGCTCTCGACCGTGCTGCTGCTGTGCTCGATGATCGTGTTCTTCGTGTACGACCGCGTCGTGGGGTTGTCGTCGCTTGCGGGCGAAGCGCCCGAGCGTCGTGCCGGCACGGGCGGGCGAACGTTGCCGATGCTCATCGCCGTGGGGCGGCTCGCGGGCAAGTTGTCGCTCGCCGGCGGACGCTCGCGGGCGGCGGGCGGCTTCGGTCTCAAGGCTTACACCGGCGCCGTGGTGTTCGCCCTGGTGCTGCCGATTGCATTCGTGGTGCCGCTGGCCTTCACCAAGCAGTCGTTCGTGGCGTTCCCGCCGCAACTTTTTACGCTGAAATGGTTCGTGTCGTTCATCGAATCGAGTGTGTGGCAGGCGGCGCTGCTGCGCTCGCTAGGCGTGGGATTCGCCACGGCGGCGCTTGCCCTCGTCCTCGGCTTCGGCGCCAGCCTGGCGCTCGTGCGGTTGCCGTCGCGCTGGCGCAAGCCGCTGTTCGCCATGTTCATCGCGCCACTGATCGTGCCGCGCATCGTGATCGCCGTGGGCTTGCTGTACCTGTTTGCACGATGGGGACTGGCGGGCACCAATGCGGGGCTGGTCATCGGTCACACGGTGCTCGCGATTCCCTATGTGGTGGTCACGCTGTCGGCGAGCTTCAAACGCTTTGACTGGCGGCTCGACGATGCCGCCAAGATGCTCGGCGCGTCGGCCTTCACGCGGGTGCGCACTGTGCTGCTGCCGCTGCTGGCGGCGAGCCTGGGATCGGCATTCCTGTTCGCCTTCATCGTGTCGTTCGACGACCTGACGATCGCCATCTTCGTGTCCGGCGGTATCAACACCACGTTGCCCAAGCAGATGTGGGATGACATCCAGTTGGCCGTCACGCCGACGCTGGCTGCCGTCGCGACCTCGCTGGTATTCCTGATGGTGTTCATCGTCTGGTTGTCTTCGATCTTCAAACGCAAGCGCTATTGATCTGCGCAGGATTCCGTATGTCCATGTCCAATATTGCCCGAGCTGCGCCGGTAAATGCGCAGTCGATGTCTTCCATGCATCCTTATACGAAGTACTTTCCCCAGCGGGCCGAGGGCGACCGGCTCGACGTGGTGCCGCTGCTGATGGCAGGGCTTCACGGCACGTCGGCCAGGCCGGTCGTCGTGTTCGAGGGCGAGGCCATCGACCGGGCCGGGATGGCCGCACGCGTGGGCGCCATGCAGGGCTGGTTCGCCGCGCAGGGGCTCGTGCCCGGCGACCGGGTGGCGGTCATGCTGGGTAACAGTGCGGCGCAAGTGGCGTTGATCTACGCGCTCATGCTTTCCGGTCTGGTGTGGGTGCCCGTCAATACGCGCCTGAAGGGCGACGGTATCGAATACCTGCTCGGCCACGCCAAGCCGAAGCTGCTCATTGCTGAGCCCGCCTTCGCTGACGTGCTCGACGCCGGCGTCGCCCTCGCGGCGCAGCAGCCGGGGCACCACGGCGCGCGCGTCGTGCGTCACTGGCTCTCGGAGGTCATGACACAGGCCTGCGCGTACACCGGAACCTTGCCGACGGCGGCCGACCTCACGCCGGCGTCGGTGCTGTGCATCATCTACACCTCAGGCACGACCGGCGCGCCCAAGGGGGTGTTGTTTACGCACCGCATGATGCGGATTGCCAGCGAGGCGGCGCTGCGCGTGGCGGACGCGCACGACAACGACCGGCTGTTCCTGTGGGAGCCGCTGTGCCATATTGGCGGTGCCCAGATGTTGTTGCTGCCGTTTCTCGCCGATCTCGAGATGCATGTGGTGGAGCGATTCTCCGCCAGCCGCTTCTGGCAGCAATGCGCGGCCGCGCAGGCCACGCATCTTCACTATCTCGGTGGCATCCTCGACATCCTCATGCAACTGCCGCGGGATGCCCAGCCGGCACAGAACTCGTTGCGCGTGGCGTGGGGCGCGGGCGTGTCGGCGAGCGCCTGGCAAGCCACGCGCGAGCGTCTGCAGTGTGCATTGCGCGAATGCTACGGGATGACGGAGTGCTCGAGCTTTGCCACCCTCAACGAAGCGGACATGCCGGGCTCCATCGGTCACGCCTTGCCGTGGCTGACGCTGGAACTGCTCGACGACGCGGGGCAGCCCGTGCCCGACGGCGAGCCCGGTGAGATCGTGTTATCGAGCGACGTGGAAGGTGTCTTCCTGCCGGGGTATCTCGATAATCCGGAGGCCACCGCGAAGGCGTTGCGCGACGGCAAGCTCTTCACGGGCGACAGCGCACGCCGCGGCGCCGACGGCAGTCTGGTCTTCATTGGCCGGCGTACGGACAGTATGCGGGTGCGCGGCGAGAACGTGTCGGCGTGGGAGATCGAACGCGTGTTTGCACGGCATCCGGCGGTGGCGGCCTGCGCGGCCATCGGTGTGTCGAGCGACATCGGGGAGCAGGACGTGATGCTTTACGTACAGTTCCGCGACGCTCAAACGCTCGACTGGACGGTGCTGGCGCAGTGGGCCGCCGACAAACTCGCCAGCTACCAGCGACCACGTTACTATCGCGCCACCGCCCATTTCGAGACGACGCCGTCGGAGCGCATCCGCAAGCATCTGCTCTCGCGCGATACCGGCGAGGCGTGGGAGATGGCTGCGACCCAGTCACCGGAGCGGGCAGGGCGGCGGTTGCCATCCCCCAGGCGATGACGGCGATGTCCAGGTTATCGGTATAAGATAGAGTGTTATTTTTATGAGATAATTCGCTTCTGTCTGCCCCATTCCATCGATATCGTGGCCACCACCAAAGCACCCCGCACTCGCGCCAAGACGGCGACCGCCCCCGAAGCGGCCGCCGCCGTCGCTGCGTCGACCGACTCCACGCTCTACGTTCAATCCGTCGAAAAGGCGATGAAAGTGCTGACGGCATTCGACGGTTCGAAGCGTCATCTGTCGCTCTCCGAAATCGCGGCGGCCACGGGGCTGGACATCAGCGCGGCGCAGCGCTTCACCTTCACGCTCTCGGCGTTGGGCTATCTGCTCAAGGACCCGCAGAGCAAGAAGTATGAACTCTCGCCGAAGCTGCTGGACTTCACATATCACTACCTCGTCTCGAACGAACTGGTCAGCCGTGCCGCCCCCTATCTGCAGCAACTGGCGGCCGAAACCGAAGAGGCAACGAACTTGACGGTGCGTCTGGACACGGACATCGTGTTCGTTCTGCGTATCGTGAGCCGCAGTGTGTTCAATGCGAACGTCATCGTTGGCTCGCGCCTGCCGGCCTATTGCACGGCGCCGGGGCTGGCGATGCTGGCTACGCTCGACGATGCCGAGGTCGACGACCTTCTCGCGCGCACGAATCTCGTGCAGTTCACGCCAGCCACCGTGGCGCAGCCGCGCAAGATCAAGGAGCGGCTGGCACGCATTCGCAAGCAAGGGTATGCGCACACCGAAGACGAGTTTTTCATGGGCGACATTTCGACGGCGGCGGCCGTAGTGAACCAGGATGGGCGGGCCATCGGCGCGATCAACATTGCCGTGCCTCGCGTGCGCTGGAATGCCGAGCGCGACGAGCGGCGCTTCGCCGACCTCGTGATCCAGACGGCGGGGGCCTTGTCGGCGCGCCGTCGCCAGGAGAGTTGACGCCGCGTCAGTCGGCCGCCACGTGCACGATCTCGTCGCCTTCGCCGGGGGCGCGCCTCTTCACGCGTATGAAGAGCAGCAGCGGCATGACGGCGATCGTGAGCGCCATCATCAGCCGGAAGTCGTCCAGGTAGGCGATCATCGCGGCCTGTCGCGTGACTTCCGCATTCAGCGCGGCCATCGCCGCGGCACCGTACGTCTGTGCGTAAGCTTCGATGCCTTGTGTGAACCGCGTGATGTGCTCCGAGAGCACCGCGTGATTGACTTGCGTGTTCTGGGTGAGCAGCGTCTGCACGACCGAGATGCCGATACTGCTGCCGATGTTGCGCGACAGGCTGTAGATCGCAGCGCCGTCCGCGCGTAGCGTGCCGGGCAGCGTGGCAAACGTGACCGTGGTGAGCGGCACGAAGACGAAGCCGAGACCAAAACCCTGAATGACCCCGGGCCAGACGATATCCGACGGACGCAGCGTGAGCGAGTAGCCGGCCATCAGATAGAGCGAATAGGCGGTCAACGCGAAGCCGAAACCCAGCAGGTAGCGAACGTCGACCTTGCCGACCAGCCGTCCGACGATCAGCATGGCGGCCATGGTGCCGGCTCCGGAGGGCGCCGTCACCAGCCCGGTGAGGATGGCGGGGTAGCCGAACAGACCTTGCAGCATGGGCGGGAGCAGGGCGCGCGTGGCATACAGAATGATGCCGACGACGAAAATGTAGACGATGCCCGTGTTGAAGTTCCGGTCACGCAGCAACGCGCGGTCGAAGAATGAATGCGCGCCGGCCGTCCATGTATGGACGACGAAGTACGCAAAGCAGATGATGGCGCCGAGCATCTCCAGCCAGATCTCGGTGGCGTTCAGCCAATCCTGCTGTTCCCCGCGGTCGAGCAGCAACTGCAGCAGGCCGATGGCCAGGCTGAGCGTGACGAAGCCCAGCACGTCGAACTTCCCAGCCTTCTGCTCGAGCGGCTCTCTCAGATAGGCGGCAATGCCGAGGAATGCGATCAGGCCGATGGGCAGGTTGATGTAGAACACCCAGCGCCAGTTGTAGCTATCGGTGAGCCAGCCACCGAGCGACGGGCCGAGAATCGGGCCCACCATCACCCCCATGCCAAACACCGCCATCGCCGAGCCGTGCTTGTGCGGCGGGTTGATGTCGAGCATGGTCGCCTGCGACAGCGGCACGAGCGCCGCGCCGCAAATCCCCTGGAACAGCCGGGCGGCCACGATTTCCGTGAGCGAATGCGCCATGCCGCACAAGGCCGAGGCAATCGTGAAACCGGCGACGGACCACAGGAAGACGCGCCGGCGTCCGAAGCGTGCGCAGAGCGTGCCGGTGAGGGGCGTGGCAATGGCGGCCGCCACGATATAGGACGTCAATACCCAGGTAATGGAGTCCTGCGAGGCGGACAGGCTGCCCTGCATATGGGGCAGCGCCACGTTGGCGATGGTGCTGTCCAGGGTTTGCAACACCGTCGCGAGCATGACAGATACGCTGACGAGCGCCCGATGTTTGCCCGGATCGTCAGCCGTTTGGGGGGATGACACGGTCATTCCTTTGCTGGATCGTGGTTTTGTCTTGATGGCAGTGCGACGCGTTGAGCGGTCGCACGCGTTGTCTCCCGCGCGGGTGGCTTACTCCGGGACGGTCTCCTCGCCACGGCGCGCCGGTGACGGACATTCGGCTTCGGCGCGCGTCAGGTTCGTCAGCACCTTGCTCAGCAAACGCGACAGTTCGGCTCGCTCGGCGGGTGTGAGGTCGGCCAGCGCTTCGCGTTCGATCGCATTGGCGAAGGCGACGATCATGTCGATCTTCCCCTCCGAGGCGTCCGTCAAGTAGAGCAGGTGCGCGCGCTTGTCGTTCGGATCGCGTTCGCGTCGCACAAGGCCCTTCTCCCTGAGCCGGTCCAGCAGTCTTACCAGCGCCATCGGCGTCAACTCCATGCGTTCGGCCAGTTCGACCTGTGTCTGGACCCCAAAGCGATGCAACATGACCAGCACGCGGCATTGAGCGCGCGTGAGATCGAAGTTGCCGCGGGCACGCCGGTCGAACAGGCGCGAATGAACGCGCGCGACGTCGTGCACCAGCGTGCCGAAACGGGACGACCAATCGATTTTCGGCATATCGGGGCGGGCGCCGGGGCGGCGGCCAGGCCGGCCCGGTGCGATCAATTAGTAAACGGGTTTATCATTTTGCCAGAATCTTGCTTTGGGCTGCAACTGTCGCAAATAGGTGACACCCGGACGCGGCGCGGTGGGCAAGGCATCGGGGTACGGCCGGTTTTACCCGGCGCGACGCGGCTTCCCGGGCGATGGGCCGACGCGCCGGCGGGACGCTCGCGCGCTGCCCGTGGAAATCTGAAAAAGCCAAGAAAAATAAGCACTTGACACTTCGCCTTGGCGGATCAAGAAAGGCATTGTGCGATGCGCTGGCGAGACCGCCTGTGCATCACACGCAACCTCTATTGACCTTAAGGAGTGTCAATCATGTTCGACCTTGCCCAAGTCTCTGATGTCTCGTCCATCCCCCATGTCGACGCGCCGACCGGCCATCGTCGTCCTGCGTCAGCGCCTGCGGCGGTACCTGCCCCGGCGTCCGATCTCGAGACGATGCGTGAAGAGCGTTTGCCCTTCATCGTCACCATTGCGGGCGACGAAGCCGCGTTGCGCGACGCCGTGGCCATGCGCCAGGCGGCATACGGCCGCCACCTCCCCGATCTGGCCGCCACGTTGAGCGAGCCGGAGCCCGGCGACCACGAACCGGGGGCCCTCGTGCTCGTGGCGCGTGCACGACTCGACGGCGCGGTTCTCGGGACAATGCGTATCCAGACCAATCGATATCAGCCTTTGCATCTCGAGGATTCGGCGCCGCTGCCCCAATGGCTGGACAGCGCGGCGTTGGCCGAGGCGACGCGTCTTGGCGTCGCGGCGGGGCCCGTTGGACGTGTCGTCAAGACGGCGCTGTTCAAGGCGTTCTATCAGTATTGCCTGCTGTCCGGCATCGACTGGATGGTGATTACGGCGCGTCCGCCGTTGCATCGGCAATATGAAGCGCTGATGTTTACCGATGTGTTCCCGTCGCAAGGCCTGATTCCAATGGCGCACGTGGGCGGCATTGGACACCGCGTGCTGGCGCTCGACGTGGCGCAGGCACGGGCGCGTTGGCAAGCAGCGGAACATCCTTTGTTCGCCTACATGTGCCTCACCCATCATCCCGACCTGCGGCTGGGGGTGCCCGGGATGCAGGACGGCGTGCGGGCATCGTCGGGCGAAGCCAGTGTTGGCGCGCATTTGCGGGATTTATCTTTTGGTGCCGACGATGTACGATGCAGTGCATCAGGCTACAGCTTGACGGTGTAATGCCGTTATTCGAGCTAACGTTATCCCGTTGCTTGCCGCATGGGGTTCTCGCGACGACGGCGATAACGTGGAAGACGGGCACAAGAGACCTGTCCGTGTCGGCCGGCATCCCGGTCGCACGGAACAGGTCCGGCCCGACCGGCAAGGTGCGCCGAGTGGCGCCTTGCCCGGTACGGATCGCGGGGCGACCAACACGATAAGGGCACAAGAATCCTATGGCGGGGGAACTCGGCAACGAGCGTGACGATCACAGCCGCAAGTCGACCGATTTCGCCGACGAGCTGGCGGAATTCTCCGACACGCGGCGCCGTTGGCGCGTGAGCGCGCGTCTCGACGAGCTATTTCGCACCATTTCGCTGTACGCCGTTCCCGCTGCCATCATGCTGCTCTCGGGCCTCGTGCTGATGTTCCAGGAGAGCCAGTACGCCGTGCGCGGCGAAACGCCGTTGACGTTTCAGGCGCAAGGCGATTTTCCCGCGACATTCGGCCCGCCCATGGTGCAGGGCGTCCTTGAGCGCGCACCTACCGTTCGCCAGTTCAGTACGCATCTGTCCGAAGCCCCGGTGTGGTTCCGGTTCACCGTGCCGCCCGTGGGGGCAGCGCAACATACGATCATCGAATTTCCATCGCGCCATGCGCAAACGCTGGTGTGCTGGCGCAATCCTGATGCCCCGGCGATCGGGCGTGCGGACCGCAGCGTCGTCAGTGGGGCCATCCGAATGTCGAAAGCCGGCTTTTCGATCGATCTCGGACCGCTCGTCGCGCCGGTCACGCTCCTTTGCGAGGGCACGTTTTCCGGGCCGGCGCATCTGACGCTGGTGGCCTGGCCGGCGTCCGAGCTACGCATTTCGGAGCGGGAGTTCCACCGCAGCAACGGCCTGCTCGAAGGCGGTCTGCTGACGCTTTCGGCATTCGTGCTCGTCACCGCCATCATCAACAAGGAATGGCTCTACGTTCTGTTTGCCGCCTGGTTGATCGGTAATCTGCGGCTCGCGGCGAACTCGCTCGGCGCCGACACGCAATGGCTGGAACGCGCGATCCCCATTGATCTGGACGCGCTGGTCCGCAAGGCAACGTTCGCCATCTACTACGTGCTGACCTATTCGCTGTTCACGCAGCTTTTCAAGCGTGAGCTGCGCCTCGTCGGCCTGGGGTGGATGGTGATGGTGCTGCAATGGGCCGGCGTGGTGCTCTGCTGCGCAGCGATTGCCTTGCCTTACGCGCATTTCATCCCCGTGCTGTGGGCAGTGGCCGCGCTGGGCATCGTGATCGTTCTGGTGCTGCTGACCCGCATTCTCGTGTTGACGCGCTCGCGCGTGGCAATGTGGTACAGCGCGTCGCTGGCCATCGTCCTGTTTGCCACGTTTTCCGAAGTGATCGCCGCCGCGTTCAACGCGCGGGCGCTGTCGTCGGCGTTGAACAGTGTGACCGCGGCGCTGTTCTCGAGTCTCATGGCGGCACTGGCCATTGCCGAGCAGATGCGCGCCGAGCACCAGGGCAAACTCGAGGCACAGACCGAACTTCGCAATGCCTATGACGTGACGCCCGTCGGCCTGTTTACCCTCGACGATCAGGGCGTGTTCGTGCGCGGCAACGCGGCGTTGCACACCATGCTGGGCATTCCCGATACCGAGGAACGAACGTTCCGCTGGGATCAGTTCTTCGGTCAGAACACATGGCGCATGCTGCTCGACGTCGCCCAGCACAGCGATGAATCGGAGCTCGAGATTCTCTCGCTGCCGCGCGACGACGGCCGCACCAGCCGCTATCTCGTCAAGGCGATCTTCTCTGCGGGACGGATCGAAGGCTCGCTGCAGGACATCACCGAGCGGGCCCGCACGATGGAGCAACTGCGCTATCTGGCGGAGAACGACCCGCTCACGGGCGTCTCGAACCGGCGCGGTATCGAGAAGGCGCTCGGCGAAGCGGTCCGGACGTTATCCGATGCGCGGCCAGCGGCGCTGGCCTACCTGGACCTGGATCGGTTCAAGCTCGTCAACGATCTTTTCGGTCATGCGGCGGGCGATGAGGTTCTGCGCCAGGCATGTGACCGGATGCGCGCGCGCCTGTCGGCCGACCAGAGCGTGGGGCGCACCGGCGGCGACGAATTCATCGTGGTTTTTCGCGATGCGACGATCAAGGAAGCGGCCGCCGTCGCGCGCCGCCTGGTCGACGCGATCTGTGGTGAGCCTTATCAGATTGGGGATCGGGCGTTCCAGGTGCGCGCGTCGGCCGGGGTGATCGAGCTGACGGCCGACATGCGGGTGCCCGATGCGATTTCGTCGGCCGACCGTGCCTGCCGCGAAGCCAAGAAGAGTCGGCGCGAGCTGGTCGTCTACGAGCGCGGGGCAGCCGCGTTCCGCGAGCGCCTCGCCGAATTGCGGTTGATCGATGCGCTCGACGCCGGACTCACGCCCAACACGCTGTTCCTCGAGATGCAGCCCATCATGGAAATGGCGTCGCCCGGCGAGTCGCTCAACTTCGAGGTGCTGCTGCGCATGCGCGATTCGGACGGCAATATCGTGCCGGCCTCGCGCGTCATCAGCGCGGCCGAGGAGAACGGCAGCATCGGCATGATCGATAAATGGGTGCTGACGAATACGCTTGCGTGGATCGACTTGAACCGCGACCGTCTCACGAAGACGCGGTTCGTGTGCGTCAATCTCTCCGGGGCGTCGCTCAACGACGAGCATTTCATTCGGGACATCTTTGCCACGCTCGCTGTACATGAGCGCGCCGTCGGGCTGCTGTGCATCGAGATCACGGAAACCGTGGCGCTTCACGATCTCGACAATACGCGGCGCTTTGTCGACCGGATTCACCAGTTGGGCGGGCGCATTGCGCTCGACGATTTCGGCGCGGGTTTCAGTTCGTTCTCGTATCTGAAGGATCTCGCGGTCGACGCCATCAAGATTGACGGTGCCTTCGTGAAAAGCATGGCGGCGCATCCGGCCAATCTGGCGATCGTCGAGGCGATCGTGGCGCTGGCGAAGAATCTCGGCATCCGCAGCGTGGCGGAGTGGGTGGAAGACGCCGCAACGCTCGAAGCCTTGTCGGAGCTGGGCGTCGACTACGTGCAAGGCTTCCTGATCGCCCGACCGCAAACGCCTGAAGCCATCCTGGCCGCCGACTCGGCAGTCAGTTTCGTGCGTGATCCCCAACTGGCGTCGTTGCTGGTCGAGTTGGGGGACGCATACTACCCGCGCCATCGGACCAAGTCGGCGTTGCACTGATCCGATGTCCCCGAGGCGATCGGCGGCACCGCGCGAGCGTCAGGCGATACAAGTTGCACCCGTCGACGGTCTGTGATCCAAATTATCTCTATTTTCCGCAATGATGTATTGTTGGCCGGCCGCCCGCGCGGCGCTCGCCTTGCGGTACCTGATGCGCCGGAAACCCGCATGAATCGGGCATTTCAACGTCAAGCGCTTTTCGTCGAAGTGTCATCAGGACGTAACCTGAAGTAAGAATTCCATCTGGAATAAATCTTGTCGCCAATGAAGTCGAGGTGGCAGAATTTGCCCAACGCCGTGATGGGGTGTCGCCTCCATGCGCCAGCGGGCCGCTTCCGTGCGTGGGGCAATACGCAGCGTTCGATGCGGTTCTCCGGGGTTTGGCAAATGACAGACACGCGATATGCAACGGGGTTAGGACCGAGCCCATTCACGAGATGGGTGCGGTGCGACCGTATGACCTCACCAGAACAACGACAATGATCTCGACGCTTCTCAAACTTGTTTACCGCTACAGCCATACGGCGAAGTGGCGGCATAACGAGCGTCTGTGGCCGCACGCGCGCATCGAGCGAGACGCCATGGGGACCATCGAGCGCTTTGTGTGGCGCTCACGCGCTGTGCCGCTCGCCCGGCGCGCGGAATTGCAGCACCTGCGGCGCTTGCCTTGTCACATCATCGCCAGTGGTCCGTCGGTCGCCGACATCGATTACGAAGCGCTTCCGATGCATCACGTCATGGGTGTGAACGGGGCCATCGCGCTGACCGACCGCGCGCCGGTGAAATTCAACTTCTACTGCATCCTCGACGCCGGTTTCGTGCGTCAGCGTCCGGACCTGGCACGCCGAGTGGTGGCGCGCGACCTGGTGTTGTTCGTCACGCCGGTCGTGCTCGCGCGACTGCTGGACATGTTCCCGGCGTCGGCGTTCGGTTGCCGCTTCTATCTCGTGGACGATATTTTCAAGCGAGCTCTGGAGGCTGCCCAAACGCCTGAAGTCGTGCGCGCGAACGCGCAGGTCGCGGCAAGCGCGGCCTTCCAGGGCGAGCATGGCCGGCTCGGTTACAGCTTCGATATCGACAACGGTTTTTTCCACGGCGGTACCGTGGCGTATTTTGCCCTGCAGGTGGCGACGTGGCTGGGCTTTACCGAGTTGTATCTGCATGGGGTCGATCTGCGCGACGCCGCGCAGACGCCGCGATTCTACGAGACGATGCAAACGCGTGCGCCAACGCGGCTGGATGCGGAATTCACCAGTCTGATCGAGCCGTCGTTCCGTCATGCGGCAGCAGTGTTGCGCGCGCGCGGTGTGCGCGTCGAGAACCTGTCGCGCGCCAGCGCGCTGGGGGACGATATCTTTGCGAAGATCGATTGGCGTTCGCTGCGTCGCCGAAGCCTGAGCCTGGTTGTGCCGGAGGCGGGTGCGGAGAGCACCGGGCTCGACGCGACGCCGACGTGGCGTTCGACGGGCACGCACGGCCGAGCGTAACGGCGGCACCGCGCGGCACCGGCGAGCGCCGATGCGCGAAAGTCCTTGCCGAGAGGGCCGCTGGACGGTGGTCTACCTGCTACAATCGCACTCCGGGTTTTCCTGAAGCATGAGCGATTATGGGGTTTGGCTGGTTCGGACTGTCGACGTTTTGGTTGCTGGCGTTGTGCTGGCCTGGCGTGCGGGGTCTGCTTGGCGGTGAGATACGCATCTTCGGCCCCAGCACCCTCCGTATGTTGCTCGGTGTACCGCTCGCGATGGGCTCGAGCGCCACGCTCGCCGCACTGACGGGCGGCGAGGGCAACACCGCCGGTGGCAGCATCGGCCAATCCCTGTCTCACGGCTTGCACGTCGCATTGGGCGGTACGCTCGCAATGGGCGTGGCGGGCTTTGTCCTTCTCTTTTCCCTTCCGCTGGTCTTCGGCACTACTTGGTGGGGCATGTTCGCGCGCGGCAAATCGTCCGACGACGATGCCGACGCCCCCGTTTACGAATCGCGCTTCGATGGCGCCGCCCGAGAGCCGGTGCGGGGACGCTCGCACATGTCGTTCGACACGAGTGAGCGTGGCGAGCGCTTCGCACCGACGCTGGGTCAGGGACATCACGATGTCGGTAGCCTGAGGGAAGATCCGGTGCCGCGCCGCCGCGGGCTGGCGGCGCAGCCGCGCTGGAAGCTCTCCGATGAGGAGCGCGCGCGGCTCGACGCCATGCGACCGCCGCCGTTGATGGCACGCGGTGCACCGCGTGCCGAGCCGTCGTTTGCGAACGGCACCCGCATTCACCCGGCAGGCACGGGCGCGTCGACCGGACGTGCCGGTGCCGCCGTTGTCTCCTCGGCGACGGCCAGCGCGAGTGCCTCCGCTGCGCCGACGACATCAGGGGGATCGGCTAGGGTTGCCGCGACGGCTGCATCTGCGATGCCCTTCAGAGCCGCTACGCGCGCTGCGCCTGTCGCGGCAACTCGGGCGGCGACACCCGCGAAGCCGCCTACGCCTGTCGATCCGGTGAACCCGACGTCGATTCCCGGGGCGACAGGATATCGCCGTCCCGTGGGCGTGGCACCCGCCCATCTGCGCGGCACGATCGTGCATAGTCCGTTCCGTAAACCGCAGCTCGGACTCGAAGATATTCCGCCGCGGGGCGCGCCGCCTGTGACGTCGCCGACGACGGATCCCGGTGCGAATACGCCCCCCGGCACGACGGCCAACGTCGCGACGTCTGGCACCGTCGTGCCTCATTCCGCTTCGCCGGTGATGCGCGGTGCCGCGTCCTGGTCCGCAACCGACGCCGCCTCACCGCTTTCCTCCGTCATCTCAGCGTTTTCACCTGTCGACATGTCGGCGCAGGACGTCGAGGCACGCCCTGTCGATGCCTCGCCGCCGGGTCCGACACCGGAGGCCCTGGCCCAGCAGGCCGCCGCGCGTGCGGCTGAGCAGGCGCGCTTGCAGGCATTGGCCGTGCTGCGCGACGAGGCACAAGCGTTGCTTCGCGACTTGCGCCAATGGACCGCGTCCGACGAGGCGGAGGTCGGCAACGCCGCCGTCCAGGTATCGGTCTCGCCACCGTCCGCCCGCGATCTTCAGGAAAATGTGGTCATTGGTGACGCGAATGTGAGTCCAGAAGCGGCGGACGTTATCGGCCCCGTCGAACCCGCCGAACCCGCCGAACCCGCCGAACCCGCCGAACCCGCCGAACCCGCCGAACCCGCCGAACCCGCCGAACCGGTGGATACGGGCGACAAACTCGACGCCACGGAGGCGACGGCGGCCTCGCCGAAGCCGCACTATGTCTTGCGTGCCGACGGCACGTGGGCGCGCGCAGACGAGGAACCGCTTGCAGCGAACACACCGATGACGCACGGCGACACCGCCCCGTTGTTGGCGGTACCGCCTGGCTCGACGTCATCGATGCCGCCGCCCACAACTGCCGTAGCCGCCGTACCCGCCATTCCGGCGTTCGCCGCGACGGTACCGTTCGGCGTGGCGAGTACGGCCGAGCCGCGCCCCGCGGCTTTCTCCGCCGACACGCCCTACGTGCTCGCGCCGCCGCGTGCCGCTGTCGATTACGCATTGCCGTCGCGCGATCTGCTGTCGTCCGCGACGTCGCAGGATGTCGCCAAGCTTGTCCCGGACGAGGCGCTCGCGGCCGTAAGCCAGTTGATCGAGCAACGTCTGGCCGAATTCAAGGTGCCGGTCACGGTGGTCGGTGCATCGGCAGGCCCGGTCATCACGCGGTTCGAAGTCGAGCCGGCGGTGGGGGTGCGTGGCGCGCAGGTCGTCGGTCTCGTGAGGGATCTGGCGCGTGCGTTGGGCGTGACGTCGATTCGCGTGGTCGAGACCATTCCTGGCAAGACCTGCATGGGGCTGGAGCTGCCCAACGCGCAGCGACACATGATTCGCCTGTCCGAAATCCTGACGGCTCCCGTGTTTGACGCCCATCGCTCGCACCTCGCACTCGCCATGGGCAAGGACATCACGGGGGCGCCAGTTGTGACCGACCTGGCGCGGGCGCCGCACCTGCTGGTGGCGGGCACGACCGGCTCAGGCAAGTCGGTGGCCGTCAACGCGATGATCCTGTCGTTGCTCTACAAGGCGACCCCGGACGACGTGCGGCTCATCATGATCGATCCGAAGATGCTGGAGCTATCCGTCTATGGCGGCATTCCGCATTTGCTCGCCCCGGTCGTGACCGACATGAAGCAGGCGGCGCACGCCCTGAACTGGTGCGTGGGCGAAATGGAGAAGCGTTACCGGCTGATGTCCGCGCTCGGCGTGCGCAATCTGGCCGGGTACAACGAGAAGATCGACGCGGCGCGTGCGGCGGGCGAAAAGGTGCGCAATCCGTTCTCGCTCACGCCCGATGCGCCGGAGCCGCTGGACCGTCTGCCGTTCATCGTCGTGATCATCGACGAGCTGGCGGATCTCATGATGGTGGCCGGCAAGAAGATCGAGGAACTGATCGCGCGGCTGGCGCAGAAGGCGCGCGCGGCGGGCATTCACCTGATTCTCGCGACGCAGCGGCCGTCGGTCGACGTGATTACGGGTCTCATCAAGGCGAACATCCCAACACGCGTGGCCTTTCAGGTGTCGTCGAAGATCGATTCGCGCACGATTCTCGACCAGATGGGCGCGGAATCGCTGCTGGGGCAGGGCGACATGCTGTTCCTGCCGCCGGGCACGGGCTATCCACAGCGGGTCCACGGCGCGTTCGTCGCCGACGACGAGGTGCATCGTGTCGTCCAGCACTGGCAGCAGTATGGCGAGCCGGACTACGACGATGCGATCCTCGCGGGCGATCCGAGCGACGCCGGGTCCGCCGATCTGTTCGGCGAGTCGTCGGGCGATGCGGAGTCCGATCCGCTCTATGACGACGCAGCGGCATTCGTGCTGAATTCCCGTCGTGCGTCGATTTCGGCCGTCCAGCGGCAATTGCGCATCGGCTACAACCGCGCCGCCCGCCTGATCGAACAGATGGAGACGGCCGGACTTGTCAGTCCGATGGGCCGAAATGGTGCGCGCGAAGTGATCGCGCCGGGCGACTAATCGCCATCGCTTACACCTGCCTTACGACCCGCCCGCCAAGTCGAACTCTTTGGGACTCCGTTTCGATATCCCGACACGCGCCATCCCTGGCGCGTGCCGCCAAACCCCTTGGAAACCCGCGCCAATTGGCGATAGCGGCGCGTTAACCCGCATCTGCGTAGGGGTATTCCCGCCTTTGCCAGCAAAACTCAGCGAACACATAATCGGCGCGCTAGGTTAGTCGTTCAAGGCGTGCTGTACGGTATCACCCTGACACGAATGAGAAGGCCGGGGTGGTGCGGCGGGGGAAACGACTCGCGAGTCGCGCGTTCTACGGCAGGGCCTGCAACATCAGGAAATCGCAGCAGAAAAGCGTCATATCGAAACGCATCGCACCGAAGGAGACCCTTATGCAATTCCGATTCAAGGTCATGGCTGGCGCCGTGGCGTTTGCCCTGTCCGCATCGATGGCCGTGGCGGCCGATCCGATCAAGATTGGTGTATCCGGCCCGTTCACTGGCGGCTCGTCGTCGATGGGCGTTTCAATGCGCGACGGCGTGCGTCTCGCCGCGTCGGAGATCAACAAGTCAGGTGGCGTGCTGGGCCGCCAGATCGAGCTGGTCGAGCGCGACGAGGAAGCCAAGAACGAGCGCGGCGTGCAAGTCGCGCAGGAACTGATCAACAAGGAAAAGGTGGTTGCCACCGTCGGCTTCATCAATACGGGCGTGGCGCTCGCGTCGCAACGCTTCTATCAGGACGCCAAGATTCCGGTGTTCAACAATGTGGCGACGGGCACGGTCATCACCCAGCAATTCAAGCCGCCTCAGTACCCCGATAACTACGTCTTCCGCAATTCGGCCAAGGACAGCATCCAGGCGCCGATGATCGTGGAAGAGGCGATTACACGCCGTGGTTTCAAGAAGCCGGCGATTCTCGCCGACTCCACCAACTACGGCCAGCTCGGGCGCCAGGATCTGGAAAAGGCGCTCAAAGCCAAGGGCATCAAGCCGGTGGCCGAAGAGAAGTTCAACATCAAGGACGTCGACATGACGGCCCAGTTGCTCAAGGCCAAGCAGGCCGGTGCCGACGTGATCCTCACGTACGGTATTGGCCCCGAACTGGCGCAGATCGCCAACGGCATGGCCAAGCTCGGCTGGAAGCTGCCGCTGGTCGGTAGCTGGACGCTCGCGATGGCGAACTACATCGACAACTCGGGCGTGAACGGCGAAGGTGCCCGCATGCCGCAAACGTTCATTCAGGAACCCAACACGCCCAAGCGCAAGGCCTTCATCGACGCCTACCTGGCCATGTTCAAGCCGAAGAACAATCGTATCGACTCGGCAGTGTCGGCCGCGCAGGGCTACGACTCGGTCTACCTGCTGGCCGCGGCCATCAAGCAGGCGGGCAGCACGGACGGCCCGAAGGTGCGCGCCGCACTGGAAGACCTGAAGACGCCGGTCGACGGCGTGGTCACGACTTACGATCGCCCGTTCACGCATGACGATCACGACGCCATCACCGCCAATATCCCGGTGATGGGCGAAGTGAAGGGTGGTCGCGTCGTGTACGCGTACGACACCGACCTGAAGGCGGGCAGCAAGGTCCGCGAGAAGGCTGCGAAGTAATTCGCACTTTCCGCAACGTTGCATTCCGGTTGCGTCTTGCAGCCATGACGGATGAACGACGGCGCGCGCCGCTGGTGATCCGGCCCCCCGGCAACGGGGTGTCCGGGACCAGTGGGCGCGCCGTCGGTCCATCCGGGCCAGGCGCCGGCACTCGGGACCGGCGCATGGCACGCGTCTCGAATACCTCCCGTGCATCGCTCGTAGGCTCGCACTCGCGAGAGAGGACCGCATGACCATCCTGATTCAACTCATCTACAGCGGTATCGCGCTGGGGATGATCTACGCCGTGATCGCCTTCGGTTACCAACTGACGTTCGCGACGTCCGGCACCCTGAACTTCGGCCAGGGCGAAGCGCTGATGCTCGGCGCACTGGTCGGCCTGACGCTGGTCGACACCCTGGGTTTGAACTACTGGCTGATGATCCCCATCGTCTGCCTCTTCGGTCTCGTGCAGGGGGCGCTGGTTGAGCGCATCGGCGTGAAGCCTGCCTTGCGGATCAAGTCGGAGTTCGGCTGGATCATGTCCACGATCGCGTTGGGCATCATCTTTCGTAACGTCGCGGAAAACGTATGGGGACGCGACGACCTCAAATTCCCGTCGCCGCTGCCCGAGTCGCCGATCCATCTGTTCGGCGCGAACGTGTTGCCGATGGAGCTGCTCGTGGTTGCGGGCGCACTGCTCATGATGGCCGCAGTCGAGTTCTTCAACCGGCGCTCGATCTATGGCAAGGCGGTGGTGGCCACGGCCAACGACCGCGATGCCGCCGGGCTCATGGGCATCAACACCAGCCTGGTGATCACCTTTTCGTACGCGCTGTCGTCCATGGCCGCGGCCTTTGCGGGCGTGCTCGTTGCTCCGCTGACGCTGACCGGCGCCACGATGGGGGCGGTGCTCGGACTCAAGGCCTTCGCGGTGGCGATTATCGGCGGGCTGTCGAGCGGGATGGGCATGCTCGTCGGCGGTTTGCTCCTCGGCATCGCCGAGACGACGACCGCGTTCTACATTTCGACCGGCTACAAAGACGTGCCGGGTCTCGTGCTGCTGCTGCTCGTGCTGGCCGTGAAGCCGGCGGGCCTGTTCGGCAAGACCGCCATCAAGAAGGTGTAACCATGACCGCACAGACCTCCACCGTGCGCGGGGCCCGCGATCTCGGCGGCTTGCGTGTGACCACGAAGCTGGCTGCCATCGTGGGTATCGTTGCGCTGTTCGGTTTTCCGATGGCCATCGGCAACCCTTACTACATCCACATGATCGAGACGATCATGATCTACGCGATCCTGCTCTTCGGGCTGGACATCGTCGTGGGTTACACCGGGCAGGTGTCGCTGGGCCATGCGGGCCTGTTCGGCATCGGCGCCTATGTGGCGGGTGTGTTCTTCACCAAGCTCGGACTCTCGCTCTGGCTGGCGCTTCCGGCCGCGATCCTGATTACGGCCGCGTTCGGCGCGTTGCTCGCCTTGCCCGCGCTGCGCGTCATCGGCCCGTATCTGGCGATGGTGACGCTCGCGTTCGGCACCATCATCCAGATTCTCATCAATGAGATGGACTTCCTCACGGAAGGGCCGCTCGGCATCAAGCTCACAAAGCCGGTGATCGGGGGGCATCCGATCGATGAGACCGAGTACTACTGGTTCGTGGCCGTGTTGCTGCTGGTGAGCATGCTCGTGGCGCACCGGATTTTGAAGTCGCACCTCGGGCGCGCCTTCGAGGCGTTGCGCGATTCGCCGGTGGCGTCGGACTGCATGGGCGTTTCAGTGTATCGCTACAAGGTGTACGCGTTCGTGATCAGTGCCGGTTTCGCCGGTCTGGCGGGCAGTCTGTATGCGTACTCGGAGCAATATATCTCGCCGAACACGTATAACTTCGAGCTGACGATCCTGTTCCTGCTCGCCGTCATCATGGGCGGGCGCAAGACGCGAAGCGGCGCGTTGCTCGGGGCGGCGATCATCGTGTTGCTGCCGCAATTGCTCGACGACATCGGCACCTTCCGGATCGTGGCCACGGCCATCGCCGCCGTGACCACGGTCGTGGCGGTGACCGCTGTCGCCCGTGCGCGCACCTCGCTCGCCAAGGCGGCGGTGCCGATCGTCGGCACGGTGGCCCTGGCCGGCGTGACCTGGTGGCGCGACAGCATTACAGACTGGCGCCTGACGATCTTCGGGCTGATGATCCTGTTCGTCGTGTACTACCTGCCGGACGGCATCATTGGCTTCGTGCGCTCGCGAATCCTGCATCGCCGTCGCACGTTGACGGCATCGGCCACGCAAGTCGACGCGTCGGTCGACAGCGAGCGCGATCCGATCTTGACGGCGGCGGCGGGCGGTCCTGACGAACTGCTCAACGTGCGTCAGGTGCTCATGCAGTTCGACGGCCTGAAAGCCCTCAATCAAGTGGATCTGAGCGTCAAGCGCGGCACGATTCACGGGTTGATCGGCCCGAACGGGTCCGGCAAGAGCACGATGATGAACGTGCTCACGGGCATCTATGTGCCGACGGCCGGCAGCATCGAGTTCGCCGGTCAGCCGCTGGCCGGGCGCTCATCGTCGGATATTGCACTCGCCGGTGTGGCGCGTACGTTCCAGAACGTGCAACTGTTCGGTGAAATGACCGCACTGGAAAACATACTTGTCGGGCTGCATCACACGTTCGACTCGACGCTGATCGACGTGTCGCTGCGCCTGCCGAGATACAAGCGCGAGGAGGTCGCGGCACGGGCACGGGCGATGCGACTGCTTGAGTTCGTGGGCCTGGCGTCGCTCGCCGACGAAGAGGCGCGCAACCTGCCGTACGGCAAGCAGCGCCTACTGGAAATCGCGCGCGCGCTGGCGCTGGATCCGCGTCTGCTGCTGCTCGACGAACCGGCCGCCGGTTTGACGGCACCCGACATTCGCGAATTGCTCACGATCATTCGCAAGATTCGCGACCACGGCATTACGGTCATCTTGATCGAGCACCACATGGACGTGGTGATGAGCACGTGCCAGACGGTCTCCGTGCTCGACTTCGGGCAGAAGATCGCCGAGGGCCTGCCGGGAGAGATCCAGACCGATCCGAAGGTGATCGAGGCCTATCTGGGCGGTGCATCGACGGCGCACTGACGACATTCGCGCTTGCGGCGCACGGCGGGGACGCCCCGTGTGCGCCGCAGCCACGACGGACAAACGGAACCACTATGCTTTCCATTCGTAATCTGCAAGCCGGCTACGGCAAGGTGCAGGTGCTGCACGGCATCGACATCGATGTGCCGAGCGGCCAGGTCGTCACGCTCATCGGATCGAACGGCGCGGGCAAGACGACGACCATGCGTGCCGTGTCCGGCATGATCAAGCCGACGGCGGGCGAAATCACACTGGGCGATAAGCGTATCGACGGACTCGACTCGCATCGGATCGCCAAGCTTGGCCTGGCGCATTCCCCCGAAGGCCGGCGCGTATTCTCGACCATGTCGGTGATGGACAACCTGCGCCTGGGGGCCTTTCCGCGCCTGACGGGCAGCCGTCCGCGCGGCGATGTGGCGGCCGACCTGGAGCGCGCGATGGATCTATTCCCGCGTCTGAAAGAGCGGCGCAATCAGCTATCCGGCACGCTTTCGGGCGGCGAGCAGCAAATGCTCGCCATGGCCCGCGCGGTCATGTTGCGCCCCGATATCGTGCTGCTCGACGAGCCGTCGATGGGGCTCGCACCGATCCTGGTCGACGAAGTCTTCCGTATCATCAGCAACCTGAAGGCGGAGGGGGTAACGATGCTGCTCGTAGAGCAGTTCGCGGCCGCCGCGCTGGCCGTGGCCGACTATGGCTACGTGCTGGAGAACGGGCAGATTTCCGTGCATGGCCCGGCAGAAAACCTGCGCAACGACGACAAGGTGCGTGCCGCCTACCTGGGCGGCAGTCACTGACGTTCGGGGGGGGGGCCGTGTTCAGAACGCGGCGGCCAGCTCGTGCAGCCTGCTGACTGTCTCGCGTAGTTCCGCGCGCAGTACCCCCACAAGCTCGGCGGCGGGCAGGGCGCGAGCCAGCGGCGCCGCCTGACCGGCCCACTGGGCGGCGTAATCGCTGTTGCCCTTGGCTTTGGCCGCGGCGTTGATGGCCTTGCCGGCGTCATACGTGACGGGATAATCCGGCAGATCGGGGCGCTCAGCGGTTTGCTCCAGTGCATACAGGCGGTTCACGAAACCGCGTGCTGGACGCCCGGAGATCGCGCGAATCAATGCGGTTCGCGGCGGAGGGTTGCTGGTCAGCCGCTCGCGGTACGCGGCATCGGCGGACGATTCCGGACAAGCGACAAAGGCGGTCCCGAGCTGCGTGGCTTGCGCACCGAGCGCAAGGGCTGCCGCGATGCCCGCGCCGTCCATGATGCCGCCTGCGGCAATCACGGGCACCGACGTGTGCATGACAATCAGCCGCACCAGCGCCAGCGTACCCAACTGCTCGTCGTCGCTCGGCACGCGGTCGCCGAGATCCTCGAAGCGGCCACGGTGACCGCCTGCCTCATATCCTTGCGCGACGATCGCATCGATGCCCGCCGCCTCGATGGCCTTGGCTTCAGACAGGTTCGTTGCAGAGGCGAACAGCATGATGCCTGCAGCGTGCAGTGCATCGATCTTCTCCTGTGACGGCAGCCCGAAATGGAAGCTGACCACGCCGGGGCACTCCTCCAGAAGCATGTCGAACATGGCGTCGTCGGCGACAAAGCTCTTGTAGATCTCGCTCAGCACGGCAGGGGGCGCGGCGTCGAAACGCGCGAACTCAGGGGCGAGATAGGCCAACCACGCGGTGTCGCGCGCTGCGTCGAGCGTAGCGGGCGCGTGGCAGAACACATTGACGTTGAACGGCTTGCGGGTCAGGGCGCGCGTATCGTGAATCGCCTTGCGGGCTGCGTCGGCATTCATCGCGGCAACACCGATCGAGCCGAGCCCGCCTGCGTTGCAGACGGCCGCAGCCAATGCGGGGGTGGACGTGCCGGCCATCGGGGCCTGAACGATTGGCGTCAGCAGGCCCAGTCGTTCGACGAGTGCACGATTGCGGGATTGGGAGGCGGTGGAGCTTGGCATGACGATCTGCACCTTTGAGTATTCGGTAGGGGGGGCACACCAGTCGCAGCCGGCAGTAGGGTTCACTATGGCATACGCCTGACGCGATAAAAGATATCACTAAAATGTATCTTTATGTCGGCTACCCCGGCATTGGCAGGGGCATCGCGCCAAACAGCGGCAGTCAGGCTTCGGGGCCGGAACGCTCGCCGGCGCCCGCATGCGAACGATCCGATTCATCGGTCCCCATCAGGTCAGCGGCGCGCGAGCGCTGCATGTCCGCCCGCCGGAAGTAGCCGATGACGGTCGCTACGCTCGTGTGCCCCGTCATCGTCATGGTTTCGGCCAGCGGCACTTGCTGAAGCGCCGCTTCGGTGACGAATCCGGCTCGCAGCGAGTGGGCGGAGAAGTCGCCCTCGAGACCGGCGAGTGCGCATCGCTCGCGCACGATGTCGCGAACGGCGGCCTCGGAGAGGGCTTCGCCCACGTGCCCGCCGCGTCGAACGCGGCGAAAGATCGCACCTTCCGAGAGGCTTGCCGACGTCAGCCAGTCCGAGAGCGCGACGGCCGCCGCCCCCGTGACCGGCTTTTCGTTTTCGGGAAGGTCAGCGCCCTGCTGATTGGTCTTCGACCAGGCGAGCGTATAGACGTAGCGGTCTGGCCCGGTACGCCGGACGTTCTCGCATGTGGCCCGTACCACTTCCGAGCGTCTGCGACCGCCGCTCGCCCAGGCGAACAACAATAGCGCGCGATCTCGCTTGCCTCGCAAGGTGTCGTCACAGGTGGCGAGCAGCGCGCGCAACAGCTCACGTGTCAACGCGGCCTTCTTCGCCGTGCGAACGCCGCGCTTCGCATAGGCACGACGGGTCTTGGCCAGCAGTTCGCGCACGGCCGGTTCGGCGCACGGATTCGGCAGGTTGCGCGACGTATGCAGCTTGGCGATGACGCTCAACCGGTGGAGCAGTGTCGCGAGCGCGGGTGGCCCCGGACGCGCCTTGAGGCCCTGAGCGACGAGGGCGGCGTCGATGGCGTCCGGCATCTCGGTTCTGAGGCCATGCTTGCCTTGATGCTGCGCATGATCAACCACGAACTGCACGATCACAGCAGGCGGCAGTGGCGCGATAAGCGCTTGCCCATAGCGCAGCCGATACCAGCCCGTCCAGTAACGCATTGCCGATTGATAACTCTGACGCGTGTTCTGCGAGTCACCGTCCCGGGCTAGCGCTTGCGCCGCTTCGCGCGCATCGACGTGGAGCATGGCCGGATCGCGCGGCGCCGGTAGGCCGAGGATCGAAACGTTTCCCAACGCTGCGCTGGGCCCCGACTCAGGGGGCGGCATGCCTTCGTCGCTAATTTTCTCGCCTGACATATGATTAAATATGTAATATGTAGTAAATATAATCTATGCGATAAATAACTCGCGATAATCTTCCATTATCGTGGGTTATTTGGCAACACCTTCGATATTCAGGAGCGCTCCGTGATGACTACGTCCCCAACCTCGACCGCCGCCATCTCGACGCCGCTGCCCCGGCAAGGCGGGCGAGGCATTTCGGAGCATGACGTCTGGACGGCGGCCGATACGTTGCTGATGGCGGGGCAGCGCCCGACCATCGAGCGCATTCGTCAGCAGTTGGGGCGCGGCTCGCCCAATACGGTGAGCCCTTATCTGGACGCGTGGTTCGCTGGACTTGGGGCGCGCCTGCAGGGCACGTCGGCCGCCGCGCCCGGTTTGCCGGACGGCGTGACGATGCCGGAATCGGTGGCGCGTGCCGCGCTCGATCTGTGGGCGCTGGCGTTGAGCGAGGGGCGTGCTGCCCTGGCGGCAGACGAAGCGGCGCGCCGCGCGGTACTGGATGCTCGCGACGCCGAGCTGGTGGCGGATCGAGAGGCACTGGAGCAGGCGCGCGCCGTACTCCACGAGCGCATCACCTCTGCCGAGACGGCGGCGGCGGATGCGCGCCAGGCGAGGGAGGAAGCGCAGGCGCAGGCGCGGCGCGCCGAGGCGTTGCTGATCGAGGCCCAGGCCGACGCGGTGGCATCGCGGCAGGCGCTCTCGGTGGCGCGCGAGCGCACGCAGGCGCTTCAGGAAGAACACGCGGCGCAGCGGTCCCATTGGGATGCCGAGCGTACGCGACTTGGCGAGCGTGCCGAAGCGAACGAACGCCGCTTGATGCTCGAACTGGACGCCACGCGAGCGTCGGTCAAGTCGCTACAACAGGAGCGCAAACAAGTACAGCGCCAGTTGCAGGACGCCGAAGCGGCGCTGGCGACGATGACGGAGGCGCAGCACGAGATGCGGGCGGCCAAGGCGTTGCAGGATGCGGTCGTGGCAAGGCTGCGTGAGCACGTCAGCGCGCAGGAGGCGCTGGCGGCAACGTATCAGTCGATGCTGGCGGCGCCGACCGCGTCATTGCCCGGGCGCGGTAACGTCTCGGGGCGAAAGCGTCGCGTGCCCCTTGGGGCGGTGCCGGCCACGTCGGTGTTGCGCCGCGCGCGCCGGCCATGACCGGCGGGGCGGCGCGTCTACAATCTGCCGCCATCGCCGAAGGGCCGATCAGGACGTCAGTCATCCAGGCAGCCGCGCAACGTACGAGCGAGACGGCCTGCATCCTCTGCATCGATGACGTTCGCGAAGCCAATCACAAGGCCACGCGGCGTAGGCTGTGTATGCCCTTTCGCGTACCAGGCAGAGAGGGGCAGCACGGCAAGCCCCGCCTCGCTGGCCCGGGCGGCAACGGCGACATCGTTGACCGGGCCACCCGGACCTTCCGGGAATTTCACCGCGAACTGGACGCCACCGAGCGGCAAATCGAGATGCAGTCGCTCGCCGAACGCCTGTGCTAGCGCTTGCGTGATCCATACGCGACGCTGTCCATACAACGTGCGCATTCGCTTTACATGTCGCGCAAAATGTCCCTGCGCCATGAAATCTGCCACGGCAGCCTGCAATAACACCGGCGAACCGGCGTTCATGCTGCATGCCACCCGGCTGACGCGCTCGACAGCGCGCTCCGGCACCACCGTGTAGGCGAGTCGAAGGCCGGGGAACATCAGCTTGCTGAGCGTGCCGCAATAGATCACGCGATCGTGCCGATCGAGGCTTTTCAATGCCGGCAATGGTCTGCCCGAATATCGAAACTCACTGTCGTAATCGTCCTCGATGATCCAGCGAGACGCGCTTTCTGCCCAGTCCAGCAGGGCCAGGCGTCTTGCGAGCGACAACGTATACCCCAGGGGGCTCTGGTGCGATGGCGTGACCAGTGCGAAGCGCGCCCCCGGATCCAGTTGTATGCCGCGTTCTACGTCGATCCCTTCATCGTCCACTGGCACGGGGATGAACGCCATGCCGGACTCGGACAGGAAATTGCGCGCGAGCAGATAACCGGGATCCTCGAACCACATGCGATCGTTCGGTTGCGCGAGACTGCGCAACACGAGTTCAAGCGTCGCGCGGTAGCCGCCGGTCACGAACACCTGCTCGGGCAGGCACGTGACGCCGCGCGACAGAGCGAGATAGGTGGCAATGCGCTCGCGAAGCGGCCGGTAGCCCATCGGGTCCGGGCAAGCGAGCATCGCACGATCGCCGCTGCGCACGCGAAGCGAAACAATCCGACTCCATATTTTGCGCGGAAACGCGTCAAGCGCCGGTTGCCCGGGTTGCAACGGTCGCGGCTCGCCGCTCATCGCGACGGTGATGGTCATCTGGCTCGGTGACGCGTCCGCCGTCTTCTCCGCGCCGGCGTTTTCTACGCCCGTTCGTTCCGCGCTCGGGGCGCCGTGCGTTTCGTGGCGATCCGTTCCGTACGGTGAAAGCACGATCGGCGGCGGTAGCGACGGGGAAACGAACGTGCCGGCAGCACCGCGCATCTGCAGGTAGCCCTCGTCGACAAGGATCGTGTAGGCCAATTCGACGGTGCCTCGGGACGTGCTCAACTGTGCGCAGAGGCTGCGAAGTGCAGGCACGCGGTCACCGGGGCGCAGATGTCCTGCCGCAATCGCGGTCCGGAAACGCTCGCAGATCTGCAGATAGATCGGCAGCGGTCGCTGGCGATCGATCTCGATGTGCAATGCGGGCGTTCGTGCGGTCATGCGTGTCTTCTGGATGTGGGCGGGGCGGAACCACTTGGACTAGTCATCTCGACGATTCTTGGCCCTTATTGTTAGAACCCGATTGTTACATACTGCCCTCAGGCAATGCCATGGCGGGGACACTTCCACGCGGTGCTGCGCTCACTACGCGTCTCGCGCGTTCCGTTACCCCTTTTGGAGAATCTGCCATGAAGATCGTGGTAATCGGTGGTTCTGGCCTGATCGGCTCACGTCTTGTTACCCTGCTCGGCGAGGCAGGCCATCGAGTGCTCGCTGCATCCCCGCGTACCGGCGTCAACACCGTGACGGGCGAAGGTCTGGGCGCCGCCCTCATCGGCGCTGACGTCGTCGTGGATGTCACGAACGCACCGTCGTGGGAGCCTCAAGCCGTGCTCGACTTCTTTCGCACGTCGGCTCGCAATCTCGGCAAGGCCGAGGTGGCCGCCGGTGTGCGCCATCACGTTGCGTTGTCAATCGTCGGCACGGACCGCATGCCGGAGAACGCGTATTTCACCGCCAAGGTCGCGCAGGAAGCGGCGGTCGAAGCCGCCGGTGTGCCGTACACCATCGTGCGCGCTACGCAGTTCATGGAATTCATCGGCGGCATTGCGGATTTCAGCACGGACGGTGGCACGGTGCGCGTCGGCGACGGATTGTTTCAGCCGATCGCTGCGAACGACATCGCGGAAATCCTCTCGCAGGTCGCACTCGCGGCGCCGCTGAACGCGACGATGGACATCGCCGGCCCGGACCGTGCATCTCTGGCTGAGATCATCGCGCGCTATCTGAATGCGAAGGGCGACGCGCGCCCGGTTGTGACAGATTCCAATGCACGGTACTACGGCGGCATCGTCGACGAACTGTCGCTTGTCCCGCTCGGCGACGCGCGGATTGGCCGTATCGGTCTCGACCAGTGGCTCGCCCAAGTGAGCGAAGGTTGATTGTTCTGGAGGGGCATGGCCCATCGAGAGGAGCGAAGTTTATGAAGCGGATGGTTTTCTTGGGCGCAGCCCTGATGTGTCTGTGCCTGATGGTCGCGCGCCCGGTCACGGCCGCACCCGAGGCGCATGTCGTGCCGCTGCGCTTGACGCCGTTGCCGGAATTCCCGGGCAAGGAAGTGCAGATGATCGTCGTGGAGTATCCGCCAGGCGCGGTCGATCCCGTGCACCGGCATGACGCGCAAGCATTCGTCTATGTGCTCGACGGAAGCATCGTCATGGGCGTCAAGGGCGGCAAAACGGTGACCCTCAAGGCTGGCGATACCTTTCACGAAGGACCCAACGACATTCATACCGTCGGGCGCAATGCCAGCGCCACGCGGCCTGCCAAGTTTGTCGTGTTCCTGATCAAGAACCAGGGTGCGCCGATCCTGACCCCAGTGAAGTAGCACCGTCGTTCGAGCCGGCATCGCCTCTGCCGGGCGTTCCGGCCCCCTCGCGGTCGGGCGCGCGTGGAGGGCTGCTCAGGCCATCGCCGCCGCACCCGGTACGCGCGGCAGCGCCGACAGCAGCCGGGCGAAGGCGTCACCCGTCAAGGGCTTGCCCAGCAGGAAGCCTTGCAGCTCGTCGCAATCAAGGGTCTTGAGCGCCTCGCGCTGCGACGCCGTTTCGACCCCTTCGGCCACGACATCCATGTCGAGCGAGTGCGCCAGGGCAATGATGGCGGAGACGACGGCGCTGCCCTCGCGGCCGCAAGTGTCCAGCCCGCTCGTGAAAAAGCGATCCATCTTCAACTGCTTGACGCGAAAGCGCTGCAAGTACGCCAGGCTCGAATAGCCCGTGCCGAAATCGTCGATGGCCACTTCGAAACCCTGCTCCTGGAACGCACGGATCACGTCGATCGTGTGCTGGGCATCGAACATTGCCACCGTCTCGGTGATTTCGAACATGAGCCGGTCACAGGCGATGCCCGCCTCATGCACGATCTGCACGATGTTGTCCACCAGTTGCGTCTGCGCCATCTGGCGCGGCGAAAGGTTGATCGCGACTTTGACCGGCGGCAGGCCCGCGGCGTCCCATTCGTTGATCTGCTGGCAGGTGGCTCGCACGACCCAATAGCCGATCGGTACGATCTGGCCCGTGCGCTCGGCCACCGGGATGAAGTCGGTCGGTTGCAGTTCGCCGAAGGTGGGATGAGACAGTCGGAGCAAGGCCTCGGCACCCGCCAGCGCCTCGGTGTCGCCCCGGTATTTCGGCTGGAAGTGAAGCGAAAAGTATTGCTCGTGCTCCGCATCGTGCAACGCCTGCTGGATCTCCCAGGTACGCTGGGCGGCGGCATTCATGCCCGGTTCGAAGTAGCGGTAGATGCCGCGCCCGGCGCGCTTGGCTTCGTACATGGCCGTGTCGGCGTGCTTGAGCAACACGTCGATGGTGTCGCCGTCGTCCGGGAACACGGCCACGCCGATGCTGGGCATGACATGCAGCGACTGGTTGCCCACGCGCAGCCCATCGCGCATGTCGTCGAGCAGGCGTTGCGCCACGCGACCCGCAACCGCCGGCGACGACAGGGAGCCGAGCAGCACCACGAACTCGTCGCCGCCCAGCCGGGCGACTACGTCGTCGCCATTGACGTTCTTGCGAAGGCGTTTGGCGAATGCGCGCAAGACGTCGTCGCCCACGTTATGGCCGAGCGAGTCGTTGATGGTCTTGAAGCCATCCAGATCCATGAACAGCACCGCGAAACGGCGTTCGTCGCGACGCGAGTTCACGAGCATGCGGGCGGCGGAATCATGCAGCGCGCGGCGGTTGGGCAGGTCGGTCAGGGCATCGTAGGTCGCCATGCGGGCGATCTGCGAGTTCAGTTGCAGAACGGAGTTGGCAAGGAAACTTGTACGGGCGTCCAGACGTGAGACGAGCAGGGTGGTGACGAGCATCAGGAAGGTAAACAGGCTGACGGTCGTCACCAGCCACTGGGAACTCACTCCGCCGGCCGCACCACAGATCGCGCCCGGAGCGAAGTTGGCGGCCGACATACCCGTGTAGTGCATGGCCGTGATGGCCAGCCCCATGACCCCGGCGGCGCCGACGCGCTTGGCCATGACGTAGCGCAGACTGCCGTCGCGCAGCGTGCGCGCGATCCACAGCGCCGCCGTGGCTGCCGCAATCGCGATCACGATTGACGCGCCAAGGCGTCCTGGATCGTACTCGATGCCGGGGTTCATCTTCATGGCGGCCATGCCGGTGTAGTGCATGGCCGCGATCCCGAGGCCGAGCGTGATGCCCGCGGTGACCAGCCGCCGCTTGGTGATGCGTTCGCGGGCGATCTGCCAGAGCGCGGCCCACGAGATGGCGATGGCAATGCCGAGCGAGGCCGCTGTGATGGCTGGGTCGTATCCGAGCGCGACGGTGACGTGCGATCCCAGCGGCGACCAGGTGGGCGACAGCGACAGCGCGAGCATGCCGATGAAGTGCATCGACCAGATGCCGATGCCCATCGCTGCGGCGCCCACGGTGAGCCATGCGTGGCGCATGCCACGGTGCGTCATGAGATAGATGCGACCCGATAGGTCGAGCGCCGTGTACGACGCGAGCACGGCAACTGCGAGCGATAGTGCAACGAGCCAACCACTGTACGAACTGGACATATGAGAACCGACCGAAAAGTCCTGCTTAACTGGTTATCGGCAAGCGCAACCGATAGTTGAGGGTCGCGTAGGAATTTTTCTGACAACACGCCACCGATTCCGGCCGGCGGCGTGAGCGCGGGGAATCCGCCGATGTCCGGGCACGTCGTGCCGAGGCTCGACACGCCAATGCCAAAGGGAATAATCCGTCCATGTCCGCCGACCGGGCACGTGGCGTCGCGCACACCACGTGTGGGTGGGGCCACCCATCCGGATCACGACGTCTCGGACGTGTCGGGGTCACGAGTTCGTGTGCCAGTAGGGGGCAGAATACGGCAGCCCTCGATTTTGCCTGATTTCCGCGGAATTTCCTCGCACTGCGTCAATCTTGGTGGCCCATTTCCCCGTCGGCGCGGTGAAAGGTATCGTCGCGCGGCACCTGAATGATTACGCCCACATGTCAACCATCGCGTTGTGGCATGAGCAAGTGACGTTCGAGCGCATGACGCTGATCGTCTGGAGCGGTGTGGGGCGTCGCACCACCCCAGGACGAATTTGCGTCCCCGGTAACGGTGGCGCTCGCGGTCCGGATATCGATGGCTACGACTGCCGTCGTGAGTCTGGTGCGGATGGTGTTGCAGACCGAAATCGCTGCCAGGCCCACCACCGGCTGCAGCCCAGTCTGTCGACAGACGAATGCCAGACTTGCTGCAGGCTTCCCCCAATGCACCGGCGATCGGGCGTGATTAAACTAGTATTCACAAGCGCGACACTGGACACGCTGGACGTCAACTGCCACGCCGCTTGCATGCAGGCGTCCTCTGGAACTGACATGAACCGCCCGCTCGCCAATTCGACATTGCGCGCCGTTGCGACAACGCCGTTTGGCATACGTTTGAAATGGCTTTTCTTCCTCGCGGTCGCGTCACTGTGCGCCTGCGTGGCCTATTTCCTCGCGCTCGAGATGCAGACTTCGCGCCTGCAGGCGAAGTACTTTGCGGCACTTGATCGCCAAGTTTCCTTCAGCGTTGTGCGAGGCCCGAGCGACACCATCCGCTTCCCTTCCCACGGCGGTCCCTACGACCTCCGAATGGGCTATGAGCGACTACCCGAGTTTACCGCTCGCCTCACCGCACGTGGCTTCGTCGTAACGGCGCAGGCGCGCGACTCAGCCACGATGGCCCGCCTCGCCGACCAGGGATTCTTCGTTCCCTATGAGGAGAAGGCCCAAGCCGGCCTTCAGCTCTTCGACGCGAGCGGAGCGCCGCTTTACAGGGTGCGCTACCCGTTGCGCACCTACGCCAATTTCGACGCTGTACCGCCGCTTGTTGCCGATGCGCTGACCTTCATCGAAGACCGGTCGCTGCTCGACGCCGCTGAACCGTACCTCAACCCCGCGATCAACTGGAAGCGCTTCTCGCTCGCCGTCGTCGATCTGGCACTCAAACACGTGCTCCATCGCCATGCCATGCCCGGCGGCAGCACGCTCGCAACCCAGATCGAGAAATATCGTCACTCGCCGGGGGGGCGTACCGTCAACCCGCCCGAGAAGCTCCGGCAGATGGTCTCGGCTGCGTTCCGTGCCTATCTCGGCGGTGAACGGACGCTCCCGGCACGCCGCAGGATCCTCGTCACATACCTGAATACGGAGCCGCTTGGCGCGCAGCCCGACAGCGGCGAGATCGAAGGCATCGGCGACGGGCTGGCGCACTGGTACGGCCGCGACTTCGAAGAGGTCAACCGGCTGCTCGCGGCGATCGGCACGGACTCTGCCGGGCAGACCGCATCGCGCGCCACCGCCAGACTCACCAACGAAGCGCTCGCATTCAAGCAGGTGCTCTCGCTCCTGATCGCGCAACGCGCACCGTCGTATTTCCTTACAAAGGACAATGCAGCGCTCGAGAAGCTGACTGACAGTTACCTGCGGCTGCTTGCCAACAACCATGTCATCTCGGCGCAGTTGCGCGACGCCGCGCTCGGTCAGCCCCTGGATGTGCGGCACGGCCTGGCTACCGCGCCGGCAATCCCGTTCGTCAAGCGTAAGGCGATTTCGGTATTGCGCGCGCATTTGCTCGAGACACTCGGCCTCAAAAATACCTACGAGCTCGATCATCTCGACCTCATTGCCACCTCGACACTCGCCGATGCGGTCCAGCAAGCCGTCAGCAAGCGGCTCGAGCGTGCACAAACCGTGGCTGGCGCGCAGCAGGCCGGCCTCTATGGCTTCGAGATGCTGCGTCCCGGCGACGATCCCGCGAAGATTGCATTCAGCTTCTCACTCTACGAGCGCCACCGCGGTGAGAATGTGCTGCGCGTGCAAACCGACACCGTGAACGAGCCTTTCGACATCAACCAGGGTGCCCGCCTCAATCTCGGATCGACCGCGAAGCTGCGCACCCTCATCCTGTATCTGCAGATCGTCTCCGATCTCCACGCGCACTACGCTTCGCTCACACCGCCCGAACTCGCGCGCGTGAAGCCCGATCCGCTCGACGCACTGACATCCTGGGCGGTCAACTATGTTGCGCACACGACTGACCGCTCGCTGCCGGCGATGCTGGCGGCCGCCGTCGAACGCAAGTACTCGGCCAATCCCGGCGAAGTCTTTCACACTGGCAGCGGCGAACAGGCGTTCTCGAACTTCGAGTCCGCCGACAACGGCCGCATCCTGACCGTGCACGAAGCGTTCCAGCGCTCGGTCAACCTCGTGTTCGTGAGGCTCATGCGCGACATTGTCCACTACGAGATGGTCAGGCAGGCGGGGCCGTCGGCGCACTGGCTCACTGATCCGGCACTGCGGCAGCGGTATCTGACACGCTTTGCCGACGAGGAGAGCCTGGTCTTCCTCGACCGCTTCAATAAAAGGTATGCGGGGCTTGCGGCCGACGGGGCGGTCGCGAAGCTCGTCGCGGGCATACCCAAGTCGCCCGTCAGGCTCGCGGCAGCCCTGCGCAGCGTGGCGCCCGGCGCCTCGCCGGTCTGGTTCGAGGGCCAGATGCGCGCGGCGCTGAAGGGCACGCCGGCGGCCTCAATGAGCGCCGAAGAGATGGCGAGGCTATACGCGAAGTACGGACCAGACAAGTTCGACCTCAATGACCGCGCTTATCTCGCGCGCGTGCATCCGGTCGAGCTCTGGCTGCTCGCCTACCGTCGCGCCCATCCGCAAGCCACCGAGAGCGACTTGCGCGACGCGAGCCGCGACGTGCGTCTCGAATCGTATTCGTGGCTCTTCAAGACGCGCTTTCACGCCACCCAAGACCGCCGAATCCGGGAAACGATCGAGCTTCAGGCCTATGCCCCAATCGTGCGCGCGTGGCGGGCGCTCGGCTATCCATTCATGAGCATCACGCCGTCCTATGGGTGCGCCATCGGCGCCGCGGGCGACCGGCCAGCCGCGCTCGCGAAACTAATGGGCATCATCGCCAACGACGGCCGAAAGGTGCAGCAGGAAAGCCTGAGTTCGCTCACGTTCGCCACCGCCACGCCTTATGAGACGCATTTTGCCCATGCGTTTGACGCGGGGCAGGAAGTGATTTTGCCCGCCATCGTCGACGTCGTCCGGGGCCTGCTGCGTGACGTCGTGACGGGTGGCACTGGCAAGCGCCTCGCGGACGGCCTGCCGCTCGGCCCGGGCCGCATGCTCGAGGTTTACGGCAAGACCGGCACCGGCGACCAGCGTTTCAACGTCTACGCGCGCGGCGCACGGCTCATCGAGTCGCGCAAGGTCAACCGCACGGCGACCTTCGTGTTCATGATCGGCAATCGCTTCTACGGCACGTTGAGCGCCTACGTGCACGAGCCGTATGCGGCACGCTACACCTATACGAGCGCGATGGCCGTCCAGCTCCTGAAGTCCCTCGGACCGACACTCGCGCCGCTCGTCAGCAAGACGGGGGCGGTGGGGAGGGGCGCGGCGGCGATCGCTGCGAAGCCGTGAGTCCTGTCTGCGACCTCAACCCGCCATCCAGGCCGTCGCGCGCCGTGCTGATGAGCAGAGTGCAGAATTCATTGCATTGGCGTAAAATCGGCCGCCTTGAACGGCGGGCTGCGACGAGAGTCTGACCTCGACATCGAGCCGCGCCTGATACCGCTTCCCTTGTCGTTGCCGACAACCTTGCCAGTCCCGGACTGGCTGTCATGACCGAATCCCAATGAGTGCCCCTCAAATCCTGCCCGCTCAGGCGGCCGAAGCGTTGCCTCCGTCGTCCATTCCCGTCTGGCTCTCGTTCGTGGCGCTTGCCATGGGCGGCTTTGGGATTGGAACCGGTGAATTCGTGATCATGGGGCTGCTCCCCGACGTTGCCCAGGGCCTGAACATCACCATTCCGCAAGCCGGACACGCCATCAGTACCTACGCACTGGGGGTCGTGATCGGCGCACCTTTGCTGGCGGTGCTGGGGGTGCGTCTGCCGCGGCGCGCGTTCTTGATCGCGCTGATGGCGATGTTCGCCATCGGCAACCTGGCCAGCGCCCTCGCACCCAGTTACCTCTCGCTGATCGTGTTGCGTTTTCTGAGCGGCTTGCCGCACGGCACCTACTTCGGTGTCGCCTCGCTGGTGGGCGCTTCGCTCGTGCCGCCGCATCGCCGCGTGCACGCGGTGGGGCAGATCATGCTGGGCCTGACGCTCGCCACGCTCTTCGGGGTGCCGCTGGCCGCCGGACTCGGGCAGTGGCTCGGCTGGCGCGCCGCGTTTGTCCTCGTCGGCCTTATCGGCGCGTTGACGGCCGTGATGGTGTGGCGCTGGGTCCCGAATGCGCCGGCACCGCATGGCGCGAGTCCGATGCGCGAGTTGAACGCGCTGCGTAACGCCCAGGTATGGCTCACGCTGGGCATCGGGGCGATCGGCTTTGGCGGCATGTTCGCGGTGTTCAGCTACATCAAGCCGACGCTCATGCAAGTCGCGGGCGTTCCCGAAGCGTGGGTGCCGTTCTACCTTGCGCTGTTTGGCGTCGGCATGGTCGCCGGCACGGTCGTTGGGCCGCGTCTGGTGGCGGCCGCATCGCTCATGCGCGCCATCGGCGGCACACTGATCTGGTCCGCCCTGTTGCTCGGGGCCTTCACGTTCACGTCGTCGAGCCCTTGGCTGGCCGGTGTCAATGTGCTTGCCATCGGCACGATCATCATCATCGGACCGGCGTTGCAGATTCGTCTGATGGACGTGGCGGGCGACGCCCAGACGCTTGCGGCGGCGCTCAACCATTCGGCGTTCAATCTGGCCAACGCCGCTGGCGCTTGGCTCGGCGGCGTCGCGATTTCTGCGGGTTATGGCTGGACGTCGACCGGCTGGGTCGGTGTCTCGCTGTCGTGCGCCGGCATGCTGATGTTCCTCTGGGCGCGCCACGACGCCCATCGAAAGACGCGATAAGCCGGCGGATGATGGCGGCGGCGCCGGTCAGGCGGTGAGGGCCACGCCGCCGTTCAGACGTTCGAGTACCGTGGCGCGCACGGCGCCCGGGGCATCGGCGAGCAGTGCCGGCCATTGCGCCTGGGCGTCGCGAACGGTCTCGCGCGCAATCGCGCTCAAGCGACTCACGCGCAGCATTCCGGCCCCCTTGAGCAACGCGTCGAGGGCCTGCCAGTCGAACGCTCGCAATGTCTTGTCGATGGCTCGGTTCACGCCGTAATGCGATGCCGGTACGTCGTGAAAGAAGGCGGCGACGCACACGGGGTCGTAGACTGGCGCCAACTGGGGCGTGTGGGCGTCGGGATAGATTACGGCCCAGTTTTTCAGGTGGGCATCGGTATTGCCGAGCAGGATGAAGGCGACCAGACGACGCAAGAACTCGCGCACGTCGCGCACCGGTTGAGCGGACAACTGATCCAGCACCCGCAGCATCGTCGTATAGTCGATATCGAGCCCGCGCCCGTACTTGCTGCGCGGCGGATACTGGAGCACCTGCGCGAATTCTTCCATATGCACCCGGCGCCCGTCGGGCAGCCGATCGAAGCGCGGCACGGCGAGGATGTGCTCGAACGGCACCTGTTCGGGCAAGTCGGCGTCGCGTCGCGAGATGATCTCCGCCTTCGCACAATCCAGACCGAGGGCCTCGCACAGCCGGTAGCCTGTGAATTCGTTCTCCACGAGATCCGGGTGACGCGTCGTCGGCAACTTCAGAATGACCGAGCCCGCGCGCCCCTGACGCTTGACGACATAGCGCCGTCCATCGCGAACGGCCGAGAACTTCGTCACCACGCCGGGCAGCGAAGCGGCATCTTCCACAGGGGTATCGACGAAACCGGGCTCCACCATTTCGAGGCCCAGCGCCGTGTGCCAGCGGTGCACGACGTCGGGTACGCCTTCACGCAGGGGCACGGGCTCAACCTCGAGCGCGCCCATCAGGTCGTGACCGGCGGCGGCAAGCAGTTCGAATTCGTCGTCCGGGCTGCAGCGTCGCTCGGCGGCGAGCCGTTCGCGGTTATGGCCTTCGGGGAGCAGATTCTCGAAGTACATGGGCCAGCGACCGTCGGTGCGCACGAGACGCGCATCGTGAGGCGCCGCGAGAATCGCGCGCGTGGCCGTTTCGCTGGCGCCGCGATACGCGAGCGAGAGCGCTGGCCGCTGGGCGTCGGCGATATAGTCCTCGTCGAACGACATGCGCAGGATGTCGCCGTATTGCGACAGATAGCCGATGGCGCGACGCGTCCCGTCGGGCATGTGCAGATAGGCGCGCAGGTATTTGATGTTCATGGGCAGAGGCGTGATCCCGTGACAGGTCAGCCGGCAAGCGTCTCGACGATGGAGGGCGGGGCGGCAATGCCGCTGGGCTGCGCGAGGTATTTTCCGCCGGAGCGAAGGAAGGCCTCGACCTCCTGGCGCAGACCCGCGGGTACCAGCATTGGCTCCAAACCGAGGGCGCGCGCCATCTCGAGCACGGTCGACAGGCGCGGATCGAACGCGCTGGACTCCACCTTTTGCACAGTCATGCGCGACAGTCCCGCCTGATCCGCCAGTTCCGCCTGCGTCAGGCCGGCCGCTTTGCGCGCCACGATCAAAGGAGTAATGAAGCTCATCATGATATGCTTTTTTGCAAAAAAGATACTTTATCTTAGCATTATTTCGCGTGAGCTTCCAGTAAAGCTAATAAAACTGATCTTTTTTATTCAAAAGATCATGATGACTATCATTAATCGTCTCGACTTGCGTGGATCTTGCCGCGCGTCGCCTTGACGCGGGCGCGAACCTGTTTGGCATCGCGCCGGCGGACTTGGCTGGCGAGCGTGGGCCGGGTCGGGACACGGCGACGCGGCGCAACGGCAGCCGCATCGACCAGCGCCTGCAGACGCGCGAGCGCATCGGCCCGGTTGAGTTCCTGCGAGCGGTGCTGTTGTGCCTTGATGACGATGACGCCGTCTTGCGTGATGCGGTGGTCGAGGCGGGAGAGCAAACGCGTTTTGACCTCGTCAGGCAATGACGAGCGCATCACGTCAAAGCGCAGATGGATGGCGCTGGAAACTTTGTTGACGTTTTGGCCGCCAGCGCCCTGGGCGCGCATGGCGGTGAGTTCAACGTCTTCGGGAGCGATGAGAGTGCGACGGTTCATGCGGCAAGGATACCGTTCTCACCGTCTCGCTCACAAGCGCACGGCACGACGGCACCGTGCATTTCGGCAATGTGTTGCCCCCAGCCATGCTTTATCGACGCGGCCGCACTCAGTTGGCGGCGGGCGGCGTCTCGGTCGTCGGCTTCTCGATGATGACGCGACGGTTGTCTCGCGCGATGACCTTCATCGGCAGGCCGAGTGTTTCGAGTACCGTGAACTTCTGCGGATCGACCAGCGCGAGCGCCTTGGGCGCCGCCATCCAGACGTCGGCAAACTTGTCGAGCGTCGGGATCCAGCTGTCCGGCGCTTGCGAGATGCCGAATTCGAGTTCGTCCTGCACCGCGACCATGATCATCGTGTGACGCAGGTAGAACGGCATCGTGTGGTCGAGCGTGCCGACCGAGTAGAACGGCGTGTCCGGTCCCAGGCGATCCATCTCCGCGCGCACGGCCGGTACCAGATCGATGCCGGAACTGCTGCGCCCGAACGCCTCGTGCCCGGAACCGCCGATCATGGCGAACGCCAGCCACGCGCCCGCAAAGGCGATAAGCGCCTGCTTCGTGCTGCGCGCGCTCAGCCAGCGGGCAATCCCGAGACCGATCAACCCGGCGAAGCTCGCCGCGTAAAGGTAGTACGAGAACGCGCGGTAGGCCTCGACCGGGTTGCGGTTGTCCGAGTGATGCGAGAGAAACACCAGGCACGTCACGATCGTTGCCACGAACAGCACGGCTGACACGGCAAGGTGCTTGCGCAGCGACTCGCGAGAAATCCCCGCGAGTCCCAGTCCGATGAGCAGCGCAAGGGCCGGCGCAACCGGCAGCACATACGACAGCAGCTTCGAGTGCGACACCGAGAAGAAGCAGAAGATGAACACGGCCCAGACCGTGAGCATCAATACCGGACGGAAGCCGTTGGCCTGACGCGGCACGGCGCGCGACGCCGCGACGACGCGCGGGATCATCGACAGCCAAGGCAGGAAGCCGATGATCAGCACCGGCACGAAGTACCACAGCGCGCCGGGACGATGGTGATCCGGCTTCAGGAAGCGGTTGAAGTGCTCGTTGATGAAAAAGAAGTCGAAGAACGACGGATTGCGAGCCATGACCGCGGCGAACCATGGAACGGTGACCGCGAGCATCACGATCAGGCCGCTTGCGAGGTGCAGGCGCTTCCACAGGGCCCAGTCGCGCGAAATCAACGTGTAGATGATGAGGACAGCGCCCGGCAACACTACACCGATCAGCCCCTTGCTCAGGATCGACAGGCCCATCGCTGCCCAGCACAGCCACATCCAGTTGCGAACCTGCGTGTCGGTGAGCCCCGTGCGTTGGGCCAGCAGCAGCGAGCACAGCGCCAGCGCCATCATGAACGACACGCCCATATCGAGCACGTTGAAGTGGCCGAGCAGGCTCCACAGCGGGGCGCTCGCCAGCGCAAGCGCGGCAAAGAAGCCAGCGCGCGCGCCGAACACGCGACGGCCGGTGTAGCCGACTAGCAGCACGCCGCCGAAGCCGGTCAATGCCGACCACAGACGGGCCTGCCAGTCGCCGAGTCCGAAGAACATGAACGTCAGCGCGTTCATCCAGGTCTGGAGCGGTGGCTTCTCGAAGTACAGATAGCCGTTGTAGCGCGGGGTGACCCAGTCGCCGGTGGCCAGCATTTCGCGCGCCATTTCGGCGTAGCGGCCTTCGTCGCTGGGCACCAGGTGGCGCAGGTTCAATACGCCGAACCAGACCAGCGCGAACATCGCCACCAGCCAGAGCAGGGCGGCGGGAGAGATCGGCCAGGGTTCCAACCCGGCGTCACGTTGAGGGCGTATGGACATGAATGGAAGGTTTCCGGTCTCGATGAATAGGGTGAATATCGTAAATGTGGCGGATGACAATCAGCGGCCGGCGTTACCGGCCGCCTCCGGTCGTCTCCGGCCGCGTGGGGGCAGGCAGCGTGACACGCACATGCAGGCCGCGCGGGGGTGTCGGACTGGCGTCGTGCAGCGTTACCCGACCCCCGAGACGGTCGACGATCGCGCGCACGATGGCGAGGCCCAAGCCCGTGCCTTCGCCGCCGTGATCGCGGGCTTCACGGTGGTCGCTCGCGCGGTAGAACGCATCGAACACGCGCTCGCGCTTGTCGGCGTCGATCCCCGGGCCCGAGTCGATCACGTCGATGACCACCTCGGTCGCCGTGGCCGACAGGCGCACACCGACGGCGCCGCCCACCGGCGTATAGCGCACGGCATTGCCAACAAGATTGCTCAGCAGCGTGACGATATCGCGTTTCGCCCCTGTCACACTCAGGGCGGGACGGCCGGGTGTTGCCTGGGAGGTATCCACCAGGTCGAGCACGATCCGCTTGCGGTCCGCCAGCACGAACACGTCTTCGAGCGCTTCGTGTACGGCAGGCAGCAGCACGAGCGGTGTCGCGGCGAGCGTCGGGGCGCTTTGGGCCCGCGCGAGGATCAGCAATTGTTCAAGCAGCGCACGCGTGCGGCGCAGCCCGCTCTTGAGCTTGGTCAGGCGGTTGCGCGTCTCGATATCGAGGGACACCGGGTCGAGCGCCCGGTCCAGGTTCTCGGACTGGATCACCAACGCGGTCACCGGCGAGCGTAACTCGTGCGCGGCGTCGGCGACAAACCGGCGTTGCTCGTCGAGCGCCTTGGCCAGCCGGGCCAGTAGCCGGTTGATCGACACGATGAACGGCTCGATTTCCGTGGGCGCGTCCTGTGCATCGAGTCCGCGCAAATCGGTATCGCGCCGGGTGTCGACATCGTCGGCCAGCCGCTGCACCGGCCGCCACGCGCGTCGCACGGTCAAGACGATAGCGCCAATGAGCAGCGGCACGAATCCAACGAAGGGCAGTGCCGTGCGCAGCCCGCTGTTGCGGGCAATCTCGTTGCGTCCTTCCGTCGGCTGGGCGACGACGATGCGCAGTTCCGGCGCGACGGTGCGCACGAAGGCACGCCACGTGTGGTCGCCGGTACTGACCGTGTGAAAACCGTCGGCCAGTGTGACCGGGAAGCTGCCGCCGAGACGCTTTACCGTCAGACGGTAGTCGTGATCCTCGACCGGCAGTCCATGCATGGCGCTGTCCGCTTCGGCCAGATTGCGGGTGTCGACGAGGGCGGCAAGCTGCAGCAGTTGATCGTCCTGGAAGCGGTACGCCTCGCGAAAGGCCGTCGCGTAGGACACGAAGCCCGCGATGATGCCCAGTCCCAGCGCACAGGCCGAGAGCGTGACCACCAGGCGCGATTGCAGCGAACGCATCATGGCTTGGGCACCAGCCAGCCGGCACCGCGGATATTGCGGATGACATCGGCGCCGAGCTTCTTGCGAATCGAATGGATCAGGAAGTCGATCATGTTGCTCTCGATCTCCTCGCCCCAGCCGTACAGACGGTGCTCGAGCGCGTCGCGCGAGAGGATCGTGCCCGGACGCAGCATCAGCGCGTGCAGCAGGGCGTATTCGCGTGCCGACAGGACACACTGGCTCTCGCCGTAAGTCGCCTGATGGGTTGCGGGATCGAGCACCAGCGCGCCATTGGTCAGCACCGGCGCGGCAACGCCCGCCTGTCGGCGAGTCACGGCGCGCATGCGCGCAAGCAATTCGCCCACTTCGAAGGGTTTCACGACAAAGTCGTCGGCGCCGAGGTCGAGCCCCTGGATAATGTCGTCCGCGCCGTCGCGCGCCGTCACCACGATGATCGGCGTGCGTCCTCCGGCCGCGCGATGCGCCCGCAGCACCTCCCAGCCGTCGCGCCCGGGCAGGCCGAGGTCGAGCAGCATGAGATCGTAGGCGTGCGCGGCCAGCGCCGCCAGCGCGGCGTCGCCGTCGCGACACCAGTCGGCCGCGTACGAGGCGTCCTTGAGCGCCTGCATCATGGCCTCACCAATCATGGTGTCGTCTTCTACGAGCAATATCCGCATGGTTTTCCAAATGCTTCCCGGCGCCGCCACAAGGACGAACGCTCGATACCCTGCCAGTCACGCAGGACGGCACGGGCGCACGATAGCGCGGGAGAATTAGGAGAAACTTAGTCCGCGACGATGTACGCCCGCGCGACTATGCCATGCAAACCGATAGCCAATCAATGACTTAGCAGGGTTTTTTCACGTAACGTCGTCACAGCGAGACCGCATCGACGTCGTTTCTGGGCATCGCTGGCAGCCATTACGGTCATTTCGTGGCGGATCGGGATGTTCGAACGACGAAGGCAAGCGAGCGGGCCGGCGCGCGCCGGTGCATCCGTCGGAGTGGACTGCCCGGTGGCGGATCCTTTCGCATCCGTACACCGGGCGGCAGGTCACTGAGTGCGCAGCGTCTTGGCCGCGGCCACCATGTTTTGCAGTGCCGGGATGACTTCCGCCCACTGGCGTGTCTTCAGACCGCAGTCCGGGTTGACCCACAGGCGCGAGGGCGGAATGCGCTCGGCCGCCTTGCGCATGAGCGACACGATGTGCGCCTGCGTCGGGATGTTCGGCGAGTGGATGTCATAGACGCCCGGGCCGATCTCGTTCGGGTACTGGAACGAATCGAAGGCGTCCAGCAGTTCCATGTCCGAGCGTGACGTCTCGATGGTGATGACGTCGGCATCCATGTCGGCGATGGCCGCAATGATGTCGTTGAACTCCGAATAGCACATGTGCGTGTGGATCTGCGTGTCGTCCTGGACGCCGTTCGCCGTGATGCGGAACGACTCGACGGCCCAGTCCAGATACGTCTGCCACTGGGCGCGACGCAGTGGCAGGCCTTCGCGCAACGCCGCCTCGTCGATCTGGATCACGCGTACGCCGGCACGCTCCAGATCCAGCACTTCCTCACGGATCGCCAGCGCCAGTTGGAAGCACGACACCGAGCGGGGCTGATCGTCGCGCACGAACGACCAGTTCAGGATCGTGACCGGGCCGGTCAGCATGCCCTTCATCGGCTTGCGGGTCAGGGATTGCGCGTACCGGATCCACTCGACGGTCATGGCCTTCGGGCGTCGGATATCCCCGAACATGATAGGCGGCTTCACGCAACGCGATCCGTACGACTGGACCCAGCCGAACTGGCTGAAGGCGTACCCGTCGAGCTGCTCACCGAAATACTCGACCATGTCGTTGCGCTCGGCCTCGCCATGCACGAGCACGTCCAGGCCGAGGGCCTCCTGTTCGCGCACGCTGCGCGCGATTTCGGCCTGCATGGCAGCGACATAGCCGGCTTGATCCAGTTCGCCAGCCTTGAAGCGGCTACGGGCGGTCCGGATTTCCGACGTTTGCGGGAAAGAGCCGATCGTCGTTGTCGGATAGCACGGCAGGTTCAATGCGGCGGCTTGCTTCTCGGCGCGCGCGGCGTATGGGTGCTGCCGGCGCCCCAACGACGCCTCGATGTTCGCCAACGCCGCCTTGACGGCCGGGTTGTGCACGCGTGGCGACGCACGACGGCTGGCGGTCGCGGTGGCATTGGCGGCCAGCTCGGCGCGCACGGCGCCACGGCCTTCGTTGATGGCGCGCGCCACGATCGTCACTTCGGCGAGCTTCTGCTTGGCGAAGGCCAGCCACGACCGGATTTCGGTGTCGAGTTTCTGCTCGCTGTCCAGATCTACCGGCACATGCAGCAGCGAGCACGACGGCGCGACCCACAGGCGATCGCCCAGCGTCCGGGCGACCGGCTCCAGCCAATCGAGCACGGCGGCCAGGTCGGACTTCCAGATGTTGCGGCCGTTGACCACGCCAAGCGACACGACCCGGTCGGCGGGCAGGGCGTCGATGACCCTGGCGACTTCGCCGCGGGCGTTCACGGCATCCAGATGCAGGCCGTCGACGGGCAATCCGCAGGCCAGTGGCAGGTTCTCTTGCAGTTCGCCGAAGTATGTGGCGAGCAAGCGCTTGACCGGGGTGGCGGCGAGCGCGGCGTAAGCCGTCTCAAAGGCCGCTTGCCATTCGGCGCCCAGTTCGGTCACGAGGATCGGTTCGTCGATCTGCACCCATTCCACGCCGTGCGCCGCGAGCGTCTCGAGCAGCTTGACGTAGACCGGCAACAGGCGCGGGAGCAATGCCAGCTTGTCGCTGTCGTCCTTGGCCTTGCCGAGCCACAGGTACGTGACCGGGCCGACGATGACGGGTTTGGCCTTCACGCCGAGCGTGTGGGCTTGCGCGAGTTGTTCGACCAGACGCGATGCGTCGAGCGCAAAGGTCGTGGCAGCGGAGAATTCCGGGACGATGTAATGGTAGTTCGTGTCGAACCACTTGGTCATTTCCCCGGCGGCGACGCCGCCACAGCAGGCCGCGTGCGCGTCGGCGCCCTGCGCGGATCGTCCGCGGGCGACGCGGAAGTAGTTGTCGAGCGCGTCGCCGTGGAAGCCTTGCACACGCTCGGGCAGATTGCCCAGCGTGAAGCTCATGTCGAGGACCTGATCATAGAAGGAGAAATCCCCGACCGGCGTTAGATCGAGGGCGGCCTGATCCTGCCAGTGACGCAAACGCAGCGACGCGCCGAGCGCGCTCAGATCGTCGCGCGACGATTGCCCCTTCCAATACGCTTCCAGACCGAACTTCAGTTCGCGCTTTGCGCCAATGCGCGGAAATCCCAGGTTGTGTGTCTTTGCCATGTTCTCTTATGACGCTTGCCGCCAGATGAATGAAATCATGACGACGATCATAGAGGCTTCTTTTCATGAATGAAAATGGTCTTATTTGAGATTAACGTTAATTTAATTCATGTTAATCGGGCTGCGTCCGATGTCTCGTGCGTCGCCCGGCACATCGCGGATCACTGCGAGCGTGATTGATTCGCATCAAGGCACCCGCTGACGATCCCGATAAGCTTTTAGGGGGTATGGAAGTGCGCGAACGAAGCGACGCAACTGCGACGGCTGCCAAGGCGCGGGGCAACGTCAAGACTTGGCGCGTTGGTTACGCTTGCCCTGGACTCTCCGAAATCGATGCGTCTCGCGTTGGAGAAATACTTATGAACACCGCGACTAAGCCACATGTGCTTGTCCTCGGCGGCAATTTCGCCGGGCTTTCCAGTGCGCAGAAAATCCGTGAATACGCGGGTGAGAGCGTGGACATCACGGTGATCGACCGCAAGGACTATCTCCTATTCGTGCCCAATATCGCCACCGACGTGTTCGAAAATCGTGATCCGTCGCTGCACCAGCGCATGCAGTTGCGGCCGGCGCTGGCGGCCGACGACATCCACTTCATCCAAGCGCTGGTCCAACACGTGGATATCGACGCCAGAATGGTCAACTTTCTTCCGTTCGAACGCCCGGGCGAAGCCTCCGAGTCGTTGCACTACGACTACCTCGTGGTTGCCTTGGGCGCCCATCTGGCCTATGACCGCCTGCCCGGCTTTGCCGAGCACGGGCATACCGTCTCGGATCTGTTTCACGGTGAGCGTCTGCGCCGGTATCTGTTCGAGGGCGGCTACCGGGGTGGGCCTATCGTGATTGGTGCGGCGCACTTTCATCAGGGCGACGGTGCCGAGGGCCTGCAACCCTATCCGGGCGGCAGCATCCCCTATCTGAAGGCGGCATGCGAGGGACCTATCCTGGAGATGACGACGGCGATGGCGAGTTGGCTCACGCGCACCGGCAGGGGAACACCGGAAAAGATCACCGTATTCACGCCTGATGAGATGATCGCGGCGGACGCCGGTGTCAAGAACGTCGAGGCCTTTCTGCGAATGATTACCGGTATGGGCATCCACTACCGCAACAACATGCCCGACATTGCCCAACTCACCGCAGAGGGCATCGAGTTCGTCGGAGGAGAGACGCTTGCGGCGGAAATCAAGTTGATCCTGCCCGACTGGGTGTCGCATGAATGCCTGCGTGATCTGCCGATCTGCGACAGCCGGGGTTTCATCAGGACCAATCTGCTGATGCGCAATCCAGAACACCCCGAAATTTTTGCTGCTGGCGACTGTGCATCGGTAACCATGCCCAAGATCGGCGGCATCGGTCACCAGCAAGCCGAACTCGTCGGACGACAGATCGCGCTCGACATGGGCCGCATGGATGCCGAGGAGGCCAACCAGGCACTGCGTCCGGTCACATTTTGCATTGGCGACATGGGCGAGGGCCGGGCGTTCTATGTGCGCTCTAACAGCTGGTTCGGTGGTCATGACGACGTGTTGAAAATGGGGCGCGTTCCGTATCGGCTGAAGATGAGCTACCGGGACCTGTTTTTCCTGACCCACGGGAAGATGCCGGGGTTTGGTCTGAACATCGCGCAGTTCGCCGCCGAAAGGGTATTTTGACGAGCGGCTCAAAGGGCTTCCGACAGTATGAAAGTTGCAGGACACATTGCGGAGACAACCTGATGGTCGATTCCACCGCTTTCCCACAAGCGCAAGAATTCCACCTGAGCCTGCGCGTAGCCGATCTGGCTGCGAGCACGGCCTTTTACGCTGCGTTATTCACTGTCTCGCCCAAAGACACCACGCCGCGATACAGCACGTTCCTGTTGCCGGAGTTGCATCTGAACCTGGTACTGCTGGTCAACGATAGTCAGAAACCGTTGGATACCTACAGCCTCTATCACCTGGGGCTGGGTGTGGCGGGGAAGGCACAAGTGATCGCCGCCTATCATGCGGCGATGGCCGCCGGGGCGCCCATTGTCAAGCCTCCGCGCACGACCTGGCGCGGTACCCCGCTGCACGAATTGTGGCTGCGCGATCCCAGTGGCTATCTGATCGAAGTCTATGCGCGACTCACTGTCGAGGAGCTGGCGCAGATGCCGAGCGATCAGGAGCCGACCTTTCTCGTGCCAGGCACCGACACGTCGCAAAGCGCGCCGTAATTGACCGCGATCAATAGGTCTCAACCGCTGGGCAATAGGATGAAGAGGCGTCAGGACGGTTGTCGATCGGTTGGTACTTCGCCATCGCGCACGGCCTCATGGCGGCACGGGCATCGGTGCATCGAGCGCCGATTGCTTTCATCCATGAGATAAGGAGAGCGTAATGAACAAAACGTGCTCGACCGGGGCGTTCCTCGGGGCAACGGCCATCGTGGCGATCATGTCGCTCCCAGCGACGGTGCTTGCGCAATCGGGATACGGGCAGAATTGGCCGGGCGGTGGGCCCGGGCCGTATTCGCCCTATGGCAGCGGCCGTTATGGCGCTGGAAATCCATATGCAAAGGAGCTTAACGAGCTTGCCGTCAAGAATCCCGAGAAGCATGAGGCCTGCTTCAAGGAAGCCAACGACAAGAATCTATATCGTGACGCGCGCTGGAAGTTCATGATCGAGTGCATGAAGAAGTAGGCGACGTGCCACCGGGTTGCTCGCTCGTGATACGCTCGTGCAACGCTGCGGCGCGCCTGCCGGCATGCGCCATCGCTTTCATCAACGTCCATGAAGAAAAGAGAGTTCCTTGCGGGTGCCGCGGCATTCGGCGCGTCAGCGCCGTTGCTCGCCAAGACGGCCGCAATGCCGGAATCATCCGCTACGACACCGCTCGTCACACTCAGCGGCGCCATCCTGCATCACAACCGCGGGCCTGTCGATCCCGCCCTCGATCAGCTCTTTCACAAGCAACGGGTTCGCTTCGACACCGGCTATGCATTCGACTTCGGCATGCTCACGCGAATGCCCGCGCAGACCATTCGTCCGAGGCTGGAATACGATGCTCGTCGGCACACGCTGCGTGGCCCGCGCCTGACCGATGTCCTCGCACACACGGGCGCGCCCGCCAATGCGCAGACCCAGGTGTTGCTGCGCGCAATTGATGGGTATGTCGTAGCGACCACGCTCGGTCAATTGCGCGACTACCAGTTCTTGCTCGCCACGCATCTGGACGGCAAACCCCTTGCGCTGGGCGGCCTCGGTCCGCTTTGGGCCGTCTACGATCCAGCGGAGATTCCTGCGCTGGCGAGCAAGCCGCTCAAGGAGCAGTTCACCCTTTGCCCGTGGGGCATTTATCACATTCAGATCAACCCCGTGCTCTGAGCTCGCCAGCCCTCGGTTCGGGGTCGCGCGATCGCGGCGCCGCGAACGATTGGTCGGTTCGTGACATTCGGGAAGCGTGATGCCCTTTGCCTTGGCGCGCTCCTGCATCTCGGCGTAGGTCGCTTCGGCCAGTTTTTGCCGCTCTTCAAGGGGCACTGCGCATCCTTGCCTGGCGTGTGGTGCGTTCCGCAGACGTCGTCGAATTCGGTTCTGCGCCGACGACGCGCAACGGCGCGTGCCGCGGCACGCTGGCACTTCACAACATGAAGGCAGGCGGATTGGAGGCGGTCTTGACGCTTCCGCGGGGGTGAGGCGCCGTCTTGGATTGGCAATGAGCGCTGTCTCAACGCGGGTTTCTGACGGTAAGCCTGCGATACAACCGCGACGACCGTCCCGCGACTCCACCACCGCCCCATTCGCAGCACAGTCAGCGCAGCGTATCGCCCATTTCTTGATTTCGACGCCGAAAAAAACCACTGACCGGCCCCAGGCAACGCGAATCGTTCGCGCAGGCCAGCGCGCCGCGTTACGAGGCGTCGGCACCTAGTGTCGAGCGGGGGCGGCGCAGCGCAAGCCGCTTGGCGATGCGCCCGAAGGTGCGCAGTTGTTGCGAAATCACGCCCACCCCGTACCGGCGCGAGCGGCCTTCGGGGGCGGGGAGTTGATCGCGGATGCCGGTCGGCTCCAGGGCGCGCTCCCACGAGGCCGTCCGGAACATCACGTCCCACCAAGGGAACAGCACGCCGAAGTTGCAGCCGTATCGGGTGCCTTCGTGTCCGTAGCCGATGGCGTGATGACGTCGATGGAACGTTGGGCTCACGATCAGGCGCTCGAGCAGCGAGCCATACGATAGCCGTGCATTCACGTGCTGCACGCTTTGCAAGAAATTCCCCACCGCCACGAGTACGACGTACTGGGCGGGTTGCACGCCGATGAACAGCGCGATCGATGCAAAAAATGCGGCCTGCATCATGACGTCGAGGAAATGGTTGCGGTCATCCGACCACATCGACAACTGCCGCTGGCTGTGATGCACCGCGTGCAGCTCCCACCAGACCCCGAAGCGATGCTGCCAGCGGTGATACCAGTAACCCGCGAAGTCGAGCACGACCAGGTAGAGCAGGAACGACACGAGCGGCTGATCCGTCACGCCGGGGTAAAGGCCGTCCAATTGGAGGTTCGGCAGCCCGTGAATCACCATCTGGCTCTGCAACGCGCTGAAGACCGGTTGCAGTACCAGGAAGAAGAGCAGGTTGAGAATGCCGAGCTTGGCGATCCAGGTGTAGATCACGTCGGCGCGCACCTGACGGCGGTCCTGCCATTGCTCGACCGGGCGCAGCGCCTCGAGCGGGCGCAACAGCGCATACGTCACGCCGATCTGGAAGACCCCGACGAGCACCCAGTACAGGGCGTCATAGATGTCGTCGCCGTAGCCCATCAGGTTGAAGTGGAACAGCAGCGGCTGAACCCCATCAACGTAGACGAGCGTCTGCACGGCCGCGATGCCGCTGTCTACGAAGTTGATGGCTTCCTGAATCATCTGGTGGCCTCGTCAGTCCGGATTCGGCGAAAGTACGGGAGCGCGTTCCGCAAAGAAAATACCATGCGGCGACCGGTTGACGGCGATGCGGTCGATGAGTTTACGTGTCGTCATGTCGATCACCCCGACATGACGCGCAAACCGGAACGTCACCCAAAGATAACGCTTGTCGGCGGACAATTCCATATCGTCCGGCCCCGGCATCAGGCCGGTGATGTCGGCCACCTTGGTCAATGACACGTAATCGAGAATGCTGATCGTGCTCTCGACGCGGTTGCTCACGGCAATGTGGCGACCATCGGCGAGCGAGCGGAAGTTGTGCGCGCCGCGCCCGGTCGGAATACGCTTGACGACCTTCTGTGCCCGCCAGTCGACCACGGCCACATCGTCCTCGCCGGTCATGCCGACGAGTAGGTACTTGTCGCCTGGCGTCATCCACAGTCCCGCGGGTGTCTTGCCGAGCGCCATGCGCCACTTGACCGTCTGCGTCGCGAGGTCGACGGCTGCCAGTTCACCCGTGTCCTGTATGGTCACGAACACCGTCTTGCTGTCGGACGTGAACGTCATGTGGCTCGGCGTCTTCGCCAATGGAATCCGCTTGGCGATCGAGAAATTCTCGCCATCGTAGTGATAGATGTCGAGACGATCCAGGCGCAGCGCCGTTGTGACAAACCATTTGCGGTCGGGCGAGAAGCCAAGCTGATAAGGGTCTTCGATGTCGGCGACCTGGCGTTGCAGCTTGCCGGTGTTCGGATCGAGGAACATCAGGCTGTTCGAGACCGAATTCGCCACGATCAACGATCGCTTGTCGGGGGTGATCATCAGGTGATGCGGCTCTTTGCCCGTCGGCATGGTGCCAACGACCTTGTGCGACGCCTGATCGATGAGGGAGAGCTGGGCTGCGCCCGAATCGAGCACGATGACCGTGCCGGCATGGGCGGGCGAGAGCGGAAGCGTAGCGGCGAGCAGGGCCGAAAGCGTCGCCAGGGTACGGACACGGCCGGTCAGCCGGGAAAACTTGAGAGAAAACGCCATGAGAGCCTAGGGTGGGGCGTAAGACGGTGACGCAGGGCCGGTAAGCCGTGCATCGATTCCTTCGTTAAACGCACCACGTGCCCCGCCCGTTGACAGGAAAATGGGGCGCGATGGGCCGGGACAGCACGATCCGGCGGCCGCCCGTCCTGACCCGAAGTCCGTGCGTCTGCGCGGCGCCGCGTCAGGCGGCGGGCGAGCCGTCGGTGGCGGCCACACCATCCCATGTTTCCAGCAAGGCCAGCGCCTCTCGCGTCCAGTCCAGCCAGCCTTGCTCGTACCGCACGCCGAGTTGCAGGATGTGCCGTTGCAGCGCGGCTGCACGCGTTGGCGTCTCATCAGGGGGGAAGTCGCGCGCTTCGATGGCCCGGTAGGCGGCCAGCTTCTGGGCGTGGAGCGCCGAGCGGCGCCGCAGTTCGGGCTGCAGGCCGAGCGGCCCGATGGCGGCATCGGCACGCAGCCGGACCATCAGGTCGTCGCGGAGATCGGTGGGCGCCGTTGGGGTAGCCGCCCACGCGAGCAGTTCGTCGCGCCCGGCGTCGAGTACGCGATAGAGGCGCTTGCGTGTGCGCCCGCCGTCGGGCGCGGCCATGGAGTCGATCCAGCCGGACGCCTCCATGCGCGCCAGTTCGCGGTAGATCTGTTGATGAGTGGCATGCCAGAAGAAGCCGATCGACTTGTCGAAACGGCGGGCAAGGTCGTACCCGGAGGAGGATTTCTCCAGCAACGAGGTCATCAGGGCGTGGGCGAGCGGCATGGTCGGCAGTGTAAGGACTCTATTTCCACTATGCAACCGGTTGCATAGTGAGCGACAGCCCCTTAAAATCGCCCTCGAACTATGCAACCGGTTGCATAGAGCGAAGACGCGCGAAAGACGCGTCCTGTACTTGCCGGGAAATCCCCTCCCAAACCCACGGCCCGCGCCGAACGATAAGTGAGACAACGATGAGCGGCTATCCCCACCTGATGCAGCCCCTGGATCTGGGTTTTATGACGTTGCGCAACCGTGTGCTGATGGGTTCGATGCATGTCGGACTCGAAGAGGCACGCAATGGCTTTGCCCGCATGGCCGAGTTCTACGCGGAACGTGCGCGCGGTGGCGTGGCGTTGATGGTGACGGGCGGCATCGCACCGAATGACGCCGGCCGGCCCTACGCGGGCGGCGCGAAGCTCAGCACCGAGGCGGAGGCCGAGAAGCACCGCGGTGTGACGCAGGCCGTCCATGCCGCGGGGGGCAAGATCGCCCTGCAGATCCTCCATTTCGGGCGCTACGCCTACCACCCCGACCTGGTCGCGCCGAGCCCGTTGCAGGCGCCCATCACGCCCGCCAAGCCGCGCGAACTGACGGGTGACGAGGTCGAGGCGACCATTGACGACTTCGTCAACTGTGCTGCGCTCGCCCAGCAGGCAGGATATGACGGGGTTGAAATCATGGGCTCCGAGGGTTACCTGATCAACGAATTCATTGCGGCGCGCACCAATCATCGCACCGACGCGTGGGGCGGCAGCTACGACAACCGGATACGCTTCCCGGTCGAAATCGTGCGGCGCGTGCGCCAGCGTGTGGGCCGCGAGTTCATCATCATCTACCGCCTCTCGATGCTTGATCTGGTCGAAGGGGGGTCCACCTTCGAGGAAGTGGCGCAACTGGCTCGCGCGGTCGAGGCGGCCGGGGCGACGCTGATCAACACGGGGATCGGCTGGCACGAAGCCCGCATCCCGACGATCGCCACCAGTGTGCCGCGCGCCGCATTCGCCTGGGTGACCGGCAAACTCAAGGGGCACGTCGGCATTCCCCTCATCACGACCAACCGCATCAATACGCCCGAGGTGGCCGAGCGCATTCTCGCCGAGGGCGAGGCGGACATGGTGTCGATGGCGCGCCCGCTGCTGGCCGATCCCGAGTTCGTGAACAAGGCGGCCGCCGGTCGCGCAGAGACCATCAACACATGCATTGGGTGCAATCAGGCGTGCCTCGATCACACGTTCAGCGGCAAGATCACGTCTTGCCTGGTCAATCCGCGCGCCTGCCATGAAACGGAACTGCGCATCGAGGCGGCCGGACGCACGCGTCGCGTGGCCGTCGTCGGCGCGGGCCCGGCAGGTCTGGCGGCGGCAACGGTGGCGGCCCGGCGGGGACATGACGTGACACTCATTGAGGCCGATGCCGAGATCGGCGGGCAGTTCAACATGGCCAAGCGGATTCCCGGCAAGGAAGAGTTCTTCGAGACCCTGCGCTACTTCCGCAACGAATTGGACGCCGCGGGTGTCAAGGTGCAACTGAATACGCGTGCAACGGTGGCCTCGCTGGTCGACGGCGGGTACGACGACATCGTGCTGGCGACCGGGGTGGTGCCGCGAACCCCGGCCATCGACGGCGTGGATCACCCCAAGGTGCTCAGCTATATCGACGTGTTGCGAGGCGGGGCGTCGGTCGGCAAGACCGTCGCGGTGATCGGGGCGGGGGGCATCGGTTTCGATGTGGCCGAGTTCCTCACGCAAGCCGGCGAGAGCGCCACGCTGGCACCGGCAAAGTTCTACGCGGAATGGGGAATCGATCCGGACTACGCGCACGCCGGTGGCCTGCGCCCGCCAGTGCCGCAAACGTCACCTCGCAAGGTCTACCTGATGCAACGCAAGACCTCGAAGGTGGGCGACGGACTCGGCAAGACCACCGGCTGGATTCACCGCACGTCGCTCAAGCATCGCGGCGTTGAAATGATCCCCGGTGTGACATATCGCCGGATCGACGACGATGGCTTGCATGTGACCATTGACGGAACCCCGCACGTGCTCCCCGTCGATAACGTAGTTATGTGTGCCGGACAGGAGCCTTTGCGCGAATTGGCGGACGGCCTTCGGGCGGCCGGTGCGCGCGTGCATGTCATCGGCGGCGCCGATGTGGCGGCTGAACTCGACGCCAAGCGCGCGATCCAGCAGGGCACGGAGGTGGCTATCGATTTGTGAAGGTGGCATGGGGGCGAGCGGCGCCGGAGCATTGTGCGACAATGGCGCCGCGTCGATTTTCACTGCCAGCCGACATCGGCGTGACGCCAGAGCGTGGCTGCCAAGTGCCGGGCGCCACGTGTCCGAGGCAAGCTGAGGACTGCCGCCGCCACGGCGCCGTTCGAAGCGGTCTGCGTGGGAGCCTGAACCGTGTGGCCGACGGTGTCATCGTCAATGAAGCGCACGTTACTCTCTGCCGTTTCGCTCACCGGCCGCCTTCGGTGGCTGAATCTCGCCGTCGTCGGCGTCGTCGTCATCCTCTGCGGCAGTCTGCTCATCGGGTCCTGGGGGACGTACCAGCGCGCCAGCGACGCGTCACTGGCGCTCGAAGCCTTGAAAGCCACGCTGCTCGCGATGGAGAAGGCGTCGGCCGAACGGGGGCCGGCCAATGCCGTGCTGGGCGCCGACCTGCCGCTTCCCAACGCGTCGGTCACGGCGCTGCGCAACGCGCGCGAGGCGACCAACGCGCGTCTGCAGGACCTGTTGTCGGCACTCTCGACCGATCGGTGCGATGCGTGCGGCAGCAGTTTGCGGGTGGTCGAGCGTGCCCGCCTGGATCTGGCGGCGGCCAGCGCCAATGTCGACCTGCTGGTGCAACGCCCACGCGAGAAGCGCAGCGACATGGCCGTGCGCGATGCGGTCGATCACATGATCCGTGTCATCCCCGAATTCACCTCCGTGGCATCGTCACGTACCGATGTGATCTCGCGCGGCGTCCCCGATGCACTTCATTACGTCGTCCTCGCCCGTCTGGCGGCGGATCTGCGTGAGTACGCCGGGCAACTCGGTTCTCACTTCACTGCATCGCTCACCACCGGGAAGCCGCTCACCGAGGCTGATCAGCGCACCATGGAACGCACGCTAGGCCGTATCGATCAACTGCGCGACATGATCGCCGCGCGCATGATCGATCCCCCTGAACTCGGTCCCGAGACGCTTGGCGCCCTGAACGCCCAGTACTTCGCCGCGGGATTGCATTACGTGGCCACGGTTCGCACGCTGGCGAGCCAGCCGGAGCCTGTCGGGCCGACGACGGCCGAGTTTGCTGGCCATTACGTGCCAACGATGCGCGCGATCACCGATTTCCGCGATTCCATGCTGGCGCTGGCGCAGCGCAAGGTCGACGCCCAGGTCTCGATAGCGCTCAAGTGGTTGATCGGCACGGCGTTCGCGACGCTCGCGCTGGTGCTCGCCATCGTCGTTGCGCTGCGAAGTTTCCGCCGCAGCGTGGTGCAGCCGTTCGAGGCGGCAACGCGTTTCGTCATTGCCCTGGCGCAGGGCAATCTCGACGCGGCCGTGCCAGGCGAAGGTGTGCCGATGCGCCGGCCGCAGGTGCGCGCCGTGTTCGATGCGTTGCGCGTGCTCAGGCTCAACGCGCTTGAGTTGAGGCAACTGCGGGGCGAGCGCAACCGGTTGCTGGGCGAACTGGAGCTGAGCGCGGACACCGACCCGCTGACGCAACTGATGAACTGGCGGGCGTTCGCGCGGCAGGCGCGGGCCCTGTGGGCGATGCCGTCGCCGGGGCGGGTCGCGTTGATCAAGCTCGATATCGACCACTTCACGCAGATCAACGCGACCTGGGGGCATGATGTGGGCGACGATGTGCTGCGCCGCGTCAGTGCGGTGTGTCTCAATACCTGTCAGCCGGGGGATGCGGTAGCGCGGCTGGGGGCGGACGCGTTCGTGATTCTGGCGCGTGTGCTCGACCCATCGCGCGCGCAGCAATTCGCTGACCTGTTGCGCGGACGCATCGAAGCCACGACGTTGCCGTTGCCGAACGGCGAACGCGTGCCGCTGAACGCGAGTGTCGGTATCGCGATCGGCGACCCGGCGACATTCAATGCGACGCGAGTGTCCAGCGGCGAGCCGGCCACCGTTTCGGCACTGCTGAGCGAGGCGGAGCGCCAGCTCCACGCCGCGCGGCTGGCGCAGCGGCGTGCCATCGAGTAGGTTGCGTCATGGCGCTTCACGCGTCACGGAGCAAGCCGTCTGTGCGCCTCCGAGCGCCTCAACGCCCGTGCGTCACAACGAAATGCCGTACGTCGACGCGCTGTTCCGCGAACGCGGCCTCGCAATACTGAAGATACAGCCGCCACGACCGGATGAACGTGTCGTCGAAGCCTTGCGCACGCACCGCGTCAATCTGCGCTTCGAAGGCCGCATGCCAGTGCTGCAATGTCCTGGCGTAATCGCGGCCGAAGCGCAGCGTCTCGACGGCATGCATGCCGCATGCCTCCGAGGCACTAACGAAACGTTCCGGGCTGGGCAGCATGCCGCCCGGAAAGATGAACTCGCGGATGAAGTCACTCGACACGCGGTACGCGTCAAAAGCGTTGTCTTCGATGGTGATCGACTGAATGAGCGCTCGGCCCCCGGGGCGCAGACGGGATTTGAGCATCGCGAAGTACGCCGGCCAATACGCTTCGCCCACTGCCTCGAACATCTCGATCGAGACGATGGCAGCGAACTGGCCCTGCACGTCACGGTAATCCGTGAGCGAGAACTCGGCCAAGCGACTCAGGCCCTCCGCGTCGACGCGGGCTTTGGCGAGCGTCAATTGCGCGTGTGAGAGGGTGATGCCATGCACCGCAATCCCTTGCCGGGCCGCGTGAAGCGCAAATCCTCCCCATCCGCATCCCACTTCCAGCACACGGTCGCCGGGCCGCAGCCCCAACGTGTCGACGATCCGCTGATACTTCGCATGCTGGGCGTCGGCGAGCGAGCGGTGGAGATCGCCCGCGAACCAGGCGCTCGAGTAGGTCCAGGTCGAGTCCAGCCAAAGTTCGTAGAAGCCGTTGCCGAGATCGTAATGCGCGTGGATATTGCGACGGCTGCCTGAGCGGGTGTTGCCTCGCAGGCGATGCCGAAGGTGATACCAGACACGCGCGATGCGTGAGCCCGTCACGGTGCTGGCGATCGACGCGAGGTTGCGTATCGCCAACCGGAGCAGCATGACCATATCGGGCGAATCGACCCAGCCGGCGCGATAGGCGTCGGCGAATCCGATATCGCCGGCGTGCATGATTCGACGGCAGCCGCGCCAGTCGTGGAGTTCAAGCGTTGCACCCGGCGCGCTGTGAGGATCACCGAACATGAGCGGGGTGCCGTCGGGGCAGATCAGCGTCAGATGTCCGGACTGAATCCGGCGCAGCAACGCGATGAACAGGCGGGCCGACATCGGTGCGATGGGCCTCACGGAGAACAGGCGGAGCGGAATCATGGACGGATCTCCTGGTCAGCGGAACCGGCGCGCTCCGGCGCCGTTACACGTAGCGTGGGCGGCGATTTGCCGTGGAACGGCACGCGCTTGAGCCAGAGTCTCAGCGCTTGCCAGTGAATCCTGATGACGACGTTCAGGGCGTTGAGGGGTTGCGAAAGCACAGCGAGCAGCACGCGCCGTCCCGTGAACGGTTCGGCGCGCATGGCGATCGCCGTGCGCAGCAGCAGATCGCCGTCGACGCGGTAATCGATGGCGACCGCCCAGATCGCACCCTTGCGGCGGACGCGAAACTCGTATTGCCCCTGCACGTCGCAAAACGGGGAGACGTGAAAGGCTTTGCGGCAGACGAGCCGGGTATCGCCACGAATGGGGGCGTGTCCGTCGGCACTGAGCAGATACCCGTGGTGTTGACCGAATGTGTTGCGTACATCCGCGTACAACGCGCGCAAGTTTCCCTGGTGGTCGTGGCAATACCAGAAGCTCACGGGGTTGAACGCATAGCCGGCCATGCGCGGAATCGTCTGCAGCCAGAGGGCGCCGTCGGCCGGAATCCCCGCTTCCGCCAGACGCGCGCGCATCCAGGGCGCCAGCTCACTGCCGTCGCGAGGACCGTAGTCGCGCGATCTCAGGGCGAGGGGGCGGCGCCGGTCCAGCGCAAACCATCGGCTGTGTATGGCGTCGAGACGCCCGACATCGCAGGCGATCTGAAACATCGAATACGTGAACGTGTGACGGACCGGATGCAGCCGCTCATGGGTCACGTGGCCGCGCAGCAGCCAGGCGGGCGGTGTTGATGGGCTCGCCATCGCGTCCTTCGTGCTCACGGTTGCGCCCACGTCGGCATCACACCGAAATCGCCGGCCACTCGCAGCGCGGATTTCAGACCATCTTCGTGAAAGCCGTAGCCCATCCAAGCGCCCGCGAACCATGTCCGTTGGCGGCCCTGGATATCGGGCAGGCGCGATTGGGCGTCCACGGCGGCCAGATCGAGCAGGGGGTGTTGATACGTGTAGCGTCCCAACACCTTGTCTGGCGCCGGTTCGTGACTCGGGTTGAGCGTGACGATCACGGGGGACGTGAAGGGCAGGGCCTGGAGCTGGTTGATCAGATAGCTCACGCACACGGGGCGGTGCGCGTCAGCGGCCGTGCCCGCCTGACTGACGTAGTTCCACGCGGACCAGACGCGACGCCGGCGCGGCAGCAACTTCGGATCCGTGTGCAGCACCGCGATGTTCGGTTGATACCGCACGGCACCGAGTATTTGACGCTCCAAAGCGTCGGCGTCGCCCAGCAGTTGCAGGCTGTCCGGGGCGTGACTGGCGAGAATGACCGCGTCGAAGCGCTGCGATTCGCCGTCGCCGAACGCGATCGTCACCCCATCGCGCCCGCGCGTGACGCGCCGTACTGGCGTTCGCAGTCGCACATCGTCAAGCGTTGCCAGCAGCCGGCGCACGTAGGCGCGTCCGCCACCGGCGACCGTTTTCCACTGCGGGCGACGCCGGATCTGCAACAGCGCGTGATTCAGGCAGAAGCGCAGGAACGTCGCGGCGGGAAAGTGCAGGATGTCGGCCGCACGGCTCGACCAGATCGCGGCGGCCATCGGCAGGAGATAGTGGTGCTGAAATGGTTGCCCATAGCCATTCGCCAAGAGCAGGTCGCCCACCGATTGGCGCTCGCGCATGGCGCGTTCCAGGTGTTGCTCTGCCGTCGCATTAAAGCGCAGCACGTCGCGCAGCATGCGCAGAAAGCTTGGGGAGTAGAGATTGCGACGTTGGGCAAATACGGTGTTCAGGTTGGTGCCGGCCCATTCAAGTGCGCCGCCGCCGACCGAGACCGAGAACGACATATCGCTCGCGATGGCGCTCACACCGAGTTCATCGAACAACGCAATCAGGTTGGGATACGTGCGGTCATTGAAGACCAGGAAGCCCGTGTCGACGGGAGCACAGTGCCCATCGAGCGAGACATCGACGGTGTTGGTATGTCCACCGGCATAATCGCTCGCCTCGAACACGGTCACGTGATGCTTCCGGGCAAGGAGATAGGCACTGGCCAGTCCGGCAATCCCCGCGCCCACCACGGCGACGCGTTGTCCGGGAGGCAGGGCGGCGGTCGATGCGTTCATTGACTTGTCTCGTCGAAGTTTTGTGGTTATACGAAACGCAAGCGCACATGGATGCACGCGCGATTGAAAAAGCGGTGCGCCGCCCACGAACGCGCGCTTCGCGGCCGAATCCGCGGAGCGCGCCACGTCATGGCGGGGCGCCGGCTCATGCCGGTTGGCCCCGCTTTTCGAACAGATAATGGCCAACGCCCCATTCCCGGCCCTGGGCGTAGCCGAACAGCTCGGCAACCGCCATATAGAACATGCGCCAGCGCTGGAACTGAACGCTGGCCTGCGGGCCGTACCCGGCCGCCTCCAGCATCGGCAGTGTCCTGGCGCGCGACGCATCCAGCGCCGCTAGCCAGTGGTTGGCCGTGCGCTCGTAATGGCGGCCGTCGATCCACCAGCGGTTCACGATGCGCAGGTCGTCCTGGAAGTGCAGTAGCAGATCCGTGCTGGGCATGGTGCCGCCGGTGAAGAAGTGCCGTGACATCCAGTCGCTGCCATCCTTGTTCTGGAAGGGGTAGGCGACATGACGATGTGCGAAGAGGTGGACGAACAGGGTTCCGTCGTCGTTCAGCCAGCGGGCAATCTTGCCGAGCAGCGCGCCATAGTTCTTCATGTGCTCGAACATTTCGATGGACAGAATGCGGTCGAATCCCGCTGGGACGCCGTCATCGAATTCGAAGTCGGCCACGTCGCCCGTCACGATCCGCAGATTCCGAAGTCCGCGGCGCGCCGCCGCCAATTCGATGAAACGACGCTGACCGTGAGCGTTCGACAGCCCGACGATCTGCGCGCTGGGATATCGCTCGGCAAGCCAGAGCGAGAGCGAACCCCAGCCGCAGCCGAGATCCAGAATTCGCTGACCGTCTGCGACGTCGGCGCGCTGCGCGTAGCGCGCGAGCATTGCCTGCTCGGCCTGGGCCAGCGTCTCGTCGCCGTTCGGGTAATAGCAGCACGAATACTTGATGGCCGGTCCGAGATGCTCGACGAAGAATTCGCTCGGAACCTCGTAGTGCTGCGTGTTGGCGGCCTGGGCTTCGACGGCGATCGGACTCGCGCGCAGGGCATGGACGAATGCGGCGAGCGATTCAGCGCTTCGCTCGGGATCGTGCGCGTGCGCCTCGCGCAAGCGTCGGCGCATCAGCATGCGCATGCCCGCCCGGAGCGCGAAATCCGGCACAAGGCCCCGTTCGCAGAGACGGATCAGACCGGACTCATCGGGCGACGTGGTGTGCGTGGCGGGTGGTTGCGTAAGGGAGACGGTCATGGCGTCGGGCTCCTGGCTTCAACAAACGGGGTCATGGCAGCGGCCTGTCGCTGGACTTCCTGGGGGGCCAGGGAACGAGCACGCTGGTGGTTTGCATGTACGTCTTGTATGCAGGGCGGGATCGCAAGAGATGGGCTTCAAGCAGCGGGATGCCCGACACTTTGAGCAACAGCCAGGCCATGAGCAGCGGCGGAACGAGCGTCGCCCATGCCCAAGGCGCGCCAACCGCGAGCACGGGGTAAGCGCACCAGTGGACACACTCGAAGAAGTAATTCGGATGCCGCGAGTACCGCCACCAGCCGACCTGGCAGACCTGGCCCCGATGGGTGGCGACGGCGGTGAATCGTCGCAGTTGACGGTCGGCCGATGCCTCGCCCGCCACGGCGGCCAGCCAGATGAGCGCGGCGACGGCGAGCGCCAGCGGCACCGGCGCGCGGTCGTTGAACGCTGGCACGAAGAACGCCGCGGCGAGCAGCAGGGCGATCACGCCCTGCAACTGGAAGAACCAGAACATGTTGCGTCCGGCATGCTCGCCCCACTGTTCACGAAATTGCCGGTAGCGAGCGTCTTCAGGATGTCCGTAGTTGCGACGCCAGAGATGCATCGCCAGGCGCAGGCCCCACAGCCCGCCGGCCGTACCGACGAAAGCTCGGTTGATGGCGTGGCCGGTACCGAGGCATGCCGCGACGATCGCGACGCTTCCGAGCGCGGCCGCCCAGACCGGGTCGACCATGCCGGCGTTGTGCGACCGACATTGATAGCGCCAGGCAAGCGCCAGCGCAACGCACATTCCAGCGAACGATAGGACGACAGCAGCGAGCATGCGGGCTCCCGACGCGGATTGAGGACTCGACGCGGAGGTATACGAGCGTCAAGCGTCACCGGATGCGGGTGCCGGAGAAAAATCTTAATGAAACAAGCGCGGGGGCAATTCGAAAAGCAAAGAAGGGGTTGTCCAACACGTGGACAACCCCTTCAGGTCAAGCGAGGGCGGATGCTCGGCAGGGCGCTCAGGTGCTCATGCGGGGCGGATGGCGCCGGTAGCGACCACTGGGCCGGTCGGTTGGCCGGTGGGGGAGCCGCCCGGCGGTTCGACGGATACCGCGAGCACGGCGTGGGTGTCCATCTGCGCGAGGATTTGCGGCGAGAGCGCCATCGACGCGGGTTGGTCGGCCGCAAATACGCCCAGCGGGATGGGCTTTGCGTTATGTGGGATCAACCACAGTTCGGTCGTACGGCCGGCCGCAATGACCGGCTTGACGACTGGCACCACGACCATGCTCGCGCGGCGCGTGTCGACCGTCGCGGTCCAGTGGGCGACGCCGTCCTGGCGCGCGATGGTCGACACCATATAGGCATTGGCCGTCACGGTGGATGGGCTGCGCGACGGCAGCAGCGTCACCACGTTGACGGCAAGCAGCGCAAGCGCCGCGACGCTTGCACCGAGTCCCACCCATCGCCACAGGCGCAAATTGTCCCACCAGGTGGCGGCCGGTGCCGCACGCGCGGCGCGCAGGGCTTCCGGCGCGATGCCGAGGTCGCGCTGAATCCGTTGCCACACGCGTGGCGGCGGCGCGACCGGCGCCACGTCTTCGGCCAGTCGTGCGATGCGTGCTTGCCATTGGTGAAGGCTTGCTTGAATGCGCGGATCGGCATCGGCGGCTTGCTCGAGCTCGCGCCGTTCGGCCGCGCTCAGCACGCCGAGGGCATATTCGGCGCAGCGCAGCTCGTCGTCTTGGTTGGCGGGCGTATTCATTGCTCGAGGCATACCTTCAGTTGCATTAGGCTCCGGCGTATCCAGCTTTTCATCGTGCCGAGGGGAACGCTCAGGCGACTGGCGAGCTCACTGTAGGAGGCACCGGTAAAGAACGCTTCGCGCACCACGCCACGCTGTTGCGGCTCGAGGCGTTGCAGGCATTGCTCAAGGCGCTGTCGTTCCTCGGATGCTTCGGCAAGTGCGGCGGGCGTGGGATCGTCCGACGGGATGGCGAGGGCATCGCCCTCATCGAGGGCGATCTCGCGATGTTCGCGCAATCGGTCGATGGTTCGGTTGCGGGCCAATGCGATGAGCCAGGTCATGGCGTTGCCGCGCTCGGGGTCGAAGCCGTCTGCGCGTCGCCAGACGCTGACGAAAACTTCCTGGAGCAGGTCCTCGGCTTCCGCCCGGTCGCGGATCATTCGCAGGATCACGCCGAACAGACGTGCCGATGTCATCTGGTAGAGGGTGGCAAAGGCATCGTGATCTTCCTGGCCCACGGCCGACAGCGTTCGGTTCAATGTGTCGCGCCACGCGGTGTCGGCGGTGGGGTCGCTCGGGCGCTCAGAGGTTGATGGACGTGCTCGGTTGGCACTTTTGGGCATGTCGTTCATGCGGAAGAGGCCTTCGCTTCGGCTATGGCATTGACGTTCCGCGCAATATAGCACCTTAGGTGCGAGATGGCGCGCCGCGTCCGGCATGAGCAGGCGAGTATTCGGCATGGCGTGACGACGGAAGGTGAGGGTGCTGAGTCATACGAATCGGGCACGCCTCCGGATGCGCTGCATCGGCGCATTCTTCAATCCGGTTCGGCGGGTGTCACGGGCGGAGCAGTGCCACGAGTCCGAACAGCCGTGCCAGAGACGGTACGGTCATGAGTAGCAGAAGCGCCACGCCCGTCATGCCCAGGACTCGCCAGGTGTACTGATTTCGCGGACGCCCCTGTTCGGGACGTTGGGTGCGCAACACCATCGGAACGACAAAGATCAGCGCGACATTGACCACGACAAGCAGTTCGAACGCCAGTGTGCGGGCCAAGGGGAGCGGGTTCGTGGTGGAGGTGGCATATTGCAGCAGCCCCGCGTAGACACCGACGACCAGCGCACCGGCCATCGCACCGACCGAGGCCACTTGCAGGAAGGCGCGAGACGACAGGAGCCGCGCACCGGCGCGCCGTGGCGGGGCATGCATCAGGTGAGCGTCTTCCGGTTCGTTCTCGAACACGATCGAGCAGACCGGATCGATCACGAGTTGCAGGAAGACGATGTGGATTGGCGCGAGCATTGGCGGCAAGCCGACAAGAATCGGCACCACGGCGGCCGCAACCATGGGAACGTGCACCGCGATGGTGTAGCTGATCGCGAGAACGAGATTGGCGTAGATACGTCGCCCCAGCCGGATGGCTGACACGATGGGGGCGAAGTCGTCGCGCAGCAGGACCAGCGCGGAGACTTCGCGCGCCACTTCCGCGCCGCGCAATCCCATTGCAATGCCAATGTGGGCCGCCTTGAGGGCCGGCGCGTCGTTCACACCGTCCCCCGTCATCGCCACCACTTCGCCGTTGGCCCGCAGCGCGTTCACCAGACGAAGCTTTTGCTCCGGCCGGATACGGGCGAAGGTCTCGACGTCCTTGACGGCGTTGCGCACTTGCGTCTCGTCCATGGCCGCCAGGGCCTGGCCGGTGACGATCCGTCGACTGTCGATGCCGACCTCGGTGGCAATGGCCTGCGCCGTCGTCGGGTAGTCTCCGGTCACCATCACCACGCGAATGCCTGCGGCGTGGCATTGCGCGATGGCCTGGGCGACGTCCGGTCGGACCGGATCGGACAGGCCGACCAACCCCAGGAACTCGAACGCGAAGCTGTGCTGATCCTTCGGCCATTCGGGGTGCGAGTGCGAGGCTTTCGCCACCCCCAGCACCCGCAACCCGGCCGACGCCATGTTCGCCGCCTGATCGAGAACCGTCTGGGTTTCCTTCCCATCGAGATGGCATAGGGCACAGACAGCTTCCGGCGCACCCTTGCAGGCGACCGAGTGATGCTCGGAATCCGGGGTTTGCCATGCGTGCGACATCGCGGGTACCTCCGGCGTCAAGGCGTACTCGTGTACCAGCGACCAGTCCGTATGGAGGCGTCCGGTGCCGGCGAGTCCGCGGCGTCCGGTCTCGTGGAACGCCCGCTCCATCGGATCGACGGGTTCGATTTCGCTGGCGAGCACCAGGTATTCGATCAACTCGTGAAAGGCGCTATCGATCAGCGGTGTCGACGGATTGACGTCAAGCCGTTGGCCATGGGCGATGAGGGCGCTCACCGACATGCGATTCTGTGTCAGCGTGCCTGTCTTGTCGACGCACAGCACTGACGTCTGGCCGAGCGTTTCGATCGCGCTCATCCGGCGCGTGAGCACCCCGTCTTTGGCGATGCGGCGCGCGCCCAATGCGAAGAACACGGTGAGGATGACGGGGATCTCTTCGGGCAGGATGCCCATTGCCAGCGTGATTCCGGCGAGTATGCCGGGAAGCCACTCGCCGACGCGCCAGCGATAGGCGGCGGTGAGCAGAACGACCATGGCAACTGCTATCGCAGCGAAGCGATTGACGAAGGTTCTCGTTTCGATTTGCAGGGGAGACAACGCTTCCGAGATCCCGCTCAGCGACTTGCCGATGCGACCGAGCGTCGTGTTTGGCCCGGTGGCGGTCACGATCATGCGGGCTTGCCCCTGGACCACCATCGATCCGAAGAATAGCTGGCTGCCGCCATGCGCGTCGCTGGCTTCGATGCGTCCGCTGGCGTCGTCTGGTGAAAAGGAGCTGGTGTCGAGATGGGCGACGGACTTGCTGACCGCCACGGATTCTCCCGTGAGCAACGACTCGTCGACGCTGAGTTCGTGAAGTTCGACCGCAACGCCGTCTGCGGGGACGCGGTTGCCTTCGTCGACGAAAACGACGTCGCCGGGGACCAGTTCCGAGGCGGACACCAGTAGCCGACTGCCGTCGCGAAGCACCTTGGCGCGGGGTGCGGACAGTTCGCGAAGCGAGTCGAGCACCTGGGCGGAGCGATGGCTCTGATAGACGGTGAGAAAGACAATCGCCGTGACGAATGCCAGCAGCGTCAGCGCTTCGGCGGCGTCTCCGAGTACGAGATAGACGGCGCTTGCCGCGAGCAAAAGCAGGAACATCGGCTCGCGCAGGACTTCCCGCAACGTGAGTCGCCAGGTGCGGCGCGCAGCGTAGTCCACGACATTCCAGCCGAACCGCGCGCGCTGGGCCAGCACTTCGGCGCTCGATAGCCCGGTGTCAGGCGGCCGGATCGGATCGGCCTCGGGTGTGTTGTCGATTCCACGGGATCCACTGGAAACGGACGCTGCTGGCGTTGCGGGCATGCGTGTCGGCTCGTCGGCGTCTTGCGGCGTGAGCGCGCCGCTCAGCGGCGACGCGGTTTTGGACACTGTTTACAGAGATGCAGGACGCCCGGAGCGTCCGGATTGTCCCAGGAGAAATGGAGGTCGATGGCCCCGTGCGTGGGCACCTGGATATTTCGGGATTCAGAGATGCCGGGCGTATGCGCGGAGACGCGGTAGGCGCCCGCGGGTATCCGGACGAAGAGGAATGGCCCCTCGGTTCGAACGGCGAGGACGTGGCGTCCGGCGCCGGCGGTGATCGTGACATCGACGTCGGAGAGATAGTTGCCAGCTTTCGATGCGAACGTCATCCGGAGGTTGTATTGCGGCGCTGCGGCGCGAAACGCCTGGACTTCATCCTCGCCGATACCGCCGGTGATGTACGAAACGCCGTTTTCCGAGCCCGGTTGCGGTGTCGATGCCGCCAGCGCGGCACCCACGGTGCATAGGCATGCAAGAAGTGGCAAAAGCAACGACAAGCGCGCGGCCCTGAACATGGCAGTTCTCCCTTTACCGATCTTGTTTCCAGAATGACCGGTGACGCTCGATTGGGTGTTGACCGATGTCAAGGCGGGGCATTTGAAGACATCGCGTCAGTCACTGCATTCGAGTGTGCGGGGAGGGGCGGGGGCCGTGATCGCGGGGCTTATCCCGCTGGCGCTGGCGCTGGGGAGGTAAAGAAACGTTCGCGCATTTCTTCCAGCCCGAGCGATGCGAGCACCTCTTCCAGGCGTTCGGCCGGGCGGCGGCGTGGCAGGTTCTTGTATTGCGCGATGATCAACTCGTTTTTCATCGAGTGTTCCCAGCCCACCAGTTCGGTCACGCTGACGTGATAGCCGTGGGCCTCCAGTTGCAGGCACCGCAGCACGTTCGTGATCTGGCTGCCGAATTCGCGCGTATGCAATGGGTGGCGCCAGATTTCCGTGAGCGGATTGCCCGCCAGTTGTTGGCCCTTATGTTTGCGCAGCACGCCCGCGACTTCGGCCTGGCAACAGGGCACGAGCACGATATGCCGTGCCTGCTTGGCCAGCGCGAAGCGAATTGCATCGTCGGTGGCGGTATTGCAGGCATGCAGCGCGGTGACGACGTCGACCGTCGGCGGCAGTTCTGGCGAGGTGATCGACGCTGCCACGGACAGGTTCAAGAACGACATTCCCGGGAAGGCCAACCGTTCGGCCAGCGCTTGCGAGGTCTTGACCAGTTCCTCGCGGGTTTCGATGCCGTAGATATGCGAGTCATCGGCGAGCGCCTTGAAGAACAGATCATAGAGGATGAAGCCCAGGTAGGACTTGCCGGCGCCGTGGTCGACGAGCGTCACGCGCCCGTGTTCGGTCTTGACTTCCTGGAGCAAGGGCTCGATGAACTGGAACAGGTGATAGACCTGCTTGAGCTTGCGCCGGCTGTCCTGGTTCATCTTGCCGTCGCGCGTGAGGATATGGAGTTCCTTGAGCAGCTCGATGGATTGACCGGGGCGGACTTCGTGGGTATTTGACATGAGCAGACTGAGTAAGCAGCGGGCGGTGATCCGTCCCGTCTAGACCCGTAGTTTACCGAAAAGGTTGACGCACCCCGAAACCGTCATCAACCACCTCGGTGCAATGGGCTGGAAACGGCTACTGCGCGGAGCTTCAGTTAGCTATCTTTTACTCGCATAATGTACATTATGTTAAATTATGAGTGCGACGTGGCGCTTGCCTTCCTGCCCTATCAGTTTGCACAAATCCGCTCCAAAATCTTGAAAGAATGTAGCCACAAAAAAGACGAAGAAGTCCTCTACGAAAGATCTTGTCACCGGGGTAACGCCTCGGCGGCATTTTTGACGCAGCCCACGCCAGTCGCTAGCGTTAAAATGCGCACGTGAATACATTCAGCTTCCTCTGGCGCTACGCAGCGGACACGCATCATCTCTGCCTCGAAGGCCCGCTGCATCGCCCGCCGTCGCTCAGACGGCGGCGCGAGTTGCCGCTCGCTGACGCCCCAATAGCCTTGCTGGATGCGCTGCTTGACCCCGAATTCCCTGCGGGCGGCGCCACAGAACTCACGCTTGGTTCTCGCACCATCACGCTACTGCATATCGACGCCCACCGTGGCGTCATCGTCAATCTCTCCCGCACGATGCATCGTCTTTCCGCATTGGAACGGCATCTGCGTGTAATGGAAGAAGGTATCGAAGCCCTACCCGAAGGCTTCGTGCTGTATGACAATCACGACCGCTTGATCATCGCTAACAGCCAATATTCCGCGCTGTACCCGTCGATTGCCGATACCGTGCAACCCGGCGTGAGCTTTACCGAAATCGTCCATACGTCGATGGCGCGTGGTCAGATGCAACTCCACGACGAGGACGCAGACAGCTGGATCCGACGCCGCCTGGCATTCCATCGCAAGGGCGAGGGCTTCTTCGAGCAGCATCTCGACGACGGCCGCTGGATGAGCGTAAGCGAACGCCGCACGGCGTCCGGCGGAACGACCAGCATCAGATCCGACATCACCGCGCTCAAGCAACGCGAGGAAGAGCTACGACTTGCGTCCGAGACCGCGCAGGCGCGCTCGCGCTCAATTTCCCGCTTCCTCGCGATCTTCAGCCACGAGGTGCGCAACGGCCTGAATGGCATTGTCGGTCTCGCGCAGATCCTTGCGATCAACGCCCGTGCACACGGCGAACAAGGCAAATCGGATGTCCTGCTCGAAGCGACCCAGCGAGTGTCGACAGTTCTGTCGGATCTGCTGGAGTATCTGAAGAGCGAGGCAACCGATGTCAATGTGAAACTCAGCGATGTCGATCCTCGCTTCTTGCTTGAGGCTATCGACGCTCAGTTCTCGCAACGCGCGGCCGAGCGCGGGCTCTTTTTGACGGTGGATGTCGCGGCAGACGTGCCTGCGGTCGTTCGGGGCGATCCGTCGCGCATCCAGCAAGTGATTGCGAACCTCGTCAGCAATGCCATTAAGTATTCGCAGCGTGGCACAGTCGCCGTCACGCTGCACCGTGTGGGCGACCGATTGCGTTACGAAGTCGCCGACGAAGGCATCGGCATTGCCACCGGAGCCCTGCCCGGCCTGTTCGAATTCTTCTCTCGTGCTGCAGCGATCGATCGCCAGAGCACCGGGCTTGGCCTTGCCATTTCGAAACGGTTGGTCACGGCCATGGGCGGCGAGATCGGCGTGGACAGCGCTCTGGGCTGCGGTAGCCGTTTCTGGTGCGAACTGCCGCTGGCGATAGTCGGGCATCGAGAAGTGCCGCGTGAGACGGCGCCCCAGCCTCGTACCCCCCGCCCGTTGACCGTCGGCCTGATCGATGACGATGCGTTGAATCTGGCCGTCGCCGATAGCCTGCTGCGACAGATGGGCCACACGCCCCACATCTTTGCCGATGGCGACGCCCTGCTCGCGCATCTGGCACAGCAGCCGCTCGACGCGGTGCTGCTCGATCAGATGATGCCCAACGAGACGGGGCATCAGATCGCCGTGCGCGTGCGCGCCCAGTCCGGCTCAGCCAGTCGCAACTTGGCGATCCTTCTGGCGTCGGGGAACGTGCTGTCCGACACGTCAATCGACGTCGGCATGGGCGGCATCGACGCCGTGTTGACCAAACCTTTGCTTTCCGACGACCTTGACGCCGCACTGCGGGCTGCCGTTGCGCGGCGTGATCAAGGACTGGAGGCCGCCACTCTGGTGTTGAGCATGCCAAGCGCGCTGCCGGTCACGCATGCCGATGACCAGCTCGATCGGTTGCAGGCCGCCATCGGCCCACAGCGGTTGAAGCAGAGCTTGAACGCCGCACACCGTTTGCTGGGCGACGCCCGCGAGGCCATCGCGACGAAAGACCTGAGGCCACTAGCCGGCCTCGCCCATCGCATCGCTGGCAACGCCGCAACGCTCGGATTCCCCGCATTGGGCAACGCCGCGAGAACGCTGGAGACCCGGTTGCGGGATAACGGCGACGGTGGCCATGACGCCGGCGTGCCGCTTGTCAGTCTTTTAGAGACAATCGCCGGACTGATCGCTGCGGCCGACGAACACTTGCTGCAACGGTTGGCGTTGCTGCCCCCCTCCGCAAAGCGCCGCAAGACCGGGGCCTGAGCGCGCGGAAGTCCGGCGACTCAAGTCGAATCGTCCTCCAGCCGCAAGCGGTATCCCATCCCGCGTACCGTTGTCAGCCGCGCCTGCGTGTCCTGCCCGTCGACAGAAAGCTTCCTGCGCAAGCGACTCACCAGAATGTCAATGGCGCGGTCCGACTCCGGGTCCGTAATGCCGGTAATCGCATCGATCAATTGTGCACGCGAGAATACTCGCCCGCCACCGCGCGCCAGGAACGCCAACAGATCGAACTCTGTACGCGTAAGTCCGGCGGACTCGCCCGTCACTTCGGAATCGACGGTGCGAGCATGTAAATGAATGCGCCAAGACCCAATCACGTGCTCCCGCGCCCGCTCTTGCGTTTGTCCGTGGCGGGCGATCAGATTGAGCGCTCGGTAACGCAGCTCCCGCGGATCGAACGGCTTGGTGAGCACGTCCTGCGCACCGAGTTCGAACGCGGCCAAGCGCGCGTCAATGCTATCGCGCCCCGTCACCACCATCACTGGGATGTCCAGCCTTCCGCGCAGCTTGCGCAACAGGCTAAGGCCGTCTTCGTCAGGCAATCCCAGGTCGAGCAGCACCAGCGAGTACGTGCGCATGCGCAGGCGTCGCATCATCTCCTGCCCGTCGCTCACGACCTCCGTGCGCTGCCCGCCAGACTCCAGAAAACCCGCCGTGATCGTCGCAATTGTGACGTCGTCCTCAACCACCAGGATCGGATGCTTCATCTCATGGGTTGCCCGTATGGAAACAATTCAGAAAATATACAGCAACAAAATAGAAAAATGTCATGGCGATATTTCTTCCCATTCCTAGTGCAAATCTTTCCCAACTTGACGAGGGGTATCGACATGGCAACGAAGAAGGACATGTGGGGTTTGAGCCGCAGGCAATTCCTGCATACGGTTGCCGCAGGCGCAGCCGTGGCCGGCGGTGCAACGTTCCGCGAATTGGCCTGGGCACAGGACAGCGGCGAGCTGGTCGTCAGCAATTGGGGCGGCGACTGGAGCAATAACGTCATCAAGGCGCTAGAAGGCCCAGCGCTGGAGCAGAAAGGGGTAAACATTCGCCGCGACCTCGCCGCGGCACCGGTGCGCAAGGCCAAGCTGCTCGCCGAGCGCAACCTGCCGCGCGGCACGATCGACGTGGCCCACTTCACTGATGCAGATGCCTACGAGTTGCAGATCCAGGGCGCGCTCGAACCCATCGATTATTCACGCGTGCCGAATGCAGCGCACCTGCTGCCGGGAATGCGCTCTCCGTACTTCGTGCCGTGGATGTATAGCGGTGTCGAGTTGATCTACAACCCGGACAAGATCAAGACTCCGCCTACCTCGTTCAAGGACCTGATGAACCCGGCATACGCCGGCAAGGTCGGCCTGATCGACCAAATCTACTTCAACTATCTGTACGCTTACGCGCTCGTCGGCGGAGGCTCGATGCAGAATGTCACGCCCGGTCTGGCCAAACTGCTTGAACTGAAGAGGGCCGTGCAGCCGCGCATTTACCCGTCGCACGAGCAGATCGCTGCCGCCATGTCGAGCGGTGAAGTCTGGATTTCGGCCAACTACAAGGCCCGCGCCGCGCAATGGACCGCGGCCAACCTGCCGATTCGCGGCGCCTATCCGTCCGAAGGCGGCATCGCGATCCAGTTCGGCGTAGTGATTCCAAAGCATGCACGCAATAAGGAGCTCGCGTACCGGTACATCAATGAGATGCTCGCGCCAGTCGCCGCCCGCCAGATTTCGACGCTGACCTACTACGCGCCGTCCACCGACCATGCTGGCCTGCCGCCGGACCTGTTGCGCGAAATCGACTTCACTGAAGCGCAGCGCAAGCAACTGCATTACGTCGACTACGCCTATGCGGCCAAGAACCAGCCGCAATGGCTGGAATGGTGGAACAAGGAGATCAAGGTTTGAGCGCGCCGGCCATTGAACTGAGCGCGCATGGGGGCCTCCTGCAACCGAGTTACCGCCTGAGCGCGGCCCTGCTCGCGCCGTCGGTCCTCGTCATCGCGGTGCTGCTGGGCATCCCGCTGTTGCTGCTACTGCGCTACAGCCTGAATCGCTTCGTACCGGGCGAATTCATGGTGCAGGCACTCACACTGGAGAACTATCGCAAGTTCATGACCGATCCGTTCTATCGCGAGATTCTCGTGCGCACGGTGTATGTCGGTGTCGTGAGTACGTTCGCCGCCGCAGTGCTCGGCTTCCTGCCCGCGTACCACATCGCCCGTACGCAGTCGCGACGCGCCAAGAGCCTGCTGATCATCTTCGTGATCCTGCCATTGCTGATGGGCAATGCGGTGCGCGTGGCCGGTTGGCTTGTCATCCTTGGCGATCAGGGGCTCGTGAACGCTGCGCTGCGGACACTCGGCATGACGACCGACCCGGTCAAGCTGCTCTACACCCAGAACGCCGTGCTGATCGGCACGATCTCCGTGCTACTGCCGTACATGATAATCACGCTGCACAGCGTCATCGAGGGCATCAGCCCCGCGCTCGAAGAAGCTGCGCTGGGGCTCGGCGCGGGCCACTGCCGAATGTTCTGGCGCGTGTTGCTGCCCATGGCGATGCCCGGCCTCGTGGTCGGCGGCGTGTTGTGCTTCATCCTCGCTATGAACGCCTATGCAACGCCCCTGCTGATCGGTGGCTCCACCTTCCACATGATGGCGCCCGAGGTCTACACGCAGATTAGCCAGGCGAACAACTGGCCTTTCGGCGCGGCCATGGCCTTCGTGCTGATGTTCACCACGCTCGTGCTCACGCTCGTGTCGTCGTGGTGCCTGTCACGCCGCAGTGCGGCTGCCCACGGAGCCTGACCACCATGCGACTTTCCCTGCGCACCATCGCTTATCACGCAAGCGTCTGGGGCACGCTCGGCTTCGTCGTCCTGCCGCTCTTCATCGTGGTCTGGGTGAGCTTCTTCGCAAACAAGATCGTTGGCTTCCCACCGTCCGGCTACACGCTGCACTGGTATGCCCACGCCTGGGCACAAAGCGCCTTTCACGAGGGGTTCGTCACCAGCATTCAGGTAGGTCTGATCGCCACAGGCATTGCGCTACTGATTGGCGTGCCGGCGGCCCTCGCCATCGCGCGCGGCAACTTTCCCGGTAAGGGCCTAATCAACACCCTGCTGCTCTCGCCGATGCTCGTGCCTGGCATCGTGGCTGGGTGTGCGGTCTACGTCTACTACATCCAGATCGAGATGTTCTCCGGTTGGCAGGTGGCTGCCACCCTGCCGGGCCTGATCGGCGCGCATACGCTGCTGGCCGTGCCCTGGGTCGTGCGTCTGGTTACCGCCTCGCTGCAATCGGTAGCTGGCGGTGTCGAAGAAGCTGCGCTGAATCTTGGGGCGACGCCGTGGACCACCTTCCGCCGCGTGACCCTGCCGCTGGCGCGCCCCGGGCTCGTCGCGGGCGGCCTGTTCAGCTTCATCGTGTCGTTCACCGACGTCGAAAAGTCGCTGTTCCTGGTTGGCCCCGGCAAGACCACCCTTCCGATCGCGATTATCAACTACCTCGAATGGAATCTCGACCCAACGATTACTGCCGTCGCCACAGTGCAGATCGTGATTATCGGCATCGCGCTGGTCTTCTCCAATCGCTACGTCAAGCTCAGCCAAGTCTTCTGACACGCCACTGATTGACACTTTCGACTTCACGCACATGGCATACATTGAGTTCTCCGGTGTCGAGAAACGTTACGGCGCCACGCAGGCCGTTTCGCGCTTCGACCTGGCCATCGCCAAAGGCGAAATGATCGCGCTGCTCGGACCGAGCGGTTGCGGCAAGACCACCACGCTGCGAATGCTGGCTGGTTTCGTGCCGGTGTCCGCCGGCACCATGCGCATCGACGGGCGCGACGTCACGAACGTGCCGCCCTATCGTCGCAATATCGGCATGGTGTTCCAAGGCTACGCGCTGTTCCCGCACATGACGGTGGCGCGCAACGTCGCCTTCGGACTGGAGATGCGAGGCATTCCGGCCGGCGAGATCACGCAGCGGGTGCGGGTGGCGCTGGAGCGCGTGCGGCTGGGCGACTTCTCCGAACGCATGCCACGCCAGTTGTCCGGCGGTCAGCAGCAACGCGTGGCGCTCGCCCGCGCGATGGCGATCAATCCGGACGTGCTGTTGCTCGATGAACCGCTGTCGGCCCTCGACGCGCGCCTGCGCCACGAGGTACGCGCGGAGATCCGTCAACTGCAACGCAGCACCGGCCTGACCACGTTGATGGTTACGCACGATCAGGACGAGGCGCTTTCCATGGCTGACCGGCTGGTCGTCATGAGCCGGGGGCAAATCGAGCAGATCGGCACGCCGTCAACGCTGTACGAACGCCCGTGCAATCGCTTCGTGGCCGACTTCATGGGTCGCTCGAACTTCCTCCCCGGCAAGATCGGCGGCATTGGGTGCTTCGTCACCGAGCACGGTGCGGTGCTGTCGTTCGAAGGCAATGCGCCCGCCAGCGCCAACACGATGAGTTTCCGCCCGGAGCGCACACAACTAGTGCCGATCGACGCCGTCGCGGCGGACGCGCACTCGGATGACGTCAACACGCTCGCCGGCACCATCGTCTCGTTCGCGTATCTCGGCCCGGTCATCGAATGTCTCGTTCGCATCGACGACGGCCCTGTGGTCACCGCGTTGCTCACCAACACGTCCGAGCTGGATGCGTTGGGCATGCACGAGGGCAGCCGCGCCGCCGTGCAGTGGGCGCGCCGTGACGCAGCGCTGCTTGCCTGAACCCACTTACGTCCGCCCCATTTTTCATGCCCGACATTCCCGGCTATTGCACGTTGTGCCGCTCGCGTTGCGGCTCGCTGAACCGTATCGAGGACGGCAAGCTCATCAAGGTCATGCCGCTTGCGTCGCACCCGACTGGCGGCGCCTTATGCGCCAAGGGCCGCGCCGCGCCGGAACTGCTCTACAGCCCCAAACGTCTGGCGACGCCGATGCGCCGTAGCGCGCCTCGCGATGCGGCGAACCCCGGCTGGGTCGAAATCTCATGGGATGACGCGCTCGACGAGATCGCCAGGCAGATGCTCGCGATTCGTGCGCGCGATGGCGCCGAAGCCGTGGCCTTCGCCGTCACCACGCCCAGCGGTACGCCAATGGTTGACAGCTTCGAATGGGTCGAACGGCTCATTCGGGTCTTCGGCAGCCCCAACATGATCTACGCGATCGAAGTTTGCGGTTGGCACAAGGACCACGCGCAGCGTCTGATGTACGGGCGCGGCATCGGCACGCCCGACTGGACGAACACGGAGGTCGTCGTGCTGTGGGGACACAACCCCGCGCGCACCTGGCTCGCCCAGGCATCGCTTGTGGCGCAGGCCCAGCGACGCGGTGCACGCGTGGTAGTCGTCGATCCCAAACAGGACGGCAGCGGGCAGCAGGCGGACCTGTGGGTTCGCATCCGCCCCGGCGCGGACGGCGCCCTGGCGCTCGGCGCCATCCGGCATCTGCTTGAGACCGCGCGTTACGACGCCGAATTCATCCGGCGTTGGACCAATGCACCGTGTCTGGTCGATCGTGACAGCGCCCGCTTGCTGCGGGCGAACGAACTATGGCCGGACGGCTCGCCCAGTGCCTATGTCGTCGTAGATATGCACGGGACGTTACGGCCATATGACACACGGCACGCCTTGGCCGAAGCCAATAGGGTCGACCTTCAGGCAAAGCGCGATGTGGTCGACATCTACGGTCAGCGACGTGTCGTCGCCACGGCATTCGCCCTGCTCGGGGATTCCGTCGCGCCCTACACGACCGCGCGCGTCAGCGAACTGACGTGGGCCGATGCCGCCGCCATCGAGCAGTTCAATGCCTGCTTCGAAAACGCACCGCGCCTGAGCTATCAAACGTGGACCGGCGTTGGCCAGCACACCAACGCCAGTGCGACGGAGCAGGCGATCGGCACGCTTTACGCACTCACGGGCGCCATCGACGCCCCGGGGGGCAATCTCTGGACGGTGCCGCCGCCCACGCGTAGCGTCAACGACTACAGTCTGCTGTCCCCTGAACAACAGGCAAAGGCGTTGGGGCTGCGCGAGTTGCCGCTCGGCCCGCCGTCGCTCGGTTGGGTCACGGCGCGTGACTTTGCGCATGCCGTGTTGCACGGCGATCCCTATCGCGTGCGCGCACTTGTCAGCTTCGGCAGCAACCTGCTTGTGTCGCAAGCCGATTCCGAACGCAACCAGCAGGCGCTGCACGCGCTGGACTTCCACGTCCACATCGATCCGTTCCTGAATCCGACTGCGCAAAGCGCCGACATCGTACTTCCTTCTACCCTGCCGTGGGAGCGCGACGCCCTGAAGATCGGCTTCGAGATTTCGCAGGCGGCCGTCGAGCATGTCCAGTTTCGCCCGCGCGTGGTCTCGCCGTACGGTAACGCGCGTACCGACTATGAGATCGCCTTCGACCTCGCGATGCGACTCGGGCTGAAAGACGCCTTCTTCGGCGGCGACGTGGTGGCCGGCTGGAATCATCAACTCGAACCGCTCGGCGTGACGGTGGACGATCTGCGGCAAGCGCCCGAGGGCCTGCGTTTCGCGCAGGACTTCTCGTATCGCAAGTATGCGCAGGCAAGGCACGACGGTACCGTCCGCGGCTTCGATACGCCGAGCCATCGGCTTGAGTTGTACACCCCGGCATTCGTCGACGTTGGCCAGTCGCCGGTGGCCATATTCATCGAACCGACCGCGAGCCCGCTGCGCGACGACGCCGACCCGCGCTATCCGCTGGTGCTCACGACCGCAAAGACCGGGTGGTATGTCCACAGCTCGCACCGGCATGTGGCGTCGCTGCGCAGAAAGGCGGTCGATCCGGTCGTGCAGATCGGCGTTGCACTGGCCGCCGAGCGGGGTATTGCTGCAGGAGACTGGACGCGTATCTCAACGCCGGCCGGCGAGGTGGTAATGCGTGCGAAACTCGACGGCAAGCTCGACGATCGCACCGTGATCGCCGACTTCGGCTGGTGGCAAGGCGCACCGGCCTTCGGCCGGGACGACACACCGCTGCACGGCGTCGGCTCGTCGAACGTCAATGCCATCTTGTCTGATCGGGACCGCGATCCAGTCAGCGGTTCGGTACCGTTGCGGGCCACGCTGTGCAACGTGCACCGCGACGGCCCAATGAATCGCGGCCGCTGGAGTGGCTTGCGCGCGTTCCACATCGCGCACTGCGAAGTGATCGCCAAAGACATTGCGTACTTTGTCTTTACGCCGCACGACGGGGGCGATCTGCCCGACTTCCAGCCGGGGCAGCACCTGACTATTCACGACACCGGGCTCGGTGCGACGCGCGCGTATTCGCTGGTAGGTTCAGGCAAGTTTCCCGGTCATCTGAACATCGCAGTCAAGCGCGACGGCCTGATGTCGCGGCATCTGCATGGCCTGTCTACGGGGCAAACGGTGACGTTGGGCCAACCGGGCGGCACGTTCGCGATGCCGACGTCCGGCCCTCGGCCGCTGATCCTGCTGGGCAGCGGCATCGGCATCACGCCGTTCATGAGTTATCTGGAAACACTGTGGACACAAGGTGGCGACGATTACCCTGATACCACGCTTCATTACATTTGCCGCGACAGCAAGGGCCACGCATTCGCGGCCCGTATTAGGGAGATTGCCGGGCGGTTTCCTCGCGTGAAGGTGGTGACGTACTACCGGGCACCGCTGCCTGACGACCGAAGGGGTTTCGACTACGACGTCGCTGACGATTTCAACGCGTGGGCCATCGACGAAGCCTTGGTGGCGCGCCGCCCCCTCGCCTTTCTGTGCGGCTCGCCTGGGTTCGTAAACGCGGCGACGATTGCGTTGGTGTCCCGCGGCGTGCCGGCCTTTGACGTGATGGCGGAGTCGTTTAGGGCTGAACTGGCCATGCCGACGGACCTGATCCCGCGCAACATCTCGATAGCAGGGACCGGGCAATCGTTCGTATGGCACCCGAACACCGGTACGATCCTGGACGCGGCGGACGCCGCGAAGGTGGATCTGCCCAGTGGCTGCCGCGTGGGGCAATGCGAAAGCTGCCTAATGCGGGTTGTCAGAGGGAGCGTGTTGCATCTGCATCCGTACGATGGTGCTGCGGATGCGTGCCTTACATGCCAAGCGGTGCCTCTCGATGATGTGGAGCTTGCGCGTTGACGTCTCGTACCGTTCCAGACGTCAGCCGGGTGCTGCGGATGGTACACATAGCGAGTTGCTGGCTGACCTCCCCCCGATTAACCAGGCGATCGCCACTGGGCCGCTGACGCGCCTGCCAACTCGCGCACGTGGGCCTCGTCACTGGCGAACGTGCTGGCGTTCCCAACGAAGACCACTCGCCCATCATCGAGCACGCAGGCGGTATCCGCGATAGATAAGGCCGCGCGCACGTTTTGCTCAACCAGCAATACGGAGATGCCTTCGTCACGCATTGCCACGACGACGTCGAAAACTTCCTGTACGATTCGGGGCGCCAAACCTTGGGACGGCTCATCGAGCAGCAGAAGCTTTGGATTGAGCATGAGGGCACGTGCAATCGCAAGCATCTCCTGCTCCCCGCCGGACAATTGGCGGCCTTTGCTTGCGCGGCGCTCACCCAAACGGGGAAAGGTTTCATAGACGCGCTTGATGTTCCATGTGCCGGCGCGCTCCATCGGCACTTGCAAGTTCTCTTGCACACTCAGACCGGCAAACACACGACGCCCCTCAGGGACATAGCCCACGCCAAGTGCCGCGATACGAAACGCAGGCCAGTTCGTTGTCTCCTCCCCGAACATGTGAATGCTTCCGGCCCGCGGCGGCGTTAAACCCATCAGGCTTCGCAATGTCGTGGTCTTGCCCGCGCCATTGCGCCCGAGCAGAGCAACGATCTCACCCTCTCGGACCTCAACGGATACACCATGCAGGACATGACTCTTGCCGTAATAGGTCTGCAATCCCTTGGCTTCTAGCACGTTCATCTCGGGACCCCCAAATACGCGACCTGCACTTGCTCGTTCGCCGCAATGTCCGTTGGTGTCCCTTCGGCCAGTACCCGCCCTTCTGCGAGTACGGTGATGCGTTGTGCCAACTCGAAAATGACGCGCATGTCATGCTCAATCAGGATCATGGATAAGCCCTGGTCCCGATTGAGCGTGCGGATCAGCTGTGTAATGTCGTAGGTTTCCTGGTCGGCCATTCCCGCGGTCGGCTCGTCAAGCAGCAACAGCGTTGGATTGAGTGCAAGCGACATCAGGATCTCGGTGGCGCGCTGATCGCCTAGCGGCAACTCGCCCGCAATTCGGTCACCGCGTTCCGACAGCGCGGCGAGCCCCAACAACGCCTCCGTACGCGCCTCGATCCGTCGGCGCTCTGCAGCGGGTAGCCACAAGTCGAGGCGATGGTGAGCCGCGATCTCAACGGCAAAACGCACATTTTCGCGCGCGGAGAGTTCGGGAAATATCTCGGTGATCTGAAAGGTTCGAGCCATTCCCATCTCGACCCGGCGGTGGGGGGCCAGTGCCGTGATGTCCTCACCCTTGAATAGGATGCGGCCTGCACTCGGTGGAAAGAAACCGCTGATCAAATTGAAAAACGTCGTCTTGCCGGCGCCGTTGGGGCCGATGACCGCGCGCAACTCGCCCGCTTCGATTGACATGGATATCCCATCGACGGCGCGCAGGCTACCGAACTGGTGCGAAATATTGTCGACTACAAGCAGGCTCATAATTTGCTACGCCGGGCGAGGACGCCCATCACACCGCGAGGGAAGAACACGACGACCAAAATAAACAGCAGGCCAATAAAAGACATCCAGTTCTCGGTATGGCTCGAAATGAAGTCCTGGACCACTACGAAGATAGCGGCCCCAATCATCGGCCCCCAGAACGACCGCATGCCACCCAGCACCGCCATGATGACGAAGTCGCCGGACTGGTCCCATCTAAGGCCATGCGGGTCTGCAAAGTTATTCAGCAGCGCAAAGAGTGTCCCGGCCAAGCTGACGAAGAAGCACGAGATGACAAACGACAACCAGATGTGCCCCTCGGTCGGAATGCCCAGGAAGCGCGCGCGTTTTTCATTCTCACGGATCGCTAGAAGCGTATGGCCGAAAGGTGAGCGCAATATGGCCGCCATGATGGTGACTGAAATCGCGAAGCAGGCAAGCACGAAATAGTAGAAGAGGCGTTGGTCGGAAAAGATGTCGATGGCGTAGGCGCCGAGTCGAATCGGAACGCGATGCCAACCTGACAGACCGTCGTCGCCACCGGTGACGGAGTTCCATGTGAACGCAATGAAATAGAAGACCTGACCGAACGCGATGGTCGCCATAGCAAAGTACACACCGCGCAATCGGACGATCAGCGCGCCTATGATCGCCGCAGCCAATGTCCCCGCGACAACCCCAACGACTATCCCGAGCAGGGTGTCGGGCGTCAGATAGCGAATTGTCATGCCGACACCATAGGCGCCAAGGCCGAAATAAGCCGCGTGGCCGAAAGAGAGCACGCCTGTGAATCCCAGCAAGAAGTTCAACGCCATCGCGGCCAGCGCCATGACAAGCACCCGCGTACCCAATGCCGGATAACCGCCAATCGCACCAATCCAGAACGGCATTGTCAGAAGCGCGGCCCCGACCGTGACGTTGCCGAGATGCCGTAAGGCCGGACTCATTTCGTCCTCCCGACTTCACCCAGCAGACCTCGGGGCCTGACTAGCAGCACGAGCGCCATCATCACGTAGATAACCGCTTCGGAAGCCGACGGAACAAAGACTGCGGTAACGCTCGCCGCCACGCCGATCAGCAGCCCCCCCAACAAGGTACCCGGCAGGCTGCCAAGACCACCGACGATAATCGACACAAAGCTGGGCATGATCAGAGAGTCGCCGATGGTCGGCGAGAGCCCAAGCATGCCGGCGGCAAGGACGCCGGCCAAACCCGCCAGATAAATTCCCATGCCGAAGTTCAAGCTGCGCAGGATGCGAACATTCACGCCAAGGACAGCGACGGTATCGAGATCGGCGGTGCCGGCGCGAATGCGGATACCCAATCGGGTTTTGTTCAGCACAAGAAACAGTCCGGTGACGACCGCGATGGCGAGTACCACCATGAACAATCGATACCCGGTGACAAAGAAGAACGTGGCACTCACGGGGACGTTCAATATGTCGGGAATTTGGTAAGGCAAGGTCTGGGGGCCCCAGAGGTAGCGTGTCCCGTCCTGAAGGATGAAGGCCAGCCCGAAGGTTAACAATAGGCTGTAGAGCGGATCACGGCCGTAGAGACGGCGGATCAGCAGCGCCTCAACCAGCAATCCCAAGACGGCGGTGAGTACCGGGGCAAGGAGAAGAGCGATCCAGAAGCCTGTATAAGGCATCATCGTGTATGCGAGGTACGCGCCCAACGCCAGAAAACCACCGTGAGCGAAATTGATCACTCCACTCAGGTTCAGGATCAGCGATAAACCCAAGGCCATGAGCGCATAAAACGCGCCGATGATTACCCCATTGAACACGTTGAAGAGGATGAGCTGCGTCATACAGGCCTCTTGTTTTTGGCAACCCCATCCGGCACACGCGTCGTGCGCCGGATGGGGGGTCGGATGTACGCGTCGGGGACGACGGATTACGCCCAGGTGATATGACACCCGGTCTGTTCGACCGGCAATGCGACGTCCTGGCCCTTGACGACGCTGTCAACATGAAACAAGTCTTCCGGTGTGGCGCCCTTCTCCACTGCGTGGCCGACATAGAGGGAGGGCATGAGTTGGTGGTCGCCCGCGCGATAAAACGGCGTGTAGGGCATGAGCCCGATTTCCGGGGGTAGCTTGAAGCCTTCGAGGGCGTGCGCAAGTTTGACGGCATCGAGCGTCTTCTCTTGATTCGCCACAAGTGCGGCTGTCCAGACGGCCGCGTAACCGAACCAGTGCCTGGCGGTGGGAACCCGACCGGCCTTCCGGCGGATATCGGCTACGAACTGTGAGACATGTGGCACGTTAGGCTGATTCCAATACCACTCGAACACCCATGTGCCGATACGGGCGTTGGGCGGCAGGCCTTCCAGCACCTCAAGTTCCTGCTGCGCACCTGCCAGATGGAAACGTTTGTCGAGACCGAATTGGACCGCCTGTTTCAGCGAATTGACGGCGTCATCGCCGGCGGTGAGGAAAATGATGACATCCGGGTTGGCTGCTTGTGCCTTGATCAGGTATGACGAATAGTCGGTAGCGCCAAGCGGTGTCAGGGACGCACCGACCTCAGTGCCTCCAAACTGCTTCAGGCTCGCTTCGAATCCTTGTTGCAGTGTGTGACCGAACGCGTAGTCGGGGGTGATGAAGTACCACCGCTTCCCGTACTTGTCGAAGAGTAGCTTCGAGACAGAGTTGGTCTCCATGCGCGTGGTATTGCACACGCGAAATACGTTCCAATGGCACTGGGACCCTGTCACCGCGTCGGTATGTCCGCCGGTCACTATATGCAGCGTACGCAACTCGTTCGACACCTGCCCGATTGCGAGGGCCATGGCGGAGTTCACATTGCCAAGCAGGAAATTTACATGGTCGCGCTCGATCAGCTTGCGCGCTTTTTGCACCGCAGCACCCGTATCCGCGCTAGTCGAATCCTCGACCACCAGTGACACCGGCCGGCCAAGAATCCCGCCTTTGGCATTGATCTGCTCGACAGCAAGCTCGCAACCAACCTGCTCGTTCTTGCCAAGTTGTGCGTAAGTGCCGGTGAGGGGGTCGCAGAGGCCAAATTTGATGGGCGTCTCGGCATGCGCCTTCATGACGAAAGGACTGGCTAGTTGCCAGGCCCCGGTCGCCGCAATCAGCTTGAGTACGGATCTGCGATTAGGTTTGCTGAGTTCCTGTTGATTTCTCATTTTTACTCTCCTTCCAGGTCGACCAACCTCGATGGGGAGTATCAGAAACCTTCGGCACGAAGCTGGCATGGGGGACAATCAGCTCGCGAACCCGATGCGCGGGCCAAAATGACAGGAACCGGTCAGCACCTCGGTGATTCTCTGCCGAATCGCCCAATCAAGGGAAATTCCGCTGAAACCCACTAGATTGAATATAGTCCAAATTTCGGCATTGACGGCGGTGGGCTGGTTTTCCCCCGTTTGTGCTGGACTTCCGTATCGAGCCCAGTCGCAACGCGGCTGGTTGTGATGGCATTGATCTTGAGCGCTGCGTGATTTTTGCCCCGTAGTGCAAGGCCTCGCCCTTTATTCATCCCCCACGAACTTCGTCAACAGCCGCTTCAGTTCCTCAAACTCCGACTCGCTGAAGTTCCGTAGCCGTGCATTGAGCACTGGCGGTACGATCTCGGGAATCCGGGCCGCCATGGTTTCGCCGGCTGTCGTCAACCGGAGATTGACGACACGGCGGTCCTCGACGCTGCGTGATCGACCCAGCAGCCCCCTTGCCTCCAGCTTGTCGAGCATACGGGTCATGAGTCCGGTATCGATGCCGAGCAGACGCGACAGTTCGAACGGGGTCGCGGCAATACCGCGCTGCAATGAAAGCAAAATGCCCATTTGTTGACTGGAGATGTCGAGTTCCTTGAGTCCGGCATCCACCTCTGCAGATAAGAGGTTGCGTGCCTTGGTCAGCAGGAATCCAATGCTTTGCGTCAGTCTGAAGTTCGTCGCGCTATAGTGGTCCATCGCATGCTCCAGTTATCTGATTTTTACAATAGATGCATCGTCAGATAACGTCAAGTGAGAAGCGTCACCTGCGAGGCGATTAGTGCCCTGCGGCGCCGGCAGCGCCCGCCCCTGCCCATTTCATTGGCCGGGTGACCCAGATCAACGGAATGATGACGATGAAGATGACCGACGACAGCCAGAAAATGTCGTTCAATCCCAGGATCGTCGCTTGCGCATTCAAGGCGCGCTCGAGCAGCGCGAGCGCTTTCGGTGTGCCCGCGCCCGCAGCGGTTTGCAATTTGTCGAGCGTGTCGACGAACGCTGGATGATTGATGCTCGCTTGTTCTGCCAGACGAGCGTGATGTAAAACGGTCCGGTCGTTCCAGCCGGTAGCGACCAGCGACGTTCCCACGGCACCCGCGAAGATCCTCGCGAAGTTCGATAAGCCCGCCGCAGCGGGAATCTTTTCCGGGGGCAATCCCGACAGGATGATGGCTGTCAGCGGTGTGAAGAACAACGCGGTAGGAATGCCCTGCAGCAGCGTGGGAAGCACGAGGCTGAAGCGATCGATATCGGTGGTGTAGTGCGCGCGCATATAGAACACGCCTGCGAAGCCGATGAAGGCGAGGGTTGCGAGAACCCGCATATCTGAGCGTGGCATGACGCGCCCCATGATTGGCGCCAGCATGACGGCAAAGATGCCCAGCGGCGCCGTGACCAGTCCCGCATCGATCGCGGGGTAGCCAAGGGATCCTTGTATCCACTGCGGCAGGATGACGAGATTTGCGAAAAACACCGCGTAGGCGACCGAGATCGCCACCGTCCCACCCAGGAAATTTCGGCCTTGAAACAGTCGTAGATCGACGATGGGTCGTTCCTCGGTCAGCTCCCATATGAGGAAGAACGCAAACGAGACGAGCGCCATCACCCCAAGCGCCCAGATGATCGGCGAATCGAACCAGTCAAGATCCTTTCCCTTGTCCAGCATGATTTGCAGCGATCCGACCCAGACAATCAGCGAGACGAGACCGACTTTGTCGATGGGCAACTTTCGGGGCGGCGTTTCGTGTTCGCGGTAGATCGCCCAGATCGCCGCCGCCGCGAACAGGCCAACGGGGATGTTGATGTAGAAAATCCACGACCAACTGTAGCTATCGGTAATCCATCCGCCAAGCGCTGGCCCCGCGATCGGCCCGACGGTTGCGGTCATCGCCCATAGCGAGAGCGCGCTGGCGCTCTTGTCCTTTGGGAACGACGCCAGTAGCAAGGCCTGAGACAACGGCACAAGCGGGCCGGCCACCGCCCCTTGCACCACGCGCGCAGCGAGAAGGAACATCAGGTTCGGTGCAAGGCCACATGCCGCAGAGGAAAGGACGAACAGCAAAATCGCCCAGACAAACAACCGCACCTGTCCAACGCGCTGCGTCAGCCAGCCCGTCAGCGGAATCGAGACCGCGTTTGCCGCGGCAAAGAGCGTGATCACCCATGTCCCCTCGTCTACCGACACGCCCAGATTGCCCGAGAGTGTCGGAATCGCAACGTTTGCGATGGACGAGTCGAGAACATTCATGAAGGTGGCGAGCGCGACGGCGAACGTGCCGATCGCAAAGCGCGCGCCAGTGAGGGGTGCAGGCGCGCCGGTAGCGCTGGACGGGGTCATGATCAACCTCAGGCTATGATTGATAAAACACTATTTGATTTATCAGATAAATGGCCGAAAATTTGGGCACGCCTGGCGGCCGGCATCCGGTGGCGCCCGACATGCCCTGCACGAGCTACAGTCGGCTTAAGCGATTCGCATGTTTCTGACTTGGAATATAATTGATTTTGCAGATAAATTCAAAGTCTTTTTTAACCGATCCCCCTGGCAGATCGTCATTTCGTATCGATTGATATAAAATATCGTTTTCCACTCAATCGGGAGCTGTGTATGGGCCGCCCACGCGGATTCGATCCGGCGGATGTCCTCAATGCTGCCCGCGATGCTTTTTGGGCGCGCGGCTATGAAGCGACGTCGACGCGTGACCTGGTGAAGGCGACGGGACTCACACAGCCGAGTCTCTACAATGCATTCGGCGACAAACGCACCCTATTCCTTCGTGTGCTGGATCACTATTTGAACCAGACGCTGCGCGAGCGTATTTCGCGGCATGAATCCACAGCGACGCCTGGGACGGCGCTGACGGACTTTTTTACCGACGTTGTTCAACGATCGCTCGACGACAGGGAGCAACGTGGCTGTCTGATGGTGAACTCGGCGCTCGAGGCGGCGCCCGGGGATTTGGAATTACGCGGGGCCATTACCGAAGAACTGACGCACCTTACCGAGTTCTTCCTTCGCAACATTGACGCGGGCCAGCGCTCCGGCGAACTTCGCCCCGACCTCGACGCGAGGCAGGCTGCCCATCATCTGCTGGCCGTTTTGCTCGGCGTTCGCGTGATCGCGCGCATTCATCCTGAACGCGATTGGCTTGTCGGGGCGGTGTCACCGGCCCTGACACAACTCGGACTGCGCCCCCTGAGCATCGATTGAACCGTTCAATTGGCGAAGGCGTTACCGGCGGCGATGCGCGGGTAACGCCGGCCGTACAGAGAATGGCTAGATCATCGCGCGCCCGATCGATGCCCCACCGTCGACAAACAGTGTCTGTCCCGTCATGAAACCGGCGTCTTCACCGAGAAGGAACGCCACAGTGGCGGCCAACTCTTCGGGGCGTCCGAACCGTTTCATCGGAACGAGCGAGAGAAAGCGCTGCTCGGCTTCGCTGCCCGGCAGCGTGTTGGCACGAAACATTTCGGTTTCTGTCGGACCCGGGGCTACGGCGTTCACGGTGATACCCGTCTCGGCCAACTCCAAGGCCCAGGTTCGCGTAAAACTGATCATTGCGGCTTTCGCCGCCGCATAGGTCGATCGTTTTGCAACGCCCAGGACCACGAGACTGGACAGATTGACGATGCGCCCCCACCCCCTCGCCTTCATCCCGGGCAGCAAAGCCTGGACCGTCTGTACGGCGGGCGCAAGGTTCTCTCGCATCGCGTTATCAAGGCCATCGAGGTCAATCGAGCCGAGCGGGGAGAGTTCAATGAACCCGACATTGTTTACCACGCCGTCGAAGGCGAAGCGCTGCGCCAAATCGTTGAGGACATTGGTTGTGGCTTGTCGATCCGTCAAATCGACGGAAACAAGCGTGCCCGGGAAGGTTGCGTCGTTTGCACTGCGTGAGAGACCGACGACATGATGGCCCGCCGCGGCAAGACGCTCGCTAAGTGCGCGGCCAATGCCTTTGCTTGCGCCAGTGATCAGGAAAGTTCGTTTCATTTCAGGGATACCTTGATGGATACGTGGATTGCGGGAGGGTTGCGGCATCGACTCGTCAGTCCCATGTCGCGCCTACCGCGCAGGCTCGTGAACGACCATGCGTCCATCCACGGGCAATGGCGTTGCGCGTTCGAACGCTCGGTTGCAACACACCGGGAGTAATTATATATCGATCGATACAGAATGTGTTGGAGCGTTCCTGACGGCGTTCACAGTGATCCAGCCCACAAGACAAGGCCGAACCGTTTGAAAGTGGAAAAACCTCGCCCGGGAGGGTGTTGTCGATCAGGAGGTGATGGCATAAGTGAGCGCAGAACGCACAGCCCCCACCTCGAAAATCCGACGGGAACGGCGGCACGGACGTCTCGCTGATCGCGCGGATCAACACACTGGGGGCCTTGCGAGCAAGTCACCGGGGCAGAACCGGCGTCGGCTGGCTTTCCGGTGACGACAGCAGCAGGAAAGTCTTATCAAAAGGCCGGTGCCCAGTGCGAGAGTCGCCCTTGAATCAGCTCCTCGCCATGGAGAATGGACCGATGTCCTCGCAAACGCGCCGCCTGGATTCTGTCCTGTGTAATATCGCGGGACCATGAGATTAAAGGTGACTTAATGATCGACCTGGACGATCTACGCCTGTTCCGTGCCCTGGGCGCGTCGCGATCGCTCGCCGCCGCGGCGCGTCTGCTGAACCTGACGCCGCCGGCGGTCACGGTCCGCCTGCAGCGCCTGGAAGAGCGCCTGGGGGTCCGCCTTGCGGTACGCGGCGCAAGAGGCATCTCCCTGACCGACGAGGGCCAGCGATTACAACATGAAGCGTCTGAACTTCTGGAGCGTATCGACGCAATCCCGTCCCAAGTTTCAGGAGAACCGGGCAACCTCACAGGCAATCTTCGGATCGTGGCGCCGTTTGGCTTTGGTCGCGCGCACATGGCACCGTTGGTTCGCGAGCTTCATCGGGAGCACCCGGGCCTTTCGATGTCGCTTGTTCTCGCCGATAGTCCGCTCACCGCAGCTTCCGGCGCGGACGTCGTTATTTCCATCGGCAACGTCAGGGCGTCGTCTTGGGTCGGTCATTACTTGGCGCCCAACGAACGCTATCTCTGCGCGTCCCCCGCTTTCGCGCGCCGCCTGCGGGCAGTCGAGCATCCATCCGAGCTCGTCAGGTACGAATACCTAGGCTTGCGAGAGAACGACGATGACGCCACGCACTTGCGATTCATGCGTAATAACGATCGCGGAACAGCAACAAACAAGGCCACCACGATCCGAGTGACCGGGACATTGTCGTCCAACGACGGCACGGTCATCCGCGATTGGGCCGCCGCCGGACTTGGCATGATGGAGCGGTCCGAGTGGGATGCCGCGCGACTGATTGCCGCCGGCAAACTGGTTCGCATACTGCCGGAATGGCGCCTGGAGCCCGCCCCCATCATGGCGCTGGTGCCAACGCGCCATGGACTTTCGAGCCGTCAGCGGGTGTTTCTCGAAACGGCGAAGCGTGCCTTCGACCCGCCGCCATGGCGTCGATAACGTTGCGATAGATCCAATTCAGGGGGTGATCCAGTCGACCCTGCGCCCAAGTGAACCGCGGTCGGCCGTCGGGAAGGCAAGGACCGGTCGATTGTCGGTGCCAAGTCGATGGCGACGCGGCGGCACGGGAGAAAACAACGGTAAACGCAAGAATGGCATCCCCCCTCTTGCCTGGACATCCCGCATGGAGTAAAACGTCGATCCATCCGTGTCAACCTAGACTAGAACCGCACGCCTATGGACCAACCCGCCAAGCTCAACGCCGATTCGCTGGGCATCGTCGAATCCGTGATCATGGGCATCGCCGGCACTGCGCCGGCCTACAGTGTCGAGATCACGACGTCGACCATCATCGGGACGTCCGGCACGCTCTCGCCGGCGAGCATCCTGGTGTGCGGGCTGATCATGTTTGGCATCGCGTACGCGTTCATCAACATGAACCGCGCCCTGGCCAGTGCCGGCACCTCCTACTCGTGGGTGAGCATGGTCTTCGGGCGTACGCTCGGCTTCTTTGCCGGCTGGGCGCTTCTGGTGCTGTGTTGCGTGTTCATGGTGTCCGCCATGATTCCCGCCGCCAATGCCACGCTGCTCATCTTTGATCGCCCCATGATGAATAACGTGCACTACGTGACGCTGATCGCGGCCGCGTGGCTCACGATTGTCAGTGCGATCGTCGTCAAGGGCGTCAAGCTCACCAGTTACGTCCAGGTGATGATGACCATCATCGAGGGCGTCATCCTGCTGGTGATCATCGTCGCGAGTTTTTTCGTGTTCCCGCACGTGCAACAGCACGCGTTCTCGTGGAACTGGTTCTCGCCCTTCGCGTTCACGCCCACACAGTTCGCCAGTGGCGCATTGGTGGCGATCTTCTTCTTTTACGGCTGGGACGTGACCATGAACCTCAGCGAGGAGACGCGTGACGCGAACCGCATCCCCGGCCGGGCCGCGTTCTGGTCGATGGTGTTCCTGATGGTGTTCTTCCTCGTCTTCATCGTCATCGCCCTGCTGGGGCTGTCGGACGCCGAGATTCAGCACTACAACACCAATATCATCTTCGCCATTGCCGAGAAGCTGTTCGGGCCGACCTGGGGCTACGTCGCGATCATCGCGGTGTTGCTGAGCACGGTGGGAACGGTCGAGACGCAGATGCTGCAGTTCACGCGCACACTCTTCGCCAAGAGCCGCGACGGTGCTCTCCACCATCGCTACGCGCGACTGCATCCGCGTTGGCAAACGCCGCACGTCGCCATCTTCTTCATCTGGATCATCGGGCTGGCCCTGCTGTTCCTGTCGTCTTATCTGCCAACCATCAACGTGATCCTGCAGGATTCGATTACCGCCATCGGCTTCCAGATCTGCTTCTACCTCGGACTGACTGGACTCGCCTGCGGCTGGTACTACCGCAAGGTGCTGACGCAGGGGCCGTGGGCCGCCGTGACCCACGTCGTCTGGCCGGTGGCCAGCGGGCTTTTCCTCTTCTTCATCGCGATCTATAGCATCCCGACCTTCGACTGGGCCACCAATATCGTCGGGATGGGTGGCATTGTCATCGGTGTCATTCCGCTGCTGCTGAACCGCAAGACGATCTGGGCCGCCCGTCGAGGCTGAGGCTGGGTACCTGGCAGGCACCGCACGGGTCACCCGCTGACCCGTGCGGGCAATGACGCTCGCGCATCATCTTCCCGCGGGTGTCTCGATCATGACAAATTCGTCATCTTGCCGTCATGTTATCGATGGCAGCACCCGGATAATCTCGCACCCTACCGCAAGGTACCGACCGGGCAAGTCCCTCGGTACCGAGGGACGGGCGTCGATCCATACGGCGTTGTCGAGACAATCGGATACGGATACATGCAAACCCATTTCGGCAGACGGACCTTCGTGAAAGGATTGGGCGCGGCCGGCCTTGCCGGCGGGCTCGGGCTTTGGCGCCCGCCCGTCTGGGCGATTTCGAGTCCGGGGCAGCCCAATGTGCTCGCGGGCACCGAGTTCGATCTCGATATCGGCCAGACCCCCATCAACATTACGGGGCAATCGCGCACCGCCACGCTGATCAACGGCACCCTGCCCGGCCCGATCCTGCGCTGGCGCGAAGGCGATGAAGTCACCCTGCGCGTCGCGAACAAGCTTCGGGAGCAAACCTCCATTCACTGGCACGGCATCCTTCTGCCGAGCAATATGGATGGGGTTCCGGGACTGAGCTTCAACGGCATCGATGCGGGCGAAACGTTCACGTATCGCTTCAAGGTGAAGCAGCACGGCACCTATTGGTACCACAGCCATTCGGCTATGCAGGAGCAGACCGGCGTGTACGGCCCGTTGGTCATCGACGCGAAGGACCCGGCGCCGTTCGCTTACGACCGGGATTACGTGGTCATGCTCTCCGATTGGACGGATGAGGACCCGCGGCGCGTCAAGGCGAAGCTCAAGAAGCAATCCAATTACTACAACTTTCACCAGCGCACGATCGCCGACTTCTTTCGGGACGTCAAAACCCAAGGGTGGAGCGCGACGATTGCCGACCGAAAGATGTGGGCCGAGATGCGCATGAGTCCGACGGATCTGGCGGACGTCAGCGCCTATACCTACACGTACTTGATGAACGGCCTGGCGCCCAACGGCAACTGGACGGGCATCTTTCGCCCGGGCGAGCGCATCCGCCTGCGCTTTGTCAATGCGTCGGCAATGACCTATTTCGATGTGCGAATCCCCGGCCTGAAGATGACCGTCGTGGCTGCCGATGGTCAATACGTCAATCCGGTCACCGTCGATGAATTCCGGATGGCGGTCGCCGAAACCTACGACGTGATCGTCGAGCCCGAAAAAGCTTCGGCTTATACGATCTTCGCCCAGTCGATGGATCGCACCGGCTTTGCCCGCGGCACCCTGGCGGTGCGCGAAGGCATGGCGGCCGAGGTGCCCGCCCCGGATCCACGCCCGCTGCTCACCATGGACGACATGGGCATGGGCGGCATGGACATGTCGAGCGCGAACGATGGGGCGCTACAAACCATGGATGGCACGTCTGCCACGGACCACAACGCCATGCCGGGCATGGATATGTCCAGCATGAACGGTGAAATCCTACCGACAATGGACGGCATGTCGGGCACGGATCAAGGTGCGATGCAGGGCATGGAAAGCCCGTCGGGAACGGACCACGGCGCAGCAGCGGACATGTCGAGCATGGATCATGGATCCATGTCCGCGATGGGCGCAATGCAATCGCATCCGGCAACGGAAAACGGAAATCCATTGGTCGATGCGCAAGCCATGAGCCCCACGCCGCGGCTCTCGGATCCGGGGATCGGGCTGCGCAACAATGGACGCCGCGTGTTGACCTATGCCGATCTCAGGAGTGCATTTCCCGATCCCGACGGGCGTGAACCGACGCGAACGATCGAACTGCACCTGACCGGTCACATGGAAAAGTTCGCCTGGTCGTTCGATGGCGTGAAGTTTGCGGACGCGCAGCCGATTCGCCTCAAGTACGGCGAGCGGGTCAGGTTGGTGCTGGTCAACGACACCATGATGACGCACCCGATACATCTCCATGGCATGTGGAGCGATCTGGAGGGCGAGGACGGAAAGTTCATGGTGCGCAAGCACACGATCGATATCGCCCCCGGCTCGAAGCGAAGCTACCGCGTCACCGCCGACGCCCTCGGACGTTGGGCCTACCACTGCCACCTGCTTTTCCATATGGAAACGGGGATGTTTCGCGAAGTACGCGTGCAAGAGTGATGCGAATGGATAAACCGACGTCATCGACAATCCAGCGACGCCTCAAGCGAACCGCCCTCGCCTTCAGCGTGTCGGTCGCCTTCGGACATGCTGCCCCCGCGCTCGCGCAGACGGCGGCCGCCCATGCGCATGATCAGGCTGCGGCGGATGCCGTGGAGATTCAACCCATGCAACCTGCCGCACCCAACATGGTGGCGTCGCCGGTTCCGCCGCTCACGGACGCGGATCGCAACGCCGTATTCCACGGCGGGCATATGCACGACATGGGCGACGCCGAGATCAACTACCTGGTGCTGTTCGACAAACTTGAGTGGCAACACACCGGCGGCGGCAACGCCTTGAACTGGGAAGGGACAGCCTGGGTGGGCGGCGATATCGACCGGTTATGGATCCGCTCGGAAGGCAAGCGGACAGGACAAGGATTGGAAGCGGCGGAAGTCCAGGCGCTTTGGGGCCATGCGATCAGTCCATGGTGGGACGTGGTCGGTGGCGTTCGCCACGACTTCAAGCCGGGCCGGTCCCAGACATGGGCAGCGTTCGGCCTGCAAGGGCTTGCGCTGTACAACTTCGAAGCGGAGGCAACCGCCTATGTCGGCCAGGCCGGGCAGACCGCCGCCAGGCTGGAAGCCAAGTACGAGTTGCTCATTACCAACCGTCTGGTGCTGCAACCGACGGCGGAAATCAATATCTACGGCAAGAACGATGCGAGCCGAGGTATCGGTGCGGGCCTGTCGTCCACCTCGCTCGGCTTGCGCTTGCGGTATGAACTCGATCGCCAATTCGCCCCTTATATCGGCGTCAACTGGGACCGAAGCTACGGAAATACGGCGCGTTTCGCAGAGCAGGAGGGCCAGCGACGCAGTGAAGTGTCCTTTGTCGCGGGCGTTCGCGCCTGGTTCTGACGTCGACGTTCGAACGTCCGGCGCACAACGGTTAATCCCCTTTTTGCCTCACCCATTACCCACGGAGTTACCGATGAATCTTCGACCCGTCGCCTCACGCCTCGCGGTGATCGTCGCCACCGCGGCCCTTGCCTCGGCCGCCTATGCGCATCCCAAACTGTTGTCCTCGACGCCGCAGGAAAATGCCGACGGCGCTGCCCCCGAAAAGATCGAGCTGCACTTTTCCGAGAACCTGATGACCCAATTTTCCGGCGCGGCGCTCGTCATGACGGGGATGCCGGGCATGTCCAGCCATGCGCCGATGCGGGTCGCCGCGAAGGTGTCGGGCAGCGACGATCCCAAGGTCATGGTCATCGCGCCGTCGCAACCCCTGCCTGCCGGCACCTATCGCGTCGACTGGCGCGCCATTTCTTCCGACACGCATCCGGTGACCGGCAAGCTCATGTTTACGGTGAAGTGATCGGCATGGACGGTTGGGTAAACATCGCCGTCCGGTTCGCGCTCTACCTGGATCTCATGCTGCTTTTTGGATTGCCGCTCTTCGCCCTTTACGCGTTGCGACGCCATGAACGACATTCCGCGTATGTCGTGAGACCTCTGCGCGCGCTGCTCGTGGCGCTGGTTGCAATCGGCGTGGCGTTGTCTGCCGGCAGCATCATCGTGATGGGCAAAGCCATGACCGGGGCGTCCGATTACGCCTCGATCGAGGCGCACGCGTTTTCGATGCTGATCTCAGGTACGGCCTTCGGCGCGGCGTGGCTGGCTCGCCTTGCCGCCCTGGCGGCAAGTCTTGCGGCCGCCATCACCCTCGCACGCCGCCCTACGGCGTCGCTGGCGGTGGCCACCATCTCAGGCGGTATCGCGCTGATTACGCTGGCTTGGGGCGGACACGGGGTGATGGACGAAGGGGACAAAGGCGTCCTCCACCTCACGTCCGACGTTTTCCACCTCATTGCCGCCGCCGGATGGGTGGGCGCATTGACGGCCTTCGGGCTGCTACTGCGCGTCGATCATTCCACGCCGCAAGCGCGCATTGCCCTGTTGAGCCGGACGCTGAACAGTTTTGCGGTCGTGGGCGCCATGATCGTCGTGACGCTTGTCGCCACCGGCCTGATCAACTACGGCATGATCGTCGGTCCCACGTTGAGCGGTCTGTTCACCACGTCCTATGGGCAGTTGCTCGTCGTCAAGCTCGCGCTCTTTGGTCTGATGCTCGGCCTCGCGGCAGCGAATCGCTACCAGCTGGCGCCCTTGCTCGAGATCCGGGTACAAAGCGGGGATTACCATGCGGCGATATCCGCGCTGCGCCGGAGTCTCTTTATCGAAGCCAACGCTGCCACGGCGATCCTCGCTGTGGTCGCGGCGCTCGGCACGTTGAGTCCTGAATGAACGGAGGGACGCCGCGGCGTGCGCCGCGGACGTCCAGGCCGGGCATGGGATAATGCCTCGCTGCGCGCATGACGCCCACCCACGACCTTGGCGGCATCGGCCGCCGGCCCGCCCATTTCTGATATGCGCATACTCATAGTCGAAGACGAGCCCAAAATGGCCGCCTACCTCAGGAAGGGTCTGACGGAGGCAAGCTATACGGTCGAGACGGCGAACAACGGCAAAGACGCGCTGTTTCTCGCGCTACACGAAGATTTCGATCTGATCGTGCTTGACGTGATGCTCCCGGAACTGGATGGCTTCGAAGTCCTCAAGCGCTTGCGGATGCAAAAGCAGACGCCCGTGCTTCTGCTGACCGCGCGAGACACCGTGGACGACAAGGTGACTGGCCTGGAGTTGGGCGCGGACGACTATCTGTCAAAACCGTTCGCCTATGCGGAATTGCTGGCCCGGATTCGATCGCTCCTGCGACGTGCGCCGCGTGCCGTGCGAGACACGCTGCTCATTGCGGATCTTGAAATCGACCTGATCAAGCGCCGTGTGCGCAGGGGGCAGATCCGGGTGGACCTCACGGCACAGGAATTCTCTCTGCTCCAGTTGCTGGCGGAGCGCCAGGGCGAGGTGCTGACGCGAACGTTCATTACCTCGCAGATATGGGACATGAACTTCGACAGTGACACGAACGTCGTTGATGTCGCCGTCAAGCGGCTGCGCGCCAAGATCGACAATGCATTCGAGAACAAGCTGCTGCACACGGTCCGTGGCATGGGCTACGTGCTCGAGGATCGCTCGTGAGCCTCGACGCCACGCCCTACTCCCTGCTGCGCCGTCTCACGGTGGCGTTTTCGACGGTCGCCATTCTCGTATTCGCCCTGGTGGGCACGTTCCTCTATGATTCGTTGGCCACGGAGCTACAACGGCGCGACGACATCGAAATTACCGGCAAGCTGAACCAGTTCCTCCAGCTCATTCGCGATCAGGGCTCGATGGCGGCGGTACGCGCCAATCCCACGCTCTTTCACGAGGTGCTGCTGTCCCACCCAGGGGTTTATCTCGGCATCTTTGACGAGAACAACACCCCGCTGGTGGAACACTCGGACTCGGATGCGGTGGACCTGTTACCCGTGGTGACATCGCACCACGCGTTGGGAGTGCCCTATACGTGCGAGCCCGAGGGAATCGGCCTGTCGCGATGTATCTCCGGGCAGGAGGTGTTGCCGGCGGGCGGCACGGTTCGCGTCTCGCTCGTGCGCACAGCGTCCGATCGCCGATCGCTGCTCGATAGGTACCGCGTTGACGTACTTCTCGCGATGGCCGCAGGGGCGGTGCTGGTCGGCACATTGGGGTATGCCATTGCCAGACGAGGGTTCCGGCCGGTCAGGAGCATTGGTCGCCAGACCTCTCGCATCGAAGCGCACAATCTCGGTGAGCGACTCGACATTCGCGGCGGACCGCTTGAACTCCAGGACATTGCACTGTCTGTCAATCGAATGCTGGACCGGCTCGAACGCGCGTTTGTGAGGCTTTCGCAATTCTCGTCCGATCTCGCGCACGACATGCGCACGCCGCTTGCCAACGTCATCAGCTCGTCGCAAATCACGTTGTCGCGCACGCGCACGATCGAAGAGTACGAGGCGCTTATCGACTCCAACATCGAAGAATGCGAGCGGCTCCAGCGCATGACCGAGAATATGCTGTTTCTCGCTCGCACCGACAATGCCACACAGCACTTGGTGCTTGGCACACTCGACGCGCAAAGTGAACTGCGCAGGCTCGCGTCCTACTTTCAGGGACTGGGGGAGGAGGCCGGCGTGGACATCGTCGTCGAGGCAGACGCCCGCATCTGGGCGGACGCGGGCATGTTTCGGCGTGCCGTGAGCAACCTCGTGTCGAACGCGCTGGCGCATGCGGTTGCTGGCACCGACATTGTGCTTTGTGCACATGAATCCTCGTGCCAGGCCATCGTCAGCGTGACGAATCATGGGGAGTGCATCGCCCCCGAACATATCGAGAAGATTTTCGAGCGTTTTTATCGCGTCGATCCGTCTCGCCACGGATCCGCGAAAAACACGGGACTCGGCCTGGCGATCGTCAAATCCATCGTGGCGCTTCACCATGGCAGGGTCGAGGTCGTGAGCGCGGAGGGCAAAACCACCTTCACCTTGCTGTTTCCGCGTCAACCGGGCGCGTAACGGCACTCCCTCGTCCCGTTACAGGATCACGGGCTTGTCGCTCAGCTCATTCTTGCCGATGCTTCGTGCCGGGAAGTGTTGCTGCAGATGCCGGGCAATGGACTCGACGCCGGCGATGACACCGGCTTCGTATTCGCGCCTCCGAAAAGCCGCTTCCATCTGTCGGCACACGGCGTCCCATTCCTGCTCGCCAACTTTTCTGTGGATGCCGCGATCGGCCACGATCTCGACACTGCGGTCCGCCAGCAGCAGGTAAATCAGAACGCCATTGTTGTGCTCGGTATCCCATACGCGCTGTTGGGCGAACACTTCGATGGCACGTTCGCGGGCGGTGAGTCCGTTGAGCAGTCCGGCCCAGTTCAGCGCGCCCTCGACGACAAAGCAGAGCTGGCCGATAGCGTTGCCTTCGCCCGCCGCGATGGCCCGCTCGATTGCCTGCAGCGCCTTGCGCGGGAAGGTTTGCCGCACCTTCCAGTGCGGCATCAGCAGGTGGCGCCAGATGCGTCGGACGTTTGTCATCACCATTTCCCCGAGGCGCCGCCGCCACCGAATCCCCCGCCGCCGCCCCCAAATCCGCCCCGCCCCGATCCGCCGAAGCCGCCCATGCCGCCGATCCGCCTGGCACCGAGCTGGGAGCCGCCGAACATCGTAAAGCCGAGTGCGATCGCGCCGGCGAGCATGCCAAGGACGACGGTTCCGGACAGTATCCAGCCGATGACGCCGACGATGCCCCCCGTCGCGACCGCGCCGGGGCCGCGGCCGAGAACCGATCGAAGCACACCGCCAAGGACGAGCGTCAGCACCAGAAGGACCGGCAGGAAGGGGCGCACCGAACCATTTCCCTCACCGCTGGCGCGTTTCGGCGGCGGTAACGGCTCGCCGTTGACAACGCTCATGATGCGTTCGACGCCGGCGGTGACGCCGCCATAGAAGTCCGCTTGCTGGAAGCGTGGAACGATGTCCTCGTTGATGATCCGGTTGCTGATTGCGTCGGTGAGAACGCCCTCAAGACCGTAGCCGACCTCAATGCGCACACGCCGGTCGTCCTTGGCGACAATGAGCAGCACACCGTCATCCGTGCCCTTGCGCCCGAGCTTCCATTGTTCGACGACGCGGATGGAGTACTGCGCAATGTCTTCGGATTGCGTGGTCGGTACGATCAGAATCCCGATCTGACTGCCCTTCCCGGCCTCGAAGGCCTGCAGTTTTTGCTCCAGGGTCGCCACCTGTTCGCGGGTCAATGTGCCGGTCAGGTCGGTAACGCGGGCCGTCAATGGGGGAATGGCAACGTCGGCGTTCGCCCCAAGGCACACGCAAAGCAGCAGCGCCGGAAACAGACCTTTGACGGCCAGAAGCCATTTCACTTTGACCTCCCGGTGGCGCCGGCGGGATACGAGCCGAACTCGACCTGCCGCCGCCTGGTGTTTGCCGACTCACTTGGCGACATGGCTCGGAACCCGGCGTCGACCCTATCCACTATCGCCGCTTCCCGCCAGCAGACATTGACGCGTGTCAACCGTGGGCGTCACTCCGGACGAGATGGCGAGCGCAGCCGGTGAATCCCCCGCGCGACACGCGCCGCAGCGGTCCCCATCGGGGCTTGACCTCCGTCAATCGGTGCGTTTGACGTTATGCCTATGATGGATTTGACTGCAAGACGGAAACCCCACATGGAATCACGCCAACAGTTTTCCCTTTGGTACCTGCTCGCGGCCGTCACGGCGATGCTCATCCTCCAGAGCTTCATCACGCCTTCAGACGTCGAGACGCTGCCTTACAGCGACTTCAAGGTGCTATTGAAAGCTGGCAAGGTCAAGGACGTCACGCTCGGCGAAGGCGCCATCAAGGGGACGCTCAATACCGATGGCATCGAGAACCTGCTCCCCAAATCCGAAGCCGACGCGATGCAGCGCCAGGGAAAGGGAGAGCACGCTTTCTCGACAGTTCGCGTCAATGACCCCGCATTGGTCCAGGAACTCGAAGCGGCAAAGGTGCGCTTCATCGGTCAGGCCGACAACAAGTGGATTGGCGCACTACTGTCGTGGGTTGTCCCCGCGCTACTGTTCTTTGCGGTCTGGACCTTTCTCATCAAGCGCGTAGGTGGTGCTGCCGGCGGCATGTTGGAGATCGGAAAGAGCAAGGCGAAGGTCTACATGCAGCAGGAGACCGGCGTGACCTTTGCCGACGTCGCCGGTATCGACGAAGCCAAGGAAGAACTCGCCGAAATCGTCAACTTCCTGAAAGATCCCGAGCGCTACCGGCGCCTGGGCGGCAAGATTCCCAAGGGGGTATTGCTGCTCGGCGCACCCGGCACCGGCAAGACGCTCCTGGCCAAGGCGGTCGCGGGCGAGGCGGGCGTGCCGTTTTTCAGCATCAGCGGCTCGGAGTTCGTCGAGATGTTCGTGGGTGTCGGGGCGGCGCGGGTTCGCGACCTCTTCAACCAGGCCGAAACCAAGGCGCCCTGCATCATCTTCATCGACGAACTCGATGCGCTGGGCAAGACCCGTGCCCTGGGCGCCATTTCCGGCAACGACGAACGCGAACAGACACTGAACCAGTTGTTGGTCGAGATGGATGGCTTTGATACCAACAAGGGCGTCATCATCATGGCGGCAACCAATCGACCAGAAATTCTGGATCCGGCGCTGTTGCGCCCCGGACGGTTTGACCGCCACGTCGCGTTGGACAGGCCGGACCTGAAGGGGCGCGAGCAAATACTCAAGGTCCATGTGAAGCATGTCGTCCTGGCGCCCACGGTTGAGCTGAACACGCTGGCGGCGCGTACCCCCGGCTTCGCAGGCGCCGAACTCGCCAACCTCGTCAATGAGGCAGCGCTGCTGGCCGCACGCAAGGGCAAGGATGCCGTGGAAATGGTCGACTTCGACGAGGCGCTGGATCGTATCGTCGGGGGCCTGGAAAAGAAGAATCGCGTGATGAATCCTCAAGAGAAGGAGACGATCGCCTACCACGAGGCCGGTCATGCCATCGTGGCGGAACTGCGCCCGCATGCCGACCGCGTGTCGAAGGTGTCCATCATTCCGCGTGGCGTATCGGCGCTCGGCTATACCCAGCAGACCCCCACCGAGGATCGCTATCTGCTCAAGCAAAGCGAGCTGCTCGACCGGCTCGACGTCCTGCTCGGCGGACGCGTGGCCGAGCAGATTGTCTTCGGCGATGTGTCTACCGGCGCGCAGAACGACCTCCAGCGCGCGACAGATATTGCGCGTCAGATGATTACGCAGTTCGGTATGAGCGAGCGGCTTGGGCTGGCCACCTACGAGGACATGCCAAACCCACTCTTCAATGGTATCGGCATGATGCCACGTGAGCGCAAGGTGTGCAGCGAGGAAACGGCGCGCCTGATCGACGCGGAGGTCCGGAAGATTCTGGCAGAGGCCAGCGAGCGGGTGCGACAAACCCTCCAGGCCTGGCGCCCCAAGCTCGATGCCTTGGCGAAGCGCCTCCTGGCGCAAGAAGTGGTCGGAAGAAGCGAGCTTGAGCTCCTGCTCTCCGAGAAGGTGACCCAACTGTCGTCCACAAGGCCGTCGGTGCCCGTGGCCCCAGTGCAGCGCGAATCAGGGCAACGGCATGAAGACGAAGACACACGATCATCCTGATGAGCCGGAGATCAGTTCGCTCGCGGTCGACGAGTACGAGCGGGAACTGCGTTTGCTGCAGATCGAACTCGTCAAGCTGCAGCGACACTTTCTTTGTCACTGCAACGAAAGGATCCTGGTGATCTTCGAAGGCCGAGACGCCTCCGGCAAGGATGGCACCATCAAACGGATCGTCGAGCATCTCAGTCCTCGGGAGACGCGCGTGGTCGCGCTCGGAAAACCCTCCGATCGTGATCGTGGCTCATGGTACTTCCAGCGGTACGTGGCCGAACTCCCCGCCCCTGGCGAATTTACGTTGTTCAATCGCAGTTGGTACAACCGTGCGGGTGTCGAACGCGTCATGGGCTTCTGTACCGATGCGGAGTATGAAGAGTTCATGTCGAGCGTCACGGCCTTCGAAGGCATGCTGGTGCGCTCGGGGATACGCCTCATCAAGTATTACCTCGACATTACCAAGGACGAACAGCAGCGGCGCATTGCGTCGCGGCATCGAGACCCCCTCAAGCAGTGGAAAGTCAGTCCCATCGATGAACAAGCCGTGGCGCTGTGGAAAAAGTACAGCCGGGCGAGAAACGCAATGTTTGCCCGTACCAGCGACGAGGTCCCGTGGAATATTGTCAGGGCCAACGACAAACGGGTCGCGCGCCTGAGTGTCATCAAGGATTTGCTGATGCGGCAACAGTACGCCGGCAAGGACAGGAAGCTGATTCGTCCAAATCTGGACATTGTGTTTCCTTATGCCGAGGCGCATCTGCTGTCCGGCGCGATAGCGAAGTGAGACGGCAGCCCCGTCCTTAAGCGACGTATGCAAGGATGGATGCGGTCAGAACCGATGCCATCCGCGTCGGGCGGCGAGCGCTGGGGACGACTTGGCCAGCGTTTTCGTAGCACTGGCGCAAATTAACTCAGTCTATGAGCGAAAACACCGGCAGACGTTTGGGCCGCGGACAGATAAAGTGTCGGCCAACTGACTTGCAGAGCGTCTGCGGGCCGTGGAATACCGTCGCTTGCGGCGGACATTCGATGTGCCATGATGGGCTCGCCATTCGTGGCGTGCGATCGCGATGCCACTGCGCCAAAGTCAACCTCTTGCCCCCCATTGCCAGTCCTGGAGGTAGTCGTGCACCGTTTCTCCCTGAACACCAAACTGTTGTTGGCGCTGGGCCTGATGTGGATCAGCCTGCTGGTCATTTGCGCCTGGGGCTCGATAAACACGCGTCAGACCATGATCGAGGAGCGCGAACTCGGCCTCAAGAATGTCGTGGATTCGGCGACCAGCGTGATTAAAAGATATGCAGATGCCGCCGATAAAGGCACGCTGACCAAAGCCGATGCGCAACGCGACGCCATCGCCGAAGTGCGGGTCATGCGTTTTGGGGAAAGCGGCTATCTCTCCATTTCCGACACGCACGAGAATGTCGTGATGCATCCCATCAAGCCGGAACTGAATGGAAAGAATCTCTCCGGCTTCAAGGACGCTACGGGTCAATACGTGTTCCGGGAAATCTCGAACGTCGGCCGAGCCGGAGGTGGATACTTTACTTACCAATGGCCAAAGCCCGGTCACGATAAGCCAGTGGGCAAGATCAGCCGGGTCGGATACTTCGCGCCGTGGGACTGGTGTATTACGGGCGGTGTCTACACAGACGACATCAACAGTGCGTTTTACCGCTCCCTGGTCGAATGGGCCGGGCTGCTGGTGGTGCTCGGCGGCATTGTGTCGGCCGCGATGCTGCTGATCATTCGCAACATCAAGAAGAGCCTGGGTGGAGAGCCCAACTACGCCGTCGAGATTGCCGGCCGTATTGCCCAGGGCGATCTTGCCATGACCATCGACACACAACCCGGCGATACCACCAGCCTGCTCGCCGCCATGCGCGCCATGCAGGAAAGCCTCTCGTCCACCGTCAGCCGCATTCGCGGCGGCACCGAATCGATTGCGTCGGCCGCGCGCGAGATCGCCGCGGGCAACACCGACCTGTCGGCACGCACCGAAGAGCAGGCGGCGTCGTTGGAGGAAACGGCATCGTCCATGGAGCAGCTCACCGCGACTGTCAAGCAAAATGCCGACAATGCACGGCAGGCCAGTACGCTGGCGGTGAACGCCTCGGAGATCGCTGAGCGCGGAGGTCACGTCGTCGGACAGGTGGTCGGTACCATGCACGGGATCTCCGACAGTTCCGGCAAGGTCGTCGACATCATTAGCGTGATCGACGGCATTGCGTTCCAGACGAACATCCTCGCCCTGAACGCCGCGGTGGAAGCCGCGCGTGCCGGCGAACAAGGCCGCGGCTTCGCCGTGGTGGCTGGCGAAGTCCGGACGCTGGCGCAGCGCAGCGCGGCGGCCGCCAAGGAAATCAAGGCGCTGATCGAGAGTTCGGCTCAACAAGTGCGTGAAGGCTCGATGCTGGTCGAGCAGGCGGGCCAAACGATGACGGACATCGTCCAGGCGGTAAAGCGGGTCACGGACATCATGGGCGAGATCTCTGCGGCCTCCAGCGAGCAAAGCCATGGCATCGAGCAGGTCAATCGCGCCGTCACGCAGATGGACGACGTCACGCAACAGAATGCCGCCCTGGTCGAACAGGCGGCGGCTGCCGCCTCGTCAATGGAAGAGCAGGCAACGCGCCTGCAAGAGGCCGTGACCGCGTTCCATATTGCGGCCGAGCCCGCGCCGGTGCGAGTTGCCGAGCGCCCCTATCTGGTGGGGAGCACCAGGCTGGTCGCGTGAGGTGTGATGTTGTCCAGGCTGCGTCGACATGCCGCTATTCAAGCTTGAAACTCAGCTTTGCGGTGATTCGATAGTTGACGATCTTGCCGTCGAGCACCTCGGCCGACAAGTCCTTGATGTAGATCGATTTGACATCGCGAAGGGACTTTTGGGCCGCGGCGACGGCTTTCGCGGCGGCATCCTCCCAACTCTTGGGGGATTCGGCAAGCACTTCGATAACTTTGACGATGTTTTTTGACATGACGGCTCCCGCGAAGGCGCATAGCAGCTCATGGGATGTCTCCCGGCCAAGGTAAGCGGCTGCCATGAGCCAAGCATGGTCGCTGGTGCATCGGCCGTGTTGACCGATGTCAAACGAACCCGCCTGCCGTTCCCCCGACGTCCAACGCCAAGGGCACGGGCGCTGGCTTCATGCCGTCGCCAACGGATGCCCCACCGTCTGGGCCAGCACCGGAATTTCGTCTTCGTTGAGCGACATGGCGTTGGCCAGCATCCGATGATTCAACCAGCCGCGCACGACGCACGCCAGTCCGGCCGACGCACAGTACAGCGACACATTCTGCGCAATGGCGCCCACGGCGATCCCGGCGAACGAGTCTCGCTGGGATTGCGGAAACGCGTCGGCGCGGGCGTGGTTGACCACGTACACCAGATCGAGCGGTGCTTGACCGACAAAGTCCTGGTATCCAGTCAGATTGCGCGCATCGACGGCATGCTTGAGGTGCAGTTTGTGCGATGCCGGTTCGTACCGATACACCCCCTCAGGCAGGGCGACGTACACGTCGATCTCATTCACGCCGCGCGCCGACGGCGCGGTACGCCCGCCCGTATCGGCGCGATTGACACCATCCGCCGCCCATAGCAGATCGCCAAGTTGCTGGGGGGACAGCGGCGTTGGCGCAAAGTCGCGCACGCTCTTGCGGCGTGCCAGTGAAATCATCAGGGTGGCGCCACCCTCGAGATTCGGTGGCGGTAGCGCAATGACCGGCAGTGACTCGCTAGCGACCGGAACCGCGGAGGCATTGCGCACGACGGCGTACGCAGGAAGCTTGGTCTCATTCATCGCAGGAATCCTCGAAAAACCGATGGCGGGCGACGTTGCCCGACTGCTTGGAGCATAGGCAGCCGGTCTCATTCGGCCTTGATACGGGTCAACCACGGGCGAAGCCGCCGGGGGCCAGGCGGCCTATCGACCACGCCTCACCTTTGGCTCAACAGAAGCATGCCGGCCGCCCTGCCGACGTCGGCAAGACAGACAGCACCGCGTCGGCGGCGCGCCCGGGCCGAAATATCGTCACGCCTTTAAGGTTGAGCTGCCACGCGCGATAGAGCAGCTCGCCGACCTGCTCCCTCGATATCCCGCTCGGCACCAGCACGGTCTTCGAGATGCCGGCGTCAATGAACGGTTGCATTGCCGCCACCATGCGCAAGTGGTCGTCGCCGCTCACCTGACTGGCCGTGACGAAGTAGTCCGGCAACGCTGCCCGCTCGCCACACAACGCACGGAAGCGCCGGTAGGCGTGATTCTCGATGCAGTAGGCGTTGGGTGCCTGGTGCCGCAAGCGCAACTGACGCTGGTACGCCCAATCGAAGGCGGGTTCGATACCACTTGAGCAGTTGCCGCCAAACGCCAGGCTGACGCTGCCCGTCGGGGCGACTGACAGCAGATGACTATTGCGCAGTCCATGGCGGGCGATGTCGTCGCGCACGGTGTCTGGTAAATCCAACGCAAAGCGTCTCGGCGACAGGCTGCGCTCGCCACGAAATAGCGGATACGCGCCGCGCTCATGCGCCAATGCCGCCGACGCCGCATAAGCGTTGTCGCGCAGGCATCGCCCGATGGCGCTGGCCAGATCCCTGCCCTGCGGCGCGTCGTACCGCAGGCACATCATCGTCAGCGCATCGGCCAGCCCCGTGACGCCCACGCCGATCCTCCGCTTGCTTCGGGCTTCGTGCCCGTGCTCGGGTAATGGCCATTGCGTGACGTCGATGGCGTTATCGAGCATCCTGACCTGGACATGGACGAGCCGCGCCAGCCCCGCAAAGTCGAACACCGGCATCCCCCCCGCACCGAACGGGTGCCGGACGCGCCTTGACAGATCGATGGGCCCAAGCACACAACTCCCCCAGGCAGGAAGCGGTTGTTCGCCGCACGGATTCGTCGCGGCGATCGATTCGATGTCGGCAAGGTCGTTGGATTCACGAATCGTGTCGATGAACAGCAATCCGGGCTCGGCACTCTCGTGGGCCGCGTCAACGATTCGCGCCCACAACCGCCGGGCAGGTACTGTCGCATAGCACCAGTTGCCGTTGCCGAGCAAATATGCCCCCGTCGCCAGTCGTTGCTGATTCGGTGCCGCGCGATGCTGGAGCCGCCATTCGGCATCGCGGGCAACGGCTGTCATGAATTCGGTGCTCACCGCCACCGACACGTTGAATGTCGTCCAGCGCCGACGTCCGCGCTTGGCATTGACGAACTCGTCCAGATCCGGGTGATCGCACCGCAACACGGCCATCTGCGCACCGCCACGCGTCTCGGCCACGGCCAGCGACTTGCAGGCCAGGTCGAACCGCTCAATGACGTCGCAGACGTCGCCCGTTCCGCTGTCAGATGCCGACACCAACGCGTCGGCCGGTGCCACCGGCGAGAAGTCGTAACCGACGCCGCCGCCCATGCGCAGAGTGGTCGTAGCCTGAGCGAGGGCACGCGCGATGTCGGCCTGACCGGCCACCGACACGTCCGGACCGACGATCGGGTGCACGAAGCAGTTCACCATGGTGGCGATTTTGCTCGTGCCCGCGTTCGCCATGATCCGACCCGCGCCGATCGCCCCGCGCAGCATGTTGCCGTAGAACTGACGTGCCGCATGCCGACGTCGATCCGGTGGCTCAGCCTCGGCCAGCGCACGCGCTACCCGCCGGAAGACCTGGTCGCGCCCGGTCTCCCCCGGTGCAAGGTAGCGATCCGCGAGTACCGCATCGCAGACCGTCGACACCGAATCGCGAATATCCGGCATGGGGATGGCTCCTGCGTCAGGATCGATGCCAGCGCACGTGCAATTCCGCTTCGGCGTGCCCATAGTCGAGATCCAGCTTCCCACCATAGGCGTGGCGAATGGCATTGCCGATATCGCGCGCTATGTGCATCCCGGTGGTGGTGATCGCCGTGCCGTCGTCGCCCGATGTGATCGTCATGACGCGCTCCATCGGATGTTCGCGATGCAGCCGTTGGACGCGGTGATTCACCAGGCCGAGAATTTCCTGCCGATGCGCTGACTCGAAGGCGCCGTCCAGTAACAGGCGGGCTGCGGGTACGCCGTCGGCGCTGCGATGGCAGGCCGAGCAGGTGACGGCGATCGCGTCGGGAGGCACGGCGCGCCATTGCCAATGCCCGCGCATGTAGACGGCGTGACACACCGGGCAAGCCGCGAGTGCGGGCGCGGCTGACGGCTGCTTGTAACTATCCGGCACATGCTCGTCCGGTAAGCGATCCCACCTCGTGGGCCGGACCATGGCAGACCGAGCTCTGACTTTCATGGTGTGACTCCTTGAAATGCTGGCACAGGCTTGTGTCGAATGCGCGAGCGTCGCCGACGCCACGCGAGGATGCCAGGCGCCCGACATCAGCGCGACGCGCTGTGTGTGCCCGCCAGATATAGATACAGTAAACGGTGGCGCGCGCCGCGACTTGGCCTGGATCAAAATGGCGCGACATCTCTGGCGAGGCATCTTGCGGGGCGGCCGAGATCCCCTCCGGCCGGCCGTCCGCGCGTTTGGCGCATTCAGCGTGGCAAGGCCATCGGCTCGTATCGATTGCGTGGATTCCACAACATCCATCCGTCGGTCCCGGCGGCGTCGGCGGCATCGGTTTGCGCACGAATCTCGGCAGCACCGAAATTGCGATGATCGAACGCGTAGTCACGAAACGCCTGCAACCACGGCCGGAAGCGCACCCCGGGCAATCCGGTACGGCGGATGGCCTGCGCCAGCGAGCGCGACACGATCTCGCCTGGGTGATCTGTCGGCCGTTCGAATCCCGGGAGGCCCCAGGTGAATCCCGACGGGTAGAGCATGGGAGAAATGTAATCGACCTGTTCGCCGAGGGTCTCGAGCTGCTGTCCAATTGCCGTGTCGTTGAGGTTCCAACACACGTAGCCGAAGATATCGACCGACAGATAGACGTTGTAGCGCAGCAGGCGCTCGCGCGCGGCGCTCAGGAATCCCGTGATGGCGCCGACCCGGTGTTCTGCCGTGTTGGTCTCGTGAAACTGCAGCCCGGGGGCGTCCGGAAATCTCAGGTAGTCGAATTGGATCTCGTCGAACCCCATGCGTGCCGCCTCCTCGGCGACGTCGAGATTGTGGGTCCATGCCGCGGAAATCGTCGGATCAATCCATCTGAGCTGTTCCCGGTCACGCCACACGTTGCCCTCGGCATCGCGCACCGCCCACGCCGGATGGGCCTGTGCCAGCGGATCGTCCTTGAACACCACGATGCGGGCGATGAGATACAGTCCGCGATCATGCAACGATTTCACCAGCGCCGGCAGATCCTTTACCCGTGGCGCCTTCGCGGGCACGTGCGCTTGCGCACCGACGGCTTCCCGAGCAGGACTGGGATACGGTGTCATGCCGCGATCGCCTTTGACATCGATCACCAGCGCATTGATCGCAGTGCGTTCGGGCAACGCCAGCGCCGCGCCAAGCAATTCGCGGCTCGCGATACCGTACACGGAAAGGTAGATGGCTTTTGGGCGGATGGGCGTCATGGAGATGATCTCGTGGGCTTCCCCGCGGATCGACGCTTTCACTCTCGCGTAGCCGGGGGCACGCACTGATACGGCCATCGTCGCCCCCGGCGCCGTAGCGGGGAGCACGAACGCCCCGTCGCGGCCGCTTATCCAGGCGCGGTCCCCGCTCACGAGCGTCGCGCCCGCAATCGGCGCGCGGGTCGTCGCATCGACTGCCGTCACCGCGAGGCTGTCTGCCGTGGCCGACGCCATGGGGTGCAGGCACAGCAGCGCGACGCTCCAGAGGATCCACCGGTTAATCATGATGGGCTTGTGCATTGCGTAACATGCCGCGCAGGCACGACGTGTCGCAGTGCTGCGTCATGAGGTAGCGCGGCAATGCCATGGCATTCGAGCGCGGCGTGACGGGCTGGGCATCCAGAGAGAGCCCATTCGTATAGCCCTCGTCGCGGGCCATGGCCTCTAATTCAGTATCGTAAATTCCAAACGGCCACGCCAGCAGGCGAACGGGCCGGTGCAGCTCGCCCTCGATCCGCTCGCGGGAACGGCGAAACTGATCGTGCACGAAGCGCCGATAGGCGTCTGGCGACAAGCGTGCGCGCTCCGTCTTGAAGTTGGGATGCCAGACGGTATGAGACTCGATGTCGAACGTTCCGGATTGCGCGAGCACGCGCAACTGGTCCCACGTCATGGCATATGACGCGTTGGAGATCGCCGAGGGGTAGATGAATAGTGTGACGGGCACCGCGCGCGCCTTCAGCATCGGCCAGAGCACCTCATAGACGGACCGATGGCCATCGTCCACGCTCAGGACGAGCGCGCGCGGCGGGAGCTTGTCCGGCCCTCCGGCGTGCCAGGCGATGACGTCGGACAGCGGTACCACCCGATAGCCGTTGTCTTCGAAGTAACGCAGTTGCGACCGGAAGGTGTCCGGGCGCACGGTCATCGAATCCGTCACGCGCTCCGCAAAGCGGTGGTAGACGAGAATCAGGACGTCATGTTGCGCGGGGCCAGCATTCGCGATATCAGCATGCGTCAGTCCCATCAGTCCGGTGACCAGGAGGGCAAGCACGTATCGGCGCGCCCCCCTGCGAACGCCTTTCACTTCGCGCGATCGATCGCGTACAGTTGCTCGTGGCGACGCTGGCAGACGGCACATCGCTTCGCCGTCGGATAGGCCTTCAGCCGGGCATACGGAATACTCTGGCGACAATCGACGCAGATGCCGTACTCGCCGCGGCGTATGCGATCGCGTGCCGCTTCGATATCCGCGAGTTGTGCTCGGTAGTGCGCCATCATGGCGTCTTGCACGCGTTCGGCGGCCTCCTCGTTCGCCAGGTCGGCGTCGTCGTGAGGCTCGGTTGTCGCGACTTCGCCGAGCGGCGATTCGGCGGCGGCCGCCAGGGCCTGAATGTGCTTTTCCTCCGTGTCCATCAGCGTCTCCAACGCGCCAAGTCCGGGATTTGTCAGGCGTTCCATCCTCGATCTCCCATCAACTTTTGCTCCCATCAAGGTCACCCATGCGCTGCCACGGTCGGCGGCAACCAGGTTCACTATAGGCATCTGCGCGTGGCGTGCCATGACGTGGCGCAAACCGGCGTGATGTTCGTGTGCGGGGATTTCAGGGATGCGGCAGCCATGATGGCTTGTCACGAGCCTCAGGCGCTTCGGTCCACTACATCGTCTTCTTGAGCATTGCGCGCAGGCGGGAAAGCGTCCGGGTGTTAAGGACGTCCGCGGCTTCGAGCCAGCCGCGTCTGGCCTGCGTGAGAGCCCATCTCAGATTCCGGAAGTCGGCCGTCCGGTGGGCATCGGATGCGATGCTCACCGGCACACCGCTCGCCTTTGCCAGCCGGCAGCCGGTGTCCCAGAGATCCAGCCGGCGGGGCTGTCCGTTGGCCTCGACGAAGGCGCCGCGCTCGGCAAGCGCCTGGAAAACGCGCGCGGTGTCGAACCGGCAAGCCTCGCGCTCGCCGATCAAGCGGGCAAAGGGATGCGCGAGGATACTGAAGTGCGGATGGTCGATCGCACGCAGCAGACGCGCAGTCTGCTTGTCGGCAGGCAGATCGAAATGGCTGTGGATCGCGCCCACGACCAGATCGAGACGGCCAAGCACCGTGTCGGGAAGATCGAGCGATCCGTCCTCGAGAATGTCGACTTCGATGCCCTTGAGAATTGTCGGCAATCCGCCCTTGGCATTCAGCGCGTCGATGGCGTCCGACTGCGCGGCGAGTCGGCTGGCGTTCAGCCCGTGGGTGATGCCCAGGTGGGGAGAGTGATCCGTGATGGCCAGGTACCGCAGGCCCTGGCGACCGGCTGCCATGACCATGGCTTCGAGGCTGTCGACGCCATCGCTCTCGTTCGTGTGGACGTGAAGATCGCCCCGGATCTCGCGGGCTTCGACAAGGTGCGGCAACGTGTCGTCGCGCGCCGCATCGAGTTCCCCCGTGTCCTCTCGCAGTTCGGGCGTAATCCATGGCAAGCCGAGCGCTTCGTAGACTGACGCCTCGTCGCGGCCTGCGATCTTGCGCCCTTGCCGAAACACGCCATACTCGTTCATTTTCAGCCCGCGTGCCTGCGCCATCTTGCGAAGCGCCACGTTGTGGGCCTTCGAACCGGTCAGATACACCAGCGCCGCGCCATAGCTCGACGCGGGCACCACCCGCAGGTCGACCTGCATGTCGTTCAGAAGCACCGTACTCGCCCGCGTGCTCCCGGCCGAGATCACCGATCGGGTCTGCCCGTAGGTCAGAAAGGCGTGAATGACGGTTTGCGGCCGACCCGATGCCACGGCAATATCCAGGTCTCCCACCGTATCCCTTCCCCGCCGGTAGCTGCCCGCGACCGCCAGAGCCTGTGCGGCGCCGGTCTCCCGGAGATGTGCCATGAGAGGCTCGACCGCGCGCATCGCGATATCCAGGCTGAAGCGGCGATGCCGGTCGAGCCTGGCCTGCACGGCGTCAAGCAGGCGCTGTTCCGTGCGAGGCCCGAATCCGGGCAACGTACCGATGCGATGTTCGCGGGCAGCGGTCGCCAGGTCCTCCATCGTATGCACGTTCAGGTCGTGCTCGAGCCGATGCACACGGCGCGGCCCCAGCCCCGGCAAGCTGAGCAGCATTTGAATCTGCCCGGGGGTTTCGCTGCGCAGGCGCGTCAGCAGTTCGCTCCCCCCAGTCTCGACGATTTCGCGCATTCTCCCGGCGAGGTCGGTGCCGATGCCCGGCAGTGTGGCAAGGTCGATCCCGCGCGCCAGCATCGCACCGACGTCCTCGGACAACGCGCCGATCGACCTTGCCGCATTGCGATAGGCCCGGACCCTGAACGGATTCGCGTTTTCGACGTCGAGAAGATCGGCAATCTCGTCAAAGATCGCGACGATCCTCTCATTGGTCGCGCCCGCCCGCGGACCGGCAGCAACGGCGATCTCCTTCGCGCGGGTGTCAGGTTTGTCTGAGGGCTCTTTCACGCCTTGGCTCCGGCACACACGGGACGCGACGCGCAGGACGACCGATATTGCGCGGGCGATGCGTGGACAATTAGCCGGTCGCTCTCCCGGTTTCAGCGCGGCGGATGGATTCTTGTTTCTGGAAAACGTATTACGTTGTTGAACCGCGAAGCCCTTGGCGCGTGCTGACGCCGCCCCTACGAAAGGACGTCGAACGTACGACGGATCGCTATCCGGCGCCGGACATGCGAGCGTTACAGGTTGTCGCCATCGTCGAAAAGATGGTGGCGCAGCGCGTAGCGTACCAGTTGCACTTCATTGGGCATCTGCATCTTCTCCATGAGACGCATCTTGTAGGTGCTGACGGTCTTGGGGCTGACACAGAGCGCATCGGCGATGGTGGTGAGCAGTTCGCCACGAACCAGGCGACGATAGACTTCCAGTTCTCGGTTGGACAGGCGGCGATGCGGCACGTCGTCGCTATTTCCCAGAAAGCTCGACGCCAGCTTGCCTGCGATCGACTGGCTGACGTAGGTGCCGCCCACGGCTACGTGATTGATGGCCGTGACCAGTTCGTCAGCCGCGCTTTCCTTGGTCAGGTATCCCGCCGCGCCGGCCTGGAAAGCGCGCACGATGTATTGCTCCTCCGAGTGCATCGTGAGCACCAGTATGCGCAATGCCGGATGGGATTCTCGCAGTAGCCGGATCAGTTCCAGGCCACTTCGTCCCGGCATGGACAGGTCGAGCAGCAACACGTTGGGAGCACAATCGTTGACTATCAACGGGATTGCAGCACCGTCCGCGGCCTCACCGACGACATCAAACTTTCCCGCACCCTCTAGAATGTGTTTCAATCCGTCGCGCACTACGGCGTGATCGTCCGCGATCATGACACGCGTCATGCCTTGCCTCCGAGTTTGAGAGCAGCATCGTTCTTTGATGCCACCCAGCAGAGCCATTGATTCGGGTACGCGCGACACCGGAAAAACGGTGGCAGGTCGCGGACGAGCCGCGTCGGTCCGGTCTGGAGCCATTCAGTGACCCGCGCAACAACAACGCAGCGGCGATCACTGAGCGCAAGCCGCTGCTCGGGATGGCGGCTGATCAGCGGTGTCACAGCGCCCTTTCGATCCGAACGTGATCTCCTTTCACTAAAGCGCATTTCTCTCAATATTCAAGAAGTATTTCCCTCGTGAACCGGCGACCCTATCCGCCAAAGAGATGAGAGGAATCCTTCCAAACGCTGGATGGGCCGAATGCGCGCCCGCGCAACGCTTCATCGACGCGGCGGCGTGACGTGTTGACTTGGGTCATGGCGTACCAGCCCGCGCAAGCCTATAACTTCCGAATACCGAAGTGCCCGTCAATCCCGCCGGATCGCGCTGGCGATCCCCAGTGCTCATGAGGTTCCCATGTCTACGCTGCAACAATATTACAAGGCATTCGTTATCGAGGCTCACGCGCAACTTGTCGGTTGCGGAGGTTATGCCATACCGAGCCACGATCGGCGCTACTTGCCAGTGGCCATCGTGCGCGGTGCGACGGTAAGGAACGGTTGCAATCGGTCCGATGACGCACCGTCTGAAGGCGTCGTGATCCAGATTACCTTGAATGAGCGGCTGGACTCGGACCCATATCGCGCACTGCGATGCGCGGTCGATTATGCGTGTCAGGTCATCGACGGGCTGCGGCCACCCGAATTTGCCGATATGCCGCGTGGCGTCGCGTCCATCCCGCTTCCGCAAACGCTGCACTAACGCTTGAATTCGTCCGCCGGGAGGATGCCCGGGCGGCACCCTCCCCTATCGCCGAGGCGGCTTACTGAATGGTCAACTCGCGCTGGCCGGCATCGGCCAGCTTCGGCAGCACCAGTTCCAGCACACCGTCGCGATAATTCGCCTGTGCCTTTTCCTTGTCGACCGCCTGTGAGAGCGAGAAGCTGCGATACATATCGCCCTCATACCGTTCGCGGTGCACAAAGCTGCCGTTGTCCTTCTTTTCGGTCGTGTTGCTGACGTGCGCGCTGATGGACACTTGGTTGCCATCGAGTGCCACCTTGATGTTTTCCTTGCTCAGGCCGGGCATATCGGCACGCACCGTAAATTGCTTGTCGTCTTCCTCGACATCGAGTTTGATCTGCATGCGCTTCGAACTCTCCAGCGCGAGCGGACGCCAGAACGCGTTACGAATGAGGTTCTCGAATGGTTCGTCGAAATTCAAGGGATCGAATCGGGTGAGGTTTGCCATGACTGACTCCGTGGGATGAGGGGCGCGGCGCGCCCAGGGGGCTGCGATCCATGTCGCACGTTGTCTAATCTAGAACGCGCTGGCGCCGGCGAATTGACTGACGTCAAGAGAAACCTTGGCGCCGGTCATGGTATCGACGGCGCGAAGAGATAAGCAAGCCAGATCGCGGCGACCACCAGCGCGATGCCCGGAACGACGAGTTTAGCGAAGCGTGGCCCCCCGGACACCAGCGCCGCAATCCCTTTGACGACGGCGTTCGTCGAGGCGCCCGCCAATATCGGAAGGCCAGCATCCGCAACACTCAGCCTGCCCTGTGCGGCCAGCGAGGCCGTGCTGGCCGCGACGGAATGGGCGTCGGCCAGGCCGCCCACCATGGCGACCGCCAGTAAGCCCGACTTCCCGAACCAATGCGAGAGCGCCCCCGAGGCGAGCATGACGGCGGACACACTCAGGGTCAGCACCAGGGCGGATTTCAAATCGATGGCGGTCCCGATGTGCACCGTTTGCGGCGCGGCGCACCGGCTCGCGCGCCAAAGTGCCCAAAGCCCGTATGACAGGGCGGCAACGGCACCTGCACCGAGAGGCAATGCAAGGTGAATCAGCACGGTCGGAAAGATCGTCCCGATCACGATGGCCAACTGCACCATGGTCGAAATGCTGGAGAGCACGGCCCCCGCCGCGGCGGGCAGCAACAACGCCGGGTTTTGCCTGGCCTGCGTGCCCATCGTGCTGATGGTGGCGATGCTGGACGCGAACCCGGACACCAGCCCCGTGACCGGAAATCCCGCACTCGGCCCGAGTGCGCGTTGCGCAAAGTGGCCAATCACGGCGATGGAGAGCATGACGACCGTAAAGCGCCATATCGTGGACGGATTGACCGACTGGAAGACATCGATAGGCCGATTCGGCAAAATTGGCAGAATCACGAGGGCGGCCACCGCGAGCAGCAGGACATCCTGTAATTCGGCGTCCGTCACAACGCGCGTCACCAGGCGATGCAAGCGAAACCGTACCTGCATCACGCTCGCGACGGCCACGGCGATGGCGACCGTCAAGGTGGGGTTGTGTTGCGCCATCGCGCCGAGCAGCAGTGTCAGGATCAGCGAAACCTCGGTCGTGATCCCCGGGTCATTGTGTGGGCGTAGGTAGGCCGCAATCAGCACGGCGCTGAGCGCCAGCACCACGGCCGCCAAGAGCCAAATGCCCCCCAACGCCATTGCTGTCGCGCCCAGGACGGCCGTCAGGGCAAACGTCCGGATGCCCGCCGCCGCACGCTCATGGGTCGCGCCCTTACGCCGCTCGCGTTCGGCACCGATAAGCAGGCCGATCGCCAGTGCGGTCGCATACGGCATAATTTCGAGCATAGCTTCGGTCATCGCGCGCCCGTTCATAACGCTCAGTGCACGGTATAGCATAAGTGATAGAGAGCGTCGGCGGCGCGTCGTGGCGCGCAACGTTGATCGAGCGCAACGCCACGGCCCGTGTTCCCGCTATGCTATAAACCATTCATCGACCAGGATCGCCCTGTCCGGCGACTTCGACCATGGAACCCGTCTCCCAACTACTGTCGCCACACGGCTTTCCCAAGCCATTCCGGCGGATCCTCGTTGCCGTCGATCCCAGCGGCGCGTCGCTGAACGCCATTCCGTACACCGCGCACTTTTGTTCGCCAGACACGCAAGTGCTGGTATTGGGATTCTTCGAGGATCCAGAGGCGTACCTGACACCGCACTCGCGAACGAAGGCCGATGTCAGCGCAGCGTTCGACGAACTCCGGCGCGACGAACTCGTCGCGCTGGAGGGCGCACAGGCCAACCTGCAGCGTACCGGCGCACAGGTGCACAAGCGTCTGCTGGGGCCTGCGCTGGGCAATCGCGAAATCTCGGCGGGCATTGCCCGCGTGGCCGAGGAATGGAATGCCGATCTGGTCGTTGTCGGTGCCGAACCCGCCGCCGGCATAGCCACCCTGCTGACCACCAAGGTTTCGGCTGCGCTGGCCGAGCACACGCACCGCTCCATTCTCATGATTCCCAGGAAAGCGACCGAATCGTCGTTGCACCACGCGCGCCGGATCCTGTTTGCCGTCGACGGTAGCGAGGCGTCGCTGCACGCCGTGCGCGTGGGGATGCAAGTCGCCCCGCCGCATTCCAACCTGCTGGCCCTTTACGTCGAGGATCGAGGCGTAGACGTGTCAGAACTGAAGAAATCCCTTCTTTCGTCGGCGCCCGACGTTCCTCGGGCCGCAAACGCGCTCAAACATGCCATGGCGATCATGACCGAACTGGGCGCCAAGGGCGAAATCGAGAGCCGTGTGTCGCACACGCGTCTGACGGAAGACGTGGCCGCCGCCCTCCTGCGGGAATCGCAGGAATGGGATGCGGATCTCGTGGTCGTGGGTGCGCAGGATCGTCATGGGTTGTTCTCGTGGTTCAACGGTCACGAGAACGAACGGGTTGCGCGCGTGATCGATCGCCCGCTGCTGGTCGTCAATCAGGCCGGCTGACCGTCACCAGGCGGTCGGTGATCAGGCGCGCGCTACGGACGCGGCAACTTCACGATGAGAACGGGCCGGTCGGCGTGCTGAAGCATGCGATTGGCCTCGCTCCCGAGCGCGACGCGCGCGAGGCCCCGGTGGCCGTGCGAGCCGGTAACCACGAGGTCCGCATCAACGCGCCGGGCCTCCGTCAGCACCCGATCGGCAATGTGCATATGGCTGTCCATCAAGGGCAGTGTCGCGAAATCGGCCGCCACGCCCTCACGTGCCAGGATGTCCAATGCCGCTTCCCGAACCGCCATCGTCTCGGCATTGAGCGCATTCTGCATGTCGGCGACCGACGGCAGCACCGCAGCCATCAAGGGGAAATAGAGCGCCGGGTCGACTTCGACGTAAGCGACGCGAAGGCTCGCGCCTAGCGCCTTGGCGAGCCGGGCGGCATGGGTCAAGGCGGTTTCCGAAGGTGGGCTGGCATCGAACGCCACCAGAATGTTGCGGTACATGATCCCTTCCCCTTTTTGCGATGACTCAGCCGGCGAGGCCGCCACTAGTCGCAGCGACGTTTCGATGGGACGGTAACGATATCGGCATGGCCGAACCCGCGGCTGTAGTCCAGCACCTGAATCGCCCAGCATTCGAGCTTCACGATGGTGGATCGGTTTGATCCGTGTTCGGGAACACGGGTCCATGCGTCCGGAAAACGCTCGTCTAGCAGTCGCATCGCCAGTAGACGCTCGGCCGATTCGTCCGGCAGGATTTCGGCAAACGCGTGAGCCGACAGCGCCTTGATGTCCGGCCATCCGACATAGGGCTTGTAAAGACAGAACGAGACTTGCGCGGCGCGCTCGATGTTCCCCATCTTGCGGCTATCGCGCCCGGTGGCGAAATAGATGTCGAGCCCGTGATGGACGAAACAAACGACATCGGACTGCGTGTTCCCGTCCGCCATGAGCGTCGCGAGCGACAACTCCCGGCACGCGTCCAGCACGTCCAGGATGACGGCCTCCAGGTCTGCGTTCATCAGGCTTCTCCTGCGTCTATCGTGTTCGCGTTACGAGCGTCGCGCCGTGGACATCGCCGGACACGCTTATTCGACTGTCAGCCGATCCACGACGGCACATACGCCGTGTGTGGTCATCGCGGCGCCCCGAATGGCTTCCTTTTCCGCGAGCGAATGCACGGTGCCGGTCAGCAGCACTTCGCCATTGCCCAATACCGAGATGTCGAGGTGGCGCACTTCACGCTGGGCCTGACGCGCCAGCGCGGCGGCGATATGTCCGGCGATTTCCGTGCGATGCGGGCCGCTGAGCACCTTGATGTCATTGATGACGCCCTTGACGCCACGCAGCGTCCGGACGGCGCTCTCCGCCAACACGCGCTGCGTGTAGGTCTCGACGTCGCCCGCGAGGGTGACCCAGCCGTTCTCGACCTTCACGTGCATGCCGTCGTCCGGGAGGCCGGCGTGCCACTTCAATACGGCAAGCGCCGCTCTCGCAATGTCGGTATCCGTATGGCGGTCCTTCGACATGGGAACGACTTCCAGTCCGATGACAATCGCCCGGGCCCCCGCGACCTTGGCCGCGACACGCTCGGCCTCGCACTTTTCAAAGAAACTCGCGACGTCTCCTGAGAGCGTGACGATGCCGTCGCGCACCTCGACGCCAATTTCACTCGCGTGGATGTTGGTGTCGCGCGCGAGTTCGTCCATCACGTCGCGTTGCAGTTGCGCATCTGTCTTCATGGGGAAACTCCGTGCCGTGAAATCGATGGCGCCATCGCAAACGTCGCTGACGCTTGCCGGGGATCGCGCCGGGTTATTTCAGATTAACGCCTTGCCGTGCGCTTTGCCGGCTTCTCTCGACCGCGCTTGACCGACGTCAACTTCGCGCAGGGAACGCGCGCCGCATGCAAGGCGTGCGACCTTGATTCGCATCAACCCGATCGCGGGAATCCTGCCCCCAATGGATTTGCCGCGTTATAACAAATCATGCCTGTGCGGCATTCCGCCCTATCGCAGGCGAATGCGCGGGTCACCCATGCGAGGAGGAAAGAAATGAGCTTACGGAGAATTTGTGTCCATGTGGACGACACCGCGACGAGCGCCGCACGCCTACGCTTCAGCGGGCTGCTCGCCCGCCAGCATGATGCCAGTCTCGCCGGACTCTATCTGCCCCATCGGCCAGGCACTGTGCATGCCGGCCAACGTGAATCGTCCGGAGATCACCACCGAACGGAGGCGCGCTCACAGGAGGCTTTGCACGCGGCAGAGAAGCTGTTCCAGGAAATCTGTGCGGAACACGATATTGTCGGCGACTGGCATGCCCCGTTCGGCGCGCCAACGACGATCCTGTCCAATTTTGCCAAGGCCACCGATCTTTGCATCGTCGGCCAGCCCGACGCGCCGGGTGGTGTCGCCGCACTGGGTGTGGATGGTCTCGGAGAGGTCATCGTCTCGGCGGGCGTACCCGTGCTTGGACTCCCGCACAACGTAACCCTGCCGCAGGAAATCCGACGGATCGTGATTGCGTGGAACGGCTCGCGCGAGGCGCGACGTGCTGTCGGTGACGCGTGGCAACTGCTCGGGCGTGCCCAGGACATCTTCGTGGTGGGCATCAACCGCTCGCCGGCAGGCGACGACCCGTCACTTGCCGAGATTGTGCAACTGTTGGAGAAGCACGGGCTGCGCGCGAAGCCCGTGGCGATCCGGCAGGATACCGAAGCCAGCGATGGCGTTCAGTTGTTGACCGTGACCGAGGAGTACGACGCGGACTTGCTGGTCATGGGTGCCTACGGGCATGGTCCGACGCGCGAACTGGTCTTCGGCGGCGCAACGCGCACGATCCTCAAGCACATGTCCACGCCGGTGCTGCTGTCGCACTGACGCAATCCGGCCCCGCAGTCGCCGGCGCGTTCGCGACTGCGGGGCGCCGTCGCGTTCTTGCTATATCAGCAGCATGGCCACGGCGGCGGCCCCCATCACCGCTGCGGCGATCCATCCCAACGCGAGGATGGGCCAGCTTGCCGTGAATTGGCCCATCACCGATTTTCTCGCTGCCAGCAGCAGAACCACGATCATCAGCGGCACGGCCACGACTCCGTTGATGACGGCGCTCCAGAACAACGCCTTCATCGGGCTGATCGGCGAATACTGAATGCCGGTGGCGGCGAGCATGCTGATCGTGATGATGCCGTAGAAGCCGTGCGCCGCGCTCGGCGTGCGCTCGAGCCCCTCGTTCCAGTGCATGGCCTCCGCCATGGCATAGGCGCCGGACCCGGCCAGCACCGGCACACCGATCAGGCCCACGCTGACGATTCCGACGCTGAACAGGACGCACGCCAGGTTCCCCGCCAGCGGCCGCAACGCACTGGCCGCCTGCGCCGCCGTTTCGATGCTCCGGATGCCACTCGCATGAAGCGTCACGGCGGTCGCCAGGATGACGAAATAGGCTGTGATGTCCGAATAGAACATCCCTGTCCAGGTGTCCCATCCGATTCGCCGAAGCTCGCCGCGGGCGGCAACGTTATCGTCCTTGAGCGGTCGCGCAGCGGGGTTCCTTCCCATTTCCTCGACTTCCTCCGACGTTTGCCAGAAGAAGAGATAGGGGCTGATGGTCGTGCCGAACACGCCGACGATGACGGCAGCGCTCGCCGAATCGATTCTCAGCTCGGGCCACAGCGTGCGCAGCGCGACGGTTCGCCACGGCACGTGCACCGTCAGCAGAACGGCGGCGTAGGCGAGCAGCGACACGGTCAACCACTTGAGGAAGACAACGTAGCGGTGATACGGCACAAAGACCTGCAGGAGCAGCGAGCCGAGCGCAAAGCCAATGGTCATCCAATGCCGATCGATGCCGCTGGTCAGCTCCGCCACCTCGCCCATCGCGGCCAGATCGGCGGCAATATTGAGCGTATTGGCAAGAAGGAGCAGGATGACCACGCCCCGCAGGACGATCGGCGGAAACGCCGTTTCGATATTGGCGGCAAGGCCCTTGCCCGTGACACGGCCGATGCGCGCACAGATCAACTGCATGGCTGCCATCAACGGGAATGCGAGCGGCATGGCCCATAGCATGTTGAAACCATACTGCGCGCCCGCCTGGGTGTAGGTGACGACACCGCTCGGGTCGTCGTCCGCAACGCCTGTGATGAGTCCGGGACCCACGTGCCCGAGCGGATGTTCGCTCAGCTGTTTGCGCAGCCCCTGAAGCAGCATTGGCGAGCGCTCACCCTGCTCTCCCTGTGTTTCCAGCCCCATTTCCGCCCTCGCGACTCAAGACGCCTTGTGCGCAAACGCTTGGTTCGCGCTCGTGATTTCCGGCAACGTCGCGCTTACGAAATGACCGCTTCGAGCGCGCGCCGTGGCGCATGTACCTGCGAAGGGCCGCGGCCCACGCGCAGCAGGACCTGTGGCGAGTCCCCGCTGCCCGTCATCGCGCCGACGGCGGGGCGCAATGTCTCGACTTCAATGGGCTGGTTGAGGAACGACGCATCGAACCCCTGCGCCGTGAGCGTGAGCAACACTCGCTGCATGGCCTGCCCGGCGAGCAACCAATTTTCAGGGTCGTCCGAGCGCGTTGCCAGGCAGATGAGCAAGGGCGAACCCTCCACGAGACGACGATGGCTCGCCGCCAAACCGCCGCCGACGTCAAATGTGCGCACGACAGTCGCCAGAATCGGCGACGCGAAGTCGAGCAGGCTCGCGGCACTGGCCGAGTAGCTCGCCATGCCGTCATCGCGCCGCGACGCATTGATCCACAACGCCAGTTCGCGGCGAAAGCGTGGATCCCCCAACTGGATCCGATCCGCCTGATCGATCAGGTCGGCCAAGCGCAAGCGTTCGGCGTCGTTCGCGGTCGGGGCGAGTTGCACGCCTTCCGCTTCGGCCGCCGCCTGCAACGACGCGATCGTCGCCGGCGGCACGGGCGCCGGGTCGAAGGCCTGACGATTGGTCACGCGATTCGGGATGGCGGCAAACAGCGCCGCAATCTGCCCGTCCACGAAGCCCTCGTCCGAGATTTGCACACTGGCGAGCACGTCCGGCTCGGCGCTCGACGGCATGATCCGGATGACATACGGGCAACCGAAGTGGCTCAGGGCGACGCGCAGGTTGAACAATGCCGCCCCGCAACTGATGGTCAATTCGCGATCGTAGGTGTCACTGACCGGCAGTGCGCGGGTGCGGTCTGCGCACAACAGAACCGTATCGTCGCTGATGACGAAGCGCCACGGCTGCGTGTTGTGCGTCGAGGGCGCGAGAATGGCGTATCGGAGGCAGAACGTCAGCCGTTCGGCGGCCGTCGCGGTCCGGGCAAAGACCTGGTCGTCAACGGCCCACGCTTGCAGCAAGTTGTCCTTGGATCGGGGCACGAAAGCCTCCTTCGGTCTGTGGGCCACGACGCGCGCTCGATGAGCTAGCGTATTGCCTGAAGTCTGATACAAGGGGCGCGATCGCGCATTGACGAACGTCAATGGGCGGTAGCGCCGCCCGCACGGCCCCCGGGCTTATCCGCGGAAGATGTCTAACGGCTCGATTCGCAACGCTTCGAGTCTTCGAGCGAAAGCCATCGGATGGCGAGCGTTGAGGCTCGAATCGAAAGTCGTATTCACCTTCCACGGCTCGACGCCCCCGTCGATTGACATGCCAACGGTGACGATGGGCCTCTGCCTAGCCTCGGTTGGCGTTAGGCGGCGACGTCGCAGGTTTCGCCCGCGCAGCCCTGTCGATGCCGTCTTGCGAGGCGACAATCCTTTGCCCTGCGCTCTGATTGAGCTGATCCGGGAGTGAGCCGAACGCGCTCAGCGCCGTTTTGGTCAGTTCACCCCACGCGGTCCACCAATTGGCGGGGTTTTGCCCATCCGTCGTGTCGGCCGACGCCTCGGAAAGCAGGTGTTGCCATGCCTTCTGCGCCGCAGAGTACTGTTCGGCCCAGACCGTGGGCCCACGGGCACTCATTTTCACCAATCCTTGCCAGATCAGGTTCTGCATGGCCAATTGACGGTTCATGAAGGCGAGCTGGCTATTGAAGAGCGCACTGACATCCGGCGCGTGTTCGAGGGCGTTGGTGAGTTCCCTGTCCGCCTCGAGAAGACCTTCGTCGGCCTTGAGCTGCATTTGCCGCAGACATTGCACGTTTTCGACCCAATTCCTGTGAGCGTCGAGGGCCGCAAACATCTGCGCCTTGCATACGCCCAGGGGGGAAATCAGTTCTTTGGACATCATCGCGCCTCCCGAATGGATTGCGGAGTCCACGACCCGACCGCAATAAGCAAAAAAATCGCCCGCCGAAGCGGGCAGAAACCCAACTTGCCTGCGCTCGAAACGGGGCCGTATTCGAACACAAGTGCCGGACGACCGGCATGATCGGGTGTCGCTTGCGTCGCTTGTAGCAGAACCGGCGATGTCTTCACGATAGTCCGCCACCGCGGGCCAGGCCTTGACATATCTCAACGTCGGCCGATGCGTTGTCCACGGGAAACCGGCGGGGATGTGCCGTTTGATGCACGTCAACGTCTCGCCGGAGACCCGCCGTGTACCGCGACAACCGGCGTACGCTGGGAAGCGACGGCACTATTGGAATGGACTCTGAATCCGCGCTGACGGGACGCGCCTCCGTCGCGCTCTGCAAGGAACACGCACTGTGTCAGACGATATCGAGAAGTCTCCGGACGTTCAGGCCTTCGGTCGCCCCAACCGTCGCGCGTCGTCGCCAGGCGACGCTGATGCGAATGCGGACCTCCCGCTCACAGGGCGTCGGCTGCGCGCGCGCCGGGTGCAAATCGACACGTTGCGCGAAGCCGTCGCCTACCTCCGACGCGACAGCCTGATCTGCCGCTCGGAAGGTTTCGCGGCGCAGACGCGTCTGCTGCTCGAATACCGCGAGGCGAGCGTCGTGGCGACGCTACAGACCGTGACGGGCGACTGGGTGGAACTCGACGAGATCGGTTTGAGTGAAGCCGCCCTGGCCGCGCTCGATGTGACCGAGGGCGAATGGGTTCGTGTGCGCCACATGCCGCCGATCGAGTCCTTTCGCCATGTGCGAGGCCGAATGTTCGGCGAAGCGTTTACGCCCGCGGCACTCGATGAAGTCATTGGCGATATTGCCGCCGGTCGCTATTCGTCGATCCACATCTCGTCATTTCTGACGGCATGCACCGGTAACCGGCTGTCGGACGACGAGATCATTGCCCTCACGCGTGCGATGGTGGCCACAGGCGAGACGCTGCATTGGCAGGCGGACTGCATCGTCGACAAGCACAGCATTGGGGGCCTGCCCGGCAATCGCACGACACCGATCGTGGTTGCGATCGTGACGTCGCAAGGGCTGATCATGCCGAAAACGTCCTCGCGCGCGATCACGTCGCCAGCCGGCACCGCCGACACCATGGAAACGCTGGCCCCGGTCGATCTGCGGGCCGACGAGATGCGTCGGGTCGTGGACGCCGTGGGGGGCTGCATCGTCTTCGGCGGCGCAGCGGGACTTAGCCCGGCCGACGACATCCTGATCCAGGTGGAGCGCCCGCTCGATCTGGACAGCGAAGCGCAGATGATGGCGTCCATCCTGTCGAAGAAACTGGCCGCCGGTGCCACGCACGTGCTGATCGACGTGCCGGTCGGGCTAACCGCCAAGATTCGGTCCCAATACGCCAGCACCCTGTTTTCCGAGCGATTGCGCACGATTGGCCGAGCGCTCGGGCTTGAGGTTTCGACCTACGTCTGTGCGGGCGACCAACCGGTCGGCCGCGGTATCGGCCCCAGCCTGGAAGCGCGAGACGTCCTGTCCGTGCTGCAAAATCGCAGCAACGCCCCGACCGATCTCGCGGACAAGAGCGTGGATATCGCAGGAAGACTCCTGGAAATGGGCGGCAAGGCGCTACCGGGCGAAGGTCAGGCATGCGCGCGCCGCATACTGTCCGGCGAGCTCGCCTGGCGGCAGTTCCAGAGAATCTGCGAGGCCCAGGGCGGCATGCGCGAGCCATTGGTCGGGCGGCATAGCAAAGCAGTGACGGCGCGCCACAGCGGCGTGGTCACCGCCGTCGACAATCGCCATCTGGCGCGGGTCGCGAAGCTGGCGGGCGCGCCGGCCGCGCAGAGGGCGGGCGTTGTCTTCGAAGCCCCGATCGGAACGCACGTAGTGTCCAGACAACCGCTGTTTACCATCTATGCGGAAAGTGCGGGAGAACTCGACTACGCTTACGAGTACGCCTGCCGCTTTCCGGCCATCGTCGCCGTGGGGGAATCATGAAGGATGTCGTGGTCTATTCATTGCCCGGGAATGAGCCCGTGACACGATCGCTGGCCCATGCACTCGCTTGTCCGGTTCAGCGCCTGGATATCCATCGCTTTCCCGATGGCGAACAACGGGTGGCGCTCGAAGGACCACTGAGCGGGAAATCGGCCGTCATTGTCGGTGAACTGCACCGCCCTGACGCCAAGATTCTGCCGCTGATTTTCGCGGCCGACACGGCGCGAGACCTTGGCGCGCGATGCGTCGTGCTCGTGGCACCGTACCTATGTTATCTGCGTCAGGACGCGAGGTTTCGTCCGGGCGAATCCGTGTCCGCCTACAGTTTTGGCCGACTGCTCAGCGCGCACATCGACGGCCTGGTGACGATCGAACCGCACTTGCATCGACTGCCATCACTCTGCGCAGCCTATGCCGTTCCCGTGCGCTCACCCCATGCCGTCGTCGCCACGGCCGAGTGGATCTCGGCCAATGTGCCGAATCCGCTTATCGTGGGGCCGGACGACGAAAGTGAAGCGTGGGTGGCGCAAATCGGTGAGCGCATCGGCGCGCCGTCGATCGTCGCGCACAAGACCCGCGAGGCCGATGCCAAGGTCAGCGTCCAGTTGCAGGTGCCATCGGCGTTTGCAAAACGTACGGCGGTGATCGTCGACGACATCCTGGCGAGCGGGCAAACCATGCTGGCCACCGTCAAGGCGCTGGTCCGCGCTGGCTTCGGCGACCCGGTCTGCATCGCCATTCACGGACTGTTCGACGGCATCAGTGTCGACGATCTCATCGCGGCTGGCGCCAGCCGGGTTGTGACCGCCAACACGGTGCCGCACGCCTCCAATGCCATCGACGTGACGCCGGCGCTGGCAGAGGCGGTGCGCGACCTGCTAGATACGCTTCCGGAAAGTCCGTGAGCGGCGGTGGCAGGCGGACGAGACGTCCGCACTGCCGCGCACCGCGGGCCTTACGGCGAGATGATGACTTTTAACGCATGCGTGTTCGCGGCGTCGCCAAACGTGCGGTAGGCGTCAAGAATGTCGGCAAGCGAGAAATGGTGGGTGATCAGCACGCTGGGCGAAAGACGTCCCGATTGCACGGTCTTGAGCAACATGGGCGTCGCCGCCGTGTCGACCAACCGGGTCGTGATGCTGATGTTCCTGTCCCACAGCGACTCGAGGTGTAAATCGACCTTGCGACCGTGCACCCCGACATTCGCGATGACGCCCCCCGCCGCGACGATGGCTTCGCAAAACTCGAACGTCGCGGGCACCCCGACGGCCTCGATGGCCGTGTCGACGCCGCGTCCACCGGTCAGGTGCCGGATGGTCTCCTCTGCGTCCTTCCCGGGCGGCAGCACCGTCGTGGCACCGAGTCGCGTCGCCACTTCCAGCCGCGAGGCATCGGGATCCACGACGATCAACTGTGCCGGCGTGAAGAACTGCGCGGTCAACAATGCCGCCAGTCCGATCGGGCCCGCACCGACAATCGCGACACTGTCGCCCGGCTTGACCTTGCCGTTCAGCACGCCGCACTCGAATCCCGTCGGCAGAATATCGCTCAACATGACCAGGGCATCGTCATCGACGCCGGCCGGCGCAGGATAAAGACTGGTATCGGCATGCGGCGTCCGGACATATTCGGCTTGCGTGCCATCGATCCGATTGCCAAGAATCCAGCCCCCCGCCGCGCAGTGCGAATACATGCCGCGCCGGCAAGCCTCACACTTTCCGCACGATGAGATGCAGGAAATCAGCACGCGGTCGCCCGGCTTGAAAGCGGTCACGGCCGCGCCGGTCTGAACGACATCGCCCACGCCCTCATGTCCCAGGATTCGCCCGGGCGCCACCGTCGGAACATCACCCTTGAGAATATGCAGATCCGTTCCGCAGATCGTCGTCTTCCGAACACGCACGATGGCGTCCGTGGGCGCGATCACTTCCGGGACGGGCCTGTCTTCCAGCGCAATCTGCTGTGGACCGTGAAACACCAATGCTTTCATCTCCGAACTCCGTATCGTGTGGCGTCAGTGCGACATCAGCACTGGTACCGTCATGGTTTCGAGCAGCGTGCGGGTTACCCCGCCGAGTACCCATTCCTGCATCCGCGAGTGTCCGTAGCCCCCCATCACGATGAGGTCGATGTTCGTGTCGGCCGCACGGGAGAGAAGGTCCTCGCCCACGGCAACGTCGTTGGCGCCGCGTTCGGGCGTGACGCGCACGTTGACACCATGACGGGCAAAGAACGTGGCGATGTCGAGCCCTGGGATCGGCCCCAGGACGTCCGGCTGATTCCCTCGGCTGACGTGCATCACATGAACCGTCTTCGCCGCCTGCAGGAATGGCATGGCGTCGGTCGCGGCGCGCGCCGCTTCTCGGCCACCGTCCCAGGCGAGCAGAATGTTATTGAATGCACGCGGCACCTTGCCCGCATAAGGCAAAATCAGGACAGGCCGGCCACCGGCGAGCACGACCGACTCGACGAATCCCATCGCCGGTAGCGTTTCAGGGTCGCGTTGGTCTTCTTGTCCGACGATGACCAGATCGGCGTAGCGCGCATGGGTTCGCATCTCGCCATTCGTGTCATATTGCGGCGTCAGCCATTCCGGGCTGACCGCTTGACGGCGGCAGATCTCCATGAACATCTGCTCCGCCTCGTCGAGACGTTTGGCTTCGCTCTGCGGCGATGACGGCGGCGGCACCCCCATGCCGCCAGTATCGGTGACATCGGCAAATATCGGCATGTGGAACGGCAGGTAGATGCCCGTCAGGTGGGCAGGTAGCCGACAGGCGAAATCCACGGCAAGCTCGACGCGTGCGCGGCATTGCTTACTGTTGTCGACGTGTACAAGCAGTGTCCGGTAGGTCATGGTGTCTCTCCTGTGGGGCAATTACTTTGTACTCTAGTGCGGCCCTGGGCCACCGCCGTTGACGCGGATCAAGGGCAGACTTGGCAGCGACGCGGCGCCTGTGTCCCTCGTCCGGCGTCTCGCGCTCGGCTTGTGCGATGCGTGACGGAGTGGCCAGGCTGGGAAAATTGCGCCGACAGTGATACAAAGACGGAATGCTCGGCACAAGAACCGATGGGATAGGGGCAACGTACATGGCGAAGTTGACGTTTCGCGGTGCAATACAATCGCTTTCGCGGGGGGGCGACGGCATTATCCTCACCCTGCTGTGTTCGATCTGCCTCGCGCTTGCGACGTGGAATTGGCTCGCCGTGCGCACGACCCTGCACAGCAACGTCGACGCGCGATTCGACTTGCGTACGACGGCGGCGACAGACAAGCTCGCCATTGCCCTGTCCGTATACCGCGACACATTGCATAGCGCGCTGGATCGCCTGGCAATAACGCCCCATCCCGACGAGAAGGCTTGGGGAGCGTATGCACAAAATATGCGACTGGCGGAGCGATTACCGGGCCTGGTGACCTTTGCCCGATGCGAGCGTACGGGCGACACGATCGCGAGAATCGCCGCCTATTCGGTTGGCAACGAAGTCCTGCTCGGGCCGAGCGGATCACTGGTAATGCCAAGCGGCACAACAACAACGGGGCGCGCCTTCACGCTCACCTCGCCGTCGACGGGCCGCGCCTATTTCGTGTTCCTGTCCGATACCAGCCGGCCGTCGATATGCGCCTACGCCGTCGCTGACATTGACGCGCTCGTGCACGTTGCGATCGGGCCGCTCCTGCATGACATTACGCTGACGGTGAATATGCCGGACAGTTCTGGCCAGTCCATTCTCGTCTTTGACAGCCTGTATCCGCGGGCGCCAGGCGAACCTCGACCATCAGTCGATTACCGATCGAGTGCGCGTTTGCCCTACGCGGATAAGCCGGCGCTCCTTCTCAGGTACACGGCGTCCGACGAATTTGCCGCCCTGCGCGGCGCCGGCGTGGCCAACTGGACCTTCGGGTTGGGGTTGGGCATGACGGTGGTGACGATGCTCGCATGTCTCCTTGCCTTGCTGGCGAGACGTCACGGGCGCGGGCTCAGTGAGCGCGATGCGCCCGAAAAGCGTCGATCCGAAAGCCGTCTTTTCAGCGTGATCCAGTCCGTGCGCGAGGCTATTGTGACCATCGACGCTCAGCAACGGATCCAGATCTTCAACCCCACAGCCGAAAGCGTCTTCCGATGCAGCGCCATGGAAGCGATCGGTGAGCCGCTCGCCAGATTCATCCCGGAACGGTTTCGGGATGCGCATTATCAACACATCGAGCGTTTTGGCATGACCGGCGTATCGGAGCGATTGATGGGCCGTGGCAGGCCGCTCTGGGGTTTGCGCTCGGATGGCGAGGAGTTTCCGATGGAAGCGTCGATCTCGCAAAGCGCCGACGCGGACGGCAAGTTTTATACGGTGGTGCTGCGTGACGTGACTGAGCAGCGACAAATTGCGAACGCGCTGCAAACGTCGCGAAGCGAACTCGAAAAGCTCAACGCGCGCCTCGAAGCGGTTCGCGAAGAAGAAAAGCTGCGGGTCGCGCGCGAATTGCACGACGACTTGGGTCAACGGCTCACCGCGCTGAAAATGGACACTGCCCTGCTCAAGCGAGCGTTGGGCGACCAGACGAGTGTGAGCGGTGACGTCAGACGAATCGAGCAATCGATCGACGGGATGGTCGCCGCAGTGCGTCAAATGGCCGCCGATCTGCGCCCGCCGATGCTCGATGACCTTGGGCTCGGCCCGGCGATCGAGTGGTACGCCCGGGACTTTACACGGCGATACGGTGTCGCGGTCGACTTTACCGAAGCGCACAGTCTGCCCCCGATTCCCGCGCCGGTGGCGACGGCGTTGTTCCGCATCGTTCAGGAGGCCCTCAATAACGTGGCGAAACACGCCAGGGCGACGTCCGTCACGATCGAACTGTCATGCGACCGCGAATGCCGGCTGCGCATTTCCGATAACGGCCGTGGCCTGCCACCCACACGCCCGAAGCCGGATTCGCTTGGCTTTATCAGCATGCGCGAGCGGGCGCGCTTGCTGGGGGGGGCGCTGGAAGTCCGCAGCCCATCCGAAGGCGGGACGGTCGTCTCCGCCGTGATTCCCATGGAGACACAGGCACCCGCCGACTTGCCCGGCGCCTGACGCCGACTATGGCGCTCGAACCTGGAGCACCGCGGCACCAGAAAAAGCACCTCGACGCAGGTCGCTCAAGGCCACGTTCGCCTGCTCGAGCGGGTAGGCTTTCGTCGTGACGTGTAACGGGATGCGTTCGGCGAGCGCCAAAAACGCCAGTCCGTCGTCTCTCGTCAGATTGGCCACCGATCTGACCTGCCGTTCGCCCCAGATCAGCCGGTAGGGAAACGCGGGGATATCGCTCATGTGAATGCCAGCGCACACGACAATGCCACCCCGATCCACGGCGGCAAGCGCTTTCGGGACAAGATCGCCCACCGGGGCGAAGAGGATCGCCGCATCCAGACACGTTGGTGCTGGCGCGTCGCTGGCACCGGCCCAGCGCGCCCCGTTTGCCAAGGCAAAGGCCATGGCCGCGTCGTCGCCGGGGCGCGTGAAGGCATAGATTTCCCGCGATTGGGCATGCGCGATCTGGGCAATCAGATGGGCGGCGGCACCGAAGCCGTACAGGCCGATTCGTCGCGCAGCGCCGACCATGCCGAGCGAGCGATAGCCGATCAGGCCGGCACACAGCAGCGGCGCGGCCGTGGCGTCGTCGTAGCGTTCGGGCAACTTGAAGGTGAAACGGGCCTCGGCAACGGCGTATTCCGCATAACCCCCGTTAAGCGTATAGCCGGTAAAACGTGCCGTCTCGCATAGGTTTTCCCGATGACTCAGGCAAAACCGACAACTGCCGCAAGTGGCACCGAGCCATGGCACGCCGACCCGGTCCCCGACGACCAGTTCGCGAACGTCCGCCCCCAGCGCCGCCACTGTCCCGACGATCTCGTGTCCCGGGATGATGGCGTCGGGCACGTCGGGCAGGTCGCCGTCCATGACGTGCAGGTCGGTCCGGCACACGCCGCATACGCTCACGCGTACCAGGACCTGAGTGGGACCTGGGACAGGGATCGGGATATCCACCAGCGTTAGCGTGCCGCTTCTTTTCGACAGTTGCATCGCCCGCATGCTGGCCTCCTGGGAGACGGGGTGCGGCTAGTGCGAAAGGGCCGCCATCTCGCCCAGGCGTTTGGTATCGAGCAGCGTGATTTCGCGTTGCCGGACGCGCAGCGCGTTCTGTGCCTGCATGCGAGAGAGCATACGGCTCACCGTTTCCAACTGCAGGCCCAGATAGCTGCCGATCTCCTCGCGCGTCATGCGCAGCAGGAAGGAGCTGGGGGAATACCCGCGCGCGGCGAGTCGCGCCGAGACATCCAGCAAGAAGCTGGCCAGCCGGGCTTCACCGCGGGTCGTTCCCAAGCGCAGCAATTGGTTTTGCTCTCGCACAATCCCTGCCGCGATCAACCGATGCATTTGGCGCATGATCGTTGGCACTTGTCCGGCAACCGCTTCCAGTTCCGCAAACTTGATCGCGCAAACCTGGCTATCCTCCAGCGCCACCGCTTCCGAGACATGCCGGCCGTTGGCGATGGCCCCCAGCCCAAGCAACTCGCCGCCCAGCATGTACCCGGTGACTTGCTCCCTGCCGTCCGGATGCATGATGACGGTTTTGAACGAACCCGCACGCACGGCGTACAGGTGGTCGAACGGATCGCCGGGTCGAAACAGCACCTCGGCCCGGCGAACGGTACGTCGCACCCGGGTCACACCGTCCAGACCGCGTGCGGACGCATCCGAAAGCCCCTCCGGCAGGCAAAGCTGGCGCAGAACACAAGTGCTGCACCGGGGCAAACCGTCACCGGTATCGTTGAAAGCCCGATGCACGCGGATGGCATGCACATCGGCCTCGGGGGCGGAATCTAGCGAACGGAAGGAAGCGTACATGGTGGACTCCGGCAAGTTGGCCTCGTCAATCGACGCCTTCAGTATCGGAGATGGGCACCGGAAATAAAATAAGCGGCTGACGCGATCTTTTGTCAGCCGTGGCGGCACTGTGTAGGCGAAGGCTGACACGAGGACTGACTGAATGCGCTCAGAGGCTGTCCCGCAGCAGGTTGTGCTTGATGGCGTAATGCACCAGTTCGGTCTGGCTCTTGAGGTCGAGCTTCTGCAACACGCGTGCCTTGTAGGTGCTCACGGTCTTGGCGCTCACACACAGGCTATCGGCAATATCGCTCAGGTTCAGACCCCGCGCGAGCATCAGGAATACGTCGAATTCCCGGTCGGACAAGCGTCGGTAGCCCGGTGTATCGCCAGCGGCGGTTGCCAGGTCCTGTGCGATCCGCTCGGCCATCGCCAAGCTCAGATGAACCCCGCCGGCAACGACCTTCCTGACGGCGGACACCAGCTCGGACGGCGCGCTTTCCTTTGTCATATAGCCGACGGCACCGGCTTTGAGCGCACGCACAGCGTACTGTTCTTCGCCATGCATGGTAAGCACGAGGATCGCCACGCGAGGAAATGACGCCTTGATCTGTGCGATCAGGTCCATGCCGCTACGTCCGGGCATCGACAGATCCAGCAGAAGGACATCGCAGGGGGTTTGCTCGAGCAGCGCCATTGCCTGCGCGCCGTTCGCGGCCTCGCCCACGACCTCCAGATCGTCGCTGCCGGCCAGGATGCGCTGCAACCCTGCCCTGACCAGCGTGTGATCATCCGCAACGATGATGCGAGTCATGCATTCGCCCCTGCGTTGGGTGCTTCATTGGGAGGTGTCGCCGTCACGACATGCGTGGGCCTGTCAGATCGCAGATACATCTCGGCAATTCTACACGTGAGTCCTGCTCGCGCATCGCGTCATGCCTGTGCGACCGCGACAAACGTGTCCGGTGACCTTACAGCACATCCTTGCCAGCGTCGGCCTCGCTCGGCGGGATGAGGATCACGGGACGCTGCGCCTGACGCGCACAGTTTTCCGCCACGCTGCCCAGCGCCAACCGTCGAAAACCGCGCCGCCCATGCGTGCCGATGACGATCACATCGGCCTGATCCTCTTCGGCCGCCACGTTGATCTGGTGCGCGACATCCCCCCCAAGTGGCAGGAGTTCCCGGACTTCCACGTCACCGTCAACGCCCTCCCCTTTGAGCCGCTGCGTGGCGGACTCCCGAATCGACTTGCCTTGCAGTCGCATCGCTTCGATGAAGGGAAGCGGATCGGCGTCGGCCACGTAAGCCACCGGGATGTCGACGACGTACAGCACGTGCACGTGGGCGTTGCGTGCCTTGGCGAGTGTCAGCGCGTAGTCAAACGCCTTGTCGGCCGTCGGGCTGCCGTCAATGGCGACCAGGATACGTTTGAACATGTTCTCACCCCTTCTCGGTCGCGGTGGCCACCGTGGACGAACTCTGTGGCGATGGGGCCGGTCCGGTCACCAGCATAACCGGCCGATGCGTTTGCCGCAGCACCTGCTCGGCGACGCTACCCATCAAGAGCCGTCGCACCCCCCTGCGCCCGTGGGTGCCGAGCACCAGGAGATCGGCATGCCACCGCTCGGCTTCCCGAATGATGGCGTCGGCAATCGTTCCGCCCCATGCGCGCAGATCGATGGAGCGCGTGTCCGCCTGGATGCCTTCCTCGTGCAGCGTCTTGTATGTATCGCTCAACGTTCGCTGGCCTTCGGAGATCAAGCTATCGCGAACCGCTTCCAGATCAATTTGAGAGGCGAATGCGGCCTGATAGTGGGCGAAAGGATCGTCGATCACATTCACCGCCCGTACGACATCGTCGGGCATCGCGAAACGGATCGTCTCGTGCAGCGCATGCCATGACGTCTCGCTACCGTCCATGGCAAGAAGGATTCGATGAGGCATTGTGTCGTCCTCACTAGGGTCATCGGGTGAAATCGACGGCGGACCGTGGACAGTGCACGCGACGTCCGCCCGAGCGGCGACGTCCGCGTGTGAGATCCGGGTCAACCGTCTGCCATCGTGGCGCTTACACGGTAGCCCCGGATAGGTCGCGAGTGGGCGAACACGCACACGGTCCTTGATACACGTCAACGTCCACGGCCAGGTCGCGGGGCGATCCGGTATGGGAAGGCTATTCTGCCAATATCAGGCGCCATGTTGGCGTCTGGACATTGTGCGAGGTGTGTTCATGCAGTTGCGCTTCTTGGGAGCCGCCGGCACGGTGACCGGCTCCAAGACCCTGTTCTCGGCCGCCGGCAGGCAATTCCTGATCGACTGCGGCGCGTTTCAGGGCGTGAAGAACCTGCGTGCCCGCAACTGGGCGGCGCCAGCGTTCGACGTCCAGCAGCTCGACGCCGTGGTACTGACGCACGCCCATATCGACCACAGCGGCTATTTGCCAGTGCTCGCCCGCTACGGCTACAAAGGCCCGGTGTATTGCACGTCCGCGACGCGCGATTTATGCGAGATCCTGCTGCTCGACAGCGCGCGACTCGAGGAAGAGCAAGCGGCGTTCGTGAACCGTCACGGAAAATCGAAGCATCACCCAGCGCTTCCGCTCTTCACCGCGGAAGACGCCCATCGAGCGATTGCGCTGCTCAGGCCGCTGCCGTTCGATACCCCGTTTGCGCTGTCCCCCGAGATCACGCTGAACTTCTGGCACGCCGGCCATATTCTCGGGGCGGCGATGGCGCAGTTCGATGTGGGTGGCAAAAAGCTGCTGTTCTCAGGCGATCTGGGACGGCAGGACGACCCCATCATGCTGGCCCCGGCGGTGCCCGAGACGCCGGATTTCCTGGTGTTGGAGTCGACTTACGGAGATCGGCTGCACGACCGGACCGACCCCGGCGCGCAACTGGCGGAAATTCTGAATCGAACGTTCGCACGGGGCGGCAGCGTGATCGTGCCGGCGTTTGCCGTCGGGCGTGTGCAGAGCCTGCTCTACTGGATTGCGCGACAGAAGGCGTCGGGGGGCCTTCCGGACGTGCCGGTCTATCTCGATAGCCCGATGGCGATCAACGTCACGAAGACTTACGCGGCGCACCGGGCCGATCACCGTCTGGGTCCGGTCGAATGTGCCGAGATGTGTGGCGCGGCGACATTTGTCACCGGTGTGGACCAGTCAAAATGGCTCGATACCCGTGCGATTCCGCTGGTCATCATTGCCGGGAGTGGGATGGCCACCGGGGGGCGCGTGCTGCACCACCTCAAGGCGATGGCGGGCGACTGGCGCAATACGGTGCTCTTTACCGGCTTTCAGGCGCCGGGAACGCGTGGTGCGACGATGGTCAGCGGTGCTAGCGAGGTCAAGATCTTCGGTGAGTACGTCCATGTAAGCGCCGAAGTCGTTCAGCTCGATACGCTGTCCGCCCACGCTGACTACAACGAAACGCTGGCTTGGCTGTCGAAGTTCGACAAACCGATTCACCACATTTTCCTCAATCATGGCGAACCCGCCGCGTCCGACAGTCTGCGCAGGCGCATTGCGGAGGGCCTCGGCTGGCCTTGCCATGTCGTGGAACCGATGGAGCAGGCTTACCTGGAGGGAGACGAAGCTATCCGGAGCCACACTCCCGCGGCGACCGGCGAGCCCGCCGAGCGTGCCCGCCGCCCTCGCGCATCCGAGGAGGTGGGTGATGAAGATTGAGTTCCCTAATGTCGCGCCGGTCTATAACGGCGACGACCTGACGATCGAGTTCGCGGCCGACCTTAACCACAAGCGCGTGGTGTGTGCGATCTCAGCCGAGGCGCTGGAGGATCACTTCGGCGCGAAATCGTGCAACGTCGACGATCTGATCGCCGCATTCAGAGCAAATCGCAGGGCCATCGAGAAGATGACCGAGCGCTATCTCGGAATCTGCCTCGGCGCCCCGGTATTATTACGCAGCGGCCACTTCCGGTGGGGCATGGAGTGCCCGCCCTCTCGAGATGCCTAGCGCCCCAGAGCCCAGAACGTGTCCATAACGATGTGGACTCTCGATGCCGGACGCATGCGCCGTCGCGAGACGCTCCGCGTCGTCGTGTGCGACCATCGCCACCTCCGCACCTCCCATCTTCTTATGGGGGTGAATTGTATAGATAGCTGCTCCCATCGGTTCAGGAATGCTGAACGGGCGAGTTCACGCGACGGCTCGCCCTGCCTGACTACATCACGCGCGCGCGCCGGACTTCGGCGAGATAAATGACGATCAGCGAGACCCATACGACCCCGTACATCAGCATGAAGCAGCTCGAACGGATCTTGAGAATGTCGAGCAGCGCGCCGAACAGGATTGGCAGCAAAAAGCCCCCCAGGCCGCCGGCCAACCCGACGATACCGGTCACGACGCCCATGTTCTCGGGAAACTCGTCGGCCACGTACTTGAACGTCGAGGCCATCCCGAAGGCGAACACAGCGCCCAGCGCGAACGCGAGCATCACGAACCCCACCACGGACACGCTGATGTGGAAGGTTTGCGGCCCCTGGATCGTGTAGATCACGAAATCGGTCTTCGGATATGAGAGCAGGAACAGGCAGATCCACGCGACCCACAGGCACCACCAGGTGACCGCATGTGCGCCGAACTTGTCGGCGAGCACGCCACCGACGGCGCGCAACACCGAACCGGGCAGCGAGAAACCCGCCGCCACGGCCGCCGCCATCACCACCGTCATGCCGTATTCAGCCTTCAGATACTGGGGAATCCACAGTGACAACGCCGTGAAACCGCCAAACGTGATCGAGTAGTACTGGCACAGCCGCCATACCCGTGCATTGCGCAGGACTTTGAATGACGCGAGAATGGATCCGCCCTGCTTCCCGGCACCCGGGTCCGGTGCGGACGCCAGCCAGAAGATCACGGCCGTCACGAGCAGCACGACGGCGTAGATGCGCGGAACCGCTCGCCAGCCGTATGCGGCCTCCAGGCTCGGCGTGATGAACAGATTGACGGCCGCCCCGACCGTACCCGCCCCGAAAAATCCCATCGCGAAACCGCGTTTGGCTGGCGGGAAGAAACGTGCGACGTAGGGCGTGCCAACCGCGAATGACGCCCCCACGCACCCAAGAAACAACCCGATGATGAGAAACTGCCACAACTGCGTCGCGTAGCTGACGATGTACACGGGAATCGCGCAAGCCACCAGCAACACGGTCATCACGCGACGCCCGCCAAAGCGGTCCGTCCAGATGCCGAGCGGCAAGCGCATCACCGCACCGGTCAGCACCGGCGTGGCCGTTAGCAGACCGAACTCCGTGCTGTTCAGGCCCAGATCTTCGCGCAACTGGATGCCAAGCACGCCGAACATCATCCAAACCACGAAGCAAACGAGAAAGGCGAACGTACTCGCGAACAACACCGAGTACGCCTTGGCGCCCGGCGCGGGCAGATTGCCGGCGACCGATGGCGAAGCGGCAACGCGTGCGGTATCCATGCCCTCTCCGTTATTGGACGAGCGGCCCGTCGGCGCTCGCAAAGGTAACGCCTTCCAGGTCGGCTTGCGCGGCAAGCAGCAGCACATACTGGCGCGTGGCGCGCAGACGCACCTGCGCCGTGAGCATCGTGGCGATGTCGTCCCGCACGGCCTCGAACGGAATCAGCGTGCCCGGCACCCGGTGATCGATTCGCACCAGGTGAAAGCCAAAGCGGGTTTTGATCAAACGCGGCAGCACGCCTGTCTCCTCCGAACCGAAAATGCCTTGCGCGAACTCCGGCACGCAGCTTGAGCGATCGAGCTGGCCGAGGCTCCCGCCCACTCGCGCGGACGGGCAGTTCGACCGCTCGGCAGCCATCGCTTCGAATTGATCCGGCGCTTGCAGGATCGCGTTGAGCGTTTCTTCCGCCTTGGCGCGCACCAGCGCGAGCGGCGCGCGTCCGGTGACACCGAAGAGAATATGGCTCGCGTGAACCAACTCGCCACTGGTGAATCGCTCGTGATGCTGATCGTAGTAACGACGGGATTCTTCGACCGTAGCCACGGGCGTCGCGACGTCCTTGGCGAATACGGCATCGGCCATCGCATCGGGCGGGTCGGCGTCCACCGTCAACCCCAACTCGACGGCGCGCTGCCGCAGCAACTCCTGAATCGCGAGCGCGTAACGGGCCGTCGTCTCGGCGTCGGACGTCGGGGCAGCACCCGCAGCCGGGGCGTCGGCAAGATCTGCCACGGCCGCTTCAATGGCGCTGGTGAGAATCTCGACACCGTTGACGCGCAACGGCACGCGGGCGTCTGCCAGCAAGGTTTGCATAGCGAAAGTCCTTGGCCGTGAGGCCGTTGATCGACGTGTAATGACAGTCAAGAGCGTCGCGTCTCAGCGCTTGCGCACCAGTTGATACGGACGGATCAGATAGATCACGGATGCCAGACCGCTCCAGATGTGGACCATGCGCGTGAAGGGCGACACGAGGAAGATCGTGAAGCCGAGCGCGATATGCGCGCGGTAGGTCAGCGGCACCCCTTCGAGCAGGGTGGCCACGCCCGGCTGGAAGGTCACGACGCCTTTCACGTAATCGGTCAGTTGCTCGAACATCGCACCGTCCATGTGCCGCATCGAGAGCAGGACCGTACCGAGTCCCAGCGCGAGCTGAATCCAGAGCATGAACACGATGACGATGTCCCAGGTCCGGCTCGTGGCACGCACGCGCGGCGTGCCGATGCGACGCGCGATGAGGATCGTCAGGCCGATGATGGCGACCACGCCCGCGGCCCCGCCGCCGACCATCGCGATCATCTGGTGCTGCGATGCCGTCAGGAACGGCGAGACGAGCCAATGCGGTGCCAGGAACCCGCCGAAATGCCCGGCGACGACGACCAGCACACCCCAGTGGAACATATTGCTGCCCAGGCGCAGCATGCCGTGCTTGAGCAACTGTGACGAATCGCTTTTCCACGAATACTGCTCGCGGTCAAAGCGGATCAGGCTGCCGACGAGCAGCACCGTCAGGCAGATGTATGGATAAATGCCAAACAGAAACTGATGAAAGAAAGCTTGCATGGTCACACTCCTTGCTTTCCGAACTCAACGCCCGGGACGGCGCGCATGGAACTGGATCGGCTCGCCGACGGTATTGCCCTGCCCGCCCGGATGGCCCGCGCCCATGAAGCGCACCGGGGCATCCTGGTAGCTGGCGTCGATGGCGTCGTAATCCGACGCTCGCGGAATGTGCGAGGCGTCGTCGATATGCTCGGGCGGTGCCTGCGCGTCGCGTTGCACCGTTGTCGCGCCGGTCAGCCAGAGCAGCGCGCGCGTGAGCCCGGCATACGGTGATCCGCGCTTTGCCAGCCCGGCATCAATGGCCTGCAAGAGATGCTCGATGTCCTTCAGACGCGCCAGGCCATCTGACGCCGACAGGATTCCGACATACTCCAGAAATGCGGGCAGATAGTCAGGCAACTCGCCGGGCGCCAGATAAATGCCGCTGCGCTCGTACGTCTGCATAAGGTCGACCATCGCTTGCCCGCGGTCGCGCGACTCGCCGTAGACATGTTCGAACAGGTAGAGCGACGTCACGCGCCCTCGGTCGAACTGGGCCACGTAGTTCTCCTGCAACGTGAGCAAATCGCGCTCGCGCCAGTAGGCGAAGAACGCTTCAAGCTCACGCCGTGCGGCGCCGCCAATGCGGGAGTTGTCCAGCAACGTCTGCGCGATCTCGGGCAACGCGAGGGCCACCTCGTCGTCCGGATAATGCAGCAGTGCGCCAAGCAGGCGGCACTGCAAGCCCAGGGGGGTATCGGGGGCGGACATATCAAATCTCCTGAATCGGAATCGTCCGCTTGTTCTTCTTGACCGGATTGAACAGGTTGCCCGTGTCGTTGCCCGACGAGCAGCCATTGCCGAACGAGAAGCCGCATTCGCCATGCATGTCGAACGCGTTTTCCGCGTATTCGCGATGGGCCGTCGGAATCACGAACCGGTCCTCGTAGTTGGCGATCGCCAGATACCGGTACATCGACTCGACCTGGGCGACGGACAGGCCCGCCTGGGCCAGCACGTCGTCCGCCTGCACGCCGTCGACGTGACGTGCGCGCATGAACGCGCGCATGGCGAGCAGACGCTCGAGCGCGAGTTTCACGGGCGCTTCGTCGCCAGCGGTCAGCAAGTTCGCGAGATAACGCAGCGGAATGCGCAGCGACGCCACGTCGGGCAGCGCCCCGTTCATGCCGAGATCGCCGCTGTTGGCCGCCGCGTTGATCGGCGAGAGCGGCGGCACATACCAGACCATCGGCAGCGTGCGATATTCGGGGTGCAACGGAAACGCAATGCGCCAGTCGACCGCCATCTTGTAGACGGGCGAGGCCTTCGCGCCTTCGATCCACGCGTCGGGCACGCCGTCGAGCCTGGCCTGTGCGATCACGGCCGGATCGTTGGGGTCGAGGAAGACCGACAACTGGGACTCGTACAGAGCTTTCTCGTCGGCGACACCGGCCGCCTCGCTGATGCGGTCGGCGTCATACAGCAGCACACCCAGATAGCGAATGCGGCCCACGCACGTCTCCGAGCAGACGGTCGGCTGGCCGGCTTCGATGCGCGGGTAGCAGAAGATGCACTTCTCGGCCTTGCCGCTGTGCCAGTTGTAGTAGATCTTCTTGTAAGGGCAGCCCGAGACGCACATGCGCCAGCCACGGCATTTGTCCTGATCGACGAGAACGATGCCGTCTTCCTCGCGCTTGTAGATCGAGCCGGATGGGCACGATGCGACACACGCTGGGTTCAGGCAGTGTTCGCAAAGGCGAGGCAGATACATCATGAAGGTATTTTCGAACTGGCCGTAGATATCCTTCTGAATTGCTTCGAAGTTATAGTCCTGCGAGCGCTTGGCGAACTCGCCGCCGAGAATCTCTTCCCAGTTCGGTCCCCACTCGATTTTCTCCATGCGCTCGCCGGTGACCAGCGAGCGTGGCCGCGCCACCGGCATGGCCTTTGCATCCGAGGCGGTTTGCAGATGGCCGTAGTCGAACGTGAACGGCTCGTAGTAGTCGTCGATCTCCGGCAGATGCGGATTGGCGAAGATACTGGCGAGCAGCTTGAGCTTGCCGCCCTGCAGCGGTTCGAGCTTGCCGTTGGCCTTGCGCGTCCAGCCGCCGCGCCAGCGCTTCTGGTTCTCCCAGTCCTTCGGATAACCGATGCCCGGCTTGGTCTCGACGTTGTTGAACCAGGCGTATTCCATGCCCTCGCGGCTCGTCCAGACGTTCTTGCAGGTAATCGAACAGGTGTGGCAGCCGATGCACTTGTCGAGATTGAGCACCATGGCAATCTGCGCGCGCACTTTCATTGGCGTTCTCCGGTCGGGGGCACAAGCACCTGGTCGGCGGTATCGTCGAGCCAGTCGATACGATTCATCTTGCGCACTACGAGGAATTCGTCGCGGTTCGAGCCGACGGTGCCGTAGTAGTTGAAGCCGTACGACAACTGGGCGTAGCCGCCAATCATATGCGTGGGCTTGACGCTGATGCGCGTGACCGAATTGTGGATGCCGCCGCGCGTGCCGGTGATCTCCGAGCCCGGCGTGTTCACGATCTTCTCCTGCGCGTGGTACATCATCACGGCCCCGCTCGGGATCCGCTGGCTCACCACGGCACGGGCGCACAACGCACCGTTCGCGTTGAAGCACTCGATCCAGTCGTTGTCGACAATATCCAGTGCCCGTGCGTCGTCCTCCGACATCCACACGATCGGTCCGCCACGCGACATCGTCAGCATCAGCAGATTGTCGGTGTAGGTGCTGTGGATGCCCCACTTCTGGTGCGGTGTGAGGAAATTGAGCACCTTTTCGGGATTGCCGTTACTGCGCTGGCCGAGCATGTGTGCGTAGCTGCCCGTGTCGATGGGCGGCTTGTAGACGCACAACGACTCGCCGAACGCGCGCATCCACGGATGGTCCTGGTAGAGCTGCTGGCGTCCGCTCAGCGTGCGCCACGGCACGAGTTCATGGACGTTGACATAACCGGCGTTGTACGACACGTGTTCCGACTCGATCCCGCTCCAGGTGGGCGACGAGATGATCTTGCGCGGCTGCGCCTGAATGTCACGGAAGCGGATTTTCTCATCGGCGCGGGCTTCGGCGAGATGCTCGTGCGACTGGCCCGTCACTTTCTCGAGCGCCTGCCACGCCCGCACGGCCACCTCGCCGTTGGTCTCGGGCGCGAGCGTGAGGATGACTTCGGCGGCATCGAGCGCCGAATCGATGCGTGGCCGGCCGTGCGACACGCCGGCCTCCGAGACCCGGTAGTTGAGCTTGCCGAGCAGGTCGATCTCGTCGTGCGTCTCCCACTGGATGCCCTTGCCGCCGTTGCCGAGCGAATCCATCAACGGGCCGAGCGACGTGAACTTCCGATAGGTGTTCGGGTAGTCGCGCTTGACGACGACCACGCCTTGCGCCGTCTTGCCCGGCACCGGGTCGCACTGTCCCGCCCCCCAGTCCTTCACCTCGTATGGCTGGGCGAGCTCACCCGGCGCATCGTGAGCGATGGGCGCGAGCACCACGTCCGTCTCGTCGCCCAGATGGCCATCACACAGCTCGGAGAAGCGCTTCGCGATGCCCTTGAAGATCTCCCAGTCGCTGCGGGCCTGCCACGCCGGATCGACGGCGGCCGAGAGCGGGTGAATGAACGGATGCATGTCGGACGTATTCAGATCGTCCTTTTCGTACCACGTGGCCGTGGGCAGCACGATATCGGAATACATGCAGGTGGTGGACATCCGGAAGTCCAGCGTCACGAGCAGGTCGAGCTTCCCCTTGGGCGCTTCGTCGTGCCATTTGACTTCTTCCGGACGGGCACCGTGACTTTTGCCGATGTCGTCTCCCTGCACGCCATGCGTGGTACCCAACAGATGCTTCAGGAAGTACTCGTGCCCCTTGCCCGACGACCCGAGCAGATTCGAGCGCCACACGAACAGGTTGCGCGGGAAGTTGTCCGGATGGTCCGGATCGGTACACGCCATGCGCAGGGTGCCGTCCTTGAGTGCGTTCGCCACATACTGCCCGGCCTTCGACGGGTCGGGCAGCGAACGGCCGACGTCGAGCGGATTCGTTTGCAGTTGCGGCGCCGTCGGCAGCCAGCCCATGCGCTCGGCGCGTACGTTGTAGTCGATGGGGCGTCCGTGGAACGGTGTCTTGTCCGCGAGCGGCGAGAGCAGTCCCGACGGATCGCTGTTGTCGTAACGCCACTGGTCCGTGTGCGCATAGAAATACGACGTCGCGTTCATCTGGCGCGGTGGACGGTGCCAGTCGAGTCCGAACGCCAGCGGCGTCCAGCCCGTTTGCGGTCGGAGCTTCTCCTGGCCGACATAGTGCGACCAGCCGCCCCCGGATTTCCCGATGCATCCGCACATCACCAGCATGTTGATGATCGCGCGGTACGACATGTCCATGTGGAACCAGTGATTGATCCCGGCCCCGATGATCACCATCGACTTGCCCTGCGTCTTGTGGGCGTTCTCGGCGAACTGGCGCGCCACCGATATCACGTCCTCCCGCTTGACGCCGGTAATCGCTTCCTGCCACGCGGGGGTGTAGGCCACATCGTCGTCATACGTGTGCGCGATGTGCTCGCCGCCGAGGCCCTGATCGAGGCCATAGTTCGCAATGAACAGGTCGTAGACGGTCGCCACCAACACTTCGCCTTCGGTCGTCTGAATACGGCGCACACCGACGTTGCGGCGCTGCACCGATGCGTGCGACGTGCATGTGAAATGTGCGTGCGGCTGGTTGCCGAAGTAGGGGAAGAGCACGGGCACCACTTCGTCATGGCCCTCCACCAGCGTGAGGCGCGGCTGGATCGGCTGGCCGTCGGGGCCTTCTTCACGCAGGTTCCACTTGCCCTTGCTGGCCTCGTCACCTTGTGCCCAGCGATAGCCGATCGAGCCGACCGGCGCCACGAAGTCGCCGCTCAACGCGTCGATCACGACCGTCTTCCAGTCGGCATTGTGCGGTTGACCCAGTGCGCCGTCGAAGTCGGCCGCGCGCAGTTGGCGCTCGGGCACGTAGCCGTCGCCGTGCTTGACCATCCGGACGAGACACGGCATGTCCGTGAAACGCCGGCAGTAATCGATGAAGTAATCGCTCTTGCCGGCCAGGTGGAACTCATTGAGGATCACATGCCCCATGGCGAGCGCCAGCGCGGCATCGGTGCCCTGCTTCGGATGCAACCATAGGTCACCGAACTTCGCCCCTTCCGCATAGTCGGGGAAGATCGACACGATCTTCGTGCCCTTGTAGCGCACCTCGGTCATGAAATGGGCGTCTGGTGTGCGGGTCTGCGGCACGTTCGAGCCCCACATCACGATGAACGTCGAGTTGTACCAATCGGCCGACTCGGGAACGTCTGTCTGCTCGCCCCACGTTTGCGGCGACGCGGGCGGTAGATCACAGTACCAGTCGTAGAAGCTCAGGCAGACACCGCCGATCAGTGACAGGTATCGTGCGCCTGCGGCATACGACACCATCGACATCGCGGGAATCGGCGAAAAGCCGGTCACGCGATCCGGACCGTAGCGCTTGACCGTGTAGACGTTGGCCGCGGCGACGATCTCGTTGACCTCGTCCCACGACGCGCGCACAAAGCCGCCCAGGCCACGGCGCGCCTGATAGGCGCGGCGCGACGCTTCGTTTTCCACGATGGAGGCCCACGCCTCGACCGGTGCGAGCGACTGGCGGGCGTCGCGCCAGCGCGACACGAGTGCGCTGCGCACGAGCGGATACTTCAGGCGGTTGGCGCTGTAGAGATACCAGGAGTACGACGCGCCGCGCGAGCAGCCGCGCGGCTCATGGTTCGGCATGTCGGGACGCGTGCGGGGGTAGTCGGTCTGCTGCGTTTCCCAGGTGACGATGCCCCCTTTGACGTACACCTTCCAGGAGCAAGATCCGGTGCAATTGACCCCGTGCGTCGAGCGCACGATCTTGTCGAATTGCCAGCGTTGACGGTAAGCGTCTTCCCAGTGGCGATCTTCGTCGGTCGTGGCACCATGCCCGTCGGAAAACTGAGGGCGCGAAGACGTGAAAAAACGAAGACGGTCAACGAAATGACTCATGGCGTGTCCCTGGCATGCGTCGGCACATGACAACGCCGACAAGCGAGCGAAAGCAGGAACGCCACACGATTCCAGTGTTCTGGGGGGCGGTTCCCGCCGGCTTAAGGCAACGACTGCGCAGTCGGGTCTTCGAATACGAGGCGATTATTCCCCCTTCGCTCGCGTCATGTAAAGCGCGTCGCATGCTACCTTTGCGTTGGCTCAACACCCTTCGAGATTTCTTGTAGTGCTATCCATGCGGCGCCGCGTTTCCGGTGGGTGCGCCCAGCGCCACGTCTCGGCGCGATGCGCTATATCCATTTCTATATAGCGCATCGCGCCGGGAACGACGGTCAAGCGATTGGAAAATCCATCACGCGTCGCACTTACAGGCTGGAATGCTCGTGTGGATCGATGGCGTCGCTGGCATGCGCGTCGCTTCTGTCCTGCCCCGACGCGAGCACTGTTGGCACGGTCTGCACCGCCTCCTGGACCTGCGCCGTCGCCGCGATGGGCACCGGCGTTGCATCGACGATGGTCCTGCGCTCGCGCGGCGGTGGGGCCACGTAGTAGAAGCGCAACTCGGCGTCGGGATAGTGATACGGAACCATGGCGAGATTGACGGCGCACGAATCGCAGAACGGCAAACGCGAGCACAGCACGATCGAACGAATGACGTTCTCGCCCAACGGGTGATCCGCATAGATCTGCGCCAGGATCATTCGCTCGGTGTCGAGTGTCCGGGACTGCGGCCCGCGCGTCGCCGCATTGTATGTCGGCAAGTCGGCATCGGCCATCGCCAGGCGCAGTTCGGGCGGCTCGGTGAAAACGACCTCCCGCCCCGAACTCGCCGCCTTGCGACGTTGCGCGATGACGTTGTGGTCTCGCCGTGCATACGCCCGGCCTGCGTCCACGACCCGCACGCTCGGCGTGTTCGTGCGCAGCGCGGTGCGCTGGAGTCCCGACAGGCAGTAGTAGATCGTCCTGGTACCGTCGGCGAGCGTCACCTCCGCCACGGCAATGTTCGCGTTGCGCGAGACGTGGCGCATGCGCTCACCGACATCGCGCGCCGCGCGGGCCGTACCGCCGACAAGCGCCTGCATCCCCGACATGCCGGGAAACAGCGTCTCGAAGATCGACAGCACGTCGCGTGTCGTTTGCACGTCGCCGACGAACGGCAACTGCGACCATACCGCCAGCGGGGCTGGACGCGACACGAAGTCTCTCGCGATCGCATTGGTGAACGCCCCTGCCTGCATCGGGTAGTACTGCCAGTGGCTCCATAGACGATTGAACATCGGCATCAATGCGGCATCGATCCCTGGCGGCGGGGAGAATCCGCTGGCGCCGGGCGACACCGGCGGCATTCTGGAGGCCGTCACCCGATGCTCGATGGCTTGCGTGAGGTCGCGAATCGCTTGCCTTGCCTCGATGACCGACAGCGAAATGTCCTCGAGCCCGCGCCACACATCCCCCGGCGAGGGGGCCTGGTGCCAGAGCTTGAGATACAGCTGCAGCAACGTGCGCGCTTCGCCGTAGGCGATCGTTGGCAGCACAATCGCGTTTTCGGCCGCCGCGCGATGGAGCTGCGCCGTCCGGTACGCGCGAATGTCGCGGTGGTTCGCCGGACGACGGTGCAGATGCACCTGACGTGTCGCCTCCCCCTCGTCGCTATCGGGCAAAGTGAAGCGATAGTAGACGTCGCGCGAGAGTTGCACCACGCCGTGCAGCGCACCGTCGCCGTCCCGATATGTCCCGAACGGCGCCGCGATGCACATATCGCCGAGTGTGAGTCGGACGCGGCGCCCACCGACCGGCCCCTCCGTCGTCGGCTGCTCGTAGAAGGCCAGTTCGCCGTTCAGCTCCGGCGTATACAGCGCCGGATCGACGAGTGGCGAGTCTGGCGAGACGTGCGGCGTCCCAAACTCGTCCAAACGCCCCAGACGCCCGAACGCAAAAAACACTTGACCGCCATCCGCGGCTTGAAACAAGCGGGAATACATGGCGACACGCAGGCGTACGAGCGGCGATGCGGCCATTGCCTGATGCTGCGCGACGGTTGCCCCCTGCTCCGTTACCGTGACCTCGCCCTGACGCTCGCGGTGACATTCGAGACACATGCCATCGATATCGATTCCCGCGCCGCGCGAGATGCGGCATAGCGACCCCGGCGCCCAATCGCGACGAATGTCCTCGAGCGGCCGGAGATCGGACGCATGCTTGCGCGTGTGCGCCACCGCCGCACCGTACAGTACGCCGTCGATGTCGAACACTTTCACACCGTTCTGCGTCAGGTCCGGAAGATATTCGACATGAACATTCGGCGGCAGGCACCATTGCACGCCACGGCCCAGGGGACCGGAGAACGACTCATGCTTGATGAAGCTCGGTAATGGCGCTTGCTGCGGCGCGGCTGGCGCGGATGCCGGCATGGGTTTGCCCGGCCAAAGGTACTGCAGCAGTGCAATGGCGTCCTGGTGGAGTGTCTCGGCGCGCACCATGGCGGCAAGACATTCCATCCCGGACACCGCCAGGCGCGAGGCCAACTCGCCTGGACCACCGATATCGGTTACCGCGTGCCGACGCGATCGCGCGCCGAAAGACGCGTCCGGTAGCTCGCGTCGGTCACGTGGGGCACGCTTGACGACGGTGTCGATCAGCAGCTCGGCGACTTCCTCCATGTCCGGCGAATCGAGGACCGACGAATTCGGCGATGGCCATCCCGCCCAGACCGGCGCGCCCGGAATTTCGAGCACGAACCCCGCGTCATCGCCTTCGCCGATCCGCGACTGGATCGACGACCAGCGCTCGCCCCAGAGGACTGGGCCATACGTTTGGGCACAGGATTTCTTCGAACTGCACGGGCGCCATGGTGTGATGAGGGCAGACGCGTCATGGGCGAGCGAGAGCACAAACTCGAACCAGACGCTACCCTCGTGCCTCAGATGCAACGAAATCGCGTGAGACGCGGCATAAATGGAACGCGGCGGTCGTGAACCCAATCCCGCCTCGTGCTCGACGAGCAGCGACTTAAGACCAGCACGCAAGACTTCCGCATTCGCAAAGGCGTCACGCGTTTCTGCGTCCGACGCTGCTACGGCTTGTCGAATCAGCGCGACCATGGCGCGCTGGATTTCCCCGCGGTACACCGTCAACCCCGCTCTCAGCGCTTCGCGGCTGTCGGCGGGTGCGGTCTCGGCGCCGAGCGACCCGATGTGCGGCGCGGGCAGGCACTGCGCCATCACGCCGCCGCCGTCGCGGCGCAAGGGCCACACGCGCAGCAACGCATGCATGCCCGAGACGGTCTCCGAATGCGGCAACGTGATCGGCGCGGTGCTCACGGAGGGTTCGATGTTGGCGTCTCGCCGGCTGATCGACCTTGCCCCGGCAATGGATGTGCCGGGGGCGCTGGCCGCGGCAACCACGCCCGTCGTACCAATCACTGCCAGCAACCCCAGTGCGAAGGCGGCATGGCGGGACTCGCGGCGGGGGGCACCAAGCGGCGCGCGAGCCATTTCGGCCGTCTGAAGCGTCTGCGGACTCGCGCGCAGACGTGCCTGCATAGGGACAGCTTGACAACGCGGCACTGCCATACTCGCCCGCCAATCGTCGACGAACGCGGCGCGATCGCTGCGCCGTCTTGTCGTGTGCGCGTGAGCGGCCGGTCGATGCGCGTGGTGCGGCATTGCATGATGCAATCGTGTCATTCAGCGTTCCTCCGAAAATTCCGCTGCGTAGTGCCATCGCAAGATCGCGAATGACAGCTTCCAAAGCGGCGGGGAGAACGCTAACGCGGCGCGCGGACGTGCGATTGCTGAAACGAACCGGCGATTGTGGCAGTCTTCACCGCTGCCACGGGTTCAGAAGCCAAATTCGGAAACGGACCTCGATGCCTCGAAGGCCAGACGCCATCACGAACAACGCGGATCGGCGGCGCGTGCGGCTGCCGTGGCGTAAGCTTGCGTCATGCCGAGGTCACCGCGTCGACGCTATGATGTCGAACTTCGTGCTGCTGGATGATGAGCGTTGAAACCCTTGAAAACCGACATCGAAACCGTCCCCGGCCCCTCTGCCATGCATCCGCGCGCCGCCCTCGAAGTGCTATGGGCGTTTCTGATGCTGGGCCTGACCAGCTTCGGCGGGCCGGTCGCCCACATTGGCTATTTCCGTCGTGAATTCGTGGAGCGGCGTCGCTGGCTCGACGATGCGAGCTTTATCGATCTGGTTGGCTTATGCCAGTTTCTGCCTGGACCGGCGAGTAGCCAGGTCGGTTTCTCCCTTGGCCTTCAGCGGGCCGGATGGCTCGGTGGCATCGCCGCGTGGTGCGGATTCACACTGCCTTCGATCCTGCTGCTCCTTGTCTTTGCCATCGTTGCGCCGCACCTCGGGGGGCCGGTGGGCGATGGCGTGCTGCATGGCTTGAAGCTCGTGGCGGTCGCCGTCGTGGCGCAGGCGGTCTGGGACATGGCGAGACGGCTGTGTCCCGACACGCGACGTGCGGGGATTGCGTTGGCTGCCATGACCGTGCTCGCGCTGACGACCACCCAGTTCGCGCAACTCATCGTGATCGTGCTGGGCGCGGGGCTTGGCGTTCTGCTGCTGCGCTCGGGGCATCCACTGGCGGCGCAACCGCTGACGTTACCGTCGCGATTCCGTATCTCACATGCGACGGGCGTCATCGCACTCATCCTCTTCTGCGCGCTGCTGGCCGGGTTGCCCGCCCTTCGGCATCTCACCGACGAGCGGTCCGTGGCCATCTTCGACGGCTTCTACCGGTCCGGGGCGTTGGTGTTCGGTGGTGGCCATGTGGTGCTGCCACTGCTGCAGGCGCAGACCGTGGCGACGGGATGGGTGTCGAACAGCGCCTTCCTGGCCGGATATGGCGCGGCGCAGGCGGTACCTGGCCCGCTCTTCACGTTCGCAACGTATCTCGGGTGGCTATCGGGGAGCCCTGCGCATCCGTGGCTTGGGGCCATGCTGGCGACCGTGGGGATCTTTCTTCCCGGGCTGTTGCTTGTCGTGGCTGCGCTGCCGCATTGGCAGGCGTTGCGCGAACGGGCGTCGGCGGCAGCCATGCTTGCGGGGGTGAATGCGGCCGTCGTGGGGATACTGGCCTCGGCGTTGTACTCGCCGGTGTGGACGAGCGCTGTGCATAGCGCGGCCGATTTCGCGGTGGCCGCCATCGCGTTCGTGCTGTTGACGCGTTGGAAGGCGCCGCCGCTTGCCGTAGTGGCGCTATGCGCTGTCGTGGGAGCGGCGGGGCTTGCCTGACGGAGGTCGATGTTGAATGCGACCTGACCGATCCGTGCGTGGCGTGCGCCACGCGGGAGGCTTCAGGACGATTCGTTATCGCAGCCGGACACGGGGGGCGAGCCTGCCTCTGTGCGCGATCTGGCTTGCGTGATATTGCTGAACGGCGGGACGTCTTGCGTAAGCCAGACATTGCCGCCGATCACCGAGCCTTGTCCGATAGTGACGCGACCGAGAATCGTGGCACCGGCGTAGATGACCACGTTGTCTTCCACGATCGGGTGACGAGGGAGGCCTTTGCGCGGATTGCCGTCATCGTCGGCCGGGAAGCGCTTGGCGCCGAGCGTGACGGCTTGATAGACGCGCACGCGCTCGCCGAGAATTGCGGTTTCCCCGATGACCACCCCGGTACCGTGATCGATGAAGAAGCCTGCGCCGATTTGGGCACCTGGGTGAATATCGATGCCGGTTTCCGAGTGGGCTTGCTCGGCGATGATACGGGCGAGCAGTGGCAATTCGAGTCGATAGAGTTCGTGGGCGACGCGATGGTGAATCATCGCGTGGATGCCTGGGTAGCAGATCAGCACCTCGTCGACGCTGCCTGCGGCCGGATCGCCTTGATAGGCGGCGAGTACATCGCGGTCGAGCAATTCGCGGATCGTGGGAAGCCTTTGAGCGAATTGCTGGATGGTGGCGTGGGCGCGTTCCTCGATGAGTGCGGGCGTGATGTTGGTGTCGTGGCGTGCTTTGTGGCGCCATTCCATCCGGGCTTGTTCGGCCAGGCCATTGAGCACGCTGGTCAGTGTGTGACCGACGTAATAGTTCTCGCCTTGCTGGTGGAGGTCTGGCGGACCGAGGCGCATGGGAAAGAGCACGCCTTTGAGGGCGCCGATGATGTCGGCGAGGTGTTCACGGGAGGGCAGATCGCGTCCACCGGATTCGAGCAGACGGCGTTGGCCGTCGCGCCAGCGAAGGCGAGCCGAATGCAGGGAGGAGACGATATCGTCGATGTCGAAAGCGGCCACGAGGGGGGGACTCCTGAAAAGCGGGTGCAGCAAAGCGCACGAACCCAGGAAGGATAGCGGGTTTCCAAAGCACCGGTAGCGAAGTGGTTTCTCTGGATGGTGCCGAGTTTGGGCTGTTGGGTCGTTGGGTTGAGGGACCGTGGGCGTGAAGGGGGATGGACCGGAGCCCCTTTCTGCAGCGAGTTGGGTTTATGTTTGAGAGGCGGAAAGGGGCTCCGGTCCGTCTGGGGGCGGGTGTTAACGATGTTGACGCCGCACCGCGGTGGGTATTCAGAGTGGCGAAAGCGAGCCGTTGGGTCAACGGCAGAAGCGCACGTCGCGGGAGAATCAAACACGCCGAGCGTTTTCACTCAGGACGCAGCATGCTCGTCGATTTTGGCGAAGACGGAAGCATCCGCCCTCACCCGGCGCCGACGTTTACAGCGCCCGCTTGACGGTGCGCGCCGCGCCCGAAATATCCTGCCCGACACCATCGACCGTATTGCAGCCTGCCAAAGAGAGCAGTGAACCGACCACCAGGAAAACCGCCAAAATACGCGCCAACATATCGACCTCGATACAAATAACGAAATAACCACGAGTTTCCGGCCACCATCGGGGCGTCCCAAGGCCCGGAACCCGACTTCTTGTTGAAGCGCCGGGGAGCGTCTGCCCCTCGCCTCGAAACGATGCGCAATTGTGCGTCAAATTCGACCGCACAGGGCAATCGTGAGTGCCCCACGTTCCCGCCCTACAACACCGCCAGCGTCTGCCGGATGTGATCGGCAAACGCGACGCTCAGCGGGTTCGGACGCGCGCGATCGAACTTTACCGTAATCCCGACCGACGGCAACGTCGGCAACGTATCACCTGTAACAATGCGTAAATCCGCGGGCACCGCCGTCTGCGTCATGACCGCGAGCGCTTGCCCCGAGCGCGCCAGCGCCGTCAATCCGGCCAGATTGCTGCTCGCATACGCGATGCGGTACGCCCTGCCCGCCCGCGTCAACGCCTCGCATGCCGCCATATGATCCAGCGTGTCCGGGTCCGACAACGCCAATGGCAACGGCACGTCGGGATTGGAAAGCACCGCCGCCAGCCCGGGACTCCCAATCCACACCAACGGTTCTCGCCGGATAACCTCGCGCTCGTCCATGCCTGCCGGCAACGAGATCAACGCCAGATCCAGCGCATGACGCGCCAATTGCGCCATCAGACGCGGCGTAGGTTCGCAGATCACCTCGACCAACGCCAGCGGATGCGCCACCGCAAACCCTCGCAGCAGGTGGGGCAGAAACGCGGCCGCGTAGTCATCCGGGCAACCGAAGCGAATCGTGCCGCGCAACCCCCGGCCCGACATCTCCGCCATGGCTTCGTCGTGCACCCTCAGAATCCGCTGGGCGTGTCCCAACAAGCGCTCTCCAGGACTCGTCAACACCACCCCGCGCCCAGTGCGCTGCAACAACGGTTGATCAACGATCGCTTCCAGACGCTTCATCTGCTGGCTCAGCGCCGACTGCGTTCGCGCAATGCGCTGCGCCGCCACGCTGAGCGACCCCGCCTGCGCAATGGCGACGAACGAGCGCAGCAGGTCGATTTCGAGGGACAGGCTCAAGATATTAGACTCGCTTCTATCTTTCATTAGCATTATTCGCTTCCATGAAATCAGAGCGCTGCCTAGACTGCAAGCGGTAAATGCCCATCGCCGTTGCTCATCGGAGATTTCTGCATGTCCAAGAACCAAGACACCGACTTCTGGCGCAATGCCCGACAGCATCTGATCCGTTATGGCGGCACCTTCGAGCCGATGATCATCGAACGAGCGCAAGGCAGCTTCGTCTACGACGCCGACGGCCGAGCCATTCTCGACTTCACCTCCGGGCAGATGAGCGCCGTGCTTGGCCACAGCCATCCCGACATCGTCGCTGTCGTCACCGAGTCCATCGCCACGCTCGATCACCTGTTCAGCGGCATGCTTTCCCGACCGGTGGTCGATCTCGCCACACGGCTCGCCGACATCACTCCCGACGGCCTCGATCGGGTCATGCTGTTGAGCACCGGCGCCGAAGCGAACGAAGCGGCCATTCGCATGGCCAAGCTCGTCACCGGAAAATTCGAAATCGTCGCGTTCGCACAATCGTGGCATGGCATGACCGGTGGCGCCGCCGCCGCGACCTACAGTGCTGGACGCAAAGGCGTCGGTCCGGCCGCGATCGGCTCGTTCGCGATTCCCGCGCCGTTCACCTATCGTCCCCGCTTCGGCCCGGCCGGCCAGTATGACTACCTCGCCGAACTGGACTACGCGTTCGACCTGATCGATCGCCAGTCCAGTGGCAACCTCGCGGCCTTCATCGCGGAGCCGATCCTCAGTTCGGGCGGCATCATCGAGCTGCCCCCGGGCTATCTCGCGGCGCTCAAGCGCAAATGCGAAGCGCGCGGCATGCTGCTCATACTCGACGAAGCGCAGACCGGCATCGGGCGCACCGGCACCATGTTCGCGTTCGAGCGTGACGGCGTCACGCCCGACATCCTCACGCTCTCGAAAACCCTCGGCGCCGGGCTGCCGCTCGCCGCCATCGTGACATCTGCCGAAATTGAAGAGCGCGCCCATGAGCGCGGCTACCTCTTCTACACCACCCACGTCTCCGATCCGCTGCCGGCGGCCGTCGGCTTGCGCGTGCTCGACGTCGTCGCCCGCGACGGCCTTGTCGCGCGCGCCAACGTCTTGGGCGAGCGCCTGCGCAACGGATTGCTCGGACTGATGGAGCGTTTCGAATGCGTGGGCGACGTGCGTGGCCGGGGCCTGCTGCTCGGCATGGAAATCGTCAAGGATCGCCGCACCAAGGCGCCTGCCGACGGACTCGGTGCGAAAATCACACGCGAGTGCATGGCCCTTGGCCTGAGCATGAACATCGTGCAACTGCCCGGCATGGGCGGCGTATTCCGCATCGCCCCGCCGCTGACTGTCAGCGAAGAAGAGATCGATCTCGGGCTGTCGCTGCTCGGTCAGGCCATCGAGCGCGCACTATAGCGCCGAGCGCATTGTCATGACGACACTCACCGCTGCGGCGGCCGTCGGCATGGCCATCGTGCCACCGCACTGAGCCACGCCGATGGCGCCAACGCCTGGACCGGACGCACGTTCTCGATCTGGACCATTCATCTGAGCTTAATGTTTGATGTTGCCTCAATTAACCACGAGGCCCCCCATCCTTCCTACACTGGCGCCTTTTACGACGGCGCCACGCGGCACGGCTGCCCACGCCCGTCCCCCACCGTCCGAGACACATGACCAAGACCGCGAAGCCGCCCCTCCTCCCGACCGCGCTGCCGATGCTCGACACACCGGCCGCCGTGATCGACGTGCCACGCATGCAGCACAACATTCGTCGCATGCAGTCCCGCATGGACGCGCTGGGCGTGCGCTTGCGTCCCCACGTCAAGACCAGCAAGTGCGTGGAAGTGGCACGCGCACAGATCGAAGCCGGCGCCGCAGGCATCACCGTCTCCACCCTCAAGGAAGCCGCCCGCTTCTTCGACGATGGCGTGACCGACATCCTCTATGCGGTGGGGATGGTCGCGAGCAAGCTGCCGGCCGCCCTCGCCTTGCGGCGCCGCGGTTGCGACCTGAAGATTCTCACGGACAGCGTCGCATCGGCGCAGGCCATCGTGGCGTTCGGCGCCGAGTTCGGTGAAACATTCGAGGTGTGGATCGAGATCGACACCGACGGACATCGCTCGGGCCTCGTCCCTGAGGGCGATGCTCTGCTAGACGTGGCACGTGTGCTGCATGACGGCGGGGCATCGTTGGGCGGCGTCATGACCCACGCCGGCTCCAGCTATGACGTCGACACGCATGAAGCGCTCGTGGCCATCGCCGAGCAGGAGCGCGCCGGCTGCGTGCGCGCCGCCACGCGTTTGCGCGATGCCGGGCTACCGTGCCCGGTAGTCAGCGTCGGCTCGACGCCCACCGCCCTCACCGCCGAGCATCTCGACGGCGTGACCGAAGTGCGTGCGGGCGTGTACGTGTTCTTCGATCTCGTCATGCACAACATTGGCGTGTGCACGGCCGACGAACTGGCACTGAGCGTGCTCACGACCGTGATCGGGCATCAGGCCGACAAGGGCTGGGCCATTGTCGACGCAGGCTGGATGGCCATGAGCCGCGACCGGGGCACCCAAAAGCAGAAGCGTGATTTCGGCTATGGACAGGTGTGCCGCATCGACGGCAGCCTCGTGCCCGGGTATCAGTTGAGCGGCGCCAACCAGGAACACGGCATTCTGTCGCGCGAAGGCGAGCCCGACCTCGACATCGTTGCGCGATTCCCCATTGGCACGTTGCTGCGCATCCTGCCCAATCACGCCTGCGCGACCGGGGCGCAATTCCCCGAATACCACGCCGTTGCCCCCGATCGCGACCTCGCCGTCTGGTCGCGATTGCACGGTTGGTAAGCGGGAGCATTTCAATGCGCGGCGCGCCCCGGCGCCGCGCGCGCACGGCCTCACCTGGATCGGCGTCATGTGCGCCGGGCCGCTTTTTTCTCCTCCACGGCAAGCGATTGGCTTATGCTTCAGGCTTTCCCCCCGCACGCCCGTGACCGGAGAAGCCATTAAGGTGCCACGTCAATCTGCCCAACCGACGGTCGAAACGCTCAACGAACAAGGGCCGGCGCCGCGCTATTTGCAACTCAAGCAGTTCATCAGTCGTCAGATCGACAGTGGCGCCTGGCCGCCGCATCACCGCGTGCCATCGGAAAACGAGTTGGTCGACCTCTCCGGGGTGAGCCGGATGACGGTCAACCGCGCGCTGCGGGAACTCACCGCCGAGGGGCGTCTCGTGCGCATGCAGGGCGTCGGCACGTTCGTCGCCGAGCCAAAATCCCACTCGCCGCTGCTGGCCGTCAACAATATTGCCGACGAGATCTCCGGGCACGGCCATCGCCATCGTGCCGAAATCAAGCTGCTGCGCGAAGAACTTGCCGGTCCCGAACGGGCCGTTTCCATGGGACTGCAAGAGCGCGAAAAGCTTTTCCACTCGGTGATCGTCCACTACCAGGACAACGTGCCGGTGCAGATCGAAGACCGCTTCGTCAATCCCGCACTCGCGCCGGATTATCTCGAGCAGGACTTCACCCAACTCACCCCCAACGCTTATCTGCAGCGCCTGTCGCCGCTCACCTCGGGCGAGCATGTCGTCGAAGCCGTGACGGCCACGCCGGAGGAAGCGCAACTGCTGCACATTGCGCGCACGGAGCCGTGCCTGCTCATTCGGCGTCGCACCTGGACCGGCAAGCGCATCGTCTCCGTGGCTCGCCTGCTGCACCCCGGCTCCCGGCATCGGCTTGAGGGTCGCTTCGGCGAGCCCGATTAATCCAGCGTCGGCGCCACTGCACGCCAGTCGCACAATCCCCTTAAGCCGCACCCCATGCGTCACCGCACTGCGTGAAAACCCTAGTTCACGATAACTTGTATATACAATACTGTACAAGTCATTCTCCGCTCCGAATTAGAGGAACCCGTTGTGAGCCAATTCACCCGATACCGCGATGTCACGATACGCGCGCCGCGCGGCGCGCAGCTCAATGCCCGTAGCTGGCTCACGGAAGCCCCGCTGCGCATGCTGATGAATAACCTCGACCCGGACGTCGCCGAGAACCCGCACGCGCTCGTCGTCTATGGCGGCATCGGTCGGGCTGCGCGCAACTGGGAGTGCTACGACAAGATTGTCGAAACGCTCAAGACGCTGGGCGATGACGAGACGCTGCTTGTGCAATCGGGCAAGCCGGTGGGCGTGTTCAAGACCCACGCCGACGCGCCGCGCGTGCTCATCGCCAACTCGAACCTGGTGCCCCACTGGGCGACCTGGGAGCATTTCAACGAACTCGACGCCAAGGGGTTGGCCATGTACGGCCAGATGACGGCCGGCTCGTGGATCTACATCGGCAGCCAGGGCATCGTGCAGGGCACGTACGAGACGTTCGTGGAAGCCGGTCGCCAGCACTACGGGGGCAACCTGACGGGGCGTTGGGTGCTCACCGCCGGTCTGGGCGGCATGGGCGGCGCACAGCCGCTGGCCGCCACACTGGCCGGCGCCTGCTCGCTGAACATCGAGTGCCAGCAGACCAGTATCGACTTCCGCCTGCGCACACGTTACGTCGACGAGCAAGCCAAGGACCTCGACGACGCCCTCGCGCGCATCGCCAAATACACCGCCGCCGGCCAGGCCGTGTCCATTGCGCTGTGCGGCAATGCGGCCGAAATTCTGCCGGAACTGGTGCGTCGCGGGGTGCGTCCGGACATGGTCACCGACCAGACCAGCGCGCACGATCCGCTCAACGGCTACCTGCCGATCGGCTGGTCGTGGGACGACTATCGCGAACGCGCACGCACAAAGCCCGCCGAGGTCGTCAAGGCCGCCAAGCAGTCGATGGCCGTGCACGTCAAGGCGATGCTCGACTTCCAGGCGATGGGCGTGCCGACCTTCGACTACGGCAACAACATCCGTCAGATGGCCAAGGAAGAAGGCGTCGAGAACGCCTTCGACTTCCCCGGCTTCGTGCCGGCCTATATCCGCCCCCTCTTCTGCCGTGGCGTCGGGCCGTTCCGCTGGGCCGCGCTCTCGGGCGATCCGGAAGACATCTACAAGACCGACGCCAAGGTCAAGGCACTGATTCCGGACGACGAGCACCTGCACCGCTGGCTCGACATGGCGCGCGAGCGCATCAGCTTCCAGGGACTGCCCGCGCGGATCTGCTGGGTCGGGCTGGGCTTGCGCGCGAAGCTCGGACTGGCCTTCAATGAAATGGTACGCTCGGGAGAACTCTCGGCACCGGTCGTGATCGGCCGCGACCACCTGGACTCGGGATCGGTTGCCAGCCCCAACCGAGAAACCGAAGCCATGCGCGACGGCTCTGACGCTGTCTCCGACTGGCCGTTGCTCAACGCCCTGCTCAACACGGCGAGCGGCGCAACGTGGGTGTCGCTGCACCACGGCGGCGGCGTCGGCATGGGCTTCTCGCAGCATTCGGGCGTGGTGATCGTCTGCGATGGCACCGACGCGGCTGCCGCGCGCATCGCCCGCGTGCTGCACAACGATCCCGCGACGGGCGTCATGCGCCACGCCGATGCAGGCTATGACATCGCCGTCGAATGCGCGCGCGAGCATGGCCTGAACTTGCCCATGCTTGGCAACGCGCAGTAAGCGAGACACCCCAGAACCCGTCGAATCAAGGAAATCCGACCATGGCACAATTGTTTGTGACGCCCGGCGCGCTCACACTCGCGCAACTGCGCGACGCCTATCAACACCCGACCAAGCTCACGCTCGACGAGACCGCCTATGCCGCCATCGACAAGAGCGTGGCCTGCGTCGAGGCCATCGTGGCCGAAGGCCGCACGGCTTATGGCATCAACACCGGCTTCGGTCTGCTCGCCACAACGCGCATCGCCAAGGAGGATCTCGAGAACCTGCAACGCTCGCTGGTGCTCTCGCACGCGGCTGGCGTGGGCGCGCCGCTCGACGACGCGCTCGTGCGCCTCATCATGGTGCTCAAGATCAACAGCCTGGCACGTGGCTTCTCGGGGATTCGCCGCAAAGTCATCGATGCCCTCATCACGCTGGTGAACGCGGAGGTCTATCCGCGCATCCCGCTCAAGGGTTCGGTCGGCGCCTCGGGCGATCTCGCTCCGCTCGCCCATATGTCGCTGCTGTTGCTGGGCGAAGGCCAGGCGCGGTATCGCGGTCAGTGGATGAGCGCCCGCGAAGCCCTCGCCGTGGCCGGGCTCGAGCCGCTCACGCTTGCCGCCAAGGAGGGCCTGGCGCTGCTCAACGGCACGCAAGTCTCAACGGCCTACGCCTTGCGTGGCCTGTTCGAAGCGGAAGACCTATTCGCCGCCGCCAGCGTCTGCGGTGCCTTGACGGTGGAAGCCATGCTCGGCTCGCGCGCCCCGTTCGACGCGCGCATTCACGCTGCCCGCGGCCAGCGCGGCCAGATCGATGCCGCTGCGCTCTATCGCCATCTGCTCGGTGAGACGAGCGAGGTGGGTCAATCGCACGCGCACTGCGAAAAGGTGCAGGATCCGTATTCGCTGCGCTGCCAGCCGCAGGTCATGGGGGCGTGCCTCACGCAGATCCGTCAGGCGGCCGACGTGCTCGCGGTCGAAGCGAATGCCGTATCGGACAACCCGCTCGTGTTCTGGGAACAGGGCGATGTGATCTCCGGCGGCAACTTCCACGCCGAGCCGGTCGCCATGGCCGCGGACAACCTCGCGCTGGCGCTGGCCGAGATCGGCGCGCTGAGCGAGCGGCGCACTTCCCTGATGATGGACAAGCACATGTCGCAGTTGCCCGCGTTTCTCGTGGCCAACGGCGGCGTGAATTCCGGGTTCATGATTGCGCAGGTGACAGCAGCGGCACTCGCCTCCGAGAACAAGGCCCTGGCGCACCCGGCCAGCGTAGACAGTCTGCCGACCTCGGCCAACCAGGAAGACCACGTGTCGATGGCGCCCAACGCCGGGAAGCGGCTTTGGGAGATGGCCGATAACGTCAAGGGGATTATCGCGATCGAATGGCTTGGCGCCTGCCAGGGGCTGGACTTCCGCGAGGGCGTCAAGTCGACGCCAGTCCTTGAGCGCGCCCGCGCGCTGCTGCGCCAGGCGGTTCCGTTCTACGATAAGGACCGCTACTTTGCGCCCGACATCGAAGGGGCGAGCACCTTGATTGCGCAGCGCCATCTCAGCGCGCTCGTGCCGGCCGGTACGTTGCCTAGCGCGCCAAGCATTTAAGCCGCGCTGGCTTTACACCCTGCCGGCGCAAAGCGAACTGCGATTTGCGCGCCGGCGACACGGTGTACCGGGTCGCCCGTCGTCCAGCGGAATACCGATTCGCTGGCCTGAACGTCGGGCCATACCCCTGACTTCACTCGCCCCCGCCATCGCGGGCAGGCGCATCACGTATTCAGGAGACAGCTTGAAAAACCTGCAACGCAATCTGAGCGCGCGGCACATCCGCTTTCTGGCGCTCGGCTCCGCCATCGGCACGGGCCTGTTCTACGGCTCGGCGTCCGCCATCCAACTGGCCGGTCCGGCCGTGATCCTGGCCTATATTCTGGGCGGCGCCGCCGTGTATATGGTGATGCGCGCGCTGGGCGAGATGGTCGTGCGCCAGCCCGTCTCCGGCTCGTTCGGCCGCTATGCGAGCGACAATCTTGGCTCGCTGGCCGGCTTCCTCACGGGCTGGACTTACATCCTGGAAATGGTCATCGTCTGTCTGGCGGACGTGACAGCGTTCGGGATCTACATGGGATTCTGGTTCCCGGACGTGCCGCAATGGATCTGGGTGCTCGGCATCGTGATGTTGATCTGTGGGCTGAACCTGTGCAACGTGAAGGTGTACGGTGAGCTGGAATTCTGGCTGGCGCTGCTCAAGATCCTCGCCATCGTGGCGATGATCGTGGGCGGCGGCGTGATCCTGTTCACTGGGGTGCAACTGCATAGCGAGCATGCGCCGGCGGTTAGCAATCTCTGGTCGCACGGCGGTTTCCTGCCCAATGGCTGGGGAGGACTCGTGGCGTCGCTGGCCGTGGTGATGTTCGCCTATGGCGGCATCGAGATCATCGGCATTACCGGCGGGGAAGCCAAGAATCCGGAAACCGTCATTCCGCGCGCCATCAACGCCGTGCCGATGCGCATTCTGCTGTTCTACGTGCTGACGATGTGTGTGCTCATGGCAATCTTCCCGTGGACCGGCATCGGCCGTCAGGGCAGCCCGTTCGTGCAGATTTTCTCCGGGCTGGGCATCAAGTCCGCAGCGGCCATCCTGAACGTGATCGTCATTTCCGCCGCCATCTCCGCCATCAACAGCAACATTTTCGGCGCGGGCCGGATGATGTTCGGCATGGCTGAACACGGTCAGGCGCCGGCCGCCTTTTCTGTGACGTCGCGCCACGGCGTGCCGTGGGTCACGGTGCTCGTGATGACGGCCGCGCTGCTCGGCGGCGTGGTGCTCAACTACCTGATCCCGGAGGGCGTGTTTCTGATCATCGCGTCCATTGCCACATTCGCGACGGTGTGGGTGTGGCTGATGATCCTGCTCTCGCAGGTGGCGATGCGCCGGCGTCTGCCGGCCGCGGAAGTCGCCGCGCTCAAGTTCAAGGTGCCGCTGTGGCCGGTCGGTCCGGCGCTGGCCATCGCGTTCATGCTGTTCGTGATCGGGGTGCTGGGCTACATGGAGGACACGCGTGTCGCGTTGTATGTCGGTGCGGGCTGGATCGTGCTGATGTCGGCGGCCTATCAGTTCGGTGTGAAACCCAGGGAAGCGCAGGTGCGCAGCCCAATGAGCCTGGAATGAGCCTCTCATGAAACGTACGTACTGGAAGCACTGCCGCGTCGCCACGATGCGCGATGGCCGCTACCACGCCATCGACGATGCCGCTATCGTCACGCACGGCAAACACATTGAGTGGATAGGTGAGCGCGGCGAGCGTTCGGCCTCGAGCGTGGATGCGGATGCATGCGTGGACCTGCAAGGGGCGTGGGTCACACCCGGCCTGATCGATTGCCACACGCACCTGGTGTTCGGCGGCAACCGCAGCCTCGAATTCGAGCAACGATTGCAAGGCGTGAGCTATGCGGATATCTCCGCCGCCGGCGGCGGCATCAAGCATACGGTGCGGCACACGCGCGATGCCACCGAGGATGCGCTCTTCGAATCGGCACGCAAACGGTTGCTCGCGCTGATGCGCGATGGCGTCACCATGGTCGAGATCAAGTCTGGTTACGGCCTCGATCTGAACAGTGAGCGCAAGATGTTGCGGGTGGCGCGTCGGCTGGGCGAGGCGTTGCCGGTCACGGTGAAAACCACGTGCCTGGCGGCGCACACGGTGCCCGCGGAGTTCGCGGGCAAGGCCGACGAGTATGTGAACTACGTCTGCACCGACATCCTGCCGACGCTTGCCGAGGAAGGTCTGGTCGACGCGGTCGATGCGTTTTGCGAGACCATTGCCTTCTCTGCGTCGCAGGTCATGCGCGTGCTGCTGCGTGCGCAGAAGCTGAAGCTGCCCGTCAAGCTGCACGCCGAGCAGCTCTCCCCGCTCGGTGGGTCAAGCCTCGCGGCCGAGCTGGGGGCACTGTCGGCCGATCATCTGGAATACATGAGTGCCGACGATGCCGCCGCGATGGGGCGTGCAGGCACGGTTGCCGTGCTGCTGCCGGGCGCGTTCCATATGTTGCAGGAGACGCGCCGCCCGCCGGTCGACCTGCTTCGCCGCCACGGTGTCGATATCGCGGTGGCGTCCGATCTGAACCCCGGCACCTCGCCTGCGTTGTCGCTGCGGCTGATGCTCAACATGGCCTGTACGCTATTCGGCCTGACGCCGGAGGAAGCGCTGGCGGGCGTTACGCGCAATGCGGCCAAGGCCCTGGGCATGCTTGGCACGCACGGCACCCTCGAAGCCGGGAAGACAGCGGATTTCGTGGTGTGGGAAATCGAGCGGCCGGCAGAACTCGCCTACTGGCTGGGTGGCGAGTTGCCCTCGCGTACGGTGCGCCACGGCGAGTGGCGCGAGCTTGCCACGGTTTGATCCGTCCCGGCAAACAGGAGACTCTCATGGCGACTCAATTGACATCGGCCACCGGCGATCCCCCGATCTGGCACGGGCGCACGGATACTGGCGAGCGAGGTGATACGCGCCGGCTTTTCAACGTCGTGCGAGTGATCGATTCGGGTACTGATGCCGCCCCCAGCGGCGCCCCCGTGCTGCTCGGCTTCGCCTGCGATGCGGGCGTCAAACGCAATCAGGGGCGCGTCGGCGCCGCTGAGGGACCCCAGGCGATCCGGCGTGCGCTGGCGAACCTGCCTGCGCACGACATCGCATGCCTGTTCGACGCCGGCGATGTCACGTGTGACGGCGATGACCTCGAGGCGGCGCAGACGGCGCTGGCCGACGCGGTTCGCCGTCAACTGGACGCGGGCGCGCAACCGCTGGTGCTCGGCGGCGGTCACGAAATTGCATGGGGCACATGGCAAGGACTGCGCGCGCATCTCGACGACCACGGCGACCAATCGCGCGTGCTGATCCTGAATCTCGACGCCCACTTCGACCTGCGCACGGCACGCCCGGGCACGTCGGGCACGCCGTTCGATCAGATCGCGCAGGCATGCGAAGCAGCCGGACTTCCGTTCGACTACGCCTGCCTGGGTGTGAGCCGCTTGAGCAACACGGCGTCGTTGTTCGAACGCGCCCGCGAGTTGAAGGTCACCCACGTGGAAGACACCGAGATGCAAGACCGGCATCTGGAGGCGCGCCTCGCACAAATCGACGCACTGATTGCCGACGTCTCGCATGTCTACCTGACGATCGATCTCGATGTGCTTCCAGCGCCGGTCATGCCGGGCGTTTCCGCTCCCGCAGCGTGTGGTGTGCCAATGCCCGTCGTCGAAGCCATCGTCACGCATGTGCGCCGCTCAGGCAAGCTGCGCGTGGCCGATCTGGCAGAGTACAACCCCCGCTTCGACCCACAAGGCGCAGGCGCTCGCGTCGCCGCTCGACTGGCTTATCGTCTGCTCTGACGGCCCAGGTCCCATCTCCGGGGCGCCGCCGCGCACCCCAATGGGCCTTCACATGCTTCACCCGCTTCACACCCCCGCAGTCAGACGGACCGGGGCCCCTTTCCGCCTCTCAGACATAAACCCAACTCGCTGCAGAAAGGGGCCCCGGTCCGTCTCTCTCAACGCCCTCTCCCCCCCCCCCCCCCC
>NZ_CABPRU010000008.1 GCF_902459705.1 Pandoraea terrigena | reverse complement strand
CCAGGCGCGGATCAGCCAGATTGACGTAACGGCGCACGAATTCCGGTGCGTTCGGATCTTGCGGGGCGAGGGCCATGCCAACTCCTTGAGACTCGGTAATGTCTGAAACTGAATGATTCGGGCTGAGACGGAGGTGTATCGCCCAATCGGCCATCAACTCAGCCGCGAACCAGATCCTGTAACCGGAATCCGGCTATTCGGAAGATCTGCCGCAAGCACTCGTCGATCTCGTCCGCCCGGCTGTTTGCAACGCGCGCCGCAAAATTTTCGATGATGCTGGCGCGGCTATGCCCCCGCACCGCCAGGATGTACGGAAACCCGAATTTGGCCTTGTACGCTTCATTGAGTTCGGTCAGCCGCGCAAACTCGTCCGCGCTGCACTGGTCCAACCCCGCCCCTGCCTGCTCTCGCGTAGACTCCGCCGTCAGTTCGCCTCGCACGGCCGCTTTGCCCGCTAATTCCGGGTGAGCACGAATAAGGTCGAGCTGAGGGCCTTCGCCAGCATCGATGACGGCTTGACACATGGCATCCTGCAATGCCTCGACGGTAGCAAACGGACGGTCTTCCCAAGCCGCTTCGGCCACCCACGCGGAATGCTCGAAGATGCCGTCGAGCGCCGCAACGAACTCGGCACGCGGCAACGCCGATAGTTCGGCAACGGTACGTTGGGTCATAGGCAACGGGGCGTTCATTAACAGCTCTCCTGGAAAACAACGGCGACGACCCGCCATGCCGCTCGCACAGCCCGGTGACGCCGGCCAATTTCAAATTTCAACCAGCGACTACGCCCCCCTCCGGACGCAGTCACCTCACGCAACCTTTCTCGCTTACGCCACCGCGTAGGGATGGCGCGCCTGCCAGTGACGTGCCACGTCGATTCGACGACACACCCACACGCGATCATGCTTTTCAATGTGATCGAGGAATCGCTGCAACGCCGCAAATCGCCCCGGGCGACCCAACAATCGGCAGTGCATGCCCACCGACAGCATCTTCGGCGCCTCGTCCCCTTCGGCATACAGGACGTCGAAGGCATCACGCAGGTAGTGGAAGAAGTGATCCGCTGTATTGAAACCCTGCGGCGCCGCAAAGCGCATGTCGTTGGAATCCAGGGTGTACGGCACGACAAGGTGTGGCTTGACCTCGCCGTTCCCCGTCTTCACCTGCGTCCAGAACGGCAAGTCGTCTCCGTAGTTGTCGGAGTCGTACACGAACCCGCCCTGCTCGACCACCAAACGCCGAGTATTCGGGCTGTCACGGCCGGTATACCAGCCAAGCGGCGCGCTTCCCGTCATTTCCTTGAAGATGTCGATGGCGACGCGCATGTGCTCACGCTCGGTCGCCTCGTCCATGCCCTGGTAGTGAATCCAGCGCCATCCGTGACACGCGATTTCGTGTCCCAATTCCTGGAACGCGGCGGTGACTTCGGGATGACGCTGCATGGCCATCGCCACGCCAAATACGGTCAACGGCAGACCACGACGCTCGAATTCGCGCAAGATGCGCCACACGCCCGCCCGCGACCCATACTCGTAGATGGACTCCATGCTCATGTGACGCGCTTCATATGCCGCCGCGCCAATGATCTCGGACAGGAATTGCTCGGACGCGCGATCACCGTGCAATACACAGTTCTCGCCGCCTTCTTCGTAGTTCAGAACAAACTGGACAGCAATGCGTGCACGCCCCGGCCAGTCGGCAAACGGTACGTGACGCCCATAACCGATCAGGTCGCGCGGATAGTCGTTGGAACTTGCAATGTGGCTGGCCATGGTGTCCTGGCATTCTGGGGATGGCGAAACGATCGAAGCAGTGTAGCCAAATCCACCCCGCGGAAACATAGCCAGATTCAGATATTCAGGCTGCGCTTAATCGTATAGTCGCCCCCTCTTTATCCCTTCCGCTCAGGCGCGCTCCGTCGCCCATTTACCCCCGGCATCACCCCCGCCCACGGATTTTCGATCGCGATGATTTTGCTTAAAATTCGCCAAATATCGAAAAAATTAGGAGAAAATCGGACAACGCACGTCAATCATCTCGACAACAAAAAAGCACGCAGGGCCGTCGTATCGACCCGGCGTGCTTTCGCTTGCCGCTATGCTGCTTTGCCGGACGCTCGGTCGGCGCTACGCCAGTGATGACTCGGACAGATAGGGATATCCCGTAAGTGTCAGCGTGACCTGTGCCCCGGACGTCTGCAATCTGGCCTGCCCGCCCACCGGCAAGGTCAGTTTGTCGGGGCAGTGGCCGAACGGCATGTCGGTCACGATCGGAATGCCGATCACCTTGCGCACGCTCTCGATCATCGCCGGCATGTCGTAACCGTTGTCGTACTCGGTCACGCGGTATTGCGAGAAGTCGCCCAGCACCAACGCCCGCTGCCGCGCCAGAATGCCGGACTGATGCAACTGGTACAACATCCGCTCGACGCGATACGGCGGCTCGTTCACATCCTCGACGAACAACACGCCCCCATCGATCTGCGGCAGGTACCGTGTGCCGATCAAGCTGCATACCATCGCCAGATTCCCTCCCCACAAGGTGCCCGACACATCGATGTCGCCGCTCGCTCCGTCCCCCTGCCACTCGGTCACGTGACGGGGCGAGCGCAAAACGGATTGGAATTGCGTCAGGGTGAAATCGCTTAAGGGATCGGCCCCGAAGTCCGCCAGCAACATCGGCCCGGCAAAGGTGGTGAGACGGGCCTGCGCCAACAGCGCCAGTTGCACCGCCGTGAAATCGCTATGGCCAATGATGGCAACCGGCGCCCCCGATAACCGGCGATGCAAGCCCTCGTAGTCGATCTGGTCGAGCAAATGCACAGCACCGTAACCGCCGCGCACCGCGAGCACGATCTCAGGCATGGGATGGGCACTCCCCGCCAACCGGTTGATTTCTGCAACGCGCTCGGCATCGGTCCCCGCAAAGCGCAAATATCGGCGCTCAAGCGACTCGCGATTGCTGATGGTGTAGCCGAGGCGCTCCAACGTCTCGATGCCGCGCGCGGCGACGTCGGGATCCGGCGCGTAGCCGGAAGGAGCAATCAGTTCGAGAAGCCTGGTCTGCGTCAATTGAGGGATCCCGGTGTTGACGTCGGAGTCTCGCCAGCCGTGTCGCCAGCCGCCGACGAGCGACGCGCCTTCGCAGCGGCACGTCGCTCACTGAAAAAGGTCTGGAGAATGCCAACGCATTCGTCGCGCATGACGCCGCCGAGCACTTCGGCATGATGATTGAGCCGAGGTTCCGCGAACAGGTCGACGACGCTGCCGCACGCCCCGGTCTTGGGATCGGCAGCCCCATATACGACGCGCTTCACGCGCGCGTGCATGATCGCGCCCGCACACATGACGCACGGCTCGAGCGTCACGTACAGTTCGCATTCCGGCAGCCGGTAGTTGCCCAATGCCTGTGCCGCCGCACGCAATGCCTGCATTTCGGCATGGGCCGACGGGTCGTGACCGCCGACCGGGCAGTTGTGCCCGACGGCAATCACTTGCCCATCGCATACGACCACAGCGCCGACCGGCACCTCGCCCTGCACCATCGCGACGCGGGCCTGCTGGAGCGCCAGGCCCATGTAGGTCTCGTCGGTGGCGGGTAAATCTCGATTCATGAAACGTTGACGAAAAGCCGCTGCACATCACCCGCCCCGTTTGGGACGCGCCCAGCACAGCGCAATTGGCCGAGTCCGGCAATGCGCTATTCTCGCACACGCCCCGCCTCTGTCGCACGCCGGGCGAGCGGCCCACAATCCCCCTAACCGCGTATTTCAGTCCCAAGCGGGCGCGAGCGACGCCGGATTGGCCTGACGCTCGTTGCGATCGAGCGTGGCGATGTGTGCCAGGTCGTCATCGCTCAGCCGCAGGTCGCAAGCCTTCATGTTGCTCGCGAGATTCTCGCGCTTGGTGGACGAGGGAATGACGGCGTACCCCTGCTGCATCGCCCAGGCCAGCGCGACTTGCGCCGTGGTCGCCCCATGCGCCTCGGCAATCTTCAAAAGCACCGGATCGTTCAGCACTTTGCCGTACGCCAGCGTCATGTAAGACGTGACGTGCACGCCCTGCGAACGCGCAAATTCCACCACCTTGCGGTTCTGTAGATACGGACTCAGTTCGATCTGCAAGGTCGCCAACTCGCCCGACCCAACGATGCCGATTGCCTGTTGCAACAGCGCGACGGTGAAATTGGACACGCCGATGGCGCCGGTCAAACCCTGCTCGCGCGCTTCGCGCAACGCGCCGAGATATTCGTCCATCGGCACCGCATTGGCCGGAGACGGCCAGTGAATCAGCGTCAGATCGACACGGTCGGTGCCGAGCTTCAAAAGACTGTCCTTCAGGCTCGGAATCAGCTTGTCACGGGAAAAGTTGTCGACCCAGATCTTGGTCGTGAGATGCAACGCGTCACGCTTGACGCCCGATGCCGCCAGTGCGCGCCCGATGTCAGCCTCGTTCTCGTAGATCTGCGCAGTGTCGATCGCGCGGTATCCCAGCGCCAGCGCCTGGGTAACGGTATCGACGACGGTTTGGCCCTTCAAACGGAACGTGCCGAGGCCGAAGGCGGGAAGACTCATGAATGCAACTCCTGTCAGTGACGTCGCGCCAACCGCATCTGCACTCGCTGACCGGCGCGACCGAAGCGCACAGTGTCCCGGATTCCCGCTCACGCAAGAAGTCCCCGCAGACGAACAAGATTCGTGCACTGAATTCACAACTGAGCACAAATCGAGCCGTCAGCCACTGTAATCAGCGACGACGACTCAGATGGCAGCGAGCGAGAGGAAGCTGACGTCGGCGCGCGCCATGGCCTTGATTTCGTTGCGTGTGGTGAGGATATGCGCCTCGAGCAGGGACACGACCGCCGTCACGTCGCGACGCCGGCATGCCGCCAGAATCTCGTAGTGATCGTGCTGAGGCTTTTCTTTGCCGGTGGCCTGCGACATCGCAAGGTTTGAATAGCGATCGGTATTGAGGCAATGCGCTTCGATGAGCATGCGCAAACGTCGATTGTTGGCGGGCGCCGAGAGCGCAAGATGGAAACGCCGGTTGTACTCGGCCCATTCGGCGACGACGTCGGATGCCGAGTAGTCGGCCAGAATCTGCTCCATGACCTGGAAGTCGCGCTCGGCCATATTGGGCACAGCCAGTTTGGCGGCGTGACATTCCAGCGCCACGCGAATCTCTAGCAATTCGCACAACTGCTCGAGATTCATGCTCGCCACGGTCGCGCCACGATTCAGATGGTGTGTGACCAACCCCTCCGCTTCCAATTGCCGCAACGCTTCGCGCACGGGCACGCGGCTCGCGTTGAAGCGTTCGGCCAGCGCTTCCTGACGCAATTGGTACCCACCCGGGAGCACGCCGCTCAAGATCTCGTCTCGAAGCGTGTCGCGGATGGCCTGATGAAGGCCCTGGGGTCTGGGAGTTCGCATGCTCACTTGCCCGCTCGCGCCTCCGCCAGCGCGATGCTCAGATGGGCTACCTTCTTCTTGAGCGCATCGCGCTCGGCGGTCATGGCTTTGAGTTCTTTTGACAGACGCGTGAGTTCGTCGGCCGGCGCTGCGGTGGTATCCCACGGCGGCGTGCCGTCATCGTCCTCAACGATCTCGTCGTCTTTCTTTTTGCGCGGCTTGACCGGACGTGCCTCGCGCACCTGACGTGCCAGCTCTCGCAACTCCTGCTTGCCGGCGACGACCGCCGCCACCTGCGCCGCCTGCGGCAAGGTCGAGACGGCCGCCGCCGCATTGATCGACACCTCGCCGCGCTTGACGGCATCCACCAGCTCCGGTGCCGCCGCATTGTGGATCTGCTCGATTTGCCCCAGCGTGTTGCTCGACAAACGTGCCGCACGCGCCAACGCCGCGCGCGTGAGCGCCATCGTATGCGCGGGGATCGACGCATTGGCCCCGGTTGCCTCGGCGGCCTCGCCTGCGGAAGCGGCCTGCGGCGCCTCGGCCTGCGCTGGGGCCTCGCTACCGGCGCGACCTTCGAGAATGGTCTTCTTACGTAACGCCAGCACGCCGCGCTGGTAATCGGACACGCTGCGCCGACCGAGGTGATTGTCGATCATCCACAGACGCACGTCGTCCATGGACTTGAACGACAGGTTCTGCACCGTACGGAATTCGATGTCGTGCTTGCGGCAAATCGCGTAGCGATTGTGGCCGTCGACCAGCACGTCGCCCCATAGCACCAGGGCGTCGCGACACCCCTCGGCAAGCAGGCTCTGTTCGAGCGCCCCGTATTCGTCAGGCGTGAGCGGATCGATGTACGCCTTGAGTTCTTCGTTGATCTGGACTGTCATGGATTTCTGTGACGATACCGCCGCACCCCGGCGCCGCTGGCTGCGGCACGACGCGGTCCGTCGCGGCATGGAAAAACGTTGCAGGCGGCATTATCGCCTGTCTGGCGGGCTTTGACGAAACGAACGCCCCACCCCCTTCCCGGATCGACAGTCAGGACAGCACGCCGTGATCGGTCAGGAACGCCTGGATGCGCGCCAGACGCGCCGCCGGATCGAAGACGCCCAGGAGGGCTTCTTTTTCGTGCGGCGGGAGCGGCAACAATTCGGCCCACCGATCCGCAACCCACCCGCATTCGTCCAGGCGGTACGGCGGTGCCAGCAGCAATTTTGCCGCGCGCGCGGGGTCGCGCTGCAACCCGGCAATCAGCTTGCCCAACGTGTCGGCACTGGTCTGCAAGGTGTCGGGAATGGCGACGTTGACGTCGTCCGGCAGCATGTGCGCTTCGCCCGTCCACAGGCCGTACTTCCCCTGTTCGATGGACGAGAGCTGAAACTTGGTCGTGCCACGACACACCAATTCGAGCAGCGACGGCATGGTCGCGCGCCAGTCGTCGATGCGTGCCATCGTGCCGATCATGGCCGGCTCCTCAACGCCATCGGGCAAGCGCACCTCGCTGCCTTTGCGCAGGACGACCACACCGAATTCGCTGCCATCGGCGAGACATCGCTTGATCATGTCGAGATAGCGCACCTCGAAGATGCGCAGATGCAACACCCCAGCAGGAAACAGGGCGTTGCCGAGCGGGAAGAGTGGGATCTGGGCCATGCCATATGATGACACGAAGTCGCCCGCAACAAGCGTCGCCGTCCTGCCGCTGCGCGGAGCGCCCGCCGCCCCAACGACGCCTGTGCCTGGCAGATCCCGCCCGAACCGATTCCTGCCCAACGCCGCCGCTGAGGCGCGGATACGCTGGGCAATGGTCCTCTGCGTCACACCGGGTTCCCTGGTCGCGCGCCGGCGCGTCATCCGGCATTTGTCAAGATGTTAGGCTTGCACACACGAATCAAAATGCGGGCTGCCGTTGTGGGCGCGCCCGCGCCTCTGGAGGATATCGGCATGACGATTGAAAGCGTGGCGTTGATCACGGCAGGTGGCAGTGGCATGGGCGCGGCGGCGGCGCGGCGTCTCGCGGCGGATGGTTTCAAGGTCGGCATCCTGTCGTCGTCGGGCAAGGGCGAGGCCCTGGCCAGTGAGCTGGGCGGCGTGGGCGTGACGGGATCGAATCAATCCAACGAAGCGCTGGCGAAACTGGTCGAGCTTGCCTTCGACCGTTGGGGACGTGTCGATGTGCTGGTCAACAGCGCTGGGCACGGTCCGCGCGCGCCGATCCTGGAGATTACCGACGAAGACTGGCATCGTGGCATGGACACCTACCTGATGAACGTGATCCGTCCGACACGGCTGGTGACACCGATCATGCAGAAGCAACGCTCGGGCGCGATCATCAACATCTCGACGGCGTGGGCGTTCGAGCCAAGCGAAATGTTCCCGACGTCGGCCGTGTTTCGCGCCGGCCTGGCGTCGTTCACGAAGCTCTTTGCGGACAAGTACGCGAAGGACAACGTGCGGATGAACAACGTGCTGCCGGGATGGATCGACAGCCTGCCGCAGCAGGAGACACGCCGTGAGAGTGTGCCGATGCAACGTTACGGCAAGGCGGAAGAAGTTGCTGCGACCGTGGCGTTTCTGGCGTCGGAAGGTGGCGGGTACATCACCGGCCAGAACATTCGCGTCGATGGCGGACTGACGCGCTCGGTCTGAGCACCGCGCGCGCCCGCCGCCACCAGCGCCAATCCGTATGGCTGCCTCCCCCGACTGCTCGCGCAAGTCATGACCTTGCGCGAATCCAGGTACTGAGGCTCGGCGGCGACAGACGAAACAGCGACCGTGCTCAGGACAGTGGCAATCAACGTACGAACAAACTTCGTCGAAATTCCTTAACTGTGATTGAGAATCACATGCTCACAAAAGCCGCCGGCGACGGATTGGCTTTGCCGATGCGTACGTGCAATCAAGCCGTCGGGACGACACCGGTAGCTGTCGCCGGCCGCCTGGCTTTGGCAACCACCGCGCTCGCCGCGAAGGTTGCCGCAGACGCTGCGGGAATTGCCTACGTTAAACAGCGCGAAGCCCAACTGTTTGGGACACTGGAGACTTGATTGATTCAGGCACGGGCGAGGCGCCCTACTCCCCTCGGATGCGCCTGACTGAAGGTGCGCGCGTCTTACTCAGGATTCATAAGAAATCCTGTAGGCATTTCCTGCACGCTTGATCCGCGCAAACCCGAGTTCGCCGAGGTGCATCCCCGCAATCAGGAGTTTGTCGGCGCTGACGACATCCAACAACCTGGATCGTGTGTCAGCGCAAAGCTGCGGATCGTGATCGAATGCAATGGAGACGTCGGGACGAGCGATCTGGATGTGAGGGAAATGAACGATATCCCCCCAGATCAACAGGCTATGGCCATCGGATTCAAGGCGATAACCGGAATGCCCGGCGGTATGCCCCAGAAGAGGCACCGCACTGACGCCAGGGAGGACTTCGTCGTCGATAAACGTGCGCATCTTCTCCCGGTACTTATCGAACACCTTCCGAGCAAACAGGAAGTTGCCACGCGCGCGCTCACTCGCTCGACTGAGATTGCCATCGTCCTCCCAGAAGGAAACCTCATGCTGATGAACGATCAACTCAGCGTTGGGAAAAGCGACCTCTCCCGACGCATCGAGCAGTCCTCCCACATGGTCGGGATGCGCATGGGTCAGAAGGATCGTGTCGATGTCGGAGGGTTGCACGCCAGCAAGCGCGAGATTCGCTGTCAATTTTCCGCCCCACTGCTTGAAACCGCCCGCCCCCGCGTCGATCAGGACCGTACGGCCCTTGCCACGAATCAGGTAGCAGTTGATGTGAATGGCAGATGGGTCGCTCACGCCTGCGGCCCGCTGTAACTTGGACGCATCCATTGGATCAATATTGGAGAGCGTGTCCAGCGTTGCGGAAAGGTATCCGTCGCTGATGGCCGTGATCGAAAACGCGCCAATCTGCTGACCTGGAAGCTTCATGTTGTTCATTGCAGTGCTCCTGGCTCGTAATCAGTTGCGCGCATGAATGGCGGGGGCCGCGTAGCCGAAACAACGGATACGCGCCGTTAGCCCCGTATGGCGCGTAATGGCCTCATCCAGTCGCGCCATGAAGACGTCCATGACCGATGACGTCCTGAGCGATTCGAGGCGGTACTTGATTTCCACATAGGCCGGATGCCCTCTCCCGTGGTGGGCCGCGACATAGATGACATGTACGTTGTCCAGCGCCGCCTGGAGGATGTCCGTGCAAAGCCGAGTGCATCGCGCGGCGAGTTCCGCTCGGTTCGCATCAGACGGCATCTTTTCCGTCGGCATGAAGATCGTCACGTTAGGCATTTTGCTTCTGCTCCGGCGTTTGGGGCGCGAGGCCACGGCCACTTGTCAATTGCGCGGTCATCGGCGCATAGAGATGCACCCCCTTCGGAAGCGGGTCTACGTGCAGGCTCGTGGCGTGCCCCAGCTTTGCCAACCACCGGTTCTCAGGAAACTTCTCCAATGCGACCGCCCGGATCTCCTCAGGCATGAGCCCCATCTCGATGAGCGGCTCGGGACCGACTGCACTCAAGACCAGACAATCGCCTTCACCGATGGCGGGGGCGCGGTCAAGACCACCATAAAGATTGCGGTGCCAATCGGTGATGTGCTGCTGCCAGCGTGCGAAATTGCCGCCGCCCTTCTGACGGTATTCGTCGCCCTGGAGCACAGCCAGACCGTCGATCGAATGGACGGCAAGGTAGGTAGGGCAACCCGCGCGCAACGCCCTGAAACGCTGCGAGGTATGGAAACCGCCCACTGAAATGAGCGCGGGTAGTTTTTCCAGGCTATAGAAATCATTCCACGCTGCTTCACTGGCCGGATCGGCAAAGCTGCATTCGACGGTATAGATCATCAGATCACTTGCGACCGGAAGCGTTGTGCGCCGGCCCTCCTTGTTGATGTTCCATCATGATATGAGCTCAATCTCTGCTCATAAAACGATTTTTCGGTATGCTTCAGTGATGAAAGATCAAGCTAGGCTGGATCACCATCCTCAGACCAGGAACACTCATGCGAAGGAAGATCCCCAGCAGCACGGCACTGACGGCATTCGAGGCAGCCGCCCGTCACGGCAGCTTCGCGCGCGCGGCGGAGGAACTGTCGCTCACGGAAGGCGCCATCAGTCGCCAGATTGGCCGGCTCGAAGCGTTCCTCGGGGTCACGCTGTTCGAGCGGGTCGGCAATCGTGTCCGCCTCCTGCCCAACGGGGAACGCTACGCGGTCCAAGTTCGCGAATCGCTTGACCGACTGGATCGGGATAGTCAGTACTTGATGGGACAGCCGAGCGACGGCGCAAGCCTCGACATTGCCACCATCCCGACTTTCGCGATGCGATGGCTCATTCCTCGCTTGTCACGATTCCAACAGAGGCATCCGAATATCACTGTGCACCTAGCCGAGCGCATGGATCCCTTCGTCCTCGCGGAAAGCGGATTCGATGCGGCAATTCACTTCGAGCACCCGGCGTGGACGGGAATGCGGACTCACCACCTGCTGCATGAGGTGCTGGTTCCGGTTTGCCATCCCGACCTTCTGACAGAAGGCGAAGGAACAACCTCACTGGACGACCTACCGCGCCTGCACCGACGACAGAACCCTGACGCTTGGCAACGCTACGCTCAGGAGACCGGAACCCCGTTGACCAATCCTGCGATGGGTGCGCGCTATGACCTTCACGGAATGCTGATCGAAGCGGCATTGGCCGGCCTCGGCGTAGCGCTGGTGCCGCGCCTCTATGTTGAAACCGAACTCTCGCTAGGACGTCTGGTCGCCCCATGGCCAGAAGGGAAAACCATCTCCAAAACCTTCTGTCTCATCCTCCCTGAGCCGATCGGATTGAGCAGAGGGCCAATTCAAGCGTTCAGCCAATGGCTCCTCGACGAAACTCTGGTCGGCCCGCTCCACACATCGCGTCGATAAGCGTCTGATTGAGTGCATGGGGCAAATCATGCCCCATGCCATCGATAGGCAGGTAGACCGCATTCGGGATTGAGCGTGCGGTGTCCTGTGCGCAGGCGGGCGGGATCAGTGGATCATCGGTTCCATGTATGACGAGCGCCGGCGCTTTGATCGTCGCAAGACGCGCTCGCAGGTCCCCTGTCACTGCCATGGCCGCAATCTGCCGCGCCACGCCGCCGGGATCGTAGCAGCGCCGCGCTTCTTCCAGCAGGATGGCACGATGGGTCGCTTCATCGAACGCATACCCCCTCCCCGCAATTCTGCGCGCGAAAGCGAGACGCACCGCCAGAAAGCCTCCCGGATCGACAACGGGATCAGGCGCGGGACGCATCATCATCGCCATCACGTCGGGCGCTGCCTGCGGCAGGGCTGGATTACCCGTGCTCGACATGATCGACGTCAGGGAAAGGATCCGGTCGGCATGGTCGCTCGCCAGGATCTGGGCAATCATGCCGCCCATCGAACGCCCGACGACATGCGTCCGCGCGATGCCGAGGGCATTGAGCAGACCGATGACGTCGGCCGCCATGTCGTAAAGCGTATAGGCCACTTCAGGCTGGCGTCCGGCCATCAGCGCGGCCGCGAGCACGCCGAAATCCGGTGCGGCCGAGGCGCGAAAATGTGTGGAGCATCCCGCATCCCGGTTGTCGAAGCGGATCACGCGATAGCCCTTTTCGGCCAAGCCCTCACAAAAAGGCGTGGTCCAGCGGATCATCTGCGTCCCGAGCCCGGAAATCAGCAGGATTGCCTCAGCATAGGCATGGCCGAAACTGTCCCAGGCGAGCGCAATGCCGTTGGCCTTTGTGATGTTCATGGCTGCGCTGTTTCGGCAACCATGGGCAACGGCATTTCCGACAGTGGGAGAAGGCGGGAATCCTTCACCGCCGCCGTGCGATGACCGAGCCCCGCGAGATACCCTGGATGGCTGGCGAAAGAGAGGAAAGAAGCGACGCTGGCCTGGCGAACCAGCATTGCCAGATCCCACGACTCCTCGACGGGGCCGATCAGGAAAGATCCGCCTTCGCCGAGAAACAGGATATCGCCCCCGGTCTTCCGCAAAAGGGGCAGCGTATGCTGGATGTAGCGATCGAAGGCCTGGGCGCCGCTGATCATCTCAGCGGGCGCCAGTTCGGGGTAGCCGGAATAATCGGCGATGTCTCTGAACCGCAGCAGATTGAGCATGACGACGCGACCGGTAAAATCGCGCTGCACGAACTGCCGTCCGGCGTCCTGTGTCGGTTCGCGATAGGCTGAGGCGTTGGTTCGGCTCATGGTGGTGGCGTTAAATGCGATGTCAGGAATGCGACGCGTCGGCCGGGCTAAATGCGAGACGCAGCGCATAGGTCCGGATGTCTTCGGGCCACGCGGCGACCCGCTCTTCCAGCCCCGGGCGATCGTCTGCGAAAAGCGCCCGCGTCGCTTCTTCGTAGCCGGGAAAATCACCCGCGATCGCCTGCATGAACTGGTATGCGGCGTCCTGGGCGGCACGTCTTTGCTGGCGAGGATGCATGCCCTTACGGACTTCGTCGACAAGGCGCCTCAGCGCTGCGGAGGCGCCACCGGGCTGAACCGCCAACCATTCCCAATGCCGGGGCAGCAAGGTCACCTCGCGGGCGATGACGCCCAGTTTGGGACGCCCGCGAGACTGCGGGTTATCGCCTTTCTCCGAGGTCGTCGTGCCGGGTGTCGCGTCCGCCTTGGGGCGATAGCGTCCCGCAAACGTCTTCGGCGGCTGCGAGAGCCGCTCAAGGATTTCCGCATCACTTCCGCGCAGATCGAGATCAATGACGCGGCCGGTAGCGTCGTCAAAGACGAGGACCGTGTCGGCACCCTCGGCGGATTGTTTCACCTTCATCGCCACTTCCGCCAACGGGCCCGCCAGCAGCAGCCTACGGCCGGCAAATGCCGTGCAGGATTGGGTTAAGGGATCAGGCATGTCTGGTTCTCGTAAAATGAACCCGACTATTATTACCCGGATAAAATTAATTCGTCAAATTTATCCGGGTAAAACATCGTCACCCTATGACCGGCAAACTCAACAACTGTTCGTGATCCTGATTAGCGGCCAACAATGGCCAGCGCGACGACAGCGAGCCAAGTTTGCCCGGGAGCGCGCCGGGATGACTTCATCGCCGGCGGTCGAAATGGAAGAAATCATGGATCTGGAAAATCGCTTTCTTTCTGAAATAGAAACCGATCCACTCGGATGGAAATCGGCTCACGAGGCCTGTTCGATCAGACCGTGCAGTGCGATGTCTAAGGTCACATTGCCGAGGCGGCGTTCCACCGCCCCGCCCTCGAAGCACAACCAGCCTTCGTTGAAACCATCGATCATCTGCATTCGAGGCAACGGATTGGACATTCCTTGTGCGCGAAACAGCGTTTCCCAGGTGTCGCGCGCGACGGCATTAGCCACGACTTCCCGGCCCAGCAATCGGGACAGGCTCGCCGCGATGTCACGAGGAGACACCGGATACGGCCCCTCCAGTTCCACAACGCGGCGGCCTTAACGGGCATGGGAAGCTGGCCCAGCACGCGCTCCATATCGCTGAGTTGCCCCCCCCCGGACGCTAAAGCTCTGTGATACTGAAGACGGGGGGACGTCACGCTGCTCGCGCGACACGCAGCGCTTCACCTGCCGCCACAAAGCGGTGTAGATGGCGAAGTTCCATCGGCGCTATTGCCGCCACACCGCTATTTCAAGCGATCGAACGAACTACGCCGCCATCGACCCGCAATGCGGCACCCGTGGTCGCAGAAGCTTGTTCCGAGCAGGCATATACCACCATGTTCGCAACCTCTTCGGTGGTGGCGAAACGGTTGATCAGTGTTGTCGGGCGGGCGGCTGCCAGGAACTCTCGCTCGGCTTGTGCCTGCGTGATGCCTTGCTCTTTTGCAGCCGAATTCATCCACTTGGATAGAATCTCGGAGTTGGTCGGGCCGGGCAACACGGCGTTGACGGTAACACCTGTGCCAGCGACGAGTTCCGCCAGCCCACGCGAGACAGCTAGAATCGCGGTCTTGGTGACGCCGTAGTCGATCATCTCCTTCGGGATGTTCAGTCCGGATTCGCTGCTGATGAACACGACCCTCCCCCAGCCGCGTTCCACCATTTTTGGCACGTAGTGACGCGCGGCGCGCACGCCGCTCATCACGTTGAGCTGGAACAAGTCCAGCCATTCGTCGTCGACCTGATCGAAAAAATTGTTCAGGCGTGCAGTGCCCGCATTATTGACGAGAATATCCGCGTCCGGCGCGTGCTCGAAAAGAGCCGTGCACCCTACCGCCGTGGCGATATCCGCGGCGACGCCGGTCAATTCGGCCTCCGGCAACAAGGTGCGCATCTCGCGCAATGCGGCATCGACACGTTCCTGCGTGCGCCCGTTGATGACGACCGCCGCGCCTGCGCGCGCCAGCCCTTCGGCAATCGCGCGGCCAATGCCGGCGGTGGAACCGGTCACGATCGCCTTGCGGTTCTTGAGTTCGATATGCATGGATTCTCTCCGTTTGAGGATGGGTCAGCCTGCCAGTTTCGCCACTTCGCCTTCCGCCGCTCGGGCAAGGCGTTCGACCCAGTCCTGGTGGTAGCGATATAGCGCACCGGGGTATTGGCGTCCGATCACGTCGAGGAAGAACTCGCCTTGCTGGGTTTCTTCTGTCAGCACATGACAGCCTTCGTCACTTGGCGTGATGACCCAGCCGTGGTAGGCGGTCGAGCCGGTGTCGTCGCCATCGACCGTCGTTGCCCATGCCAGCCGGCGGTTCGGCACGCATTCGGTCACGGTCAGGCTCATCGGATAGCCGACCGTCACCCGGTGGTAGCGCGTGCCCAGCTTCAGTTCCGGCTCCCCTGACAGGATGCTCACCTGATCCTCGGCGGGAAAATAGCGCACCCAATGCTCGGCATCGACCAACAGCTTCCAGACCACTTCGGGCGGTGCCTTGATGTCGATGTCGTTGAGTGCATAGATAGCCGACGTTCCCGGGTCGTAACGCTCAGGCCAGATCACTTTGTCGATCATGTCTTCCTCCCGATCTTCAAGCGCCCGATTTCTCGCGGGCGACCGCGACTTCGGCGATATCCTTGAGCAGCTTTTCGTGGGTGAGCCAGTAAATGTCCGGCGCCTGCTTGGCCAGTTCAATCCAGTGCGGCCCTCGCATCGTTTCCTCGGTCCATAGATGGCAACCGTTGGCCGTCGGGGTGATGATCCAGGCGTGATAAGCCCTGGAATGCTCGGCGGCCTTCGGATAGCCGCCCCAGGCGATGCGTGTCATCGGCTCGAATTCCTGAACCGAGGCATGGACATCCTGCCCAGCCAGATTCGTCTCGAAGCGCGTGCCGGCACCGAAGCGCGCGTGACCATCCAGCAACTGCACGTGCTGGACGCCGGGATAAAAGCTAGGCCACGCCTTGGGGTCGGTGAGCAGCGACCAGATCGTCTCCACCGAGGCCGCAACGTCAAGTTCGTTGGTGAAGTGGATCGGTGAGCGACTCGGTTTCATTTCGTCGGGCCACTTGATGGTTTCGTACATGAGTTTCTCCCGTTGCCTGCGTGATTGCAGTCGCAGATCGCGCGAGTTCAGTTGGGCTTGATGAGGTCTTGGAAGATCAGCGGAGCCCAAGTACGTCCGCGCGCTTGGACGAGAGTGCCGCCTTCGGCGAGCTTGCCCAACGGCACCGGCGCGAAGCCAAGGCGTTCGGCCAAGGCCGCTACCGGCGGCACTGCGCTGTCGTCGTCACTGGCGAGAAAAACAACACGGCGGCCACCTTCGACATTCGGATCGGCGGCCAGCAAGCCGGCGGGCAGATGATTGAAGCCCTTCACAAATTTGGCGCCGGTAAACGCCTCGGCAATGACCGCTGAAGACGGCAGGCCTCCCAATTCATCAACCGACACGCCATACGCATTGGTCGCATCGATGATCGTTTTGCCTTGCCAGTTCGCCAGAGCCTTGGCGACAGTTGTGTATTCCCGAAACGGCACCGCAAGAATAATGACGTCGGCCTGGACGGCCTCCTGCAACGGCTTCGGGAGGACTGTCGTGCCGATCGTCTGCGCCTGCGGCGCCAGTGCCTGAGGTGGACGCCGGCTGGCGACGATCACGTCAATGCTCTTGCGGGCGAAGGCACGGGCGAGCGCTTGGCCTACCTCTCCAAAACCGATGATCGAATAACTCATGAAATCGCTCCCTCTCAAATATGCTTGGGAGGATAGTAATTGATTCCTTTTATTGAGATAATTGTCGAATCGATCATAAGACTGATTCCCAATAAGAATGGATCATTTTCACGAACTGAACGCCTTCATCGCCGTAGTCGAAACCGGTGGGTTTTCTGCGGCTGCGCGCAAGACCGGCCAGTCGCAGTCCGCGGTCAGCAAGGCGGTCGGTGCGTTGGAAAGACGCCTCGGGGTGGCGCTTCTCCATCGCAGCACGCGGAAAGTGACTTTGACCGACCAAGGACAGAGGTATCTCGATCGCATCAAACCGCTGGTTGACGAGATACAGGTGGCCGACAGCGAGCTGACCAGTAGCACCCTGGATGTCTCGGGCCTTGTCAGGATCGCCGCGCCATCAACATTCGGCCGCTTGCATGTGCTACCGCTGATTCCCGAACTGTTGTCACATCATCCTGGCCTTCGAGTCGATCTGGTGCTGTCCGACGCCGTGAGGGACATGGTGGAAGACCGGATCGATCTGGCAATTCGCGTCAGTCCCGTGAACGATCCCGATTCCGTCGTGCGACGTGTGGCCGAAACCTCACTCGTTTGCGCTGGCTCTCGTCACTATTTCGCGCAACACGGTATCCCGAAGGCGCCAGCTGAGCTTGCCAATCACAATTGTCTGATCTACGGCGACATGACGGAATGGCCGTTCACGGGGCCGGAAGGTCGATTCAACGTGCCGGTCAGCGGCAATCTTTCCTCCAGCAGCGTCGAAACGATCTTGGCTGGCGTACTTGCCGGCGTTGGCATCGGCATGTTCCACCGGGCTTCGCTTGTGGGGGAATTTCAGCATCCGGACGTGATCACGGTTCTCGATGAGTTCATCAACGAGCCTAGAGATGTTAGCCTTGTCTGGCCGAAGCGCCGATTCGTGCCCACACGTGTACGAGGTACTACGGATTTCTTTGCTAGAGCACTGCCACTGCAGATCTAGTTAGGACACTCGGCAAGTGGAGCAGCCCCCTGAAGCTCCGGACACAGTCTCCCACTTGAGTTGATAAACCACTCCTGCGCGGCAACTCGCGAGGTGAGCGATATTCCTGCGCGCTGTGGGGATGATGCACGTCTGCGTTTATCGGAAGCAGACATTCAATTTAACTAAGCCGTTACGATCGCCTTGGCTTCAAGGAACGCTTCGAGACCGAAAACTCCGTTTTCCCGCCCAATGCCCGACTGTTTGACTCCGCCGAATGGCGCCAGTAAATCCGTTGAGACACGATTGATCAATACAGTGCCGGCTTCAAGCCGAGACGCCACGCGGCGAGCACGATCCGATTGCGACGAAAACACGTATGCGTGCAATCCGTAGATCGATTCGTTGGCGATGTGGATTGCCTCGTCTTCATCTTCGTACGCGATGATGGACAGCACCGGCCCGAAGATCTCCTCACGGGCGATGGTCATATCGTTGCGCACGCCCGAAAAAACGGTCGGCTTTACGAAATAGCCAGCGTCAAACCCTTGCGGATGACCTTTGCCGCCTGTCACAAGCGTGGCACCCTCTTCCAAGCCCAGGTGGATGAAGCGTTGAATGCGCTCGTATTGAGCCTGTGTAGCTAACGGTCCGATGGTGGTTGCGGGATCTCCCGGGTCGCCGACACGCATGGCTGCGACGTTTTCCCGTACTAGGTCAATGGCTTCTGCTTGACGTGCTCGCGGAACCAGGAGCCGCGTGCCTGCCACGCAAGCCTGGCCGTTGTTTAGGAACGCCGCCCCAAGCACTAATGGAATCGCAGAGGGGAAGTCAGCATCGTCCAGCAACAAGGACGCAGATTTGCCGGTCAGTGCCAAGCTGACTCGTTTCATTGTTTCCACACCGGCACGGGCAATAATCTTGCCAGTCTGCGTCGACCCGGTGAACGAAATCTTGGCGACATCGGGGTTGGTGCTCAGTTCGTCCCCAACATCTCCACCTCGTCCCAACAGAATGTTGAAGATGCCGGCGGGAAGCCCCGCCTCGTGCAAGGCCTCGGCAACTACCTGAGTCTGAAGGGGGCTGAATTCGCTGGGTTTGATGACTGATGCGCAGCCGGCGGCGATAGCCGACGCCAGCTTGCTGCACATGGTGCCAGCCACGCTGTTCCACGGAACGATCAACGCCGCCACGCCAACGGGTTCCATGACTACATCGGCAGTCCCGATACGACGAGTGAGGTCATACCTCTCAAGGACTTCGGCAGTATTGGCAAAACACTGGGACACATATTGGCTGACCCACTTCGCGCGCGAGAAGGGGCCGCCGTATTCTTCAATCGTGACGTCACGGATTTCGTCCGTCCGCGCCAGGACCGCGGATTGGAGACGCTTGAGCATGTCGATGCGCTCAGTCTTGGTCGTGCGACCCAATGCCGACTGCGCGCGAAATGCAGCCGCGATAGCCCGTTTGGCATCCTGACGATTTGCGAGTGTAGCTGTGCCGATAATCTTCTCATTCGCAGGATTGATGATTTGAACGACCTCGCCTCCCTGCACCGGAACGAATTCGCCATCAATATAGGCGTGATTGAAACTACGCATGGTATGCCTTGGAAACTGGATAATGAGTTACTTTAGGCTAATTGGATTGTTCTGATAAGTTACCCAAACACGGATGATTCATTTTGAAAAAAGGGATAATAAATTAGAACATTGGGCGGAGAGCGGACTCATATCAGTTCTCCGTAGATGAGACCACAACGCTGAAGATGTCGGTCCCAACTCGAGGCGTAAGCTCGCCCCGTCTTGCCTTTCGGCCCAGAGGCATCACTTCCGGTTCGCTGAATTGTTCTGATAAGATGCCCAAAGTGAGCATTTTTGTATAGAAATCCAGGACAATGTATAAGAGCGGCTTAACTGAACTGGAAGTCGTACTGGCTGTTGCTAGACAGCAGAGCTTTCGCGCGGCGGCTGTCAAGCTGGAGATGTCCACCTCGGCTGTCAGCAATGCCGTTGCAGGCCTGGAAAGCCGACTGGGTGCACGGCTATTCCATCGAACGACACGCAGCGTGTCGTTGACTGATGCCGGACGGCAGTTCGTGGATCAGATCAAGCCAGCGATCAAGCAGATTCAGGACGCAATGGCCGCCGTGAACGATCAAAAAGCGACGCCAACCGGAACGCTGCACATCAATAGCTCATTGGGCGCGGCGCTCATGGCCTTTGAGCCGATCATGATGGAATTCTTGCGTCGCTACCCCAGCATGACCATCGACATCGTGACCGAAGGCAGGATGGTGGACATCATCGCTGAGGGTTTCGACGCTGGACTGCGTGCGAGTTCTTTTGTGCCGCGTGACATGATCAGTGTCCCGCTGAGCCACAACATACCAAAAGCCGTTGTCGGCTCGAGAGAGTATTTCACCCTGCATCCAAAGCCGACTGTCATTGCACACCTTGCAAAACATCAATGCATCCGAGCGCGTCTTCCCAATGGATCCCCATCGCCGTGGGAGTTCGTTCAAGGCAGTAAGCCAGTACAAGTCGAAGTGCCTGGGCAATTGATCCTTGACGCACCATTGCTGATGCTTCAGGCAGTACGCAATGACCTCGGCTTGTCCCAGCTAGCCGAGTGGTACATCGCCGATGATCTGGTAAGCGGCCGACTTGAGCGGGTACTTGAAAGCTATACGGCACCATACCCTGGATTGTGTCTGTATTATTCCGGCCATCGTCATATACCTGCCGGGTTGCGCGCACTGATTGATCTCATTCACGAGGTTCGCGATGCTCCGCAAGGGAGTCTCAGTAGCGTGGAACACACGTAGTCATTGCCATAGCGGATCAGGCGATTGACATTCCTCTCTGTCGCCCAATCTCCCAAGACACGCCACCACCGCGCACCGTCATGGCGAGTTGCTGCTCGGGCCGTTTTCCGATCACAGACGTCCATGGCACCAACCTGAAGCCCGTGCCGTCATCCAGCATTGCGTAGCGTTCACTGGCGAGCATGACACTGCGCCGGTAAGTGCCGACCACGCGCTGCCCATCCGTTATTGGTCGATGTTCCAAGCCGGTTTCTGCGGCGATATCCTTTGCGGCCTTCGGGAACTCGCGCCCGCGCAACGTCGCCAGCAGGTTACGGCCAAGTGATCTGCTGCGCCAGCGGAACCTCGAATAGACGTATTTCGATTTCCGGTTCTTCTTCGCGGCACAACGCCAGGAAGGTCGAGAAACGCGATGGTGGGATGCCGTCCGATAGCGCGACCCGTAACTGGCGACGGAAGCCATTAGTAGCAGCCTTCACGCTGTCGCGTGCCTGCTGCAAGGCAACGAAGACGCGCGGAACGACGGAACTTCCCAAACCAATCTCCGTCGGGCTAGCCAGAGATTGTCATCTGTTCGTATTGTTCATTCCGGCCGCATAGTATCGATCGCCTTTGCGTTTTAATCTCTCTACTTCCTTTCGTTAATAGCTGTGGCGAGCGGCAAACGCAACTTCAGCACATTACGACGGGCGTTGGACGGAGACGTTAGTGATTTCCTCACTTTCGCGCCAAAGCTCCTCGGCCGCGTCCGGGTCTATCGCATACGCTTGGACGCCGGTGCCGCGTTTGGTGCGATCTTCGGTGGCCAGATCGGGGGAACCGTCCCGCGGCAGTACGGGCGTGATATCCGAATCGGCGCAAAACACCCCGCCTTTGCCGTCGAGTTGCGGACTGACCGCGCACCAGACGTGGGTGGCCGCGCCCTGGGGAACCGATTTCAGGTCACGGGCCAGATCGACGATTGGCCGGCCGTTCTCATCGACGAACCCTGTCTTTTTCAGCATTTCCACCCCGACGTGCGTGCCGAGATTCGTTCCCGCGATCCCGCCCGGATGGAGTGCGAACGCACGAATGCCATCGTCCTTGCCTCGACGGTCGAGGCCAACCGCGAAGAGGATATTGGCCGTCTTCGACTGGCCATAGGCCTTGAAAGCATCGTAGTCACGGCGCTCGAAATTGATGTCGTCGAAAACGACTGGCGAGAAGCGGTGCCCGGCGGACGAGACTGATACGACGCGCGCGCCACCGGCCCGCTTGAGCGCCGGCCAGAGTCGTAGAGCCAGCCGAAAATGGCCGAGGTGGTTGGTAGAAAACTGAAGCTCATTGCCTTGCGCATCGCGCTTCAGTTCGGGCAACGCCATGATGCCGGCGTTGTTGATGAGCAGATGAAGCGGCAGGCCTGTTTCAACAAAGTCGCGTGCGAAATCATCGATCGAGCGGGGATCGGCAAGATCCATCGATAGAACCTGCATGCCGCCGCCAGCTTCGGCGATGGTTCTGCGCGCACGCTCGACATCACGCGCCGGCACAATGATTCTCGCGCCCGCTGAGGCGAGCGTGCGTGCAGTTTCAAGTCCGAGGCCTGAGTAGCCTCCGGTGACGATCGCTACCTTGCCGACTAGATCTACGCCCTTAATGATGTCGGCGGTCGTGGAAGCGCGGCTAAAACCCGAACCGATTGGTGCTTGGACTGTGCTCATTGCTATATTTCCCTTTTCTAAATCAAAGTAAGTGTTCGGCAATTTCATGAACAACTGTCCCGTGAAAATCCGAGTAGTGCGGCATTCGTTTGCAGGGCCTTGACGATCTGGTGAGGCGACTGGATAAACCTCGTTCTATTTCAATCAAGCAGAGAGCCGCGCGGGCGACGGCACAGTTCGGCCGTCAACCGTCGTGCCGGGGAAGGCAAGCATCGGCGCCAGGGTCTCGTTGTTCTCGGCTGGGAAATTCAGCTTCGGCCTGGAAGCCTCACTGAGCCTACCCATCTGCTCGGCGGACAGCGTCACTTCGAGCGAGTCGAGATTAGTTTTGAGCTGATCGAGTCGCCTGGCGCCAATCAGGGTGGAGCTAACGCCAGCTTGTGACCTGACCCAAGCCAGCGCCACCGATGCGGGACTGATCCCAAGTTCCGAAGCGACGTCCACAACTACTTCGATGATGTCGTAATCCGCCGCACTCGGAACGCCGACCATGTTCGTGCGCTTAGTATCGACATTGCCTTCGCTGCCACGCCTGAACTTGCCGCTCAGGAATCCGCTCTTGAGTGGCGACCAGGGCATGATGCCCATTCCCATCGCGTGCGCCATCGGAAACAGCTCGCCTTCGCTCGTCCGCTCCAGCAGCGAATATTCGAGTTGCAGCGCGATGATCCGCGCCCATCCGCGGAAGTGGGCGATCGTCTGCGCCTCGGCTGTTTTCCAAGCGGGAATGTCCGAGAAGCCCACGTAACGAATCTTGCCTGCCGTGACGAGATCATCGAGACCTCGCAAGGTTTCTTCGATCGGTGCCGTCCGATCCCAGTTGTGCAGCCAGTAGATGTCGATGTAGTCGCTCCGGAGCCGGTTCAACGAGGCTTCGCACTGCTGGATCAGGGCTTTGCGTCCCGCTCCGCCGCCATTCGGATCGCCTGGGAACAGATTGCAATAGAACTTCGTGCTGAGCACGATCTCGTCGCGTCTAACTTTCTTCTGTCGAAGATAGTCACCGATGATCCGTTCGGAATGACCAGCGGTATAGATGTTGGCCGTGTCCACGAAATTTCCTCCGCGGCTTCGATACTCGTCGAGCATGGCGAACGACTCTTCGGGGCTTGCACCCCAACCGAAGTCTTCGCCGAACGTCATGGTCCCCAAGCAATACGGGCTAACGCGCAATCCAGAACGCCCGAGCGTGACATAGTGGTTCAGGGGCATTTGACTTCTCCTATCAAAGTTAAAAAATTCAGTCGATGCGAGCGCTAGTGAGCTGTTCGTTCAACCATCAGAGACGACCCGCCGCTGCCGGCTCAGTGGCACGGAGGCGCACGCCGTGCATTTCCTTGGACGCATCGAAAATGCTGTCAATGCATTCTTAGACGGTGGAAGCAGCCCCGAATCCTGAGTCGATGGGGGATTGCGAGGTGAACATGCATCTTCTTCAGGACAGATCGATGCTTACATGGTAGGCTTTCAGTTCTGTACTAAGAAGGTTTGTCCGTTCAGTTTTTATGCTCAATAGTACAAATACGTATCCTGATCCACTTTCAGACCTGCTGGACTTCCTCCAGGTCCGGTGCGACTTGTCAGGACGACTGGTAGCTGGCGGTACTTGGGCACGCCGTTTCACCAATCTGGATGCGATCAAATTCTGCGCAGTCACAGAGGGAGGCTGCTGGTATTCGATTGATTGCATGTCTGAGCCAGCCCGAGTGAACGTCGGTGATGTCTTAATCACCAACGGCACACGCACTCTCACGCTGGCCAGTGCCGCAGCCTTGATTCCTAACGCGACGACCACGCCAGTCGTTAGAGACAGCGACGATCAGTATCAGCTTGGCCAAGGGTGCGACTTCACCATGTTGGGGGGCATAGTGCAGATCGATGCTGACCAGCAAGCGTTGCTCTTGAATGGTCTACCGCCGCTCATCCACGTACGAGGAACGACAGACGAAGCCGAGCCGATTTCGTGGTTGCTAAAACAACTTGTGGCAGAAATGAAAGGCGGACGACCTGGGCGGACCGTCGTCATATCGGGACTGACGCAATTGCTATTCGTTCAGACATTGCGGGCTTATTTGGCTCATGCGCCGAATGGCGATGAGGGGTGGCTAAAAGGCTTTGGCGACCACCGGTTGGCCATTGTGCTCAGTAGCATTCATGGCGAACCATCTCGAAATTGGGGCCTGGAAGAACTTGCAAAAAAGGCAGGGATGTCGAGAACATCACTCGCGGTTCGATTCCGCCAAATTATGGGCGTTCCTCCTCTCGCCTATTTGACCCAATGGCGGATGTATCTGGCGAGACGTGAACTTCGAGCTGGTGCTTCGATTTCGGAGGCCGCGGCTGCGGTCGGATACTCTTCCGAAAGTGCCTTCAGCAGCGCATTCAAGCGCGTCATGGCTGTTGCACCGGGGCAGTATCGGCGCACGGCGCAGGGAGAGGTCGAGGCGCCTCAAATATCTAGCACGTCCAGCGAACTCGGTTTCTAGGAGAGCGGCGGTGCTCGGGTTCGCTTCTCCAATCTCTAAGTAGGATGGGCTTACCGCAAAGTTGTGGACCGCGTTGGCAGCCAATCTCCCATGACACCCCGCTGCCGCGCACCGCAGCAGCTAGCTGCTGCCCAAGTCGCTGTGCGATCACCGGCTTCCACGGCACCAGCGAGAAGCCCATACCGTCATCGAGCATCGCGTAGCGCCCGCTGGCGAGCATCACGCTCACGGACTTCAGCATAAAACTTGTTCGACTTGTTCATCGCTCCATTCTCTCAAGCGTTGGAGCCTCCACCAAATCCGGGGCGGTTCGTTTTTACATCGGCGCTAACACCTAGCCGGGTTCGGTGTGGCACAAGTCATGGAACTCGGTGTAGAACGTCTGTTGGCAGAGGGCCGGCTAGTCAATATCCTTCCAGACTGGGCTGACGTACGCTTCCCGCTTTATGCTTTTTATCCGTCACGTAACTATCTCCCTGCAAAAACACGCGCGTTTCTGGACTTCGTTCCATCCATCACCGGGCAATCGGCTGGCGGCTAAAATGACGCATTCTTCTGCTCCGATCCGTACCGGGAATGGACTGCCCCCCAAGAGTCCGCCGTCTTCAGAGCGCAATTGCGTGCAACCCGCATCCGCTCGACTCAATGCTCAGCGAAGGTGCTTCGCATGATGCGGCTCTCCTTTAGGCCAGTGCTGCGACGAAATCTGGGATCGCGTCGAACAAGTCACCAACGATACCGTAATCGGCCACGCTGAAAATCGGCGCTTCTTCGTCCTTGTTGATCGCGACGATGACCTTCGAGTCCTTCATACCAGCGAGGTGCTGGATCGCGCCCGAGATACCGACGGCAATATACAACTGCGGCGCGACGATCTTGCCCGTCTGGCCCACCTGATAGTCGTTCGGCACGTAGCCTGCGTCGACAGCCGCACGCGAGGCGCCCAGCGCTGCGTTGAGCTTGTTCGCGAGCGGCTCCAGAACCTTCGTGTAGTTCTCGCCGCTAGCGAGCCCCCTGCCTCCTGAGACGATAATCTTCGCACTCGTGAGTTCCGGACGATCGAGCTTCGTCACTTCACGGCTCACGAACCGCGAGTTTCCAGCATCGGCCGTCGTGTCAATCGTCTCGACTGAAGCTCCCCCGCCTTCCGGCGAAGCTGGGTCGAAGCCCGTCGAACGCACAGTGATCACTTTGATTGGGTCCAACAATTGCACCGTCGCGATGGCGTTACCCGCGTAGATTGGGCGCTCGAACGTGTCGGGCGAATCGACTGCGGTTATGTCGCTGATCTGCGCGACGTCCAGCTTCGCGGCGATACGCGGCGCAACGTTCTTGCCGTATGCGGACGCCGGCGCGAGGATGTGCGAGTAGCAATTTGCGATGGTGAGCACGGTCGCTTCGACATTTTCCGCGAGGCCGTCGGCCAGTTGCGGAGCGTCGGCCAGCAGCACCTTCGAAACGCCCGCAATCCTGGCGGCCGCGTCCGCCGCACCTCGCGCATCGTGACCCGCCACCAGGACGTGAACGTCCGCACTGGTAAATGTGGCAAGCATCGCGGCGGCCGCGACCGTGTTTAGCGTCACAGACTTGATTGACGCGTTGTCGTGCTCTGCAATCACCAGAATCGTCATTTTTCTCTCTCCCTCACAGCACCTTGGCTTCCGTCTTCAACGTCTCGACCAGCGTCTTCACGTCCAGCACCTTCACACCCGCGCTGCGCTTGGGCGGCTCGGCAACCTTCAGCGTCTTCAGACGCGGCATGACGTCCACACCGAGGTCTTCCGGTCTGATCGTTTCGAGCGGCTTCCTCTTGGCCTTCATAAGGTTCGGCAGCGTGACGTAGCGCGGCTCGTTCAGGCGCAGGTCGGTCGTGACCACCGCCGGGAGCTTCAGCGACAGCGTTTCCGCACCGCCATCGACTTCACGCGACACGGTCGCCTTGCCGTCAGCGACAACGATCTTCGAAGCGAACGTCGCCTGCGGCAGCATCGCGAGTGCTGCGAGCATCTGGCCGGTCTGGTTCGAATCGTCGTCGATGGCCTGCTTGCCGAGAATCACGAGCTGCGGCTGTTCCTTGTCGACGAGCGCCTTCAGGATCTTCGCGACCGCCAGCGGCTGCAGGTCTTCATTCGATTCAACGAGGAAAGCGCGATCGGCGCCGATTGCAAGCGCCGTGCGCAGCGTTTCCTGGGACTGCGTGACACCGCACGACACGGCGATCACTTCAGTTGCCACACCGGCTTCCTTCAGACGTACCGCCTCTTCCACGGCAATTTCGTCGAACGGATTCATCGACATCTTCACATTGGCGATATCGACGCCCGTACCGTCCGATTTCACGCGGACCTTCACGTTGTAATCCACGACTCGCTTCACAGCGACCAAGACTTTCATGTTCAAGCTCCGTTATTCCAGTTGCGCGCGAGACGCCAATGCGGATTTACCTCACGTCGGATCACACGCACTCGATCGCGTTGTTGCGCAATTCCCACTATGGGCGATCCTCCATGCCGTCGTCAGGATGTCAGTCGTGCTGACTGCCGCCCTGCGGATGCCATGTTGAATCCGTCCTTCAATTCGTTATAGAAATAAAACTCGATCTTCCGTGAGCAGAAACGCCAACCTCGCTCGGTCCGGACCAGCACGTCATCGTAGTGGCCGGCGGACACGAATGACCGCCCCTGTCCGAACGACAGGTACAGCATGGCGATCCGGCCTTCCGCGTGGTCTCCGTCGATCATTACGGTGCCGTTCGTGCAGAAATGCCAGAACCCATCCGCAATCGTAGGCACCACTTCTGAAAAGAAACGGAAGATGTCCTGTTTCCCAACCACCCGGTCGATACCGTCGAAAACACCGTCCTCGGTAAAGAGATCGACAAACTCGCGCCATCGCTTTGAATCGAGCAGGTCGCAGTACCTGCCGCGAAGCTGAATGATCTCGAGTTCGTCCGCGAGACGCTGCAGCGTAGGAGGGACGGAACCGGCCCCCGGGACATCTTTCGTTGATACGGATTGGATTGTCATGTCGCATGCTCTGTTGGGGAACTTGAGATGTGGGCGTGCGAAAACTGCCCGGCCTTCGAAACGCCCATTGAGAAGCGGTCGTCAATAGTCCAATGGTGCACCGTTCGGTTGCTGCCGGTATCCGTCGAGGAGCAGCGTCGCGAACGTACGTGCGATCGGCGAAAGCTCGTCGAATCTACGTGCGCAAACCCGGAACTCCCGGATCGACCACGCGTCACTCAGACTTCGCGCACCAATCGCCGCCAATGACGCGAGGCGCGTGAGCGAAGCCTTCGGTACGAGCGCGATACCAGCGCCCGCCTCGACCATCCGGATAATCGCATCTGTCCCTGCGACTTGAACGCGTATGATCATCGTCTTCTGTATCGCGGCGGCGGCCCGCGCATAGAATTCGTTCGACGCCGCACCATCCATTAGCGACACGAAGGGAAATTCCAGCGTGTCCTTGAAGTACACGTACTGGCGCTGCAGTAGAGGATGTTCAGGCGGCGTGATCAACATAAGCTGACTAGAGACGAACGGCACGCTTTCAATTCCATCGGTGGGAACGCTGCCCGATATCACACCGATGTCAGCACCGCCATCCCTGATATTGCGCACGATTTCCGCGCTGGTCTTTTCACGCATCCCCACTTGTACATCTGGGAATGCCTTCAAAAACCGGCTCAAAATCGGCGGAAGGTATTCCGTCACTGCCGTCGTGTTCGCCTGAACCCGTACTTGCCCGCTGAGGCCGCTCGTGAATTGCTGGAGCTCGGAGCCGAGCTGATCGAGCCGCGACAATACCTGCCTGGCCCCATTCAGATAGGCTCGGCCGGCCTCGGTCAGAACGATTCGTTGTGGCGAACGATCCAGAAGACGTAGTTGTAGACGCTCCTCGATGTTCTTGATTCGATTACTCGCGGCCGGCACAGAAAGAAATGTGCGCTCCGCACCTCTTGTGAGGCTCGATGTATCCGCGACGTTCACGAACAATCGGAAATCGGTGATATCGAAATACATAGTGGACACGGTTGGCTCCCCCCGTTACGGAATGCCGCCGGCGAACAGACGCCATACAGCACGCTATCGATGAAGGCGAGAAGCCGCAAAGATTCACCACGTCGCAGGCTCGAAGCGGAAACCCGCTCCCTCCTTGCGCACGTAACCGCAGTACGGTGCCCCAAAGTGAACCGGCAGGATCAGGGCCTCGCGCTGTGCCGCGCGTTGCAGAAAATTCCAGCGTGTCTCCTTCGCCTTGTCCGCCCAGATGCAGTAGCCAGAATTGATTTCTGGCTGCACGATCTGTAACGGACTGTGCAGAATATCACCACAAAAGATCGCCTCTTCGCCACGCGAACGAATCCGGAACGCCACTTGTCCGGGGCTGTGGCCGGGCGCCGGCTCGACGCTCAACACGCCGGCGATCTCGCCCGGTCCGTCGATCATGTCGGCCAGTCCCTCGTCGACGATCGGCAACACACTGTCGAAGAATGAATCACCGAACACGTCGATTACGCCCGGCTCCCGATTGCGCCCTTCCCGGCAGAACAGGAAGTCGTCTTTCGGCAGGTGATAACGCGCGTTTGGAAAAGTCGGTACCCATCGATCATCGGCCCACGTCGTGTTCCAGCCGACGTGATCGGCGTGCAGGTGTGTCAGTACTACGTGCGTTACGTCCTCCGGTGCGGCGCCTGCCGCAATCATCCACTCGCGCACCAGAGTATTGAGCATGTGCATCCGCGAAATGCCCGGTCGCGGCTTCAGGTTTCCGACGCCCGTATCGACCACGATGATTTCGCTGCCGGCATGCACAATCCACAACTGAATTGTCACGATCAGCTTGTTCATGTGCGGCATCCAGTGTGCTGGCGCCATCACGTTTCGATGCGTGGCGAGCGAACCCGCCGCCAGATCCGGGAACAGAAATGCGGGGTCGTGTGTCGGTCCGCTGTATTCGATGATCTGAGTGACTTTCACATCACCCACCATTCGTGATTGCATCATGGTTTTGTCTCCTGAAATATCGAGTTACGCCGCATTTGCCATAGTGATCGTCATGTCGTTGCTTCCACGACGTCACGAAGCGGCTCACCGAGCAGCCCGTGCCGCCGCAGCAGCCTGCTGACCAGTCTCGGGTTCTGTACCGTCATAAAGTGTCCCGACGCGACGATCACATAATCGATCGTTGATCCGAGCGAAGCGAGACGCTCAATCTCCGCCGGAGGACGCAATGCGTCATGCCGCCCGCCGATCAGCGTCGTATCGCACTTCAGCGCGGCAAGGTCGGAGTCGAGATTGAGATCGCTCAGCATGTCGAGCACTGCAGCGAAACTGGCGGGATCGTTCTCGAGGCTTCGCTGTAGATAGCGGTCTCGCACGGTGGGTGGTGCGGGATCTTCGCCGGCAAACGCTTCTGGCCACCCCAGCGAGAACAGCAACGGGTAGGTATCATGCAATCCCGAGACGCGAACCCGTTCGGCCAACGCCCTGGTGCCATCGCGCTTCGCCGCCGCAACACCACAGGCCGGCGCGAGACCGATCACTTTCGCAACTCGCTTCGCGTGCCGCGAAGCGAAGCGAAGCGCGATCGCCGCGCCAACCGCGACTCCGGCGAGGACGACCGGTCGTACCTCCCCGAGCATATCGAGCAAAGCCAGAAGATCCTCGACGTGATCGTCGATCGACACATGGCGCACCTTCTCAGAGTCGCCAGCACCGCGCATGTCGTATCGCAGCCAGTTAGCCGTCTCGCCGAGGTCGTCGCATACCTGATCCCACGACTCGATCGCGCCGCCCATTTCGTGGATCAGCACGAGTAAGGGCCCAGGTGCGCTCTGCCGTTTGTAACGCAACCTCGTATCGTTGACTTCGACCCAGTTCATAATTTCAGTCTCTGCCTCATTGTTCACGTCAGACTCGCTCGAAAAGCGCCGCCATGCCTTGTCCGCCACCAACGCACATGGTTTCCAGGCCGAACCGGGCATTACGTCGCTGCATTTCGTACACCAGCGTCGCCATGATTCGCAGCCCGGTCGCGCCGACTGGATGGCCCAGCGAGATGCCCGAGCCGTTGACGTTCACGCGCTCGTCGCCGTCGATCCGCCACTCGCGCAGCACGGCGATCGCCTGAGCGGCGAACGCTTCGTTTAGTTCGATCAGATCGATGTCGCTCAGCGTCATGCCGACCTTACCGAGCAGTTTCGATACCGCCGGAACGGGACCGATGCCCATCCTGCCAGGTTCGCAACCCGCCGCCGCCCAACCGGCAAACCGCGCGAGCGGACTCAGCGCATAGCGATTCGCGTACGCTTCCGACACCACCAGGCAGGCTGCCGCGGCATCGTTCTGCTGGCTGGCGTTTCCCGCGGTCGTGACGCCTCCCGGCAGCAACGGTCGCAGGGCCGCTAACGCGTCTTCCGAAGCGTCGGGTCGAACGCCCTCATCCCGCTCGAACACAGTACTGGCGCCGCGCATAGTCTTCGCCTCGATGGGGACTAATTCATCGGAAAATCGGCCGGCTTCCCAGGCAGCGGCAGCCAGCCGATGGCTTCGCACTGCGAATGAATCGGCATCTTTGCGCGTGACCCCATAGTCGCGCGCAAGATTTTCGGCGGTCTCAGGCATGCCGGAAATCCGGCCGAAGCGACGCTCCGGTTGCGATCGCTCGCGACCCCGCTCGAGACGGTCATGGAACACTGTGCTACCGGCACGGCGCCCCCAGCGCATGTCGGTACTGTAGTACTCGACGTTGCTCATGCTCTCGACTCCGACTACCAGCACCGCCTCCGCGTTGCCGCTCTGCACGGCCATGGCGGCGTTCGCGATGGCCTGTACGCCTGACCCGCACCGGCGATCGAGGGAATACCCTGCCACGCTGACCGGCATGCCTGCATCGAGCGCCGCGTAACGGCCGATGCACGGCGCTTCACTGGAAGCGTAGCTTTGGGATGCGATCACATCGTCAATGGATTCGGCAGGAACACCGCTACGGGCAAGAACCGCCTGAATCACGTGAACCGCAAGCTGATCGGCACCGAGCGAGCGTAGCGCGCCGCCGAACTTTCCGATCGGGGTGCGCACCGGGCAGGCGATCAACGCGTGTCGGGTCATGTCGTCTCCTTTCGTATCGAATTGTAGGAAGTCCGCCAAGGATCGCCCGCCCAGCGATTGAGTGCAATTTCCCGTCGTGAAAGATGGTGTTTCAGCGACGCTAAGTTCGTAGCGGAGCACGCGCCAGGCCGCTTCCGGACGAGCACTTAATGAGGCATTAACGTGATGTTGCTGATTGCGAAATTGCGCAGATGACGTGCGTTCGGCAACCTTCGAAACGAAGCGATCGGGGTCGATTTCAGTTTCGCAAGTCCCCATCAGCTTCGACACCCAGGAGATAACCGAAGAATGATCAGCAAGATACTGCCCTGCTGTGCGGAGGCAATTGCACCGATTCAGGATGGCGCTCACATTGCGATCGGCGGTTTCGGCGGCGCCGGCATGCCCGAAGCGCTGATCGGCGCGCTGCTCGAGAAAGGCACGCGGGACCTGACCGTTATCACAAATAATGCTGGTCAAGGGGACACCGGCATCGCGGCATTGCTGAACGCTCGTCGTGTCCGCAAGATCGTTTGCTCTTACCCGCGCATGGCCGGTGCGCACGTATTTGAAGCGCTGTATCGGCAACGGGCGATCGAGCTCGAACTGGTACCCCAGGGAACACTCGCGGAGCGGCTTCGGGCGGCCGGCGTTGGGCTCGGCGGCTTTTTCACGCCAACCAGCTACGGCACGTTGCTCGCGAAGGGGAAGGAGACCCGCGAACTGAATGGTCGCCACTACGTATTCGAGACGCCGCTGTTCGTCGATTTCGCACTCATCCACGCGCAGGCCGGTGACCGCTGGGGCAACCTCGTCTACAGGAATACCGCCCGCAATTTCGGCCCGGTCATGGCGATGGCAGCGCGTCACACCATCGCGACCGTCTCGGAAATTCGCGAACTTGGCGGGCTGAACCCGGAGGCAATCGTCACGCCGGGCATCTTTGTCGACGCGATCGTTCTCCGCACTGAATCGGGCGCCGACTCCCTTGAGGCCTCAAGGCCCGCACTCACGACGGAATGACACGCCATGGAACTCGCTGTCCGTAACCAAATCGCAGCCCGCGTCGCCCGGGACATTCCCGAAGGCGCGTACGTTAATCTCGGCGTCGGCCTGCCGACGCTTGTGGCCAATCACCTTCCTGCAGACAAGGAAATCTTCCTGCATAGCGAAAACGGTGTGCTAGGACGCTGGTGTGCGGCGCAACCCGGCGAGGAAGACTGGGAAATGATCAATGCGGGCAAGGAGCCGATCGTGCTCGCGCCCGGCGCCGCGTTTTTTCATCACGCGGACTCGTTCGGGATGATGCGAGGCGGACATCTCGACATCTGTGTGCTGGGTGCATTCCAGGTGTCCCGCCGCGGCGACCTCGCGAACTGGCATACCGGAGCGCCCGATGCGATTCCGGCTGTCGGCGGAGCGATGGACCTGGCGATCGGCGCGAAGCAGATCTTCGTGATGATGGAACACCTTGATCGCAACGGGCGAAGCAAGCTTCGCGATCAATGCGAATACCCGCTCACCGGACTGGGCTGCGTGAGCCGTGTCTACACGAATCTCGCAACGCTTGATATTACGCCGGAAGCGGTCATGGTTCGCGAACTGATGGCGGGGGTCGAGCCACGCATGCTGGTCGAGGCGACCGGCGTCGATCTCGACTTCGCGCTCATGCCGATATCGGCATAGTACCTAGGGCGGTAGCGCGGAGGCGTGACGTTCCATTCGCATCGTTAGAAATGCAAATGCAGACGATATTGGCTGCATTGGTGCCAAGTATGCACCGGACTAGATTTCGACAACACAACAAAAGGTGGAGACATGTTCAACTGGTATCGCGGCGGGAGCCGGCAGGAAAAGCGCACCTTCTGGGCCTGCTATTTCGGGTGGGCACTGGAGTCCTTCGATGTGCAGATATACAGCTTCCTGTTGCCGACGCTCGTCGCAGCATGGTCGCTAACGAAACCCGAGGCCGGCGCGATCGGGACCATCTCGTTGCTGTCAGCCGCAATCGGCGGATGGCTTGCGGGAATTTTCAGTGATCGAATCGGCCGAGTAAAGATTTTGATGTTCACCGTGCTCTGGTTTGCGCTGTTCGGTCTGCTGTCAGGCTTCGCTCAGTCATATGAACAGCTTCTCGTGGTGCGCGCGCTGCAGGGGCTGGGCTTCGGCGGCGAATGGGCGGTCGGCGCAGCGCTGATGGCCGAAGTCACGCGCCCGGAAGTACGTGGACGAGCGTTGGGCTTTATCCAGTCCGGCTTCTGCCTTGGCTGGGTCGCTGCGGTGGCCGTCGCGACGTACACGCTGGCGCACTTCCCGACCGAGTTTGGCTGGCGGGCTGCGTTCTGGATCACCGCCGTCCCCGGTCTGTTGATCGTCCTCGTCCGATTTCGGGTGCAGGAGTCGCCGATTTACCGTCAGGCAGCACGCTCGACGGGCAAGGAGAAGGCGAATCTCGGATCGGTATTTCGTCGCGAACATATCCGTACCTCGATGATTGCTGCCGCTTTCGTGTTCGGCCTTCAGGCTGCTGCCTACGTCGTGACAATATGGATTCCGTCGCTGCTCGCCGAACGGCACATGCGTTCGGGGTCAATGATCGAGACGATCCTGCTCATGGCTGGAGGCACTTTTCTCGGCTTCGCATTCACTGCGACCTACTGCGACCGATGGGGGCGCCGCCCGATTCTCCTGTTCATGACCATCGGCTCATGGATTGTCACGTTGCTTTACTGCTTCGTTCCGTTGTCCCCATGGATCACGCAGGTGCTCGGCATGCTGGTCGGCTTCTTCGTGATAGGAATGTTCGCTGCGGTCGGACCGTTTCTGAGCGAGCTGTTTCCGACCGAAGTCCGCACGACCTGCATGGGGTTCTCGTACAACGTAGGCAAGACTTTCGGTGCACTGGCCATTACGGCGGTCGGCTACGTCTCCACGAAGACTGGACTTGCGACCGCGATCGGTGGTTGCTGCTTCGCGGCGTATCTGATCTCGACGGCAGCGTTGTTGAGCTTGCCGGAAACTAAGGACACGCGTCTCGATGACGTGTTCGCCAACAAGGATAAGCGACCCGATGCGCTCGAGAGCCCAGCCGCCTAAGGCCGCGCACAATTCGCGACATTTATCCACTCAAACGAAACCGTCATATGCTCCGACTCACGGAAGATCAACAAGCCCTTGTCGACTCGACCCGGCGCATGGTTGCTCAGGACATCGCTCCCGTCCTGGCCACCCATCCCATCGACCGGCCGCTGCCGAAACAGGCCATGCAGACGATCTTCGCCGTCCTCGCCAACTTTGGCATCGCGGCGCCGCGTCTGCCTGAGGAGGCTGGCGGCGCGGGTCTGTCGATGGTCGATTACGGCCTAATCGTCGAGCAGTTGCCGCCCGTCGTCGCGCTGTCACTGCTGTCGCACGAGGGGACCGTCGCCCGGCTTCATGCAGGCGCGTCGCCCGAGATTCGCGACACGTACCTCACCGACCTCATCGCGGGCCGCAAGATTTGCTGTACGGCAAATACTGAGCCCAGTGCCGGCTCCGATTCCCGCGCGGTGCGAACACGTGTCGTCAGAAACGGCGATCACGCGTCGATTCACGGCAGCAAGATCTGGATCACGAACGCGTCGATCGCGGACGTGTTCAACGTGTCATGCATCGACGATGGCTTGAGTGGTGACAAACCCCAACCGCGCCGTGTGTTAGTTGATCGCGCTCAATCGCCGTTCGACGTACGCGAGATCCCCGTAATGGGGCTTCAGCAAGGCCATCTCGGCGAACTGCATTTCGAGGATTGCCGGGTGCCGGCCACGCATCTGATCGGCGAAGCCGGCGACGCAGCGAAATATCTGACACTCGGATGGAACGTGAATCGGCCGTTGATCGGCCTGATGACCGTGCATCTCGCGCGACGCGCGTTCGATCTGGCAACAGAGCACGCACGGGATCGGAGACAGTTCGGCCGGACGCTCGGGGCGACCCAACTCGTTCAGCAGGATCTCGCCGATATCGAAACGGCAATTGTTACGTCGCGCCTGCTCTGCCTGAATGCATTGGATGCCGTCGATCACGGCGAGCGCGCGAACGGAACGTCGGCGATGGCGAAGCGCTACGCCACTCAGGCGTGCGAGCGCGCGATCCTCACCGCGATGCAAATTCTCGGTGGCATGGGCATCAGTAAGGAGCTGGGCATCGATCGCTTGTGGGCCGACGCGCGCATGTTCCAAGTGCCCGACGGTACGAACGGCATTCTCGCGCTCATCCACGGCCGTGAGATCACAGGTACGTCGGCATTTGCCTGAGCCACGCGCAGCCCGCTGAATCAACTCAACAAGGAACAGACATGTTGTTTTGCACCATCATGACCGTAAAAATCCCGCCCGACATGCCGGCCGATCAACTCAAGGCCATCAGGGAGGCCGAGACGACACTGGCACAGGAGTACCAGCGTGCCGGCAAGCTCAGGCATCTGTGGCGAGTCGCTGGCCGTACGGCAAATGTCTCGCTGTGGGAGTGCGTGGACGCAGACGATTTTCACGCGACCGTCTCTGCGCTTCCGTTGTTTCCGTACCTTGAGATTGATGTGATCCCGCTTGCACGACATCCGAGCGCGCTCGCCTGATCTCCATTGAGGCGCGACATACGAGTCGGCTCGTGTCGCAAGTCGGTCGCGCCATAACGGCAACATCTGAGACAGACATCATGAGAAACGTAGTGATTACCGGCGTCGGTATGACGCCATTCGGCAAATTTTTGCACCGTAACCTGAAATCCCTGTCGGAAGAAGCCGTCTCGCTCGCGCTCGCCGACGCGGGCATCGAAGCCGAGCAGATCGATCAGGTTTACTTTGGAAATGCTGCCGCCGGAGTGGTCACCGGCCAGGAAATGATCCGGGCGCAATCGTCATTGCGCAATACCGGCCTCGCCGGAAAGCCGATGTTCAATGTGGAAAATGCCTGTGCGTCGAGCAGCACGGCCTTTCACCTTGCATGGCTGGCCGTCGCATCCGGCGCTTGCGACATCGCGCTGGTGGTCGGAGCCGAAAAACTGACGCATGAAGACAAGACCGTCTCGTTCGGAGCGTTCAGCCGCGCGGTCGATCTCGAGGAGGCGTTGCCCGATGGCTATCGAGCCGGAACCGGATCGCTCTTCATGGATCTGTACGCCGCCAAGGCCCGGAAATGGATGAGCGAAACCGGTTGCCAGCCTGGTGATTTCGCCCGCGTCGTGGTGAAGAGCCGTCACGCCGGCTCGCTCAATCCGCATGCGCAGTTCCGAAACACCACGACCGTCGGCGAGGTGCTCGACAGCCGGATCGTCAGTGATCCACTGACGTTGTTCATGTGCTCCTCGATTGGGGACGGTGCGGCCGCGATCGTCCTGTGTGCGGAATCGCGGGCGGACGCGCTGAGTGTTCGGCGCAAAGTGTTCGTTCGTGCCAGCACGGTGGTGTCAGCGAAAGTTTCCGGCGAACGCGAACCCGTGGCAGTCGTTGCGTCGCGCAAGGCCTACGAGTTGGCTGGCGTCGGTCCTGAGGATCTGCATGTGATCGAACTGCACGACGCATCCGCGCCGGCCGAATTGATCCACTACGAAAACCTTGGGATCTGCGAGACGGGCGGCGGTGCCGTCGAACTGCTGCGATCCGGCGCAACGGATATCGGCGGCCGCATCAGCGTGAATCCGAGCGGTGGTTTGTTGAGCCGGGGACATCCGATTGGCGCCACCGGCGCGGCACAGATCGTCGAGCTGACATGGCAGTTACGTGGCCAGGCGGGCGCACGTCAGCGACCCGACGCACAGGTCGCGCTGGCTGAGAACAACGGGGGGCAACTCGCCGGAGACTCCGCTGCGGCAGTCGTCACGATCCTGTCGGTCTGACGGACCTTGGCTCGCCTCAAAGATAAATAACTCGGTTCCCGAACCACACATCATGAAAGATCAACGAATTGCCGTCGTGACCGGCGGCGCCAACGGTATAGGATTCGGCATTGCGAGCGCGCTGCTGGCAGCCGGGCACCGCGTCGCGATATGGGACTGCAGCGAGGAGGCTCTCGCCACAGTCGGGGCGCGACTCGATGCGGATTCGAGTCGCCTGCTGCCCGTCCGCGTCGACGTGACGGACCCCGTTAGCGTCCAAGACGCATGTGACGCAGTGACGCGCGAGTGGCAGCACCCCGACATTCTGGTGAACAACGCCGGTATGACCCGCGACAAGCGCTTCGTCAATCTAACCGAAGACGACTGGGACGCCGTCATCGCAGTCAACCTGAAGTCGCAGTTTCTGTGCGCGCACAGCATCGTGCCGGGCATGATCGCCAAGCGCAGCGGTCGGATCGTCAACATATCGTCGCGAGCGTGGCTTGGTGGTTTCGGCCAAGCGAACTATTCGGCGGCCAAGGGCGGCGTGGTCAGTCTGACCCGCTCACTCGCGATCGAGCTGGCCAAAGACGGCATCACCGTGAACGCCATCGCGCCGGGCATTATCGATACGCCGCTGCTTCAGGGTTATTCGGACGAAGTGCGCGAGCGTCTGAAAGGCAGTGTGCCTGCCCGCCGCATGGGCAGCCCTCACGATGTCGCTGCTGCTGCGGTGTTCTTCTCCAGCGAGGCCGCCTCATACATTACCGGACAGACGCTGTACGTTTGTGGCGGGCGCTCGTTGTCGAGCCCTAGCGTCTAAGGGGAAACACATCATGACAGTTCACGTCAGGCGATCCGGCGCAGTGCTCGTGATTGAACTTCACGCCCCCGAGTCACTTAACGCGCTGACCATCGACGACCTGCTCGAATTGCGGCGGCATCTGGCCGATGCACAGGACGACGATACGGTTAATGCGATTGTCCTCACCGGTAGCGGCGACAAAGCCTTCTGCACGGGAGCAAACCTGAAGGCGACGATGCCGCCTGCGCTGCCGTTCGCCGCCGGCATTCTCAGCAGCCGCGGCAAGGAGGCCGGAAACGGAGGTTACACGCGCCTCATCGACCTCAGCGATCTGCGTCTCTGGAAGCCACTGATTGCTTCGATCAACGGCTACTGCCTCGGCGGTGGCCTTGAACTTGCACTACAGTGCGACATCAGAATCGCCAGCACGACAGCGTCGTTTGCACTACCGGAGGTTAAGGTTGCGAGCATTCCGGCTGTGGGCGGCGTGCAGTACCTGCTGCGGGCAATTCCAGCCGTGCACGCAATGAAGCTTGCGCTGACGGGTGAACGCATCGATGCGGAGCACGCGCTTCGTATCGGCCTTGTCAGCGATCTGTATGCATCCGATGCGTTGCAGGATCAAGCGACATCGCTCGCCCAACGTATCGCCAGCAACGGGCCGCTTGCCGTGCAGATGGTCAAGAAGCTAGCGCTGGAAACGGCACATCTGGCGCCTGAGCAGTTCATCGCGCTGTCGAATCTCGCATGGGGCACGCTGCGCGACAGCGAAGACCGCATTGAGGGCCGGCGAGCATTCGCGGAAAAGCGGCCGCCCCGGTATCGGGGGCGCTAAACGTCGCGCCCCCATCTCCTGGCAATCACATCAACCGGTGAGCGTGAGCACGATAATTGATGGGCCGATGAGCACGACAAGTGATGGTCGAGGGGCGACGTAAGACGGGGGCGACGATCTCACCGTGATGAACTTGCCGGTGCTCCACAATGGACATGAAACGCCGCCCGTCGACGGGCTCGTTGTCAAACCCAATCAGCTCGGCACCATCACCGAAGCTCACTATGCCCTTCACTTCGCCAAAAGGCATGGCATGTTCGCCGTCCCCTTTGCGCGCTCCGGCGGTGTCGGCGGCGACGTGGTGATGGACTGATCCGTTGGGCTAGAAGTGCCGTTCCAGAAAAACGCCTAGCTTCTCCCGGGTGCGCGGATCAAAAACTGAACTCCCTGATGCGCGCCAACGTACGACACCCCCTACTGCCGTCTGTACGGCGTCTCCTGCCCCCGCCGTTCTCATCCCTCGCGTTCCCACAGTGTTCCGAGCGCTTTAGGTAAAACGTCCGGCGTCATCATGCAGCCGATTTGATCACAGGCAGCGTCGCGAAATATGGCAGCCGGAACGCTCATGCCAGATGCGTCGTCGCAGCAATGACCCGCGCCTGGCGCCGATTGACAACGTCTCTCGCTAATTGGCGTTGGTCGACTCCCGACAACACCTCTGGCAGGTCAGGGGTCACCGCATCGCCGTGAATCCAGCCGGCCTTCCCCTGTCAGGAAATATCCGTAAAGCGGGTTTACACCCGGTTGACCCTCCCGATGGGCTTTAATATAGTTTCTATAAACGTAACGCGTGTTACGCATAGAGAAACATAACACTTCTGGAGCAAGACAATGACGAAGAAGATTGAACCCTGCATGTACAACTGGAACGATCTGCCCCGCGAATTCGTCCGCAAGGGGGTTGAACGTGTCGGCTTCCGGGGCGAAAACTGCATTCTCGTCATGAACTATGCGACGCCGGGGATGGACATCAAGCCGCACATGCACGACTTCGAACAACTCGCAATCTGCGTTCAGGGCACGATGAACTATCACGTCGGCGACCAGGTATTCAAAATGACGCCCGGCTCGATGCTGCGCGTGCCGCCGCATACGATGCATTACGCGGAACCGATAGGCGACGAAGTCGTAATGAACCTTGACGTGTTCGCTCCCATCCGCAGCGACTACGCACACCTCGTCGATTATCAGAAGGCCGAGTTTGCCGTTGATGGTGAGGAAAGCTGACGATGGAAGCGATTTCGTTCAAGCAACGTATCCGCGCCCGCGAATTGCTCATCGGCACGTTCGTCAAGACCGGGCATCATCAGATCGTGGAAATTCTCGGCGCGTCGGGGCTCGACTTCCTCGTCGTCGATGCAGAACACGCCCCGTTTGATCGCACCTCGCTCGACGCGCTCGCACTCGCGGCCCGCGCTTCAGGCATACCCGCCCTCGTCCGCCTGCCGGACACGACGGCCGCGGGCGCCCTCTCCGTGCTCGACCTCGGTTATACAGGGGTGCTTTCGCCCCACGCGAAAACACGGGAAGGCGCCGCGCAGATCGTTCGCAACTGCCGTTATCGCGAAGGCCTTCGCGGTTTTTCCAACTCGCCGAGAGCCGGGGCTTATGGCGCAATCGGCATGCGCGAGCATATCGAGAAATCGGATTCGACGGCCGTCGTGGTTTGTCAGATCGAAGACCGCGAAGCAATCGAGAATCTTGATGAGCTTGTGCAGGTCGAAGGCGTCGATTGCTATCTCATCGGGCGCGCCGATCTCGCTGTCTCGCTTGGCTGTTCCGACATTGGCGAGCCGTCCGTGACGGCTGCGGTTCGGCGCGTCATAGACACGTGTGCCGACGCTCAAAAGCCGGTCGGCTTGTTCGTCGCCGATGCGCGAGACATCCCCCAACACTCGGAGATGGGCGTCAGCATGTTCATCGTCGGCTCGGATCAGTCGATGCTGCGCGCTCAGGCAAGTTCAATCGTACGTAACGCGAAAAAGTCATAGCCCGCCCGTCGCGGAGCATGCACTTTTTTGCCGTCATAAAACCAGTTCGGGAAATTGAAAATGAACGTCGTAGATAAACCAGTGAAGAATTGGCGAGAAACCGATCCCGGCATGGTAGACCGGATCGTCAAGGGTGCCGTGGATCTCCATTGCCATAGTGGCCCGTCGGTCATGCCTCGGTACTTCACTCACTATGAAGCGATGGAAGAGGCATCCGAAGCCGGCTTGCGCGCCATCCTCATCAAGGATCACTATTATTCCGCGACGCCCGTCACCGAGATGCTGAACAAACATTTCAAGCATCTCGGCGTCAAGCTGCTTTCGGGCGTTCCGCTGAACAACCAGACGGGCGGCCTCAATATTTATGCCGTCGAGCACGGAATCGCGCTCGGCGCCCGCCTGATCTGGATGCCGACGTTTACCTCGGCGAATCATATCCGCCATCATCGAGCGGCTGGTGAGGATTTTCAGTTTCCGAAAGCCCGCAAGAAGATGCTGGAACCGAAGCCGCTGACCATCCTCGACAATGGTGGAAAGCTCCTTCCGGAAGTGCTGCCTATCCTCGACATGATCGCGGAGCACGACGTCGTGCTCTCCTCGGGTCACCTGCACATCAGCGAAATCTGGCCGCTGTTCGAAGAGGCAAAGCGACGCGGCGTTACCAGGATGATTTGCAACCATCCGACGTATGTGATCGACGCAACGACTGACGATATTCGCCAGCTCGCGTCGATGGGCGTCTACCTTGAACATTCGATGTGCATGTTCGCCGAGAATTCCAAGTTCCGGTTCTATGATCCGCCCATTCTGGACGGCCTGATCAAGGCGGGTACGGTTGACAAGACGATTCTCGGTTCCGACCTCGGTCAGGTGGGGAATCCTCGCGTAGTCGACGGTTTCCGAAACGTCGTTTCCCTCTGCCTGGATCTCGGATATTCGGAAGACGACGTCCGAAAGATGGTTTCGACGAACGCCGCCGAACTTATCGGCCTGGACGACGAGGCGTGACATCGTGAATCGTTCGCTGACCATGAAACGTGCGCTGGTTGTCTACGCGCATCCGGAGCCGACTTCTTTCACAGCGGCATTGAAAGACTGCGCGATCGACGTATTGCGGGATCTGGGCTTTCAGGTCGAGGTTTCGGATCTCTACGGTGAGAATTTCAATCCGGTCGCCGGGAGGCACGATTTCATGTCCGAATCGGATTCCTCACGGTTCCACTATCAGAGTGAGCAACTGGCCGCGTCGAAAGACCAGACGTTTTCCGATGAGATCAGGCGCGAACAGGAACGCGTGGGAAAAGCCGATCTGTTTGTGTTCGTCTTTCCGCTTTGGTGGGGGGGAGTGCCCGCCATCCTCAAGGGATGGTTCGACCGTGTCCTCGCCTACGGGTTCGCCTATGCCGACGGCAAGCGGTATGAGCACGGCTACTTTCTGGGAAAACGCGGTGTACTGGCCATTTCGACCGGGGGAACCGAGCACCGCTTCTCTGCCGGCGGCTCATACGGGGAAATGAGCACCGTGCTCCACGGCGTGAGCCATTGCATGCTCGGCTATCTTGGACTCGAAACGTCCGATCCCTTTGTCGCGTATGCCGCTCCCCGCGTTGGCGACGAGGAACGAGGCAGATATCTGCAGCAATGGCGCGCGTATCTCGCCGGGATCGCGACGTCTGGAGACTGGCTGGCGCACGGTGTTCCTCAGCCCTCTGCCGACGCGGAACCCGGGCCGGCAGCCGAGGACGGCTGGGATAAGATGAGCTAATTTCAACTCACCGATCTGTGCAAGAAAATGAACGATATAACCGAAAGTCCCGAGTCTGCGAATTCCGTTCAGACGGTCATCTTCGCCCTTCGCATCCTTGAGCATGTCGCCAAGCAGAAGGAGGCCGTACGCATCACCGATCTGGCGGCCCATTTTGAAACCACGAAGACCCGGATCTTTCGCCATCTGCGCACGCTGGTCCAGTACGGCTATATCGTCCAGGACGAGGAATCCGAACGCTACCGAGTCGGCACCCGATTGATAGCACTCGGCCTGCTGGTAAGCGGAAACTTCGACATTGCGGGCGTTTCCCAGCCCATCATGCGGATGCTTCGCGACAAGCGCAATCACTCGGTCGTTCTCGGCGTTCCGGCCGCCGACGGCATCCATATCGTTGCCGTGGTGCCCAGTACAGCGCCAATTGAGATTACGGTCAGGCCCGGTTCGATATTGGGATTTCACTATACCGCCCAGGGCAAGATCGGCCTGGCCTTCGGCAACCCGTCATGGTTGAAGGACACAGTCCGCAACGCACTGTCCACGAATACGCCGTACACCATTCACGACGAGAGAAATCTGGTCGCCGAGGTGGATGCTATCCGGCGTCAGGGCTGGGCCGCAGCACCCAATCAGGCGGTTACTGGTCTCAACGCGCTGGCCGCGCCAGTCTTTGACGCGAATGGCACGCTGATCGCTTCGGTGGCCGTGGTTGATTCCGTGCAGTTCCTGCCGGAAAAGATCGACGAACTTGACATTCAGGCACTGCTTGCGTGCGCCTCGGCGATTTCCAGGAAGCTGGGATATCGCGGACCCGGCGACTCCGATTCACCACCCCGTCTCTCTTAAATCTGGCGTTGTTAACGAATGAACAAAGTCATTGTCACTTGTGCGATAACCGGCGCGATTCACACGCCGTCAATGTCGCCTTACCTTCCGGTCACCCCGGAACAGATTGCGAACTCGGCGATCGAAGCCGCCGCCGCGGGTGCATCGATCGTCCATTTACATGCGAGAGATCCCGTTGACGGCCGGCCCTCTCAGGATCCCGATATCTATTCGGCGTTCCTCCCGGCGATCCGAGAACGAAGCGACGTGGTGGTCAACATTACGACGGGCGGCTCTCCCACGATGCCACTGGAAGCGCGGCTCGCACCGGCACTGAAATTCAAGCCGGAAGTCGCTTCACTCAATATGGGATCGATGAATTTCGGCCTTTACGAGATGCTCAAGCGATTTGATCACTTTGAGCACGAGTGGGAGCGTCCGTACCTCGAGAACAGCGACGATCTGATCTTCAAGAATACCTTCCGGGATATTGCCTACATCCTCGAATCCTGCGCGGGAAATGGAACGCGCTTCGAGATCGAGTGCTACGACATTTCCCATCTCTATGCGGCCGCGCACTTTCTAGACAGAGGCCTGCTGAAGGCGCCGATCTTCATTCAGTCCGTGTTTGGTCTTCGCGGGGGAATCGGCACGCACTTGGAGGATTTCGCGCACATGAAACGCACGGTGGACCGGCTTTTCGGAGCGCAATGTGTGTGGTCGGTGCTTGGCGCCGGGCGGCATCAAATGCCGATTGCGTCGATATCGGCGGCGACCGGCGGAAACGTGCGCGTAGGTCTTGAAGACTCGCTCTGGGATGGACCGGGACAGCTCGCAAAGACCAATGCCGATCAGGTTGCGCGAATCCGGAAAGTCATCGAAGCCCTCTCCCTCGAAGTCGCCAGTCCGGATGAGGCCCGAAAAATGCTCGCCCTTAAGGGGGCATCGAACGTCGGCTTTTGAATTGGCAGATCGCCCCCGCTTTTGGCGTTCACTGGCGATGCAGGTCGAGTTTTAAAAGCAGGTAATTTATATAACACCCAATATGACATCCATATGATTGGGCGAGGAGACATGAATGAAATTTTTTACATCATCCGCATTCTCATCCGATACGGAAGCAGCCACTTATAACAGGATTGCAACCCGACTTATTCCATTTCTTCTCATTCTGTACATCATCTCCTTCCTTGACAGAGTGAATGTCGGCTTTGCCAAGCTGCATATGAGTGCCGATATCGGACTTTCGGACGTTGCGTTTGGCACTGGCGCAGGAATCTTCTTTCTCGGCTACGCCTTGTGCGAAATTCCGAGCAACCTGCTGCTTCAACGCTTCGGCGCACGATTCTGGATCACTCGCATCCTTGTCGTCTGGGGTGCTATCTCGGTCTGCATGAGTCTCGTTACGACGCCTGCTGCATTTCTGACGCTTCGCTTTCTTTTGGGCGTTGCCGAGGCTGGATTCTATCCGGGCATCCTCCTTTATCTCACGTACTGGTTTCCGATGAAGCTCCGGTCGCAGGTCTGCAGCCTCTTCTTTGTCGGCGTTCCGCTCGCCGGCGTGCTAGGCGGCCCGATCAGCGGAATGATCATGAAATCGATGAACGGCGTCGCTGGTCTCGTGGACTGGCAGTGGCTCTTTATTCTGGAAGGCACCCCGGCGATCATCGGCGGCATCGCCACCTACTTCTATCTGAGCGATGGCCCGCACGACGCGGCGTGGCTACGCCAGGAAGAGCGAAAGATCATCACCGGCGCCCTGGAACAGGAAGAGGAGCAACGTCGCGCCGAAGGTCGCGGCCATCGACTCGCGGACGCCATCGCCAATCGTCACGTCTGGTTGCTGGCCTTGGTGAATTTCACCCTGCTCGGCAGCATTTACGGCGTCTCGTTCTGGCTTCCCCAGATCGTGAAAGATCTAGGCGTGAAGGACGTGTTCCTGAATGGTTTGACAAACACCATTCCGTTCGCGTTTGCATCCGTCGCGATGATTCTTGTCGGCCGTAGTTCGGACCGCCGAAATGAACGTATCGGTCATATTACGGTAAGCGGCATTGTGGGCGCGCTGGGCTTTCTTGGCTCCGGCACGTTCATGAACTCCCCAGTCGTGGCCCTAGGCTGCCTGTCCATCGCACTGGCGGGGGCGCTCTCTTCAATCACCGTACTTTGGGTCGTCCCGGGCGCGCTTCTGCGAGGAGCGGCCGCTGCCGGCGGCATCGCCTTGATGGCGACGATCGGAAATCTCGGCGGTTACGCTGCGCCCTATGTCCTGGGCGTCGCCAGGCAGGCTACAAGTCGTGTGGATTCTGGACTTTATGTACTCGCAGGAGCCATGCTGATTGGAGCCCTCCTCGCAACGCTGCTTCCCAAGGCTCAAGTGCGCGCCGATGACACCGCGACGAATCGCGAGAACCCTTCGATTTACTAACCTCCAGACACGAAAGCTCAGTTAGAGACAAATTACGTACGTCCCCACAGGCGTAAATAAAAATATAACTAATAATTAGGATACCTATATGAAAAGAGAGATCGTCATCGGTTCGATCGCACTCGCGTTTTGCTCGCATGCAGTTGCCCAGACCTCGTCCGTCACCATGTATGGTGTCATCGACGGCTTTCTCGAATACACGAATACAGGCACTCATACTACCGCTCGCATGGGATCAAGCGGGCTCTATGGGTCCAGGTGGGGCCTCAAGGGTATCGAGAATCTGGGGGGCGGCCTCAAGGCGGGCTTCGTTCTCGAGCAGGGTTTCAATATCAGCAATGGCACCGCCGCCGACCCTGCACGTCAGTTCAACCGCCAGGCCTACGTCTCGCTTTCGAAGGACAACGTCGGCGAACTGCGCTTCGGCCGGCAAACGAGTCCGATGTTTTTCTCCGAGGGGCAGCTCGACGCATTCCTCGGGGCGAGCATTGCCTCCGGCTTGAACAACCTGTCTGACTATACGGTTCGCACGGACAACACGGTCGCCTACATTTCACCCGCGATTGCAGGTGTTTCGACTGAGCTTTACTACGGATTTGGAACCACTGGGAACGGCCTGACCGGCGCAAACGCAAGCTATCAGGCGGCACTGAGATACATCAGGAACCGCGTCTATCTGACCGCCGTCTATCAGGCCGTGAAGAATGCGACGAACACGGACACTCTCCGGTCGACCTACTTCGGCGGGCATTATGACTTCGACCACGTCACCGCCTATCTGGCATTCCACACCGCCAAGCTGGGAAGCGCGAATATCGAACGCCAGGTGGTCAGCACGTCCGTTCGGTGGAATTTTTCTCCGGTCGCTTCCGTGTCGCTCGGATACACCTATCAGCACGACCGGTCCGGGCGCGGCAACAATGCCCAGCAGGTCGGCCTCCTGACACAGTATTTCCTTTCGAAAGCGACTCAACTGTACGCCGCTGCGGCGTTTCTCGACAACAGGAAGGCCGCGACGAATACGCTTATGGGGGCCGCGACCGCCGGGATTCCGCTTGACTACTCCGGCGCCAACGCTCGGGGTGTTCAGTTTGGCATAACGCACTTCTTCTAAATCGCGGGGAAATTATCCTGCACGAAACGTCGACAGATCAATTTCCACTTGAGTCAGAGGCGTTCCGTCCCGATGATTTCCTCATAACCCGAGCCAGCGCTGATGGAATCGCTGAATACGCCAACGCTGCCTTCGCTAGGGTAAGCGGGTATCCGCTCAATGAACTTGTCGGGCAGCCTGCAACATCGTTCTACGATCTAGGGCTGCCCCGGGAGGTCTCTGCGGACGTCATGCACGAGTTGAATGCGGGTCGCGCGTGGACGGGAATGCGGAGGGAGCGGAAGCACACCGGGATACCATCCATTACCTGATGCACCGGTACAACTGGGTACGGCCGCATCAGTTCAATGACGGACTGGCACCGGCGGTTGCGGAAGAAAAACTTAACACAGCGTCCGGGATGGGTTGACCACTACAACAAGCCGCCACCGCGCACCGTAGCACCGAGCTATAGGCCCAGCCGCTGTTCCATCACCCTCTTCCACGGTACCAGCGAGAAGCCCGTGCCGTCATCGAGCATCACGTAACGTCCGGTGGCACGCATGACGGAACGCCGATAGATGCCGATTACGCGCTGGCCGTCGACCACCGGCCGATACCTGTGCCGCCAAAGCGCAACCATCAATACAGTTAATCTGTACAGTTTTTCTGTATTTATGTTATGGTCTGGACATGGTCAAGTCATCACTCACATCCAACACATCGTCGGCGGCCACCCTAGCCGGCGAATTGCGCATTTCACTAGGCAAACTGATTCGACGTGTGCGGGAGCAAGCCCATCCCGGTGACTTCACGTCTGCCCAGAAGTCGGTGCTTCTCCGCCTGGATCGCGACGGGCCCGCCACCGTGTCCGCCTTGGCCCGTGCGGAAAGCGTCCGTCCGCAGTCCATGCGTATCACGGTGGCCGGACTAGAGGCGATGAAGGCAGTCAGCGGCAAACCCGATCCCACCGATGGTCGGCAAACCCTCGTCGACCTGACACCCGGTTTTAGGAAGACCCTCAAGGAGAGCCGGACCGCCAAAGAAGACTGGCTGGTCCGTGCCCTGCAGGCGCAACTATCCCCCCAGGAACAAGGCGAACTCGCGGCTGCAGTGAAGCTGCTGCAACGCCTCGCCGACTTCTGAGCCGGCACCACTCGTTTCAGGAAATCGCATGGCCCTCACCACGCTCGACCCGACTACCGCCCTTATCATCGTTGACCTGCAAAAAGGCATCGTCGGCTCCCCTTTCATTCACCCCATTGACGGGATCGTGGATCGTTCGCGCGCACTGCTCGATGCGTTTCGCGAACGCGGCCTGCCGGTCGTTCTCGTTAACGTTGCCGGCGTCGCGCCGGGCCGTACCGAGCGGCCACGTCACAGTGGATCATTCCCGGCGGGGTGGACTGACTTCATCCCCGAACTCGATCAGCAGCCTAGCGATATCGTTGTGACGAAGCGAACCTGGGGCGCGTTCGCCAACACCGGTCTCGAAAACCAACTAAAGACACTGGGCGTTACCCAAGTCGTCATCACTGGTGTCGCCACCGGGACTGGCGTTGAGGCGACCGCGCGTCAGGCGTACGAGCATGGCTTCAATGTCACTCTGGCTCTCGACGCCATGACGGACGCGCGTTCTGAGGCGCATGACTACAGCATCAAGAACATTTTTCCGAAGCTGGGTGAAACGGGCACGGCTCAAGACGTCATCGACCTACTGTCAACAAGGAGCGTCTGAAAATGGTATGGCTTCAACTCGTCTCCTACTTCTTCGGCGGCGCCTTTCTCACGAACGCTGTGCCGCACTTCGTCGCCGGCGTAATGGGAGAACCGTTCCAGAGTCCATTCGCAGAACCGCCAGGGCAAGGGCTGTCCTCATCGACGGTAAACGTGCTCTGGGGGTTTCTCAATCTGGTCATCGGTTACGTGCTCGTTTGCCGCATCGGTGATTTCGACCTGAGACGCACGAGCGATGCCATCGCGTTCGGGCTTGGCATCCTGGCCATCGGGCTACTTTCCGCGCGGCTATTTGGCCGCTTCCACGGCGGCAATACGCCAGAGCATTCGTGAGCGCGGCAGCAACGGGCGTCTTCCGTTCGCTGAGGAACGTCAACTACCGGATCTGGGCGACCGGGACGCTGGTCTCGAATGTCGGGACATGGATGCAGCGCACGGCCCAGGACTGGCTGGTCCTCACCCAACTCACCCGTCACGATGCATCGGCCGTGGGCGCGGTCATGGCGCTCCAGTTCGGCCCACAACTCCTGCTGCTGCCCTGGACTGGCTTCGCGGCCGATCATTACAACCAGCGCAAGCTCCTGATAGCGACCCAGGCGTCAATGGGTGTTCTTGCTTTGGCGCTGGGGCTTCTCACCGTCACGGGTAGCGTCCAGCTCTGGCATGTCTATGTGTTCGCCTTTCTGTCCGGCTGCGCTTCGGCGTTTGATGCCCCCGTGCGCCAGACCTTTGTGACAGAACTGGTCGGCGATGCGGATCTGCCAAACGCTGTCGCGCTCAACTCGACCTCGTTCAACGCGGCGCGCATGATCGGGCCCGCGATAGCCGGCGTGGTCATCGCTTCGGTTGGCACCGGCTGGGCGTTTCTGCTCAACGGGGCCAGCTTCGTCGCAGTGCTGGCCTCGCTGTTTCTGCTCCGTGTCTCCGGTCTGCATGCGAACGCACGGGCACACCGAACCAAGGGTAGTCTGACCGAGGGATTGCGCTATGTATGGTCCCGACCAGACCTCAAGGCGATCCTGGTCATGCTGTTCCTGATCGGTACGTTCGGACTGAATTTCCCGATCTTCATCTCAACCATGGCCGTCGGTGTCTTCCACGCAGATGCACGTGGCTACGGCCTCCTGTCGTCGATCATGGCCATCGGTACCGTCTCAGGGGCACTACTTGCCGCGGGCCGCGATCGGCCACGATTTACCTCGCTGCCGATCGGTGCCGCGATTTTCGGACTCGGTTGCACGCTGGCCGCGATCGCCCCGAGCTATGGGCTGTTCGCCGGTGCCCTGGTCGTCATCGGGATAGCCGCATTGACCTTCACCAACGCGACCAACAGCCTGATGCAGCTCACGACCGAGCCCGCCATGCGGGGACGGGTGATGGCACTGCGCGTGGCCATCGCGCTCGGGGGTACGCCAATTGGTGCACCGATCGTGGGTTGGGTGGCGAACCATCTGGGTCCACGCTGGTCACTCGGCGTCGGCGCAGCATCGGGCATCGCCGCGGCCATCGTGGCCGTCTACACCATGACGCGGTAGATTAATCGGCCAGGGGGACGAACTTCACAAAGGGAACGCCTCTCGCTCATGTTGAACGACACGACCTCACTGGGCTGCTGCCGATTCGGTGGACACCTTATTAAAGTGTGAAGGTGAAACCGGAGATGGCAGTTGGGAACGAGAAGAGTGTTCAGTCGCGAGTTCAAGCTCGAGGCAGTCAAGTTGGTCAAGGAGCGCGGCGTGTCCGTCGCGCAGGCGGCGCGCGAGCTCGACGTGCATGAGAACGTCCTGCGTAAGTGGATGCGGGATGCTGTGGCCGACCCGCAGCGTGCTTTCCCTGGGCAAGGCGTGATGACGTCGGCGCGGGCCGAGATTGAGCGACTGCGGAAGGAGAACGCGAAGCTCAAGATGGAGCGCGACCTGCTGAAAAAAGCGGCGGCCTACTTCGCGCGGGAGTCGACGTGAAGTTCGGCTTTATGGCGAAGCACCGAGGAATCTGGCCGGTGGGGATGATGTGCGAGGCGCTCGGTGTCTCGCGAAGCGGCTTCTATGCGTGGTTGGTTCGCCCGCCATGCCAGCGGCGCCGGACCGACGAAGTCCTGAGTGTCCAAGTGCGCCAGAGCTTCCTTAGCAGTGACCGTACATATGGCGCCAGACGAGTATGGCACGATGTGCTCGCACTCGGCTTACGCTGCGGCCTGCATCGCGTCGAGCGGCTGATGCGCAAGCAGGCTCTGCGTGCGCAGCTTTCTCGCTTGTCATGCCAGTCGCGATCTGCTGCCAAAAACGACGCTCGATCTCATGCCCAATTGACGGGGCACCGGGCGAATGCATCGCTGCTCGTCCCGTCAGTTCATACACTCGTTTTGCACTTCGCACCATGCAACACCTCTTCGATTACAGGTGTTGCAACGACCGGTTGAATCCGCCCAATACACGAGCGAACACTTCCAGGCGCCGCTCAAGGAGCAGGGCATCACGTGCAGCATGACCCGTGCCGGCGAGGTATGGGACAACTCCGCGATGGAGAGCTTCTTCAGTTCATTGAAGACTGAGCGCACGGCTCGTAAAAGGTAGGTCAGGCGACCCGGGTTGTGGCGTGCGTCCAAATCGCCGCTCAAGGACAGGCGTCGTGAGTCATTTCCGCCGGCGCTGCAGCATCGCTACAGCTCTATAATGGAAAACGGCTTGGCAGTTTGCCAAGCCGTTTCTTGTCCAAATTCTGTCCAAATTTGAGCCTAGACAGCGGACGAACTGAACCGAGAGCCCGATCACGGATCAACGCAACATCAGCGAATGCGCGACTGCGGGAGTGGATTAAGCCCCTGATTCAGCTGGGATTTTCACTCCCACTCGATCGTCGCAGGCGGCTTTCCCGAGATGTCATACACGACCCGGTTCAGACCACGCACTTCGTTGATGATGCGGTTCGACACCTTGCCGAGCAGGTCATGCGGCAGGTGTGCCCAATGCGCCGTCATGAAGTCTTGCGTCTGCACGGCACGCAGTGCCACGACCCACTCATACGTACGGCCATCGCCCATCACGCCCACGCTCTTGACCGGCAGGAACACCGCGAACGCCTGGCTCGTCAGCTCATACCACGTCTTGCCGCTGTTCGGCTCGACCGTGTTGCGCAGCTCTTCGATGAAAATCGCATCGGCGCGGCGCAGCAGATCGGCGTAATCGCGCTTCACTTCCCCCAGGATGCGCACCCCCAGACCCGGGCCCGGGAACGGGTGACGATAGACCATGTCGTGCGGCAGACCCAACGCCACGCCCAGCTCACGTACTTCATCCTTGAACAAATCGCGCAGCGGCTCAAGCAGCTTCAGACCCAGCGTCTCCGGCAAGCCGCCCACGTTATGGTGGCTCTTGATCGTCTTCGCCTTCTTCGTCTTCGCTCCGCCCGACTCGATCACGTCCGGATAGATCGTGCCTTGCGCCAGCCACTTCGCATTCTTCAGCTTCTTCGCTTCCGCCTGGAACACTTCAACGAACTCGCGGCCGATGATCTTGCGCTTCTGCTCCGGATCGGTCACACCCTTCAGATGCCCCATGAACTGCTCTGCGGCATCCACGTGCACGACCTTCGCATGCAGACGGCCTTCGAACATCTCCATCACCATCTGGCCTTCGTTCAAACGCAGCAGACCATGATCGACGAATACGCACGTCAGTTGGTCGCCAATGGCGCGATGAATCAGCGCCGCCGCAACGCTCGAATCGACACCGCCCGACAACCCCAGGATCACTTCCTCGTCACCCACCTGCTCGCGAATCGCCTTGACGGCTTCCTCGATGTGGTCGCGCATGATCCAGTCCGGCTTCGCCCCGGCAATCTCCAGCACGAAGCGCTCAAGCAGCTCACGGCCCTTCACGGTATGCGTGACTTCCGGGTGGAACTGCACCGCGTAGTAGTGACGCGACACGTCGGCCATGCCCGCGATCGGGCAGCTCGGCGTCGACGCCATCAGCACAAAACCCGGCGGCAATTGCGTGACCTTGTCACCGTGGCTCATCCACACCTTGAGCATGCCGTGGCCCTCGGCCGTGCGGAAATCCTCAAGACCTTCGAGCAGTGGCGTATGGCCCTGCGCGCGCACTTCGGCGTAACCGAACTCGCGATGGTGGCTCGCCTCGACCTGACCGCCCAACTGCACCGTCATCGCGAACATGCCGTAGCAGATGCCCAGCACCGGCACGCCCAGATCCCAGACCGCCTGCGGGGCGCGCAGATCCTGATCCTCATACGTGCTCGCGTGGCTACCCGACAGAATGATCGCCTTCGGATTGAATTCGCGAACGAATTCGTCCGATACGTCGTTCGGGTGGATCTCGCAGTAGACGTGCGCTTCGCGAACGCGGCGTCCGATGAGCTGGGTGACTTGCGAGCCGAAGTCAAGAATGAGGATTTTGTCGTGCATCGTGAGGTACGGAGGAAGTGGATTCGTTGGACGTCGGCGCCGTGGCAGAAGGCACGGGCGTGACAATGCCGGTGGTGCCCGCAGGCGCGACCGGCGTGGTATTGACGGAAGCGGAGTCGCCGCGAGGCGTCTCCATGCGCGGCTCAGCGCGCTTGCCTCGGGCCTCGTCGCCAGCCCGGACATCGGAATAATCGTACGGCACGTCGCGCACGGTGTCGCTCACGACCCCGCCACGCCCGCGACCGCCCGCCTGCTGCGCCGCCTGCACGCGCTCTTTCGTACGCACGCTCGACGCCAACTTGACGAGAATGGCGCCCACCACCAGCAGCACGGCACCGAGCGCAGGCATCAACAACTTGCCGCCCCCCGTCACCGCCAACTGGCCGGAAATCAGCCACCCCAGCACGAATGCACCGATCACCCAGTTGACATGCCCTGTCACTTTCGCGACGGTCGCCGTCAACTGGCCATTCAGGGTCGCGTGCCATTGCAGCCAGGCCATGCCGATGAAGGCCACACCGAGCGCCTGCGCATACAGCACTGGCGATGGCGCGGGCACTTCAATGGCCGCATACAGCGATGACCAGAACGACGCGATCAGCAGCACACCGAGTGCCAGATTCAGCGCCGCATCGAGGAACAGTACCGTACGCAACATGGCCTTCATGGGCGATTACTCCACTTGGTAGTTGGGGGCTTCCTTCATGATCTGAACGTCATGCACATGCGATTCGCGCATACCAGCGGCCGTGATTTGAACAAACTCCGCCTTCTCGTGCAGGTCCTGGATCGTCGGGCAACCCAGATACCCCATCGACGAGCGGATCCCGCCCGTCAACTGATGGAGGATCGCCATCACGCTGCCCTTGTAGGCCACACGGCCTTCAATGCCTTCCGGCACCAGCTTGTCGGCGTTGTTGGCCGGATCCTGGAAGTAACGGTCGGCGGCACCATCCTTCATCGCGCCCACCGATCCCATGCCGCGATAACTCTTGTACGAACGGCCCTGGTACAGGAACACCTCGCCCGGCGCCTCTTCCGTGCCCGAGAACATGCTGCCCATCATCACCGTGTGCGCGCCAGCGGCCAGCGCCTTGGAGATGTCTCCCGAGTAGCGAATGCCACCATCCGCAATGAGGGGAACGCCGGTGTCCTTGAGCGCCTCGGCCACGTTGGCAATCGCCGTGATCTGCGGCACACCAACACCCGCCACGATACGGGTCGTGCAGATCGAGCCCGGGCCGATACCGACCTTGACGGCGTCCGCGCCGTGTTCGACCAGCGCCACCGCGGCGCTTGCCGTCGCGATGTTGCCGCCGACCACTTCGATCTGCGGGAAATGCTTCTTGACCCACTGCACACGGTCGAGCACGCCCTGGCTGTGGCCGTGCGCCGTGTCGACGACGATCACGTCGACGCCCGCCGCCACCAGCAACTCGACTCGCTCTTCATTGTCTGCGCCCACGCCAACGGCGGCACCGACACGCAGCTTGCCGTGTTCGTCCTTGCTCGCGAGCGGGTGCTCGGTCGCCTTCATGATGTCCTTGACCGTCATCAGGCCGCGCAGCTCGAATGCGTCGTTGACGACCAGCACACGCTCCAAGCGGTGACTGTGCATCAACTTCTCGGCATCCGCCGGCGACGCGCCTTCGCGCACTGTGATGAGCTTGTCCTTCGGCGTCATGATCGCGCGTACCGGCTCGTCCAGGCGGCTCTCGAAACGCAGGTCGCGGTTCGTCACGATGCCGATGAGCTGTGCGCCCTCGACGACCGGAAAACCGGAAATGCCATGCTGACGCGACAACGCAATCACGTCGCGCACCTTCATGTGCGGCGGAATCGTGATCGGGTCACGCAGCACGCCCGATTCAAATCGCTTGACTTTCGACACTTCACGCGCCTGCTCGGCCGGCTTCAGATTCTTGTGAATAATGCCGATACCGCCCTGTTGCGCCATGGCAATGGCCAGGCGCGCTTCGGTCACCGTATCCATGGCGGCCGACAGCAAAGGCATGTTCAGGGTGATATTGCGCGTGAGCTTGGTTTTCAGGCTGGTGTCGCGCGGGAGAACGGCAGAGTAGGCCGGGACGAGGAGCACGTCATCGAAAGTGAGTGCTTTTTGGATCAGACGCATGACAAATCCTATAGGCGCAAAACCGAATTATACAGAAATCGCAGGAGGTATGGCGCGTCTGCCCCACATGTCAAGGGGCTTTTTCCCGAGCGCCGGATCGAACACGCATCGCCGCTGCGGCGACCGGCTCGCCAGCCACGCCGACTGCCGAATTTCACAAGAGCAGTGCCCCGGCCCCATGCTATTCTGCGGCCCTTCCTGCACTGACCTGACTGGCACGCCACGCTGCCGTCCGGCGCGGATCACCGGCATCTCGCCATCACGAACCACGGGTACGAATTTCATGGGGCAAGGCATTTCTTATGGATTGGCAGCGGGCGCCTTGTGGGGCCTGGTCTTTCTGGCCCCTCGCCTGCTGCCCGGCTTCTCGCCGCTGGAACTGTCGGCCGCCCGTTACGTCCTTTACGGACTGGTGTCCGCCGTGCTGCTCGTCCCGCTCTGGGCGCGTCTACGGCACGCCGTCACCGGCAACGACTGGCGCGCGCTGTTCCGGTTGAGCCTTGTCGGCAATCTCGTGTACTACCTGTTTCTTGCGGGTGCGGTCCAGATGGCCGGAATTGCGCCGGCCTCGCTGATTGTGGGCGTGCTGCCCGTGACGGTGACATTGATCGGCAGCCGTGACCACGGCGCCCTGCCCCTGTCGCGACTGGCAGGCCCGCTGGCATTGGTCGCGGCGGGCATCGTCTGCATCAACGTCGACGTGTTCGCCCATGCCTCGGCAAGCGGCGCGGACTGGCGGCTGACGCTGGCCGGCATCGGCTGCGCGGTCGGCGCGCTCGTGAGCTGGACGTGGTACGCGGTCGCCAACGCCCGCTATCTTGCGCGATTCGGACACTTCACGAGCCAGGAATGGTCGCTGCTGACGGGCGTTGCCACCGGCGTGCTCGCGCTAGTGCTCGCGATTCCGGCCGTGTGGCTTCCGCACCCGGTCGCGCTCGACGCGCCGCGCGACTGGCAAATGTTCCTGATCGTCAACATTGCCGTGGCGGTGGGCGCGTCGACCATCGGCAATGCCTTCTGGAATGCGGCGAGCCGGCGGCTACCGCTCACGCTGTCGGGACAGATGATCGTGTTTGAAACGCTGTTCGCACTGGTCTACGGCTTCGTCTACGAACAGCGTCTGCCACGCCTGCTGGAACTCGCTGCCATCGCCTTGCTGCTGGCAGGTGTCAGCGCGTCGGTACGTTTGCATTCGCGGCGGACGGCACACTGACTCGCGTGCGGTGATTCGCACGCCAATCAGCACACGCACCAGGGTTCTGATCCGCCTACCCGTCCGCGCAGCACCGGCGCAGCGCTGCCGCCCTCAACTGCCGCGGCGACTGCCGAGCCACTTCTGCCCTTCGCGGCTCCCTTCGTTGCGCACCTTTTCCACGCGTCGCTGACGCGCGAGCTTGGGGTCGGCCTTCAGCCCCCGGTAGATTTCGATCCGATCCCCCGCTTCCACGGCGACATCCAGCGCACGCAGCTTGCCGAACACACCGGCTTTCATGCGCGAAATATCCAGCTCCGGAAACCGCTGCAGCAAACCGCTGCGCTCGATCGCCTCGCGCATCGTGGCGCCTTCCGGCAACGTCATCGGGACAATCGTCTGCCCGGTGGGCAATGCGTAGCAGACCTCGACGTGCAACTCACGTGGCATAAACGGTCTCCGCACGCTTAACGAATGCATCGACGAACGTATTGGCGATGTGGCTGAACACAGGGCCGATCACCTTCTCGAGCAGAAAGCTTGCAAATTCGTAGTGAAGACCGAACTCGATCTTGCACGCGTTCTCGCGCAGCGCCGTGAACTTCCATGTGCCGTGAAAACGCTTGAAAGGCCCTTCGACGAAGGTCATCTGAATGGAATGCGGACGCTCCTGGAGATTGCGCGTCGCGAACGAATGCTTCAGGCCCTTGAAGTCGATGATCAGCGACGCCTCCATACTGTGCTCATCCTGGTGCCGAATATCGACACCGCCGCACCAAGGCAGGAATTTGGGGTAGTCGGCGACATTGGTCACCAGATCGTACATTTGCTCGGCGGAGAAATGCACGAGAACGGTTTTACTGACTTCGGCCATCGTCTGTCGGGCAAGGCGCATGCAGGATACGGTAGTCATCGATGCAGTATCGATGCGCTCGCAACGCAAGCCGCCTCTTGCCGAGACTCTTTGTTAAAATCGCTATTTTACCCGAGCCCGACTCACCGGGTCCGACCAAGTTACCCGCCAAGGATCCATGAGCATCATCGACAACAAGAAAGCCTTCTTCGATTACTTCATCGAGGAGCGATACGAAGCCGGGATCGCGCTCGAAGGGTGGGAAGTCAAGGCCATTCGCGCTGGGCGGGCGCAGATCAAGGAAGGCTATGTCGTCATCAAGCATGGCGAGATCTTTCTGATCGGCTCACACATCAGCCCGCTGCAAACGGCATCGACGCACATCAAACCCGACCCTGTGCGCACCCGGAAGCTGCTTCTCAAGGCCGACGAAATCAAGAAACTCATCGGCAAGGTGGAGCAACGCGGCTACACGCTCGTGCCCCTCAACCTGCACTACAGCAAAGGCCTCGTGAAGTGCGAGATCGGGCTGGCCAAGGGCAAGAAGCTGCACGACAAGCGTGAGACGGAAAAGACGCGCGACTGGGAACGCGAGAGAGCTCGCCTGATGCGCACGCCAACGTAAGGCGCCATACCTAAGACGCTATCGCCGCGTAACGGGTAACGTGTGCCTCGAAGCGAGCGGACGGCGGGCGGACGGCCCCCCCCACCGCCAAGAGAAAGCGGCCCGTATTGCACTGAACCACGGAACCTGGACCGTTCAGCACGCGCCGTTTTCTTGCGATGCCGGACTAGCGCCGGGCACTCGAATTTCCCAAGCCGCCAGCGCCGCCGCCGTCAACGCTCTGCGTCGACCCGCCTTCGATACCGCGCACGATCTTGAGTGCCGACGCGATCATGCCGCCCATGTCCGCCAGATTCCCCGGCACGATCACGGTGTTGTTGGTCCTCGCGATCTTGCTGAACGCTTCCACGTACTGCTCCGCAACCTTCAGGTTCACGGCCTCCATTCCTCCCTGCGTCTGAATTGCCGTGCCAACCTTTTGGATGGCCTCGGCATTCGCGTTCGCCACCGTCAGGATGGCCGCCGCTTGACCTTGCGCCTGGTTGATGGCCGCCTGGCGCTCGCCCTCCGACTTCTGAATCGCCGCCTCCCGCGCGCCGGCCGCCAGATTGATCTGCTCCTGCTTCTTGCCTTCCGACGCCGCGATCAACGCGCGCTTTTCGCGCTCAGCCGTAATCTGCGCCTGCATCGCATGCAGGATCTCCTTCGGTGGCGTGAGGTCCTTGATTTCATAGCGCAGGACCTTTACGCCCCAGTTCGACGCCGCCTCGTCAAGCGCATTCACCACGCTGTGGTTGATGAATTCGCGCTCCTCGAAGGTCTTGTCGAGTTCCAGCTTCCCAATCACGCTACGCAGCGTCGTTTGCGCGAGTTGCGTGATCGCGACAATGAAGTTGCTCGAACCGTACGACGCCTTCATCGGATCCGTGACCTGGAAGTAGAGGATCCCGTCGACCTGCAACTGCGTATTGTCCTTAGTGATGCAAACCTGGCTCGGCACATCGAGCGGCACTTCCTTGAGCAGATGCTTGTAGGCCACACGGTCCACGAACGGCACGACGATCGACAGCCCCGGTGTGAGTGTCGCGTGATACTTGCCGAGACGCTCGACCACCCAGGCGTGCTGCTGAGGCACGATCTTGATCGAGCGCGCTGCAATGATCACAGCGATGATGAAGAGAATAAACGCGACGTTGGAAAACATGTTTCCCCCTTGAAGCACCCGCCACGTCAGCGGGTGAATTCCCCGTCACCCGCAACGGCGGATGATGCGATGCAATGCGACGACGTCGATGCGAAGGCGAGATACGCGCGTCTGCACGCCAAACTGCCCCCCTAACCGGCCCCCTAAGCCGTCACATGCGCGACGTACAGCCGGCTGCCGTGAACCTCGCAAATCACGAACCATCCTGCGCTCGGCGACTCTCCCGGCAAAAGCGCGACATCCCATTCGGCACCGCGATACATCGCGCGCGCCTGACCGTCAGGATCCCAGGCGTCCACGTGCAAACGCTGACCGATGTCGAGGTTGGTATTGGGATCGGCCGACGCGTCGACCTTGATGCGTCGCTGGCCGAACCGGCTCCGGCGCAGCATCCAGACAGCCACGCCGGCGACCGCGGCCGCAGCCACCCACTGCAACGGCCAGTCGATGCGCAACAGTGCCGCAATGCCGCCGGCCGTCATGCCGAGCGCCACCATCAAGAGATAGAACGTACCACTTGCCAGCTCCAGCACCACGGTCAATCCGGCAATGCCGAACCACAGCCAAGCCTGTTCCATCGCAACTCCCAGACACAAAAAAACCCCGGTGTGATACCGGGGTTTATAGCACGAAACCCACCGATCAGCGCGCGCATCCCGCGGGATGGCCCTACCTTTCGGCGGCGTCCGAGGTGCCGCTCGGACGCGTCCTAATCGAGGTCGCTATCGTGACAGTGCATGACCGTCAGGGACAGTTACTTCGCCAGATTGGCAAGCTGTTGCCACGTTTCCATCACCGTGTCCGGGTTCAGCGACATCGACGCAATGCCCTCCTTCGCCAGCCACACGGCCAGGTCCGGATGGTCCGACGGGCCCTGACCGCAGATGCCGACGTACTTGCCCTTGGACAGGCACGCCTTGATCGCGCGGCTGAGCATGAACCGCACCGCCGGGTCGCGCTCGTCGAAGTCCCTGGCCAGCAGTTCCATGCCCGAGTCGCGGTCCAGACCCAGCGTGAGCTGCGTCAGGTCGTTCGAACCGATCGAGAAGCCGTCGAAGAACTCGAGGAACTCGTCGGCCAGAATGGCGTTCGACGGCACTTCACACATCATCACCAGCTTCAGGCCGTTCTCGCCACGCTTCAGCCCGTAACCGGCCAGCATGTCGACCACACGCTCCGCCTGGCCCAGCGTACGCACGAACGGCACCATGATCTCGACATTGGTCAGGCCCATTTCGTCGCGCACGCGCTTGAGCGCACGGCACTCCATCTCGAACGCTTCGGCGAAGTCTTCCGAGATGTAACGCGACGCGCCGCGGAAGCCCAGCATCGGGTTCTCTTCATCCGGCTCGTAACGCGAACCGCCGATGAGCTTCTTGTACTCGTTCGACTTGAAGTCCGACAGACGCACGATCACGCTCTTCGGATAGAAGGCAGCGGCAATCGTGGCAATCCCTTCCGCCAGCTTGTCGACATAGAACGCACGCGGCGACGCATGACCGCGAGCCACCGATTCGACCGCCTTCTTCAGGTCGGCGTCGATGTTCGGGTACTCGAGAATCGCGCGCGGATGCACACCGATGTTGTTGTTGATGATGAATTCCAGGCGCGCCAGACCCACGCCTTCGTTCGGCAACTGCGCGAAGTCGAAGGCGAGTTGCGGGTTGCCCACGTTCATCATGATCTTCACCGGGATCTTCGGCATTTCGCCGCGATGGATCTCGGTGATTTCGGTCTCGAGCAGACCGTCGTAGATCTTGCCTTCATCGCCCTCGGCGCACGAGACGGTGACGAGCGCGCCGTCCTTGAGGACGTCGGTGGCATCGCCACAACCCACCACGGCCGGCACACCCAGTTCACGGGCAATGATCGCCGCGTGGCACGTACGACCGCCGCGGTTCGTCACGATGGCCGCGGCACGCTTCATCACCGGCTCCCAGTTGGGGTCGGTCATGTCGGCCACCAGCACGTCGCCCGGCTGCACGCGTTCCATCTCGCTCGGGTCCATGATCACGCGCACTGCGCCCGCGCCGATCTTCTGACCGATGGCACGGCCCGTGGTCAGCACCGGTGCATTGCCCTTGAGCTTGAAGCGCTGCTCGACCTTGCCGATCGCCTGGCTCTTCACCGTTTCCGGACGTGCCTGCAAGATGTAGATCTTGCCATCCTTACCGTCCTTACCCCACTCGATGTCCATCGGACGACCGTAGTGCTTCTCGATAATCAGCGCGAACTTGGCCAGCTCGACGCAATCATCGTCGGTGATCGAGTAACGGTTGCGCATCTCCATCGGCACGTCGATGGTCTTCACACGGCCCGGCTCGCCCGGTTGCGTGAATTCCATCTTGAGCAGCTTCGAGCCGAGCGTACGGCGAATGATCGGGTACTTGCCGGCCTTGAGCGTCGGCTTGAAGACGTAGAACTCATCCGGGTTCACGGCGCCCTGCACAACCGTTTCGCCCAGGCCGTAGCTGGCCGTGATGAAAACGACATCCTGGAAACCCGACTCCGTGTCGATCGTGAACATCACGCCCGACGCGCCGCAATCCGAGCGGACCATGCGCTGCACGCCGGCCGACAACGCCACTTCAGCGTGCGTGAAACCCTTGTGAACGCGATACGAAATGGCCCGGTCGTTGTACAGCGACGCGAACACGTGCTTCATGCGATCGAGCACGTCTTCGATGCCGACGACATTCAGATAGCTTTCTTGCTGGCCGGCGAACGACGCATCCGGCAGATCTTCGGCCGTGGCCGAGGAACGCACGGCGAACGACGCATCCGGCTGGTCGGCGGTGATACGGGCGAACTGCTCGCGAATATCCTTCTCGAGCTGCGGCTGCAGCGGGGCGTCGACGATCCATTGACGGATTTCGGCACCGGCCTGCGCGAGGGCCTTGACGTTGTCGACGTCCAGGCCCTCGAGGCGCTGCGCAACACGCTCGGTCAGATTGTTGTGGTGAAGGAACTCGCGGAATGCGTAAGCCGTCGTGGCGAAGCCACCCGGTACGCGCACGCCGGCGCTGGCCAGTTGGCTGATCATTTCACCAAGCGATGCATTCTTGCCGCCGACCGATTCGACATCGGTCATGCGCAGATGCTCAAACGGCACCACGTAGGCGCCGTCGTGTGCTGCGTTAGTCATAAAAGCCCCTAAGGTAAGAAAAAAAATTCTCGGAGGATCGGCTGGGACTGACAGAGGCCGATCGACCTGTTGGATAAGAAATCGCGCATGGGCGGCGTCGCGAACCAGGGGCAAGTCCTAGACGACCGGCGCCGAACTCGCCTGACTTCCCGCCGCGCCCCGCTCCACGGGCCTGACGCCGGGCGGTGCGCAAGCGTCTCGCAATTGCTTATCCAACAAGTTGCCGCTATTCTACCGTGCAACGCACCATTTTGCGATTCTGCGCATGACCGACGCCATCACCAACGGAAATTCCCCGACCTCTCCCGCCGCACCGGCCAAACCGGTCGCCGCGCGTCCGGTCTTCATCGTGTCCGACGGCACCGGCATTACGGCCGAAACGTTCGCGCATTCGATCCTCGCGCAATTCGAGATGCGTTTCCGTCAGATTCGCGTTCCGTTCGTCGATTCCGTCGATAAAGCCTATGAAACGGCGCAACGGATCAATGAAATGTATCGGACCGAGAACATCCGCCCGATCATCTTCAGCACGCTTGTCGACGCCCGGGCCAACGAGATCCTGCGTAACTGCCAGGGTGTGATTCTCGACATGTTCCAGACGTTCATCGAACCGCTGGAACTGGAACTGGGCCTCAAGTCGATGCATGCCATCGGCCGTGTCCACCAGAACGCAGACAGCGAGGCGTACAAGAACCGGATCGAGGCGGTGAACTTCTCGCTTGCGCACGACGACGGTCAGTCCAACAAGAACCTGCAAAGTGCGGACGTGATCCTCGTGGGCGTGTCGCGCAGCGGCAAGACGCCGACGACGCTCTATCTCGCCATGCAATACGGCGTGAAGGCCGCGAACTATCCGCTGATTCCGGAAGACTTCGAACGCGAGAAGCTGCCCTCCACGCTCGATCAATATAAGGAGAAGATCTTCGGGCTCTCCATCGATCCGCTGCGCCTCTCGGAGATTCGCAACGAACGTCGCCCCGGCAGCAAGTATGCGTCGCTGGAAAATTGCCGCTACGAGGTCAACGAGGCCGAGGCGATGATGCGACGCGAGGGCATCCGGTGGCTGTCGTCGACGCACAAGTCCATCGAGGAAATTGCCACGACCATCCTGCAGGAAATCAAGCTGGAGCGCGACGTCTACTGACGTTGTCCGCCGCACCCGCAGTGCCACGCCGAAAGCAGAAAACAGAAAGGGACGCCACAAGCGTCCCTTCTTGTTGGGGTTGGCGTGCACGCCGCCAAACGTCGTCTCAAGATAGCCGCTGACGCACCGCCTCGAACAGGCAGATCGCCGCGCACGCCGCCACATTGAGCGACTCCATACCGCCCGGCTGCGGGATACGGATCGGCCGTTGCACGCGCTCAAGCCACTGCGGTGACACCCCAGCCCCCTCGTTTCCGAAAACCCACGCCACGGCCGAGCGCAGATCCTGCGCGTAGAGCGACGTGCTCGCTTGCAAGCTCGTCGCCAGCAACGGCACCGACAAACGCGGAGCGAGCGAATCCGGCGTGCAATGCTCCACGATATTCAGCGAGAAATGCGCGCCCATACCGGCACGCAGCACCTTGCTCGACCACGCGAGCGCCGTGCCCGACATGCAATACACATCGCGCACACCGGCCGCCGCCGCCGTGCGCAGGATCGAACCGACATTGCCCGCATCCTGCACCGCGTCGAGAATGACGCAGTCCGTCGTTTGCGTCGCCGGTAAATGCCCAGACGGCATCTCGACCACGAAAAGCAGCGGCACGCCGTTGACGAGCGTCGACAACGGTTCGAACAGCACATGCGGCAAGCACACGCGACGATCGGCGTCGACCCTCGCCCAGATCTGTGCGACTTCGTCGTTCCCCAGCGCCGATTCCGCTGCCACGCAAACAAGCGGTTGTCCCAGTGCGTCGAGATAGGCGTCGGCCAGGTGCACGCCTTCGAGCAATGTCTGACCGAGTTTGCGCCGCTGCTGGTTCGACTGCGCCAGTTGTTTCAGCCGCTTGTAGAAGGGATTGTCTTTGGAACTGATGAGTTTCATGACGAACGGCTCACACGCGAGACGGTGAGCGCGCCGAATAATGCAAAGGCTTCGCGCACCGGCGCAAACGATTGACGATGATGCGGACTCGGCCCATGCAGACGCAGCGCCGCGAGGTGGCGCGGCGTGCCATAACCGACATGCTCGTCGAAACCATATTGCGGGAATGCCTCGTGCAACGCGACGAGTTGGCGGTCGCGGGTGACCTTTGCGAGAATCGACGCCGCCGAAATTGCCGGCACCTTGTCGTCGCCCTTGATGATGGCTTCCGCCCGCATCGGTAGCATCGGGCAGCGATTGCCGTCGATGAGTGCAAGCGTCGGCACGCGCGACAGCCCATTCACCGCGCGCTGCATCGCGAGCATCGTCGCGTGAAGGATATTCAGCGAATCGATCTCCGCCACGCTCGCCTCGGCAATGCAATAAGCGAGAGAGCGCTCGACGATTTCCTCGTAAAGCGCTTCGCGACGCTGCGCCGTCAGCTTCTTCGAATCGGCCAGCCCCTCGATCGGACGCTCCGGATCGAGAATCACCGCCGCCGTCACAACGGGTCCGGCGAGCGGGCCGCGCCCGACTTCATCCACGCCGCAAGTCAGATCTGTAGCCACGTCGGGGAACAATTCGAGCGCCATTTGCGGCAGCATTGCCTTGGGCGACCGGGTGCGCGGTTTGATGGCCGACTTCACCCGTGGGTTGACGGGCGCGGGCGACACGTCATCGCCCGAGGCGCCCTTGCGCAAGCCGCGACGCCCCTTCACGTCCTCGCTCATATCCGCCCCTTCTCACGCAGCACACGTGCGATCACTTCGGCCGATCGCTCGGCCGTATTCTGGCGCAACTGCTCGTGGATTTTCGTAAAACGTGCCTGCAAGGCCTCGCGCAATGCCGGGTCGGTCAATTGCTTCCAGACGGCGTCGGCGAGCGCTTCCGGGGTCGCGAAATGCTGCAGCAACTCCGGCACGACGAACTCGCCCGACAGAATGTTCGGCAACCCAACGTAAGGCAAGTAGCCCTGCCGCTTCATGATCTGCGCCGTCAGCCACGGCACCTTGTACGAGATGACCATCGGCTTCTTGTACAGCGCGGCTTCGAGCGTGGCCGTGCCGCTCGCCAGCAGCACACTGTCCGCGGCCTCCAGCGCGAGCGGTGCGCGACCGTCGATCACGCTCAGGTTGAGATCGCTGTGCGCGTCCACGATCGGTTGCATCAGCGTGCGCAGGCGCGGTGTCGCCGCCGGAAGCACAAATTGAATCGACGGCTCGCGCCTGGCAAGCAGGCGCATGGCCGCGAAGAACACCGGCGTGAGCCGCTGCACCTCCGACGCCCGGCTACCCGGCAAGACAGCGACGACCGGGCCGGTGCCTTGCAGCGCCAGCTTGCCGCGCGCGCCAGCGACGTCGGGCACCATTGGAATCTTGTCGGCCATCGGGTGGCCGACAAACGTCGCGTCGATGCCCGCGCGGTGGTAAATCTCCGGCTCGAACGGGAACAGACACAACATGTGATCGACGGCGCGCTTGATCTTCTTGATGCGGCCACCGCGCCACGCCCAGATCGACGGGCTCACGAAATGAATCGTGGGAATGCCCGCCTCACGCAGCTTGATTTCGAGATCGAAATTGAAGTCCGGGGCATCGAAGCCGACGAACGCGAGCGGCTTATCCGCCAGCCAGCGCTCGCGAAGTTGCTTGCGAATCGAGAGAATCTCGCGCAAATGCTTGATGACTTCGACATAGCCCATGACAGAGAGTTTGTCGATGGGCCAATAGGCGTCGAAACCTTCCTCCGCCATATGAGGGCCGCCGACACCTGCGTAAGCAATATCGGCCGGAAGGCTCTGCTTGAGACCGGCAAGCACGCTGCTGGCAATGAGATCGCCCGACAACTCCCCGGCCACCATCGCCAGGGTTCGCTGGCCGGCACCGGGAAGGGTCGTCGGCATGGGTCAGCGCACGATACCGCGCGTGCTGGCGTTGAGGAAGTCGAGCAGCGCGCGCACGGCATCGGACACGTCCGGTGCCCCGGCGTTGCCAAAGGCTTCGATCTGCACCTTCGCTTCGTCAAGCGTCAGCCCGCTCTTGTAGAGCAGCTTGTACGCGTGACGCAGCGCCGTAATCGCATCGGCCGTGAAGTTGCGGCGCCGCAGCCCTTCGACGTTGATACCGTAAGGCACCGCGCGGTCACCCGACGCGATGACGAACGGCGGTACGTCCTGCACGAGTACCGACGCGCCTCCGACCATCGAATGTGCCCCGATGCGCACGAACTGATGCACCCCCGTCATGCCGCCGATGATCGCCCAGTCGCCAACAATGACGTGGCCGGCCATTTGCGCATTGCTGGAAAAGACCGTGTGGTTGCCCACATGGCAATCGTGAGCGATATGCACGTACGCCATGATCCAGTTGTCGCTGCCAACACTGGTCAGACCGCCATCCTGCACCGTGCCGGTGTGAATGGTCGTGAACTCGCGGATCGTATTGCGATCGCCGATGACGAGCCTCGTCGGCTCGCCAGCGTATTTCATATCCTGGGGAGTGCCGCCGATCGACGCGAACGGGCCGATCTTGTTGCCTTCGCCCAGCGCCGTATGACCGTCGACAACCGAGTGGGAAAGAATCTGCGTACCAGCGCCGATCGTCACGTTCGGCCCGACGATCGCATAGGGACCGACAACGACGTCGTCAGCCAGTTGCGCCTTGGAATCGACGACCGCAGTGGGATGAATGTTCGTCATGAGCGTCTTAATTCCGGTTACTCGCCGTTCTTCTTGACCATGCACATGAACTCGGCTTCCGCCGCGATATTGCCGTCTACGAGGGCTTGCCCCTTGAATTTGAAGAAGCCTCGCTTGTGGGCCACGAAGTGCACGTCCAAAAGGAGTTGGTCGCCCGGCTCGACAGGGCGCTTGAAGCGTACGCTCTCGATTCCCACGAAATAGTAGAGCGTGTTCTCGTCATGCACCACCTCTTCCGAGAAGGTGAGAAGCGCGGCGGCTTGTGCCAGCGCCTCGACGATCAGCACGCCAGGCATCACCGGACGCTGCGGATAATGGCCTGTGAAATACGGCTCATTGATCGTGACGTTCTTGATGACCTTGATGTTCTTGTGCGGCTCCAGCGCGATCACGCGATCCACCATCAGCATCGGATACCGATGCGGCAGCAGCTTCATGATCTTGTGGATGTCGATATTGATAGTGGTCTCGCTCATTTATCTTGCAGGTCTTTGACCTTCGCTTCAAGTTGACGCACGCGATCACGCATCTTGTCCAGATTGCGCATGATGGCCGCGTTTTTGTTCCATTCGGCGTTTGGGATGGCCGGAAACGCGCTCGTATACGTCCCCGGGCCGGGAATCGACTTCGATACCCCCGATTTTGCCGTCACGACGACGCGGTCGCCAATCGTGACATGCCCGGCCACGCCCACGGCGCCACCCAGCATGCAGAATTTACCGATGGTACTGCTACCGGCGATGCCCGTACACGCAGCGATCACCGTGAAAGCGCCGACACGCACGTTGTGCGCGATCTGCACCTGGTTGTCGATCTTGCAACCGCGCTCGATCACCGTATCGGCCATCGCCCCGCGATCGATGGAGGTCGACGCGCCGATTTCGACGTCGTCCTCGATCACTGCGCGTCCCACCTGCGGAATCTTCACCCATTCGCCACCGGCGGCAGAGAAGTCCGGCGCAAAACCAAAACCGTCCGACCCGATGACGGCGCCCGCGTGAATCACGCAACGCGCGCCAATCACGCTCGTGTGGTAAAGCGTGACATTCGGATAGACGAGCACGTCGTCGCCCAATGTCGTGCCTCGACCGACGAACACGTTCGCCACCAGACGCACCCGCTCTCCCAGACGTGCACCGGCCTCGATCACGGCGTTCGGACCGATCACGCACGATGCCGGCACGACGGCCGTCGGATCAACGACAGCGCTCGGATGAATACCCGCCGCGGGGACCGGGGCCGCCGCCTGCGCGAACATCTGCGCCACGCGCGCGAAGTACGCATAGGGGTTCGGTGCGACGATCCACGCACGCCCCTCATGAGACGGCAGCGTGTCGAAGTCGGCCCGGGAAAGAATCACGGCCGCCGCGCCTGAGTTAGGCACATCGGCGAGATACAGCGGATTGGACAGGAACGCGAGCTGATTCGCGCCCGCACGATCAAGCGGTGCCAGGCCGGCCACGGTGACTTCGCCATTGCCCACGAGGTCGCCGCCGAAGCGGGCGACCAACTGCGCCAACGAAATCGACAGCGACCCCGGCAACGAGGACGAGCCCGTCACTTGCCGCCGGTGCCACCGCCCGAACTCGCGTTCAGGGTCTTGAGCACCTTGTCAGTGATGTCGATACGCGGGCTCACGTAGACGGCTTCCTGTACGATCAGGTCGTACTTGTCGGCTTCCGCAATCTGCTTGATGACGCGATTGGCACGATCGAGCACTGCGGCGAGTTCTTCGTTGCGACGCTGATTCAGGTCTTCACGAAACTCGCGCTGCTTGCGCTGGAATTCGGTGTCGGCGGCGGCCAGATCACGCTGACGCTTGGCGCGCTCGGCGTCGGACAACGTCGGGTTGTCCTTGTCGAGCTTGTCCGACATCGCCTTGAGACGCTGGGCCATGGCCTGCAGGTCCGCGTCTCGCTTGGAGAATTCGGCTTCGAGTTTGGCTTGTGCGGCCTTGGCCGGTGCCGAATCGCGCAGGATGCGATCCGAATTGACTGCGGCAATGCGCGCATCCTGAGCCATGGCAGCAAAGGCCGCCCCAGCCAGCAACGCCGCGGCCACGCCGCGCAGGCAATGCTTACGGATACCGTTCAATGTCATACCCCTTTACAACGATAACTACAATAAACGCTCGGAACCGATCGGCTCGCCGTCGTTAGAACGACGTACCGACCTGGAACTGGAATTTCTGGTACTGGTCGCCCACCTTCTTGACAAGCGGGAAGCCCATCGAGAGCTTGAGCGGGCCGATCGGCGAAATCCAGGACAAGCCGAAGCCGTAAGAATAGCGCAGGTTATTGAGGGTAATCGCCTGGCCGTTATCGAACACGTTACCGCCGTCCATGAACGTGAAGATACGCAGCGTGCGGTCATACCCGGTGCCCGGCAGCGGGAACGTCAGTTCGATGTTACCGATCAGCTTCGACGCGCCCCCCAGCGGCTCGCCATTGGTGTCCTTCGGCCCCAGCGAACTTGGCTCATAGCCGCGCACGGAACCGATACCACCGGCGAAGTAGTTCTTGAAAATCGGGAAGGGCTGACCGCCCATCCCGTGGCCGTAGCCGATTTCGCCGTTGAGCGCCAGCGTAAAGCCGCGGCTCACCGGGTAGTAGTACTGGTGCTGGTAATAGGCACGGTAGTACTTGGTCGTGCCGATCGGCGTACCGATTTCGATGTTGGCCTGCTGGTAGTGACCGCGGTTCGGGATCAGTGCACTATCACGCGAATCGCGCGACCAACCGATCGTCAGCGGATAGTTGTTGCTGACGTAGCCGAACTGGTTGGCGTAATCGATATAGCGTTGCGGGGTCGTGCCATCGCTCGTCAGATGCAGACGCGTCTGTTCAAAGCCCAGGCCGAAGAACACCGTATCGACTTCCGAGAACGGCACGCCGAACTTCAGGTTGCCGCCCAGCGTATTGATACGGAAATCCGAATCGCTCGTGAGCAGCAGCGGCTGATACGTGCGGTAGTAGATGTCCGTGATACGGCTCACACCGTCGACCGTGAAGTACGGATCGACCTGTGTGACGGCCAACGTCCGGTAGGTCTTACCCGTGTTCACGTTCACCGACAGCGACGTTCCCGACCCGAACACGTTGTCCTGGCTGATACCGGCTTGCAGCACGACCTTGTCCGTCGACGAGAAGCCCGCACCGACGTTGATCGTACCGGTCGGCTTTTCTTCGACCTTCACCTGGAGGTCGACCTGGTCGTTCGAACCGGCCACCGGCTCGGTGGTCACGCTCACGTCGGTAAAGTAGCCCAGGCGGTTGATACGGTCCTGCGACAGCTTCAGTCGGTCGGCGTCGTACCACGAGCTTTCGAGCTGGCGCATTTCGCGGCGAATCACCTCGTCACGTGTGCGCGAGTTGCCCACGATGTTGATCTTGCGAACGTACACGCGACGACCCGGATCGATCGTCAGTGTCAGCGCCACCGTGTGGTTGTTCCGATCGATCGTCGGCTGGGCATTCACGTTGGCGAATGCGAAACCGTAGTTGCCGAGCATGTCGGAAATGGCCTTCGTGCTGGCTTGCAGCTTGGCTGCCGAGAACGTATCGCCGGCCTTGAGTTGCACAAGCTTGCGCACGTCGTCCTGCTTGCCCAGCATCTCGCCGGTAAGCTTGACGTCCGATACCTTGTACGGCTCGCCTTCGTGCAGGTTGATCGTCAGGAACATCTCGTCCTTGTCCGGCGTAATCGAAACGTCGGTGGAGTCGATGTTGAATTCCAGATAACCGCGGTTCAGGTAGAACGAGCGGACCTTTTCCAAATCGCCCGTGAGCTTGTCCTTGGAGTACAAGTCGTTCTTCGAATACCACGACAACCAGTTCGGCGTACCAAGCTGCATCTCGGCCGTCAGGTCAGACGACGAGAACGCCTTGTTGCCGACGAAGTTGATCTGCTGGATCGTGGCCTTCGGGCCTTCGGTCACGGCGAACTGGATCCCCACGCGATTACGCTCGAGCGGCGTGATCGTCGTCTTCACCTCGGCAGCGTAATAACCGCGCGTGAGGTATTGACGCTTGAGTTCCTGTTCCGATTTTTCGAGCAGGTTGCGGTCGAAGCTGCGGCCTTCCGTCAGGCCAACCGAACGCAACGCTTTTTTCAAGCCGTCCTTGTCGAATTCCTTGATACCGAGGAAGTCAATGGACGCAATCGCGGGGCGCTCGTTGACGTGCACCACCAGCACGTTGCCTTGCGCTTCAACGCTCACGTCCGAGAACAGGCCCGTTGCATAAAGGGCACGAATTGCTTCGGTGCCCTTATCATCGTTGAACTTGTCACCCGGCTTGACCGGCAAGTACGAGAACACAGTACCGGGTTCAATGCGCTGCAAGCCCTCCACTCGGATGTCCTTGACCACGAACGGCTCGACGGCCCGCGCCAGGAAACTGTGTGCCGCCAGAACCGCAATCACCAGGGTCTTCGGAACAAGGTGGTATTTATTCGACAACTTGCTTCCCCAAGAAACAATTGAATCGTAACAACTCGGATTCGCCCGCGACGGCAGGCACGTGACGCTGTCTAGTGCAACAACTTCGACAGGTCGTTGAATAGGGCTACGGCAGACAGCGCGAGGATGCAAACGATGCCCACTCGTTGCAGTGCGCCCTGCCACCGCTCGGAAACTGCCCGACCGGTAATCGCTTCGACCGCATAATATAACAGATAGCCACCGTCCAAAACTGGAATCGGCAACAGATTCAATACGCCGAGGCTAATGCTGACAAGCGCGAGAAAGGCAACGAAATAATCCAGCCCGAGTCGGGCCGAACGCCCGGCGTAGTCCGCAATCGTTACCGGCCCGCTCAGATTCTTGAGCGACGCCTGCCCGGTAATCATCTTCCCGAACATTCGTACGCTGAACGAAGTGACGTCCCAAGTGCGCTGCGCACCCTTGCCGATCGCCTCGAGCAGCCCATACCGGACCGTCACCGTATCAACTTGGGTTGCCAGCGCCGCGCCGATCTTGCCCACGCGTGCCCCGCTCGCCCCGGTCGAATCGACTTCCGCGCTCGGCGTCAGCGTCACGTTGCGCAGCGCGCCATCGCGTCGCACGGTGAGGGTCATCGGCTTGCCCGGGTGGGCGCGCACGGCGTCCACCAGCACCTTGGCCGACGCGACGGGACTGCCGTCGACCGCCGTGATCTCGTCGCCGACACGCAGTCCAGCTGGCCCTGCCGCGCCCCCCGGCAGAAGCTGGCCCACGCTGACCCGCGCCGAGGGCGCCAGACCGAGACGCTGCATGAAGTCCTGCTCGCCATTGGCGTCGAAGTGCTGCCCGGCGCTGTCCAGCATGTATTCAGCGCGCCCGTCGCGGGTACGCGCCACGAGCGTGACACGCTGCCCCTCGATCATCGGGTCGACCAGCCGCCAGCGAAGATCTTCCCACGACCGCACGGGTGTCTCGTCGCCGACGGCCTCGTCGGGACTGCTCCCGTTCTCGCGGACGCCGATGATCAATTCGCCACCGGACAGCCCCGCGCGAGCCGCCAGCGTACCGGCGGCCGGCGGCGCAATGCGCGCGACAGGCTCGGTCACGCCCGCCACATTCAGCCCCGCGTACAGAACGATCGCCAGAAGGAAATTCGCAACCGGACCGGCCGCCACGATGGCAAAACGCTTGTAGACCGATTGTCGATTGAAGGCCCGCGCACGATCTTCCGGGGCGACAACCTGCGTTTCGTCGCGCTCGTCGAGCATTCGGACGTAGCCGCCCAGCGGCAGCGCGCAGACGGTCCACTCCGTACGATCACGCCCCATCGTCCACTTGAGCAAGGGCGCGCCGAAGCCGACCGAAAACCGCAGGACCTTGACCCCGCACAGTCGCGCGACCGAGTAGTGGCCCAACTCATGGAACACCACGAGAACGCCGATGGCGACGGCAAACGCAAGCAACGTGGTCAGCAGAGTCATGAGCGAAGGGGGCCGCGAAGACGTTACAACATGGGGCAGGCGTCAGGACGACGCCCGGGCCGGCAATTTGGCGACGATCGCCGTTGCCAGTTCGCGCGCGCGACGGTCGGCGTCGAGCACGACGTCGAGCGAAGTCGCCTCACCGACAGCAACGGCGTCGAGCACCTGCTCGACCACCTGACCGATGGCCGTGAAGCGGATGCGCCCTTCGAGGAACGCGGCCACGGCAACCTCGTTGGCCGCGTTGAGCAACGCACCGGCCGTGCCGCCGCGATGCAGCGCGTCGAACGCCAGGCGCAGGCATGGAAAACGGCGCAAATCCGGCGCTTCGAACGTCAGCTTGCCGATGTCGGCCAGATTCAGGCCCGCCACGCCCGAGGTCACCCGATCCGGGAACGCCAGTGCGTGGGCGATGGGCGTGCGCATGTCTGGATTGCCGAGTTGCGCGAGCGTCGAGCCATCGGTGTACGTCACCATCGAGTGAATCACGCTCTGCGGATGGATCAGCACCTCGATTTTCTCGGGCGGCATATTGAACAGCCAATGCGCCTCAATGACTTCGAGGCCCTTGTTCATCATGCTGGCGGAGTCGACTGAAATCTTGCGGCCCATCACCCAGTTCGGGTGCGCGCACGCCTCGTCCGGTGTCACGTTCTCGAGCGACGCCAGTTCACGCTCGCGGAACGGCCCGCCCGACGCGGTCAATACGAGTTTTTCGACGCCGCGCTTCGAGACCCGGTCCTCGCCGCTCACTTGCGGAAGGCATTGGAAGATGGCGTTGTGCTCGCTGTCGAGCGGCAGCAACGTCGCGCCGGCGCGTTCGGCCGTTGCCATGAACAGGGCGCCGGAGAGCACCAGCGATTCCTTGTTCGCGAGCAGAATGCGCTTGCCCGCGCGGGCGGCGGCAAGCGTCGACTGCAGCCCTGCGGCGCCGACGATCGCCGCGACGACCATCGTGGCCTCGGTCGCTTGTGCGATCTCGACCAAGGCTTGCGGACCGTAGGTCACGTCGACCTTCAGCCCCGCATGGGCCAGACGCGCCGCAAGCGTGCGAGCGCCATCGGCATCCGCCACCACCGCCACCTTCGGGCGATGCGCGACGCACTGCTCGAACAGGCGATCCAGGTTACGGTGTGCCGACAACGCGTAGACGGAGAATCGGCCGGGATGACGCCCCACCACATCGAGCGTGCTGACGCCAATGGAGCCGGTGGAGCCAAGAATGGAGAGTCGTTGCGACATGATCAGACGAAGAGCAAAGCCAGCGGGAGCACCGGGAGCAACGCGTCGATTCGGTCGAGCACGCCCCCGTGGCCGGGCAGCAGCGCGCTGGAATCCTTCACGCCGGCCTGCCGTTTGAGTTGAGATTCGAATAGGTCGCCCACGACCGAGAAAGCGACCAGCACCGTCAACGCCAACGCGCCGAGTGCCAGGCCCTGCGTGCGGGCGACATGCGAAACGAGGGTCGGGGCCTGCAAGCCGCTGGCGAGGACCCCCGCGGCGACCGCAAGCACCAGCAACCATCCCCCTATCGCCCCTTCCCAGGACTTTCCAGGACTGATCGACGGCGCGAGCTTGCGCCGGCCGAACGCACGGCCGGTGAAATACGCCCCCGTGTCGGCAAGCCAGACGAGCACGAGCACCGAGAGAAGGAATGCCACGCCGCGATCACGCGCCAGGCACAGCGCCTGCCATGCCGCGATCAGCAACACGGGGCCGGCGACGAGCAGCAAACCGCGCCATGCCCCTCGGGTCGCCGGCTTGCGCGCGAGCGTGTAGGGGCCGGCGAGCACCCAGAAGATGGCCGCGGGCTTGAGCCAGATCGACGAGAGCATCCAGCCGCCCGCCCATGTCAGGCCCACGCCCAGCAGGGCGAGCGCGCCGTAAAAGATGGCGCCCGTGCCGTTCAGGCCTACCAGCCGGCCCCATTCCCAGCCAGCGGCAGCCACGATCACAGCGGCAAGTAAAGCGAACTGCGCCGGCGTACCGACGAAGATCACAGGCAAGAGAATGGCGAGAAGTACGACAGCGGTAATGACGCGTGTCTTGAGCATCAGGCGGAATGTCCCGGAGGGTTCTGAACTTGCGCGCTGGTACGGCCGAAACGGCGCTCGCGCTGTTGAAACTCGGCGACGGCCCGTTTGAGGGTATTGGCGTTGAAGTCCGGCCAGAATTCTTCGGTGAAATACAACTCAGTGTACGCCAGTTGCCACAGCAGAAAATTACTGATGCGTTGATCGCCACCGGTGCGAATGAAGAGATCCGGCTCCGGGGCATAGGCCATACTCAGGTAGGGCGCAAGATCGTCCTCGGTGAACGACGTCTCAAGTGCCGCCGGGCCGCCACTCGCCAGGCGCGCGGCGGCGAGCTTCTGCGCCGCCTGCAAAATGTCCCACCGCCCGCCGTAGTTGGCGGCGATGGTCAACGTGAGGCCCGTGTTGTCCTGCGTACGCGCTTCGGCACGCCGCACCAGCTCCTGGATGCGCGGCTCGAAGGCGTCGAGCGCACCGATGACGCGCAGGCGAATACCATTGCTGTGCAGCTTCCCGACTTCACGCTCGAGCGCGAGAATGAAAAGCTGCATCAGCGTCGACACCTCGTCCTGCGGTCGACGCCAGTTCTCGGAACTGAACGCGAACAGCGTCAGGTACTCGACACCGATTTCGGCACAGGCCGTCACCGCTTCACGCACGGCATCGACGCCACGCTTGTGGCCCGCCACGCGGGGCAGCTTGCGACGGGTAGCCCAACGCCCGTTGCCATCCATGACGATGGCGACGTGGCGCGGAATGCTCTCTGTCTTGGGAACGGAGCGCGTAGAGCTGAGAAAACCCATTGAGGTACGGCGCGGATATCGAGCGCGAAAGTCAGCGGAGATCTTGCGGTGAGTGCCGGGGCACTCAGACCGTCATGATCTCGGCGTCCTTCTGCTTGACCAGTTCGTCGATCTCGGTGACAAACTTGTCCGTGAGCTTCTGCACCTCGTCGCTGCCACGGCGCTCGTCGTCTTCCGACGCTTCCTTGTCCTTGACCAGCTTCTTGAGTTGCTCGTTGGCATCGCGACGCAGATTACGCACCGCCACCTTGGCGGCTTCGCCTTCCTGCTTGACCAGCTTGGTCAGTTCGCGACGGCGCTCTTCGGTCAGCATCGGCATCGGCACACGAATCAGATCGCCTTGCGTGGCGGGATTCAAGCCCAGATCCGATTCGCGGATGGCCTTCTCGACCACCGCAACCATCTTCTTTTCCCACGGTTGCACGCCGATCGTACGGCTATCCACGAGGTTCACGTTGGCGACCTGGGAGATGGGCACCATCGAGCCGTAGTAGTCCACCTGCACGTGATCGAGCAGGCCGGCATGCGCGCGACCGGTACGAATCTTCGCCAGGTTGTTCTTGAACGACTCGATCGAGCTTTTCATCTTTTGCTCGACACTCTTCTTGATGTCAGCAACGCTCATGACAACCTCCAAACCTTGAATTGTTACGCAAACGTAAATAATAGGGCGTCGGCGCGCCCAAGCACACCGACGCCGCAATTTGAGCTCAAACGTGGACGAGCGTTCCCTCGTCTTCGCCGAGAATGACGTGCTTGAGCGCGCCCGGCTTCACGATCGAGAAGACACGCACCGGCATCTTCTGATCGCGGCACAGCGCGAAAGCCGTCGCGTCCATGACCTGCAGGTGCTTCGAGATGGCTTCATCGAAGCTGATGGTCGAGTACTTTACCGCGTTGGGGTCTTTCTTGGGGTCTGCGGAGTATACGCCGTCGACCTTGGTGGCTTTGAGCACCACTTCAGCACCGACTTCCGAGCCGCGCAGCGCAGCCGCCGTGTCGGTCGTGAAGAACGGGTTACCCGTGCCGGCGGCGAAAATCACGACCTTGCCCTCTTCGAGCTGGCGGATCGCGCGCGGGCGAATGTACGGCTCGACCACCTGGTCCATGCGCAGCGCGGACTGCACACGCGCCTCGATACCGGCATGGCGCATGGCATCCTGGAGCGCCAGTGCGTTCATCATCGTGGCCAGCATGCCCATGTAGTCGGCCGTTGCACGGTCCATACCCGCCGCACCACCTGCCACACCCCGGAAAATGTTGCCACCGCCGATCACGACGGCCAATTGCGTGCCCAGGCGAACGACCTCGGCAATGTCGTCGACCATTCGTTCGATGGTCGCGCGGTTGATGCCGAATGCATCGTCACCCATGAGGGCTTCACCAGAGAGCTTGAGAAGTACGCGTTTGTAAGGAGTAGACATGGCGGTCCTTAAGAAGTCTGGTCGGGCACTGTTGGGTATTCTGGATGAAACAACGGGGACGGCACCGCCGCCCCCGGATACTACGGTACTGCGCGAATGATTACTGCTTGGCCGCGGCCACTTGCGCAGCCACTTCCGCCGCGAAGTCGTCCTGCTTCTTCTCGATGCCTTCGCCGACCACGAACATGGTGAAACCCTTGACCGTGGTGTTGTTCGCCTTGAGCATCTGCTCGACGGTCGACTTGTCGTCCTTCACGTAAGCCTGGTTGAACAGCGAGACTTCCTTCAGGAACTTCTGCACGCTGCCTTCCACCATCTTGGTCACGATCTCGGCCGGCTTGCCCGATTCGGCAGCCTTCTCGGCAGCGACCTTGCGCTCCTTCTCGATCAGTTCCGGCGAGACTTGATCGCCCGACACAGCCACCGGCTTCATGGCGGCAATGTGCATGGCGACGTTCTTGCCCACGTCCGCGTCGGCACCGTCGTACTCGACGACCACACCGATACGCGTGCCGTGCAGGTAAGCCGCCAGCTTGCCTGCCGTGTCATAACGCTGGAAGCGGCGAATCGTCATGTTTTCGCCGATCTTGCCAATCAGGTCCGCGCGCACTTGTTCAACCGTCTTGCCGTCAAGCGGCAGCGCCGACAGGGCGGCCACGTCGGCCGGGTTGGACTCGGCGACCAGCTTGGCCACGTCGTTCGCGAACTTGAGGAAGTCGTCGTTTTTAGAGACGAAGTCGGTCTCGCAGTTGATTTCGACCACGGCACCCTTGCCGCCGTCGATGTACGCAGCGATCACGCCTTCGGCGGTGATACGGCTGGCGGCCTTGCTGGCCTTGCTGCCCAGCTTGACACGCAGGATTTCTTCAGCACGGACGATGTCGCCGTCGGCCTCGGTCAGCGCCTTCTTGCATTCCATCATCGGCGCATCGGTCTTGGCACGCAGTTCGCCCACCATTGCTGCAGTAATTGCCGGCATATCGTTACTCCTGTATATCGAATCAGTCGGGGGAGGATGGCGCCCGGACGGCCTCACTGCCCGCCCCATGGCGCCCCGCGCACCCGACGCGGGAAAATCGGACTAAAAAAAAGGGGCGCCACCAGCAGCCCCTTTTGTCACGCAGCGGCGGCCGCTTACGCCCCTTCGTTCACTTCGACGAACTCGTCGTTACCATCGCCGCGCACGGCTTCCACGACTTCCTTGACGGCGCTTGCACGGCCTTCAAGGACGGCGTCGGCAACGCCTTGCACGTACAGCTCAACGGCCTTGCTCGAGTCGTCGTTACCCGGGATGACGTAATCCACACCTTCCGGCGAGTGGTTCGTGTCGACCACGGCGATCACCGGAATGCCCAACTTGTTGGCTTCCGTGATGGCGATCTTGTGGTAGCCGACGTCGACGATAAAAATGGCGTCGGGCATGCCGCCCATTTCCTTCACGCCGCCGATCGATTTCTGCAGCTTGGCCATTTCGCGATCGAACAGCAGCGCTTCTTTCTTGCTCATGCGCTCTTGCTCACCGGCTTCCAGGGCCTGCTCCATGTCCTTGAGCTTCTTGATCGACGACTTCAGCGTCTTGAAGTTCGTCAGCATGCCACCCAGCCAGCGGTTGTTGACGTACGGCATGCCGGCGCGACCTGCGGCTTCCGCCACGATGTCACGCGCTTGACGCTTCGTGCCCACGAACAGGATCGTGCCGCGGTTGGCGGACAGTTGACGCACATACTTCAGTGCGTCCTGGTACATCGGCAACGTCTTTTCGAGGTTGATGATGTGAATCTTGTTGCGATGGCCGAAGATATAGGGGGCCATCTTGGGGTTCCAGAAACGGGTTTGGTGACCAAAGTGGACGCCCGCTTCCAGCATCTGACGCATAGTGACAGACATGTGATTCTCCGTGAGGGTTAGGTCTTAGACCGGCTGCCGTACCCGTTTCGCCAGACTGCCACACAGCTTTGCATGACCCGCCTGCGAAGATCGGGCACCCTGGGTGCGCCGGCCCGCGATTTCAAAAATTCCAAGCCGATGACGAACATAACCAACCCCGCACCTCGCCGGACGCAGCGCCATTCGGCACCACAGTGGGGCAAAACCACCCCGACAACCCGGCGAAGACCATTGAAACACAAGGGAAAACCCTTGGGTTTGTTAGCATTTCGTCCTCGACTTAGCCCGAGATTATAGCATCCCAGCCCATCAGCACTCAAGCCACGCGTGCAGTTGTGATGACAAGTCGGAAAGGCCCGGTTCGCGCGGCACTGCGCACGGTTCGCCGCGCCGATGCACGGCGCGCCCGGAACCTCGGAATTTCATCTTCGGAACGCTCCGAAATCCACGCCGGACGGGCCGAAAACCGCCCGTTGGTGCGATAATGCGACACTGTTTACGCAATTTCTCCGATTCCGCAATGGCCATCACCCTCAAGAATGCCCACGACATTGAAATGATGCGCGTCGCTTGCCGACTGGCCAGCGAGGTGCTCGATTTCATTACACCGCACGTACGCGCTGGCGTCACGACCGGGGAGCTCGACCGGCTCTGCCATGAGTACATGCTCAACGAACAGGGCACGGTGCCGGCACCGCTGAACTATCAGCCGCCCGGCTATCCGCCCTACCCCAAGGCCACCTGCATCTCGGTCAACGACGTGATCTGCCACGGCATTCCGGGCGACAAGACGCTCAAGAACGGCGACGCCCTGAACATCGACATCACGGTCATCAAGGACGGCTACTTCGGCGACACCAGCCGCATGTTCATCGTTGGCGAAGGCTCGATCCTCGCGAAGCGTTTGGCGCAGGTGACGTATGAATGCATGTGGCTCGGCATCAACCAGGTGCGCCCGGGCGCGCATCTGGGCGATATCGGCCATGCGATCCAGACGCATGCCGAAGCCCAGGGATATAGCGTGGTACGCGAATACTGCGGGCACGGCATCGGCCAGGTGTTTCATGAAGATCCGCAAATCGTCCACTACGGTCGCCAGGGCACCGGACTCGAGTTGCAGACCGGCATGATCTTTACCATCGAGCCGATGATCAACGCGGGCAAGCGCGAGATTCGGACCATGCCCGATCAATGGACGGTCAAGACGCGCGATCGCAGCCTGTCGGCGCAATGGGAGCACACAGTGCTCGTGACGCCCACGGGCCACGAAGTACTCACGCACTCGGCCCTGACGCCGCCGCCGCCGCCGGGCTCGTCGTATGTGACATCGTTTGCCGCTGCCGCCTGAGCCACCGTCGCCCGACCCAGCCGTCTGTCGCCACGGCAGCCGTCCGGCCTGACTCGTTACCTTCACCACCAGGAAGCCGCCATGCACGCGCGTGCGCACGCCCCGTCTCCGCTACGTCAGGCCCTCAAGGACCGCAAGGCCGAACTCGTCGAACGCTTTTCCACACACGGCAAGATCGACGTGTTGCTCCATGGCTTGTGCCACGCCGTCGATCAAGCCATGCGCGACGCCTGGACCGAGTGCCAGATGCCCGATGGTTTCGCGCTCGTTGCCGTGGGCGGCTATGGGCGCGGTGAACTGTATCCGCACTCGGACGTCGACATTCTCCTGCTCCACCACGATGCCACCCCGGACGCGCTCACGTCGCACGTCGAACCGTTTATCGGCTTCCTCTGGGATATCGGGCTCGAGATCGGATCGTCGGTCCGCACGGTCGACGAATGCATGACCGAAGCGCATGCCGACGTCACGGTGCAAACCAGCCTGCTTGAAGCACGCCTGCTCACCGGCAACCCGGCGCTGTTCGACGAATTCGAGCGCCGCTTCTCGGCCGATCTCGATCCGCGTGCGTTTTTCCGCAGCAAACAACTGGAGATCCGCCAGCGTCACGCCAAATATCAGGACACCCCTTACAGCCTCGAACCGAACTGCAAGGAAAGCCCCGGCGGTCTGCGCGATCTGCAGGTCATTCTCTGGATGACGAAGGCCGCCGGCCTCGGCAATAGCTGGTCGGAACTGTTCGCGCGGGATCTGTTGACCGACCGCGAGCTCAAGGAGCTGCGCCGCAACGAGCAGTTCCTCAAAGGCCTGCGGGCGCGGCTGCACTTGCTGGCGCGACGCCGCCAGGACGTGCTCGTGTTCGACATGCAAACGCCGCTTGCCCAGAGTCTCGGCTTCGACGCCACGGCCACCAAGCGGGCCAGTGAGCAGCTCATGCGACGTTACTACTGGGCCGCCAAGGCCGTGTCGCAACTCAATACGGTGCTGCTGCTCAACGTCGAAGCCCGCCTGTTCCCGCAAACCAGCGGGGTCACGCGCGTGATCAACGAGCGCTTCGTCGAGAAGCAAGGGATGATCGAAATCGTGGATGACGAGTTGTACCAGCGTCACCCGAACGCAATCCTCGAGACGTTCCTGCTCTATGAACAGGTCGTCGGCGTGAAAGGGCTGTCGGCACGCACGCTTCGCGCGCTCTATAACGCCCGCGAACTGATGAACACCCAATGGCGCGCCGATCCCGAGAATCGCAAAACGTTTCTCGGGATTCTCCAGCAGCCGCAGGGCATCACGCACGCGTTGCGCCTCATGAACCAGACGAGCGTGCTCGGCCGGTATCTGATCAACTTCCGTCGCGTCGTCGGGCAGATGCAGCACGATCTGTACCACGTATATACGGTCGATCAGCACATCCTGATGGTGGTGCGCAACATCCGCCGTTTCGCCGTGGCGGAACACGCGCACGAGTACCCCTTCTGCAGCCAGTTGATCGCGAACTTCGATCGCCCGTGGGCGCTGACGATCGCGGCCCTGTTCCATGACATTGCGAAGGGTCGTGGTGGTGATCACTCCACACTTGGCATGGCCGATGCCCGACGCTTCTGCACGCGTCACGGCATTGACAAGGAGGACACGGACCTGATCGTCTGGCTGGTGGGCGAGCATCTGACGATGAGCACGGTCGCGCAAAAGCAGGACACCACCGATCCCGATGTCATCCGCCGCTTTGCGGCGAAGGTGGGGAACGAGCGGCGCTTGACCGCGCTGTATCTGCTTACCGTCGCCGATATCCGCGGCACCAGCCCGAAGGTGTGGAACGCCTGGAAGGGCAAGCTGCTTGAAGACCTCTACCGGCTGACGTTGCAGGTGCTCGGCGGCGCCAACCCGGATCCGCGTTCGCAACTGAAAGCGCGCAAGGAAGAGGCTCTCGGGCTGCTGCGCCTCTACACGGTGCCGGAGCGCGCGCAGGAAGCGCTCTGGCACACGCTGGACGTCGCGTACTTCCTGCGCAACGACCCGGCGGATGTGGCCTGGCAAACGCGCCATCTTTGGCGGCACGTGGACAGCGCGGCCCCCATCGTCAAGGCGCGACCGTCACCGATTGGCGAGGGCTTGCAGGTGATGGTCTACGTGCGCGATCAGGTCGACCTGTTCGCGCGCATCTGCGGCTATTTCGAGCGCAAAGGGTTGTCGATTCTCGACGCCAAGGTCCATACGACCAGCCAAGGCTTTGCGCTGGACAGCTTCCTGCTGACGGATCCGGGCCTCGACACGAGTTACCGCGACATCATCAATCTGGTGGAGAGCGAACTGGTGTCGCTGCTCACACGCGTGGAGCCGTTGGCGGAGCCCAGCAAAGGCCGGCTCCCGCGACGTTCTCGCAGCTTTCCCGTCACCCCGCGCGTCGATTTGCGACCCGACGATCGCGGTCAGTACTACTTGCTATCGGTGTCGGCCAACGACCGCACCGGTCTGCTGTACGCGGTCGCTCGCGTGCTTGCGCGTCACGGCGTAAGCGTGCGTACCGCCCGCATCAACACCCTCGGCGAGCGTGTCGAAGACACGTTCCTGCTCGATGGCAGCCGTTTGCAGGACAGTCGTCTGCAAATTGCCGTCGAGACCGAATTACTCGAAGCATTGGAATCATGAGCGATACCCCGCGCGCCAAACTGAGCGCCAAACATCCCCGCACTCTCGACAAGACTCGCGCTCCGGTGCGTTCATCCGGCGCGCTGAGCCGTCCGACCAAAGCCGTGCCCGCGTCGATGCTCGGCGCCGGCGGCCCAAAAAAGAAGCCCGCCGCGAAACCCGTGCGTCCGCGTCCGGTGGACGATACGGCGACGCCAGCGGGCGCACGTCGTCCAGCGGGCAGTGGCACTGCACCACGCAAGCCCGCGGCAGGCAGCGCGGCGCCATACGAGAAGCGTCCCTCGGGTGAACGCCCGCCCGCACGTGGCCAACGCGAACGCGTTGCCGGTGCACGTCCGGCACGTTCCGACGACGAATCGCGTCCGCGCCGTTTTGACGAAGACCGCCCGCGTCGTGCTGCCGAAGGCGGTGCCCGTGGCGATTTCGCTCGCCCGGCCAAGCGTGGTACCGATGAGCGTGCCCCCCGCCGTTTCGACGAAGACCGCCCGCGTCGCGCTGCCGAAGGTGGTGCCCGTGGCGATTTCGCTCGCCCGGCCAAGCGTGGTACCGACGAGCGTGCCCCCCGCCGTTTCGACGAAGATCGCCCGCGTCGCGCTGCCGAAGGCGGTGCCCGTGGCGATTTCGCTCGCCCGGTCAAGCGTGGTACCGACGAACGTGCCCCCCGCCGTTTCGACGAAGATCGCCCGCGTCGCGCTGCCGAAGGCGCAGCGAGCGGCCGCTTCGTCCGCGATGATCGCGATGCCCGTACCGCGCGAGGGGCACGCCCCGCGCGCGCGCCCCGCGTCGAGCACGGGGCTGACGGCGACGTCAAGACCCACCACGACGCCGCCGGGTCGCTGCGCCTGTCCAAGCGCATGTCGGAACTCGGCCTGTGCTCGCGTCGCGAAGCCGACGAGTGGATCGCCAAGGGATGGGTTCGCGTTGACGGCAAGGTCGTGACGGAACTCGGCACGAAGATCCTGCCGACGCAGGACATCACCGTTGTGCAGGCCGCCCGCAAGGAGCAAGCCAATCGCATGACGATCCTGCTGCACAAGCCCATCGGCTACGTCTCCGGACAGGCCGAAGACGGCTACGAGCCTGCCGTGGTGCTGGTCACGCGTGAACATCACTGGGCCGAAGACGATGCCGGCGTGCGCTTCTCGCCGTCGCATCTGCGCAGTCTCGCGCCGGCCGGACGCCTCGACATCGACTCGACCGGCCTGCTCGTCCTGACGCAGGACGGTCGCATCGCCAAGCAATTGATCGGGGAAGACTCGGAGATCGAAAAGGAATACCTCGTACGCGTCTCTTACAACGAGCACGTCGAGAACGTTCAGGCACACTTCCCGGCCGACCTTCTGGCCCGGTTGCGTCATGGCCTGGAACTCGACGATCAACCGCTCAAGCCCGCTCAGGTCGAGTGGCAGAACCCGGAGCAACTGCGCTTCGTGCTCAAGGAAGGCAAGAAACGCCAGATCCGCCGGATGTGCGAACTGGTCGGCCTGCATGTGACCGGCCTCAAGCGCGTGCGCATGGGACGCATCACGCTGGGCAACCTGCCCGTGGGTGAGTGGCGCTACCTGCGCGCTGGAGAAGGCTTCTGAGTCAGCCGCGCTATCCATGAAAAAGCCCGCCATCGAGGCGGGCCCAGGTTGCTGACGAACCCCATGCCGCTTTTCTGAGCATGGGGTTGCGTCTTTCACACAAGCGCAATGCCGGACCGCGCCCGCGATCCGGTCGAAACACTCGGCAGGATCCGCAATTTGCTGCTCATCAGATCAACGCCGCGCCGCCCCGATCCACTTCGTCTCGCCCCACGAATCACCGCGGATCCTGAATCGCGCCGACGCGAGTCAACGGGCGAAACACCGTCCCGTCGCACGCATCAATCGTCGCTCTTGGGGTCGAGTCCAGGAAAGAGAATCTCGGTAAAACCGAACTTGCTGAAGTCGGTAATACGCATCGGATAGAGCTTGCCGATCAGATGGTCGCATTCGTGCTGAACGACCCGGGCATGGAAGCCCTCGGCCACGCGATCGATCGCCCGGCCATACTGATCGACCCCCTCATAGCGCAGCATCGAATAACGATTGACCATGCCGCGCAGCCCCGGCACTGAGAGGCAGCCTTCCCAGCCCTCTTCCATGTCCTGCGTGAGCGGCGTGATGACCGGGTTGATGAGCACGGTTTCAGGCACTTCAGGCGCGTCCGGATAGCGCTCGTTATGCTCGAAACCGAAGATCACCAGTTGCAGATCGACGCCGATCTGCGGGGCCGCCAGCCCCGCGCCGTTCGCGTGCTTCATGGTGTCGAACATGTCAGACACCAGCTCACGCAGCTCCGGCGTGTCGAAATGCTCCACGGGTTTGGCGATGCGCAGCAGGCGCGGATCGCCCATCTTCAGGATGTCGCGAATCATCGATTGGATCCTCCCATCAAAGCGCGGCCAACATCGCCCGCATAGCGTCTTCGTCCAGCACGGGCACACCCAGTGCCTCGGCCTTCGCCAACTTGCTGCCAGCCTCCGCGCCCGCGATCACATAGTCGGTTTTCGCGGAGACCGATCCGGCAACCTTTGCCCCCCGCGCCTCCAACATGGCTTTCGCGTCGTCGCGCGAGAGCGTCGGCAGCGTGCCCGTCAGCACGAACGTCTTGCCTGCCAGCGGCAGCGGTGCCGCAGCGGCCGGTTCGCCCTCCGCCCAGGTCACGCCCGCCGCCCGCAACTGCTCAATCACTTCGACATTATGCGGTTCGCCAAAGAAATTAGCGATGGACTGGGCGACAATCGGGCCCACGTCCGGCACGGCCAGCAGTTCCTCAGCGTTCGCGGCCATCAGGTTGTCGAGCTTGCCAAAATGACGCGCGAGATCCTTCGCTGTCGCCTCGCCCACATGGCGAATGCCCAACGCGAAGATGAACCGCGCCAGCGTCGTATGACGAGCCGTCTCGAGCGCCGCCACAAGATTGGACGCGGACTTGTCGGCCATCCGGTCGAGCGCGGCAAGCTTCGCCACGCCCAGCTTGAACAGATCCGCCGGCGTCCGAATGATGTGCTGGTCGACCAGTTGCTCCACGAGCTTGTCACCAAGCCCCTCGATATCGAGCGCCCGGCGCTGCGCGAAGTGCAGCAACGCCTGCTTGCGCTGCGCCGCGCAAATCAAGCCGCCCGTACAGCGCGCGATGACCTCGTCGGGCAGCTTCTCGATGGCTGACCCGCACACCGGACACGCCGTCGGCATGACGAACGCCCGCGCATCGGCCGGCCGGCGCTCGAGCACCGACCCAACAACCTCCGGAATCACGTCGCCCGCCCGGCGCACGATCACCGTATCGCCAATCATCACGTCCTTGCGGCGAATCTCGTCCTCATTGTGCAGCGTAGCATTGGTGACGGTCGCCCCGCCGACAAAGACGGGCGCAAGCCGCGCCACCGGCGTAATCGCCCCCGTTCGACCCACCTGCACTTCGATGTCCAGCAAGGTCGTCAGTGCTTCCTGCGCCGGGAATTTGTGGGCCAGCGCGAAGCGCGGGGCACGCGAGACGAAACCGAGACGGTCCTGCTCGTCGCGACGGTTGACCTTGTAGACCACGCCATCGATGTCATAAGGCAGCGACTCGCGCGCCGCACCCACCGCGCGGTAAAACGCTAGCAGCCCGGGCGCGCCCTGCACGACTTCACGCCGATCGTTGACCGGAATACCCAGCGTGACATACCAGTCGAGCAATGCGGCGTGCGTCTCCGGCATCGGGACACCCGCCAGTTCGCCCACCCCGTAGGCAAAAAACGACAACGGTCGCTTCGCCGTCATCCTCGAATCGAGCTGTCGCAGGCTGCCCGCGGCCGCATTGCGCGGATTGACGAATACCTTCTCGCCCGCCGCTTCCTGTGCGCGATTGAGTTTGTCGAAGTCAGCGCGAAACATCAGCACTTCGCCCCGCACCTCAAGCACCTCGGGCGGATTATCGGTCGTCAGGCGCAGCGGAATCTTCTTGATTGTGCGAATGTTGGCGGTGACGTCCTCACCGGTCGTGCCGTCGCCGCGCGTCGCCGCCTGCGCAAGCACGCCGTTCTCATAGCGCAAGGCGATCGCCAGCCCATCGAACTTCAGCTCGGCCGCATATTCGACGGGCGCACCGAACAGATCGCCCGACGGCGCACCACCCTCGCGCAGCCCGTCCGACACGCGACGGTCGAAGGCTTCGACATCCTCGTCGGCAAAGCCGTTATTCAGCGAAAGCATCGGCACACGGTGCACCACTGGCGCGAAACCCTCCACGGGCTTGCCCCCCACACGTTGCGTGGGCGAATCGGGACGCTTCAATTCGGGATGGTCCGTCTCGAGCACGACCAGTTCCGCAAACAGACGGTCGTACTCAGCGTCGGGAATCAGTGGTGCATCCTCTTCGTAATACGCGCGATTGTGACGCGCCAACTCGGCACGCAGTTCGGCCGCGCGGCGGGCGGCGGCCGTTGCATCGGTAGCGGTAGGGGCGTTCGCGCCCTGACCCGGAACAGAAGTTTGGGACATGCAAGCAGACTCGGGATACGGGAAGTGAGGACATTATGCCTTCGACACACGCGCCTGCGCGTTGTCGATCGCACGCATCCATCGAACGGAACAAAAACGCCGCTCACCCGACGGTGAACGGCGTGCATCGAACGCGGCATCCGACGGTTCGTCGACCGCCGCGGACCGTCTTGACGAGCGCCTCGACCTTACTGGCTGAACAGGCGGCGCGTGACCGGCGAGCCCGCCGGCAGCCTGCGTGCCTCGAGGCGTTCGTAGAGCTTGAGCAATTGCTTGTCGACGTTTTGCAGCGCAGCATCCGAGAGCGGCCGACGCTGGTCGTCCACCACCCGGCCGCCGATGCGCTGTCCGATCGAACGTGCGTAATCGCACATCAAACGGAACGGCAGCAGGTCTTCGTCAGCCACCGGCACATCGAGCAGCATCGTGATCAGATCGCCGCCCTTGTATGTCAGGTCGTCGCGCAGGAAGTTGGTGTCGCCGAACTGCAGCATGAAGACCGGATTCTGGCGCGCATCGAGCTTGACGAAGCGCATACCGTCACGCGAGAGCAGCAGCCCGTCTTGCGTGGCGACCGCCTGCACATAATTGGCCGACCACGGCGCGCCGTCCGAGAGCACGTTGACCGACAACTGGGCGTCGCATTGCGCGGCAAAGCTGTCGAGTTCACGGCCACGAGCAACCGTCTCCATCATCTCAGGCAGTTCGGGCAAGGCATCGACCGCATCGGCGAGCGTCTGCACGAGATTCGAGAACTCGGAGTACTCGACTTCGTTCAGGGCGCCGGCGCGGTTGGCCAACTGCACGGCCACGCGCAACTGGTGATAGCGCCCGCCGGAGCGAATCAACTCCCACGGCGAATGCTCGTCGGCGCGGCCTTCGATGTTGACGGGCTTACTGCCCGCGCGGCGCATGCGCACCGTCAGCGGCATCAAACGCTCCGCCGCGATCACATTCGCCAACGGCAGTTCGACGACACAGTCGATGCGCGCGTCGATCACCGGCGGCGGGCCGCTCGGCACAGCAGGCTGCGCCACCGTCACCGCCGGTGCGGCCGCAGCCTCAGCCTGGGGCGCGGCGCCTTCATTGGCGTTCGCAATGGGTTCGGCGTTGTCAGCGTCGGGGGCGTCCGTAGCCCCGGCCGCCGCGGCGACCGCTCCAGCCGCCGCAGCGTCCACCGTGTCATCTGCCGCCAGTTCTGCGTCAAGGCGAGCGACTGCGCTCACAGCGGCGGCTTGCTGCGCGTCACGGACCCGCGCTTGCGTGTCGAGATCAGTGCCGTCGGCCACGGTCGTCGCCTCGCCCATGGCGACGACGGGTTCGTCCGCGTGGGTGGCGTGGGTACCATTCGCGGCATGGGCTGCATCGTCCTGCGCAGCACGCTTGCGCGACGCCGGCGGCGCATCCCAGGCATCCTCGTTGATCGCGAAAGCATCCTGCACCGACGTGCTCGTCGCCACTGCCGGCCCCAGCGTCGGCTCACGACGCTCGCCCGACTGCGCCGGCACACGCGGCGGCGAAAGCGTCGGTTCGATGAACGGACGGTCGTCGTCGGCGTCCGGCACGCCAGCGGTCGCATCGATGCCGGCACCGTCGACCGGCATGCGACGCGGTATTCGTGCCCGAGCCTTGCTGCCCTGCCAGGCGTTATAGGCCACGACTCCCAGCAGTACCACTACCCCTGCGCCAATCAAGCTGAGCTGCAGTTCATTCATGCGCGGCGTTCCTCTCTCTTCTCCATCATGGGCACGGGGTCAGACGATCTCGGCCAGATTGATCGCAGACTCCATGTCCACCGCCACGATCCGCGACACCCCCTGTTCCTGCATGGTGACGCCGATGAGCTGATTGGCCATTTCCATCGCGATTTTGTTGTGCGAAATAAATACGAATTGGGTACGGTCCGACATGCGCGCCACCATCTTGGCGTAGCGCTCGGTGTTGGCGTCGTCCAGCGGCGCGTCCACCTCGTCGAGCAAACAGAACGGCGCCGGATTGAGCTGGAACATGCCGAACACCAGCGCAATGGCCGTGAGCGCCTTCTCTCCCCCAGACAGCAGATGAATCGTGGAGTTCTTCTTGCCCGGCGGTTGTGCCATGACTTGTACGCCGGCGTCGAGAATTTCGTCGCCGGTCATGATGAGCTTGGCCTGTCCGCCGCCGAACAGCATTGGGAACAGCTCGCCGAAATGCTTGTTCACTTCGTCGAACGTGCCCTGGAGCAGCACCCGCGTTTCTTCGTCGATTTTGCGAATCGCGCCCTCGAGCGTGTCGATGGCGTCATTCAGGTCGGCCGACTGCGCATCGAGGAAGACCTTGCGCTCGCGCGCCGTCTCCAACTCTTCGAGCGCGGCCATGTTGACCGGACCCAACGCGTTGATCGCGTTGTTGATGCGGGTGACTTCGCCTTGCAGGTACGACGGCTTCATGTCGGGCGTCAGTTTGGCCGAGAGCGCTTGCTCGTCGACTTCGGCCGTCGTCAGTTGCTCGACGAACTGCTCGCGGTTCAGGCGTGCCGCCTGTTCCTTCAACTGCAATTCCGTAATCCGGTCGCGCAGCGGTTGCAGCCCGCGCTCCGCTGCAAGGCGCTCTTCGTCGCTCTGACGCAACTTCTGCGTGAGCGCCTCGAGTTCGATACGGGCGGCACCGAGAATCTCTTCCTTCTGCGCGCGGAGTTCGAGCGCGTCCTGCAAGCCGTTCTCAACGGTCTGCTCGGTGATCTGCGCCAGTTCAGCCTGCGCCTGCTCGATCGAGACCACAAGACCTTCGGCCTGCTCGAGCGCCGTCTGGATACTGCGGCGGTGCTCGTCGATCCGGCTCGAAATCCCCTTTTGACCGAAAGCCGCCTCCTGCGCCAGACGCTCCAGCTCGCGCGCGCGGTTGCGGGCGTCCGAGAGCCGGCTGTCGAGCGATTCGAATTCGAGCTGTCCGTCTTCGAAGGTCGCCTGCAATTCGGCAAGGCGCGCGTCGCTCTGCTCGAAGTTCGCCTCCGATTCGGCACGCAGTGCCAGTTGCTCCTCGATCTGCGCGGCAATTTCGCGCAACTCTTCGTCGATCTGCGTGCTGCGAGCGTTGAAGCGCTCATACGCTTGCGTCAGCTTGAGCACGTCCATCTGCAGCGCGTGCACACGCTGTGTGGCGCGCTCGGCACGCCCACGCACCTCGGTGAGCGACTGCGCCGCCTGACTATGGGCAGCCTCCGCGCGCACGGCGGCGGCCTTGGCTTCATCCGACAGCAACACCTGCGCACGCAGTTGCTTGCCCAGATTCTCGATTTCCTGCTGGCGCGCGAGCAAACCGGCCTGCTCGGAGTCCGCGGCGTAAAGCTGCACGCCCACGCGCGTCACCTGGTGCCCCGCCTTGACGACAAGCGATGCGCCGTCCGGCAGTTGTGCCCGGGCGACCATCGCCTGCGCGAGATCGTCGGCGACGAACACATGGCCCAGCCATTCCTGCAACACGGCGCGAAGGCCTGGTTCGTCGATGCGCAGCAACGAGAGCAGCGGGCGCAGCGACGCCGGCGTGTCGAGCGGGCGCGCGGCCGGCGGCGGCGAATAGAACGCCAGCTTGGCCGGCGGTGCGTCGCTCGCAAACGCCTTCACCCAGTCGAGATTGCTGATTTCCAGTGCCGCCAGGCGCTCGCGCAACACCGATTCGAGTGCGTTTTCCCAGCCCGGCTCGATATGCAGCTTCTTCCACAGACGCGGCAATTGCGCCAGCTCGTGCTTGTCGAGCCATGGCTGTACCTTGCCTTCCGTCTGCACACTCTCCTGGAGTTGCTTGAGCGCCGTGAGACGCGCTTCAAGCTGCGCGATGGACGCCGCTTCGGCCTGCACCCGCGCCTGCGCGTCGGCACGCTCGGCTTCGAGCCGCGGCAGCCGCTCTTGCGCATCGGCGAGTTCGGCTTGCGCATCTTCGAGCATCGCCTGGTGTTCGGCGAGATCCGCACGCTGCATCTCCAGCTCGGCTTCGTCGGGCTTGTCGAGCCCGCGCGCCTCGCCTTGCAGACGCTCCTGACGCTGCTGCAACTGCTGCAACGCCTGATCGGCATTGCGCTGATGCGCCGCTTCGAGCTTCAGACTCTGCTCGACCTGCGAAATCTCGCTGCGTTGTTCGTTGAGCAGCGTCTGCGCCTCGCGCCAGCCGGCTTCGAGCGCCGGCAGTGCGTCGTTCTGATCGGCCGCCTGATCCTGGGCCGTGGCCGCGCGCTCTTCGGCGATGATGAGTTCTTCTTCGGCGAGCGCCAGTGCCTCTTCCGACTGCGCCGAGCGGGCCTGCCACTGCTCGCGCTGCGAGGTGAGCGCCGCCAGTTGCGCCTGCACGCGATTGCGCGACTCGACGACGTAGCGGATCTCGGCTTCCAGCCGGCTGACTTCCGAATTCGCCTCGTACATGGCGCCTTGCGCCGCCTGGACCGCGTCGGTGGCCGTGTAGTGGGCGGCGCGCAGCGTTTCGAGATCCGATTCCGAGCCGCGCAGTCGCGCCATCTGCGCTTCCAGATCGACCTGGGCCGATTCGATCGCACGCTGTTGACGCTCTTGTTCGTTCTGCGCTTCGTTCTTGCGCAACAGCCACAGCAATTGCTGCTTTTCTTCGCCGTCGCGATGCAAGTCCTTGAATCGATTGGCTACCACGGCCTGCGATTCCAGCTTTTCCAGATTAGCGCCGAGTTCGCGCAGGATGTCTTCGACGCGTGTGAGGTTCTCACGCGTATCCTGCAAGCGGTTCTCGGTTTCGCGACGGCGCTCCTTGTACTTGGAGACGCCGGCGGCTTCTTCGAGGAATACGCGCAACTCTTCGGGCTTGGCCTCGATGATGCGCGAGATCATCCCCTGCCCGATGATGGCGTAGGCGCGCGGCCCGAGACCGGTACCAAGGAAGATGTCCTGGATATCGCGGCGGCGAGCCGGCAGGTTGTTGATGTAGTAGCTGGAGGTGCCGTCGCGCGTGAGCACGCGCTTGACGGCGATCTCGGCATACTGGCTCCACTGCCCGGCGGCACGCCCGGCGCTGTTGTCGAACACGAGTTCGACGCTGGCGCGGCTGGCCTGCTTGCGGGCCGTCGACCCGTTGAAAATCACGTCCTGCATCGATTCGCCGCGCAGCTCCGAGGCGCGCGACTCACCGAGCACCCAGCGCACGGCGTCAATGATGTTGGATTTGCCGCACCCGTTGGGGCCGACGATCCCGACCAACTGGCCGGGCACCGAGAAGTTCGTCGGATCGACGAAGGACTTGAAGCCAGCGAGTTTGATGGAGGTCAGACGCACGGCAGGTTCGCTTTATCGGTCATGGAATGAGGGGAAAGACGAAGACGCGCTTGACTGGTCCTGTCGGGCCTCGCGCGCGCTGGCGCGCACAGGCCACTTACATCGAGATATTCGGTTCGCATCATACCATCGCATCCCCCGCCGTCGCGGATTTACAACGCCCCGAATCCGGCAAAATGCCGGACAGCACGCCCGCGGCGACAATGCACAGTCCGCCGGCAATGTCGCGCGCGCCGAGCCCTTCGCTGGCCAGCCACCAGGACGACATCGCGGCCACGACGATCTCGAAAAGCATGATGAGCGCCGCCTGGTTGGCCGGCACCCGGGCCAGGCCGAACTGCACCACGACGTTGGTCAGCGCAATCGTGCAGCCCAATGCGAGTGCAAGCGCCGCGATCGCCGAGCTCGACGTGAGCGCCGAGACGGCGGCGCGCCCCGTTTCGGCCCCACCGTCGAGCGGCAACACCAGCAGCCCGCCGACCACGCAGCCGAGATACAGCGTCCAGCTGCGCATTTCGGCACGCACGCCCGGCAACGCCTGGCTGACACGCTGCAACAGTACGTTATTGAGCGCGAAAGCCGCCCCGGCGATGGCGCCCGCCCATTCGCCTGGGTTGTTCGGCACTGGCCAGCCCAGCGCGGGCGACCAGAGCATCAGCCCCGCCCCGCCAAGCGCCAGCGCGATCAGCCCCACACCGCGCACGCCGACGCGCTCGCCGAGCAGCCAGTGGGCGAACAGCGCCGTCCAGACCGGGGTCAGGTAGAAAAGCAGCAGCACACGCATCACATGGCCGTGCGTCGTGCCCCAGACGAAGGCGACGTTGGTTGCGCCGCCCGCGAACGCCACGCCGACGAGCAGCCACGACCACCGCAGCGTGCCAAGCGAGCGGCGATACACGAGCGTGAGCAGCAACAGTGCAACGCTGGCGGTACCGATCTGCGCGGGGACGGCCGCCACGCCCCACTGGGCCAGCAAACGATAGGGAAACCACGCCAGCCCCCACACCGACGAACCGATGAGAATGGTCAAGGCGGGCGCCGCCCGGGCGCGCAACGAAGCGCCCGACGTCGACGCCAGGCCACGCGCGCCGTTGCCGGCTACGGTCATACAGGTGACTCCTGAAAACGCTGCGATATTCCGCGAGCTTGCCCCATCGGCGCCTCGGAATAGGCTGAATTACGTGGCGGTCGCGCTTTGTGCGCGCCATAACGGTATAATTTTCGCTTTGCCGATCTTGCCATTCTTTTGCGCGTTCGGGAACTGTCCTCCAGGCGTTGTGACGAACGATTCCACATTCCTGTCTGGCCGGTTCCCGCAAGACCCGCGCCGGAAAGCGCTCGCCGTGCAGCACGTCGGCGCAACGCCCGACCGGCCCGCACAGTGCCGGATTGCCTCGAGAGTTGCCTTGAATGGCAGCGCGAACCCTAGCCCTGAGTCTGTTTGAATTCTCGTGAACCCATTACTCGACAAGCTCCAGCCCTACCCGTTTGAACGCCTGAAGTCACTGGTGGCGGACATCACGCCCGCCAGCGCGTACAAGGCCATCAGCTTCGGCATCGGGGAGCCCAAGCACCCGACGCCGCAGTTCATCAAGGAAGCCCTGATCGACGGGTTGGGCGGCCTCTCGAGCTATCCGGCCACTGCGGGCGGCGAACCGCTGCGCGCTGCCATCGCCCAATGGCTGGAGCGCCGGTACGCGCTGCCCAACGTGAACCCGGCCACGGAAGTCCTGCCGGTCACGGGCTCGCGCGAGGCCCTCTTTTCGTTCGCACAGGCGGTCGTCGACGGCAGCAAGCCCGGCGCACGCGTGGTGTGCCCCAACCCGTTCTATCAGATCTACGAAGGCGCCACGCTGCTCGCCGGGGCCACGCCCTATTACGTCGACAGCGATCCCGCGCGCAACTTCGGCCCCGATTACGACGCCGTGCCGGCCGACGTCTGGCGCGACGTCCAGCTTGTCTATCTCTGCTCGCCGGGCAATCCGACCGGCGCCGTGCTGAGCCTCGCCGACTGGAAGCGCCTGTTCGACCTCTGCGACGAATACGGCTTCGTGATTGCATCCGACGAGTGCTATTCCGAGATCTACTTCGACGAAGAGCATGCCCCGCTGGGCGCCCTCGCGGCCGCCCATCGACTGGGCCGGGGATTCGACCGCCTGGTTGTGTTCTCCAGTCTGTCAAAGCGCTCGAACGTGCCGGGCATGCGCTCGGGCTTCGTGGCGGGCGACGCCGCCGTCCTCAAGAAATTCCTGCTTTACCGCACTTATCACGGCTGCGCCATGAGCCCGGCCGTGCAGGCGGCGAGTGTCGCTGCGTGGAACGACGAAGCGCACGTGCGCCTGAACCGCAGCAAGTACTTGAAGAAGTTCCAGACGGTCACGCCGATGCTTGCCGACGTGCTCGACGTGCGTCTGCCGGACGCCGGCTTCTACCTGTGGGCACGGGTTGACACGAAAACCGGCCTGTCCGACACGGAATTCACGCGCCGGTTGCTGGCGCAATACAATGTGGCCGTACTGCCCGGGTCGTACCTGGGCCGCGCGGCGCACGGCGCCAACCCCGGCGAGAACCATGTGCGCATCGCCCTCGTGGCCGATGTGGACGAATGCACGGAAGGCGCCCAGCGCATCGTGCAGTTCTGCCAATCCCTTTAATTCTCACTGCAACTGATTCTCGCCATGTCGCAACAACTGCAAACCACCATCGACCAAGCCTGGGACAACCGTGCCGAGATGTCGGCCAAGTCGGCACCTGCCGAGGTGCGTGAGGCCGTCGCCCACGTCATCGCCGAACTGGACAGGGGTGCCCTGCGCGTGGCCCAGAAGCAAGATGGCCATTGGATCGTGAACCAATGGATCAAGAAGGCCGTGCTGCTGTCGTTCCGCCTCGAAGACAATGCCGTGATGCCCGCGGGCGGCTTCAGCCAGTTCTACGACAAGGTGCCGAGCAAGTTCGCGAACTACACCGCCGAAGATTTCGCGCGCGGCGGTTTCCGCGTCGTACCCCCGGCCGTGGCGCGTCGTGGCTCGTTCATCGGCAAGAACGTGGTGCTGATGCCGTCGTACACCAACATCGGCGCCTACGTTGACGAAGGCACGATGGTCGACACGTGGGCCACGGTCGGTTCGTGCGCCCAGATCGGCAAGAACGTTCACCTCTCGGGCGGCGTCGGTATCGGTGGCGTGCTCGAACCGCTGCAGGCCAACCCGGTCATCATCGAGGACAACTGCTTCATCGGCGCGCGCTCGGAAGTCGTGGAAGGCGTGATCGTCGAAGAAAACTCGGTGATCTCGATGGGCGTGTACCTGGGCCAGTCGACCAAGATCTACGACCGCGAAACCGGTGAAGTGCATTATGGCCGCGTGCCGGCCGGTTCGGTCGTCGTGCCGGGCAACCTGCCTTCCAAGGATGGCAAGTACAGCCTGTACTGCGCCGTGATCGTGAAGAAGGTCGATGCGCAAACGCGCGCCAAGACGGCCATCAACGACCTGCTGCGCGGCGAGTAAGGCAACGCGGCAACCGAGGTGTCGCCGCCTTTTTCGCGGCGACGCCTCGCTGCGTTATTGCAATTGCGACACCAGGAGTTCCGGCGATGACGGCAGTGCTGTATGGCATTCCCAACTGCGACACCGTGAAGAAGGCGCGCACATGGCTCGACGCGCATGGCGTGGCGTACGACTTTCACGACTTCAAGAAGGCGGGCGTGAACGACGCGCTGCTCGGCGCCTGGCTCGATCAGGTGCCACTCGCGACGCTGCTCAACCGCAAGGGCACGACCTGGCGCAAGCTCTCGCCGGAACAACAGGCGGCAGCCGCCGAGGTATCGGTGGCCCGCACGCTGATGATCGAAAACCCGTCGCTCATCAAGCGCCCGGTGCTGGTGGCCGACGGCCAGGTTTCCGTGGGCTTCACGCCCGACAGTTACGCCTCACGATTCTGATTTCATGACTTTCTCCCAAGGCGCCACGCTGGCGCTTACCGAGCAACTGATCGCCCGTCACTCGGTGACGCCCGAAGACCGCGATTGCCAGGCTATCCTGGCGCGCCGCCTCGAAGCCATCGGCTTCGCGTGCGAGACCATCGCCTCGAACGGCGTGACCAACCTCTGGGCGCTCAAGCGCGGAACGCGCGGCACCGACGGCAAGTTGCTCGTCTTCGCGGGCCACACGGACGTGGTACCGACCGGCCCGCTGGAGCAATGGCACTCGGATCCGTTTGCCCCGACGCATCGTGATGGCATGCTCTATGGCCGTGGCGCCGCCGATATGAAGACGTCGCTCGCGGCGTTCGTGGTCGCCTCGGAGGAGTTCGTCGCCCAACACCCGGACCACGCCGGCAGCCTCGGCTTCCTGCTGACCAGCGATGAAGAAGGCCCCGCCACCGACGGTACCGTGAAGGTCGTCGAGGCGCTCGCCGCGCGCGGTGAGCGCCTGGATTACTGCGTGGTCGGTGAGCCGACCTCGAGCCAGCGGCTGGGTGACATGGTCAAGAATGGCCGTCGCGGGTCGATGTCGGGCAAGCTCGTCGTCAAGGGCGTGCAGGGCCACATCGCCTATCCGCACCTCGCCAGGAACCCCACGCATCTGTTCGCGCCGGCGCTGGCCGAGCTGACGCAGACCGTGTGGGACAACGGCAACGAGTATTTCCCGCCCACCACGTGGCAGATCTCGAACATCCACGCCGGCACCGGGGCGACCAACGTCATTCCCGGCGAGTTGACGGTGACGTTCAACTTCCGCTTCTCCACGGCCAGCACGTCGGATGGCCTCCAGCAACGTGTGCATGCATTGCTCGACCGTCACGGCCTGACCTATACGCTTGACTGGTCGATCAGCGGTCAACCGTTCCTCACGCCTCGCGGTGACCTGTCGGCAGCGCTTTCGGGCGCCATCCGCGAGGAGACAGGACTCGAGGCCGAACTCTCGACCACGGGCGGCACGTCCGACGGGCGTTTTATCGCGCGCATCTGCCCGCAGGTCATCGAATTCGGCCCTTGCAATGCGAGCATCCACAAGATCGACGAACACATCGCCGTGGCCGACATCGAGCCGCTCAAGAATATCTATCGGGGCGTGTTGGCGCGCCTGGTGGCCTGAGGCGCGCGACGCATTCACCATGACGACACACGCGACCCATCCCTTCCAGACCTTGCGCGACCTGTTGCGCTACGCCGTCTCGCGCTTTACCGAGGCCGAGCTGGCCTTCGGTCATGGCACGGCCACGGCATACGACGAGGCCGCGTACCTGCTGCTGCATACGCTGCACCTGCCCATCGACACGCTCGATCCGTTTCTCGACGCCCGTTTGCTGCCCGACGAAATCGAGCGCGTACTCTCGGTCATCAACCGTCGTGCGGGCGAGCGCGTGCCGGCGTCCTACATCACGAATGAAGCGTGGATGCACGGCCACCGGTTCTACGTGGACGAGCGCGTCATCGTGCCTCGCTCGTTCATCGGTGAGTTGCTGGAAGACGCCTTGCAGCCGTGGGTCGATCACGCCGACGACGTGGCCGACGTCCTCGAACTGTGCACCGGCTCGGGCTGCCTGGCGATCCTCGCCGCCGAGACCTTCCCAGCGGCGCAGATCGACGCCGTCGACATTTCCCCCGACGCGCTCGCCGTGGCGAAGATCAATGTGGCCGACTACGGCCTCGACGACCGCGTCGCGCTGCACCTGGGCGATCTGTACACGCCATTGCTCGCGGACAAGCGCTACGACGTCATCCTGACCAACCCACCGTATGTGAACGAAGGCTCGATGCGGGTGCTGCCGGCCGAGTATCGCCACGAGCCGCGGATTGCCCTGGCGGGGGGCGACGACGGGATGGACGTGGTTCGGCGCATCATTGCCGGCGCACGCGGGCACCTGACGGACCACGGCGTCCTGGTGGTGGAAATCGGCAACGAACGTCACTTTGTCGAAGCGGCGTTCCCCGACCTGCCGATGACGTGGCTGGCCACGAGTGCCGGCGACGACATGGTGTTCCTGGTGCAGGCTGCCGATCTGCCGTAATCCCCCGGGGTACATCCGTTGCAGCAAGTCCTCGCCTAAGGTCATGCGGCCCGGTTACACTTGGGTTCCCGGGTCCGCGCGACTCACGGCATGGAGGAAGATTGTCCGTCATGGTGCTCAATTGGCTCGACGTCGGCTTTGCCGTCGCCTGCATCCATGCACTGGGGGCCATCGCCGCGATCCATGCCGTGCTGACGGTACGGACTTCGCAGGGTGCCGTCGCATGGGCGGTGTCGCTCGTGACGATGCCCTACCTTACGCTGATCCCCTACCTGTTCCTCGGCCGGTCGAAGTTCATCGGCTATGTCGAAGCGCGTCGCGCCCGTAATCGGGCGTTGCAATCGCGCATCGGCGAAACGCAATGGCACGGCGAGCCGCCCGTCGCCATGGAAGCTCATCCGGAGTTTGCGGCGCTCACCGCCATGACGGGCATGTCGTTCGTCGCGGGCAATCGCGTGCGCTTGCTGGTGAACGGCCACGCCACGTTCGATGCCATCTTCGCCGCGATCGACCGCGCGCGCGACTATATCGTCATTCAATTCTTCATCGTCAAGGACGACCTCCTCGGACGTGCCCTCGCCGCGCGCCTGCTCGCACGCGCCGCCACAGGGGTGAAGGTCTACTTTCTCTACGACCGGATCGGCAGTCACGACCTGCCGCGCCGCTATTGCGACACGCTGCGCCAAGGCGGCGTTCTCGTGCACGAGTTTGCGGCCGCCAGACGTGGCATCTTCGTCAATCGCTTCCAGCTCAACTTTCGCAATCACCGCAAGATCGTCGTGATCGACGGCAACGAAGCGTTCATCGGTGGCCACAACGTCGGCGTCGAGTATCTCGGGGAGAAGCCGCCGCTGGCGCCCTGGCGCGACACGCACATTGCCGTGTGCGGTCCGGCCGTGGTTGGCATTCAACGCGCGTTTGCCGAAGACTGGCACTGGAGTACCGGCACGGTACCGGAACTCAACCGCCAGCCCGTCGCCTCCGGCGGGGACATGCACTGCCAGGTGGTGCCCAGCGGCCCGGCCGACCGGCTCGAAACGTCATCGCTGTTCTTCGTCACCGCCATCAACGCCGCGCAACAACGGGTTTGGCTCACCACGCCCTATTTCGTGCCCGACGAAGCGGTGTTTTCCGCGTTGCGCCTGGCCGTGCTGCGCGGCGTGGACGTGCGCATCCTGATCCCCGACCGGGCCGATCACCGCGTGGTGTTCGAAGCGACCACCTCGTATGCCTTCGAAGCCGCCCGCAGCGGCATCAATGTCTACCGATATCAAGACGGCTTCATTCACCAGAAGGTCGTGCTGATCGACGACAACGCGGCCGCCATCGGCAGCGCCAACCTCGACAACCGGTCGTTCCGCCTCAATTTCGAGATCATGCTGCTGACCGTCGACCGCGCCTTCGCGAACGACGTCGCATCCATGCTCACGCACGACTTCGAGCGTGCCGCCTTGCTGGGCAAGGACGAATTTCGGATGATTCCGAAATGGCGCCAGATTGTGATGCGCGTGGCGCGGCTTTTTGCCCCAATTCTGTAACCCGTCGACGGCGCACATCGCATTCGCCTGCGCGGACCGGTAAAATACCGGTTTTGCCGCCCCTTGCGCGTGGATTTTCCGGCATGTCGCGTTCGATCCGGATCGGATCGTCGATGCATGCCTACCGCGCAGGCCAAGGGCGCACTGACCCGCTTTTCCCCTCGGCCTTTTTCGTGATCCGATTCGAACACCTATCCCTCGCGCGCGGCACCAAACCGCTTTTCGAGGACACCTCCGTCACGCTCAATCCGGGCGAGCACGTCGGCCTCGTTGGCGCCAACGGCGCAGGCAAGTCCACCCTCTTCGCGCTGTTGCGCGGGCAGTTGCACGCCGATGGCGGCGATGTCTTCGTGCCCAGTAGCTGGCGTGTCGCGCATGTGATGCAGGAGACGCCGGCGGTCGAGCGGACCGCACTCGACTACGTGCTCGACGGCGACACACGGCTACGCGAGATCGAAGCGAACATCGCGGCGGCCGAAATCGCGCACGACGGCCATGCCCAGGCCGACGCCCATGCGGCGTTTGCCGACGCCGACGGGTATACCGCCCCGGCCCGTGGCGAGGCGCTGCTGCTCGGCCTCGGCTTTACCCTGGCGCAAACGCAGTTGCCCGTCGCCAGCTTCTCGGGCGGATGGCGCATGCGACTGAATCTGGCGCAGGCGCTCATGTGCCCGTCCGACCTGCTGTTGCTCGACGAGCCGACCAACCACCTCGACCTGGACGCCATCGTCTGGCTCGAAGACTGGCTCAAGCGTTATCCGGGCACGCTCATCGTGATTTCGCACGACCGCGAATTTCTCGACGAGGTGTGCAACGTCACGCTGCACATCGAGAATCAGCAGATCAAGCGTTACGGCGGCAACTACAGCCAGTTCGAGATCCTGCGCGGCCAGCAACTGACATTGCAGCAAAGCGCCTTCGAGAAGCAGCAGAAGACGATCGCACACCTGGAGTCATTCATCACGCGCTTCAAGGCCAAGGCGACGAAGGCGCGCCAGGCGCAAAGCCGCATGAAGGCGCTCGAAAAGATGGAGCGCATCGCCCCGGCGCACATTGCGTCGCCGTTCACATTCGAATTCCGACCGGCGGACAGCGCGCCGAACCCGATGCTGGTGCTCGAAGGCGTGCGTTGCGGCTACCCGCTCGAGGACGGCAGCGAGAAAGTCATCCTGCCGCATGTCACGATGTCGGTGCAGAATGAGCAACGCATCGGGCTGCTCGGCGCCAACGGCCAGGGTAAATCGACGCTGATCAAAACGCTCGCCGGCACGCTCGCGACGCTCACAGGCTCGGTGAAGACCGGAAAGGGTCTTCAGATCGGCTACTTTGCGCAGCATCAGGTCGAAACGCTGCGTCACGACGATTCACCGTTGCGGCACTTGCAGCGTCTCGCCCCGGACACGCGCGAGCAGGAGCTGCGGGATTTCCTGGGCGGTTTCAACTTCCGTGGCGACATGGCAACGTCGTCGATCGCCCCGTTCTCCGGTGGTGAGAAAGCGCGTCTGGCACTGGCGCTCATCATCTGGCGCAAGCCGAACCTGCTGCTGCTCGACGAACCGACCAACCACCTGGACCTCGAAACGCGCCACGCACTCACGATGGCGCTCGCACAGTTCGACGGCACATTGATTCTCGTCTCGCACGACCGGCATTTGCTGCGCGCAACCACGGATCAGTTCCTCCTGGTGGCCGGCGGCGAAGTGAAGCCGTTCGACGGCGATCTCGACGACTACCGCGACTGGTTGCTGCAACATGCGGCCGACCAACGCGCAGCGGCGCGCGACGCCAGCGGCGGCGGCGGTAGCGGTGAAGGGATCGACAGCGCCGACGGTGTCAATCGCAAGGATCAGAAGCGTGCCGAAGCGCAGGAGCGTCAGCGGCTGTCGCAACTGCGCAAACCGCTGCAACGCAAGATCGAGAAGCTGGAGCAGTCGATGGCGAAACTCTCGGACGAGAAGGCACGGCTCGACACCATCCTCGCCGACAGCAGTACCTATGAAGACGCGAAAAAAGCCTTGCTGACCGACAGCCTCAAGCAGCAGGTCGACATCACGGCCAAGCTCTCGGACGTTGAAGCCGAATGGCTCGACGCGCAGGAGGCGCTCGAGCAGATCCTCTAAAAGGAAAGCCCGGTCGACTTGGGGTGCCCTCCAGCGTTGGAGACAGAACCCATCCTTGAGGCGCACTTCAACGGAACCGGGCTTCTTGTCACCCGCGCCCCGTGATGCCTGGGGTGGTCTGGGGCGGTCCGGCATACCCCCAAACAAGACCTGCTCCGATAGCGTTCGACTACAACCCGGCTACCACAGAAATCGCGTGCTCCAGACGGTCGACGGCGTGCACTTCCAGGCCGTCGATGGGATGCTTCGGCGCATTCGCTTTCGGGATGATCGCTATCGAAAAGCCGAGTTTGGCGGCTTCCTTGAGACGATCCTGACCGCGCGGGCTTGGCCGGATCTCGCCAGCCAGTCCGACCTCGCCGAACGCCACGATGCCACGCGGCAGTGGCTTGTTGCGCAGCGAGGAATGAATCGCCAGCAGCACCGCCAGATCGGCCGCGGGTTCCGAGATCTTCACGCCGCCGACCGCGTTCAGGAACACGTCCTGATCGAAACAGGCGATGCCCGCATGACGGTGCATCACCGCGAGCAGCATCGCCAGCCGGTTCTGCTCCAGCCCCACCGCCAGACGCCGCGGATTGGGCACCTGCGCCGTATCGACCAGCGCCTGCACCTCGACGAGCAGTGGCCGCGTCCCCTCCTGCGTGACAAGCACGCACGAGCCCGGCACGCTTTGCTCGTGTTGCGAGAGGAACAATGCCGACGGATTCGCCACGCCGCGCAGCCCCTTCTCCGTCATCGCGAACACGCCCAACTCGTTGACGGCACCGAAACGATTCTTGAACGCCCGCACCAGCCGGTACGACGAGTGCGTATCGCCCTCGAAATACAGCACCGTATCAACGATGTGTTCGAGCACGCGCGGCCCCGCGAGGCTGCCTTCCTTGGTCACGTGGCCAACCAGGATCACCGTCACGCCGCTCTGCTTCGCGCTGCGCGTGAGCTGCGCTGCGCATTCGCGAACCTGCGCCACCGACCCCGGGGCCGAACTGAGTGCTTCGGAGTAGATCGTCTGGATCGAGTCGATCACGACAACGTCGGGCTTCTCCGACTCGATGGCGCCCAGGATCTTTTCGAGCTGGATTTCGGCCAGCAAGTCCAGCTCGCCACCGCCCTCTCCCGAGGCACCGAGGCCCAGGCGTTGCGCGCGCAGGGCAATCTGCGCGCCCGATTCTTCGCCACTGACATACAGGGCGCGCCGTTCGCGCGCCAAATGTGCAAGCGACTGGAGCAGCAGCGTCGACTTGCCGATCCCGGGATCCCCACCGATGAGCACCACCCCGCCCGAGACCAGGCCGCCCCCCAGCACGCGGTCGAATTCGCTCACGCCGCTGGAAAAACGCGGCACGTCGGCCGCTTCGATCTGCGCCAGCTTACGCACCGGCGTGCTCTTGGCGAGCGATTGATATCGATGACCGGTCGACGCTTCCGCCACCGATTCGACGAGCGAGTTCCAGCCGTTGCAGTGGGGGCATTGCCCCGCCCACTTGGGCGTCTGTCCGCCACATTCGGTACAAATATAGACAGTCTTGGCTTTGGCCATGCGTGGCGATCCTGTCGTGCGACTCAGTTCGCGTGCACGGGCACGCGGCGCGCCACGGCACACATCAGCTCATAGCCGAGCGTGCCAGCCGACGCCGCGACCTCGTCGATGCAAAGGCCCCGTCCCCACAGCGTGACTGGCGTGCCCACGCGCGCCTGCGGCACTGGCGTGAGATCGACAGCCAGCATGTCCATCGACACGCGGCCCACCGTGCGCGTGCGCACCCCGTCGACGAGCACCGGCGTGCCCGAGGGCGCGACGCGCGGATAGCCGTCGGCATAACCGCACGCGACCGTACCCACGCGCATCGGCGCGTCGGCGGTGAAGACGCTGCCGTAGCCCACCGTGCCGCCCGCCGGAATGTCCTGGATGCCGATGAGTTCGGCTTCGAGTGTCATCGTCGGTTGCAGATCAAGCGCCGACGCTGACACTTCGAGGCCCCTCGGCGACGAGCCATAGAGCATGATGCCCGGGCGCACCCACGCGCCGTGCGCTTCCGGATGGAACAGCGTGGCGGCCGAGTTGGCGAGGCTTCGCTCGCCGGGCACGTCACATGCGCCACGCTCGAACGCTTCCATCTGGTAGGCGATGCCGCGCGGACCGTCTGCATCGGAAAAGTGGGTCATCAACACGATCTGACTCACGCCGGGAATGGCGCGAGCCCGTTCCCAGGCAGCGCGAAAACGCTCGGGCGAGAAGCCCAGACGATTCATGCCCGAGTTCATCTTGAGCTGCACGTTGAGTGGCTTGCTCAGACGCGTCGTCTCCAGCATGCGCAGTTGCTCGTCGCTGTGCACGGTGGTCGTCAGGCCGTACTTGTCGACGATGGTCAGGTCGTCGGGTTTGAAGAACCCTTCGAGCAGCAGAATCGGTCCGGCCCAGCCGAGCTCGCGCAGCCGCACGGCCTCGTCGAGATCGAGCAGGCCGAAGCCGTCGGCGTCTCGCAATCCGGGATACGCGTTCTCGATGCCATGCCCGTAGGCATTGGCCTTGACCACGGCCCATACCTTGGCGTTGGGCGCGCTGCGGCGAGCGACATCGAGATTGTGGGCAAGGGCTGCGGTATGAATCGAGGCTTTGATTGGACGGGGCATAAGCGAATACGGAATCGAAGGAGACGCTCGCCGGGACAGGCTGGCGGCATAACGCATCGGCATATTTTCGTGTTATAAAGCCGTGCGCACAACTTGTTTTGCCGAAATCTTTCTCCCGATAACAAGATCGGTCTCAGACCGAGGGCGACCGGGCGCCCGACACGGGGGGCATCAAGGCCGAATATACGGTCGAATAGCGACAGTTGAATGGCCGAAGCGTGCCGATACCCCGATGTTTAAGCCCGGTTTCTTTCCGTCAGGAAGCCCGTCGCGGGCACTGCGGAAACCGACAACCGAGATACGCAAGTTATACGCAGCACGGGATCGACTCAAGTACCGATGAAGAAAGGCTTTTATACCATCATGGCCGCGCAGTTTTTTTCGTCGCTGGCCGACAATGCATTGCTCATCGCCGCAATCGCGCTCCTGAAAGACCTGCACTCCCCGCAGTGGATGACGCCGCTGCTCAAGCTCTTCTTCGTGCTCTCGTACGTCATTCTCGCCGCCTACGTAGGGGCCTTCGCCGACTCGATGCCCAAGGGCAAGGTCATGTTCGTCAGCAACTCGATCAAGGTCGCCGGCTGCCTGATGATGCTGTTCGGCTCGCACCCGCTGATCGCGTACGGCGTAGTCGGCTTCGGCGCGGCGGCCTACTCGCCCGCGAAGTACGGCATCCTCACCGAATTGCTGCCCGCCGAGAAACTGGTCGCGGCCAACGGCTGGATCGAGGGGCTGACGGTCAGCTCGATCATTCTCGGCACCGTCCTCGGTGGCACCCTGATCAGTCCGCATATTTCCGAGTGGGTGCTCCAACGCACGCCCGAGGTCATCAATACGCCGGCGATGGCCTCGATGGTGGTCATCATGGTCATCTACGTGATCGCCGCGCTCTTCAACCTTCGCATCCCCGACACGGGCGCGCGTTACGCACGCCAGCAACACAATCCGATCCGGCTCGTCTCCGATTTCGCCGACTGCTTCGTCACGCTGTGGCGCGACAAGCTGGGCCAGATCTCGCTCGCCGTCACCACGTTGTTCTGGGGGGCGGGGGCAACGCTGCAGTTCATCGTGCTGCGCTGGGCCGAAAAGGCGTTGGGCATGACGTTGTCCGAAGGCGCCATCCTGCAGGCGGTGTCGGCCGTGGGCGTGGCCATCGGCGCCATCGCCGCCGCCTCACGCATCCCACTCAAACGCTCGCTCTCCGTGCTGCCGGTCGGCATCGCCATGGGCGTTGCTGTGATGGCGATGGCCTTCTTCTCGAAGGATCTGCTGCCGTGGGGTACGAATTGGCCCGTGCCGCTGTACCTGATCATCGCGTACATCTTCCTCATCGTCGTCGGTGCGCTCGCCGGGTTCTTCGTGGTGCCGATGAACGCCCTCCTCCAGCATCGCGGCCACATCTTGCTCTCCGCCGGTCATTCCATCGCCGTGCAGAACTTCAACGAGAACCTCTCCGTGCTCATCATGCTGTGCCTCTATGCACTGCTGATCTGGTGCAACGTGCCGGTGGGTGTCGTCATCATTCTGTTCGGCGTGTTTGTCTCGGGCACGATGTGGCTCGTTATGAAACGTCACCAGGCCAATCAGCGCGAATTCGATTCGGTCGCGCTCATCGGCGAAATCAAGCATTGATATGCCTTCGCGTCAGTCGTCCGCCCCCGCTGTCCCCATCGCCCTCACCATCGCCGGCTCGGATTCCAGCGGTGGTGCCGGCATCCAAGCCGACCTGAAGACGTTTTCCGCGCTTGGCGCCTACGGCGCCAGCGTGATTACCGCGCTCACCGCGCAAAACACACAAGGGGTCACCGGCATCCACACGCCGCCGGCGAGCTTCGTCACGGCGCAGATGGATGCCGTTTTCCAGGACCTGGCGGTCGACGCCGTCAAGCTCGGCATGCTTGCCAATGCCGAGATCGTACGCGCCATTGCCGCCGGTTTGCGGCAGTACAAGCCGCGCTTTGTCGTGCTCGATACCGTGATGATCTCGAAGAGCGGTCACGCGTTGCTGCAACCGGACGCCGTCGCCGCGTTGCGCGATGAATTGCTGCCGCTGGCGGACCTGATCACGCCGAACCTGCCGGAAGCCGCGGCGCTGCTCGGCGTCGATCCGGCAACCGACGAACGTGAGATGGAACGGCAAGCGCAAGCGCTGCTCGCGCTGGGCGCTCGCCATGTGCTGGTCAAGGGCGGCCATCTAGCCAGCGATCTGAGCCCGGACTGGCTCGTGAGCGCGGCGGGCGTCGAGCGCTTCAGCGCCCCGCGCATCGCCGTCCACAATACCCACGGCACCGGCTGCACGCTCTCCGCCGCGCTCGCTGCGTTGCGGCCGCGCCGTCACGACTGGTCAGACACCGTGCGCGACGCCAAGGCGTATCTCAACGGTGCGCTTGCCGCCAGCGATACGCTGGACATCGGTCACGGCGTCGGCCCCGTGCATCACTTCCACGCTGTCTGGCCCAAGGGGTGAAGCGCTGACACGCGCATCGCGCGGGTCAGATCGACGGCGCACCGTCGTCGGCGCTCTGCGCGAGTGCGCGACGCGCAGCCGCGTCAGCGCGCTCGCTTAGTTCTTCGATACGATGCCGGGCACGCGGTGCCCAGAAATCCGGCACGATAAACCCGCGCTCGCCTTCGAACCAATCCTCCTCGCCTGAGCGCCGGGTCAACGACACGATCAGCAACGGCTCGGCAATACCGCGTTCGCGCCAATGCGTCTCGATTCGGGCATGCATCGCGGCAAGCGATAGCGCCGCCGAATCGCCAACACGCGCCGGCGCCAGCCAACGGGCGCGCGGCAGCAACGCCCACCTGCACTCGTGCGCCGCGGCAGACGCATGCGGCATCGACTGCGCATGCGCCCACCACGCGTCGAGCGTCGCCCACCAACCTCGACCGTGCGATTCGGACGCCACCGCCGGCAACTGCCCGCGTTGCGCGAGTGGATGAAACAGCCAGCCCTTCAGATACACCTGCGGCAGCCACGGCCCGGCGGCGGGCAACGCAATACGCGCCGCTTCGAGCGTTGTCAGGCGCAACTGATGATCCAGCAACCGCGCCACCTTGTCGGCCAGGCTGTCCGCCAGGTTCGGCCCAAGCCAATGAAACTGCACGGTGCGCTCGTCAAGCACCGGCGACGGCGTCGGGGGCGGCACGAACAGATACAGCTTTACCGCCAACTCCCAATGCAGCAATTGATGGTCGGCGCGACGCGCCAGCAGGAAGTCGCACTCGCCGAGCGTCATGTTGCCGCGCCGGGCGTCGCGCACCTGCAAGCCTGCCGCCAGCAGGTCGAACCGGGGACTGTGCAGCAGCGCGAAATGCAACAGTTGCTCCGCATAGCGGCCCAAGCGGTGGCTTTCGCCACGCGCCAGAAACGCCCGCAACGGCTCGGTGTCGGCATCACAGGCCAGCAGCCAGTCGTGCAGGCATCGGGAATGGGAGATGGGGTCGGCAGGCCCGCCAGGCGAGTTGGCCATCGCCTGCGCGCCATCGAAATGCGCCAGCGCCGCGGGAAGGCGGGTGGCACTGAGCAGGTCGGCGGACAACAGCAGCCACGCGAGGTCGCGCACCGGCGCCTCGCGCAGCGTCTCGATCAGTTCGCCGTAGGCGTGTTGGACGGAGTCGATTCGCACACGGTCTCGTAGGTAGCCCGCGCCAGGCACCAATCCGTCCAGGCCTTGGCCTTGTCGGGCAAACTGCGTAACAGGTAGGCCGGATGGTACGTCACGATCACCGGCACCCCCTCATATTCATGCACTCGCCCGCGCAGGCTGGCAATGCTCGCCTGCGTACGCAAGACGCTCTGCGCGGCGAAGCGGCCCATCACCACGATCACCCGCGGCTTGAGCAGGGCGACCTGACGCTTCAGGTACGGCTCGCAGCTCGCCACTTCGTCCGCTTCGGGATCGCGGTTGTTCGGCGGACGGCACTTGAGCACGTTGGCGATATACACGTTCTCACCGCGCTGCAACGTCACGGCGCGCAGCATGTTGTCGAGCAGCTTGCCGGCCTGACCGACGAACGGCTCGCCCTGCACGTCCTCCTGCTGGCCCGGGGCCTCCCCCACGAGCAGCCAGTCGGCCTCGCGGTCGCCCACGCCGAACACTGTCTGGGTGCGCTTTTCGCACAAGCCGCACAGGCGGCAATTCGCGACGCGCTCCGTCAGCGCCTCCCAGTCCAGCGTCTCGACACCCGGCAGCGCAGGACGCGATGGCGCACCGGTCTCGCCTGCATCGCGCATGATCGACCACAGTGCGGCATCGGCGGCGGCATCGCCATCGCCATTGCCATCGCTGTCGAGCCACATCGGCCTGTCGTCGGGCGACAGATCCCCCGCGCGACGATTGCCCCCACGCGGTGCGGATACCGGCGCCGTCTCACGTCGGGCCGGCGCAACCGGCGCCTCGTCCAACGCTGCGGGGCGCGTGGCAGCGCGCGCCATCGTCGGGGCGACGCTCGGCGTCACGTCCCACGGCGGCAGATCGTCGGCATGCGCGCCGCCCCGCGAGGCTATCGTGTCGATGACGGTCGCTACATCGCCCTCGTCCCAGGCGGCCGTCGCCGCCTTGGCCACGGCCTCGTGCGACATCCACACCGGCCACAGCCCGAACTCTTCCAGAATCGCTTTAGGCCACGGCACGGTCGGTCTCCCACGTCAGGCGCATCACAATGGCGTCTTCACGACGCCCGTTCGCGGGATAGTATGCCTTGCGGCGGCCAATCTGCACGAATCCGAAGCGCTCGTAGATGCGCAGTGCACGCACGTTCGACGGGCGCACCTCCAGCAACACGCCGCCCATGCCCTGCGCACGCGAGACGCGCACCACCTCTTCGAGCAACTGCACGCCCAGCCCATTGCCCTGCATTTCCGGGGCGACGCACACGTTGAGCAAATGCGACTCGTCGAGGACCGGCATCAGCAGGAAATAGCCGAGCAGCACGCCATCGACCGCCCGCAGGCAGACGCCCTGATGCCCGGCGTCGAGCGAATCGGTGAAATTCTGGCGATTCCAGGGATAAGGGTACGCGCGCACTTCGACGGCCACGACCTCGTCGAGATCGGCCAGCGTCATCGGTGAATAATGGTTCGGGCCGGTCTGGCGCATCAGGGCACCTCCGGGCCATTTGCCTTCTCGGCCTGAGCGACCTGAGCAGCCTGTGCCGCCGCCTGCTTGATCGCCTCGCGCTCGGCCGTCGTTTGGGCCACCTTGTTACGGATGTACACCGGCATGGCCTGATCGGCGGGAATCGCGCCGCCGCGCGCGAAAGCGCGGGCGGCGAGCGCGGCGACGTACCGGGCACGCGGCATGGCGTCGGCCAGCACCGCCTGTGCCCGGGTGCTCGCCTGCAATCGATCGCCAAACGCCAGCGCGGCGTTGCCCGCGACGACGAAATCCACCTTGGGTGCGCGTACCTGTTCGGCGGCATCGAGCGACGGCGGCTGCACTTCGCGCCAGTCGCCCGCTGCCGTGTCCCAGGCGTAGTCGGCCCAATAGGCCTCGTTCATGCGCGCATCGAGCGCGACAAGCACACGTTGCGTGTCGACGTGCAGCGCGCGCGCCGCTTCGGCACACGCGAGCAACGTACCGACCGGCACCACGGGCAGCGCGGCACCAAACGCCAGTCCTTGTGCGACACCACAGGCCGTGCGCAACCCGGTAAACGACCCCGGGCCCGCGCCGAAGGCAATCGCGTCGCATTCGGCAAGCGTGACACCGGCCTCGCGCAGCACATCGCGTGCGGCGGGCAGGATATGCGTACTGGAGACCGGCCCCGTGTCGAGGTGGCGCTCGACCACAACGGCCGGGGCACCGCTGGCAGGATCGTAACGGTATAGGGCAACCGAGCAGAATTCGGTCGAGGTATCGAGGGCGAGAAGCGTAATCGAAGACATGGCGCTATTGTAATCGGGTGGACGACGAGCCACCTAGCGGGACTGACACGACACCCTGCATCTCGCCCCCCTCCCCCAGTCCGGGTGGCCCACCTCACCCCGTGCAAATCCGAACGTGCACTTTCCTAAAAACACTGCTATAATCCGCGCTTCGCTTCGCGGGACGTTAGTGAACCTCTCGTAAAGTGACGAAAAACTGCGTTTTGCCCCAATCCTGTGATAAGCCGCTGTAGTTCTTGCCGGTACTGGCGTTCCTGATAGGAACGACCCGCCACCGTCCCTGGCTTACGATACGGATTTCGATCCGCTTTCTGCCCCATCCGCGATTTGCTTCCTGCTTGCGACGAATTGGGTTTGCCGATTGGCGCCAACGCCCCGACATCACCTTTTTGATCCGCAAGAGGCTTCATGGAACAAACTTCCAAGATGTCTGCGCTCGCGCAGACGTATTTCCCTTCGTCCGAAGAAAACACCAACGCTACTGTTGATGCCGCTGTGGTTGATGCCGCAGTGGTGGATGCCGCTGTGGCAGGCAATGACGACGGCAAGCCCACGTTCGCCGCACTCGGCCTGAACGCAGCCATTCTGTCGACACTCACCACCGCAGGCTACACCCACCCGACGCCGGTGCAGCAGCGCGCGATTCCCGCCGCGCTCGCCGGTCGCGACCTGCTCGTGTCCAGCCCGACGGGCTCCGGCAAGACGGCCGCCTTCATGCTGCCGGCCATTCACCGCTTCGCGGAAATGCAGGCGAGCGGCGAGCTGAGCAGCCGCGCCCCGGCCGCGCATCCGCGCAACCAGCCGGCCGAGCCGGGCGAAAAGGCCCGCAAGGGCCAGCGCGTGCGTCGCGTTGCCGCGCAACCGCTGCTGCTCGTGCTCACGCCGACGCGCGAACTGGCGCAACAGGTCTCGACCGCGGCCGACACGTACGGCAAGCAACTGCGCCGTCTGCGCACGGTGAGCATTCTGGGCGGCATGCCCTACCCGCGTCAGCTCGAAATGCTGGCCAAGCAGCCCGAGATCATCGTGGCCACGCCGGGCCGTCTGCTCGATCACATCTCGAGCGGCAAGATCGATCTGTCGCAACTGATGATGCTGGTGCTCGACGAAGCCGATCGCATGCTCGACATGGGCTTCATCGACGACATCCAGACCATCGTCGACGCAACCCCCGAATCGCGCCAGACGCTGCTGTTCTCGGCCACCATCGACGGCCGCATGGGTGAGATCACGCGCCGTCTGCTGCGCGATCCGGAAACCATCGAGATCACGCGCGGTTCCGATCAGCGCACCAACGCCAACATCGAGCAAACGCTCCATTACGTGGACGACCGCGCCCACAAGGATCGTCTGCTCACGCACCTGCTCGGCAACGATTCGCTCGACCAGGCCATCGTCTTCACGTCGACCAAGCGCGACGCCGATCTGCTGGCCGACCAGCTCGAACAAGCCGGTTTCGACAGCGCCGCCCTGCACGGCGACATGCCGCAAGGCGTGCGCAACCGTACACTGCGCGCACTGCGCGAGCGTCGTGTGCGCGTGCTGGTCGCCACTGACGTGGCCGCACGCGGTATCGACGTGCCGGGTATCACGCACGTGTTCAACTACGATCTGCCGAAGTTCGCGGAAGACTACGTCCACCGCATCGGTCGTACGGGCCGTGCCGGTCGTCGTGGCGTGGCCGTGAGCCTGGCCGCACACGCCGAAGTCGGCGCAGTGCGCCGCATCGAACGCTACACGCGTGAGTTGCTGCCGGTCAACGTCGTGGCCGGTTTCGAACCGCGCCGTGCCGCACCGAAGGCCGGTACCGGCGGCAAGCGTCCGGGCCAGGGCCGCAGCGGTCCGCGTCAGGGTCAAGGCAATGGCGGCAGCCGCTGGAGCAACAACGGTCCGCGTCACGCCACCGGCGGTGGCACTGGCGGTAGCGGCGGCTATCAGGGCGGTCAGCGCTTTGGCGGCAACAAGCCGGCCGGCGCGCCGTTCGAGCGCCGCGAGAGCAGTGGCTTCCAAGGTGCCTACCCGCAGAACGGCGGTGGCAATGGCGGTAACGGCTTCTCGAATGGCAGCTCGACTGACCGCTTCGAGCGTCGCGCCCCGCGCCAGGCCGAAGGTGGCTACCGTCAGGATCGTGCCCCCCGCAGCTTTGACGCGCCGCGTCAAGACCGCGGCTTCGGCAATCGCAACGGCGGCGGCTTCAACAAGCGTCGCGGCGACTAAGCTGACGAGCACCGACAGGACCGGCAATACCTCGGTCCTGTGCAATGCCTTGAAAACCCCGGATGTTGACGTCAACCGTCAACGCCGGGGTTTTCGCTTATGCGCGCTCGATCGCTCGATGACGGCAGCGCACGGGCACGAACACCCCCATCGACTGTCGCCAGCAACCTCCACCGATCTTACGGCGTCGTCGCAAACCGATCCGTGGCTTCGATCAACCAGTGCAGGATGGTGGGCTCGCTGAAGGCGTGCCCGGCGTCGGACGCCCAATAGAAATCCGCTTCCGGCCACGCCTTGTGCAATTCCCACGCCGTGCGGGCGGGCGTGGCCACGTCGTAGCGCCCCTGGACGATCACGCCCGGGATGTCGCGCAGGTGGCGCGCACCGTCGATCAACTGATTCGGGGCGAAAAAGCCATCGTTGACGAAGTAATGGTTCTCGATGCGCGCGAACGCAATCGCGTAGCGCGGATCGCCGAACGCCTCGGCAAGATGCGCGTCAGGCAACAGCGTGATGGTACTGCCCTCCCACATACTCCATGCGCGCGCCGCCTCGATTCGCACCGCCTCATCACGATGCGTCAGGCGCATCTGGTACGCGCGCATCAGATCGCCCTGCTCTTCAAGCGGGATCGGCGCGAGGAATGACTCCCAGCGATCCGGAAACAGCCACGACGCGCCCCTCTGGTAATACCACTGCAACTCGTCGCGGCGCACGGTGAAAATACCGCGCACGATCAATTCACTCACCCGCTCGACGTGCGCCTGCGCATAGGCCAGCGCCAGCGTGCTGCCCCACGAGCCGCCCAACACCAGCCAACGTTCGTACCCGAACTTGACGCGCAAGCACTCGATGTCGTCCACCAGATCCCACGTGGTGTTGTGCTCGAGACTCGCATGCGGTTCCGAACGACCGCAGCCGCGCTGGTCGAACAGCGTGATGCAATATTGGGCCGGATCGAACAGCCGCCGGTGCTCCGGCGAGCATCCGCCACCTGGCCCGCCGTGCAGAAACACCGCCGGTTTGCCGTGCGGATTGCCACACCGCTCCCAGTAAACGCGGTGCCCGTTGCCGACGTCGAGCATGCCGCTCTCGAACGGCTCGATCGGCGGGTACAGGCCGCGCAGCGCGTCCGGGCGCGTCTCGACGACCTTGCCGGGTCCACGCGGCTCACCCTGCGGCGCGAGGGTCTGCGCACGCGGACCGTTCGGCAGGTTGCGCGAAGCATTATCAGGAATATCGAGCGACATCGGCATCCTCACATGAACAAGGGTCAGGGCATCGTCAACGTCGCGCGCAAGCGCTACGAAGATCGTGAAAAGTCGGCAGAGCCGGACGAGGACAATAGCGTCGAAGTTCAGTGTAGCGCGGCACCCCAAACATGACAAAGCACGCGCCGAATGGAAAATGGGACGATGTTGCCATCGTCCCATTCGTGCGGCGAAGCGCGCGCTGCATTCACGCCAGGATCGCAGTCCGCTCAGGCGACCATCAGACCGGTTCCGCGCGTCAGACCACTTCGTAGAGCGGCAGCGTGAGGAACTCGACGAAGTCGTCGCTCGTGCTCATCTGCTCGAAGATGACGGCCGCGCGATCGTACGTCGGCGCCACCTGTCCCACGAGTGCCTTCACGTTGGCAAGCTCTTGCGGAATCAGTTCGCGCACCAGTTCGGCGGTGACCTTGCGGCCGTCGTCGAGCTTGCCCTTCGGCGAGCGGATCCACTGCCACACCTGCGAGCGCGAAATCTCAGCCGTCGCCGCGTCTTCCATCAGGTGATGGATCGGCACGCAGCCATTGCCCGCCAGCCACGCCCCGAGATAGTGAATGCCGACATTGATGTTGTTGCGCAGGCCCGCCTCGGTGATCGGCGCTTCGGGCTGGAACACCAGCAGATCCTGGCCCTTGACCGTCACATCGTCGCGTTGCTTGTCGATCTGGTTCGGGCGATCGCCCAGTACCTTGACGAACTCCTCCATCGCCACGGGCACAAGGCCCGGGTGCGCCACCCAGCCACCGTCGTAACCGTCGGCCGCATCGCGCGCCTTGTCGCTGCGAATGCCGGCAATAGCGCGCTCGTTCGCTTGCGGATCATTCTTGATTGGAATCAGCGCGCTCATGCCGCCGATGGCAGGTGCATGGCGGCGATGGCACGTCTTGAGCAGCAGCAGCGCATAGGCCCGCATGAACGGCACCGTCATGTTGATGCGACTGCGATCGGCCAGGCAGAAGTCGGCATCGACCTTGAACTTCTTGATGCACGAGAAGATGTAGTCCCAACGGCCAGCGTTCAGGCCCGCGCTGTGCTCACGCAGCTCATAGAGGATCTCGTCCATTTCGAACGCGGCGAGAATGGTCTCGACGAGCACCGTCGCCTTGATCGTGCCTTGCGCCAGGCCCAGTTCGTTCTGCGCGAGCACGAACACGTCGTTCCACAGACGCGCCTCGAGATGGCTCTCCAGCTTCGGCAGATAGTAGTACGGCCCGAAGCCGCGCTCGAGCGATGCCTTCGCGTTATGGAAGACATGCAGGCCAAAGTCGAACAGGCTGCCCGACATGCGCACACCGTCCACACTCACGTGCTTCTCGTCGAGATGCCAGCCACGCGGACGCACGATCAGCGTGGCGACCTTGGCGTCCAGTGCGTAACGCTTGCCGTTCTGCTCGAGGCTGATGGTGCCGCGCACAGCATCGCGCACGTTGATATGCCCTTGCAACTGGTTATGCCAGTTCGGCGTGTTCGAGTCCTCGAAATCGGTCATGTAGCTGTCCGCCCCCGAGTTCAGCGCGTTGATGATCATCTTGCGCTCGACCGGCCCCGTGATTTCCACACGACGGCATTGCAACGCCGCGGGCAGCGGTGCGATCCGCCAGTCGCCGTCGCGAATCGCTTGCGTCTCGGGCAGGAAATCGGGTATTTCGCCGGCGTCGAGGCGTGCGGCACGCGCCGTACGGGCGGCAAGCAAGGCCTGACGGCGCGGCTCAAAGGCACGGTGCAGCTTGGCGATGAACGCGAGCGCCTCGGGGGTCAGGATCGCTTCGTATTCCGTACTAATATCGGTACTGGCATCGACATGCAGTTGCATGCCGGGGGGCAGAATCAGGGACATCAGGGATCTCCAACGATCTTGATTTATATAAGGGAGTGCGCCGCAAGGAAGAACATCAGGGGCTTTGCACAGGGCCTCACACCACGCTCGGCGTCAGGCGCGCGCTCCCGTCACTGCCTCGACGAACCGCTGCAAGTCGCGCATGTCGCGCCCCATCCCTTGCGGCGTAACGCCGAGTTGCTCGACCGGCAGCCCGGCGCGGTTGACCCAGAACGTCGGGTAACCGAACCAGGTGGCACCGGCCGCGTCCCAGCCGTTGCTGGAGACGAAAACGATGGCGTCGGCAGGTAGGCCGAACGCGTCGGGGCCAAGTTGATAGGCCTCCGGGGCAGTCTTGAATTTGCGTACGGCGTCGACCGACAGGACGTGCTCGAACAAGGCATTGATCCCGGCGCTCTTCAGGCCCACGTCGAGCATGCGGGGATCGCCATTCGAGAGCACGCCGAGCCTGAGGCCCATCGCGCGTAATGCGCGCAGCACGGACGGGTTCTCGGGGAAGACGGACAGGCAGGTGTATTCGTCCATCAAACGCTTCTCGACGACGGGCGAGAGCGGGAGGTCCAGGCGGGCAGCCGCATAGCGCAGCGCATCGGCGGTGATGTCCCAGAACGGGCGGTAGCGTTCGCCACGCGGGCCCGAGAGCGTACGCAGTTGTGTGTATTCGATCTGCTTCGCCCGCCACAGCTCGGCAAGCGCCGCCCCGCGGCCCGGGAACTGCTGCTCGGCGGCCGCCGCAACGGCGTACACGTCGAACAACGTGCCGTAGGCGTCGAAGATCACTGCCTGAATATGCGAAGCCATAACTTGGGTATCACTCAATATCGCTTGTCATTGTCTGCGGATTGTATTATTGATACCAGGCGCCATAAAAGTGCACAAAAATCACTTTATCTTTTACTTTTCAGTACATAATCCGTCGCGTGGATCGCTTCAAACAGATCGAAACGTTCGTCGCCGTGGCCGCCAAGGGAAGTCTGTCGGCTGCCGCTGCGCTCGAAGGCGTGGCACCCGCGGTGATCGGGCGCCGCATCGATGCGCTCGAGTCCCGACTGGGCGTGAAGCTGCTCGTGCGCACGACACGGCGGGTCACGCTCACGTTCGAGGGATCGGCGTTTCTCGAGGACTGTCAACGCATTCTCAACGAGATGCACAACGCCGAGGCGGCCGTGTCGGCGGGTGGGGTCAAGGCCAGTGGCCATCTGCGGCTGTCGGCACCGGCCGGGTTCGGGCGCCGGCACGTCGCCCCGCTGCTGCCGGCGTTCATCGAGTCGCATCCGGACGTGACCGTGACGCTCGACCTCTCGGACCGTCTCGTCGATCTGGTCAACGAAGGTTTCGACTGCGTCATCCGGCTGGGTGAGTTGCCCGATTCGAGTCTCGTATCGCTGAGGCTGGGCGAGAACCAGCGCGTGTGCGTGGCGTCGCCGGCGTATCTCGAGCGGCACGGATGCCCCGAATCGCTCGACGCGCTCGCCCGTCACAACTGTCTCGCCTTCGGATCGACAGCCAACCAGCAGCGCGGCTGGACCTTCTCGCAGGACGGCAAGGTCGTCACCATTCGCGTGAATGGCACGATGGAATGCACCGACGGCGCGGTGCTTCACGACTGGTGCCTGGACGGCCACGGTCTTGCGTGGCGCTCGTGGTGGGAGGTGGGCGACGATATCCGGGCGGGTCGGCTCGTCAGCGTGCTCGACGCCTTTGCCGCGCCGCCCATCGGCATTCATGCCGTATTCCCGCAACGCCGCCATTTGCCACTGCGCGTGCGCCTGTTCATCGACCATCTCAAGCATCACTACAGCAGTTCGGTCTATTGGCGAGACGACACCCCACTACCGGCACTATCGGGTTTGCCCCCGTTGTTGCGCCGCGCCAGAGCCATAGAATCGAAGCGAAGGGTCCGCTGACGATGCCCAGGTTCCCAGGCATCGAACGGCATCGGAAGCATAGAGACTGCGGACTGGCTGCAAGACCGTGATACCTGCGCGAACCTGTCAACGCGTGTTCAGCAACGCCAACTGCGGGAGGTCATATGCTGTTTACTCACATCCTCATTCCGACCGACGGCTCGGAGCTTTCCGAAAAAGCGGTCACGGGCGGACTCGAATTGGCGCGTGCGCTCGGCGCGAGAGTGACGGGTTATTGTTGCCTTGCAGAGTATCCCTACTCTCCCTTCAGCGAATACGTGCTGGAAGCGCCAGCCACCTTCAGCGAGCGCATTGCCGACGAGGCATGCGCGCATCTAGACAAACTGGCCGAAGCGGCGGCGGCGGCAGGCGTAGCGTTTGACCGCGACACTTCCACCTTTCCTACGCCTTACCTGGGCATCATCGACGCGGCGCAACGCCACGGTTGCGACGTCATCCTGATGGCCTCGCACGGACGCCGCGGCCTCACCAGCCTGCTGCTCGGCAGCGAGACGCAACGCGTTCTCGTGCACTCCAAGATTCCGGTTCTCGTCTACCGTTGATTCACCGACGCCCACTCGGCAGCGCATGAAAAAAGGCCCGTGAGCGGGATACGCTCACGAGCCTCCTCTCGTTCAGGCGTGCATCGCAACCCTCACCGCGACGGGACCGCAGTCAGGGCCGCCCCGGCCGGATAGGCCGGACGCGCGGTCATTGCGCGGTGTCGCTCCACCCGCTCACGATGTGCCCCCACGCGCATCGCCGCGGGCGGGCGCACCGCGCCCTCCCTCAGCCCTGTCAGGCTGCCTTGACCTTTGCCTTCTTTTCGTCGAAGAACTGTTCGTCCTCCGTCGAACCCTTCAGGGCTGTGGTCGATGCGTCGCGCTCAATCGTCTGCGTGACGGCATCGAAGTAGCCCGTACCCACTTCGCGCTGATGCTTGACGGCCGTGAAGCCCTTGTCGGCCGCAGCGAATTCGGCTTCCTGCAACTCCACGAACGCGCTCATCTGCCGGCGGGCATAGCCGTGTGCCAGGTTGAACATCGAGTAGTTCAGGCTGTGGAAGCCGGCCAGCGTGATGAACTGGAACTTGTAGCCCATCGCACCGAGTTCCTTCTGGAACTTGGCGATGGTCGCGTCGTCGAGGTTCTTCTTCCAGTTGAACGACGGCGAGCAGTTGTACGAAAGCATCTTGTCCGGGAAGTGCTTGTGGATGCCCTCGGCAAACTGCCTGGCGAATTCGAGGTCCGGCTTGCCGGTCTCGCACCACACCAAATCTACGTATGGCGCGTAGGCCAGACCACGGGCAATCGCCTGATCGAGGCCGTTGCGCGTGCGGTAGAAGCCTTCGACCGTACGCTCACCGGTGCAGAACGGTTGGTCGAGCGGATCGACGTCGGCGGTGATCAGATCTGCGGCTTCGGCGTCGGTACGGGCAATCAGGACAGTCGGCACGCCGAGCACGTCGGCGGCCAGACGCGCCGCCACCAGCTTGGCCACGGCTTCGCGCGTCGGCACGAGCACCTTGCCGCCCATGTGGCCGCACTTCTTGACCGACGCGAGCTGGTCTTCGAAGTGCACGCCGCCGGCGCCCGCTTCGATCATCGCCTTCATCAGTTCGAAGGCGTTGAGCACGCCACCGAAGCCGGCTTCCGCGTCGGCCACGATCGGGGCGAAATAGTCGATATAGCCGTCATCGCCCGGGTTCTTGCCTTCCGACCATTGGATCTGGTCGGCGCGCGTGAAGGTATTGTTGATGCGTCGCACGACTTGCGGCACCGAATTGGCCGGATAAAGCGACTGGTCGGGGTACATTTCGCCCGCCATGTTCGCGTCGCCGGCCACTTGCCAGCCCGACAGATAGATGGCCTTGAGGCCGGCCTTGACCTGCTGCATCGCCTGATTGCCGGTCAGCGCGCCCAGGGCGTTCACGAACGGTTCATCGTTGATCATGCGCCACAGGCGCTCCGCTCCGCGGCGGGCAAGCGTTTGTTCCGGCTGGATCGAACCGCGCAGGCGCACCACGTCTTCGGCCGAGTAGCCACGCTTGATGCCCTTCCAGCGCGGGTTGGTCACCCAGTCCTGCTCAAGTTGCTCCACTTGCTCTTGGCGCGTCGTCATGGTGATCTCTCCTGGTCTCTCGAAACAAATCAAGCGGGGTGACGCTTCGCCGCCCGAGCATCGCCGGGTCAGCGGTCGATCGCTGTCAGCGTCTCCAAATCGGCGAGTCTTGTATAAGAGTTTAGGAATTTTTCACGCAACGCAACAGAGCAATTTACGCTGCCATTCGATATTTTTTATTCATATTAATCAATAGCATATCGAAATAATTTCTTTATGCGAAATGATATTTCCCTGTCTGAAATTGCACCGTTGTGCCCAGCAGCGCAAATTTTTACGCACCGCAAAGACATTCCATATCATGAAAAACCGGTGACAGCGAGCCCCCGGCTTCCCCATCCGCGTGTGCGACTGGCGCAATACCCCGGAGGCGCGGTAATTACGACGCAGCTCGGCGGGCCGCCGGCAGCGCCTTGGGCGGCTTGCAAACGAGCCATACGGCCAGCGCAATGAAACAGCCGCCGAAGAAGTGCGCCATCGTCACTGCTTCATTCAAGAACAACGCGCCCCACAGTACGCCGAACGGCGGAATGAGGAACGTCACGGTCAGCGAGCGCAGCGGGCCCAGGTCCGCGATCAGGCGGAAGAACAACGTATAGGCCACCGCGCTGCACAGGAAGCCGAGCGCGGCCATCGCGGCCCAGACGCCACCAGTGGCCGGGCCCGGAATGCCGGACGTCGCCGACACGTAACCGAAGAACGGCAGCAGAACAACGGCCGCGCCCAACTGGCTGCCGAAGGCGACCAGCTTCGCGTCGAGGCCGCCCCGGTCGGAGATCCAGCGCTTGGTCAGATAGCCCGCCAGCCCATAACACGACGTGGCAACGAGACACGCCAACGCCCCCATGACCACCGGCTCCGACATCGAGACGGGCCCGGTGCGCGTCAAGATGGCGACCCCGGCCAGCCCGAACAACACGCCCAGCCCCTTGGCCCCGGTCAGGCGCTCCCGGAAGAATAGCGTGCCGATGACGACGCCCATGAGCGGCGTGGTCGCGTTCAGAATCGCCGAGTAGCCGGCAGGCAGCACGCGCGCGGCGAAACAGTACATCACGAACGGAATGCCGGAATTGATCACGCCGAGCAGCATCGACGCCCCGAGCCTTCCCTTGAACGCCCAGCGCGCGCGAAACACCAGCAGGATCACGGCCATGCCGATGGCACCGAGGGTCACACGAAGGAACGCCGTGGGCAGTGGCCCGAGCACGGGAACGATGATGCGCATGAAAAGAAAGCTCGCGCCCCAGATGGCGGAGAGCGTCAGCAAGCGTGCAATGTCGGACGAACGCATGATCGGGAGGACGGCGCGGCAGGCCGTCGGAAAGAATGGGAACGGGTGAATCGTCCCACATCAGCGCCAGGCCTGCCGGTCAAAATCGGACATGGCGGCATCGACATGGTTGAGCCCATTGTCAAACCTTACCGTCCGCCATGGCGGAAGGTCACGCATGGCCGGCCCGTTTTCGGAATCCTCGCGTTGAGCAAACATGCTGACGCGCGATATGGTGGCCGACCGATCCCCATGCGGTGGCGACGCCAGCGTCACGCCACGCTGGCATCGCGCGCATGGCGATAGCTGACCCAGTCCCCACCGGCAATTTGCGGCAATTGGCTCACGGCCGATTCGCTCACCGGATAGACGATGCAGGGGTACGTTGCGCCTTCGCAGGCAACATCGTGCAATTCTCGAACGAACAACCCCGCCTCGCCCGGATACACCGCTTCGATCTCATCGAGCACGGGCACCAGCGCCGCTGCGATACGATAAACATCGCCGGTCACGCGGCCCACGATGTGGCCGTCACCCGCTGCGGCGTCGAACACCATGCCCGGGTAGTCACCGAAATCGTAGAGCCGCCCGCCGAGTGAAGTCGTACCGACATAGACGGGGGCCTCGATGCCGTGACGCTCAGCTGCATACGTCACGTCGTTGATTTCCCCAGCACGCAGCGTGCCGTAGACGAAGACGTAGATCACCTCGCCTTGCGAGTCTCGCAAGTCGTGGGTGTCATAGTGGTCACGCGTTGCAGTGTTCATCACGAGCATCCAAATCGGAATAGGCGGTCAGTCGGGAAGCGTGCCGCACGACGATCCATACGCCGTTCGCCGCGCACTGCCATCCAGCATAGCGTCTTTGCCGTTCGGAAAACTATGGCGCGCGCGTGTCCTGCGCAAGGCTTGCACGCGATACGGGGGCCATGTTTCTCATCGCTGGGCAACGCGCGAACCACGATACACGGTTGGTTTACACTGCTGGAATCCAAATTGTCGCGCTGATGCCATGCCCAACCTCGCGCCCGCGCAGTCCGGTCCGTGGAACGTCGAGCCATCGGGTCTTGATCTCGACACGGCCGCGCCGGCCGACCCCGGACCCCACGTGCTGCCGCTGGCGTTCACGCCGACGCGCGAGCGTCCGGTGCGGCTGCGCGCGCGACCGCTGCGCGACGGCATCCGTGTGCCCGATCATCGCCATGCCTGGGCCCAGGTCGCGTATACGCCGCGCGGCGTCATTCAGATCGCGGTGGCCGATGCGGCGTGGATCGTCCCGCCTTCACGCGCCATCTGGATTCCGCCGGATGTCGTGCATAGTCTCCAGGTCAACGAACCCTCGTACCTGCGAACGCTGTACGTTCACCCTGACGTCATCCCGGCCGGACTGGATCACTGCCGCGTCGTGGAGGTCTCGGCGCTGCTGCGCGAGTTGATTGCCGCCATCGATGTGCCCGAGGCCGCACTCGACGCACCTCGCGAACACTTGCTGGGCGCACTGATCCTCGACGAATTGCGGCGCGCGTCGCCACTGCCGCTTGCGGTGCCGCTGCCGCGAGACAAGCGGCTGCTCACGCTGTGCAACGCCATGCTGGCCGACCCGGCGCGCGCCTGGACGCTCGATCAATGGGCCCGCCATGCCGGCGCCAGCCCACGCACCATCGGGCGGCTGTTCCGGCAGGAACTCGGCATGAGCTTCGTGCAGTGGCGCCAGCAGGTGGTGCTGGCGCAGGCGATTCCGCTGGCCTCGAAGGGATACCCACTGGCCCGCATCGCCCGCGAACTGGGCTATCGCAGCCAGAGCGCGTTTTCCGCGATGTTCAAACGCACCTTTGGTCGGACACCCAGCGAGTTCTTCGCCACAGGGCCCGACATGCCGTCCGCTCGCGCCGATCGCCCCATCGACGACTGAGCACCATCTCGCCCCTCCGATGGCAACGCCTTGGGCCGGATGCGCGACGAACGCGCATGACGGCCCCCGTTGCGACATCCCGTCGCACAGACGGGGATGCGGCGGCGGATCACCGGCACGACGACATTCCCGGCACGAGGCAGCACGGCGCGCGTCACCGGTCGACGAAAAAATCCCCGCGTGCCTGACGGAACGCGGGGACAGGTCATGCGGATCAGGCAAGGCTCAGGGCCGCGCCCAGGCTTACTCGACAGCCGGTTCGGTCGCTTCGCTCACCTCGCTCGCCGGCCGGGTCGCGTCGCCATCGAACGTGAATCGCCCGTTGCGCCAGTCGACCGGGATGGTGTCCTTCGGCCCGAACTTGCCCGCCAGTACCAGCTTGGCGACCGGGTTCTCGATCTCCTGCTGGATCGCCCGCTTGAGCGGCCGCGCCCCGAACACCGGGTCGAAGCCCTCGCGTGCCACGTGCGTGAGCGCCGCCTTGCTGACCTCAAGGGTCATGTCGAGCTTGGCCAGACGTTGACGCAGGATCTCGATCTGGATCGTGGCAATCGACTCGATGTGCTTCTGGTCAAGACCGTGGAACACCACGACTTCGTCGATGCGGTTCAGGAACTCAGGACGGAAGTGATCCTTGATCTCCACCCACACAGCGTCCTTGATGCGCTCCTGCGGCTCGCCAACCATCGACTGGATCATCGACGATCCGAGGTTCGAGGTCATCACGATCACGGTGTTCTTGAAGTCCACCGTGCGGCCCTGTCCATCGGTCATGCGTCCGTCGTCGAGCACTTGCAGCAACACGTTGAACACGTCCGGATGCGCCTTTTCGACTTCATCGAGCAGGATCACGCTGTACGGCTTGCGACGCACGGCTTCCGTCAGGTAGCCGCCCTCTTCATAACCCACATAGCCCGGCGGCGCGCCGATCAGCCGCGCGACGCTGTGCTTCTCCATGAACTCGCTCATGTCGATGCGGATGAGGTGATCCTCGGCGTCGAACAGGAACATCGCCAACGCCTTGCACACCTCGGTCTTGCCCACACCGGTCGGCCCGAGGAACAGGAACGACCCATAGGGACGATTCGGATCCGACAACCCGGCACGCGAACGCCGAATGGCGTCCGCCACGGCGGTAATCGCCTCGTCCTGCCCGACCACGCGCTCGTGCAGCTTGTCTTCCATGTGGAGCAGCTTTTCGCGCTCGCCCTGCATCATCTTCGAGACCGGGATGCCGGTCGCCCGCGAGACCACTTCGGCAATCTCTTCGGTGCCCACCTGCGTGCGCAACAGACGCGGATGCGACTGCTGGCCCGCCGCTTCCGCCGCGTCGGCGTCCTTCAACTGCGCTTCGAGCTGCGGCAGCTTGCCGTATTGCAGCTCGGCCACCTTGTCGAGCTTGCCTTCGCGTTGGAGCTTCGCGATGTCGGCACGCACGCGGTCGATCTCTTCCTTGACCTGAGCGCTGCCTTGCACAGCGGCCTTCTCCGCGGTCCAGACTTCCTCGAGATCGGCGTATTCGCGCTCCAGGCGCGAGATCTCTTCCTCGATCAGCGCCAGACGCTTCTGCGACGCTTCGTCGGTTTCCTTCTTGACCGCTTCGCGCTCGATCTTCAACTGGATCAGGCGACGGTCGAGCTTGTCCATCACTTCCGGCTTCGAGTCGATCTCCATCTTGATCTTCGACGCGGCCTCATCGATCAGGTCGATGGCCTTGTCAGGCAGGAAGCGGTCGGTGATATAGCGCTGGCTGAGTTCCGCCGCGGCCACGATGGCCGGATCGGTAATTTCCACCCCGTGGTGCAGCTCGTACTTCTCCTGCAGGCCACGCAGAATGGCGATGGTCGCCTCGACGCTCGGCTCGTCGACGAGCACCTTCTGGAAGCGGCGCTCCAGCGCGGCGTCCTTCTCGATGTACTTGCGATATTCGTCGAGCGTGGTCGCCCCAATGCAGTGCAATTCGCCACGCGCAAGCGCCGGCTTGAGCATGTTGCCCGCGTCCATGGCGCCTTCGGCCTTACCGGCGCCGACCATCGTATGGATTTCGTCGATGAACAGGATCGTGCGGCCTTCATCCTTGGCGATGTCGTTAAGCACGCTCTTCAGACGCTCTTCGAACTCGCCACGGAATTTCGCGCCCGCGAGCAGACCCGCCATGTCCAGGGCGAGCACGCGCTTGTTCTTGAGCGACTCCGGCACCTCGCCGTTGACGATGCGTTGCGCGAGCCCTTCCACGATGGCGGTCTTGCCCACGCCCGGTTCACCGATGAGGACCGGATTGTTCTTCGTGCGGCGCTGCAGAATCTGGATCGTGCGACGAATCTCATCGTCGCGGCCGATCACCGGATCGAGCTTGCCAAGCGACGCGCGCTCGGTCAGATCGAGCGTGTATTTCTTGAGGGCTTCGCGCTGGTTCTCGGCATCCTGGCTGTTGACGGACTGGCCTCCGCGCACGCCTTCGATGGCGGCCTCGAGCGACTTGCGCGACAGGCCCCGGGCGCGCGCGAGCTTGCCCGTGGCGCCCTTGTCGTCGGCGAGCGCGAGCAGGAACATTTCGCTGGCGATATAGCTATCGCCATGCTTCTGCGCTTCCTTGTCGGCCTGATTGAGCAGGCCCGCAAGTTCGCGGCCGACCTGCACGTTGCCGTCGGTGCCCTGCACCTGCGGCAGCTTCGCGATGGCCGTCTCGACGTCGTGCGCGAGCGGTTGCACCTGTACGCCCGCGCGCTGCAGCAACGAGCGCGCGGCGCCCTCGGGTTGTGCGATCAACGCCGCCAGGAGGTGCAGCGGCTCGATGTACTGCTGGTCGCGACCGACTGTCATGCTTTGGGCATCAGCCAGCGCTTCCAGGAACTGCGTGGTGAATTTGTCTTGTCGCATCTAGTGCTCCGGTAAGAAATCTTTCTGGATCGGATGTGCGGACAAGCCCCTGCAGTTTCAAGGGGGCATGGCAGCGCGACGATTGACATTTCGCGCAACGCCGGAACGGGTCGGCCCGGGGACAGCGGCGCTCGACCGAGGCAGAGTGGGCGGCATGAAGCCGCCGCAGGACACGCCCGGATTTGAAGCTCATAATAGCCACTTTCAGCCTCACGCACCACGCGTCATCGAGACGCCAGGACGCCGGACATCGCCCGCGCGCCCACCCAGGTGCCCATCGAAATGTCTGCGCAAATCTCCCGCCAATGCCCGAACCCACGGCCCGCAACGCGCCTCGCCGAGATCGACGAAGACGCCGTGCGTCTGCTCGTGCACACCTTCTACGGACGCATTCGCGACGACGACATGCTCGGCCCGGTGTTCCGCCAGGCACTCGAAGGTCGCTGGGACATGCATCTGGAAAAAATGATAGCGTTCTGGTCCAGCATCGTGCTCGGTGCCAAACGCTACCGCGGCAATGTGACGCAGGCACATCAGCCGTTCGGCCACCTGAGTGGCGAGCATTTCAGCCGCTGGCTCGCCCTCTTCTTCGATACGCTGGACAAGCTCTTTGAACCGCAGGCCGCCATTGCCTTCGCAGAACCGGCCATCCGGATCGCGGAGAGCCTGCAGTTGAATCTATTCGGGTGGGAATACACGCTGCCCCCGGCGCAGCGAGCGCTACTCGACAGCGTGAAGCAGACAAGGCCCGCGCGGGCTTATGAATGACGAGATCGGCGATGATATGAAATCTTCGCCGATGTTATTTGATAATCAAGAAAGAAATCAGGACTTATCAGTCGATCTGGACGCCACTTCGGTTGCCCAGCGCTCGCGCGCGGCTGCGTCCGTCTCGCGCGCGTCGACCCAGCGCTCGCCCTGCGGCGTGACTTCCTTCTTCCAGAACGGTGCCTCGGTCTTCAGGTAGTCCATGATGAACTCGCAGGCGGCGAACGCATCCCCCCGATGGGCGGACGTGACAGCCACCAGCACGATCTGATCACCGGGCCCCAGTTCTCCGTAGCGGTGAATCACCAGCGCGTCGAACAGTCGCCACCGTGCGCGCGCTTGCTCGACAATCGCGTCCAGCGCCTTCTCCGTCATGCCCGGATAGTGCTCGAGCGTCATGCGCGAGACGTCCTTGCCATCGTTCAAATCGCGCACCGTGCCGACGAAGCTCGCCACGGCCCCGACCCGCAGGTCGTCGGCACGCAGCCGTCGGACCTCCTCCGACAAGTCGAAATCCTCGGTCTGTACACGAATCGGCATATTGGCGGCGCCTCCTGTCCGGTAGTTCGCTGAGATATGGGCGAGGAACGTTGGCTCAACCGCCCGTCACGGGCGGGAAGAACGCGACCTCGCAACCCTCGGTCAGGCGCGTCGTCGCCGGCACCATCGTATGGTCGAGCGCCATGCGCAGCGCACGCTGCTGGCCGAGCGCGTCGGCCCAGACCGGGCCGCGGCCGCACAGCCACTGGCGCACGTCTCCCACCGTGGCAATCCCGGCAGGGACATTCACACGCTCTTCAGCGACATCGAGCGCCTCTCGGACGCTGGCGAAAAAACGAAGTTCGATCTGCATAGTCTGGCTGGCACGCCGCAGCGACGACGCGCCTATCTCTCAATATAGGAGGTCGGAGAACGGCAGGAACGCCACCGTCTGGCCGGCTTCGATGCGATGTCCCGGCGGATTGTCGATGAGGCCGTCGCCCCAGACGGTCGACGTCAGCACCGCCGAACTCTGGTTCGCAAACGCGTCGAGACCCCCCTGTTCGTTGATCCGGGCCCGCACGAATTCATTGCGACGATCCGCCTTCGTCTGCGTGAAGTCCGCGCGCATGGGAATGCGCCGCGGCGTCACCGCCGTCACGCCCTGCAAACGCAGGATGAACGGGCGCACGAACAGCAGGAACGTCACGAAGCTCGACACCGGATTGCCAGGCAAGCCAATGAAATGCGCCGTCTCCCCGCTCGGCCGGTTGATCTCGCCGTAGGCCAGCGGCTTGCCCGGCTTGAGCGCGATCTGCCACAAACTGAGGCGGCCCTCGGCTTCCACGGCCGGTTTGACGTGGTCCTCCTCACCCACCGACACGCCGCCGGACGTGAGGATCAGATCGTTGGCGCGCGCCGCATCGCGCAAAATCGCGCGCGTCGCGGCCAGATTGTCCGGCACGATGCCGTAATCGGTCATCTCGCAGCCCAGGTTCTCGAGCAGGCTGCGCAGCACGAAGCGGTTCGAGTTGTAGATGCTGCCCGCGCGCAACGCCTCGCCCGGCATGGTCAGTTCGTCACCGGTAAAGAACACGGCCACACGCAACCGGCACGCGACTTGCAGCTTCGCCATGCCTACCGACGCCGCCAGACCCAGCGATGGCGCACGCAGCCGAGTCCCGGCGGCAAGCACCACGCTGTCGCGGCGAATATCCGCGCCCTGCCCGTTAATGAATTCCCCGGCACAAGGCGTGTGGCGAATCACGACGATGCCGTCTTCGCGCGCCTCGCACTGCTCCTGCATGACGATGGCGTCGGCGCCAGGCGGCACCGGCGCTCCCGTGAAGATGCGCGCCGCCGTGCCGTGGGCGAGCGGCTCAGGCGCGTGCCCCGCGGGAATGCGTTGCGAGACCGGCAACACCGTCTCGTCTCCCGTCAGGTCGGCGACCCGCACGGCATAGCCGTCCATTGCACTCGTGTCCATCGGCGGCACGTCGAGCGTGGCGATCACGTCGGCAGCCAGCACGCGGGCGTTGGCCGCGAGGGTATCGACCGTCTCCCGCCGATCCAGCGGACGGGCCGCCGCCAGCACGGCGTCCAGGGCTTCTTGTGTACTCAGCATGTCGAAGGCGCGGGGAAGTCAGGGGGCAGGACGAGCGCCGCCTTACAGGCCGGTGTGCTCGGCGATATAGGCCTTCACGCTCGCGACGTCGTTCGGCACCGTCTCGCAGCGCTGCGGCAGCGATTCGAGCTGCTCGAATCCGGCCGGACGCGGCGGCTCGCGATGCAAGGCCTCGCGAATCGTCTCGGCAAACTTTGCGGGCTGGGCCGTCTCGAGCACCACCATCGGTACGCCGGGCTCGAGCGCTTCGCGCGCGACCTTCACGCCGTCGGCCGTGTGGGTGTCGATGACCACATCGTAGCGCGTGGCCACGTCCTGGATCGTTGCCACGCGATCGGCGTGCGTGCTGCGCCCCGAGACGAAACCGAACTGCGCCACACGGGCGAAGGCCTCGGTGCCCGACAGGTCGAAGCCGCCTTCGCGCTCGACTTTCGAGAGCAGCGCGGCCGTCGCCTGCGCATCGCGGCCGAGCAGATCGAACAGGAAACGCTCGAAGTTCGACGCCTTCGAGATATCCATGCTCGGGCTACTGGTGTGGAACGTCTCGGCGGACTTGCGCACGCGGTAGTGGCCAGTGCGGAAGAACTCGTCGAGCACGTCGTTTTCGTTCGTCGCCACGACCAGCTTGCGAATCGGCAGGCCCATCATGCGCGCGATATGGCCCGCGCACACGTTGCCGAAGTTGCCCGACGGCACCGTGAACGACACCTCGCCGTCCTGGCCCGACTTGCCGCCCGTGGCCGCGAAGTAGCCCTTGAAGTAATAGACGACCTGCGCCACGACACGCGCCCAGTTGATCGAATTGACCGTGCCGATCTTGTAGCGCGCCTTGTAGGCATGATCGTTCGACACCGCCTTGACGATGTCCTGCGCGTCGTCGAACACGCCTTCGACCGCGAGGTTGAAGATGTTCGGATCCTGCAGGCTGTACATCTGGGCCGTCTGGAACGCACTCATCTTGCCCGCAGGCGAGAGCATGAACACGCGAATGCCTTCCTTGCCGCGCATGGCATACTCGGCCGCGCTACCGGTGTCGCCGGACGTCGCACCGAGAATGTTGAGCGCATCGCCGTGCTGCGCCAGGGCATACTCGAACAGGTTGCCCAGCAACTGCATGGCCATGTCCTTGAACGCCAGCGTCGGGCCATTCGAGAGCGCCAGCAGCGAGAGCTGCGTGCCCCCTTCGACCCCCAGCGGCAGCAGTGGCGTGATCTCGGCAGCATCCTCGCCCGGACGCACGTTGCGGTACACCTCGGCGGTGTAGGTGCGTGCCGTCAGGTCGGCCAGGATCTCGGCCGGAATGTCACCCGCGAATTTGGCCAGCACCTTCGCGGCCAGTTCGGCGTATGACAACTGGCGCCAGACGCGCAGTTCGTCGGCCGTCACCTGCGGGTATTGCGTCGGCAGATAGAGGCCGCCATCCGGGGCCAGGCCGCCAAGCAGAATGCTGGAGAACGATTGCGGCTCGCCCGAGGTCAGGCCCGCGCCGCGCGTGGAAATGTATTTCATGTGGGTCGTGTCCTGTCGTATCGGTTCGTGTGGCCGGCGCTTAGCTCAGCGCCTCCATACGGATGCGCGTGACCGTCGAGAGCACGGCGTCCATGGCTTCGATCTTCGCGATGGCCGAGTTGATGTGCTTTTCCTGGGTCTGGTGCGTCAGGATGATGATGTCGGTCTGGTGCTCGCCCTCGCGCGATTCCTTTTGCAGCAACGCATCGATGGAGATGTCCAGATCGGCGAGGATGCGCGTGAGTGCCGCCATCACACCCGCGCGATCGACCACGCGCAGGCGCAGGTAGTAGCTGGTCGTGACCTCGTCGATGGGCAGCACTGGCGTGTTCGACAGCGCATCGTGCTGGAACGCCAGATGCGGCACGCGATGCTCCGGATCGGCCGTTTGCAGACGCGTCACGTCGACGATGTCGGCCACCACGGCCGAGGCGGTCGGCTCGGCGCCCGCGCCCTTGCCGTAGTAAAGCGTGGCGCCCACGGCGTCGCCCTGCACCAGCACGGCGTTCATGGCGCCTTCCACGTTGGCGATGAGGCGCTTGGCCGGAATCAGCGTCGGATGCACGCGCAGTTCGATGCCGGCGTCGGTACGACGCGTGATGCCCAGCAGCTTGATGCGATAGCCAAATTCCTCCGCATACTTGATGTCCAGCGCCGACAGCTTGGTGATGCCTTCGACATAGGCGCGGTCGAACTGCACCGGCACGCCGAACGCGATGGCACTCATGAGCGTGAGCTTGTGCGCGGCGTCGACGCCTTCGATGTCGAATGTCGGATCGGCTTCCGCGTAGCCCAGACGCTGGGCGTCGGCGAGTGCCACGTCGAAGTCGATCCCCTTGTCGCGCATCTCCGACAGAATGAAGTTCGTGGTGCCGTTGATGATCCCGGCGATCCACTGGATGCGGTTCGCAGTCAGGCCTTCGCGCAGCGCCTTGATGATGGGAATACCACCGGCGACGGCCGCCTCGAAGGCAACCATCACGTTGGCCTTGCGCGCGGCGGCGAAGATCTCGTTGCCATACAGGGCCAGCAGCGCCTTGTTGGCCGTGACCACGTGCTTGCCGTTCTCGATCGCCTTGAGGACCAGTTCCTTCGTGAGGTCATAGCCGCCAATGGTCTCGACCACGACATCGATGTCCGGATCGTTGACCACCTCGAACGGATCGCCCGTCACGACAGCGGCATGGCCGACGAGGCCGCGCGCGCGTTCGACATTGCGCACCGCGACCTTCGTAATCTCGATCCCCCGGCCGGCGCGACGTTGAATTTCTTCCTGGTTGCGAGCCAGTACCTGGAAGGCGCCGTAGCCCACCGTGCCAAGGCCGAGCAGGCCCAATTTGATCGGTTTCATGCAGTTTTACTCAAAAGTCGAAATCGGTTGGCGCGCATCACTTGCCGTGGCGACGGCGATAACCGTCAAGGAAGCGGGCAATGCGACTGATGGCGTCTTCCAGGTCGCCCTCGTGAGGCAGGAACACCACGCGGAAATGGTCGGGATGCATCCAGTTGAAGCCGCTGCCCTGCACCAGCAGGACCTTCTCTTCGAGCAGCAACTGGAGGATGAAGTCCTGATCGTTGGCGATGGGGTACACCGCCGGATCGAGACGCGGGAACAGGTACAGCGCGGCCTTCGGCTTCACACAGGTCACGCCGGGAATGTCGGTGAGCATGCGGTGCGCGATCTCGCGCTGCTCGTACAGGCGCCCGCCCGGCACGATCAGGTCCTTGATGCTCTGGTAGCCGCCTAGCGCCGTCTGGATGGCGTACTGGCCTGGCACGTTCGGGCACAGGCGCATCGAGGCCAGGATGTTCAACCCTTCGATGTAGTCGCACGCCGGACGCTTGTCGCCCGACACGACCATCCAGCCCGAGCGGTAGCCGCACGCGCGATAGCTCTTGGACAGGCCGTTGAACGTAATGGTGAGCACGTCTTCGGAGAGCGAGCCGATCGAGGTATGCTCGGCGCCGTCGTAGACGATCTTGTCGTAGATCTCGTCGGCATAAATGATGAGCTTGTGCTCGCGCGCGAGGGCGACAATGTCTTTCAGGAGTTCGTCCGAGTACAGTGCCCCGGTCGGGTTGTTCGGGTTGATGATGACGATCGCCCGCGTATTCGGCGTGATCTTCTTGCGGATATCCGCCAGGTCCGGCTGCCAGTCGGCCTGCTCGTCACAGACGTAATGCACCGGCGTGCCGCCCGACAGGCTGACGGCGGCCGTCCAGAGCGGGTAGTCGGGCGCGGGCACGAGCACTTCGTCGCCGTCGTTGAGCAGCGCCTGCATGGCCATCACGATCAGCTCGGACGCCCCGTTGCCGAGGTAGATGTCGTCGAGCTGGACGTCCTTGATGCGCTTTTGCTGGCAGTAGTGCATGATCGCCTTGCGCGCCGCGAACACGCCCCGCGAATCCGAGTAACCCGCCGAATTCGGCAGATTTCGGATCATGTCCTGCACGATCTCGTCGGGCGGCTCGAAACCGAACGGCGCCAGATTCCCAATGTTCAGTTTGATGACGCGATGACCTTCGTCTTCCATGCGCTTGGCATGTTCGAGCACGGGCCCACGAATGTCGTAGCAGACATTCTGCAATTTCAGCGATTTGAGGATCGGTTTCACGGCGGTTGTGGTCTTGGCGGACGGCGCAGGATCCGGACGAGCCGGCAGCAGGCGGGACGCACGACGCTCCGGCGGTCGGACGGCGATGCGCGCGAAGCGCACATGGCACCGCATTTCCCCGGTTTCGGCGTGGCAAATGCCGCACTGCAACGGTTTTGCCGTGCTGCGTACGGCAAAAAGCTATAATTTAGCCAATTATGACAGAGTTCGGCAATGCATCATTGACGGTTTGCGCCACGCGAGGCAAGATGCCCGCCCGTTGATCGATCCGCCGACGCTCATCCACCCCCGGGCAAGCACCGGGTAGGGAATCTTTCGAAAGTGAAACTGCATCAAGACCCGTCGCAAGCATTGAACACGGTCACCGGCTACGGCCCGGGCTATGTCGAGGTCAACAAGATTCGTCACGAGCACAGCGTGATCATTGCGCCCGAGGGCGAGATCCAGGCCTGGCCAGTCTCGCGTTTCGACGCACTGGAATCCGCCCATTTCGATCAATTGCGCGCGCTTGATCCCGAAGTCGTGATCTTCGGCAGCGGCGACCGCCTGCGCTTCGCGCACCCGCGGCTGACCACGTCGCTCACCAGCCAGCGCGTCGGTGTCGACTCCATGGACACGCAGGCCGCCTGCCGCACGTACAACATCCTGATGAGCGAAGGACGCCGCGTCGTACTCGCCCTGCTCATCGAAACCGAGGCGACTGAGTGAGCCGCCGCCCGCTCGCTACCGGCCTGCCGGCCGCCGCCCCCCTCGCGACGCCGCCCCTGTGCGCGCCCAACGCGCCGCCCACGTCCTACCCGCTCTCACCCGCCGCCTTCTGGCTGCTGCTCATCGCCTTTGCGCTCGTGTGGTTCGGCGTGCTCGACTACCGCCACCTGATTGCGAGCGACGAAGGCCGCTACGCGGAAATGGCGCGCGAAATGTGGGCCACGGGCGACTGGATCACGCCGCGATACAACGGCTACAAGTATTTCGAGAAGCCGCCGATGCAAACGTGGATGAATGCGCTCACGTTCGCGGCATTCGGGCTTGGCGAATGGCAAGCGCGGCTATGGACCGCGCTCACTGGGTTCGCGGGCGTGCTGATGGTCGGCTATACCGGCCGGCGGGTGTTCAATGCCCGGGTTGGCCTGTTCGCGGCCGTAGCACTCGCCAGCGCGCCGTTGTGGTCGCTGCTCGGGCACTTCAACGTGCTCGACATGGGCTTGTCGTTTTTCATGGGACTCTCGCTGTGCGCGCTGCTGCTCGCCCAGCGGCCCGGCCTCGCGCGCCCCGCCGTGCGTGGCTGGATGTGGCTGTGCTGGGCGGCCATGGCGCTTGCCGTGCTGAGCAAGGGACTCGTCGGTGTTGTGCTGCCGGGCGCCGTGCTTGTCCTCTATACGCTCATCGCGCGGGACTGGACCTTGTGGCGGCGCCTGTACCTGGGCAGCGGCCTGATCGTCTTTTTCGCGATCGCGGCCCCGTGGTTCGTCCTGGTGCAACTGCGCAACCCCGAATTCTTCGACTTCTTCTTCATCAACGAGCACTTCCGGCGCTTTGCGATGGAGGGCCATAACCGCGATGGCGCGCCGTGGTACTTCGTGCCCGTGTTCCTCGTCGGCTTCCTGCCCTGGCTCTCGATCCTGCCGGGCACCGTACGCGCCACGCTGCGCATGCCCCGTCAGCCCAACGGCTTCGCCCCCACGCTGATGCTGTGGGTGTGGTCGGGTTTCATCTTCGTGTTCTTCAGCGCCTCGCACTCGAAGCTGATCTCGTATCTGTTGCCCATCGCGCCGGCCATGTCGCTGCTCTTCGGCCTGTATCTGGCGCAGTTGCGCCGCGACACGGTACGCGTGCATCTGGCCGGATATGCGATCCTGCTGATCGCCGCGCTCGTGATGGTGGCCATCTTCGCGGGACGCCCCGGAAGCGTGCGTAATCCGAACGAGTTGTACAAGGCCTTCCAGATCTGGCTGTATGTTGCCGTTGGCATCGGCCTGGTCGGCACGCTTGTGGCATGGCGGCTGGCGCGGCACAGCGCGCGGCGCGCACTGCTCACCTTTGCCGGCGCCATGCTGTTGCTCGTGAGCGTCGGTGGCATGGGACACGAAGTGTTCGGCCGCCAAAGCTCGGGGGTGTTGCTCGTGCCGGCGATCCAGGCGGAAATGCAGCGGCTTGGGCCGAACGTGCCGTTCTATTCCGTGAATGTGCTCGATCACACGATGCCTTACTACCTCGGCCATACGATGATCATGGTGCAGCACCCGGACGAACTCGAATTCGGCGTCAAGCAGGAGCCGCAGAAATGGCTGCCCACGCTCGACGACTTCTACGCCCGCTGGCGCGCCGATCCGAAAGCGCTCGCGCTGGTGGATCCGGACACGTTCGGCAAGCTCGAATCCGCGCACTTGCCGATGCGGATCATCGCGCGTGACGCCCGCCGCGTCGTGATCGCCAAACCCCAGGTAGAAGACAACGTAAAATAGTGCACCTAGCGATCTCCGGATCCGTTCGGTCGAAGGCAAAAGAACGGCTGACGCGCTTCGGGAAACTAAGCGCCAGCCAATTTGCGGCACCCATAATTGTTCACAAACGTTCCATGAATCTCGCTACGTTTTCGCTTATTCTCACAGGCGTGCTGCTCAATGCGTGCGCCCAGTTGCTGCTCAAGGCCGGCGCCGGCTCGATCGGTGCGCTCGAATTCACGCGCGCCAACATCGTACCCATCGGCATCAAGCTCGCTACGCAAGTGCCGATCATGGGCGGGCTCGTATGCTATGCGATCAGCGTCGTGGTCTGGATTCTGGCACTCTCGCGCGTCGAGGTCTCGATCGCCTACCCGATGCTCTCGCTCGGCTACGTCGTGAATGCCGTTGCCGCGTGGTATCTGTTTGGCGAAACGCTGTCGATGCAACGCGTCGTGGCGATCGGCATCATCCTGGTCGGCGTTTATATCCTGGCGCGCAGTTGAGACTGCCAACGCGGATCGAATTCACGGACGCGCCGCAACACGCAAGCGCTGGCGCTTTTCCCCCTGCTTATCTGAGGCTTGGTCTTACATCATGAGCGACTCGGCAACCGCCCAACCGAATCTACCGTTCCTGCCGTTCACCCGGCCGAGCATCGACGACGCCACCATCGACGGCGTCGCCGAGGTGCTGCGCTCCGGCTGGATCACCTCGGGCCCGCAAGTGCAGGCCTTCGAGAAGGCCCTGTCCGACTATTTCGGCGGGCGCCCCGTACGCGTCTTCAACTCAGGTACCGCAACGCTCGAAATCGGCCTGCGCCTGGCCGGCGTGCAAGACGGTGACGAAGTCATCACCACGCCGCTGTCGTGGGTCGCCACGGCCAACGTGATCCTGGAAGTCGGCGCAACCCCCGTGTTCGTCGACGTCGACCCGGCCACCCGCAATCTCGATCTCGATCTGCTCGAAAAGGCGATCACGTCCAAGACGCGCGCGATCATCCCCGTCTATCTCGCCGGGCTGCCGCTCGACATGGACCGGCTGTACGACATCGCGCGACGTTACAACCTGCGCGTGATCGAGGACGCCGCGCAAGCGATGGGCTCGACCTGGGGCGGCAAGCGCATCGGCGCCTTCGGCGACCTCGTCTCGTTCAGCTTCCACGCCAACAAGAACCTGACCTCCATCGAAGGCGGTGCGCTCGTCTTCAACAACGAGGACGAAGCGCGTCTGGCCGAGAAGTATCGCCTGCAGGGCGTGACCCGCACCGGCCTCGATGGCATGGATGTCGATGTGCTCGGCGGCAAGTTCAACCTCACCGACGTCGCCGCACGCGTCGGCCTCGGCCAGATGCCGCATCTGGCCGAATTCAACCGCCGTCGCACAGCGCTCGCGCGACAGTACTTCGACACGCTCGCGGGCGGTCCGGCCGTGGCGCTGGGCCTCGGCCTGCCGCGCGCCGACTTCACGCACTCGAACTGGCACATGTTCCAGGTCGAGCTGCCGCTGGCGCACCTCACGATCGACCGCGCGGGCTTCATGGAAAAGCTCAAGGCACGTGGCATCGGCAGCGGCGTGCACTATCCGGCCATCCACCTGTTCACCCTCTACCGCGCGCTAGGCTTCCGGGAAGGGCAGTTCCCGCATACGGAGCGCCTGGGCCGTGCGATCCTGACATTGCCCCTCTTCCCCGCCATGACGGACGCCGACGTCGTGCGCGTCTGCGACGCCGTCAATGCCCTCTGCGCCGAACATCAAAAATGAATTGTCCACAACTCTCCATCGTCATCCCGGTCTATAACGAAGAGGCCGGACTCGCCGCCCTCTTCGCCCGGCTGTATCCGGCGCTCGACAAGCTGGGCGTGGCTTATGAAGTGGTGTTCGTCAACGACGGCAGCCGCGACCGCTCGGCCGCGCTGCTCGCCGAGCAATACCGCGCGCGCCCGGACACAACGCGCGTCGTGCTGTTCAACGGCAACTATGGACAACACATGGCCATCCTGGCCGGCTTCGAACACACGCGCGGCGAATGGGTCGTGACGCTCGACGCCGATCTGCAGAATCCGCCGGAGGAAATTGGCAAGCTCGTCGAGCAACTGGCGGCCGGACACGACTACGTGGGTACGGTGCGCATGAACCGTCAGGACACGTGGTTCCGCCGCCGCGCCTCGCGCGCCATGAACCGCCTGCGCGAGCGCATCACGCACATCCGCATGACCGACCAGGGCTGCATGCTGCGCGGCTATAGTCGTCATATCGTCGACACGGTCAATCAGTGCCGCGAGATCAATACGTTCATTCCCGCGCTCGCCTACACGTTCGCGCAAAACCCCACCGAAGTCGATGTCGCCCACGAGGAGCGCTTCGCCGGCGAGTCGAAGTATTCGCTCTATAGCCTGATTCGCCTGAATTTCGACCTCGTCACCGGCTTCTCGGTGGTGCCGTTGCAGTGGCTCTCGGGCGTCGGCATTTCCCTGTCGGCGGCCTCCGGTGTGCTGTTCGTCGTGCTGATGGCCCGCCGCTTCCTCTTTGGCTCGGAAGTCCAGGGCGTGTTTACGCTGTTCGCCGTCACGTTCTGCCTGCTGGGCGTAATCCTGTTCGGCATGGGCCTGCTCGGCGAGTACATCGGCCGCATTTATCAGCAGGTTCGCCAGCGTCCGCGCTATCTGGTGCAAGCCGTGCTGGAAGAGCCGTCTTCCGGCCATCCGGACAAGGGCGCCGGCGCCGCGTCGAGCGTGCGCCAGGCGACTGGCGCCACGGAACTGGGATCGCACGCCTCATGAACGCCCAAGTGACCCCAGCCGCCAAGGCCGTCGTCTTCGCCTATCACAACGTGGGCGTGCGCTGCCTGCAGGTCCTGCTCGCACGCGGCGTCGACGTCGCGCTCGTCGTCACGCACCAGGACAATCCGAACGAGAATATCTGGTTCGGCAGCGTGGCCAGTGTCGCCGCCGAGCACGGCATCCCGGTCGTCACCCCCGACGACCCGGCCGATCCCGCGCTCGCCGCCCGCATCCGCGCCATCGCCCCGGACTTCATCTTTTCCTTCTACTACCGTCACATGATTCCCGTGGCGGTGCTCGACCTCGCCCCGCGCGGCGCGTTCAACATGCACGGTTCGCTGCTGCCGAAGTATCGCGGCCGCGTGCCCGTGAACTGGGCGGTTTTGCAGGGCGAAACGGAAACCGGGGCAACGCTGCACGAGATGGCCGCCAAGCCGGACGCCGGCGCCATCATCGACCAGGCCGCCGTGCCGATCCTGCCGGACGACACGGCGGGCGAGGTCTTCGAGAAGGTCACCGTTGCCGCCGAGCAGACGCTCTGGCGCTGTCTGCCCGGCCTGATCGCCGGCACGGCGCCGCGACAGACCAACGAACTGGCCGCGGGCAGCTACTTCGGCGGACGCAAGCCGGAAGACGGCCGCATCGACTGGACGAAGCCCGCGAAGGACGTCTACAACCTGATTCGCGCGGTCGCACCGCCCTATCCGGGGGCGTTCACCGACCTGGCGGACCGCCGTTGGGTCGTCACGCGCGCCCGTTTGTCACGCGCGCCCGCACCCGCCGGTTTGCCCTGCGGACTGCAAGTAGTGGATAATGCGCTCCTTGGCGTTTGTGGCGACGCGAACGCCGTCGTCATTCATGAACTATTGCTGGACGGCAAAGCAGTCACGCCGGCACAGTTTTCCCAGCTCAATCACTGACCGCAATATGAAAAAAGTCCTGATTCTCGGTGTCAACGGGTTCATCGGCCACCATCTGTCGAAGCGCATCCTGGAGACGACCGACTGGGAAGTTTATGGCATGGACATGCTCACCGATCGCCTTGGCGATTTGATCAATCACGAGCGCATGCACTTCTTCGAAGGTGACATCACGATCAACAAGGAGTGGGTCGAGTACCACGTGCGCAAGTGCGACGTGATCCTGCCGCTCGTCGCCATCGCCACGCCGGCCACCTACGTGAAGGCCCCGCTGCGTGTGTTCGAACTCGACTTCGAGGCGAACCTGCCGATCGTGCGCTCAGCCGTGAAGTACGGCAAGCACCTGGTCTTCCCGTCGACCTCCGAGGTCTACGGCATGTGCACCGACAGCGAGTTCGATCCGGAAAACTCGCCGCTGATCTACGGCCCGATCAACAAGCCGCGCTGGATCTATGCCTGCTCGAAACAGCTCATGGATCGTGTGATCTGGGGCTATGGCATGCAGGAAGGCCTGAACTTCTCGCTGTTCCGTCCGTTCAACTGGATCGGCGCCGGTCTCGACTCGATCTACACGCCGAAGGAAGGGTCGTCGCGCGTGGTCACGCAATTCCTCGGCCACATCGCTCGCGGCGAGAACATCAGCCTGGTCGACGGCGGCAACCAGAAGCGCGCCTTTACCGACATTGACGACGGTATCGACGCCCTGGTGCGCATCATCGACAACAAGGACAAGATCGCCAGCGGCAAGATCTACAACATCGGCAACCCCGCGAACAACTTCTCGGTGCGCGAGCTGGCCAACATGATGCTCAAGCTGGCGGCCGAATTCCCCGAGTACGCCGAGACGGCCAAGAAGGTTCAGCTCGTCGAGACCTCGTCGGGCGCGTACTACGGCAACGGCTACCAGGACGTGCAGAACCGCGTACCGAAGATCGAGAACACCATGCAGGAACTCGACTGGGCCCCCACCACGTCGATGGACGATGCGCTGCGCAAGATTTTCGAAGCGTATCGTGGCCATGTCGCCGAAGCTCGCCGTCTGGTCGAGGTCGAGTAAGCGACATCAGGGGCAAGGTCCGGGCTCAGCCGTCCGGCCTGCCATCTGGGCGTTACGGGCCGCGCATTGCCCGTTGCCGCCCATCGTATTGCACGCCCGGTGCGCCCTCGGCACATCGGGCGTTTTTGACTCGGTAGTTTGTTTCGCAGTCCAGGATATCGCACGCGGTCGTCGCGATACCTCATTCAAGGGCGGCTATGGCCAACATTGTCCTGAAGATCGACGTCGACACCCTGCGCGGCACGCGCGAAGGCGTGCCCAATCTGCTCGCGGCACTCGCGGAGCATGAGGCGCAAGCGACGTTCCTGTTCAGCCTCGGGCCGGACCACACCGGTTGGGCGCTCAAGCGCGTCTTCCGTCCCGGTTTTCTGAAGAAGGTCTCACGCACGTCGGTGGTCGAGCATTACGGCTTCAAGACGCTCATGTATGGCACGTTGCTCCCCGGCCCGGACATCGGGCGGCGCGCCGCCGACGTCATGCGCATGGTGCGGGACGCGAATCACGAGACCGGCATCCACACGTGGGATCACACGTATTGGCAAGACAACGTGCGCACGCGCGATGCGGCCTGGACGCAACGACAGATGTCGCAGGCCCATGCGCGCTTCATCCAGGTCTTCGGAGCCTCGCCGCCCACGCATGGCGCAGCCGGCTGGCAGATGAATTCACACGCGTTTCGGCAGATCGATGCCTGGGGCATGAAGTATGCGTCGGACGGACGCGGCACCGCCCCGCACTACCCGATCGTCGATGGCGTGCGCCTGCAGCATGTGCAGATGCCGACGACACTGCCGACGGTCGACGAGTTGCTGGGCATCGATGGTCGCGACATCCACGGCGTGGCCGAGCATCTGCTTGCCCTGACCCGCGATCCGGCGCAAGATCACGTGTTCACCCTTCACGCAGAACTCGAAGGTCAGAAGCTGGCCCCGCTGTTCCGTCAATTGCTCGCCGGGTGGCGTCGCCAGGGACATGGCCTGGTGACAATGGGCCAATACTACGAGACGCTCGATCTCGCCTCGCTACCGGCGCATCCCGTCGTGTGGGGCGAAATTCCGGGCCGCTCGGGCGATCTGATTCTCGAGGGCCAGGCCACGGCCTGAGTCCGTTTTCGACCCACTTCCCCGTTCCGGCCTGGCAAAGGCCACCCAAGGAGACCATAGTGACGGTAGCCATCGACACCCCCGTGCCCGATTTCACCGCACCGGCCACCGGCGGCGATTTTTCGCTCAAGGCGCATCGCGGCCAGAAGGTGGTGATCTATTTTTACCCGAAGGACAACACCCCCGGCTGCACGACGGAAGGCATGAACTTCCGCGACAACTACGCCCAGTTCCAGGCCGCCGGAGCGCAAATCGTCGGCGTGTCGCGTGACAGCCTGCGCTCGCATGAAAATTTCCAGCGAAAGCTGGATCTGCCCTTCCCGCTGATCTCGGACGGCGACGAAGCCGTCTGCCAATTGTTCGGTGTCATCAAGCTGAAAAAACTGTATGGCAAAGAACATCTGGGGATCGAACGCAGCACATTCCTGATCGACGAGAAGGGCGTGTTGCGCAACGCATGGCGCAGCGTGCGCGTGCCCGATCACGTTGCCGAAGTGTTGAGTGCCGTGCAGGCAATCTGACCCTGCGCGGGCGCCGTCGCGGAGCCCGCGCGAGCACGATTCCGCGCGGTGTTGCGCGCGGGCCGATCGCGACTGCCAACGCATACATTCGGCGCTATACAAGCACGGCAAGAGACGTTATAGTCGGCCGTAATGATGAAGCGCATTGAACGAGACTATTGCAGGCGTCGCCACGGCGGCGCCTTCAGCCAAGCCGCCTCTCCGGTGCGTCCGGGCAGGCGGCTTTTTTGTTGCCGGGACGTGGGGTACCGCTGCCTGTCCCGGCCGAGTCGTGTTGTGTTTTCTTGAACGGGAAATCTATGCCATTGCCATCGGCGCCGACCAAACCGGGCTCGCTGCTTGCCCCGGAACAATTCCCCACTCGCCTCAAACCTTCGCGCACGGAGGCCAAGAAACCGATTCCCTCGTCTGAACAACTCGCACTGGGTGAGACGGCCGGTGCCACGGGTGCCGGCACGGCCGAATTGAAGGTCGTCCCCAAACCCGCAACGGCACCGCAGACGACAGCACCGATGTCGCCTGCGGCACGTTCGCCGCAGGCGCCCCCGGCGGCCGAGTCGAACGGTGCCGCACCGTCTCTCAAGGCCGTGAAGCCGGCGGCAGCGGCGGGCACGGGGTCGAGACGCGCGCGCGTCAAGGACCAGGAACCGGCCAAGCTCTTCGTGCTCGACACGAACGTGCTCATGCACGACCCGAGCAGCCTGTTCCGCTTCGAAGAGCACGACGTCTATCTGCCGATGATGACGTTGGAAGAGTTGGACAACCACAAGAAGGGCATGTCGGAAGTGGCGCGCAATGCGCGTCAGGTGAGCCGCACGCTTGACGGGCTCGTCGCCGAGAGCGGCACGAATTCGATGGCCGAAGGCATCCTCCTCTCGCGACTCGGCAACAAGGACGCCACGGGTCGCCTGTACTTCCAGACCGACCTGTCCGACGTGCCGCCGCTCGACGGGTTGCCGCAGGGCAAGGCCGACAATCAGATTCTCGGCGTCGTGCGCGCATTGCAGGACAAGTTCCGCGATCGTCAGGTCGTGCTGGTGTCGAAGGACATCAACATGCGCGTCAAGGCGCATGCGCTCGGCCTGCCCGCGGAAGATTACTTCAACGACAAGGTGCTCGAGGACAGCGATCTGCTCTACTCGGGCGTGATGCCCCTGCCGCCGGACTTCTGGACCAAGCACGGGAAGGGCATGGAGAGCTGGCAGGACAACCGCACCGGCACTACGTTCTATCGCATTACCGGGCCGCTCTGCGCGAGCTTCCTGATCAACCAGTTCGTCTACCTGGAAACCAACAACGGCGAGGCCCCCTTCTACGCGCAGGTTCGCGAGATCAACGGCAAGACAGCCCTGCTGCAAACGCTGCGCGACTATGGGCACCACAAGAACAATGTGTGGGGCATCACGGCACGCAACCGCGAGCAGAACTTCGCGCTGAACCTGCTGATGAATCCCGAAGTCGACTTCATCACGCTGCTCGGACAGGCCGGTACCGGCAAGACGCTGCTGGCGCTCGCCGCCGGGCTGGCGCAAACGCTCGACGAGAAGCGCTACAACGAAATCATCATCACGCGCGCGACCGTGCCCGTCGGTGAAGATATCGGCTTCCTGCCAGGCACCGAGGAAGAAAAGATGCAACCGTGGATGGGCGCCTTCGACGACAACCTCGAAGTGCTGCAAAAGACCGACGATTCCGCAGGCGAATGGGGGCGTGCAGCCACGCAGGAACTGATTCGCTCACGACTCAAGGTCAAGAGCATGAACTTCATGCGCGGCCGTACGTTCGTGAACAAGTTCGTCATCATCGACGAGGCGCAGAACCTCACGCCGAAGCAGATGAAGACACTCGTCACGCGCGCCGGCCCCGGGACCAAGCTGATCTGCCTGGGCAACATCGCGCAGATCGATACGCCGTACCTGACCGAAGGCAGTTCGGGGCTCACCTATGTGGTGGATCGATTCAAGGGATGGGGACACAGTGGGCACATCACGCTCGCGCGTGGTGAACGTTCGCGCCTGGCCGACTACGCAGCAGAAATTCTCTGAGGTCTGCTGACAGCGGACAGCGAGCCTCCCGGCTCGCCAAGACGGCGCCTTCGGGCGCCGTTTTTTGTTGCCGCCGGGGCGGCGCACCGACCACAACATCGCCCGGGATTTCGCTGATTTGTGACGTCGATGCCACGGAACGCCCCCATTTCGGCACTTTTGCGATGCATCGGCCCCGTAAGCGTCGTAAACTCGGCGCATGCGACTACTCTCTCGCCTCATTGCTCGCGACGTGACGCATCCGGCAGTCCTGCCGAACGCGTGGGGCCGTTGCGCAGGCGCGTTGGCGCTCACGTTGCTGGTCGCCGCCTGTTCATCGGGTCCGTCGATCCGACAGGGCGGCGGTGCGAATTACGGCAACCGTACGATGGGCCCCGAGCGCAGCGCAGGTCAGGAGGAAATCACGCTCGAAGCGATGAGCCTCGTTGGCATTCCTTACCGCTACGGCGGCAATACCCCGGATTCCGGTTTCGATTGCAGCGGCCTCGTGCGCTATGTCGTGGCGCGCGCTGCCGGTGTGAACCTGCCCCGCACGGCGGCCGACATGAGCGGTGTTGGCACACCGCTGGCGCGCGACGACCTCGCCTCGGGCGATCTCATCTTCTTCAACACGACAGGGCGCGCCCACTCGCACGTGGGCATCTACGTGGGTCAGGGGCAGTTCGTACACGCGCCGAACACAGGGGGAACGGTGCGCCTGGAGAGTCTCTACATTCCGTATTGGGCGCGCCGGATCGATGGGGTTAGACGCGTAGCGGCCAACAAGGCCCCCGCAGGCAATACGACGTATGTGAATCGCTCGGCGCCGGCCTCGCTTGCCCGGACACCCGCGGCAGTCGCGCCGACCGGCGAGCCTGTCGAACCGATGAACCCGGCACCGAACCGGCCGCTTACCGCGGCGACACCGTCGCCGATGGAAACGCCACAGGTCTCGGCGCCAAGCCGCACGGCCAATCTCGCCGCCCCGGCCGCGCAGGACGACGACCCGATCGCCCGCTTCGCCAACAGCTCGATGTAATCACTTCCTGCCGACGAGATACTGCACGCCTGCCGGGCCATAACGCTCCGCGTGAGCTTCATCGGCGCCCAGATGGAAGACATCACCCTCGCGATACACGCGCTCGTTGTCGCCCACACGGATGGCGAGCTCACCGGAGAGAATCAACGCCTTCGCCTCAAAGGGATGCGTATGCGTCTCGAGTTCGCCCGCCGCGCGGGTCACCGTCACCTGCTGCGTGAAGCCTTCGTGGGACAGTTCTCGTTCGAATGCGTCGCGTTGCATGGGCATGCCGTGTCGACGATGGATTGAAGGGTGTCTCTGGGTCAGCGCAGATGCGCAAGCAGCGTCGCGGCGCCGCCGACGTTGATCGCCACGCCCACCAGCGTGGACACCGGACGACGATGCAGACAACGATGGATCAATGCCTTCATGTTAGCCTCCCAGGGGCTCGATTAAACACTATGAACAAATAATAATTAATCGCAATTGGCTATTGAAATTGATTCTCTCGATCGCGCCGATATGGCCTGTCAATGTCGTCATACCGTCCATGGACGGCCGAAGCACACAAAAAAAGCGGCTGACGCCGCTTTTTTCGTTGCCCGGGCGGGTTACACCGTCATGAAACGGGTCGCCCGCCGAGCCCGGATCACAGGATCTGCTTGCCGACCCACCAGGCGATCGCGGCAATGAACGCCGACGCCGGTATTGTCAGCACCCATGCCCACACGATGTTGCCCGCCACTCCCCAACGCACCGCCGAGAGCTTGCGCGTGGCACCAACGCCCACGATGGCCCCGGTGATGGTGTGCGTAGTCGAGACCGGCACACCAAGCCAGGACGCGAAGAACAGCGTGAACGCCCCGCCCGTTTCGGCACAGAAACCACCGACCGGCTTGAGCTTGGTGATCTTCTGCCCCATCGTGCGCACGATACGCCAGCCACCGAACATCGTGCCCAGACCGATCGCCAGGTAGCACCCCACGATCACCCACAGCGGCGGTTCCGCGGCTTCTTGCGGCCACATGCCCGCGGCAATCAGCAGCATCCAGATGATGCCGATGGTTTTCTGCGCGTCGTTACCGCCGTGTCCCAGGCTGTACATGCCGGCCGAAACCAGTTGCAAGCGGCGGAACCAGCGATCCACGCGCGCGGGTGGCGTGCGGAAAAACAGCCAGGACACCAGCAGCATGAAGAACGAACCAAGCACGAAACCGAGCAGCGGCGAGATGAAAATGAATGCAACCGTTTGCAGCAGACCGCTCGTGACGAGCGCCCCCGTGCCTGCCTTGGCCACCGCGGCGCCGACCAAACCGCCGATCAGCGCGTGCGACGAACTCGACGGAATGCCGTAGTGCCAGGTGATCACGTTCCACGCGATCGCCCCGACAAGGGCGCCAAAGATCACATAGTGATCGACGATCTCGGGGTGAACCGTCCCCTTGCCCACCGTGGCCGCGACTTTCAGGTGAAAGATGAACAGTGCGATCACGTTGAACATGGCGGCGAAAGCCACCGCCTGGTGCGGCTTGAGCACGCCCGTCGAGACCACCGTGGCGATCGAGTTGGCGGCGTCGTGAAAGCCGTTCATGAAGTCGAACAGGAGCGCAAGTGCGACCAACAGTCCGATCAGCCAAAGGCTGATGTGCAGCGTTGCCATCGAAAGTCTCCGCTCAGGCGTTTTCCAGCACAATGCCTTCGATGATGTTGGCAACGTCCTCGCACTTATCGGTCACCGATTCGAGCAATTCGGACACGGCCTTCTGCTTGATCAGTTCCTTCACGTCGGACTCTTCGCGAAACAGCTTCGAGAGCGAGGCGCGCAACAGGCGGTCGGCGTCCGATTCGAGTCCGTCGATTTCCTCGCAGAGCTTCAGGATCTCGCGGGCACGATCCATGTCGTGGAGCAGCGCCACGGTGCTTTGCACACGCTCGCAGCACTTCACGCAGATTTCGCCCAGCGTACGCGCCTCGGTCGGCACGCTCTTGATGTCGTACATCCACACGGCGGTCGCCACGTCTTCCATCAGATCCAGGATGTCGTCCATCGTGCTGATCAACTTGTGGATCTCGTCGCGATCGAACGGCGTGATGAACGTCTTGTGCATCAGGTCGATGGTCTCGTGCGTGATGCGATCCGCTTTCTTCTCGTTGTTCTGCACGGCAACGGTGCGTGCCTCGGCATTGGGCAGATCGTTGAGCATGGCAGACAGCTCGCGGCTGCCGGCAACCATACACGCCGCGTGCTGGTTGAACAGCTCAAAGAACTTGCCCTCGGTGGGCATGAAGCGACCGAACATTATTGGAAAACTCCGGATATGAATTGGGGGCGGGTCGACACAAAAACGTCACATTCTACCTCGTTGCAGGCGTGCGTTACCGCACGCCCCTACGAATGGGTGGAAATCAACGCGTCAGTATTGGGGGCCGGCCAGATTGTCGAACTTCGTATACGCGCCGATGAACGCCAGGCGCACCTGGCCGATAGGACCGTTACGCTGTTTGGCGATGATGATCTCGGCGGTGCCTTTGTCGGGCGTATCGGGGTTGTACACTTCGTCGCGATAGATGAACAGGATAATGTCGGCATCCTGTTCGATGGCGCCCGATTCACGCAAGTCCGACATGACCGGACGCTTGTTCGGGCGTTGTTCAAGACTACGGTTGAGCTGCGAGAGCGCGATCACGGGCACGTTCAGTTCCTTGGCCAGACCTTTGAGCGAACGCGAAATCTCCGAGATTTCCGTCGCGCGGTTTTCGCCGTTGCCCGACCCGCTCATCAACTGGAGGTAATCGATGATGATCAGCCCCAGCTTGCCGCACTGACGCGCCAGACGACGCGCTCGCGCGCGCAGCTCCATCGGATTGAGCGCAGGCGTCTCGTCGACGAAAAGCTGCGTCTCGTTCATCTTCTGCATGGCGTGCGTGAGCTTCGGCCAGTCTTCGTCGACCAGCTTGCCGGTACGCAACCGATGCTGATCGAGACGGCCCACCGACCCCAGCATACGCATGGCCAACTGCGTGCCCGGCATTTCCATCGAGAACACGGCGACGGGCAACCCCTCTTCCACGGCGACGTGCTCGCCGATGTTCATCGAGAAGGTCGTCTTACCCATCGAAGGACGGCCGGCCACGATGATCAGGTCGCCGCCGTTGAAACCCGACGTCATGCGATCCAGGTCGACGAACCCCGTCGGAATGCCGGTGATGTCGCTGCCGCCTTCGCGGTGGTACAACTCGTCGATGCGCTCGACGACCTGCGTGAGCAGCGGCTGCAACTCAAGAAAGCCGTTGGTGCTGCGCGAGCCTTCTTCCGCGATGGCAAACACCTTCGCTTCGGCCTCGTCGAGCATCTGGCGCACTTCCCTGCCCTGCGGATTGAAGGCGTCGGAGGCAATCTCGTCGGCCACCGTGACAAGCTTGCGCAACACTGCACGGTCCCGCACGATTTCCGCGTAACGACGGATGTTCGCGGCACTCGGCGTGTTCTGTGCCAGCGCGTTCAGATAGGCGAGCCCGCCCACGTCCTCGGCTTTGCCCGCGGAGGTCAGCGACTCGAAGACGGTAATCACGTCGGCAGGTCGGTCGCCGGCGATCAGTCGGCCAATGTGCTGATAGATGAGCCGGTGGTCGTAGCGGTAGAAATCCGATTCCGCCAGAAAGTCGCCGATTCGATCCCACGCCCCGTTGTCGAGCAGCAGCCCGCCGAGCACGGATTGCTCCGCCTCGATGGAGTGCGGCGGCACTTTGAGGGAATCGAGTTGGGGATCGGGTGCGTTCATGCCGGGCATTATACCGTTCCCGCGTTCTCGGTCCGACCCGGCGAAATCCCGCTTGCGCGGCGATTTTTCCGAACGTGTTTTGTTCAGCAGTTTCCCTGGGGGCAACATAAGGCGGCGCTATCGAACGAGAGGAACGTGAAAGGGAGTGCGCGACCGTGATACGGCCGGCATAGACTGGCATGTGCACGGCCATCGAGCCATCCGGCAGCCGACACGACAGAAGGGACAGGCATAAAAAAAACGGAAGCCGGCGGACCGACTTCCGTTTTTTGTTCGCGTCGGGAAGCTGACGCGGATATCGCTTAGGCGTGCTCGCCCAGCACCGACACGTTCACGTCGACGACGACGTCCGTGTGCAGCGCCACTTGAACCGGGAAGTCACCCACGGTCTTGAGCGGGCCGTTCGGCAGGCGCACTTGCATCTTCTCGACCTTGAAACCTTGGGTAGCCAGGGCTTCGGCGATGTCGAAGTTGGTGACCGAACCGAACAGACGGCCGTCAACGCCGGCCTTCTGCGAGATTTGCACGGTCAGGCCCGACAGCTTTTCGCCTTCGCCTTGTGCGGCAGCCAGCTTCTCGGCGGCAGCCTTTTCCAGTTCGGCGCGGCGAACTTCGAACTCGGCGATCGCGTCCTTGGTGGCGCGGCGAGCCTTCTTCGTCGGGATCAGGAAGTTACGTGCGAAACCGTCCTTGACCTTCACGATGTCGCCCAGGTTACCCAAGTTGACGACCTTATCCAGCAGAATCACTTGCATTATCTATTCTCCTTCGTCGACTGGCGATTAAGCACCGTGCAGATCGGTGTACGGCATCAGCGCGAGGAAACGCGCGCGCTTGATGGCCGTATCGAGCTGGCGCTGGTAATGCGCCTTGGTGCCCGTCAGGCGAGCCGGGGTAATCTTGCCGTTGTCGCCGATGAAGTCCTTCAGCGTCTCGATATCCTTGTAATCGATCTGGTCAACACCAGCGACGGTGAAGCGGCAGAACTTCTTGCGCTTGAACAGCGGGTTTTGCTGTTGGCGGCGGCGATCAAACTTCTTGTTTTTACCGTTAGGACGCGGCATGTTCAACAATCCTTTTCAAATACTTGCAATGCTGTGATGTGAAACACCAGGGTGCGGCTATTGCGATGCTTCTTGGCCAGAAACCCAGCCCACTGGGCCGGTTTCTCGAGTCCCAACGCCATGACTTTGGCACTGAGGGGACCGATCGCAACGGCTGGCAACGAGAACTCGACCTGACGGGCCACACCCGCCTCTTCGGCCGTTCCCGCGTGGGCCAGCGTGACATCGATCACGGGAAGCCCGGCTGGGGTATAGCGCAGCGTGCCGATTTCGACAATGCTGGCTTCGAGCCGTAAGCGATTCACGCGGTCGACGTCTCCGTTGGCGCCCTGGTGCGTTCCGGTGCGCTACTTACGAAGCGACGGCTTCGGTCGCGGGCGTCGCGGCAGCCTTCTTGGCTTCTTCGCGGGCCACTTCCTTCATCATCGGCGACGGTGCGGTCTCGGCCTTCTTCATGCGAACGACGAGGTGACGCAGCACGGCGTCGTTGAACTTGAATGCGTGTTCCAGCTCGTCCAGGGTTTCCTGGTCGCATTCGATGTTCATGCAGACGTAGTGAGCCTTCGCCAGCTTCTCGATCATGTAGGCCAGTTGACGACGGCCCCAGTCTTCGACGCGATGGATCTGACCGGCCTTGGCCGTCACCATGCTCTTGTAGCGCTCGATCATCGCAGGCACCTGCTCGCTCTGATCGGGGTGAACGATAAATACGATTTCATAATGACGCATATAAGCTCCTTATGGACAAAGCCGCCCGGGCGTCAAAACCAGTGCAGCAAGGTTGCAGAACACGCGATTCTAGCGGATTTCACGTCGATCATCAACTACCGCCCGATCGCCGGCGGTCAGGTGTTCTCCAGCCAGTAGTTCGGACGGGCGTAGATCTGCCGCAATTGCTCGATGAAAAGACGCACCCGCGCGGGCTGGAAACGCTGCTGCGGATACACCGCGAGGATGTCGTAGTCGGGTAGCGCGTACTCGTCGAGCACGGTCTCCAGCTCGCCGGAGAGCAATTCGCGCTGGATCTCCCACGTCGAGCGCCAGCCCAGCCCGATCCCCTCCAGCGACCAGCGGTGCAGCAACTCCCCGTCGTTGCAATCCAGGCTGCCCGTCACGCGAATCGTCACGAGCTTGCCCTGGCGCTTGAAGTACCAACCGCGCTGCTGTCCGCCCTGCAAGTTGAATGCGAGGCAGTTGTGTCTGGCCAGGTCCTCCAGCGTCTTCGGACGGCCGTAGCGGGCGAAATACGCCGGCGTGCCGCACACCACACGCCGATTCTGGGCGAGTTTGACCGCCACGAAATTCGGGTCGACCGAGCCGCCGATGCGAATGCCCATGTCATACCCCTCGCGCACGAGATCGACCACACGGTCGGTCAGGTTGAACGAAATCTGCACCTCGGGGTGCAGGCGCAGGAACGCCGGCGCATGTGGCGCGACGTGCTTGCGCCCGAACGCCGCCGGGGCCGAGACAATCAGGTGCCCCGAGACGGCGTGACGCCCCGCGCTGATTTCGTTCTCGGCCATCTCCCAGTCGCCGAGCAACTGCTTGCAACGTTCCAGGAACGCGCCGCCCTCTTCCGATAACGCAAGCCGCCGCGTCGAGCGGTACATGAGCTTGATGCCGAGGCGCTTTTCGAGCGCGTCGATGCGCCGCCCGAGGATCACCGGCGAGACCCCCTCCTTGAGGGCCGCTGCGGCCAGACTGCCCGCTTCGGCCACCTGCACGAAGGTTTCGATCTGTTTGAAACGGTCCATCGCCCCTCCATTCGATACTTTTTGTTCTTAAAAAAACGATCTTTTGTGATCTTATCAAACAAATCGTACCGGCTTAAAGTGACCTCCAACGCATTGACTCATTACCCATTTACCCATTGGAGACGTCACATGGCCAAGATGACCGCCGTAGAGGCCGCAATCCGAGTGCTCGAGAAAGAAGGTATTACCACCGCATTCGGTGTGCCCGGTGCCGCCATCAACCCGTTCTATTCGGCAATGCGCAAGGCCGGTAGCGTGGAGCACGTGCTCGCACGCCACGTCGAGGGCGCGTCTCACATGGCCGAAGGGTACACCCGCGCCGAAGCCGGCAATATCGGTGTGTGCATCGGCACCTCGGGTCCGGCGGGCACCGACATGATTACCGGCCTGTACTCGGCCTGGGCCGATTCGATCCCCATCCTGTGCATCACCGGCCAGGCCCCGCGCGCCCGTCTGTACAAGGAAGACTTCCAGGCCGTCGACATCGAGTCGATCGCCAAGCCGGTCACCAAGTGGGCCGTGACGGTGCGCGAGCCCGCGCTCGTGCCGCGCGTGTTCCAGCAGGCGTTCCACCTGATGCGCTCGGGCCGTCCGGGTCCGGTGCTCATCGACCTGCCGTTCGACGTGCAGGTCGCCGAGATCGAATTCGATCCGGACACCTACGAACCGCTGCCGGTGTACAAGCCCGCGGCCACGCGTGCCCAGATCGAGAAAGCCATCCAGATGCTGGTCGCCTCGGAGCGCCCGCTGATCGTCTCGGGCGGCGGCGTGATCAATGCCGACGCCGCCGACCTGCTCGTCGAGTTCGCCGAGACGGTAAACGTGCCGGTCGTGCCCACGCTCATGGGTTGGGGCACCATCGCCGACGACCATCCGCTCATGGCCGGCATGGTCGGCCTGCAGACCTCGCACCGCTTCGGCAATGCGACGATGCTGGCCTCGGACTTCGTGATGGGGATCGGCAACCGCTGGGCCAATCGCCACACGGGCAGCGTCGATGTGTTCACCAAGGGCCGCAAGTTCGTGCACGTCGACATCGAGCCGACGCAAATCGGCCGCGTGTTCGGCCCGGACTACGGCATCGTCTCCGACGCCAAGGCCGCGCTCACCCTGTTCGTGGAAGTCGCCAAGGAACTGAAGGCCGCCGGTCGCCTGCCGGATCGTGCGCAATGGGTGGCCGACTGCCAGAAGCGCAAGCGCACCATGCTGCGCCGCTCGGACTTCGATCAGGTGCCGATCAAGCCGCAGCGCGTGTACCAGGAGATGAACGCGTTCTTCGGCCGGGATGTGCGTTACGTCTCGACCATCGGTCTGTCGCAGATCGCCGCCGCGCAGTTCCTGCACGTGAACAAGCCGCGCCACTGGATCAACTGCGGCCAGGCAGGTCCGTTGGGCTGGACGGTGCCGGCCGCCATCGGTGCGAAGGTTGCCTCGCCGTCGTCGGACGTGGTGGCGATCTCGGGTGACTACGACTTCCAGTTCATGATCGAAGAGCTGGCCGTGGCCGCGCAGTTCAAGGTGCCGTACATCCACGTGGTCGTGAACAACTCGTACCTGGGCCTGATCCGCCAGGCGCAGCGCAACTTCGACATGGACTACTGCGTGCAGCTCGCGTTCGAGAACGTGAACTCGCCGGAGGTCAACGGTTATGGCGTCGATCACGTGAAGGTGGCCGAAGGCCTCGGCGTGAAGGCGATCCGTGTGTTCCAGCCGAACGACATCCAGCCCGCGTTTGCCCAGGCCCGCAAGTTGATGGCCGAGTTCTCCGTGCCGGTGATCGTGGAAGTGATTCTCGAGCGTGTGACCAACATTGCGATGGGCACCGAGATCGACAACGTCAACGAGTTCGAGGAAATCATCGACGTCGTGGAAGAAGACAACGCAGTGTCGGCGTAAGTCAACGCTGCAAAACGGTTTGCGGGGCGCTTGCGTCCCCTGCGCTCTCGGCTAGACCCCTTGACCGTCCCAAGGCAGGCGCTCCGCAACCTCGCAACACCCTGACATCGAAATCGTCGAAACCACCCCCTAAAAGAGAGAAAGAGGAGTCAGCGCAATGCCGAAATTTGCCGCCAATCTGACCATGCTGTTCAACGAGGTGCCGTTCCTCGACCGCTTCAAGGCGGCCGCCGCAGCGGGCTTTCGCGGCGTGGAGTTCCTGTTCCCGTACGCGTTTCATCGCGACCAGATCGCTGACAAGCTGAACCAGTACCAGCTCGACCTCGTACTGCACAACCTGCCTGCCGGTAACTGGGATGCGGGCGAGCGCGGCATTGCGATCTTCCCTGATCGCGTGGCCGAATTCCGCGACGGCGTGGGCGAAGCCATCACCTACGCCAAGGCGCTGGGCGTAAAGCAACTGAACTGCCTCGTGGGCAAGCAAGGCGCGGACCTGTCGACGCAAGTCGCGCAAGACACGCTCGTGTCCAACCTGCGCTTCGCCGCCGATGCGCTCAAGGCCGAAGGCATCCGGCTGCTGGTCGAGCCGATCAACACGTACGACATTCCCGGCTTCTTCGTGAACCGCACGAAGCAGGCACTGGAGATTTTCGACGCGGTTGGCTCGGACAACCTGTTCCTGCAGTACGACATCTATCACATGCAGCGCATGGAAGGCGAACTCGCCAAGACCATCGAGACGAATCTGGCGCGCATCGCCCACGTGCAACTGGCGGATAACCCGGGCCGCAACGAGCCGGGCACGGGCGAGATCAACTACCCCTATCTGTTCGCGTTCCTCGATCGCATCGGCTACACGGGCTGGATCGGCTGCGAGTACAAGCCCGCCACCACCACGACCGAGGGCCTCGGCTGGTTCAAGGCAGCGGGCATGCGCGAAGCGGCGTAATTCCTGCGCTCCCCCATACGCGCCGCACGGCACCTCCCCCGGTGGCGTGCGGACGAAACGAAGGCGCATCCGCCCTTGGCGGTGCGCCGGCTGACCGGGTTTCGACGAGGAAGGGCCCCGCCGGCCGCGTGCAGGGGGCATGCGGCCGGAGCACGGGGGACATGACACGGCATCACCGCCCCGCTCGTCCGGGCGTCAGCGACAAAAACTCACACTTTGGCAACAAGGAGTCTCGAAATGGCACAACTCGGTTTCATTGGTCTTGGCATCATGGGCGCGCCGATGGCGAAGCATCTGCAGAACGCCGGTCACAAGCTGTTCCTGTATGAGCGCCGCACGCCCCCGCAAGACCTGATCGACGGTCAGGCCACGGTCTGCACGTCGGCCAAGGAAGTCGCCAAGCGTGCCGACATCGTCTTCGTGATGGTGCCGGATACCCCCGACGTGGGCGCTGTCCTGTTCGGTCAGGACGGCCTCGCCGAAGGCCTGTCGGCAGGCAAGATCGTCGTCGACATGAGTTCCATCTCGCCGATCGAAACGAAGGAATACGCCAAGAAGGTCAAGGCACTGGGTTGCGAGTACCTCGACGCCCCGGTCTCGGGCGGCGAAGTCGGTGCGAAGGCCGGCACGCTGTCGATCATGGTCGGCGGCTCGCAAGCGGCGTTCGACGATGTGAAGCCGTTCTTCGAGCTGATGGGCAAGAACATCACGCTCGTCGGCGAGAGTGGCGCTGGCCAGACCTGCAAGGTCGCCAACCAGATCGTGGTCGCGCTGACGATCGAAGCCGTGGGCGAGGCCCTGCTGTTCGCGTCGAAGGCGGGTGCCGATCCGGCCAAGGTGCGTGAGGCGCTGATGGGTGGCTTCGCGTCGTCGCGCATTCTCGAAGTGCACGGCGAGCGCATGGTCAAGCGCAACTTCGAACCGGGCTTCCGGATTGCCCTGCACCAGAAGGATCTGAATTTGGCGCTGCAGAGCGCCAAGGCCCTCGGCGTGTCGCTGCCGAACACGGCCACGTGCCAGGAGCTGTTCAACGCGTGTGCCGCGAACGGCGGCGCCGCGTGGGATCACTCGGGCATGGTGCGCGCACTGGAAATGCTGGCCAACCATACGGTGGCGTAAAGCATTGACCGCGTAAGGCGCGTCAGGCCATCAGGGAGAGGCGATGGACGACAACGGGCGCCGGGCCGCAAGGTCCGGCGCCCGTATATTTTGAAGGCCGATTTTTACGCGCCGACGCCTTGGATCAATACTCGTCAAACAGGCTCTGCATCCGCTCATGCGCCACGCCGGCCTGCAAGGCCAGCATCAGCAGCACGCGCGCCTTGAACGGGTGCAGGTTGCCTGCGCTCACGAAGCCGTACTGATCGTCGGGCGCCGCGCCGTTATGCATGACGTGCCCACTGCCCACGCGTGCCGCACGCACGACCGTCACGCCGCGCTGCACGGCCTCGGCCAGCGCCTGTTGCAGCAATGAATGCAGCGAGCCGTTGCCCGTGCCCGCGACCACGATGCCCTGCACGCCGGCTTCTACCAGGGCGTCGACGGCGATCCGCGACACACCCGCATAACTCGACACCACTTCCACGGCCGGCAGCTCGCCCGAGAGTCCGACGAACTCGCTCTCGACGGTGTGATACTGCAACGCCGCGCGTTGAAACGCCACGCGCTCGTCCTGCACCCAGCCGAGCAAGCCGATCTCCGGCGAGTGAAACGCGTCGACCTTGTAGGTACTCGTCTTGATGACGTCGCGCGCGCAATGAATCTGGTTGTTGACGGCCACCATCACGCCACGTCCGGCCGAAATCGGGTCGGTGGCCACGCGCACGGCGTTGAGCAGGTTGAGCGGGCCGTCGGCCGAGAGCGCCGTCGCGGGCCGCATCGCCGCGGTCAGCACCACCGGCTTGCGACTGTTGACCGTCAGATGGAGGTAGTACGCCGTTTCTTCGAGCGTATCGGTGCCGTGGGTGATCACCGCACCGGCCACGTCGGGCTGCGAGAGCAAGGCGTTCACGCGAGCGGCCAGCTTCTGCCACAGCGCCACGCTCATGTCCTTGCTATCGATCTGAGCGACCTGCTCCGCGTGGATATGCGCAACGCTGCCCAGCGCCGGGACCGCCGCGAGCAGGTCCTGGACACCGAGCGCCCCGGCCTGATAACCGGCGGTGCGCGTCGCGTCGGCCGCGCTGCCCGCGATCGTGCCGCCCGTGGCGAGCAGCGCGATGCGCGGCAGATCGCCCGAGGACACGGTGTAGTGGGGAATCGGGTTGAATGAGGTCGAAGTCATGGCATTGATTGTATCCAATACTGCCCGGCTTCCCAATCGTTGAAAATATCGATCCCGCCTCGTTGGGCGGGATCGGGGCCGACGTCGGCGACGCGCCGGCGAACGCCCGGCAGTGCGTCGGAAGGCGCCCGGCGCGACAGCGCGACGCAGCGTCAGGCCGCAAATTCGAGCGCTTCCCGCAGTTGCGTCGAGATGTCCTGCTCCTTGAGCGCCGGGGCAAGCGTTTCGATGAAACGGTAAGCATACGAGCGCAGGAACGCGCCGCGACGCAAGCCGATGCGCGTCGTGCTCGGCTCGAACGCATTGTCCAGTTCCAGTACGGCCAGATCCTGGTCCTTGCGCGGATCGACGGCCATCGCCGCCACGATCCCCACGCCCAATCCCAGCTCGACGTAAGTCTTGATCACATCCGTATCGAGCGCGGTGAGCACGATGTCCGGCACCAGCCCCAGATCGGAGAACGCCTTGTCCACGTGCGAGCGGCCTGTAAAGTCGCCGTCATAGGTGATGATCGGGTAGTCGGCGATGTCCGCGAGCGTGACGCGCTCACGCCCGACCAGCGGGTGATCCTTCGGCACGACGACAACGTGATGCCACGAATAGCACGGGAATGTAACGATATCGGGAAAGCGATCGAGCGCCTCGGTCGTGATGCCGATGTCGGCCTCGCCGTCGATCACCATCTGCGCGATCTGACGCGGGCTGCCCTGACGCAACGCCAGATGCACCTTCGGATAGACGTGCGTGAACGACTTGATGACCTGCGGCAGCGCATAGCGCGCCTGCGTGTGGGTCGTCGCCACCACGAGGTGACCGCTGTCCTGATCCGCGAACTGACGCGCCACCCGACGCAGGTTCTCGGCGTCGAGCAACATGCGCTCGATCAGTTGCAGTACGGCCTTGCCGGGCTCGGTGAGGCCCGTGAGCCGCTTGCCGCGACGCACGAAGACATCCACGCCCAGTTCGTCCTCGAGATCCTTGATCTGCTTGCTCACGCCCGACTGCGACGTGTAGAGCGCGCTCGCGGCTGCCGTCAGGTTGAGATTCTGCCGAACGGCTTCGCGCACGTAGCGCAATTGCTGAAAATTCATGATGGGATTCCCTCCTTGCTGCGCCGTGCGGCTCACACCTGCTCGGCAAACACCCGCAACTGACGCGGCACCGCCCGCAGCGTCGCCCCCTGCCCCGCCCCCAGCGCCTGCCAGCCCGAGCGGGTCAGTTCTGCCTCCCACACCGCGCCCCCTGGTGCGGCGAGTTCCACGCGCACCGTGCCGCCCAGGGGAATCGCACGACGCACCGCCACGTCGATCCCCGGCCCGCCGTCGTGCGCCGGCAGTAGCGCGAGATCGTGCGGACGCACGTACGCCATCGCGCGACCGTCCTGCGACAGGGCCGGCAAATCGTCCTTTCCCACCGTCACACGAAACGCGCCGGCACCGACATCGGCGATGAAGTCGTGCGTGCGCAACGCGCCCGGCAGCCGGTTCGCATCGCCGAGAAACTCATAGACGAACGGGCTGCGCGGCGTGTCGTACACGTCCTGCGGCGCCCCGACCTGTTCGACCTTGCCGTGATGCATCAGCACGATACGATCGGCCACGTCGAGCGCCTCTTCCTGATCGTGTGTGACCAGGATCGTGGTGATATGCAGCTCGTCGTGCAGACGGCGCAATTCGCTGCGCAGTGCCTTGCGCACCTTGGCATCGAGCGCACCGAACGGTTCGTCGAGCAGTAGCACTTTCGGTTCCACGGCCAGTGCACGCGCCAGCGCAATGCGCTGACGCTGCCCCCCCGAGAGTTCCGCAGGATAGTGATCGGCCAGCCACTCGAGTTGCACGAGGCCGAGCAGTTCGTGCACCTTGGCGCGGATCTGCGCGTCCGAGCGCCGCTGGCGGCGCGACTTCACGCGCAGGCCGAACGCCACGTTCTCGAACACGGTCATGTGACGGAAAAGCGCGTAGTGCTGGAACACGAAGCCGACCTGGCGTTCGCGCGTGCCGACCGACGCCATGTCCTCGCCGTTGAACACGACGCGGCCGGTGTCGGCGAACTCGAGCCCCGCCACGATACGCAGCAGCGTGGTCTTGCCGCAGCCGGACGGCCCGAGCAACGCGACCAGTTCGCCGGCCGGAAATTCAAGTGTGACGTCGTCGAGCGCCGCATAATCGCCGAAGCGTTTCGACAGCTGTTGTACCTGGATGCTCATTGTCTTGCTCCTTGAGGCGATGTCCGCTCAGGCCCGCACGGCGTCTTTACGGCGCGCGGCCTCGTCTTGTGCCAGCTTGCGTTCGCCCCACAGCTTCAACGCCAGCGTGGCGAGCGCGAGCAACGCCAGAATCGACGCCGCCGCGAACGCGCCCACGGTGTGGTAGTCGTTGTATTCAATCTCCACGTGCAGCGGCAGCGTGTTCGTCTCGCCGCGAATATGGCCGGAGACGACCGACACGGCACCGAACTCGCCCATTGCCCGGGCATTGCAGAGGATCACGCCATACAGCAGACCCCATTTGATTTTCGGCAGCGTCACACGTGTGAACACCTGCCAGCCGCTCGCGCCCAGCACGCGCGCCGCTTCCTCTTCCTCGCCGCCCTGCGCCTGCATGAGCGGGATCAGTTCGCGCGCCACGAACGGGAACGTGACGAACACCGTGGCGAGGATCAGTCCGGGCAACGCGAACACGATCTTCAGGTTGTGCGCGTCGAGAAAGTCCCACAGCGGCCCCTGACGGCCGAAGATCAGCAGGAACGTGAGGCCCGCGATCACCGGCGAGACCGAGAACGGCAGGTCGATGAGCGTGGTCAGCACGCTCTTGCCCTTGAAGTCGAAGCGCGCGATCGCCCACGACGCTGCCACACCGAACACCAGGTTGAGCGGCACGGCGATGGCGGCGATCAGCAGCGTGAGACGAAGGGCGGACAGCGCATCGTCGTGGGTGAGCCCATCCCAGTACGCGGCGAAGCCTTTGCCCAGCGCCGTGACGAAGACCGACGCGAGCGGCAAGAGCAGAAACAAGGCGAAGAACAGCAGCGCCACGGCAATGAGTCCGGCCTTGACGAACGCCGGCTCGCCCGTCGGATGGGCCTGGCGGGCCTGGGTGGAGGGCGGCAACGCGCGTGGCAATGCAAGGGAATCGGACATGATCGAAACGCTCTCCTGAATTACACGCCACTGGCGCTTCGGCCCGCATGACGGCGTTGCCACCACCATTGCAGGGTATTGATCAGCAGCAACAACAGGAACGAAATCACCAGCATCACCACGGCCAGCGCCGCGGCGCCCGCATAGTCGTACTGCTCGAGCTTGGTGACGATCAGCAACGACGTGACCTCCGAGACCATCGGCAAGTTGCCGGCAATGAAGATGACCGAACCGTACTCCCCCACCGCGCGCGCAAACGCCAGCGCAAAACCGGTCAGCAAGGCGGGCAGCAGCGCCGGGAGAATCACGTGGCGCAACGTCTGCCAACGTGTCGCGCCCAGGCATGCGGCGGCCTCTTCCTGCTCGCGTTCGAATACCTCGAGTACGGGTTGGAGCGTGCGCACGACGAACGGCAGCCCGATGAACGTCAGCGCCACGAAGATGCCCAACGGTGTAAAGGCGATCTTGATCGCAAGCGGCGCGAACCAGCGTCCGATCCAGCCGTTCGGCGCGTAGATCGCGGCCAGCACGATCCCCGCGACCGACGTCGGCAAGGCAAACGGCAGGTCGATCAGCGCGTCGACGAAGCGTTTGCCGGGGAATGTGTAGCGCACCAGCACCCATGCCAGCACAAATCCGAACCCCGCATTAAGGACGGCGGCCGCCAGCGAGAGGCCGAACGTAAGACGGTAAGAGGCCAGCACGCGCGGCGAGCTGACGGCGGAGAAAAAACTCGCCACGTCGAGTGAGCTTGCCTTGATGAAGACCATCAGCAACGGCACCAGCACCACGAGGCTCAGGTACGCCACGGTGTAGCCCATCGTCAAGCCAAAGCCGGGCAAGGCACTCGGCTTGCGCCAGCGAGGAAACAGTGCGGTACTCATGTGTGCATCCCTTTGTCTCCCGAGGTCCCGGGATTACTTCGTCGTGTAGATCTGATCGAAGATGCCGCCGTCGGCAAAATGCTTGGCCTGCGTCTTCGTCCAGCCCCCCAGATCGGCGTCCACCGTGTAGAGCTTGAGCTTTGGATACTGGGATGCGTACTTTCTGGCGATGTCCGGCGAGCGGGGACGATAAAAGTGCTTCGCGGCGATCTCCTGCCCTTGCGGCGAATACAGCCACTGCAGATAGGCCTCGGCGGCCTTGCGGGTACCGTGCCTGTCCACGTTCCTGTCGACCACCGCGACCGGCGGTTCCGTGAGGATCGATGACGACGGCACGACGATGTCGAACTTGTCCGGACCGAGATCCTTCACAGAGAGCAGTGCTTCGTTTTCCCAGGCGATCAGCACGTCGCCGATGCCGCGCTCGACGAAGGTCGTCGTGGCCCCTCGCGCGCCGGAGTCGAGCACGCTGACATTCCGGTATAGCGCCGCGACGAACGCCCGCGCTGTCTGCTCGTTGCCGCCAGGCCGCTTGAGCGCATAGAGCCACGCGGCGAGGTAGTTCCAGCGGGCACCGGCCGACGTCTTCGGGTTCGGTGTGACCACGTTGATGCCCGGCCGGGTGAGATCGTTCCAGTCCTTGATCTGCTTGGGGTTGCCCTTGCGCACGAGCAGCACGATGGTCGACGTGTACGGCGTGGCGTTGTCGGGCAGACGTGTCTGCCAATCCTTGTGCACCAGACCGGCCCGCGCCAGTTCGTCGATGTCGGCGGAGATGCCGAGCGTGACGACGTCGGCCGGCGCCCCGTCCAACACGGTACGGGCCTGCTTGCCCGAGCCGCCGTGCGAGGCCTTGAGCGTCACCGTGTCGCCAGTGGTCTGCTTGTAGTGGGCCTCGAACGCCTTGTTGTAGTCGGCGTACAGCTCACGTGTCGGGTCGTACGACACGTTGAGCAGCGAAAGACTCGCGGCCTGTGCCTGAATCGACAGGCCCGCCGCCAGCGTCAGCCCGCCCAGTGCGACCGCCAACGCCTTGACTTTCCATCCCCGTATGGCTTGGCTCATGACTTGCACGCCCCCTTGTGTCTTGTGTAGGAGGCCAGTCTATGGGGACATCTAAATAATTAAAAATAATACTTAAGCAATTGCTTATGCCGAATTGTGGATTGACGCGTGTTTATCCACGCCACACGGAACGGGCGGGAAGTCCCAAGCCCCGTGCGTGACGCAAGAACGCCATGTCCCGATGAAGTTTTCGCTTGCGTTTTTGCAAACACTGTACAAAAATACAGCCACCTGTGCTTCCATACAGTGATGCCATGATCAAACTTACTGCTCGTCAACAGCAGGTCTACGAACTGGTCCGACAAGCGATCGAGCGCACCGGCTTTCCGCCGACGCGTGCGGAGATCGCCGCCGAACTCGGCTTCTCTTCCGCCAATGCCGCGGAGGAGCACCTGCGGGCGCTGGCGCGCAAAGGGGTGATCGAACTGGCCGCGGGCCAGTCGCGCGGCATCCGTCTCAAGCGGCTGGACGAAGCCGGTGGCGCCTATCAGTTCACATTGCCGCACATGGGTCTGATGCAACTGTCGCTGCCGCTCGTCGGGCGCGTGGCGGCGGGTAGCCCGATCCTGGCGCAGGAACACATCGAACGCAATTTCCAGTGCGATCCGAATATGTTCGCACGCCAACCCGATTACCTGCTGAAGGTGCGCGGCATGTCGATGCGCGACGCGGGCATTCTCGACGGCGATCTGCTGGCGGTGCAGAAGGCCGCCGACGCGCGCGAGGGTCAGATCGTCGTGGCGCGCATCGGTGACGACGTGACCGTCAAACGTTTTCACCGTGTGCCGGGCGGCGTGGAGTTGATCGCCGAGAACCCCGACTTCCAGAACATCAACGTGAATGAAGGCAGCGGTGACTTTGCGCTGGAAGGCATTGCGGTCGGCCTGATCCGCAATAACGATCTCTAGGCACCATCCCGGGCACTGCGCCGCGTCACGGTAACGCAGCGCCCCGCTCACTGACGATTTGCTTTTCCGACTGCGCCGGGCTGGGTCCGGCGCCCGTGCCCTGCTGCGCCCGCAATTTCCCAAGGTCGTGGCAGGACGCGCCCCTCAGACCCACATTGGAGGAAAGATCGCATCATGGCTCGACTCTTTGGTTTGCTGCGTACGTCGTTTGATCAACCGCGCGTTCGTGCGTCGTCGCAGGCGCGACTGTCTGCGGTGTACGGACTCTCGGCCTTGTCCGGCCCGTTTGCCGCCGCCCCGGCCATCGCACGCTCCTACACCGTGCCTGCGCGCTCGCGCTCTACCGCCCTGCCCCGCACGCTCGCGGCCGCCGTGGCATCGGCGACGCGCCGCACCTGTCCCACGGGAAAAGCCGTCAAGGCCTCACGCAGCGTGCGAGGCACCCAGCGGCACGACGCGCCTACGGCACAGGGTGCGCACGAGGGGCACGAGGTCCGCGTGTATCGCGACGTGTCGCACATCGTGATGGTCGGCAGCATCGCCGACATCTGCCGCAAGCTCGATCTGGCCGTTGGCGAGCAGTTCTGTCAGGCAGCGGTGTAAGCCTTCTGGCGAGCACGCCGATCCACTGTGCGACGGAATTATTGCCCGAGTTCGCGCAGCGGATTGTCCGCACCGGAACGATCGCCGTCGAAGAATCGCGCGACGTCCGCGGGCGTCACCGCCTCGATGCTGTCGCGCTGCCAGCGCGGCGAGTGATCCTTGTCGACGACCATCGCGCGAATGCCTTCTATGCCTTCAGCCCCGGTGCGCCCGTCAAGATTGAAGACGCTGCGCATCATCAGCCACTCTTCGCGCAACTCATCGGCGAGCGACAGCTTGCGTGCGCGGCGCACCTGTTCGAGCGTAACGCACACCATCAACGGCGAACGCTTGGCGCGCAACAGCGCTTCCGTCTCCTGTGCCCAGCCGGCGAACTCGCAGCGGGGTTCGTGCTTGAGCGACGCCAGGATGGCCGGCATATCCGCCAGACCGAAATGACGGTCGATCGCGTCGCGCAGCGGCGCGAGCTTGCCAGGGGCCAGGCCGGCAGGCGGCGAGCTTTGTCGGGCGAACGCGCGTGCCGCATCGAGTACCGCCCCGCTGTCCGGCCAATCGCGGTTCGCCAGCCATGCGCAGAGCGCAGGCAATTCGGCGCGCGGCACCACTATGTCAGCCAGGCCGATCTCGCACGCGTCGACGGCACCGAACACCACGCCCGTCGTGCCAAGGTACTCGCCAAGATGACCGGCAAGATTGGCGAGAAAGCATCCGCCACCCACGTCGGGAAACAGACCGATCGCCGTCTCGGGCATTGCCATGCGCGTGGCCTCGGTGACGATGCGCAGCGCCGCGCCCTGCGAGATGCCCATACCGCCGCCCATCACCACACCGTCCATCAGCGCGATATAGGGCTTCGGGTAAGTGGCGATCGTGTAGTTCAACGCATACTCGTCCGTGAAGAAATCCATGATGTCGGTGCGCCCCGCACTCACGGCCTCGTGGAAATAGCGGATGTCGCCACCCGCGCACAAGCCCTTCTCCCCCTCGCCCTGCAAGACGACGGCAAGCACATCCCGATCGTCGCGCCACGCGTCGAGGGCCGAAGCCATTGCACGAATCATGTCGTGCGAGAGCGCGTTGAGCGCTTTCGGGCGGGTCAGCGTGATGAAGCCGATGCGACCACGGATTTCGGTGCGAACAAAGTCGGTCATGTCTGGGCGATTCAAAGACGTCAATGGAACGGACGCGCGCACAACGCGATCCTCTGGGGCGATCAACACCATGCGGACACACTTGCGCCGCACATCAGCCAACACGGCAAGATAAAACAAAAAAGCCGGCGCGAGGCACCGGCTTTCTTTCCAACAGACAGGCATCGGTGCGCAACAGAAGTCTCTCTGCTACGCCGCGATCCCCTTGCCGGCTTTACTTCTCTTCACGCGACGCGCGCTTGCGCTCATGTTCCTTGAGATAGCGCTTGCGCAGGCGGATCGTCTGCGGCGTGACTTCGACCAGTTCGTCGTCGTCGATGAATTCCACAGCGTACTCGAGGCTCATCGCGATCGGCGGCACCAGGCGCACGGCTTCGTCGGTACCCGACGCACGCACGTTCGTGAGTTGCTTGCCCTTGATCGGGTTGACCACAAGGTCGTTGTCACGACTGTGGATACCGATGATCATGCCTTCGTACAGCGCGTCGCCCGGCGACACGAACATGCGGCCGCGATCCTGCAGCTTCCACAGGGCATAGGCCACGGCCGCGCCGTCGTCCTGCGAGATCAGCACGCCGTTGCGACGCTCGCCCAGCGTACCGTCCTTGAGCGGCATGTACGCATCGAAAATGTGGCTCATCAAGCCTGTACCGCGGGTCATCGACAGGAAATCGCCCTGGAAGCCGATCAGGCCACGCGCCGGAATGCGGTACTCAAGACGCGTACGACCGCGGCCGTCCGACACCATGTCCAGCATTTCGCCCTTGCGACGGCCGATTTCTTCCATGACGCCGCCCTGATGCTCATCTTCCACGTCAATGGTGAGCATTTCGTACGGCTCGTGCTTCACGCCGTCGATTTCCTTGAGCACCACGCGCGGACGCGACACGGCCAGTTCGTAGCCCTCGCGACGCATGTTCTCGATGAGAATCGTCAGGTGCAGTTCGCCACGGCCCGACACTTCGAAGATGGAATCCTCGTCGGTGTCTTTGACGCGCAGCGCCACGTTGTGATTCAGTTCCTTGTGCAGACGGTCGCGAATCTGGCGGCTCGTCACGAACTTGCCTTCGCGGCCGGCCAGCGGCGAGGTGTTCACGCAGAAGTTCATGGTCAGCGTCGGCTCGTCCACCGTCAGCAGCGGCAAGGCTTCCGGCGCATCCACGTCGCAAATCGTCGCGCCGATACCCACGTCTTCGATACCGTTGATCAGCACGATGTCGCCCGCTTCCGCGCCGTCCGACATCACACGTTCCAGGCCGCGGAACGTCAGCACCTGATTGATCTTGCGCTTGAGGACTTCGCCCTCCGGACCGAAACGCATCACCACTTGCTGGCCCGGTTTGATACGGCCACGCGTGATACGGCCGATACCGATACGGCCCACGAACGTCGAGTAGTCGAGCGAGCTGATCTGCAGTTGCAGCGGCGCGTCGACATCGGCCTCACGGACCGGCACGTGCTCGAGAATCGCGTCGAACAGCGGGCGCATGGTGCCTTCGCGCACATCGGAGTCGAGGCTGGCGAAACCGTTCAGGGCCGACGCATAGACGACCGGGAAGTCGAGCTGCTCGTCGGTGGCGCCGAGCTTGTCCATCAGATCGAACGTCTGGTTGATCACCCAATCCGGACGTGCGCCCGGACGGTCGATCTTGTTGACCACGACGATCGGCTTCAGACCAAGGCCGAGGGCCTTGCGGGTCACGAAGCGCGTTTGCGGCATCGGGCCTTCGACGGCGTCGACGAGCAACAGCACGCTGTCGACCATCGACAGCACGCGCTCCACTTCACCGCCGAAGTCCGCGTGTCCCGGCGTGTCGACGATGTTGATGTGCGTGCCTTCGTATTCGACGGCGCAGTTTTTGGCGAGGATCGTGATGCCGCGCTCTTTTTCAATGTCGTTCGAGTCCATCACGCGTTCAGCGACTTGCTGGTTTTCGCGGAAGGTGCCCGACTGGCGCAGCAATTGGTCGACGAGCGTGGTTTTGCCGTGGTCGACGTGCGCGATGATGGCGATATTACGGAGAGCGCGGGTCATGAAGAGGTGCTCGAAAAAAGCCTTTGGAGAATCAGCGATTCTACCACTTGCGCGTGTCTCACGTCATGGCCTTTCTGCAATGCAACAACGACACCCCCTGTGGAAACCGCGCCAGCGTCGCTTTCACCGGGACGCGCCGCCCCCTCACAGCCACACCAAATTAGAGTCTGGCGTCTAATTTTCAGTGAAATATTTGCTTAGTCAATCATTGCATGGCCTTGCAATTTATTAAGTCACCGCTATAATCGTGACTAGTCAACTATTGCAGCAACACGAAAATGATCGATCCGTCCACGCCCCCTTCCGATGCCGCGCCGCTGTCGCCGCCGGATGCGCCCCCGAATGATTCCCCGGGGTGTGCCTACGACATCGACAATTCCCTGGGCTATCTCGTCGCCCGCGTGCGCCAGTTGATATTGGCGGAGTTGACGAAAGAAACGTCGCAATACGGCCTGACGAGCACCCAGGCCACCATGCTTTACAAGGTGGCCACAGGCAAGAGCAAGACGGCGGCCGATCTGGCGCGCGACTACTGTATCGACGCGAGCGCCGTCACGCGCCTGCTCGACCGGCTCGAAGCACAGGGTCTGCTCGTGCGTGAGCGCAGCAAGATGGATCGCCGCACCGTGAACCTGAGTGCGACCGACGCCGGATACGCCATGGCCGACCGAATGCCGGACATTTTCGTGCGCGCAGCCGACCATCTGATGCGGGGATTCTCCGTGGAAGAGGTGGGGTTTCTGAAAAGCCTGTTGCGACGAGTCATCGCCAACGGCGAGACCGGATGACGGCGACGCGCCCTCGATTTGCCGCAGAAAAGCGTGTCGAGTCCACTATTCCTGGTACTCGTCATCCCCAGTTTCCGATTATTGTCGGTCCCTAATGTCACTCGTAAAGGCTTCGCGATGAAAGTGGCCTCACCGTTCCTCCCGCATCTGCGGGCCCGCTCCATCATTTCCGCCCTCTGTCTGGCGGCAGTGACGCTGGGGTTTGCCGGTTGTGCGAATTTTGCCGGCATCCATAGCGACAAGCACATCAGTACCCCCGAGCAGTATCAGACCCAGCGCAGCCTGCCCGGCGAGGGCGGCCAGTGGCCGGGCACCGATTGGGCGCAGCGGTTCGGCGACCCGCAACTCGTCTCGTTGATCGACGAAGCCCTTGCCGGCAACCCCGATCTGGCCATGGCGGCCGCCCGCCTGAAGGCGGCGCAGGCACAGACCGAAGGCGCGGCCGCCGCGCTGCTGCCGTCGGTGAACGCCTCGGGCAGCATCTATCGTGAAAAATTCACGGAGAACACCATCTACCCGCCGGGCTACGGCGGCACCTGGTTCACCCAGGGCGATCTGACGGCATCGTTGTCGTGGGAACTCGACCTGTGGGGCAAGAACCGCTCGGCGCGGGCACAAGCCACGTCGGCCGAGCGCGCCGAAGAAGCCGAAGATCAGGAGGTGCGGCTCGCGCTGGCCACGGCCGTGGCTCGCGCTTACAACCAACTCGCCCAGCAATACGCCCTGCATGACGTGCTCGATCGCATCAGCAAGCAACGTCAAAACCTCGGCCGATTGACGGCGGACCGCGTGCGGGCGGGTCTCGACACGCAAGTCGAGCAGAAGCAGGCCGAGAGCAACACGGCCGACATTCAAACGCAAATCGCGCAACTCGACGGCCAGATCCTGCTGACGCGCCATCAACTCGGCGTATTGCTCGGCAAGGGGCCGGATCGCGGCCTGTCGGTCGCGCGTCCGACACTCGCACAGCTCGCGACACCGGCCCTGCCCGACAACCTGCCGCTCACGCTCCTTGGCCGCCGCCCGGACATCGTCTCGGCACGCTGGGGCGTGGAAGCACAGCTCAAGGGTGTCGATGTCGCGAAGGCACGCTTCTATCCGGATGTGAACCTGAACGCCGCATTTGGCTTTTCCACCTTCGGGCTCGGAAAGCTGATCGATCCGAGCAGCCAGAGCATCCAGTACGGTCCGGTAATTTCGCTGCCGATCTTTGACGGCGGCCGCCTGCGCGCCAACCTGAAGGGGCAATACGCGGCGTATGAAAGCGCGGTGGCGAACTACGACTCGACGCTGAACCAGGCGCTCGGCGACATCGCGGATCGCATGTCGTCGATCCGCTCGGCAGACAAGCAGATGGTCTCGCAACGCGTCGCACAAGACGCCGCGCAACGCGCCTACGAGTTGGCCGTCGACCGTTACAAGGCGGGTCTCACGCCGCAGTTGACCGTGCTCGCGGCAGAGTCGTCGCTGCTGACGCAGGAACAGGCGCGCGTGAATATCGAAAGTGCACGCCGCGACCAGCAGATCGGCCTGATCAAGGCGCTTGGCGGTGGCTTCGATGCCCAGGCGGCGGGTCTCGTCGTGGGGCAGGAACGCCCCGCCAAGACCGACGGCAACGCCGTGCAGACGCACTGAGCGGCCGCTACACATCACACAAGACTGACAAGACAACGTCGAAGCACATTAAGAGATTAGTACGGAGCGAATGATGAGCGAGAACCAACAACAAGCACCTGCCCAGCCGGCTCAGGGCAATGGCAAGCGCCGCCGCATGATGCTGACGCTAACGGCCGTGATCGCGATCGCGGCCATCGCCTACGGTGCCTATTACGGGCTGTACGCGCGCTTCTACGAAGACACCGACGACGCCTACGTCGCAGGCAACGTGGTGCAGATCACCCCGCAGGTGCCAGGGACCGTGACTGGCGTCAAGGCCGATGACACGCAACTGGTCAAGGCGGGCCAGCCACTGGTCACGCTCGACCCGACCGATGCCCGCGTCGCCCTGCTGCAAGCCGAGGCCAATCTGGCGCAGACCGTGCGTCAGGTGCGCACCTACTTCGTGAACAATGACGCCTACGCCGCCACCGTGGCCATGCGTGAGTCGGAGCTGGCCAAGACGCAGGCCGACGTGAAGCGCCGCGAGATGGCGATTGCGACGGGCGCCGTGTCGCGCGAAGAACTGGCCCACGCACAGGACGCCGTGAAGACGGCACAGGCCGCACTCGAGCAGGCGCGTGCGCAATGGGTGTCGAACCGGGCCCTGACGGACAAGACCTCGGTGACAACGCACCCGAACGTGCAACAGGCCGCGGCGAAGGTGCGCGCAGCGTATCTCGACTACGCCCGCACGTCGATCCCGGCGCCGGTCGACGGCTACGTGGCCAAGCGTTCGGTGCAGGTCGGTCAGCGCGTGGCCACGGGCGCACCGCTCATGGCGCTGGTGCCGCTCAATCAAGTCTGGGTCGATGCCAACTTCAAGGAAGTCCAGATCGCGCACATGCGCGTCGGCCAACCGGTGACACTCACCGCCGACGTGTACGGTTCGGCGGTGGAATACAAGGGCACCGTGGCGGGCTTCTCGGCAGGTACGGGCAGCGCGTTCTCGCTGTTGCCGGCGCAAAACGCGACGGGCAACTGGATCAAGGTCGTGCAGCGCCTGCCGGTGCGCATCGCGCTCGACCCGAAGCAGTTGCAGCAGCATCCGCTGCGTGTCGGCCTGTCGATGCAGGTCAAGGTGGACGTGCGAAACACGAATGGCAAGGAACTGGGTGAAGCGCCCGCCCTGCCGGTGTACGCCACCGACGTGTTCGACAAAATCGGCCACGACGCCGACGACATCGTCGCCAAGATCATCACCGAAAACGCCGGTGCCGCGGCTGCCTCAGGCGCAGACGGCGCCAGCGACACGCGCAACCAGCCGGCTCGCGCACGTCCCCTGTAAAGCGGAGGGGGGTGCCCCCACCCCCTTTGACATCTCATGGCAAATCAAAACGCTTCTGGTCCCCTGACGGGGGGCCAGTTGGTCCTCGGCACCATCGCCTTGTCGCTCGCCACGTTCATGAACGTGCTCGACACCTCGATTGCCAACGTATCGATTCCCGCCATTTCCGGCGACCTTGGCGTCTCGTCGAGCCAGGGAACGTGGGTGATTACGTCGTTCGCCGTGGCCAACGCCATTTCGGTGCCGCTCACGGGCTGGCTGACCGAGCGCTTCGGTGCGGTCAGGTTGTTCATTTCGTCGATCCTGCTGTTCGTGCTGGCGTCGTGGCTGTGCGGCATGGCGCCCACGCTCGAATTCCTGCTCGCGGCTCGCGTGTTGCAGGGCGCGGTGGCCGGGCCGATGATTCCGCTCTCGCAATCGCTGCTGCTCTCGAGCTATCCGAGCGCGAAGAGTTCAATGGCCCTTGCGCTATGGGGCATGACAACGCTGGTCGCGCCGGTGATGGGGCCGATTCTCGGCGGCTGGATCTCGGATAACTACCATTGGCCCTGGATCTTCTACATCAACATCCCGATCGGCATCGCCGCCGCGTATGTCACATGGTTGATCTACGCCAAGCGTGAAACCGCCACGCAACGCAAGCCGATCGACACCGTCGGGCTGGCCTTGCTCGTGTTGTGGGTCGGCTCGCTCCAGGTGATGCTCGACAAGGGCAAGGAACTCGACTGGTTCAATTCGTCGACCATTGTCGTGCTCGCACTCGTGGCACTGGTGTCGTTCTGCTTCTTCGTCATATGGGAAATTACCGAGAAGCATCCGGTGGTCGACCTGACGCTCTTCAAGCGGATCAACTTTACCGGTGGCGTCGTGGCGATCTCAATCGGTTACGGCCTGTTCTTCGGAAACCTGGTGATTCTGCCGCAGTGGTTACAGATCTATCTCGGCTATACAGCCACCGAGGCGGGTCTCGTGCTGGCACCGGTGGGCCTGTTCGCCATCCTGCTGTCGCCGGTAATCGGCAAGACGTTGCCCAGGCTCGATGCCCGCTGGGTCGTGACCGTCTCGTTCCTGCTGTTCGCGCTGGTGTTCCTGATGCGTTCGCACTTCAACACACTCGTCGATACGCGCACGTTGATGATCCCGACATTCCTGCAGGGCGTGCCGATGTCGATGTTCTTCATCCCGCTCACCGCGATCATCCTGTCGGGGTTGCCGCCAGATCGCATTCCCGCGGCGGCAGGACTGTCCAACTTCGTGCGGATCACGTGCGGTGCGGTGGGCACGTCGATTTCCACGACGATGTGGGAGAACCGCATCACGCTGCACCATGCGCAGTTGACCGAGCACTTGACGCCCTACGACCCGACGTTCAATGCCTCCGTGCAAACGCTCAACCAGCTCGGCATGACCACGCCGCAGGCCAACGGTTATATCGACCGGCTGGTCACGCAACAGTCGGCCATGCTCGGTGCGAACGACATTTTCTGGATCTCGGCCGTGCTGTTCTTGCTGATGATCTCGATGGTGTGGATCACGCGGCCGATGAAGGGTGGCGGCGGTGCCGACGCCGCCGCAGGCGCGCACTGACGCGAAGACTTCCCCAGTGTCCGGCGCTGCAAGCACCGGGCACATCTCGAACCCCGCTGAAGTTGGCGGGGGTTTTTATCTCGCGACGACTCCAGCACCGAATTGCGCTGGACTACGCCGCAGCCCGATACAGCGGGTTTATCAAGGAATCTGGCGAGTTCAACATATGCCAGTGCTTTCCGAAACCTAACCGGACTTCCGTCCGACTGGCCCCATGCGGCGCCTGGAAGCGGCGGCAGCCCAAGCGTTATTCGTCCGCCATACTCATCTGTTCTTGTCGGACAGAAATCACTCGCGGACGCGACCAACGATCAGAACAGGTTTCGGTGCGGGAGACTTTCAAGACGCTGGCACATCAAAAACCATGCAGGTGGTTGTCGCATGGGCATAGAGTCTGCGGCGCGCGTCTTCGATACGTGCTTCAGCCGTTGCGATCTGGCGGCCGCCATGAATCACCGTACCTGTCGCGCGCAACGGTCCTGTCTTGTCAGTGGCCGAGCGCACGATATTGATGCTGAGTTCGACGGTTGTATAGGAACGTCCAGCCGGCAGGATGGTTTGCACGGCACAGCCCAATGCGGAGTCCAACAACGTGGCAAACCAGCCGCCATGCACGCTTCCCAGCGGGTTGTAGTGCTGTTGCAACGGGGTGCCCTGGAATACTGCACGGCCGTTGTCCACCTCCAGCAACGTCATGTTCATGGTGTCGTTCATGGGCGGATATGGCAGCGCGCCGGACATCATGGCCTCGAGGATTTCACGCCCGGTCTTTCCGGCAATCTGGTTGATTTTCGCCAGACCCGGTTGCCCTCCTCCAGCCAGAGCGCGTTGACACGCCGCTTCATGCTGGGCCATCCAGCCAATATCCAGTGCGGTTTGCATATGAAGCCTCCAGGAACTAGGTTTGCGGACGTTTCTGCGATGTGCCTGCTCAGTTATCTCGGTCGGTTATGGCGCCATTCAAGTCGCGCCGGTGCGCGTGACACCTCAGAAATAAACGCTTTGAGTCGCCGCGGGCTCAGGCCAATCCAAATGTTTTTCTCAGGCTTTTTCCGACCGGGCCAGCAGGCATGAAACGGCGCAATTTAGCCAGAAGCGACGCCTCGCCTTTGGGCGTATGGCGCATCTTCCAGCGCCCCAGAGCCGCATCGACAATCGTGCTGGCTACGCCGTCGGGGTCGGGCGCTTTCTGGACAAGCGTCAGAATGGCCTGGGAAACCACGCCGAAATCCCTGCCGTATTCGGCTATCTTCAAGGCCGTTTGGGGCGCATTGAGATCCAGGTTGGTTTTGGTAAAAGAGGGTTCGACAAGCGCCACGCGAATGCCGAACTGGCGCACCTCGTGATCCAACGTCTCGGACAGTCCTTCAACGGCATGCTTGGATGCCGAATAGAGCGCCATGTACGGTGCGGGCAGAAAGCCCAGCACAGAGCTGATGTTGACGATCCGACCAGCATGTTGCTTGCGCATGCATGGCAGCACCGCCTGGATCGTGCGCAAGAGGCCGAAAAGGTTGGTATCGAACAACGTCTGAGCTTCGGCAATCGACGTTTCCTCGGTCGCTCCGAGCAGGGTCACCCCCGCGCTGTTGACCAGCACGTCGATACGCTTGGCTTGGGCGATAACGGCCTGGATGCCTTGTTGAACGGATGCTTCGTCACGAACATCCATTTCAACGAGCGCGACCCCGGGTATTGCCTGCGCCTTGGCCGTATCACGAACGGTTCCGAATACTTGACACCCTTGTTCGGCAAATTTCATCGCGACGGCACGCCCGATGCCCGATGACACACCAGTAATGACAACAACTTTTCTTGAATTCGACATGGCAGTTCCTATTTGTGCGCTGCGTTAAGGTCAGCGGACGATCCGTTTTGCGAAGGAATTGGCCTGATCTTGAACCAGATGGAATACATGGCCGGCAGGAACACCAAAGTCAGAACTGTTCCTGCAAAGGTGCCGCCGATAAGCGTGTAGGCCAGTGTTCCCCAGAACACAGAATGGGTCAGTGGGATGAACGCCAGGATGGCGGCCAGTGCGGTCAATATCACTGGCCTTGCACGCTGGACAGTGGCTTCGACGACCGCATTAAACGGACTCAATCCGTCCTGTTCGTTGTGACGGATTTGCCCGATCAGGATCAGCGTGTTGCGCATCAGGATTCCCGACAGCGCGATCAGGCCAACCAGCGCATTGATGCCGAACGGTTGCCGGAAAATCAGCAAGGTCGGCACCACGCCGATCAAACCAAGCGGACTTGTGGCGATCACCATGACCATGGCCGCGATCGAACGCACCTGCAAGATGATGATGAGCAGCGTGAGCGCGATCATGATTGGGAACAGCGGCACCATGGCAACGGTGGCCTTGGCGGATTCTTCGATCGAGCCGGCCTGTTCAATCCGATATCCCGAGGGAAGCTGGTCGATGACCGGCTGCAACTGCTTCAAGACAGCGGTAGACACGTCTGGCGGTTGCAGTCCTTCAGCGATATCGCCTCGAACCGTGATGGTCGTCGTGCGGTCACGGCGTCGCAGGATAGGGTCTTCCATGCGCACCTCGACCGTTCCTACCTGCGACAGCGGAATGCGTTGCCCTGCCGCCCCGACCAGCGTAAAGCCGGCAATCTTCGCGGGGTCAAGGCGGATATCGCCGGCCGCTCGGCCGACTACCTGCACAGAGCGAATGTCCTCACGAACTTCTGTAAGCGGCACCCCGCTCAACAGGAACTGCAACTGCAAGGCCACCGAACGGGAAGTCAGCCCTACGGCCTGGAGCCGATCCTGATCCAGGATGAAATGCAAGGTGGGCACGCGCGCGCCCCAATCCGTATTGACCGTGCGCATCATCGGATTGGCCTGCATGATGGACTCGACTTGCGCGGCGATCGCGCGCAGCTTGTCCGGATCTGGCCCCATAACGCGATAGGCGACGGGGAATGGTGAATACGGACCGAACACGAGCTGCGTCACGCGCACCCGGGCCTCGGGGGCCAATCCGTTGGCGACGGCTTTGCGCAACCTGAATTTAAGGGCCTCCCGCTGCTCTTGATTGCCCGTCAGCACCACAATTTTGGCGAACGACGGATCGGGCAGTTCCGGTGACATGGCCAGGTAGAACCGTGGTGCCCCCTGGCCGATGTAGGCGGTCACGATTTTTGCTTCGCCTTGCTTTGCCAGCCAGGCTTCGACCTTCGCCGTCGCTGCGCTGGTTTGCTCAATCGAGGTGCCATATGGCATCTGTACCTCGACCAGTACCTCCGAGCGGTCTGAAGTCGGGAAGAACTGTTTCTTGACCACGCCCATGCCAAGGATGGCCAGCACAAACGTCCCGACCACCGCGCCCGCGACCAGCCATTTGCGGGCGATGACGCGCCCGAGCACCCGCCGGAAGCGGTTGTAATTACGCGTGTTATAGATGGCCTCGTGCCCGCCCTCGATCTTCTTGATATCCGGCAGCAGCTTCACCCCGAGGTAGGGCGTGAACGCCACCGCCACCACCCAGGAAGCGATCAGAGCAATGCCGACGATCCAGAACATGTTGCTGGTGTATTCGCCAGCGGTCGAACGCGCGAACCCATTGGGCATGAAGCCTATGGCCGTTACCAGCGTGCCGGACAGCATAGGGGCCGCCGTGCGGCTCCAGGCGTAGGCGGAGGCTTTGATGCGGCTATAACCTTCCTCCATCTTCACCACCATCATTTCGATGGCGATGATAGCGTCGTCCACGAGCAGGCCCAGCGCCAGAATCAACGAGCCGAGCGTGATGCGGTCGAAGTTCTTCCCGGTGGCGGCCATAATGACAAATACCGCCGCCAACGTCAGCGGCACCGCCGCCGCGACCACGATACCGACGCGCCATCCCATGCTGAGGAAGCAGACCACCATCACGACAAGCAGGGCGACGAAGAACTTGACCATGAACTCGTCCACTGCCGAGCCGATGTTGACGGACTGATCCGTCACTTTGGTCAACGTCATTCCCAAGGGAAGTTCTGCGTTGAATTTAGTGGTTTCCGCATCAAGTGCCTTGCCAAGATCGAGGCCATTCCAGCCATCGCGCATCACGATACCGAGCAGCAAAGCGGGTTCGCCATTGTTGCGAACCAGAAAGGCGGCCGGATCTTCATAGCCACGCTCGACGGTCGCCACATCCGACAGTTTCAGCGTCCGCCCCTTCGCGTAGATTGGCGTTTGGCGGATCTTCTCCAGCTTGTCGAACGCACCATCAACGCGAAGGAAGACTTGCGGCCCCTTTGTCTCAATGGAGCCCGCGGGAGTCAGTACGTTCTGGCTGTTGAGTGCGGCAAAGATGTCCTGAGGCGTAACGCCCAGCGTGGCAAGGCGATCGTAGGAAAAGGACACGAAGATGCGCTCGGGCTGCTCGCCAATGATGTTGACCTTCTTTACCCCCGGAACGTGCAATAGCTGCTGGCGCAGTGATTCCGCGTCGCGCACCAGCAGCCGTTGCGGCTCGCCTTTGGCTTTGAGGGCGAAGAGCGCAAACGTCACGTCCGCATATTCGTCGTTGACCATCGGCCCAATGACGCCCGCGGGCAGCCTCTTGGCTTCATCCGAGAGCTTCTTGCGGGCCTGATAGAACGCCTCCTGAACCGCCGAAGGTGGCGTCTTGTCGAGCAGCGAAACCATGGTGAAGGCCAGACCGGGCCGCGTATAGGTTTCCGTGCGGTCATACCACCGCAGTTCCTGCATGCGCTTTTCCAGCGGTTCGGCAACCTGATCCTGCATTTCCTGCGCCGTCGCTCCCGGCCAGGCAGTGACGATCGTCATCTGCTTGACGGTGAAAGGCGGATCTTCCGCGCGCCCGAGCTGGAAGAACGCGAGAATGCCCGCGACGGAGATCAAGATAATCAGGAACAGCGTGATGGAGCGTTCGCGTACCGCGAGCGCCGAAAGATTGAAACGTCCCTCGCTCATGGGTGGTCTCCGGCAGCCATCGCTTCGCCTTGGCCGATCGGCCTGACGATCTCGCCTTCACGAAGAAGATGCGCACCGAGTGATACCACCGGGTCGCCGATCCTGAGATTGCCCTTCACCCGCGCCACGTCGTCCGACAAACCGAGCACTTGAACAGAGCGCCAGACCGTCTTTGCAGGCTTCCCCTCGATGGCCCATACGCCCGGCCCCTTACCGCGATCGAACAATGCGCCGATTGGAACTTGCAGCGATGGCGCGGATTCCGCTCCCCCAGGGATTTCCACGGTGGCGGTGGCCCCCAGAGGCGCCTGGGCCAACGCGCCTTCGAGCACATACCTAGCCTCGTAAGTGCGCGTCACGCGGTCTGCGGCATCTGAGAGCAGCCGCAATCTTGCTGGCACGGCACCCTGCCGGTTGCCATACAAGGTCGCTTGGGCGAGCGATCCAACGGCGGGTCGCAGTGTCTCGGGCAGATGCACGATCACCTCGCGCTGCCCCGCCCGCGCCAGGCGAACGACTGGCTGGCCGGCGCTTACCACTTGCCCCGGTTCGGCAAGCGTCTCAACTACAACGCCGTCCGTGTCGGCGCGCAGGACGGCATAGCTCGACGCATTCCTGGCAACGTCGGCCTGCGCCTCGGCCGCCTTGAGCTGCGCCCGCGCTGAATCGGCTGCGGTTTTGATTTGATCGTACGCAGATGCCGAAACAGCGCCTTCGGCGACGAGATCGCGGTAGCGCGCTTCATCATCGGCCGTTTGCCTGGCACGCGCCCGCGCTGCCGACACCGCGTCTTGTTGCGCTTGAGCCTGCAATCCCAGGTCGATCGGGTCTATGCGCATGAGAGGCTGGCCGCGCCTGACTGTCTGTCCGGTATCGACCAGGCGCTCCAGCACCTTGCCCGATACACGAAAGCCAAGGTCGCTTTGCACCCGTGCCGCCACGACACCCGTGAATGATCGAGATGCGGCCGATGCGCCTTGAACGGCCCCGACCCTGACGGGTGGAGCCTCCGTTCGTGGATCGGCGGAGTGATTGTCACCGCATGCCGCTAGGGCAAGCGGCAACAGGCAAATGACATACGAGGCAAGCTGGCGCCGAAGCATGGGAACCCTTCTTGACGAAGAAATAGTGTTCCCATTTTATTCAAGTGACCAAATTAGTCAATAGTCACCAACCAGGGCTAAGGTGCCAGGCTCCGCAATATCAGGCTGGATAGTTGAGTCGTGGCCTCGGCGGCATTGTCCAGGTTGTGCTGCAACAGCAGCGGATTGATGTACGGGCGCATAACCAAATAGATGGCATTGACCGTTTCATCCAGCGGGGTCTTGCGTTCGAATTCACCGGACTCGCGGCCATCGCGCACGGTTTGCAACACGAGGACCTTGAGGTGATCTTCGTATGCGCCAACCGACGGCCAGGACTCGCTGGCTGAGGTCGCGGCAATGTCGTAGAGCTTGCGGTCGTGGAAGAACAGATAGCTGCCAGCCTCCACTAATGCCTTGAACATGCGACGCAGCCGCTCGGGAGCAGCGGGCACATCGGCGATGGCTTCATCGACGGCGATCATGATTGCGCTCAGGCGATTGGCGCAGATGACCTCGCCAATCGCCTGTTTGGAGTCGAAGAACTTGTAGATGTAAGCCTTGGAGAAGCCAATTGCCTTCGCCAGATCGGAAACGGTCGTTTTTTCATAGCCGTAGCGGCCGAAATATTCGGTCGCTGCCTCGACGATCTGATCTCGGACGTCATGATCCGAAGGCCCCCGAAGCTGGGGCGTGGGCGTGTGTGCTTTGGTCATTTTGTCAGCTTACCTCGGGCATCAAAGATTGACAACGAGTGACCATTTTGTATTATAGTCACGCAACACCCTTAGCCCAAGGATCATCATGCTCGCCCGTCGTTCCATTGTCCTTTTCCTCTGCACCAGCGTGATGGCTGGTTGCGCGGTAGGTCCGGACTATCACCGCCCGAATGTGCCTCTCTCGAGCCATTACATTGGGCAAGCGACGGCCGAACAAGGGCTCGGCACGTCTGATTCCGAACTGGCGACATGGTGGCAGGGATTCAACGATCCACTGTTCACGCACTTCGTATCGTTGGCGATTGAACAGAACTTGGATTTGGCACAGGCGGCAGCCCGTGTCACGCAAGCTCGCGCCGGACTTGGGGCTGCCAGTGCAGCCTTGCTTCCGTCGGGCGTGGCCGGCGGCTCGGCGGCTCGCGCCCATCAGTCAGTTGAAACCCCTCTGGGACAAGTGCTCAATGCCACACCTGGATATGACAGGTGGGGAAATGCCTACGAGGTTGATCTCGGGGCGAGCTGGGAGGTCGATGTGTTCGGCGGCCTGCGGCGTGGCCGGGAAGCGGCACTGGCCGACTACCAAGCCTCGCAGGCCGGCGCCGTTGCGACGCGACTGGCAGTTGCTGCACAGACAGCGGACATCTACGTCACCATTCGAGGTTTGCAGACCCGTCTCGACATTGCCCGCCAGCAAGTCAAGACCCAGCAAGACTTGCTGGCGAAGGTCAGCCTGCTCTACGGGAAGGGGCTGGCTGCCGAATATCAAGTACGGCAGACAGAAGGTGCACTGTCGCAGGTGCAAGCGACGGTTCCCGCTCTCCAGATAGGCCTTGATGCGGCGATGAACGCATTGGATGTGATGCTGGGTGATCCTCCAGGCACGCATCGGCCCGAACTCGAAACTGTCACACCGATTCCCGCGACGCCGCAGATTGCCAATATGGGGTCGCCCGCCGACCTTCTTCAGCGACGCCCTGACCTGATCGTGGCCGAACGCCGGCTTGCTGCGGCCAACGCCCGAATCGGTGAAGCGATTGCCGAGTATTTCCCCAAATTCTCGCTGAGTGGATTGCTGGGGAGCGCCACGGCAATTGCCAGCGGAAATCTATTCACCAGCGGTGCGAACCAAGCATCGGCCGTGCTCGGGCTGAGGTGGCGCCTGTTCGACTTCAACCGCATCAATGCGCAGATCAATCTTGCGAAGGGACGGGATGCCGAGGCATTGGCTGCATACCGCCAGGCCGTTCTGCGCGCGACCGAGGATGTTGAAAATGCGTTTTCTGCATTGGTCAATCGCGAGGAGCAGGCCACGACGTTGACGCAAGGCGAGGTATCGCTTTCCCGTGCAAGGGAATCGTCATTCGCCGCGTATCAGCGAGGGGCTGCGAGTCTGATCGACGTATTGCACGCCGACGAGTCTCTTTTGCGCGCGTCGGATGCGAGGGCACAGGCACAGACCGAATCGGCGCGTGCTGCCGTCGCGGCGTTCAAGGCGCTTGGAGGCGGCTGGCAGTCAATCTCATCCGAAGCGATGGCAGCTCGTTGATGCCTGGGCAATCCAACAGCTTCGGTCAACGTGCCACAGTGAGGTCGATCGGCGATGCGCGTCGGCACGTGTTACGCAATCACAGTATGATTGCGGATTGCCCGACGGCGTGACGGAACACCGCACGACGCTCGGGAATGCGCCTTCCCCAAGCCAAGAGCAACACCATGACTACCCCGCAGAACCCGAACGAACGCTCAGAAGTCACCTTCCGCTTTCTGGCCGAGCCGGCCGCCGTCAATTTTGGTGGCAAGGTGCACGGGGGCTCGCTGATGAAATGGATCGACGAAGTGGCCTATGCCTGCGCGGCCACCTGGTCGGGCCGCTATTGCGTGACGGTCAGCGTCGGCAACATCCGCTTCCGCCGACCGATTCTGGTGGGTAACCTGGTGGAACTGCGCGCGCGCATCGTGGCCACGGGCCGCACCAGTATGCACATCCACGTGTCGGTACACGCGGGCGACCCCAAGTGGGGAGAACTGCGCCAGACGACCGACTGCCTGATGGTGTTCGTCGCCGTCGACGAGAGCAATCACCCGGTCGGCATTCCGTCATTCGAGCCGAAAACGGACGAGCAGAAGGCGTTGGCCAAGTACGCGATGGACGTCAAGGCCGCGCTGGACGCCATCGTGGAACTCAAGCCAGAGAACGTCGCCAGCTAACGGCGACGGCGCTCGCTCGACCGCGAAAAGGCGCGAGAGGGGACGCCCTGGGAACCGATGAGGCGCGCGAGCATGCCCCTCATCGCAATAACAGCCTGCCGCGACGCGGTGACTGAACGCCACCGGCGGTCGCTGATCGGTGTCGGGCGCGCCCGTTGCGTCTATTGCGTCTTCAACAGCCGTTGCGGCGTGAGCAGCGCCTCGCCATCGAGCCGCGCGACGCCCAGCAACTTCGCCGCGGCGTCGCCATCGGCTTCGGCATAAACCTTCACTTCGATTGCCTCGGACGCCGCGGCGCAGGCGCGCAGCGCCTGTGAACAGCGCGCCTCGTCCAGACGCAAACGTTGTCCGTGGCTGAACCGCCTGGCGAGCGTTTCGTCGAGCCAGATCGTCGGAAGCGTCCGGAGCAATGCGTCGACCGGCGCCAGCCGCGCCACACGTTGCGCGTGATCGAGCGCGCCCAGATCTTCGAGCGTCACGGCGCCGTCGAGCGTGAGGGGTCCGACGCCCGTGCGCCGCAGCGCGCGCAAATGCGCGCCGCAACCCAGTGCCTCACCGATATCTTCCGCCAGCGTCCGCACATATGTGCCCTTGCTGCAGGTCACGCGAAATGAGAATTCGGCGACGTCGGGCAACGCGCACTCGGTCATTTCCAATACATGAATCGTGACCTCACGCGCTTCGCGCTCGAGGGTCTGCCCTGCGCGGGCATATTCGTACAACGGCTTGCCGTCGCGCTTGAGCGCCGAGTACATCGGCGGCACCTGCGAGATCGGTCCCGTGAAACGTGGCAGCACCGCGCGAATCGCCGCTTCGTCCACCGTCACGGGACGCGTCTGCAACACCTCCCCCTCCGCGTCACCGGTCGTCGTGGTCTCGCCCAGACGCACACGCGCCTCATAGGTCTTGTCGGCTTCGAGCAAGTCTTGCGAGAACTTCGTCGCCTCGCCGAAGCACAGTGGCAACAGCCCGGTCGCCAACGGGTCGAGCGTGCCGGTATGCCCCGCCTTGAGCGCCTGCAACAGACGCTTGGCCTTGATCAGCGCGTCATTCGACGACAGGCCCAGCGGCTTGTCCAGGAGCAACACGCCATCGAGCGCGAAACGGGGAAGTTTTTGGCGGGGTGCCTGCGAACGCGGGTCCGTCATGATGCGGGGAGGGCTTGAGAGAGTCTTGTGGGAGTCAACCCGCAGCACTCATCACAAGTGCGCAGGTGTCGCAATACCGCCAGGCACGCCATCGGGCGGCCCGGCGATGTCGTCAGTCGACGGACTTGCCGTCGCTTTCCTTGTCGCCGTGCGTACCTTCGTCGGCGACGCCCTCGTCCGCTTCGTCTTTCGCGCGTGTCGCGTTGGCCGTATCGATCAGCCGCGCCATCTCGATCGCACGTTCGATCGACTGGTCGAAGTGGAAATGCAGGGTCGGCACCGTGTGGATGTGCAACCGCTTGAACAGCAGATTGCGCAGATAGCCCGCCGCCTCGTTGAGTGCCTCGCCGGTGGCTTTCGGATCGCCGGTCAGCGTCGTGTAAAACACCTTCGCATGCGCATAGTCGGGCGTGACTTCCACGCTTTGCAGCGTCACCAGACCAATGCGCGGGTCTTTCACTTCGCGCTGAATCAACTCCGACAGATCGCGCTGGATCTGATCGTTGATGCGAAGATTTCGCCCCGGAACACCACGTTTCTTTGCCATAACAAACTCGCTAATAATGCAATGGCCCACGCCACCGGTTTCCCGGCTTGGTGGGCCATTCCACATCCATTGTGCCAATCGCGTTACAGCGAGCGCGCAACTTCCGTGATTTCGAACGCTTCCAGTTGGTCGCCTTCCGTGATGTCGTTGAAGTTCTTCACCGACAGACCGCACTCGAAGCCGGACTTGACTTCCTTCACGTCATCCTTGAAGCGCTTGAGCGAATCCAGCTCGCCCGTGAAGATGACGACGTTGTCGCGCAACACACGCACATGCGACCCACGCTTGACGAAGCCGTCGAGCACCATACAGCCGGCCACCGTCCCGACCTTCGGCACGCGGAACGTCTGGCGCACTTCGACCACACCCGTGATCTCTTCCTTCTTCTCGGGCGCCAGCATGCCCGACATCGCCGCCTTCACTTCATCCACGGCGTCATAGATGATGTTGTAGTAACGAATGTCGATCCCGTTGGACTCGGCCAGCTTGCGCGCCAATGCATCCGCACGCGTGTTGAAACCGATGATGACCGCCTTCGAAGCCGTCGCCAGGTTGACGTCGCTTTCGCTGATGCCACCCACGGCGGCATGCACGATCTGCACACGCACTTCCGGCGTCGAGAGCTTGTTGAGCGACTGTGCCAGCGCTTCCTGCGAACCCTGCACGTCGGCCTTGATGATCAGCGGCAACGACTTGACTTCGCCTTCGGCCATCTGCTCGAACAGGTTCTCGAGCTTCGCGGCCTGCTGCTTGGCCAGCTTCACGTCGCGGAACTTGCCCTGACGGAACAGTGCAATTTCACGCGCCTTGCGCTCGTCCTGGACCACCAGCACTTCTTCGCCGGCCCCCGGCACTTCCGACAGACCCTGGATTTCCACAGGGATCGACGGGCCCGCTTCCTTCGCGGTCTTGCCCGTCTCGTCCAGCATTGCACGCACACGGCCGTACGCCTGACCGGCCAGCACCATGTCGCCACGACGCAGCGTGCCCGACTGCACCAGAATCGTCGCCACCGGACCCTTACCCTTGTCCAGCTTCGCTTCAATCACGATGCCCTTGGCCGGCGCTTCCACCGGCGCCTTCAGCTCCAGCACTTCCGCCTGCAGCAACACGTTCTCGAGCAGATCGTCGATGCCCGCACCCGTCTTTGCCGACACCGGCACGAACGGCGAATCGCCACCGTACTCTTCCGGCACCACACCCTCGGCCACGAGTTCCTGCTTCACGCGATCCGGGTTGGCTTCCGGCTTGTCGATCTTGTTGATCGCCACCACGATCGGCACACCGGCCGACTTCGCGTGCGCAATCGCTTCCTTCGTCTGCGGCATCACGCCGTCGTCCGCTGCAACCACGAGAATCACGATGTCGGTTGCCTGCGCACCGCGAGCACGCATGGCCGTAAAGGCCTCGTGACCCGGCGTGTCGAGGAACGTCACCGTGCCGCGCGGCGTATCGACGTGATACGCACCGATGTGCTGCGTAATACCGCCGGCTTCGCCCGCCGCCACCTTGGCGCGACGGATGTAGTCCAGCAGCGAGGTCTTGCCGTGGTCGACGTGGCCCATCACCGTGACCACCGGCGGACGCGGCAGCGATTCGGCTTCCGTCGCCTCGTTGCCCAGCGCCAGCAGCGTTTCCGGATCGTCCAGCTTCGCGGCGATCGCACGGTGACCCAGTTCCTCCACCACGATCATCGCGGTTTCCTGATCCAGCACCTGGTTGATGGTCACCATCTGACCCATCTTCATCATCAGCTTGATGACTTCCGAGGCCTTCACCGACATCCGGTGCGCCAGATCGCCCACGCTGATGGTTTCCGGCACGTGAACGTCGCGCACGACCGGCTCGGTCGGGGCCTGGAACGACGACCGATCGTCCTGCGAATGACGGTCGCCACGACGGCCGCCACGGCCACCGCCGCGCCAACCATCCGAGCCGCCGCTCGCGTCGCCGCGCGTCTTCATGCCGCCACGCTTGTTGCGGTTATCCGCATCCTTCTGCCAGGCGCCCGGCTTCTTGTCCTTCTTGTCGGCAGCACCGGCGGTCGTGGAGGCCGGGGCGGCTGCCGCCGGCTTCTTGTCCGCCGGCTTGGCCGACGCGGCACCTTCCGGCTTGGCCGGCTTGTGCAGAGTACCCTTCGCTTCCGGCTTGGCCGCGGCAGGCGCAGCAGGCGCCGGTTCCGGTGCCTTGAGCACGCGACGCGGTGCATTCAGCATCTCGCGAATCGCGCGTGCTTCGGCTTCCGCCGCCGCACGGCGCTTGCGGATCGCTTCCTCTTCGGCGCGCGCCTTGTCAGCCGCGGCACTCGCCTTCTCGGCGGCCGCACGGGCTTCTTCGCTGGCCTTGCGGGCCTGCTCGCGCTCGGCTTCGGCCTTGGCCGCTGCGGCCTTCTCGGCTTGTTCGGCCTTTTCGGCATCCGCCTTGGCAGCCTTCTCGGCATCGGCCTTGGCAGCCTTCTCGGCTTCAGCGTCAACCTTGACTTCGACCTTGGCTTCAGCCTTCGCCTTCTGCTCTTCGGCCGCCTTGGCTGCTGCGGCACGCTCCGCTTCCTCGCGCGCACGGCGCTCGGCCGCTTCCTTCTCTTCGCGTTCGCGGCGCTCGGCTTCCTCGCGCTCCAGTTGCTCCTGGCGACGCTTGAGTTCCGCCGCCTCCGCGGCCAGACGCTCCGCTTCGCGGCGAGCGTCTTCCTCACGCTGGCGAAGGGCTTCGTCTTCGGCGGCTGCCGCCGCGCCATCCGCACCTTCGGCGACGTCGTCACGCTTGACGAAGGTGCGCTTCTTGCGCACCTCCACCTGAATCGTGCGCGCCTTACCGGTCGCGTCGGCTTGCTTGATTTCCGAGGTCTGGCGACGCGTCAGAGTAATCTTCTTTTTGTCGCCGTCGCCAGCGCCGTGCGAACGGCGCAGGTGCTCCAGCAGACGGGCCTTGTCGGCTTCCGTCAGGGAATCGTCGGCGCTGAGTTTTTCCACGCCGGCGGCTTTGAGTTGCTCCAGCAACACGCCGGCCGGCATTTTGAGTTCTGCAGCAAATTGGGCTACGTTGATGCTCGCCATTCAAACCTCTTCAAGCAAGGCCAGGCGCCTTGCGGTTAACTTCAAAGTTCACTGTTCCATATGCGTGCCAGGGCAGGTCATCATTGGAACCAGTGCTCTCGCGCTTTCATGATCAGGGCCTTCGCGGCTTCCTCGTCGACACCGGTCATTTCGGTCAGTTCGTCGACGGCCAGCTCGGCCAGATCATCGCGCGTCTGAATTTCATGCTCGGCCAGCTCGGCCAGCAACTCGGGCGTCATGCCATCGAGGCTCTTGAGATCGAGTGCAACACCCTCGACTCTCTCCTCGGTCGCAATCGCCTGCGTCAGCAGGGCGTCGCGCGCACGATTGCGCAGCTCGTGCACCGTGTCCTCGTCGAACGCTTCGATCTCGAGCATTTCGTTCAAAGGCACGTAGGCGATTTCTTCCAGACTCGAGAAACCTTCCTCGATCAGGATGTCCGCCATTTCTTCGTCCACATCGAGACGCTGCATGAACAGCGAGCGCAGCGTGCCACGCTCTTCGTTCTGCTTCTCGGCCGATTCGTCCGGCGTCATGATGTTGATTTGCCAACCGGTCAGATCCGATGCGAGTCGCACGTTCTGACCGCTGCGACCGATCGCCACCGCCAGTTCGTTCTCGTCGACGACGACGTCCATGCTGTGCTTTTCTTCGTCCACGACGATCGACTGCACCGCCGCCGGCGCCAGCGCACCGATCACGAATTGCGCCGGGTCTTCCGACCACAGCACGATGTCGACGTTCTCGCCGCCAAGCTCGTTACGCACCGCCTGCACGCGCGTACCGCGAATGCCCACGCAGGTGCCGATCGGATCGATACGCTTGTCGTACGCGACCACGGCGATCTTGGCGCGCACGCCCGGATCGCGAGCGGCCGACTTGATCTCCAGCAGACCCTGCTCGATCTCCGGCACTTCCATGCCGAACAGCTCGATCAGGAATTCCGGCACCGTGCGCGAGAGTTCGATTTGCGGGCCGCGCGCCGTGCGGTCGACCTTCACGATGTACGCGCGAACGCGGTCACCGATACGCAGGTTTTCCTTCGGGATCAGTTGATCGCGGCGCAGCAGCGCTTCGACACGACCCGACTCGACGATCAGGTTGCCCTTGTCGAGACGCTTGACCGTACCGGTCATGATCTTCTCGCCGCGCTCCAGGAAGTCCGTGAGGATCTGTTCACGCTCGGCATCACGGATACGCTGCAGAATGACCTGCTTGGCCGCCTGTGCGCCGATACGGCCGAACTCCACCGACTCCACGGGTTCTTCCACGAACTCGCCGATCTCGATGGACGGATCGTCTTCCTTGGCTTCAAACGACAGGATCTGCTTGTCCGGCTCTTGCAGGCCCGCCTCGTCCGGCACCACGACCCAGCGGCGGAAGCTCTCGTGCTCGCCCGACTCGCGGTCGATCTGCACGCGAATATCGACGTCCTCGGTGTAGCGCTTCTTGGTGGCCGAGGCCAATGCTGCTTCCAGCGCGGCGAACACGACGTCCTTGTCGACGTTCTTTTCGCGCGCGAGCGCATCGACCAACAGCAATACTTCGCGACTCATCGTTTGCGACTCCTAAAATCAATCTGCGGCACAAGGCGCGCACGGTCAATATCCGCGAGGGTGAAGTCGAGCAGCGCCGGGCCGCCCTTGCCTTCGAACTCCAGGCTCAAGTTCTCGCCTTGCGGCGCCTGCAGGATGCCGCGAAACTGCTTGCGGCCTTCGAGCGGCACACGCAACGTAAGACTTACTTCCGCACCGGCAAAACGCTCGAAGTCACGCAGCTTGCGCAGCGGACGATCCAGCCCCGGCGACGACACTTCGAGTCGATCGTAATTGACGTTCTCAACCATCAGGACATGCGAGAGCTGACGGCTCACCGTCTCGCAGTCATCGATCGTGATGCCTTCCGGCTTGTCGATGTAGACGCGCAGCAAACCGCCGCCGGCACGCTCAAGATCGACTAGCTCGTAGCCCAGGCCTTCGACCGTGGTCTCGATCAGTTCTGGCAATTGCAACTTTGCTCACCCTAGAAAAACTCGCGCGCATCAGCAGCGCCCGACATGTCTGCGCGCCCCGCCTGGGGCGCCGCACGATACCGGCCCTCGACCGCCCGGGCCGACGTGCCTGTGTTGGCACACCCACTCCCGAACGCGGCGGCATCGGCCGCGCGCAAAACGCTCGCGGCAAAAAAAAATGGGCGAAACGCCCATTTCTTACAGCCTCATTGCGCATGAGGTGCGTGCCGCGACGGAAGTCACAACACGCAGACCAGCTTATTCGCTGATTTTATATGATTTTGGGCCGATTTGCAACGCTCGGCGCCCGCAAAACCCGCAGGACAGGCACTCATGCCGCATTGCCGAACGCAGAATGACCGACAAACGACCACCCTCCATTTTGCAGGACGTGAGGCGCGCAGCGACACGCCGGCACCCCCGCCCCCCCCCCCCGGCCCGCTTCCGCCGCCCCGTTGGGGGGATTCCGCCGAATCAGCGCGAACGATTACCGCCGCGATTGCCACGGTTGCCGCCACCGGCGCCCCCACCCGCGCCCCCACCTGTGCCGCCGGCACGGTTGCCGCCACGACTGCGATTACCGTTGACGTTGCCGTTGACGTTGCCATTGCCATTGCCGCCACGCGATTGGCCGCCAAAACCGCCACCGCCTGCCGACGAATTGCCACCACCGCCGAAGCGTCGCCCCTCACCTCGCGGCGACGGTGTCTGCCCCGGATAGCCGCCGCTCGGACCAACAAACGCCGTCAGCGGATTGGGCCGGGGACGGCGCGACTGACCGGGCTCACGACTGAACACGCCCAAGGCCGTCTGCATCGGGTCCGGCTGACGACGCGGCTCCTTCGGTGCGCCGGCTTTGCCGCCACGACCGCCAACACTGCCCTTGTCGTCCGAGCTGGCGCCCGGCATCTTCATGCCAACCGACGCGAACAGCGAGCGCACCTGCGCATCGTCCAGCTCTTCGTAACGACCGCGCTTGAGGCCACGCGGCAGGGTCAGCGAGCCGTAACGCGTACGGATCAGGCGACTCACCATCAGGCCCGCCGCATCGAACATGCGACGCACTTCGCGGTTACGGCCTTCGGTCAACGCCACGTGATACCAGTGATTCGACCCTTCACCGCCGCCGTCCTGCAAACGCAGGAAGTTGGCCTTGCCGTCGTCCAGCTCGATGCCACGCAGCAGTTGCTGGCGCGACGCCTCGCTCAATTGCCCCACGGTACGCACCGCGTATTCACGCTCGATGCCATAGCGCGGATGCATGAATCGGTTGGCCAGATCGCCGGAGGTCGTGAGGATCAGCAGACCTTCCGTGTTGAAGTCCAGGCGTCCGACGGCGAGCCACTTGGCCGTCTTCATCGGCGGCAAGCGATCGAACACCGATGCGCGGCCTTCCGGGTCGGCATGGCTGACGATTTCGCCAGCCGGCTTGTGATAGAGGAGCACGCGCGGCGGTTTGCTCGTGATGCGACGCTTGACGAGCTTGCCGTTGATGCGGACCTGATCGGTCGGCAGAATGCGCTGGCCGATGTGCGCGGGCTCGGCGTTGACCGACACGCGCCCCGCGAGAATCAGTTCTTCCATCTCGCGACGCGACCCCATACCGGCCTCGGCGAGCACCTTGTGTAGCTTGGGCGCCTCGTCGTCCGGCGACAGGACACGACGGTCTGCCGGGCGGCGGCCGCGCTTGGCGGCAGCCTTGGCATCGCCTTCGGACTCGTCGCTGTCGAAACCGCCCGACGTCACGAACGCGAACAGATCGTCATCCGCACCCTTGCCCGCCTTGCCGCCCTTGCCACCCTGAGCGCCGACGGCACCCGCGCCGCCTCGGGCACCGCCCGCCGCATCCTTGCGGCCGCGGCCCTTGGCACCTTGCTGCGCCTTGCCGGCTGGCGCCGCACCGTTGCCGTTGGACGCGCCACCACCCTGCGGCGGTTGCGACGGCTGCGAGGCACCGTCGCGCTTGCCGCCGCGTGGCTTACGGGGTGCGGGATTGCGGCCACGCCCCTGAGCGGCCGACGGCGCGCCGTCGGCGCCCGAAGCCTGGGTTCGCGGCGCATCGCCGTCCGGGTCGCCCTGTGGGGCATCCGATGCAGGCGATTCGCCTGCACCTCCGTCCTCGCCTTCACGCTTGGATTGCTGAGCCGCACGACGGCGGGCAATCAGACTGCGCGGACCACGGCGCAAGCCGCGGCGCGATGCTTTTTCGTCGCCGCCGTCGCCTTCCGGCGCACGGGCTTCGGCACCGGCATCGCGTGCGTGCTGGTCCTGGGATTCTTCGATTTGTTTCAACACAACCTCATTGGAAAACGGGATCGCTGCGGGCAAGCGGTGAGTGGCTGCCCCGATCCGTGTTCGCACCATGAATGCGCGGCAAACGCTTGCCGCGACTTCGTTCTTATCGCAAACGGCCCTGCTGGTGCGAGCGACGCAATGCGCCGACGCCTCAGGTGCCCGTGACGAGACTCTTGTCGTCCCCTTCGCTCTCGTCGTCATTCCGCTCGCCGGACATGGGATGCCCGGTGGCGGGTTCGTTCGCTGCCGAGTCGGCAGCGTGCGGGGAAACTTCTTGCGTTGCCGACGCTGCGGGATCTGCCGCCTGCGTCGCCACGTGTTGCGCATCTTGCGGCGGATCGTCGCCGACCGACACCGCAGCCTCCGATTCTTCGGAAAATTCCTTGTCCTGCACGACCTCACCCGACAATGCGGCATCAGGAGACGCCGGAGCACCACCTTGATCGTCGTCGCCGGACGTCACTTGCGTCGCGTCAGCATGCACCGTATCGACCTGCTCACTGACGTGTACCGATCCCCCGAGTTCCGCAGGCGCCGTCAGTTTCGCCCGTGCCATGCCGGCAGGCGCAACGCCCGCCGCCTCAGGCGGCACCGCCACGCCGCCATCGCCTTCGGCCATGATGGCGTCGAGCAACGCATCTTCCGTCGGTGCATCGTCCGTCAGCGGCAATGGACGCTGATCTTCCGGCAGCCCTTGCGCCAGCGGCAAGTCGTCGGCACGTGCCTGCGCCAGACGGGCCAGCGCATCGGCATCGGCGACGGGTACGTCATCGGACGATGCTTCATCGCCCGCATCGCCCTCAGCGCGCTCGCCGAACTCGATGTTCTGCTGCGCAAGCAAGTCGATCTGCGCCTGTGCCGCCGGATCTTCGAGCGGCGGCAGCGCATCGAGCGCGCGCAGCCCCAGATCATCGAGAAAGTCCTTGGTCGTCGCGTACAGACCTGGCCGTCCCGGCACATCGCGATGGCCGATCACTTCGATCCAGCCACGATCCTCGAGCTGCTTGATGATCTGCGTATTGACGGTCACGCCGCGAATCTCTTCGATATCGCCGCGCGTGACCGGCTGACGGTACGCAATGATCGCCAGCGTCTCCATCACGGCGCGCGAATACTTCGGCGGCTTCTCCGGATTCAGACGGTCAAGGTATTCACGCATGCGCGGACGGCTCTGGAAACGCCAGCCGGTGGCCAACGCCACCAATTCCACACCTCGGCCATCCCATTGCACGCGGATTTCCTCGAGCAGCGCGCGCACCGTGTCACCAGACACGGCGTCATTGAAAAGCTTGCGCAGATCGCCGACCTTGAGCGGCTCCTGCGCGCAAATCAACGCGGTCTCGAGGACGAGTTTCGCCTCTTGGGTATTCATGTGCGACTAAGCAGACCGGGGGCTTGGCGACCCGGTATCAGGAATAAATGGATGCTTGGAACACGGGAAACGGTCGTAACCGCTTCGCATAAGCGCGCGCCCGGTTGTGTTCGGTCGTAGTGACGGCGGCGCGACCTGAATGCTTCGAAACGACCTGCCGGGAAAACGCCCAGGCCGACAGTGCGGCGAGACGGACGTCCGGTATGTGCGCAATTATTACTGAAACGCCGACGCCCGTAAAGCGTCGTCGATATCCCGACCTGCAGAAAGGGAAAACGATAGGTCAACGCCCCATGATAGACTCCTCAAAAAACACCAAGGGCACCCATGACCACAGAAATCGGTCGCACTCCCATCGCGCAGCCCCGTTGTTCCACCTGTTCGCTCGGGCAGTTCTGCTTGCCTGTGGGCATCCCGGAACACGAACTGGAACAACTGGACGCACTGGTAAGCGAGCGTCGCCGCCTCAAGAAAGGCGAAGTGCTCTATCACGCCAACGATGATCTGCACGCCGTCTACGGCATTCGCTTCGGTTCGCTCAAGAGCTCCGTCACCGCGCCCGACGGCCGCGAGCAAGTCGTCGGCTTCCACCTCCAGGGCGAACTCATCGGCCTGGACGCGGTCGCCGACCATCATCACCCGAGCACGGCCATCGCACTCGAAGACAGCGAACTGTGCATCGCGCGCTTCGGCGAACTGGAGGCGCTATCGCGTCAGGTGCCGTCGCTGCAGCGTCAGTTGCACCGCCTGATGAGCCAGGAGATCCGCAACGAGCACCAGCAACTACTCGCGCTCGGCACCATGCGCGCCGAGGAGCGTCTGGCCGTTTTCCTGCTCAACCTCTCCGAGCGGCTGTCCGCGCGCGGCTATGCAGCCAACGAGTTCGTCCTGCGCATGAGTCGCGAAGAAATCGGAAGTTTCCTCGGCCTCAAGCTAGAAACCGTCAGCCGCCTGTTTTCGCGCTTTGCGCAAAACGGCATGATCGAAATCCGTCAGCGCCACGTCAAGATCATCGACGCGGCCGCCCTGCACGAACTCGCTGGCGTTCCCTGCTGAAGCCTGCCACCGGGGACGCACAAGCGTTCCCGCGACGGCCGATCCTGCCGGGCGTCCTCGCCCGCTGTCGCATTCCCTCTCGTTACCGATACGCTAACGGCGCTGCGCTGGCGTCGCCTTGCGCCAGATCAAGCGTCGCGCGCGATGTCGCCATTTCGCCTTCGCATTTGCCGTTGCGCCATTCCGACGTTCGACAAGCCCCGGCAAACCCTCCATAATCGGCGCGTTCGCCAGGCCCCACCCATTGCCTGGCGCTCCACCCCGTCGGAGGCCGCCGTTATGCCCGCTGCCATTTTTCTGAGTCCGGAAGACGCCGAGCACGCATACTACGAAGCACTGCGCGCCGGCGATACCGATACACTGATGGACGTCTGGTCGGAAGACGAGGAAATCGTCTGCATTCACCCCGCAGGACCCCGCCACGTTGGCCCGGCCGCCGTTCGCGCGAGTTGGCAGCAGATCCTCGCCAAGGACGGGTTGCACGTGGCGGCGAGTCATCTCCAGGTGGCGCGAAACCCGCTGTGTGCCGTCCATAACGTGCTGGAACAGGTGCAGGTCGAGACGCGCCCCGAAGCCCGTTACGCCTTCGTGCTCGCCACGAACGTCTACATGAAGGAAGCCGACGGCTGGCGGCTCGTGCTGCACCACGCCAGCCCGGCAATCGGTCACGAGGACACCGGCGCTCATCTCGCACGGCCCCATCACCTGCACTGACGCCGCGCCGGTTCAAGTGACCAATGCATCGGCCGACGGCGCATCCCCGTCATCCCAATACGGCACTGGCCCGAAACGCGCCTGTAGAAAGTCGATCAGTGCATGGGTTTTCGGCGGCACAAACGCCCGGCTCGGGTAGACGGCCCAGATCGCCACGTCCTCCGCCAGCGGGTACGCGGGCAGCACCGGCACCAGTGCCCCGCTGCGCAGATGCGCGCCGACGTCCCACGTCGACTTGAGCGCAATGCCGAGGCCCGCCAGCACTGCATCGCGCAGCACCTCCCCGTTATCTGACGCCAGACGCCCGCCGACGCGCACGCTCAGCGGGCCGCCGGGCGTCATGAACCGCCAGTCGCGTTGCTCCCCCAGGACCAGGCAGTCGTGTGCGGCGAGGTCGCCGGGATGCTTCGGCGTGCCACGCGCAGCAAGATACGCGGGCGACGCACACAATGTCCGGCGATTCGGGGCGAGCTTGCGGGCAACAAGCGTCGAATCGCGCAACGCGCCCACGCGAATCGCGAGATCCATGCCCGCCTCGATCAGGTCAATGACGCGATCCGTCAGCCGAAAATCCAGCAAAATCCCCGGATAACGCGCCAGGAACGCCGGCAACGCGGGAGAGACGTGCTGACGCCCGAACGACGAGGAGCACGACACCCGCAACCGGCCGTGAGGTGCTGCGCGCCCCTGCCCGACGCTCGCCACCGCTTGCGCCTCGGCCACGAGCAGGGCCTGCGCCTCACGCAAAAAGGCTTCCCCCTCTTGCGTAAGCGCTACCCGGCGCGTTGTCCGATGCAGCAACCGCGCCCCCAGCGTGCCTTCGAGCTGCGCCAGGCGCGTACTCGCCGTGGCCGGAGACAGCCCGCGCTCGCGTCCCGCCGCCGACACATTCTCTAGCGCCGCTACACGCACGAACAGCGCCACGGTATCGAGGTTCAATGCCATTTGATGGAATTCCCAAAAGATCTTTTCCATATTATGCGAATTATCAATGCAATCGACTAGCGGTAGTCTCTCTCCATCGCATTGGCTGCGCCGCCGGTTCATCGCGGGCGGCGCGCCGCATCTTCAGGAGAACAGAGATGAAAGCCGTCGGATTGACCCGCTACCTGCCGATTGACGACCCGAAGTCGCTCGAAGACATTGAACTGCCGGCCCCCACCCCCGCCGGACGCGACCTGCTGGTCAAGGTTGAAGCGATTTCCGTCAACCCGGTCGACACCAAGGTCCGTGCACCGAAGGACACGGTCGAAGCCGCGCCGCGCGTGCTCGGCTGGGATGCGGCCGGCACCGTTGCGGCGGTCGGCCCGGAGGTCACGCTCTTCAGGATCGGCGATCCCGTGTACTACGCGGGCAGCATCACCCGCCCCGGTGCGAACAGCGAGTTCCACCTTGTCGACGAGCGCATCGTCGGCCACATGCCCGCGTCACTCGACTTCGCCAGCGCCGCCGCCTTGCCGCTCACGACGATCACCGCGTGGGAAGCGCTTTTCGACCGTCTCGGCATTGCCCCCGACGGCAGCGACGAAGGCAAGTCCATCCTGATCGTCGGCGGTGCCGGTGGCGTGGGCTCGATTGCCATTCAGCTCGCGCGCCGCCTTGCCGATCTGACCGTCGTCGCCACCGCATCGCGCCCGGCATCGGCCGACTGGTGTCGTCAGCTCGGCGCGCAACACGTGATCGACCACACCCAGGACATTCCGGCGCAGTTGAAGGCGATCGGGCTGCCGCAGGTGGATTTCGTGCTGTGCCTGAACGACACCGACGCACACTTCCCCGCCATGGCGCAAGCCGTCGCCCCGCAAGGCAAGATCTGCTCGATCGTGGAGAACGCACGCCCGCTCGACATCGGTCAGCTCAAAAGCAAGAGCGCCACGTTCGTCTGGGAATTCATGTTCACGCGCGCGATGTACGCGACGCCCGATATGATCGCGCAGCACAAGCTGCTCACCGAAGTGGCCCGGCGGGTCGATGCGGGCACGCTCCGCACGACCGTGGGCGAGGTGCTTGGCCCGATCAACGCGGCGAACCTGCGTCGAGCGCATGCGCAGCTCGAAGGCGGACGCACCATCGGCAAGCTCGTGCTCGCCGGATTCTGACCCACGCACCCGGCCCTCGCAGTCCGTCCTGTTCCGGCCGTCCGCGCCGCCCCCAAAGGAAAAACGGCGCTTGCCCTTCACAGGCAAGCGCCGTTGTCGTCGGTTTTCGCGAGCGCAATGTGCCCGGTCACTTGCCCGAGGGCAGCGTCCCCTCCGGCAGCGCGAGGGCCTCGTTCGGATGCACGATCTCGCCGCCAAGCGCATTCACCCCGGCGATCAGCCGCTCGAACGCCGCGCCGACCAGCGCGGGGTCGCCCTTCACGCCCAGATCAATGTGACGGCGCGCGTAGATCGCCCCGCGCTGCGCGTCGCCCACGCTGGGCAGGCTGAAGACTTTCACCCCGCCATACTCGGCCTCAATGACTTCCATGAGCGGCGTCAACGTCGACTCGGCCAGCCCGAACACCAGCGCCGATCGCTCCGCGTGTTTTGTCAGGTGATGCAACTCGGCATAGACCGTGTCGAGCACCCACGCCATCATCGGCCACGCCATGACCGGGAACCCGGGCATGAAGTGGTGCTGCTCGACCGAGAACCCGGGAATCTTGTTATAGGGATTCGGCAGCACGCGCGCACCGACCGGAAACTCGCCCATCTTCAGACGATGCCGGTTGTCGGGCAGACTCATGTCCGCACGTCCGTCGGGGCTGGTATCGGCAATGCGCTCCAGGATCAGCGCCTCGGCTTCCGGCGTGAGCACAAGCGGGACGTTGAGCGCCGCCGCGGCGCACTGGCGCGTGTGATCGTCGGGCGTCGCCCCGATGCCGCCGGTGACGAAAACGATGTCCTCGCTCGCGAACGTGCGCCGAAGCGTGGCCGTGATTCGCTCGGGGTCGTCGCCCACGTATTCGGCCCAGCCGAGCTGCATGCCGCGCTCGGTGAGCAGCTCGACGATCTTGGGGAGATGTTTGTCTTGACGGCGTCCCGAGAGGATCTCGTCGCCGATGATGATGATGCCGACCGCCATGATGCTTCCTTTGTCTTGTCGTCAGGGCCTGGGGGAGCGCGCGGCGCCGCCCGGCGGCAGCGCGCAGTGACACGATTGTGCCACTTTCACGGCGAACCGTTCGACGGCCCCGGTCCCGGTGGCAGGTCCTCGCTCTCGTGCGACGGGAGGCTCGCCACCGGCAGCACCGTTGCGGCGAACATCGGTTCGTGACGGACCGCCTCGGCCGCGCGCAATCGCGACAGCGCCCGCAGGCAATAGTGCGCAAACCACAACGCCGAGAACACGAAGATCACCACGTACAACCAGATCGCCAGCAGCGCGATGACCGGGAACATCACGATCATGATGACGGACGACACCCACAGCAATGTCGGCAGCGAGCCGAGCAGCCCGGTGGCCACGCCGATCACGAGCAGCGGCAGACGTCGCTCGCGCACGATCCGGCGACGCTCCTCGGGGCTCGCGTGGTACGCCAGCGCGTCGTACGTCATCACGCGATACGTGAGCCAGCCCCACAGCAGCGGCGGCACGATGGCGAAGAACGGCGGCACGAGCCACAGCGGCAACGTGAGCAGCGCAGCAACGAGAAAGACCACGGTGGCGCCCAGCGACTGCCCGAGACTGCCCCAGAACGAGCCGCCCTGGCGAGCTTCCAGATGAATGAAGTGGCGGCGCGAGAGATGACGCAGCACCGCAGGCATCGACCAGCCCGCGATGAGCAGCAACGCGGTGACCACGATCAGCGGGATGAGCAGCGCCACGAGAATGAACGGCGCGAGCGCCATGCGCACGCTATCGACGCCGAAATAGCCGAAAAAGCGGTAGATCCATTGGGTGAACTGCCACTGTTCGAGCCAGACGCGCAGAAAGTCGGTGAACGGCTCCCAGCCGAACCAGATCACGGCGCCCCAGATGAGGCCGGAGACCAAAAAGGGCATGGCGGTGAGCCACAGCATGCGCGGATGCAACAGGCTCACGAGCGCGCGGCCAAGCGCGCGAAGAATGTCATTCATGCAGTATCGATACGGTCGGTGCCGTCAGTACGAGAATCGGAATCGATCGCACAGAGGGGCGGGCGCCCTGAGCAAACGCAAGCGCGCACAAACGCGCACATGCGGCGACGCCGGGTCGGTCTGCCCCTCGTGGCGATGTCCCGATGTTACAGCACCGGGGGGCGGTCGAAGCAATAGATCCCGTGCGAAAACCGTCTGACCGCGTCACCCGGCGCGAGCCAAACCCCCGCCGGGTTGTCGCTCACCCGCATCGTCAAGGACATCCGCGTCGCCGTCCCGATCCGGCTGACATCGGCGTCGGCCGAGTTGAGCACGTTGGTGCTGCCCCCGGCACCTCAGCGTTGCAACGCCTCCCAGACCTTATGCAGACGCTTGACCGAGACCGGCATGGGTGTGCGCAACTCCTGAGCGAAGAGCGAGACGCGCAACTCCTCGAGCAGCCAGCGGAACTCTTCGAGTCGCGCGTCGCCCTGATCGCGGCGTTGCGACGTTGCCCGCTGCCAGTTTTGCAGCAACGGCCCCAGTTCGCCCATGGCGCGGGCGTCGCGCGACGGATCCGCCTTGAGCTTGTCGATACGCCCAGCCATCGCCTTCAGATAGCGCGGGAAATGTGCCAGTTGCGCGTAAGGCGTATCGATCAGGAATCGCTTGCCGATCAACCGTTGCAACTGGGCCGTCAGATCCGCATGCGCCTGCGCAAACGGCTTGGCCTGAGCCAGCTTCTTCTGCAATGCCGCGTACTCGGTGAGAATCTGACCGGCCAGCCGAGCGATTTCCTGCGCGAGCAACGTGAGACGCCCCCGCCCCTCGTCCTTGCGTGCAACGAACGACGCGTTATCGCTCGGCCACGGCAACGCAAGACATGCGCGCTCCAGCGCCAGATCGACGATCTGCTCCCGCAACGCCTCTTGCGTCCCGAGGTTCATGTACTGCATCGCCATCTGCTGCAGGCCCGGGATGTTCTTCTCCAGGTACTTCACCTGCTCGCGCAGTTGAATCGCGAAGAGCCGCCGCAGCCCCGCACGATGCTGACGCTGCGCCTCGTCCGGATCGTCGAACACTTCAAGATCGCAGTGGTCACCGCGGTCGACGAGCGCGGGATAGCCGAACAACGTCTGACCGCCGCGACGGATGTCCAGCATCTCGGGTAGCTCGCCGAAGCTCCACGTCGTGAGATTGTCGTAGCGGCCGGGCTCGACAGCCGCCGCCGACGATGCCGCCTGCGCCCCCGCCCGGCCCGCTGCACCACGCGCCTCATCGCTCCCTGCGGATGATATCGGCGCCGTCCCGTGCGCGTCGGACGCGACGCCAGAGCCACGGGTCGGCGTCGCGCCGCTTTTCGCCGCGAGTTGCTGGAACGTACGCTGCGCCTGCTGGCCGAGTTCGGCCCGCAGTTGCGGGAGGTTGCGACCCATGCCGAGCTGGCGCCCATGCTCGTCGATCACCTTGAAGTTCATCGACAGGTGCGCTGGGAGCATTTCGCGCTTGAAGTCGCTGGATTTGAGCATGACGCCGGTCTTTTCGCGCGCGTCGGCGATGAGGGCGTCGAGCAGCGCCCCCTGCCCGAACGTCGCCCGCTCGAGGAAGCCCGCCGCGAACTCGGGCAACGGCACGAAGTGACGCCGCAGCTTCTGCGGCAGCGACTTCATCAGCAGATGCGCCTTTTCCTTGAGCATGCCCGGCACCAACCATTCGCAGCGGCGCGCATCGACCTGATTGAGCGCGTACAGCGGCACGGCGAGCGTCACGCCATCACGCGGCGAACCCGGCTCGAAGTGATAGGTGAGCACCATGTCGATGCCCGCAATGGCCGTCTTCTTCGGGAACAGATCGGTGGTAACGCCCGCCGCCTCATGACGCATCAGATCGTCGCGCACGAGGTAAAGCAGCTTCGGCGCGCCCTTGGCCGTTTCACGATACCAGTGCTCGAAGCTCGCGCCGTCGTAGAGATCGGCGGGCACATGGGCGTCGTAATACGCGTAGATCAGTTCGTCGTCGACTAACACGTCCTGGCGGCGCGACTTGTGTTCGAGCTGTTCGATGTCCGCAATCAGCTTTCGGTTGTGGGCGTAGAACGGGAGCTTGGTCTCCCATTCGCCTTCCACCAGCGCACTGCGCAGGAAGATCTCACGGGCGCGACGCGGATCGCGCGGGCCGAAGTTCATTCGGCGGCGCGCGTAGATCGTCAGGCCGTAGAGCGTGCCGCGCTCGTACGCTGTGACTTGCGCAGCCTTCTTCTCCCAGTGCGCGTCGGACAGCGACGTCTTCACCAGGTGCTTGCCCACGCGTTCTATCCATTCCGGCTCGATGCGGGCGATGCAGCGCGCGTACAGGCGGCTCGTCTCGACGAGTTCGCCGGCCATCACCCAGCGCCCAGCCTTCTTCACAAGCGACGATCCGGGCCAGATGTGGAACTTGATGCCGTGCGCGCCGAGGAAATGCGGATCGTCGTCGGCCTTGCAGCCGATATTGCCGAGCAGGCCCGCAAGCAGGGCGAGATGGACCTGTTCATAGGTGGCCTCGGACGCGTTGACGCGCCAACCCTGTTCACGCACGACGGTGAGCAACTGGCTGTGCACGTCGCGCCATTCGCGCAGGCGCAATTGCGACAGGAAGTTGTCGCGGCACGCCTGTCCGAGCAGACGGTTCGACTTCTTGTGCGCAATCGCCTCTTCGAACCACTGCCAGATCTTGAGCCACGAGAGGAATTCGGACCGTTCGTCGGCAAACTTGCGATGGGCGTTGTCAGCGGCCTCCTGTGCCTCGATGGGCCGGTCGCGCGGATCCTGCACCGCCAGCGCGCTCGCGATGATGAGGACTTCACGCAGCGACTGCTGGTCGCGCGCCGCCAGAATCATGCGCCCTACGCGGGGATCAAGCGGCAGACGTGCCAGTTCGCGCCCGAGTGGCGTGAGCTGGTTGGCGTCGTCGACCGCGCCCAGTTCGCCCAGCAGTTGATAGCCGTCGGCGACGGCCCGGCCCGGTGGCGGCTCGATGAACGGGAATGCCTCGACCTTGGCAAGCCGCAGCGACTGCATGCGGAGAATGACGGCGGCGAGCGACGAGCGCAGGATTTCCGGGTCCGTGAAGCGCACGCGCGCCTGGAAGTCGGCTTCATCGTACAGGCGAATGCACACGCCATCGGCCACGCGGCCGCAGCGCCCTGCGCGCTGGTTGGCGGCCGCCTGCGAGATCGGCTCGATCTGCAGTTGCTCGACCTTGTTGCGGTACGAGTACCGTTTGACGCGGGCCGTGCCCGCGTCGACCACGTAGCGAACGCCCGGTACGGTGAGCGACGTTTCCGCCACGTTGGTGGCCAGCACGATGCGGCGCGCGTTGGACGGTTTGAACACGCGCTCCTGCTCGGCGGCCGAAAGCCGCGCAAAGAGCGGCAGGATTTCGGTGTGCGGTGGATGATGCTTGCGCAGCGACTCGGCTGCCTCGCGGATTTCGCGCTCGCCGGGCAGGAAGACGAGCACGTCGCCGGTGCCCTCACGGCACAATTCGTCGACAGCGTCGACGATGCCGTCCATCAGGTCCCGCTCCCGGTCGCGCGCGCTGGCGCGGCTGCCTTCGCGCCCCAGCGCGTTGGCGATGCGGGCATCGTCCTGGATCGGTCGATAGCGGACTTCGACCGGGTAGAGGCGTCCGCTCACTTCGATGACTGGGGCGGGACGCAGGTGTTCACCTTCGCCCGTGCCGAAATGGCGGGCGAAGCGATCGGCGTCGATGGTCGCCGACGTGATGATGACTTTCAGGTCAGGGCGTCGCGGCAGCAACTGCTTGAGGTAGCCGAGCAGGAAGTCGATGTTCAGGCTGCGTTCGTGCGCCTCGTCGATGATGAGAGTGTCGTACGTGCGCAACAGCGGATCGGTCTGCGTCTCGGCGAGCAGAATGCCGTCGGTCATCAGTTTGACGGACGCGCCATTGGAAAGCGTGTCGTTGAAACGCACCTTGAAGCCGACGATTTCGCCGAGCGGGGTGTTCAGTTCTTCTGCGATCCGGCGCGCGGTAGCCGACGCGGCGATCCGGCGCGGTTGGGTGTGGCCGATCAGGCCGGTGCCGCCCGCGCCAAGGCCGCGCCCGAGCGCGAGACAGATTTTGGGAAGCTGGGTGGTCTTGCCCGAGCCGGTTTCGCCGCTCACGATGACGACCTGATGGCCGGCGATGGCGCGCGCGATCTCTTCGCGGCGGCCAGAGACGGGCAACGCTTCGGGAAAGACGATGTCAGGCAGCGGGTTGGCGGCAGCCTGGCGCGCGGCCAGGCGTTCGGCATCGCGCGCGGCGCGCTCGGTCGGCGTGACGCGGCGCCCCTGCGCTGGGTTCGGGGCGCTGGCCTGTTCCGCGCGCGCGGGTTTGGGCGGCCTCGCGGGCTTTTGGGTAGGCGCGGTGACCGTGGTTTGGGCGCGCGTATGCCCCGGGGCCGTCACTTTCGGCTTCGGGGGTGGAGATTGTCGATTTCGTTCATCACTTGCCATGGGCGCGCATTATATAATCTGCGCATGTTTGCGCACGTACACTCATGCTGACCGAACCCGACGCCGCTCTACAAGACGAAGAGACCGCCCACCAAGCCCAGTTCGTGGACTGGCTGCGATCGGTCGCCCCCTACATCCATGCGTTTCGCGACAAGACCTTCGTGGTCGCCTTCGGTGGCGAACTCGTCGCTGCCGGTGGTCTCGACACCCTGATTCAGGATATCGCGCTGCTGTGCGCGATGGGCATGCATATCGTGCTGGTGCACGGCTCGCGACCGCAGGTCGAAGAGCAGATGCGTCTGCGCCATATCGAGTCGCACTTTGCCCAGCAGTTGCGCATTACCGACGCGGCCGCACTCGAGGCGGTGAAGGAAGCGGCGGGGGAACTGCGGCTGGACATCGAGGCGTCGATCAGCCAGGGCCTGCCGAACACGCCGATGGGTAACGCACGCATCAGCGTCGTGTCAGGGAACTTTGTCACGGGGCGCCCGGTGGGCATCGTGGACGGCGTGGATTTCCAGCATACGGGCGTGGTCCGCAAGGTCGACGCCGAATCGATTCGCCTGTCGCTCGCGAGCGGCAAGATCGTGCTGCTCTCGCCGCTGGGTTTCTCGCCGACCGGCCAGTCGTTCAACCTGACGATGGAAGATGTGGCATCGTCGGCGGCCATCGCGCTGCGTGCCGACAAGCTGATCTTCATCACGGAGACGCCCGGCGTTCTCAACGAATACAACGAGTTGCAGCACGAACTGACGCTAGAAGACGCCCAGCGCCTGCAGTCGCAAGGCACGCTCGACCGCGATTCGGCGTTTTATCTGAAGTACGCGACGCGCGCCTGCCGGGCGGGCGTTGGCCGCGCACACATCGTGCCCTTCGCCCTCGACGGCAGCATGCTGCTCGAATTGTTCTCGCACGATGGCGTGGGCACCATGATCTCGTACGAGAACCTGGAAAGCCTGCGCGAAGCGACGATCGACGATGTCGGCGGTATCCTGCAGCTCATCGAACCGCTGGAAGCAGACGGCACGCTGGTACGTCGCGGTCGCAACCAACTGGAGCGCGACATCGATCATTTCTCGGTCATCGAGCACGATGGCCGCTTGTTCGGCTGCGCGGCACTCTACTCGTATCCGACCGAACGCATCGGCGAGATGGCCTGCCTGACGGTCGATCCGGAAGCCCAGGGCTCGGGTGACGGGGAGCGTCTGCTCAAGCACATCGAGCAACGCGCCCGCGCCCGCGGACTGGATCGCCTGTTCGTCCTCACCACTCGGACCGAGCACTGGTTCCTCAAGCGAGGCTTCGTCAAGGCAGGCGTCGACGATCTGCCCGCCGACCGTCGTCGCCTCTATAACTGGCAGCGCCGCTCGCTGGTGCTCATCAAGAAGCTGTGACGACGCTCAGGCAGAGGGCGCACGCCCTGGGGTTCCTCCTTGTGTCCCACGCCCCTGCCCCCATATGCCGTTGTCGGCCGCAGCGCGCTTTTTCGTAGCGCGTCGATTCCCCTCAAGGTCTCGACCCCAGCGCCCAACATTCATTCACGCCTCACCAAGATCACGAAGGAGTTTCCCATGGCTCGCATGATTCAATGCGTCAAACTCGGCAAGGAAGCCGAAGGTCTCGATTTCCCGCCCATGCCCGGCGACCTTGGCAAACGCCTCTGGGAAAGTGTCTCGAAGGAAGCCTGGGCCGGATGGCTCAAGCAACAAACCATGCTGATCAACGAGAACCGCCTGAACATGGCCGATCCTCGCGCCCGCCAATACCTCGTCAAGCAAACCGAAAAGTATTTCTTCGGAGATGGCGCCGATGTCGCTCAAGGCTATGTGCCGCCGCCCTCGGAGTAAACACCTCCCCCCAGACGGATCGGGGCCCCATCCCACTGCACCGCAGACATCAAAAAATAGGCATGCGACTCGGTCGGCATGCCTATTTTTCACCCTGGATGTCGAATTTGGCTGCGGGTTGCCTTCGATCAGGCGGACGTCATGCCACCCCCGGCAGCCTTGCTAGGGGCCGAACCCGCACCGCAGTGATGGCAGAAATGCGCAAACGCGTTTTTGCGCGTGTTGCACGCCGCGCAATGGTCGAAAAGACAGATGCCACAATGCACGCAGTAGTCGCGATTCGGATCGTCCAATTTCACCGGACGCTCACACCCCGGACACACCGACTTCGCCAACCGCGCCTGCGCCAGATCGTACGACAACGTCTTGCGACGCTCCACGTCCGGCAACTGCTCCTCCGCCTTCTGCCTCGCCAGATACCGCTGCAACGACACGATGGCGTAGCGGCCAATCAACACCGTCAGCACAATGCCGACCAGATAACGCACGTAACCACCATAGTCCGGCAGATACGGCACCAGCTCCACGAAGAACGCAAACAGCGCGAAGAAGATGAAGCCCCACACAAACGGCCACCACGTGCTTTTGCGCTGACGCACAAAGAGCCACCCGGCAACGGCCAGTAACGGCAATGTCAGCGCCAACCGGATGCCAAATACCTTCAGCGTCTGCGCACGCTGGATCGCTGCAAGCTGTTCACCCGCCGCCGTGTTGAGCGCATACCGCGCCGTGCGCGCAGTCTGTACCGCGCGCTGGGCGTCGAGCTGCTTCGCTTCCAGGGTGTCGACCTGCGTCTGGACGTCGCGCTGCGCCGCCTTCAGTCCATCGAGTGCCTGCGTGCGCGCAACGAGTTCCGCATCCTGACTGGCCTGCGCCGTCGCCGTGCGCGTGGCAACCCAGTCGTTGAACGACTCTCGCGCGTTGCGATATGCCGTACTGCGCGCCTTGAGCTGCAGACGCGCCGTCTCCAATCGACTCTCAACGTCTTCGAGCCGCGTCTGCGCCTGCTTGATGGCCGCGTCGGCGCGCTCGGCCTGCCCGCGATCGACGAAGGAGTCGAGCGTGGGTGCGGGGGACACGCCGGGTAATTTGTCGACGACGAGCCCGCCCAGGCCGATCAGGAACGCCGCAAACAACACGGCGATCAACCACAGCCCACGGCGGAACCAGGTTTCGGGAAGACGACGCGATCCAGCCATCCTGCCCTCCCGGGATCAGTTCTGGTAGTCGATGGTGCGCACGCCTTCGGGCGTACCCATCAGCGTGACGTCTGCGCCGCGCTGCGCGAAGAGCCCGACGGTCACCACGCCCGGGATCTGGTTGACCTGGGTCTCGAACGCCACCGGGTCAAGGATCTGCAGGCCGTGGACGTCGAGAATGGCACAACCGTTGTCGGTCACGTACGGGCTGCCGTCGGCACGCACGCGCGCCTGCGGCTTGCCGCCGAGTGCTGCCAAGGCACGGGCAACGCTCGCCTGCGCCATCGGAATGACTTCGACCGGCAACGGGAAGACGCCGAGCACGGCGACTTCCTTGGACGCGTCGACGACGCAAACGAATTGCTTCGCCACCGAGGCGACGATCTTCTCGCGCGTGAGCGCTCCGCCGCCGCCCTTGATCATGTGGCCGAGCGCGTTGATCTCGTCGGCGCCGTCAACGTAGACGGGCAGGCTGTCGATCTGGTTGAGGTCGAACACTTCAATGCCATGCTTGCGCAGACGCTCGGTGCTGGCCTCGGAACTGGAGACGGCACCGCGGTAGCGGCCCTTGTGCGCGGCGAGCGCATCGATGAAGCAGTTGGCGGTGGACCCGGTGCCCACCCCGATCACGCTGCCCTCGGGCACGTGCTGGTTCACGTAGTCGGCGGCTGCCTGGCCGACCAAGCGCTTGAGTTCGTCCTGGGTCATGGGGATTTCCGGCAAAGTTTGGTAAAGTCGGAAGTTTACCGGAGTCAGGCGGGCCGCGCCGTTTTTCATCGCCCGGGCGCATCCCGGACTTCATGTCACGCAGTGCATTTCTCGCAAGGCCGCTCTCATGAATCAGCTCGACCAGCTCAAACGCCACACGATCGTCGTCGCCGACACCGGTGACTTCCAGGCCATGGACGCCTACAAGCCCCAGGACGCCACGACCAACCCGTCGCTGATTCTCGGTGCCGTCCAGAAAGACGCCTACCGCCCGATGCTCACGCGCATCGTCAGTGAACACCGCGCGGAATCCGCCGCCGAGATTATCGATCGCCTGCTGATTGCCTTCGGGCGTGAGATTCTCGGCATCGTGCCGGGCCGCGTATCGACGGAAGTGGATGCCCGCCTGTCGTTCGATACCGCCGGCACCGTGGCCCGCGCGCGCAAGCTGATCGCGATGTATGAGGCACAGGGCATCGAACGCGACCGCGTGCTCATCAAGATCGCGTCGACCTGGGAAGGGATCCGTGCAGCCGAGATTCTTGAGCGCGACGGGATTCGCTGCAACATGACGCTGCTGTTCTCGCTGGTACAAGCGGCAGCCTGCGCCGAGGCGGGCGCCCGGCTGATTTCGCCGTTCGTCGGCCGGATCTACGATTGGTACAAGAAATCGGCAGGCGCGAACTGGGTAGAGGCGGACAACGCCGGGGAAAACGATCCGGGTGTGCGCTCGGTGGCCGCCATCTATCGCTACTACAAGCACTTCGGCCATGAGACGGAAGTCATGGGTGCCAGCTTCCGCTCGACCGGGCAGATTCTGGCGCTGGCAGGCTGCGATCTGCTGACGATCAGCCCTGCCCTGCTCGAACAACTCCGTACGACCGAGGGCGAAGTCCGTCGCCAGTTGGACGCAAAGGATGCCCGCGCCGCGAGCATCGACCGCGTGAAAACGGACGAGCCGTCGTTCCGTTTCGCGCTCAACGACGATGCGATGGCCACGGAAAAACTCGCGGAAGGCATCCGCGCGTTTGCCGGCGATGCGATCAAGCTCGAAGCGCTGATCGACGCGGCGCGCTGAACCAACGCGGCGGCGGTGCCCGGTGACCTTGCGCCGTGCATCGCCGGCTGGACGTTGCACGGCCGACGTTACGCCCGAACTTCACTGCGTGGCCTTCACCTCCTGAACTTCACGTCCCGGACTTCGCGCCCGAGACGTATCGCTCATGACTTCGCGCCCTTGGCCGCGACGGTGCGCTGGCGTACCGCTTCATACAGGCAGACGGCACTCGCCACCGAGACGTTCAGGCTTTCGCAGCCACCGGCCATCGGAATGCGCATCAGTTCGTCGCAGTGCTCGCGCACCAGACGACGCATGCCCTCGCCTTCGGCGCCCATGACAATCGCCATCGGCCCGGTAAGCTTGGTGCCGTAGATGTCGGCGGGCGCATCGTCGGAGGTGCCGACCACCCAGATGCCGCGCTCCTGCAATTCGCGCAGGGTCCGCGAGAGATTCGTGACCATGATGTATGGGACGGTTTCCGCTGCACCGCTGGCGACCTTGGCGGCGGTCGCATTCAGACCGACAGCGCGGTCTTTCGGTGCGATCACGGCATGCGCCCCGGCTCCATCGGCGACACGCAGGCACGCGCCGAGGTTATGCGGATCGGTTACGCCGTCGAGCACTAGCAAGAGCGGCGGGCCGGAGATACCGTCAAGCAGTTCGTCGAGGTTCAGCGCCAGCGACACTTCCTGGGCACGGGCGACCACGCCTTGATGGCGCGACGATCCGGCCATGCCGTCCAGGCGCTTGCCGTCGGCCTGAATGACTTTGATCTTCACGCCGGGGGCACCCTTGAGCGACTCCACATGCTTCAGGAAGTCGGTCATGCGGCGATCGCGCCGGCTCGGATCGTAGTAGATCTCTTCGACGCTGCCCGCATCGTGGCGCAGGCGCGCGGTCACCGCGTGAAAGCCGAACAGCAGTTTCAATTGACTCATTTCACATCCTCAAAATAGCGTGTGCCGGCACGGCCGTGCGCAACTGTCGCCGTACAAAACACGACGGCGGCGGAGCCCGCATGGGCCACCGCCGCCGCAATCCATCGCGGACACCCGTCGCCGGTCACGGCCGGCACAAGGCGCCCATCTTACTGCAAACCCTCCGTCGCACTGTGCGAATCAACGACGCGGCTTCTTCGCCGGACCGCCCGGACGCTTCACCGGCGCCTTGCCGCCTCCCCCCGATTTGGCGGGCGACGTGGCCCCTCGCTCGGCCCGCGCAACATTCACTTTTGCGGATTTCGGCTTGGCGGGATGCTTGCCCGCCGGGGCCAGTTGCACGCCGTTGAGCAGCGCACCGCCCTTGGGCATCTGGCGGATGCTGGGCCTGGCGGCGACCGACCCCGCCGAACCGGCCAATCCGGGCGCACCGGCAGCCGGCACGGGCACCGGTGCCCCACCACGCTCGGCGCGACCCGACGTTTTCGCCAGCGCACGGGCGTTGACTTCGCGCACGAGACGGAAATCGATCTTGCGCGCGTCCAGATCCACGCGACTCACTTGTACGCGGACGCGGTCGGTCAGTCGATAGCGGATGCCGGTGCGCTCGCCGCGCAATTCGTGGCGGACTTCGTCGAACTGGAAGTAATCGCTGCCCAGTTCCGTGACGTGGACGAGCCCTTCGATAAAGAGGTCGTCAAGCTGCACGAAGATGCCGAACGAGGTGACAGCACTGACCGTGCCACCGTATTCCTCGCCAAGCTTGTCGCGCATGAAGTAGCACTTGAGCCAGGCTTCGACGTCGCGCGACGCTTCGTCGGCACGACGTTCATTGGCCGAGCAATGCAGGCCGAGTTCGTCCCAGATCGCGTCGCGCTTCTTCGCGCCTGCGGTCTTCCTGGCTTTCCCGGCGGCCGAGTCGTCGTCCTTCTGGAGCTTGCGCGCGTGCGGCGACAGACCCGTCGTCAGTTCGACACCTGCCGGGATTTCGGGCTCGTACTTCTTGCCGGCCAGGATCGCCTTGATGGCGCGGTGCGTCAGCAGGTCCGGATAGCGACGAATCGGGCTGGTGAAGTGCGTATAAGCGGGATACGCCAGACCAAAGTGGCCGATGTTGTCCGGGCTGTAGACGGCCTGCTGCATCGAGCGCAGCAGCATCGTCTGGAGCATGGGCGCGTCGGGGCGGGACTCGATCTGCGTCATCAGTTCCGCGTAATCGGACGTGGCAGGTTCGTCGCCACCGCCGAGCGAAAGCCCGAGGGTCTTGAGGAACGTGCGCAGCACCTGGAGTCGTTCGCCCGACGGCCCGGCGTGAATGCGATACAGGCCCGCCTGCTTGTGACGCTTGAGGAGATCGGCGGCACACACGTTGGCCGTGAGCATGCACTCCTCGATGAGACGGTGGGCGTCATTACGCGTGCGGGGCAGGATCTGCTCGATCTTGCCTTGCGCGTTACAGACGATATACGTCTCGGTCGAATCGAATTCGATGGCCCCGCGCGACTTGCGCGCTTTCGCAAGCACTTTGTAAAGCGCGTACAGGTTCTGCAGATGCGGCAGCAGCGCGGCGCGGCGTTGGGCTTCGGGGCCTTTGGTGTTACCCAGGACGGCGGCCACTTCGGTGTAGGTCAGGCGTGCGGCCGAGTGGATCACGGCCGGGTAGAACTGATAGGCCTTGACTTCACCGTTCGGCGCAACGAGGGCGTCGCACACGAGGACACAGCGGTCTACGTCGGGGTTAAGCGAACACAGGCCGTTCGAGAGCTTTTCCGGCAGCATCGGAATGACGCGTCGCGGGAAGTAGACCGATGTGCTGCGCGTCAGTGCGTCCGCGTCGAGGTGGCCCCCCGAGTCGACATAGTGCGAGACGTCCGCGATGGCGACGATCAGGCGGAAGCCATCGCTGCGCCCGACCTTGGCCGGCTCGCAGTAGACGGCATCATCGAAGTCGCGGGCGTCTTCCCCGTCGATGGTGACGAGCGGCACGTCGCGCAGATCGATGCGGTGGCGCAGATCGGGGGCGCGCACCTCGTCGGGCAGCGCACCAGCCGCGGCGAGCGCTTCGGGCGAGAACTGGTGCGGCACTCCGTACTTGCGCACGGCGATTTCGATTTCCATGCCGGGGTCGTCGATTTCGCCGAGCACTTCCGAGACGCGACCGATGGGCTGGCTATAGCGACTGGGGTAATCGGTGAGCTCGACGGAGACGACCTGTCCGACCTTGGCCTTGCCCTGCGCGCGCGGCGGGATGAGGATGTCGTGACCGATGCGCTTGTCTTCCGGCGCGACGACCATCACGCCGTTTTCGTTGAGCAGGCGACCGATGACGTGCGTGTTGGCACGGCTCACCACCTCGACGATATGCCCTTCCGGACGGCCGCGGCGATCGTAGCCGGCGACGCGCAGGAGGACGCGATCGTTGTGCATGACCTTCTTCATCTCCTCGCTGGGAAGGAAGAGGTCGTCGCCGCCTTCGTCGCGCACGGCGAAGCCGTAGCCGTCGCGGTGACCGATGACACGGCCGGCGATGAAGTTCGAGGGGTGGGTCAGTTGATAGTAGCCGCGGCGATCGAGGCGAATCTGGTCATCGCGCTCCATCGCGGCGAGGCGCTTGAAAAAGCCTTCGCGCTCCTGCTTCTTGATGGCCAGGGCTTCGGCGATGTCGTTGGCGGACAGCGCGGCATCGGCAGTGCGCAGGACACCGAGGATTTCTTCGCGGCTCGGAATCGGATAGGGATATTTGCTCAAAAGTCGGTAGCGTTACTGTGCCGGTTGAGTCCGGCCGAGTGGCGCACCATGCGCCCGACGGTCCGTGGTGCTGTGCGTTGCGCGAAAACGCGGGGTCGCACAGTCAGGGACAATCATACGGCAAACCTCGCGAAAACTGCCACCTATGCGGAATTTGAGCGCAGGCTTGCAGGCCGGCGAGAAAAAAGAAAATTTTTCGCGCCCAAGTGTTGACAGTGCCGCACGGCGTACGCATAATCTCACTTCTTCGCGGCAAGCAAGCAGTTGGCAAGCCGACGAGGCCCAGATGGCGGAATTGGTAGACGCACTAGTTTCAGGTACTAGCGGGTAACACCGTGGAGGTTCGAGTCCTCTTCTGGGCACCAAAAAATTCAAAAAAGCCGATGATCGAAAGATCATCGGCTTTTTTCTTGCGCCCTCGCCCATCGACGCCCGTCCGCCCCCGGCCGCCAATGTCCAGGGCATGCCGTCGCACTGCCAACCTTTGACGCCGACCCACCTGAGACTGAGTCGAATGCCAATTTCGGCCCGAGCGATTCGCCAGGTGTGTCGCGAGCATGTCACGTCACGCATGACGTCTCCCCAGAATCCGCACGAAATCGGTAGAATTTGCCTCACAAAAAATTGAATATTGCTCAACGGCCGCCTGACGCATCAGGGACGTAGGGCGTATGCGATTTCGTTGACTTGATACTCGTTGGGAATGACATGCCTGCCTTCACTCGCGGTGAGCTTGCCGATTTGAACGTCTTCGTCACGATCTGCCGCCGGCAGAGTTTTCGGGAGGCCGCCGCTGAACTGGGGGTCACGACCTCGGCCCTGAGCCACGCGATGCGCAATCTCGAAGCGCGCCTGGGCGTGAAGCTACTCAACCGCACGAGTCGGTCCGTGTCGCCGACGGCAGCGGGCGCGGCGCTGGCGACCGAGCTGGAGCAGGGCCTTGAGCAGATTGCATCGGCCATCGGTGCACTGGACCGTTACCGGGCATCGCCGGCCGGGCGTTTGCGACTGAATGTGCCGCGCGACGCGGCGCGGTTACTGCTGGATCCGATTCTGCCGCGATTCGTGGCATCGTATCCAGACATCGAACTGGATATCACGGTAGACGACCGGATGCTCGACATCGTGGCGGAAGGCTTTGACGCCGGGATGCGTTATGGCGACACAGTGCCGGGCGACATGATCGCAACGCCGCTCACCCCCGCGCTCAAGTGGATCGTGGTCGGTTCGCCCGCGTATTTCGTGCGGCACGGCCGGCCCAAGACGCCGCAGGATCTGATGTCGCACAATTGCATCCGGATGCGCCTGGGCGACAACACGCTCTATAAGTGGGAGTTGGGCAACGGGCCGACGGCGATCGAGCTTGATGTGCCGGGCGCGTTGAGTATCAACGAGAGCGACGGCGTGATCGCAGCGGCGACAGGCGGCTTGGGATTGGCCTATGTGCTGGAGCGCAATGTATCGCAGGCACTGTCCAACGGTACGTTGGAGGCCGTGCTGACGGACTGGGCGGTCGACGGGCCGCCGTTGTCGATGTACTACCCCAGTCGGCGTCAAACGCTTCCGGGGTTGCGCCATTTGATCGATATGATTCGGTCGGAGCACATGGGCCGCGCCGCGTAATTGCGCGTTGCGGCCGTCTTGACAGGCCCGCGATACCGTTTTTTGATTTTTTGCCGCGAACCTGTTGACAGCATGTTAGCCCCTCGGCATAATCTCACTTCTTCGCGGCGAGCAAGCAGTTGGCAAGCCGACGAGGCCCAGATGGCGGAATTGGTAGACGCACTAGTTTCAGGTACTAGCGGGTAACACCGTGGAGGTTCGAGTCCTCTTCTGGGCACCAAAAAATTCAAAAAGCCGATGATCGAAAGATCATCGGCTTTTTTCATGCATGCACGGAGAACGCATCATCGAGCTAGATCGTTTACTGCAATCACAGGGCTTCGGGAGTCGCAAGATGTGCCGCAAGCTCATCGCCACCGGGGCGTTTGCCATCGACGGCGTGGTGCACGACAATCCGCGCGAGTCGCTGGACCCGCAAGGGTTGCAATTCACGCTCGACGGCGAACCGTGGGAATACCGCGAACACGTCTACGTGTTGCTCAACAAGCCGGAAGGGTACGAGTGCTCCACGAGTCCGACGCATCACGAAGGCGTACATTCGCTACTGCCCTTGCCGCTGGCCGTACGTGGGGTGCAACCGGCCGGGCGCCTCGATCAGGACACGACCGGCATGCTGCTGCTCTCCGACGACGGCCCGTTCCTGCATGCCATGATGTCCCCACGTCGCCACGTGCCCAAACGGTACGTGGCCACGACCAAGCATCCGGTCACCGACGACATGTTGCAGGCATTGCGCGACGGCGTATTGCTGCGCGACGAGACCGAACCGCTCGCCGCAACGGACGTCACACTGGCATCCCCTCACGAGATCGCCATGACGATCACGCAAGGCAAATACCACCAGGTCAAACGGATGGTCGCCGCGGCAGGCAATCGCGTGGAGGGACTGGTCAGAATCGCCATCGGCGGTCTGCCGATGGGCAATCTCGCGCTGGGCGAATGGCGCTATCTGGCGCCGGACGAACTGCTGTCGTTGCCGTACGAAGCGCCTGCCTCCAGCAAATAAGCGTCGTGCGTTGACGTTGACATTGACGCTGACGACAACAATACCGGCAAGCCAACCCTCGCGGGCCGGACGTGTCAGTTCTGCCTTCCTTCGAGCAGGAATTGCGCCCCCTTGTCCTGGCCAAGCGTCTTGACCAGATACGGCAGGGTCGTCTTGAGGGTGTCTTGCAACATGTACGGCGGATTCACGATGAACATGCCGCTGCCATGCAGACCCAGGCCGCCCGGCACCGGATTGCACACGGTCAGCGCCGCATGCACCCAGTTCTTGATCGGCTGCCCGTTGATCGTGAGCCGCTTCATGCGCTCCGGCAACTGCGCAGCCTCGCGACGCTGCACCAGCGGATACCACACGGCATACATCCCCGTCGGAAAACGATCGAGACCTTCCTGCACGGTCTGCGTTGCGCGGGTGTAATCGCGCTTGTCTTCGTATGACGGATCGATCAGCGTGAAAGCGCGGCGCGATGCCGGCGGCAAAATCGTCTTGAGACCGGCAAAACCGTCGGCGCCGAAGATCATCGTGCGACGCGCCACCTCCCGCCCCTGCGCCTCGAAGTTTTCGCGCAGCACTTCCTGTTCGGTCGGGTGCATCTCGAACAAGCGCAGCCGATCGCGATCCCCAAGCAGTTGCAGGGCGAAGTACGGCGAGCCCGGGTAGTAGCGCAGCTTGCCATCCGGATTGAATTCGCGCACCAGCGTGACGTAGTCCGCGAGCGCCGGCGGCAGATCGTCGCGCGCCCAGAGGCGGCCGATACCGGTCTCGAACTCGCCCGTCTTGTCGGCCCATTTGCTGTCGAGCGCGTAACCGCCTGCGCCTGCATGCGTATCGATATACCAGAACGCCACGTCCTTCTGGCGCATGTAATCGATGCATTCAACGGCGATGAAGTGTTTCAGCACGTCGGCGTGGTTGCCGGCGTGAAAGGCGTGGCGGTAGCTGAACATTAGGCAGATCCTGATTCGTCAGGCGCGATTGTAGCCGACGACGCGCCACCACGGCGTTTCGGCGCTTGCGCGATGCCGCATTTGCGCTCCGCCGAGGCATTCGCCCTCACGGCCGCTCCCCCCTTCACCGCCTTGTGACGCGGACACGCGACGAGATGGTCGTTCACCAGGCCCGCCGCCTGCATGAACGAATAGCAGATCGTCGAGCCCACGAAGGTAAATCCCGCCTTCTTCAGCGCCTTGCTCATGGCGTCCGAGACGGCGGTACTCGCCGGCACCTCGTCAAGCGACGTCCAGCGGTTTTGCAGCGACTCACCGCCGACGAACTGCCAGACGAAGTCGCTAAAGCGCGTACCTGCGGACTCCATCGCCAGATAGGCCCTCGCCCCCTTGATCACGCCGGCGATCTTGAGACGGTTGCGCACGATCCCGGCATCCGCCAGCAGGCGAGCCTCGTCCTGCGGCCCGAATGCCGCGATGCGCACCGGATCGAAATGCTCGAACGCCAGACGGTAGTGATCGCGCTTTTTGAGGATGGTAGACCAGGAGAGTCCCGCCTGCGCCCCTTCGAGCATCAGCAGCTCGAACAACGCGCGCGAATCGCGCAGCGGTACCCCCCACTCTTCGTCGTGATACCGACGATACTGCTCGAAGCCATCGCTCCACGGACATCGTTCCATTGGTCTCTCGATAGTGGCGCCCACTCGCAAATGCCGCGGACGTGTGCTGACGAATGGGGCAAGTGTGCCAGCAATTGCACGCGAAGCGAACCTGCCAGCCCATACCCCACACGACTTTGCGTCACCTGGCCATACCGAGGCAGAATTTTCCGGGCCAAAGGACGGACAACTCCCAGCAGACATCGGACAGAGAGCGGGCTGCCGGGCATGGCGAGGCGGGCATCGCGTCACCTGCACCGCCCGCCTCGCGCACCGCTCGCGGCGCAGGTCACGCCGCGCCAGACCATCGACTGGCCGTCAATGCCCCGGAAGACCCGATCGCCCGCGTCGCTCGAGCGCCTCTCGGCAGCGAGCGACAGGAACGCGCTCAGTCGAGCCAGCGCGTATCGTATGCGCGGACTTCCTGCGTTTGCTCGCCCAGGCCATCGATACCCAGATGCATGACGTCGCCCGGCTTGAGGAACACCGGCGGCTTCTGCCCCAGGCCGACGCCCGGCGGCGTGCCGGTTGTCACCAGATCGCCCGGCTTGAGCGTGGCGAACTGGCTCATGTAATGCACGAGATACGCCACGCTGAAGATCATCTTCGACGTGTGGCCCGTCTGGCGGCGCACACCGTTCACGTCGAGCCACAAGCCCAGTTGTTGCGGATCGCCAATCTCGTCGGTTGTCACCAGCCACGGGCCGACCGGACCGAACGTGTCGAAGCCCTTGCCCTTGTCCCACGTGCCACCGCGCTCGATCTGGTACTCGCGCTCGGAGACGTCGTTCACGAGGCAATACCCCGCCACGTAGTCGAGGGCGTCTTCGATCGGCACATAGCGGGCCGTCTTGCCGATCACGAAGCCCAGTTCGACCTCCCAATCGCCCTTGACGGCGTTCTTGGGCAGCACCACCGGGTCATTCGGGCCGTTCAGGCAGTTCTCCCACTTGGTAAACAGCACCGGCTCGGATGGCGCATCCAAACCAGCTTCGGCCGCATGGTCGCTGTAGTTCAGCCCAACGGCCAGGAACTTGCCCAGCCCCGTGAATGGCACGCCCAGACGCCCCGGCGATTTCACCACCGGCAACGTCGCCGGATCCAGCGCGCGCAATGCCACGAGTCCCTGCGGGCTCAGTGTCTGCGGCGTAATGTCGACCAGCACTCCCGAGAGATCACGCACATTGCCGTCGGCGTCGAGCAGGCCCGGCTTTTCCTGGCCCTTCGGGCCGAAACGCAGCAGTTTCAAAGCAATGTCTCCTCGCGAAATTGAGCGTGACAGTACGCGCGTCGCCCCCAGGGCGTCAATAGCGGCGCGAAATATGCACGACGTGTCGTTCAACCCACGGCACTTCTCGGCACGTTCGCACTCGGCAACCAAGGCATGGTCACTGAGGATCATGTGTTCATGTGCGTCTCGACAGACTGACGATTCACGGCGTGAGACCTCAACACCTTGCTGTTGTCGGGGTGTCACTTTTCTGCGACCATGACCCGCCGGCCCGACGTTCTCATCGAGGCAACGTTCCAGCCGTCGCGGCATCTGTCGTACTTCGCGCCTGACCCGTTCCCCGAATCCTGGAGTCTCCGACGATGTCCTCCTCAAAGACCGCCAATCTGGGGCACTGGACCACGTACACGCCAATCGTGGCCCTCGGCGTGCTCGGCATCGCCGGCTTCCTGCCCTATGGCACCGCGCTCGCGGTATGTGCAGCAGCGCTGGCCGGCGCCGTGTTCTCCGCCGTGCACCATGCCGAAACAGTCGCCCACAAGGTCGGCGAGCCGTTCGGCACGCTCGTGCTGGCCGTGGCCGTCACGATCATCGAAGTGGCCCTGATCGTGTCGGTGATGCTCTCGGGCGGACCCGACAAGGCCGGACTCGCGCGCGATACAGTGTTCGCGGCCATTATGATCGTCTCGACAGGGATCGTCGGCCTGTGCCTGCTCTTTGGTGGAGTACGCCATCACACGCAGGGCTTCCATGTCGAAGGCGCGAGTGCCGCGCTCGCGGTGCTGTGCGCGTTGTCGGTACTCACGCTGGTGCTGCCGAACTACACCAGCTCGGTACTGGGCCCCGGACTGACGGCGTCGCAACTGGCCTTCGAAGGCATGATCTCGCTCGTGCTGTACATGGTGTTCGTGTTCGTGCAGACGGTGAGCCATCGCGATTACTTCCTGGCCAAAGCGCCGAGCGAAGAAGTGCACGTGGCACCGCCGTCGCGTCGCACGGCCGTGTTGAGTCTGGGGTTGTTGGTGGTGGCGTTGCTGGCGGTGGTCGGCCTGGCGAAGAAGCTGTCGCCGGCTGTCGAACAGGCCGTTGCCGAGGCCGGTGCGCCGAAGGCGGTGGTCGGGATCGTGATTGCCGCGCTGGTATTGCTGCCGGAAGGACTGGCGGCCCTGCGTGCCGCGCGAGCGAACAAACTGCAGACGAGCCTGAACCTGGCGCTCGGCTCGGCGCTGGCGAGTATCGGGCTGACGATTCCGACCGTCGCGGCGGTCTCGCTCATGCTAGATCAGCCCATTGAACTGGGTCTCGCACCGAAGGAAACGGTCCTGCTCGCCGTAACGCTGCTGGTCGGCGTGATCACGCTCGGCACCGGACGCACCACCGTGCTGCAAGGCGCCGTCCATCTGGTGCTGTTCGCCGCGTTCCTGTTCCTGGCGGTCGTCCCCTGACCTGCGGGCCGCCCAGCGCGCTAGCGCAAAGCGTTCATCTGGCGTGATCGTTTGACGCGTTCGTCCGACGTTTTCGTTGGCTCCGTTCGTCAATCGCGTTTGTTCGACGCGCGGGTTGCCGCGGCGGACGCGGACGTGGCGTCGTCGCGTCAGCCGCGCACTCGGCGCGCTCAGGCCTTGTCGGCGCCCTGTTTTTTCGCGTCGTTGTCGGTCGTGCCGGCGGCGGCGACGTCAGTCGCTTCGTCCGTTGGGGTGCCGAGCAACGCCCCGAGCAGCTTGCTGCCGACTGCATTGCGCTTGTTTTGCGCGCCGACTTGCTTGCCGCCTTGCGGGCCGCGACGCACGCTGGCGTCGATCTTCAGGCCCTTGCGCTTTTGAATCTCAAATTTCGTCTGTGTCATGATGCGGTCCGTGATGGGCTTGCCCCTCAGGCAGGCCGGGTGAATTCCAGTCGTTCAGAGATCGATGCCGAGGCTACCGTCGGCGGCCAGCGCCTTGGCCAGCGCGTGCGCGGCTTCGAGCGCGTCGTTGGCCCAGCGATAGGCCTCAGGCGTGGTGTGGGTTAGCGGCGGGTCCAGCGTTTCGATGACGTCGTCCACGTCGCGCCAGCCGGTGAAATGCACCACGCCGTGGAATTGCCCGTCCGGCGCGGGCGACGTCTCCGCCCAATAGTAAAAGTCCTCCGCCAGCAGGCAACCTTCGAAACCCATGTCGATCCCGTGAAAAGGCGGCATCGTAGCACGTCGCATGCCGAGCGGCATACCGGCGCAACGCAGTAGAATACTGCGACATAGCAACCCACGACTCTAGTTACCGACATCACGATGTTTACCGGAATTGTTCAAGGCACGGCCACACTGTCGTCCATCGAAGATCGCGACGGCATGCGCACCCTCGATCTCGCGTTTCCCGAGGGCTTCTGCGAAGACCTGGCGCTCGGGGCCAGCGTCTCGGTCGACGGCGTTTGCCTGACGGTCACGCAGTTGCTTTCGCCCACCAGCGCGTCGTTCGACGTCATTCTCCAGAGCCTGAACGTCACGACACTCGGCGGCTTCGGCCCGGGCGCACAGGTCAATGTCGAGCGCGCAGCCAAGGATGGCGCCGAAATTGGTGGCCATCCCCTCTCGGGCCACATCGACTTCTCAACTGACATCCTCAGCGTGCGCACGTCGGACACCAACCGCGTGTTGCGTATCGCAATTCCCGAAGCGTTCCGCAAGTATGTCTTCGCGAAGGGATACATCGCGATCAACGGCGCGAGCCTGACGGTCTCGGAAGTCAATCGCCACGAAGGCTGGTTCGAAGTGTGGCTGATTCCCGAGACACGCCGCATGACGACGTTCGAGGACAAGCTCGCCGGCACGCGGGTCAACATCGAGATCGAGCGGAGTACGCAGGTGGTGGTCGACACGGTGCGCGAAGCCGTGCAGGAAAGTCTCGGCCGTCTGCAACCGGTGCTGGAGGCGCTGCTCAAGGAAAAGGGCCTCTCGCTTGACGATTTCGTGTCGGTGCCGCAGTTGCCCGCAGGCACGGCCAACGATAAACCGGCGTCCAAGGCCTGAGCCTGCCGTACTCCACGCTAGATGGGTAGCTAGCAAACCCACGTGCTGGCAATCTGCTCAAACACACCGCGCCCACCCATGCAACACAGCGACAATGTGTGGATTGTCGCTGTGTTCGCTGGCCGCACGCGATAAGGAAATTTGCAGAATGCTTCAGTCGCCAACAGGTGCTGGCGCACTCATCACCTCTGATCGGCGACTAGCCCGGTCTCGCTTGAATCCCCAGAAGTAGGTAACGGCAAGGCAAGGTACCAGTGACGTAATCGAGTAGGCGACCCCTGCCAATTGATTGCCGGTCAGCGCTACCAGCGACAAACTGATCAGCGGCAGGAATCCCCCAAACAGGATGTTGCCCAGTTGCTGCGCGAGTCCGAATCCGGTCGTCCGGCTCTGAGGCGGAAAGCACTCGGCAATAAATGCGGGTAGCGGCGCCATGATCATGGCGGTCAGCACGGCGAGTACCGTGATGAGTGCCGCAACCACGCCCCAGGCCCCGTTGAGCACGCCTGTGCGGATCCCCGCAAAGGCCGGATACGCGCAGGCCATCCATACCAAGATGCCGATGAACATGACGCGAGCTCGCCCGATTCGATCGGATAAGCGGCCGAACACCGGGAACATCGGCGTCGCGATCACGATGCCGACCGCCACGCAAAGACTGGCGTGAGTCGGCTCGACCTTGAGCACGTTCTGCAGAAAGTACAGCATATAGACAACCGACGTGTACAGCGATACCGAGGTGCCTCCCTGGGCACCGAAGATCGCGACCAGAATGGCTTTCCATGAGGTTTTGCTCGTCACCGTGTCGGACAGGGGCGCTTTCGACAAACGCCCGCTTGCCTGCATCTCCACGAACACCGGCGTCTCCTTCATGCCCAGCCGAATCATCGTTGCAATTGCGACGATCGGCGCGGAGACCAGGAACGGCACGCGCCAGCCCCAGGCGGCGAATGCGTGGGCGTCGAGCGTCAGTCGCAATGCCGACACGATCGCCAGGGCGAGCAACAGCCCGACCCCGGCCGTGCTCTGCAACACGCTCGTGAACATGCCGCGCTTGTCCTGCGGTGCGTATTCGACCACATAGACGACAGCCGAGCCATACTCCCCACCGAGCGCAATGCCTTGCGTAATGCGCAGCACCAGCAACGCGACGGGCGCCGCAACGCCGACAGCGCCATAAGTCGGCAAACAACCGATGCCGACCGTCGCGATGCCCATCAACGCCAGTGTGATGACAAAGGTCTTCTTGCGCCCGATCCGATCCGCCATGGGGCTAAAGATAATCGTGCCGATTGGCCTGGCCAGATAGGCGATGCCAAACGTCGCGACGCCCACGAGCGCAGCGACGGTTCTATCCGCCGATGGCAGAAACAATTGCGTTAGCGTTCCCGTCAGCGCGACATACACGAAGAAGTCGTAGTACTCGAGCATCGTTCCCAGGCTCGAGGTTGCGATGATTTTCAACATTTGCCGTGGCGCCGCCGGCTGGCGATGATGCGTATTCATGACTGTCTCCTTCCACTGATTTTTATTTGCGTTACATAGAGCGCGTCGTCTGCCGACGCTTTACTTTAGAAACTGGCGAACCGCGGCCTTATGCTCTTCGCCGCAAAGGAGAATGGCCTGCATCGAGGCTGCCATCTCCAACGCCGCCGGCAACGACGCCTCCGCCGATTGGCGGACCAATTGCTTGGCCATGCGCAGGGCATGTGACGGGCTGCTGGCGATTTTTCCAGCCAGTCGTTCCGCCGCCGCGTCCAGTGCGTCGTCGGCCACGACATGCGAGACGATGCCGGCATCGAGGGCTCGGCGCGCATCGATGAACTCGCTGGTCAGCGTCAACTCCATCGCCTTGGCCACGCCGACGATCCGGGCGAGGAACCAGGCGCCGCCGATGCCGGAGACCAGGCCGAGCCGCAGAAAGCTTTCCGCGAAGCGGGCGTTTTCCGCGGCAATGCGCAAATCGCACATCAATGCGACATCGAATCCCGCGCCCACCGCGGCACCATTGACCGCGGCAATGGACGGCACCGGCAGCGCATGCAACGCGCGGGTAATGCGATGCAGGCTCCCTGCGAGGCGCTCCCTGACCGCCTCGACCGAGCCTTGCATCAGGTCGGCGCCAGCCTCCATATCCTTCACATTGCCGCCCGTGCAGAAATGCCTGCCCGAGGACCTCAGCAGAACGCAGTGCACGTTCGAAAGCCCGCTGGCCCGCTCCAGGGCCGCGGCCAGCGCTTCGGTCATCGCCACATCGAGCGCGTTACCGGTTTTCGGTTCATTCAGCGTGATTGTCATCACGCCGTCGGCGACACAGGTCAAAACTAATCCTTCGCCTTGCGCCTCGCCGGTCGTCATGTCATCCTGCCTGGAGTTCATTGCGTAACCATTCATACAGATACTCACTTATTGAGAAATTCCGGCGCTCGCTTCTGCAGGAACGCCGCCATGCCTTCCTTCTGGTCGTGCAACGCGAAGCCAGAATGAAAAAGCCGTCGCTCGAATAACAGTCCGTCGCCCAGGGACGACTCAAAGGATCGGCCCACCGCTTCCTTGATCGCCATCAGAACCGGCAGGGAGTGTCTTGCGATCGAGCCGGCGATGTCGAGCGCCTCGGCAACCAGCCGCTCGCAGGCGACGACCCCGGAGACGAGGCCGGAGGCCAAGGCCTGCTGTGCCGAAATCGACACGCCGGTCAGGCACATCTGCATCGCCAGCGACTTGCCCACGGCGCGCGGCAGACGTTGCGTTCCGCCCGCGCCGGGCACAATGCCCAGCTTGACTTCCGGCTGACCGAACGTGGCGTCGTCCGCGCAGATCACGATGTCGCACATCATTGCCAGTTCACATCCGCCGCCAAGCGCATACCCCTGAACCGCGGCAACCAGCGGTTTGCGATGCGCACGGATGCAATCCCAGTTCCGGCCGACGTAGTCCGATTGAAAAGCATCGGCGTAATTCAGCACCGACATCGCCGCAATGTCAGCGCCGGCTGCAAATGCCTTGTCCGAGCCGGTGATGACAGTGGCATGCACGGCGTCGTCGGCATCGATCCGCCCGAGGGCATCTCCTAACGCATCAACCAGGTCATCCGTTAGCGGGTTCAAAGGGTTGTCCGATGCCAGCCTGAGCAACGCGACATTTCGATGATTCTCGGTAATTAGGGGAACGCGCTTCACACCCACCTCCTATAAAGAGGCCGCCGCTTCTTGCGCAGCGGCGGTCCGGATCACGCCCCGGCCAAGCAACTCGGCGATCTCTTCATTGGCGACGCCGTATTCCTGGAGGACTTCGATCGAGTGCTGCCCGACGAGCGGCGCGGCGACGTCCGTCGTACGCAGATCGTCACTTTTGCCGAGCACAAAGCCCGGCAGCCGCACCTTGCCGGCAATTGGATGATCGACGCTCGAATCGATTCCGCTTTCGCGATACTCGCGGGAATTCACCACCTCGCTGTACGTCGAAACCGGAGCACACAGAATGTCGCGAGCAGCCAACAGGTCGATCCATTCGGACGTGGTTCGGGTCACGAAGCATTCGTCCAGCGCGCGGCGCAGGGCAGCCCGATTGCGCACGCGATCCGTGTTGGTGACAAAGCGCGGGTCCGATTCGAGATGCGGCAGGTCGAGCACCTCGCAAAGCGACGTCCATCGATGCGGATGATAGGCGGCAATCATCAGCCAGCCGTCGCGAGTTTGAAACGCCTCGTTCGGAGAGGCGTAAGGCGCCGCGCTGCCGACCTTTTCGGGGTCGGTGTTGGAGGCGAGAAACGACGTGAAGCCGACCTGCTGCAGCGTAACGGCCGCCGTAAACAAGCTAATGTCCAGATGTTGGCCCGCGCCACTGCATCGGACCTGGTGCAGTGCCGCGAGCACGGCAATGGTGGCCATATAGCCGCCCACCATGTCCGCGACCGGCACCGGAACCTTCAACGGCGCCGAACCAGGCTCACCGAGCGTGCTCATCAACCCGCTGGCGGCCTGGATAATGCCGTCGACGGCCGGACGACTGCGTGCAGCACCGGTTTGTCCGAACGCAGAGATCGAGCAATAGACCAGCTTGCCGTGAGTTGCTTCAAGCGACGCATAATCCAGACCCCACGTCGCCATGACGCCGGGCCGGAAGTTCTCGACAATCACGTCGGCCTGCCGGACCATCTCCCTTATCGTTCTCTGGCCAGCCTCGGTTTTCAGATCGATCGCCAGACTGCGCTTATTGCGATTGACACTGAGATTGGCGACGCTCTCGCCGTTGATCCATGGTGGGCCGATCTTGCGCCCCAGCTCACCGAACGGCGGCTCGATCTTGACCACGTCCGCACCGAGATCGGCAAGCATCATGGAGCAAACCGGCCCGGCCAGCACGTGCGAAAAATCCAGCACGCGTATGCCTCGAAGACTGTCTCTTATCATTTTTTCCTATCCAGTTCCGCGCTGCAAATGACATTCGTGTCACTGATTTGCAGCCATTGAGAACAGGATAGAGAGCGCACGTAGCGCGGACAAACGACTTTATTGATCGTACCTTTTGACTTTTTGTAAAGCGATGTGCCGCATCGCAAGCGCTAGCTTTGCACCACCGTGGCAAGCCATTCGCGAAACGCGCGCAAGGCTGCTGTCTGCCGCTTGCCCGAGGGCCATGCGAAATAGTAGGTGTATGCGCCGCGATCGAGTGTCGGTCCAAACGGGATGACCAGCGTGCCGTCGGCCAAATCCTTCTCGACCAGCGCCTTCTGTGCGATCGCCACGCCGTGCCCCTCGATCGCCGCCTGGTATGCCAGCAGCGATGTCTCATAGCGCATGCCGCGCAGTGCGTTGATTCTCGACACGCCCGCGGCGGCCAGCCACAGCCCCCAGTCGTCGGCGCGAGCGAGCGAATGCAGCAGCGTTTGACTTTCGAGCTGTCTCGGCCTTTTCAAGGTGAGCATGGGCGCAGCCACCGGCACCAGTTCGTTGGGAATCAGGCGCTGCGTGTTCATGCCGGGCCAGTCACCATCGCCCAGTTGAATGCCCGCGTCAATGTCTTCCAGCGCGAAGTTCAGCGGCGCCGACGACGTGGTCAATTGCACATCGATGTTTTGATTTAGCCGGTGAAAGCTGGCCAGCCGCGGAATCAGCCAGCGCACCGCGAACGTGGCCGGCGAGCGGATGCGCAGCACATTGTTGCTCTGGCTGCCAGACACGATCGCCTCCGTCGCTTCGCGCAGCGTGGCGAAAAGCGGCATCAACTCCGACAGATAACGAGCGCCCACCGCGGTCAACACGAGACCGCCGCGCACCCGCTCGAACAGCGGCGCCTTCAGAAAATCCTCAAGCGCCCTGACCTGCCGGCTCACCGCCGCCGGGGTGACGGCCAGTTCGTCGGCCGCCTTCGAAATGCTGAGCAGACGCCCGGTCGCCTCGAAGGCGCGCGTGGGATTGAGTGGCGGAAGCGAGTCGCGGCGGGCCATGTTCGAGGGTTGTCCAGAGAGTATGGGTTAGTGCGACGATACAAAAATCGACGGTGCGCCTTCGTCGGGCAGCGCAAAATTGCGCTTCATGCGCGCGATTTCCTGTAATGGGCTGCCACCGAACAGCCGCTTGAACTCGCGACTGAATTGAGACGGACTTTCATAACCGACCTGGCTACTCGCCGCCGCCGCGGTCGTGCCGAGCCGCGCCATCAGGAGCCGCGCCTGATGCAAGCGCGTGGACTTGATGTACTGCAGGGGCGAGGTGTCGGTCACCGCCTTGAAGTGCACATGGAAAGTCGGCACGCTCATGCGCGCTTCGGCGGCGAGTTCCTCCACCGTCAACGGTTCCGCAAAATTTGTATGAATCTTGCGGATCGCGCGGGAAATGCGGCCGAAATTGCCTTGGCGACTCAAAGCGGCGCGCATCGAGCCGCCCTGCTCGCCCAAGAAAACCCGGAAATAGATTTCCCGCACCAGCGCCGGCCCGAGGATCTGAGCCTCAAGAGGATTCAACATGGCCTGCAAAAAGCGCAAGACGCTCTGCCCCAGCTGTATATCGAGCGTGGTGGTTGCCATGCCGCGAGGTGGCATCGGCGTCATCGCTTCGTGCTCCTCGAGCTGTAGCAGCAAATCGGCGGCAATGCCGAAATCCAGCCGCAAATAGATCGCCAGTAACGGCTCGGCTTCGCTCGCGTCGGTCTCCATCGAAAACGGCAACGGCACTGAGACCACCAGATAACGCTGGGCATCGTAAAGATAGACCTGATCGCCCCAGAAGCCGCGCTTGCGCCCCTGGCACACGATCACGATGCCCGGCTCATAGAGCACTGGCGTTCTGGTCAACGACCGATTCGAACGCAGGAAGCGAATATCGGGCAGCGGCGAGAGGTTATAGCCCTCGTTGGGCGCGAGCTCGAGCAACAAATCGATCATCTGTTGGCGCAGGCGCTCTTGACGTTTGGATGCGGGGTCCATGGCAGCGGAAAGACAAACCGTAGCGGTCGACCGGTGCAGTTTCGCATGCAGCCGGCCAAAGCACCAGTCGCTCATAGGATCAGGCAAGAATCACAGATGAATGCGCGTTTGCTGCGTCGGCCCGCGCTCATAACATGACCGCAAGATTGTCGAGAACGCTCGTACAGCCATCGTGTCGTCGGTGGGCGCCCATCGCGCAGGCCGCGCGCTCACGACAATCGCCATCCCTACACGAACTCGAGGAAACGTCATGATCGAAGTAAGAAACCCTGCTGACGGCAGCATCGTCGGCCACGTCAAACACCACTCGGAGCAGGAAGTGCGCGAGGCGATCGATCGCACCTGCACCGCGTTCCATGCATGGTCGCGAACATTGGCCAGGCAGCGCAGCGACCTGCTGCGCAAGTGGTTCGAGCTGGTCAGGCAAGACAGGCAGGACTTCGGCGAGCTGATCTCGCGCGAGAACGGCAAGTGCCTGACCGAAGCGCTCGGCGAAATCGACTACGGCCTGGGCTTCATCGAATGGTATGCGGAAGAAGCCCGGCGCGTATATGGCGACACGATTCCATCGCACGCCGCCGATGCCGCCGTGCTGGTCACCAAGGATCCGATCGGCCCGGTAGCGTCGATCACGCCGTGGAACTTCCCGTTCATGATGATTGCGCGCAAGGTCGCCACCGCACTTGCGGCCGGTTGCACGATTATCATCAAGCCGGCCGAGGAAACGCCGCTGACCGCCTACAAGCTGCTTGAATACGCAAGACACGCCGGCATTCCCGAGGGCGTTTTTGAAATGGTGACCGGCGACCCCGCCACCATCGGCGGCCTGATGACCAGCGACCCGCGCATCCGGAAAATCTCGTTCACCGGGTCGACCCAAATCGGCCGGCTGCTCGCACGGCAAAGCGCGGATACGCTCAAAAAGCTGACGATGGAACTCGGCGGCAACGCGCCGTTCATCGTGTTCGACGATGCGGACATCGAACAGGCGCTGTCAGGACTGGTTGCCGCGAAACTACGCAACTCGGGACAGGTCTGCATCTCGCCGAACCGTATCTATGTGCAGGCCGGTATTCACGATCGCTTCGTACAGCGTTTGAAGGAAGCCGTCGAGCAAGTCCGCGTAGATCAGGGATTGCAGCCCGACTTCGTGGTGGGGCCGCTGATCAACCAGGCCGCGCTCGACAAGGTGTCGCGGCTCGTCGAACAGGCACAAAGCAGCGGCGCGAAAACGCTGCTCGGCGGGCGGCTACACAACAACGGCGGGCTCTTCTATGCGCCGACCATCCTCACCCACCTCTCCGACGACATGGAGATCTGCTCGACCGAAATCTTCGGCCCGGTATTCCCCATCTACACATTCGCCTCCGAGCAGGAAGTCATCGCGCGCGCAAACGCCACCGAATACGGTCTGGTCGCCTACGCATTCACGCGCGATCTCGGCCGGGCATTTCGCCTCTCGCGCGACATCGAAGCCGGCATGGTGATCCTGAACTCAGGCTCGGTGGGCACCGCTTCCGTGCCGTTTGGCGGGGTCAAGCAGTCGGGCTATGGTCGGGAGGGCAGCTATTACGGCATCGAAGAGTATGTGCATGTGAAGTACATGTTGATGGCTGGGTTGGGCGACGCGGCTCGATAGATTCGGTTGCGTGATTCCCCGGGGCCGGGCATCGACGAAACGTTGATTGCCCGGCCGCTCGGCACGCTGCGCATGATCGACATCGCCAGCGCGTTCGGGGCCCGTCGCCCCAACAGATGACGATACTAGAGGCAGCCTCGTTGCCCGTCCACATCCCATTAGAACAACGCACTCGGCCCCTACCTTGCTGCCGTCTTACTGCAGTCGTGCCCGCCGTCTCACCACGCCGCCAGTGGAACGAAATTGAGCCGCGGCCTCGATAAGCACGTTGGGTGAAGCACCCCGTGATTCGGCCACTCTGCACGCAAATTTAACTAACTGTTTGTGATCGTCAGTAGGCATTGCACCCAAAAAGCGGCGCAGGTACTCCTGCGTCTTGCCAAGTGTCGCATCGCCGAGTTCAACATCCGTAGCAATGCACGCCTGGATACGGTGGCGGAATTTCGCCTCGTTATCTGGCGATACTTCGGCCCGCACCCCTCGCAGGCATGCGCGTCCCCTACCTCTCACGGTAAACCAATCACCGAGATACCTGGATTTGTCCCCGTACTTCCGGACACCGCCTCACACTAAGGTTAATGAATCGGTCCTGCGTCGGAACTCGCGCGGCGAGCGATATTTCAACGCGCTGTGAGGATGTTTCTCGTTGTAGTGTTCGAATGCAATGGCCAAGTTGCGCGCAGCCGTTGTCGCGTCGGGCTTCGGCATGAAGGCGACATAGTCACGTTTCATCGTTTTCACGAAGCTTTCCGCCATGCCGTTGCTCTGCGGGCTGCACACCGGCGTCGTCAACGGCTTCAAGCCGATGGACGCCGCAAAGCTGCGGGTTTTGTCCGCCGTATAGCCCGAACCGTTATCCGTCAGCCATTCGATTTCGGCCGGAGCGCTCAGCGCGGTGCCAAAACGATTTTCGACGGCGGCGAGCATCACGTCGCGCACCACATCGCCACTGTGGCCGCCGGTCGTCGCTGCCCAGCTCATCGCTTCACAGTCGCAGCAATCTAGCGCGAACGTGACGCGCAGCGGCTCGCCATTATCACAACGAAACTCAAAGCCATCCGAGCACCAACGCTGGTTGCTCTTTGCTACCGCGACCTCGCCGTCGTGTCGTCGCTCAGGGCGTGGTGGCCGTGCTCGGCGCTGCAGCAGCAGGCCGTGAACGCACATCACCCGATACACCCGCTTGACGTTGACCGGAGCGGCACACCGGGCTTCCCGCTCGCTTCGCAACAGGCCCCATACGCGTCGGCAACCATAGCTCGGCAAGTCGGCAATGAACAAGCGGATTTCCTCGACCAGGCCCACGTCATCCGTTTCCCGGGCCGCGCGCCCATCCTGCCAGTCAGCAGGCCGTGCGAGCTTTTCCGCTATATTCGAGCGCGCTACACCGAGAACGTCGCAGACCCGCTTCACTGGTCGTCCCCCGGCAATGATGGCGAGCGCGCAATCCATTTTTTTGCTCGGCCATACTCCACGGCTTCGCGCAGGATTTCCACTTCCATCGTCTTCTTGCCCAGCATCCGTTGGAGCTCTTTGATTTGCTTGAGCGCGTCGCTGAGTTCCGAGGCCGGCACCACTTCCTCGCCGGCACTGACCGCCGACAAGCCGCCGTCCTGATGCAGCTTGCGCCAATGAAACAGCTGATTCGGATTCACGCCATGCTGACGCGCCACCATCGAGACTGTCTTGCCAGGCTCGAAACTCTCCCGCACCATCGCCAGATTTTCTTCCGCCGACCACCGCCGCCGGCGCTCCGGCCCCGTCAACACTTCCATCACTTCTTGCTTATTGTTAGTCAAAATCTATGGTCGCCCCCTTTTTTGCAAGGCTAGTTTTCGATGTTGCTTTTGGCTTGCTCAAATCTATTCGGCGTCTTGAAGAGGGTATCCCTCGCGCCACGATGAGAGTCGCGCCTGACGATCCAAAAAAACACATCGGCTTCGAGAGCCGTGGTGACTATCGGGTTGTTCGTTCAGGCCGGTATGCCGTTTACGTCATCGAATTTCCAGCGATCGCAAAACCAGATGGTTGACTTCGAAACTGACGGCTATCTCACACACCCGGCGCGTGACAGAATGTTGTCGCAAATACAGGGCGGTCTCAAGAGTCAAGTGCAACGTTGAGCTAACCCAGCGGTTTCCAATTCCTTGGCCATTGCTTCCTCGGGGG
>NZ_CABPRU010000007.1 GCF_902459705.1 Pandoraea terrigena | reverse complement strand
TCGCCGTCGTTGCGAGAGACGGAATATTAGTGAAAACCCCGTATCCTGGCAAGCCCTTTGTGAAAATAATTTGAAAACCCATGAATAAACCCCGCCATGTGACGTGGCGGGGTTTATTTAAATGACGACGGCACTCGCACGCGCCGTCATATGACAATTCTCAGGACTTCTTGCCGAAGTAGCGCGCGAAGATGGCGTCATACGTGCCGTCCGCCTTGATCGCCTCGATCCCCTTGTTGATCTTGCCCAGCAACTCGGTATCCCCTTTGCGTACCGCGATACCGTAATACTCCTTGGGAAAGCTGCTATCGGAGACCGTACGCAGCTTGGCATCTGGATTGTTGGTAACGAAGTTCACCACCACGCCGTTGTCTGCCACGACCGCGTCCACACCGCCGGCCTCCAGCTCCTTCATCGCGAGCGGCGTGCCTTCAAAGCGTTTGACCGACGGATTGTTCTTGCCCATGAGCTGCTGCACCACCTCGTCGCCCGTAGTGGCCGTCTGCACGCCCACCTTCAGCGACTTCAGATCGTCGAACGTCTTCACATTCGAGTTCAGCGGCACGGCGATCAACTGAGACGCCTCGAAGTAAGGCGCCGAGAAGTCCATCTGCTTGCGGCGCTCGTCCGTGATCGTGATCGCCGAAATCAGAATGTCCCTATCGCCCTGAATCAACGAATTGAAGATGCCCTCGAACGGCGTATTGATGAAACGCACGGAGATGCCCGCCTTATCCGCAACAGCCTTCATCACATCAATGTCGAAGCCGGCGATCTGCCGGGTATCGGTTTCGAATTCGAACGGCGCGTAGGCGGCGTCCGTGCCGACGACGTACACCGGTTGCGCGCCGTCCGCCCCCACCGACCGGCCCGCGGCCGATTCTTCCTTCTTCCCGCAGGCACTCAACAGCAGGCCCGAGGCCACGACTAAGGCCAGCGCAAATGCGCGTCGGTTGATCGACATCGTTTTGTCCCTTGCTGAAAAAACCGGCAGCCTATCATAGGACGACCTCCCGGGAGGAGGTCGTCGCGCGACTTCACGCCAGCGTCAGCGATGCTTGAAAACCGGCTTGCGCTTCTCGACAAACGCCGCCATGCCTTCCTTCTGATCTTCGAGCGCGAACAGCGAATGGAACATCCGGCGCTCGAACTGCACCCCTTCGTCGAGGGTCGACTCGAACGCGCGGTTGACGGCTTCCTTCGCCGCCATCACGACCGGCAACGAGTATTCACAGATGGTGTTGGCCGCGCCGAGCGCTTCGTCGAGCAGCGTCTCGAGCGGTACCACGCGCGAGACCAGCCCGGCGCGCTCGGCTTCGGTGGCGTCCATGAAACGCGCCGTCAGACACATGTCCATGGCCTTGGCTTTCGACACGGCGCGCGTCAGGCGCTGTGTGCCGCCAGCGCCCGGAATCACGCCGAGCTTGATTTCCGGCTGGCCGAACTTGGCGTTCTCGGCAGCGATGATGAAATCGCACATCATCGCCAGTTCGCAGCCACCGCCGAGCGCGAAGCCCGACACCGCCGCGATGACCGGCTTGCGGATGCGGCGCACCGTCTCCCAGTTACGCGTGATGTAGTCGCCCTTGAAGACATCCGCAAAGGTGTACTTCGACATCATGCCGATGTCGGCCCCCGCGGCGAACGCTTTCTCGCTACCGGTAATCACCATGCAGCCAATGGCTTCGTCAGCGTCGAACGCCGTGAGCGCGGCGCCCAGTTCGTCCATCAGTGCGTCGTTCAGCGCGTTGAGCGCTTTCGGACGATTCAGTGTGATCAGACCGACGCGGCCGCGCGTTTCCACCAGAATATTCTCGTACGTCATCCTCTTCTTCCTCCAGTCAAAGTCTCGTCTTTTGGTTCGGGGGCCGGTGCGCTCAGGGCATCAACACCCTGGCAGTCACCGGAAACAGGCATAAGGCGATGGACACGCCGTTGGTTCGCAATAGCGCTGCGGCGCCCATGGCGAGTTGGGGTAACCAGACCCGCCGGGCGTCGACTGCAGTGGTTAGGCATGATGCCATCGATCCTCCAGCGACGCACCTGGCGTTCCGCCAAGCAGACGACCCTCCGCCCCACGCGGGATCACGGCCCATCTCCACCATCACGGTCATCGCCGCTACCTGCACGCCACGCGCCGGACGCCGCGACAGCCGTCGGGGAAAACCCGGCATCATCGTGTGCCACGCCCGGAAGATTTGGTGCTATATTAACAAACCAACCGGTCGGTTAATTAATGTCGATGCGATGTCTCGACGACGACCGGGTGCCGTCACCTGCGTCTTGCCGCGCGCCCGCACGAACGTGCCCGCCGACAGACAGCGAATCCGCCAGCCGCATTCCGACACGGACAGATCCACAACCATGATTCATCCCCTCTTCGCCAAACACCAAGAGACTCTCGAGCGCGCCCTTCAGGCCATCGCCACGCGTGGATACTGGAGCCCGTTCGCGGAAATGCCAAGCCCGCGTGCTTATGGCGAGACGGCCGCCGCCGACGGCGAAGCCGCTTTCAAACACTATCTGAATGCCGCGTTCCCGTTGGAACAGCGCGGCAGCACGGGCAGCGTCGGCCAAGAGGCCTCGCCGTTCGGCGCCGCCCTCGGCACGACGTATCCCGGTTTCGAGATCGACACCCTGCTCGCCCGTGTGAGCGACGCCCACAAATCGTGGCGCGCCGCTACCCCGGACGCCTGGGTCGGCGTGTCGCTGGAAATTCTCAAGCGCTTGAACGCGCATAGCTTCGAAATCGCCAACGCCGTGATGCATACGACGGGCCAAGCCTTCATGATGGCCTTCCAGGCCGGCGGCCCGCACGCGCAAGATCGCGGCCTCGAAGCCGTCGCCTATGCGTGGGACGAACTGCGCCGTATCCCGGCACTCGCCTACTGGGAGAAGCCGCAAGGCAAGAACCCGCCGCTCGCCATGGAAAAGCGCTATACGGTCGTGCCGCGCGGCGTGGCGCTGGTGCTCGGCTGCTGCACGTTCCCGACGTGGAACAGCTACCCGGGCCTGTTTGCCAGCCTGGCCACCGGCAACGCCGTGATCGTCAAGCCGCATCCGGGCGCGATCCTGCCGCTCGCCATCACGGTGAAGATCGCGCGCGAAGTGCTGCGCGAAGCCGGTTTCGATCCGGATGTCGTCACGCTCGCGGCCACCAACCCCAACGACGGCGCGACCGTGCAGCAATTGGCCACGCGCGGTGAAGTGCGCGTGATCGATTTCACGGGCAGCACCGCCAACGGCGATTGGCTGGAGACCCACGCCCGTCAGGCGCAGGTCTACACCGAGAAGGCCGGGGTGAACCAGATCGTGATCGATTCGACGGACGACCTGAAGGGCATGGCCCGCAACATCGGCTTCTCGCTGGCGTTGTACTCGGGCCAGATGTGCACCGCGCCCCAGAACATCTACATCCCGCGCGACGGTATCCAGACACCCGACGGCAAGGTGTCGTTCGAGGAAGTCGTCGCCGCCATCGCCGGCAGCGTCCAGAAGACTTGCAGCGACCCGGCCAAGGCAGTCGAACTGCTGGGCGCGATCCAGAACGACGGCGTACTCGCGCGCATTGACGAGGCCCGCAAGGTCGGCCGCGTCGTGCTCGACAGCCAGACACTCCAGCACCCTGCCTTTGCCGACGCCCGCGTGCGCACGCCGTTGATCGTCGCGCTCGATGTTGCCGACGAAGCCACCTACACCCGCGAGTGGTTCGGCCCGATCGCCTTCGTGATCGCAGTGGACAACAGCCCGCAGGCGTTCGCCCTGGCCGGACGCACCGCCGCCGAGCATGGCGCGCTCACGCTGTCGGCATACACGACGTCCGCCGAGGGCGAGGCCCAGGCGCTCGACGCCGCCATCGAAGGGCGCGTTGCCCTGTCGCTCAATCTGACGGGCGGTGTGTTCGTGAACCAATCCGCGGCCTACTCGGATTACCACGGCACGGGCGGTAATCCGGCCGCCAATGCGAGCCTCGCCGACGCCGCCTTCGTCGCGAATCGCTTCCGCGTCGTGCAAAGCCGCCGCCATGTGCCGGCCAAGTCAGACGCCGGCGCTGCCTGAGCCTTCCGTACATCGACATCTCTATATATAGACAAGAGGACGGGAAGCCAGCGCGACGGTAAGTCACGACTCCAGGCACTCACCGTTGCGCGGCTGCCGCTGCGCACACCCCGCCCCACGCAAAGACAGGAACGAAAGATCATGACCGAAGCCTTCATCTGCGACGCGATCCGCACCCCAATCGGCCGCTACGGCGGTGCCCTGAAGGACGTGCGCGCCGACAATCTCGGCGCGATTCCCCTCAAGGCGCTCATGGCGCGCAACCCGAGCGTCGACTGGTCGCTGATCGACGACGTCATCTACGGCTGCGCCAATCAGGCCGGCGAAGACAACCGTAACGTCGCCCGCATGGCTTCGCTGCTCGCCGAGCTGCCGATCGACGTGCCGGGTGCTACCCTCAATCGCCTGTGCGGCTCGGGCATGGACGCCATCGGCACCGCCGCACGCGCCATCAAGGCGGGCGAAGCCGGACTGATGATTGCCGGCGGCGTCGAGTCGATGACTCGCGCGCCGTTTGTGATGGGCAAGGCCGACAGCGCGTTTTCGCGTCAGGCCGCGATCTTCGACACGACCATCGGCTGGCGCTTCATCAACCCGCTGATGAAAGCGCAATACGGTGTGGACTCGATGCCGGAGACGGCCGAAAACGTCGCCGACGACTTCAAGATCGGCCGCGAAGACCAGGACCGCTTCGCCGTGCGCAGCCAGGAGAAGGCGGCGCGCGCGCAGGCTGACGGCACGCTCGCACAGGAAATCACGCCGGTCTCGATCGCGCAGAAGAAGGGCGATCCGATCATCGTTGAGCGCGACGAACATCCGCGCGCCACGAGCCTCGAGGCGCTGGCCAGGCTCAAGGGCGTGGTGCGTCCGGACGGCACCGTCACCGCGGGCAATGCCTCCGGCGTGAACGACGGCGCATGCGCGCTGCTGCTTGCGAGCGAGAGCGCCGCCAAGCTGCACGGCCTCACGCCGCGCGCGCGCGTGCTCGGCATGGCAACCGCTGGCGTGGCCCCGCGCATCATGGGCATCGGCCCGGCCCCGGCCACGCGCAAGCTGCTGCGGCAATTGAACATGACGCTGGATCAGTTCGACGTGATCGAACTGAACGAAGCCTTTGCGAGCCAGGGTTTGGCGGTGTTGCGTCAGCTCGGCATTGCCGACGACGACGCGCGCGTGAACCCGAACGGCGGCGCAATTGCGCTGGGCCACCCGCTGGGCGCCTCGGGCGCGCGCCTGGTGACCACGGCGATATACCAGTTGCACCGGACCGGCGGACGCTACGCGCTGTGCACGATGTGCATCGGCGTGGGCCAAGGCATCGCGATCGCCATCGAACGCCTCTGACCCCGGGCCCCGCCCCCCACCCGATAGACGACACCCGGAGGAAGACACCGATGACCGCCACGGTTCAACTGACGCTGCAAGCCAACGTCGCGACGATCACGCTCAACCGCCCCGAGAAGCTCAACAGCTTCACGCGGGAGATGCATGCGGCGTTGCGCGACGCCCTCGATACCGCGCAGGCACAGGGCGCGCGCGCCATTGTGCTGACCGGTGCCGGACGCGGCTTCTGCGCCGGCCAAGACCTGGCGGATCTCGACTTCACACCGGGGGCCTCGACCGATCTCGGGGCGCTGATCGACGAGAACTTCAATCCGCTCGTGCGCAAGCTGCGCGCGATGCCGCTGCCGGTGATCGCGGCCGTGAACGGTATCGCCGCAGGTGCGGGCGCGAATCTGGCGCTCGCCTGCGACATCGTGCTCGCGGGCGCGTCGGTCAACTTCCTGCAGGCGTTCGTGAAGATCGGGTTGCTGCCAGACACAGGCGGCACGTGGTTCCTGCCGCAACGCGTCGGCATGGCGCGTGCGATGGGGCTGGCGATGCTCGGCGACAAGCTTTCGGCCGAACAGGCCGAGCACTGGGGACTGATCTGGCGCTGCGTCGACGACGATGCGCTCGTGCCCGAGGCGCAGAAACTCGCCACGCAGCTGGCATCGCAACCCACGAAGGCGCTCGCGACGATCAAGGAAGCGCTATACGCCTCGGCGACCAACACGCTCGACCAGCAACTCGACCTCGAACGCGACGGACAGCGCGCATTGGGCGCATCGCACGACTATGCCGAAGGCGTGAACGCGTTCCTGGAGAAGCGCGCGCCGAAGTTCGAAGGCCGCTGATCGACCAACACCATAACAAGACGAGAGACACGATGAGCCTGACCTCCCCCGCCCCCAAGGCAACCAGCGAGATGACACCGGAAGAACTTGCCCACGCCACGGGCGAGGCCATGTACCGCAGCGACCGCGCGAGCCAGTGGCTCGGCATGGAGCTGCAGGAAGTGCGGCCGGGCTATGCGCGCATGACGATGCGCATCCGCGACGAATTCCTCAACGGCCACGCCATCTGCCACGGCGGCCTGATGTTTACCCTGGCCGATTCGACGTTTGCATTCGCGTGCAACAGCTACAACATCAATACCGTGGCCGCCGGGTGCAGCATCGAATTCCTGAAGCCGGTCTCGGGGGGCGACACGCTTACGGCCGAGGCACAGGAGCAGGTGCTTTCGGGGCGTCACGGCGTCTATGACATTCGCTTGACGAACTCGGCCGGTGAAGCCGTCGCCATGTTCCGCGGCAAGTCCGCACAGATCAAGGGCAACGTCGTCTGACGCGCCCGGCAGCACGCGCATCCAGACACGGGTTCGCGAGACACATACGTTTGAGTCAGTACCAGTAAGTAGCCAGTCCCAAGGAGACAGTCATGACCACCGCCTTGCCGCTCGAGCCGATCGAGAAAGCGAGCCTCGACGAACTGCGCGCCCTTCAGCTCGACCGTCTGAAGACGACGTTGCGGCATGCCTATGAAAATTCGCCGGTATATCGCCGGAAGTTCGACGAGGCCGGCGTCCACCCGGACGACCTGACCTCGCTGGCCGACCTGGCCAAGTTCCCATTCACGACCAAGCAGGATCTGCGCGACAGCTATCCGTTCGGCATGTTCGCCGTGCCGATGGAGCAGGTCTCGCGCGTGCACGCGTCGTCGGGCACAACGGGCAAGCCGACGGTGGTGGGCTACACCGCCAACGACATCAGCACGTGGGCTGATCTGGTGGCGCGCTCGATTCGCGCCGCTGGCGCGCGCCGCGGCGACAAGGTGCATGTCAGCTACGGCTACGGCTTGTTCACGGGCGGGCTCGGTGCGCACTACGGCGCCGAGCGTGCCGGGTTGACCGTGATCCCGTTTGGCGGCGGCCAGACCGAAAAGCAGGTGCAACTGATCCAGGACTTCAAGCCGGACATCATCATGGTCACGCCGAGCTACATGCTCGCGATTGCCGACGAACTCGAGCGCCAGGGCATGGTGGCCGCCGAATCGTCGCTGCGCATCGGCATCTTCGGCGCGGAGCCCTGGACGAACGACATGCGCTCGGCCATCGAGAAGCGCATGGGAATCGACGCGGTCGACATCTACGGTCTGTCGGAAGTGATGGGCCCGGGGGTTGCCAGCGAATGCGCCGAGACCAAGGACGGCCCGACGATCTGGGAAGATCACTTCTACCCTGAGATCATCGATCCGCAGACCGGGGAAGTCCTGCCCGACGGCGAGTTCGGCGAACTGGTGTTCACCTCGCTCACAAAGGAAGCGCTGCCGATCATCCGCTACCGCACGCGCGATCTCACGCGTCTGCTGCCGGGCACGGCGCGCACGATGCGCCGCATGGAGAAAATCACCGGCCGCTCCGACGACATGATGATCATTCGCGGTGTGAACGTCTTCCCGTCGCAAATCGAGGAACTGCTGCTGCGCCAGCCGGTGCTCTCGCCGCACTATCAGATCATCCTGGACAAGGAAGGTCCGATGGACACGATGGCCGTCGAGGTCGAGGCAACCGCCGGCTGTCACGACGACGCGGCGCTGCAATCGGCAGGCAGCGAACTCAAGCGCGACATCAAGACGCTCATCGGCGTGTCGTGCGCGGTGCGTGTGAAGCCGGTCGGTGGCATCGAGCGCTCGGCGGGCAAGGCACGCCGGGTCCTGGACAAGCGCGCACGCTAAGCACCGACGGCGTCCGGCACAACGAAAAAGCCCGCGAATCATCGCGGGCTTTTTCGTTGGCGCTCGACCGTCACTGATTGGGCAGGAACACCCACATCCGGCCGCTCTGGCGCATGCGGCCGGCCAGATCGCCGGCGTCGTCGCCCAGTCCCCAGAAGAAGTCGGCGCGCACGCCGCCCTTGATCGCGCTGCCAGTGTCCTGCGCGAACATCAGCCGGTTGATCGGCGCATTCGCCTTCGCGCCAAACGGCGGACGCGTCGTCGCGAGGAACACCGGGCTGCCGAGCGGGATCGAGGCCGGATCCACGGCGATCGAACGTTCCGCCGTGAGCGGCACGCCCAAGGCGCCCACCGGCCCCTCGATGCCCCCCACGCCGTGATTCGGCATTTCGCGGAAGAAGACGAAGCGCGGATTCACATCGAGCAAGGCGTCGACGCGCGTCGGATTGGCGCGCGCCCACGCGCGAATGCCCTGCATCGTCGCCTGCGCAGGCGTAATCTCGCCATGATCGATCAGCCAGCGTCCGATCGACTTGTACGGCTGGTCGTTGTTGCCCGCATAGCCCACGCGCATGATGGAGCCGTCGTCGAGCAGCACCTGGCCCGAGCCCTGCACCTGCAGGAAGAACGCCTCGACGGGGTCGTCGACGTACACCAGCTCGTGGCCGCGCAGGATGCCGCTGCGCATGAGTTCGGCTCGAGCGGGCAGCGATCCGGCGCGCCGGCCGGTGGGCCATTTGTAGAGCGGTGTCTGATAGATGCCGCCACGCACGCGCGAGCCGTGCAGCAACGGCTCGTAGTAGCCCGTAATCAGGCCCGTCTGGGTGCCGTCGGCGTTAGCGATGCGAAACGGCGTAAAGTACTGCTCGAAGAACTGCCGGGCCGCGGCCGGGTCCAGATCGTCGATATGCTCGGACGCGCGGCAGGCCGGTTGCCAGTTGATTTGACGGCCCAGCTTCGCGCAACTCTGGGCGAGCGCGAGACGCGCGCCGATGAGCGAGTCGTCCTGCCAGCCGTCGACCTGCGACCACGACACGGCCTGCATGCGGCCTGCGCCCGCGGGGGGCGTCGCCACGCTCGACGGCGGCGTGCCTGGACGCGACGTGCTCGTCGGAGGCACACTCGAACATCCGTAGAGCAAAGCGACAAACGCGGCGAACGCCAGGCCCCGGCCGGCGCGCCACCGCCCGAACTTCGTCAGGAAGAGCGTCATGGGTAATCTGTTCGATGAATATCCGGCCTTGCTGGTCTTGCCGGAGGTGTTGCTGGCGATCGCGATCGTCGCCGCGATCGTGGTGTTGCGCCGCAAGCCGTCGCCCAAACGCAGGGTTCGCCAGATGCGCGCGATCCGGCCGATGCCGAGCGACACGGTAGACCCGGTGGATCCGCGCGGTGCGCCAGATCGGGACGCTGCCGCACCGGCGGCCGACGACCCGCTCAAACGCGAAGACTGGTCCGACGACCGCCGCTGACGCCTGATCGCTGCGCGCATGCCCGCCTCAGTGCAGCGTGCGGGGCATGGTCAGCGCGAATTCGGCGATGGGGACGTCGAAACGCGTGCCATCCTCGGCCACGCAGAAGTACTCGCCGCGCATGGTGCCGACCGGCGTGGCGACCATCGCCCAGCTCGTGTACTCGAACTGCTCGCCGGGTTGCAGGAACGGCTGATGGCCGATCACGCCCAGGCCGTTGACTTCCTGCACATGGTTGTCGCCGTCGGTAATTACCCAATGACGCGAAATCAGTTGCGCCGGCACCTCCCCGCTGTTGCGAATCGTGATCGTATAGGCAAAGGCGAATTGCTGCCGATCCGGTTCCGATTGCTCCGGGAGGTATTGCGGGCGCACTGTGACGGTAAATTCGTACTGGCTCATCGGGTCTTCCTGTTGCGCATGCGTGCTCTCTGGTGGCGTTTTGCAACGCATTCTGCGGCAAGTCGTCGCGGGTCGCAACCGGCAAAGACGCCAGTCCGCGACCGATTCGAGGCGGACCGGCGCCCACCTGTTCGGCCCACCGCCGGCAAGCGTCGGGCGAAAGCCTTAAAATGTCGGTTTTGACGCCCATCCCCCCGCTCCGCCATGACGCAATTCTGTATCGCCCCCAGCATCCTGTCCGCCGACTTTGCCCGGCTGGGCGAAGAAGTCCGTAACGTCGTGGCGGCAGGTGCCGACTGGATCCACTTCGACGTGATGGACAACCATTACGTTCCCAACCTGACCATCGGCCCGATGGTGTGCGAGGCGATCCGCCCCCATGTGGACGTGCCCATCGACGTACATCTGATGGTACGCCCAGTGGATCGTATCGTGCCCGATTTCGCCAAGGCCGGCGCGAACGTGATCACCTTCCACCCGGAAGCATCGGAACACGTCGACCGTACGCTCTCGCTGATTCGCGAGAACGGCTGCAAAGCCGGTCTTGTATTCAACCCCGGCACGCCGCTGCACTATCTCGACCACGTGATGGATCGTCTCGACATGGTGCTCATCATGTCGGTGAACCCCGGCTTCGGCGGCCAGTCATTCCTTCCCCAAGCCCTCAACAAGTTGCGCGCCGTGCGCGCGCGCATCGACGCCTATACGGCCGAGACCGGCCGTGAAATCCGTCTGGAAATCGATGGCGGCGTGAAGGTCGACAACATTGCGGAAATTGCCGCCGCAGGGGCCGACACGTTCGTCGCCGGGTCGGCCATCTTCGGCAAACCCGACTACAAGGCGGTCATCGACCAGATGCGCGCCCAACTGGCGAGCGTGGCATGACATACACCCCGGACCTTCAACTGGACGGCATCCGCGCGGTGCTGATCGACCTCGACGGCACGCTCGTCGACACGGCGGGCGACTTCGCGGTGGCACTGAACGCCATGCTGGCCGATCTGGGCGCAGCGCCCGTGTCGACCGAACGCCTGATGACGTTCGTGGGCAAGGGCACTGCCAATCTCGTGCGCAAGACCCTCGCCGAACGCTTCCCCGCCGACGACATCGACACCCTGTTCGAGCGCGCGCAGGACAAGTACGAAGCGGTCTACACGTCGGTCAACGGCGCGAACACGGCGCTCTATCCGGAAGTTCGCGAAGGGTTGGCGGCCCTGCGCGCCGCCGGTCTGCCCGTGGCCTGCATCACCAACAAGCAACATCGCTTCGCGGTGGCGCTGCTCGCGCATTACGACCTGTCCGAACACTTCGACCTCGTGTACGGCGGCGATTCCTGGCCCAAGCGCAAGCCAGACCCGATGCCTCTCGTCAAGGCATGCGAAGTCTTCGGCGTATCGCCAGCGCAAGCCGTGCTGGTCGGCGACTCGGGCAACGACGCACAGGCGGCCCGGGCGGCGGGTTGCCGGTCGCTGACCGTGCCGTATGGCTACAACCATGGCGAATCTGTACAAACGATCGACACGGATGGTATAGTCGGCTCAATTCTGGGCGCCGCCCGGGCGATCCTGCCCAGGGCAACGCCCGTGCTGGCGAGCTGAATTCGCCATCGTCCACATTGCATTCAAGCGCATGTTCCTGAACAAGAAACGGAGTCTGAGCGTGATCGACCGGGGGGCCTGGCCCTGGCGACGCTGGTCCTGCTGAACCCTTCCAAGGGGTGGCCGGGATCGTCGGAGTTCGACTTCGGCAACCCGTTTCTTGCATCGTTGTTGTTCCCAAGACGTCATACCTCGGCGCGCTGTCGTGCACAGCGCGCGGGTTCGCCGAGCCGCGGCAAGCGCCATCGTTTCGCACAGGCGCGCGCATTCACTGTGGCTCGACGTGGGTCAGCATCTCCACCCCGACACGACTCAGGTATTCTCAACGCCAATTCACGCCGATTTTGCGGGACCGCCCGCCGGCAAACTCGCAGGCAGAGCGCAATATGACCGAACTCGAATTCAAATCGCTGGCCAACCAAGGCTTCAACCGCATCCCCCTGATCGCCGAGGCGCTGGCCGATCTCGATACACCGCTCTCGCTGTACCTCAAGCTCGCCTTGGGCGACCGGCGCGGTGCGAACACCTTCTTGCTCGAATCGGTGGTCGGCGGCGAGCGCTTCGGCCGCTACTCGTTCATCGGCCTGTCGGCTCACACCCTGCTGCGCAGCTTCGGCCCGAAGACCGAAGTCGTACGCGATGGCGTCGTCGTCGAGACGCACGACGGCGATCCGCTCGAGTTCATCACCCAGTTCCAGGCGCGCTTCAAGGTGGCCCTGCGCCCGGGCATGCCGCGCTTTTGCGGCGGTCTCGCGGGCTACTTCGGCTACGATGCCGTGCGCTACATCGAGAAGAAGCTGGCGCACACCACGCCGCACGATGACCTGAACCTGCCCGACATCCAGTTGCTGCTCACCGAAGAGCTGGCCGTGATCGACAACCTGACCGGCAAGCTCTACCTCATCATCTATGCAGACCCCACGCAGCCCGAAGCCTTCTCGAAAGCCCGCCTGCGTCTGCGTGAGCTGCGCACCCGCCTGAAGGCGCCGGTCGATGCGCCGGTCACGTCCGGCAGCGTGCGCACCGAAACCTTCCGTGAATTCGCCAAGCCGGACTATCTCGCGGCCGTCGCGAAGGCCAAGGACGCCATTGCCGCCGGCGAACTGATGCAGGTCCAGGTCGGCCAGCGTCTCATCAAGCCGTATCGCGACGCCCCGCTCTCGCTCTACCGTGCCCTGCGCTCGCTCAATCCGTCGCCGTATATGTACTTCTACAACTTCGGCGACTTCCAGGTCGTGGGCGCGTCGCCCGAGATCCTCGTGCGGCATGAACGTCGGCAAACCCCCGATGGCGAGCAGGAAATCGTGACGATTCGCCCGCTCGCCGGCACGCGTCCGCGTGGCGCCACGCCTGAGCGCGACGCCGAACTGGCCACCGAATTGCTTGGCGATCCGAAGGAGATCGCCGAGCACGTCATGCTTATCGACCTGGCGCGCAACGATGTGGGCCGCATCGCCCAAACGGGCACCGTCGCCGTCACCGAAAAGATGGTGATCGAGAAGTACTCGCACGTGCAGCACATCGTGAGCTCCGTGGAAGGCCGCCTGCAACCGGGGCTGTCGAACATCGACGTGCTGCGCGCGACGTTCCCGGCCGGCACGCTCACCGGCGCCCCGAAGGTTCGCGCCATGGAACTGATCGACGAACTCGAGCCCGTCAAGCGTGGCCTGTACGGCGGCGCAGTGGGTTATCTCTCGTTCGGCGGCGAAATGGATGTCGCCATCGCGATCCGCACCGGCGTCGTCAAGGACGGTAATCTGTATGTGCAGGCCGCGGCGGGCATCGTGGCCGACTCGGTGCCCGAATCCGAATGGCAAGAGACGGAAAACAAGGCCCGCGCCGTGCTGCGTGCGGCCGAGCAGGTGCAGGACGGTCTCGACGCCGAGTATTGATCCCCACGGCGCTGCACCGATATGATGCCTGCGGCAGCTTGAGACGCAACGGCCTCAGCGGTATCGCCCGGGCCAGATAGGTGAATGAGCAGGGCTCCGAATCGATCGTCGACTCGGAGCCCTTGTTGATTTAGCACAACCGTTCGCCATTTTCGCCTCCTCTCGTATACGCCGAGCGACGTCACCGGGCTATAGTGAAGTGTCCGTCGGCAGGCTGAAACTTCCATGGCGAAATCGTGCAATTCACTCAGGCGTTTGGGCGTCGCGAACACCGCCGCGATGCCCATGATTGCCGCGCTCGTCACAACCCTGCTGGGCGGCTGTCTTTCGATGGCACCGCCTTACGAGCGCCCAGCGCTCCCGGTGGCCGGTGTGTGGCCCGCCGATGCCAGTATGTCGCCGGCCGCGACGGCCGCGCAGCCGGCGTCCGGACTCGATTGGCGCGAGTATTTTGCCGAGCCGCGGTTGCGCGGCCTCATCGAGACTGCATTGGTCAACAATCGTGACCTGCGCGTCGCGCTCGCCCGTGTCGAGCAAGCGCGAGCGGTGTACGGGATTCAACGCGCCGATCTGTTGCCATCGCTTGGCGCGGGCGCCAATCAGACACGTCAACGTCTGCCCGGCGATCTCAGCCTCACCGGCAGCCCTTATATCAGCAGCCAGTATCAGGTTGGCCTCGGCATGTCGACGTGGGAGCTGGATTTCTGGGGGCGCATCCGCAATCTGAAGGATGCCGCGCTCGACGATTACCTGGCGTCCGATGCCTCTCGACGTGCGCTCACGCTCAGCCTGATCTCGCAAATCGCACAAACATGGTTGAGCCTGCGCGAATTCGACGAGCGCATCGCCCTGGCGCAGCAGACAGTCGACAGCCGGGCCGAGTCGCTGCGTATCTTCACGCGCCGCGAGCAGGTCGGCTCGACCTCGAAGCTCGACCTCACCGAAGTCACCACGCTCTGGCAACAGGCCCGGGCGCTCGTCGCGCAGCTCCAGCAACAGCGCGCCGCACAGGCCCACGCACTGCAAGTGCTCGTGGGCGCGCCGATCGATACATCGCCCGTGGCCCTTGGCACCACGGTCGACGACGACCGCCTGATGCGCGACCTCGCCCCAGCCTTACCGTCATCGTTGCTGGAAGATCGGCCCGACATCATCGCGGCCGAGTATCAGTTGCGCGCGGCACACGCCAACATTGGTGCGGCGCGCGCGGCATTCTTCCCGCAGATCACGCTCACCGGCTCGGTGGGCACGGCGAGCAGCGCACTGGATGGCCTGTTCAAGGCCGGTAGCGCCGCGTGGACATTCGCGCCCAGCCTCAGCGTGCCAATCTTCCAGGGCGGACGCCTCGCGAACAACCTTGATCTCGCCGAAGCGCAGCGCGTGGAGTCGGTCGCGAATTACGAGAAGACGATTCAGGGGGCATTCCGCGATGTGGCCGACGCCCTGAGCGCGCGCCGCTGGCTGGCTGATCAGGTCACGATCCTGCAAGCCACGCAGGACGCCCAGGCCGAGCGCGCACGGCTCGCCAAGCTGCGTTACGACCACGGCGCGGCCGCGTTTCTCGAAGTGCTCGACGCCCAGCGCGATCTCCTCGCCATCGAGCAACAGACCGTACAGACGCGCCGCGCGCTGCTTTCCGCACGCGTGTCGCTATACACCGCGCTGGGTGGCGGCAGCCGGCGCTTGCCCGCCGCCGATGCGCCCGGCCGAGCGATTGGCCATACGCCGCGCGTCGTCGCGCCGTCGCCAGCCAGCGCGGCCGGCGCCTCGGGCGCAACGAGCCCGGCGAACGCCGCGCCGTCCGTTCACTAAGCTCCCGAGGTCAGCGCCCATGACGCTTCCCAATGCCAAGACACTGGTTCCCGCGCTGATCGTGCTAGTTGTGATCGGGCTAGGTTGGTATGGATGGAAGACCTACCGAAACGCCGGGCCGGGGGAGGGCTTCGCGAGCGGCAACGGTCGCATCGAAGCAACCGAAGTCGACATCGCCACCAAACTCGGCGGACGTGTCGACGCCATCTACGTTCGGGAAGGCGATTTCGTGAAGGCGGGCCAGGTGCTTGCCAAGATGCAGATCGACACGCTCAGCGCGCAGCGCGATGAAGCAAGCGCCCAGTATCGGCAGGCCGTGACCAACGTCGCCGCGATCCAGGCGCAGGCCGCCGCGCGCGTGTCGGACAAAGCGACGGCCGAGGCGAACGTGGCGGCACGCGAAGCCGAGCTCGATGCCGCTGAGCGGCGTCTGTCGCGCTCGGAAACCCTGTCGAAGGAAGGCGCGTCGTCGGTGCAGGAGCTGGATGACGACCGCGCGCGCGTTCGCAGCACGCGCGCCGCCGTCACCGCTGCCCGCGCGCAGGTCGCCGCCGCGCAATCGGCCGTGGAAGCGGCCAACGCTCAAGTGATCGGCGCGAAATCGACGGTGGAAGCCGCGCAAGCCACCATCCACCGTATCGAAGCCGACATCGCGGACAGCGAACTCAAGGCGCCGCGCGACGGCCGCGTGCAATATCGCGTGGCGCAACCCGGTGAAGTGCTGGCGGCCGGCGGCAAGGTGCTCAACGTCGTCGACCTGTCAGATGTCTACATGACGTTCTTCCTGCCCGAAACGGTGGCGGGCCGCCTCGCCATGGGGGCCGAAGTCCGTATCATTCTCGACGCGGCGCCGCAGTATGTCATTCCCGCGAGCCTGTCCTTCGTGTCCAGCACCGCGCAGTTCACGCCGAAGACGGTCGAGACCGAGAGCGAGCGCCAGAAGCTGATGTTCCGCGTGCGCGCACAGATCGCGCCAGAATTGCTGCAACAGCATCTGAAGCTCGTGAAGACCGGCCTGCCCGGCGTCGCCTGGGTGAAGACCAACAGCCAGGTGCCGTGGCCGGCCCAGTTACAGACGAAGCTGCCACAGTGAGCCGCGCATCATGACGGTGCCTCCGCCGCCTCCCCCGCCTTCGCCGCCCTCGCTGTCGTCCGCGCCCGGCAACGACTTGCCGCCGGTGGTGCACGTGGCCGACGTGACGCTGCGTTACGGCCGCAAGACCCTCGCGCTCGACAACGTCTGCCTGGACCTTCCCGCGTGCCGCATGGTCGGGCTGATCGGGCCGGACGGCGTCGGCAAGTCCACCCTGCTGTCGCTCATCGCAGGCGCGCGCCGGGTGCAGACGGGCACCGTCGAAGCGCTCGGCGGCAACATGGCGAGCCGGGCGCACCGTGACCGCGTGTGTCCGCGCATCGCCTACATGCCGCAGGGGCTCGGCAAGAATCTTTACCCGACGCTGTCCGTCGAAGAGAACCTGCAATTCTTCGCACGGCTCTTCGGTCACAATGCCCCGGAGCGCCGCCACCGCATCGACGATCTCACACACAGCACCGGCCTGCATCCGTTTCTCGACCGGCCGGCGGGCAAGCTCTCCGGCGGCATGAAGCAGAAGCTCGGCCTGTGTTGCTCGCTGATTCACGATCCCGACCTGCTGATACTCGACGAGCCGACGACCGGCGTGGATCCACTCGCGCGCGCGCAGTTCTGGGACTTGATCGCGCGCATTCGTCGCGCCCGCCCGGCGATGAGCGTGATCGTCGCCACCGCCTACATGGACGAGGCGCAGCGCTTCGACTGGCTCGTCGCCATGGACGCCGGCAAGGTGCTCGCGACGGGCACGCCCGCCGAGTTGCTCTCGCGCACGCATCGGGACACCCTGGAAGCCGCATTCATCGACCTGCTGCCGGCGGCGAAGACGCGGGGCTACGAACCCGTCGCGATCCCGCCGCTGCCTGTGGGCGAACAGACGGAGATCGCCATCGAAGCCAAGGACCTGACGATGCGCTTCGGCGATTTCGTTGCCGTCGATCACGTCGACTTCCGCATCCGGCGCGGCGAGATCTTCGGCTTCCTCGGCTCGAATGGTTGCGGCAAGACCACCACGATGAAGATGCTCACCGGCCTGCTGCAAGCGAGCGACGGTCAGGCGTGGCTCTTCGGCCACGCCGTCGACCCAAAGGACATCGACACGCGCCGGCGCGTGGGCTACATGTCGCAGGCGTTCTCGCTCTACACCGAACTGACGGTGCGCCAGAACCTCGTGCTGCACGCGCGGCTGTTCCATGTCCCCGAGGCCGAGGTCGGCGCGCGCGTGGCTGAGATGGCGCGGCGCTTCGGTCTGGCGGACGTGCTTGGTGCACTGCCCGACACCCTTGCGCTTGGCATGCGCCAGCGCCTGTCGCTCGCCGTGGCGATGGTGCACAAGCCCGAACTGCTGATTCTCGATGAGCCGACATCGGGCGTCGATCCGATCGCACGCGACAACTTCTGGCGCCTGCTGGTGGAATTGTCGCGCCGCGATCGCGTGACGATCTTCATCTCCACACACTTCATGAACGAGGCGCAGCGCTGCGACCGCATCTCGTTGATGCACGCTGGCAAGGTGCTCGTGTCCGACCCGCCCGCGACCATCACACATGACAAGGGCGTGGCCACGCTCGAGCAGGCATTCATCGCGTTTCTCGTCGAAGCGGGGGGTACCGCACCGCCGGTGCCCAAGGCGCTCCACTCGCCCCAATCCTCCGACTCGCCCAGCGCGCTCAGTACGCCCGGTTCGGCCGGTTCTCCCGGTTCCCCCAATTCGCCCGCTGCCGCCAGCGTGCCCGCCGAGGCGGCACCCGCGCAGCACAAGGCGTTCTCGCTCGACCGCATGATGAGCTACCTCTGGCGCGAGACGCTGGAGCTGCAGCGCGATCCGGTGCGCGCCACGCTGGCGCTGGTCGGCTCGCTCGTGTTGATGCTGGTGATGGGCTACGGCATCAGCATGGACGTGGAAGATTTGCGCTACGCCGTGCTCGACCGCGACCAGACCACGTTGAGCCAGAACTACGCGCTCAATATCGCGGGGTCGCGCTACTTCATCGAGCAACCGGCCATCAAGGACGACGCCGATATGGACCGGCGACTGCGCAAAGGCGAACTGGCGCTGGCCATCGAGATTCCGCCCGGCTTCGCGCGCGACGTGATGCGTGGCAAGGCGGTAGAGATAGGCGCGTGGATCGACGGGGCGATGCCGATGCGCGCGGAGACGGTACAGGGCTACGTGCAGGGGATGCACCAGAACTGGCTGGCCGATCAGTCATTGCACCGTCTCGGCGTGCGCCCGACGGCGTCGCTCGACATTGAGACGCGGTATCGCTACAACCCAGACGTGAAGAGCCTGCCCGCGATGGTGCCGGCGGTGATTCCATTGCTGTTGCTGATGCTGCCCGCCATGCTCACGGCGCTCTCGGTGGTGCGGGAGAAGGAACTCGGCTCGATCCTGAATTTGTACGTGACCCCGGTCACGCGCACGGAATTCCTGATCGGCAAGCAGATTCCGTACGTCGCGCTCGCCATGCTGAACTTCCTGCTCATGGCGCTCATCGCCGTGACGCTGTTCGGCGTGCCGATCAAGGGCAACTTCCTGACGCTGGTGAGCGCCGTCCTGATTTACAACGTCGTCGCCACGGGCATCGGCCTGCTTGCGTCCACGTTCACGCGCAGCCAGGTCGCGGCGATGTTCTTCACGATGATCGGCACGATGATCCCGGCGATCCAGTTCTCCGGCATGCTCACGCCGGTGCCCTCGATGGAGGGCTCGGGCCGCCTCATCGGCGAGATCTATCCGGCGACCTACATGCTGATCGTCAGCCGCGGCGTGTTCAACAAGGCGCTCGGATTCGTCGATCTTGGCAACCAATTCTGGCCGATGCTGATCGCCGTGCCCGTGGTGCTGGGCGCCACGATCCTGCTGCTCAACAAACAGGAGACGTGATGGCAAGCCCGACGCCAACGCAAACCGCCCCTTCCGCCCCCCCCCGGCACGATGTGCATCCGTGGCTGCGGCATCTGGCGAACATCTATCGGCTCGGCGTCAAGGAGCTGTGGAGTCTGGCGCGCGATGTGACGATGCTGGCGCTCATCGTCTTCACGTTCACGGCATCGGTCTATTCGGCGGCGACGGCACAGCCCGACACGCTACATCTCGCGCCCATCGCGATTGTGGACGAAGACGCGTCGCCACTCTCGCAGCGCATCGTCTCGGCCTTCTATCCGCCGCAGTTCACCGTGCCGCGCATGATCACGGCGGACGCCGTCGACCGGGGCATGGACCAAGGCGCGTACACGTTCGCGTTAAACATTCCGCCGAACTTTCAGCGCGATGTGCTGGCGGGACGTGCGGCCGAAGTCCAGCTCAATGTCGACGCCACGCGCATGAGTCAGGCGTTCACCGGCAGCGGCTATGTACAGCAGATCGTCTCGGCGGAGGTGCGTGAATTCCTGCAGCGATACCGTTCGAATCCGGCATTGCCGGTCGATCTGGCGTTGCGCGTGCGCTTCAACCCGACGCTGGAACGCGCACGGTTCGGCGCGCTCATGGAGATCGTCAACAACATCACGATGCTCTCGATCATCCTCACGGGCGCGGCCCTCATTCGCGAGCGCGAGCACGGCACGATCGAGCATTTGCTCGTCATGCCGGTAACGCCGACCGAGATCATGCTGGCGAAGATCTGGTCGATGGGATTGGTGGTGCTGATCGCCGCCGCGATGTCACTGTGGCTGATCGTGAGCGGCGCGCTGCATGTGCCGATCGACGGATCGGTGGCGCTGTTCCTGTTGGGCGCGTCGCTGCACTTGTTCGCCACGACGTCGATGGGCATCTTCCTTGCGACACTCGCGCGTTCGATGCCCCAGTTCGGCATGTTGTTGATCCTCGTGCTGCTGCCGCTGGAACTGCTCTCGGGCGCGAATACGCCGCGCGAGAGCATGCCGACGGTGGTGAAGGACCTCATGCTGGCCGCGCCCACCACGCATTTCGTTGAGTTGGGTCAGGCCATCCTGTTCCGTGGGGCCGGGATCGGCGTCGTGTGGGTGCAGTTCGTGGCGCTCGCGCTCATCGGCGTCGTGTTCTTCGCCTTCTCGCTGCGACGGTTTCGTCGCACGCTCAGTCTGATGGCGTAACGAGGCGACAAGTGCCAAAGGTGGCGCGCGGGCCGCCGCCGGTGTTGCAGAATCGTCGAACGACGGCCGCTGCGGCGCATATATTCTTGCGAGAAATGGCTCGATCGCGCGAGAATCCCGACGATTGACCGCAATTTTCGCCGCCCCGCCCACGATACCCCGCAGATACTGCTACAATCGTCGTCACTATGAAGTCGCTTCAGCCTTCCCCCCTCCTCTGGTCGCCTCTGACCGCCGCCCTGCGCTGGTGGCGGTAACCCGCCACGTCTATTTCATCCCCATAGCGCCCTCCCCCGCGGATCGCGAACTCAATGTGGGGGCACGCTCAGGGGGAATTCGCAAATCTCATGCGTTCGACAATCCTTTGTCACCCGACGAACAGGGACCATCATGCTGCTGATGATCGACAACTACGACTCGTTTACCTACAACATCGTCCAGTACTTCGGTGAATTGGGCGAAGACGTGCGGGTCTTTCGCAACGACGAAATCACGCTCGACGCCATCGCCGAACTCGCCCCCGAGCGCATCTGCCTCTCACCGGGTCCGAGCTGTCCGGCCAACGCGGGCATCACGCTCGACGTGCTCAAGCGCTTCGCTGGCGAGATTCCGATCCTGGGCGTCTGCCTTGGCCATCAGGCGATCGGCGAAGCCTTCGGCGGCAAGGTCGTGCGCGCCCAACAGATCATGCACGGCAAGGTGAGCGAGATCGAGACCACGCAACAAGGCGTGTTCGCGAATCTGCCCAAGCGCTTTACCGTCACGCGTTACCACTCGCTGGCCATCGAGCGCGCATCGCTGCCCGACTGCCTCGAAATCACCGCATGGACGCAGGACGGCGAGATCATGGGCGTGCGTCACAAAACGCTCGATGTCGAAGGCGTGCAGTTCCACCCGGAATCGATCCTGTCGGAGCACGGCCACGACGTGCTGCGCAATTTCCTGCAAGCCGCGCCGCGCGTGGCGCAGGCCGCATGAGCGCGCCAGCCGAGCGAACCCCCAGCGCCACCCGAGCCGACCGAGGAGAGAACACGCAATGATTACCCCGCAAGAAGCCCTGCAGCGCACCATCGAGCACCGTGAAATCTTCCACGACGAGATGCTGCACCTGATGCGTCTCATCATGAAGGGCGAGATCTCGCCCGTCATGTGCGCGGCCATCATCACCGGCCTGCGCGTGAAGAAGGAGACCATCGGTGAAATCGCGGCGGCCGCGCAAGTGATGCGCGAATTCGCCAACCATGTCGAGGCGCCCGCTGGCGAGCATTTCGTCGACATCGTGGGCACCGGCGGCGACGTGTCGCATACGTTCAACATCTCCACCGCGTCGATGTTCGTGGCGGCGGGCGCAGGCGCAAAGGTCGCCAAGCACGGCAACCGTGGCGTGAGCTCCAAGTCGGGCAGCGCCGACGTGCTCGAAGCGCTGGGCGTGAACATCATGCTCTCGCCCGAGCAGGTCGCCGAGTGCCTGCGCGAAGTCGGCATCGGCTTCATGTTCGCGCCGAACCACCACCCGGCGATGAAGAACGTGGCGGCCGTACGCAAGGAAATGGGCGTTCGCACGATCTTCAATATTCTCGGTCCGCTCACCAATCCAGCCGGCGCGCCGAACCAGTTGATGGGCGTGTTCCACCCCGACCTGGTGGGTATCCAGGTGCGCGTGATGCAGCGTCTGGGCGCCGAACACGTGCTCGTGGTCTACGGCAAGGACGGCATGGACGAAGTGTCGCTCGGCGCCGCCACGCTGGTCGGCGAATTGAAGGACGGCAAGATCACCGAGTACGAGATCCATCCTGAAGACTTCGGCCTGCAGATGGTGAGCAATCGCGGCCTGAAGGTCGGCAGCGCCGACGAATCGAAGACGATGCTGATCGAAGCGCTCGACAACCAGCCGGGCACCGCGCGCGAGATTGTCGTGCTCAACGCCGGTACCGCGCTGTATGCGGCCAACCGGGCGGCGTCGATCGGCGAAGGGATTCAGTTGGCGCGCGAATCGATCGCCACCGGCGCGGCGCGCGCGAAGCTCAATGCGTTCGTCGCCTTCACACAGCGATTCAAGGGATAAGGCATGACGTCGGTACCGCCGCAGGTACCGCGTCCGCCGCTCCCGGTTGCGATTACGACGGGCGTCGTTTCCGATCACGCCCTTCACATTCCGTAGTTCCCGAGTCATCCATCGATATGTCTACCGTTCTCGACAAGATCCTGGCCGTCAAGGCTGAAGAAGTCGCCGCTGCGAAGCGCGTGCGTGACCTCGCGAGCCTGCGCCGCGACGCCGAATCCACCGTCGCCGACAGCGCCCTGCGCACACGCGATTTCGTGGGCGCGTTGCGCGCGAAGCTCGACGGCGGTTTGCCCGGCGTGATCGCCGAGATCAAGAAGGCCAGTCCGTCGAAGGGCGTGATTCGTGAGCATTTTGTCCCGCCGCAGATTGCCGAGTCGTATCAGCAAGGCGGCGCGGCCTGCCTGTCGGTACTCACCGATGTGCAGTTCTTCCAGGGCTCGCCCGAGTATCTGAAGGCCGCGCGGGCCGCCTGCGATCTGCCGGTGCTGCGCAAGGACTTCATGATCGATGCCTACCAGGTGTACGAGGCGCGCGAGATGGGCGCCGACTGCATTCTGCTCATCGCCGCTGCGCTGGAACTGGCCCATATGCGCGATCTCGAAGCCCAGGCCCACGAGCTGGGCATGGCAGTGCTCGTCGAAGTGCATAACGGCCACGAGCTGGATGCAGGACTCAAGCTGAGCACACCGCTGCTGGGCATCAACAATCGCAACCTTCACAATTTCGAGGTGTCGCTCGACACGACGCTCGCTTTGTTGAAGCACATTCCGGACGATCGTGTGGTCGTGACGGAGTCGGGTATCCTGTCGCGTGACGACGTGACACGTATGCGCGCGGCGGGCGTCAATGCCTTCCTCGTCGGCGAAGCCTTCATGCGCGCGCCCGAACCGGGCGATGCACTCGCCACGCTGTTCGACATGCCGCGCTGACCCCCTGACACGCGCCACGCGAGCGATCGATGGCGCGGCGTCCCCCTCACCGGAGCGGCCCCGATGGCTATCGAACGCGAACTCAAACTGTCCCTCCCCGGCGACCTCTCAGGCGTGCGCGCTGACGCGTTGATTTCCCACCTGAACCGTTTGCCCGGCGCGCAAGCCCGGGGCGAACGGCATCTGGTCAATCGCTATTTTGATACGCCGACGCTGGCGCTCGCGCAAGCAAAGGCCGCGCTGCGGTTGCGTTTCGTGGCGCGCGAGGGTGACCCCGGACAATGGCTGCAAACGCTCAAGTCCGTGGGCGACGCGCGCGATGGGCTGCATGTGCGTCACGAATGGGAGCTGGCGGTGCAGGGCGAAGCGCTCGAACTCCCACCGCTGATCGCCGCATGCGATGTGCCCGGCACGGCCGATTTGCTGCGCACCGAGGGGGCGAATGTCGTCGCCCAGTTCGAGACGAATTTCGTGCGACGCCTGTGGCGCTATATCGCAGGCGACGGTACGGCCGTCGAGATTGCGTTCGACCGGGGCGAAGTCGCGGTGGAAGCCGACGGCAAACGCCATACGGAGCCGTTTGTGGAAGTGGAACTGGAACTGCTCGACGCCCCGGACGATGACCGTGAGGGTCAAGGTGAACGCATTTTGCACGCGCTCGCACAGGAATTGCGCGATGTACTCCCCGAATTGCAGAGCGACAACGTGAGCAAGGCGCAGCGCGGGTATCGCCTGCGGCAACAGGTGCTCGGTCGCTGAGCGTCCCGCCCGGACACCCGCACGACGTACGCTGCGCTCTCACAAGCCCACTCAAGCCCACTCAACCAACTCATCGCATGACCTCACGCTCACGCGCGGCATCCCCATCGCCTGCCGATGAACGGCAACGCTCGCTGTTCGACGAAGCGAGCGCCAACGTCGCCGGCCCGCTCAAGGGCCGCGTCGAAGATCAGTTCGCCGCCTTGCCCGGCGACTGGAAGACACTGGTCGCGCCGTTCGTCGAGAGCGACGCTTATGCGCCGCTGTGCCGATACGTCGACGCCGAAGTCGCCGCCGGAAAGACCGTCTACCCGGCAGACATCTTCCACGCGCTACGCGCGACATCGCCCTCCGACGTCAAGGTCGTGATCCTCGGGCAGGACCCGTATCACGGCGACGATCACGGCATCGCGCAGGCGCACGGCCTGGCATTTTCCGTGCAGCGCGGTGTGCGGGTTCCGCCGTCGCTGAGAAACATCTACAAGGAGATCGAGCGCGATCTGGGCATCACCGCCCCCTCGCACGGCAATCTGGATGCCTGGGCAAAGCAAGGGGTGCTGTTGCTCAACACGACGCTGACCGTGGAAGCAGGGAACGCGGCGAGTCATGCGAAGCCGTTCAAGAAGGGGGGATGGCAAGCCTGCACCGACACGCTGCTCAAGGGGCTGGCGGCCCAGCAAGGGGCCCGGGTCTTCCTGCTGTGGGGCAGCCATGCGCAGGCCAAGGCGCCGCTGCTTGCTGGTCATGGTCACCTGTTGCTCGAAGCGCCGCACCCCTCGCCGCTCTCGGCACATCGCGGCTTCCTGGGCTGCGGTCACTTCAGCGCCGCCAACGCCTTCCTCGAACAGCACGGCAAGACGCCTATCGACTGGCACCTGCCGGCGTAAGACGTTTGCGCAAGCGTGACTCAGTCGCTCGATGACTCGCCCACGGGCATCAGAGTGCCCATCGCGCCCTGCTGATAGCGGCGCGTTAGTGCCACGAGGTCGCTCTCATCGCGCGCCGCAAAGTTGCCGCGATAAACCACGGGTTCGGCCAGCGGTTCGCCGCCGGCGAGCATGAGACGCGCACCAGTGCGTCCGGCCAATTGCCACGCACCGGGGGGCAGTAACAGCGCTTGCGCGCCGGCGCCTTCCGCACGCAATGCATGACTGGCCAGTGCCACCTCGCCCTGCGCGATCAATGCGACCCAGCGACGGCCATCGCACGGGAGCGTCAAGGTGCGCAATTCGTCCTCGCGCCAGTCGAGTTGCAGCAGCGTCGTGCGCCCACCTTCCGCACGGGCGACATGACGCTCGCCCCACTGCCCGCAGATCAACGTCAGGTCGACGGCGCCGTCGTGCCAACGCGGCATGGCGTCGGCACGCACCACGGTTTGCGCAGGACCGCCGTGCGCATGGCGGCCAGCGCGACTCACGATCATTCGCACGCCGCGCGCCGTGCCGTGGGCGTTCTCGGGAATGTCCTCGTGCACGGTGCCGCAATTGGCTTCGAGCCAGAGCAGATCACCGGCGCGCAGCCTGTCGTCGCCATGATGGGCGTGACGGCAGCGCAGCGACGTCGTCGACTCGGGAAACAGGTAGGTCGCCACCACGCATCCGGCGTGCGGATGTGGCGGTATGCACGCGCCATGGCGGCGGAAGAGGTCGATCGACAGAAATGGATCCGTCTGCGCGACCTGATCGAAAACGCCCGCCCCCGCGGCCGCGGCGCAGCGACCGGGCCGGGAGACGGGAAGCACGCGCGGGATGGCGGTCGCGTCGGCGTGAGCTGCCGGACGCTTCGTCTGACGCGGATGCAAGGGCGTCGGATGGGCCATGGGGGTACCTGCGCGTGCGGGAGAACAGCGGTAATGACAGTAGCAGCAGCGTCAGCCCGAGGGCTTAGAGCGCCGCGATGGCTTCGCGAGCGTTCGCGAACCCGGCCGCCGCCGACTCCGGACCGCGCGCCAGGCCTTCCGCGAAGATAAACGTCACGTCCGTCATGCCGAGGAAGCCAAGAATCGTCTTGAGGTACGGGGTCTGGCTGTCGGCCGGCGTGTCCTTGTAGTTGCCACCACGGGCGAACGCCACGATCACCTTCTTGCCCTGGACGAGGCCTTCCACGGTGCCGTCTTCACGATATCGGAAGGTCACGCGGGCACGGGCGATCCAGTCGAAGTACGCCTTCAGTTGCGACGGCACCTGGAAGTTGTACAGCGGCACGCCGAACACGACATAGTCGGCTGCCTGGAGTTCGGCGATCAGTTCATCACTGCGGGCGATGATGGCGTTCTGTTCCGCCGAGCGCTGGTCTTCCGGCGTGAAGAACGCGCCGATCACGGCTTCGTCCAGGTGCGGCACGCCATCGGCGAGCAGATCGCGCACGACGACCTTGGCATCGGCGTGCTTCGCGACCAGTTGCGCCACGGACTCGTTGGCGAGCGTGGTCGAGTTGGCGCCTTGCGAACGGGCGGCGGAATTGATTTGCAGAATCGTGGTCATGTCACTGGCTCCTGAGCCTGGGGGTTCGATAATCCGTCCGCGCTGGCCCCCGTCTCGGGATTGCCGTGAATGGCGCGTCGGCTTGGTATGAATTCTAGTTACCCCCATAAATGAAACAAGCCGGTAAAATCGAATTGTTTGTTCCCATTTTGGAACAATGCGCGCCATCCCTTTCCCCTTGCCGGATGGGCGCGTCACCGAGGAGCGCGTGCGATGATTGACGATCTGAATGACATGCTGATCTTCGCCGAGGTCGTGCGCTCCGGCAGCATCACGCGGGCCGGTGAGCGGCTCGCTCTGCCCAAGGCGACGGTGAGCCGGCGTCTGTCGCGACTGGAGATACGTCTGGGCACGAAGTTGCTGCACAAGACCACACGGCGACTGGAACTGACGGAAGTCGGCGAGGCGTATTACGAGCGCTGCCTGCCAATTCTCGAGGAAGTGGAAGAGACGCGAGACTTCGCCTCGCAGATGTCGAGCAAGCCGCGCGGGCGTCTTCGCATCACGGCGCCCGGCGACTTTGCGGCACAGTGGCTGGCGGTGCCGCTCGCGACATTCTGCGCGGCCTATCCCGAGATCACGGTCGATGTCGATCTGAGCTCGCGGCAGGTCGATCTGATCGCCGAGCGCATCGATGTCGCCATTCGTGCCGGACAACTGTCCGACTCCACCCTCGTGGCGCGCCCGCTCCTCAAGCTCACTCGCAGTCTGTATGCCAGCCCGCTGTATCTGAGCGCGACAGGGTTGCCCGCCACGCCCGATGAGCTGGCGGGCCATCGCTTCGTGATCCTGCAAGGTGCGCGGCGTCTGTTCAACTCGGACACGCTGCACAAGGGACGCCAGCACACGGACATCACCATGCACGGAGCGATCCAGGTCAACAGCATGGGAATGGTCAAGGAGATGGCGGTGGCGGGTAGCGGCATCGCCGCGCTGACGGACATCCTGGCCGAGGATGCTTTGCGCACCGGCCGCCTTATCAAAGTACTGCCCGAGTGGTCGTTACCGTCCAGTCCGGTGCACCTGATCACGCCGTCGCGACGTTTCCTCCCGCGCAAGACGCAGGTCTTCATCGAGCACATGCTCGCGGTCGCCAAATCGTGTCCGGAAGACAACCGGGACCCGACGGTGCCGGGTCCGGTGCAAGGCTAACGGGCGCGGCGCCTCAGGCCGACAACCACTTGTCGCGGCGCTGCGCCGCGGTGCGATCGCGCGTCTCGGCGATGCGGTATTTCGAGATTTCCGGCGCGTCGAGTGTGAGCGCGGTCTCGCGCAGCGCGTCTCGACGGAACGCGTGGACCGTCAACCGGTCGCCCGGGCGATAGCGCTCGAGCAGCTTGTCGAGATTGGTCTGCGTCACGCGTAGACCGTCGATGGCGACCAGCACATCGCCCGCCGACAGTCCCGCGGCTTGTGCCGCGCCCCCGTCGAGCACCTGCGAGAGCGTGAGGTCGTCGCCGCGCTTCGCCGTTTTCACCCCCAGCGCGGGACGGGCGTCCTCGGGCGTGGCCGGTTCCAGCGTGAGACCAACGCGTTCGAGCAGCGTCTTGATCGGCAGATCGCGCGTGCCGTGGATGGCCGTGGCGAAGAATTCCGACAGGTCGAGTCCCGAGACGTCTTCGAACAACGCCTGCACGGCATCCTCGTCGATGCCCACGGGCGCGCCGCGGTAGAAGTCTCGGCCATAACGTTGCCAAAGCGCACGCATGATGTCGTCGAGCGACTTCAGGCCGCGCGTCTTCGAACGAATCGTCAAATCGAGCGCGAGCGCGACCAGCGAGCCCTTCGTGTAGTAGCTGACGATGGCGTTCGGTGCGTTCTCGTCCTGGCGGTAGTACTTCGTCCAGGCATCGAACGAACTCTCGGCTACGGTTTGCTTGAGACGGCCGCTGCCGCGCAACACGTTCGCCACCGTCTTGGCGACGAGGTCGTAGTAGTCGGCAGGGGCGATCACGCCACTGCGCACCAGCATCAGATCATCGTAATAGGACGTGAAGCCTTCGAACAGCCAGAGCAGCCGCGTGTAGACCTCCCGATCGAGCACGTAGGGCGCGAACGCCGCCGGCTTGATGCGCTTGACGTTCCAGGTGTGGAAGTACTCGTGGCTCACCAGGCCGAGGAAGCCGCGATAGGCCTCGCTCATGCGCGCCTGCCCCTGCACCGGCAGATCGTTTCGGCTCGCGAGCAGCGCCGTGGAGGCGCGGTGCTCCAGACCGCCGTAGCCCTCGCCGACCGTCATGAGCAGGAAAACGTAGCGCGACATTGGCACGCGCGAGCGCGAACTGGCGCCCGGCTCGAACATACGAATCTGCGCTTCGCAGATCTTCTTCATGTCGCGCAGCAACCGATCGAGATCGAGATTCGGCACCGGTCCGGTGATGGCGACTTCGTGCGTTACGCCGCAGGCCTTGAACGTGCCATGCACGAACGTCCCCATCTCGACCGGCGAGTCGATCAGCTCATCGTAGTCGGCGGCCAGATAGCGCCCGAAGTCGAGTGCCGCCGTGCCGTCGGCCGGCGCGAGCGCCGTCGCGACACGCCATGCCTTGAACGCCGCGCCGCGCGCGCGCAGCACATCGACTTCGCACGGCGCCTGCTCCTGGCCTTCAACGCGCAGGAACACGCTCGTGCCGTTGAAGAAACCGTGGGTATCGTCGAGATGCGCAGCGCGCACCGACAGGTCCCACGCGTACACCTCATAGGTCACGATCAGCGTGCCCTTGCACGGCGCCGCCTGCCACGTGTGCTTGTCGAGCTTGTCGAGCGCCACCTTGCGGCCACGGCACGTCGCGCCGATCGTCACGATGTTGCGGGCGAACTCGCGCACCATGTAGCTGCCCGGAATCCACGCGGGCAGCGAGAACCGCTGCCCTTCGGGGGCGGGATGCGAGACCGTGACGGTCACTTCGAACAGATGCGCGGCAGGCGACTTCGGAACGATCGCATACCGGATGGGAGGCAGGGCAGACGTGGCTTTCATGAGGTGGCGGCTTCTTGTTGTCGGGACAATCGGTTACTTGACCGCGGCGAGCGCCTTTTCGAGGGCTTCGGCGGACACGGCGCCCGGCAAACGGCGACCGTTGGACAGAATGATCGTCGGCGTACCCGTCACGTTCAACTCGTGGCCCAGCGCCACGTTCTGCATCACCCCGTTGTCGTTGCACGTGGCCGCGGGGGTCGGCGGCGCCTTCTTGTCGAGCATCCAGTCATGCCATGCCGTGAGACGATTCGGGGCGCACCAGATCGCCTTTGCCTTGGCGTCCGAGTCGGCGCCGAGCACCGGGTACAGGAGGGTGTAGACCGTGATGTTGTCGAGCTTCGACGTCTTGAGCGTTTCTTCGAAACGCTTGCAGTACGGACAGTTCGGATCCGAGAACACGGCGATCTTGCGACTGCCGTTGCCCTTCACGTACTTGATGGCGCGATCGATCGGGAGCTTGGCGAAGTCGACCTTGTTCAGTTCCGACTGACTCGCTTCGGTCAGGCTCTGACGCGTCTTCGTATCGACGAGATTACCGCCGATGATCACGTATTTCGCCTTCTCGTCGACATAGATGATGTCGCCGCCAACGCCCACTTCGTAGAGTCCGGGGATGGGCGTACGGGCCACCGACTTGACGGGGGCGTCGGCACCGAGCGTTTTCTGCACGGCAGCCTTCACACGGTCGAGCGCAGCGTCGGCCTTGTTCTGCGCGACGGCGAGCGTCGTGACAGTGGCGGCGCAAACGGCCGCCAGACCAAGCGCTGCGAGCGCCGCGGCGCGATAACGTTTCAACATGGAGTATCTCCAGTAGTGTGTCGAGCGAAAGGCGCGACCGGGCACGCCAGGCTTCGAACGGAATGGGTTGGAACGGGCCGCAACAGGCGCCCGACGACGTCAGCCCAGGGCGCGTCCAATCAGGAATTTCTTGACGAAGGGCAGCACGTTCACGCCGTCGAGCCCCGCGTTGCGCACAAACCTGGCCAGCGGGCTGCGCGTGGCGAATAACTTGTGCAGGCCGTCCGTCGTCATCGCCATGCTGCCGATGTCTTCCTTGCGGGCGCGCTCGTAGCGACGCAACACCGCGACGTCGCCACAATCGCGGAACGATTCGCGTCCGGCGAGCGCGTCGCCGAGCGCCGCCACGTCGCGCAACCCGAGGTTCATCCCCTGGCCCGCGAGCGGATGCACAACGTGCGCCGCGTCGCCGACCAGCGCCACGCGCGGTGCGATCAGACGTTTGGCCTGTGCGAGCACGAGTGGGAAACCCTGGGCGCGCGATGAGACCGGCGTGAGATGGCCGAGTTCAACGTTCGAGAAGGTGCCGACGCGCTCGGCCAGCACTTTGGGATCAAGCGCAAGCAGCGCCTGGGCATGGTCATTGGCGGCGGACCAGACCAGCGAGACATGCTGATCGGGCAGCGGCAGCAGCGCAATGATCTCGCCGTCGTGGAACCATTGGAACGCGGTGTCGCGGTGCGCCCGCTCCGCGCGGAAATTGCACACCACGCCGAGTTGCTCGTACGGGCGCACCGAACCGTCCAGCCCGGCGGTACTGCGCACCCACGAGTGGGCGCCGTCGGCGCCGACGACCAGCGACGCGCGCAGGGTCTTGCCGTCCGACAGTCGCACCGAGGAGGCGGCGGCATCGACTTCGAGCGCGTCGGCGCGAGCGTCGAGCCATTGCACTTGCGGGGAGAATCGCAGGGCGGCGTCGAGCGCGCGTTCGAGGTTCGACGATTCGGCGATCCAGGCGAGTTGCGGCACGGCGGCCTGGTACGCGGAGAAGTGCAGGCTGCCGCGCTCGTCGCCGAAGACTTCCATGTCGTAGACGGGATTGACGCGCGCGGGGTCGACGGCCTGCCAGACGCGCATGCGCTCGAAGAGCGCCTGGGAACTGGACGAGAGCGAATAGATGCGGGCGTCCCACCGGTCGCCCGGCGCGGGCGCAGGCGCGGCCGGCTGGGCGAGCAGTGCGACGGACAGACGTGCCTGCGAAAGCAGCAGGGCGGCGGCCTTGCCGACCAGACCGCCACCGACGACGATGACATCGTGCGATTGGCTGGAGGTTTGCGTTAGAGACATGCGGCGAATGCAGCGCCAGCGCCTGAATCGCGCGAGCCGGCTGGTTCAGAAAACGAGATGGCGTATTGTCGCACGCCTGTCGCCCAAGCGATGCCCGGTTGCCCGAGGACCGGCTGTGGCACAGCGTCGCGTGCCACGGGCCGGCGCTATACTTGCGCGCATACCGATTATCAGACAGGGAGTCCTCCAATGCGCCTCGACAACGAATCCGAAAGCGACAACGTCGAAGATCGCCGAGGGAGCGGTTTCGGGGGACGCACCACCATCGGCATCGGCACGATCGTGGTGGCGCTGGCCGCCTCGTATTTCTTCGGGATCGACCCGCGCGTGATCATCCAGGGCTCGCAGATGCTTCAGGGGCAGACAGCGTCGCAGCCCCAGTCCGTGCCGAACGCCACGCCGGCCCATGATCCGAAGACCGTCTTCACCCGCAAGGTGCTCGGCAACATCGAGCGCACCTGGGGCACGGTGTTCCCGCAGCAAGTGAACCGTCAGTACGTGCCGCCGAAGCTGGTGCTTTTCTCGGGCGCGACGCCCACGGCATGCGGCACCGGACAAACGGCGATGGGGCCGTTCTACTGCCCGGGCGACAGCAAGGTGTATATCGATCTGGCGTTCTATGACGAGTTGCGCCAGCGCTTTGGCGCGGGCGGCGACTTCGCGCAGGCGTACGTGATCGCGCACGAAGTGGGCCATCACGTCCAGAATCTGCTGGGGATTTCCGAGAAGTTCGACGCAGCCCGGCGCCGCATGAGCGAGGCGCAGGCCAATGCGTTGTCGGTGCGACTGGAACTGCAGGCGGACTGCTTCGCGGGCGTCTGGGCGAGCAATGCCGAGAAGGCGAACCAGCAATTGCTGGAGCCGGGCGACATCGAGCAGGGGCTGAAGACGGCGGCGGCGATCGGCGACGACCGGCTGCAGCAACAGGCGCAGGGCCGCGTGGTGCCGGAGTCGTTCACGCATGGCACGAGCGCACAGCGGGTGTATTGGCTGCGCCAGGGATTGCAGTACGGCGACATGCGCAAGTGCGACACGTTTTCGGCGAAGTCCCTGAGTTGAGCGCAGCGCGGGAGGTCGGTGTCGAGCGGCTGGCACGGGACCGGCGCCTTAGGCACCCAGGGCGCCGTTGTCGGCAGAACAGGTACAATAGCGGACTTTCCGCGACGCAATCACCGGCGCTTCCCACGGCGCACCTCCGGCGCATTTGTCGGCGCATTCATCGGATTAGACAGGATTTAGCATGAGCCTCAAATGCGGCATCGTCGGCTTGCCCAACGTCGGCAAGTCGACCCTTTTCAACGCGTTGACCAAAGCGGGCATCGCTGCCGAGAACTATCCGTTCTGCACCATCGAGCCGAACGTCGGCGTGGTGGAAGTGCCCGACCCGCGTCTGGGCAAGCTGGCCGAGATCGTCAAGCCCGAGCGGATCGTGCCGACGACGGTAGAGTTCGTGGACATTGCCGGCCTGGTGGCGGGCGCGTCCAAGGGTGAGGGGCTGGGCAACCAGTTCCTCGCCAACATCCGCGAGACGGACGCCATCACGCACGTCGTGCGCTGCTTCGAGGACGAAAACGTCATCCACGTGGCAGGCAAGGTGCATCCGATTTCGGACATCGAGGTCATCAACACCGAACTGGCGCTGGCCGATCTGGCCACAGTCGAGAAGGCGTTGCAGCGCTATACGAAGGCGGCCAGGTCGGGCAACGACAAGGAAGCCGCCAAGCTGGTGGCGGTGCTGGAAAAGGTGGTGCCGGTGCTCAATGAAGCGCGTCCGGTACGCTCGCTCAAGCTGGCGGACGACGAGTTGGCGCTGATCAAGCCGTTCTGCCTGATCACGGCGAAGCCGACGATGTATGTGGCCAACGTGAAGGACGACGGCTTCGAGAACAATCCGCATCTGGAAGCGGTGCGCAAGTACGCGGAAAGCGAGAATGCGCCGGTGGTGGCGGTGTGTGCGGCCATCGAGGCGGAAATTGGGGATATGGACGACGCCGACAAGGCGGAATTCCTGGCCGACATGGGCATGGATGAGCCGGGCCTGGATCGCGTGATCCGCGCGGGCTTCAAGCTGCTGGGTCTGCAGACGTACTTCACTGCGGGCGTGAAGGAAGTGCGCGCCTGGACGATCCACGTAGGCGACACGGCCCCGCAGGCCGCGGGCGTGATCCACACCGACTTCGAACGCGGCTTCATCCGCGCGCAAACCATCGCCTACGACGACTTTCTCCGGTACAAGGGCGAACAAGGCGCGAAGGAAGCCGGCAAGATGCGCGCCGAAGGCAAGGAATATGTTGTTCAGGATGGCGATGTCTTGAACTTCCTGTTCAACGTCTGACACTGTCGTCGATCAAAACAAGACACCCCGGCCATCGCGCCGGGGTGTTTTGTTTTGGGGATACGCCATCTGGAGTACGGTTTCCTGCGCTTTCCCCACCTTGCCGGCGGGATCAACGCGACCATCACCGTATCGATCAATGTCCGCCAGGCACGAATTCCGGCTTGTCACGCGGCTTGTCGCGCGCACGGTCGACGGCGTTGGTCGGCACCAGCAGCAACAGCAGCACGACACCGATCGAGATCGCCAGGATCGACAGGAACGTGAGGTGCAGCGAATGTTGCAACGCCGCGCGAATCGCTTGATCGGCCAGCGTCGACACGCCCCGGTCTTCCAGCACGTGACGCAACTGATCGGAGGTGACGGGCGCCAATCCGCTCGATTGCGTCAAGCCGAAATTCAGCACGGCGCCAAAGAGCGTCGCGCCGAGCGTGCTGCCCAGGTTCCGCGAGAAAATGTTCGATGCCGTGGCGCTGCCGCGCTGCGACGGATCGACCAGCTCCTGAATCAGCACGAGCGCGCTCACGCTGCCCGTGCCCATCGAAAAGCCCATCAGCAACGAGCCAAACCCCGCTAGCAGCGGCGAACTGTTCGGCCCAAGCAACGCAAAGACGATCCCGCCCACCGGCATCAGCAGGCTGCCGCCCACGAGAATACGCCGCAGCCCATAGCGCGTGAAGGTCTTGGCAGCCACCGTAGATCCAATCGGCCAGCCGACCATGATCATCGTGAGCGCCATGCCCGCCACGACCGGCGTCTGGCGCAACACCCCCTGTGCATACATCGGCAGGAAGGTCGTCAGGCCCATGAGCACCATGCCGGAGAGCAGCGTCGCCGCATTCGCCGCCGCAATCGGCCGACGCTTCCACAGCGCAAACGAGATCATCGGATCCCGGGCGCGGCGCTCCTGCCAGACGAACAGCAGCGACGCGGCGGCGCACACCAGCACCCCGGCCCAGACATGCGTGTCGGAGAAGGCGTTCGCATCGGTGAGCGCGATCATCAGCGCCGCCACGGCAATCGCGAAGAATATGGCCCCCAGCGCGTCGATGCTCGGCCGCTGCCGCGGCGCCGCCTCGTGAAGATAGGCAACGAAACCTGCCGCGGCCAGCAGGCCGATCGGAATGTTGATCCAGAAGATCCACGACCAGGACAAGTCGCGGATGATGATGCCGCCGAGCATCGGGCCGAGCACCGCCGAGATGGCCCACACGCTCGCCAGGTAGCCCTGCACCTTGCCGCGCTCGCTGATCGGGTAGTAGTCGGCGACGATGGTCAGGCTGACCGGCTGGATACACGCCGCGCCCACCCCTTGCAACAGGCGGAAGACGATCATCGCCGGCATGGACCACGCCAGCCCGCCGCCGAGCGAGGCAATCAGGAACACGGCGATGCCCACGAGCATGACCGGCTTGCGACCGTAGAGATCGGCCAGCTTGCCGAACACCACGGTCATGGCCGTCTGCGCGAGCAAAAAGGCGGAGAAAACCCAGCTATACAGGTGCAGACCGCCGAGCTGAGCGACGATTTGCGGCATGGCCGTCGAAATGATCGTGGCCTCGATGGCAACCATGGAGGTCGCTGCCATGACGGATGCCACGATGAATGGCCGCATGGAATGGCGTGTCGCAGACATGTGTTCTTTTGAGGTGGGGGAGCGGACGATGCGACTTGCGCGGCACGCCGCCGCCCTGACGGGCGCGGCGCTCATGCCGATTGGCGGAAGACGGGATCAAACGTGGCGGCGATGCCGCACGCGTCGTCAAGACGACTTGGGCCAGACAATGGCGTCAAGAATAGCCGAATGCGGGAAAACGCGTACGACACCCGCCGGGTGCGGCCTATCGTCGCACCAGACGCAACAGCGCGAGCAGCACGATGGCGCCAATGGTGGCCGTGATGATGCGCCCGAGCGTGCCGTACCCGACGGCGATCCCCAAATGCCGCAGCAACCAACCGCCGACGAAGGCGCCGATCACGCCGACGACCATGTCACCTATCACGCCGAAGCCGCCGCCCACCACCAGGCCGGCAAGCCAGCCGGCCACGAGCCCCACGAGCAGGAGAACGAGAATATGCATGAGCCGCTCCAGTGCGCCGCGTCAGGCCGAGCGGCTGCGCTTGATGGCCCCGTAGATCACCAGCAGCACGATGGCGCCGATGATCGACGCGATCCAGCCGGCCGACTGGCCTTCGGTGTAGAGATGGAGGAACTGTCCGACATACTTGGCGAGAAGCGCGCCGGCAATGCCGAGGATGATGGTCATGATGATGCCCAAGCTGTCCCGTCCGGGATGCAGGGCGCGTGCAATGAGGCCGACAACCAGACCGACAACGATGGTGCCGATGATGCCCATGACGTCTCTCCAAGGATGGGAACCCGAACGCAGTATAGCCCCGAAATCGGACGATTCGGCAAGCGTGTCGCGCGCGCCCCGCCGAGGAATGCCGGCGGTGCCATCCCGACTTGGCCGGAGAGGCCGGCAAGGCCGATGGCCCCGGCGAAGCCGAGATCACCAGCGATATGCCGGGTATAAGGGATACGTATTTGTCAAAACCGGGCGGCTGCGCGATCATGAGGCATCGCTGTCCCGGCGCGCGGGACACGCGGCGCCTCCAAAACGGGCATCGCGTCGACGCGCTATAATCAGCGGTTATTAGATACCCCACATCATGCAACTGCTCGCTCTCGGCCTGAACCACCATACGGCGCCCGTCTCGCTGCGCGAACGGGTGGCGTTTCCGTTCGAGCGGATCGAGCCGGCGCTGGCGGGCCTCAAGGGCTTGTGGACCGGCAGGTCGAGCGCCCCCGAGGCCGCCATCCTGTCGACGTGCAATCGCACCGAAATCTACTGCGCGACCGACGACGCCACGGCACGCGAGCGTGCCGTGCACTGGCTGGCCGAGTTTCACAACATCCCGGCCAGCGATCTCGCACCGCATCTGTACGCCCTGCCCCAGTCCGACGCCGTGCGTCACGCGTTTCGCGTGGCGAGCGGGTTGGACTCGATGGTGCTTGGCGAGACGCAGATCCTCGGCCAGTTGAAGGACGCTGTGCGCACTGCCGCCGAGGCGGGGGCACTGGGCACCTACCTGAACCAGCTTTTCCAGCGCACGTTCGCCGTGGCCAAGGAAGTGCGCGGCCAGACCGAGATCGGCGCGCACTCGGTCTCGATGGCCGCCGCCGCGGTGCGTCTCGCCCAGCGTATTTTCGAGAGCCTCAGCACGCAGAAGGTGCTGTTCATCGGCGCGGGCGAGATGATCGACCTGTGCGCCACGCACTTCGCCGCGCAGAACCCGAAAGCCCTGTACATCGCCAACCGGACCGCCGAGCGCGGCGAGAGGCTGGCCGAGCGGCTGGGCGGCACGGCCATCCGCCTGTCCGAGCTGCCGCAGCGCCTGCACGAGTTCGACATCGTCGTGTCCTGCACGGCGAGCACGCTGCCGCTGATCGGTCTGGGCGCCGTCGAGCGCGCCATCAAGGCCCGCAAGCACAAGCCGATGTTCATGGTCGATCTGGCCGTGCCGCGTGACATCGAGCCGGAAGTCGGCCGCCTGACCGACATCTTCCTGTACACCGTCGACGATCTCGGCGCGGTTGTGCGCGAAGGCAATGCGTTGCGTCAAGCCGCGGTCGCGCAGGCCGAGGCGATCATCGAGACGCGCGTCCAGCACTTCATGCAATGGCTCGACGCGCGCAGCGTCGTGCCCGTCATCCGCGACATCCACGGCACGGCGGAGGCCATGCGCCTCGCCGAACTCGAGCGTGCCCAGCGCATGCTCGCGCGCGGCGACGACCCCGCCGCCGTGCTCGAAGCCCTGTCCCAGTCCCTCACCAAGAAATTTCTGCACGGCCCGACGCACGCGCTCAACACGGCGCGCGGCGATTCGCGCGAGCAAATCCTCCACCTCATTCCCGAACTGTTCCGCACCTCGGGATCCGCCGACAAATAGATGAAAGCGAGCATGCAAGCCAAGCTCGACCAGTTGACGCAACGTCTGGTCGAGCTTGATGGGCTATTGAGCCAGGGCGACGTCACGCGCGACCTGGACAACTACCGCAAGCTCACGCGCGAACACGCCGAGTTGGCGCCCGTCGTCGAGCAGTATCGTCACTATCGTCAGGCCCAGAGCGATGTCGCTGCCGCGCAGGAGATGGCACTCGACCCCGAGATGCGCGAGTTCGCCGACGACGAAGCCGCCAGCGCGCGAGCACGCATGGACGACATGGAAGGCTCGCTGCAACGTATGCTGTTGCCGCGCGACCCCAATGACGAGCGCAACATCTTCCTGGAAATCCGCGCGGGGACCGGCGGCGACGAATCGGCGCTGTTCGCGGGCGACCTGCTGCGCATGTACACGCGTTACGCGGAACGCCAGCGCTGGCAGGTCGAGATCATGTCGGCCAGCGAATCGGATCTGGGCGGCTACAAGGAAGTCATCGTCCGGCTGATTGGTCACGGCGCCTACTCTCGCCTCAAGTTCGAGTCGGGCGGCCATCGCGTGCAGCGGGTGCCGGCCACCGAAACGCAGGGCCGGATTCACACGTCCGCCTGCACGGTGGCCGTGATGCCGGAAGCCGACGATGTCGCGGACGTCGACATCAACCCGGCGGATATCCGTATCGACACGTTTCGCGCTTCGGGCGCCGGCGGCCAGCACGTCAACAAGACCGATTCGGCGGTGCGTATCACGCACTTGCCCACGGGCATCGTCGTCGAATGCCAGGACGACCGCTCGCAGCATCGCAACAAGGACAAGGCCCTCAAGGTGCTGGCGGCACGCATCAAGGACGCCCAACTGCGCGCCCAGCAAGCCAAGGAAGCCGCCACGCGCAAAAGCCTGATCGGCTCGGGCGACCGCTCGGAGCGCATTCGCACATACAACTTCCCTCAAGGGCGGATGACCGATCACCGCATCAATCTCACGCTCTACAAGCTCGAATACATCATGGACGGTGATCTCGACGACCTGATCAACGCCCTCGTCACCGAGCATCAGGCCGAGCAACTGGCGTCGCTGGGCGAGGCCGCTTGATGTCACCGGGTGAGCACGACGCCAGGCCGGACGTCGCCACTGTGGCATCGCTGCTGCGCGAGCCGGGGCTGCCGCCGCCGGAGTCGCGTATCTTGCTCTCGCACGTCCTCGGCTGGCCCCGCACGCAACTGATCACCCGCGACCGCGAGCCGCTGGCGCCCGAGACGCTCGCCGTCTACCGCGCGCTGCACGCGCGTCGCGTGGCGGGCGAACCCATCGCCTATCTGACCGGCTCCCGGGAATTCTTCGGCCTGACGCTGACCGTCAGCCCGTCGGTGTTGATTCCCCGGCCGGAGACCGAACTGCTCGTGGAACTGGCGCTGGCGCGTCTGGAAGGCCGGCGGGCGCCGCGCGTACTCGATCTGGGCACGGGCAGCGGCGCGATTGCGCTGGCCATCGCGCATAGCCGCCCCGACGCCCAAGTCACGGCGCTCGACCGCTCGCCCGACGCACTCGATGTCGCTCGCGAGAACGCCCGGCAGCTTGGGCTGGCGGACCGCGTCACGTTCCTCGCCAGCGACTGGTATGCCGCATTGCCCGCCAACGAGGCACCATTCGACATCATCGTCTCGAATCCGCCGTACATCGTGTCGGGCGACGCGCATCTCTCGCAAGGGGATCTGCGCTTCGAACCGATCGATGCGCTGACCGATCACTCGGACGGTCTTGCCGCGCTGCGCGCGATCGTGGCCGGTGCCCCGTCGCGCCTGTTGCCGAACGGCTGGCTGCTCTGCGAGCACGGCTACCATCAGGCCGCCGAGGTACGTGCACTTTGTCTGGCCACGGGCTTCGCCGACGTCGCCTCCGACCGCGACCTCGCGGGCATCGAGCGCACCACGGGCGGCCGGCGCGTCTGAGCGCGCACCGACGGACGCGGCGGAAAACCGCTAAAATGGCGGATACGCCGACTTTCCGGTATCTCCACGGGCTTTCCACCATGACCACCCAGCAACGTATCCAGCAAATCGTCACCGAACATCCCGTCGTGCTCTTCATGAAGGGCAACGCGCAATTCCCGATGTGCGGCTTCTCGGGCCGTGCCGTGCAAATCCTGAAAGCCTGCGGCGTCGACAACCTGTTCACGGTGGACGTGCTGCAGGACGAGCAAATCCGTCAGGGCGTGAAGGAATTCGCCAACTGGCCGACCATTCCGCAGCTCTACATCAACGGCGAATTCGTCGGTGGCTCGGACATCATGATGGAGATGTACCAGAGCGGCGAACTCAAGCAGGTCCTCGCCGACCTGGCGTAACGCCCCGCTGATTGAAGACGGTGTCGACGGGAGCCTCGCAGCCGGCGCGTCTGGTCGTGGCCATCACCGGCGCGACCGGTGCCATCTATGGCGTGCGCCTGCTGGAACGGCTGCGGGCAATGGGTGGCGTCGAGATCCATCTGATGGTGTCGAGCGCGGGCTGGCTGACGTTGCGTCACGAACTCGGCCTGGAACGCGCCGACGTGCAGGCACTGGCCCATGCGTACCACAGCGTGCGCGAGGTGGGCGCCAATCTCGCCAGCGGCTCGTTCGCCACGGCGGGCATGGTCGTGGCCCCCTGTTCGATGAAAACGCTCGCGAGCGTCGCCCATGGACTGTCGGACAACCTGATCGCGCGCGCCGCCGACGTCACGCTCAAGGAGCGGCGCCGCCTCGTGCTGATGGTGCGCGAAACGCCTTTCAACCTCGCGCATCTGCGCAATATGACGGCTGTCACGGAAATGGGCGGTATCGTCTACCCGCCACTCCCCGCGTTCTACAACCACCCGGCATCGCTCGACGCGATGGTCGACGACACCGTGGCACGCGTGATCGATCTGTTCGGGATCGCGCCGCCCGTCTCCACCAGCTGGAACGGCCTTGGCAAGGGTACCGACGTCCAGGACCGATGAGCGCCGCCGCAGTGCCTAGCGGCTTGGCGGCGCGACTGGCAAGCCCGCCGTGGCACGGTGCCGCCCCATTGCGCAGCGGCAACCGAGTGCCAGCGGGAGCCGCTTGGGCTATAGTGAAAGCGCCATGCGTTGCGTGCCGAGCCGCATTCCCCCGTGGTGTGACATCTTAGCGATCGGAGTTTGTGATGGAGACCGACCTCTCGCCTGTTGTCGTCTATGCCGTCGTAACGCTCATTTTCGTCGTGCTCGTCCTCGTCGTGCCCGTCGGCGCCCGCTGGCGCCAGGTGGCCTGGCCCGCGTCGATGCCACCGCTGTCGCCGCATCGTCCGGGCGACCTGCTCGGCACACCGCGCACGCCGTACTGGCGCTCCCCGGAAGACACGCAGGACTTGCGCCGCCCCTCGTACTTCGAGGCATCGTCGCGCCGCCCACGCCGCCCGGCGAGCTTTCTTGCCCCGCGCGATCACGAGCGCCGTTGAGCGCCTCCATTTGCGGCAACGATGGCAAAAGCCCCGCAAGGTCGAACTGGCGGGGCTTTTTCTCATTCGCGCAGCGCTTCACCGGTCAGTAACGATAACAGCATCGATGACCATAGCCCCCGCCGTAATAGGGCTGGGCGGGGACGACGACGCACCCGGCAAGCGTGAGGGCGAGTAACGCAGCGACGACTAACTTCATGATCAGACTCCTGGAAAGGGAAACGCCAATCGGCTCGCCTTCTTTATATCGCTGCGCCGGCAGGAAACCCATCACACGTCTGTAAGCGGTGTAAGCGAAGGTTGCCGGAACGGCGAACGCGTCGCACTTTGTTACGTAACACGCCGGCTACCGCACCGAAGCATTGCGCCTTCGCAACATCCAATGCCGCAATAGCGGCGCCGGTTGCCAGGATCATCCCCATTGCCGCAACGGTTTGCCCAGGAATCGACGTCGCCCTTTCAACGGCCGCGAAGCGAGCAACTTTGCGTCTGACCCTCCTCCCGCCCCTCCGGCAATCCGACACCGGATCGCGCGCGCTTCCTGCATACACACTATGCAGGAGTCCTCTGAACTCCACTTCATTTGAGCGTTTGAAATACATCGCCAGTATAAGAACGTCGACTTCCTGCACGGTTGCTTTATCGTGAGAACCTTATTTGACGCGGCTTTCGACGGGGTTCATCGTTCGTGGCAGACAACGGCATACGGGTAGGCACCGATCTCAAGTTGTCCCGCTGCCCTGTCGTAATCGCGTCTATAGAGGACTGCGCGCCAATGGAGTGTTGGCGCAGCATCCCTTTCGTGACGGCCGCACGACACGCGCCGGGGCAAGCGTATCAAGGGAGAACGTCATGGAAATCGCCACACCGGAATTCCAGATGGAACAGCAGGAACTAGAGGCCGTCAGCGCCGCGCTCAATCGCGTGCAGGCCGTGATCGAATTCGATTTGCAGGGCCGTATCCTGCACGCCAACGAGAATTTCCTGCAGACGGTCGGCTACCGGCTCGATGAAATCCAGGGGCAGCATCACCGCATCTTCTGCGAGCCTGACTACGCGGCATCGGGTGCGTACCGCGAATTCTGGGCCAAGCTCGACCGTGGTGAGTTCGACGCCGGCGAGTACAAGCGCATCGGCAAAGGCGGACGCGAGGTGTGGATTCGGGCCTCGTACAACCCGGTATTCGACACGCATGGCGCGCCTTACAAAGTCATCAAGTTCGCCACGGACATTACGGCGGATCGCGCGCGTCAGGCCGAATTCGAAGGCAAGGTGCGCGCCATGGATCTCGCCCAGGCCGTCATCGAATTCAACCTCGACGGTACCGTCATCACCGCCAACGACAACTTCCTGAGCGCGCTCGGCTATTCGCTCGACGAGATTCGCGGCAAGCACCATCGCATGTTCTGCGAGACGGAGTACACCGCGTCGCCGGCCTATCGCGACTTCTGGGCGAAGCTCAATCGTGGCGAGTTCGATGCGGGCCGTTACAAGCGCATCGGGTGCGGCGGGCGGGAAATCTGGATTCAGGCGACTTACAATCCGATCCTCGACGCGAGCGGCCGCCCCTACAAGGTCGTGAAGTTCGCCACCGATATCACCCAGCAGGTCGAGCTGGAAGTGAGCGTGAAACGCCGCGCCGAAGACGACCAGCACAAGGTGGCGCTGCTGCTCGATACGGTCAATCGTGCGGCGTCGGGCGACCTGACGGGCGAGATCGCGGTCGCCGGCAACGACCCCATCGACCAGTTGGCCGGCGGCATCCGTCACATGATGGACGACCTGCGCGGCGTCATCGGCAAGGTAGTCAAATCGGCGGGCGAGTTCTCGGGCGCGTCGCGCGATATCGCCGACCGTGCCAATACCGTGGCCACTGGCGCACAAGCACTCGGCGCAACGGTCGAGGAGATGAACGCGTCGATCGAAGAGCTGACGGCATCGATCAACTCGATTGCGGACAACACCAAGGGTGCCGACCAGCTCGCCAAGGCAACGCAACAGGAAGCCGAGACCGGTGCCCGTGCGATTGCGCGCTCGGTCGAAGCCATGGAGCTGATCAACAAGTCGTCCGAAGACATCAGCGAGATCGTGAAGGTGATCGGCGAGATCGCCGGGCAAACCAACCTGCTCGCGTTCAACGCGGCCATCGAAGCGGCCCGCGCCGGCGAACACGGCCTCGGCTTCTCGGTCGTGGCCGACGAAGTGCGCAAGCTCGCCGAACGCTCGTCGCAGGCGACCAAGGAAATCTCCAAGCTGATCAACGAGTCAACCAAGCGCGTAGTCCAGGGCAGCGACGTCTCGCGGCAAGCGGGCGAGGCGTTCGAGAAAATCGTCGGCGGCGTGTCGCGCACCACGCAGGCGATCTCCGAAATCTCGTGCGCGGCCGAGGAGCAGCTCGTCGCCGCCCGTGAGGTGAGCCTTGCCATTCAGCACGTGGCGGAAGAAACGGAGAAATCCGCCGGCGCCTGCGAGACCATCGCACAGGCGACCACCGGGCTCAATCACGGCGCGCAGGACCTCGACCGCACGGTGTCGCGGTTCAAGGTATAAGCCCCATCCGGCGAACACCACGGGCTTCTGCACGGGTCGTTCGCCAGTCTCTGCCGGTTCTGGCCGCGCGCCACACCGGATCTCACGTCCACCACGAGGGCCCGATATGGAAATCGAAGCCGACGTCGACCCCGCTACCCAGCACGCCCTGCTGCGCGCTGTCCACCGGCACACCGGCATCTCGATGAACGAAAAAAAGTGGACGATGTTGCAGGGCCGCCTTCGCCCGCGTCTGCGCATGCTCTCCCTGTGCTGCTATCGGGACTACCTGGCGCTGTTGGAGACCACCCCCGACGAGGTGCGCAACTTCGTGAACCTGGTCACCACGAATGAGACCACCTTCTTTCGCACGCCGCGCGTCTGGGATTACTTCGCACAACACTACCTGCCACGCTGGCATGCGGCGAATCCCGGCCGGATGTTCCGGATGTGGTCGGCTGCGGCGGCTTCCGGAGAGGAGTCCTATTCCGCAGCGATGCTCTGCGAGGAGTTTCGATCGCGGCACAGCGGCTTCCAGTACCAGATTCATGCGACCGACATTTCGAGCCAGGTGCTGGCCATGGCGATGGCGGGCAACTTCGGCGGGCGCAGCATCGACGGTCTCAAACAGCAACGCCCCGCCATGCTCGCGAAGTATTTCCGCCCGAGCGCAGGCGGCTTTTCCGTTGCCCCGGAACTGCGTGCGCATATCACCTTTGCCGAGCACAACCTGTACCAGCGCATGCCGCGCCGCGAGGCGTTCGATCTCGTCATGCTGCGCAATGTCCTGATCTATTTCGAAGCCGCCGATCAGGAGCGCGTTCTCGAGAACGTGCGCCACACGCTGACCCCCGAAGGCGTGTTGATTGTCGGGGAATCCGAGTCGCTGACGCGGCTCTCGACCGGCTATCAGTTTGAGCAGCCACTCATTTACCGGAACCAGGGGGCGTCGAATGGGGCCGTCGCATGACATTCAGGTGTTGATGGGCGAGGTGCGCATCGGGCGCGGCGACGACGTGCTGCGCGCCACCCTCGGGTCGTGTGTGGGTATCGGTCTGATGTGGCGCGCGCGTGGACTCTACGGTCTCGCGCACTGCTTGTTGCCCGAAGCGCCGAACCCCACCTTTGCCATCGGGGCGAAGTACGTCACGCAAGCGGTGCCGTCGCTGCTCGCGCTGATGCGGGCCGACGGCGCACGGCGCGGCGAGATCGAAGCGGTGATCGCTGGCGGCGGCAACATGATGCCCCACCAGCCACCGGCCCGGCACGGACTGATCGGTGTGGCGAATGCCAGGATGGCACAGGCGCTGATGGCCGAGACCGGCATTCCCATCGTGCACGTCGAGGTCGGCGGCGAGATCGGCCGGCAACTGACGATTCACTGCGCGCATCACACCTTCCAGGTGCGCACGATCGGCACTCATGGGGACGCCGCGGCGACCCACCCGCCCGCTCTCCGACTCGTGGGACGAGAATCATGAACGCACGTACATCCGGATTTCCGTTTCCGCAGCGCGTGTCAAACCCGGAGGACGTCGAAGTCTTCGGCTCATTTCATCTGGGCGACGTCGAATTTGCGCTGCCCATCGCCGCCTTGCAGGAGGTCGTGAACTACCCGGCGCGCGTGACGCCCGTGCCGCTCTCGCCCCCCTTCCTGCTCGGCTTGTTCAATCTGCGCGGCACGCTCATCCCCATCGTCGATCTCAAGCCGTTGCTGGCGATGGCCGCCGAGACCTCGGGACGGCCCGCACCGGTGACCGAGAAGATCGCCATTGTCGATGTCGACGGCGTGCGGGTGGGGCTGGTGTTCGACACAACGGGCGAAATCCTGCGCGTACGCGCATCGCAGCGCACAGAGTTCGAGTACGCCCCGTCGCACACGACGCCGCAGGTCGTCTGCGGCGCCATCAAGCTCGACGATGGCGACCGCATCCTGCAGATCCTCGCCCCGGGCGCCCTTGTGCGCATCGAGAACATGCCGCAATTGCTCTCGCGTCAGGCGCTCACCGCGCCGCAGCGACGTCAGCAACGTCAGCGCCTGCAATGCGTGTCGTTCTCGGTCGAGCACTCGCGCCTGGCGCTGCCGATGAGTGCGATTCGCGAGATCATCCGCATGCCCGACCTGCAGAACTCGGCCCTCGCCAGCGTGTTCTGCGTTGGCATGCTCAATCTGCGCGGCACCGTTGTGCCCGTCATCGACTTCGCCCACTTCCTCGGCCTGCACGCCAGCCGCCCCGACGCCGATGTCGCGGGCACCGCCTCGGATCCACGCCGGATCCTGATCGTCAAGCAGGAAGACGTGCATTTCGGCCTGCTGGTGGACGCCGTGGACAGCATCGTGACGTACTTCGCCGACGAGCTGCTCGCCATGCCGTCGTTCAGCGCCTCGCACGCCCAGCTCTTCTCGGGCTGCATCGCGCGCGAGCAGGCCGATGACATCGTGCTGCTCAACGCCGACGAACTCTTCACGCACACGCAGGTGCTCGAACTCACGCGCGGCCATCGCGAGCTATATCGGGAGACGGACAGCGCACAATGCGCGAAGTCGGGCGATCCGGCGTGGCGTGGCACTGGGACCAAGTCGTCGCGCGGTACACGCCACGCGTATGTGTCATTCCGTCTGCAACACATGCTGGCCGTGCGTCTCGATCAACTGCGCGAAATCATTCACGACTCGGCGGACATCATGCCCGCACCGGGCGCACCGCCTTTCGTGCGCGGCATGCTCAATTTGCGACGCGAACTGGTGACTATCGTCGATCTGCGCGCGCTGTACGGCATGCCGCCGCAGGACGACGCGCAGGCGCGCAAGATTCTCGTTATCGAACACGGGAAGGACAAGCTCGGGCTGCTCGTCGACGCCATCGAGAACATTGTCACGCTCGACGACGCCGACAAGCTGCCGGTGCCCGCCATGCTGCTCGGACGCGCCACGCACGAAATGCGCAATGACATGCGCGAAGCCGTCGAGCTGCCCGCCGCAGACGGCACCGCACGCACGGCCATGCTGCTCGATCTGCAACCGCTCAAGGCGCGACTGGAAACGGCGCTGGCGCAGTCGTCGGTGTGAGCATGTGAGGGAATCGGTTCACGAAATGCCGGCGATTTGCAACTGCCGGTCGCAGGGCCCTGTGGCGTGTCGGGGGGCACGCCACAGGGGTAGTCCAAAGGCGATGGGACGCGACGACGGGTCAGATGACTTCGTGACGATGAATGTCGTGCGTGGCGAAGCCCGAGGTGTCATCAGGCATGGACAGCCAGTCGGGATGCGAGAGCGTGCGGCGCACATCGTCGAGACCGCTCGCCCAGTGATCGAGCATCGTGGCAAGTCCAAACTGATAGTCCTTGTAGTGCCCCTCATATTCCTTGTTGCGATAGATGAGCTGGATGACGTTATAGCGCTTGCTGCAAGCGATCTCCTGCGCTGCGTGACACCACGGGTCGCGCGCGCGCACGTCCGCTGGCACGCGATCGAGCACTTCACGCAGCACGCGACGATAGTGCTGGGCGCGCTGCAGGTTGTCGGTCACCAGACGCGTACGGCTCGAGAACTGGATGTCCTTCTGCCGGTCCGCGACATCGTTCAGATTGTCGGGCAACGGTCCGCGCGCACTCCACAGATCCACCTGGAACGCGAGGGTGTCGCGGCGCGGCGACGTACCGAGCACCTCCGAGAGCGGCGTGTTCGACACGAGGCCGCCATCCCAGAAATACTGGCCGTCGATCTCCACGGCGGGAAACCCCGGCGGCAAGGCCCCCGATGCCATGAAGTGCTCCACACGCAGCTTCTCGCGTGTGTTGTCGAAGTAGACGAAGTTGCCCGTGTGCACGTTGACGGCGCCGACCGACACCCGCGTCTCACACGAATTGATCCGGTCGAAGTCGACGAAACGCTCCAGCGTGCCGCGCAGCGCCGACGTGTCGTAGTAGCTCGCATGCGCCGGATCGCCCATCGCGGCGGGCAACGGCTGCGGCCACCGCGGGGAGAAAAAGCCCTTCTGGCCTTCCGCGATGGCGCGCCATGCCTGCCATGCGCTGTAGGCGATGCGTCCCGACTCGGGGCCGTTGAGGATGGCCGCTTCGAGCGCTGCGGGCAGCGGCGGGAACACGGCCGGCTCGCAAATCGTGCGCCAGAACGCTTCGAGCTGCGCCACGCGGCGCTCAGGCGGATTGCCCGCGATGATCGCGGTATTGAGCGCCCCGATGGAAATGCCGGCGATCCAGTTCGGTGCGATGCCAGCCTCGAACAGGCCGGCGTACACGCCGGCCTGATAGGCCCCGAGCGCGCCACCGCCCTGCAAGACAAGTGCGACCGTCTCGTAAGGCGGCAGATCGATGGCGCGTTTGGGGACTTGCGGCGGGTTAGCCGTCATGACCGTTCTCCTGAAGCTTTCCGAGGCTGAATCAAGACGCAACGGAGGGGGGCGACGGCGCATGACGCGACCGGCGCCCCCGCACCGTCTGCGCGTTACTGCATGAACCAGCCGTGGCTCACCACGAACGACTGGCCGGTGAATGCGGCCGTCGGGAACGTGGCGAGGAAGAGCGCGGTTTGCGCAACGTCGTCGACGGTGGTGAATACGCCGTCGACCGTGCCGCCAAGCATGACCTTCTTGATGACCTCGTCTTCCGAAATCCCCAGTTCCTTCGCCTGCTCCGGAATCTGCTTGTCGACGAGCGGTGTACGCACGAAGCCCGGGCAAATGACGTGCGAGCGCACGTTGTGCTTCGCACCTTCCTTGGCGAGCACGCGCGCGAGACCCAGCAGCGCATGCTTGGCCGCCACATAGGCCGACTTCAGCGGCGACGCCTCGTGCGAATGCACCGAGCCCATGTAGATGACGATACCGCCGCGATCATCCTTGTACATATGCTTGAGCGCCGCCTTGGTCGTGAGGAAGGCGCCGTCCACGTGAATGGCCTGCATCTTCTTCCAGTCGGCGAACGCGTAGTTCTCGATGGGATTGACGATCTGAATACCCGCGTTCGAGATCAGGATGTCGATGGACCCGAAGGTCGCCGCCACCTTGTCGATGCCGCTATTCACGGCCTCCTCGCTGGTCACGTCCATCGCCACGCCAAGGGCGCGGCCACCGGCCGCCTGGATCTCTTGCGCCACGGCATCCGCCCCCTGCTGGTTCAGGTCGGCGATGGCCACGGCCGCGCCGGCACGCGCGAGCGTGAACGCAATTTCCCGACCGATGCCGCTGGCGGCACCGGTGACCACGGCGACTTTCCCATTCAACGGGTTCACTGACTGGCTCATTTGCACACTCCTGATTCGTCAAAATGGCGGGTCATGCGGCGCAGCGCGCGCCAGCACGACTCGTCGAACACGGGATACCGACAGCCGGCATACTGCCACGCACTTGCCGGCGTCGTTCAAACAGAAAAGGCGCCTTGCGGCGCCCTTTCCTGCATTACCGGGCGATCGGCTTGTAGCGGATGCGCTTCGGTTTTGCGGCCTCCTCGCCGAGGCGTTTCTTCTTGTCCGCCTCGTACTCCTGATAGTTGCCCGGAAAGAACTCGACGTGCGAGTCGCCTTCGAAGGCCAGGATGTGCGTGGCGATACGATCGAGGAACCAGCGGTCGTGCGAGATGACCATCACGCAACCGGCGAACTCGAGCAGGGCATCTTCGAGGGCGCGCAAGGTTTCGACGTCCAGATCGTTCGACGGTTCATCGAGCAGCAACACATTGCCGCCCGAGATCAGCGTCTTGGCCATGTGCAGACGCCCGCGCTCACCGCCCGAGAGCGATCCCACCTGCTTCTGCTGATCCGAGCCCTTGAAGTTGAAGCGGCCGATGTAGGCGCGCGACGGCGTTTCGTACTTGCCCACCGTCAACACGTCGGCGCCGCCCGAGATCTCTTCGAACACCGTCTTGCTGCCATCCAGCGCATCGCGGCTCTGGTCGACGTAAGCCATCTTGACCGTCGGCCCCACCTTGATCTCGCCGCTGTCCGGCTGCTCTCGGCCCGAGAGCATCTTGAAGAAGGTCGACTTACCGGCGCCGTTCGGGCCGATGATGCCGACGATCGCGCCCGGCGGCACGGTAAAGCTCAGGTCGTCGATCAGCAGTCGGTCGCCAAACGCCTTCGACACGTTCTTGAACTCGACGACTTCGTTACCCAGACGCTCACCCACCGGGATGAAGATTTCCTGGGTTTCGTTGCGCTTCTGGTATTCCTGGCTGTTCAGCTCATCGAAACGGGCAAGACGCGCCTTCGACTTCGCCTGACGGCCCTTCGGGTTCTGACGCACCCACTCCAGTTCCTTCTTGAGCGCTTTCTGGCGAGCCGACTCGGTCGACTCTTCCTGCTTCAGGCGCTGTTCCTTCTGGTCGAGCCAGGAGCTGTAATTGCCCTTCCAGGGAATGCCGTGCCCCCGGTCGAGTTCGAGAATCCACTCGGCGGCGTTGTCCAGGAAGTAGCGATCGTGGGTGACGGCCACGACCGTGCCGGGGAAGCGCGTGAGGAACTGTTCGAGCCAGTCGACCGATTCGGCGTCCAGGTGGTTGGTCGGCTCGTCGAGCAGCAGCATGTCCGGCTTGGAGAGCAGCAGGCGCGCCAGTGCCACACGGCGCTTTTCACCGCCGGAGAGCACGCCGATCCGGGCGTCCCACGACGGCAGGCGCAGCGCATCGGCGGCCACTTCCAGCGTTTGTTCGATGTTGTTGCCATCACTCGCGGCGAGAATCGCTTCGTACTTGGCCTGCTCGGCCGCGAGCGTGTCAAAGTCGGCGTCCGGCTCGGCGTACGCGGCGTAGATTTCATCGAGTTTCGTGCGCGCCTCGAAGACTTCGCCCATGCCACCCTCGACGGCTTCACGCACGGTCTGCTCCGGATCGAGCTGCGGCTCCTGCGACAGATAACCGATGTTCAGGTTCGACATCGGGATCGCTTCGCCCTCGATTTCCTTGTCGACACCGGCCATGATCTTGAGCAGGGTCGATTTGCCCGAACCGTTCAGGCCCAGCACGCCGATCTTGGCGCCCGGGAAGAACGACAGGGAGATGTCCTTGAGAATGTGACGTTTGGGCGGCACGATCTTGCCCACACGGTTCATGCTGAATACGTACTGTGCCATTCGGCTTTCCTGATCCTGAATCGGTTATGTCGGCTCGGGGACGAGCGTCAGATAGCGCCAAGTTTAACAAAGCGTGGCGTCGGGCGCGTCGATGACGAGGTCGGCGCGTGCATGGGCGCAGCATGGCAGCAGCCAGCCTTCGGCCTTCTCTTCGCGCGACAGCCCGGGCCACGCGATCCGGTAAGCCACCGGCGCAGGCTCGCCGCCGGTTTGCGCCCGGCAGAGGCAGGCGCGGCAAGTACCGTTGCGGCACAGGCTCGGCAGCTTGATGCCCGCGGATAGCGCCGCGAGCAGAATCGGCGTGTCGGCCGGAGCGTCGAACTGCCAGCGATACGGCGTGAGCGTAACGCGGAAGGACGTCGGCTCGGGCCTTGCGTCGGATTGCGCGGGGGTGGGCGGGAAACAGTCCAAGGGATGCGGGTTCGGAAGTGACCGGGACGGTGCAAGGCGCATCTTGCGCCAACGCGCTACCATACTCCGTTCTCGCGGCAGTTTGTCGCGTTCATCTCGTTCATCGCGTCCGACATCGGCCCGCCTGCATCGCTTGGGTCGCTGCCGGGCCATCGCCGACCTTCGCTTCCCATGCCCGCTGCTCCGAACAATGCTTCCGTGCACGGCGACGCCGTCGCCCCCCATTCCCGCCTGATCGATACGGCCGGGCTGGAGACCGCCCTGCAGGCGTTCGCCGACGCGCGCCACTGGCAGCCGTACCACACGCCCAAGAACCTCGCGATGGCGTTATCCGTCGAAGTGGCGGAACTGGTCGAGATATTCCAGTGGCAGACGGATGCCGAAGCCCAGGCCGTCATGCAGACGAACGAAGCCCGCCACGTCGAGCAGGAACTGGCCGATATCGCCATGTATCTCGTGCGGCTGTCGTCGGTGCTCGGTGTCGACCTGAACCGCGCCGTGACAGAAAAGCTCGTCATGAACGGGCAGAAGTACCCGGCGCCGCAAGCGTAGCGCGCCCGCCGCCCTTTGTGATCGTGCCGGGCCTCTGAGAGAGATCCCGTCCGCCCCCCGAATTCCGAACAGGCAACGCCATGTCGCAACCCTCACAAGCTTCCAGCACATCCCCGCCCTCCCCGGACGCCGCGCACGCGCACGGCAAGTCGCCGCGCCGCGCCCTGCCCGCGCGCCCGCGCTGGTTGATGCTCGCGCTCATCGCGCTGCTGCATGCCTACATTGGCTGGCGCCTGCTCACGCCGCTGCCCGTGGCCGTCGGCTGGAAGGTGCTGGGCGGGCTATGGCTGGTCGCCTCGACCGCCCTCATCCCGCTCGGCCTGATGAGCCGCGCAATCCAACGGGAGCCGCTCGCGACCCTGCTGACCTGGACCGGCATGACCGCCATCGGCATCTTCTCGACGCTGTTCGTACTCACGGTGTTGCGCGATATCGTGCTTGGCGTGGCCATGGTGATCTCGGCGATCGACGCGCAACTCGTCGTCCGCTCAGCGGTCATCGTGCTGATGCTCACCGCCATGGCCACCCTGCTGGGCTTCTATAATGCGCGGCGCCTCGCGCGCGTGGTCGACGTCGACGTTCCCATCGCCAACCTGCCCCCCGAACTCCACGGGTTCACCATTGTGCAATTGAGCGATATTCACGTGAGTTCGACGATTCGCCGCAGCTACATCGAAGCGATCGTCGAGGCGACCAACAAACTCTCGCCCGACCTCATCGCCATCACCGGCGATCTGGTCGACGGCGGGGTGCCCGCCTTGCGCGAGCACATCGCACCGCTCGCACAACTCACGTCGCGCCACGGCACCTACGTGTGCACCGGCAACCACGAGTACTACTCGGGCGCGCCGGCATGGGTCGACGAGTTGCGACGCATCGGCCTGACGGTGCTCGAAAACGAACATGTGGTGCTCGCCCACGAAGGCGCATCGCTGACGGTGGCTGGCGTGACCGACTTCACGGCGCACCATTTCGACCCGGCGAAGTCGAGCGACCCGCTCGCGGCTGTCGCCGGGGCCCCGGAGGGGGTGCCGCGCGTGTTGCTCGCTCACCAGCCGCGCAGCGCACCGGCGGCGCACGAAGCCGGCTTCGATCTGCAACTCTCGGGACACACGCACGGCGGGCAGTTCTGGCCGTGGATGTACTTCGTACCGCTGCAACAGCCCTATGTGCATGGCCTGCACCGGCTTGGCCGCCTCGCGATCTATGTCAGCCGGGGCACAGGCTACTGGGGGCCGCCCAAGCGCTTTGGGGCACCGTCGGAGATCACGCGCCTTCGGCTGGTTGTGGGCACGGCGTGAGCGGCACCGGCGCGCTGACCGGCAAAGGCGCGGGCAACCGTCAGGCGATGACGTTACAATCGCCCCTTTCCGGAAGGCTTGTCTTTCGCACCCTCACCCTTGTCGCCGTTTTTCCGTTGCTTGCCGCCATGAAGTCACTCTCGCCCAGTTCCTCGCTCGAAACCGTTGCCGTGCGTTTGCGCGGCAAGATTCAGGGCGTGGGCTACCGTCAGGCGGCCGTGCGCGAGGGGCATCTGATCGGCGTGCGCGGTTGGGTTCAGGCGCTGCCCGAGGGCGACATCCTTGCGATGGTGCAAGGCACGCCCGATCAGGTCGACAAGATGCTCGAATGGATGCGGCATGGACCGCCCGGCGCGCGCGTGACGGCGTTCGAGAGCGAAATCGAATACACCGGCCGCCGGTTCGACCGCTTCGAACAGCTCTGAGCGCACAAGGCCCACGCGCCCGCCACATCGCCCGCACCTCGCCCGGCGCGCCATCGACGGCAAAACCGGGCGCGCAACCCATCGTCACGCAGCGCTGGCGTCAGGCATGCGCAAATGGTAACCGCTCAGACAGGGGCGTTCTGCGCGCGATACGAGCGCGAGGGGAACGATCCGGGGGAAAACGCGGGAGGGGAAAATTCGGGAGGAAATCCGAAGTGACGGGCAGCGACCAACCGTCGGGTCGCCGCACATCGCTTCCGTGCGCGCCAGGGCGATGCCCGCAACGCGCAAAAGCCAGACGTCTTCGCTGACTTAATTCTTGTGACGGTAGTTGATGCGGCCCTTGCTGAGGTCGTAGGGCGACATTTCCAGCGTCACGCGGTCACCCGCGAGAATGCGGATGCGATTCTTCTGCATACGGCCGCTCGCATATGCCATCACTACCACGCCATTTTCCAGCGTGACGCGAAAGCGATTGTCCGGCAATACATCCGAAACGTGTCCGCTGAATTCGATCAGTTCTTCCTTGGCCAATATCGTGTCCTCTTGAGGGTGCCGCTCGCGAGGGCGCAGCACCAATGTTACTGAAGGTTCGTTCGCCAATACCGTCGCCGCACCCTGGGTATGCGGGGTGCACATCGAACGCCAAAAGGAGCCTACCCGGTGGATCGGCCATGACAGCATGGCGACGCACCGAAACGCGGCGATGGTTCGAAGGAGCAAGGCACATTGCGGCAGTGCCACAATGACGAGCAGTGTGTGTCGGGAGGGCGAAGACCGTGGGGTCTGCGCCATCGGCACAGCGAGTGATCCGGCTCGCAGGACATGGCTGTCAGCGACGCCGATAAAGCTTTTCGCGATCGTCAGGCGTTGATCGGCGAATTTTCGCCGATCCCGCAAGGATACGCCTTTCTACGTTGCGCGTGGGAAAAAAGTGGCCTCCAGGCGGCAATCCGGGGACTTGGGGTGCACATTTGTGGCGCAACGCACCAAGGGAGCCCGGCCGGAGCGCCCGCGCGCGTCTACCGCGCCCGGATTCACTCGGGGACAACGCGAGCATGACGCGCAGCGCGCGCTCAACTATGCTGTAAGTACCCGCAGCCCGCACGAGGATGACCATGAAAACAGTCGCTCAGATCCTGAAGTCCAAATCGGTCGATACGGTGTACAAGGTGCGCCCGTCCGATTCGGTACTCGACGCGTTGACCCTGATGGCCGAGGCACGCATTGGCGCGGTGCTGGTCAGCGAAGACAGCCGCACGATCGTTGGCATCTTTACCGAGCGCGATTATGCCCGCAAGGTCGCCCTCATGGGGCGCACCTCGGTCAATACGCCGGTGCGCGACGTCATGACCTCGGCGGTGCGTTACGTCAGCCCCGAACAGACCAACGAGGAGTGCATGTCGCTGATGACGGAGCATCGCATTCGTCATCTGCCTGTCATGAAAGACGGCGAACTGGTGGGCCTGCTTTCCATCGGCGACCTGGTCAAAGCCATCATCACGGAACAACAGTTCACCATCGACCAGCTAGAGAATTACATCATGGGGGGAAGCGCCGCACTGGCGGGCCGCACACCGCCGCGCCCCAGTTGAACCAGCGCACCCCCGCGTCAATACCACCCGGCATCGCGTCGCATTCAAGCCGACAGCGCAATCAGGGGCACGGCGCTTCGTTCGAAGCGCCCTTTTTTTTGAGGACATGACGCAAAATGCCGGGATGCGCCTGCCCCGTCGATAGGCGCATGCCAGAACGCAAACATCCCCCCTGCCGCTCCCATCGCTTAGCTCACCCGATCAGCCGTTCGCACGCCATGCGTCATCGATAGTGGGGCGAGCGATGCTCAGAAGTCTTCCGCGTCGACGTCGTAATTCGACGGTTCCCAGCGGATGGCCAGCAACGCCAGCAAACCGATGGCCGGGGCGGCGGCGATCACCCAGAACACCTTCGTGGCGAGCGTGGCCGCCAACACCGGGAACAGGAACAGTGAGACGGTCGAGCTGGCGCGCATGAGGGTTTGGTTCAAGCCCACGCCCACGCCGCGCAGCGACGTCGGATAGCTCAGCGACGCGAACGTCATTGAATGCGCCCCCGGGCCGAAGCCCTGCCCCAGCAGGAACAACGCGAGGAAACCCAGCGCCCAGGCGACTTGCCCGCCGCCGTCAGGCTTGCCCACGAGCGCCAGTCCAACGAGCGCAGTCAACTGGAACGCATAGCCGAGCACCGTCAGCTTCCATGCGCCAACCTTCGGCACCAGCCGCACCCCGAGCAACCCGCCCGTGAACGCGAACAGCAGATTCAGCGCGAGCGACATCAGGATGGTGGTGAGCATCGACTGCGCCAGGAAGCTGGCGATGATCACCGGCAACCCGAATGCCACCGCGTTGTAGGCGAACGACGAGGCCACGGCGATAACGGTCGCGAGCGTCGTGCGGCGCAGGTAGATGCCCTTGAGCAGTGCCCCGTAGTTGCGCCACGTGGCCGGACGCTTCGGCGCCACGCGTTCAGCGTCGGCGGCCACGACGGCGTCGATACCGTAGGACCGCTTCAGGATCTTCGCCGCACCTTCGAGATCGCCCTGGTTGGCGGCCCACACCGGCGATTCGCTCATGTAGCGGCTGCGCAGGGCAATGATCGCCAGCGCGGGGACGGCGCCAAAGCCGAGAATGATGCGCCACAGCAGCGCACTGTGCGACGATGGCAGTGCCGCGTAGCACAGCAGCACCAGCAGATACGACACGCAGATCGCCGCGTACCAGGTCGGGCACCACATCGCCACCCGCGCGGCCTTATTGCCCCGTCCCTTGAGTTTGGAGAATTCGGCGAGGAAGGCCATCGCCACCGGCAGATCGATGCCGACGCCCAGCCCCATCACGAAACGCGAACCGGCAAGCACGTACTGGTTCGGCGCCAGCGCACACGCGATGGCGGCGATCACGAAGCACAGCATGTCGGCCATGAATACACGGTAGCGGCCAATGCGGTCCGTGAAGTAGCCACCGAGGAACGCGCCGACGATGGCGCCGAACGTGATGGCAGACGCCACCATGCCGGTGCCTGCCGGCGTGAGATGGAATTCACGGGAAACGTCTTTCAGGCCGAAGGCGAGCGCGCCGAGGTCGTAGGCGTCGAGGAACACACCGCCGAGTGCAATGGCCACGATCCAGCCAGCATTCGAGACACGGGCGCCGCCCTGGTTGACGAGTTGGGCGATGTCGGCCGCCGAGCGGATCACGGCGGGCCCATGCGACCCTGCGGCATGAGAAATGGGCGAAGTCGTGGAGCTCGCGTGGGCAGACGCGACGGGAGACAGGGAAACGTCGACGGACATAATGCTGAATGGAAAAACGATGATCGGAGCGGCAGGTGGCTGAGGCACGCTTGCGGCACCCGCACCACGATGGCGAAAGGACTGCACCGCATAATTGCCAACGACGGCCAACCCGACGCCAGAGGCCGCGATGTTACCGTTTGGTATTGCGGCACCCAAGTGCTTTCTGGTTATATGCTTAGACGAATTCGGCGCAAAATTGCACTCACGAGCCAGTCAACGATGGAAAATTCCTAACTATTCGCTATGAGTTAGCGAATTCCGCTTTCACATTAAGCGCTTACAGAGCATGGCGCCATGGCGCATCTGGCGATGAATATCACCGATGGGCGGTTTGAACAGGAGACAATGTGTGTGGAATCCGCACCTGGCCTGCGTCGTCGCCGGCACGACGCCATTACAAACGCTTACCTTTTCTTACAGCATAAAGGTCTGCGGAACCCTACATTCCGCGTCGTGGTCGCAATAGACTCACCACAGGGTGCGTGCCATCACTGCGGACTTCGGTGATCAAGCATTTACCTCACGCTCACGAGGATGAACCAAAATGAACATCAAGACACTTACGGGAATCAGCGCGGCACTGGCCGCCCTCACGCTGGCCGGTTGCGTTGCGCCGGGACCGCAGTACGGGTATCAGCAGCCGGGCTACCAACAGGGGGGATACCAGCAGGGTTATCAACAACCGGGGTATCAACAAGGCTACCAACAGGGGTATCAGCAACCCCAGCAGCAGCAGCAGATTCCGGGAGCGCTGTACGGCCGCGTCGAATCGATCGAGCAAGTGAACGGCGACAACAACAGCCCGAACATCCTCGGCACGGTGCTCGGCGGCGCAGCGGGCGGTCTGCTCGGCAACACAATGGGCGGCGGGCGCGGGCGCACCGCCACCACCATCGGCGGCGCCTTGATCGGCGCCATCGCGGGGAATCGCATCGAAAACAACATGGGGCAGCCGAACGTGTTGTACCGCATCACCGTGCGCCTGGACGACGGTCGCGTCGCGACGGTCACGCAAGCGCCGCCGCTGCGCGTTCAGCAGGGCCAGCGTGCCGCCGTCGCGAACGATACGGTGTATCCGTACTGATCGCACGCACGCCGCCACCCGCGCGGTCCCCAAACACAACGCCCGCCGGTGTCATGCCGGCGGGCGTTGTCGTTTGGCTCGCTCGCGGCGCTCAATCGGCTGCCGGCGAAGCCGCCTCGATTTCGCGTCGCACGAGAAACAGCCGCGTGTCGAATTCGAGTTGATGGTACTGAGGCTCCATGAACTCGCACAGGCGGTAGAACGCCTTGTTATGGTCGCTTTCCTTGAGGTGCGCGAGTTCGTGCACGACGATCATGCGCAGAAACTCAGGCGGGGCTTCGCGAAACAACGAGGCGACCCGAATCTCCTTCTTGGCCTTGAGCTTGCTCCCCTGCACCCGCGAGATGGCCGTATGCAGCCCCAGCGCGTGATGCACGACATCGATCCTGGCGTCGTAAGCCACCTTATGGATGGGCGGTGCGCTGCGCAGGTAATCCTGTTTGATCTGCGCCGTGAACTCGTATAGCGCTCGGTCCGTCTGCACGGCGTGGCGCGCAGGATAGCGCCTGTCAAGATGCGCGGCCAGTTGCCCCGCGTCGACCAGTTCGCGAACCTGCGCGAGCACGCCCGCGGGATAGGCGGCGATGAAGCGCATCGGATCCTTCGGCGCGGGCCGCCACGGCGTAAGCACGGCAGTCACGGTTGACTCACGCGGCGGGACCGGGCCACCTCAGCGGCCGGGCCAGCGAATACGAGCGCGAACGGCGTGCACACGCACAACCGCGCTGCGCGCACGAGAGCGAGCCCAGCGCTCAATGGTGATGATGGTGCGACCACAGCGGGTCCATCGAGTCGACGAACGACGCCACTGCGTTTTTGTCGCCCGTGGCATGGCGCATCAACTGACCGCACTTGCACCATCCCTGATACGGCGTGATATGCGAACACGCGGTCGTCTTTTGCAGATACAACGTGACCGGCTTGGCGCACTTCGTGCACTTGAACTTGAGAGTGAGGGCAGGTTTGCTCATGAGGAATTCACGACGGCGCGCACGTCGACATGGCGCGCGCAAAGACGTCATTGTACCGGCGATCGCCCGTTGGCCCGTCAGCACTGGGCGACGCCTGGGGCCGGCCGCACACGGCGCGCGCATCGCCTGCCCTCCGCCGCCCGGGGCAGGCGGGACGGCAGACAAGTCGGCAAACCGCCCGTAAACGCAAGAAGCCGGACGTCGTGAAAGACATCCGGCTTCTTTGTGCGATTTGCCGAATCCGACGCCGGCCAGCTTCGATGTGTCGATGTCACACCGCAGCCGTGAGATGGCGTCCCCTAGGGGATTCGAACCCCTGTACTCACCGTGAAAGGGTGATGTCCTAGGCCTCTAGACGAAGGGGACGGAAACCGTCATTCGTTTGGTGGAGGTAAGCGGGATCGAACCGCTGACCTCTTGCATGCCATGCAAGCGCTCTCCCAGCTGAGCTATACCCCCCGCGCGAAGAGGCGTGACTATAGCGTATTTGATCGCGACGGGCAACTGACCCGCCCGGGTGTGACGAGCGTCGCCGGCGGATATTGAAGATCGCGCGACGCGGGTAGAATCGGCCGCACGACGCCCGCCTTGGGCGACGCGTGGCGGATGCGGTTGCAGCCGCCGTGGACTCCTGACGGAAGACATCCTCATGAAGAAAGCCGCCGCCCTGGCGTTGATGGTCGCCACGAGTTGGGCGCACGCCGAGAAGATTGGCGACGTTGACACCGCATTCAAGCTCGTCGGACCGGATCACAAGATTGTCGTCGATGCCTACGACGACCCGAAGGTGCGCGGCGTGACCTGCTACGTGTCTCGCGCAAAAACCGGTGGTCTGAAGGGCCTGGTTGGGCTTGCGGAAGACAAGGCGGAAGCCTCGATTGCCTGTCGTGCGGTCGGGCCGGTGTCGTTCGAAGGGCCGCTACCGAAGAAGGAAGAAGTCTTCTCGGAAGGCCTGTCTCCGCTCTTCAAGAAACTGCGCATCGTGCGCATGGTCGACAAGGCGCGCAACACGCTCGTCTATCTCACCTACGCCGACAAGCTCATCGACGGCTCGCCCCAGAACAGCGTGACGGCCGTCCCCGTGGATCGGGCCACGCCAATCCCGGTGAAGTAACCGCCCCCGACGCGGCGGCGGCAGCGCGGCCGATGTTATCCGCGCAACAGGCCGAATCGCTTCAGCTTCCGATAAAGCGTATTGCGGCTCACACCGAGCTTGCGCGCGGCGGCGCTGACCTGCCCTTGGCACGCGTCAAGCGCCGTGCGCAACGCCTGGCGCTCTGCCGCCTCCAGGGGCGCCTCCTCTGGCGGCCCCTCAGGCACAAGCCCCGGGCCGTCGCGCAAGGCCTCGGGCAGGTCGTCCAGCGTGATAACGCCGCTCTCGCTAAGCGCGACCAGCGTCCGGATGATGCTGCGCATCTGACGCACATTGCCGGGCCACGCGTACCCACACAGCCGATCCCGCGCCGCGTCCGTCAGGCGAATCCGGTCTTGCTGACAGGCCTGCGCCAGAAGCGTGTGCATCACCTCGATTCTGTCGTCGCGCTCGCGCAGCGGCGGCACGCGAACCTCGAGGCCGCTCAACCGATAGAAAAGGTCTTCGCGAAACTGCCGCTCGGCAATCCGTTCGGACAGATCGCGGTGCGTCGCACTGAGCACTCGAATATCGAGCGGCACCGGCTCGCCGCCGCCCAATGGCGACACGCGACGATCTTCGAGCACGCGCAGCAAACGGGTTTGCATGGCGAAGGGCATATCGCCGATCTCATCGAGAAACAGTGTGCCGCCGTTGGCCTGCCATAGTTTGCCGGCCATCCCCTCCTTGCGCGCCCCGGTGAAGCTGCCGCCGACGTAGCCGAACAATTCGCTTTCGATCAGCGACTCGGGAATTGCCGCGCAATTCAATGCCACGAACGGACCGCGGGCCCGCGCACTGGCTGCATGCACGGCGCGCGCGAAGACCTCCTTGCCGCTGCCGGTCTCACCGCGAATCAGCACCGGGACGTCGTGCGCGAAGACGCGGCACGCGCGCGAAAACTCACGCGCCAGCACCGGGTCGGAAAACGGCTCGGCAGGCGCCTCGGGGGGCGCGCTTGACGAACGCGTCACCCGGCGCACCGCGCGCAACGGCGCACGCACCATCGCCACCAGCGCCTCGCCCGTCTGCGTGCGGATCGGCCAGTACGCACTCGGCGCCGGATGCGCTTGTGCGAGCAAGGCGTCGAGCGTTTGCGCAAACCATCGATCCACGCGCGTGCCCACCAGCGTGTCGCGCGGGACGCCCAGGCGATTCAGTGCGCTCTGATTCGCGGCGAGGATGCGGCCAGCGTCATCGAACGCAATCAACGCTTGTACGAAGTCGCCCAGATGATCGGCCGGCTCCTGGAGCTGCAGCAGCCACTCGTCGCGATAGTGCTGGAAAAAGTAGTCGCGCTCCACGACCTTGGCCGACAGATTCACGAGCGCGAGCGTATGGAACTGGCTTTGCCGGGTCACGCCGGCGTTCGTCGTCGAAACGTCGATGACGGCAAGCAACTCCCCTTGCGGTGCGAAGACGGGACTTGCCGTGCAGGTGAGCGGCGTGTGCAGCGCGCGGAAATGATCCTGCTGACAGATGATGACGGGCGCACGCTCGACCACGCAGGTGCCGATGCCGTTGGTGCCTTCGCACGACTCGCTCCAGTCGGCCCCCGGCCACAAGCCTGCGCGATGGAAGTCGTCGCGCGTGCCGTCGTGGAGACGGGCGTCGACGATCACGCCGTCCGGGGCCGTCAGCAGCACGGCCTGGCCCGGATTCATCAACTGACGCTGCAGGCGCTCGAGCACCGGCATGGAAACGTGGCACAGCCGCTCCATCGCACTGCGCCGCTCGCGCAGTTGCGACGACGCCAACACGCGCGGCGTCATGCGCGCCCCCGGATCAAGCGCGTAGGTGTCGAGGCATCGACGCCATGAATTGGCGATGTTCGGGTCCGTCGCCGTCGCGAGGGGCGTCACGTGACCTTGTACGGCATCCAGCACACGGCGCGCGTGCGCGGACTCTGTCTTGGCTGGCATTGGTCGTCTCCCCCGTGCCGAATGATCTCGTCGTCGTTCCTGAAGCATGTCCCATGCCGGAGGCGATTGCAATGCGGTATGTCAATCGGCAGGCATCCAGCGATTGCCTGTCACGCGAACGGGACACCTGTGTCACCGCACAAGACAAACGTGTCTCGGATTCGGCACACCTTGCCCGTTGTCGTGCGGGCGTCAGCCCCGTGAATCGGCGACAGGCCCGGGGTGGCCCGCGACTTGCTTGTTGTCCCGTGTGGCCCCCGCGCCACCGACAAGACAATATTCGGAGACACACCATGCAATACGCCCCGCCCGGCACCCCCGGTGCCCTGTTGACCTTGCAGACGCGTTACGAGAACTACATCGGTGGCAAGTTCGTCCCGCCCGTGGAAGGCCGCTATTTCACCAACACGTCGCCCGTCACCGGCGGTGTAATCGGAGAGTTCCCACGCTCGAACAGTGCGGACATCGAGCTGGCGCTCGATGCGGCACACGCGGCGGCGCCCAAGTGGGGCAAGACGTCGGTGCAAGCCCGCTCGCGCATCCTGTTACAGATCGCTGACCGGCTCGAAGCGCAACTCGAACGGTTCGCCGTCGCAGAAACGTGGGACAACGGCAAGCCGGTGCGCGAGACGCTTGCGGCGGATCTGCCACTGGCCGTCGATCACTTCCGCTACTTCGCCGGTTGCATCCGCGCGCAGGAAGGCACGGCGGCCGAGATCGACGAGCACACGGCCGCATATCACTTCCATGAGCCGCTGGGGGTCGTCGGCCAGATCATTCCGTGGAATTTCCCGCTGTTGATGGCGGCGTGGAAGCTCGCCCCAGCACTCGCGGCGGGGAACTGCGTGGTCCTCAAGCCTGCCGAGCAGACACCGCTCTCGATCACGCTGTTCGCCGAGTTGGTTGGCGATCTGCTGCCACCCGGCGTGCTCAACATCGTGCAGGGTTTCGGCAAGGAAGCGGGCGAAGCGCTGGCGACCAGTCGCCGCATCGCGAAAATCGCCTTCACCGGGTCGACGCCGGTCGGTGGCCACATCCTGTCGATGGCTGCGGCCAACCTGATCCCCAGCACGGTCGAGTTGGGCGGCAAGTCACCGAATATCTTCTTCGACGACATCATGCACGGCGAGCCGGCGTTCATCGAGAAGGCGGCCGAAGGACTTGTGCTCGGCTTCCTGAACCAGGGCGAGGTCTGCACGTGTCCGTCGCGGGCGCTCGTGCAGGAATCGATCTATGAGCCCTTCATGGAGGTGGTGATGGCGCGGGTGGCACGCATCAAGCGCGGCGATCCGCTCGATACCGAGACGGCCGTCGGCGCGCAGGCGTCGCAGCAGCAGTACGACAAGATCCTCACGTATCTCGATCTCGCCCGCAAGGAAGGCGCACAGGTGCTGACGGGCGGAGGCATCGAGTCGCTGGGCGGTCCGCTGGCGTCGGGCTTCTACATCCAGCCAACGCTGCTCAAGGGCGATAACCGCATGCGCGTGTTCCAGGAAGAGATCTTCGGCCCGGTCGTTGGGGTGACGACGTTCCGGGATGAAGCGGAGGCATTGGCCATTGCGAACGACACCGAGTTCGGTTTGGGCGCCGGGGTATGGACACGCGACATCAATCGCGCATATCGCATGGGCCGAGCCATTCAGGCCGGACGCGTATGGACCAACTGCTACCACCTCTATCCGGCACACGCCGCGTTCGGCGGGTACAAGAAGTCTGGCATCGGCCGCGAGACGCACAAGATGATGCTCGATCACTATCAGCAAACGAAGAATCTGCTGGTGAGCTACGACGTCAATCCGCTCGGCTTCTTTTGAGCGCCCTGTCTATTCGCCGCTGAACTTGCGGCAGATCAATGACGCATCGCACCATGGGTGCGATGCTGTTCCCATCGTTTGCGAAAACCGATTCGTTACACCGCTCAAGGGTTCGCGTGGGTGATCGACCATGCCGGACGAGCGCGGTGCACTCCCCTCGATGGGACAGAAATGGAGCATGACCATGAGCACGACTTTCTTTATCCCCGCAGTCAACGTGATGGGCATTGGTAGCCTCGACGAGGCGATGTCCGCGCTGCGTCAGTACCACTTCCGGCGTGCACTGATCGTGACCGACGCCGGACTCGCCAAGGCGGGTGTCGCGGAAAAGGTGGCGAAGCTGCTGATGAAGCAGGACATCCAGTCGACGGTATTCGACGGGGTCAAGCCGAACCCCACGGCAGGAAACGTGGAAGCGGGGCTGGCAATGCTCGAGCAGCATCAATGTGACTTCGTGATTTCGCTGGGCGGCGGTTCGCCGCACGACTGCGCGAAGGGAATCGCGCTGTGCGCGGCCAATGGCGGGAAGATCGCGGACTATGAAGGCGTGGATCGCTCGAAGAAGCCTCAGATGCCGCTCGTGGCGATCAATACGACGGCGGGAACCGCAAGCGAAATGACGCGGTTCTGCATCATCACCGACGAGAAGCGTCACGTGAAGATGGCCATCGTCGACCGTAACGTTACGCCGTTGTTGTCGGTCAACGATCCGACACTGATGGCGGCGATGCCGAAGGGGTTGACCGCAGCGACCGGAATGGACGCGCTGACGCACGCAACCGAAGCGTACGTGTCGACGGCGGCGACACCCATTACGGATGCTTGCGCGCTCAAGGCCGTCACGCTGATATCGCGAAACCTGCGCCGTGCCGTGTCTCACGGGGATGACATGACCGCGCGCGAGAATATGGCCTATGCGCAGTTTCTGGCGGGGATGGCGTTCAACAATGCGTCGCTTGGCTATGTGCACGCGATGGCGCACCAGCTCGGCGGATTCTATGACTTGCCGCACGGCGTTTGCAATGCGATTCTGCTGCCTCACGTGGAAGAGTTCAACGCGAGCGTGAGCGCCGGCCGGTTGAAGGATATTGCCCAGGCAATGGACGAATCGGTTGACGGCCTGAGCGACGAGGAGGGCGCAAAGGTCGCGATTGCGGCAATTCGGCGTTTATCGAAGGATATCGGGATTCCCTCGGGGCTCTCGGAGCTTGGGGCGAAGACACAAGACGTTCCGACGCTCGCGGCGAATGCGATGCACGATGCCTGTGGGCTCACCAACCCGCGGCGTGCCGAGCAGGCCGAGATCGAGGAGATTTTCCGACGCGCATTTTGATGGGGGAAGCGCTGTAGACGCGTGTCCCGCGCCCCATCGATTCATCGTAAATCGATGGGGCGCTTCACCCACCGGTCGAATGACCCGGCGCGGCGCCGGGGCAGGCTCACCTCAATCCAACGTCTTGCCCACCATTTCCTCGCTCTTGAGCACCGCCACAAACGAAACCAATCCAATCGCAATGACGTAGCCGGCCGGTGCGAGCTTTGAGCCGGTCACGCCGATCAGCCACGTCGCAATGAATTGCGCGAAGCCCCCGAACACCGAGACGCCCAAACCATAGACCATTGCCAAGCCTGTGGCACGGATATGACGCGGGAACACCTCAGTGATCATCGTGACAGTCGTCACCGAAATGAATACCGTCGGAATCGTCAGCACTGCGGCCACCACCAGCAAGCGACCGGTATCGGGTGCCGCTGTCAGCCACGCGAACGCGGGAACGATCGATGCGAGCAGGATCACACGGGCAATTGTCACCACGCGCTTTCGCCCCCAGCGATCGCTTGCGATGCCGGCGACTGCCGCCAGTCCCATTTGCAGGCCACCCGCCACGAACGATGCCCACAAGCCACTCGATAACGACAGCTTAAGCACGCCCACGCCGTAATTGGTGAGGTAGTGCAGCGAGATGTAGTTCGACGAAGTCGCGCCTGCCGTCATGAGTATGCCGAGCACCAGGGCACGACGGTGTGCGCCCATCACTTCGGCAATCGGGCTGCGCGCCCCTCGCTTGGCTGGCTCGGCTTCGTGCGTCTCGTCCAGATGCTTGCGAATGTAGGTCCCCAGTGGAATCAACGCCATGCCAATCAAAAACGGCACGCGCCAGCCCCACGCCAGCAGTTGCTCCTGCGACAGCGATGCGGTCAGGGCCAGCCCCACGAGCGAGCCGAGCAGCGTCGAGAACGCCTGGCTAAACAATTGCCAGCTCGCGAACAGACCACGATTGTTGGCGCTGGCGTATTCGAGCAGCATCGACGTAGACGCGCCCACCTCGCCGCCCACCGCGAAGCCCTGAACCAAACGGCCGAGGACCAGCAACACGGGGGCGGCCATACCGATTTGGGCGTATGTTGGCGCCACCACGAATACTGCCGAGCCCGCGGCCATCAGCCACAGCGTGAGCGTCATGGCTGCCTTGCGGCCTCGTCGGTCGGCATAACCGCCGATCACAATGCCGCCCAGTGGCCGCACCACAAAGCCCACGCCGAACGTCGCCAGTGACAGCAGCAACTGCGTAAGCGGCGACGCAGCGGGAAAGAACAGCTTGCCCAGCACGGTCGCGAAATACGTGTAGATCGCGAAATCGAAGAATTCCAGACCGTTCCCGATCGTGATCGCCGCGATCTTCTTCGTGAGCGATGCTGCAGGGGCGCTCTCGGCGCCTGGTGCAGCCTGCGCTGCAGTGGTGTCGATGCGGGTCGTCATGCTTTGTTCTCCATGCGCAGGAATCGCTCGACCAAACGCGTCCAGTACGTTGCTCCGATCGGCAGCAGCGCATCATTGAAATCGTAATGCGGGTTGTGCACCATGCAGCCGCCCTCCCCTTCGCCGTTACCGATAATCAGGTAGCTGCCCGCGCACGCCTCCAGCATGAACGAGAAGTCCTCGCTGCCCGTGAGCGGCTCGAAATCGTCCATCAGGCCCTGCGGGCCCAGCCATTCCAACGCCACCTGACGCGCGAATTCGGTCATTTCGACGTCGTTGACGAGTGCCGGGTAACGCCAGCGATAATCGACGTCGACATGCGCGCCGAACACGCTGGCCTGTGCATTGACCAGTTCAACGATGCGATCACGCAACTGCTCGCGCACTTTCGGCAGATGTGCGCGCACTGACAGGCGCAGTTCAACGCTGTCCGGGATCACGTTGGGCGCGTCGCCGCCGTGGATCGCACCGACCGTCACCACGGCCATACGGCGCGGGTCGACGTTGCGCGAGACGATCGACTGCAGCGCCACGACGATGTGCGATGACACCAGCACGGGATCGACACTCATGTGCGGCATCGAGCCGTGTCCGCCGCGGCCGTGCACGGTAATGATCACCGTATCCGACGACGCCATCGCCGGGCCGGCACGGAAGCCTATCTTGCCGACCGGGAAGCCCGGCATGTTGTGATAGGCGAACAGCCCGTCGCATGGGAAGCGCTCGAACAGGCCGTCCTCGATCATCTTTCGCGCACCGGCAAGGCCCTCTTCGGCGGGTTGGAAAATCAAATGCAGCGTGCCATCAAAATTACGCGTCCTGGCCAGATGACGGGCCGCAGCGAGCAGCGTCGCGGTGTGGCCGTCGTGGCCGCATGCATGCATCTTTCCCGAATGTCGGCTGGCGTATGACTTGCCGGTCGCTTCCTGGATCGGTAGCGCGTCCATATCGGCACGTAGACCCAAGGTACGTGCGCTGTCGCCTACCTTGAGCGTACCGACCAGCCCCGTCCCGCCGATACCGCGCGTAACTGTGTAGCCCCACTCTGTCAGCTTGTCCGCCACCAGGTCGCTGGTCTGGAACTCCTCGTAGGCCAGTTCGGGGTGGGCATGAATTTGGTGGCGCAGGGCCCGCATGCTGGCGTCGTGCTCAAGAATGTCAGCCGGAATGTCGGCGTCGACCGCCGCCGGAAAGGCGTGCTCAGTGGTGTCGTGTGGCATGGGGTCTCCAGTCATGACAAGAAGGCGATGCATCAGAAACGGTGTGTCACGCCAAGGGCTGTGACGAAAACGTCGCGCCCGGCGCTGGTCGGTGCGCTGTCGAGCGTGAGTGACGACGCGCCACCGTTGGCGATCCAGGCAACGCGGGTGTACAGGGCCGTACGCCTGGACAACTGATAGTCATAGCCGCCGAGCGCGCCGAAGGCATGAGTACCGCCTCCGGCCACCAGGCGCTCGAGCACGGACAGCTTGAACACGTGCGGGCCGACCGGCAACGTTGCGCCAATCAGGTAGGTTGTGGCAATGCGACCCGACGCAACGTTCGGCACGATGCGGTTGTAGGCCAGCGACAGCGTGGCGTTGCCAATTTTGTACGACACGCCCGCGCCATAGTGGTCGGTGGCCTGAGACAGGTCGTTGCGCACCACGTTGTACGAAATTCCCGCATACATCCGCGGGTTCTCGTACTGCGCGAGATACCCGGTGTAGTGCGCCGGCGTGCCGCCGGCGGAGGCCGCGCTGAAGCCATAAAGGAGCTGACCCGAGAAGCCGTTCATGTCGGGCGTGGTGTAGCTCACCGCGTTGGCCACGCGGGAGTCGATACCGGTAGCGTTGCCGCCCAGGTCCGACGAGGCATACGCTACGTTGGCCATCAGCGAGAACTTGGTCAGGGCGAACGGATCGACCTGAGACGACAACGGGAAGATTGTCGGAAACTGGCGACCGAGCTTGAACATGCCGAACCGGCGCGACTTCAGCCACACGTTGGCTTCACGATTGAAGATGGTGTTGGTCGACTGCAGCGTACCGTTATTGGCGTTGAAGCCAGACTCCAGACGGAAACCCGATTCGAGCCCTCCGCCCAGATCCTCCGTGCCGGTCAGGCCAAAGCGCGAGGTCGAGCCCGCCCCGCTCCCCACTTGTGTCGAGCTGCCCTTGCCCCCCGAGTCATAGCTAACGTAGTTGTCGACCGCGCCGTAAAGCTGCACGCCCGCCCGCGCCGGGGCGCTGCCCATGGCCAGGAGCGTACCGGCGGTGAGACCGGTCAGGGTGACGCGCGCGGTGAAGCGATTCGCACGACGTGTGTCGGATCGATTGGGGGTTTGACGCATTGGACTCCTGTGCCTATGCCTTGTCGGCCGTCGAAAGCGGCCGTGCTTATGGATCGTTTGTGTACGACTTGTAAAGTTCGACGCATGGTAGCCAGATCGATTTGCAGCGGGTAGGCAACGCCAAATTTCGGCGTCAACCAATGGTTGACACCCATGCCAGGCCCGTCGATGATTCAATGTCACAGCCAAGTCGCGCCGGGCTTGGCGTCATCGCCTCGCGATGTCCGCCTTCCTTGCGCGTGAACCATGTCGATAGCGATGAAACTGCATCAACTCGAATGTCTCGTGGCCGTGGCGGATCACGGCAGTGTGCGTACCGCTGCGAATCGGCTGGGGCGCTCGCCAACGGCTATCAGCAAGGCAATGCGGGAACTTGAGCAATCAATGGATGTGGTGTTGATGGAGCGGCGCCCCGACGGCGTGTCACTCACGCCAGCGGGGACTGCCCTGCTCTCGCACGCGCGGCTGATCCTGGGGCAGTTGCGTCGGGCGAGCGAGGATGCCGTGCTGGCAAGTGCCAAGCAGGGAGGCACGATTCGCATGGCCGTCACCCCCTGGTTGATGCACGGGGTGATTCCGGCGGTCGTGCGGGCGTTTCGGCAACTTCGGCCCGACGTGCAGATCGACATCGCCGAGCATCTGGGTGGGGACTATCCGGCCATGCGCAACGGCCAACTGGATTTCGCCTTTGGACCAAACCCGGACGTCGGCCAGGAGCGCGCACTGGAAGTCCGGCCGATCTATACGTATTCATTCGCAGTCGTCTGCCGCCCAGGCCATCCGGCGGAGAACGCGCGTGCGATTTCCGAGCTGGCTGGCTACGACTGGTTGCTCAGCCGGTCGATTGAGCGCACGGCGCATGCGATCCGGGCCCTCCTGGAAGACCAGCGCGACGGTGCCATGCAGCGCTGCCACTTCGCCAGGTCGGTCAACGCCGCGCTGGCGATCGTGCGCTCGACCGACATGCTTACGGCCGTGCCGTGGCCGCTGATCGAGACGCCCGACATGCGGGACCGATTCGTCGCACTCGATTTCGACGCGATTACCGACGAGGGCACGACCTGCCTCATCACGCGTCGCTATGAGCCGTTACAGGGCGCGGCACTGGCATTCCTGGAGACATTCTGGCGAGTGGCACGGGAGTTGGCCTCTTCGCCGGATGGTCCGACCCGCCGCATCTTCAGCATGGTCGAGCCAGCCAGTGAGCGTGTCGGCTGAATAGGCGGGCGAAAGGTAACGCTCGTTGCCATCCCTCTCGATTCCCAATGCAGCCTTCGACGCTCCGCCTCTACAGAACCAATCTCTCATACGTTCGCCACTCGTGCGAGCTTCACGCTCACGTATCGCTTTGGGTACGGTCGATCTTGGGCCGGCACCGCGCAGGTCTTTCGCGCCATCCTGTTGGCTAGGGCGACGATCACCACGTGCGGCGGTCGCTATCGCTTCATTGGCACGATTGCCAGCGCATCCGGTGCAACGCCAGCGTAGCTGGTGCGTCTCGGTTCTCACCGCGCTCGCAGGTGGCCCGTCAGCGAGTGCTGAAGCACGATCGGATAGAATGACGGGATCATTTATCGTAAAAAAAGCAAGGTCATGGCACGTACGCGGGCGGAGAACTTCGACGACATCAAGTCGCAAATCCTGGCGGCAGCGGCACATCTTTTTGCAGAGAAGGGGTTCAGAAATACGAACATCATCGATATCGGGGCCGCCTGCAACGCTTCGAAGTCGAGGATGTATCACTACTTTCCGTCGAAGGAAGCAATGCTCGAGGCGATGCTGCTCGAGCACGTGAATGGACTGTTGGCTATCGCGCGCGACATCACGACTTCCAAGCTGAATCCGGAAACCAAGCTGCGCGAGTTCGTACTGGCACACCTGAAGTACTACTTCGAGTCGCGTGATTGCCACAAGGTCCTCCTCGGCGATGCGGAGTATCTGCCGGAGCCCGTGCGCGAGGAGGTGCGGCGTGCCGAACACCGACTGGTTGGGCAACTCTCAACGCTGCTCGAAGAGCTGAACGCGGCAAAGTTTGCGTCCCGCCTCGATGTGTCGGCTCACGCAATGCTCATCTACGGAATGCTCAACTGGACCTATACCTGGTACGAGCCGACGGGCAAGCTGGATCTGCCGACATTGGCGCGAAAAGCGTCGGACCTGTGTCTCCACGGACTCCTCTAATTTTTTTGCCAATTAATTGACCGTCCAGACGGATTATATATATACTGCCTTCAAATACGGAGGCGGAGACATGAACTTTCTGGACAAGTACTTCGACGAAATCGAGGTGGGTGAACGGTTCGTCACGAGAGGGCGAACCATTACCGAGACGGACATTGTGCAGTGGTGCGCACTCACGGGTGATTGGTACGTGCTTCACACGAATGCGCACTACGCGCAAAGCACGCGCTTTGGTCAACGTATTGCTCCCGGGCTGCTGGTGCACGCCGTCGCAGCCGGCCTCGGCGTCCCGCCAGATGCGCCGGCCATCGTGGCGAACTACGGCACCGATGCCCTCCGCTTTGTCGCGCCGACATTCATCGGCGACACCATCAGGCTCGAGAGCGAAGTCATCGGGCGGGCGGACAAGCGGCCGGGAAAAGATGGCGTTCTCAAACTTGGCTGGAATGTCTTCAACCAGAACAACGAGCTCCTGCTCAAAACCGACATTCAGATTCTGATGAGCTGTCGCGGGAGCGCAAATTGAATACGTCCGGCACCGTACGACTCACCGTCAAATCGGCGCTGGCACGCGTCAGCTTGAACAAGCCTGAGGCAAAGAACAGCCTTTCCATCGACGAGATGGCAGCCGTCGGCGCGGCGGTGCAACAGGCGGTGGAAGTCGGCGCGCGTTGCATTCTCATTTCGGGAGAAGGCGGCGCCTTCTGCGCCGGACGCGACCTTAAGGGCACCGATCCCGAGCGCGACGATACCTACGACATTCTTGCGCACAAGATCAATCCGGTGCTGGAAGTGGTGAGACGTTGCCCTGTCCCCACGATTGCGGCTGTTGCTGGGCCGGCATTGGGGTTCGGCTTCGGATTGGCATTGGCCTGCGACATCACTGTCGTGGCGGATAACGCCATGCTTGGCAGTCCTTTTCGCAAAATCGGACTGGTCATGGATTCGGGGGGACACTACTACCTCCGCGAACGGCTTGGGCGACACCGAGCGGCTGAACTGATATTCACTGGACGAATGCTGACGGGGCGCGAGGCCGCCGCGATGGGACTCGTCAACCGCAGCGTAGGTGCTGCGGACCTCGATGACGTCGCCACGGCACTTGCGATGTCAATTGCCAACGGTCCCACCAAGGCGTTTGCCGCCAGCAAAGAAATTCTCGACGCTAGCGCGACGTATGCCGAAGTTGCGGAACGTGAAGCCGTCAAACAGGCCGAGGCAATGCGCGGGGTCGATGGCAAGGAGGGCCTCGCGGCGTTCATCGCGCGGCGCCCCCCCGTGTTTATCGGGAGATGATCATGTGGCCCGTCCCGGCGCAATCCGCGAGAAGCGTGTATTTGAATGGCCTGCAAAACGGGAAGTTGATGTATCAATTCGACCGGATTGTCAGCTTGCCGGTATTCTTCCCGCGCGAGGTCGGCCCCAGCGGGCGCCCCGACGCGCTCGAGTGGCGTGAAAGCGCGGGGCTGGGGACGGTCTATTCGATTACCCATTTCCATCCCAGATCGAGGCCGCCTTACGCGATCGCGATCGTCGAACTTGATGAAGGATTCAGGTTGATGTCGACGCTCGTCGGCACACCGTCCGACACCCCGATCGGTACCAGGGTGCGGGCCCACTTCGAGACAACCGACACCGGACCTCGTGTCGTATTCGAGGTGCCTTCGTGAACCAGGATCTTCGTGGCTCAACCGCGATCGTCGGCGTCGGCGTCAGTGCGTTCCCGGCACTGCCGCCAGGATGTTCGCCGATAGATGCAATGGCGTTGGCAGTCGCTGAAGCGCTGCAAGACTCGGGCGTTGCCATGGGCGAAATCGACGGTGTTTTCGCTGCGGGCCTGCAGGTGTTCATGCCGACGTTGAGCATTTGCGAGTATCTCGGCATTCAGCCCCGCTACACCGACTCCACTCAAGTCGGTGGGGGGTCGTTTATCGCACATCTCAATCACGCGCAGGCAGCCATTTCGGCAGGGCTGTGCGACGTGGCGCTTGTGGTCTACGGGAGCACGCAGCGCTCCTCGGGTGCGCAGTTTGTGTCGCATTCGGAGCCCAACCCGTACGAAACGCCATACGCGTATCCCGGACCGGTTGCCGCCTATGCCTTGATGGCGCAGCGGCACATGTACGAGTTCGGAACGACGCGAACGCAGCTGGCGAACGTGGCCGTCTCCGCCCGCAAGTGGGCTGCGCTGAATCCGCTGGCGAGCGAAAGAGCGTCGCTCACGGTTGAGGATGTGCTGTCCTCACGACCTGTCGCCACGCCATTTACCGTTCGCGATTGCTGTCTGGTCACCGATGGCGGCGGCGCGGTGATCATGACGTCGGCGGCCCGGGCAAAGTCATGCAGGCGCACGCCCGTCTATCTGTTGGGCGCAGGCGAGGCGGTTACCCATCGCAGCATTGCGCAAATGACGGATCTCACGTCGACGGGCGCGTCGATCTCGGCTTCACGAGCGTTTTCACAAGCTCGGCTGACACCGGATGACATCCATGTCGCGCAACTCTACGACGCATTCACGATCATGCCGGTCCTGTTCGCCGAAGACATCGGCTTTTGTGCGAAAGGGGAAGGCGGTGCGTTCCTGGCGGACGGGCGCACCGACCCGGGAGGCGCGTTTCCCATGAACACCAACGGCGGCGGATTGTCATTCGGGCATCCCGGAATGTTCGGGATCTACACAATCATCGAGTCGGTTCTGCAACTGCGCGGGGACTGCGGAGCACGCCAGGTGAGCGGCGCGGAGATCGCACTAGCCCACGCACCTGGCGGTTACATGTCGAGTCATTCAACAGCCATTTTTGGCACGCAAGCGTCGTTATAAGGCGGCTGGATGCTTCGCGTACTTGTCGTGGTGTCGACCCACGAATCGTTGTGATCGAGCCAGTGGCGATGGCGCGATTGTGTAGCAGCGTTCCCCACAATGGCCGGCCAAGCCAAATAAATAATGTCCAATCCAAGATGGACAAGGAGACAGTCATGGAGGCAGTCGAATCGGAACACTTGCAAGGCGACTTCGCGTGTCGCGAGGACGTGCTTGCCACGCAAGACAGAAAGCTGGCGTCGCTTGGCACACGACTGTCTGCGTTCCCCGCCTGGATGGATCATTTCAAGCGGGCGGGGCTTACCCCGAATGACCTGGCGGATCGTCAGGCATTGAGTGCGCTGCCCACGCTGGAAAAAGCAGACTTGCGTTCGCACTATCCCTACCCGTTCCTGACCGTGCCGCTGGAGCAAATCGCCCGGTTCTGTGCAACGTCCGGGACCACCGGGCTGCCCGTGCTCTTTGGGTTCACCCGGCACGATTGGGAGCATACGATCGTCAAGCAGTTGAGTCGAATCTTCAGAACGGTTGGCATTGCTCCCGGCGATCGCGTCTACCAGGGCTATGGATATGGCTTGTGGATCGGCGGCACATCCATGGATCAGGCGCTACATGCGTATGGCGCCGTGAATTTCCCGGTGGGGCCTGGACGCGGCGACTTGGTCGTTCAATGGCTTCGCGATCATGCGTACACGGCGACAACCATGTCACCGCTGTGGCTAATGACGCTCATTTCGCTTGCGCAGAAGGCCGGCATCGATCCGAAGAAGGACTGGCGTCTGCGGTGTGGTCTGTTCGGCGGTCAATCAGTATCGACGTCATTTCGCAGGGAGCTCGAGGGCATGATGCCGCCGGGATTCGTCGCCCACAATATCTATGGTTCGACGGAGGCCGGTGGTCCAATTCTCTCCATCTCGTGTGAGCATTCTCACGAATCGGATGAGATGCATCTCATCAACGACGACTCGGTCATGACGGAGATCCTCGATCCGGTCACACTGCAACCCGTAGCGCCGGGGCAGATCGGAGAGATTGTCATCACCACGCTCGACAAGGAAGCGTCCCCTGTCGTTCGATGGCGCACTCGCGACCTGGTCCGTTTGTCGGCGCATCCCTTCGATTGTCCTTGCGGCAGGCGCGGATTCCCGTTGATCGGCCGTATCGTCGGGCGATCCGACGACATGCTGAAAGTGCGCGGCGTGATGGTGTATCCGTCGCAGATCGAAGACGTCATCACGGGCCTCGATGGAACGATCAAAGAGGCATGGCAAATCTACGTGGACAAACGCGCTGACAGCCTTGACACAGTTGAGGTCGCCATTGAGCGCGTGGCGAACGCCGCCGCGACGCGCGAAGCACTGGAGAAGGAGGCTCGGACGAAGCTCAAGGCGCGTCTCGGTTTATCCTGCACGGTGGTCTGTCACGAGGAAGGCACGTTACCCAGGTACGAGTCAAAGGCCGTGCGCGTTGTTGAACGCCCGGCGTCGGTGGGTAAGGAGGGGGCGCTATGACGTCTCTACACGGGCTGAAAGTCATCGATCTCTCACGCGTGCTGGGCGGACCGTTCTGCACGCAGCTATTGGCCGATCACGGTGCCACGGTGATCAAGGTGGAGCCGCCGCAGGGTGACGAGACCCGAGGTTGGGGCCCGCCGTTCAAGCAAGACGCGTCTTCCTATTTCATCGGCGTTAATCGCAACAAGCTGGGGATGGCGCTGGATCTGACGCAACCCCAGGCCAAAGACGTCTTGCTCGATATGTTGGCGGATGCCGACGTGCTCGTCGAGAACTTCAAGCCGGGAACGATGGAGCGATGGGGACTCGGATTCGAGCAGACGCTATCCAAGCGCTTTCCGCGGTTGATTCACTGCCGAGTGTCGGGATTTGGTGCGACAGGACCGCTTGGCTCCATGCCGGGGTACGACGCCGTAGTGCAGGCGATGTCGGGCTTGATGTCGGTCAACGGAGAAAAGGGCGCCCAGCCGCTTCGAATGGGCGTTCCCGTCATCGACATCGTCACCGGCATGAATGCCGTGATTGCCATTTTGCTTGCCGTACACGCACGTGAATCTTCCGGGCGCGGGCAGTTTGTCGAAGCGACGCTGTATGACTCGGGTGTTTCGCTGATGCATCCGCATTTGCCGAACTTTCACCTGTCGGGAAAATCGGCAGCGCGTTCCGGAAACGCGCATCCAAACATTTGTCCCTACGATATGTTTTCAACGGCGACCGTACCGATCTTCCTGGCCATCGGGAACGACCGCCAGTTTGCAACGTTCGCGGACATCATTGGCGACGCCGCCTTGGCGAATGACCCGCGATTCCTGACCAATGCGCTTCGACTCGAGCACAGCCAGGCGCTTCGGGCGGCCATCGAGCAGCGAATCGAGGACGTTGAGGGTGTTGTTCTTGCCGAGACGCTGATGCAGGCCGGAGTTCCGTGCGGCGCGGTTGTCGATACGGCGGCAGTCGCAGCACACCCACATACCCGGCATCGCGATATGGTCGTGGAGATCGGTGACTATGTCGGAACCGGATCGCCAGTCAAACTCTCGGAAACCGCTGCACGGTATCGGACGCCACCGCCGATGTTTGCTGAGCATGCGCGGCAAATTCTCGAGGGAATGGGATACGACGAGAATAGGATTGCGCTGTTGTTGGCGACCGGCGCCGTTCCTACGGCCATGAGGGGGGCATAGTGAACCTGTTTCCCCTCAAAGGCGTGAAAGTCGTGAATTTCGGCCTCAATCTGCCGGGCCCGATGCTGTCCATGCGCCTGAAGAACAAAGGGGCGGAGGTGCTGCATATCGAACCGCCGGCGGGCGATCCCACACGAAGCATGTTTGTCGACGCGGATGGCACGCCGGTATTGCATGCGTGGCTTCACGCAGGCAGCGAGGTGCTTTCGCTCGACCTGACGGATGAGGTTCAACGCCGTCGCGCGCTGAGCGAATGCGAGATAGCCGACGTCGTGATCGACAGCTTTCTGCCCGGGACGCTCAGCAAGCTGGGTATCGATTCAGGCAATCTGCGGGATCGCAACGCGGAACTCGTCTACTGCGCCATCGTAGGGTTGGGTGGCAACGCAGATGCCGCCGCCTTGCCGGGCCATGACATCAATTTCCTTGCGGCCAGTGGTTTGGCGCACGCGCTCGGTCTTTCGCCGTGGCGAAAGCTTCCGACCTTTCCCGTCGGCGACATCGCGGGCGGCGTGCTGGCCGCCGAAGCGGAAGTACTCGCTGCGCTCTACGCAAGATCGAAGTCGGGGACCGGAAGGCATATCGAGATCTGCATCGCCGATGTGCTTGAAGGCTTGAATCTCCTGGCGGACGTCGCGCGCCAAGTTCCGGACGATCGTTTCAGCGCCTTTCTATCGGGAGATTTTCCGTGCTATCGCATTTACGAAGCCGCCGACAACACGATGCTTGCACTGGGGGCGCTTGAACCCAAATTCTGGGCGCGATTTTGCACACTTATCGGCTGCCCGGAACTGATTCGGCATCAATTCGACACCCGTGAGAGCGATGGCCGCTGTCATCAAATTGTCGAGCAAGTCCTCCGCAGTAAAGGTGCGTCGGAATGGGAGGCCTTGTCGCTCTCTGCCCCATGCTGCTTAACCGAGGTAAAACACGGTTAATTAATTACCCGTCTAGATGGATAATTTAATTATCCAATACGTGAATCGTAGTTTTCCCACTATCAGGAGAATCTTAATGACCCAATCCAATTGCGATCAGTTGGCCGAGCAGATTTCGCCGCCGCCGGTCCTGCTTGATGAAATGCCGGCGCCGGACGAATTGCTGTTCTCGACGACAGCGGCTCCGGCGATCGATCCGAAGAATATCTTCCCGCTCGAATGGAACGTCGAGACGCCGAAGCTATATGACATCTACGATACGGCCCGGGATCCGGGATGGTCGCCGCACACCTTGCCTTGGGATACGTTGGACGTCAATGCATTTACGCTCGACCAGCGCTATGCCATTGCCTACTGGTTCGCATTGTTATCGGTCTTCGACGGGTCCGGGCCGACGGTGTTTGCGCGAGCCATGATTCACACCTACGAAAGCAAGCAAGAAGACCCCATTCGAAAATGCTTCTTCTCGGTGGTCAGAGACGAGATGAATCACGAGGAGGTTTGTGGTCGCGCGATTCGTCTGCTGACACCTGGCGGACCGCTGGGCTACGAGCCCGAAACAGCACTAGGAAAGCTCGCGAGAAATAACGTGCAGTGGCTGTACTACAACGGTTCACGATACTGGACCGGCTTTAACAAGGCCGTGGACAAGTATCCGTTACCGATTCTCTTCACATCGTTCCTGTTCGGGGAAGTTGCATCTTCCACGCTGTTCCATGGGATGTACCAAAAGACGGAAATTCCGGTGTTCAAGGAAGCTTTCCGCCGAATCGGACAGGATGAGGGACGTCATCTTGGAATCTGCCTCACGGTGCTTCAGAAGCTACTTCCGCACTTGAGCGAGGAAGACAAGGAGATGATCTCGATTCAACTGCGCGCCGGCTTCGTCTTCCTGTCGGGCATCTTGCACGAACCGCCCGCACAGTTCTGGGACCTTCCGCCGACGTTCATCCCGGCACAGCGGTCTTTGGAGGACGTGGCCCGATCCGCCGGGTTCGGCGTGCTCACATTGGACGAGCGTGTCGAGAACTGGCGCACCGCCGTTTTGCGGATGAAGGCGAATCTGGATCCGTACGGCATCGAGTTTCCCGCGTTGCCGGAGGTGGGCATCAGTGGCAAGGAGGTGGTTTACGACCCGGAGAAGGTCATCCCCATCTTCTAATCGAAACCACGCATTCGCAGCGATCGTCCGGCAACTGCACTGGCGGTGATCGCGCATCGATGTGCCGTGAAATGAGGTCCGGCAGCGAAACGGTGCCGGACCAACTATAGGTTTGACGTCATGACAACTTGTGAAGTTACGGTGCTTAACACCGGGGCGAAATTCTCGGTCAATCAGGCGGACATCATTCTCGATGGTGCACTGGCCCAGGGGATTGCGCTGCCGCATCAATGCCGAGGCGCATCCTGTGGGACCTGCAAGGTCAAGGTTGCGCAGGGGGCCGTCGATCATGGCTGGTCGTTGGGGCTGGCTATCTCGGATGACGAGAAAGCGCAGGGCTATTGTTTGCTGTGTCAGGCTCGGGCATTGACGCCAACATTGAAGATCGAGCTCCCCGTGGGCGACGATGTCGACGCTCAGACCCCAACGGTGTTTTCCTCTGAAGTCTTGAGCACCGTGAATCTGACGCCTAAAGTCAAGCGAGTCGTCTTGGCGGCGCCGGTCGATGCCGGTTTTACCTATCCCGCTGGCGCCTACGTCGAGGTTGCGATCCCGGGAGTTGCCCCCAACCGTATGTACAGCCTGGCGGCTGCCGATGAGAACACTGGCATTCTGGAGCTGTTCGTCTCGCGTCATCCGTCTGGACTAGCGAGTGGTTTCATTCACGACGAACTGAAGGTCGGAGATCGGATTCAGGTGCGCGGACCGTTTGGCACGTGCCGACTGCCGCAGGGGGACGGGCCTGTCGTCGGCTTGGCTGGCGGAACGGGGCTTGCCCCGGTGCTCGCCATCTTCGAGGATGCGCTGGCGCGTGGCGTCAGCGACGCAATGCTGCTGATGCTCTCTGTTCGGGAAGTGCAGGAGATCTTCGCACTCGATCGATTGGAGACGCTCACGCGTCGTTATCAACATTTCCGGTACCAGATTGTCGTGACGGAAGAAGTCAGCCGCTATACCGCCGAGCCGATGCTCGCGCCGTTGTGGATTCAACAGACATTTTCATCCATGGCGTCGCACCGAGCCGTCATCAGCGGCTCCCCAGGTTTTGTTCGGGCGTGCGTGCAGGCTTGCATGGCGCTCGGGCTTGCTGCCGATCGCCTTTCCACCGACAGTTTCGCATCTTCGGGGGCGGCGTCGGGCACGTGCACGCCGTCGCACTTGCTTGGCGACCGATAATTGCCGGCCTTCGAGACACCGTGTCGACGGCAGAGGTCCTTGATCGGCTAACCAGCCTCGGCCTCCCGCAGGAAGGCCATCATCCGCTCTCCAGTGAGATTGGTGCGTGCTAACATTCTCGTTTTCGTTGCCAGCCAATAGCCATGAAGCGCGCGGTGAAATCTGAAAGTCAGGGGTCTGTCGCGGCGGCGCCTGCCGCCGACGGCCGGCGCAAGTACGACGCCGAACAGACCAAGCAGAACATTCTGGATATCGCGACGCACGAGTTTTCCACGATGGGTTTGTCGGGTGCGCGCGTCGATGCGATCGCCGAGCGCACGAACACGACCAAGCGCATGATCTATTACTACTTCGAGAGCAAGGAAAAGCTGTATCAAGCCGTGCTCGAGAAGGTGTACAGCGACATTCGCGCGCTCGAACAGGTACTGAACGTCGACGCCATGCCGCCCGCCGAGGGCATGCGCAAACTGGTCGAGTTCGCGTTCGATTATCACGACAAGCATCGCGACTTCGTGCGTCTTGTGGCCATCGAGAACATTCATCAGGCGAAGTACGTCGAGCAGCTCAAAACGTTCAAGAACCGCAACGCCACGATCATCACCACGCTGGAGTCGTTGCTCGCGCGCGGCACGGCGAGCGGCGAGTTCCGTGTGGGCATCGACGCGGTCGACCTGCACCTCATCATCAGTTCGTTCTGCTTCCACCGCATTTCGAATCGCTACACGTGGGCGGCGGCCTTCGGGCGCGATCCCTCTCACGCACGCCTGCGCACGCAGCACCGCGACACGCTTGTTGACCTCGTGCGGCGTTACGTGGCTGCCTGAGGCGCTACGTCCACCGTATATCGAGAACCACACGCCCGGTTCGATCCGATGTCGAGGTCATGCGAAATGCCCCGGCACGCCTTGACGGCGTACCGGGGCATTCCGTTGGCCGGCGACGACGATCAGCTTGCCAGGTCGATACGCTTGATGTCCCCCACCACGAAAATGTAGGACAGTGCGCCCACGATCGCGATGGCGCCGATGAGCGTGAGCGCCCAAACGAACGAGCCGGTCGCCGCGACGATGAAGCCGATCACGAGCGGTGTCACGATACCAGCGAGGTTGGCCGCGAAGTTGAAGATGCCGCCCGTCAGGCCCAGCAGGTGCTTCGGCGCGATGTCCGAAACCAGTGTCCAGCCAAGCGCCGCCATGCCTTGCGCGAAGAACGCCACCGACAGGATCGCGATGACGATGGCATTGTTGTCGACGTAGTTCGCCGCCACGATGCTCGACGCGCCCAGCAAGCCTGCGATGATCGGCAGCTTGCGGGCCACGTTGGCCGAGAGGCCGCGACGCAGCAGCCAGTCTGACAGCGAGCCGCCGAACATCACACCGACCGATGCCGCAATGAACGGCAGGATGGCGAAGAAGCCGATCTTGAGCCAGCCCATGTGACGCTCGGTCGCCAGATACGTCGGGAACCAGGTGAGGAAGAACACGAGCGTCGAATTGCCCGCGAACTGGCCGATGCAGATGCCGAGCAACTGGCGGCGACGGATCAACTGACCCACCGTCTTCCAACTGAACGGCTGACGCTCGACTGCGACCGCGGGCGCTGCCGCTTCATCGCCGCGAATGTAGGCCAGCTCGGCGGCGTTGGCGCCCGGGTGATCCTGCGGTTCACGGTAGAAACGCCACCATACCAGCCCGAACAGCACGCCCGCCACGCCGACCGTGATGAACAGCACGCGCCAGCCGAAGGCTCCCGTGATCGCGAACAGCACCGGCGAGAAGAACGCCAGGCCGATGTATTCGCCGACGGTATAGGTGCCGGTGGCCATCGCGCGCTCGGTCTGCGGGAACCACGTGGCCACGACCCGGCTGTTGACCGGAAAGCAAGGCGCTTCGACCAACCCCAGGCCGAGCCGGCAGGCGATCAGCCCCGACAGCCCAGTGACGAGACCGTGCGCGAGCGTGCAGATCGACCAGAGCGTCATCGCCAGGTAGTACGTGACCTTGCTGCCGACGCGGTCGAGAAACATGCCGCCCGGTACCTGCGCGAGCACATAACTCCACGAGAACATCGAGAACACGATGCCCATGACGGCAGCGGACAGCCCCAGCTCCTTGGTCAATTGCGGCGCGGCAACACCGAGCACCGTGCGATCGAGATAGTTGATCATGGTGCCGATCGCCAGCAACGCGAGAATCTTGTAGCGTGCGTTGCTTCGCTTCGTACCGGCAGCCACGCTCGTGACGCCCTCCGCTCGTGCTTCTACGCCTTGAGATCCGGCGCCTTGTGATGTGTAAGACATGTCTCCTCCTTGGGAAAGGGTATCAGCTCGACAGCAGGCTTCGGAAGTGGCTGAGCATGCGGTCGGGATCCGGTGCCATACGCGTGAATATCTGGTAGGCATCCACCGCCTGGAACACGGCCATGCCGCCGCCGTTGAGCGTGCGGCAACCCAGCGACCGGGCGGTACGGATCAGTTCGGTTTCAAGCGGGAAATACACGACGTCGGCCACCCACATCGGGGCACGCAGCAACGCCGCCGGAATCGGCATGCCCGGTAACTTGGTCATGCCGGTAGGGGTCGCGTGAATCACGCCGTCGGCATCGTCCAGCGCCTGCGCAATACTGGCCACGGCCAGCACGCGTGCCTGCGGAAAGCGGCCCGCAAGATCCTGCGCGAGGTGGTTGGCCTTCGCGGCATCGACATCGAACACGCGCAGTTCCTGCGCGCCGAGCTTCATGGCGGCATGGCCGACGGCGCAGCCCGCGCCACCGGCGCCGATCAGCGCCACGCGCGACATCGCCACGTTGCCCGGCATGTCTTCGCGGAATGCGCGATAGAAGCCAGACCAGTCGGTGTTGTGGCCGATCCGGCGCCCGCCGCGCAGTACCACGGTGTTCACCGCGCCGAGGGCTTTCGCGTCGTCGGACAGTTCGTCGAGCAGGGCAATGATGGCCTGCTTGTACGGGTAAGTGACGTTGAAGCCGTCGTAGCCCGCCGCCTCAAGCGCCTTCACCGTGGCCGGCAGGTCCGCGGCGCCGCGCCCGAGTTCCGCCATGTCGATACGGCGATAGACATACGACACGCCCATGCGGCGCGCCTCCTCCTCATGCATGGCCGGGGACATCGAGCCACCGATGCCGTCGCCGATGAGACCGATGAGCCACGATTTTGGCTCGGCACGCAGATCGTTCTTCATACTCTCTCCGTTGCGTCACCCAGCAGTTTGGCCAAGTAACGCAGGCCATACTCGTAACCGTCGGAGCCCGCTCCGCAAATCACGCAGCGCGCGACGGCGGATACATAGGAACGATGACGGAACGCCTCGCGCTGATGCACGTTCGAGAGATGCACTTCCACGACGGGCAGATCGGATGCGCGCAATGCGTCGCCAATCGCGACCGACGTATGCGTATAGGCTGCGGGGTTGATCACAATGCCGTGCGCTTCGACACGGGCCTGATGGATCCAGTCGATGATCTGGTGCTCGGCATTGGATTGGTGGAAACGAATGTCCACGCCCAGTGCATCGCCCACGCGACGACATTTCGCCTCGACATCGGCAAGCGTCTCCGAGCCGTAGATGGCTGGCTCACGCGTTCCCAACAAGTTCATATTTGGCCCGTTCAGCACCCATACCAACGGCCTCGTTCGATTCGACATCCCTTCTTCACTCCTCTTCACGTTACCTGCTGGCGCGGTGCCCATCGACACGCCTGGGATGGTCGGTACGGTTCGCCATCCGCGCGCCAACGTAGCGATTCACGCTCAGCAGGCCACCGATTCTGCGAATAAAAACGTCGGCCGTCATCTGGGGTTAACTATAATTTTAACCATCTAGTTAGTTACTATAATTCGCATCGTAACCGTTGCTGAACTTGAATTACTTTTCGTTATGTGTGATCTAACTGGTGTGTATATCCAGTCATCGATCATCGAATCACGTCGCTTTTAGCCCCTTGACGGGGGATCAGACCGCACTGCGCATGAAGACATCCATTGCCACCGTATCGCTGTCGGGCATGCTTCCGAGCAAGCTGACCGCCATTGCCGCCGCCGGCTTCGACGGCTTCGAACTGTTCGAGAACGACCTGCTGTACTTCGACGGTGCACCGAAGACCGTGCGCTCGATGGCCACCGATCTCGGGCTGGCGATCTATCTCTATCAACCGTTTCGCGACTTTGAAGGCGTGTCGCCGGCCCAGTTGGACCAGAACCTCGAGCGGGCACGGCGAAAATTCGATGTGATGCACGCACTCGGGGTCGACACGATGCTGGTGTGCAGCAATGTGTCGCCGAACGTGATTCGCGACGATCGCCTGGCGATCGATCAGCTTGGCGCGCTTGCTGAACTCGCCCGTCAGGCCGGCGTCACCATTGCCTACGAAGCGCTCGCATGGGGCGCACACGTCAACTCGTATCGCCACGCGTGGCAGCTCGTGAAAGCGGTCGACAGCCCTCACCTCGGCCTCGGGCTCGACAGCTTCCACACCTTGTCCATTGGCGACGACGTCACCGAACTGACGACGATTCCCGGAGAGAAGCTGGCCTTCTTGCAGGTCGCCGATGCGCCGCGGCGCAAGATGGACGTGCTCGAATGGAGCCGCCACTACCGCTGCTTCCCCGGTCAGGGCGATCTGGATGTGACGGGCTTCGTCGCCAATGCGCTGGCCGCGGGTTATCGGGGTCCACTGTCACTGGAGATCTTCAATGACGGATTCCGGGCCGCCCCGGCCGAGGCGACCGCCAAGGATGGCATTCGCTCGCTGCGCTATCTCGAATCCCAGGTGCGCGACGTGCTGGCCGAGCGCAAGGCGACGCACGGACTCGACATGCTGACGCGCCTGCCGCCGGCACCGGCGGCCATCGATCTTCAGTTCCTGGAGTTTGCGGTGGATGCCAACGCGCGCGCCACACTCACGACGTGGCTCGAGAAGCTCGGGTTCCTGCGCATGGGCCGCCATCGTTCCAAGGATGTCACGCTGTTTCAGCACGGACGCGCGTCCATCATCCTCAATGCCGAGCCCGATTCGTTCGCCAGCGCGTTCTTCATGCACCACGGCGTATCGCTGTGCGCATCGGCCTTTCGCGTGCCGTCGGCCCATGACGCCGTGACGCGTGCAGCGCAGGTCGGCTACGCGCGCTTCGAAGGACAGGTCGGGCCAAACGAGCGCAATGTACCCGCCGTGCTCGCGCCAGACCAGAGCCTGTTCTACCTGGTCGACGAATTGCCCGATGCGCCAACGCTCTTCGAGTCGGACTTCCATCTCACGGACATCGACGGGCCGACCCAGACCGGGCCGATCACGGCGGTCGATCACGTGGCGCTGTCGGTGCCGGGCGGCTCACTCGAGCGTTGGGCACTGTTCTTCCGGTCGGTGTTCGGGTTCGAGGCGGAGCACAGCGTCGTGCTGCACGATCCTTACGGACAGATCCAGAGCCAGGCGATCCGCAGCCCCGACGGGTCGGTGCGCATCGTGCTCAATGCCTCGGTCGACCCACGCACGATCCACTCGGAGACGATCTCGGCCTACAAGGGCTCCGGGCTGAACCACGTGGCGTTCCGCACCGACGACATTGCCCTGGCGGTTCGTCGACTGGAAGGCGACGGTGTGCCGATCCTGCGGATTCCGCAGAGCTATTACAACGACATCGCCGCGCGCTTCGGTCTGGACGAGGCGTTCGTCGACACACTGCGCAAGCACAACATCCTGTACGACCGCGACGCGAACGGCGGCGAGTTTCTGCACGCCTATACCGCGCAAGTCGACCACCGCTTCTTCTTCGAACTCGTCGAGCGGCGCGGCGGCTATGACGGCTACGGCGCGCCCAATGCGTCCGTGCGGCTGGCCGCGCAGTCGGCACGCCGCAGTTGAGTGCAGCGCCGCCGAGTTACCGGATTTTAGAAAAACAAGCACTACCCACGTCAACAACCTAGAAGGAGACACACATGAGAAATGCACGTCAGTGCAGGCACGCGCTTGCACTCGCCGCCGGGATGACGATCGCAGGCGCGGCATCCGCGCAATCGAACGTCACGCTGTACGGGATGGTCGACAGCGCGATCACCTACGTGAATAACCAGAACGGCGCGTCCAACGTCTATCTGCGGCAGGGCAATCTCTATGCGTCGAAGTGGGGGCTGCGCGGACGTGAGGATCTGGGCGGCGGAACGGCGGCAATCTTCGACGTGCAGGCCGGTTTCGACCTGAACACGGGCGCGGCCGCGAGCGCCGGGCAGTTGTTCAATCGCCAGGCGTTCGTCGGCTTGCAGGACAAAAAATTCGGCACGGCGACGATCGGCCGTCAGTACACGCCGTACTACCAGTTCGTCGGCCCGCTGACCGGCAGCAGTCTTTTGACGGGCGCCACCGGCGCGCATCCGGGCGACATCGACGGCCTCGATACGACGATTCGCATCAACAACGCGATCGTCTACACGACGCCGACATATGCGGGTCTGCAAGCCAGCGTGATGTATGCGTTTGGCGGCCTTGCCGGCAGCACGGGCAAAGGCAGCACGATCAGCGCGGCCTTGCGTTACGACAATGGTCCGGTGTCCGTCGGCGCGGGGTATTTGCGCCTGAACAATGCGGCCACGACGACCGGGTTCGACAGTGCGTCGACGGGGTCGTTCAGCACGTCCGTGTTGAACCAGGGATATGTCAGCGCCCGGGCGTTGGAGCAGTGGGCGGCGGCGGCCAACTATTCGTTCGGCAACGTCACTCTGGGCGCGAACGTCTCGCACGTGACCTACCTGCCGGGGAGCCGATCAATCTTTACCGACTCGGCGATCTTCAATACGGTCGGCGTGTTGGGCGTGTATAAGGTCACGCCGGTCTTCGATGTCGGCGCCGGCTATTCATTCACCGCCGCGACGAGTGCGAATGGCGTGACCGACAGCGCTCGCTATCATCAGTTCTCGCTGCGTGAGTATTACCGGTTGTCGAAGCGTACCGTGTTGTACGCGCTGCAGGCGTATCAGCACGCGAGCGGGCAGACGCTCGGCAAGAACGGGGCGGGGAACATCATCGCCGCCTCGCCGGCCGTCGGCGACTCGCAGAACCTGACCGGATCGAGCACGTCCGGCCAGTTCGTCGGCATGCTCGGCATGGCCGTCATTTTCTGATCGTATTGCAACGTCCCCTGCGATACGCTGGAACCCTTCCCGCCGGCATCGCTGCTGGCGGGGACGGTGCGTTGCTGCGTCATTGGCGGTGACGGCTTCCCCATCGAACGATCGTCGACCGGCCAACGCGACTATGCGGTGATATCGAGAAGCGCCATCTTTTTGTACAGCGTGGCGCGGCCGATACCCAATCGCGCGGCCGCCTCGGCAACTCGCCCGCCCGCAGCACGCACCGCGTCCATCAACAACTGACGCTCGAACGCTTTCATCGCCTCGTCATATCGCTGCACGCCGGAGGCACCGCGTTCGCCGTTTGCCGGATCAACCACCGCCTGCGTGCCCGCAACCCCATCGGGGTCGCATGCCGCGCCGACGCCATCGCCGATAAATCGCGCCAACGAACGCGCGTCGATGCGCCCGCCCTCCGAGAGCAATGCCACGCGCTCAAGCGTGTTATGCAACTCGCGGACGTTACCCGGCCAGCGATAGGCCATGAGCCGCCGGATGGCGTCCTCGTCCAAATCCAGGTGACCCGCATCGCGGCGCGAGCTCAATTTGTCCAGAATCGTATACGACATGGCTTCGATGTCGGACGGGCGCTCACGCAACGGCGGAACCCGAATCATCAACACGTTGAGGCGATAGTACAGATCCGGCCGGAACCGGCCCTGCGCGACCAGGGTCGGCAGATCCGCCGAGGTCGCGGCGATGATGCGCACGTCCGTCTGGACAACACGGTTCGACCCTATCGGCTCGAATTCCCGCTCCTGCAAGACCCGCAACAGTTTGCCTTGCAGCGACAGCGGCATGTCGCCGATTTCGTCGAGGAACAGTGTTCCGCCCTGGGCCAGTTCAAACTTGCCCGTTCGGCCTTTCCGGTCCGCCCCGGTGTAGGCACCGGCCGCCGCGCCGAAAAACTCCACTTCGAGCAGTGCGTCGGGAATCGCGGCGACATTGACCGTGACCAGCGGCTTGTCCGCGCGCGTAGAAGCACCGTGAATTGCATGGGCCAGCAACTCCTTGCCGGTTCCCGTTTCCCCGAGCAACAACACCGGCGAATCGAGCTGCGCAGCGCGGCGCGCGAGACGCTTGGTCTCCAGGCTTGCCGCGCTCGTGCCAACAAAACTTGAAAAGGTGTATTTGGCCCGCCGCGCCTGAGCCAGCGACTGGCGAGTTGCCAGGAGTTCCGACTGCAATCGCGAATATTTGCTGAACATCGGCGTCAGCGCCTTCAGTTCATCGAACAATGCGAATCCCACTGCACCAATGGTGCCACCGAGCGAGTCCCGGATCGGAAGCCGCGTCACCACCAGCGGCTCCTGCCCGGTTTCAAGAATATCGAGCAGGATTGGCCGGCCCGTCTCCACGACTTCGCGCATCAGGCTATTGGGGATCACGGCTTCGCAATCCAGGCCGATCACTTCGTCTGGATTGGTGAATCCGAAGCGGGCCGCGTAACTTCGATTGATCCAGACAATCCGCGCATCGCTGTCGACGACGACCGTGCCTTCGCTGGAATGGTCCAGCGTCTCGAACAGCGATTGCATCGCTTGCTTGCGAACGAATCCGTAATCGGACAGCAAGCCATGCTCCCTGCCGACGCCGATGGCGTCCAGTTTTTCGATATCACTCATCTCGAAATCGTCGTTTGTCCATATTTCGAGACGATTATTCCACAAACAGAGACATCACCTCTATCGGTAAAAACGCCTTCATTTCTGGGATTTCCTGGTATTTCCAGGCGTTACTGGGCCAACGATCCTCGCCTTCCGTCTCCGAATAGAGACAATCCAATGACATTCCGCCGCACCGCGCCAGCCGCCGCCCGCCGCAAAGTGGCGCAAGAAATGCCTGAGTACTTCCCGATCAAGGACTTAGTCGACGAAGGCACAGTTATTGCGTAAGCGGTTTCCGCTCATAAGAACTTCAGCCTGCGCAGCAGTGTGCGGGCAAACATACCGGAGACAAAATGTCGTTTCTCATCGTGCTCGCCGCCCTGGCGTTTCTGATGTTTGTTGCGTATCGCGGCTATAGCGTGATTCTCTTCGCCCCGATCGCGGCGCTTGGCGCTGTCCTGCTGATCCAGCCTGACGCCGTGGCGCCCGTTTTTTCCGGCATCTTCATGGAAAAGCTGGTCGGCTTCGTCAAGCTCTACCTGCCCGTATTCCTGCTCGGCGCCGTATTCGGCAAGGTCATCGAACTGTCCGGGTTCTCCGAGTCCATCGTTGCCGCCGCGATCAAGTACATCGGTCGCACCCGGGCAAACGCCGTGATCGTCGCCGTGTGCGCGCTTCTCACCTACGGCGGCGTCTCCCTGTTCGTGGTTGTGTTTGCCGTCTATCCGTTTGCCGCAGAACTCTACCGGCAGAGCAATATCCCCAAGCGCCTGATGCCCGGCGCCATTGCATTGGGGGCATTCAGCTTCACGATGGATTCGTTGCCGGGCACGCCGCAGATCCAGAACATCATCCCGACCACGTTCTTCAAGACCACGGCCTGGGCAGCGCCTGTGCTGGGGGTGGCCGGGGCGGTCTTCATCGTCGTGGTCGGTCTGTGCTACCTCGAGTGGCGTCGCCGCGTTGCCGCGGCAAACGGCGAAGGCTACGGCAATTCGCTGCACAACGAACCCGAGCGCGTCAACGCCGAGAACCTGCCCAATCCCATTCTGGCCATTACGCCGCTGGTGCTGGTGGGCGTGGTCAACTACGCGCTCACGAAAGCGATTCCGCATTGGTATGGCGATCGCTTTGAAGTGACCCCCGACATTCTTCCCGGCATTCATGCCCCGCTGACGGTATCGATCAACGGCGTGGTGGCGATCTGGGCCGTCGAAGGGGCACTGCTTACCGGCATCCTGCTGGTGCTGCTGACGGCTTTCGGCAAGGTCCGCCACCGCTTCGCGAACGGCACCAAAGCCGCCGTTTCCGGCGCCTTGCTCGCCACGCTCAATACGGCTTCCGAATATGGATTCGGGGGCGTCATTGCCGCACTGCCCGGCTTCCTGGTGGTCGCCAACGCGCTCAAGGGGATCCCCAACCCGCTGGTCAATGCGGCGGTGTCCGTCTCGACGCTCGCGGGGATTACGGGATCGGCCTCTGGTGGCATGAGTATTGCGCTCGCCGCCATGTCCGATACGTTCATCAAGGCGGCACAAACCATGCACATCCCGCTGGAAGTGCTGCATCGTGTGGTGGCGATGGCCAGCGGCGGCATGGACACGCTACCGCACAACGGCGCCGTCATCACCCTGCTCGCCGTCACCGGACTGACGCATCGCGAATCGTACCGGGACATCTTCGCGGTGACGTGCATCAAGACGATGGCCGTGTTCTTCGTGATCACGCTCTACTACTCGACCGGACTGGTTTGAACGGTGAATACCATGACGACTCTGAACGGGAAAACTGCGCTTGTCACTGGCTCGACCAGCGGCATTGGCCTGGGCATCGCACAGGTGCTGGCACACGCCGGCGCCAATCTCATCCTCAACGGGTTCGGCGATGTCGATGCCGCCGTCTCGACGATCGCATCGGAGGGGGCCGAGGTCATGCACCATCCCGCCGACATGCGCAACGCGGAAGCCATCGAAGCCATGTTCACTGCGGCGCGGGATCGCTTCGGTGCCGTGGACATTCTCGTCAACAATGCCGGCATCCAGCATGTGGCGCCCATCGAGACGTTCGATCCCGGCAAATGGGACGACATCATCGCCATCAACCTGAGTTCGGCTTTCCACACGACCCGCCTCGCGTTGCCGGGCATGCACGCTCGCGATTGGGGGCGCATCATCAACATTGCGTCGGTGCATGGCCTCGTTGGCTCGGCGGGCAAGTCAGCCTATGTGGCGGCAAAGCACGGATTGGTGGGGCTGACGAAAGTCACGGCACTGGAGACCGCGAAGACCGGTGTGACATGCAATGCCATCTGCCCCGGATTCGTGTTGACGCCGCTGGTACAAAAGCAGATCGACGATCTGGCGCGGCGCGACGGCCTTTCTCCGGGCGACGCGCGCGCGCGCCTGCTGGGGGAAAAGCAGCCGTCCGGCCAATTCGTTTCGCCCGAGGCACTTGGCAACCTTGCATTGATGCTCTGTTCGCCGCTGGCATCCGAGGTGCGCGGTGCCACATGGGCCGCGGACGGTGGCTGGACCGCTCAATAAGTCTGGCCTGCGGTACGGGGGCCTGGCAGACCGAGAGGTGCGACGGGCCCTTAGTTGACGTGACGTTAATGCCAGGCGCGGCGACGCCGTATTTCCAACCTGCAGTTTTCATTGACTTGTCATCTCCATCATGAACAGCAACGAAAGCAAGTTTTCTCACGTCAAGCCGGGCGATACCGCATTTGTGAGCGGCGGCCTGCGCGACTTCTTCCTGTATCGCGACCTCGGCATCGCCGACGCCACCGGCGGCAAGGTGATCGCGCATCTGGTTCGCGCCAATCATGCGCCCGAGGCGGGTACCGGCTGGCATATCCACGGCGCCGATTTCCATATCGTCTACATGCTCAAAGGCTGGGCCAAGTTCATGTACGAAGACCAGGAAACACTTGTGGAAGCGGGCGATTGCGTCCATCAACGACCCGGCATCCGCCATTTTCTCTTCGACTACTCGCCGGATATGGAATATCTGGAAATCGTCGGTCCGGCGGAATTCACCAGCGTGGGCGTCGAGGGGCCGTGCGCCGTGCCTGCACCAGCGAAATGGTGACGTTCGCGACGCGGCAGCGATCGGCCACCACATCGGTCTCGACGTACTGCGTCAAGCGACCGGCGACGACACCCGCGGGCCGGCCGGGTACCTGAGTGCGAACCACCGTGCGGGCGTCGCTGTCGAGCATTTTCCGACGCGGGCACGGTGTGAACTACGCGGCGATGGCAACCGTGAGGCGCGCCGACTCGGTAATCTTGAATGACGAAACCGCGCCTTTCAGCTTGGCCGCCTGATCTTCGAGTGAGTGTGTCGCCGCTGCCGCCTGCTCGACGAGCGCCGCGTTCTGCTGCGTCACCTGGTCCATCTGAGTGACGGCCTGGCTGACCTGTTCGATGCCGCGACTTTGCTCCTCCGACGCCCCGGCGATTTCACTGACGATTTCCGACACCCGCTTGATCGCGCTTTTGATCTCGTCCATCGCGGCACTGACTTCGACGGCCTGTTGCGAGCCGTCGTGAATCGTGGCGACCGAGGAGGAAATCAGGTCCTTGATTTCCTTTGCCGCGGACGCTGATCTCTGGGCCAGGCTACGCACCTCGCTCGCCACCACCGCGAAGCCCCGTCCTTGCTCGCCAGCCCGAGCCGCTTCCACGGCGGCATTCAGCGCAAGAATATTGGTTTGGAACGCAATTCCCTCAATCACGCTCGTGATTTCGGAAATCTTGTTCGAGCTGCCGTTGATTCTCTCAATGGTGGCCACCATGGTTTGCACCGCATCGCTGCCGGTACCGGCGATGTCCGTGGCATTCGTGGCCAGCGCATTTGCCTGACGTGCGTTGTCGGCGTTCTGCCTCACCGTCTCGGTCAGTTGGGTCATGCTGGCGGCCGTCTGCTCCAGCGACGCAGCTTGTTCCTCCGTGCGTGCGGACAGGTCAAGATTCCCGGCCGCGATTTCTCGCGTAGCGGTGGCAACCGATTCGGTCGATACATTCACGGCGGACACAGTGGCTTCGACGCGACGCATCAGCTTGTCGAACGCCACGGCAGCGCGGCCGAACTCGTCCATACGCGGGCTTGATGACCGCGTTGACAGGTCAAGGGTGAGCGCGATGTCCTCGAATTTTCTGCCCATGCGGTTCAACCCACCGCATACGACTCGGTTCAGGTGCACGCCGCAATAGATCGCGACGGCACCGCCCATCGACGCCACGACAATCAGACTCGTCAACGACAGGCGATATGACGAAGCCGCGTTCGCGTCGAGGCCCCATAGCGAGGTCGTCGCCACCAGTCCGACGACGAACATCAGGGTTGCCCAGGCGCCGAAGGCGAGCATCAACTTGAATCGGATCGTGAAGACAAATCGCTGCACTTCGTTTCCTTCGTGAGTGGCGACGCGGCCGCGTCCGAAAAGTACCGCCAGGGATGGCCGTACGACAATGCCTGACGCATTTCGACGTGCTGCCGCGATCGCTCGTTTTACCAGAATGGGGGAGTCAACCTTCAAATCAGCCTGGGCGGACCTGACATTTCGAGACTCGATGTCGGTATTCGCCCGGCACCTGTTATTTACGACCGGGATGCAAGATTTTGCATACGCGTTTACCCATCCCCGCTGTCTCCACTGCCAATCGACCGGAACATGTCTGGAAACAGCGCGGCGATTGGCCGCCGCCGTAAAGGTCGTTCATGCACTGGAGTTCACCGGTGTTACCGATTGCTGGCCGGCCCCTGGCGTCCCAGTTCCGCAATATCGCCGCCGAGGTCGAGATAGCGTCAGATCGCAATCAGCACCGACCGTGGCCCGCCTTGTACCACTTCTTTGATCAATCTCAAATACTGCCTCGTCCGGACGCCCAGAATTGTCATATGGGGAATCGCGCTCTCGGTCATCGCATCGCACTTCGTGTCGGACCGCGTACCTCAAGGAGAGGGGAGACATGGCGAACTCTTCTCGCTGAGAACGGTTCACAGCCGAAGCGGTGATCTCATGAATTCATACTGGGTGGGTAACGAACCGCGATTCAGCGATCGCGCTGAGGCCGGGCGCGTGCTTGCACGACAACTGGGCCAATACGCGGGACGCAGCGATGTGATCGTACTGGCACTGCCGCGCGGTGGCGTGCCAGTCGGCTATGAGGTTGCGCAAGCGTTGGCTGTCGAACTCGACGTGCTGGTCGTGCGCAAGCTGGGCGTGCCCCACAATCCGGAACTGGCAATGGGCGCAATCGCGTCCGGCGGAGCGCTTTACCTCGACGAGCAGATGATCCGGCTCGCAGGCATCACCCAGGCGCAAATAGTCGACGTACTGGGCGATGAACGCCGCGAACTGGCACGACGGGAAGCGCTATACCGCGGGCAGCGGCCGCCGCTGAAGATCGAGGGGCGCACGGTCATCGTTGTCGACGACGGCATCGCTACCGGCTCATCGATGCGCGTTGCCATCGCGGCGTTGCGTACCGGCAAGCCGGCCCGGATCGTTGTTGCCGTGCCGGTCGCGCCCGAGGGCACGGCGGAGCGGCTGCGCGGCGTCGCCGATGAATTCGTCTGTCCGCACAGCCCGCGTCAGTTCGGTGGCGTCGGCCGGTTTTACCGCGACTTCGGGCAGACGAGCGACGCCGAAGTGAGCGCGCTCCTCGCCCGCTCACGTCAGGACATTCTGTAATGCACCCCGCCACCACGCCCTTTCTCGCCGTACGCGAGCTCGCGCAACGGCTTGATGACAACGATAGCGACTACGATGCGCTGCTGGAGATGGCGCGCGATCGCGAGTTCGTGTTACTCGGCGAAGCCACGCACGGCACGCAGGACTTCTACCGGATGCGCGCACAGATTACCCGCCGCCTGATCGCCGACGGCGGCTTCGACGCGGTCGCCATCGAAGGCGATTGGCCGGACACCTGGCGCGTGAACTGTTTCGTGCAAGGCGAAGGCGATGCCGATGCGGATGCCGCACTTGAGGATTTCAAGCGCTTCCCTACCTGGATGTGGCGCAATCGTGAGATGCGCGACTTCATCCTGTGGCTACGTGAGCACAACGCCGCGCTGTCGCCTGGGGAACGGGTCGGCGTTTATGGACTCGACCTGTACAGCATGTACCAGTCAGCCGATGCGGTGATCCGCTATCTAGAGCAGGTCGATCCCGAGCAGGCGGCAATGGCACGCGCCCGCTACGCGGCGCTCGATCACGTGCGCGAGCCCCAGGCCTATGGGTATGCCACTGCGGTCGGCGCCCGGCCGGATGCGCGTGAAGGCGTAGTCGCCCAGTTGCTGCAACTGCGGGCTGACGCGCGCCTCCATCTTTCGCAGGATGGCCTTGCGGCACTCGATGCCCAGTTCTTTGCGCAACAGAATGCCGAAGTTGTCGTCGACGCGGAAAACTACTATCGGTCGATGTTCGGACGGCGCCTGAACACCTGGAATCTGCGTGACGCGCATATGTATCGCACGCTATCCACCCTTGCCCGCTATCGACTGCAACGTGGCGGTCGGGGGCGGGTTGTCGTCTGGGCGCACAATTCGCACCTGGGCGACGCACGCGCGACTGAATCCCATCTGCGCGGCGAGTGGAATCTTGGTCAACTGGTGCGTGAAGCCGTCGGTGCGAAGGCCCTGCTGGTCGGCTTCAGCACCTACACGGGATACGTATCCGCCGCATCCCAATGGGATGGCGACGTCGAGCACAAGTGGGTGCGACCGGCATTGCACGACAGCTATGAATATCTGTTTCACAGCACCGGGCTGGACCGGTTCTTCCTGCCGCTCATGGGGGTGGCAGCGGAGCCGCTTCGTGAAGCCATGCTCGAACGGGCGATCGGCGTGATCTACCTGCCCCAGACCGAACGTGAAAGTCATTATTTCTGGACGTCGCTCGCCCACCAGTTCGATGCGCTGTTTCATCTGGATGAGACAAGCGCCCTGGAGCCGCTGGAAGCGCCGCCTCACTGGCACCGGCGTGAGGTGCCCGAGCAGGCGGTCTGAGCGATGCGATACGAAATAGAGGTCGCCAATGCGCGAAGTTCAGTTGAAAGATGTCTCGATACCGTCCGGCGATGTGCTGCTGGAAGGCATCCTCGCCGTCCCTGCAAGATCGCGCGGGGTGATCGCCTTTGCCCATGGTAGCGGCAGCAGTCGCTTCAGCCGCCGCAATCGGGCGGTGGCCGCGGTGCTGCAGCAGGCCGGACTGGCGACCCTGCTGTTCGACCTGCTGACAGCCGACGAAAGCAGCCGGGACGTGGTGACGAGCGTCTATCGGTTCGACATCCCCCTGCTCGCGCGACGCCTGACTGACGCTATCGACTGGCTTGCTGCGCTCCCGGCAACCGCCACGCTCGACGTCGGCCTGTTCGGCGCCAGCACGGGTGCGGGCGCAGCGCTGATTGCGGCCGCGGCGCGCCCGGCACGGGTGCGGGCGGTCGTGTCGCGAGGTGGCCGTCCCGACCTCGCCGACGCCGCGCTCCCACGCGTACAGGCGCCCACACTTCTGATCGTCGGCGCGCTGGATACAGAGGTGATCGAATTGAACGAGACGGCTGCGCGCCGGCTTGCATGCGAGCATCGGACGATCCTCGTGCCTCGCGCCACACATCTGTTTGAAGAGCCAGGGACGCTTGAAGCGGTCGCACACCTGGCGGCGGACTGGTTCTCGATCCACATGCCTCAAGCCTAGGCAGGCAACGATATTCGGAAGTTGCTGAAACTCCAGGATCGTCACTGCTGCGATGATGGGCTTAGCCACGAGGCTGGCTAAACCCACGTACATCTCAGGAGACTTTGATGAGCGCTTCAAACGACGACGGCGAAAAGGACGGAGGAAACGGAGGTCGGGTGAGCGGCGGGGGTGACATCCCGAAGTCCCTGGCGCGCGAAGGGCACGTTGTCTGGTTCTACGAACACAACAAGTACCTTGGTTTCGAGTGGAGCGAGTCGGCGGGGGAGATCCAAAAGGCGCATGTTGACGACTCGGAACACGCTATCTACTTCGATACATATGCGCACGCAGTGGTCGCATCCGAAAGATTGACCCGTCCCCGCCGGATCCTTTATTCCCCAGGAAGCGGGAAACCGCCGAAAGTGAAAGGATAAAGGCCGAGGGTCGCCCGTCGTGAATGGCGGGCCGCATCTTCGAACGTCTTGGCACTTTCTTGGCCAAGCGCCGTCGGGCGTCAACGTCTACCACGTTCGCGCGGTTCGTCAGTGTCCATGAAACGCTGGCCGGTCCACATTACATTCTCAACATTAGAATGAAGTCCGCGGAAGGGGGGCAGAAATTCCGTGTTCAAGGCGAGTTGAAAATCACACAGACTGGCGCGGTTGGGAGCTTCTGCCCCCAACGCCCTTTGGCAAATGCATCAAACTCGGCCTGAGCCGCCTCCGCGTTGGGCGCGGTGTAGATCGGTTTGATCGCCGCCCGCCGTGCTTTGCGAACCTTCGGTAACGCCCCCGACGCTTTTCCCTCTCACCCCTGCGCCATCACCTGCTGCGCGATCGCCGTCGTAATTCCCATCTTGTCGTGGCGTGTCCGTTCCAGAAGCCCGATGCAGCGTTGCTCGGTCACGCCAGGCAGTGGAATGACCCGTAGCGAATCCTCCTGCGCCCACGTCGCGCTATGTAGCAGCGGCACGACAGCGATGCCGATCCGTTGCCGCACCAGCGCCACGATTCCTTCGATCGAACTCAGTTCCAGAAAGTCACTCACCTTCACGTGCTGACGTCGCACCGCGCGATCAATCAGCGCACCGGTTCGCTGCGTCCGGTCGAACCGCAAAAACCGCTCCGTCTCCAGCAACCGAGTCACCGACGCCGACTTTAGCGCCGACGACACCAACAGTACCAACGGCTCTCGATACAACGGCGTCCATCGCACGCCCGCCGGACGACGTCCCGACGGTTCCACCAACACCGCGCAATCGATTTCCCCAGCATCGAGCTTCGCTGTCAGTTCGATCGAGCGCGCCGTCTGAATCGATATCTCCAAATGCGGTTGCGCTTGCTTGATCTGCGTCACCGCGGGGGCAAGAGCGCTCACCGCCGACTCCACCGCGCCGATCGTCACCGGTCCCGCCGTCGCTTCGATTCCGGCCGCCAACATACGCATCGTCTGGTATTGCGCCAGCAGTTGCTCCGCATGCGGCAGCAAGACACGCCCCATCGCATTCAGCGAAACCGAACGCCCCACACGATCGAACAGCGCATGAGCGAACTCCTCCTCCAACGCCCGCATCTGCATGCTGACGGCCGACTGCGTCATCGCCAGATGTTCCGCCGCCGAAGCGAAGGAGCCATGTCTCGCGACGGCCGCAAACGTCCTCATGAATCGCAGGTTGCTCATAGCTCGCTCGCCATATCCATCGGGGAAAAAAGGCCGTCGATTCATCAAAAAAGTTGCGATGACGGATTACAAATTCTAGCTTTTATTGGTTTTTTTGCACAAGCAGAATGGGCAAAGCGAGTGCGGTCGACTTGCCATGAAAACACTTCACAGAAAAGGAGTATCCCCATGGAAGTTTCGGTTGGGCGCGATAGCGCCACAGATGCCGCGGTTCCCGAGCGGTCCAGAAAACGCATCGACGTCAGGATTATCGCGGTATCCACCGTCGGCAACGCGCTCGAATGGTTCGACTTCACCGTCTTCACATTCTTCGCCGCCAATATTGCCCGCCAGTTCTTCCCCAGCGATAACCCCACCGCAGCGCTGCTCGCCGCATGGACGACCTTCGGCGTCGGCTTTCTGACGCGTCCGCTGGGCGGCATCGTCCTTGGCGCCTACGCCGACAAACACGGCCGAAAAGCCGCACTGCTGGTGACGATTTCCGTCATGGCGCTCGGTGTCGCGTTCATCGCTTTCGCCCCCACCTACGCCCAGATCGGCATGGCCGCGCCGATGCTGATGCTCGTTGGTCGCTTCCTCCAAGGGTTCTCTGCGGGCGGCGAAGTGGGCAGCGCGACCGCCTTCCTCGTCGAGCATGCGCCGGTCGAGCGCCGCGGCGTGTACGGCAGCTTCCAGATGATCGCGCAGGCATGCAGCATGCTGCTGGGCGCCATCGTCTCGGTCGGCATCACGCAGGCGCTGACCCCCGAACAGATCGATGCCTTCGGCTGGCGCATCCCATTCGTGATCGGTCTGCTAATCGTGCCGGTCGGTCTCTACGTTCGCTCGCGTCTGGACGAATCGCCCGTGTTCAAGGACGCTCACCACAAGCAGACGGAAAAGCGCTCCCCATTCCTCGAATCGATCACGGTGCACTGGCGTCAGGTAGTGGCCGGCTTCGGCCTCACCGTGTACGGCACCATCGGCACGTACATCTTCTACTACTACATGCCGAGCTACGCGACGAAGTCGCTGGGCATCCCCTTCAAGAGCAGCGTCATCGCATCACTGTGCGCAGCCGTCGCCTATATCGTGGGGACGTTCGCCTCCGGTCGCATCTCGGACGTCATCGGCCGCAAGAAGCCGATGACTGCCTCGGCGATGATCAGCCTGATCATCGCGTATCCGCTGTTCCTCGCCGTGAGCCACGTGCCGACCCTGCCGATGCTGATCTTCGTGCAGTGTTGCCTGATGCTCTCGCTCGGCCTGTTCCAAGGCTCGTACTGTGCCTTCGTGTGTGAACTGTTCCCGTCACGTGTGCGTGCGACATCGATGGCCATCGGCTACAACTTCGCGGTGATGATCTTCGGCGGCTTCGCTGGCGCCATCGCCACACTGCTTATCGGTTGGACGGGCGACAAGCTCGCCGTCGTGTATTACGGCCTGTTCGGTGCCGCCGTAGGACTCGTCACGATCCTGTTGCTGAAGGACCGCTCGCGCCAGCCCTTGCTGTAATCCATCGCTTATCTTGGCGCCCCGGCGTTTGGCTTCGCCGGTGCGCCTGCCGCACTCCTCCCCAACCTGCCCCTGTCCAATGGCGCGCCTCACCGGCCCGACCGGTGACGCGCGCGTCATCCGGGGCGTTCATCAAGAGACGATTCGCATGTCCATCATTCCCGAAATCGCCGAATGCTCGGCCGAACTGCAAGCCATCCGGCGCGATATCCACGCCCATCCCGAACTGCGCTACGAAGAGGCGCGCACGTCGGACATCGTGGCGAAACTGCTCGAATCATGGGGCATCGAAGTCACACGCGGCCTTGGCAAGACGGGTGTCGTCGGGGTGCTGCGCAACGGCACCGGCAAGAAGGTCATCGGCTTGCGCGCCGACATGGACGCGCTGCCCATCCAGGAACTGAACACATTCGAGCACGCCTCGAAATACGCGGGCAAGATGCACGCCTGCGGCCACGACGGGCACACCGCCATGCTGCTCGGCGCCGCTCAACATCTCGCCAAGCACCGCACCTTCGACGGCACCATCGTCTTCATCTTCCAGCCGGCAGAAGAGGGCGGCGGCGGCGCGAAGGCCATGCTTGAAGACGGCTTGTTCGACAAGTTTCCGGTCGACGCCGTATTCGCCCTGCACAACTGGCCGGGACTCGCCGCCGGCAGTTTCGGCGCGCGCGTGGGCGCCACGCAGGCGTCGAGCAACGAGTTTCGCATCGTCGTCAAAGGCACGGGCGCCCACGCGGCCATGCCGCACGACGGTATCGACCCGGTGCTGACCGCCATGCAGATCGGCACCGGCCTGCAAAGCATCATGACGCGCAACAAGCGCCCGATCGATGCCGCCGTACTTTCGATCACGCAAATGCAGGCGGGCGAGGCGATCAACGTCATTCCGAACACTGCCACGCTCGCAGGCACGGTGCGCACCTTCTCGATCGAGGTGCTCGATCTGGTGGAATCTCGCATGCGCGAGTTCTGCGAATCCACTGCCGCTGCGTATGGCTGCACCGTCGAATTCTCGTTTCTCCGCAATTATCCGCCGACGGTGAACACCGCCGCCGAGACGCAGTTCGCCGTCAACGTCATGCAGGAGATCGTGGGACGCGATCACGTCGTCGATCCGATCGACCCGACCATGGGGGCGGAAGACTTCTCGTTCCTTCTGCTGGAGCGTCCTGGCTGCTACGCGTATATCGGCAACGGTACCGGCAATCACCGTGCGCACGGCCATGGCCTCGGTCCGTGCATGCTGCACAACACAAGCTACGACTTCAACGACGACGTGCTCACGCTCGGCTCGACCTATTGGGTGCGTCTGGCCGAAGCCTTCCTGGTGGAGTAACGCGAGATGACCACGAGTCCGTTTTCAGACAGCTATTTTCAGGCGCGGGAGCGCTTCGTCGCAGCGGCGAAGCGGGCCGGCGTCGAGGTCGAGAGCCACGTCATCCCCGATCGCATCGGATGCGAGGGTGAGATATTGGCAACGGACGTTGTGCGCCTGGGCGCGCCCGATGCACGACGCTTGCTCATTCTCACTTCGGGCACGCACGGTGTCGAAGGCTTCTGCGGCAGCGCGGCGCAGATCGCACTGCTCGGCGATGCGGGTCTGAAGGCCCGTCTCGAAGCAGCGGGCGTCGCCATTCTCATCGTGCACGCCATCAATCCTTACGGCTTTTCCTGGCTATCGCGCACGAACGAAGACAACGTCGATCTGAATCGCAACAGCATAGACTTTACGCAGACGCTGCCAATCAACGCCGACTACGCCGACCTGCACGACTTGCTCGTACCGGCGACTTGGCCTCCATCCGACGACAACGTGTGCGCGATCGCCGATTACATTGCGATACACGGGGAAGCCGCGTATCAGCGGGCACTGACCGTAGGACAGTATGCATTTGCCGATGGATTGTTCTACGGCGGACGCGAACCGGTATGGAGCACGCGGCTGATGCGCACGTTGATCGAGACGCACGCGCAGCACTGCAACGCCATCGGGTGGATCGATTTTCATACCGGACTCGGCCCACCGGGCCACGGCGAGAAGATCTGTGTGGGCGGACTCGACGCAGAAGAACTGACGCGCGCCCGTGCCTGGTGGGGCGCGGACCTCGCGAGTCCGCTCGACGGCACGACAGTGGCCTCGAACGTCGGCGGCCCATTGCTCGACACGCTGCGCACCACGCGACCCGATGCGCAGGTGACGGCCATCGCCATCGAATACGGTACGGTGCCGCTCATCGACATGCTGCACATGCTGCGCGCCGATTCGTGGCTCAGACGGCATCCCGACGTGCCGGGCGCGCAGGCATCGGCAATTCGTCAATCGGTGCAAAAGGCGTTCTGCTTCGACGATCCCGTATGGCAGGGGCAGATTCTCGGTCAGGCGCGTGTGGCGATTCTGCAAGCGGTGACCGGATTGAGCGTGGTGAGGTGATGCCCCCAAAAATCCATCTCTGTGGAAAACGGGAGGCATTGACCTGCCCGGCAGAATTTCTGCCGGGCTAGCTGAATGTAGTTCAACCACTGGTGATCTACTTGGCTAAATCCGGACCAGCCGCGATGCGTTTAGGCGAGTCCTTGCGGCTAACCATACCAATGCCATCGGCACGGTACTTACGGCGATCTTGATTGCAGTTATGGCCGAAGCCACGCCCGCCAGTTCGATGCAGTGTTTCATCTGGACGAGACAAGCGCCCTAGAGCCGCTGGACGTGCCGCCGCACTGGCACCGGAGTGAGCCGCCGGAGCAGGCGGCCTGAATGCAATGAGGCGATACAGAGGTACCCGATGTGCGACGTTCAGTTGACTGGCTCACTACGCTCCCGGTTACCGCCACGTTCAACGTATCGGCTTCGCCGCGTCGCGCTGAGGCCGCCAGTGCAGAACGCACCACTGTTTTCTGGATTCCAAAAGCGGCTCTCCGACGGATCGTCGCGGAACACGTCAGGGCAACGCTCAGATCGACTTAGCGATCAGACCGATCGAGACAATCATGCACACCACGGAAAACGCCCGCTTGAGATGCGAGGGATGCCATCGAGTCAGCAGTCTGCCGCCGACCAGCATGCCGGCCACCGCACCTGCCGAGAACGGCAATCCGATCGTAAGATCGAAATGGCCGCCATAGATGCTGGCACCGACGCTCACCAGCGAGATCAGCGCGATCACAGCCAGCGAGGTCGCGATGACCGAGTGCATCGCCAGATCGGTAAAGCGTTGTAACGCCGGCACCATGACGAATCCGCCGCCCACACCGAGCAGACCGGAGAGCACTCCCGCCACGCCGCCCATCACCGCGAGCCGGCTGGCGCAGCGCGGTGTCCAGACGAAGCGGCCGCTTTCGTCACGCAAACACGGGCAATCGGGCTGCACCGGCGCCAGCGACTTGCCGCGGCGGGCTTCCCATAACCCTTTGAGTGCCACCCAAATCATGATTGCCGCGAACAATAGCGTCAGATAGCGGGTATTCATGTGATGCGCCAACCACGAACCCAACGGCGTAAGCACGATGCCAATGGTGGAGATGAGCATTGCCGCGCGATAACGGACGATACCGGCGCGCACGCCCATCCATGCGCCCATGGCAGACGCGATGCCCACGGCCAGCAGGCCGATCGGACCGGCCTCCGGCACGCTCAGATGCCGGCCGAACACCAGCAGCGGAATCGCGAGGATACCGCCGCCGGCGCCGGTCAGGCCCATGATGCAGCCGACGATGGCGCCCAGCAACAGACTGACAGTCATGGCAAAGGATCTCGATGGGTTGTCATGGAACGAGCGCGCATCAGCCGACCATTTCCGGCTGTGCCATCCACTCATGGCCTTTGAGCATGCCTTCCCAATAGAGCGGCGGCAGAATGCGCTCCTTGAGCAGCCACGCCAGACGCGAGGGGCGCGTGCCGTCGATCAGCCAGGAAGGAAAGCTGGGCGCGAGCTTTCCACCGTACTTGAACTCGGCCAGCACGATCTTGCCGCGCTCCACCGTCAGCGGGCACGATCCGTAACCGTCGTAGCGTGCCTGCCCGCGTTTGAGGCCAAGGTTGAAGAGCACGTTGTGCGCCACCACCGGCGCCTGCTTTCGCGCGGCCGCAGCAGTTTTCGCGTTGGGCGAATTACTGGCGTCTCCCAGTCCGAAGATATTGCTGAAGTGCTTGTGCTGCAGCGTCTCCTGATCGACGTCGATCCACCCGGCGGGATCGGCCAGCGGACTGCGGCTGACGAAGTCGGGCGCCGTTTGTGGCGGCACCACGTGGATCATGTCGAACGGAACTTCGATTTTCCCGGCGTCGCCCTGGGCGGATGCCACGCTGAAGGTCGCGATCTTGCGTACGCCGTCGACGGCCGTCAGGTTGTGGCCAAAATTGAGATCGATGGCATAAGCCTGCACATACTCCATGAGGGCCGGTACGTATTCCGGCACGCCGAACAGCGCATTACCGGCCGAGAAGAACTTCACGTGAGACTGGCCGAGCACACCGGCGCGTCGCCACGCGTCGCACGAGAGGTACATCGCTTTCTGAGGCGCGCCGGCGCATTTGATCGGCATCGGCGGTTGGGTGAACAGCGCATTGCCGCCTTTGAAGCGCTCGACCAACTCCCACGTGTAGGGCGCGAGATCGTAGCGGTAATTCGACGTCACGCCGTTGCGCCCCAGCGTATCCGTGAGCCCTTCGATACCCTCCCAGTTCAGTTTCAACCCCGGGCACACAATCAACTGCTCATACTTCACGACCCGGCAGCCGTCGAGCAAGACCGCGTTGCGCTCCGGTTCGAAGCCTGCGACAGCCGACTTGATCCAGCGCACGCCGCGCGGAATCAGCGACCCCATGACCCTGGCGGTTTGTGCAGGCTTGAATACCCCGCGGCCCACCAGCGTCCATCCAGGCTGGTAGTAATGCACGTCGGCGGGATCGATGATGGCGATGTCGAGTCCCGGCTGGCGGGCCAGCAGACTCGACGCCACCGATATGCCGGCCGCACCGCCGCCCACGATGACGACCCGGTGGGTCGAATCGGCGACAGCGAACGGCGTGGCAGCGGTCTGTGAGATCCGGCGCACCACCGCGCTCAGATCGTAGCCGCACGCTTCGGCGCGCTTGAGGATTTCGCCGGTGGACAGGCGATCGGCGCGCGCGAGTCCCCATAGCGTCGTGCTTCGCATGCCACTGCGGCAATACGCAAGGATCGGCGTGGGCAACGCGTCGAGCAGTTGATCGAACTGCGCGGCCTGTTCGTCGGAAACCCTGCCGGGTGTCACCGGCAAGTAGCGGATTTCCAGCCCTGCCGCCTGAGCCTGCTGCTCCACTTCGCGAAAGCTGGGTTGGTCGGCGGCTTCGCCGTCCGGCCGGTTGCAGATGATGGACTTGAAGCCGGCGGCAGCAATGTCCGGAACGTCGGCAGGCGAGACCTGCGCGCAGACGGACAATTGCGCCGTCAGTTGCTTGATATTCATGGCGTGTCTCCTCGGTGACGATAGGCGCTTCGGCGTCGGCATTTCGGGGGCAAAGCCGCGCCGGTGCCGTCCGAGCGATGGGGTCAGAGACCCCGTGTCTTGCAACTGCTGATGCCGAACAGCGAGTAGAGCGGACAGAACCGGACCAGCCCGGTGATCAAAGCGATCAGCCCCAGCCACCCCCACCACCCGACGGTTCCGGTGGCCGCAAGCAAGATCAGCACTGCGCCGGCGACGATTCGCAGGCCACGGTCCACACCGCCCACATTGATATTCATGATGGCACCTCGCGTGATCAGACAGCGTTAAGGGGAATCTTCAGGTAGCGCACGCCGTTGTCTTCCGCAGGCGGCAACTGCCCCGCGCGCATGTTGACCTGGACTGACGGAAGCAGCAGCGTCGGCATGTCCAGCGTCGCGTCGCGTGTCGTGCGCATGGCCACGAACTCTTCCTCGCTGATTCCGTCACGCACGTGAACGTTGTGCTTGCGTTCGTCGGCGACAGTGGTGACGAATTCCAGCTTGCGGGCGTTGGGTTGATAGTCGTGACAGAGATAGAGCCGCGTATGCGCCGGCAGGCTGAGGACCTCGTTGATGGAGTGGAACAACGTGCGCGCATTGCCGCCGGGAAAATCGCAACGCGCCGTGCCGTAGTCGGGCATGAAGAGCGTGTCGCCCACGAAGGCGGCGATCTGGTCGCCTTCCTCGACGACGTACGTGATGCACGCGGGGGTATGCCCCGGCGTATGCATGACGCGGGCTTTCAGATCACCGATCTGGAAGTGCTCGCCGTGCGCGAACAGGTGATCGAACTGACTTCCGTCGTGCGCGAATTCGCTGCCCGTATTGAACAGTTTGCCGAACACATCCTGCACCTGGCGGATATGCTCGCCAATGCCGATACGTCCGCCCAGCTTCTGCTTGAGATAGGGCGCAGCCGACAAATGGTCGGCGTGAGCGTGGGTCTCCAGAATCCATTGCACCGTCGCGCCTAGCGCCTGAACCCGCTCGATAAGGTGGTCGGCGTTGTGTGTCGAGGTCCGGCCGGACTTCGGGTCGTAATCAAGCACAGTGTCGAGCAATGCGCAGTGGTTTGTGGCGCGATCCAGCACGATATAGCTGATGGTGCTGGTCGCTGGGTCGAAGTTGCCCTCGATGTACAAGTTCTCCATGATCTCCTCCTCATGAATCAGTCGAATGTCCGATAACTATCAAAATTCGTGCCAACTCGTGAAATTCCGTTAACTCAATGATTTGAATAATCAAAATTTAAATCTCGGATGAGACTGAGCGATTTCTGTCGCTCGTGACAGTGCCATTTGGCAGTGGCATACTGCCAAATGGCAGTACTGGCAGTCGTTGCCGTTCCACTATCGCGAGCATCCGCTATGCACCCCGTTCCCGACGTTCTTCAGGCCTTTCAGGTCCAGGCCCTGATTTCCTATCTCGATCACGAATCCGCACCCATGATCGTGATGAACACCGATTACGAGATCCTGGCGGCCAATACGGCCTACAAGCGCCAGTTCGCGACGGCAGGAAAGCCTTACGTCGGCCACAAGTGCTATGCGATGTCGCACCATTACGCGGTGCCCTGCGATCAGGCCGGCGAGCATTGCCCTATGCAAAGCGCGCTGATCAGCAAGGGTCCGGATCGCGTTCTCCACATCCACCACACGCCGCGGGGTCCGGAGCATGTCGACGTTGAACTCCGGCCGATCGTTGACAGCCATCATCAAGTGGTTGGATTCGTCGAACGGTTGCAAACCGTACGACACGCGTCGGTGCAAGCCAGTCGTCAGGGGCTGGTCGGCAAGTCGGCCGCGTTCAATCGCGCCCTCGGAGAACTGCAGCGGGTGGCTACTGCGGAATTGCCGGTGCTGCTGTTGGGAGAGTCGGGCAGCGGCAAGGAGTTGTTTGCGCGCGCGTTGCACGAGGCGAGCCAGCGCTCGCGCGGCCCGTTTGTGGTGGTCGACTGCTCGGGGCTGACCGAAACCCTGTTCGAGAGCGAACTGTTCGGCTACGAGAAGGGGGCATTCACCGGCGCGCATACGCGCAAGGCTGGACTCGTCGAGACGGCAAAAGGCGGCACCATTTTCCTCGACGAGATTGGTGACGTACCGCTGGGGATGCAGGTCAAACTGTTGCGGCTGATCGAGTCGGGCACCTACCGGCGGGTCGGCTCTGTCGACACGCAACAGGCAGATTTCCGTTTGGTCGCCGCCACCCACAAGCCGTTGCAAACGATGGTGGTCGAAGGCGCGTTTCGTCAGGATCTCTATTACCGGATCAGCGCTTTCCCCATTCACCTGCCCGCGTTACGGGAGCGGCGCGACGATATTCCCCTGCTTGTGGAATCGCTGCTGCAACGAGGCGGCAAAGACCCCGATCAACGACTGCATACGTCGCCGGAGGCCATGGCGCAACTCGTTCGATACGACTGGCCAGGCAACATCCGGGAGTTGCGAAACGTGCTTGAGCGCGCGCGTCTGTTCGCCGACGACGGCGTGATCAGGCCCGAGCACCTCGCACTTGACGTGGCCACAACCCGCCAGACGGAGATGCTCACGACTGGCGGCGAGGTCGATCTCGCCACGGTGGTTCGCGATTTCCAGGGCACGCGCAAGGCGTTGGCGGCCCATCTGGGGTTGAGCGAGCGCACCCTGTATCGGCGTCTGAAAGCCGAAGGATTGGCGTGACACCGGTATTGCCCGCCGGTTACGCCGCGCGGGTTCAAATCGAACGCGACATCCGGCTTCGCGGAGAAGCGGGAAACCGGCGGCGGGAGCGGGAAGCCGCAAGGGAGTGACGCATCCGTATTTTCAGCCCGTCGTACGTCGCGAGCGTTTTTGTCGGTGGCCGATACGTTTCGAGTGTCAACACATCGGCGAAGTTATTCGGAAGTTACTGAAACGCAAGGCTCGACACTGCTGCGATGATGAGCTTGGCCGATAGACCGGCTGAACCCACGCACTTCACAGGAGACCTTGATGAGTACTTCAGAGAATGACAACGGAAAGGGCGGTGCAGATGCAGGAGATGACGGACGCGACATCCAGAAGTCGCTGACACGTGAAGGACACGTCGTCTGGTTCTACGAACACAGGAAATACCTCGGCTTCGAGTGGGACGAACTGGCAAGGGAAATCAAAAAGTCCCCGGTTGCCGATCCGGAGCACGCCATCTATTTCGACACCTTGGCACATGCCGTGGTCGCGTCGGACAAATTGATTAGCCCGAGTCTTATCCTCTACTCGCCGGGCAAGGGGCTGCCGCCGAAAGTGAGGGGGTAGCTGTAGCGGAGGCCCGTCTGCGGCGGCGGACCTCGCTTCTTCATGTCTAATTTCCCGACTACATGATTGGACGCTATATCCGCACGCAGCTCAAATTCGGGGCGACCTCGCACCGAATCGGCAGCAGCCCAGTTTGCCTCGACCTCGGCGACAATTGGAAACGTGCGGTTGTTGGCAACCGATGACTTGCGGGTCTGCAGGCGATCAATCGTCGCGCTGTGCTCAAGGCCCTGCCGCACCTGCCGATAATGGATTTACAGGGTATTGGAAGACCACGATGAGTCACGAAGAAAAGGATTTAGCTCCCAGCTCGCTTCAAGCCGCCTTCCTGCGCCACGAGGACAGCCTGGTATCGTCCGAACACCAGCCCGGCGAGGACAACCCTGCGGTTTATCGCACGTTGCTCGAGTCAACCCGAGCGATCCCTTGGAAGATCGACTGGGCGACAATGCAGTTCACCTATATCGGCCCGCAGATTGAGAAACTGCTTGGCTACGCGCCATCGACGTGGAGAACGGTCGAGGACTGGGCCTCGCGGATGCATCCGGAGGACCGGGAGGCGGTTGTGGAATTTTGCGTCGCACAGTCGCAAGCGGGCGCCGATCATGAGGCGGACTATCGCGCGCTGACTGCGGACGGCGGGTATGTGTGGATTCGCGACGTTGTCCACGTCGTGCGCAAAGAGAACGGTGACGTTGACGCGCTGATCGGCTTCATGTTCGACATCAGTGAACGTAAGCGCACCGAGGCTCGGCTCGCGGAACTCCAGCGCGAACTGGAGCGGCTCTCGTTGTCAGACAGTTTGACCGGGGTCGGCAACCGTCGCATGTTCGACACGGTCATTGCCCGCGAATGGGCGAGCGCGGCGGCATCGGGCAACCCGCTTTCGCTCGTGATGGTCGACATCGATTTCTTCAAATCGTACAACGATTATTACGGTCATCTTCAAGGCGACGAGTGTCTGAAGCGCCTTGCGCGCGTGCTCGAAGAGGCAGTTGGGCCGAATGCGTTCCTGGGCAGGTTTGGCGGGGAAGAATTCATATTCGTGCTCGCCGACACGAATGCCGATGACGCCGTGCGTGTTGCGGAGCGTTGCCGCGCGCTGATCGCGGAGGAAGCCATCGCTCACCTGCGCTCCCCGCACGGTCAGCGAGTGACGGCAAGCTTCGGGGTAGCGACCGTCGTGCCGACCGGAGACATCGATATCACCGCGTTTATCAATCTGGCTGATGCGCAGCTCTATCAGGCCAAAGACCAGGGGCGCAACCGAATTGCGGCGGTAGACCGAGCACGCATCGGCGGCGAAGGATACAAGCGGCAGTCGCGCTGATCCGCTGGTTTGGGTGCGGCGATTGTTTTGGCGTGGCGTTATTTGTTTCGCCGGGCTGATCCTCGCGACTGGGCGTCGTCGGGCGTCCCTGCGGCGACCTGCACCCGGGGGCGTTAGTGAGCCGTCTGAAGCGGCACATTGGCAGCGCGGGAACCATCGAAAACGTCGAAGGGCCACGTGAAAATCACGTGGCCCTTTGAATTTATTGGTGCCGGCTGCAGGACTCGCAAATTTCCTCTAAAGCCAATCCACAAAATGCTTTCGTAGTTTCTTCGATCCCGCCATGCCCCCAAAAATGCCCCCAAATTGCGGAAACACTCCGGTTCTGTTGCCAATCTGATTTTAGCGCGCGACGGAAAAACTCGACATCCACGGCGACAACCGCCTTCCGGACAAAATTGTAGCGTACTGCGCTGGACAAAGCCCTCGTCGTCGTCCACGCCACACGTCGACACGATCCGCCACATCAACAAAGCAGCCCCACTGACACGGCAGCTTGGTCCATGTGACCACCCGTCTGTTGTTCACGAACTCTACGGGAAGAACATGATCGATACCCTCAAATTCACACGGCATATGCAAACCAAGGGCGGCTTGACTCAGGAGGCCGCTGAAGCGTCAGCCGAGTGTACCAACGAGGCGACCTCAATCGACCAATTTTACGATGAAGCAGGATTTGACGATTGTCGTGTCTGGTCTTCGGAGGCATATCCGGTCTGCCGCGCTCGCCATTGTGCTCGCTGCGAGCATTCTTTTACGCATCTGAACGTGAGCATTTCTCGCATTGGATACGCAAGAGCCGGCTTGGCGACTGGTGCGAGTTCGCATTGAGTGGTCCGCGAGACGCGTTTCGGCTGCCGCGAAAAACGCAGACGAGGATGCCGCGCAACGTTGCATCGCATAGTGGCTGATGGCCGCTGAATACGAGGCATCGACGATAACGCCTCTGCGCAACCGTTCGATTGAAGCAAGCGCTTTGCCGGGCGAGAAACGCACCATTTGGAATCGGTTCCAAAGTCCCTGCCTTGTTCACCGCGTTGCGCGACGCGTCCCGGAACGGCCCATTATCGGGGCGGTCGTACCGCGCTCAGCCCCACAGCATGGCCTACGCCTAGCAAAACCTCAGCATTCCATCGGACGTGCACAAACGGACGGGGTGGTTTCGCGCGAGTTGCTTGAATGTCTAATTGAGATTCGTCGCAAAGGGCGAGTGAAACTGACGTGATACGTCCAGAACCAATTTCTCCACAATCCTTGCGGCCAGGTCGTAAAACCGCGATTTTTGATGCGAATGAGGTCTATTTGTGCTATACGAGGACCCTATTTATAGTATCTTCCAGGGATCATGCGAACCCCCGTTAAACACTTCTGCGAATGTCTCGGTTACGACGGGGACAGCGGCCTGATTGAACCTAGGGAATTTTCCCAGGTGACTGGCGTTGCGCAGGCGCTCTGGGCGGCGCACGATCAAGCAAAGTTGCAGGCGTGCTTTGGCGCTTGGGAGGATCATTGGGGCCAGGATGGCTCGCGACGTTTCACTCCCTTGGTCTACATTGTGCAGGCAGACGATGAAGACGATGCCCGACGCATCCACCGCTGGGTTTGGAGTCAGGGCAAAGTGCCGTGCTTGGTCATTCTCTGCCCCGACGAAGTGATCGTCTGCAGCGGCTTCCACTTTTTGACCGACGCTCGCTGGAACGACGCGGTGCAACGAGAGCCGTTGCCTTGGTCGACCGGGGACCGTCTCGCGCCTTCGCTACGGGACCTTGCGCCCGACCGTCTGCATGCGTCCATCACGTGGCGAGATTTTACGAAATCAGGAAAGGTTGGGGTTGATGCAGCGTTGTTAGACGGTCTCGAAGGACTGCATGATTACCTTGCGGATAACATCAAGTCGGAGAGGCTGAGGATCCGGCCAGATCTGATCAATCGACTCATTGGCAGACTGATCTACACCTACTTGCTCACCGACAAGAGGGTCATTGAGGTCGAGGGTTGGGAATGTGATGCAGCGGAGGGGGAAAGACTTCTCGAACAGCAGTCGTCAAGATTTTGGACGCTGCAAGACCGAATAGATGAAGTCTTCAACGGCGGAGTTTTTCAGATCAGCGAGCAAGAACGTTCACTAGTCACGCCTTCCCTCTTGGATCTGGCCATCGGTTTCATCCGAAGAGGCGAGAAATACGATGGCAAATATCGACAGACTGCGCTGTTCTCGATCGACCTTTCTGCCATTCGCATCGAGACCCTCTCGGCTGTATACGAAAAGTTCCTCCGGACGGAGTCCGTCGAAGACGCCAATCGTGACGGCGTCGTGTACACGCGCCCATTCCTAGCGGATTTCATCTTGAATCGGGTCGCAGACAGCTGCAAGTTCAAGAGAGACACAAAGGTGCTGGATCCGACTTGTGGTTCGGGGGTCTTCTTGGTCGCGGCATTCCGCCACATTGTTGAAAGTGAGCTTGCGGTGGGGAGGCAGCGCGGCCGTCGCTACCTATCCTTGCAGAGGTTGCACGAACTACTCAAAGGTTGCATTTATGGGGTGGAGAAGTCGTCCTCGGCGGCGCAGGTAGCTGCGTTCAGTTTGTACTTGAATCTTTTGGACTACCTGGATCCCGTAGATCTTGCGTCTCACATCAACGAGGTGAGCGCCGAGAAAGTGTTTCCACCGATGCTTGGGTCGAATATCGTCGCGGCGGATTTCTTCTCTAAGAAACGATTTTTCCCAGAAATCAGTTTTGACATCACTGTTGGCAACCCGCCATGGAAGAAGTTGGCCGATGTCACGGAGCACAGCGGTGAGGTGGAGAGATACGCGATTGAGTGGCACGACGCCTCCCAGCATGTGGCGTGGAGTCTCGTAAAAAAGTACCTTAAAGTCGACGGTAGGCTTGCTTTGGTGCTGCCAGCTAAATCCTTTGCTGCGCCAGCCGCAGGTCGTTTCGTTACGGCCTTCGCACGAGAGACCGACATCGATTTGGTTGTGAACATGTCTAGTTGGCGGCGCTACCTCTTCGCGGGCGCTGAGGATCCGGCAGCCCTGATGTTTGCCACCAATCGACCACCGAAGGCAGTAGGGCGAACCTATTTCTACATGCCGCGGCTGTGGTCTCAGCCCTTCAATCCTGACGCTATGTGGATGCTCGCCGTCGATCGCGCTGACGTGAATAGCTTGCCCAGCGCAATGGCTTTTGCCAACCCGGAAAATGTGTTTGATGCTTTTGTCCTCAAACCATACGACCGTAGGGTTAAGCAGCGGCTCATCAGCCTATATCACGGAGAAAAAGTCACTTCTCTTCGTGGGTTGTTGGATGATGCGGGTTTGGAGCTTGCGCGGGGGGTCACGGCTGCGGAATTGAAGATCCCGGGCGCGGCAAGAGCGGCTGCTGCACAACTTGATCCAAAACTGCGAGATGACAGGCGCTCGGTCATAACGGATCTGTCGGCGGTCTTTGAAGAGCACCCAGATCTTCGAGATCTGTCGATCGAGCAACTGAAGGAGAACTCTGTCGGTGCACGGTGCAAAGGGCCTCGGCTGATCTTGGCGCGCAGCATGCAGTATTGCTACCGCACCGCTGAGGTGTTTGCGGTCAATCCGACATTCAATTTGATCTTCTCAATCAAGCCAACGCCTAAGCGTGACGAAGCCAGGCAACTTGAACTGCTGTCCCGCCTGGGACAGTATCTAATGAGCGATTTTGCGCGGTACCAATTCGCCTTGTTTGGAAAACTTTGGCAGATTGACGGCAAGCGAGCGGAGAAGAACGATTTGGAGCGCATAGTGGTGCCTTCGCTTGCTTCGTTGCAGAGCCATACCGATTGGGATTGCTCGGGCTCCAAAGCGAGTGACGTCCTCAAGCGTATGGAGATGGAGGAATTTCTAGCACCGCTTGAGGACTATGCAGACTTTCGCAGCGAACTTGAGAACGCTCGTTGGCCCACACCGCGTCCTTCGGGAGACTCAAGGGTGCCGGAGACATATTTGGCCATGCTTGGAGATGTGTTGTGTAGCCGCTTGAATGAAGAAGTGGAAGTCACGACGGGCGAAGGTAATTCGGTTATGACCGAGATCGTACTCGGGTTCCAGAGCGACTTGGAAGATACTGCAATAGCAGCTTTAAGTGATGGAGATGGATTTCAGTTCTTCGACTCAGCAAGGCTCAAGAGAGGCAGCGGACGGTCGCAGGTCATCATGTGTAAGCCAAAGGGCGTTGAGCACATGACGCTCGAACGCGCATATGCAGATGGTCTCCACGTAATCAACCGCTTGTTTCTCCGATAACGCGCGATGCACAACCCATTGCTCGTTGACCTTCAGACATCGCTTCAAAATTGCGTCCCTAGCAAACGCCGGTCTGCCATGATCGGGAAGTTTGTAAGCGAGTGCATGGGCCTTGCTCATGCTGCCCACGATATCTTGAGCGGCCCCAACTGGGCCACGTTCTTGACGAAAACAGGGACCCTTTCCAAGACAAAGACCGGTGCTCCTCGCGTGAAGGAAACGGCATTGTCTGCCGACATTGCGTTGGAGGCACAGGCGCTGCTAAGAAAAGGCTCCCCGCAGCAACGCGCAACGGCACCGCGAGGCTTTGTGCCCTCTGATGCGATTTCCGTTGTTCAAGCTGATGCTCTCCGCCCCGGAAAAAAAACCACTGGAAACAATTCAAAGCGTCCCGATCTAGTCTTCATGCCAGCTGACCCCGAACTGAACTTGGCATTCGCAGTTGAGGCAAAGGTACTTGAAGGTCAAAACGACTGCAAAGATTTGCTTCTGGGCCCGGAAGGGATTGGCTGCTTCACGCGGCCCGATGATCCTTACGAGACCAGTGGTGTTATTGGCTTGTTTGGCTACGCGGACCACGCGTCAGTTGCGCAGCATCAGGCGGCCCTGCACTCGGCCATGACTACTGACTCGGCAACGGGATTCCACAGCGTAGCCACTATGCAGCGCAACTGCGACTGGGACAACGTCACCAGTGCCCGAAAAAGTACTTTGGCGACAACTAAGAACTCTGGATTGCTCTGTTTGGGCGTTGTACTTGGATTCCCGAGCATTCGCCAAACCGGCCTAGCAACGGTAAAAAAGCGAGCAACGAAAGCAAAGACCGGAACAAAGGTTCGCGCTAGAGCGACGACGTTATCCTCGTCTGCAGCACGCGCTGCACCAGGCTCGCTCCACACCTCGCTGGTGGTTAAGCGAAAAAAGGCGTCAGGATTTTAGCCATAGGGTATAGGGTCACTGGGGACGTAATTTTCCGAGAAGGAAACGATCTTGGTTGGCTTTTCGAGCACGCCGACAATCCGCGCGGCTGCCGCTTGACTAGCTCCGCCAACGCCTTTGGCATACAGATTAGTGCGCCGATTACCGAAACTACGCAGTTCGCCGTCGCCAAACGCGATTCCAGATTTTTTCAATCACATATCACTTTCCTGAGCTTGCATAGGTGGGTCAAGTTGAGCGAATTCGACTTCCAGGATCAGCGCAATTGCAACTGAGCCAATGCCGGCCCTGTGAATGCAGATTGATCTGCTACTGGATGCCCCACCGACAAACGCAGCACAGAGACACTTGACGAACTCATCGCCGCCCACGATTCGTTCCAGGTCGTGGGCACCGTCCCTATCAAGTACACGAAATAGCGTCCGCGAAGCGAGAAGCGCCCGACCGGATGCCTCGCCACCCCCGCATATTCTTTTTTTTGCTCAACCAGAGCAAGCGTCGTGGTTCCGCTACCGCAGAGCGTCCGGTGCGACCTTGCCGTAATCGGCGATGTCGGCGGATTCGGTCTTCCGCGCCGACAGATCTTCGTTAATCGGCTCGGTAAGCCAGGAGTTCAATGGTCTTTGCGAACGAGGCAGTCATGCGGCATCAAAGTTCTCCTCTATTGAAAAGTCGCTGCACGGGCGAGAGTTTTTGCCCTACGCTCCAGAAACGCTTCGGTGCCGTTACAGACAGCGTTTTTCCGATGTTCGGTCGTCGAACCGCGGCTTCCAGGTAGGATGAGTAGGAGGACTCGTAGGTCAGCTGCGCCTTGGCGCCCGACCTCGGGCACTACGTTCCCGGCGCTCTGCGTACTCCCGTGGCCGACCGCGCCTACAACGCGAACACCCGGCACGACCGGGATTGGAATGCCCTCCAAGTTTTCCTTAAGACTTGGCATAATCTAGGGAAAACACACCATACGCCACGACACATGAACGCAGTCGAAATCGAGGCCGCAGTCTCCGAGCTGAGCGAAACACCATTTGACGCTGCAGAGTTCCCGTACGCATTCCTCGCGGCCTTCGGGAACAAAGAAACAACGATCGCGCGACTCCGCAAGGGCGACACCAACAAATCTGATGTTGCCGGTGGCGTGCTGCAACGAAACAACATCCATCTTGCGACCTGTGCGCCCGGCCAGGTCAACTCGACGTTGAACGCGCTACGCGCGAGCCCAGAGACCCTGAAGGGCAAGGTCAAATTCATCCTAGCGACTGACGGCGAAACGCTCGAAGCTGAGGAAATGGCGAACGGCGAAACGATCGCAAGCGAATACGCCAAGTTTGCCGGGCACTTCGGGTTCTTCTTGCCGCTCGCGGGCATCTCGACCATCAAGGAAATCAAGGACAGCGCGATCGACGTTCGGGCAACCGGCCGACTGAACAAACTGTACCTGGAATTGCTGAAGGAAAACCCGGACTGGGCGACGGACGAGCGCCGACAGGACATGAATCACTTCATGGCCCGCCTCATCTTCTGTTTCTTCGCCGAAGACACCGGGATTTTCGATGGTCGAGGTCTATTCACGCAGACCGTCGATCGCATGAGTGATGCGGCGTCGGGCAATACCCGCGCGGTGATCAGCACGATCTTCCACGCGATGAACGTGCCGACGAAGGACAGCGGTGCCCGTGCAAAGGCGAAAATCCCAGGGTGGGCTGACGTCTTCCCCTATGTGAACGGCGGCTTGTTCGGCGGCGGCAACAACGTACCGCGCTTCACGCGCATGGCCCGCACCTATCTGTTGCACGCCGGCCAACTGGACTGGCACGCAATCAATCCGGACATCTTCGGCTCGATGATCCAGGCGGTCGCCGACGACGAGGAGCGTGGCGCGCTCGGCATGCACTACACGAGCGTGCCGAACATTCTGAAGGTGCTCAACCCGCTCTTCCTCGACGATCTGCGCACACAGCTGGAAGCCGCGGGCGACAACAAGGCGAAGTTGCTGAACCTGCGCAAGCGCATAGCGCGCATCCGCGTGTTCGATCCGGCGTGTGGTTCGGGCAACTTCTTGGTCATCGCGTACAAACAGATGCGCGCGATTGAAGCCGAAATAAATCGGCTTCGCGAAGAACCCGATCTACGATCGGGCATCCCCTTGACCAACTTCCGAGGTATCGAACTACGCAGTTTTCCTGCGGAGATTGCGCGGCTTGCACTCATCATCGCCGAGTACCAGTGCGACGTTTTATATCGTGGACAGATGCAAGCGGTGCAGGAGTTCCTGCCGCTCGAAGCAGAGAACTGGATTACCAGTGGCAACGCGCTGCGACTCGATTGGCTGGCGTTGTTCCCGCCGACCGGCATCGGGGTGAAGGTTCTATCAGACGGTCTATTCAATAGCCCATTGGGGCAGCCTGAAATCGACTTCGAAAACGAAGGCGGCGAGACCTACATTTGTGGCAATCCGCCGTATCGTGGAAGTCAATGGCAAACGGACGAGCAAAAGTCCGATCTCAAAGCCATTTTCGATGGCCGAGTTAAGAACTGGAAATCACTCGACTACGTTTCCGGTTGGTTTGCCAAGGCTGCTGACTATGGCACCAAGACACCGACGGTTTCGGCATTTGTAGCAACGAACTCAATCTGCCAAGGCCGCCAAGTCGAGACTCTCTGGTCACTCATTTTTGGGACGGGACATCAAATTGCATTTGCCCATACTTCTTTCAAGTGGGCAAATCTCGCGAGTAAGAATGCAGGCGTAACTGTCGTCATCGTCGGCATTACCAAGGCTCCTAAAGCCAATCGCCAGCTTTTCAGCGAAAGCGCCGACGGGGCCGGGGCCGTGAAGACTACGGAGCACATCAATGCGTACCTAGTGTCCAGTCAACAGATCATAGTCGGACCACGTACAGCACCACTTGGTGACGTGGCTGAGATGTTATTCGGAAATATGCCAAATGATGGCGGTAACTTGTTGCTGACGCGTCACGAAGCTGAAACTGCATTGAACCAACATGACGTCGACAGTAGATTCATTCGCCCGTTTATAGGGTCTCAAGAATATATTCGTGGAACCGAGCGAAGATGCATTTGGATCGAGGATGCGAACTATGCCGAAGCAGGCATGAACCCATGGCTAGCTAACAGATTCGATTGCGTGCGGGAAAAGAGAGCTCAATCGGACAGGCCAACCACGAAAAACCTTGCCGGTGTTCCATACCGCTTCGGCGAAGTGCGCCAATCGGGAAACGAAACGGTAATCATCGTGCCGAGCGTATCGTCTGAATCGCGAGAATACCTTCCCGTCGGATATATGGCTCGGGGCACTATCGCCAGCAATCTTGCATTCGCACTCTACGATGCGCCTCTTTGGAACTTGGCACTCATTGCGTCTCGGTTGCACCTTGTATGGATCGGTACGGTCTGCGGAAAGATGAAGACGGATTTCCGGTACTCGAACACGTTGGGTTGGAACACGTTCCCTGTACCGACGCTAACCGAGCAGAACAAGGTTGATCTAACAAAGTGCGCCGAAGAGATTTTGCTCGCGCGTGAAGCACACTTCCCAGCAACGATCGCGGACCTCTACGACCCGGCAATGATGCCGGAGAACTTGCGTCGCGCGCACGAGCGAAACGACGAGGTGCTCGAACGCATCTACATCGGACGTCGATTCCGCAACGATACCGAGCGTCTGGAAAAACTGTTCGATCTGTACACAAAGATGACGGCGGCACAAGCGAAGCCGGCCAAGAAAACCATTCGAGCACGGAAGACCGCGTAATGAGCACTGAAGAGACCAAGCGTTATTCCATCCCAACCGTCTCGATCAAGACGGATCGAACGGGGGCGTCCAGCAAATCGAACGCATTGGGCATGCGCCCGATGCAGGAACGTGCCTACGCCAAACGGGGCGAGCAATACCTGTTAATCAAGTCGCCGCCAGCCTCCGGTAAATCACGTGCGTTGATGTTCATCGCACTCGACAAGCTGATGAACCAGGGCGTCAAACAAGCGCTGATCGTGGTACCCGAGCGCTCGATCGGTGGCAGTTTTGCCGACGAACCGCTGTCCCAGTACGGATTCTTTAGCGATTGGGTGGTAAAGCCGCAGTGGAATTTGTGCAACGCACCTGGTACGGACGACGTGAAGGTGGCTCCGTCCAAGGTTAAGGCCGTCGGCGAGTTCCTTGCCAGCGACGACAAGATACTGGTCTGTACGCACGCCACGTTCCGTTTTGCCTACCAGGAACTGGGGCCGACCGCGTTCGACGATCGTTTGATCGCGGTGGATGAGTTCCACCACGTCAGCAGTGATCAAAATAACATCCTTGGCCGGCAGTTGACCGAGTTGATTCAGCGGAACAAGGTGCACATGGTCGCGATGACTGGCTCGTACTTCCGTGGCGATGCCGAGGCTGTGCTGGCACCGGACGACGAAGCGCGCTTCGACACGGTGACGTACACCTATTACGAGCAGTTGAATGGCTACGAGTACCTGAAATCGCTTGACATCGGCTACTATTTCTACACCGGCCAGTACCTCGATGCGGTCATGCGGGTACTTGATCCGTCGTTGAAGACGATCGTGCACATCCCGAACGTCAACGCGCGCGAAAGCCTGAAGCAAAAGCACAAAGAGGTTGAGGGGATCATGGACGGTCTCGGCACCTGGAAAGGTACCGATCCCCAAACCGGCTTTCATCTTGTCGAGTTGCCCGAGGGCCGCGTGATCAAGATTGCCGACCTGGTGGATGACGGTGACGTCCGCTCCGCTGTCCTGTCGGCACTGAAAGACCCGAAGCAGAAGAACAACAGCGACCACGTCGACATAATCATAGCGCTCGGCATGGCGAAGGAAGGCTTCGACTGGATCTGGTGCGAGCACGCGCTGACCATTGGCTACCGCAACAGCCTAACGGAAATCGTTCAGATCATCGGTCGCGCCACCCGCGACGCGCCAGGCAAGGAAAGCGCGCGCTTCACGAACCTAATCGCGGAACCGGACGCGTCCGAGGACATGGTGGCCGACGCGATCAACGACACCTTGAAGGCGATCGCTGCAAGTCTGCTCATGGAGCAAGTCTTGGCACCGCGCTTCGAGTTCACTCCCAAGAATGCTGGCGAGCAACCCGGCTTCGACTACGGCCCCGACGGCTACAAGCAAGGCCAACTCAACATCGGCGTGAACCACGACGACGGGCGTGTGCACGTCGAGGTCAAGGGTCTGGTCGAACCGAAGTCCGAGGAAGCGGCGCGCATCTGCCGCGAGGACATCAACGAAGTGCTCGCCTCGTTCGTGCAGAACAGCAAAACGCTCGAGCGCGGGTTGTTCGACCACGACAACACGATCCCTGAAGAACTTACGATCCTTCAAATGGGCAAGATTGTGCGCGAGAAGTATCCGCACCTGGAGGAGGACGATCAGGAGGCCGTGCGCCAATACGCGGTCGCCGCGCTAGCCTTCACGCAAAAGGCCAAGCAGGTCGAAATGCTGGTCACCGACGAAGCAACCGGCGGGGCCAACGACGGTACGCCCAAAGCAAACCTTGCCCTTATTGAAGGGGTCAAGCAGTTTGCGATGAGCGTCAAGGAACTAGACATCGATCTGATCGATCGGATCAACCCGTTCGACACAGCCTACGCGATTCTCGCGAAGGCGATGGACGAGAAAACCTTGAAGCAAGTGCAAGCCGTGATCGCGGCGCGCAAGATCAACATCCCTATCGAAGAGGCGCGTGAACTGGCGAAACGAGCCGTTGAGTTCAAGCGTGATCGCAATCGTCTGCCGGAAATCAACGCCGCCGATCCGTGGGAGAAGCGCATGGCCGAGGGCATCGCGGTTCTCACACGCTTCAAGGCTTCCGAGAAGAGGAAGGAAGGCAATGGCAACGCGTAAAAAAAGCCCGATAGAAGACGATGTCTCCGACGACGACCTGCTTGAGCAGCTAGGCATCTCCGTTGAAGTCGAGGTAACGGGTGGTCGTACGGCCCAGGAGGAACGCATCATCGCCGGTTTCGAGGAAATCCAGCGCTTCGTCGAGCAGCACGAGCACGTACCTCGACACGGCGAAGGCTTGGACATCTTTGAGCGCCTTTACGCGGTTCGTCTGAATCAACTACGCCGCAACACGGCCGCGCTGGCACTGCTCGCAACATTGGACACCCAAGGCCTGCTCGCACAGCCGGCGGCCGAAGTCGTGGCTAATCTGGACCAACTCGCCGACGATGATCTGCTCGCGGAACTTGGTGTCGACGCAAAAGACGACGACGACATTACCGTGCTTCGGCATGTCCGATCCGCCACTGAAAAGGCGGCGGCCGAGCAAATCGCCGACCGTACGCCGTGCGTCGATTTCGGGACGTTCAAGCCTCTGTTCGACGAGGCCAAGTCGGGGTTGAAGGACGGTACCTGGGAAGCGTTACCTTTTGCTCACGACGCTGAAATTAAGTTGGGGAGCATTCAGCAAGGCGACTTCTACATCCTGAACGGCCAGATTGTCCACATTGCCAACATGGGCGAGGAAATCAAGACGTCCGTTACCGATCGACCGGATGCGCGGCTTCGTGTCGTCTACGACAACGAGACCGAAAGCGATCTGTTGCAGCGTTCGTTCCAGAAAGCGCTATACCGCGACGATGCCCCGCGTCGTCTGCGCAAGAAAGTTGTGGGATCACTTTTCAGCGGCGAATGGCAAGACGACGACGTACAGAGCGGCACCATCTACGTGCTGCGCTCGCTGTCGAACGATCCACGTATCGCGCCGTACCGCCAGGTCATCCACAAGATCGGCGTAACCGGGGGCAAGGTTGAGACGAGGATCGCCGACGCAGAGAACGATGCGACATACCTGCTCGCCAAGGTGGAGGTCGTGACCACCTACAAGCTCGCGGGCGTCGATCGGACCAAGGTGGAAAACCTGATCCATAGGATTTTCGCGAGCGCGCAAATTGATCTGGAGATCCTCGACCGCTTCGGGAAGCCGGTCAAACCTCGCGAATGGTTCCTGGTGCCGCTACCGATTGTCGATGAAGCGGTGCAGAGTATCCTAAACGGTACGATCCTAGACAAGGTATACGACCGAGAGACTGGTACGCTGGTCAGCAGGTGTACATGACAGCTCGCGGAGCTAGCGGTATCGTCGCAATATGTCGACGCTTGTTGATTTTCACCAAATTTTGACCCGGGATTTTCATCGAAATCTAACCCACCCCAACCATGCTGCACGTGAGAGCATCGCGTGGGAAGCAACGACGGCGCGAAAGATTTTGAGCGCTCAGCCAATGCCGATGCCAGTCGGAACCACTGCCGGGCGGGATACTGAATTCTCTCCGTTACCGCTAGGATTTGCTGGATTGAGGGGGTGAATGGGATCGATGAGTTGGACGAAGTGCCGACGCGAGCCACCTTTGCAGCGGCGGTCCTAGTCCTATTACGAGAAAAGCTTCTCAATCAACGCGTCGATCGCTTGACCATCGATGCCGCCCCTCTCATCGTCGTAGGTGACGACCAGCGCCGCCCTTTCGCCGCCGCCTTCCTCGATTGACAGCACGCCGTTCTCCCTATACCACCGCAGCTTCTTTTCCCAGCGCTCGCGGTATCCCTCATCAGACATCATTCCGCAATGCTCCCACAGGATAGTCCGCCCCGTTGCTGCGTCCTCGATCGTGAAATCGGGTAAGCGATACTGTCGTCCATCCGTGCTGTGGAACGGAATCTCGTAGCCGGCCACCACGTCGTGCGCGAAAAGAGCGTCATCGATAATGACCTCAGACTTTGATTGCACCGATGTGCCGCGGCGGGAGCGGTGGATGTGCCTTGCGTCCATCCATTTCCCGTTCACCTCAATTGGCGCCGGAAGCATCGACGGATGCTCGTAGAAGAGATTCGTGAAGCGGCTCGGTATGACCGCGTGCTCATCAGCCGCGAGTTTTCTCATGTCCGCCAGATCTCCCTCATGAAGAATGACAACCCGGCGCTGTTGCCGGGTGAGTGCCGTGTAAAGCATTTCGCGACTGATCAGTTGCCCCCGCTTTGGCAACACCAGAATGGTGGTTTCAAACTCACTGCCTTGAGCTTTATGAACTGTCGCGGCATAAGCGAGTTCGAGCGGTGTGCTGCCATCATCGTCGAAGTCCCAAGGCGCAAAGCTATAGACATATTCGGGTTGCGACGAGAATTCCACCTTGGTACGCCAAGCCTTGTCGCCTCTCGTTGCAGAATCTAGAAGGTCGCCTATCACCACACCGATTTCGCCGTTAGCGACATATGCCAAAGCGTCGTCGACCGGCGTGACGTATTTGCGCTTGTGATTTCGAACATTTATGACCTTGTCCCCGTACACGATCTCCTCGGGGCCACGCGGCGGTGAGATCCAGCCTCGACGATTGGAGTGGCGACTTGCCCAAGCGACAGCATCCTTGCGAAATCGCTTGTGTAACAAGCGATTGATGTCGCGCGCGCCAAGCACCTCGTTCCGGCGGGGCGTCAGAACTTGCCATTTCTCGACATCGGCTGCTGCACCAGTTTCGAAGTAGATGTTGTCACCCTTTAAAACGCCGCCGTAGCTGAGCCCGAAAGTTTGCTGATCGTCGAGAGATCTTAGGTTCAACTCTTCGCGCAAAACCTCGAGTAACTTAGTGCGCAGTTCCTCTGTAGTATCCCAGCGATACGTGGCGACACGGCCCGAAACGTCGCCATCGCTACCGAGAATGGACCAAACTTCATCTTCACCGGGGGGTAGGTCCTTCCCGCTGAACCAGTTCGCCAACTGAAGGTCCAGTGGAAAGCTCTCCGTTTCGCCCGATTTCTTGTGCCTGCGCTGGATCGTAAGTTCAGCGTATCCTTTGCCGACCTTCGGAAACAACGCGTTTGGCGGAGTGAGAAAAGTCACGGCATCGAAGAACGGCTTGCCGGCTCCGATGGGCGGTAACTGCCTTGGGTCACCCACTAGGATAAGGCGCTCCACGCTTGCTTTCACCGCGTCGAATAGCGCACCGAGCATGTCCTCGGTGAGCATCGAGGCTTCGTCCACGATGATCGTCTTGCAGCCCTTGTATTGCGCACCTTGCACGGTCTTGTAGACCCCCGTCCGACCGTCGTATCGCCGGCCGCAGCCGGTAAGGAACTGTGCCAGTGTCTGTGCTTCGTGGCCGCACTTAGCCGCAAGTTGCACGCGTGCCTTGCCTGTCGGTGCCAGTAGAAGAATCCCCTTGGCCGAGATTTCCTCATGCTGGCACAAAGCTTCGAGCAGTGTGGTCTTGCCGGAGCCTGGCGGGCCGACCAAAACGGAAAAGCGCGAGGCAGCAAGCTCCGCCAGTGCAGCAGCCTTTTCCTCACGCGCCCTCACTTCATCTTTGTCGGTAGTTTCGAGCGCTGGAAGGAGAAGGTCGAGACGTGCTCTCCAATCGTTCGGGAAGTTGAATCTTGCGCCTTGTAGTGCGCGATTGCTGATCTGTGATGAGAGAAGTTTTCGGTACAGTAAATAGCGTTGTAGTTGCAGGGCAGGTACACCATCCCTCATCTCCGTTCTGGCTACCTCGAAAGAGAAGAAGTCGGCGACGGACTCGATCGAGTCTTCCGAAATCGGGCAAGGCGGCTCCAACTTCGCATTGCGGATACCAAGGATAATGTGGCTCTCCGAAACCGTGGTGTGGCCACTGGTCTGGGCCGCGCGTTCCAGCTGCGCAATGATGAGTGCACGCACGCGGCGTTGATCGCGGGGGCCAGACATTCTCGAAATGTCCGGCAACGGATGTATCTCGGCGACGACATCTGCCGGGTACGCACCTCGATCGATCATCTCGAAAGTCACCCGTGCCAACCGCTCGTCGTCGAATGCGGGGACGGAAAAGCGATCCCCTTCGTATAGAACGTAGGGATTCTCGAGAAGTTGTGCGTCGGTATAGTGCAGACCTGCTGCACTTCGAACCGCGCTCACATAAAACCGCGTCGCTTGGTCATTAGTAAGCTCGAAGCGCGCGAGGAGCTTGAGCAACTCAAGACGGCCAGGCCTGAGCGATTTCCAATCCATAGTCAGGTCAGCTGTGATGAGCGTGGCTAGCGGGCGCGGCAGGGAATCTGGCTTACGCATAGCCTGGTCAACGAGTGGCCATGGGTCGTCATTTTCGTCGAGTTGCTCGGCTAGATGCAATGCCAGGAAGTTGCCGTGAGGCACACCCAATGCAGTCAAAGCCGCACCCAGTCCCGGGTATGGGCCCCGCATATTCCAAAGTTCCGCGATTCTCCCGTCAATCCAGCGCAGCGCTTCCTTGACGCTGTCCACTTCCTGAAGAATGTCACGGGCCGCTTCTAACGCCAACCGGCATTCGAGTAGCGAGGAAATGGCTCCGTCATGACTGACGTGCTCGGACACGTAAGAGAATTCGATCAACCGGTCGTCCGGCGCGAACGCTAGACACCGGCTCCAGTCCACCTCCGCGCCATGTCGTTGCGCTGCGGCGAGTTCCGTGTATGGCATCAAGAACCCATCCCCCCCCTTAGACCGGATGGAGTGCTCAACCATCACGTCCCAGACATACGACGTACCGACCTCGGCTGACTCGCCCTCTCGTTCGTATTGAATAGGTTCTGCGACCTTCAGTACACGGCCAACACCGATGAGCACTCGCCTGTGATCATCCGAAAAAGGCGTTTGCTTCGCATAGAAGAAACACAGCGACAGGTGTTTCTTTATCGGTGAAAAGAACCCGTCGAGCATTGCACGCTGATTTCGGCCATCCTGAACCCATCCGGAATCCAAAAGCCATTTGGGCTCTTTCGGTTCCCGTGCCGGGTCATAATCCAGACGCCCCCCCTTTGCGATTTCATCTGCAAATTCACGACGCATCCATCTGAAAGGAATGCACGCTGCGGAAAATGCCGACTGCTGCAATCCAACGGGCAGCAGATCGCGATGCGCCGCGCTATCCGTGGCCACATAGGGGTGGACGAGAGTGCGCCGCACGGTAAATGGCGCCATGAAAGTCGCACGTTCTTTCACGCAAGGGGGAAACTGTGCCTCGGCCAGACTGTCTAGTCGACTTCCAGCAAAGCAGCCTTCCGCATCATCGCGCTTCGCATTGGCGATTTCAGGAAGCACTACGCATGAGGCATTGTCGCGAGGACATTTGCATACCGTTCCCTGCCATTGGTCGTCGTGCCACGGTACTCGAATCGAAATGTGCTGAACATTTGACATTTTTTTCTCTTTTGATCTGTCGCGGCGATTGCTTTTTGGGGACGTGAACCACGAACGCGTTGAACTCGCTACCCGGCGGACTTTTCCATCCTAACCTGAGTTCGCATTCGATGGCAGGCGCGGGCTAGACATTCAAAATGTTTAATTGCAGCGATTTTCAGCCCTCCAGCAAAGATGCACTCTTTCCAGACAACGGGCTCCGCACTTCCCCAGTGGGCCAACTGCGCAGAAGTAGCGCGACCTCGAATACTCGCGACCGGCGGTTCAACGCAGTGGACGAGAGGGTTTACGGTCAGTAACCCTTGACGACACTCGGAACGAGCGGCTTGAGAAGCGAAACAGCTTGGGCCACGGAGCCAATGTCGAGACTATGTTGCAGAACTACCAGTCTTTCCAGGCACTTCCATCTGCGCCACGCGTTGCTGAGCAGTCCAAAAATTCCTGAACATGCGTGCATAAATCAACCACCACGCGTAAATGCAGGCATCGGACTCGCACGCAGCCTTGCTCATCAAGCCATGCGCTATCTCATTCCGCAAATTAGGGCCGTTCTGGTCGCAAAACAATGCGCTCAGCTCGAACGTAAAGTCCTCACCAAACACTGTTACCATCTGTGGCAACTTCACTAACGTGCTCATTCCGTTTTCCATGACGATGCCGTCAGGCGACGTCGTGGTTGTAATTGCGCCGGCGTGCTGCAAGTGAAATCTGACGATATTCTCGACCTGGGGTACAAGCACGTGCATCGCATGTACCATGTCGCCGCAGTAACCGGCATACAGCCCCTCCGCCAGCAGGTCAACTCTGTCAGGAGGCACAAAGGGCGAATAGCGGCAGACTTCCTCAAAATCCCAAACGGTAAATACGTGCTGCGAGCGGATAACCTCAAGGGCCGGCTTAATCTCAGCAGTAGCGGTCAATCCAACAACAATCTGAAAATCACGGACCATTTGGGAACGAAGAGCCGCATCTGCTGCATCAAGACTGCCCCCCGCCGCAGGTTGCCGCGCAACCGTATTACCTTGGGCGGACATAACCACGCTACCCATAATCTGTCGGAAGATGCTCTTGTCTAGGTTGCTCTGCGCAACGGCGCGTATGCGTTCTACACGCGCTCCTCGATAGAGCTGCGAGAACGCTGCGAGGACCTCTAATGGTTGCTTATTGGTGACCTTCTCCACCGCCTGCCTGATCAGCTCACTAATGTCTATAGGGCTAGTTTTTACAGTCTGCATATGCACGGCGGCGGCCTGTCCAGCTTGACGCACTTTCGCGTGAAGCGATTCAATTCGAGCGTCGACCGTGTACTGCACACGACTTGGACCAGGCACAGTACGAAACACTTTGATGGCATTCTCATAAAAGTTTAGGGAGGCTAACCCCGCACCCTTGCTATCGCCTTGCATCTCCCAACAATCTGCTCCGGCGACGACCATCTCCACGGATTTATCTCTTGCGGCGGAACGAGCGTGCCATGTGGCAGCGGCCTCAAAATAAGCGATCGCCTCGTGGTACATAAGTGATGCGGCGTGTGTGCGTGCCAGTGCTTCCATTCTGGTAGCAATATCGCCTGCGCTCCCCCTTCCTGCGCCAGCCTTGAGCAATATCGCAGCGATCTGTAGAGGAACATAGCCACGATCCCCATTTGCAAAAATAGCGCTGATCAATGACGCCTCGATCTCACCGATACGCGGCCCGGCGCCCGATCCGATCGACATGGCAAGCGTCAATGCGCGAGCCCAGTATTCGCGGCCCGAGGCAAACCACGATTCATCTGACGGAGGTATTTCGCGGTAGGAGTCAATTGCCAGATGCGCGTATTTCACCCCGAACTTTCTGGGGTGCAGCCAGACGAGATCAGCCAATCTTGCCCGAAGATGGGAATTGGCGACCTCCGGTGCCACTTCCGCGAAAAGAGCAATCTCATGTTCTGAAAAGTCGTCTGGTGCAGTTGAACGCCTGTCTCCGAATTGCATCGAATGTCGAAACGGGTGGCTCTTGTCCTCAGCGACGAGCATCATCGACGTGGCGTTCGCAAGCAATTTCAAGACTCGTGAAGTACGTGCGTCCCCAGCCTCCCGCGCGGCCTCCGCAGCCGCATAGAGTCGGCATGAAGCCATCATGCAGGTTTCGTCAGAGCCATCCGCCAGGACGGCTTCGTACGCGGTTGCACGAAAGTCCGCCGCGCTGAGTGGTTCATCTGGGTTTGCAGTATCGGTGGTCATTTAGTTGTGTAAACGTGAGATTGCCAACTCGCGTGTGGTACGGCTGTTTAGCCAGCCAGAACGTGCATAAGTGCTCGTACGCACATACAACTTTGGCTCCAACAACGCCGATGTAAGCAGCCCAAGGCAGCGAGGCACCAACGAAAACCCCAACGGCTTGCCGCGACATTGCTTCCCTAAAGGCACTCCTCCGGACGGAATTTCGCAGAAGAAGCCGAGCGACGTTGCTGAGAACCTGAGCATCAGGCCAAGAAAAACTCTGAGGTTCAAAACACCAGCAAAAATACTTCAGCGTGCGTTACAGTGACAGGTTGAATTCGGCGGCACCGCTTACTGGGATAGGGTCAACTACTTGACGAGCACTTTCATAGTCGAGCGGGGAGCCCAGTTTGACTCTTAACATTCAACAAATGAGCAGAGGCGCCGGCTACACTATCCACGAACCAAAACGTGCGACGTCGGCCGCGCGTCGCCCCCACATATGCCAAACGATATGCCTCATCAAGCGCGGCCATATCGTACGTATAGTTAACGTCGAAGAGCCCGCTGGCCACGTATACTCGGTTCCGCAATTTATGAACCTGATCGTACGAGCAATCCTCGATCATGACTGCCACCTCAGCTTGCAACCCTTTCGCGCGATGGTAGGTGTAGAACAGAATCCCCGCTCGCGCCTCCAGAAGCGCTTTAAGTTTGTCGATCACAGTGTTTGTCCGACTCATAACTATAACTTTGTTCTTATGAGATTTCGGCAATGACTTAACATACTCCAGCTGCTCCTCAATGAATGCTGCGATTTTGCTGAGCTTCTCCGCTGACAGCTCGCCACACTCGAATAGCTTCACGCCGTGGTCACCATGCTCCAGCGGCTGAGTCGCAACGCTGGACTTTATCGTTTTGGTCACGACAGATCCAAGCAGCCGTTCCGCGTCTCGGATAATCGGCTCAACCGAGCGAAAATTCTCAACCATCTGGACTTTTAGCGCCGGACCGACCTGAGGGTGCGCGGGGAAATGGCTATCGAACTTTATGAAGAATTCCGGCGCACTTCCTCTCCAGCCATAGATGGCTTGCCAATCGTCACCGATGGCCATGAGGGTAGGAAATTTATCCGGATTCTCCGTGTCCGCGAGTTGCCGCTGACACGACACCAACCAATGGACAATCTGTGGCGAAATATCCTGGAATTCGTCGATCACGAGGTTCGTTAGCGGCCGAAGCACATCCAGTGGAACTCGAGGACCAGTATCGCGTTGCTCACTTGAGAGTAGCAGGAACGCGTTGTTGAAAGTCATCTGCTTCTTCGTCGACAGAAGCTCGTTGAAATGCAACCAGTATCTGGGTAACGCGGAGCAGAAGTGAAATTCAAGACCATAATTGCGGAATGCGGGCATTTCTTTCACCGCATTTGGAACACGCATCCCCATACTCTCGATAAACGAAGCCTGCATGTAAAAGGCTTCTGCAATGTTCGCAAACTTCAGCTCGCCGTCCAACTTCACCTCGAAAACGGGTGCCCCGCCGATCGGCCGGCTGCCGGGACTTAGCCACAGACGCTCAAGCGCCAGCATGTCTAAGCGAGACCTCGTGTTGACGTAACGATAGTCTCCCGCGAACGATACAGCGACTATATTTCTCTTCACTTTTAGGGCTGACCGGAGAGTGAATATTGCCTTTCCAGCATCGTCGACGAGCTGCTCCTCCGGCGAGAACATTGCAGCGGCATCCTTCTCAACAAGCTCGCCAAAGAACACCAGCCTCCCATGCTCGGTCCGCGCGTTGGCGTAGAAAATTCTTCCGTCACGCTTGAACGCCGGAAACGGACCCTCCTCGACGCCGTCCGGCCACAATGCTCTCTCTCGGTAGCGAGCATTCACAGTTTCAACGAGCCTCAGATCGCGGGCGGCTGCCGACCTTATCGTACCTTCTCTATACTCCTTGTCGTCATCCCGTTCGGCTGACGCTGCTCGACTGCACTCGATCATAAGCATCTGCAGCACATGTTCGCGGAATTTTTCGTCAGCAGCGAACAGTTGCGCGTAAGCCAAGTTAATAAGCGTCAGTTGATCGTCATTGAGCTTTGCTGCAGACATCGGGTTATCGATGTCCTCTTCGTCATCAGGGCGATCGATATTCCCTTTGTTTTCTAATTTAGTTATCCTGATGTTCTCAAAAAATCCGACGCCGGGAAAAGCACTCTTCGCCACACGGAACAACATAGAATGAAACGTCCTAACAAGACGCTTCGCTTCGCTATAGTCGAGCTCAATTCCCCAGTGTGGAAGTACTTCCATGAGAGTCTCGCGCAGCTCATCGCACGAGGCTCGAGTGAACGAAACAACCGTGATTTCGTCCCTCTGCCGCCGCAAATGTTTCAGCATGAACACAACACGCAAAACAAGCGTAGTTGACTTGCCCGAGCCAGCCCCCGCGATAACACAAGTGGCGGGATGCTTAGCGAATATCATGCTCCATTGCTGCTCTGTCGGTGCGGGGACCTTTTTTTCGCGTACCGCGGCGGCCACTTCACTGCGCATCTTTGCCTCCACGTCGGCCCCGAACGTGAAGCTATGTGGCCCATACACCGTTGACTCCAAGGGCCGGGGCTCCGTCGGCGTCTGATGATTCTCGATAACCCAAACCTGGCGGCCCTCCGCAAATCCGGTCGCGTGTCCGGTTGCCTCCCCCTCAGCGCGACCTTTCTCGTAGCCACTTGCATGTCCAGACGTTTCGCCATCCTGCTCACCGGACGTTCGCCCCGCTTCATAGCCCTTTCGATAACCGGAGTGCTGAGCCGCTTGTCGGACTTCGTCGATGTGACTGGCGATCAAACGTGCAACACAGTTCTCGGCTAAGCCAAACAAACGAGCAACGATTTCCTTGAATCTCATCTCAGCGCAAATCCCCGTAGTTACTATCCCAGCGCAGTTAACGCACTGGCGCTTTTCACCACAGATTCTACGGAATTTGGCGATGTGGTGGCACCCCGCTCCCCAGCAAAGTTCCCATTACTTCTTGACCCTCCCCTTCGATTGGAGGCTTGCCAACGAGACTGAGGCGCCCCATTTCGGCCGCGGCGAATTCCCACGCGTCCTAACGTCAATATTCTCGGAGAGAGCGCTACAAGGAGCGCAGTTCACAGGGATTGCCCGCGAGCGGTCGCCCACCGGCGAAAACCCCAAACTGACGCACAAGCTTCCCACAAGACAAGGGAGTCTTCGGATCGTCGCTGGCGAACTCAAAAGATTCCGGACAATTCCATCCGGAGATTTTCATTCACCTTCCCCCGGCCTAAAAATAGGAATACAACCGCTTAAGATGCACAATACTAGAAGGGGCACTATTTTCGCCCGAGGCTCAAGCCGTATTGGACTTTCCCGACCGCGGCGGCATGCGCAGTTACGGGTGACGACTGTTTCCGGCCGAGGCTGTGCCAAAACCGTCCCGATCGCCTAGACTGAATCAACCTGCTAGCGCGAGAGGCGGAGATGGGGCGATTTGTCGAGGGTGCGAACTGCAGTCAGGCAACGTTGCTGCGGGAATGTCTAGAAGACTTCATCGCCGAGGACAATCCCGTCCGGATAGTCGATGCATTCGTAGACGAGCTCGATCTGGCTTCCATGGGATTCGAAGGCACCACGCCCGCGATAACTGGGCGACCGTCTTACCATCCACCCGTTCTGCTCATGCTCTACATCTACGGTTTTCTCAACCGCGTGCAGTCGAGCCGACGTCTGGAGCGCGAGTGCCAGCGCGATGTCGAATTGATGCGGCTGACCGGTCGCCTCGCACCTGACTTTAAGACGATTGCCGAGTTCAGGCGCAGCAATGGTGCCGTCGCTTCGTGATTATGTGCCGTGACCTGAAGCTCTTCACGCAAGCGGCTGGCCCCATTGACGGCAGCAAGTTCAAAGTGGTTAACAGCCGCGATAACAACTTCACGCCCAACAAGATTGCAAGGCGTCAGGAACAGATTGAGCGGAGCATTCAGCGTTATCTGGATGCCCTGGAGACGGCCGAGGTGGAAGCAAAGACCGAACGGCTACGGGAAAAGATCGAAACGCTGCGCGAGCAGATGCGCGATCTGGATCGCACCGCAGAACTGCGGAATGATTTACCTGGCAAACGGGTCTCGCTAACTGATCCAGATTCGCGCTCGATGATGTCGCAAGCCAAGGGCACGGGCGTAGTTGGCTACAACGTTCAGGTGGCTGTCGATACGAAACTTCACCTCATTGTGACTCACGAAGTTGACCTGACCGGGAAATTTCGTACCAAAGAAATCTAGAGATAATGGCTCCTCAGCTCAGATGAGGAGTTGGTATGAAGAAAAGTCGGTACAACGACGAACAGATTGTGCGGATACTGCGCGAAGCGGATCGAGACACAGTGCCTGAAGTGGCTAAGCGCCACGGCGTGAGCGAAGCGTCGATTTATGCCTGGCGAAAGCACTTTGGCGAGATGGTCAGCGACGACGTCAAACGACTCAAGGCGCTTGAAGCGGAGAATGTCAGGCTGAAGAAGCTGGTCGCCGACCAAGCGCTGGATATTCAGGTCTTGAAGGAGATCGGTGCAAAAAAGTGGTGAGCGCGCAGGTTCGCTGTGAGCAAGCCCGCTTTGCGATGGAGCGTGGTTTGAGCCAACGGCGAGCGTGTGCGCTCATGCAGGTCAGCCGATCAAGCTTGAGCTACACGCTCAAGATGCCGCGTAAAAGCACACCGGTGATCGAGGCGATGCGAACGTTGTCGGGGCAATTCCCGCGTTTCGGTTCGCGCCACATCCGAGTGTTGCTGGGACGCGAAGGTATTGTCGTCGGTCGCGATCGATGCGCCTCGCTCTTGGCACAGGCGGGTCTGCAAGTACCAAAGAAAAGACGTAGACGTCAGGTGGCTGGCAGTCGGCCAAGACCTCATGCGCCAGCAACTCGCAACTCGGTGTGGTGCTATGACTTCGTATTCGATGCCTGTGCGAATGGCCAGCAGGTCAAATGCTTGACGGTGGTCGACGAATTTACGCGGGAGTGCCTGGCGATTGATGTGGCGGGATCAATTCGCTCAAGTCGAGTCGTCGAAGTGCTGGGCCGGTTAATCAGCGTGCATGGCGCACCTCGTTATCTGCGCTCAGACAATGGGCCGGAGTTTGTCAGCACGGCGCTGCTCAAATGGGCTGTGCAGGAGAACATCGAGACAGCGCTGATTGATCCGGGCAAGCCGTGGCAGAACGGTACCAACGAAAGCTTCAACGGAAAATTCCGAGATGAATGTTTGGCGATGGAGTGGTTTCGCAACCGAATTGAAGCGAAGATCGTGATCGAAGACTGGCGCACTCACTACAACGAAGTGCGCCCGCATTCGAGTTTGCAGTACCAAACCCCGGCCGAATTTCGCCGGGCTAGCGAATGTATTTCAACCACTGGAGCCGTGAACCTCTAGACACCCGTGGTACGAAGAAATCCGTCAGGTCAGAAGGGCGAATCGTCAACAATCGTTGAAGAAACCTGCAGAAAACGATGACCACTATGCAACTCTCGACCGTGATGGGCCTGTCAGTAATTTCGTGTTCAAGGCATATGATGCTCTCAAGGAGAATGTATGCCTCGCAAACCGAAAGCCCCGCTGGCAGAGCTGCCGGCAATTCCCGCCGAGCTGCTTGAGCAGTTCGGCGATGGTCCGATGACGGCCGAAGCCATCAATGCCGCGACCATGGCGCTCAAGAAGGCGCTCATCGAACGCGCCCTGGGCGGCGAGTTGAACCACCATCTCGGCTACCCGGCCGGCGGGGCCAAACCGGCCAACGTCACCAATCAGCGCAACGGCCGAGGCGCCAAGACGGTGCTGACTGAGGACGGCCCAATGCGCATCGAGGTGCCCCGCGACCGTGACGGCAGCTTCGAGCCGCTGCTGATTCCCAAGCACGAACGCCGCTTCACGGGCTTCGACGACAAGATCGTCGCCATGTATGCCCGAGGCATGACTGTGCGCGAGATCCAGGGCTTCCTGCTGGAGCAGTACGGCACCGAGGTCTCACCCGACTTCATCAGTTCCGTGACCGACGAGGTGATGGCCGAGGTCACTGCCTGGCAGGCCCGGGCGCTGGAGCCGATGTATCCGATCGTGTTCTTCGACGCGCTGCGGGTCAAGATTCGCGAAGACGCCGTGGTGCGTAACAAGGCTGTCTATCTGGCACTGGGCGTGTTGCCTGACGGCTCGCGCGACATCCTGGGCCTGTGGATCGAGAACACCGAAGGTGCCAAGTTCTGGATGAAGGTGTTCAACGACCTGAAAACGCGTGGGATCCAGGACATCCTGATCGCCGTGACCGACGGCCTCAAAGGCATGCCTGAAGCCCTGGCCGCCGTGTTTCCGGCCACGACGCTGCAAACCTGCATCGTCCATCTGATCCGCAACAGCCTCGATTACGCGAGCTGGAAGGATCGCAAGGGGCTGGCTGCCGCGATCAAACCGATCTACACCGCGCCCAGCGCCGAGGCGGCTCAAGCCGAATTGGATGCGTTTGCCCACGGGCCTTGGGGCCAGAAATTCCCAACCGTGAGTACGTCGTGGCGCAATGCCTGGGATCGCGTGATTCCATTCTTTGCGTTTCCCCCGGACATCCGCAAGGTTATATACACTACGAACGCCATTGAGAATATCAATTCGCAGCTGCGCAAGATCATCAAGACGCGAGGTCACTTCCCGACCGATGATGCTGCGACGAAACTCATTTGGCTGGCACTGCGCAATATCACCGCTGATTGGGGGCGTGCAGCCAAAGACTGGAAAGCGGCCATGAACCAATTCGCTATCCTCTACGCCGATCGTTTCGTGCGACCGTCCGTGTGATTCTCAACCCGCCTTGAACACGGAATTTCTGACACCCCCACCGTGATCCACATTAACAGCCCTATCAGCAGCGGGAAATCAACGATCGGTTCCGCCTTGGCGCACGTGCTTCCACATACGGATCTGATTGAGGGTGATGATCACGGCGCCCCTGAACACCTACCACGCGAAGTTCAATGGGCAATTGCCTTCGAGCGAATCGAACAGAGCATTCGAGACACGCAATGCCAATACCTTGTAGTTGCTTATCCGATTGATGAAAGCCAGTTCCTCAGGCTCAACGCGGCATGCCGGCATCGATCTGCGCGCCTTGTCGTTGTCACCCTGGCTCCGCCGATGAAAACAGCACTGGCCGATCGCGGAGTGCGCAAACTGACGAGATGGGAGCGAGAGCGAATTATCGAGATGTACGCCCAAGGATATCAGTCGCGTTCATTTACCGATGTCTTCATCGACACATCCCGAGGCACGGTAAATGAATGCGTGAACAAAATCCGCAGCGAACTGCAGACATAGTCTTCACCGGTGAGGCGGGATGTGGAACCCAAGCGGATCATTCGTCCTAATCTCCGAAAACGAACTTTACTAGACTCCGGATGGCACTGTTTGCTGGGAGGGTAATGCCCCCGGAAACCCACCGCTAGGAGAAGTAGAATTTTCTTGTTAAGAGGGAGTTCTGCAGATGAAGAAGTCGAGATTCACGGACAGCCAGATACTGGAGGCGCTCAAGCGCGCGGAGGCTGGGCTGGCGGTGCCGGAGCTGTGCCGAGAACTGGGCATCAGTTCGGCAACGTTTTATAAATGGCGCTCGAAGTACGGTGGCATGGACGCGTCGATGATGTCGCGCATGAAGGAGCTGGAGGCGGAGAATGCCCGGCTTCGCAAGATGTACATCGAGGAGAAGCTCAAGGCTGAGATTGCCTCGGAGGCCTTGCAAAAAAAGTTCTGAAGCCATCTCGTCGGCGCGAGATGGCAAAGCAGGTTGTGCAACAGCGGCGCGTGTCAATTCGTGTGGCGTGCGCGGTGTTCGGCATCAGCGAGTCGTGCTACCGGTACGCGGCGAAGTTGAACACGGAGAACGAAGAGATTGCCGACTGGCTGCTGCGTATTACGGGCTGCCATCGCAACTGGGGCTTTCTGCTGTGCTACTTCTACCTGCGTAACGTGAAGGGATTCGGCTGGAACCACAAGCGCATTTACCGGATTTACCGCGAGCTGGAGCTGAACCTGCGCATCAAGCCGAAAAAGCGGCTGGTGCGGGAAACGCCGCAGCCGCTATCGGTACCGGAGGCCATCAATGAAGTGTGGTCGATGGACTTCATGCATGACCAACTGGTTGACGGGCGCAGTATCCGGACGCTGAACGTGATTGATGATTTCAACCGCGAGGCGCTGGGCATCGAGGTGGATTTCTCGTTGCCATCCGAGCGGGTGATTCGCACGCTGAAGCAACATATAGAATGGCGAGGCAAGCCGAAGGTCATCCGATGCGACAACGGCCCGGAATATTTGAGTGCGGCCATCGTGACATGGACGCAGAAGCAAGGCATCCGGCTGGAATACATCGAGCCGGGCAAGCCGCAGCAGAACGCGTATATCGAACGGTTCAACCGGACTGCGCGATACGAATGGCTGTCGCAGTACCTGTGGGACGACCTGGAGCAGGTTCGCGAAGCGGCGGCCGACTGGATGTGGATTTACAATCACGAGCGCCCGAATATGGCATTGGGCGGTTTTACCCCGAAGCAGCGGCTTGCCATGGCCGCTTAGTTTCTACTTCTGCTGACCGTGGAAAACGGGGGCATTACCGGAGCAGGTCAAAACAACACGGCAACGTGAGCCACGCTATCTGTATAGCAGACAACCTCACCGTTAGACCGCATTGGACTACCCTGCGTCCCTCTGATCCCAACGATGTGGCTCGCCCCTTCTGCCACGACACGCATTGTCAAATAGTCGCTCTAGCGTCGGGTGTACGCCGCGAAGCTGATCTACGACGGCTTTGGCCCAATCAAAGTAGGCCTGCGTTCGCTCCTCTGACCAGCCAACCGGTGGGGTGTTCGCCAAGTCTCGCAAGTTACAGATCTTGTCCGCGATCTTAATGAGCTTCGCCGGTCGGCTGCTGTTCGACGCATGTTCGATCTGCAATTGTTTTCGTTCGTTTTTTGAAAGCGTTTTATTGTCCGATACTTCGCATACGATATCCGCCACAATTTGCCCGAAACAATTTGCTAACTCCTCCGCGCTGGTATCGGTGTCCTCCAAAATGTCGTGCAAAATGGCCGCGACCAAAACCGTTTCGTCTTCAACGTAAGCCTCGTTCGCCAGCACATCAATGAGCGCTATAGGGTGGTTAATGTATGGCGATGCGTCGGGGTCTTTTCTACGTTGATTTCGGTGCTTCTCGGCCGCGAACGCGATCGCCGCAATCAGGTTTCTCATTTCATCCTCATCAAAGAGCGCCACAGGATATCGATCGACAGCGGTCCGCATCAATGACGAGGGCACAGTCGGTCGGCGTTCGCCGCCTCCGAACAGAGTCTGGCGAACTCCTATATATTTTTTCGGATGGAGGCGACAAGTTTCTCGTCGGGGCAACGTCAGACCTGTTCTGACGCGCAACGGCGATATCAATGTATGTCGTCAGCATCAATGCAATCAGGATGAACACCAGCGACGACTCCGTAGTCGCACGTTGCGGTGATGCGACTACGATACAGCTGCTCCAGGCATGCGACGGTGGAACATCGATCTCTCGCTGATAGCCACTTTTTCTGCTCCTGCCTAATAGTTGCTCCTCCTCCCGGCCCCAAATCGGCAGTCGTCATGTTCCGATAGTTGAATGACATTGCATCGTCCAACTTACTCAAAAGCGGATTACTGCACACCTGCGTTTCAGCGTACGTTCTCGCCTTTTTGCAGTCAAACGATGCCCCTAGCGCATACGTCGAAATTACAAGAGGAACGAGTGCAAAAGTCAGCGACTGAAATTTCATGAAATCTCCTTGCGTAAGGTTTTGCCAATTTGGCGAATTCGCCCGCACAGAATGGACCAATATTCGAACGAACAAGATGTGCGGACGCGAAGAGTCTCGAGATCAACTTCAGCTTTTGCGTGCGGAGACTTTGTCTTCGCAATCACATCCCTGGTGGCAGCCGTATCTCACCCATCGCCCGCTGACACGAGCTATTTAAGGACCGGGAAAATTGCAGTGGCACGACAAGCCCATTGATGAGGTTCATCATGGGTACGACAAACTGTTCGCCTGCACATTTTTGCGCGACGGCATCACCTCCCTGTTCCGCAATTTGTTTGCGGATTTGAACGCGCCCTTCATTCAAAGCCTTTAGCGCATTTTTTATATCCTGCACTTCTTTGGGATTTGTTCTCTCGTACACGCTCATTAGATTGCGAGTACAGGCCTCCGCTGCCCTGAAGTACTGATCGCATGCTAAAGGTATTGATTGTGCGCCGGCCAAAGTGGCAAACACAGTAAGAATTGCGAGCATTGTCCACTTCACCATTTGCGCTCCTGACCGGCACGTCTCGATGTTCAGATATCGTCGTAGGACTTCAAGCCAGCTACCGACGCCCCACCCCGCACGTCACGTAAAGCAGCCTTTGCATTCTCACCTCTAGCTTCTTCGGCGAGTTTCGTAGTCACGATGCTCTTGCCTATCGGTGCAATCGCCAGCCCCGCCAACTTGAAGTGTTGAATTCCAAATGGAATTCCCAAAACGGTCAAACAACAGCCAATACCCAAAACCGTATGAGCAAGCATGATCCAGAAGCCGAGAAGTAGGAACCAGACAAAGTTACCAACGGTGCCAATCCATGAGGTCCCCACATCACGGTTCAACGTCAGTTCACGACGGTTGATCGCCTCCCTCCCGAATGGAGCTACCGCGAGCTCCGAAATGTTGTAGCAGGAGCGCCCCCAAGGGATACCAACGACGGAAACAAAGGCAATGCCTGAGGCGACCAACCAGAGCAACCACGACCAAAATCCCCCGAGAAAGAAAAACCAGATGGCGTTACCAAGTGTGCGCATCAGAAGCTCCGAATTGGTTGAGCGAAGGCTGGCAGGCGGCCAAACTTTCATCGAGACTCAACCTAAGAAGGTGATATTCGTAAACAAGCATCTAATATTACTACGCAAAAAGTTGACCGACAACCAATTCATGTGTTACGTGAATAAGGTTGGTAGCCGACCATCTACGTTGTCAAACTAGACGCACGTGGAGAGGTTGAACGTGGCTCTGTCCAAGCAGGAACAGCTGGTCAATCGGAAAATCGGCAAAACGATCGCAAAGAAGCGGCGAATTGCGGGCTATACCCAAGAACAGGTGGCAGAACACCTGGGCATCGGGAACGAGGCCTTCTCTCGTATCGAACGAGGGCTAGTGAGTCCCGGCATCTTCAAGTTGTACGAAATGGCCGAGTTGTTTGAGTGCGGGGTAGAGACGTTTCTGATAGAGGGGTCCAGACGACCGACCGACCAAGCGGAACACGTTCAGCAGCTACTTTCCCGACTGTCTCCGGTTGATCGTCAGATGCTCGTTGGAATCATGGAAAAACTCGCGCTGAGAATCGGGCGAGAAACTCGCAAGTCCAAAAGCACGCACGTTGAAGCTGAAGGGGACGAGCTAACCTAACCGGCATCGTCTTCGATGCCGGTTAGGTAGATTTCGTGCGGTTTCTACAGAGTTTCGAAGACGGCGACTTCGGAATGACAGATGATCATAGAAATCGCAAGGGAGTTGTCGGCCAATTTGGCAAACTGTCGAAGGATGATCCGAGGTTGTTGCCGAACGGAATTTGCTCTCGCATTTGGCGCAAGCGGAACTGGGCCACATGTCTGACGATCCTCGAATATCACTGAGCGCGAGTCCTTCGAGCAATGTAACGGCAACGACTATGCCTTTGTAGTCGAAGGTGCCATTCTTCGGACCTTCGGAGGCGCCATGCCTGCGTCGATCAACCATTTCGGCGTTCTCACCGGATGAATCGATAGAGACGCGTTCAGTGGCGCACTTTCAAGATTCGGGCACGCGATGTCGATACCTAGAATGCGGAACTTCGCGCGATAACGCGCCAAGGTACGTGCGGGAAAAATTGACGCGAGGTCGGCCCCGAGCTTATGCAAGAAGAACACACTGCGAAGTTTCGGGGGAATAGCGTTGAATTCATCCTCGGACACAGGCCCGCTCGTGACGTTGAGCGCAGGAAGTTTCCCGACGTACTGTCGAAAGACGTCTCTTGCCCTCTCAGGCGTCCAATCCATGGCACGAGAAAGACCCAGCTTCTTGAGCTCCGGCCGCCGCAAGCGCACTTCAACGCGAAGCAGGCTCTGGCATTCGCTGACGAGTCGCGCGAAGTTTACATCTGATTTCGAGCGATTCAATTTTGACCTCAATTGCGGGCCCTTTGCGTATCCGGCCACGCAGTATTTCCTAGCGCGCTGCGGAGCCAGAGACACGTAACCATCATATGCGTGGCAGTTGGTATTCCGGCCAATTAGTTGATGAGCTAGCCGTTTGATGAGCGCACGAACGGCCGATTCGGATCCGAGATCGAAGTTGACGGCCAAGTCCACACGATAAAGTTCGATATCGCCACCCTTCCAGCGCTCCCACACTTCGGTGGTTGAAGTGAATCCAATTTGATCCCGAATCCTACGCAATGCTGCGACGCAGCCTGAGCGGAGGCGAGCCGACGTGTGCACGTTCTGCCCGTAACGAAATCCGAACAGTGACCCCTCGACAAAAAGAACGCCATTCTTCCCGAAGTGCTCACGAAGTTGTCGATAGCGGACTTGCAGCGGATGGCGTTGATGCGCACCAGCAATCGGCTTGCGATTTGTGGACATTGCCAGAGCTTCACCGTCCGGGCTCGTCGTCGTCATCTTCGTAACACCGAGCGATGGTACGTGAACGTCAGAGACGGAGAACTCAACAGTGTCGATGTTCACCTGGAATTTGTCACCCAGGACTTCAATTAAGGGGTTCTTGTTCATAGCTTTCTTAAATATCAGAGTCAGTTGATGCCGATTTGTCGGTCTCTTGAAACACATAGGAATCCTAAATTTATTGGAAATACCACATGCCAAATAATGTCTAGATGCCATGTATTACAGTGATTCGGTGTAAGTCAGAAACGAAGGAGTATTACGTACGTTGCGCCATCTTCTGCTGAATCCACGCATCAATTTCGTTCGAGACCCAGCCTACGGACTTGACCGATAGGCGAATGGGTGCCGGAAACGTGCCATTTTGAATCCCGGCGTATATGCTGGAGCGCGAAAGTCCGGTAATGAGTTCCACGTCCTTGCGACGCAGAATTGTCATATTTTGCCAAATAGACCGCGCGCTGTTCTGTTCGATGTGGATGATGTTGGTCATGTCTGTCCTCGGGAGATCTCCGTTTTCTGCAATAGCATGGATGACATGATCCGACATATACGTGCCCTCGGCACGGAGGAAAAACGGTTGTTTTTTCCTCCGCGGGGCTACTATTTGCTGTCCTGTTCTTTGGGTCGAACCGGCATGCGCTCCAGCCGCTTCGGAGAAGAAAAAATTGCGGTGTACCCGAATTCGGTTAAGTCCCTCGCGGACCTGACAGCCTTACGAATCGCATCGGCTTCCAACGTTTTGGGTTGCCCTTTCTTCGTATATTCGCGCCACCAAGGCAAATGAGCAATGTCGATAGGATCGTGCCCCACAGCAGTAGCATCTAGCAGTCGAAGATTCCGAAGGTGTTGCTTCCTGCCAAGATGGCTCTGTGGGTGTTGCTTGCAGTCTTTCTCAAAACCCTTCAGATTCTCGAGGTACTTTTGCAGACATTTTTCTGCGTTGGCCACCATCGCCCCTATCGCATTCTTCGCGTGGAGGGCGGGGCGAAGATTGAATACGATCGCGACTTGATCGTGTCTTAACGCAGTGGACCATTCCGTTGCACCGATTGACTGCGGCAAAGGAGACGGCTTGATAGCTTGAAAGGCGGGCTTCTGTGTCTCACACGGAGCATCGCAATCGCGATACCTTTTCAACATGAACCGCTGAGCGATCTCGGCCTTGCGCGCAAGCCGTTCGGCACTATTTTTTATCGCAGATACGTCGGCACAAGCGGCTCGAAACGACAAATTTCGCCTCAGGTACTCCCATGCCCATCGTCGATAATCCCACTCTTCCCACCCTTTGTAGTCGTCGATGCTTGCCCCATCCGGCAGGGGTATTCGTTGAGATTTTTTCATAATCAGTTGGTATCGGAGCCGCCCAAAGGATTTCCGGCATCGCTGCCACTTCGGCCCAGCTCGCCAATCCCAAAGTGGCGATGTGGCAACGCATCAGTCGTTGGACACCAAGCTTGGGCCTAAATAATCGGCGGGAAATATAGTGAGGCACGTCTGCCTTGTGCTCGATCTTCCTCGTGAAGGCCCATCTTTTAGATCGGTAGGAGTAGCCAGGGAAAGGCTGATGGGGTGCACACCGACGCTCACCCCATAGGCAGACCATGTATGCCGTTAGCTCTTAGCTTTTCCAAATAATCAGCCCACTTCTGCATCATGGCGCATCGCTCTTTGATGAATTTCGTACGGTTGTATGCCTTGCCGAGATTGTCCGGAACCGAATGCGCGAGCTGATGCTCAATTACCTCCGGCTTTTGCTCCAACTCCTCGTGCAAAATCGTGCGCGCCATTGCCCGAAAGCCGTGTCCTGTAATTTCCGTGCGAGTGTCATAGCCGAGTCGACGAAGGGCCGCATTGACCGCGGCCTCACTCATTGGGCGCTGAGAGGAGCGTGCTCCGGGAAAGACGTAACGACCGTTGCCGGTCAGCGCCCGAAGCTCCCGCAGAATTCGCACAGCTTGGGTTGCGAGCGGAACCAGATGCTCTGTCTTCGTTTTGGTGACAAGGTACCGCCACTCGCCCTTATCAAGATCGATCTGAGCCCACTCGGCCTTTCGCAACTCGCCAGGTCGAGTAAACAACATGGGAGCAAGCTTCAGCGCGCACAGAACAGGAAACGTGCCGGAAAACCCATCGAATGCTCGAAGCATTGCGCCAACCTTCGCCGGTTCGGTAATCGAAGCGAAATGCGTTGTCTGCGCAGGTGGAATAGCATTGACCAAATCACGAGCAGGGTCAGATTTACAGTAGCCTTCCTTGATTCCGTAGCGAAATGCACGACTGATCTCACCACGAACCTTGTGAGCCGTGAAACGCGCACCGCGGCTATCGATCCGCTTGAGGACCGTCAGAACTTCAGGAGCATCGATTTCGGCAACCGGCCGCTTACCCATCCAAGGGAACACATCCTTCTCGAAGCGAGCCTTAGTTTTCGCCATCGACCCAGCCGTAATGTACGGCTTGAGTTCATCCATCCAGCCAAGCGCAACTGCCTCGAAGGAATTGGTCGCCGCCAGACGCACCGCCCGTTTATCGGCTTTCTTCGCTTCGCCTGGGTCAATACCTGCCGCCAGTATCTTTCGCGCATTGTCCCGCTTTTCCCGCGCTGCAGCCAACGAAACATCCGGATAGACTCCCAACGCGAGCCGCTTTTCCTTGCCAGCAAAACGATACTTGAAGCGCCAGTACTTCCCACCTGAGAGGGCGACCTCCAGGTACATACCACCACCATCAGCAAGGCGGTACGGCTTTTCACGGGGCATCGCTTTCCGGACAGCAATGTCGGTCAATGGCATAAGGCACCTTACAACCCGAGGGGGCATTTTTCTCGGGGGCACATGTCAAATGCCAAAAGTCCCCCGGAGGTGCCCCCACATGCCCCCGGATCTGCACGGGCATCAGTGGACAAAGCTGGAATAAAAAAACCCGTGAAGCCTTATGCTATCACGGGTTTTTGGATTTCCCAGGACAATCTGGGAATGGTATTTGGTGCCGGCTGCAGGACTCGAACCCGCCACCTGATGATTACAAATCAACTGCTCTACCAGATGAGCTAAGCCGGCGAAGTCGTGTATTGTAACCGATTCATCGGTCACTGACGACTCTCTGTCAGGGCAAAATTGTTCGTGGGCGCGAGCGATTGAGGTAATGCGCACAAAGCGCTCACCCCGCTCACCCACCCTCGTGAATTACTTCACCACCTTCAGGCGAGCACGCCCGGCGTTGCCGCCCGCCGCGCCATTGCCGCCCGGGCGCGTCGGGTCGGAATCGTCATCACTCGGCGCCTGCACCGACGGCACCGCTTCCAACTCGGCCCCCTCTTCCTCAGACGCCTGCTTGTCGACCGGGAACGCCATCCCCTGGCCATTCTCGCGAGCATAAATCGCCAGCACGTTCGGCACCTGCACTTCCACCTTCTGCGAAATGCCGCCGAAGCGCGCGCTGAACTCAATCCAGTCGTTGCCCATCTGCAATCCGCTCGTGGCGTCGAAGCTGATGTTCAGCACGATTTCGCCATCTTTCACAAACTCGCGCGGTACTCGCGTCCTGGCATCGACATGCACGGCCAAATACGGTGTGTACCCGTTGTCGGTACACCACTCGTACAGCGCGCGCAAAAGGTAAGGCTTGGTAGACGTTTCAGGCATATGACCAACTTATCCCGCCGCGAAACCCGCCCACCCCATCGGCAGGCCAGCCTCGCCAGCGGTTCAATCAACGCATCAGCGACGCATGACCTTTTCGGACGGCGTCAGCGCTTCAATGTACGCCGGACGGCTGAAAATCCGCTCGGCATACTTCATCAACGGCGCGGCATTCTTCGACAACTCGATGCCATAGTGATCCAGACGCCACAACAACGGCGCAATCGCCACGTCGAGCATCGAGAACTCCTCGCCCAACATGTACTTGTTCTTCACGAAAATCGGCGCAAGCTGCGTCAGACGATCGCGAATCGACGCACGCGCCTTCTCATGCGTCTTCTCCGCCGCTTTGCCCTTTTCGTTCTCGAGCGCGCTCACATGCACGAACAGCTCTTTCTCGAAATTGAACAGGAACAACCGCGCGCGCGCACGCTGCACCGGATCGGCCGGCATCAGTTGCGGATGCGGGAAACGTTCGTCAATGTACTCATTGATGATGTTCGATTCGTACAGAATCAGGTCGCGTTCGACAAGAATCGGCACCTGACCGTACGGATTCATCACCGCAATGTCTTCCGGCTTGTTGAACAGGTCGACGTCACGGATTTCGAAATCCATGCCTTTTTCGAACAGAACCAGCCGGCAACGCTGGGAGAAGGGGCACGTCGTGCCCGAGTACAAAACCATCATAGCGCGTCTTCCTTAAAAACCAACGGGGCCGGGGCGGGAAACCGACGCTTCCCAAACCCTGGCCCCGTCGTACAGACGTTATTTTACTTCACGTCCTTCCAATAGGCCGCATTCAGGCGCCAGGCAAGTACCGTAAAGAGTCCCAAGAACAACAAAACCCAGACACCCAACTGCCGGCGTGTGCGTTGCGCCGGTTCCGACATCCAATCCAGATAAGATACCAGATCAGCCACGGCAGTATCGAATTCCACCGGTTTCATCGTCCCCTGCGTGATCTGCACGAACTGGGCCGGACCCTGCTCCGCCCCCTCCCCATGCTTCAATCCGCGCTGCCCCTGCAACTGCCACAACGGGTTGGGCATGCCCACATTCGGGAACGCCAGATTGTTCCACCCCGTCGGCCGCGCATCGTCCCGATAGAACGTACGCAAGTAGGTATAAAGCCAGTCCGTCCCTCGCGCCCGCGCCTCGACCGACAAATCCGGCGGCGCCGCACCAAACCACTCCTTGGCATCCGCCGCGCGCATGGCCACGGTCATCGTGTCGCCGATCTTGTCCGTCGTGAAGAGCAGATTGTTCTTGATCTCGGCGTCCGACAATCCCAGATCCTTCAGGCGCGAATACCGCATCGATGCCGCCGAATGGCAATTCAGGCAGTAGTTCACGAACAGCTTTGCGCCCCGCTGCAGCGACGCAAGATCGTCGATCCGATTGGGCGCGGTATCCAGCGCCACGCTTTCTTCAGCCAAGACCGGCGCCGCGAAACCACTCAGGAGCGCCAGGACAAGCAACAGTTTTCTCATCGTGTTATCCCTAGTCGTCGTTGACGTGCGCTCAGTGCGCCGCGAAAGTCACGCGCTCCGGCACCGGTTTGAACGTGCCGCGCTTGCTCCACAGCGGCATCAACCAGAAGAATCCGAAGTAATAGAGCGCGCCGACCTGCGAGATCGCGGTCTTCACCGGCGTCGGTTCCTGGATGCCCAGATACCCCAGCACAGCAAAAACGACGACGAGAATACCCAACAGCACCTTGTGGAATCCCGGACGGTAACGAATCGACTTCACCGGGCTATGGTCCAGCCACGGCAGGAAGAACAGCGTGACCACCGCGCCCCCCATCACCACCACGCCCCAGAACTTGGCCTCGGTCAGGTACATCGCCAGCAGCAGCAACACCACGCCGCCAGACGCCGCCACCTTCGTGGTTGCGGCCGCTTTGCCCTTGATCCACCAGATGGTCGCGACAATCACCGCCAGCACCATGAGCAGATGCTTGAAGTCGTCTGTCGTGGCACGCAGCATCGAGTAGAACGGCGTGAAATACCACACCGGAGCGATGTGCGGCGGCGTCTTGAGCGAATCCGCCGGGATAAAGTTGTTCGCTTCCAGGAAGTAACCGCCCATCGTCGGCGCAAAGAACACGATCGCCGAGAACACCATCAGGAACACGCCCACGCCCATGATGTCGTGCACCGTGTAGTACGGATGGAACGGAATGCCATCGAGCGGCCGGCCGTTGGCGTCTTTCTTGTCCTTGATCTCGACGCCGTCAGGGTTGTTGGACCCGACTTCGTGCAGCGCAATGATGTGCGCGACGATCAGTCCGATGAGCACCAGCGGGACGGCGATCACGTGGAAGGCAAAGAAACGGTTGAGCGTGGCGTCCGAGACGACGTAGTCGCCACGAATCCAAAGCGACAGGTCCGGACCGATGAACGGGATCGCCGAGAACAGGTTCACGATCACCTGCGCGCCCCAGTATGACATCTGTCCCCACGGCAGCAGGTAGCCCATGAACGCTTCGGCCATCAGGCACAGGAAGATCAGGCATCCGAACACCCACACCAGCTCGCGCGGCTTGCGGTACGACCCGTACAACAGCCCGCGGAACATGTGCAGATACACCACCACGAAGAACATCGACGCGCCCGTCGAGTGCATATAGCGAATGAGCCAGCCCCACGGCACTTCGCGCATGATGTACTCGACCGACGAAAACGCGAGATTCGCATCGGGCTTGTAGTTCATCACCAGGAAAATGCCGGTGAGGATCTGGATCACCAGCACCAGCATGGCCAGCGATCCGAAGAAATACCAGAAGTTGAAATTCTTGGGCGCGTAATACTCGGACGCGTGCTCCCTCCAGAGCTGGCTGAGCGGAAACCGGCGATCGATCCAGCCCAGCAAGCCCGTCGTGTCGACCTGTTTGTCGGCGGCCATGGTTACGCTTCTCCTTTTTCGTCTTTACCGATCACGAGCTTGGTGTCGTTCACGAACATGAAACGAGGAACGTCGAGATTCTTGGGCGCCGGCTTGTTCTTGAACACGCGGCCCGACATATCGTAGGTCGACCCGTGGCACGGGCACAGGAAGCCCGGGTCGGGGCCCAGCGCAGCGTTGGCGTTCGCCTGGTAAGGGCCGGAAGGGATGCAACCGAGGTGAGTGCAGATGCCGATGACCACGAGGAGGTCCTTGTGCTCGACACGCGCGCGAAACGCGTTCTTGCAATAGTCGGGCATCGGGTAGGAAAACGTTTCCTTGGAGTCCGGATCGGCCAGCTCGGCCGTCACTTTGGACAGCGAAGCCATCTCGTCCGGCGTGCGGCGCACGATCCACACCGGCAAGCCGCGCCAGGCCACGGTCATCTTCTCGCCTGGCTTGAGATTGCTGATGTCAGCCTCGACAGGCGCCCCGCCAGCCTTGGCGCGCTCCGAAGGTTCGAGCGAACTGACAAAGGGAACCAACGTTGCAACGCCGCCCACGCCTCCCGCTACGGACGTTGCAATCAACAGATTCCGACGGCTACTGTCGACGGCCTTTTCTTGATTGTCACTCATCACAAGCCCCACACGGTTGAATTGGTATTTCCGTCAACCTTAAATCATACGCGAGCGCAAATGCCTGCAACAACGGCAAAACGCCCCAGTCTCCTAGTGGTTTTCGCGTATTTTCAAAGGATTAACGTACCCTGCGGGTGGCTAGCGCTCACCCGGGGTTTCGCTTCTGGGATGCTGCACGAGAACCGCTATGATCGCCGCTTTCGTTGACGCGTGCACGACATTTAGTCATCATTTTCCCTGTCTCGTCCCGGTGACATCGCGCGCGGCCTGTGGCATTAGCGTGACATTGATCGACGCGGCGCCCGCCGCAGCCGTGCGGCCCGCATGGAATGACCGGTCACTCAATGCCAGTTCATGAGTGCCGGTGTCGCGATGCTTCTCCGGTCACTCATGAAAATCAGGGAGAAATGGCATGAGCTTCATGTCGGAATTCAAGGAATTTGCCGTCAAAGGCAGCGTCATCGATCTGGCCGTCGGTGTGATTATCGGTGGGGCCTTCGGCAAGATCGTCGATTCGGTCGTCAAGGACCTGATCATGCCGATCGTCGGTGCAATCTTCGGTGGCCTAGATTTCTCGAGCAAGTTCATTCTGCTCGGCGCCATACCGCCCGACTTCAAGGGCAATCCGACGTCCTACGCCGATCTGACCAAAGCCGGCGTGGCCGTGTTCGGCTATGGCAACTTCATCACCGTGGCCCTGAACTTCCTGATCCTGGCCGTCATCATCTTCCTGATGGTCAAGCAGATCAACCGGCTCAAGCGCTCCGCCCCGGAAGCTCCGGCAACCCCGGCGCCCACGCCGGAAGACATCGTTCTGCTGCGCGAAATCCGCGATAGTCTCAAGAAGCAGAACGGGTAAGGCCACGCGCCGCCCTTCGGGTCAGGCCGGGTTCGGCATATCGAAGAATCGATGCTCGAGTCCGAACCGGGCGGCAACATGCTCGCCCACGGCTTTCGCGCCGCCACGCTCGGTCGCGTGATGCCCCGCCGCCAGGTAACCCACGCCGCTCTCGAGGGCGAGATGCTGGGTGGGCTCGGAGACCTCGCCGCTGATGTACACATCGGTGCCCGCCGCGATGGCGGCTTCGAAGAACCCTTGCGCCCCGCCGGTGCACCATGCCACACGGCGCACCGCGCGGTCCGGATCGCCCAGCAGCAGGGGCGCGCGCCCCAGCCTCGCTTCGACGTGTGCCGCAAGCGCCGCCAAAGTCGTCGGCGCAGCGGGTGCGCCAAGCCACCCCAACTGATCCGGGCCAAAACGGCCGCCGTCGTCGGTGAAACCCAGCCACTTGCCGAGTTGCGCATTGTTGCCCAGCTCGGGATGGGCATCGAGCGGCAGGTGGTAGGCGAACAAGTTGATGTCATGACTGATCAACACGCCCAAACGACGACGCTTCATCCCGATAATTCGGGCATCTTCGCTCTTCCAGAAGTATCCATGGTGGACGAGGACGGCATCGGCGCCCCAGTCGCGGGCGGCTTCGAGAAATGCCAGGCTGGCGGTCACGCCGCTGGCGATTTTCTGGATCGCATTGCGCCCTTCGACCTGGAGGCCGTTCGGGCAGTAATCGCGAAATTGCGCGATTTGCAGGGTATCGTTCAGATACAATTCGAGTTCAACACGATTCATATATAAGGTCTCGCTCTTTCATGCTCAGACGCTTCTGGCTACTGTTCGCGCAAGCGGTCACCGTGCTGCTTGCGTTGCTCTTCATCGTCGCCACCCTGAAGCCTCAGTGGCTGCAACGCCAGGGTTCGTTCGGCAAGCAACTGGCCAATCCCATCATCGCGTTGCAGGAAGTCGCGCCGAGCCTGTCCGAGAAGCAGGCCACCGGCTCGTATGCCGACGGCGCGCAAAAGGCCATGCCCGCGGTCGTCAGCATTTTTTCCAGCAAGGAGCAAAAGCAGAATCGCGATCCGCGCCTCGATGATCCGCTGTTCCGCTATTTCTTCGGCGACGGCGGCGGCACGGTGCGGCAAGACCCAGTGTCGAGCCTCGGCTCGGGCGTGATTGTGAGCAGCGAAGGTTATATTCTCACGAATCATCACGTGGTGGACGGCGCCGACGAGATCGAAGTCGCCCTCGCCGATGGCCGCAAGGCCCGCGCCAAGCTGGTCGGCAGCGACCCCGAGACTGACCTGGCGGTGCTCAAGATCACGCTCGACAACCTGCCTGCGATCACGCTGGGCCGCATGGAACAGGTACACGTGGGTGATGTGGTCCTCGCCATCGGCAACCCGTTCGGCGTCGGCCAGACGGTCACGATGGGCATCATCAGCGCGCTGGGCCGCAATCACCTCGACATCAGCACGTTCGAGAACTTCATTCAGACGGATGCCGCCATCAACCCCGGCAACTCGGGCGGCGCACTGGTCGACGTGAACGGCAACCTGCTGGGCATCAACACAGCGATCTACTCGCGCAGCGGCGGCAACATGGGTATCGGCTTCGCCATTCCGGTGTCGACGGCCCGCTCGGTGCTCGAGAGCATCATTACCACCGGCTCGGTCACGCGGGGCTGGGTCGGTGTCGAGCCACAGGACATTACCTCGGATATCGCAGAGTCGTTCGGCCTGCAGCAGGACTCAGGGGTGATCATCGCCGGCGTCGTACAAGGGGGGCCCGCCGACAAGGCCGGCGTCCAACCGGGCGACATCCTGACAAAGGTGAACGACGAGTCGATTCGCGACACCACCGAACTGCTCAACGTGATCGCTCAGATCAAGCCGGGCACGCAGGTCAAGCTGAACGTCACGCGCAAAAAGAAAGCGATGGATCTCATCGTGACCATCGGCAAACGCCCCCCGCCCCCCAAGCGACCGGCGCAGGACAGTGGCGACGGCACCGACAGTGGTGGTGACGGCGGCCCGGACGGGAACAGCGCCGACTGACGGCACCCGACGGCCGGAACGACACGACGGCTGCGCTTCGGCGCGGCCGTCGTCGTCTCTGCGCTCAGCATTGTCCATCGCCGCCCGGGCAGTCCCCCTTGGCGATCACTCCCAAAAAAAGCACGGGTCATGGACCCGTGCTTTTTTGTCTGTATCGGTGTCGCGAGCCGGTGGCGGTGCCGCGGCAGGTCACGTCCGGTTATGCTGGGTTACGGCGTCGCCTCGCCATTGCCCTCGCTCTCGTCTCCAGCCTGCTGCCCCTGCTTGACGAACAGCCGTGCAGCAATCAGGCCCAGCTCGTAAAGGATACAGAGCGGGATCGCCAGCATGAGCTGCGAGAGCATATCTGGCGGCGTCACGACGGCCGCGAGCACAAAGGCGCCCACCACCACGTACGGCCGAATCTGCTTGAGCTTGTCGATGCTGACCACACCCATGCGGGCGAGCACCACGACAACGACCGGCACTTCGAAGGTCACCCCGAAGCACAGGAACATCGTGAGGACAAAACTCAGGTAATTGTCGATATCGGTGTTCATTTCCGCGCCCAATGGCGCGTTGTAATGCGCCATGAAGTGGAACACGGTCGGGAACACCAGGAAGTAGGCGAACGACATGCCGAGCAGGAACAGCGTGTAGCTGCTCACGACGAGCGGCACGACCAACTTCTTCTCGTGCTGATATAACCCCGGCGCTACGAACGCCCAGGCCTGGTAGAGCACGATCGGTAGCGCGATGACGAACGCCACCATCATTGTGACCTTCATCGGCACGAAGAACGAGCCGGTGATATCCGTGACGATCATCTTGCCGCCCACGGGCAGCGATTGCATCAGTGGACGAGAGAGCAGGCGGAAAATATCCGGCGCCCAATAGACCAGGGAGAGGAACACCACGATCACCGCCGCACCCGCGCGAATGATGCGGTTGCGCAGCTCGATCAGATGCGAGATGAAGGTCTCTTCGGAGCCCCCTTCGGGGATTTGCTTGTCGTCGCTCACGTCGACTTATCCAGGAATGAAGCCGGCACAGTGCCAGATGGCGGGAAGTTCAGTGCGCAAGCGCCTCAGAAGAACTTGACGGGCCGGCGCAGCTTGACCGGCGTGTGGCGCGCCACGCGCGCCGCCCCCGACTGCACCCGCGTTCGCGTGGCGCTGGCCTGCTTGAACCAGATCGGTGTGGCAGTCCGGCGCACACGCCAGTTGCGGCGCTTGGTCGACCCGCGTATCCCGGACGTGACCACCGGTTCGGCCAGATAGCTGTCCGAATACCCGGTCGCCGCGTCCGTGCCGCCACCGGCGATTTCGCCGGTCGATGTCCCCGTGGCACTGGCCCAGGCGTCGTTGAGCGACGCCTCCTGCTCGTGCAACTGCTTCTGAATGGTGTTCTGGGCGCTGCGGGCCGCGTCCTCGAACTGGGTGCGCATGTTGCGCAACTCGTCGAGTTCCATCTCGCGGCTCACCTCGGCTTTCACATCGTTGATATAGCGCTGTGCGCGGCCAAAGAGTGCCCCCGCCGTGCGTGCCACCTTGGGCAAGCGCTCGGGGCCGATCACGACCAGCGCGACAACGCCGATCAGCATCAGCTTGGAAAGACCAAGATCGATCATGTCGACGCCGGCTTAGCCTTGCTTGTGATTGCTCGCGTCCTTGGCCTGCACGTCGATGGTGGTCGAATCGCGCAGTTCCTTGGCAGCCGCCGGGTCTTCCTTGGCGGCCGGGGCACCTTCGCCCTCCTTCATGCCGTCCTTGAAACCCTTCACGGCGCCACCCAGGTCGCTGCCGATGTTACGCAGCTTCTTGGTGCCGAAAACCATCATCACGATCACCAGCACGATCAGCCAGTGCCAAATACTCAACGAACCCATGACCACTCTCCTTGCGTTTCCCCACCCCTGCCGCATCGCGACGGGGTCTTGTCGTGCACGATTGCCCTGGCGTCACGCCCCCCGGACAAGCGCTCCATGTTTGCCGCCGTGCCCGCGGCAATGTGCCCCATTGTGGCACATTGCGCGTCACGTCCTGCATCGTAACCGGGCCGGAGGCCGGGTAGAAATAAATGTTTCGTGAAACTGTCGTCGATGCGGGACGCTTGCACGATCTGGCTGTCTTGCGCGACAAAGTGTCGTGCCCCGCCGCCAGCGCTATTTACATCCGCTTCCACGGACGCGGCCCGGCCAGAATGTGCATGTGAAGATGATAAACCTCCTGGCCGCCGCCCGGCCCGGTGTTCGTCACGACACGGAACCCGTTGCCTTCGATGTTCGACGCATCGCCGTCAAAACGATAGCCCTGCTCCGCGGCCAGCCTTGGCGCGAGCAGCATCATCTTGCCCAGCAGCGCCTGATCGTCCGGCTGGCAGTCCTGCAGCGTGGCGATGTGCTTGCGCGGCACCATGAGCAGGTGCAGATCGGCGGCCGGGTTGATGTCCCTGAACACCACGACATCGTCGTCGGCATGGACCTGCGCGCTCGGGATCTGCCCGGCAATGATCTTGCAGAAGATACAGTTGTCGTGCGTCATGCGTGTGTCGTCCTCTCGAATACGTGTACGGTTCGAAGTGCCGCTCAGCGTGGTTCAGGCGCGCGCGGCATACATGGGCTTGTTGTCGTTCAGGTAGAGCCAGCCCTTGACGATCCGGTACAGTGCCCAGATGCCCAGCACCCAAAGAATGGCGAAGCCGACCATCACCACGGCGAGCGCCACGCCGAGCACACCCCAGACCACCGACCACCAGAACGTGCGGATCTGCCAGGTGAAATGCGAGGCGTAGAGCGTGCCGGCCGCATCGTCGCGCTTGATGTAGTTGATGATGATCGCCACGATGGCGGTCACGCCGCCCGTGAGCCAGAACAGCGCGTAGAGCGCATAGAGCACGTGCGTGAGCTTGCGCAGCGCGCGCTCCTGCTCGGCGCTCGGCGCATTCGGGGGCGTGGCAAGGTAAGGATTGCCCGGGCTACCGGACGATCCGGTCGCACCCGGGGGCTGCGAATCGTTCATGAGGCGTCTCCTCGCGTGAGCCTGCGCGGCATATCCACGATCACGGCCATCACGGCCGAGGGAAATCAATCTGCGTGTTCGCCACGGATGCCGCGCTGCGCCTTTTCCACGAGCCCCGACAACCCTTCGCGGCGCGCCAGTTCGGCGAGCACTTCGTTCGGGCTCAGGTCGTGATGCGCGAGCAGCACCATGCAGTGAAACCACAGGTCGGCCGTCTCGTTGACAAGCTTCTGGCGCAGGTTATCGGCCCCGCCGATGCGAATATCCTTCGCCGCGAGCACCACTTCAGTGGCCTCTTCGCCGATCTTCTTGCAGATGGCATCGTCGCCCTTGTGGAACAGACGGGCGACGTACGATTTGTCGGGGTCGCCCCCCCTGCGCGAGGCGATCACCTCGGCCACACGCTCCAGCGTATCGTTCATGGCGCTCACTTGTAGATCTTGTGCGGGTCCTTGAGCACCGGCTCGACGGATGCCCATCGGCCATCCTCGACGCTACCCTCGAACTTCTGGAAGAAACAGGAATGGCGACCGGTGTGGCAGGCAATGCCGTCGATCTGCTCGACCTTGATCAGCACCACGTCTTCGTCGCAGTCCAGACGAATCTCGTGCACCTTCTGCACGTGGCCCGACTCCTCGCCCTTGTGCCACAGCCGCTTGCGCGAACGCGAATAATAGACGGCCTCGCCAGTCTCGACCGTGCGCGCGAGCGCCTCACGGTTCATCCAGGCGAACATCAGCACATCGTTGCTGCCGACTTCCTGCGCAATGACGGGCACGAGGCCCTGCGCGTCCCAAGCTACCTTGTCCAGCCAATCTTGCGTCATGATCCGTCGAATTCCGTTCAGAGCCGCACCGAAATACCCTTGTCGGCCATGAAGCGTTTCGCTTCGCCGACCGTGTGCTCGCCGTAGTGGAAGATACTCGCGGCAAGCACGGCGTCCGCGTGGCCTTCGGTCACGCCGTTGGCCAGGTCGGCCAGTGATCCCACGCCGCCCGATGCGATCACGGGAATGCTCACGGCGTCCGACACCGCGCGCGTGAGCGCCAGGTCGAAGCCGCTCTTCGTGCCGTCGCGATCCATGCTGGTGAGCAGGATTTCGCCCGCACCAAGGGTCTCGATCCGCTTGGCCCAGGCCACGGCGTCGAGCCCGGTGGCTTGGCGGCCGCCGTGTGTGAAGACCTCCCAGCGCGGCGCGTCGCCGTCGGCGGACACACGCTTGGCGTCGATCGCCACGACGATGCACTGCGAGCCGTACTTGGCGGCCGCGTCGGCCACCAGTTGCGGATTGGCCACGGCCGACGAGTTCATGCTGACTTTGTCGGCACCGGCGTTGAGCAGGCGGCGCACGTCGGCCACCTCGCGCACGCCACCGCCCACGGTCAGCGGAATGAAGACCTGCGCGGCCACCGCCTGGATGATCGGCAAGATGAGGTCGCGCCCGTCAGAGGTCGCCGTGATGTCGAGGAACGTCAGTTCGTCGGCACCCTGTTCGTCATAGCGACGGGCGATCTCGACGGGGTCGCCCGCGTCGCGAAGTTCGACGAAATTGACACCCTTGACCACGCGGCCAGCCGTCACGTCCAGACACGGGATGATGCGTTTAGCGAGAGCCATGATGTTGGCAGGCGAGGCGGCCGCAGCCGTGGTCTCGCTTATGCCGCTCCTCCGGAAAGCTCGTCGGCACGCGTTTGCGCCGCCGAGAAGTTCAGGTCGCCCGAGTAGATCGCACGGCCGCAGATAACGCCTTCGACGCCCTCCCGCTCGACCTGGCAAAGCGCATCGATATCGTCCAGGTTCGACAGCCCGCCGCTGGCGATCACCGGCACCGTCACGGCCTGCGCGAGACGTACGGTCGCCTCGATGTTGATGCCCTGGAGCATGCCGTCGCGGCCGATATCGGTGTAGATGATCGATTCGACGCCGTAGTCCTCGAACTTGCGCGCCAGATCCACGACTTCGTGGCCGGTGAGCTTGCTCCAGCCGTCGGTGGCGACCTTGCCGTCCTTGGCGTCGAGACCGACGATGATGTGCCCGCCGAAGGCAGTGCACGCATCGCGGAGGAATCCGGGATTCTTCACCGCCGCCGTCCCGATGATGACGTACGACAGACCGTCGTCGAGATAGCGCTCGATGGTGGCCAGGTCGCGAATACCACCGCCCAGTTGCACGGGAATATCAGCCCCGACCTCCTGAATGATGGTGCGGATGGCCGCTTCGTTGCGCGGCTTGCCGACGAATGCGCCGTTCAAGTCCACCAGGTGGAGGCGGCGCGCGCCTTGCTCGACCCAATGTCGAGCCATGGCTGCGGGGTCTTCCGAGAATACGGTGGCTTGATCCATGTCGCCTTGTTTGAGGCGAACACACTGACCGTCTTTAAGGTCGATGGCCGGGATGAGCAGCATAGGCAATCGTGAAACGTCGCTAGAGGGAGGTAAAGGGAATTCGCAGACTACGCGGACAACATAAAACCGACCCCAGCCTTGCCGGGTATCGGCACGTCGGGATCGGATTCATCAACATGACACAGTATAAGCCGGGACGCCGGGCATGCTCCGAGAGACATCCGGGCGCGAACGCGCCAAACGGATCACGATCAGGGCTTCCACTGCGCAAAATTACGATACAGGGCAAGGCCGGCCTGAGCGCTCTTTTCCGGGTGGAACTGGGTGGCGAAGATATTATCTTGGGCCACTGCACAGGTAAAGGGCACTCCATAGACCGTCTCGCCGACCGTCAACTCGGGTCTTGCGGGCACAACGTAATAGCTGTGCACGAAGTAAAAATAACTGTCGTCGGGCACGCCGGCCCACATCGGGTGGGGCTGCGTCTGGCGCACACGGTTCCAGCCCATCTGCGGCACCTTGAAGCGCGAGCCGTCGTCCTGCACCTGGCCCTCGAGTTCGAAGCGCACCACGCGGCCCGGCAGCAGGCCGAGCGCGGGCGTATTGCCCTCTTCGGACATGTCGAACAGCATCTGCTCACCCACGCACACACCGAACATCGGCTTGGTGGCGGCGGCCTCGACCACCGCTTCGCGCAGGCCCGATTCATTCAGGCAGCCCATGCAGTCGCGCATCGCGCCCTGTCCCGGCAGCACCACGCGGTCGGCGGCGCGAATCTCAGCGGCGTCGCTGCTGATGCTCACATCGGCCTCCGGCGCGGCCGCACGCAGCGCCTGATAGACCGAGCGCAGGTTGCCCATTCCGTAGTCGACAATCGCAATCTTATTCATCTCAAACCCGGCAGCAGTATTTTCAAACCATCGATAATGAATTCCACGGCCAGCGCCGAGAGGATCAACCCCATCAGACGCGTGCCGATATTGATGCCCGTACGCCCGAGCCAGGCTTCAAGGCGCCCGGCGCTGCGCAGCGCCACCCAGCACACCGCGCCCAGGCCCACGCCAATCGCCATGAGCATCAGGATCTGCGCCCAGCCGTGCGCACGCCCCGAGTAAATGATCACGGTACTGATCGTACCCGGTCCGGTGAGCAGCGGGATCGCGAGCGGCACCACGGCGATGTTGGGTCGCTCCTCCGCTTCGTCGCGCTCTTCCGCCGTCGAGCGCGTGTTCCCGGTCTGCGCGTTGATCATGTTCACTGCCATGAGCAACATGATGACGCCGCCGCCAACTTCAAGCGACGCGATCGAAATACCGAAGAAGCGGATGATGGCTTCACCGAACAGCCCCGAGCCCGCGACCACCAGGGCGACGGCGATCGCCGCGACATTGATCGTACGTCGCTTCTCATCGCGCGTCTGCGATGACGTCAGGCTGATGAATAGCGGGATCGCCCCGAGCGGATTGATCAGGGCCAGCAACGAGATGAAAAACTTGAAGGCGTCGAGCGTCATAGGGGGCACACGGCGCCGGCGGCCAGCCGGTCGATGAATCGTCGCAGGAGCGCCGGCCTCGCGGACCGACGGGCTATCGGGCCGGCAGCGCCGGCCCGTCTCGCGTTACAGGCTTCCCTTCGTGGACGGCACAACACCCGCGGCGCGCGGGTCGATCTCGACCGCCATGCGCAGCGCGCGACCGAACGCCTTGAACACCGTTTCGCACTGGTGGTGGGCATTGATGCCACGCAGATTGTCGATATGCAGCGTGACACCCGCATGATTGACGAAGCCGCGGAAAAATTCGATGGTCAGGTCGACGTCGAAATTGCCGACGCGCGCCCGCGTGAACGGCACATGGAATTCGAGACCGGGACGGCCCGAGAAATCGATCACGACACGCGACAGCGCCTCGTCGAGCGGCACATAGCTGTGGCCGTAGCGCACGATACCCTTCTTGTCCCCGATGGCCTTGGCCACCGCCATGCCCAGCGAGATACCGACGTCTTCCACCGTGTGGTGATCGTCGATGAAGGTATCGCCGCGGGCTTCGACATCCATGTCGATCAAGCCGTGGCGCGCGATCTGGTCGAGCATGTGGTCCAGGAACGGCACGCCGGTATCGAGTGTCTTGCGGCCGGTGCCGTCCAGGTCGATCTTGACGCGTATTTGCGTTTCGCTGGTATCGCGAACGACTTCCGCAATGCGCATGATGGTGAGTTCTCGTCGTATGGCTTGTTAGAGTGATGCGGCCAGGGCTTCCACCATTGCCGCATTCTCCGTGGGGGTGCCGACCGTCAATCTCAGGCAATTGGCCAGCAATACGTGCATTTTACCCACGTTTTTGATCAACACCTTGTGTGCGAGCAGCCCCGCGTGGGTTTTGTCGGCATCCGGCACCCGCACGAGCAGGAAATTCGCATCGCTCGGAAACACACGGACCCCCGGCAGCACCGCCACGGCAGCGGCCAGGCGCGCCCGTTCGGCGCGCAATTCGGCCGCCTGGGCGTCGAGCACGTCGAGGTGATCGAGCATGAATTCGGCGCACGCCTGCGTGAGCACGTTGACGTTATAGGGCGGACGCACCTTGTCGATCGGGTCGAGCCATTGCGCGCTGCCCGCCACGTAGCCCAGCCGGATACCCGCCAGCCCGAGCTTCGAGACGGTGCGCATGACGAGCAGATGGGGAAACTCCGGCAGACGCGGCATCCACGTCTTCCCGGCAAACGGCTGGTACGCCTCGTCGATCACCACGAGGCCACGGCTGGCGGCGCGCACGAGCGTCTCGACGTCGTCGTCGGCGAACAGATTGCCCGTCGGGTTGTTTGGATAGGCCAGGTAGACCACTGCGCCAGGATGCGCCGCAATGGCGTTCAACATCGCCGGCATATCGAGCGAGAAGTCGGCGCGCAGCGGCACGCCGACGAACTCGATGCCCGCAAGGCGCGCCGACATCTCGTACATGACGAAGCCCGGCATCGGGGCGATCACGGCGGCTCCCGGCCGGGCCGTGGCCATCGCGATCATGCTGATGATCTCGTCCGAGCCGTTGCCCAGCAGCAGCTTGGCCCCGGCCGGCACGCCCATCGTGCGGGCGAGTGTATCGAGCAGCGCCTGTGGACGCGGCGCCGGGTAACGATTGAGCGCCACGTCGGCCAGGCGCTGCCCCAGCGCGCGGCGCAACGCCGGCGGCAGGCCGTACGGATTCTCCATCGCGTCGAGCTTGAGGAAACCGCTGGCGTCAGGGACGGCGTAGGGGCTCATGGCGAGCACATCGGTACGAATCACTTGGTCGACGGACATGGCAGTAGATGAGGATCGGGCGACATCGCGCAAAGGCGTTCGAAACGGTTCGAAACGGTTCGAAACGGCTCGAAACGGCTCGAAACCGTCGCAATGGGTCGAAAAGGATTAGTTGAAGGCGAATGTCAGCCGTCCGGCGTCGGCACCGTCGATCTTGACGATGCACCGGCGGCCGGTCTCCACGCTACCGAGGGCATCGGTAATGCGCTGCAACCGCACGCCGGTCTGCCAGGACAGCGCCTGCGCTGCCGCCGGACTCACGCGCGCGGGCGCCGCTTCCGCCTCGCATCGCATCGCCACCAGGCGATTGCCGACGCGCCCGAACAGACCATGGGCCACTTCGTCGTCCGTGCCACGCAGCGCGATCTTGCCGCCAAGCCGCAACACGTAGATGTCGTTATCGAACGCCTGACGGCTCACGCATACCGTCATGCGCTCGACGGACGTGCCGTCGAACGTGGCGTGCTGGCAATATTGACTGGCGGCGCAGACCGAGGCACTGGCCGCCATCCCGAGGGCGAACACGGCGCCCACCCGCCGAACAGCCCGCTGGAAGCGGACGGGCAGCGACCATGAAGATGACCACGGGGAACCCGCGATGGCGCGGATCCGACGCCAAGCGATGGCCCACGTCGTTGGACAATACGCGGGCCGCAGGGCGTCGTCGCGCATGTCAGGACTCGCGACGCAGACGGTATTCGGCGCTGCGCGCGTGCGCTTGCAGGCCTTCGCCGTAGGCCAGTTCCGCGGCGATTTCGCCGAGCATGCGGGCGCCGCCCTCGCTCACTTCGATCAGGCTCGAACGCTTGATGAAGTCGTACACGCCCAGTGGCGACGAAAACCGTGCCGTGCGCGATGTCGGCAGCACGTGGTTGGGACCGGCGCAGTAATCGCCCAGGCTCTCACTCGTGAACTTGCCGAGGAAGATCGCCCCGGCGTGGCGAATCCTGTCGCCCCACTGCCGTGGGGTTTCGGCCGAGATCTCGAGGTGCTCCGGCGCGATCACGTTGGCGATCTCGCACGCTTCGGCCATGTCGCGCACCTTGATCAGCGCGCCACGGCCACGCAGTGAGGCGGCGATCACGTCGCGACGCGGCATCTCGTCGATCTGGCGCTCCAGCGAAGCGTGCACGCGTGCGAGGTACGCGGCGTCCGGGCACAGCAGGATCGACTGCGCGAGTTCGTCGTGTTCGGCCTGCGAGAACAGGTCCATGGCAACCCAGTCGGGATCGGTCGTGCCGTCGCAGATGACAAGGATCTCGGACGGCCCGGCGATCATGTCGATGCCGACGGTGCCGAACACGCGGCGCTTGGCGGCGGCCACGAAAGCGTTGCCCGGGCCGACGATCTTGTCGACGGCCGGCACCGTCGCGGTGCCGTAGGCCAACGCCGCGACGGCCTGTGCGCCGCCGATGGTAAACACGCGATCCACACCGGCGATTTGCGCGGCGGCAAGCACCAGCGGGTTCTGCACGCCATCCGGCGTGGGCACCACCATGACGATCTCTTTCACGCCCGCCACACGCGCCGGGATGGCGTTCATCAGCACCGACGACGGATACGCCGCCTTGCCGCCCGGCACATAGATGCCCACGCGATCGAGCGGCGTGACCTTCTGGCCCAGCACCGTGCCGTCCGGCTCGGTGTATTGCCAGCTATGGCTGCCGCACTCGATGCGCTGCTTCTCGTGATACGCGCGCACGCGGGCCGCCGCGGCTTCGAGCGCCGCGCGACGCTTCGGCTCGAGGCACTCGAGCGCTGCCGCCAGCGCTTCGGCGGACAGCTCCAGCGCCGCCATGTCGGGCGCGCGCAGACGGTCGAACTTGTTGGTGTATTCGATGACGGCGGCATCACCTCGCGTTTTCACGTCGGCGAGAATATCGGCCGCCGCTCGATCGATGGCGGCGTCTTCGCTCGCCTCGAACGCCAGGACATCGCGAAGTTGCGTCGCGAAGCCTTCGGCGGAGGAGTCGAGTTTGCGAATATCGAGTTTCATGCTGTTTGCCGGGAAGCCTGCTCGAAAGCATCCAGAATAGGCTGCAACGACTCACGCTTCAACTTGAGTGCAGCCTGATTGATCACGAGGCGGGACGAGATGTCCATGATCTCCTCCACTTCCACCAGATTGTTGGCCCGCAGCGTGCCGCCGGTGCTCACCAGATCGACGATCGCGTCGGCCAGGCCCACGAGCGGGCCCAACTCCATCGAGCCGTACAGCTTGATCAGGTCGACGTGCACGCCCTTGGCCGCGAAGTGCTCGCGCGCCGTCTGCACGTACTTGGTCGCCACGCGCAAGCGCGCCCCCTGACGTACTGCATTTGCGTAGTCGAAGCCCTTCGGTACAGCAACAGACATGCGACAACGCGCAATGTTCAAATCGATCGGCTGATACAGGCCGCCACCGCCATGTTCGATCAGCACATCCTTGCCGGCCACGCCGAAGTCGGCGGCACCATACTGCACATAGGTCGGCACATCGGTCGCGCGCACGATGATCACGCGCAGGTTCGGATCCGTCGTCGGCAGAATCAGCTTGCGGGAGGTCTCGGGGTCTTCCGTGACTTCGATGCCGGCGGCCGCCAGCAACGGCAGCGTCTCCGTAAAGATACGCCCTTTCGAGAGCGCCAGCGTCAGCGGTTGAGCGAGCGGCTGGGCGGGCTTGGCGGAACTCATGCAATGTCTCCCTGGCGCGCTTTGACGCGCCGGATTCGCGCGCCCACGGCGCACAACTTGGCCTCGATGCGATGATAGCCGCGATCGAGGTGGTGAATACGGTCGACGAGCGTGCGGCCCTCTGCCGTCAGCCCCGCGACGATCAGGCTGGCGGACGCGCGCAGGTCGGTCGCCATCACATGCGCACCCGACAGGCGATCCACGCCGGAAATCCGCGCCGTGTTGCCGTCGATGCCGATATTCGCGCCCAGACGCGTCAACTCCTGCACGTGCATGAAGCGGTTCTCGAAGATCGTTTCGACGACCTGCGACGCCCCTTCGGCAACGCAGTTGAGCGCCATGAACTGGGCCTGCATGTCGGTCGGGAACGCCGGATACTCCGACGTCCGGAAACTGACCGCCCGTGCGCGCCGGTCCATCGACACGCGCAGCCAATCCGCGCCGGCCGTCACGTTCGCGCCGGTTTCGCGCAGTTTCTCGATCACGGCATCGAGCGTGCCCGGCACCACGCGATGCAGCGTGATATCGCCGCGCGTGGCCACGGCCGCGCACAGGAACGTGCCGGCTTCGATCCGGTCGGGCACGACATCGTGCGTGGCGCCGCCCAGGCGCGACACCCCGGTCACCACCAGACGGTCCGTGCCGATGCCGTCGATCTTCGCGCCCATCTTCACCAGCAGTTGGGCCAGATCCGTCACTTCGGGTTCGCGTGCGGCGTTGGCCAGCACGGTGACGCCGTTGGCCAACGTTGCCGCCATGAGCAGGTTTTCGGTACCCGTCACGGTGATCATGTCGGTCACGAGCGTCTCGCCGCGCAGGCGCGCCGCCTTGGCGACGATGTCGCCATGCGTCAGCGTGATCTCGGCGCCCATCGCCTGCAGGCCCTTGATGTGCTGGTCGACGGGCCGCGCCCCGATCGCGCACCCGCCCGGCAGCGACACGCGCGCCTCGCCGCAACGGGCCAGCAGCGGGCCAAGCACGAGAATCGACGCCCGCATGGTCTTCACGAGGTCGTACGGGGCCGCCGGCTCCGTGATCTGCGACGCGTCGAGCGTCACCGATTCGCCGTGGCGCTCGATCTTCACCCCCATGCGCGCGAGCAGCGACAGCATGGTGCGCACGTCGTGCAGATCGGGGACGTTACCGAGCACCAGCGGCTCGGCCGTCAGCAGGCACGCGCACAGAATCGGCAGGGCCGCGTTCTTGGCGCCCGACACGGTAATCTCGCCCGCCAGCCGCTCGCCGCCCTCGATCTCCAGGTGGTCGGTGGCCATGCGCTCGCCAGCGGCGGTCTCGCCGTTGCCGGCGACGCCGGCGCTTTCTTGCGTAATCCTCATTGCGCCTGATACTCCGCGGGCGTGAGGGTCTTCATGGACAGCGCATGAATTTCAGCCTTCATGCGATCGCCCAGCGCGGCGTACACAAGTTGATGGCGGGCAATGAGGCGCTTGCCGGCGAACTGCTCGCTCACGATGGTCGCGAAGAAATGCTGGCCATCGCCTTCGACGGCCACATGCTCGCACGCCAGGCCGGCTTCGATGTAGTGTTTGATTTGTTCGGGGGTAGGCAGCATGGCCAATCCTAGAGAAGTTCAGTGACGCAATTTATAGCCACGGCGCAGCAAATTCAGCGCCACGGTTGCGACTATCAGAAAAGTCGCACCCACGACGGCAAGGCTGGTCTGCGGGGCGACGTCGGACACGCCGAAGAAGCCGTAACGGAACCCATCGATCATGTAGAAGAACGGGTTGAAGTGCGAGACAGCCTGCCACAGCGGCGGCAGCGAGTGAATCGAGTAAAACACGCCCGCGAGGAACGTTGCCGGCATGATCAGGAAGTTCTGGAACGCCGCAAGCTGGTCGAATTTTTCTGCCCAAATGCCCGCGATCAGGCCCAGCGTGCCGAGAATCGCCGCCCCGAGGAACGCGAAGCCCAAGATCCACAGCGGCGCGGCAAACGTCAGATGCGTGAACGTCACCGTCACCGCGAACACGCCTGCGCCCACACACAGCCCGCGCACGACGGCGGCGAGCACGTACGCGCCGTATATCTCCCAGTGCGACAGCGGGGGCAACAGCATGAACACGAGGTTGCCCGTGATCTTGGACTGGATCAGCGACGACGAACTGTTCGCGAACGCGTTCTGCAACACGCTCATCATCACCAGGCCCGGCACGAGAAAGGACGTGTACGTGATCTGGTCATAGACCTTCACGCGGTCTTCGAGCACGTGGCCGAAGATCATCAGGTACAGCAGCGCGGTGAGCACCGGCGCGGCCACGGTCTGGAAACTGACCTTCCAGAAGCGCAGCACTTCCTTGTAGAACAGTGTGCGGAATCCGATCCACCCGCCAACCCATGCGCCGCTCATGCTGCCACCTCCGTCGCGCGCGAACCGGACATGATCTGCACGAACACGTCCTCGAGGTCGGCCTTCTGGATATCGATGTCCTCGACGATGCAGCCCGCCGCCCGGCAGGTGGCGAGAATCGATTCCACTTCGTCGCAGCCCGACAGGCGCAGCGCGAACTGGGAACCTCCTGTGTCCTGCGCATCACTCAGCAACGGACGCAGTTCGTCAGGCAGCGTGCCCTGCTTGAAGCGCAGCACCAGACGCGTGCCCGCAAAACGCTGCAGCAGCGAGGTCGTGCGCTCGAGCGCCACGACTTCGCCGCGCTTGAGCATGGCAATGCGGTCGCACAGCGCTTCCGCTTCTTCGAGATAGTGCGTCGTCAGCACGATGGTGTGGCCTTCGCGGTTCAGGCGCGAGATGAATTTCCAGAGCGTCTGGCGCAGTTCGACGTCGACCCCGGCGGTCGGCTCGTCGAGCACAATCACCGGCGGGCGATGCACGAGCGCCTGCGCGACGAGCACACGTCGCTTCATGCCGCCCGAGAGCTGGCGCATGTTCGCGTCGGCCTTGTCGGTCAGGTCGAGATTCGCCATCACTTCGTCGATCCAGTCGTCGTTGTGTGCCAGGCCGAAATAGCCGGACTGGATACGCAGCGTTTCGCGCACGGAGAAGAACGGATCGAAGACGAGTTCCTGCGGCACCACGCCGAGTTTGCGGCGGGCATTGCGGTAGTCGCGCACGACATCGTGGCCAAGCACACTGATGCTGCCGGCATCCGCGCGCGCAAGCCCCGCGAGAATACTGATCAGCGTGGTCTTGCCGGCGCCGTTGGGACCGAGCAGACCGAAGAATTCCCCTTCTTCGATCGAAAAGCTGACGCCTTTGAGCGCCTGCAACGCTTGATAGCGCTTTTTGACGTGACGGATTTCGATGGCGGCCATTGACTGCACGCACCCGCCTGGCGGGTACGCCATATAGATTCTCCGGTCACGGCCGCCTGTGGGCGCCAACCGCTGAGATCGCGGCAGCAGCCACAGCGGCGGCGCGGGTGCCCGGATGAGGGTAACTGCCCAAAAGTCGGCAGAAAACCCCTGATTATAAAGGAAGCTGGTGGCGCCCGTGCTCACGCCCGGTCGAACGGCCCGGCAGCACCGGCGATGCCGTCATGCCAGTGGCACGTCGCGCTCGACCGGCGTCGCCGCATGGCGCATAAAAAAAGCGCCGTTGCGAGACGACGCTTTGCGTTGGGTCACCGTTGGCCGGACGAATCAGATCGAGAGCAAATGATCGACGCCATACACCAGCGCAAGGCTGGCCAGCCCCGTCGGCAGATTAGTGAACGCCAACGTCGAGCCACGCCGGACCGCGTGGCGACGCAGGGCCAGCAGCACGGCGAGCGCCGACGAGTCGAATTGCTTGAGCCCGGCGCAATCGATCTGGGTCTCGCCCGCGTCGATGCGATCGATGGCCTGCGCGAGGACGTCGCCGGCGGTGTCGTGCGTAAGGTTGGTCTGCAACGCGAGCATGCGCTTACTTGCCGCCTGCCAGTTGCTGGTTGCGCTGCGTCAGGAACTGAATCAGGCCATCGACGCCCGACTTGTTCACCTGCTCGGCGAACTGGTTGCGGTACGTCTGGATGAGCCAGGCGCCCAGCACGTTCAGGTCATACAGCTTCCATTCGCCGCTGGCGGTCTTGTACAGACGATAGTCGAGCTCGATCTGCTGACCGTTGTTGAGGACGTCGGTATAGACGACCGCGTCGGTGTCGCCGGGCTGACCGCGGAACGGCTTGTAGTTGACCTGCTGGTCGCGAATCTGGGCGATGGCACCCGCGTACGTGCGCAGCAGCAGCGTCTTGAATTGCTCGGTCAGTTGCTGGCGTTGCTGCGGAGTGGCGTTGCGCCATGCGGCGCCGGTCGCCAGTTGCGTCGTCTTCGCGAAGTCCGCGTGCGGCAGAATCTTCTGCTCGACCAGCTTGGTAATACTGTTCAGATCACCCTTCTGGATATTCGGATCGATCTTGGCCGCGGACATCACCTCGTTCACGGTCTGCTTGACCAGCACGTCGGGCGCCTGGGCCTGGGCCACGGCGGCGCCGGCGGCAGTGTACGTCATCAAAGCCATGACGGGAATGAGCCAGAACTTCTTCATTGTGGACTTCCTCTTTCGAGTGACGGGTGTTGCGGGGTTGGATACCCGTGTTGCGTCTGGAGTTCTCGGAATGCCGGCAGTGTCGTGTAACAAACTGTTGCCCGACGGGGCCTGCCGACGGCGCCCCGTTCTGCGGGGCGCCCTGTCATCAGGGTCAGTCGCTGCCGCGCGGCAGTCGACTCGCGACGATCACCGACGGAACGGCAGGCCGCCCGGCACGATCTTGCCCGGCACGGGCGAACCCTGCGGCGCTTCCGGTTCGGCCCGAACGCCCGACGCGGGTTCGGCTGGCTTGGGCTGGGCATTCGTGCCACCGGCGGTACCGTCTTCCTCTTCGTAATTCGGCAGCGCAGCGTTGCCCGAGGCCCCACCATTGATCAGGTACTTGCGGCGCGCCAGGTAAGCATCGCGGGTGAACGAGTACGGATCGAGGGCTGCGGCTTCGAGCAGGTTCGAGGCGTCGAGCAAGTTCGCCCGCGTATTCACGATGCGAACCCCATAGATCGAGTAGCTCACCCAATTCGGATTGATATACGACGTCGGGTCGATGAACATGTTGCCAGCCATACCGACGGTGTCGCGCACCGTGCTCGGGCCGAGCACCGGCAGCACGAGATACGGACCATCAGGCAGGCCCCACTTGCCGAGCGTCACGCCGAAATCCTGGCTGTGCTTGGGTAACCCGGCGGGCGTGGCGAAGTCGACCAGACCGCCCACCCCCAGGAAGGTGTTGATCGTCAGGCGCATCAAGTCCTGCGCGGCAGCGGTAACTTCCAGCTGCAGCAGGTTGTTGGCGAAGTTGTACACGTCGCCCACGTTCGAGAAGAAGTTCGTGACCATGTCGCGCGCCGGTTGCGGCACCGCGAAGCGGTAGCCCTTGGCCACCGGGGTCATGACCGTCTTGTCGAGCGTGTCATTGAACGTATACATCGAACGGTTGAACCCTTCGATCGGGTCTGCGGGACTCGGGTTCGTGACAGTAGCGCAACCGGCCAGCGCCATCGCGCCGGCGGCCAGCACTGCCGAAGTACGGATGCGGGTCATCTCTTTTATTTTCCTTGGGTTACCGTTGCCGCCCCTGATGCCGGCGTGGCAGAAGGTGCTGCCGGTGCCGCGGCAGCCGATGCCCCGCCCGCTTGGGCGCCCCCGGCATCTGCCGCCTTGCTGTACAGGAATTGACTGATCAGGTTTTCCAGCACGATCGCGGATTGCGTCATCGTGATCGTATCACCCGCCTTGAGCATCTGATCGTCACCGCCGGCGTCCAGCCCGATGTACTGCTCACCGAGCAAGCCCGACGTCAGGATCTTCGCCGACGAGTCCTTGGGAAAGTGATACTGCGAATCAATGTTGAGCGTCACGTCGGCCACGTAGCGCTTGTCGTCGAACCGGATCGACGCCACGCGCCCCACCACGACGCCCGCGCTTTTGACGGGCGCGCGCGGCTTGAGGCCACCGATGTTGTCGAAGCGCACCGTCACCGGGTACGAGCTCGAGAACGACAGCGAACTCATGTTGCCCACCTTGAGCGCGAGGAACAGCAGCGCTGCGAAGCCGAGAACCACGAACAGGCCAACCCAGAAGTCGAGGGGGTGTTTTTTCATTGTGTCAGTGTGCGCAAACTGTCTGTCTATGTCTTGGCGGGCACGCAGGCCCGTCAGCTGAACATGAGGGCCGTGAGCAGGAAGTCGAGGCCGAGCACGGCAAGCGACGCCTGCACCACCGTGCGGGTAGTCGCACGCGACACGCCTTCCGGCGTCGGCTGCGCCTCGAACCCCTGGTACAGGGCGATAAAGGTGACGGCAATGCCGAACACGATGCTCTTGATGACGCCATTGGCGATGTCCGACCACACGTCCACGCCGCCCTGCATCTGCGACCAGAACGCGCCGGAGTCCACGCCGATCAACTGCACGCCGACCAGGTAACCGCCGAAAACGCCCACGGCCGAGAAGATCGCCGCGAGAATCGGCATGGCGATCACCCCCGCCCAGAAACGCGGAACCACCACGCGCGCGACCGGATCGATCGCCATCATCTCCATGGCCGTCAATTGCTCGCCCGCCTTCATCAGGCCGATTTCGGCCGTGAGCGAGGTGCCCGCGCGTCCGGCAAACAGCAATGCCGTGATCACCGGCCCCAGCTCGCGCACGAGCGACAGCGCCACAAGCAGGCCCAGCGCCTGCTCCGAGCCGTACCGGTTGAGCGTGTAATAGCCTTGCAGCCCCAGTACGAAGCCGACGAACAGGCCCGAGACCGCAATGATGACGAACGAAAAATTACCGACGAAGTGAATCTGGTCGGTCACCAGGCGCGGCCGGCGCAGCATCGCGCCGCTCGACGCCAGCACCCGCAGGAACATGCGAGCGCCATATCCCACGCGTTCGACGTGGCCGCGAACATAACTGCCGAGGGTTGTGATCATGCACGCGCTCCCATTCCGAAATCGTCCGCAAGGGGCGGCGCAGGATACTGAAATTTCACGGGACCGTCCGGCTGCGCGTCGATGAACTGGCGCACCGTCGGGTCGCTGGAGGCACGCATTGCCTCCGGCGTCCCCTCGGCACCGATACGGCCTTCGCTGATGAAATAGATGTAGTCGGCGATGGCAAAGGTCTCCGTAACATCGTGCGAAACAATGATGGACGTGGCACCCAGCGCGTCGTTGAGCTTGCGGATCAGATTCGCGGTGATGCCCAGCGAGATCGGGTCCAGCCCGGTGAACGGCTCGTCGTACATGACGAGGTCGGGGTCCAGCGCAATCGTACGCGCCAGCGCCACACGGCGCGCCATCCCGCCCGAAATCTCGGCGGGCTTCATGTCGCGCGCGCCTCGCAGGCCCACCGCGTTGAGCTTCATCAGCACAAGATCGCGAATGAGCGTGTCGCTGAGCCGGGTGTGTTCGCGCAGCGGGAACGCCACGTTGTCGAACACCGTCATGTCGGTGAAGAGCGCACCGAACTGGAACAGCATGCCCATGCGCCGACGCAGGCGGTACCAACCCGCGTGGTCAAGCGATGCGACGTCGGTCCCGTCGAAATCGACGGTGCCGCGGCTGGCATGGACCAGCCCGCCGATCAGGCGCAGCACAGTCGTCTTGCCACAGCCGGAGCCGCCCATCACCCCAATGACCTTGCCGCGGGGAAACCGCATATTCAACCCAGAAAGCACAAGCCGCTCGCCATAACCAAAGCTGACGTCGCGCAATTCGAGCAAATTTTCCGGATTCGGGGTAGGCACGTTTCGGGTCTTATAGTGCGGCGCAAAACGCCAATTATAGGGGGGAATGCCGATTGATGCCGCCCAACGGAGATGAACGAAATCGGGGATCGGCATTGCCCAGCGGCATTCTACAGGGCCTGCGCCCATTCGCCCTACCACCTTCCCGTCGGCACCACGGACAAAAAACGTAACGGCGGCAAGGACTTATCGGGACCTCCCCGGGCATGGATGTTGCGCCGTTGCTACAATACCGCGTTTCACGCAATAACTCATTGACCCGAATGTCCCGCGCCGCCCAAACGCCTTTCGTCCCCATTCAGTCGCAATCTGCGGACAATCTCGAATTCCGGATTCGTCCGATGCAATCCGGCGATCTTCCCCAAGTCCTGGCGGTTCAGGCGCTGGCGTATCGTGGTCCGATGCAGGAGACAGAGGCGACGTTGGCCTCTCGCCATGCGCTCTCGCCAGCCACGTGTTGGGTCGCGGTGGACGCCGACGCGATGGGTGCTACCGTGGCCGGTTATCTCTTGACGCACCCGTGGTGCATCGCAGCGCCGCCGCCCCTGGATACTCGCCTCGACGCGCTGCCCGATGCGTCCGACTGCTGGTACGTCCACGATATGGCGCTCGCCCCGCGCACGCGCGGTGCGGGTGTGGCCCGCCGCTTGTACGCGGCCGCCCTGGCGTCGGCCCAATCGTTGGGTTTGCCGGCGTCGGCCCTCGTGGCGGTACAGCAATCGCAGGGATTCTGGACACGTTTCGGTTATGCCGCGATGAGCGACATCTCGCCGCAGATGGCCGCAAAGCTGGCCGGCTACGGCGACGGCGCCGTATTCATGACGCGCTCGCTCTAACGGACCGCCAACGCAACGGGCATCACGCCCGTTGTTGCGCGAAGGCGCGCTGCATTCCTTTCACCGCTGCCGCCACATCGACGGCTTGCGTGACGGCACGCACCACCGCCGCGCTGGTCACACCGGTGTCCAGCACTTGCGCGAGGTTGTCGGCGTCGATGCCGCCAATCGCGACGAGTGGATAGTGCGGCGCGATGAGCTTGACGTACCGCGCCAGCTTGGCCAGTCCCTGCGGCGCGGTCGCAATCACCTTGGTCGTTGTCGGAAACACGGCCCCCACGGCCAGATAGCTCGGCCGAAAGTGATGCGCCGCCAGCATCTCGTAATAGCCGTGCGTGCTGATGCCCAGCCGCATACCGGTCGCAAACAGCGCGGCGACCGCTTCGGCGGAGAGCGCCGCCATATCTTCCTGGCCTAGATGCACGCCATAGGCGCTCGCTTGCGCCGCCTCGCGCCAATGGTCGTTGATGAACCAGGCGCTGTCGTGCGTCACGCGCTGTCCCGCGGCCACCGTCCGCTCGATCTCCGAGCGCAGCGTCGGATGCGCGGGGTCCTTGATTCGCAACTGCACGGTGCCGACCTGGAGATCGGCCATGCGCTCGCACGCATCGGCGCTCGGCAACACCGGATACAGACCGAGGCGCGATGGGCACGCCGGGAAGCGGCCAGGCGACGGCACTTGGCCGAGCACGACGGGGAAGGTCTCGAGCACCGTCGGCCAGGCCCCCAGCGTGTCTGCCTCCGCAGCGCGGGCATGGCTGCCGTCGGTGCGCCACGCGCGCGCGAGCATGAGTGCGTCGTGCGGCGCGAACCCGCAGTCGAGAAACGCGGCAAATGCGGGGAAGAAGGCCGGATCGTCTGCGCCCGCAACACGATAAACGGCGTCGCGCGTGTACAGGGTGTCTTCCACCTGCCCCGCAGCCAGTGCACGCGAGCAAAGGACAACGGCGTCCGCCGCGCGCCATGCGTCGATCTGCGCGGACGCTTCGGTTCCGGACGCGCCCTGCGGCGAAAGCGGCCACCAGATCACATCCCCCGTGCTGGCGCAGGCAGGCGTCTGCGCATGCACACGCCAACTGGGTGCCGTCGGGTCGTCAGGCCACGGCGCGAGACGCGCGCGGATGTCGGCCGCGGCCTGTTGCCACGCGCTCGCGAGAAGCGCGTCGGCCGGCAGGCATTGCACGTGAGAAAGCGAGGCGGCGCCGGTATGCGTCGTCATGAAGATCCCTGGTGGGTGAGGCAGTGCGGCGTGACGTTGAAATTCAAGCGAGCCATCCTCGGACATCAAGCGCCCGTCTGATGCCAGAACGGCACCCCGACGACCGGCGTGCTGGCTTCGGCGCTCTCGCGCTCGGCCATCGGCCCCGCGAGCCACGCCACGCGGCCCGCCTTGATGGCAGCGGCGAACGCACCGGCCATCTCCACCGGCTGCGCGGCCAGCGCCACGGCCGTGTTGAGCAGCACGCCGTCGAAGCCCCACTCCATCACCTGACACGCGTGCGACGGCAGGCCCAGGCCCGCGTCGACGATCAGTGGCGTATCCGGCAGTCGGTCACGCAGTAGCCGCAAGCCGTACGGATTGATCACGCCCTTGCCGGTGCCGATCGGCGCGCCCCACGGCATCAGCGCCTGGCAGCCGACATCGAGCAGGCGACGGCACAGCACCAGGTCTTCCGTGCAATACGGCAGCACCTTGAAGCCGTCGCGAATCAGTTGCTCGGCGGCCGTTACCAGCCCGAACGGGTCAGGCTGGAGCGTATAGTCGTCACCGATCAGTTCGAGCTTGATCCAGTCGGTCTCGAAGACTTCGCGCGCCATTTGCGCCGTCGTCACCGCTTCCTGCACCGAATGGCAGCCGGCCGTATTGGGCAGTACCGGCACCGCGAGGCGACGCAGCGTTTCCCAGAAATGGCCTTCCGAGGCCTGCGCCCCGGGGCCCGAGAGCTGGCGGCGCAACGCCACCGTCACCATGCCCGGACGGGCGGCGTCGATGGAATCATTAAGTGCCTGCAGCGACGGATAGCGCGCCGTCCCGAGCAGGAAGCGGCTGCCGAAGCGCGTGTCGTAGAGTGTGAGCGCGTCGCGCACGCTGCCTGCGGCAACATTGGCCGATTCGGTGAATGCATTCATTTCAGCCTCCGGCCACCGGTTGCACGACATCGATCTTGTCGCCGTGCGCCAGCGCACGCGCGGCATATTGCGACTTGGGCACGAACTGCCCATTGATTGCCGCGGCGAAGGGCGGCTTGGCGCCGTAGGCGGTGAGCGCCTCGGCCAGCGTTGCCGCGTCGGCCACGTTCAGTGTCTGTTGATTGATATGGATATCCATCGCGTCCCCCTCCCTCTCAAACCTGACGGAACAGATCCGGCCACGGCCGGCTGGCTCGCCACGTCTCCCAATCGAACGCGTGCCCAACGCCCATTTGCGCGCCCGTCGTTTGCATTAATGCCTGCGCCAGCGCGCAAGCCTCTCCCGTGACCGCCGGCGCGAGCAGATAGCCGTGCCGGTACAAGCCGTTCACGCGCAACAACCGCGCACCGTCCCACTGCACCCGCGGCAAATGATCGGGCAATGCCGGACGGCAGTTGACGTTCAGCTCGACAATGCGCGCCTCGCCGAACGCCGGGTTCAACGAATGCGCCGCCGAGAGCAGCTCGAGCGCCGAGCGCACCGTCATCGGCGACATGTCTTCCGACTCGAGTTCGGTCGCGCCGATCACGTACAAATCGTTTTCCTTGGGCGCGATGTAGATCGGATAGCGCGGGTGCAACAATCGCACCGGCCGGCGCAGCCCGATACCCGGCGCGTGAATTCGCACCACCTCGCCGCGCACGCCGCGCAGTTGCGTGAGCGCGGCACGTGCGCCCAGCCCACGGCAATCGATGACGAGACCGGCGTCCGGATATGCCCCCTCCGCGATCTCGGTATGCCAATGCAGCGCCGCGCCCGCCTTCGCGAGACCGGCCGCCAGCGCGCGCAACAGTTGACGGTTATCGAGCTGGCCCTCGTTCGGCAGCCACCAGCCTTCCTGGAAACGCCCGGCCAGCGCCGGCTCGACGTCGGCCAACTGCGCGCCCGACACGCGACGAACCCCGTCGCGAAGCAACGCCGGCGGGGCATTGGCCCGCATGCGGCGATCGAACATCACCGCTTCGGCGCGATCGGGCTGATGCCACACGACCAGCGTGCCGTTGCGTTGGAAGAAAACGTGTTCGGGCAGGCCGTCGATCAATGCCGGCCAGCGCTCCAGGCCGACGGCGCCCATCTCGACGATGCTCGGCTCGGCCACCGCCGCCTCGGCCAAGGGGGCAAGCATGGCGGCCGCGACCCAGCCGGCAGCCGCCGATCCGTCGGCATCCCCGCGCTCGTAGAGCGCCACGCGCGCGCCGGCACGAATCAGTTGCCACGCCAGAAGACGGCCGGACAGCCCACCGCCGAGCACGGCGACGTCGGGACGCGAAGGAGACGCGCTCATACGCGTGCTGCCGCGCTGGCCGGGACGGCGCGCAGGCTCTCGAAAGCCCCCAGGGGCGGACGCGCGGGGGGAATCGCGGCGATTGCGGAAATAAGCGCCTGAACAGGCACCGAAACAAGCGCGGAAATACGCGTGGGAAACTGCGGAAGGCAACGCATGGGGTCCTTTCCTCATGAAAGCAAAGGACGAAACGGTGTTGAACACCTTACCCCACTGGAGGAGTCGGAAACTTCCCACGCCGGTATTATCCGGGTCGGGTGCAAAGGGTCTCTCTCAGCCCCACGTCGGATGGTTACGCATGGCCAACGCCTGCGTTCGACACGGAGCACCCCTGTTTCGCCCGCAGCCATTACAACATAGATGCCGATGCCCGTGCAAGCTGGAGTCCCGGACGGTTGCACGCGCGATGCGTCTCGTTTTTTGACGAATTCCGCGAGCCGTGTAACCCCACGTAAACTGAAAATCGCCGTGACGCGTGCCCCGAACCGGAAATCGTGCAACGCACCCTCCGGAACTACGGTCAAATGGGCCGTCAATCCCAATAACACGTTGCATTTCCGCGGCAACCCCGCCAGACGATCATGGCCCACACGCCGATGTCTTCCCTGCCTCCCGAGACGCCGCCGGCCGGCGGCACGGCCGCCCTACCCCCCAAGCCACCGAAGCACCCGACCGCCTGGCAGTTGATCCGCCCCTACTGGGCTTCGGAAAAGCGTTGGGAGGGGCGCCGGCTGCTTGCGCTCGTCGTAGCGCTCAACCTTGCCGTCGTGTTCATAAATGTGCGCCTGAACGCGTGGAACGCCAGCTTCTACGACGCCCTCGACAAGCGTAATTGGCCCGTCTTCAAGTCATCGCTGATCGAGTTCGCGGTACTTGCGTTCAGTTTCATCATCATCGCGACGTTCCGCACCTACTTCCGCCAGATGCTCGAAATCCGCTGGCGGCAGTGGGTCACCGATGCCAACCTGTCGAAGTGGTTCTCCCATCAGGCCTATTACCGTATCGAGCGCGATCATCTGGCGGACAACCCCGACCAACGTATTTCGGAAGACATCCGCACGCTCGTCAGCTCGTCACTCGCGCTGTCGCTCGATTTGCTGACAACGCTGGTCTCGCTGTTCTCGTTCATCACCATTCTCTGGACCATTTCGGGTGCGGTGTCGTTTGTGCTGGGCGGGATGCATGTCACCATTCCCGGCTACATGGTGTGGGTCGCGGCGCTCTATGCGCTCGTGGGATCATTCTTCATCTTCAAGGTCGGTCGCCCGCTCGTGGGGCTGAGCTATCGTCAGCAGCAGGTGGAAGCGGATTTCCGTTTTCTGCTGGTGCGTCTGCGCGAGTCGGCAGAGCAGGTCGCCCTCTATCGCGGCGAAAGGGCCGAGTTGTCGCGCCTGAAATCGGCCTTCGGGGCCGTGCGCGACAACTGGTGGCAGATCATGGTCGTGACGAAGCGATTGATCTTCGCGAACTCGATCTACGCGCAGATCGCCATCGTCTTCCCGATCATGGCGGCCGCGCCGCGTTACTTCGCCGGGGCGTTCACGCTCGGTGTACTGATGCGGATCATCGACGCGTTCGGGCAAGTAAGCGATGGTTTCTCGTGGTTCGTGAACAGCTTCTCGACGTTGGCCGACTGGAAAGCGACGATCAACCGGCTGCGCGAATTCACGCGAGTGATCGACGCACCGCCGCAAGCGCCGAGCACGGGTGGCATTGCGCTCGTCACGGCCGCCGACCTGCCCTCGGCCGCCTTCACGGCCATCGATCTGCGCCTCGCACTGCCCGACGGTACACCGCTCGCGGTGGCCGGATCGTTTGCCTTCGCCCCCGGCTCGCGCTGGCTCATTCGCGGCCGCTCCGGCTGCGGCAAGAGCACCATGCTGCGCGCGCTCGCAGGCCTGTGGCCGTTCGGCAGCGGGCGCATCGAGGTTCCCGCCGATGCCCGCGTGCTATTCCTCTCGCAACAAAGCTATCTCCCGATCGACACGCTGAAGGCCGCGCTGGCATTTCCTTCGCAGGCCGACACGTTTACCGACGACGAATGCCGCGACGCGCTGAGCGCCGTCAGCCTCGATCCATACCGTGACGAGTTGCTGACCGTCGCTCACTGGGCGCGTCGCCTGTCCGGCGGCGAGCAACAACGGCTCGCCACCGCGCGCGCCTTGCTGCAAAAGCCCGATTACCTGTTCCTCGACGAAGCGACCAGCGCCCTCGACGTGGAAACCGAAGAGGCTGTATATGAAGCGCTGCATGCGCGACTACCACGCACCACGATGGTCAGCGTGGCGCATCGGGAAACGCTCAGCCGCTTTCATCAACACACCATGACGCTGTATGCCGTAGGCGACGTCGCCCCGCCAAGGGTGGTCGGAGCCGCGTAGGGGCCAGATCAAGCGCGATTCAAGGGCCGCGCGTGCCAAATCGTTCACGTCCTGAATAATATTGACGCGCGTGTCCCGGCAAGCGATGGGTTTGGCATAATCACGTGCATCCCTAACTTTTTCAACTGCCGGGCTCATCGTGACCCTCCCCGCCTCCCCGTGCGCCCCTCGCGGCGGACGCACCATCGTCGTCACCGGCGCCGCGTCGGGCATCGGCGCGGCCATCGCGCGCCGGCTTTCCTCTCCCGATACGCGCCTGCTCCTGCATACCCGTGGTGCATCCGACGCAAGCCGGGCGCGACTGACTGAGGTGCAACGCGCGTGCGAGGCGTCTGGCGCCGAGTGCGCCATCTGGTTCGGCGATCTCTCCGAGACATCGGCCGCCACGCGGCTGATCGACGCCGCGCACCTCGCGTTCGGCCCCATCGATCAACTCGTGAGCAACGCGGGGTTCGCCACACGGCAAAGTCTGGCGGACATCGACGACACAACCTTCGCCCACACGCTCGCGGCGATGCCTGTTGCATTCGCCGCCCTCCTGCGCGGTGTGCTACCTGATCTGCAGCGCTCGTCGCAGGCTGGCGTGGTTGCCGTCAGCTCGTTCGTGGCGCATCGCTTCGCGCCGAATGCCCCCGGCTTTCCCGCAACCGCCGCCGCCAAAGCCGCGATCGAAGCGCTCGCCAGGAGCGCCGCCGCCGAGTATGCCCGCGCGGGCGTGACGGTCAATTGCATCGCGCCCGGCTATACGCGCAAGGACGGCGGCCATTCGGCCATCGACCCTGCCGCCTGGCAACGCGCCGCAGATGCCACGCCGACGGGCCGTCTCGGCGAGCCCGACGACATCGCCGCACTCGCCGAGTTTCTGCTCGGCCCGCACGCGCGGCAGATCACCGGACAGGTGATTCATGTCGACGGCGGCCTAACCCTCTGAACCCAACGCTGCACCCGACGCCGAACCGCGCTCCGACCTGTGCTTCGCACAAGAAAAAGCCACGCGTCACATCATGGCAAGCACACGATCCACCGAGGAGTCTTCATGGCATTCTTTTCCTGGTTCAATGAACTCAACACGAAAGAACGCAAGGCCCTGTATGCGGGCTTCGGCGGCTACGCCGTCGACGCGTTCGACTTCATGATCTATTCGTTCCTGATTCCCACGCTCATTGCCGCATGGGGGATGACGAAGGGCGAAGCGGGCATGATCGCAACCAGTTCGCTCATCTCATCGGCCGCCGGCGGATGGCTCGCGGGCATTCTTGCGGATCGCTTCGGTCGCGTGCGCGTGCTGCAATGGACGATTGCGACGTTCTGCCTGTTCACGTTCCTCTCGGGCTTCACCCACTCGTTCTGGCAGTTGCTCATCACACGCACGTTGCAGGGCATCGGCTTCGGCGGCGAATGGACGGTCGTCACGATGATGATGGGCGAGATGATCCGCTCGCCGCAGCATCGCGCCAAGGCGGTCGGCACGGTGCAGAGTAGTTGGTCGGTCGGCTGGGCCGCAGCGGCACTGCTCTACTGGTTCTTCTTTGCCGTGCTCGACGAAGGCACCGCATGGCGCGCGTGCTTCTGGATCGGCATCGTGCCCGCGCTGTGGATCACGTACGTGCGTCGTAACGTGTCTGACCCGGAGATCTTCACGCAGACCCGCCGCAAGGTCGCCGAGGGCCAACTGCACGGCAATTTCACGCAGATCTTCGCGCCCGAGCATCTGAAGACCACGATCCTCGGCAGCCTGCTGTGCTCCGGCATGCTTGGCGGCTACTACGCGATCACCACATGGTTGCCGACCTACCTGAAGACGGTGCGCGGACTCTCGGTGTTCAACACGAGCGCCTACCTGATCGTGCTGATCATCGGCTCATTCGTGGGCTACATCGTCGGCGCGATACTCTCGGACAAGGTCGGACGGCGCGCCGCATTCGTCTTCTTCGCCGCCGCTTCGTTCGCGCTCGGCATGGTCTATACGATGCTGCCGATCACCGATGGCGCGATGTTGCTGCTCGGCTTCCCGCTCGGCATCGTCGTGCAAGGCATTTTCGCGGGCATCGGCGCGTATCTGACAGAGCTGTATCCGAACCACATACGGGGTTCCGGACAAGGCTTCTGCTACAACCTGGGACGCGGTATCGGTTCATTCTTCCCCATCGCCGTCGGCATGCTCGCGCAGACCGGCTCGCTCGTGAAGGCCATCGGCCTGATCGCGGGCGGCGGCTACCTGCTCGTCGTGGTGTGCGCGCTGCTGCTGCCCGAGACACGCGGCAAGTCGCTCACCGAACCGGCATAAGGCGCCTCCGGCAATCCCTGCACGCCGCAACGCACGGCAAACACGTGGCCGTCGTGTTCGGTCGCGCCGGCCGCCGGACGAATCGACGTGACGAACAACGTGTCGAAGTCGCGCCCGCCGAACGCGCACATCGACGGCTTCGACACCGGCAACAGGATCTCGCGGTCCAGCACGCCCGCGGGCGTGAAGCGCAGCAGGCGGCTGCCGTCGTTGGCGCACGTCCAGTAGGCGCCGTCGGCATCGACGGCCGCGCCGTCCGGGCGGCCGGGATAGTCATTCATGTCGACGAATAATCGCTGCGCGCCGATCGCGCCGCTGTCGGCGTCGAAGTCGAACGCCCACACGCGACGGCGCGTCGGATGCGAATCGCTCAGGTACATCGTTCGGCTGTCCGGCGAGAAGCCCAGGCCATTCTGCGTCACCAGGCCCTTGACCCGTGGCGCGGACAGACGGCCCTGCGCGTCGAAGCAAAAGAGCGCGCCCGCGTCGCTCGCGAGCGACATATCCTGCACCATCGTGCCCGCCCAGAAGCGGCCCTGACGATCGCAGCGCCCGTCGTTGAAGCGCATGCCCGGCAGCGGGAAGACCGGCGCGGCCAGTCGTTGCCAATCGACCGCCGCAAGTGCACCCGGCGGCCCCAACCGCGCCGCAAACAGCCCGGTTTCGCAACCCGCCAGCAACGTGCCGGCGGCGTCGAAAGCAAAGCACGCGATCTGCTCGGGGAATGTCCATTGGCGGTGCTCGCCGTCGGCAGGCGTCGCGCGATGCAGTTGCTTTGCGGGAATGTCCACCCAATAGAGCGCCTGCTCGTCGGCTCGCCACAACGGGCTTTCGCCGACAGCGTGCGGCGCCTGCCGCGATGGCTCAAGCCGTTCGATCGACACCGTCATGCCGTGGGTTCCATCGGCCCCAACAGGACGAACGGCCCGCCCTGGTAGCGCTGCGTCACATCGTCCATGCGCGCATCGGGCGCCTGCAACGGGAACAGGCCGGCGAATTCAGCCGAGCTGTCTTGCGCACGGAAGCCGAGAAAAGCCGCCTTCGTGTTGTCGACCCACAGCGTCGGGTTGTTCGACACACCATAGACGACGGCATGGCCCACGCGATTCGTGAACAGCGAGCAGCGCACGAGTTCGACGAAGTCGCGATAACTCAGGTACGTCACCATCATGCGCAGGTTCTTCGGCTGCTCGAACGACGAGCCGATGCGCAGGCACACGGTCTCCAGACCGAAGCGATCGAAGTAGTAGCGCGACAGGTCTTCGCCGAAGCATTTCGAGATGCCATACATGCTGTCCGGACGGTGCGGCGCGTCGACATCGAGCACTTCCGTCACGGGATGAAAACCGACCGCGTGGTTCGAACTGGCGTAGACGATGCGCTTCACCCCCTGCTTTTGCGCCGCACTGTAGACGTTGTACATGCCGAGAATATTCGCTTGCATGATGTCGTCGAACGGTGCTTCGACGGAGATGCCGCCCAGGTGCACCAACGCATCGACGCCTTCGAGCAACGCGTGTACGGCCGCGCGATCCGCCAGATCGACCTGCATGGCCTCTTCGTGTGGCGCGTCGGCCGTGAGCGGAACGATGTCGCTCACGCGCACGATATCCGCCCACTCGGCGAGCTTGCCACGCAGTTGTTTGCCAAGATTGCCCGCTGCGCCGGTCAGCAGCAGACGGCGGAAGGGTTTGCCGGATGTCTGGGTCATATCACTCCTTGTTCATCAGTAGATCGCAATGCACGCGACGATGCGTCGCCACCACAAAACTGGCGGCGCACCGCCATCGAGAGCGCCTGCGATCACGCGCGCCTGTTCCCAGTCGCGACGTGACGGCGCCGGAGATCCAGCCATATGGCTGCGTGGAAATGCGCGGGCCCTTCATTTCCGTGGGCGCGGCAATTGCCAGCGAGCCGCGCGCAAGGTCGCTCATGACGGTGCCCTGCGTCAGCCGGCCGATCATCCGCCAACGCAGGCCTTTAATCTTCAATGCCATCATGCGTGTCTCGCTTCGTCGACGCTCTTATCGCGAGCCTATCGCCCGCACGGAGAGGCATCCTACGCCAGAAGATGTACGATGACAATCGTCATTTGCCCGATTGACGGAGATTCCCCGGCACTTCTCACGATGCATCCAGACGACACAAACACCCATGTATATTGGCACTTACCAATAGCATAAGCATTTCTCAGCAGGTCATCAGCGCAAACTCGCTCTTGTCATATGACATCTTATATTTCGCGATTCAGCGCGCTCCCTCGTCTATTGCATGCCGCCCAGACAGCGGCATCGGGCGCTACACGGGCGACGTTCGGGCAAGAAAAAACCGCCCGGACGTTGCCGTCCGGACGGTTTCTTCACGGTAACGCGAAGGTCTACCTCCGCGCCCCTCCTCTCAACCCCGTATTTGTGGTTTTGGCAGGTGTTACCCCTTGACGCTCTCGCATGAAACACGCGTCGGCATGGCTCAGCGCGGCAATTCCGAGTAGCCCATCAGGAACTCGTCGACCGCTCGGGCACACTGACGGCCTTCGCGAATCGCCCACACCACCAGCGACTGACCGCGACGCACGTCACCGGCCGCAAACACCTTCGGCAAGTTTGTCGTATAGGCACGCTCGCCTTCGGTCGAGGCACGCACGTTGCCGCGCGCATCCTTGTCCACGCCGAACGCGTCGAGCACGGTCTGCAACGGCGACACGAAGCCCATGGCGAGCAGGACCAGATCGGCCTTGAGTTCGAACTCCGAGCCCGGCACTTCCAGCATCTTGCCGTCCTTCCATTCGAGACGCACGGCGATCAGCTTCTCGACCTTGCCGTTCTTGCCTTCGAAGCGCTTGGTCGCGACCGACCAGTCGCGCTCGCACCCCTCTTCGTGGCTCGACGACGTGCGCAGCTTGGTCGGCCAGTACGGCCACACCATCGGTTTGTTTTCCTGCTCGGGCGGCTGCGGCAGCAGTTCGAACTGGGTCACGCTCTTTGCCTCGTGACGGTTCGACGTACCCACGCAATCGGAGCCGGTATCGCCACCGCCGATCACGATCACGTGCTTGCCCGTGGCCAACAGTTGGTTGGCCAGCTTGTCGCCCGCATTGACCTTGTTTTGCTGCGGCAGGAATTCCATCGCGAAATGGATGCCTTCCAGCTCGCGACCCGGCACCGGAAGATCGCGCGGCTGCTCTGCACCGCCCGCGATCACCACGGCGTCGAACTGCGTCTGCAACTGCTCCGGCGAGATCGTCTCCCTGGAGAAGTTGTTGACGTGTGCTTCCGGCGCGTCCTTGCCGACGTAGACACCGGTGCGGAATGTCACGCCCTCCGCTTCCATCTGGCGCATACGGCGATCGATCAGCCACTTTTCCAGCTTGAAGTCGGGAATGCCATAGCGCAGCAGGCCGCCCACACGGTCGTTCTTTTCGAACACGGTGACGTCGTGACCGACGCGCGCCAGTTGCTGCGCCACGGCCATGCCCGCCGGGCCGGAGCCGACCACGGCGACCGTCTTGCCGGTCTTGTGCTTCGCAGGCAGCGGCTCGACCCAGCCTTCGCTCCACGCCTTGTCGATGATCGCGTGTTCGATCGATTTGATCCCCACCGCGTCGCTGTTGATGTTCAGCGTGCAGGCGGCTTCACACGGCGCCGGACAGATACGGCCCGTGAACTCGGGGAAGTTGTTCGTCGAGTGCAGCACCGAGATGGCCGACTTCCAGTCCTGGCGATACACCAGGTCGTTGAAGTCCGGAATGATGTTGTTGACCGGGCAGCCGTTGTTGCAGAACGGAATGCCGCAGTCCATGCAGCGTGCGCCTTGCACCTTTGCCTGATCGTCGGAGAGCGCGAGCACGAACTCCTTGTAGTGCTTCACGCGTGCCAGCGGTGCTTCGTAAGACTCGCCCTGGCGCTCGAATTCGAGAAAACCTGTGACCTTGCCCATGTTTCTTCAGTCGAAAAGTTTTGTGGTTACCGTGCCTCACCCGCGCGCGGCACGCCATCGGGGCCCTCACCCCGTGGCGTTGCCGCGCAAGCGGTATCAGGCCGCCAGTGCTTGTTTTTCGTTGGCCTTGGCCATATCGCCGAGGGCTCGCTTGTATTCGCTCGGGAACACCTTCACGAACTTGCGGCGCGCGCCGTCCCAGTCTTCGAGCAACGCCTTGGCGCGCGTCGAGCCCGTGTACTGGAAGTGACGCTCGATCAGCTCGCGCAGTTGGGCCTCGTCGGTCTGGCCGCGATGCCACAGCCCCTGGCTCACCGTGCGCTCCTGCTCGCCGTGCGGCAGCACCGGATCCAGGGCGACCATCGCCGTGTTGCACTTGGCGGCGAACGTGCCGTCAGCGTCGTACACGTAGGCCACCCCCCCCGACATACCTGCCGCAAAGTTACGCCCGGTCTCACCCAGCACGACCACCGTACCGCCGGTCATGTATTCGCAACCGTGATCGCCCGAGCCTTCCACCACCGCGGTGGCGCCCGAATTACGCACGCAGAAGCGTTCGCCGGCCACGCCGTTGAAGAAGGCTTCGCCTTCGATGGCGCCGATCATCACGGTGTTGCCCACGATGATGTTGTCTTCGGCATTGCCACGGAAATCGTTGGTCGGACGCACGATGATGCGCCCGCCCGACAGGCCCTTGCCCACGTAGTCGTTGCCGTCGCCCACCAGATCGAGCGTGATGCCGCGGGCGAGGAACGCGCCGAAGCTCTGACCCGCCGTGCCCTTGAGCTGCACGTGGATCGTATCGTCCGGCAGGCCGTCGTGGCCGTAACGCTTGGCCACTTCGCCCGAGAGCATCGCGCCGACCGTACGGTTACGGTTGCGCACCGGCTGGATGAACGAAACGTGCTCGCCCTTTTCGAGCGCCGGCAGCGCCTTTTCGATGATCGCATGATCGAGTGCAGCCGCCAGGCCGTGATCTTGCGATTCGACATGCAGGCGCGGCACGTCGGCGTCCATTTCCGGCAGGTGGAAAATGCGCGCGAAGTCGAGGCCCTTCGCCTTCCAGTGCTCCACGCCCGCGCGGGTGTTGAGCAGATCGGCACGGCCGATCAAGTCGTCGAACTTCGCGATGCCCAATTGCGCCATGATTTCGCGCACTTCTTCGGCCACGAAGAAGAAATAGTTGACCACGTGTTCCGGCTTGCCCTGGAATTTCTTGCGCAGCACCGGATCTTGCGTCGCCACGCCCACCGGGCAGGTGTTCAGGTGGCATTTGCGCATCATGATGCAGCCTTCGACGACGAGCGGCGCCGTCGCGAAGCCGAATTCATCGGCACCCAGCAGCGCGCCGATGACCACGTCGCGTCCGGTCTTCATCTGACCGTCGGCCTGCACGCGGATACGACCACGCAGGCGGTTGAGCACCAGCGTCTGCTGCGTCTCGGCCAGACCCAGTTCCCACGGGGTGCCGGCGTACTTCACCGACGACAGCGGCGATGCGCCCGTGCCACCGTCGTGACCGGCGATCACCACGTGATCGGCCTTGGCCTTCGCAACACCGGCGGCGACCGTGCCCACGCCCACCTCGGACACGAGCTTTACCGAGATCGACGACGAAGCGTTCACATTCTTCAGATCGTGGATGAGCTGCGCCAGATCTTCGATCGAGTAGATGTCATGGTGCGGGGGCGGCGAAATCAGGCCGACACCCGGCACCGAGTAACGCAGCTTGCCGATGTATTCCGTCACCTTGTGACCCGGCAACTGTCCACCTTCACCCGGCTTCGCACCCTGCGCCATCTTGATCTGGATCTGATCGGCCGAAACCAGATAGTCGGCCGTCACCCCGAAGCGGCCTGAGGCCACCTGCTTGATCTTCGAGCGCAGCGAGTCGCCGTCCTGGAGTTCGATGTCGGCCTCGATGACATCGTGACCGACGATCGAGGCAAGCGATTCGCCCTTCTTGATCGGAATACCCTTCAGTTCGTTGCGATAACGGCGCGAATCTTCGCCGCCCTCACCCGTGTTCGACTTGCCGCCGATACGGTTCATGGCAACGGCCAGCGTGGCGTGCGCTTCGGTCGAGATCGAGCCGAGCGACATGGCACCGGTGGCGAAACGCTTCACGATGTCCTTGGCCGACTCGACCTGGTCGAGCGGAATCGCGCGCTGCGGATCGACGCGGAACTCGAACAAACCACGCAGCGTCATGTGACGCTTGCTCTGGTCGTTGATCAGGTTCGCGTATTCCTTGTACGTCTGGTAAGAGTTCGAACGGGTCGAATGCTGGAGCTTGGCGATGGCATCGGGCGTCCACATGTGGTCTTCGCCACGAATGCGGAACGCGTATTCGCCGCCGGCGTCGAGCATGTTCGCGAGCACCGGGTTGTCGCTGAACGCGTCGCGATGCAGACGCACCGCCTCTTCGGCCACTTCGAAGATGCCAATACCGCCGACGTTCGACGCCGTGCCCTGGAAGTACTTCCTGACCAGTTCCTGCGACAGGCCGATGGCTTCGAATATCTGTGCCCCCGTGTACGACATGTACGTCGAGATGCCCATTTTCGACATGACCTTGTGCAGGCCCTTGCCGACCGCCTTGACGAAGTGCTTGACCGCCTTTTCCGGCGTGAGATCGCCGCCTTGCTTGCGGGCGATCTGCGCGAGCGTCTCCATCGCAAGGTACGGGTGAACGGCTTCCGCGCCGTAGCCCGCGAGCAATGCGAAGTGGTGCACTTCACGCGCCGAACCGGTTTCGACGACGAGCCCCGTGCTCGTACGCAAACCTTGCGAGACCAGGTGCTGGTGCACGGCCGAGGTGGCGAGCAACGCCGGGATCGCGACTTGCTCGCGATTCGTCAGGCGGTCCGACACGATGAGGATGTTGTAGCCCGACTTCACGGCGTCGACGGCTTCGGCGCACAGCGACGCGAGGCGCGCTTCGATGCCTTCCTTGCCCCACGCGACCGGATAGCAGATGTTCAGCTCGTACGAGCGGAATTTGCCGCCGGTGTACTTGTCGATGTGGCGGATCTTCGAGATTTCCTTGAAGTCCAGCACCGGCTGCGACACTTCGAGACGCATCGGCGGGTTGATGTTGTTCGTGTCGAGCAGGTTCGGCTTCGGACCGATGAACGACACCAGCGACATCACCATGTTCTCGCGAATCGGATCGATCGGCGGGTTCGTCACCTGCGCGAAGAGCTGACGGAAGTAGTGATAGAGCGTCTTGTTCTTGTTGCTCATGACCGCGAGCGGGCTGTCGTTGCCCATCGAACCCACGGCCTCTTCGCCGTTGATCGCCATCGGCGTCATCAGCAGCTTCACTTCTTCCTGCGTGTAGCCGAAGGCCTGCTGCAAGTCGAGCAGCGGCGTGGCCGAATCGTGATGCGCGCCGGCCTCTTCGATCTTCGGCTCGATCTCGTCGAGCTTGATACGCACTGCATCGATCCAGCTCTTGTACGGCTTCGCGTTGGCGAGGTTGTCCTTGAGTTCCTTGTCGTCGATGATGCGGCCCTGTTCCATATCGATCAGGAACATCTTGCCCGGCTGCAGGCGCCACTTCTTGACGATCTTCGACTCGGGGATCGGCAGCACGCCCGACTCCGACGCCAGGATGACCATGTCGTCGTCGGTGATCACGAAGCGCGCCGGGCGCAGGCCGTTACGATCGAGCGTTGCGCCGATCTGACGGCCGTCGGTGAACGCGATGGCGGCGGGGCCGTCCCACGGCTCCATCATTGCGGCGTGGTATTCGTAGAACGCGCGGCGATTGTCGTCCATCAGCGTGTGCTGCTCCCAGGCTTCCGGGATCATCATCATCACGGCGTGGGCGAGCGGGTAGCCGGCCATCGTGAGCATTTCGAGGCAGTTATCGAACGATGCGGTGTCCGACTGGCCCGGATAGATCAGCGGCCACAGTTTCTGCAGATCGTCGCCGAGCACGGCCGACGAGATCGCGCCCGTGCGGGCGTTGATCCAGTTGACGTTGCCCTTGACGGTGTTGATTTCACCATTGTGCGCAACCATGCGGTACGGGTGCGCCAGCTCCCATGCGGGGAACGTGTTCGTCGAGAAACGCTGGTGAACGAGAGCGAGCGCCGAGACGGTGCGCGGGTCGGCCAGGTCGCGATAGTAGCGGCCGACCTGGTCGCACAGCAGCAGACCCTTGTAGACGACCGTGCGCGCCGACATCGACGGCACGAAGTATTCCTTGCCGTGCTTGAGCTTGAGCGCCTGGATGCGGTGGCTTGCGGTCTTGCGGATGACGTACAGCTTACGCTCGAGGGCGTCCGTCACCATGATGTCCTGCCCGCGGCCGATGAAGATCTGGCGGATCACCGGCTCGGTCGCCTTCACGTTGGGCGACATCGGCATCTCGCGATCGATCGCGACATCACGCCAGCCGAGCACGACTTGCCCCTCAGCCTTCACGGTTCGCTCGAGTTCCTGCTCGCAGGCCAGGCGCGACGCGTGTTCCTTCGGCAGGAAGATCATGCCGACGCCGTATTCGCCAGCCGGCGGCAGGGTCACGCCTTGCCGCCCCATCTCTTCGCGGTAGAACTGATCGGGAATCTGGAGCAGGATACCGGCGCCGTCACCCATCAACGGGTCGGCACCGACGGCGCCCCGGTGATCGAGGTTCTCGAGAATCTTCAGGCCCTGCTCGACGATGGCGTGGCTCTTCACACCCTTGATGTGGGCCACGAAGCCAACACCGCAGGCATCGTGTTCGTTGGCCGGGTCGTACATGCCCTGAGCGTCCGGCGCCAAGTACGCCTCACCCGGCATTGCTACGGCCGCTGCAATCGGTTGCTGTTTCTTTTCCACGAGTTACACCGTCTCTTGGCGAGGTCGCCGCGCGCATGCTCGTCGCGGTCGACCGGGTTAAGTGGGGGTGGCCGGGTGGGCCGGGGCTGCGGATTCGCGCGCGTCGAAGTTCATTCTTGGGCGTCGCCACAGGGGGCCAACTCAGCGCGCACGCTTTTGCGCATCGCACCAATCGGCCGAAGTTGGAATATACGCCATGAAATTCACAATGACAAAGTATTTTAATAGGGTCAGATTCTAATTAAAAACCGCACCAAAAGAAGGCTTGTTTTTAATAGGGTCAGATAATAATCGGTCGGCGAATGCCCATCGAAAATTTAGTGATTTCAAGTACCTATGGACGCCTGGAAGATCGGGACCGGCCGGTTACCCGCGTCGTCAGAGGGCGTTGGAGAGCACTTTGCGCGGACGCCCGCGGGTGAGCGGACTCACGCGCCGGTTGGCCGCGAGCGACATGCGCGCCTGATAATCGGGCCCGCCGAGTAGCCATCCCTTCTGCGTTGCTGTACGCAATGCGTCGACTTCAGAGGCCGGCAGCGGAACCGAGAACCCTTCCGCGTAGGCACGCTGACGCTCGAACGGCGTATTGCCGAGCGCCCAGTACAGCGCATGGTCCGTCACCAGGGTGTCGACGGTAAGGCCGACGTGATGGTTGTAACTCGACCACACGTAGCTCCCGGGAGCATCCACCAGACCCGCGCGCACCGGATTGAGCTCGACGTACCGGCTGGCCAGCAGCAGATAGTGCTCGGCCTCGATGACCGTGGCGCGATACCGCCCCTCCCACAGGGTGCCGGTACGCTGGTGACGCCGGTTGAAATACAGGACGTAGTAGCGCCCGACGGCCTGCAATGTGGCCGGGAGGCTGCGCTCGTCCGAGGGCGTCGCGACCAGATGCAGATGGTTCGGCATCATGCACCAGGCGTGAATCGCCAGTCCGTTGGCGCGCGCGGCATCGCGAAGCCGGTCGTGAAATACGCGCCGATCCTCGTCATCGACGAAGATCGCCTGCCGGTTATTGCCGCGCAGAATCACGTGCTGCGGCTGGCGTGGAATGAAAAGTCGAGGTAATCGGGCCATGCGGATTCAAATGTAATTCTTTAAAGCTCGATATCACGATGATCGAGAGGGTTTCGTTATCAAAAACCTCTTTAAATACTGATATCTAGCCAAACCCCGTTGATTCGTACAAAAACTCTAGATCCGACGATTGCGCAGTGAAATCCCAAGTGCATAATGCATCGAAAAATAAATAAATAATCTTGGGAGGATAGACAAATGACAACTCGGACCTATCGGTCCGCGGCGTGCCTGTGCGCGCTCGGATTCTGCATTTCCCTGGCATCCACCCCCGCCAGTGCACAACAAGCCGGTGACAACGTCGTCAATCTCGGATGGTTTCACATCGCGCCGCAAGACTCCAGCAAACCGATGACCACCAGCGTCACGCAGGAGGGGCTCACCCCAAGCCTCGTGCCGTCGAGCTTCACCTCACCCGGGAGCGGCGCGAAGGTCAGTAACGCCGACACGCTTGGCCTGGTCATCACCCACTTTGTCACCGACAACATTGCCGTGCAGACCGTCGCCGGCATTCCGGCCAAGTTCAAGCTTACCGGACAAGGCGTGATCGCACCGCCGGGACTGGCCGGCGCGCTCACGAGTATCGACCTTGGTGCGTCGCAAAACAATCCGATCGTGCAGAGCGTTCGTCAATGGAGTCCGGCGCTCGTATTCCAGTATTACTTCGGACAGGCCAATTCCACCTGGCGTCCCTTTCTGGGGATCGGCGTGAGTTATACGTTCTTCACGAACGTCAATCTCAATCCGAACTTCGAAGCGGCGCTGAATCAGAATTTCGGCAGTGTGCTCGCGTTTACTTCCGGACATAACGGACCGACCACCGTTGAAGCGAAATCGTCGGCGTCGTGGCAACCGGTTTTCAATGCCGGTCTTTCCTATGCCTTCGACAAGCATTGGGTCGCGAGTGCCTCCGTTTCGTACGTCCCTCTCAAGACCACCGCGAATATCAAGATCAAGGCGCAGGACGGAACAGTGCTCTCCTCCTCCGATGCGGTGATCAAACTGAACCCGATTGTCACCTTCGTATCGCTCGGCTACAAGTTCTAGACTCAGTGTGCGGGACGCATGATGCGTGCGGCATGTCGGACTCCACAGGGAATTCCTAAAGGCGTGTCCGAGGTATAAGGGCACGCTTTTCTTCCGTCCAGCGCTTTCGGCTAAGGGCATTCCATGAGGCGATGCATGGAAACAACACCTTTAGAGCGCGGCCTCCAGTCTCTTGCTTTCCGCTGCTATGCCCCGTCGGCATAATGGCCCTGAATTTCATTTACCGAAATTCTCGACAATAAAGAATCTTGCGCAGGAGACGAATCGATGAAGTTGAAGCATTTGACGATGGCTGCCGTGGCGACGCTGACGGTATCCGGGGCCGCGTTCGCACAGCAGGCCGGCGATAACGTTGTCAACCTTGGCTGGTTCCACCTCTCGCCCCAGGTTTCGAGTGATCCGCTGCATGTGACCGGGTCGAACGTTCCGGGTCTGCCTGCACTGGTGAACAGCCGGCTCGGCAACACGGGTGCACAAGTCGACGACGCCGACACCGCGGGCCTCACGTTTGCCCATTTCTTCACTGACAACATCGCGGTGGAAGCCGTCACCGGCTTCGCACCGAAGTTCCGCCTCTACGGTCAGGGCAACCTCGCGCTGCCAGGTGGCGGCTCGCTGGGTTCAGCCAAACAGTGGAGCCCGGCCTTGTTGCTGAAGTATTACTTCGGCAAGGCAAACGACACGTGGCGTCCGTTCGTCGGCCTCGGCGTCAGCTACTTCTGGTACACGAACATCGAACTGACGCCGGCCTTCCAGTCATTGGCCAGCAACTCACTGACCGGCGGCGCGGGCGGCAACACGACGGCCAAACTGACCAACTCGTGGGCGCCGGTGTTCAATGCCGGTATCAACTACAACATGGACAAGCACTGGACGCTCGCATTCTCGGTGTCGTATATCCCGGTCAGCACCACGGCCAAGCTGACGACCACCCGAGGCCCGATCACCACGACCAGTGAAGCCAAGGTCAGGCTGAATCCGGTCGTGACGTTCCTGTCGCTCGGTTACCGCTTCTAAGTCCCGGGCCAAGTCCGCTTTCCGGCGCGCGCCAGCGCCTGCATTCGGGCCGCCTCGGCGCGACGCAAGTCGCATCAAGCTGTAGAGAAAACGCCGCCCCGTGCGGCGTTTTCGCGCTTCCAGCCGAGATGTCAGTGTTTTCTCACACGATCTTCAGCCAACGCAACGCAACTTTCTTAGTTTCCCGACAGTCTCTGAAGGTGTACGCACGCGAACGGCCGCGCCATAATGGCCGCTCGCCTCAGGGTTCCACCGGCGTCGCGGTTCCCCCGATCTGACGGACGCCACATTTCAATACCACCTCTTGGGAGTCTGAAAATGGGAATTGCCTCGAAAGCGGAAACGGCACTCAAAAGCAGCCTGGACGATGCGCGCTTCGCCGGCCGACGCACCGCACGCGCCGCACGTCTGGCGAGTCACGACGTTTCGTCGCGTGTCCGCGATCTGCTCGACGATCTTGACCACGCGCTGTCCAACGCGAAATCGGCATCGGACGTCGACGCCCTTCGCGCCGAGATCGGTGACAAGCTTCGCGAAGCGCGCAGCGAATTTGGCGATGCCCGCGCCAATCTGCGTCGTCGCGCCAACGAAGTCTGGGAAGAAGCCGATGGTTATGTCCACGAACGCCCATGGCAAACCCTTGGCACCGTGGCGGCGGTCGCGCTGGTGCTCGGCTTCATCGCGGGACGTAGCTAACCCGCCGGCCGTGCTGTTGCGCACATCGCGAGGTCGCGCCTGACGCATCGAGACACCAAGGCCTCGTCGGCACATGCGACCCAAAAGCAGCGAAACACAGAACACAGCCGGCGAATGCCGGCTGTTTCGTCTCATCCTCGAGGCATGCCTCAGAGCGTCGGTTCGATAGTGAAGAGACGACTGTATTCCTTGATCGCGTAGCGATCCGTCATCCCGGCAATGTAGTGTGCGATCCAGCGCGGCTGGTCCGCCGCGGTCTCGGTACGGTAGTTCGGTGGCAGCAAGCGGGGATCGGCGAGGAATGCGTCGAACAACTCCTGTACGATGCGCTGTGCTTTCGCTGCCATGCGCACCACCAGATAATGCCGGTACAGGTTATCGAACAAAAACCGCTTCAGTCGCCCGGCTTGCTCGCGCATCTCATCGCTGAAAGCCACCAGCGGTCCTGCGCCGCGCACGTCGTCCATGGAGAACGGCGAAGCGTCTGCCACGCGTTGGCGCGTGGTCGTGATCAGGTCGACGATCAACGCATTGATCATCCGCCGCGTCGTCTCGTGCACCAGCCGCCGCCCGGAAATCTCCGGCCACGCCAACCGCGCCTCCGTGCAATAGCGTTTCCAGAGCGGCACAACGTCGAGTTGGTCGAGCGACAACAAGCCGGAGCGCACGCCATCGTCGATATCGTGATTGTTGTAGGCGATTTCGTCTGCAAGATTGGCGATCTGCGCTTCCATGCCGGGCTGTCGCCCCTTGAGAAATCGCTCGCCAAGCTCTCCCAGCCCTCTCGCATTCGCGCGAGAGCAGTGTTTGAGAATGCCTTCGCGCGTCTCGAAACACAGGTTCAGGCCGTTGAAGCCGCCGTAATGCTCTTCGAGTTCGTCGACAACGATCAGGCTCTGCAAATTGTGCTCGAACCCGCCGTAGTCCTGCATGCAGGTGTTGAGGGCGTCCTGCCCGGCATGACCGAAGGGCGTGTGACCGAGGTCGTGTGCCAGCGCGATCGCCTCGACGAGATCCTCGCTGACGCGCAGATTCCGTGCAATCGACCGCCCGATCTGTGCCACTTCCAGACTGTGCGTCAGACGCGTGCGGAACAGGTCACCCTCGTGATTCACGAACACTTGCGTCTTGTATTCGAGCCGGCGGAACGCCGTCGAATGAATGATGCGGTCGCGGTCACGCTGAAATTCGGTCCGCGTCGTCGGCGCGGGTTCCGCAAACCGCCTTCCGCGCGACGCGCTCGAGCGCGCCGCGTAAGAGGCGAGCGACGCTTCGTAATCGATCATCGCCAGCCTTCCTTTCCTAGACGTTAGCGCGCAAGGTCGCGCGAAGTTCGGCATCGGGAACGCTCGTCACGAACGCTTGCCCCAGCCGGTTGAGCAACACGAAACGGATATCGCCGCCTTCTGCCTTCTTGTCGACCCGCATCAGCTCGATGTAGCGATCCTCGCCGAGATCCGGCCCCGTGACCGGCAACTTGGCCGACGCAATCAGCGCCTTGATACGCGACACGAACGCCGCATCGATGAAACCCAGACGCGCCGACAGATCGGCCGCCATGACCATGCCGCACCCCACCGCTTCGCCATGCAGCCATTCGCCATAACCGAGGCCCGCCTCGATGGCGTGGCCGAACGTATGACCGAAGTTCAGCGTGGCACGCAGACCTTGTTCGCGCTCGTCGCTGGCGACGACCTGCGCCTTGATCTCGCACGAACGCTGCACGGCGTAAGTGAGTGCTGCCGTATCGCGGGCATTCAGCGCGTCGATATTCGCCTCAATCCAAGCGAAGTATTTTTCATCGGCAATCGCGCCATGCTTGATGACTTCCGCCAGCCCGGCAGCCAGTTCACGATCCGGCAACGTGGACAACGTGCCGATGTCCGCCAGCACGGCGCTCGGCTGCCAGAAGGCGCCGATCATGTTTTTGCCAAGCGGGTGGTTGATCCCCGTCTTGCCGCCGACCGACGAATCCACTTGGGCAAGCAGCGTCGTGGGCACCTGCACGAACGGAACACCACGCATGTAGCAGGCGGCGGCAAACCCTGTCATGTCGCCGACGACGCCACCGCCCAGCGCGATCAGCGTCGCCTTGCGGTCTGCCTGGGCGCCCAGCAGTTTGTCGAAGATCAGGTTGAGCGTTTGCCAGTTCTTGTGCGCCTCGCCATCCGGCAGCACGGCGGTGACCACCTGCTTGCCGAGTCGTCGAAGCGTTGCCGCAACGCGCTCGGCGTAAAGCGGGGCGACGGTCGTATTCGTCACGATCACGGCGTGCGTGCCGCGAACGTGCGGCGCGAACAAGGCGTCCTGCGAGAGCAGGTCGGTGCCGATGTGGATCGGATAGGCGCGCTCGCCCAGATCGAGTTTGAGGGTAATCATGCCGCTTGTTGTCATGTTCAGCGATATCGCCGATATCAGCGAGGAAAGGTATCACGCGCCGGCGACGTAGGCAGCGTCTGCACGGCGGCGTCGCGGTCGGCCTGTGCCGGATCCTCGTCATGTCCGTCTGCCTGCACCGCATCACCGTCACCGTCACCATGCGCACCTTCGAGGGCCTCGTCATGCGCACTCGCTTGCCCGTCTGGCGCCTCGGATGCCTCACCTGTGTTGCTGGGAACGATCCCGGCGACCTCCAGTTGCATCAGCACCATATTGACGAGCGCATTCACGCTCGGGCGCCCCGTTTCGATGACGAAGGTTGCGCATTCGCGATAAAGCGCGTCGCGCTCCCGGAACAACTGTTCGAGACGCGCGCGTGGATCGGCCGTTTGCAGCAACGGGCGGTTCTTGTCACGACGCGTGCGCAGCCAGAGGTCATGCGGGGTCGCGCGCAAATAGACCACCGTGCCGCGCGACTTGATATGTTCGCGATTTTCCGCGCGCAGCACCGCGCCCCCGCCGGTGGCAAGTACGATGCCGCTACGCTGGGTGAGTTCGTCGATGGTCTGGGCTTCGCGCTGACGGAAGCCATCCTCGCCTTCGTGCTCGAAGATGATCGGAATGCGCACGCCCGTGCGCGCCTCGATCTCATGGTCGGAGTCATAGAACTGCCGCCCGAGACGTCGTGCCACTGCGCGCCCAACCGTGGTCTTGCCCGCCCCCATCAGTCCGACAAGTATTACGTTTTCCAGCATAAATCGCTGATATTTGGGTTCCAGCCCCCGATGATACCGGGATATGCGTCGGGCGTGCGGAACGCGTCAACCCGGAGAGCTCCCTGTGAGCGGCCGATGGCCTGACGGCAGGTCGTTTTGCATGGACTCGGGGGAAACGCCGCGGGAGGCCGCCCTATCCTCCGCATCGCCACCGATCCGGCCCTCGGGCACCACGCTGGGCGTCAGAAACACCAGCAGCTCCGTACGGCGGTCTTCTTTGGCGCGGTTACGAAACAGCGCCCCCAGTAAAGGTACGTCGCCCAGCCACGGCACGCTGGCTCGACTGTCGCGCCGTTCCTCTTGGTAGATCCCGCCGATGGCCACCGTTCCTCCGTCCTCGACCTGCACCTGTGTCTTCACATGCCGAGTGTCCACCGCAAACCCCTGCGCTACCGCCTGCCCGACGCTGTCCTTGCGCACATCGACATCCAGAATCACCTGACCGTCCGGGGTAATCAACGGGGTCACTTCCAACCTCAACGTGGCCTTGCGAAATTGAACCGACGTCGCGCCGCGGCGGCCGCTTTGTGTCTGGTAAGGCAGCTCCGTGCCCTGTTCGATGACGGCCTGAATCTTGTCTGCCGTGACCACGCGAGGTCGGGAGACGACACGACCGCGCCCACTTGTCTCCAGTGCCGAGAGTTCCAGTTGCAGGAAGCGCGTGGCCGAGCGGCCAAAAAGCGTGATCGCCAGGCTCGGCGGCGCCACGCCTGCCAGCGCCGCCGCAGGTAGGCCAATGTCGAGCGCACTGCCCGACGACGTTCCACCTCCGCGATTCGCGCCCCCAATACCCCGTGAATTCTCGGCGACGGCCGGGTCGCCGGTCTTCTCCCCGCCCTTGCCACGCGCGTGGTATCCCGCCAGCCTGACGCCGAGCGACTCGCTGAACCGGTCGTCGGCCTCGACAATGCGGGCTTCGATCAACACCTGCCGGACAGGCACGTCGATGCGCGCGATGAACAGAGCCAGCGCATCGAGCTTTTCCGGCAAATCGGTCACGAACAATTGGTTCGTGCGCGGATCGGCAATCAGGCTGCCTCGCGCGGACAACAGTCGTCGCCCCTTGTTGTCCTTTTCGCCCATGAGGATCTCCCGCAGCGCCAGCGCACGCGGATAGTTCAGCGTAAAGCGACGGCTGGCCAGCGGCAACAAGGCTTCGCGCTTCGCGGCCGCTTCCAGTTGCGTCTGCTCGTCGGCCAGCAAGTCGGCACGCGGCGCAATCCAGTCGACGCCGTTCAACGATTGAATGCCGAGTCCGGCGCTGCGGATCATGACCTCGAACGCCGCGGCGGCGGAGACGCGCTGCACTTCCATGTCGAGACGTCCCGCGACGCGCTCGCCGATCACCACACTGCGCCCAGTCAGACGGGCGAAGGCCCTCAGCGCGTCGGCCGCCTCGACACCATGGAGCGTCACGTCGACGGTCAACGCGTCAGGGCGCTCGGCCGCATGTCCCCGTTGCGGCGGCCCATCACTCCAGTTCGCCGCCAGTCCCGCAGCGGACGTCCGATGAAACACCACCCGACGCGATCCCGCGCGCATTGATCCGACGGGCACCCCGTCGTCGACCGGCGGCTGCACGCTGGACGTTGTCATCGTTACCGCGTCCTGCGCCGATCGGCGCGTGAGCGGCGTGCGGAACACGTCGATCGTGTCCGCCGGTATCTGCCAGCGAGGAACCTGCGCCGGTAACGCCGGCAAGCGTCGCTCGGAAGGCACACTGGGCAGGTCTGCGGGGCGTCGCCACGCATACGCAGCAACCATGGCCGTAATTCCGGCGTCGGCCTCTCCCACCGCTGCCGCGCCCGGCGCCCCCAACGCCGGCCCCTCAAGCGACAGGTGCTCGACCGCCAGATGTCGAGGCAGGCGGTTGACCTCGGCGAGCCAGCCGAGGATATCCGAGACGCCCCCCCTGACGCGTATTTCAGCACGCTCGATGTCGAGGTCTCCCACCGGTGCGGAAGGCCCCGGCCGTGCTGCCTCCAGCGTCAGGCCCGAACGTGCAGCGAGGCGCTCGAGATCAGCGCGCCACGCCGCACGCGCATCGTCATCGGACTCCGGTAGCCAGGACTCGAACGGGTTCGGCGCCGGCGTCCGTTCGCCCCCTTTGGCACTCTCGCCCCCGTCGACCGCCGCGTCCGCTGTGTTTTGTGCGGCGAGCGGAAGCAAGCGCCCCCAGGCCATCGCATCGGCCTCCGCGTCACGCAGCGCCATCGACAATGCGGGCAAGCGGTGCGACGCGTCGTTGGCCCGATCCCACGCCTGCTGTTCGACGCCGAGATCTTTCAGCAAGGTTGCCCGCACCGGCAGGCCCACCAGCCACCATACCGACCACGCCGTCAGGAACCCCACCAACCAGGCGACGATGGCCAGTCCCCACCGCACCGGCGACGACCACTCGGCCGGCGAGACGGATGTCCACGCGGTCCATCGCGCGCGCCAGCGGTCCGTCAGATCACGAAAGATGTCGCGGACATCGTCCGGCGGCGGGCGCTCACCGTACATCGGACACCTCCTCACTCGACAGGCCATCGACCTCCGCATTGACCGACAGGGCAACGGGCTTCGATGCGAGCTTTCGTTCAATACGCAACGTGAAACGGCGCAGTGTCGGCACCGATGCCTGGGTCGCGGCACCAACCCACTGACGCCTGACGCTCTCCGGCACGACACTCGATTCGACTTCCGCGACTTTGCGCACCCACGGCAGCATCCTCAACCGCTTCTGCGTTTCTCGCACGCGTGACTGCGTCGTTGCATAGCCCTCGACACGCACGTGCTCCTCACCGATCTTCACCGACGTCAATCGCACGCCGTCGGCGCACGCGCGCATGATGTCCAATAACCAGTACGCGACAGGTTGCCGGCGCTCGATCAACGCCGCCGCCGCCCGGCGATGGGCGCCCATCGCCGCCAGTGCGCGTGCGGCGGTATCGAACGCAGCAGACTGTCCGCCGAGCCTCTCGCTCGCCGCGCGTAGCGCCGCCATCTGCGCCTGAATTTGCTGGCGCTGGAAGATGTCGCGAGCCATCGGCGCGGCCGATGCGAGCGCACCGCACACCGCCACGCCCCCCCATATGCGCCATTGCCGTCGAAACTCACACTGTCGGCGCTCGGCGAGCGTGGGCAGAAAATCGAGTGGCGGGAAGTCCACCTTCATTCGCATGTCACGCCCCGCATCGCCATCGCACGCAATGCCAGTCCGCACGGTACGGCAAGCGAAGTCCGCTGTGCGAAAGTCTGGCGTCGTGGCCCCGATGGATGCGACGATTCAAACCGGCGCAGGGGATCGAATGGCCGCACAGGCTTACCGCAGGCTGCTCCGATAGCGTCGCAGATCGCCACCAGTCCGGCAGGACTCGCGCCTTGCGTCGCGATATGCATGACGCTCGGGGCGACCGGCAGCTTGCCCGACAGCTCTCGCACCACGCTTGCCAACGCGTCTGGATGACCACCGACACCGTCGAAACGCTCTCGCACGTCCGCCACACAGGCGTTCCCATCGAAGACGGACAGATCGAGGTGATGCGCGTCCAGTTGCAGCAATGCCATGGGCGCGCGCGGCAACACATGCGCGGCGGCGTTGCCATCGGCCGGCCAAGCCCATCGGAACGCTCGCCGTCCGGCCTCGTGCGCCGCATCGGTCGCATGCACCCGAAGTCCCGACATCTCGAGCACGGCGACGCGGCCATCCACCAGTTCGGCCTCGCAGGCATACAAACGCAGACGATAGTTGCCGGGGTCGGCCCAGGTCACGCCCACGCGATGGCGCACGTCGGGATCGCCGTCACCGGGCAGCAGCAGGGCTGCGCGGCGCTCGCACCACGCCCGCAAAGCGCGCGGCGGCAAGTCCTCCGGACACTCGACGACCTGCGTTTTCAGCCCATGGGCAGGCAGTGCCAGCACGATGGTGTCGTCCCGCAGATCCTGCACATGGGTGCCGATCCGCTCCAGCAGTTCCTCCAGACGGCGCGCGGCAGCCTCGGGTTTGACGATCGACGCACCACGCAATATGTCATCCTCGAGCACGGCAGTCCCGCAGGCGTCCAGGCGCAGTTGTGTGGGACCGGCCACCCGCGTCAAGCGAACGAAATGCATGGCGCCAGCGTCAAAATGAATACCGCAACCCCCGCCGCCAGCACGCGGCAGCGCCGACGCCAGTTGACTGCCCATGTGGCGCGCACCGCGCAGAACCGCTTCGATCATGACATCCTCCTGTCTCTCGCCCAGTTGATGTCATCGATGCTATCCAGCGCGGTGCGGCGGTCCAATCGGACCAGTCCGAATCCGCGCGACCGCCAGGCAAACGAGAGGCGGTTTAGGAATCCGCGCCCGCATTTTCTCGTCCGATTCCGACGCCCCGTAGGCCAGAACTCCGATTTTGGGGTGCCAAGGCAGGCGGCTTCGGGTCGTTCGTTATAATCGATCCATCGCTTTTTCCGGTTCCCCCATGGCAAGCACACCCCAATCCGAGACACCCCGCGACAAGCGCCCACCCAAACCGCGCCGCTCCCTGTGGCTGCGCATCTCGCTTTGGTTCGCTGGCCTGATCGCCGCGATGGTCGTCTGTGGCGCGCTGCTCACGGGGTACATCCTGGTGGTGATGACGCCTCAGTTGCCGTCGCTCGACACGATCGTCGACTACCGGCCCAAGATTCCGCTGCGCATCTATACGGCCGACGACATCCAGATCGGCGAATTCGGCGAGGAACGCCGTAATCTGGTGCGCTTCTCCGATATTCCCGACGTCATGAAGAAAGCCGTACTCGCCATCGAGGACGATCGCTTCTATCAGCACGGCGGGGTCGACTTCATCGGCATCTTCCGTGCGGGTGTCGCCAACTTTGCGCGCGGCGGATCGGCGCAAGGTGCCAGCACGATCACGATGCAGGTCGCGCGCAACTTCTTCCTGTCCAGCGAAAAGACGTACACGCGCAAGATCTACGAAGCGCTTCTCGCCTACAAGATCGAGTCGCGCCTCACGAAGGATCAGATTCTCGAGCTGTATATGAATCAGATCTATCTCGGCGAACGCGCCTACGGCTTCGCCAGCGCGGCACGCGTGTATTTCGGCAAGGATCTGAAGGACATCACGCTCGCCGAGGCCGCCATGCTCGCCGGCCTGCCAAAGGCGCCGTCGGCCTATAACCCGATCGTCAATTACAAACGTGCCCGCGTGCGCCAGGAGTACATTCTCAAGCGGATGTACGACCTCGGGTATGTCTCGAAGGCCGAGTACGATCAGGCCATCGCGCAGGAACTGGTGGTGCGCGGACTGGGCAGCGAGTTCAGCGTTCATGCCGGTTACGTGGCCGAGATGGTTCGCCAACTGCTCTATGCGCAGTTCAAGGACGACATTTACACGCGCGGCCTGAACGTCTACACAACGATCAATTCGGCCGATCAGGAAGCCGCTTACGAAGCGCTGCGCGCGGGCGTCATGGCCTACGAGTTGCGTCACGGCTATCGCGGGCCGGAAGCCAATATCGACCTGCCGAACGACCAGAACGAGCGTGAACAGTTGATTGACGACACGCTGGTCGAGCATCCGGACAGCGGCGACATGGTCGCGGCCGTCGTGCTCTCCGCGTCGCCGCAGCAGGTCAAAGCCGCTCTGCTCAATGGCGACGATGTGACTGTTACCGGCGACGGCTTGCGCTTCGCGGCGGCCGGGTTGAGCGCGAAGGCCCAGCCAAAGCAGAAGATTCGTCCGGGTTCGGTCATTCGTGTCACGCAGGACGCGAAACACAACTGGCGGATCGTCCAGATGCCGGATATCGAAGCGGCATTTGTGTCGCTCGACCCGCAGAACGGCGCCATTCGCTCGCTTGTCGGCGGCTTCGACTTCAGCCGGAACAAGTTCAACCACGTCACGCAAGCCTGGCGTCAGCCGGGTTCCAGCTTCAAGCCGTTCATCTACTCGGCGGCCCTCGAAAAGGGCTTCGCGCCGGCAACGATCATCAACGATGCCCCGCTATACTTCTCGGCCGCGCAGACGGGGGGCCAGCCGTGGGAGCCGAAGAACTACGGCGGCGGTTTCGATGGGCCGATGCCGATGCGCGTTGCGCTGATGCGTTCGCGCAACCTTGTGTCGATCCGAATCCTGCAGAGCATTACCCCGGGCTACGCACAGAAGTTCATTGGACGTTTTGGCTTCGAGGCGGACAAGCATCCGGCTTATTTGCCGATGGCGCTGGGCGCGGGGCTGGTTACGCCGCTGCAAATGGCGAGTGCCTACTCCGTCTTCGCCAATGGCGGCTTCCGCGTGAATCCGTTCATCGTCGCGCGCATCACCGATTCGAAGGGCAACGTGATCATGGAGGAAAAGCCGTCCACCGCGGGTGACGAGTCGATCCGTGCCATTTCGACGCGCAACGCGTTCATCATGAATTCGATGTTGCACGACGTAGCAACCCGCGGCACCGCCGCCAAGACCAACGTGCTCAAGCGCAGCGATCTGGCCGGCAAAACGGGAACGACGAACGATTCGCACGACGCCTGGTTCGCGGGCTATCAGTCGCAGTTGGTTGGGGTTGCCTGGATCGGCTTCGATCAGCCGCGTAATCTTGGAGATCGAGAAACGGGGGGCGGTCTGGCGCTGCCGATCTGGATCGACTATATGGCCAAAGCCTTGCGCGGCGTGCCGGAAGTGACGCGTGCGGTGCCGCCGGGGATCATTCAGGCAAACGGCGATTACTACTTCGACGACTATCCGCCGGGACGCGCCGTCAGTACCGTCGGCCTGAGCGCCGATACCGCGCCGGATGGCTCCGCCGCGCCGGGTCCGTCGGCGGGACCGCTGCCTGGTCAGATGCCCGCCCAACCGAGTCCTGCGCCGGCGGATCGGCAGGAGCGCCAGCGCATCCTGGATATGTTCAACAAGCCCTGACGAGGCAGCGAGCGCTCGCGGCTCAGGAGGCTCCCGGACCGCCGGGCCGTGCGGCGCCGTCGATCGCGGACAAGGCGCCACCCGCGATTTCTTTGTCAGTCGGCCTGCAACGTCACTGTCTCGCCCGCCTGCTGCGAAGCGAAGCGCGACAGCGCTTCAAACAGTTCGGTGCCATCGCGCGTGTCGCGCCATTCGTCGCCCTTGAGTCGGTAGTGGTAGCCTCCGGAGCGCGCGGCCACCCAGATTTCGCTCATCGGCGTTTGCAGGTTGACGATGATCTTGCTGCCGTCTTCGAATTCGAGCGTCAGGACGTTGCCCGTTCGCTCGCAATCAATGTCCACTTCGCTGTCCTCGACAGCGGCCTCCACCTGCGCCAACACGGCTTCGGCGAGCGCCAGGAATTCACTTTCCGTCATGCTAAACTCCACGGTTTGCGTCATCGTTTGCATGCCGCACCACGCGACGATACCCCCATGACTGCACCTATTCGAACCTGCGCGATTGTAGCGTCGATTGCCCTGTTGAGCGTATTGGCCGGTTGCGGTCAGGCCGGGCCGCTGTATATCCCCGCCCGTCCGGTGAAACCGACACCGCCGCCCGGCGCACCGCTGCCGCCGCCGCCGCTCGTGCCCGAGCCACAGCGAGGCCCGTCGGTCGACGTGCCGCCGGCCGCATCGCTTCCGGCGGCGAAGCCGGAATAAGCTGATTTAAGCCGGCCGGAAGCCATCCGCCTCCCCGGCGTGCCCTAGTTGATTACCGAGTTCTCGCGATGTCCGACGCCATCTTCTCCTACCGCAACGACGTTCTCCATGCCGAGGGCGTTGCACTGTCCGCCCTCGCCGAGCGTTTCGGCACGCCGTTGTATGTCTATTCGAAGGCGGCCCTGACGAACGCGTATCAGGCTTATGCCAAGGCCTGCGCAGGCCGTAACGCCGCCGTGCACTACGCTGCCAAGGCGAACTCGAACCTCGCCGTGCTCGGCGTGTTCGCCAAGCTCGGCGCGGGTTTCGACATCGTGTCGGCCGGTGAACTTGCCCGCGTCATTGCGGCTGGCGGCGATCCGAAGCGCGCCGTGTTCTCGGGTGTCGGCAAGCACGCGGACGAGATGCGCTACGCGCTGGAAAAGGACGTCTTCTGCTTCAACGTGGAATCGCGCCCGGAACTCGACCGACTCAATGAAGTGGCGGGGCAAGCGGGCAAACGCGCTCGCGTGTCGCTGCGCGTGAACCCGAACGTCGACGCCAAGACGCACCCCTACATCTCCACCGGTCTGCGCGGCAACAAGTTCGGGGTGGCCTACGAAGAAGCCTTCGACGCCTATCGCGCTGCCGCCGCCATGCCGAACCTCGAAGTCGTCGGCATCGACTGCCATATCGGCTCGCAAATCACGGAAATTTCGCCGTATCTCGACGCCACTGACAAGGTGCTCGATCTGGTCGAGAAGCTCGACGCTGCCGGCATCTCATTGCACCACATCGACGTGGGCGGCGGCCTGGGCATCACCTATACCGACGAGACGCCGCCCGATATCACGGCGTTTGCCACGACGCTGCTCGATCACATCGCCAAGCGCGGCCATGGCCATCGGCAGGTGCTGTTCGAGCCGGGCCGCTCGCTCGTCGGCAACGCCGGCGTTCTGCTCACGCGCGTGGAGTTCCTCAAGCCCGGTGAGACGAAAAACTTCGCCATCGTCGATGCGGCGATGAACGATCTGGCGCGTCCGGCGATGTATGAGGCCTATCACGGCATCGATCCCGTCGTGCGACGTGCCGTCGACGAGGCGACTTATGACGTCGTGGGCCCCGTGTGCGAAAGCGGCGACTGGCTCGGCCGTGACCGCCTCTTGGCGATTGCCCCCGGCGATCTGCTCGCGATTCGCTCGGCGGGCGCCTACGGCTTCACGATGAGCTCCAACTACAACACGCGTCCGCGCGCTGCCGAAGTCATGGTCGATGGCAACGAAGCCTACCTCGTTCGCGAGCGTGAAACGGTCGAGTCGCTCTTCGCGGGCGAACGACTGCTGCCCGGCAACGCCTGAGTCCGCTGCCTGCGAAGCGCCCACAGCACACGGGCGCCGAGCAGGCTCGCCACCACGATCGCGTAGATCGCCGGCTGGGCAAGATCGTTCTTGCCCGCCTTCATCCACCAGTAGTGCAGAATCGCCAGCACGGCAATCGCATAGATGAGGCGATGCAACCGCTGCCAGCGCCGCCCGCCCATGCGTCGCACCACCGCACGCGGCGACGTGAGCGCCAACGCCGCCATCATCACGAACGCAGCGAACCCTGCGGTGATGAAGGGACGCTTGCCCGACACGTCGTGCACGATGCTCGCCCAATCGAACCACTGGTCCAGCCAGACATACGTGGCGAAATGCAGCGCGCCGTAGAAGCACGCAAACAGTCCAAGCATGCGACGAAGCCGCAGCAGCCAAACCATGCCCGACAAGCGGCGCACCGGCGTGATCGCAAGCGTGACGCAAAGCATGACCAGCGTCCAGGTGCCGGTCGAACGGGTGATGAACTCGACCGGATTGGCCCCCAGGCGGTCCGTCAGGCCGTACGCCACCAGCCGCAGCCACGGCAACAGCGCAAACAGGAATACGCCTCCTTTCGCCCACGACAGCCAACGTTGCGCCGAATGGCCGGCCGCGCGCGTGTCGGCACCGGCTGACGGCAGACCGCTACCCGCCCCGAGGGTGGGCGCCGTCGCCCCGAGGGTGGGCGCCGTCGCCTCGACAGCGGAACCTTCACCCGGATGACGTGACGTTTTCGACATATCGGCAGATCGACGCGACGCGTCCGCTCAGAAGTATTTGCGCAGATCCATGCCCTGGTACAGGCTGGCGACCTGGTCGCCGTAACCATTGAACATCAGCGTTTTGCGCTTGGGCGTAAAAATGCCGCCGTCGCCAATGCGACGCTCGGTCGCCTGACTCCAGCGCGGATGATCGACCTCGGGATTCACGTTCGAGTAGAAACCGTACTCGTCCGGCGCCGCGCGATTCCAGCTCGTGAGCGGCATCTTCTCGACGAAGCGAATCGAGACGATGGATTTCGCGCTCTTGAACCCATACTTCCACGGCACCACCATCCGAACCGGCGCGCCGTTCTGGTTCGGCAGCACCTCGCCGTACAAGCCGAACGTCAGCAGCGACAGCGGATGCATCGCTTCGTCCATACGTAATCCCTCTCGGTATGGCCAACTCAGCACGGGGTACGACAGCCCCGGCATCTGCTTCGGATCGGCCAGCGTGACAAATTCCACATACTTCGCGTTGCCCGTCGGCTGCACCCGGCGGATGAGCTCGGACAACGAGTAGCCGACCCAGGGGATCACCATCGACCACCCCTCCACGCAGCGATGGCGATAGACACGCTCCTCGAGCGGTGCGAGCTTGAGCAGCGCATCGATATCGTAGACCTTCGGCTGCTTGACCTCGCCTTCGATGGCGACCTGCCACGGACGCGGCTTGAGCGTACTCGCGCGGCGCGACGGATCGGATTTGTCAGTGCCGAACTCGTAGAAGTTGTTGTAGGTCGTGACGTCCTTGATATCGGTCGCCTTGTCGGTGACGACATAACGCGTGTTACGCACCGCCGTCAGTGTTGCCAGGCCAGCGCCAGGATGGTCTGCCGCGAAGACCGTCTGTTGCGGCAGCACCCCGAGGACAGTACCGCCCAGCCCGGTCAACCCGGCACCGGATGCGCGCAGAAAGCGCCGCCGCGCGGTCACAACCTCGCGCGGCGTAATGTCGCTCGCCGGAATGTCCGCCCCGCGCAAACGCGATTGATCCTGTCTCATGATGCCCACCTCCTGCCAGCCGTTTCGGCCACGATTGTCGATCTCGCAGATTTGCGAACACGCCTGCCCATTGAGACTGGCGCCAGGCCAGCGCTGTTCCCGCCGTCCATGATGAAAAAAGCCGCCGGCAACGGCGTGCGGCGGCTTTCGAGGGGTGCCCAACGCGGCAATGTGCGTCAGAGTTGACCGTAGCTGTGAAGTCCCGAGAGGAACATGTTCACGCCGAGGAAGGCGAAGGTAGTGATCAGCAAGCCGGTCAGCGACCACCACGCCGCCACCGCGCCGCGCAGCCCCTTCATCAGGCGCATGTGCAACCATGCCGCGTAGTTCAGCCAGACGATCAGCGCCCAGGTCTCCTTCGGGTCCCAGCTCCAGTATCCGCCCCACGCGTCGGCGGCCCACAGCGCGCCGAGAATCGTGGCGATCGTGAAGAACGCGAAACCGACGGCAATCGCCTTGTACATCAGGTCGTCGAGCAACTCGAGCGATGGCAGGCGCGACGAGAAAAACCCGCTATCGAGCGGCTTGCCCGCCACCGCCAGACGCCGGTTCTCGCCCGACTTGAGCAGATACGCCACCGCGACCATCGCCGCGAGCGCAAACGTGCCGTAGCCGATGAAGTTCGCGGGCACATGGATCTTCATCCACCAGCTTTGCAATGCCGGCACCAGCGGCTGGATCTCGTAGGCGCTGCGCGCCACGCTGTACCAGAGGTTGAAGCCGACCGCCGCGCTGATCACGAGCAGCACGAACGGCCCGAGCGCGCGCGTTTCGTAGTGATGCTCGTAATACAGGTAGAACAGAGCCGTGATCATGCAGAAGAGCACGAACACTTCATACAGGTTCGAAATCGGGATATGGCCGACGTCCGCGCCCACCAGGTACGACTCGTACCAGCGCACCATCATGCCGGTGAAGCCGAGCAGCACGGCAGCCCAGCACAATGCCGACCCGACGCTCGCGCCGAAAGGCGACCGTGCGATCAAGCCGCCCCAGTAGAAGAGCGTTGCCAGGAAGAACAACGCGCTCATCCACAGGATGGCTGACTGACTCGAGAGAAAATACTTGAGCAGGAATACCTGGTCGGCGCGCGCCAGATCGTGGTGATACAGCCCGATGCCCGAGAGGGCGAGGATTGCGATCCCGGCCATCAACCACCGCACGGACCGCCAGTGCCAGCCCAACAGTGCGAAGACCGGCACGCAGAGCACCAGAATCGTGTGCTCGTAGTAATCCATGTAGTGACCGTAGCGATTGAGGGCAAAGCCCGCCCCGATCGCCAGCGCCAGCGCGAACAGCCAGTCGCCGACGCTGCGGCGGCGCAGCCACGAGACTTCCGAATAAGTTTGCGATAACTCCATCTGTCTCACCCTCATCGATTTGTGACGATTTCGTCGATCTCCGCCTTCGTACGGGCGAATTCCTTCTCGAAATCCAGTGTGCGGCGGGTGGTCGACACGGCCATCAATACCGTACTACCGCCGTCCGGCGTGTCTTTCAGCCACAGCCACAGACGCCGCTCGCGCACGTAGAACATCGAGAAGATGCCAAGCACCAGCAGCAAACTGCCAAGATACACGATCTTCTTACCCGGCGAGCGCGTGAGCTGGAAGACGCTCGCCTGGATCTGATCGAACGAATCGAGTTGCAGGAAGACCGGGGCGTCGTACAGAAAATTATCGGACAGCGCATTGGTCGCCGTATGCACGAAGCGCTCGTTCTCGGGCGTGGGCGTCATCGCCGGCTGCCCCGCCTGTTCCCGCGCGACCTGCCAGAGTTGCCAGACGGTGCCGTCGAGGATGCGGCGGAACATGTCGGCCGCGTTCGATTGCTGATCCTGCGGGACCTTCTCGTTGACGAACTCCGCAATGGCTTGCAGGCCGCCCTTCGCCTGGCTGGTTTTGCTTGCCGGAATGGCGCCGGCAAACAGATCCAACTCGCGCTTGGCGCTCTCCTGCAGTTGCCCCCGCAACGCTGCCGAGGTTTGTGACGGCATCGATTGGGCGGCGAATCGGTGGGCGGCTTCCGCCCGTGCCCCGTCGTCCTGAAGCGCGGCGCGCAGCAGCATCCATTGCTTGACGGAGCCGTCGGCGTCCGCCGGGATGCGCAGATACTGGAACGGACCGTCCGGCGTGTCGCGCACGCCGGTCATGAAGACGCGCTCACCGTCGTCCACAAGAATCGGCAGCATGTAGTTGCGGTATTCCTTCGCCTGTCCGTTGCGGTCGCGCACCTTGTACTGCACCGACGGCCCGACGTTGCGCAAGTCCTTGCCCACGTCCGGGCGAGCCCCCGAGCCCAGTCGGGCGTTCAGATCGTCGCGCAACGACTTGCGGGCCACACCGCGCACATCGCGCTCGCCGCCGCCATTGCTGATGTTCTCGACATTGATGGCGCGGAAATCGCTGAACTCGACCGTGTATTCGTCCTGGCGCGCGCCGCCGCTGTGCAGTTGCGTCGAGCCGCCCACGTTGCCCGAGAACGCAAACGACCGGTCGGTCGGACCCCGCATGGGATACCCGGTCAGCTTCAGCTTGCTGCCGCCGTCCTCGAAGCTCGATTGGTAGATCGCCACGCCCTTGTAGATGAACGGCTCGTTGACCTTCACCGTCGCGTTCATCGACTTGCCGGTCTCGGGGTCGGTGACCACGATATCGCTCGCGAACAGCTTCGGCATGCCCGTCGAGTAGTAGTCGACGTGGAACTTCTTCAACGCGACCGAGAACGGCAGGTCCTGCACAACCGAACCATCCTGGAAATTCAGAATCGCCGTGTTCGATTGACCGCCCTCCGGCACGAACGCGTAACCGCGAAACGCGGGATTGTTCGGCGAGAGGCGATGCGCCTCGGAAATCTGGGCAATCACGGCGTTCCCCTGCAGCGGAGACTTGCCGAACAGCGCCATCTGGATACGAATGAGCAGATTGCTGTCGACCAGTCCGCCCAGGCAGATGATCACGATCGCACTGTGCGCGAAAATGTAGCCGATCTTGTTGATCGCGCCGGTCTTGGCCGCGACGAGCGTGGCACCGTCGCGCTCGCGAACGACGAAGCGGTAACCGCAGCGTCCGAGATAGGCCGTGAGACGCGACACGAGGTCGTTGCGCGACGCCGGGCCGGTGAACTCGGCCTTGTGGCCGAAGGCGCGCAAACTGCCCTCGCGCACGTGATCGCGCCAGCTACGGATGTCCGCGACCATCTTCGGCGCATTGCGCACGACGCACAGCGTCGTCGACGCCATCAGGAAGAAGAGGATCAACAGGAACCACCACGCGCTGTACACGGTGTACAGGCCGAGCGAGCGGAAGATGTCGGCCCAGAACGGGCCGAACTGATTGACGTAGTTGGGGTAAGGGTCGCCCTGCTTGAGCACGGTGCCAACGATGCTGGCAATCGCAAGCACGCTCAGCAGGCTGATGGCGAAACGCATCGAGCTGACCAGCTCGACGCCGTCGCGCACCCATCGCTGCGCGCCCTTGATCTGCATTCCGGAGGTACTGAGGCTCATCCTGTTTCCGACAACAAAAAAGGGCGGGGACGCGTCTCTTACGCGCCCGCCACCCTGTGTATGCTAAACCAGTTCCATCCGGTCGCCCTGCGGCGCCGCTACTGGTTTCGGTATAAGTCAGCGAATATACCCTGACGTTCACATGATGTCATGGCAGGGCCTGCCGATCAGCGCAAACCGGCGATGTAATCCGCAACTGCCTTGATTTCCTTGTCCGACAGCCGGGAGGCGACTGTGTGCATGGGTGCATTGTTTTTGCGAACCTCGTCGCGGAACGCCACCAACTGGGAGGCGGTATATTCCGCCCACTGGCCGGACAGGCGGGGATACTGCGACGGCATGCCGGCACCGGTCGGGCCGTGGCATGAGGCACAGGCGGGAACGCCTTTTTCGGCCAGCCCGCCGCGGTAGATCTTCTGGCCCAGTGGCACGGTGTCCTTGTCGCGCGCAGCCCCCGGCTTCATGGTCTGCGAGGCGAAGTAGGCGGCGACGTTGTGCATGTCCTGGTCGGACAGCGCGGCAACCATACCGGCCATGATGGCATTATTGCGCGCCGGCGTCTTGCCGGGTTGGGCCTTGAATTCGGTAAGCTGTTTGTAGAGATATTCGGCGTGCTGACCGGCGAGCTTCGGATAAGCGCCACCAGTGCTATTGCCGTCTGCGGCGTGGCAGGCGGCACACACCTGACTGGCAATGGCCTGCCCCCGGTTCAGGTCGGGTTTGGCAGGCGCCTGAGGCTCGGCAGCCTGTCCTGCGCCGCTCAGAAGAAAGCATGCCAGCGCCAACGGTGTTGCAGCGAGAGACTTCCACACTCCTCGGTTCATTCGCACACCTTATATCTGTTTTGTCGGGAAATCGGTCGTTCGAACTCACCGTCCGGCGTCGCGTTTCTCCTCCAGCCGCACGGCGCGCGAGACGTTCGGACAAGCCTTGGCAAGGCCAAGGTTAACTTTCATATTGTACAATAAAGTCTTTCCCCGACTTTAGGGGATTTCCATGTAGAAGGCCGCAGAACGGGGCTTCCCGGGCTTTCGCCGGGGGAGGTATCCAACCCACCGTCTTGCGTGCCTGCGCCCGCGTTGCAGCCCGACTCCCGTGGCTGCGGCGCTCCTCGGTCCCCGTCATGTCCCTACTTCATCAAGCCCGCTTCTTCACGACCGTCAATCATCTGCGCGACCTGCCGCCCACGGCCGTGCCCGAGGTCGCCTTCGCGGGCCGCTCGAACGCGGGCAAGTCCAGCGCGCTCAACATCCTGTGCAATCAGAAGCGGCTGGCCTTCTCGAGCAAGACGCCAGGCCGCACGCAGCACATCAACTACTTCGAGATCGCGCACCTCGAGCATCTATATGGCTATCTGGTCGACTTGCCCGGCTATGGCTACGCCGAAGTCGGCGGTGGGGTAAAGGTGCACTGGCAGCAGCTTCTCGGTGACTACCTGGTGCAGCGGCCGCAATTGCGTGGCCTCGTCCTTGTGATGGACTCGCGCCGGCCGTTCACGGAACTCGACTGCGAGCTGATCGACTGGTTCATGCCGACGGGGCGCCCCATCCATGTGCTGCTGACCAAGGCCGACAAGCTGACGCGTCAGGAAGCGACGCTGGTATTGCGCGACACGCAAAAGCGGCTGTCCGCCCTGCCGCGCACTGATGGCTTGCCGTCCGACGACCCTGCAACGCCGCCGCAGTTCACCGCCCAATTGTTCTCGTCGCTCAAGCGCACCGGTGTCGACGCTGCACAGCGCGTGCTTGAAGAGTGGCTCGCCATTCCTGCACGCGACACCGCCAAGAAGTAAGTTGGCTTCAAGCCTCGGGGGCGGCGCAGGCGCGGCAAATCGTCGCGGCGAGTCGCGCGGCCCTGGGTGCCTCTCGCGTGATATCGGCGCGTGCGGTTGGGGGGCGGAATACTCCCTCGGCCGAACGGATGAGTGCACTCGAATCCCTCGAAAAGCCTGGCTGGCAAGGGTTTGACCGACACGGTTCGCGCGCCCATAAAAAAACCGCCGTGTAGGCACGGCGGGCTTAAATGAGCCTTATCGTAGAACGACAGGCGCCCGCTCAGGGAGGAGAAGCGGGGGACATCGCACGCAGTGCGAACATCCGGTTGGTATGATATACCATGCGTTCGAAAGTTTCCCGGCAAGCGCCGTTTTTTGCGCGCCGTCCCGCTGATGGGATCGTTGAGCCAACGGCAACGACGTGCCGATTTCGGAATGGCCACGCGACCGATTCACCGAGACATCCGACGCGCCATTCTCCGTCCAAAGGACCCCTCGCATGAGTTCCTTCCCCCTGCTTCGCCCGCGCCGCATGCGACGCGATGATTTTTCGCGCCGTTTGATGCGAGAAAACCACCTGACGTGCGACGACCTCATTTATCCCGTGTTCGTGCTCGAAGGCGAGAACCGCCGCGAGGCTGTCGACTCGATGCCCGGCGTCGAGCGCGTCTCGGTCGATGAACTGCTGCGCGTCGCCGATACCTGCGTCACGCTCGGCGTCCCCGTGATCTCGCTGTTCCCGAACATCGAGGCGTCGCTCAAGACGCCCGACGGCATTGAGGCCACCAACGCCGATGGCCTGATCCCGCGCGCCGTGCGCGAGCTTAAGCGCCACTTCCCGGATCTTGGCGTGTTGACCGACGTCGCCCTCGATCCGTACACGAGCCATGGTCAAGATGGCGTGCTCGACGAAAACGGTTACGTCATCAACGACATGACAACCGACATTCTCGTGAAGCAAGCGCTCACGCAGGCGGAAGCGGGCGTGGACATCGTCGCGCCGTCCGACATGATGGACGGACGCATCGGCGCCATTCGCGAAGCGCTCGAAGTCGGCGGCCACATCCACACGCGAATCATGGCGTATGCCGCCAAGTACGCATCGGCCTTCTACGGCCCGTTCCGCGACGCTGTCGGGTCGGCATCGAACCTGGGCAAGAGCAACAAGATGACGTACCAGATGGACCCCGCCAACTCCGACGAAGCGCTGCGCGAAGTCGCGCTCGACATCGAGGAAGGTGCGGACATGGTGATGGTCAAGCCCGGCATGCCGTATCTGGACATCGTGCGCCGCGTGAAAGACGAGTTCCGCTTCCCCACGTACGCCTACCAGGTCAGCGGCGAATACGCGATGCTCAAGGCCGCCGCGCAGAACGGCTGGCTAGACCACGACAAGGTCATGATGGAATCGCTGCTTGCCTTCAAGCGTGCCGGCGCCGACGGCATCCTGACCTACTTCGCGCTCGACGCCGCAAGGCTGATCCGCGCGCAAGCGTAACCCGGATCTACGTGCACCACCGAATCCGTTCGCGATGCGTCGTGTTCGGATTCGGGCCGATGCTCACGTGGCCGGGCCCAATGCCTTGTCGAGGCTGCGCAGGAACTGATCCGCCGACTGCGCGCCGATCACGCGCAAGCCTGTTCTCTCGTTACCGTTGCCGTCAAAGAAGATGATGCCCGGCGGGCCGAACAGCCCAAAGCGCCTGAGCAGCGCCTGATCATCGGCGCTGTTGGCCGTGACATCTGCCTGCAGGAGCACCATCTGATCGAGACGGGCTTTGACCCGAGGATCCATGAAGACGGAGCGCTCCATTTCCTTGCAGCTAATGCACCAGTCCGCATAGAAGTCGAACATCACCGGACGCCCCGCCGCCGCGATCACCCGATCGAGTTCGGCGACACTGCGTACGCGCTGAAACCTGACGCCCTCGACCCCGGGTGCATCGGCATTGGCGCTCCCCGAGGTGGCAACGGTCAACCCTGCAAGTGGCGCAAGCGCATCACGCGCGCCCGCTGCCGCGCCCACCAAGGCCACGGCGCCAAGCAGGGCGACGACGACACCCACCCCCTTGAGCACGCGTCGCGCAGCGCCGACACCGTCGGGAAGCCGGTCGAAAACACGCATGAATGCCGCCGCCACCAGCAGCAGCGCCCCCCATCCCAGCAACAGGACTGGCGTGCTCAGCAATGGTCGCACGATCCACAACGCAACACCGAGAAGCAGGAAGCCGAAGCAGCGCTTCACACCGTCCATCCACGCCCCGGCGCGCGGCAGCAACGTACCGCCACCGCCCGCGAGGATCACCAGCGGCAATCCCATCCCAAGCGACAACACGAAGAGCGTTGCACCACCAAAAACCGAATCCCCGGTCTTCGCGATAAAGGCGAGCGCAGCCGCGAGCGGCGCGGTCACGCATGGGCTCACGATCATTCCCGATAGCACGCCCATCATCGCCGCGCCGACCCACTGCCCCGGCTGCTGCTTGCGGGCGGCATCGTCGATTCGGGTGCGCCACGCCAGTGGCAGTCGGATCTCATACAGCCCGAACATCGACAGCGACAGGATCACCATGAGCAGCGCAAACGAGGCCAACACCCAAGGCGCCTGCAGGAATGCGATGAGGCCTTGCCCCAACAATCCGGCGGCGACACCAATGACGGTATTCACTACGGCCATGCCAAGCACGTAGGCGATGGCCAGACGCACGGCCTTACCTCGACTAGCCCCGTGTCCGGCGACAATCGACAGAAGAATCGGCACCATCGGCAGCACGCATGGCGTAAAAGCCAATCCGACACCCAGCGCGAAGAAGATCGCCAATGCCAGCAGGAATCGGCCGCCGGAGAGAATCCGCTCGGCCTCGTGATAGTCGTCCCGCGCCGACAACCAGCCGCCGACACTGCCCGCGTCACGCACCGCCGGCGGTGTGATGGCGGACCGACCCTCAGCCCCTTGTGAATTGCCACCGAGCAGCGCCAGCGTCGCGGGCCCGGACGTCGGCGCGGCGACTGAACGCCCGCCGCCCTCCCCGCCCTTAGCCTCACCAGTGGCTGCGGCAGAGATCCTCAGCGGTTTGTCCATTGGGGGATAGCACAGCCCTTTCTCTGCGCAGCCCTGCATGGTGACGTTCAGGGTGAACGGGCCGCTGGCCTGATTGACCGGAATGCGAACATCGATCGGCTCGTGATACACCTCCATGTCCTTGCCAAAGGTCTCGTCGCGTTTGACTTCGCCTTTTGGAAACTCGGGGGCGCCGAGCGTGACGGCAGGATTGTCAGCGGCGAAAGCAAAACGTTCGCGGTAGAGGTAGTAGCCCTTGGCCACGTCGAAATGCAGCAGCACAGCACCGGCCTGCTCGGTCTTCGATACCTGGAAGGCGACATCCGGGTCGAGAAAATCGTCACCGGCATGCGCGCGCCCGGCCCCGAGCGACAGGACCACGGCCACGACCAGGAATGCGAGCGACCACAGCCACAGAACCCGATGTCGCATCGAGCCCTGGCCCTCGAGACTGCCTCGCGGGATCGCAGCCCCACCCCTCGTCTTCCCATCAGACATGCAACGTCCCCCGCGTCTCACCCTCGACCCACCGAGCATAGGCAGGCAACGCCGCTGTGGCGGGCCATGCCACGATCTCCGGCACGTCGTAGGGATGATGTTCTCTAATATATTGCTCGAGCGCGCCATAACGCCCGGCCGTCGTCTTGATCATAAGCGGCACCTCCACGCTCGTCTCGCGCTTGCCCTGCCAGCGATAACTGGAACGCACGGGTGCCATTTGCTGCACGCATGCCGCCAGCCGCTCGGCAAGCATGCCGTCGGTGGCGGCCGCGGCGCTGGCCTCGTCGGGAAACGTCGTCATGACGATAAGCAGGGCATCCATGATGTGCTGTAGACCGCTCAAGCGTAAGGATCGTTCACTGTACACCGCCGCCGGGAAACGTGCGCGATCGGCCGGCCATTTCCGGACAGAGGAACCGATGGCGTCGGACAACACCCCAGAATGAAAAAAGCCAGGTCGTCGACCTGGCTTTTTCTTACGGCTGACGGCCTTGAAAAGACCGCTGCGCGAATCGCTTACTCAGCGACTTCCGGCGCTTCCGTGTCGACTTCCGGACGGTCCAGCAGTTCGACGAAAGCCATCGGAGCGTTGTCGCCCACGCGGAAACCCATCTTCAGGATGCGCAGGTAGCCGCCCGGACGATTGGCAAAACGCGGGCCGAGTTCGTTGAACAGCTTGGTGACCATATCGCGATCGCGCAGGCGGTTGAACGCCAGACGACGGTTGGCAACCGAATCCTTCTTGCCCAGGGTGATGAGGGGCTCGACGACCTTGCGCAGTTCCTTCGCCTTCGGCAGCGTGGTCTTGATCGCTTCGTGTTGGATCAACGAGTTCGACATATTGCGCAGCATTGCCAGACGGTGGCTGCTGGTACGGTTCAGCTTACGAAGACCATGACGGTGACGCATTTCAACATTCCTTTAAACAGAGTTTTCGACCTAGCTCTTCTATCGGTGACGATCACCGCGGGCCGGTACCTTCGCTAACGGCCGTATCGGAACATTGAGGAACATTCCGACGCGCCGCACTTACGTAGCGACACGGCCGCCCGAGGGCGGCCATGCCGTTACTTCTTACTTCTCGAGACCGGCCGGCGGCCAGTTTTCGAGCTTCATGCCCAGCGTGAGACCACGCGAGGCAAGCACTTCCTTGATCTCGTTGAGCGACTTGCGACCCAGGTTCGGGGTCTTGAGCAATTCGTTCTCGGTACGCTGGATCAGGTCGCCGATGTAGTAGATGTTTTCGGCCTTCAGGCAGTTGGCCGAACGCACCGTCAACTCGAGATCGTCCACCGGACGCAGCAGGATCGGATCGATCTGCGGCGCACGCGAGGGCGCTTCGCTGGCGGCTTCCGTGCCTTCCAGCGCAGCGAACACCGACAGTTGGTCGACGAGAATACGCGCCGATTGACGGATCGCTTCCTCCGGCGACACCACACCGTTGGTTTCGATGTTCATCACGAGCTTGTCCAGGTCCGTACGTTGCTCCACGCGGGCCGATTCGACCGCGTAGCTCACACGCTTGACCGGCGAGAACGATGCGTCGAGGACGACACGGCCGATCACCTTGGCCGATTCGTCACCGTAACGGCGCACGTTGCCCGGGACATAACCACGACCCTTTTCGATCTTGATCTGCACGTCGAGCTTGCCGCCCTTGGCCAGATGCGCAATCACATGGTCGGGATTGATCAGTTCTACATCATGCGGCACTTCGATATCCGAAGCGCGCACCATACCTTCACCATCCTTGCGCAGCGTAACGGTGACTTCGTCACGGTTATGCAGCTTGAACACCACACCCTTCAGGTTCAACAGGAAGTTAACGACATCTTCCTGGACACCGTCGATGGTGGAATATTCGTGCACAACGCCGGCGATCGTCACTTCGGTCGGGGCATAACCCACCATCGACGACAACAGCACGCGGCGAAGCGCGTTACCCAAGGTGTGGCCGTAGCCACGTTCGAACGGCTCCATCACGACTTTGGCGTGATGCTCACCGACCGGCTCAACCGCAATGATCTTGGGCTTCAACAAACTGGTTTGCATAGGTTTCCTTTTCAATACCCTCGGCTCGTTACACCGATAAGGCTGATGCGTGACAACCTGCACGGAACGCAAAAACGCGCCGTGAGGCGCGTCAGCATACGGATATTAACGCGAATACAATTCGACGATCAGGCTTTCGTTGATGTCGCCTGCGATATCGCTACGTTCCGGCAGTGCCTTGAAAGTGCCTTCCATCTTCTTGGCGTCAACCGAAACCCAGATCGGGAAACCGATTTGCTCGGCCAGCGACAGTGCTTCTTGAATACGCACTTGCTTCTTGGCCCCGTCACGCACGGTGATCACGTCGCCGGCCTTGACCTTGATCGACGGGATGTTGGAGACAACACCATTCAGCGTGATCGCCTTGTGGCCAACCAGCTGGCGCGCTTCAGCACGCGTCGAGCCAAAGCCCATGCGGTACACGACGTTGTCCAGGCGCGATTCGAGCAGTTGCAACAGGTTTTCACCCGTGTTGCCCTTGACGCGATCGGCTTCCGCGAAATAGCGACGGAACTGGCGCTCAAGCACGCCGTAGATACGCTTGACCTTCTGCTTTTCGCGCAGTTGGTTGCCGTAGTCCGACGTACGAGCACCCGAGGTGCGACCATGCTGACCCGGCTTGCTATCCAGCTTGCACTTGTCTGCGAGCGAGCGACGGGCGCTCTTCAGGAAGAGGTCAGTACCTTCACGGCGGGAGAGTTTGGCCTTCGGGCCGATATAACGTGCCACGGTTGTTCCTTTATCTCAAAATCTGACGCAGCGAACTTTGTCCACTACGCAAGTCCGGTACCTATGTACCGGACGGTGGTCTTAGAAATTGCTACGCGCACGGCCGAGGCCGTGCGCGAACCCGCGATTATAGCAGGATTTGCTTCTACGTCTTAGATGCGACGACGCTTCGGCGGACGGCAGCCGTTGTGCGGGACCGGCGTCACGTCCGAGATGGCCGTGATCTTGATACCCAGCGCATTCAGCGCACGAACCGCGGATTCGCGACCCGGGCCCGGGCCCTTGATGCGAACTTCCAGGTTCTTCACGCCGTATTCCAGCGCCACGCGGCCAGCCGACTCGGCAGCAACCTGGGCAGCGAACGGGGTCGACTTGCGCGAACCCTTGAAGCCCTGGCCACCCGAGGTCGCCCATGCCAGTGCGTTGCCCTGACGATCGGTGATCGTGATGATGGTGTTGTTGAACGAAGCGTGGACGTGCACGACGCCTTCGGCAACGCTCTTCTTGACCTTCTTGCGAACGCGCTGCGAAGCGGCGTTGTTCTGTTGCTTAGCCATGAGTTCCTATCCTCTGGTTACTTCTTCAGCGAGACGCCGGCCTTACGCGGGCCCTTGCGGGTACGCGCATTGGTACGGGTACGCTGACCGCGAAGCGGCAAGCCCTTGCGGTGACGCATACCACGATAGCAGCCCAGGTCCATCAGGCGCTTGATATTCATGGTCACTTCACGGCGCAGGTCGCCCTCGACCGTCAGTTGACCGACTTGATCACGCAGCTTTTCGAGATCAGCGTCGTCGAGGTCCTTGACCTTCTTCGAGAACGGCACACCAGCGGCGTCGCAAATCTGGCGAGCGCGCGTGCGGCCGACACCGTAAATGGCCGTCAAGCCGATTGCGGTGTGCTGGTGGTTCGGGATGTTAACCCCTGCGATACGAGCCATTCGTAATTCCCCAACTAAATAGCGTTAAAGGCCGATTAGCCCTGACGTTGCTTGTGGCGCGGATCCGAACTGCAGATCACGCGCAGCACGCCTTTGCGCTTCACAAACTTGCAATTGCGGCAGATGCACTTAACAGATGCCAAAACTTTCATGACAATTCCCTCTCTCTAATCACTTCGCCCGGAAGACGATCCGCGCACGCGACAGATCGTAGGGCGTCAACTCTACCGTCACCTTATCTCCAGGCAAGATTCGGATGTAATGCATCCGCATCTTGCCGGAAATATGTCCGAGTACTACATGGCCATTTTCCAGCTTTACCCGGAAGGTGGCATTGGGGAGGTTTTCAAGGACCTCGCCCTGCACTTGTATAACGTCGTCTTTCGACATGATCCACGATCAGCGAAGCGTCATGTTATTGCCGCCCTTGAAATTCGCCTTTCGGAGCAGCGACTCATACTGTTGCGACATCACATACGACTGCACTTGCGCCATGAAATCCATCGTCACCACCACGATAATCAGCAGTGAGGTTCCACCGAAGTAGAACGGGACGTTCCAACGCAACACCAGAAACTCAGGCAGCAGACACACCAGGGTGACGTAAGCTGCACCGGCCAGCGTCAGGCGCGTCAGGATCTTGTCGATGTACCGCGCCGTCTGATCGCCCGGACGAATACCCGGGACGAACGCGCCGCTCTTCTTCAGGTTATCCGCGGTCTCCTTGCTGTTGAACACCAGTGCGGTGTAGAAGAAGCAGAAGAACACGATCGCCAGCGCATAGAGCATCACGTAGATCGGCTGACCCGGCGACAACTTCGCCGCGATATCCTTGAGCCAGCGCGTGCTGTCGCCTGCGCCGAACCAATTCGCGATCGTTGCCGGGAACAGGATGATCGACGACGCAAAGATCGGCGGAATCACGCCTGCCATGTTCAGCTTGAGCGGCAGGTGCGAAGCCTGGCCACCGTACACCTTGTTGCCGACCTGGCGTTTGGCGTAGTTCACGAGGATCTTGCGCTGACCACGTTCGACAAAAACCACAAAGAACGTCACGAGCACCACGAGGGCACAGATCACGATGGCCGAGAACGGACCGATCGAACCGGTACCGACAAGCTCGAACAGACCGCCCACAGCGTTCGGCAAACCGGCCGCGATACCACCAAAGATGATGATCGAGATACCGTTACCGAGGCCGCGTTCGGTGATCTGCTCACCGAGCCACATCAGGAACATCGTGCCGGTCACGAGCGTGATCACCGTCGTCAGGCGGAACAGCATGCCCGGATCGACGACGAGCCCCGGCTCGCTCTCCAACGTCACTGCGATCGCCGCCGCCTGGAAGAGCGCGAGCATCACCGTGAAATACCGGGTGTACTGCGTGATCTTGCGCTGTCCGGCCTGGCCTTCCTTGCGCAACGCTTCCAACTGTGGCGAAACCATCGCCAGCAGCTGCATGATGATCGACGCCGAAATGTACGGCATGATCCCCAGTGCGAAGATCGTGAAACGCGACAACGCACCACCCGAGAACATGTTGAACATGCCCAGGATCCCGCCCGACTGGCGCTGGAACAACTGCGCCAGCTGATCGGGGTCGATGCCCGGCACCGGGATATGCGCACCAATACGGTAGACGATCAACGCCAGCAGCAGGAAAACCAGCCGCCGGCGCAGATCCGCATACTTCGGGCCCTGCGTACCAGGCTTAGCGAGATTAGGAGACTTGGCCAATGCTGGCTCCGGGGTGACCTAACTTACTCTGCGACCGAACCGCCGGCCGCTTGAATGGCAGTGAGCGCACCCTTGGTGACGCCCAGCCCCTTCACAACGACCTTGCGGGTGATCTCGCCCGAGGCGATGATCTTGGCCGACAGCGACAGCTCGCTCACCAGACCGGCCTGCTTCAGCACCAACAGATCGATCTCGTCGACCGGCAGGCTGTTCAGGTCCGACAGGCGAACTTCGCCCACGAAACGACGCGTCAGCGACTTGAAACCACGCTTCGGCAGACGACGTTGCAGCGGCATTTGACCGCCTTCGAAGCCCACCTTGTGGAAGCCGCCCGAACGCGACTTCTGACCCTTGTGACCACGGCCGGCGGTTTTACCCAGGCCCGAACCGATGCCACGGCCAACGCGGCGCTTGGCGTGCTTGGCGCCTTCTGCCGGCTTAATCGAATTCAATTCCATTTTGCCCTCGCTCAGTCGACGATCTTCACAAGGTACGAGACCTTGTTGATCATGCCCCGCACAGCGGGCGTGTCCTGCAACTCGCTGACCGAATTGAGGCGACGCAGGCCCAGACCCTTGACGGTCGCGCGATGTTCTTCACGCGTGCCGATCAGGCTCTTGACCAGCTTAACTTTCACAGTTTGCTGCGACATATTGATCACCCTTAGCCGAGGATCTCTTCCACCGACTTGCCACGCTTGGCGGCGATGTCAGCAGGAGTCGATTGTTTCTTCAGGCCATCGAGCGTGGCGCGGACCAGGTTGTACGGGTTCGTCGAGCCAAGGCTCTTCGTCACCACATTGGTCACGCCCATCACCTCGAACACCGCGCGCATCGGGCCACCGGCGATCACGCCGGTACCGTCCTTCGCCGGCGACATCAGGACGCGCGAGGCGCCATGCTGGCCGAGAACGTTGTGTTGGAGGGTGCCGTTCTTCAGGGGCACCTTGAACATGTTACGGCGGGCTTGTTCCATTGCCTTTTGAACGGCAACCGGGACTTCCTTCGCCTTGCCCTTGCCCATGCCGATGCGGCCATCGCCGTCACCAACCACGGTCAACGCGGCAAAACCGAGAATACGGCCACCCTTCACAACCTTCGTGACACGGTTGACCGCGATCATCTTCTCGCGAAGGCCGTCGTCGCGTTCGTCAGCCTGAACTTTCGCTTGCATCTTTGCCATGACGGATCCTTACTTAGAACTTGAGGCCGGCTTCACGGGCAGCGTCGGCCAGAGCCTTGACGCGACCGTGATAGCGGAAGCCCGAGCGGTCGAAAGCCACGCTTTCGATGCCGGCTGCCTTCGCCTTCTCGGCGATACGACGGCCGATCAGCGCAGCAGCAGCAGCGTTGCCACCCTTGCCTTCCTTGTCGCCCAGTTCCTTGCGCACTTCGGCTTCCAGCGTCGAAGCGCTGGCCAGCACTTGCGTGCCGTCTTCCGAAAAAACTTGCGCGTAGATGTGCACGTTGGTGCGATGCACGGAAAGGCGATGCACCTTTTGAGCTGCCAGCTTGATACGAGTCTGGCGAGCACGGCGCACACGAGATTGTTTCTTGTCCATGTTTCGCACCCTTACTTCTTCTTGGTTTCCTTGAGGATCACCACCTCGTCCGCATAGCGGACGCCCTTGCCCTTGTAGGGTTCGGGCGGACGGTAACCGCGAACTTCCGCAGCCACTTGTCCGATGCGTTGCTTATCAACGCCCTTGATGATGATCTCCGTCTGCGTCGGGGTCTCGGCCTTCACGCCTTCCGGCATGGCATGCACGACATCGTGCGAGAAACCCAGCTCAAGCTTCAGGTTTGCACCTTCAGCCTTGGCGCGGTAACCCACGCCAACGAGTTGCAGTTTCTTTTCGAAACCCTTGCTCACACCGGTCACCATATTGTTGACCAGTGCACGTTCGGTGCCATACAGCGCATTCGCTTCGCGGCTTTCGTCAGCCGGGGCGAAGGTGATGGTGCCGTCTTCGATCTTGACGTTCACGAGGGCATTAACGCCGCGGGTCAGCGAACCCAGGGCACCCTTGATCGTCAACACATTGCCTGCCAGCGTTGCTTCCACGCCCTTCGGCAATGCAATGGGACTCTTACCTACTCGAGACATTTCAACTCTCCTCGGTTAGGCGACGTAGCAGATGACTTCGCCGCCCACGCCGGTGGCGCGCGCCTTGCGATCAGTCATCACGCCCTTCGGGGTCGAGACGATTGCAACGCCGAGGCCATTCATGACCTGCGGGATGTCGTTGCGGCTCTTGTACACACGAAGACCGGGACGGGACACGCGCTCGAGGCGCTCGATCACCGGACGGCCAGCGTAGTACTTCAGTGCAATGTTCAGCACTGCCTTCGTTTGTTCTGCTTCAACCGCGAAGTCTTCGATGTAGCCTTCGTCCTTCAGGACTTTGGCGATCGAGACCTTCAGCTTGGACGAGGGCATCTTCACCGATGCTTTCTCAACCATCTGAGCGTTGCGGATGCGAGTCAGCATATCGGCGATAGGATCGCTCATGCTCATGGTGCTTCTCCTATTACCAGCTTGCTTTGGTCACGCCCGGGATTTCGCCACGGAAGGCGATTTCACGGATCTTGTTACGGGCCAGGCCGAATTTGCGGAAGGTACCGCGCGGACGGCCAGTCAGGTCGCAACGATTGCGTTGACGCGTCGGATTGGCGTTACGCGGCAGCTGTTGCAGCGCCAGACGTGCTTCATAACGCTCGTCTTCCGACTTGCTGGTGTCTTCGATGGTCGCTTTGAGGGCGGCGCGCTTGGCAGAAAACTTCTGCGCCAGACGGGCGCGTTTCTTTTCGCGTTCGATAAGTGCCAGTTTAGCCACGATTACCTCAGTTACGGAACGGGAATTTGAACGCCGACAGAAGAGCCTTGGCTTCTTCGTCAGTCTTCGCGGTCGTGGTGATGCTGATATTCAGACCACGCAGCGCGTCGATTTTGTCGTACTCGATTTCGGGGAAGATGATTTGTTCCTTCACACCGATGTTGTAGTTGCCACGACCATCGAACGCACGACCCGAAATACCGCGGAAGTCACGCACGCGCGGCAGGGCCACGGTGATGAAACGATCCAGGAATTCGAACATACGTTCGCCGCGCAGCGTCACCATCGTACCGATCGGGTAACCTTCGCGGATCTTGAAACCGGCAATTGCCTTGCGAGCCTTCGTCACCACCGGCTTCTGGCCAGCGATTTTCGTCAGATCGCCAACGGCGTGTTCAATGATCTTCTTGTCGGCGACGGCTTGACCAAGGCCCATGTTCAGGGTGATCTTGGTGATGCGCGGCACTTCCATGACAGACTTGTAACCGAACTGCTTTGTCAGCTCGGCGACAACCTTGTCTTTATAGAATTCTTGCAAACGGGCCATTATCTATACTCCCTGCGACTTAGGCACCGACGACCGTACCGGTCGTCTTGAGGAAGCGGACCTTCTTGCCGTCTTCGACCTTGATGCCCACGCGCGACGGTTTGCCATTGGCATCCACCAGCGCCACGTTCGACACGTGGATCGGCATCGTCTTGTCGACCACGCCACCTTGCGTACCCTTCATCGGGTTCGGCTTGACGTGCTTTTTGGCAACGTTCACGCCGTCGACGACCAACTTGTCGCCATCAATGGCCAGGACCGTGCCACGCTTGGCCTTGTCCTTACCCGTCAGCACGATGACTTGGTCACCCTTGCGAATCTTGTTCATGTGTCGGCTCCTTACAGCACTTCCGGGGCCAGCGACACGATCTTCATGAAGCGTTCGGTACGCAGTTCACGCGTAACCGGCCCGAAGATACGGGTGCCGATCGGCTCGAGCTTGGTGTTAAGCAGCACGGCGGCGTTGCCGTCGAATTTGACCAGCGAGCCGTCCTGGCGACGCACGCCCTTGGCGGTGCGCACGACCACTGCGTTATAAATTTCGCCCTTCTTGACGCGACCACGCGGGGCAGCATCCTTCACGCTGACCTTGATGATGTCGCCAATGCTGGCGTAGCGACGCTTGGAGCCGCCCAGCACCTTGATGCACAGCACTTCACGCGCACCGGTGTTGTCGGCTACTTCGAGCCGGGTTTCAGTTTGAATCATGGTGTTATCTTCCCAACTTAATCCGACACATACGCATCGGTCAGTCTTGGTCCCCGTCAGCACCAAAGAGTGCCGTTTGGGTTGAGTCGTTCAAAAGTGGACAACTTTGCTACCTCAACCAGACCCGTAGAGGATACGAATCGGCTTCGGAAGCCATCCACTCCCTTGCGAAACCAAAGACCGGTTTTAGCGAAAGAAGCGGAAAGTCCGGAATTATACAACGATAATTCCGGACTTGCAAGTCAAGCCTTCGCTTCAGCGCGCTTTAGATGATGCGGGCGGCTTCCACGAGACGGGAGACCGTCCAGGCCTTGGTCTTCGACAGCGGGCGGGATTCTTGAATCTCGACCGTATCGCCTTCCTTGTACTGGTTGGCCTCATCGTGCGCGTGGTACTTCTTCGAACGCACGATGTACTTGCCGTAGAGCGGGTGCTTCATTTGACGCTCGACCAGCACGGTAACCGTCTTGTCCATCTTGTCGCTGACAACCTTACCCACGAGGGTACGTTTCAGCGAGGTCTTAGCGGTATCGTTCATTTCTGGCTCGCCTTCTCAGTCAACACGGTACGCACACGCGCGATGTCCTTGCGCACCTTCTTCAGCTGGCTGGTGTTGCTCAACTGTTGGGTGCCCGCTTGCATGCGAAGACCGAATTGGGCCTTCAGCAGATCCGACAGTTCCTTGTTCAGGCCGTCGAGATCCTTGGCACGAAGTTCGGATGCTTTCATTTCAATTCTCCCCTCAGGCGCCAAGGCGACGTACGAAGAACGTCGTCTGAATCGGCAGCTTGGCAGCAGCCAGGCGGAACGCCTCGCGCGCCAACGCTTCATCCACACCGTCCATTTCGTACAGCATCTTGCCCGGTTGAATCTCGGCGACGTAGTACTCCGGGTTACCCTTACCGTTACCCATACGCACTTCTGCCGGCTTTTGCGAGATCGGCTTGTCCGGGAAGATACGGATCCAGATACGACCACCGCGCTTGATGTGGCGAGTCATGGCGCGACGCGCGGCTTCGATTTGACGAGCCGTCAGACGACCACGACCGACCGCCTTCAAGCCGAATTCGCCGAACGACACTTCGTTACCACGCGTGGCAACGCCAGTGTTACGGCCCTTCTGCTCTTTGCGATACTTTCTGCGTTTCGGTTGCAGCATGATTATTCTCCAGTCTTGGCGTCGCCTTCAGGCTTGCCAGCCGGGCGGCGTGCACCACCGCGCTTCGCGCCGGCCTTATCGCCAGCATCGTCACGACGGGGGCGGCGGTCGCCCGGACGCGCGTTGCGGCGCGGACGCTTGTCTTCGGTCGGCTCTTCAGCCACCGGAGCGTCGTTGCGGCCCAGCGTGTCACCCTTGTATACCCACACCTTGATACCGATGATGCCGTACGTCGTCTTCGCTTCCGAGGTTGCGTAGTCGATGTCAGCGCGCAGCGTGTGCAGGGGCACACGGCCTTCGCGGTACCACTCGGTACGGGCGATTTCGATACCATTCAGACGGCCTGCGCTCATGATCTTGATGCCTTGGGCACCCAGACGCATCGCGTTCTGCATCGCACGCTTCATTGCGCGACGGAACATGATACGGCGCTCGAGCTGCTGAGCGATCGAATCGGCGATGAGCTGCGCATCGGTTTCCGGCTTGCGGATTTCCTCGATGTTCACGTGCACGGGCACGCCCATGCGCTTTTGCAGCTCGGCCTTGAGGATTTCGATGTCCTCGCCCTTCTTGCCGATCACAACACCCGGACGCGAGCTGAAAATCGTAATGCGAGCATTACGCGCCGGACGCTCGATGATGACGCGGCCGACCGAAGCGTTCTTCAGCTTCTTCTTCAGATATTCGCGAACGCCGATGTCTTCCTTCAACATCTGCGCGAAGTTCTGGTTGTTGGCGTACCAACGCGAAGCCCAGTTACGACTGACAGCCAGACGGAAGCCAGTCGGATGAATTTTCTGTCCCATCGTGACCCCTTAGTTGCCCAGCGTCACAGTAATGTGACAGGTTTGCTTCTCGATGCGGTTGCCACGGCCCTTAGCGCGCGCGGTGAAGCGCTTGAGCGAGGTCGCCTTGTCGACGTAAATGCCCTTGACGCGCAGTTCGTCGATGTCAGCACCTTCATTGTGCTCGGCGTTGGCAATAGCCGACTCGAGCACCTTCTTGATGATGACCGCGGCCTTCTTCGGCGAGAAGGTCAGGACATTGAGTGCGCGCTCCAGCGGCAGTCCACGAATCTGGTCAGCGACCAGACGCGTTTTTTGCGCTGAGATACGAGCATCGCGATGAATTGCTTTCACTTCCATGGTCGGCCCCTTATTTCTTCGCCTTCTTGTCGGCCGCATGGCCCTTGAAGGTACGGGTGAGCGCGAACTCACCCAGCTTGTGGCCGACCATGTTTTCCGTCACGTACACCGGCACGTGTTGACGGCCGTTATGCACAGCGATCGTCAGGCCGATGAAATCAGGCAGGACGGTCGAACGACGCGACCAGGTCTTGATCGGCTTCTTGTCACGCGATGCAGCCGCCGCTTCCACTTTTTTCAGCAGGTGAGCGTCGCAAAACGGACCTTTTTTAACAGAACGAGTCATTTGCTAGCTCCAATTAACGCTTCTTGCGACGCTGAACGATCATGCTGTCGGTGCGCTTGGTCGAGCGGGTACGCTTACCCTTGGTATGCTGACCCCACGGGCTGACCGGATGACGACCAGCGGCCGTACGACCTTCACCACCACCGTGCGGGTGATCCACCGGGTTCATCGCCACACCGCGAACGGTCGGGCGAATACCGCGCCAACGCTTTGCACCGGCCTTGCCCAATTGACGCAGGCTGTGCTCTTCGTTACCGACTTCACCGATGGTCGCGCGGCACTCGATGTGCACGCGACGCACTTCACCCGAACGCAGGCGCACTTGAGCGTACGTGCCTTCGCGAGCCAGCAGCATGGCCGAGGTACCGGCAGCACGAGCGATTTGCGCGCCCTTGCCCGGCAGCAGTTCAATGCCGTGGATCGTGGTACCGACCGGAATGTTGCGGATCGGCAGCGTGTTGCCCGCCTTGATCGGCGCTTCCGAGCCGCTCACCACTTGCTGGCCGACGGTCATGCCCTTCGGTGCAAGGATGTAACGACGCTCGCCGTCGGCGTAGCACAGCAGGGCGATGTTCGCGCTGCGGTTCGGATCGTATTCCAGACGCTCAACCTTCGCCGTGATGCCGTCCTTGTTGCGACGGAAATCGACGATACGATAGTGCTGCTTGTGACCGCCACCCATGTGACGGGTGGTGATGTGACCGTTGTTGTTACGGCCAGCGGTCTTGCTCTTGGTATCAAGCAGCGGGGCGAACGGCTTGCCCTTGTGCAGATCCTTGTTGACGACCTTGACCAGCGAACGGCGGCCCGGCGACGTCGGTTTCGTTTTGACGAGTGCCATGATTACTTGGCCTCCGCTTCAAAATTGATTTCCTGACCCGGCTTCAGGCTCACGTAGGCCTTCTTCTCGTGGTCGCGACGACCCATGAAGCGGCCAAAGCGCTTTTGCTTGCCCTTGCGGTTCAGGATCTGCACCGACTCGACTTCCACCTTGAAGAGAAGCTCGACTGCAGCCTTCACTTCTTGCTTGTTCGCGTCGCGTGCAACTTGGAACACCACTTGTTCGTTCTTGTCAGCCACCAGCGTCGCCTTTTCGGAGATCACCGGCGAGAGCAGGACCTGGTACAGACGATGGTCATTTTTACGCACGTCGCTCATGACAGCATCTCCTCAATCTTGGCGATCGCGCCCTTCGTCACCAGCACCTTCTTGAAGTAGATGAGCGACAGCGGGTCGGCGAAACGCGGCTCGGTGACGGCAACGTGAGCCAGATTGCGCGAGGCCAGGAACAGGTTCTCGTCCACGCTATCCGTGATCAGCAGCACCGATTCAAGACCCATGGCCTTGATCTTTTCAGCGAGCAGTTTGGTCTTCGGCGCATCCAGCTTGATGTCCTCGACCACCGACAGACGTCCTTCACGGGCGAGCTGCGACAGAATCGAGCACACACCGGCGCGGTACATCTTCTTGTTGACCTTGTGGGTGAAGTTCTCTTCCGGCGAATTCGGGAAGATACGGCCACCGCCACGCCACAGCGGGCTCGACGACATACCGGCACGAGCGCGGCCCGTACCCTTCTGGCGCCACGGCTTCTTGGTCGTGTGCTTGACCTGTTCACGGTCTTTCTGCGCACGATTGCCGCTGCGGGCGTTGGCCTGGTAAGCCACCACGACCTGATGGATCAGCGCTTCGTTGTAGTCACGGCCGAACACGACGTCCGACGCGTTGACACCGGCGCCTTCCTGACCTTGCTCATTCAGGAGCTTCAGTTCCATTGTTACGCTCCCTTCGCGAGTTTGGCCTTGACTGCCGTGGTCACGAAAACCTTGCCTTCGTTGGCGCCCGGAACGGCACCCTTCACGAAGATCAGGCCACGTTCAGCGTCAATGCGCGCGATTTCGAGATTCTGTACCGTCGTGGTGACGTCACCCAGATGACCCGTCATGCGCTTGCCCGGGAACACACGACCCGGATCCTGCGCCATACCGATCGAACCCGGCACGTTGTGCGAACGCGAGTTACCGTGCGAAGCACGGCCCGAAGCGAAGTTGTAGCGCTTGATGGTACCGGCGTAGCCCTTACCGATCGACACGCCTTGCACGTCGACCTTCTGGCCCACCTGGAAGAGATCGACGCCAACGGCTGCGCCCGGCTGCAGTTCAGCAGCTTTGGCAGCATCGACGCGGAATTCCTTGAGGATTTCACCGGCTTCGACACCCGCTTTCGCGTAGTGACCGGCGGCGGCTTTGGTCACGCGCGTGGCGCGACGCTTACCGAAAGTGACTTGAACGGCGGTGTAGCCGTCCGTTTCATCCGTCTTGATTTGCGTCACACGGTTGTTAGACACGTCGAGCACGGTGACGGGAATCGAATCGCCGTCGTCCGTGAAAATACGCGTCATGCCAACCTTGCGACCGACAAGGCCAAGGCTCATGATTTTCTCCATTCCCGACTGCGATTGGCCGGGGCTAAATGATAAAAGGATGGCCCACGGATGTGGCCCATCTTTTAAAAACTACACTTGAGCCCGCCATTATAGACGAGCTTTTATCGCTTGACAAGTGTTGCTAAATCGCATAACAAAAACCCCGCCGAGTCAGCATTGGCGGGGCTTTCCAGCACAAAGTCGCTCTTGAGCGTTACTGCAGCTTGATCTCGACGTCGACGCCAGCCGGCAGATCCAGCTTCATCAGTGCGTCAACGGTCTTGTCCGTCGGATCGACGATGTCCATCAGGCGCTGGTGCGTGCGGATTTCGAGCTGGTCGCGCGACGTCTTGTTGACGTGCGGCGAGCGCAGGATGTCGAAACGCTCGATGCGGGTCGGCAGGGGCACCGGGCCCTTGACGATCGCGCCAGTGCGCTTGGCGGTTTCAACGATTTCGGCGGCCGACTGGTCGATCAGGCGGTAGTCGAAAGCCTTCAGGCGGATACGGATTTTCTGGTTCTGCATGGAAATTCTCCAAAGAGCGTGGCAGCCCTCGTTCGGGTGCCGGGTAAATCAAAAGAGCAAACAGACTTTACGAAACGGGCGCCGGCGGGCGCCGGCACCCATTTCAGCGAATCCGCAATTAGTCGAGGATCTTGGCAACCACGCCGGCGCCGACGGTACGGCCACCTTCGCGAATTGCGAAACGCAGACCTTCTTCCATGGCGATCGGCTGAATCAGGTCGACCGTGATCGACACGTTGTCGCCCGGCATGACCATTTCCTTGTCGGCCGGCAGAGCGATCGAGCCCGTCACGTCCGTCGTACGGAAGTAGAACTGCGGACGATAGTTGTTGAAGAACGGGGTGTGACGACCACCTTCATCCTTCGACAGGATGTAGACCTCACCCGAGAACTTGCGGTGCGGCTTGATCGAGCCCGGCTTGGCCAGAACCTGACCACGCTGGACATCTTCACGCTTCGTACCGCGCAGCAGAATACCGACGTTGTCGCCTGCCTGACCTTGGTCGAGCAGCTTGCGGAACATTTCGACGCCCGTGCAGGTCGTCTTGTCGATCTTCGGCTTGTCGCCGTCCATGGCGATACCGACGATTTCGATTTCTTCGCCGACCTTGATGATGCCGCGCTCGATACGACCGGTCACCACGGTACCGCGACCCGAGATCGAGAACACGTCTTCCACCGGCATCAGGAACGTGCCGTCGATGGCGCGCTCCGGCGTCGGGATGTACGTGTCGAGCGCGTCAGCCAGCTTCATGATGGCTTCTTCGCCCAGCGGACCCTTGTCGCCTTCCAGTGCCAGCTTGGCCGAACCCTGGATGATCGGCAGGTCGTCGCCCGGGAACTCGTACTTCGACAGGAGTTCGCGAACTTCCATTTCGACCAGCTCGAGCA
>NZ_CABPRU010000006.1 GCF_902459705.1 Pandoraea terrigena | reverse complement strand
CGGAGCGACTTTCAAGTGGAGCGCAGTCGGGGTGCCGGTGATCTTCGCGGCCCGGAGGTGGACGAGGGTGAGGGCGGAATCTGAGCGGGCGGTTGTGAGGGCGGATCGCCATCATGGCGGCGAATCGAGGAGGAGGCTGATCTCGCACGAAAACGTTTCACGTGAAACACGCTCGGCGACTGCGCGACGGTTTTGCTTGGGCAATGGATTGGCGGAGATTGCCGGTACCCTGACGGAGCGACTTTCGAGTGGAGCGCAGTCGGGGTGCCGGTGATCTTCGCGGCCCGGAGGTGGGCGAGGGTGAAGGCGGGATCTGAGCAGGCGGTTGCGAGGGCGGATCGCCACCATGGCGGCGAATCGAGGAGGAGGCTGATCTCACACGAAAACGTTTCACGTGAAACACGCTCGGCGACTGCGCGACGGTTCTGCTTGGGCAATGGATTGGCGGAGATTGCCGGTACCCTGACGGAGCGACTTTCAAGTGGAGCGCAGTCGGGGTGCCGGTGATCTTCGCGGCCCGGAGGTGGACGAGGGTGAGGGCGGTATCTGAGCAGGCGGTTGTGAGGGCAGATCGCCACCACAGCGATGTATCGAAGCGGCGGCCGATCCAACCCAACAATGTTTCACGTGAAACCGTCTCCAAAACCACCGATTTGCCGATGTTCCACGTGAAACACCTGGCCAGTTACAAATGATGCATCGCAATACCGCTATAATTTCGCCATTACTGAATCCAGAGAGTTTGCCGCACGCGGCAAAATAACGATGCTTTATCCGACCGAGTTCGACGTGATCGTAGTGGGGGGCGGCCATGCTGGCACCGAGGCTGCGCTCGCCTCAGCCCGCATGGGCTGTAAGACACTCCTGCTCACCCATAATATCGAGACGCTCGGTCAGATGAGCTGCAATCCCTCCATCGGTGGGATCGGCAAGGGCCATCTCGTCAAAGAGGTCGATGCACTGGGCGGGGCCATGGCTGCTGCCACCGACGAGAGCGGTATCCAGTTTCGTATCCTCAACTCCTCCAAAGGCCCGGCAGTGCGCGCCACCCGTGCCCAAGCCGACCGGATTCTCTACAAGCAGGCGATCCGCCATCGGCTGGAGAATCAGCCCAATCTCTGGCTCTTCCAGCAAGCTGTCGAAGACCTCATCGTCGAAGGCGAACGCGTTGTCGGTGCCATCACCCAGATCGGGCTGCGCTTCCGTGCCCGAGCCGTAGTGCTCACCGCCGGCACCTTTCTCGACGGAAAGATCCACGTCGGGCTGAACAACTACGTCGGCGGGCGCGCCGGAGACCCGGCCGCCGTCAGCCTGTCGTCCCGGCTCAAAGAGTTGAAATTGCCGCAAGGCCGGTTGAAAACGGGTACGCCACCGCGAATCGACGGGCGCTCCATCGATTTTTCCGTCCTCGAAGAACAGCCCGGCGACCTCGATCCCGTCCCCGTTTTCTCATTCCTCGGACGCCCCGAGCAGCATCCGCGCCAAGTGCCATGCTGGGTCACCCATACCAACGAGCGGACCCACGACATCATCCGTGGCGGGCTCGACCGGTCGCCGATGTACACCGGCGTCATCGAAGGCGTCGGCCCCCGCTACTGTCCGTCTATCGAAGACAAGATTCACCGCTTCGCCGACAAGACCTCGCACCAGATCTACCTCGAACCCGAAGGCTTGACGACCAACGAGTTCTACCCCAACGGCATCTCCACCAGTTTGCCGTTCGACGTACAGCTCGAACTCGTCCGCTCGATGAAAGGCATGGAGAATGCCTACATCCTGCGCCCAGGCTACGCCATCGAATACGATTACTTCGATCCCCGTGGTCTGCGCAGTTCGCTCGAAACCCGGGTCATCTCCGGACTCTTCTTCGCCGGGCAGATCAACGGAACCACCGGTTATGAAGAAGCCGCCGCGCAAGGGCTGCTCGCTGGCATCAACGCGGCATTGCAAGTGCAAGGGCGCGAGGCGTGGTGCCCGCGCCGCGATCAGGCCTACCTCGGCGTACTCGTCGACGATCTGATTACGCGTGGTGTCTCCGAGCCTTATCGTATGTTCACGAGTCGTGCCGAATATCGCCTGTCGCTGCGTGAAGACAATGCCGATATGCGTCTGACCGAAGTCGGCCGCGAGCTCGGCGTCGTGGATGATCGTCGTTGGGATGCGTTCTGCCGCAAGCGTGACGCTGTTTCACGTGAAACAGAACGTCTCAAAACGACGTGGGTGACGCCGAAAACCTTCCCGGCCGAAGATGCCGTGCCGCTGCTCGGCAAGGCCATCGACCACGAATACTCACTGGTCGATCTGCTGCGGCGCCCCGAAGTCGGGTACGACGCCCTCATGGCCGTGCAGGGTGGTCGCCTAGCCGCTGAAGTGCCGTTGTCCGACGATCCGCTACAAGCGCATCAGATCCGCGAGCAGATCGAGATCGCCGCCAAGTATCAGGGCTATATCGACCGCCAGGCCGACGAAATCGTGCGCAAGGAAGCCAACGAGAACACCGTGCTGCCTGCCAACATCGACTACAACGAGGTTCGGGGGCTGTCCATCGAAGTGCGACAGAAGCTCGGGGCACAACGGCCCGAGACACTGGGCCAGGCATCGCGCATTTCCGGGGTGACCCCCGCCGCGATCTCGCTGCTGATGATTCACCTCAAGAAGGGGCTTGGACGCCGTCGCGCGTCAGGGGATGCGACGACCGCCGCCGATGACGGCGACGCGCACGCAGCCTGACGCGGAGACCTCATGACCGATTCCCGACGTCTCGCCGCCAACGGCGGCAATGATCTGGCCGTGCTTCTGGCCGACGGTATCCGGCAACTTGGCCTGTCCATCAGCGATGAACAGCAGCGACGCCTGCTCGATTACCAGGCATTGTTGGCGAAATGGAACGCCTCGTTGCAGATGACCTCCATCCGCGATCCACGCCAGATGGTCATCAAGCACCTGCTCGATTCGCTCTCTATTCTGCCGCGCCTCGATCGCGAACCAATTTCACGTGTGCTTGACGTAGGCTCAGGCGGTGGACTGCCCGGCGTGGTGCTCGCGATCGTGCGTCCCGATTGGCAAGTGACGGTCAACGACATCGTGCACAAGAAGACCGCATTCCTCACGCAGGCCCGCGCTACCTTCAAGTTAACCAATCTGACAGTCGTGACCGGTCGGGTTGAGTCGCTCGTCATCGGCAAGGATGTCAGCGCGCCGTTCGACGCCATCGTGTCGCGTGCCTTTGCGGAGCTGACCGATTTCGTCACCCTCGCGGGAAACTTGCTCGCCCCGGACGGCAGTTTCTGGGCCATGAAGGGCGTAGCGGCGGAGCACGAGCTTGCGCTGCCTGCGGGCTATGCCCTGGTTGAGCGTTTGGTGCTGAACGTCCCATTTCTTGACGCTGAGCGTCATTTGCTTCGCGTGAAGGAAACGGCATGAATAAGATGACCCGCTGGGCGGGGGCCGTCATGGTCAGCTTCTCGGTGGTTGCCGCTGTCGCCTGGGCCGAATCCGGGCAAGAGTCGCTGACGACGCGCGTGCGTCCGGTACAGAAGATCGACAAAGCGCGCTACGTCGGCACTTGGTACGAAATAGCACGCTACCCGAATTTCTTCGAGCGAAAATGTGTGTCGGACGTGACCGCGCACTACGTGGTGCGACCGGACGGTCGGATCGACGTCACCAACCGATGCCGCAAGGACGATGGTACCTGGGTCAGCAATACGGGCCTGGCGCGCACCGATGGGCAGGGCACCGGCACGGCGCGCTTCAAGGTGACGTTCGCACCCGACTGGTTGCGCTGGATTCCCTGGCTTTGGACGAACTCCTGGGTTATCGTGCTCGACGACGACTATCAGTTTGCCGCTGTCGGAGAACCCAGTCGCGAGTACCTCTGGGTCCTCTCGCGCACGCCGTCGCTCGACGACAACGCACTGAATCAAATGCGTGCCCAGTTGCGCAAGCAGGGCTACGACACCGACAAACTGGTGTTGACGCCCCAAAAGGCGAGCGCCCCCTGAGCACCGCCCGCCGGCGTGTCTGACGCCGGCTAGCGCAGGCAATACCTGAGCTTTACTCAGATAATCGAATTTGCGGGATGGATCGAATCGCGCGCGCATACCCCGGCAAGTCGGCTGTCACCGGCGGCACGGTACGTTCGCACGGGTTTCATCCCCGGCATCATCGGTATCAATCGCATCAACACGGCAGCATTCGGAGGACTACATCGGCATGGCGAAAATTTTCTGCGTGGCCAATCAGAAGGGCGGCGTTGGCAAGACGACCACCACGGTGAACCTCGCTGCCGGACTGGCGTCGCACGGGCAGCGCGTCCTGTTGGTCGACCTCGATCCGCAGGGCAATGCGACGATGGGCAGCGGCATTGACAAGGCCGCGCTCGAATCGAGCGTGTACGAAGTGCTCGTCGATGGCGCCGATGTGGCCGCGAGCTGCCAGCGCTCGGAGTCTGGCAGCTATGACGTGCTGCCCGCGAACCGCGAACTGGCCGGTGCAGACGTGGAACTCGTCTCGCTCGAGAATCGCGACGCGCGATTGAAGCTGGCGCTCGCCAAAGTCAACGACACGTACGACTTCGTCCTCATCGACTGCCCGCCCACGCTCTCGCTGCTCACGCTCAATGGACTGTGCGCGGCGCACGGCGTGATTATTCCGATGCAGTGCGAGTATTTCGCACTCGAAGGGCTGTCGGATCTCGTCAATACGATCAAGCAGGTGCACGCGAATCTGAACCGCGACCTGCAGGTGATCGGTCTGCTGCGCGTGATGTTCGATCCGCGCATTACGCTGCAGCAACAAGTCTCCGACCAGCTCAAGGAGCATTTCGGCGACAAGGTATTCAACGCGATCATTCCGCGCAATGTGCGACTTGCCGAAGCGCCGAGCTACGGCATGCCTGGCGTCGTTTTCGATCCCGCTTCACGCGGCGCGAAGGCGTATCTGCAATTCGGCGCGGAAATGATCGCGCGCATTCAAACTATGTAAGGCGCATTGTCATGGCGACCAAGACCACCGCACTGAAGAAAAAGGGCCTGGGCCGCGGCCTCGAAGCGCTGCTCGGCGCACACGCCGATAACCACAACGGCGCGACCGAAGTGAGCGCCGATGGCGCACCGTCGGTCATGGCGCTCGAACGCCTTCAGGCCGGTAAGTACCAGCCGCGCACGCGCATGGATGAGGGGGCATTGCAGGAACTCGCGGCGAGCATCCGTGCGCAGGGCCTGATGCAGCCGATCCTGGTGCGTCCTGTCGATGGCGAGAAGTACGAAATTATTGCGGGCGAGCGACGGTTTCGTGCCGCCCGCATCGCTGGGCTGGCCGAAGTGCCGGTGCTCGTGCGCGACGTCCCCGATGAGGCCGCCGCGGCGATGGCGCTCATCGAGAATATCCAGCGCGAGGACCTGAATCCGCTCGAAGAAGCGCAGGGCATTCAGCGACTGCTCGGCGAATTCAATTACACGCACGAGCAAGCCGCCGAGTCGCTCGGCCGCTCGCGCAGTGCGGTGTCGAACCTGTTGCGCCTGCTCAATCTCGCGCATCCGGTCCAAACGATGCTGCTCGCGGGCGATCTCGACATGGGGCACGCGCGCGCGCTGCTTTCCGTCGACGCCGCCACGCAGATCACGCTGGCCAACCAAGTGGTGAACAAGCGCCTGTCGGTGCGCGACACGGAGCGCATCGTCAACGCGTCGCTCAAGCCGCAGGGCGATGGCATTCGCCGCCGCTCGGCGGAAGAGGGCGGTCGCGACGTGATGCGTCTCGAGGAAGAACTGTCGGATTTGCTCGCGTCGAGCGTCAAGATCAAAGTCGGCCGTAAAGGCGCCGGACAACTCACGATCGAATTCGGTAGCCTCGATTCGCTCGATGGTATTCTCGCGCGCATTCGTGCCGAATGATGCCGGTCGCCTGAGCCTTCGGCCGTGAGCGATCCCGCGGGCAAACCCATGGGGCCGGCGAAGGCGAACCCGTCGCGCACGGGGGAAGCGGCTGCGTCGTCGCACGGCACCGCCAGGACGCGGGTATTGCGCGCGCTGCGTGCGACCTACGAGCGCGTGCGCGGCGATCGTGTGCTGCTCATTCTGCTCATCGGATTCGTCGCGTTGCAGATGGCCCGGCCCGCGAGCCTTGGTGAGCTGTTTGCGCGCATCGATCAGCACACGATCCTCACGCTCGCGGGATTGCTGATGCTCACGCGCGCGATCGATCAGAGCGGGTTTCTCGATTGGCTGGCGCAGCGGTTGCTGCGGGCGTTTCGCACCGAGCGACGTCTCGCGCTGTTGATGGTGGTGTTCGCCGCAGCGCTGTCCACGCTGCTGACCAACGACGTCGCACTCTTCGCCGTCGTGCCGCTCGCCCAGTCGCTCGCACGGATCGCGCCGGTGAGGATCGAGCGGCTGATCATCTTTCTCGCGCTGGCGGTGAACGCAGGCTCGAGTCTCACGCCCCTCGGCAATCCGCAGAATCTGTTCCTCTGGCAACACAGCGGCATGGGTTTCGGCGCCTACGTCGTCATGATGACGCCCCTGACGCTGGCGCTGATGGCCGTGTTGCTCGTGACGTGTGCGTTCGCGTTCGATTCCCGTGTCCTGCATTTTCAGCGACGCGGACCGGCGCACGACGTGCGCTGGCCGCTGCTATGGATTGCCTTGGCACTGTTCCTGGCGTTCGTCGCACTGGCGGATCACGGCGCCGCCACGTGGGCGTGCGCGGGCGTGGCGGCGGTGCTGCTGGTGGCGAAGCGCAACACGGTGTTGGGCATCGACTGGCTGCTGCTCGCCATCTTCGTGCTGATGTTCGTGGTGCTGCGCGGTGTGGCCGGGTTGCCCGAAGTGCGCGCGACGCTCGGACAAGTGGATTTCGCGGGATCCGGCACGGCCTACGCGGGGGCTGCGGTACTTTCGCAATTCATCAGCAACGTTCCCGCCGCGATCCTGCTCGCCGAATACAGCCACAACTGGACGGCACTCGCGCATGGCGCGGCGGTCGGCGGTTTTGGCCTCGCGATCGGCTCGTTGGCCAACCTGATCGCATTGCGCATGGCGAAATCGGACAGGATCTGGTGGCGCTTTCATTGGCTCTCCATCCCGTTTTACCTGGTGGCACTGTGCCTTGGGTACATTGCCCTCAAATGGGGATAATCGTGCACCGAACGCCGTCAAGTTGCAGCGATTGCGCAGCGTTTGCGCCGATTGTCGCGTTGCACCATGAGAAAAATCGGGCTCCTTGAGAGTTGGCGCCAAATCGGGGCATGCACCGCACAATTTCGGCGAATTTGTTGCGCGTTTCGATTGACTGGGGTTCGTAATTTCCCGTAAAATCTCGCGGATTTATCTGCTTGAAGAGCCCATTCGTTTTGCACGAGTCGGGCGGGGAGGCTACGAGATGACCGACGAAAAACGGTCGAACTTGGAACCGAAACCGCAAGCGCCGGCACGTGCAACATCAGAGGTCTGGGACGACGAGCAGGAGCAAGACACAATCGTTCCGCTCACACGTGCGCAGGCTGAGCGCCTGTTCGGTCCCGATGTGGGGCGCGCATCCCGTGTGACTCCATTCAGGGTGGTGGGAGCCCAGGTACTGCTGTCGCTGGTCGCGGCACTGGCCTGGTGGTTGCTCTCGACATCGCCACGAGACGCGGCGGTGTCCGCATGGCTGGGCGGAATGATCGGTTGGTTGCCGGGCGCATTGTTTGCGCTGCGGTTAAGAATGTCGGGTGATCGCCTCTCCGTCGGTTCGCTGATGATGGGAGAAGCGGTCAAGGTAGCAACGACGATTGCGTTGTTTGTGGCCATAGCATTCGGTTATCCAGGGGTTCACTGGATCGCGTTGCTGGTCACCTTCGTGCTGACGCTCAAAGTCTATTGGCTTGCGATGGCACTGAAGTAGCGGTGAGAATCCGCTGGCGCGTCGACACGCTACCGTGTGCGGATTTTCATAATTGGGTGTTTGATCGCTATGTCAGTAGAAGCCGGCTACGCTCCGAGTCCGTCGGAGTACATTTCGCACCACCTGCAGAACCTTGCGAGCTCGACGCAAACCAAGATCGTCGATTTCTCGATCATCAACTGGGACACGATGTTCTGGTCGATCGCGATGGGCGTTCTGGGCTGCTTCGTGCTTTGGTTGGCGGCTCGTAAAGCATCTTCGGGTGTGCCGGGCCGTTTCCAGGGCGCGGTCGAAATGCTCGTCGAGATGGTGGAAGACCAGTCAAAGAGCATCGTGCACGGCAATCGTGCCTTCATCGCACCGCTGGCGCTGACTGTGTTCGTCTGGGTCGCCCTCATGAACTCGCTGGACTTGCTGCCCGTCGACCTGCCGTCGCGCGTGATCGAGTGGGTTGGCCTGAGCAGCATCATTACGCACCATCGCATCGTGCCGACGGCAGATCTGAACGGCACGCTCGGGATTTCGGTCGGCGTGCTCATCCTGATGATCTACTACAGCTTCAAGATCAAGGGCGCGGGCGGTTTCATGCACGAGCTGTTCACGGCACCGTTCGGTAACCACTTCCTGTTGTGGATCCCGAACCTGCTGCTCAACCTCATCGAATTCTGTGCCAAGACCGTGTCGCTCGGTATGCGACTGTTCGGCAATATGTACGCCGGCGAACTGCTGTTCCTGCTGATCGCTCTGCTGGGCGGTATCTGGAGCTTTGGCGCGGATGCGTCGGTGCTGGGTTTTGTCGGTCACATCATTGCCGGCACCGCATGGGCGATTTTCCACATCCTGATCGTGTTGCTCCAGGCGTTCATCATGATGATGCTTACGCTGGTGTATATCGGCCAGGCGCACGACCATCACTGATCGGTTGTTGCGGTAGTTACGTGTTTCCCGGTTTCACAGTTTTTCAAATTTAAAGTTTCAAGTCTCTAACCAAAAGGAGTAATCATGCAAGCTTTCATCGCCAACATCCAGGGTCTGACCGCCATTGCTATCGGCATCATCATCGGTCTGGGTGCTATCGGCGCCTGCCTGGGTATCGCGCTGATGGGCGGTAAGTACATCGAAGCGTGCGCCCGTCAGCCCGAGCTGATGAACCCGCTGCAAACGAAGATGTTCCTGCTGGCCGGCCTGATCGACGCGGCATTCCTGATCGGCGTGGGCGTTGCCATGCTGTTCGCGTTCGCGAACCCGCTGCTGTCGAAGCTCGCTTAAGTTTCTTTCGGCCGGTCGCGCACTGATCCGCGCGGCCAACTGGACATGAACGGCGCGCCCAAGCCAGCAGGCACAATGGGGCGCGCTGTTTTGCCAATCGACTCGCATCACCGAAAGGAAACACCGTGAACATAAACGCAACTCTGTTCGCGCAAACCGTCGTGTTTCTGATCCTGGCATGGTTCACGATGAAGTTCGTGTGGCCGCCGCTGATCAAGGCTATCGACGAACGCGCGAAGAAAATCGCTGACGGTCTGGCTGCCGCCGACAAGGGCAAGGCCGAACTCGACGCCGCCAACAAGCGCTCCACGCAAGCACTCGCGGAAGCCCGCGACGAAGGCGCGAAGCGTATTGCCGACGCCGAGAAGCGCGCTCAGGTCGTGGCCGACGAAATCAAGGCCCAGGCGCAAGCCGAAGCCGCCCGTATCATCGCCAACGCCAAAGCCGAAGCCGAGAACCAGGCCGTCAAGGTCCGGGAATCGCTGCGCGAAGACGTCGCCGGTCTGGCTGTCAAGGGCGCCGAGCAGATCCTGAAGCGTGAAGTTGACGCCAAGGCCCATGCCGACCTGCTGAACCAACTCAAGGCAGAGCTCTGATCATGGCCGAACTCGCAACCATCGCTCGTCCGTACGCCGAAGCGCTGTTCCGCGTGGCCAAGACTGGCGACCTGAATCGCTGGTCGGGGCTGGTGCGCGAACTGGCGCAAGTGGCAGCGCTGCCTGAAGTGGCCAACCTGGCCGACGATCCGAAAGTCACGCCGGCGCAAATCGTCGATGTGCTCGCCGCGGCCGTGAAATCGACCGACGCCGAAGTGCGCAACTTCGTCGCCGCTGTGGTCGAGAACGGGCGTCTGGCCGCCATGCCGGAGATTGCCGACCAGTTCGAAGCGTTGAAGAACGCCGCCGCCGGTTCGGCAGATGCCACGATCGAAAGCGCCTTCCCGCTCGAAGGCGAGCAACTGACCTCGCTGGTCAAGGGCCTCGAGCACAAGTTCGGCTGCAAGCTCAACGCGAGCGTGACGGTAGACCCGTCGCTCATCGGTGGCGTGCGTGTGGTGGTTGGCGACGAGGTGCTGGACACTTCGGTGCGCGCCCGCCTGGCAGCTATGCGGACGTCGTTGACGGCCTGAGGCCGACGCGATACGACTGCGACGGCAAGAATTGAATATCAGGAGCACATATGCAACTCAATCCCTCTGAAATCAGCGAACTGATCAAGAGCCGGATTCAAGGTCTCGAGAGCGGCGCCGAAGTCCGTAATGAAGGCACCGTGATCTCGGTGACCGACGGTATCTGCCGTATCCATGGCCTGTCGGACGTGATGCAGGGCGAAATGCTGGAATTCCCGGGCAATACGTTCGGTCTGGCACTGAACCTCGAGCGCGACTCCGTCGGCGCCGTGATTCTGGGCGAGTACGAGCACATCTCGGAAGGCGACACCGTCAAGTGCACGGGCCGCATTCTGGAAGTGCCGGTCGGCCCGGAACTGAAGGGCCGCGTCGTTGACGCACTGGGCCTGCCGATCGACGGCAAGGGGCCGATCAACGCCAAGCAAACCGACGCCATCGAAAAAATCGCCCCGGGCGTGATCTGGCGTAAGTCGGTGTCGCAACCGGTGCAGACCGGTATCAAGGCAATCGATGCCATGGTGCCGATCGGCCGCGGCCAGCGTGAGCTGATCATTGGTGACCGTCAGACGGGTAAGACCGCCGTGGCCATCGACGCGATCATCTCGCAGAAGGGCAAGGGCATGACCTGCGTGTACGTCGCCATCGGTCAGAAGGCGTCGTCGATCATGAACGTGGTGCGCAAGCTCGAAGAGCACGGCGCGATGGAATACACGATCATCGTGACCGCCACCGCGTCGGACTCGGCCGCCATGCAGTTCATCGCACCGTACGCCGGCTGCACGATGGGCGAATACTTCCGCGACCGCGGCGAAGACGCGCTGATCATTTATGACGATTTGACCAAGCAAGCCTGGGCCTACCGTCAGATCTCGCTGCTGCTGCGCCGCCCGCCGGGCCGTGAAGCTTACCCGGGTGACGTGTTCTATCTGCACTCGCGTCTGCTCGAGCGCGCGGCTCGCGTCTCGGAAGAGTACGTCGAAAAGTTCACCAATGGCGCCGTGAAGGGTCAAAGCGGTTCGCTGACGGCGCTGCCGATCATTGAAACGCAAGCCGGTGACGTGACCGCCTTCGTTCCGACGAACGTGATCTCGATTACCGACGGCCAGATCTTCCTGGAAACCGACCTCTTCAACGCGGGTATCCGTCCGGCAATCAACGCCGGTATCTCGGTGTCGCGCGTTGGCGGTGCAGCGCAGACGAAGGTCATCAAGAAGCTGTCGGGCGGTATCCGTACCGACCTCGCACAGTACCGTGAGCTGGCTGCGTTCGCGCAGTTCGCCTCGGACCTGGACGAAGCCACCCGCAAGCAGCTCGAGCGCGGTCGCCGCGTGACGGAACTGCTCAAGCAGCCGCAGTACCAGCCGCTGCAAGTGTGGGAACTGGCCGTATCGCTGTTCGCCGCCAACAACGGCTATCTGGATGACCTCGAAATCGCTCAGGTGCTGCCGTTCGAAAAGGGTCTGCGCGAAGTTCTGAAGACCAGCCACGGCGCGCTCATCGGCCGTATCGAAGAGACCAAAGATCTCTCGAAGGACGACGAAGCCGCCCTGCACGCTGCGATCAAGGACTTCAAGAAGACCGGCGCTTACTAATCCGGTTGAATCGGTAACTATTCAACGGACCCGGGAAGGCGCGATGTTCAGGCAAGAGCGGACGTCGCGCCGAGACAAGGAGTAAGCAATGGCTGGAATGAAGGAAATTCGCGGCAAGATCAAGAGCGTGCAAAACACGCGCAAGATCACCAAGGCCATGGAAATGGTGGCCGCGTCGAAGATGCGCAAGGCGCAGGAACGCATGCGTCATGCCCGGCCGTACGCTGACAAGGTGCGCCAGATCGCCGCGCATATGAGCCAGGCGAATCCGGAATACCACCACCCGTTCATGGTGAAGCATGCGGACGCGAAAGCGGCCGGCCTCATCGTGGTGACGACGGACAAGGGCCTGTGCGGCGGCTTGAACACCAACGTGCTGCGTGCCGTGGTGGCCAAGATGAAGGACATCGAAGCGCGCGGCCTGAAGATCGAGGCCACCGCCATCGGCGGCAAGGGTTTCGGTTTCCTGAACCGTATCGGCGCGAAAGTGGTGTCGCATGTCGTGCAACTGGGCGACACCCCGCATCTGGACAAGTTGATCGGTGCGGTCAAGCTGCAGCTCGACGCGTACGCCGAAGGCAAGCTCGATGCCGTGTACCTGGCCTACAACCGCTTCGTCAACACGATGAAGCAGGAAGCCGTGGTCGAACAACTGCTGCCGCTGCCCGAGAAGTTCGAGGGCGCCTCGGACGACGCGAGCGCAGTGCCGGCACGGCATTCGTGGGACTACATCTACGAACCGGATGCGAAGACGGTCGTCGATGCCCTGCTGGTGCGTTACGTCGAAGCTGTCGTGTACCAGGCTGTCGCAGAGAACATGGCGTCGGAACAGTCCGCCCGCATGGTGGCCATGAAGGCCGCGTCGGACAACGCAAAGACCGTGATCGGTGAATTGCAGATGATCTACAACAAGGGTCGTCAGGCAGCGATTACGAAGGAACTGTCCGAAATCGTGGGTGGCGCCGCCGCAGTCTGAGCGGTGGCACGGGCCGATGCGCCGCAAGGCGAAATGAATTTGAGTATCTAAAGGAAAAGCGATGAGTACTGCTTTGATTGAAGGCAAGATCGTACAGTGCATCGGCGCCGTTATCGACGTGGAATTCCCGCGCGAAGGCATGCCGAAGATCTACGACGCGCTCACCATGGAAGGGTCGGAACTGACGCTCGAAGTCCAGCAACAGCTGGGTGACGGCGTGGTTCGTACCATCTGTCTGGGTTCCTCCGAAGGCCTGCGCCGCGGCATGACGGTGCAAAACACCGGTCTGCCGATCACGGTGCCGGTCGGCAAGCCGACGCTGGGTCGCATCATGGACGTGCTTGGCCGTCCGATCGACGAAGCCGGTCCGATCGCCCAGGATCACACGCGTTCGATCCACCAGAAGGCACCGGCATTCGACGAGCTGTCGCCGTCGACGGAACTGCTCGAAACCGGTATCAAGGTGATCGATTTGATCTGCCCGTTCGCCAAGGGCGGCAAGGTGGGTCTGTTCGGTGGTGCCGGTGTGGGCAAGACCGTGAACATGATGGAACTCATCAATAACATCGCCAAGGAACACGGCGGTTATTCGGTGTTTGCCGGCGTGGGCGAGCGTACCCGTGAAGGGAACGACTTCTACCACGAAATGAAGGACTCGAACGTTCTGGACAAGGTCGCGCTGGTGTACGGCCAGATGAACGAGCCGCCGGGCAACCGTCTGCGCGTGGCGCTGACCGGTCTGACGATGGCCGAGCACTTCCGTGACGAAGGTCGCGACGTGCTGTTCTTCGTGGACAACATCTACCGTTTCACGCTGGCCGGTACCGAAGTCTCGGCACTGCTCGGCCGTATGCCGTCGGCCGTGGGCTATCAGCCGACGCTGGCGGAAGAAATGGGTAAGCTGCAAGAGCGCATTACGTCGACCAAGACCGGCTCGATCACGTCGGTGCAAGCCGTGTACGTGCCTGCCGATGACTTGACCGACCCGTCGCCGGCCACCACCTTCGGTCACTTGGACGCCACCGTCGTTCTGTCGCGTGACATCGCCTCGCTGGGTATCTACCCGGCCGTCGATCCGCTCGACTCGACCTCGCGTCAGATCGACCCGAACGTGATTGGCGAAGAGCACTACACGGTGACCCGTCGCGTGCAATCGACGCTGCAGCGCTACAAGGAACTGCGCGACATTATCGCGATTCTGGGCATGGACGAACTGTCGCCGGACGACAAGCTCGCCGTGGCCCGCGCGCGTAAGATCCAGCGTTTCCTGTCGCAGCCGTTCCACGTGGCCGAAGTGTTCACGGGCTCGCCGGGCAAGTACGTTCCGCTCAAGGAAACGATCCGCGGCTTCAAGATGATCGTCGATGGTGAGTGCGACCACCTGCCGGAACAGGCGTTCTACATGGTTGGCACGATCGACGAAGCGTTCGAAAAAGCCAAGAAGATGCAGTAAACGGTTGAGTGCCGAGCGACGGCGGGGTCTCGCTGGAGACGCCACCGCACGCCGGCAGGTGACTGTTGCGGGGCGGGGTGGCGAAGCGAGGACGGCAACGTCCAGACTGGCGCGCCTGCCGCTTCATCACACTCAACGGGAGCGATTATGGCAACCATTTACGTAGACGTCGTCAGCGCCGAAGCGCAGATCTTCTCCGGACCCGCGCGCTTTGTGGCGCTGCCCGGCGAAGCCGGCGAACTGGGCATCTTGCCCGGCCACACGCCGCTGATCACACGTATCAAGCCGGGTGCGGTGCGTATCGAGGACGAAGCGGGTAACGAGGACTTCGTCTTCGTGGCCGGCGGCATTCTCGAAGTGCAACCGGGTACGGTGACCGTGCTCGCCGATACCGCGATTCGCGGCAAGGACCTGGACGAAGCCAAGGCGGCCGAAGCCAAGCGTCGTGCCGAAGAAGCGCTGTCGAACAAGGATTCGAACATCGAGTACGCGACTGCCCAGGCCGAACTGGCCGAAGCCATCGCCCAACTTGCTGCGATCCAGAAGTTCCGCAAGGTGAAGTAATTTCGCATCGCTGTGGCGATGGCCTCACGGTCGACGCCACACGCCGTGCGCGCCGTAGACCAACGGTGAGCGTCTTCGCGACACTCATCGCCACGCAACGGCCGAAAGCCCCAGGCATGCAAGTGCCTGGGGCTTTTGTTTTGCTCGGCGCGCGTGTCATCCGCCATCGCCGCCCGTCCGTGCGTCTCACCAAATCCGCCACTCGACTCAGGGCCATCCCCACTCGTGCCGTCGCCGGAATTACGTTAACGTAAACGTCAAGTCAGCATGGCGCGCTATTGTTATGAAAAGAGCGCCCCGGTCGTTGGACGTAACGACGGGTGGGCGATTCACATGGGCGAGCGCCGGGCATCAGCATTTCACCCTTTCAGCATGGCTTCAGGAGACAAGCGCATGGAAAGCCGGGAAGTTTCGGGCGTTGTACCTCGTAATGGACTGTCGTATGTGAAGGGTGATACCACCATTCCGCTATCGACGTTGACGGTGTTCGGCCTGCTCGCCGAGACGGCGGCCAAGTATCCGGAGCGGCGGGCCGTCGTGTTCCGCGAGCAGGGCGTGGATTGGACGTGGCGCGAATTCATCGCGCACGTGGACACCTTTGCCGCCGGGCTGCTGTCGTTGGGCTTGAAGCAAGGCGATCGCGTGGGCATCTGGTCGCCCAATCGCGTCGAATGGCTGGTCACGCAGTTCGCAACGGCGCGTATCGGACTGATTCTGGTGAACATCAATCCGGCGTACCGGCTGGCCGAACTCGAATACGCGATCAACAAGGTCGGCTGCAAGGCGCTCATCGCGGCAGAGTCCTTCAAGACGTCTCGCTATCTCGACATGCTCAACACGCTCGCTCCCGAGCTGGCGGAGAGTTCCCCCGGTCAATTGCACTCGGCGAAGCTGCCGACGTTGCGCACCGTGATTCGCATGGGCGCGGGCGTCACGCCGGGCATGATGAATTACGGCGATGTCGTTACGCTCGGCGCGGATGCCAATCTCGACACCCTGCGCGAGATCTCCGATGGGCTCGATAGCTTCGACGCCATCAATATCCAGTTCACGAGCGGCACGACCGGCAGCCCGAAGGGCGCCACGCTCACGCACCACAACATCGTCAACAACGGTCGCTTCATCGCCATGGCGATGCGCTTCTCGGAGCACGACAGCCTGTGTATCCCGGTGCCGTTCTACCACTGCTTCGGCATGGTGCTGGCGGTGCTCGCCTGTGTGTCGACTGGGGCGACGATGGTGTTCCCGGGCGAGGCGTTCGACCCGAAGGCCACGATGGCCGCGGTGTCGGAAGAGCGCTGTACCGCGCTGCATGGGGTGCCGACGATGTTCATCGCCCAGCTCGATCATCCGGACTTCGGCAACTACCAGTTCGATTCCCTGCGCACGGGCATCATGGCCGGCTCGCCGTGCCCGATCGAGACGATGAAGCGCGTGATCAGCGAAATGCACATGAGCGAAGTCACGATTGCCTACGGCATGACGGAGACGAGCCCGGTGTCGTTCCAGACCACCACGACCGATCCGCTCGAGAAGCGCGTGACGACCGTCGGGCGCGTGCAGCCGCACCTCGAGGTGAAGCTCGTCGATGCCGCCGGGGAGATCGTGCCGGTCGGCGAGAAGGGCGAGCTTTGCACCAAGGGCTACTCGGTGATGCAGGGCTATTGGGACGACGAGCCGCGCACGCGCGAGGCGGTCCGCGACGGCTGGATGCACACGGGCGACCTCGCCACGCTCGACGAAGAGGGCTATTGCAATATCGTCGGGCGCGTGAAGGACATGCTCATTCGCGGGGGCGAGAACATCTACCCGCGCGAGATCGAGGAGTTCCTGTTCCGTCACCCGAAGGTGCAGGCCGTGCAGGTGTTCGGCGTGCCGGATGCGAAGTACGGCGAGGAAGTGTGCGCCTGGATCATTCTCAAGCCGGGACAAAGCGCGACGGAAGAAGACATTCGCGCGTTCTGCCAGGATCAGATCGCGCACTACAAGATTCCGCGCTACATCCGCTTCGTGACCGAGATGCCGATGACGATCACGGGCAAGGTGCAGAAGTTCGTCATGCGCGAGCAGATGGTCGAAGCGCTGGGGCTGTCCGAAGCGAAGACGGCCTGACCGCCATCGGACACGGGCCCGCCGAACAGCGGGCCTTTGCTTATCTTTTGAGCGCGTCTGGAGGCAATGCCGTATCATTCGGGATTACCCTAGGTCTCGCGCCATGCCTGCTCACACCTTCCGCACTGTCTTTGTCCTCGGCATTCTGTCGGCCATCGGCTCGCTGTCGATCGACATGTATCTGCCTGCGCTGCCGAGCATTGCGCGCGAGCTGAAGACGACAGACGCGGCAGCACAATTCTCGCTGGCGTCGTTCTTCATCGGCCTTGGGCTTGGCCAATTGCTGCACGGCCCGCTGGCCGATCGATACGGGCGCAAGCGTCCGCTGTATGCCGGGCTGGCCTTGTATACACTCGCGTCGGCCGGCTGTGCGCTTGCGACGAATATCGAGACGCTGATCGTTTGCCGTTTCATTCAGGCGGTGGGCGGATGCGCGTGCTTCGTGATCGCGCGGGCGATGGCCCGCGACCTGTTCGACACGAGCACTGTCGCGCGCGTGCTCTCGCGCATGACGCTCATCATGGGCGCCGCCCCGATCCTCGCGCCGCTGATCGGCGGTCAGGTCCTGTTGTTCGTCGGCTGGCGCTGGATCTTCTGGGGCCTGACGGTATTCGGTGCGATGTGTTTTGCGATGTCCGTCTATTGGCTGCCGGAGACGCGCGCGGCCGCGAGGCAGGCCCGTCATTGGCTCGCCACGGCGTGGCATAACTACGGCGCGCTCGTGCGCGACCGGGAGTTCATGGGCAATGCGCTCGCAGGGGGAGTGTCCCAGGCGGGGATGTTCGCTTACATCACCGGCTCGCCGTTCGTGTTCATCAATCTCTACGGGGTCGACCCGGCGCATTACGGCTGGCTGTTCGGATTGAATGCGTGCGGCATCATTGCCGGCTCGCAGGTCAACGCACACCTGTTGCGCAAACGGCGTCCGGCCGATGTGCTGTGGCGAACCAACAACCTGGTGGCCGTGTTGGGACTGCTGATGCTGGCGGTGGCATCGCTGAAGCTCGGCGGCCTGATCGGGCTGATGGTGCCGTTGTTCGCCTATGTCACCAGGCTGGGCTTTTCGCAGCCGAATGCGGTGGCCGAAGCGCTGAACCGGCAGCATCAACGCGCCGGGGCCGCCTCGGCGCTGCTGGGCGCGCTGCAATTTCTCGCCGCTGCGAGCGCCGGGGCCGCGGTCGGCCTGATGCACGCCCGCTCGGCAGTACCGATGGCGGCCGTCATGGCCGTGTGCGGCGTGCTGTCGTGGTGTTTCCACACGGTGCTGATTCGTCGCGCCGCCCAGGCGTCGCCTCCCGCTGCCGGGCCGGCTTAATCCCCTTGTACGTCATTGCAACTTGCAAACGCGTCACCCTTCGGCGCCATCGTGTGTTGGAATCTCGCGACGCTGGGAGGGGGGCGACGGGCGGTCGGGCGGCTGGCACGACAATTTTTGGGGAACCGATGCGCGATGTGGGCTTCCAACCCAGACATTCGCACCTCGTCATGTCACCTGTAACAGTTTGTAATTGCACTGTTCCCCTGCCGCCACGATAGGCAAAGTGCGATGCATAGCCCTCCTGCAAAGCCCCCCTGGAAACTTTTGCAAGAACGGCTAAAGTTCGGCACCCGCGTGCCGAAATACAATCAGTTAGTAAAGCGCAGCTTCGTGACGCTGTCATGACGCTGTCGTCAATCCGCCATCGATCGCCCTCCCGAGCGCATCGCAGGGGACGCTCGCACCCCGCCTGTAGGAAAAACTCCTACAAAAAACTTCCGCTTTTCTCACCGCCTCACGTAGTTTTTCTCCGATTTCTTTCTCTTTCGCCCTTGTCCACAATGCAGGGGAATAAACAGTAGTCCGCCAGAATCATCCATTGCGCCGGGGGGCCGCATGCGAAACAGTGAAACACTCAATGAGATTCGTGAATTGAATCTCTCTTATCTCGTCCTGGCTCAGCGCCTGATCCGTGAGGATCGTGCCGCGGCAATGTTCCGTCTGGGGATCAGCGAACAACTGGCCGACGTGCTCGGCGGTCTTACACTGGCCCAACTCGTCAAGTTCGCGGGGTCCAACCAGCTTCTGTGCCGATTTCGCTTCGACGACCACGTGATGCTATCCAGCCTCACGCATGGTGCAAAAGACGCGGGTATGCAGCAGTCGCACGCTTCGATTCTGCTGGCGGGGCAACCCGTCGAGCAAATCGGCTAAGCACGCCACGCACGCTACGCCGTCCAGCGGGCGGCGCTTCGCGTGACTTGCCAGGAAGTTTGTCTATGCGTACCAAAAGCGTCGTCCTTGAGGCCCGTGAAATTCAATTGGCCATCGAGCTGATCGAACTCGGCGCCCGTCTCCAGTTGCTGGAGGCCGAAACGAGTCTGAGCCGCGACCGGCTCATCAAACTCTACAAGGAACTCAAGGGCGCCTCGCCGCCCAAGGGCATGCTGCCGTTCTCGACCGATTGGTTCGTGACGTGGCTGCCGAACATCCATTCGTCGCTTTTCCACAATATCTATCGTCACCTCGTGCAGCACGGGGGGTGCCAGGGCATCGAGGCCATCGTCAAGGCTTACCGCTTGTACCTCGAACACGTGGAATTGCATGGCTGGGAAGCGGTGCTCGGGTTTACACGTGCGTGGACGCTCGTTCGCTTCTTCGACAGCAAGATGTTGCAGACGACGCCGTGCACGCGCTGCGGCGGACATTTCGTCACGCACGCTCACGAGCCGCATGGCCAGTACGTTTGCGGACTTTGCCAGCCGCCATCGCGCGCCGGCAAGACCCGCAAGGCGAAGCATGCGCACGCGGCCGATTTGGCGCCGGTCACCGATATTTCTCCGCTGGCCGCCTAGGCAAGCCCACGTCACGAGGTCGCACCCCCTACAGTTTCCCTGCGTGTCTGCCGTTAAGCCCTCTGAACAGGACGGACAATTTTCCGTAGACGTATTTTTGCGAGAGGTATCCGGCAGTGCTTGTCGTCATTGGTTACATCATCGTTCTGGCATCGGTCTTTGGCGGTTTCGTCATGGGCGGCGGCCACTTGGGCGCGCTGTTTCAGCCGACCGAGCTGCTGATCATCGGTGGCGCGGGCATCGGCTCGTTCGTGGTGGGCAACAACAGCAAGGCGATCAAGGCGACGATGAAAGCGCTGCCGATGCTGTTCAAGGGCTCGAAATACACCAAAGATCTGTACATGGAGCTGATGGCGCTCCTGTACGTGCTGCTCGCGAAAGCGCGCAAGGACGGCATGCTCGCCATCGAGGGCGACGTGGAAGACCCGGCATCGAGCCCGGTGTTCTCGCAGTACCCGCGCATTCTCGGCGAGCCGCGCATCATGGAATTCCTCACCGACTACCTGCGCCTGATGGTCAGCGGCAACATGAACGCGTTCGAGATCGAGAACCTGATGGATCACGAAATCGAAACGTATCGTCACGAGGGCGAAGTCCCCGCGCACTGCCTGCAGAAAACGGGCGATGCGATGCCGGCTTTCGGTATCGTGGCGGCCGTGATGGGCGTGGTGCACACGATGGCGTCGGCCGACCAGCCGCCGGCCGTGTTGGGCGCGCTGATCGCCCAGGCGCTGGTGGGCACGTTCCTCGGCATTTTGCTGGCTTACGGCTTCATCTCGCCGCTGGCGCAACTCATCGAACACCGCATCAACGAATCCGTGAAGCTCTATGAGTGCATCAAGGTCACGCTGCTCGCCAGCTTGAACGGGTACGCGCCCGCACTCTCGGTCGAGTTCGGCCGCAAGGTGCTCTATTCCACTGTCCGTCCGTCGTTCGCCGAGCTTGAAGAGCACGTGCGACAGGTCAAGGCGCGCTGACGGGTCGCCGCAATGAGCGAGAAAGAAGAGCGGCCCATCGTCGTCAAGCGCCGTGCGCGCAGCGCGCACGGCCATCATGGCGGCGCGTGGAAGATTGCCTATGCCGACTTCATGACGGCCATGATGGCGTTCTTCCTGCTGATGTGGCTGCTCAGCTCCGCGACCAGCAAGGAGCTGACGGGGATTGCGGAATATTTCCGCACGCCACTCATGGTCGCGCTGACCGGCGGACGCAATGCCGCAGACAACAGCGGTGTCATTCCCGGCGGCGGCACCGACACGACGCGCACCGATGGCCAGCAGTCGCGCGGCGACCAGGTCAGGTCGCGCCAGGCGATGTCGGCCGAACTGGCCGAGCGTGCCGAAGCCCATCGTTTGCGCGAACTCAAGTCGCGCATCGAGAAGGCGATCGAGAGCAACCCGACACTCAAGCAGTTCCGCAAGCAGTTGCTCATCGATGTGACAACCGAGGGCTTGCGCATCCAGATCGTCGACGACCAGAACCGGCCGATGTTCGCCAATGCAAGCGCACAGGTGCAGCCGTATATGCGCGACATCCTGCGCGAGATCGGCAAGTCGCTCAACGACGTGCCGAACCGCATCAGCCTGTCGGGCCATACCGACGCCACGGCCTACGCGCAGGGCGACAAGAGCTATAGCAACTGGGAGCTGTCGGCCGATCGCGCGAACGCGTCGCGGCGCGAGCTGATTGCCGGCGGTCTCGATGGCGAGAAGGTGCTGCGTGTGGTGGGCCTGGCGTCCACCGTGCCGCTCGATCGCGATAACGCGTACAACCCGATCAATCGTCGCATCAGCATCATCGTGCTCAATCGTCGCGCGGAGCAGTCGGTCAAGCAAGAGGCCGACCAACCGACGATCGACGCCGCGAACGCGCGCGGCGCAGGAAGCGATGCCGTGAACGCCGTCATCAACGGTGAGTTGCCGGCACCGCCGGCTCCCCCGGCGGCTCCCGGCGCCGCCATGCGATAACTGACAAGAGGAGACGCATGCAGGCCCTTCGCAACACGATTCTCGCCGTTGACGATTCCGCGTCGATGCGCCAGATCCTGGCGGCCACGCTCGATGAAGCCGGTTACGCCGTGACGACTGCCCGCGACGGGCAGGAGGCACTGGCGCTGGCGTCGAACGCGACTTTCGATCTGGTACTGACCGACCAGCACATGCCTGGCATGGACGGCCTGTCGCTCATTCGCGCGTTGCGCGAACTCGACACGTTTGCCCAGACGCCGATCCTGGTGCTCACCACCGAAGTCGACGGTGCGTACAAGACGGCGGCCCGCGAGGCGGGCGCCAGTGGCTGGCTGATCAAACCGGTCGACCCCGAGGCATTGGTCGACGTAGTGGGCTCGCTCGTCGGCGAAGGCGCATGACGATGACGTCGATGGCACAACCAAGTTAGGACGAGGAAACCGGTGGATATCACCCAGTTCTACCAGACCTTTTTCGATGAAGCGGAAGAGTTGCTCGCCGAGATGGAGCATCTCTTGCTCGCGCTCGATATCAACGCCCCCGACAACGAGCAGCTCAACGCGATTTTCCGCGCGGCGCACTCGATCAAGGGTGGCGCCGCGACGTTCGGCTTCACCGCGCTCACCGAGACCACTCACCTGCTGGAAAACCTGCTGGACCGCGCGCGTCGCGGCGAATTGCAGCTGCGCACCGAGATGGTCGACACCTTCCTGGAAACCAAAGACGTGTTGCATCAACAGTTGAATGCCTACCGCGCCTCCAGCGAGCCCGATGTCGAGGCGATGAAGCGCATCTGCGCGGTGCTCCAGCAGCTCGCCGCCGAGGAAGGCGGCGCCCAGGCCCCTGCCGCCCCCGCTGCGCCCGCGGCACCGGCCGCTTTCGCAGCGCCAGCCGCCCCCGAAGCCGCTGCCGTGCCGGCGACCGACGCGAGCGGTGCGCCCGCAAGCGCTGTTCCCCCGGGCCAGACGCGTCTGAAGGTTACGCTCACCGGCGTGGGAGAGAAGGATCAGGCGTTGCTTGCGGACGAACTGGGCAACCTTGGCGACGTGGCTGGCCGCCAGTCGAGCGGCGACACGCTGCACCTTTGGCTCGACACCACGTGCGGCGCCGACGATATCCTCGCGGTGTGCTGTTTCGTGATCGAGCCATCGCAGATCGATGTGCAGGACGCCGCCGCAGCAGCCCCGGCGACGGCCGCCGCGCCGGTCGACGCGCAGGTAGCAGCCCCGGTCCAGACTGCCGAGATCTTTGCACAGGCTCCGGCCGCTTCGGCGCCCATCGAGGTGCCGGCTGCACCGGTGACGGCGGCTGTTTCAGCGGCCCCCGTGCCGCCGCCGGCGGATGAGCCGATCATCGTGCCGCCCGAGGCCCCGGTGGCGCAAGGCGGTACCGCCGGTGGCAGTGGCGGCAATGGTGCGCATCCACCCGCCGAGAAGCGCGTGGCCGCCCCGGCCGGCGGCGCGGCCGGACACGAGAACAGTTCGATTCGCGTGGGCGTGGAAAAAGTCGATCAGCTCATCAACCTGGTGGGCGAACTGGTGATCACGCAGGCGATGCTCGCGCAAACGGCGAGCAGCCTCGATCCGATGCTTCACGACCGCCTGTTCAACGGCATGGGACAGCTCGAGCGCAATGCGCGCGACTTGCAAGAGGCCGTGATGTCCATCCGCATGATGCCGATGGATTATGTGTTCTCGCGCTTCCCGCGCCTGGTGCGTGATCTCGCGAGCAAGCTGGGCAAGCAAATTGAGCTCGTCACGTTTGGTCAGGCGACCGAACTCGACAAGAGCCTGATCGAGCGCATCATCGATCCGCTCACGCACCTTGTGCGCAACAGCCTCGATCACGGCATCGAGACGACGGAGCTGCGCCTGGCCTCGGGCAAGGATCCAGTCGGTCAACTCGTGCTGTCGGCCGCGCATCAGGGGGGCAACATCGTGATCGAAGTGAGCGACGACGGCGCGGGCCTGCGCCGCGAGAAGATTCTTGCCAAGGCCCAGCAGCAGGGGTTGTCGGTGTCGGAGTCGATGTCCGACGAGGAGGTGTGGCAACTGATCTTCATGCCGGGCTTCTCCACGGCCGAGGCGATCACCGACGTGTCGGGCCGCGGCGTGGGCATGGACGTCGTCAAGCGGAACATCCAGCAGATGGGCGGGCACGTGGAGATCCTGTCCACACGCGGCAAGGGCACCACCATCCGCATCGTGCTGCCGCTCACGCTCGCGATTCTCGACGGCATGTCCGTCAAGGTCGGACCAGAGATCTTCATCCTGCCGCTGAACTTCGTGATGGAGTCGCTGCAGCCGCGTCGCGACGACATTCGCGCGGTGACCGGCGAAGGGCAGGTCGTGCTGGTGCGCGGCGAATACCTGCCGCTCGTCGAGCTGTATCGTGCGTTCGATGTGCCGGAGGCGCGCGCCGATCCCACGCAGGGCATCATCGTGATCCTTCAGGCCGAAGGCCGCCGCTTTGCGCTGCTTGTCGACGAACTGGTCGGTCAGCAGCAGGTCGTGGTGAAGAACCTCGAAACCAATTACCGCCGTATTCACGGTATTTCCGCCGCCACCATCATGGGTGACGGCAGTGTGGCATTGATCGTCGACGTGGCGGCGCTTCAGCGCGGCCAGCGCTCGGCGGCCGCCACCATCTTCAACTGAAGTCGGAGACGCGTCAGATGGACAACCTTTCGCAAGAGCATGCCGTGTCGCGCCAGGGCGGCGCCATGCAGACCGATGGCGACGGTCAGGAGTTTCTGGTCTTCACGCTCGGTGAAGAGGAATACGGCATCGACATCCTGAAGGTGCAGGAGATTCGCGGCTACGACGCGGTCACGCGCATTGCCAATGCACCAGATTTCATCAAGGGCGTGATCAATCTGCGCGGCATCATCGTGCCGATCGTGGACATGCGCATCAAGTTCCGCCTGGGCCGCGTCGAGTACGACACGCAGACGGTCGTGATCATCCTGAACGTGGCGGGCCGCGTGGTCGGCATGGTGGTCGACGGGGTGTCTGATGTGCTCACGCTCGCCCGCGGCGAAATCAAGCCGGCGCCTGAGTTCGGCGCGCAACTCGCCACTGAGTACATCACGGGGCTGGGCACCGTCGAGGGCCGCATGCTGATCCTGATGGACATCGAGAAGCTCATGACCAGCAGCGATATGGCGCTCATCGAGCGCCTGGCGAGCTGAGACGCGGCCGCCCGGAAATCCATCGCGCCAACCGTTAGACCTGACCCACGACCTGCCTTCCACGGAGACCTAGCACGTGCGCAATAACCAGCCCGTTACCCAGAACGAATTCGTCGTCAGCGAGCATCAGTACCTGATCTCACGGACGGATCTGAAGGGGCGGATCACGTATGCCAACCCCGCCTTCGTGGAGGTGAGCGGCTACTCGCGTGATGAACTACTGGGCGCACCGCACAACCTCGTTCGTCATCCGGATATGCCGCCGGAGGCGTTCGGCGACCTGTGGGAGACGGTCAAGCGCGGCGATACGTGGACTGGCCTGGTGAAGAATCGCCGCAAGAACGGAGATTTCTACTGGGTCCTTGCTACCGTGACGCCCACGCAGGAAAACGGTGCCGTCGTGGGCTACACGTCGGTGCGCGTGCGTCCGGCGGCGGGCGCGACCACGCAGGCCGATGCGATCTACGCGCGCTTTCGCAGCGGGCAGGCCGGCAACTTGCGCATTCGTGGGGGGCAGGTCGAGCGCGGCGGTCTCGCGGCCGTGGCGCGCAAGATCCGCCTCGACACGCTGCGCGCGCGCCTGACCGGCATCATCATGCTCGGCGCGCTGCTGCTCGCCCTGGTGGGCGGCCTGGGTCTTTGGGGGATGTCGAGCAGCAACGGAAAACTGCTGCAGGTGTATCAGCACGGCATGGTGCCGGTCAGCACGTTGGCCGTCATCGGCCAGAAGCTTGACCGTGATGTACTGCTCGTGGCCGAAGCCGTGGGCAGCCCGAACCTCGACGCCATGAAGCGCGCGGGCGATGAGATCACCAGCAGTCTGGACGACATCAACCGCCAGTGGGCCGAGTACATGGCGGGGGTCGACCCGGACACACGGGCGCAGGCCGAGCGCTTCAACACGATTCGCCAGCGCTTTACGACCGATGGCCTGCAACAGACGGTCGAGATGCTCAAGGCCGGCTCGGCCGAAGGCGCGCAGCAGACCTATCTCGAAAAAGTGAAACCGGCCTATGGGCCGATGCGCGACGAGCTGAACGTGCTCACTCGCCTCGAACTCACCCAGGCGACTGACCTGTATCAGCGCTCGCAAAAGGAGCACACCCTCGTGCGTGCCGCGACGGCCGTGGCGGTGATCGGCGGCATCGTGGTGCTGTTTGTCCTGGGCAGCGTGTTGCGTCGCGCGATCAATCATCCATTGCGTGTGGCGCTCTCGATGCTCAAGCAGATCGCGGCCGGCGACTTGACCGGCAAGGCGCAAGGCACGGGCCACGACGAAATCGGCCAGTTGCTCTTCGGCCTCGTTGTCATGAAGAACAGCCTGCTGTCCATCGTCTCGGATGTGCGCGAAGGTATCGAATCGATCAACGTGGCGTCACGCGAAATCGCGGCAGGCAACACCGATCTGTCGGCGCGCACGGAACAGCAGGCGGCCTCGCTGGAGCAGACGGCATCATCGATGGAACAGCTCACCGCCACGGTCAAGCAGAACGCCGACAACGCGAAGCAGGCCAGCGCGATGGCAGCGAATGCGTCGGACATCGCCGCACGCGGCGGTCGCGTGGTTGGCGACGTCGTCGACACCATGCAGGGGATTTCGTCGAGTTCGCACAAGATTGTCGACATCATCAGCGTGATCGAAGGCATCGCGTTCCAGACCAACATTCTCGCGTTGAACGCGGCGGTGGAAGCGGCGCGCGCGGGCGAACAGGGCCGGGGTTTTGCCGTGGTGGCCGGAGAAGTGCGCACGCTGGCGCAGCGCAGCGCGGCGGCGGCCAAGGAAATCAAGGTCCTCATCGAAGACTCGGTCGGGCGCGTGGAAAGCGGCTCGACGCTGGTGGCGCAGGCCGGCCAGACGATGGAGGAAATCGTGCAGGCGGTGCAGCGCGTGACCGACATCATGGGCGAGATCTCTGCGGCATCGAGCGAGCAGTCGAGCGGCATCGAACAGGTCAATCGCGCCGTCACGCAGATGGATGAAGTCACGCAGCAGAACGCGGCGCTCGTGGAAGAAGCGGCGGCCGCCGCCGGTTCGCTCGAAGACCAGGCGCATCGCTTGCGCGACGCCGTCGCCGTCTTCCGTGTCGGCGACGCCTTCAAGGCCGACACGGTGCAGACCGTCGACGTGCGGCACGCCACGTCCGCCGGGCGTCAGCCGGAGGTCGCCACGACGGCGGTCACGGCCGCCGCATCGGGCGCCCGTGCGGCACCGGCACGCGCCAGCGCAGGCGGGGGCGCCACGCGCGCCGTCACGCGGCGCCCGCAGTCACCCGCGCCCGCCGCCGCTGGCACGCCGGAGGACGCGCAGGTGCTGCAGCTGGCTGCGCGTCGCGACAAGGCGCCGGCAGGATCGGTGTCGGGCGCGACGTCGAGTGACTCGGGCGATTGGGAAGAGTTTTGACGTGTGGATGATTGAGATGGTTGAGATGGGTCCGCCGGCCGCAGGCCGGTCTTCACGAGGTAGAGGTCGTTATGTTTAAGAATGTCACCATCCGGGCACGGCTGACGCTGGCGCTGGGACTCTTCATGGTGCTGCTGGTCATCGGCGCCGCGGCGGGCCTCCTCTCGCTGCAACAAAGCAACGCGTCGCTGCAGGAGATCTACAAGACCGACATGGCGTCGTCGCGTGCGCTCGCGCAGACGACGATATCGACGCTGTCGGCGCGTGTGACGCTCTCGCGCATCGAGTTCATTGCCGATCCGACCGAGATCAAGACGGCGATCGACCGCGTTCGCGAGAATCTCAAGAAGGCGGATGACGCGTGGGGCGCCTACGCGGCGAAGCCGATGTCCGATGGTGAAAAGCCGTTGGCCGACGCCGTGATCTCCGCTCGCGGCAAGGTGGTCAACGACGGTATCCTGCCCGCGCTCAAGGCCATTGAATCGGGCGACATCCCGGACTTCCACGCCAAGACGGTGATGGACGTGCCGCGTCTGTTCGCCGATTACACCAAGGCGATGGTGGCGTTGGCCGATTTGCAGGTCAAGAACGCCGAGAATCGATATCTGGTCGCCCAGGCCCGTTACACGCTGGTGATGTGGATGGTCGGCATCGGCCTGGCCATCGGCCTGCTCGTGGGCATCATCACGCAGGTCACGCTCACGCGCGCGGTCGTCGGTCCGATCGACGACGCCATCAAGCATTTCGAGAAGATCGCGGGCGGCGACCTCACGCAACGCATCGACGTATGGAACGACACTGAAACCGGGCGTCTGTTCAAAGGCGTGAAACACATGCAGGACAGCCTCGTGCGCACCGTGACGGAAGTCCGCACGGGCACCGAGTCGATCACCTCGGCCGCGCAGCAGATCGCCGCTGGCAACACCGATCTGTCGGCGCGCACCGAGCAGCAGGCCGCGTCGCTCGAAGAGACCGCGTCGTCGATGGAGCAGCTCACCGCGACGGTCAAGCAGAACGCCGACAACGCGCGCCAGGCGAGCCAGCTTGCCGTGAATGCCTCGGACATCGCCGCCCGCGGCGGCGAGGTGGTGGGGCGTGTGGTTGGCACGATGCAGGGCATCTCGACCAGCTCGAACAAGATCGTCGACATCATCAGTGTGATCGACGGCATTGCGTTCCAGACCAACATCCTGGCACTGAACGCCGCGGTGGAAGCCGCCCGTGCAGGCGAACAGGGCCGGGGTTTTGCCGTGGTGGCCGGCGAAGTGCGCACGCTGGCGCAGCGCAGTGCGGCGGCCGCGAAGGAAATCAAGGAACTGATCGAGGATTCGTCCCACAAGGTGCAGGATGGCTCGGCGCTGGTCGAGCAAGCCGGTCAGACGATGGAAGAGATCGTGCAGGCGGTCAAGCGCGTGACGGACATCATGGGCGAGATCTCGGCGGCGTCGAGCGAGCAGTCGGGCGGTATCGAGCAGGTCAATCGTGCCGTGACGCAGATGGATGAGGTGACGCAGCAGAACGCGGCGCTCGTGGAAGAAGCGGCCGCCGCCGCTGGCTCGCTCGAAGAGCAGGCCAATCGTCTGAAGACGGTCGTCTCGGTGTTCCGTCTGGACGCCAGCCACGTGGCCTCCAGCCACGCTGCCCCGACACTCCCGGCCGCACCGCTCACGCGTCCGATCGCAAAGAAGGCGAAGGCGGTGACGCCTGCGGCGTCAGCGCCGACACCGGCCGCGGCCCCGAAGGCGGCAGCGGCGTTGCGCCGGCCGGCCCCGGCGGCGGCCCCGGCAGCCAGCGCCCGCACCGGCACGGATGACGCCAGCGGCGACTGGGAGACCTTCTGATCGCGCCGAGCGCGCTCACTCAGGCAACACGGTAAGCACTATTGGAACGGTGCACGCGCCACTCCCCGTCGTGGGACGAACCGAAAGGCACGGGGCGCGTGTCGGCAAGTGGCAACAATCGGCAAGACGAAAGCTGTCGCGGGCGTCGCGTCGCGATGGGCGGGTAGGAGAGGGTCACATCATGAAGCAATTGAGTCTCAAGGCAAAACTCTGGTCCGCGCTTGCGCTGATGTGGCTGGGTCTTCTGGTTTTCGGCGGCTGGGCATCCTGGCACGAACGCAGCATGATGGTGTCGGAGCGGCGCGTGGCGGTGGAGAACATCGTCACGAGTGCCGACGGTATCGTGCGCGACTACGCAGCGCAGGCAGCGGCGGGCAAGATCAGCGTCGATGAGGCGAAGCAGCAAGCCATGGCTCGCCTGAAGACGATGCGCTATGGCGGCAGCGGCTACCTGGTCGTGTTCGACTCGAAGCCGGTCGTGCTCATGCATCCGACGCTGGCCGACCTGGTGAACAAGGACGTCTCGAACTATAAGGATCCGAACGGCAAGCTGTTGTTCGTCGAGATGGCCCGCGTCGCCAAGGAGAAGGGTTCGGGCTTCGTCGAATATCACGGTCGTGTCGCGGGGAGTGACAAACGCCTGGAGAAGCTCTCGTTCGTGAAGTACTTCGCGCCGTGGGACTGGAGCGTGATGAGCGGCATCTACATGCAGGATGTCGACAAGGCGTTTTACAGCGCGTTGATTCGCTACGGCATTACCCTGCTCATCATCGGCGCTATCGTCACCGCCGCCATGATCGCGATCATTCGCAACGTGCAGCGCAGCCTTGGCGGCGAGCCCGAGTATGCCGCCGAAATCGCCCATCGCATCGCGAGCGGCGATCTGCAAAGCCAGGTGAGTCTGGCGCCGGGTGATAACAGCAGCCTGCTCCATGCGATGCAGCGCATGCAGCGCACGCTTGCCGAGACCATCCAGCAGATCCGCGAGGGTACCGAGTCGATCACGACGGCGGCGCAGCAGATCGCCGCAGGCAACACCGATCTGTCCGCACGCACCGAACAGCAGGCCGCGTCGCTCGAAGAGACCGCGTCGTCGATGGAGCAGCTCACCGCCACGGTCCGGCAGAACGCCGATAACGCGCGTCAGGCGAGCCAGCTCGCCGTGAGCGCGTCGGAGATCGCCACGCGTGGCGGTCAGGTCTCCGGGCAGGTGGGCGAGACGATGGACGGCATCTCGACCAGCTCGAACAAGATCGTCGACATCATCGGCGTGATCGACGGCATCGCCTTCCAGACCAACATCCTGGCACTGAACGCTGCCGTGGAGGCCGCCCGTGCGGGCGAACAGGGGCGCGGTTTTGCCGTGGTGGCGGGCGAAGTGCGCACGCTGGCGCAGCGCAGTGCGGCAGCGGCCAAGGAAATCAAGGCGCTGATCGAAGAATCGGCGCGTCGCGTGCAGGACGGCACGGCGCTTGTCGCGCAGCAACGTCAGACGATGGGCGAGATCGTGCAGGCGGTCAAGCGCGTGACGGACATCATGGGCGAGATCTCGGCGGCATCGAACGAGCAGTCGAGCGGAATCGAGCAGGTCAATCGCGCGGTGACACAGATGGACGAGGTGACGCAGCAGAACGCGGCGCTCGTGGAGGAAGCGGCGGCAGCCGCCGGTTCGCTCGAATCGCAGGCGCACGATCTGCGCTCGGCGGTGGCGGTGTTCCAGACGAGCGATGCGGGTCTGGCCGCTCACGCGATTAATGCCCCGCGTCGTGGGCAGGTGTCACGGACGCTGGCTCGCGCGGCGTAACGCGAACGACTGCCGCGGTGGCAAAGTGAGACGACATGACTGATTCGCGCATGACCTCGCCAACGACGCGCCGAGGTGCCGCCGGCACTGACGGCGATGTCGGCTCGCGCAGCGCCGATTTCGCGCGCGCCAGCGGTGCCGCCCTCTCGGGCGAGCGCGATTTCGCTTTCTCGCTGACCGATTTCGGGCGCATCCGCCACCTGATTTATCAGCGCGCCGGCATCGCGCTGGCGGAACACAAGCGCGAGATGGTGTATAGCCGGATTGCGCGGCGTTTGCGGGCCCTGGGCCTGACAAGCTTCACCGAATACCTCGACATGCTCGAGGCCGACACCGGCGAGACCGAATGGGAGTCGTTCACCAACGCGTTGACGACCAACCTGACGTCGTTCTTCCGGGAGTCGCATCACTTCCCGCTGCTCGCCGACCTCGTGCGTCAGCAGGGCAAGCCGATCTCGATCTGGTGCTGTGCGGCGTCGACCGGTGAAGAGCCCTATTCGATTGCGATGACGCTCGTTGAAGCGCTTGGCACGCGTCCCAGCGCGAGCGTGCTCGCCACCGATCTCGACACGCAGGTGCTCGCGCGGGCATCGAGCGCCGTCTACAGCGGCGAGCAGACCGGCAAGCTCTCGCAGGAGCAGTTACGCCGCCATTTCCTGCGGGGCACGGGCGCGAACGAGGGCAAGATCAAGGTGCGCCCGGAGCTGCAGCAACTCGTGACGTTCGCGCCGCTGAACTTGCTCGCGCCATCGTGGCAGATCGGCGGGCCGTTCGACGCCATCTTCTGCCGCAATGTGATGATCTATTTCGACAAGGCCACGCAGGCGCGCATTCTCGAGCGCTTCGTGCCCTTGCTCAAGCCGGATGGCTTGCTCTTCGCCGGACATTCCGAGAACTTCACCTATGTGAGCCAGGCGTTCCGGCTGCGCGGGCAGACGGTGTACGAGCTGGCCGGCAAGCGCGCGCGGGGAGCCTGACATGACGCAGCCACTGGCCGAAGCGCTCGCGACCAACCACTATTTCGATAATGCGTTCGACACGCAGGCGGTGAAGTTGCTGCCGTCGGAGTACTACGTCACGACCGACGACATCATGCTCGTGACGGTGCTGGGCTCGTGTGTGGCCGCGTGTGTGCGCGATACCATCACCGGCATCGGTGGCATGAATCACTTCATGCTGCCGGACGATGGCGAGAGCGAGCGCGATCGTATACTCTCGGCGTCGATGCGCTATGGCGCTTACGCCATGGAAATGCTCATCAACGAGCTGATCAAGCTCGGCGCCCGGCGCGAACGGCTCGAAGCGAAGGTCTTCGGCGGCGGCGCGGTGCTTGCGGGCATGACGACCCTGAACATCGGCGATCGCAACGCGAACTTCGTGTTGCGCTACCTGGAGATGGAGCAGATTCGCGTCACGGCGCAGGATCTGCTCGGACCGCATCCGCGCAAGGTGTGCTTTTTGCCGCGCACCGGGCGGGTGATGGTGAGGAAGCTGGGCGACCGGGGCGACCCGGCCATCGCCCAGCGCGAACAAGCGTACGCGCAGCGTCTGCGCGCACGCGAAGTACGGGGTTCCGTGGAACTCTTTGCGCCACCGGCCAGAAATGCCAAGCCTCGGCCGGGGCCTGACAACCGACAAATGGAGGAGGCTTGAGCGAACCAATCAAAGTCCTGTGCGTGGACGATTCCGCACTCGTGCGCAGCCTGATGACCGAGATCATCAATGCGCAACCGGACATGACCGTTGTGGCGACCGCCCCCGACCCGCTCGTGGCGCGCGACCTGATCAAGCAGCACAACCCGGACGTGCTTACGCTCGACGTCGAAATGCCGCGCATGGACGGGCTCGACTTCCTTGAGAAGCTCATGCGCCTGCGTCCGATGCCGGTGCTCATGGTGTCGTCGCTGACCGAGCGCGGCTCGGAAGTCACGTTGCGCGCGCTCGAACTCGGGGCGGTGGACTTCGTGACGAAGCCGCGCCTGGGCATTCGCGACGGCATGCTTGACTATGGCGAGATGATTGCCGACAAGATTCGCGGCGCCGCGCGCGCTCGCGTGCGTAGCGCTCCGCCCAAGAACGCGTCGCCTGCGCCGGTCGAAGCGGCGCCGATGCTGCGCAATCCGCTGGTGTCGACGGAGAAGCTGATCATCATCGGCGCGTCGACGGGCGGCACGGAAGCGATCCGCGAGGTGCTCATGCCGATGCCGCCGGACGCGCCGGCGATCCTGATTACCCAGCACATGCCGGCGGGTTTCACCAAGTCGTTTGCGCAGCGCCTGAACAGCCTGTGCCGCATCACGGTGAAGGAAGCCGAGCATGGTGAGCGGGTGCTGCCGGGCCACGCGTACATCGCGCCGGGCGGCGACACGCACCTGCTGCTCTCGCGTAGCGGCGCGAACTACGTGGCCTTGCTCGATGCGGCACCGCCCGTGAATCGACATCGGCCATCGGTCGATGTATTGTTTCGCTCCGCGGCGGTCCACGCCGGACGCAATGCGATTGGCGTGATTCTCACGGGCATGGGTCGCGATGGGGCGGCGGGTCTGGTGGAGATGCGCCGGGCCGGGGCACACACGTTCGCGCAGGACGAGGCGAGCTGCATCGTGTTCGGCATGCCGCGCGAGGCGATTGCGATGGGCGGGGCGGAAGAAGTGGTGCCGTTGCACGAGATGGCCCGCAAAGTGTTGCACCAGGTCGCGAAATTTGGCGACCGCACACAGCGGGTATAGTAGGGCGCTTTTTTGGCGTTTTTTCGCCGTATGCGCCGCATCGATTTGCGGACACACTCGGGGCATCGAGTGGTGGCGAAATCTGCCCATGAATATCGCCGGCCCCCGCGGGGCGCCGGCCGAATTTGGAGTGATGATGGTAGACAAGAACTTGAAATTCCTGGTCGTCGACGATTTTCCGACGATGCGCCGGATTGTGAGAAACCTGCTCAAGGAGCTGGGCTTTTCCAATGTCGACGAAGCGGAAGATGGTGCGGCGGCGCTGGCCAAGCTGCGCGGTGGCAACTTCGAATTCGTGGTGTCGGACTGGAACATGCCGAACATGGACGGCCTGACGATGCTCCAGCAGATCCGCGCCGATCCGAACCTGGCGAAGCTGCCGGTGCTGATGGTGACGGCCGAAGCGAAGAAGGAAAACATTATCGCGGCCGCCCAGGCCGGGGCCAGCGGGTATGTCGTCAAGCCCTTTACGGCTGCGACGCTAGACGAAAAGCTGGGCAAGATCTTCGAGAAAATGGAAAAGACGGGGGCCTGAGCGTGACCCACGAGGCGAGCACTGAATGGCCGGGTGAGCCCAACGGCGCATACGTGACCGGCGAAGCAGATCCGTCCGCGCGCATGCTCATGCGCATCGGACAGTTGACGCGCATGCTGCGCGACAACCTGCGTGAGCTCGGGCTGGACAAACAACTCGAGCAGGCTGCCGAAGCGATTCCTGACGCACGCGATCGCCTGAACTACGTCGCCACCCTGACCGAGCAGGCGGCGGTGCGGGCGCTCACGGCCATTGAACTGGCCAAGCCCATCCAGGACCGCCTCGAAGCGGACGCCAACGCGCTCGACGGCCGCTGGGCCAAGTGGTTCGACGAGCCGCTCGAACTCGACGACGCCCGCAAGCTGGTCGTCGAGACGCGCACGTATCTGCGCCGCGTACCCGACGATACGCGCGCGACCAACAACCATCTGATGGAAATCATGATGGCGCAGGACTTCCAGGATCTGACCGGGCAGGTCATCAAGAAGATCATGGATGTCGTGCAGGAAATCGAGAAGCATCTGCTTCAGACGCTGCTCGAGAACATGCCGCCCGAGAAGCGCAAGGAAGCGGAAGATTCGCTGCTCAATGGGCCGCAGGTCAGGACGGACGGCCGCACCGACATCGTGGCCGATCAGGGGCAGGTCGACGACTTGCTCGCCAGCCTGGGCTTCTGATGTCGTGCCCCGCCAGCCCGTCCATGGGCTGCCGGGGTGTCACTTTTCGACGCGGGTTCCGGCCGTTGCAGGTCGCCCGCGCGAAATACCGCCCAATCCCGCCTCTATTCCCCCCTTTGTGACTTGACGGTTACGGCCATAATCGGTCGCGATAGGGTGGCTTCGTCCGCCCGCAGTGGATAGGGCATGGCTGAGGATAGCGATCTCGAAAAGACGGAACCTGCGTCTCCCCGGCGCCTTGAAAAGGCGCGCGAGGAAGGACAGGTTGCGCGTTCGCGGGAGCTGTCCACGTTCGCCTTGCTGGCGGCCGGGGTGGCCGGCCTGTGGATGACAGCCGATCGTATCTCGCAGGGCTTTGCTCAACTGATGCGTCACGGCATGCAGTTCGAGCCAGGCACCGCCCTCGACACCCATCGCATGCTCTCGTACGCCGCGCGCTCGGGCGCCGACGCGCTCATCGCCATTGCACCGCTGCTCGGCGTGCTGGTGCTGGCGGCCATCGTGGCCCCGATGGCGCTGGGCGGTTGGCTCTTCACCACCCAGTCGCTCGCCCCCAATTTCGGCCGCCTGAACCCGCTCAAGGGGCTGGGCCGCATGTTCTCGGTGCAGGGGCTGGTCGAACTCGTCAAGGCGGTGGCCAAGACGCTGCTCGTCGGCACCGTGGCCTACTGGGCAATTGCGCGCGACCGCGACGCCGTGATGGGGCTGATGACCCAGTCGCCGCGCGCGGCGCTACCGTATGTGGGCGAGTTGATCGCGGTGTGCTGCGCGTTCATCGTGGCATCGCTGATGCTGGTGGCAGCCATCGACGTGCCCTTCCAGCTCTGGCAGCACTACAAGAAGCTGCGCATGACCAAAGAGGAAGTGCGCCAGGAGAACAAGGAAAACGAAGGCGATCCGCACCTCAAGGCGCACATTCGCCAGTTGCAGCGCCAGACGGCGCGCCGTCGCATGATGCAGGACGTGCCCAAGGCCGACGTGATCGTAACCAACCCGACGCACTTCGCCGTCGCCCTCGAATACAAGGACAACATGTCGGCGCCGCGCGTGCTGGCCAAGGGCACCGATCTGGTCGCGCAGCGCATCCGCGAAATGGGCGCCGAGCACAACATCCCGATTCTCGAAGCCCCGCCGTTGGCGCGGGCACTGCACGCGCACGTGGACATTGGACACGAAATCCCGGCCACGCTGTACACGGCCGTGGCCGAAGTGCTGGCGTGGGTCTTCCAGCTTCGCCGCTGGCGCACCGAGGGGGGCGTCGCGCCCGTCACCCCGTCGGACCTGCCGGTGCCGGCCGACCTCGACGCGCCGCGGCGCGCCGGGGCGAAACGAGTGTAACCCATGAACCTGAACCCTCGCGCAAACCAGCTACTGCGCTCGTCGCAACTGCTTCTCGGCGGCAATTTGAAGTCGCTTGCCGCGCCGGTGCTGATCGTCATGGTTCTGGGCATGATGATCCTGCCGTTGCCGCCGTTCATCCTGGATCTGCTCTTTACCTTCAACATCGCCCTGGCGGTGATGGTGCTGCTCGTGAGCATGTACACGCAGAAGCCGCTCGACTTCGCGGCGTTCCCGAGCGTGCTGCTGTTCTCCACCTTGCTGCGCCTGTCGCTGAACGTGGCATCCACCCGCGTGGTGCTGCTCGAAGGCCATACCGGCCCCGACGCCGCCGGCAAGGTGATCGAGGCGTTCGGCCACTTCCTCGTGGGCGGCAACTATGCCGTCGGTATCGTGGTGTTCATCATCCTCGTGGTCATCAACTTCATGGTGATCACGAAGGGCGCCGGGCGTATCGCCGAAGTCGGCGCGCGCTTCACCCTCGACGCCATGCCCGGCAAGCAGATGGCTATCGACGCCGACCTGAACGCCGGATTGATCGGCGAAGAGGACGCGCGCAAGCGCCGCTCGGTGATCGCCCAGGAAGCCGACTTCTATGGATCGATGGACGGCGCATCGAAGTTCGTGCGCGGCGACGCGGTCGCTGGTCTGCTCATCATGATCATCAACATCGTCGGCGGGCTGATCGTCGGCGTGGCCCAGCACGGCCTGGATATCAGCACGGCCGCGAAGAACTACACGCTGCTGACCATTGGCGACGGTCTGGTCGCTCAGATCCCCGCGTTGGTGATCTCGACGGCCGCCGGTGTGGTCGTCTCGCGCGTGGCGACCGACGAAGACGTCGGCCAGCAGGTCGTCTCGCAACTGTTCAGCAATCCGCGCGTGCTGGGGATCACGGCGGCGATTCTCGGCCTGATGGGCTTGATTCCGGGCATGCCGCACTTCGCCTTCCTGCTGCTGGCCGTGGGCCTGGGGGCGCTGGCGCGTTACCAGTTCCGCCGCGCCGAGGCCGAGAAGCAACAGGCGGCGCGTCCGACCCCCGTGGCGGCCAGCGCGCCGACCGAAGTGGCCGAGGCGTCGTGGGACGACGTGGCGCTCGTCGACCCGTTGGGACTGGAGGTCGGCTATCGCCTGATTCCGCTCGTCGACCGCAATCAGGATGGCGAATTGCTCAAGCGCATCAAGGGCATCCGCAAGAAGTTCGCTCAGGAAATCGGCTTTCTCGCGCCAGTGGTGCACATTCGCGACAACCTGGAACTGCGCCCGAACCAGTACCGCATCACGCTCAAGGGCGTGGTCATCGGCGAGGGCGAAGCGTATCCGGGACAACTGCTCGCCATCGACCCGGGGCAGGTCAGTGCACCGCTGCAGGGTACGCCCACGCGCGATCCGGCCTTCGGCCTGCCGGCGACGTGGATCGACGTCGGACAGCGCGATCAGGCCCAGGCGTATGGCTATACCGTGGTGGATGCGGGGACGGTGGTCGCCACGCATCTGAACCACCTGATCAACGCCCACGCGCATGAGCTGCTGGGCCGTCAGGAAGTGCAGCAGCTCATCGAGCGCATCGGCAAGGACGCGCCCAAGCTCATCGAAGACCTGGTGCCGAAGACCGTCGCGCTCACCACGCTGCAAAAAGTGTTGCAGAACCTGCTCGAGGAGCAGGTGCCGATTCGCGACATGCGCACGATCATCGATACGCTCGCCGAACACGGTGCGCGCGTGCAGGACGCACAGGACCTCACGGCGCTGGTGCGCCTGGCGCTGGGCCGCGCGATCACGCAAAGCGTGTTCCCGGGCAATGGCGATCTCGAGGTGGTGGGGCTCGACGCCAATCTCGAACGCATTCTCACGCAGGCGTTGTCGGCCGGCGGCGGCACCGGCCTGGAGCCGGGTCTCGCGGACACGTTGTTGCGGGAGACGCAGGCTGCCGTGGCGCGTCAGGAGCGTCAGGGCCTGCCGTCGGTACTGCTGGTCCAACATCCGCTGCGTTCGCTGCTCTCGCGCTTCCTGCGCCGCGGCGTGCCGCAGCTCAAGGTTTTGTCGTATGCGGAAGTGCCTGATACACGGAACGTGAAAATGACGGCACTCATCGGAGGTCAAGGGTGAAGATTCGGAAATTCTTTGCGGGCACGTGCCGCGATGCACTGCGCCAGATTCGCGAGGAAATCGGACCCGATGCGGTCGTGTTGTCCAACCGTTCGGTTGCCAATGGCGTGGAAATCGTCGCGTTGGCCGAAGAGGATCTTGACGCGCTCGCGGGCGGCGACATGCCGACCCATCGTCCGCGTGCACGCCCGGCGGTGCCGGTCGCCCCGGTCGCCGCCGCCCCTGGCGCGCCGGTTGCAGCGGCCCATGACGTGGCGGGGGCAAACGCGTTTGCCCAGTCCATGATGGGCGAGCTTCAGAGCATGCGCGGCTTGCTCGAAGAGCAGGTTGCGGGGCTGGTCTGGAACGACAAGCAACGTCGCTCCCCGGCACAGGGCGAGATCCTGCGCACGCTGCTCGCTGCCGGGTTCTCGGCACAACTGGGTCGGGCGCTGCTCGAGCACCTGCCGGAGGGCAGTGACCTGGACAGCGGGTTGGCATGGGTGAAGCGTGCGCTCACGCGCAACCTGCCCGTCATGCCGAATGAAGACGAATTGATGGACCGCGGCGGCGTGTACGCGCTGATGGGGCCGACCGGCGTGGGCAAGACCACCACGACGGCCAAGCTCGCGGCGCGCTGCGTGATGCGGCACGGCGCGGAGAAGCTCGCGCTGCTCACGACTGACAGCTATCGTATCGGCGGGCATGAGCAACTGCGCATCTACGGCAAGATTCTCGGCGTGACGGTGCATGCAGTGAAAGACGCCACGGACCTGCGCCTCGCGCTGACCGAGTTGCGCAACAAGCACATGGTGCTGATCGACACGGTGGGCATGAGCCAGCGCGACCGCACGGTGCCCGAGCAGGTGGCGATGCTGTGCGGCGCCGAGACGCCGGTACAGCGCCTGCTGCTGCTCAACGCCACGAGCCACGGCGATACGCTCAACGAGGTGGTGCACGCTTATCGCAGCGCGAGCGCGCAGGGCGGTGGCGATCTGGCCGGGTGCATTCTCACGAAACTCGACGAAACGACCAATCTCGGGTCGGTGCTCGATACGGTGATTCGTCACCGCTTGCCGGTGCATTACGTGTCCACGGGGCAGCGCGTGCCGGAGAACCTGCACGTGGCCGATAAACCGTTCCTCATCGATACGGCACTTTCCGCGCCGGTCACGGGGTCGCCGTTCGTGCCGGCCGAAGAAGACTTGCCGGCCGTGGTGCGCGGTGTCGATCCTCAATACAGCGGGCTGTTCGCGCCTGCGCAACCGTCAAGCGAGGCCTGCTTTGGTTAAGCTCGTACTCGATCAAGCGGAAGGTCTGCGCCGGCTCGTGGCGCGTCACACCACGCGTATCGTCGCGGTGGTGGGGAGTGCGCCTGAAGCGGGTCAGACGAGTGTCGCGCTGAACCTGGCCAGTGCCCTGGCGCATCATGGTCAGGATGTCGTACTGGCCGATGAGAGCGGTCACGCCGTAGCGGCGCTGGGCCTGGCGTTGCGTGGTGACCTTCACGACGTGCTTGCGGGGCGTGTGTTGCCCGAGTCGATTCGCGTGCACACACGCGAAAATGTGGTTGTGGTCCCCGTGGCGCATCGTCATCCCGAGCGTATCGATCCGTTGCGTGCGCTGCCGTTGTTGACAACGGGTGAGCCGGACGTCGTGGTGATCGACTGCACGCATGCGGGGGCGGTGCTCAGCCCGCTTGCGGCGCACGCGCACGACGTGCTGGTGGTGCTGGGCTGCGAGCCGGCATCGATCACGGGGGCGTATTCGTGGATCAAGCAGGCGCATTTCGAATACGCGCTGGCGCAGTTCCGGGTGCTGGTGAACCGGGCGGAGGATGTGGAAGCGCGCGTGGTGTGCCGCAACCTGGCCACGACGGCGAGCCGTTATCTGGCGGTGTCGCTGGAGTTGGCGGGCCATGTGCCGGCGGACCGGCAGGTCATGCGCGCGCGGCAATTGACGCGCACCGTGGTCGACGCGTTTCCGATGGCGCCGGCGGCGGTGGCGTATCGGCAGTTGGCGGCGCAGGTGATGCATTGGCCGTTGGCCATGCGAGAGACGGGGCTGGCTGGGTTGGGCGCCGGGGTTGGTGATATCGGCGGCGATCGCGGCAGCGACATAACGCACGGCGTGGGCGCGGTGAGCGCGCACACGGCCTGAGCGACACGGCACGCGTCAAGAGGAAGCGGAGGGAAACATGTATACCGCGCGCGGGAAGGTCGACACGAACGACACGCTGACCCAATACGCGCCGCTGGTGCGTCGCCTTGCGCTGCAGCTGATGGCGAAGCTGCCGGCGAGCGTGGAGTTGGAGGATCTGATTCAGGCGGGCATGCTGGGGCTGCTCGATGCGGCGAACCGCTATCAGGAGACGCAGGGCGCGCAGTTCGAGACGTACGCGAGCCAGCGCATCCGTGGCGCGATGCTCGACGAGTTGCGCGAGCTGGATTGGGCGTCGCGCGGCATTCGCAAGACGGCGCGCCAGATCGAGAAGGCGGTGCAGCGTCTGGAGCAACGGCTGGGCCGCGGGCCATCGGAGAGCGAGATCGCGAGTGAGTTGTCGATCGGCCTGGCCGAATATCAGCAGATGTTGCAGGACGTGCATGGCTGCCAGCTCGTCTATTACGAGGATTTCGACTCGGCGGACGACGAGCCGTTTATCGACCGGATCTGTGCGGATCCGGGCGCCGATCCGCTGACGACGTTGCTCGACGATGGGTTGCGTGGCGGCGTGATCGATGCAATCGATCGGCTGCCCGAGCGCGAGAAGTTGCTCATGAGCCTGTATTACGACCAGGGCTTGAACCTGCGCGAGATCGGCGCGGTGCTGGAAGTGAGCGAATCGCGCGTCTGCCAGTTGCATAGCCAGGCAATCTCCCGCCTGCGCGCGACGTTGCGCGAGAAAGCGTGGACGTCGGCGAGTTAAGGCTTCCGATTGGCCGAAAGGGTGCGGCCGACGGACTCGGCAATGCCTTCTGGCTTAGCCATCGCGGCGGGGCCGAAGTCCCCGCCCGCGAGCCGCTTTTCTCTTGGGGGGATAACGCAGACATTCCAAGACTGAAGGCGAGCCAGATGGGTTTCGGTGGCGGGATGCTCCCACATGAATTTGTTCATCGACGGTGCGACCATCAGGGGTTTGACTCCCAATTGCCACGCTCGAAATACCGTCGTGAGCAAGTTGTCGCATATTGCGCCGACGCCAGATCGAAAAATGCTGGCGACGAGGCGGACGCCACGACTTGAACCTCGTGTTTCGCGCAAAGCAACCCGATCAGCTTCACTGAATCCTTCGCGCCAATACTCCCCGTGATACCTAGGAGAACGCGACCTTGGATTTCGTTCGAGTTCATTCTCGTCTCCGTGCGCTAAATGACTTGAGCAAGCCATATAGGCTGATCGAAGCCCAAAAGATCTCGATGAGCAGCGACGCTGGGTTAGGGTTGTAGATTAGCGAATAGACGATCATCGCCGATCCGCAAAGATTCAATGCGGAATAGCGGTAAGCGCTGGTCGGGAGCGATCCGTGAAGATTCAGGAAGTAGGCTGCGACGACGAGGAGCGCGCCTGCGACACCGATAAGATCCGCAATGGCTGTTGTTATCATGTCAGGCCGGCATCGCGATTTTCTTTTCGAAGGCTGACGACGTGAACGTCGGCAGATGAATGGCATCCGTCCACCCGCGTGATGCACGACTAGTGGCCGTCGCACAATCCGACAGTTCGTTCTGCACAATCAATTCACATTGAATGGGCTCAAGGGCTTCGAAGAAATCGTCAATGATCGACCAGCACGCTTGCTCAAGTGTCATTGCCAGTTTGGCGTATTTGCTCAAATACGCCTTGAACGAGAAAAATCCAACAAGTTGCTTTCTCGGGTGATATCGGAATTTCAAGCGGGCAACGTTCACCTCGGTCGGGTGAAGGTGTTCGTGGGTGCGGAATGTCGGTAGGTCGAATGCGATTTCATATGCCCGCATTCGGGCTTGTTGCTTGATGGCATTCGGAATGACGACAGAATCGTGATCAACGTTCATTGAGACCCCCTGTCGGATGTCATGCATTGTCAAGACTGGGAAGTTTGACCCGATGCGTCGAGATTTGGCGCGATGACGATGGCAGCTTCCGCACTGAACCGTGCGAAGGCGCTTAGCTGGCACTCTCTTCTCGTTGCGTGAGGCGATGCGACAACGTGCCGCTTTTCGGAAGAGACCCAAGAAGTTTGGCGACTACGCGAGACGGCATAGACCTAGGCGAGTTAAGTTACGCCCGTTGAACCAAGCCCTCGGACGTGCGTCTCCGAGCATTTTTTTTGCATTTTTGGCGCGGCAAGAGGTGCCGGAACCGCTGGCCAAGCATCGTTACAGTGGTGAATTTCGCGTGCGGGTTCCCCAACGCTACATCGCGCGTTGGTCATCGAAGCGGCGGAACTGGGGGACAGTCTGAATCGGCTGGCGAGCCTCAAGCTTGCGGCGAACCCAATCGCGTCCAGCCTTGGTCAAGCCGTAATGCTGCCGCCGCTCGATCGCGGGGCGGTGCGACCGTCGGGCCCGTAAAGCGGGACATTCTGCTGTGGGCCGTACAACACGTTCAGCGCCTGCTGCGTGTAGGTCAGACGCGTGCGAATCAATACGCCGTTGGTCTCGTTCGCGCGCTTGGCTTCGATCGCTGCATCCAGCAGCGCCTTCCATGCGGCGTCGATGCCGGTGTGGGCGGCGGCGGCTGCCGTCGCGCCCACCTCGTCCGGGCGATAGCCCAAAGCTTCCAGCCGGGCGTCGCGTTCACGACCCAGTGCCGCGAGTTCGGTCACCGCGTGGGTCTTGCGCTCCGTCAGCTCCGGCAACGCGTCGAGCGTGCCGCTGACCAATGCCTGCTGTTCCTCGAGAAGCAGCGCCGAAAACGCGCGAATGGCGGTCGTTTCGGCGGCGAGCGTCTTCAGCAGGGCATCGGTGGTCATGACTTCGATTGCGCGGAGAGCAGATCGCGCGCGGTCGCAATGAGACCGTCCGCAATCTTGTTGGGATCGATGGCGAGCTTCCCTTCGGAAATCGCCTGCTTGATCGCGGCCACCTTGGCAACGTCGATATCGGCCGACCCCGTCTTGGCCAGCGCAGCCTGCAAGGCGCGCATCTCCGACGAGAGCGCGCTCGTGCTCACGTTTGCGTCGCTGCCCGTGCCGGCGACGGACGGGCTCGCGCCATCAGCGCTCACAGTGCCGGCAGTCGCCCGGTCGGTCGGCGCCTTGCCCGGACCGACGCCAGTCAACGGATTGGCGGGTGGTTTGACTTTCATATGCTTTCCCCTGAAACCTGCCTGTGTAACGGCATTGCCGGGCACAACTTTAGGCAAGTTACATCCTGTTACCCGATCCAGCTGTCGGCAGATTTCAGTGAATTCTAACCTGCAGTGAGTGTTTGCTTACAGGGCGACTTCGACTTCGACGTTCCCATTCTTGCCGGTCTTGACGGTGCCGCTGACCAGCTGACCGGTGCGAGTGCGCACCTGGACGGGATCGCCGGCGCTCGCGCGCGACAGGACCTGTCCTTCGGTGCTCACCTCGAAGCCCGAGCCGCGCGAGACGACGCGCACGGTTTGCCCCTGCTGGACGGCAATCGCGCTGCGCAGCAGATCGGACCGGATCGGCAGGCCGGACGTGATGCGGTTCACGGCCACCGTGCCGATGATCTGGCCGGCGTCGGTCGCCACCGTGCGCGGCAGCAAGGTGAGGTCGCCCTGACGCGGTGACAGATCGTTCGGGCCGATAGTCTCGCCCGGGTTGATCTGGCGGGCGGCAACGAAATACGTGGCGTTGATGCTGACGCGCGCCTGGAGGTAGAGCGTCCAGGGGCGCTCGCCGGAACAACGCACGCCGACGGTCGTCGCCCCCCAGAGGCGCGCACCCGGCGGCAGGAACGGTTCGAGCCCAGCGCATGAGGGCATCCGGTTGGACACGGCATCGCTCACGGTGAGGGTCACACGACCCGGCAGCCCCGTCGTCTGCTCACGCAGGAAGCGCTCGGCCGTCTGACGGATGACTTCGGTGTTCTGGAACTGGGATGGGACGGTGGCGCTGGCAGCCTGGGGGGCCGGCACTGCGGCCGCCATCGCGGCATTCGGATTGGCGTTCGCCGTTGCGACCGTACGGGCCGCGTTCGACACGTTGTAGGCGTTCGGTGTGTTCGAGACGATGCCGTCCGCTGCGGTGTGATGACCGGGAATGACGACGGCGCCGGGGCCGAACGTGTTGCCCAGATGCTCGGCGGCCGGATCGGTGGCGATACCTGCGACAGAAGCGGTTGTCGAGGCAGCCTGCGCAAGACCCGGCACAGCGAGATCCGCCAGACTCAGGGCGACGGCGAGCAGGCCGGACCGCACACACGTGCGAATGCCATGCCGCAGCGCGCGCTGCGCGCGCGGGGCACTGGCGAGACCGCCGCCGAAATTGCCTGCCATGCTCACTCTCCTTCGTACCCGGCACCCGAGCGGTGTGTGGGATGCCTGGCGCACATCCGACGCCGCGCCGTGAAGTCGACGGCTCCGGGCAGCGTTCCGATGCCTGGGGGGCGAACCCCACCCGATGCCGTCAGGAAGCCATTCTAGAGATGTCGCCCAGCGGGGCATGGCCCGAAATGGCGGCCAATCACGTGCCTATTCCCCCGATTGAATCCCGAGGGGTACGCATACGATGCAAAGCATGCCAAAAGGTCCGTCCTTTTTCCGGACCCGGCAGGACGTGTCGTCTGCGCACCGCTGCGAAACCCGCCATCCACGCTGAGCGGGCGCCAGGTGCCGAGACGGCGAGGCTTCTTGTGCACTACCTGCATCAAGGCAAGCATCGGGCGAGACGAGATCATGGACAAACTGGACGCGGCATTGCGATTTTCTCAGCAGGCGCTGGCCATGCGCGCCTACCGCCAGGAGGTGATCTCGTCGAACATCGCCAACGCGGACACGCCAGGATACAAGGCGCGCGACGTCGATTTCAACAATGCGTTGAGTCAGGCGGTCGAGCGCGGCGCGCAGCAGCAGCTGGCTTCCGAGTCGAGCGTCTCGCTCGCGCGCACGTCGTCGCGTCACATCGCGGGACGCGGTGTGAGCATGGCCCCGCCGTTGGGCGGCCCCGAACTGCTGTATCGCGTGCCGTACCAGCAAAGTGTCGACGGCAACACGGTCGAACTCGATGCCGAGCGAGTGAACTTCGCCGACAACGCCGTGCATTACCAAACGGGCCTCACGGTCCTGTCCAGCCAGATCAAGACGATGCTGGCCGCCATCACAAGTCAAGGGTAAGCGCCATGCCGCTGATGAGCATCTTCGATGTCGCCGGTTCGGCCATGACTGCGCAGTCGCAGCGCATGAATGTTACGGCCAGCAATCTCGCCAACGCCGAGTCGGTGACCGGTCCGGACGGTCAGCCGTACCGCGCCAAGCAGGTCGTGTTCCAGGTCAATCCGGTCGCGGGCACCGACGTCGGCGGTGTGAAGGTGGCCGGCGTGGTCGAGGATCCGTCGCCGCTCAAGACCGTGTACGACCCGAAGAACCCGGCGGCCAATGCTCAGGGCTACGTCACGATGCCCAACGTGAATCCGGTGGAGGAGATGGTCAACATGATCTCCGCTTCCCGTTCCTATCAGGCCAACGTCGAGGCGCTCAACACCGCCAAGACGCTGATGCTCAAAACCCTCACGGTCGGCCAGTAAGGGGCCGCACGGAGACCAGAAGATGGCAAGTATCAATACGTCGAACCCGGCGAACCTCTCACAGACGTTCCTCGACTCGGTCAACGGCACCGCCAGCAACAGCGCCAGTTCCAGTTCGTCCGCGGGCGGCGCAAATGATTTGCAGAACAGCTTCCTGAAGTTGCTCGTCGCGCAGATGAACAATCAGGATCCGCTCAATCCGATGGACAACTCGCAGGTGACCTCGCAGCTCGCGCAGATCAGCACGGTCTCGGGCATCACCCAGTTGAACACGACGCTCTCGTCGGTGACCTCGCAGCTCAATTCGACGCAAAGCCTGCAGGCCTCGGCGCTCGTGGGCAAGGGTGTGCTGATTCCGGGCAGCACTGTCGGGGTGGGCAGCACCACGGCCACCGACGGCACGGTCACGAAGACGGCCACCCCGTTCGGCTTCGAACTGCCGAGCGACGCCGACACGGTGACCATTCAGATCAAGGACAGCACGGGCAAGGTCGTGCGTACGGTCAACGCGGGCGCGCTCGACGCCGGGGTGCAGGCGCTCACATGGGACGCCAAGGACGACTCGGGTACCGCCGTGGCCGATGGCAAGTACACGCTCTCGGTGAGCGCATCGGCCAACGGCAAGGCTATGACGCCGACGCTGCTGGCGTACGCGCAGGTGCAAAGCGTGGTGGCCAGCACGACCGGCGCACCGCTGCTCAACGTCGGCACGGGCTCGAACGTCGCGCTCTCGGATGTCCGCGAAATCCTGTAACCGATCACCTCGACCCTATTCGGCGTAAGCCTTTAACCGTTTTCATTGCGACAGACGTCGTCGCCCACCGAATTTCAGGAGTATCCACATGGCCTTTTCGACCGGACTGAGCGGCCTGAACGCCGCCTCCAAAGACCTGGACGTCATCGGCAACAACGTTGCCAACGCGGCCACCGTCGGCTTCAAGCAAGGTGAGGCGCAATTCGCCGACATCTACGCCAACTCACTGTACGGCGCGGGCAACAACACGGTGGGGATCGGCACGCGTGTGGCGGGCATCGCCCAGCAGTTCACGCAGGGCGACATTACCGTCACGAACCGTCAGCTCGATCTGGCGATTTCGGGCAACGGCTTCTTCCGCATGTCGAACAACGGCGCCATTGCCTACACGCGCAACGGTCAGTTTTCGCTCGACAAGAACGGCTACATCGTCGACACCAACGGCGACCGCCTGACCGGCTATCTGGCGGGCCCGACCGGTATCATCAACAGCGTCTCGCCGGTCGATCTGCGGATCCCGACGGGCGACCTGTCGCCGACGGCCACGTCCAAGATCACCGCACAGTTCAACCTCGACTCGCGCAGCGCGGTCAATACGACGGCATTCTCGATTACCGATCCGAACTCGTACACGAATGCCACGTCGCTCAAGGTCTACGACTCGCTGGGCAATTCGCACGACGTGAACCTGTATTTCGTGAAGTCGAGCGTCAACGCCGTGACCAACAACGCCACCTGGTCGGTGTACGCCTCGACCGACGGCACGACCCAGGTGGGCGCCGGTCCGATCGGCACGCTGACGTTCAACTCGGCCGGCAGCCTCGTGTCGCAGACCGACTCGACCGGCGCCGCCGTGACGGGCCCGATCACGCTGCCTACGATCAACTACGGTAACGGTGCGTCGAGCGCCAGCATGACGCTCGACATGTCGGGCACCACGCAATACGGTAACACCTACTCGCCGAACAACTTGACGCAGAACGGCTACACGTCGGGCCGACTGACCGGGTTCACGTTCAGTGCCGACGGCACGATCATCGGCACGTACTCGAACACCCAGTCGATGGCGCTGGGCCAGGTGGCGTTGGCGAACTTCAACAACGTGCAGGGCCTGATCCCGCAGGGCAACAACCTTTGGCAAGAGTCGGCCGCGTCGGGCATTCCGATCGTCGGCGTGCCGGGCGGCACGAACCTCGGCAAGCTGCAGTCGGGCGCCGTCGAAGCCTCGAACGTCGACCTGACGGCAGAACTGGTTCACATGATCACCGCGCAGCGCAACTACCAGGCCAACGCGCAGACGATCAAGACCGAAGACCAGTTGATGCAGACGATGGTCAACCTGTAAGGCGGATTCGAAGGCATGCAAAACTTGCACGGGGGCCGTTGATGGATCGTCTGATCTATATCGCCATGACCGGCGCGAAGCAGGCGATGGAGCAGCAATCGACCACCGCCAACAATCTCGCGAATGTCTCGACGCCGGGCTTTCGCGCCCAGCTCGCAGCGTTCCGCCAGGCGCCGGTGCGCGCGCCAGACGGCACGACCGGTACGCGGACCTTTGTCGCCACGTCCACGCCGGGCACCGACTTCACACCCGGCGCGATGCAGCAGACGGGCCGCCCGCTCGACGTGGCCATCCAGGGGCAGGGCTGGCTCGCCGTGCGCGATGCGCAGGGCCGCGAAGCCTACACGCGCGGCGGTAATCTCGAGATGACGGCCGACGGCCAGCTCACGCTGCACGGGCTGCCGGTGATGACCGACGCCGGGCCGGCCGCCGTGCCGCCGGGCGCTGCGGTGAGCATTGGCACGGACGGTACGATCTCGGCGCTGGGGCAGGGCGATCCGCCCAACTCGATTGCCGTGATGGGTCAATTGAAGCTGGTCAATCCACCGGAGAACAACCTGGTGCGAGGCGACGACGGGCTGTTCCGAACCGCGAACAATGCGCCGGCACAGGTCGATCCGAACGTCGTCGTGGTGGCCGGTGCCATCGAGAACAGCAACGTCAATCCGGTCACCGGACTGGTGAACATGATCTCGCAGTCGCGGGCCTTCGAGATGCAGATGAAGATGCTGCAGACGGCCGATACCAACGAACAATCCGCCAACCAGTTGCTGAACTTCAGCTAACGGCCGTGTGGCGCGCCGGGTCCGAGGGGAGCCGCGCGCCGCGACCGTACACGGGGAGAATCACCACATGATCCGTTCACTCTACATCGCTGCCACCGGCATGAACGCCCAGCAGACGAACATGGACGTGATTTCGAACAACCTCGCCAACACCAGCACGAACGGCTTCAAGAAGGGCCGTGCGGTGTTCGAGGACCTGCTGTACCAGACGCTGCGCCAGCCCGGCGCCCAGTCGTCGCAGCAGACGTTGCTGCCCTCGGGCCTGCAACTGGGCACTGGTGTGCGCCCGGCGGCGACCGAGCGCATCTTCACGCAGGGCAACCTGACGCAGACGAGCAATGCCAAGGACGTGGCCGTCAACGGCGACGGCTTCTTCCAGGTGCTCATGCCGGACGGCACGACCGCCTACACGCGCGATGGCTCGTTCCAGGTCGACAACAACGGCCAACTCGTGACGGCATCGGGTTACCCGGTGCAGCCGGCCATCACGATTCCGGCGAACGCGCTCTCGCTGACCATCGCCCGCGACGGGACGGTCTCGGTCACGCAACCGGGCAACACGGCCAATGTGCAGATCGGTACGTTCCAGCTTGCCACTTTCATCAACAACGCCGGCCTGCAAAGCCTGGGCGAGAACCTGTATGCCGAGACAGCCGCCTCGGGCGCGCCGAACGTGGCGCAGCCTGGCACCAATGGCGCGGGCGTGCTCAACCAGAACTACGTCGAAACGTCGAACGTGAACGTGGTCGAAGAGCTGGTGAACATGATCCAGGCGCAGCGCGCGTATGAAATCAACTCGAAGGCAGTCACTGCATCCGACCAGATGCTGCAACGCCTGACGCAGATGTAAGCAGCGGTACGCCGCGATCCGCCCCAGAAAATGAACGTCGAAATATCAGCTCAAACGACCGTTGCAACCGTCTCAACGGTTGCGCGCGTGAAGACCGTGAGGCTTCGCAGCGCGGGCCTCGCGCGGTGCCTGGCGCTGGCGGGCGCCGCCGCGCTGAGCGGTCTGGCGGGCTGCGCCTATATCCCGCAGGAACCGGTCGTGACCGGGCCGACGACCACGCGTCCGCCGCCTCCGCCGATGGCGGCCGATCCGGAAGGCTCGATCTACCGCCCGCTCTACTCGAACCGTCCGCTGTTCGAAGACCGCCGTCCGCGCAACGTTGGCGACATCCTCACGATCGTCATCAACGAGAACACGGCGGCGAGCAAGAACTCGGCGGCCAACACGACCCGTGCGGGCAGCGGCACGCTGACGCTGAAACAGACCCCGGGCGTGATCGGCGGTGTGCTCAACAATCAGGGCCTGGACGTGAGCGGCGGCAACAAGTTCGACGCCAAGGGCGCGGCCAATGCGAACAACGTATTCTCCGGCCAGATCACCGTGACCGTGATGGAGGTGCTCTCGAACGGTAACCTGGCGGTGGCCGGCGAGAAGCAGATCGCGATCAACCAGGGCACGGAGTACATCAAGTTCTCGGGCGTGGTCAGCCCGCAGACGATCTCGGGCGCGAATACCGTGCCTTCGACGCAGGTGGCCGATGCGCGCATCGAATACCGTGGCAAGGGCTACATCAACGAAGCCGAAACCATGGGCTGGCTGCAGCGCTTCTTCCTTAATATTTCGCCATTCTGATGTCGATCATGCCGTCCCTGTCGCACCGCGCGCCGTCCTTGCATCTCCTTCGCCGGGGCCTTCACCGCTTCGTCACCACGCTGGCCGTGGCGGGCGCGGCCACGGCAATGCTGCTGGCGCCGGGCGTGGCGCGCGCTGAACGTCTCAAGGAACTGGCATCGATTCAAGGCGTGCGCGACAACCAGTTGATCGGCTACGGCCTGGTCGCGGGCCTCGACAACTCGGGCGACCAGACCACGCAGACGCCGTTTACCGTGCAGAGTATGACCAACATGCTTTCGCAGTTGGGCATTACCGTCGCGCCCGGCACCAACATGCAGTTGAAGAACGTGGCCGCCGTGATGGTGACGGCCACGCTGCCGGCGTTCACGCGTCCCGGCCAGGCCATCGACGTGGTGGTGTCCTCGATGGGGAACGCCAAGAGCCTGCGTGGCGGTACGTTGCTCATGACGCCGCTCAAGGGGCCGGACGGACAGGTCTACGCGCTGGCGCAGGGCAATCTGCTCGTGGGCGGGGCCGGGGCGTCGGCCAACGGGTCGAGCGTCACGGTCAATCAGTTGGCCTCGGGCCGTATCCCGAGTGGCGCCATCGTCGAGCGAGCCGTGCCGAGCGCCATGGGCGGACAGCCTGGCACGGTACAGATGGAGCTGAACGTGACCGATTTCTCGACCGCGCAGCGCGTGGTCGATGCCGTGAACCGCCGCTTCGGCTACGGCACCGCGCAGGCGCTGGACGGCCGCGTGATCTTGCTGCACACGCCGAGCGATCCGTCGGGCCGTGTCCAGTTCCTCGCCCAGCTCGAAAGCGTGGACGTGCGACCAGACAACACGGCCGCACGCGTCATCATCAACGCGCGCACCGGGTCGGTCGTGATGAACCAGAACGTGACGATCCAGCAATGCGCGGTGGCACACGGCAATCTGTCGGTCGTCATCGACACGCAGAACAACGTCAGCCAGCCGGCACCGTTCTCGGGCGGTCAGACGGTGGTGGCGCCAAATTCGCAAATCTCCGTGCAGCAGGAGAACAACGCGCTCAGGATGATCAAGGCGGGTGCGAATCTGGCCGACGTCGTCAAGGCGCTCAACTCGCTCGGCGCAACCCCGGCCGACCTGATGTCGATTTTGCAGGCCATGAAGGCCGCGGGCGCGCTGCGCGCCGATCTGGAGATCATCTGATATGGCCGACGGCTCACGACTCACCGGCGCGGGCATACCGCTGCCCGACCTGACGCAACGCGCCACCTACGATATGCAGGGCCTCACGGCCTTGCGCGTTGCGGCCCACCAGCAGACGCCGCAGGCGACGCAGCAGGCGGCCAAGCAGTTCGAGGCCGTCTTCACGCAGATGATGATGAAGAGCATGCGCGACGCCACGATGTCCGGCGGCCTGCTCGGCAGCGATCAGGAAAAGATGTTCAACGGCATGCTCGACGGCCAGCTCGCGCAGCAGCTCGCATCGAACAAGGGCATAGGTCTGGCCGATATGATGCTCAAGCAGCTCGCCCGGACCGGCACCACGCTGCCGCCGGCGGCGACGGGGCGCCAGCAACCGTTGCAGGGCCGCGCCTACAATGCCGCCGATGCCATTGGCGTTGCCGAAGGGGCCCCGGCCGCCGCCGGCGATTTCGTCGAGCGCATGGCCACGGCCGCCCAGAACGCCAGCGCCAGCAGTGGCATACCGGCGCGCTTCATGCTCAGCCAGGCCGCGCTCGAATCCGGCTGGGGCAAGCGCGAGATCCGTCGCGGCGACGGCACCACGAGCTACAACGTCTTCGGCATCAAGGCGGGCAAGCACTGGACCGGGCCGACGGTCGAGGTCGCCACCACCGAGTATGTGAACGGCCAGCCGCGCAAGGTGATGGCCAAGTTCCGCGCCTACCGCTCCTATGACGAGGCGTTTGCCGATTACGCGAACTTGATTTCGAACAATCCGCGCTACGCGTCGGTCGTGGCGAGTGCCAACGACGCTGCCAGCTTCGCAACGAATCTCCAGCGCGCAGGCTATGCGACGGATCCGCAATATGCCAGCAAGCTGATCAAGATCATGAAGCACTTCGCCTGAGCGGCGCGAGCACTGGCCTGACCGGACGGGAACCGGCACGAAATCCTGTGGCGCGCCGGCCTCAATTTTGCCAGCGGGCTGCCGTAAACACATCGGTAACGGTGCGCGAGCGGACTTTCCGCCGTGGGGCGCACCCTCAATTCAAGCCGCGAGATCATGAGCCTAATCAATATTGGCATGAGCGGGCTGAACGCCTCCCAGTTCGCCCTGAACACCACCGGCAACAACATCTCCAACTCGGGGACGGCCGGCTACAACCGTCAGATTGTCGACTACACCCAGGCTGACAGCCAGTTCGCCGGGGTGGGCTACGTTGGCCAGGGCGTGTTGGTGAGCGACGTGTCGCGCGTGTACGACCAGTTCCTGTCGAATCAGGTCAATCAGGCGCAGACGCAGTACAGCCAGCTCAATACCTACTACCAGCAGATCTCGCAGGTCAACAACGCGCTGGGCAGTTCCACGACCGGCTTGTCGGCCTCGATGTCCACGTTCTTCACGAACCTGCAGACGATCGTGACCGCGCCGAACAACTCGGCCACCCGGGCGACAGTGATTTCGTCCGCGCAGACGCTCACGAGCATGTTCCAGTCGCTCTCGGGCACGCTGTCGTCGCTGCGTGCCAGCGTGAACGGCAACATTACCCAGGCGACCACGCAGATCAATACGTACGCCAAGCAGATCGCCAGCCTCAACGACGCGATTCTGCAGGCGCAGGGCAACGGCACCCATACGATGCCGAACGACCTGCTCGACCAGCGCGATCAGGCCGTCGCAAGTCTGAACGCGATCGTACAGACGAACGTCGTCAAGGACACCAACGGGTCGTACAACGTGTTCGTCGGCAATGGCCAGTCGCTGGTATCGGGCAACTCGGCCTATCAGATGACGACGGTGCCTTCGACCAGCGATCCGTCGCAAATGACCGTGGCCTACGTCACCGGCAACGGCACGAAGGTTGCGATTCCGGAGTCGTCGATCACCGGCGGCTCGCTCGCCGGCCTGTTGTCGTTCCGCAGCGGCGCGCTCACGCAGGCGCAAAACTCGCTCGGCCAGATCGCCATGTCGCTGGCCGGCACGTTCAACGCGCAGAACCAGTTGGGGATGGATCTCTACGGTCAGATGGGCGGCAACTTCTTCACGGTGCCCAATCCGACGATCATCGCGAATACCGGCAATTCGAACGCGGCCACGCTCAACGCCAGCATCACCGACGCCTCGAAGGTGACGGCAAGCGACTACTCGGTGAGCTTCGACGGCACGACCTACACGCTCACGCGCCAGACCGATGGCGCCAAGTGGACGGCGGGGGCACCGGCCACGCCGAGCACCCCGCTGAACTTCCAGGACGCTGGCGGCGCGGCGTTCGGCGATGGCTTTTCGGTCACGACAAGCGGCATGGTCGCCGGCGACAGCTTCGCGATCCAGCCCACGCGCAACGCCGCGCAGAACATCGGTGTGGCCATCACCGATCCGGGCAAGATCGCGCTGGCCGCACCGATCCTCGCCTCGACCCCCAGCACCAATAGCGGTTCGCTCAAGGTCGATCAGGGCAGTGTAGACGCCAGCTATCTGTCGAACGTGCTGAGCGCACCGGTCAACTTCACGTTCAGCAAAGACGCCGTGACCGGCGCACTGACGCTCGTGGCCCCGTCTCCGATGACGGTCACCGCCAATGGCGTGACGACCTCGTATGCCGCCGGCGCCACCGTGCCGTACAACGCCGCTACAGGGGCGAAGATCACGATGAGCGGCATGACGGTCAACCTGAGCGGCACGCCGTCCAATGGCGACACGTTCACCATTTCGCCGAATACGTCTGGCGCGGTGACCGACAACCGCAACGGTCTGGCGCTGTCGGCCCTGCAGAACGACACGACCAAGGTGGGGGGCACGCAGAGCTATGCGACCGCCTACGCGAGCCTGGTCTCGTTTGTCGGCTCGACCACGAATACGTACAAGTCGACCAGCGCGGCGCAGCAGACACTGTTGCAACAGACGCAGACGGCACAGCAGTCCAACTCTGGCGTGAACCTCGACGAAGAAGCGGCGAACCTGATCAAGTACCAACAGCTCTACCAGGCTAATTCGAAGGTGATTCAGACCGCGTCGACGTTGTTCAGCACCATCCTCCAGATCGTCAATTAAGCGCAGGGGCATCGCGATGCGTATCAGTACCAGCATGATTTACGATCAGGGGATGCGCTCGATGAGCCAGAACACCTCCGATCTTCTCAACGTTCAGGCGCAACTCTCGTCGGGCAAGCGTGTGACCACGCCGAGCGACGACCCGATTGCCTCGGCGCAGGCAGTGGCCGTGTCGCAGGACAACGCCATGAACACGCAGTACGCGTCGAACCGTCAGGCGGCGACCACCCAGTTGCAGCTCGAGGATTCGACCTTCGGCAACGTCATCAACGCGTTGCAGCACGTGATGTCGCAGGTCGTGTCGGCGGGCGATGCCTCGCTCAACGACAACGACCGCTCGACCATCGCGACCGATCTGCAATCGAGCTTCCAGCAATTGCTCTCGCTGGCGAATACGACCGATGCCAACGGCCAGTATCTGTTCTCGGGCTTCAAGGGCAATTCGGCAGCGTACATGGCCTCGGCCACGGGGGCATCGTACGCCGGCGATTCGGGCGTGCGCTACGTGCAGGTGAGCCCGAATCGTCAGATCGCGATCAACGATGTCGGCTCGAGCGTCTTCGAAGGCGTGCAGAGCGGTACGTCCGGCACGCTCATCAGCGGCAACGCCGCCAATCAGGGTACTGCGACGTACTCGCCCGTCTCGACGACCAACGTGGCGGCGGCGGGCGCGGACCACCAGTACCAGATCAGCTTCGCGATCGACAATACGACCACGCCGCCCACCACCAACTACACGGTCAAGGACCAGACGGATACGACCGTGCCGGACGTGACCGGCGCCTACACCGCCGGCCAGCCGATCTCGTTCGGCGGCAAGTCGGTGACGTTCTCGGGCGCGCCGGCCACGGGCGACACCTACACCGTGCAGCCGGCCGCCACGGGCGGCACGAACATGTTCGACAACCTGCAGGCGCTGATCAACACGCTCAAGACGCCGATCAGCAGCACGAACGGCGCGGGCCAGGCAAACCTGGACAACGCGCTGACGACGTTCAGCCAGAAGTTCAGCAACACCTACGACAACGTCACGACGATCCGCACGACCACGGGCTCTCGCATGAACGAACTCTCGGCGCTCAACAATATCGGCGACAGCAATTCGCTGAACTACCAGTCGCAGTTGGGCGATCTGCTCGACGTGGACTGGAACTCGGCGGCGACCAAGTTCTCGCAGTTGCAAGCCGCGTTGCAGGCGTCGCAGCAGAGCTTCCTGCAGACGCAGAAGCTTTCGCTGTTCAGTTTGCTCTGATCCGTCGCGCGGCACATTGCCCGCGCAGCATCGGGAGACAACGGGCCGCCCGGGATTGCCGGGCGGCCCGTTGTCATTCGAGCGCGCGGCGCAGCACCGCCGGCGCCCCGGCGTTCAGGGTTTCGGGACGAATGCGGCGGTCGTGCGAATCATCATGTCGATGCCGATGGCGATGAAGTGATCCATCACCGGGGCGATACGCGGCATCATCAGCTCGATCACCACCAGCCCGACGGCCAGCGTGAGCGGAAAGCCCACGGCGAAGATATTGAGCTGCGGCGCGGCGCGATTGAGGATGCCCAGCGCCAGGTTGCAGATGAGCAGCGCGGCCACGAGTGGCAGCGAGAGCATCAGCGCGAGCATGAAGAGCTGGCCGCCCAGCATGGCGAGGTAGTGCCAGCCTACACTCGAGAGCGGTGCGGCGGAGACCGGCAACACCGTGAAGCTCTGCACCAGCGTGGCGAACATCACCAGATGGCCATTGGTGGCGAGGAACACGAGCATGGCCACGACGTTGAGCAGCATGCCGAGCACGGCGGTGCTGCCGTCGCTGTTCGGGGTGAGCAGCGTGGCGAACGACAGCCCCATCTGCAAGCCGACGAAGTCGCCGGCCATGCTGATGGCCGAGAACACGATCTGCATGCACCACCCCAGCGCCGCGCCGATCATGACCTGCTGCACGAGGATCCAGAGTCCCTCCCACGAGAACGGCGAGGCGGCGGGCATCGGGCCGAGCACCGGTGCCAGCGCCAGCGCGACGATGCCCGCAAGCCCGATCTTGACCGTGCCGGGCACGGCGGCGTCGCCGAACAGCGGGGCGCTCATCGAGAGCGCCAGCAGGCGCACGAACGGAAACAGGAACGCCGCAATGACGCCCGAGAGTTGTTCGTAAGTGAAGCTGATCAACGCCGGCGCGGCTTACCCGACCAGGCCGGGAATGCCGGTGAGCAACTGGCGCATGTAGTCGACCATCAGGTTGAGCATCCAGGGGCCGGCGATCACCAGCGTGGCGAACACGGCCAGCAGCTTGGGGATGAACGAGAGCGTCATTTCGTTGATCTGCGTGGCGGCCTGGAACAGGCTCACGAGCAGACCCGAGACGAGGGCGACGAGCAGCAGCGGTGCGGCGAGCAACAGGGTGACCTGCATTGCCTGATGGGCCAGCGCCATGACGGTTTCCGGGGTCATTTCGCGTTCCTGCGCTACATCGTGAAGCTCTGGGCGAGCGAGCCCAGAAGCAGTTGCCAGCCGTCGACCACGACGAACAGCATCAACTTGAACGGCAGCGATACCGTCGAGGGCGAGACCATCATCATCCCCATCGACATCAACACGCTCGCGACCACCAGGTCGATGATCAGGAACGGGATGAAGATCGTGAAGCCGATCTGGAACGCGGTCTTCAGTTCGCTCGTGGCGAAGGCGGGCACGAGAATGCGCATCGGCACGTCTTCCGGGCCATTCATCGGCGGCGTTTTGGCCAGCTTGGCGAAGAGGGCGAGATCGGCTTCACGTGTTTGCTTGAGCATGAACGCGTGGAAGGGCTTGGCGCCCGTGTCGATGGCCTGCTCGAAGCTGATCTTGTTGGCGGCGAAAGGCTGATAGGCGTCAGTGTAGGCCTTGTCGAACACCGGCGACATGACGAAGAAGGTCAGGAACAGCGCCAGGCCGATCAGGATCTGGTTCGGCGGCGACGTGGTGACGCCGATGGCATGGCGCAGCAGCGAGAGCACGATGATGATGCGCGTGAACGCAGTCATCATCAGCAGCATCGCGGGCAGGAAGCCCAGCGACGTGAGCAGCAACATCGTCTGCACGGACAGCGAATACGTCTGTCCGCCGCCGGGCGCCGGGGTGGTGGTGAACGCGGGCAGCGTGGCCTGTGCAAGCGCGGTGCCCGGCAGGGCGAGGCAGGCGAGCGCGAGTCCGAGCGTGAGACCGAGTCCCCAGCCCGACAGACGCGGCAATTTCCCGGCCGACAGCAAGCCGCGCACCATCAGGAATCCTTTTTCATCGTTTCGCGCAATTTTTGCGCAAACGCCTGGGCGGCGCGGTTGGCGTGCGTGCCTGGATGGGAAACGGTCGGCGCGGGCGCGGCAGGCATTTCGGCAACGCGATCCGCATCGATCACATGAAGGCTGCGGACCTGGCCGGGCGCAACGCCCAGCACGATCCAGTCGCCCGCAACTTCCACGACCACTACGCGTTCGCGCTGGCCCACGGCGGCGCTGCCGACGATGCGCACGTTGCCGCCCCCCAGCGGGCGTTGCAGTCCGAAACGCTTGGCCAGCCACGCCAGCCCGAAGAGCAGTGCCAGCACGAGCACGAGGCCAAGCCCCGTCTGCACGATGCCCGCACCGCCAAGGCTGGGTACGGCCGCCGCCTGCGAGGCGGCGCCCTGTGCGTGAGCGGAGGTGATGGTCAGGCCGGCCAGCAGGGCGCATGCGGCGCGAGCGGTGCCGGACGTCGCGGCGCCAGCGCGGGCCGACCCGCGGCCGACGGCTGCCGCGGCACGCCCCACGGGGGTGCCGCGGACTTTTGTTGCATTCATCGGTTGAGCTTTCGGATGCGTTCGGATGGCGTGATGATATCAGTCAGGCGAATGCCGAACTTGTCGTTCACAACCACCACTTCGCCCTGGGCGATGAGGCAACCGTTGACCAGCACATCCATCGGCTCGCCGGCCATGCCGTCGAGTTCCACCACCGAGCCTTGCGCCAGTTGCAGCAGGTTCTTGATGGCGATCTTCGTGCGGCCCAGCTCCACGGTCATCTGAACCGGGATATCGAGGATCAGGTCGATGTCGTTGTGCGTGGCGTTCGGTGGATTGCCGGCTGCGGCCGACAGCGGCTGGAACACGGGGGCAGGGGCGGGGGCGGCGGCCGGTTGCGCCGCGGCATCGGTCGCCGTCTGCTCCGCCATGGCACTGGCCCACTCGTCCGCCATGGCCTGGGCGTCGTCACCAGGCGTTTGAGGGGTATCGCTCATCACTCGTTGTCCTTCGTGTAATCGCTGTGCGAATGGTTGATCATCTGGTCCACGCGCAGCGCGTATTGACCGTTGAAGACGCCGTAATTGCATTGCATCACGGGCACGCCATCGACCTTGGCTTCGAGCACCTCGGGCACGTCCAGCGGAATCACGTCGCCCACGCGCATATTGAGCAACTGCGAAAGCGTCATGTCGAACTGCGCAAGGTTGGTCACGATTTCCACGTCGGCGGCCTGCACCTGTTGCGAGAGCAGGCGCACCCAGCGCTTGTCCACTTCGAGCGTCTCGCCTTGCAGCGGGCTCGAGAGCTGGTCGCGCATCGGCTCAATCATCGAGTAGGGCATGCAGATGTGGAATTCGCCGCCGACCGAGCCGAACTCAATGTCGAACGTGGTCGTCACCACCACCTCGTTGGGCGTGGCGACGTTGGCGAACTGGGTGTGCATTTCGGCGCGCACGTACTCGAACTCGACCGGATATACCGGCTTCCACGAAGCGCCATAGTTCTCGAACACCAGGTCGAGCAGGCGGGCGATGATGCGCTGCTCGGTCTGGGTGAAGTCACGCCCCTCGACGCGGGTGTGGAACCGGCCGTCGCCGCCGAACAGGTTGTCCACCACCAGGAACACGAGGTTCGGATCGAACACGAACAACGCCGTGCCGCGCAGTGGCTTGATGTGGACCAGGTTGAGGTTGGTCGGGACCGGCAGGTTGCGGATGAACTCGCTGTACTTCTGCACACGCACGGGGCTGACCGAGATTTCGGCGCTGCGGCGCATGAAATTGAACAGGGCAATGCGGAACAAGCGCGAGAAGCGATCGTTGATGATCTCGAGCGTGGGCATGCGCCCGCGCACGATACGCTCTTGCGTCGCGATATTGTATGGCCGGATGCTGGAATGATCTTCCGCCTCCGACCGGTCATCCTGTTCGCCGGTGACACCCTTCAGAAGGGCATCGACCTCTTCCTGCGACAGGAACTCCTCATGCGCCATGTATCACTCACTGAATTACAAACGCGGTGAACAGCACGTCGCCCACGGCCTGCGGCGACATGTTGGCCGCGAACGGCTGCGCGACCAGTGTGCGGATCTCGCTCGCCAGGCGGCGCTTGCCGTCGATCGTGGCCAGATCCTCCGGCTGCTTGGACGACAGCAGCAGCAACACACGGCTGCGCACTTCGGGCATGTGCTGCGTGATGCGGGCTTGCGTCTCGGCGTCTGCCACCTTGAGCGAGAGGCCGATATGCAGATAGCGCTCTCCGTCTTCGCCCGACAGGTTCACCGTGAACGGGTCCAGGCTGACGAACACGGGCGGCGGCGGGGGCGGCGGTGCTTTCGCGGTTTCGTGGCGTCCGGTCAGCAAATACACGGCCGTTGCCGCGCCGGCAGCGGCCATGAGGGCTACCGCAACGATCAACAGAATCCATTTGCGCATGCTCCCTCCGGAGGGAGCCGCGGCTTGTGTCGGTGCGGGATTTGCCATGTGTTCGCCTGCTATTGGGTAATGATTGTCGGCCAAGCCGCCAACGGGTGATCGGCCGAAAAGAAGGGACAATCGCGTCTAACTCGCGTCTTTGTCTTAACGGCAGGAAAACCCGCTGGCTTGAGGGCGGCGCGACGCCCGGTCGCGTCGCTCGTGCAAAACCGGGCGATCAGGCGAACGTGTCGACGAGACCGTTGCTCACGCGTACCGGAACGCTCGCGGTCGTGGCGAGCACCGCGTCGTCGCCCTGACCGAAGCCCGGCGTGCCGCGTGCGCTGCCGTTGCCGCTTCCATTACCACTCCCGTTGCCGTTCGCGCCCTGCTGGGCAAAGGCCTGTTGCTGCGAGCTGTCGCTGCTCACGGTCGCGTTGCCCAGCGCGATGCCATTGTTGGCAAGGCTTTCGCGCAGTTGCGGCAAGGCCGCCTGCACGGCGTCGCGCACGGCGGCGTGCTGCGAGACGAACATCGCTTGCGCCGAGTCGTTCGCCACGTTCAACACCACATGCAGCGGGCCGAGATCGGGCGGATTCAGGCTCAATTGCGCGGTCTGCGCATGGGCGGACGAGAGCCACACGACTTGTTGCGAGAGCTGGTTGTTCCAGTCCTGCGTCCCCACCCGCGCATTCAACGCGAGCGCGGCCGGCAGATTGGCCTGGGCGGCCAACTGCGGCTGGGCGTCCAGGGCGGGCGCGGCCGTTTGCGCCATCTGTGCGGCCGCTTGCGTGGCCGTGGCGGTGGCCGCTTGCGCAGCCGTGTCGCGATGTCCCTGTGCCTGCGCCAGCGTGTCGGCCATGCGTTGCGCCTGAGCGTCTGCGCTGACCGTTGTGCTAGCGGCCTTGGCGTCGGCTGCGGCCGGTTGCGCGCTCGCCTGCGCTGCCGTCCCATTCTTGGCCAGTGCGTCGAGCGAGAGGCCGCCAGTCTTGTTGGCGTTCGACGCCGCCGTGCCATCGACCGGTGTGCCCGCCTTTGCGGTCCCGGTCGCGGCCTTGGCGTCGGTGGCGGCACCACCGGCCGGCGCCTGGCCGGCCAGTTGCGCGACGCCCGTGGCCTGCAAGGCACCGCTCACCGCCGCAGCAACGGCCGCGTCGGCGCCGGGCTTGGCGTCGCCCGCGTTGGCGGGCGCGGCCGACACGTGCGGTGCCAGCGGCGCGTTGTTCATCGCGGCGAGGGCCACGGCAAGGGCGGCTGCCGGATCACCGGGCGCCGCAGCGGCCGGCGTTGCGTCGGCGGTGCTTTCGCGCTTGTCGCCTTCGTCCGTCGTCGATTTCGAGGGTTTCGTCGAAGCGTTCGTTGGGCCTGTTTGACCCATTTGGTTCGCCTGGCTCGCTTGATCGGCGCCCGAGGCGTTGTTGGCGGCGTTGTCCGTCGGCGTCGAGCTGCCGCCCGAGGCGTTCCCGGACGACGTATTCGTCTGCCCGGCGCGCGCAGACGTGTTGCTCGTGGGGCTCGTGGCGGGCTGGACAGTCTGGCGCGTCTGCTCGGAGAGCACGGCAGAGAAGGGCAGCGCGCTGTTGTCGTCGGTGTTTGACGACCCGGCGCGGTTGCCCTTCACGGCTTGCAGGGCAGCGCCTGCGGAATCGGTCAGGAAACTCAGAATGGACATGTTGGGCGCCTCGGGTCCTTCAAATCGGGGATTCGGCACGACGGCGCAGGCTGCGCGCGGCGTACTCGTCGTTTTCCTTCTGCTCGCGACGCGCCACGCGCAGCGCCGTGCGGGCTTGCTCGCGCGACGCGAGCGTGCCGAAGGAGTTCAGGCGGCGCTGCTGCGCCTGCCATTCGCGGCGGGCGGCCGCGAGGCGCTCGTCGGCTTGTTCGAGCAGCATGGCTTGCTGTTCGATGGCCGTGTCGAGCGTATCGATGAATTGCTGAAAGTTGCGCCAGTCGCAGCCTGCCATGCCCTGAATCGTCGCCGTCTGCATGCGTGTGCGATATTCGTGACGGTACTGGCGCAGCGCTTCGAGCTGACGCTCGACCTCGGCGCGCTGCGTCTGGCGTTCGCCGAGCAGGCGCGCGGCTTCGTCGACGTCCTTCTGGGCGAGTTCGATGAGCAGCTTGAGGGGCAGGGTGGAATTCATGGCCGCCGCCGTTTAGTGGAACAGGCCGTGCATCTGGTGCACGGCGTCCGGATAACTGGCCCGCTCGCGCATTCCCTGTTGCAGGAAGTGTTCGAGACGGGGATACAGCTCGATCGCCTGATCGAGCATCGGGTCGCTGCCCGGTGCGTACGCGCCCACATTGATGAGATCGCGATTGCGCTGATAGCGCGAGAGCATCTGCTTGAAGCGCCGTACCTTGTCGAACTGTCCGTCGTCGATGAGCGAGGCCATCGCACGACTGATCGACTGTTCGATGTCGATCGCCGGGTAGTGGCCCGACTCGGCCAGTTGACGCGAGAGCACGATATGCCCGTCGAGAATGGCGCGGGCCGAATCGGCGATCGGATCCTGCTGATCGTCGCCCTCGGTAAGCACGGTATAGAACGCCGTGATCGAGCCGCCACCGTCTGGCCCGTTACCGGCACGTTCGACCAGCGCCGGGAGCTTGGCGAACACCGATGGCGGATAGCCTTTCGTCGCCGGCGGCTCGCCGATCGCCAGTGCGATTTCGCGTTGCGCCATCGCATAACGCGTGAGCGAATCCATGATCAGCAGCACGTCCTTGCCCTGGTCGCGGAAGTACTCGGCCAGCGTGGTGGCGTACGCCGCACCTTGCAGGCGCAGCAGCGGCGAGACGTCGGCCGGTGCCGCCACGACGACGGAGCGCGCCAGGCCGTCCGGTCCGAGAATGTTCTCGATGAAGTCCTTCACCTCGCGCCCGCGCTCGCCGATCAGGCCCACGACGATGACTTCGGCCTGCGTGAAGCGGGCCATCATGCCCAGCAGTACGCTCTTGCCGACGCCCGAGCCCGCGAAGAGGCCCATGCGTTGGCCGCGCCCGACGGTGAGCAGGGCATTGATGGCGCGCACCCCCACGTCGAGCACCGACTCGATGGGGGCGCGGCCCAGCGGATTGATCGGCACCGACGCGAGCGAGGCGCTGTCGGTCATGCCCAGCGGGCCGAAATCGTCGAGCGGCCGGCCGGCAGCGTCGACCACGCGGCCGAGCAGCGCTTCGCCGACCGGCAGGCGCTTGCCGTTGTGACGTTGATTCGGCAGCGGACCGTCGGCGGCGGGCTCCATCGGGTACACGCGAGCGCCCGGCAGCAGGCCAGCGACTTCCGTCTGCGGCATCAGGAACAGGCGGTCGCCGCCGAAGCCGACGACTTCCGCTTCGGCCGTGGCCGGTTCGCGCGACGCGTCGTGCACGGGCAGCTCGATCAGGCAGCCTGCGCCGACCGGCAGGCGCAGGCCAACGGCTTCGAGCACGAGTCCGGCCGCGCGCGTGAGGCGGCCGCAGCGGCGTGTCGGTTCGACGGCGTGCACGTGGGCGATGCGCTCGCGCAGGGTGTTCTGCCAGCGGCGCAGATGCGAGTCGCTGGCAATCTCGCGGGCGTCCAGGACATGCTTGGACGCTTTCGGCGCGGCGGATTCGGCGGCAACGCCCGGATCGACGCCAGCAGGTGCCGTATCCGCATGGGTCGGTTGAGCGGGGCCGTCGCTGTGCTCGGTGGGCTCGGCGAGATCGTCGGGTTGCAGCGCACCGGCCTGCGCGGTCTGCAGGGGCGTATCCAGGCCTGAGCCGACGCCGGCATCGATTTCATCCCACAGGCGCACCGACGGCGTCGTGCCGTCGTTCGCCGGGGCGGGCGTGGGCGGCGTCGCGTCATCGTGCGTGTTCTCGGTGCTGGGCAGCACCGGTGCATGCGCGGTGAGCGGGATGAATTCGGCGTTCACCACGGCAGATCCTTGCCCAGCGCAGCCATGACGCGCTGCCAGCGCGTGGCGACCGTGGCGTCGACTTCGCCGCTCGCGGCTTCGGCCTTGCAGCCACCGCGTTCGATGGCGGGATCGGCGCGTACCGCCCAGCCTGCCGCACGCAGTTCCGCGCCCACATGCGCTTCGACGAGCGCGACGTCTTCGGGATGCAGCAGCAGACGGGGCGAGCCGGTGACCGGATCGTTGGAGAGCAGGTCGCGCACGATGGGCAGCAACGTTTCCGGATGCATCGTGAGCGTCTGGCGCAGCGCCTGGCGCGCGATGTCGAGCGCCAGCCCGAGCAGCGGCTCGGCCACTTCGCGATCGATGGCGTTCACGGCGTTGCCAAACCCGTGCGCGATATCGGCGAGTTGCGCGGCGCGCGTGTCGACGTCCCGCTGTCCGGCGGCTTGTCCGGCGGCATAGCCCTCGGCGTGACCGGTGGCGTAACCCTGCGCGTGGCCTTCGGCGCGGGCTTCCTCACGCCACGCGGCGATCTGCTGCGCGAGCGCGGGGTCGTCGAGCGGGTTGGGCGGCAACGGTTGCGGCGGGGGCGGGGGCGGCGGCGGATCGAACGACGCCATCTCCCAGCGCTGCCAGGCGGAGAGGCGTTCCTTCGGGATGATGGTCGACATTCGCGTGCGGTCCCCGGTCGGTTACACGTAGGCGTCTTCGCCGCGGCCGCCCACCATGATGGCGCCCTGATCGGCCAGACGTCGCACCACTTGCAGCACCTTCTTCTGTTCGGCTTCGACTTCCGAGACGCGCACTGGACCGCGCGATTCGAGGTCCTCGCGCAACAGCTCGGCCGCGCGCGCGGACATGTTCTTGAAGAACTTCTCGCGCAGCTCGACCGGCGCGCCCTTGAGCGCGATGATGAGCGATTCCGACTCGATTTCCTTGAGCAGCACCTGAATGCTGCGGTCTTCCACGTCCAGCAGGTTCTCGAACACGAACATCTCTTCGACGATCTTCGCCGCGAGGTCCGAGTCGTAGGTGCGCACGGCTTCGATGACCGATTCTTCGTGCACACCGCCCAGGTAGTTGAGAATTTCCGCTGCGGTGCGCACCCCGCCCATCGGGCTGCGCTTGATGTTCTCGCTGCCCGAGAGCAGTTTCGTCAGCACGTCGTTGAGTTCGCGCAGCGCGGCCGGCTGAATGCCGTCGAGCGTGGCAATACGCAGCACGACGTCGTTGCGCAGACGCTCCGTGAACAGGGCAAGCACTTCCGATGCCTGATCGCGGTCCAGATGCACGAGGATCGTGGCGATGATCTGCGGATGCTCGTGGCGGATCAGCTCGGCGACCGCCGTGGAGTCCATCCACTTCAGGCCCTCGATACCGCTGGTGTCGCCGCCTTGCAGGATGCGCTCGATGAGGCCGGCGGCCTTGTCGCTGCCCAGCGCCTTGTTGAGCACCGAGCGAATGTATTCGGACGAATCGAGCGAGAGCGCCGAGTGCTGTTCGGCTTCGAGCACGAAGTCCTGCAGCACGTCGGCGATCTGGTCGCGCGTGACTTGCCGCAGCGAGGCCATGGCCGCGCCGAGCTTCTGCACTTCGCGCGGCGCGAGGTACTTGAAGACCTCCGCCGCTTCGTCTTCACCCAGCGACATCAGGAGGATGGCGCTGCGTTCAAGTCCCTCAGCCGCGCTCATCGCCACCACCTACCCATGATTTGACTACCGTTGCCACGATCTTCGGATCCTGTCGCGCGACCTGGCGCGCGTACTGCAAATTACGCTCGTAGGCGCTGAGTTCGGCCCGCTTGCCGGCATCGCCGTCGGCACTCTCGCCGTCGCTCCCTTCCGCGTCCGCTGCGCCGCCCGCACCGGCTGCACCGGCCAGCGTCGGCTCGGCTGGCGGCGGCGGACTCAGGTGCTTGCGAATGGCCGGGCGGATGACGCCAAACCACAGGTAGAGGCCGACCAGCCCGATCAACACCCATTTGCCGACTTGCTTGGCCAGTTCGATGTTCTGCCGCTGACGCCACCACGGCAGGTTGGCTTCCGGATCGGCCTCGACCGTGAATGGGCTGTTGACGATGTTGAGCGTGTCGCCGCGCTGGCTCGAGTAGCCGATGGCTTCCTTCGCCAGATTCTGAATCTGGTCGAGCTGCGCTTGCGTGAGCGCCACCATCGCTGCCTTGCCCTTCGCGTCGGTGCCCGGGTGATAGTTCACGACCACGGCGGCCGACAGGCGCTTCAGGCCGCCCGTTGCTTGCTGTACGTGGCGAATCGTGCGGTCGACTTCGTAGTTGACGGTGGCGTCCTTGCGATCGCTGCGCGGGCCCTGCGCGGCGCTGGCGGCGCTCGCCGCGTTGGCGGCGTTTTGCTGGGCAAACTGCTGTTGCGTCTGCGTGATCGGCGCGGTGGCTTGACCCGGTGGCTGGTTCGACAGCGCGCCGGGCACCCCGCCCGCGGGCGTGAGGCCGATCTGTGACGCTTCGCTGTTCTGCTGGCTGCGCACGGCCTGCTCGCCCGAGTTCGGCTTGTAGTTCTCGGACGTCTGCTCGACCTGGTTGAAGTCGACGTCCGCCGTCACCTGCGCGTGCACGTTCCCCGGCCCGACGATCGGGTTCAGGATCGCCTCGATGCGGCGTGCGTACGACTGTTCGAGTTCGCGAACGTACTTGAGCTGGCTGGCGTCCAGGCCCAGCGCGTTGCCGCCCTGTGCGGAGAGCAGGTTGCCGTTCTGATCGAGCACCGTGACATTGTTGACCGGCAGCTCGGGCACGCCCGAGGCGACCATGTGCACGATGGCGCTGACCTGGGCGTCGTCGAGCACGCGGCCCGGATACAGCGTGACGAGCACCGAGGCGCTCGGCTTTTGCCGCTCGCGCACGAAGACCGTCGGCTTGGGGATCGCGAGGTGCACGCGCGCGGCCTGCACAGCGGACAGTGATTCGACCGAGCGAGCGAGTTCGCCTTCGAGGGCGCGCTGGTAATTGACCTGCTCGGCAAACTGGCTGATGCCGAACTTCTGATTGTCCATCAATTCGAAGCCGACCAGACCGCCCTTGGGCAGGCCCTGCGAGGCCAGGCGCAGTCGCACCTCGTGCACCTGTTCGGCCGGCACCAGAATGGCACCGCCGCCCTCGGCGAACTTGTACGGCACGTTCATCTGCTGCAGCGAAGTGATGATGGCACCGCCGTCGCGATCGCCCAGGTTGCTGTACAGCACCTTGTAGTCGGGGGCGCGGCTCCAGAGGAATGCGGCGATCAGCAAGGCGAGGAGGGCCGCGCCACCGATGAGCAGCGGCAGACGCTCGCGCGAGCGCAACTGCGCGAGCAGGGGCGCCGGCTTGGCGGCGACGTCCGCCGACTGGGTGGCGGCGTTCATGCGCGGCTCCACGCCAGCGGCGTTGATACGACGTTCTTCGCGGTGGAAGTGCTCACTAACATGCGACAGAATTCTCCGGGGGTGCGCTTGGCATCGCGCTCACGTGCGAAGGTCGCTAAGGATTGGAAAGATCCGTTACCGGGTGCGCACGATGCCGATGGTCCTGATTATTCGTTGGCGAATATGGAATCGTTTTGACGATTAGGCGGGTGTTTTGCCACCAATTACGGTCTTGGGGGCTTGCCAGGCGGTGGTAAGCTCCGGCGTAACTGATAAAAGGCGAACGGGTGCGCGCGACGCGGTGTTGCGGCGGCGCCGGTGCCGCTCGAAGACAAGCGAGGACAAGCATCATGGCCATTCCGGGGATCGAGTCGGTGTTGCAGAAGCTGGGCAGCGTGGCGTCGCAGGCGGCGGGTTCGGTCCTGGGCACCGCGAGTGCTGGCGCTGGGGCGACCTCGGCGACAGGCGGTTTCGCGTCCGAGCTGGAGAATTCGCTCAAACGCGTCTCGTCGGCGCAGAACGGCGCTGAGGCACAAGCCCGCGCGTTCGAAATGGGTGGGTCGGGTGTGGCGCTCAACGACGTCATGGTCGACCTGCAGAAAGCCAATATCGGCTTCCAGATGAGCCTGCAAGTGCGCAACAAGCTCGTCTCGGCTTATACGACCGTGATGAACATGCAAGTGTGACGCAGACGTATGACGCGGGAGGGCGCGCCAGGGCGCATCCGCAGCACCAAGAAGGCCCCGCCGATCCGCGGGGCTTTTTTTTCGGCGGCAGGTTCGCTGCCGCGCGGCGATCGCCTGCGCTGCGCGGAGGGTACGACCTTAGCGCGCGCGGGGTTCGGCGGACGGGGCGTCGAGCGCGTTGGACGGTGGCGTGGACGCGGCAGGCGAGACGCCGGTCGGGATCCCGGAGGCACTGACGCCGGGTGGAAGCGGCGGTGGATGGCCGCCGCGTCCTGCTTCAAGCTTATAGAGCCACGCCAGCAATTCCGCGACCGCCTGATAGAGCTGTGCCGGGATCCGCTGGTCGAGGTCGACCTGCATGAGCAGGCTCACCAGTTCCGGCGATTCATGCACGTACAGGCCATGTTCGTGCGCGGTGCGCACGATCGTCTCGGCGAGCAGGCCGTAGCCCTTCGCCACCACGCGTGGCGCCGTGTCGTTCGCCCCGTAGGCCAGCGCGATCGCCGTGCGACGTTCCGGTGGGAGCGTCATACCTCATCTCCGGTCTGTCCCGTTGACGACACGTGGCTCGCCACCGGCACCGGGCGTCCGGTGCCGGTGGCAGGCGCGGCAGCATTGCGAGGGTTTGCAGGGTTGACGCTTGCCGGTGATCCATCGACGCTTCCGCCCGTGTCCGTCACCGCGCCGAACGACAACTGGCTCGCGATGAGTCCGACGGCGGCGAGCCGCTGGCGTAATCCTTCACCCTCTTGCGACAGCGCATCGGCCGACACGGTCGAATCGGTCAGCAGGCGGGCCTGTAACTGCTGCCCGGACAACCCGAGCGTGACGTCGACCGTACCCAGCAACGGCAGCGTGAGACGCAGATGGGTATGCCATGTCGACGGCGTGGGTGCCTCGCCGGGCATCGTTTGCCCGGCGCGTTCCTCGACTTGCCACGCCATCGGTGCGCCCGGCCACGCCATGCCGTTCCACTGGAATTGCGGGTTCACCAGCATGTCGAGCTGCTGACGCACCAGCGTGACACTCTCCGCAGGCGCATTCGCGACGGCGGCAATCGCCCCAGCCGGACCATGCGGCGCGGCATTCGCAGGTGAGCTGCTGCCCAGCGCGGTCAGGGTGGCGTCGCCACCCTGCGCGCCTGGCAGTACGCTGCTCGTCGTATGCACGACGCTTGCGGCATGCGCGAGTGCGTTGGCCGTGTTGGGCAGATTGGCGCTCGCATGCAGACCGCCATCGGTTGCCTCGCCCGCGAATGGCGGCGCACCGACGCTGGACGACGTGGTGCCGTAGGTGGCCGCTGAGGACAGGGCCGACGGGCTGAGCGCCGGCCAGCCGGTGGCCAGCGCCGCTTCGGCACCCGCGGGGCCGAGCAGACGGGTGAGCGGGCCGGGGCCGGGCAGCGTGGCGTCGGCGCCGGCCGCGCGCAACTGCGCGGCCAGGTTGGCCGACGCGGGCCAGCGCAACTGCGGCTCGGCCTGCAACTGCTCGAACGAACGGCTGCCCGATGCCCACTGCGACAGATGCGATTCGTAAAAGAGTCCGCTCGCGGACAACGCTTCCTTCAACGCCTCCGCGAGCAGCGGCGCGAGCGCGGGCGCGCCGGTACCGGGAGCGGCAGGCCACACCGGTGTGCTCGCCTGCACGGGCCCGGGCGAGTCGGGGGCGAGCCGCAGAATCGTGTCGATGGTACGCGCGGCGGCCGAGAGGGTGGCCTGTTGAACGGCGGTGGGGAGCTGGGCGACGGTTTGCGCGGACGCATTGCCGAGTCCGACGGCGGCTGTCGACGTGCGGGTCGCGAGATCGCCGAGGGCGGACGTGGCGTCGCCGGTGGGCTGCATGCCGGATACGGCGCTGGGCGCGCTCGTCGAGGCAGCCCCGTGCCCGACGCCGAGCAGGGCGTCGAGCCGTCGTGCGAGCGTTGTGGCCAGCACCGAATCGAGACCGGCCATACGTGACTCCGAATAATGGGCGACGAGACGCGCTGGCGCGTCAGGTGCCCAGGTTCAGGCCGTAGACTTCGTGCAGGGCACGTTGACGGCGTGTGCTGTTGATCATGGCATCCAGATGCGCCAGGCGCGGGACCACGAGATCGCGAATCGCGGCGTCATCGGCCAGAATGCGCCGGATGACGGCATGCTTGCGCGCCCGCTCGTCCTCGCTGAGCGGCAGCGAGGCATCGAGCTGCTTGATCGAATCGACCTGCGCACGATACTGCATCTCGAGGTCGATGAGGGCATCCCAATCGCCATCACGCGCCACGCCGAGCATGCGCTCCGTGAGGCCGGCAATGCTCTCGTAGCAGTTCAGCAACGTCTTGGCTTCATTCATAGCGCACTCCGGTGCCCGCCTGCGCGGCGGGGGCACCCGTGCCGGCCGCCGGGGCGATCGCGCGCCAGGCCGACGCAATCGTGTCGAGCAGGGTGTCGACTTCCTGTACCTTGACAACGTCGTTCTCGAGATTCGCTTCGAGCAGGCGTTGGCCCATGTAGTCGTAAAGATCGCGCAGGTTGCGAGACAGTTCCCCGCCGACGTTCATGTCCAGGCCGTCGCGCAGACCGCCAATAATGCCGATGGCTTTCGAGAGCGCGAGTCCGCGATCCGCGACGCGGCCGTCTTCAAAATGGACGCGGGCCTTCGTGAGGGCTGCCTTGGCGCCGTCGAACAGCATCATGATGAGCTGGTGCGGACTCGCGGCGATGACGCCTGTCTCGAGCCCGACTTTGCGATAAGCGTTGGCGGCGTTTTGACCGTACATGACTTTCTCCGAAGCGCGCGGCGCGGGTGCGTCGCGGGCTTACTTCGAGGACGACGACGAAGACGACGACCCGCCAAGCACCTGCTTGAGGTAGTCGCTCGTGTTCTGCAACTTGGCCATCGTCGCGTCCAGTGCCGTGAATTGGGCGAGATAGCGGTTCTGCATCTGCGTCATCTGGTCCTGCCAGTCGCTTTCCTGTTGCTGCACCTGCTTGATGCTGGCGTTCAGGTTCGATGTGGCCGTGCTGATGGCCCCCTTGGCGCTCAGGAAGTTACTCACCTGGTTCGACAGCAGGGAGGCATAGCCTTGCGAGAAGCTGATGGTGCCACGATTGCCAAGGTTAGTGCCGGTGACCTGGATCTTGAGGCCGTCGGTCAGCGAACCCGCAGCGCCGGTCAGCGACTGGCCGCTGCCCGTGGCGATCACGCCGCCGATCGAGCCGCCGACATCCACGCCATCGGTACTGGGCGACACGCCGGTGCCGAACAGCGTGGTCTGGGCATTGCCCGACGTCACACGGATGTTCGAGGCGGAGCCATAACGGTTCGACGTGATCGACAGCACCCCGGCGGTCTGCTTGACGGTCACCGTCGAGCCGTTGGCGACGAACTTCGAGTTGCCGTTGATCGCGGCCTGCAAGGCGGCGGCCATCTTGTCGGGCGTGTAGGTGCCGTTCGGGATGGTGATGGTCGTGCTCGTGCCGTCGACCTGCAGCGTCAACGTATTGTTGGCGCCGTTGATGACGGTGTTCGCGCCAAGCGTGGCGTTCGACGTGAGCGTGCCTTGCGTCGCCAGTCGCGTGACGACCACGTCGTACTGGCCCGGCTGGGTATTGGTGGTCGAGCCTTGGTAGTTGATCAGGCTGTCGCTGGTCGTGCCGTTGGTGGCAAGCAGCGACGCGAGTTGAGCGAAGCCGCCCGAGGCGATGGCCTTCTGCAGCTTGGTCGAATCGACGGCGAGCTGACCCGACGTATCGGTGGCGCTGCCGGAGCCGTCGCCGGCCTGGAACGTGACGCCAATGTCTGCGAGCGACGTCAGCACCGACCCCGCGACCCCCGGCAGCTTGCCGTTCAGGATCTGCTGGATCTGCGTGGTGATCATCTGCGTGGTCGTGTCGCCGATCAGCGGGCCGTTGTTGTTCGAGGTGCTGCCGGGCGAGGCGCTCGACTTGTCGAAGTACGTCAGTTGGCTGATGGCGGAATGCAGCGTGTTGTAGGCGGCGACGAAATCGTTGACGGACTTGGTGACACCGTCGCTGTTGTTGCTGACGCTGACGGTGGTTGTGCCGATCTTGAGCAGGTTCATCGACAGGCCCTGCACGGCGCTCTTGACGGTGTTGGTCTGGCTCGACACAGCCAGGCCATTGATGGTCAGGTTTGCGTTCTGGCCCGCGGCGGTCTGCGTCAGGTTCTGCGTGCCGGTGGGGTCGTACGCGAGCATGTTCGTGAGCGTGGCGTCGCCGCCTGCGGCGACGTCCACCTTCATGCTCATCGCCTGACCCGTCTGCGTCGAGGTCAGGACCAGGCGGTTCGGCGTGGCGCTGCCGTCATTGACGATCGTGGCCGTCACCCCGCCGTTGGCGGCGTTGATGGCGTCGCGAATGCCTTGCAGCGAGTTGTTGCTGTTCGTGATCGTGATATTGAACGGCGCCTGCTGCGCGTTCGGCGAGAAGCTGGCGCCGGTATACGTACCGTTTGCGAGCGTGCCGCCCGAGATCGTGCCGAAGCTGAAGGTCAACTGGGTGGACGCGCCGCTGCCGATCGATGCGGCGGGGTCCGATACGCCGGACGTCGACAGGCTTTGGGCCTGCGCCAGTTGCGTCGCGTTGATCGTGTAGCTGCCGGCCTTCGCGGTGGTGTCCGCCGACGCGGTCAGGATTGTCGCGTCGCCCGGTGTGGCCGTCATCTGGAGGAACGACGACGCCGATGACAGGTTCGACAGCGACGACTGGAACGAACTCAGCGCCGATTGCAGGCTGCCGAGCGCGGAGACCTTGGTCTGGTAGCTGGCTTCTTGTGACTTGAGCAAGCTGAGCTTTTGCGTGGCCGGCTGCATCAGACTGGTCACGAGCGCGTTGACGTCCAGCCCGGAGCCGATGCCCGGTGACGAAATGGAGCCCGTAGTGCTACTGCCGGTAGTCGCCATAAATTGCTCGCTCTCAAAAATAGTTGCTCAACTCACAAAACGCCGGCATGAAAAAGGCTGCCTTTGTAATGTGTGCGGCGGCGCCCCCCGTGAAGGTGGCGCCGCCGGCGGCCCGGCCATGTTGCCGCCGGGCGTCAAACCAAGCCCAACAGGCGCTTACTGGAGAAGCTTCAGCACTTGTTGCGGCAGTTGGTTGGCCTGGGCCAGCATCGAGATACCAGCTTGTTGCAGGATCTGCGACTTGGTCAGGTTGGCCGTTTCCGAAGCGTAGTCGGTGTCTTGCACACCCGAACGCGCCGTGGTCAGGTTCTGCGTCGTGGTCGACAGGCTCGAAATCGTCGACTGGAAGCGGTTTTGAATAGCGCCCAGGGTCGATTGCAGCGTGTCGACGGTGCCGATGGCCGAGTCGATCTGCGACAGCATCAGCGTGGCGCTGCTGACCGTCTTGACGTCGGCTTGTGCCAGGCTACCGCTCGTGGCGTAGGTCGTGGCAGCCGTCGGCAGGCCCAGCTTGGTCAGGATGGCCGGCGTGCCGCCGCTGATCTGGAACGACGACCCCGAGCTGAGGTGCATCTGGCCCGTGGTGTCGACATACGCGTTCACGCCGCTGTTCGACGAGTTGATCGCGTTGGCCAGGTCGCCGGCGCTGTTCATCTTGCCGGTGATGTTCGTGGCCTTGCCGTTGACGGTCAGGACCAGGTCGCCTGCGGACAGCGTTTGCGAGAACGTACCAGCGACTGCGGTCGACGTGGTCGTCACACCGGCGGCGGCACCTGCGACGGCCATGCCCAGCGTGGTGGCGTCGGCGCCGGCGATCGTCATCGTTTGCGCGGCGTCGGTGTTGGTGATGGCGATTTCACCGGCCGAGTTGACCGAGGCGACGTTGCCCGTGAAGCCCGCGGTTTGCGCGGCAGTGTTGATGGCCGTGGCCAGGTCGGCCGAGCTGTTGTACGTGCCGGCCTTGACGTTGACGGCAGCGCCTGCACCCATCTGAACGGTCAGTGCGGCAACGGTGAAGCTCAGCGGGTTGGTGGCCGAGGTCGTTTGTGCGACCGAACCGATGCTGGAGGTGGTCATGCTTTGTTGCAGGTTGACCGAAATGGTCTGGCCTGCGTTGGCGCCCACCTGGAAGTTCGCCGTGCCCATCGAGCCGTCGAGCACGTTCAGGCCGTTGAACGACGTTTGGGTCGCCAGGCGGTTCACTTCCGCCAGACGCTGTTGGACTTCCTGGTCCAGCGCGGCGCGATCCGAAGTCGAGTTGGTCGAGTTGGTCGACTGAACGGCCAGCGTGCGGATGCGCTGCAGGTTGTCGGTGATGGCCGACAGGGCGCCTGCGGCGGTTTGCACCAGCGAGATACCGTCGTTGGCGTTGCGCTGCGCTTGCTGCGTGCCGTTGATCTGGGCCGACATGCGGTCCGTGATCGCCAGGCCGGCGGCATCGTCGGCGGCGCTGTTGATGCGCATACCCGAGGACAGGCGCGTGATCGAGGTTTGCAGGCCCGACTGCGACGTGCTCAGGTTACGTTGTGCAACCAGCGAGAAGATATTGGTATTGATGACAGATGACATTTAGCCACTCCTTTCCCAAAATTTTTGGCTCCGGCTTAAGCGCCGTAACTTCGGCTCTACAGCCATTCGCCGAAAGCCGCCGTTGTAGGGGATATCGGACAGCCATTGGGAAAATTTAGGGTGATTTCACAAAATGATGTGCCACCCCCCATCGACGGGCCCTGTCGATGTAGGAAAAACGCTAGTGGGCCAGTCTACAAAATTCCTCCACGATTGATCGCGCGAGGACAGGGGCAATCTGCCGCTTATTCAATCCCTGTAAGGCTTGGAGAGATGGCGATGATGGGCTGGCCGACTGTGAGGCGGGCACCCATTCTCAGCGAATGGCAGCGCCTTGAAGGCACAAAAGAAAATTTCTCGTCCGGGTGAGAAAGTGTTGCCGCGCGCAACGCTGCCGATGGCAGAGAACGGATCGGCGGTCCGAAATGCAAGTGACCCGCTTGCGCGGGCCACGTAGTGATCGCTCACTTTTCAAGGCGCGGTGCCGGAATGCTCAGGCGCAGACCGGCCCCATCTCGGCGCTGACCAGGCCGTGCTGCATCACGTAATAGGTGAGCTCGGCATTGTTGTTCAGGCGCATCTTCTCGAGCAGGCGCGTGCGATACACACTCACGGTCTTGACCGAGAGCGAGAGCGCATTGGCGATGTCGGTCAGGCGCTTGCCCGAGCCGATCATGCAAAGCGTCTGGTATTCACGGTCCGACAGGCGCTCGTGCGGCGGCTGATCGTCATCCGGGCCGAGGTAGTCGGCGAGCGTCTCGGCCACCATTGGACTGACGTACTTGCGCCCTGCGGCGACCTGCCGTACGGCCGAGACCAGTTGCTGCGCGTTCGAGCGTTTGCTCAGATACCCGGCCGCGCCGGCCTTGAGCGCCCGAAGCGCGAACTGGCCTTCACCGTACATGCTGAAGATCATGATCGGCAGGCGCGGGTGCTTGCGTCGCAGGGTCTTGAGAATCTCGAGACCGTTCGTGTCGGGCAGCGAAATGTCGAGCAGGACGATGTCCCACTGGGCGGCGTCGGTCATCTCGAGCGCTTCCGCGCCACAGTCGGCTTCGCCGACGACCGAGATGCTCCCGCTATCGGAGAGCAACTGTCGCACGCCCTGACGCACGATGGCGTGGTCGTCGACGATGAGCACTCTGAGCGTCATGATGCGTGTCCGTGAAGAGCAAGCGATTCCGGGGCATGGTGGCCGGTCGAGCGCGCGGCGGCCGGGGACGACAGAATCTGGTGCCAGGGAAGACGCGCGCACACGAGCGTCCCCGATCCTTGCGCCCTGCCAATTCGTATCGTGCCGCCAAGCGCCATACAGCGCTCGCGCATCCCCACCCATCCAAAATGTCCCTGCTTGCGACGCGCGCCGCGGACCAAGCCGCAACCGTCGTCGGAAATCGTGAGTTTGAGTGAGCGATGACTGCCGTCGAGCGCCACCACCACGCGGGAGGCGCGCGCGTGCCGAGCGACATTGGTCAGCGCTTCCTGTGCTATTCGGTACAGCGCCAGCACTGCGTCGGGCGTGAGCCTGGTGACGCGCTCGCGCGTCACGTCGTCGCAGCGCCAGATGCACGTGAGGCCGCTTTGTTCGCCGAAGTGGCGCAACCAGGCGCGCAACGAGGCAACGAGGCCCGCGTCGAGCGCGGGCGGGCGTTGGCGGCCGACGAGTTCGTCCGCCGCGTCGTGGGCGGCGCTTGCCGCCTGCTGAATCTGGGTGCAGAGGGACTGCCATTCGGCGGCGTCGGCCGGAGCGCGCGTAGCCAGGCGAGCCACCACCAGCTGCAATGCCGTGAGGTGTGCGCCAAGCCCGTCGTGCAGCTCACGCGCCAGACGCGTGCGCTCGGACTCGCGAGCCGCGTCGACCGCGCGAGCCACCGACTGTGCCGGTTGACGTGTGACCGCCGCGCGTGCAGCGCGCGAGGCGGGCTCGACCGGCAATGCCGTGTCGCACGCGGCAGCCGGATGCGATGCCGGTGTCACGGCGCACGCTTGCGACGCGTCGTCAAGTGACACGCGACGTCTCGCAACCTGTGCGGCACGATCGACGAGATACGGCATGGAGGCAAAATTCCTGAGAGAAAAAAGTCCCATACCGCAACCTGCGCGGCGAGACCCCACCGAATTTAACAAACTTTACATTTCGTCACAATTGCGCGCAACGGACAACCGTGTGACGGGTGGCGGAGCATAACTATTTGATTTGGATCAAAAAGTATCGGTCTGCTTACGGGCAATTCTGCAAAGACCCCAAAATATATCAGGGTTTGTCCTAGCCGGAAGCGTCGTGCAAATGTTTCAAACGAATTTTTTGACCTAACCAACGGTAATGGCTCAATTTTTCTTGCGACTTCAAACGGCCGTGCATTTCTATCAGGAGGATGCGCGGGCTTGCGATGCGCGCTATCGGAGACGTTCCTCCGGCAACGTTCCCTATGAGGCGTTGCGTTCGGTCTCTAAGGCGAGCGGCAGTGTCACGGTCACGACCAGACCGCGACCATCGTCGCCTGACGCCAACGTCACGGTGCCGTGGCTGGCCGCCACGATTTCCTTGACGATGGCCAGCCCCAGCCCGGTGCCGGGCTGGCCCGGCGGCGCATTCCGATAGAAGCGCTCGAACACGCGCTGCCGCGCCTCGGCCTGGATCCCCGGCCCATCGTCGATCACACGCAGGCGGGCCATGTTGTCAGGACTGCCGATGGCGACCGTCACGCGTCCCCCCTCGTGGATATAGCGGATCGCATTGTCGACAAGATTCATGACCATTGCGTGAAACAGCTCGCCATTGCCCTCGACCCACACGTGCGCTTCGACCGTCTCCAGTCCCAGATCGATATGGCGCCGTTGCGCGAGGGCGACGAGCTCCTCGAGCACGCCGGCGGCCACCGCCACCAGGTCGACGCGCGAGCGCGAGAACGCCGGGGTGTCGGCCGCCTCCGCTTGCGAGAGCAGCAGCAGCTTGTTGGTGAGATCGGCCAGCCCGCGGCTGCTCGTCTGCATGGCGGCGAGCACGTCGGCGAGCGCGGCCCGGTCGTCGAGCTGCGCGGCGAACTGCAACTGGGTGTCGAGCAGCGTGAGCGGTGTGCGTAGCTGGTGCGCGGCGTCGGCCACGAAGCGCCGCTGTTGCTGCGCCTGCGCCGAGAGCCGCTGGATGCACAGGTTGATAGCGTCGACGATGGGCCGCAATTCGGTTTGCAGGTGCCCGGCGCGAATCGGCACCAGTTCCTGCGGCGCGCGCCCGGCGACCTCGTCCTTGAGGCGGATCAGCGGATGCAGCTCGACCGTCAGGCCGATGAGCACCAGCAAGGCGGCCAGCGCGGCCATGGCGATCTGGCGGTGCAGAGACGGTTCCCACAACTTCGCGAGCATCTCGTCGTGGGCGTGCATCGTCTCGGCCACCATGACCGCGACCCGATACGGCGTGCCGGCGTTGTACATCGTGCGGACATAGCTGACAGCCCGCAGCGGTTCGCCGTTGACGGTGACGCTCGAATACGCCGGAGCCGTGGTGGGAAAGAGCGGCGGCCGCGGGAAATCCGGCGGGCCGGCGAGCAGTTGACCGTCCTGGGTGACGACCTGATAGAACACCCGGTCCCTCGCCGGCGAGGCAAACAGTTCGAGCGCGGAGGGCGGCACGCTCGCGCGCAGCGCGCCATCGACCCAGGTGAGTTCTCCGGCAATCACCTGCGCCGACGTGAGCAAGGCCCGGTCCTGCACGAGCGCGGCGGTGTCGCGGGCACTGCGATACGCCAGCCATCCACTCGCGCCGATATAGAGCGAGAGGGGCAGCATCAGCCACATCAGCAGCCGTACGCGCAGGCTAAGCATCTTTTGCGCGCAGCAGATAGCCCAGGCCGCGTAGCGTCATGATGGCCGCGTGGCTCGTCTCGAGTTTCTTGCGCAGCCGATGGATATAGATTTCGATGGCATCCGCGCTGGGTTCGTCGTCGAGACCGAAGACGCCGTCGACGAGGGCGCTCTTGGCGACCGTCTTGCCCTGCTTGCGCATGAGGATTTCAAGCACGGCGTGTTCGCGCGACGGCAGCGCGAGCGGCGCGCCCGCGATCGTGAACTGTCGCGTGCCCGTGTGATAGGCCAGGTCGGCGCAAACCAGGTCGGCGCTCTGCTCGGGCGCATGACGGCGCGCGAGCGCCTTGACGCGGGCGATCAGCTCGCGCACTTCGAACGGCTTGACCAGATAGTCGTCGGCCCCCGCGCCGAGACAGTCGACCTTTTCGTCGACGGAGCCGCTGGCCGTGAGAATGATGACCGGCACGTTGTTGCGCCGCTCGCGCAGCCGTCGCAACACATGCTTGCCGCCAAGCTTGGGCAGCATGAGATCGAGCAGCACCACGTCGTACGTCTCGGTTTGCAGCAGACGGTCGGCGGCGTCGCCGTCGCGCGCCGCGTCGACGGTGAAATTGTCGTCGCGCAGCATGCGGGCGAGCCAGTGGGCAAGGGTGTCGTTGTCTTCGATCAGCAGCAGTTTCATGACGGCAAAGGCGTAGGGCGACGGAGACAGCGACGGCGAGTGTGCCCGCGGAACCGGCGCAAGCCAACAGCGGGTAAACACCCACCTTTTGCGCGAGAAAACCTGCATGGGACGAAAGCTCGATGAAAGCTTCGGTTTTCTACAATCCACCTCAAGGCAAAGGAAACGATTCGGAAGTCCGCTGCCTGGGCCTTGTGGCAAACCACAGAGGTCGGCCGGCGCCGCAACGCGACGCTTGAGCCATTATCCCTAAAAACGATGGAGACACCATAATGCGAGCAAGCCGTGGCGTGCGTACGCCGAAAGCCTTCGTGAAACCCGTTCTGGCCGCCGTGTTCGGCGCGTCGCTGGCGCTGGCCGCCGTGCCGAGTTTCGCCGCCGACAGCGGCAAGATCACGATCATGGTGGGCGGCATCACCAAGCTGATCTACCTGCCGGCCAAGCTCACCGAGCAGCTCGGGTACTTCAAGGACGAAGGGCTGAACGTCGAGCTGCTCTCGCAGCCGGCCGGTGTCGATGCCGAGAACGAACTGCTCGCCGGCGCCGTGCAGGCCGTGGTCGGCTTCTACGATCACTCCATCGACCTGCAAAGCAAGGGCAAGGAAGTCGAGGCCATCACGATCTTCGGTCAGGTGCCCGGCGAAGTCGAGCTGGTCAACGCCAAGAGCCGCGACACCATCAAGAGCATGGCCGACATCAAGGGCAAGACCTTGGGCGTGACCGGCCTTGGCGCGTCGACCAACTTCCTCACGCAGTACCTCGCGGCCAAGCACGGCATCACGTCGGCGCAGTTCTCGGTGCTGCCGGTCGGTGCCGACAACACGTTCATCGCCGCCATGAAGCAGAACCGCATCGATGCGGGCATGACGACCGAGCCGACCGCCTCGCGCCTGATCAACACGGGCGACGCGGCAGTGCTCGTCGACATGCGCACGCTCAAGGGCACGGTCGACGCGCTGGGCGGCGCTTACCCGGCGTCGAGCCTGTACGTGCAGCGCGCGTGGGCCGACACGCACAAGGAAGAGGCGACCAAGCTGGCCCGCGCGTTCGTGAAGACGCTCAAGTACATCCGCACCCACTCGGCGGCCGAGATTACCGAGAAGATGCCGAAGGACTACTACGCCAACAACAAGGCGCTGTACCTGCAGGCGATGCAGAACTCGCTGCCGATGTTCTCGCCGGACGGCCGCATGCCGAAGGACGGTCCGGAGACGGTGCTCAAGGTGCTCGCCGCGTTCAACCCGAACGTCAAGGGCAAGCACATCGATCTCTCGAAGACCTACACCAACGCATTTGTCGACGCCGCGAACGTGCCGAAGTAAGCGTTCGATCTCGCGTCACCCTATGACCCTGTAGTTTCGGCGCGCGCGCTTCACGGCGCGCCGCCACCGAGCCGCCCGCACCCGACGACTGTCCGGTGTGCGGGCAGGCTCACCCCTGAAAAACCGCAACGACACCGTTTGCCCTTCGACGTCACTGAGGAACCGGGCATGACCCAGACCATCACCCCCACTGCGCCGGCACGCACTGCGAGCGCCGTCTCGCGCGATACGCCGGCCATCGAATTCGAGAACGTGTCGTGCCGCTTCATCTCGGCGGACGGCCACGCCACCGTCGCCTTGCGCAACTTCAACATGTCGGTCGCACGCGGCGAGTTCGTCGCCATCGTCGGGCCGACCGGCTGCGGCAAGTCGACCACACTATCGATGATCACCGGTCTGCTGCGCCCGACGGCGGGCAGCGTGCGCGTGATGGGGCAGCCCGTGAACGGCATCGACCCGCGCATCGGGTTTGTCTTCCAGAACGACGCGGTGTTTCCGTGGCGCAGCGTTCGCGAGAACGTGGCCGCCGGCCCGCTCTTTCGCGGACAGCCGAAGGACGCCGCGTACGCGTTGGCCGACCAATGGATCAAGCGGGTGGGCCTGGACAAGTTCGGCGACCACTACCCGCACCAGCTTTCGGGCGGGATGCGCAAGCGCGTGGCGCTGGCGCAGACGTTCATCAACAACCCCGAAATCCTGTTGATGGACGAGCCGTTCTCGGCGCTGGACATGCAAACGCGCACGCTCATGCAAGACGAGCTGCTGCAACTGTGGTCGTCGACCTCCGGCTCGGTGGTGTTCGTCACCCACGATCTGGAAGAGGCAATTGCGCTGGCGGATCGCGTGTTCGTGCTCACGGCGCGTCCGGCCACGTTGAAGAATGTGTACACGATCGACCTGCCGCGTCCGCGCGTGATGTCGGAGGTTCGCTATGAGCAACGCTTCATCGACATTTCGCGCGAGATCTGGGCGGATCTGCGCGAAGAAGTGAAGATCGGTTGAAGACGAGGCCCCCGCCGGGGCATCGACAATGAATTTGCGGGCCGCGCATCGACGCGCGTGCCTACGCCGTCTGGAGGAGGGCATGAACATGAGTGAACAGGCCATGCTGGCAGGATTTAGTGACGCCGATCTCGCGCGCGAAGAAGCCAGCGCGCAGCGTCGCATCAAACAACGTCGCGCGCTGGTGATTTTCCTGCGCGTGGCCATTCTGATCATCGGGCTGGGCGGTTGGGAGCTGGGGGCTCGCCTGGGGTGGATCGATCCGTTCTTCTTCTCGCAACCGACCCAGATCGTCGCGCAGATCTATACCTGGTGCGTGGAAGGCACGTCGCAGGGCCCGCTCTGGACGCAGGTGTTCGTCACGCTCGAAGAGACCGTGCTGGGCTTTCTGATCGGCGGGGTGGCCGGTGTGATCTGCGGCATCGTGCTCGGACGCAACAAGCTGCTCTCGGATGTCTTCAGTCTCTACATCCAGATCGCCAACTCGATTCCGCGCGTGGTGCTGGGCTCGATCTTCGTGATTTCGCTGGGCCTGGGCATGGCCTCGAAGGTGGCGCTCGCCGTGGTGATGGTGTTCTTCGTCGTGTTCGCCAATGCCTTCCAGGGTGTGCGCGAAGCCGACCGTTACATGATCGCGAATGCCCAGATCCTGGGCGCGTCGCGCCGTCAGGTGACGATGTCGGTGGTGATTCCGTCGGCGCTGTCGTGGATTCTCGCCAGCCTGCACGTGAGCTTCGGTTTTGCGCTGGTGGGCGCGGTGGTCGGTGAGTTCCTCGGCTCGAAGCAGGGCATCGGGCTGCTGATCTCGACCGCGCAGGGCGCATTCAACGCGAGCGGTGTGTTCGCTGCGATGATCGTGCTCGCGGTCGTGGCGCTGGGGGCGGATTACCTGCTGACGTCGCTCGAGAAGCGTTTGCTGAAGTGGCGTCCGGCAGCGTTCAGCACCGAATGATGCCGACCGTCATCGCCTGCGCATGAAACAACGGCGCCATCCCTTGCGGATGGCGCCGTTTTCGTTTGACGCGACGCCAGAGACGGCGGGGTACCCAAGCTGGCGCCTCGCCGTCCCGTCAGCGTCAGATATTGAGCTTGCTCACCTTCGTGCCTTCGACGTTCAGGTTGGCCATCAGACCGGCGTTGGTCATGACGATCACTTCGACCGGCGAGGTCGCGGTGTTCAGGTCGACCGCACCGTTCGCGCCGATCTTGACCAGGGCAACCGAGGCATCGGCACCGGCCGTCCAGCCGTCCATGCGCTGGAATTTCTCGAGGGCGTCCTGCGTCATGAACAGGAAGATGATGGCCTTCGACTGCGCCCCGATCTGCAGACCGAACGACGCCGTCACGGTGTTGTAGTAGCCCTTCGTGGCACCGCCCACGCGCAGGGCGCCTTCGCCATATTGACCACCCACGACGAACCCGGCTTGCAGCACGGAAGGGAACACGAGCATGCCGCGCGACTTGCTGACCAGTTCGCGCGAGCCCGGCACGGACGCATACATCTTGTCGAGCGCGCCATTCACGGAGGCATCGATCTCACGTCGCTTGTTCGCATTGGCGCCGGGGGAGTTGTCGCTCTTGCTGGCCTGCGACGGCGTGGTCGTCGTGCAGCCGGTGAGCGCGAGGGCAGCGGCGGCGACGGCGACGGAAGTTTTCATCAGGAATTCGCGTTTTTGCATTTTCTCCCTCCAGGTAACGTGTGCCGCGTGTTGCGCATGGCGGCATGGGTACGGATAAGACGGATAAAACGTCGGGCCAATGGTGCGCGTCGTGCAGAGCGCGTCACGTCGGCCATGACGCGGGCGATGAGGTCGATAGTATGGCCTCCGACGAATATGGCGGTGTGCCATGGCGGCAGGCAACGCGTCGGCGTGACGACGATTATGCGGCCTCCGTCGGTATTGTCAACGAATTAGGGTGACAAGTTCCGTCAATTTGTAACTATCTTTCGCTAACCCGTAGGTGTCCGCCTACGTGCACTTGCGCATGTATTCCTCTATGAGGGCTTTGCGCGGGCGGGTACGTGTAGGAATGTCGACGCGATCGCCGGCCGGTGACTCGACTCGACGCCCACGCTGGTAGACCGGCTTGTCCGGGGTGTTGGCGATCTTGTCGGCGAGCGCGCGGCACTCGTCGCGCAGGGACGGTGATCTCGTGGCGGCGGCGGCTTGCGATGCGGCCTGCTCGCGTGCGGCTGGCGAGCACTGCTCGGGCGGGAGGGGACGCCCGACGCTATCGAAGCACACGGGCGTTTGCGCCCACGAGAAGCCGCTGGCGCCGAGCAGCGCGATGGCGGTGACGGCTTGCAGAAGGCGTTTGATCGGGGGGTGAGCGCGTACAAGCTTTGCAGTGCGAATCATCTGCGATACGGCGCCCTTGGGCGTGGAGGAGGCGGAGGAGGCGGAGGAAGCGAGGGCAGCGAAGGCAGTGGGCATCGGGGAAAGCGTGGCGGCGCGGCGTGGCATCGTCAATCTCCTCAAGGGAACCGCGCTGCGGCGCGGGTGCGCCTATTCTGGCATTGCTCCGGCCGGATTGTCGATAGCCGCGACACCATGCCGCGCGGCGCCCATGCCGGGGCGGTCCGTGCGCAACTCCAGCCGATAGCCGACGCCATAGATCGAGCGCACGATTTCTTCGTCGGGCCGGATCGCCTGCAACTTGCGACGGAGGTTCTTGATATGGCTGTCGACCGTGCGGTCAGCGACCACGCGGTGATCGTCGTACATGCGATCGAGCAGGTGGGCACGCGGGAAGGTTTTGTCGGGATGGCTGGCGAGTGTGGCCAGCAACCGCAATTCCACCGGCGTGAGCGGCAGTTCGTGCCCATCGAGTCGCGCGTGATGACGCACCGCGTCAATGACGAGCGCGCGCGCGGGTGCGACGTTGGCACCGGCGGCGGATCCCTGGGGGGACGGGGCGATACCGGCGCCGCGAACCCGGCGCAGGATCGCCTTGACGCGCGCCACGACCTCGCGCGGGCTGAAGGGCTTGCAGATGTAGTCGTCGGCACCGAGTTCGAGGCCCAGCAGGCGGTCGGTCTCCGCCGCGCGGGCCGTCAGCATGACGACCGGCACGTCGGAGATCTCGCGCACCGCGCGGCAGACTTCGAGACCGTCCATGCCCGGGAGCATGAGGTCGAGCAGCACCAGGCGTGGCTGCATCGCGCGCACGGCCGGGAGCACGTCGCGGCCGTCCGAGAGAATGCGGCAGGGCATGCCCGCCACCCGCAGGTATTCCGCGAGCAACGCGGCGAGCTTGGGCTCGTCTTCGACGATCAGAATCGGAGCGGTGTCGGAGAGGGTCATCGCGTCGGTCGGTGAACTTGGGGCGGGAAGCGGCTCAGGGGTCAATGGGCGCGACGCGGCTGGCGACGGGCTCGGTGCGGTTGGGGGCATGGGAGAAGGGCTCAACACGAGGTCGCGAGGGCTGGGTCGTCGAGCCGTGGGAGGCGGGGCCGGCTCGCGTTGCTGGATGACCCGCCGCACGGCCCGCACGCGCCCACGGGCGCCTGGCGGTGACACGGCAGGGTGATCGCGAGCGCCAGCCCCCCCAGCGGGGAATGCCGTGCGGCGATCTGGCCGCCGTGCGCCTCGACGATGTGTTTGCACAGCGTCAGCCCCAGGCCGGCGCCGCCACTGCGCCGGCTGCGCGAGGCTTCCACGCGGAACAGGCGCTCGAACAGGCGCGGCAGCGCGTCGTCCGGCACGCCCGGCGCCGAGTCTTCGATCTCCAGACGCAGCTGCGCGGCCGTGGCCGACAGGTAGACGCGCACCGCGCCGCCGCCGTCGGTGTAGCGCAACGAGTTCTCCAGCAGATTGCCCAGCAGTTGCGTCACTCGGTGGAGATCGCCGTCGATGATGAGCGTGTCGTCGGGCAGGTGCACGTTCAGCGCGATGCCCTTGGCGTCGAACCAGTCGCCGAACGCGGCCACGGACGTGGCGACGCGCTCGGTCATGTCGACGGGGGCGAACATATAGGTGAGCGCGCCGACGTCGGAGAGCGACAGTTCGTAGAGATCGTCGATCAGCTTGGAGAGTTGCGAGATTTCGACGCGCAGCGAGGCGATCGCGTCCTGCGTGAGCGGGCGCAGACCATCTTCCATCGCTTCGATTTCGCCGCGCAGGATCGACAGCGGCGTGCGCAATTCGTGCGAGATGTCGGCGAGCAGGTCGCGGCGCGAGCGGTCGTTGCGGGCGAGTGTGTCGGCAAGACGGTTCAGGTCGACCGCGAGTCGGGCGAGTTCGTCGGCACCGGCAGTCGGCGCGCGCACGCTGTAGTCGCCCATCGCCATGCGGTGGGTGGCCTCGAGCAGCGGCGTGACGGGCACGAGCAAACGCCGGGCGAGGTGCAACGCCACGGTGCCGAGCAGGGCGACGCCGAGCACTGTCAGATACATCAGGTTGTTGCCGCACAGCCAGCGGTGCCCGCCGACGGCGGCGCGCACGACGAGAGCCGTGGCCGTCATGGTGATCAGGCCCGTCGCGAAAAGCGCGAGGAAAAGCTTGCGGGTGATGCCGGAGTTCATGCGCTGGGTGGTCAGGCTAACGGTGATGGCTTGGAAAGCGGCGCCTCGCGTGAGGCGCCGGTGTGGCGATGCCAGCGTTGGCGCGCCATTTTCCCAGCTTCGGGGCGTGGCGCGGCGGGCCTCCACAAATTTTCCTCTATTTGTGCTTAGTAGCTGCACTTGCGCTCCTTACTATCCCTCTCGAAGCTGGCCGCCGTGCCGTCTTCGTCATCCACTCATCGTTCACACTTTTCGAAGACGACCGGACACGGCGTCCGGTACCGGCGCGGGGGCGCCTCATCATGTCGAAGCTGTCGATGCTACAGCGCGCTGCTGCGCGGGGCTTTGTCCGGACGGTCGCGCTGCTGTTGGCCACGGGCGTCATGCTGGGGGGCTGCGCCAGCTCGGCACCGGCACCCACGCCGATGGCCATGATGCCCATGCCGCGTGTGGAGAATGTGCAGACGGGCGGGGCCATCTACCAGTCGACCACCGCCACGAACTGGTTCGAGACACCGGTCGCCCATCGCATCGGGGATCTGCTCACGATTGCGGTATCGGAAAACGCGTCGAGCGGGAACAAGTCGCAGAGCGACATCTCGCGCAACGCGAGCGTGACGGCCAAGAGCGCCAAGGCCGATGGGGCCGATTCGGTGCTGGAGCGCTGGTTCAACATCGGCCAGTCGGCGAGCACTTTCAAGGGCAACGGCAACAACAGTTCCAGCATGGCGCTGGCCGGCACGATCGCGGTCGCGATCGTGGAGGTGCTACCCAACGGTGCGTATGTCGTGGGCGGGGAAAAGCAGGTCCTGCAGGGGCGCAATATGGAGACGTTTCGCTTTACGGGCGTGGTCAACAAGTTCGACATCTCGCCGGGCAATGTGGTGGCGTCGAGCAAGGTGGGGCAAGCCAAGGTGGCGAGGGTGGACGAGGGCCAGGTTGCCGATGGGAGCAGCGGCGGGTGGCTGCAGGGCATTCTGCTCGGCGTGTCGCCGTTCTGATGGCGCGCCTGGCGATTGTGTTGATGCTGGCGGCGGCTGCCAGCGCCACCCTGGGCGGGTGCCTTTTCGCGACGCCTGTGCCGGTGCTCGCCGCGCAGGTCGCCTCCAGCATGGTGTCGACGGGGGTGATGTTGTCGGATCAGTTGCCGTCCATCGCGCCGCCGACGGCGCCTGCCGCGCCGGAGCTGCTGTCGCACACCCTGTGTATCGAGCTGGCGCCGGACGGCATCTCCGATTTGCTGCCGGCGATACAGGGACGTTTGCGCGCCTATGGCATCGTGAGCACGATCTACAGCCCGGGCACGTGGCCGACGGGTTGCGTCGTGCTCAATTATTCGGTGCGGCGCGCCTGGCGCAACGCGTTGTGGGACAACGCGCCGAGCGAATACCTCGCCTACGCGACGCTGACGCTCAGCCGCGACGGGTCGGTCATCAATACGGTGTACTTCGACGGCCGATCGCGCACGGTCGCATCGTGGTCGGCGTCAAACTCGCGGATCGCGCAATTGGTTGACCGGCTGGTGGTGTTCTGAGCGAGGAGGGGTGGGGGCGGGCAGTGCGTTAGCAGAAACCCTGATCAGTAAGTGGCTTGACAGCGAAAATTTGTTCATCGATGGTATACAGAATACTGAAATGGATTCTCCATCATGACAAATCCTGCAGTCGACTCGCTCGACGACGATATCGCGTCATGGCACTCGCCCGGCGCTCCGCAATGGCATTACGCCACGGTGACAGCGGGGAAGGAGGCGTTGCGGCGCCGTGAGGTCACGTCGGAGGCGCTCGTTGCCGCATGCGAAGCGGTCTGGCGGCGATCAAATCCGAAACTCAACGCGGTGGTGGTCAGCGACTTCGAGCGAGCATATGCCGTCGCGAGGCAGCGGGACACGGAGCTGCGCGCTGGCCTGGTCCGGGGGCCGTTGCATGGCGTCCCGTTCACGATCAAGGAGTCGTTCGACGTCAAGGGCTGGCCCACAACGGTCGGCGATCCGGCATTCACCGACAATATTGCGGCGCAACATGCAAGCGTCGTGCAACGGCTGACGGATGCCGGTGCGATCCTGCTCGGCAAAACCAACGTGCCGATCTACCTGCGCGACTGGCAGAGCTACAACGACGTCTACGGCACCACGCGCAATCCTCACGATTTGCGCCGCACGCCGGGCGGCTCGTCGGGCGGCAGCGCCGCCGCCGTCTCCACGGGCATGGCCTTTTTCGATGTCGGCTCCGACATCGGATCGTCGATTCGTAACCCCGCACACTACTGCGGCATCTTCTCGCACAAGAGCACGCACGGTCTCGTGCCCCTCGACGGCCATGGCCTGCCGGGCGGTGTGGCGTTTCCCGATATCAACGTTGCGGGTCCGCTGGCACGCAGCGCGTCCGACCTCGAAGTGGTGCTCTCCGCGATTGCCGGTCCGCCGGCAGAGGCGGCCTGCGCCGTGCGCTTCGAACTGCCACGCTGTCAGGCAACCGACCTGCGCCAGATTCGCTTCGGCATTTTGCCCAATCACCCGGTTGCCGACGTCGACGCCGAGGTGGAGCAGGCGATCGTGCACCTCGGGCAGGATCTTGAGCGCCGTGGTGCGCAGGTGCTCTGGAATGCCTGCCCATCGCTGGACGCCGCCGAACTGATGCGTGTGTATACGTTGATGCTGCGGGCATCGACGTGCGGCTATCTTGGCGACGACGCGTTCGAAGCCGCCGTGACGGCGGCCGGCCGGACATCGGCGGACGACATGCGTTATGCGTCGCTTCAGTACGTGGGGGCGGCCATGCGGCATCGCGACTGGCTTAGATTGCAGCCGCTACGAGAGCGTTTTGCGGCCGCGTGGCGCGAGTTGTTCGAGCGCGTTGACGTGCTGCTGTGCCCCGTGGCGGCCACGCCCGCGTTCGTGCTGGATGAGGAGGGCGCGCCCTGGCAACGCACGCTGGAGGTCAACGGGCGCGCGCAGCCCCTCACGACGCAACTTTTCTGGGCCGGGCATTCCGGCTTGTGCGGCTTGCCCTCGACCGTTGCGCCCGCGGGACGCACGGCACAAGGGCTGCCTGTGGGGGTGCAGATCGTGGCGCCGCTGTATCACGACCTGCGCTCGATCCATGTAGCCAGATTGCTTGAGGCCGCCGGCTACGCCTTTGCACCACCCGCCTGACCTTCCCAACGAAACCCACGACCCACCAAGGAGGACACCTTCATGTCCTGGCTCAGTTCACTATCGAGAAACGAGAAGCGCGCCTTTGCGGGCACGTTCATCGGCCATACGGTCGATGTCTACGACTTCATGATCTATTCCTTCCTCATCCCAGTACTGCTCACAACGTGGGGCATGAGCAAGGCAACTGCAGGCAGCATCGTCACCTATACGCTGATCGCCTCGCTGGTGGGTGCCATCGGTGCGGGCCTGCTGGCGGATCGCTATGGTCGCGTGCGCATCCTGCGCTGGACCATCGCGATCTTCGCGCTGGCGTGTTTTGGCTGCGGCCTGACCAATTCGCCGACGCAACTGGCCATCATGCGCGTCATCCAGGGCCTGGGCTTCGGCGGCGAATCGTCGCTGTGCATGGTGCTGGTCATGGAGACGATCCGCAATCCGGCCCACCGTGGCAAGTTCTCGGGCTTCACGGCAAGCAGCTATTCGTTCGGCTGGGCACTGGCGGCACTCGCTTACAGCGCGATCTTCAACTGGTTCCCGCCAGAGATGGCCTGGCGCGTGTGCCTGTTCATCGGCGTGGCGCCGGCCCTGATGGTGTTCTGGTTGCGCCGGAATCTGGAGGAGCCGGAGGCCTTTACTCGCACGATGGCCGAGCGCCGTCAGACCAGCCCGCTCAAGACGATCCGAAGCGTGTTCAGCGGCAGCCTTGCGGCTCGCACGCTCTGGTGCAGTCTGCTCTCGGGCGGCATGCTCGGCTCGTACTACGCGATCGCCACCTGGATGCCGACGTGGCTCAAGACCGAACGCGGACTGTCGGTGACGGGCACGGGCCTGTGGCTGGCCATCACCATCTGCGGCTCCATCGTGGGCTATGCCGTGGGGGCCTGGTCGACCGACAGGCTTGGCCGTCGCCCGACCTACATCCTGTTCGCCATCGGCGCGTTCGTGATGAGCATCGCTTACATGCTGATTCCGGCGCCAGTGCCCGTGATGATGGTGTTGGGCTTCCTGATGGGCGTGTTGATGCAGGGAACGTTCGCGGGTGTCGCGGCAACGATCTCGGAGACGTATCCCCATGAGATTCGCGCTACCGGCTATGGCGTGGCCTACAACGCAGGGCGCGTTATCGGCTCGGTATTTCCGTTTGTCGCCGGTTGGCTCGCCAGCGGTCACACGACGCTCACGGTCGCCATCCCCATCGTGGCTGCCGCCGGCTACGGACTCGTCATCATTGCGGCCATCATGCTGCCCGAGACCAACGGCATCAAGCTCGACGCCATCGAACCGGTGAACGCAAGCCACGACGATTCGCGCACCGTTCACGCCTCTGTGTCGGGTGCCATCGGCCGCGCTGCCGACTGATCTTTTCTCCGTTTTTGCGGGACGTCCCGCGCACACAAATTGTTGTATTGGCATTTCCGCCAAAACTGTATACAGTGTACCAAAATAACAGATCACCCCGCTTCTTCCCATCATGAAAGGGGGAGCGGGGGATCCACCTGAAACCAAGGAGCAAGACATGGCTGAACTGATGGACCGCGAAACCTTCCGCGCGGCACTCGAAGAAGCAATCAAGGGCAAGAGCGCGAACAAGGCACCGTTCAGCATCGCGTGGGCAAGCGGCAAGCTATCGCGGGCGCACCTCGCTCGCTGGGCGGAGAACCACTATCACTACGTGGGGCCGTTCGCCGATTACCTCGGCTATCTATACGCCCGTACGCCGGACCACATGACCGAGGCCAAGGACTTCCTGCTCGCGAACATGTACGAAGAGGAGATTGGCGGCGATCGTCACACGGACCTGTTGATCCGCTTTGCCGAGGCGTGCGGCACGACGCGCGAGCGGGTCGTCGACCCGGACAACATGTCGCCGACGACGCGCGGACTGCAAAGCTGGTGTTATGCGGTCGCCATGCGTGAAGACCCGGTGGTGGCGGTGGCCGGGCTGGTCGTCGGTCTGGAATCGCAAGTGCCGTCGATTTATCGCAAGCAGACGCCCACGCTGCGCGAAACGTACAAGTTCACCGATGAGGAAGTCGAGTTCTTCGATTTGCACATCGTCTCGGACGAGATTCATGGCGAGCGGGGTTACCAGATCGTGCTGGAGAACGCGAACACGCCTGAATTGCAGCAGCGTTGCCTGAAGATCTGCGAGATCGGTGCGCAGATGCGCCTGCTGTACACGACCGCGCTGTACTACGACTACGTCGAGAACGAGGTGCCGCTGCCCGAACTGGGATTGGCCGCCTGAACGACGCTCTGCCGTGCCGCCGCCCTCGACAGCAAGCCGCAAAACGCATCTCGCGGCGGCGCGGGTGTTGAAGACCTCTTGCAGGACGCAGCTTTCATGACGACCGTTCCGACATTCCTGAACTATATCGACGGCGAATGGTGCGCGAGCCTCACGGGCGCCACCTTCCAGAACCTGAACCCGGCCGACACGCGCGACGTCGTTGGCCATTTCCAGGCGTCGGGCGAAGCCGATGCGCAAGCTGCCGTGCGCGCGGCCGCCTCGGCATTCGCTTCCTGGAAGCGTCTGTCGGTGGGCGCTCGCGCCAAGGTACTGCTCGACGCCGCCGCCTATCTCGAGCGCCACGCCGAGCGCTTCGGCGAAGCGCTCACGCGCGAGGAGGGCAAGCAGAAGGCGCTTGCCAAAGACGAGTTCCTGCGCGCCGCGCAGACACTGCGCTACTACGCCATTGAGGCGCAATCGTACGGCGGCGAAACGTTTCCGAACGACGACAATGACATGACGGTATACACGGTGCGCGAACCGCTGGGTGTCGTTACCGTGATCTCGCCCTGGAATTTCCCTGTCTCGATCCCCGCGCGAAAGATCGCCCCGGCGCTCGTGTGCGGGAACACGGTAGTGTTCAAGCCGGCATCCGATGCGCCGCTGAGTGGATTGCGCCTGGCTGAAGCGTTCGTGGAGGCCGGCATCCCGAAGGGCGTGTTGAATTTCGTGACGGGCAACGCTTCGGCCGTCGGACCCACGCTGGTCGGTGCGCGCGAAGTACGGGCCATCTCCTTTACTGGCTCGACGTCGGCCGGCGAGCAGATTCATCGAGCTGCCTCGCTGTCCACCCGCACGCAGATGGAGCTAGGGGGCAAGAACCCGCTGATCGTGCTCGACGTCGGCGATATCGATCGCGCCGTTGATCTGACCATCAAGGGCGGCTTTTCCCTCACGGGGCAGGCATGTACCGGCACCAGCCGTGTGCTCGTCGCCCGCGCGATTCGCGCGACGTTCGTCGAGCGGCTCGCCGCCAGGACGGCGGCACTCAAGATTGGCAACGGCATGCAGCCGGGCATCGATATCGGACCGCTTGCGACAAAGAAACAGTGGCGAACGGTGCTCGACTACATTGCGATCGGCAAACAGGAGGCCACGCTGGTGTGCGGCGGCGAGCCACTCACGCATGACGTCTATGCCCACGGATATTTCGTCACCCCGGCGATCTTCGCAGACGTGCCGCGCGACGCGCGAATTGCACGAGAAGAGATCTTCGGCCCGGTCATCGCGGTGATCGACGTCGATGACTACGATGACGCCATCGCCGTGGCCAACGACAGCGACTACGGATTGGCCGCGTCGCTCGTCACGCAGGATGCCCGACTGATGCATCGGTTCGCGAGCGATATCGAAGCGGGCACCGTCAAGATCAACCGCACGACCACGGGCAATCTCGTCAACGCACCGTTCGGCGGACTCAAGCAGTCGAGTACCGCGACGTTCCGGGAGTCCGGACGCGACGGCCTCGAGTTCTATCTCCAGATCAAGACCGTGTATCGCGGTGTTTAACGCCAGCCTCGCACATCGCTTCGTCAACCTATTCGCTCTGCCATGAAACCCTTCTTCAAACTTGAACTTGCCGAAGCCCGCCACATGATCGCCGCGGCCATCGGGCGCTCGCAGGAAATCGGTGTCCTCGAATCCGTCTGCGTGGTCGACGAAGGCGGCTTCCCGCTCGCGCTCGAACGTATGGACGGCGGGCGCATCACCGGACCGCAGATTGCCTGGAACAAGGCATTTACGGCCGCCGGGCACAAGCGCTCGACGCATCTGTTCACCACGCCGCCGAATGGCCCGGCACTGCCCGGCAATGAAGCATTCGGTATTCAATGGAGCTTTGAGGGGCGCTTCGCGGCGTTTGTGGGAGGCTTCCCCATCGTGGTCGACAAGCAAGTGGTCGGCGGCATCGGCTTGTCGGGCGGCAACGGCGAACAAGATACGCAGGCCGGGCTGGCCGGGCTGGCGGCACTGCAGGCGCTGCTGCGCGAGAGCGGCCACGAAGTGCTCGTGCAACCCGACATCAAGCTTTGACGGAGACGTGCGCCGTGAGCTATCGCGTCACATGGATCGAGGCCCAGTGCAGCTTCGAGGCGACGTCCGACGAAACCGTCCTCGAGGCAGCCCGGCGCGCGGGTGTCGTGCTGCCGTCCGAGTGTGAGTTCGGCGGGTGCGGGACCTGCCGGGTCAGGCTTGCGCAGGGGCGGGTGCAATACGAGGACGTGCCGGACGCCCTTACGCAAGACGAGGTCGACGCGGGCTACGCACTGCTATGTCAGGCCCGCGCGTGCGCCGATCTGACGATCAGCACCGAACGATCGCTCGATGTGCCTGCATCGGCGCAGCGGCGTCAGGTGCGCGTCGTGCGCACGGAGCCGCTCGGGCCGGACGTCACGCGGCTGGTGCTCGCATCCAGCGAGAGAGCGCCCTGGGTATTCCGTCCCGGTCAGTATCTGAACGTGTTGCTCGGCGACACGGGGCCGCGCAGCTTCTCCATGGCGTGTTTGCCCGAAGCGGGTGACGGGCCTGGGGAAGTGGAGGTCCACGTCCGCCGCATCGAGGGCGGATACTTCACCCAGACGCGCTTGAGCACGCTACGGCCCGGCGACACGCTCGACGTGGAAGCGCCGCTAGGCGGGTTTGGGTATCACGAAGACGACTATCGGCCCATCGTGATGGTCGCCACCGGAACGGGCATCGCGCCGCTGCGCAGCATGCTGGCACAGATGCTGGCCAGCGGTGCGCCCCCCATCGACCTGTATTGGGGCGGACGCACGCAAGCAGCGCTCTACCTCCACGACGAACTGACTGCGCTCGCGAATCGGCACGAAGACTTTCGCTATGTCCCGGTGTTGTCACGACCGGACGACTGGTGGACAGGGGCGCGGGGTTACGTGCAGGATGCCGTGCTCGCCGATCATCCCGATCTTTCCGAGCACTCGGTGTATCTGTGCGGCTCCCCTGTGATGATTGCCGAAGCGAAACGGGCGTTCATCGCCAACGGGGCCAGCGTACGTTACTTGTATGCAGACAGCTTCACGTTCCAGCGCCCTGCGCCGGAAGCGGTGGCCGCCTGAGTCGATTGAAGCGAATGGAGGGGGGCGACGGGGCCGGGGACACGGTCTGCCCCGTCGTCGTTGGATGCGTCAGGCGCCCCGCTCGACGAATGTCTTGTAGGCGAGGGCAGCAAGCGTCACGTCCTGCAAACCGAAGCCGACGGCTTTGTAGACGACGATCTCGTCGTCACGTTGGCGTCCAGGCGTCAGGCCCTCAAGGACATCACCCAACTCGGCTACACCGCTCCAGTCCACCAGTCCTGGCGCAGCCAGCATCAGATCCCCCGCTTCTTCTCGCGCCTGTTCTCGCAATTCCACAACGATTCTGGCCGCGCGGGCGAGCGTGTTGTCGTCTATCTCTCGTGTGTGCGGCAGACTCGAACCGATGGCGGCGACAAATGCACCGGGCGAGAGCGCGTGGCCGTCGAAGAGCGGCGTGGTCGAGCGGGTGGCCGTGATGACGACTTCGGCACCGTCGAGTGCTTCGTCGGTCGACACGGCGCGGGCCATGACGCCTTGCGCACCATAGGTCGCATTCAGCAATGCCGCAAGCGCCGCATCTCCCTCGATCCCGACGATGTGCAACGTCTTGATATCGGTGAACTGCGCCAAGGCATGCGCGTGTGCCGCGCCCTGAACACCGGTCCCGAAAACGGCCGCCGTGCGTGCACCGCGACGCGCCAGCGCACGTACCGCGAGCATTGTGGTCGCTGCGGTGCGCAGTCGGGTGATGGCATTGGCGTCCAGCGTGGCAAGACAGGCGCCGTCAGAGGCGCGGAACAATACGATCACGAAATTGAATTGCCCTCGAAGGGTGGTGTAGACCTTGGCCCCGGCAACGTCGGCTCCGGGAAGCACCGCGCCGAGCGTGGAGAGTTTGGTGCCCTGTGCTTCGGTGCGCACACGGCGTTGCACTGCGGCGGCCCCGCGGGCCAGCTCACGAAAAGCGCTCTCCAGTGCGGGAATGGCTTGCGCGAAGCCGATCAGCTTGTCGATCTGTGCGTCGGTCAAATGGATCATCAGTCGAGGTCCGGTGCGTGGATAGAAATTTATGGTATACGGTATACTATTAATGAGAAATGCTCAAATGCCTTTACCGCACATGCCTTGTAAACCGCCAATCCATGATCGATCTACAACACTGGGATTGGCTTTATTTTTATATCGGTATACAGTATCCAAAAATGCGCTCCGCTATGGTGAGCCCCGCCGGCACGAGGCGCGCGGGAGAGGGTTTTGGTGATAGGAGGATGCATGCCAGTCGTCGTATTTCGCAGGAATGGGCAGACGTACCGGGACGAGGTAAAAGCCAATACCAACTTGGTTGTCCGGGCGGGTGTCAAGCAGTTCCCGTTCCCTCATTTGCGTTATGAGTGCGGCATGGGGAAGTGCGCGCGCTGCGCTTGCCGGGTGCTGTCGGGCAGCGAACATTTGCCTGCGCCGAACTGGAAAGAGAAGAAACAACTGGGCGATCGGCTCGACGCGGGCTTCCGTCTCGCCTGTCAGTTGTGGATCGAGCACGACATCGAACTGGCGCAGGACGACGAGACCCCGGCGGGGGTTTGATTGCCGCGCATTGCCAAGCAACGCGCAACGAGGAAAGCGAATGTACATCGTACTTACCAGCCGACCGGGTCAATACCGCAGCGAGCCGACCCCTGGCATCACGCCGGTCGAGACCCACGACTACTTCTATGGCGCGCGACACATCGCGGCATTTGTCGTCGCCCGACTCGACGGGCAGTCACGCGTGAAGATTGTCGACGAGACGGCCCCGAGCGGCGCAAATCTGGTGCCCACGAAGTGCTTCGAGAAGTACGAGAGCGTGCCTGAGGCTGTGGCTGCGCTCGAATCGCTCATTGGACGCGATCACGCACAAGCGCGGCTCAACCGCCGCAATCCGGAGACGCTGGCAAGTCATATGGTTCATATCACGTTCATCACGAATGGCGGGAAGACAGTCGAGGCACCGCCCAACAGCAACCTGCTGCGCGTCTCGCTTCGGGAAAAGGGCGGGATTCCGTTCAAATGCGGCGGTGGCCTGTGCGGCACGTGCCGTTGTCGCGTGGAGGTGGGGCTTGAGCATACCGATGACGTCAAGCAAAAGGAGCGGCGGCATCTGAGTCCCGAGGACCTTGCCAATGGTTACCGCATGGCCTGTCAGACGTTCATCAACGGCAACGTGAGCGTCTCATGGTAATCGCGCCCAACCACTCCGATCCCATGGCCGAGCCATTCTCCGCCTTGCCGGCCGGGCAGCGGCGGCGAATGCTCGATCTCGGTCCATGCTGGAACGACGACATCATTGCGCATCGACAGGCGGTCATCGACTGCTACACGCCGATTCTGGCCACGGCGCCCAAGAGTCCGCACGTCGAGCGGAATGTCGCATACGGCGAGCATGCGCGCCAGGTGATGGACATTTTTGAGCCCGTGGCGGCGCCCGGGGAGAGCGGGACAGCGCTGCGTGAGGCGGTCCTGTTCATTCATGGTGGCGCCTTCGTGCGGGGCAACAAGAGCGTGAATGGCGAGGTATACGACAATGTCTGCCATTGGTTCGCCCGGCAGGGCAAGGTGGCGATCAATGTCGAGTACCGGCTGGCCGACGAGGCGCCTTGGCCGGGCGGCGCGCAGGATGTCGCGCAAGCCATCGCTTGGGTGCATGCCGAAGCGGCGCGGTTGCGAATCGATCCATCGCGCATCTTCCTGATCGGTCACTCGGCGGGCGGCACGCATGCCGCGAGTTGCCTTTTCGATCCGGCATTGACCGGATCGTCCCCCGGGCTGAGCGAGAAGGTCGCGGGGCTGGTATTGGTCAGTGCGCGTCTGTTCGCTGATGCCAGTCCGCGCAATCCGAACGCGGGTCCCGTGCGGGCGTACTTCGGCACCGATGAAAGCCGTTATGCCGAGCGGTCGCCGCTGACGCACGGTGCGCGAAATACCGTACCGACGATGATCGCCATCGCCGAATACGAGAACCGGTTTCTCGACGACTACGGCGCTGCGTTTTTCCAGACGCTGCTGCGCGCGCGAGGCGTGGCGCCGCGATTCGTTCAGATGCGCTGCCACAATCACACGTCGATCGTCGCGCATTTCAACTCGGGCGAGGCATGGCTCGGGCGGGAGATGCTCGCGTTCATCGCATCTGCGCCCAATGCGCCGCATAGCCCTTGAGCGGGGCAGGCCGTTGACCCTGCGCAACGATAACGTCTCCAGGTTCGTGTACAGTCTACAAAAAGCCGTCGCTGCTATAAAATGCGGCGGTCATTGAGGTGTCGTGGAACGGGGGAATGCTTGTTCACTGGCGCAGAACGGTCGGTTTGTGGAGATTGGAATTATGGTGCGGGGAGCCACAGGGGCAAACGGTCGCGAGCCGATCATGCACCAGCAGTTGTCGGATCTGGTGATTGCCCGCTTGCGCGAGTCCATCACTTCGGGGGCCTACAGGCCCGGCGACCGCCTGGTCGAGGGCCGGATCGCACAGGAGCTCGATGTGTCGCGGGTGCCGGTGCGCGAAGCGCTGCGGGCGCTGGCGGTTGAGGGACTGGTGGAAGTTCGCCCCCGGCACGGTGCGGTTGTCGCATCGTTCGATCCGGCGTCGGCGCGCGAATTGGTACAGATTCGGGCCACGCTCGAAGGGCTGAATGCGCGTCTTGCCGCTGAGCACTGCACGCCCGAGCTCGTCAAGCGCATCGAGAAAGTGCTGCAGGCGGGCAACGCCAAGGTCGTCGCTGGCGAGACCTCTGGCTTGCTCGAGCTGAACGCGCAATTCCATGACTTGCTCTACGCCGCAGGCGCCAACGCCATGCTCGCCGAGTTGATGCGCTCGATGCGCGACCGCTCGCGCATGCTGTTCGTGAATGCCAGTGACGAAGAAGTGCGCGTCACGTGGGAAGAGCACGCCGCCATCCTGCGCGCCGTGCAGTCCGGCGACGCGGCATTTGCCGCGCTGCTCGCCGAGCGTCACGTCACACGCGCGGCTCAGTACTATCTCGATAACATCGCGCGTTGATCTGCTAGCGCTCGCTCGAGTCCCCACATACTCGAGGGAAATTCTGGCTGTGGTCGATTGGATACCGCACGCCTTGCGCCTACGAGGTGATGTAAAAGACAGCGTGAGTTGCCGTACGTGGTATCGAGGCAGGGTCAGCTTGACGATGCCGACGCTGCGCCCGTCCAGAATCTGGTGCCCTGTGCAGTGCCTTCGGACATTCCCGTAGGTGCGTGTGCTTATTGGTGCGCCCGACTGGAATCGAACCAGTGACCCTCGGCTTCGGAGGCCGATACTCTATCCCCTGAGCTACGGGCGCTATGCTGACCACCGGTGAAGAAGGCGCGAACGCGCGACCGGTAGGCAAAGAGGTAGAAGCATAGCGGTTTTGCCGCGCGCCGTCCATGCCCCGTGCATTACCTTGCCCCACAATGCGGCGATTCGCTGCCAAGTGCGACTCGCGCGCGGTTTTGCTGTGAGTGCAATGCCCCCGCACTTTGCGCACGAAGCACGCGAAACACTGCTTTGCCTTTCGCGTAAGCTAGGGAAAACACGGGACTTTTGCGGCGTCTGCGCACCGCCTTGGCGTGTCATCGGTCAAGGGTTTGTTGCTACAATGGCTCGATATTTTGACCGGATGGCGCCAGCCGTCCGGGGTGATGCACTCGGTTTCCACAAAAATACTATTGAGAGATCCCGCATGAGTGAAGCACATAACGAGCATGAGTCTCCGATCAAAACACCCAAGCAGCTCATCGCCGCCGTCGTTGCGGGTTTCGTGGTTCCGGTCGTCATCATCGTCCTGCTGGTCAATTATGTGGGTAACAACGCGCTGACCGGCGCCGGTAGCTCCGCCATGACCGAACAGGCCATCGCCGAGCGCATCGCTCCCGTGGCCAAGGTCGAAATCAAGGACGCCAACGCACCACGCGTCTATCAGACCGGCGAGCAACTCTACAAGGCCGTGTGTGCCGCCTGCCACGCCTCGGGCGCGGCAGGGGCGCCGAAGGTCGGCACCGCCGACTGGGCCCCGCGCATCGCACAGGGCTACGACGGCATGCTCAAGATCGCCCTCGCCGGAAAAGGCGCCATGCCCCCGCGCGGCGGCACCAGCCCCGATGACGTGACGGACTACGAAATCGGCCGGGCCATCGTCTACATGGCCAACGCGTCCGGTGGCAAGCTCCAGGAACCCGCAGCCCCGGCACAGCCAGCGTCGGGCGCTGCGGCGGCCGCCCCGGCATCGGGGGCACCCGTCGCTGCCTCGGGCGCAGACGCCAGTGCCGCCGCTGCCGCTGCGGCCGCCATGGCCTCGCTCAAGACCGCCGCCCCGGCCGCCGCGAGCGCGGGCAGCAATCTCGAAGCCGGCAAGAAGCTCTACAACACCGTTTGCATGGCCTGCCACGCAAGCGGCGTGATGAACGCGCCGAAGTTCGGCGACAAGGCGGCGTGGGCGCCGCGCATCGCCACCGGCATCGACACACTGCACAACGCCGCGCTCAAGGGCCTGAACGCCATGCCGCCGAAGGGCGGTGCCGCCAACGCGTCGGACGACGACGTCAAGGCCGCCGTCGACTATATGGTGAGCGCGGCCAAGTAAGCCCCCAAGCGCCATGCCTGGCGCCTATCGCCTGCGCCCAAAAAGAATCCCCGCTTCGGCGGGGATTCTTGTCTCCGGCGTCCGGCGACGTGCGGCGTCGTATTACACGCGCACCGTCAGCGTCGGATCGAACGCCGCGTTCTCGACGCGTCCCTCGAAACAATAGCCGCGCGGATTGCACAGCACCCGGGTATGACCGACGCGGTAGTCAAACGAATCGTGCGTATGGCCGTGAATCCACAGTGCCGCCTCGGAGGATTCGACGAATGAGGTCAAATCCGAAATGAAGGCCGGATTGACGAGCGACCCCGAAAAGCGGGGATGGATGCTCTGCGGCGTTGGCGCGTGATGCGTGACCACGACGGTGGGGCCGTCGTGCGGTGCGGCGAGCGCGCGCGCGAGCCAGGCGACGTTTTCACGGCACAGCGCCGCGCAGTCGTCCGGCGAGAAACATGGCAGATCCGTCCACGGCACCGCCGGATCGCCCACGCGAATCCGTGTGAAGTCGCGTACGAATTTGAGCGACTCCTCCACGACGGCATCATGCTTGCCGTCGGCATCGTACAACGCGAAGTCCGTCCATAACGTCGTGCCGACGAATCGCACGCCGCCAATGACCACCGAGCCGCGCTCGAGCAGATGGACGTCGGTGCCCGCAGTGAGGTGCCGCAATTCGGCCAGCGTGCCCGCCAGCGTCGCGCCGTAGAACTCGTGATTTCCGGGAACGTAGATGACGGGGCGCCCCAGCGCCTTCGCCCACTCGATGGCTTGCGCCGGCCGGCTGATGTCGCCGGCAAGAATCGTGATGTCGGCTTCCACCTCGGGTGCGGCCAACGGCGCCACGGACAAATGCAGGTCAGACAGGATATGCAGTCTCACGCACCAGCTCCACAAAGTCTTGGGATCGGTGCCGCACACGCGCCGCCGCCGTGTGCGCCAGACGCGTCACGTGAGCGCAGGCGGTGTGGGCATTGGGTCGAAATCAACGCAATTCACGTCTTGTTTCGCCCGTTTTTTACCGACTATCGCCCGCGTCGTGTCGATGGTCAAGATATCTTTGTCAACGACAGGATGCGCTTCTATAGTGAAACTTCACCTGACGAGTGGAGGCGAGCCTATGCGGAAACTGTTGGTTGCTGTTCTGCTTTGTTTGACCGGTCTGGTTGGGATGGTCGTGGTGTCGAGTCCGGCAGCCGCTTGTGATCAGACGTCTTCGGGTAGTGGCAAATAGCAGCAAGCATTGACTTCACGGTACGCCGTGCCGCCGCCGACAGCCCCGGTACGATGTCGCCGTTCCTCAAGCCAGCCCCCGCTTGCGGGGGCTACTCATGTGTGGTGCGTGCCCGGCGGGCGTCGAGTCACGCGCCTGACGACGACGGTGTCTTGTTCGCACCGCCCGCGAGCATGGCCTTGAGGCTGGCGAGCCGATCCTTCGGCGACATGGGCGCGTCTTCGGGCGGCGGGGGCGGCGCTTCGTCGAGTTGCATCTCGGGCACGAACCGCGAGACTTCGCACGAGTAGGTCTCGCGCGCACGCTTGCGTTTCTTGCACCACGACAGTTGCAGCGAGCGCTGCGCACGTGTGATGCCGACATACATCAGCCGGCGCTCCTCCTCGATCTTCTCGGCGGTGACTTCGTCATCCTCGCGAAGGTGCGGCAGGATGCCTTCTTCCACGCCGACGAGAAACACGTGGGGATACTCCAGCCCCTTCGAGGCATGCAGCGTCGACAGGCGTACGGCATCCGGATCGTCGCCATCGCGGCCTTCGAGCATCGACATCAGCGCGATGGTCTGGGTGAGTTCCATCAGGCTCTTGCCATCGTCGTCGAGCCCATCGGCGTTGTCGAGGCCGGTGGTTTGCGCCTCGTCGCCGCGCGTGCCCTTGCGCTTCATCCATTCGAGGAATTCGAGCACGGTCGTCCAGCGCGATTGCGCCTGACGCTCGTCGAACGTGTCGTACAGATACGCCTCGTAGTGAATCCCTTCCATCAGGTCGTCGATGACCTCGTTGGCCGGGTCGCGCGACGCGCGCGCTGCAATGCGCTGGATGAAGTCGCAAAACGCGCGCAGCGGTTCGAGCTGACGCGGTTGCAGCCGCGCTTCGACCGCGCCCATGTAGACGCCCTCGAACAGCGACACCTTGGCCTGTCCAGCGAAGCTGCCGAGCACTTCGAGCGTGGTGCTGCCCACCCCGCGGCGCGGCGTGGTCACGGCACGGATGAAGGCCGGGTCGTCGTCGGGGTTGGCCAGCAGCCGCAGGTAGGCGCACAGATCCTTGATTTCCGCCTTGTCGAAGAACGACTGGCCGCCCGAGAGCACGTAGGGAATCCGCTCACGTCGCAGCACCTGTTCGAAGATGCGCGCCTGATGGTTGCCGCGATACAGGATGGCGTAGTCGCGAAACTCCGCGCGCCGCTCGAACTTGTGCGCCGACAGGCGAAACACGACCGACTCGGCTTCGTGCTCTTCGTCATTCATCGCCGTGACCGTGATCGGGTCGCCCAGGCCGTGTTCGCTCCACAGCTTCTTCTCGAAGAGTTTCGGATTCTTCGCGATGACGTTGTTCGCTGCCGTCAGAATGCGTGACGTCGACCGGTAGTTCTGCTCCAGCTTGATGACCTTGAGCGTCGGGAAGTCGACTTGCAGTTGCTTGAGGTTCTCGAGCGTGGCGCCGCGCCAGCCGTAGATCGCCTGATCGTCGTCGCCCACCGCCGTGAACGCCGCACGCGGACCCGCGAGCAGCTTGAGCAGCAGGTATTGGCAGGTGTTGGTGTCCTGGTACTCGTCGATGAGCAGGTAGCGCAGCTTGTTCTGCCAACGCTCGCGCACGTCCTCGTCGCGCTCGAAGAGCTGGGCGGGCAGCCGGATCAGGTCGTCGAAATCGACCGCCTGGTAGGCCTGCAACGTGGCCATGTAATTGCGATAGACGAGGGCGGCCTGGTGCTCGTCGGCCGTCTCGGCGGCGGCCAGCGCCGTCTCGGGCGTGACGAGCCCGTTCTTCCAGAGCGAGATGGCGGTCTGCACGCCGCGAATCATGGCCTTGTCGGTCGTGCCCAGTTGCTCCTGGATCAGGCCGAAGCAGTCGTCGGCGTCGAGAATCGAGAACTGCGGCTTCAGCCCGACGTTCTCGGCTTCACGCCGCAGGATCTGCACGCCCAGCGAGTGGAACGTACAAATCGTGAGCTGGTTGACCGGTACCTTGCGGCCTTGCTTGCCCGGCGTGGTGAGCAACTTGCCTTCGAGCTGCTTGGCCACGCGTTCGCGCATTTCGGCGGCGGCCTTGTTCGTGAAGGTGACGGCTGCGATGTGCTTCGGCTCGAAGCCCTTCGTCTCGATCAGCCACGCGATCTTTTGCGTGATGACGCGCGTCTTGCCACTGCCCGCGCCGGCCAGCACGAGGCATGGGCCGTCGAAATAACGCGTGGCTTCGTTCTGGGCAGGATTGAGCGGGAAGGAGGACATGGCGTGATGCGAAGGGGGAGACGACGGGGGGCCGGTGAGGGCGCGTGCACGGCGATGCGATGCATGGGCAGGCGGTGGGCAAGTCTATCACGCGGGAGGCGCCCCGCCGCGCGCCCGACAGGCACGGTGCGCGGGGCAACTGTGGGGCCGGCGCGACGCCGCAGGCTGGCGTCGACGTGGACCCGATGCCTATAATGAAAAACATTGCCATCGTGGTGAGATCGCCGTGCAATGTCCAACCTGTGGGACGAACAATGCGCCGCGTGCGCGGCGCTGTGAGCAGTGCGGTGCGAGACTCGTGGATGCCGAACCCGCCGGCTGGGTCACCGGTGCGCTCGTGCTCGGCACGGCGGTGTTCGCCAGCATCGCCTTGCTCGGCATCTGGTGGAATCTGCGCGCCCCGTATGTCGACCCCACGCCCAGGCCGCCCGACGGGCTGACCATCACCCCTTTCAATGCCGGTAACAACACACCGACCGCCGTCGCTTCGGGCGACATGGCGGCGGCGGACGCCGGCCGTGCGCCCAACGATGCGTCTGCCGCACTGGCGCGGGCGCAGGCCTTGGCAGCGGCGGACGCGGCCGCGTCCGGTGCGGCCGCAGACGTCGCGTCGGCCGGCCAGCCGGCACCGCTCACCGCTTCGGCGGCCACCGCCGCACTGACCGCCGCCGCCACGGCGCCGACGCCGCCCGCTGCCAGCAACGCCGCGCAGGACGACATGATGCGACTGCTCGGCCGCCGCGCGTCCGGCGGCACGACCGGCAATGCTGTGCCTCCGGCGGCCAATGCCGATCTTCCCGCGCATTTCGACAACAACGACATTGGCCAGATCGCCGCCGAAGCCCAGCCGCGGGCGGCATCGGCGGCATCGGGGGCGCCACCGTCGGCGGCCGGTGCCGTGGCGGCGGCGCTGGCGCAGTGCGCCCGTTATCGCTGGTACGAGGTCATACCGAAGCAGCGCTGTCTCTGGGCCGTGTGCAACGGACGCTGGGGGAAGGACGGTTGTCCTGCCGGCACGAACCCGGGCGAGGTGCGTTGAATCGTCAACGCGATCGGCGCGATCAAAAAGGCGCCCGTGACCGTCCGGCGGTGTTTGACGCGGTTTCGCGCTCAGGAAACCTGTGTCAAATTGACAGCCTTCGCCTTTCGCCGTAAAGTGCGCGAGCGTGGTCGGGAGAGCGCACCGGGAAGCACATGCCGGGGCCGCCGAAGGGGTAATACCCACAAACTCTCAGGCATCAAGGACCGTCCGCGCCGAAGGCATCGCCTTCGATCTCTGGAGAGCGGTTGCAGCGTGCGCGGCACGCGGGCAGCCCACCGAAGGGGCCGGCACGAGCGGCATGGCGCACAGCGCGCCGCACGCACCGGGCAATCTCTCAGGTACCAAGGACAGAGGGGTCATCTCGCCAACTGGCATTGCGCCGGGTTCGTGCACACGCACGCACCGGACGCGGAAAGTGCCGGTCGTCGAGATGACCCCTTTTTGCATTTTCGGGCGACGTTTTCCGAAATGCCCGACCCTTGACGCCTTGATGCCCTGACGCTCCGATGACCGAACTCAAACGCACTCCGCTCAACGATACGCACCGCGCCGCGGGCGCCCGCATGGTCGATTTCGGCGGCTGGGACATGCCAGTGAACTACGGTTCCCAGATCGAAGAGCACAACGCCGTGCGCAGCGACGCCGGCATGTTCGACGTCTCGCACATGTGCGTGGTCGATCTGCATGGCCCGAGCTGCCGCGAATTCCTGCGCTACGCCGTCGCCAACAACGTCGACAAGCTGCAAACCCCGGGCAAGGCGCTCTATACCTGCATGCTCAACCCGAGCGGCGGCGTGATCGACGACCTCATCATCTATTTCATCGCCGAAGACTGGTTCCGTGTGGTGGTCAACGCCGGCACGGCCGACAAGGATCTCGCCTGGATCGGCCAGCTCAACGCCCATGGCGATTACAGCCTGACGATCATTCCGCGCCGCGATCTGTCGATCGTCGCGGTCCAGGGCCCGAACGCCCGCGCCAAGGTGTGGCAGGCGGTGCCGGGCAGCCAGGCCGCGAGCGAAGCCCTCAAGCCGTTCAATGCCGCCTTCGCCAAGGACACGGCATTCGGCGAACTGATGATCGCGCGCACCGGCTACACCGGCGAAGACGGCTTCGAAGTGATCGTGAACGCCGATCACGTGGCCGCGTTGTGGAACGCGCTGGTCGCGGTGGGCGTGCGTCCGGCGGGGCTTGGCGCGCGTGACACGCTGCGCCTGGAAGCCGGCATGAACCTGTATGGCCAGGACATGGACGACGACGTGTCGCCGCTTGACGCTGGCCTGGGCTGGACCGTCGAGAAGGAGAGCGACCGCACGTTCGTCGGCAAGGATTCACTGCTCTCGCGCGGCCAGACGTGGCGCTTCGCGGGCCTCGTACTCGACGGCAAAGGCGGCGTGCTGCGCGCGCATCAGGTCGTGGTGACCGAGGCGGGCGACGGCGAGATCACCAGCGGCACGTTCAGCCCGAGCCTGCAGCAATCGATCGCTTTTGCCCGTCTGCCGAAGGACGTGCCTGATGGTGCGACCGTCCATGTGCAAATTCGTGACAAGCAATTGCCCGCACGTGTGGTCAAATTGCCATTCGTGCGTCACGGCAAGGCCGTGGTGGCCTGAGCAACATTGGCGCCACGGTGCGGCGACACGAATTACCGATAACCGAATACCTCAAACACTGAATCCCGGAGCGTCAACATGGCGAATATCCCCGATAACCTGAAGTACACCGAGTCCGACGAATGGGCCCGCCTCGAAGCCGACGGCACCGTGACCGTGGGCATTACCGATTTCGCGCAGGAATCCCTGGGCGACATCGTGTTCGTCGAACTGCCGGACACCGGCCGTACCGTGGCGGCCGACGAGGCCTCGGCAGTGATCGAATCGGTCAAGGCAGCGGCCGACGTGCACTCGCCGGTGAGCGGCGAGATCCTCGAGACCAACACCGAAGTGTCCGGCTCGCCCGACCTGGTCAACACCGACGCCTACGGCAACTGGCTGTACCGTGTGAAGCCGTCGAACACGGCCGAGCTGGACAAGCTGCTGAGCGCTGAACAATACGCCAAGAAAATCGGCGGCTGACGCCCCCGGACGATGCCGTGAGACCTTCGGCTCTCGCAGCATCGTCCCGGCCGCCACCCCCGCCGTCACTTGCCGTGATCGAACGAGAGATTTGACCCATGAATGCCTTGACTGACCTGCAAGCGCCGCGCCGCGCGCTCTCCGAGCTTGAGCAGCGCGATAACTTCTCCGCGCGCCACATCGGCCCGGATACCCCCGAACAACAAGCGATGCTCGCCGAGCTGGGCTACGCGTCGCGTGCCGCATTGATCGACGCCGTGGTGCCCGCGTCGATTCGTCGCGACGGCGCGCGTTTCGCCACGTCGCTCGGCCCGTTCGCGGCCCCGCAAACCGAATCGCAGGCGCTGGCGCAACTGCGCGCGCTCGCCAGCCAGAACCAGGTGTTCAAGTCGTTCATCGGCCAGGGCTATTCCAACACCTTCACGCCGGGCGTGATCCTGCGCAACGTGCTGGAAAATCCGGCCTGGTACACGGCCTATACGCCGTATCAGCCGGAAATCTCGCAAGGCCGTCTCGAAGCGCTGCTCAACTACCAGCAGATGATCATCGACATGACGGGGTTGGCGATCGCCAATGCGTCGATGCTCGACGAAGCCACGGCGGCCGCCGAGGCGATGACGCTGGTCAAGCGCACCGGCAAGTCGAAGTCGAACACGTTCTTCGTGGCCGACGACGTGCTGCCGCAGACCATTGAAGTGGTGCAAACGCGCGCCAGGCCGCTGGGCATCGAAGTGCAGGTCGGCCCAGTGGCCGCCGCCGCCGATGTCGATGCCTTCGGCGTGCTCGTGCAATACCCGGGCGTGGGTGGTGACGTGCGCGATTACCGCGCACTGGCCGATGCGATCCACGCCAAGGGCGGCATGCTGATCGCCGCCGCCGATCTGCTCTCGCTCACGCTGCTCACGCCGCCGGGCGAGTGGGGCGCGGACGTGGCGGTCGGCAACAGCCAGCGCTTCGGCGTGCCGATGGGCTTCGGTGGCCCGCACGCCGCTTACCTGGCCACGCGCGACGAGCTCAAGCGCTCGATGCCGGGTCGTCTGGTCGGCGTGTCGGTCGATACGCAAGGCAAGCCGGCGCTGCGTCTGGCGCTGCAAACGCGCGAACAGCATATTCGCCGCGAGAAGGCGACGTCGAATATCTGTACCGCGCAGGCGCTGCTCGCCATCATGGCCAGCATGTACGCCGCGTACCACGGCCCGCAGGGGCTGCGCACCATCGCCGAGCGCACGCATCGTCTGACGGCCGTGCTGGCCGCCGGCCTCGCCGCACTGGGCGCCGCGCCGCGCAACGCCACGTTCTTCGACACGCTGACCGTGCCCGTGGCAGGCCGTGCCGATGCGGTGCACACGGTTGCCGCCGCACGCCGATTCAACCTGCGTCGCGAAGACGCCGACACCCTTGGCATCTCGCTCGACGAGACGAGCACGCGCGACGACGTGATTGCGCTGTGGGAAGTGGTGGCCGAGGGCTTGGGCAAGAGCGCCGTCTCGCTGGACTTCGACACCATAGAGACCACCGTCTCGAACGGTTACCCGGTGGCACTGGCGCGTCAAAGCGCCTATCTCACGCACCCGGTGTTCAACCGCTATCACTCCGAACACGAAATGCTGCGCTACCTGCGCAGCCTGTCCGACAAGGATCTGGCGCTCGATCGCACGATGATCCCGCTCGGCTCGTGCACGATGAAGCTCAACGCCACCTCGGAAATGCTGCCGGTGACGTGGCCGGAATTCGGACAGATTCACCCGTTCGCGCCGACGGAACAAACGGTCGGCTACCGCGCGATGATCGACCAGCTCGAGCAGATGCTCGTGGCCGCGACCGGCTACGCCGCCGTCTCGCTGCAACCGAACGCCGGCTCGCAGGGCGAGTATACCGGTCTGCTCATCATTCACGCATATCACGCCTCGCGCGGCGAAGCGCATCGCGACATCTGCCTGATCCCCGCGTCGGCGCACGGCACGAACCCGGCATCGGCCCAGATGGCCGGCATGCAGGTCGTGGTGGTGGCTTGCGACGCCAACGGCAACGTCGATCTGGCCGATCTGCAGGCGAAGGCCGAGCAGCATCGCGAGCGTCTGGCCGCGATCATGATGACGTACCCGTCCACGCACGGCGTGTTCGAAGCCGGTGCGCGCCAGATCTGCGAGATCGTGCACGCGAACGGCGGTCAGGTGTATGTCGACGGCGCAAACATGAACGCCATGGTCGGCCTGTGCGCACCCGGCGAATTCGGTGGCGACGTCTCGCATTTGAATCTGCACAAGACGTTCTGCATTCCGCACGGCGGCGGCGGCCCGGGCGTGGGCCCGGTCGCGGTGGGTGCCCATCTGGCGCAGTTCCTGCCGAACCAGCACTCGACGGGCTACTCGCGCGATGCCAACGGCATCAGCGCCGTGTCGGCCGCACCGTACGGCTCGGCGTCGATTCTGCCGATCTCGTGGATGTACGTTGCCATGATGGGCGCGCAGGGCCTGACGGCCGCCACCGAGATGGCTATCCTGAACGCGAACTACGTCGCGAAGAAGCTCGCGCCGCACTATCCTGTGCTGTACAGCGGCCCGGGCGGACTGATCGCGCACGAGTGCATTCTGGACCTGCGTCCGCTCAAGGACACCAGCGGCATCACCGTAGACGACGTGGCGAAGCGCCTGATGGACTTCGGCTTCCACGCCCCGACGATGAGCTTCCCGGTGCCGGGTACGCTGATGGTCGAGCCGACGGAATCGGAATCGAAGCACGAACTCGACCGCTTCATCGAGGCGATGATCGCAATTCGCGAGGAAATCCGTGCCGTGGAGGAGGGTCGTGCCGATCGCGAGGACAACCCGCTCAAGCACGCACCGCACACGGCGGATGTGGTGACGGCGGACGAATGGCCGCACGCTTATGCCCGCAGTCAGGCCGCGTACCCGGTGAAGTCGCTGCGCGAGCGCAAGTACTGGCCGCCGGTGGGACGTGCCGATAACGTCTACGGCGACCGGAACCTGTTCTGCGCCTGCGTGCCGATGAGCGACTACGAATAAGCGTCGCGAAAGCTTGGCAAACAGGGGCTGGCAGAATCATTGCCGGCCCCTTTTTGTCTCTATGGATGTCCCGCGAATGCGCCGGTCGGGTGGCATTCGTCGTGTCACCGCTACGTTTCAGAACTTCAGGGAAGCCCCATGGCCGTTTCAGTTTTCGATTTGTTCAAGGTCGGTATCGGACCGTCGAGTTCGCATACCGTGGGGCCGATGCGCGCGGCGCTGATGTTCGTGCAAGGTCTGGAGCGCGACGGCCTGCTGCCGCAGGTGGCGACGTTGCGCGCCGAGCTGTATGGCTCGCTCGGCGCAACGGGCAAGGGCCACGGCACCGACAAGGGCGTGCTGCTCGGCTTCATGGGCGAGGCGCCCGACACGGTCGATCCGGCGACGATCGCGGGGCGTCTGGTCACGCTGCGCCGCGCGAAGGTGTTGTCGATTCTCGGCAAGCACGAGGTGCCGTTCGTCGAGAAGGAACACATGGTGTTCTACCGTCGCGAGGCGATGGCGGAGCATCCGAACGGCATGAAATTCCATGCGTTCGATGCCGAGGGCAACAAGCTGCGCGAAGGGCGTTATCTGTCGGTCGGGGGCGGCTTCGTCGTGACGGCCGGGGCGTCGAACACGCAGGTGCTCGCCGCGCACGATCAACTGCCGTATCCGTTTCGCACGGGCAAGGAACTGCTGGAGATGTGCCGCGCGAGCGGCAAGACCATCGCGCAACTGATGTGGGAGAACGAGAAGGTCTGGCACCACGGCGACGCGGAAACGGCGGAAGCGGATATTCGTCGCGGGTTGCTCAACATCTGGAACGTGATGCAGTCGTGCGTGGCGCGCGGTTGCGGCATCGGTAACGACGACGCCGACGGCGAACTGCCGGGGCCGCTGCACGTGCGACGTCGCGCACCGGAGTTGTATCGTCAGCTCACACAACGCGCCGAGCGTACGCTGTCCGATCCGCTGTCGGTGATGGACTGGGTGAATCTCTACGCGATTGCCGTCAATGAAGAGAACGCCGCGGGCGGACGCGTGGTGACCGCGCCGACGAATGGCGCGGCGGGCATCATTCCGTCGGTGCTGCATTACTACGACCGCTTTGTGCATGGGGCGAACGAGCAGGGCGTGATCGACTTCCTGCTCACCGCCGGGGCCATTGGCATTCTGTACAAGCTCAACGCGTCGATTTCCGGGGCCGAAGTCGGGTGCCAGGGCGAAGTCGGGGTGGCGTGTTCGATGGCAGCGGGTGCGCTTGCCGCAGTACAGGGCGGCACGGTCGAGCAGGTGGAGAACGCGGCCGAGATCGGCATGGAGCATAACCTTGGCCTGACGTGCGACCCGGTCGGCGGGCTGGTGCAGATTCCGTGCATCGAGCGCAACGCGATGGCGTCGGTGAAGGCGGTGAACGCGGCGCGTATGGCGCTGCGCGGCGACGGCGCGCACTACGTGTCGCTCGATTCCGTCATCAAGACGATGCGCGAGACCGGCGCCGACATGAAGACCAAGTACAAGGAAACGGCACGCGGCGGGTTGGCGGTGAATATCGTGGAGTGCTGACACTTCTCTAAACGGTGCAAAACCTGCGCCGTTTTTTGGGGGGAGCGGCTTTCGTATCCGCGCCCACCCGTGAAATTCATCGGGAATATCCCAAGCCTGCGGCGAGTGACATCCTTGACAACACCGCATTGGTAGGCATGAAGAAGGCAATGAGCCACGCGACTTTTCTATTCCTGGCCGGCCCTTCTGGATTCGCACCTTCTGCCGGAATTTAACGGAACAATCCCAAACACACTGCGAGTGACGTCGCAGACAATGCTCCATCTCAACGATCCCGCAATCGCTGACACGCGATGTCGTGCCTTTGCCGGACGATTCGAAAGGGGCATATCAATGCGAAGAAATCAGTCGGGGATCTTTCTCGTCTCCGCAGCGATCGCGATCGCCATCGTGGGGATGCTGATTACGTTTTGGGGCGTGAATCAGGTGCGGCAGATGCGGATCGAGCGGGCAGAGCGCGCCGGGCACGGGCTGAAGATCATTGGCAACGCGGCAGATACCATCGTCGCAAAGTACTACAAGGACATTGAATCGCTGCTGTCGACGCCAGGTAAAACTTTTGCGATCAAGGGCCATACGTTCACCCATGAGCCTGCTTCGTCGTCGTTCGATTATTCGTACATAGGTCGGCTGGACGCGGCGGCGCTGTTGGCGGTGTTGGATATTTCCGGGGTGGGAAGCAAGCCGCCGCATGGTCTGGGCGATTACGGTATCCGGATTTATCGGAAATGCGATCGCGAGAAGCCACCGAACTGCCAGATCAATTCGCTGACGTATCTCACTGAACCGGCAAAGCGCGCTTATTCGTCGGAGCCGGATTACGCTTTCGCCGCGATTGTCGCGAAGACGGTCGGTGTCTTCGGTGGGACATCCACGATGGATAAGCCGCAGGAATTCCGATTTGTCGACGAGAATATGAAGCCCATTCCCGATACTGTTCCGAATCCATTGGGAAAGCCGGGATTGGTCGCCATGCGGGGCGGTTACCTGACGCACAGTCTGGACGTCAATGTTCGACGCGACGGATCGCGCAACATTACGGGTGATCTGGACTTCGAGAACGGCAATTCGCATCAAAGCATCAAAGGGATCAAGAACATCGTCGGCGTGGGAAAGCTCAGCATGACGGAGCTTGAGATCGCGGGCCAGGCCACGATGAAAGGTCCACTGCATCTGAGTGACAAAGGCAAGAACCGGCAGGACATCGTCGGGGCGCGAAATATCGAAGGCGACGGCATGCTGACGATGAACGGCCTCGAGGTGCAGGGCGCAACGGTGAAGGGTGACGCGACCATTCTCGGCAGCCTGGACGCGAAACGCGGGGCCACCGTCGGCGGTACGCTGAAAATGCAACGCCACAATATCGAGAGCGCGGGGCGGGTGACTGCAGAGAGTCTTCAATCCGACTCGGGCGTCATCCGGCTGGATCGATCCAACCGGCAAAATGCGTCGTGCCAGGCTGGCGAAATTGGGAGAGACCACGACGGCAAAATGCTCTCCTGCCAGAACTCTGGTGGCAGTTGGACGTGGCAACTCGCTCGTACCACCGAGTACGTCACCAGGATCGTGCACAAAGAGGTCGAGCGAATCGTCGAGAAGGACAGGCCTATCGTCATGGCGACTTGGGATTACTACTACAACAGGTGCAACGATTATCGAATGTCGGGCGGATGGAAGACGGGATACTACGGAAAAATAGAGGGCGCGCTTTTTTGCAGCATTATCGCGAAAGGATGGTGTGACAAGAGTGCGTTCGGTTCAAACGAAAGGGCGACCGTCTATAACGCGGACAACAACGGGCGGCAAGTGACAACTGGCGGCACGCCATACGTCTTTTTTGGCAACACCTACGGCGTTATTGCATGCGGGTTTTCCTCGGAACGTGATGCCAGGGCAGTTGGGTTCACCGTTTGCGATAGCCGGACCAATAATTGCGGTATGGCAAAGGACTTGTGAGCGCGAAAGTCACCGCGGCTTCGTACCCACTTTCGTGCCCGCTTTCGTGACTGTCACGCAACCGACACAAGCGCTCGTTAACCTACTTCTCGATGTCTCCTTGCCTTGTCTTTGAGCCGCGCGGCGTTTGCCGGGCGGCTTTTTTCTTGTCGCGCTGTTGCGTATAGGAATTGGCGGAAAGATTTGCCGGTTTCTGTCGCGCAGGGTCAAACCTTGAGATTCTTTGTCGCTTGCCCCCTGGCATCTCGGGGCCAACAAGTGGTTGCGACAGGAGACACGTGACATGGAGCGCTGGCTCAAGCCGTTGGTCGATACCCTCGGCGGGGTGCTTTCGGGATACCCCCTGGTGATCACCCTGTTGGGTGCGGGTCTTTACTTCACCGTCCGATTCGGCGGAATTCAGGTTCGCGCGCTCTGGCACAGCCTCTGTTTGCTGCGCACCTCCGGGAGCACCTCCGGCATCTCACCCTTTCAAGCGTTTGCCACTGGGCTGGCGAGCCGCGTGGGCACCGGCAATATCGCGGGTGTCGCCGTCGCGCTCACCGTCGGCGGGCCCGGCGCCATCTTCTGGATGTGGATGACGGCGCTGCTCGGCATGGCGTCTGCCTTCGTCGAATCCACGCTGGCGCAGATTTTCAAGGTGCCGCACCACGACAGCACCTTTCGCGGCGGGCCGGCGTACTACATCCAGATCGGCCTTGGGTCGCGCAAATTCGGTGTCCTGTTTGCGCTGGCGCTACTCTTCACCTTCGGGTTCGCGCTCAACTCCGTGCAGTCGCACTCGATTGCCGAGGCGCTCGAAGCGTCGTTCGGCTGGGAGCGGATATGGATCGGCGTGGCGTTGGTGCTGATGACGGCGCCGATCATCTACGGCGGCGTGCGACGTGTCGCCCGCTTCGCGCAATGGATCGTGCCGGTCATGGCGCTCGCTTACGTCGGGCTGGCCATCTACGTTTGTATCGTCAATCTGGATCAGATCCCCGGCATGATCTCAATGATCCTGCGTCACGCATTCGGGCTTGAACCGGCCGCCGGCGGCATCGCCGGTTATGCCGTCAGCCAGGCCGTCATGATGGGCGTGAAGCGCGGTCTCTTCTCCAACGAGGCCGGCATGGGCAGCGCGCCCAACGCCGCCGCCGTGGCCACGACCCGGCATCCGGTACAACAAGGCCTGATGCAGATGCTTGGCGTGTTCTTCGACACTGTCGTCGTGTGTTCGGCCACGGCATTCATGATCCTGCTCTCGGGCGAGTTCATGCCGGGCGCGGCCCCCGAAGGCGCCGTGCTCACCCAGCGCGCGCTGGCCGCTCATGTGGGCAACTGGGCGGTGATCTTCACCGGTATCACCGTGTTCTTCCTCGCTTATTCGAGCGTGCTCGGCAATTACGCGTATGCGGAAGTGAACATGGATTACCTGACGCAGCGTCCATGGCTGCTTCATGTGTTCCGCGCGCTGGTGCTGCTGGCCGTGATGCTCGGTTCGGTCGCCAGCCTGCCGCTGGTGTGGAGCTTCGCGGATGTCGGTACCGCGTTGATGGCATTCATCAACCTGGTCGCCATCGGCATGTTGATGAAGTACGCGTTGGTCGCGTGGCGCGATTATCAGGCACAACGCAAGGCCGGCGTCGCAGAGCCCGTGTTCACCCGCGAGGTGTTGCCGCCGGAAATGCGCGAGCGTTTGCCGAAGGATGTCTGGTGACATACGAACCGCAATGGCGTGACGCCGTATTGCCATGCGGATAGCGCGCGGACATACGACAGACGGCATATGACATATGACATAAAACACAAGGGCCGGCGAGTCATCCTCACCGGCCCTTGTCGTTGCCGCTATCGGCCCATCGTCAGACGCTTACTTGCCGCCGACGGTCTCCAGCACGGTCCACTTGCCGTTGACCACCTTGTACAGCGTGATCGACCCGTACTTCAGATCACCCACCTTGTCGTAGGCCAGCTCACGCGTGGTGACGCCCGGCATGCTCGTCTTCGCAAGCATCGGCAGGTACTTTGCCGGGTCGGTCGAGTTGGCCTTCTTCATGGCTGACATCATGGCCATGGCACCGTCGTACGCGTACGGCGAGTACGTTTCCGGAGCGCTGCCGAACTTGGCCTTGTAGCGCGACTCGTACGCGGCACCGCCGGGCATCTTGTCGAGCGGCAGGCCGGCGAGCGAGACGACCGAGCCGTTGGCCGCATCGCCAGCGATCTTCAGGAACGCGTCCGACTTGACCATTTCACCGGCCATCAGCGTGCTCTTCATGCCCAGTTCGCGCAATTGCTTGGCGAGCGGGCCGGCTTGTGCGTCGGCGCCGCCGTAGAAGATCATGTCCGGATTGGCGCGCTTGAGGTTGGTCAGCACGGCACGGAAGTCCACGGCCTTGTCGCTGGCGAACTCGCGGCGCACGATCTTGCCGCCAGCGGCCTTCGCCGCCTTCTCGAACTCGTCGGCCAGACCCTGGCCGTAGGCGGTGCGGTCGTCAACGATGGCGATGTTCTTGAACCCCAGCTTCTTGACGGCAAACGTGCCGACGACCGACCCCTGCTGGATGTCGGAGGTCATCATGCGGAACGTCGTCTTGAAGCCCTGCTTGGTATATTCCGGCGCCGTCGCCATGGCGATTTCCGGAATTCCGGCCTGCGCATAGATGCGCGAAGCGGGGATCGTCGTGCCGGAGTTGAAGTGGCCGAGCATGCCCTTGATGCCCGAGTCGACCAGCTTCTGCGCAACCAGCGAGCCCTGACGCGGGTCGGCCTGGTCATCTTCCGACTGCAACACGAACTTCACCGGCTTGCCTTCAATGGTCGGCTTCGTGGCGTTGTACTCGTCGATGGCGAGCTGGATGCCGTTCTGCATGTCTTTGCCGTAGTGCGCCTGGGCACCCGTGAGCGGCGCGGCAAAGCCCAGCTTCACTTCCTGCGCCTGTTGCGCGTTGGCCGTACCGAACGCGAGCAGTCCCGCGACGGCGACTGCGCTGAGCGTAAGCTTCGATTGCATCAACTCTCTCCTTGCATGTGTATGTCGTTGAGTGGCCTGCCTGCGGGATCGCCGCGGCACGCCTTTCTTGGATCGCCGTCTGCACAAGGCTGGTCGGCCCAGGACGGCTTCAATCGCAATCAAACGCAATATGCGTCCGACGCGGCAGTATTGGATGGCTGCGCGCGTCGGTCAAGAGGGAGAAGTTCCGATGGAAGGTGCTACCGGATTATGGGGAGGGTTGCGCCGCCGGGGTGCCGGTGCTACCCGAATCACCCGTCGCGCCTTGCCGGATCTCGCGCAATGCCGCTTCGGCGCTTTCGTAACGGGCGAGCACCTCCGCGCTCGGCGCGCGGTCAAAGCGACTCACGACGATGAGCGCCAGGCCGCCCAACACAAAGCCTGGCAGGATTTCGTACAGGTCGAACCAACCGAATTGCTTCCAGATCAGCACCGTGGCCGCCCCAACGACAATGCCCGCGAGCGCCCCGTTACGCGTGACGCGCGGCCACAGCAGGGTGGCGAGCACCAGCGGACCGAAGGCCGCCCCGAAACCCGCCCAGGCGTAGCTCACCATGCCGAGCACGCGGCTCTGCGGATCGAGGGCCAGCAACACGGCGATGACCGCCACGGTCAACACCATCGCCCGGCCGATCCACACCAGGCGGCCCTGGCTGACCGGCCCGCGTGCAAAGGTCTTGTACAGGTCTTCCGTCAGCGCGCTGGCGCACACGAGCAACTGGCACGACAACGTACTCATCACGGCGGCCAGAATTGCCGCCAGCAGCACGCCCGTGAGCCAGGGGGTGAAGAGCTGGGTCGTCAGCGCAATGAAGATGGTTTCCGGGTTCGCCGCCACGCCTGCGCCGAGATCCGGCCGCGCGCTGTAGAACGCCAGTCCGAAGAAGCCCACGGCGACCGCGCCGACCAGGCACAGCACCATCCAGGTCATGCAGATGCGGCGTGCCTGCGGAATCGCCGCCGCCGAGCGTGTGGCCATGAATCGCACGAGGATGTGCGGCTGGCCGAAATAGCCGAGGCCCCAGGCAAGCATCGAGATGACGCCGATGGGCGCGAGATCGCCGAACCAATCGGTGTGGGCGGGGTGCACGGCAGTCACCGCGTCCACGGCCGCCGCGGGGCTGCCGTCGAGCGCAATCACGGCGATTGGGGTCACGACCAGCGCGGCGAACATCAGCGACGCCTGCACCGTATCGGTCCAGCTCACGGCCAGAAAGCCGCCGATGAAGACGTAGGCGATGGTCGCCACGGCCCCGATCCACAACGCCGTGCGGTATTCCAGGCCGAACATTGTCTCGAACAGCCGGGCACCCGCCACGACCCCCGACGCGCAATAGATCGTGAAGAAGATGAGAATCACGAGCGCCGTGACGATGCGCAGCACGTGGCTGCGGTCACCGAAGCGCTGCGTGAGGTATTCGGGCAGGGTCAGTGCGTTGCCGCACACCTCCGTATGGACCCGCAGGCGCGCGGCCACGAGATGCCAGTTGGCCCATGCGCCGATGGCCAGGCCGACGGCGATCCAGACCCCCGACAGGCCACCTACGTAGATCGCCCCCGGCAGGCCGAGCAACAGCCAGCCGCTCATGTCGGAGGCCCCGGCGGAGAGCGCGGTGACGAAGCTGCCGAGGCGACGTCCGCCGAGAATGTAGTCGGAAAGATTGTGAGTGGCGCGATAGCCGAGCCACCCGATCACCAGCATCAATAGCAGATAGACGGTGAATGACACCGCAGTGGGATTCCAAAGGGACATGTAGCCTCCTTGAGCGTCGCTGTCACGCGCGTCGGGCGCCTCTGTCGGCATGACGAAAGAGGCCGCGACGCGGGACGACGACCGCGATGGCCAGCGATACGTGTCGCTGGCACGGGTTGACCGCGCAGTGGCGGTGAGACGCGTCATATGTCGGGGGCGGGCGCGAAGATACCGCGAATGCGCGCAACGTGCGGGATTACGGGATGTGCGGCGGGGCGCTATAAGCGGCGGGCTGCGTGGGGAGGTGAGGCAGGGAGATGGCCGGCGGTTAACGCATCGTGGCCGCCCGCGCCCCGAAATGCAGGACGTTGGCGGCCGCTGGGGACAACGCGATCAGGACAACGGTGCGTCCGGGCGTCGACACGGGCCGTCAGATTTCGGACGAATCCGATCGGATTCGTCGCGAGACCTGACGGTTTGTGGCGATCAACCGATGGTCATGAGGTTGGCATTGCCACCTGCGGCAGCCGTGTTGACCGACACCGAGCGTTCGCACAGCAGTCGCTCCAGTGCGTAGTCGTCACCGGCGGCCAGCGCCTCGGGCGCGAGGCCCTGCATCGACAGGATCGGACCGTTGCGGGTTGCGATGCGACGGTTCAGGGCGCGCAGCTCGTCGCTGTCGCCTTCGAACAGCACTGCGGCGAGCGATGGCTCGCCGGCGGCATCCGCCCCGGCCGCCAGCACCGATGCGCGGTCCTTGAGGGCAGCCGGCAAGGCGCTTACCAGTTCGCGCGCGGCGGCGCTGTCCGTGAAAACGGCTAGGTTGCCCGTCGCCAGCACGGCGGCCAGTTGCGTGCGCGCACCGAGCGGCGTGGCCGCCACGCACAGCACTGGGCCGCGCGGCTCCAGGCCGTAGGTGTTGCGCTCACCGGTCGGTCCCGGCAGCACCGCAGTGGCGTCGAGGGCCGAGGTGGCCAGATAACGGTCGACGCGATCGATCGCGGCGGCGCTGTCGGCCACGTTGCCCTGCGTCCGCAGCCAGTCGCGGAAATTCACCAGCGGCGAGAGCGCGGCTTCGTTGCGGCTGAGCTCCGGGGCCAGCGCGGCAGGACGCGTCGCCAGCAGACGCGGCAGATACATCGGACCACCTGCTTTCGGACCCGTCCCAGACAATCCTTCGCCCCCAAACGGTTGCACGCCGACCACGGCGCCAATCACGTTGCGGTTCACGTAGACGTTGCCGACATGGGCGCGCTCCGTCACGTAGGCAATGGTTTCGTCGATACGCGTGTGCACGCCGAACGTCAGGCCGTAGCCGGTGCCGTTGATCTGGTCGAGCAGCTTGTCGATGTGTGCGCGCTTGAAGCGGATCACGTGCAGCACCGGGCCGAAGACTTCGCGTTGCAGCGCCTTCAGATCGGTCAGTTCGATCAGCGTCGGCGGCACGAACGTGCCGTGGCGGGCGGTGTCCGGCAGCGGCAGTTGTTCGACCGGGAAGCCCTTGGCGCGCATCTGTTCGATGTGACGGTTGATGCCGTTCTGGGCGTCGGCGTCGATCACCGGGCCGACGTCAATGGACAGGCGGTCCGGGTTGCCGATGGCCAGTTCCTGCATCGCGCCCTTGAGCATGTGCAGGGTCTTGTCGGCAATGTCGTCCTGCAGGCACAGCACGCGCAGCGCCGAGCAGCGCTGACCGGCCGAATCAAAGGCCGACGCGAGCACGTCGTACACCACCTGTTCGGGCAGCGCCGATGAGTCGACGATCATCGCGTTCTGACCGCCGGTCTCGGCGATCAGCGGAATCGGGCGGCCATTGGCGTCGAGGCGTTCGGCCAGCGTGCGCGCGATGATGCGTGCCACTTCCGTCGAGCCGGTGAACATGACGGCCTTGGTGCGGGCGTCGGCCACGAGCGCGGCACCCACCGTTTCGCCCGTGCCCGGCAGCAGTTGCAGTGCCCCGGACGGCACGCCGGCGGCCTGCATCAGGCGAACCGCTTCGGCGGCGATGAGCGGCGTCTGCTCGGCCGGCTTGGCGATGACCGGGTTACCCGCCGCCAGCGCGGCGGCGACCTGGCCGACGAAGATCGCGAGCGGGAAGTTCCAAGGGCTGATACACAGCACCGGGCCCAGCGGGCGGTGCGAGTCGTTGGAGAAGCCCTGGCGGATCTGCGCGGCGTAGTAGCGCAGGAAGTCGACGGCCTCACGGACTTCGGCAACGGCGTTGGGCAGCGACTTGCCGGCTTCGCGCACACACAGGCCCATGAGCGTGGGCATGTGGGCTTCGAGCAGGTCGGCCGAGCGCATCAGGCAATCGGCACGTTCCTCGACCGGCGTCGCTTGCCAGATCGGGGCGGCGGCCACGGCGTGGGCGAGCGCGGCGTCCACGTCGGCCGAGGTGGCCTCGATGACCTGACCGACCGTATCGCGCAGGTCGGCGGGGTTGCGCACGGCACGCGGCGTGCCCGTGGTGCGTTCGCCGTCGGCCAGCATCGGGGCGGCGCGCCACGGCGTGCCCGCGCTGGCAAGCAACGCCGACGACAGCGACGCGAGACGGTGCTCGTTCGACAGGTCGAAGCCCGACGAGTTGGCGCGAGCCACGCCGTACAGGTCGCGTGGCAGTGCAATCTTGGCGTGCGGGGCGCCGAGCGGTTGCACCTTCTCGGCTTCCGAGATCGGATCGGCGATCAGTTCGTCGACGCTGACGGTCTCATCCGCAATCCGGTTCACGAACGACGTGTTCGCGCCGTTCTCGAGCAGACGGCGCACGAGGTAGGCCAGCAGCGTTTCGTGCGTGCCGACCGGCGCGTACACGCGGCAGGGACGCGCGAGCTTGCCTGATGCGATGGGGCCGACGACCTCTTCGTAAAGCGGCTCGCCCATGCCATGCAGGCACTGGAATTCATACTGGCCGGGATAGTAGTTGTTGCCCGCGAGGTGATAGATCGCCGAGAGCGTGTAGGCGTTGTGCGTGGCGAACTGCGGGTAGATGGCGTCCGGCACGGCGAGCAGCTTCTTCGCGCAGGCGAGGTACGACACGTCTGTGTAGATCTTGCGGGTGTAGACCGGATAGCCCTCGAGGCCGTCGACCTGCGCGCGCTTGATTTCCGTATCCCAGTAAGCACCCTTGACCAGGCGGACCATGATGCGGTGACGGCTGCGGCGGGCCAGATCGATGATGAAGTCGATCACGAACGGGCAACGCTTCTGATACGCCTGCACGACGAAGCCGATGCCATTCCAGCCGGCCAGTTCGGGGTCGAAGCACAGCGCTTCGAGCAGGTCGAGCGAGATTTCGAGGCGATCGGCTTCTTCGGCGTCGATATTCAGGCCGATGTCATACGAGCGCGCCAGCTTGGCGAGCGCCTGCACGCGCGGCAGCAGTTCCGTGACCGTGCGCTCGTGCTGGCTGCGCGAATAGCGCGGGTGCAGGGCCGAGAGCTTGATCGAGATGCCTGGGCCTTCGTAGATGCCGCGGCCCGCCGACGCCTTGCCGATCGCCTGGATGGCTTGCTCGTAGCTCGCGTAATAGCGCTGTGCGTCTTCTTCGGTCGTCGCGGCTTCGCCGAGCATGTCGTACGAATAGCGGAAGCCCTGGGCTTCGTACTTGCGGCTGTTGGCGAGCGCTTCGGAGATGGTTTCGCCCGTGACGAACTGCTCGCCCATCAGGCGCATGGCCATGTCCACGCCCTTGCGGATGAGCGGCTCGCCGCCGCGGCCGATCAGGCGCGTGAGGGCCTTGGTGAGGCCGGCCTCGCTGGTGGTGGTGACGAGCTTGCCGGTGATCATCAGGCCCCAGGTGGCGGCGTTGACGAACATCGACGGCGAATTGCCCATGTGGGCGTGCCAGTCGCCCTTGCTGATCTTGTCGCGGATGAGCGCGTCGCGCGTGGCCTTGTCAGGAATGCGCAGCAGGGCTTCGGCCAGGCACATCAGCGCCACGCCTTCCTGGCTGGACAACGAGAATTCGTGGATCAGGCCTTCGACACCGCCGCCGGTGCTCTTGCCGCGCAGGGCGACGACGAGCTTGCGGGCGAGCGCGGAAGCCGACGTGGCCGTGGCCGGGGCCAGCTTGGCCTGGCCGACGAGCACGGGCACGCATTCCGGCTCGGGGCGGCGATAGGCCGCCGTGATCGCCGCACGCAGCACCGACTGCGGTTGCACGTTCTGGGCGAATTCGAGGAACGGGTGCGGCACGGTGTCGTCGCCCGCGTGGCCGTCGATCACCTCGGTGCCCGATTGGCTCGCGCCGCTCAACTCGGGCGGCAGCGCGCCGCTCTCGATGCGCTCCAGATAGGCGAAGATGGCCTGTTTGATCAGCCAGTGCGGGGTGCGCTCGATTTGCTGGGCGGCGCTTTTGAGCCGGGCGCGCAGTACGTCGTCGACCTTGACGCCGAGAGTGGTGTTAGCCATGGAAGGGTTACCTGATGACGCGAAAACGTGACACCCATAGCGGGTGAATTGCGGCATCGTAACCGGGTTTCAGAGGAGGTGCAACCGAAGTCGATATTAGGGTTGCACCTAGGTGTGGCGGCGGGACGCCAAACGCCAGGTCGTGCCCCGGCCCACAGGCCGGGGCGGGGGGCGTTATTTCTGGTCGGTGCCGTACGTTTTTCCCAAATACTCCGAAATCAGCTTGACCTGATCTTCCGGGATGGGGGCGCCATACACTTTCACCATCTTCGTGACTTCCGCGCTCCAAAAGGCGGCCGACATGGGCGGCTGGGTGTTGACGTAGTCGAGCGAGTGGCACATGACGCACCAGGAGTTGGCCGATTGATAACCGGCCAGCGTCGAGGCTTTCAACTGCGACGTCGCTTGCGGCAGCTTGATCTCCAGCGCATGCACCGGGGCCGCGAGGGCGCCGCACAGACCTAACAGACCGGACAGCAGGGCCGCCCGGCAAGCAATCTTCGAAACGTTCATGATCGTCCCCCGTCTCAAGCCGCGACCACACGCACGGTTTCCACCCCGTTGCGCAGATAGCCGGCCGGATTCCACAGCGATTGCAGCGGTTGCGACACCCCTGCACGATTCGTCGCCCGCACCTGGAGCGCGTACTCGCCGGGTCGCGGAGGCGTGAACGACGCCGTCCATTCGCGGAACGAGTACTTCGACAGTTCGTGGCCAAGGTGGGCCGCCTGCCAGGTCTGGCCGCCATCGGCCGAGAACTGCACGTCGCGAATGCCTTCGCCGCCGTCGAACGCGATGCCGCGCACGCGTAGCGCCTTGCCCGCCGCCACGTGCTGGCCATCGGCCAGACTCGTGACGAACGAGCGCACGGTGAAGCGTTCGATCGGCTTCGTTTTTTCAGGCGCCTTGCCCGGCGTGACGCAATTGCAGTCGTTATCGGGAATGCGATACGCCGTCGCCATCCAGAAGCCATCGAACACCTTGTCGATGACGTTGATGTCCGCCAGATGCTTCACCCAGTACGTGCCGTAGTAGCCCGGCACGACCAGGCGCACCGGAAAGCCGTTGAGCATCGGCAAATCCTTGCCGTTCATGGCGAACGCGATCATCACTTCGCCATCCATCGCGTGATCGAGGTCGAGCGCCTTCACGAATTCGGGCGTCGTGGGGATGACCGGCCGGTCGAGACCTTCAAACGTCACTTGCTTCGCACTGGCCGACACGCCCGCGCGTTCGAGAATCCGCTTGAGCGGAATGCCGCGCCAGCGCGCGTTGCCCATGGCGCCATTGGCGAGCTGCCCGCCCGCGACACGCGGTTCGAAAAAGCCACGGCTGTTGCCCGAGCACTGATGCACGGCCACGAGTTCCACCGGCGCACCGTAATCCTTCTTGAGCGACGCGAGCGAGATGTCGAGCGGTTTGGCAACGCTGCCGCGCACGTGAATCCGATGCTTTGCCGGATCGACGTCGGTCGGAATGCCCGCCAGGTGATAGCGCACGAAGAACGCGTCGTTCGGCGTGATGAGTCCGTCATTGAAGACCGCGAACGGCGTTTCCAGTTGCGGGGGGCGCGCCGTCAAGCGGATCAGCGGCCGCTTCTGCGGATACGCGATGAGTTCGCGTTCTCCATTCGCAAACGGCAGCGTCACCATCTGCGGTGCGGTGGTGGCGGCGAGTACGTCGAGCGCCCGCCCCGCAAGGCTGGCACCGACGCCCAGCGCACCCGCGCGTCGCAGGAAGCGGCGCCGCGAAGCCTCGGCCAGGGGGGATTCGGTGGGGAGGGACGGTGTGGCGGGGTGTGGCGCCGTAGGCGCGGCGCTCCGGTCGTGCGATTTCATCGGGATGTCTCCTGTAGGACTTCTTATCGTGCAGATGACGTGAACCGTTCGACGTGCGGTGCTCGACTGCTGTCAGCATCGTCGGAGATTCGGGCGATGTTGTCAAATTTCCGGAACGTTATATACCGATTTATATTTCGAGAGGATCGACTTCGAGATGCCAGCGCACGGGGGCCTTGAGGGCGCGCAGCTCGCCCATCCAGTGGGTGAGGAAGCGTTGCAGCGCGCCGCGATGCGGACTTTCGACGACGAGTTGGGCGCGCTCGGTACCCGCGATCCGCACCATCGTCATTGGCACCGGATCCCACAGGGCAATGCGCGTGTCGTGCAGCGCGGGCGTGGCAGCGATCTCGCGGGCCTGTTTGAGGAACGTCATGGCGTCATCCAGCCGCCGGGCTTCGGCGCGCAGCAGCGCCTGATGCGTAAACGGCGGCAGCAAGGCGACACGCCGCTCCTCCAGTTGTTGCGCCGCGAAGCCCGCGTAGTCATGACGCATGAGCGATGCGAACAACGGGTGCGACGCGTAGCGTGTCTGGATCAGCACGTCGCCGGGGCCATCGGCACGGGCCGCACGCCCGGCGCGACCGGCCACCTGCATCAACTGCGCGAAGAGACGCTCGGCTGCCCGGAAGTCGTGCGAGAACAGGGCGCTGTCGGCGTTGACCACGCCCACGAGCGTGACGTTGCGGAAGTCGTGGCCCTTGGCGACCATCTGCGTGCCGATCAGGATGTCGACTTCGCCCGCATGTACCTGGGCAAACAACGCCTGCGCGCTGCCTTTGCGGCGCGTGCTGTCGGCGTCGATACGCGCGAGCCGCGCCTCGGGGAACTGTTCGGCCAGTGCCTCCTCGATGCGCTGCGTGCCGCGCCCCAGCGGCGCGAGATCGAGATTGCCGCAATCGGGGCAGGCGTGCGGAATGCGGGACTCGGCGCCGCAGTGATGGCAGCGCAGCCGCCGCTCGGGCTTGTGCAGCACCATGTGGGCGCTGCAACGGCGACAGTCGCTGATCCAGCCGCAAGCATCGCAGTTGAGCACCGGGGCGTAACCACGGCGGTTCAGGAACAGCAGGCTTTGCTCGCCCGCTTCGAGCCGGGCGCGAATGGCGGCAAGCAGCGATTGCGACAATCCCTCGTGCACCGTGCGCTGACGCTTGTGTTCGATGTCCATGTCGATGAGCGAGACGCGTGGCAGCACGGCATCGGGCGTGGCGCGTTCGGGCATCGCGAGACGCACGTAGCGGCCCTGCTCGGCGCGTCGCCAGCTATCGAGCGATGGCGTCGCCGAGCCGAGGACGACAGGGATGCGTAACCGGTTCGCACGCCAGATCGCGAGGTCGCGCGCCGAGTAACGCAGTCCTTCCTGTTGCTTGTAGGACGGGTCGTGCTCTTCGTCGACGACGATAAGGCGCAGATGCGGCAGCGACGCCATGACCGCGAGCCGGGTGCCGAGCACGATGCGCGCTTCACCGCGATGGGCCGCCAGCCAGTGCCGGGCGCGCTCGCCTTCGGCCAGTCCGCTATGCAGCGTGACGAGCGCTTCTTCAGGGAATCGCGCGCGGAACACGCCTTCGAGTTGCGGCGTCAGATTGATTTCCGGTACGAGCACGAGGACCTGGGCGTCGCGCTCGCGAAGGGCCTCGGCCACCGCGCGCAGATAGACCTCGGTCTTGCCGCTGCCGGTCACGCCGTAGAGCAGGAACGGGGGGCAGGGGGGGAGGTCATCTGCGGCGCCCGTGCGGGCCGCGTCGTTCTCGCCGGTCGACGTTGCGGCGTCGAGGCATCGGGCGCCCGCGGCTTCGAGGGCGTCGTGAATGGCCGCGACGGCGTCAGCCTGCCCGGCGGTCAACGTCCTGGCGGCGCGCGGGGCGTCGGAGGGGGCGACATCGCGGTGGGCCGACGTATCGGCGAGCGCGGAATCGGTGGAATCGTCGGCTTCGGCGGACTCGGTGGCGCTCGATTCGTCATCCTCACTGTCAGCCTCGTCGGCATGACGCACCGCTTCGTGGAACGGCACAGTGTCGACGACGACCCAGCCGGCGGCCGCCCACTGTTTGAGCACGTCGGCGGCCTTCGCGCACAGGGTTCGCACCTCGTCCGCATCGAGTGTGCCGGCTTGCGCCAGGCCTTCGGCCAGGCGGCGCTGCGCGCGCAAGCGGGCGGGGACGTTCTCCAGAAGTGCGGCAAGGGCACCGTCGGCCAGCCGGTAACGTTGCACGCCGCGCTGGGCGAGCAGTCGAGGCCAGCGCATCGGGGTGCGCAAATGCGCGGGGACGCCGGGCAGGGCGACCTCGCCAACCCCGCGCTGGTAGTAACGCGAGGCGAATTGCATCAGGTCGCGCCAGTCGTCGCCGAGCGGCGGTAATTCATGCCAGACGGCCGTGACGTCGCGCAGCTTGCCCGGGTCGACTTCGCTGCGGTGCGTCAATTCCCAGACGACGCCCACCACCTGTCGGCGTCCGAACGGCACCTGCACCAGTTGCCCCGGGCTCGCGGCTTGGTCGAGCCGATAGTCGAACAGCGTGAGCAGCGGCGTATCAAGCGCCACGCGGGCGATAGCGGGGGCACCGATGCGTGGCATGGCGACCGGGGACAGAGCATCCTCAGTCGATGCAAGAGACGGTTCGGAAAGATCGTCGGCGCGGGTCAAACTTAAAGTGAATCCTGAGAAGTGTCGGTAAACCCCGGATTTGAGTCGGGTTTCCGGTGGGCCGGGAGTGCTTGTGGATAACTATGTTGAGAACTGTGGGGATTATCTCTCGTCAGCCCCACCAGACGGCCCTCGCGCGGTGCTGCGTCTCGACTTTGCTCGAATCAAAAATGCTTTTTGATCAATGACTTATGAACAACGCTCAAGGGGCTTTCCCTTGGTCTCTCACTTGCGGCGGCGCAGCGAGAATTTGTGTATAAGTCTTCGGGACAACTCCGTAAATTGGAGGGGTTACTCGACAGGTTGACACTTGACATTCTGTGCTTGGAACGGCGGTTGGATTTGCGGGGCAAATGGCCTCGCGATCCGCACCGCCACTTGTGCGCGTTGGCGACTACGCCGTCTGGCGCAGCTTGCGGCTGTAGCCGTGAACTTCGTCGACGAGCGCCGCCACGTGGTCCGGTTGCGTGAACTGCGAAATACCGTGCCCCAGGTTGAAAACGTGGCCTGGTGCGTTGCCATAAGCGTCGAGTAGACGGCGGGCCTCGGTACGTATGGCCTCGGGCGATGCAAAGAGGGCGGTGGGATCGAAATTGCCTTGCAGCGCACAACGGTCGCCGACACGGCGGCGCGCGGCTGCGAGATCGACGGTCCAGTCGAGTCCGATGGCGTCGGGCCCGGTGTCGGCAATGGCTTCGAGCCACTGACCGCCGCCCTTGGTGAAGACGATATGTGGAATCCGCGCACCGTTCCATTCGCGGTGCACGCCCGCGAGCGCCTTTTGCATGAACGCGAGCGAGAACTGTTGGTACAGACCGTCGGCCAGCGCCCCGCCCCAGGTGTCGAACACCATGATGGCTTGCGCGCCCGCTTCGATCTGGGCGTTCAGGTAGGCCGCGACGGCGCGCGCGTTGGTCTCGAGGATGTGCGTCATCAGGTCGGGACGCTCATACATCATCGTCTTGACGGTACGGAAGTCCGCCGACCCAGCCCCTTCGACCATGTAGCACGCGAGCGTCCACGGGCTGCCGGAGAAGCCGATGAGCGGCACACGCCCGTTCAGCGCGCGGCGGATCTCGGCAACGGCGTCGAAGACGTAACGCAGGCTGTCGAGGTCCGGCGCCTGCAGGCGGTGCACGTCGTCTTCGGTGCGCAGCGGGTGGGCGAAACGTGGCCCTTCACCCGCCTCGAACGACAGGCCGAGGCCCATGGCGTCGGGAATGGTGAGGATGTCCGAGAACAGGATGGCGGCATCGAGCGGGAAGCGCTCGAGCGGCTGCAGCGTGACCTCGGTGGCGTAGGCGGGGTTCTTGGCGAGCGCCAGGAAGCTGCCGGCCTTCGCGCGCGTGGCATTGTATTCGGGCAGGTACCGGCCCGCCTGGCGCATCAGCCAGATCGGCGTGTACTCGGTCGGCTGGCGCAGCAGGGCGCGCAGGAAAGTATCGTTTTGCAGAGCTTGGGACACGTCGCGGCGGTGGGTTGGAGGGTTGGGGCAAGCGGCCATTTTACTCGCGTATCCTCGGCCTGGACGCACGGCGGGCTGTTATGCCGCACATCAGTCACTGGCGGCGAGTCGGCGTGGCGCGCACGGCACACTGCCGTCATACCGATTGGCGTTGGCCCGGAGTGTCTTTACTATTAAGCCCCACGCGCTGCATCAGACAGTACGGGAGCGCAGTGCGCCACTACGTCAAACCTCAGGAGACAAGCATGAAAGTCATGTTGACGGCCGCCCGCGCGGCCCTCATGGCGGGGGCGGCGCTTGCCGTTTCCGCAGCCTACGCGCAATCGGCCGCCGTCGTGAGTCCTTCCGCGCCCCCCGCCATTCACTCCCGACTGGACGACATCATCAAATCGGGCGCGCTGCGCGCCTGCGCGACGGGCGACTACAAGCCTTACTCGTTTCGGCGTCCCGACGGTCAGTTCGAGGGCATTGACGTGGATCTGGTCGCGTCGCTGGCGAAGTCGCTGGGCGTGAAGCCCGTGATCGTCCCGACCACCTGGAAAGGGCTGATGGACGATTTCACCGCCGGCAAGTGCGATATCGCGGTCGGTGGCGTGTCCGTCACGCTCGATCGCGCGGCGCGCGCCTACTACAGCAGTGTGGTCATGGTCGACGGCAAGTCGCCGATCGTGCGCTGTGCCGACGTGGCGAAGTACCAGACGCTTGCCGATCTGAACCGGCCCAGCACGCGTGCCATCGCCAACCCGGGCGGCACGAACGAACGGTTTGCCCGCCAGTACCTGCCGAACGCCACACTCACGATCTACCCGGACAACGTCACGATCTTCAAGCAAATCGTCGACGGCAAAGCCGACGTGATGGTCACCGACGCCTCAGAAACTCTGCTGCAGCACAAGCTGAATCCGACACTGTGCCCGGTCAACCCCGACAAGCCGCTGCAGTTCGGCGAGAAGGCCTACCTGCTGCCGCGTGGCGACGACATCTTCAAGCAATACGTCGACCAGTGGCTGAACCTCGCGCAGAAGACCGGGGAATATCAGAAGGTCGTCGACAAGTGGCTGAAGTGACGGCCTGGGTCCCGGTGTTATCCAAGCCAGTCGCGCAGGCGCTGTGCCGCGTCGTGCATGACCAGCCGCGCCTGCGGGACGAACGGTTGTAGCCTCGCGAAACTGTGTGTCAGGCCGGGCGCCTCGATGATCTCCGCCCGGCCCCCCCAACTCGCCACGAACTGTGCGTACGATACCGCTTCGTCGTGCAACGGATCGTATTCGGCCGCGATGACCAATGCGTGCGGCAAGGCATGGCGCGGCGCCTGCGCGGTCAGATTGACTCGCACGTCGTCGGACGACGGTTCCACGTCGCCCAGGAATGTCTGCCAGTACCAGCGCATCTCGTCGCGCGTCAGGCCGACACCGTCCGCCAGGCGCTCGTAACTGGGGGTGTCGAAGCGGTACTGCACGACCGGATAGATCAACAATTGCGCACCAACGATCCCGGGATGCCGATCGTTGAACCACGCCGCCGCCTGCGCCGCCAGGTGGCCCCCGGCACTGTCGCCCGCCACGGCCAGGCGGTCGACCCGCACGCCCAGTTGCGCGCGCTGCTCCGCCGCCCATGCCAAGGCGTCACGCGCGTCGTCGACGGGTGCCGGGAACGGATGCTCGGGCGCCAACCGGTAATCGACGCTCAACACCGCCACGTCGCCGTCCTGCGCCAGGAAGGCGGCCATCGTTCCATGCGTGTCGACGTCTCCCACGACCCAGCCGCCCCCATGGAAGAACACGACGAGCGGCACTTCGCGGCCCATCGGGCGATATAGCCGCGCTCGCAGGGTGCGGCCGGGCAGCGGAATGTCGATAGTCTCGCTGCGCACGCCGGCCGGCAACGGGCGCAGGGCCTCGCCGGCGATGGTGGCGAACCGGGTGCGCACGTCCTGCGCGCTCGGCGTGCCGTCGTCGGCACTAACGGGGTACTTGCGCGCCATTTGGTCGTAGTAGGCGAGTAGATCGGCGTCGATGGTCATATCAGCAGGCGATTGGCAGAGTCGGAAGTCGGCGGTTCAGCGTTTCGGAAGGGGCGCTCTCAGCGGCGGTGCGTCGACGCTGGCGCGGGGATGGCCCCCTTGCATCTGCCAGCGCTGGTGCTCGATCTTGACGCAACGGTCCATCACGACGTCCAGCCCTGCCGCCAGCGCGACGGCCGCGGCGTCGTCGTTTTCAATGCCCAACTGCATCCACAGGCTGTTGGCCCCAATGGCGACGGCCTCGTCCGCAATGGGCGGAATATCGCCGCTGCGACGGAAGCAGTCCACCATCTGGATCCGCAGGCCCTCGGTGCGCAAGGCGTCGGCCGCCTCGGTCAGGCTCGCGTAGACGGGCTCGCCCAGGATCGTCGCGCCGGCGTCGGCCGCCTCCGGGTTGATCGGCACGATCCGGTACCCGTGCTGCTGCATGTAACGCGATGTGGTGTGGCTCGGCCGGTCCGGCCGCGGCGACAGGCCCACCACCCCGATCACGCGGTCGCGTGCCAGTATCTGCCCCAAACGTTCCATGGTGTCCATGCGAATGCGGCCCGACAGGGCCGGTGCTGTCGTTGACGGAATCATTGTGCTCGTGGTGCTGCCGATCCGCGGCGATGGTGCGCCCGCGGATCGCGCACGCCCACTTTGCTGCCACGCACAAGGAATGAACTTAGCACATTGACGCACCGAACGTGAAACGCGTTCGCGGCACACTGACGCGATGGGTTGGCGCGCGAGCGTCGCCGTCATGGATGCTTTGGCGGACAAGTTACTCAGGATCACGAACCAAATTGTGCTTCGGCCGACGCGCCTGAAAGGCACGCCAGGAAAGGCGCGAAGGTCATCCGGGAAAGCGCGTCGACGGCGCAGGTGTTACAACCTGAAACACTTTGTTACCCCTCCCCCCAGACGTTTCCACCAAAATGCTTCTCAACGCTGACGTGCTTATCCCCCGGTAACACGGCAGCGCGACTGTATCGGTGGAATGCGTCCCCCGGCGCGATCTGCAAGGTAGTTCGATGCAGTGCTCTGAATCTGGTCTCCTCGCGCTAACCCCGTAGCGTGTGGTTTTGGCGGGTCCGCGTGTCCCGCCATTTTTTTCCCCTCCACAGACCTACATCTTTCCTACGCCTTTGGTCGTCATCCCGAAGACTGGTTCGCCCTCCGATTCACTTTTCGGAAATCGATTCACCCGTGCGTAAATGAATATCCGCATTGCCGGTGTCGCGATTCGGCGCCTTATCGGGTGGCCCTGAGCCACGGTTTGAGCCAGCCGAGCCCCTCGCGCGTTGCGCCCTGCGGACGATACTCACACCCCACCCATCCGGCATAACCCAGTTCGTCGAGCAGACGGAACAGGAACGGATAGTTGACTTCGCCGGTGTCGGGTTCGTGACGCGCGGGGACGCCAGCGACCTGCACATGCCCGATATTGGCAATGTGCTGACGCAATTTGACGGCCAGGTCGCCCTCGACGATCTGGCAGTGATAGATGTCGAACTGCACCTTGAGATGGCTGGCGCCAACCTCGTGGCGAATGGCCTGGGCCTGATCCTGGCGCGTGAGGAAATAGCGGGGGAAGTCGCGCGGATTGATCGGTTCGATCAGGATCGTGATGCCATGCGCGGCAGCCTGTGCGGCCGCATAGGCGAGATTGTCGAGATAGACGGCCCGGCAGCGCTCGAGCGATGCCGAGGCGTCGGGGCATCCCGCCATCACATGAAGTTGGCGACAGCCCAGCGTATCGGCATAGTCGAGCGCGCGTTCGAGGCCGTCCCGAAACTGCGCCTCGCGTCCCGGTAGCGCAGCCAGCCCGCGCTCGCCGCTGGCCCAGTCGCCGGCGGGTGTATTGAACAGCACCTGCGTGAGCCCCGCGTCGTCCAGACGCGCCCGCACCGCTTGCGCCGGATGATCATACGGGAACAGGCACTCCACGCCTCGGAAACCATCGCTCGCGGCTTCGCGGAAACGGTCCAGGAACGGCACTTCCTGATAAAGCAGGGTCAGGTTCGCAGCAAATCGCGGCATGCGCATCTCCGTCGCCCGACACGCGCCGGGCAGGGTGGATCGATGCCCGTCACGATATCACTGCCCGTCGATCTGAGGTGCCGCCACGCTGCGCAACTGGAAGCGCCCATCGTCGTTGAAGAGCCAGGTTTCGACGGCGCGCACGCGTCCGCTGCTGTCGACCAGCGCCCGGCTCGGCATCGGTAACGGACTGGCCCGTCGCAAGCTAGTGACGGCGATGCGTTCCGCCTCATGGTCGCCATTGCTGCGATAGAGCGCCACTCTCGTGACGTTACCGCCGCGGTCGACCCAATATTCGAGCGATACCACTGAGCGCAACATCGGCTGGGGATTGCCAGGGGTGATCTCGCGGGCGTTGACTGCGGTCACGCGTTGCGCCGCTGCGATCTTGTACTGATCGAGCGCTGTGAGTGGCACCTGGGCCGGCGTCAGGTTGAGAACGAGTGGCTTCTTGGGCTCGAAATCCGGATTGGCGCAGCCCCATACGGCCAGGGCGCATGCGATGACGGAGACGCTTGTGGCGGCCTTCGCCGCCCGCCGCCACTGATAAGGTTGCGTATCCATACGTCGTTTCCCCCAACATCCGCGACACTTCTCTTCCTTTTCACCTACCGGAGGGAGCGGTTTCACGGATCGCGAACGGGTACGTCCGAAGCGATTCCCGTTGCGATGCGGTGTGGCAGTGCGGCCCGCTGGTGCGACGCGCAACCCTCCTTGCCTATGTTAGGTGGCGCATGCGCGATGCGCAGCGCGGTAAACACGTAGAGGGCTTCGCGGCGGCCTACCCATTGCCGGATGCGCGGCGTCAGGCCGGTAAATCGGGGGAATCGGCGGGGGGAGCGCCGCGGGAGATGACGGGGAGGAGGTGCGTCAGTGGCGGCATGCGGCGATACGATGCATACTCGCGGCGCGCGTGCGAAGCGTGAACGACGACGTCGCGCCGGACGCATTTTCAACGTATTGGAGCGACCATGATTACCGTGTATCACAACCCGCGCTGCTCGAAGTCGCGCGAAGCGCTGGCCCTGGTGGAGGGGGCGCCGGCAGTGGGCGGCAGCGATCTGCAGATCATCGAATACCTGAAGACGCCGCCGACGCTGGCCGACCTCAAGCGCTTGCACAAGCTGCTGGGCGTGCCCGTGCGCGAGATGATCCGGAGCAACGAAAGCGAGTACGCCGAGCTGGGATTGGCCGACACGGCGATGACCGACGACGCCCTGCTCGCTGCGGTGGCGGCGCATCCGAAGCTGTTGCAGCGCCCCATCGTGGTCAACGGCGACAGGGCCGTGATTGCGCGTCCGCCGGCGTTGGCGAACGACGTGCTGTAGTCGGCAGGGGGGGGCGCCGCACTTCGCATCGGACCGTTCCCGCCAGGCTGTAATGGCGTCGCGCTGCCCCTGGCCTTCGCTCAGCCGTGGGCCGCGCTGTCCTTGCCGGGGCCGGTATCTGGCGATTCGGCCGCCGCTGCTGCGGCAGCCGCTTGCGCCGCGGCCGATCCGAACACCGGGGCGTCGGCGTTCGCCGTGAGTCCGGCGCCGCGCCAGCCGGGAAGTTCAGTCAGCGTCTTCTGCTGCTCGCGCAGCTCGGCGAGCATGTTGCAGAAGAGCGCGCCTTGTTCGAGCGCGTCGTCTAGCGCCACGTGCGTATGGGGCAGCGGGTCGAGCCAGACTTGCGGCAGACGCGGCTTGATGCACTTGCGATAGGGCATGCCGGTCATGGCGTACGCGAGCGTCTTGATGTCGAGGGCCGACCATGAGAACGGACAACGGCCGACGAAACGCATCATGTACCAGAACATGAACGTGAAATCGAACCCCGCCGGATAGGCAACGAACACCGGCTTGCCCGGCAACTTCTCCACCCACTTCACATACGCCTTGAGTGCCTTCGCCGGATCTTCCGGGTCGACGCGGCAGGCGGCCCATGCGTCCGGCTCGGTTTTCCACCACTTCATCGTCAGTGGGTGCCCCTTCGCGTCGGGCAGGCATTCGAGGTTGGCGCTGAACGTGCCGATCAGCTCCTTGTCGGCCGTGTAGGCCGCCGAGGCGAAACTCAGCATCGAATGCGGGCCGGGAATCGGGCCGTCGGCCTCGACATCGGTACTGACGAAAATTTCCTCGTCGGCGGGAATGATGCGCGAGGGGATACGCGAGACGGCCTCACTCATACGGCGCTCCGGGCGAGCACGGCGTCGGCCACGTACGGGTTGGTCTGACGTTCCTGACCGAATGTTGAGACAGGGCCGTGCCCGGGAATGAAGGTCACGTCGTTGCCGAGCGGCCAGAGTTTGTCGCGGATCGACGCGATCAGGTCGGCATGGTTGCCGCGCGGAAAATCGGTGCGGCCGATCGAGCCGGCGAAGAGAACGTCGCCCACGCTGGCCAGACGCTCGTCCGCCGAGAAGAACACGACATGCCCCGGCGTATGCCCCGGGCAATGCAGCACATCGAGGGCGACTTCGCCGAACGTGACCGTGTCGCCGTCGCCGAGCCAGCGGTCCGGCGTGAAGGCTTGCGGCTCGGGAAAACCGAAGCGCGCGCTCTGCGTCTGGAGCTGGTCGATCCAGAAGGCGTCGTCCGGATGCGGGCCTTCGATCGGCACGCCGTACTTCTCGGCCAGCGCGCCTGCGCCGCCGCAGTGGTCCAGATGACCGTGCGTCAGGAAGATTTTCTCGAGCGTCACGCCCTGGCGTTCGATCTCGCCCGCGATCCGGTCGATGTCGCCGCCGGGGTCGACCACGGCGGCGCGCTTCGTCGCATCGCAAACGAGCAGGGTGCAGTTTTGCTGGAAAGGCGTGACAGGAATCAGAGTGACGTTCATGGGATATCGGGGACACAGTTTCCGCTATTGTAATTCGGGCTGGCCGACGCTCGCCGGGCGCGTCGCAGCCGACGGCCCGCTCGACCACCGCACGCCAGGCAGGCCCGGACGCTCGAACGGGATCGATTCGAGGTCACCGATCAATTCAGCACAATGACGATTCAGCCGGTCTCGGCGCGTAAGTGAACGCTCGCTGATGGGTTGCATTTGGCGTCGTGTTAAACTTGCGCGCTATGCGAACACGCGAGATCCTCACACGGTTCGCGGTCGGCTGCGCCATCGCCCTGACGTTGACAGCCTGCACAACGCCGCTCGAACCCCTCAGCCACACGGCTGCCGCCGCTTCGGCGACAGACGCGCGCGCCCGCGCGCGCGAAGCCAACGCGCCGGTCGGGTCGAGCTTCGATCTGCAGTGGCCCGGCAAGGCGTATCGCACCGAAGGCCTCAGTCCCAGCGAACCCGATGCGCAGGAACGTGACGGCGAAGCGCACTTGCGCGCTGACGCCGGCACGTTTTACCAGACCGGCATGGCGTCCTGGTACGGCAAGCGGTTTCACGGGCGTCGCACGGCCACCGGTGAATCGTTCGACATGAACGAGCCGACCGCTGCGCATCCGACGTTGCCGTTAGGCAGCTTCGCGCTCGTGCGCAACGTCGCCAATAACAAGACCGTCGTCGTCAAAATCAACGATCGCGGTCCCTACGCACGCAATCGCATCATTGATCTCTCCTACGCCGCGGCCAAGCAGCTCAACTTCATTCGCGCCGGGCATGCCAAGGTGGAAATCCGCCGCCTCTCCCGCACCGAAGTCGCCGCCCTCGGCTTGGACGACAGCAAGAACGCCCCCTGACCCGATCCGACGCGTGGTGCGTTGCGGTGCGTGGTTCCCCCAAAAGCCAATTCTGAAATCACGTGGACGCCTTCCTGCATGGCAGGAATCGGTTTGCGCGGTTGTTGTGCAAAAGAGCACATGCCTTCAGAAATTTGGCGCATTATTCCGATTTTCGATGAATTGAACTGGCTGAAGACGGCGCATTAATATGCGCACATTGGATTCCAAGCGAACAGATCGACTATTTTTTTTCCGATCGACGCATCAATCTGCCAGTTTTTCCGCGCACTTCGATATTCCACGGGCCTTCCGGGCGGTTGCGTTGGCAACCGTTGTTCGCTGCGGGGGATGTGGGTAGACTGTGCCCCACGCGCCGGTGCACGATTTGTGTGCATCCGAGTGAGGCCCGGCGAGACACGGGCTCAGCGCACCTATCAAAGAAAGAGCATTCCTGGAGGAGTTTTAATGTCGACGATGGGCAAATTCGCCAAGCGCACCGTGTTGTGCGCAGTGGCCGCAACGTTGTTGGGCGCGACCGGCGCGGCATTCGCGCAGGGGACGAAATCGGTGGCAGTGTTGGCAATCGTGGAGCACCCGGCGCTGGACGCCATCCGCGATGGCGCACGCGACGAACTCAAGGCGGAAGGCTACGAGGTCGGCAAGAACCTCAAGTGGGAATATCAGAGCGCACAGGGCAATGTCGGTACGGCCGCGCAGATCGCGCGCAAGTTCGTGGGCGACCAGCCGGACGTGATCATCGGCATTGCCACGCCGACCGCGCAGGCCGTGGCGGCTGCGACCAAGTCCGTGCCGCTGGTCTACTCGGCCGTGACCGATCCGGTTGCGGCGCAACTGGTCAAGAACTGGGCGCCCTCGGGCACCAACGTGACCGGCGTGTCCGACAAGCTGCCGCTGGACAAGCAGATCGCGCTGATCAAGCGTGTCGTACCGCACGCCAAGCGCGTCGGCATGGTGTACAACCCGGGTGAAGCGAACTCGGTCGTGGTCGTCAACGAATTGAAGAAGTTGCTGCCGGCGGCCGGACTGACGCTGGTCGAAGCCGCTGCGCCGCGCACCGTCGACATCAGCTCGGCGGCCAGCAGCCTGGTCGGCAAGGTCGATGTGATCTACACGAACACGGACAACAACGTCGTGTCGGCTTACGAATCGCTGGTGAAGGTGGCCAACGACCGCAAGATCCCGCTGGTGGCGTCGGATACCGATAGCGTGAAGCGCGGCGCCATCGCGGCACTGGGTGTGAATTACTACGACCTGGGCCGTCAGACCGGCAAGGTGGTCGGTCGCATCCTGAAGGGCGAGAAGCCGGGGGCGATTGCCTCGCAGACCAGCTCGAACCTGGAACTGTTCGTCAACACGGCGGCGGCGGCCAAGCAAGGCGTGACCCTGTCGGACGATCTGGTGAAGGAAGCCAAGACGGTCATCAAGCAGTAAAGCGTGCGCAAGCGCGATGAGACGGGGTGATACCCGCCGCATCGCGGCGCGACAGGGCGGCGCCCGGACACGATCTGTCCCCGCCGCTCTTTTCCTATCGAATGGGCGGGACGGCTCCCCCCGACGGCGGTCGCGCAACGACCGGCGATGCCGCGAACCGGCCGACATCGGCCGTGTGAGCGCTGATGCCGAGACCCGGCATGGGCCGTCTTGCGCAGTGGAATGACGATAATGTCTCTTTTTTCTATGATGGGCGCCCTGGAGATCGGTCTGATCTTCAGCCTCGTGGCGCTCGGGGTGCTGATTTCCTTCCGCATCCTCAATTTCCCCGATCTGACCGTCGACGGCAGCTTCGCTCTGGGTGGCGCGGTGGCCGCGACGCTGATCGCCGGCGGCACCAATCCGTTCGCCGCGACTTTGGCGGCGATGGCGGCGGGTGCGCTGGCGGGCTTCATCACCGGCTGGCTCAATGTGCGTCTGAAGATCATGGATCTGCTCGCCAGTATCCTGATGATGATCGCGCTCTACTCCGTGAACCTTCGTGTGATGGGAGCACCGAACGTGCCGCTGATCACGTCGCCGACCGTCTTCACAATGCTCCTGCCGGAAAACGTGTCCTGGTTGCCGGACTACGTGACGCGCCCGTTGCTGCTGTTGGCCGTGGTCGCCGTGGTGAAGCTCGGGCTGGACTACTTCTTCCTGTCGCAGCAGGGTCTCGCGATGCGCTCGACGGGCGCGAATTCGCGCATGGCACGGGCGCAGGGCGTGAACACGGGCCACGAGATCCTGGCGGGCATGGCGCTCTCGAATGCGCTGGTGGCGCTTGCGGGCGCGTTGTTCGCGCAGTCGCAGGGCGGCGCGGACATCTCGATGGGGATCGGTACCATCGTGATCGGCCTGGCGGCGGTCATCATTGGCGAGACGATCCTGCCGGCACGACGTCTTGTTCTCACGACGCTGGCGGTGGTTGTCGGTGCGGTGCTTTACCGCTTCTTCATCGCACTGGCGCTCAACAGCGATTTCATCGGTCTGAAGGCGCAGGATCTGAACTTGGTGACGGCCGTGCTCGTGGCGGTGGCGTTGGTACTGCCGGCAACGCGCCGCAAGCTGTTCCCCCGCAAGAACGGAGGTGCCTGATCATGTTGAGCGCAAAAGATCTCAAGATCACTTTCAACCCGGGCACGCCGATCGAGAATCGCGCGCTGCGCGGCATGTCGCTGGACATCCCGACGGGCCAGTTCGTCACGGTGATCGGTTCGAACGGTGCGGGCAAATCCACGTTTCTGAATGCCATCAGCGGTGACCTGCCGGTCGATTCGGGGACGATTTCCATCGACGGCAACAACGTCACGAAGAAGACGGCATGGCAGCGCGCGAGTCAGGTGGCGCGGGTGTTCCAGGATCCGATGGCCGGCACATGCGAGGCGTTGACGATCGAGGAAAACATGGCGTTGGCGGTCAAGCGCGGCGAGCGGCGGGGCTTCCGGTTTGCGCTGAATCGTGGGCTGCGCGAGCGGTTCCGCGAGAAGCTGAGCCTGCTCAACCTTGGGCTGGAAAACCGGCTCGCGGACCGTATCGGGCTGCTCTCCGGGGGTCAGCGTCAGGCGGTGAGTCTGTTGATGGCGTCGTTGCAGCCGTCGCGGATCTTGCTGCTCGACGAGCATACGGCGGCGCTCGATCCGAAGACGGCGGCGTTTGTGCTGGAGCTGACGGCCCGTATCGTGCAAGAGAGCAAGCTGACGGCGATGATGGTCACGCACAGCATGCGTCAGGCACTGGACTACGGCGATCGCACGGTGATGCTGCACCAGGGCAAGGTCGTGCTGGACGTGTCGGGCGACGAACGCAAGGGCCTGGACGTTCCTGATCTGCTGCAGATGTTCGAGCGCACCCGCGGCGAACAGCTCGACGATGATGCGCTGCTGTTGAGCTGACCGGTTGGGATGCAAGAAAACAAGCCCGCTTCGGCGGGCTTGTTTTTTGATCTGCGCTTGGGCGAAAGGAACCACCGTTGTCAGACACGTCCGATTTCCGACACGCCCCAATCACGCTTGCCGCACGAGGCGATCAAGCGTTCTTGAGGGCCAGCGCCCGCTCGTAAAGTGCATTCTTGGGCGCGCCGGTAATCGCCGCGGCGAGCTTCGCGGCACTTTTCGTGGGCAGTTCGGCCACCAGCAATGCGAGGATGCGCTGTGCTTCGGCGTCGACGCCGTCGTCGCTTGTGCTCGCTTCTGCGCCCGACACCGCCAGCACGAATTCGCCGCGCTGACGGTTCGCGTCCGCCTTCAGCCAGGCAACGCCCTCGCTCAGCGCACATTCGTGGATGTCCTCGAAGCGCTTGGTCAACTCGCGTCCGATCAACAGTCGGCGTGCGCCGCCCAACCCTTCGGCCAGCGCCGCGACCGTCTCCACGATCCGATGTGGCGCCTCGTAGAACACCTGCGCCGACGTCGAGCCCGCGAGCGCGGCAATCGCCTGGGCGCGTTGCTGCGCCTTCGACGGCAGGAAACCCACGAACGTGAACGCCTCCACCCAGGCCCCAGCCACCGAGAGCAGCGTAATCACTGCGCTCGCTCCTGGGATCGGCACCACGCCGAGTCCCGCCGCTCGCACCGCATCGACCAGCCGCGCGCCAGGATCCGAGATGCCCGGGGTGCCCGCGTCCGAAATATAGGCAATGCGCTCGCCGCCCCGCAGACGCTCGACCAGGCGCGTCGCCGCTTCGTTTTCGTTGTGCTGGTGGGCCGCAATCAACGGCTTGTCGATGCCATACCGCTGCAGCAACTGCGCGCTGTTGCGCGTATCTTCACAGGCGATGGCGTCGACCATGCCAAGGATATGAAGCGCCCGCACCGTGATATCGGCGGTGTTGCCCAACGGCGTGGCAACAATGTAAAGCGTGCCCGCCGGGTAATGCTGGCCCTCGGCCAGCGACATCAGGCGCTCATCCATGGCAACGGACTCCCGCAAATGACATCGTCGCCTTGCAGGTCGCACAGGCGTTGGCAACACCGGCAGCGCCGGCAACGGTAAACATCGGAACAACCATGTCGAATCAGTTAGGAGAATCGTTCGAGGGCCACGCCCAGACGCTGCTGGAGCGGCGCGGCTGGCGGCTCGTCGCGCGCAATTATCGGTGCCGCGGCGGCGAAATCGACCTCATTATGCGGGATTGCGTCGGCGTGCTGGTATTCGTCGAGGTGCGCGCCCGCGCACGCAGCGACTTCGGCGGGGCCGCCGAAAGCATTACGCGCGCCAAGCGACGCCGCCTGGCCCTGGCCGCGCGACACTATCTGCTGCGGCGTCCGGCGGGGCGCTGTCGCTTCGACGTGGTGACGTTCGACGGGCGTCCGCCCGTGGCACGCTGGCTGCCCGATGCCTTCCGTGCCGATGATCTCTGACGGAACCCGCGCCCGCCGGCCCTGTTACACTTGCGAACGCGCCGTTTTCAAGACTGACGGCCTTTGAACGCCGGCCAATGCAGGTGAGTGCCCTCGTGGCGCCGATGCAAGGCCGGCCGCTTTTGCGACACCCTGGCAAACGACCATGTCGATCGAACGAATTCAGCAACACTTCACGGATAGCGTCGAGACCAAGCTGGCCGCGCGCGACACCCTGCCCGAATATATCGCCGCCGCCGCGGACGTCATGTTCGAAGCGCTGTCCAACGGCAACAAGATCCTCGCTTGCGGCAACGGTGGCTCGGCCGCCGACTGCCAGCACTTCGCCGCCGAGCTCGTCGGCCGCTTCGAGCGCGAGCGCCCTGAATTGCCGGCTATCGCGCTGACCACGGACTCGTCGATCCTGACGGCCGTCGGCAACGACTACAACTTCGACGCCATCTTCTCGAAACAGGTGCGTGCGCTCGGGCACGAGGGCGATGTCCTGCTCGCCATTACCACGTCCGGCAATTCCAGCAACGTGCTCACCGCCATCGAAGCGGCGCACGAGCGCGGCATGCACGTGATCGCGCTCACCGGCAAGGGAGGCGGCAAGGTCAATGCGGCGCTGGGTGAGCTGGACGTGCATATCTGCGTGCCGGCCGATCGCACCGCGCGCATTCAGGAAGTTCACCTGCTCACGATTCACTGCCTGTGCGACCTGGTCGACGCGATGCTGTTCGGCGAAGCGTGAACCTATTGGCGTCATCAGGCGTCAAGAGCATGACGGGCACTGTGTCGCGGGGGCGGGCGGTGCCGGCTGGGCGCGGCGGGGGCCGTCCCGTTCGATCATCCAACAAGGAGAATGCCCGATGAATTTCCAACGCGTGGTCAAGCCGCTCGCCGCGGCAGCGTTGATCGTTGCAACCCTGGCCGGTTGCGCCCCCATCATTCTCGGCGGCGCCGCGACCGGCGCACTTGTCGCCACCGACCGCCGTTCCGTCGGCGCGCAGACGGAAGACCGTGAAATCCAGGTCAAGTCCGAAGCCAACATCGCGAATAACCTGCCGGACGCCGCGCACGTCAACGTGACGGTCTTCAACCGTCGCGTGTTGCTCACCGGGGAAGTCCCCAACGACGCCAGCAAGCAGCGCGCCGTCGAGATCGTCAAGCAGATCAGCAACGTGCGCGGCATTGTCGACGAACTCGCCATCGGACCGGCCAGCTCCTTCGGCTCGCGCTCGAACGACGCGTGGATTACCAGCAAGGTCAAGGCCAACCTGATCAACACGAAGGAAATCTCGGCCAACGTCTTCAAGGTCGTCACCGAGCGTGGCGACGTGTATCTGCTAGGCCTCGTCTCCGAAGAGGAAGGGCGCATCGCGGCCAACGTGACCAGCCGTATCGACGGCGTGCAGAAGGTCATCAAGCTATACGAATACATCAAGCCAGACGAGGCACAGCGCCTGTCGACGGAAGCTGCGAAGAACCCGGCCCCGGTGACAGACGAGTCGAGCGCCGCGACCGTCACGACCACGCCGATCGACGCGGACACGGTCACGGCCAAGCCGCTGTCCTCGCCCGCGCCGATCAGCGACGCACCGATCAAGCCCGGTCCGTCGAATCGCACGGGTAACTAATGGCGAGACGATCCCATCGAGCGCTACGGCTGGCAATGAGCAACGGATAACGGACTGGGTTTTCCCAGGCTTTTGCGTATTTCGCCGCGCAAGCGGCAGTGTGATCAACGCGAAGGGCGTTCGACGCTCTGTTGCTCGTTGCCCGTCATTTGGACTCATGCGGGGGCAAAGGCGGCTATCATAGAGTCTTTCAACATTGTGGTTTCGCAAACGAAGTGAAAGGGTCTCACATGGTTTCGGCCATTCGTTGCGGCGATCAATGCGTAAATCCGAACAATTAGAAAATGATAGTCAGCTTTCTGGTGATCGGCGCAAGCGGGGGGGTGATCGACTGGCGTTCGTGCGTTTTGTCAAAGTAGACGGCGAACGCACACGCTATGTTGGGAATCGGTTCGCCACAGTCCACGATGGCGTGCGGGCGATGGTCGCTGCCTGATGCAATTCACAAGGTTGAGATAACGCGACGGCCGATGGCCCGACTATCGACCACGCAATTATTATTTGAGAACTTCGCTCCTTATCGTCCCCCGAACGTAATCAAGGATAAGCAGAAGTCCTAGAACTCTATGAAACGCGCATTCGATTTTTTCGTGGCACTGCTCGCTGGACTGGTCCTTCTGGTGCCTATCGCCATCGTCGCCGTAATGGTGCGCGCAACTTCACGCGGGCCAGCGCTCTACTGGTCAGATCGTGTTGGGCGAGACAATCGGATCTTCCGCATGCCAAAATTCAGATCGATGCGAGTCGATACGCCAGCCGTGGCGACCCATTTGTTGGCGGACCCGGCGTCGTGTCTTACTCCCATTGGCGGCATGCTACGCCGAACCAGCCTCGACGAACTGCCGCAGATCTGGAGCATTGTATGCGGTGACATGAGCTTGGTTGGGCCGCGCCCGGCCCTTTTCAATCAAGACGATCTAATTGAATTGCGCACGCGGTATGGTGTGCATGAACTTCGCCCGGGGCTAACGGGATGGGCACAGATCAACGGGAGAGATGAGCTTCCAATACCAGTGAAGGTCGAGTTCGACGTGCAATATCTGAAGCGCCGCAGCTTTCTGTTTGATATCAAAATTCTGGTCGCGACGTTCGTCAAAGTTCTGTGCCGGGATGGCGTGTCCCATTAATTCGCGGTGGAGGTGCCAGGAAGTGCTGAAATTTGTCACTAATTTGCCGCGGACTGCCAAAAGTTTGGTCCTGGTGTGCATGGATGCATTGCTGCTCCCGTTCGCCCTTTGGGCTGCAATCGGATTACGCCTGGATGTCTGGCGTTTCCCGCAGATCTACTCTTGGTGGGTTTATCCGATTGTTTCGATCGTTGCTATTCCGATCTTCGTCCGCCTTGGTCTCTATCGGGCAGTGATTCGATATATTGAAGCGCGGGCGATGACGATGGTGGTGGTCGCTGTCACGGTCGCAGTCTGCCTGTTCGCCGCAGTCCTCGTGTTTCTCACGCTGCCCCCGGTGCCGCGTGGCGCGATGTTGATCTATTGGATGATGGCGACGTTATTCATCGGCGGTAGCCGCTTCCTTGCGCGTGCCGTGTTGCAAAAGACGGCGTCGTCGAACCTGAAGCACGATCGCCAGTCCGTCGTCATTTACGGCGCCGGAAGTTCAGGGCGCCAATTGGCCGTCGCGTTGCGCGCAGGTCGCGATTTTCAGCCCGTCGCTTTCGTCGATGACTCGACGGCCCTCCAAGGGATGCAAATCGTGGGCTTGAAAACATATGCGCCAGACGATTTGCCGCGCCTGGTGGAGCGTTTTGCAATCCGACAAGTTCTGCTCGCGATTCCATCTGCCGGCCGTTCACGCCGTTTGCAGATTATCAATCAACTCGAACCGTTAAAGGTCGAGGTGCGCGTCATACCGGGAATGTCGGATCTGGTCGACGGCGTTGTGAAGGCAGAAGACATCCGGGAAGTCGAAATTGATGACTTGCTCGGACGCGAAATCGTCCCGCCCCAGCAGGATTTGCTGAAAGCCAACATCTTAGGCAAACATGTCATGGTGACGGGGGCCGGTGGTTCCATCGGTTCCGAGTTGTGCCGTCAAATCGTGTTGGGACGTCCCGCCACGCTGGTTCTCTATGAGCAATCCGAGTTCGCGCTGTATTCGATCGAGCAGGAACTGGAGGCGATCATTACCAATAAGCGCCTCGGTGTGCGCCTTATGTCCGTGCTGGGATCGGTTCGCGACGAGGCGCGCCTGTGCGACGTAATGATGTCTTGTGGGATTCAGACGGTGTATCACGCAGCAGCCTACAAACACGTGCCCATCGTCGAGTTCAACATGACCGAAGGCATTCTGAACAATGTCTTCGGCACGCTGGCCACGGCGCGTGCGGCTATCGCGTCGGAAGTCGAAATCATGGTGCTTATCTCGACGGACAAGGCGGTCCGGCCCACGAATATCATGGGGGCAAGCAAACGTTTCGCGGAGTTGGTACTGCAAGCCTATGCCAATGACCCCGCGGTGCAGACGCGTTTTTGCATGGTGCGTTTCGGGAACGTGCTGGGATCGTCGGGTTCGGTTGTGCCGCTGTTTCGCAAGCAGATTCTTGGTGGCGGACCAGTAACAGTGACTCATCCCGATATCACTCGATATTTCATGACGATCCCCGAAGCTTCCCAACTCGTTATCCAGGCGGGCGCGATGAGTCAAGGCGGGGAGGTGTTCGTGCTAAACATGGGTGAGCCCGTAAAGATTTCTGATCTCGCCCGGCGCATGATTCACCTGAGCGGTTTTTCAGTGAAAGACGATGTGTCGCCTGATGGCGATATCGAAATCCGATTCTCGGGTCTCCGTCCTGGAGAAAAACTTTACGAAGAACTGCTGATTGGGGACGATGTTGCCGGAACGCGTCATCCGAAGATCATGATGGCGACGGAGCACTTTTTTGCGCGCGACAAGCTCTCGCTGATCATTACGCGACTGTTCGAGGCTTGCGAGAAGAACAACCATGACGAGATTGTGCTGATCCTTCACGAGTGCGTTTCTGGATTTCGAATGGTCAACGAAATTCGGGATCACCTCTACGGCTTGAATGCCTCGCAACTTCGGAGCGCAGGCGGGGCCGCAACCATCCACTAATTTGCATTGCGTGGCGCCGATGTCTCGATGACATCGCGCCCACCTTTGCCTTCGCAGGGGATGTCCACACGATGATGCGCCGTCGCGATGTTTTGCTCGGTGCCTTGGCCGCGACTTCGTGCCTTGGCGCGGGCGGGGCGATTGCCGGAACTAACGCCTTACGCAAAGCGCACGTGGTTGTCGTTGGCGGAGGATTCGGCGGGGCGACAGCGGCGAAGTATCTACGCATGTTGTCGAGCAATAGACTGCGAGTTACGCTCGTTGAACCGCGTCAGTCGTTCGTTAGCCTGCCGCTTTCGAATTTGGTGGTGGGGGGCAATCGCCGAGTCGCCGATCTGACAGTTGCTTATGAAGCGCTGACACGCCGGCATGGCGTGGAATGGCGTCGCAGTCGCGTGCAATCGTTCGATGCCGCGCGCCGCTCTGTTCACTTGGACGACGGCACGGCGCTGACCTATGACCGGCTGGTAATGTCGCCGGGCATCTCGCTCGACCGCGGGGCGATCGCCGGACTGGGTACGAAGGATTTGCGCGACAGCTTGCCGGTCGGATGGACTGACGCGACGGAGGCCGCAAAGATTCACGCCGCGCTGGCCGCGATGCCGGACGGCGGCGTATTCGCCATGACGATTCCAGAGGCGCCACTTCGATGTCCGCCAGCACCATACGAACGGGCCACGCAGGCGGCCCATTGGCTCCGCGTTCACAATCCTCGCGCCAAAGTGCTCGTCTTTGACGCAAACGCTGACATTCTTTCTGAGGCGAATCAATTCAGAAGCCTTTGGGCGTCGCGCTTCGGCGATTCGCTTGAGTACCACCCGCAATTCAATTGCACGGAAGTCGTTCGCAACGCAGGGAAGTATGAGGCCCGCTTCGAGCTGGGTGAGACGGTGACAGCCGATGTACTCAACGTCATTCCCCCGATGTCCGCGGCTGATATTGTGGTGCGGGGAGGGCTCGCCACGGCGAATGGCCGGTGGTGCGATGTCGATTTCCTGACGTTCGCCTCGAAAGTCGTACCACGCGTTCACGTGTTGGGCGACGCCATTCAGATCGCGCCGCAGATGCCGAAGTCGGGGCAAATGGCCAATCAGCACGCCAAAGTTTGCGCAGCGGCGATAGTGGCGGACCTGGCCGGCCGCCCGGTCAATCCAGAGCCGGTGTGCTTCAATCTGTGCTTCAGTTTCGTCTCGAATGACGAGGCAATGCATATCGCGGGTGAACATCGCTACGACCCGGTGCAACGAACCATGCTGCCAGTGTTGGCGAAGTCGGATGTCTCGATTCGGCCGACTCGAGACGATTTCGCACGCGGAATGGCATGGGCGCAAGGTATCTGGGCCGACATGCTGGCGTGACGCGGATTTCGGCGGCATTCGCGCGCGTCGAAGCGCGTTTGGAGGAGAGTCTCTAAGCGGCGCAACGACCGTGCCGCCGTCGCGCGTGATCGCGTTGTTGTGTGGCCGCCGCATCTCTGCAGATTCCCCCGTTGACGGGGCCTCACGCCTCTCGGTTACACTGGCCGCACGAAAAAATAAGCATTCAAGGGGCATAGGGATGGCGCATCGCCAGGGAGGAGCCCGTCTTGCGCCACGCATCGCGCGTGGGAATTCCGTCAAGTCGACTCAAAGCCGCAGGGCCGTACAAGTCATCACTTTATCGTTTTGCACCATCGGTCTGCTAAGCATGCAGGACGCCTGGGCCGACGGCAGCCCGGTGCGGGGCGATCCGTTGCAAAGCATTCCGAAGATCGAGGTGCCCAAGGCGCCGGCCGCCACCTTTCGCATTCAACCACCGACGCAGGAAGACGCGCTCAAGTCGCTGCTCGCGCGCAAGATCACCCCGAAGCGTTTCGGTATCGAAGGCGTCAAGTCGCTGCCGTTCGCCGACGTGGCCGGGGTCTTCGCACCGTTGGCCGGCAAGGAAGTGACCATTGGCGATCTGGTCGAGAAGGCCAATCAGGTCACGAAGATGTACCAGGATGCGGGCTACCTCCTGTCCTTCGCCTTTGTTCCGGCGCAGGATTTCAACGACGGCTTCGTGCGCGTGACGGTCGTCGAAGGCTATATCTCGAGCACGAAAATCACTGGCAAGCCCGGTCCGTCGGAACAGCGGTTGCGCGACATCGCCGCGCACATCGAGGCAGAGCGCCCGCTCAAGCGCGCCACCTTCGAGCGTTACCTGAACCTGCTCACGCTCGCGCCCGGCATGAAGATCAAGGCCGACGTGCAGCCGCCCACGCAGACCGACGGCGCGACCGAACTCTCGCTCGACGTCACGCGTCAGCCCGTGGCGCTGGGCACGTCGCTCACCTATAACAATCCGGGTATTCGCGGCGTGTTCACGGTGACGAGCAACGCGCTCACCCCGCTCGGCGAACAAATCCAGCTCACGGCCATCGCCCCGAAGGGCCATAACGACGAAGAGTTCTATGCGGCGTCGTACATCCAGCCGCTGGGCTCGAAGGGTCTGCAGGCGCGCGTGGATGCGTCCCACTATCGCGGGCAGCCGGACGATCAGGCCCTCGCCGGCCTGACGCGACACCTCGATACCAAGCGTGTCGCCGTGAGCGTGTCATACCCGATCCTGCTGAACAACCAGCGCAACCTGACAGTCAGCGGCGGCATGTACGGCGTGAATTCGCGCGACCGCTACGAAGTGCCGAATTCGCCGAACCACATCAATTCGCAGACGAATGTGCGCGCCGCGCAGGTGCAGCTCTCGTACAACGAGGTCACCGATAAGCAGACCCGCAGTGCCACGCTGGGGGTGTTCAAGGGCTTTTCCGGCATGGGCGCGAGCCAGTCGTACACGACGCAGCCGGCGGGCGTCGCGCAAGTGCTGGGTCCCTACGACCTCGGCTTCTGGCGCTTCACGTTCGATGGCAAGCAGGGGCTCGTGCTGCCATGGGAATTCGGTGTCGTGGTCTCCGCGGGCGCGCAGTACAGCGGCAACACGCTGCCGACGTCCGAACAGGCGACATTCGGCGGCCAGCGCTTCGGTCTCGGTTATCCGGCAGGCGAAATCGCCGGGGACAAAGGCTGGGGGGCGTCGATCGAGCTGAATCGGATGTTCCGCACCGACTTCCGTTTCCTCAAGACCATCCAGCCGTACCTGATGCTCGATACGGCGCGCGTCTATCTGAGCTCGGGGCAGTTGTTCCACAATCAGCTCGCCTCCGTGGGCCTGGGCGTACGGATATCCGACAGCAAGTACTACTCGCTCGACCTCTCGGTCGCCAAGCCGATGGCCGACGCCCCGACCAACTCGCCAAGCCGTCCGCTGCGGTTCAACGCGAACTGGTCGTATCAATTCGAGTGAGACGGGATGGCGATTCGTCGCCGCCCGCTCACCGCCAAGGGACGCAATCCGCAAAATGTGGTTCTCTCGCGTGACGTCCCCGGCCACTTTCTTATCGGGTTTTTCCCTGATGCGGCAACCCACCGGGTCGTCACGCGTGCCGCCGCGCCTGACGGCGAGCACGGCGTGGCGCGTCGCGCAATCGCATATGGAGTGGTGCGCTATATTCGCGTGTATACACGGCAACGGATCTGATCGTCGCGAAATGCGCGCCCTCCGCGACGATGCATCGGCCTCCGGCGTGTTGCAGTGCAGCTTGCTTCCGCCGCCCATTGTTTTGATTATCTGTATATGCGTCATTGGGCATATACGAATCTCCCTGTGCCAGCGCACGAACTCAAAGACTGACCGTCATGGAAGAACTCGATCGCGTATTCGAAAAGGTGTCGCATTACTTCAGCCTGCTCTCCGAGCCGACCCGGTTGCGGATTCTGCATGCGCTGTGCGGCGGCGAACGTTCGGTGAGCGAGGTGGTGACGCAGGTGGGGTCGTCGCAGACAAACGTATCGCGGCATCTCGGGGCGATGTATCAGGCGGGCGTGTTGGCGCGCCGTCGCGACGGGAACCAGGTGTATTACGCGATCGCGGATTCCGGGGTGGTCGAGATTTGCCGCGCGGTGTGCGTGCAGGTCGCCGGCCGAATCGAGGAAGAGGCCCTGCCGGAGCGTGCCGTCGATGGCTTCATGCCACGCGTCAACTGACACACGCCGCAGGCCGTGGCAACACCGTAGCACCGCAGCAGGGCAATACCCGTAGGTCAGTGCGGCAACCAGACCGCACATATCGATTCGAACGCAAGCGGTAAGCCGTCCGTGTCCTCGTGACGCTGGCGGACGCCACAAAACGCGAGGAGACAGGGTGAGCAAGACCAGCGATAGCGCATCGCGAGCCGGCCGTTTGCGCCAGGCTCCGGAGAACTTCGTCGACAGCACGCTCGCCGACGACATTGCCCGTGATGGGTTGAGTCCCACCCGACGCAGCTTCCTGCAGCGCAGCTTCCTGGCCGCCGGCGCCGCGCTCGCGGGCGGTGCGGCTTTTGCCGCCGACGCGCCCAAGGCTGCCGGGGATCCGATGATTCTCGAGCCGCGTCCGTGGGCTACGTCGCTCGGCCAGCCGGTGGCGGCGCGTCCGTACGGCATGCCGTCGAAATTCGAAGCGAACCTGCAACGGCGCCAGTCGCCGGGACTGACGCAGACGGCACAGGCATCCGTCGCCTTCACCCCGTTGCAGGGCCTGTTCGGCATCATCACGCCCAGCGGCCTGCACTTCGAGCGCCATCACCAGGGCTGGCAGGAGATCGATCCGACGCAGCACCGCCTGATGGTGCACGGTCTCGTGCACGAAGCGAAGGTGTACACGATGGACGACATCATGCGCCTGCCGTCCGTGTCGCGCATGCATTTCATCGAATGCGGGGCGAACACCGGCATGGAATGGGGCAATGCGGCCGTGCCGACCGTCCAGTACACGCATGGCATGCTGTCGTGCTGCGAGTTCACGGGGGTGCCGCTGTCAGTGTTGCTCGACGACGTGGGTGCCGACACCAAGCGCGGCCAGTACGTGCTCGCCGAGGGCGGCGACGGCTCCGGCATGACCCGCACGATCTCGATGGAGGCGGCGCTCTCCGATGTGCTGGTCGCCTGGGGCATGAACGGCGAAATGCTGCGTCCCGAGAATGGTTATCCGCTGCGACTGGTCGTGCCCGGCGTACAGGGCGTGTCGTGGGTGAAATGGCTGCGCCGCATCAAGGTCGGCGACGCGCCATGGAACACGAAGGACGAAACGAGCCATTACGTCGACTTGATGCCGGACGGCCAGCATCGCCAGTACACGTCGATCCAGGAGTGCAAGTCGGTCATCACGTCGCCCTCTGGCGGACAGGCGTTGCTCGATCGCGGTTATTTCAACGTGACCGGCCTTGCGTGGTCGGGCCGGGGCCGTATCAAACGGGTCGACGTGTCGGCCGATGGCGGTAAAACGTGGCGCGCGGCGCGACTCGAATCGCCCGTGCTGCCGAAGTGCCTCACGCGCTTCAACTTCGACTGGCAATGGGACGGCTCGCCGGCACTGCTGCAAAGCCGGGCCGTGGACGAGACGGGTTTCGTGCAGCCGCGTTATCGGCAGTTGCGCGCAGTGCGCGGCACGAAGTCGATCTATCACAACAACGCGATCCAGACGTGGCAAGTGGCGACGAACGGGGAGGTGACCAATGTCCACGTCGATTGAACGCAAGTTGCAGTCCCCCATGCGCCGACGTGTCCAATCGGCGGTGATTGCCGGACTCTGGGCGGCGGCACTGGCGCTCGCGGGCCTGACCGTCGCGGCTTGGCTCTCGGCCCCGGCGCAGGCAGCACCGGCCAATGCGTCCGGCAGCGCAAAGGCGGCGTCGCCAGCACGGATCCAGACACCCATCAAGGCGCCGCCCGGCATCGGACGCGACGCCACGCCGGCCGAACTGAGCGCGTGGGACATCGATGTGCGTCCGGACTTCAAGGGGTTGCCCAAGGGGCAGGGGTCCGTCGCCGACGGCCAGAAGGTGTACGACGCACGCTGCGCGTCGTGTCACGGCACGTTCGGCGAGAGCAACGAGGTGTTCAATCCGCTGGTGGGCGGCACCACGGCAGACGACATCAAGACGGGGCACGTGGCATCGCTGCGCGCAAACAATCAGCCGGTGCGCGCCACACTCATGAAGGTCGACACGATCTCGACGATCTGGGATTACATCCGTCGCGCGATGCCGTGGAACGCGCCCCGTTCGCTGAAGCCCGACGAGGTATACGCGGTCACCGCCTATATCCTGAATCTCGGGGAGATCGTGCCGTCGGACTTCGTCCTGTCCGACAAGAACATCGGCGACGTGCAGAAACTGATGCCCAATCGCAACGGGATGACGCGTGCGCATGGCATGTGGCGCGTGGGCGACACACCGGATACTCATAACAAGGCGTGTATGCAGGATTGTCCTGAGGCTGGTATCGTGACGTCCGCACTCCCTGCGTACGCCCGCGACGCACATGGAGATCTGGCCGCGCAGAACCGGATCATCGGTCCGGTGCGCGGTGTCGATACGAAGCTGCCGCCGCTGTCGGGCACTGCTGCGCAAAACGCGTCGGTGCGCAAGACGGCGGCCCTCGCCACGCTCGGCATGGCGAGTCTGGACGCGCCGGCCCAACCCGCCGCCGCGACGTCATCGGCAGCAACGCTTGCGGACAAGAACGGTTGTCTGGCCTGTCACGGTGTGACCGACAAAAAGATCGGGCCCGCCTTCTCGGAGGTCGCCGCCAAGTATCATGGGCAGCCGGATGCGGCTGAAAAACTGGTGGCGAAGATACGTGCCGGAGGCGCCGGCAACTGGGGCAGCATGCCGATGCCGCCGCAGTCGCAGGTCGCCGAGACCGATGTCCGTACGATGGTCGACTGGATTCTCCGTGGTGCACATTGAGCGGGCAGGGTGTCCGACGGACGCGCCGAGGGTCTCGAGCCGCCGCAGGATCCCCGTCCCCTACACAAATCGAAGGAGATACGATGAAGAAGATGCTGATCGCCGCGGCCATGCTGGCCGGCACCTCGCTGGCGCATGCCGGTGTCGATGTCGCAGCGGCGACCAAGCTCGCGGGTGCCAATGCCTGTATGGGTTGCCACGCCGTCGACAAGAAGCTGGTGGGCCCGGCTTATCAGGAAGTGGCTGCCAAGTACAAGGGTGACAAGGACGCGGTCGCCAAGCTGGTCAAGAAAGTGAAGGGTGGCGGTTCGGGCGTCTGGGGTCCGATCCCGATGCCGGCGCACCCGAACCTGTCGGATGCCGACGCCAAGATCCTCGTTGAGTGGGTTCTGGCCGGCGCCCCGGCGAAGTAACACCCGGGGCAGGGGGCTCGCCGGCAGGGCGCCGTCAGTAAAGGTGGCCGGTCAGGCGAGCGAACGGCGGCCGGTGCGTGGGGTGCATTCGCACACTTCGTACCGGCGGCCCTCAGAGAAGGAAACACATAGAGATGAACCAACAGCGACGCGACATGCTGCGGTTTTCCGCGGTAATGGGACTGGCGGTAGCCGCCGGGCTGATCAAGCCCGAAGAGGCGCGCGCGGCAGAGGCGCATTGGAACAAGGCGGCGTTCTCGACCCGAAGCGTGGCCGACACGGTCAAGGCCCTGGGCGGCACGGGCACCAGTCCGAGCGATCTGGTCGTGCTGACCGCGCCTGACATCGCCGAGAACGGCGCGGTCGTGCCGGTGGCGGTGGCGAGCAAGGCGCCGAATACGCAGATGATCGCGATTCTGATCGAGAAGAATCCGAACACGCTTGCGGCGTCGTTCCAGATTCCCGACGGTACCGAACCGGCGGTGACCACGCGCGTGAAGATGGGCCAGACCTCGAAGGTCTACGCGCTCGTCAAGGCGGACAACAAGTACCTCGTGGCCGAGAAGGAAATCAAGGTCACGCTGGGCGGCTGCGGCGGTTAAGCGACGCATCGTAGAACAGAGGAGCCACAACATGGGTAATCCGATGCGCATTCGCGCAACCGAGGCCGGCGGTGTCGTCGAGGTCAAGGTGCTGATGAGTCACATCATGGAAACCGGCCAGCGCAAGGACGCTTCCGGTAATATCGTCCCGGCACACTTCATCCAGAACGTCACGGTGACTTGCAACGGGAAGACGGTCCTGTCGGCCGAGTGGGGCCCGGCGGTCTCGAAGGATCCGTTCATGTCATTCAAGTTCAAGGGCGCCAAGAAGGGCGACAAGGTCACGGTGATGTGGGTCGACAACAAGGGCGATTCACGGACCGACGAGGCGACCATCGCCTGACGGGCGAATGCCGGCAGACGTGGGGCGGCGGGTCATCGACGCTGCCGCGCGAATCCGGCCGGGTGGGACGGCGTGATGTTGCATCCGCGCCGCGCAGTGTGCCAACACGAGCGCTCCCGGGGAATTCCCCGTTGCGCGGACCAACCCCACGAAGAGGAGATCGAGATGAACGAGGCGCAACATAGCGCACGGGCAAGCCAACGAATGAGCACGGCAGGACACGCGGCGTGGCTGCGGCGGACCGTGCTCGGCGGCATGCTCGTCATCGCGGGCGTCAGTGCCCCCGCATTCGCTGCGGAAAGCTCGACGGCGGACGCCATCGCGCAATACCGCCAGATGCTCGCCGACGGCAATCCGGCAGAATTGGTCGAGATGCGCGGCGAGGAACTCTGGAAGACGCCGCGCGGCCCGAACCACGTGTCGCTCGCGCAATGCGACCTGGGGCTCGGCGCGGGCGTCGTCAAGGATGCCTACGCGCAACTGCCGCGTTATTTCCCCGACACAAAGCGCGTGCTCGATGCCGAGTCGCGCATCGTCGAGTGCATGGTGCATCTGCAGGGCTTCAAGCGCGCGGACGTCATCAAGCAACCGTTCTCCAAGCAAGGGCAGGATCCAACCGATCTCGAATCGCTCACCGCCTATGTCGCGGGTCAGTCGCGTGGCGCCGTCATTCACGTGTCGCAGGCGCGCAAGGAAGAGAAGGATGCCTACGCGCGTGGTCAGAAGATCTTCTATTACCGCGCCGGTCCGTACGATTTTTCATGTGCGTCGTGCCACGGGGCGGACGACAAGCGAATCCGTCTGCAGGATCTGCCGAACCTGACCAAGCCTGCTGCGGCGCGGCAGGCCTTTGCGACGTGGCCGGGCTATCGCGTGTCGCAAGGTGCGCTGCGCACGATGCAGTGGCGGATGAACGACTGCTTCCGCCAACAGCGCATGCCTGTGCTGAATTACGGCTCGCAGGCGTCCATTGACCTGATTACCTTCCTCGGCGTGATGGCCAACGGCGGCAAGATGGACGCCCCTGGCCTGAAGCGCTGACCGATTACGAGGCACACCCATGAAATCATTCGCATTGCGCGCGACGGGCGTCGCGCTGGCAGCGGCCGGGGCACTCGTCGTCGGCATGGCCTTTGCGCAGGACGAGAGCCCAAAGATGGTGACTGGCACGACCGATGCCGCCGTCGTGCAGGAGTTGCGCGATTCGTTCCGCGCGTCGGGCATCGCGCAGCTCGACCGCATCGACCAGAGCGAGCTGCAGAAGCTGTGCACGCAGTACGCGACCAAGCCGATGCCGGAGAGGGTGGCCGAGCGTCTGCAAAAAGCCGAGATGGCGAAGGTCAAGGCGCCGGCTGACGGCCAATACCTGGGCGACTGGAAGGAGGGCGAGAAGGTTGCCCAGAACGGCCGTGGCCTGCAGTTCACCGACAAGGCCGATACCGTCAACGGTGGCAACTGCTACGCGTGCCACCAGTTGACCAAGAGCGAGATCTCGTTCGGCAACATCGGTCCGTCGCTGTATCACTACGGCAAGCTGCGGGGTGATTCAGCCGAGGTGGTCAAGTACACGTGGGCGAAGGTCTACGACTCGCACAGCTATGCGGCTTGCTCGAACATGCCGCGTTTCGGTGCGGCGGGCATCCTGACGGAAAAGCAGTTGAAGGACGTCATGGCGCTGCTGCTCGACCCGGCTTCGCCTGTGAATCAGTAACGCCATCGCCGTTCCGGCAGGTGACCGGAGATCTCTCCGATCGATGGTCGCCGCTGGCTTCCGGAGTGCCGCAAGCATGAAACCCCTGAGCTTTTCGATCCATCACGTCGGCGCGTGTACGCGCCGACGCGTATTGGCTGCTGTGCTGGGCGCGGGGGTTATGGCCGCGGCGTGGCCCGCACAGGCGTTGGAGGTGGGCGATACCGTCATGCTGCCGTCGCTCACGCTGCTCGATGGCAAGACGCTGCCTGCGAGCGCGTTCAAGGACCGTACGGTCATCGTCGAGTACTGGGCATCGTGGTGTCCGTTCTGCGCGCAGCAGAATCCACATGTACAGAAGCTTTACGAGGCGACACGCGGCAAGCCGATCCAGATTGTCACGCTGTCCATCGACAAGCAGCCGCAGGAAGCCATCGACTACCTCAAGACGCATGGCTACACGTTTCCGGCAGGGATGGAGAGCGATGCGTGGCGGACGGCGTTGGGCAAGCGTCGTGGGTTGCCGGAGTTGTATGTGATCGGCCGCAACGGAAAAGTGTTGCGAAAAGAAGTTGGCGAGATGTTTGGCGAGGACGTGGCGGCGCTCGCGGACTACGCGGGAAAGTGACAAAGCGATCTCGCAATTGCGAGACAGGAATCATGCCGTGCGCTGGTCACGGCGGACGCAAGACCCGTGTCGCGCGACGGTATCGCTGTGCCATGGATAACGATAAAGGCGGTGCGTCGCAAGATGCGTGTGCCACGGAGACGAAATGAATCGACGCGAATTCATGCAGGTGTTGGCGGTGGCGGCGGCCGGCGGAATGGCGCTGTCGCATCACGAGACGGCTGCGGCCACGTCGGCGTCGTTGTTCTACGATCTGCCGAGGTTCGGCAATGTGCATTTGCTGCACTTCACCGACTGCCATGCGCAGTTGCTGCCGATGTATTTCCGCGAGCCGAGTGTCAATCTGGGGATTGGCGGCCAGGCCGACAAACCGCCCCATCTGGTGGGCGAGGCATTTTTGAAGGCATACGGTCTGCGTCCCGGCACGCCTGACGCGTACGCGTTCACATATCTCGACTTTGCCGCGGCGGCGCGCACCTACGGCAAGGTGGGCGGGTTTGCGCATCTTGCGACGCTAGTCAAGCGCATGAAGGCATCGCGTCCGGGCGCGTTGCTGCTGGACGGCGGCGACACGTGGCAGGGGTCCGGCACGTCGATGTGGACGAAGGGCCAGGACATGGTCGATGCCACGCTGGCGCTTGGTGTTGACGTGATGACGGCGCACTGGGAATTCACGTACGGGGCGGATCGCGTGAAGTCCGTCGTCGAGGAGCAGCTCAAGGGCAAGATCGACTTCGTCGCGCAGAACGTGCAGACGAACGACTTCGGCGACCCGGTCTTCGCGCCGTACACGATGAAGACGATGAACGGGGTGCCGGTGGCGATCATTGGGCAGGCGTTTCCGTATACGCCGATCGCGAATCCGCGGTACTTCGTGCCGGACTGGACGTTTGGCATACAGGAAGCGCGTTTGCAGGCAATGGTCGACGAGGTGCGCGGCCAGGGGGCGCAGGTCGTGGTCGTGTTGTCGCACAACGGGATGGACGTGGACTTGAAGTTGGCATCGCGGGTGCGGGGCATCGACGCGATTCTGGGCGGTCATACGCACGACGGGGTGCCGAAGCCTGTCATTGTGGAAAACGCTGGCGGCAAGACGCTTGTGACGAACGCCGGGTCGAACGGCAAGTTCCTGGCGGTGCTGGACTTCGACGTGAAGGGCGGCAAGCCGGTGGACTTCCGTTACAAGTTGCTGCCGGTGTTCTCCAATTTGCTCCCGGCCGACGCGCCGATGCAGGCACTCATCGAGCGCGTGCGTGCACCGTTTGCGGCGAAGCTGGCGGAACCGCTGGCGGTGACGGAGGGCGTGTTGTATCGGCGGGGCAACTTCAACGGAACGTTCGATCAGTTACTGCTCGATGCGGTGATGGCGGAAAAGGATGCGGAAATCGGGTTCTCGCCGGGTTTCCGCTGGGGGACGTCGTTACTGCCGGGCGCGACGATCACGATGGAGCAGCTGCTCGATCAGACGGCCGTCACCTACCCGTACACGACGCTTACACCGATGACGGGCGAGACGATCAAGACGGTGCTCGAGGATGTGGCCGACAACCTGTTCAATCCCGATCCGTACTACCAGCAGGGTGGGGACATGGTGCGCGTGGGGGGGATGGATTACACGATCGACCCGACGGCGCCAATGGGGCAGCGGATTACGGAAATGCGGCTGAACGGCAAGCTGATCGACGCGGGCAAGACGTACAAGGTAGCCGGTTGGGCGCCGGTGGCCGAAGGGGCGCAGGGCGAGCCGGTATGGGACGTGGTGGCGCGATATCTCCGAGCCCAGAAAACGGTAGTCGCGAAAGCGCCGAAAGTCCCGTCCATCAGGGGGATGAAGGGGAATCTGGGGGCGGCTTGAGGACGGAAATGCCTGACAGACGCCGAAAATCCAACAAATCCCGAGCGTTTTTGTCGGCTGTTCGCCGGTATCCCAAAAACCGCTATAATTGGCACCTCGTGTGGGGCGGTAGCTCAGCTGGGAGAGCGTCGCGTTCGCAATGCGAAGGTCGGGAGTTCGATCCTCCTCCGCTCCACCAACATCTAGTAGATGAGCCACGATGAGAGGCACCATGCCTCAGATTCGCTGCGCTCGGAGCCGTTGTGTTCGGCTCAATAAATCCCATACGTTACTGACATTGGCCGATGTCCGATGTTTCGCTCGCTGTGTCCTGACCAAGATTGACGCGGCTCTCTGACGCGTCTGTCGGTGTGCATGTCATCACGAGCCTGAGTTGACCCGCCAGAATAGCTTCTGGCAGGTCCCGTGCGACTCACGCTCGGCCCTGTAAGCCGGGACACGGTGCCAAACCAAGACGGGTTTATCCACCGGCATAGGCGCGGTGCTCGACCGCCAAAGGTGCCGCACAAATCATCGACAACAATGACGCCTGAACGGCCCCTTTCTGTTGGGCCGGCTGCGTAACGCCCGGAGGGCGTTAGCTTGGCAGCACCGCGCGCTGGCTGGTACGTCGATCACGCCACCGTGCCACGCATCCCGCATTGCTCACGAGCGCTTGCACGGTCGCGAGGAACGCCAGTGCCGCAAAGTTCATGGCAAGCGGAATCAGGTTTTGGCGCGGCGTCAACCCGAACTGGGCGGCCAGACTGGCTGTGTAGACCCCGATGAATGCCATGATGAATGAATTCTCTGTCATCCATCCCGCAAGGCGTTCAGTGGCGAGCACGGCCAGGCCCAGCAGGAAACACCCAGCGAACACAATCCATAAGGCGCCACTCAGATAGAAGAATCCAATTGGCCCCGGGAGCGTAGCGAACTGGAATTGCTTGGGATCCATATCCTTGTAGTGGGCTGCGGAAATCGACTGATATTCACTGATCGTGTTGAGCTGTCGCTGTTCCATCATCAGCCGGCCAAATGTTTTCAGGCTTCTGTCGTCGTAAGCGACGGCAGTCATGACGCCTTCTGCGCCAACCCAGCGATCAACGGCCAATTGTGAAAATGTTACCGCCGCCCTTAGCAGGAAACCACGCGACTTCATCTCTGCAATGATGGCCCTTGCAGCCGGATTGCCGCCCGATTCTCCCCCCTCATCCCGAGCAATCTCGGGCCGGCTCGTGTACGCGAATTCGCGTTGGAGGTTGACGGCGGTCGCCGTCACAAACGTCCCCACTGCCGCAACGGCGACGAACGCAAGGGCGGCGCGGTGACCGAACAGACGGCGCCCCGAGAAGTGCATATAAGCCAGCACGAGGCATACAGGCAACAGATGAAAGACGTAACTGGCACGACTGAGAATTGAGACGCCGACAATGAAGCCTTCCAATATCACAATGACGACGCCAAGCTTCACATTGCTGCGGCTCAATACGCTGAGATACATCAGTGTCGCGACGCCGAGGGCGAAGCCGGTTGACATGAGCCAACTCACCAGCGCATTACCCGGATACGGCAGGACGGTATCGGGCGGCAGGCCCACGCGTAAGATATTCAGGTCGGCATTTATCACTCCCAAGCCGAGAATGGCGAGCAACGACAATAGCCATGCCCACTTGAGCGCCGAGGGCAACCAAGGCTTCGCACGCGGCCGCACTGTGCTCTCCGGCACAGCCACGTATAAGTGCGACGCTACGAGGAAGGCGAGGGCGAAGCCCATCATCCCAATGGAGGAGATGTGCAGAAGCGCCGAAAATTGAGGTGGAAGGAATTTGAATTTCCCAAGCGGCTCGACATACGGATAGCCGACGATAAAGTGACAGGAAATTTTCAGCCAAATGCCCAGCCACACGAACAAGGCCAAGACACCCGTGCCGTAGGACCGAGATTTGAATATCCCGATGTCGAGCATCAAGGCCGCACTGAGCGTAAAGAAAAAGAAATCGACAGCGTTGCCACCATAAATGCCAACAGCCACTAATCCCACCACCGCGTGCAGTCCCCAAAGCACTGCACGGCCTCCACCTACCATACGCTTCATGATCACAATTTTCCCGTTTGGATCGACGATGACGTCAGACTTCCCGTGAACCGTTGTCCGGTAAGCGCCGAACCCAAAAATAACATTCGCTTACCGCATACCGTGTTGTGTACTGCGTGCCTTATTATTAAATGCCTTCACCGATTCTCCGCAGAGCACAGCCTGCAGCGAACGCATTGCAACCCGGAAATCAATGGAAACAAAGGCCGTGCCGGACATCGCACGTGACCCATTAATTCAGCTGTCGCCGGACGCCAAGTGCCGCGCTATCGCCGCGAGGAGACATTTCTCAATGTGGTCGGTCCATGCCGTTACAGCTGACCACAAGTGTGGAGTAGCGAATTGAAATAGCGTGCGCGTCCGCTCGTGCGCAGGAATTGTCGGCCCGCTTCACGCATTTCCTGCCATCGCCCGTCGGACATGCTCAACACTGCATCGCAAACTTCGTCGTATCCGGCGTAATCACGCATATCCACAAATGCCTCGGCAGGTACCAGCGAATCGACATCTGGTGCCCCCCAGTAAACCGGAACCGTACCCGCGTATAAGCAATCGAAGATTTTCTCCGTGAGGTATCCCGTCATTGGCATGTTTTCGAAGCATAACGAAAACCGATAATTCGCCAACACATCAAATTTCGATTCGCAACTGCCGCGATACACCTGCATGAGCGCGCGATAATGACGCCAATACGGCAACCATGCCGACTGTCGCGACCAACGCCGGTCCCAGCCGCGCCCATACAAGTCAATCGCGCCCCGCTTGCCAAGCTGTGCAACCGCTTCAATGCGCTTGCTATAAAATTCCGGGCGGCGAAAACGTGGATTATGATTGCCTGCGATGACAACCAGCTTATTCTGACGGCTCGTTCTGCTCCAGGCGCTCGGGACTTCAGATTCATAAGGCTGAGGCCAGTCAAGCTTTTCCAGCTTGTCAGTGTCCACACCCCTTAGCGAGTATCCGTCTCCGATCGTATTATGAAGAAGGACTGACTCAAATTGTTGCGATAATTCCGGCAACGCGGCGTACATCTTGGGGGCAACCAGTGGCGGCTCAAATAGAAAGAACCCCCTGAGCCGAACATCATCGCGCCCTTGCAGCGGCTGGTAGCCATTCAGCAGCCCCATGGACCAGTAGTGGTTCTGCTTGGCGACGACGCGCCCTTCGCGCAGTGCGTCGGCCGTATGCACGGGAATCCCTCGCGCCATCAATTGCTCCCTCAACCGGACGAAGGGTTCGAGCGTGCCGTCGCGATTCAAGAACGCATTGCTGGCGTCAAATAACCGATCGCCCAGGAAATGTTCGCTTGAAGGGTCGATAAATACCGCGTGCTCGGGAAAAAACTGCGCCATTTAAAACCACTCCCTATACGCTTTTGAAATTCTGGGGCTGTCCCATCTCAGAAAATACTCGTGCAAAACGCTTTGCATAAGTATGCTCGGACATGGTGCGCTCGTAAGCCGCGCCTGCCATGCGGTTGCGCAACGCATCGTCGTCCAGGTAGTAGCGGACTTTCTCAACCAGGTCGTCAGGATCGAGATAGATCGCCATTTCTTCGCCGAGACGATAACACCGCTCCAGGCCGTCAACGTAATACGAGAGTTGGAATGCCCTGCAGGCATTGATCTCGAAATGGCGGGCCTTCAGTTGCTCCACGCTCTTCTTCGATCGCAAGCGATTCAGCAGCGCTCGTGGCGACGACGCGAGAAATCGAACATCCCAGGAAGTAGAATTCGAGAGATTCAAATTGATTCTGCTTTCGTTGAATATTTTCACCATCTCTTCGTGAGCGACGATGCCGTTAGGCCATCGATACCCCGCCACGTACACAGAAATACCGGCCTTTTCGAGCCGTTTGATCAACCACTCGCGATAGGGGTGCCAGGCACCGACGAACGATACGTCGTACTTTTTCTCGAGGTCGAGAGGCTTGTAGCGAACCTCGTTGACGCCGAACGGCATGTGAAGTGAGTGATGCATGCCGAGGCGCTCGTACTTGCGCTTGCTTTCGAAATCGGGCGACGTGAAATAATGAAAATGCGGCGCCCAAAAACGCGAAAAATCGACCCGCCACGTGTCGTCGTGAAAAAAACACAAGGTTTGCGTATGATCGCGGACCTTATCCACGGCCTCGGGCGTCAGCTGGTCGGTATACAAGGAGAAAATGGCGACGTCGGGCTTCATCGCGGTGACGCGATCGAGCAACGCGTCGTTCATCGCGGCCTTTCCCAGTCGCCGAAGTTCTTCCATGTAATCGAACAGCTCGACGTCGTAGCCCGTCGACTTGAGACTTTCGAAGAAGTTGTAATACTCGTACGAGCGGCCGCGTGAACGGTCCCCGTAGTCATACTCCATGCACACGAGCAGGATTTTCATAGTTCTTTAAGGATTTTGGAGCGTCTGAGCATCAACATGGCAACGGGAGACCAGAGACATGCGATCAACCCCGTGCCGACCAGCGGCGTGACTCGCCCGCCTAGACCGGCGATCCAAGGTCGAAGCAGTATTGATATCGCAACACCCATTGCGGCAAGGACGGTCACTGTCAGCAACGGCCGTAGACTGGGGCGCATCACAAAACCCGTACCGCGCGAATGCCAATAGAGCTGAAGTACGATCAGGGCTCCTCCAATCGCGATCGAGGGTGCTACACAGTCGAGCCCAACGTGCGGCAGCCCGAAAAACACCAGGCCAAATGTCGCCGTAGCGCCAACCAGGTTGGGCACGACAAGCGATCGCGTCTGCATGCGCAAATGAGCGCCCAGGCCGAATAGTCCGATCAGTATGCGAATCCACTCCGCAATCGCACCAAACGCTACGAAACGTGCGGCGCCTTGATACTGCGGACCCAACATCAACGCCGTCAGATAGGGGGCGCCCGCCAGTAGCGCGGAGACGCCCAGAATCGAGAACGGCAGTAGTTTGTCGGCATAGCGAACCCACGCCGTAGCTTGGACGTGTCGGTCCGGATCGTTTGCCTGCCGGTAGAAAGCAGGTTGAAACCAGGTTGTCAGGATCGTTTCGGTGGCGGCCAGTAACGCGGCGGCAATGCCGTATCCTGCGACAAACAAGCCGAGATCCGCGAGTCCCAACTCCTTGGCCAGAACGAATCGGTATCCCTGCATCTGCAGCCAGTTCAAGCCAGCCGCCAAGGCCACGGGCCAGCAAAATTGAAACAGGGCGACGCATCGCTCCCTTGTCAGTACGCTACGTACCCCTGTGGATTGCTGCGTTACCGCCGGGGAAAAGAAGACGGCGTAGCCAAGCACGGAGAACACGATCTGCCCGATCATGACGCCGGTCAGCCAGCTTTCCGCGCTAGCCGACCACAGGTGTACGAGCACGACGGAGAACGCCAGGCCGGAGATCAAGGTTGCCAGGGTCAGTACGACGAACGCGCGTGCCCGGCCGATCATGTTCAGCGACGGCACGAGTGTCTGATTGACGGTGGCAAACAGAATGGAGCCGGCAACCAGCGATGCTGGCCACCATGTCCCCGTTCCGGGGGGCACGAGCCGGGTGTGAAACAGTGCCCAGACAACGATCGCGGCAATCATCGAGACACCGCTCAGATAGAGACAGTAGGCGTGGAAATAGCCACGCATCGTCCTGTTGTCCTGCCATGCGTGCAGGCGCCGGTTGATGAACATCCCGACGGGGTTGATTAGCAGCATGGCGAAGAAAGCGACGCTGCTGTTGATCAGCGTCGCTTTGCCCAACTCGTGCGGCGGCAATAAGGTCGTCATGACCTTGACCGTAAGGAACATCACCGCAAACTGCAGTAGGCGGCCGACGAGTACAAAAATCACGGTGGTTTTGTCCAAAATGGGAGCAAACGGATGCTCCCGTGGGAGTGCGCTCAGCGGGAGCGCGTCAGCAATTTTCGACTGAGCGAAGGGTGCTTGAGGCCAAGTCGACACCCCATGAAGAGCAGGTATTGGCTGACGGTGCGATAGCACCACGCGCGTTCGCAGGCAGGGCGTTGTCGCTCCGCCCGCCACCAGTTCAGCCAGTAGACGAAACGGTACTCGGCAACCGCTGACGAGCGGGGCGTAATGTTCGACTGCCGGTACACATGGCGCAGCAGCCGTAGTCGCTGCCCGATCGACTCCACCCGGCTGTCGTTGCTCGCGTGAACGCGATACAGCATGTTCGGCTTGGGCAACCAGAGCATCGGTGCACGTCGTAACACGCTTATCAGGAATGCCAGGTCGGCGTGCTTGCCGCCTTCCTCCGGTTTCAGGGACAGGCCATCGAGGCACTTGCGGCGGTACATATACCCCGGGAACGGTGCGGGCCTCGGGCCCGTCAAGGTCAGGTAGGGCGTCACCAACGCTTCGACCGACGCAATCTCGTGCGGCTCGGTGCAATCGCCCATCACGCGCCGCGACGTTACCTTGTCTCCCATCACGAGGTTGGCATTGCAAGCCACCGCACTCAACTCCGGACGGGCAACGAGCGCATCGCGCAAGGTCGCGACGAAGCCCGGAAGCATCAAGTCGTCGTCGTGGAAATAGACGACGAACTCAGCAGAGCTTTCCGCGATAACGACGTGGAAATGGTCCAGGGCAGGTAGCGCCGGCCGACGTCTGAGATAGGTGACGAGAGGAAATTCCTCCGCGACCATGCGCTCGACCTCGTCGCCCTCGGAGTTATCCGACACGATGACCTGAACGTCGTCATTCATCTCGCCAATGGCCGAACGCAGGGTCTCCTGCAGATATGCCGGGCGATCGCGAGAAAGGATGTACAACTGCACCTTCGCAGTCGTCATGCCGCGACTCCACCTGAGCTCGACAGGATGCCTTCGATGCGCTTGCGAATCGTGGGAGTATCCAGTCGATGCTCACTGAGCAGGTATTCGTACGTACCGCAATACGCGGAAAACCGGTCTTCCACACCGATTCGATGGACGCGCGGAGTGCCCGTCCCCAGATCGGTGAGGCTTTCGGCCACGCAACTACCCAGTCCACCGACAACGACGTGTTCTTCCAGCACGAAGATGTCCTGTGCGCCCGCACCGATGTCGCGCAACGCCGACGTGTCGAGGGGTTTGATTGACGGGACGCTCCAAACGTCCGCCTGCATGCCCGCGTCGACGAGATTGACGGCCGCATGCACCATCGAGCCGGTCGCGATCAAAACAATCTTGCGATTGCGTTCGCGCACCTTAAGGGCCTTGCCGGGTGCCAGGGTGAGCGAGGCGCCATGCACATCGCCGCGATCCGATTTGCCCATGCGCAGGTACACCGGACCGCGCGTGTCGAAAGCAAGCCGCATCGTCGCCGCCATCTCGTAACGATCTGCCGGAGACAAGATGGTAAGTCCCGGCAACGGGCGGGTCACGGCGACATCTTCCATCGACTGATGGCTTGCGCCCAAGTGACTGTAGACAAATCCGGCGCCGTCGCCAATCAGCATGACCGGCAGGTCCTCGTAGCAGATATCGATCTTGATTTGCTCAAGCACACGTACGGGAACGAATGCCGCAAGGCCATACACGACAGGTCGAAAACCCGCGCGCGCCAACCCGGCGGCCACACCGACCATATTTTGTTCGGCCACGCCACAGTTGATATATTGATTCGGGCAAGCGCGACGAAATGCGTCAAACAGCGCATAGCCATGATCGCCGGTCAACAGCAGAATTTTTGGATTGGCTTGCGCGGCGCTTACCAGGGCATCTGAGAATGCGGCTCTCATTTGGCAGATCCCAATTCATTCATTGCATTACGATAGGTGTCGCTGTTCAGGCGAGTGTAGTGCCAGATATTGGCGTTCTCCATGAACGACACGCCCTTACCCTTGATCGTGTTGGCAACGATCGCCTTGGGACGGCCATCGCGCTGCCGCCGTGCGGCCGCATAGGCGGCGCCGATCGCATTCTCGTCGTGCCCGTCGATGGTGACGGCATCGAAGCCGAAGGCCGCGAATTTGGCTTCGATATTGCCGAGTCTCATGACCTCGTCCGTCGATCCCATTGCCTGAAAACCATTTTTGTCGACGATGACCACGAGATTATCCAGCTTGAAGTGGGTCGCGAACAACGCCGCTTCCCAGATCGTGCCCTCGTTAATTTCGCCATCACCCACCACGGCGTAGCACATCTGGTCGGTGTGATTAAGCTTGGCTGCGAGCGCCAGGCCAGTGGCCACCGACAACCCGTGGCCAAGCGAGCCTGTGGTGGCTTCCACGCCGGGAACGTGCACATCCGCGAGTCCCTTCAGGCGTGTACCGTCCTTGAAATAGTTTGCCAGATCCTCCTGCGACAACCAGCCGAGTTCGGCCAGACAGACGTACTGGGCCATGACGCCATGACCCTTGCTCAGGACGAGATAATCGCGTTCCGGCGCATCGGGCTGGTCGACCCTGACCCTCAGATGATCGCGATACAGAACGGCAATCAATTCAACGATGGAGAAGGCACAGCCGATGTGCACGGTGCTACCGGCATACGCCATGTCGATGATCGCTCTACGAATCGCTTGTGGGTTAAATTTGCTCATAGTCTGGTCGTCATCCGAGCCCAGGAAATGGTCTTGTGAATGGCATCGTTCAGTCCGACGTGTTCCTCCAGGCCCAGTTCGCCTCGCGCCTTGGATGTATCGGGGACGTAGCGTTGCGGCAGGGCGGCCGTCGGTGTGCCGGCAATGGTCAGCGCGGCATTCGAACCGCTGGCGTCGCGAATACGCTCGGCCAAGGTGCGGATAGAGACAACATGCTCCGACCCCACGTTGTAGGCGGCGCCGGTGGTGCCGCGCATCAGCATTTCCAGCAGCCAGACGCAGGCGTCAGCTACGTACAGATATGTCCTGCATGGGCTGCCGTCCCCCTGTATCTGGATCGGATTGCCGGCGACCGCATCACGAATGAAATTACCCGCAGCAAAGGTTCCGTCCAGAGGTAACCCCGGGCCGATCAACGCGTAAATGCGCGCAATGCAGGCGGCCATGGCGGTGTGTTCCGATATCGCGCACGTTAACCATTCCGCCGCCCGCTTGCCCTGTCCGTAAGCACTGGCGACATCCAGTGGCGATGGGGCCTGCATAAAGGTTTCGGAAACCGCCGCCAGTTCCGGCGGTTGCGGCCCGTACACGGCACCGCTCGAAGTCAGCAAGAATCGCTGGGCACCGTTCTCCAATGCGGCCTCGAGCACTCGGCGGGTTCCCATCAACGCCGTATCGAAGGTCTGCAAACGATTGGCCGCCTTGCGAGGATCGGATACGTCGGTCGCCGCGTGAATGCACAAGTCAACCGCGCCGATACTGCGATCGAACGACACGGCGTCGCCGCGCACGAATCGTACGTGAGACGCGCCAAATACCTGCATCGCGCGCGCACATGCGGCGTCGGGATCACGGCTGAGCGCCACGACCTGGATGTCGCTACCGAGCATGGCGTTCGCGTGCCGCACGATTTCCACCAGCCAGGTGCCGATGAAACCCGTTGCACCCGTGAGGAACAGACGCGCGCCGCGATAGCGGTGCCAAAACTCGGCAGTCCGTTCGACAACCTGCTCGATATCCTGCGAAGGCAAGGCGATAAACATGGCCGTCGCTTAGAAGTTGACGCCCAGGTATGTTTCGATCTTCTCTGCGACGAAGTCGAGCATCTCGGTCGACAGGCCCGGATAAATGCCGACCCAGAACGTCTGGTTCATGATGATGTCGGTGTTGGTCAGCTCGCCGACAACGCGATACTTCTGATTGATCATGTACGGCTGACGCGTCAGGTTGCCGGCAAACAGCAGGCGCGTGCCGATCTTGTTCTGGTCGAGATAGGCAAGAAGATCAACGCGGTTGAAACCTACATCGGACTTCAGCGTGATCGGGAAGCCGAACCATGACGGATCGGATTTCGGCGTGGCTTCCGGAAGAATCAGGAATTCAGCGCACGTCTGCAGGCGATCTTTCAGGTAGGCGAAATTACGCTTGCGAGCCTCGATAAATTCCGGCGCACGATCGAGCTGTGCAAGACCGCAGGCAGCCTGCATGTCGGTGATCTTAAGGTTGTAGCCAAGATGCGAATACGTGTACTTGTGATCGTAGCCAGCGGGCAGGTTGCCGAGTTTCCAGCAGAAGCGCTTGCCGCATGTGTTGTCCTTGCCCGGCGGGCAATAACAGTCACGGCCCCAGTCGCGGAACGATTCGGCAATACGTTTAAGGTCGGGGTCGTTGGTAAACACCGCGCCACCCTCGCCCATCGTGATGTGGTGCGCTGGGTAGAAACTGAGCGTGCCGATATCGCCAAATGTCCCGACAAGCTTGCCGTCGTATGTCGAGCCCAGGGCATCGCAGCAGTCCTCGATCAGCCAGAGGTTATGCTGCTTGCACAGCTTGGTGATGACCTCGAGATTGTACGGATTGCCTAGCGTATGCGCGAGCATGATCGCTTTGGTCTTGGGCGTGATAGCCGATTCGATCTTGCTTGCGTCGATGTTGTAGGTGCCGAGTTCGACATCGACGAATACGGGTACCGCGCCGAATTGAATGATCGGGTTGACCGTGGTCGGGAACCCGGCGGCCACGCCGATGACTTCGTCACCTTGCTTGATCGCGCGATCGCCCAGTTGAGGCGACGTCAACGTCGAGAACGCCACCAGGTTCGCCGACGATCCGGAGTTGACCGTGATCAGATACCGAACGCCAAGGAAGGCGGCCAGGCGCTGCTCGAAAGCATCGTTGAAGCGACCCGTGGTCAGCCAGCCATCGAGTGAGGCATCGACCATGTACTCCAGTTCTTTCGAACCGATGACTTTGCCCGACGGCGGAACAACGGTGATGCCCGGTTCGAAGTCGGGACGCTGCGTCGACAGTTCGCCATACTGGCGAACCAATTGGCGAATCTCTTCGCGAAGTTGATCTTTATTCATAAATTCCGTTGCTGCTGTTTTGATACTCGGCGATCTGAGACAGCGTCATCGCACGCATATCAATTTTGTGAAGGTGTGCCTTGTGCCAGGCGACAATCTTCTCCAGTGCCTGCACAAGCGTCCAGCGCGGCTGCCACGACAATTGCGAGTGCGCCTTGGTGCAATCGAGTTTCAGAATATTGGCCTCGTGCGGCTGCGGATTCGCGTCAAGGCGCCAGGTGCGTCCGTCGCCCCATAGCTCAACGAATCGTTCGACGATCCACTGCACGGGGCGTGCGTCGCCACCGGCAGGTCCGAAATTCCACCCCTCCGCGAAGGCCGCGCCCCCTTCGTATAACTTCTCGGCCAGCAGCAGGTAACCGCTGAGGGGCTCCAGCACATGCTGCCAAGGTCGGATGGCATGCGGACTACGCACCAGAATGTCATTGCCTTGCGTCATGGCCCGAACAATATCGGGTACCAATCGGTCCAACGCCCAATCGCCACCGCCAATTACGTTACCCGCACGCGCGCTGGCCAAGCCCACGCCGTGTTCCCCGTGGCGTTGCGGATTGAAATATGAGTTTCGATACGCGGCCGTGACGAGTTCGGCACACCCTTTACTGCTACTGTAGGGATCGTAGCCGCCCATCGCCTCGTTTTCGCGATATGGCCACAGCCACTCGCGATTCTCGTAGCATTTGTCGCTGGTTACGTTGACCACCGATTTAATTCCCGGTGTCGCCCGAACGGCTTCCAGCAGATGGACAAGCCCCATTACGTTTGTCGAGTATGTCTCGACCGGTTCCGCATACGAATAGCGGACTAACGGCTGCGCTGCCATATGAATGACAATCTGGGGCTGTGCTTCGCTCACGGCTCGACGCAGCGAGGCACCGTCACGCACATCACCCATCACCGAGCGCATGTTCTCCGCTACCCGGGCAACCTCGAACAGACTGGGCTCCGTCACTGCAGGCAGTGCGTAACCGGTGACTTCGGCGCCGAGCTGCTGCAGCCACAGTGCCAGCCAGCCCCCCTTGAAGCCGGTATGGCCTGTCAGGAAAACGCGCTTACCGCGCCAGAATGCTGGATTCATCACCATGTCTTCCACGGCGCCTTGCCGCTGGCCCACAGATCCTCCAGCAACACTTTGTCACGCAACGTATCCATCGGCTGCCAGAAACCCTCGTGGGAGTAAGCCGCCAATTGACGGCTGCTCGCCAGGCATTCGAGCGGCGCGCGCTCCCAGATCGTGCTGTCGTCGCGGATCAGGTCAATGACCTTCGGCGAGAGAACGAAGAAGCCACCGTTGATCTTGGCGCCGTCGCCCTTGGGCTTTTCCTCGAACGACAACACGCTATTACCTTGTATGTCGAGCGCACCAAATCGGCCCGGCGGCGTGACCGCAGTCAAGGTCGCCTGGACACCTGCACTGCGATGGAAGGAGATTAGTTTCGTGATATCCACGTCACTGACGCCATCGCCGTAAGTGAAGCAGAATGCCTCCTCATTCTCCACGTAGCGCGCCACCCGCCTCAGCCGGCCGCCAGTCATGGTTTCCTCGCCAGTATCCACCAACGTCACACGCCACGGTTCGGCGTGCCGCTGATGTACTTCCATCTCGTTTCGCTGCATGTCAAAGGTCACGTCTGACGTATGCAGGAAGTAATTGGCGAAGTATTCCTTGATAACGTAGCCCTTATACCCGCAGCAAATTACGAAATCGTTGACGCCATGCGTCGAATACATCTTCAGGATGTGCCAGAGAATCGGCTTGCCACCGATCTCGATCATCGGCTTGGGCTTGAGATGGGTTTCTTCGGAAATTCGGGTTCCAAGTCCACCGGCAAGAATCACTGCTTTCATGACTCAGATTTTCCTCAACGCGGCAATGGCGCTTTCAATCGGATAGTGATGGTTACCAACGAACAGGCCGGAATGATCGATGTGTTCCGCGTTTCGCAATTCCCCTGCAATCGAATGATCGAAATACTTCACAACATCGTTCTTGGCAAAGTTTCCTGCCACGATCGGGCGGCACTCGAAGCCGGCTTCGTTGAGTCGCTTGACCAGCGCATCACGCGTCAGCGACGAACCCCGGCGAATCACCAGGCTGAATCCGAACCAGCTGCTTTCACCGATTTCGCGTTGGATCATCAACTCCGGATGATTTGCCATCACTTCCTGAAGCAGTGCGCCGTTGGCGCGCCGCGCGCGAATCAGCTCCGGTAACCGCTTGACCTGCTCAATGCCGATCGCGCCCGACATCTCTAGTGGACGGACGTTATAGCCGGGCAGCATAAAGCGGAACGATTCCTTGAACGGATCATCGCTCTTTTCGCCGCACACATGATTGAACTTCGGCAGGTTGCGAGTCCAGCCATGCGCGCGCAACGACAGGAGGATGTGGTAAAGCTCCTCGTCGTCGGTGACGATCATGCCGCCTTCCATTGTCGAAATATGGTGCGAGAAAAAGGCGCTGTAGCTGCCCATGATCCCGAATGTACCGGTCTGGCGATTCTCGAACGTCGCTCCCATCGACTCGCAGTTGTCTTCGATCATGACGATTTCGCGCTTGCCGATAATCTGCTTGAGGCGGGCGAAGTCGTTGGGGTTACCCAGCAGGTTCACGACCATGATCGCGCGGGTTTTGTCGGTAATCGCCGCTTCAAGTGCATCCAGATCGTAGTTGAGCGTCTCGAGATCGATATCGACAAAACGCAGCTTCAGTCCGTATTGGTACAGAGGATAGTACGTGGTGCTCCACGACACCGCGGGCACGATCACCTCATCGCCTCGCTCCAGCTTGAATGCCGGATTCTTCGTGTAGAACTGTGCGGCCACCATCAACAGATTGGCCGAGGATCCGGAATTCACCATCACGCAATACTTGCTGCCGACATACTCGGCAAAGCAACGCTCGAATTCCGCTACTTTCGGCCCCATGGAAAACATGCCGGACGCGACAACGCGCTGAATGGCGTCATACTCCTCGGCCCCCCAGGAAGACGTTGCGAGTGGATATTGAAAGCTCATCCGAGATAGTCCTTCAAGTAATAGTCGTAGGTTTTGGCAATGCCGTCCTCGAGACTTGATTTCGCTTGCCAGCCCCAGGTGGTTTGTCTTTCGATCGATACGAGTTTCTGCTTCATACCGACCGGTTTGCTCAGATCGTGCTCGAACTTGCCCTGCCAGCCGATGACTCTGGCGGCGATTTCATAATATTCATTGATGCTGAAATCATGGCCCAGCCCGATATTTGTCATCTCGGGCAGTCCCTCGAAGTCGTCGAGCGCATGGAGGACTGCATCGGCAAAATCGCCGGAGTACATGAACTCGCGCCGCGCCGTGCCATCTCCCCAGATCTCGACCGAGTCCTGCTCGGAAACCTTGGCGGTGTGGACCTTGTGGATGATGGCCGGAATCAGATGCGAATTCTGTGGCGCGAACTTGTCGAAGCGGCCGTAGAGGTTGCAGGGAATGAGCGTTTTGTAGTCGAGCCGGCTGTCTTCGCGACGCACGTATTGGCAAAGCCGTGCGGTCACGATCTTGGCGATTGCATAGCCCTCGTTCGTCGGCTCAAGCTCGCCTTGCAGTACCATTTCCTCCAATAGAGGATTCGCGGCATTGCGCGGATACATGCAAGAACTTCCGAGGTTCAGTAAGCGCGGCACGCCGACGGCCTTGGCGGCCATGACCACGTTGCGTCCCATGTCGAGATTCTTGACGAGAAAATCGACCGGTGCCGCAATATTTGCCTGTATGCCACCAACGAGCCCGGCAGCGTGGATCACGACATCGGGACGGTGTTCGGCCATGTAGGCTTCGACCTTCGCGTAGTCGCACAGATCAAGCTCGCGGGAGGTTGGGGTCAGGAATATCCCTCGGCCCGCACCCGCGCGCTCGACGATATTCCGTCCGACCATGCCGCCGCCGCCCGTCAACAAGATACGCTGCATGGTCAGCCTTGATAGCGCAGGGCCTTGTGGCCCGAGGCCTTGACCTGTAACTCGAACGCCGCTTCGCGGAGATCGGACTCGGCCATCTCGCGTACCAACTCGGCAAAGCTCGTCTGTGGCTTCCAGCCCAGCTTGTCGTGTGCCTTGCTCGCGTCGCCCAGGAGCGTCTCGACTTCGGTCGGGCGGAAATAGCGTGGATCGACGGCAACGACCGCCTTGCCAATCAGCTTCTGCGCACCCTCGCCTTCGGCAGCGGTCAGAATGCCCACTTCATCGGCCCCCTCGCCGCGCCACTCAAACTGAAGGCCAAGGGCATCGCCGGCGCGATTGACGAAATCGCGCACACTATGCTGCTCGCCGGTCGCGATCACGAAATCGTCCGGCGTGTCCTGCTGCAACATCAACCACTGCATCTCGACGTAATCGCGAGCGTGGCCCCAGTCGCGCAGTGCGTTCAGGTTGCCAAGGAACAGGTTCTCCTGCAGGCCGAGCTTGATGCGCGCCAGTGCGCGGGTGATCTTGCGCGTGACAAACGTTTCGCCACGAATCGGGCTTTCGTGATTGAACAGAATACCGTTGCAGGCGTACATGCCGTAGGCTTCGCGGTAGTTCACCGTGATCCAGTACGCGTAGAGTTTGGCGACTGCATAGGGACTACGCGGGTAGAAAGGCGTGGTTTCCTTCTGCGGAATCTCCTGCACCAAACCGTACAGTTCGGAAGTCGATGCCTGGTAGAAGCGGGTCTTCTTTTCCAGGCCGAGAATCCGCATCGCTTCGAGAATTCGCAATGCGCCCAAGCCGTCGGAATTGGCCGTGTACTCGGGTTCTTCGAACGACACCGCCACATGGCTCTGCGCGGCGAGGTTATAGATCTCGTCCGGCTTCGTTTGCTGAATGATGCGCACGAGGCTTGACGAGTCGGTCAGATCGCCATGATGCAGTATGAAGCGTGGGTCCGGGACGTGCGGGTCTTGGAACAGATGGTCGATCCGGTCCGTATTGAACAGCGAAGTGCGGCGCTTGATGCCATGCACTTCATAGCCCTTGCCAAGCAGGAACTCGGCCAAATACGCGCCATCCTGGCCGGTAACGCCCGTAATCAGGGCAACTTTTCGTTCGCTTTCAACCATTTGTTCGTCCATAAGTATCTTCAAATCGTACAATGTCGTCCTCGCCCAGATAGCTGCCCGACTGGACCTCGATGATTTCGAGATCAAATTTGCCTGGGTTTTCAAGCCGATGGACGGTCCCCAGCGGGATATAGGTGGACTGGTTTTCCGACAGCAGGATGGTTTCGTCGCCGCGTGTTACTTTGGCCGTGCCGTGCACGACGACCCAGTGCTCCGCGCGATGATGGTGCATCTGCAGACTCAGCGACGCGCCTGGTTTCACAACAATGCGCTTGACCTGGAACCGCTGCCCGGCGTCAATGCTGTCGTACCATCCCCAGGGGCGATGCACCTTGCGGTGAGCGTTTGCCTGGCTAAATTGCTCCACCTTGAGGCGCGCCACGATATGCTTGACATCCTGGGTGGCATCCTTGTGGGCCACCAAAATGGCATCGGGTGTCTCAACCACGACCAGGTCGTCCACTCCAACGCACGCCACCACGCGATCCTCGGCAAATACAAGATTCTCGCGTGCATTGTGCATAAGCACATCACCTCGTGTGACGTTGCCGGCATCGTCCTTTTCAGAAACCTGCCACAGCGAGTCCCACGAGCCGACGTCTGACCAGCCCGCCGACAATGGGATCACGTGGCAGGGCATCTCGGCGGACTGGGCGGCCGACAGCGGTTCCATCACCGCGTAATCGATTGAGTCCGACGGGCACGCGTCGAAGGCGGCAGCATCGACCCGGCGAAAATCAACGTCCGTGCAACCCCCGTCGACGGCGGCGCGACAGGCTTCAAGTATCGTGGGTTGGAAGTGCGCCAAGGCTCGTATCCAGGCGCTCGCGCGTAACACGAACAGCCCGCTGTTCCAGAGATATTCGCCGCTTTCCAGATATCGCTGTGCGGTGGCGTGGTCAGGTTTTTCGACAAATTGCGTCAGCGCCAGTGCAACACCGTCAGCTCGACGCTGACCCGTGCGAATATAGCCGTAACCCGTTTCGGGTCGGTCAGGCACAATACCGAAGGTCACGATCCCGCCATCGGCGGCGAGCGGGAGTGCCGACGCCACGGCTGCCTCGAACGCCGCCACGTTGCTGATCACATGATCAGCCGGCATTGCGAGCAGTATTGGGTCTGCGTCCGATTGCATTGCGACCAAGGCTGCCAAGGTGAGTGCCGGAGCAGTATTTCGGCCAAACGGTTCGAGCACGATCTGGCTCGAAGGCTTGCCCGCCGCCAACATCTGCTCTGCCGTAATGAAGCGGTACGCCTCATTGCAGACGATGATCGGCGCTCGTAGGGCCGCGGTCTTCGCCAGCCCATCCACGCGTCGGGCCGTTTCCTGCAACATCGAGCGTTCGCATGTCAACGGCAGTAACTGCTTCGGATACTGCTCACGCGACAGCGGCCATAAGCGCGTGCCAGATCCACCCGAAAGAATCACCGGCTGAAGCACTACTTCGCCAAGTTCCATACTGTTCCAGTACAAATCGCAGGTTGAATGGTTTGAGGAGACGCATCGTCATCCGTTGGCTGCTCGCGTACGCCGAACGTTGATCGCTGAATTGAACTTGCTCCCGGGGGCATTTGCCCGGGCGCTGAGCGTCGCCGACTAAACCGGCGCTTTGGCGCCGAGCTTGCCAGATGCGTCGATTTCCTCTTGCAACGCATCGATTTCGCGCCGCATCGCCTCGTATTCTTCTTGTTTCCGCCGCAAATAGGACAATGTCAACTTGGCCTTGGCCTCAATGCCAGCCGGCGTTAGCAAGTAAGCGTAAGCGCGCTTGTTTTCACTGTTGCGGAAGTTCTGCACTTTGACCCAACTCTTCCCCAGCAGGCCGCGCAGGCAGTAATTGGCTTTGCCCAAGCTGACGCCGAGAACCCTGGCGAGTTCTCTCTGAGAGATCGTAGGGTTCTCCGCCAACAATCGCAGTATTCGGTAGTGAATCTCGTCCATATCCGAAGCGGAACATAGCGGCAGGCCCCAGTGACGGCCGCTCGCGATGTTGGCTCCTACGTTGGGTTATTCGAACCGCAGTCAACGTTCAACCGTTGAACTGCTGCCCGGATTCGACCATGACTTGCCAGACGTGTCAACTGTCCGGCAAAGCGGACACAGCAACGTAGCCGTTCGTCGGCCAAAACAGGCGGTTCCTGGATATCGGGGGTTGCACATATGCAACGTCCAGCGACCGGAGGTGTTTTACAATCCTGCTTCATTCGCTCGAATGATATCGCCTAAGTCCTTCACCGACCGATCCGAGAAGATGTAGTCGATCGCCACGATGGCGGCGCTGCTCTAAGCCGGTCCCATTAATCACACCACCCGCTGAAGCCCTTGTGCGCCACCCCCTCGATTTCGCCTTGCCGTCCGACAGGCAATCCGACGCCATTGGCCTGGTTCGACACCGTTAACTATGTCCAGCAAGTTGATCATCCACGCCACGAACGTCCATCAGGGCGGCGGCCGAACATTGCTCGACGCGTTGCTCGGGCAAGCCCCTGGCGGCCCGGTCACAGCGTTGCTGGACAGCCGTATGGCGCTGGCACAAGGCGTGGCGCAAGGCATCGATATCGTGCGCGTCAAGCCTACCCCGATGGCACGCCTGAGCGCCGAGCGGTGGTTGGCGGCCAATACGGGCAGCGACGATGTTGTACTCTGCTTTGGCAATTTGCCGCCGCTGTTCAAGCTGCGGGGCTGGGTGCGCGTCTTTCTGCAAAATCGCTATCTGATCGACAAGACCCCCTTAGCCAACTTCTCGCTCAAAAGCCGCGTGCGTATTTCCATTGAGCGCAGATGGCTTTCGGGATGTGTGGGTCACGTCGATGAATTCATCGTGCAGACGCCTACCATGAAGCGGTTGCTTGACGAGAAAACGCACGGACAGCCGCCGGCGCATGTTCTGCCGTTTGTTACCGACAAGCAGCATTACTCGCGTGGCATTGGCGCAGGCGCAACCGCCCGAACAGCTTGCCAGGGGCGTTTCGTCTACGTGTCATCAGGCGAGCCGCACAAGAACCATCGGACCTTGATGAAGGCGTGGTGCCTGTTGGCCGACGAGGGACTGTTTCCGAGCCTGCAGGTCACGCTGGACGCCACGCGATTCGCCGACTTGTGCGGCGAAATCGATGTTATGCGCGCCCGCCATGGACTTCATGTCAGGAATCTCGGCCACGTGCCTCACAGCGAAATCCGCGCGTTGTACGCGGACGCTGACGCACTGATCTTCCCGTCTACGCTGGAATCGTTTGGCTTACCATTGATCGAGGCCAGACAAGCCGGGTTGCCCGTGCTGGCTTCTGAGCTCGACTACGTTCGCGATGTGCTCGATCCCGAGGCCGCGTTCGATCCCTATTCGCCGTATTCGATAGCGCGCGCGGTCAAGCGCTTCTGCGGCAATCAAGAACCTTCATTGCCATTGCTCGATGCCTCTGAATTTATGAACTACATCGTTAAAAAGGGCAGACTATCGTGCGAGTCCTGATTGTCAGCCAGAACTTTTGGCCCGAGGGCTTTCGTATCAACGAGGTTGCGAAATCACTTAGCGAGAAAGGCGTCGAAGTCGAGATTCTGACGGGTAAGCCCAATTATCCGGCCGGCAAGGTCTTCGACGGCTATCAGGCCGACGGATGCCTGCAAGAGACTTTTCATGGTATTCCCGTCCATCGCGTGCCGTTGCGCCCTCGCGGACGCGGTGCCGTTGGCCTGGCGCGCAACTATCTCTCGTTTGTCCTGAACGGTCTGGTGTTCGCCCCTCGGCTGCTACGCGGTAAGCGGTTCGACGCGATCTTCGTCTACGCGACGTCGCCGGTGCTACAGGCGCTGCCAGCCATCTACCTCGGCTGGCGCAAGAAAACGCCAGTGGCGCTGTGGGTGCAAGACTTGTGGCCGGAGAGCCTTTCCGCGACTGGCTACGTGAAGAATCGCTACATCCTGAAAGCCGTCGAATGGGTCGTGCGCTATATCTACAAGCGCATGTCGCTGTTGCTCGTTCAATCGGAGGCATTTTTCGGCCCGGTGGGTAAACTGGCGCCCGCCACCGAGATCCGCTACTACCCGAACTCCGTTGACGACAGCTTTGCGCGTCCGGTGGAGGGGGACACGCCTGGCTTGCCAGGACTGGACGCGGGGTTCTCGGTCATGTTCGCCGGCAATATTGGTAGCGCCCAGGCCGTCGAAGTCATCGTTGAGGCCGCTACGCTTCTGGCGGCAGACGCGGACATTCAGTTTGTCGTGGTCGGCGACGGTAGCCGGCGCGACTGGATGCTCCAGGAGATCAAGGCTCGCGGGTTGAGCAACGTCCATCTGCCGGGCCGATTTCCGTCCGAGCGTATGCCGGGCTTCATGCAACAGGCGTCCGCCCTGTTGGTGACCCTGGCCGACGAGGAGATCTTCGCCGCCACGGTGCCCAACAAGATTCAGGCTTACTTGGCCGCCGGCCGGCCGATCATCGCGAGCGTGAATGGCGAAGGGGCCCGCCTTGTACTCGCGGCCGGTGCCGGCGTCACGGCCGCGGCACAAGACGGGGCGGCCCTCGCCGAGGCGATACGCACGCTTCACGCGATGCCGCCCGCAGAACGCGAACAAATGGGCGCGAACGGACGGGCTTACTATCGCGCCAAGTTCGACCACGAAAGCTTGGTATCGGATTTGATTCGGCACCTGCAAACCATGCGTAGGAAGTCATAAATGAAGATTCTCGTTCTAGGTGCAAACGGCTTGATCGGCAGTACGATGATGCGGGTGCTCGCAACACAACCCGATTGGCAGGTCAGCGGCACCGTGCGTACGCGACACAACCTGTTGCCGCACGTGCCCGCAGACCGCCTCGTCGTCGGCGTCGACTTCACCAATCCGGATGCCTTGCCACGACTGCTGCTCGATGCGGTGCCCGATGTCGTCGTGAACTGCGCCGGATTGACCAAGCACTTGCCGGGGGGGAATGACCCTATTGCGGCCTTGGCCCTTAACGCACTTCTGCCGCACCGGCTGGCAGAGCTATGCCGTCTTGCCGGCGCGCGCCTGATTCATATCAGTTCCGACTGCGTTTTTTCGGGTAAGGCTGGCAATTACCTGGAAACCGATCTCCCTGACGCGACGGACATCTACGGCAAGTCGAAGCATCTGGGCGAAGTGACCGGTGAAGGTGCCATCACCCTCCGTACGTCGACCATCGGCCACGAACTTGGCACGCGCCATGGGTTACTCGAATGGTTCCTGGCGCAGACCGAATGCAAGGGCTTTCAGAAGGCGATTTTCTCCGGCTTGCCGACGGTTGTGCTCGCCGAGGTCGTGCGGGATCGGGTCATTCCCAATGCGCACCTGACCGGTCTGTATCACGTTGGCGCCAGTCCGATTGATAAATTCAGCCTGCTACAATTGATCGCCAAGACATACAAGCGGGACGTCATCATTCACGCCGACGACACCTTCGTGATTGACCGTAGCTTGAATAGTGAAAAATTCTTCGAGGCGACGGGCTATCGAGCTCCCGCATGGCCCGAACTGATTGACATCATGTACTCGAACCAATCCCAGAAAAGCTAACCGATATGTTCGACGATAGCGTTTTAATGATTACAGGCGGTACCGGATCGTTTGGCAACACCATCCTGAATCGCTTCCTCAATACCGGCGTCAAAGAGATCCGTATTTTCAGCCGGGATGAGAAGAAGCAGGAAGACATGCGAATTGCGCTGAACAATCCCAAGCTCAAGTTCCATATTGGGGACGTGCGCGACTATGAGAGCGTGCGGCAAGCGATGAAGGGGGTGGATTACGTCTTCCACGCGGCTGCACTCAAGCAGGTACCTTCGTGCGAGTTTTATCCGATGGAAGCGGTGCGCACGAATGTGCTCGGCACAGAGAACGTTATGAGCGCCGCGACGGCCGCTGGCGTGAAACGTTTGATCGTGCTGAGTACGGACAAGGCGGTTTATCCCATCAACGCGATGGGCATTTCCAAAGCGATGGCGGAAAAGCTGATGGTCGCCAAAGCGCGGTCGCAGCAGGAAGGCGAGACCATTTTTTGTGCCACGCGCTACGGTAATGTGATGGCATCGCGCGGTTCCGTCATTCCGCTATTTGTATCGCAATTGAAGAGCGGCAAGCCTCTCTCGTTGACAGACCCCAACATGACGCGCTTCCTGATGTCGCTGGATGACTCCGTCGATCTGGTGCTGCACGCGTTCGCGCACGGTCGGCAGGGCGACATCTTCGTGCAGCAAGCCCCGGCCTCGACGGTCGCCGATCTGGCGCAAGCGCTGAAGGAGTTGTTCAAGCGCGACAATCCGATACGTGTCATCGGTACGCGTCACGGCGAGAAGCTTTACGAATCACTAATTTCTCGCGAAGAAATGGCGCATGCCGAGAATATGGGAAATTACTTTCGTATTCCGGCGGATAATCGCGACCTGAACTACGCCAAGTATTTCAGCGAAGGTGAAGAGAACATTTCGCATATCGACGACTATACGTCGCACAACACTCGTCGATTGAACGTGGAGCAGGTCAAGGCGCTGCTTCTTAAACTGGATTTTATTCGGGAAGAATTACATGCTTAAAGTCATGACGATTGTCGGGACGCGTCCGGAGCTCATCAAGATGAGTCGCGTCATCGCCGAATTCGATCGGCATACTCATCACGTTCTCGTTCACACCGGCCAAAACTACGATTACGAACTAAATCAGTTGTTTTTCGAAGACCTGGGCATCCGTAAGCCGAATCATTTCCTGGAAGCGGTTGGCGAAAATGCCGCTCAGACCATTGCACGCGTCATCGAGAAAGCCGACGCAGTCATGGAGTTGGAAAAACCCGATGCAGTGATGCTCTACGGTGACACTAACTCCTGCCTTGCTGTGATTGCGGCCAAGCGCCGCAAAATTCCGGTGTTCCACATGGAAGCCGGCAATCGCTGTTTCGACCAGCGCGTGCCTGAAGAACTCAATCGCAAGGTGCTTGATCACTTGAGCGACATCAATCTCGTATTGACCGAACACGCCCGTCGATACCTGATTGCGGAAGGTATTCCGGCGGAATCCATCATCAAGACGGGTTCCCACATGCGCGAAGTATTGGATTTCTACATGGAGAAAATCCAAGCATCCGACATCCTGGCACGCATGAAGCTGGAAAGCGGGAAGTTCTTCATTGTGAGCGCCCACCGCGAAGAGAATGTCGACACGCCGCAGAACCTGCTCGACATGGTGCAAACGCTCAACGCACTGGCTGAGGCGTACGACGTTCCGGTCATCGTCTCCACGCATCCGCGCACTCAGAAGCGCCTCGACGCGCTGGAACTTGGCAAGCTCAACCCACATATTCAGTTCCTCAAGCCATTCGGTTTCTGCGACTACATCAAGCTGCAGCTTGAAGCGTTGTGCGTCGTTTCCGATAGCGGCACGATCACGGAAGAAGGGTCGTTGCTCAACCTGCCCGCTATCACTTTGCGCAATGCGCATGAACGGCCCGAAGGTATGGATGTCGGTACGCTCATCATGAGTGGCTTGAAGAAGGAGAGAGTGCTGGATGCGGTGCGTGTCATCATTGCCCAGCACGACAGGAGCGCTCGAGTCATGAAGCCGGTCGAAGATTACGAAGCGGGGCAGGTATCCAAGAAGATCCTTCGCATCGTCCTGAGTTACGTCGATTACGTCAATCGTACGGTCTGGTCAAAGCCAATCTGACTTTCCGGAAGGCGGCGAGGATGTGCCGCCTTGAAAGCAAAAAGCCGACTCGATGAGTCGGCTTTTTGCTTTCAGAGGTCCTCGTGACCGATATGTCCGCCGGCCCTCCTTGGTCCTCGCCGGGATGCGCGCGACTCTTGCTTGACAGACACGTTTCTGGCACTAGCCTTATTAAGCAGGTGCGCGAATTTCTCGTGAGTGGTGGGTCGGGTCGTATGTCCGGGCAGATCCTGCACCAGATCCACAACGTATAAGAGGCGGCGGCCGATGAAAAGAGAACGACTAACTTCCTGCGTACTGGCGCTGGTGTCGCTGCGAGCGTTGCCGCGGTCGATTGTCCCTATGCGGCAAAGGCGGGTTGCATGTCCCTCCCAATCCTCCTGACCGCCCTCGTCGCCGCCCTCGTTGCCTTCCACTTCTGGAGTCCGTGGTGGCAGACGCCGCTGGCGTCTAACTGGCGCCAGATGGACGACACCCTGACCATCACGCTGGTGATCACCGGCGTGGCCTTCGTCGCCGTCAATCTCTTCGTCGCCTGGGCGATTTATCGCTATCGCCATCGCGACGGACACCGCGCCGCCTACGAACCGCATAACCGTCGCCTCGAAGCCTGGCTTATTGGTATCACTACTATTGGCATAGTCGCCATGCTGGCACCGGGGCTTTTCGTCTATGCCAAGCTCATCAATCCCCCCGCCAATGCCCACGTTGTCGAAGTCGTCGGCCAGCAATGGCAATGGCGTTTCCGCCTGCCCGGCCCTGACGGACGGCTCGGCAGTTCCGACCCGAGCTATGTCACTGCCGACAACCCGCTCGGCCTGAACCCCAAGGATCCCGAGAATCAGGACAACCGTATCGTCGATGCCCCTGAACTCCACCTCCTCGTGGGCCAGCCAGTGAAATTGTTGCTGCGCGCAAAAGATGTCCTCCATGACTTCTACGTGCCGCCGTTCCGCACGCGCATGAACATGGTGCCGGGCATGGTCACGCAGATGTGGCTCACCCCCACGCGCACCGGGCGCTTCGACATCCTTTGCGCGCAACTTTGCGGCGTCGGCCACGCCAACATGCGCGGCGTCGTTGTCGTCGACGACAAGCCCGCCTACGACGCCTGGGTCGCAACACTCCCCACCTTTGCTGCACTGCAATCCCAACATGCCGGAGCAGCCGCCTCCGACCCGCTCGCCGCCAAAGGCAAATTGCTTGCGCAAGCGAAGGGATGCGCCGCGTGTCATACGGTAGACGGCTCGCCCGGCGTGGGGCCGACCTGGAAAGGCCTGTACGGCACGACGCAGACGTTTCAGGACGGCACCTCGGCACACGTCGACGATGCTTACCTGGCGACTTTCATCCGTAATCCGACCGCGCGCGTGCCCAAGGGCTTCGCACCGATCATGCCCAAGCTCGACCTCACGGAGGACGAACTGAAGGCGCTCATCGCGTACATCCGGACGCTAGGTACTGCGCAACCCCCAGAGGCCGCCCCTCCACAGCCGATAACGCCCGCGCCCGCGCCTGCCGCTGCCGTGCCCGGGCCCCGGCAGCCGGTCACCTTGACGCCAGCGGCCGAGTCGGCTCGCGGGCAGCCCGCCGTACAACTGGCCCAGAACTCACTGCTGACACCGCGTCCGCCCGCGCAGTACGCGCCGCTGACGCCATCCAGCCCGACAAGCCCAGGCTCGCAGCCACCGTCTCAGCCGGTACGCCGGCAGGGACAGGCGCCGGGCCTGCCGTTGCAGAACGATCCAAATACGACGGTGCCGCCGCTCGCCATCCCGCCAGCACAGCCCGTCAATCCGACGCCGGGATCGGCGCCGCCGCGCGTGCCGATGATTCGCCCCGCGCCTTAATTCGGCCCCGTACTGGTTAGACGCACCCCCGCAGACGCATCACCACAGCATCGTCGGAAAAGGCTCCGCAAAGTCAGCGCCACGAAGCAAGACGGCACAACACGAGACAACACGAGACAACACGGCACGAGACATCACAACGCAGATCAGCGCAGAACAACACAGGGAGACAAGTCATGACTGGCGACTCCGACAGTTCCGACAGCACTGCCCATGCCGGTGCGCACCCCGGCGGCTCCTACAGCTTCTGGACGACATACGTCTGGAGCCAGGACCACAAGGTCATCGCGGTGCAGTACGCGCTCACGGCCATCGCCGTGGGGCTTGTCGGACTTGTCCTCTCGAACCTCATGCGCATGCAACTGGGCTTCCCCGGCAAGTTCTCCTTCATCGACGCCAATCACTACTACCAGTACGTCACCATGCACGGCATGATCATGGTGATCTACCTGCTCACCGCCCTTTTCCTCGGCGGCTTCGGCAACTACCTCATCCCGCTGATGGTCGGGGCGCGCGACATGGTCTTCCCGTTCCTGAACATGCTCAGCTACTGGGTCTACCTGCTTGCCGTCATCGTGCTGATGGCAAGCTTCTTCGTCCCCGGTGGCCCAACCGGCGCGGGCTGGACACTCTACCCCCCGCAAGCGATTCTCCCCGGCACGCCGGGCACCGAGTGGGGCATCGTGCTGATGCTCGTCTCGCTGGCGATCTTCATCGTCGCCGCCACGATGGGCGGCCTGAACTACGTCACCACCGTGCTGCAAGCCCGTACCGAAGGCATGACCTTGCTGCGCATGCCGCTCACCGTCTGGGGCATCGTGATGGCCACGGTGCTCGCGCTGCTGGCCTTCCCGGCGTTGTTCGTCTCCGCCGTGATGATGCTGCTCGACAAGACCCTGCACACGAGCTTCTTTATGCCGACCATCGTGTCGATGGGGCAACCGCTCGCCTATCGCGGCGGCAGCCCGCTGTTGTTTCAGCATCTCTTCTGGTTCTTCGGCCACCCCGAGGTGTACATCGTCGCCTTGCCCGCATTCGGTATCGTTTCCGATCTCATCAGCGTGCACGCGCGCAAGAACATCTTCGGTTACCGCATGATGGTCTGGGCGATCCTCGCCATCGGCGGGCTCTCGGTCGTCGTCTGGGCGCACCACATGTTCATCAGCGGCATGAATCCGTACTTCGGATTTTTCTTCGCCACGACCACCCTCATCATCGCCATCCCCACCGCGATCAAGGTCTACAACTGGGTGCTCACGCTGTGGCGCGGCGACATCCATCTGACGGTGCCGATGCTGTTCGCGATCGGCTTCATCAGCACCTTCGTGATCGGCGGCCTCACCGGTCTCTTCCTCGGCAACGTCAGCGTCGACATGCCGTTGTCGAACACCTACTTCGTGGTCGCGCACTTCCATATGGTGATGGGCGTGTCGCCGCTACTGGTGATCTTCGGCGGCATCTACCACTGGTATCCGCTCATCACAGGAAGACGGATGAATGACCGCCTCGGCCAATGGCATTTCTGGATCACGTTCCTCGGCACCTACGCGATCTTCTTCCCGATGCACTACCTCGGCATCCTCGGCATGCCGCGCCGCTACTACGAGTTCAAGGGCTACAGCTTCATCCCCGAGTCGGCGCACACGATGAACGCCTACATCTCGGTGGCAGCGTTCATCGTCGCCGCCGGGCAATTGTTGTTCCTGTTCAACCTCGCCTGGAGTCTGCGGCATGGCAAACCGGCCGGCGCCAATCCGTGGCGCGCCGCTTCGCTCGAATGGCAAACACCGGACGTGCCACCTGTGCACGGCAACTGGGGGCCGGTGCAGCCCGTGGTCTACCGCTGGCCATACGAATACAGCGTGCCGGACGATATCGACGACGTCGTCCCGCAGAATATCGCCCCCGATCCGCGCCGCCCCGCCACGCTCGTGCAGGGCGATTCGGTGGCGCTGCATCGTCGCGACCCACCGCCGCCCACACCGCCCAAGTCACCCAAAACACCCAAGGGAGCCGCACCATGAAGCCCGCTCCGTCCTGGCCGTCCCCGTCGCCCGGGGGCGCACCCATCGCTCAACCGCAGCGTCGTGCGGCGTCGCAGATTGCGCTCTGGTGGCTCATGGGCGTGATCGGCATGCTGTTCGCGCTGATGCTCGCCGCCTACGCCATGCGCATGAGTCTCGGCGACTGGCATCCGCTGCCGTCGATCAACGCGTTGTGGATCAACACAGGGGTGCTCGCCGCCGCATGCCTCGTGATGCAGTCGTCGGCCTGGCAAGCGCGACACGGCGAGCTGCGACGTTCACGCCGTGACTGGGCGCTGGCGGGTGGGCTGGCGCTCGCGTTCGTCATCGGGCAACTTTGGGTGTGGCACGACCTCACGCTGCGACACTTCGGCGTGGCCGGCAATCCCGCCAACAGCTTCTTCTTCCTGCTCACCGGATTGCACGCCCTGCATCTGCTCGGGGGTGGGGTGGCGTGGGCGTGTCTCGCGTCGCATCGGCTCTCGCATGCCACGCGCGCGCGTCGCCTGTCGTTGACCGCACAGTATTGGCACTTCCTGTTCCTGCTATGGATCGTGCTGTTCGCGGCCATCGTCAATCTCACGCCGGAAATCGTGCAGCGACTGTGCGGCGTGGCCGCCGTCGGTCCGTAACGCGCCGAGGAGCGACATCGTGAATACGTCTTCGCCTGCATCGTCCCCGTCGACCGAGCCGCCCGCCGGCTGGCGCGGCGTCGTCACCGATTGGTCGGGAGATCGGGCCGCGTTCCACGTGCCGTGGGGCAAGGCGATGATGTGGATCTTCCTGCTCTCGGACACGTTCGTGTTCAGCAGCTTCCTCATCGGCTACATGACGGTGCGCATCTCGACGACCGCGCCGTGGCCAAACCCGGCGGAAATATTCGCGCTCGACGTGAATGGCCATCCCGTCCCGCTGCTGCTCATCGCCATCATGACGTTCACGCTCATCACCAGCAGCGGCACCATGGCGATGGCGGTGAACTATGCCTACCGGCGCGATCGCGACAAGACGGCCGCCTGCATTCTCGCCACGGCCTATCTCGGCATGGCTTTCGTCGGCATGCAGGCCTTCGAGTGGACAAACCTGATCGTGCACGAAGGCATCCGGCCGTGGGGCAATTCGATGGGCGCGGCACAGTTCGGCGCGTGTTTCTTCATGATCACGGGCTTTCACGGGCTGCACGTGAGTGCCGGTGTCATCTATCTGCTCACGGTGATGCGCAAGGTGCTCAATGGCACGCTCGAGCGACGCGGCAACTATCAGCTCGTCGAGATCGCCGGCCTTTACTGGCACTTCGTCGATCTCGTCTGGGTGTTCATCTTTGCGCTGTTCTATCTCTGGTAGGAGGAGCGATGGAGTCCTCTGCAACGTCCGCGCCGCACGCATCGACCGCCAGCGGCGGGCACACCGGACAAGAGCATTCGGTCGGCCTTTATCTCAAGGTATGGGGGCTGTTGTTCGTGCTCTCGACGTTCTCGTATCTCGTCGACTACGCCGATCTGCACGGCTACCTGCGCTGGGGGCTGATCCTCGCGCTGATGGTGGCGAAGGCGAGCCTGATCGTGGCCGTGTTCATGCACATGCGCTGGGAGCGGCTCGCGCTCGTCTACGCGATCCTGATTCCACCGCTCGCGTTGCTCGTGCTCATGGGATTGATGGCGGCGGAGGCGGATTACACGTTCCTCACGCGACTCGCGCATTTTCACTGAGTCGCAGCGAGCCGACAGCGCAGCGCCTTACAACAACTCCACCAGCCGCCGGTCACTCTTGCGGCAGTACTCCGCGCACGCGGTGCGTGCCGCCGTGGCCGCACCGTGCACGAAGAGCGGCGCGTCGGCGCGGCGCGACATCGACACCACGATGGACGGCGGCGCCGGCTGCAACGGCAGCTCCGCGACTTCACCGCTTGCAATCAGATCGTCGACGAACAAACGCGGAATCGCCGCCACGCCGAAGCCGTCCCTCACCAACTGCACGATCACGGCAATCGATGGCGATCCGGTGATGCGGGTCTCCGAGAGCGGCACGCCATGCACGCCCGCCAGCTTCGCCACGATGTCCTCCAGCGCCCGGTGCGGCGCGGTGCCCCGCCCATACGTGAGGATCGGATGCTGCAACACCTGCTTCGCCAGCCCGCTGCGCGTGTTCGGAAACATGCCCGTGCGTGCAATCCAGTGCACCGGATAGTTGGCGAGCGCGTCGCACACCACGCTGCTGTCGTCGCTGCCCTCCACGCGGATGATGAGGTCGAGTTCGTCGGCAATCAGGCGGCGCTGCAACTGCACCGAGACGTCGACCGTCAACTCCACTTCCAGTGTGGGATAGTCGGCCGCCAGTCGTCGCAGGTAATGCGGCAGCCAGCTATGCACGACTGTCTCGATCACGCCAAGCCGCAATCGTCCACGCAAGGTACTTTCGCCCGATGCCGCCGCCTGTAGACGGCGCGCCGCCTCCACCACCGCCTTGGCATAGCCCAGCAGGTATTCGCCATTCGGGGTGAGCCGGAATTCGCGGCTGTCGCGGTCGACCAGCTCGGTTTTCAACTCCTCCTCGAGTGTCTTGAGTCGTTGCGAGATCGCCGCCGGGGTGGCGTGCAGTGCCGCGGCCGTCGCGCGGAAATTGCGCAGCTTGGCCAGCGTGACGAAGGTTTCGAGAAATCGCGTGTTCATGAGACTCGGCAGCCAGGGAGCCTGCCCAAAATTTGGCCTCGGATCGAGGAAAGGGAACGCAACGAACCTCGGGAAAACCCGTGATGTTGTTAAGAAATTCTATACGGAGGTGCCTAGAAAAACTCGTTAGCGACAATTTTTTTTTCTTTCTATGCTTCAGCCATCCGATGCCGCCATGGCGTCGTCCCCCAAACGCCGGAGCCTTCATGAACTATCCCGCCGTGCTCAACGACCTTGCGTCGCAACGCGACGCCGCCTCGCCCTTCGCATTCCGTCAGGCGGTGCGCAGCGGTCAGTTTCGCAAGCCGACCGCGGGGTACTGTGGCGACTTCGCGCAAGCCAACCTCGCGATCCTGCCGCAAGCGTACGCGCACGACTTCCTCCGCTTCTGCCAAAGTAATCCGAAGGCCTGCCCGCTGCTGGGCGTCGGCGAACCGGGCCAATGGCATGTGCCGTCGCTGGGCCAGGACGTGGATATCCGTACCGATGTGCCGGGTTACAACGTCTACCGCGACGGCAAGCTCGCCGAGCAGGTCGATCACCTCGCCGAGGTCTGGCAAGACGATTTCGTGGTCTTCGCGATCGGCTGCTCGTTTTCGTTCGAAGACATGCTGGCCAAGGCGGGCATTCCCTTGCGTCACGTGGAAGAGGGCCGCAACGTGCCGATGTACCGCACCAACATCGCCAATCAGCGCGCCGGAACGTTCGGCGGCGAGCTGGTCGTGTCGATGCGGCCGATGAAGGGCGCCGACGCTATTCGCGCCGTGCAGATTACGAGCCGCTTCCCCGGAGTGCATGGCGCGCCGATCCATATCGGCGACCCGGCAGCGTTGGGTATCAAGGATTTGGCCACACCCGAGTTCGGCGACGCCGTCACCCTTCGCGATGGCGAGCTGCCCGTCTACTGGGCCTGTGGCGTGACGCCGCAGACCGCGCTCATGGAGGCCAGGCTGCCGATCGCCATCGCCCATCGGCCGGGCTACATGCTGATGACGGATATCCGGAACGCCTCGCTCGCCGTTTTTTGATCGAGCGCGTCGCACGGCACCGGCGCATCACGGGAACATCGGCAACACCGACGCAGGGCCTGAAGCACTACGCAAATTTCACGCAAGCATCAAGCGAGCATCAAGCGAACATCACAAAGCATCACCCGAGCACCACGTACGACAAAAACACCGCGCCATGACGGGAGGCGGCAGGGGAACGATTGCCTGCCGGTGACCGCACACGCCCATCGGGGAGCGCGGCCCGAGGGCACATCACACGGCAAGTCACGACATCACCGGAGCCTTTTTTCTCATGGAAAGCAAAACCCCTCTCGCGCCCCCGGCGGCGGTATCCTCCGCCGACACGTCCACTACGTTCGACAAGGGCGGCAGCCTGTTCGGCTGGTACGGCGACGCCACACCGCGCCAAAAGCGTGCGTTCTGGAGTTGCAAGGTCGGCTACATGCTGGACGGCATGGACACCCAGATGCTGAGCTTCGTCATCCCGACGCTGGTCGCGACGTGGGGCATCAGTCTCGCGGACGCCGGCTTCATCGGCACGCTGACGTTGCTCGCGTCGGCGCTCGGCGGCTGGGCAGCCGGCATTCTGTCGGATCGCATCGGTCGCGTGCGCACGCTGCAGCTCACCGTGTTGTGGTTCGCCGTCTTCACCGGGCTGTGCGGGCTCGCGCAGAACTACCATCAACTGCTCGCCGCGCGTGCGCTCATGGGCTTCGGCTTCGGCGGCGAATGGACCGCAGGCGCCGTGCTCATCGGTGAAGTCATCCGTGCCCGTGATCGCGGCAAGGCCGTGGGCCTCGTGCAGTCCGGCTGGGCCATTGGCTGGGGTCTGACGGCAATTCTCTACTCGGTGCTGTTCTCGCTGTTCTCCGCCGAAATGGCGTGGCGAGGAATGTTCCTGGTCGGCCTGTTGCCCGCGCTGCTCGTGCTCTTCATTCGTCGTTACGTGCAGGAACCGGAGGTCTATCAGAAGGAGAAGGCCAAGCAGACTTCGGACGACGCGCCCGGCCTGGCCGCCATTTTCAGCCCGGCATTGCTCTCGACGACGATCCGCGCCGCCCTGTTGACTACCGGCGCACAAGGCGGCTACTACGCCATTACGACGTGGCTGCCCACGTACCTGAAGACGGAGCGCCATCTCACGGTGATGGGCACCGGCGGCTACCTCGCCATGATCATCTTCGGCTCGTGGGTCGGCTATCTGGCCAGCTCGTATCTGACGGACCGGCTCGGCCGCAAGCCGAACTTCATCCTGTTCGCCGTGGGCTCGATGGTGATCGCGTTCTCGTACACGTCGCTGCCGCTGACCGATAGCGCCATGTTCTGGCTCGGCTTCCCGCTCGGCTTCTTTGCGTCGGGCATCTTCAGCGGCATGGGCGCGTTCCTCACCGAACTCTTCCCGACACGCGTGCGCGGCTCCGGCCAGGGCTTCTGCTACAACGTCGGCCGTGCCGTGGGCGCCCTGTTCCCGTTCCTGATCGGCATGCTCTCGAAGCAATACGGCCTGGGCACGACCATCGGTATCTTCGCCGGCGTGGCCTACGGTGTGCTGATCCTGGCGGCGCTTACGCTTCCCGAGACGCGTGGCCGAGATCTCGATGGGCTCGAGGCACACACGCAGTGACAAGCGACACCGTGTGCCAGTGAAATACCGCGGCAGCCGTCGCTGCCGCGTCCGATGACTTATCTCTAATCCTCCCGGCAGCGAAATTCGCAAGTGTGTGGAGCATCCGACGACATCGGCTGCGCCACACACCGGGACACGTGCGCCCTGCGCCAGTATGAATTGCGACGGTGCTCTGCGCCGTCACCCCGACGATTCACGTTTGACCATTGCTTTGCGAGTGACCTCATGACGACCGCCCTCACGCCCTCCGCCCAAAATCGCGCACCCGCGCATCAGACCGCTTCGCGCTGGCAGTTCTGGATCGACCGCGGCGGCACCTTTACCGACATCGTGGCACGTCGCCCGGACGGCACGCTCGTCACACACAAGTTGCTCTCCGAGAACCCCGAGCAGTATCGCGACGCCGCCGTGGCAGGCATTCGGTACCTGCTGGATCTCGCGCCGGGCGAGCCGATCACGCCCGAGCGCGTCGAGATGGTGAAGATGGGGACGACCGTGGCCACCAACGCGTTGCTCGAACGCAAGGGTGAGCCGCTCGCACTCGTGACGACGCAAGGCTTTCGCGACGCACTGCGCATCGCGTATCAGAACCGGCCGCGACTGTTCGATCTCGACATCGTGTTGCCGGAGGCGCTGTACGCGGAGGTCGTGGAGATCGACGAGCGTGTCGGTGCGCACGGCGAAGTCGTGCGCGAACTCGATCCCGAGGCGACGCGTCGCGCGCTGGAAGCGGTCTACGCCAAGGGGATTCGTTCGATCGCGATCGTGCTGATGCACGGCTACCGCTATCAGGCGCACGAAAAGGCGCTGGCGTCGATGGCGCGCGCGCTGGGCTTCTCGCAAGTATCTGTCTCGCATGAAGTCTCACCGCTCATGAAGTTTGTCTCGCGCGGCGATACGACCGTCGTCGATGCGTACCTGTCGCCGATCCTGCGACGCTACGTCGAGCAGGTCGCGCAGGAAATGCCGGGCGTCAATCTCCAATTCATGCAGAGCAGTGGCGGCCTGACCCGTGCCGACAACTTCCAGGGCAAGGACGCCATTCTGTCCGGCCCGGCGGGCGGCATTGTCGGGATGGTGCGTGCGTCGAGCGCGGCCGGCTTCGACCGAGTGATCGGATTTGACATGGGCGGTACGTCGACCGACGTCTCGCATTACAACGGCGAGTTCGAGCGCGTGTTCGAGACGCAAGTCGCTGGCGTGCGCATGCGCGCGCCGATGATGAGCATCCACACGGTGGCCGCCGGCGGCGGGTCGGTGCTGTCGTTCGACGGCACGCGTCTGCGCGTGGGGCCAGATTCGGCCGGCGCCAATCCGGGGCCGGCCGCATACCGACGCGGCGGCCCGCTCACGGTGACTGACTGCAACGTCATGCTCGGCAAGATTCAGCCCGCGCATTTTCCGAGGGTGTTCGGCCCGAACGCCAACGAACCGCTCGACCGCGATGTCGTGGTCGCGAAGTTCACCGCGCTGGCCGCCGAGATCGAACAGGCGACCGGCCGGCGTCAGACGCCTGAAGCGCTCGCCGAAGGGTTCCTCGAAATCGCGATCGGCAGCATGGCCAATGCCATCAAGAAGATCTCGGTGCAACGCGGTCACGACGTGAGCCGCTATGTGCTGACGACGTTTGGCGGTGCGGGCGGTCAGCATGCCTGTGGCGTTGCGGATGCCCTCGGCATGACGAAGGTCTTCGCGCATCCGCTCGCGGGGGTACTTTCGGCCTACGGCATGGGCCTCGCGGATCAGACGGCGATGCGCGAGCGCATGATCGAAGCGCCACTCTCGGACGACGGTCTGGGCGCACTGGAAGACGCGCTGGGCGCGCTCGCCGACGCCGCCGTGAACGTCTTGCTCGCGCAGGGAGTGCCGCCGTCGCGCATCGAGACGGTGCGTCGCGTTCACGTCCGTTATGCGGGCACCGATTCGGCGCTGGCGGTGCCGTTCGGTGACGTTGCCCAGATGCGCGCCGCCTTCGAAGCCGCCTATCGCCAACGCTATTCATTCCTGATGGACGGCGCGGCACTGATTGTCGAGGTGGCCTCGGTCGAAGCCATCGGCCGCTCGGACGCGCCGGTCGACATCGCCCCGCTGGAAGCCCGCACGTCGGGCGCACCACAGGCGGTCGATCGCGTGAACCTCTACGCCGGCGGCGCATGGCAGGAGGCGGCGCTGTTTGCCCGCGACACGCTGCTCGCGGGCGACACCATCGACGGACCCGCCATCGTTGCCGAGAAGAGCGGCACGACGGTCATCGAGCCCGGCTGGCAGGCGCAGATGAGCGCGCAGGGCAACCTCGTGCTCGCACGCGTGGTGCCGCGCGCCATGCAACGCGCCGCCGATGATCGAGGCACGCAAGCCGATCCGGTGCGCCTCGAGATCTTCAACAACCTTTTCATGTCGATTGCCGAGCAGATGGGGCTGCGTCTGCAGAATACGGCGTACTCGGTGAACATCAAGGAGCGCCTGGACTTCTCGTGCGCCCTGTTCGACCGCGACGGCAACCTCATCGCCAATGCACCGCATATGCCGGTGCACCTGGGCTCGATGGGCGAGAGCATCAGGACGGTGATCGAGCGCAATCGCGGCAAGATGCGCCAGGGCGACGTCTTCATGCTCAACGATCCGTATCACGGTGGTACGCACTTGCCGGACGTCACCGTGATCACCCCGGTGTTCGTGGGCGCGGAAGGCGCCGAGCGCGCCGAGCCGCTCTTTTATGTCGGCTCGCGCGGCCATCACGCGGATATCGGCGGGATCACGCCGGGGTCGATGCCGCCGGATTCCACGCACGTCGAAGAGGAGGGGGTGCTCATCGACAACTGGCAACTGGTCGCGGCGGGCGAGCTGCGCGATCGCGAGACGCGTGGGCTGCTGGCCGGTGGGCGCTACCCGGCGCGCAACATCGACCAGAACATGGCCGACCTGCGGGCGCAGGTGGCGGCGAACCAGAAGGGCGTCGACGAACTGCGCCGCATGGTGAGCGAGTTTGGACGCGATGTGGTGCTCGCCTACATGGGGCATGTCCAGGACAACGCCGAAGCCGCCGTGCGCCGCGTGATCGGCGCGCTGGCCGACGGGCACTATCGCTATGCGCTGGACAACGGGGCGGTGATCGAGGTGGCGATTCGCGTCGATCATGCCACGCACGGCGCGACCATCGATTTCACGGGCACGTCGGCGCAGCTGCCGAACAACTTCAATGCGCCGCGGGCCGTGTGCATGGCCGCCGTGCTGTACGTCTTCCGCACGCTGGTGGACGACGACATCCCGCTCAACGCGGGCTGCCTGAAGCCGCTGACGGTGATCGTGCCGCAGGGCTCGATGCTCAACCCGATGTTCCCGGCGGCGGTGGTGTCCGGTAACGTGGAGACGTCGTCGGCCATCACCAACGCACTCTACGGCGCGTTGGGCCGAGTGGCGTCGAGCCAGGGCACGATGAACAACTTCACCTTCGGCAACGAGACCTATCAGTACTACGAGACCATCGCGGGCGGCAGCGGCGCGGGCGAGGGCTTCCACGGGGCCGACGCCGTGCAGACGCACATGACGAACTCGCGCCTGACGGATCCTGAAGTGCTGGAGTGGCGTTATCCGGTGCGCCTGGAAAGTCATCGGATTCGCGTCGGGTCGGGCGGCGCGGGACGTTGGCATGGCGGTAACGGCGCGGTGCGACGTATTCGCTTCCTCACCCCGATGACGGCGTCGATCCTCTCCAACAATCGCGTGCATGCACCGTTCGGCGCGCAGGGCGGGGCGGTGGGGGCGCTGGGTGTGAACTACGTTGAGCGCGTAGACGGTACGCGCGAGTCGCTGGCACACATCGGACGCACGCAGATGCTGCCGGGCGACATCTTCGTAGTCGAGACACCGGGCGGCGGCGGATTTGGTGTCGTGTCAGTGATTCGTGAGACGTAAACATGCCGCGCTGATGGGAATTTGCTGAAGCGCGGCGTGATACCGGAAGGGAATGCTGCCTTTGCAAAGGCGAGCGTCGAGCGTCTTCGTACGATGCGTTATGTCTTCAACGACTGACCGCAACATACGGAGGCGCCTTCATGTCTGACCCGTTGCAACATCCCACCCTCACATCCGCTACGTCTGCCGAGCCGGTGCAGGCCGCGGCGAACGATCTTCTTGTTCAGTACGAGCGCGCATGCGCCGACATGCAACTGGCCGGGCGAAAGTTGCACCGGCAGATGCAGGACTACCACGCCGTGCTCGACGAGGTCGCGCGTCTTGAAGCGGCCGGCACCCCCGACGCCCGCGAGAAGCTCAAGCGTCTCGAGGCGCTCGTGGAGAGCGAAGCCTTCCAGCGTAATGAGCGCGAAATCCGGCGCATGACGGCGGCGCTTGCGCACACCATCGAGCGGATGCGCGACGACGCGCCCGTCCCGCTCGCGGCGGTGTCGGCCGTTCCAGCGAAGCGTGCACCGGTCGTGCGCCGCGTATGCGCGTGAGATGAGGTTCGCCATGATCGATCGACTCTCCGGCCCTGCATCGCGCGTGTACTCCAATGCCGTGTCCGCGCCTGGCGCGACGTCGGCGGAATCCCACAACCCGCTGCTCTCGACGATCGCTGTCGCCAGCGATCGATTGCAGACCTTGCAGTCGATGGCCGACACGTGGCTGGTGACTGCGCAAGCGCGCGTCAATGTTGCTCGCGAAGCCCGCGATTTCGCAACGTTGGCGGGCGAAATGGCGCAGCGCGCCGGCGCCGGGGCGAAGCCCGAGGCGTTGCCGACGGCACTGCGAGACTTCGCGGTTCAGCACGACCTCGTGTCGCCTGCGCTCGCCGGCGAGCCGTTCGATGCGGCGAGTCTGCACGACCTGTCGTCGAAGCTTGCGTCGCTGGCGCTCACCGACGGTGCGTCAAGTACCCATGAGCAAATTCAGCTTAAGCGCTTCGTCACCAGCTACGACAACACCCTCACGCTCTACAACGCGGTGATCGTCAAGCTTGGCGAAATTACCAAGAAGATCGTGAGCAGCATCTAGCGGGCCGCGTGGCGCTGCCGCCCGAGCGTCAATCGCGATGCGCCTATCCCTGCCCAGATTTCATTGACTTCAGAACTCAAGCCTTATGACACCCATCCAGTACGCCTCGGCTCGCCTCCTTCCCAATCAGTCCGGCTTCACGCGTGAAGTGAACGTCGGCGGTATCACGAAGTCGCTCGACTTTCATGGAACGCTTGCGCAATACGCCTTGTTGATGATGGAGATGAACAACGGCGAAGCGCAGAACATGATCCAGGAGATGCAGCGGCGCCAGAAGGAAGGTCAGGAAGCACGCGAAGTGTCGAACATGATCGAGTCGCTGATCAACGAGATCGGCTCGGACACGTCGAAGAAGCAAGCCGTCGGCGACGGTATCCGGGGGTTCTTCGACAAGCACAACATCCGGATCACCGTGTACGACGACGGCACGAAGAAGACCATGATGGAGTGGGAAAAACGGCAGAAGCGCGTCGGCGAGCCTGGCTACGTGACGCCATCGGGCGACGGTACGCAATACGATGCGGCCGAGTTGCGCACGCTGAGGGCTGCCGCCGAGGGCTTCACCGAGCAGGCGTCCGACAGTCGTACGGTTGACCAGATCAAAATCAACAAGAAGCTTCAGGAATATAACGGTGCGTCGACGCTCGTGAACACGATCTACAGTTCGCAGGGTTCTCAGCTCAACCAGATCAACGGATCGATGCGCACATGAACGCATCGACGCCCGTGGCGGCCGCACCGCCGGATCCCGGCGTGGACGAAGCGCCAGCCATCCTTTCGCGCTTCTTCGAAAGCGGTGGTGCACTTCGCATGCTCGCCGATCTCGACGAGAGCGATCTCGCATGCGTACGCGCTCACGCCGGTCAACGCTTCGCCCAAGGGCAGATCGCCGCAGCGCAACGGGTGTATTTCGTCCTCGCCACGCTCGACCCATGGTCCTTCGACGATTGGTATGGACTCGGCCTTTGCTACCAGCGACTCGGGCAGCACGAACAGGCGCTGCCGTGCTTCGCGAAGGCCGGCGTGATCCGCGCTGCGGACCCGCGCCCGCCGTATCTCGCAGGGATGAGTTACGAGCACACGGGCAATCGGGAATTTGCACGCAAATCGTATGACGCGGCGCTGCGCATAGGCGGACAACTGCCGCAACACGACACACTCATTCGCTCGGCGCGTGCGCGACGCGATGCGCTGAATACCCCTTTGGATCCTAAAACGACATGACCGCCATCGACTCCGCACGCGCCAGCTACGTACCTGCCTGGACAGGTAGCATCGACAACTTCCCCGCCGGAAACGCAACGGACGCCGCCAACGAATCGATCGGGTCCCCGGACGCCGCGCGCAAACGGCACGAGCGCCCGGACTGGCTCCGTACCGAAGACTTTGCGCCCGACGCCTCGACGGGGGCCGCCTGGCAAGACGCCGACGACGCGTTCGCCCGTCTGCTGAATCGGCTTTTTTCGGTAGGCAGTGGACTGGCGACGAACGCGTTGCGTTCGTCCAGTCCGGAAGGCGCGACAAACCTGTCGGCGCTCGAGAACGTGGATCCGTCCACGCTGGCGCTGATGGCGTCGATGATCGCGATGGACGCGTTGGGCGACACTGCGAAATCCACGCAGCGCGCGCTGTCGCTGATGGGTGAGCGGCAGGAGAAGCTGCGTCAGGAGGACATCAAGAAATATCGCGAGCAGATGGATGCGAAGACCGAGGACGCCAACCAGGCCCGCAAGGGTGGCATCTTCGGCGTGGTATTCGACTGGCTCATCGCGGCGGTCGACTTGGTGATCGGTGCCGTCAAGGTCGTGACGGGCGTGCTCACGATGAATCCGCTGATGATTGCCGGCGGCGTGGCCGATGTCGGCGCAGGCATTGCCGGACTCGGGGTGGCGTTCCACAAGACGATGGCGCTGGTCGATCCGAAGAACGCGGCTTACCACGAGAAGGAAGCCACCAAGTGGGGCCATGCGCAGTTGGCATTCCAGATGCTCGGCATGGTCGTCGGCTTCGGCAGTTCGATCAAGGGCTTTCTTGCCAAGCGGGCAACGACCAAAGCCGCAAGCCGCGTGTTCAAGGCGGGTGCCGGTGAAGCGCTGGAGCAAGCGGTCAAGTCGGGCGACAAGGCCGCCGTTGGGGCGATCAAGTCTCGCGTGGTGTCGGAGATCGGCTTCGTCGTCGGCAACGAAGCCGGCAAGCGCGTGGGCCAGTCGCTGCTGCAAAGCGGCACACAAGGCGCGCGTCGGCTTGCGAAGGCGGGCTTCAATCGCATGGCCGAGCAGTTCACGCAGCAGATGGTCGAGCAGATGGCCTCGCGCGCATTCGACAAGGTGGTGAAGAACGCCGCCAAACAGGTCGCTCGCGGCAAAGCGGTGAGCGCCAAGGGGCTTACCCAGTCCTTCACGTCCGGCATGAACGTGCAAGGGTACTTCGCACTGGCGCGTGGCTCGTGGTCGCTCTCGGGCGCAGTGCGCAGCACGTTCTCCGGCGCCAACGCCCTTGGGCAAGGGATCGTCGGCGTACAGCGCGCAAAGTTGCAACTCGAAGCGCGCGATCTCGCTGTCGACATGATGTGGCTGCAGATGCTCATGCAAATGAACGGCGACGACAAGAAACGTGCCGCCAAGCGCATGGAAACGCTCGTGGGCCAGCAGAATGACATCGCCGTGTCGGCGGGCGAGCAAGTGCAAAAAACCGGCGAGATGCGGATTCGTATCGCGGCCTCGCTGTCGCGGGCGTGAGCCAGCGTTGTTTTTCCAGGCGCGGCCTTTCCCCGCGTCGCCTACCTACGGAGTGATGACATGACTTTTGCATTGAGTTCGACGTTGGCGAATCAACGTCAGGCGGGAAGCACCGCATCCGAGGTCCAGCCACGCGCCGCGATCGACGGCGACGGGGGGCGGGTGTTGTCGCGGGTGCGCGATAAGGTTGACGGACTCCAGTCCGCACAGACGCTGGTCGCCCTGTTTCTCGCCATGCGCGTGGCCGAGCGTAATACCGACCAGGCGTATCGCACGCGTCACGACGCGATGGTCTTCGAGCGCGGCCAGACGGCGCGCACCGAGAAGTACAACGCGAACCAGTCGCATTACCGCGCCGGGCTGCATTCGGCCATCGGCGGTATCGTGTCCGGCAGCTTTTCGTTGATCGGCGGCGTTGGCTCGGGCGCCGCCGGTTTCGGCGGCGAATTGGGCAAGCTCAGAACGGTCGGCACCGCCGTTGGCGAGACGACCAAGGGCTTCAGCCAGTTCGTGAAGTCGCCGTTCGATGTCGTGGCCAACGACAATTCGCTTGCCGGTCGCGATAACGACGTGCTCGGCGAGTTCGAATCGTCGCTCACCGAGGAGACCCGTCGTACCAACGATCGGCTGCGTCAGCGCATCGACGCGACGAGTGCCGACATCCGTGAAGTGTCGCGTTCGATGTACGGCATGATCGGCCAGCAGGTCACGAAAATGTACGACACCATCCGATAAGCCCATGACCGTTTGCGAGCGCGCCGTTGCAGCCTTCTTCAGAGCCCACCGTTTCACGGCGCGTGTCGAAATCTGCGAACGCACGCACATCGAACTGGGACAGCGCGTCGAGAACGGCGAGCTGTCCCTTCGTCATCGTCTCGACAGGGTGCCGGCCGGTGTCGTGCTGACGATCACCGATTTCCGGCTCGACGCGGAAGCGAAGGCGAGCGAGCACGCCGTGCGCCGCTTCTGCCAACTGATCCGGACGCTGCTGCGCACGGTGCCGCATGTCGTCTACGTTCGCGGCATGATCCTGCCCGGCGTGAGCGATACCCGCGTTCGCGAGGTCCGTTTGCGCCTCGGTGCGATTCTCGAACGCGAAGGGGCGTTCTGGCGAGAGGAGGACGGTGACCGGTGGCTGGTCTTCTGCCGAGAACACAGCCAGGGATAGGGGCGTTCAGGGCAGCATGCCGAGCATGTGCCACCAGAGATAGTCGAGTGGGAAGAGGAAGACGAGGGTGATGATCGTCATGACGATGGTCAGCCGCGTGCCGTCGCGCATGCCGACGCCGCCCAGATGCATCGCAATCATCATCGGCGGGCTTTGATAGGGCAGCAGCACGGTCGAAAACACCGGCACTTGCAGCATCAGGACGGTATAGAGCGGCAGGCCGCTCGCGCTCGAGAGTTGTCCTGCAAGCGGGGTGAGGACGGCGGGCAGACCCGGGAGCGTGGCGACCAATCCGATGGCCGCGCCGACGGCGATGAGCCAGGCGGCATTGATCGCCGGCGTGCCTGGCGTCATGCTCACGGCATCCAGGCATAGCCGAGCGAGCTTTTCGCCCAGCCCCGTATCCGCAACGACCGCGCCCACGCCGAGAAAGCCCGCGACATAGATAAGCGGGGTGATGTGCATCTGCTCGGAGAAGGTTTTCGGCGTGACGATGTGAATGGCGGGCAGCAGGCAGAGGATCGCCGCGGCGACGGAGATCCACGCGGGCGAGATGCCATGCCAGGCATCGGTCGCGAACCCGGCGAGCGCCAACGCGAGCAATACCGACAGGCGTCGGGCGTCGTTTGAGAGCGGGGCTGCGGCGCTAGTCGACACGCCGTCGAGCGGGCCGTCGTCGGGGAACAGGCGGCAGATCACCCACACCAGAATGGCGGCCTTGAGCGCACCGAGCACGGGGAAGTGCAGCAGCAGGTAGGGTGCGTAATGCAGCTTCACGCCATAGAACGCGTCCGCCGCGCCCATGAGCACACTGTTCGGGATGTTGGCGGGCAGGATCGTCGTGGGCGGCATGTAGCTTGCGGCGGCGGCCGTCATCACGAGACCGGTGCGCCCGCGCCGGCCCTCGGTGAGGCCGATGCGATCGGCGAGCGCCAGCACGATGGGGATCAGTAGCAGAATGCGTCCCGTCGTCGAGGGCATGACGAACGCCAGGCCCACGCAGGCGACCGTCACCGACGCCACATAACGCGCATACGTCGGGCGCTTGAGTGCGAATAGCGTCGCGGCCAGACGAGCGCCGAGTCCTGTCGTGCGCACGGCAATGCCGGTCACCGCTCCGCCAAAGACCAGCCACCACGCGGCCGAATGGAACCCCGCGAAGATCACTTCGGGTTTCGCGATATGAAGCAGTACGGCGAGCAGGAAGAACGTCAGTGTGGTGATCGGTTCCGGGAACAGGCCGAACGCCCACGCCCCAATGGTAAGCAGCACGAGCACGGCCGCCTGCGCCGCCGTGGGCGACAGGCCGAGCGTGGTGCTGCCGTGGCTGGCGGCCCATAGCGCGAGGGCGTACAGCGCATAGACGGCGTAGCCACCCAGTGTGCGCACGCGCGAGCGCAAACGTGCGCGACGCAACGCCTCAGACGCGGCCGGGCGGTTGTGGGGAGAGTCGGAGGTCTCCGGCGAAGCGGATTCGGTCATGGCGCTTGTCGTTGTGATGATGGGCCAGGCGGACACGTGAGAGGTCCGGCGGCGATGAAGGGTGTTCGCATCGCCTGGGGCATATCGTATGCTAGCGACATTGATAGCGTCATCCGATCTGCACAAATACCGTCGCGAACATGCCACGCCCCGAGCCCGCGCCTGCCATGCGCACCAATGTTTCTCCGATGCGGCGAGCGCTGCGCGGCGCGCAACAGTCCACGCGATGACCGTTGCCTCACCCAACCCCTGGTTCCTCTACCTGCTGGAGTGCGCGGGCGGCCGCATCTACACGGGCATCACCGTCGACGTCGAGGCGCGGTATGCGGCGCACGTCGCGGGCAAGGGCGCACGCTTCACGCGCGCCTATCCGCCGTCGCGCATCCTGCTCTCGCTTACGTTTGCCGATCGTTCGGCGGCGTCGCGGGCCGAGTATCGCGTCAAGCAACTGAGCGCGTCGCAGAAGCGCGCGCTCATTGCCGGCACGTTCATCTGCGATTTCGGCGACGGCGGCGCCGCCGTTGGGCTCACGGCGCCAGACGGGCCTGACGAATGATCCGGCGCACGTCGCGCTGAATCGCACCGAACTGGCCGCGCGACGGAATCGGGGACACCACGAGCGCCCAGCTATCGCCGGGCACGGTCTTCTCCACCACGGTGTAGTAGGTCGACTGGGTGCGGAAGAAATCGGCGATGCCGTCGTGACTGATGCGATAGCTGCGCTCGCCCGCGCCGGGCACCATGAACACGCCGAGCGTGTAGTACACATTCCGATCCGCTCTGACCGGGCCGGACTGCTTGTCGAGCAACAGCGTGCGCAGCGTCGTTTCCGTGAGCAGGCTCGGCCGGCGAATGTCGAACACGCGCCACACCTTGAGCAGCGCGCTGGTCGACATCTGCCATCCCGCGAACGGTGCGAGCAGACGCCAGTTATCGGGCAGCGTGGCGCCCGTGATGCCAAGCGGTGCAAAGATGCGCGTCTCGCAGAAGTGCTTGTACTCGTCGCCCGACACGGCTTCGATCACCATGCCCAGCAACAGGTACGACACGTTCGAGTAGACGAAATCGGACTTGCCGGTCGAGTGCCCGGCGTCGCCGGCATCGAGATAGTTGAAGAAGTCGGCGCTGCCGCCCACGCGCCGGATGGCCAGCCCGCTGAACAGACCGTTCACGGGATCGTTGTAGCCGTTCGTGGCGAGCCCCGCGCGGTGCGCGAGCAGGCGTCGCACCGTCAGGTCGCGCAGCGACGGGTCGAGCGGCTTGCCGTGCTGCTTCGAATACGTGTCGAGCAGATCGCCAAGTTTGGCGTCGAGCGAGAGTTTGCCCTGCTGCACGAGCAGCGCGATGCCGATGGCCGTGACCGACTTCGACAGACTCGCGACGGGCAGCATCTGGCGGACGTCATCGCCGCGCGTGGCCGCTTCGAGCCCCACGCCGGCATCCGATTCCGTGCGCAGCCACACATGCGACAGGTTGTAGCGCTCCTTGAGCTGCGCCACGCCCTGTGTGAGCGTCGCCTGGCCGATGGGCACCGCCGGCCGGATCGGCGTGGCCGTGCCGGAAGACGGCAGGGCCACCACGACAGCGCTCATGTTCGCGGCAACGGACGACGAAGCCGTCGGCATCTCGGCCGACGTGGCTTGGGCGAGCGCATGGCCCGTGGTCATCAACATGGCAGTGCCCAGCAAGGCACTCAGGACACCCAGGACAGCACGGCGCACAGACGCACCACGTCGCCGGGTCGCGCGCGCGACGACGTGTGCATTGCACCGCGATGCCAGCGGCGCTGTCAGACGTGCCCCTGCCGGACGGCTGTGCCGTTCGACGTACATTTTTCATTCCCCCCGCGCACGATGCTTCGAACCACAAATCGACTCTCTTCGGAGTCAGAATGGTTCGGGGTGCGCACGTGACGCATTGCCGCGATCTTCGATATCGAAGTTTAGGAAAAACTTCGCTCAAATAACCAGTAAAAACCCTGCATTTTACAGTAAGTTGCCTGTATCGGAATCTCGCGCCCATAGTTGGGCGCAATTGAGGCGTGACAACCCCCCGCGGCGCGACGGCGCGCGGGCCTTCACCGACGAGACCTGTCACGCATCGCGGTGTAAGCTATCGCCCTGACAGGCTCTGGCCCTCCATAGGCCATGGAAGCGACGCCACCGTAGGTGGCGTCGTGCCGGCTGAAGGATCGACCGATACATGACTGAACCCTCCCGCGCGCGCCCGAGCCGGCCCGCCGATGTACCTTCTTCCGTCGCGCTGCCGATGGCCACCGCTGCGGCATCCGCCGAAAGCGGGGACGCGGGCGGCCCGCCCGAGCCGCCAACGGCCGACGAGGCCGCCTGGCTCGCGCTGCCCGCGCCACTGCGCGCGCTCCGGCGCGTGCCATGGGGCGCGGCCCGGCCGTGGCTGATCGTGGCCGGCGTCGTCCTGCTCGGCCTCTTTGTCTTCGATGCGCTGCATCACATGCTGCGCCACGTGCGTTACGACGACATCGTCGCCGCGATTCACGACACGCCCGTGACGCGTCTGGTGCTTGCCATGTTGGCAACACTGGCGAGTTACGCGGCCCTCACCGGTTATGACATCTCAGGGCTGGGCTTTGCCCGGGCGAGCGTCAAGCGCTCGACGGTCGTGCTCACGTCGTTCATCGCCTATGCGCTGGGGAACTCCGTCGGCCTGGGGGTGCTCACCGGCGGCACGGTGCGAATGCGCATGTACGCCGCTGCGGGTGTCGACGCGTCGAAGGTGGCGCAGGCGGTGGCGTTCAACGCCGGGGCGTTCGGACTCGGCATGACCGTGTTCGGCTCGCTCGGCATGTTGTGGGGCGCGTCGCGCGTCTCGGCGCTGGTGCCGATTCCCGCGTGGCTGTTGCAGGCGTTCGCCTTGCTGCTGCTGGCCGGGGCTGTCGCGTTCCTCGTGCTGTGCGCACGCAAGCGCACGGTGCGCCTGCTGAATCGCTGGCCGATGCCGCTGCCGCCGCTGCGGCTCGCGCTGCGCCAGTTGCTGATCTCGGCCGCCGATCTGGGCATGGCGGCCGCCGCCTTGTGGTGCCTGCTGCCCGCCAACGTGGTGGACCTGCCGACCTTCGTCGTCTTCTATGCCATTGCCATGGCGCTTGGCGTACTCAGCCACGTGCCGGGCGGCGTGGGGGTGTTCGAAGCGGTCATTCTGCTTGCGACGAACGGACATGCGCCCATCAGCCAGGTGGCGGGGGCGCTGGTGCTCTATCGCGGGATCTACTATCTGTTGCCGCTGATGCTCGCGGCGTGTCTGCTCGCGGGCTTCGAGCTGCGCCAGGGGCCGGCGGCGCCGATCGGGCGCGCAGCCGTGCGGCTCTTCCCTGGCCTGCTGGCGGCGCTGACGCTGGTTGCCGGGGTGATGCTGCTGATCTCGGGTGTAACGCCCGCCACGCGCGACGCCGAAGACTTCCTGCGTCATCACGTGCCGCTGTTCCTCGTGGAAGTGTCGCACCTGCTCGGCAGTGTCGCGGGGTTGGCGATGCTGTTTCTCGCCCGTGGTCTGCTGCACCGGCTCGATGCCGCCTGGTGGGGCTCGCTCGGCCTGACGATCATCGCCGCCGTCCTCGCGATTCCCAAGGGCATTGCGGTGTCGGAGTGCTTCGTGCTGGCCGTGCTCGCCACGCTGCTGCTCGTCTCGCGCAAACAATTCGACCGGCGCTCCTCGCTGTTCACGCAGACGTTCGAGCCGGGCTGGATCATTGCCGTGCTCTCGGTGATCGGGGCTTGTACCTGGCTGATGTTCATGGCGTACCGGCGCGTGGAATACGCGAATCAGCTTTGGTGGCAGTTCACGTTCGATGGCGACGCGCCGCGTTCCATGCGCGCGTTGATGGTCGTTGCCGTGATTGGGCTTGGACTGTCGTTGTGGCAATTGCTGCGTCAGTCCGCCGGGGCGATGGTGCCCGCGAGCGAAGCGGAATTGGCACGTGCGCACGACGTCATCCGCAAGCAACCGGCCGCCGATGCGTGCTTGGCGCTCATGGGCGACAAGAGCTTCCTGTTCTCGCCGTCGGGCAACGCGTTCATCATGTACGCGAAGCATCGCCGGTCCTGGGTGTCGCTCTCGGACCCGGTCGGCGACCAGAAGGAGTGGCCCGAACTGATCTGGCGCTTCATCGAGCTGGCCGATGCGCACGGCGGACGCGCGGCGTTCTACAAGACCCGCCCGCAGGCGCTGCCGCTCTATATCGACGCGGGACTGCGCGCCTTCAAGCTCGGCGAGGAGGCGTTCGTCACGCTGCCGGAGTTCGGCCTGCAAGGCGCGCGTCGCGCCAATCTGCGGCATGGGGTGGCACGCGGCGAGCGCGAAGGGCTGACGCTGGAGATCGTGCAACCCGAAGCGGTCGCGCCGTATCTCCCGGACATGCGACGCGTGTCGGAGGCGTGGCTCGCGCGCCAACACACGCGGGAGAAGGGCTTCTCGCTGGGCGCTTTTTCCGACGCGTACGTCGCTCGCCAGCCGGTGGCGCTGGTGCGTCGCGAGGCGCGGCTCGTCGCGTTCGCCACGCTGATGTGTCCCGACGTCCAGCGAATCGAAGCGAGCGTCGACCTGATGCGGCAGGTGCCGGACGCACCGCCCGGCACGATGGACTTCCTGTTTGCCAAGCTGATGCTGCATTTCAAGGCGCAGGGCTATCAACGCTTCGGCCTTGGCATGGCGCCGATGTCGGGCATGGAGACGCATCAGCTCGCTCCCCGCTGGCATCGCTTCGGCCGCATGATGTTCGCGCACGGCGCGCGCTTTTATAACTTCCGCGGGCTGCGCAGCTTCAAGGACAAATTCGATCCGCAATGGGAGGCGCGTTATCTGATGACGCCGGGCGGCATCGCGCCAATGCTCACGCTGGCCGACGTGGCCGCGCTCGTGGGCGGCGGATGGAAAGGGATCATGACGAAATGACAGGGCACACGATGGCGATGTACGGCAAGGCAGACGACGGGCGGGTGAGATCGGGCAGGCGCGCGTATGGCAGTGGGGCGTCGCACTGGGTCAGCCGTGTCGCGGTCGGTGCCGCGGTGACCTGGACGGTGATGATGACGCCTGTCGCCGCGCTGGCCCAGACGCCGATGTCCGCGCAAGCGCCAGAGATCATGACGCACGGCCGCTTCGAGCACGTGCCCATTTTCCGTCCGCAGGGCGAGCCGAATGCGACGGTGCTTTTCTTCTCCGACAACGACGGCTGGACGCCCCGCGCCGAGCGGATGGCGCGCGCCCTCGCGGATACCGGGGCGCTGGTGGCCGGCATCGATACCGCCCGGTTGATGGCGAATTACACCAAGGACGATATTGCCTGCATCTACGCGGCAGGCGATCTCGACAACTTCGGCCGATGGGTCGAGGCGGCCGTCAAGCTGCCCGGCTACACGCCGCCGATTCTCGTTGGGGACGGCGTGGGCGGGACGTTCGCCTACGCGATGCTGGCGCAGGCCGGTAACGACACGTTCTCCGGTGCGCTGTCCGTCGACTTCTGTCCGGTGCTGCCGATATCCCGGCCATTGTGTCAGGGTGAGGGGGTGCACTTCGCACGCGGCATCACGCACACGGCCGGCGGCGCGCCGATGCGATTGCTGCCCGCCCCCGTCATGAGCGCACCGTGGGTGGCAATGGGCGGCCCGGCGGGTGGGCCCGCAGCGCGCGCGCCGCGTTGTGCGGACCACGTGGCGCAGGCGTTCGCCGCACGCACACCTAATTCCAGTTGGCTCGTCGGTGGGCTTGCGGGCAGCCTGGCGGGGACGGATACCGCCAGCACCCTGTCTGAGACGGAGGCATCGTCGACGCCCGTGCTGGCCGACTGGGTGACGCAATACAAGAACGCGTTCCGGCGTCTGAACGCGCATCACGTGGCGGGAACGGCCCGGCCGCCTGCCGCGGTGGCCGACCTGCCCGTTGTCGAGGTGCCAGCCACGGGCAAGCCTGCCGCGAACCTGGCCGACACCTTCGCCATCCTGCTGTCGGGCGACGGCGGATGGGCCGGACTCGACCGCGATGTCGCCGGCGCGCTCTCCGCGCACGGCATTCCGGTGGTGGGCGTGGATTCGCTGCGCTATTTCTGGTCGGCACGCACGCCGGCGTCGGGCGCGCTCGACATCGATCGCCTCATGCGTTTCTATCAGACGCGCTGGAACAAGAAGCGCGTGATCCTGATCGGTTACTCGCAAGGCGCCGATGTGCTGCCGTTCATGGTCAATCGCCTGCCGGCGGCGGCTCGCGACCGGGTGGCACTGCTCGTGCTGATGGGACTCGGGCAGAAAGCCGATTTCGAGTTCCGCATGACCAATTGGGTGATGTCGAGCCAGAACGGCCTGCCGATTCGTCCGGAAGTGGAGCGTCTGCCCGACGGCATGGCGATGTGCGTCTATGGGGCCGACGAAGACGACAGCAACTGCCCGGGACTCGATCCGAAGCGTGTCCAGGTGGTCAAGATGCCCGGCGGGCACCATTTCGACGGTAACTACACCGGGCTGGCCGACGTGATTCTCCAGGGCGTCGCCAAGCGGTGATGGCCGGTGGCAAGGCGGCGCGATCCAGGCGCGCCGCCTTGCCTTCCTTGCAGGTGCTCCGTACACTGCCGCCAGTTTTCCCATCGACCCACGTTCCGCACATTCCGCACGGGGCGGCACGACACCCAGGAGAAGATCAATATGGCAGAGGGGTATTTCCCGAAGTGGCGGCAACAGGACACGGCCTCGGGCCGCGTGATCGCCCCCGATGAGCGCCTGGCCTGGCCGCCCACCATCGCGATGGGCGTGCAGCACGTGGTCGCCATGTTTGGCTCGACCGTGCTCGCGCCGTTGCTCATGGGGTTCGATCCGAACCTCGCCATCTTCATGTCCGGCATCGGCACGCTGCTCTTCTTCGTGCTCGTCGGCGGCCGCGTACCCAGCTATCTCGGATCGAGCTTCGCCTTCATCGGCCTGGTCATCTCGGTGACGGGCTATGCGGGCAGCGGGCCGAACCTGAACATCCCCGTGGCCCTCGGCGGGATCATTGCCTGCGGCGTGCTCTACGCCATCATCGGCCTGATCGTGATGGCCGTCGGCACGCGCTGGATCGAAGCCCTCATGCCGCCGGTGGTGACGGGGGCGGTTGTCGCGGTCATTGGCCTGAATCTCGCGCCCGTCGCCGTGAAGGGCGTCTCGGGCGCGCCGTTCGACACCTGGATGGCACTGGCGACCGTGCTGTGCGTCGGTCTCGTGGCGGTGCTCGCGCGCGGCATGATGCAGCGCCTGCTGATTCTCGTGGGCCTGCTGCTGGCGTATGCGCTGTACGCCGTGCTGACCAACGGCCTGGGTCTCAGCAAGCCGATCGACTTCGCCATCGTGGCCCATGCCGCCTGGTTCGGCCTGCCGCACTTTGCCGCACCCGTGTTCAAGCCCGAAGCGATGGTGCTGCTCGCCCCGGTCGCCATCATCCTGGTGGCGGAGAACCTTGGGCACATCAAGGCGGTGAGCGCCATGACCGGACAGAACCTCGATCGCTACATGGGCCGTGCCTTCCTGGGCGACGGGCTGGCGACCATTGTGTCCGGCAGCGTCGGGGGCACGGGCGTGACCACGTATGCCGAGAACATTGGCGTGATGGCCGTCACGAAGATCTATTCGACACTGGTGTTCGCCGTGGCGGCGGTGATCGCGCTGGTGCTGGGCTTCTCGCCGAAGTTCGGCGCGGTGATCCAGACGATCCCGGGCCCGGTGCTGGGGGGCGTGTCGATTGTGGTGTTCGGCCTGATTACGGTGGCCGGCGCGCGCATCTGGGTGCAGAACAAGGTCGACTTCTCGGACAACCGCAACCTGATCGTCGCGGCCGTCACGCTGGTGCTCGGTGCGGGCGACTTCACGCTGAAGTTCGGCAGCTTTTCGCTGGGCGGCATCGGTTGTGCCACGTTCGGCGCCATCATCCTTTACGCGCTGCTGCGCGGGCGCGGGGCGTCGGCACCGGCCGCGATGTAATTCGCCTCGCCGGCCACGCCGGAGATCACGGCACGACGATTACGTCGTGCCGTTTTCATTTGTGGCGGTGGGCGTTGCCTGCAGCCGTTCGAGCAATTGCCGCGCGTAGACGGGCAGGGCGTCGCGCTCACGCACGCACAGCACCAGTCTGCGCAGGGCCCAGGGGTCCGAGAGCGGCACGATGCCGAGGCCCAGGGTGGCGGCCGAGCGTGCGGCGGCGCTCATCGGCACGATGCCCAGGGCGGCCCCTGCCGCCACGGCACGGCACAGGCTGTCGAAGTCTCTCAGGCGCAGACGATAGTGCACCGGCCGTCCGGCGCGCTTGGCGTGGTCGTCGAGGTGCTCGGCCAGCGCGCTGCGCTCGGGCAGGCCGATGAATGCCGAGTCCAGCAGGCCGATGAAGGCGACCTCGGACCGAGAGGCCAGTGCGTGCCCCGGTGGCGTGACGACCACCAGCCGGTCCTGCCGGAATGGCACCGATTCCAGCCCCGTCAGTTCGATCCAGTCGGAGACCACGCCAATGTCGGCCGCGCCTTCGAGAATCGCTTGCACGACGGCCTGGCTCGTCTGCTCGCGCAGCGAGATCTCCACGCTCGGATGCTCGGCAAGGAACGCGCCCAGCAGATCGGGCAGGAATTCGGACATGGCGACCGTGTTGGCGGCGATGCGCACATTCCCCTTGAGTCCGGCGGCGTACTCGCCGAGTTCGCCGCGCATCTGTTCGATCTGGGCGAGCACGCGCCGGGCGTGAGCGAGCAGGGCGCGCCCGGCGGGGGTGGGAATCACACCCTGGCGGTGGCGCATGAAAAGCGCGACCCCCAGCGTCTCTTCCAGGCCACGAATGCGGGCGCTGGCTGAGGCCAGTGTCAGGTGGGCGCGCTCGGCGCCGCCGGTGATGCTGCCGGCTTCGGCAACCAGCAGGCACAGGCGCAGGTCGGTCAGGTCGAATCGCACGGGGCAGGCAGGCCGTAGAGGGGCGACGGGGCGTTGGGGCAATGGCCTCAGTGTAGCGGCTTGGGCGAAAAGCGCGCAGGCGCACGGTCGAACGTCCGAATTTCGGGGCCCGCGCGAACGCGGCTACCGATGCCGACTGACTTGGGAAAGGGCGCATGGTAAACTACGTGCTTTCAAGACACGGCCGTACCCGCGACGGCCTCGCCCGCCAAGCCGCTTGTTTTCATCCGTCGGCGGGTCGTCTTGCCGGCGTCTTTCGGCGCATCGCCCCAGTGAGCGCGATGCCTGTCGCACGCCCTACGCGGGCATTCCCTCAAGAACACACAACATCGATACGCGCGGGGACACACATCGTGGCGCCCGTGCATTGGTCCATATATGTCTTTTGAAACGCTCGGCCTGTCGGCCGACATCCTGAGTGCGGTGGCCGACCTTGGCTACACGCACCCGACTCCGATTCAACTGCAAGCGATTCCGGCCGTCCTGCAAGGTGGCGACCTCCTCGCCGGCGCGCAGACCGGAACCGGCAAGACGGCAGGCTTCACGCTGCCTATCCTGCAAATGCTCTCCACGCGTGCGCGCGCGCCGGCGGCAAACGGCAAGCGCCCTGTGCGCGCACTCGTGCTGACGCCCACGCGCGAACTGGCCGCCCAGGTCGAGGAAAGCGTCACGCAATACGGCAAGTACCTGCGTCTTACGTCCATGACCGTGTTCGGCGGCGTGTCGATGGTGCCGCAGGTCAAGCAATTGGCGCGCGGCGTGGACATTCTCGTCGCGACCCCCGGCCGACTGCTCGATCACATGCAGCAGAAGACGGTCGACTTGTCCGGCGTCGAGATTCTCGTGCTCGACGAAGCCGACCGCATGCTCGACATGGGCTTCATTCGCGATATCCGCCGTGTGCTGGCGGTGCTGCCGGCAAAGCGTCAGAACCTGCTGTTCTCGGCCACGTTCTCCGACGAGATCAAGCAACTGGCCGACGGCCTGCTCAAGTCGCCCGCCCTGATCGAAGTGGCGCGTCGCAATACGACGGCCGAGACCGTCGCGCAGAAGATCCACCCGGTCGATCGCGATCGCAAGCGCGAACTGCTCGAACACCTCGTGCGCGAGCACAACTGGTTCCAGGTGCTCGTGTTCACGCGCACCAAGCACGGTGCGAACCGGCTGGCCGAGCAGCTCACGAAGGGCGGCATTCCTGCGCTGGCCATTCACGGCAACAAGAGTCAGGGCGCCCGCACGCGCGCGCTCGCCGAATTCAAGAGCGGCACGTTGCAGGTGCTGGTCGCGACCGATATCGCCGCACGCGGCATCGACATCGACCAACTGCCCCACGTGGTCAACTTCGATCTGCCGGAAGTGGCGGAAGACTATGTCCACCGCATCGGTCGTACGGGACGTGCTGGCGCGAACGGCGAGGCCGTGTCGCTCGTGTGCGTGGACGAGCATCAACTGCTCACGCAGATCGAACGTCTCATCAAACGCACCATCGAGCGCGAAGTGATCCCGGGCTTCGACCCGGATCCGCACGCTGTAGCGCAGCCGATTCGCAAGACGCAGCAAGGCCGTGGGGCCGGCGGACGTGGCGGTCGCGGTGGCGACGACGACGCGCGCCAACCGCGCGCGCCGCGTGAAGCCCGGGAGCCGCGCGACGGCGATCGTGGCGCGCGCCAGGGGAGTGAGCCGAAGCCCCGCCGCGAGGGCGAGCGCGGTGGCCGAAAGGCCGGTGGCACCGGCAACGGCGCCCAGGTCGCGAACGCGGGGCAGGGTGGGCAGCCACGCCATCAGGCGCCGGCGCCCAAGCGCCAGGGCGATGCCCAACGCGCCGCCACGCCGGGCACCGGCGCAGCGCGCCAAGCTCGCGACGGCCGTACGGGGCAGACAGCTTCGCGTGTGCAGGGCGGTGGTGCCGAGCGAGGCGATTTCGCGCAGCGCGGGCCGCGCCCGGCACGTCGCGACGGCGTCGGCGGCGCCTTGCTGATGGGCAAGGCGAAACGCGGCTGAAAGGTTCGGGAAGGGTATCCGGCGCAAATCAGTATCAATGTTAACCTTTTGCGTCCGGCTGCCCGGTCGGGGCATCGGCGACGTGGGCGTGTCGGTCACGCACAGCGCGATGCCGACGCTCGTCTCGATGGTGCCGATCGTGCTGATCATCGGCACGGCGGTCGGTGCTCGCCGTACGCGAGTGTGTGCGACGCGCAACGGCCGCCCGCGCCGTCGTCGCGGGCATTTGCCTTTCTGACGCGCATCGCCTACAACATCGATATACCTTGGCGCCCCGGCATGCGAGCCGGCGCGACCGGTGGCAGTCGATGTTTTGGCGGGAGTGCGTTATGTCTTTGCGAGTCAACGGGATTGTCATCGACGCACGCCGCGTCGCCGATGAGATCGATCAGCACCAGGACGCGGCCGATCCGGAAGTCGCCGCACAGCACGCGCTCGTGAGTCGCGAATTGCTGCGCCAGCGGGCATTCGATTTACGCTTGTTCAACGAGAACGATGCGATGGGTGCGAGCGACGACGCCATCGTCGACGCGCTGTTCTCACGCGACGTTCATGTGCATCGTCCCACGGAAGCCGAGTGCCGGGCTTATTTCCACGAACACGCAGGACAGTTTCGCGTGGGCGACAGGGTGCAGGCGAGTCACATCTTGTTTGCAATGTCGGCGACGGTGCCGCTGTCCACCACGCTGGAGCGCGCGCAGTTGGCACTGAATACCGTACTCGCCAACCCCGACGCGTTCGAATCGGTCGCGCAAGCGATGTCGGATTGCCCGTCTGGGCGCGCGGGCGGCAGCCTTGGCATGCTCGCGCGTGGCAGTGGCGCACCCGAATTTGAGTTGGTGCTGTTCTGCGGCGACCGGCTGGGCGTGGTGCCGCGACTGGTCAACACGCGCTATGGCTTTCACGTGGTGCGCATCGAACGGCGGGTGAAAGGGCACATGCCGCGCTTCGAACGCGTGGCTGGGCGCATCGCCGCGCAGTTGTACGAACAGGCGCGTGCGCGCGCCTTGCGGCACTACGTGGCGCTGCTTGCCGGGGCCGCCGAGATTTGCGGTGCCAACGACGATGACGGACCGCTGCGCATGCAGTAGTGCCCGGTCGACCAGGCACGCATGTCAGGTCGTGTGAAGGAGGCGTCGCGTGTCTTTCGATGAAGGGATCACGTAACGTCGGATCGTCAGGTATCGCCCCCAAGGGCCGGGTTCTGTGTCAGACAGAACCCGGCCCTTTCCTTTTGTTGCTGCGTGATGGTGATTTGCGCGAAGCGTCGCCGCGCAGCGCACGCACCGCTTCCGACATGTTCCATCCAATGATTGGATCGGTATCCGATGCTATTGCGATGCCGACCTGGTCATGCTTCGTGGTGTCCACTATCGGTTGCCGCGCCATGGGATGCAAACGATGAATCGCATTCGCCTATCCTTAGGATGTCGTGATATTCGGGTGTCATCATCACGATACTTAAGAGAGTCTGGCGATCATGCGGGGGATCCCTGATGGCAATCACTGCGAACTGCGCCGTCGTTGGCGGCGGCATTTCCGGTATCGCGGCCGCACACTATCTGCGCGACGCCGGTCTTCATGTCGAGCTTCTCGAGCAGCACCGATCCCCCGGCGGCCGGATGACCACGGCCACCCTCGACGGCGAGCGAGTCGATCTCGGTGGCAAGAACATTGGGCGGCACTATCGGCGCTTTCGCAAGCTCGCGCATACCCTCGGACCGTTTGCGTTCGAACCCTTCGGTATCAATACATCGCGCATTCGCGACGGAAAAATTGTCACGCTCGATAGCACGCGTCGCCTCGGCAGCACGCTCGCCTACCTGCGCGGCTGCCCGCCCGCGGACGCGATGCGTCTTGCCGGGCTTTGCGCACGCGTGTGGCTCGACGCGCGCAATCGGTTCCTGGACGGACCGTCCTTTGCGCGGCTGGCGCGAGATGCCGACGATTCGTCGCTGGCCTCGCACTTCAGTCCCGCGTTCTGTCGCGCCGTGGTGCGAGCGATGTCGGTGCGGATGAATGGTGCGGAGCCCGACGAAATTCATCTCGGTAATTTCGGAACGCATCTGGGCATGTGGCTTGACACCTACGACCAGCTCAAGGCTGGCATGGGGGCGTTCATCGGTGCGGCAACCGCCCCGTTGGCGGTGCGCTTCAACGCCAGCGTCGAGCGGGTCATGGTGCGTCACGGGCGGGTTTGCGGTTTGCACGTACGGCAACCCGATGGGCGAATCGATCACCTGGAATACGACCATGTGGTGCTTGCCACCCCGGCGGGGGTGAGCGCCGACTTGCTGCGCGAGCACGACGCGGGACTCGCGGCCGCGCTCGACGACATACGTTATTTTCCGGTGCTCGTCGTGGTGGCCGCCTATCGCCGGCCAATCTTCTCCGCCAACGTGCGCGGCCTGTCGTTCGGCCCAGATGGTGCGCTGAGCAATGCCGGCGCCTACGGCATCGACAGGCTCGATCGCGTGCGCTACACATTCAGTGGCCGCCAGGCACGCGACATGATCGCAAGCGTGCCCGGCGCTGCCGGCCTTGCCGGGCCGGAAGCCGAGGCGCTGCTTGACCTCGCCGAGGCGACCTTGCGACGGTACATTCCGGTGGAGCGAGCCGACCGGCGCGACTTTGTCGCACATCGCTTCGATCCGGGGTTATGTGCGTACGCGCCGCATCATTACCGGCTGCGCGCACTGCTCGACGATCCGCGCCACGTCATCGACGGTCTTGCGTTCGCTGGCGATTATCTGCGCGGGGCGTCGATCGAGGCGTGCATGCTTTCCGCGCAGGAAGCGGCGGTCCGCATCGCCCAGTCATGCCTCGTGCGTGATCCTCGCGCGTCGCACCGTATCGATTACGGCTACCGCGCATCCTCGTAAATCCAGAGCTGCACCTCAAGCCAACCCGCCGTCATCTCGGCGGGTCCGGTTCCGTCCCCCCATTGTCTGAACGGAGTCGCCATGAACCTTCAATCGCCTGCAACCGGCCGCCTCGCCGGGACCCCTGAAGCCACTGCCGCCGACGCTTTTGCCATGCCGGCGAAGCTCGACCGCGCGATCGTGCACAAGACAGATCCGGTCAACGTCTTCGTGGCGTCGATCGAGCGAGCGGATGCCACGTCCGAGGGGTACGACACCTTTACCGCGACGCTCGCGATCGATCCGCACCACGCGTTCTTCTTCGAGCATCCGCTCGACCACGTTCCCGGCCTGATGATGATCGAAGCCACGCGCCAGAGCGGCACCGCGATCTCGCATCGCTTCTACGACGTGCCTCACGATCTGGTGTTCGTCCTCAATTCGCTGGAGGTCACCTTCGAGCACTTTGCCGAGTTGCACGCACCACTGTCGGTGCGATTCGTGATCGTCGCCAAGACCTATCGTCATGATCGCCTGTCCGCGTTGGCCTGCGAAACCCAGTGGCTGCAGCTCGGCCGCCCGCTGGGCACGATGAATGCGCGCTGGAGCTTCTCTTCGCCAACGCTGCTTGCCCGCTTGCGTCACTCGGCGAAGGCGATGAAGGCGGGCGACATCCATTGAATCGAATGGATGGTGGTAGGCAATGCGTTGCAGGGAGGCATCATGAGACATCTAGCCCGACTTCTGGGCCTGCGCTACACCGAGGATCTTGCGCCGCTGGCGCTGGTGACCAGTACGGCTGCATTGCAGTGGGCCGCCTATGGCTTCGTGCGCGAACCGTGGGCCGCGATCGCGTGCGCGACACTGCTCCTGTTGCCGCAGATCGCCATCTCGACCGCCGTGCACAACCAGTCGCACGTGGGCATGTTCGCGGGGGCCTGGGGCAATCGCGCGCTGGAACTGGTGATGAATCTGGAAACCGGCATGTACGCGACAAAATTTCGCCTGCATCACAGCCGGGGACATCACCTGCACTACACAGAACCGGAGCGGGATCCGTCGCGCTGGATCGACGCCAGCGGCCGCCGGATGTCGCGCCTGACTTACGTCGCGCACTACTTCCTGACATACGACTATCACGTGCTGCGCATCGGCCGGACCTGTACGCGATTGCGTCGACGCTGCCTCTGGCAGGTGGCGGCCAGCTACCTCGTATTGGCCGCTCTGCTCTTTCACGACCCGCGCAATGCGCTTCTTTTTTTCGTCGTGCCAAGGGTCTTGGTCTGGCTTAATTTCATTCACATGACGTACGACGATCACGTCGACCTCTACGCCAACGATCCGTTCAAAGCATCGCACACGAAGGCCAATCGCTGGCTCAATCTCGTGTTCTTCAACAACGGCTATCACCTCGCGCATCACGTGCGGCCTGGCCTGCATTGGAGCCGGCTACCTGAATTCCATCGGCAGATTGCCTATCGGATTGACGTGCCGCCATCGCCGACGCCTTTGAATCGCTGGTTCCGATAACGAGGTCGATCATGACGAATTCCTCGACGCAGGCAACGCGCGTGCCCTGCGACAACCCTTCGTCCGCCCGGCGGGCCATTGTCATCGGCGCGGGCATGGCGGGCTTGCTCGCGGCCCATCGACTGGCGGGGCACTTCGATGAAGTGTGGCTCGTCGAGCGCGATGCGTTGCCCGATGCGCCCGGTCCGAGGGCGGGTGTGCCACAGGGGCACTATGTGCATCAACTCCTGATGCGCGGGCAGCGCACCCTTGAGGCGCTGTTTCCGGACTTGGGCCAGACCTTGCTCGATGCAGGTGCGGTACCGCTCGACTGGTACCGGTCGGTGCGCTGGTTCGGCGCGGCGGGTTGGATGCCGCCCGCCGGCGAAGGCTTTGTCACATGGTCGACGAGCCGCGGTCTGCTCGAGTTCGCGGTGCGCCAACGCGTGCTGGCCGAGGGCCGGGTTCGCGTCCTGACGGGGTACGAAGTCACGGGCCTTCGTTTCGACGCGGCGCCCGAACGCGTTTGCGGCGTGGCGATTCGGCGTCGCGCGGGGCGGTCGTCCGGCCATGCCGGCGACGCCACGACCGTGCCGGCCGCCTTCGTGGTCGACGCCAGCGGTCGCAACTCCCACGCCCCGTCATGGTTGCGCGCGATGGGCCTGGATGCCGTGCGAGAGACCGTTGTGGACGCCCGCGTCGGGTACGCGAGCCGCCTCTATGCGGTGCCGAAGCGGTCGATCTGGCGCGACTGGCAAGCGCTGGTGGTACACGGCCGTCCGCCGGAATGCCTGCGCAGCGGCACGATCTTTCCCATCGAGGGCAACCGGTGGATTGTCACGTTGACGGGGGCGGGCGGCGATTATCCGCCGGGCGATGACGACGGCTTCCTGGCGTTCGCGCACAGCCTGCGCGTGCCGACCCTCCACGAGGCCATTGCGCACGCCGAACCCGTATCGCCGATCCGCCAGTTTCGCCGGACGGAAAACCGGTTGCGCCACTTCGACGAGATGGCGCGCTGGCCCGCAGGCTTTGCGGTGCTTGGCGACGCCGCATGCAGCTTCAATCCAGTGTACGGGCAGGGCATGACGATTGCGGCGTTGAGCGCCGTGGCGCTCGACGCCCATCTGCACGCGCTTCGCCGTGCGAGCGATGTTCCGGGTGGGCTGGCGTTGCAGCGGGCGCTTGCCCAAGTGGCGCGGCGTGCGTGGATTTTCGCGACCGGCGTCGACTTGCGGCAGACCGGGACGCGCGGCGCCGAGCATTGGCGGGCGCAGCTCATGCAGCGTTACGTGGAGTTGTTGCTCGGCCTCGCCGTCGACGACGCAGCGATTTACCGGCGCTTTCTACGCGTGATGCACATGGTGGAGCCACCGGCCGCGCTGTTCGTACCTACCGTCGCGGCGCGAGTCGCCTGGCGGCTTGCCTCGCAACACGTAGCGCTCACCTTTGCGCCGAGACGTTCCGCATCACGCTACCCACGCGATTTGGCGAGCGTGAAGAAAAACGGACGAAAGTGAACGCCGATGCGAGGAAGGCAGGCACGCCCGCCCTCCTCGACCTCGTCGCGCTTAACCCACGACCAGTTCGAGCGTCAGTGTGTCGAGCGTGAACGAGCCGTCGTCCTGGATCCGGAAATGTCGACGCACGTCGTCGGCCATTGCCGTTTGCAGCGCGCGAATGGCCACCTGCATCGGCGCCGGCGTGCGCATGCGCGTGGTCCACGTCGTGAAGTCGAGATCGAGCGTGCGCAGCGTGAGCGATGCCAGCGACAATCCCGCCCCCGCGGCCATGGTCAGCCATTCGCCCGCGGCATAGTTGCGCACATGCGACGTATCGCGCAGCACTTCGACCGCTTGCAGATACGTGTCGAACAGCGGCCGACCGGTGGAGGCGACGTCGCAGATCGCGATGCGCCCGCCCGGTTTGAGCACACGACGCATTTCACGCAGTGCCGCGCCCACGTCGGCCCAGTGATGCGCGCTGTAGCGACTGAAGACAAGATCGAAACTGGCATCGGCGAACGGCAGCGATTCGGCCGCACCAAGCTGGGTGACGACATTCGTCAGTCCGCGCTTGGTCGCCTCGCCTGCGACCACGCCGAGCATGTCGGCTGACAGATCGTAAGCGACCACGCGCGCCACGTGGGGTGCCGCGAAGAAGCTCACGTGCCCCGCGCCGCACCCCAAGTCGAGCACCTGAGCCCCCGGATGCGCACGGGCGATCGCGGCGAGTTGCTCCAGATCGGCCCCTTGCGCGTGGTTGGCACTCGTCAGATAGGCGGAAGCCTGCGGGCCGAACTGGCCGGTGACGACGGCGTTATGGGCATGATGGGTGTCCTGCATCGCCTCAGGGGCGCTGGACGAACCCGGATGGGAAGCGGATGGTGGGGTTTCGCTCACGGTGAGTCTCCTTCGTGGGTGGGGCAGGGGGTGATCGGTAGGACGTCGGCCTGCCGGGGCGCTTGCGCGATGTCGGTAAGTCTCACGATAATGGCTCGTCGATACCGGTACAAGTTACCTATTTATTCTGGTATGAAAACTACCCCCATTGCGACGTCCGGCGTGGCTTCGGACGCATCGGTGCTTCACGGCGACGACGCGCGTCAGCGTCGCGCGTTAGGCGACTTCCTGCGCGCGCATCGCGAGCGGCTAACCCCGTCGGCGGCCGGACTGCCGCTGATGGGGCGGCGTCGCACGCCGGGATTGCGGCGCGAGGAAGTGGCGCAGTTGTGCGGCTTGTCGGCCACCTGGTACACCTGGATCGAGCAGGCGCGCGACGTGTCGATCTCGGCGGGCGCGCTGGCGGCCGTGGCCGGCGCGCTGCGGCTATCGCGTGCCGAACGGGCCTATCTGTTCGATCTGGCGGGCAAGCGCGATCCCGAGCGCGGTGCCGCGCCGTTGCCACACCATGCGTCGGCGCAGGTGCACGCGGCCGTCGCTGCCGTGGCGGCCCCGGCCTACGCGCTCGACCGGTGCTGGGACGTTCTCGCCTGGAACGAGGCCGCGGCCGACATCTTCCACGGCTGGCTCGATGCCCCGGGCGCAAAGAACCTGCTGCGGTACATCTTTCTCGATGCGGGCGCGCCAACGTTGATCCAGGATTGGGAGCGCCGAGCGCGACGTGTCGTGGCGGAGTTTCGCGCCGAATGCAGTGCGTATCTCGACGACACGCCCGTGCGTGCCCTGACGGACGAATTACAGCGTGACAGCCGCCGGTTCGCCGCGCTCTGGTCGCAGCAGGATGTCGTCGAACGCGAAGGCGGTCGGCGCGGTTTTCATCACCCGGCGCGTGGCGATATCGACTTCGCGCAGGTCACGTTTCGCCTGTCGGGGCACGACGACGTCAAGCTCGTGATGCTGCTGCCCTGACATGGGGGCGAAACCCGTCGTCATGGGCGCTCAGACGACCGGGCGCAGCCACTGCAACAACAGCGTGACGCTGACCATGCCGAGCAGGGTCATGACAAGCGAGCCTCCCACGTGAACCGCCACGGTAAGCGATGCCCAGCCCAGTTGCCCTTCGCGTAGCAGGGTGGCGACTTCGGCCGAGAAGGTGGAGAAGGTGGTAAGGCCGCCGAGAAAACCGGTGACGATCAACAGTCGCCACTCGACGGGGACCGACGGAAAGTGGCTGAAGAGTGCGACGGCGACGCCGATCAGATAGCCGCCAACGAGATTGGCGACGAGCGTGCCGAGCGGGAGCGTCGGCAAGATCGCATTGAGCTGTACGCTCAGTGTCCAGCGCAATAGCGCGCCTAACGCTGCCCCGATGCTGATGGCGAAGACCGACGCAAACATGAGTAACTCCTCTGCCGAGGGGATGCGGAAATAAAACGGCCGACCTTTTCAGGCCGGCCGCTCTCGCCTCTCAAGCGAATACTACAGGCATTGCCACGGAACTCAGTCCTTCGGGAACGACGTGGCGCCGCCGTGCGCGCCCGACCACTCGGCCGGTGCGTGCAGGAATTTCTCGACTTCGTCGAGCGTCTTCGTGTCGAAGTGGTTCTGCTGCTTGGCAACACGCAGCACGTCCCACCACGTGGCGAGCGAGTGCAGCTCGACATCGATGTCCTTGAGCACCTGACGGCTCTCCGGGAAGATGTCGTAGTGGAAGACCACGAACACGTGGTTGACCTTCGCACCGGCGTCGCGCAGCGCCTTGCAGAAGTTGATCTTGCTGCGGCCATCGGTCGTCAGGTCTTCGACGAGCAGCACGCGCGAGCCTTCCGGCAGATCGCCTTCGATCTGCGCATTGCGGCCGAAACCCTTCGGTTTCTTGCGCACGTACTGCATCGGCAGCATCAGCTTGTCGGCGATCCAGGCGGCGAACGGAATGCCCGCGGTCTCACCACCAGCGACCGTGTCGAACTGCTCGCAGCCAACGTCTTGAATGATGACGGCCTCGGCGAAGTCCATCAGCGTACGGCGCACGCGCGGGTACGAGATCAGCTTGCGGCAGTCGGTGTACACCGGGCTGGCCCAGCCCGACGTGAAGATGTAAGGCTTCTCGGCGTTGAAATGCACCGCGCCCACTTCGAGCAGAATCTTGGCGGTGATGTCGGAAATCGCCTGGCGGTCGATGCCAATCATGATGCGGTTCCTAAGCGTAGCTGCCCGCCGTGCGGCGCGCAGCCAGGAGTCATGGGTGAGTCGGCGTGATGCCGTCGCGCGCAGGGTGCTGCGGCAGGACGCCGTCTAAGGCGGCGGGTCGGCACATCTTGCAACGACCGACCGGCGCTTAAGCGCGAATTATGCCATAAGTTTCAGCAGATGCGCGGTCAATTATGCACTCAGCGTATATATTTCGCCGCGAAGACACGCGTGATGTGCGCGCACGGCGCATATTGAAGGCTGCCTTCGACAGATGAGTCCAAAAAAAGAGACAGTTGCCGAGGTTGACTGACAGGCATACACTCACGCCGAAAACGCAAACCCGATGGACGTGCTCATGCCTAACGATTCCTCGCCCGCGCTCACCGCTACGGCCGCGCCGCAAGACACCGCCTACGCAAACCGTGCCCTGTGGGCCTCGGCCATCGGCTACGCCATGGACGGTTTCGATCTGCTGATCCTCGGCTTCATCCTGCCGGCCATTGCGACCGATCTCTCGCTCACCGGCGCGCAATCGGGTGCGCTCGTCACCTGGACACTCGTGGGCGCGGTCATCGGGGGCATCGTGTTCGGCATGCTCTCCGATCGCTATGGTCGCGTGCGCGTGCTGTCGTGGACGATTTTGCTGTTCGCGGTGTTCACTGGGCTGTGTTCACTCGCACGGGGTTATTGGGATCTGCTGGCCTACCGCACGATTGCCGGCATCGGTCTGGGCGGCGAGTTCGGCATCGGCATGGCGCTTGCGGCGGAGGCGTGTGCGCCGGCACGTCGGGCGCGGGCGTCGTCGTTCGTGGGGCTGGGATGGCAGGCCGGGGTGCTTGCCGCCGCGTTGCTCACCCCGTTGCTGCTGCCGCTCATCGGCTGGCGCGGCATGTTCGCGGTCGGCCTGCTGCCGGCGGTCGTGTCGTTCATCATGCGTCGCACGCTCGGCGAACCCGAGATGTTCCTCGCGCAACAGCAACAGCCGCGCGAACACGCGCCGCTCAAGCTGCTGGTCAAGGACGGTGCGACCACGCGCGCGAGCCTCGGTGTGGCGATCCTGTGCTCGGTGCAGAACTTCGGCTACTACGGCCTGATGATCTGGATGCCCTCGTATCTGTCGAAGGCTTTCGGTTACTCCCTCACCAAGTCGGCCATGTGGACGGCGGTGACCGTGCTCGGCATGGCGTTCGGTATCTGGCTGTTCGGCCGTCTGGCCGATCGCTTCGGCCGCCGCCCGACGTTCATTGGCTACCAGATCGGCGCGGTCGTGATGGTGTTCATCTACGCGCAGTTGCAGTCGCCGTTTTCGCTGCTGATCGGCGGTGCGGTGATGGGCATGTTCGTGAACGGCATGATCGGCGGCTACGGCGCGCTGATCTCGGAGCTGTACCCAACGGCAGCGCGCGCCACGGCGCAGAATGTGCTGTTCAACATCGGCCGCGCCGTCGGCGGTTTCGGGCCGCTCACGGTCGGTGCGCTGGCCGCCGCCTATTCGTTCAAGCTGGCGCTCGTCTTCCTCGCCGGCATTTACGTGCTCGACATTCTCGCCACGCTGTTCCTGATTCCGGAGCGTCGCGGCGAAGCGCTTCAGTAAGGGCGGTATTTTGCCCGCCACGCCGCACGCGGGGGCGGCGTGTGGCTTTCGGCGCAAGGTGTACACTTTGCGTCCTGCGGTGCGTCCGGCGCACCGCAAGCCCCACGGTCCGATGCGCGCGAGCGCAGCATGCAGGATCGGGGGAGGCGCGGCGGCCATCACGCCGCCGCGCGGTGAAGCGCCCCGTCGACGACACAATCGCCGAATCCCTCCGGTTGGCGCTTCCCCTGCCGTGATCCGTCAAAAGACGGCTGAGTCCACGCGCTGCCCGCATGCGGCACGGACCCGACCGTCGCCCTGTCCTTAGGTATCGAGATATGGATGAACAACTGAAACAAAGCGCCCTGGCGTACCACGAGCATCCGCGTCCGGGCAAAATCTCGGTGACGCCGACCAAGCCGTTGTCGAACCAGATCGATCTGTCGCTGGCCTACTCCCCCGGCGTGGCCTACGCTTGCGAGGCGATTGCCGAAGATCCGCTCGCTGTCAATCGCTACACGTCGCGCAGCAACCTCGTCGGTGTGATCACCAACGGCACCGCCGTGCTCGGCCTGGGCAACATCGGTCCGCTCGCCGCCAAGCCGGTGATGGAAGGCAAGGGTTGCCTGTTCAAGAAATTCGCTGGTATCGACGTATTCGACATCGAACTCGCCGAGCACGACCCGGACAAGCTCGTCGAAGCGATTGCCATGCTCGAGCCGACGCTCGGCGGCATCAACCTTGAAGACATCAAGGCGCCCGAGTGCTTCTACATCGAGAAGAAGCTGCGCGAGCGCATGAAGATCCCCGTCTTCCACGACGATCAGCACGGCACCGCCATCATTGCCTCGGCTGCCATCCTCAACGGCCTGAAGGTCGTGGGCAAGGACATTGGTCGCGTCAAGCTGGTGTGCTCGGGCGCGGGCGCTGCCGCCATCGCCTGTCTGGACCTGCTGGTGAACCTCGGCCTGAAGAAGGAGAACATTCTCGTTGTCGATTCGAAGGGCGTGATCCACACCGGCCGCGGCAAGCTCGACGAGAGCAAGGCGCGCTACGCCGTGGCGACCGAAGCCCGTACGCTGGCCGACGCGAGCAACGGCGCCGACGTCTTCCTCGGCTGCTCGGCCGCCGGCGTGCTGACCGGCGACATGGTCAAGACGATGGGGCCGAAGCCGCTGATTCTCGCGCTCGCCAACCCCGAGCCGGAAATCCGCCCGGAAGTCGCGAAGGCCGCGCGTCCGGACTGCATCATCGCGACCGGCCGTTCGGACTACCCGAACCAGGTCAACAACGTGCTGTGCTTCCCGTTCATCTTCCGCGGTGCGCTCGACGTCGGTGCCACCACCATCACCGAAGCGATGAAGCTCGCCACCGTGCGTGCCATCGCCGAGCTGGCGCAGGAAGAAGAGCAGAGCGAAGAAGTTGCGCGCGCCTATGAAGGCCAGTCGCTGGAATTCGGACCGGAATACATCATTCCGAAGCCGTTCGATCCGCGCCTGATCATCAAGATCGCACCGGCCGTGGCGCAAGCCGCGATGGATTCGGGCGTGGCCACGCGTCCGATCGCCGACATGGACGCCTACCGCGAACAACTCGGCACGACCGTGTATCGCACCGGCTTCATCATGCGTCCGGTGTTCGCCGCCGCCCGTGCCCGCTTCGGCAAGGATGCCGCGCGCATCGTGTTCGCCGAAGGCGAAGACGAGCGCGTGCTGCGCGCCGCCCAGTTTGTGCTGACCGAGCGCATCGCGCGTCCGATCATCATCGGTCGTCCGGCCGTGGTGGAAATGCGCCTGCACAAGATCGGCTCGAAGCTCAAGCCGGGTGTCGACTTCGAGATCGTGAACCCGGAAGACGATGTGCGTTATCAGCGTTGCTGGCAGGCATATCACGACCTGGGCGCACGTCACGGTGTGACGCCGGAAGTCGCCAAGGCGGCGATGCGCAAGGACAACACGTTGATTGGCGCGATCCTCGTGCATCTCGGTGAAGCCGACGGCATGATCTGCGGCATGATCGATACGTACCAACGCCATCTGGATGTGATCGATCAGGTGCTCGGCCGCGCCGCCGGCGTCGAGACCTACGCGGCGATGAACCTGCTGATGCTCGAGAAGCGCAACCTGTTCATCAGCGATACGTACGTCAACGAGACGCCGACTGCGGAGCAACTGGCCGAGATGACCGTACTCGCCGCCAAGGAGATCGAGCGCTTCGGCATTGCCCCGAAGGTGGCGCTGCTCTCGAACTCGAACTTCGGCAGCGTGAAGTCGGCCTCGGCGCAACGCATGGCCCGCGCCTGCGAACTGCTGACCAAGCGTGCGCCTTCACTGGAAGTCGACGGCGAAATGCACGGCGACGCCGCGTTGTCGGAGACAGTGCGGCGTGCCGCGTATCCGGCGTCACGTCTGTCCGGTGAAGCGAACCTGCTGGTCATGCCGAACGTGGAAGCGGCGAACATCACGTACAACCTGCTCAAGATGACGGGCGGCGAAGGCGTGACGGTCGGCCCGTTCCTGCTCGGCTGCGCCAAGCCGGCTCACATCCTGACACCGGCCGCGACGGTGCGCCGTATCATCAACATGGCGGCCGTGGCTGCGGCTAACGTCATCCGTTGAGTGTTGGGATGGATGTGCCGCCGCAGATGTCGCGGTGTGCCTGTGCGCCGACGGTGCGATAGCGCCTAAAAAAATCCCGCCAGACGCGTACGCGCTGGCGGGATTTTTGTTGGACTGAAGGTGACGGCCGATGCGTCAGCGAGTCAAGCCGCCGCGCGATGCGAATCGCCCTCGCGGAGCTGCGTGAGCAACTTCGTCCACTTGATGCGTGTGGCGGCGAGGTTCTGCTCCTTGACGTGCCCGAAGCCGCGAATCTCCTGCGGCAGTTCCGCCAATTGCACGGCCAGCGACAGGTTGTGCTCGCTCAGGCGCGACAAGACCTCGTTGACCAGCGTCTCGTACTCGCCGATCAGGGCGCGCTCCGTGCGACGCTCCTGCGTCCGGCCGAAGATATCGAACGGCCCGCCGCGCAGCCCCTTGAATCTGGCGAGCACGCCGAACGCCTTCATCATCCACGCACCGTAGGCCTGCTTGATGAGGTGACCCTTGTCGTCGTGCTTGGCCAGCGACGGCGGCGCCAGGTGGAAGCGCAGCGTGAAGTCGCCTTCGAACTGCTCGTTGAGCTTCTTCATGAACGCCGGGTCGGTGTACAGGCGCGCCACTTCGTACTCGTCCTTGTAGGCCATGAGTTTGTAGAGTGCCCGCGCGACCGCTTCGGTGAGTGGCATCGGCATGCCCTCGGGCGTCAGCGCGGCCTCGGCCGTGCGCACGCGATCCACCGTCTGCTTGAAGCGCTCGGCGTAGGCGCGATCCTGATACGCCACGAGTTGGTCATAGCGGCGTTCGATCAACCTGTCGAGTGCGCGCGGCGTGTGCAGCGTGATCAGCTTGCCGCCGGTGGCTGCCGGCTCGGGCGCCTCGTTCTGTTGTGCAAGCTTGCGCACGCTCGCCAGGTCGTGTGCGGTACGACGTCCCCATTCAAACGCCTGCTTGTTCTTCTCGATCGCCACGCCGTTGAGTTCGATGGCGCGCGTGAGCGCCGCGTACGAAAGCGGCACCCAGCCTTTCTGCCATGCGTAGCCCAACACGAAAGGGTTCGTGTAGATCGTGTCGCCGAGCAGTCGCAGCGAGAGGTGATTGGCGTCGACGAAATCGACATGCTCACCGGCCGCCGCGCGAATGTCGTGCTCCGTGCTCGTGCCGGGGAAGCGCCAGTTCGGATTGCGGATGAACTCCGCTGTCGGCGTGTGGGCGCTGTTGACCACGATGTTCGTCACCCCGTGCTGCACGCGCGAGAGCGTGTCGTCGCTCGCGGTCGTGATGGCGTCGCAGCCGATCACCACACGCGCGTCGCCCATGGCGATGCGCGTGGCGTGGATGTCCTCCGGCTGCAGCGCGATCTGCACGTGGCTCGTGACCGCGCCGCCCTTCTGGGCGAGGCCGGTCACATCGAGCGTGGTAACGCCCTTGTTTTCAAGGTGCGCGGCCATGCCGAGCAGCGCGCCAATGGTGACCACGCCCGTGCCGCCCACCCCCGTGACGAGAATGCCGTACGGACGTGTGATGGCGGGCAGCGCGGGTTCCGGCAATGGCGGCAGCTCGCTGCTGTCGACCTGTGCCGTCTCGGGCTTGCGCAACCGACCGCCTTCGACCGTCACGAAGCTCGGGCAGAAGCCGTTCAGGCACGAGTAGTCCTTGTTGCACGTCGACTGATTGATCTGACGCTTCGTGCCGAATTCGGTCTCCAGCGGCTCGACCGACAGGCAGTTCGACTTCACGGAGCAATCACCGCAACCTTCGCAGACTGCTTCGTTGATCACTACGCGCTTTGCCGGATCGGGGTAGGCGCCGCGTTTGCGACGGCGGCGCTTCTCGGTCGCGCACGTCTGGTCATAGATCAGGATCGACGTGCCCTTGACGAGCCGCAGTTCGCGCTGCACGCGGTCGAGGTCATTGCGGTGGTAGACCGGCACCTCGCCGACGAGCTTCACGCCGTCGTACTTCTCGGGTTCGTCCGTCACGATGACGATCTTCGCCGCGCCTTCGGCGTCGACCTGTGCCACGATCTGCGGCACGCTCAGCGTGCCGTCGACGGGCTGGCCGCCGGTCATGGCGACCGCATCGTTGTACAGAATCTTGTAGGTGATGTTGACCTTCGACGAGATCGCCGCGCGAATCGCGAGCAGACCCGAGTGGAAGTACGTGCCGTCACCCAGGTTGGCGAAAATATGCTCGTCGCACGAGAACGGCGCCTGACCGATCCATGGCACGCCTTCCCCGCCCATTTGCGAGAACGTGTCGGTGCGCCGATCCATCCACACGGTCATGTAGTGACAACCGATGCCGGCGATGGCGCGCGAGCCTTCGGGCACATTGGTCGATGTGTTGTGCGGACAGCCCGAACAGAACCACGGCTTGCGCTCGACCGCCACGCGCGGCTTGGCGAGGGCTTGCTCCTTCGCGTCGATCACGCGCAGACGGGCGGCGATGCGCTCGCGCACGTCGCTCGGCAACTCGAACTTTTCCAGGCGCGTGGCAATCGCCTTGGCGATCAGCGCGGGCGAGAGTTCGTAGTGGGCGGGCAGCAGCCAGTTGGCCATCGGCACCGACCATTCGCCGCCGGCACCATCCTTTTCGTCGAACTTGCCGTACACGCGGGGGCGTACGTCATCGCGCCAGTTGTACAACTCTTCCTTGATCGCGTATTCGAGGATCTGGCGCTTTTCCTCGACCACGAGAATCTCCTGAAGCCCCTGTGCGAACGCGCGCGCCCCCTGCGCTTCGAGCGGCCACACACAACCGACCTTGTACAGACGAATACCGATGCGCTGGCACGTCGCTTCGTCCAGCCCCAGATCGGCGAGTGCCTGACAGACATCGAGATACGCCTTGCCGCCGGTCATGATGCCGAAGCGGGCATGGGGCGAATCGATCATCACGCGATCGAGCTTGTTGGCGCGCACGTACGCGAGGCCCGCGTACCACTTGTAGTCGAGCAAACGCGCTTCCTGCACCAGCGGCGGATCGGGCCAGCGGATGTTCAGGCCGTCGGGCGGCATGATGAAGTCGTCCGGCAGGCGGATGTCGACGTTGTGCGGATCGAGCATCACCGAGGCCGACGATTCGACCACGTCCGTCACGCATTTCATCGCGACCCACAGGCCCGAGTAGCGGCTCATTGCCCAGCCATGCAGGCCGTAATCGAGATACTCCTGGACGTTCGACGGATACAGTACGGGAATGCCGGCCGCCTTGAAGTCGTGTTCGGACTGGTGCGCGAGCGTGGAGGATTTTGCCGCGTGGTCGTCACCCGCGAGCACCAGCACGCCGCCGTGCTTCGACGAGCCGGCCGAGTTGCCGTGCTTGAGCACGTCCATGGAGCGGTCGACACCGGGACCCTTGCCGTACCACATCGAGAACACGCCGTCATACTTGGCAGGGTACAGGTTGACCTGCTGCGAGCCCCACACGGCGGTGGCGGCGAGGTCTTCGTTCAGGCCGGGCTGAAACACGACGTGATGGCTCGCCAGATGCTGTTTCGCCTTCCATAGCGACAGGTCCAGGCCGCCCAGCGGCGAGCCGCGATAGCCCGAAATGAAGCCGGCGGTGTTGAGCCCGGCGGCCGCATCGCGCGCCTGCTGCAACATCGGCAGCCGAACCAGGGCCTGAATGCCGCTCATGTAAGCGCGACCGCGCTCGAGCGTATATTTGTCGTCGAGCGTGACCGATTCCAGTGCGGCCAGCAAGCTCGGATTGACGGGGGCGTTCATGGGGTGTGCTCCTCACTCTCACGGATTTTGGGATCGCCAAAACTTCCTGCCCCTCCCGCTCTCGTGAAGCAGGACGGCAGTGGTGAATGCCGGCCTCTGACTAGCGCGTACCAGGGTGCTCACTTGCGTGATGTCACCCCGGCGAGCGGGGCCTTTTATCGTAATGCGCTTACCAGTCGAACTTATGGTAGCACCGGTGTCATGGCGTTGCCTGACGGGTACGGTGACGTCTCATCAGTGACCGATCCAGCGAAGTATAGCGAGCATTATGACGTTTACGTAAACGTCATGTGGCTGGCGTATACCCTCGTCGCGAAACTGGGCGTGTCGTCCCTCATCTCGTTCGCCGGCGCGATATCGCGATACACGGCGGTTTTCGGATTTCACATCAAGTGCCGCCAATGTGCCGTGATGATGTCGGCAACCGTACGCTTGTCGGTCCTTTCTGACGCGAGGGTAACAACGTGTAACGGTTGGCGGCGAGGCGGAACGGCGCGGGCAGAATGGTGACTAATGCCTTACCCGACAGACACGTTGGGGACGTACTTTGCGCACCGTCGGTGCGCCCTGCAATGCCGCAACACGTAAGAAGGAGTCACTGTGAATCAACGAAACATCGCCAAATTCCTGCTGGTTTCCGCTTCGTTTCTGACCCTGGAAGTGAGCGTCGCTCGCGCCGACGAAATGGCGCGCGACAAGACGGCCGAACCTACCCCGATCACGCAGCAGCGCACGACGCAGTCGCCGCAGCGTTACGAAGGCCCGCTCGACCAGCGCACGATCGATCCGCGGGAATTCCAGCGTCGCTGAGGCGGCCTCGATCCCTCTTGGGGGCGTCGCCTCGCCGGTGGCACGCTTCCTCCTCCCGACACCCCAAGGCGCCACCCTACCCGGTGGCGCTTTTTTTTGTCCCGAGCCCCTTTGCTGTAATCTCTTGGAACTGCCGAATCAGGGACAAAGATTTCTGAAAATCAGGAATCTGCGCAATAATGTTGCGAATAATTAGCGATTATGGGGAGTCATGTGCCAAAACTCGAACTGGACAAGATTGATCGCCGAATTCTCGCCTTGCTGCAAAGCAATGGCCGGCTGTCCAATCTCGAAATCGCGGAGCAGGTGAGACTCTCGCCGAGCCCGTGCCTGCGTCGCATCCGGCGCCTGGAGGAAGCGGGCGTCATTCGCGGCTACGTTGCCTTACTGGAGCCAACGCGCATCGGCCTCGGCCTGCTGGCGTACGTCAACGTGCGGCTCGACAAGCGGCATCCGGGCGACGGGCAGGGTGGCTCGGTCATCGAACACTTCCGCGCCGTGGTCGACACCTGGACGGAGGTCGTTGGTTGCTACGCGATGGCAGGGGACATGGATTACCTGCTGCGCGTGCACGTGCGCGACATGGCGCACTTCTCGCGCTTCATGCAGGCGCAGTTGCTCGTGCATCCGAGCGTCGTCGACGTCAAAACGAGTTTCGTCCTCGATCAGCTCAAGGAGACGACAGCGCTTCCGCTACCGTGAATCGGTCTCAGTCGTTATTCTGACGCAGACAAAAAACCCGGCCAATCCAGCCGGGTTTGTTTTGTCGGTGAGCCGTGACCGCCGCTCAGGCCGCGCGCTGATTCGGCAACAGGGCGCCGAACAGACGTCGGGTGGTGCGAAGTTGACGCTTGACTGCGTAGTCGAAGGCAGCGACCTGCTCTTGCATCATTTCCGCGAGCATCGACTGCGGGTCGGCGGGAGGCAGGCTCAGGTAACCGTCGGCCTCGCCGTACGCGTAGTTGATCTCCATGCCGGCCTTCTTCGCGATGCGCATCATACGAGCATTGCGCGAGAGGCAGTGCATGTACAGTGTGTCGACGCGCTGGTTGCGGCAGTGGATCGTGGCACGTTCGAACAGGCGTGAGCCGATACCGCGACCACGGGCCGATTCGAGCACCGAAACGCCGAATTCCGCGACGCGTCCGTTCTTGCCTTCCGGCAGACGCGCAACGTGAGCGACCGCAACGAGGGCGAGATTGTCGTCGTAGACGCCGAAGATGCTATCGCGTGAGAAGTCGAGGCTGGCGACATAGCGGGTGATGACGTCGTCGCTGACGGCCTGGCCGAAACGCAGCAGGCGGTCTTCTTCGCCGAGCGCCAGGAAGTGGCGCTGGAGTCGGTGGATGTCGCCCGAGGTCAGCTCACGAATCAGCACGCTCGACCGCTCGTTGGCGGCAACCGTCGCGCGTGCGACGTCGGGCGTGGGGTTCGGGGCAGTCATGACGCAATCCTTGAGTATGCTTTCGTGCGTGCACTGAATTGTGCGACGCAAAAGAATTATACCCGATTGGATAGGTAAAAACCCTAGTTTCTGGCGGATGAGTCTGGAGGGAAATGTCTAAGTCCCTGAAGATCCGCGTCATTCCTCGATGTCACCTCTGATGGCGCCCGGCACGAAGTTGCTGCGAGGCAACAAAAAAGGGCGAAGTATCGCCCTTGTTGCGAGTGAGTGACCGCTTACTGCGTGCGCGATGGCATTGTCGCCGGAATCGCAGGTTCGATGCCGCCAGGCAGCGGAGCGACGAGCCCGTGTTCAAGCACGGCGATCACTTCGTTGGCGAAATCGCGATACCGCATGCGGCCACCTGGCTTGAGCCAGGTGAAGGTCCAGTTGATCATGCCGAACAGCATCATCGTGAGCGCGGTCTGGTTGTGCTTGGCGACCCGATCAGGGAACGCACGCGAGAGTTGGCGGGCAAACGCCCCTACCACGTCGCGTTGACGATTAAGCACGATCTCACGTTGTTCGTCGTTGAGGAACTTCACGTCGTTGAGCAGCGCGATATGACGCGTTTGCGACGTCTCGTACTCGTCGAGAAAGGCCCGGATCAACTCGTGGAACGTATCGCGTTCGGACAGCCCGCGCCGTTGGCCGAGCGCCTCGACCTCGGTGACGATCAGCATCAGGCGCTTGGTGTAGCGCTCGAGCAGATCGAACAGGATGGCGTCCTTGCTGGCGTAATAGTGATACAGCCGGGCCTTCGACGTGCCGCACGCAGCGGCCAACTCGGACATCGACGTGCTCGGATAGCTCGCGTGGGCGAACGCTTCGGCAGCGACATCGAGAATCTGTTCGCGCTGCGATTCGTGATCGGGCGCTTTGGTACGTGCCATAAACGGGGGTTACTCCAGTCGTAGATCGCACGCGGCGGGCGCCGTGGTGTCGCCGCGCAACGCGAGCCGGCCTGCCGCGCCGAGCTCGCGGCAGCGCCACAGCAGAAAACTGTCGGTCGCAAAAAAGCCTTCGATACGGGGCATCGCCTCGCCGAGAAAGGCAGCCATCGGCGTCCAGTCGACGGGCGCCATGGCGAGAATCTGGTCATCGATTTCAGCGAACGTCGCGCCTTCGAACGTGTTGTTCACCCAGCGGCGCACCTGCGTGTTCACTTGCTTGAGCGCGCGCCATTCCAGTGACAAACGGCCAATGCGCAACAGCGAGATCGGGGCGATGCGTGTGAATCGGTCGGCCAGCACCTCCGGCGCGTACATGCCGACGCTGGTGCGCCGCGTGGCGTCCTGCGGTGTGCCGGGCATCGCCAGATCGCTGCCGCGCAGGACGATCTCGTTCAGGCGTGCGGGCGTGTTGCGCAACATGAAGGCCACGCGCCGCAGCGTGAGCTGGTCCGAGGCACTGTCACCATGCCAGCAGACCACCGCACTGTCGCCTTCGACCAGACGTTGCAGCGACACCAGTTCCTCACGCAGTTCTTCCGCGTAGTCGCGTCCGGCGCCCGGGTGCACGCGTTGCCAGAATGCCGCCCGTTGCCGCTCGTTCTCATCGATCTCGCGCAGCGGGCCAATGGCCAGATCGTCACGCAGGACAAGCACGGGGTCGGCGCGTTGCGCTTGCGCCATCGCCGCGCGCAACTGCTGCGCGGCGATATCGCCACAGACGACATGGAAGGTATTCATGCCCGCTAGTTTACGGTATTCCCGCAACCTCGGGTTGACGCTCCCGTCACGCCGGAAATAATCGGGACATTGGCGGGATTTCGCGCCTGTTCCCGCCGCGTTGACGTGATGTTCGCACGACTTGCGACACGACTTGGCAAACAGGCGTTCGACTCGCCGGCACCGTGGGTGCGACGCGGGCGAGCGAACCGCTCAACGCCCGCGCAACGCACGTTCAACGTTCGTCGTAGCTCACCACGACGCGCTCCGTGAGGGGCCGCGCCTGGCACGTCAACACGAAACCCTGCTCGACTTCGTAGTCTTCCAGCGTGTAGTTCTTGTCCATCGCCACTTCGCCCTCGAGCACCTTGGCGCGGCACGTGCAGCACACGCCGCCCTTGCAGGCGTAGGGTAGCGCCAGACCGGCGGCAAGGCCCGTATCCAGAATGCTCTGGCCTTCGTACGGCTGGCGCAGACGACGCTCCTTGCCGTCCATGACAACGACCAGCTCCGCCATCGGCGTATCGTCCGTGATCACGACCGGCTTCGCAGCGACTTGCGGCGTCGGCACGCCGAACCGTTCGACGTGAATCTTTTCCTTGGCCACGCCAGCGGCATGGAGCGCGGCTTCGGCAGCGTCCATCATCGGACCCGGGCCGCAGATGAACGCTTCGTCGATGCTCGATGCCGGAATCAGCGTCTCGAGGAAAGCCGTGCACTTGTCCTGATCGAGCAGGCCGTTGAACAACTCTACTTCCTGGGCTTCGTCCGAGAGCACGTGATACAGGCGCAGGCGGCCCAGATACGTGTTCTTCAGGTCTTCGAGCGCCTCGGCGAACATGATCGCGGGCACCGCGCGATTGCCGTAGACCAGAGTGAACTGGCTGTGCGGCTCGGCGGCCAGCGTCGTCTTGATGAGCGCGAGCATCGGCGTGATGCCCGAACCGCCGGCGAAGCCGACATAGTGCTTCGCGTGATCGGCCGACAGACGTGTAAAGAAGCGGCCATCCGGCGTCATCACGTCGATCTGCTGCCCCGGCTTCAACTGGTCATTCGCGAAGTTCGAGAACTTGCCGCCCGGCACGCGCTTGATGCCCACGCGCAGTTCGCCCGTGGCGTCATAGTCGGGCACCCCGACGCAGATCGAGTAGGAGCGGCGGGCTTCTTCGCCGTCGATCTCGGTCTTGAGCGTGAGGAACTGGCCTTGCGTGAAGCGATAGGCGTCGCGCAACGCGTCCGGCACCGTGAAGGCGATGGAGATGGCGTCGGTGGTCTCGGGCCGGATTTCGCGGATGGTCAGCGAATGGAATTGCGGGGTCGTCATCGTGGGCTTCCTTGCTGCCCGGGTGCGGTTGCCGCCGGGCAAAGTGTCGGCATCGCTACGCGCGAAGCGGGATCAATCGGGTCAATCAATAGGGCTTGAAATAGTCGAACGGCTCTCGGCACGTGCGGCAACGGTAATGCGCCTTGCAGGCGGTCGAACCGAACGCCGATACCACTTCGGTCTCGGTGGACCCGCAATGCGGGCACGTCACGCCATCTTTCGGCCGGCCGTAGAACGTGATCTTGCGCGGCGCGTCGGCGGCCACGGCGTGCGTGCCCGTGGGCGGCGCGATGCCGTAGCCGCGCAGCTTTTCGCGTGCCTCGGGGCTGATCCAGTCCGTCGTCCAGGCGGGGGCGAGCACCGTCGTGATGTGCCACGGGCCGAGACCCGCGCGCGTCATGGCCGCGTCGATGTCCTCGGCGATCTGTTGCATCGCCGGGCAACCCGAGTACGTTGGCGTAATCACGATCTCGAATGCCGTGCCGCTGGCGTTCGTGACGACGCGCACGTCGCGCAGGATGCCGAGTTCCCGGATCGACACGACCGGAATCTCCGGATCGGGCACCGCTTCGAGCGTCTGCCATGCGAGCGGCAGCGACGCCTCCGAGGCCGGCGTGAGCACGTCGGGCGCCACGGGGGGAGTGAGCGGCAGATTCATGGTTGTATCGGCGAAATGAGCGGCAACCGGGGTGGCGAACGGATTCATCGTAGGCATGGACGTGCGTGGCGGACGGTGGCTTACCAGGTCGCGCCGGGATGCTGGCGAGCCAGCCCCTGCATCTCGCCGAGCAGATAACCCATGTGCTCGGAGTGATAGCCGAACTTGCCCGTGCTCTCGAACGCGCCGCCGACCGGTGCGTCAAGCGTCGCTTCTTGCAGCGCGTCGCTCACCGTGGCTTGCCACGTGTCCTTCAGGCTGGCCATCGTGACACCGGTGCCGGCTGCGGCCACGGCGTCTTCGAGCGCGTCCGGCTTGAAGATCTCGTTCATGTACGGCATCAGGTAGTCGAGCGCGGCCTGGGCGCGGAGATGCGATTCCTCGGTACCGTCGCCGAAGCGCACCAGCCAGTCGCGGGCATGGTGCAGGTGGTAATGCGCTTCCTTGACCGACTTGGCGGCGATGGCGGCGAGATCCGGATCCGTCGATTGCGTGAGGGCTTGCCACACTTCGACCATCAGGGCCGAGTAGAGGAAGTTACGCACGATGGTCACGGCGTAGTCGCGCTCCGCGGCGGTCGTGCCGGCGGTCGGGCCATAGTGGGGCAGTTCGACCAGCGTCCAGTTGCGGAACGCGAATTCGTCGCGCCAGAAGGCGTAGTCGTCCTCCTGCTTGGCAATGCCGGTCAGCGCGGTGTCGATCTTGGCGGCTTGCTGATACAGCATGCGTGCCTGGCCGATGAGATCGAGGCTCAGGTTGGTGAGCGCGATGTCTTCTTCCAGCACGGGGCCGTGACCACACCATTCCGCATTGCGCTGACCGAGGATCAGCGCGTTGTCGGCGAGGCGCAGCAGATAGGACAGATGTTCCTGCGTCGGTTTCATGTTCTGGGGTCTCGCATGGGGCGCACCGATCACCTCGGCGCGCTGCCGCTTACATGTGGTTCACTTCTTCCGGCAACTGGTAGAAGGTCGGATGACGGTAGATCTTGTCGGCGGCCGGATCGAACAACTCGGCCTTGTCTTCGGGGGCCGATGCCGTGATGGCGGCGGACGGCACGACCCAGAGGCTCACGCCTTCCTGGCGGCGCGTGTAGACGTCGCGTGCCATGTGCAACGCCATCTCGGCGTCGGCGGCGTGCAGGCTGCCGCAGTGCTTGTGTTCGAGGCCCATCTTGCTGCGCACGAACACTTCCCAGAGGGGCCATTCCTTGTTGCTTGCTTGCGTCATGATCGTTCCTGATGTCTTGTGAGGGGGCTGCCTGTTGCGGCGCGTGCCGCTCAGGCGGCCCGTTTCTCGGCGCGTTGGCGCTGCTTTGCGGCGTGCGCCAGGGCGGCGTCGCGCACCCAGGTGCCTTTTTCGTGGGCGGCCACGCGCGTGCCGACACGTTCCTTGTTGCACGGGCCGTCACCGCCGACCACACGCCAGAATTCGCTCCAGTCGATCTCGCCGTAGTCGTGTGCCTTGCGGGCCTCGTTCCACTTCAGGTCGGGGTCGGGGAAGGTCACGCCGAGCACCTTGGCCTGTTCAACGGCGGCGTCGACGAATTTCTGGCGCAGGTCGTCGTTCGAGATGCGCTTGATGCCCCATTGCATGGTTTGCGCGCTGTGGATCGAGTCCTTGTCGCTCGGGCCGAACATCATCAGCACCGGCCACCACCAGCGGTTCACCGCCTCCTGGACCATGTCGCGCTGGGCTTGGGTGCCGCTCATCATCGAGAGCAGGGCGTCGAAGCCCTGACGCTGGTGGAACGACTCTTCCTTGCACACGCGGATCATGGCGCGCGCGTACGGTCCGTACGAGCAGCGGCACAGCGGCACCTGGTTCATGATGGCGGCGCCGTCGACGAGCCAGCCGATCACGCCGACATCGGCCCAGGTGAGCGTCGGGTAATTGAAGATGCTGGAGTACTTGGCCTTGCCCGAGTGCAGCGCGTCGATCATCTGGTCGCGCGACGAGCCGAGCGTTTCGGCGGCGGAATACAGGTAGAGGCCGTGGCCGGCTTCGTCCTGCACCTTGGCGAGCAGGATGGCCTTGCGCTTGAGGCTGGGCGCACGCGAGATCCAGTTGCCTTCCGGCAGCATGCCGACGACTTCCGAGTGCGCGTGCTGCGAGATCTGGCGCACGAGTGTCTTGCGGTACTCGGCGGGCATGTAATCCTGCGGCTCGATCTTCTGATCGGCGGCGACGCGGGCGTCGAAGCGGGCTTGCTGCTGCTGCTCCGCCTCGCTCAGGGCGCGCACGCCCTTGGGGCTGTTGCCGGCCAGATCGATGGCTTGCGTATACGTATACATAAAGGAAGGTCTCCGCGGCATGTGGGGATATGGAACGCATTATAAACCGACCGGCCGGTCGGTCAATAAATGTTTTCCATGAGAAGGCGGAGACTGTTTGTCGCAGAGTATGGGTGCGGCGGATTCGGGATTTGCGGCGCGCTGAAGGCGGGCGGATGCGCTGGCGCGCCGAGCCGGTACCTTGCGGCGCCGCCGGTATTGCCGGAAAGCCGCCTCAGCGCGGCGCTGCCGAGGCGCATCGCTTCAATGCATCGACAAATGCCGTGGCGAGTGGTGGCAAGGGATCGCCCTTACGCCATGCCACACCCATCGGCGCGGGCAGCGGTGGCGGGCGCAAAGGCAAGATAGTGACGTCTCCCTTGTCGCGCAGTGCATGGGCGAGGCGGCTCGGCAGCACGGTGATCGCGTCGCAGGTTTGCAGCATCCCGAGCGCGAGGGGGATGGAAAACGCCTCGACGATCACGCCCGGCCCCGGAACGCCGCCCGCAAGAAATTGCGATTGAAGCGCATGGCTGATCGGGGATTCTTTCGGGGGGAGCAGCCAGGGATAGTCGGCAACGTCTCGCCAACCTGGCGTCGGCATATCCGCAAGCGGGTGGCCGCGACGGCAAATGACGAGCAGGTCCTCTTCGAAAAGCGGCTCCAGTTCGACGGCGCTGCGAAAGTACTCGGGCACCAGACGTCCCACGACCAGATCGAAGCTGCCATCGTGAAGCCCCGCGGCCAGCCCGAACGAACCACTCTCGCGCACGGTAATGACGCAACGGGGATGGGATTCGGCCATCAACGCGATCGCCTGCGGCAGCAGTTGAGGCATGGCGATGAACAGGGCGCCGACGACAAGGCTCTCGCGGTGCTCATTCATCAGGTCTCGGAGTTCATCCTCGGCCGAGCGAAGATTGCCAAGAATCATGCGCGCGTGACGGGCCAGTGTTCGGCCGAACGTCGTTGGCACCATGCCGGACGCGGTGCGCTCGTAGAGCTTCACCCCCAGTAGGTCTTCGAGCGCAGCCAGGGTCTTGGAAAGTGCCGCGCGTGTGAGATTCAGGCGATCGGCGGCCTTCGTCAGGCTGTGCGTTTCATCGAGCACTGCGACGGCCTGCAGGTATTTGAGCTTGAGGCGCGACGGCGGCGCCTGACCGGTTCTGGCATTCATTTTCGACCTCCATCAACGCGTTATCGGCAACGAGGCGACGGCCTCGCTCCCAACGTCGCGAGCCCACAGCTCTCGTGCTGTCCGCCCCCTCATCGGCGCCACCGACTGCGCCAGCCGTGCGTCAACCAATGGTTGATGGCTGATTCCAAGAATTCACCTTTCCGGTGCTTGCCTGAACCTACACTGGCCTGCCAGACACCCCATACGGTGTCGGGCACAGGTGGCAGAGGCCCTGCCGTTCTGTTCAATAAGTTTAAGTGTCAATTATATAGGCATAAAAAATAATCGTATTCACGTCTCCCGAACACGACTCGGGGATGCGACGGATGCGAAGCGGCTGACCCTATCGGGCAACACGCCGCGCAAAACCTGTCCTTGCCACGCATCCGGTTCAATAATTCAGGGAGACAACGTGAATCACCACGGCATTTGGGTACGTTCATTCATCACCGCGGGCCTGCTGGGCGGCGCCCTCGCCAACCCGGCGCAGGCGCAGAGCAACGTCGAGATCAGCGGCCTGCTGGGCGCCGGCGTGGGCTATTCGAGCAACGTTGGCGGGGGGGCCGCCGTCACCGCAAACCCCGGTGTTCTGCGGCCGAACGCCCTGATCGTTCGCGGCACCGAAGACCTTGGCGGCGGCAACCGAGCCGTGTTTTATCTCGGTTCGCTATTCAGCATTGTCAACGGCAACGTGTTCGGTGGTCCGGGCAGTCTGTTTTCCCGCGAATCGTATGTCGGACTGGCGAATCGATACGGCACGCTGACCCTCGGGAATCAGCGCGACTTCATGTTCGACAGCCTGACGCTGAACCGCTACCCGGGCAGCTTCTTCGAGGGAGCTTACGCCGCGCACCAAGGGCCGTTCGCGAAGTTCGGTGTGTCCTATTCCGCGCAGGGTTCATTCGACTTCGATCGCGTGAATGGCGAGGCGATCGCCAACACGGTCAAGTTCAAGAGCGCCGATTTCTCCGGCCTGACGTTCGGCGCGATGTACGGCTTCGGCGGCGCGCCCGGAAGTTTTGGCAAATCCTCGGCCAGCAGTTTCGGCATCAACTATGAGTACGCGAATGCGGGTATCGGTGCGGCGTACACGATGGTCAAGTCGCCGCAAACGAACAACGGCAACGATGGCATCCGCAACATCGGGCTCGGCGTCCGCTACGGATTCGACAAGGTGTTGATCTCGGCGCTCGCCACGATCTCCCGGAACACCGCGACCGGGGCGCAGATCAACGCTTTTGACGTCAGTGTGGGGTACGACTTCAGCGCGGCGTGGTATGCGAGCGCGACCTATACGCACATGCGCGGCAACGCACAACTGAACGACAACCGTGCCAATCAACTCACGTCCCTTGTCGGCTACCGGCTGTCGAAACGCACGACGGTGTATGTCGACGCTGCACTGCAAATCGCCTCAGGCAACGGTGCGAAGGCGCAGGTGAACGCGTCGATCGGCCCCGCGAGCGGTGATCACCAGTTCGTGAGTACCGTCAGCATCCAGCACACCTTTTGACGCGTTGTCGCCCCCAAGGAGTTCCGATATGAAAAACGAGATGCAGCGAAACCGGCGCAGTCTTCTCAAAGCCTGCGGCGCCGTTGCCGGCAGCATGATGGTCCCCGCGCTGCTGGCGCCGGTGTCGGCGGCGGCGCAGGGGCATGCCTGGCGTGCCCAGCCCGAGCGCGACGAGTTCATCTTGCGCGGGGGGTACGTGTTGACGATGGACCCGGCGCTTGGCGAATTTCCCGTGGGCGACGTGCACGTGAGGGGCGGCGCCATCGTCGCCGTTGCCGCCCGCCTCGATTTGCCGAACGTGCGAATTGTCGACGCGAGCCGAACGATTGTCATGCCGGGGTTCGTGGACACGCATCAGCACATGTGGACGAGCCTGCTGCGCGGCTCCCTGCGCGGCGACGATCCGACATTCGGTTATTTTCCGAGCAAGGCCCGGGCCGGCGCCGTCATGACGCCGGAGGATATCTACCATTCGGTGCGATTCGGATTGGCGCAAAACCTGATGTCGGGCATTACCACGGTGCACGACTTCTGTCACAACGTGCGCTCGCCGGCGCATGCGCAGGCGGATCTACAGGCGCTGGAGGACCTTGGCGTGCGTGCCCGATTCTCCTACGGCCGCTTCGGTGAGCCGTCTTCGCAGCCCATGGATTGGCAGGATGTCGAGCGAGTCCGACAGGTGATATTGCCGAAGCGTCCGCGCCTGACGTTGGGCGTCGTCGTCGCGCCGGTGACGCAGAAGGATGGTTCGATGCGCGCCAGTGTCCTTGACGACCTCAGCACGTCGATGGCGCATGCGCAGGCCATGCAACTGCCTTACACACTGCATTACGGAAATCAGACGCACGGCATTATCGACGTGATGGCCAGGCATCGATGGCTGAATTCCGATCTGCTGCTGGTGCATCCTCAAGGGTTCACGGCGGCGGAACGTCAGACGCTCGCGGCATCGAACGTGCGAATCAGCATTGCGCCCGCCATCGAGCTGCAGTATTCCACGGTGCGAAGCGGTTATACCCAATTCGCGGAAATGGAAGCGCTTCACGCGCAAATGGGGCTCTCGACCGATTCGTCGGCGGCATCGGCCAACGCCAACTTCTTCAACGAAATGCGCGCGCTGCTGTGGGCACACAAGTCGAGAAGCGATACGAACGTCAAACTCTCGCCGCGCCGATTGGTGGAACTTGCAACCATTGAAGGCGCGAGAACGCTCAATCTCGCCGATCGCACCGGGTCCCTCTCCCCGGGCAAACGGGCCGACATCGTGCTTGTTCGCATGGATGACCTGGACATCGCCCCCGTATTCGACCCGTTCAATTCGCTGGTGTATTCCGCGCAGCCGGAGAACGTCGATACGGTGATCGTGGACGGTCGCATTCTGCGGCAAGGTGGCCGCTTCCTCACGTTTGACGTTGGCGAGGTCGTTCGCGACGCAACCCGTTCGGCGGTGCGTTTGCGACGCGAGGCCGGATTGGCATGACGTACGCGGTGTGAGGCTTGCGCATGCCGTCTTTCGGTCCTGGCGGACGTCAAGTGTGCGCCGGGCAGACAGGAGGCCTTGGTGACGGTGAGCGTGTGACGGTGTGAAGGCGGAGGCGGCGCTGCGCCCGACGGGCGTGTTTCGCGGCGCATCGACGTCAGACCGGAGCGTGGACCGGCGCCGGCACGGTTCAGGTATTCGCGGGGCCGCACGGTTCAGCGCCGGTCATCGCTCGGCCGCAGCGTGAAGGCACCCGCCAGCGCATTGCGCCAGAACGACGCATAGGGGGCGACGTCGAAGGTACGCGACTGGCCGTTCGCCCCGCCAACCCTGCGCAACGCCGGCAGGGTTGGTGGGGTGATCTGCGGTGGCACGTCGGGGTCGGCGGGCGCCGACGGGATGCGAAAACTGGCACGTGGTGACGTTGTCCGCTCGAAAATCCGCGCCATGCGTTCGGCAACATCGGGGGCTGTGGATCAGGATCGCCAATTCGGTATTCAGACGTACGGCGCGCGGGTCCGGATTGAACGAGCCGAGGACGGCGTCGCGCCGGTCGATGACGCAGGCTTGCGCGTAAGGTGCTGCCGAATGAGACGCGCCGCACCGGGCTGGGGGCGATGACGAGCGCGAGCGGGAGACGCGCGATCAGGCGTGGTGACGCGTCGAGGCACGGCGACCGGATGACGCGGGATTGGAACATCGCACGCTTTATATATAGGGGGAGGGAAGAGACTTCGATCCTGTGCCGCCCTTCCATATAAGCAAGCGTGCGGCGAGCATGGGCGATTTCGTCGATTGCACCGCAGTGGCGTGCCGGAAGCGAGCGAACCTGCCACCGTGTGGTTGGGGATCGCGGAACCGGACCTCGCCCACGGGGCAGGCATTTTTTGGCCGATTCCGGCTTTTTTCAAATTATTTTCACAAAGGGCTTGCCAGGATACGGGGTTTTCACTAATATTCCGTCTCTCGCAACGACGGCGACGCAGCGCAAGCGGCGAAGCGGTGGAGGCGACGGGCTGGAAAGCCCG
>NZ_CABPRU010000005.1 GCF_902459705.1 Pandoraea terrigena | reverse complement strand
CTAGCGCTTGACGAAACACATAGGGGCACCCCCCCCGCGCCCCGCCTCGGCGCGGCTCGACACTCCATCAACGAAGCCCCGATGCTGTCAATACGCATGGGCTTTTCTGGTTGTTTCGCTCCAATTCCCTGATTGGTGCCCCCGTGCCCGCCCGAACGACGCCCGTCGCAGCGACGCCTGGCGCACAAACGTCACTCATAAAGTGCAGGCCGCGCGAGGTTGACCATTGCCCTCGCCGTTTCTAGGCTCCATCGGTGAAGCGCGCTCCCGCGTTTCACGCGCGGCCCGCAGGCCGCTGGCTCCGAGACCGCCATCGCCCGATGGACGGCATTCAACTCAGCCTTTCGTGGAGAAACACATGTCCCAAATCACCGATGTGCTGGTCAGCATCGATACCAAGACGATCGTCGACCGGTATGGCAAGAACTCCAGCATGGCGAATCCGCCGATCATCGACTTCAAGCACGTCTTCATGATCGTGGCGCAGGGCAATGTGGTAAGTGGACAGGCCGGCGGCGAGCTGGACGTCGCGGCGACGGTCGGCGACGTCATCCGCTGGCGCGAATCCTCCCTCTCGCTCGGCTTCGAGCAATCGTGCATCTTCTACAAATTCATCGGCAACCAGGGCAACGACCTGATCACCCCACCCTCGCCACGGGAAGCCGAGGTCACGATTCCCGTGCCGAATCCGCCCGATCCGACCCATCCTAAGAAGCAAACGTGCGCGAACTACTTCTGGTCATGCGAGACGCTCAAGACCGGACGCGTCACCTATCACTTCCAATTCATGATCCTCGATCGCAGCGGCAACCTGTGCGGCTGCTACCAGTGGGATCCGTTCATCACCATTCGCAATCATTGACGAACGCCGGGCCGCGACACGTGACGCGCCAGCACGGGCGCCCGATCGCGGCCACCCCGGCCCACGGCAAGGAACCCCCATGTCCGACGCACACTCCTCCGACGGCGAACGCCGTGCGATCGCCGACGTCCTGCTGGTCATCGATTCCGCAACGCTGCTCGACCGGCACCCCCAGGCAACCGACGCGCCCGTGAGCGTCGACGCCGACCGCTGCTATGGGCTCGCCCCGGATAGCGCTGCACTCGATGGCGTCAACGCGGCGCAATGGCGTGTCGACGCCCACGCCGGCGACCGTTTGCGGCTGCGCTGGACGCCGCTCGCCATACGTGGCGAACACGCCGTGCTCCTTGAACTTTCTCTCGATGACGAGAGAACGCTGAGCGGTTTGCAGTTGCACGTGCATGAGCACGCGACGCGCTATGCGCCCCAGTCGGGTTCATTCGAGACGCCGGTGGCGCGAGAAGCCCCGGATGCCTTCTGGCAAGCCGATGTCGTGGGCAGCGGCACGGCCGCGCTGACAATCGAGGCCATTGTCACGGACCGCGATGCCAACGTGCTCGGACGCTTCCGCTGGCCCATGCGCATCGTCGTACCCTGAGCGCCTGCATTGCATTCAGAAAACGAATGATGTGCATTTTTATATTTAATTTGTCGATGGATGGCCGGTTCGCTATCTTGTGCATCTTTCCCGATGGTTTCGCCCCCACGAAACTCCCCGACCAGAACGACACAGGAGCCATCAATCATGTCGAACACCACGTATTACGCGCCACAAGGCGGGCATCCAGGCCAAACCGAACTGCTCACCGACCGTGCCATGTTCACCGAGGCGTACGCCGTCATTCCCAAGGGGGTGATGCGCGACATCGTCACGAGCCATTTGCCGTTCTGGGACAACACGCGTCTGTGGGTGCTGGCCCGTCCGCTCTCGGGCTTCGCCGAGACGTTCGCGCAATACATCATGGAAGTCGGCGCGGGAGGTGGCAGCGATAAGCCCGAGCAGGACGAGACGGCCGAGGGCGTGCTGTTCGTCGTCGAAGGGGAAATCACGGTGACGATCCAGGGCAAGGCGAACCGGTTGACGCCGGGCGGCTATGCGTTCCTGCCGCCCGCGACCGACTGGCAAGTGCGCAACGCCGGCCAGCGCCCCGCGCGCTTCCACTGGATTCGCAAGCACTACCAAGCCGTGGCGGGGTTGCCGGCCCCCGAGCCGTTCGTGAAGAACGAGCAGGACGTCGAACCGATTCCGATGCCGGGCACCGACGGCCGCTGGGTCACGACGCGCTTTGTCGACATCCAGGACATGCGCCACGACATGCATGTGAACATTGTGACGTTCCAGCCCGGCGGCGTGATTCCATTCGCGGAAACCCACGTGATGGAGCACGGCTTGTATGTACTCGAAGGCAAGGCTGTCTATCGCCTGAATCAGGATTGGGTGGAAGTCGAAGCCGGTGACTTCATGTGGCTGCGCGCCTTCTGCCCGCAGGCCTGCTACGCCGGTGGTCCCGGTCCGTTCCGCTACCTGCTGTACAAAGACGTCAACCGTCACATGAACCTGACGCTCGGCGCACAGCCCAAGTAAGCGCCGCAGCCAGCATCACTGTTGCGCGCCCGTTGGCGCGCATCCCGGCGCGCGTCGCTCATTTCGGCGCGCGCGGCTTCGTCGCCAGCATTCCCACGAGCACTTTGGCGAGCGCACTCACCATGGCGTCTGCCGTCGGCCGGTGAAAGATCGCCAGCTCGAAGGCGTCGACGACCGGCAGGCCCTGCGCCCGGCCAAGCACCACATGCCGCGGCAGCACGGCGCGCGGCGGCACCAGACTGATTCCCATCCCATCGGCCACCGCGCCCTGAATGCCGCTCAAGCTGGAACTGGTGAAGGCGATGCGCCAGTCGCGTCCCATCGTCTCGAGGGCTTGAACCATGTCGTCGCGATACAGCCCGCGCGCAGGAAACGTCACCAGCGGCACCGGATCGCAGCCGAACGACGGATGCTCCGCGCTGTCGATCCACGCCAGTCTCTCGGGGCGGCTCGCCACCGACTCGCGACTATGGCGACGCTGCTTGACCAGTACCAGATCGAGTTCGCCGCGATCATAGCTGGCAAGCAGATCGCGGCTCAGGCCACTCGTGACTTCAAGCTTGACCTGCGGATACTGCCGATTGAAACGCGCGAGCACCTGCGTCGTGGCGCCCGTCGCGAAATCCTCCGGCACACCCAGGCGCACCGTCACGACCACCACGGCCCCAGAGAGCGCCTCGAACATCTGGTCGTTGAGTGCGAGCATCTGACGCGCGTGGCCGAGCAACCGCTCGCCCGCGTCGGTCGCATGGATGTCACGATGGCCGCGCTCGAGCAACTTGTGCCCAACCAGGTCCTCGAGACGCCGCACCTTCTGGCTCACGGTGGATTGCGTCGAATGCAGACGCGTTGCCGCCGTCGTGAAGCTGCCGCAATCGGCCACCATGAGGATCGAGCGCAGCAGATCCAGATCGAAGAGCGGGCGATTCGATTTCGCACTGCCAGCCATGTTAGCTATTCAAATAGTCGATGGATGGCAGCACTTGTATCACGCACGACGAACGACCGTCAAAGCCCCAGTGCCCGGCCGTCGCCTCACCCTTCATAACCACGGAACAGACCGCAGAGCCGGAACACGTCTTCGGTGAACGGCATGCCCTTGACCTTGCAATAGCGGCTGGCGAGCTTCATCAATTCCTTGATGTCGCGCCCGCTCGCGTTCGGGTATCGGCGCGCGAGCGTGTCGATCAGGGTGTCGTCGAGTGGCGCGCCCACCTGTTCGGCCTGCATGCGCCAGAGCCGGCGTGCGTCCGATGGCGACGGTGTCTCATAGTGAATGGTGGCGATGCAGCGCGACAGGATCGCATCGTCGACGTCGCCGCTGCGGTTGGTCGTCATGAACAGCAGGCCGTGGAAGTACTCGAGCGAGCGCAGGAATTCCGCGACGATGGCGTTGTGCTCCAGGTCGTTATCGCGCCGCCGGATGTACACGTCAGCCTCATCGAGCAGCAAGATGGCATTCCAGCGCATGGCCCGTCGCAGAATGCTCATGAGCGTGGCGCCCACCGACGCCGCCGTCGTCCCTAATTGGCCGGAATGCACACGGTAGAGCGGCTTGCCAACGACTTCGGCGTAGACCTCTGCCGTGAGTGTCTTGCCCAGTCCCGGCGCGCCTTGGCAGAGAATCGTCGAACCGCCCGATTTGCCCGGGACAAAGTCCGGCATCATCACGTCCATGTGCGATGTCAGGATGTCGATCAGGTCGTGATGATGCCCTGGCAGCACGAGCTTGTCGCGCAACCCTGGCTGATACGCGTATTCGGTCATGTTCTGCACGTGCACCCAGAGATTGCGGTGCCAATCCAGGTGAAACACGTGCACATAGCAATGCAGCGGAATCGTCTCGAACCCCTGCGTGATGTCGGCGTTGCGCCAGAAGTCCGCATCGCACGCCATCTCGAAATTGCGCTCGAGACGTTCTTCGTCGTTCACGCACTTCGCCGCCGAGCCGTCCACCACGCGAATCAACTCGGTGGTTCCCTTCGCATCAACCGAGAACGCCGCGCGACACAGCACGAATTGCGCCCCGAAGGCACGCTGCACGTGCAGGAACCGCTGCGCATGCTGTTCATATTCGCGCTTGAACTCGGCGCACTCCTTGTAGAAGCCAAATTCGGCAAGCAACTCGGGAATGGTGCGGTTGGCGATGTCGTCGCGCGTGAACACCAGCGACGTGGTCATGCCCGAGCGGCGCAGACGATGCTCGGTCAGGTTCGAATTGGCCGACTGCATGGTGTTCGCCAGCATGTCCATGACGACATAGGGCGATCCCTGCTCCGGCTCCACGTAACGCAAGCGACGCACAAGCCACGGCAACAGCGCACCGTCGCGGTGACGTTGATATACCCAACCGTCGATGACGTCGCGGGCGAGATAGGCGACAAGACCCGGCACCAGCTTGTCCAGACTCGGGATGACCCGCGCCTGCGGCGCATGGTAGACGTTGTCGAGCGCCAGCATCTGGAACATCAGCGCACGTTCGTTCTGTGTCTTGCTCAACACATAGAGGGTGTTGAGCGACTTCGCGTCGAACCATTCGCTCGATACCCGCAGGTTGCCCCGGCATACCCCATAAGCCGTCAACTGCTTGCCCAATGTTGAGTCGGAGCCGATGAGTTGCAGCAGCGGATGAATCAGTGACTCTGGAATTTCAAAATCCATGAACGACACTCCCCTTAAGGCGTGTGACCCATACGTGCGTTGCCCGTTGGCAGGACGCTCGTCAGGCGAGGAAGAAGTCGATGGCACGCGCCACGACGCCCGGATCGATGATGTGCAGCCCGTCGAACTCGACGTACTGCACGTCGTAGCCCGCCGCAGTGAGCTTGCCGGCGTTCTGACGACCGCTTGTCGCGATGGGTAGTTGTTCGTCGCGCTGTCCGTGGGCGATGAAGATGCGTGGCTGCCCTTCCTGAACGAAGATGGACATGAAACCGCCAGAGAATGCGATGACGTGGCTAGCGATGTCACCGTTCGTCACGCCAATGGACAAGGCATAACTCGCCCCGTCGGAAAAGCCCGCGAATGCCACACGTCCCGTATCGATGCGGTACCGGCCGGCAACCTCGCGCAACGCCTGTTGCAGACGCGCCAGATCGGGGCCGTTGCCGCCGATCACGATGTCCCACGTCGCGAAGGTCGAATGCGGTGCAAGCACGAGAAACCGGTGGCGCTGCGCATGCGGCTCGATGAACGGGAGCACCTTTTCCGGAAAGCCGCCCGCGCCATGAAACATCACCAATAGCGGGACCGCAGTGTCCGCAGGCAGATCCGGCGGCACGTAAAGCACGGCGTCGCGCTGCTCGCTCAACCCAAGCGAGTGACGTCCAGACGGCAAGGCAGAGGGTAGGACCGCCGACGGCGATGCCGGCGTACCAGAGGTGGCGGCTAGGACGTCCGGTGACATCCGTCCGAACAACGAAAGATCGAACATGGCGCGAGGATTGTCTCGTGATCGTTGATATTATTGATATATTGTATATCAATAAGGATCGCGCCCCAGATCCGGCCTCGGCGTTCCGCCGCCTTATCCTGCCATATAGGCAGCCAATCCAGCCACGAGTGCGTCGAACGTGACTTTGCAGCGTGGACTCTGGCGCAGGTCTTCGTGCATTGTGACCCACGTCTGCAGTTTGAAGCGAAAGGCGTTCGGCAGCACGCGCAAGAGCCGGGCATCTTGCCGCGCCAGTGGCACCTGACACGCGCCGATGCCGTAGCCCGCCCGGATCATGGCCAGTTGCGCCAGGTCGCTATCGGCGCGAAACGCAAAACGCTCGCGTGACCAGTCGGGTACGCCACGGATGGCTTCGCGGATGAACGGCGTCATTTGATCGAAGCCAATCATCGTATGATGCACAAGGTCGGCCAGCGACGACGGCGCGCCGTGGCGCGCCAGATAATCGGCGCGCGCATGCAGGCCGACGTCGATGTTTCCCACGCGACGCGCTATCAGCGCGCCCTGTTGCGGAGGCGCCATTCGCACGGCAATGTCGACTTCGCGATGCAGCAGATCCTGAATGCGGTTCGTGGGAACCAGTTCGATGGTCAGTTGCGGGTGCGCGCGGCGCAGCGCACTCAGGATCGGTGGCAGTACCTCCACGCCGACGACCTCGCTCGCCGAGAGGCGCACGACCCCGCTTACCCCCTCCCCCTGGCTAGCCGCTGCTCGCTCGAATGCCTGCGCCGTGTGCAGCATCGCCTGCGCGTGGGCACGCAACGATGCTGCCGCGTCGGTGGGCAGCAAGCCGGTCTGCGAACGGGTAAAGAGTGTTTGCCCCAGCACCGCTTCCAGCGCCGCGATATGGCGGCCCACCGTCGGTTGCGTGATGCCCAGCGCACGCGCGGCGCCCGAGAGCGACCCCTCGGTGAGCACGGCAAGAAACGTCCGGCAGAGATCCCAGTTCAGCGTTGTCATCATACAAATATGTATAGCCGATAGAAGGTTTCAGGTAATTTTATTTGAAGTACTTCGCGTGGAGAATGACCTGACCGACAACATTCAAGGAGCAGCATCATGGCCCACGGGTCCCCACACAACGTGTCTCGCGCGCTGGTACTCGGCGCGACCGGCGGCATCGGCGGCGAAGTCGCACGTCAACTGCTCGCCGCCGGCTGGCACGTGCGCGCCATGCGTCGCGGCGGTGCCCCGCATGCCGTCGCGTCGCACGTCGACATCGAATGGCTCGACGGCGACGCCATGCAGACGAGCGACGTGCTCGCGGCGGCGCGCGACTGCGAGGTGATCGTGCACGCCGTCAATCCGCCCGGATATCGCCACTGGGATACGCAAGTGCTACCGATGCTCGAGAACACCCTGACGGCCGCCACGATGTATGGTGCCACCATTGTCCTGCCTGGCACGGTGTACAACTACGGTCCCGAGACCTTCCCCGTCCTGCGGGATGACGCACCGCAACGGCCGCGCACACGCAAGGGACGCATCCGCGCGACGATGGAAGCCCGTCTGCACGACGCTAGCCGCAATGGCGTGCGCACGATCATCGTGCGCGCGGGCGACTTCTTCGGCCCGCAGACGCGCAATAGCTGGTTCGCGCAGGGGTTGGTGAAGCCGGGTAGGACGACGCGTGTCGTCCGGGTGCCCAACGCGCGCGGCGTGGGCCATCAATGGTCCTATCTGCCCGACGTCGGCCGCGCGATGGTCATGCTTATCGAGCGCCGTCGCTCCCTCGACGCGTTCGCCAACTTCCACATGGCCGGCCATTGGGACGCCGACGGCACCGGAATGGCCGCCGCGATCACGCGCGTCATGGCGCGACACGGCGTCGACGTCAAGACGCGGCGATTCCCGTGGTGGCTCGTGTGGGCGGCATCGCCCTTCGTCACGACGCTGCGCGAGCTGCGTGAAATGCGTTACCTGTGGAAGCAACCGGTGCGCATGGATAACACGGCACTCGTCGCGACCCTGGGGCTGGAGCCTCACACGCCGCTGGATGTCGCAATAGGTGCCACGCTCGATGGGCTCGGTTGCTTGCCGGGTGGGCCACCCGCGGGACAGATCAGTCAGCGCGACCGCGACCGAGCAGGCGTGAGATGCGCCGGGCAGCGTCAGTGAGCGCCGCCGCCGTTTGCGAATTCGGATGCGCTGGCAAATGGATGACCGACGCGCAGTCCGAATAGAGGCGAGCCACGTCGTCGGCGCGCAAGGTCAGCACGGCGCGCTGATTGATGTACCCCTTGTCGGTGATCTCCCCTTGCTCGAGCGACGGCGGCGACGCCAGGATCACGGCGCGCCCGGCCCGTTGCGACGTGCCCGCGTCCTGCGCCATTTGCACGAGCGCCTGGGTTACGAACGCGCGAATTTCGTCGTGCAGCGCCATCGCCGTTCCCATGTGCGCCGCGTCGACCGGTGCCGCCTTGGCACACATCGCCGGGCTCGGGAAGATCAACAACCCGATCTCGCCGCGGTCGTGCCCCGCGATCACGACATCCGACGCGTACGGGGCCAGCGCGCTCACGGCCCGCAAACGCAACGCCCCAACCGACACCCATGTCCCGCTCGTCAGCTTGAAATCTTCCGAGACGCGACCGTCGAACATCACGCCCGCGCCCGGATTGTCCGGATCGCACAATCGGCCCGCATCGCCGGTGCGGTAGAACCCCTCCTCGTCGAACGCGGCAGCCGTCGCCTCCGGGTCGCCGGCGTAGCGCCGAAACACCGACGGGCCACGCACGCGCATCTCCAGCTTGTCGCCACTGGGCACGAACTTCAGTTCGTTGCCCGGCGCCGGCACGCCAACATTGCCAGCGCCAGGAATCGGAAAATGCACACTGGTGATCAGGGGCGACGTCTCCGTTGTCCCCCAGGCTGACGTGAAAAACGGCATCGTGTCGCCATGCCGCGACGCCAGTCGTTCGAATCGCTGCCACACGGCGGGCGGCAGACTCGCCGCCGCATAGAACAACACTTGAAGACGGTCGAAGAAGCGCGCAGCAAACGCGTCGTCCGCTTCAAGGAACGGCGCGAGCGCCTCGAATCCCTTGGGCACGTTGAAGTGCAGCGTGGGTGACACGTCGCGAAGATTCTCGACCGAGCGCCCGATCAACTCGGGCACCGGTCGGCCATCGTCGACGTAGAACGCACCGCCGTTGCGCAGTGCCATATGGAAGTTGTGATTGGCGCCGAACGTGTGGCTCCACGGCAGCCAATCGACGATCACCGGGGCCGCCTCGTCGATGAAATGCCAGCATTGTGCAATCATCTGCTGGTTCGCGGCGAGCATCCCGTGCGTGTTGACGACAATCTTCGGCTTTCCCGTCGACCCGGACGTCAGCAGCAGCTTCGCCGTGTCTTCCGGACGCACGCTGGCAAACGCCGCGTCCAGCGCAGGCGATGCCGCCGTGGCGGTGAGCGCTTCGAACGGCAACTGGCCGGGCCCGACGTTGTGCGTCGCGACAATCGGACACCGGATGGGCGCCCCCGCCAGCGCGCGTTCATACGCCTCGCCATCTTCCACGTACACGAGCGCCGGGTCGAGACGCGCCAGAATGCCGTGCAGTTTTCCCATGTCCTTCGCCACGCGCGAATAGGCCGACGACACCGTGGCAGTCTGACGCCCCGCCATCATCGCGCCGAGCACCAGCAGCGCGTGGTTGACGCTGTTGTCCGACAGGATCACCACCGGCCGATCCCGGGGCACGTCGAGGTCGAGCAGTGCCTGACCGATGCCACGCGTCGCGCTCAGGGCGTCCCGATATGTCACCCGACGCCAGAGATCGCCCGCGAACGCGCCCGCCCCGGGGGGATGCCGTTGCGCGACGAACACCGCATCGGGCGTGCGCTCGGCCCATTGCACGAGCCAATCGGCCGGACTGCGCGCGAACGCGCCCAGCGGGGCACGCGAGCGAATCACGAAACTGCCGTCGGCACGGATCTCGCGCGAGATGTCCGGTTTGGCCAGCCGGCGCGCACCGGCCGCAGCACACGGGAACGCGGAACGGTGAGCCAAACGCTTTGCCGCCATGTGACGTGTCTCCTTGTCTTTTCGTTGTTGGGGCGATATCGCTTGCAATACACACGCCAGGATCAACGCACCGCGAACTCCGGCAACACTTCGCGATTGCGGGGCAAGCCCATGATGTCGCGGGCCTCGGCCGGCGTCGCCGGCTCGTAGCCCATCTCGCGCACGAGCCGCACCACGCGCTCCGTCAGTTGCTGGTTCGTTGCCGGCACGCCCTGCGCGTAATACAGGTTGTCTTCGAGGCCGACGCGGACGTGCCCGCCCAGCAGCAACGAATTCATGGCCGACGGCAGTTGTGCTGGGCCGATACCGCTCACGCAGAAAATGCTTCCCTTGGGCAGGAGATCGACCATCGACTGCAACACTCGCGGCGTGTATGGCATGGCGTTCTGAAAGCCCCGATGCACGCCGAGCACGAGGTTGACGAAGAACGGCTCGTCGTCGAAGCCCGCGGCGGTGAGCGTGGCGAGGTCCTGTACGATGTGGGTCGGGCTGAAAACCTCCCACTCTGGCTTGATGCCGCGCTTTTTCATCTCGATGGCGAGATGTTTCGAGCGCTCCGGCGACGTATGCATGAGCAGTTCGCGGCCCCCGAAGCTCGCGATGATCGTGGTGGCATCGAGCGTGCACATCTCGGCACCGGCATCCATGCCCTTGAGCCGCTCTTCCCAGAGGATTTCCCAGTAGCCGTTGTCGGCCTGGCCGATCATGTCGCCGTGCACGCCGCCGCCCGTCGAGTTGTTGATCACGATGTCGCATTTGTCGCGAATGCGGCGGTTGATGTCGCGATAGATCGCCGGGTCGCAGGTGGCACCGTCGTCGCCGGGGCGACGCGCATGAACCGCCACGACGCTCGCGCCCGCGTTGTAGCAGTCGTAGACGTCGCGCGCGATCTCGTCGGGCTGGGTGGGCAGATGAGGGTTCTGCGATTTGTGCGCCATACCGCCCGTCGGCGCGATGGTCACGATGACTTTCGGTTTGTTCATGCCGATCTCCTCCCGGCGTCCCGGCATGCGGGGCGTCGAGTCAATGGATGGTTGGATGCCAGGCGCGGGCGCGCTTGCAACGACGCCCGCGCCCGCGAGGACTAAGCCTTGTCCGCGAGAATCGCGAGGATGACGGCGTCGCGCTGGGCTTCAAGCTGCGCGTTGCCTCGTCCGGCCAGTTCGGCGTCGACACCGGCGGTGATGCGCGCCTTGAGATCGTCCGTCAACACCGGTTCGCCGAGATCGGCCCACCACGATTCAATGGGCGGGCCGAGATGCTCCAGCAGATGGGCGATACCGCCTGCGCCGCCCGACAGATGCAGGTTCAGGAACGGCCCGAGTGCCGCCCAGCGCAAGCCCGGACCGTAGGCGATCGCGTCGTCGACGTCGGCTACCGAGGCCACGCCGGTGTCGACCAGATGAATCGCCTCACGCCAAAGCGCCGCCTGCAGCCGGTTCGCGATGTGCCCCTTGACCTCCTTCTTCACATGGATCGCCCGTTTGCCAATGTCTCGGTAGAACTGCATCGCCGTGTCGATGGCGGCCTGCGACGATCGCTCGCCGCCGATGACCTCGACGAGCGGGATCAAATGCGGCGGATTGAACGGATGTCCAAGCACCACACGCTCCGGATGGGTGCACACCGACTGCACGCGACTCATCAGCAGTCCCGACGAGCTCGATGCGATCACGACGGACGCTGGCAAGGCGGCGTCCATCTTGCGAAAGAGGTCCTGCTTGAGGTCCTCGCGCTCGGGACCGCTCTCCTGCACGAAGTCCGCGCCGGCCAACGCGGCGTCGAGCGTGTCGTGAAACGTCAGCGCGTCGCGCGAGGCACCCGCCGTCAGACCGATCCGGATCAGCGTCGGCCAGTGCGCTTCGATCGCCTCGTGCAAGCGCTCGCGCGCGCCCGGCGCCGGATCCCAGGCGCTCACGCGCAGACCACGCGCCAGGAAGTAAGCCGCCCAACTGGCGCCGATGACGCCCGTGCCGATGACGGCGATCTGCTCGATGTTGTCGTATTTCACATTCGTCTCCATAGGGATGGGGGCGGAGGGGCTAACGTGCCGCCCGCCCCAAAAAGCGTTCCATGCGCTCGCGCGCTTCGGGTGTCGCAAGCATCAACGCGCTCGTGACCGACTCGGTAAACAGTCCGTCGGCCATCGACATATCATGAATGCGCGAAAGCGCGTGAATCGTCGCCCAGTTCGACAGCGGGCTATTGGCCGCCGTCTCGCGGGCCAGCCGCGTGGCGAGCGCCAGCCCCTCGCCCGCTTCCGTCAAATAGTGCCCAAGGCCAAGACGCTCACCGTCGAGCGCGTCATAGCGACGGCCCGTGAGCATCATCTCCGTCATGCGATCCGGCCCGAGAATGCGCGCGACACGCACCGACGCCCCGCCACCCACGAAGATGCCACGCTTGCCTTCTGGCAACTGAAAGAATGCGCTGCGCTCGATGACACGCACATGGGCGGCGAGCGCCAGTTCCAACCCACCGCCAATCACGGCGCCGTGGAGCACGGCAACCACGGGGCGGCCGCTGAACTGGATCTCGTGGAACGCCTTGTGCCAGCGCTGGGAGACACGCAGCACGTCGATGGGATCGCGCGTGCTGTTCTCGGACAGATCCAGCCCGGCGCAGAAGTGCTCGCCCGCGCCGCTCAGGACGACGGCGCGTACGCTGTCGTCGAAATCGCGAAATGCGGCCTCGAGCGAGTCGATGGCGGCATCGCAGAGTGCGTTACGCTTGTCAGCGCGGTCCAGGGTCACGAAAGCGATGCCGTCTTCGACGCGCACACACAAGTGGGGATAAGTCATCGTCTGCATTGGCTCCAAAAGGTAGAAAGTATCTTATAAGATATTTTTCAACTTGCGCACATTGTGCAATGCAGTTCAGGGTTAACAGGGATACATTCCTTTATCGCGCAGTTTAGTGCATATACTCGTGGAATATCGCCGAAGCGGCGCAGAACCTGATTCACGCCCGAGATATCTCATAGTATATTTACGAGAAACGCCCCCTACATTCCTTATTCGAAAGATGACGAAACCGCCTGCCGACATCCACGCCCGCGATCCGGCCGAGGACGCCGAGGCCGGTGCCTCGTCGCACCTCGCGTCGTTGGCGCGGCAGGTGCGCACGCTGCGCGCGCAGCGCGGCATGACGCGCAAGCAGCTCGCCGTGCAATCAAGTGTGTCGCTGCCCTATCTTGCCCGGGTAGAAGCCGGCGCCGGCAACGTCTCGCTGGCCGTCCTGCACAAGCTTGCCGGCGCACTGAACGTCGGCGTGGAGGCGCTCGTGACCGAGCGCAATGCTTGCGAAGGCGATCTACTCATCCTTGTCGAATACCTTCGTCAACAACCGCCAGACGTCCTCGCTCGCCTGCGCCGTCAACTCGTCGCGCCGGGTGCGGCCGACGTGCGCCGCACCGGGCAGCGCATTGCCCTCATCGGTTTGCGCGGCGCGGGCAAGTCGACCCTCGGCCCGGCGCTGGCACAGGCCATCGGTGCACCCTTCATCGAGCTGGACAAGGAAGTCGAGCGCGAGGCGGGCATCGCCATCGGCGAAGTCATCACGCTCTACGGACAAGCCGCCATGCGCCGAATCGAGCGCAAGTGCATCGAGCGGATCATCGCGACGCACGATCATGTCGTGCTCGCCACCGGCGGCGGGATCGTCTCGGAAGCGCCCACGTACGAGCGCGTGCTCCGCGCGTTTCGCACGGTGTGGCTGCGCGCTCGCCCCGAGGTTCACTTCCAGCGCGTGATGCAGCAAAACGACGCGCGCATCGCCACCGAGGCGCTGCGCAATGAGGCGCTTGACCACATCCATCGCATGCTCGATGCACGCGAGTCGCTCTACCGACTGGCCGACATCACGCTCGATACCTCCGACATCACGCCCGACGCCGCGCTCGCGGCACTCACGCACGATCTGTCTCCCGCGCGCGCCGCGTGAATGCCCCGGCAGGTCGCATTGCGGAGCGCGCGTTGACGGGCGGTAGACGCATTCCCCGCACGCGCGCTTGAGCTGTCACACACGACGTACTATAGTGGCCGACGCCATGGCATCGCTCGCGGTGCCATGGCCCCCTCACCCAACGGCATTGTGGCGTTGCCCGCCCAATCAAGGATTTCGCCCACCATGGACACCACCGTCGTCGAGAGCTGGAAGGATTTCATGGAATTGTCCTCCCGCTTCGAAGGCTGGGCCTTTCGCGGGCAGCCGGACGCGCGCTGGCATCTGCAGAGTTCGCTCTCGCGGTATCTGCACGCCTATGTGGCGGACAAGGATCAGTGGCGCAGCCGTGAGGCACGCGCGATCCGCATCTTCCGGCGCAAGGCGCACAACCATGTGCCCTGGCCCGACCTGCTGCACGATGACCTGCGCTGCCTCGGACTGATGCAGCACCATGGTGCCCCCACCCGGCTGCTGGATTTCACGAAATCACCGTTCGTCGCCGCGTTCTTCGCACTGGAGCGCGCGACGACCGATTCGGCCATTTTCGCGCTCAACACCCCCGCGCTGTACGACGACCGCGCGCGTCCTCGCCACGCGCCCTGGCTCACCCGTGACACGATCGATCCACGCGTCAAGGGGAACATGGCGAAGTACTTTCTCGGCAACGACAACGAGGTGGTCTGGTTCGGCGAGCCGGAAGAAATGGACGGCCGCCTGATCGCCCAGTCCGGCACATTCGTGGTGCCGGGCGTGATCGACCGTCCGATGCATCGCATCCTCGATGGCTATGAGAGCGACGAACCGCTGCTGCGCAAGATCGTCCTGCCACTGGCGCTGCGCGCGGACGCGATGAAATGGCTGTATCGGATGAACATCACGAACGCATCACTGTTCCCCGATCTGGACGGGCTCGCCCGCTCGATTGCCGTCGAAATCGAAATGGTCTGGCCGACGCAGACGCTGGGATGAGTGGCGCGGGTTCGCCACGCGCGCGTCAGATCAGACGCTGCAAGAAGCTCGCCCCGCCGGATTTACGCTCGGACTTGTTCGCGTACATGCGCCGGTCGGCCACGCGGATGAGTTCGCTCATCGATTCGCCATCGTCGGGGAACACCGCCACGCCAACACTCACGCGTACGCTCAGGCTCGCATCGTTGACGGAGATGACCTGCTCGATCTCGGCGCGCAGGCGCGTGACCGCAACGTCGATCCGCTCCACGACCTCCGCATCCTGAACAATCGCGACGAACTCGTCGCCCGAGTGACGGGCCACGAAGCCGCATCCCGTGACCCCGGTCTTCATGCGCTGGCCGATCTCCTTGAGCAGCAAGTCGCCGACCGCATGCCCCAGGCTGTCGTTCACCCCCTTGAAGCCGTCGATATCGGCGAATAGGAACGCCAGTTTCCCATTGGTGCGCTGTGCGCGGCGCACGGCCTCCCTCGCGAACTCGCCAAACGTGCGGCGGTTCGGCAGTCCGGTTAATTCATCGAATCGCGCCGCCTGGTAGAGATCGTCGATCAGTTGCTTTCGCTCGATGGCCAACGCAGTCTGGTCGCAGACGAACGCCAGCAGCCGTTGTGCGGCCTCGGCCCGCAACGCGCTGGCCGGGCCATAGAGCATGAGCGTGCCCACCGCACGCCGCGCCGTATGCATCGGCAGAACCGCCAACACCTGCGTGCCGGTCTCCACAGGAGCACCTGGCACCAACGGCTCGGCGCGCACGTGCGGGACCGATTGGCCCGCCCCATCGACGGGGACGGCTTCGATCCGGTGCCAAAAGGGTCTTTTCGCTTGCGTGGCCTGCGTCGAGAGGTGCTGGGCCTGCCGCCAGTCGAGCACGGGGACGTCGCCGCTGTCGCGGTACTGGTATGCCTTCTCCCACGCCGCCAACTCGGCATCGCAGGTGGCCACAACAATGGCATCGATCGGGAACAGCGTGGACAGCGTGTCGTGGACCGCCTTGCAGAGGGAGCGAACATCGGCGGCATCGTGGGCCGCTTCGGAAATCGAGTATGTGGCGCGCTGCAACGCTTCGGCCTGCTTCTTGGCCGACACATCGCGTGCCACGCCAATGCGCAGTCCATGGTCCTCCGACCAACGGGCAGACCACATGATGTGGACGTAATGGCCGTCCTTGTGAATATAACGATTCTCGAAACCGATCCGCGGCAGTCCCGCCATCACGAACTTCGACTCTTCTATCGTACGCTCGCGGTCTTCTTTCGCCACGAAGTCGATCATCGAGCGCCCCAGCAATTCCTGTGGCGAGTAGCCGAGAATGGACTCACAGGCCGGACTCACATAGACGAGAGCGCCGGCCTTGTCGACGAGAAACACGGCGTCGAGCAGCAACGCCATACAACTTGCCAAGACATCTTTTGTTACGAATTCCATGTATTTCGGACGGACACGAAGCCTCCGCGCAGTATAAGGCAATCTCAATATGTGAATATTTCATCACCTTGACGACGCAACACTTGCGATCGCTTCCCGCCGCACAATCAACTACGGCCCTGCATCACTCAAAAAATCAGTTGCCTAACCCACCCAGGTGTCGCGATGTTCGCCGCACATTCCGCCCGAACCTTCTGGCACGCCATGTCGTATTCACTGCGAAGCAGCTTGATTCTCGCCACGACGAGACGCCGGAATGTCAACTCGCGTTCGCTGAATCCCACCCGGTCCTCATATCTCGTGCCGTCGGGCAGGGCACCCCGGATTTCGTAATACGTCACCCCGTCACGCGCATATTTCACGACTTTGGCCGCCATCTTGCTCCAGTATGTTCAGTGTTCCCCGCCCCAGTGTGCCCGTAATGTATTTTGTATTTCCGGGGTATGAGAGCGATTGTCACTTGATGGATTCAAATTGGCAACCTCGACAGTATGCCTCGTGGCGCTCACACCACGTAGCATTCAAGGCGATCCGACGAGCGAAAAACGTTAATTCACGATTGAATGTATTGGATATCGAATTAATGAATTCTTTTAAATCGCTGCGCGCGGATACCGAACCCAGGCGCTGGCGGATCGTTCGCGCGTGCCGCTCGTGCCGCGCGACATTCCGTGCCGCACGGGCCCAACGCTAACGCTGGTGACGCCGCAATGCGCGCGGCGGCCATCAAGCGCCGGGAGGCGCCTGATGCGCTGCCCGGGCTCAGGCGGCCGCGCGATGTCCGCGTGGCATCGTCATGTCGCTATCGCCGCGGGACAGCACACGCCCCGCCAACACAACCCTCGGCGCACTCGGCGTCATGCCGGGGTGCGCGCTGCCGTCGCGTTCCACGCGGAACTTCGCGGTTTCGTTGACCAGTTCAGCCGCCTGCTGACGCAGGTGGTCCGCCGCGGCTGCGGCCTGCTCAACGAGCGCGGCGTTTTGCTGCGTCACCTGATCCATTTGCGTGACGGCCTGCCCCACCTGCTCGATGCCGCGCGCCTGGTCGTCGCTCGCCGCGGCGATCTCGGCGATCAGCTCGCTCACACGCCGCACCGATACGACGATCTGATCCATGGTGCGACCGGCGACTTCCACGCGCGAGGTACCGTCCTCGACCTGCTGCACCGACGCCGCGATCAGTTCGCGAATGTCCTTGGCGGTACCCGCCGAGCGCTGGGCGAGCGTGCGCACTTCCCCGGCCACCACCGCGAAGCCGCGGCCCTGCTCGCCCGCGCGCGCCGCTTCCACAGCCGCGTTGAGCGCGAGAATATTGGTCTGGAACGCAATGCCTTCGATGGCCTTGATCATGTCGCTCATGCGCGCCGACGCGCTGGCCATCGCCTGCATCGTCTCGACGACGGCCCGCACGCTCTGCGCCCCCGCATCCGCCACATCGGTCGCCTCATGCGAGAGGCGTCGCGCCTCCATCGCATGTTCGACGTTCTGACGCACGGTCGAGGTCAGCTCTTCCATCGATGCCGCGGTTTCTTCGAGCGATGCGGCCTGCTCTTCGGTGCGTTGCGACAGGTCGGTATTGCCCTGCGCAATTTCGCGTGCGGCGTTGTCGATGGCGCCCGACGCACCCTGAATGTTGCGCACGAGATGGCCGAGTTGTTCGACGGCCATGTCGAGCGCACTCGCCATCTGGCCCATCTCGTCGGCGCGCTCGGCATTCACGCGATGCGTCAGATCGCCGCGTGCGAGCGCCGACGCGCCCTCCACGGCGGCGCGCACGGGACGCGTGACCGAGCGCGTAATCGTCACTGCCGACACTACGGAAAGCCCGACCGACGCCAGCATCGTCGCCAGCAACCAGAGTCGCGCCGACGCGTACGCGGCGTTCGCATCATCGGCCTCCTTCGCGCTAACCACCTTGCCGACCTCCATCAGGCTGTCGAGCGGGGTGAAGTACGCTACCTGGGCCTTTTGCAGCGGCCCAACCAGTTCCGTCTTGGCTTGCGCGTAGTCACCGGCGCGAACGAGTGCCACGACGGCATCGAGCCGCTTTCCATAGTCTGCGTTCGTGTCGGCCAACGTGCGGTAAAGCGCCTTGCCCTTTTCGGTGTAGAAGATCGTCGCCATACCGGCGATGCTCTTGTTGTTGGCTTGGCGCAGTTCGTCGATCTTGGCCAGACGGGCATCGAGCTGCGAGTTGTCTTCGGACATCACGATATCGCGCAGGAGCACGGCAACGTGCGCCGCCCGGTCCTTCAAGCCGTGAAATTCAAGAATCTTGCTGTTCAGGTCGGAAACGATGAGTTGGGTATTGGTATCCATCGTCGCCATCTTCGTCACGGCCACCACGGCCACGACCAACAGCATGATCACATTGACGGAAAAGGCGGCGGCGAGCCGTTTGCTGATACTCAGGTTCTTGAACATTGCCTTGCGCGCATTAAGCGATTCGTCCTGCGGTGTCGTCGTCCCAGCCCGCTGCCGGCAAGCCTGGCAGGCCAGTGTCTCTCTCAGTACCTCTGAGGAGATTTAACGAGTCTTTTCGACAAAACTTGAGCCGCCACGCGACGAAATTGCATAATCGTCAGCTTGCGCCGTTCAGACAAGCGCCCACCGGCGCATGCATGCACCAAAACGGCGCAGCTAACGCACGTCAGCCCGGCAATGTTCATGGCTCACCGCCCCCCAGGGTGCGTTGACAGGCATCACGCGATGATGTCTGAAGCCAGCGGGAAATCCGCCCGCCATGGTCGCCACGCTGCTGTGTTTAAGGGTAATCTTGTGCACCGGCGCATCCCGGGGGCCGCACTGCGCCCTCTGCCCTTTCCCTCCTCTGTCATGGACCGAATCGACGCCATGAAAGTCTTCGTCGCCATCGTCGACGAAGGAAGCCTTGCCGGTGCGGCCCGACGCCTCGGGCGCTCGGCCGCCGCCGTAAGCCGCGCCATCGGCTATCTCGAAGCGCATACCGGCACGGCGCTGCTTCACCGAACGACGCGTGCTGTCAAGCTGAGCGTTGCAGGCGAGCGCTACGCTGCTGCGTGCCGTCGCATCCTGCTCGATCTGGATGAAGCCGACGTGATCGCCGCCGGAGAACGCTCCGCCCCGCGTGGGCTGCTTACCGTCTCCGCACCGTTTGCCGCCGGAGAGACGTTCCTGCGCGAGATCGTGGACGCCTTTATCGAACGCTATCCCGACGTCGTCGTACGCGTGCACTTGAGCGACCTGCCCGTGAGCCTGATCGACGAGGGCGTCGACATCGCGATGCGCGTCGCCCATCTACCCGACTCTTCGCTTGTGGCCACACACGTCGGCCAGGTTCGGCGCATTGTTGCTGCCTCTCCGGCCTATCTGGCGGCCCATGGTCCCATCGAGACGCCCGCCGATCTCGCGAAACACCAGATCGTCTCCATGACGTACTTCGGCATCGATTCGTGGCGATTCCCGGCCACGGGACGCAGTTCCGTGCCTCAGGTCGTACAATTCACACCGCGGTTGATCGTCAATTCGATTCGGGCCGCCATTGCCTCGGTCGTCGCGGGACACGGCGTGGCGCGCATGTTGACGTATCACGTCGTCGACGACATGGAGCGCGGCACGCTGCGCATCGTTTTGCAGGACTATGAACACCCGCCCATGCCGGTTCACGTCATCACGCCGCAAGGACGGCTGGCGGTGCCCAAAGTGCGCGCCTTTGTCGATTTCGCGGTGCCGCGTCTGCGCAAACATTTCGCGCGCGTGCACAAGCTGGCGAGCCAGGCTTGACGCCGACACCACGCGGAGCGCTTGCCACCTCGCCGCGAAGCGCGCCCTGCGGCGATTGCCAGCCTTATTGCCAGCCCTATTGCCAGCGCGATCGACGCATCGATCGCCCCGCGATTCCCACAGTCATTGTTACGCCGCGCGGAAGAATGATCTCCGGGACATGGGCGTTCTCCGGCAGGCCGCAGCGACCTACACTACCGCCATCGCTCGTCTGAAACGCGCCGGCTTAAGCCGGGGTCAGCGCAGCGCTCCCGGAGTCATCATGTCCAATGCAGTTCCCGGCGGCCTGACAGTGGCCGCCTTCAACGCGTGGCGGGCCACGCTTTCGGCCGCCTGCGCCAGCCTCATCGGCATCGGCTTTGCCCGTTTCGCCTATACCGCGCTGCTGCCCGCGATCATCGGTGCGCATTGGTTCGCGCCTGCCACAGCGGCTTACCTCGGCGCGGCCAACCTCGGCGGATATCTGGCCGGCGCATTGGGCGCGCGGGTACTCGCCCGCCGTGCCGCGAACGTCACGATCCTGCGCGCCATGATGCTGCTCGCGGTCGCTGCCTTCTTCGCGTGTGCGTGGCCCATCTCGTTCGCCTGGTTCTTCGGCTGGCGCTTTGCGTCCGGCTTTGCCGGCGGCGTGCTGATGGTCACGGCTGCGCCGTCGGTCCTCGCGCACGTGAGCGCCTCGCGACGCGGTATCGTCAGCGGCGCGATCTTCGCGGGCGTCGGCCTGGGCATCGCCGCGTCGGGTACGCTCGTGCCACTGTTGCTGCGGCAAGGCCTCGCGCAGACGTGGATCGGTCTAGGCATGCTTTCGCTCGTGCTGACGGCGATCGCGTGGCGCGGCTGGCCCGCCAACCCCGCAGTTGCCGCGAGTCCGGGAACCACGGTTCACCCGGAACACCGGCCGGACAGCCCACTCGCGCTGCGCTCGCTCTATGTCGAGTACGCACTGAATGCCGTTGCGTTGGTGCCGCACATGATTTTCCTCGTCGACTACGTTGCACGTGGCCTGGGCAAGGGCCTCGACGCGGGCGCCAACTATTGGGTGCTGTACGGACTGGGGGCGATCGTCGGGCCGGTTTTCACCGGGCATCTCGCCGACAGGATCGGTTTTGCACGGGCCCTGCGCGTCGCATATGTCGCACAGATGTGCGCCGTCGTGCTTCCAGCACTTGGCCTCGGCCTGCCCGCCCTGATCGTCTCGAGCATCGTCATGGGGGCGTTCACACCGGGAATCGTGCCGCTCGTGCTCGGGCGCGCGAACGAGCTGCTCGCCCACCATCCTGCCTCGCAGAAGGCGGCCTGGAGCACTGCGACGACCAGCTTTGCCACGTTGCAGGCCGGTGCCGCCTATGGACTGTCATTCCTGTTCGCGGCCACGTCGGGCAACTATTCGCTGCTGTTCCTCGTGGGCGGCGCGGCAATGGCGATCGGGTTGCTGGTCAACGTGAGCAGCGCTCGCCTCGCGCGTGCGCGTCGCACTCAATGCCATGCTGCGTCGAACGCTACGGTGGCGCCACATGCGTCGCGTCGATAGGCCGGCGCGGTCATGACCTCGGCCCCGCGCGCCACTTCCCGGGCGACACGCCGAACGCGCGCCGGAAGTAGCGGGTGAAGTGAGACAGATCGTTAAAGCCTTGCGCCACCGCAACGTCAGTCGCCGATGCCCCCGCGCGCAACGCGGGCAAGGCGCGCACCAGACGCAACTGATTGCGCCAGGCATGCGGGGCGAGGCCAGTCTCGCGCGAGAATAACCGTGCCGCGTGAAATGGCGACAGATCGACGGCCTCGGCCAGGGCCGTCAACGACAACGACTCGGTGAGATCGTCCGAGAGCCGCGCCTTCATGGTCTCGACGCGCACCGTATCGCGAAGCGGCGGCATCGCTGGCGCCCGCGCCTGCGCGTAACGCACCAGCATGATCGACACCGCCTCGATCAGTACGCTTTCGGCCAGCAACGGGTCGGCGCCGGTCTGTAGCAGACGATGCGCCGCCGTCAACCGCTGCGCCGCCTCGGTGTCGCGAATGACGTGCTCGCCGAACCATGGCTGGGCACCGCCTGGCATCGTCAGCCCACCCGACGCGTGCGTCACCTGATGCTGCACACCCTGAACAAAGCCGACAGGCAAGTAGAACACGCGATAGCGCCACCCGAAATCCGTTTCGCGCGCCCCGGTATGCACTTCGCCCGGGTGGATGACGGCCACGGAACCGGCATCCGCCACGTGCTCGCCGCCCCGGTAGGCGTAGCGTTCGGCCCCCTCCACAATGCACGCGAACGTGTACGCGTCGTGCCAATGCGGCGCGAAGGCGTGGTCGTTGTATTCGGCCGTGAGCATGTCACCACCGGGGACGAGCGACGAGCGCCAGTACTGGGGAGCGTTGCGAAACGGCTGAATCGGCGAGGGCGGGACGGTCATGCCCGCTACTTTACACCGGGCGTCGGACGGTTCGCCGCCCACTGGACACCGCTCACGCGCGCCCTTCGTCAGCGCGGAATCCCCTGCGAACGTGATCCCGGCGGCCGATCGACCGCTTCAGCGAGTCGCAACGACGAAGAGTCGAGGGAACGGCAACAATACCGTGCCGTCGGCCAGCGCCGGATATGCCTGGGCGATCTCGTCCGTGTAACGCGAGAGGAAAGCCGCTTGCGACGCGGGGTCGAGCTTCGCGAGGAACGGCCGCAACGCGCTGCCCTTGAACCACTCTACGACCGCCTGCGCTCCGCCCGCGAGCGGGTGATAGTACGTGGTACGCCAGATATCGACGCGCGAGCATAGCGCTCGCAGCAGCGGATAGTAGAACGTCGCCCCATGACGCGCCGTACGCTCCACGCCTTTGAGCGCCGCGGCCCAACGCGCATCGGCCGCGACTTCGCGCATCAGCCGGTGCGCCGGTTCGTCAAGATTGTCGGGGGTCTGCACAGCCAGCGAACCGCCGGGCGCGAGACAACTCACCAGACGCGGGTAGAGCGTCTCGTGATCCGGCAACCATTGCAAGGCGGCATTGGCGAGAATCACGTCGAACGGGCCATCCGTCCACGTCGCGATGTCGGCCAGGACAAACCGGCATTGCGGTAGTCGCGCGCGCGCCGCGTCGACCATGTCCTGCGAACTGTCCAGCCCGAGCACCTCGGCCTGCGCAAAACGAGTGGCAAGCACTCCCGTCGAATTGCCGGGGCCGCAGCCGATGTCGACCACGCGCGCGACACCGCGATCGGCCAGGGGCGGAATGGCGGCCACGAGATCGCGCACGGGACGCGTGCGCTCGTCTTCGAACTTGACGTATTGTTCGGCCTGCCACGCAGGATTCACCGGGGCATGCAACGAGGGCGCTTGCGGCATGGAGCTCTCCATAAGGGGACCGGCCTAACGCAATACGATATCAGGTCGCCGCCAGCCATGCCTGCACGAACACGCGCAGATGCGACGGCTCGGCGCCGGTGATCGTCCAGTCCGATATGAGTGAACACGACGAGCTTCGGGAACGCCGTTGTCCGTCATATGCGTGCCGATGTCATTTTATTCCCGGAAGATTCGCGTCGACGTGTGCCTCAGAGCGGCGAGTATTGCCATCGAGCCGCCGCCCCGACCCCGCCGTGCAGATGCCACGACTTCACGCCATTGAGCACACCCAGGCACGCGTTGGCGGTGGCAACGGACGATTCGCTCATCCTGGCCGTGCGGCGCAGCAATGGGCGCGGATCGGCCGGGATACCCTGCCGGCGCAGTTCAAAATGCAGATGCGGGCCCGTAACCATTCCCGTTTTGCCGACCGCACCGATGACATGGCCCGCCGTCACCGTCTCGCCAACGCGTAGCCCGCGCGCCGTGGCGGACAAATGAGCGTAGATCGTCTCGCTATCGTGTCGGTGCGCGATCACGATATAACGCCCGAAGCCCCGGCGCTCGTAGCCGATGGTCTTCACAACCCCTTTTGCCACCGCGCGCACCGGTGTGCCGGTCGGCGCGACGAGATCGATGCCGGTGTGCCGATGCTTGACGCGTCGCACCGGGTGGTAGCGCGTGCCGAAATCCGATGAAATCCGTGAATAGCTCACTGGCATGACGAGGGGCTTTGCCGAGCGCACCGTCATGGGCATGGCATCAAGCGACGTTGCCTTGCCACAGACGGCGTGGCGCAACGCCACGACGGCCTGAGGGGATGACGCGTCGGCCAACGGGCGCGGCGGCGCGGACGAGAAGGTAAATGACGGTGTCAGACGCGGGTGCAGACGCAGCGTGTCGGCCATGCCGCCGGCGTCGGCCATCGCAGTCAGCGGCGCAGCCACGCACAGCCAGACCCACGCCGCGAGCCAGCGGGATCGGCGACCTTCGCCCTGCCCCCGCAGGTCTTGCGCGCCGCCGCCCAACGCGGCGCACTTGCGCTTGGAGGAGGGAGAAGAGAAAGACATCGCTCGAGAAATCTGTTCGAAAACGACGCAGTCTACGGGGCATCATTGCAATAATTGACGGGAAACCTCGCAAAAATCCCACCAACCCCACGCAAAACGACGTCATTTGGGCGTTTGCCCGGCGCGGCACCTTCATCCGACGTCGTGTGCCTGAGCCAAACGACGCCGCCCTGTGTTCACCCCATCGAGGCGCGCGTAAGATAGCGCTTTCGCCCGAAGCCCTCTGCCCGCGGGCCGTACTTCACCCGTCATGTCTAGCCTCTGGATTACGATTACCAATTTCGGCGGTGCCGCCGTGACGGTGCCCGCCGCTGCCGCCCTCACCCTCTGGTTACTCTCGGCCCGTGCGTGGCGCATGGCGTTCACCTGGGTCGCCCTGTTTACAGTCGGTGCGCTTGTCGTGGCGGCCTCCAAGGTCATGTTCCTTGGCTGGGGCCTCGGGGTGCGCGAACTCGATTTCACCGGCGTGAGCGGCCATACCATGCTCGCCGCCACCGTGTACCCGGTCATCGCGTGGTTGCTTCTGCGCCACCTTGCGTGGCCGTGGCGCGTGCTCGGCATGATCGCCGCCGCCGCGGGTAGCGTGGCGGTGGGAGCGTCGCGCGTCGCCCTCTCGGCGCACTCGGTTTCTGAGACGGTGGCCGGCTGTGTCGTGGGCTTCGCCGTCTGCGCCGCCTTTGCCTGGCGTACGCGTCGCGACGCCACGCCCAACCTCAAGACCCTGCCGATGGCGGCGAGTCTGTTCGTCCTCGTGATGTGGCTGCATGGTGAGCGCGTACCGACGCAACGCTGGATCACCCACATCGCGCTCACGCTATCCGGACGCGAGCACCCGTTCCGTCGCATCAGCTGGCATGCGCGAAAGCCGGCTCCCGTGTCGGTGACTCCCGCTCCCCTGCCCGGCGCTTCGACGCCAGTCCCGGCACGATGATCCGCATGCGCGGGCCGTCGTAACGTCCGCGCGCAATTTGTCGCAGATCACGGTCCGGGTATGACGTCTGCGTTATATTTGCCGAAAGGCCCGATGACGTATCGATGTCACGGCACGCGGGGGCGTTGCCCATGGCCACCGTCCCGTTTTGCTGCTCATTTTTTTGTCCACGGCGCACGCTCGCACGACCGTGGCAAGCCAGAACGGAGTCCACCATGCCGGCTCGCAGCGCCAAGACGTCCGCATCGCAATCGTCCCCATCTGCATCGGCTTCGCGCTCGCGCGGCGCGCCCAAGACTGCCGATCCGCCGACGCGCCGTGCCACGCCGCCCGGTCCGATGCCGGCCGCCATCGCGCGCCATGCGCCTCCCACGGTCAGCAGCACACCTGCGTCCGCCAAGACACCCGAGGTTGCACTCCCGTCGTCCGCGACCTCGTTTACCGACAGCCTGGATCGGGTCGCGATGGCCGCGACCGCACGCTTTACCGGCAATGTCTCGCCCGCTGCGGTAGCGCTCGCGTGGGCCGACTGGGCCATGCACGCCGCGACGGCGCCTGGGCATCAGCTCAACGTCTTCAAAGCCTTCGCGGCCATCGACAAGCCGACGTCCAGCCATCGGGCAAAGGCCGGCGGCCCGCCCGTCGCCGACCGGCGTTTTCGCGATCCACTGTGGGATCAACTCCCGTTCGCGTGGTGGCGCGAACGTTTCCTGCGAACGGAGGATTTCGTCGACACGATGACCGGCGAGATCCCAGGCGTCGATCGGCATCACCGAGACGTGGTGCGATTCATGGCGAGGCAATGGCTCGACATGTTCTCGCCAAGCAACTTCTGGTACCTGAATCCGGAAGTCATCAGCGCCGTTCGTGACACCCAGGGACAAAATCTCGTCAACGGTGCGCAACGCTGGTGGTCTGATCTGCACGACATGGCGGCTGGCAACGCGCCGGGGGCGGGGCCGGAGGCGTGCAAGGCATTTTGCGTCGGCCACGACATCGCCGCCACGCCCGGCAAGGTCGTCTATCGCAACGCGTACTTCGAATTGCTGCAATATGCCCCGCCGCAGACGCAGACGCAGACGCAGACGTGGCGCGAGCCGATTCTCATCGTGCCGTCGTGGCTGCTGAAGTACTACATCCTCGACCTGGAAGCGCAGCATTCGCTCGTGCGCTATCTGGTGGCGCAGGGCCATAACGTCTTCATGATGTCGTGGCACAACGCCGGGCCGACGGCCCGAGGCCGAGGGCTGGACGACTACCTGAACGCCGGCCTGCTGACCGCCCTGCGGGAGGTGCGTCGCCTGACGGACAACGCACCCGTGCACGCCTGCGGTTATTGCCTCGGTGGCACACTGCTCGCCATCGCGGCGGCGGCGCTTGCACGCGAGACCCCGGAAGGCAGTGCGCCCGGGAGCGGGGACGCCAGCGGGGGCGGGAACGGACGTCGGGCCGAGCGCGACATGCTCGCCAGCGTGACCCTGCTGGCCGCCCAATCCGACTTCAGCGAGCCGGGCGAATTGGGACTGTTTATCGACGCCAGTCAGGTGGCCTATCTTGAAGCGATGATGTGGCGCCAGGGCTTCATCAGTGGCGAGCAGCTCGCGGGCACCTTCCAGTTGCTCAATTCGCGCGATCTGATCTGGTCGCGGCTCATGCACGACTACCTGCTCGGCAAACCGGCGCAGACCACCGACTTCACGGTGTGGAATGCCGACACCACGCGGATACCCGCGCGGCTGCACAGCGAGTGTCTGCGCGAGTTGTATCTGAACAATGCGTTGGCGACGGGCACGCTCAAGGTCGGCGGGCTACCGGTCGCGCTGGCGGATATTCGCGTACCGATGTTCGTGGTGGCGACCGAACGCGACCACATCTCCCCGTGGCGCTCCGTCTACAAGATGCATCTGCTCTACAACGGCGATCTGACGTTTGCGCTCGTCTCAGGCGGGCACAACGTGGGGGTCGTCTGTGAGCCAGGGCATCCGACCAGTCACCATCGGGTCGCCACGCGCGCGGCAGGCGCGGCGTATCGCGATGCTGACGAATGGTTCACCGCCACGCCGGCCAGACCAAGCTCCTGGTGGCCGGCATGGCAGGCGTGGCTGCTGGCACAGGGCAGCGGCAGATCGATCGCCACTGACTGGCCGCCAGCGAACTCGCTGTGCGATGCGCCCGGCGCTTACGTGCTTGAGCGCTGAGCCGGCGCGTTGCCGCGCTTGGGCGGTACGCGGCCGTTGAGCGGCGACTGATGCGCGACGGCTGCCTCGGTCGCCTGTGCGGCCTGCGTCGACATGCGCCGCCAGGCATCCATCGTGCCCAGCGTGGCATCGTTGAATGCCTGGAACCACTTCTGCAACGGCGCTTCGGCCACCTTGGCGGTATCGCCGGACATCGTTCCCGCACCGATCAGATCGGGCATCGTCATCGCACCGGCCATCCCGTGCTGCAGTTCTTCGCCCGTCTTGCGCAAATGCTCGGTCCAGAGCAGTTGGTTGTTCGCGCAAAGCGCAAGCCACTCGCGCCAGAACTCGTTCTGTTGCGCGAGTTGGCCATTGAGCAACTGCAGGTGCGCCGTCAGCAACGCATTGAAGTCCTTCGCGCCGCCGAGCGACTTGGCCGCGTCCGCGTGCGCCTTGAGCAACTCGGTATCGCGCGCTGCCTGCAACTGGTGCATGTGTTGCGCGGATTCCAGCAGAATGCCGTAGGCGCCCAACGCGCTTGCGGTGCCGAGTTTGACCAGCGTCAGTGCCGGATTCGTTTCCTTTGACATCATGACTCTCCTGAGTAAGTGGTTGGCAGCATCGCTGCGAGTCACTCCATGTGCATGCCACCGTTGATGGCAAGGTTGCTGCCGGTGACGAAACCGGCGTCGTCCGATACGAGAAAGGCCACGAGGGCGGCCACCTCTTCGGGGCGCCCCAACCGGCCGACCGGAATCTGCGGAAGGATGCGCGATTCGAGCACGTCCTGGGGGACGGCCGTGACCATCTTCGTGGCAAGATAGCCTGGCGAGATCGTGTTGACGGTGACCCCCGCCTTGGCGACTTCCAGCGCCAGCGACTTGGTGAACCCGTGCATGCCGGCCTTCGCCGCGGCGTAGTTCGCTTGTCCAAACGCACCACGACTGCCATTGACCGACGAGATGTTGATAATGCGGCCCCAGCCGCGCGCGACCATGCCGCCAAAGATCGGCCGGGTCATGTTGAATACGCTATCGAGGTTCGTGCGCAATACCAACTGCCAATCTTCGGACGTCATCTTGCGCAGGGTGGCGTCTCGCGTAATGCCCGCGTTATTGATCAGGATGTCCACTGGGCCGGTGTCGGATTCGACGGCTTTCGCACAGGCCTCGCATGACGTGAAGTCGGCAACGTCGACACGATACGCCGCAAACGCCCGGCCGGTGTCGCGCATGCGTTCGACCCAGCCTTCGCAGTCATGGTTATGCGGCGAGCAGGTCACCGCAACCCGATATCCGGCATCGGCCAGGCGCAGGCTGATTGCCTCACCCAAACCGCCCATGCCGCCTGTGACCAAAGCAATGCGTGTTGTCATGGTTATCCGTCTCCGGTGAACGTCGATCGCGAAACGTCAGATCTCTACAGCATAGCCGCGAACCCCCGTCTTGCCGTCGCGCCCGGCCGCCGAGCACGCCCTTGGGTTGACATGGGTCAAACTTGGACGCCGATGTCGCATCGCTCGCGCGAATGGAAGGCTCGCCACCGTGCGCTGTTGTCGCGGCGCGCACCGCATCGACTGCGTCTGAGCATCGGGAGCCAGCCATGACGCAACACAAATGACGCAGACTTCGGTCATGTTCCGGGACCACCAAATAGGCATCGTACTCCAAATTAATTCGGCGGTTAGCGTTTCCCGGAACGTCGACAACAATCCAATGACACGGCCGCTATCGATAGTCATAGGGAGATGAAACGTGGCCCGCCCCCCGTTGCGGCACGCCGGCAATCCATATATCATCGCCCGTAGATTTATTCCGGATATCTCACTTTGTGAGTTGCGAGCGCACGATGCCCCTTCTACCTGACACCGTACTACGCCGCCGCCGGCTTTCCCTGGCCGTCGCCACCACGGCCATCGCTGCCGCCACATTGAGTGCGTGTTCGCGCGAGGCCCCGCGAGAGATACCTCCGCGCCCGGTCGTGGCGATGGCCGCCAAGGTCGCCGAGCACACGCCAGTCGTCTCGCTGCCCGCGCAGATCGAGGCGCGCTACACCACGCCGCTGTCGTTCCGTGTCGCGGGCAAGATCGTCGAGCGCGACGTACGACTCGGCGACGCCGTCAAGGCGGGCCAGATCGTCGCCCGGCTGGACCCGGCGGACCTCTCGAAGAACGCCGCGAGTGCGCGTGCCCAATTCGACGCCGCGCAGCACCAACTGGAATACGCGACGCAAACCGTGACTCGCGACCGCGCGCAAGCCCGCGAAAACCTCATCGCACCGGCACAACTGGAGCAATCCGAGAACGCCTATGCCAGCGCGCTCGCGCAGCGCAATCAGGCGAGCCAGCAGGCCGCGCTGGCTGGCGATCAGTTGAACTATGGCAGTCTCAAGGCTGATCGCGAGGGTGTGATTACCGCCGAGCAGGCCGACACGGGACAGAACGTCAGCGCCGGCCAGCCGGTGTACCAGTTGGCATGGACGGGCGACGTCGACGTGATTACCGACGTGCCCGAGGCCGCACTCGGCGCACTGCGCGTCGGACAGACGACGACGGTCTCGCTGCCCGCCGTGCCGGGCAGGACGTGGCAAGCGCGCGTGCGTGAAATCGCGCCCGCCGCCGACCCCTTGAGCCGCACGTACCGGGCCAAGCTCTCGCTGCTCTCGCCCGGCCCCGACGTCCGCCTCGGCATGACGGCCAACGTCGCGTTCGCGCAGCCCTTTACCGCGCCCGTGACGCCATCCTCCCTGTCGGCCACGCCGGCCACCGCGGCGTCCGGCGCCAGCGTCACGCTCGTGGATGGCCCGCCGATCACGCTGCCGTCGACCGCCCTTTTTCACAAAGGCAATCAACCCGCCGTGTGGGTCGTCAAGTCCGACGACACACTGGTGCTGCGACGCGTGAAGATCGCGCGCTACGGCGAGCGCACCGTCACGGTCGCGGGTGGCATTCAACCCGGTGAGCGCGTCGTCTGGCAAGGCGCGCACACCGTCACGGCTGGCGAGAAGGTCCGTGTGATCGCGCCGCTGCACCCCGAGGACTTCGCGTCATGAGCGCACCGGACGGGAAGCCGCCCGTGCCCGCGCCGTCATCCCCACGGAACGACGATCGTCACGAAGAGGGCCGCTTCAACCTCTCCGCATGGGCACTGCGGCATCGCTCACTCGTCGTCTTCCTGATCGCGATGTCCACGATCTTCGGCATTCTGGCTTACTCACGCCTCGCGCAATCGGAAGATCCGCCGTTCACGTTCCGCGTGATGGTCATCCGCACGTACTGGCCGGGGGCGAGCGCCAAACAGGTGCAGGAGCAGGTCACCGACCGGATCGCGCGCAAGCTTCAGGAGATGCCGGCCATCGACTTCCAGCGCAGCTACTCGCGCCCCGGCGAGTCGCTGCTGTTCTTCTCGATGAAAGATTCGGCGCCCGCGAGCGACGTGCAGGAAGAGTGGTACCAGGTCCGCAAGAAGGTCGGCGACATCGCGTACACGTTGCCGCAGGGCGTGCAAGGGCCGTTCTTCAATGACGAATTCGGTGACGTCTATACACATATCTTCACGCTCGAAGGCGACGGCTTCGGCCCCGCCCAGTTGCGCGACTATGCCGACTCGCTGCGCACCGTGCTGTTACGGGTGCCGGGCGTGGCGAAGGTCGACTACTTCGGCGACCAGGAACAGCGCGTCTACGTCGAGATCAACAATACGCAGTTGACGCGCCTTGGCATCTCGCCGAACCAGATCGCACAGGCCGTGGGCGCGCAGAACGCGGTCTCGCCGGCCGGCACCATCGACACACCCAACGACCGGCTGGTCGTGCGTCCGAGCGGCCAGTTCCGCAACGCGGATGCGCTCGCCGACACGCTGATCCGCGTGAACAACCGTACCTTCCGCCTGGGTGACATCGCCACGATCAAGCGTGGTTATGTCGACCCGCCTGTCTCGGAGATGCGCTTCGGTGGCAAGCCCGTGCTCGGCATCGGCATCACCATGCAAAAGGGGCAGGACGTCATTCACCTGGGCAAGGCGCTGGCCGGCACGATGGGCGAACTGCGCGCCCAGTTGCCCGCCGGTCTCAAGCTCACCGAAGTCGCGAGCATGTCGCAGTCGGTGTCGCATTCGGTAGACGACTTCCTCGAAGCGGTGGCCGAAGCCGTCGCCATTGTGCTGGTGGTGAGCCTCGTCTCGCTCGGATTCCGTACCGGCATGGTGGTGGCGATTTCGATTCCGGTCGTCCTCGCGGTGACGTCGTTGTTCATGTACCTCTTCGACATCGGGTTGCACAAGGTGTCGCTCGGCACGTTGATCCTCGCGCTCGGCCTGCTGGTGGACGACGCCATCATCGCGGTCGAGATGATGGCCGTGAAGCTTTCCCAAGGCTGGAATCGCAAGCGCGCGGCCGCCTTCGCCTACACCAGCACGGCATTTCCCATGCTGACCGGCACGCTCGTGACGGTGTCCGGCTTTCTCCCGATCGCCTTGGCGAAGTCGAGCACCGGCGAATACACGCGCTCGATCTTCGAGGTCTCGGCCATTGCACTGCTCGCGTCGTGGCTGGCCGCCGTCGTGCTCATTCCGCTGCTGGGCTACAAACTGTTGCCCGAGCGGGCGCGCGAGGCGCATCACGGCGACGATCACGAACACGAGGTCTATGACACCCGGTTCTACAACCGCCTGCGCGGCTGGCTGACCTGGTGCATCGAGCGCCGGTTCGTCGTGCTTGCCATCACCGTCGTGCTGTTCCTGATCTCGATGGCTGGCTTCTCGCTCATCCCCCAGCAGTTCTTCCCGAGTTCCGACCGGCCCGAACTGATGGTCGATCTCCGGTTGCCGGAAGGCGCGTCGTATCCAGCGACGCTGCGCGAGACGCAACGTCTGGAGGCGTTGCTCAAAGGCCGCAAGGAGATCGATCACACGGTCAGCTTTGTCGGCACCGGCGCGCCGCGCTTCTATCTGCCGCTCGACCAGCAATTGCCCACGCCGAATTTCGCGCAACTGGTGATTACCGCCAAGTCCGTCGAAGACCGTGAGGCGCTCGCCCAATGGCTCGAGCCGACGCTGCGCGAGGCCATGCCCGGGGTGCGCACTCGCTTGTCGCGGCTGGAAAACGGCCCCCCGGTCGGCTTTCCGGTGCAGTTTCGCGTGAGCGGCGACGACATCGGCAAGGTGCGCACGATCGCCGAACAGGTGGCCGAGGTCATGCGCAAGAACGGCGATACGACCGACGTCCAGTTCGACTGGGACGAGCCGTCGCAACGTTCGGTGCGCTTTGAGGTCGATCAGCAGAAGGCTCGCGCGCTGGGAGTGAGCTCGACGGATATCTCGAACTTCATCGCCATGACGCTCACAGGCTACGACATCAGCCAATACCGCGAGCGCGACAAGCTGATCTCGATCACGCTGCGCGCCCCCAAGGCTGAGCGAGTGGATCCCGCGAAACTCGCCACGCTCGCCATGCCCACGCCGAACGGCCCGGTGCCGCTGGCCACGCTCGGCCACATGGTCAATGATCTGGAATACGGTGTGATCTGGGAGCGCGACCGGCAGCCGACCCTCACCGTGCGCTCGGATGTGCGCGCGGGCAAGCAAGGCATCGATGTGACCGAAGCCGTCTACCGCTCGCTCGGCGACATTCGCAAGGCCCTTCCCGTGGGGTATCGCATCGCAATCGGCGGGTCGGTCGAAGAATCCGCCAAGGGGCAGTCGTCGATCATGGCGCAAATGCCGATCATGATCATCGCGGTGCTCACGCTCCTGATGATCCAGCTCCAGAGCTTCGCGCGCACCCTGCTCGTCGTGCTCACGGCCCCACTCGGCATGATCGGCGTGGTTGCCACGCTGCTGCTGTTCGGCAAGCCGTTCGGTTTCGTGGCAATGCTCGGCGTGATCGCGATGTTCGGCATCATCATGCGCAACTCGGTGATCCTGGTCGACCAGATCGAGCAGGACATCGCCGCCGGACACCCGCGCTTCGACGCCATCGTGAGCGCCACCGTCCGGCGCTTTCGGCCGATCACGCTGACGGCCGCGGCCGCCGTGCTTGCGCTGATTCCGCTACTGCGCAGCAACTTCTTCGGACCGATGGCGACGGCGTTGATGGGCGGCATTACCAGCGCCACGGTCCTTACCGTGTTCTTCCTGCCAGCGCTGTACGCCACGGCATTCCGCGTACGTCACAGCGAACGTGCCTCCCCCGCCCACCCCACACACGCCGCCGACTCGCAAGGAGACCGCTCATGATGCCGCGTCTCACCCGGCGCGGATGCGCCCCGCTCGTCCCCGTCCTTGCGTTGTGGCTGGGTGCCTGCTCGTTCACCCCGGGTGACGCGCCGCCCGCCATGCCATCGCCCGCGCAATATGGCGTCGGCACGCTACCGGCACGCACCGACGTGGCGCAAGGGACAGCGCAACAGTTCGACGTGGGCGCGGCGCCCGTGAGCGCGTGGTGGCATCGCTACCGCTCGCCCACGCTCGACGCCCTCGTCGACGAAGGGCTGCGCAACAGCCCTACCCTGTCCTCTGCGGAACATGCCTTGCAGGGCGCACGCGAGCAGTTGAAGGCGCAGGTCGGTGGGTCGCTCTTCCCGTCGATCGATCTTGGCGGCGACGTGGCGCGCGAGCGCGCGCTCGGCATCCCGACGCTCGGGCCGCCGACCGCCCTGTACAACATGTTCGTGGGACAGGTGCAGGCGCGCTATACGTTCGACTTCTTTGGCGCCTCGCGCTTTGCCAATGCGTCGCTGGCGGCCCAAGTCGATCAGCAGGCGTTCCAGCTCGAAGCGGCGCGGCAGGCGCTTGCGGCAAACATCGTCTCCGGCGCCATCGGGGCGTCGGTGCTTGGTGCCCAGGTCAAGGCGACCGACCGGCTCGTGGCGCTGGCGCAGACCGACGCTACGGAGATGGCGCGACGCGAGGCGCTCGGCGCCGTCTCCCGCGCCGACGCGCTGGCGTCCGCGCAGAGCGCCGAGACGCTCGCGGCGTCGCTGCCAGGCTTACGCGCGCAGTGGCAGTCCACGCGTCACGCCTTGGCCGTGTTGCTGGGCCGCACGCCCGATCGTGCCCCCGACGACCTGGCACTGGGGGAGCTGCGCGTCCCGCAGCGAGTACCGGTCGTCGTGCCGTCGACGTTGCTGCAATCGCGACCCGACATCCAGGCGGCCGAGATGGCGCTCAAGGCCGCCTCGGCCGAAGTCGGCGTGGCCACGGCGCAGCTGTTCCCGAGCCTGACGCTCAGCGCGTCAATGGGCAAAGGCGGTTTCCATTGGCCAACCGTGCTATCCGGCGCCGGATCGTTGTGGAGCGTAGCCGCGTCGATCACGCAGCCGATATTCCACGGCGGCGCGTTGCTGGCGCAGCGTCGCGCGGCGATCGCCACGTATGAGGCGGCCGTCGACCAATACAGGCAGACAGTGCTCGCCGCGTTCAAGAACGTGGCCGATACGTTGGCGTCGCTCGAGGCGGACAATACGTCGCTGCGGCACGCCGACCTTGCCGGCGCGGCGGCCGAGCAGATCTACCGCGACACAGCCGCCCGCGTGCGCCTGGGCGCCCTGCCGATGTCGGCCGCCCGTGGGCGCGAGCAACAGTACTGGAACACCTACCTGACGACAGTGCGTGCAACCGGCGCGCGTTTGTCAGATACTGCGCTCCTCTTCTACGCGATGGGGGTACCGCCGGCGACCGATGCCGCCGAGCCCGCACGCCCCATGCACGACGCTGTCCAACGATGACCGCCACACCAACCCCACGAGGCCGACGCCCCAAACACCTGCCCGATGGCCGCGCCGCGCTGCTTGCCGCCGCCATCGATGCCTTTTCGCAACTGGGCTACGACGGCGCCAACCTGCGCGGCATCGCTCGGGGGGCAAAGGTCGATGCCAGCCTCGTGCGCGTGCACTTTGGCTCGAAGGAGCAGTTGTGGCGCGCGTGCGTGGATGCGCTCGAAGCCGCGCTCGCGGCGCCGGGCGAGCACCTGCGTTCGCTCTCGCTCGACACCGCGCGCCCGGTGACCGAACGCCTCAAGGAAGCCATCGCCATCATCGCGGCCCACGCCGTCAACCATCCCGAGCACAAACGGTTCATCGCGCAACAAGCGTCGGAGACCGGCGATCGCGGCGCGATTCTGCACCGCCAACTGGTGATGCCCGTCTACGAGGCCATGGCGCCCCTCATCGTGCAGGGCATGCAAGCGGGTGTCGTGCGTGCCGAGCATCCGGCCATGTACTTCTGCGTGCTCGTCCACGCGCTGCACCCGCCGCCCGGCTCGCCGGTGCTGATGCAGTTGATCGCGCCGCAGGTCGGTGGCGACGCGTTCGGGCCGGCCCTCGTCAAGCAGGTCGAATGGCTGTTCTTCGCCGACCCGAACGCCCCAAAGGGTTGAGGGGTATCGGCGGCAGGTGGCGTGGCAATGTGACGAACGCCATCTTGGCGGTATCCGGGACGCGATAGCCACGACGATGCATTACACTGGCGACCGCCTTCTTTTCCTCTCATCCCCATGTCCGAAGCTACCTCCACCACCGTCATTCTCGGCGCCGGTCAAGCCGGCGGCGAAACCGCCCTCGCGCTGCGTCAACTCGGTTACCCCGGGCGCATCGTGCTCGCCGGCAGCGAAACCCACCTGCCGTATCGCCGTCCGCCACTCTCGAAGGCCTTCCTGGCCGGCCAGGCCGATGAAGCCAGCCTGCTCATTCGCCCCGCCGACGCTTGGGAGAAGGCCGAGATCGACGTGCGTCTGGGGGTGACCGCCACCGCCATCGACCGCGCAGCACGCACTGTCACGTTCAACGACGGCCAGTCGCTGGGCTACGACCATCTGGTGCTGGCACTCGGCGGCCGCGTGCGCCATCTGCCGATCCCGGGCGGCGACGCCCCTAACGTCTACTACCTGCGCAACATCGCGGACGCGACGCGTCTGCGCGAAGCACTCACGCCCGGCAAGCGTGTCGTCGTGGTTGGCGGCGGCTACATCGGACTGGAAGTGGCGGCAAGCGCCGTCAAGGCCGGCACCGCCGTGACGGTGCTCGAAGCGGCCCCGCGCCTGCTGGCCCGCGTGGCGGAAGCCGATCTGGCTGAATTCTTCGCGGCCCTGCATCGCGCGAACGGCGTCGATGTCCAGGTGGGCGTCGGCGTGACGGCGCTGGAGCAGGATGCGGCCGGTCAGGTCGTGGCGGTCGTGGCCGGTGACAAGCGTCTGCCGGCCGACGTCGTGGTCGTGGGCATCGGCCTCGTGCCCAACACGGAACTGGCGCAGGCCGCAGGACTCACGGTCGAGAACGGCATTGTCGTCGACGAGTTTGCCCGCACGAATGATCCGGCGATCTTGGCGGTGGGTGACTGCGCGCACCATGAACATCCTGCGCTTGGGCGTCGCATCCGGCTGGAATCGGTGCCGAGTGCCAGTGAAATGGCCAAGGTGGCGGCGAGTGTCGTGCATGGCGATGCACCCAAGGCCGTCGCGACCGCGCCGTGGTTCTGGTCGGACCAGTTCAACGCGAAGTTGCAAATGGTCGGTCTGACCGACGGCCATGATGCCGTGGTCGAGCGCCGCTTGCCGGATGTGCAGGGCGCCGCTGTGTTCATGCGTTTCTATCTGCGCGAGGGCGCCGTCGTGGCTGCCGCGAGCGTCAACCGCGCGCAGGAGTTCCTGGCGGCACGTGAGCTGGTCGGCCGCCGTGCGGTGGTCGACCCGGTGCGCCTGGCCGATGCCGCCACGCCCCTCAAGACGCTGCTCGCGGAACTCGGCCCGGCCGCTGCCTGAGGCCTGCGGCATTTGGCCGACGCGACGAATCCCGGGCGCGCAAGCCCGGTACGCCAGGCGTCTCGACGATCGACACGCCGCTGGCTGGCGCGCGTATCACTCCGCCGGCGCTTGCGCCGGCAGCAGCAACACCGGTCGGCCCGCATGACGGGCTGTGTCCTCGGCGACGCTGCCCAGCGTGAAGCGCCGGAAACCCCGCCGCCCGTGTGTGCCGAGCACAATGACATCGGCGTCGGCCGCTTTGCCCGCGGCGATGATCTGATCGGCCACACCCTCGCCGATCGGCGCAATCTCCCGCATCTCGACGTCTCCGGGCACCTCCGCATCATGCAGACGCTGCGTTGCCCACTTCAACGCCTGCTCGCCCACGGCGCGCACCGCGCCAAGCAACGGGGCCGGATCGAAGCCTTCGAGGAACGGCCCCGGCATATCCAGCACATGGACGACGCGCAACGTCGCCCCATGCGTGCGGGCGAGTGAAAGCGCATATTCGAAGGCGCGGTGCGACGTCTCGCTGTCATCCAGCGCGACGAGTATGCGTTCGTAATGCCCGCCGGAGCGCAACGGCAAATGCGGCCGAGCCTCGCCCGCCACCAGCATCACTGGCACCTCCGCACTTCGCAGGATCTGTTCGGCGACGCTGCCCAGCATGGCGCGCCGAACACCGCTGCGGCCATGCGTGCCAACAATGATGATGTCGGCGCCCCACTCGCTAGCCTCGCGGGTCGTGGCCTCGGGCACGGTCTCGCCAGTCGTGCGCAGATCGAGCAGGTGCGCCTGCGGATCCAATCCTTCTTCCCGCAGATACAGCACCGCACGCGCCAGGTGTTCCTCGCCTTCACGCTGCATCTCGCGGCGCACTTGTTCCAAATCGATGAGCTTGCCGAAGGTCGACGTCACGAGCGTGACAGGATCTTCCACTGTGTGAATGACCCGGATCATATCGCCGTTGCGCGCAAAGGCGGCCGCCTCGCGCAGGGCCCGGCGCGACGATTCGCTACCGTCGGTCGCCAGCAGAATACGTTTTGTCATGAGCAGCCTCGCAGGAAGCGTCACAGGAAGGCCGCGCGCGCACACGCGGCGCGTCCGGCATCGTGCCATCGCCCAAACCGTTTTGACTGTCGAACCATGACGCGACGCGCTTACTATACCGCTCGATCAGGGCCGACGACTAGCCTCGCCAGGGCGACCGTTCGCCTCAATACGCCATCGCTTGACGCAACGCAAAAACGCCACAGGCCCGACGCATCGGGCCTGTTTACGTTGATCCCATCGGCAAGCGGCGAAAAACGTCGCGCTTATCGGGCGGCGTCGCCCCAGCGATAGGCGTGCGACGCTTCGTCGAGTTTCGCCTTGAGGTCGGCGTCGAGCGTGTAGTCGACGGTGCCGAGCGTCTCGGTCAATTGTTCAACGCGGCTCGCGCCGATGATCGCCGACGTGACGACCGGATTCGCCAGCACCCACGCGAGCGACAGACGCGTCAGCGACTCCCCGGCGTCCTTGGCGATGCCTTTGAGCGTCTCGATGGTCTCGAACTCGCGCTCGTGCCAGTAGCGCTGCTGGTACATGGCGCCCGCCTTGCCGACCGTCGCCGTGGTGAAGCGTCCTTCGCTGGGCGCGGCGTCGTGACGGTACTTGCCGGTCAGCAAACCGCCGGCAAGCGGGTTGTAAGGGATGACGGCCAGACCTTCTTCGCTGGCCAGCGGCAACAGTTCGCGCTCGATCTGGCGGAACAGCAGGTTGTAGCGCGGCTGCACCGACACGAAGCGCGCCACGCGCAGCACGTCGGCGCGGCCCAGTGCCCGTGCGAGACGATAGGCGAGGTAGTTCGACACGCCGATGTAGCGCGCCTTGCCCGACTTCACAATGGTGTCGAGCGCCTCGAGCGTTTCGTCGATCGGTGTGTCGGTGTCGTCGGAGTGCAATTGATACAGGTCGACGTAATCGGTCCCCAGACGGCGCAGCGACGCATCGATGGCATCCAGCAAATGCTTGCGCGACGCCCCCTTGTCCCACGGTGACGGGCCCATCTGGCCGCACGCCTTGGTCGCAACGATGAACTGGTCACGACGCCCCTTGAGCCAGCGGCCGACAATCTCCTCGGTGCGCCCGGACAGCGAGGTGTCGGCGCCGAGCGGGTAGACATCGGCAATATCGATGAAGTTGACGCCCGCGTCGGCGGTGCGCTCAAGAATCGCATGGCTGGCGGCCTCGTCGGTTTGCAGGCCGAACGTCATGGTACCCAGGCACAAGCGGGAAACGCTCAGGCCGGTGCGGCCGAATTTCGTGTATTGCACGGTAACTCCCGGAAGTTTCGGTTCAGGCGATCTCGGACGACGATCGCGGGCTGCGCTGCCGGCGATCGCAGGCAAGAGCGCACAGTATGCGCGATTCGGCGAAAACGCGTGCGCGGGCCTGCGGGCGGCGTCGGCGCGCTACTCCATCGATTTCAGATCCACCCAGACGCCGTCGGTACCGCGAATGAGCGTCTTGCCGCCATACTTCATGACGGTGGTCTGCTCGTTGGCCGACACGAAGGCCGTCTGCGGCAGATCGGTCGCATACCGCGCCAGATCGGGCGCTCCCGCGAAGGGGTTGTTCGCGATCAGATGCGAGACGAGCGTCATCAGCGCCAGATAGCTCGTGGGCGTGGAAATGGTGACGGGCGTGCCGTGACCCGCCGTCGCACCGTTGCCGAAGCCCACGAGCTTGACCGCGACCGGCACGTTCGTGATCCCAGGCAGCGGAATCTCGCGCATACCGGAGACTTGCAGCTTGCTGCCACGCAGCGCGGCCCCATGTTCCGGCACGAACACTACGACGGCCTTGCGGCCCGACTTCGCAATGGTGTCGATGAACTGGCTGAAGTCGTCGAACATCGCTTTGGCTCGTATCGGATAGCTTTGCTCGCTGGTGAGCGTCGAGCCTTCGAGACGGTTGCCATCGTGCAGCGAGATCGTGTTGTAGTAGAGCGCCACGCGTTTGTCCGGCAAGGTGGTGCGCTGCTTCCACCACGATTGCAGCACGTCGCCGTCCGAGCGGATCGGGGTTTCGTCGAATGAGCGCATGACGACACGCGCGTGTGTATTGTCAAACGGCGTAATGCCCTGAACGTTGAAGTTCTGCTGCACTTCCCGCATGAAGTTGTCGAAGTGCCCGTCGTGGTTCATCGCGAGCGTCGGCGTGAAGCCAAGCGTCTTCAGGTTGCTCATGACATAGCACTGCGGATCGGCAGGATCGTACAGCGCCTTGTGCGTCGGCTGACCGCAGTCGGCGCGCAGCACGCGAATGGCCGCCGGGCCGCTGTAGCTCGCCGCCGAGTTGAAATTCTTGAAGACGAAATCGAAGCGGGCGAGCAACGGCTGGTTGGCGAGATCGTCGACATCGAGGTCATCCTGCGAGAGCGAGCAGATGTGCAGAAAGATGATGTCGAAGTCCGGGCCGGCCCCGGCTTGTGCCGGTAGCGAGACGGCGCGCGTCAGTTCGCGCGCGTAGAAGCTGTTGAGTGCCGCATCCGGATTTGCGCCCAGCGGCACCTCTGCGTTACCCGCCACGAATGCTCCAGCACCCGCTGCCGCACTTCCGCCACCGGCGGCGCCAGATGCTGCACCCGCCATGACGGCCGTCTTATCGCCCTGTGCGGCTACCACCGGGGAAACCGACACCAATGTCCCGACACGCAATACGCCCGGCACGATCAGGAGCGCGAGCAGCACGAAAGTCGTCACGCGCACCCAACGGTTCACGATCCAGTACGCGAGCATCATGATCGCCAGCAGCAACCAGTCGCTCGCCGGGACAAAGCGTCCCAGCAGTTCGGCGATGTATGAGAGACGGAATTGCAGCAGTTCGGGCAACTGCTCGATGAAGCGGGCGAAGGGCGGCAGGTTCGAATCGTAGTAGAGCAATGCCGCCCCCGCCGGGACGGCGATCAACTGCCGCGCGATGCGCGCCCAGAGTGGACGCAGCCGAATCGTGAGCAACAGCGCGAAGACGAAGTTCGGCAGCACGTGAAAGCCGATGATGCCCGCCCACAGCAGCAACAGCTTCAGGATGAAATAGAGGTTCCAGATACCCATCGTATGGTTCCTTGGCGCCGGTTTCGTCCGGCTCACGTTTCGTCCGCTTCCGAGTAACTGTTTTCCTGCGTTGCTGCATGTCGTCCGAGCCGCCTTACGTCTGACGCACACCCCGCAGACGATTCTGCCAACGCGTCACGAGCTTATTGAGCAGGTAGTTCGCCAGCACCTGATAGCCACGCAGGCCCATCGCCAGCATTTCGAAGAGCGCCTTGATCGGCTCGTCCCGTGTGCGCTCGGCATCCCAGTCGCGCCACGCGTCGGCGCGACCGAACGTGAATTGCACAAGATGTTTGTCCTGCTCTTCGGTGAGCGGCAGGAACGAGAGAAACAGGTCCTGTCCTCGCCCGCCGACCACGCTCACCGGAAAGCCGTATTCATTCACGCCACGCGCCAGTGCCACTTGCGCCTCGGTACCCACGGTCAGATCGATCGGCACGGGCATTCGCAGCGCCAGGCCGCCGCCCGAGAAGTCGCGCGTGTGGCACGCCATCGTGCGTCCGTCCGGCAGGTATAGCGTGGCGGGCACGCGCATCAACACCCGGTGAGTGCGGCGTACCTGCTTCACTTCGGTCGCCACGGCCACGGCAGCCCCCAGAACCGCAAGGTTGAACGTCGTCCATCCCAAATTGAAGATCAACGCGCCCGTCACGTGGGCCGGGCCATAAAAATAGCGCAATATGCCCGCCACGAACCCCAGCAAATTGACGCTGAGCAATACGAGATAAGGCTTCGAGATGCTCCAGTCGAAAAAGCTTTGCTCAATCAGGCCCCCCTTGGTCGTCACATTGAACTTGCCGTAACGCGGGTTGATGAACGCCAGCGTCGTAGGTAGCGCCACATACCACGCGAGCACGGCCTCATACACATCCGACCAGAACGAATGCCGGTATTTTCCCTGGATACGTGAGTTGGCGATGTTCGCATGCGCGATATGCGGCAACACGTAAGCGCAAATACTGAGTGCGGCCGCATGCACGATGTGCAACCCGAAGAAGAGATAGCACATCGGCGCGAGCAGGAAAATAATGCGCGGAATACCGTAGAGAAAGTGAAGCATGGCGCTGACGTAGCAGAGGCGCTGACCGAGGCGCAGACCGGGGCCAAAGATCGGATTGTCGACACGGAATATCTGGGTCATACCGCGTGCCCAGCGAATGCGTTGCCCCACGTGCCCGGAGAGCGATTCAGTGGCCAGGCCGGCCGCCTGCACCACTTTCAGGTACACGCTGTTCCAACCTCGGCGGTGCATCTTCAGCGCAGTGTGCGCGTCTTCCGTCACCGTTTCGATTGCGACGCCGCCGACTTCCTCTAGCGCCGTGCGACGCAGCACCGCACACGATCCGCAAAAAAATGCGGCGTTCCACAGGTCATTGCCGTCCTGCACGATTCCGTAGAACAGGCGCCCTTCATTCGGTACTGCCCCACGCGTGGCAAGGTTGCGTTCGAACGGATCGTCGGAAAAGAAGTGATGCGGCGTTTGCACGAGCGAGCAGCGCTCGTCCTTGAGGAATGCTCCCATTGTCGTTTGCAGAAACGAGCGCACAGGGATGTGATCGCAGTCGAAAATGGCAATGAACTCGCCCTGAGTCTTGCTCAACGCATGGTTGATGTTGCCCGCCTTGGCATGCCGGTTGTCGGGGCGGGTCATGTAGTGCACCCCCGCTTGCTCGGCAAAGTCGCGCATGAAGTCGCGACGCCCGTCGTCGAGCAAGTAAATGTTGAGTTTCTCGGATGGCCAGTCGATTCCGCTAGCGGCGTAGACGGATGGCCGCACCACGTCAAGCGCCTCATTGAATGTCGGAATATAGATATCGACGGTCGGCCATTGGCTCGTATCCGGCGGCAGCGGCGTGATGGGACGACGCAACGGCCAAACCGTCTGAACATACCCGAGCAGCAGAATCAGCCATGTGTAGACTTCGGCCGCGACAAGCGTATAACCGGCCGTCGCTTCGGCCACGCTGTCAAATCCCAGCGACTGAGTGAGACGCCACCACACATAACGAATCGTTGAAATGAGCGACAAGCCGATCAGCACGAGCACGGAATATTGACTCTCGAGGCGCCGGAACACCAGCGCCAACGTGAGCGTGCAAATCGAGAACAGCAATTGCTCGAAGGGATCAAACGGTGTCGTCGCGATCCAGAACACGCCGATCAGCCCGAGCAGCGCGACGATCGCCGATGTCACACGCCACTGCACCGCGTGTTCAAGGTACGTATCGAATCGGTGGGCGAGCTGTCCGGATGTGCCGGGCGGGATACCAAAGATTGTCAGCACCACCCGCGACCGCACAAGGTCGTAGTACTTCCGAAACGCCAGCCATGCCGTGTAAGGCGGGAACGCCGGGCGACGCTCGGCCCGACGCCATGCCAGCGCACTCACGATCTGCCCGAAACTCGCATCTGACGGGGCGTCGATCCGATACGTAACGCGTTCGTTGATCCACGCCAGCACACGTCCCGGATAGTCGGGCCGTCCTGGGCGCGCAGGTTGAAACACAAGGCGTAGCCACCAGTCGCGCCATTGGTCGAGTTGACGGACGTCGAGCCGCGCTGCCAACAACGCCACGGCATGGTCGCCAGTTCGCGAGATCCACAGTCGATGCTGCGGCGAACGCAACGTTGCGGCGAGTACCCACTGCAGCGCGCTTGGGGAGCGCCTGCCCGGTCTAGGCGACACGCCGAAACGCACGACCAGCATCTCGCGACCCAATCGGTGAAGTGAGCGCAACGCGTCGCGGATCATTTCTCGCCCCTTCCCGACCGGTCCAGCACCTCGTCCGGGGTGGTGGCGCGCATCAGCCACGCAGCCAAACGCGCGAAATCGAGAGCCGCCTGCGAGCCGAACCCGGCGTTCGCCAGTGTCTTACCGTTCGCCGCCATCGTGCTGATCGCCTCGTCGCGATGAATGCGCAGCGGCACGACGGCCTCCCCCGCGCGCGCCTGCATCAGGTGCAGAAGATCGTTGTTGAACGAGGAATTGGCCGCGGCCAGATTCGGTACCATCTGCACGCGGCCCGCACAAGCCGCCATCAGATCCGGTTGTGTGACATAGCCCGTGGTTGTCACGGGCACGATACCCAGTATCAGATCGGCGGCCGCCACCGCCGCTTGCGCCGCCATGTCGGGCAAGCGTTGCGTGTCGATGAGCACCCGCGTGCCCGGCGCCAACCCGAGCGCATCAAGCTGGCGTCGCAAACCTCCGGTATCTTGTTGCAGCCACTGGACGAGCGCGGCGAGCGTGGTCGGGTCGGTACGCCCCGCGGGCAGCAACGGCACGCCGGCGGGTGTATCGCACAACACGCTGTGCCAACAGTCCGGTGCAACGCCCGGCGACAGCACGCCTTTGCCACACGCCTCGCGCAGCCCGAGCACCGAGCCGATGCTGTTCTGGGCGTCGAGTTCAAGCACCACAACCGGATGCGAGGCGTACGCAAGTTGCGCGGCTAAATGGGCCGTGACGGTGCTGCGGCCAGCGCCACCGGCACTGGAAACAACGGCGATGAGCGTCAGCATGTGCCCTCCCCGGCCGCGTCCTCGGACGCGCGTGAAACGGCGATGATCAGAACGGAATCGAGGCGAGCGCTCATGGGTCAATAACTCCAGATCGGGCGTACCGGCGAAGGCGGCATCGGTACCTCACCGCGACGCGCGTCAAAGTGATAACGCAGGTAGACGAGGAAGCGATTCGGCGCGTAATAGTCCGAGCGCTCGAACTGCGCCTGCGCGCCGATCACCCAATGGCGGTTGACCCAATACTCGGCGCGCCCGAGTAGCGAAAAGCCCACACCGAAGCCGCCTCCCGAGCCGTACGTCAAATCGCCACTGGCCGCTTGAAGGGCCCCGTTGGTCGGAAAGTACGGCATCGCCTTCTCCTGACTCTGCGAGACCGACACCGACCCGCGCAGATAGTACGACCAGCGTTGCATGCGGCCGTACCATTCCAGCGGCAGCGTCAGTGACACATAGGTTTGGGGGCTGTAATACCCGCCGTGGCCGTAGGTGTAAAACCGCTCGTTCTGCGCAAAGCTGTCGAAGAACACCGTGACGCCTGTGTTCATGCGCATGTCGCGCTTGTAGATGAGTGGCAGGTCGACACCCGCGCGCGCCGACACCTCCGAGTTGTTGAGCACATTCTCGCCGGTCAGCCGTGCCACGCTCGCTTCGCCGAAAATGCCCCACTTCAGGAAGTCGCGCGACGCGTGGAACGTGAGTGCATCCCGCCGTACACCGCCCCATTTGCCGTCGCCGAAGATCTCCGGCAGCGGCAGGGACGACCCGGCGTACGACACCATGCTGCCTGTCATCGGCCGACGCGACACGTCGACCCAATATTGATAGCGGTCGACGTTGCCGAACAGACGTACACCGCCGGTCACGTAGGAAATGGGAAAGCCCACTGGCGTATGACCGATGTCAGCCCGGATCCAGTCGTTCTCATAGCCGAGCATGAGTGCCTGCCCGTGAGCCTTCTGGCGCTTCGTGCCGTAGTCGCTCTGCACACCGGGATTGGCGGCCCGGAATGCGGGCACATCAAGCAGTGGCAACGTGCCGAACTCCGACGTGCCGTTGAGCGGCAAGTCGCCGGCGTCCGCGCTGACGTAGTCGGTCTGGGCAAACACATGGCCGTCGTAACCGACCGCGTACTGGCCGTACACCGGCACGGCGCGGGCGTTGAACATCGAGATGCCGCCGTCGCCCTTCTTCTCGTCGATTTCGTAACCCGCCGCGACATAGCTGTTACGGCGCGCTTCGAGCGAGTCGATGGCCGACTCGGCCGACGTCATGCCGTCATAGCCCGGCAGCGCGCCCTGCACGATTTCCTCCTTGCGCGCCTGGTCGTACCATCCCTTCGCCGCCGGGTAATGACGCTGCGACTGCGCGATGCGTCCGCGCTGCACGGTCACGGCCGGCGTATCCGGGAATTGCGCGCGCAGCTTGTCGGTGAGCGCAATGGCTTCGTCGAACCGTTGCATCGCCGTGAGCCGCCGCACCGCGGCGAGTTGCGTCCAGACGTCGTCGGGCGAGGCCTCGGCCAGTGCGCGATCGAGTTCTCGGTTGGCTGCCGCGTCGTCCTGCATCTCGTAGAGCACGCGGACAAGCGAGAGGCGCGCGTCCTGATCGTTCGGGTCCTGCCGGAGTTGCGCTTGCGCGATCTTGCGCGCGTCGTCGAAGCGGCGCTCGTCGAAATAGAGGTCGCCCAGCATCGACTGCGCACGTTTATCGGGCGGTTGCCGCGAGAGCAACGGATCGAGCTTGTCGCGCGCCTTCGTGAAGTCGCCCAACGCCCGTGCGCGATCAGCCTCGCGCAGGGCGAGACGATCCTGCAAATCCTGCCATTCGGCGCGTTGATCCGCGCCGAGCGTGGCAGGATCGATGCCCGCCAGGAACGTGCCGAGTGCCGTATCGCGTTCCGCCGTATCGAGCAATTCGGCGTAGCGCAATTGCGCCTCTGGCGGTGGCTTGTCGGCGTGCGCCGCGAGCCAGTCGCGCATGAGCGCCAGCCCCGTCTCGGGCTGCCCCGCCGCCACATGTGCGCGCGCGACTTCACCGATCAGCTCCGGGTCATCGCCGGCCATCGCCAAGGCCTCGGCATAGCGGCGCTCGCTCTGGGCATCGTCGCCCGCAGCATGCGCTTCTCGGGCCAGACGCGCCGTGTCGCGAATGGCGAGTGTCGTCCGCAGGCGCCGGATCGACGGTGTGACGTTCGCGGCCGGAATTTGCGCGAGCGCGGCGCGGGCCCCGGCCTCGTCGTCGATGACATTCAGATAGAGGGCCTGCGCATACAACATCTGCGCACGGTCGTCGGGCGGGAGCGGCTGGCGCAAGCCTTCGGCCATCACGTCGCGACCGATCTGCGGCAAACGCAGCTTCCGGTAGAGGCTGGCGAGCGAGTAGCGTGTCCAGGCATTGCCCGGGTCGAGCGTGACGGCGCGCTCCAACGCCGCGAGCGCCGGGCCGTTGTGGCCTTGGGCCGTCTCGCGCTCGGCGTCATCGGACAGGGCCGCGGCCTCGGCCTTGTCGAAGCGCGCCTTGTCGTGCGGGAACCGGTGCCGCAAATCGCCGAGCAAGCGGGCCAACTCGGCGCGGCGCTGCTGACGCGAATACAACGTGATCAGACCGCGCAATGCCACGTCGTTATCCGGCTCGATCTCGAGCGCCTGCTGGAAGAGCCGCTCGGCGTCATCGTCGCGCTTGTCGTCGAGCGCAATGTCGCCCAGCAACGCCAGGCCATCGGGATTGCGCGGATCGCTGGCCAGGGCGCTGCGCACAAGCCGATCGGCCTCGGCGAGGTGACCGGCGTCGCGGGCGCTGCGCGCGTCGGCCAGCGCCCCCCAGAATCGCGACGTCTGGAGCAGCGAGCGCCACTTGTGCGCGTTCGCCGGATCCTTGTGCAGCGCCTGTGAAAACAGTGCCTGCGCCGCTTTGTGATCGCCTTGACGCATCTTGACCAGCCCCAGCGATCCGAGCAGTTCGCCGTCGTCGGGACGTTTGGCGCGGGCGGCATCGAGTGACCTCTGGGCATCGCTCAGCCGCCCCTGGTCGAGCGCTTTGATGCCCGCCTGCCGCGCTTGATATGCCGGGTCGTTGCGCATCCGCATGCGCGCCGCCTCCTGCGCGTTGAGTTTGTCGTACGCGGCGCGAATGTCGGTGTCGTTGGGCGAGAGCGCAAGATAGCGCTGATAGAGCGGCAGCCAGGCCAGATCGCCGTCAGCCCGGGACAGGCCCTTCTGCCAGAGCGGCAGCAAGGTGTTCAGATCAGCATCCGGCCGCGCGGCCAGTTCCGCCACCATGCGCGTGCCCGCCAGGCGGCTCGCCGGGCGGTCGATCATCAACTCGGCCAACGACTGCGACGCACGCGAATCGCTGGGCGAGTCCTTCGCAAGCGCCGCCAGTCCTCGTTGCGCCGCCGGCCAACCGTGGGTGGCGTTGGCCTGAGCGCGGAAGTACTCGACGCCGAGATCGCCACTGGGCGGGCCGTCGGGAAACAGCGCCTGGTATTGCGCGAAGGCCGCATCGGCCTGTCCACTGCGCTGCAGCAAACGCGCGCGCGCCATGCGGGACTTGTCGACGGTGTTCACTCGGATCACATCGGCCAGCGCGCTCGTGGCGGGGGCGTTCGGATACCGTGCGCGCAACGTCTGCAACGCCTTGTTCGCCTGCTGCGGATGGTTCTCTTCAATCTCAATCTGACCTAGCAGCGACAACACGTCAGGCTGCTCCGGTTGCACGAGCAATGCCTTTTCCAGCGCAGCGCGAGCAAGATCGTTGCGATGGCGGGCATGCCAGAGCGAAGCGCTTGCGAGCAGGCGGCTCACATCACGATTCATGGCCACGGCATCCGCTTGGCGGCTCACGCCCGGGCCCGACGCGGCACGCGCGGGAGCGCCGCCCGCTGCCATCAGCACACAGGTCAGACACGCGGAGCGAATCAGCGTGTTGCGCAAGTCGCCTCCCATGGCACCCGCAACGTGCCGTCGGCGGCAAAACGGAAGCGTCCGTCGTACCAGCCGAGACCGAACAACGAGAGCACCGAACTGTAGTAGCCCGGCGCCGATTGCGCTTCGAGCCCCCGCGCGCGCGCGACTTGCACCTGCGCGTGCGCAGTATCGCCCACCGCATGAAGCAACGGCACCAGGGCCGCGGAAAAGCCGGCGCCACCGACCTGATTGGCGGTGCCATCGCGCGTATTGACCCGCTCGGGCGGGGCGCCGTGGGCCGCGACATACCGCAGCATGCCGCCGAACGTGTGCATCAACGCGTGAAGGTCATCGCTGTCCGGCGCGAGCATGCCGGCCCACAGATACACGCGAATCGCGTTGTAGCTGCCCTCACCCTTCGTGTCCGGATCGATCTCGAATCCGCGGCCCGCGCGGTACATTGCCCATTCCGGGACGAACCCCAGCGGCGGCGCCGTCAACGAGATTTGCTTACGTGACGACGAGATCAGTTGCGCCCAGCCACTCTCGGGAAAACGCCCCGCCAGATATCGCACCACCTGCATCGGCACATAGCTGGGATTGAGCCGCCACAGGTCTATTGCAGGATGAAAGCCGACCGGCGCCGGTAGCAGCGTGCGCCCAAGGCCCGGGATAAAGTCGGTCGCCTGCGCCGCGATACGACGCGCGACGAGAGCACCCAGCGCCGTATAGCGCCGCACGTTCCACAACCGTCCCGCCTCGCCCAGCGCGTAGGCGATCCACATGTCGGCGTCGCTCGCCGGGTTACGGTCGAGCACGCCCCACTGCCCATCGTCCTGCTTGCCCCAGAGCCACGCGGGCAACTGGGCGGTCAGATCGCCCTGCGCGAGGTTGTTGGCGGTCCAGTCGAGCACCGTGTCGAATGTGGCGCGATCGTTGGCGATCAGCGCGAAGGTCAAAGCATAGGCCTGGCCCTCCGACACCGTGCGCTGATCGCCCATGCTGCGATCGATCACACGCCCGTCGTCGCTCAGGAAACTTGCCTTGAAACGTGCCCAGTCCGGCCAGTTGACTGGGGCGCACGTCCCCCCGGCCGTCGTGGGCGCGGACGCAGCCATCGCCGGCGCGCCGTGCGCATCGCGCGCCAGACCACCGAGCATCGGCAACGCACTGCATGCGGCGAGCGCACGCAACACGTCACGACGGCGCCGGCCCGTACCATCCGCACGTGTCATTCACTGCTCCAGACGTCGCGCGGCACGGCGCTGCAACCAGCCGAAGCCCTTGAGCGCAATCGCGAATGCCGCCAGCAACGCGACCAGCCCCACCAGAATCGGATGACTCGAAAGATGGTACCGAATGCGGGTCCACCAGCTCACATCGCCCACGAAGTAGCGTTGACCAAGCCGGAACGATTCGGCGCGATCGCCGCTGAACACGGCCAGATCGCCATGGATCTCCGCCCGTCGGGCGTTGTCGTCGATGGCATCGACCACGCTGAGCAACGCGTCGTCGCTCGACGCATTGATCGCCACCACCGACCGCGAGCGGCTCACCGGCGACTCGAATCCGACGAGTGCCGCGAGCGGTCCCTTGGACAATGCCTCCATGCGGGCCGGGCCAACGGGACTTGCCGCAAGCGCCGAACCGATCGCACCATCCTCCCGCGAGGCCTGCGGCTGGGCGGTCATCACGCGGCGCGTCTGGTCGATGATCAGCGGCAGATTCTTGCCCCACTTGACCAGCAGGTCCGCCACGTCCTTGCCGCCGACCATCAGCAGGTCACGATCTTTGAAACGATCGGTCTGCGTCGTGTCGAGCACGTCGAAGCGATCGGCATAGACGCCGGTCGAACGGCCAAACTGGCCGAGCGTCGCGAAGACGGTTTCGAGTTCCGACGTGTCCGGCGTCTTCGACATCACGACGGCCGTCTGCGCAAGATCGGCGTACTTCGTGAATGGGAATCCGCTGCCGACGAAGAAGCTCAGGTTCGGCATCTCGGCATAGTGCGGCAGGCCGCTGAAATCGATGGTCGAATCGGCGTCGATCGCAGAGCGTGCCGCGTGAGTGATCGTCTGGCTGCACATCCCTTCCTTGTGCGGCTCCATCGCGAACTGGAACGACAGCGCGTTGCGCGACGCCACCTGGAAGGCGGGGATACGCACCTCCTTGCGATCGGCCATGGTGCCGTCGGAGAGCAACTCCACCAGCATGTGGCTCGTGTCGGTACTTGTGCCCGACGCACGCAGACGATAGGCACGCACGAACTGATCGTTGATCGACACGCTCATCGACGAATCGTCAGGCTTGACCGGCGGCGTGTAGCGATACTTCAGGTCCATCGGCACGCCCGTGTTCTGCCACGTGAGCAGATCGGCGGGCAGGTTGAGCCGAAGGCGGATCGGCCACGGCGTATAACCGCTCGCTTGCAGGTCGCCCGGATTGTCGACCAGTTCGCCGAACTTCACGGGCCGGTCCGTGCGAACCCATCGGGGTGCGTCGTAGGCTGCGCGCGGCGGCATCGGAGTGAGTGCATCGATACGCATGGCATCGCCCGACAGCGCGGCGCGTCCCGAGACGAGCGCAAGCGCGGCCGTCTCCAGGTCCTTCGCGTCGCGCCCCTGAACGACGAGCAACTTGAGCGACGGATCGTCCGGGTTGGACATCATCCGCAGCGTCGGGGCGTCGACCTTCGGCAAATCAAGCCCGGGCAACATCGTGTCGTTCGTGACGAACACGATGGCGTGCTTCGACGGCAGTGTCTTCACGCTAACCGGGAAGCGTGTACGGCGATAGTCGCCGATCGCGCCTGCCCACGTGGCCACGACACCGGCGGCATGCACCACGGCGAGCGATGGTGGTGCACCGAAGACGAACGGAATCGACTGGTCGCGGTTATCGTGGCGGTCGAAGAACGGAGCGGGCAGCGTGGCCAGATCGTTGCGCAGCGTAAGCGGCTGCGTGCTAGTGACGATCTCGCTCTGCGGACTGATGTCCGCCCACAGGCTGGAATGCATCGGATCCTCGCACTCCATCGTGTAGTGCCCGATCAGCACCAGCCGCACGCGGTTGAAGCCCGAGAGCAAGCGCGGGTCCAGCGCGATGTCGCGCACGAGCGGCTTGCCGCCGTCCTGCTTGTTGAACGGCAACGTGGCGATCAACTCTTCATTCAGGAATATCTTGAGCTGCGAGAGATCGGGGATCAGTGCCGGCGAATAGGTGTAGCGCAGCCGCAACAACGCCGAGGCGACGGTCCGATCGAGTCGGATTCCGAAGTTGACGTCGCCCGACCCTTCAGTGCCGCGCAATCGTAATCCTTCAGTCTGTCCCAACTGGGCAAACGTGACCGTGCGCTGACGGGAACCGGGCGGTGTCGGCACGAGCGCTGCGGGGTTGCCCGACGGGTCCTGCGATGCGCTTGCGCCTGGCGCGGCGCCCGCCGCGACAGCCGTGCCCTGGGACGCCGGCGCTCGACTTGCCCGGCCTGGCGCGGGCGCCGCCGCCGCAAGCCGGGGACCTGCGAGGTCCATCGCTGCGGCGGCTATCAGACAGATGGCGGAAATTTTCTTGTAACGCGACCAAGACGCTCGAAGCTGCATATGCAATGCCTCATCTGTTCTTGTGCTGCATTGTTGCCGCTCTCACACAAGGCTTGCCCGAAAGGCCCGACGTCTCACCACGTCGTTGTCGGGCAATCCTAAGATTGCCCAGGTCCGGCGGGACAGCGCTGCGCATCCGTCTGAAAGCGGTGCATGCCCCATGCTAGCCTGCCCCGCCTGCGTGATCAAGCGAACGTTGGTCATGCGCCACCACTCACCTGGTGCACCGGCTGACCGGCCGACAGCGAAATTGCCCTGGCCCCAAGGCCCCTATACAATGCCTCGCATGAGACAGACCGAACCCGCATCTGCCACGGCCACATTACCCATGACACCCGTCACGCCCAATCTGCAAGCGGCCGACGCAATGATCGAGCGTCGTTATCCGTCGGATATCGATCGGTTGCGCGAAGTCGTCGGGGCCGATGCGCTGCCCGGATATCTCGACGAACAAGCGATCGTTGCCAATCGACAGGCCTGCGAGCGCTGGCCGCACCTGGTCGCCTTCGCTGACTCACGCTGTGCGGCGTCGGCGGTGCTCGATGCCGCGCCGCCATCGAACGCGAACTGAACGCGCATGCGAGACACCTCCATCGTCGCCGCCTTCGATTTCGACGGCACGATTTCCACCACCGACACGCTGCGCGTCTTCGTGCGCGCCACGGTCGGCACACCGCGCTTCCTGGCCGGCGCTCTGCTCGCTTCGCCGTGGCTGATCGGCGCGGCGTTGCGCGTCGTTGACCGGGGCACCGCCAAGGCCGCGTTCCTGCGCGCGTCGCTGGGCGCACGCACACGCGCGCAGCTCGAGTACGACGCACAACGGTTCATCGCGCAGCGTCTGCCCAGCCTGCTTCGTCCCGAGATGCTTGCGCGATTGCGGCAGCACCGTGCGATGGGTCACCGCGTCGTGCTGGTCAGCGCCTCGCCCGGCTTGTACCTGCGCCTATGGGCCGCCTCGGTCGGATTCGATGCCGTGCTCAGCACCGAGTTGGCCTATGACGAAGTCGGCCGGTTCGTTGGCCAGTTCGCCGAGCCCAATTGCTGGGGACCGGAGAAAATGCGGCGTCTCGAAGCCTGGTGGGCGGCGTCGCCGCCGCGCGTGCTGTTCGTGTACGGCGACAGCCGGGGCGACAAGGAGATGGCCGAGCGCGCCGATTACGCCTGGATTCGCGGTCAGGGCAAGCTGATGCCACTGCCGGATGCCGCTGCATCGCAGCGCGCGTCCTGACCGCAGCCGATCGTCCGCGCATGCCCTCCCCGCCAGATCCTGGTCGCCGCGTCGCGTGGATGTCGCGGCTGGTGCGACTCGAACCCGTGGCGTTCTCGCGCTGGGACGCCGTACACGCGGCGCTCTGTGTTGCCGTGCCCACCGCCATCGGTGCGGCCATTGGACAGGGTGCCGACGCATCGCTCATTGCACTCGGTGCACTGCCCGCCATCACCGGCGACCGAACCGGCCCGTATCGCGCGCGGGCACGCTCCATCCTGCTCACCGTCGCCACCGGCGTCGCAGGCTTTTACGCCGGCATGCTCATCCACGACATCGGCGTGTCGCACCCGTGGGCCGCGCATGGGCTTCTGCAAGTGGCCATACTGCTGCTCAGTTTCATCGGCACATTCGGCAACGTCGCGTCTGCCGCGACCCTGCAGGGCGCCGTCTACCTCATCGTCGGCTGGGGCCTTGCCCTTCCACCGCCCGAATGGCGAGCGCCGCTGCTGCTCGCGGCGGGCGGCGTCTTCGGCGTGCTGCTCATGGCGGTTCACTGGTTGCGGCACCCGGGCGCGGCCGAGCGCGACGCCGTCGCCGCGATCTACCAACAGCTCGCCAACGTGCTCGATGCGAGCGGCACGCCGCGCGTAAGGCTCGCGCGCCGCTCGCTCGAGAACGCCATTGCCGCCGCCTACGATACCCTCTTGACGGCGCGTGCGAGCACGGCTGGCGGGTGGGAAGTCCTCGAACGCCGCGCAGCCCAGGTCCTCGCGGCGGAGCCGATCACCTCGGCCGTCATCGCCCTCATACAAGGCGGCCAGCCGCTTCCCGCGCCACTCGGGCGCGCGCTGTACGGTATCGCCCGGCATATTGCACGAGACCGGCCTGTCGACGTCGAGGCGGCCGTGTTAGTGGCGAAAGACCACCGGGCGCCCGCGCTCGCCGCGGCGTTGCACCGCGCCGAGCCGTTGCTGACCGGGATCGTGCATGCGGCCGAAGCGCCCCTGGTTGCCTTGGCGCGTCATCGGGCACGCGTCACCGCCGTGCCGCAATGGATCCCGAAGTGGCCTTGGCCTGACGTATGGCGGTACCTGCTGCGTATTGGCGTGTGCGTGCTGGTCGCGCAAATCTTCATTGCCCTCACGGCACTGCCGCGGTCGTATTGGGTACCGCTCATCGTCGTGATCATCTTCAAGCCGAACTATGGCTCCGTGTTCGCCCGCGCGTTGCAGAGTGGCATAGGCAGCATTATTGGCGTCGCTGTCTCGGCGGCCGTCGTCGCCATCGATCGTAACGGCTGGGTGAGTCTTGCGGTGCTTGTCCCGCTTGCAGCGTCCCTGCCGTGGGCATTGCGTCGCAACTACGGGTTGTTCAGCGCCTTGCTGTTGCCGATTCTGATGTTGGTGATGGGCGCCTTGCAGCCTGGCAGTCAGGGCATTGCCCTTGCGCGATTCGTTGACGCCGTGGCCGCGTGCGCGATCGTGTTGCTCGTGGGCTATTTGCCGTGGGCCAAGTGGGAGCGGCGTCAACTGAACGAACGCGTTGCCACGGCGCTCGAGGCGCTGGGTCGCTATGCGGCGCTGGCCGACACTCGTGACGGCGATGCGGCGTTCGGCGCGCGACGGGCGGCCTACAAGGCGCTTGACGATGCGCGCATTGCGTTGCAGCGGGCGTTGTCGGAGCCGCCGTTGGTCAGTCGCTGTGCGGCGCGGTGGTGGCCGGCGCTGGCGGGATTGGAGCGGGTGGCCAATGCGATCACCGACACAGTCCCTCAGGCGGAGGCTCACGACGCCGGGATGCATCCGGGCGCGGCGGTGCTCACGCGCATGGCGGCGGCACTGCGGCACGGTGGTCCGGTGCCGGCGATGCCGGCGGCATCGACACCGGGCATCGATCCCCGGTTGGCGGAAGCGTTACGTGGCGTCATCGGTGCGTTGTTCGGCAGCGCAGAAAGACCGACCTGAGCGGCGCTTGTGCGGCAGCGTCGTGGTAACGGGGCAGCACCAATTCCGGCCGGAGGGGGAACAACGCAGGCATAATGCGGGCTTCCGGCGCATCCTGAGGGAAGCGAAGAAGACAGACCGGAGCCCCGTTCCGCAGCGAGTTGGGTTGATGCCTGAGCGGCGGAACGGGGCTCCACTCCGTCTGGGGCAGGCTGCCCGCAAAGCGCAGGCCCCCTGCCAAAAGCGGCTTCCCCACGGAAACTTCCACGTGCCGCTACGCTATTCAGAAGACATCGCATGAACATGACCCCGACGCTAGCCTGGACCGAAGACGGTCGCCCCGTCACTGCTCGCTGGCGTTCCGAAGCTGGCGTAATGCCCCCGCGCCGTGTGGAAGTCGTCGACGACACCGTGACGGCTGACGAGGCCTATCATCTCGCCTGTGGCGGGACGGCGCTGCTGTACCGCGGCGACTATCAGAACGCGCGTCAATTGATGCAAGCGATGGCGAGGCGGGTGGATCGTCCGCCGCATCGTCCGCGTCGCAAGCCGGCCACCAAGGAGGCGGCAGCGGTGGCGAGCGCGGCCGACGCCTTCCACAAGCATCGGATGGCGCAAGCGCAGCGCGCGCGCATTCTTGGCATGGTGCTGATTCCGATCGATGCCGACTATGGCATTCCGTTGCGCCGTGCGCCGGAGGTACGCGACGCGTGTACCGAAGCGTGGGGCGCGCCCGACGACATGCCATCGGCGGCATCGCTGCGAGAGATTCTCGGCTTGATCGGCGCGCACGAATGGCGCAAGAAAGGTGTGCAGGTCGCCGCCTTGGGCGCGTCGATTCATCCGTGGTACGGCGTGTATTCCCCGGTGCGCGGCGAGTATCTCCAATTGATCGACCAGGCGCCGCTGCCGGCCAAGACGCTGGCGTTCGACATTGGGACAGGCACGGGCGTGATTGCCGCGTTGCTTGCCCGCCGCGGCGTACAGCAAGTGGTCGGTACCGATCGCGATGCACGCGCCCTGGCATGTTCGCGCGAAAACATGTCGCGGCTTGGTTACGATCGCGCCGTGAAGATCGTCGATGCCGACCTGTTTCCCGAGGGCAAGGCACCCCTGATCGTCTGCAACCCGCCGTGGGTGCCGGCCAAGGCAAACGCGCCCATCGAACACGCGATCTACGATCCGGACAGCCAGATGCTCAAGGGCTTCCTGAACGGCCTCGCCGCCCATCTGAGTCCCGGCGGCGAAGGCTGGCTCATTCTGTCCGATCTCGCGGAGCATCTGGGCTTGCGCACGCGCGAGACCTTGCTCTCATGGATTCACGGCGCCGGTCTGGTGGTGCTCGCGCGTCATGACGTACGCCCGCATCATCCGAAGGCAGGCGACACCAACGATCCGCTGCATGCGGCGCGAAACGCCGAAGTCACCTCGCTGTGGCGTCTCGGCGTTCGTCCAGCTTGAGGGGCAGCGCGTTCGGTTGACGCAGACCCTGCCCGGCGGCCACTCGGTCACCGCGGACGGGCGATATCAGCGCCGCGCCTGAAGATAGGCGGCGGCGCCATCGCCCGCCACGCACGCGCTCGCAAAGCACGCGGTGAGCAGATAGCCACCGGTGGGGGCTTCCCAATCGAGCATCTCCCCGGCGCAGAACACACCGGGCAGTGCCTTTACCATCAACTGCGCATCCAGCGCTTCGAGTGCGACACCGCCGGCGCTGCTGATAACCTCGGCCATCGGACGCGTGCGCAACAGCGTCAACGGCAAACGCTTGATGCCGGCGGCCAGCGCCACCGGATCGTTGAACGTCTCACGCGGCAGGCACTCGCGCAGCAGCGCGCCCTTCACGCCCGCAATGCCCAAGCGGCTTTGCAGATGACTCGCCATCGAGCGAGAGCCACGCGGCCGGCCCACCGCTTCGGTGACGCGCTCGGCGCGCCAGTCCGGCAACAGATCCAGATAGACCTGCGCGCTGCCGCGTGTGCGAATGGCGTCGCGAATCGGGGCGCACAACGCATACACGAGACTGCCTTCGATGCCATGGGTTGAAATCACGAACTCCCCTTGCCGCGTCGTGCCGTCCGGCAGCGTCATCGTGACCGACTTCACCGGATGACCCGCAAACCGCTCGCGCATGTGGGGCGTCCAGTCCGTCTCAAAGCCTGCGTTGGCCGGCAACAACGGTGCGACGTCCACGCCGTGATCGCGTAGCCACGGCACCCAGGCGGCGTCCGATCCGAGCTGAGGCCAGCTCGCGCCGCCGAGCGCCAGGACCACCGCCCTCGCCCGCACCCGGCGCTCGCCGCCGGGGGTGGCAAAACGCAAATCGTCCGGCCCGGCCGCCGCCCGAGCCTCCCAACCCAGCCAACGATGCCGCACATGCAGCCGAACCCCCGCCGCGCGCAACCGGGTAAGCCATGCGCGCAGTAGCGGTGCCGCCTTCATGTCGACGGGAAAAACCCGTCCGGAGGTGCCGACAAACGTATCGATACCCAGCCGATGCGCCCATGAACGCACATCGTCCGCGCTGAAACGGCGCAGCCACTGCGCCACCGCGACCGCACGTTTGCCGTAACGGGCCACGAACGGCGCCGCAGGCTCACTGTGCGTCAGGTTCATCCCGCCCTTGCCGGCCATGAGAAATTTGCGTCCGACCGATGGCATGGCGTCGTACACATCGACGCGCCACCCGGCCACCGACAGGACTTCGGCCACCATCAAACCCGCGGGACCCGCGCCGATCACGGCCACATCGACTGCGTCGACAGGCGCAAGAGTCGAATCGTCAGACGGCGGGTGAGAAGCGCTGGATGGGAGCATGCCTGGGAATGATGTCGCGGAATAATGGCTGTCGCACAACGCCGGACGGTCGCGGAATGCGGACAGACGCGGCGGCGAAGGCTGCTATTGTCCCACAGCACCGTCAGAGCGTCCTTTCTTTGGCGTTACAATCGCTGCCCCATCGTTGCTTTCCCCCTGGAGTTGCGCATGTCGTCAGCCGATCCCACGTCGATCGGACGCACCGCTTACGCAGGTTTCGCCGAGCGCTACGCCGAGATTGCCGTCACCAAACCGCATAACGCCCTGTACGAGCGCCCTGCCACGCGTCACCTGCTCGGCAACGTCAACGGCCGGCAAGTCCTTGATGCCGGTTGCGGCCCGGGCATCAACAGTGCGTGGCTCGCCGAACAAGGAGCGACCGTGCACGGCATCGACGTCACGCCCGAGATGATCGCACTGGCCCGCCAGCGCTGCGACGGGCTGGCAGCGACGTTCGACGTGCAAGACCTGAGCGCGCCGCCGTTCGCCACGCTGGCCGAGCACCGCTTCGACGCCATCGTCAGCGCGCTCGCGCTCGATTACGTGGAAAACCTCGAACCGACGTTTCGCGAGTTCGCGCGGGTCGCCAAGCCCGGCGCAACGCTCGTCTGGTCGATGGGACATCCGATGCGCGACTGGCTCGACGCGCGCACCCGGCGCAACCGCACCTACTTCGACGTCACACGCTTTGGCATGTACTGGAGCGGTTTCGGCGAACCGAAACCCTATGTGGAATCCTACCGGCGACCGCTCGCGGACATTCTGAATGCCGCCGCAGACGCGGGCTGGCAGCTCGAACGCATGGTCGAGCCGCTGCCGTTGCCGGAGATGGCCTGCGTCGATCCCCGGCTTTACCGTGAACTATCACAGGCGCCCGCCTTCCTGTGCCTGCGGGCACGCTTGGCCCGACCGCAGGGCTGAAACGCGGGTGCGAGGCGTCCGGTGTCGGGTCACGACTCGTCGTGCGAACCCCACGGGATGAGCATCGTCGCCGTGCACGTCGCCCCGGCCAGGACGGTCGCCACGCCATAGCGCGACACCTCCGGCAGGTTGAACAGCAGGCCATGAATGGTGGCGAAAATGCCTCCCAGCGTCACGAAGGCGGCAATGGAGGCAATGACGACGCGGGTATCGGAACACATACGTCACCTCGCAATGAGACCACGCTCGTTGCGAAGCGGTTCATGCGGGGAAATCGACCAGATCCCGGGCTTGCCCGGTTGGCGCTGCTCGACTTTCGGGTCACTTCGACGGCGTCCCTCACTTAGTAGTGTAGAACGCAGCAAACCAAACGGTTACCCCGACTCGGCGGACTCAGGGCTTGGTGTGGGTGTCCTGGCGATCGCCCTCGTCGTCGCTCGGCCAAGGCGTGAGCATCGCCACGATGAACAGAATGCCGAACAGTACCGTCACCACTCCGCCTTTCATGACGTGCGTCTGGTCGTACAGCAAGCCGTGGATGGTGGCGAACGCCCCGGCCAACGTCATGAAGGCCGCAATCGAGGCGATGACCACGCGGAATTCCGAACCCATAGTGACTCCTGATCGTGATCGACAAGGGGGCCACTGACGTAACCTTACGAGCGGCAACACCAGTCTACGCCGATCCTTGCGGCTCGCCTATTGCGTCGTATGACGAATCATTCCTGGTATTGATGCGAATCAAGGTCGCCAGGAACAGCCGTTCCCGGCGAGAGGTTGTCGATCAGCGCCGCGCGGCTTGCCGTCTGGCTTCACGCACCCAGCGGAAGTGCCCGCTGCGCAACAACACGGGGCCCGAAAGCCCCATCGTCAGGTATTCGCGCGTGAGCGCATGAATATCCGTTCGCCCGTGTTCGAAGGCGTGCAATAGATCGTCTGCGCCGGCCGAGTAGGCGCCGAAGTGATCCTCCAGGGCTTCGGCCGAGACCGCGCAATCAATCGACCGGCCATTGACGACAACCGCGAATTCGATCGTCAGATCTTCATAGTTAAACACGGGACGGTGATCCGGAAACTCGATTTGCATGGCAGCACCCCCGGTTGACGAAAGGACGCGTTCGACGTATCGGCCGATACGCTGCCTCCAGCATAGTGCATCGCCGGACAATCCGTGGGCCGCTTCACTGATCGGTTCGTCTTCATCGATTGAGGGACTCTGGCCGCCTCGTTATCGCATAAATTACATTAATAAATATTCTCAACTCATTGATTTATATTGACTATAAATCAACCATTACTACCGCGTCGTTCGAGAAATTCGACGAACCCCGCGACGAACGCCGCGAGTTGCTGGCGAACGGCGTCGTCCTGGAGATTCCCGTCCGCATCGATGACCTTGTTCGCGTGCGACACCATCAATCGGCCCTGCCACCAGGGCGTGGTCTGCAATGTACGCAACACCGGCATCCACGCGTTCTGGCTAAGGATCGTGCCGAAGCCGCCCGGCGACGCACCCATGATCGCCACCGGCTTGTCGCGGAACACCCGCGCACTATCGGCGGGTGGTCGCGATAGCCAGTCGAGCGCGTTCTTGAACACGCCCGGCATGCCGTTGTTGTACTCCGGCGTGGCGAGCAACAAGCCGTCGGCTTGTGCAATGGCGTCCTTCAACGTGGCGACGGCGGACGGAATCCCCTCGCTGGATTCGAGGTCCCCGTCGTACAGCGGGATGCCGTGCAACGTGCGGATGTCGAACGTGACGCCGGCGGGGGCGACTGCCTTCGCCGCTGCCAGCAATGCCGTGTTGTACGAACCCTTGCGCAGGCTGCCTGACAAACCAATGATCGTCGTCATCGCATCGACTCCTTTCCTGAAAAATGAGAAGTGACGGCGGCGCGGCCCCCTTGCCAGCCGCCCGTCACACAACCGCGACAACCGCGCTCACGCGGCACGCTGAAATGCATACAGGCTGCCCAGATCGAGCAACTGCGTGAGTTCGTCGAGCGCGCTACGGCATTCGTCGAGCAACGCCGGGTCGGCAAGGTCTCCCACCGCAAGTTGGTCACGATAGTGGCGCTGCACCCATTCAGTGAGCGCCGCGTACCGCACATCGTCGATCCAAAGCTGCGGATGGGTGGCCTTGCGCTCGTCATCGGTCAATACCACGCGCAGACGTAGGCACGCCGGCCCACCGCCGTTGCGCATGCTCTCGCGCAAATCGAACACATGCAACGCGCGAATCGGTCCACCACTGGCCACCAGCGATTCGAGATAGCGCCACACGGCCGGACGCTCCTGGCACTCCTGCGGCACCACCAACGACATCCCTCCGCCCGACGCAGGGGCTCGCGCGAGCAACTGACTGTTGAAGAGGTAACTGCCGACAGCGTCCTCGATCGAGACGTCGTCGGCCCCGACCTCCACCACCGCCAGCGCCGTGCCTCGCGCCGCCATCCGCTCGCGAAGCGTCGCCAGCACCGCCGCCTGATCGACAAACGCCTGCGCGTGACAGAACAGCACGTTGCCATTGCCTACCGCGATCACGTCGTTATGGAAGACGCCGGCATCGATGGCGTCGGGATGCTGCTGCGCAAACACCACGTCGTCGTGCGCCAGACCATGCAGACGTGCAATCGCCTGACTCGCCTGCAGCGTCTGACGCGCCGGAAATCGGTGCGGTGCCGGCGCGCTCGCCAGATCGTCCCGACCGTACACGAAGAACTCGACCCCGCGCTCGCCGTAGGCTCCGCACAGCCGCGTATGGTTCGCCGCCCCCTCATCCCCCAAGGACGGCCAGCCCGGCAAGGCATCGTGGTGGGCGAAACGCGCTTCATCCGGGAATGCGGTACGCAGCACGCGTGACGTCGTGTCGTGCTCGAAGGCGCGGTGCAGTTTGCTGCACAGGTTGGCCGCCGTGAAATGCACCCGGCCGTCTGCCGTGTCCGCCGAAGGGCTGACGGTTGCGGCATTGGCCGTCCACATGCTCGCGGCCGAACACGCCGCGCCGAGCAGTTCGGGGGCGGTGCGCGCCGCCTCGCGAATGACCGTCCGGTCGTCGCCGGTGAAGCCGAGCGTACGCAGCAAGGCAACCGACGGACGCTCTTGCGGCGGCAATATGCCCTGGGCGTAGCCCAGATCCGCCAACGCCTTCATCTTGGCAAGCCCCTGCAACGCAGCCTCACGCGGATTCGATACGCGATTGGCATTGTTTGCCGAGGCGACGTTGCCGAACGACAACCCCGCGTAGTTGTGGGTGGGACCGACCAATCCGTCGAAGTTGGCTTCGCGGGCAAAACGCGTCATATCCATTCCTGAGAAAGCGGAAAACAAGTCGATAAACGACAATCAGCACGAGGCAAAGTCCAGACCGGGACTGAGGTGCTCGGGCAGGGACACGTGCTCGGCCTCCATCGACGCCATCGGATATGCGCAATAATCGGCCGCGTACCACGCGCTGGGACGGTGGTTGCCGGACTCGCCAATGCCCCCGAACGGCGCCGCGCCTGCCGCGCCCGTCGTCGGTCGATTCCAGTTGACGATGCCCGCGCGGATCTCGGCGAGAAAGTGTTCGTAACGCGCGGGATCGTCGGACAGCAGACTCGCCGCCAACCCGTAGCGCGTGCGATTCGCCAGCGCGATGGCTTCGTCGAACGTGTCATAGCGCAGCACTTGCAGCAACGGGCCGAAATACTCTTCGTCGGGCAACGCATCGCGCGCGGCCACCGGCGTCACATCGATCAGTCCCGGCGTGAGCAATGCCGAACGACCGTCCGGCTGGGCAAGCGGCAGGATCGCGCGGGCGCCGAGCGCCATCAGGTTGGCCTGGGCCACGATCATGCGACGCGCCGCCGGCAACGACACCACGGCCCCCATGAACGGCTGCGGCTCGGCGTCGTAACGCCCGACGACGATGCGTTGTGTCACGCACGTCAACCGGTCGATGAACGCGTCGCCCTGCGGCCCCCGTGGCACGAGCAGGCGCCGGGCACAGGTGCAGCGCTGCCCCGCGGAGAGGAACGCGGACTGAATGCTCACATGGACGGCCGCGTCGATATCGGCAGGCGCATCGACGACCAGCGGATTGTTGCCGCCCATCTCCAGCGCGAGGATCGTGCCGGGCCGTCCGGCGAACTGCTGATGCAGCGCGCGGCCCGTGGCCGAGCTACCGGTGAAGCACAGGCCGTCGATACCATCATGCGCGGCGAGGGCCGCCCCGGTATCGCGCCCGCCCTGCACCAGATTCAGTACCCCCGGCGGCAGGCCCGCTTCGATCCAGCATCGCAAGGTTTGCTCAGCCACGCCGGGGGCCAGTTCGCTGGGCTTGAACACGACGGTGTTGCCCGCGAGCAGCGCCGGGACGATATGTCCGTTGGGCAGATGCCCGGGAAAATTGTATGGTCCAAACACCGCCATCACACCATGCGCCCGGTGCCGCACGACACTCTGAGCGTCCGCCACCGTGCTGCGCCGTTCGCCCGTACGCGCCTCGTACGCTTTCGCCGAATGCGTGACCTTTGCGGCCATCGTCGCCACTTCGGTGCGTGCTTCCCACAGCGGCTTGCCGGTCTCTCGACCCATCGCGTCCGCGAGCGTTTCAGCTTGTGCGCTCACAATGGCCGCGAAGCGATGCAACACGGCCAGTCGCTCGTCGACACTGCGTCGCGCCCAATCGCGCTGCGCACGACGCGCGGCCTGAACGGCGGCGTCGACATCGCCCGCATCGGCTGCGTGGCCCTGCCACACGACATCGCCCGACATGGGATCGCACGTGCAAAATGCTGCTCCGTTGGCAGTGCGCCAGACACCTTCGACGTACAGTTCGGTCATGAACGGCAATCCCTGAGGCTACGCCCGATGGAACGGCGTGCGATGCGGATCATGATGACACGGATTCGACCGCCGCAACAATGCGCGCGCGCCGAACGTACCGGTAGCACCGCGTGGACAGGCCGTCTCCCGGCATACGCGAGGTCGCATGCCAGACATGCCGACGACGCGCCTAGAATAGGGGCCTGCATGTCTGGAGATCCCTCATCATGACCCACGCCAATCGTTCGGCCCTGCGTCACTGGCTAAGCGACGTGCGCGAATCGCACAACAGTGAGCGCAGCGAGGGCATCGATCCCTGTGGCGTACACTGGCAACGGCATGCGGAAGGGGTGCTGGAACTGGCCCCCGACGACACCGGCCAAATGTCCGGCACACGCCTCAAGCCCAGTCGTCCGCGCTTCGACGCGATCCTCTCTTGCGGCATTCACGGCGACGAAACCGCCCCGATCGAAATCGTCGACGGCATTCTGCGTGACATTGCCGACGGCCATCTGACATTGCGTGAACGCGTGCTCGTCGTGCTCGGCAACCCGGACGCCGTGCGTGCCGGCAAGCGTTATCTCGAGTACGACCTGAACCGCCTGTTCCAGGGCGCTCACGCCAAGCGCGCGGAGTCACCCGCCGTGCAGCGCGCACGAGAACTCGAAGTGATCGTGGGGCAGTTCTTTGCCCAGCCGCGCGGTGTGCGTCGCCTGCGCCGGCACGTCGATATGCACACGGCAATCCGGGCGTCGCTCTTCCCCCGCTTCGCGGTCGTGCCGAGTCCGCCGCAGTGCCCGCCGGGCGATGACTGGCTCGACACGCTTGCCGCAGCGGATATCGAGGCGGTGATGCTCACCGAACAACCGTCCGTGACGTTTTCGTATTACACGTGTGCGCGCTTCAAAGCCGAGAGCTGCACGCTGGAGCTGGGAAAGGTCGCGCCGTTCGGGCAAAACCGTCTCGAGGACTTTGCCGGCATCGACGCCGCCCTGCGCCGCTGGTTGTCGGGCGGCGAGATGGGGACGCGCGACGACGGCAAGGTCCTGTGCGCCAGGCGCTTTCGCGTCGCCGCCGAAATCGTGCGCCGCACGGACGCCTTCGTCCTCGACGTCCCGGCCGACACGCCGAACTTCACGCCCTACACCGCTGGCACCGTGCTGGCGCGCGACGGCGAAAACACCTACACCGTGTCGCATCCTGAGGAGCGGATCGTCTTTCCCAACCCCGATGTCGCAAACGGTTTGCGCGCCGGGGTCATGGTCGTGCCCGATGCATGACGCGTGACGCACAAGACGGTCAATCCCGGATCACGCGTCGCCAGTCGACCTGACGCCGCTACGCAACATCGCGAATGAACGACTTCAAACGACTGTCCAGGCGTGGCCGCCAGGGGCGGACGGGCGTAGCATCGCCCGCTTCATTTCGACTCTTCATGCCTGAGGCCCGGCACCTCGCCGCTGGCCGAGTCCTGCCATTGACGCCATGCTCCGCAATTGCTTCTCCTGTCTTCCGCCAATGCTTCACGCGTCCGATACCACTCTCGCCACCTCGGGGTTGAACGACGCCGAACGACGCGAGCCCGTCACGCCACTGGCGGAGGATTTCGCCCGCGCCCAGCAAGCCGCAGCACACACCGGCCTCACGGCCGAGTCGCCGCCCGTTCTGATGATGATGACGCATGCGTGTCCAAGCCCAGGCGCGGGGTCGCCCAGGGGACTCGCGGCGCTTGCGCCACTGCCCGTCACGCGCGCGTCGTCCGCACCCGCCGCTCCGTCCCGGCCGTCGACAGTCGACGCGCCCACCTTCACGATCGACACATATGCAGGTCCGGGCGCAAGCCGCGCACTCCGCATCTTCGATGCCCTGTGGCAGGAGATCGCCCTGCCGGCGCTGGATGCGTTGGGACCACCCAACGCAGAAAACGGATGGCGCACCCCGCTGACGCCGCTTGCGCGCCCTGGATTCAACACCCCGCAGGTGCCCGGCGGCATGACGACGCAACCGTGGCACGAGACCTTGCAAACGCATCTGCATCGGCAGGCCCGAACACTTGCTCTGCACGGCTTCGACGTCGCGGACGTGAGCGAACGTCTCGAAGCCCTGTTGTGCGAGCAGAGACCTGTGTTTTCGTGGCGCGCGTTCTGCATCGGCACACTTCGCGATGCGTTGCCGTTCGCCACCGGTTCCACGTTCGCCTCGCTGCTGGCCGAGGCGACCGATCCCACCCGATCCCAAGCCCCGCTTTGGCCACCGTTGGCCGCGCTCGCGATCGTGCTGATCAACCTGCTCGGCATGGCCAGTTTCAACGTGACCCAACGGCAGTACCGTAACCGGATCGCGCGCACAACCCCGGCGCCCGGCCTGGAGGGATTGAGCGCGATCCTTTCCACGCCTTATCGGGCGGCATTTGCGCAAGTGCTCGGTTTCGTGTTTTGCTACGGCGTACTGCGCAACGGCGCCCGATACGGCATCGAACGCGGCGTATCCCACTGGTTTCCTGGAATCTTCACGCGGCGCTTCGGCGATACCCTGCACGCAGCGCTGGAAATTCCGCTGGCGCCCATCCCAGGCATGACGCTGCTGCCGATCATCCACCAGTTGGGAACGACCCGGCACAACGCCAGCCTGCAAATCCTCGCGCAAGACAACCTCGCCGAGTTACTGATCGATACCGCACGACGTGAGTCCGTGCCGCGTGAGTGGCACGACTGCCTGCACGAGTTCGTCCACGATGTCGGCGCCATGCTTCGCTCTGCGCCGCCCCGTCTCATCTGGTTCGCGCTCACGGCCACCTTCTACTACCTTGCGTGGATGGGCGACGGGTCGGCGCACGGCCACGGCCGCGAGAACGCCTTGCTGTCGAACGACAGCACTACTGCCCTCAATGCAACGCAGTCCGCGCCCGGCAGCGACGCCCCAAGCCTGGTGGAAGATGCGCATGTCTTCGCGGTACTCGACGTGCTCTACGGTCTTATCGGTCTCGTCTTCTCGATCGGCCATAGCGCCGCACAGCGCGAGGACATTCGCACTGCGCACGAACGTCGCGCGCCGCGGCCGAAGATCAGCACCATTACGGTGATCACGATGGCCGACTCGGGGGTATCGTCGGCAAGCTCCATGTCAATGCGCCCAATCAGCCCGAATGGCGTCGGCACCGGTGAATTGAACAACAACTGGCTCGCCAGTCCGACGCTCGCCATCGCCGCATCGCCCGCCGCAGGCGGTCGTCATGTCGATGACGGGGGCGCGAGCCGTCGACCGGCGGGGGCACGGCGACACGGCACGACGACGTTGCCAGGCGCCTTGAGCCCGCCACATCGCCACCCGCGGTGGCCCAGCGCCGCATCCAACGCGTCGGACGACTCCGACGGCGAGTCCCCGGAAACGACCGCCTTGTGAAGCACAGGCACGGCGCACTTGCCGCGCCCGCGCGGGCATGGCATCGTGCGCCTCATGTGCGCACCGTGTGCGACCTGTGCGTCCAGACGCGTGCTGATACGCGTTCGCCCCCCCCTGCCAGCCGGAGCCTTCATGCTTTCCACCCCCCCGAGCGAGCTCGCCCGTAACCTGCTGGTCATTCTCGTGCTCAGCCTGCTGATGATCGGCACGTTATGGATCCTGCTCCCGTTTCTACCGGCATTCATCTGGGCGGTGACCATCGTCGCGTCCACCTGGCCTGTACTCGTCGGCCTGCAACGCCGCCTGTGGGGCAAACGATGGCTCGCCACCACCGTCATGATCATCGGCATGCTCGTGATCGTTGTCGCACCGCTGTCCGCCGCGATCGGCACGCTGATCGGGCACGCCTCCGACATCAGCGCACAAGTGCACACCATCGGGCAGCGCGGCCTGCCGATGCCGCCCGACTGGCTGATCCGCATTCCCGTGGTGGGCCAACGCGCCAGCGAAGAGTGGCAGGCGCTTGCGGCCGCCGGCCCCGGCGGTCTCGTCGCGAGGATTCAGCCCTATGCCGTCAAGGCAGCGACGTGGGGATTCTCCAAGCTGGGGTCGATCGGCCTGCTCGTGGTTCACCTTGGCCTCACGCTGATCATCTCCGGCATTCTCTTCATGCGGGGAGAGCGTGCGGCGCGAGCGCTGATTCGCATGGCGCGGCGCCTCGGCGGCGATCGCGGCGAGGAATCGGTCCGGCTCGCCGGCATGTCGATTCGCGCGGTGGCACTCGGGATCGTGGTCACCGCCGTGACGCAGTCGCTGCTCGGCGGTCTTGGCCTGTGGTTGACGGGGGTGCCGCTGTCGGGCTTCCTGACGGCGCTCATGCTGGTGCTGTGCGTCGCCCAGATCGGCCCGTTCCCCGTGCTGCTCTCGAGCGTGGCGTGGCTCTACTGGCAGGACAGCCCGACGCTCGCCACACTGCTGTTGGTGCTCTCGGTCTTCATCGGCATGCTCGACAACATCATGCGTCCGATGTTGATCCGCCGGGGGGCTGATCTGCCGATGACGTTGATTCTCGCGGGCGTGCTCGGGGGAATGCTGACGTTCGGGATCGTGGGCCTGTTCGTGGGGCCGGTGATTCTCGCGGTGACCTATACGCTGCTCAACGCGTGGATCAATGACGGACTGAACCGTGCGCCGATGTCGCCGAATGGGACGCCGACGGCGTCATCGCCAGCCGCGCCCACGTCGGAGGCGTCGTCACCTGCCGCGGCGGTGGCCAATCCTCCGGCCACGCCTGACGACAAACACCAATGAGCCTGGTGACTTGCGACGGTGGGCTGTCATGCCCATCGAACACATTTTTCGGATTGCTTCACCTGTCGCCGCTCGCCGCGACGTGGCTAAATACTTCCCGTATTCGCTTGATTCAGGGAAATATCCAATGTCACACGCTACCGCTTCCCCACCACCGGTTCCGCGTGCGCGGCGCTCGCTGCGCGTGCCCCGCCGCGCCCGTCTCGGCGATCCGCCGCTGTTACGTCGGGTCGGCAACGAACTCGCCTATACGCCCACGCGATGCCGCGTGAGCGCGGGCATGATCGTTAGCCGTGTCAATCCATGGTGGCAGCGCCTGTCGCCGGCACGTCTCAGTCGCACTCACGTGTACGCGGTATCACCGGGGCCATAAACGACAGACGCGGCGCGGCGCGTTGAGGGCGCATCCGTCCGCATGCCCGGCAAGCCTGCGGGCATACGTCGGCACGTCACGCCGATCGCGCCTATCTCGCCTATCTCGCCTTCGCAGGCAGGATCTTGCCCGAGACCTCGCCGAAGCCGACGCGGTAACCGTCCCCCTGGCACCAGCCTGCCATCACAACCGTATCGCCGTCTTCAATGAACGTGCGTTTCGCACCGCTGGCAAGCGTGATCGGGTTCTTGCCGTTCCATGTCAGTTCGAGCAGGCTGCCGAATGCGTCTGGCGTCGGGCCACTGATCGTGCCCGAGCCCATCAGGTCGCCGACGCGCACGTTGCAGCCCGAGACCGTATGGTGGGCGAACTGTTGTGCCATGCTCCAGTACATGTGACGGAAGTTGGTGCGGCAGATGGACGTCGCCTGTGCGTCGCCGTCGGCGTGCAGATGCACTTCCAGCGCGATGTCGAAGGCATGCTTGCCCTGCTGCTGCAGGTACGAGACCGGCTGCGGATCCTGCTCGGGGCCGGCCACGCGGAACGGTTCGAGCGCTTCCATCGTCACCACCCACGGCGAGATTGACGTGCCGAACGACTTTGCGTTGAACGGTCCGAGCGGCACGTATTCCCATTGCTGCAGGTCACGTGCCGACCAGTCATTGAGCAACACCATCCCGAAGATGGCCGCTTCGGCCGCTTCCACGCTCAGGCTGTCGCCCAGCGACGTGTCGCGTCCGACGATGAAGCCGGTTTCGAGTTCGAAGTCGAGCTTGCGGCAGGCATCGAAAATCGGACGCGGCGCATCGGGCAGCTTGATCTGCCCGTTCGGGCGATGAATCGGCGTGCCACTCACCACCACGGAACTGGCGCGACCATTGTAGCCGATCGGAATTTCCAGCCAGTTCGGCATCAGCGCATTGGCCGGATCGCGGAACATGCTGCCCACGTTGGTCGCGTGCTCTCTCGACGAGTAGAAGTCGGTGTAGCCGGGTACTTGCACCGGCAGATGCAGCGTGACCTGTGCAAGTGGTACGAGCGCCTGCGCCCGCAGCGAGGCGTTTTCACGCAGGGCAGCATCGCCGTCCACGGCGAGCAGCGACGTCAGGCGGGCACGCGTGGCCCGCCAGGCAGCGCTGCCCAGTGACACGAACGCGTTGATGACGGGCTGCGAGAAAACCGTCGTGCCACCGGCCTCGAGGACCTTGAGCACGCCGGCGGCTTCGAGCGCCGCCAGATCCAGTACCTGATCGCCAATGGCAACGCCAACACGCGGTGTCGGTTGTGATGCGGTGCTGAACACGCCATACGGCAGGTTTTGCAGTGGGAAGTCCGTCACGCCAGTGTTGGCGGACGCGACCCAGCTTTGCGGGAGTGCGGACATGTGGAGTTCCTTGTTCGAGGTAGCACGTCGGCCGCCCCTGCGCCATTCGTATGCGCGGACGGCCGCTTCAGTGGTTCGCGCCGTTGCGGGCGCGACGCCACTTATTTCTGGTTCGGAGTGAAATGTTTCTTCAGGCCTTGCCAGCAGGTGTAGTAGTTGTCTTGCCGCTGCTTGGTCTCCAGCGCGAAGCGCGTGGGACGAATGACCGTCGGCGTCTCGAACATGAAGGCCATCGTCGCGTCGACCTTGTGCGGCTGGCTCGTATCGGCCGCCGAGGCCTTCTCGAACGTGTCCGCATCGGGGCCGTGGCCCGACATGCAGTTGTGCAGGCTGGCGCCACCCGGGACGAAGCCCTCGGCCTTGGCGTCGTAGACACCCTGGATGAGTCCCATGAACTCACTGGCGATATTGCGATGGAACCATGGCGGACGGAACGAATTTTCCATCGCCAGCCAGCGCGGCGGGAAAATCACGAAGTCGATGTCGTCCACCCCCGGGGCGTTGCTTTGCGATTGCAGCACCAGGAAGATCGACGGGTCCGGATGGTCGAAGCTGATCGAACCGATCGTGTTGAAGCGGCGCAGATCGTACTTGTAAGGCGCGTAGTTGCCATGCCAGGCCACCACATCGAGCGGGGAATGCCCGATGTCGGCACGCCACAACGCGCCGCCAAACTTCGCCACGAGCTCGAAGTCGCCTTCGATATCCTCATAGGCGGCAACAGGCGTGAGAAAGTCCCGCGGATTTGCCAGGCCGTTCGAGCCGATCGGACCGAGATCCGGCAGACGGAACAACGCACCGTAGTTCTCGCACACATAGCCGCGTGCACGGCCATCGGGCAGCGTCACACGGAAACGCACGCCACGTGGCAGTACGGCGATTTCATAGGGCGCCACGTCGAGCACACCGAATTCTGTCGCGATCCGCAAACGCCCTTCCTGCGGCACGACGAGCAGCTCACCGTCGGCGTTGTAGAAGAATCGGCCGTCCATCGACTTGCTCGCCGCATACAGGTGAATGCCACAGCCGCGCCCGGCGTCCGGGCCGCCGTTGCCGGCCATCGTCACCATGCCGTCAATGAAATCGGTCGGCACGTCAGGCATCGGCAGCGGATCCCAGCGCATCTGGTCGGGGGGCGTCGGCACGTCGTCAAATCGGCTCAGCCAGCGCGACGATGCGATGGCGGTGAACGGCTTGTGCATCGCGGCAGGACGAATGCGATACACCCACGAGCGACGGTTATGTCCGCGCGGCGCCGTGAACGCCGTGCCCGAGAGTTGCTCCGCATAGAGACCGTACGGCGCACGCTGCGGCGAGTTCTGCCAGATAGGCAGCGCACCGGGCAACGCTTCGGTCGCGAACTCGTTGGCAAACCCGGACAGATAGCCCAGGTCCCCCTGAATTTGGTCTGCTTGACGCATGAGTGGCCTCGTCTCCTGATATCGAATGGAAACATTGTCCGACAAGCGATTCAATTTTGCGATATAAATAGACGAATCTGCTCTATTCATAACGCGAATAATATCGCCGCCCCATGATTTCCTTACGTGACGTCGACTTGAACCTGTTGGTCGTCTTCCATGCGGTCCTCACGCATCGGAGCATCTCTCAGGCGGCACGCGAGTTGGGCTTGTCTCAACCCGCAGTCAGCAACGGCTTGGCCCGCCTGCGGCAGACGTTTGAAGACGAACTCTTCACGCGCACCGGCACGGGCATGCAACCCACGCCGTTCGCGCAGGCGCTCGCGGAGCCGGTCTCGGCGGCCCTGGACGGCCTCGCGCGTGCCATCAATCACCGTGAGGCGTTCGATCCGGCGACCAGTCAGCGGGAATTTACGTTGGCGATGACGGATGTGGGGGAGGTGTACTTCATGCCGGCGCTCGTCGACCTGTGCACGCGGCTCGCTCCCGGTGTGCACCTGCGCACCGTCCGGGCGACGCTGCCCGATCTGAAGGAAGCCATGGCGTCGGGGCGCATCGATCTCGCGGTGGGGGCGTTCGACGACCTGACCGGACCGTTCTTCCAGCGCCGGTTGTTTCGCCAACAGTATGTGAGCCTGTTTCGCATCGGCCACGCGCTCGACACCCCCCGTGCCGGCCTGGCGGAATTCCAGGCGGCACGCCACCTGTTCGTCGCCACCGGCGACAATCCCTATGCGCGCGTCAATCAACTTCTGACACAAGCCGGCTTCGGTGCCGACGCCAACGTGTGGGTCCCTCACTTCATCGCCGTGCCCTATGTGGTGAGCGTCAACGATCTCGTGGTCACCGTGCCGCAGAAATTTGCCGAACGTGCCGCCGCGCCGTTCGGCCTGCGGTTCGTCAAGCCGCCGCTGCGGCTTCCCGCGCTGCAAACGAATGTGTTCTGGCATCGCCGCTACCACCAGGACGGCGGAAATCAGTGGCTACGCCAGTTGATCTCGGAGCACTTCGCCGAGTCCTGACGGCGAGCGCCTGACGCGTGTGTCAGGCGTCGCTGGTGATGGCATGTCCTTGGGCACGCAGCCAGTCGTTCCACGCCATGTCGAGCACGTCGAACGCGGCTTGCATCTGCCCCACGGACGCCTGGGGCGCCAGATGTTCCACCTGCGCCGCGAGCGACGCCAGCGAACTGAGCCCGAACGCCATGAATCCGCCCCGCAGACGATGCGCGGAGTGACGAAGCGTGTCGCGCGACGGGTCGGCCAGCGCCGCCCGGCAGTTCGCGATGTCCTGGTCCGCAATCTTGACGAACGTGTCGAGCATGTCCGATAGCGGCAGCCGCCAGTCCTTCGCCGAAGTCGTGTCGGGCGTCGGCTTCGGCGCGCTGTCGATCAGTTCGGGCGACGTCGGCAGCGGCGCAATGTCCACGCAAAGCGACGGATACCGCGACCGGACAAGTTCAATGACGCGCAACAACGACCGGGCATCCACGGGCTTGTAGACGATGGCGTCGTACGGCGATGTCTCCTCGTCGTCGCTGCGCATCGTGACGTCTGCCGTTGCCACGATCACCGGCACATGGGGCGCACGCGCCTTGATCTGCGTGGCCAACGCGTGTCCGGAGAGGTGCGGCATGTTCGCGTCGGTGATCACCAGCATGTGCGATTCCGCGTCGAACGCATCGAGCGCCTCGCGCGGGTCGTGATAGCAATCGACCATCGCGCCCAGCCCTTCCAACTGCCGAGACAGCAACATGCCACTGATCGGATGATCGTCTGCGACAAGCACGTACCATCCCCCCAACGGCTTGACGCGCGCCTGCGGGCCGGCCGAGCCCGGCATGTCACCGCTTGCGGCAAGTCGCGGCGGCGACGTCAGGTCAAGCGCATCCCAAAGCTCCGCCTGCTGGAACAGCGAGACGTCACGTGGCCACGCGGGGGCGCTGCCAGCCGGGCGATCGACAGGCGCCGAGCGCAGCAGATAGACCTCAGCGCCTGCCATGCCGCGGACCGGCCATTCGTCGGCAAACATGAGCAGGCCCGCATCCTGGACACGCCCATTGCCCGAAGACCACGTTACCGCGTCGTCATACCGAACCGGCGTGAAACCCGCCCGGCGAATCAACGCGTCGAGATAGGCATGGCGACGAACGAGCCCGCTCACGTACGCGAACGTCTCGCCCGTGCCGATGACGGGCAGCCCCTCGCTGTCCGACGCCCAGGGCAGACGAAGCGTGAAGCGCATCGTGGTGCCCGCCCTCTCCTGACTGTCGACCTGCAACTCGCCGCCGAGCATACCGACGAACTGATGTGAAATCGCCAGCCCGAGTCCGGTGCCGTGCTGCATGCCAGGCTCCGACGTGCTCTTGCCGAACGGCCGGAACAAGTCCGCCAGATCGCCAGCCGCGATGCCAACGCCGCTGTCACTCACCGTGAAGGTCACGTCGCAGCCTTGCGGGTCGGCGTGCGTCACCCTCGCGCTGAAGGCGACGTGCCCTTTCTCGGTGAACTTGATGGCGTTGCCGACGAGATTCGTCACGACCTGTCCAAGTCGCAGGGCATCGGTGTGTACCGCCCGCGAGAGCTGCGGATCGATCATCCAGTCGAGCGTAAGCCCCTGCAACCGCGCACGCCCCGTAAACGACAACCCGATGGCTTCGAGTTCCTTGAGCAGTGACCCATCGCGGAGATTCAGCTCGAAGCGACCGACCTGGATCCGTGAGTAATCGAGCAGATCGTTGATGAGATCGAGGAGATTGCGCGTCGAACTCTCCATGACGTCGACGTAATAGCGATGATCGTTACCGAGATGTTGTGCGCTCAGTAGTTCGAGCGACGCGAGCGTGCCATACAGCGGTGTGCGCATTTCGTGGCTGACGGTCGTCAGGAAAACGTCCTTGGCGCGATTGGCACTCTCGGCGGCAAGCCGCGCCTTGCGCTGCTCGAGCTCGAAGCGGCGCTGCTCCGTGACGTCGGACAGCGTGGCGATAAGCACCGACTGCTCACGAAAGACGGTATCGACGAAGCTCACGGCGTAGTGGCGCTCGCCGGCATCGTCGAGCGCGCTGAGCAAGCGGCGCACCGGACGCGCCACCACACCGCTATGCACCTGGCGATACATACGCGTCAACTCGCCGTCGCCGAGATGTCGCAGCAAGTCGACGGTGCCCGCGTACGCCGGATTGCTCATCACCACACTCGGTTCGAAGGGATCGATGATCGCCATGCCGACGGGGGCTGTTTCGATCAGCGTTTGCGTGAAGGCGTCTCGTTCGAGAAGCGCTGTCGTGCGCCGACGTGCCGGTTCGATCATGCGCTGACGCATGTAGCGCATCCCGGCGTACACGGCGGCAGCATAAAGACATAGCAGCAACGTGGCGCTGATCAACGTCGTGGCGCTTTGCTGCAGCATATCGACTGGCCGAACGGCGTACCGGACGAACCACGGCGACGACGCCATATGACGCTCGAAGACCAGATGTTCGCCATCGTAACGCACCACCATTTGCGCGTCTCCAAAGAGCGGCAACGTGGCAAGCGTACGCAGATGCCCCAACAACCCGAGCGGCGCGCCGGCGCTCGCCACGACGAACCCGTCCGCCGACACCAATTGGAGCGCTTCGCCCGTGTGCTCCAACGTTCGCAGGCGCGGCGGCACAATCAGGTCGGGTGCCATGCTGGTGCCGACGTAGACCATCAGGTGACCGTTGAGATCGCGGATCGGCACGAAGCTCGAGACCGCCGTCAAACCGGTGAGGGAATTGCTGTAGGGGTAGGTCCAGAACGGACCCTCGTTATTGGCCGAACGACGCGCGCTGTACCGCTCGACCTTGTTGATTTCCGCGAGCATCGCATGCGCGTCGCGCGTCAGATCGGTGGCACTGGCCGACGCCATGTCGACGCTCGTCCGGCGAGCGGCAAACGCCCCGTCGGCCGAGATGATGAAGGTCTCGTCCTGTCCGCCCAGCGCACTCCAGAAGTTGGCGTCGAGAATCATCAAGCGCAGGGTGAGTCGCGCCAAAACCCGTGCGCGCTCGGGCGGTATGTCCGCCAGCTTGATAATCTGGAAGTCGCCCTCCCATCCGACGCCGGCAATACGCCTCGCCGTGCCGACCGGCATGGTGAGCAGCGGCGTGAGGATCCGATCGGTCAGCAACTGCGTGACGCCGCCCGAGCGAACATCGCTCGCCAGCGTCGCTTGCGCCATCGCATTGGCCTGCTCGTCGAAGATCTCGACGTCGCGAATCTCATGGCCGACGGTCGCGAAAAACGCGGCCGTTTTCTGCCCCCCCTGCCAAACCATGCCGAATAACGCATAGGACACCGCCGCGCCCCACACCGACAACCCAAACAGCAGGGCCAGCAGGCCACCGACACGAAGCAGGCGGCCCGCAATCGCGATGTCACGCGTTATCGTTGCGTCGGGCTTGGACGCCAATGTCGTAGGTCGGGACAAACTCAGACGGCGCTCGGCGTTTCGACTTCGCCGTCACGCGAGAACTGCACCGGACTCGAGACGTGGAGCTTGAACAGTTCCATGTCGGTGCGGCAGCCCAGCTTGCTCATCGCCATGCGCTTCTGGTTGTTGATCGTCTTGGCCGAGCGCTTGAGGGCATCGGCAATCTGCGACACGTTCAGCCCGTCCAGGTACATGCGAAGCACTTCCATTTCCTTCGGCGAGAGCGGACGGCGCGCGGTCGGCTTGCGGCGCATCTGCTCCTCGAGAATCTGTTCGGCGCGCCCGCCGCGATAGCTCATGCCACGCCGGCAGCGCTCCACGCATACCGTGATTTCGCGCAGATCGTCGGACTTGGTCATCACGCCCAGCACCCCGCAGCTATCAAGCGCGTGGATGATGGCCGGTTGTTCGATCGAGGTGAACACGATGATCTTGACGTCCGGATACTTGCGACGCACGCGGTTGATCATGACAAGCCCGTCACCAAAGGTGCCGCCGGGCATGCAATAGTCGGTGATCAGCACGTCGACCGAATTCGTCTCAAGTGCCTTGAAGAGCTCTGTCGAGTTAGTCACGGGCGGCAGCACGTGAAACCCGGGATCCGGGGACAGCATTTCACGCAGCGTCGAGGCGATGATCGGATGATCATCGGCGATCAGAATTTTTACCATCATCTTGCAAAATCCTTTTAAAAGAAGTCAGCCGTGGGCGCACGCGATCCTTCGCCGTGTCTACGCGTCATGGCTTCCCAAAAGAGGAATGTGGGTCGAGCCGACACACTCGTTGGTCACGAAGGCGTGACCGCTTTACTACTGGCGACATTGGCAGGCCCCAACCGGACGGCGCGTCGCCCTCTTTGGTTCGGCGTGCCGCCAACGTCATCGCTATCCGGCCACGCCAGCCGCGCCCGCGCCCTCGACCGTCGTCCAGGCAGAGCACGTCTTGTGGCCCGCCAGGCGCGCCGTGCCGGCGCCGATGACGGGCTTGACACAGTACCGAAGGCGCACGCCACGCAAGCCCGTCGACGGCATCATCTCGCGCGCCCGAGCGACAACGCGAATGCGCGTCGGCCCGGACGCCGCTTCCCACTGATGGACGCTCTGGGTTTCAGGCCAATCCGCCATCCACCGATACGTCCCGCTCACAACCCGGCCCACTTGTGGCGTGCCACTCATCGCCACGGCGGCGGCCACCGGCCGCATACGCGCTTCGACCTCACGCGACACCGCAACCGGTTGCGCCTGCACCGCACCCAACGCGCTCGCTGTCGATGCCGGGTATTCACTGCATCCCGCGAGCCACACCATCACAAGCGTGCCGCCCAGTCGTGCCAGCGTGGCGATGTTCAGGTGCCCCATGGCGTGCCTGGCAAACCCAAACCAACAGCGAAGTGAGGGGGATGCCGGAGCGTTAACGTGTGTCGTGGTCATCGATGCAAAGCCAATCGACCCGCCGCGTGACACTTCAACGTCACGCGTCGTTTGGCGACCAGCAGAAATATAGGATAAATCTACAAAATCCGACCGCTTTGGCGCTGCTTATAGGAAATATCCTAGTCCAAATTAGGTGGATGACTGACTGCGGTGCACGCGGCACACGCGATTTGCGGAACTTCGATGCGGGGATGGCTCGGATTACGTACCCCTCACGCAGATGCCACGTCCCAATGGACAACCCGGTGCCGGAAAAATTCATTCGGCGCACGACCGACACGCCAACCACAGTCGGTTCGCGGCGTGGTACGAGGACGCAAGTGACGTCGCGAGTCACTCGCAAAGCGTAGCGAATTTTGAGAGATCTGCGCGGGCGGCCAGAGGGCCCGCGCACGATTGGCGTATGTCAGGCCCCGAAGGCCTTGGCGAACATGCCCAGCGCGACGGCAGCCATCAACGCGGAGAAGATTTGCTGCAGCCTTGACGCCTCGATGTGCGGCGTGAGTATGCGTCCGAGCAACATGCCGACGATGCCGCCCGCCACAAACATCCACCCCTGGGCTCCCGGATGCATGCCGTTCCACCATGCGTTGGCGACCGTGCCGGCGGAGATCAGCGCGATAACGAAGAGCGACGTGGCCACGACACCGTGCACCGTGATATCGGTGAAGCGCCGCAACGCAGGGACGATCACGAACCCGCCGCCGACCCCCAGCAGTCCCGACGCAAACCCCGACACCGCGCCGATGACGCCGAGCGTGCCTGCGACGCGCCGCGTCCAGTGCAACCGCCCCGTCGCCGGATCCAGACGACATGGTGGACTCGGCGCGTCGCCGGTCAATGTCGTGTCACCGGCAGCTTTGCCAGTGTTGACAGCGCCACCACGCGATGCGCGATACATGCGTGCCGCCACGACCATCATGGCGATGGCGAAGAGTCCGACCAGCCAGCGCTCCGGCAGACGGTGCGCCATCCACGTGCCGAGCGGTGCCACGGCGACCCCGATCCCGGCCATCAACATCGCCGCGCGGTAGCGCACCAGGCCGGCGCGCAAGCCATGCACACTGCCGACCGCAGCGCTCGCCCCGACGGCGAGCAGCGCCACCGGCCCCGCTTGCGGCACGCCCCATCCAAGCCCGAACACCAGCGCGGGCACCGCAAAGATCCCACCGCCCGCACCGGTCAAACCCAGCACGAGGCCGACCGCAGCCCCCAGCAAAGCAGCCATCGGCGAAACACTCGAGAGTTCTGGGAACATGGACGGAAATCCGGCAAGAAGCGACTTGGCAGCGCAAATCACTATTAGTCATATGCTTATGACTGTGGATTATATAGATTCCGCCAGCAACAGAATAGTCCCAACCGGTGGGGAACCGAGGGGCCCAGGCACGCAAGAAGGCGTTGCGAAGACACGGGCGCTGAGCGCCCCAGTCTTTGGCGTCAGCCTTGCCGGACAAGGCGGGCGACGCCCTTCAGACGTCGCCGCACCATGTGGTAGCAAGTCGCAGGCACGGTAGGAAGGGTATCAACCTTGCCGTGGTGTAGCACGCTGGGCAACCGGCCCATCCGCGGCCTCGAGTTCGGCAAGGATATCGCCCGTATGCGCGCCGGGCGCAGGCGGATCCTGGTGCGTGACCGGGCGTTGTCCATTGATTCGGACAGGCGAAACGATGGTGTGTGTCGTCTCGCCACTGGGCAACACCATCGAACGCACCCACCCCATATGCGCCACTTGTGGGTCCGCCAGGACACGCGAATAGGTGCTGATCGCCGTGCATGGCACCCCCACGGCCACTAGCCGGGCAAGCCAGACGCTGCGATCCTCGAGCACGAAAACCGCCTCCAGCACGTCGCGCAGCGCGGCTTGATGACGCGCTCGCTCACGCGCACTGGCGAATCGAGAGTCGTCGAGCAGGTCAACGCGATGCATCAGCGCGCAGATCGCTCGCCAATGCGCTTGTCCATCGAGATCCATGCCGAAATAACCGTCTCTGGCCCGAAACGTCGGCCATGGCGCCGACGGCCCGCCAAAGCGCGCCGCATCGTCGCCATCATTCGCGTTGCTCTGGGCCTCTGATAACGACAACGATTTGCTGTGCGCCGTGGACGCCATTGCGCCGTGCCGGTACGGTCCCGCACCGGCAGCGTCCAAGGTGGCCGCCGACACGCTGCCCGTCACTTCGTGAGACATCGCGCCAGGCACCAGCCCGGCGCGATGCGCGGCTTGCGCGCCTGCATCGCCAGCGTGCAACGCAGCGATGGCAAGCGTCGCCCCGAGCATCGGCACGTCGATATGAACACCGCGCCCTTGCTGTTTGGCGGCGACCAACGCCGACGAGACGGAGAATGCCGCATAGAGCCCTGCGGCCAGATCGGCCACCGGCAAGTCGCGTGGCGGCTCCAGCCCGCCGGGCGACGCCCCAAGCATGCCCCGCAACGCGTCGAGCGCCGGCACGCCGGGCTGTGACGCCGCCCGCGGGCCGTCCTGGCCGAATGCCGAAATCGACGCATAGACCAAGTGCGGTTGTACGGCCGACAACGCGTCGTATCCGAGCCCGGCACGCGCTAGCGCACCCGACGGCAAACATTCGATGACAACGTCCGCCCCACGCACCAGCGTATGGGCGAGGCTGCGACCTTCCAGCGTGAGCAAGTCGAGCGTGACGGAGCGCTTGTTGCGCCGCAGGCCCGCGTGCGCCATCGCACTGAGCGGACGCGGGCTATCGTTGGAAATGTCGTCGACCGGATCGTCGATCAAGATGACGTCCGCGCCCATGTCGGCCAACAACAAGCCGCAGTAGGCAGCCGCCGCGCCTCGACTGAATTCGATGACGCGGATCCCCGAGAGTGGTGCATTCAATATCTGACCCCTATTTGCCTGGTGTTTCTTGTAGTTCTCAACCCTTGGCAACCGTCTGGTGCGGTGTTCACGCATTCTAGAGCAATTACTCGATACCCGGCACGGCAGATAAGCGGCCTCGGGTAAGCCCCGTTGTCGCCCGGCAACAGGGCTGCCGAAGGGCGCATCGCGACACGCGCCTGACATGGACGCCGTGTGGCGTGGCGGGCCGGAACCGCCTTCTCACCGACCGCTCGCCGCCCCGTCATTCACAGCCAGCCGGCCTTCCGGAATCTGACGAACAGCAGCACATCGATGCCGATCATCACGGCGATGCACAACGGATAGCCGTACTGGAACTTCAGCTCGGGGATATCGGAGAAGTTCATGCCGTAGATTCCGGCGATCATCGTCGGCACGGCAAAGAGCGCCGCGAATGAGCCCAGACGCTTGGTCGTCTCATTCTCGGAGAGCGAGATCATGCCGAGATTGACCGACAGCGCGGTCGTGACCATTTCGCGCAACAGATCGATGTTCTTCGTGATGCGCTGAAGATGGTCGAAAACGTCGCGGAAATACTCCTGCATGCCACCGCATAGCTTGGGCGCCATCGCCCCGAACAACTTGCTGACGGCCTCCATCAGCGGCACGCATGCGTGTTGCAGCGTAATGAGCCGGCGCTTGAGCTGATACAGGTCTTCGATAATTGCGCGACCCTTCGCGGGGGCATTCGGCGTGAATATCTGCTCCTCGATCGCTTCGAGTTGCGCCTCGAGATCGTTGAGCATCGGGAAGTAGCTATCGACGATGGCGTCCATGAGCGCGTAGAGCACAAAGATGGAACCCTGACGCAACAGATTCGGCTCCTTCTCCGCGCGGGCCCGCACGGCGCCGAGCCCCTGCGTGGCGTTCGAGCGCACCGAAAGCACGTAGTTGTGCCCGGCGAAGATCGCCACTTCGCCAATCGAATAATCGCCGTCGGCGTCTTTGTTCAGCGCGTGCAGCACGGCGAACAGCGAGTCACCGTACTGCTCGATCTTCGGACGCTGGTGACCGTGCTGCGCGTCTTCGACGGCGAGGTCGTGCAATCCGAACTCGTGCTGCATATGCGCCAGTTCGCCGGGACCGGGGTCCTTGAGGGCGACCCAGACAAAGCAGCGCGGGCGCTGGAGGTAGTCCGATATTTCATCAGGATGCAGATCGGCAATCTTGCGGCCATCCTCGTAGGCCACGCAATTCACTAGCATTCGTCTTCCTGGTCAAGGCGACTGCCCTGCCCCCTCCAGGGCGCGCGCCTCGGACACTGCGGGCGGGCGGGCCTCGAGCGTCACGCCCCGCGGGTGTCCTGCGCCTGCGCCGTGTGTTGCAGCGGCAGCCGGATATGAAGGACGCCCGCCTCCATCTCCTTGTCCTCGACAAAGCCGAGATGACGGGCGAGAGTCAGCATACGCGCATTTGCCGTGAGCACATAGCCAATCAGCTCTCCGGTGCCGCGCTTGCGGCTGTACTCGACGATGTGCTCCATGAGCGCGCGCCCGAGTCCGCGCCCTTGGGCCTGCGGGCTTACCGTCACGGAGAACTCGGCGACCGTGTTGTCCGGATCGGCCAGCGCCTGCACCACGCCGAGCAGGCGCGTGTTGCCCGCTTCGTCCTTTTCCGTGACGACGAACGTCATCGCACGGTCGTAGTCGATCTGGGTGACACGCGCCATCTGGGAGTGCGACAGTTCCTTGATCAGGCCGAAGTAGCGGAACTGCACGTCCTGTGGCGTGAGCGTGTGGAAGAAGGCCTTGTAGGCAGGCTCGTCCTCCGGCCGGATCGGACGCACCCGCACCGGCTTGCCCCCTGCATCGACGGTGCTCTCCAGTTCTTGCGGATACGGGCGGATCGCCAGACGCCCTTGCCCCGGCAACGCGGGCGGGCGCGCCACGATACGGGCGTCGAGCGCGAGCACGCCGTGCGCATCGGCGAACAACGGATTGATGTCGAGCTCGGCGATCTCGGGCACGTCGCACACGAGTTGCGAGAGTTTCACGAGCGTGAGATAGATGGCTTCGTGATCGGCGGGAGGCCGGTTGCGATAGCCGGCAAGCAGCTTCGACACGCGCGCGCGCGCCACCATGTCGCGCGCGAGATTGAGATTCAGCGGCGGCAGGCCTATCGTGCGATCGGCGATCACTTCGACCGCCGTACCGCCCTGCCCGAACAGCAGCACGGGTCCGAACACGTTGTCCGTCGCCACGCCGACGATCAACTCGAACGCTTCGGCCCCATTGACCATGCGTTGCACGGAATAGCCCGTCACGCGCGCCTGCGGCTGGGCGGCGAGCGCGCGCCTGCGAATCTGGCACGCCGCCTCGCGTGCCTGCTCGGCCGTCTCGATATTGAGCACCACGCCGCCAACGTCCGACTTGTGCGTGATATCCGGTGAAATCAGTTTGACGGCGACCGGGAAGCCGATCCCCTGCGCGATTTCGCCCGCCTGCTCCGGGGTCTCGGCAACAAGCGTCTCCACCACCGGAATGCCGTACGCCGCCAACACGCCCTTCGATTCGGGCTCGGAGAGCAACACCCGGCCCTCGCCCATGGCGCGCTCGACAATCGCGCGCACGCGGGCCACGTCGGGTGCAAAGCCAGGCGGGATCGATGGCGGCGTTTCCATCAGCAGCGATTGGTTGCGGCGATAGTTGACGGCTTCGAGAAACGCGCGGGCGGCATTCTCCGGTGTATCGTAGGTCGGCCATCCGGCCTCACGGCAAATACGACGCGCCCGCTCGGCGGTATCGCCGCCCAGCCAGCACGTAAACACATTCTTCGACGGCTTCGGCAGCGCGGCAAGGCCGTTCGCCACCTCCAGGCTCGGCATGACCGCCGTGGGCGCCTGGATAAACAGCACGGCCGCCGTGTCGGGGTCTTCGCACAAGGCTTCGAGGGTGGCCGTATAGCGTGCCAGATCGGCGTCGCCGCCGATGTCCACCGGATTGACGCGGCCAAGCGTTGCCGGCAGCACGGCGTCGAGGGCGGCACGCGTCTTGTCGGTCAGGTGCGCGAGCTTGCCGCCATTGAGCACGAGTGAATCCGTCGCCATCACGCCGGCGCCACCACCGTTGGTCATGATCGACAGCTTGTCGCCGTAGAACGGACGCAGGCGTGCCAGCGTCTCCACTGCGGCAAACAGATCGTCGGTCGTGTCCACGCGCAACATGCCCGCACGACGGATCGCCGCGTCGTACACATCGTCGGAGCCCGCCAGGGCGCCCGTGTGCGAGGCCGCCGCCTGCGCCCCCTCCGGCACGCGCCCCGACTTGATGACGACCACCGGCTTGTTACGGGCCGCAGCACGCGCGGCGGACATGAACTTGCGCGCGTGCTGAACCGATTCCATGTACATCAGGATGGCGTCCGTGCCGGGATCGCTCGCGAGGTAGTCGAGCATGTCGCCGAAATCCACGTCCGCACTGTCACCCAGCGAGACGAAGTGCGAGAAACCAATCTCGCGCGCATCGGCCCAGTCGAGCACGGCCGTGGTGAGCGCGCCCGATTGCGACACGAAGGCAAGCTTGCCGGCGCGCGCGCCCATGTGGGCGAAGCTGGCGTTGAGTCCGATCCCCGGACTGAGCAGTCCGATGCAATTCGGCCCAAGGATGCGCAGCACGTGCGGCTTTGCGTTCTTGAGCATGCGCTCCTGCAGCGTCACGCCGTGGCGATCGCGTTCGTGGGCGAGCCCCGACGTGAGCACCACGACGGCACGCGTGCCACGATCGCCGAGTTCGCGGATCAGATCGGGCACCGTCGCTGGCGGCGTGCAGATCACGGCCAGATCGGGGGTCTGCGGCAAATCGCCGACCGCGCGATAGCATTTCAGATGCGCGAGCGTCGAGTACTTCGGATTGACCGGGTAGATGTCGCCCTTGAAGCCGCCCTCGATAAGGTTTTGCAGGACCGTCGTGCCCACGCGCCGCTCACGCAGGGACGCGCCGATCACGGCGACCGACGTCGGCGCAAACATCTGACTCAGATTACGGGTGGTCATGGAGACTCCAGGGGATCGGAAGGCAGGCACGCGAACACGCACCCCGGGCATCGCCGGGGCGAGCGCTCGTCGTCATTTCGCAGGCAGTCGGACTCGCGGCACCGCCAGCGAGCCCCCGGGACGGGCGCCCGCCAGCATCAACCTCAATCGCCGCGCAAGTGCGCTTCGACCTTCCAGAGGTGGTCGTCAACGCCACGCGAGATTTCCGTGAAGACATCCGACGTCGTGGGATCTCCGATCTCGGCGGAAGCGTTGATCAGGTCGCGAATGATCTCGCCGTAGGCAGCCAGCGCTTCGGCCAGTGCGGCCGCGTGATCGAGACCACGTTTGAACTCGTTCTTGTAGACGGGCAGTTCGGTCTTCTCGGCGACGGTCTGCGCACGGCCGTCGGCCACACCGCCGAGGGCCACCAGGCGCTCCGCGCAAAGGTCGGCCCATTCGATGGAAGCGTTGTACACATCGTCGAACAGCAAATGCAGCTCGATGAAGCCCGGGCCATGCACGTTCCAGTGCGCCTGCTTGGCCTGACGCTGCATGTCGATGCCGTTGACCAGTCCGCGACTTAGCTGGTTGACCGACTCGATACGAATCTTCTCACCGAGGGTGTTACGCGTATGATTCAGAGCCATTTCACACTCCTGACGTCTGGCAGCCCGGGGGCTGCCGGGAAAAGCGTCGGCATCGGGGTGTCGCAGACCACCCCATGCGGACGAAGAGAACCGCGCAAGACCCGGAACCGCAGCGAAAGCACCACCACTGAGGTCCCGAGAGGGATTGCGACGCGCCGGCATGACGCCGCGCAGCGGGAAACCCGCCATCACCCGCCCGCACACCCGGAGGATGACCCACGACCCGATGGCATATATCACACCGTCTGCGTGGCGGGGGGCGATGCCTGGCACCAAGTCATTCTAGAGACTGCTTCGTTTCGAGATCAAGTGAAATATGCGCGTCTACGCGCGCCATCCACACACGCTTTGATTGACATCATTGCGCCGCAATTTTCGCGTCGCTTTCTCACGCGCCCCGAGGGAATTTGGCCTCGTCAACCTTGCAGCATCCGGTCATTCATGGGAGGAGACTTCCGCGATGGGGTTCCCCTGACGATGCCGCCATGCGCACTGCGTCACATCAAGACATGCGCTTTGCGCGTACTCGAACGAAACCCAACGGGCGGCACCCCGCCATCGACGATGGGATGATTCTGAAAGCACCTAGCCCAGGTCCATTTCAGGCAAATGCTTTCATAGACTACGTAAAAAGCGGCTACGAAAGACGTTAGCGCCTGCGCGACTTACGTAGTCCCAGAGTCTCACTCCCGCAACCTCACGTAGGACTCCAAAGGAGAAGAACGATGAATCGATCGCTAGTGTCTCTGGCCTTTACCGGGATCGTCTACCTGCTGGCGCATGGCGCACCGGCACGCGCCGCCGTCTATACCAACGGGTCGGCGACGGCGCAAATGCGGGTGCAGTTGACGATACTTCCCGGGTGCACCATTGCCGCCACGCCAATGACGTTCAACGCGGTGCAGGGATCGGCGACCGGTCCGATGGCGAGTACGTCGTCGCTGACCGTGTCCTGCACGGCGACGACGGGGTACAACATTGGCCTGAACGCCGGCACCGTGCCGAACTCGACAGAGACGGATCGTCTGCTCGCCGGGGCCCTCTCCGGCAATACCGCCACGATTCCGTTTGGGCTCTACCAGGACGCCGGCTACGCCACGCCGTGGGGCAACACGCAGGGCGCCAACACCCTGAGCGACTCGGGCACCGGTGCGGTCAAGGTGCATACCGTCTACGGACAAGCCATGCTCTCGGCCACCATGCCGGCACCGGACGTCTATTCGTCGACGGTCACCGCCACCGTGTACTTCTGAGTCTCGGGATCGATCATGCGCCCAAGAAGCCCCATGTGCACCGTCGTTCATCGTCCCACGGCCTACGCCTGCGGCGGTGCGTTCGTTGCGCTGTTGACGCTTTGTGTGACCGACGGCAACGGTGCCACGCTGCAAGTCTCGCCGGTCATCGTCAACCTCCTGCCCACGCAGCCCGCTACCACGCTCACGCTGGGCAACTCCGGTGACGTGCCGATTCACGGCCAGTTGCGCCTGTTCGCCTGGACGCAACGCGACGGTGACAACGTGCTCACGCCGACCGAGGCACTCGTCGCCAGCCCGCCGATCCTGCGCATCGAACCGGGTGAGCGGCAGATTGTGCGGCTAGTGCGTGTGGCACAGGCACCGGCGCCGCACGAGCAAAGCTATCGGCTGCTCGTCGACGAACTGCCCTCGGACGGTGCCGCGCCGGCCGAGGGCATCTCGATCCGCCTGCGGTACTCCCTGCCGGTGTTCGTGCAGGCGAGCCACGCGCGCGCACCGTCGCTGCATTTCGACGTGCAAATCGCGAAGGGGATCCTGGAAGTGCGCAACGACGGCGAGCGGCATGCGCAACTTGGTGCCACGCGCGTGCTGGACGCCTCCGGGCGCAGCGTCCAGTTGACGCGCGGACTGCTCGGCTACGTCCTCGCCGGGCAGACGCGCAAGTTTGCCGTACGCTGGCCCGCCGGCGTCCCGCCCGTCACGCCGTTCACTGTCGAGTCACGCGTCGACGCGGTACCGATGCGCTTTGTCGCCGATGCAGCGTCGGATGGCGAACGCTAGCCGTGCCCGCCTGCGCCGCGCCGCCGTCTTGGCCGCTGCTCGGCCTCGCCACGCACCAACGTCCGCAACGCAGGGTTGGGTAGGCGCCACGTCCGGGGCGGTGGCGACCGCGCTCGCCACGTCGATGGCGCTTGGTGCGGCCGCGTTCGGCAAGGCAAACGACGCCTACGCGTCCTCTGTCGCGACGGTGACGGAGGATGGACACATCGCAGCGCCAACGCGGGACGCGCCAGGCGCCCCTCGGTTCGACAACACCGCACTGCCCGGCTCGGCCGCGCCCTCCCCGCCACGCACGGGTGGCGTTTCCCGGCTTGACGGTCCTTATGTGCTGGAAGTCGTCGTCAACGGCAAGTCGACCGGCCAGATCGCGCCTTTCGTGCGCAGGAAAGGCCGATGGTTCGTGCGTGCCGGCGATCTGCGCTCGCTCGGCCTGACCTCGCGCCAACTGCCGCAGCGCGACGCGACCGAGGTCGCCCTCGACGCGCTCGACGCTGTGCGTGCGACGTACGACGCCGCGCACCAGACACTCGCCTTGCAGGTCGGCGATGCGTGGCTGACACCTTACGCGCTCGGCAGTCCGCCGCCCGCCGTCGTGGCCGCGACGTCAGGCACCGGCGTGCTGATCAACTACGACGGCTACGTGCAACGCGACCCGTTCACGCGGGCGTCCGTCTGGAGCGAAATCCGCGGCTTCTGGCCGGGCGGCACGTTGCGCCAGACGGGGCTCGTGGAGCACTCCGCCTGGCGGCGCGGGTATCGTCGCTACGACACGTGGTGGCAACACGACGACCCGGCTCGACTGACGACGTGGGTGGCAGGCGATCTCATTACCGGCTCCCTCGCGTGGACGCGCTCGCTGCGCATTGCCGGCTTGCAATGGCGCCGCAACTTCAGCTTGCGCCCGGACCTGGTGACGTTCCCGATACCGACGTTGCGCGGCAGCGCCGTGGTGCCTTCGTCGGTCGATGTGTACCTTGACGGCGTGCATCGCATGAGCGCGCGTGTGCCGCCCGGGCCGTTCGTCATTCAGGAGGCCCCCGGTCTCACCGGCGATCTGCAGGCGAGTGTCGTGACGCGCGACGCACTCGGGCGCGAGCAGGTCTCCACCGTCCCGCTTTATATCGACCCTCGACGGCTGGCGCGCGGCCTGTCGAGTTTCTCGGTGGAAGCCGGCCTGCCGCGCGACGATTACGGGGTTCGCTCATTCTCGTATCAACGCCACCCCGTGGCGTCGGTGACCGCGCGCTACGGTGCGACCGACGCTGTCACGGTGGAAGCGCAGGCGCAAGCGGGACGCCGACTCGCACTCGGTGGCGCGGGCGCCCTGATGGCACTCGGCCAGACCGGTGTCGTCAGCGCGTCAGCCGCCATCTCGGGCGGCCGGGGCACCGGCACGCAGTGGAGCGCGGGATACCAATACCTGTCGCGACGGATGGGTATCGATGTGCAGATGATTCGGACGACGGGACGGTATCGCGACATCGCCTCGCTCGACGGCGTGCCCGCGCCGCGGGCGAGTGACCGCGCGAGTGTCTCCGTACCGCTCGGACGCAGTCGCACGGCCTCGCTGGCCTGGTTTTCGCAGCGCGTGCCGCGCCAGCCGGCCACGCGCGTATTGTCGGCCAGCGTCTCACTGCCGGCGGGCGCGCGCGGCATGCTGTCCGTCGGCGGCTTTCGCGACTTCGCACGTCAGCGCGCTCATGGGGTGTTCGCCATGCTGAGCGTATTGCTGGGCGGCGGCGCGCTGGGCAGTGCGTCGTTCAACCAGCAGGACGGGCAGACGCAGGCATGGGTCGGCGCCAGCCGCGCCCCGGACTACAGCGGCGGTTGGGGCTGGCAAGTCCTTGGCGGACGTGCCTTCTCACAACGCACCGTGCAAGGCGAACTGCAGTATCTCGGGCGACATGGGCAGATCTCGGCCCTGGTGCAACAGGTGGGGCGTCGGACAGGAACAGCCCTCGGTATGACCGGCGCACTGATCTTCATGGACAACAGCGTGCATGCCACTCGGCGCGCGTACGACGCCTTCGCCCTCGTGAGCGCCGACCGGCAGGCTGACGTGCCGGTGCTGCGCGAGTCGGTGCCGATCGGCCGCACCGATGCGCGCGGCTACTATCTCGTGCCGGATCTGAATGGCTTCGAAGCCTCGCGCATCGGCATCGATCCCATGCAGCTTCCGGTCGACATGGAAATTCTGTGGACCGAGCGCCGCATTGCGCCCCAGGCGGGCAGTGGCGTATTGGTGCATTTCCCCGTGCGGCGCTACCGTGCGGCACTCGTCACCCTTGTGGACGCCGCTGGGAAGCCGCTTCGCGCAGGGACGACGGTGCGGCATGTGCAGAGCGGCGTCATGACCCTGGTCGGCTATGACGGGGAGGTCTTTGTCGATGCCCTTGGGCCGAGCAATACGCTCGAGTCACGCGACGCCGGCCAGCGCTGCCGCGTCTCGTTCGACTGGGCCGCGTCCGTCGAAGGCCGCATTGCCCGCGTCGGTCCGTTGACGTGCGTCGCATTCGGCACCCTCGCCGGCGAGCGCCCCGATGCCGTCGCGCCCTTGCCATCGCCGTCCCCCGCCCCTTGGGCACAGGAGGATCCGTCATGACACGCGTCCGGCGGGCGCCGTCGACGGGATGGCACCCTGCGGGCGCCGCTGCACTCGCGCTATTGTGTGGGAGCGCGCAGGCGCAGACATGTTCCGTCGGCGCACCGACGCTCGCGTTCACCGCCTTCAGCCCGATCTCCGGCGCCGCCCTGTCGGCGACGGGCACAATCCCGGTCTCATGCACATGGCCCCTGCTCGGCGGCAGTCCCAACGTCAAGGTGTGCCTCGCGCTGAACGCGAGCCAGCCGCTCACACTCACGCATGCCGGAAACGCCATCAATTTCGGACTCTTCATCGACCCGTCGTTCGCCAACGCGTGGGGAAGCGGCCCGAGTCAGGTGATCGCTGTCTCGATGACCCGCAACATCGTGGGCGGGACGGTCACGCAGAACGTCAATTTCTACGGAAGAATCGCCGCAGGGCAGACGACGGTGCCGACATCCGGCAGCAGCAACACCGTGTACACACGCGCGTTTACATCGGCGGACACGCGTCTGCAATACGCCCCGTACGCCGCCCTGTCGCCCGCCCCAGACTGCGGCAGTGCGATGACCGCCGTGCCGGGCATCCCGTTCTCCACGAATGTGAGCGTCATCAACAACTGCACGATCGCCGCCACGAACATCACGTTCGCCACGCAATCGGCGCTGGACCGTCCGGTGACCGGTGCGGGCCAGCTTACCGTGCAATGCACGCAGAACGACGCATATCGCATCAGCTTGTCCGGTGGACAACTGGGCACGGTCACCTCCCGCTACATGACCAGCCAGAGCGCGTCCAACATCGGCTATCAACTGTATCTGGACAGTGGCTACGCCACAATCTGGGGAGATGGATCATCGGGCACGTCGCCGCTGACCGGTATCGGCACTGGGCTTGTCCAGTTCATTCCGATCTATGCGCGCGTGCCATCGCAGTCGACACCGCCCCCCGGCGTGTACACGGACACGGTGACGGCGACGATCCAGTTCTAATGCTGTCGCGTCGTAGCGCGTTCGGCCAACGCTCAGATCGCTTCGGCACGCGGCGGCTTGAGCGGCAGCACCTGGATGCGGTCGCCCTGTTTGACGCCAAGCGCCTGCGCCACGCCCTGACTGACGGCGAACGCACGTCGCTCTGGACGGCCCGTGACGAGCGTGGCGCGAAAGCCTTCCAGCCCAAGACACGCCACGAGATAGGGCTCCGCGTTGGCGACGGCGGGCGCCGGGCTGCCGTCCTCGTCCGGCGTTGCAGCGATGTTCACGCTGAGATAACGACTGTCGCGCGCAGCACGCAAGTCAGCGACGCGCGCCTCGAGCACCGGTCCGCTATCGAAGATGTCGACATGCGCGCCGGAGCGCATGCCCTCCTGTTCCAGCAAACGGCGGGCCGGAAGCGTATCGCGATGCGTCACGCCGATGGCGGCCTGCGCTTGCGCGGAGAGAAAGTCGACATAGATGGGGTACTTCGGCATCAGTTCGGCCACGAATGACTTCTTGCCTATGGAGGTCAGGTAATCCGCCTGGTCGAAATCGATCTTGAAGAAGTGCTGTCCGAGCGACTGCCAGAACGGGCTCTGCCCGCTGTCGTCGAAAAAGCCGCGCAACTCGGCGCACACGTGCGGACCGAAACGCTCCGGGAACTGCGCCATGAACAGGAAACGTGCCTTCGAGAGCAATGCGCCGTTGCCATGCCCGCGCCACGCCGGATCCAGCAGCAGCGAGCATAGTTCGCTATAGCCGGTGAGGTCGTTCGAGAGCGAAAGCGTCAACATCCGCGACCAGACGTTCAACTCGCGGCTCGCATGCACGATCGTATCCTTGCGATACGTATAAAACGGTTGCTCCAGCCCGACCGCGGCTTCCAGCCCGCACACGCCCGCAATCTCGCCGGTGGCAACATCTTCCATCACGAACAGGTACCCTTGTTCTGCCGTGGGGGCGTGCCCCTCCACCGTGGCTGCCACCCGGGCCAGACGCGCATCGAGCGCCGCCCGATCGGGTTTGAACGACGTCATGCCGGGGCCAGCCAGCCCCGCCAACTTCAACAGCGCGGGCAGATCGCTGCGACGCGCCAGCCGCACGACGCGCAGCGACGTCGACGGCGCCATGTCGGGCAAGTCCGCCACATCTGTGTCTGCAGCCGCGCGCGCGGGCGTCGCCATTTTCGATTGACGGGTCATGGGCACATCCGGCGAAGTGGGTGAAACAAGGGCCGGAGCGACGTCATCCGTCGGTCCGGCCCGAAGTCCTGCACACGGTCAGGTCCTGATGTCGGCCGGCGCGATCAGGCCGCCTTCGCCGTTGCCGCCACCGCCGCGACCGCCTTCTCGAGCGAGGCGAGACCGGCATCGATATCGGCGAACGGAATGTTCAGCGACGGCGCGAAGCGCACCACGTCGCCACCCGCCACGAGCACCATCAGACCGTGCTTTTCGGATTCCGCCACGATGTCCTTCGCACGGCCGGTGAATCCCGGCTTGAGCACCGCACCGATCAGCAGCCCCATGCCGCGCACCTGGTCGAACACGCCATGACGCGCATTGATCGCGTCGATGCCCTTGATGAAATGATCGTGACGCGCCTTCACACCGTTGAGCGTCTCGGCCGTGTTGATCAGTTCCAGCACGCGCCCGGCAATGGCCGTGGCAAGCGGATTACCGCCGTACGTGCAACCATGCGTGCCCGGCGAGAAACTCGCGGCGATCTTGCTCGTGGTGAGCATGCCGCCAATCGGATACCCGTTGCCCAGCGCCTTGGCGGTGGTCAGGATGTCCGGCGTCACGCCATATTGCTCATACGCGTATAGCGTGCCGGTGCGTCCGACCCCGGTCTGCACTTCGTCGAAAATCAGCAAGGTGTCATGCTTGTCGCACAGGGCGCGCAGACCCTTCAGGAATTCCGGATCGGCGGGCAGCACACCGCCCTCGCCCTGCACCGGTTCGACGATGACCGCCGCCGTGGCGTCCGAAATGGTCGCCTCGACGGTCGCCAGGTCGTTGTACGGCAGGTGCATGATGCCGGCCGGAATCGGGCCGAACCCTTCGGTGTATTTCGCCTGACCGCCAACGCTCACGGTGAAGAGCGAACGGCCGTGGAACGAGTTGTAGAACGAAATGATCTCGCTCTTTTCCTTGCCGCCGCGCTCGGCCGCATGATCGTAGGCGTAGCGGCGTGCGAGCTTGAGCGCCGCTTCGTTGGCTTCGAGGCCCGAATTGCAGAAGAACGCCTTGTCGGCAAACGTGGCATCGGTCAGCGCCTTGGCCAGACGCAGCACCGGTTCGTTGGTGTAGCCGTTGCCGATGTGCCAGACCTTGCGGGCCTGCGCCTCGATGACCTTCACCAATTCCGGGTTGGCGTGACCGAGCGCGTTGACCGCGATACCGCCGGTAAAGTCAACATACTCACGGCCCTGCTGGTCCCACATGCGCGAGCCTTCGCCGCGCACGGGCACCATCTGGGCGGGAGCGTAATTGGGCACCATCACGTCGTCGAACGTCTGGCGGGTCACAGCGATTGGCTGGCTCATGACTACCTCGTGAAATCGGAGTGCAATCGTCGATTGCGGGGCAGGCCTGGACAAAGGTCACTGCCCTGTGAAAAAAACCTGGCTGGGGGCTCAGGGGGCCGGCGGCGCACCGAAGCCGGACGACACTGGCTCTTGGCACGCGTACCCTCGCATTGTAATCAGATGCGGCCCGCGGATACACCTCCGCGAGCATCGCCATGCAGAGAATTACAGGACTTTGCGCAAGAATTCGCGCGTGCGTTCGTGCTTCGGGGCCGAGAAGATCTGTTCCGGCTTGCCCTCTTCCATGATCACGCCCTGATCGATGAACAGGACGCGGTCGGAGACTTCACGGGCAAACCCCATCTCGTGGGTCACGACGACCATCGTCATGCCTTCGTCCGCGAGCGACTTCATGACCTCGAGCACTTCGCCCACCAGTTCCGGATCGAGCGCCGAGGTCGGCTCGTCGAACAGCATGACCTTTGGCTGCATCGCGAGCGCGCGGGCAATCGCCACGCGCTGCTGCTGTCCGCCCGAGAGCTGGTTCGGAAAGGCGTCGATCTTGTCGATCAGGCCCACCTTGCGCAGCAGTTGCTCGGCAATGGTCACGGCCGCGCCACGCTTGATGCCGTTGACCTGCATCGGCGCGAGAACCAGGTTCTCGAGCACCGTCATGTGGGGAAACAGGTTAAAGCGCTGGAACACCATGCCCACGCTCGCGCGCATGGCATTCATGTCCGTCTTCGGGTCCTCTACATGGAAGCCGTTGACGAGCACTTGCCCGCCACTCACGTCTTCCAGGCCATTCAGACAGCGCAGAAAGGTGCTCTTGCCCGAGCCCGACGGCCCGATCACGCATACCACTTCGCTCTCTTCGATGCGGCACGAAATGCCGCGCAGTACGTGCGCCTCGCCGTACTGCTTCTGCAGGTTATTGACGACGATCACCTTTGCCGTACCTCGATTCCAGATGTTGAACAAATGCCGACAGCACCAGCGTGATCGCCCAATAGATAAGCGAAATCGTCAGATACGGCTCCCAGTAGCGAGCGTACGCCCCCGACACGGTGCGCGCGGCATACGCCAGTTCCGCCAAACCGATCGCCGACGCCAGCGACGAATCCTTCACGATCGCAATGGCGTTGTTGCCCAGCGGCGGCAGCATACGCCGGAATGCCTGCGGCAGCACGACCTTGCGCAGCGTCTGCATGTAGGTCATGCCCAGCGAGCGCGCCGCCTCGGCCTGGCCGCGATCGATCGACTGGATTCCCGCGCGGAAAATTTCGGACACGTAGGCCCCCGCGTTCAGCGAAATGGCCAGCACGGCCGACATGAAGGCGCCGTATTGCGAGCGGATCTCCCGCGCGAGCTCGCCACTCACGATCCACCCATCCGACGGGTTGATCAACACCGGCATCAGCGCGAAGTGAATCAGCAGGATCTGGACGAACAGCGGCGTGCCGCGGAAAAAGCTGACGTAGAAGCGCACCGGGTATTGCACCCCGTAGCGCAGGAAATACTTGTAGAAGCCGTGACGCGCTTCGGCCAGACGGCCGACGCCGAGCACGAGCCCAAGTAACGTGCCGGCGATCACGCAGATCACCGTGCACTTGAGCGTCATCAGCGTGCCCTCGACGAACAGGGGCATGTATTCGCTGATGATGTTCCACTGGAACCCACCCATGAAGCACCTTTCTCACAAAATGAAACGAACCGGCGGGCCGGCGGAAAAACGCTCGCGGCCCGGGGGTTGACGTCGAGACTCGACGATCAGCTCACGGGCCGCGAGTGGCCAGATATCTGGCGCGCGTGGCGCGAATCTTACACGCGTTGCTTACTGTTGCGGCAGCGACGGCACGTCGGTGTCGAACCACTGCTTGTAGATCTTGGCGTAGGTGCCGTCGGCCACGATCTTCTTCAGGCCGGTGTTGATCTTGTCGAGCGCGACCTTGTTGCCCTTCTTCACGGCGATGCCGAAGTACTGGCGCTTGAACTTGTTGTCGTAGACCAGCTTGAACGGCTTTTCCGGATGGCTCTTGATGTAGAACTTGATGACGCCCACATCGCCGACGGCGGCGTCCACGCCCCCGCGATACAGCTCTTCGAGCATCAGCGGCGTGTTGTCGAAGCGGCGGATCGCGGTGCTCGCGCGGCCCAGTTCTTCGGACACGGAGATGTCACCGGTGCTGGCGTTGACCACACCGACCTGAAGCTTCTTCAGATCGGCCAACCCGGCGATCTTGGCGCCCGGCGCGGTGATGATGACCTGGTCGGCAGGGAAGTACGGGGCCGAGAAGTCGACCATTTCACGTCGTTTGTCGGTAATGGTGATGCCGGAAATGATGATGTCGCGATCGCCTTGGTCGAGCGTGGCGAAGATGCCTTCCCACGGCGTGCTGACCAGCTTCACGTTGAATCCGCTTGCCTTGCCAATCGCCTTGATGATGTCGACGTCGAAGCCGACCAGTTCCTTCTGCGGCGTTTCGAACTCGAACGGACGGTACGTACCGCCCGCGCCCACGGTGTAGGTGGGGTCGGCGGCCTGTGCGGCCGGCAACGCGGCGAAGGTCGTCAGAAAACAGGCGGCGGCCAGCACGAGGCGCTTCGTCAACATGTTGATTTCCTTGGCGAGAATTCTTGAAAGAGCGCAATGATACTCCTCGCTGTCTCCGAAACGAAAAAAAGCCGCCGCCTCCGCCCGGGTCGTTGCGATCTCGCGACGCGCAGCGTCATTCCCACTCCATGAGAATGACAGCGCAACGCGAGGGGGTGCCCGTTGCCGCCCCCTCTGACGGGTCTCGCTTACTTGTCTCGCGCGTCAGAACGCGCCCGCCGCGATGGGGCTGGCCGTCTGGCCAGGACCAAAGACCATGTCGCGATACGACTTGCCTGCGGGAATCATCGGATACACGTCGTCCTCGCGGGCGACGAGGACGTCCAGCAGATACGGCTCGCTCGGGTCTTCGAGCATGCGCGCAAGCGCGGCGGGTAATTCGTCCGCCCGGGTCACGCGTGCGCCGGCCACGCCATACCCCGCCGCAATCGTGACGAAGTCGGGATACGGACGCCCGTCGTTGCCGCCATTCGGCGCGTTCGGGTCGACCAGCGATGACGCGACGCGATTACGCGCATAGATCATGTCTTGCCATTGCCGGACCATGCCCAGCCACTGGTTGTTGATAACCAGTACCTTCACGCCCAGCCCGTAGCGGCGGCACGTCGACAGTTCATTCACCGACATGTTCAGACTGCCGTCGCCGTCGATGTCGACGACCGGGACGTCCGGCAACGCCACTTTGGCGCCGATGGCCGCGGGCAGGCCGAAGCCCATCGTGCCGAACCCCGCGCTGGACAGGAACGTGCGCGGCTCGCGAAGTCGCAGGTGCTGCATCGCCCACATCTGATGCTGCCCAACGCCCGTGGTCACCACCGCTCGTGGCGGCAGCAGCGCGGCGAGCGCCGTGATGACATCGACACCCGTGAGCGCGTGCGCGCCGCCGGCATCGGTGGCACCATCGGCGTGCGCGTCGGCCTGCCGAGGCGCACGCAGCGGATGTTCCTCACGCCGCTCGCACAGGTAAGCGTGCCAATCCGGCACGTCGCGACGCGACGCGTGCGCCAGCAAACCGGCGAAGGCGTCTCGCAGGTCCGCATGCACGCCGAGCGCGACGGGTTTGTTCTTGCCGATTTCGGCGGCGTCAACATCGATATGGACGATCGTGGCATGCCGCGCGAACGAGGCCGGATCGCCGATCACCCGGTCGTCGAATCGCACGCCGAGCGCCAGCACGAGGTCGGCCTCGTTGACCGCGACGTTGGCCGCGTAAGCGCCATGCATCCCGAGCGGGCCGAGCAACAACGGATGCTCGTCCGGCATGGCGCCCAGGCCCATCATCGTAAGCGCCACCGGGCAATCGAGCGCTTCGGCGAGTGCCACGAGTTGCGCGCCGGTCCCCGAAGCGATGACGCCACCCCCGGCGTAGATCACCGGACGCTCGCTTCGGGCCAACAAGGCGGCGATTCGCTGGGCCGTTTCGTCGCTCATGCCGGCCGGCGCCGGCGCCGTGAAGCGCTTGTCGGTCGGCTGATCGGGTCGCGCCTGCTGAATGTCCTTCGGGAAATCGAGCAAGACGGGACCCGGTCGCCCCGCCAGTGCGCATGCAGCCGCTTCGCGCAACGCGGCGGGAATGTCTCTCGCCTCGCGAACCTGTCGGGCGAGCTTCGTGACCGGCTTGGTGATGGCGACGATATCCACTTCCTGGAAGGCGTTCTTGCCAAGCCAATGCGTGGCGACGTTGCCGGTGATGGCGAGCACCGGCACGGAATCGCTTGCGGCATCGGCAATGCCCGTGACGAGATTCGTCGCGCCGGGGCCTGACGTCGCCAGGCAAACGCCCAGCTTGCCGGTGGCGCGGGCATAGCCCTGCGCCCCGAAGACCGCCCCCTGCTCGTGCTCGGTCCGTACCAGTGTGATCGCCACGCGCGAAAGCGCGTCGAGCATTTCGAGGTTCGCGCCGCCTGGATAGCAGAACACCGTGTCCACGCCAATCTCGACCAAGGTGCGCGCAATGAGGTCTGCGCCCTTGGCCGACAACGGAGCAACAGGCTGGGCGACGGCACCGGTCGCGGTTTCGGCGGCGGAGAGAGTCAGGTCGAGTTTCATGGTTACGTAGATTCCTGCCGGGTCCAGTGAATCAGGACGGGTTGTGGCGGCCAATTGGCCTAATGAGAACCAAGCTTACGGGGATCGGCCGGTAAATGCTTCGCGTATCGTTGACAAAACCCCATCGATTTCACATGATTCATTCATATTCAGACATACAAGAGAATAAATCATGCAACTTGACGAATTCGACGAGAGAATCCTCGCACTACTCCAGGAGGACGCCTCGCTCTCGGCCGCCCAAATCGGTGAGCGCATCGGCCTGTCACAGTCGCAGTGCTGGCGCCGCATCGACCGGCTCGACGCCGACGGGGTGATCGAGCGACGCGTTGCGCTCGTCGATCGCAAGAAGGTCGGACTGAACGTGATGCTGTTCGCCCACGTGAAACTGGCCGGACACAACCGCAACGCGCTGCCCGAGTTCTCAAAGGCGATTCAGGAATTTCCGGAAGTGCTCGAATGCCACGTGCTCATGGGCAATGTCGACTTTCTGCTGCGCATCGTCACCCGCGATGTCGAGGCCTATGAGCGTTTCTTCTTCGAGCGACTCTCGCAATTGCCGATGGTGCAGGAGGTCAACTCGATGATTGCCCTCTCGCAGATCAAGTCGACGACCGTCCTGCCTATCGGGAACGATCAGGAACGATCAGTAACGGCAAGGAGCGCTCAGGAGCGGTAATGCCCTGTAGGGAACGGCAAGGCAGCGGTCGTCCGCGCGAGCCCGCCTGCTCGGCCTCGAACGCTTCATGACACTATGGTGACCGAATCGTGTCACGAATTCCGCGGTAGACGGCCGTCTGCCTTGCCCATGGGGCTGCGGCCTTGACGGCACAGGCGAAGGATATCCGCCACGTTGGACACTGCCTTCGCGAGCCTCTATGCTTAAGCATTCACTCCAGGAGTCCTGCATGAAACGTTGGTTCGGAATCGCTGCTACTGCCGCTATTGTCGGCGTGACGGCCTGGTGCTTCATCCCCGCACACGCCGCACTGAAGAACGGCACCCCTGCCCCCAATTTTTCTGCCCAAGCCTCGCTTGGCGGCAAGGTCTTCACGTTCTCGCTGGCCGACGCGCTCCGCAAGGGCCCCGTCGTGCTGTACTTCTACCCGGCGGCGTTCACCGAGGGTTGCACGATCGAAGCGCACGACTTCGCGGAAGCCACCGACAAGTTCAAGGCGATGGGCGCGACGGTCATCGGCGTCTCGCACGACAACATCGACACGCTCAACAAGTTCTCCGTGTCCGAGTGCCGCAGCAAATTTGCCGTGGCGGCCGATACCGACCAGCGCATCATGCGCGCCTACGACGCCGTGCTCACGCTCAAACCCGACTATGCCAATCGCGTCTCCTACGTCATTGCGCCCGACGGCAAGGTGATCTACAGCTACGTGAGCCTCGATCCGGACAAGCACGTTACCAACACGATGGAAGCCGTTCGCAAGTGGCGTGACGCGCATCCGTCGTGATCGAGGCGTCATCACAACAGGAGGCGCCATGAAAGCGACCGGACGTGCCCAGACGCGCGGCGAAGAACTTGCCAATAGCGCCAGCCATGGCATTGCCTGCATGGCGGCTCTCGCCGCGACGCCGGCCCTGTTCACGGTGGCTCGCCCACCATTGGCCACCACGGTGCAGGAGATCGGCATTGGCGTATTCGCCATCACGATGGTGGTCGTCTACCTGGCATCCGCGCTGTATCACGGCTTGCCCGACGGCCGCGCGAAACGGCTGTTCATGCGCGTCGATCATTGCGCTATCTTTCTCTTCATTGCCGGGACATACACGCCCTTTACCGTCAGGATCCTTCATGACCCGTGGGGCTGGCCGCTGCTCACCGGTGTGTGGGCGATGGCCATTGCGGGGCTGATCGCGAAGGGACTCGGCCTGCTCGACCGGCCGATCGTCTCTACCCTGCTCTACGTTGGACTCGGCTGGGTTGCCGTACTGGTCGCCGGCCCGGTGCTCGCCGCCATCCCGGGCCCTGGCGCAGACTGGCTGTATGCGGGCGGCGTCGCCTACACGGTCGGGGCCCTCTTCTACTCGCTCGACGGCCATATCAAGTTCGGTCATCTGGTCTGGCATCTGTTCGCCATTGGCGGCACGGCCTGTCACTTTCTCGCCGTCTGCTACGTCTGATCGTCCGGCGCGATCCGGCTGGCCGCCAGCGTCTCGGCGAGCCGGTCGCATCGCGACGTCAACGCCGGATCGCCGAACATCCGGCACGCGCCGCGCATGCGATGCAGCAAGGCCTGTGCCGCTTCGATATCCTCCGCGCGACGTGAGGCCATCAGGCGCCGAAAGCGCGCAAGATCCTTGGCCATTTCCTCGCGCATGACACGCCGCGCGTAAGGATCGTCCTGCAGCGGCGGCCGTGCCGCCTTCGGCGGCTTCCCCGCAACGGACGGCGCATCGCGTTCGCTCCCTGCGCAAGGCCACCGCACGGCCAGCGTCTGGGCCAGGCGCTGGCGCGACACCGGCTTCGTCAGCACGCCATCAATACCGGCCTCGCTAGCGGCCCGCGCGCCGACCACCGACCCTGTCACCGCGAACACCACGGGCGCCGGGCGGCCGAGCACCGGTGCCAGCGCGCGAAGCGTCTTCGCCAGCGTCAGGCCGCATGCCCCGCCAAGCTGCACATCCGTGAGCACGACATCGACTTCGTGCGACGCCCATCGCAGTAACGCGCCGGTCAGATCGCCCGCATGCTCGACGATGCACCCGAGCGCGGTCAACTGATCGGCGAGGATCGCGCGATTCATGACATGGTCGTCCACCACCAGCGCATGCAACCCGGGACGCACGTCGACGTGTACGACCGGCACCGCCGGCAGCGATGCGGGCGGCGAAGACGCCGCCGAGGCAAGCGCCCCGGGCGCCCCCGGCGACGCAGCGCCGGCCACGCCGGACGACGGTGCGGCGCCGGGCCTCGCGAAAGGCACCGATAACCGAAAGCGCGCCCCCGTCGTCGCTGGCTCCACGGCGAGCGACCCGCCCATGCGCCGCGCCCATTGCTGGGCGATCCACAGCCCCAGTCCTGTGCCGGGTACCGAGCGGTCTGCGCGGGCAAACGCCGCGAACACCGCGTTTTCCATGCCCGCCGGGATGCCCGGCCCGGTGTCGCTGACGTGAAGCGTCAGTTGCCCCGCAACGACTTCGCGCCGCGGCCCCGGCACAGACGGCCCGCCCTTCGCTGCGGCACACGCCGAGGTGGCGCTCCACGACGCCTTGACCGCCACACCGCCGCAGACGGTATATTTCAGCGCGTTGTCCAGCAGCGTTCGCAGGATCTGGCGCAAGCGAGCGGCGTCCCCCCAGATCATGACGGGCACATCCGCCGGGACCTGGCATTCCAGCACCAGCCCTTTGACCTGTGCCGCCCCGGCGAACGCGTCAACCTCCGCATCCAGGCAGGCGCGCACCTCGAAGACGGTCTCTCGAAGCGGGAGTTCCGTGACGTCGTTCTGCCCCAGTTGCAGCACGTCGTCCACGGCACTGGCGACCACGCCCAGCATGTTGCGCATGGCGCCGAGTCGTTCCCGTGGCGCCATCGCCCCCGACTCGCCACCCAGGTCGCCTGCGTCCCTCCCCATGTCGCCCACATCGCCGAGGCTGCCCTGCACGCCCCACAGTGCATCGAGATGCCCTTGCAGCACCTGCAAAGGGGCCCGCAACTCGTGCACCAATGCCAATCGAAAGGTACTGGCGGCCCATGGGCCGTCGCGGCCCCATCCCTCCGGCCCGCTTGGCGTTGCCGCGTGCGACCCGTCAGAGGCGTACCCTCCGACATCGCGGCCGCCGCGCGGGAAATTGAATTTGTCGAGATTCATCGCGTCGTTGACGCCGCATCACGATTCGCGCGGTTTGGCGTACTGAAGAAGCCGTAGGAGTCTTCAAGTCTGGCCGTTTGCAAGGCGTTTGCGACTGCGCAAATTCCGATCTTATTGTGCGGACGCCGCACTTTCGGAATCGCCAGAGCCAAACGGCTCAAGTTCTGCCTCTCATTTGCCGATAATCTCAATGCCACGTTCTGGAGACCCCGACGGGCAGCAAGGCCGCGCGCGCGTTGACGCTGCGGCCCGGGCATTCAAACTCTCGATCCCTATGTACAAGAACATGACGATTCGGGCCAGCCTGACGCTGGTCCTCGGTTTGCTTGGCGCACTGCTCGTCCTCGTCAGCGTTCTGGGCCTCCAGGCGCTCGGGTCCAGCAATACCTCCCTAAGCCTGATGGCCACGCAAGACACCCCCGCCCTGGCCGAACTCAAGGGAACCGGGGAACAGATTCTGCGGACCCGCCTGTCCATGGCGACTTATGCGTCGTATGGGATGCTGGGCGTCGCCCCGGACGAATCGGAAAAAGTCCTCAAGCGAGGCATCCAATACATCGCTGCGTCCGACGCGCTGTGGAGCGATTATCTGAAACGTCCCAAGGAAGATGCGCACGAAGCGGAGTTGGCCAAGTCGGCCGACACCAAGCGCCGCGCCTTTTTCGATCAGGTCGTCACGCCTGCGCTCAACGCCCTGAAGCAAGGCGACGTGGCAGGCTTCCACCAGATTCAGGCACGCGTTGCGCCACCGGCCTATGCCGCGCTCGATGCGGCCATGCGCGAGTTGCAGGAGATTCAAATCGCGCGGCAAACAGCCCGCTTCGACGCGGCGCAGCACCGCTACAACGTCATGCGCATCGCCCTGGGGGCAACCCTGGCCGTCGCGCTGCTCCTCGCGCTGTGGGGCCGCGCCATGCTCGCGCGCGCCGTACTGCGTCCGATCCGCGACGTCATCTCGCATTTCGAGCGGATGGCCGCCGGCGATCTGAGCCAGCGCGTCGAGCAACGCACGCGTAACGAGATGGGCCAACTGTTCGGCGCCCTCGGCCGGATGCGCGACGGCCTCGCCAGCACGGTCGGCACCGTGCGCGAGAGCACGGAAGCGATTCACGCGAACGCCCACGAGATTGCCGAGGGCAACGCCAATCTGTCTCAGCGCACCGAAGCCCAGGCGTCGTCGCTGGAGCAAACGGCGGCGAGCATGGAAGAGCTGACGGCCGTCGTCAAGCAAAATGCCGAGAACGCCCGGGCGGCCAGCCAACTTGCCGTCACGGCCTCGGAGACCGCATCGCGCGGTGGCGACGTCGTGCAGGAGGTCGTGACGACCATGCGCGACATCGCCGAAGCGTCGCAAAAGGTCACCGATATCCTGACGGTCATCGACGGCATCGCCTTCCAAACGAACATCCTGGCGCTGAACGCCGCCGTCGAAGCGGCCCGCGCCGGCGAGCAGGGGCGCGGCTTTGCCGTGGTGGCAGGCGAAGTCCGCACGCTGGCGCAGCGCAGCGCAGCGGCGGCCAAGGAAATCAAGGGATTGATCGAGGTCTCGGGCAACCGGGTCGAGACCGGCACCCGTCTGGTCGAGCGCGCGGGCGAGACGATGGTGGATGTCGTGCAGTCAGTCAAACGCGTGACCGACATCATGGGGGAAATCTCGGCGGCCAGCGTCGAGCAGTCGAACGGTATCGAGCAGGTCAACCGGGCGGTCACGCAAATGGACGAAATGACGCAGCAGAACGCCGCGCTCGTGGAAGAAGCCTCCGCCGCCGCTGCGGCGCTCGAAGCGCAGGCCGTGCGCCTGCGCGAAGCGGTCGCGCTGTTCCACCTGTCGGCCCGCGAAGCCAATCGCTCGACCGCGATGCGCGAGGACGACACGCCGCTCGACACCCCTTCCGGCAGGCTGGCGCTCGCCGCCTGAGGCCGGGGACGGACAATCAAGCCGGCGGATCAAATGCTCGCGCGCTGCTCGAAGCCTTTGATCGGCGAATCTGCAACCCAGGCCTTGTCGACGTCGCAAGACAAGACCTGCGCGTCCGGCGGCCCCTCGCGCATCCATTCGCACAACGCGAGCAACTGATCGGCTTCCCCCTGTGCGATGGCCTCGACCGTGCCGTCGCGCCGGTTGCGCACCCAACCGCGGAGCCCGATGCGGCGCGCCTCGTCCACGCACGCGGCGCGATAGCCGACGCCCTGCACCAGCCCATGCACTACGATCTGCCAGGTTGCCGTCATGACCCCTCCTACGGTGGTGGACGATTTGCAAGCCAGCGGAGAGCGGGCCCGATCGAGATCGAGCCCTGTCACTACGTTAGCACACCACCGGGGCACCGCTAATAGACGTCGCGCCGGTAACGACCCTGCGCCGACAGGTCAAGCAGGGCGTCCGTCCCGATCGCCTCGGCCAGCGCGGCATCCACCGCAGGCGCCATGCCGGAGAGGCTGCCGCACACATAGATCGACGCCCCCCGCGCCACCCAGGCCGCGATGTCCCGCGCCGCTTCGCGCACCCGATCCTGCACATAGCGGCCCGGCGTCTGGTCGCGCGAATACACACGGTCGAGGCGCACCATGCCGCCCTGCGCTTGCCACGCGCGCAACGTCGCGTCGTAAAAGCTGTCGTGCGCCGCCTGGCGCTCACCGAAGATCAGCCAGTTGCGCTGCTGCCCCTGTGCCACGCGCTCGGCAAGGTGCGCGCGCAGTCCGGCCAACCCCGTACCGTTGCCGATCAGGATCATGCCGCGCGCCGTTGCCGGACCGTGGAAACCGGGATTCGCACGCACACGCATCACCACGCGTTCGCCCAACGCCGCGCCCTCGGTAAGCCAGCCGGACCCCAGGCCCAGCGTGCCATCGTGATGGCGGATCTGGCGCACCAACAACATCAGTTGCCCCTCGTCGCCGGCCGAGGCGATCGAATACTCACGCACAGGCAACGGCGCCAGACGCGCCAGCCAATCCCGCAGATCGACCCCCGCCCGCGGCGCGGCACTGGGTAAGACGCGATCGCGCAACGCGTCGCCCAGCGTCGTCTCGCGCTCGCCAACGCGCACCGCCACATTGCACGCCCAGACGCTTCCCGAAAGGAAAGTCCCAACGCGCGCGGCCGTGTGGCGTGGCCGTACCTCGACCAGATCGCCCGCCACCCATCGGGCACCCGGCGGCGGCCTGAATGCCAGGTGATAGGCAGGCAAACCGATGCTGCCGGGATTGAGCAGGTCGCGTTCCACGAGCGTCCATGATTGGAAATGGGGGCCATCCTGGGGCTTCGTCACCGTCAGCGGATGGCCGAGCCATTCCCCCAGCCGTTCTTGCCAGCATGCCCAAGCGCCCGGATCGCCGCGGTCGACTTCGATGGGATCGAACGCGGCCACGCCCCCCTGCGCGCGCAGCCATCCATCGAGCTTGCGGCCGAATCCGCAGAATCGGTCGTAATGACTGTCCCCCAACGAGAGCATGGCGAAACGCAATGCTGGCAAGGCCATCGCCTGATTCATCAATTGCTGCGCAAAACGGCGTGCGCTGTCGGGGGGCTCGCCATCACCGAACGTGCTGACAATGAACAGCGCTCGCCTGGCCGCGCCGAGTTGCCCCTGGCCGATGCACGCCAGCGGCTGGATCTGCGCCGGGACGCCCGCGCCCTCGAGCATGCCGGCCGTCTGCCATGCGAGGCCTTCGGCCACGCCACTTTGGCTCGCGTAGCCGATCAGCACCCCGTCCTGCGCGCACGCATCCCGCGCATCCGCCGGCGGGCCATGCCTAGCGCCGATCGGGCGCGACGCCGCCAGCGAACGTTTCTTCTTGCGACGGTCGAGATAAAGCATCCAGCCCGTGACGAAGAACACCGGCATCATCAGGCTCGAGAGCATCATGACGACGACGCCGGCCTGCCCGAAGAAGCTGCCGCGATGCAACGCGTAGATGCTCGTCATCAGTTGCCCCCCCGTCGTCTTGCGGGCATACCGGTCTTCGTTGCGAATCGCGCCGGATGCCGCATCGACCTCCATGCGGCTGAATGCCCGCTCGTGCGGCGCCGATGTATCGAGCCACGTCACCTGCAGCGGCCCACCGGGCTTCTGCGCCGGACGCCAATACACCTTCGTGTAGTCCGGCACTTGCTCGGTGAAGCTGCGCCAGGCGGTGGCCATCTCGTTTGCCGTCGTCGCGGCCAGATCCGGCAGCGCGGCTCGCTTGCCCGCCCCCTGCATACCCCGCGTCGGCAACGTGGCCGGCTTATTGCGCACTGGCTGCGCTACGCCCGCGATCGAAAACAGCATGCCGCGCCACCAGTCGTACGACCAGTAAAGGCCCGTGGTCGCCGAAAGCAGATACGGCACCAGCACTACCGTGCCGATCACCGCGTGCAGGTTCCACAGGAACGGCCGCCCCCGCTTCTTGAGATCGATATGAAACCACGCGCGCCAGTTGCCGATCCGGCGCGGCCAACGCAGGTACAGGCCGCTGAGTGCCAGCACGAACAGCAGCAACGTGGCCGCCGCCGTGATCTGCTTGCCGACGCCGTCGACCGTCAGGAAACGGTGAACGTCCATGATGAACCGGAAGACGGCGTCAGCCTGCGAGCGGCCAAGCATCCGCCCGCTGTAGGGATCGACGAAATAGGTCTCGCCGCGCGGCCCGTCGCCCACGGACAGGCGCACACCGACGGCGTCTTGCGGCGTGTGTGTCACCGTCATGAGCAGGACGCGCCGGTCGGGTGCCGCCTCATGGACCCGCGCGAGCAACTCGGGAATGGGCAGCGGCGGCGTGTCGCGCACAGCCACGGTCATCACGCCCCGGCTGAAGGCCCGTGTGAGCGCGTCATCATAGGAAAGCATCGCGCCGGTCAGGCCGACGACCGCCAGCACCAGCCCGGCGCTAATGCCGAAGGCCCAATGCAACTGAAACCAGAGTCTTTTCATCATCGTTATCATCCGGCGCACATCGGTTCGCCGGGACTGGCGCGTGCGCGGCAGGGATGCCGTGCCGCCATCGCCGATGGCGCACTTTACGGCAATTGTTGAATGTTATTGCAAACGATTCTCATATTCAAAATCAACTTTACTTTCGAAGCCTTGTAGGCGTCGTCCGACAGACATTTCATAGAAAGGACGACTCCCTGTCGCTTTTTGAGCGGTTACGATGTAGGTATCCGCGCAGATGTCCGCGTTCCCGCCCACTGAACCGCCGCAAGTCACCTCTCGTCTACCCTCCCCCCAGCGCCCGCCGCTCGGCCCCGGTTATGACTTATCGACCTGCGGCACGATAGCGACGGAGTGTCATGCAACCCCTAGCGCCTTCCCCGCCCGCCCCACGGAACACGACACCGGCCGACACTTGCGACGTTGATGTCGCCACGGTCGCCTTCTTTTTCGACCTCGATGGCACGCTGGCGCCGATCGCGGCGCGTCCCGATGCCGTCAGGCTGCCGGGCGACACGGCCAGCGTGCTCGCCAGCCTGTTCCAGCGAACATGTGGCGCGATCGCGGTCGTCTCCGGACGCGCCATCGACGATATCGACGGCCTGCTCGCCCCATTGCGCGTTCCCGCCGCCGGCCTGCACGGCGCCGAGATCCGGCACGCCGACGGCGAACTCGTGCGCACCGAGGGCCACGCCGCCGACACGGAACGCATTGCGGCGATGATCGCGCCGCTGCACGCGCTCGTTGCCCAGCACCCTGGCCTATTATTGGAGAACAAGGGCAGCGCGCTCGCCCTGCACTACCGTGGCGCGCCCGAACTGGCGAGCGTTGCCCGCGACACCATGTGCACCCTGGCCGAATTGCATGCCGAGCGCTTCGTGCTGCAACCCGGCAAGCTGGTCTTCGAGCTACGCCCTCGCCACGTCAGCAAAGGCCGCGCCATCACCACCCTGCTCAGTGAGGCCCCGTTCGCCGGACGAACGCCACTCTTTGCGGGCGATGACCTCACCGATGAGGCCGGGTTTGCCGACGTCAACGCACTGGGCGGCATCACGATCAAGATCGGCGACGGCCAGACGTGTGCCCGCCACCGGCTGCCCTCGCCGGAGGCCCTCACGGCGTGGCTGCTGACGTTGCACGACGCCCGCCCGCCGCAGTCCTCAAAGGAGAATGGCGCATGAGTCGCTTGGTCATCGTATCGAATCGGGTCGCTCCCATTACCGAGGGCAAGCCGACCGCTGGCGGACTGGCGATCGGCGTGTACGAAGCGCTCAAGGACACCGGGGGCCTGTGGTTCGGCTGGAACGGTGAAATCGATGCCACGCCGGCCACTTCGCCCGAGATCGCTCATCGCAACAACGTCACGTTCGCGACCGTGCCGCTTACGCGCCGCGACTACAACACCTACTACCGTGGCTTTTCGAACGCGACCCTGTGGCCGACGTTCCACTATCGCGACGACCTCACGCGGTACCAGCGCGACGATTACAATGGCTACCGCCACGTCAATGCGCGCTTTGCCGCGCTGCTCGCGCCGTTGCTCGAGCACGACGACCTCGTCTGGGTGCACGACTACCATCTGCTGCCGTTCGCGCAGGCCTGCCGGCAGATCGGCGTGCAGCAGCGACTCGGCTTCTTCCTGCATATTCCGTTCCCCTCGCCGCAGGTGCTCATGACTGTGCCACCGCACGAAGCCCTGGTACGCGCGATGTGCGAGTACGATCTCGTCGGCTTTCAGACGGAGACCGACCGCACGGCCTTCACCGACTACCTCGTGCGGCACGCCGGGGCCACGCTGCACGACGACGGCACCGTCACGGCCTTCGGCCGCACCCTGCGCACCGGCGTCTACCCGATTGGCGTCTATCCCGACGAGATTGCGCAGCAGGCTACCGCGCGTGCGACGGTCAAGCACATCCTCGACCTGAAGCAGGGGCTGCAGGAGCGCAAGCTCATCATGAGCGTCGATCGTCTGGACTATTCGAAGGGGATGCTCGAACGCTTTCGCGGCTTCGAGCGTTTGCTCGAACTATGGCCGAATCAGCAAGGGACCGTGAGTTTCGTCCAGGTGGCGCCGCCCAGCCGCTCGGACGTCGCGGGCTACGGGGAAATTCGCCGCCAGTTGGAAGCCGAGGCGGGTCATATCAACGGCCGCTTCTCGGATCTGGCCTGGACGCCGCTTCGCTATATCAACAAGCGCTATGATCACGAAGTGTTGATGTCGTTCTTCCGGGCATCGCAGGTAGGCTATGTCACGCCGCTGCGCGACGGCATGAATCTCGTGGCGAAGGAGTATGTGGCGTCGCAGGACCCGGAGGATCCGGGCGTGTTGGTGCTGTCGTGCTTTGCGGGCGCCGCTCAGGAACTGGACGGCGCGCTGATCGTAAACCCCTACGACATCGACAGCATGGCCGACGCGCTGCGCACGGCGCTGAACATGTCACCGTCCGAGCGCCAGGCGCGCCATGCCAGCATGATGGCAACGCTGCGCGAGCACAATCTGTCGACGTGGCGCAACCGCTTCATCGCCGACCTGTGCGCCCCAGCGAGCGCTGTCGAACCCGATGCGTTGCTGTGTACGCAACCGGCAGCCGCCTGAGTGGATGAGCGGGCCGGAAGGCGTCGGCGCGCCGCACGACGCGCCGGCGCGACCGGCCGGGCGCCTGCCGCGACGCGCAGCAGGCCGGGTTACTTGCCGGCCGGACGCGATTGCTGCACCTGCGCCAGACGCTTTTGCAGACCGTCCGCGATTTCCTTCTGGTTGGCCTGCCTGGCGAAGTCGATGGCCGTCATGCCGATCTGGTTCTTCAGCCGGACATCCGCGCCGCCATCGAGCAGCACCTTGCACGTGGTGATGTGACCGCCGCGCGCGGCCATCATGAGCGGCGTGGTCCCGTTGGGCGACTCGGCGTCGACGTAGGCCGACGCGTCCAGCAGGATCTGCACGATGTCGTCATGCCCGTTGGTCGCGGCGTAATGCAGCGGCGCCCAGCCCTTCTTGTTGACTTCGGCCTCCTTGTCGATCAGCAGCTTGACCATCGGCGTGAGACCTTGCAGCGACGCGATCATCATCGCGTTCTCTCCCGCCGCGTTGGTCGCATCCAGATCCGTACGCTTGTCGTCGATGAGCAGGCGCGCAACGTCCACCGACTTTTCGCGCATGGCGATCACCAGCAGCGGATTGCCCTTCTCGTCCGTCGAATTCGGGTCGACGCCCGCCTTGAGCGCTTGGGCAATGGCCTTCGTGTCGTTGAAGACGACCGCCTTGACCAGGGCGCTGTTGGACGTGGCCGCCGTGGCGCACGCCGTCAGACAAAGCACGCTAAGCAGCATCCAGGCTCGGATCATCGAAAATTTGCGCATCGGGGGCTCCTGTCGGTAGTCCGGTGAATAACGAAAAGGCAGTTGGGTCAATCGGGGCGTTCGGCGTCGAACGAGGCGCACGGATCAGGGCTTTGCCGTGGCAAACAGGCGGAAGAAGTTTTCCGTCGTCGCCTCGGCAATCTTCTGCAGCGGCTCGCCGCGCAGGTCTGCGATAAATTCGGCCACATGGCGCACATAGCCTGGCTGATTGAGCTTGCCGCGATACGGCACGGGGGCGAGGTACGGCGAATCCGTCTCGATCAGCATGCGCTCGAGCGGCACGCGCCGCGCCACGTCCTGCAAATCCCGGGCGCTCTTGAACGTGACGATGCCGGAAAACGAGATATAGAAGTTCTGATCGAGCGCCCCCTGTGCGACGTCCCAGCTTTCGGTGAAGCAGTGCATCACGCCGGCGGGCTCGCCCGCGTGCTCTTCGCGCATGAGGCGCAGCGTATCCTCGGCGGCCGCGCGCGTGTGAATGATGAGCGGCTTGCCCGTGGCGCGCGCGGCACGAATATGCGTGCGAAAGCGCTCGCGCTGCCACGCCATGTCCTCGATGCTGCGGCCTTCGAGCCGATAGTAGTCGAGGCCGGTTTCGCCGATCGCCACCACTTTCGGGTGAGCGGCCAGATGCACGAGATCGTCGACGCTCGGCTCCGGTGTGTCCTCGTAATCGGGATGGACCCCCACCGAGGCGTACACGTTATCGTACTTTGCCGCGATGTCCAGCACTTGCGGCAGCGTGGGCAGGTCGACCGAGACACACAGCGCGTGACTCACCTGGTTCTCACGCATGCGGGCGAGCAAGTCGGGCATCTGCTCGGCCAACTCCGGGAAATTGATATGACAGTGCGAATCGATGAACATGATGTGCGATCGGTAGCCGGTGCCCTGCATCAAAGCGACGCCGGCCCACCGAACAACTGTTGGTATTGCAGGAAAAGCGCCTCGAGCAGCACGCGGGTATTGAGCGGGTGATTCTGCACCTGGCGCTGCTGCGCCAGCTCACGCAGGAAGCCGAGCAGGCGCACGTCGTCCGTCGCGTCACCGCAACGGCGAAGCGCCTGCTCGTGCGCCGGGAAAAAACGCACGGTGCCGGCCATGCGCTCGGCGAGCACATCGAAGCACCAGCGTTGCAGCGTTTCAAGAATGCCGGGCAGATTGCCCTTGTGCAGTTGCTCGGCACAGGCGAAGGCATCAATGACCGCCCCCTGCGCCAACTGTCCGAGCAGCCAGTCGCGCCAAGTACGCTCGCCCGGCTCGGCCAGCGCGCGGGCGGCCAGCGGCGCCCCGCCCGTTTCGGCCAGTACCGCAGCGGCGGTGGCAGCGTCGAGTCCCGCATCGCTCATCAACCACTGCGTCGCCTGCGCGTGGTCCGGCCGGGTCAGCACCACACGACGGCAACGCGACAGAATCGTCGGCAGCAGACGATCCGGCTGTGTCGTCACCAGCAGGAAAATCACGCCCTCGGGCGGCTCTTCGAGCGTCTTGAGCAGAGCGTTCGCCGCATGCACGTTGAGTGTCTCGGCCGGATAGAGCAGCACCACGCGTCGCCCCTGACGGTGCGACCCCAGGCTCGCGAAGTCGATCACCTCGCGCACCTGCTCGATCTTGATTTCCTTGCTCGGCGTCTTGGTCTTCTTGTCGCCATCGGCTTCCGCACGCGCCTCGGCGCCGGGCAGACTGTCGGCCAATGCCTCCGGGCAGATTGCGCGGAAATCGGGGTGGTTGCCGCTGGCGAACCACTGGCACGCACCGCACGTGCCGCATGGCAGATAATCGTCGCGCAGCGATTCGCATAGCAGCCCCTGCGCGAACGTGCGGGCAAGCGCCAGCTCGCCGATGCCGGGCACGGCCTGCAACAGCAGCGCGTGCGGCATCTGGGCGCGCAGGTCGTTAAGGCGTTTCCAGTCCTGTGACTGCCAGGGATACAGCATGTGGGCTCCTTGGCCGGTAGATGCGTCGGTCGAACCAGCGGATTATCGAGGGATTATCGCGCGTCAGCGCGGTCCGTGCCCGGGCACACCCAGACGGGCGAACACGCCCGCGAGTTCTCCGGCAATGGCGTCGATGCTTTGCGCGGCGTCGATCACGACGAATCGCCCGGCCGCAGCCTTGGCGCGACGCAGGTACTCGTCTCGCACGCGCGTGAAAAACGCCGTCGATTCGCGCTCGAACTTGTCCGGCGCCCGGGCGCCCGCCAGCCGCGCAGCGGCAATCGCCGGATCAAGATCGAACAGAATCGTGAGGTCGGGTTGACGCGTGCCCTGTACCCACTGCTCCAGAATCGTCAACTTCTCGCGCGACAGCCCCCGGCCGCCGCCCTGATAGGCAAACGTCGCATCGGTGAAGCGATCGGAGACGACCCAGTCGCCGCGCGCGAGCGCAGGTTCGATCACCTTCGCCAGATGCTCCCGGCGCCCGGCAAACATCAGCAGCGCCTCGGTCTCGAGGTCCATCGGCGCATCGAGCACAAGCTTGCGCAGCGCCTCGCCCAACGGCGTACCGCCCGGCTCGCGTGTGGCGACGACACTGCGCCCCACGGTGGCAAGGCCTTGACGCAGCGTGTCGACAAAAGCGTTGACGTGCGTGCTCTTGCCAGCGCCGTCGATGCCCTCGAACGTCACGAACTTACCCGGCACCGCGGCCGGCGCCTCGGGGGAATGCGTCATTGCTCACCTCGCTGATATTTGTCCACGGCGCGATTGTGCTCCTGGAGGTTCGTCGAGAAATGGCTTGTGCCGTCGCCACGCGCCACGAAGTACAGTGCGTCCGTCGGCGCGGGATTCAGCGCCGCGGCAAGCGACGCCACGCCCGGCAGGGCGATCGGCGTCGGCGGCAGTCCGGCGCGGGTATAGGTGTTGTAGGGCGTATCCGTTTGCAAGTCGCGCTTGCGCAAGCGCCCCGCATACAGGTCCCCCATGCCGTAGATCACCGTGGGATCGGTCTGCAGCAGCATGCGCTTGCGCAACCGATTGACGAACACGGCCGCGACCTGGCCACGCTCGACCGCCTGCCCCGTTTCCTTCTCGACGAGCGATGCCATGATAAGCGCCTCGTACGGCGTCGTGTAAGGCAATCCTGGGGCACGCGCGGCCCACGCTTCATCCAGGCGCTTCTGCATCAGCCGATAGGCCCGCTTGTAAATGTCGATGTCGCTGGTGCCTTTCGGAAACAGGTAGGTGTCGGGGAAGAACATCCCCTCGGCCTGCGCACGATCGGCGCCCACGAGCTGCATCAGGTCCGCATCGGGAAGCCCGGCGGTGTCATGCCGCAACGCTGGGTTCGCGTCCAGTTCGGCACGCATCTTCTTGAAGGTCCAGCCTTCGATGATGGTCACCACATACTGGTTGACGTCACCGCGCGCGAGCTTTTCCATCACCTCGAACGCCGTGATGCCAGTCGCAAACTCGTAGTTGCCCGATTTGAGCTTGGTCCCCACGTCCATGACGCGGGCAAGCAGATTGAACAGCAGCGGGTGCACCGGCACCCCGCCCGTGCGTAATTGCGCGGCCACGCTGCGCACCGAGCTGTAGGGCTTGATCGTGACGTCGAGCGTTGGCTTGCTCAACTGCAAGGGGGCTTGCGCCCAGTAATAGAAGGCGCCGCCCGCCACGAGCGCAGCGACAAGCAACAGTACGAACAGGCGTTTGATGACAGACATGAATTGCAGGTAAGCCGTCGGATCACGGCAGCGGGTTCGGGGGACTCGGTCAGCCGGACTGGCGTGGCGACGACGGCGTCGAGAGGCGCGTTTTGCGCGTCGAACCCGGCTCGCACGTTCTGGCGGAAGACCCAATATAATACTTTGACTTGCCGAACCCTCACAGATTGACAGGCACCCCTATTTATGACCTCCCAATGGCGTGATCTCCTGCCGCAAGCGGCAGCCGTGGCTTCCCCCGATGTTTCGTCCGACGCGAGCGCACGCGCCGCGCAGTTCCACGCCCTGCAAACCGGCAGCTTCGTCTCGCTCGCGAGCGACACGGGCCTGATCGCCGTGAGCGGCGCCGACGCGGCCGCCTTCCTGCACGGCCAACTGACCAACGACGTCGAGCGTCTCGCTCCCGCACAGGCTCGCCTGGCAGGCTACTGCTCGGCCAAGGGGCGCCTGCTCGCCACCTTCCTGATGTGGCGCGACGCGTCTGCCGACGCCACGATCTATCTAGCGTGCGATGCCGCTGTTCAGGCTGCCGTGCAGAAACGTCTGTCAATGTTCGTCCTGCGGGCCAAGGCCAAGCTGACGGACGCGGCGGCCACGCACGTGCTGCTGCAGGCTGGTGGCCCGGCGGCGGAGGCCGTTCTCGCGAACACGTTCGGCGTGCTGCCCGTCGCGCCGCTCGCCGTTGCCCACGCCACGCTCGGCGACGCCTCGACCAGCGTGATCCGTCTGCCCGCCGCCGGCACGGCGCGCTCGCTCTCGCGCTTCCTGTGGAGCGTACCTGCGGCGAACGCCGCCGAGATCTGGGCCTTGCTGACGCAAGCCCCCGGGCTGGTGGCCGTCGACCCGGCCCTGGCGGCGTGGCTGGATGTGCACAGCGGCGTGGCGCGTGTTACGACCGCGACGCAGGAACAGTTCGTTCCGCAGATGGTGAACTGGGAAGTCGTTGGCGGCGTGAATTTCCGCAAAGGATGCTATCCAGGACAGGAAGTCGTCGCGCGCAGTCAATATCGCGGCACCATCAAACGGCGCCTGCATCTGGCCCATGTGAACGGCGCGCAACCCGCACCGGGTCAGGAACTCATCGAGGCGAGCGACCCTGGGCAGCCGTGCGGCATGGTCGTGCAAGCCGCGCCGGCACCGAATGGCGGCTACGACGTACTCATCGAAGTGAAGCTCGCCGCGCGCGAAGCCGACGACGTGCGGCTGGGCACCGCCGATGGCCCCGCACTGGTCTTCGCTGAACTGCCGTACGAGATCGTCGACCCGACGGAACCGCCCGCGTCGTCTGCGGTGGCGTCCTGATTCGGCCGCCCCCGCAACGGACGATGGACTGTTACGTCTACTATCGCGTCTCGTCGCACAACGCTGGCGCCGCCCGCCTCGCCGTCGCACGGCTCTTCGCGTTGACGGCGACGCGCTTCGGCGTCAGCGGGCGTCTGCAATGGCGCGACAACGCTTCCGCCCGCGACACCGCCGCCGGCACCACGACCTGGATGGAGCGCTACGATGGTGTTGGCCATGCGTTCGTCGCGGCGCTGACCCCGTTGGCCGTCGAGTCCGGCTTGACGGCGCTCATTGATGGCGAGCGGCACGCCGAGTGCTTTGTGGACGTTGTCGACGCCCCGCCGGCATGTGCCTGATCGTCTTCTCCTGGCAGCCTGACGCCGCCACGCCGCTGGTCCTGCTGGCCAATCGCGATGAATTCTTCGAGCGTCCTGCCGAGCCGCTGCACTGGTGGCGAGACCGCCCGGACGTCCTCGCCGGCCGCGATTTACGCGGCGGCGGTACGTGGATGGGCATCAATCGCGCAGGACGCTTCAGTGCACTCACAAACTTCCGCGACGGCCGCGCACCGATGGCACCGAAAGACGCGCCGTCACGCGGCCTGCTGGTCTCGGCCATGCTGGACGCGACATCGTTCGACGACGATCTGATCCGCATCGAACGGCATGCGCACGAGTACGCCGGGTTCAATCTTCTCGCGGGCGACCTGCCGGCGGGCAAGTTGTTCTGGCTCGGCAATCGCGCCCATCATGTCGGTGGCACCGCGCCCGCCCCGTTCGCCATGCCGCTCGCCCAGGCCATCGCGCCCGGCGTCCACGGCCTGTCCAACGCCGTGCTCGACACGCCGTGGCCGAAGCTGGTCAGCCGTCGCGAGGCATTCATCCACGCGCTCACTCATGATGCCGACGACGCCAGCCTGCTGCGGATCATGCGCGACGCCGCCGAAGCCCCCGACAGCGCCTTGCCCGAGACGGGCGTCTCACGCACCTGGGAACGCTCGCTATCGGCGGCGTTCATCGCGTCGGCCGCCTATGGAACCCGATGCACGACCTTGCTTCGCTACCATCGTGACGGCACGGTCGACATGACCGAAGTCACCGTGACACCAGGCCAGGCGCCTGAGATCTTGTCCGGCCGCCGCAATTTCACCTTCGCCACCCATCGCGCACTCGCTCGATAGCGCCCGCCGTCGGCGCTGGTCCCCCGTCAAACCAGTCTCACGATCTGCTTGCCGAAGTTCTCGCCCTTGAGCAGGCCGAGAAACGCGGCAGGCGCATTCTCAATACCTTGCGCCATCGTCTCGCGATAACGCAGCTCGCCCGCGGCGATGGCGTCGGCCAGTTCCTTCAGTGCCTGCGGCCAGACGTCCATGTGCTCGGTCACGATGAAGCCCTCGAGCCGCACCCGGTTTGTCAACAGCAGCGCCGGATACTTCAGCGGAATGGGCTCGCCGTTATAGCCGGAGATCATGCCGCACAGCGCGATGCGCGCATGGGCATTGAGATTGCGCATGACCGCATCGAACACCTGGCCACCAACGTTCTCGAAATAACCATCGATACCGTCCGGTGCCGCGGCACGCAGCGCCTCGTCAAGGTTCCCAGCCTTGTAATCGATGCACGCATCGAATCCCAGTGTCTCCACGACATAGGCACACTTCTGCGCGCCTCCCGCGATCCCGATCACGCGACAACCGGCGCCCTTGGCCAATTGACCGACCACACTGCCCACGGCCCCCGACGCCGCGCTGACGGCGACCGTCTCCCCCGCCTTCGGGGCGATGATCCGGTTCAGGCCGTACCAGGCTGTCACGCCCGGCATTCCCGCCGCGCCCAGGTAGGCGCTCATCGGAATGCGCGCGTCGTCGATACGGCGCAGGTTGCTGCCGTCCGAAACGCCGTATTCCTGCCAGCCGAACATGGCGGCAACGTGGTCACCCGGGTGCCAGTCCGGATGGCGCGATTCGATCACTTCGCCCACGGTCGCCCCGATCATCACCGTGTCGAGCGGTTGCGGCGGCGCGTACGACTTGGTGTCGTTCATCCGCCCGCGCATGTACGGATCGAGGGAAAGATAGAAATTGCGGACCAGCACCTGCCCGTCGCCGATTTCCGGCAATTCCGGCGCGGCCAGGTGAAAGTTCTCGAGCGTGGCTTCGCCCTTGGGGCGCGACACCAGCAGAATCTGACGGTTGATCGTCATGGCATTCTCTCCGCATTGGCGAGACGCTGCGACTTCTCGACGTCGCATTGCCCCGCGGTAACATCATTGATGGGTCGACTGACCGTCATGGGCCGTGAGGGACAGTGATGGATAGCGACACACGGTGGCCGAAGGCATTGCTATCCGTCAGTCGCCGCGCGCTTCGCCCGGGCGTCGCTGCTGGCGAACGTCGCGTCCGACCGCAAGCCGGCGCAAATACTTGAAGGTGCCCATCGCCTTGGCCACGAGCTTGTCGTCGGCGTCACGCACCTCGCCCTCGCAGTAGGCCATTGTCGTCGAGCGGTGCAGCAGGCGGCCGAACGCCCGCATCTCGCCAGCACCGGGCTGCATGAAGCTCGTCTTCATCTCGATCGTCACCACGCCCGTGCCTTCCGGCGCCACGCTCCGGCAGGCGGTGCTCAACGCGACATCGAGCAGCGCCATCGTCACACCGCCATGCATGACCTCCCAACTGTTGAGATGCTCTGGCGCCAGCGGGAGCCGCAGTTCCGACTCGCCCCCCTCGGCACGCAGCAGTTCAATGCCGAGATGATCGATAAACCCGGATCGAATCGATAGCGCACTCATCGGGTACCCCGGCCGCACTGGCCAATACGGTAAAGCTTGTCCATCGCCATTCCATCAACTTGCGACGCAGCGCATCACGTGCCGCGTCTGGTATTCAATCCGTCGTCCGCGACTCACTCGCGCGACACACCGGCCGCACTCAGCGACGCCCACGCATTGGCGAGCGAGCCGTTGAGATCGATGGCACGACAGGCATGCTCGATCACGCAGACATCGAAGCCCGCCGCCTTGGCGTCGAGCGCGCTCCATGCCACGCAAAAATCCGTCGCCAACCCTACGCAATGCACACGTCTCACCCCTTTATCGCGCAAATACCCCGCCAGGCCGGTCGGCGTCTTGCGATCCGCCTCAAGAAACGCCGAATAACTATCGACATCCCCGTGATACCCCTTGCGCACCACCGCCTGCGCATGCGGAATATGCAGTCCGGCATGCAATGCGGCACCAGGCGTCTCCTGCACGCAGTGTGTCGGCCACAGCACCTGTTCGCCGTATGGCAGGGCAACCGTCTCGAACGGCTGGCGTCCCGCGTGATTATTGGCAAACGACACGTGCCCCGCGGGATGCCAGTCCTGCGTCAACACCACCTGGGCAAACTTGCCCGCCAAGGCGTTGATCGCGGGGACCACCTCGTCGCCGAGGGGAACGGCCAACGCGCCGCCGGGCATGAAATCGTTCTGCACGTCGATCACGAGCAGCACTTCGTCCATCGGTTTCATTCACTTGCCCCTCATTCAGCGCAGCGACCGGCACATCGCGTCCCGGTCGCGCTTGCCTCGCCTATGCGTTGAAACGCTTGCCGGCGTCGGCCAGCTCGACGAGCCGCGCGGCCGGCGTCCAGTCCTCGCCGTGCGCGTCTTGCGCAAACTCGCGCACTCGCGCGAGTACCTTGTCGAGCCCCACCGTGTCGGCATAGTGCATGGGCCCGCCGCGCCACAACGGAAAGCCGTAGCCGTTCAGATACACCATGTCGATGTCCGACGCGCGGGCCGCCGTGCCGTCGGCCAGCACCTTGGCGCCTTCGTTGACCAGCGCGTAGACGAGCCGATCGACGATCTCGTCGTCCGAGAAGGTGCGCGGCACGATAGCGTTCGCCTTGCGATAGTCGTCGATCATCTGCCCGACCTTGGCCGACGCATGCGGCGCGCGATCCCCCTCGGCGTAGTCGTACCAACCGGCGTGCGTCTTCTGGCCGTAGCGCCCGGCTTCGCACAGAACGTCGGCAATCTTGGGATAGACGATGCCGGGATGTTCGGCGTGCCGGCGCTTGCGAATCGCCCAACTGACGTCGTTCCCGGCCAGATCGCTCGTGCGGAACGGGCCCATCGCGAAGCCGAAGCGTTCGATGGCGCCGTCGACCTGCGCGGGCGTCGCGCCCTGCTCAACCATCCATTGGGACTGCTTGAAATACGGCTCCAGCATGCGGTTACCAATAAACCCGTCACAGACGCGCGCCACCACGGCGAGCTTGCCGATGCGCTTGGCCAGCTTCATGACCGTTGCCAGCACGTCCTTGCCCGTCTGTGCGCCGCGCACCACCTCAAGCAGGCGCATGACGTTGGCCGGGCTGAAGAAATGCATGCCGATGACGTCCTGCGTCCGCGACGTGGTCGCGGCCAGGGCATCGAGATCGAGCGTCGATGTGTTCGACGCCAGGATCGCCCCTGGCTTGGCCACCTTGTCGAGCTCTCGGAACACGACCTGCTTGATGGCCATTTCCTCGAACACGGCTTCGACGATCAGGTCGGCGTCGGCCACCGACGCAAAATCGGTACTGCCGTGAATGCGCGCCAACCGCTTCTGCGCCTCATCCGCCGAGAGTTTTCCGCGCGTCACCGCGCGAGCGTAGTTGCCCCGCATCCCTTCGATGCCACGGGCAAGCGCCGCCTCGGTCGTGTCCACCAACGTCACCGGCATCCCGGCGTTGGCAAAGGTCATGGCAATACCGCTGCCCATCGTCCCGGCCCCGATGACAGCGACGCGCTCAATGGTGCGCACCGGCGTATCGTCCGGCACGTCCGCGATCTTGGCAGCCGCGCGCTCGCCGAGAAAGGCATGACGCAGCGCCTTCGACTCCGGCGAACTGACCAACGTCACGAAGCACTCGCGTTCGAACTTCACGCCGTCGTCGAACGGGCGTTGCAGTGCGGCCTCGACGGCAGCCACGCATTTTTGCGGCGCGGGGAAATGGGGTTGTTCGCGCTGCACCTTCTCACGCGCGGCATCGATCGCGGCCTGTGCCGCCCCGTCGGCGTCGTCGATGGCCGCGTCGCGCAACCGCGGCAGTATGCCGCCCTGCGAGGCGACGTCGCCGGCAAAGGCGATGGCCCCCGCAAGGAGGTCGTCATGGCTGCCTTCGAACAGCGTCGAGAAGAGTGTGCCCACGAGCGTCTCCGACTTCACGACACGGCCCGTGACCACCATGTCGAGCGCACGCGCGACACCGATGGCACGCGGCAGACGCTGCGTACCTCCCGCGCCCGGCAACAGGCCCAGCTTGACCTCAGGCAACGCGATCTGCGCGCCGGGCAACCCCACTCGATAGTGACAGGCGAGCGCCAATTCGAGCCCGCCCCCCATGGCGACTGCGTGGACGGCCGCGACGACGGGTTTGGCGCAGGCGTCGAGCGCGGCGATCACATCGACCAGCAGCGGGCTTTGCGTTGCCTTTGGCGTATTGAATTCGCGGATGTCGGCCCCGCCGGAGAACGCCTTGCCACCGCCGATCAGCACCACGGCGCGCACCTGGTCATCGGCCTGGGCTTTCGCAAGCCCCTCGGCGATGCCTGCGCGCGTGGCGTGTCCCAAGCCGTTCACCGGCGGATTTTCCAGCGTGATGACGGCCACGCCGTCACGAACCTCATAAACCGTGCTCATGCTTGTCTCGTTCCTTATAGTCTTGGGGGCTGTGTGCATTGATGCCGTGCGTCATTCGGGGCGCTGCAGGCCCGCTGGCAGCGGCAAGACGATCGCTCGATTCTAGCGCAGCGCTACACCTCGAGCCATTCACGGCGAATCCCAGACGCGCCGGCCAGCGCATCGGGCGTGCCCTCGAAGACGAGGGTGCCCCGTCCCATCACCGCGACGCGCTGCGCGCAACTAAGCGTGAGCGACAGCTTCTGTTCGATGAGCAGGATGGCGACGCCGCTCGCACGCAAATCGGTCAGGATCCGGCCAATGCGCGCGACCACACGCGGTGCGAGGCCCTCGGTCGGCTCGTCGACGATCAGCAGATCGGGGCCGGTCATCATCGCCCGGCACAGGGAAAGCAGTTGCTGCTCGCCACCGGACAGCGATGCCGCCGGCGCATCGCGACGCGGCGCCAGTTCCTCGAAGCGCTCGAATGCCTGGGCAAGCGTGAGCGCGCGATCTGCGGCGGACGGTCGCCGCACCGCACGCGCCTTGCCCGCCCGCTGCCCGAGCCAGAGATTCTGCATGACGCTCAGCGGCCCGAAGACGTCACGCGTCTCCGGCACATAGCCAATGCCCAGCCGGGCGATCTGATGCGGCGCCAGCGACGTGAGCGATTGCCCCTGCCAGCGAATGTCCCCCTCGCGCGGCAACTGCCCCATGATCGCGCGGGCGAGCGTGGAGCGCCCTGCCCCATTGCGCCCAAGCACGGCCACGATCTCGCCCGGTGCAACGTGCATCGTCACCCCGTGCAACACCCGGCTGCCACCATATCCGGCGCTCACGCCGATCAACTCAAGCATCGCGTACCTCCCCGGCAGGGGCCTCGTCGATGTCATCCGCATATTCCCCGAGATACGCCGTACGCACATCGGGATGCGCACGAATGCGCGCGGGCGTGTCGCACGCGATGATCGCGCCACGCGCCAGCACCGCGATTCGGTCTGCCAGCGAAAAGACCACCTGCATGTCGTGCTCGATCATCAACAGCGAGCGACCCCGACTGAGGTCGGCGATCAGCGCCACCATCCGCGCGGACTCGGACTGGCTCATCCCCGCCGTCGGCTCGTCGAGCAACATGACGCTGCCCGCCGACGCCGCGCACAGCCCGATTTCCAGCACGCGTTGCTCCGCGTAGCTCAGGGCCCCCGCCGGCACGTCGCGCCGCGCCGACAGGCCAAGACGCGTCAACCACTGCTCGCTACGCTGCGTCACGTCATCCAGCCCGCGCATTCGCCGCCAGAATGTGTAGCGATGGCCGCCCGGCCAGAGTCCGGCGCACCGCAGATGGTCGATCACGCTCATGTGCCCGAACAACTGCGACGTCTGGAAACTGCGCGACAGACCGAGCCGGCTGATGACGTGCGGCGCCCGGCCGGTGACATCCCGCGCATTCATCAGGACACGTCCGCCGTCGGGTCGGGTCCTGCCCGTGATGACGTCGAACAGCGTGCTCTTGCCTGCGCCGTTGGGACCAATGATGGCAAGCCGCTCGCCGCGCATGAGCGTCAGATCGACGCCGCACAGCACCCGCGTTGGCCCGAACGATTGGCGCACGCCTCGCACGCTCAGTGCCGGACCCGACGAATCGGTAGGGATGGCTGCGGGCCTCATCGCCCGTCCTCCGTCGAGCGTAGCGCGTCCGCCACCCTGCGTCGCAACTCACGCCCGGCGTGCCTGACGATGACCCACCCCGCCATGACCGCCACTGTCGCCATCCCCCACGTACCGGGTCCCGCGTGCGCACTCAAGCCGCCCGCCGCCGTCAGCCCGACGTCGCTCGCGAGACGTGCACCGTAAGTCATTTCGATAATGGCAATCAAGCCGCCGACGCACGTCGCCAGGCCAGCGCACACCGCCGCATAGGGCCTCCACAGCGTTCGCACCATGCCAGTGCGCCAGGCGCGCCCATGCCCCGCGATCAATCCGGCGATACCGCCCGGCGCGAACAGCACAACGGCAAGGAAGCCCAACCCGAGATAGAGCTGCCAGGCGCGCGTCAGTGTCGCCAGCATCACCGTCGCAAACACGCCGACGACAGCGCCCACGATCGGCCCCGCAAAGTATGTTGTGCCGCCCAGCACCGTGAACACGAGCACGACACCGGAGCGCTCCAGACTGAAGGCATCGGCACTGACCAGTTCGAAATTCAATGCCCCCAGCGCACCCGCCACCCCCGCGAACGCGGCCGCCAGTATCTGCATGCGGTAGCGCACCGCCGACGGCGACGGACCAAGAAAGGCAACCCGCACCGCGTTGTCGCGCACGGCGCGCGCCAGGAACCCCAGCGGCGTCCGCGTAATGCCGTACATCAAGGCCATGCAGACGAACAACCACACGGCGACAAGCCCGTAGATGTCGCGCTGCGTCGCGAACGTCACCCCGAACCACGCAGCGCCAAGCGTACGGTCGGTCGGAATGCCTCGCTCGCCGCCAAACCATTCGGGCAACATCGCGGCCAGGACCCAGACAAGCTCCGCCATGCCCAGCGTGATCATCGCGAAGGTCATTCCGGCACGACGTGTCGTGACGAAACCGAGCGTCGCGCCCGCCACCCCGGCCGCCAGCGCGCCGGCGAGCGGCACGACGGCCATCGACAGCGGCAGCCCCTGTGCGCCGATACGATTCATGCACCACACGCCCGCGTACGCCCCAATGCCCGCATACGTCGCGTGACAGAAGCTCAACAGGCCCGTTGAACCGAGCAGCAGATTGAAAGACAGCGCGAGAATGGCGGCGGTCCCCATCTGCGTCATCAAGGTCAGTGCGGCATCGGAAGGAAAACACCACGGTGCCAGACCAAGGACGGCCGCAAAGGCCAACCACACGCCCACCCGGCGTCGCCACGACATGGGCGCAGTCGCTGGCGCCCCGGCGATCACGTTGTCCATCACCCCTCCCGCACGCCGAACAGCCCGCGCGAACGCCATAGCAGCACCGCCACCATCAGCAGATAGGGCACCGCCGGCGCGAGTTGCGCTACGCTCAGGTGCAACATCGGCGCGACCGCCGCTCGGATCGCTTCCACAGCGCCCGCACCGCCGTCAGTTCCCCCCAGGCGCTGCGGCCACCACTGCGCGAGACTGGCATCGCTAGTCACGGCCCATGTCTGGAGCAGGCCAATCAGCAGCGATGCCGCGAACGCCCCACCCAGCGAGCCCAGCCCGCCGACGACGACCACGACGAATACCACGCTGCCGACCGTTGCCGCCATGCCCGGTTCCGTCACCAGCACATTGCCTCCCGCCGCCCCAGCCAGCGCCGCCAGCGCCGCGCCACCGGCGAACACGCCCGTGTAGAGCGCAGGCACGTCGTAACCAAGGGCCTGCGTCATCGCAGGCTGCGAGAGTGCGGCCTGCAATATCCACCCGGCCCGCGTCGCGCGAAACACCCCCCACACGATCAAGGCAATCGAGCACGACAGCCCCATCAGAAACAGCCGGTACGCGGGCACGGCGATGCCCCCCACATGGACGAGCACGCCTTCGAAGGCCGGCGGCACGCCATAATCGACCGGGCCGCGTCCCCAGGCGAGCTGGACCAACTCCACCACGATGTAGGCGAGCCCGAACGTCGCCAGCAGTTCCGCCAGCGCACCGCGCGCACGCAAGCGCCGCAACACGCCGCGCTCGAACGCGGCCCCGATCGCCCCCACGATCAGCGGTGCAGCGACCAGCGCCGGCCAGAACCCGACGGTGGCCGAGAACGTGTAGGCAAAGTACGCGCCGAGCATGTAGAAACTCGCATGCGCGAAATTCAGCACGCCCAGCATGCTGAAAATCAGCGTGAGCCCGCTCGACAGCATGAACAGCAACAAGCCATAGCTCACACCGTTCACAAGCACGAGGCCGGTGGTGGCACTCAGCAGATGCACGGCGTCTCCTTCGGCAAGACCAACGAACGGCGCGGCAGAGACTGCCGCATCCAGGGAAAATTCAGGCTGACATTATAGAGGGGATGGGCGCCCCGGGCCGTACGGGATGGCCCGAAAAATGGCGTCACTGCTGGATTTCGGGCACCCTCCGCATTTTGGATCAGACGGTTCCGAGCGCCTTCGCGGCGAATGCCATCGCATCCCGGACGCCGTCAACGCCGTCGCCCCGGATGCGATGGCCGAGATCCTACGGCGCCGCCTGATAATCGCGGAACGCTTCTCGCAGTTTGAGCTTGAGCATCTTGCCCGTCGCCGTATGCGGAATCTCGTCGACGAAGACCACGTCGTCGGGGATCCACCATTTCACGACGCGCCCTTGGTAGAACGCCAGCACGGCCTCGCGCGTGAGCGTGGAGCCAGGCTTGCGAACGACCACCAGCAGCGGCCGCTCCTCCCATTTCGGGTGGCGAATGGCGATGCACGCCGCCTCGTGGATCTCAGGATGCGCCATCGCGACGTTCTCGACATCGATGGAGCTGATCCATTCGCCCCCCGACTTGATGACGTCCTTGCTGCGATCCGTGATCTGCACGTAGCCCTCGGGGTCGATCGTCGCCACGTCGCCCGTCGGGAACCAGCCGTCGACCAGCGGCGAGGTATCGGCGCGGAAGTAGCGATCCAGCACCCATGGTCCGCGCGCGTACAGATCACCAAACGCCTTGCCGTCCCACGGCAGTTCCTCGCCGTCGGGGCCTACGATTTTCAGGTCGACGCCGTAGATCGCCGTCCCCTGCTTCTCGAGAATATGCTGCTGCGCCTCGGCCGGCAGGTCGCGATGATGCTTGCGCAGATGGCACAGCGTACCCAGCGGCGACATCTCGCTCATGCCCCACGCGTGGATGACGCGCACCCCGTAGTCCACCTCGAACGTTCGCAGCATGGCCGGCGGACAGGCCGAGCCGCCGATCACCGTGCGCTCCAGCGTCGAGAAGCGCGCGCCGATCGATTTCACATAGGTGAGCAGCCCAAGCCAGACAGTCGGCACCCCGGCGGAGAACGTCACGCCCTCCGCTTCGAAAAGTTCGTACAGCGACTTGCCGTCCAGGTCCTTGCCGGGGAAGACCAGCTTCGCGCCCACCAGCGCGCTCGAATACGGCAGGCCCCACGCGTTGACATGAAACATCGGCACCACAGGCAACACGGCGTCGCGCGCCGACATGTCCATGGCGTCGGGAAGCGCCGCACCAAACGCATGCAGCACCGTCGAGCGATGACTGTAGAGCACCCCTTTCGGGTGGCCCGTCGTGCCCGACGTATAGCAAAGGCCGGAGGCCGTGTTCTCGTCCATCGACGGCCACGGGAAGTTGCCGTCTTCAACGCCGATGAGATCCTCGTAGCACAGCAGCGGCAGGCGCGAGGCCGGCAGATGCGCACGATCGGTCATCGCAATCCAGCCCTGCACCGACGGGCACTGCGGTGCGATGGTCTCGATCAGCCCAAGGAAGTTGATATCGAAGGCCACATAGCGGTCTTCGGCGTGATTGACGATGTAGGCGATCTGCTCCGGAAACAGGCGAGGGTTCACTGTATGCACCACGCTGCCCATGCCGGAGATGGCGTAGTACAGCTCGAGGTGACGGTAGCCATTCCACGCCAGCGTGGCCACGCGCTCGCCGTCGCCCACGCCCAGGCGGCGCAAGGCCTGCGCGAGTTGGCGGGAACGGTGCTCGGCGTCACGCCAGGTATAGCGGTGGATGTCGCCCTCGACGCGACGTGACACGATCTCGGTGTCGCCGTGGTGACGGGCGGCATGGGTGAGCAACGAGGGAATCAGGAGCGGCGCAGCCATCATCTGGCCGAGGAGCGGTGTTGCCATGCGTCGAATCTCCAGGAAAGTCGGGGAAATCGGGAAAGCCGGAATGACGGGACGTTACGGGTGACTCGCCGTCGGGCTGTCGTGCTTCGTCGATTGAGGTGGCAGCCGCGTGCCGGCTCGTGCACGTCGCCACGTCACCGAATCGCGCTGAATCATTCTTGACGCGCGCGCGCGCCGGGTCAACGCCCATCGCTTGTGCGGCGCAGCAGATGGGCAAGAACGCCCGCGCCCGCACGCCGGCAGCACGCGACGGGCACCTCAAGTAGAATGTTTATTCACCTTCAGGAACATCCCCAATGCCGGCATCCGACCGCTCCGCCGCTGTTTCCGCGTCACTCAAGCCCTTCGGACCGCTGCCGTTGGCAAACCGTTTTGCGGCGCTCGGCCCCGACTTCTACACGCGCCTCGCGCCGCAAGCGTTACCCGCACCGTACCTTGTTGGCTTTTCCACCGACGCGGCGCGCCTGCTTGGCTGGTCGCCCGAGGCAGCACACGACCCGGAATTCGTGGCCACGTTCGCCGGTAATATCCCGTTGCCCGGCGGCGATCCGCTCGCCAGCGTCTATTCGGGCCACCAGTTCGGCGTGTGGGCCGGCCAACTGGGGGACGGCCGGGCGCTGCTGCTCGGTGAGTCGGACGGCCCCGGCGGGCGCTGGGAAATCCAGATCAAAGGCGGCGGACTCACGCCCTATTCGCGCATGGGCGACGGACGCGCCGTGCTGCGCTCGTCGATTCGGGAGTTCCTTGGCTCGGAAGCGATGTTCCATCTGGGCGTGCCGACCACGCGCGCCCTGTGCGTGATCGGCTCCGATGCCCCCGTGCGCCGCGAAACCGTCGAGACGGCGGCCGTGGTCACGCGCCTTTCCCCGAGCTTCATTCGCTTCGGACATTTCGAGCATTTCTGGGCAGGTGATCGGCACGGCGCGCTGCGCCAGCTCGCAGACTTCACGATCGATCATCACTACCCGCACTGTCGCGACGAGGCCAACCCCTACCTCGCCCTGCTCGGCGCCGTTTGCGATGCGACGGCCGAGCTGGTTGCGCACTGGCAGGCGGTGGGCTTCTGTCACGGCGTGATGAACACCGACAACATGTCGATTCTCGGCCTGACCATCGATTACGGCCCGTTCGGCTTTCTCGACAGCTTCAACGCGCATCACATCTGCAACCACTCCGATTCGCAGGGACGCTACGCCTATCAGGCACAGCCGAACGTGGCGTACTGGAACCTCTTCTGTCTCGCCCAGGCCCTGCTGCCGCTGTTCGGCGAGGGCGAGGCGGCGATCGAGCAGGCGCAGTCGGTGCTGCCCGTGTTCAAGACCCGATTTGCCGAGGAAATCGATTTGCGCATGCGCGCGAAGCTTGGATTGCGCGAATCGCATGCCGACGACGAAGCGCTTATCAACCGGCTGTTCAAATTGATGCACGAGGGACGCGTCGACTTCACGCACCTTTTCCGCACGTTGGCCACGCTTGAACTGGAGCGCCCCGCCGGCGACGCGCCGCTGCGCGACATGTTCATCGATCGCGCCGGCTTCGACGCCTGGGCCGTGGATTATCGTGCGCGACTGCGCCACGAGGCGAGCACCGATACCAAACGTGCGGTCGCGATGCGGCTTGTCAATCCGAAGTACATCCTGCGCAATCATCTGGCCGAAGTCGCGATCCGGCGTGCACGCGAAAAGGACTTTTCGGAAGTCGACACGTTGCTCAAGGTGCTCTCGCACCCCTACGATGAACAGCCCGAATATGCGCGTTACGCCGAGTTGCCGCCCGACTGGGCCGGGCAGATCGAGGTCAGTTGCTCGTCTTGATCGACCGCACGGACCGGCAGCGACGGGGCGGCAGCGGGCCGTCACGCATTGAAAAAACGGCTCGGCGCCCCCATCTGGGCCAGGTCTGACGATAGACGACGTGCGGCGGCACCCTCGGGGCCGCCGCCCATCAGGAGACTTCATTCATGAGCAAAGTGGAAAAAAGCGACGCCGACTGGCGGGCCCAACTCGACGACGTCGAGTACGAGGTCACGCGTCATGCCGCCACCGAACGCGCCTTCACCGGCCGTTACTGGGATCATTGGCAAGACGGTACCTACCGCTGTGTCTGTTGCGGCGCGCCGCTGTTCGAATCGACGGAGAAGTTCGACGCGGGTTGTGGCTGGCCGAGCTATGCGAAGCCCATCGAGAAGTCCGGCATCGACGAGGTGATGGATTACAGCCATGGCATGGTTCGCGTGGAGGTGCGTTGCCACAACTGCGACGCCCACCTCGGACACGTGTTCGAAGACGGCCCGCAGCCGACCGGACTGCGCTATTGCATCAATTCGGCATCACTCGACTTCGAGGGCAAGGGCGGCCAGTCCGACAAGCCGGTCGACGACTGAGCGCGTGAGCACGCCGGCGCCTCGCCGGTGAATTCGATCCATTCGCAGCGGAGAGCGAGCGCTTTGGGACATCCCTCACCGGTGGGCGTCCCGAGGCGGTTCGCCCGTCTGGTAAGCTGGCGCTCCCTCAACGGAACACAGGAAACGCCGCTCATGACTCGTCGAAATATTCGCTTCGCACCCCTGATCTTCTCGGCGATGGCATTGGTCGGCGCCTTGGGTGCGTCACCGGCTATCGCGCAGTACGTCGGGCCGTCGGCAGGTACCGCGATGACCGGCAGCGTGGTCGTACCGTCGGCCATGCCGCATATCGCGACGATCGGACAGGCACTGAACGCCCCTGACGACGCCATGGCCGTCATCGAGGGTTATATCGTCAACCGGCTCAGGCACGAGCACTACACGTTCCGCGACGACACGGGCAGAACCATCGTCATTGAACTCGACGACAAATACCTGCCGCCCGGCCACCAGATCAACGACAAGACGCGGGTGCGCATCACCGGCGAAGTCGACCGCCATCACCTTCGTGCCAACGATATTGACGTCAAGCGTATCGAAATCCTGCAATAAGGCGCCCAACCGGCACCCGCGTGAGGACGGCATGCAGTGTGGTGCTACGCCGACGCGACGCGCTTGCGGATATTCGCCGCCTCCCGCAACGGGGCTTTGAAATATAATGCGGGTTTGCCGCCTGGCACCTGACGCTCGGCGGCGATTCCCCCCGAAGCCCCCAAGTCGAGACTTCATGAAATTCTTTTTCGACCTGTTACCGGTCATCTTGTTTTTCGTTGCCTTCAAGTTTGCCGGCATCTATGTCGCGACCGGCATCGCCATCGCGACGACGATTGCGCAAGTCATCTGGATGTGGCTGCGTCACCGCAAGGTCGAGCCCATGCAGTGGGTGAGCCTGGCGATCATCGTGGTGTTCGGCGGCGCGACCATGCTGCTGCACGACGAGACTTTCATCAAATGGAAGCCCACGGCGCTGTACTGGCTCTTCTCGATCACGCTGTTCGTCGCCGAACTCATCTTCGACAAGAACCTCATTCGCGCCATGATGGAAAAGCAGATGGCGTTGCCCGATCCCCTGTGGCGGGCGGTGAATTTCAGTTGGGCGCTGTTCTTTCTCGCGATGGGCGCGCTGAACCTGGTCATCGCCTACCATTTCTCGACCGACACGTGGGTCGACTTCAAGCTCTTCGGCGGCATGGGCCTGATGGTCGTGTTCATCGTCGTGCAGAGCCTGTGGCTCGCAAAGTACATCAAACAGGACGAATAACGTCCGTCAGGAAGTCACTGCCATGACCATGGAACAGCAAATCGAAGCGCGCCTCACGGCTGCGCTCGCTCCGCTCGAATTCACCCTCGAAAACGACAGCGCCCGTCATGCCGGCCATGCGGGTGCCGCGTCAGGCGGTCATTACAATGTCCGAATCGTCTCCGCCGCGTTTGCCGGACGTAACCGCGTGGCGCGTCACCGCCTGGTGTATGATGCGCTAGCCGATTTGATGCAAAACGGCATTCACGCCCTCGCCATCGTTGCGCTCGCCCCCGGCGAAGCGTAACTCGCATGCGACGCATCCCCCGTCGATTAACCTTGCCTTCGTCATTCGTTAGGAAAAACAGCATGGCATTGAAACTCGCCCGCACGGCACTGGCGCTCGGCGCCGCCGTGTCGCTGACCGCCGTCTCCCTCCCCGCTCTCGCTCAGAACGTCGCCGTCGTGAACGGCACGCCGGTGCCCGTGGCCCGCGCCGACGCGATGGTGCGCGAAATGGTCCGCCAGGGTCAGCCGAATTCGCCGCAACTGCAACAGCAGGTGCGCGAAGAGCTGGTCAAGCGCGAAATTCTCGCCCAGGCGGCCGTCAGCAAGGGACTGGCCACTCAGCCGGACGTCAAGGCGCAGCTCAAGCTGGCCGAACAAGGCGTGCTCATCCGCGCCCTGATCGCCGACTTCCAGAAGACTTCGCCGGTCACCGACGCCGAAGTCCAGGCACGTTACGACCAGCTCAAGAAGCAGTTCGGCGACAAGGAATATCACGCCCGTCACATTCTGGTGCCGAGCGAAGACACGGCCAAGGACATCATCGCGAAGCTCAACGGCGGCGCGAAGTTCGCCGACCTCGCCAAGCAGTATTCGAAGGATCCGGGCTCGGCGCAGAACGGCGGTGATCTCGACTGGTCGCCAGCCAATGCGTATGTGCCCGAGTTCTCCGACGCCCTGCAAAAGCTGCAAAAGGGCCAGTACTCGCAAACGCCGGTCAAGACGCAGTTCGGCTACCACGTGATCGAACTCGACGACGTGCGCGATGCGCAGATCCCCGCGCTGAACGACGTCAAGCCGCAGCTCGTGCAGCAAATGCATGAAGAGAAGCTGCAAGGCTTCATCGACGGCCTTGAGAAGAAGGCCAAGATCCAGTAAGCGTTACCGTCTACCGGTTCGGCTTTGAAACAAAAAATCCCGCCTGAATGAAGGCGGGATTTTTTGTTTCCGGTGCAAGGTTCGGCACGCGCCAACGTGCGGAACCTCGCGCCATCGTCGCCTGCGTCGCTTAAGCCACCCAGCGGCGCGCGTTGCGGAACATGCGCATCCACGGGCTGTCTTCGCCCCACTGCTCGGGCGCCCAGCTCATCTGCACCGTGCGGAACACGCGCTCTGGGTGCGGCATCATCACCGTGAAGCGGCCGTCGCCGGTGGTCACCGCGGTCAGGCCACGCGGCGAACCGTTCGGGTTGAACGGATACTGCTCGGTCGGCTGCCCTCGATGGTCAACGAAACGCATGGCGGCCAGCGCCTGATCGATATTGCCTTGCTGACCGAAGTTGGCATAGCCCTCGCCGTGCGCGATCACGATCGGCAGTTGCGAGCCGGCCATGTCCTTGAAAAACAGCGACGGCGAATCGAGCACTTCCACCTGCGTGAGGCGCGCCTCGTACTTCGATTGGTTGTACGTGAACTTTGGCCAGGCGGCCGCCCCCGGAATCAGGTTCGACAGGTTGCTCATCATCTGGCAACCATTGCACACGCCCAGGGCGAACGTATCGGCACGGTTGAAGAAGCCCGCGAACTGTTCGGCCAGCGCCGGATGGAACAGAATCGTCTTGGCCCAGCCCTCCCCCGCACCGAGGGTGTCGCCGTACGAGAAGCCGCCGCAGGCGATAAAGCCCTTGAACGCCTCCAGCGAGTGACGCCCTGCGAGCAGGTCGCTCATGTGCACGTCGTAGGTGTCGAAGCCGGCCTTGTCCAGCACGTAGGCCATTTCCAGGTGCGAGTTCACGCCCTGCTCACGCAGGATGGCCATTTTCGGACGCACGCCCGTCGCAATGAACGGCGCAGCGACGTCTTCATTGGCATCGAACGTCAACTTCGGCGAGAGACCCGGATCGCTCGTGTCGTTCAGCGCGTCGTATTCGGCATCGGCCGCCGCCGGGTTGTCGCGCAGACGCGCAATACGCCAGCTCACTTCCGACCACTCGCGTTGGAGCGCCGCGCGCGGCGCGCCGAAGACCTTCTTGGCATCGCGATAGATCTCGATGACATCGTTCGCGTTCGGCTTGCCAATCACGTGCGCGCAGGCGGACAGGCCGGCTTCACGCAGCGTCTGCAACACGGCGTCGCGCTCCGAGGCGCGCACCTGGATCACACCGCCAAGTTCTTCCGAGAAGAGCGCACGCAGCGTCTTGTCCTCGCGACGGCCCACTGTCTGCTTGGCCCAATCCTTGGCGTCGCCGTAATCCGATTCGAAGCCGTCGTCAAGCGTGAGCATGTCGACGTTGAGCGACACGCCGACGTGGCCGGCAAATGCCATTTCCGCCACGGTGGCGAACAGGCCGCCGTCCGAACGATCGTGATAGGCGAGGAGCTTGCCGTCGCGGTTCAATGTCTGGATCGCATCGAAGAAGCGCTGGAGATCGGCCGGATCGTCCAGGTCCGGAGCCACGTCACCAATCTGCTGCGTGACCTGCGCAAGGATACTGCCACCCAGTCGATGCTTGTTGCGTCCCAGATCGATGGCGATCAGCACCGTCTCGCCCGCTTGCGCGACCGAGCGCAGTTGCGGCGTAAGATGACCGCGAACATCCTCGACTGGCGCGAAGGCCGACACGATCAGCGAAACCGGCGCGACCACGTCCTTGCTGCGACCGGCATCTTCCCACTTGGTGCGCATCGACAATGAATCCTTGCCGACGGGAATCGACAGGCCCAGCGCCGGGCACAGTTCCATGCCGACTGCCCTGACCGTGTCGAACAGCGCGGCGTCTTCGCCCTCGGTGCCGCACGCGGCCATCCAGTTGGCCGACAGCTTGATCTGGTCGAGCGACGCAATCGGCGCCGCCGCAATGTTGGTGATGGCTTCGCCGACCGCCATGCGGCCCGATGCCGGGGCGTCGATCACGGCCAGCGGGGTGCGCTCGCCCATCGTCATGGCTTCGCCACGATAGTCCGTGTAATCCATCAGCGAAATGGCGCAGTCAGCCACCGGCACCTGCCACGGACCGACCATCTGGTCGCGTGCCGTCAGGCCGCCCACGGTACGGTCGCCGATCGTGATGAGGAACGACTTGCTGGCGACCGTCGGGTGGCGCAACACGGCGCGTGCCACGTCGTCGAGCGACAGGCCCGTCACGTCCACCGGCGGCAGCTCCGCGTGCACGCGCTTCACGTCGCGGTGCATGCGCGGCGGCTTGCCGAGCAGCACATTCATCGGCATGTCGACCGGGTCCGGCGACTCCGGATGCATCGCATCGACCAGCTTCAGTTGACGCTCGTCAGTGGCGATACCGACCACGGCGACCGGGCAACGCTCGCGTTGGCAAATGGCCTGGAAGGCCGGGAAGCTGTCCGGCGCGATGGCCAGTACGTAACGCTCCTGTGCTTCGTTACTCCAGATTTCGGCCGGGGACATGCCCGACTCTTCGAGCTGGACCTGACGCAGGTCGAAGCGCGCGCCCTTGTCGGCGCCGTCGACCAGTTCCGGAAACGCATTCGACAGACCGCCTGCGCCCACGTCGTGAATCGACAGGATCGGGTTGGCCTCGCCCTGACGCCAGCACGCGTTGATGACTTCCTGCGCACGACGCTCGATTTCCGGGTTGCCGCGCTGCACCGAGTCGAAGTCGAGTTCGGCCGTATTCGTGCCGGTGGCCATCGAGCTGGCGGCACCGCCGCCCATGCCGATGCGCATGCCCGGGCCGCCGATCTGAATGAGCAGCGTGCCAGCCGGCAGATTGTGCTTGTGCGTGTGTTGTGCGGCGATGTTGCCCAGCCCGCCCGCGATCATGATCGGCTTGTGATAGCCGCGCACGCGGCCGGCCACGTTCTGCTCGTACGTACGGAAATAGCCGCCGAGGATCGGACGGCCGAATTCGTTGTTGAACGCCGCGCCGCCCAACGGGCCGTCCACCATGATCTGCAGCGGCGATGCAATGCGGTCCGGCCGGCCGTAGTCGGCGCCGGTGTCGTCGGGCTTGCGCAGCGACGGCGGCACGGCGACGTCACGGTCGTTCTCCCACGACTCCCGCGCGTCCGGCAGGGCCAGATTCGACACGGTGAAGCCGGTCAGGCCCGACTTCGGCGTGGAGCCGCGGCCGGTCGCGCCCTCGTCGCGGATCTCGCCGCCCGCGCCCGTCGACGCCCCCGGGAACGGCGAAATCGCCGTCGGATGGTTGTGCGTCTCGACCTTCATCAGCGTGTGCGTCAGTTCGACACTGCGGCCGTACTGCCCGTCGGCGCCGCGCGGATACCACCGCTCGACTTCAGCGCCTTCCATCACCGAAGCGTTGTCCGAATACGCCACTACCGTCCCCTGCGGGTGCAGTTGGTGCGTGTTCTTGATCATCTGGAACAGCGACTTGTCCTGCGCCTGACCGTCGATGGTCCATTGCGCATTGAAGATCTTGTGGCGGCAATGCTCACTGTTGGCCTGCGCGAACATCATCAGTTCGACGTCGGTCGGGTTGCGCTTCAGGCGCGTGAAGGCGTCGACCAGATAGTCGATTTCATCGTCGGCCAGTGCGAGACCCAGCTCCCGGTTGGCGGCTTCGAGGGCGCTGCGACCGACACCGATGATGTCGATCGTCTGCAGCGGCTTGGCCGGCAGCTCGACGAAAAGCGCCTCGGCGTCATGGCGCGTGGCCACGACCGTCTCGGTCATGCGGTCGTGCAGCACTGCGGCGATGCGCGCGAGCGCATCGGCCGGCAGCGCCTTCTTGCCGCCCAGCAAACCGGACTTCACGCCAATCGTGTACTCGACGGCGCGCTCGATACGGCGCACGTGATCGATGCCGCAGTTGCGGGCGATGTCCGTCGCCTTGCTCGCCCAGGGGGAAATCGTGCCCAGACGCGGGATCACCAGCAACTGGTCGCCCACCGGCTCTTCACGCACCGGCTCACCATAGGTGAGCAGACCGGCGACGCGGGCCATGTCGTCGCTCGAAAGCGGTTCGGCGCTGGCCACGAGATGCACGTAGCGGGCGTCGACACGCACAATCGAACTGTCGATGGCTTGCAGGGTCTGCAGAAGACGTTGCTGGCGGAATTCGGAGAGCGCCAAGGCGCCGGCGAAGCAGGCAATGTGAGTCATGGAAGGACGGAAGGCGAGGCGTTCAAAACGCGGGGGAACGGCAAAGCGAGATTATACCCTGCTTACCCCGGGTTATACCCGAGTGCGCCACACGCATAATGGGGAGCCTCCTGCCCTGTGAGGGCGTCTCTCTGGTAACCTATGCGCCCCGTCATGAACACGGGCCGCGAAACCGGCATCCGGGTGCGGCACGGTACACAACTACACTAACAAGCGAACGTACGGGCGTTCGCCACACACCAGACGGTTGGGAATGAAGGTCATCGTTATCGGCGGCGGGGTCATCGGCACTTGTACCGCCTACTATCTGGCCGCCGCGGGGCACACGGTCACGCTGGTCGAGCGCAACAGCACGGTGGCCCAGGAGAGCAGCTTCGGCAATGCGGGGGTCATTGCGCCCGGCTACGTCACGCCATGGGCGGCGCCCGGCATGCCGCGCAAGCTGTTCGGCTACCTGTTCAGTTCGGCCAGCCCGCTCATTTTCCGGCCTGGCCTGTCGATTGGCACCTGGCGCTGGGCGGCCCGCTGGCTGCGTGAATGCAAACTCGAACGCTACCGCGCCAATCGCGAGCGGATGCAGCGCCTTGCCTTCTACAGCCAGCGCTGCCTGCATGCGCTGCGCGAGACCCATGTCTTCGAATACGAACATACGCAAGGCTATCTGCAACTGTTTCGCACCGATCGCGAAATCAAGATGAACGAACCGGCGCGCGCCATGCTCGCCGAGAACGAAGTGCCGCACCGTTTGCTCACGGCCGAGGAGTGCCGCAAGCTCGAACCGGCGATCTCGACCGATGCCCAACTGGCGGGCGGCCTGCATCTGCCACGCGACGAAACCGGCAACTGCCCGCTCTTTACCAAGCGACTCGCCCAGATCGCCCGCGAAATGGGTGTGACGCTCGCCACCGAGACGACTGTGCTGTCGGTGCGCCCGAACGTGGGGCGCTCGGGGGTCACCGTCGAGACCGCCAGCACCGCGCAGCTTGCCCAGCGCACGACACTCGAGGCTGACGCAGTCGTGATCGCGGCGGGCGTGGCGAGTACGGCGCTGCTGCGCCCGCTGGGCATCGACCTGCCGCTCTGGCCGATCAAGGGGTACTCGATCACAGTGCCGGTCAAGACCGAACTGTTCAGCCCTCGTATCGCCGTCATGGACGAGTCGTACAAGACCGCCATCACCCCGCAAGGCAACCGTCTGCGCATTGCCGGGACGGCCGAGTTGGGCGATACCGAACTCGTGCTGCGCGAACGCGCCATCGCCACGCTCTACAAAGTGGCGACGGACTGGTTCCCGGGCGCGGGCAAGTACCGCGAGGCGCGCGCCTGGGTCGGCGCACGTCCGATGCTCCCCGACGGCCCGCCCCTGCTCGGCGCGACGCCACTGCCCGGCATCTTCCTGAACGTCGGCCACGGCTCGACCGGCTGGGCGATGGCCTGCGGCTCCGGCCGCGTGCTCGCCGACGTCCTCTCCGGACAAACGCCGGAAATCGATCTGAACGGCCTGACACTCGAACGGTACGCGCACTGAGCGGCGAAGACTGAACCAGGACGGTACGTTGAGGGCATAATCTCGGGATCGGCACGCAGAACACGCCATGCCCCAGCCGTCGATGCCGGCGTGCGGCAATGTGCAACGTTCTCCGCGCCTCGATACCGGGAGCTTTGCCTGTCATGTCCGATTCATTGCGTGTCGACGTCCCTGCCGCCCCTGCCCTTCCAGCGGGTTCCATTGCGCCTGTCAGCGTGGATCCCCTGACGCACGCCACAGGGTCGCCAAGCGTTTGCGCGACGTCATCGAGCACCACCTGCGCGCGCGACACGCTCGACTTGTGGCGTCCCGACACGCTGCGCGAGGTCGAACGGGCGGCCGCCGCCAAACTCCCTGCACATGCGCTCATGGCACACGCCGGGGCCGCCGTGGCCGAGTGGCTCTTCGCTCGCCTGCCAGCCCTCGCGAGCGCGGGCCGTCAGGCGGTATTGCTGCTCGCCGGGCCAGGCAACAATGGAGGCGACGCTTACGTCGCGGCACGCGAATTGCATCGTCGCGGGGTGCTCGTCGACGTCTGGCAACTCGGGCCGCCATCGACCGATGACGCGCGCTGGGCGCACGCCGAGGCCCTCGCCTCCGGCGTATCCGTTCGGCCTGTCGCCGCCCTCTGGCCGCAGCCCTTCGCTTACGCGTGGGTCGTCGACGGCCTCTTCGGCATCGGCCTGACGCGTCCGCTCGAAGGCGCCGCCGCAGCGCTCGTCGACACCATCGTCGACGCCCATGCACAAGGCACGCCGGTGCTCGCCATCGATATTCCCAGCGGGCTGGCGGCAGCCACCGGTGTCGTCGAAGGCCCCGTCATTCACGCCGACGTCACGATGGCAATGCTGGGCGCCAGTCCCGGGCTGTTCACCGCGATGGGGCGCGACGTTGCGGGCGAAGTGCTGGTTGCCACGTTAGGGACGGACGAGGTGCTGGCCGCTACGCGAGCTGGTTTGCCGGAAGGCAAGGCCATCGCGACAAGCGCGCCTGCGGCGTTCCTCGCGCATTTGCCGCAGCGACGTCACGCGACTCACAAGGGAAGCTATGGGTCGCTGGCGGTGCTCGGCGGCCATGAAGGCATGATCGGTGCGCCGCTGCTCTGCGCGCGTGCCGGACTGATGACCGGCGCGGGACGCGTCTATGTCGGCTTTGTCGCGCACGATGCGCCCGCCTGGGATCCCCAGCACCCCGAACTGATGCTGCGTCATGCGGAGAACCTCGACCTCTCGACGATGCAGGCCGTGTCCGTCGGCCCCGGGCTCGGAACCTCTGCCGCCTCAAGCGCGTGCCTGTCGCGCGCGCTCGCGCTGGACGAGACGCCCCTGGTCATCGATGCCGACGCGCTCAATCTGCTGGCCGCCGAGCCCGCGCTTGCGGAGCGCGTGCGTCGTCGTGCCGGACCCACGGTCCTGACACCGCATCCGCTCGAAGCGGCACGCCTGGCCGGTTGCGACGTCGCAGGCATTCAGTCGGATCGGCTGGCAAGCGCACGGGCGCTCGCGCAACATTTCGGCGCAACGGTCGTGCTCAAGGGCTCAGGCAGCATCATCGACGATGGAACGCGCGCCTGGATCAATACTACTGGCAATGCCGGGCTGGCCACTGCGGGCACGGGCGACGTGCTCACCGGCGCGGTGGGTGCGCTGCTGGCGCAGGGCATGCCTGCAACGCAAGCCGCGCTGGCCGCCGTCTGGCTGCACGGCCGGGCCGCCGAACGCTGCGTCGACGCAGGCGCCGGCCCTGCTGGACTGACCGCTTCCGAACTGTTGCCCGCCATGCGCGTCGAACTGGCTGACTGGCTCAACGAAGCCGCGCGCGCGGCGCGAGGCATTCGAGCGCCTCGCACGACGCCGGCCGGTGCGCCCTGACATCGCGCGAGACTGGGATATTCGCTGGCTTCAACGCCGTCCATCCGCGCATTTCAACGCGATTTCACGGCCACACCCGTTATACTCCGCTTTAAGTCCGCTTTATCGAAATGTCTTTATCGCACATGCCGTACAAGCCTTCCGCGCCATCCACCCGCCTGGATCAACTGCCTGCCTGGCGTACCCTGCTCGCGCACCGCGACGACATCGCCGCTCAGCACATGCGCGACTGGTTCTCGGGCGCCAGTGCCCATGCACGCGTCGAACAATTCTCACTACGTGCGGCCGGCCTGTACCTCGATTACTCGAAGAACCGCATTACCGACAAAACACGCGCGCTGCTGACGCAACTCGCCCGCGAGTGCGACCTGCCGGCCAAGCGCGAAGCGATGTGGGCCGGCGAAGCGGTGAACGTCACGGAAAACCGCGCAGCGTTGCACGTTGCGCTGCGCGCGCCGCACGACATGACCTTTCATGACGCGGCCGGCGACATCAGCCGCGGGGTGCGCGAGACCCTCGCACGCATGCGCGCGTTCAGTGAACGCGTGCGCGACGGGCGTTGGGTCGGCGCCACCGGCAAGCCGATTCGCCATCTCATCAACGTCGGTATCGGTGGATCGGATCTCGGCCCACGCATGGTGTGCGACGCACTTGCCGCCTATGGACGGCGCGAGCTGAGCGCGCACTTCATCGCCAACATCGATCCCACCGAACTGGCACGCACGCTCCCCTCGCTCGACCCGGAAACCACACTGGTGGTGGTGTGCTCGAAGACCTTCACGACGCTCGAGACCATGACCAACGCGCGAACGATTCGCGCCTGGTTCGTCTCGCGTGGCATTCCGGAAGGCGATCTCGGCAAGCACTTCGTGGCGGTATCGACGAACGCCGAGGAAGCGATGCGCTTCGGCATTCGCCGCGAGAACGTGTTCGAGTTTGGCGAATGGGTGGGTGGACGGTATTCGCTATGGTCGTCGATCGGGCTCATTATCATGCTCTATCTCGGCGCACGGCATTTCGACGCGCTGCTCGCCGGTGCGCACGCGATGGATGAGCACTTCCACTGCGCGCCGCTAGAATCCAACATGCCCGTGCTGCTTGGCCTGATCGGCATCTGGTACCGGAATTTCTTCGACGCGCAGACGCTTTCCATCGCGCCATACACCGATGCGCTGCAAAAGCTGCCACCGTATCTGCAGCAACTGGACATGGAAAGCAACGGCAAGTCGGTGCAGCTCGACGGGACGCCCGTCGCGTGGCAAACAGCACCGATTCTCTGGGGCGAGCCGGGCACCAATGGCCAGCATGCCTACTTCCAGATGCTGCACCAGGGCACCACGCTGGTACCGGTGGATTTCATCGCAGTCCTGAATCCGCAATACGATGCACCGATCTATCTCGATCACCACCGCAAGCTGCTCGCCAACTGCTTCGCGCAAAGCGAAGCGTTGCTGCAAGGCGGCTCGATGGCCACGGCGGAACAGGCCGGTGGACCGCTCGGCGCGCAACGTCGCTTTGACGGCAATCGTCCCAGCAACACGCTCGTGATCGACCAGTTGTCGCCTGAGCGCCTGGGGGCACTGATCGCGCTCTATGAGCACAAGGTGTTCGTGCAGGCCGCCATCTGGAACATCAATCCATTCGACCAATGGGGCGTTGAATTGGGCAAGACATTGAGCCGCGCAATCGAGCCCGAACTGGCCGATCCGGATTCACTCAAGCCCGGTGCACACGATGCCTCGACCACCTCGTTGATTCGACTGGCGGGTAACGCCCTGAAAGGGAAACCCTGACGCGCACGACCGCCGCAGCGGAGTCAGTGCGGCGTTTTCGTCCCTTCGCCTCGCGCCTCTGACGCGTCTGACACCGCTGACACGCCGTCGACCCGTCGTCCACCGGCGAGCTGCACCGTCGTGTCGCAACGTTGCGCAATCGCCAGATCATGCGTGACGAGCACCAGCGTCGCACCACTCGCTTTGTTGAGCGAGAACATCAGGTCGATGATCCGTTCTCCCGTCGCCGTGTCCAGACTGCCCGTCGGTTCGTCGGCAAACAGCACGGCGGGCTCGGTGACGAAGGCGCGCGCCAACGCCACGCGCTGCTGCTCTCCACCGGAGAGCTGCTTGGGGTAATGCGCCAGGCGCGACCCCAGCCCCACTTGTTCAAGCAATTTGATGGCACGATCGGCCACGTGGCGTGTCTCACCCAGCAGCTCGAGCGGCAGCATCACGTTCTCGAGCGCGGTCAGATGCGGCATCAGCTGAAATGACTGGAAGACGAAACCGACGGCACCGCGCCGCAGCGCGGCCCGGCCTTCCTCGTCCAGATCGCCGAGCGACTTGCCCAGCAGCGTGATGCTGCCATCGGTCGCTGTGTCGAGCCCGGCCATCAGGCCCAGCAGCGTAGACTTCCCGGACCCCGATGCCCCGACGATGGCGACGCTCTCGCCTTTGGCGACGCTGACATCGATATCCTGCAAAATGACCAGATCGCCGGTCGCGTCATGCAACCGTTTGCCCAGCCCCCGCACCTCGATCACGTTTTCGGAAAACGACATGGCAAGAAGAGAGTTCTTGAAATTGGCCGCCTCAGCCCTCGTAGGCGGGTGCATGCTGTCAGGGACCCCAGCGAACGCGGCAAGTTCGGGGGCACCAACGATTTTGGTCGTCGGCGACAGCCTTTCGGCGGAATATGGCATCGCGCGCGGCGCCGGGTGGGTCAATCTCATGCAGCAGACGATCACGCAAAGCGGCTTCGATTATAACGTCGTGAACGCGAGTATCAGTGGCGACACGACGAGCGGTGGACGCGCGCGTCTCGCACCGCTGCTCGACCGGTACCACCCCGCCGTCACGATCCTGGAACTCGGCGGTAACGATGCCTTGCGCGGCATTTCCCTCGACCTCACGCGCAGCAATCTGCGCGAGATGATCGCCGCGGCGCGCAAGGCGGGCAGCCGCGTGGTCGTTGTCGGCATGCGCATTCCACCGAATTACGGACTCGACTACAGCGAGCAGTTCTTCACGATGTTTTCCGTCTTGGCCAAGCAGGAAAAGACCGGCTATGTGCCGTTTCTGCTGGCCGGCGTGATCGAACACCCCGACTGGTTCCAGCACGATCAGATTCATCCGCTTGCCAAGGCGCATCCGCACATCCTGCAGAACGTCTGGCCGACGGTGAAACCGCTGCTCAAGCCCGCCGGCAAATCCCCCGCGAGTCCGGCGCACGCACGAGCGCCGAAGTCCGGCACATAAAAAACGCGGCCGGTTGGCCGCGTTCTTTAGCTCATCCACCGATGGCATCGGTTACCGGATCAGGCCCCCGACTTGGTGACATCGTTGACGATCTTCACCTTCGAGCGCGCGCGCAGGTCGCCCAACCAGGCGTTCCACTCGGCCTGAGCTGCCAGTTGATTGAGTTGCTGTGCCTCGGCGGCGAGACGCTGCGCGTCCTGCTGCGCCGGCTGCGTGACCTTGCCGATGCGATACACCGCATAGCCCTGACCTTCGCCCAAGGCCACGCCGACATACGCCGGCAAATGGGTCGTATCGGCGCTGAAGATCGCGCTCAATGCCGATGGTGGCAGCTTGCCCGGGTTGTCTCGCGAAACGGTTTGCGCGGCACCGAATGCGGCGTCGCCCCCCTTCTTGAGCGCTTCGAGCTTGGCCTCGCCGGCCTTCACCGCTTGCTGCTCGGCCAGATCCGCCACCACCTTCTCTTTGACTTGCGCCTCGATCTGGGCCAGCGGCGGCGTCGCGGCCGGGTGGTAATTCACCACGTGCGCCGACACCAGCACACCCTGACCGACGTCCACCGCCTCGGTATTACGTTTGTTCTTGAGCGCCTCATCGCCAAACACGGCCTTGAGCAGCTTCTCGTTGCCGATCGGGCGCTTCGCCTGTGCCGGATCGGGCGTACGCGTGACCGTGGCCGTCTGCACCTTCAGGTTGAGCCTGTCGGCTGCCGGCTGCACGCTGTCCGGTTGCTCGTACACCGCGTTGGTGAACTGGTCGGCGAGCTTCGCATATGCCTTCGCGGACTCCTGCTGACGATACTGATCGGCAAGCTGGGCCTTCACTTCATCGAACGACTTGGTCTGCTCCGGCTTGATACCGGTCAGCTTGATGATGTGATAGCCGAAATCGCTCTTCACGACATCGCTCACGTCACCCTCGTGCTTGAGCGCAAACGTAGCATCGGCAAACGGCTTGACCATCGCGTCACGCGTGAAGAAACCCAGATCGCCGCCGTTGCCCTTCGAGCCCGGGTCTTCCGAGTTCGCACTGGCGAGCTTGGCAAAGTCGTCCGGGTGCTGCCTGATCTGCGCGAGCAACGCGTCGGCCTTGGCCTTCGCCTTGGCGTGATCGGCAGGCGACGCGTCGGCCGGCGACGCGATCAGGATGTGCGACGCGCGGCGCTGTTCCTGCGTCGTGTATTGCTTCAGGTTGTCCTGGTACATCTTGCGCAGCACGTCGTCGCTCGGGGGCGTCTGCGCCGAAGCCGGCATCGCCTTCGGATCGAGAACGACATACTGGATCTCGGCCGATTCGGGCGTTTGGAAGGCCACCTTGTGTGCGTCGTAGTACGCCTGGATCTGCGGCTGCGTCGGCACGATCTTGCCAGCGTAGTCCGTGACCGGGAAGCTCAGCACCGAGACGTCGCGCTGCTGGGCACGCAGTTGCGCGAAGCGCTCAAGCACCGTCTTCGGCAGCATGGCACTCGCCTGCACGCTCGACGGCAATTGGTTCGATGCCAGCTCGAAACGGATTTGCGCTTCGAGTCGCTGCGGCGTCAGGTTCTGCGCGGACAGCAGTTGCGCATACTTCGCTTCGTCGATGGAGCCATCGGGGCGGCGCAACTGCGCAATCGCCGGAATGGCGAGCAGCGCCTCCCGCACCTGGGCGTCGGGCGCCGACAGTTGCTTCTTGAGCGTTTCCTGCGTCAGGAGCTTTTGCTGAATCAGGTTATCCAGCACCGCGCTGCGCATCTCGGGCGTGTTGATCTGGCTGGCATCGACGGCGCCGCCGAACATCTGCTGCATACGCTCGGTCTGCGCACGAAGCACACTGTCGTATTCCTGGCGTGTCACGGTCTGGTCGCCAACCTTGGCGATCGTGCCCGCGTCCGCGGCATATTCTTGCCAGCCATGAACGCCGAACACCACAAACGACGGCACGATCAACACCGTCAGGAAGATGAGAACCAATCGTTGATGACGGCGGATGAAGTCGAACATACGAAATCGGAAAAGTCGTCTGGATGCGTCTTAAGACGCCATATGGCAAAAAAGGCGAACCGAAGTTCGCCTTTTCACAATTTGGCGGAGCGGACGGGGCTCGAACCCGCGACCCCCGGCGTGACAGGCCGGTATTCTAACCAACTGAACTACCGCTCCCCAAGATCTGGAACTGGTGGGTGCTGAGGGGTTCGAACCCCCGACCTACGCCTTGTAAGGGCGCCGCTCTACCAGCTGAGCTAAGCACCCGTTCCCGATTCAAGTGTTGTTCTTGCTGCTGCTCCCTGCCGAAACAGGGAAGCTGGTTAGTTTAACGTATCTTTCAGACCTTTGCCAGGGCGAAATTTCGGAACCTTCGCTGCCTTGATCTTGATCGAGTCACCCGTGCGCGGATTCCGCCCCGTGCGCGCTGCGCGCTTGGCCACGTGGAACGTGCCGAAGCCGACCAGCGTCACGTCGTCCCCCTTCTTCAGCGCTTTCTTTACCGCACCCACCAATGCATCAAGTGCCCGACCGGCAGCCGCTTTCGAGATGTCTGCTTCACCCGCGATATGATCGATCAGTTCCGTCTTGTTCACTGTAACCCCCTTGCAAGGATAGTAGGCGATTGAGCCGCGGAGGCGCTCTTCACGCGCCTTGACTTTGATCCGCTAGGTCCGTCGGCTTTGCCATTAGACAAGCCGCAAACCCTGATGTCAAGCCGTTTTGCGCCCTTTCGGCGGCATAGGAAGTACTCCTGAATCCGCACTTCCCCAGCGTCATTTTCGAGCACTTTGCGTGAACAAAAAAAAGCCCGGGGAAAACCCCGAGCTTTTTACGCCCTTTCCCGTGAGGCAGGCAGCGGCAAAGCCGCCCGTTGACTACCCCACGAAAAATGACCGTCAGTGCTTGATCACTTCCTGCTTGCCGCTTGCGTCCGCATTCGGCGTGACAGGCGCGGCCTTGGCTTCCTCTTCAGGCAGCGGCGTGGGTGCATGTTCCAGCGCCAACTCGAGCACCTTGTCGATCCAGCGCACCGGCATGATCTCCAGCGCGTTCTTGACCGTGTCGGGAATCTCCGCAAGGTCCTTCACGTTCTCTTCCGGAATCAACACGAGCTTGATACCGCCACGGTGCGCCGCCAGCAACTTCTCCTTGAGGCCACCGATCGGCAACACTTCGCCGCGCAGCGTGATCTCGCCGGTCATCGCCACATCCGCCCGCACCGGAATACCCGTGAGCACCGAGACCAGCGCCGTCGTCATGGCGATGCCGGCAGACGGACCATCCTTCGGCGTCGCGCCTTCCGGCACGTGGATGTGGATGTCCTTCTTCTCGAATTGCTCATCGGTCACCCCGAGGCGACGCGCACGCGAACGCACCACCGAGCGCGCGGCCTCGACCGACTCCTTCATCACATCGCCGAGCGAACCCGTGCGAATGATGTTGCCCTTGCCCGGCATCAGCGCTGCTTCAATGGTCAGCAGATCGCCGCCCACTTCCGTCCACGCCAGACCCGTGACCTGACCGATCTGGTTTTCCTTCATGGCCAGACCGAAGTCGAACTTGCGCACCCCCAGGAAGTTGTCGAGATTGCCCGCATCGACCTTGATCGATGTGCCATCGACCTTCTTGAGCAACAGCATCTTCACGACCTTGCGGCAGATCTTCGAGATCTCGCGCTCGAGCGAACGCACACCGGCTTCGCGCGTGTAATAGCGGATGATGTCGCGAATCGCGGTTTCGGCCAGATCGATCTCGCCTTCCTTCAACCCATTGTTCTTCTTCTGCTTCGGCAGCAGATAACGCTGGGCAATGTTGACCTTCTCGTCTTCCGTATAGCCCGACAGGCGAATCACTTCCATACGGTCGAGCAGCGGCGCCGGAATGTTCAGCGAGTTCGAGGTGGCCACGAACATCACGTCCGACAGATCGAAGTCGACTTCGACGTAGTGATCCGAGAACGTATGGTTCTGCTCGGGATCGAGCACTTCGAGCAGCGCCGAACTCGGATCGCCACGGAAGTCCATGCCCATCTTGTCCACTTCGTCGAGCAGGAACAGCGGATTGCGCACGGCGACCTTCGACAGACTCTGCAGGATCTTGCCCGGCATCGACCCGATGTACGTGCGACGGTGACCGCGAATCTCAGCCTCGTCACGCACGCCGCCCAACGCCATGCGCACGAACTTGCGGTTCGTCGCACGCGCGATCGACTGACCGAGCGAGGTCTTGCCCACACCGGGGGGCCCCACCAGGCACAGGATCGGCGCCTTGACCTTCTCGACGCGCTGTTGCACGGCAAGATACTCAAGGATGCGTTCCTTGACCTTCTCAAGGCCAAAGTGATCCTCGTCGAGCACCTTCTCGGCGTTCGACAGGTCGTTGTTGACTTTGCTCTTCTTGCGCCACGGCAGACCGACCAGCGTGTCGATGTAGTTGCGCACGACAGTCGCTTCGGCCGACATCGGCGACATCAGCTTGAGCTTCTTGAGCTCGGCGTCAGCCTTCTTCTTGGCTTCCTTCGGCAGATGCGCGGCCTTGATTCGCTTCTCGAGTTCTTCGAGATCCGCGCCTTCTTCGCCTTCGCCCAGTTCCTTCTGGATCGCCTTGACCTGTTCGTTCAGGTAATACTCGCGCTGGCTCTTCTCCATCTGGCGCTTCACGCGGCCACGGATACGCTTTTCGACCTGAAGAATGTCGATCTCGCTCTCGAGCTGCGCGAGCAGGTGCTCCAGGCGCTCGATGACCGGGAACATCTCCAGGATCTTCTGCTTCTGTTCCAGCTTGAGCGGCAGATGCGCGGCGATGGTATCCGCCAGACGACCCGCCTCGTCGATACCCGACAACGACGTCAGGATCTCCGGCGGAATCTTCTTGTTGAGCTTCACGTACTGATCGAACTGGGCGACGATCGCGCGACGCAGCGCCTCCGATTCCGGAGAGTTGCCGTCGTCCGGTTCGAGCGGCATCACTTCCGACGTGAACTGGGTTTCCTCTTCGTCCACACTCAGGGTGCGGGCGCGCTGGATCCCTTCGACCAGCACCTTGACGGTGCCATCGGGCAATTTGAGCATTTGCAGGATGTTCGCCACGCAGCCGATCTCATAGAGATCCTTGGACGTGGGCTCATCCTTGGCCGCCGCTTTCTGGGCGACGAGCATGATGTGCTTGCCGCCTTCCATGGCGGTTTCAAGCGCTTTAATCGATTTTGGACGCCCCACGAAAAGGGGAATCACCATGTGCGGAAACACGACCACGTCGCGCAAAGGCAACAGGGGCAGTTGAATCGCTTCGGGCGGGAGGATTTGGGTGCCTGACATCTCGTTCCCCATATGTAACGATACTGTTGTGTTCCAGCTAATTGAGGCCGCCGACGGGAATTACAAGGGGCGGTAGAACAGCCCTTCCGCCGGAAAGTTGCACCACTCGGGGTTTCATTGCCCGTGGCACTAGTATGAAGGAAAAAAAGCCGTCCATGTTTCCATGAACGGCTTCGGGTAGCGCTGAGTTGACCGTTCAATTGGAGCCGGCAACCTTGGGCGACTCCTGGTAAATCAAAAGCGGCTTCCCGTCGCCGCTGATCGCGTTTTCGTCCAGGATCACCTTGGCGACCCCCTTGAGCGACGGTAGTTCATACATCACTTCGAGCAAGGCCTGCTCGATGATCGAGCGCAAGCCGCGCGCGCCGGTCTTGCGCTTGATGGCCTTGCGCGCGACGGCGTGCATCGCGGCCGGACGGATCTCCAGCTCCACGCCCTCCATCGCGAACAGGCGCTGATATTGCTTGACCAGCGCATTTTTCGGCTCGACGAGGATCGTTACCAGCGCGTCTTCATCAAGCTTACCCAGCGTGGCAACCACGGGCAGACGGCCGATCAGCTCGGGAATCAGACCGAACTTGATCAGGTCTTCCGGCTCGACCTCAAGCAGCAACTCGCCCGCGTCACGCTCTTCGCCCGTCTTCACGGTAGCGCCAAAGCCGATCCCGGTCTTCTCGGTACGGTTCATGATGATCTTCTCGAGACCATCGAACGCGCCACCGCAGATGAACAGGATGTTCGTCGTGTCGACCTGGATGAAGTCCTGGTTCGGGTGCTTGCGGCCACCTTGCGGTGGCACCGACGCCATCGTGCCTTCGACCAGCTTGAGCAGCGCCTGCTGCACGCCCTCGCCCGACACGTCGCGAGTAATCGACGGATTGTCCGACTTGCGGCTGATCTTGTCGATTTCATCAATATAGACGATGCCCTTCTGCGCCTGCTCGATCTCGTAGTTGCAGTTCTGCAGCAGCTTCTGGATGATGTTCTCAACGTCTTCCCCCACGTAACCGGCTTCGGTCAGCGTGGTGGCGTCGGCGATCACGAAGGGCACGTTTAGCAGGCGGGCAAGCGTCTGCGCGAGCAGCGTCTTGCCCGAGCCGGTCGGCCCGATGAGCAGGATGTTGCTCTTGGAGAGTTCGACCTCGTCGCGCTTGTCGCCGAGGTGCTTCAATCGCTTGTAGTGGTTGTAGACCGCAACGGCCAGGATCTTCTTGGCACGGTCCTGACCGATCACGTATTGATCGAGACTCTCGCGGATTTCCTGCGGCGACGGCAGATCGGACTTGCCACCGCTGCCGCTCTCGTCCTCGGCCGCAGCGGCCTCGTCACGGATAATCTCATTGCACAGATCGATGCACTCGTCGCAGATGAAGACCGACGGCCCTGCAATGAGCTTCTTGACCTCGTGCTGACTCTTTCCGCAGAACGAGCAGTAGAGCAGCTTTTCGCCGTTGGAAGTGCTTTTTTTATCCACCATATCTGTGTCAGCCTGCTAGCAATTTGCGCCCCGGTCGTCCCCCGCCGGGGGCGGCAAACGCGGCATACGTGATGGCATTGTAACGCCATGCCGCGCGAGCGTGTAACCCACCCGCAACGGCAACGAATTCCCTTTTACGACAAAGACTTGGCGCGAACATCCGGGCCTTCGATGACGACATCGCCCAGTGTCGCGCCAACCGTCTGTCGTCGGGCACCCTGAATTCGAGACCGAATCAGGGACGCTTTTCGAGCACGCGATCGATCAACCCGTACTCGACGGCATCGGCCGCCGACTTGAAGTTGTCCCGATCGGTGTCGCGCGCGATGACTTCGAGCGACTGGCCGGTGTTATCCGCCAGCAGTCGATTCAATCGATCCTTGAGCAGCAGGATTTCCCTGGCGTGGATCTCGATGTCCGATGCCTGGCCGCGGGCGCCGCCCAGCGGTTGGTGAATCATGATGCGTGCGTTCGGCAGCGCGAAACGCTTACCCCTCTCACCGGCTGCCAGCAGAAATGCGCCCATGCTCGCCGCCATGCCCAGGCACAGCGTCGAGACCGCCGGCTTCACGAACTTCATCGTGTCGTAAATCGCCAGGCCCGCCGACACGGAACCGCCCGGCGAGTTGATGTACATCGAAATTTCCTTGTCTGGATTTTCGCTCTCGAGGAACAGCAACTGGGCGACGACGAGGTTGGCGCTCTGGTCGTTGACCTCGCCCACCAGGAAAATGATGCGCTCCTTGAGGAGTCGCGAGTAGATATCGTAAGCGCGCTCGCCACGACCACTTTGCTCGACGACCATCGGCACGAGGCCGAGGCCTTGCGTCTCGAGAGCGGAGTTGTGCGTCGGGGAGGCGAGTTGGGCGAGCAATTCGGAACGGGTAATCATATCGGTTCGACCCTTCTATCGAGATGGTTTTGCGCGCCGCAGGGAGGAGGCCCGAGGGCCATTTGGAAAAGAACCGCCACGGTCTTGCGGCCGCGGCGGTTCAATCAGTCGTGTCGCTCGATCAGGCTTGCGAGTTGCCGGCCAGTTCTTCGAAGCTGACCTGCTTGTCGGTCACCTTGGCCTTACCCAGGACGAATTCGACCACGTTGTTCTCGACGACGAAACCTTCCATTTCCGCCATGCGCTGCTGATCGCCATAGTACCAGCGGACGACTTCTTGCGGGTCTTCGTAGCTCTTCGCGAACTCTTCGACTTCGGCCTTGATCTGCTCCGGCTTGGCTTGCAGGTCATTTTGCTTGACCAGCTCGGCCAGGATCAGCCCCAGCTTCACGCGACGCTCGGCTTGTTCCTTGAACATTTCCGCCGGGATCGGCACGTTGCCGGCGTTCGGCACGCCGCGTTGCGTCAGGTCCTGACGAGCCATCGCCACCAGGCGCTCCTGGTCCTGTGCGACCAATGCGTTCGGCACGTCGAGTTCCGACACCGAGATCAGCGCATTCATCACCTGATCCTTGAGCAAGGCCTGCGTGCGACGCTTCACTTCGCGCGACAGGTTTTCCTTGATGTCGGCGCGCATCTTTTCCATGCTGCCGTCGGCGATACCGAGCGACTTGGCGAATTCAGCGTCGACTTCCGGCAGATGCGCCCACTCAACCTTCTTGAGCGTCACGGTGAACGTGGCGGTCTTGCCGGCCACTTCCTTGCCGTGGTACTCGTCCGGGAACTTGAGTTCGAAATCCTTCGACTCGCCCACCTTCAGGCCCGTCGTAGCCGTCTCGAACTCGGGCAGCATGCGGCCTTCGCCCAGCACGAACACAAAGTCTTCGGCGCTGCCGCCGGCAAATGCTTCACCGTCGATCTTGCCGACGAAGTCGACCGTCACGCGGTCGCCGTCCTTGGCTTCGACCGGGCCGCCATCACCGTGAGCACCGGCTTCGCCGCGCACGTGGTAGTGCACGCGCTGCTTGCGCAGAATATCGATGGTGCGGTCAATCTCGGCTTCCGAGACGTCCGTCGTGGTGCGGCTCACCTCGGCCGTGGCCAGGTCGCCGATCTTGACTTCCGGGTAGATCTCGAACGTGGCGTCGAAGGCATACTCGGCCTCGCCAGCGTCGACCTTGGGCGCGAAGCGCGGCTGACCGGCCACGCGCAGATCCTGTTCCTTGCTGATATCGAAGAATTGCTGGCCGACCTTGTCGCTCACGACTTCGGCTTCGACCTGGCCACCGTACTGCTGGGTGACCATCTTCAGCGGCACCTTGCCCGGGCGGAAGCCCGGCATACGCACCGTCTTCGACAGCTTCTGAATGCGTGCCGCAACTTCTTTTTCGACTTCCTGCTTGGGCAGGGCGATGGTAAAGCGACGCTCGAGCTTGCCGAGGTTTTCAACAGCGATAGTCATGAGGATATTCGTCCTTCCAGAGGGTCGTTCTGTGTTGCGGCGAGGGAATGCCACAAGCGGACCCTGTCAGTTAATCAACCTTGGGCCGGAACCGACGTTGCGACGCCGGCTTCCCTCCGCCCCCGACATTCGGGGTAGCGCCAAAACGGTTTTGAACACAAAGCGGGACATTTTAGCAAACTATTGTCCCGCCTCCAGACTTTCCGGCCGGAAATCAGGGAAATCGGACCATTTTGCCTTCACGCGCCTTCCTGGCGACACCGCCCCGTCAAGCACACCCCGATGGGCCAACCCCGACCGGAATACCGATTTAGAGCGCCGCACCCAGAAAAAGAGCTTGGACACCCCCGCCATCCATCATAGGATTCAATCAAACGTTCGAATGAAACATCGGTTCATTACGTTGGCGCAGCGTTGCGCCGCATCCCACCGGAGGTGCTTCGTGAGCTCACGCCTTTCCGTCGGCCGGCAAGCCGGCGATACCAAGCTGCGCATCCTCGATGCCGCCGAGGACCTGTTCATCGAGTACGGGTACGAAGCCATGTCCTTGCGTCAGATCACGTCGCGAGCCGAGGTCAACCTGGCCGCCGTCAACTATCACTTCGGCAGCAAGGAGACGTTGCTCCAGGCCATGCTTTCGCGTCGGCTCGACCGGCTCAACGACGAGCGGCTGGCGCTGCTCACGCGCGCCGAAGCCGCGTGGCCTGCGCCGCACCTCACGTGCGAACACGTGCTGGGGGCAATGTTCATCCCCGCCCTGGCCATTTCGCATCATCGCGATATCGGCGGCCCTGCGTTCCTGCGTCTGCTCGGCCGCGTATACGCCGATCCATCACCATTCATCCGCGACTATTTGCAGCAGCATTACGCCCCCGTTTTCGAGCGCTTCTTCGACGCGTTCGCCCGCGCGCTGCCCGCGCTACCCCGCCAGGAACTCGGCTGGCGCCTGCACTTCGCGCTGCAGGCGCTGTCCGGTGTGCTCGCAAGCAGCGACACGTCTCGCCTGATCGACACGTTCGCGCAAGGCCAGGCGATGGGCGACCTGCAGGTCGTGGCAAGGCTCACGGCGCTCATGGTCGCCGCGCTCCGGGCGCCGATGCCGGGAGAGGAACAACTGGCGAGCTTCGCGGCCGTCTTCGCGCTGGCGAAGGACGCGGACATTACGCCCCCGCGCGAAGCCGGGCCGGCCGGCGAACCGCTCATCGCAACGCCAGAAGCGGACGGCGCGAGCCGAATGCCCGGTGCCGACGACCGCTCGCTCGCGAATGCCTGAGCAAAGATCACGGAGGGACTGAGACGGCCCACGCTGCGCCAGGACGATCCAACACGAGGCCCAGCCCCGACAGGGCGGCAGCAAGCCCGCCGGGAGGAGAGGCCAGTTCAGCGCTGAGGCGTCTCCGACCGCTGCTACGACAGCCCTGGCCGGGAAGACGCACCGTAAGGGAGGACAAAATGACGGCTCTATGGATTCTTGCCTGGGTCGCAGGCGTGAGCGCCCTGCTCTTTTATCGCGCGCACGCCTGGCAGTGGCTAACGGCGACCGTGGTGTGGGTGGGCGCGGGCGTGGCGAGCGGGCTGACGGGTCCCGTCGCGACGATCGTACTCGCCATCGTCTTCGTCTTGCCCGCACTGGTCCTGAGCCTCGGCCCGCTGCGTCGCGCGTGGATTACGGCGCCGATGCTCGCCAAATTCCGCACGATCATGCCGGAGATGTCCGAGACGGAAAAGGACGCCATCGAAGCCGGCACCGTCTGGTGGGAGGCCGACCTGTTTTCAGGCCGTCCCGACTGGCGGAAATTCATGGCGCTGCCCGCGCCCGTCTTGTCCTCGGAAGAACAGGCCTTCCTGGACACCGAGGTCGAACATCTGTGCGACCTGTCCAACGACTGGGAAAGCACTCAGGTCTGGCAGGACCTGCCGCCAACCGCATGGCAATACGCGAAGGATGCCGGCTTCCTGGGGATGATCATCCCCAAGCGCTATGGTGGCCGCGAATTCTCCGCGTATGCGCACTCCCAAGTCGTGATGAAGCTGGCCTCGCGTTGCTCGGCGGCCGCCGTGTCGGTCATGGTGCCGAACTCGCTCGGCCCGGCCGAACTGCTGCTTCACTATGGCACCGAAGCGCAGAAGAACTACTATCTGCCGCGTCTCGCGAAGGGGGACGAGATCCCCTGCTTCGCGCTCACGAGCCCATACGCAGGGTCTGACGCCGCGGCCATTCCCGACATCGGCATCGTCTGCCGTGGCGTCCACGACGGCCGCGAAACGCTGGGCTTCCGTGTCACATGGCGCAAGCGCTACATCACCCTCGGCCCTATCGCGACCGTGCTCGGCCTCGCCTTTCGCGCCCTCGACCCCGACCACCTGCTCGGTGACGACGACGCGCCCGGCATTACCTGCGCGTTGATCCCGACGAATCATCCGGGCGTGGTGATCGGGCGTCGCCACTGGCCGCTGAACGCCGTCTTCCAGAATGGCCCGAACGCCGGCACGAACGTCTTCATTCCGCTCGACTGGGTGATCGGCGGGCGGGTCCAGGTGGGCAAAGGCTGGCGCATGTTGATGGAATGTCTCGCGGCTGGCCGCGCGATCTCGCTGCCGTCGTCAAACGTCGGCTACTCAAAGATCGCCGTGCGTGCCACGGGCGCTTACGCAGCGGTGCGGCGTCAATTCCGCACGCCCATCGGGAAGTTCGAAGGGGTGCAGGAGGCGCTGGCGCGAATGGCGGGCAATCTGTACGCAATGGACGCCGCACGCCGCATGGCAGCCCTTGCCGTCGATCTCGGCGAGAAGCCCTCGGTGATCTCTGCCATCGCGAAATACCACGTGACCGAACGCGCCCGCAAAGTGGTGAACGACGGCATGGATGTCGTGGCGGGCAAGGGCATCTGCATGGGCCCGAACAACTTCCTTGCGCGTGCCTATCAGCAGATCCCGGTATCGATCACGGTGGAGGGCGCCAACATCATGACACGCTGTCTGATGATCTTCGGCCAGGGCGCGATCCGCTGTCATCCCTACGTGCTCAAGGAGCTCGCCGCCGCGCAATCGGCGGATCGAGCGACCGCCGTGCGCGCGTTCGACGATGCCCTTTTCGGCCACCTGAGCTTCGTGACGAGCAACATCGTGCGCGGCGCGTTGCACGGCGTCACGCATGCCCGCTTCTCGGCGGTGCCGCCGAACGCCGCCCCCGAACTGCACGCGTACTACCGCGCAGCAAATCGGCTGTCGACGCTCCTCGCCATTGCGGCCGACGTCTCGATGGCGGTGCTCGGCGGCTCGCTCAAGCGCCGCGAGCGCCTCACGGGCCGGCTGGGCGACATGCTCTCGCAACTGTTTCTGCTGACGGCCACCCTCAAGCGTTACGAGGACGAAGGCCGTCCCGCCGCAGATCTGCCGCTGGTCCACTGGGCCGCGCAAGACGCGCTCTGGCAGGCGCGCGAAGCGTTCGAAGGCGTGCTCGCGAATTATCCGTCGCGCGTGGCCGCGTGGTGGATGCGCTGGAAACTCACGCCACTGGGCCTGCCTTACGCCAAACCGTCCGACGCGTTGGCGACCCAGGTCGCCGAGTTGATGCAGACCCCAGGGGGCGCCCGCGAGCGCCTGATCGCCGGCAGCTACTCGCCGCGCCCCGAGATCGATGGGCTTGCCTACGGGGAAATGGCTTTCCAGATGACACCACAGGTCACCGCCATCGAGCAGCGTCTGCGCTTGTCGGTCAAGGAAGGCCGGTTGCCGACGATGCCGCAAAGCCTGCCCGAGTTCGCCGAGTGGGTGGCGCACGCCGCGACCCTGCATCTCGTGAGCGACGGCGAGCGCCAGGTGCTGGTGCAGTACGCCGACTATGCAGCGCGGGCCGTGGCCGTCGACGACTTCCCGCCCGATTTCGGTCGCCTGGCCGACATGCAGCGCGCCCAGCAAGCCGAAGTGGTCGATGAAGCGCTCACGCCATGAGCCCGCCTGCCTGCCAACGCCCATCATTCTGAGGAATTCCGCGCCGTGACGACGTCCGACCGATATCTGGCTTTCGCCAACTCCGCCGTGGGCGGCCGCCTGGCCAATGCGCTGGGGCTGCCGCGCCCCGTGCCGCTCGAGCGGATGCCGTCCGTCGACGACACCAAGGCAGACGCACGCGCAACGTCCGCCCCGCTCGCGGTCGTGGGCGGAGCGGGCGACGCCCCGCTGTTGCCGAACCTCGCGCATGAACTGCATCGGCTCGGCATATCAAGCCTTGCCCATGCCGCGCGGCTCGACTGGATCTCGCACGCCAACCAGGCCGGGACGATGAGCGGACGATTCGATCGGAACGAAGGCATACGCCTCAAGGCGTTGCTGTTCGACGCGAGCGCCATCGCCAGCACCGATGACCTGGGCGCGCTCTACACGTTCTTCCACGACACGCTCGCGTGCCTCGACCAATGCGCACGCGTGCTCGTGCTGGGCTTGCCGCCCGCGATGGCCTCGACGCCACAGGCGAGCGTCGCGCAGCGCGCGCTGGAGGGCTTCGTGCGCTCGCTCGCCAAGGAACTCAAGCGCGGCGCCACGGCGCAGTTACTGTATGTCTCGCCACGCGCCCGGGATTCCCTGCATTCCACGCTGCGCTTCTTTCTCTCACCGCGCGCCGCCTACGTGAGCGGCCAGGCCATCACCCTGCGCGCGCCAGTGTTCGAAACACCGCCGATACAGGACCGGCGTCCACTGACCGGACAGGTTGCGGTCGTGACGGGCGCGGCACGCGGCATCGGCGAAGCCATTGCCACGGCGCTGGCACACGACGGTGCGCACGTCGTGTGCGTCGACATCGCGGGCGCGCAGGGCCCGCTCGACGCCGTGGCAACCCGTCTCGGCGGCAGCGCGCTCACGTGCGACATTGCCGCCCCCGAGGCCGGGGCGACGCTGCTCGCCCATCTGGCCACGCAGGCCCCGCGCGGCCTTGACATCCTCGTCCACAACGCCGGCATCACGCGCGACAAGACACTCATGCGCATGAGTGAAGCCCAATGGCAGAGCGTGCTCGACATCAACGTCGGTGCGCCACAACGTCTCAACCAGGCACTGCTCGACGCCAGAGTGCTGCGCGCCAACAGCCGGATCGTCGGTGTGGCGTCGATCAGCGGCATCGCGGGCAATCGGGGGCAGACGAACTACGCCACATCGAAGGCTGCGGTGATCGGCATGGTTGACGCCTGGTCGCCGGTGCTTGCCGAGCGCCACATCAGTATCAACGCCGTCGCGCCGGGATTCATCGAAACGCAGATGACCGCCACCGTGCCGTTCGCCATTCGCGAAGCGGGCCGCCGGATGAACTCGCTCGGCCAGGGCGGCCAACCGGTCGACGTGGCGCAGGCCATTGCGTGGCTGGCGCACCCGGCGTCCGGCGCATTGACCGGACAGGTCGTGCGCGTGTGCGGCCAGAGCCTGCTCGGCGCATGACCATGCCCAACGACCGCCCTCGCAATCCGTCCGGCAAGGCGTCGCCGCCGGCCGCCGAGCCCGCCCCGCGCGACGTTACACGCCTGCCCTCCCCGCTCCCGCTCTTTGTGCGGGCACTGCTGTCGTCGCGCAAACCGGCGCGGGCAGAGCCGCTCCCATCGCTGGCATTCGCGCGACGCAACGTCTTGCTCGATGCGGGTGACATCGCCCGCTATGCGCGCCTGTGCGGCTTCACTGCGTCACAGGGTGTGCCGCCGACGTGGCCGCATCTGCTCGCCTTCCCGCTGCACATGCTGCTCATGACCGACCGGACCTTCCCGTTCGCCATGCTCGGCATGGTGCATCTGGACAATCGCATTCGCCAGCACGCGGCGCTCGCGCCCGGCGAGCGGCTCGACCTCGACGTCCGCTGCGGCCCGCTGTTCGCGCACGACAAGGGGCAAGTGTTCACGGTGCTCACCACGGCGCGACGCAACGGGGTGGTTGTGTGGACGGGGGAGAGTGGTTACCTGCGCACCGGTGTGCGTGCCCCGCTCGGCGCGCCGTATCGGGCCGCGCTGAGCGCCGATCCGTCGCTGGCCAAGAGCGCGGCATGGCACGTGCCGGGCGACCTCGGCCGTCAGTACGCGCGCGTATCCGGCGATTACAACCCGATCCATCTCTGGCCGATCACGGCCAGGCTGTTCGGCTTCCCTCGCCCCATCATCCACGGCATGTGGAGCTTCGCCCGGAGCCTTGCCGCGGTATTGCCCGCCGACGTGCCGTCGCTCGATCTGCGCGTCGAGTTCAAAAGGCCCCTGCCGCTGCCGGGCGAGGTCACTCTCTGGCGCGAGCCTCGCAGCGGCGCCTTCGAACTGCGCGACGCAGCGGGGACGGTACCGCATCTGCGCGGGCGCTGGCAGTGCGCCCCGACGGCGCCGCCTTCTTGCCTGGATCCGGACCTGTCATGAGCGCCTTCAAACCTACCGCACCCGCCCCCGCCCTGCGCCGCGTTGCGATCCTTGGTGGCAACCGCATCCCGTTTGCGCGCTCGAACACGGCGTATGCCACGGCGTCGAATCAGGACATGCTCACCGCAGCGATCCAAGGCCTCGTCGACCGGTTCGCGCTGCACGACCAGTGCCTGGGGGAAGTCGCCGCCGGGGCCGTTCTCAAACACGCGCGCGACTTCAATCTGACGCGCGAATCCGTCCTGTCGACAACGCTTGCCCCGCAAACGCCGGCCTACGATGTCCAGCAAGCGTGCGGCACGGGCCTGGAGGCGGCGATCCTGACCGGCAACAAGATCGCACTCGGCCAGATCGATGTGGCGATCGCCGGCGGGGTCGACACGGCGTCGGACGCCCCCATCGCCGTGAACGAGACACTGCGCAAGATTCTGCTGGAGGCCAACCGCCAGCGCAGCCCGGGCGGCAAGCTCGGTGCGCTCGCGAAAGCGCGTCCCGGCATGTTGTTCAAACCGGCGTTGCCGCGTATCGGCGAACCGCGCACCGGCCTGTCGATGGGGGAACATTGCGAGCAGATGGCCAAGCGCTGGCAAATCGAGCGCGCCGCACAGGATGAACTCACGCTCGCGAGCCATCGACACCTGGCTGCAGCGTACGACCGCGGTTTCTTTCTCGATCTGATGACGCCGTTTCGTGGGCTGCACCGCGACAACAACCTGCGCCCCGACGTCACGCTGGAGGCATTGAGCGGCCTGAAGCCAGTGTTCGACCGCACCGCAACCGGCACGCTAACGGCGGGCAATTCCACCCCACTGACGGACGGCGCCTCGTGCGTACTGCTTGCGAGCGAGGACTGGGCACGCGCACACGACATCCCGGTACTCGCCTATCTGACGTACTCGCAAACGGCGGCGGTCGACTTCTTCCATCCCGACGAGACCCGGCGCGAAGGCCTGCTCATGGCGCCCGCCTATGCCGTGCCGCGCCTGCTCGCCCAGGCTGGCCTCTCGCTGCAGGACTTCGATTTCTACGAAATCCACGAGGCGTTCGCCGCGCAGGTGCTTTGCACATTGAAGGCGTGGGAAGACTCGCAGTACTGCCGCGACAGGCTGGGACGCGCCACGCCGCTGGGCAGCATCGACCGGCAGCGGTTGAACATGAACGGCAGTTCGCTGGCTTGCGGGCACCCATTCGCGGCGACTGGCGCCCGCCTTCTTGCCACCCTCGCCAAACAGCTCGCCGAGCGTGGCGGCGGACGCGGCCTCATCTCGATTTGCGCGGCCGGCGGACAAGGCGTGGTCGCCATGCTGGAACGATAACGCAGCAGACGTTACAGGGGCAGTCACACGCACGGCCCCACCGCAGAAGGCGAGTTGTTTCCAAAGAGGAACCGCTCGACCTCGGGTGTCCGTGCACAACGATATCAAGGGAGACAACCATGGACCCAGCGGTTCAGCACGAACGCGTGTGGCTCGACGCCTATCCCCCCGGCGTTCCCGCCGACATCGACGTCACACGCTACACATCGCTCGTGCAGGCGTTCGACGAATGGATCGGCAAGTACCGGGAACGCATCGCGTTCGTGAGCCTGGGAAGCGAAATCACGTATGCCGAGGTCGCCCGTCACGCGCAGGCCTTCGCCGCGTGGCTGCAGGCGCACGGCGTGCGCAAAGGCGACCGCGTCGCGCTCATGATGCCCAATTGCTTCCAGTACCCGATCTGCCTGTTCGGCACGCTCATTACCGGGGCCGTGGTCGTCAACGTCAATCCGCTCTATACCGTTCGGGAGTTGAAACATCAATTGCAGGACAGCGGCGCGCGCACGATCGTCGCGTTCGAGAACTTTGCGAAAACCGTGCAGGACGCGATCCCGGGCACCGATGTGCGCGATGTGCTCGTTACCCAGATCGGCGACTTGCTCGGCAGTGGCGCGAACGTCAAGGGACGCCTCGTCAACCTCCTCATGCGACGGATCGCGAAGCAGGTGCCGCCCTACGATCTGCCGCAGGCGATCCCGCTGCGCCGGGCGCTCGCCGAAGGCGCAAGGCGCACGCGCGCACCCGTGCCGCTCACGCGCGACGACCTCGCCTTCCTTCAGTACACGGGCGGGACGACCGGCGTGGCCAAGGGGGCCATGCTCTCGCACGGGAACGTGCTGGCCAACCTGTTGCAGACCGAGGCCTGGGCCGCGGGACAACTCGACGGCGACATCGAGGTGAACCTGTCGCTGCTGCCGATGTATCACGTTCTTTCGCTCACGGTGAACTGCCTGGTGTTCATGAGCCTGGGCGGGCGCAACATCCTGATCGCCAACCCGCGTGATGTGAAGAAGGTCGTCTACATCATCCGCAACGAGACATTCACCGGCGTCACGGGGGTGAACACGTTGTTCAACGGCCTGCTTGAGAACGAGGACTTCCGTGCCCGCGACTTTTCCCGGCTGAAACTCTCGCTTGCCGGCGGGATGGCCACACAACGCGCCATTGCCGAGCGGTGGAAGCAGGTCACCGGCAAGCCGATCATCGAGGGCTACGGCCTCACCGAATGCTCGCCGATCGTCACGATGAACCCGGTCGATCTCGCGCACATGGACGACGTCGATTTCACCGGCTCCATCGGCCTGCCCGCCCCATCGACGGACGTGCGCTTCAAGCGCGAGGACGGCACGTGGGCTGACCTCGGCGAGCCGGGAGAGCTGTGCGTGCGTGGGCCACAGGTCATGCGCGGCTATTGGCAGCGCCCGGACGACACCGCCAAGACGTTCGACGCCGACGGCTGGTTGATGACCGGCGACGTCGGGGTGATGGACGCGCGCGGTTACGTGCGGCTCATCGACCGCAAGAAGGACATGATTCTCGTGTCGGGCTTCAACGTCTACCCGAACGAGATCGAGGACGTCGTGATGCTCCACCCGGGCGTTCGGGAGGCGGCCGTGGTCGGCGTGCCGGACCCGGTTGCCGGCGAGCGCGTGAAGCTCGTGGTCGTCGCAAAGGATTCGCAGTTGAACACGGACACCCTGCTCGCGCATTGCCGCGAACACCTGACCGCCTACAAGGTGCCGCGCATCGTCGAGTTCCGTCAGGGTGAACTGCCCAAGACCACCGTCGGCAAGATCCTGCGGCGTGAGCTGCGCGAACCCCAGGGTAACGAGTGAGGGAGACGAATCACATGTCCAAGCACCACGCCTTTCGTGCCACCCCGGCCAGTCGCGTCAGCGCCGTTGCCCTCGCGCTCGCCCTGCTGCCCATGACGCACGTTGCCAACGCGCAGCGTGCATCGAATGCGCTCGCCCAACCCCGCCCTGCGGCGAGCGCGCAAGCCGCGTCGGCCACATCCGCCGCCCCTGTCGTGCCGGCCGCGGGCCATGCGACGGGAGACGCCACTTCAACGGATGCCGAGGTCGTAAACCTGGCGGCGATGCCGGCCGCCGCACAAGCCCAGTGGTTGTCGCGCACGATCAAGAGCGGCGAGTTGGCGAAGCTGAGCGACGAGCGCATCGTCGCCCGCATGCGGGTGATTCAGGCCGACGCGCTCGTCCGGTTCCTGAAAGCCGAGTCGGCCGCGTTGCCCGAATACCAGTACCAGTTGACGCGCCACGAGCGCATCAACGACCAGTGGCAGACCACGCCCGACCGCATGCTCGTGAAGATTCGCGAGACGCCACTCCAGATCTATGCGAAATGGCTGCCCGACGGCGCCCACGCGGGGCAGGAAATCCTCTACGACGAGACGAAAAGGCCCAAGGAGATGTATGGCCATCTCGGCGGCATTTTCGGCTTCGCATCGATCTGGAGCCGCATCGACGGCACGCTCGCGCGTTCACAATCCAACCACACCGTGCGCGATCTCGGCTTCGCGTTCATTGCGGAGCAGATCGCGCACGACGGGCGCAGCTTCCGAGCAGCCGGACTTCCCGAGACACCCGCAAGAATTTCGGTATCCGAATGGAATGGCGTGCGCGTGCTCGCACTGGAGTGGGATGCCCCCGCCGGCCCGCCGCAGCATTACGCGTACAAGTCGCGCGTGCTGCTCGACTTGACGACCGGACGGCCGCGCGGCATCGAAGCGTGGGACGCGGCGGGAGAAAAAGTCGAGGAAATGCGCTTTGAGAAGGTGCGCAAGGCATCGTGGACCGACATGACGTTCGACCCGAAGAATCCCGATTACAAGTTTTGATGGCGCTACCGACGTCGGCGACGACCGGCACCGGCGAGTCGCCCGCTGCTGACGGTGGCACGACAATTGAACGGCGCAAGCCCGCCACCCCGTAAGTGAGGCGGCGGGCTTGCGCCCATGGGCACATCATGTGCCGGCATCCACAATGGCGCGATGACGCCGGCCTGCCAGGACCGTTCAGGTCTGCGGCAGTTCGATCTTCACTTCGAGCACTTCCAGGTTGTCCTGATGCTCGACACTGACCTTGATGTCGTCTTGTGCGATCTTGACGTACTTGGAGATGACGGCGACCAACTCGCGTTGCAATGCCGGCAGGTAATCCGCCGGCGGCGACGAGCCCGCGCGTTCGTGCGCCAGAATGATCTGCAGGCGCTCTTTGGCAACGGCGGCGGTCTTTTTCTTCTCCCCCAGGAGGAAAGACAGGAAGGACATGGGCGGGCGCTCCTTACTTCGAGCCGAAAATGCGCTGCAACAGCCCCGGCTTTTGATAGTCGGTAAAGCGCATTGGCTTGTCTTCGCCCTTGAAACGGCTCACCACGTCGCGATACGCGCTAGCCACGTCGGTGCCGTCGAGATGAATCGCCGGCGTGCCCTGGTTCGAGGCGTGCAACACCGACTCCGATTCCGGAATCACGCCGATGAGCTTGATTCGCAGGATTTCCTGAATGTCCTCGAGCGACAGCATCTGGCCGTCGTTGACGCGCTTCGGGTTGTAACGCGTGATGAGCAGGTGCTCCTTGATCGGTTCGCTGCCTTCGATGGCGCGTTTCGTCTTCGACGAGAGAATGCCCAGAATGCGGTCCGAATCGCGCACCGACGACACCTCGGGGTTCGTCACCACCAGCGCCTCGTCGGCGAAGTGCATGGCGAGCAGCGCGCCCGATTCGATACCCGCCGGCGAATCGCACACGATGTATTCGAAACCCATACCGGCCAGGTCCTTGATGACCTTCTCGACGCCGGCTTGCGTGAGGGCATCCTTGTCGCGCGTCTGCGACGCCGGAAGGATGAACAGGTTCTCGCAGGACTTGTCCTTGATGAGCGCCTGATTGAGGTTCGCTTCGCCCTGGATCACGTTGATCAGGTCGTACACGACGCGGCGCTCGCAACCCATGATGAGGTCGAGATTGCGCAGGCCGACGTCGAAATCGATGACTGCCGTCTTGTGCCCCTGCAAGGCGAGGCCGGCGGAAAAGCTGGCGCTGGTCGTCGTCTTGCCGACGCCACCCTTGCCAGAGGTCACCACAATCACTTTTGCCATCTGTCGATGCCTTCCCAAACTTGAGGATGAATTTAGCTACGAATCATTTGAGCCCGAGGGGCTCGAAAATCAGTTTGTCGTCTACCAGCCGCACCTGCACCGAACGCCCCTGCACATCAGGCGGCAGTGCATATTCGCCGGTCCGATAAATACCGGCGATGGAAATCAGCTCGGGCTCCAGGCAGGTACAGAAGATGCGCGCATCGAGCTTGCCCTTCACGCCTGCCAGCGCCCGCCCCCGCAGCGGTGCATAAATGTGGATATTACCTTCCGCGATCACCTCGGCCCCGTAACTGACCAGATCGAGGATGATCAGATCGCCCTTCGCGTAGACCTGCTGGCCCGAACGCAAGGGCTTGTCGATGATGGTCGAGGGGACGGCAGCGGCCTCAGGCACCACCGGCGCCGATACCGTTGCGGCCTGACCCGGCGCGGCAACCGCCTCGGCGCCCTCGGCCGGCGCCTCGCTGTCCCGGGGCGCGCGCGACATGCGCCGCTCATGGCTGTCCAACCGCGGCAGACCGTCCACCACCGCCCAGTCGGTTTGCTCCGTGTTGGCGACCACACCGATTGGCTTCATGCGAAATTCGGACAGCATTTCGGCCAAGGCGGGCACGGCAACTCGCTCGTCACCGGCCAGACGCCTTACGTCGATGGCGACCGTATCGCCGGCAAAAAACTCCGGGGTCGCTTCGAAACGCTGCGCCAGTTCGGTGCGCAGCGTGTCCAGTTGCGGTGTCTTGACAACGAAATGCAGGGTGTCAACAGCACCGCTGCGTAACTCGAAGTACGGCGTTTTCTTTTGCGGCATGTCAGGTTCTTGAGCGCGAATTGCTGGCAAATTGGGCCATTCTACCGTCCCTTGGTGCCCCGCAAACCGCAAAAGAATGGATGATGCCCATGATTTACCGGATTCGCATCATTATTGCATCGCAGCAACTCACCTCGTTGACAGACCTTTTCGACTGCGCCGCACGCGTCGCGACTGACATTCCAATGTCATGGAGAAAGCCTATAGTGCCAGTGGAAAAGTCCCGTCAGGGACGTGCTGCGAAGCAGCATCGAAAGTGCGAATTTTGTCGCGCAAGTGCCATATTCGTGACCTATCCTTAAAGTCCCTGACGAGGGACCCCCCCTGTGGAACCGCAAACCGGGAGACGACGATGCTGAGTCATCATGAATTTGCCACCCTGATGCTGGTCAAGGACGCTCCTGAGCAAGTGGAGCATAATCGCCCGGACCTCGAATCGTTGCTTGAAAGCAAATTGATCGAATGGGAAGAGTTGGCGTCGGGTGAGAAGTCCCCGCGACTGACCGTCCAGGGCAAGTATGTCCTTCAGGCCGTTGCCTGAGCGCCCAGCCTGCTGTTGAGGTGTCCGTAGTACGCAAAAGCCCGCCGGAAGGCGGGCTTTTCATTGTGCGGGGAGGTGTCCCCCCGCGATACCAGCACGAATCAGCCGTGTCGGACGTCCCGCGTGTGGCGCCGCCCAGTAGGCCGCGCCCCCGGATGCTCACGACACCAGTTGCGATCGACAAGCCAGGCGACAGCCGCGCCGACGACCAGCACGATCACCAACATTGCAATCAAACTCCCTGTCAACATAGCGGCCTCCTAACTTCGACATGGCGGGATGGCACGCCTTCATTCTAGGCAATCCCTATCGAAATAGGTACCCGAAAGTGATCCGGGTATACCGCGTTTGCGTTACATCAAAGACTTCGACGTCGTTGGACCGGGAGGTTGCTGCGATGCAGCATCCCACCCACGACTCGACCCCAATATCTCTAAAGGCAGAGATAGGAGATGTGTCGCAAGGATGCGCGGCGTCAGGCGATCGCACCGCCCGCGTCGATCAACACGGTCGAGCCCGTTGCACTTGGTGTGCCTGCCAGATAAAGAATCGTGTTGGCCACGTCCTCGGCAGCGACCACGCGGCGCGCCGGCAAACGCTCCGCCGCGTTGCGATACATCGCCTCGCGATCGGCCTCGGCCAGCTTGTCCCACAGCGGCGTGACCGTCAGCCCCGGCGACACCGTATTCACACGCACCGGCGACAGCTCCAGCGCCAGCCCGCGCCCCAGCGCCTCGATGGCCGCGTTGATTGCCCCCTGCACCACCGACGCCGTATTCGGCCGCACGCTCAAATAGCCCGATGTCAGCGTGAGCGAGCCCCCGTCTTCAATGCGCGCATACCGCGCCACGTGGTAGGTGCCCCAGAACTTACTGTCAACGGCGGCATGCGCGTCTTCCAGCGAGAGTTTGCGCACTTGCCCGGTCGGGGTTTGCGCAGCCGAGACAACCACGTGCTGCCACGGGGCGTGATTGGCGAAGCACCGTTCGACGGCGGCAGCGTCACCGGTGTCGAGCACCAGGGCGCGGGCGGTCGTGCCGAGCGAGGCGAGCGCGTCGTCGAGCTTCGCCTGATTGCGCGAAGCAATGGTTACGGCCGCGCCGGCCTTGGCAAACGCCTGGGCTGCGGCACGGCCGATGCCTGAGCTGCCGCCGATGACCAATACACGCTGACCTTCGAAATTGAACATGATGAGACTCCTGAAAGCGATCGGAACGAGGGAGCAAACGTGAGACCCGCCGATGGCCGGCCGCTGACGGCACATCCAACACCGGGCACTCAACGTCACGAGGCTATTGTGATACTCATCGCACGAAACGATAATCCCATGAAAAACTGAATGACTCTCTCCAATTTATTGAGAATATCCCTGGGATGATCGACCAGACGCTGGATCTCACCTTATTCGACCGGGTCGTTGCCACGGGCAGCATGTCGGCCGCCGCTCGCGAGATGGGGTTGTCGCTTGCCGTCGTGAGCAAGCGACTCGGGCTGCTCGAGCAGCGCCTTGGTGTTCGCCTGCTCAACCGCACCACCCGCAAACAGGCGCTCACGGACGAAGGACAAATCTTTCACGTGTGCTGCCAGCGAATCCTCGCGGAGATTGCCGAGACCGAGCGGCTGATGACGCGACAGGCGGGCACCGTCGGTGGCGTGCTTCGCATCACCGCGCCACGCGCCTTCGGCCGTCGTCACCTTGCTCCGCTGCTCGTGGCGTTTCGCGAACGGCATCCGGACCTGAGGGTGCATCTCGAGCTGAGCGACCTATGGGTCGATCTGGTCGCGCATGGCATCGACGTGGCCATCCGCGTCGGCACCCTGCCCGACTCCAGTCTCGTCGCGCAGGAACTGGCCCCGAATTACCGCGTGCTGGTCGCGTCGCCGGACTATCTGGCGCGGCGCGGCACGCCGCAGGATGCCGGCGACTTGCAACAGCACGACTGCATCCTGTTCGGCAATGCCCCGCACGGCGACTGGCGATTCGTGTGGCAATCCGAAATGTTGCGTATCCAGGTCCGTGATACCTATGTCGTCGACGACGGGGATACCGCCCATGAATTGGCGCTGCATGGCGCGGGCATCACACAGAAATCCATCTGGGACGTGGGTGACGATATCAAGGCGGGGCGTCTCGAGCGTGTATTGCCCTGGCTGCAAATTCCTGCGTCGCCGCTGCATGCCGTCTATCCGCACAGCCGGCATCTCGCACCGCGCACGCGAGCCTTCGTCGACTTCCTGCGCGATCGGTTGCGCGCCACATGGCGCTGGTCGTAGCGCTGAGGCGTATCGCGCCTCCCGTCTGACAGGACGCTCCGCGCGCCGCGTTCAGCCGTCGCTGTCAGTATTGCGCGCGCCGAGCGCTTCGCGTCCAGCGGCCAGCAACGCCTCGGAGAGCACCGGATCCGCCGTCACCACCGCACGCGACAGCACGAGCGTGCCCACCATCTGGGCAAAACGTGCCATCGCGGTCCGGCTCGCCTGGGCCGGACTCAACCCCCGCTCGATGCCGGCTGTCGTCATCCGGCCGATCATCGCTGCCAGCCCCTTCGCGTAGCACGCCTGCGCCTGGTCGCCGATGCGCGGCGCATCTCCCGCAAATCCGGCCATCGGACAGCCGCATGCGACGTCGTCCCGGTGTGCCGCCGACAGATACGCTTCGGCATCCGTCAGCATGCCCTCACCGGCCGCCACCGCACGCGACATCACGGCCGCCACCAGGGCGTCTTTCGACTTGAAGTGGTTGTAGAACCCCCCCTGAGTGAATCCCGCCTCCTTCATCAGCGCCGTCAGTCCCACGGCATCCACACCGTGCTCACGAAATAGCCGCTCGGCGGCCCCGATAATCGCCTCGCGGTTTTCCGCAGCCTGCTCTCTTGAAATGCCCATTCCGTGCTCCCTCCAACGCTTGTTCGTCACATCGCCCTATCGCAGCGATCGAAAAAGACAATTACGATCACCATTGACATATCGACGCCACCGCCGGCACAATGCCTCATCATGACGATTGCAATCACCATTGTCATGCAGTATAGCCCAACCTTCGCGCCGTTCACATGACTGGCGTGGTCCGATTTCCTGACTGGAGTACTGAAATGAAGCTCAAAGATGCTGTCGTATTCGTAACGGGTGCCAACCGTGGCCTGGGACTGGCGTTTGCGCAACACGCGCTTGAACGCGGCGCGAAGAAGGTCTACGCCGGTTCACGCGATCCGTCGAAAGTTACGCTGCCGGGCGTCATCCCGGTCAAGCTCGACGTCAACAACCCGGACGACGTGGCGGCTGCGGCGAACCTGGCGGGCGACGTCACGCTGCTCATCAACAATGCCGGGATTGCACGCCTCACCGAAGGGCTGACCGCGCCCGGCGCTGTCGGAATGCTGCGCGAGACGCTTGAGACGAACCTGTTCGGCGTGCTCGGCATGACGCAGGCGTTCGCCCCTGCCTTGGGGCGCAATGGCGGCGGCGCGCTGCTCAACGTTCTGTCGATCGTGAGCTGGATCAGCTCGGACGTGCTCCCCGAATACTCGATCACGAAGTCCGCGGCCTGGTCCCTGACCAACGGCTTGCGCAAGGCACTGCAGGCCCAGAATACCCAAGTCGTCGGTTTGCACGCGGGCTATATCGATACCGACCTCACGCGCGGATTCGACACCGACAAGATCGCCCCGTCCGATGTGGTGCGTCAGGCGTACGACGCCATCGAGGCAGGCGAACAAGAGGTCTGCGTTGACGAAGGCACGCGCCAGGTCAAGCAAGCGCTGTCGCTGGGTGTCTACCTGCAGGAGCCGGCGGCACCGACGCTGCCGTAACCGGTTAGCGCGCTCAACGAAAAAACGCCGCGACGCCCTTTCGGGCCATCGCGGCGTTCGCGTTGCCGCGACGACAGACAAATGTGCGTCAGGCCGCCTTGTCCATCTGACGCTCCCCGCCTACCGCCTCGATAAGATCGTCGAGCATGCGGGCGAGTTCGCCGGTCATGAGCGCGACGTCGGCGTCGAACTTCTCGGCTTCACCTTCAGCGGTCGGGTCGGCGGCATCCTTGATGATGTCGAGCGGCGTGACACGCTTGATGACGAACGCATCGGTCAGCACGAAGGAGATACGGTCGTTCCACGTCATCGCCAGCTTGGTGCAGCGCTTGCCGGCCTCGATGTGCTGACGGACATCGGCCCCGTCGAGCGGGTGACGCACATAGCGCACCGCCGCCTTCTCGTCGGTATTCGAGCGCAGTTCCACGTCCTGATCGACGCTGAAGCCGCCCGGCGCCTCGTTGCCCGCGAGCCACGACGTCATCACCGCGACGGGCGCCTCGTTGAGTTCCACGTTCTCGAGCGTGATATCGAGCGTCTTGAGCACCAGGCTGCGCACTTCGTCGGCCTTCGCGGGCGATGCGGCGTCGATCACGAGCCAGCGATTGGCCGGGTCGATCCACACGCGCGTGTCGCGACGAATCCCAAACGCACGCGGCAGCAGTTCGTCGGTGACCTGCTCCTTGAGTTCGCGCATCTGCTTGCGACCCGGCTTGAAGCCTTGCTGCTCCTCCAGCTCGGCTGCTTTGGCGCGCGTGACCTGATTCACGACGGTGGACGGCAGCAGCTTCTTCTCGGCACGATAGGCGAGCAGGAACTGGCGGTTGATGCTGTGCACCAGTTCGCCACCCTCACGCGGCGGCGCCCAGCCTTGCACTTGCATCTCGAGACTGCCGCCTTCGCGGAAGGCGTGCTTTTCCAACGCCGCTTCCATCTGCGCGACGCTCATGGACCAACCGGCAGGAATTCGGTGCAACTGAAGATTCTTGAACCACATTGGCATCACCGCAAAAAGCAAAAGCCGCAATGTTACCAGTGCCGGACGGCACGGCGAAATTTGGCCATGGGAATCGTGTCAGAGGAAGCGATCGAGAATCTTCCGGCTCGGCTTGTCGAGCGCACCTGTGTCGCGGATCAGGAAGTGAATGCCGTGACTGTCGGTGATGAGCAACGTCGAGCCGCCCAGTCGCCGAATGTCCTCTTCGCCACGCAGCACGAACGCGGCCTCGCCGCGGTTCGTCTCGACGGTCCAGGTGCTGGGCGTCGCATATGTCGAAACGCGCTTGATGCGCCGCACCTCAGGCATGAACTCACGCGTGGCGAGTTCCTCCTGTAATACTGCACGCATTGCGACGGGCAGCACGTCGAGCGAGTCGAGCCAGACCAGCTCGCGCCCCTCGGTGCTCACGAGCGCAAGGCCCTCATCTGGCGCCGCAATCGGAAACGCGCGCACGGGCACCACGCCTTCATGGGCGATGCCCGCCGCGTCGGTCAGCACCAGACGACCGAACGCGTTACGCGACAAGGTGAAATCAATCTGCATGAGTGTCTTCGCGAACGTTCAGTTGACGGATAGCGGCTGCGCCGGTGCCGCGCTCACGGCCGCCACTGCGGCGGCGGCCTCGGCCGTCTCGAGCGCCGCGTCGAGATCCGTATCGACATTGCGCTGCTGGGCCTGGTACAGCTTGTAGTAGGCGCCTTCGCGGGCCATCAGCGCGTCGTGGTTGCCCACTTCGACGATCTTGCCGCGATCGAGCACCACCAACCGGTCAGCCTTGCGCAGCGTCGACAGGCGGTGCGCAATGGCGATCGTCGTGCGGCCCTTGACGAGGTTGTCGAGCGCCTTCTGGATTTCCTTCTCGGTTGCGGTGTCGACCGACGACGTCGCCTCGTCGAGAATCAGAATGCGCGGGTCGATCAACAGCGCGCGCGCGATAGAGATACGTTGGCGCTCGCCGCCCGAGAGCGCCTGCCCGCGTTCGCCGACGAGCGAATCGTAGCCGTGCGGCAGACGCAGGATGAACTCGTGTGCATGCGCCGCGCGTGCCGCAGCCACGATCTCGGCGCGCGTCGCATTCGGCTTGCCGTAGGCGATGTTCTCGGCGATCGTGCCGAAGAACAGGAACGGCTCCTGCAACACCAGACCGACGTTGCGGCGGAAGTCCGAGACCGGCAACGCACGAATGTCCACCCCGTCGATCTGGATCGAGCCTTCGGCCACGTCATAGAAGCGGCAGATCAGGTTGACCAGCGTGCTCTTGCCGGAACCGCTGTGACCCACCAGACCGATCATCTCGCCCGGCGCGATGCGCAGATCCATGCCTCGGATCACCGCTCGGTTGCCATAACGAAAGCCGATGGCGCGCAAGTCGATGGCGCCCTTCACTTCCTTCAGATGCACCGGGTTGACCGGCTCGGGAACGTTCGAGACGTGATCGAGGATGTCGAAGATGCGCTTCGCGCCCGCCGCCGCCTTCTGCGTGACCGACACGATACGGCTCATCGAATCGAGGCGTGTGTAGAAGCGGCTGATGTAGGTGAGGAACGCGGTGAGCACACCGACGGTGATTTCATGCTTCGAGACCTGCCAGATCCCGAAGATCCACACGACCAGCAGCCCCACCTCGGTGAGGAACGTGACCGTCGGCGAGAACAGCGACCAGACCTTGTTCACGCGGTCGTTGACCACGAGGTTGTGACGGTTGGCTTCCTTGAAGCGCGCGACCTCGCGGTTCTCCTGCGCAAACGCCTTGACCACGCGAATGCCCGGAATGGTATCGGCCAGCACGTTGGTGATTTCCGACCAGATCCGGTCGACCTTCTCGAAGCCATGGCGCAACCGGTCGCGCACGAGATGGATCAGCCAGGCAATGAACGGCAGAGGCAACAGCGTCACCGCGGCCAGCCACGGATTGATCGACACCAGGATCACCGACGTCATGACGATCATCAGCACATCCGTGGCGAAGTCGAGCAGGTGCAGCGAGAGGAACACGCAGATGCGGTCGCTCTCCGAGCCGATGCGCGCCATCAGGTCGCCCGTGCGCTTGCCACCGAAATACTCCAGCGAGAGGCGCAGCAGATGCGAGTATGTTGCGGTGCGCAGGTCGGCACCGATGCGCTCCGACACCTTGGCCAGCAGATACGTACGCGCCCAACCCAGAATCCAGGCCACCACGCCGGCGCCCAGCAGGCCCGACAAGTAAATTCCCACCAGGTGGTAATCGATCGGCTTGCCGTTCTGGAACGGGATCAGCACGTTGTCCATGAGCGGCATCGTCAGATACGGCGGGATCAACGTGGCGCCCGTGCCACAAAGCGTGAGCAGGAAGCCAGCCAGCAACTCGAAGCGATACGGCCGCGCGAATCGCCACAGGCGCAGCAATGCCCATGTCGACGGTGGGGCTTCGACTTCCGGGTTGCATTGCGGACACTCGTCGGCGCCGGGCGGCAGTTCCGCCTGACAGATCGGGCAGGTGCCCACCTCGTCCGGTACCTGGCTCGCGGCGTCGCCTGCCACGCGTGCGTCGCGCTGGCGCACGACGGTGTCCAACAGCGTCAGCGCCGCCGGATTGTGGCCCAGCGTATAGCGCCAGTTCGCCAGCTTCGCGTGGGCGTCGCACAACTCCAGCGCCCCCACGCCCGCATGATCGGTATGCGTGAGCGACAGGTCGGCGCGATACGGCCACGACCGCCAGTGCGACCCGGCGCCTGTTTGCCCATGCGCATCGCGCTGCGCCTCGCGCGAGAGGATCCGGTGTTCGGTCGCAACGACCACGCCGCGTGCGAAGTGCAGTTGTGCGTCGAGATCGACCGTCAGCCAGGCCAGTACGGTCTCGCCGTCCGCCAGTTGCGCGGCGACATCGGGGTACCAGGGCTCGGCGGCCGCCTGTCGGCCGGCCGCGGATAACGCAGACGCAGCGCCGGACGCGCCGCAGGAGCCGCTCTCGGAAGAGGCGGCCGGGGCGGCGGACGGTGCCGTCGGAGTGGGGGTGTCAGTCATTGCTGCGGCAGACGTGTCCTCAAGGGGCGGACATCGAGGCAAACGAGGAAAAATCGAGGCGGACTTTCCCTGTCAGTCCGCGAAATTGCCGCAAGTATAACCACAGCGACGCTTTTTGCGGCGCGGAGTTCCGCGATGACACAGTGCAGCATGGAAATATTGTTGCGACGGTCAACCGTTTACGGATTCTTACGTTAAGTAACCAGTTAACTGTACGAGCGCGAGCGGTCGCGCCGCCTGAAAGCGGCCCCGCCCGCGCCACCGAACCCAGCCTTGACGCGTGAATTTGCCTTGAGTATGAAAAAGAAAGACATTGAGATCTTCGATGTCCTGTCGCTGCGCGGCCCGAATATGTGGACATATCGGCCGGTGCTTGAGGCATGGGTCGATATCGGCGAACTCGAGGAGTTCCCGTCCAACAAGATCCCCGGATTCCCGGAGCGGCTGTCGGCATGGCTGCCCAGCCTCGTCGAGCACCGTTGCAGCATCGGCGAGCGCGGCGGCTTTCTTCAGCGCCTGCACGAAGGCACCTGGCCCGGCCATATCCTTGAGCACGTCACGCTGGAACTGCAGAACCTCGCCGGCATGCCCGGCGGCTTCGGCAAGGCGCGTGAAACGCCGATCTCCGGCGTCTATAAAGTGATCGTGCGGGCCTGGCACGAAGACGTGACCCGCGCCGCGCTGTTCGCCGCCCGCGATCTGGTCATGGCCGCCATCGAAGACCGCCCGTACGACGTCGACGCCGCCGTGGAAACCCTGCGCGGCCTGATCGACAAGCACTGCCTTGGCCCAAGCACCGCGTGCATCGTCGATGCCGCCGACGACCGCGACATCCCGCACATCCGACTGTCCGACGGCAACCTGGTGCAACTGGGTTACGGCGCCGCCGCGCGCCGTATCTGGACCGCCGAGACGGACCGCACCCCCGCTATCGCCGAGAGCATCTCGCGCGACAAGGACCTGACCAAGCAACTGCTCGAATCGTGCGGAGTGCCCGTGCCGGAAGGCCGCCTGGTCGAGAGCGCCGACGACGCGTGGGAAGCCGCCGAAGACATCGGTCTGCCAGTCGTCGTGAAGCCTTACGACGGCAACCACGGCCGTGGCGTGTTCATCAATCTCACCACGCGCGACGAAGTCACCACGGCATTCGAGGTCGCCCTCGAAGAAGGCAACGGCGTGATCGTCGAGCGCTTCGTGCCGGGTCTGGAGCACCGACTGCTGGTCGTGGGCGGACGTGTCGTGGCCGCCGCGATGGGCGAGACGGCCTCGATCGTCGGCGACGGCAAACACACTGTCTCGGAACTCATCGAGCGGCAGATCAACAGCGACCCGCGTCGGGGCAGCGCCGAAGATCAACCGCTCAACCGCGTGCGCATTGACTCGTCGGCCCGCCTTGAACTCAAGCGCCAGGGCTTCGACGCCGATGCGGTGCCGCCCGAGGGCAAGCGCGTGCTGATCCAGCGCAACGGCAACGTCGCGTTCGATGTCACCGACCGCATTCATCCAAGCGTGGCGGCGCATGCGTCGCTGGCCGCCCGCATCGTGGGCCTGGACATCGCCGGTGTCGATCTGGTGGCGGAAGATATTTCGCGCCCGCTGGTCGAACAGCGTGGCGCCATTGTCGAAGTCAACGCCGGCCCGGGCCTGCTCATGCATCTGAAGCCGGCCGATGGCGCACCGCGCCCGGTCGGCCGCGCCATCGTCGACCATCTGTTCCCCGACAGCGATGCCGGGCGCATTCCGATCGTCGGCATTACCGGCACGAACGGCAAGACCGTGACCGCGCGCCTGCTCACGCACCTGCTGCAACTCGCGGGCGAGCGCACCGGCCTCGCCTGCAGCGACGGCCTGTTCCTCGACAAGCGCCGGGTGCAAGCGGGCGACCAGGCCAACTGGGACGCCGCGCACCGTGTGCTGATGAACGCCAGCGTGACGGCAGCCGTCTTCGAGAACGACAACACCGCCATCCTCTCCGAGGGCCTCGCGTACGACCGCTGCCAGGTCGGCATCGTGACCAACATCGATCATCCGGATCATCTGGGCCAGTATTTCGTCGAAGACGTCGACCGCATGTTCAGCGTATTGCGCACGCAAATCGACGTCGTTCTGCCCGACGGCGTGGCCGTGCTCAACGCACGCGATCCGCTCGTCGTGGAAATGGCCGAGCTGTGCGACGGCGACGTGATCTTCTTCGGGCTGGATGAGCAATTGCCCGCCATCGTTGCGCATCGCGCGGCGGGCAAGCGTACGGTGTTCGTGCGCAATGGCGACGTGCTGCTGGCCACCGGCGCGGAGGAAATCACGCTCGGTGCGACGGCCAATATGCCGCTGACGTATGCCGGTCGCGTCGGCTTCCAGATCGAGAACGTGCTCGCCGCCGTTGCGGCCGCCTGGTCGATGGGCGTGACACTCGACGTCCTGCGCGCGGGCGTGAGCACCTTCGACGTCGGCCAAGTGGATGCCCCGGGCCGCTTCACGCTGTTCGAAAAGCAAGGTGCGACGGTCATCGTCGACGACGCCCATAACGCGCCGGCGCTCACCGCGCTGGCCGCGGCACTGGCCACCCTGCCCGCCGAGCGGCGCATCGTGGTGTACGGTCCCGGCGTCGACCGGATGGACGACGACCTGCAAGCCGAGGGCAAGCTGCTGGCGCAGGCGTTCGAGCGCGTGGTGCTGTGCGATGACCTGAGCGTCGCGCGCAAGCGCCCGCTGGCCGAGTCGCGCGCCCAACTGCGCATGGGCATTGATGCCGAGCGCAGCGTACAGGTGATCGACGCCGGTGAGCGACGCTCGGCCGCCGAAGCGGCGCTGGCCCAGCTCGCGAGCGGCGATCTGCTCGTGTTGCAGGCTGACGAAGGCGGGGCTGCCGCGATGCTCGACCTGGTGCATCAGTGGATGGGTCAGCCGATGCGCGCACTGGCGGCCTGATGCCTGAGCGCAAGGCAGCCGCGAGTGGCGGCGCGCAGCTCCTGAGCCGCCGCCCTCGCTTGTCCGGCCGATAACAGATACCCAAGCCACCGTCGTTTTTCTCGCCAACCAACCGCCATACAGAGGCGCGAAGTGGACAGACAGGGATTGCAATTTATGGAAGTCTCCCGTATCCGCGCGTTGCGCGGTCCCAACCTCTGGAGCCGTCACACCGCCATCGAGGCGATCGTGACATGCACCGATCTGGAATACTCGATCGGCAATCTGGCCGGATTCGAGTCTCGCCTGCGTGCGCGCTTTTCCGGGCTGCCCGCGCTCACGCCCGACGCCGAAGAGCGTCCGGTGTCGCTGGCCGACGCCCTCGCGACCACGGCGCTGCATCTGCAAGCCGCCGCAGGCTGCCCGGTAACGTTCAGCCAAACGATACAGACCATCGAGCCGGGCACGTTCCAGGTCGTGGTGCAGTACAGCGAAGAGCCGGTCGGGCGTCTCGCCTTCGAGTTGGCGCAGCAACTGATCCACGCCGCGCTCGACGACGGCCCGTTCGATCTGGCCGATGCGCTGTATCGCTTGCGCGATCTCGATGAAGATGTGCGTCTCGGTCCATCGACCGGCTCGATCGTGGATGCCGCCGTCGTACGCGGCATTCCGTATCGCCGCCTGACGGAAGGCTCGATGGTGCAGTTCGGCTGGGGCAGCAAGCAACGCCGGATTCAGGCAGCGGAGACCGACCGCACGTCGGCCGTGGCCGAGTCGATCGCGCAGGACAAGGACCTGACCAAGACATTGCTGCATGCCGCCGGCGTGCCGGTGCCACTGGGGGGCACCGTGCGCGATATCGAAGCCGCATGGAAGCTGGTGCAGGACATCGACGCGCCGGTCGTCGTCAAACCGCGCGACGGCAATCAGGGCAAAGGTGTGGCCGTACGCCTGCGTACGCGCGAGGAGATCGAAAAAGCGTTCGAGGCCGCACAGGACATCAGCCGCGACGTCATCATCGAGCGCTACATTCCGGGTCACGATTTCCGTCTGCTCGTGATCGGCAACAAGCTGGTTGCGGCCGCGCGCCGCGATCCGCCGCAAGTGACCGGCGACGGCGTGCACACCGTGCGCCAGTTGGTCGAGACGGTCAATGCCGACCCCCGCCGGGGCGAAGGTCACGCGACCTCGCTCACCAAAATTCGTTTCGACGACATCGCACTCGCCACGCTCGCCAAGCAGGGGTTGAACGCCGACTCCGTGCCGGCCGCTGGCGCGCGCGTCGTGCTGCGCAACAACGCCAACCTGTCGACCGGCGGCACGGCCACCGATGTGACCGACGACGTCCACCCGGAAATCGCCGCGCGCGCCATCGCCGCCGCGCAGCAGGTGGGGCTGGACATCGCCGGCGTCGATGCCGTGTGCGAGACCGTCATCAAGCCGTTCGAAGATCAGGCCGGCGGCATCGTGGAAGTCAACGCGGCGCCGGGCCTGCGCATGCACTTGCAGCCGTCGTACGGCAAAGGCCGTGCGGTCGGCGAAGCCATCGTCTCGACGATGTTCGCGGACGGTGACGATGGCCGCATTCCGCTCGTGGCTGTCTCCGGCACGAACGGCAAGACGACCACGGTGCGCCTGATTGCCCACCTCATCGCCCAGCAAGGGCTGCGCGTGGGCATGACCGGCACCGACGGCATCTATATCAGCGGTCAGCGTATCGACACCGGCGATTGCAGCGGCCCGCGCAGCGCGCGCAACGTGCTGATGCACCCCGACGTGGACGCCGCCGTGTTCGAAACCGCGCGCGGTGGCTTGCTGCGTGAAGGGCTGGCCTACGACCGCTGCGATGTGGCCGTGGTGACCAACATCGGCATGGGCGACCACTTGGGCCTGTCGTACATCAACACGGTGGAAGATCTTGCCGTGCTCAAGAGCGTGATCGTGCGCAACGTGGCGCCGCATGGCATGGCCGTGCTCAATGCCGCCGATCCGATGGTCGCACGCATGGCCGACGCCTGCCCGGGAGAGGTCACCTACTTCGCCATGGACGCCACGCATCCGGCCCTCGCCACGCATCGTGCCAAGGGCAAGCGTGTGGTGTATGTCGACGGCGGCAGTATCGTAACGTGTCAGGGCGGCATCGAGACCCGCTACGCGATGGCGGCAATTCCGCTCACCCGTGGCGGCGCCATCGGCTTCCAGGTCGAGAACGCGATGGCGGCCATCGGCGCGGCCTGGGCACTGAACCTCGATCCGGCCACGATCCGGGCCGGGCTGGCCACCTTCGTGAACGACGCGGGCACCGCGCCGGGGCGCTTCAACGTGTTCGACTACCGGGGGGCGACCGTGATTGCCGACTATGGTCACAATCCGGACGCCATTGCCGCCCTCGCACAAGCCATCGAGACGATGCCCGCGCGCCGCCGTTCGGTCGTCATTTCGGGCGCGGGCGACCGTCGTGACGACGATATCCGCCGTCAGACGCAGATCCTCGGCGACGCGTTCGACGACGTACTGCTCTATCAGGACCAGTGCCAGCGCGGCCGCGAAGACGGCGAAGTGCTCGGCCTGTTGCGTGAAGGCCTGGTCGGCGCGCGACGCGTCAGCCATATCGACGAGATTCACGGCGAGTTCATGGCCATCGACACGGCGCTAGCGCGTCTGCAGCCGGGCGATCTGTGCCTGATTCTCATCGATCAGGTCGACGACGCCCTCGCGCATCTCTCACAACGCGTGGCGAAGGCGAGTTCCTGAACGCGCTTTCGGACCGTTGAACGCGTCAGGGCTGAGTCCGGTAGTGCACGAGACTCAGCCCTTTTTGCTGGCGCTGCCGCCCCCCGTCATTGGCGCGCAGGCATCGCTGGCATTCGGGGCATCCCCCCCTGCACCCGCGCCCTGACGTGGCGATAAAAGCCCAGTAGTGCGTCGCAATAGAAGCTGGGATTGTCGTAACTGTGTCCGTCGAATCGATGCGCGACATATCCCCCGCCGCACGCCGCAAATGCCTCGCACCGCAGGCAAGCCTCATGGGGCTCGGGGTAGCGAGTGCGCGCGTAATCACTGCACGCCTGCAGCGGGGCCGACGCGAGGTCGAACCCGGTGTGGGTTGCGCCCGCCTCGCAGATGGCGAGCACGTCGAGCAAGCGATAACTGCCATCGCTCTCCACGACGACGATTGGCGCGAGCGCTCCGCCAAAGGCATCGAGTTCCGAGCGACGGCCAAGCACACCGCGAATGAACGTCTCGAAGATCCGTACGCTGAAGTCCGGATCGTCGATGGCCAGCCAGGCATCGAAGCCTCGGCACAGGAAACTGAGCAGCCTGGCGTGCGTGTAGGCCTGGACGTGCCGGGGCGGCGCGGCGAAATTGGCATCCGGGAGCAGGAAGTCGATGGCCGTCAGCCCGAGCGACCGAAAGTAATCGAGCATGCGCACCGGGTCATGATTCGGGTCGATCACGGCCAGTACACCGTTGAATACCCGTTGCGATGCCGGATGCGATAGACAGCGCCGAATCGCCTGCTCGACGCGCTTGCCCGTCCCCTGTCGCGCGAAGTCGTACCGATGCCGGTCATGCATATCGGGCGGCCCATCGCAGCTGATGCCCAGGCTCGCGTCGTACCGTACGTAAAGATCCAGCCAGTCGTCATCGATCAACACGCCGTTGCTCTGCGTGATGATGCTAAGGTCGGACGCCGGCAAGCGCCTTCGCAAGTCCGAGAAGAAGCGCTCGGTACGGGCTTTGCCAAGCAGCAACGGCTCGCCGCCGTGGATCTCCAGCGTCATGCGCGCCGACGGATAGGCGCTGCGATGTTCCGCCAGACGCGTTGCCAGCGCCTCGAGGTGGGACGCGTGCAGCCGTTTCGGGCGCTCTCGCCACCCCTGATCGACGCCGTGGTACATGTAGCAATAGCTGCAGTCGATGTTGCATCGCTCGGCGACCTTGACCATCACGAGCAGGTCGCCGCCGGCGTTGCCGCGCGCCATCGCGCCGGGCGACGTCAGCATGGGGCGGGACGACGCGCGGCGCCGCTCACTTGCGCTTTCCCGACGCCGGAGGACCATTTTTGCCGGCGTCGCTCCCGGCACGCGGCGCCATCAGTTTCGTGTGTGCCGCAAAGACAGACGAGTCGTCGGGTCCGCGCGCCATTTCCGCCATGACCGACGCAATGATCTTCCCGCCTTGCACGGGGTCTTCGTCCTGGTAATGCACCAGGATCCCCGGCAAACCCGGCACCCCCTGCAACGGGACGTACCGGTCGCCGGACGACACCGGCACCACCCGATAGAGCGGCACGGCCGCCATGTCATGCCCAAATGCCGATTTGATCTCTGCCGATTGTGCGTCGCTCAGGTCGAGCGAGCCCACCGGGAAAAAGAGTTCAGAAGCCGCCATGAAAGTACCTCCGTCCGAAAGGAAGGTTGAACGTCAATATTGGGTGTTGAAAAAAAACGTCTGGAACAGGCGCCCGTTTTCCTTGCAGTTGCCGAAATGCCCCTGGCTCGCGTGGAACCGTCTGCCGCGGAACAGGATGAGGCGATTGAACCGGTTCGCGATGCGGTCGGTCATCTCCCAGCGCTCCCATGTGGCCGCGTCGGCATCGCAACGTTGCCGCTGGCCGTCGTCTTCCGGATAGAGATCGAAGCCGGTTTCGCGATGCTGGAAGAAGGCGGTTCCGGCCGTGGCAGGTGCGTCGGGCGTGAGATAGACGACGCCCGACCACACTGTCGTATGGTCGGCATGCACCCACGTGATATCGTGCTGCACGCTGTATTGAAACGCGCCGTTATAGGTGTCGGTCGGCCAATAGGTGATCGGGGCCTTCACGATGTCCTGGATCGCCGACGTGACACCGTCATGAAGAAACGCCTGGGTACGCGCGCCGGGATAGTTTCCTTTCACCGCGAAGGTCTGCTTCAATGCGAAGTCGCGCACGTCGGCCGGATCATGATAGAAATTGTCGGTCACGATAATGGAGTCATGCATGGCGCTCACTTTGCGTTGACCGATTCGTTACGCTGCCGCTCACGCGCGACAGCGTCGCCCGCCCCACTGTCGTCGTGGGGCGACGACACCTCGGGCACATCCGACACATCCGACACATCCGACACATCCGGCACATCCGGCATATCCGGCACATCCGGCGACAGTCGCTCGCGCACCCATTGCAGGTGCTCGGGGGAAATCTCCGGGCGATCGACCTTGCCGAATCCCATGCGGCGATCGTAGAAACCGGCCCGGATCTCCTTCGACACCTCGTAGATGTGGGGATTGAATCCTTGCACGTCATAGAGATGCTGCTCAACCACACCGATCAGCTTGCAGTTCGACGTGTTGCCGGCGATGGCGGTGGGTTGCCAGCCGGCGTCGCGGATCCACTGCATTTGCTCGGCCTCGCTCAGTCCGCGCGCGAGCAGGGGCGAGGCACAGAAGAAGCCGTTGTCGGCTTCACGCCGGGTGAATCCGCTCACCGGATACGCCAACGGCGGAAATCGGTGCCCGCTGAGAATGAGTCGCACACCATAGGTTCTGCACGTCTTCGCCATTGCCGCAAACACCCCGCCGATGCAAGAGGTGCACGGAATCTTGCCGGCGTCGGACGCGAGCGATTCCCGAGCGACCTGACGAATATCGATCGTCTCGATCACCAGTTCGACGTCAAAGCGCGCGCAGAAGGCCTTCGCGTTGTCCTTGACCTCATCGGGAATGAAGCCGTTGTCGACGAGCACGGCAATGGGGCGCAAATTCAATTCCTTCACGGCGAGAAGCAGCGTGAGCGCACTGTCCTTGCCACCGGAATACGCGACTACGGCATCCGGCGTGCCTTCACCGCGACAGGACTGCACAACGTCCAGCAGTCGGCGCTGCGTGTAGTCGCCACGCGCAGCTTGCGCGGCGAACGCGTGACACGCCTGGCAAATGCCGTCGGCTTCGATGTGCACGCCAGGCAAGTCTTCGGTGAGCAGGCATCGGGCACAGTAACGATCGACGGCAACGCCGATGCCCGTGGAAGACTCCACACGGAGCCTGCGCAACGGCGCGCCGGTCGCGTTGAACAACTGCGCGCGCTGTTCCGCCGACAGAGGTAAGAGAGTTGACGTCATGACCGCGGCTCCCATGCCGGGTGCCGTTCAGGGCACCCGGAATTCGCGGCTCGATGAAGGGCTGGTTCGAGCCGCATCAGACCACATAGACACAAGCCAGCGGTAACGACTACCGTTTCGCGCCCGTGTCCGACGAAGGTGTCACGCCGAATCAGTGCAGTCCTTGCGGACCTTGAACCCCTTGGGCGCCTTGCATGCCTTGAGGTCCTTGAACGCCCTGGGCGCCCTGCATGCCTTGCGCGTGCTGGTAACCCTGCGGACCTTGCACTCCGTGAGCACCGTGCATGCCTTGCGGACCCTGCATGCCTTGTACGCCTTGCGGTCCCTGAACACCCTGCAGGCCTTGGCCGTACTGATATCCCTGCGGACCCTGCATACCTTGCGGACCTTGCATGCCCTGGGCGCCTTGCATACCCTGCGGGCCCTGCACGCCTTGCACACCTTGCAGATCCTGCATGCCCTGGACGCCTTGCATACCCTGCGGCCCCTGCATGCCCTGGACGCCTTGCATACCCTGCGGCCCCTGCATGCCCTGAACGCCTTGCATACCTTGTGGGCCTTGCATGCCCTGGACGCCTTGCATACCCTGCGGGCCCTGCATGCCCTGGACACCTTGCACACCCTGCGGGCCCTGCATGCCCTGGACACCTTGCACACCCTGCGGGCCCTGCATGCCCTGGACGCCTTGCATACCCTGCGGGCCCTGCATGCCGTGGACGCCTTGCATACCTTGCGGGCCCTGCATGCCCTGAATACCTTGCACACCCTGCGGGCCCTGCATGCCGTGGGCGCCTTGTACCCCCTGCGGACCTTGCATACCCTGGACGCCTTGCACACCCTGCAAGCCTTGCGCGTGCAGATACCCTTGAGGCCCTTGCACGCCCTGTACGCCTTGAAAACCCTGACCGTTCAGATGCCCTTGCACCCCCGCCCCTTGCCCGCCATAGACGCCGCGAAGTTCGGGGAAGCTCGACACGACACGGATAGCGCCAATGCGCTGCCCGGTGATCGCTTGAATGTGTCGGATTTGGTCTTCGTTGAGTTGCAGTTCCAGATCGTTCTCGTTCATGGTGCTTCGCTCCTTGAATGAATTAAACTTCGGACGCCTGCGAAAACAATTTTGATAAAGTCCGGCAAGCCCAATTGGCATGTCGTTGCGCAAACGCGCCGCGAGCACCATCGATTCAGTTCAAGAAAGCAACCCACGAGAAGCACGAGATCCCGGCGTACGGCCGCGTCAGTGCTGGCGTCATATCGCCTCCCGACGCGCGACGGCGCACCGCAAACTCAGCAGACCATCCTTCCGGCCGCGTCACGTTTGGGCTTTATTTATTAAGAGTATTCCCAAGCGCGGTGCGCTTTGCGTCGCCACGAATGTGGCGACAGAGCAGAACGTCAAGCCAGCGAAACCCGCTTTGTGAAACGTGCAGACAGCGGCATCCTGTCACCATCGGCGGCCCCCCCCTCGCGTCGGCAAGGATAAAAAAAGCGCCCGCGCGGCGCTCGATGAGCGGCAGTGCGGGCGCGACTTCCGGCGTTGCGTGGTGGTCCGGCACGGCCGGCCGAGCGGTCAAACCACGACGTCCTGCGGCGCCATTTCCGTGCCGTACGAGGCCCAGCGACCGTCCGCGTCATCGGCCGCCACCGTCGGCTTGCACGCGCCGGCGGTCTCATCCAGTCCTTGCAGCAACGGGCAACGTTCAAAGAGTTCGGCGACGAAGTCGACAAACACACGCACCTTGGGTGACAAGTGCCGGTTATGCGGATACACGGCCGAAATCGGCATGGGCGGTGGCTTCCATTGGTGCAGTATCTCGACCAATTGGCCCGATTGCAGATACGGCAGCGCCATGAAGCGCGCGAGCTGCACCGTCCCGAACCCCGCGAGTCCCAGTTGCAGATACGCCTCGGCATCATTGACGGCGACTGCCCCCGGCATATGAATCTCGACCTCCTTGCCGTCCACGAGGAACTGCTCGTCGACGACGCGTCCCGTGCGGCTCGAAAAGTAATGCACCGCCGTGTGCCGTTGCAGATCGTCGAGCGAATGCGGCATGCCCATGCGCTCCAGGTAAGCCGGCGACGCGCACGTCACGCTTTGAAACAGCCCCACGCGCCGTGCGACGAGGCTCGAATCCTGAAGCGTGCCGACGCGCAACACGCAATCGACGCCTTCCTGAATCAGATCGACCGGCTTATCGCCCATGCCGACCATGAGTTCGACTTCCGGATACCGGTCGTGGAATTCGCATAGCGCCGGCAGCACCACCAACTTGCCGAGCGAGCCGGGCATATCGATGCGCAACTTTCCGCGCACGCGCTGGCTGCTCTCCCGGAATGACGATTCGGTCTCCTCGATATCCGCGAGGATGCGCAGGCATCGCTCGTAGTACGCGGCCCCGTCGGGCGTCAGATTGAGTCGCCGGGTCGTACGCTGCAATAGCCGCGTGCCCAGATGCGACTCAAGGTTTTGAATAATCGTGGTCACCGAGGTACGCGGCAAACCGAGGTTGTCGGCCGCGCGAGAAAAGCTGTTGGCCTCGACGACTCGCGTGAATACCTGCATCGCTTGCAAGCGATCCATGACATTTCCCCATTCGAAAACGTGGTTGCACCCGTCGATCCCCCCTTTTCCGCCCCTCGCGCACGCCCAAGCCGATTGGTCGGTGGCATACGCCAACATCGGCAAGGGTGACGTCGATTAGTCGAATTGACCGAACAGTGTTGCCAAATTATAGGCGTTTATCCCGATGTGCGTCGCCTCTAAACTTCGTTCCATCGAATATCACCCGAGGGGTATCGCGCCCGCGAGCCTAACTTCATATGTCAGCCAACGCCAAGTCGCCTTCGGGACGCCCGGGCCGCCCGCGCCGCTCCGACGACGGACTACGCATCGACGAAGTGAGCATCGCCGGTCATGCCGGTCCGGTCACGTTGCGCCTGTATCGGCCGGCCGGGCCCGACGTCTCGGGTCCGGCCCTTGCGCATGCCGGGGCGCCTGGCGTGGTGGTGCCGCTCGAAGCGCATTTGCCCACCGTGTTGTACTTTCACGGCGGCGGCTTTTGCCACGGCTCGCTCGACGACGGCGACGCTGCGGCCCGCTATCTCGCCTCGCATGTGCCGGCGCTGGTGGTCTCGGTCGGGTATTCGCTCGCCCCGGCACATCCGTTCCCTGCCGCGCCGGAAGATGCGTGGTGCGCCGCGCGCTGGCTGCAACGCCACGCCCGCCGCTACGGCGCCAGTGCGCGACGTCTCGCCGTGGCCGGTCACGACGCCGGCGGCAACATTGCCGCAGCGCTGACGATGATGGCGCGCGATCGCAGTGAAGTCGCCATCTCGGCACAGGTTCTGCTGGCCCCGCTGCTCGACCCCAGCATGACGCGCCTGGCCGATGGCCGCACACCGAGCGATATCGAAGCCAGCGAGTGCGCGCGCTGCTATCGCGCCTACCTGCCGCATGCAACACAGCGTCTGCATCCATATGCTGCGCCGCTCGAATCGAGGCGTCTCGCGGGCCTGCCGCCCACGTTGATCGCGTCTGCCGAACACGACCTGCTGCACGTCGAAGCCGAAAAATACGCGGCCGAGCTCATTGCGGCCGGCGTGCCGACGCAGGTCACACGCCATCGCAGCGCATCCCATCACGGCCTGGCCGCCCTGCCCGCCGCACTGCGGGAAGTGGCCGCGTTCCTGACACGCCGGCTGGCGCCACCCGCCACCGGTGCCCCCCAGTGAGTCCATCCGATTCCGGAGATTTCAAAAAAATGACCACCCTCGCTCGCAAACCCGTCCTCATTGCCGCCGCCGCTACGATAGCGCTCGTGGCCCTAGGCACGCTCACGGTCGTGCGCGTCGATGCCAGCACGCCCCCCGCCGCCCAGGTCATGCCGACCGTGGAAGTCGATGTGGCCAACGTGATCTCGCGCACCGTGACCGACTGGCAAAGTTACTCCGGCCGGCTCGACGCCGTGGATCGCGTCGACATCAAGCCGCTCGTGTCGGGCACCATCACCGCCGTGCATTTCAAGGACGGACAGCTCGTGAAGAAGGGCGATGCGCTCTTCACGATCGACCCGCGGCCGTATGCCGCCGAAGTCGATCGCGCGGCGGCCCAACTGGCGTCCGCGCAGGCGCGCGACGTCTTCACCAGCACCGACCTCGCACGCGCGCAACGCCTGATCGCGGATAACGCCATCGCGAAGAAGGACTTCGACCAGAAGGAAAACGCTGCGCGCGAAGCGGCCGCCAACGTGAAGGCCGCGCGTGCCGCATTGGAAACCGCACGTATCAACCTCGGCTACACACGGATCGTGGCGCCGATTGCGGGACGCGTCTCGCGCGCGGAAATCACCGTCGGCAATACGGTATCGGCCGGCGCGCAATCGCCGGCGCTGACGACGGTCGTATCGGTCTCGCCGATCTACGCCGCGTTCGACGTCGACGAGCAGACCTATCTGCGCTATCTCGCACGCGATACCGGGAACACGAATGGCGTTCCTGTCGACCTCGGCCTGGCCAACGAGTCCGGTTACTCACGCAAGGGCACCGTGTATTCGGTCGACAACCGCTTCGATACGACGTCGGGCACGATCCGTGTGCGCGCGCGCTTCGATAACGCCAACGGCGCCCTCTTGCCGGGGCTGTATGCCCGCATTCGTGTGGGCGGCGGCGAACCGCACCCGGCGCTGCTCGTCGATGAAGCGGCCATCGGCACCGACCAGAGCAAGAAGTTCGTGCTCGTGGTCGACGCGCAGAACAAGGTGCAGTACCGCGAAGTGCAACTGGGTGAGCGCCACGGCGGCCTCATCGAGATTGCCGGCGGCCTGAAGGAGGGCGAGCGCATCGTCGTCAACGGTCTGCAGCGCGTGCGTCCGGGTGACCCGGTCACGCCGAAGGCCGTGAAGATGGCCGGTGACACGGGCGACGCGCACGACATCGTCGCGCCGGCCATGGCCAAGCACGCCGTCGACACCGACGCCAGCACCGCAAGCCAGCCGCCTCGGAACGTCCGCCAGGACGGCGCGAGCGCCAAGCCGGCCACGGCCCGGTCGGTCGCGGCGGCCACCTCGGCGACGCGTTCGTGAAATGCGCCACGGCACACCTGCGCACACACGAACCGCGCCCTGAACGACCCCAAAGAGTCTCGTCATGAACATCTCAAAATTCTTTATCGACCGGCCCATCTTCGCAGGGGTGCTGTCGGTCATCACGCTGCTGGCGGGCCTGATCGCCGTGTTCCAGTTGCCGATTTCGGAGTACCCGGAAGTGGTCCCGCCGTCGGTCGTCGTGCACGCCCAATACCCCGGCGCCAACCCCAAGGTGATCGCCGAGACCGTTGCCGCGCCGCTCGAAGAGCAAATCAACGGCGTGGAGAACATGCTGTACATGCAGTCGCAGGCCAACAGCGACGGCAACCTCACCACGACCGTGACGTTCCGCCTGGGTACCGACCCGGACAAGGCGCAACAGCTCGTGCAGAACCGTGTCTCGCAAGCGCTGCCGCGCCTGCCGGACGATGTGCAGCGTCTGGGGGTGACGACGATCAAGTCGTCGCCCACGCTCACCATGGTGGTCCACCTGCTCTCGCCGAACCAGCGCTACGACATGACTTACCTGCGCAACTACGCGCTCATCAACGTCAAGGATCGCCTCTCGCGCATCCAGGGCGTGGGTGAGGTGCAGTTGTGGGGCGCGGGTGACTACTCGATGCGTGTCTGGCTCGATCCGGCGAAGGTTGCGCAGCGTGGCCTGACCGCCTCGGATGTGGTGAAGGCCATTCGCGAACAGAACGTGCAGGTCGCCGCCGGGGTCATCGGCGCGTCGCCGGCCGGCCCGAACACGCCGCTGCAACTCAACGTCAACGCGCGTGGCCGGCTGAACACGGAAGACGAGTTCCGCGACATCATCCTGAAGACGTCCCCGGACGGTGCTGTCACGCACCTGGGCGACGTGGCCCGCGTGCAGCTCGACGCCTCGCAGTACAGCCTGCGCTCGTTGCTCGACAACCAGCCCGCCGTGGCGCTGGCCATCAACCAGGCGCCGGGCGCGAACTCGCTGCAGATCTCCGATCAGGTTCGCGAAGCGATGGCGGAGCTGCAAAAGGACATGCCTCCGGGCGTCGAGTACCGCATCGTCTATGACCCGACGCAGTTCGTGCGTTCGTCGATCAAGGCCGTGGTGCACACCCTGCTCGAAGCCATCGCCCTCGTGGTGCTGGTGGTGATCGTGTTCCTGCAAACGTGGCGCGCGTCGATCATTCCGCTGCTTGCCGTGCCGGTATCAATCGTGGGGACGTTTGCCCTGCTGCTGGGCTTCGGCTACTCGATCAACGCGTTGTCGCTGTTCGGGATGGTGCTCGCCATCGGTATCGTGGTCGACGACGCCATCGTGGTGGTCGAGAACGTGGAGCGCAACATCGCGGCCGGTCTCTCGCCGAAGGAAGCGACCTATCAGGCCATGCGCGAAGTGAGCGGCCCGATCATCGCGATTGCCCTCACGCTGGTCGCCGTGTTCGTGCCGCTCGCCTTCATGTCGGGCCTCACGGGGCAGTTCTACAAGCAGTTCGCGATGACCATCGCCATCTCGACGGTGATCTCGGCCGTCAACTCGCTCACGCTGTCGCCGGCCATGGCCGCGCTGCTGCTCAAGGACCATCGCGCCAAGCCCGACTGGCTCACGCGGCAGATGAACCGATACCTGGGCGGCTTCTTCAACGCGTTCAACCGTGTGTTCCATCGCGGGTCGGAAAAATACAGTCAGGGCGTTACCCGTGTGATCGGCCGCAAGGCGCTCATGATGGCGATCTTCGCGGTGCTGCTTGGCGCCACCGTCTTGCTGGGCAAGGTCGTGCCCGGCGGCTTCGTGCCCGCGCAGGACAAGGAGTATCTGGTGGCGTTCGCCCAGTTGCCGAACGGCGCGTCGCTCGACCGCACCGAGAAGGTGATCCGCGACATGACCGACGTCGCCCTGAAGACGCCCGGCGTGCAGAGCGCCGTGGCCTTCCCGGGGTTGTCGGTCAACGGGTTCACCAACTCGTCGTCGGCCGGCATCGTGTTCGTCACGCTCAAGCCGTTCGCCGAGCGTCACGACAAGACGCTCTCGGCGGCGGCCATCGCCGGACGGCTCAACGGCGCGTATTCGAAGATGAAGGACTCGTTCATCGCCGTATTCCCGCCGCCGCCGGTGCTGGGCCTGGGAACGCTCGGCGGCTTCAAGCTGCAAATCGAGGATCGCGGTGCGCTCGGCTATGCCGCCTTGAACGACGCCACGCAAGCGTTTATCAAGAAGGCGTCGCAGACGAAGGAACTGGGTCCGACGTTCTCGTCGTACCAGATCAACGTGCCGCAACTGAACGTGGATCTCGACCGCGTGAAGGCGAAGCAGCTTGGCGTGCCGATCACCGACGTGTTCGACACCATGCAGATCTACCTCGGCTCGCTGTACGTGAACGACTTCAACAAGTTCGGGCGCGTGTACCAGGTGCGTGTACAGGCCGATGCGCCGTTCCGTGCCCATGCCGACGACATCGGGCTGCTCAAGACGCGCAACAGCAATGGCGAGATGGTGCCGCTCTCGTCGCTGGTCAAAGTGTCGCCGACGTTCGGTCCGGAAATGGTGGTGCGCTACAACGGCTACACCGCCGCCGATGTGAACGGCGGCCCGGCCCCGGGGTATTCGTCGGGTCAGGCGCAGGCCGCCGTGGAGCGCATTGCCGCCGAGACGCTGCCGCGTGGGGTGAAGTTCGAATGGACGGACCTGACGTATCAACAGATTCTCGCGGGCAACTCGGCGTTGTGGGTGTTCCCGATCTCGGTGCTGCTGGTGTTCCTGGTGCTTGCGGCGCAGTACGAAAGCCTGACGCTGCCGCTCGCCGTCATCATGATCGTGCCGATGAGCATTCTGTCCGCGCTGTTCGGCGTGTGGCTGACTGGGGGCGACAACAACATCTTCACGCAGATCGGCCTGATGGTGCTGGTGGGGCTGTCCGCGAAAAACGCGATCCTGATCGTGGAGTTCGCCCGAGAGCTGGAAATGCAGGGTCGCAGTCCCGTGGCCGCCGCGATCGAGGCAAGTCGCCTGCGTCTGCGGCCGATTCTGATGACGTCCATCGCGTTCATCATGGGCGTGGTGCCGCTGGTGACATCGACCGGCGCCGGTTCGGAAATGCGTCACGCGATGGGGGTGGCAGTGTTCTTCGGCATGATCGGCGTGACCGGCTTCGGTCTGATGATGACCCCGGTGTTCTACGTGCTGCTGCGCACGCTGGCCGGCAAGAAGCCGCTGCACAGTGCGCACGCGTCGACCCTGCCCGCCAACGTCAAGGCTGAAGTCTGAAGGATGCCAATCATGCAATCGCAATGGATCAAACGCAGTCTGGGTGTCTCGAGCTTGCTCGGCGCTCTGCTGGTGGTGGCGGGCTGCTCGATGGCCCCCACGTATGAAGTGCCGACGGTGACCGGCAAGGGGATGCCGACGGCATTCAAGGAAGCGTCACTTCCGGCCGGTGAAGCCGGGACGTGGAAGCCGGCCGAGCCCGCCGAGGCAATGGCGCGCGGTCAATGGTGGAAGGTATTCGGCGACACCACGCTCGACAAGTTCGAGGACGATGCGCTATCCGCCAACCAGAACCTGAAGGCCGCCGCCGCCCGCGTGCAGGAAGCGCGAGGGGTGCAGCGTCAGGCCCGTGCGGCGCTGTTCCCGACGCTCGACGCCGGGTTCGGCCCAACACGGCAGAAGCTCTCGCCGGCGTCGCAAATGCAGCCCGACGGCACGAACATCGCGCCGTACACGCTGTGGCGTGCGCAGGCGAGCGTGGGCTATGAAGTCGATTTGTTCGGGCGTGTGTCGGACAGCGTTGCCGCGGCCCGGGCGGACGCCGAGCAGAGCGAAGCGCTGTATCGGTCGGTGCAGCTCGCGCTGCAAGCCGATGTCGCGCAGAACTACTTCAGCCTGCGCGAACTCGATGCCGAACAAGCGCTGTACACGCAAACGGTGACGCTGCGCGACGCGGCGCTCAAGCTGGTGCAACGACGCTTCGCCGAAGGCGATATCGGCGAGCTGGACGTGGCGCGCGCCAAGGCCGAACTGGCCACGGCACAATCCGACGCGCTGGCGGTTGCCCGCCTGCGTGCGGCGTCCGAACACAGCCTGGCGATTCTGCTTGGCAAGACGCCTGCGGAATTCACGTTTGCACCGTCTCCGCTGGTGCCGGTCGCCGTGCACATCCCGGCAGGCCTGCCGTCGGCGCTGCTCGAACGGCGTCCGGACATTGCGGCGGCCGAGCGCTCCATGGCGGCCGCCAATGCACGCATCGGGGTCGCGAAAGCCGCGTTCTTCCCGTCGCTGTCGCTGACCGGCGCGGGTGGCTTCGAAGCGGCCACGCTGGGCGACCTGTTCAACTGGTCGAGCCGTACCTTCCTGCTCGGCCCCGTGGTTGGCGGGCTGCTCTCGATGCCGATCTTCGATGGCGGCGCGCGCAGCGGCAATCTCTCGCGTGCGCGAGCGCGCTACGAGGAAGACGTCGCGAACTACCGCCAGCAAGTGCTCGTGGCGTTCCAGGAAGTGGAGGACAACCTGTCCAACCTGCGCCTGCTCGGCGCGCAAACGCGGGCGCAGAACGACGCGGTGACGGCGTCGAATCGGGCCGCACAGCTCTCGCGCATGCAGTATCAGGAAGGCTCGATTGCGTATCTCGACGTCATCGATGCCGAACGCACGGTGCTGCAAACGCAGCGTGGTGCGGTTCAGCTCGCCGGGGCGCAGGCCGTATCGACCGTCAACCTGATCCGCGCCCTCGGCGGCGGCTGGGGCGACGTTGCGGTGGCCAAGCCAACCGAATCGGCGTCGACATCCCCGACGCATTCCACGCCGAGCGCGCCGGCGGTGGATCAAGCATCCAACGCCACCGTTGCGGCACGGTAGCGTGAATTGCACATAACGTCGGCGTGGCGGCCCGAAGCGATGGGCCGCCACGCCGGGATCTGACGCATCGAACCGGCGGCCGCGCTCGCCCCCCCAAGACGAGTGGCGTGCCGACCCGCCCCCGACGCGCGCCAGGCGTGCCGCCGGTTTCGATGCGCCCGCGCACAATCCGTCAGTTTCGGAAAAGTTTCTTCCCTGCGTCCCTGCTTGCCCGGTGCATGCCCGAAGTCAAACGACGTTCGGCATGTCCGGGCTTTTTTTTGCTGCGATGGTAGGATGAACGCACGGTTTTCGCGTCCGCCGGTCCTCGCACACGATGCGATTCGAGCGAATACGATGGCCGTCGCTGGCAGATCATCTGGAAAGCTTCCCCGCGTTCGGTTCCTGGACCCTACGATAAGGAGTGCAAATCATGAAGATGCGCAAGACGCTGTCGCTTTGCTTCGCCGCCGGTCTGGCGGTGTCCTCCAGCCTTGCCCTCGCCCAAGGCGGCCCGCCGCCGGGTGGCCCTGGCGGTACTCCCGGTGGTCCGGGCTGGCATCAAGGTCAACGGCCGGCGGGCCCGCATGGCGGCCCCCAAGGGTATGGGCCTCGGCATAGCGCGCCGAAAGCCCACCGCGGCGGCCCCCCGCTAAGGGGTCAACCCGGCCCCGGGCCGAGTGAAGACGCCTGGCAGCACCCAAACTGGCGAAAGGGCGATCGCGTGCCGCAACAGTATCGTGACCGCCAGTACGTGGTCGACGACTATCGCGAGTACCACCTGAGTCCACCGCCGCGTGGCCATCATTGGGTTGGCGTCGGCGGAGACTTCCTGCTGGTCGTCACCGGCACCGGCGTGATCGCGCAGATCGTGCTCGGCGGCGGACACTGACGCCCGCCTCTGCCCATGAGCACCGCCAGTTACCGCTGACGCCGCCAACCTTGCGGCAGTGCAAAATGCACTGCCGCTTGCCCCCCCACGTCACCCTGCCTCAGTCCGCCCGATTCCGCCACCGTTCCTGACCTTCCTGCCCAATCAGATTTCCCGCTGTCCCTCGGGCAAGGTTCGCGCCTTATACGTCTCGTTTTCCTTATTTTGGTGCACCGCTTCGACGTCAGGTCGACGATATCCGTAATTTCGCTGCGGCGCAGCATTAAAATCACGCCCTCATCCCCTCCCAATCCATCGATATACGATATATCATGCACAAAATATCAACACGGCGCCCTAAACGGGTGCAGATGGTGGATCGGGACGACATGGTAATGACACGACGCGACGTGAGGGATTGGCTGGCAGGTTTTCTGCCTGCCGTGGTGGCCGTGCACTGGCGCGAGCGACTTCGCGCCGGCTTTGGCGCGCTGTGCGGGATTGCACTGACCGGCGGCCTGATGCTCTGGATGCTCGGCCCCGCGACCTACATTCCCTGGCTGGTTGCGCCGATGGGGGCGTCCGCCGTGCTGCTCTTCGGGGTGCCGGCCAGCCCTCTCGCCCAGCCATGGTCGATACTCGGCGGCAATCTGGTCGCCGCGATCGTTGGGGTGACCTGTGCCATGTACATTCCGTCGCCAATCGCGGCAGCGGCCACGGCGGTCGGCGTCTCCATTGCGTTGATGTTCACGCTGCGCTGCGTCCACCCACCGTCAGGTGCCGTTGCACTGACGGCCGTGCTCGGCGGACCGGCCGTCCATGCCCTCGGGTACGGCTTCGTCCTCGAGCCGATTGCCGTGCAGTCGGTGGCGCTGCTCGGGGCGGCCATCGGTTATCACGCGCTCACCGGCCATCGCTATCCGCATGCCATGCGTGCGCAGGCAGCGGTGCGTCCGGTCAACGCCTCGGCCATCCCCGTCACGACGGCTGACGCCGAGAAGGCCCTCGCCCGCCGCAGCGAACTGCTTGACATTTCCGCTGACGATTTGGCCAGTCTGCTCCGCGACACCCAGCGTGAAGCCTATGCGCGACGCGCCCGCGAATTGACCTGTGCCGACGTCATGACGCCGCCGGTGGCGAAGGTTCAGGCACACGACGAAGCGCCCGCGGCGTGGCGTTTGTTGCAGCGCCACGGCCTGGACGCCCTGCCGGTCGTCGATGGCGACGCGCGCGTCATCGGTCTGGTGACGCGTCACGACCTTCACACGCGCCGGGCGCGTCGTCAGCGGTGGCCGCGCTTCGGCATGTCGATCGGCACGGGGCAGCGCCCGGCGGTCCGCGACGTCATGCAGGCGCAGCCGAAATCGGCCACGGCCGGCATGCCCCTCTCGGAATTGGTACCACTGCTCATGACGCAGCGTCACGGCACCCTCCCCGTTCTCGACGAAGCCGCCCGGCTGGTGGGCGTTGTCACGCACGCCGAAGTGCTTCGCAAGGTCATGGCCGCGTGAAATGCTAAACGCCACGCGTTAAGCGTTTCGCGTTAAGCGCCAAACGCTTAACGCCGAGTCCCCGGCGCCTGCGATGTACGCCCAGCATCGCAGGCTCATGTCCCCGCCGCCACCTCATCCGACGCCCTTAGCGCTCGTCGTGTTGCAGTCAACATCTGACGCCTCCTGTCCCTGCGTGCAATTGTCAGTCCCAAGCCGATCTGCAAGAATGGCGGCGCGGCGCACTGGCGCCGTAACGCTTCGTTTAGCGAAGCGAATTTCGCGCAAGGGAGAGCATGGAACCGATCACGTTCAAACAGTGTTTCAAGGGCGCCTGGCGCGACGGCTTCAACGCATTGCGCCAACGGCCATGGCTATGCCTGGCGATTGCCGTCGTCTTCCTCGCGACGTCTGGGCTTAGCGTTTCGCTCGATCAGCTCGCGCGCACCGCCTCGCAAACCGGCGAACCGGCCATGTACCGGCTGCGTATCGCGCTCATGTCGTTCGGCGTCTTTTTCGCGAACATCGTGGCGTACGCCGTGCTCGTCATTCATGTCTTTCGCTACACGATTCTCGGCCCGGACGCCACCCGGCAGGGCCGTTGGTACGGACGCGATCTCTGGCGCTATCTCTGGACGTCGACCCAGGTCTTCGTCGGCATCGCTGCGGCGTGGCTGGTCATCGCCCTGGGTGCGGCGCTGGCAATGCGGGCGACCGGACACAGCAATTCGTATGCCGGCCTCGCCACGTTTTGCGTGCTATTGCTATGTGCGTTGCTCTACGTGCTGATACGCGTATCGCTGATCTTTGCGCAGATTGGCGCGGGACGCAGCAAGCGCTGGCGCGCCGCCTGGCAGGACTCGCGCGGTCACTTCTGGACGATGCTGGGCACCACCGTCGGGACCGTGCTGCCGTTGATTGTCGTGGGCGTTGTCGTGACGTCGATGTTCGTGGCGTTGCTGCGCGCCATGCCTGCCGCCAAGACGGTAGCGCTCGGCATGCTTGCGCTTCAAACGGTGCTGTCCGTGATAGGGATCGCCGTCTCGACGGGCGCTTCCGCGTGGCTTTACCGCCGTTTCGCCAACCAACTGCTGACGCTCGACGGCGCACCGGATGACGTCTGAGGCGCGCACCGCGCGCCCCAGACATTGTCACTGCTCGGTCAGGCAGCGTTGGCGGTTGCCGCGCTGCCTTCGAACGTGCCGAAGCGGACATACTCGCCGAGGCCGTCCGGCCATTGCGTGAGAACCTCGAAGCCCGTCTCCGTCACGGCGACCATGTGCTCCCACTGGGCGGATAACGAACGGTCGCGCGTCACGACTGTCCAGCCATCCGCCAGTTGCTTCGTGTCAGGCTTGCCTGCATTGACCATCGGCTCGATGGTGAAGATCATCCCGGGACGCAGCGTGAGGCCCGTGCCCGGACGCCCGTAATGCAGCACCTGGGGATCATCGTGATAGGTCGTACCGATGCCGTGCCCACAGTAGTCGCGCACGATGCTGAAGCCTTCACGATGCGCCACGGTCTGGATGGCGTAGCCGACATCGCCCAGCGTCGCGCCCGGGCGCACCGCACGAATGCCTGCGAGCGTCGCCTCGTAGGTCGTATCGACGAGGCGCTTGGCAAGAATGCTTGGCTTGCCCGCGTAATACATGCGGCTCGTGTCGCCAAACCAGCCGTCCTTGATGAGGGCGACGTCGATGTTCACGATGTCGCCGTCGTGCAGCACCTTCTCGCCGGGAATGCCGTGACAGACGACGTGATTCACCGATGCACATACGGTCTTCGGATAGCCGTGATAGCCGATATTGGCGGGGATCGCCTTCAGTTCGTCGACGATGAAGTCATGGCACAGGCGGTCGAGCGCATCGGTCGTGACGCCGGGCTTGACGTGTTCGCCAATCATCGCGAGCACCTGCGCGGCCAATTCCCCTGCGCGACGCGACAGGGTGATTTCTTCTTTGGATCGGATGACAACGCGTTCGCGCACCATTACGCCACCTTATTGAATGCGGTGACGGGTGCACCGGTTGCTGGAGAAGTGACGACCTGGGCCTCGCCGGCCTGGATGCCTTCGGATTCGATGAGCCTGCGGCAGATGTCACCGTAGCTCAGCGTGGGATTGAGTTCGGCAAGCATGCCGACGCGCAGCCAATGCTCGGCTTGTGCATTGATCGAACGGCTGAGCGCGCCGCTGGTGTTGCGCAACGCCGCGTGCATCTGCTCCGAAATCTTGACGATACCCATGTTGCGGACCTCTTATATACGAAATAGCTACGAAACGTATATTACCAGATCCATGCCATGTTGCCGCGTCCAATCCAAGTCATTTGCAGACGGCACCGCTGAACGTTGGCGGCAACTGACCTGCCCGGCCATCGCGCCCATTTCCGGATACCTGCCGTTGCGCATCACCTTGATCATCAGGTCGGCTCCGATATTGCGCGAACCAACAATTGCGGCCGTCAGTTTTGCGGAAGACGTTTCATTTCCTTGAAGGGTAACCATTTTGTGCAGCGGCGGCTCTCACGCGAAACTCGCACGCACACTGCCAAGACCCTCGATCTGCGCCGTGTAAGCGGAGGGTTGGGTTACGGTGACCATCGGACCGAGTGCGCCTGTGAGCACCACGTCGCCCGCGCGCAAGGGCGTACCCAGGTGGGCCATGCGATCGGCGAGCCAGACGGCCGCGTTGAGCGGATTGCCAAGACACGCGGCACCGCTGCCACGTGACAACACTTCGCCCTCGCGCTCAAGCGTCATGACCACATTCGGGAGATCCACCTCAGAAAGCGGAACAGGACGACTGCCGAGCACGAACAGAGCGCTTGAGGCGTTGTCGGCCACCGTATCGACGAACCGGATATCCCACTTGTGCACCCGGCAGTCCACCACTTCGATGGCGGCCAGAGCATACGCCGTCGCATTGATTAGGTCGGCAAAGGTATGCTTTTCATGCGTCAGATCGCGTTCGAGCACGAGCGCGATCTCGGCCTCGACCTTCGGCTGGATCAGGTTCGCGAGCGCCATTGGCTGGTCGTCTCCATATGCCATGCTGGCGAACAGCGTACCGAAATCGGGCTGGTCTACACCGAGCTGCTGTTGTACGGCAAGCGAAGTCAGGCCAATCTTGCGCCCGACGATGCGCTCACCAGCGGCCACCCGCCTGTCGACATTGGCCTGCTGCACAGCATAGGCCATCGCCACATCTTCGGGTGCGATATCGCCGCGCACCGGGTCGACCGGCTCGCGCGTTTGCTGCGCCAGCAGAAGCCGCGCGGCAAGTTGCTGGATGACGTCTTGCATCAATGGGTTTCCTCATGAGGAAGCATCGGGTGGATGGCCGCGGTGCGAGCCGGCTGGCACACCCGATTGTCAAACATGAAACACCGTCAGGCCCGAAGACCCGTCCACATCCTTATTTCACCTCGGTGTACTGCGCCGAGCCCTCCAGGAAATCCACGCCGTGAGGCAGCACGACACCGGCAGACCGCACCTTGTACCACTCTGCGTGTTTCGCAGCCGCGACTTCCCCGGTCGTTTTCAGTTCATCTGCGATGCCGAGCAGCAGGCGCCGGAAGCGCACGATCGCCGCATCCCCCGATCCGAGGTTCTCGAGCGAGCGATCGACGATTGATCCCATGCTTTCCTGCACCGCGGTGTCCTGCATCCCGATCCCCTCGATGCCGGTCGTGCTGCGCAGACGCTGAACCTCGCGATCAATGCCATAGTCGTTGGCCGCGTTCACAAGCGGCTCGTAGCTGCCATCGTCTTTGGTATCCGAATGCACCGCGCCGTAGTCCAGCTCTTCCGGCAACAGCGGGCGCTGACCGTTCCACGTCATGGTGAATACCCAGCAGTTATGGTCGTCGATCGGCGTCCATGAGTGCCCCATGGTCGTACCGTCGCTCCTGTTCGGCGCGATCATGGTGTAAAACGGCAGCAGGAACTGTGTAATGCGCCAGTAATACTCGCTCTCCGACGCATTGCGCCGCGCACCGATGGTCATGCCGTGATTGGTCGGGCGCACGAAGAATTTCGGCGCCGTGTCCATTGCGAGATAGGGGACCGTCGACAGCGGCGAGACCTGCTTCTGCCGGAACGGAAGATGTGCCTTTTCCGGGTCGAGCAGACTGTGCAAGATACCGACGTGACTCGAGTCAACCCCACCCTCCACACCCTGCGCATAGCTTGTGCGCTGCAGGCGTTTGGTCACGTAGCGGTGCGCCGACGGCACAGTCGCCCATTCCATCAGTGGGGGCGTCTCCGGTTGATGTGCAGGATCCCCCATGTACGCCCAGATCGCACCACCCCACTCAATGACGGGATAGCTTTTGATCCGTGCATCCTGCAACATCGGGGAGTTCGCGGGCTCGGCCGGCATTTCGACGACCTTGCCTTCGGTATCGAATTTCCAGCCGTGATAAGGACAGCGTAGTCCGCATTGCTCGTTGCGACCGAAGAACAGGTCGACGCGCCGATGAGGACAGTACCGGTCGAGCAGGCCGAGCTTGCCCTGCGTGTCACGGAATGCGATCAGGTCCTCGCCGAGCAGACGAACGCGTAGCGGCGCACCGTCCGAAGCAAGTTCCTCGGGCAGCAGGAACGGTATCCAGAAGCGACGAAAGGCATCTCCCATCTGCGTGCCGGGACCGACTCGGCACAAACGTTCATTCTCTTCTCTCGTAAACATGGTGTACTCCAGGGACCCCGGTTCTCTTATTCGTCATACAGACAGTAGACGTCGTCGCTCTCCACCACGACTTCGTATGTCTTCAGCGGCGTCGTACAGGGCTTTTCGATGGCCTTGCCCGTGCAGACGTCAAATGCACCGCCGTGTAGCGGGCAATACACGGTGGTCCCCTCGATATCACCGCCTGTCAGGGCAACCATCCCGTGCGTGCACAGGTCGTCCGTAACGTAGAACTTCCCGTCGACCTTGTAGAGAGCAAGTTCGACATCCACGCCACGCGGGCACACCTGGCGCATTGTTCCGTTGCTCATGTCTGCACTGCGACACAGAAAAATCTTCTCAGCCATAACGCATGCTCCTCAGGCATCAGAGGTTATCGGGCTTCTGCACGCCGCGCGCATGCTGCTGACACAGCTCGCGCCATTTGATGATCGGTGCATCGCCCTCGATCAGCATCTCGTCCAGCCACGAGCTGTCGTTCTTGTAATACTTCTGGAGCGCGATCCGAGCCGTAATGTCCTGGGCGTTAAAGCCCTCAAAACCAATAGGTTTCCACCGGGACTGAAATTCATGCTCGAAGGCTGCGCGCTCCTCCTCCGTCGACACGCGCTTACCGATGGTCATCACATAGAGATGCTTGTCCGCAGATACGGGCACATACCACTCGTATTGTGTGATTTCCTGATCGGGGAAGTTGTCCACGCGCAGCACACACGGCAGCCAGATAGATGCCGCAGTGGTACGCGTCGGCTTGTCGGACACGCGTTTGGTACCCGTGATCACGGTTTTACCCTCCACCTTGCCTTCCCACACGCTCACGTGATTGGCGAACAGGTCGTACACACCCTTAGGGCCACCGTCGCCGTCGATGATCTCCACTTTGGCCGAGTCCGACAGGTGGCCAATGGGCAATGAACGCTGCGTGTTGGATACCAGCTCCGCCGTGCGATGGATGTAGACGTGCAGGCCATCGAACCCATTCTCGGCGCCGACGCGCCAGTTGGAGGCGACATCGTAGATTGCACCGTGAATGCTCATGTCCTCGTCGAGGAAAGTCGGTGGCACATCTTCGGACAAGGGCGGAACCGTCGTCTCGTCATCACCCACGAAGACGAAGACCAGCCCCTTCGCCTCCTGCACCGGATACGACTTGACCCCGCGACGCCCGATTGCCTTGCTGTCCGGAGCGGCGAGGATGTCGCATAGCTTTCCGTCGTCCCACTTGTAGGTGAAGCCGTGATACCAACAGGTGATGGTGTTCTCGGTGTAGCACTCAACCTTTTCCGAAAATTTCACTCCTCGGTGCAGACAGCGATCACGGATGGCCTTGACCTCCCCGTTCACGCGCTTAAGGAGGATTTCCTCACCGCAGACGGTCGCCGGCACGATCTGCGCCTCCGCAATGTCATGCGACAACAGTGCGGGATACCAATGATTGCGAAAACCCAGCTTGGCTTCCAGGTACTTACTCCACCTCGGCACACGCTTCAGCAAGGCCTCATCAACGAAACTATTTTGAGTTTCCATGTCCATTCCTGGGGGATTAAGGTCTGACTTTCAATCTATTGTGTACTGTATGCAATAAAATCTCGCGAAGCTCGCCTACAGACATCAGCCTCAAAATTAAGCAGCCGAAAAAGACGCCACAACCGATTTTTTTTAGGGTTATGAATGCATGAAACTCATGCATTGCGCCCGCCCCATTTCAAACGCTCAAACAAGGCAGATCGGAGCCTCCGTCCGCTTTGTGCATTCCGCCCCCCCCAAGATGCTCAGAAGGAGTGCCGGACGCCTGTGGCAACTGCCAACTGCCGGTTGGTACTGGAAGGGGCCAGTGTGAATAGCACCGCGGATTGCGATGCCCCGCCCGCCTGAGCAAAGTGGGCTGCGACATAGATATCAGTACGCTTGGACAGGAACTTGTCGAGAAACAGGCTGTAGAGGTTCAGGCCGCCGCTGCCGAGGCCGGAATGCTGGTAGCCTGCGGTGAGCTTCAAGTCCGGTGCGATCGTGTAGACACCACTGACGCTCGCGGTACGCACCGATTCGGACTCGCCAAAGCCGACGAGCGCCACATCGGTAAAACTCGCCTGCCCCACAATCTTGTCCGTGAAACGATACTGCGCGCTGATGCCGTAGATGTTTTGTGAGTCCACCCGGTAGCGCGCGAAAGGTGTCACCCCCTGACCCAACAACGTATTCATCCCCGCGAGGGTCGGCGTGATCAGCGCGCCATTGATTTTGGTGACGACCGCCGCCACACTCAGACGCGCGCCGTAGTAAGTCGCTGAGAGACTGAATGCTCTACCTGAGTAGAGAGCGTCAGAGGTGCCGCCCGGTAGCGCATACATACCAGCGACCGAGAAGCCGTCATAGCTTGGCGAAGTATACGAAATCGCATTATCCAGATACCCGCCGCCGGTATGATCCAGATTACCCGGCGTTTGCGCGAACGTCGCATTGACACCGGGCATTTTGCTCAGCAGCAGGATTGAATAGTCGTAATGACGGCCGAGCGTTACTGCGCCCCACTTTTCGTCTGAGAGACCCGCCCATGCCGCGCCATAGAAAAGTGTGCTGTTATTGAGATAAAGGGATCCGTTCGAGATGTTGAAGTAGTTGGTCAACTCGAAGTTGGCCTTTAGGCCACCGCCCAGATCCTCGGTTCCTTTGAGACCCCACATCGTGTTCCAGTGGTAGGAATCGAGCATTTGAACGACGGACGCGCCGCCGGCATTGTTGGAGTAGACGAGGGCCTCGTCCAGTACGCCATACAGTGTGACACTGGACTGCGCCGCAGCAGAAACCGACGCACAGAGCATAAAAATTGCCAAAATTATCCTATTCTTCATAACCCTTCTCAATTTTATATTTAGTTAAACTAATTATTTAAATAGAAAACTAACGCTCTTAACATCGGTTTACGCTTTATCACGCGCTGAGTGCCGCCGCGGCAAGTGCCCGAAATCCCGTGTAAAAGCGAGAGATTCGTAACGGCACCCAGCGGGAAATTTATGTATGCGTGACCGGGTCGAACTTGCCCACGCACGCTTCCAGCCAGTGACCAACAAGCCGATTGAAGGACTCCGCGGCCTCGAAATAGGCAGAATGACCGGCCTTTTCAAGGGTTATCCAATCCGCCCCGGGCACTTCACGCCAAGCCTTGCGAATCAGACTCGGGGGGAAAAGCACGTCTTCCTCACCGACGACGAACAGTGCCGGCACCCCCGTTAGCGCCAACGCCTGTGGACGATAACGCGTCTGTGTGCCAGTCAGCGTCTTGACCGTATAGTGGTTGAAGCTTGCTATCTGAAGGTACAGTTCGCTGAGCTCTGGCTGTGCCCCCCTGAAAGTCTCGCCAAGCACACGCTCCAGTTGGTTCAGATTCTGCGTTTGCACCTGCACAGCCAAGAAATCCGCCGCCATCTCCGGTGGCGGGTCAAGCCACACGAGCGTGTCGGCCAGCACCAACGCACATACACGCTCCGGGAACCGGCATGTGAAGTCGACGGCAGTTCCACCTCCCATTGATTGGGCAACGAGCGCTGCACGCTGGATTCCGAGATGGTCAAGCAGTCGCGTCAGATCCTCAGTAAACGCACTACGGCCGAGCGACTCCGCGTCCGTCGACTTGCCAAAACCACGAGCATCAAAGGTAATCAACTGGAAACGCTGTGCCCATCCCGTCAACTGGTAGAACCAACTGGCATGGTTACCACCGACGCCGTGCAGCATGACAACCGGCAGGCCTCTGCCGTGGGTTTCGTAATAAATGTGACTGGCACCTGTCTGAAAATATGGCATGGCGGCTCCTTCGCGCGTGATGCTGGTACGCGCGGTCCGCTTATGGGCGCCCCGCGCAGATGGTGAATCATTCCGGTTTGAAACGTGACGGCGTATAGGGAATGAGAAGCGCATCGCGGCGTCCATGGACGATTTCATCAGCGATCAGTCGCCCCATCAGAGGCGCCATCGTAATGCCACTCATCATGACAGCCACATAGCAATTGGCGACGCCGTCCAGAAAGCCTGCAATCGGCTGTTTGTCCCGAGGAATCGGCACACGACCATGCGTAACGCGCTCGAGCTCGAGTCTCGGCAAGCCGGGCAACAATTCGCGCGCCTCGGCAAGCAGAGTCTCACCGTAGGCATCGCTCGTGTCGTCGCAAGCTGCCCCCGGCGCATAATCCAGGCCGGCAACGATGCGACCGTCTGCGTTCTGCTTCACCGACAGTTTGGGACCGACAAGCGCGGGCAGCGCGCGCCACGGCACAGGCTTGCTGTGAGCCAAACTGCCTGAGGCGATCGTGTAGGCGACGTCGCTCCCCAGACTTGCAGCAAGCGCCGCCGTACCTTCCCCGGCCGCGAGCACGACGACGTCCGGAGGCGGCAAACCCTCCACGTAAGCATGTGGCAAACCGTTGAGCGTCGCGAGCGTGTTGATACGCGCTAACGGCGCGCGGGTCAGGAACGTTACACCGAGCGCGACGCAACGCGCACGCATCGTCTTCCATACGTACGCCGGGTCCACTACGCCGTGGCGTGTTGAACGGTAGCCCGCGGCAATCGGTCCGGTTTCCACACCATCGCAAAACGACACGAAATTGCGAGCATCGATGCGCTCGACCGCACTGCCCCATTCCGAAAGCCGCGCATACTGTTCGTCCAAATGCGCGGCGAGATCCCCGCCCGCGGCCCACATGAGCGCACCTTCCCAACGTACGCCAAGTGCGCCATCGAATTCGGCATCGAAGTGGTGCCAGGCATCGATCGCGTGGCCGTACAGCGCATTGAATTCGGAAGGGCCGTCCGGCTGCGTGGCAATCAGCATCGCAAAGGCACCGTCCGTACACGGCGGAATACCATCTCTCCGGTCAAGCACCGTGACACGCGCACCGCGTTGAGCGAGGTGTAGCGCGATCGATATGCCGATGACACCCGCGCCGACCACCGTGACCGTCTTTGCGTCGTCGACATGATTGAATGACGCTGTCGCACTCATAGCGCGTCTGGACGCAGGCCGAGCTTGCACAGCAGCCTTCCCGCCTCAAGTGCCCGATGTGCATCTGCAACGCGCGACATCGGAAATACTTCACCCACCGCCAGTAGTGGGTGCGTAGCTAGCCATTCGAGCATCGCGTCGGTCGCGGCCGAGAAATGAGGCGTGGTCAGATAGTCTGTTGCGGAAAAGAGCTTCAGCACCCATGTTTTGTCGACGTCAAACGGTTCGAGGGGAGTTTTGCCCGCCACGTACCCGTAAAGGATCATTTCGCCGAACGGCTTGATGATCAGTGGATCGCGGTTGATTGTTGCCCCTCCCACACCATTGAAGGAAAAATCGACACCCTCGCCATCGGTTGCCTCGTGCACCGCTTCGACATAGTCGCAGCGCAGTGTGTCGATAGCAAACGTCGCGCCGTTCCCAAGACAGAACGCGACCTCCTCGGCGCCACGGCACAGCGCAACGACCCTGCAACCGAGGGATGCCGCAATCTGCGTGACCATCGCGCCCATGCCACCTGCCGCGCCGTGAATTGCAATGCTGGCACCCGACGGTACTTTTGCGAGCGCGTGCACGACAAGATGGGCAAGACGGAAGTTGACGAGATAAACGAGCCCCTGTTCAAACGCGACATTGTCCGGCAGCTTCACGATATCCGCGCCAGGCGCGCTCACGCCATTGTCGGACACGTGCTCATGTGGCGATGCGAGCACATATTCCGCATAGCAACCACCAGCGAGCACCAGTGCCATCACGCGGTCACCCGGCGCGTACCCTTCGACCTCCTCACCGCACGCCACGACGATACCGGCAACCTCGCGGCCTGGAAACCAAGGTAGGGGCGTACTGTTAAAATAGGTACCCCTCCTGGCTTCGGCATCCGCGTAAATCATGCCGGCAAGCGTGGTGCGAATCAGCACGTCATGCGGCCCGACAGCAGGAACAGGACATTCGACGACGCGCAAATTCTCGGGCGGACCGACTTCATCGAGACGCACGGCGCGCATCATTGCGGGCAGAGCTTCGTTGTATTTCATGTTAACCAAATCCAGATATCGCAGTTCAGTGAAGGCCGTACGCGTCATGGTCATATACGAGCTCGACCACGACGCGACAGCGTACGGAAGACACGGGGAGCACTCCTCGCCCTCTCAGTGTGTCGCTTCGACGGCACCTAGCAGAGCGCGCCGCGCAACGCCGCTGTCGCTAAACGAGCGATGTATCGCAACCCAGCGCACCACTCCGATCACGCCCCACACTGCAAGAATCTGCCACGATAGCGGGATACCGCCATTCGAAAGCAGAAATGGCTGCACGCAAGCCACAAGCGAAAGCGAAAGCGTACTCACGAGTGCGATCACGATGGTTGGCGTACCACCTGGCACAGTCCAGGCGGGAACATTGGTGCCCAAGGCGCGCTTTTCGCGCATGCGCAGCACCAGCAGTGCGATTGGTGCGCTCGCGATAACGATGCCCACACACACGGCGGCCGCATCGAGGATCGGCAGGATTGCGCCCGGTCCGAGCGAGATGCCCGCGAAGTTCACGATGCCGACGAGCCACACAGCGCGCGTCGGCGTTCCGTACTTCGGATGTACCCTGCTCAGCGGGGAAGGAAGGAATCGCGCGCGCGATTGCACGAGAATCACACGCGTCGCCCACACGAACGCACCGTTCCATACCTTGAGAATCGAGATCGTTCCCGCCACCAGCACAGCCTTCGCCAACCAGCCGCCCGGCGTCAGGCTGCCGAAGGCGGCCGCCGTAAGCATGTCAGTCTTGAGCATGCCGGTCCACGGATGCGCCCTGCCGACCGCCACGATCACAAGTGCATAGAACACCGCAGCGAACAGGATCGAGATCACCATTACCCGTGCGACCTGAGCGAACGACACATTTTCGTTACGCTCTTCGATCACAGGCGGGATCGACTGAAACCCCGAGAACCAGATGAGACCCGACGAGAAAATCGCAAGCGCCCCTGTCCACCAATGCGCATCCGGGTTAGCCGAGTAAAAGAGGGGGGCTAGATTCGCAGTGCTGCCCTTCGAGAGGGCAACGAAGACGGCACCAAGCGCGATCAGCAGGAACGAGACGGTGAGCAGCTTCTGTGAACCCGCAGCAAATCTCGCACCAAAGTAGTTCTGCACCATCATGAAGATGGTAATGGCTGCGCCCAGGCCCACCTGCATCACAGACACATCATGGCCGAGCACATGATAGAGCGCGGCGCTGCCAAACTGCGGCATGAGCGTGTTGACCATCCAAGTGAGCGCAATGCCCTCGAACGCGGTGACCGTAAGAATCGGCATCGTGTAGATCCACGAGACCCAGAACGCGCTCGATGGGCCGAACGCCTCGAATGTGTAGACGATCTCTCCACCCGAGGCCGGGATGCGCGCAGCGAGTTCCGCGTAGACGAGACACACGATGCACATCATCAGCGCCGCGGCAGAAAGTCCAATAATCGCACCGAGTGGACCGGCCTTCGCAAACCAGTCACCGATGATGACGATCCAGGCGGAACCGACCATCACCCCGAACGACAATGTGAAGAGCGACATCGAGCTGAATGTTTTCTTCAACGAGCCCGTCGCTTCGACATGCTCAAACGCAGTGGAAGACATATCGTTTCCTTTGACAGATTGAATGTGGCGCGTGCGCCGACCGGACTCAGAAAGCATGGAAGATTCCGCTGAGCACTGAAACTTGGTTCTTTGAGCTGCTCGCCTCGCATGATGAGCCCGCACATTCGATGTTGGCGTTGGTAGCGTCACCAGCGGCGCGTTGATAAATGCCGGCGAGATATAAAATCGTGCGCTTCGAGAGGAAGTAGTTCACCCCCGCATTAATCTGGTGATATTGGGGTGCGAAGCCCGTCTGGCTTACCTTGCCGACGGTGTACGTGTAAGCGCCGACGAGCTGTATCTGAGGCGTGACGCTGTACGCGACGTTGGCTTCGATGTTGTCGAAGCGCACGTTTGCCTCGGAGAGCCTGTCCGCGGCATCGCCAAGTTTCCTGTAGTCGCTGTGACTCCAGAGAAGGCCGAGAGTCGTCTTGTCGAACTGATATGTCCCCCCGATGCCGTAGACGTCCATGCTCGACGGGTTCAGTCCATTGTTGTGGAGCGGCGAGGTCGCTGATACCTGCGGGAACAGTATCGTGCTCCAGTTGCCCTCAGCGGCAGCAAGCGCCGGATGATTCATGTGAAAGTACGCCGCCTGGACCTTCACGGGCCCGTTCTCATACTTCGCGCCGAAGCTCATTGCGCTCTGGTTACCGAAGCTGCCCGCCACACCACCAAGGCTATACATCGCTCCGAGCTGCAGTCCCTGCAGGTTCGAGCTCACGTATTTTGCCGAATTGTTCACGCGGAACTGGTAGTTGAAGTTGTCATTGTCGCCGGGGTGCGCGAAGTAGCCGTTCCAGCGATACGGCGCGCTCGTCTGCGCGAGCCAGTCGGCGGCGAAGTCGTATTGCCGGCCCAAGGTTATCGTGCCCCACGAGCCGTCGCTCAATCCGACATAAGCCTGGCGCCCGAACAGGCGCCCGCCCTGAAACGACTGGCCCGTACTGGGCGCGAAGCCGCTTTCCAGGCGAAACACGGTCTTCATCCCCCCCCCCAGGTCTTCCTGACCCCGCAGGCCCCAGCGACTTGGCCCCTCTGCCATGCCCGTGCTCTTGCCACCGGCTACGTTGTTCGTCCAGATCACGCCGCTCATGACAATGCCATAGAGATCGACACTGCTCTGTGCATGTGCGGCTGGCAAGCATCCCAGGACCGCAGCCGCCGCAACGCCAGTTCTCGCCATCGCACATTTGATGCGCGTGTGTCGCCGTATATGTTTTATTTGCATGGTTTCAATGGTTAGGGGTAAGGAAACGAAGTCATCTGCTGCTGTCTACTGTGGTGCGTTTTCAGTGCATGAGCTCGCCTGTGTCGGGGCGGATGGTCCCGCGACACCCGGTAATCCGGTCGTTGCTTGCGTTGATTGCGCTGCGTGCTTCTCCGGGTTGCCTCCCGCCGGCTGAGCAAGACGGGACCAGCGATCGAGTCGAAACGGGGAGACGTCTGTCTCCGGTGTGCGCCCCATCACGAGCGAGGCTACGAGACTGCCCACGGCGAGCCCCGTGCCGAGCCCGCTACCGTTCAGTCCGGTGGCCACGAACAGCCCCGGCGTCCGCTCTACTGCCGAAATCACCGGCAAGCCGTCCGGCGTCATGTCGAGATAGCCTGCCCAGCTTTCAACCGGCTCGATATCGCCTAGCAATGGGAACAGTTCCGCAAAACGGCTTATCGTCAGTTGGGTCAACGCCCGCCGAGGCTCGGGGCGCAAGGTACGTTTTTGCTCGTAGGCAGAAGTCCGCCCCTGATAGGACCCGCGGCCAACACACAATTCATCAAAGAACGTTCGCCCAAGCGAGGGGCTGATCTCGCCACGGTGCGCCCACCACATCGGCAAATATCGCGGCGCGAAACGCAATGCGTCCGGCGTCACCTCCAGTCGATTTCCGCTCTCAAGTCCGACGACCACGGTGCCATCCGGATCAGCGCGATAGCCAACACCCGCCACACCGGCGCAACCGATGAATCCAGGCGGCAAGCGTGCAGCAGTGCGAATGCGCACGAGAGACGAACGTACCTTCACTGATGGCAATGTGTACCCTGCGCCCTGCAGCACCAAACGCGTCCATGCTCCGGTGGCAAGAACGACAGCGGCGCCCCGCTCGATTCCCGTTTCTGTCACAACGCCGCGCACCGCCCCGGCTGTCATGTCGAGCGCGCGTACCGCGCGGCGGGTGAGAATTTCCACGCCCAGAGCGGTCGCACGTGCGACGAGCGCCTGCACGAGGCGTCGCGGATCAATCGATGTGTCCACCTCGGTGAGAAGAGCACCCGCCGTTCCGACGGTACAACCAGGAAGGCGTGCGGCAGTCCCAGCAGCGTCCAGCAGGCGCGTCTTCACGCCGTACTGAGCCGCAACGTCCGCCCATTGCTCGAGCCGTGTACGTTGGGCCTCGTCCTTGGCGCAGAACAACACACCGTAAGCAAGCCGCGCGGCGTCCGGCATCAGGGCATCAAAGCGGGCACGGTTAAGCAAGCTGACGGGAATTTCCGCTGGCTGTCGACCGGTTGTGCGCACCCATCCCAGCGCATAGTTACTCTGTTCGCCGCCGACATCGCCCTTTTCCAACAGCAGGACTGGTACGCCTGCTTCCGCAAGCTCAATCGCGGCAGACAGACCGGTCACGCCGGCACCCACGACGATTACGCGAAAGTCACTCGAGTCAGAGAAGGAGTTGGAGTATTCCGGCATTGGGATGAAATTTAGTGAATTTATGTCGTGGGGATGGACGCAATCTAGACTCGCCGAAATTGATGGACAACGGAATTAAAGTGTCACCATGGATGACGTTGAGTCATGCATCAAAATCGATGCGTCGTTCAACTCTGCGCCGAGCGAGAATCCATTTTTTAAATCGATACTTGAGCTTCGCTCATGCACATTGCGCGTATAAATCGTTTGTGCGCCCAGAGTCAGAACGATTAGGGTTGGGAGAGCAGGCAGATGCCGATCCGGCCGTCTGCTTTCCCACTCATCTACGGGTATTCTCTATGGATAGCAACGTCTCACAGAAACTGTTTTTGTCGCGCCGTCTCGCACACGCGAATATGTTCGTCTCCGACTATGTCAAGGCGAGCGACTTTTATCGCAACGTATTCGGATTTGCCGAGGCTTATCGGCAGCCTGATAACCTCGCCAGCTTCCTGAGCAACGGCAATACGTATCATGACTTTGCACTCGTTGACATCAGAAGCAAGTATGCGAAGGCGGGCCAGCGGCCCGGCCTGAACCATCTAGCTTTCGAGGTTGACTCGGAGGCGGATCTGGTCAATGCATACAAGGCTGCACTCACAGCCGGCATCCAGTTCATTGGCCCTGCCGACCACGACGTGGCCCGCTCGATCTACTTGAAGGACCCGGACGGTAACGAAATTGAGTTCTATGCGGATGTGGTGGAGGACTGGGAGGCGACCCGCAGAGGCATCATCGTCAAGCAGAAGCCGAGGTGGATCCCCGGCGAGACAAACGTGCCCGACACCCGGCATCTGTACAACCCGAACCCGAATCTGAAACAGCTGCCAGATACGCTGGTTCGCGGCAAGCGCGTCACCCATATGGCACTGGTCACTCGAGACTTCTCGTCCATGTACCGGTTCTATACAGAAGTGGCAGGCCTGCGCCCATTTTTCAGCAGCCAGGATGGCACCTCGGTACTGCTGGCGGGTACAGCGAGTACTGGTGACATCGCGCTGACTCGAGACGAACGGTTCACGCCCGGAATGCACCACGTGGGCGTAGAAGTCTGGTCGGAAGACGATCTCCGCGCAGCCGCGAAGGGTGTTGGCGATTTCGGCGGCAAAATCGTCCGCGAAGTCGATCACGCGTCCCGTCACGCCGTCTGCGTCCAGGATACCGACGGGCTTGTGATGCAGTTGTACGTCAACAGGGACTGGACACCCAAGACCATCGCTACCGCGAGCAGCGAGGATTTACCGTTCCTGCTCTGACGCACACGCAAAAGCGCCGTCATCCCATCACGGGGTGACGGCGCCGAGTAACAGCGTCACCTGCTGACTGAACCGTTTATTCGTCCAAGTCGCCAAGCAGGAACTTCGTCGTCACGTCGACGAACACCTTTGGCGCTTCGAGCATCACCCAGTGCCCCGCGTGCGGGATAAAGAAGCCCCACGAGTTTTCGATTAACTCGAGATAACGGAAGTTGCGTGCTGGCACCGCGATCTTGTCTCTTTTCCCGCCTACCACGAGTGTGGGCGTCTTGACGCTCGCGATGCGCCCTTCCGGATAGGTCAGGTCGGAGCGCACGATCCTGACGATCGCAGCCTGGGCGGCCGGGTCCTGCATCAGTGCATGGCGATATTGCAGGATCTGCTCCTCAACCTTGAAGCCAGGCCCCGTCAACGTTTCCATGACGGCACGCATCGAGCCCAGCGTATAGTCGTAGCGCTTCAGCGTCTCCTTGGCACCGGGGTCCGGGTTGTTGACCGCGAGTCCCGCACTGCCCATCAGAACCAGCTTGTCAACGAGATCGGGACGCTCAAGGCACCCCCCCAGCGAAGTGGCCCCGCCCATCGAATTGCCGATCAGGCTGACCGGTGCGAGCTTCAGTGCTTCGATGAGACCGATCAGATGCCGATTCCGGCTTGCCTGGTCGTAGGGATAGGTCTCCGGCGATGGTTTGGACGACCGACCAAAGCCGGGCATGTCGTACGCAATGACCCGGAAGTTCTTCGCGTACTCCTGCAGGCAGGTGTGCCAGTTGCCCCAACTGTCCGCACCCGGCCCTCCGCCGTGGACGAGGATTAGCGCCGGCCCATTGCCAAGTTCGAAGTAATGCGTCTCGATGCCGTCCACGGTGACAGTCCGCGAAGCGTTCGCGGCCCAAACGGGCAATTTCAGTTCGTCCATCGTACTCGTGTTCCCCAGAAAGTCTTTCGCCGGTATCCGCCCGTCAGGCGGCTTCGTCGGCGATGCTCATCAATACACCGCCCATGCCGGTCCACCACGAGGTGAGCGGCTCATAATAGATTCTGCGGCCGGTCGCCGCACCAGCCACGCCGGCCACGAACGCCCAGGCCGCTATTTCCAGGCCGCCGTTCCCGCCCTCATCCAGGATTTCGGACCGCGTGAGTTTTGTAAGCTCAGCGCCCTGACCTGAGACCAGACAGTCGATCACGCGCAGATCCCACTTCTCATTCACTTCACCGGAACGGGGATGGCAGACCCAGTGCGACAGCCCACCGCTACCGATGATCGCCACCCGCTCACCCTCCGGACGGCACGTTTTCACGAAGCTCCTCAGTGCCTGGCCCAACGCAAATCCCCGCGCGCAGGAGGGCGTCGGTGACATCACGGTGTTCAGGTAAAGCGGCACCAACGCAGCCTGCCCGTCCGGGTTGCTGAACGCATTCGGGAATCCGATGCCGTGGTCGGGCTGGATAATCTCCAGAGGTGTCAGATCGAAGCCGACCTCTGCGCAAAACGCTGCAAAACCCGCACCGAATTCACGATTGCCTCGGAAAGGTCTGCGCGGTACCCCCATGTCGCCGAGCGGCACGTATTCGTCCGCAATTCCAACGGCAAGCGCAATCTGGGCATCGAGCGTGAAATTGTTCAGGTGATCACTTGACGCAATCACGAGGACATCCGGACGGCTGTCGGCTATCGCCCTGCCGATCTCGGCCATACCGGCGCGCACACGCTCCACCGCCTTTTCGGCTCCCTCCGATGCGCCGAACGTATGGGAGGTAGCTGCTGCACTGACGATTCGTCCCATGGTTTTCCTTCAGTGACGCGCTTTCAGCGAATCGAGAAAAGGCGCGACCGAGACGGACTTCAGTTGAAGCTGTCCTCGTAGCGCGAGAAACTTGAAGCGCAGGTTCGGATGAACCCCGATCTGCTCCATGGCTGACCACAGATCCCCGCTAAGCAGCTCCCGCTGCCACTCGGGCACCTGCCAGGTCACATACACTTCATCCGGATTCGAACGGAGCTGCGCCGCCAGGTCACTGCTGCGCATCGCCGCAGAGATCAGGCGGTGAAGTTCGACAGGTGGTCGCATGGAAGTGGTCCCCTCACGTGCCAACCTGAAGCGGTGCGCCCATCTTGCGAAGTGCCGCCACCACGCTCTGTGCCGTGATTCGGCCAGTCTTCGGGTTCTCCGTAGGAATGTTCTCGATCGTCATTTCGAATCGCGCCGAATCGGAATCGACCACGATCGTATGAGTGTTGCGGGTCAAGGCCGGATCGGCCCATATCTCGAGCTGGGTGGCATCTGGTCCAATGCCAGCCAGCGACAATGCCACCGCGACATTCAGGTTGGCCGGAAAGCCCACCGCCGCCTCGCGTGCCGTGCCGGAGAAAACCTGCATCGGCGCTTGGATTGCGCTGATGTCGATCCTGTTTTCTTCCAGGAACGGCGCTCCGACCAGGCCCTTTACGGGCTTGCGCGTAATCATCCGCACCGAAGAAATCTTGCCCTCGGCCGCCGCCGCCACGGCGTCGAGACCAAGTAGCGCACCGGTCGGCACGTGGATACGCCCCCCCGTCTCCCGAGCCAGCTCGACCAAGTCCGGGCGAGCCAGCAGGGCGCCGCAACTCAGGACTACGACAGTCTTCCCCGCTCGCAACGCAGGTTCGACAATATCCGGCAGCAAGGCGGACGGCGCACATTCCACAATCACGTCGCACTCCTGCGCCATCTCCTCGAACGATAGGATGCCTGGCTTGCTGCTCAACTGACCAAGCCACTCCGTGGCCGCGTCCTTGTCGCGTGCGGCCACGCCCGCGAGCCTCACGCCGGACACGCCCTGATCGATCGCAGCGGCAACCTTCTTGCCCACCGTACCCAACACCGCAATCCCGACCTTCACCACCTGCTTTTGCATATTTTTCCCGCATTCAAAAGAATTTCCATTCCCTTATGTCGCCAGAGAAGTCGTGAGGTGATGTTAGGAGTGTGAAAGCTGGACCACAAACCATTTTTTGGCCGGTACGCATTCCTTTCACTCATGGATCGCATCAGGACTTTCCCCTAAACCGATGCCACGAATACTTTTCTGCTTTTCCTTTCCTTGTGTGCTGTATACATTGAAGTTCATGGCAGCACGATTGCGCATGCATACCTACACCATACGTTGAAAGAGGTTCACGATGGCCCAACGTCTTCCACCACTGCTGGCGCTACGCGCTTTTGAAGCCGCCGGTCGCCTGCTGTCGTTCACTCTGGCAGCAGAAGAGCTGCACCTGACCCAGGGTGCCATCTCCCGACAGGTGCATCAGCTAGAGGATTTTCTGCGCCAGAAACTGTTCGTCCGGCTCACACGGCGCATTGAACTAACCGACGCTGGTCGCGACTATCTGGAGTCAGTGCAGCTCGCGCTCAACGTGATCGAGGACGCGACACGACGATGTCTGCGTGACAAACACCGGGTCCTGACAATCGATGTGCTGCCCACACTGGCCTCATACTGGCTCATGCCAAGGCTTGCCCGTTTCACTGAACAGCATCCGGACATCGAGGTCCGGCTTGTCTCATCGATCGAACCGGCCAACCTGCAGAATAAGGAAATCGACATCGCCATCCGCGTGGGCCGGTTACCCGGAAAACGGTACAGTCCTTCCCGCCCGCGAATCGATCTGGTCATGACGGATCATTGGCGGGGCCTGGACATTTGGCCGCTATTCGACGACACGCTGGTCCCAGTCATGTCGCGCCGCCTCGCGGCCCAGATAGGCCCGGTGGTCGAGCCTCGAGACCTGCTTAAATTCAGACTGATCAACAATGCCACGCGCAAGAACGCCTGGCACGATTGGTTTGCCTGTCACGGCATCGGTCCACTTCCCCCGCTTGAGATGGTCGACTACGGCCATTTCTTCATGGCCCTGGAAGCGGCCAAGGAGGGCAAAGGCATTGCACTGCTGCCCAGTGTCATCTGCGCAGGCCTGGAGGACAAAGGTGATCTGTGTTGCCCGATCCAGACCCGCGTTCCAAGCGCCGGCGAGTACTGTCTGCTGATGCGCGAAACAAGCCAGCACGATCCCGCCGTCATCGCGATGCGCGACTGGCTGCTTGAAGAGGCGGGGCAGCATCTGCATGAGGATGAAAAGGCCATCGAGCCTGCGCCGCTTACCCGGTTACCCCAAGTCATGCGCATTGTGCAGGCCGTCTAGGTCCGCATCGTTCAGCGCAGGCGATACCTCGGCTGTCGTTGGATGGTCCGGGGTTTCGCCGCATTCGAATAGGTTGTATGGCGCTGTGGAGTCGGAAAAAGGTTGGGCTCAAGGTGCAATGCACTGGCTGGAAGTGTTAACGGCCGCCTCAGAAAGACCATCGAGACACAACCAGCACCAGCGCTTTTACGCAAGGTCCACGAATCGCTTCGGCAGGAGATTCTGAACGTAGCCCTCCCACACAGATCGCAATGCTCAAGCGAGCGCTCCATCCGATGAATGGGCATTCTCCGTTGCATGCAAGCACGCGGGACGAGTGGGCAGAATCGGGCACAAGATTCCATGCCTTATTTGCTCAGTACGCCGATTCGGTCATCGAGGAGCCCATTGTCAGATGTCGCATGCGTTCAGAGCGCGTCATTCAGTTGCTTATACGCTCTGCGCGTCAAAATTCTGGCCCCATTACGGTGACCGGGCGCATCGGAACAATCTCCTGATGCCTGAATGACAGAGACGACACAAGCTCACCTGGAAACGACCGGCGGGCGTCAGCTGTATTGCCAGGGATCCCCCGCCGGATCCGCAATCACCTCGCCTGGTATCACGGCTCCCCTCAACACCAGCGGCCTGCTTTTTCTCATTTCGCGCGACGCATTGACCGTGGTGACACCACAGATTGACGACTGGTCGAGATGAAAAATCGAGAATGAACCTGAGGCACAATCCCCGCGGATAACTTCGCTCGTACCATGCGGATTGCCAAAGACCTGCACGCTGCAGTCGTACTGGTCAGTCCAGTACGACATCGTGGCGGTGTACGCGTGTTCGCACGCGCCAATCATGCATTGGGCGACGTGCACACCATGATCCGCGGCATGCTGCCAGGTCTCTTCGCGGCGATGCCCGCCGAACCGCTGATTGAAATGGAAGGCCACCTCGCCTGCTGCGTAGACATCCGGCGCGCTGGTGTGCCCCAGGCCATCGACAACAATCCCCTCTGGCTGTGTTTCGATGCCCGCGTCCCGGGCAAGCTCCAGGTTCGGCACAGCGCCAATGCCGACCAGCACGAGGGCCACGTCCAGCGTAGAACCATCTGACAGAGTCACACGATACCCCTCGCCAAGAGGCTCAACCGTCGACAACCCGATTCCGCAGCGAATATCGACGCCCTTGCCCGCATGTGCTTTCGCCAGAAAAGCGGAGAGAATGGGACTTGCAGAGCGCCCAAGCGGCCGTGTGCCGGGTTCGATCACCGTGACCTCAAGCCCGAACGTCCGCGCTACCGCGGAAACCTCCAGACCGATGATGCCCGCACCAATCACCAGTAGGTGGCGCCGACCGTCAAACTCAGTCATCTCCTGCCTGAGCGCCCTTGCATCTTCCAGCGTGCGCAGATAATGCACGTGAGGAGCGCCAGGTGGTAATGCATCAAATACCCGGGCTCGCGAGCCCGTCGCCAGTAGCAACTTCTCGTAGTCAAGGCAACGGCCGTCGGACAACGCAACGGAATGGCCCTCCGCGTCGATCGAAACCGCCTGGACTCCGAGCATCAGTTCGATCCCCCTCCCGCGATAGAAGTCTTCATCGCGCAACCAGATGTTCGCGGGAAGTTCGTCGGCGCGCAGCACCTCCTTGGAGAGGGGTGGGCGATCATAAGGGCGTGCGGCTTCGTTGCTAAGCAGCATGATCCGCCCTGCGTATTTCCCGTCCCGGAGCGATTCCGCCGCTGAAACACCGGCCACGCCTCCACCTATGATGACAATCGGGCGATCCATTATTCCGTATCCTCTACCGTATCAAATTCAGATTGATAGCAGCGTACCGGGTAACTGTCGGCCCCTTCAAATCATTTTTGGAGCGCATGTCCATGAGCATCAGTCATGCATCCAGTTTGGCACCCACCGATGCAGATTGACCTCCCTCGCTTAACCGAGCGCCTTTTCGGTCGGCGGTCAAACGCGGATGTGTGCGATCCGTCTCAGCCGACAACTGTGCCATCACTATGCCGCTGCCGAGGAGCGATCCAGGGCCGTGAAGTGTCTTCGACGGACTCCCCAAAGATACGGATCACGGCCTCCATGTACTCGCGGGCAACCTGCGCAGCTTTATCGGGGTCGGATTGCTTGATGGCTTGGCACAGCTTCGCCTCAAACTGTACGGCCAGTGCCCGATTGCTCACGTCATGGTATTGCTTGTTTCGCATGATCAGGAACTGATCCTCCAGCACCCGGCATACGCGATCCAGTGCCACATTGTGTGCCGCCTCGATCAGCGTGAGGCGGAAGAGATGGGCGTGATTGGAAAACTCCTTAAAATCGCCGGCTTCATGTGCCGCCCGCATCCTCTCAAGGAGAAGTTCCAGTTCGCGCACCTGGGCAGGCGTTGCGCGCTGCGCTGCATGTGCGGCAAGAAGTGGATCAAGGCCTCGGCGAACGGCGAGCCGGTCGAGGAAATCGTCGTGTGTGTCTATCGGCAAACTGTAGCCGCGGTCTGAATCCGTGATGAGCCCTTCCCGTGCAAGCTGGAAGAGCGCCTCACGTACCGGCGTGCGCGAAACGCCGTAGTGTGCAGCGAGTTCGAGTTCCACCAGCCGCTGGCCAGTATAGAAGCTGCCGTTGCGCAGATCTTCTCGAAGCATTCGATAGACTTGATCACGAAGACGATCGCTTTGCACAACGCGTCGAGGGCTATTCATACCAGAAATTACCAGGGAGAGAAGAGACGGACGGGCTTTGTCATCGATGAGCGTAGCTTCTCAGCCAGTATACCGCGCAATTTTTCAGCAGCGATCGCTAAAGTCAGCGGGCATGCATCATTTGTACTCATGCGTGCCCGTCGCTGCTACCGGTTTGCAGGTAGAGGTTCGTCTGATCCTTTTGTCCATCGCGAAGCCTACACGTCGAAGCATCCCTGTCAAATACCTGACGCGCCTCACCCTGAAGGAGCTCTTCGAGTGGCTGCGCCCGCATGCATGAGCGCATGAGGGCGCATACATCAGTTCTTTTGTGTTGTACGTCGCGCGAACCGGTCGCAAAATTGGATCGTCCGTCAACGACCTGCCATTAGACGTTGACGTTCCATCGCAATAGCTACGCGTATAACACTCCGTTTGAGTTCTGTCATTGGCCATCGTTGGGATGCCTGATGGCAACGTAGTTTCCTTCTTGCCAGTACGTGAATTGTCGCGCGGATGACTCCATTCAAGGATGCGAAATTCCTGTGCGGGTTGGTGAATGTACGTTATCCCTGAAAGTCTCAGCGGGACAGTCGGAAAATGTGCTGGGCCATCCAGAATGATTGGTCTCGTCGTTGAATTCGACTGCCGCCCGTACCATGCGATCCAGTGCGGAGTGGTCCACATGAAATTTTAGGATTACTAAATGAAACTTGGAATTGAAGGACGCGTTGCCATCGTTCATGGCGCAGGTGGAGGGCTGGGCTCCGCAATTGCGCTAGCTTTGGCCGAAGAGGGGGTGAAGGTTGTCGTGTGTGATATCAGCGAGGAGGCTCTCGAGCACGCGGATCGACTCCTCGCGCAAACCGGGAGCGAACACATGACATTGGTGTGGGATCTAGCCGACAGGAATAGCCTTCGCAAGCTTGACGACGTTGTCGCAAAGCTCGGTACGGTCGACATTCTCGTCAACAATTCCGGTGGTCCTCCCCCGAGCAAAGCTCATGCTGTCGACCGAGTCCTCTGGGCCTCGCACTTTGACTCCATGGTGCTCTCGCTGATTTCGATGGCAGATGCCGTCATCCCCGGAATGAAAGAGCGCGGGTGGGGACGCATTATCACCAGCGCGTCTTCCGGTGTGATTGCGCCCATACCGAATCTTGGTATATCGAATACGCTGCGATCGGCGCTGGTAGGCTGGTCCAAGACACTTGCATCCGAACTAGGTCAATTTGGCATTACGTCGAACATCATAGTTCCAGGTCGCATAGCCACCGCACGGATCAGGCAACTGGACCAAGCACGGGCCAAACGAGAAGGACGGCCGGTGGAAGCGGTCATTGCCGACAGCGTCTCAACAATTCCAGTGGGACGATACGGAAAGCCGGATGAATACGGTGCGGTCGCAACATTCCTGGCAAGCGAGCGTGCGTCGTACATCACCGGATCGATCGTGCGCGTCGATGGTGGGTACATCCCGAATATCTGATAACCATGGAGAGAAAATGAATATTGAAGACAAGGCAGACGTGCGCCGACGCTATCTGGAAGTCGATACATCCAACGTGGGCGATGCGCTGGACGAACTGGGTTACCTTGATCAAGGACTTGCCCCGGAGTTTTCGCCTTATCCGGCGACGGCTGGACGCCTCGCGGGCTGGGCCTATACCATCCGCGGGCAGATGTCTCCCTACGAGCTGGGGGGAGACGCAGAAAAAATGCGGGCGTGCCAACAACTGCAGCCGGGTGACATCAGCGTATGGAGCGGTGATGGCGAAGGCATCTGCTATTTTGGCGAGCTCATAGCGATAGGAATGAAGGAGCGCGGTTGCGCAGGCGCTCTCGTGGATGGCGGAATCCGGGACGTAAGCTGGATAGGGAAGCAGGACTTTCCCGTCTACGCCCGGTATCGCACACCGGTGCAGTCAATTGCTCGATGGAAAGTGAATGCAGCGCAGGTTCCGGTATTCCTGCGCGGAGCGACAACGAAACTGGTCCGGGTGAATCCCGGGGATTTTGTACTGGCCGACGAAGACGGTGCGATCGTCATTCCAGCAAAGGTTGTAGAGAGAGTTCTCGTTGAGGCCGAGCGTTTGACGGAGAAAGAGAAAGCTATCCGCTCCGATCTGGAGACAGGGCTCAGCCTTCAAGCCGCACTGGACAAATACGGGCACGTCTAATCCCGCCGGCGGGATGCCGCCTGGATACGCTGTAGCTCCGGGGTGATGGCTTTGCTCTGAGGGGGAACGCCCCGGCGTTCGCGTTGAAGCTGCTCGACTCACTGGCGCAAAACAGACTCAGCTACGCGGACAGAGCGACACGCGTCCATATGGATGTAGCCCTGATCGAGGACCAGGGTTGCAGCATTTCGCTTGAACTCAGGGTTGACCGAATGCTTCGATGAATTCGTCGGAATAGATTTCGGAGAGCGCAACGCGCAGGGCCGCGGCGCGTTCCTCGCCATACACTTGTTCGAACTGACTCTGCGCTTTCCGCCACAAACGATTGGCTTCCGTGAGCTTTGCTCGACCGGCGCTTGTGAGTTCTACCCGACGGCTTCGTCCGTCATCGCAATCGGGCCGCTGCACCAGAAACCCATCTCTCTCGAGCGGCTTGATGTTGCGGGCCAGGGCCGACCGGTCCAGCACCATGGCATGCGCCAGTTCGGTCATTGAAGGGCTCCCGGCTCTTTCAATGTGCACGAGGAGGGACCTTTGTGCCGAACTCAGGCCGCACGGTGCGAGCGTCGCGTCGTACAACTGAGATAGCCGGCGCATAGCCTTGCGTAGCGCGCCGACAGATTCCGTTCCTTCATGTGTTCTCCACAAACGAACCGGCGATTCGCGTTTATCGGCAGCTAGGCTTCCGGCGTGCCCGCAACTTCCATGTGACCGTCATGACGCGTGCACCCTCATCTAACGACTGACGCACTCTTACGCGCCGGAGAAAAAGTGCGAACCCTGGTGCGCAAAGAGAGCGAAAGAAGCGAGCGGCTCGAGTCGCGAGGCGTCGATGTCATCGTCGGTAACCTCGCCGACCTCGACGATGTGGCGAGAGCGCTACAGGGAATCTTCTCTGCATACTTTGTATTTCCCATCGAGGCGGGCGGTATACAGGCCAGCGCCTATTTGCGCAGGCTGCCGAAGAGGCCGGCCTGAGCGCCATCGTGAACATGTCGCAAATCTCCGCGCGGCGAACTGCAAAAAGCCGTGCCGCGCGCGACCATTGGATTTCGGAGCGCGTGCTTGACGGCTTCAAGACTCCGGTGACGCATATCCGCCCAACCTTCTTTGCGCAATGGCTGACATATCCAGGACAAGTTGCCAACATAAAGAAAGATGGCGTGATTCGACTCCCGTTTGGCGAGGGCCGTCATGCGCCTATTGCGGCTGAAGATCAGGGGCGGGTCATCGCGGCGATTCTCCGTGAACCCGAACCCCATGCGGGAAAAATTTACCCGTTATATGGACCGGTCGAAATGAACCACCACGAAATCGCTGCGGAGATGGCACGCGCGCTAGGCCGCGATGTGAGATATGAGCCAATCGACCTTGAGCTTTTCAAAAAGCGTCTCGATAGCGATAGCAAGTTCAGCGATACGTTCGCGCAGCATCTTTTATCCGTCGCTCTGGACTACCAGAATGGTGTTTTCGCGGGGACGAACAACGTCGTCGCCGATATCACCGGCGAGCCACCGATGACCGTCGAAACGTTCATCCGAAAACATGCGGCGGCGTTCGCCGACTAGGCTGCAAGTTACCTACGAGCGCAGCCACACGTTCCAACGATACGCGTTCGGCGGTGCGCGATTGTCCACCGCAGCCTTCAACAACTGGAATTCACTGCCATGGACTACATTGAAAGCCTGCGACACTTCCGAGCCGTCATGGAAGCCGGCAGCTTCACCAAGGCTGCGGATATGCTGACTGTCACAACCCCAGTCGTGTCTCGGGCCATCGCCGGCCTTGAAGGAAAGTTGGGGAATCGTCTGTTCCATAGAACGACGCGCCAGATGTCAGCGACCGAGGCCGCCGAAAGGCTCTACGAGCGTGCGATTCGCGTCCTCGAGGAAATTGACGCAATGGAGGCCGACGCCGTCAATCACACGGTTGAGGCGACCGGGATACTGAGACTCGTCGCCCATACGACAGCGACTGTCAATCGCCTCGTGCCACTCATTGCCAGCTTCAAGCGCGCACATCCTAAAGTGATTCTGGATGTCACACTTTCCGAACGGCCAGTTGACTTGGTCGCCGATGGCTACGACCTGGGGATAGTCGTCCCCCATATGCTGTCCAGTGAGTTGACCGTCACGCGACTCCTAGAACGGATTCCTCAAATTCTCGTTGCCTCACCTCGTTATCTGGAACAACACCCTTTGCCCCGGCAACCGGCGGACCTCGCCGGCCATACCTTTGTCACCATGTCGCCCAGTATCCGACGACAGGAACTGACCTTTCAAGCCGGCACTGAAGAAGTCACTGTGCCGCTGAAAGGAGAAGTGTCGTCAAACAGCCCGATGTTCAACCGAACGATGGTGCTTGAGGGCTTTGGGCTTGGCGTGATCCCACAGGCAGTGGTACAGCTCGAACTGGATACAGGGAAATTGTTGCCGGTCCTGCAGGACTTTCCCCTCGTCGACGGTGCCATCGAAATTCGTCTCGCCTACAACACCCGGTCCTTGATGCCGGCGAAAGTGCGCGTGTTCATCGAGCATGCCGCTGCTTTCTACGAGCCGTTTGCGGCCTCTGCGAAAGACTGAGTGTCTCGTCCCGCTTCGGAACAACGGATGCGCGCCGCGCACGTGGCGACCGATTCTTGTCAAAACTGTATGAATCAAATGCAGTGGGTCGCGTTGATGTCGCCCCGCTGGCGCCGTACATTGTGCACATGCACACCCCAACTCTCCAGAACGATGACTGTTTCGCTGTCAGGCAAGCGGCAAGGCAGGTGTCCCACCTGTATGAACGTCACTTATCGGCAGCCAGGGTCACCCCAACGCAATTCATCGTTTTGACGGCGCTTGGATTGAAACGGGGGCAGAGCATGCAATGCCTGTCCGCGACGTTGGTGATGGAACGTACGACGGTCATCCGCGCCTTGAAGCCTTTGCTTAGAAACGGCTACGTTAGCAGCATTGCGGAAGACGGTGGAAGGCGCCTGCTGCTAGCCCTGACTGAAAAAGGGAAGACGAAGCAAGAAGAAGCAGCGCAGTTTTGGCAGTCGGCAAAACTGGAGTTTGAGCATAGGTTTGGCGCGCTGGCGGCGGTTCGACTGCGAGAAGAGTTGTTTCGCATCGGCACAATGTTGTCGTCGCAAGCGTAAGCCGAGGGCTCTTGGTTATAAATTTCCTGAAATTCCACATCGTTTAAATAGGTGTACTAATTAATTCCCCAGAAACTCATGTATCAAACTCGGCCGCGCCCCCTGTCGCAGTTGCGACAGCCCGGCCTTTGCCGTGGATGAAGCTCGCTGTCCTGATGGTCATCGTCGTTCTCGCCGCAGCCACGGGCTATTGGTACTTCGTGCTGCGTTTCCAGCAAACAACAGATGATGCGTATGTGGGGGGCAACGTTACCGTGATGGCCCCTAAGGTGAGCGGGTTCATTGACCAGATTCGTGTTGACGACAACCAACACGTAAAAGCCGGCCAGGTGTTAGTGCGCCTTGACTCACGTGATTACGATGCGAAGCTTGCGCAAGCGAGCGCGGAAGTCCAGAGCGCTCGGTCGGCTGTTGACGAGCTGAAGGCGAAGCAGGTACTTCAGCAAGCCATTATCAAGCAGCACGTAGCCGAGATGGCGGCGTCAAAGGCCGAACTCACGCGTTCGCACTCGGACCAGCTTCGCTACCGCGAACTGGTGAAAGACGATGCTGTGTCGAACCAGATTGTGGAGCGTGCCAACGCCGACTTCTCGAAAGCGCAGGCAGCAGTTCAAAAGAGCAATGCTGCGGTCGTTGCCGCAACGGGCGAACTGGACGTCCTGGCGGCACAACTCAACGATGCAAGCGCTCGCGTCAATACAGCGCTCGCCGCCCAGCAAGTCGCACAGCTCAATGTCGAATACACCGTAATTCGGGCCCCCGTCGACGGTTATATCGGTAATCGCACTGCCCGAGTCGGAGCGCTTGCCAATGTTGGCGTTTCAATTTTGTCTGTCGTGCCGGCGGAAGGACTTTGGGTTGATGCCAACTTCAAGGAAGACCAACTCAGGAAAATGCAGGTCGGGGACACCGCGGATGTGCAACTCGATGCATCGAGCATCGTGATTCATGGGCGGGTGCAAAGCCTCGCCCCGGCAACTGGCGCGACGTTCAGCCTGCTTCCCGCGGAGAACGCAACCGGCAACTTCACGAAGATTGTCCAACGTGTGCCCGTGCGCATACATTTGGACACCCCGGCGGGTATGGCAGCAATGCTGCGTCCCGGTCTCTCGTCGGTCGTGACGGTTCACACGGCTGCCGGTGACAAGAAGCGCGGCAGTTGAGTCGTCCGGAGCCCATTATGACCACGCAAATCGGTGATCCTGCACTACAGCCGTTAAAGCAACGCGTTTTTGCTTTCGCTCTGATGTGTTTGGGATTCTTCATGGCGACGCTGGACATCCAGATTGTTGCCTCATCCCTGCGAGACATTGGCGGCGGTCTGTCGGCAAGCCAGGACCAATTGTCCTGGGTTCAGACGGCTTACCTCATCGCTGAAATCCTGGTGATTCCAATGTCTGGCTGGTTGTCGAAAGTATTTTCAACGCGGTGGCTTTTTGTTGCATCTGCGGTTGGGTTCACTGTCACGAGCATGCTGTGTGGCATTGCGTGGGACATCGACTCGATGATTATCTTCCGCGGCCTGCAAGGCGCGTTGGGCGCCGCGATGATTCCGACCGTCTTCACGACTGCCTTCGTCCTGTTTCCTGGTAAGCAACGCATCGTGGCATCGACCACCATTGGGGCATTGGCGTCGCTCGCTCCGGCGATTGGCCCAGTCATCGGCGGCTGGATTACGGACCAGTGGTCATGGCACTGGCTCTTCTATCTGAATCTCATCCCGGGCGTTCTCGTAGCGGTCATGGTTCCGAAGTACGTCAATATCGACAAACCCGACCTGAAACTGCTGAAGTCCGGTGACTACCTTGGCATTCTCCTGATGTCAGGTTTCCTCGGTTGCCTTCAGTATGTGCTTGAAGAGGGGCCGCGGAAAAACTGGTTCGGCGACAACCTGATTATCACGTGTACCTGGATATCAGCCATCTGCGGGTTCTTGTTTCTTGTCCACGCGCTCACCGCCAAGGACGCCATTGTCGACATCCGTGCGCTTCTTGTTCGCAACTTCGGTATCGGAAGCCTGCTGTCATTCATCATCGGCATCGGCATCTTTGTATCCGTTTTCCTTACGCCGCTATTCCTGGCGCAAGTTCGAGGCTTCAACTCCTTGCAAATCGGTATCGCACTGCTTTCGGTTGGCGGCTTCCAGCTTGTGGGCCTCGTCGCCTACTCATTGGCCACCCGGTATATCAGCCTTCGCATCTTGATGACGTTTGGACTTGTTCTCTTCGGGATCGGCTGTTACTTGTACGTGCCGTTGAACCACGATTGGGGCTGGCAGCAATTGCTCCTCCCGCAGGCGCTTCGTGGTATCGGTCAACAATTTTCGATCGCTCCGATTGTAACCATGGCTTTGGGGTCGCTGCCTGCGTCGCGTCTCAAATCGGCGAGTGGTCTGTTTAACCTTATGCGTAACCTCGGCGGTGCGATCGGAATCGCCGTCAGCGCAACGATGCTCAATGACCGCCTGAACTTCCACTATCTTCGTCTGAACGAGAGCGTGACCGCAGGTCAACCGGAAGTCGTGGGCGCCTTGAATCAACAAGTTCAACGCTGGACGATGACTGCGGGCGATACGGTTAATGCAGCGCAATCCGGCCTTGCGTCGTTGCACCACCTGATTCTTCGTGAAGCACTCACCTTGACGTTCTCGGACACCTTCTACGTGTTGTCCCTGTGTTTCGTCGTTGCCGTGGTGAGCGTTCTCTTCTCGAATCCGTTTTCGACTTCCGCGCCTCCGCCGGATGCACACTAATTGAGGTTGGACATGAATACTCTTTTAATGGCATCTGCGGCAAGCCTGGTGATGGCGGGATGTGCGGTGCAGCCGGCAACGCATCCGGAACTGAAGGACTCAGTTTCCGCGGTTGCTCCGGCTACGTGGTCGGTGAACGTGCCCTCTAGCGGCACCGATGCGAAGGTGTGGTGGCATCAGTTCAACGACGCAACGCTCGACAACTTGATAGACACGGTCCTGAGCGACAACCTGGACCTCAAGGCCGCGGCTGAACGGGTCAAGCAGGCTCAGTCGCTCACGATACAAAAGCACTCGGTGTTGCTGCCCGAACTCGACGCGACCGCACAGGTTGCCAATGAGCTATACAAAGGTGGCGCAACGGACTTCCTCGACGTGCTGTCCGCGCAGGAAGTATTTTTGCGTGATTCGGATGCGCTCAATCTTGCCAGTCGGGACAAGGCGTTAGCGGCGATTGCTCTCTACCGGTCGCTGGGCGGGGGTTGGAGCGAGAACGACACAGTCGCCGTCCACAAGATTCCTGGCCTTGCATCTCAGTAACATGCAAGCCGGCACTTCGCACCTTGGTTATCTCGGGGGAGAAGAAAGTGGAGGCCTGGGTTTATATCATTGGGGTGCTGACAGGCGATCGTTGACGGGTATGGTCAAACGCACTCGCCAAGTTCTCATAAGCTTTCCCTCGTCACGCCCCAAACGTAACCGGGTTTAGCAGCCCGACAGCGATATCCATGGGCACACGGCCGCGCAGTACTGCGGCCTTCGTGTGCAGCATCCAACGTACATCCACTACGGGTGGGCTTGGATTGGGACGCCTTCGGGTGTGCCGTGAAGCCATGTTCACTGCGGTCTGCTAACCCAGTCCAATGCCCGCCCACCCCTGCTATGTGCAGCGGGTGGCGGGATTCAAACGGTCAGCACGAGGAACCCCGCATGACTACGCCCCCCCTTCCAGACATTGCACGGTTATTTCTCCGGGGGCCCAGTGCTCGGGGATGTGTCTGCCCGCTGGAAGCACGAGCCGCATAGCCTCCAGGTGGTCCGACCGCATGAGGGTGGTCGATTTCGCATCCTGCAACGCATTACCGAGTGTTCGAACGTCGATCAATTCCCCCCGGTGTCGCCCGTGGCATTGCCATACCAGCCTCCCAGTGTCAGGTTGCGTCACTCAGCTCGCCCGGCACGCGAGCATGGTGCGGATCTCCCCGATCGCCTTGGCCGGATTCAGGCCTTTGGGGCAGACGTCCGTGCAATTCAGTATCGTCCGACACCGGAAGAGACGATACGGATCGTCAAGATTGTCCAGCCGCTCACCCGTACCCTCGTCGCGGGAATCGACCAGAAAGCGATAGGCCTGCAGGAGCCCGGCCGGACCGACATACTTATCGGGATTCCACCAGTACGAGGGACATGCGCTGGAACAGCACGCGCACAAGATGCACTCGTACAGACCGTCCAGCTGATCGCGTTCCTCGGGCGTCTGGTACCTTTCCCGCTCCGGCGGGGGCGTGTCGTTAATCAGGTAGGGCTTGATCGAGTGGTACTGCTTGAAGAACGCGGTCATGTCCACGATCAGGTCGCGAACGACCGGCAACCCGGGCAGCGGACGCAGGACCGTATGGCGGGGAAGGTCGTTGAGGTTGGTGATGCAGGCGAGACCGTTTTTGCGGTTGATGTTCATCGCATCCGAGCCGCACACGCCCTCGCGACATGAACGCCGGAAGCTCAGCGTCTCGTCTTGTGCCTTGAGCCGGCCAAGGACATCCAGCAACATCCTGTCACTCGAGCGCACCTCGATCTCGTACGTTTGCATGTACGGCCTGGCATCCCGGTCTGGATCGTAGCGGAATACTTCAAACGTTCTTGTTTCGCTCACGATGTTCCTCCTTTGTGGAACGACTCGCGTATCCGGCGTGCCCTCCCCCGATGCACCGAACACCTTGGGGTGGAGATTTCCGGCGTTAAGGTGTGCGCGTCGAAACTCGCACGGGGTCAGAGCGCCTAGCGAGCTATGCGGTCTGAAATCGTCGTAATCCCGTCGCCAGTGTTCGATCTTCTCTCACGCATCGTCCAATGACAAGAACCAGTGCACGTTCAAGTTTTTTCACGAGTCGTCGAGATGGGCAGTTTCACCGCCGTAGCGAACCACCTCGACACGACCGTTGGAAACATCTCTCGAGCGGTTTCGGTGCTTGAGGAGTCGCTGGACACGAGGCTCCTGCAGCGCTCGACGCACCGCCTCGTCATCACTGATGCGGGACGGCGATTCTACGACCCGTGCGTGGCCATCCTGACCGACGTGGAGCATGCGGAGGCCGAGGCCCGTGACGCTCTGCTTGAGCCACGTGGCACGTTGCGCGTTCACTCAGTTCCCGGACTCGGGCGCAATCTGGTAACACGCGCCGTTATCGCGTACCGAAAATCGTATCCTGATGTCTCAGTCGATCTCCTGCTGTCCCAGCGCATGCCAAATCTGCTCGAAGAACAACTCGACGTCGGTATCGTTATTACGCGAACGCTGCCCGACTCCGCGTACGTGAGCCAGAACATCGGCACCAGCCATTGCATCCTCGCAGCGTCACCCGTGTATCTGGCGGCCCAGCCCGCGCCGATGTGTCCGGAAGACCTCATCGGCCACCAATGCGTTCTGCTCGGGACAGTCGATTACGCGCCAGACGAATGGCGTCTTGAGAGCACTGCGGGCGATGCTACCCACTCCAGTGCTCCATGAGATTACTTAGTCATTCTGCACGACTTTTGACGACGTCACGTCGCGCGCGATCTCGGAGAGTCGCTTTTCGCCAATCAATTGAAGCAACGTATTTTCTGCTGAACTCAACGCTTCGTTGATGTGACGATTTACCGCCGCCTCCACCGGACAAGCGCGATTGTCGGTGGCTGGGCCGATAGCAAACGGCGCGGTATGTCCGATCGCCTGGTAGACATCTCTCACCGTAAGATCGTTAAGGTCACAGGCGAGCGCCCAGCCTCCGCCAGGACCACCGGTCGACTTTACATACCCCGATTCACGTAACGCAGCCATCGTTCGGCGAACAACGACGGGGTTCGTGTGCAGCATCAGCGCAATCGTCTTTGAAGTGGTCGCGCCTCCGCGCAGCTGCATGTGGATGAGGATGTGCAGAAGTCGAGCCAGTCGGGTATCGCGTTGCATAATCGGAAACTTGGTAATGCGCAACCTTTGATGTTACGCTATCTGGGAATTCTTGTGTGCAACCAGCCCTGGCAGAGCCATCATGAACGCATACCGTCAAACCTTTATTGAAGCAAACGGCATTCGCCTGCATGTCGCTGAACAGGGCGACGGCCCACTGGTGCTGCTTTGTCACGGTTTTCCCGAGACCTCGCATGCCTGGCGCCATCAACTGGCGGCGCTTGCGCACGCCGGCTTCCACGCAATAGCACCGGATCTGCGTGGCTACGGATCAAGCGAATGTCCAGCGGCAATCGGACAGTACACAACATTAGACGTTGTCGGTGACCTGGTTGCGCTCGTCGACATTCTTGGAGAGCACGACGCAGTTGTTGTGGGAAACGATTGGGGCGCGACCATTGCCTGGCAGGCGGCGTTGCTTCGGCCTGACCGTTTTCGCGCTGTCGCTGCGCTCGGGGTGCCCATGATGGGCCGCGCGCCGATGGCACCGAGCCGGCTTTTTGCGCAGACCGACCAGGCGAGGTTCTATACGCATTACTTCTCCGACCCTGGGGTGGCCGAAATCGAACTTGAGCGTGACGTTGCCACAACGTTGCGCAAGATCTATTTTTCCGCATCGGGCGACGTCGGAGCCCGCGACGCGAATACGCCCAATCCATTCGGACTTGTGCCGCGCAGTGGTGGACTCCTTGATTCTCTGATTGATCCTCCTTTGTTGCCCGCATGGCTAGCGCCCACCGACCTCGACGCGTTTGTGCAAGCATTCAGCATTTCTGGCTTTCGCGGCGGATTGAATTACTACCGCAACCTCGATCGCAATTGGGATGTGCAAGCGGCTTTGGAGGGCCTGCTCGTCGAGGTTCCCGCCCTGTACCTTGTGGGCGAGCGAGACACAGGTCTGGCAATGCCGGGCATGCGCGAAATTATCGGCGCCATGCCCCGAATTGTGCCAAAACTGTCGGCTTCTCGAGTCGTTCCGCGAGCAGGGCATTGGCTGCAACAGGAGGCGCCGGATTTCGTCAACTCCGCATTGATTGAGTTTCTCCGCAATCTTTAACGTAGTGACCTCCCCCGGACTCGAACCGGAACACGTGCGAGTGTCCAAATACCGTGACCTCCCCCCGTTTAACCGAGCAGCACGGAGCGTCGCGAACCACCGATTTTTCGATACGGGGACACCTTCGGTTCAGCGTTAGTGCACCTGTCTCCCCGACTGACTCAGTACGGACATAGCGGACGCCCTCGACCAAGCGGCGTGTTAACACTACATTCTTGGCGCTGACTTGAGCGCCAAGGGACCGATTCTCACGTGTCCAGGAGGCGGAGCAACTTCAAACGGCTACGGACTCCGGCTCCATATCGCTCATCCCATCGGATTTGCGCCTCGCCGACTGGAAACCACTAGGTCAGCACATAAGAATGCAAATCGGGGCAATCATTGATTTTCCGTATCCAATCGGATACAATGAAAATGTACATCATCAACCAGAGTGAACAGTTCCGGTCTTGGCTCAGCAAGCTCAGAGATACAGCAGCCAGGGCAAAGATTCTTATGCGCGTCAAGCGCGCCGAGCGCGGCAACTTTGGTGATTCGAAATCGCTCGGGGCTGGACTTTGGGAAATGCGAATCGACTTTGGTCCGGGTTACCGCGTGTATTACGGACAAGCTGGTGAGATCACTTACCTGCTTTTGTGCGGAGGGAATAAGTCGACGCAGCAAGGCGATATCACGCGAGCCAGGGCACTGTGGGAATCCATCACGAAGGAGCGATCGAAATGAGTAAAACCGACATCACACGCTTTGATGCCTCCGAGTATTTGGACAGCGACGAAATGATCGCCGAGTACCTCAACGCCGCGCTCGAAGAGAATGACCCTGCGATCTTTCTGTCCGCGATTGCGGACGTTGCCAAAGCGAAAGGCATGACGCAAGTCGCAACCGCCGCAGGGCTTGGCAGAGAGAGTCTTTACAAGGCGCTAGCTCCAAACGCACAGCCTCGTTTCTCCACGATACTGCGCGTCATGCATGCCTTGGGCATCAAGCTGTCGACAACCCCGGATCGAGCTATTCACGCTTGACGCAAGCGCCGAAAATCTCTCGCGACATCTTGCCGACTCCCGTTCGCCACAACGAAAGATCGGCAAACTTCCGACCGTCGATTTCTTTGCTACCTATCAAGGGCAGACGCGATTTTTCCCATCTTGCCCCGCGCTTGGTCGAACTCAACTTCAGTTCATACTCTTTGAGCACGTCGCCTACCAGCGGCTCGTTCGACACGGTGCCAGCCGATCCGAACACGTCGGCCGCGCGCTCCTGCAACTGCCGCTTCCATTCCGTGATCTGGTTCGGATGCACCTCGAACTGCTGCGCCAATATTTGCCGAAGGGCATTGATCTGTCCGTGTACTCACAAGCCAAACTCAATGCCGTGGCCCGACGTTTGAACGAGCGCCCTAGGAAGACACTAGACTACGAGACACCGGCACAACGATTTCTTCACTCTGTTGCATTGACCGGTTGAATCCGCAGTCGTCATCGGCCGTTGGCGAGCGACAGCAAACGGCCAGAACTGGACGTTCGGAATCGGATCATCGCAGACCGCACCCCATACTTAACCGGCCATTCGATATTGCCTCACCGGTCCGCCGAAACAGCACTGGCGCGTGCCGGCGTGCTAGTGATTGCCTGTCAGTTCCACCACGAAGTCAAGAAAAGCACGGGTCTTTGCCGGCACGTGGTGCCGGGATGCGTAGTAGACGTATAACGGATACCGTTCGTCTACCCATTCGGGAAAGAGAGTGATCAACCGGCCGTCGGCAATCAGGGGCTCGGCACCGAACAGCAACATCTGCGCAATCCCGGAACCGGCGAGACATGCGTTGAGCAAGGCACCCGGATCGTTGACCGTGAGTCGTCCCTGAGTGTCGACCACAATGCGTTTTCGCTTGCGATGAAATTCCCACTGGAACGGCTTGCCTGTCTCCGGGTTGCGAAATTCAAGGCATCTGTGGCTTCGAGCTTGCAGGTCCTCGGGTTTTGCCGGCCGTCCCCAGCGAGCAACGTACGAGGGCGCTGCGACCGTCACGATGCGGGTGTCGAGCAGCTTTCTCGCGATCAGGGTAGACGCTTTGGGTTCGCCGAATCGCACGGCGAGGTCGAAACCGTCCATGACGAGGTCGCCAAGACTGTCGCGAGCGATGAACTCAATTTCGAGTTCGGGGTGTGCGTCCATGAACGCATCGAGTTGTTGCCCGAGAATGGTCCGGTAGACGACAGGATCCAGATTGATTCTCAGCTTTCCACGCACAGCGGACGCGCCGCCTGCCGCAGCGGCCGCCGCTTCCTCAAGTCCGGCGAGATGGGGCATGACCTGCTCGTAAAAGCGGCGGCCCTCTTCAGTCAGGGAGACGGAGCGCGTTGTCCGGCTGAAGAGCCGGATGTTCAACTTTTTTTCCAGCCGCGCAATTGCCCGACTGACGCCCGGCGGCGTCATTCCTATCACCTCCGACGCGGCCACAAACGTTCCCGCATCCACTACGGCGGCGAACACGCTAATGCTGCCGGAAAGCTTCTCGCTACTGGATCTCATGGTTGCTCGCGTTAATACGGTGGCGGAGCGCGATCGATCGCGTGAAAGCGAACGCTGCGCCGCGAAGCAGTGGACGTGTCCGTTGATCATGCCAAATAGATGACGCTTTGTCACTTATCTGATGACATCCATGTCATTTTGTTTCGTCCAGTGCCTGGCCAGAATACGTCTCATCGAAGCATCCGCTGGACGCTTCAACGGGAAACCGCTCGCGGCGCGCGTTTTTCGCCCATCACTGAAGCACTGTAATGCCGCGATTCATTCATTCGGGAAGAAACGGAAAATGGCAGTTCAAACAGATCGTCGTCGTCTTCTGAAGGGTGCGTCGAGCCTGCTGGCTCTTGCGACACTTGGTGGCGTCGCAAGCCGCGACGCGCGGGCAGTATCGCCACGCGCGAGTGGCGACGCCGCGCTGGCCGATCACCCGTCCTACAGTTCAATCAATCAATGCCTGCAGAGGGCAGTGGACGACGGCACGGTTGCCGGTGTTGTCGCTATGGGCGCAACCGAGCGCGGACTGGTTTACGAGGGAGCATGTGGCCGGGCGAACGCCCGCACTGGCGAGGCCATCAGTTCCGACACAGTCTTCTGGCTCCTGTCGATGACAAAGGCGATTACCGCAACCGCGTGCATGCAACGCATCGAGCAGGGCAGGCTGCGGCTGGATCAACCTGCGGGCGAAATCCTGCCGCAATTGAAATCGCCTCAAATCCTCGACGGATTCGACGTCTCGGGGCACCCCAAGCTGCGCCCTGCGCGCAATGCGATCACGGTGCGCCATCTCCTCACGCATACCTCCGGATTTACATACAGCATCTGGAGTGACAAGCTCAGCCGGTACGAGACGGTGACGGGCATGCCGGACATCGGCTATTCGATGAACGGTGCATTCGCGGCGCCACTCGAGTTTGAGCCGGGCGAGCGCTGGGAGTGCGGCATCAGCATGGACTGGGTCGGCAAACTGGTCGAGGCCGTCACCGATCAGTCGCTGGAAGTCTACTTCCGTGAGCACATCTTCGATCCGCTGAGCATGCACAACACGGGATTTCTCATCGGTAGCAAGCAGAAGCAGCGCGTCGCCACCATGCACAGGCGCCAGGCGGACGGCTCACTCGCGCCTGAGCCGTTCGAAACCAACCAGCGCCCCGAATTCTTCATGGGCGGGGGCGGACTCTTCAGCACGCCGCGCGACTACATGGCGTTCCTGCAGATGCTGTTGACCGGCGGCACGTATCGCGGCGAACGCGTGCTACGCGCCGAAACCGTCGCGACAATGTTCCGAAATCACATTGGCGATCTGCAGGTCGCGGAAATGAGGACGGCGCAGCCGTCGTGGTCGAACAGCTTCGATCAGTTTCCGGGCACCGCGCACAAGTGGGGGCTGTCGTTTGACATCAATACAGAGCAAGGACCCCACGGACGAAGCGCAGGCAGTGTGAGCTGGGCTGGGTTGTTGAACACCTACTTCTGGGTGGATCCGGTCAAGCGGGTCGCCGGATCGCTCTTTACGCAGATGCTGCCCTTCTACGATGCGCGCGTGGTGAACCTCTACGGACAGTTCGAGAAGGCGTTTTACGACGGTTTGCGTCGCGCCTGAGCGATTGACCATCGGCACATTCACCCTGCGTCAACCGATATATCCACACATGGAGAACGCGCAATGTATGCAATCACAGGAATCACCGGCAAGGTGGGCGGCGCAGTGGCCCGCGAACTGCTGGCTGCTGGTCAGCCGGTGCGCGCAGTCGTGCGCGATACGACGCGGGCAGAGGCATGGGCAGAGCGAGGTTGCGAGATCGCGACGGCTTTCATGGAAGACCCTTCGTCGCTCGCTGCCGCGTTCGAAGGCGCGACGGGCGTTTTCATCCTCCCGCCTTCGGAGTTCGATCCGGAGCCCGGGTTTCCTGAAGCACGCACAGTGATAGAGGCTGTGTCCGCAGCACTTCTGAAGGCGCGGCCCGACAAAGTCGTTTGCCTCTCGACGATCGGCGCACAGGCCGACGAGGTCAACCTGCTCACTCAACGCACGCTGATGGAGCAGGCGCTGCGCGAGATGCCGATGTCCGTGACGTTCCTGCGGCCTGGCTGGTTCATGGAGAACGCCGCGTGGGATGTTGAGTCTGCAAGCGCCGATGGCGTCATTGACAGTTACCTGCAGCCGCTCGACAAGCCGGTGCCGATGGTCGCCACCGCGGACGTGGGCCGCGTTGCTGCCGAACTGCTTCAGCAGACGTGGCGCGGTGTGCGCGTCGTCGAGCTTGAGGGGCCACGCCGGACGAGTCCTAACGATCTCGCAGCGGCTTTCGCCCGTGTGCTGAATCGTCCGGTACGTGCGGAAGTCATCGAGAGGCAGACGTGGGAAGCGCTGTTTCGCACGCAGGGCATGAAACATCCTATGCCCCGCATGCGCATGCTGGACGGCTTCAACGAAGGCTGGATCGATTTCGAAAGCAGTTCTGACGAAGTCTTGCGCGGCCACGTCGAACTGGAGACCCTTCTGGGCGAGCTTATGTCGCGTCGCGCCTGACGAGAGCCGATATCGCGATGCGTGGACTCAGGGTCTTACTTTACCGATACATCAGGATTTCGTTCAAACCAGGAATACACGATGGAATACAGCACGCTTGGCAGAACTGGTCTACGGGTTTCACGGCTGAGCCTGGGCGCAATGACTTTCGGAGCTGGCTCGGGCATCTGGGGCAGTATTGCCGGCTTGAACAACGATCAGGCCGCCCGGCTCGTCGCAATGGCCGTGGAACGAGGCGTCAACCTGATCGACACGGCGGACGCCTACTCGCAGGGTCGCTCAGAAGAGGTCGTGGGCCATGTCGTGAAAGCGTTGGGGCTGGACGAAGATCGTATTCTCGTCGCGACCAAGGTTCGGCTACGCACCGGCCGTGGCGAGAACGAAGTTGGATTGGGACGTTCACACATTATGCGCTCGGTCGAGACAAGCCTGAAGAGACTCGGTCGCGATCACATCGACCTTTTCCAGTTGCATGACCGTGACGCGCTCGTTCCGCTCGACGAGACGCTTCGTGTGCTCGACGATCTCGTCACCCAAGGCAAGGTCCGCCATATTGGTGTGTGCAATTTCAGTGCAGGCGATATCGAGCGGGCCGTCGGCATAACGTCCCATAGCGATCGAGCTCATGTCGTCAGCAATCAGGTGCACTATTCGCTGACGAGCCGCGATATCGAGCACGAACTCATGCCGGTTGCAGCGACAAATAGAATCGGCCTTTTGGTCTGGAGTCCGCTCGCAGGTGGCTACCTGAGCGGCAAGTACTCGCAGAATGGCGAAGCCGCAGGGCGGCGTGCGAAGCTCGACTTTCCGCCGATTGATACCGTCAGGGCAGAGCCGATCCTTGCAGTATTGCGTGAAGTCGCCGACGAACTAGGGGCTACGCCGGCTCAAGTCGCATTCGCCTGGTTGCTTGCGCGCGAGCAGATCACTTCTGTCATCATCGGAGCCCGCACGTGTGAGCAACTCGCAGCTAATCTCGATGCACAGAATTTCGCATTAACCTCCGAACAGTGCGCGCGGCTCGATAAAGTATCTGAACCATTAGCGCCGTTCCCCTACTGGATGCAACGCTTCCATGACCGGGATCGCGTCTTGGGGTGAGTGGCGGGGCGTCCAGAGTCTTGCCTGCGCGAGGCGGTTGAATGGGGAAAGTCTGCGGCCATGTGCAGCAGCTCATCCTCGAATAGCCGCCGTTAAAGCTTCGGGAGATCTGGGCGATTCGGACGAGACTTCAGATGGCGTCGAACGTTCGTGAGCTCGCGATGTTCAATCTCGCGATTGATAGCAAGCTGCGGGCGTGCGACCGCACGCGGTTGTGGGTCCGGGATGTCCGTCGCGGAAGCCAAGTGGCGTCGAGGGCAACAATCATGCAGCAGAAGACACAGCGGCCAGTGCAATTTGAGATCACGGAACAGACCCGGGAGAGCCTTGAAGCGTGGATCGAAGCCCGGGGACCGAAGGCGGCGGATTTTCTGTTCCCGAGCCGGATTCATACGTCCCCGCACCTGTCGACGCGGCAATATGCTCGCCTGGAACACCGCTGGGTCGCATCGATTGGCCTCGACGACGTCGCATACGGTACCCACAAGAGTCGCCGCACGAAAGCTTCGCTGATCTACCGGTGGACGAAGAACCTTCGAGCGGTGCAGTTGCTGCTCGGACACACAAAGTTGGAAAGCACGGTTCGCTACCTGGGAATCGAGGTCGACGATGCCCTCGAGATGGCGGAGCAGACCGAGGTTTGATCGCATGGCGGCCAGCGAGCGGTCGCTTGCCGGCCATCGGCAGTCATCCGAGTGATTCAAGCGAAGGTTCCAGAAATGGCCGCTTAGGCTCTCGCAGCGGCCAATCGTCCTGGCGACTGCATCGGGTCAAACGGGCCGGGTATTCGGCGCTGGAGAAAACGATCTTCGAAGCCGGACGGCCGCTCGGTGCCTCGCTACGCCAGCATCAATCTCAGTTGGCACTTGACCGCGATCTATTCGCTACGCGAGCCGATTTCGACCGTAACGCCGAAGTTCCGACTTCCCCTGCAAGCATCGCAATGGTGACTTTCTCGAATTCTTTCAGCAGAACGCTTTCGGCTTCCAGAAGTGTCGCCGCAAGGTGGGCATTCACAGCTTGTTCGACGAGACATTCCGGATGATCCGCTGAAACAAGATGCGAGAAAAGCGAAGGCTCGCCGACCGCGCGGTAGACGTCCAGTAGCGTGATGTTTTCGAGGGACTCGGCCAGCACCCAACCACCTCCGTGTCCTTTCTCCGAGGTGACGTATCCAATATCGCGTAGGCCGCTGAACAAACGCCTCACGACGACCGCGTTCGTACACAGCATTTCACCGAGTGCTTCGGAGGTGAGCGGGCCATCCGCATGCTTCATATGAATCAACGCGTGCAAGACGCGTGACATGCGGCTATCGGTCTTCATCGTGGGCGCCCCATATCAAGAAACTTTTCAAGTTGCATAAAAGTTTAACATACCGTTATCATGCAACAATCGATGTTACGTGATAGTTTTGGGAGAGAACATATGGGCCAGCACTACGATGTCATTGTGATCGGCGGAAGCTTCGCCGGACTTTCAGCCGCAATGCAGTTGGCGCGGGCGAGACGGCATGTGCTCGTTCTCGACAGTAGAACGCCACGCAATCGATTCGCATCACACGTTCATGGTTTTCTCGGACAGGATGGCAAGACGCCCGGCGAAATCATCGATGAGGCGACGGCGCAACTCTTGGCGTATCCGTCCGCGCACGTCGCGGCAGGCGAAGCACACAGCGCGGCGCGCGTCGATGATCGCTTCATTGTTACGCAAAGCAGTGGGAGTGCCTCAAGCGCAGATCGATTGATCCTCGCGACGGGTGTTCGAGACGAACTGCCCGCTCTCCCCGGCCTGGATAAGCGCTGGGGTATAAGCGCGCTACATTGTCCGTATTGTCACGGTTACGAAGTCGCAGGCAAACGGCTCGGCGTCCTGGCAACGCACTCACTGTCGATTCATCAGGCGATGTTGGTTCCTGACTGGGGACCGACGACGTGGTTTACCCAAGGCATCATTGAGCCATCGCCCGAAGACACTGAGCGGCTCAAAGCTCGCAATGTGCAGATCGAACGGGTGCCAGTCGTGGACGTGCTTGGCGACGCACCCAACATGACGGGTTTGCGTCTCGCCGATGGCCGCATTATCGAAATCGATGCACTGTTCGTGGGGCCGCGCGCCGAGATGGCAAGTCCGCTGGCGAACCAACTCGGATGCGAGTTCGACGAAGGTCCGATGGGCGCCGTCATCCGCGTCGACGACTGGAAGCAGACTAGCGTTCCTGGCGTGTTCGCCGCTGGTGATGCCGCCAGCGTATGGTCCAACGCGACGTTCGCCGCGGCGGCCGGTGTCGCAGCGGGCGTTGCAGCGCATCGCTCGCTCATTTTTGGTTTGTAAGCGATGGTGGAAGTGGTCGTGCCCCGACGGTGGGCCTAAACGTGTCGAGTGCACCAAACGGCAACCGTGCGGCTCGCATTCGTTCGGCGTAGTCACGGGGCGGCCCGATCGATCACTGCGGCGCCGCTGGTTCTTCTTACGACCAGGCAAAGGCCATTGAGGCGAGAAGCCGAACGGCTGCTTCACGTCGGAAATAGCCATATAACCACGTATGTGTCGAGCGACTCAGAAGGGTCGAAGGCAGCCATCCAAAAACGGCTGCAAACGGCCAACTTCGGCCGACCGTCGATTCCGCAGACTGGCGATTTGACAGACTGCTTTGTAGCTCAGACCTGACACCGGACACCGGACACCGGACACCGATCATACTTTCACCCAAGAGGAGCAAACGAAAAGTCGCGAATAATTCAACGACATTTAAGTCGCTACATCCCGACGGCGCGCCGGCGCACGCCCAACAATCGGTCATTCGTCGCCACTGGATTGTTGGGCGCTAATCGCTCATCGCGGCTGTAACGATCCGGGCTTCAAAGTCCCAACTCGCTCAGTCCCGGATGATCGTCTGGCCGACGGCCCAAGGGCCAGTGATACTTGCGCTCCGACTCCTTGATCGGCATGTCGTTGATGCACGCATAGCGACGTTGCATGAGACCATCCTCACCGAACTCCCAGTTCTCGTTGCCATAGGAGCGGAACCAGTTGCCCGAGTCGTCGTGCCATTCGTAGGCGTAGCGCACGGCAATGCGATTGCCGCCGAACGCCCACAGTTCCTTGATCAGACGATACTCGTGTTCCTTCTTCCATTTGCGCTCGAGGAACGCCTGCGCTTCCGCACGATTGTTCGCGAACTCTGCGCGATTGCGCCATTTCGTGTCGAGCGAATAGGCGAGCGCGACCTTGGCGGCGTCGCGCGAATTCCAACCGTCTTCCGCGAGACGGACTTTCTCGATGGCCGTCTCCAGCGTGAACGGGGGAAGCGGCGGGCGAATTGCTGCGGGTGAAGTCATTTCGGATCTCCTTGTGGGGTACAGCGCGTTGCTGGTGCTCTACGTGGAGCGAGGCCTCGTCATCGTGCAACCCGAGAGGGCAAGGCCGCCCGAAGCAAGCGCGGCTCCGGTGCTCAGTAAGAATTTTCGTCTTTGCATCATGGGTTCAGAACGGCTTGGTCGGCAGATACTTGCCGTTGAGCGTGATGACGGCACGCTCGCCGCCTTCCGGGTCCGGCACCTTCTGGATATCGAGTTTGAAGTTGATCGCGCTGATGATGCCGTCGCCGAATTTCTCGTGAACCAGCGCCTTCAACGTAGAGCCGTACACCTGCACCATTTCGTAGAAGCGGTAGACGGTGGGATCGGTCGGCACACCACCCGGAATGCTGCCGCGCACGGGAATGGTTTGCAGCAGGCGAACGGCGGCGGCGTCGAGCCCGAGGCGTTCGGCGACGAGCTTCGCCGCATTCTCCGGCAGCGCATGCTGACCGAGTAGCGCGGCTGTCGTGTATGCGAGGCTCAAGCCCGTGCCTTCGTTGATGGCTTCGAAGGTGAGGTTCTTGCGCACCTTCGCGTCGACGATCGCTTCCGTCAATGCTTCGCGTGCGTTCGGTGTGACTTGCGATTGTGTCATGATGTTGCTCCTTGGGTAAAAATCAACCTGGTGAGATCGACAGTCGGTGTGACAAGCCGGGAATCAGAGCGCAGCCACGCACTCTGCGGGCGTCGCGGTGACATCGGGATGCGCAGCGAGCGGCACGAACTGGCGGGTCGCGGCGTCGAGCGCGTCGATCGAGCCGGATTCGATGTCGTAGACCCATCCGTGCAAATTTAGGCGGCCTTGCGCGAGTCCCAGTGCAACTGAGGGGTGGGTCTTGAGGTTGTCGAGCTGGGCGATGACGTTCTCGCGCACCATCGAGTCGACGCGCTCGCGCTCGCCCGCATGTTCACGCGCCTGGTTGACGAGCCTCGCCGAGTCGGCGTAGCGCAGCCAGTTCGCGACAGCGGGCATATGGTCGAGGCACTTGCACGTCGCGACGGCCGTCATCGCGCCGCAGTCCGAGTGGCCGCATATCACCACATCCGTCACGCCGAGCGCGGCCACCGCATATTCGACCGTTGCCGACACACCGCCGGGCTCAGGGCCGAACGAAGGCACGATGTTGCCGGCGTTGCGGATCACGAACAGATCGCCCGGTTCGCGCTGCGTAACCAGTTCGGGGACCATGCGACTATCGGAACAGGAAATAAACAGTGTGCGCGGCGTCTGACTGGTGGCCAGCTTGCGGAACAAATCCTTGCGCGCGGGCATGATGTCCCGCTGAAACTTCAGAAAACCGTCGATGATCTCTTGCATGGTCAGCTCCATTCAATCTGGCGTTCGTTGCCGTGTCGGTCAGTGCGGTGCGTTGGACAGAGAATGGATCTTTTCCATCATAGCGTCCAAGACGGGTTTATGATGATAACCATAGAAAACACCAATAGTTATCGAGGACGAGGAGATTCGCCATGCTGTTGCGTCATATCCGTTACTTCCTGGCCGTCGCGGAACACCGCAATTTCACACGCGCCGCCGAGGCGCTGCACGTTTCACAGCCCACGCTGTCACAGCAGATACGGCAACTGGAAGACACGCTGCGCACGCAGCTCCTAGACCGTTCGGGGCGGAACGTGCAACTCACGGATGCCGGCGCGGCGTGGATGCGTTATGCGAAGCTCGCGCTACAGGATCTGGATGCGGGCGTGCGGGCGATACATGACGTCGGCGAACTGAGCCGCGGCAGTTTGCGCCTTGCCTTGACGCCGACCTTCACGGCTTATCTCGTGGGGCCCGTGATCGATCGTTTTTATGGCCTGCATCCCGGCATCGCGATCGACATTCAGGAAATCACGCAGGATCAAATCGAAGCGCAGCTCGCCGATGACAGGCTCGACGCGGGCATCGCGTTCGAGCCCGTCCACACTGCGGAAATCGAAAGCGAGCCGTTGTTTCGCGAGACGCTGAGCCTCGTCGTCGGCGGAGGCCATGCGCGCGCGACGCGCCGCAAGCCACTGTCCGCGCAGGACTTCGCCAACGAACGGCTGGTGCTGCTGAACAAAGCGTTCGCGACGCGGCGTTACATCGACGAATATTGCGCGCAGAACCGGATCCGCCCGCAGGTTGCCATCGAGGTAAGTTCGATCAGTGCGATCGTCGAGATCGTGCGGCGTGGGCAGCTCGCAACCGTACTGCCCGATGGCATCGCGCGCGCGCATACCGAGCTGCACCCCGTGTTGCTCGACCCACCGCTGCAGGCGCGCACGGCTGTGCTGCTGCAACGCAAGGGCGCGTATCGGACGGCGGCGAGCAAGGCCTTCGTCCAGGTGTTGACGGAATTGGCGAAGAAGTTCCGACGCTGATCGAGATCGCGTACGTGACGCGCAAAGCGAAGAGATCAACACGCAACGCGCACTCCGTTAACTTCGACACCTGCGATGCCGACACCACCGGCGTGGGTTGTTGCGAAGTGACGTGCCGCCGCCACACGAAGTGCTCGAGCAGCAGCGGCACGTCTTCGCGGCGCTCGCGCAACGGCGGCAGCCCGATCTGTGCAACGTACAGCCGATACAGCAGATCCGCGCGAAAACCGCCTTCGGCGGCCAGCGCCGCGAGATCGGCCTTCGATGCCGCGATCACGCGACAATCGGCGGTAATCGACTCGTTCGCGCCGAGCCGTTCCAGCGTGCGTTCCAAGTCATGCTGAGGCGTCACAACGGTAACGTCGCCGAGGCGAGCGATGCGCTCGGCATGTCGAAAAAACGCTGTATCACAAGCTGCGTCAGCTGAAGAGCATGACCGTACGGTGAGACGGTGAGGAGTGGGCGCGACTTCGGCCAGGAACTGAATAAGATTGACGCGGCGTTGAAGACGGCCAGGGTCGACGCTAAGCAACTCGAGCACCCGGGCCTAGATGCGGCAATCGCGGGAGGGAAGCTTGCAACGGCGCATTCCGAGAAGTCTGAAGTCTCGTCAGAAAGCGCGCGTTTCAACCATCACCATCACTATCATTTCAGCCTATAGAAAACATAGGATATCTGCCTTATCCCCTATAGCCGAATTGATGCATTCTTGCTCCATAGTCACTGTTTCTTTGGAGAGAATCATGAAATCCCGCTTCCTTGCCGCACTCGTTATCGCTACATCTGTCACCAGCCCCGTTTTCGCAGGCACTGACACGTCCGGATTGACTCGCGCAACTGCGCGCTGCGGGCTACGACCAGTCTCGTGGAGAAGACGCCAACTACCTCGCCGAGATACAGGCGGCCGAAGCACGCCTGGCAGCGCAACGCGGAGATGCGAGCTATGGCGGTGTCGCCACGGCAGGCGCGTCGTCAGCGGGTGTTCCCAAGACCGCCCGTCACCTCGACAACGACGGCATGCAGCCAATCTATTTCGGCCAATAATGGTCCAACGGCACTGCGGATACTAGACACCACGCGATTTGAAGCGTCGCGCAGGTCCTGGCGCGTCCGCGTGCTTCATTCTCTCCACATTTCAGTCGTAACGATTCGCTCGCTAGTTTGCCTGGCGAACGAATCGAATCCGGGCAATCGCGTCTCCCATCGGACCGCAGCGAGAATCGCATCCACGTGCGCGTGTTAAGCAGCCGTAGATTGCGCCCAGAGTTCTTGAATCGTCCAGACGCAGCCCTCCTACAAAGCCGCGCCACCGACATTGCCGCGTTGTTGCCGCATCACTGGCAGCAGTCCAGCTATGACTGGTGTGCGCTAACCGATGAGGTGGAGCGAAAGTTCGCGCTACTGTTCCAGTGTGTTGATGTCCACGCAAAAATGACCCCGTCAGGCAGCTTTGGACCTGCGCCTTGTTGAGGCGCCGTCCTCGATTCTCGCCAGTACGCGCTTGCCCGAATCAATCACCGTGGAATCATGTGTCATCTGGTAGCGCACAATCATGCCTTCTACGCAGATCATCGCATCTGCGGCGACGGTAGCAGGTGACTGCAGCCCGAGGCGACCAGCGAGTTCAGAGATGTACTGCTCCAACGAGTGCTTATGGGATACGGCCTGCTGAAGGTGCCCAGGGTCTCCCGTCGATCCTGCTTCGGCGACCACATTGATAAACGCGCAACCACGGAAGTCTTCCTGCGCGAACCATTCGCCCAAGGCTTCTGCGATGACGGACAACTGGGCACGCTGAGCAAAACGAGCCTCCACCTCTTCGACAAACCAGCGCATCCAGAACTCATGACGACGGTCCAGAAACGCCGCAATAAGTTCGTTCTTGGAGGCGAAATGGCGGTAAAGCGACATTTTTGCGACGCCTGACTCGGCAATGATCTTGTCGATGCCTGTGGCACGGAACCCGTCCTGATAGAACAGGCGCGCCGCAGTTTCCAATATCCGGTCGCGTGCGGACGGTTGTGACATTTCGGCCCCTTTTTACCAAATCGAACCTCCATTATCGCAGACAGACCTGTCTCTGCAAAGGTACAAGGACGCGCGGAAATTTCTTGACAGACAGACCTGTCTATACGAATATTGATACAGACCTGTCTGAATCAATCAAGGTCGGTACGTCAAGGAGACTGTCATGTGCCCCTCAGATTTCGAAGTCACTGCCCTTCATCAAGCTCTGCAGGCGGATAAGTCGAATCCGGCCACATGGCGCTGGTACAGCGATCTGGTCAACAGCCAACGACTCGCGCTTCGCCTCAACGAAGACCAGTGGGTCGTCGCGATTGACGGCAGCGACTTTGCTTGCGCCGAGGGCCTGTACGCGGCCGTGCGTTGGGCGCACATCATGACGCACTCCGGCGGTTACATCACGTTCGCGGCGTAAGCGAGCGAAGTCCGCCATGCACACGCGCTAATCGCCAGACTAAGCGATCAAGAACACGCAGCACTGCTCTTATCCACTCTTCGGCCCGGTATCGGGTCTTCATCCACCAACCACTGAGGTAATACCATGTCGACTAATACTGAAATCCGTCCGCCGCTCCCTCCTTTCACACGCGAATCCGCCGTCGAGAAAGTGCGCCTGGCCGAGGATGGCTGGAACACCCGCGACGCTGCCAAAGTGTCCCTCGCATATAGCCTGGATACTCGCTGGCGCAACCGTGCTGAATTCGCAAACGGCCGCAATGAAGCCCGAGGGTTCCTTGAGCGCAAATGGTCGAAGGAGCACGAGTATCGTCTCATCAAGGAGCTGTGGGCGTTCACTGGTAACAGGATCGCCGTGCGTTACGCCTACGAATGGCGTGACGACTCTGGTAACTGGTTCCGGTCCTATGGCAACGAGAACTGGGAGTTCCGCGAGGACGGTCTGATGGTGAATCGCTACGCTTGCATCAACGATTTGCCAATCAAGGAAGAAGAGCGGAAATTCCATTGGCCGCTCGGCCGTCGTCCGGATGATCATCCCGGCTTGTCGGATCTCGGCCTCTAATAGCTAGGTTGATCGTAGCGCTTCGATTGGAAGCACGCGGGGAAACAAAGGCCAAGGTGAGGCAGTCTCTGCGACGACGGGCTCCCGACGCTTGGTATGAAGAAGCAACCCCACCCAGCTTGGGAGTTCCAGGGCGCCACGCTGTCCTTTCTCACCTAGTCCGCCCTCAAGCGAAGGCTGCCCACTCCTATGTGGGCAGCAAGCCTTGCAGCCCTTGCTTCTGGAATCCACTTGGTGTCCTCGTGTGGCTAACGCACGGACTGAACGGCATCCTGTTTGCAATGGCATCGGAGAACCTTGGTGGGAAGGTTGTGCTGCTCGACCCACCGCTGCAGGCACGCACGGCTGTGCTGCTGCAACGCAAGGACGCGTTACGCGCAAAGCGAAGAGATCAACACGCAACGCGCGCTCCGTTAACTCCGACACCTGCGATGCCGACACCACCGGCGTGGGTTGTTGCGAAGCGACGTGCCGCCGCCACACGAAGTGCTCGAGCAGCAGCGGCACGTCTTCGCGGCGCTCGCTCAACGGCGGCAGCCCGATCTGTGCAACGTACAGCCGATACAGCAGATCCGCGCGAAAACCGCCTTCGGCGGCCAGCGCCACGAGATCGGCCTTCGATGCCGCGATCATGCGGCAATCGACGGGAATCGACTCGTTCGCGCCGAGCTGTTCCAGCGTGCGTTCCCAAGACATGCTGCGGCGCCACAACGGTAACGTCGCCGAGGCGAGCCATGCGCTCGGCATCTCGAAAAAGACGCTGTATCACAAGCTGCGTCAGAATCCGCTGTCTGGGCATTCACATCGTGCCCGGCTTTTTCAGTCGCTACTCGGAGTCAACACGAACTCATTTAGATAAACTTAGCAGCAGCCGCAAACAAATCATCGTGATTTATGGGGCTCAATCCTGATAACGTTTATATCGGTCCAGCAACTTTGTCGCGTCGTCTGGAATCCGAATGACCGGTGATCGCCCAAGACCGGTCACCGCATCACAGTCGTTGCGAACGTCTCAGTTGGGTCGAATCCGGCCCATCAAGGCCGAAGCTCTGAGGAATAAAATGCCCACCAATCTTTTGATCGACGGGTATTTTTTCTGATCGCGAGTTCGATTGATGCTCCACCTGCCACTTCAATATCCTCACTGGAACGCCCCCTTCTCGATTAGCCAAGTCTCCCCGCGATATCTGTCGCAGTAGCGTTGTAGTAGGTCGTTAGTTCCGAGATGTTTCTGTGTCCCGTCATCCTGGCCAGGTCCAACGGCTGCAACTTCTTCGCCAAACGGGTGATGGCTTCGTGGCGGGTGTCGTGAAACGTCACGTCAGGAATCTGTGACCTGTCTCGTGCCTTTCGGAAGAGGGTGTCGCGGCTTGACGTCGACAGCGCGAACAGCGGTTTCCCTTTCGTTACCGCCGGAAGCATCTTCAATAGCTCGATCGCGCGTGACGACAGCGGCACATTTCGCGCAGTCCCATTTTTGGTCATCGGCAAGCGGGCGAACTTGCCGTTGTAGTTCACTGACGATGCAGTGAGTGTCAGGATTTCACTTGAACGCATCGCCGTCTCTATCGCCAAGAGGAATGCGACGGCCACACGTTGCATCGGCGTTTCTACAGGCAGCCCGTCTTCGTAGCCCATGCTCGCAAGTAGCGACTCGATTTCCTCTTGCGAAATCAGCCGTTCGCGACCAGGCGGCTCTGGCGGCCGTCGCATCTCTGCCATTGGATTGGTCACCAGCCAGCCCCACTCCTTCCGAGCCACCAGAAACGCATGCGACATCAGCGACATTTCCCGCGACGTCGACGCCCCCGAAACTTCACGCATCCGAGCGTCTCGCCAAGCGGCAATATGACTAGGCCGGAGATCCGCCAGCCGGATCTCGGCAAACTTCCGCCCATTGATCATGCGACTCCCAATCAGCGGAAGCCTCAGCTTCTCCCATCTGGCCCCGCGCTTCGTGGGACTCACCTTCAGTTCATACTCCTTGAGCACATCGCCAACCGTCAGCGTCTTACTCCCTGCCCCGCTAGCAATCGACCGCAACTCAGTCTCCCGCTGCGCACTCCATGCCTACGCCGCCGCTCTCGTGTCGAACGTCCGGCTATCGCGCTGCCCATCAACCATCACTTGCACGCGCCAACCCTTTGCCACCTTCTGAATCGATGCCATTTCGTGGGGAAACCTCGGGTAAAAAATGGGGGGCCCGCCACGATTTTAGGCGCGAAGAGGTGAGATTTTGAGCAAGTGGGAAACAATCAGAATTCACGCAAAAACCCCGCCCCGCCTTATTCAGCGAGCGTTTGCGAGATTTTCCGGGAAGAAGTGAGACCTACGTAACCGATGCCAAAACGGGGAGTTGGTGCGAGGAAGGGGACTCGAACCCCTACACCCTTGCGGGCGTCAGGACCTAAACCTGGTGCGTCTACCAATTTCGCCATCCTCGCAGCCCGTGGGCGTCGGTCACCTTGGTCAGGCACGACACCCCAGCATCGGGTCGACGGCATGCGTCCTGTCGGACATGAAAAGGGGCGACTCGTTGCCGCCCCGCTCGCATGCGTCAAAGCAGGCGAGAATTCTACACGAAGTGATATTCACCGGCAATCTCATCACTCCCAACGCCGCCCCCTACCCCTCCCGCGCCGCCGCCAAGCCCTCAGTGCTAGAATTCGCCCCAATTCATGGCATTTGCCCAAGGGCGCGCCCGCACACCGGCGTCCGGGCACCTGACCCAACCGATACCCCCTTTCGCATGCAACCCCACGAATCCGCCGACAATACTTCCGGCAACGTCGACAACCCCGGCACCCCCGCCAGCCCCACGCAGGCCAACGACTACTGCCGCCAGAAAGCCGGCCCTCCCGGCTCCGCGCTCTACTACGCACTCCTCCAGTTGCCACCGTCCCGGCGCGACGCCGCTTACGCCGCCCACGCCTTCTGCCAGGAAATCGCCGATATCCATGCCGCCGTCCATGACCCCGGCGTCGCCCACGCAAAGCTCGACTGGTGGCGCCAGGAACTCACGCGACTCTTCTCCGGCGCCCCGGCCCACCCCGTCTCCCGCGCCCTTGCCCCCGTCGTCCAACAGCGCGGACTCGCCCGCGCCACGTTCGACGCCGTCCTGCATGGCGCAGAGATGGATCTCGCCCAGATGCGCTATCTCGACTTCGCCGGCCTCTCGCATTATTGCGACGCCGCAGGCGGTGCGCCCGCCGAACTCGCCGCTCACGTCTATGGTTTCGATGACGCAAACACCCCCGCCCTCGCGCACACCCTCGGTCACGCCATCACACTCGGTCGACGCGTGACCGACGCAGGTGTCGATGCGCGCGCCGGTTACGTCTATTTCCCCATCGACGAGCTGCAACGCTTCGGCGTCACCGCCGCCGATCTGCAAAACGGCAAGTACTCGCCCGCATTCGTCGCGCTCATGACGTTCCAGCACGCGCGCGCTCGCCAGGCCATCACCGACGCAGCCGCCGCCATCCCCAGGCCAGACCGTCGCAAGCAAAAGCCTCTGCTCGCCCTCGCCGCCCTGCAATTGGCGCTGATGGATGAGGTCGCCGACAGCGACTATCAAGTCCTTCATCAACGCATCGATCTCACACCACTGCGGAAATTCTGGCGCGCCTGGCGCGCACGCTGACGCGCCCCCGCCCCGGATTCGCGGGGCGACTTCCCGACATTGCCACGTCGCGACGTTGTCACAGCGTCACGTTGTCACCTCGCCACACCTTCAGGTCGCCACCTCACTACGTCGCCACGCCGCCACGTCGCCACACGGATCGCCAGCACTCACGTCCATCACAGCCATGGGGGCGGGCGCTCGACACGCCAACACCATCAGCCCATTGCTCGGCGAGTCATGACCGATACGTTCCCCGAACCTCAGCCCATCATGCCCGCAACACGTCCAACGGCTTGAACGCGCCGCCCAACACCCGTTGTGGATCAAGCCTCCACCAGCGCTGCAACACTGTCGCGTAAACATCGCGAAAATCGACGGCGAACGGCAGATTGCCGTTGCCGTCGAGCCGGTCCAGACGTGGCACGTCGCCATAAAGCCCACCCCGAACGCGACCGCCGGCAATGAAATGCGGCGCCACCGTGCCATGATCCGTCCCATGGCTCTGGTTCTCGCGCGCCCGCCGGCCAAACTCCGCATACGTGACGATCATCGTCGACTTCCAGCGGTTCAATTCCGTCAGCCCCGCCCGCAATGCCATCATCCCCTGTGCCAGTTGACGCAGCAAATTGGCCTGCTGCCCCGGCTGATTCTGGTGCGTATCGAACCCGTTGAGCGTCAGACGCAATACCGCAACCCCGCGCCCCGGCTGCGGCACGCCCGCCGGCGAATCGGCCGCGGCCACCACCTGCAGCGCCGTCTTCACGCCGTTGCCGAACGCCCCCGCCGGCATCGGCGTGCGCAACACATATTGCCCCTGGCGTGGACGCAATCCGTCCGCCGCCTTCACGATGTCGTTCTCCACACGCAACACATGCGCCAGCGCCGGATTGCTCACCTGCGCCGCATGCGCGGATGCAAGGCCGGCTTCGCGCAGGAATTGCGCCGGATTGGTCAGCGTCACAGCGCGAGCGCCGCCGCCCAACGGCCCCAGCTCCGCACTGCCCACGATCACGCCATCGGCGTCGAACCCGGGTGGCACGGCCCGCTGCGCAAACGCCCGCGACAACCAACCGTCGCGCAAGTATTCGTCCGAACGCGACGCCGTATTCCATATCTCGATCGACCGGAAGTGCGACAGGTTCGGCTGCGGATACCCCACCCCCTGCACGATCGCCAACTCGTTCGCCTGCCACATCGGCAACACCGCCCCCATCGCCGGATGCAGGCCGCTGCGCTCATCGAGTTGCACCACCTGATCCCGCGCAATGCCAATGCCGGGGCGCAGACTCGCATACAGCGGATCGGCATAAGGAATGACCGTGTTCAATCCATCATTCCCGCCCTTGAGTTCGATGAGGATCAGAAGATTGCCGTAGTTGCCGCCCGCGCCCAGCCGCATCCCCGCAAGATCGCGTGCCGCCCCGAACACCGGCATCGGCACCAGCCACGCTGCGCCAAGCCCACCCGCGAACGTCAGAAAATCACGTCTACGCATCTCACGCATCTCTCACCTCGCTCGGCCAGCTTCGCAAGCCTGCGAAGCCATCGCCCAATGTCATCCGCGCCGTGCTGCCCGGCGCTCCCTCATCACTTCAACTGATATACGGGGTCCATCAACAAGCCCTGCAAGTAGGCCGCGCTGTTCACGCCAGCGGTTTGCGGCGCCGCAGGCTTGAGCGGCAGCACGGCCCGCTGCAACGCCTCGCGCGACGCCGCATCCGGAACGTCGACCGGCCCCAGCGAGTAGCGTTGCAGCCAGCGCGACAAATCGAAGCGCACGCCCGCCACCGTTCTTGGCATCGATGGCATCAACGGCCCCGCCCCCAGTGCCGTACGCCGCACGCCGGGGCGTGTCGACATCGACAAGGGCGGCGTCATCATCGACGCCCCACCCGCATTCGCACTCTCCGTCGCACGGAACATGCGCTCGACAAACTGTTTGCGTGCGAGCAGCGTCGTGCTGTCGATCCACGCATCGCCCCCCGGCCATCCCTTCACATTGGGTGGACGGAAGAGGTCCTGCCCGAGGACGCGCATTTGCCGGGCAAGCAGTCGTGGATCGTCGTAGCCAATGTCGAACGCGCGCACCGTATCGGTCACGAACTCCGCTGGCGACTTGACCAACGTCCCACGCGTTCGGACATCCCAGAACGCGGGGGTCAACAGCAAGGCACGCATCGCCACCCGGATGTCGTAACCACTGGCACGAAAACGACTCGCGACGCGCTCGACCTGCACCGGATCCGGGGTCGGCGACACGAATTCGCGCCACAACTTGCCGGTGATGAACGTCGCGGTTTCCGGACGCGCCAGCAGAATGTCGAGCATCTGGTCGCCGTCGAAGTCGCCGGTCTGGTTCAGCACCGTCTTTGTGCCCGCATCATGAAGATTGGGACGCCAGACGTATGTCATCGTCGTCCGATCGATGCCCCATCCCGTGTAGGCGCGCGCCGCCTCGCGCACGTCCTGCTCGGTGTAATGCCCTTCGCCCAGCGTGAACAGCTCCATGACTTCACGCGCGAAGTTTTCATTGGGACGTCCCTTCCGGCTACCCGCGCCATCGAGATAAACCAGCATGGCCGGATCCTTCGACACGGCGTGCAGCAGCGTCCCGAAGTTGCCGAGCGCGTTCGCGCGCAGCAAGACGTTCTGCCGGTACAGCATGACGGGCTCGCGCACCTTGTCGTCGCTCGACACGAAGTGGTTGTGCCAGAACATCGTCATGCGCTCCGTGAGCGGTGACGGCGTCGTTGCCATCTCCTGCGCCCACCATGCTGTCAGCGACGCCGCCATACGGTTGCGCCGCTCGTTAAGCGCGCGACGCTGCTCGACTGTCATCGACTTGACCGGCGCACCATACAGCGGCGGGTCCTCGACCCAGGTGGGCGGCGGCGTCACGGCCAGGCGACGCGCCCGCGACAACAGAAGGTCGACAGCCTGTGCATGCGTGCGTCCAACGAACGGGGTGAGTTCGCGCGCGTCCGGCGAGTAACCGGTGCGCGTGAGCAAATAGCGCGCGTCGTCGGCGGTGAGGGGCTGCGTCGCGCGATCGACGACGGCATCGGCAGCACCGGGTACCCCGGGTGCGCGGGGCGTCGTAGAACTCGCCGCATGCGCCGCGCCTGCATGCCGCATCGGCGACGCGTGACCGGCGAGCGGCGACGCGAACCACACGACGGCAAGCAGGCCGGAACTCAGCCGCCGAGGCATCCGCGGCACTGAGGGTGGCAGGCGACGCAGTGTGTAGGCAAGCGGGCCAGCCGTCAGCCGCCGAGGCACCCACGACATCGAAGCCGGCAGGCGACGCAGCGCGGCCGCCGTCGCCCTGACGACGTACGCCACATCAATGCACTTTCGACGGGCGCAAAAAAAGCCGGCGTCGGCGCAGGCTGGCAGGTTTGGGTTGGGCTTCATGCGACGCTCGCGTCATCGTGACATCACTGGCGTTTTGGGGAAGCGTTTGGCGACACTGTGGTGCCCTCTCGATTCATGAACCATGAGCCATGAAGGCGCGCGTCTTAATCGTTAGTGAGTGTACAACTCGCGCACGGCATCCTGGATATGTTGCCGCAGCAGCCGCCGGTCTTCCGGCGACATATGACCATTGGGGCGACGGCCCGGCGGCGGCGGCGGAAGTTCTTCATTGTGGCGCGCGGCACCGGGATCGTTCTGCGATGGCTCTCGCTTCGGCGAATTGCGCGGAGACGGTGCAGGCCCGGCGTGCTGGAAGCGCGGCGCACTCGCCCCATGCGACTGCGCACTGAAATGCGCGACGGGACGGGCGTACGTCATGCCCAGGTGTCCCCAGAGCATGATCCCCCCGAACAATAGCGTCCACTCAGCAGCCCATCTCATCTTGTGCGTATGTCCTTCATGCCGTGCAGCAGGTTTTCGCCCCGGCAGGGGTGCAAGTGTACCCACAGCCTATGGTCAGCGCGCAAGCTGTAGGGTAAATTGTGTAACCCTTTGTAACCCGCTTTGGCGGCCCCTTCAGTTCGTAACATTTCGGGCTAAGATACGTGGCATGGAAAACAAAAACTCTCCCAAAGTTCTGGTTGTCGACGACGATCCGCGACTGCGCGACCTGCTTCGTCGTTACCTCGGGGAACAGGGTTTCAATGTCTTCGTGGCGGAAAATGCAACCGCCATGAACAAGCTTTGGGTGCGCGAGCGTTTCGATCTGCTCGTGCTGGATCTGATGCTCCCCGGTGAAGACGGTCTCTCGATTTGTCGCCGTCTGCGTGGCGCCAACGACCGTACGCCGATCATCATGTTAACGGCCAAAGGCGAGGATGTCGACCGTATCGTCGGCCTCGAGATGGGCGCGGACGATTACCTGCCCAAGCCCTTCAATCCGCGCGAACTCGTCGCGCGCATTCACGCCGTGCTGCGCCGTCAGGCCCCGCCCGAACTCCCCGGTGCGCCCAGCGAAACCATGGAATCGTTCGAGTTCGGCGACTTCTCCCTGAACCTCGCCACACGCACGCTCACGAAGAACGGCCAGGAGATCGCGCTCACGACGGGCGAGTTCTCGGTGCTCAAGGTATTCGCGCGTCATCCGCGTCAGCCGCTGTCGCGTGAAAAGCTGATGGAACTGGCACGCGGGCGCGAATACGAAGTGTTCGATCGCAGCCTCGACGTACAGATCTCGCGGCTGCGCAAGCTGATCGAGCCGGATCCGGGCAGCCCGCGTTTCATCCAGACCGTGTGGGGCCTCGGCTACGTGTTCATCCCGGACGGCGGCGCGTGATCGTCCACCTTCGCGCTTCACGCAGCAAAACGACGCCGGTTGCGACACGCTCGCACACCGGCGTTGCGCCGTGTTTCACGTCGCATCCGACGTCGCGTCCGACGGCGCACCGCGCTTCGCGTCCCTGCACCTGCCACCCAGCACGTCGGGCCTGTCGACACGCGCCAATCACGCTTTAGACGGAGCAACCCCATGCGTCCGATCCGGATGGTACGCGGGCTGTTCGGCGGTCTGTTCTGGCGTACCTTTTTCCTTATCGCACTGCTGATCGGCGTCAGCCTGGCCGCCTGGTACCAGAGCTTTCGCGTGATCGAGCGCGAGCCGCGCGCACAGCGCGTCGCGCAACAACTCGTGTCGATCGTCAAGCTCACGCGCACCGCCCTGCTCTACTCCGAGCCCGATCTGCGGCGCGCCCTGCTGCAGGATCTCGAGAGCAACGAAGGGATTCGCGTGTACCCGCGCGAGCCCGCCGACAAGATCGAGAAACAACCGGGTGGCGCGGTGCAGGATCTGATTGTGCGCGACGTGCAGCGGCGCCTGGGCACCGACACGGTCATTGCCGTCTCGGTCAACGCGATTCCTGCGATGTGGATCAGCTTCAAGATCGATGAAGACGACTATTGGGTCGCCATCGAGCAGGACCGGATCGACACGGCAACCGGCCTTCAACTCTTTAGTTGGGGAACGTTCGCCCTGGCACTCTCGCTCATCGGCGCCGCCTTTATCACCGCGCTCGTGAACCGTCCGTTCGCCCGGCTCGCCCACGCAGCTCGGGCCATTGGCGAAGGACAACACCCCGACCCGCTGCCCGAGCGCGGCATGGGCGAGGCCGCCGAAGCCAACCGCAGCTTCAACCAGATGGTGGAAGAACTCGATCGCCTCGAAGCCGACCGGGCGCTGATGCTCGCAGGCATCTCTCATGACCTGCGCACCCCGCTGGCCCGGCTGCGGCTCGAGACTGAGATGAGTCCGTCCGACGAATCGGTCAAACGCGACATGATCAGCGACATCGAGCAGATGGATGAGATCATCGGCCGCTTCCTCGATTACGCCCGTCCGGCATCGCGTACGATGCAGTCGCTCGACCTGTCGGACATTGTTCGCGACTCGACGGCCGCCTTCGAGGGCCGCGAAGACCTGAACCTCAGCACCGAACTCGCCGACGCCGCCCCCGTACTCGCCGAGCGTACCGACCTCAAGCGTCTGCTCACGAACCTGATCGAGAACGCACGCAAGTATGGCCGCGACGCCAAGACCGATGTCGCCAACGTCCACGTCACGACACGAGTGCTCGGTGAACGCGTCGAGCTACGCGTGCGCGACACCGGCGCAGGCATTCCCGAGGAACAACTCGGCCTGGTTTTCCGTCCATTCTATCGGGTGGACACGGCCCGCACGAAGGCAGACGGCACCGGCCTCGGCATGGCGATCGTGCAGCGTATCGCCACACGCTACAAGGGGCACGCTTCGTTGCACAATGTGCGTCCGGGCCCCGGCCTTGAAATCATCGTGTCATTTCCGCTTGCTAAATAACGTCTTGCGAAATCTTGGCTATGCTCAAGGCTTGCCCTCCCGGCGTCGAGCAAGCGCCTATCGATGGGATTTGTTTTAACTATCCTCTGAATAAATATTAACTATTGCTATCAATTACTTGATAGCGTATGATGTATGGGTTGACCGGGATCGTACGATCCCGGTCAGTTGCTGGTTGCGATGTCTCAGCGACATCTCGACATAAACCGCACTAATTTAGGAGTCAATCGATGAAGACTGTCGGCGACAAACTCGAAGCATTCTCGGTAGAAGCTGCCAAGCCTGGCTTCAACAACCACGAAGAAAACGGCGTCTCGGCTTTCGAAACGATCACCGAAGCCTCGTTCCCGGGCAAGTGGAAGATCATTTACTTCTACCCGAAGGACTTCACCTTCGTGTGCCCGACCGAAATCGTTGAGTTCGGCAAGCTGGCCAACGACTTCGCAGAACGTGACGCTGTCCTGCTCGGCGGTTCGGGCGACAACGAATTCGTGAAGCTGGCATGGCGTCGCGAACACAAGGACCTGAGCAAGCTGAACCACTACTCGTTCGGCGACACGACCGGTGCCCTGATCGACCAACTCGGCGTGCGTGACAAGGCTGCCGGCGTGGCCCTGCGTGCGACGTTCATCGTCGACCCGGACAACGTCATCCAGCACGTTTCGGTCAACAACCTGAACGTCGGCCGTAACCCGGAAGAAGTGCTGCGTATTCTCGACGGCCTGCAAACGGACGAACTCTGCCCGTGCAACCGCGCCGTTGGCGGCGCAACGCTGTAAGCGTCGTCTCGAAGCCCGCGCAAGCGGGCTTTTTCAGCCCAAAGCAATAGGAGAAATTTATGGAATTCATCACCGCGATTAAGGCGTATATCCCTGACTATGCCAAGGACATCCGCCTGAACCTCGACGGCACCATCGCCCGCTCCTCGCTGGAAGGCAACGACGCCGTGGGCGTGGCCCTCGCCGCCGCCTTTGCGGCCAAGAGCCAACCGATCGTCAAGGCAATCCGCGAAGCCGGCGTACTCGCCCCGGAAGAGCTTGAAGGCGCGTTGACCGCTGCCGCGCTCATGGGCATGAACAACACGTGGTATCCGTATCTCGAGATGGCTGACAACGCCGATCTGAAGAACGAGAAGGCCCAGCTTCGCATGAACGGCTATGCCACGCGAGGGGGCGTCGATCAGCGCCGTTTCGAGATGTATGCCCTCGCCGCGTCCATCATCGGCAAGTGCCACTTCTGCGTGAAGTCGCACGCTCACCTGCTCGCCGCCGAGCACGGCATGAGCACCGCGCAACTGCGCGACGTCGGACGCATCGCGGCCGTCATCAACGCCGCCGCGCAGGTCATCGCCGCCGAGACGGCCTGAGCGACCAGGCGCTCAAGCCCCGCCGCTGGCGTACGCCGCAAAAACCACAACGGCGCTACCGGGTTCGTCCGGTAGCGCCGTTGTGCCTTATGGATTGACCCGCTCGCGCGTCACGAAGCCACGCGTCGCACCGTCATCGCCTCAACGCGCGACGAGGAGTGCCGCCGCCTGCGCTTCAATCCCTTCCTGACGACCGAGGTAGCCCAGCTTCTCGTTCGTCTTCGCCTTCACGTTCACCTGGCCGACGGTGACGCCCAGCGCCTCGGCGATCGACTGCGTCATGGCCGTGACATGCGGTGCAAGCTTCGGGGCCTGCGCAATCACCGTGCAGTCGACGTTGACGATCTCATAGCCATGCTCACGCACGCGCCGCATGGCTTCCTTCAGCAAGACCACGCTGTTCGCGCCCTTGAACGTGGGATCGGTGTCGGGGAAATGACGCCCAATGTCACCGAGCGCCGCAGCACCGAGCACGGCGTCGGTGATGGCGTGCAGGAGCACATCGGCGTCGGAATGGCCGAGCAGGCCGCGATCGAACGGGATGGTCACGCCACCCATCACGAGCGGACGGCCCGGCACGAGGGCATGCACGTCGTAGCCCTGTCCGATACGCAGCTTGGGCAACGTCGCGAGCGGGGAATGAGAAGCAGCTTGTTCAGTCATGGGAAGTCGCCAAATGCAAAAAGAATGCGGTGCGTCGGTTCGGTGCAGCCAGCGCTCGCCAAGCCGTCAAACGGGCTTGGCCGCGCCGAGAAAGGCCTCGGCAAGCGCGAAATCCTCGGGATATGTCACCTTGAAGTTGCGCAGGCTGCCGCGCACGAGCTTCGGCGCATGGCCAATGCGTTCGATGGCACTGGCTTCATCGGTGACCTCGGCACCGGAGGCGAGCGCATCTTCCAGCGCCTGACGCAGCATGCCAAGGCGGAACATCTGCGGTGTCTGTGCCTGCCACAGGCCTTCGCGCGACTCGGTCGCCTGCACGGCGGCCAATCCGCCCGCCGCCGGCGCCTGCTCGCGCTTGAGCGTGTCGGCCACAGGCAACGCAAGGATGCCGCCGACCGGGTCGTCGCGCAGCGCCTCGACCAGCGCGCGAATCAGCGCCGGCGTGATACCGGGACGCGCCGCATCGTGCACGAGCACCCAGTCGCTGTCCTGCGCCCCGAACTCGGTGAGCGCCTGCAGCCCGCCGAGCACCGACGCATGCCGCGACGGCCCGCCGCAGCGGCGCACCGCAAAGCGCAGCGTGCCGAAGCGCCTGCCGTCGAAATGATTATCGTCCGGGGCCAGCACCAGCACGGTCTGCGCGAACTCGGAACAGGCGTCGAATGCGGCGAGTGCATAGTGCAGCATGGCGCGTCCGCCCACGCTTCGGTATTGCTTGGGCACGTCGGCCCCGGCGCGCACACCGGCCCCGGCGCACGGGATGACGGCAAAAAGTCGGTCGCTCACAATAAAACGCAGGTAAGGGGAAAGCAGGGATTTTATAATAGACGCTGACTGTCACGGGGCCCCATGCGAACGGAGCCCCGTGCTTTGCCATTTCTGCAACGTTCCTATATGTCCGCCGCCAACGCCCTATCCCGTAATACCGCGCCTGTGCCGCTCGTGAAAGCGGGGCAGCGTTACGCCTTTTCCGGCTCGCACGCCTCGAGCGACGCGTTGCTCATTGCCCGCTACTTCAACGACAATCGCGAGCACCTGCCATTGCTTGCCGTCGTGTGCGCGCAGGCCGCCGATGCCCTGCGCCTGCAGCAGGAACTCAAGTGGTGCGCGCCCGAAGCGCGTGTTCGGCTGCTGCCCGACTGGGAAACGTTGCCCTACGATACGTTCTCGCCGCACCAGGACCTGGTCTCCGAACGACTCGCCACGCTGCACGATCTCGGCGAGAAGCGCTGTGACATCGTCCTGGTGCCCGCCACCACCGCGCTCTACCGCATGGCCCCGGCGAGCTTCATGGCGGCCTATACGTTCTTCTTCACGCAGGGCGAGCGTCTCGACGAAGCCCGCCTGAAGTCGCAATTCACGCTCGCAGGCTACGAGCACGTGAGCCAGGTGATGCGCCCCGGCGAATATTGTGTGCGCGGTGGCCTGATCGATCTGTATCCGATGGGCTCGGCCCTGCCCTATCGTCTCGATCTGTTTGACGACACTATCGACAGCATTCGCGCGTTCGACCCCGATACGCAGCGCAGCCTCTATCCCGTCAAGGAAGTTCGCCTGCTGCCTGGGCGCGAATTCCCGTTCGACGATGCCGCCCGCACCGCCTTTCGCGGCCGCTGGCGCGAAGTGTTCGAAGGCGATCCGAGCCGCAGCCCGATCTACAAGGACATTGGCAGCGGTGTGCCGTCGGCGGGTATCGAGTACTACCTGCCGCTGTTCTTCGACGAGACGGCCACCCTGTTCCACTATCTGCCCGCCGACGCCCAACTGGTGTTCGTGGGCGATCTCGACGCGGCCATCCACCGTTTCTGGAACGACACGCGCCAGCGCTACAACTTCCTGTCGCACGATCGCGAGCGCCCGGTGCTGCCGCCCGAGCAACTGTTCCTGCTCGATCAGGACTTCTTCACACTCGCCAAGCCGTTCGCCCGCCTGACGCTGCCCACGCCGGGCGACGGCAGTTGGGCGATCCCGTTACCGCCGCTGGCCATCAACCGCCGCGCCGACGACCCGCTCGCCGCCCTGCGCGCCTACCTCGCCCGAACGCCGGCCCGCGTGCTGCTGTGCGCCGACTCGGCCGGTCGTCGCGAAACGCTGCTGCAGTTGCTGCATGACCACGACCTGCGGCCGTCGTCCGTCGAGTCGTTCGAAGACTTCCTGACGTCCGACGTCCGCTTTGCCATCGGCATTGCCCCACTGGCCGCAGGCTTCCTGCTGCCGACGGAAGATCTCGCTTTCATCACCGAGAACGAGCTGTACGAAGGTCTCGCACGCCGCGCCGGCAAGCGCCGCCAGGAACAGGCGACGTCGGTCGACTCGATGGTGCGCGACCTGGCGGAACTCAAGGTCGGCGACCCAGTCGTTCACAGCCAGCACGGCATCGGCCGCTACCAGGGCCTGGTCAGCATGGATCTCGGTGAAGGCGAGACCGAATTCCTGCATCTCGAATACTCGGGCGACAGCAAGCTGTACGTGCCGGTCTCGCAGTTGCACCTGATCTCGCGCTACAGCGGCGCCGATCCCGATACCGCACCGCTGCACTCGCTCGGCTCGGGCCAATGGGAGAAGGCGAAGCGCAAGGCGGCGCAGCAGATTCGTGATACCGCGGCCGAACTGCTCAACCTGTACGCCCGCCGCGCGGCGCGTTCCGGCTACGCCTTCGAACTGTCGCCGCGCGACTACGAGAAGTTTGCCGACAGCTTCGGCTTCGAGGAAACACCGGACCAGGCGGCCGCCATTGCCGCGGTGATGAGCGACATGACGAGCGGACGCCCCATGGACCGCCTGGTGTGCGGCGACGTCGGCTTCGGCAAGACTGAAGTGGCCTTGCGCGCCGCCTTCATTGCCGTGCTCGACGGCAAGCAGGTCGCGCTGCTGGCTCCGACCACGCTGCTCGCCGAGCAGCACGCGCAAACCTTCTCCGATCGCTTTGCCGATTGGCCGGTGCGCATCGCCGAACTCTCGCGCTTCAAGACGGCCAAGGAAGTGAACGCAAGCGTGAAGGCCATCAACGAGGGGCGGGTCGATATTGTGATCGGCACACACAAGCTGCTCTCGAACGACATTCAGTTCCAGCGCCTGGGCCTTGTCATCATCGACGAGGAACATCGCTTCGGCGTGCGGCAGAAGGAAGCCCTCAAGGCGCTGCGCGCCGAGGTCGACGTGCTCACGCTGACCGCGACCCCGATCCCCCGCACGCTGGGCATGTCCCTGGAAGGCCTGCGCGACTTCTCGGTCATCGCGACCGCACCGCAGAAGCGTCTGGCGATCAAGACCTTCGTGCGCCGCGAGGAGGACAGCGTCATCCGCGAAGCCATGCTGCGCGAGCTCAAGCGCGGCGGGCAGGTCTACTTCCTGCACAACGAAGTCGAGACCATCGAGAACCGCAAGGCACAGTTGGAAGTGCTGGTGCCCGAAGCGCGCATCGTCGTGGCCCACGGACAAATGCACGAACGCGATCTGGAGCGCGTGATGCGTGACTTCGTCTCGCAACGCGCCAATGTGCTGCTGTGCACCACCATCATCGAGACCGGCATCGACGTGCCGACCGCCAACACGATCCTGATGCATCGGGCCGACAAGTTCGGGCTGGCCCAGCTGCATCAGTTACGCGGCCGCGTGGGACGCTCGCACCACCAGGCCTACGCCTATCTGCTCGTGCACGATCCGAAGGCGTTGACTAAGCAGGCGCAACGGCGTCTCGAAGCGATCCAGCAGATGGAAGAACTCGGCTCAGGCTTCTATCTCGCGATGCACGATCTGGAAATTCGCGGCGCCGGCGAAGTGCTGGGCGACAAGCAATCGGGTGAAATCCACGAGATCGGCTTCCAGCTCTATACCGACATGCTGGCCGACGCCGTGAGCGCATTGAAAGCCGGGCGGGAACCGGATCTCACCGCGCCGCTCTCGGCAACCACCGAGATCAATCTGCATGTCCCGGCCATCCTGCCGAGCGATTACTGTGGCGACGTGCAGGAGCGTCTGTCGCTCTACAAGCGCCTCGCCAACGGCACGCAGGCGGATGCCATCGACACGATCCAGGAAGAACTCGTCGATCGCTTCGGCAAGCTGCCGCAACAGGCGCAGGCGCTGATCGAGACCCACCGCCTGCGACTGCTGGCCAAGCCGCTGGGCATCGTCAAGATCGACGCGAGCGAGGAGGCCGTTGCGCTGCAATTCGAGCCGACGCCACCGGTCGACCCGATGCGCATCATCGCCCTGGTGCAGACGCATCGCCATATCAAGCTCGCCGGACAGGACAAGCTGCGCATCGAAGTGAAGCATGCGCAACTGACCGACCGCGTGCGCGCGATCAAGGAGACACTGCGCGCGCTCGGCTCGCCCAGCGCCAAGGCCGCCTGAGACTCGCACGCCCGGGCCAACCCGAGCCCGGCGCGTGCTTTCCCGTGGGGCGAGAATGGTTGTTCACTCAACCTTTTACGTCTAAATTATTATTGAGTAATATTTCCCCAGTATCGGTACGTAGTGACGTATGACTGGAGATTCCCGGAGATTCGAATGACAAGCGCTTCCCCCCAGGCCATTGCCCCGCAGGCCGCCAGCGAGGCCCAGCCGGCATCGCTCGACTGGATCACGAAGCTGGTCAGCATCGACACCACCAGCCGCGAATCGAACCTCGGCCTGATCGAGACGGTGCGCGACAGCCTAAAGCACGCCGGCGTCGAGCCGTGGCTCTCTTACGACGCCACGCAGCGCAAGGCGAATCTGTTCGTGACGCTGCCCGCTGCCGACGGCAACACCCAGGGCGGCATCGTGCTCTCGGGCCACACCGACGTGGTGCCGGTCGACGGCCAGCCGTGGGACACCGACCCGTTCAAACCGGTCGTGCGCGACGGCAATCTGTACGGTCGCGGCACGTGCGACATGAAAGGCTTCATCGGCTCGGTCATGACGCTGCTGCCTGAAATGCGCGACGCCAAGCTCAAGACGCCGTTCCATTTCGCGTTCTCCTACGACGAGGAAATCGGTTGCGTCGGCGCACCGGTCATGCTCGCCGAATTGCGTGAGCGCGGCATCCGCCCCGACGGCTGCATCGTCGGCGAGCCGACGAGTATGCGCGTGATCGTCGCCCACAAGGGCATCAACGCCTACCAGTGCTGTGTACGCGGTCACGCGGCGCACTCGTCGCTCACACCGAAGGGCTCGAACGCGATCGAATACGCCGCACGCCTGATCTGCTACATCCGCGATCTGGCCGATCACTTCAAGCAGAACGGCCCGTTCGACGAGTTGTTCGACGTGCCGTTCACCACGGCGCAGACCGGCACGATCTCGGGCGGTATCGCCCTCAACACGATTCCTGCGCTGTGCGAGTTCGTCTTCGAATACCGCAACCTGCCAGGCGTGGACGCCGAAGGCATCTTCCAGCGCATTCAGCAATACGCCACGGACGAACTGATTCCGAAGATGCAGAAAGAGCACCCGAATGCCGGCATCGAGTTCAAGCGGATTGCCGCGGCCCCGGCACTTGACGCCTCGGAGCAGGATGCCATCACGCAACTCGTGCGCGCGCTGACCAAGGATACCGACAAGCGCAAGGTCGCCTACGGCACCGAAGCCGGTCAATTCCAGCGGGCAGGCGTGCCGTCGATCGTGTGCGGTCCGGGCAACATCGAACAAGCGCACAAGCCCAACGAGTTCGTGTCGCTTGAACAGATCGCGCAGTGCGAGTCGTTCCTGCGCAAGCTGATTCGCAGCAACACCGTCGGTGCCTGACGCGACGCCTGACTCGCTCAGCCCGACCGATCGACGACCATTTCACCGGGCCGGCTTCCGACAGTATTCCGACTGCCGGAGGCGGCCCGGCGTTCGCCAAGGTCGCCAATTCGCATGCCTTACATAGTACGCACACCGTTTGCACGTCCGTAACTTGCCATTAGCAGTACGTAGCACGTAGTACGCAGTACGCAGTACGCAGTACCAGACGCCTATCGCAAAGGCGCACAGGACATCCCTCTGCAAGATAACAATCACGTACGCACGACAGGTATTGGAGATCTCGCCCATGAGCGCAAGCGCAGCCCCCAACGCGACGGCTTCCGCCGGCCGCACTTCCCCGCACGCGTGGCGTGTGATCGTATCGGCCTCGATCGGTAACGCCCTAGAGTGGTTCGATCTCGTGGTGTACGGCTTTTTCGCCGTGACCATCGCCAAATTGTTCTTCCCGACGGGCAACGACACCGTGTCGCTGCTGCTCACCCTCGGCACGTTCGGCGTGTCGTTCTTCATGCGCCCGCTGGGTGCCATCGTGATCGGCGCCTATGCCGACCGCGCTGGCCGCAAGGCAGCCCTTACCCTGTCGATTCTGATGATGATGGTCGGCACGCTGCTCATCGCGCTCATGCCAACGTATGCGACTATCGGCGTGCTGGCACCGGTCGGGATCGTCGCCGCGCGCATGGTGCAGGGCTTCTCGGCGGGCGGCGAGTTCGGCAGCGCCACCGCGTTTCTCGCCGAGCACGCGCCGCAACGCCGCGGGTTCTTCTCGAGCTGGCAAGTCGCCTCGCAGGGCCTCACCACGCTGCTCGCCGCAGGCTTCGGCGCACTGCTGACCGGCAATCTGTCACCGGAAGCCATGATGTCGTGGGGCTGGCGCGTGCCGTTTTTCTTTGGCCTGCTGATCGGCCCGATCGCGTATTACATTCGCCGCCGTCTGGACGAAACGCCTGAATTCCTCGACATCGAGCCCACGCAGAGCCCACTGCGCGACACGTTCACAAGCCAGAAGGAGCGTCTGCTGCTCGCCATCGGCGTGGTCGTGATGGCCACCGTGGCGACCTACCTGGTGCTCTACATGCCGACGTACGCCGTCAAGCAATTGGGGCTGCCGTCGTCGGCCGCGTTCTCCGCGGTGCTGCTCACGGGGGTCGTGCAACTGATCGTCGCCCCCATCATCGGTCACTGGTCGGATACCCACGGCCGGATCAAGCCGATGCTGACGGCCGCCGTGGCGCTGCTGGTGCTCGTCTACCCGATGTTCCACTGGCTCGACGCGAACCCGACGTTCGGTGCGCTAATGGCGTTCCAGATCGTGCTCGGCCTGCTGATGACGACCTACTTCGGTGCTCTGCCGGCCCTGCTCACGGAACTGTTCCCGGTACAGGTGCGCACCACCGGCCTCTCGCTCGGGTATAACATCGCAGCAACGGTATTCGGCGGCTTCGCCCCGTTTATCATCACCTGGCTCATCGGCGCAACGGGCAACAAGCTCGCGCCGAGCTTCTACCTGATTTTCGCCGCCCTCATCAGCATTACCGCGCTGCTGCGCACCCGTAAGCTCGGGCTGCGCTGATCCCGGCGAAGGCCAGGAGGCCCCGGGCGCCGGGGCGCCCACCCGTTGACCGGTGTGCGCCCCGTCCCGGTTTTCCAACACGACGGAGACCCTGTCCAAGTGACGCAACCGACCCCTGCCCCGCACGCCGAGACGATCGACGCGCAACCCGTTCCGACGCGAGACGCCATCGCTGCATTGCACGAAAAGCTGCGCCCGTATGTGCGAACGACACCGGTGTTCACACGCAACGACTTTCCGACGTTGGGCGACACCCAGGTGACGTTCAAGTACGAGTTGTTGCAGGCCTCGGGCACGTTCAAGGCGCGCGGTGCGTTCTCGAACCTGCTCTCGCTCGATGACGCGCAGCGCAAGGCGGGCGTGACGTGTGTGTCCGCCGGCAACCATGCCGTGGCAGTCGCCTACGCCGCGCAAGCGATGGGCGTCGCGGCCAAGACGGTCATGCTCAAGACCGCCAGCCCGGCACGCTCCTCGCTGTGCCGCGAATACGGCGCGGAACTGGTTTTGGCGGACAACGTCCATGAGGCGTTCGACGTGGTCAAGCGCGTCGAACAGGAGGAAGGCCGCTATTTCGTGCATCCATTCAACGGTTACCGCACCGTGCTGGGCACCGCGACGCTCGGCTACGAGTGGGCGCAGCAAGCGCCCGATCTCGACGCCGTCATCGTGCCCATCGGCGGCGGCGGGCTGATTGCCGGTGTGGCGACAGCGTTCAAGCTGTTCGCCCCGCATGTGAAGGTGTACGGTGTGGAGCCGGCCGGCGCCGATGCCATGGCGCAAAGCTTCGCCACGGGTGGGCCCGTCAAGATGGGGCCGATGAGCGGCATCGCCGACAGCCTGATGGCGCCGCACACCGAGCTTTACAGCTATACGCTGTGTCGCCGTCATGTCGACGAACTCGTCACCATCACCGACGACCAGATGCGCGCGGGCATGCTCACGCTGTTCCGTCAGTTGAAGCTGGCCGTGGAACCGGCATGTGCGGCGGCCACGGCCGCGTTGATGGGCCCGCTGCGCGAGAAACTCATGGGTCAGCGCGTGGGGGTCCTCCTGTGCGGCACCAACACCGATACGGCAACGTTCAACCGGCACATCGAAGCCGCCCTCGCGGCCGAAGCGAACGACTGAACGGCTTCATACTGCCGTGATGCCGTTCCCCGACGCGACCCAAGGGTCGCGTCGTCGCTTGACCGCCAGCCGCATCCGGTACATTCCGCACCTTCACCAGGATCCCGCATGTCCGCTACCTCGCCCACGCCGCCCGTACTGCTGCTCGATGCCTCGCAAATCGCCGCTCTCATGCCCGTGGCCGACGCGATTCCCGTCATGTCCGAAATGTTCGGCGCGCTGGCCCGCGAACAGATTCACCTGCCCTTGCGTCAGATCGTCCGTCCGCCGGAAGCGTTAGGCGCGAAGGGTATGCTCGGTATGATGCCCGCCTTCCTGGGCGGCATGTCGTCCGGCATGCCGGTCTATGGCGCGAAGGTCGGCACGTTCTTTCCCGGCAACAGCGCCCAGGGCAAAGACCCCCATCAAGGCTGTGTCCTGTTGATGAGTGGACTGACGGGGGAATTGCTCGCGGTCATGAACGCGGCCGAGATCACCGGTATTCGCACCGCCGCCGTGACAGGTCTCGCGACACGGCGACTCGCCCGCCACGACGCCACCCGTCTCGCACTGATCGGCGCCGGTCATCAGGCGCACTGGCACCTCGCCGCGCTCGCCGCGACGCGCGAGCTGCATCAGGTGCAGGTCGCGAGCCGCTCGCTCGCGAGCGCACAGGCGTTCGTCGACACGGAGCAACCGAACTACGGCTTTCGCCTCGAAGCCGCGCAGAGCGTCGAAGCGGCCGTGCGCGACGCCGACATCGTGGTCACGGTGACCAACGCCACGGACCCAGTGCTGCAAGCTGGCTGGATCGCGCCCGGCACGCACGTCAACCTGGTGGGCAGCAGCACGCCGCGTCACCGCGAAGCCGACACGGCGCTCATGGCGCGCGCGCAATTGTTCGTCGACCGGCGCGAGTCAACGATCAACGAATCCGGCGACTATCTCGCCGCCGCCGCCGAGGGCGGCATCGGACCGGACGACCTGCTCGCGGAACTGGGGGAGCTGGTCATTGGCAAGCATCCCGGGCGCACCGATGCCCAAGCCGTCACGCTCTTCAAATCGCTCGGCATGGGCGCACAGGACGTTGCCCTTGCCGCCGCGCTGTATCAGCGCGCGCAAGCCGCCGGCATTGGCACAAGCGTCGCGATCTGAACGTCCGACGTGCCGGTAGCGCGCGCGGCCTGCGGGTTCGACGGGGCATCCATTGCGATGTCTGAATCCGTCCGGTTCCGGTCTGCGGGCGGCCTGTCGGGGCATGAGGGCACGCCTTAAGATGGCGTCACCGTCCCCCAACCTCATGGAGTCGCTCATGTCGCAGAACCTATCCGCCCAACCCTCCCGTACCGCCCTGCTCGTCATCGACGCCCAGGAATCGTTTCGCCAACGCCCGTACTGGCGCGAAGACGATCTCGCCACGTATTTCGACCGCCAGCAGGCCCTCGTCGACGGCGCCGTGGCGCGTGGCGTACCCGTCGTGCAGGTCTTCCACATTGGCTCGGGCGCGTTCTCACGTGATTCCGGCTTCGTTCGCACGCTCGAAGCGCTGCGCATCACGCCCGCATTCACCGTGGACAAGGTCAAGCACAGCGCCCTGGCCGGTTCCACGCTCGGCGCGTGGCTCGTCGAGCACGGCATCACGCGCCTGATCGTCTCCGGCATCCGCACCGAGCAGTGCTGCGAGACGACCACGCGCGCTGCGTCCGACGCCGGTTACGCGGTCGATTTCGTCACCGAAGCCACCCTCACGTTCCCGATGCAGCACCCGCGTACCGGGCGCGAGCTGTCGGTCGCGGAGTTGAAGGAGCGTACGGAAACCGTGCTCGTCGATCGCTTCGCGCGCATCGTCACGGTTGAGGAAGCGCTCGCCGCGGTGTAATGTCGGATGCAACCTGCCCTGGCCGCACCGGCCACGCTGTCCGAATCTGACCTGAACGCCCGCTGAGATGCCGCGACTGCAACCCGTCTACCTGCTGGTCATGCCCGATGCGTTGCTACTCGACGTGGCAGCGCCCGCCGAAGCCTTGCGCATCGCCAATCATCAGCAGGACGCGGTGCGTTTCGTGTTGCATTACGTCGGCACGCAGCGCTCGGTGGCAACCTCCATCGGTCTGTCCGTCTCGCCGCTCGCGGTATTGCCCGGCGATATACCCGACGACGCCTGGCTGGTCGTTACCGGAACCGTCGAGAAGCCGCTGCCGGTTCAGGCGGCGGACAGCGGCGTCACACCGCGCCATTCGGCGGCGTCCACGGAAGATGCCGAAGCCCTTGCCATCGACTGGCTTCGGCGGGTTGTGCGCCCCACGCATCAACTGGCCTGCATCTGCACGGGTGCACTGCTGGCCGCGCGCGCGGGACTGCTCGACGCCCGCGCCTGTACCACGCATCACGGCAGTTGCGACGCCCTGCGCACGTTGGCGCCGAGCGCCCGGGTCGCCGACAACCGGCTTTACGTGCATGACGGAAATGTGTGGACGAGTGCGGGCGTGACGACGGGCCTCGACCTGATGCTCACGCTCATCGCCAATGCCACCGGACCGCTGTGCGCGGCGGCCATCGCTCGACAGATGGTCGTCTACGCCCGGCGCGCGGGCGCCGACCCGCAGTTGTCCCCGTGGCTCGATGGCCGCAACCATCTACACCCGGCACTGCATCGCGTGCAGGACGCCATCGCCGCCGATCCCGCGCACGACTGGACGCTCGCCTCGATGGCGGACATCGCGTGCGCGAGCGAACGGCACGTGACGCGACTCTTTCGCGAGCATGCCGGCATCGCGCCCATCGATTACCTGCATCGGCTGCGCATCGCGCTCGCGCGCGAGATGCTCGGCAACAGCCAGCTCGACCTGGAACGCATTGCGGAGCGCACCGGCTTCGGGTCGAGCCGGCATCTCCGACGCGTCTGGCATAAGTTCGATGCGCTCCCGCCAAGCCGCGCACGCCGCATCGCGCACGACGGTTGAGGCCGGTTGAGGCGTCCGGGGAACGTTTGACGGCCGCGAGCCCCTCCCGAGGGATACCTCGCGAAACCAGCGCCGACTCGCCGCAACCCGGTAGAATGGCGATCGCACGCAAAACGCACGACTCTCGACTTCAAGATGGCCCACGACCTCGTCATTCTGGGCGGCACCCCGTCCGCTTCGCCCACCACGCCCACCGCTTCCACCGCGCCTGCTACGGCATTCCCGCCCCACCTGCAAGCGGCTGTTGGTGCCTTCGCGCCTGGCGCGAGCGTCACGTTCACCCCGGGCGCGGCGCGCATTGCCGATGTCGTCGACACGCCCGCCCTGCGCGCGGCGATGGATGCGTTTGCCCAACAGCACGAGGTCGACGCGGTGCTTGTCGACAGCCACCGCCGCCTCACGGACTTCAAGTTGGTGGCCATGGACATGGACTCGACGCTGATCACCATCGAGTGTGTCGACGAAATTGCCGATTTCTGTGGGCTGAAGGCAGAAGTCTCCGCCATCACCGAAGCCGCCATGCGCGGCGAGATCAAGGACTTCAACGAGAGCCTCACGCGGCGTGTGGCGCTGCTCAAGGGGCTCGACGCAAGTGCGTTGGAGAAGGTCTTCAACGAGCGTCTGCAACTCTCGCCCGGCGCCGAAACCATGCTGCGCGGGGTTCAGGCACTTGGCATTCGCACGCTGCTGGTGTCCGGTGGCTTCACGTTCTTCACGGAACGATTGAAGACGCGTCTGAACCTGGACGTCACCCGCGCGAATACGCTGGAGATTGTCGACGGCAAGCTCACGGGCCGTGTGCTCGGCGAGATCGTCAACGCCGAGGTCAAGGCACGCACCGTGACCGAAGTGGCGGCGCAGCTCGGCGCCAGCCTCGATCAGGCGATCGTCATGGGCGATGGCTCGAACGATCTGCAGATGATGGCCATCGCCGGGCTGTCGGTCGCGTTCCGCGCGAAACCGGTGGTGCGGGAGAAGGCCTCCGTCGCGTTCAACTACGCCGGACTGGACGCGCTACTGTCACTGTTCCGCCAGGACTGACCATTGCCGGCGCGATGCGCCGGCAATGGTCCTCCGTCCCTAGCTTCCGGGGCAGGCACCCGCCCCATCCCTTCAGGCGCCAAGGTGCGCCGTCAGACTGGCTTCGATATCGGCCTGCAAATCGCGCACGTCTTCGAGACCGACGTAGAAGCGCACCAGCGCGCCCTGATGTGGCCACGGCGTTGCAGTGCGCATGGACGGCACGCGATACGGCACGACCAGACTGTGCGCGCCGCCCCAACTGAAACCGATCTTGAACAAGCGCAGCCCTTCGATGAACGCGTCGATCTGCGCGGGCGTGTAGCGCTCGTCGAACACCACGGAGAACAGGCCCCCCGCGCCCGTGAAATCGCGACGGAAATGCGCATGCCCCGGGCAATCCTCGAATGCCGGATGCAGCACCGCCGCGATTTCGTGGCGCGTGCCCAGCCACGTTGCCAGCGTCATCGCGGCACGATCGTGTGCCTCGAAACGCAGTTGCATGTTTGGCAGGCTGCGTAGCACCAGGCTGCAATCGTCGACCGACACCCCCACGCCCATGCGCATGCGCGCCTGCTTCAGACGGTGGTGCACATCGTCGTCGACGGTCACGGCCGCACCCATCAACACGTCGCTGCCGCCCGATTGATACTTGGTCAGGGCCTGGACCGAGATGTCCACGCCGTGATCGAACGGGCGGAACGCCAGGCCAGCGGAATACGTGTTGTCGATAGCGGTAAGCACCCCGCGCTCGCGCGCAACCCGCGCGATGGCCGGCACGTCGGGCACCTCCATCGTCACCGAGCCGGGCGCCTCGATCCAGATCACCCGGGTGTTGGGCTGAATCAGCGCACCGATCCCGTCACCGATCATCGGATCGTAATAGCGCACCGTGATACCGAACGACTCGGCGAGCCAGTCACCATGCTCTCGGTTCGGGCCGTAGGCATTGTCCGGAATGAGGACGTCGTCACCGCTCTTGACGAGGCCGAAGTACACATTGGAGATCGCAGCCAGCCCCGAGGGGAACAGCAGACAGTGCTTGCCGCCTTCGAGCGCAGCCAGACGCCGCATCAACTCCATCGATGTGGGCGTCGCGTGCAAACCGTAGCGCCACTGACTGTCGTTCCTCCAGTCGAGTGAGCGCATGGCGGCCAGATCGGGGAAAATCACCGTCGACGCGCGGGCGACGGGCACCGGCATCGCGGCAAAACCGGCCGGCACTTGCGCGTCGGGATGCAGGATATTGGTTTGCCAGTGCCAGCCGTTGGCTTCCGGTGTGTCGAGGGGCTTACGGTTGTCTTGCGTCATTGCGGCTCCGGAAAAACTCGGGCCGGCAACGACACCGGCCCCCGGGAGTAACTTACACGCGCTCGAACACGGCGGCAATGCCCTGGCCACCGCCAATGCACATCGTCACCAGCGCATAGCGTCCGCCGATGCGCTGCAACTCATGCAAGGCCTTGACCGTGATCAGCGCGCCGGTTGCACCGATCGGGTGTCCCAGCGAAATGCCGGAACCGTTCGGATTCACCTTGGCCGGATCGAAGCCGAGATCGCGCGTGACCGCGCACGCCTGGGCCGCGAATGCTTCATTGGCTTCAACGACATCGATGTCGCCGACCTTGAGACCGGCGCGCTCCAACGCCTTGCGCGACGCCGGTACCGGACCGATGCCCATGTAGTTCGGATCGACACCGGCATGGGCGTAGCTGACCAGGCGCGCGAGTGGCTTGGCGCCGCGACGCTCGGCCTCGGCACGCTCCATCAGGATCAGGGCGGCGGCCGCGTCGTTCAGCCCCGACGCGTTCCCGGCGGTGACAGTGCCATCCTTCTCGAACACGGGGCGCAGCTTCGCCATGTCGGCCAGGGTCACGTCCGCGCGCACGTGTTCATCGGTCGTGAACGAGACCTCGCCCTTCTTCGTCTTGATCGCGATGGGGACGATCTGGTCGTTGAAATAGCCTGCCGCCATGGCGCGCGCGGCGCGTTGATGCGAGTCGACCGCGAGACGGTCCTGATCGTCTCGCGTAATGCCCCACTTCTTCGCGATGTTCTCTGCCGTCACGCCCATGTGAATGTTGGCGAAGGGGTCATGCAGCGCGCCGAGCATCATGTCGACCAGACGCGACTCCCCCATGCGCGTGCCCCAGCGGGCGCCCGGCATCACGTACGGCGCGCGGCTCATGCTCTCCGCACCGCCCGCCATCGCGACATCGGTGTCGCCCAACAGGATCGATTGCGCGACGCTGACGACCGCCTGCAGGCCGGAGCCGCACAGGCGATTGACGGTCATCGCGGGCGCATGCTGGCTCACGCCGGCCTCGATGGACGCCACGCGGGCCAGGTACATGTCCTTGGGTTCGGTATGAATGACGTTGCCGAACGCCACGTGTCCGATGTCGTCGCCGCCAACATTGGCGCGCGCCATGGCCTCGCGGGCAACGATGGCACCGAGCTGCGTCGGTGCGAAATCCTTCAGGCTTCCGCCAAAATCTCCAATCGCGGTGCGCACACCGCTGACGATCACGACCTCTCGTTGCATGTCTCTTCTCCGGGTGAATATCAATTTGCAACGAGTATAGCGCCGCAGGGGTTCCCGCGATGGCAGGCGCAGTGGAGGGAAACTTCAAGGAGCGAGCTTGCCGGGGCGGCCGCCATGTCGGGTGCCACCTGTTGCAATGCAGTGGGGAAGCCGGGGCGCCGACGCGCCCCGTGGGGTCATGCGTGGCTGCGGGTCAGCCCGCGAGTGTGTGGAGCACCCGCTCGGCGCGCGGCACCGGCGCGACCGCGCCGTAACCGGTCGTCGACAACGCGGCACAAACGTTGGCATAGCGCGCGGCCGCAAACGGATCGTCACCCAAGGCCAGACGGGCCACGAACGCGCCACCAAAACAATCGCCGGCCCCGGTGGCGTCAACGGCATTCACCGCATACGGCGCGACAATCCGACGCTCGTCCGGAGTGGCGACGTAACAGCCCTCGCGACCCAGCTTGAGCGCCACGACCTTCACGCCGCAGGACAGCAGTGCGTCGAGGATGGCATCGCGATCGTCCAGCCCGGTGAGCGCCGTCACGTCGTCCCAGCTCGGCAGGCAGACGTCGGTCAGGCGGAATGCTTCGCGCATCGTGGCGCGGGCACGCGCCAGCGGCCACAGCTTCAGGCGCAGATTTGTATCGAACGACACCTTGCCGCCAGCGGCGCGGATCGTCGACATCGCCTCGAATGCGGCATCGCAGGCGCTCGCGCTGATCGCCAGGCTGATCCCCGACAGATGCAGGAACGCTGCCCCGGCCAACGCGTCGTGCGGCAGATCCTGCTGACAATAACGGCTCGCAGCGGACCCGGTGCGCAGGTAGTCGAAATGGTGTCCGCTCTCGTCGTGCGACACAAAATAAACGCCGGTCGGGGCCTGTGCATCGACGCGAACCCAGCGCGTATCCACGGCTTCCTCACGCCACAGATCGAGCAACATACGGCCGAAGCGGTCATCGCCGACCGCGCTCACGAAGCCCGTGCTTACGCCCTGGCGACGCGCCGCGATGACGAAGTTGGACGTGTCCCCGCCGAAGCCCTGCAAATACTGGCGGGGGTCGCCGGGCGACTGGTTGAACTCGACCATGGCTTCGCCCATCGCCAGCACTTGCGGAATCGACGTCTGCGTGAGCGCCATCAGACCACCTCGCCCCACAGATCGTGGCCGTCGGCACCCGTCACGCTCACGTTCACGAACTCGCCGACCTTCAGGCGCTTGGCCGCCTTGGGTGTAGGCTCGATATACACGAGGCCGTCGATTTCCGGCGCGTCCGCTGCCGAGCGGGCCACGCCGCCATCCTGGTTGATCTCGTCGACAATGACCTGGATCGTCGTGCCGACCTTGCGCTGCTGGCGCTGCGCCGAGATCTCTTCGGCCACTTCCATGAAGCGCGCGCGGCGCTCCTCGCGCACCTCATCGGGCAATGCGCCCGGCAATTCGTTGGCCTTGGCCCCTTCGACCGGCGAATAGGCGAAGCACCCCACGCGGTCCAGTTCGGCCTCGCGCAGGAAGTCCAGCAGATAGGCGAACTCGGCTTCGGTCTCCCCCGGGAAACCCGCGATGAACGTGCTGCGAATCGTCAGATCCGGGCACAGCTTGCGCCACGTCTGAATGCGCTCGAGATTCTTCTCACCCGAGGCCGGGCGCTTCATGCGCTTGAGCACGTCCGGATGGGCGTGTTGCAGCGGCACATCGAGGTACGGGAGGATGTGGCCCTCGGCCATCAGCGGAATGATCTCGTCAACGTGTGGGTACGGGTAGACGTAGTGCAAACGTACCCATGCACCATATGCCTTGGCCAGTTCGCCCAGCGCCGTGACCAGTTCGGTCATGCGGGTCTTGAGCGGACGCCCTGCCCAGAAGCCGGTGCGGTACTTCACATCGACACCGTATGCGCTGGTGTCCTGCGAGATCACCAGCAACTCCTTCACGCCGGCCTTGAACAGGTTCTCGGCCTCGAGCATCACTTCGGCCACCGGGCGCGAATCGAGATCGCCGCGCATCGACGGGATGATGCAGAACGTGCAGCGGTGATTGCAGCCTTCGGAGATCTTCAGATACGCGTAATGACGCGGCGTGAGCTTGATGCCGGCGGGCGGCACCAGATCGGAGAAGGGATCGTGTGGCTTCGGCAGATGCGTGTGCACCGCGCTCATCACTTCACCCAGGGCGTGGGGGCCGGTGACAGCCAGCACTTTCGGGTGCACGGCGCTGACGATGTCCTGACCGGCGGCGTCCTTCTTGGCGCCCAGGCAACCGGTGACGATCACTTTGCCATTCTCGGCAAGCGCTTCGCCGATGGCGTCGAGACTTTCCTGAACGGCGTCGTCGATGAAGCCGCAAGTGTTGACCACCACGAGATCGGCACCGTCATAGGTACCGGCGATGTCGTAACCTTCGGCGCGAAGTTGTGTCAGGATCTGCTCTGAGTCGACCAGCGCCTTGGGGCAGCCGAGCGAAACGAAGCCGACCTTGGGGGTGCCAGCGGGCGATGGGCGGGACATGGGGCGAAATCCTGATCGAGTAAATACGGGTAACGTCTGACCGGCGAAGCCGTGGCCTGAGCCATGCCTCGCACGGCACCGGCAATGGCACGGTATCGCACGCAGCGCCTGCCAGTCACCGAAAACGCCGCAAGAAACATCCCGCGGCGAACAACCGCGTATTTTACCCTGTTCGCCCGCGGGGCGTTCCAACTATGTTGCCGATCGTTATCCTGGGCGCCCCGAGCCGCATCGCAACGCCGGCAACCCGCTCATGGCTTCTTGTTCGGGTCGCCCGGTGCCCCGGGAGCGCCCGGCGTTCCCGGGAACGGGAACGTGCTGAACATGCTCTTCGCCTGGCTCTGCATCTGCTCCTGCATCTGCACGAACAGATTCTTCGATTGCTCGATGTAGTTGGTCATCATGCCCTGCATCATCGGCGCCTGCATGTTCATGAATTGCGCCCAGACATCGGGGTTGAACGTCGCGCCTTCGTAGATGCCCTTCGACTGATCGGCCAGCTTGTTCTGAATTTCGATGAACGTCTGGATATTCTTCTCGAGATACGTCCCCATCATGCCCTGCAGCGCATGCCCGTAGAAGCGGATGATCTGGGACAGCATGGCGCTCGAGAACATCGGGACGCCACCGGTCTCTTCTTCCAGGATGATCTGCAGAAGAATACTGCGTGTCAGATCCTCGCCCGACTTGGCGTCCACGACCTTGAATTCCTCGGTCTCGAGCACCAATTGCTTCACATCGGCAAGGGTGATGTACGTGCTGGTCTGCGTATCGTACAGACGCCGGTTCGGATACTTTTTGATCAGGCGTTCGTCAGTCTTCTTGCTCGCGGCCATGCGGTGGGTTTCCTGCATTTATGAAGGACTTCCCCGACCGGCGGTCGGGGTTAGTCACATATTATCGATTCTAGGACGTTTGCTGCTATGCGGCAAAGCCCTAACCCGCAACGGGGCACGTCGGGCACGGCTGGCCCGCACCCACGCCCCGTGCCCGCTCAGCCCATATGCAGGCCGCCGTTGAGCGAGAAGTCCGCCCCCGTCGAGAAGCCGGAGTCTTCCGACGCCAGCCATGCCACGATGGACCCAATCTCACCCGGCTCGCCCAGGCGCTTGACGGGAATCGTCGCCACGATCTTGTCGAGCACGTCCTGACGAATGGAGCGCACCATGTCCGTGCCGATATACCCCGGCGAGACGGTGTTGACCGTCACGCCCTTGGTCGCCACTTCCTGCGCGAGCGACATCGTGAACCCGTGGATGCCGGCCTTGGCCGTCGAATAGTTCGTCTGACCGAACTGCCCCTTTTGCCCATTGACCGACGAGATGTTGATGATGCGGCCCCAGCCACGCTCGCACATGCCCTCGATGACCTGCTTGGTCACGTTGAACAGGCTCGTGAGGTTGGTATCGATGACGGCATCCCAGTCTTCGCGGGTCATCTTGCGGAAGACGACATCGCGCGTGATGCCCGCATTGTTCACCAGCACGTCGACGGCGCCGACCTCGGCCTTGACCTTTTCGAACGCGGCCCGGGTCGATTCCCAGTCGCCGACGTTACCTTCGGACGCAATGAAGTCGAACCCCAACGCCTTCTGGTCTTCCAGCCACTTCACGCGGCGCGGCGAATTCGGCCCGCAGCCCGCCACGACCTTGAAGCCATCCTTGTACAGCCGCTGGCAGATGGATGTACCGATACCGCCCATCCCGCCTGTCACATATGCAATGCGTTGAGTCATGGAAAGCTTCCCCCAAAATGACGGCATTTCTGCCGCCTGTTGCGACTGCCAATTGACCGACGCACAAGCCACGCGTTCCCACGCGCGCCTTTCGTCTCCTGACTACTTCAGCGTGCGCCCGTGCGCGATGAACCCACGGGCGATACCGATTCGATTTTTGTCGGACGATGTGCCGATACGCGTCAGACGCGCTCGACCGCCAACGCGACGCCCATGCCGCCGCCGATACACAGCGACGCCAGACCGCGACGGGCATCGCGGCGGACCATTTCGTGCAGCAACGTCACCAGGATACGGCAGCCCGATGCCCCGATCGGATGCCCGATGGCGATGGCGCCGCCGTTCACGTTGATCTTCGAGGTGTCCCAGCCCATCTGCTGGTTCACGGCCAGTGCCTGCGCCGCAAAGGCTTCGTTGATTTCCATCAGGTCGAGATCGCTGGCCTTCCAGCCTGCGCGCGCGAGGCAGCGCTGCGATGCCGGCACCGGGCCGATGCCCATCACCTTCGGATCGACGCCCGCATTCGCGTACGCCACGATGCGCGCGAGCGGCGTAAGGCCCAATTGCTCGGCGCGCTTGGCCGACATCACGACCACCGCCGCCGCGCCGTCGTTGATCCCCGAGGCATTGGCCGCCGTCACCGTGCCGTCTTTCGCAAACGCAGGCTTCAGGCCCGCGAGCGACTCGGCCGTCACGCCATGGCGCACGAATTCGTCGGTATTGAACACCAGCGGATCGCCCTTGCGCTGCGGGATCGAGACCGGCACGATTTCGGCGTCGAAACGTCCCGCCTTTTGCGCGGCCTCGGCCTTGTTCTGCGAGGCGGCGGCGAACGCGTCCTGCATTTCGCGGGTGATGCCGTATTCCTTGGCGACGTTCTCCGCGGTAACGCCCATGTGGAACTGGTTGTACACGTCCCACAGGCCATCGACGATCATCGTGTCGATCAGCTTGGCGTCACCCATGCGGAAGCCGTCGCGCGAGCCCGGCAACACATGCGGCGAGGCGCTCATGTTCTCCTGACCGCCGGCCACGACGATGTCGGCGTCGCCCGCAGTGATCGCGTTGGCGGCGAGCATCACAGCCTTCAGGCCAGAGCCGCACACCTTGTTGATGGTCATGGCCGGCACCATGGCGGGCAGTCCCGCCTTGATCGAAGCCTGTCGCGCCACATTCTGGCCCGAGCCAGCGGTGAGCACCTGGCCCAGGATGACCTCGCTCACGTCCTCGCCCTTGAGCTTCGCGCGCTTGAGCACTTCGTCGATCACGATGGCGCCCAGATCCGGCGCCGCCACCTTGGCGAGCGAGCCGCCAAATTTACCGACTGCGGTGCGCGCAGCCGACACAATCACGATATCCGTCATGTCTCTTTCCTCGTTTTCAAATGAGTCGAACCTGCGGGGGATGCCCATAGGGGCCACCCGTTCAGGCCTTGGCCTTCACGTAGCGGCCGGGCGCCGGTTCAATGGGGGCATAAACAACATTACCATACGCCTTTGGCGCCTTGACGCGTCTTCCCGCGTAGCCGGCCAGCCAATCGCTCCAGTCGCTCCACCAACTGCCAGGGTGCTCCGTCGCGCCGGCCAGCCAATCGCCGGCATCGGTACCCACGTTGTCGTTGCGCCAGTAGCTGCGCTTTTTCTTGGCCGGCGGATTGACCACGCCCGCGATGTGACCGGACGCGCCAAGCACGAAACGTCGCTCGCCGCCGAGCAACGGCAGCGAGCGGAACGCCGACGTCCACGGCACGATGTGATCCTCACGGGAACCAAATACGTACGCCGGAGCATCGATGCTGCGCAGGTCCAGCGGCACACCGCAAGTCTGCACGGCACCCGGCTGCTTCAATTCGTTCTGCAAGTAAAGGTGACGCAGATACCAACAGAACATCGGCCCCGGCAGATTGGTACCGTCACCGTTCCAGTACAGCAGGTCGAACGGCTGGGGCGCATTGCCCTTCAGATAGCTGTCGACCACATAATTCCAGACGAGATCGTTCGGACGCAGGAACGAGAACGTATTCGCCAGCTCCACGCCGCGCATGAGGCCAGGCGCTCGCCCGGCAACACCACCGATCGTCTGCTCGCGGAATTGCACATGCGGCTCGTCGATGAAGACATCGAGCACGCCGGTATCGGAGAAGTCCAGCAACGTCGTCAGCAGGGTCACGCTCGCGACCGGCGACTTGGCCCCTTTCTGGCCCTTCGCGGCCAGCACCGCCAACGCGGCGGCGAGCAACGTCCCGCCGACGCAGAAGCCAAGCGCATTGATCTGCGGCTGCCCGCTGATCTCGCGCACGACGTCAATTGCCGCGATCGGCCCTTCGCCCACATAGTCGTCCCACGTCTTGTGCGCAAGCGACACGTCGGGATTGCGCCACGACACGACGAACACCGTGTTGCCCTGCTCCACTGCGTAGCGGATCAACGAGTTCTCGGGTTGCAGATCGAGGATGTAGTACTTGTTGATGCACGGCGGCACGACGAGCAGCGCTCGCTGATGCACCGTCGGCGTGAGCGGCTTGTACTGGATGAGTTGGATCAGGTCGTTCTCGAAGACTACGGCGCCTTCGGTCGTCGCTACGTTGCGGCCGACTTCGAAAGCCGTCTCATCCGTTTGCGATACCTTGCCCTTGCCCAAGTCGGCAAGCAGGTGCTGCATGCCGTTGAGCAGACTGTCGCCGTTCGTCTGCACGAGGCGTTGCTGAGCATCGGGATTGGTCGCGATGAAGTTGGCCGGCGAACTCGCCGCCACCCATTGCTCGATGGCAAAACGAATCCGTTCGCGCGTCTTGGCGTCGGCATCGACCCACTCGGCCATGCGCAGCAGGAAGCGCCCATTGAGCAGATACAGCGCCGCAGGCAACGCGTAGAACGGATTGCGCCAGCCGTCCCCCGCGAAGCGCCGGTCGCCCAAGGCGGGCGCCGTGTCCAGTCCAGGTTGCGAGAAGCTGGCCACAAGTTCGGAAAATTCGCGGGCATATTCCGTCTGAAGCGCATTCAGGCGGGCCGGATCGACGTGCAGCGATGCCGGCGGCGGCAGGCTGCCCGCCTTGCCCAGGAAATCAAAAAGCCCCGCGAACGGATTCGCGGCAGATGGCGCCCCAGGGGCAGCCGACAATGACGGGCCGGCAGCGCCCGGCAACGCCCCGAACAATTGTTGAGCGGCCTTGAACCACTGCGACATGTCCTGAGCGGAGAGCGAAGCGGAGGGAAACTGCTTGGCAAACGAGGCGGCAAACGAGGCCGGATCGAAGTTGGCACTGGCGCGATTCATGGTAGCCTGAGTGTCACGTTCGTTGCGCTCACGGGCCGGCGCCCGAAACGCGGGGGCACGCAGCGCTGACTCAGCGATACGCCCCACCTGCGAAGCATTCTTGCGTGCGCAGGCAAGCGTGTCAATGCTTGCAACATACGTCCTGCATGCATTTTTTGTCGCCTCACCTATTTTGAATGCGCGTTTGTCCCCATGCTGATCGTCATTCTCGGCTGGCTCTATGTCATTGCGATGGTGGCCATCACGGCGCCGACCGTCGCGCTGGGTATCGTCATCTTTCTTGGCGGCGGCCTCGCCCCGGCAGTGCTCTGGCTGTACATCGCCGGCAGCCGCATACGGCGTGCCCGCCGGCTGCGACCCGATGACGTAGTCGCGCAAGCCGCCTTGTCGCCGGATAGCGACGCCAGACAGCCCTCGCCACCTAAGCCACCTACGGCGTCACATTGACCTGTCCCTGGACGGACACGCTATGCCGTGCGCCGCGTCAGGCGGTGCGCCACACGAGTGCCGCCATGCGCCCCGTCGTCCGGTCGCGCCGGTAGGAATAGAAGCGTGCCGAATCGCTGACCGTACACCACTGCCCCCCCGAGACCTGCGTCACGCCTTCGCGGGCCAGTCGCAACCGCGCGAGCGCACACAAATCCGCCAACGATTTTCCCGCGTCGGGATCACCGTGCGGGACGAACGCGGACTGCGTCGCTTCACGCTCGTCCGGTGTCGCCGCAGCGAGAAACGCCTCCCCCACCTCGCGGCCAACCTCGAACGCTTGCGGGCCAATGCAGGGGCCGAGCCACGCGAGAACTGGCGCATCGGCATCGCCCTTCGGCAAGCGCGCTCGCAACGCCTGTACCGTCTGCTCGATCACGCCGGCGCAAAGTCCGCGCCAGCCGGCATGCGCGGCGGCCACCGCGCGCCCTTGCCCATCGCACAGCAGCACCGGCAGGCAGTCTGCCACCATGACAGTACTTGCCACGCCGGTTGCATTCGTGGCGCTCGCATCCGCCTGCAAGGGGGCGCCAGCATCCACCGCCTCGAGCGCCGCTTGCGCATCGACCACACGCGGTCCGTGGATCTGCGCCACCCATGCCGACGGCACACCGGTGCGCGCCGCGAGCAATGCACGATTGATGCGCACGGCAGCGGGATCGTCGTCCGCCTTGTATCCCAGATTGAACGTGGCTTGCGGACCTTGACTCACGCCGCCCGCGCGCGTCGTGAAGACGGCGCGAACATTCGCCGGGGCGGGCCAGTCGGGGACGATCCAGTCCGCAGGCATCAGGTCTTGCTCAGGCAGGGAAGAAGTCATCGAGCGAATCGGGAAGCGTTGAAAAATCGAATTCGAGTCCAAGCGCGCTCATGAGCTGGCGCAAGTCGTCGGGCAACGGCGCCTGCCAGTGCGCTAGATGGCCATCATCGGGGTGAATCAGCCCCAGTCGCCAGGCATGCAGCGCCTGGCGCACGAAACCGCCCGGCAGCGCCGGACGTTGATGACGCGGCTTGTAGAGCGGATCGCCCAGCAGCGAATGGCCGAGGTGCGTCAGATGCACGCGAATCTGGTGCGTACGGCCCGTATCCAGCGAGCAGAGCACGAGCGACACCGGGGCGCCTTCCCATTCTGCGCTGGCCACGGTCACGACACGCGTGCGCGCCGGTTTGCCCCCCTGTCCCGGCACGACCGCCATGCGAGTGCGCTCGCGCGGGTCCCGACCGATGGGGGCGTCCACGACGGTGCGTTGCGGCGGGCGCCCCCACACCAGCGCCGCATAATGACGCTTGACGGTACGGGCCTGCAACTGGCGCACCAGATCGGTTTGCGCCACGAGCGTGCGCGCCACGACCATCAGGCCGGACGTGTCCTTGTCGAGCCGGTGAACGATGCCAGCGCGCGGCAAATCGGCAGCTGCTTGTCCGTAGCGATACAACAGGCCGTTGAGCAATGTCCCCGACCAGTTCCCCGCCGCCGGATGCACGACGAGACCCGCCGGTTTGTTGAGGACGGCCAGTGTCGCGTCCTCGTAGACGACATCGAGCGGCACAGGCTCGGGGGCGAACGCGAGCTGCTCGGGCAGCGCCGCCGGCGTGATAAGCACTGCCTCGCCGCCGGCCACCTTCTGGCGAACCTTGGCGGCCTCGCCGTCGAGTGTGACGCGACCGTCTTCGACCCACGCCTGCAAACGGCTACGGGAGTATTCGGGAAAACATTGTGCGAGCGCCTTGTCGAGTCGTTCCCCGGCCAGAGACTCGGGCAGGGTGGCGCTGAGCGGCGCGTGGGTGCCAGGCCCACCCGACAGGGCGTCACCGGACACGGAAGCCCCGGGACGGGGGCCATCGGCCGCGCTTGGGAAAGCCTCAGGAAGCGAATTGAGGTCGTCATCAGACGAATCCTCCGCATTTTCCGTGGCAAATGAGGCGGTTACGCTATAATCCGGCAGAATTGAATGGGTCATCGAGAAGTGAAGCTAACGAGCATGCAAGCCCTGAAACTTGTCAAACATCTGACGCTGGCCGCAGTCGTGGTCGGCAGCCTTGCCGCCTGCGGCATTCTGCCGGAGAAGGTCGACGAAACGGCCGGCTGGTCGACGAACAAATTATACTCGGAAGCCAAGGACAGCTTCGATAGCGGCGACTATACGAAGGCCGCCAAGTACTACGAGTTGCTCGAAGGGCGCGACCCGTTCGGCCCGCACGCGCAGCAAGCGCAAATCAACACGGCCTATTCCTACTACAAGGACAACGAGCCGGCGCAGGCGCTCACCGCCATCGACCGCTTCATTCGCCTGCACCCGGACAGCCCGTCGATCGATTACGCCTATTACCTCAAGGGCCTGATCAACTTCAATGACGACCTGGGCCTGTTCGGCCGCTTCTCGGGTCAGGACCTCAGCGAGCGCGACCCGAAGGCGCTGCGCGCGGCTTACGACAGCTTCAAGTATCTGGTCGAGCACTATCCGAGCAGCAAGTACGCGAATGACGCCGCGCTGCGCATGCGCTACGCCGTCAACGCCATGGCCGCCCACGACGTGCATGCCGCCGAATACTACTATCGTCGCGGCGCATACCTCGCTGCGGTGAACCGCGCACAAACCGCGCTGAAGGACTACGATCAGGCACCGGCGCTGGAAGACGCACTGGGCATCATGATCAAGTCGTACGACAAACTCGGCATGACCGAGCTGCGTGACGATGCCCGACGCGTGATGGAAAAGACCTATCCGAAAAGTGGCTATCTGACCGTCGGCCATCGCATCAACACCGACGGCGACAAGAAGTCCTGGTGGCAACTCTGGCGTTAAACGTCGCCGCGGCCCGCCCCATTGAAAAGCCCTCGTTCGCACGAGGGCTTTTTTGTTGCTGCAGGCGATGGCATCGGCACTGAATTCGATCGACGGATCGGTGGATCAACGTTCACCTGCCCCGCCTTGTCAACTACGCGCCAGCACGTCAGTCGCCGGCCTCGGCGGCGATCTCGTCGAAGAAGCCGCGCACGATCGGCAGCTCACGCGTGCGCTTGAACGGCGGCAGGCTCTGCCAGATCCGGCGCCCGTAGGGCTTGTCGACCAGCCGCGGATCGCAAATCATCAGCACGCCACGATCTAGCTCGGAACGAATCAACCGCCCCGCCCCTTGTTTGAGCGTGATAACCGCCTGCGGCAACTGGTGCACAGCAAACGGGCTGAGTCCCTTCTTCGTGAGCGCATCGAGCCGTGCGGCCAGCACAGGGTCGTCCGGCGGTGCAAACGGCAGTTTGTCGATGATGACGAGCGAGAGCGCCTCGCCACGCACATCCACCCCTTCCCAGAAACTCTGGCTGCCAACGAGCACGGCGTTGCCGAGGGCGCGAAAGCGATCGAGCAATTCGGTCCGGCTCGCCTCGCCCTGCACGAGCAGCGGATACGGCCAGCCACGGCGGTCGAACTCCTCACGCAGGCGCTCCGCCGCCCGGTTCACCGCACGCAACGTTGTGCACAGGACGAAGGCGCGACCACCGCTCACCTCGAGCACCGGCAAGGCGGCGTCGAGCACGGCGTCGGTGAAGCCCGGCGCCGACGGCTGCGGCAATCCGCGCGGCACGTATAGCAGACTCTGATTCGGATAATCGAACGGGCTGGCGAGTGTGAGCGACTTGCCAGCGTCGAGGCCCAACTGCGCCGCGTAGTGCATGAAATTACCCTTCACCGACAACGTGGCCGACGTGAAGATCCAAGCCCTTGGCGCACCGGCGCGCTGCTTCGAGAAGATCGGCGCAATCGAGAGCGGCGTCTGATGCAACTGCACCGCCTGCGAGAACACCTCGATCCATCGCACCGTCTCCGGCGGCGTGTAGGTTTTTTCCGTCGCCCCGTCGCCCGTCGAAGTCCCCGACGCCGGCTTCGCTTCAGCGGCCAACCGCGCGGCTTCCGCCTCGCGCGCCTTGGCGGCTTTTTCGCGCTTGCCGTCAGTGACACGCGGCGCGTCCGGATCGAGCAACGGCAACGGCGACTCGCCGGGCGCGGGCGGCGTCGCCCCCGTCCGCCAACGTTCGAGTTGCTGATGCAGTTCCAGTGCGCGACGCAGGCAAGTGCCCAGCGCCTCGGCCCGCTCGGCCTGGTGTTGGAGCGTCTCGATCATGTCCTGCAACGCGACATCGACGCTGTCGAGTGCGCCGAACAATTCGTGATCGTCGGCCAACTGTGCGACCGACATCCGCGTATTGTCCTGCCCGAAGGTCAGACGCACATCGCGCGTCGCCCGTTCGAGGTTCGCCCCGAGCTTGACCCAGTCGGCCGCATCGCGGGCATGAATCAGTCCTTCGGCCACGCAATCGCGTGCCAGTTCGAGCATCTGCCCCGTCGAGACGGTCTCGCCAAAGAACAGCGTGGCGGTCTCGGGCAACTGATGCGCCTCGTCGAAGATCACCGTGTTCGCGCTCGGCAGCAACTCGGCCATGCCCGTGTCGCGCAACATTACGTCTGCAAAGAAGAGGTGATGATTGACGACCACGAGATCCGCCTGCTGCGCTTCCTTGCGCGCCTGCATCACGAAGCAATCCTTGTAGCGCGGGCAATCCTGACCGAGGCAGTTGTCACGAGTGGACGTGACTTGCGCCCAGATCGGTGCATTCTCCGGCACCGACGCCAGTTCCGCCTTGTCGCCGCTGTGTGTGATTTGCGCAAACGTCACGATCTCGCGCAACTGGGCCGCTTCATGCCGCGACGCGAAACGCCCTTCCTGCTGGGCACGTTCCAGATAGTAGTGACAGAGGTAATTCGCGCGCCCCTTGAGCATGGCCACCGTCACCGGCACCGCGAGTGCTTTGCGTACCGTTGGGATGTCGCGCGCGAAAATCTGATCCTGCAAGTGCTTGGTGCCGGTCGAGATGATCGTCTTGCCGCCCCACAGCATGGCGGGCACGAGATACGCGTAGGTCTTGCCCGTGCCAGTTCCGGCCTCGGCGATCAGCGTGTCGTGCGTGTCCATCGCGGCGGCGACGGCGCGCGCCATCTCGGTCTGCGGCTCGCGAGAGCGATAGCCGTCGATCGCGCGCGCCAGCATCCCGCCGTCGCCGAAGATCTCCTGCAACTCACGCTCGCGCTTGGTGGCAAGCGGCTTGAGTCCATGGAAAGTGGGCGTCTCGGCAGGGTTTTGGGAGATGTCGGGAAAATCGCTGGATGCGGCGGCGGAATCGGTCAAAACGGCAAGAAAACTCAAAGGTGTCGCGAATCACACCTACAGGATTCGCAACACCGTCAATGAAGAAAAGCAATCGCGCCGACTATCGGACGCGCGTCGCAAACGTTGCACGGTGCCCGCGCTCACGCGGGCTGGTCCGGCATTTGCTGCACTTGCAGCAGGGTGATCGTGTCCTTGATTTTCAGACGGCGCTTCTTGAGTCGCGTGACCTGAAGTTCGTCGTACGCCGGTTCCATCAGCAATTTGTCGATCAGGAAGTCGAGATCGCGGTGTTCGATCTGCAACTCGATGATGCGGCGCCCGACGGAGTGAAGATCATGCTGCATCGTGGTCACTCTCCTGCGACACTCGAAAGATTCCAGGGCCGGCGCGCGTAGTCCTTCCCCGACGGCGTACCAGACAACGACGCGTCATGACGGATCGCCTCGCAACGCCACGGCACGGGTCGGGTCGGGACATCGCTCACGGCCCCGGCAACGGCTTGTGCGCCGGTGCGTTGCCCGACTCAGACTCCTTGCGGCGCGCATCCGACTTCTTCTGGCGCTCGACGGCGTCCTGCTGCTTCTGGTTGAACTTGCGCACGTTGTCTTCGCGCTCCGCCGCCTTGCGCGCCGCAGTCGCCTTCGCGTCGTCGAGCTTCTGCTGCTGCCCAGCCTGCTTGGCACTGTACTGCTCGGCGTTGGCCGCCCGCTGCGGCGCCTGACCCGTACGCTCGGTCACGCGCTGCTGATACTCCGCCTGCTTGGCTTGATAGTCCGATACGTTCTGCGCACGTTCCGCAGCCCGCTGCGACGCTTCGGCCGCCGTTTGTGCACGCTTTTCCGCCAGCCGCTCGTCACGTTCCTGCGCGCGCGCCTTGCGCTCCTGGTCCTCAAGTACCAGCCGCTGGCTGCGAACGGCCTTGAGGTCAGCACGCTGGTCATCACGCGCATTGTCGATACAGTAATTCACGAAGAACTTCGATGCACACTCGTACTTCGCCTGCTCGAAGCGATAGTCGATCCAGGCACGCTGACGATCGAGCACAGCGCGACGGCCGGCGAAATCGTCGTCGGCAGGGTGCAAATCGAGGGAGTCGTCGTAGGCGATCGGCTTGTCGTCCTCGGCGATGGTGGCGCTGGCGGCACTGGCGGCACTGGCCGGCGACGGCGTGCGATCAGCCGTGGCATCGAACGGAACGTGCGGCACGCGAAGCTGTTCGGTCGTGCGCCCGGCGGCCTCGATCGCCGAGAGCCCCTGCGCGAACGTCGCGTCGGGCACGATGGCAACCGCCATCGCGATGCCGAACGCGCCCACAGCGGCATGACGGCACAAAGACGGGCGCGAAAACAATTTTTCGAAGGAAATCATGAAGTTGAGCAGAGTGATGCCAAATTTTAGCATTGCCTGCCCAGACGCGCCCGCGGTTTATGGCAAAATGCCCCGCTCCTGGCACTTGGGTAACTCGCAACACTCATGACGCAAAACGTAGCCCTTCAGATCGTTCAACGCATCGCCGACGAACTCAACGTGCAGCCGCGTCAGGTGGCCGCCGCCGTGCAACTGCTCGACGAAGGCGCCACCGTGCCCTTCATCGCCCGCTACCGCAAGGAAGTCACCGACAACCTCGATGACACGCAGTTGCGCACGCTCGAAGAACGCCTGCTGTATCTTCGCGAGCTCGAAGAACGCCGTGCGTCGATCCTCGCGAACATTGACGAGCAAGGCAAGCTGACCGACGCGTTGCGCACCGCCATCGAGGCGGCCGACACGAAGCAGACGCTCGAAGACCTTTATCTCCCGTACAAGCAGAAGCGTCGCACTCGCGCGCAAATCGCCCGCGAAGCCGGTCTCGAGCCGCTCGCGCAGGCCTTGCTCGCCGACCCGACGCTCGATCCGCAAACCGAGGCCGCCAAGTTCGTCGACGCCGACAAAGGCGTGGCCGACGTCAAGGCCGCGCTCGATGGCGCCCGCGACATCCTGTCGGAACAATTCGGCGAGACGGCCGAGTTGCTTGGCAAACTGCGCGACTACCTGTGGCATCAGGGCGTCGTGTCGTCGAAAGTCGTTGAAGGCAAGGAAGGCGACGAAGGCGAGAAATTCCGCGACTACTACGACTACGCCGAACCGATCGCCGCCGTGCCGTCGCATCGCGCGCTCGCCCTCTTCCGCGGCCGTAACCTCGGCATCCTGATGGTCAAGCTGGGCCTGGGCGAAGAACTCGACACACAGATACCGCACCCGTGCGAAGGCGTGATCGCCGGGCACTTCGGCATTCGCCAACAGAGCCGTGCCGCCGACAAGTGGCTCGGAGACGTCTGCCGCTGGTGCTGGCGCGTGAAGGTTCAGCCGCACCTCGAGTCGGAACTGCTCACGCAAATTCGTGAAAGTGCCGAGAGTGAGGCCATTCGCGTGTTCGCGCGCAACCTCAAGGCACTGCTGCTCGCCGCCCCGGCCGGCCAGAAGGGCGTGATCGGTCTGGACCCGGGCCTGCGTACCGGCGTGAAGGTGGCCGTGGTCGATCGCACCGGCAAGCTGCTCGGCACCGACACGATCTACCCGCACGAACCGCGCCGCGATTGGGACGGCTCGCTCTCGCGACTCTCCAAGATCGCCGCCGCCACCGGCGCGGAACTCGTGAGTATCGGCAACGGCACCGCGTCCCGCGAGACGGACAAGCTCGCGCTGGAGCTGATCAAGCGCCATCCCGAACTCAAGCTCCAGAAGATCGTGGTCTCGGAAGCGGGGGCCTCGGTGTACTCGGCGTCCGAATTCGCCGCGAAGGAATTCCCCGAACTCGACGTGTCGCTGCGCGGCGCGGTGTCGATCGCGCGCCGCTTGCAGGATCCGCTGGCCGAACTCGTCAAGATCGAGCCGAAGGCCATTGGCGTGGGCCAGTACCAGCACGACGTGAACCAGCGTGAGCTGGCACGCATGCTCGACGCCGTGATCGAGGACTGCGTGAATGCCGTGGGTGTCGACGTCAATACCGCCTCGGCACCGCTGCTTGCGCGCGTATCGGGTCTGAACAGCACGCTGGCGAAGAACATCGTGGACTTCCGCGACAGCAACGGCCCGTTCCCGAATCGAGACGCGCTCAAGAAGGTGCCGCGCCTGGGCGACAAGACCTTCGAGCAGGCCGCCGGCTTCCTTCGCGTGACCGGTGGCGACAATCCGCTCGACCGGTCGTCGGTCCACCCGGAAGCCTATCCGGTCGTCGAGCGCATTCTGGCGAAGATCAAGAAGAGCATTGGCGAGGTAATGGGCAACGGCTCGGTCGTGCGCGGCGTCTCGGCAAACGAATTCGTCGACGAGCGTTTCGGGCTGCCGACCGTCAAGGACATCCTGACCGAACTCGAGAAACCGGGCCGCGATCCGCGTCCGGAGTTCAAGACGGCGACCTTCCAGGAGGGGGTCGAAAAGCTCACCGACCTCAAGCCGGGCATGCAGCTCGAAGGCGTGGTGACGAACGTGGCCGCCTTCGGCGCGTTCATCGACATCGGGGTGCATCAGGATGGTCTGGTGCACGTCTCGGCCATGTCGACAAAGTTCATCAAGGATCCGCACGAAGTCGTGAAGGCCGGTGACATCGTGAAGGTGAAGGTGCTCGAAGTCGATGCGCGCCGCCAGCGTATCTCGCTCACCATGCGCCTGAACGACGACTTGCCGGTGGCGGGCGCCAGCGATCGTCCGAGCAGCGGCGGTGGCGGTGCACGCAGCGGCAATGGCGGCGGCCACCGTGGCGGTGGCGCTCAACGTCAGCGCGAACCGGAGACGGTGAACGCCATGGCGGCCGCTTTCGCCAAGCTTAAGCGCTAAGCCCTTGCGAGACTGACGCGCGACGCGCAGGCGTCACGTCGCGCCGCGTCCAGTCCCGTTGAGACAGGCCCGCCTTCTTCGGAGCGCGGGCCTTTTTTCAGTTCGCCAAAACACCAAACCCCCAAGGGCTGGCGGAATCGCCAACCCTTGGGGGTTCGTTGCATCGGGTTCACGCGCCGCTATTTTCAGACGGCGCGCCCTATCCTCATCCAGCCGACGCGCGGCATATCCGTCAGATCTCGATCTTGGTCCCCAGCTCGACGACGCGGTTCGCGGGAATGCTGAAGAAGTCTGTCGGCTTGGCCGCGTTCTGGTGCATCCATGCGAACAGACGTTCGCGCCAGATCGACATTCCCGGCAGCTTGGTCGGCACCACGGTCTCGCGCGCCAGGAAGAACGACGTATCCATCAACTCGAAGTGCATGTCCGTCTTCGCCTCGAGCAGATTCAGCGTTTCCTTGACGTCAGGCGTCTCGTTGAAACCGAACGTGGCAACCACGCTGTACAGCCCGCCGGAATGATCCTTGACTTCGATGCGGCTCAGGTCCTCGACATAGGGCACGTCGACCGTGCGAAAGGTGAGGAAAATCGTGCGCTCGTGCAGGATGCGGTTGTGCTTGAGATTGTGCAGCAAGCTCACGGGCACCTGCGTATTGCCGCCGGTCAGGTAGATGGCGGTGCCCGCCACGCGATGGGGTGGATGCGCGAGCAGCCCCTGCAAGAACGGTGCGAGCGGAATCCCGTCGGCGGCCGTGCGCTCGCGCAACAATTGGCGACCCTTGTGCCAGGTCATCAGCATGAAGAACAGGAACGCACCCAGCGCCAACGGCAACCAGCCGCCCTCTTCCACCTTGATCAGGTTGGCGCCAAAGAAGGCGAAGTCGACCACCAGGAAGCCGGTGATGATCAGCGCGACCAGGAACTTGTTCCAGTTCCAGACCTTGACCATGACCACGCACGCCAGAATCGTGGTGATGACCATCGTCGTCGTCACGGCAATGCCGTATGCGGCCGCGAGATTGCTCGACGACTTGAACGCCAGCACGAGCCAGACAATCACCAGCAGCAGCGCCCAGTTGATCATCGGCATGTAGATCTGGCCGATTTCACGATCCGACGTATGCAGGATCTTCATACGCGGGACATAGCCGAGCTGAATGGCCTGACTGGTCAGCGAGAACGCGCCGGAGATCACCGCCTGCGAGGCGATCACGGTGGCCGCGGTCGCCACCAGCACCAACGGCACCAGCGCCCATTCAGGGGCCATCAGGAAGAACGGATTCTCGATGGCCTTTGGCGTCTTCAGCAGCAACGCGCCCTGGCCAAAGTAGTTCAGCGTCAACGCGGGGAACACGAGGAACGACCACGCAAATCGGATTGGCCGAATGCCAAAATGCCCCATATCGGCGTACAGCGCCTCGGCACCGGTCAGCACCAGGAATACCGAGCCGAGCACGATATAGGCCTGCAGGGCGTGCGTATGGATGAAGTGGATGCCGTAATACGGGTTGATCGCCTTGATGATCTCGGGTGCCGCGACAATGTGGTACACCCCAAGTACGCCGAGAATCACGAACCACGTCACCATGACCGGCCCGAAAAGGCGCCCGACCTTCGCCGTGCCCGACTTCTGCATCGAGAACAGGATGATCAGGATGACGATCGTAATCGGCAACACGTAGCCTGAGAGCGACGGCGCGGCAATCTCCAGCCCCTCGACCGCCGACATCACCGAGATGGCCGGTGTAATGACCGCATCGCCATAAAACATGCAGGCGCCGAACATGCCGAGCATCATCAGCACCGACGCCCATCGGCTGCCGGCTCGCACGCTGCGCAGGCTCAGCGCCATGAGCGCGAGTACGCCCCCCTCGCCGCGGTTATCCGCGCGCATCACGAACGACACGTACTTCAGGGAGACGACAATCACCAGGGCCCAGAACAGCAGCGAGATGATACCGAACACAGCTTGCTGGTTAAACGGAATGCCATGTTGCGGATCGAAACATTCCTTGAGCGCATAGAGCGGACTGGTGCCGATATCGCCGAAGACCACGCCGATGGCCGCCACCATGAGCGCGGGCAAAGCCTGAGGGCGTTGCCCGTGTCGTATGTTTTGGGTCATATGGTTTGGGTAATCGCTTTATTGCGCTGCACAAAATGGGCATTATTCTAACTGGGTGCCGGTTCCCTCGCCAGTCCGGAGAGATGCCGAGTGCCGGACGTCTGACATGGCAGGCTACGCTAGGATAGTTCGAGCCGTGCGCCGTGACCAGTGCGGCGCGACAAGGGATTTGCCGACCCGGATCGGCACGGGATGGCGGGTGCGGCACCGCTTTTCGAGTTGCAAATGCGCGACATATGCCTGTCATGCGCATTCACGTGTCGACATCCCTGCCAATTGCGTGTAGCGGCGGTGCATATCACAGACCGCCCACGGCAGTTCTAGCGCGAGCGCGCATAAAAAAGCCGCCTGAATACAGGCGGCTTCCTTCAACGCTTGAGGCAACGCCGACCGGACCGCGGCCGACGCGCCATCGACGCCTCGGCTCAACGACGACGCGGCGCCTTGCGATGGCCAGTGCTCTTGGCCGAGCGCACGAGGCTCGAATCAGCACTGCTCTGCTCGGCTTCGAGCGAGCGGATCTGGCCTTGCAGATCGTTCAGGCGAATTCGCGCCGCGGTACGTTCGGTTTCCAGCGCCGAGGCCTGCTCACGCACCGCCTGCTGGTTCTCGGCCAGCGCCTGTTCCTGCTGACGCTGGATCGCCAGATCGTTCTGGACCGCGTTCAGGCGCGCTTCGCTGTCGGCGAGCTGGCGCTCCATCAGCGCCTTTTGCGCTTCGAGCTTGATGCGACGGATTTCGACGTCAGCCAGCACCTGCGTCTGGCGCACGAAGTCGGCGTAGAGCGCCTCCGCCTTCTTGTCGTTGCTGAGCTTCACGACGCGCCAGAACTGGCCCTCATGGAACAGCGCGACGTAGTACCCCATCGTCTGCGGATAGAACAACAGGCTCGCGCCATAGCGGCCGTTGTAGGTCGTGCGAAGTTCGGAGACTTCCTTGCTCTGAATGCGATCGCGCAGCTCCTGGATCGCGCCCGACGCAGCCGTCGGCGCATTGGCCGTCGGCGCAACCACTGCCGGCGCCACGAGTTGCGCAGGCGTTGCGCCCGTCACGTCCTTCACTGCGTCCGCCGCCCCCGCCGACGTTCCCCAGGCTGCCAGGCATGCCACCCCCACGCCCAACCAAAACCGCCCCCGGCAATCACTGATTTTCATCTGATCTGTTTTCCTGTTATCGACCGGACCGTTTCCCGATCCTTGTTCGCCGCATTCGTTCGCCCCCGGACGCCGCTCCGGGGTTCGGATACCCGCGTATCTGTGGAATGATAACCGCATGCCTGCAATAGCCGACAATTCTATCCATTGACGCGCCCGCTTCCAAGCGTCGAATGCGTTATTGTGCCCGCCTCGATTCATCTGTTGATACCGCGCAACTACGGGGGCCAGGCGAGTTCGCATGAGCGGAACCTGGATGTCAGACAAATCCCGTCATTCAGGCGAAAATCAAGGCATTGCCCACGCAGCAAGCGGCGTAATCGGGCCGCGATCCCATGGCAACCGCCAGTGGCCCTCGCTTGGGCCGCCATGGGCTTTTGCGCCGTTTCCTTCGGTTTGCCAACCAGGCGAGACGTATGCGGCGGGGTCGCAGAATCGTGATCGCTAGTTACCGGTGCCCCCGTCGAACTCGCTGGCCAGTTCCGAATCGTTGCCGACGATCTGGTACTTGCGCATTTTTTCCCACAACACCTTGCGGCTGATGCCCAGGGCGTTGGCGGTGTCCTGACGTCGCCAGCCGTTGGCGTCGAGCGCCGCGACGATGCGCGCACGCTCGGTGGCATCCCAACGGGCCCGATCGCTCAGCGCGGCACCGCGCGCTCCATCCTCGCCACGGGCGGCGGTGCCCACGGACAGCGCGTCGAAGATGGGGCGGATGCGCCGCTCGTCCCAGCCTCCCAGTTGCCGATAGATGATGCCGACGCGCTCGGCGATGTTGCGCATCTCGCGCACGTTGCCGGGAAACACCCCGCCTTCGACCAGCTCGCGCAGCCACGGGGGCACTTGCGCGCCCACCTCACTGTCGCCGACGACCTTGCCCAGATAGGTCCTGAAGACAGCCAGTTTGTCGACCGCGCCGCGCTCCTCGAGACTCGGGATATGCAGCTCGATGACAGCGAGACGGTAGAACAGGTCGGCACGGAACAGCTCATCGCGCACCATCGTCTTGAGGTGCTTGTTGGTCGCCGCCACAAGCCGGAAGTCGAGCTTCACCGACTGCGCCGAGCCCAGACGCGTCACCGCGCTGTCCTCCAGCACACGAAGCAGCTTGACCTGCTGGTACAGCGGCAGATCGCCGATCTCGTCGAGGAAGAGCGTGCCATCGTTGGCCTGCTCGAAATAGCCCTTATGCGAATAGAGCGCACCGGTAAATGCCCCTTTGGCATGGCCGAAGAAATGCGATTCGAACAGCCCGTCGGGAATCGCGCCGCAGTTCACGGCCACGAACGGCCCTTGCCCGTAATGACTCTGCTTGTCGTGCAGCAGACGCGCGATGCGCTCTTTGCCCACTCCGGTCTCGCCGTGGATGAGCACGTTCGAATCGCAATCGGCGAAAGCGTCGACCTCGGCGAGCAGGCCCAGCATCGCGCTCGACTGCGCGACGAGCGGGTCGACCGGTGCCGGGGCGCGATCGGCTTCCGCGATGGCGCCCGAGAGCTTGAAGATGAGCGTGCGCAATTCAGCGCCGGAGAAGTCAAGCGTGAGGATGTTGCTGTACTCGGGCGGGTAGACACGCGGATCGTTCTCGCGCGGCGTCGTCGCCACCCAGATGACCGGCATGCCGTGGCCCAACTGCCACTCCTGGGCATTGGTCGATGCGCCTTCGATTACCGACACGCTGACGACGGCGATGGACGGGCGCGCCTTGGTGCGCTCGCGCGAAAGATCGATGCCATCGGCACGAATGACTTCCATGTCGAAGCTCGCGAGGCATTGCGCGACGCGATCGGCAATGTCCGACTTGCCTTCCCACACGTACACGTCGAGATCATCACGTACTGGCTTGCTTTTCATGCTGGTCCGCTCGTTGACGGATGCGCCGGGCGTCCGTCATGGTGAATTTCAGTGCTGGTGTCCGTCTCCCGCATTGGCGGTCTCGCGGGCCCACTCCCGTTCCGCTGCGCTAATACACCAGTTGCACGAGTCCGTTCTGGCAGTTGATGTTGTCGACGGTCACGGTGGTGGTGCCCAGTGATATCCCCAGCGACGCGAGCAACGTGTTGATCAACGTGCTCAGGGGCGTAAGCAGCGGATTGAGCAAGGTATAGAGCACGCTGCCGAGCACGGGCGAGATAACGCTGGTACTGATCGGCCCCGACACGGCGTTGATGCGGCATTGATTCGCCCCGCTGCCCGACAGATCGCACACCAGATCCGAGACACCGCCCAGCAGACCGTTCACGACACCGCCAAGCGTATCGACCAGCCCGGAGACGAGGCCGCCCAGGCCCCCCACCACCTGGGGCAGGTTGAGGGTGGCAACCCCACCCAACGTCGTGCCGAGTGCGTTGGTCGTCGTCGTGAGTCCTGCGGCGGCAGCGCTGAGAAACGTGTTGACCGTCGAGATCGTGACGCCCGCGGCCGCCGTTGGCACACTGCCAACGAGTCCGGTACCAATCGTGCCCGACGTCGACGTCCCCGACGCACTCACATCGAGCGACAGACCCGTGAGCAACGCACTGACGATCTGGCTCAGATTCACGCTCGAGCCGACCGGCCCGACTGTTTGCGGGAACGGCCCGGTAAACGTGATCGGTGCCGGCGAATTCGTCACGAGCGAAAGGTTGACGTTTCCGCCCACGTTAATCAACCCCAGCAAGGTCGCGATGTTCGTGCGTTGCGTCATGAGCGTGGTACAGCTTGCCGTGTCGGTCGCGACGTTGACGCCGCTGGCCGTGCCCCCCACACAGGCATTCACCAGTCCCGAATTGACTTGCAGTGTCGCCGAAGGGGTCGCACCGCATTGCAGGGCCGTCACGGTCGCCGTCGACTGCGCCGCCTCAAGTACGAGCGGCAAATTCAACTGCGTGCCCAGCCCGCTGAGCAGCCCGCCCAACGTACCGGCTGACGAGTTCACGGTGAGGAACAGCCGCAACTGCGCGGTCGTCGCTGTCGCCCCAACACCACCCACGCCAACCTGAGGCGGTGAAATGATCCGCGCCACGACCGACACCGTGCCGCCAAGAATCGCAAGCGACGGAATCGCCACGGCGTTGCTGCCGTTAGCGCCAACGACGGCCGCCGAGATCAGGTCGGCCACGCCGATATTGGCGGTGAGCGCATTCGCGGCGCTCACGCCCGCTGCGTCGATATTGGCGATGATGCCGGGCGTCGTTGCCGTGCCCAGCAAGTTGATGGGCAGATTCAGCACCGGGCTGCCGGCAAACACATTGATGAGATTGTTCATCGCGGTGACCGATACCGAGAGCGCGCCATTCTGCGTCGCCAGTGCGGTGTTCGTTGCACTCAGCAACTGCCCGACGGTCAGGTTCTTCACCGCGGCCACGCCCGACAGCGAGGCCACGCTGACGTCGCCTGTCACCGGAACCCCGAGCGCCTGCAACAACCCGTGTGGGGTGATGTTGACGCCGACGAGTTGCTGCGCCGCGGCGACATAGAGCGTCGGCGAGATGCCGATCGACTGAAGCACCGGCGCGAGGACCGAGTTGCTCGCGTTAAGCGTCAGCAGTCCCGAATCGACCGTGAACGTCACGACCGCAGGCGCCTTGCGGGCGATGGCGATGGCGTTGATCGTGCGCGTACCGGCGAGCTGGAAGAAGGACGGCACGGCCAGCGACAGCTTCACCGACACTGCATTGCCACTCGCCGCGTTGCCCGCGTTGGTCGCGACGAACGTGCCGGGGCCGGTTGCCGATGCCGACGGGGACGTCCAGATGCCGCACGACGAGGTCACCTGCAAGCCGGTGACGTTGCTGCCCATGTTCGATGTGACGTTCGCCTGCACAACGGCGGCATATGACGTGGCATTGGCGCATCCCGGCAGCGTCTGCGCGCCGGCGAGCGCGGCCATGTCGGCCGCGCGCTGCAGGTCGCGCCGTTGCATGAACGCATAGCCCGCATCGATGGCGAACGCGAGAATCAGCGCCACGATCACAAAGGCGAAGGCGAGGATCGGAATCGATCCCCGCTGGCGCCCGCGAAGCGAGGCGACACGATGCTGTTGGCGCACGCGCACAGTCATCACAGGTTACTGGCTCGCGCCAGCCCCCGCTACGGCAGGTGGAGCGCCCGCACCGCCACCATTGTTGCCGGTGCCCGTATCGCCTTGGACGATTGCCGGATAGAACTGGGGAATCGGGTACGTGAAGCTATCCAGATAGCGCTTGTAGGCGCGCGACGCGGTCGAGCCGAGCATCGGCAGCCCCGGCCCGGCGGCCAGGCCACTCGCCTGGAGCGCAAGCAGTGCTTCGGTTTCGTCGCCGAGCATGCCGTCGCGGGCGTGCTCACCGACACGCAGCGCCGTATTGCGCCGAACCACGTTGCGCGGCACGCGCCCAGCGTGTGCCGCGGGCGCTGCTGCCGTTTGCGCGGCGTCTGCGGCCGTGGGCGTTGGCGTGACCGCCGGCGCCACCTGTGCCGGTGCGGCGACGCCGCGTGCGTTGGCACCGCCCATCGATCCGGTGATCGGCGCGCTGATTTGCGCCGCAGCCGCGCCAGCCCAACACGCGAGTGCCGCTGCAATGAGCCGTGCCGCCAGCCGCGGCCGGGAGTCCGATGTTCCGTCGAGTTTCTGGCCTGCCATCATCACGTCTCCCTGATGTTGCGTGATTCTTGTCTTGCGTGCTGCGTCGTACATGAAGGGGAAAGCCGCCGCATCACTGCGAGTGGCTGAAACGGTCGAGCAACGACGTGGGCATATCGCTGCGGGTGGCATTGGTGGCATCGGCCGCCACCGCGACACGCGCTAGCCTCGCCTGCGTCAGCGGCGCCGGAATCGATGTCGCCGCCTGCGCGGCGGCGCGGGCGGCTGCCGCGTCGGCTGCCGCCCGGCGTGCTTGCCCCTGGGCGGTGATATCGGCGGCGAGTTTATCGATGGCCTCGCGCGTGGCCTGCGGCATGTCCGCGCGCGTCATCACCTCGTCGGCCCGCGAGCGCTCGCCCGTCACCACGAGATACACCGCCAGATTGCTCAACACCTTACGGCTGTCGGGCCGCAGCTCCGCGGCCTGGGCGAGCGGCACACGGGCAGCGCCCATATCGCCGTTGCGCAACAGCGCGAAGCCGAGATCGCTCAGATAGAACGCTTGCGTGGGCGCGCGCTTCACCGCCTCGCGCAGCGCCTGCGCCGCGCCCGCGTAATCCTTGCGTTGCGCCGCCACCAGCCCCATGCCGTGCCAGGCCGCCGCCGCTTCACTTCCGCTCAGCAACGCGCGATACGCGTGCTCGGCGGCGTCGGGCTGCCCCGTCTCGCGCAAGGCGTCGGCCCGGAGAATGTCGATATCCGGCGCCGCGCCGTACTGCATCCGGAACTGATCGATATGGGCGAGCGACGCGAAGTAAGCGCCCTGCTCCTGTATCTGTCGAATCGTCGACAGATACAGTTCGCGCGTATCGGGCTTGGCCTGCTTGGCCATCGCTTCGTCGTTCTGCTCGGCCTGCATGAGCGCCGCGGCCGACGGCGCACCGTAACCGCCGATGCGCGGCCCGCCGCATCCGGCCAGCGCGGCCGCGCACAGCACGGCCATCAGCGGGCCCGCCATCACGCGGCCGGCGCGCGGTTGCCGTGCAACGCACGTTGCCGCGAGGCGTCGTGTCTGAAAGTGTCGGGTCACTGCATAGCCTCCATCGATTTCGTCAGCGACAGGATGGCCGGCCCTGCAACGACCAGCATCAGCGCAGGCAGGAGCGTCAGCATCATCGCCAGCGTCATCTTCACCGTGAGCTTGCCGATACGCTCTTTCATCGTCTGCCGACGTTGCTCGCGCAAGCGATCGCTGAACTGTTGCAACGGCTCCTGCACCGCGCCGCCATGCTGCTCGACCTGCACGATGAGCCGCACCAGCGCGCGCAGGTCGTCGTTGTCGTACACCTCGCGCAGGCGGCCCATCGACGCCTCGCGTCCGCGCCCGGAAGCGTACTGACGATTGGCGCTCTCGAACTCCCTGGACAGGATCGGCAGCACTTCGCGAAAATCGGACACCAGCACATACAGGCTCTGGTCCATCGACAGGCCCACGCCTTGCAGAAGCCGCAGCAAGTCGATGAGCAACGGCAACTCCTCGACCAGCTCGCGACGGCGCTGGGTCGCCTTGCGCTGGACGTAGAACTTCGGCAAGAGCAGCCCCGCCCCGGCCGCGCCGATCAGGCGCAGCATCGTGCCGACGCCCCCACCGCCCGGGAACCACAACCAAATCAGCAACGGCAGCACCGCCGCAAGCGCCACCCGCGTGAACAGGAACAGCGACTTGGCCCGCACGCTGTCGTAGCCGCATTGCGCGAGAAGCAGCCGATCTTCTGCGGCAATCAGATGCTGCCCAAGGCGCGTCTCCGACCACTGCTTGCCCAGCGCCGCCGCGCGGTCGAACAGCGCGCGCCAGCCGTGGGTTTCCCGCATGCCGTCATCAAGCGTTGCCTGTGCCCCGTGCGGCGAACTCGCCGCACGCAGTGCCGCCAGTGCCTGCTGCTGACGGCTGGCCAGCACCTGATCAATCATCCGTTCGCTGCGCCCCTGACGCACCGCACGCAACAGCAGGGCCGACGCTGCGAGCAGCAGCCCGGCCGCGACCATCAACAGGCCCAGCATCATCCACAGGTGCGAGTTGGCGAGGTTCATGTTGGTCGGTCCCTCTCGCTCACAGCGACTTGGCAAGCCGGTACAACAGGAAGCCGCCGAAGACTTCCAGACCCAGGCCGATCGCGAGCAGCCGTTGACCGGACGCCTCCTGAAACATCGGTTCGAAGAATTTCGGATTCAGCAACATCAAGACTGCACTGACGATGATTGGCAGCGCGGCCAACACCCATGCCGACATTCGTGTCTCGGAAGACAGCGCGTAAAGCTCCGCCTGCGCCTGCTCGCGATCCCGCATGAAGCCAGCCATGCGCGCCAGAATCTGGTCGGCACGCCCCCCGAATCGGGTGGACAGGTCGACCACCGACGCGAACAGATAGATCTCTTCCACGTGATACACGCGCGCGATCTGTTTGAGCGCAACGTCGAGATCCACGCCCGCCTGCACCTGTCGCACGGCGCGGTCCAACAACTCGCGCAGCGGCATGTCGGCATTGCCTGCGGCGCTCTGGAACGCCGCCGGCAGACTATTGCCGACGGTCAGCATCCGCACCATGCCGTCGAGAAAGATTGGCAATTGACGCACGATCTTGCGGTGCCGGCGCGCCGCCTTGAACCAGTAGCGCAGCACCGTGCCGACCGCATACAGCAACAGCACGACAATGGCCGAGAGCGGCCCGTGCCACGCCCAGAACAGGAACACCAGCAGCAGGCCGGGCGCGATCAGCATCGTGTAGAACATCGGATCGGTTTGCACGCCCGCGCGCTCGAAGAAAAACTCCCACGGCAATGACTTGCGGCGCGGCGTGCCTGCGGTGGCCGCCTCGCTCGCCGCGAACCGCGGCGCATTCTGGGCAAGCTGCCGCTCGAGAAACGCGCTCGTCGCCTGCGCCCTTGCGCGCAGGTGTGTGCGGCGCCATAGCTCCAGCCCTGCGGCGATGAGCAGCAGGGCGATGCCAATGACCCACAGCACGATGGCATTCATCGACGGCGCCCGAAGAAGCCGCCACCACCGCCAGAATCCGGCGGCGTGTTGCTCTGCGCTTGTGCGGCCGCCGCGGCCGCATGGCGCGTCAGTTCCTTGAACCGCTGCAACTTCGGCGAGTGCGGCTGAAGGCCGAGCGAAATCCAGCGATCCTTCTCTTCGCCGTCGGGCCCCACGACTGATTCGTGACGGAACAGCTCCTGCGTCGAGATCACCGTATCCGACACCCCGGTCACTTCAGTGATCGACAGGATACGCCGGCGCCCGCTCGACAGACGACCGATCTGCACGATGAAATCGAGCGCGCTCGTGATCTGCCGGCGCAGGCTGCTCTCGCTGCCCTGAAACCCGGCAAAGCCCGCGAGCATCTCCAGGCGGTAGAGACACTCGCGCGGCGAGTTGGCGTGGATCGTCGCCATCGAGCCTTCGTGACCGGTGTTCATCGCCTGCATCATTTCCAGCACTTCGGAGCCTCGCACTTCGCCCACGATGATGCGATCGGGACGCATGCGCAGGCTGTTGCGAATCAGGTCGCGAATCGACACCTCGCCCGCTCCGTCGAAGCCGCCCTGACGCGATTCGAGCCGCACCACGTGAGGGTGGTTCAGCGAGAGTTCAGCCGTATCCTCGACCGTCACCACGCGCTCCGTCGCCGGGATGAAACTGGCCAGCGCATTGAGCAGCGACGTCTTGCCCGAGCTGGTTCCGCCGGAGACAAGGATGTTGCAGCGCGAGCGCACCGCCGCGTCGAGCAACGCATAAATCTCTTCGTTGAAGCTGCCGAGCGCGAGCAGGTCCGACGGTTTGAGCGGGTCCTTGCGAAACTTGCGAATCGAGACCACCGGCCCGTCGACGGCCAGCGGCTCGATCACGACGTTCAGGCGCCCGCCGTCGGGCAGGCGCGCGTCGACCATCGGATTCGACTCGTCGAGACGACGGCCGATGGGGGCGAGAATGCGTCGCACGATGCGCAGCAGATGCTGATTATCCGAGAAGCGTAACGCTTCGCGCGCGAGCACCCCCTGACGCGAGACATACACGTCGTTGTATCCGTTGATCAGGATGTCTTCCACCGCCGGATCCGCGAGCAGATCCTCGATGGGGCCGAAGCCGGCGAGCTCTTTCGTAAGGGCATCGGAAATCTGGCGCAGCTCAGCTTCGTTGATCGGGATGCGGCGCAGACGCACGAAGCCGTCCATCTCGAGATCGACGAACTGCTGGATCGCGCTGCGGCTCCAGCGCCCGAACTCTGCACCGAGTTCCTCGATTCGTGCGAGCAGATGTTCGTGCGCCGCGGTCTTGATGTCCTGAAACTGCTGTGAATTGGCAAACGCACGCTTGTCGTCGGCGAATTCGATGGAGTCGGTCATATCAGTGCTTTCCCATGAATCGGCCCAGCCAGCCCGACGAATGACGTTGTGCCGCGGCCCCCGCGTGTTGTGCACTGAGCAGTCGTTCGACGAGTGGTTGCAAAGCGCGCACGTACGGATCGCTGCGCGCGGTATCGAGAATCAGCTTGCCCTGATTGGTCGCCGAGAGCATCGCCAATGGGCGGTCGGGCAGTGTAGCGAGCAGCGAAATCTCGAAACGCTTGGCGATCTGGTCGGCCGCCATGCCGTAACGCGGATCGTAACGGTTGAGCACGAGCTGGAGGTGATGGCGCTCCACCCCCTTGGCTTCGAGATCGCGCAGCATCGACGCGAGCGAGACGATCGCGCCGACGCTTTGGTCGACCACGAGCCAGACCTCGTCGGCCGCACGCACGAGGCTCGCGACGAACGCGGGATTCGAGAACCCACCGAGATCGGCCACGACCAGATCGAAGAATGTCCGCAGACGGTCCGTGAGTGCCAGCGCATCGGCCGCCGCAACGCTGCGCATGTCGCCGAGATCGAGCGGCAGCGGCAGCACTGCCAAGCCGCTTGGCGTATGCGAGACCGCCGTGTGCACGAGCGTCTCGTCGAAACGCCGCAGGTTCTGGACCGCTTCGGCAAAGCTGAATTGACTTTGCGTGTTGAGATACAGCAGGCCGTCGCCGGACGGCAGGCCGAGATCGAGCAGCGCCACGTGGCCGACCCGCGAGGCATCGAACTTGTCGTCCTTGTTCGCCGGCGCCTTCGCGGCCCGGGCCGCCTTGTCGGGATGCACCCCCAAGACCATCTCTTGCCCGAGCTGCGACAGATGGGCGGCGAGCGTGCTGCATCCGACACCGATTCGGGCGCCCAGCAGCACCACGAAGCGTCCATGGCGCTGCGGCGAAACGGCGCTGGGCGGCGGCGTTTGATCGATCACCCGGCGGATGACATCGAGTGCCTCCTCGTGCGTCGAATGCATGTCGATGAAGTCGTGGACCCCCGCGCGGATGGCCGCCTTCATGCCATCGGCGCGCACCATCGAACCCACCGCCACCAACGGCAGCTTGGGCGCCACGCGCTTGAGCATCTGCGCGAGCTCGATGGCACCGACGAAGCCGCCGTCGGCGCTGTCGTCGTCGATACGGCCGCCCGGGTCGCCGGAAAAATCGAGCAGGACGACCTGCGGATCGAGATCGCCGATGCGCTGCTGCAATTGCGCCGGACGACCGGCCTCCTGCAGCACCACACCCTCGTCGCACAACGCCGCCGAGAGCCACTGGGCGTGGCCCGCGTTCGCGCTGCAAAAGAGGAAGCGATGCAACTCCGTCATGGTGTCCAGTATTCGCGTCGGTGCGTTCATTTTTGCACTCCTGACTTCCCTACCCCGGCTTTCGCCTTGGTGCCCATCGATACCGCCGTCGTGCACGGCTCGGCGTTACTTCGAAAAACCGGGCAGTTCGCTGTCGCTTGCCACACCCATCAAGTAGTCGCCCCACACCGGCCCCGGGCGACGCTCTCGCGTATCTCCCGGCAATGGCATCGCCACGCCCTTCGCCACCGGCTTGACCAGATGCGGCGTGACGATGATCACCAGTTCCTTCTCGGCGCTGTTGTACTTCAAATTGCGGAAAAAGGCGCCGATGAGCGGCAGATCGCCGAGTAGCGGCACCTTGTCAACGGCGGCGGTCGTCGTGCGCGAGATCAGGCCGCCGATGACGAAGCTCTCGCCGTCGCCCAACTCGACGGTCGTATCCGCGCGGCGCGTCGTAATCGCGGGAATCTGCGTCGATTCGGTCACAATGGCGTTCGTATAGTCGATGTCCGACGCCTCGGGCGCCACTTTCAGCGCAATGCGGTTTCGCGCAAGAATCGTCGGCGTGACCGTGAGCCCCACCCCAAACGGTTTGTAGACGATGGTGGTCGTGCCGAGGCCCCCTGACTGCGGCACCGGAATCTCGCCGCCCGCGAGGAAACTCGCGCTCTGGCCCGAGAGCGCCACCAGCGTCGGTGCCGCCAGCACCCGGCCGAGGCCGTTCGATTGCAGCAGGTCGATCTCCGCCGCCATGCTGAATGCGCCACGGGTAACCGAGCCGAAGAACGAGCCAAAGTTAGGCACGGTGCTCGTTCCGCTGCCACCGCCAAAGGCTGAGTTGAGCGCCGAACTTACGCCGAAGGTGCCCGAACCGGTCTTCTTCGACGCACCGAAACTCGCGCCCAACTGATTGAGAATATTGCGATTGATCTCGACGATTTTCACGTCGACCTGCACGACACCGGTATCCCCGACCGTCGAGCGATCGACGACAACGCCGCCCTTGCCCGCCGCGTCGAGTGCGGCCGATTGCAGTGCACTATGTTCGATGACGGTATTCGCGTGGCCCTTGATCAGGGCCGCGTTACCGCGCGCGTCGACACTGGCCGTCCCGGTGTCGCCCAGGGCGCTTTGCAGACTGCCCTTCACATGCACTTCCCAGCGCACCGGCTCGCCACCGCGCGGCCACGCGGCGATCTGCGTGGTGCCCGCCGTCTTGCCGACGACCAGCACCGCGCCACGTCGTCTGCCCGAGCCCTTGAGCACGACGACGTCCGCGATCGCCGGATCCGCCACCGCGACACGCTCGAGCGAGCCCGGCACTTGCAGCTCGCGTTGCTCGTGAACGCCCAACGTCAGCGATCGCGATCCGGCACGCGTGGCAGCGTCGGCGGCATCGGCCAAACGCACCGATACCGTGGCAGCGCACGCGAGCAGCGCGGCAAGGCACAACAGCATGCCCGTCGCGCGTCGGGTCTGTCGTCTGGCAGTGCGAACCTGGCTTCTGATCATGGCGTGGCTGTATCGGTCACTATGTCGGTTAAGTGTTATCGCGTTTCGGGTCGAACGTCGAGGTATCGGCGATGTCAGTACGCGGCGGAGCTTCGCTGCGCACCGCGCACGACCTCGATCGTGGCGCCGCCGCTCCCCCTGGCGCCCGGCTGACGCGGCGCGCGCACCGGCGCCCCGGCAAGCCCCGTCGCGGCAATCCCGGCATAGGCCTGATTCTCGGGCGAGTCGAGCGCCGCCTTCTCTTCGCCCTTGAGTCCGGCCTTGCCCGCGAGCACCGGCGGCGGCGACGGGAACAACGTCGTGTCGGGTTTGGCGTCGTCGGCCGGGTTGCGTAACGCCAGCGTGATTTTTCCCTGTTGCGTGCCCAGCACCACACGGTTGACATCGGCCACCGGCACGGCCACGACGGCGGCCGTTGCCGGCATGGGCGGTTGGACATTGACGGCCGGTTGCGCGGGCGCCGGGGCCGTCGTCGTGGCGGCGTGCACGCTCGAGGCCACGCTCGGCGTCGCTGGCGGCGGCGACACGTCGTCGAGCGAGGCGTTACCGTAGCTCAGCACCCGCACGCGCGACGCCAGCAGACGCGCCTGCGTGTCATCGACCAAGCCGACGGCCGGTCCTGCCGGACGATTGGTTTTCATCGTGAAGAAGACATCGACGTAATCCCCCGGACGAATGCGGTTGCTCACGCCGACGGTCTCTGACACAGGAATGGCGACGGCGCGCTCGCCCGGCGCGAGTTGCATGGCGAGGCCGCGCGCAAGCGAGTCCTTCGTGACCGGCACGCCGGCCGCGAGGGCGATGAGCGGCACGCGACCCACGACGTCGGCCGGATTGGTAAAGCCCCCGACGGACTGACTATCGAAGGTCACGAGCTTCACGCCGTCTGCATCGATGGGTTGGCCCGGCGCGAGGGTCTTGGCCGCCACCACGGCCGGGTATCGCTGCGTGAGCGTCTGGGTCACCGGCGAAGGCGTGGCGGCCGGCGCCGGCGCGTTGGACGTGCCGAGACGCAACGCGACGAGCGCGAGCAACACACCGGCGACGACCAGCACAGCGGCAAGAATCTTGGTGGCTTTGTTCATGGCTTGGGGCCTGTCGGCCGTTCAGTCACAACTTGCGGGACGCCGGCGAACCGGCGGCATGACAACTTGGCATAACCGCACATCTCTTTCTTTGCTCCCGGGGCGGATGTCCTCGGCATCGGCCCGATGCCCACCGATCCGACCACGCCCCCTTCATTTAACTGCCACCCAGCGTGGACGTGTCCAGCGTGATGGCAGCGGTTCCGACCACGTTCTGGGGCACGAGCGCGCCCAGGCCCGGCCAATTGACAGTCATGGGCTGCGTCAGCGTCAACGTCACGTGAACGATGCATTGCGAACTGGCACTGGTGCCCGACGCCGGGCAAGGATAGGTCGCATCGGGCGTGAAGCCGGCGCTCACCGCCGACGCCGATGGCCAGGTCAGCGTGGTATTGATCGCCTGTGTGGCATACCCTTGGCGTTGTGCCATGGTGCCGGCGCGCAACATGGCACGGCCGGCCTCGGAAGCGGCCTGCGTCAGCATCTGACGGGCAAGAATGGTGATGGAGAAAGCGACGGCGACATAAAACGCGGGCAGCAGGATCATCAGGATCAACATGAATTCCAGCGCCGCGACGCCGCGCGAACGCGCGCATCGCAACCCTGATCCCGCCTGTGCCCCAAACGCCTTCATGACGATGCTCCCCGTCGCGCACGGCACTGTGTGGCCGTGTTTGGCGACGCATTGTTCCTACGCACTTGCGCGGCGTCGCCCGCGCCTCTCGTTATTTCGGTGCTGCTTGCCGCAGCACTCGTCACCGCCTGTCTTCGCGTACGTCGTGGACACTCACACGACGTGCCGCTACCGCACGCACTGCAACCTCCGCGATCCCAGCAACCCCTGCGCCGATTACCGCACTACGAGTGCCGCCGCTGCCAGATACGCCCCGTAAGGCAGTCCGACGCGACCGGCGCGCCACTGCAAGATGCTTTGCCAGGCTGTGGAAGCGCTCAGGTCCTCGCACCATCGTGAGAGCCACTTGAGCCGCGCCGTCAACAGCACAAGCGCATGCACGCCTGCCGCCACACTCGCCAGGCACCAGACCGGCAATAGCGCCGAGTAACCTGCCACCAGCCCGATCAGCGCGAAGAGCTTGACGTCGCCCGCCGCCATCACATTTCGCCACCAGAAAGGTAGCAATGCGATCAATCCGAGCAGCGCGCCAAGTCCGTGAACCCACAACACTCGAGGCTCACCATGCCAGGCCTGCCACCCAACCCAGATCGTGGCCGTGCCGCCCACACACAGCAGCCAGGCATTCGGGATGCGACGCGCGACCAAGTCGGTAATCACGATCGGCACGCACAACAGCCACAGCAAAATGAGCACGGTGTGTCTCGCCTCAGTGGCTAATGGCAGTCGTTGCGGCCGACGTGACATTGCTGAACACATTGGTGAGCACCGTCGTCAAATTGGTGAAGACGATCGCGCCGATCAAGATGACGACGACGGCAGCCAGGATGCCGTACTCGAGCGCTGTCACACCTTTCTGGCGAGACAGCCGGTGCTGCCGCCCACTCCCTGCTGCTCGCATTGCCCGCATGATTCGCATCCTCGCGAATACCGCCACCCGCGCACCCGAAGGACGCCACGATATTACGGTGTCCTTCCCAATACTGCCAGCCCTAACCCCGACTTCGACCGCTCAAGTCTCACGCAGGGGTTTGTCGCCTTGACGCCAGGGCGACGGATCGCCGGCTGGCGTTAAAGCGCTCCGCGTTGCAGGTGCCTCAGGTACCGACAGACGTGATGACCGACGTGATCTTCGCAAAGACGGAAGTGAACACGCCGGACAGGTTCGTGTAGACAGCGCCGCCGATCAGCACCGCCACGATCGCAGCGAGAATGCCGTACTCCAGTGCCGTGACGCCACGCTCGTCGCGAGCAAACAGTCGAATGCGATTGCCGAGTTTCATATCACGCTCCCTCAAAAAAGGCGCCACGCGCCCATTCGGACACAACGGAACATCAGCGGCCATTCGGGCGCCGACGCACGTGCGCCATATCGCTTATCAATTCTTGGATTCGGCCCCGGGTTCGTTGCGCCGTCAGGCTTGCGAACCTCTTTTACCTTGTACGCCAATACTTTCAAGCTTGTTGATCCATCGATTCTAGCGGCGTACGATTTTTCCCGATGCTAATTTAAACGCACCAACAAAAACTAGAGTCTTACTACCAATCGCCCTGGAGAATGTAAGAAAGCGTTACATCGTTGGATCAAACAATACTCTAAAACCAGGCAATACAACGCCCGCGAGGGAAAACCATGACGGGTGTCTTGCCATGCACACCCGCGCAATCGCTGCGGCCCGAGTTTTAATAGCACTTCAACGAATTCAACGATGGCGTCCGACGCCCTCGTCATCGACGGAAGGCGCGCTTCACTATCCGGGTCCATTTCCCGAGCTTCGCCCCTCACGCCTCACTCAACGATCCGCTTCAGCTCGCCAGCGCCGCGAGACAACGCCACCCCGACGTCCCCGCTTCCCCTTCCCCTTCCCCTTCCCCTTCCCCTTCCCCGCCCCCTCCGCCCCCTCCGCCCCAGGGTCGCACCGTCCATGGCCCGCTCATTTACTTCGTATTTCTACACGACACGTCGCCTGTCTCGCCGTGGGCGTTACGTAACATTCCCCGTAACACCCTCGTAACAGGAACGGAATTTCGGTTGAGATTCGTCATTTTTCGATGGCGTTAACCCTGACTCATCCATTCTTTGACGACAGGCGATCTCTCGATTTCAAAGATTCTTGTGTTCCGAAACGCAAGCAAATACAGGCTTTTCAGCCCATTCCCGGAAAAATTAGAAAAATTATTCGAACCCGGCTTTGGCGACTGGCACAGCTCTTGCACATACCCCTGCATCGCAACGCTGAAGATCACCGGGAGACACCATGATCATTGGCAATACAAAACAAACGATGTCGCGCCCCGTCGCCCTCTCGGCCGGGCAGCAACGCATCGCGGCAACGCAGCGCAGTGCTGCTGCCGACAACGATCGTAGAGGCGCAAGCCCAGGGAGGGGCGGTGCAGAAGGCGGTGGCGTACGCGCCACCGCCACACCGACCGATTCGGCCTGCGCCACTCGCGCGAGCCACACGCATTCGGCCCAAGCGATGACGGGCCCCGATAGCGCAGTCGTCAATGCGCTCCTGTTCGCACTCATCGCACAACGCATGAACAGCCGAATGGCGGCGCAAGAGACGCTCGCCTAACCACCAATACAGACCAGAGGACAACATCATGAAAAACATTCAACGCCATCTTCTCGCTTCCGCTTGCCTGCTCGCTATCGTCACGATGACCGGGTGCGCGAGTTCGGGCTCGGGTGGCACCAGCGGCTCGCTTGGCGACAGCGGCACCAGCGCGGGCGCCGGCAGCGGGGGCGGCACGGGCGCCGGCACGGTGACCGACGGTTCCGGCATCGGCGGCAACGGGAGCGGCAGCAATGGAAATGGCAGCGGGGACGGCGGCACCGGCACCGGCGCCGCGACCAACCCGATCGGCACCGTGACCGCCACCGCCAGCACGGGTGTCGTCACGCAAGTCGGCAAGACCGTCAGCGATCTGGGCACCACGCTTGCCGGCACGCAACTGCCGCTGGTCAGCGCACAAACGCAAAGCGGCCTGGCCGGTGCGGTCGTCTCGACTGGCGACGCCGTGCAGACGCTCGGCACTGGCCTCACGAACGGACTCGGCAAGCTGGGCTCGGTGAGCGATCCGCTCAATCCGACCCTTGCCAGCGTGGGCGGCGCGGTCACCGACCTCGGCACGGCCGGTACCCAGTTGGGTAGCGCCGTTGCCGGCCTCGGGCAGACCGGCCCGCTCGCCAACACGCCGGTCAATGGGGTGACGTCGCTGCTCGGCGGCGTCGTGACATCGGTGGGCATGGCAGGCCAGAGCCTCGGCAACGGCCTGACCCAAACCATCACGAGCGGCCCCGTGCAACAACTGACGACGTCACTTTCGTCAGCCATCACGCCGATCACGAGCGTCGTGACCAATACGACGCAAACGGTGGGCAACACGACGGGCCTCGGCACGCCGGTTTCCGGATTGCTCGCGCAAATCGGCGGCGGCCTGGCCGGTGTCGGCACCCAAATCGCCGGTCAGATCAACAATCCGTTGGCCACCGACGTCGGCGGCATCGTCGCGGGTGTCGGCAATACCGTAGCCAGCCTTGGCGGCGTGACCCAAGGCACACCGACGAGCGCCAACCCGCTCACCTCGGCCCTTGGCGGGCTGACAGGTGGCCTCGGTGGTGGCGCGGGCACGGGTCCGCTCGCCCCGCTCACGAACCTCGTCTCCGGCCTGACTGGCACGCTCGGCGGTGCCACTGGCGGCGCCTCGGGCAGCAACCCGCTCGCGCCTGTTACGAACCTTGTCTCCGGTCTGACCGGCACGCTCGGCGGTGCCACTGGCGGCGCCTCGGGCGGCAACCCGCTCGCGCCTGTTACGAGCCTTGTCTCCGGCCTGACCGGCGCACTCGGCGGCGCCACTGGCGGCGCCTCGGGCAGCAACCCGCTCGCGCCGGTCACGAGCCTTGTCTCCGGTCTGACCGGCGCACTCGGCAGCGCCACTGGCGGGGCTTCGACGGGGACGGGCGGCACAGCAGCGGGCAGTGCCCTGTCACCGGTGACGACGCTGCTCAGTTCCGTGACGGGTGCGGTCGGTGGCGCAACCGGCACGGGTAGCAGCAGCAGCGGCCCGCTCGCGCCGGTCACCAGTTTGCTCGGCGGCTTGCTCGGCGCCAAAAAGTAACCCGACAACCATTCAGAACGCTCAAGGGAGATAGACATCATGAACCTCGCACTTCAACGTACCCTCCTGGCTTCGGCCGCCATTGGCCTCATCGCCCTGACCGGCTGCTCCAGCGGCGGCGGCGGCAGCGGCGCTTCGGCTGGCGACTCGACCTCCCCGAATGCCGTCGGCACGACGGCCTCCGGCGCTGGCGGTATCGTGAGTTCTGCCGGCAACGTCGTCAGCGCGCTGGGCGAGCAGGTGGCCAGCACCCAACTGCCACTCGTGTCCACGCAAGCGTCGCAGGGCTTCGGCGGCGCGCTCGTGCAGACCGGTAACGCCGTCACCGACCTTGGTAACGGGGTAAGCAGCGGTTTGGGCCAAGTGGGCGCCTCGTCGGATCCAGTCGGCACCACCCTCGCGAGCACCGGCAATGTCGTGACCGACCTTGGTCAGGCGGGCGTGTCGCTGGGCAGCGGCGTCGCAGGCGTCGGCAAGAGCGGCCCGCTGGCGGGCACCCCGGTCGATACGCTGACTGGAGCGCTTGGCAACGTGGTCGCTACCGTCGGCCAGGGCGGCATTGCGGGCGGCGCGATCCTGAAGCAGGCCTTCACGGGCGGCCCGGTCGTGCAGGCCACGACGGCGCTCTCATCGGCCATCACGCCGATCACCAACGTCGTGTCCGATACGACTCGCACGGTGGGGACGACCACGGGCGCGGGCAGCCCGGTACAGGGGCTGCTGCAGACGGTGGGCGGCGCCGTCTCCACGGTCGGCACAACGATGCAGGGGACGTCGTCGAACCCGGTCGTGACCGCACTCGGCAACACGGTGATCGCCACCGGCAACACTGTCGGCGGCTTGGGCACGTTCCTGAACGGCAGCACCTCCACGGGCTCGTCGAACCCGTTCGGTTCGCTGCTGGGCAATCTGGGCACGACGACGGCCGGCGGATCATCGAACCCGCTCGGCTCGGTCACCGGCTTGCTGGGCGGACTTGGGGGATCGAGCAGCAGCAGCCCGCTCGCCCCCGTGACGGGATTGCTCAGCGGGGTGAGCGGGACCACATCGGGTAGCAGCAGCCCGCTCGCCCCGGTCACGAGCCTGCTCTCCGGTGTGACGAGTACGGCCGGCGGCAGCTCCGGCGGCGCGACGGGCGGTCTTACGGGATTGCTCGCGCCGGTCACCGGCCTGCTCGGCAGTGTCGCGAGCGTCGGCAAGTAATCGCCAGTCCAGCGGTGCGTCGCGCCCATGGCGCGCGCACCACGTGATTCACCGATAAGGAGATGCCATGGCCCGCTTCATTCCCGACACCAGCGTTCTGATGCGCGGTCATGGCGATAGCGCCCTGCGACTTTCTGAGCCCATGGCAATGCGCGACACCGGCAACGGTTTCGCTGCCGACCACCGCCACAACACGCACGGCGCCGAGTCCGGTGCCGCCTCCGGGGCGACGCCGCCTACCTCCCCGCTCAACGCATCGCACGGCACCATGAGCGACCGACACACGAACCGTAACGATCTCGTCGCCGGCATCGTCCGCTCGCTCGGACGCCGGCTCGCCGTGTACACCGCGCTCTATCACGCGGCACTCGCCGAACAGCTCGGCCTGAACGTCACCGACCTGAACGCCCTTGATCTCATTCTCGAACTCGAATCGATCACCGCCGGCCAGCTTGCGGAACTCATGGGAGTCAGCTCAGGTGGCATTACCACGGTCATCGACCGGCTCGAGCGAGCGGGCTTCGTCGAGCGGGAGAAAAATCCGCACGACCGGCGCATGGTCATGATCCACCCCATCGAAGCCCGTTGCGCGCAGATCGAACAGTGCCTGTCGTCAGTCTCGCGCGAACTCACGGCGGTCAGTGCTGCGTACGACCAAAGCGAACTCGCTGCGATCCACGATTTCCTGGTGCAGAGCATCCGCACTCTGAAGAGCGAAACGTTCCGTCTTCGCTTCGAGGCCGATCAAGACATCGCCGGCCTGGTCTCCCACAGCCGAAATGCGTCGACCAAGGTCTGAGCGACGCTCGACGGCCCCAACAAGGAGAAACGTCATGTCGACGACTCTGCGTCCTACGATGCTCGCCGTGCTGATGGCGGGCATTGTCAGCGTCACCGGTTGTTCCAGTTCGGGGGGCGGCAGCGGCGCCACGGCGAATACGCCGACGAACCCGTCGGATCCGACGAATCCCGTCACGCCAACCAACCCGACGAATCCGACCACGAGCAGCACCGGTGTTGTCAGTGCGGTCGGCTCGGTGGTGAGCGCGCTGGGCAGCCAGGTCGCCAGCACGACGGTGCCGGGCGTGTCGACGCAAGCCACGCAAGGCTTCGGCGGCGCGCTCACGCAAACAGGCAATGCCGTCACGGATCTGGGCACGGGCGTGAGCACCGGACTGGGACAGCTCGGCACGTCCGGCACCAACCCGGTCGGCACCACGCTCGCGAGCACGGGTGGTGTGGTGTCGGATCTCGGTAATGCCGGGGTATCGCTCGGGAGCCGCATTGCCGGCATCGGCAAGAGCGGCCCGCTGGCAAACACGCCGGTCGACACGCTCACCGGCGTGCTGGGCACCGTCGTCGCGAGCGTCGGCCAAGGCGGCGTGCAAGGCGGCTCGGCACTCACACAGGCATTGACGAGCGCCCCCGTCGTCCAGGCGACGACGGCCCTCTCGTCGGCCATTACACCGATCACGAATACGGTCGTGACGACAACGCAAACGGTCGGCAACGCCACCGGTCTGGGCGCGCCGCTGGCCGGTCTGCTGGGCACCCTGGGCGGCGTGTTGAATTCGACCGGCGGGCAGGTCAAGGCGGCTGCGCCGAACGTCGTCGTGGGAAGTCTTGGCAATGCGCCGATGGCGCTAGGCAACACCGTCGCGAGTGCGGGCGGCCTGCTCTCGGGCTCCACCAGCCCAACGCAGCCGAACGCGCTCGGCAACGTGCTCGCCAGCCTGGGGAACACCACAGTGGCGACCACCACGGCGAGCGGCAGCAATCCGCTGGGTGCCCTCACCGGACTGCTCGGTGGGCTCACGGGTGCGACGGCGTCGTCTGGCAGCAATCCGCTGGGCCCCGTGACTGGCCTGTTGGGCGGCGCGACAAGTTCCGCCGGTACCGGCGGTGCAGGCAGCGCGCTTGCCCCCCTCACGACGCTGCTGAGCGCCGTCACGGCGCCTCTCACGACGCTCGCCAGCGTCGGGTCGGGTACCACCACCGGCAGCTCAGGCGGCACCAGCAGTCTGCTCGCGCCGGTGACCGGACTGCTGGGCGGACTGGGCAAATAAAGCGACATCGCCAGACGTCGCAGGATCGCGAGAGGGGAACGCCAGCGGGGTGCAGGCCCGATGACGACGGCAAACCCGGGCAGTGAAGCGACACTGGCCGGGCTTTGTCGTGTCTGCCATCGCGTCATCGGTCACGCGAACAAAAAAAGACTCGGACGAGCATTCATCCGAGTCTTTTTTCCGTGGCCGGCCGCCCGCTGATGCGTCTCTCGCAGACGCGCCCCCGAGGTGACGCAGCGGCGCCGAAGCGGCGTTACTGGTCGCGGATCCAGGTCTGCGTGCGGCCTAGCAGAGAAATCCCGAGGAAGCCGCGAACGTCGAGCTTCTTGCCGCCGTCGACCACCGTGATCTTGCAACTGTACTCCATGCCGTTTTCCGGATCGAGGATCTTGCCGCCGTCATATACGTCGCCGTCCTTGCGAATGCCGCTAATGATCTGCATGCCCAGCATCTTCTGCCCCTTTCGCGCGTCCGTGCAGGCCGTGCAGATGCGCTCCGGATCGTCGTTCTCGCCAAGCCCCTTGGTGACGACCCCGACAAACTCGCCGTCCTTCTCCGTGATCGTGACGAGCGCCTTGGGCTTGCCGGTATTGTCGTCGATGGTCTTCCATACCCCAACCGGCGACATGTCGTTGGCCGCCATTGCCGCCTTGGCAACACCGCCCAGCAAGGCCACTGCGACGAGCGCGTGCGCACCCAGACGTCGCCACGATGGCGCGTTCAAAATCGGTTTCATGATTGTCATCCTCCCAGATACGGAATTGATTGTCGTAGGACTCGCGATAGCCGCGATTACCGCACGGCCATGCGCGCGAGTCGCTTTGCAGATTACGCCAAAGGCGTGACGCCGTGCTGAGGAAGTCCTCTAGCCGGCATCCGCACGCGGACGGTCGCTGGCGTCGATCCGAACACCTGCGGATCGCGTTACGGTTCCCGTATCCAGGTCTGAGTGCGCCCGAGCCACGAGATGCCGAAGTAACCTCGCACTTCGAGCTTCCTGCCGTCATCCACGACTTTCATTTTGCAGTCGTATTCGTGGCCGCTGTCGGGATCAAGAATCTTCCCGCCGATGTATTCGTCGCGCTGCGCGTCGCGACGCAGGCCGCGAATGATTTGCAGCCCCTGGAGCTTCATGTCTTTGCGCCAATCGGTGCATTCGGTGCAGCGACGCTCGAGTGCGTCGTGCCTGCCGAGGCTTTTCGTTAGCGATCCGACATATTCGCCGGCTTTTTCGGTGACGGTGATGAGTGCCTTGGGATCACCAGTGTCGTCGACGATTTGCCATACGCCAACGGGCGTCGGCACGTCGTTGGCCGCCAGCGCGACGATGGCGCTGCCCGACAAAAGCGCAGCGGCACACCAACGCCCCCACGACGCGGCGTTCGGCATCGCTTTCCCATTGGCTTTCGCCCCCGGTCTGCGCATGATGCCGACGATTACAGCGGCGGCAAGGCAATGGCGGTCAGGCGCCATTGCACGAGATTGCGCCGCGTCAGTGTGAACGTCACGACGCGCGTCGGACGGTCGCTGCGCGAGACACGTATGAGGAAGTGATTGAAGTCCTGAAATTCGGTCCGCGTGATCGTGCGCGGTGGCGTATCGCCCGCAGCGGGCGACGCGTTACCCGAGTGAGCATCAGGGGCGTTCGGGGCAACGGGGGCGTAGGGGTCGGCTGACGCCGGCGGGGCAGCCTGTGCTTGCGGCGCGCGGGGTACCGCATCGCGCGGCGCTGGCGCTCCAGGTGCCGGCGGCAATCCAGTACTGTCGCCACGCAGCATGGCCGCCACGGCTTCGGGCGTCAACAAGGCTTCGACCACGCGATCCGACACCCAGCCACCCAGCGCGAGGGCAAGCGTGCCGAAGGCGTTGCCGCGCTGCTTGTCCATCTGGCGCGAGAGTTCATCGTGGAAACTCGTTTTCAGGCTCTCGCGCACGGCCGGATAGTCGACGTACGAGGAGAGCGCAGCGGCATCGCGGGCATCGGCCGCGTCGCGCGCGCGCCACAACGTGTAGTACGGCGAGCCAAAGAGCAGGCCCAGCACGACAACCAAGGCCCCGAGGGAAATCGGGATCGTTGACAGCTTACGCATTGCAAAACTCCATCGATCAAACTGCGCATGGTAGGCGACGTATCGCCGCCCTCGCCTGCCGGCTTACATTGCTTTACAAATCTTTACAACACGCGGCCCCGTGCCCTTTTACTCTGGAAGCGTAGCCGCAATTGCGCGATATGTCCCGGCGCCCGTTCATTCGACGGGCAACGCACGTGCAAGGTTCGCGGCAGTTCAACCGACAAGGAGGTGGCATCATGCGTCACGCCCGACTTGTCCGGATGACGTGTGGCGTCATGCTGGCCCTCGCCACCCTGAGCGCAACGGCCCAGCCGCCGTCGTACCGCCGCTTTTTTCAAAGTTGGTTCGCACAAGGTGCGGAGCGCCCAGACGGGCGTGGCGACAAGCGCGGCGGCGCGCGGCCCGGCCCCTCACGGCCGCCCCCGCCCACCGTCCGGCCGCAGGGCGACTTGCGCGGCGATATCTACAACCATCTGCGCGAACAGCGGCAACCGCCCCCGACTTCGCCCGCGGCCGATCCGCGTCAACGCAACCGCGGAGATCGGGGCGCTCGCTCGCGCTGAGCCTCACGCAGCATGCATGCGTTGACGAGGTCCACGCGCCGCGCGCGCAACGCTCACGTGAGCGACGTATCCACCACGCGACGGGGCGCTTCGAGATACTCCAGCGACTGCATCTCCACGAGTCGCGATACCGTGCGCGTAAATTCGTTGGCCAGCGTGCCCTCCTGGTACAACGCCTCGGGCGGCACTTCCGCCGAGATCAGCAGCTTGACCTTGTGGTCGTAGAAGACGTCGACGAGCCACGTGAAGCGGCGTGCTTCCGAGGCCATGCGCGGCGTCATCTGTGGCACGTCAGACAGCACGACAGTATGGAATCGATTGGCCAGTTCGAGATAGTCGTTCTGCGAACGCGGGCCACCGCACAGCATATGGAAATCGAACCACACCACGCCGCCTGCGCGACGCAGCGCCTTCAACTCACGCTGTTCGATGTGCAGCAGCGGGCTTTCATCCGGCACCCCGGCGATCTCGGCGAACGCCGCGCGCAGCGCGCGATTTGCCTCATTGCCGAGGGGATAGTGATACACCTTCACCTGGGCCAGCGTGCGGCGCCGATAGTCGACACCCGCGTCCACGTTGAGCACGTCGAGCTTCTCTTCGAGCAGCCGGATCGCAGGCAGCACACGGTCGCGATGCAGGCCATCCGGGTACAGCATGTCGGGACGGTAGTTCGACGTCATCACGAACTGCACGCCGTTCTTGAACAGCTCGGCAAGCAAGCGGTGCAGGATCATGGCGTCGGCCACGTCGGATACGTGAAATTCGTCGAAGCAGATCAGCCGATAACGCTTGGCAATGCGCTTGGCCAGTTCATCGAGCGGATCGGGCTGTCCCTTGAGCGCCTGCAACTGGTGATGCACCTCGCGCATGAACTCATGGAAGTGCAGACGCGTTTTGCGCTGCAGCGGCACCACGGAGTAAAAGCTGTCCATGAGGAAGCTTTTGCCACGGCCTACCCCGCCCCAGAGGTACACGCCCTTGGGCAGATCGGGACGTACGAGCCACTTCTTGACGGTGTTCGAACGCCTGGCCTTGTATGCCGCCCATTCGTCGTAGCACTGTTGCAGACGCTCGACGGCGCGCTCCTGCGCCTCATCGGGCTCGTAGCCGCGCGCGGCCAGTTCCTGTTGATAGTATTCGCGAACGTTCATGCGGTGCGGCGACCGGCCGGGGGGGCGAAGGAAATCGGGGAAAAAGCAAAGGCGAGTTGCCTCGCCTTTGCTCGTACTCGTCAGCGTAAAGCGACTTACTTGTTCAGCGCGCGCTTCTCGACATCGAGGGCGGCTTCACGCATCACTTCCGACAGCGACGGGTGCGGATGACAGATACGGCCGATGTCTTCCGACGCCGCCTTGAACTCCATCGCCACCACGGCTTCGGCGATCAGATCCGACGCGTTCAGGCCGATCACGTGCACGCCGAGGATTTCGTCGGTCTTGGCATCGGCCAGCACCTTCACGAAACCGTCCGACGCGCCCATGCCCAGCGCACGGCCGTTGGCCGCGAACGGGAACTGACCCGGCTTGAACTCACGGCCTTCGGCCTTCAGCTGCTGCTCGGTCTTGCCGACCCAGGCGATTTCCGGCGAGGTGTAGATCACCCACGGAATGCAGTTGTAGTCGATGTGCGGCTTCTGGCCCGCGATGACTTCCGCCACCAGCACGCCTTCGTCTTCGGCCTTGTGCGCGAGCATCGGGCCACGCACCACGTCACCGATCGCGTACACGTTCGGCAGCTTGGTCCGGCAGTGGTCGTCCACCGGAATGAAGCCGCGCTCGTCGGTCGCCAGACCGATGTTGCCCAGGCCCAGGTCGTCAGTGTTCGGCACGCGGCCGACCGACACGATCAGACGGTCGACCTCGAGCGTCTTGCCATTGCCGTCCTTGTCCGTGTAGCTGATCGTGACGCTATCCTTGCCGGTCTTGACTTCGCCGACCTTCACGCCGACGTTGATGTCCAGACCCTGCTTCTTGAACTGCTTGGCCGCTTCCTTGGCAACGCCCACATCGGCGGCGGCCAGGAATTCCGGCATGGCTTCGAGCACGGTGACGTCGGCACCCAGACGGCGCCACACCGAACCCAGTTCCAGACCGATCACGCCGGCGCCGATCACACCAAGCGTCTTCGGCACGGTGTCGAACGAGAGCGCACCTTCGTTATCCGAGATGAGCTTGTTGTCGACCGGCATGCCCGGCAGATGGCGAGCCTTCGAACCCGTGGCGATGATGATGTTCCTGGCCGTGACCGACTCGGCCTCGGCACCCTTCACATCGATCTGATAGCCGCCGTCGTTCTTGGCAATGATCGTGCCGTGACCCTTGAGCCACGTGATCTTGTTCTTCTTGAACAGGTATTCGATACCGCCCGTCATCTTGTCGACAATACCCTGCTTGCGCGCGAGCATCTTCGCGATGTCGATCTTGACATCCGACGTGGTGATACCGTGATCGGCCAGGTGATGGCCGATCTTTTCGAACTCTTCCGACGAGGCGAGCAGCGCCTTCGACGGAATGCAACCGACGTTCAGGCAGGTCCCGCCAAGCACCATCTTGCCGGCCGGGTTGGTCCACTTCTCGATGCAGGCGACCGAGAAACCGAGTTGGGCGGCGCGGATGGCGGCAATATAACCGCCGGGGCCGGCGCCGATAATGACTACATCAAATTCTTTTGCCATTTTGATTGTGACTCACTGAAGGTAGACGGCAGGGGGAGGCGCGGCGCGCCGACCATGCAACTCATGGCCAGGCGCCACCGCGCGGCGCGCGCTAACGCTTACAGGTCGAGCAGCAGGCGGGCCGGATCTTCCAGCGCTTCCTTCATGGCGACGAGGCTCAGCACGGCTTCGCGACCGTCGATGATACGGTGGTCGTAGCTCATGGCCAGATAGTTCATCGGGCGGATGACGATCTCGCCGTTCTCCACGACAGCGCGGTCCTTCGTGGCGTGCACGCCCAGAATGGCCGACTGCGGCGGGTTGATGATCGGGGTCGACAGCATCGAGCCGAACACACCGCCGTTCGAGATCGAGAACGTACCGCCGGTCATTTCTTCGATCGACAGCTTGCCGTCGGCTGCCTTCTTGCCGTACTCGGCGATCTTCTTCTCGATGTCGGCCAGGCTCATCTGGTCGGCATTGCGCAGGATCGGCACCACCAGGCCACGCGGCGAACCGACCGCGATACCGATGTCGAAGTAGCCGTGGTAGACGATGTCGTTACCGTCGATCGAAGCATTCACGGCCGGGTACTTCTTGAGCGCGTGGACCGCGGCCTTGACGAAGAACGACATGAAGCCCAGCTTCACGCCGTGTTCCTTCTCGAACTTGTCCTTGTACTTGTTGCGCAGATCCATCACCGGCTTCATGTTGACCTCGTTGAACGTGGTCAGAATGGCGTTGGTCTGTTGCGATTGCAGCAGGCGCTCGGCGATACGGGCACGCAGACGCGACATCGGCACGCGCTGCTCCGGACGGCCTTCGAGCGACGTGTCGCGGCCCACCGAAGCGGACACCGACGGCAGCGTGGCGCGTTGGGCCGGTGCCGGGATCGAGGACGCGGCGGCAGCCGGCTTGGCGCCAGCGGCCAGGGCGTCGCCCTTGGTCACGCGACCGTCGCGGCCCGAGCCGGACACGTCCGCAGCCGACAGGTTCTTCTCGGCCAGCACCTTGGCAGCGGCCGGGCTGGCGATGCCACCCGACGCCCCACCGGCGGCCGGCGCAGCGGCCGAGGCGGCGGCCGGTGCAGCGGCTTCCGCCGGCTTGGCGGCGACCGGCGCGGCGGCGCCTGCCTTGGCTTCCGTGTCGATCTTGGCGATGATTTGCTCGGACGTCACGGTGTCGCCAGCGGCGGCGGTGACTTCGACGATCACGCCCGCGGCGGGCGCCGGCACTTCCAGCACGACCTTGTCGGTTTCGACTTCGATCACGGTTTCATCTTGGGCGATGGCTTCGCCGACTTTCTTCTTCCAGTCGAGCAGCGTGCCTTCGGAAACCGACTCGGAGAACTGGGGGACTTTGACTTCAACAATGGCCATTTCTGGATCCTGGATTCGATAAACGTTCAATTCGGAAATACGGCAGCGGCCGTCCCTGGGGGAGGACGACCGCTGTAAGACCTAACCGGTTACTGCACCACGGTCGCGCCCTTGAGGCGGCCGAAAGCCGTATCGAGCAACTGCTTGAGCTGTTCGTAATGCTTGGCGTAGTAGCCCACGGCAGGCGAGGCAGACGCCGCGCGTCCCGCGTAAGCCAGCTTCTGACCGGCGCTCATGCTTTCGATCAGGTGGTGTTCGATGTAGAACCACGGACCTTGGTTTTGCGGCTCGTCCTGGGCCCACACCACTTCGGTGAGGTTTTCGTATTTCTTCAGCTCGCTCTCGAACGCCTTGTGCGGGAACGGGTAGAGCTGTTCCACACGGACGATCGCGACGTCGGTCGACTTGTCTTCGCGACGACGCGCCATCAGGTCGTAGTACAGGCGGCCCGAGCAGGCGACAACGCGCTTGACCTTCTTGGCGTCGATCGATGCATCGGTTTCGCCGATGACCGTCTGGAAGCCGCCCTTGGCGAGTTCCGACAGATCGCTCACGGCTTCCTTGTGGCGCAGCAGCGACTTCGGCGTGAACACGATCAGCGGCTTGCGCAGCTGACGGATCATCTGACGACGCAGCAGGTGGAAGATCTGTGCCGGCGTGGTCGGCTGGACCACTTGCATGTTCGTGTCGGCGCACAATTGCAGGTAGCGCTCGATACGTGCCGACGAGTGCTCCGGACCCTGGCCTTCATAGCCGTGCGGCAGCAGCATGGTCAGGCCCGACACACGGCCCCACTTCACTTCACCGCTCGAGATGAACTGGTCGATCACGACCTGCGCACCGTTGGCGAAGTCGCCGAACTGGCCTTCCCACAGCACCATCGTGTTCGGCTCGGCGGTCGAGTAACCGTATTCGAAGCCCAGCACGGCTTCTTCGGACAGCACCGAGTCAATCACCGTGAAGCTGGCCTGACCGTCGGCGACGTGTTGCAGCGGCACATAGGTGCCGTCGTTCCAACGCTCGCGGTTCTGGTCATGCAGCACCGAGTGGCGGTGCGTGAACGTGCCACGCCCCGAATCCTGGCCGGTCAGGCGCACAGCAAAGCCCGACGAGACCAGCGACGCGAAGGCCAGATGCTCACCCATGCCCCAGTCGAGCGGTTGCTCGCCCGCGCCCATCTTGCGACGGTCGTTGATGACCTTCTCGACGAGCGAGTGCACCTTGAAGTTCGCCGGAATCGTCGTGATGCGCTCGGCCAAACGCTTGAGTTCGTTCAGCGGCACGGCCGTGTCGCCGGCATCGGTCCACTTCTTGTTCAGGAACGGCACCCAGTCGACCGCGTACTTGCTCTTGTAGTTCGAGAGCACCGGGTCGACCGTGTGGTGACCGTCGTCCATGGCCTTGCGGTAGGCGGCGACGAAGCCATTGCCTTCTTCGGCCGTGATCACGCCTTGCGTGGCCAGTTTCTCGACGTACAGCGCGCGCGTGCCCGGATGTTGGGCAATCTTCTTGTACATCAGCGGCTGCGTGACCGCCGGCGTGTCCTGCTCGTTGTGGCCCAGCTTGCGGTAGCAAACGATGTCCACGACGGCGTCTTTCTTGAACTCCTGACGGAAGTCCAGGGCCAGTTGCATGGCCAGCACGACCGCTTCGGGATCATCGCCGTTCACGTGCAGCACCGGCGCTTCGATCATCTTGACCACGTCCGAGCAGTACGTCGTCGAACGGGCGTCACGCGGATCCGACGTGGTGAAACCGATCTGGTTGTTGATGACAATGTGCACCGTGCCATGCGTACCGTAACCACGCGTCTGGGCGAGGTTCAGCGTTTCCATCACGACGCCCTGGCCTGCGAACGCAGCATCACCGTGCACTTGCACCGGCAGCACGCTGGCCGCGTCGGCTTCGCCGCGACGGTCCATACGGGCCTTGGCCGAACCTTCGACCACCGGGTTCACGATTTCCAGGTGCGACGGGTTGAACGCGAGCGACAGGTGGACCGGACCACCGCTCGTCGAGACGTCGCTCGAGAAGCCCTTGTGGTATTTCACGTCACCGGCCGGCAGGTCGTCGACGTGCTTGCCTTCAAATTCAGCGAACAGATCCGACGGCATCTTGCCGAGCGTATTGACCAGCACGTTCAGACGGCCGCGGTGGGCCATGCCGATCACGATTTCCTGCACGCCCTTGCCACCGGCGTGGTGGACGAGCTCGTCCATCGCCACGATGAACGATTCGCCGCCTTCGAGCGAGAAGCGCTTCTGGCCGACGAACTTCGTGTGCAGGTAACGCTCGAGGCCTTCAGCAGCAGTCAGGCGTTCGAGGATGTGCTTTTTCTTCTCGGCGCTGAAGTTGGGCGTGGCACGCACCTTCTCCAGGCGCTCTTGCCACCAGCGCTTTTGCACCGGGTCGCTGATGTACATGTACTCGGCACCGATCGAGCCGCAGTATGTGTCGCGCAGCGACTTGAGCAGGTCGCGCAGGCTGGCCTGCTCGAAACCGAAGTACGTGTTCTCGGCCGAGTACACGCTGTCCATGTCGGCTTCGGTCAGGTCGTAGAACGCGGGTTCCAGTTCCGGAATGGCCGGACGTTCCTGACGCTTGAGCGGGTCCAGGTTGGCCCAGCGAGCCCCCAGGAAACGGTAGGCGGCGACCAGCGACTGCACGTGCACCTGCTTGCGGGCCACGGCCAGGTCGGAAGCACCGGCACGCGGCACGAAGGCATTGGCCTTGGCGCGCTGGGCGAACGACTCCACGATCGGGGCGTGAGCCACGTCGTTGGCGTTGGAACCATCAACAGCGGGAACGTTCTGCAGCGCGTCGAAATACTGGCGCCAGTTGTCCGGCACGGAAGCCGGATTATCTAGATACGACTCGTACAGTTCTTCGACATAGGGGGCATTGCCGCCGAAGAGGTACGAGTTCGCTTGGAACTGTTCCATCAAACTCATTTTGCGCTCACCTTTTCTACGAGTGTCTCGAGAAATAGCGGGTTACGAAACCTTCCGCGACACGGCCTGACCGATTAGCGGATTGCGTGAATCAAGTGGTGCTTGGAAGGACCTGATCAATCACGGCGAGGAGCATAGCACGTTTTCCCAGCACCCACCGCCCCGGAAAGCCGTCACACGGGGACTTCCGGCGTACCCGCCGCATGCGTCGCGGGCTCACGCGACGCCGCCCCGCCTGCGTCTTATCTCTATATGTAAATTGGATATATAAAAATTAAATTTTATTATTTTAATTTCTAAGAGCCAGCCGATATCGTGTTGCGTATCCCCTTGCCGGTGCCTCTGGGGGTGGCTTGACGGGGATGCCCCGCCGGGCTTCCGTCCGGGTCCGGCCCCTGGAGTCATGAACGACATGCAAGAGACGACACCACTTTCCGCCCAGCAAGCCCAGATGCTCAGCCAACTGGTCGACGGCCTTTCCGGCGAGCAGCTCGCCTGGGTGCGAGGTTTTCTTGCCGGCATCAATCACTCGGTGCGACAAGCCGGTGCGCCGGCAAGCGTTGCGGCAAGCGCCGCGCCCGCCGCGCCGCAGTTGACGATCCTGTATGGCTCGCAGACGGGGCACGCACAGGAAGTGGCCGAGCACGCCAAGGCGCGCGCCGTCGCCGCGGGCTTCAAGGTCGACCTCTTCGCGATGGGGGATTACAAGGCCTCGCGCCTGAAGAACGACAAGCTGCTGCTCGTTGCCGTGTCGACGCAAGGCGAAGGCGAGCCGCCCGACGATGCGCGCGACTTCTATGATTTCCTGCACGGCGCGAAGGCGCCCCAGCTCGACGGCACCCGCTTCGCTGTGCTCGGCCTGGGCGATTCCAGCTATGAGAAGTTTTGCCAGGCCGGCAAGGACTTCGACGCACGGCTGGCCGCGCTGGGCGCACAGCGGCTCGTCCCCCGCGTCGACAGCGACGTCGACTACGATGCACCGGCTGAGCGCTGGATCGACGATACGGTCGAGGCGCTGGCGCGCGTGGCGGCGCCGGCCGCCCCCGGCAAGAGCACTGGTGTGAGCGACGGTTTCAGCCTCGCTGCGCTCGCGAGTGGCATCGCACCGGCGGCGGCATCGAGTCAATACAGCCGCAAGCAGCCGTTCGACGCCACCGTGATCGAAACCGTCAAGCTCTCGGGCCGTGGCTCGTCCAAGGAAGTCCATCACATCGAACTCTCGCTCGAGGGCTCGGGCCTCACATACGAGCCAGGCGATGCGCTGGGCGTCGTCGTGCAGAACGACGCGGCGCTCGTCGACACGTTGATCGACACGCTGGCCCTCGACCCGCAAGCCACGACGACAACGCAGGACAGTACGCTGTCGCTGCGCGATGCTTTCCTGCGCGCGTACGACATCACGACACTCTCACGCGCGTTCCTCGAAAAATATGCCGCGCTGGCGCAATCCAGCGAGCTGAAGGCGTTGCTCGGCGCCGGCAATGAAACGGCCTTGCGCGACTATCTCCATGGCCGCGACGTGATCGACGTCGTGCGCCAGTTCCCCGCCCGCAAGGTCAAGGCGGCCGAGTTCGTCGGCACGCTGCGCACGCTCCAGCCGCGCCTGTACTCGATTGCTTCGAGTCTGGCCGCCAATCCGGGCGCCGTGCACATCACCGTGGGCGCAGTACGCTACGACAGCCACGGCCGCGCCCGCCGCGGCGTGGCGTCGACCTACCTCGCCGACATCGCCCGCGAAGGCCAGGTGGTGCCCGTCTATATCGAAGCGAACCGGAACTTCAAGCTGCCACAGGATAGCCACGTCCCGGTCATCATGATTGGCCCGGGCACCGGCATCGCGCCGTTCCGGGCGTTTGTCGAGGAACGCCAGGCGCTCGACGCGCCGGGCAAGAACTGGCTCTTCTTTGGCGACCGGAACTTCCGCACCGACTTCCTTTATCAGCGAGAATGGCAACGCTACGTCAAGGACGGTGCGCTCACGAAGATCGACCTCGCGTTCTCGCGTGACACTGACGACAAGGTCTACGTGCAACACCGCATGCGCGAGCAAGGCAAGGCACTGTACGCGTGGCTGCAGGAAGGTGCCCACCTGTACGTGTGTGGCGATGCCGACCAGATGGCGCGCGACGTGAACACCGCGCTCATCGACATCGTGACGGAACACGGGGGGCTGGCGCCGGACGCCGCCGCCGAGTATGTGAAGACGTTGCAACGCGAAAAACGTTATCAGCGCGACGTGTATTGATCGCGGATCCGCCACACGTTTCAACGTCCACCCCGACAAGACCCCGCGCGGCCCCCCGCGCTGACCGATAGAGCCGCTCACATGACGCAACCCACGCAAGCCGGCGACGCCTCGACGGCGCCGCGCTCCGAAGTCGAGAAGATCAAGGACGCCAGCCACTACCTGCGCGGCACCATTGCCGAAGGGCTGGCCGACCCGCTCACGGGCGCGATCTTCGAGAAGGACGCCCAACTGCTCAAGTTCCACGGCTCCTACATGCAGGACGACCGCGACCTGCGCAGCGAACGGCAGAAGCAGAAACTCGAACCGGCGTACCAGTTCATGATCCGGCTACGCATGCCGGGCGGCGTGTGCACACCCGGGCAATGGCTCAAGCTCGATGAGCTCGCGCAGAAGTACGGCGGCAACACGATTCGCCTGACCACGCGCCAGACGGTGCAGTACCATAACGTGCTCAAGCACCAACTGCGTCCGCTCATCAGAGGGATCGACGAGGTTGCGATGACAAGCATTGCCGCCTGCGGCGACGTCAATCGCAACACGCTCGTCTCGAACAATCCGCATCAATCGCCCGCCCACGCCGAGGCGCTCGACTGGTGCCTGAAGATCGATCGGCACCTGTTGCCGCATACCACGGCGTATCGCGAAATCTGGCTGGGCGACAAGCGCCTGGGCGCGGGCAAGGAGGATCACGAGCCGATCTACGGCAAGCACTACCTGCCGCGCAAGTTCAAGATCGCCATCGCCATTCCGCCGAACAACGACGTCGACCTCTACGCCAACGACCTGGGCTTTATCGCCATCGTGGGCAACGACGGCAAGCTCGAGGGCTTCAATGTCACGGTCGGCGGCGGCATGGGCATGACGCACGGCGACGCCGCGACGTACCCGCGCACGGCGACCGTCATCGGCTATACCCCGGCCGATCGCATTGTCGACGTTGCCGAGAAAGTGCTGCTCGTGCAGCGCGACTTCGGCGACCGAGGCAACCGCAAACACGCACGCCTGAAATACACCATCGACGACCATGGCGTGGCGTGGTTCAAGGAAACCCTCAACCAGTATCTCGGCTGGGATCTGGCGCCCGAGCGCGCGTTCGCCTTCACGACCAACGGCGATCAGTACGGCTGGCTCAAGGGCGCGGACGATCTCTGGCATCTCACGCTCTTCATCCAGAACGGGCGCGTGAAGGATTGGGACGACTACCGCCTGATGACCGGATTGCGCGAGATCGCGAAAGTGCATGATGGCGACATCCGCATCACGGGCAATCAGAACCTCATCGTCGCTCGCGTAAGCGACGCGAAGCGGCCGCAGATCGACGCCCTCGTCAAGCAGTTCGGCCTGCTCGACGGCAAACATCAAGGCGCGCTGCGCATCAACGCGATGGCCTGCGTCGGTTTCCCGACGTGCGGCCTGGCGCTGGCCGAGAGCGAGCGCGCCCTGCCCGGCCTGGTCACGCGACTGGAGAAAGTACTCGACGACGCGGGGCTCGCGGGCGTGCCGATCACCCTGCGCGCCACTGGCTGCCCAAACGGCTGCGCCCGTCCGTACATCGCCGAGATCGGCCTGGTCGGCAAGTCAGCCGGCAAGTACAACCTGTACCTCGGCGCGGGCTTCCACGGCCAGCGCCTGAACAAGCTGTACAAGGAATCGCTCAGCGAAGACCAGATCGTCGCCGAACTCACGCCGCTCTTCGCGCACTATGCCAAGACACGCGATGTCGGTGAGAAATTCGGCGATTTCCTCGTGCGCCAAGGCGTGGTCAAGGCGGTGGTCGAAGCCCGCGAGGATTTTCACGGCTGAGCGGCGGCGTCGCCGAGGCATAGCAGGTACGGGACAGGCGCCTTGCGGGCGCGCCAACGAAAAACGCCACGGTCTCCCGTGGCGTTTCATTGTCGAGCGCGGCTGGGCGCTCGACGTACGGCTGCCGGACCTCAGTCGTTGCTGCCCGAGTACGGCACCATGCAGCGCTTGACCGTCTGTTCGTAGTCACGCGGCAGGTGGCTGCCGGGAATTTCGAAATATTGCAATCGCGCGCCGAAGCCGCCTTGCATGACGTCCACATAGGGGTTGTACATGGCTTTGCCGTCGGCGCCCTGACCGCGATAGACCCGCACGCGGTCGGCTCCCGGACGCGCGTACGACGTCGATTCGACGTTCGGCGTCAGTTCGCTCCAGCCGTGATAGATGCAGTTGAGCACCATGAAGCGATCGGCTCCGGTCCCCTGGTCGAGCAGTCGCCCCGCCGCCGGATCGGGCCGGCTCATCTGGTTCACCGGGCCACACCCTGCCACTACGCCAGCCAGAACGGCCACCGCCGCCATCAGCGCCACTCGCTTCATACTTCGCCACCCTCAACTGAGCAAAAGATGGGCAATGTTACCCGGTTCGGCGCGCTGCCGCCATGAACACGCCCATTCCACGCCCCTACCACGCCGCCTTGCGGTGCATTGCGACGCGCGGCTCAAGCCGCCACGGAAAGGGGGGGCGTCGCCACGGCGTGCAAAGCCGGACGTCTTGCCGAGCCGCTCGCCTGACTTTCGTCGCCCAGTCGGAATCGCGCCATTTCCTCGCGAAGCGCATGCGTCTGGTCCTCCAGCGACGCGGCAGCCGCGGCGGCTTGCTCCACAAGCGCCGCGTTCTGTTGCGTGACGGCGTCCATCTGCGTGACGGCCCGATTTACCTGCTCGATGCCACCGCTCTGCTCGTCGGACGCCGCCGAGATCTCGCCCATGATGTCGGTCACGCGCTGCACGGCTTGCAGGATGTCGTTCATCGTGCGCCCGGCTTCCGCCACCAGCGTCGAGCCGTCCGCCACCTTCTGCGCCGAGGTCTCGATGAGCCCCTTGATCTCGCGTGCGGCGGTCGCACTGCGCTGCGCCAGCGTACGCACTTCGCCCGCCACCACGGCAAATCCACGTCCCTGCTCGCCTGCGCGTGCCGCTTCCACGGCGGCGTTGAGCGCGAGGATATTGGTCTGGAAGGCAATCCCGTCAATCACGCCGATGATGTCCACCACCTGCGACGAACTGGTCGAGATGCCCTGCATCGTGTCAACCACACGGGCAACGACCTGACCGCCGCGCGAGGCGATATCCGACGCGTTGACGGCCAGTTGGCTCGCCTGACGCGCGTTGTCGGCGTTCTGCTTGACCGTGGCGGTCAGCTGCTCCATCGACGACGCCGTCTCCTCCAGCGAAGCGGCCTGCTCCTCGGTGCGCGCCGACAGGTCGGTATTTCCCGCCGAGATTTCGGCCGTGGCCGTCGCCATCGTCTCGCAACTGCGGCGCACGCCGCGAATCGTGTCCGCGAGACGCGACTGCATCGCTTCGAGTCCGCGCATGAGCATCGACATCTCGTCCTTGCCCCGCGCGTGCACCGGGTTATCGAGCTGGCCCGCCGAAATGTGCTCGAAGTGCGCCAGCGCTTCGCCGAGCGGCCGCATGATCGCACTGCGCAGCGAGAAGTAGCAGGCGATCGCCATGAGCACGCCCAGCGCCGTTGCGCCGATGCTCAGCCAGCGGAAAGCCACCAGCTCGGTCATCGACGCTTCGTACGTGTCATGCCCGAGCTTCAGCTTGTACGCGGCCAGCGCGTCGCTGGCGGCCGTGAGCGCGGCGTAGCGCTTGGGCAGCACGTTCATTGTGATCTCGTCCATGGCCGTGCGATCGCGCGCATCGATGGCCGCGAGCATCGGATTCATGCCCTGCTCGAAGAAGGTGGCGCGCCGGGCGGCGACCTCGTCGGCCATCCGCTGTTCCTCGGCGCCGCGCGGCAACGCCTGATAGGCCGCCCAGGCCGCATTCGCATCCTTGATCATGCCGCGTGCACGTTTGGCAATCTTGTCGCCATCGGGCGATTCGGGATGGAGCACCACGCGATCGAGAATGGCACGGGTGCGCGCGAGGGTGGCGTTGTCCTTGCCGAGCGCCACCGTGGCGGCGAGGTGATTGGCATACGTCTCGCGAAGCGCGTTGCCAGTGCGTGTCATGCCGGCAATGCCGAGCGCGCCCAACAGAATCAATAGTGCCGCCAGCAGCGCCATCGTGATGCCGAGGCGCGCCTTGATGGAAAAGCTACGCAACATGCTGTTGTCTCCGTCTTACTTGGTGGGTCGGATCCCTGTACGGCCTCTGTTGGGCCGGTATTATTTGTGTCATCGGCGTGGCGCACACCAGACTTGAGCGTGCTGCGGGTATACGTGCCCGTTAGGTATGTGTTGCGCGTCTATCGGGCGCCTTCGGAGCGCGATATCGGCGACGTCGGGCAGATGCCCCGCGAGCGACCGATGCGCGATATTCGACGCGCCGCTTGTCTTGCTGAACGAAACAGCCGACCGAAACAGGGTCCGGCAACGCACCGCCGATGCCAGGGGAAGCGGACATGATCTTATGACATTTTTTATATATTCATACGATATATTCGAATTATGATCGATGGACTCGAAAAGCTTTTGGCGGCCGGCAAAGACAACGCACTCTTGCGATTCGGGCTCGGCAAGGCCTATCTGGATGCACAGAACTTCCTGGTCGCGGCCGATCACCTGACCCATTGCGTCGCGTTCGACCCGGCCTACACGGCCGCGTGGAAGTTGTTGGGCAAAGCGCGGAACGGCGCGGGCGACCGCGACGGCGCCCGCGACGCGTGGACCCGAGGGATCGCCGCCGCACAGGCGCACGGCGACCGTCAGGCCGAAAAGGAAATGACTGTCTTCCTCAAACGCCTGGGTTGACGTTACATGGCCGCCCCGATGTCACGCATCGGGCGAGTCACGGGTTAGCGTGGTATGGTGCGCCTGGCGGGTGAGCGGCATGCTGGGTGTGCAGGCCCCGCGCAGAGTCACCAAGGCGTGCCGCGGCGGCGTTGGCAAGCGCGAAAGCGCCCCGAAACGCGCGTGTTCGCGCCGAGCGTGGCATACTGCTCCGATTTCGCCGCGCGGCGGGGATCCACGCAGCGCTAGGCCGGCTGGCCTGTTCCCATCCTGCAATTTTCGTTGGGTATGTCCTTGAAGCATTGTTTGCCGCCTCGTGCGCCGTCTCATCCGGCGCCTCCCAAGTCCCCCGTCGTTACGCGCCAGGCGTCGTCTGCACACTCCGCCTCGCAGCTCGCCCCCGGTCGTCAACGCGGTTTCGGCACCCTTGCCGCCATCTTTGCCACGTTGGTAGGTCTGGCGATCGTGGGCGCGCTGCTCGTCGGCTATGCGTTGATCGTCATGCGCCCGAACCTGCCGCCGCTGGACGTCATCACCGATTACCGGCCCAAGGTACCGCTGCGGGTCTACACGTCCGATAACGTGCTGATTGGCGAATTCGGCGAGGAGCGCCGCAGCCTGGTCACCATTGACCAGATTCCGGACGTCATGAAGAAGGCCGTGCTCGCGATCGAGGACTATCGCTTCTACGATCACGGCGGCGTCGACTTCATCGGCATTCTGCGCGCCGGCGTGACAGACGTACTGCATGGCGGTGCCACACAGGGCGCCAGTACGATCACGATGCAGGTTGCGCGCAACTTCTTCCTCTCGCGCGAGAAGACGGCCACGCGCAAGATCTACGAAATGCTGCTGGCGTACAAGATCGAGTCGGCCCTGTCCAAGGACAAGATCCTCGAGCTGTACATGAACCAGATCTATCTGGGGCAGCGCGCCTACGGCTTCGCGAGTGCCGCGCGCATCTATTTCGGCAAGGACCTGAAGGACATCACGCTCGGCGAGGCGGCGATGCTGGCCGGCCTGCCCAAGGCACCGTCGGCCTATAACCCCATCGTCAACCCGAAGCGCGCGAAGATTCGCCAGGAATACATCCTCAAGCGCATGCTCGACCTGGGCTACATTTCGCGCAATCAATACGAGGACGCCCTGCGCGAGCCGATCCGCACGCGCACGTCGGGCAATGAGTACAACGTGCATGCCGAGTACGTGGCCGAAATGGTGCGCCAGGCGGTGTACGACGAATACAAGGACGACACCTACACGCGCGGCCTGACCGTCATCACGACGCTCGACTCGAAGAAGCAGCAGGCCGCATACGAAGCGGTCCGCATGGGCGTGCTCGACTACGAGCGCCGCCATGCCTATCGCGGCCCCGAGGGTTTTGTGGAACTGCCCGCCGCGATGCCCGATCGTCAGCAGGTCATCGAAGACACGCTGCTCGAGCATCCCGACAACGGCGATCTTGTCGCGGCTGTCGTGGTGGCCGCAAGCACGTCGCAGGTCACGGCCGTGCCGCTCTCGGGCGACGCCGTGGTCGTGAGCGGCGACGGCATTGGCTTTGCCGCGTCAGCGCTCTCGGCGAAGGCCAGCGCAAAGGTCCGTATTCGTCCGGGCGCGATCATCCGCGTGATGAAAGACGCTCGCGGCAAGTGGCGCATCACGCAGTTGCCGGAAGTGCAGGGCTCGCTCGTCTCGCTCTCGCCGGACGACGGCGCCATCCGCGCACTGGTCGGTGGCTTCGACTTCAATCAGAGCAAGTTCAACCGGGCGACGCAGGCATGGCGGCAGCCGGGCTCGACCTTCAAGCCGGTGGTGTACTCGGCGGCCATCGAGAAAGGCGTGAGCCCGGCGACGATGGTCATGGACGGCCCGCTCAACCTCCCCCCCGCCCAGACCGGCGGCCAGGCGTGGGACCCGCATGACGACGACGCCTTCAGCGGCCCGATGACTGTGCGCGAAGGACTGCAGCGCTCGAAGAACCTCGTGGCGATCCGTCTGCTGCAATTTGCCGGCACGCAATACACGCAGGATTACGCCACGCGCTTCGGCTTCGACGCCGACAAGGTGCCGCCCTATCTGCCGATGGCCCTTGGTGCCGGGCAGACCACGCCGCTGCAACTGGCCGGTGCTTACGCGGTGTTCGCCAACGGCGGTTATCGCGTGGCCCCATACCTGATCAGCGAGATTCGCGACGCGCGCGGCAACGTGCTCAACAAGGCTACGCCGGTGGTCGCCGGGGTGAACGCCGCCCGCGCGATTTCCGCGCCGAACGCGTACATCATGAACAGCCTGCTGCAATCGGTGGCACAACGCGGCACCGGCGCGGGCACGAATGTCCTCAAGCGCACCGATCTGGCCGGCAAGACCGGCACGACCAACGACGCACTCGATGGCTGGTTCGCTGGCTACCAGCACTCGCTCGTTGCCGTGGCGTGGCTCGGCTTCGACCAGCCCAAGACGCTCGGCAGCCGCGAATTCGGCGCGCAGTTGGCGCTGCCGGTGTGGACCAAGTACATGGGCGTGGCGCTCAATGGCGTGCCGGAGCAGCAGATGGCGATGCCCGCGGGGGTCAGTGTCGTGAACGGCGAGCTTTACGAGGCCGATAAATTGCCGGGCAACGGGTTTGTCGCGAGCATCGGGATCGACGACAACAGCGGCGGTTTCTCGCTGCCGTTCTTCGGCAGCAATTCGCCATCGCCCGCCGCTCCGCCGCCCTCGGCGGGTCAGCCCCCGTCGCCGGGGGTCGACGCCAGCGAGAAAGCGCGCATCCTCGATATGTTCAAGCATCCGTAGCGCTCGGCGCAACGTCAGCCCGCGCAAGCGGCGACGCGCGTCAGCCCTGTGACAAGGTACGGCCACCCAGCGGGTGGCCGTTTTTTACCGCCGAACGGCTTTCCGGTCGCGAGCGCAAGAACGTACAAGCGTACGGCCCGGCGTAACGGCTATGCTCACGCCGTCCCCCTTTCGTCTCCCCTTACCTTCAGGAAAGTGCCTCCATGCTGGCTCCGACTCGTGCGGCAAGTTTTGCCGCAGGTGCCCGTGACACCCTGCCGATGATCATCGGCGCGGCCCCATTCGGCCTGATCTTTGGTGCGTTGGTGGCAACCACGCCGCTGGCAACGTGGCATGGCCAGCTCATGTCGCTCACCGTCTTCGCCGGCTCCAGTCAGTTCATCGCCGCCGGCCTGTTCGCCACCGGCGTGGGCTATCTCGTGCTGTGGGCAACGACGCTGATCGTCAATCTGCGTCATATGCTGTACGCCGCCAACTTGCTACCGCATGTGGGACATCTGAACGTGCGGTGGCGTGCCTTGCTGGGGTTCCTGCTGACGGACGAGACGTTCGCGGTGACCAGCAGCCATTTTCATCGTCACCCCGGCGACCCGATGGGCCACTGGTATTTCCTGGGCTCGGGCCTGTCGATGTACATGAACTGGCAAGTGTGGACGCTTGCCGGCCTGCTGTTCGGCGCCGCGTTCCCGCGTTTGCAGACGCTGGGCCTCGACTTCGCGATGGTCGCCACGTTCATCGCGATCATCGTGCCGCAGATGGCGCGCCTGCCGTGGGCCGTCGCGACGATCGTCGCCGGCACGGCGGCCTATCTGTGTCGCGGCCTGCCGTACAAGCTCGGCTTGCTCGTGGCCGTGGCGCTCGGCATCGCGGCGGGCATGGCGTCGCTGCATGCGAAGCGTCGAGGAGATGCGAAATGAATTACGTATTGGCGATTTTCGGCATGGCGGCGGTGACGTTCGCCGTCAAGGCGGGCATCTTCGTGCTTGGCGACCGCGTGCGCTTTCCCGAGTGGCTGCGCGAGGCGCTGTCGTTCGTCCCGGTGACGGTGCTTACGGCCATCATCGTGCCGATGACGCTGGCACCCCACGGCGACGGTCTCGAGCTGACGTGGCGTAATCCGCAATTGATCGCGGCCCTCGTGGCCATCGCGGTGTGCGCCGCGACGCGTCACCAGTTGCTCACCATCGGCGCCGGGCTGGCCGTCTTCTTCACATGGCAGTTGGGGGTATTGGGCTGACGAACGCCGCTCTCGTCACTCGCCTCGGCCATCAAAAAAAGCGCCTCACATGAGGCGCTTTCTCGTATCACGACGTGCCGTCTGTCAGGCGGTGGCTGCACCCAGCGTGCCCGCCAGGTAATCGGCGACGAACGCATCGAAATCGCCGGCCTGCGTGCGTTCGAGTTCGGCTTGGGCGTCGAGCGACTTGCGTGCCAGCGCCTCGAAGTGCTCGACCACGCTGGCATCGAGCGGCATCTCGCGCAGCGTCTGCGCATGACGCTGGCTCTGCGCCAGCGCAAATGCCTGGAACGCGCCGCCCTTCGTGCCGCGCAACGGCTCGAGTGCGGCCATCACACGAGCGGACGGCGTCAGCGACACATCCCGCACCTTGGCGCGTTGCAACGACATCGTATGCGCGTAATGTGCTCCACCACGCTGTGCGTCGAATGCCGCCGCCGCACGATCGATGCGATCGAGCAACACCTCCGCCCAATCAGCCAGCGTGATCGCTTCACCACCGCGATGCAGCACCCGGCCCGGCTTGCGGCCTTCCTTGACGACGTGGGCGAAGTTGTCGCGATTCTCGCGGTTCTCCGCCGCCGAACACGACGGGCTGTCTTCGAGCGCGCAAAACAGCAGGAAGGCGTCGATGAAGCGCGCCGTGTCGACGTCGATACCCACCGGCTGGAAGGGATCGATGTCGATGCAACGCACTTCCACATACTGCACCCCGCGACGCGCGAGCGCCTGCACCGGGCGCTCGCCGCTATACGCCACCCGCTTGGGGCGAATCGTCGCGTAGAACTCGTTCTCGATCTGCAGCAGGTTGGTCGAAAGCTGAATCCATTCGCCATCGCGCTGCGTGCCGAGCGCCTCGTAGGCCGGATGCGGCTGGCTCACGGCTTGCGTGAGCGCGTCGATATAGCTGGGCAGGCAGTCGTAGCATGGCGAGACTTCGGACTGCGCGCTGTTCTGGTAGCCCAGGTCGCTCATGCGCAAGCTGGTCGCGTACGGCAGGCCGAGCGTGCCGTCATCGAATGCATCGAGGCCGTGCTCGCGTCCGCGCAGGAACTCGGCGTGCAGCACCGGCGACGCGCCGAACAGATACATCAGCAGCCAGCTATAGCGGCGGAAATTGCGAATGAGGGCGACGTAACGCGTCGACTGGTAATCGCGTGCGGATTGCGTCGCCCCCTCGTGCTCGCGCAGCAATGCCCACAACGGTTCGGCCAACGAAAAATTGTAGTGAATGCCTGCGATGCACTGCATCGGCTTGCCATAGCGCAGCGCAAGGCCGCGGCGATAGACATGCTTGAGCTTGCCGATGTGCGACGTACCGTACTCGGCAATCGGAATCACCGCTTCGGGCGGCAGAGCGGGCGGCATCGAGTCGCTCCACAGCAACTCGGCGCCTAGCTTGCGGTAGGCGAACTGATGGATTTCGTCCAGACGCGCGATGACGTCGGCCGCATCGCGCTGCGGCGGCGTGATGAACTCGAGCAGCGATTCCGAGTAATCGGTCGTGATCTCTTCGTTGGTCAGTGCCGAGCCGAGCGCGTGCGGATGCGGCGTCAGGGCGAGCGCGCCGCTGCCTTCGACGCGCAGGGTTTCCCGTTCGATGCCCGACAAGCCTTCGCCGAGCAGCGCCCGGTGTTTGGGTTGCATGATGAGCGCCAGGCGCCGGTCAAGCGCCTCGTGAGCGACATGCGATGCGGGGCGTGCGGTATGTTCGTGTTGACGATTCTGGTTTTCCAACTTCCATCCCTCTGGACAGGCGCAATGCTTTGGCATGGCTTTCGTCGCCGGGGCCCATATCATGACGACGGCCATGATCCGTGTGGGCGCGGCGGCGTACGGGGGTCTACGGGGTGCCGACGACGGCGGCACGACCGCCGGAGCCGAGACTCCGGGGGACGCGCTCGATGCGCGGCACGGCGCGAATTTGGCCTGAGCATAACTGAAAACGCCAAAGCGCGTCGGACGCCACATCGTCCCGACATCGCAGCCTCAGCGCCTGCCTGAGCCCGCCTGTGCGAATGCCGCATTGGCGCGCGCGCACCGCACGCCGATACTGGCGCCATGATGAATACTCAATACCTGACCGACCTTCTCCCCTTGCTCTGCCTGGGACTCGTGACCTTTATGCTTGCGGGGTTCGTCAAAGGCGTGGTCGGGCTGGGCCTGCCGACGGTGGCCGTAGGGCTGCTGGGATTGGCGATGCCGACGGCGCAGGCCGCCGCCCTGCTCATCGTGCCGTCGCTCGTGACCAATGTCTGGCAATTGCTGGCGGGCCCGCGCTTTGCTGCGTTGGCGAGACGTCTGTGGCCGATGCTCGCGGGCATCTGCGTCGGCACGTGGGCGGGCGGCGGCTGGCTGGCCAACGGCGGCCATCTCGCCGGCATGGCGCTGGGCATCGCCCTTCTCGCCTATGCGGCCCTGGGACTCGCGGCGGTGCGCCTGCATGTGCCGAAGCACTGGTCTGCTGCGCACGTGAGCGCGCTTGGCGGCGGCATTGGCGTGGCGACCGGGCTGGTCACGGCGGCGACCGGGGTGTTCGTCATTCCTGCCGTGCCGTTTCTCCAGGCGCTCGATCTCGAGCGCGACGACCTTGTACAGGCGCTCGGTCTGTCGTTCACTGTGTCGACCGTGGCCCTCGCGGCCGGGCTGGCGCGCGACGGCATCTTCCACGGCCATGCGATGGGCGTCTCGCTACTGGCATTGGCGCCCGCACTGGGCGGGATGTACTTCGGGCAGTGGGTGCGCGGCCGCGTCAGTGCAACGGCCTTCCGCCGCTGCTTCTTCGTGGGGCTCGCCATGCTCGGCGCCGAACTGGTCATTCAGCACCTGCGTTGAGTGCGGCAGCGGGCGCGACCCACCCCGCGTCACGCTGGGCGGCGCCCCGGTGCGTCACTTGAGATCGGCGAAGTCAACGTCCCAGAACTCCATTTCGCGACGGCTCTCCAGGCCGCGCTCCACTTCCATGCGCCGCAGTTCGACGCGGCGAATCTTGCCGGAGATCGTCTTCGGCAGATCGCAGAATTCGATGCGCCGGATACGTTTATAGGGCGCGAGGTGATCGCGGCAGAAGCGCAGGATGTCGAGGGCGAGTTTGTCGTCGGCGTGAAAACCGGCGCGCAAGGTGATGAAGGCCTTTGGCACGGCGAGCCGCAGTGGATCGGGACTTGGCACCACGCCGGCCTCGGCCACGGCCGGATGCTTGATGAGTTCGCTTTCCAGCTCGAACGGGCTGATGCGGTAGTCCGACGCCTTGAAGACATCGTCCGCGCGACCGATGTACGTGAAGTAGCCGTGCTCGTCACGCATCGCCACGTCACCCGTGTGGTAGTAACCCTCGCGCATGACGTCAGCGGTCTTTTCGCTGTCGTCCTCGTAGCCCTGCATCAAACCGGTCGGGCGCGACGACAACACGAGCGCGACTTCCCCTTCGTCGGCTTCGACGCCGTCGTGATCGAGCAGCACGACACGATAACCCGGCATCGGACGCCCCATCGAGCCGGCCTTGACGGGCTGCCCCGGCGAGTTGCCGATCTGGCAGCAGGTTTCGGTCTGGCCGTAGCCGTCGCGAATCGTGATGCGCCAGGCACGTCTGACCTGGTCGATCACTTCGGGATTGAGCGGTTCGCCCGCCCCGATGAGCTCACGGAACTTCACCGCGTGGCGCGTGAGATCTTCCTGGATCATCATGCGCCAGACGGTCGGCGGTGCGCACAGCGTCGTGACACCGCAACGCGTGGCCGTCGCCAGGGCGGCAAGCGCGTCGAAGCGCGAGAAGTTGTAGATGAAGATGGTAGCTCCCGCGTTCCACGGCGCGAAGAAGCAGCTCCACGCGTGTTTCGCCCATCCTGGCGAACTGATGTTCCAGTGGATGTCGCCGGGTTGCAAGCCGAGCCAGTACATCGTGGCGAGATGGCCGACCGGGTAGCTCTGGTGCGTGTGCAGCACGAGCTTCGGGCGCGACGTGGTGCCGGACGTGAAGTAGAGCAGCAGCGGATCGGTGGCGAGCGTGACGCCGTCGGGGGTGAACTCGTCCGGCGCGGCGTAAGCGGGCGCGAGGGGTGTCCATCCATCGGGCGGGTTGTCACCGACGACGATGCGCTGATAGTCGCCGGGCAACGAAGCGAATTTGACGGCATCGCGTGCGGTGGTGACCACATGGCGCACGCGACCGCGTTCGAGCCGGTCGGCGAGGTCGCCAGCGGCGAGCAGGGTCGTCGCGGGAATCATGACGGCGCCGAGCTTCATGCAGGCGAGCATGAGATCCCAGAGTTCGACCTGGTTGGGCAGCATAAGCAGGACGCGGTCACCGCGCGACACGCCCTGCTCGCGCAGGAAATTGGCGACGCGATTGGAGCGCAGGGACAACTCGGCGAATGACAGACGCGCCTCACGTCCGTCTTCTTCGACGACCCAGAGGGCCGAGCGATCGTTGCCTTGGGCTTGCGGATCGAAGAAATCCAGCGCCCAGTTGAAACGCGAGAGAACGGGCCACCGGAAATCACGGTACGCCACGTCGTAGTGGGCGCGTTGGGCGAGCAGAAGGTCGCGCGCGGCCTCGAATCCCTGGATTTGCGACATCGCTTGTCTCCGAGCCCCAAAGGGCAGGATTAGGCAGAATTCCATTATCGTGAGGCCCTCCGAATGCAACATTCGGGATAACCATCATGGGGTTTTGCCAGCGGTAGACGTCGCGCCGTGCGCTGCGGCGGTAAATAAAAATATGCGTACGAAGCGCGCGCCCTCTTTCTTTCCCGTGGAAAGCTCTGCTATACTCGCCTTCTTTCGAGCAATGCATCTAGACGACGCATTTCTCTCGGGGCGTAGCGCAGCCTGGTAGCGTACCTGCATGGGGTGCAGGTGGTCGGAGGTTCAAATCCTCTCGCCCCGACCAAGAAATAGAAGGCCCGACGGGTTATACCTGCCGGGCCTTTTGTCTAACTTGATTCCAAGTGTCTAACTTGGGGCGCCAATCAGTTCTTCTCGATCACAGTCAACGCGTCGTAACTGCGCTCGCAGGCAAGCCCTGCGATGTGGGCGGCGTCAGCGAATTTAGCGAGTTCTCCCGCAGCTTGGTCAGTCCGACTGAGCAGCCCTGTGAGCAGATCAAGGGCGTCTGTTCCGCCGACGGTTGGCGCGCTTCTACCGGCAGCGGTGGCGGCGCGTAGTTCGGCGGCAAGAGAGGTGACGCGCTGTTGCAAGCGAATAGAGGTAGCGTCAGAAGCACGAGCAGCCGCTTGGGCTTGATCCAGTTCGGTGCGTCCATTGGCGGCGATCCCATTGAGAGTCAGATTGGTTTTGCGGTATAGCTCAAGCGCTCCCCCGAGCGATTCCTTTTCGGACTTCAGTTGCGCGACTGTGGCCGATTGGTCGGCATCGTGATGCCCCTTCCAGTAGCCACCACCGGCAGCAAGCACTACGGCCAAGAGAAACGCGCCCCATAGGCGCGGATCGAGCAGCGTCATACCGCACTCCTTGCTTTGCCGTGGTTCACACCCCACTCTGCCGGTCTGGGTTTGCCGGGGCGCCATACGCGCTGATATAGCGCCCAAGAGCCCACCACGTCGTCCACATCTGGCAATGGTTGCGGATCGGTATAAAGCAACAGGCGAGCGCAGCCGGCGGCCAGGATGTCGTCTGTCTCGAGCGCGCTGTAGATAGCCGCTGGATCATGTGCGACCTTGCGCGCGGCGCACAGGTTGCTCAGATAGCCGCTCGTTCCTTTGAACAGATACAGCCCCCAGATGCCTCCGCGCGACGCCTGCGTGCCCTGCTCACACTGCCATAGGCCGCGCGCCGGGCCCGTAGGCATCTGCCGCCGGTAGGTCAGGCTCGACTCCTGAAGTGCAATAGACAAGAGTTCTACCTTGGCCCTATCGCTGGTCATAACTTGCGGCAGCAGCGCCAACGCCGGGTTGACTGCGCCGGCCAGAGCATCAGCGGGCGTCATGGCCTAGCCCCTGAAAAAACTTGCGTCGAATTTGGAGTTGCCAGAACCCCCACAGTGCGGCGATGGCCACAGATACATTGAGCGTTACCTCGGGGGCGCTATGGCACGCGACAGGCGATCCCATATTGCCGATTGCCGCGAGGCATACAAACATGAGCACGATGGCGCCAGCGCCACCAGTCGGAACACGGTGTGTTAAGACAGTCCACAATGAAATGGCGCAGATTACTGCGTTGGCCATGAAATTGACGGTGGCAAGCATGGCTTAGCTCCCCAAAAACTTCTGGCGAGCCGCATCAATCCACCCAGGGATTTTCTGAATCACAGCGCTCACGCCAGACAATCCGAAGACTGCCGCTGCCGCGATTGCCGCCATGTGTGTAACACTCCCCGGCGGAATCGAGTAATACTCAGCGGCGGCACCTCCCGCAAGGCAGCCAATACCTAGGCTCGCCGCAAAGGAGAGCCCGCGCTGCCACCAATTCCCCGGAATGAACTTGAGTGAGACGGCGGCTCCGAACGCTGCGGCCCCCCCAATCTTCACCAACAACGTCGTCTGATCGTCCATCGTTATTCCTTGCTGTATCCCGATTTCATTGCAATCGTAGACACCTCAAAACGCGCGCGCGGAGACACGATGCGGACACAAAAAAGCCACCCGAAGGTGGCTTGGACGTTTCGTCGAATTCACGCACAGATGACTGTGGCGATTATTACCCTCTCAACTCTTCTGGCCGAATGGGCCGAACTTGGACAATGGAGGGTATGTAGGAATTCGATGTAAGATTCACAGTTTTAGCGGCTTCGGAAATAGTGAATTCATGAAAAAAAACCGAGATGGATCGCCTACGGGGAAAGAGCTAACCACATCATCGACTCACATCGATGCGTTCGACGGCTTGCGGGGATTGGCAATTCTCGTGGTTTTCACGTTCCACTTTACCGGCATTTACGCGAGCACGAACTACTTCCTGTCACCGAATGGTGTGGCACACAACATCGTGTCACTCTTTCGCGCCGGGCACGTTGGCGTCGATCTCTTTTTCATCCTAAGCGGATATCTGATTTTTCGTTCGATATCCGGAAAGCAACAACGCACAACATTCATAAAACGTCGGATATTACGCCTGCTGCCGGCGCACTTGGCGGCGTGCCTGTATATCGCCTACGTTACGCATTCATGGGACTTGCTTACATTAATATCGAACATAACGTTTGTCGCCCCCCTAATCCAGAGTATCCACACACTCAATGACGTAACTTGGTCACTTGCGTGGGAGTGGATTTTCTACGTGCTTATTTTTCTCGGCGCCCAAGTGTTTAACACAAAGGGCATCCAACTTCTTATAGTGACCACGCTGCTTGCAGTAGCAACCAGTCTGGTGTCCCACCATATCTCGGGCATAAATCCGATTGACCTCGGAAGATTCGCAGCGTTCCTGATTGGCGTCGGCCTAGCGATTCGTCCGGAATTTTCCCGTCCGACGCATAGCATCGGAAAGTCAAATGCTATCGCTGTAGCTGCCTTCCTAGCTTTACTAACGATGATGTCGCTTTGGTTGCATGCATGGCAGAGAATATCCACTCTCGCGCTGGACGGGGGCTATTACATTGCAGTGTCGCTACTTTTTTCCGTTCTGATTCGGGAGTCGTTTGTCTCGGGTAGCATGACGAGAAAAATTCTTTGTTTGGGCCCAATTCGTGCGTTGGGTAAGATCAGCTATTCGCTATACCTCGTTCACTCAGTCGTGATCGGCACCCTTTTCAATGAGCTTCCGCCTGCAACATCGTTTAGCGACATTCTTATGCGTTATATTCAGATACTTGTAGCAGCAGTCGCTATCGCGAGCGTGTCTTATTTCATCCTAGAGCGCCCTTATTTCTCCCGCCGCACCAGAAAGCCATCCGAACTCACAGTCGAGTTGGGAAAGTAGGCTTAGCGCGTCATTCCCAGATAATCCTCTCGACGGCATCGATCGTCTTGGCGGCAGCGATGGATGCCTTCAGCGTTGCCCTCTTAGCGAACGCCGCGCTTCCTTGCGCGAGCATGACCGAATAAAGCCCCTTCAGATCATCGAGCGTGAACGCGACCAACGTGTTATCAGCGGACTTCCAGATGAAGTCTGGCGGTACCGCGCCGGCTAGGCCGTATCCTGTCACAGCTTTGAGCAGCACGCTTTGGCTGTCCAACCCAGTCGCTCCACCACAGTCGGCCTGATACGTTTTGGTCACGCCAGCGCCCGTCGTGTAGGTGACGTCCAACTGTGTCGCGGTCAAGTAGGTCGAGTCGATCAATGCGTTTTGCGACTTCTGCGCTTCGCTCAGTGTTGGTGCCGGAGGCCAAGGACTTGGCAGCGCGACATAATAGGCTTCGTCCGAATTACAGTCGGATGCAGCGTCGACGGCACGGAACCCATTCGATTGGTTAATTGCGTAGCCCATTGTTGTCCTTTATGAAAAGAACGATGCTAGATATCCAGCCTTCGTCCCGTAGCCGAATGCCTGTTTCAAGTCCATTGCATTCGCCACGCCCATCCCCTGATCGCCAGCAGAGTATGTGAAATACATGTTGTCGCCCAATTCGCAAAAATCGATGTCGGACGTGTTCGTCATTTCATCGGGGAGCGTGGGCGTCAATGCATATTGGGTGGATTCTGTCCAAGCCCCGTTAGGCCCATTTGAACGGGCTACACGGGTCTTATAGACACCTGACTCAACTACGAGGTAATGCATGTAGTAGTAGCCGTTCGAGTAATCGATGCGCGGGCATGCGACGTATCGATCTGCCCCGAATACATTGCCGATAGGTGCCCATTCGACGAGATCGGTCGAGACAAGCCAACGGATATTGAAGTCGGCATATCCGTAATATGGCTCCGAAGTCTCATAGGCCATGATGTAGCGATTGTTATCGGGGTCGAAGCATACAGAGGTGTTGAAAATCTTCTGGCGAGGATCGCCAGCACACCATGCCTGATCCGGCGTGCTCCATGTCACAAGGTCATCCGTGTACATATGCCAGACACTATTCCCTGCTGCGCCGACGTTCTTTGTGCCCCAATAGTGTAGGCGCGTACCAACGACCAACGCGCATCCCAGCGTCAAATCGTTGGAAGACATTGACGCGAAAATTTCGCCGGTGAAGTAATCCGCAGCGATGAGCGTAGACGACAGGCGTGGTACGCGCGAGATGTACAGAACCAAGAGTCGGTTGTTGAAGAACACTACCGAACTTTCGACGGCGAACGGCTTGAAGATGGCAGCAGTTTTAGTGAGCATCATGGGCCTTAAAGATTATCGACCCATCCGGCACAGCACAGCAGGCCATAGGTTGTATCGTTGTTCGCGTAGTATATGTTCATGCTCTCAAGCGTCATCAGTGCTCGCACCACAATCGGGGCCGGTCCATATCCCGAAACGCAGATGACCATTGGCGGCGTACCAAGTGTCGACGTCGCACTGCCATAAGAGCCGTTGGGTGCGCAGATAGAGTGCCCGCTCGTCGACCCCGCTTTCATTACGAGGTCGATTTCGCTCGCTGTAGGTGGTACAAAGGAACCTACTGCAAGTGGGGTGTAGGTAGGCGCATCCGGGTTGCCCGTGACCAATGACGCCATTGCAGGCAGATAGGGTACATTCGAACCTGCGGTAGTGTTGGCGATATATTGCGCTTTGCGGCCATACTGCAACGTCTGTAACAGGTACTTGTTACCCGTACTATCTGTGCGCACGGCGCCGACGCGTGCGCGATAACCGCCTGTGAATCCAGCGGGCGCCGTTGGTGCAGTAGCGCTGGGATCGACCGTACCGCAGACCGTCGTGCCGTTATACCAGACCCAAACGTAATACCACGTACTAGCGGCAAGCGCGCCTGCGCTCAAGCTATTGGGCTGCCCGACCGTGCCCGACGAGTTTATTGTCACGTTGACGCTGCGCACCGTCGTGAAGGCGTTTGCGGATGTTTCCAGCATCAGTTCATCGACGGTGACGACTGCCGAGGCATTATTAACGCCTTGGGCAATGATTTTGAGGTTCTTGAAACCTCCCTGCACGCCCACAAGCTGCGACAATTGCGCCGCATGCTGCGGCTGTGTAGCGGTGCCGACTTGCAGTGCAGGCGGCAACGAGATATTCACGCCATCGCCGTACACGTTGGCCGCGCCGCCCTGTTGAACGATTACTCCGCTTCCACCTGCCGTTTTGGCCGTGACCGAGAAGTTGCCGGTGGTGTTGTTGATGACCTGCCATTGATTCTTCGTCGCGGGGAAAACCAACTGAACATTCCCCGTCAATGTTCCCGCCAAGGTAATGATCGGTAGCCCATACTGGGCCGGGGTTAGCGTCACAATGCCAGTCGCCAGCCCACCGACCTGTGCAATACCGTAAGATTCCAGCGGAGCCCACCCTGTCGCCCCAGAACTATCGGGGTTCGACGTGTTGTTATCGGAGAGACACAGCCAGAAGCCCATCCCATCAGCGCGAGCAAGAACAGCACCCTGCGGATATCCATTTACGTTGGCGTCCGCCGCGAATGCCGCGTCAAATGCGACCTGCCCTCCGGCATTCATCCACCGCGTCCAAGCCGAGATCATGAACAAGATCCCGTTCGCATCGGTACCAAAGGGGGGAACACCGCCAGCGGGAATGGGCATTCGCGTGAGCGGGGGAAACCCATCATTAAGGGAGGCGCGGCCATCGACGATCCCGATCTGACTTGCCTCCGGGATGACTTGCTTTGCTCCGTTGGCGGCAAACGCCAGCGGAAGTTTGCTTACCGGAATGTCGGTTGCTTTCATGTCTTACGCCTCGTAGAACGTCCCTTGATCGAACGGCGCCGCGCTTTCGATTCCAGCTTCCGCAAAGCCGAAGACGTTGGGGATAGGCACCTGGATATAGCTGAAATCGACCCCTGTCGGACGCGGCAGAATCCCTGATTGCGTAAGGATAGCCACCTCAAAAGGCTGCAAATAGAACTCGAATGTGAAACGCATCGTCATGTTTCTGCCGTCGATGACGTAGCAGCGGCCGCGTCCCTTGAAGAGACTTTGCAGAAGTGCGTTGATGCTTGGAATCGAGCAATCGGTGATGTTCACGATCGCCTTGACCATGATCAGCGTGCGGAACGCATCATCCGACAGATAGAAATTCTGTGTCTGGACGGTTCCATTAAAAAACGTGCCCTGATCGAATGGTTGAGCGCTCGCCGTTCCTGCCTCATCGAACCCGAAGTAGATCTCACCGTCGGGGATTTTCAGCAGCCGGCCATTTTCAAGTCCGACGATTTTTCCCCAGTTATCGAGCCCCTTGCCGACCGCCGTAGACACGTCCCACATCATCGAATAGAACTTGTCCAGATCCGCCGCAGGATCGATGTAACCGTTCATGCTCTGAATCAACTGATTGAGCGTGGGGGCGTTTGAGTACTGCGAAAGAATCGTGCTCTGTACGTCTTTCATGGCGTGATGATGTTGACGGCAATGTTCGCGTCGGAAATTGTCGGGATCTGGTTGATGTCCACCGTGACACGGTTTCCACTGACCGGATTGGCCGAGGTGGCAGCGTAGATGGAGTCGAGTTCGAGATTGCTATCGATTGCTTCGACAGGGCCGTAATACCTGCTGGCCAGCACATCTCTTCCGATTCTGGCTCGTTGACCACCATCGGAACCGGCGAATGCATTCTTGATGGCCGTCTTGACTTGGGTAACGACGTCAGATGGAAGTGCCCCGTTGTCGATGAGGTTCACAGAGAAGAAGATCGGGAGGCTTGCCGCGATTTGATAGCTGACCGTGTACTGCGGGAATGGTGCGATATAGCCATCGGTGTCGTACACGACCACGGTCGTCGCGCCGTTGTAATCGCAGCCTGGCGCCTTCTTCGACCAAATCGCGTCGCCAATGTCCTGCGCCGCGCCGCCGGCCACGCACACATAAAGCGAATGCGGGATGAGCGTTACCCCGCCAACTGTGACACTAGTCCCTTTCCCATTGTCGGTGACGTAGGCATCAAGCACGTTCAATACGCTCAATACCGCGCCGCGCACCGACGGAACCATGCCCGCGGAATTCTTCGCGACGGATTGGCGACGGCGATATTCGAAGTCAGCACGCGATTCGACATTTGACCCGATCGCACCATCTAACGCGTTGTTGATGGTGTCCCATCCGGGGATCTGCTTATAGATGCGATTGAGCGATCCCGAAGGACAGGCTATCGGCCCGGTTGTCTGGCATTGGAATGTGAGATCGATCGATCCAGAGGCCGGAATCTCGCCGGCTTGAGTACAGAGATAGACGTTGTTGTCGGTTGCGATGGCCCGCGCATTGACAGGAATCTGTGTCCCGGCAAGTCCGATGCATGTCGCAACCACAGTCGTTGGTTCGGCCGGGTTTCGATCGATGAAGTAAATCCGGCCGATGGCATCCTGCATTCGCCCGTCAGCAAGGTCAGGATCCATGCCATTGACCATCGCCATAATGTCATCGTTCTTGCTTCCGACAATTGCAGTGGTGGACTGCGCAATCTGGCCTTGTGGCGCGCTGAGATTCGAACTCATGTTGCCGCCAAACGCCGCGTTCATGTCTTGCTGAACGCCCGAGAGAATGTCGCTCTCAGCCGGAAGCACCGGGCCAGTCGGCTGCCAATCTATCCCCGGTACGCTTGAGGTGCCCGCCATGATTTTCCCTTAAAACGTGACTTTGAATGTCTGGTTCGCCGTCGTCGAGCAGAGCACGTACCCTGACAATTGGCGGTTGCTGAACGCGTCGAACACGCATTGAGCAGTCAGAATGCCGACGACTCGCAGGGCTGCCGTCTCCATTTGTGATCGAACCAGCGATATCGGGGGAAGCTTGCCGAGAATGTCCTCTTTGTAGCGAATGCCGACCGACGTGTCGTAGTAACACTCGGCAAAGAATGTTTTCAGCTCACAGGCCACGTCCTGTGCGAGCGAATATGGATCCGATGCCATGGCCCAGTTGCCGTTTGCATCCAGACAGACGTCCCATATTTCTTGGTCGAGAAGCATCGTGTTCATCAGTTCACGCTCCCAGAGTTCCCCGAGCCCGGTTGCACGTTGTTGTGCGTGTGGGTATCCCCGATGTTTTTGCCGTTGTTCTTGATCGTTCCGGTGATGTTGAAATTCCCCGTAAGCGTAGCCTCCGAAGAACCTCCGGTCTCTCCTGCCATTGTCAGATTGCCATTGAGGGCAATCGTCGGCGCCGTGATGCTTGCCTGCGTGGATGCTTCGATGGCGACATTTGGTGCCTTCACGTTCAATTGGTTCGTACCGACGAGTTCGACAATGCCATCTGCGAAGCGCACGTATTGCGATGGCGTGCCGTTGAGAATGCCCCCGGTATAAATACCGTCTGCCTTCGAGAGTTTCCGCTTCGATCCAGGGTTTGCACGCGTTTTCGTACTCTTCAGAATCGAGATGTCCCGATCGGCGAATGAGCACATCCCAATATCTCCCACCTGCGGATCGATGATTACAGCGTTGTCGCCGCCCTGAACGCGGATATACGGGATGTTGTAAATCGTCCCATGCTCGATCGCGTTACCCTGGCCATCCGTTTGATTGATGAGCGGCTTTACATCGACGAAGCCCACCGGCGAGACGCCGCCTGCGTTTGTCACTGCCATCACCTCTACCGGCGCACAAAATGACATGCGCGCCATCAGCGACATGACGACGAAGCGAATTTCGTTGTACCCGGGCGTTTGATCCTCTGCGCGGCCAATGCCGCGATATCCGATGTCTTCACTCGGCATAGTTCGGCACCCCCATCACATTCGAAAACCAAGGGCCGCCGGGCGTCTCAGATGCCAGTGAATGGCCCAACTGAAGAATCCGCCAATCACCGCAAGCCACAGGAATCTGGCTTTGCACCGTCATGACGCCGCCGATTTGCAAGTTCGGATTGAATGCAGATGTGACATATAGACCATTCGATGCAAACTTCGGATATCCGACCATGCCCGTGGCAGCCGAAATGATCGGGGGTGATGGCTCTGCGCGATTACCTTCAGCCGGCCAGATAGCCAAGGTGCCTCGGTCGATCACATAGTTGATACCTGCCGCCTCTGCGCAGTCCTTGACCTGATTCATGACCGAACCTTGCAGATAAGGATGGGAGAGCAACACCGATACGCCGTTATTCTCGAACGCCAGCCCCATGGTCTTGGCGAAACCTTGCATCAGATCCGCCACGTCGGCAGCCCCTTGGATGCTTGTCGGTTGCGCCGGTGCCAGCGAGTAATCGAGGCCGCCCAAGCCGATGATGTTCAACGGAGTAAAGGGCTGCTGATCGAATTCCCCCCATGCTTGCCAGACGGATCCTTGATACACGGTGCGTACACCAGTTTCATCGTCTCCGGCCTCGACGAGCACCGAATTTTTGAAGAGGATGGCCGAATTGATGGGGCCGATCGCCGTGAGCTGGTTCACGATGGAGAGCGGCACGCCGTAGACGCGCAACTGCGCCTGTGGCTGCGACTCCCCACCGTATGCCTGAATCTCGGCCGAAACGCGCAGCCCGGATAGCTTGACCTGATTGCTGGCCGTCTCCCCGAACTGCCCTTCGGCGAGCGTGATGGTCACATCAATCTTTTTCTTTGTCAGGCTCATTGCAGATCCGTCGATTCGATGTAATTCAGGAACCACCGCGAGCCCAGACCTGCGTAACTTGGATCATCGGTTCCCTGCGTATCGAAAAATGCCAGATCACCAATAAATCCCAAATAGGGCTGTCGCACGAGCAATGTTCGATCACGCGCCTGCACGCCTGTCACGATCGCAACATTGTTCACCCACAGCGTGAGGAACACGCCAGTACGTTTCTGGTCGACCTTGATTCGGCAATTCTGGCCACCCAACACGATCGTGATCAATTGGGAGGCCAATGCCTGAAGCGGAACAGTTCTCATAGCAGCCCCTTCACACTGGGCAGGCCATTGGAGCCAAGAACCGTAGAGACCGGCCCGAATAAGGCGGATTTCGCCGCAGAGATGGCCTGTGACTGCACTTGCCCCAAGCTGAACGTATCTTCTGAAGCGGGCTGTGCCGTCGATGTGAACTTGGCCGCCGGCGCCTGCCGAACCTCCTGAATGGCCACGTCCGCAATGACCAACGCAACGCCTTGTCGGCTGTCTCTGCCGTAGCGATATGCCAGCACGTTCGCATTCACATACGGACGCTCAGGCGTGAGCACTGTCACAAGTTCAGTCGATTTGCGCAGGTATTCCAGTTGCAACAGAAATTGCGCGCGCTCGTAGCTGGTACCGCCCTTGACCATACGCAGGTGCGTCGCATAGGGCGTGTCGACTTTGTTGTAAGTCTCGAAGGAGCCCTGCTCGATCGGATAGTCGGGCAAACGGGACTCGTTCGAATAGTCGAACGCGAGAATCGAATCCGGCTCGAGACGAAAGGTGCCGTCGGACGAGAACACCCCATAAACGAGTGACGAAGCCCCCGGCCCAAGGAACGCAGACAGCACCGAAGAGAGTGCCGAAAGACCGAGCCCGGAAACGATGTTCAGCGGCCCGTCGTTGATCGCGGACACCAGGCTGACGGCTGCACCGCGCGCCAAAGGAGGAACGCCAGGTAGTGCCGGGACGCTTGGAAATTTCGGGACGGAGATGAAATCGAGCGCCATTAGGGGGTCACTCCTGTGTTCGCCTGCGGCATCGTGAACGCATACTTCCGCACTTCGCCGCCGAAGGCACCGGCAATGCCAGCCGCATCCGTCGCCTGCGTGTGGATGTTGATCGGCCCGTGGAAATGTGTGGAATTGGTCTGCGTGCTGGTCTGGGTGCTGTTGTTGACCGTGCCAGCGGCGGCTTGCGAGGCATTAGCCCCTATTGAACCGGCATCTGCCCGTGCACTGCTTTCATAAAGTTGCCGCGCATAGGCAATGCGCTTTTCGTCATGTGCCTCATCTTCTGCGGGGCGCTCATAACGTTTCCTGTGGGCTACGGCCGCCTCATCAACGGTTTTGGTTGCCTTAATTGCATCAGCAGCCGCCTTTTCGCTATTTCGCAGCTCCCACACCATGAATCTGACTTGCTCCTCAAAGGTAGAATCCTGAATCTGCTTCTTGAACAATTTCGCGAAATCACCTTGCCGAGATTTGGTCCATTGACCGATCCCATAAGCGCTCGAATTTGGATTCTTGGCATTTGGGTCTAATTGACCATTTTCCTGTAGCAGCGACCCGACACTTCCGGCAGCCTGTGCACGCGTAAATCCCTCATTTTGCAGAACCTGCATGAGGTACTTGCCGCGATCGGAGGCCGTCGCACCGATGGGCTCTCGGCGATTTGCGATGTACTCATCCTCTCCTTCGTTGAGATCGGGCGAGTAAAGCATCAGTGCCGCGCCGAGCCCAGCACCCTTTACCCCAATCTTCGAGAGAAGATTCCACAGGAGCCCACCACCAGCCGATGCGGTTTTCGCAAGACCGATACCTTCGGCGATAGCTTTGAACCCTGCGGCCAACTTCATGAGGTCACTGGCCATTGATAGCACTTTCAGCGCAGCCAGGCCGATGAGAACGTTCTTCCAGCCGCCGACGGACTCCGACGCTTTATCTGCCCAGCGAACGAGGTCTTCAATTGCCGTGACAGCAGCTTTTGCCCACTCAACGATGTCTTCTTTGTGGTCTGCCGCGTACTCGGCGGCTTTCATCAGTTTGTCGGCCAGTTGCTCAAGAACCGGCATCAGATCGAGAAGCACAACGGTGCCGGTGTACTTGAAGCGATCTGTGAGGTCGAACCATTTATTGCGGAGTTCTTGCGCCTTCTGCGCCATGGCGTCCGTGACCGCAGCATTTTTCTTCTGAGCGTCGACCAACGAAAGAATTGCTGCGGGGCCTTGCCGAATGAAATTGAACTCGCTTTCGGAGACCCCCATCTGCTGGGCCACCAGACGCGCACGGCCCGGATCCGTGCGGTACATGTTCTGTACGATGCGCGCGCGCGCCAACAGATAGGTATTGCCGTCCTTCAGATCGTTGACACTTCCACCCCATCGGAAGAACTGCTGCACCCCCTCCGTGACCTGGCCGATCTTGAACTTTGCGACCTCCTGCTGCGAGGCAGACAGAGCGGCCGTGATTCCTTCAGCCGAAGAACCTGCGCGCCGTGCGGCGTTCTGCCAGGCGGCCAAATCGGTAGTCGACATCTGCAAATTCTTGGACATGAATCCGAGATTCGCAGCGCTGCCAATCGTCTCTTCGATGAAATTTTTGATCCCCATGCCGCCGGTGAAAATGGCGGCCAACGCCAGTACTTCGTTGCGAAGTTTGGTGAAGGATTCTTTGGCGCGCTTGTTGGCCTCTTCCTGTTCCTTGGCCGCTTTCTTCGCTGCCGTCTCGGATGCCTTGAGCGCTTTGATCTGCTCCTTTGTCATCTCGGACGTGACCTTCGCGGCTTCCTGTTTCCCCTTCTTGAAGCCGGACAGATCAAGCCCGAGAGTGACAACCAGAGCGTCAACGATTGTTGTGGCCATTCGATGCTTCCCTTCGCGCCTGGATAATGCGATCGTTATGGCCGTTGACTACGATGATTTCTACCAGATCGTATAGGTCTTGTGTGCCCAAGACCGTAGCCAATTCGCCGAATGTTGCATACCTTGAGCGCGTAACCAGATCGATCGCGTCAGAGACATTGGGACACGCAAGAGTCTCTACAAGATCGCCACCCCCAATCACCCTTGGGAGGCTGAGCGGGCGGCGGCTGTAAAAAAATCGAGGTGCAGCTTCATAACCGCCGCGCGTAATTTCAGGCGCGTCGTCACTTCCTCGACATCATCTTCGCTAGGCTGAAACGACATCTCGGGATGACGAGGATCGCGAATGATGCGAACGCATTCCCACATCTCTTCAAGCAAGGGCTCGGCAACGTGAAACGGGAGTTTGCCTAATGCCTGAAGACCGATGGCGAACAGCCCAGACATGCCCGCCTTGCCGATGTCGTCAGGCACCTCAACGCCCGCGCCCATCAATGCGAAGATCGCGCGCAAGGCCCATCGCTCCGCGCTCACGGCGTCCATCTCGACCAGCTTGAATGACTTGCCCTTGTCCCGACCATCTTCCTCGATCGTGATCACAACTTCTTTGCGTGCCATGCTCGGCTCCCTTTAAACCGGCGCGACGATGACATCGCCCCAAGTGATCTGGTATGCGAACGGTTGCAACACCTTTTGCGCTCCGGCCAGCGATTTGATGCGCGAAAGCACGCCATTGCTCAACGTGTAGAGCCGACCGATCGACGGAACGAGAATCGAGCCTGATGCCCAATACGATTCCTGTTGCGAGTTCTCTGCCTGCCACCATTGCTCGAACAACAGGAGCGACGGCGAGTCAGCCTGCAACTCGATTGTCTGGACATGCAGTTGAGGCAGCCAGCCAGCGGAAATGATGCCGTCCACGCCCTTCTGCACTTCCTTCGTAGTGACGTCATCACCGGTGAAAGCGGTGTCGGTGGCGTAGCCCTTCAGCGTCTGAGGAACCGGCAGGAAGTTTTTGACTGATAGAGCAAACTTCGCGTTTGCCGAGGTAATCGAAGGCATGGTTCCCCCTTATTGGACAAGGATGCTGTTCATGGTGATCTGCTGCACGCTGCCGCCGTCCATGTACCAGAATTTCATCGGCGGCGTACCGCGTGCTGTGCGCACCTGTGCGGATGCCGGCAGGATTTGCAGATACCAGCCCTGCGTGCTGAGCGTCTTGTCGATGGCCATGCCTGCCGCGTTGTTCACGAGCGCGGCCTGCTGCGCCGACAGCGGCACGTCATTGCGGATCGCGCCGAAGTTTAGGGCGGCGGTGATCGGATCCATGCACGATTGGCGGATCAGGTTGTAGCCGTCGGCGTTGTACGGGATCGACTTAACTTGGTCGAGGAGCGTCATCAGCGCCAATTGGAACTGATTGTTCAACCAAATCTGGTTGATGTACGCGTCAAGCCAGTCATACTGGCCGGCAACCGATCCGGGCATCAGCCAAATGAACCCATCGTTTCGGGTCGCGTATTGACCGATGAAGTTGTAGCCATTGGCCTTCAGGTTGTTGGCGATGTCCACATCAGTCACATCGGCCGTCAAGCCCGCTTGCGACTTGAAGGCGTAAGTAATGCGGCCATTCGTGGCATTGAAGCCAATCGAAGCCGTTGTCCCCATGATGAAAGCGGCGCGGCGCACGCCCACAGATGGCGGCACCCAGATTGGGCACACGCCATCATCATTGGCGGCATCAACCTGATACCCGAACGAAGCGGTCGCAGCGCTGGAAGTCGTCGGGCTCGCGTCGGTATCCCACGCGATATAGGCGAATTGCTTGTTCTGTGAAACCGTCCACGCAGCAAATGCCAGCTTCGTCGCCGTGTCGGGCTCCCACATCGTCGTGAACGTTACCCAGTTCATGGAGAGCTTGATGAGGCGCTGCATTGCCGTAGCAGGCGTATCAGCATCTGCGCCAGCGCTCAGAATCGCGCCGTTCGTTTGCCCAAGAAGCAGGCCGGCTGCGAGTGTGCCGCTGGCATAGCTCATGCTCGACGTGCTGGCGCCGGTGGTCGGCGACGAAAATACGAAACACGATTGAATCGAATCGAAGGCCACAGCCGGGATCTTGGCGCCGGTAAATGCTGCGGCAATGATCGTGGCCGCGTTCGAGAAACTCGTAGCCGTCGCGAGGTTGATGCTGCCCGACGTAACCGCAGTTCCGTCGATCGTGATCGTCAGTGTGCCGGACAGCGCCTGCAACTGCGAGAGCGTCATCGCCGCGAGCGAAGCCCCACGCAGTTGTGCCGCAAGCGCTACATCGGCATAGCGGAAGAGGCCCATTTGTCCGGGCAGTGCGTCTGAATTCGTGAACCCGGCGAAATAGACGGTCGCTGCGTCGTTATATTCGGGCGACGTCAGACCGCAGGCCGCACCAACCGACGTCGGGCCTGCGTACCAGTTGAGAACACCGAACGGAATCTCGGAACTTTTCGTGAGGAATACCCCGTTCATGACCAGCGCGGAACCGCCCCCGCTCACCACTTGGGGAATGATGTTGACTACTTGGCTTGCCGGGATCGACATAGTTTAGGCTCCGGGAGGGTAAGCCGCGTCGACGTTGATGAATTCCTCGATGGCGAGTTCTTCGGCAAAGTCTTGCGGAACAGTTGTTACAGGGTTTATCTGTAGAAGCGCCTCGACCATGAAGCGCTGCTCATATTGCGATTCGCCGTTGACGATCGGCATGTTCTTCGCATCGTCGGCATGCAGCGGTTGAATTTCGGGATTGATGGCGGCGAAGGCATCACATCCGTACGGGTCGCGCCAGAGCGTCGACACCATATCGGCGTACTCCTCGGCAGCGGGCCCGTAGAAGTCGATCTGCACACGCGCCTCGACACCTTTGCGCGCTTGCATCTTTCCGTCCTGCGGCGCGGGCGCTGGCTGCGTATTGCCGACGTACTCGTTCCAGTTCGTAGAGAGGCGCGCTGTTCCAATCATCCAGAACTGGACGAAGTTCGGGCCGGTTGGCGCCGGAACGCGGTTGTCGAAGCCCCGCACCACCTCGACGCCGGAAGGCAGGACGCCAAGCAAAAACGACCGCACTGCGGTCATGACGTCGGATTGCGTGAGCGAGATGGTCGCGCTCATGTTGGCTTGTCCATTTGTAGCTGGATGGCGAGCGAGCACCAGTCCGGCCACGTCTCATACACCTGCACTACGAGCCAACGCGTATCAGCCAAGTCCGCGCGCATGCCGCCGCCCGGTTTGAAGTCGAACATGTCGCCACCACCGGCGCCCGGGCGAAACACGCTTCGAAAGTCGCCATTCAGATATGCGCGGCGCAGCACACCAGAGATATTCTGCTCAGCTAGGTGCTGCAATGCGCCAGCGTCGAGCGCTTGGACCTGCACCGATACCGGCACTGCAACGTAAGTCGGCGTGCGCGTGCCATCGCCCGCAGTGACGTATCCAGTCGATTGCTGAATCGTCGCGGCGACGAATGGATTGACGGCGCCGATCCCGCCGGAGACGGTGCCATGAAGGTTCATGCTTTTGCCCCCTTCTCATCGGTATCGACAACCTCGTAGGCAATCGAATTCATCATGTGCTTGGTGTCACGCAACGTCTGGCCGTGCCCCTTGCGTTTGATGGTGCTTTCAGCGTTCGCCGGCCCAACACCCGAGGCTATTACGCCCTTCATGGTCGCCACAGCGAGTTCACCAACGTTACGCAGGGCACTGTCCATGTCGTCGCCGGCCTTCAGGCGGACGGCCAGTGCCTTGGTCCACATGTCGGATTTCGTGTCGGCGGTGATGCGCATGAAAGGGCGCGGCGGGCTCGATTCGGAACCGTACTCGTCGAGGAACGCAACAGTAGCCGTCGACTCACCACCGGGGTAAGTCGATCCTTCGAGGATGCCGACGGCAAGCCCCTTCTTGTGCTTGGCTAGGATCTGGGCGAGCGCTTCATCCAGCTTGGCGCCGCCTACGACTTTCAGTGTCGACATACGGGCACATAGGGAAACATGCGGAAGCTGCGCCACTGGAGAATCATTTGCCAGTACATCTTTCCGTACTGGCTCTGATTCCAGTATTCGGCGTTTTGGCTCTGCGAGGCTGCAAATCCTGCCGTGACGGTGCCTTCGGTGGCGTTGGTCATCTGGCCAGTGATGGCAGCACCGCTCCCGTCGCCGGCCATCGCTCGGCTCATCAGGAAAGCGATGTGCGCGGTGATGAGATAGAGCATGGTCTTGCGAATACCAACGTCGCAAACTGGCGATGACTCGGTGTTGTTCAGGAAGAGTTCGGCCATGCCGAAATAGGACGTGGCGAGTGCCTCCGGTACCGATTGGAAAACCGGATACATCGCCGTCCATTCCGCATAGTCGAACACCACAACACCGTTTGTCATCGCCGGGTTCCCCTGTTAAGCCTCGATGCCCTTACCGTCATCCTTGGACGCGTCGGCCGCCGGGTTGATCGGCTCGAGGCCAACCCTGTCGGTATGCTCCTGGGCCTTCTCCGCGCCTTCGTCTGCCTTTGCTTGATCCTGTGCAAAGGCAACTTCATTGGCGATCACCGGATGCGATGCATAACGCTTCTTCACGTCGGCCCATGCATCCGGGTCGATGCCATACGTCACACCATGACCAGAACCGTCAGCGGCGCCGATCGCGCCCGGGTGATGCCAACCCTTAAGGACAAGCTGCTCACCGTTCGACAGTGGGAAAGCAATGCCAGACGGCAGCTTGCAGAAAACGACCAGCTTGGTCGTGGATTTCGTTTCACCGGCCATGTCTTAAACCCCCAGCATCGATTGGCAATACACCGGGCGATACCAGATCGCACCCCATGCACCGTTGGACTTCTTCTCGGCGAAGCTCGACAGGCGACGAACGACGCCATGCGAGCGCAAACGTTCGTTGAACGCCACTTCGACGGTCGGCTGACCTTCGACGTCTTCCGCGATGAGTTGGAACAGGTTGCCGCCCGCAAGCGTCGCGTATTCCGGCACCTTCACAAAACGCAGGTTCGGGAACGACAACTTCAGTCGATCCTTCAGCACTTGACCGAAACTGTTCTGCTTGGTCAGGTTCGCCTCAACGCCCGGCGGAAGCACGGCCACCATCTTCGAATCCGAATCAACGAGGCCATTGGCAGCCGTGACGAGGTTGTTAAACACCGTCTCGAAGTCCGCGAAGATTTCGTCGCTCGTCTTCAGCTTCCAGGTGTTGCCACCGGCACCGGTACCAGGAGCGACCGGCGTCGGCAGATCCGGGTCGTTCGTCAGACCGTAGTTTTGCAGGCCGGCCACGCCGAACAAATAGATGAGGTTTTCCTTCTTGCGCAACGTCAGCGCCGAGGAGGATTGCTGCTGCGCGGCATAATCGATGCGGGCCTTTGCCGCCACTTCCATCTGCTTGTCGCCCCACTCCGTAATCGTCTGCGAGCGATAGACTTGACGTTGCGGGAAGTCCTCGTTGTGGCCCGAACGACCGTTGCCGGCCATGTCGCCATAGGGTGCAGTCTCGCCGGTCGATTCCACCGACAGGAAGGTCGATGTATCGATCGCAAAATCGCCCTTTTGAACCGCGCCGCCGGCCACTTCTTCCGCGCGCATCGGCGATGTGAGAATTTGCACTACACGCGGATCGACGTAGTTCGTCATCCACTGCGGCACGCCGTTGTTCTGCACCGTGACCAGTGGGCCGGGTGTGACCGCATCCATGGCGATCGCCAATTCGGTGCGCTTCACATCCGTCAGCAACTCGGCGCCGAGCGCGAAACTGATGCCGTACTGGCTGCGGAGCAGGTTGATTTGTGCTTGGCTCATTTCTTAGGCCCCCGCCAACTGGCTGTGAGTGGAAATTTCGATGACCGCGCCCGATGCGCCACCACGCGACACAACGAACTTGGTTTCAATGGCGCCGGAGATCGTTGCTCCCTTCGCGCCGAATTGCAGCGTGCCGTCGGCGAGGGTGGCAAACACCTTCTGGCCGGCCGTCGCGGCAGCAGGAGCGAGCACAAAGTACTCGCCGCCCTCCGAGATTTGAGCCGTTTGGCCCGCCGGAATCTGCATCGAAGCCTGACCGAGGAACGCCGTGATGAGGCCCTGCTGATCACGCTTGACGAAGCCCAGCGGTGAGCCAGTACCGCTCTGGGTGACTTGGTTCACCGGATCTGCGGCCAGCGGCCACACGAAAGTGCCAACAGTCAGAACCGTGTTGGCGATGCGAGAAAGAACCGATTCCGGGTTGTCGGTGGAACGATCACCCGAAATGCCGATCTGCGGAAGCAGGTTGACGGAAGTCTGAAAGCCGCTCATGGTGCGCTCCTTATCGTTGCTTGATGCTGGCCAGACCGGGGAATTGCTCGGTCAAGGACTTTTCGGCATTGGCCGCATCAGCGGCAATGATCGGCGTGCGCGTCGGCGTCTTGGCGGCATCGACCAGCACATGCGCCATGCCCTTGTAGGCAGCTCGGTCGTACTGAGCCGGATCCTTGCCGGCCGCCTTGATGGCATAGGCGTATACGTCTTCGGCCGAGTCGAACGCCATGGCATCAATGTCGCCCGTGAGCGGCTTGACTTCGGAGGCTGCACGGAAGCGGCCCTGAATCGCTTCAGTGACTTCCTTCGTCACGTTCTTGCGGATGGTTTTGGCGTCCATGGCACCCTTCGCAGGTTCGGTTTTGCGGGTCATCTCGGCCGGTGTGGCTGTCGATGCGTTATCCTTTGCCGGCTTGTCGCCGTCCGGCTTTTCGCCGTTTTCTTCGCCTTCGTCTTCGCCTTCGCCGTTGTCGATGTCCTCGTCTTCGCCACCGCCTTCGCAATCGGCGATCACCTTCTTCAGGCCGGCAAGCAGCTTGGCAAACTTGTCGTCCTCGTCGGCGGCGGTGCCGCGATCGCTGCGCTTACCGTCGGTGTCGTCCGGATCCTTCTTGCCCGGATCAGCATCGTCCTGCGCCGTTTCACCGCCCTGCGTCTCCGCAAGGGCATTGATGAGCAAATCTTCGACCGCCTCGGCGTCGATCATGCCGTCCTTGGCGATCAGGGCTTTCGTCTTGTTCCGGGCCGTAAGTGCCTGGGTAAGACGAGCCGAAAGCGCCTTCTTTTGAGCATGGTTGAGTTTCACGCTAGCCACCTTTTCGGGGTTGATGAGTTGGGAATCGGCAACCAGCACGTCAGGCCCGGCCCGCCCTTCAACGACGGTGGAGACGTGATTTCCGTGGAGATCCGTCATCACCAGATCGTATGGCTGGCCATGGTAGACACCTTTTTTCTTGACGGCGGTGTAGTGATATGCGCTCGACAATTCGCGCTGCGAATCATCGTCAATGCGGTCGATATACGCCTGATCCCAAACGGCTAGGCTGTTTTTCAGGTATTCGCCGTCGAAGCGCGCATTGCTGCCGACCGTGCCGATCACTTTGTCTTTCTCGGGCTTTTCCGAGGAGACATGGATATGCTTGGCCAGCAGCGGGATGTTGTTAAATGTCGCAGCCGCCTTCTCGAGTTCTTCGGGCGGCCGGAATACTTGATAGATGGTGTCGGGATCGAGCCCCAGTCCTTCATAGCCGGGGATCTCGCGCCCCCAATAGGGATTGACGCCGGCCTTCGAAATGTTCGTCTCGGAGACGTGCAGGCGCCCGTCTTTGTCGACGGTGCGTACCGACTCCCGATCCATTGCGATCAATTCGGGCTTGATGGGCATCTCCTATTACCTTCTGTGCCTGATGCAGTTGAGCAGCATCATAGACACCAGAAAACGCCCTATTACACAGAATTCAGTCGTTCACTCCCTCGATGATCGGCTCCCAAGTGCAGCCGCAGTTGATTTCCTCGCCGGGCATTGTCCATTTCCCGTCGAGGTACATGCCTTTGCTCAGATCGAATAGCTTGCCGTCGGCGTGGACATGCGAAGGCCGGGGTTCCTTGCCACCTCCGGTATGCATCCAACGCCCCTGCGTGATGCCAAGATCAGCTTGCCGCACCCGCATCAGATTCGATGTCGCCTTGTTGTTCTGGTCGTTGGCGATGAGCTTGGCGCGGCGCCGCGTGATTCCGTAGCGCTCCTGCAACGAATCAGTGAGGGATTTCAGATCGCGCCCACTTGACACGCTCCGGAGCACAATGCCCTCGACCTGGGCGTGATATTCACTCTGAATGGATTTGATCAGCGACACGTTGTCCTTGATCAGCGCCTGCATGACGTTGTTCGATGACAACGTGTCCTTGACTGAAACTGACAAGCCCGTCGCTCGAGCGGCTTCCTTCTTGAGCGCATAGGTGGAATGTCGGTCGACGCTCGAAACGAACTCTTTAGCGAACTGGGATGCGCGCTTCGCGAACATGCGCTTCCACTGTCGTGAGAGGCCGGCAAGCTCCGCTATGAGGCTGGACGTCGGGCTATCATCCATGGCAATGCGGTCCTCGTTCTCGCGGTACCGAGCGCGCAGCCAATAGAGATACGAGCGCTGCATCTCACGGACAAGATCATCGAGTTTGGCCCGATACGACTGCTCGACACCTAGGTTTGGCCGCACACCGCGAAGTTTCGGCTTGCGACTCCTCATTCCGCGCTCGCGTTGTCATCTTGCTCGGCTTCGCCAGTGCCAGTATTGCCAGACGTATTCGGATCCTCGCTTTCGGTCGGAATATCCGGAAGTACGTCAGTGTCGATGGCGTCATATCCGGCCCCCGGATCACTTGCGACGCGCTGGCGCTCTTCTTCCCGGGAGATCGTTCCGTTCGCGAGCAAAATGTCACCAGTCTCAGCGTTCAGCTTATTGACGCGGGCAGTCTGCTCAGGATCAGGCTTGTACAGGGACAGGAATCGCAACTTGATAGCCGGATCGATTTCACCCCAAAGGCCGATCATGCAGATGTCGATTACCTTGGCCAGGTTGTCGCGCCAGTTCGTCTCTTGCTTGCCCCCGCAAAAGTCATACCAACTCCGCATGTCGAACTCACCGGTGGCATTGAAGCCCGTCGGCGACAAGCCGAAGTACTTCGTCACTGGCGTCTGCGCCACGCCGGCGAGGAACTGCATCGCTTGAAACACGATGTCTGCCACACCAGATAGCGGCGTGTTGACCTGGACGAAGTCTTCCTTCTCGTTGTCGATCGTGAGCAGCGACCGGTTGTGCTTCTGCTGGCCGAACATCAGTGCCCGAATTGCAAGCTGTTGTCCGCATTCGACTCCCCCCCCACTCAGGATCTGAGACATGTCCGTCTTGATGATGTTCTGCGAGAACTTGTCGACCAGATCGGCAGCGGCAACCCGAGCGGTGTCGAACTTGTCAACGTAGTCGATCATCATCTGTGCGAGGGGAATGCCGAAGAAGTTGTACGCGGGCTTGAGAAGCACCGGTGGCACGTTGTCGGCGAAGTGCAGCAAGCGAGTCGCGTGAGTTTCCTTGCCCATCACATACCACGCTTCTGGGCGATAGAAGTTGTCGGCGAGCGGATTGTCAGCGTTGTACGGCGCCGGATAGACGTTGATCGGCTCGATCAGCTTCAGCGCTTTGATACGGGGCTTGCCGTTCTTCTGAAGCTTTTGCTTTTCCATCACCAGCGGCGTTTTAAGCTCGGCGGTATCGTCTGGATCGTCACCGAGATCGATGTAAAGCACGCACCCGCCGGCATAACCCGTCTTGGCCTCGGCATCGCGGAAGCGCTTCTTGACGTGCAAACGCTCCATTTCTTCTTGCAGTTGCTTAATCCGGTCGGTGATCTGCTTCTTGCGGTCGGGGTCATCCTCAACCCCCTCCTGTTCCGTCGAGAACAGTTCAACGAACTCCCGCGACATTTCGTCAGCGCGCGCTTCAATCGGGGCACGAATCAGCGGGTGTTGCTCAAGCAATGCCAGCACACCATATCCGACGAACTCTGATCCATTGACCGCCTGAGAAGTGCGGAATGCGCCGATCACCGATGACATGCCATTGCATACGCCATCCATAGCGATCTGTGCGGGGCCGTCCTTTCGGTTCGGATGGCTTGCCATGACGCCGTCAGGGATGACGCCAGGCGGCGGCAAGTATGGTGTGAACTTTGATCGGAGTGCATCTTCTGGCTTCACGATGCTTCCATCTGCGGACATCTGCATTTTCGCGATGGCGAGCAGGTTCTGGGCAGTATCCGGTCGAATGTTCAGCCCAGTCTTCTTTTCCGGGGTCGCCGAAGGCGGCACGGCCGCTACTTTCTTGGATTGGGTGGTGGCCATGTCGCCGTTCCTTTTCACGAGAGGTCAGATGCCTTGTAGTCGCCGGAAATCTGCGCACGCTGAGATGCAGTCGTATGCAGGCCGAGCAGCGTCCCAAGTTCGTTGAGGTCGGCGCGTAGACGTTCGAGCGTTGCGGCCTCGATGCCTTCGATCTTCGATACCAGCGCATGCAGACCAGCGAATCGCTCGGTCGCTTCCGAGTGGGTCACGGCGAGACTGGCCGCCGCCAGCACGGCATCGCCTTGACTGGCGGGTGTTCCCGGCTGAATGCTTGCATTTTCAGCACCAGAGGCCGCGCCGCTCACCATCGACGATTCGCCGTCGGATGCGTTCGATGCAGTCGCCAGCCCAACGTCGGCCAATGTCGCACCCGCACCGCTCGACGCCGTATCGGTTGTCACGGACGATGCCTGTTCCGTCGCACCGGCAAGTGCGTCCGACGGCTCCCCCGATTGCGCCACCTCGGCGCCGTCTTGCTGAAGCTGATCGTTGGACTTTCCCATGGTGTTTCTCCTGTTGAGATTCAATGCGCCCCAATTGCCATAGACGCACGGGCGGCGGCCATGGCGGCATCGGGATTGATGTTGAGACCGTTCCGGCCCCGGATGTACCCGTCCATGGCGTATCGGGTGCCGTCAATGTGGTGGTTCCACTTGTCGACGATGATCGGCAGCACTTCGCCAGTCACCTTGTCCACCTTGTACGAGTAGTTCTCGAATTCCTTGATCGTGTTCACGCAGCGCTTGTGAATGACGATCTCGTCGAAGCCGCGTAGGAAAGTGATGCCGTCTTCAACAGATCCGCCCCATTTCTCGGCGGCCGAGATGTTGAAGCCCTGCTTTTTGACCAGGCTGATCGTTTCAGGCCGAGCGTTGTCTGCCTTGATCGGCCAGACTCGGGCACCGGGCACGCCGGGGAACTTGAGATCGTCTTCGGGGCGCCATTGCAGCGACTGTGTGCCGCGCATCCGATCTTTTCCGGCAAATAGTTTCCATAGTTCGTCAAGGTCAACACCCTTCCCATTGTTCTGGGCATGGCTGTTGGCTTCATAGTCGATGTAGAGCGTGTTGCCCACGACGTACATTCGGTTGAGCGTCGTCGGATCTTGTGCAAAGCCCCAGTCAATACCGAAGAAGAACCGGGCACTGGCGGGCGTCTCGAAGGTGTCGATGCGGAACTTGCCAGCGAAGATCAACTCGTCGCTCTTGCGGTTGAACTTGCCTTCCCAGATCCAGTTGTATCGGTCGAGGTCGCGGGCCCGCATCTGGTCGCGCTGGATGGCCAGCTCCTTCGGCAGCCACGGGTTATGTTCGTGATTGCAGACGATGATCAGAACGCCGTCAGGATCGCCCGAGTCGTACACGCCATCGTTCGCCGCAAGTTGTTCGGCGTATGGCGCCACGAGGTCGGCATACACCGGATCGGATTCCTTGTTCGGGTTGAACGAAATGATCACTTCCGAACCGGGTTCGCGAATCGTCGGCATCAGATAGTCGAGCGACGTGCGGGAAATGTTCTCGGCCTCATCGATCCACGCCGTTGTGACGCCCGAGAATCCTTTGATCGACTGGACGTTGCGATACAGGCCGCGAAAGGTGAAGCGGCTGCGCGAAGCCGGCACGATGATCGAATTTTTTCGGGTCAGGAACGAGCCTCCGATGTCCCGGCGCTCGATCTCGCCGTCAAGCTCGGCCTTACTCGAATCCTCGATCGAGTTCTGGATCTCACGAAGACATAGCACGCGTTCTCGCTGCGCCTGGGCTTTCCCGATCAGGACTGACACGATGGTGCGGGTTTTCATGGAACCACGGCCGCCGAGCACGATCTTCAACCGACGCTTGTACAACAACGGTTCCAGACGCTCGCCGATCAGGACAGTGGGCTGCGCGTCGGTAAGCTCGCCATGAACGTCCCGGCAGCGCAGCACCTTGCGCTCCATGTCGCAGATGCCGAACGTCGGCGGCTCGTCCACAGAGCCCATGCCCTCGAAGATGCGTTCGATCCGCTCAATCTGGGCGAATGTCACGCCACGGCGCGCCCCCATCGTTATTGCCCCAGTGCCCCGAGACGTTCTTCGATGGCCTTCACTTTGTCGGCCAACTCGGTCACGTTGTAGATATCGAGCATGTTCTTGATCATCCCGATCATCATGTCGCCAACATCGGGGGGACACTTCCCGTCTGCAACCGCGTCGATGATAGCCACCACTTTATCCACGGGTGATGCGGATGCCGGGATCGAGAAACGCACGTCGGGCAATGTGGGCTTAGGAACCGGTTGCAATCGAGCGAGCAGTTCCCGGGTAAGCGTTCCGTCTTTTTCATTCACCGCACGGCTCACCACCAAGCGGTAAAACTCCGCCTCGCTGAGCCCGGCTTCACGTTTCAGCGCGTCGATCAGAAGCATTCGAGGTGTCTTGCCGCGTCGCTTTGCGGGTTGGTTGTCAGAACTGAACCGGGTGGTGATGTTCTTGGCTGTCACGGTTGTGCGTTCCCTATGGTTTCCGTAAAAATCCCGTTCTTTCGGTGTTTGCGCTATCGCCGCACCATCATGCAAAGCTCCTGACGGCGCTGTATCTCACGTTCGTAGTCGGTAATGACACGAGGCGGACTGATGGGGATTCGATAGGAAGCGACGCTGGGTGCGCCGGGCCCGGTCACTACCGCGGGACGCTTCACGGTGAAGTCGGGGCGGACATATCGCGGCGTCGTGTTGGTCTGGCGCTCTTCGATCAATCCCTTTGCGACCAGAACCTTCAGGATGGGGAGAATGGCGGCATTGCGAACTCGCATCTTGTCCGCGATCTTGTAGGACTTGTAAGCCCTACCGGGCACCATCCGGGAAAACACGTTCTCCGGCGATAAGGTGTGATCAAGCCGTGGTCGTCCCATCGCATTCCCCTATTTCGATCTGTCCTGGCGCTCCTGTGTCGCCACGCTTCTTCCATCGCGCCACGCCAGATACGGCCGGCGCACGATGGTGTGAAAGCGTTCTGCCGCGCCGGCGTCCTGATCGATCTGCCGGCGGCTGTCGACGCCGCATGCGATGCGGATGAATTCGGCAGCGTCGTCTGCGCTGATCGGCTGGTGGGCGGCCTCGGCGAGCCACGCCCGGAACTCTGACTGGCGCGGGAGGATGCCTGCGAGGCGTGTGAGGCTCTGCTTCACTGTTTGACGATGCACGAAATCCAGCGGTCAGCAGCAAACAGCGCCACGAGGCTTCTCTCTACATCGTGAAGAATCAACACTCCGTGAACCGCTGACCATTCGGATGCCTCGATCTCCACAGACTTGTCATCCACAGTGAAGACAACGAAAGTTTTCATTTCACTCTCCTTAGCACCACGGTTAGCGGGGCGATACCCGATGATCCTGGCGTGCTTGTTTTCCATAAGTCATGCTCCGTTGGCGCCGGTTTAAGCGCGGAAACTGGTTTCGATGAGCACAATCCCGAGCGCCGAGCATGCCGCGATGAAGACGCACGCGAGGCCGACGAAAAGCAGGATTGCGCCGATGGCGTCGAAATCATCTTTCATCACCACCACCCCGCAAAGCGCCCACAAATACCCACAGCGAGCAGCACGTAGCCAACCGCGATACCCGCCGTGACAGTCGTTCGGCTTGTCATCACGCACCTCCGAACAAAGCCGCCGTCAGCGGGTCACGCGGCGGGATGAGACGTCCCAACTTGGCTTTTCGGCGGGTGGCGTACCGGGTGCGACGCACGCGCAGTTCCTCGGGGTCTTGGCGCTTCTCCCAAGCCTTGACACGCTCAGATGGCGTTTTGGTGCGGGGCTTCGGCGCGTTCCTGCCTGGCCCGAGCTTGAACAGGCGCGTAGGCATGCCGTTCAGCGTCGCCGGCGCGTAGCCGTCGATGTGCGCCTCGTCAGCCTTCACCATGTCGTTGATGATCCTGCGCACGGTAACGATATGGGTCTTGGTCAGCTTGGCGAGGTCTGGGGCACTGCGAACACCGTAGTAGGCCATTGCGGCGACGATGACCGGCTTCGACGTTTCGACGACGCGCACTGCCTTTTTCAACTCGAGCACTCGAGCGCGGTTCTTGCAGGACTGCAAATCGTGGCCGGGAAGCAAGTGAAGTTGCGAGGCAATCGTTTCGTGCGAGGCGTATATCGCGCACAGGATTTTGTCCTCGGCCGGCGGCCAGACGTGATAGGCGCGTTTCATTTGGCGTTCTCCCGAGCGATGGCCAGAGACAGGATGGCCAAGGCATCGGCCTCGTTGTCATCGGCCGGGCGGAATCCGCGCTGCTCGGCCATTGCGATCATCAGGTGCTTCTTCGCCGCGCCGCTGCCAGTCCATGCCTTTTTGACCTCGCCGACGCCGACACCGATCGGTTCAGCGTTACGCGCAGCGCACCAGTGTTCAAGGTGTGCGAGGAACCCTCCGTAGACATGCGCGGCAATCGTGCCGGCGTGCCGTTGCACCTGCTCGAAGTACACGGCATCGAACTCTCCTACTTCATTCGAGAGGTCGCACAGCAGCACGCGAAACTTGCTCCAGCGCTGGCCGATCGCTTCGTTCGCACGAGGATGGCACTTGAGGCTGCCGCTGCGCACCACGCCGTTGCGGTCGACCGTGGCCCAGCCAAGTTTCGTGCCGAGGTCGAGCGCGAGAATGCAGCGGCGCGTCTCAAACGCGGGCGCGCGCGCGAGGCTCGGGAATTCGTCGGGCGCGTCTCCGGTTTGCGTTTTTGCGCAAACTGCGGGCATTTCGTCGAAGAGAATGGTCATTGGTCATCCTTGTCGGTGTACGGCAGATTGCCGTCGAAGCTGGTCGGGCCGAGAATCGAGCCTTGTGCCGGCTCTTCGGACCGCTGGAAATGGGCGCGACAAAACCACGGCCCACCGCCCATTGCGCTCAGACTCAAGGTTCCTTCCCACTGGCAGCCGGACGCTGGGCAGCGTCGGTCGATTGGCGTGTTCATTGCTGGCCTCGCTCGTAGGCAGCGACACGCTGCGCGAGATCACGCTTCGCACGCTCGGTCGCTTCGTGTCGCTCGCGGGCCTCACGCGAGAAGGCTGACTCACCGGTGGGAACACTACGCATGCGCTCGACCATGAGTCGAAACTGCTCCTTCGCTGCACGGGCGCCATCGCTGTCGGTCTTGGAGGGCGCGGCGAGAAGTCCAACGTTTTGGGCCACCGGCCCGGAGAGTGCCGGGTATTGGCGCTCCACCTGCGCGGCCGTGATGAAGCCGAGTGCGATGGCACGCTGATCGGCAGCGGCGTCCGTAGTGCGGTCAGTCCCAGGCGAACGGATGACGTTCGGTGCCGCGCCTGCGGCTCGATTCGCCTCCGTGATCCGCGTGTACGCGGCTTTGAACGCCATTCGACCGGCGATTTCGTCACCGTCGGCGACGAGATCTCGCGCGGCATCGAAGGCCGACAGAATCTCGTCCGTGAGCCATACCGTCGCGGCTTCGTCGTTCGACGCGAGCGCGATGGGCCATGCCTCATCGGCGGCGAGGCGCTTAGCCTCAAGCGACGGAAGTAGCGCGATGATGTCGGCCGGTACCGGCGCATAGCGCGAAATATCGCCGTGCTTGTCGAGTGCTCTAACCACGTCGACGAGCGGCCAGCGGGATAGCTTCCCGAACCATGCCATCGTGATCTCAGGCGTCGGCAAGGCGACACGCACCAGCACATGAGCGGCGCCAAGAGCGCGGGCGAATTCGACAGCATCAGCGGCTTGCATCGTCAGCTCTCCATTTCGACGGTAAGGCCGTCATCGATTACAAAGCCATCAGCAGTGGTCGCGTGGCCGTTGACCATGGCCGTAAACGCTGCGAGATTTGCTTCGGACTCGGCGAGGATTTGCGCCTGCTTGCTCATCGGAGCGCCGGCGGTGGGTGGCGGCGGGTCGGTGGCGGCAGCCATGAAGCGCTCGATGTGGGCGGCATCGCGGAAGATCAGCGACACGTCGTTGAACTTCGTGTGTCGGTCGTTCTGACCCATGTTGTGCGGTGTCAGGCTGCACCCCTTGATCGCCAAGCAGAGGTCCCGCGGCTCGAAGCCAAGATCGAAGCCTTTGCGGATCGACGCCTTGCGCTTGTCGTCAAGCTTCGAGCGGGGCGATTTCATCCGATCCTGCCAGTAGGCGAAAATTTTGCGGATGTCTTCGGCAGTCGGCCGGTAGGTCGACGGAGTCTTTCCATGCTCCTGCTCCTGCTCCTGCTCCTGCTCCTGCTCCTGCTCCTGCTCCTGCTCCTGCTCCTGATTCGGGCATGTCTTCCCGCTAGGCTTTACGGAAGCCTTTCCCGAAGGCTTTCCGAAAGCCTCAAAGAAAGCCCTTTCAAAAGCCTCTCCAAGCCCGCAGATATTGGCTTTCAGGGATTCGTACACTTCCGACTTCAGGGCGCATTCTGGGATCAAATCCCACTCTCCCCCCCACGACCTGACCACGTTTGGCGATTCAGGTCTGTTGCACTTAATGGCGTTTGGAATCCACACAACTTTGGCTTTCCAGTCAGCCTTTACGAGACCTTCCCGAAAGGCTTCCCCGAAGGCTTTGTCGAAGGCTTCGATTTCCCAATCCAGTTCCTCGGCCATCGCGGCACGACCGCTACGAAAGACGCCGGGGATCGGGCCGGTATGAGGGCCGGTCAGCAGGAAAACCCAAAGTCCCTGACCGCAGGCAGGCAATGGTGAGAGGCGACGGAATTTCTCGTCGCCCCACATGCGCACTTCGATCTTGCGGAATCGGTTGCGGGCTGGCTTGTTCTGTTCTTCGCGCATAGCTCACCCCCTGCGCCGCAGCGCGAACCACGTGGCGCCGATGAGGCAGACGATGGGCACGGCGGATATGAGTTCGGCGGTCATGGTTAGCTCCCACGCACCCGGCGTTCCTGCTGGCGTGCTTCGAGATACTTGAACGCCATGCTCTCGAGCGCGGAGAGTTCTTCCTGATCGATGACTAGGCAGTCAACAGGAACGACCTGTAGTCCGAATGTCGCCAACATTCGCGCCCAGTCCGGAAGTTCGTCGAGCCGGCGGCTGATCGTGCTGGCCGACACACCCATGCATGCGGCAGCACGGGCCTGCGTGACGCGCGCAACGGCACGCAATACCTCTGCCTCGACGCGTGCAGCCTGCATGCGTGTGCTTTCAGTCTCGTCGGGTGAAACTGTTTCCGTGGTCATCGAACCACCTCGTTACTCACTGTTTTCATTGAAAAAAAGGCGGAGTCCTCGACCATGCGAGAATCGAAATCGGCTGCCAAGCCATCAACTTCAAAACTCATCACGAGAGGACCCCATGGAAGACGAACATCTGGAAGTCATTGCAAACCTGATCAATCAGTTCGGCATGAAGCTGCAAGTTCATTCGTTCGCACTCGAAGCCCTCGCATCAACCCATCCAAATCCCAAAGCGGTCGCAGAGTCATTTCGATTGAGCGTCGACGCGTTTCTTGCCGAGCACGACGACGTGCCGATACCTGGCAACGGGCGCGATGTCCTGCTGCTAGAGACGAATGCGTTTCTTGAAGCCCTTGGGCAAATGGGCCGCGACGAATCACGAGGCTGACGCGCGCTTTAGAGGTCATGCCGCCACCTGCTCTGTGGGGGTGCCGGGGATGTCTAGCTCGGGCCAGATAGAGCGCCAATCATCGGGGCGGAGGTCGCGACGCGTTACGGCTTGCTTCGTGGCGATTTCAATCAGAACGCATCGCGCCGGGCTAATCGCAGATGAACCTGCGGCCATTTGAGAGAGAAACGAGGCCGATACCCCGATTTCCTCCGCAAGCTTTGAGACGCCGCCACGTTCGAGCGACGCTAGATATGTCTTGAGGTCCATACCGAGTCCAAGGTTGGTTACTTGGACGAAGTTTAATAAATACTAAACTTAAGGTCAAGCATTTGCTTGTTTAGCAGATACTAATCAGACTCGAACCATGGATATTGCAGATACCCGCCGGGCACGCCTGCGCTTGTGGTTCACGAGCCGCACCCTTCCGGCAACTGAGAAAAGTTACCTGTCACAACTGATGACCGGACGCGCATCCTTTGGTGAAAGAGCTGCGCGACGACTTGAACGGGACTATGGTATGGATCTCGGATACCTTGACTCTCCGGTCGAGTCAGGTGAGGAGTCGCTCGCTATGTCACTGCCAGAACAGCCGCCCGTCATTCAAATTCAACGCTTCGATACGGGTGGGGCGATGGGACATGGGATTGAGCTGCGCGATCAGCCCGGCGTAATTGAGACGCTTAGAGTCAGCAATGAATGGCTTTCGAAAAACCTGAAGAATTACACTGCTGTTAAGAATCTCGTGGTTGTTACCGGTTTTGGTGACTCCATGCGGCCGATGTTCAACCCTGGCGACCCGCTAATCGCTGACATCGGGGTGAAGGCGGTAGAGTTCGATGCTATTTATTTTTTCCGTGTGGGCACCGAAGGATTCATTAAGCGTTTGCAGCGCATCCCAACAGAGCAAGGGCTCCTGATCCGAGCAAAGTCTGAAAACGTCAGCTACGATACGTGGGACATCACCCCCAAAATGGACTTCGAAGTCTTCGGAAGAATCCTGAAAGTCTGGCGAAGCGAAGATTTCTGATCTCTGGCACAACGAGTAGTCCATGAAAAGCGCACGCAAATGGCTTATCACACTCGCGATCTTGTTTCTCGCAAGCGGTGTGTATTGGTACTTCGACAATCATCTGAGTAAGGATCAGATCGCCAAAACCGTTTCGGCCGCGCTTCAGCAGAAGCTAGAAACTAGCGATCTCGCCGAGTACCAAATGAAGGTACTCAAAGTAGAAGTGCTTCACGAAACCGGCAACAAATATGCCGGAATCGCCACCGTTGATCTGAGGGGAAAACAACATCAAGTGCCGCTTTCGATCATCGCCGACGGGAAAAGCGTCGCGTGGCAGGCAGAGCAAGGGGCGTTCCTTTTTGCTGCGCAAGAGAGCATTCAGCAGACAATACAGCAAGCAATGCAACGGGCCTCGGCGGACATGGAGCGCGCGGCAGCAGATGCTTCCGCAGCGGTTGCCCGCGCCGAAGTGGCATTGGATATGCCAAGTGATGTTCTCGTGCTAACCGAAAAATATGGTGACCTAAACCGGCAATGCCGCAGCGGCCATGGTGACGAACCCTCGACCCAAGCTGCATGCGCTGATCGCGACGCCACTTATTCCGAAATTCGCGCCAAAGGGTGGTGCTGGGGGCACAGGAGCGATATCAGTGCAGATCGAACTTGGGTGCCCTGCGCGCCAGGCGACGCGTAACCCAAACTTCCCCACACATTCCAAGGCCCCTAACCGGGGCCTTTTTCAATTTCTCCCTCCACCGCCGCACATAGGCATCTGAATAACGCGCCATGTCATAGAAGCATAGAAGCACTCGCTTCGCCGCATGTTTAGTTTTTGCTTGACTATGCGTTTAGCATTTAATAAACTTGCCTCAACGTCACCCAGACATCGAGGCCACCATGAACGCACGAATCCCCTGCATCGTCACGCGCGACCTTGGCGCGTACATGCGCCAGCAGGACGCGGCAGAAGCGCTGGACCGCGCCCGTGAGCGCGCTGCCGAGTGCGCGGACGTCATCAACGCACTCCAACGCCTGCAGGACCACGACTACGACGGCTACTGCGCGCTGAACGACGCGCTGATCAAGCAGGACACGAAGCGCGCGGGCGAGATCCTGCAAGTCGCATTCGAGGTCGAGGTGAACGTGTTTGCTGAGGGCGAGGTGCGTCATGGATAAGCACACGCCGACCTACGAAGTCATGGCTGACGGCCGGATTTTCTCTGTGAACGGGACATGGCGCGGCAAGGAAATGCATGAACTTGCGCAGGATCTCAACAAGAGTGGCTATCCGTGCGTTCGCATCGTCATCGGTGGAAAGCGCCGGCGCGTTACGGTTCATTCACTCGTAGCTCGTACACATATCGGGCCACAGCCCGCCCCAGGCTATGAGATTCGCCACCTCGACGGAAACAAGCTCAACGCGCACTACACGAATCTGGCTTGGGGTACTCGCAAAGAGAATGCTGCTGACCGAGAACTTCACGGACACACATCCCGCGGAGAAAAGCACTCCGCTGCCATAAAGGCCAGCAATCACAAAGAACGCGTCATTCGCGGTGAGAACCATCATCACACGCGTCGGCGCGCCGCCCTCGCCAAAGCACGAGGATAGCAAGCATGAATGCATCTATCGATGTCCGCCGGTACAACGGGTACAAGGTTGTCACCATCGAGATCGGTCAGGCCAAGCATGAACTCGAGTTTCTCGATGTTAGGGAATCGCGCGAACTTTCTGACACGCTCCTGACTGCTGCGGCTGACCTCGTGCCGGACCGCCCGAGTTACGAGAAGTTGGTGGAGACGCTGGAACGCGCCCACGAATTTATTGACAGCATTCGGCAAGAACTGCACAGCCGCCGGGTTGCCGATTGGTACCCGGAAGGTGCACATAACGCTGCTGAGCAGATGAGCGAAGACATGCGCATTCTCGGAAACGACTGCGCTGATTTCGATATTCAAGATGTCATCGCTAAAGCACGAGGTGAAGCATGAGCGAGATCAAAAACGGCGGTCCGGCGTTTCCGTGGTGCGGCGATCTGAACGATTGCCCGACCATCAATCTCGGCATGGACTTTCGCGACTACTTCGCCGCGAAAGTTTTGCCTTCGGTTTACGAAAATGCATTGCAAGAAGCACGAGAAGGATCTGGGCTATTCCAGCATGACGATTGGCGTTTCGGTATAGCACTTGATGCCTATGCGTTGGCCGACGCCATGCTCCGCGCACGGGGGGCGAAATGAACCGCGACTACTGCATCCGCTGCGGCCGCCAAGGCCACACCTCCGATGAGTGCTCGCTCAAGCATCGCCAGCACGCGCCCACGCTGACCCAGCGCATCGACCGATTCGTTACGCGTTTTCCCGGCGTCGCCGCGCTGATCTTTCTCCTGGCGCTCTCGCTGGGCGCAAGCATCGTCGGCGCCATCGATCTCGACGACGCCATGCGCGCCGCGCAGCCTGTCGTTTTCCGGAGCGTCTGACCATGGACCCGCAGTGGTGGCAAACCGTCGGCCAATGGGAACAACTTCAATCTGAAACGGAGCAATCAAATGAGCATTGCAACCATGATCATCGGGGAAAGCGGAACGGGCAAGAGCACCAGTCTGCGCAACCTCAACCCGGAAAACACACTGCTGATTCAGGCAGTCAAGAAGCCGCTGCCTTTCCGCTCGGGGGGCTGGAAGCCGGTCGCGAAAGGTAACGGCGGTTCGGTCTACGTGACCGACGACAGCGCCAGGATCGTCACCGCCATGCAGCGTACTGACAAGGAAATCATCGTCATCGACGATTTTCAATACGTGCTGGCGAACGAGTTCATGCGCCGTGTCACCGACAACGAGGTCGGGAACAGCGCTTTCGCCAAATACAACGAGATCGCGCGTCACGCCTGGGACGTTCTCATGGCTGCCACGTCGCTCGCCGACTCCAAGCGCGTCTACATCCTAAGCCATACCAGCACCGACGATTTCGGGCGCACGAAGATCAAGACGATCGGGAAGCTTCTCGACGAGAAGATCGTCATGGAGGGTCTGGTGACAATCGTGCTGCGCACCGCCGTGAGTAACGGCGAATACATGTTCAGCACCAAGAACAACGGGCAAGACACGGTGAAGTCACCGCTTGGCCTCTTTGAATCCGACCTGATCGAGAACGACCTCGCCATGGTGGATGAGGCGATCGCCGCCTATTACGACCTCAAGCAAGCAGCCTAAAGGATCCCAGCATGTACACCCTCGACAAGAACTCAGCAAAGAAGGCCGACCAAGTAGGCAAGTGGCTCACGGAAACCGGCAAGTACATCGGCACGATCGTGACCGCCGAGGACATCGTTGCCAACACCGGCACGCGCGGCATTGTGCTCACGCTGCGCGCAGACGATGGCCGCGAGACTCGGCAATTCATCTACACCGAGAAATCCAACGGCGATCGCCTGACTGGCTTCGACCTAGTCATGGCCCTCATGACCTGTTTGAAGCTCCGCGACATCAAGCCGGTATCGGCCAAGGTGAAGCGATGGGACAACGATGCGAAGCAGGAATATGTTGCTGATGGCCAGGTGTTTCCCGAACTTGCAAACAAGCGCATTGGCTTCCTGCTTCAGAAAACGGAAGAAGTCAGCCGGAAAGATCCGAACGATACGGCATGGTCGGCAAAGCTGGTCGCCGTGTTTGAGGCAAACACCGAACTGATGGCTTCGGAAATTCTCGATGGCAAGAAATCTCCCGAAGCGCTTACCCACCGCGTCGCACAACTAGCTGACCGCCCGATGCGTAAGCGCCCTGCCGGATCGCAAACCTCACGCTCGTATTCCGATGCCACGAACGGCAATGGCTTCGAGCAAGACGACGACATCCCCTTCTGATTCGGAGACCCTGACATGAATATCTATATCGACATCGAAACCGTGCCGAGCCAAGACCCGGCGGTGATTGCCGCATTTGAGGATGATGCGGAGCAAGCTAAGGCTACTGTGTGTGCGCCGTCCAACTATAAGGATGAGACAAAAATCGCCGAGTACATCGCGGCCAAGCGAGCTGAGATCGACCTCGAAATCGAGATGAAGTGGCGCAAGACTTCATTCGACGGTGGGCTCGGTCACATCGTGTGTGCATCGATCGCTCTTGATGACGCTGAGCCCATGTCGTTCTGGCGACCCGAGTGGCACGCGAACGAAGCGGCAGTGATGCGAGACATGTTCGACTGCCTATCAGACGCGTACACGCCGAGTACGGATCGCCGCCCAGTATTCATCGGTCATTACGTCACCGAGTTCGACCTGCGCTTCATCTTCCAGCGCGCGGTAATGCTCGGTATCCGGCCGCCATCGATCATCCCGTTTAGCGCCAAGCCGTGGGACGACAGCGTGTTCGACACGATGACGCGCTGGGCCGGCACTCGCGGAACGATCGGTCTTGACAAGCTGTGCCGCGCGTTTGGCCTGCCCGAGAAGGGCGACATCGACGGTTCGAAAGTGTGGGACTTCGTGCGGGCCGGACGGCTCGATGAGGTGGTCGCGTATTGCGAAGACGATGTTCGGCGCGTTCGCGGCATCCACAAGCGCATGACTTTCCAGCAAGCAGCCTAACCCCGTTGGGCGGCCAGCACGGCGCCCTCTTTTCCGCCCATCAGGAGACTCACCATCATGTTCGAAATCATTGCCGCCCAGACCGCGAAGCTCGTCAACTACAACCCGCGTGCCGAGAAGCACGGGAAAGTGAAGCGCCCCGCCGCCACGATGCGCGTGCAAGTCGTCATGCAGGCACGCTCGCTCGACATGCTGGAGCATGGGCTGTACGACTCGCTTTACAAGCAGATCGAAAACCCGGATGACATGCTCGCGACTACCACGCGCCGTTTCTCGAAGATGGCACCGTTCGCATGGGCGTTCGAGGGTAAGGGATATACCGCGACCATCGACTATGGCCTCGGCGGCGACAGCGATATCGAACTGACCGAGTGCGCCGTCAAGTCGCTCAAGGTGACGCCGGAAGAAAACGACATCGTCATCTACGACTTCAACATCAACTGCACGCCGGACGAGCGCGAGAGCGGCATTCTCGACCATCGCATTCAGGAAGATATCGTAATCAAGCTGATCGCACCCCCGCCGAACACCGTACGTGAACTGTTCGGCGAAGACACGGAAGAGCAGGAAGAAGAGGACGCCGCCTGACATGCGCCTGCCGACCACAACCCAAATGGTGCAATCGCTGGAGGAAATCTCCGGCGACCTCACCGACCAAGAACGTGCGGCGCTCGCACCGATCAGCGCCGTCATGCACAGCGGCCAAGTCACTCGCCTCGACAGCGAGCAGGTCGAAGCGCTTGATGCGATGTACTCGGCCTACTTCGGGAGCACTGCAAATGCCTGACCTCAAGACCGTGACGTTTGATGCGATCAGTTACGCATTGGCAAAGCAGGTTCCGGCAATGGAGAGCGGATTCACGATCTCGACCAGCT
>NZ_CABPRU010000004.1 GCF_902459705.1 Pandoraea terrigena | reverse complement strand
GCCAGGCCTCCATCGGGGTACAGGTTCACTCGCACATGCGTCACCGCACGCTCGCTGCTGATCGCATGGTAGTGGTGCGCATTGCCCTGCAAGGTGGTCGACGCCAGCAATTCGAACCATTCGGCCGACTCGCCCGGTGCACCGTCCGGACTGTGGCATCCCTCGAGCGACGCCGCCGGCGGGAAGTTGCCGGTGAAGTGGCTGGTGTCAAGGTCGACGCCAAACAATACGCCCGGTCGCGCGAGCTTGACCACGCACCAGTCGTAACCGTTCACACGCTTGCGACGTGTCTCCCAACCATCCATCCACTTGCCGTTGTCGTCGTATTTGCCCGGGATGAAGACGGCCGGCTCAGGGTTGAGCATGCGCTCTTTGGCCGCAAAGAATTCGTCACTGGCCGCCAACGCCTGCGCACCCAGGCGCGGATCAGCCAGATTGACGTAACGGCGCACGAATTCCGGTGCGTTCGGATCTTGCGGGGCGAGGGCCATGTTGCCTTTGACTCCTGTTGAAGGTGCCGACGCCGCGCGTCGGCACCAGGTTCGTTGGTTCGTTTAGGTTGTCGCTGATGTTCAGCGTGTCAGCGCCACGTTGGCAGGCGTGCCGGCATCGGCCGTTTCTTCCACCGTCACCTCAATGGGCTCGTAGGGCAGCACACCATCAAGCACTTTGTGGGCTCTCGCAAAGTCGACATCTTTTTCCCATGCGGCCACGACGAGGGTCGCGACGCAGTTGCCCAGCAGGTTGGTGACGGCCCGCGCAATGCCCGCGAACCAGTCGACCGGCAGGATCAGCACGAGACCGATGACGGGAATGGCGGGAATGGCCGTGAGCGTCGCCGCCAGAATCACGATGGCCGATCCCGGAATGCCATGCGCTCCCTTGGACGTCAGCAGCGAGACGAGGATGACGAGGATCAGGTCGTGGATGGACAGGGGGGTGTTGGTCGCCTGCGCAATGAAGATGACCGCAAGCGTCAGGTAGATGGAGAAGCCATCAAGGTTGAAGGAGTAACCGGTGGGTATCACCAGGCCAACCGTGGATTTTTTGATGCCCATCCACTCGAGCTTGCGCATGATGGCCGGCAGTACGGCATCGGACGACGCGGTACCCAACACGATGGACAACTCTTCACGGAAGTATTTGATGAACTTGAAGATGTTGAACCCAGCCAGACGCAATACGCTACCCAGCACGACGGTGACGAAGACGAAGCAGCTCACGTAGAAGACGAGCACGAGCATGCCAAGCTGCTTGAGCGATGATGCACCGTATTTGCCGGTGGTGAACGCCACGGCACCCAATACGCCCAACGGCGCCAGACGGATGATGAATGCCATCACTCGAAAGAGGACGTGGCTCAGATCTTCGATGAAGCGCGCGACCGGACGACCACGCTCGCCAAGCGCCGCCAATGCACAACCAAACATGACGGAGAAGACGAGAATCTGCAGAATGTCGCCCTTGGCAAAAGCGGAGGTGACGGTGTCAGGGATGATTTTCAACAAGAAACCCGCCGTGTCTTTCAATCCCTTGGCGTGCTCGGTGTACGCCGCCATCGCGCTCGGATTGAGACTGTGGACGTCAATGTTCATGCCCACGCCCGGATGCGTCGCCCAAGCCAGCACGGCACCAATGACAAGCGCAAAGGTGGTGATGATCTCGAAGTACAGCACGGCCTTGACGCCAACCCGGCCGACTTTGCGCAAGTCACCCGCACTCGCCATGCCACTCACCACCACGCAGAAGACGATCGGTCCAATGACCATCTTGATGAGCTTCAGAAAGCCATCGCCCAATGGACTCAATGACTCTCCCAACTGCGGAAACCAAATGCCAAGCGCCACACCTACTATCAACGCAATGACAACTCGGCCAAACAACGAACGAAACAGCTTGGGCATGGTTTGTCTCCTCTGCCTGCGTAAATCACTCTCTCGGATTTCGCGATTTCAACGTCTGACGGACTGCTCTCTTTGGGGGCTGATGTTCTCTACGGCAACAACTACGTAAATCAACACCAGTGAGTGTATTCAGACAAGTCATACCGGTCTGACCAGTGGTGTTATGGAGAATATTAGAAAACCAATATAGTTGGGTCAAGGCGTGTTTTCTGAGGGAATTCCCTAGGGCAGGGCGATACGCCATGCGCCTTCGGCATAAGGTGGCGAATTGCGCGGAATGGTCGGTTTTGTTAGGCGAATCCGCTGAAATTTGTGTGAACTTCGCTTTTGGACGCAAGGTCGCACTTGCATGGGGGCGCTGCCTCGGCACCGGGTGCAATCGACGAGGCGGTGTGTGCAGGTCCCGCAACGCGTGCAGGCAAGGGAGGCGCCATGCGAATGAAGGACACGGTGGTACTGGTTACCGGCAGTGCTCAGGGCATCGGACGCGCGATCGCGATCCGTCTCGCGCAGGAAGGCGCGCGGATTGTGGTGGAAGACCGGCAGCACAACGCGATGGCCGGGCAGACGCTCGACGCGGTGCGCGCTGCCGGGAGCGATGGCTGTGTGGTCGCGGGAGACGTGGGCGTCGCCGCGGACGACCGCGCGGTAATCGCGCATGCCGTCGAGGCGATGGGGCGGCTCGATGTGCTGGTCAATAACGCGGGCGTGGAACGGCGTGCTTCGTTTCTCGATGTGACGGAGGCGGACTACGACCTGGTGATGAAAGTGAACCTGAAGGGGGCGTTCTTTCTCACGCAAGCGTTTGTGCAGCATCTGCGCGATACGAAACGCGGCGGACGCATCGTCAACGTCAGCTCGGTTCACGAGGAGTTGCCGTTCCCGCATTTCACCAGCTATTGCGCCAGCAAGGGCGGGCTGAAGATGATGATGCGCAATCTCGCGATCGAACTCGCCCCGCTCGGTATTGCAGTCAACAACGTCGCGCCGGGGGCCGTCGGCACCGCGATCAATCACGAGCTCCTCACCAACAAGGCAGAGCGCGACGCGCTGATCGCCAACATCCCCCTCGGTCGTCTCGCCGACCCCGTCGAGGTCGCCAACGCCGTGCTGTTCCTCGCCTCGCCCGACGCCAGTTATGTGACCGGCACGACGCTGTTCGTCGACGGCGGCCTGCTCTGGCATTACGCGGAGCAATGACGATGACGGATGCCGCTCAACGCTCGCTGGCCGCCGGTGGCATGACGCCGGACGTCGCGCATTGCGCGCCATCGGACGTGCTTACCCCCGCCGATCGGTATCAGCAGTTGTTTGTCGATGTGCAGACGCAGCGCGTTTTTCCCGACAGCAAGACGTTCGTGGACTGTGTGCCCACGCGCCCACCCGCCGAAATCCTGCGCCGCTATCGCGAGGATGTCGCAAAACCCGGCTTCGACCTTGCGCGCTTCGTGGCGTCGCATTTCACGCTTGAACGTCCGCCCGCCAGTCACTATCTTTCCGACCCGGGGCAGGGCCTCGTCGATCATATCGACGGACTCTGGGATGTCCTCACGCGCTTGCCCGAGGCGCACCCGGCGTATAGCTCGCTGTTGCCGCTCCCCCGGCCGTATGTGGTGCCGGGCGGACGCTTCCACGAGCTGTATTACTGGGACTCGTATTTCACGATGCTGGGCCTCGCCTGCAGCAACCGCCACGACCTGCTGCGAAGCATGGCCGATAACTTTTCGTTCCTCATCGACACCTATGGCCATGTTCCGAACGGTAATCGCACTTATTATCTGAGCCGCTCTCAGCCGCCCATGTACGGCCTGATGGTGGCGCTGTTCGAGTCGCACGGCGTGGCGCGCGCGATCCAGTATCTGCCTCACCTGCGCCGCGAGTATGACTTCTGGATGGACGGGGAGGCGTCGCTCGCCCCCGGCGAGGCCTATCGCCATGTCGTGTGCATGCCCGACGGCTCACGCCTCAATCGTTATTGGGACGAGCGGGATACCCCCCGCGAGGAAGGCTATCTGGAGGATGTGAACACGGCCCGTCAAGCGCCGAATCGCCGAGCCGGGGAGGTCTATCGCGATCTTCGCGCCGGTGCCGCCTCGGGCTGGGACTTCAGCTCGCGCTGGCTGGACGACGTGAACAATCTCGGTTCGATCCGCACGACCGCTTGTGTGCCGGTGGACCTGAATAGCTTTCTGTTCGCTTCCGAGAGGCAGATTGCCACGCTGAGCAAGGCCACCGGCGACTCGGACGCGGCCCAGGCGTTTGCCACGCGTGCACAAGCCCGGCGCGAGGCAATGTCGCGCTATCTCTGGTGCGACGACGAAGGGGCTTTTCTCGATTACGACTGGCAAGGCGGCGAGCCGCGTCCACGATTGTCGGCAGCACTCGCCACGCCACTCTTTGTCGGGCTGGCGTCGCGCGAACAAGCGCGACGCTCGGCGCAGACGATCTCGGATCGTCTCGTGGCGCCCGGCGGATTGCGCACGACGCAGACGTCCGGCCTGCAGCAATGGGATCCGCCGAACGGCTGGGCGCCGCTGCAATGGATCGCCATTGATGGGCTTCGCCAGTATGGCGAGCACCGGCTCGCAAGCGACATCGCCCACCGCTGGCTTTCGACCGTCAGCGCGCTCTATGCCCGTGAAAACAAGCTCGTCGAAAAGTATTCGCTGCATACGAGCGATGAGATGTGCGCAAGCGGCGGGGGAGGCGGGGAGTACCCGCTTCAGGACGGCTTCGGCTGGACCAACGGGGTCGTGCGACGCCTCCTTGGCGACTATCCGGAACACCTCGCGCACCAGGTAACGGCGCAAGGCCGCGCTCCCGGACGCGTGCGTCGATAGACCCACTGAGCGGCCGTGCGTCGGAAGGCCGGTATCCCCGATGCCGCCGGGTTCCCCGAGGCACCGACGGCTGACCGCCTGAGGAGGGATTTGGCGTCGTACAATGCGAGATACGTATACCCGCATTCCTTGTGAGGCCTCATGAAGCATTCGGCGCATGCCGTAACCGACGCCGCTGTCGCCATCATCCGCGAGCGCATTGAACGTCAGGTCTATCCGGCCGGTGCGATGCTCCCGTCGCAGCGCCAACTCGCCGAGGAGCTGACGATCAGCCGCGCCTCGCTGCGCGAAGCCCTCTCGACGCTCGAAGCGCTCGGCATGGTCGCGATCCGCCCCGGTAAAGGTGTTTATGTGAATGACGCCTCGGCGCGCCTGGGCGTCGCCTGGCGCTTCGCGGACCAGATCTCGCTCGCCGACACGTATCAACTGCGTTATGCGCTCGAAGGCTTCTCCGCCCGCCTGGCCGCCCACGCGGCCAGCAATGGCGAGATCGAATGGCTCACGGGCAACGTGGAGGCAATGAAGGGCGCCCTGATCGACGGTGACGTCGATACCGCCGCCCAACTGGACTTCGCCTTCCATCTGCGCATCGTGGGACTCGCCGGGAATGGCGCCATCGCCGATATCCTGCGCGGCAGCACGGAAATCGTCATGGAAAGCCAGCGCCTGCCGTTCTATCAACGAGAACTGGTGCTTTCGACCTATCATGAGCATCTGGAGATCCTCGACGCGCTGCGCCGCCGCGATGGCGCCGCCGCCGGGGCCGCAATGGAGCGCCACATCGTGCTGGCAGCCCAGCGGGCGGGTATCCACTTCCCTATCCCCTCTGCGTATCCGTCCCCGAGCGGCCTTCCCCCCAGGGAGAACGCAGAGCGTACTGGTGTCCCGCATGTTCAGCTTTGAGATGATTGGGATTTGCGCTATACTTTGAAGGTTTTAGTCATTTAACCCTCACCCTAGCGCCTACCCGCCTGACATCTCGTCCGCAGTCCGAGCCTCCGCTGTGCGCATATTCCGCGCAATTCCGGTGCCCGCGCTAATGTCATCGCGAGCGGACGATGGGGCTGGCAGCCGGGGTGAAACCTCCAGGAGTTTCCCGTGCTGCCGTCATTCCCACCCGCCATTCTCGCGCTCGCTGACGGCACGGTCTTTCGTGGGTACGCCATCGGCGCTGCCGGTCACACCATCGGTGAAGTGGTCTTCAATACCGCCATCACCGGCTATCAGGAAATCCTCACCGACCCGAGCTATGCGCGTCAGATCGTCACGTTGACGTATCCGCACATTGGCAATACGGGTGTCAACGGTGAAGACGTCGAAGCCACGAAAGTCCATGCCGCAGGCCTGATCATCAAGGATCTGCCGATCCTCAGCTCGAATTTCCGCGCCGACAGGACGCTGTCGCAATACTTGAAGGACGAAGGTGTCGTGGCCATCGCAGGCATCGACACGCGCCGCCTGACCCGCATCCTGCGCGAGAAGGGCGCCCAGAACGGCTGCATCCTCGCCGGCGAAGACGCCAGCGACGCCAAGGCCATCGCGCTGGCCCAATCGTTCCCGGGCCTCGCCGGGATGGACCTTGCCAAGGTCGTCTCGACCACGGAGCCGTACGCGTGGACGGAAACGGAATGGCGTCTGGGTGAAGGCTACGGTGAGCAGAAGGCGCCGAATTTCCATGTGGTCGCGCTGGACTACGGCGTCAAGCGCAACATCCTGCGCATGCTCGCCGAGCGCGGTTGCAAGGTCACGGTGCTGCCGGCCCAAAGCTCGGCCGACGACGTGTTCGCCCTGAACCCGGACGGTGTTTTCCTCTCGAACGGCCCCGGTGACCCCGAGCCGTGCGATTACGCCATCGCCGCCACGAAGACGTTCCTCGAGCGCCGCATCCCGACCTTCGGCATCTGCCTCGGCCACCAGATCATGGGCCTGGCCGTTGGCGCGAAGACGCTGAAGATGAAGACCGGCCACCACGGTGCCAACCACCCGGTCAAGGACCTTGCGACCGGCCGTGTGGTCATCACGTCGCAAAACCATGGCTTCGCCGTGGACACGAACAGCCTGCCGGCCAACGCGCGCGTCTCGCACGTGTCGCTGTTCGACGGCACGCTGCAAGGCTTCGAGCTGACGGATCGCCCGGCATTCTGCTTCCAGGGACACCCGGAAGCCTCGCCCGGCCCGCATGACATCGGCTATCTGTTCGACCGCTTCGTGCAGTCGATGGCCGACGCAAAGCAGCCGGCGTAAGGCCAGCACGACGAGAGACGGATAAGGAAACGCCCCATGCTTGGAAACTCGATCGGCATCGTCAACCTCTGGACCTATCTGGCCGGGGTGGTGGTGATCATTCTGCTGCCGGGACCGAACTCGCTCTATGTGCTGTCGGTCGCCGCGCAGCGCGGCGTTCGCCAGGGCTATGCGGGGGCAGGCGGCGTGTTCCTCGGTGACACGATCCTCATGACCCTGTCGGCCGCGGGCGTCGCGTCGCTGCTGCACGCACAGCCGGCGCTCTTCTTCGTGGTGAAGTCTCTCGGCGCGGCCTATCTCTGCTGGATGGGCGTGAACATGCTGCGCGGGGCCATCGCGAATGCGCGGACCGCACGGGCCAACGCTGGATCGGCCGTCGCCGCGCCCAAGCCGGTCGACGCCGATCACCCGTTCAAGCGCGCGCTGTTCATCAGCCTGCTGAACCCGAAGGCGATCCTGTTCTGCGTGTCGTTTTTCATCCAGTTCGTCGATCCGGGCTACGCCTACCCCGCCGTGTCGTTTGCGGTGCTGGGCGCGATCGTGCAGACCTGCAGTTTCCTGTATCTGAGCACGCTGATCCTGGCCGGTTACCGCCTGGCCGAGCACTTCCGGCAACGTCGCCGGTTGAGCGCCGGGGCAACCGGCGGCGTGGGCGCGCTGTTCGTCGGCTTCGGTGTGAAGCTCGCGACCGCGACGCTGAGTTAAATTTTTGTTGAGAACGTTATGCCAAAGCGCACAGACATCAAGAGCATCCTCATCATCGGCGCCGGCCCGATCATCATCGGGCAGGCATGCGAGTTCGATTATTCCGGCGCACAGGCCTGCAAGGCGCTGCGCGAGGAAGGCTACAAGGTCATCCTGATCAACAGCAACCCCGCCACGATCATGACCGACCCGGATACGGCCGATGTGACCTACATCGAACCGATCACCTGGGAAGTCGTCGAGCGCATCATCGCCAAGGAACGCCCGGATGCCATCCTGCCGACGATGGGCGGCCAGACGGCGCTGAACTGTGCGCTCGACCTGCACAAGCATGGCGTGCTCGAGAAGTACAAGGTCGAGCTGATCGGCGCGTCGCCGGAAGCCATCGACAAGGCCGAAGACCGCCTGAAGTTCAAGGACGCGATGACCAAGATCGGTCTCGGTTCGGCCAAGTCGGGCATCGCCCACTCGATGGAAGACGCGCTCGCCGTGCAGGCGCAGATCATGTCGGAGATCGGCGGCAGCGGCTATCCGATGGTGATCCGGCCGTCGTTCACGCTCGGCGGCTCGGGCGGCGGTATCGCCTACAACCGCGAAGAGTTCGAAGAGATCTGCAAGCGCGGTCTCGACCTCTCGCCCACGCGCGAACTGCTCATCGAAGAGTCGCTGCTGGGCTGGAAGGAGTACGAGATGGAAGTCGTGCGCGATCGCGCTGACAACTGCATCATCGTCTGCTCGATCGAGAACCTCGACCCGATGGGCGTGCACACCGGTGACTCGATCACCGTCGCGCCAGCCCAGACGCTGACCGACAAGGAATACCAACTGCTGCGTAACGCATCGCTGGCGGTGTTGCGCGAGATCGGCGTGGAGACGGGGGGCTCGAACGTCCAGTTCTCGATCAACCCGAAGGACGGCCGTATGGTCGTCATCGAAATGAACCCGCGCGTGTCGCGTTCGTCGGCACTCGCGTCGAAGGCGACCGGCTTCCCGATCGCCAAGATCGCCGCCAAGCTGGCCATCGGCTATACGCTCGACGAACTGCGCAACGAGATCACCGGCGGCGCCACGCCGGCCTCGTTCGAACCGACCATCGACTATGTCGTGACCAAGGTGCCGCGCTTCGCTTTCGAGAAGTTCCGCGAAGCCGACCCGCGTCTCACGACGCAGATGAAGTCGGTCGGCGAAGTGATGGCCATGGGCCGCACATTCCAGGAATCGTTCCAGAAGGCCATGCGCGGTCTGGAAGTCGGTGTGGATGGTCTGGACGAAAAGTCGACCGACCGCGACGAGATCGTGGCCGAAATCGGCGAGCCGGGCCCGGACCGCATCTGGTACGTGGGCGACGCATTCCGCCTGGGCATGAGCCTGGAAGAGGTGTACGCGGAGACCGCCATCGACCCGTGGTTCCTCGCCCAGCTCGAAGCCATCGTCAAGAAGGAACAGGCGTTGGCCGGTCGCACGCTGGAGAGCCTAACGACCAACGAACTGCGCTTCCTCAAGCAAAGCGGCTTCTCGGACCGCCGTCTCGCCAAGCTGCTCGGCACCGACCAGACGGCCGTGCGCCAAGCCCGTATCGCGCAGAAGGTGCGTCCGGTCTACAAGCGCGTGGATACCTGCGCGGCCGAATTCTCGACCGACACGGCCTACATGTACTCGACCTACGAGGAAGAGTGCGAAGCCCAGCCGACCAACAAGAAGAAGATCATGGTGCTGGGCGGTGGCCCGAACCGTATCGGCCAGGGGATCGAGTTCGATTACTGCTGCGTGCACGCGGCGCTGGCACTGCGTGAAGACGGGTACGAGACCATCATGGTCAACTGCAACCCGGAAACGGTGTCGACGGACTACGATACGTCGGATCGTCTGTACTTCGAGCCGGTGACGCTGGAAGACGTGCTCGAAATCGTCGACCTCGAAAAGCCGGTCGGCGTGATCGTGCAGTACGGCGGTCAGACCCCGCTCAAGCTCGCCCTCGATCTCGAAGCGAACGGTGTGCCGATCGTCGGCACCAGCCCCGACATGATCGACGCCGCCGAAGATCGCGAGCGCTTCCAGAAGCTGCTGCAAGACCTGGGCCTGCGTCAGCCGCCGAACCGTACGGCCCGCGCCGAGGACGAAGCGCTGAAGCTCGCCGCCGAAATCGGCTATCCGCTGGTGGTGCGTCCGTCGTACGTGCTGGGCGGGCGTGCAATGGAAATCGTCCACGAGCCGCGTGACCTCGAGCGCTACATGCGTGAGGCGGTCAAGGTCAGCCACGACAGCCCAGTGCTGCTCGATCGTTTCCTCGACGACGCCATCGAGTGCGACGTCGACTGCATCTCCGACGGCACGGACGTCTATATCGGCGCCGTGATGGAGCACATCGAACAGGCCGGCGTTCACTCGGGCGATTCGGCTTGCTCGCTGCCGCCGTACTCGCTCTCGGCGCCGACCGTGGCTGAACTCAAGCGTCAGACGGCCGCCATGGCGCGCGCGCTCAACGTGGTCGGCCTGATGAACGTGCAGTTCGCGATCCAGCAGGGCAACGGGGTCGACACGATCTACGTGCTCGAAGTGAACCCGCGCGCCTCGCGCACGGTGCCGTACGTCTCGAAGGCGACCGGCCGTCAATTGGCCAAGATTGCTGCGCGTGCGATGGTCGGTCAGTCGCTCAAGTCGCAGAACGTGACGAGCGAAGTGGTGCCGCCGTACTTCAGCGTGAAGGAAGCCGTGTTCCCGTTCGTGAAGTTCCCGGGCGTCGACCCGGTGCTTGGACCGGAAATGCGCTCGACGGGCGAGGTGATGGGCGTGGGACGCACGTTCGGCGAGGCCCTCTTCAAGTCGCAGCTGGCGGCGGGCTCGCGCCTGCCGGCCTCGGGCACGGTGCTGCTCACGGTGAAGGACGCCGACAAGCCGCGCGCGGTTGAAGTGGCCCGCATGCTGCATGCGCTGGGGTACCCGATCGTGGCCACGCGTGGCACGGCCGCGGCCATCGATGCCGCCGGCATTCCGGTGCGCGTGGTCAACAAGGTGAAGGACGGCCGCCCGCACATCGTCGACATGATCAAGAACGGCGAAATCGCGCTCGTGTTCACCACGGTGGACGAAACGCGCACGGCAATCGCCGATTCGCGCTCGATCCGCATGTCGGCGCAAGCGCACAAGGTGACGTACTACACGACGATCTCCGGGGCGCGAGCCGCCGTGGAAGGCCTGAAGTATCTGCAGAATCTCGAAGTCTACGATCTGCAGAGCCTGCATGCCTTGCTGCCGGCCTGAGTGTCCAGGGCCTGACGCGGTAACAGGGCAGGACTTGGCGTGCTCGACGGGGAACCGATCTCCGTCTGGCGCGCCAAACGCTTTGTAGGTGGCGGCATGTTGCGTGGCCGGCCCAGCGGTTGGCAGCGTTGGCAAGTCTGCTACACTAGCGCCACATAGGTGTCACAGCCGCGGTCTAGCGGCGTTCGCAAAACGGTGCGAATGCGGCTTTGCTGCGGCAATTTTTTTGTCTTTCGGAACAACGCGCATGAGTACCATTCCTCTGACCAAGCGGGGCGCCGAGCTGCTCAAGGAAGAGCTGCACCGCCTGAAGACCGTCGAACGTCCGGCCGTGATCACTGCGATTGCTGAAGCCCGTGCGCAGGGCGATCTGTCGGAAAACGCGGAATACGATGCCGCCAAGGAAAAGCAGGGCTTTATCGAGGGGCGTATTGCCGACCTCGAATCGAAGCTCTCCGCCGCACAGATCATCGACCCGTCGTCGCTCGACGCCGAAGGCCGTGTGGTGTTTGCCGCGACAGTCGAACTCGAAGACCTCGAGAACGGCGGTACGGTGCTGTATCAGATCGTCGGCGACGACGAAGCCGATCTGGAGCACGGCAAGATTTCGGTGAGTTCGCCGATCGCACGTGCGCTCATCGGCAAGTACGCGGGCGACGTGGCCGAAGTGCAGGCCCCGAGCGGCGTGCGTGAATACGAGATCATCGATGTCCGCTACGTCTGACATGACGTCTGCTCGCGGTGCGCCGCGACTCGAACGGTTGTTCCGCATGATCGCGACGCTCTGGTGCGGCAGCCAGTGGGCGATCGGCTATGTCGTGGCTCCCACGCTCTTTGCGGTGCTCGAATCGCGCACCGTGGCCGGAACGGTTGCCGGTCGCCTGTTTCATACGCAGGCCTGGCTGAGTCTCGTCTGCGGCGCGCTACTGGTCTGGCTGGCGACGGCGCTGATTGCACGCGCGGGCGACGCTCAGGTCGCACGCAGCTATCGCGGCCTGCGCTGGCTGGCGGTGGCGATGATGGTCTGTGTGCTGATCGGATCGTTCGGCCTGCAGCCATTCATGGCGGATCTGCGCGCGCAGGCGGAAGCGGCGGGCGTCGAGATCGGCCAGTCGGCTTTTGCCGCGCGCTTCGGCATGCTGCACGGCATTTCGAGCGGTATTTACCTGCTGCAAAGCCTGTTGGGCATGGCGCTCATCTGGCGTCAGCCAGTGCGCGGCTGAGCGTCCCGGGGGGGTGTGGCGGCGCTGGCCTCACCGCCAGTCAGATCGCGACATCCATAAAAAAACGCGCCTTTTGTCCGGGCGCGTTTTTTTGGAGCTGGCGGCAGTGTGCCGTACGCTCAGTCGTTACGCTGGCGCTTGACGCTGGTCTGGCGCTTCTTGGCCTTCTTGACGATGCCGCCGGCGGTCATGCGTTCGTTGCCGCGAACGGTCACTTTCTTGACGGTAGGACGGCGTCCTGCGTTGGTGCTGGTCTTGACGACCGTGACCGTGCGCGGGGCACGGCCCTTGACCGTCGCGCCGGTACCGCCGGTTCGGCCGCGAACCGGCGCTTGCGTTTCGTCCGGCGTCGGGCGGTAAAGGACGAGCAGCTTGCCAATGTGTTGCACGGGGGCTGCGCCGAGTTGGTCGCAGATGGCGTCGTAAATGGCCACGCGTGCATCGCGTTCGTCGCCGAACACACGCACCTTGATCAGTTCGTGGGCCTTCAGGGCGCCGTCGATTTCCTTGAGCACCGCCGGCGTCAAGCCGTCGGCGCCGATCAGAACGACAGGATTCAGCGCATGGGCGGCAGAGCGCAAGTCAGCGCGTTGCGCCGGGGTGAGGGTCAAAGCGGGCATAGAAGGCAGACGAGACAAACGAGACAACGAGTTAGGATGCGCCCGCGTGCGGCGGCCGAAGCACCTGCGCTTATCGCAAGGCCGGCTCACGCATTTTGGGCGCGCAAGGGCGTATTATCCGGCAAAATCGCAGCGTTTTTGAAGAATTATGGCAAAAAACCGTTTCAGCCATGCCTGGCTGCACGATCACATCAACGATCCCTACGTCAAAATGGCGCAGCGAGAGGGCTATCGCGCCCGCGCCGCCTACAAACTCAAGGAAATCGACGAGCAGGACCGGCTGATCAAACCGGGTCAGGTCATCGTCGACCTAGGCGCGACGCCCGGCAGCTGGAGCCAGTACGCGCGCAACAAGCTCGCGGCCGGCAAGCGCACGGACGGCGGCATTGACGGGACGATCATCGCGCTGGACATCCTGCCGATGGACCCAATCGCCGATGTCACCTTCCTGCAGGGCGACTTCCGCGAGGACAGTGTGCTCGATCAGTTGGAAGACATCGTGGCCGGACGCAAAGTCGACCTTGTAGTTTCCGATATGGCCCCCAACTTGTCGGGTGTGGCGTCGGCCGATGCAGCGCGGATCGAGCATTTATGTGATCTGGCACTGGATTTTGCCCAGCGACACCTGAAACCGGACGGTGCGTTACTGGTCAAATGTTTTCACGGCAGCGGCTATAGCCAGATTGTCGAAAAATTCAAACACCAGTTCAAAACCGTGGCGCCGCGCAAGCCGAAGGCGTCCCGAGACAAATCTTCCGAAACGTTCATTTTGGGACGCGGATTGAAAAATCCGGCTTGATGCCCGTCAAACCGGCGCTCCGGCGCTATGGTGGCGGTAAAGAATCACTATGGCGGTGCGCCTGCGAGTGGATTAGAATGAATTCCTGGCGCGAAGCGATTTCATGAAGGAGCAACGCTTTGAACAATAATATGTTTTCCAAAGCGGCGGTGTGGTTGGTCATCGCGCTGGTCTTGTTTACTGTGTTTAAACAGTTTGACAAGCCGCACGTCCAGGAGGGCGTGACGTACTCCCAGTTCATGGACGATGCCAAGAATGGCAAGATCAAGAACGTGATAGTACAGGGGCGCAGCCTTCAGGTGACGCCTAGCGACGGTCAGAAATACACCATCGTGTCGCCTGGCGACATCTGGATGGTGGGCGATCTGATGAAGTATGGCGTTCAGGTCTCGGGTAAGGCCGATGACGAGCCGAACGCGCTCATGTCCGCGCTCTACTACCTTGGACCCACGCTGCTGATCATCGGCTTCTGGTTCTTTATGATGCGGCAGATGCAGGGCGGGGGTAAGGGCGGTGCCTTTTCCTTCGGTAAATCTCGTGCGCGCCTCATCGACGAAAATGCCAATCCTGTCACCTTCGCAGACGTTGCCGGTTGCGACGAAGCGAAATATGAAGTCGGCGAACTGGTCGACTTCCTGAAGGACCCTCAGAAGTTCCAGAAGCTCGGCGGCCGTATTCCGCGCGGTGTGCTGCTCGTCGGCCCGCCGGGAACCGGTAAGACGCTGCTTGCCCGTGCCATCGCTGGCGAAGCCAAGGTGCCGTTCTTCAGCATTTCGGGTTCCGACTTCGTGGAAATGTTCGTCGGCGTCGGGGCAGCCCGCGTGCGCGACATGTTCGAAAACGCGAAGAAGCAATCGCCGTGCATCGTGTTCATCGACGAAATCGACGCGGTCGGCCGTCATCGTGGCGCCGGCATGGGCGGCGGTAACGACGAGCGTGAGCAAACGTTGAACCAGATGCTCGTCGAGATGGACGGCTTCGAAGCCAACTCGGGCGTGATCGTGATTGCCGCAACGAACCGTTCGGACGTGCTCGACAAGGCGCTGCTGCGTCCCGGCCGTTTCGACCGTCAGGTCTATGTCGGTTTGCCGGACATCCGCGGTCGCGAGCAGATCCTGAAGGTGCACCTGCGCAAGGTACCGATCGCGAACGACGTCGATGCCTCGGTCATCGCGCGCGGTACGCCGGGCATGTCGGGCGCCGATCTGGCGAACCTCGTGAACGAAGCAGCCTTGTTTGCGGCGCGCCGTAACAAGCGCATCGTCGAGATGCTCGACTTCGAGGACGCGAAGGACAAGATCTTCATGGGTCCGGAGCGCAAGTCGGCGGTGATGCGCGACGAAGAGCGCCGCGCGACGGCCTATCACGAGTCGGGCCACGCCGTGGTGGCAATGCTGCTGCCGGAGGCCGATCCGGTGCACAAGGTCACGATCATCCCGCGTGGCTGGGCCTTGGGCCTGACGATGCAGTTGCCCGAGCACGACAAGTACTCCGAGTATCGCGACACGATGCTCACGCAGATTGCCATCCTGTTCGGTGGCCGCGCCGCGGAGGAAGTGTTCATCAACAAGATGTCGACGGGCGCGTCGAATGATTTCGAGCGCGCTACCAAGCTCGCCCGCGACATGGTGACCCGCTACGGCATGTCGGACGCCCTGGGACCGATGGTCTACGTCGACACGGAGCAAGATTCGGTGTTCGGACGGATGTCCTCGAAGTCGGTGTCGGAAGCCACGCAGCAAAAGGTCGACGGGGAAGTTCGCCGTATCGTGGACGAGCAGTACGCTTTGGCCAGGAAGTTGCTGGAAGACAACCGCGACAAGGTTGAATCGATGACCCAGGCCCTGATGGAGTGGGAAACGATCGACGGCGAGCAGATCCGCGACATTATGGACGGCCGTCCGCCGCGTCCGCCGAAGAGCGGCCCGACGAATGGTGGCGCATCGGGTGGCAATCCGCCGCTCAAGCCCAGCAACACGCCGGCAACCGTCTAAGCGCGCAACCAGGCAAGCCTTGGCAGCCCCGTAGGTGCTGCCATTCCAGAAAGGCCGGCATTTCGCCGGCCTTTTTGCGTTTCGGCGCGATGTCGCCGCCCGGTGCCTGGTATCGATTGCCCCTGCCACGCGTCGGTCGCGAGGGAAATCGGTGTTACCGAGTGTTTCGATGGTCGATGTAAGGGGCGATTCCGGTAACATTACGGCCATACATCGCGTCCGGTAGCCCGGGCACGCAGGTCCGGTCCCGGCGAGCGGGCCGATATATGAGTCTTACTGAGTTGAGCTTCCGAATGTCCTCCGAGCCGTCACAATCCCTGCCTTCCGTGTCGCCTGACGTCACCGGTACCGTCCAGTCCGGCATGGCGCCCGACACCCCGGCCAAGCCTGCCACGCTGGCATTCGGCCCGCGCTTCCAGCTCGACGCCCATCGGGTGCACGTCATGGGCATCCTGAATGTGACGCCCGACTCGTTTTCCGACGGCGGCAAGTTCGTCGCTCGCGACGCCGCGTTGCGCCATGCCGAGCAGTTGATCGCCGACGGTGTCGACATTCTCGACATCGGAGGAGAATCGACCCGTCCAGGCGCCGAAACGTTGCCGGAAGCCGCCGAACTGGAGCGCGTCGTACCGATTGTCGAAGCACTGCGCGAGTGTGGCGTGCCGCTCTCGGTGGATACCTACAAGCCAGGCGTGATGCGGGCGGTGCTCGCGGCGGGCGCGGACATGATCAACGACATCTGGGGGTTCCAGCAGCCCGGTGCGATCGACGCGGTGCGCGACAGCGAGGCCGCGCTGTGCATCATGCACATGCTGCACGACCCGAAGACCATGCAGGACGCGCCGATCTACACCGACGTCGTCACCGAGGTTGCCGCCTTCCTCGACGGCCGGGTGGACGCGCTGCTCTCGGCCGGTGTTGCGCCGTCGCGTCTGTACCTGGACCCGGGATTCGGTTTCGGCAAGAATCTCGCCCATAATCTCGCCTTGCTGAAACATTTACCGGTGCTGTCTCGTGATGGGTTGCCGTTGCTTGTCGGCATGTCGCGAAAGCGGATGCTCGGCGAGATTACCGGACGTCAAACGCCGCTGGAGCGTCGGGTGGCGAGCGTCGCCGCAGCGATGTGTGCCGCGCAGCAGGGCGCGGCCATCGTGCGTGTGCACGACGTCGCCGATACCGTCGATGCGCTCAAGGTATGGCAAGCTGTGCGCGACGCCGATTAACGCTGACCCGGGCAATCGCGGGTCGACGCGCCAGACGCGAAGACGCCGCTGAAGGGGAACACCATCGCAGGCGAATGGGGACCGAGCGGGGACGCACGCCATGGACAATGGGCATGCGGTGCCCCACCGCCTCCAACGACGACACGCACGAAGCATGAACGACGCGCGGCCGGACACTCACCGGCGCGACGCTTCAACTGGGAACGAAGCAACGATGAAACGACGCTATTTTGGAACCGATGGGATTCGCGGTACGGTGGGCGAAAGCCCGATCACGCCGGAGTTCGTGTTGCGGCTCGGTTATGCCGCTGGCCGCGTGCTGGCCGGCAATCAGACGCTGGGCCGCCCGACGGTGTTGATCGGCAAGGACACGCGCGTCTCCGGCTATATGCTCGAAGCCGCCCTGGAAGCCGGTTTCGCGGCCGCGGGCGTCGATACCATGATGGCAGGCCCGATGCCCACACCTGCCGTCGCCTACCTTACGCGCGCGCTGCGCCTGGCGGCCGGGGTGGTGATCAGTGCGTCGCACAATCCGTATCACGACAACGGCATCAAGTTCTTCTCCGCCGACGGTAACAAGCTGCCGGACCAGACCGAACTGGCCATCGAAGCCGAACTCGACAATCCGATGACCTGCGTGCGCTCCGAGCAGCTCGGCAAGGCGCGTCGCCTGGACGATGCCGCGGGCCGCTACATCGAGTTCTGCAAAAGCACGTTCCCGAACGATTTTGACTTGCGCGGCATGAAGATCGTGGTCGACTGCGCCAACGGCGCCGCGTATCACATCGCGCCACACGTTTTCCACGAGTTGGGCGCCGAGGTGATCGCGATCGGCAACCAGCCGAACGGTTTCAACATCAACGAGGACTGCGGGGCGACAGCGCCGGACGCACTCATGCGCGCGGTGCGTGCGAATCACGCGGACCTCGGGGTGGCGCTCGACGGCGACGCCGACCGCGTGCAGATCGTCGACGGAGCGGGACGTCTCTACAACGGGGACGAACTGCTGTACTTGCTGGTGAAAGACCGACTGGACAATGGCGGCGTGCCGGGCGCCGTGGGCACGCTGATGACCAATATGGCCGTCGAAGTCGCCCTCAAGGGCCTGGGCGTGCCGTTCGTGCGCGCCAAGGTCGGCGACCGTTATGTGCTTGAGCAACTGCACAAGCACGGCTGGCAGATCGGCGCCGAGGGTTCCGGCCACATTCTGTGCCTGGACAAGCACACCACCGGCGACGGTATTGTCTCGGCGCTGCAAGTGCTGGCGGCAATCCGCCGCGCGGATAACCAGCCGCTGGCGAAACTGCTCGACGGTGTGCGCCTGTTTCCGCAGCAAATGATCAACGTCCGTATGCCTGCCGGCTATGACTGGCAGAGCGACACACGCCTGGCCGATGAGCGCAATGCCATCGAGTCCCAACTGGGGGATACGGGGCGCGTGCTCATTCGCGCATCGGGCACCGAGCCCGTGCTGCGCGTGATGGTGGAAGCGCGCGAAGCGTCGCAAGCGGAGTCGTTCGCCCATCATCTGGCCAACGTCGTCAAGTCGGCCGCCTGAGCAGTCGTCTCATCGATCGCGGCAAGCTCGGCCTGCCATCGCCGGCAGGCTGGGCTGTTACTCCGGTGCGCCGGTCCGGTAGCCCATCGCGTATCCTCCATCCAAGGCCATCTCCCGGCCAGTCTTCTGGCCCGAGGCTGGGTCCAAACGCGCATTGGCGCGTCTGCGCATCGCCTTCCTTTCGCGCCGCATCCTTCCAGCGATGGCAATCATTCGGCCGAACATTCACATTTGTGACATGTTCGCCTACGATGGGTAGACTCCCGTCGACTTTCTTTTGTCACAATCCCGGCGCTCACAGGCGTTCGGAATCCGGCGGACTGACCCGCGGACATGTCTCCCGGGAATGCGCCGAAACCCCCGCCAGCAGGGCTTCCGTGCCGCCGGCGAGCGACGCAAACGGCTGCCGGCAACGTGACGATCCCGAGGCAACTTTGTGACGTCGATATTGTGAGCTTTCACATATGACACATTACTGTCACATTCGAACTCTATTCTTCGAGCCAACCACACGCTGTACCACACCAACTCGGAGAGATCCATGAAGCTGATGAAGACTGCGATTGCCGGCATGGCTGGCGTTCTGTTCGCCGCTGGCGCGATTGCGGGCGAGATTACGGGTGCCGGCAGCACGTTTGCCGCACCGATCTACACGAAGTGGGCCGACGCCTATCAGAAGTCGACCTCGAACAAGGTCAACTACCAGGGCATCGGTTCGTCGGGTGGCATCAAGCAAATCCAGGCCAAGACCGTCGATTTCGCGGGTTCGGACGCTCCGCTGACGGACGAACAACTGGCGAAGGAAGGCCTGTTCCAGTTCCCGACGGTGGTCGGCGGCATCGTGCCGGTGGTCAACGTGCCGGGCGTGAAGGCTGGCGAACTGGTCCTGTCGGGCCAAGTGCTGGGCGACATCTACCTGGGCAAGATCAAGAAGTGGAACGACCCGGCCATCGCCAAGCTCAACCCGAAGGCCAAGCTGCCGGATACCGACATCGCCGTGGTTCGCCGCGCCGACGGTTCGGGCACGAGCTTCGTGTTCACGAACTACCTGTCGAAGGTCAACGCCGAGTGGAAGAGCAAGGTTGGCGAAGGCACGACGGTGAACTGGCCGACGGGTACGGGCGGCAAGGGTAACGACGGCGTCGCCGCCTTCGTGCAACGCCTGCCCGGCGCCATCGGCTACGTTGAGTCGGCCTACGCCAAGCAGAACAAGCTGACGTACACGGCACTGACGAACGCCGACGGCAAGACGGTCGAGCCGACCTCGGAGACGTTTGCCGCGGCTGCCGCCAAGGCCGAATGGTCGAAGACGTTCTACCAGATCCTGACCAACGAGAAGGGCGCCAAGTCGTGGCCGATCGTGGCGGCCACCTTCGTGCTCGTGCACCAGAAGGCTGACGCCGGCAAGGAAGCGCAAGGCGCCGACGTGCTCAAGTTCTTCGACTGGTCGTTCAAGAATGGCGAGCACACCGCCAAGGAACTGGACTACATCCCGCTGCCGGAAGCGGTACTGAAGCAAATCCGTGCAGGTTGGAAGGCGAAGGTTGCCGAGTCGGCCAACAAGGCCGGCATCTAAAGCAGCCTTGCTGGCGCCGGGCAATGCGCGGTTTTGCATTGCCCGGCGCCTTAAAACCGGCATTATCCGCGCCGCCTGTTCCGAAGCCCGAACTCTGATCTGGCAACGGCTGGCGGCGCGCTCACGCTGAGACGACATCATGGCAGAAGCCACCCGCCCCCTCGCAACCGCAGGCGCGCAGCGCGCACCGTCTTCCTTTGGCGACTTTCTTTTCGCGTTGTTTGCCCGCGCGGCCGCGCTCATTACGCTGCTCTTGCTCGGTGGCATCATCGTGTCGCTGATATTCAGCGCCCTGCCGTCGATCGAGAAGTTCGGTTTCGCCTTCCTGTGGACGAAGGAATGGGATCCGCCCGCCGATCATTTCGGCGCGCTCGTGCCAATCTACGGCACGCTCGTCACGTCGCTCATCGCACTCATCATCGCGGTGCCGGTCAGTTTCGGCATTGCGCTGTTCCTGACGGAACTCTCGCCCGTGTGGCTGCGCCGCCCGCTCGGCACGGCCATCGAGCTGCTCGCCGCCATCCCGAGTATCGTCTATGGGATGTGGGGCCTGCTGATCTTTGCCCCGATCTTCAGCCAGTACTTCCAGAAGCCGCTCCAGACGTTGCTCGGCAACGTGCCGGTCATCGGTGCGCTGTTCCAGGGCCCGCCGCTCGGCATTGGTATCCTGCCCGCCGGCGTGATCCTTGCGATCATGATCATCCCGTACATCGCTTCGGTCATGCGCGACGTGTTCGAAGTCACGCCCGTGCTGCTCAAGGAATCGGCCTACGGCATCGGCTGTACCACCTGGGAAGTGATGTGGCGCGTGGTGCTGCCCTTCACGAAGACGGGTGTGATTGGCGGCGTCATGCTCGGTCTGGGCCGCGCGCTTGGCGAGACCATGGCCGTCACCTTCGTGATCGGCAACACCAACCTGCTCGACAACGTTTCGCTCTATTCGCCGGGCAACAGCATTACCTCCGCGCTCGCCAACGAGTTCGCCGAAGCCGGCCCGGGGCTGCACACGGCCGCCCTGATGGAACTCGGCCTGATCCTGTTCTTCATCACCTTTGTGGTGCTGGCGCTGTCCAAGCTCATGCTGCTGCGCCTTGAGAAAAACGAAGGCAAATAATGACCCAACAAGCGCTCGAACTGGAAGCCCCAGCCGTGAAGCCGACCGACGCCGTTTCTCGCGTGCGGCTGCAAGCGTACCGCCGCCGCAAGAATATTTTCGCGATCGCGATGTCGCTCGCGGCGATGGCCTTCGGTCTGCTCTGGCTGCTATGGATTCTCTACACCACGCTCTCGCTGGGCATCGGCGGCCTGTCGCTGTCGCTGTTCACCGAAATGACGCCGCCGCCGAACACGGCGGGTGGGGGGCTTGCCAATGCCATCGCGGGCAGTGTCGTGATGGTCGGTGTGGCCACGTTCCTCGGTACGCCGCTGGGCATTCTGGCGGGTGTCTATCTGGCCGAATATGGTCAGAAGTCGTGGCTTGCCAGCATTACCCGCTTCATCAACGACATCCTGCTCTCGGCACCGTCGATCGTGATCGGTCTGTTCGTGTACGCGCTGGTCGTGGCCCAGATGGGGCACTTCTCGGCGTGGGCGGGTATCGTGTCGCTCGCGCTGCTGCAAATCCCGATCGTGATTCGCACGACAGAGAACATGCTCAAGCTGGTGCCGAACAACCTGCGTGAGGCCGCATTTGCGCTGGGTACGCCGAAGTGGCGCATCATCGTGAAGATCACGCTCAAGGCGTCGATCGCCGGTATCGTGACGGGCGTGCTGCTGGCGGTGGCGCGTATTGCGGGCGAGACGGCGCCGCTGCTGTTCACGGCGCTGTCGAACCAGTTCTGGTCGATGAACCTGAATCAGCCGATGGCCAACCTGCCGGTCACGATCTTCAAATTTGCCATGAGTCCGTTTGCGGAGTGGCAGTCGCTCGCCTGGGCGGGCGTGTTCATCACCACTATCGGGGTGCTGTTCCTGAACATCCTGGCGCGCACGCTGTTTACCAAGAAGTAACCGGCACCGCGAGACGACACAACGCATACCTGACGGTTGAGACGACCATGACGAATTCCACGCAACAAATCAAATTGCCCTCGAAGATCGAAGTCAATAACCTGAACTTCTTCTACGACAAGTACCACGCGCTCAAGAACATCAACCTGCGCATTCCCGATCGCAAGGTCACCGCCTTCATCGGCCCGTCGGGCTGCGGCAAATCGACGCTGCTGCGCACGTTCAACAAGATGTTCGCGCTGTACCCGGAGCAACGTGCCGAGGGTGAGATCAACATGGACGGCGAGAACCTGCTGACCTCGAAGCAGGACATCGCGCTGCTGCGCGCGAAGGTCGGCATGGTGTTCCAGAAGCCGACGCCGTTCCCGATGTCGATCTACGACAACATCGCCTTCGGTGTGCGTTTGTTTGAAAAGCTCTCGCGCTCGGAGATGGACGACCGCGTGGAGTGGGCGCTGACCAAGGCGGCGCTGTGGAGCGAAGTCAAGGACAAGCTGCACCAATCGGGCTACGGCCTGTCGGGCGGTCAGCAACAGCGTCTGTGCATTGCGCGCGGCATCGCGATTCGCCCGGAAGTGCTGCTGCTCGACGAGCCGTGCTCGGCGCTCGACCCGATCTCCACCGGTCGCATCGAAGAGCTGATCGCCGAACTCAAGGACGACTACACCGTGGTGATCGTGACGCACAACATGCAGCAGGCGGCACGTTGCTCGGACTTCACCGCCTATATGTATCTGGGCGAGCTGATCGAGTTCGGGGAAACCGAAAAGATCTTCATCAAGCCGGACCGTAAAGAGACCGAAGACTACATCACCGGCCGTTTCGGTTGATGCCCACGAGGAATTTGCGAAATGAACGACAAACACCTTTCCAGCCAGTTCGACTCGGACCTGAACCAGCTGTGCTCGCGCGTCCTTGAAATGGGCGGCCTGGTCGAATCGCAGCTCGTGACGGCCATGCGGGGGCTCAATACGTTCGATCGCTCCCTGGTCGACGAAGTGATCGCCACCGAGCAGCGACTGAACACCATGGAAGTCGAGATCGACGACGAATGCAGCAAGATCATCGCTCGCCGTCAGCCGACCGCACGCGATCTTCGCCTGCTGCTCTCGATCTCGAAGTCGATCACCAACCTCGAGCGCGCAGGCGACGAGGCCGAGAAGATCGCCAAGCGCACCCGTCACCTGCTCGAAGACGGCGCGGCGCAAACCGTGAACTTCGCCGAAATCAAACTCTCGGGCGAGATGGCCGCCCAGTTGCTGCGTCGCACGCTGGACGCGTTCGCGCGCCTGGACATCGTGGCCGCTGCCGAGATCGTGCGCGACGACAAGGCCATCGACAATGAATTCCGTGGCTTCGTGCGCAAGCTGGTGACCTACATGATGGAAGATCCGCGCACCATCTCGGCCGGCCTGGAGTTCCTGTTCATCGCCAAGGCGATCGAGCGAATCGGCGATCACGCGAAGAACATCGCGGAATTCATCATTTACATCGTCAAGGGGACCGACGTCCGGCACATTTCGCGCGAAGATCTGCAGCGTCAAGTGCAAGGCGAGTGACTGGCCCGACTTTACTGAAGGTTTGAGAGGAAACCGATGCCCAGCAGCATTCTGATCGTGGAAGACGAACCGGCGATTTCCGAGCTGATCTCCGTCAATCTGCAACACGCGGGTCACTATCCGATTCGGGCGTATAACGCCGAGCAGGCACTCACGCTGATCAGCGACGTGCTGCCGGACCTGGTCCTGCTTGACTGGATGCTGCCAGGCAAGTCGGGCGTGACTTTCGCACGTGAGCTTCGTGCGAACGAGCGTACCAAGCACGTGCCGATCATCATGCTCACCGCGCGCAGCGAGGAGCAGGACAAAGTGATGGGCCTGGAGATCGGCGCGGACGATTACGTGACCAAGCCGTTCTCGCCGAAGGAACTCATGGCGCGGATCAAGGCCGTGCTGCGCCGCCGCGCGCCGCAACTGACCGAGGACGTGGTGAGCGTGAATGGCCTGAAGCTCGATCCGGCCACGCATCGCGTCACGAGCCACCAGTCGAGTGGCGACATCAAGCTGGATCTTGGGCCGACGGAATTCCGTCTGCTGCACTTCTTCATGACGCATCCGGAGCGCGTGCACAGCCGCTCGCAGTTGCTCGATCAGGTGTGGGGCGATCACGTGTTCGTCGAGGAGCGCACGGTGGACGTGCATATCAAGCGTCTTCGTGCCGCGCTCAAGCCGGCCGGCCACGATGCTATGATCGAGACCGTACGCGGCAGCGGCTACCGTCTGACGAAGTCGGCCTGAGGCATCACGCTTCGTCTTCGGGCGAGGTCTGCCGTGCCCAATGCCGCCCCTGTCCGGTCTGTCGCGGGCGGCAAAACCCCTGTGCATCGTCTATGAATATCATCTGGGCTCGTGCGCTGACGTTCCTGATCCTGCAAGCGGCCATTTCAGCGGCGGTCGGCTGGCTCTTTGGAGCGAACGTCGGCTATATCACGGCCATCGTCCTGCTGGTCACGCAACTTCTCTTCAATGTCCACCACGCCCAACGCCTCTGGCGCCTGCTCGACGCACCCGTCTACGGTGAAGTGCCGAGTGCACTCGGCTTGTGGGGAGAAATCTATTACCGGCTCCACAAGCTGGCCAAGCGCTGGCATAACCAGGTCAAGCAGGTAGAACAACAGCACGCGCGCTTCATCCAGGCGATCCAGGCATCGCCCAACGGCGTGATCATGCTCGACGAGCACAACCAGATCGAATGGTGCAATGCGATTGCCGAGGTGCATTTCGGCATCGACGCCAAGCGGGACCTGCGTCAGCAGATCACCCATCTCCTGCGCACGCCGGCCTTTGTGCACTATCTGTCCTCAGAGCGCTACGACGAAGCGCTGCTCATGCATCACATGGGCGAGAAGCGCAACAACGTACTCTCCATGCAGGTGTTCCCGTACGGCGACCATCGCAAGCTCATCATTTCGCTCGACGTGACCGATCTCGAGCGCACCGACTCGATGCGCCGCGACTTCGTGGCCAACGTCTCGCACGAACTCAAGACACCGCTCACCGTGCTCTCCGGCTTCCTGGAGACGGTCGGCGAGCTGCCGCTCTCGCCCGACGAGATCCAGCGCTACGTCGAGATCATGCGCCAGCAGGCCTCGCGTATGCAGAACATCGTGAACGACCTGCTCACGCTCGCGAAGCTCGAAGGCAGCGGCAAGCCCCCCCCGGACGAACGGGTTGATATGGGCATGCAGTTGCGCTCGCTGCGCAACGACGCCGAAGGCCTGTCGCAGGGACAACATGTGATCGAAGTCACGGGGACCGAGGGACTCGACCTGCGAGGCGCGGAAGGCGAACTCCACAGCGCATTCAGCAACCTGGTGAGCAATGCGGTGCGCTACACGCCGCCGGGCGGCAAAATCCGCATCGAATGGGGAGCGACGGCCGATGGCGGTGCCCGCTTCGCGGTGACCGACTCCGGGCTGGGGATTCCGGCGGAACATATCCCGCGGCTCACGGAGCGCTTCTATCGTATCGACCGCAGCCGATCACGCGATACGGGCGGCACCGGCCTCGGGCTGGCGATCGTCAAGCATGTGCTGACGCGCCATCAGGCCGATCTGAAGGTGACGAGCGAGGTGGGGCATGGCAGCACGTTCGCCATTCAGTTCCCGCCGACGCGCGTGGCGCAGCGCGCGCCGGTCGACGCCACGCCCCCTGGCGCGACGGTGGACGGCTAGGCGCAGGCGATCAGGCGTCGACGGCCAAGCGCCGGCAACCAGGCGCAGACGGTACGTGCGGGGGAGCGGCGATCGGTCAACTGCGGGGGCCGGTCTGCACGTGCTGTACGATCTCCTGCATCAACGCCATCTGGCTGTTGAACGGCGTCTTGCCCGTCTTGCGACGCATATAGCTGCCGTCCGGACGCATCAGCCATGCGGCGGTGTTGTCACGCAGATGCACCATGAGCCCCTCGCGAATCACGCGGGCTTTCAGACGCTTGTCCTGTACCGGAAAGGCCACCTCCACGCGACGGAAGAAGTTGCGCTCCATCCAGTCGGCGCTGGAGAGCATGACGTTCTCCTCGCCATTCGCGTAGAAGTAATAGATGCGATGGTGTTCGAGAAAGCGCCCGACGATCGAGCGCACCGTGATGTTCTCGGAAAGGCCGGGCACCCCAGCGCGCAGTGAGCACACGCCACGCACGATCAGATCGATCTTCACGCCGGCCCGCGACGCTTTGTACAGCTCCGCGATGATCGAGGGTTCGAGCAGCGCATTCATTTTCGCGATAACGCGCGCCTTCTTGCCGGCAGCGGCCGCTTGCGTTTCGTGCCGGATCGCCTCGAGCAGATGCGTGTGCATCGTGAACGGCGACTGCCATAGCGCGTGCAAATGGGTCTGGCGACCGATGCCGGTCAGTTGCTGGAAGACGACGTGAACGTCGGCGCACAGCGCCTCGTCGGCGGTCATCAGGCCGAAATCCGTGTACAGACGGGCCGTGCGCGGGTGATAGTTGCCCGTGCCGAGGTGGACGTAGCGCTTGAGGAACGTCTTCTTGCCCTGGTGCGTACGACGCACCACGAGCAGCATCTTCGCATGACACTTGTGACCGACCACGCCGTAGACGACGTGAGCGCCGACCGCTTCGAGCTGCGCCGCCCAGTTGATGTTGGTCTCTTCGTCGAAGCGCGCGAGCAACTCCACCACGACGGTGACTTCCTTGCCGTTGCGCGCGGCCTCCATCAGGGCGTCCATCAGCGCGGATTCGTTGCCGGTCCGGTAGATCGTCTGCTTGATGGCGACCACGTCGGGGTCGCGTGCCGCTTGCAGCAGGAGCTCCAGCACGGGCTGGAAGCTGTCGTACGGATGATGCAGCAGCAGGTCGCCCTGGTCGATGAGGTCGAAAATGGCGGGCGACGCGCTCATGCGCTTGGGCAGCGCCGGCACGAACGGCGCGAACTTGAGGTCCGGCCGGTCGACCATCTCGGGCAAGGGCATCAGGCGCACGAGGTTGACGGGACCCTTGACGCGGTAGCAGTCCGAGTCGCTCAGGCCGCATTCTGTCTGCAGGCGCCGCACGAGGCGCGACGGCGTACCGGCATCGACTTCGAGACGTACGGCGTCGCCGAGATGGCGGGCCGGGAGTTCGCCTTGCAACGCGGTGCGCAGGTTGGTGATTTCATCTTCGTCGACGAACAGATCGCTGTTGCGCGTCACGCGGAATTGATGGCAGCCCTTGGCGGTGAGTCCGGGAAACAGTTCGCTGGCGAAGCGCAGCATGAGCGAGCTGAGCAGCACGAAGCTGTTGGGCAAGGGGGCGAGCGCCGGGGGCATGGGCACCAGCCGGGGCAGGGCGCGCGGGGCCTGGACGATGGCGAGTTCGGCGTCGCGGCCGAAGGCGTCCTTGCCTTCGAGTTCGACGGCGAAGTTCAGGCTCTTGTTGAGCACGCGCGGAAACGGGTGCGCCGGATCGAGCCCGATCGGCGTGAGTACCGGCACGAGCTCGCGCAGGAAGTAGTCCCGGGCCCATTCGACCTGGGCGTCGTTCCACTGGCCGGATGGGTGAAACGCGATGCCTTCGGCTTCGAGACGTGGCATCAGGTTGTCGAACATCGCGTACTGCTTTTCCACCAGCGCCTGTGCTCGGGCGCAAACTTGCGTGTAAACTTGCTGGAACGTCATGCCGTCGGGCGTGAGCATGCCCGGATTCTCGCGCATCTGCTCCTTCAGTCCGGCGACGCGGATTTCGAAGAATTCATCCAGGTTGCTACTCACGATACAGACGAAGCGAAGGCGTTCCAGCAGTGGCGTTGCCGGATCTGCCGCCTGGGCAAGGACGCGCTCGTTGAACGCCAGGATGCCCAGCTCTCGGTTGAGCAGCGGATAATTCATAGTGAACGTTCGAAAGACATGGGATTGGCGTGAATTCTTCATCCGTATTGTTACCGTTATATGACGTTCACATTTGTCAACGACGTGTCATATTCCATTTGTAGCGTATTCGTCATTTATTTGTCGAGTGCGCGTCATGCTTTTCGTGTGATACGTCGTCCACTCCGGCACTCTTCGCTCAGGCGCTTTCCCACATGAGTACTCCCTCGCCCTTGCTAGCGGCCGTCGATCTCGGCTCGAATAGTTTTCGCCTGATCATCGGCCGCGTGGAGGAAACGTCCGCCGGTACGCAGATCTATCAGGTCGATGCGCTGCGCGAGCCGGTTCGGCTGGCGGCGGGCCTGAATGCCGAGAAGTACCTCGATCATCCATCGCAGCAACGCGGCTGGGACGTGCTCAAGCGGTTCGGCGAGCGGCTGCGGGGATTTCATCCCGACAAGGTTCGCGCGGTGGCCACGAACACCCTGCGCGTCGCCAAGAACGCGGACGATTTTCTCGGCGAGGCGCAGCACGCGCTCGGATTTCCCATCGAAGTGATTGCTGGCCGGGAGGAAGCGCGCCTGATTTATGCGGGCGCCGCGCACTCGGTGCCGACGTGCCAGGGTAACCGACTTGTCGTGGACATTGGCGGCGGCTCCACCGAATTCATCATCGGGCAGGATTACGAGCCGCTCATCATGGAGAGCCTGTATATCGGCTGCGTGAGTCATAGCCGGCAGTTCTTTCCCAGCGGCAACGTCGATGAATACGCGATGAAGCAGGCCGAGCTGGCGGCCCGCCGCGAGATCCAGATCATTTCGGCGACCTATCGTGACGCCGCCTGGTCACAGGCGATCGGCTCGTCGGGGACGGCACGCGCACTGGCCGAATTGCTCGAGGCCAACGGCTTTAACGACGGTGGCGTGCATGGTCTCACGCGCGGCGGTCTCGAGCGTCTCAAGCGGGCGCTCGTCAAGGCTGAGAACGCCAACCGCCTGAAGCTTGCCGGGCTCAAACAGGATCGCGTTCCGGTGTTGCCGGGCGGCTTGTCCATCATGCTGTCGGTCTTCAATGAACTCGAAGTCGACCATATGGAGACGACCGATGCGGCGCTGCGACTCGGCGTGATGTACGACTTGCTGGGGCGTACGCAACATCAGGACATGCGTGCGGTGACCGTCGAGCAGTTCGTGCGCCGTTATGGCGTTGACCGGGCCCAGGCCGAGCGTGTGGGGTGTTTGGCGATCCGTCTGTATCGGCAGTTGCCGGTCGAGGCGGCCGAGGCCGACGGCGACGGCACGACGCAGGACCTGGACGAGGATCGCGCGGAAGGCGAGGCGTTGCTCAACTGGGCGTCGTCGCTCCACGAGATGGGGTTGTCGATCTCGCACAGTGCGTACCACAAGCATTCGGCGTACATCGGCAGCAACGCGGATATGCCGGGGTTTTCGCGCCCTGATCAGGCGCGCTTGGCCGAGTTGTTGCTGGGGCACGTCGGCAAGCTGGGCAAGTTGGCGTCGCAGGTGCAGCAGGTCGATTGGCAGTTGCTGTTCTGCCTGCGTCTGGCGGTGTTGTTCTGTCGCCGCCGCACGGATGCGTTGCCGGACAGCATCGAGGTCCAACGGCTTGGCGACGGCTTCATGGTGTCGGTGCCGCGCGCGTGGATCGACGTCAATCCGCTGACCGACTACAGTCTGCAGCGCGAGGCGCAGGAATGGGAGAAGATCGGCCTGCGCTACAAGGTCGTGTACGCATGACACGTGGTGCGTGACGGCTGGCCAGCCCATTGCATCCGGGCGGCGCAAATGAAAAAGCCCGGCATCTGCCGGGCTTTTTTGTGTCTTGGCGCGGGGGGAGCGGCGCCTGTCAGGCCTGTTTGAGCTTGTTCAGGAGCTCCGGGCCGAGGAAATGGCGCGCGTAGCGCGGGTTGATGTCGGCCAGGCGGAACAGGGTGAGAAAATCGGCGGTATTGAAGTCGGGGTCCCAGGCCGGGGCGCCGCAAATGCGGGCGCCAAGGCGAAGGTATCCCTTGACCAGAGCGGGCGGCTCGACCTCCAGCGTCGATTGCAGCTCGCCCACCGGCAGCGCGATGCGCGGCACGGCGTGGTACTCGGTCGGGGCCATGGCGGTGGCTTGCAGCTTGCGGTACAGGCTGGCGGCGTAGTGGCCGCCGTCGGCCATCGGTACGCTGGCACAACCGAGCATCGTCTCCAGGCCATTGCGCAGCATGTACTCGGCCAGGCCGCTCCAGAGCGCCATGATGACGGCGCCGTTACGGAAGTCCGCATGTACGCATGAGCGGCCGGTCTCGAGCAGCTTCGGGCGCAGATGGTCGAGCCGGGAGAGGTCGAATTCCCCTTCGGAGTACAGGCGGCCAAGGCGCTTTGCCTGATCCGGGGGGAGTACGCGGTAAGTGCCGACAACCCGGAGCGAGTCCTGGTCGCGCACGATCAAATGGTCGCAGTATTGGTCGTACTCGTCGACATCCAGGCCTGCGGGGCCCTTGACCGACGCCCCCATTTCCTCTGCGAAGACATGGTATCTCAGGCGTTGGGCTTCCCGAAGTTCGCTTTCGTCGCGTGCCCACGCCACACCCAGATTCGGCTTGACAGGCGTTTCAGGGCGAGGAAGATGCCTCCGCGACGTGGGGGGCAACGAAGAGAGCGGCATGGTGGGGTTCGGCAGGTCGCGCATAAAGGCCCTTTGTTTGACAGTCGCGTTGCGACGTACTTTAAAAAGCATCAATGTCGATTCCGTGAACGGTGGATGACAATTCTATGACAAAAAATCCGGCGTCATGATGTCAGGAATCAATTTGCAAGCCTTTCGCCGGCCAGTTCACGGGAGACGGGGGAGGGGGATTTCGTTGCCACAACGCGTTGTCGACGCGTGCGGTTCAAAGCAGGTCAGGATTGATGACGGCGCGTACGACCACCTGGCTCTCGTCTTCGCGGCGGCGTGAGGCGAGCCACCAGATGCCGGCCTTCTTGATCGTCCAGTAGGCTTCCTGGCCGGTCAGCAGCAGGGCGGCAAGTTGGCCGAGGGCGGGTTGGTGGCCGACGAGCACGATCGTCTGGACATTGCCGGGCCAGTCGATGGCCCCGAGCAGCGTCATGGCGTTCGCGCCGGGAGCGAGATCGCGCACGATACGCGGCGTGGGGGTGAGTGCCTGGGCGGTCTGGACCGCCCGCGCCGCGGGACTGGAGAGAATGAGGGCGTCGCTGGGCAAGCGGGAACGCAGCCATTGGGCGGTCTTTTCGGCCTGTTTGCGGCCGCGCTCGGTGAGTTCGCGCGCCAGATCGGCTTGTGCATTGAGCGCGAGGGAAGCCGGCAGGTTTTCGGCGTCGGCGTGACGCCAGAGAATCAGGTTCATCGACACAGGTTCGGACATGGTGAACCTCCCACTATGACGGGGTTTCGTGGCGACGGCATGACCGTCGGCGAGCCGCTGAGACACAACTATTGTGCCCGCAGTCGACGAGAAAATGGCGGCGCAGGATACGTTGAATTGACGTGGCGCGCAGAACCCACTAGAATGCGTGCTCTTCGTCGGAGCGTAGCGCAGCCTGGTAGCGCATCTGATTTGGGATCAGAGGGTCGTAGGTTCGAATCCTATCGCTCCGACCAGCAGGATCAAAGGGGTTAGCTTCGGCTAACCCCTTTTCTTTTTATGATCTGTCCCCCTCGGAGGTCGAGCAGAGGGTCGAAGACGGCAAGCGGGGCATGGACAATGCCTTGAGGGCCATCGCGAAGTGGTAAAGCCTGCACCGTCGTCAGTGCACTGGAACACGCCCTGATCGCTCGCTTCGGGACGCTTGGCCGCGTGCCCGCTGCGTTTCTGCTTCGCTCAGACAATGGCTTGGTGTTTACCTCGCGAAGCTACACGACGCTGGTGCGCCGCTACGGATTGCGCCAAGCATTCATCACACCTCATTGCCTGCAACGGAACGGCATGGTCGAGCGCGTGATCCGTACCTTGAAGGCGCAATGCGTGCATCGGCAACGCTTCGAGACGATCCAGCATGCCGTTCGCGTGATCGGTCTGGATACGTTTTGACAACCACCGGCGCCCGCATCAGGCGCTCGGGATGACGCCCCCGGCTGAGGCACTCGCATTAGCCGCTTAATCTGAGCGGGTTCCGCTGGGGCATTACATCTCGGCCATCCTGATATCCCTGAAATCAGTCGATAGGCGGATCGTAGTAAACGAAAATGGGGCGCGGCATGGTAAATTTATAATTCATCCAATATTTTCGTAAATCAAGCGGGCAGTCTTCGGTGCCGCCACCTCCGTAATCGCAAATGAGACCCAAGAAGGACGAAAGAGACAATAAACACCCATTGGCTCGGCTGAGGGCAAGCGAGGCGGGGGGGGAGCGTACGCTTTCCGAGCAGGCCTATTGGCTGATGCATCGCGATATCCTTGCTGGCGTGCTCGCACCCGACGAGAAACTCCGGTTGCAAGGGTTGCAGGAGCGTTACAACCTTGGCATGAGTCCAATCCGCGAGGCGCTGATGTTATTGAGCCGCGAAGGGCTCGTGTCGAATGAAGGGCAGCGAGGGTTCCGCGTGACACCGGTGTCGGTGCAGGACTTGCAGGACATCGTTTGGGCCCGTGTGAACATCGAGACCATCTTGCTCGCACAGTCGATCCGGCTTGGTGATGCAGACTGGGGGGCAGAAATCTCGGCCGCCTTCTACAAACTGACGCACGCGACTGTGCCGGCGTCTCTCGAGGATGTTGAAAATCAGGAGGCTTGGGAAGGCGCTCATCGGCGATTCCATCGCGCGCTGCTTGCCGGCGCGAGGTCGCCTTGGTTGCACCGAGTGGACAATCAACTCGTCGATCTGACGGAGCGCTATCGACGTATCCGGCTTGCACGTATGGGATTCACGGCTCGCACGGACAGCATTTTTACCGAGCACAAGGCGTTGATGGAAGCCGCTCTCGCACGCGATGCCGACACGGCTTGCCAGCTTTTACGTGAGCACCTGACGGCGACTTTTGACGCGCAGACATGGCTCGATGATGGCCGTGCCGCGTTAGATGATATCCCCGCGCCTGCGCCGAAGCGCATGGCGTCAAAGGCCGCCATTCCGCGTGCCACACGCGCTCGTCGTTAGGCGAGCGCCATCGAAAAGGCGTGACGATCGTTGCGGGCTCGGCGTCGTCGTATCATGCGTCGACGCGTGGGCCCGTGCCTGTGCCGTGCGATGTCAGAACCGGTGGCGCATGCCCAGGCCGACAACGATTTGCGTGGGCGTCGACGATTGCGCGTAGCCGCACAAGATGGCATTTGCGAACGGTGTGCCCGTGCCCCCGATGACGTGCTGATAGACGGCGTCGACATATACGTCGGTTCGCTTCGAAAAGTAATACGCCGCTTGCAGATTCACTTGATGCCACTTCGGGCTCGCGCTCGTCGTGGCATTGTCGTAATGCCCCATGGTGAAGGCGTACGATCCGATCAGCGTGATATTGGCCGTGGTGTTATAGGTCACGTTGATGTCGAAGTTGTCCATGCGCAGATCCGCATTGCCCATGGACTTGTATCCGTACAGATTGACGGACGATCCATCGCTGATCATCGTGTGGGTCCAGGTGGCGCCATAGACACCATTGCCCCATTTATAGCTGCCCCCTGCACCGAAGACCGACTGTTTGGCCGCCACGAAGGTCGAGTCGCCCGAAGCGCTGCTGCCATCGATCGCGCCGCCAGCGTTTGCGCCAACATTGTTAATGACGATGAACGCCGCGCCGAGGCTGACCGGTCCGTGGTCATAGCCGATACCTGCGCTGTATGCGCGATTGTTGGCGCCGTCGCCGGCCTGATTTGAGAATGCATACATGCTGCGCATCGACAGTCCATTCCATGAAGCGCTGGAATACATCACCGAATTGTCGATGCGAAACGAGTTGCCCATATTGTCGTTATCAAACGGGTGGGCAAACGCTGTCCCGCCGGTAAAGCCTCCCGTATGAACAGCAAGGTACCAGATCGTCGGATCGTATTGACGCCCGACCGTCAGCGACCCCAGGCTGTTGTCCTTCAGGCCGACCCATGCCTGCCTGCCAAATTCACGCGAGCCCTGACCGAGTTTGCCGTTGAAGATGTTGAAGCCGTTCTCCAACTGAAAGATCGCGCTACGGCCGCCACCCAGGTCCTCAGTGCCCTTTATGCCCCATCGCGAGCCATTGATCATGCCGTTCTGCGCTTGAAAACTATGTTCGCCGCCTTGATTGGAGACGTAGTTGATGCTCGCATCGATACTGCCGTAGAGCGTGACGTTCGACTGCGCGTGTGCCGTTGCGGTGCCAGCGGCGAGCGACACCGACAGCGAGGCGAGCGTGAGACGGTAGAGGCTGGGGCTGCGTTTCATGATGACTCCGTAGGACGTGGAATTGGCGCTTACGAGGCGCCTGTTGATAATTTTTCGGGCGCTGCACGGTGCGGACAACTTCGTGTTGTCGCTGCGCGAGCCCATCGGTTGTTCAATCGCGAGGCACACCCCGGTTGTGGGCGACGCACGCCAGCCTGCGGTACCAGGCGTGCGTGCCGTCGACCAGCGATGTATGTGTCTGAAAATGATCTGCGTGCGGCTCGACAAAGGCCGCCCACGGGCCGCCCTGCGTTGCGAGCAGACTTGCCATGCGTTGATTCGATCGCGCCACCCGGTGACTGTCGTACTCTCCCCAACTGAGCACCATCGGTACAGTGTTGCCGCGTGCCCAGCACAGCGGACTCATCAGGGCGTCGTCCGTATGCGGACCGAGCACCATGTCGTAGACGCGGGCTTCGAGCGAGCCCGGCGCGGGCTCAGGATGGTGCAGGTCGAAAATACCTGAGATGGGCAAGCAACCGACGATGTGATCGGGGTCTGCGCCGGCGCGTATCAAGGCGTCGGGACGCAAAGCCAGTAGGGCCGCCAGATGTCCGCCGGCCGAGTGCCCGGCCAGCACGACGCGGCGCGCGAGTTCGACGCTTCCGCCTGCGGCTTTGGCGCGCGGCCAAGCAGGCAGTACCTTCTGTAGCGTGGCCAGCAGCGCAGCGCCATCCTCGAATGCCGCCGGCAATGGCGCGCCCGGTGCCAACCGATAACTCGGTGCGACCAGCACGCAACCGATGGCGACGACATGCGACGCCATGAAGCTCACATATTCCTTGTAGCCGTTGGTCCATCCCCCGCCGTGAAAGAACACCAGAACTGGTGCGTCTGCGGGGGTGTCCGGCGCAGCGAACACATCGAACTTATGCATCGGATGCTCGCCGTATGCGATACCGCGGGCATGCCACAGCCCCGCGTCGGCGCTGCTTGCCCATCCCAGTACCGTTTCTTCGTAGGCCATCGCTGCGGCGCTCGGCAATGGCATTTGGGGTGTCAGGTTCAACTGTGCGGGCGTTGTCATCGGGTGGTTAATTTCGGGCTTCATTCGGATAGGTCAGGGAAAACACGGACGAACACGGCAACGTCAGGTGCGTCGTGGAGTTTTCGTATAATTAACGCACAAATTTATAAAATCAAACATTTTTTGTGTTGACACGGAAATTTTGTGTCCGTAGCTTGCGTCCCATGGCATGGCGCCGCATAGATTTCGGATGCGGCGCGCAGGGATACACACGAGGAGACGTACATGACGATTTTGGTGACAGGGGCGGGGCTGATCGGTCGGCTGACGGCGACCGCGTTGCAGGCGCAGGGAGAGGCCGTGCTTTTGGCAGATGTGCGTGTGCGCGACACCGGTGTGGACGTTCCGCTCGTGCAATGCGACGTCACGGATTTTGAACGGCTGTCGCAGATTGTCGATGCGCATCGTGTTACAGCGATCGTGCACACAGCGGCCTTGCTCTCGACGGCGATTCGAATCGATCCGCTGGCGGGCGTGCGGGTCAATACGCTCGGGACAGCGAACGTGCTGGAGGTCGCACGCCGTCACGATTTGGCTCGTGTCGTGTTGGCCAGCTCGACGACCGTGGCCTATTCGTCATTTGGCACGTTGCCACCCGAGCCCATTGCGGAAGACTTCACCACCCATGCGGTCAGCGAAGCGCCGGCCAGCATTTATGCGGCGACGAAGGTTGCCGGCGAGCACCTTGGGCTTGCCTACGGTGCGCTCTATGGCTTGAGCGTGATCGTCTTGCGTTACGGCGCGGTTCTGGGCGCCGGCCCGGAGGCGTCGACAAGCGTGCCGGGGCGCCTGCTCAGCAAGCTGCTCGATGGGGGACGCAGCAACGTGCCCGTATATCTCGACGATCCCGTGCTTTTATGGAATGGCCGCGAGGAGTTCGTGGACGCACGCGATTGTGCGCGGGCCAACCTGGCCGCATTGAATGCCGTCGATCCCAAACAGCGTGTTTACAACGTCGCGACCGGCCGCTGGTTTACGGTCGACGAATTTGTCGAGGTCGTGCGGCACATGTATCCGTCGCTGCGAATCGGCGCGATGAGATTGCCTTCGGGAGGTTTTGCCGCATTTCCGCACTTGCGCCCGGCACCCTCCGACGTTAGCGCCGCGCGTCGCGATCTGGGTTTCGATGCGACCTACTCCCTCGCCGATACGGTCGAGCACTTCGCGGCGGCACGTAACGAATAAGCACGGTTTGAGCGCACAGCCTATTGGAGCGAAATAATCATGGCAGACGTCATCCCTGTGGATTTGCCGAGTCTTGATCAACCTTTTTCCTGGGCAACACGCGCCGGCGACGTCGTATGTACCGCTCACGGTCCGGTGCGCGGCGACGGCACGATCGAGACCGGTGATGTCGAGGCGCAAGCCACGCTGACCTTTGACAATCTGCGACGCGCAATTGCGTCGGCAGACCTCACGCTGAACGACGTGGCACAGGTGCTGATTTACCTGACAGAGGTGGCAGACATGCGCACCGTCGATGCGGTGTATCGCACGTTCTTCGACGCGCCGTATCCGAACCGCTCGACTGTCGTGGTGAAAGCGCTGGTCGTGCCGGGTATGCGTATCGAGATCGTGGCTTACGCAGCGCCAAGCGCGACGTGATTTCCCACGGCGCTACGACCGCGGCAATAAAACCAACTTCCTGTGCGGGCGTCGCCCGACAGACATTGCAACCACAAAGGAAAGTATCCTCATGAAGCCATCCGAGTCGGGCGTGAGCGCCCTGAGGCCTATCGGCGACGACAACGTAGAGCGCGAGACCGTTCGCCTTGTCACCTGGCGCCTCGTGCCGCTGATTTTCGTCGCGTGGTTCGTTAACTATCTCGATCGCGCGAACATCAGTTTTGCCGCGCTGCAGATGAATCAGGAACTGGGCATGGGGCCGGAGATGTTCGGTTTTGCCGCAGGCATTTTCTACCTGGGGTATATCGGCTTCGAAGTGCCGAGCAACATGCTGATGCATCGCTTCGGTGCGAGGGCATGGCTGGCCCGCATCATGGTCACGTGGGGCATTGTGTCGGCCGCGACGGCTTTCGTACAGACGCCGCAACAGCTATATGGCGCCCGACTTATGCTTGGTGTGGTCGAGGCCGGATTCTTTCCCTGCGTGCTGTATTACCTCGCGCTCTGGTTTCCAAAGCAGCATCTCGGGCGCGCAATCAGTCGCGTGTACTCAGCCAACATCGTCTCGCTCATCATCGGCGGACCGCTCTCGGCATTGTTGATTTCGCACTTCCATGAGGCAAGCGGTTTTTCAGGTTGGCGATGGATGATGATGATCGAGGGCATACCCGCAGTCGTGCTCGGCGTCATTGCGTGGTTTGTGCTGGTTGACCGTCCGGCTGACGCGCGTTGGCTCAGCGCCGAGCAGCGCCAGTGGCTTGTGGGGGCGATGGCGGGTGAAGAGGCGATCTCGGCGAAACACGGCGTGTCGAGCTTTCGCAGTGCGATGACCGCGCCGATGGTTTGGCTGATGGGCTTGCTGTACTTCTGCATCGGTATCGGCTTTTTCGGCATTTCGACCTGGCTACCGCAAGTCATCAAGCAGATGAGCAGCCTGTCGATCGTCGAGATTGGTCTGGTCAGCGCCATTCCGTTCGTGCTCGGCGCCATCGCGATGCTGGCCAATGCGCGACATTCTGATCGCACGATGGAGCGCCGCTGGCATCTGGCGGGGGCGCTTTTTATCGGTGCGGCCGGGCTGGCGGGCAGTGGCTTGACCTCGAATTTGCCACTCGCCTCGTTCGCTTGCATTTGTGTGGCTGCCGCTGGCATCGTGGGTTCGTTGAGCGTTTTCTGGACGATTCCGCCGACGTTTCTTGCCGGGGCTGGGGCAGCAGGCGGCATGGCATTGATCAATGCGATCAGCGGCTTGGCAGGATTCTTCGCCCCATGGTTGGTGGGCGTGGCGCGTGGCCGGTCTCCCGATTTTACGGTTGCGCTTTACTGCTTGGCCGCGAGTGTTGCGGTGGCCGCGATCCTGGCGATGATTCTGCCGTATGGACGAAGCAAGACGGACGGTAACGTCACGGCATATGCGGACTGAGCGCTTGGCAAAGGCATTAAAAAAAGGGGTGGCAATGATGGCGCACATGATGGGAACTTCGACGAAGGAAGTGGCTTTTGTGACTGGTGGCGCGTCGGGGATCGGCCGTGCAACGGTGGAAAAGCTGGCGTGTGATGGCTTTCACGTCGTTGTCGTCGACCGGAACGCCGATGCGGTGGAGGCTACAGTGGCGCATTTGTCAGGGCTGGGACTGTCGGCAACGGGCGCGGCGGTCGACGTCTGCGACAGGCAAGCCATTTGCGACACGCTCGATGCGCAACAGCGGGTCGATGTCGTCGTGTGTGCGGCGGGCATATACACACCGCGACACTTCGACGAAATCGACGATGAGGCGTTTCGGCGGACGCTGGATGTGAACTTGCTGGGTGTATTTATCATCGCGCAGGAAGGCGCGCGGCGTATGGCGCCAGGCGGACGCATCGTGACGGTATCGTCTCGTGGGGCTTTGGGCGGACGCGGTTTTGCCGATTATGTGGCAAGCAAGGCCGGGGTCATTGGCTTGACGCGGGCGATGGCGATTGAGTTGCGCGCGAAGCAGATTTCGGTCAATTCGATTGCCCCCGGCTTTACCGACACGCCGATGACGCGGACCATGCCGGCTGACCAATACGCGGCGGCGGTTGCGCTGGAGCCGTCGGGCGCTGCGGCAGCACCGTCTGACATTGCACATGCGATCGCATTTTTTGCTTCCGCCGATACACGATTTATTACAGGCCAGACCCTGTTTGTCGATGGCGGAAAATCGCTCGGCGGGTTGGGCATTTGACGTTAACGTAGCGCTCGTTAGCATCCAGCGTGAACGCCTGACGGAGCAAATTGGGGGTTGCGTCCGTTGGGTATTCTATCGGACGCTTTCTTGTCGACCGCCAGCGGTCAAGTGCAGTTGCGCACGCCAGCCTCAACTTGAGATTTGGTTGCGGGGTGAAATGTGCTGTGCAAAAGCACCCAATTCGACATTTTCCAACCATGTCCCGAAAGCGCTTGCCCATGCCAACGACCCAGCGGATCAGGGAGTTGTGGGGGGCGCCGGCGCTAATGACGTTTCATCCAACTCCTTTGCTGCTGATAAGCTGGCCGCTCATAGCATCGCAGTGGCCGCAGTCTCCGTTGAGGTGCGTGCAGGCTTTGACCTTTTTATTCCCTAATGGCTTCAAAAATATCGACTCGCGGGTGCGCATGTGCCGCGTGATTCGTCGCGGCCGCTCGCGCGATACGAGGGGGATGCGAAACGCACGCGTTCGTTGATGACTGTTTTTGTTTATTTTAATTAGTACTGCATTATAAATGTAAGGCGGAAGTCGTTGATCTTGCCTTGCGCTGTCGCGATTTTTTATGGCTGAGCGAACCTCCTGATTGGGCTGTATCCGATATTCGTGACAACGCATGACCCATCGCACCGATACTGCGCGAGCCGCGCAGCGCCTTCGGCGGGGCGGTGACGCCGATTTATTGATGTCTTCAACGTCGTAACGAAATCTCTGCCCTTACACACGATAAGGAAAGCTGGATACCTTCCAAGCGCAAACATCGCTACTTAGAAGACCGATTTCGTTAAATCATGGAGGCGCATGGCCACGATCATTCCCTCTCTGTCCTCGTGCGCGGGCAGAATGCAGCCCGGCGAACGCAGACTCGCCGAGCGGCTGGAGCAGAAACTCGAAGACGACTATTTGATCTGGTATGACGTTCCCGTCGCCACGATGCAGTCGTATCCGGACTTTGTGGTGCTTCACCCTCAGCGTGGGTTGCTCATCCTCGAAGTCAAGGACTGGAAGATATCGACCGTCCTGCGTGCCGATCGCGGCGACTGGCAAATTTTGGGCAGCAACGGCCCCAAAACCGTCATCAGTCCGCTTGAGCAGGCGCGTCGATATACGCTCGACATCGTCAATGCGCTTGAGCGGGATCCTCAACTGGTGAATCCTGCGGGGCATCCCTACGCGGGGAAATTGCGACTGCCCTGGACGTTCGGCGTCGTGTTGCCGAACATGACGCGCAAGCAGTTCACGGATGGCGGTTTGGGCCATGCGCTCGAGCCTTCGAGAGTCATTTGCGCCGACGAAATGACCGAGGCTGTCGACGCGGAAGCGTTTCAGACCCGGTTGTGGCAGATGTTCAAGTTCCAGTTCCGCGGAAAGCTGACGCTACCGCAGATCGATCGATTTCGATGGATTCTTTTCCCGGAAGTGCGCGTGCAGGCGACTCAGCTCGACCTGCTGTCGGATCAGATCGAATTGCCCGACATCATGGCCGTCATGGACGTGCAGCAGGAGCAGCTGGCACGTAGCTTGGGCGATGGCCACCGTGTCATTCACGGCGTGGCGGGTTCGGGAAAGACGATGATCCTCGCTTATCGCGCCGAATACCTGGCGACGCAATCGGACAAGCCCGTGTTGGTGCTCTGTTTCAGCGAGCCACTTTCCCGAAAGATCCAATCGGTAATGGAGGCCAAGGGCTTGTCGGCCAAGGTCATCGTCCGACATTTTCACGGTTGGTGTTCGGATCAATTGAATGCCTATCACGTCACGCGCCCGAAAGGGGTGGGTGAACGGTTTTTTGCGGAACTCGTTCAGTGCGTGATCAAAGCCGTTGATCGAGGCAGTATTCCTGCGGCGCAATACGCCGCCGTGCTGATCGACGAGGGCCACGACTTCGAGCCGTCATGGTTCAAGCTAGTCGTGCAAATGGTCTCGCCGGAATGCCGTCATTTGCTCGTGCTGTATGACGATGCACAATCGATCTTCAATCGTTCGGAGCGGCAGGGATTCAGCTTCAAGAGCGTTGGCGTGCAGGCGCAGGGACGCACGACAATTCTCAAGATCAACTATCGGAATACGCGGCAGATACTGGCGCTTGCCGCGAACGTGGCCGAGGACATTCTGGACGCGAAGGCCACTGACGACGATGGGGTGCCGTTGATTCGTCCGATCAGCTGTGGGCGAGAGGGGCCGCAACCCATGCTGATCAAACTTCCGTCGATTGCGGATGAGGCCGAAGCCATTTCAAAACAAATGGGCCAGGCGCATCACCAGGGCACGGCCTGGCAGGACATGGCGATCGTCTATCGGACATGGAGTGTCGGCCAGGCGTGCGTTGACGCGCTGGCGAAGGCGCGAATCCCCTACCAGTGGCAACAGCGAGATCGCAAGCGGTTTTCCCCCAGTGCGGACGCGGTCACCGTATTGACCATGCACGCCAGCAAAGGCCTGGAGTATTCGTTCGTGGCCGTGCCCGGCGTCGGGGCGATGTCGCTGGATGACGCCGATCTGGAGCAGGAGGCCCGCCTCTTTTACATTGCGGCGACACGCGCGACTCACCGGCTCCTTGTCACCGGTAGCGGAGATTCTTTATTCATGCGCAAACTGTTTCCGGAGGGTTCGGTGCACGTTGCCTCCTGAGCGAGGGGCGGGCGTGTCGTGAATGGACGGCGGGGCGAGGCCCGTCGCCGCCGTCGCCCGCGCGAACTTCCCGCATCGATCGCCTGCCTGCGCGCACGCAGATTGCGTCGTGGTACGATCAGATTCATCCACGTCACTCAGATCGTGGCTTCGATCCGGTCCATGCCCGTCGCGAGGCGGGTACATCAGGGGGGGTAATATGTCTGCCGAGCAAAAGACGCCTTATCGCGGGTTCATCATCGTTACCGTTCTCGAACGTCTGCCCAAGGGGCGCGCGCGACTCTCGGCCAAGGTGCTTGCCGACGATGCGGATCACAAGCGGCGTCTTGGCGGAAAGAAGCTCCTGCAGGCCAAGCGTTGGTTCGATCATTTTGCCGACGATCTGGCCGCGCCCATCATCGAAGGGCTCAAGCGCACGATCGACCTCGAATTGGCGACGGCGGCGAAGGCGGCCAAGTCTCTCAAACCTGCAAAGGCGGCGATGGGTGTGAAGTCCGTCAGGACGGCAAAGCCCAGGGCCGTGAAAGTGCCGGCAGTCGCGGCTGTCGATCGCTGACAATCCAATCATGTACATTTTCCGCGATTTGTGTGTATAATCCCCAGCTTGTCCAAAATCTGGGCATCGAGGGAGGCGGTTCTCATTGACGAACGATGAGCGTGCCGCTTTGCCATCAATCAACCGTTCAGCCAGTCTGGAAGGCGCGATGCAGGGTTCGCGGTAAGCGAGCCGGGCGTTGAAAGCCAATCGGGAGATCGCAGAGGAGGTGATTCGCGGTCCCGCCGGATGTGGTGTAGTGCAGTCCGTGGCAAATCCGTTCGTCGTGCCTGGCAGGAGATGTCTCCTGCAGGGCGGGGAAGGGTGTGTTTGCCCGGTAAGTTAAATTTGCGGCTCTCGCGAGCCAATTCACTATACGAGTTATTGCATGACCAAGATCCTGATTAAAGACGGTGAGCCCGTTGAAGTCGCACTGCGTCGTTTCCGCCGCGCCATCGATGGCACGGGCCTGATCAAGGAAGTCAAGGCACGTGCGGCTTACGAAAAGCCGACGGCTGAGCGCAAGCGCAAGAAGGCTGCCGCCGTGGCCCGCCTGCGTAAGCGCCTGCGCAGCCAGACCCTGAAGAAAAAGATGTACTAAGCACGGCGTTGCGCCCTTTGGGTGCAGTGAAGTGCGAAGTGAAAAACCCGCCGTGAGGCGGGTTTTTTTATGGACGGATAGCGCTCATCGTTTTGCTACACTCGTGGCCGTTGCTGCGATGCCCGAAGGCTTCATCCTCAAGATTCCCCACACTTCCCTTATGAAAACGTTGACCTTTGCCGCGCTCGACGCGCTGACCCAGCAAGCCGGGCAGTCACCACGCGCACGCATGAACCAGAACCTGCACGCGTCACTGGACGATCCGATTCAGCGTCTGGCCATCGCGATGGAACCGGCGACGTATATTCGCCCGCATTTGCATCGTCAGACGTGGGAATTGCTCACGGCGCTGCGCGGGCGCTTTGTCGTGCTGACGTTCGACGAGGCGGGCGTTGTCACGGATCGCAAGTTGCTAGGCGAGGACACGAGCGTGACGGAGACGGCGCAAGGCGTCTTCCACACGGTGCTTTCGCTGGATCCGGGGGGCGTGATCTTCGAGGTCAAGCACGGTCCGTACCGGCCGTTTGTCGAGTCTGACTACGCGAGTTGGTCAGCGCCGGCAGACACGCCCGAAGCCGCTGCGTTCATGGCGTGGGTCAAGACGGCGCAGGTGGGCGAGCGCTGGGTGGCCTGACGGGCTGACGTGTTGCTCCGGCGCGCTTTCGGCGCTGCCGCGCGGGACGGTTAGTGCGTCCCGCCTTGAAAGTCGGTGGCCATGGCAAGCAGCGCTCTGGTCGCCGCGTCGACAGCGGGGGGGCTAGTCATCACCGACGCAGTGCGGGTGACGGGGGCGTATCGGTAAAGCCCTCGCGGCTGACGGATGGCTCGCGATGGGCTTCGCCGTTGAAGGTGTTCAATCCTGCATGGCCGACGCAAAGCCCGTGCTGCGCGGGCGCTGCCAGCCGGTCACGCCAGTGGCGTGCTGCGGTCGCGTCAACGTAATAACGCCTACGACATGCAGGGGATGGCCGGCACGCTCGACATGATAGAAGTCGCGAGCCATCGCATTTCGACGGGACGTTTGCCAACGGGGCAGATTCATTTGCCAGACGGCAGAATATTTGACGTTGTCCGGGCTGGCGTGGCGTGATGAGGGGAGCGTTGCCGCGAGGTGTCTTCGGTGATTTGCCAGGTGACGCAACGCCCGCATGAACATTGACGTTTCGCGTCAATTGTCGGGCGCAAGGTCTGCTGCAAGCGGGTCAAAGTCCCGAACGAATTCTGCCTGCAGGCGAGAACGGCTACGCCGGAAATGTCTGCATGATCATTGCAGCGAGCGCGATAACAAAAATGCCCCGTCAGACCATGCATGGGGTACTTCTGTCGTTCTTGGGCGGTGCCAAGTCCTGTATTGGTCCCCCCGACAGGAATCGAACCTGTATCTAGCGCTTAGGAGGCACTCGTTCTATCCATTGAACTACAGGGAGGGACTGGATTCTATCCAGTAGCGCGATGCCCTTTGAAATCAAGGGCGTCGCCTTATTCCACGGGGCTTTCCGGCTGATCGTGATACCCCTAACGTATCACGCCAGATCACTCCGCAACCTGCCGTTTCACGTCTTCACTGCCACAATTTTGCTACAGCAAGGAGGCGACGAAGGCTTCGATTTTGCAGGTAGGAACGCGTTGACGCGCTCAAGTCCGACGCGAGGGCAAGAGTATAGCAAAAAACGTTTCGGACGAAGGCGCAGGCCCCCACATAGGCACGCGAAATTGAGGTGGCGGTTGATGAAGGCAGGAATCTGGCCAAGGTGCTGCCCCATCTTGGCCCTTTGACACCAATCGCTAGGCTGAAGACTTCGGTCGACCCACGATGCTGTATCGCTTTCCGGTCGTCATCCCAGCTATGATCCCCGGCGTCTGAATCTGGGGCGGACTAATTTCGCCACGTATGAGCACGAACCCGGACCGGGACTCACTTGACCAATCTACAGCGGTCGCCCAGTCTCGCAGTGGACAGCGGTATGGATTCGGTCTTTGAGTACTAGCGGCGTTGCTACCCGCTATCTCGATACTGGTTCGTCCTGCCGCAGAAATGTCTACCGAAATGCACAACGGTCCTTCGATCGCACGCAGACATACATTAGCGACGAGCGTCGCCTTGCATCCCCTTACATCATCTCCGGCACCTTCAACGCCGAACCGTCAGAGAAGCGGCCCAGACGATATGGGGCGATGTTCATCATCGGATTTGCTCCCGTGACCATGTCGGCCAGCAATTCGCCGGCAGCCGGTCCCAGCGCGAAGCCATGACCGCTGAAGCCGCTTGCGATGTAAAAGCCGGGAATCGTGCCGACCTCGGAAATGACGGGGATAAGATCGGGCGTCGTATCGATGGCGCCTGCCCATGCATGCACAATGCGAACATCGGCGAATTCAGGCACTGCACGCTTGAGATTCTCGAGCGCAGTTTTCACGAAGCTTAAGTCTGGCTTTGGATCGAGCACGCGGCAACGTTCGAACGGCGATATCTCGTCGAACTCCCATGAAGCCGACGCCTCTGGACCTTCGAACCAAGGTTTCGATAGGCGATAGTTGAGCTTCTTCCCAAGGTCGTTGCGATAGTTACGATAGTATTTCAGCGCGTTCTTGAGGCCGAGCGGCGCCAGATCGATTCGGCCGTAACCCGGAATCGCCAGCGTGTACGAACCGTCGAGCCGACGGCGTAGCGCGAAGTCCGGACCATTGAAGCAACCGTTGACGACGTTCGGCGCCACCGAGGTTCGCATGGCCGTACCGATAACATTGACGGCTGGCAGTTGGACGCCGTGGCGCATGCAGAAGCGCGCACTCCACGCACCGCCGGCGCAAACGACCGCGCCAGCCTTGATCAAACCGCGTTCAGTCCAGACGCCGCTGATTCGGCCTCCGCTGAGCTCCAGACCGCGAGCGGCGCAGTTCTGATAAAGCTGCGCGCCCAGGCGCTTAGCACCTTCGGCCAGCGCTGGCGCCGCACGCGATGGCTCGGCCCGACCGTCATCGGGCGACCAGACGCCACCGGCGTACTCTGGGCCGCCGGCAGGTGTGCGCTCGCGGATCTCTGCCGCGCTTAGCACATGACTCACGAAGCCCAACTGGCGCGCCTGCTTGCCCCACGCTTCCCACTTGGCAATGCTATTCGGGTCGTTGCTGGCATACAGAATCCCTTCGCGGCGAAAGCCAAGATCGATCTGGATCTCGTCCTTCAACTCTCCCCAGCGCCGCAAGCTGCGCATGGCAAGCGGCAACTCAAACAGGTCGCGGTTCTGCTGGCGGACCCACCCCCAGTTCCGTCCTGATTGCTCGCCGCCTATCACGCCTTTTTCAATCAGCGCCACCGATACCCCGCGTCGCGCCAGTTCGTAGGCGGTCGACGTCCCGATGATGCCACCACCGATGATGACGACATCAGCGGCACCGGAGAAGTCCTGCGTATCGTATATCTCTTCGAGTCTAAGCATCGCAACGTTCCATCGTTTACTTTCTCAGCGTTGAGCACGCCAGCTTCGTCAATATCCGCGCAGCACATCGACTACACCGGTCAATGTTTGACCGGCGAAATGTCTTCGCAGACTCTCCACTACAAACTCCGCGCCGCCTTCAGCATTCGTGACACTGGCGATATGCGGCGTTAACACGATTCGCGGATGCGTCCAGAACGCGTGGTCGGCGGGCAGCGGTTCGACGCTCGCCACGTCGAGAATCGCGCAGCGCAGATGTTCCGACGCCAGCCCGTCGAGCAAATCCTGCTCGACGAGGTGGCCACCACGCCCAATGTTGATCAGACTTGCGCCGACCGGCAGGGCCTCGAACGTCGCTGCGTTCAGGATGCCGCGGGTTTCGCCGGTCAGCGGCAACAGACAGACGAGAATGTCGGTGCTCGACAGGAAGGCGCCGAGTTCATCGTTGCCGGCGAAGGTCGTCACACCTTCGACACGCTTGCGCGACCGGCTCCAGCCATTCAGTTTGAATCCAAACGGCCTCAAGCTTTCGATCAGTCCGGTTCCCAACACGCCTAATCCCATCACCCCGACGGTTCGGTCCTTCGCAGCAACGGCGGGCAACTGGGTCCAGGCGCGATCCCGCTGCTGCGAGAGATAGGCCGGCAAATCGCGATGGGCCGCGAGCACGGCCAGCGTGCCGAACTCGCTCATGCCGGCCGCCAGGCCCGGTTCGGTCATGCGCACTACCGTGACCGAAGCAGGCAGCGAACCGAGGTCTATCTGATCGACTCCCGCTCCGACGGAGATGACCAATTCCAGATTGGGAAACGTTTTGCCGAGGTTCTCGGGCGGGATCCAGCAGGCGAGATATTTGACATCGAGCGGGTCGCCCGTATCGGGCCACACTCGAAACTCGAGGCCAGGGAATTCCGCTGTCAGCCGTCTACGCCACACTTCGCCTCGGCGCGCTTCCGACTTGAAAAGGAAAGTCATGCGGCGTTCTCGCGGACGACCCACAGCTTACGGGTCGTCTCGATGCATCGCCATGTTCCGACAAAACCAGGCTTCATCACGAACGCATCGCCTGCACGCATAACGACAGGCTCCTCGCCGTCTTCCGTGATTTCGCTGACGCCGCTAAGAATCGAGCAAAATTCCCAGGTGGTGCCCTTGATCGAGCGATAGGCGCCTGGCGTGACTTCCCAGACACCTGCCCGTACGCCGCCGCCGGCGTCGTCCATAGGCCAGTTGGTGAACAGCGGATCACCGTCTACTTCCCGACCTGAGACCGGTTTGCCCGGCGTACCTTCGCCCAAATTTGCGAGATCAAATTTAATCAGAGAGGTCATGATTCTTCTTGGCTGATAAGTTAGAGAAGCGCCTGGCTAATGAGAGAGAACTGACAAACAGCATGATCCCGCAGCGGCGGCGCGCCGAGAAACATCCTGGTGCCGGAGCCTGCGGTGCGAAATCCAAGTGCTAACAGTGCATCGGAAAATGCTGCATTGTTGTTGACGTCAACGCGCAATGTGGTCTGGGGAAAGTGGTGCATGGACGCTCGTATCAGATCGACGGCCACCTCGACGGTTTGCCCGACAATGGGGCCGACGACGGCGCCGCGCCCAAACGGCCGTACGATACAAAAGCCAGTGATCTCCTGGTCCCGGCCGGGAACGACCCATACCGCGTCAGCTACCGCGAGCAGATCATCCAGTAGCGATTGACTGTAGGCGCCGGTGGCAAGTCGATAGAGTCTGTGGATGTCGTCTGAGTCCTCTGTGCGCGCTACACGAAGGCTTGATCGAGGCTCGACGGGCCGACTGGCAGAGTCCCCCGGAGATAGCATGAGTTGCAGTATGGTTCCGTTTTCTTTGAAGCCGAGGCTCTCGTAGAGCCCACGGCCCTCTGCCGTGGCCACCAGCGACACATTCTGCGTCGCGAGGTCGAGCACCGCTTTGGTGAGGTGGCGTCCGAGTCCGCGTCTCTGGAAATCGGGATCTATCGCGATCAGGCCTATGCTCGAGAACATTCCCTTGATACATGCGACAGCGGTTCCGATCACTCGCCCCTGCGACTGAATAACCACGCCGCGAGTCACTCTGAACGCCTGCGCCCAGTCTTCCCCTCGATGCGCCCACTGGATGCGCCTCGTGATGTCCAGACATTGCCGCAGATCGAGCGGGCCCATTGCTCTTAGCGTGTAACCTTCTGGTAAAAGGGTACTCATTGCTCGCTCGTGTGGAGGACGCGTTTCAGAAATTCGCGAGTTCGCTCTTCGCGCGGATTGCCGAGGACCTGGCTCGGCGGTCCCTCTTCAAGTATCTTTCCGTCGTATAGGAAGCACACGCGATCTGCGACCTCTTTGGCGAACTGCATCTCGTGCGTGACTACGACCATCGTCATGCCCTTGTTGGCCAGACTGCGCATGACCTGCAGCACTTCGCCTACGCGCTCGGGATCCAGCGCTGACGTGGGCTCATCGAAGAGAATGGCGCGCGGATCCATGGCGAGCGAACGGGCAATCGCCACGCGCTGCTGCTGCCCCCCCGATAGCTGGGCGGGGTAGTTCCGAAGCTTTTCCTTCAAGCCGACTTGTTCGAGCAGCGCGGACGCGCGGGCCATCGCTTCGGCCTTCGCGATTTTGTTGACCTGGACTGGCCCCTCCATCACGTTCTCCAGCACCGTTCGATGCGGAAACAGATTGAAGCGCTGAAACACCATACCGATCTTGCGGCGCAGCTTGTTGATCGAGCTTTTCTGGGCATCGACGACTTCGCCAAGAATTCTTATCTGGCCGCTGTCATAGGTTTCCAGCCCGTTAATGCAGCGCAGGATGGTCGACTTGCCCGATCCCGAAGGACCGATCAGGCAGACGACCTCCCCCTCGGCAATGCGCATGGAAATGCCCTTGAGCACTTCTTCTGAGCCAAACCGCTTGTGGACGTTGGTGATCTCGATCATGTCAGTTCCCCTGGTGTTTGCCGAACCTGGCTTCCATGTACTTGGTCAACTGCATCAACGGCAGGGTCATCGCGAGATAAAAGCATGCCACCATCGTATAGACCGTGCTGTTGTCGAAGGTGGAGGCCGCAAGTAACTGTCCCTGCCTCGTCATCTCGGTCACCGCGATGGTCGAGGCGATCGCGGAATCCTTGATGAGCATCACGACCGTGCTGGACAGTGGTGGCAACGCGACCTTGAAGGCTTGCGGAAGAACCACGCGCCGAAAAGCCTGAAACTTGCCCATCCCTATCGAGCGGGCCGCTTCCAGTTGCCCGCTGTCCACGGACAGAATCCCTGAACGGAAAATCTCGGCCACGTACGTTGAGTAGGCAAAGCCCAGCCCGATTACCGCCGCCTGGAATGACCCGAGGCTAATGCCGATGTCGGGAAACACGAAGTAGATATAGAACAGCAGGACGATCATCGGAACGCCCCGCACTACGTTGATTACCCAAGACGTCGGCAGCGAGATCGCTCTATGTTTCGACAGCTTTCCGCTGGCGAGGAGGAGACCTAAGGGCATGCTCAACAGCAGCGCCAGCAAGCTAATTTGGATCGTTACCCATGCCCCTTGCAGCAGGAAGGGGAAGAATTCGACTGCGTTCGACCATCGCACAATAGTGTTCCCTAGCTAAAAGGTCGCCTGACCGATGAGGCGTTCTGTGCAGTATAGTGAACGTGGCCGCGTGTCAAAAATAAAAGTTCGATTGGTGTTTCCGCGAGGGGCAGGTTTGCCCTCATGCGTGCATCATGCACCATACGGATAAAAAATGACCTCGCGCGGTGCATTGGGGTAATCGTGCGCCACGCAGGGGATATCGCTGCTGCTCAATATATTTTTATTGCAACGCCCGAGCTATTCACTATACTGAGATTTCATTGCGAATCTCTCTCGCTGCCCGTCGAGTATCTTTGCCTGACTGGCGGCCAACTTCATGTCAAAGGTGCAAGGCTCATCATGACTACTAACAAGCCCTCGGCTGCGCGAAACCTCCCTGTTTGCTCCGCGAAGTTCACTCGACGAGCTCTCATTGCTGTGACGCTTGCTATCGCATCGGTCGGGACGGCGTCAGCCGCTCAACTGGTCGCGGGTTCGCCACCGTCGAGCGCGCCGACGACTTACCTCGATACGAAGACCGGCAAGATCGCCGGGTATATGCCCGACATCGCAGCGGAGATCGCGAAGCGCGAGGGGCTGACGCTGGAATTTCAGGCGGTGCCGTTCCCCGCCCTGATTCAGTCGGTTATCACAGGCAAGATCGATATGATCGTGGCGGGAATGACGCCGACACCGAAGCGCGCCGAGGTCATCGATTTCTCGCAGGTCGTGACAGCCTTCGGCGAGGGAATCTTCGTGAGCGACGACAACAAGAAGGAGTACCAGTCAGCCAAGGACTTTTCCAACGACGTCGTCGGCATCATGGCGGGTACGGATTATTCGGAGGCGGTGATGAAGAATCACTACGCCAAGGAGGTCAAGATCTACGATAACCCCGCCGATATGGCGCGTGACGTATCGCTGCATCGCATCGCGCTTGGCATGACAGATTATCCGATCCTGAAGGCCCAGGAGGCCGCAGGCGCACTCAAGGGGATGCACGTCGTAAGCGGGTACACGCCGATGAAAGCGTTTGGCGTTGCCTTCGGCGTCAAGAAGGGAAACACGGAACTGCTCAACAAGATCAATGCCGCACTGGATGCGATGCGGGCGGATGGCACGCTGGATGCCATTCTCGGCCGTTACGGCATGGTCAAGAAGTGACCGGCACGCCCTGATATGATTAATTTTCCCGATCCCTCCGCGTTTGCGCGAGGTCATTTCATCGAGACGTTGCGCAGCTTTCCTGAAGAAGCGGATATTGATGTTTTGCGCCCTTCGGACGGTGTGACGTTGGGCCATACGTCGGCTGGTTCGGCGCAAACGATCGATCTGGCCGTCCAGAGCGCGCAGCGGGCGTTGCGCGCCAGTGGCTGGTCAACATGTGCGCCTCGCGAGCGGGCGCGCGTGTTACGCCGCTGGGCCGACCTCATCGATGCCGACCCCGACTTGCCAATGCTCGAAGCCATCGGATCGACCCGCCCGATCTCGGAGGTCATCTCCTCGGACGTTCCGTTCACTGCTGAGGCCATCCGGTTCTTCGCTGAACTGGCGGACAAGTCCGGTGGCGAGGTTGCATGTACCCAAGCCACGACCTTGGGCATGACCGTACGCGAGCCGCTCGGCGTCGTCGGTGCGATCACGCCGTGGAATTTTCCGCTGTCGATGGCTTCGTGGAAATGCGGGCCGGCGCTCGCAGCCGGTAACGCAATCGTGCTTAAGCCGTCCGAGCTCACGCCATTCTCGACCTTGCGTCTGGCGCAACTCGCGGTCGACGCGGGCGTGCCGCCCGGAATCTTCAGCGTGGTCAACGGTTTTGGCACGGAGGCGGGCGCGGCGCTGGTTTCGCATCCGGGCATCGCGAAGATCACCTTCACCGGGTCGACGCGAACCGGAAAAGCGATTCTGAATCTGGCGGCTGCGTCCATCAAGCCGGTCACGCTGGAGCTGGGCGGAAAAAGCCCGCAACTCGTATTTGCCCGTGTGCCGGATATCAAGCGCGTCATCGAGATGGTGAGCCGCGGCTTCACGGCGAACGGCGGGCAGGCGTGCGTCTCTGGAACGAGGCTGATCTGCCATCGCCACCTGGCCGACGAACTGGTCGAAGGCGTTGTGAGAGCCGTGTCGCAGCTCGAGGTAGGCTTGACGTGGGACGCCGGGACGCGCTTCTCGCCGATCATCAGCGCGGCCCAGTTGCGTCAGATCGATGCGAAGGTGCAGGCGTCGCGAGAAGCCGGGGCGGAAATCCTGTGTGGCGGATCATCTTTCGACGGCGACATCGGTAGTCATTTCTATCGTCCGACGGTCGTTCGCCGTGTCGATGCTGGGATGCCAGTCGTGCGGGAGGAAGTGTTTGGCCCGGTGTTGACCGTGCAGACCTTCGAAGACGAGGAAGAAGGTCTTGCCCTTGCGGACCATCCTTCGTACGGTCTCGCGGCAGGGGTGCATACCAGTGACTTCGGGCAGGCGCTGCGCGCGATGCGCAGAATCGAAGCGGGAACCGTCTGGATCAACCGTTATGGCCGTAGCAGGGATCTCATCATTCCGACTGGCGGCTTCAAGGGCTCGGGCGTGGGCAAGGACCTTGGGCGCCAGGCTTTCGAGGCAGCCCGACGTGAGAAGAGTGTGCTAATGGATTTCGAAGGGCGATCTGCGGACGAATCGTGAATGCTATTAAGGTAGAAATTGAGGTGCCGCACTTGGAGACAGTCAGGCAGCCCGAGAACGATCAGGCGGTCGTCAGTCGGCGGCTTCGCGAAGTGCGCACGAAAAAGGGGCTCAGTGTGAACGAACTCGCGACGAAGTCATCCGTATCAGCGGGAATGATCAGCCAGATCGAGCGGGGCATCAGCAGCCCTTCAGTCAAGACGTTGGAGCGCCTACGTACGGCGCTTGATGTGCCGCTGACGGATTTGTTCAGCGAAGGTGCTTCGGATAGCGAAGAAAATTCCAAAGCTCGCCGCGAAGGGAACTTCGTCCGGCGCAGCGCGTCGAGACCGAAGTTCTTAGTGCAGGCGTCTGGTCTGCGCAAGGAGTTGCTGACGCCGGAAGGCCAGCATGATCTGCAATTCATGCTGATCCACTTCGATCCCGGAACCAGTTCTTCAGAGGTGCTGATGGGAGCCGGTGAGAAGGGCGGAATGGTCTTGACCGGGAAGCTCGAATTGATGGTCGATAACCACACCGTTGAGATTCAGGAGGGTGACAGTTTCCAATTCAACAGCGCGCTTGCGCATCGGCTTCGGAACGTATCGCGGGAAACGGCGAGCGTTATCTGGTTCATGGACACGCGGCGTCCGCGTGTCGAGATGTAGTACTGGAATCACGAAGCCAATGATGAAAAGGAAGACATGGTTCTCCTACGGCGTCGCGACACGGCAGGAACTCCTGCGGCACCTGAACCGCCCCGGGACTGAACTGCCCCCCGTCGATAGGTGCATAAGCGAGATTCTGGAAACTCGAACAACGGGCAAGGCACCGAGACGGGCTCGTCTTTGCCAGGTTGCTCAATCCGCGCGTACGTTAGATCCCTTCCGACTATATGCGCGCGGTAGCTTTTTCAAATGACTTTCTCACACTCGAGGCGGAGCGCAGCCTCTCGCCACCATCGCTTTAGGCTTCGGTCACGTAAAGCAGGTCGTATTCGCTCCGCGTCCGCTTGATTCTCGCGAAGCCGAGTTCGCCCAAATGCATGCCCGCGATCAGAAGTCCCTCCGAACTGACCATATCCAGAAGCCTCGATCGTGTGGTGGCTGCCCGTGTGGGGTCTTGATCGAATGCAATCGATACGTCGGGGCGTTCAATCTGGATGTGAGGAAAATGCACGACATCCCCCCAAACCAGCAAGCTTTGATCCCGGGATTCGACGAGGTATCCCGTGTGTCCATCCGTGTGCCCCGGCAATGACATCGCGCGGATGCCGGGAAGCACCTCCCCATCATCGAAAGTCCGCAGCCTGTCGCTGTAGCCATCGAACACCTGACGGGCTATCCGGAAGTTGCCGCGTGCCCGCTCGCTCGCACGACTGAGATTTCCCTCATCCTGCCAAAATCCGACCTCACGCCGATGAGCGACCAACTCCGCGTTCGGGAAGGCAATCTGTCCGGCGGCATTCTCGAGTCCCCCGACATGGTCGGGATGGGCATGTGTGAGCAGGATCGTGTCGACCGAGGATGGTTCGATACCGGCGAGCAGCAGATTGTCTTTCAGACGGCCGCCCCATTGTTTGATACCGCCAGCCCCGCCATCGATGAGGATGGTGCGGCCCGCGCTCGACACAGTCGCGGGAAAGCCCGGCAAGGCTCTCCCCGGAAGGCATGCTGCCCGTCTCGATATGGAATGTGACATTCGGCATTGCAGACCTATTTCGTCGACGCTGTCGAAAGAGCGCGGGGGCTTGTCAGTTGCTCTGTCATCGGTGCGTATAGATGAAGGCCATCGGCGATGCTCTCGACAAGCGGAGCGTTTGCCCGCGACAGAACGGCGAGCCAGCGGTGCTCCGGAAACTTCTCCAACGCAACGGCGTGCATGGCCAGCGGCGCGAGGCCCATCCGAATCAGCGGATCGGGGCCACTTGAACCAAGCACGAGGATTTCATCGGCACCGACCGCTGGCGCAAGACCGATATCGCTGTACAGATTTCGGTGCCAGTCGGTGATGTGTTGCTGCCACCTCGCAAAATTGCCACCGCCTTTCTGACGATATTCCTCTCCCGCCAGCACTTCCAGGCCGTCAATCGTGTGGATGGCGAGATAGACGGGGCAACCGTCGCTCATCGACCGGAAGCGTTGCGATGTGTGAAAGCCGGTGACCGAGATCAGGGCGGGCAGCTTTTCAAGGCTGTAGAAGTCGTTCCATTCGGCTTCGCTGTGGGAGTCGGCGAAGCTGCATTCCACCGTGTAGATCATCAGATTGTCCTCTGTGCCGGATGAGCACCTTGCTGCGAAATACGCATCATTAGTGTATTAACGTAATGGTAATCTGACGTTTTCGGTATTTATAAGGAATTAAAGTCGGACTTCAGTGATGTTTTATCAAGCTGAACCGAGCGCGTTTGAATCGACGAGACCCCCATGCCACGTAAAATTCCCAGCAACTCAGCGCTTCTGGCATTCGAAGCGGCGGCTCGACACGGCAGCTTCGCCCGCGCCGCCGAGGGGTTGGCACGCACCGAGGGCGCAGTCAGTCGTCAGATTGGCCGGTTGGAGGCGTTCTTGGGGGTTACGCTGTTCGAGCGAGTGGGAAATCGAGTGCGCCTCGCACCTCACGGCACGCGGTACGCGGTGCAGGTTCGGGAGATTCTGGATCGGCTGGAGCGGGACAGCCTGTATCTGATGGGACAACCTATCGAGGGGGCGAGCATCGATATTGCGGCCAGTCCCACCTTCGCTACCCGTTGGCTCATTCCCCGGTTGAAGCGGTTTCAGCGCGAGTATCCGAACATTACCGTACATATTGCCGAACGGATGGACCCTTCCTTCTTGCCGGGAGCGGTTTCGACGCGGCCATCCATTTTGCGCATCCCGCATGGGCGGGGATGCATCTGCATCGCCTGATGTAAGAGATCCTTGTGCCGGTTTGTAGTCCGGCGCTCCTCGCCGATGCCGGTGCAAACACATCGCTCGATGCGTCGCCACTGCTTCACAGGAGGCAGAATCCGGATGCCTGGCAGAGGTATGCGCAGGCGTCAGGCATCGTACTTGCCAATCCGGCGGTTGGCGCGCCTTACGATCTCCACGTCATGCTGATAGAAGCCGCGCTAGCCGGTTTGGGGGTGGCATGGGTGCCGCGTCTTTACATCGACGCCGAGCTTGAGCAAGGCCGATTGGTCGCCCCCTGGCCAGACGGCAAGGGGCTCACCAAGAACTTTTGCCTTGTGCTTCCCGAGCCGATTGAATTGAGTGAGAGGCCGGTTCAGGCATTTTCGAAATGGATTCTGGAAGAGGCTCGCGGCTCGGGAATTTCCCGATAGAACACGGCCAAGCGCGAATTCGCCCCAACCGCCTTGCAGCGCGACGAAAGCCTGCCGGCCAGAGAGTTGCCGTCGTTGATCGAACTCAGTACACAGGCGCCGTGGTGGCGATCTCGATGGTCGATCCGATCTTCATCGGTGCGTCGCCCACGAACTCGTGGCTCGTCTTCCTGACGGGCCAGCGCTTCAATAACGCGCTCACCTGGACAAAGACGTTCGGCCCGTTCGGCATGAACCTTCAATATGCCTTCGGTGGCATCGCGGGGCAGGGCTTGACGACGGTCGTCGCCATCGGCTCCGTGTTCTCGGCGGCACACGGCAAACGCTCTACGGCGTGATCGACTATTTCCTGTCCAAGCGTACCGATGTCTGCTTCGCGACCGCTTATGAGCGAGTGGACGGCGGATGGTCGGGAATCTTCGGCACGTCGACGACCAACTGGACCGGCTCCTCAATGAGTTTCCGGACATCGCCGACGGCATCATCGACTGCAACCATTGGTTCAATCCGAAAGACCCGCGCGTGGCGACGCTCAAAGGGCGCACGCAAGCCAAGGGAGCGCTCTTCAGCTACGAGGTCTTCATGACCTACACGGCGATGATGCTGCTGGCCGATGCCATCGAGCGCGCCAAATCCGTCGATCGCGCGGCGATTACGACCGCGCTCGCATCGAGTTCGTTCAAGGACCACATCATGCCCTACGGCCCGACGAAGTTCGTCAACGGGCAGAACACGGGCGCACGGCCGCTGCTCACACAGGTCACGCGCGGCGACATCAACGTGATTCTGCCGGACTCCTATCGTCAGGTGGCGCCGATCTTCCCGCTCAAGGCCTGATGCGATGTTCGACCCGGTCATTCTCCTGTCGGCCGTGCTCAACGGGGCTCACCACGGGGGCCGTGTGCGTGTTCTTCATCAATGCGTATGCCAACCCCGCCAACGAACAGCGGGCGGTCGCGGCGGTTCGTGCCCTCTGGCCTAACGGCTATGTGACGGCGGCGACGGAAGTGTTGCCCGAGATTCGCGAGTTCGAGCGCTGCTCGACCGCCACGCTCAACGCGGCGCTGCAACCGGTGGTAGGCAGTTATCTCACGCGGCTCGAGCGTGACCTGAAGGCACAAGGGTTCGGCGGCGAACTGCTCGTCGCGCAGAGCAACGGCGGCGTCATGTCGCGGCAGACCGCCAGCGATGTCCCGGTACGCACCGCGCTCTCCGGGCCGGCGGCCGGTGTGATCGCGTGCGCGGCGATTGCGCGCGCGGCGGGCTTCGCCAACGTTGTCACCGGCGATATGGGCGGCACGTCGTTCGACGTCTCGCTCGTGGCGGGCGGCGAGGCATCGCTCTGCGCACAGACATCCATCGAGTTCGGCATGGTGGTGCGCTCGCCGATGATCCAGATCGAAACCATCGGGGCGGGCGGCGGCTCAATTGCTAGCCAACATGGTCGAAGGCGGCAAGACCCCGGTACAAAGCGCACAGGCGCTCGCCGACATCGGCTTCCGTATCGTGATCTTCCCGGGCGGGACGGCGCGTGCTGTCGCCAGCACGTTGCAGGGGTACTACGCTAATCTGCACGCGCAAGGCACTACGGCGGCATGGCGTGAACGCATGCTCGACTTCGATGGCTTGAATGCGGTGATCGGCACCCCGGCGCTGCTCGCCGAGGGTGAGCCATACGAATAGACGGGCAGGCGGGCGATGCCCGTACGGGGAATCGGCGCGTGAGGTGGGTCGCGCCGGTAAAGGCAGGGCCTGTCGCGATTGGCTTCGCGTCAGGCCCTTTTCTCGCGGGCGTCAGACGATGCTGTCGCCGCGCAACTGCGCGATCTTGGAATCGTCGAAACCCAGGCGCTCACGCAGAATTTCGTCGCTGTGCTGGCCCAGCGTAGGCGGGGCGCTACGGGCAACGGGTGGCGTCTCGCTCATCTTCATCGGGCTGGCGACGAGGCGGGCCACACCGCCCGAGGGATGCGGCAACTCCAGCGCCATCTCGCGCGCGATGACCTGCGGATGTGCGAACACTTCCGGCAGCGTGTTGATCGGGCCGCACGGCACACCGGCGGCTTCGAGTTTGTCGATCCAGGTGTCCTTGCCGAACTTGCGCACCATTTGCGCGAGAATCGGCACGAGCGTATCGCGGTGACGTACGCGCGATGGGTTGGTCGCAAAACGCGCGTCGTCGGCGAGCGCGGGCGCTTCGCCGGCTTCGACGAACTTGCGGAACTGCCCGTCGTTGCCCACCGCCACGATGATCCAGCCATCGTCTGCCGTCTGGAACGTCTGGTAAGGCACGATGTTCGGATGCGCGTTGCCCCAGCGCACCGGTGCCTCGCCGCTCGCGAGATAGTTCGTGTTCATGTTCGCCAGCATCGCCACCTGTGTGTCGAGCAGCGCCATGTCGATGTATTGTCCCACCCCCGTGCGGTCGCGGTGCGTGAGGGCCGCCATGATGGCGATGGTCGCGTACATCCCGGTCATCAGATCGGCAATCGCGACGCCGGCCTTCTGTGGGCCACCGCCGGGCAGGCCGTCACGCTCGCCCGTAATGCTCATGAAGCCCCCGATGCCCTGCACGATGAAGTCGTAGCCGGCGCGCGACGCGTAAGGGCCGTCCTGGCCGAAGCCCGTCACTGAGCAATAGACGAGATCGGGCTTGATCTCGCGCAACGACGCGTAATCCAGCCCGTATTTCGCCAACTGGCCGACCTTGTAATTCTCGACGACCACGTCGCTCTGCGCCGCCAGTGCCTTGACGATCGCCTGTCCTTCCGCAGAGGCGATATCGAGCGTGAGCGAGCGTTTGTTGCGGTTCGCGGCGAGGTAGTAGGCGGCCTCGGCCGTCTCGCGACCGTCGGCATCACGCTGGTACGGTGGGCCCCATCGGCGAGTGTCATCCCCGACGCCGGGACGCTCGACCTTGATCACGTCTGCGCCCAGATCGGCCAGGTTCTGCGTGGCCCACGGGCCGGCCAGCACGCGCGAAAGATCCAGCACCCGAATATGACTCAGCGCACCCATCGTCCACACTCTCCTCGATTTCATCGTCTGATCGCTGCCCCGACCCATATGCGGAACATCGTTTTGCATTGCGGAACTTTGACAGGGGAGTCTACGGCGTGCGATGCGCGGCTGACCAGCGCCGTTTCGCACTGCGGTTGTCGGTGCGGCGCGGTGGTGGGGCCGATTTCCCGTATAATCAAAAGTTTGCAAAATACCCGCCCAGCCTCGCTGGCCCGGTCCCTACGCTCCTTCGCACGCTATGAAAGTCGCTGACATTCGGGAAAAATTCCTCAACTTCTTCGAGTCGAAGGGGCACACCATCGTGCGCTCGTCGAGCCTCGTGCCGTCCAATGACCCCACGCTGCTGTTCACGAACTCCGGCATGGTGCAATTCAAGGACGTCTTCCTCGGTCTCGAGACGCGCCCCTACAAGCGCGCGACCACGGCCCAGCGCAGCGTGCGCGCAGGCGGCAAGCACAATGACCTCGAGAACGTCGGCTACACGGCCCGCCATCACACGTTCTTCGAAATGCTGGGCAATTTCTCGTTCGGCGACTACTTCAAGCGCGAAGCGATTCAATACGCGTGGGAGCTGCTCACGGAAGTCTACAAACTGCCGAAGGACAAGCTCTGGGTCACCGTTTATCAGGAAGACGACGAAGCCTACGACATCTGGGCGAAGGAAGTCGGCGTGCCGGCCGAGCGCATCATCCGCATCGGCGACAACAAGGGTGCGCGCTACGCGTCGGACAACTTCTGGCAGATGGCCGACACCGGTCCGTGCGGCCCATGCTCGGAAATCTTCTTCGACCACGGTTCGGACGTATGGGGCGGCCCGCCGGGATCGCCGGACGAAGACGGCGACCGCTACATCGAAGTTTGGAACCTCGTGTTCATGCAGTTCAACCGTGACGAGCAGGGCAACATGACGCCGCTGCCCAAGCCGTGCGTGGATACCGGCATGGGGCTGGAGCGTATCGCGGCCGTGTTGCAACACGTGCACAGCAACTACGAGATCGACCTGTTCCAGCACCTGATCAAGGCCGCCGGTCGCGAGACCGGCGTGACCGATCTCGCCGCGAACTCGCTCAAGGTGATCGCCGATCACATCCGTGCTTGCGCGTTCCTGATCGTCGACGGCGTGATTCCGGGCAACGAAGGCCGCGGCTACGTGCTGCGCCGGATCATCCGCCGCGCGATCCGTCACGGCTACAAGCTCGGCTGCAAGACGCCGTTCTTCTACAAGCTCGTGCCGGACCTGGTCGCGGAAATGGGCGCGGCCTACCCGGAACTGGTGCAGGCGCAGCAGCGCGTGACCGACGTGCTCAAGCAGGAAGAAGAGCGCTTCGGCGAGACCATCGAGAACGGCATGGAGATTCTCGACGGCGCCCTGGCCGATCTGGCCAAGCGCGGCGTGACCACGCTCGACGGCGAACTCGCCTTCAAGCTGCATGACACCTACGGCTTTCCGCTCGACCTCACGGCCGACGTCTGCCGCGAGCGCAGCATCTCCGTCGACGAAGCGGGTTTCGATGCCGCGATGGCACGTCAGCGTGAGCAGGCGCGTGCCGCCGGCAAGTTCAAGATGGCCACGGCCCTTGAATACGTCGGCGACAAGACGCGTTTCCAGGGCTACGACAAGCTCGTGCTCGACGGCGCGAAAGTGACGGCGCTCTATGTCGACGGCACGAGCGTGAACAAGCTCACCGCCGGCCAGCAGGGCATCGTGGTGCTCGATACCACGCCGTTCTACGCCGAGTCCGGCGGCCAGGTGGGCGACCAGGGTCTGATCACGGCGGGCGGCGCCCGTTTCGGTGTGTCGGATACGCAAAAGATCCAGGCCGACGTCTTCGGTCACTACGGCAAGCTGGAATCGGGCGAGCTGAGCGTGGGCGCGGCCGTCACGGCGCAGGTCGATGCCGTACGTCGCGCTCGCACCGTTCGCAACCACTCGGCAACGCATCTGATGCACAAGGCGCTGCGCGAGGTGCTGGGCGGCCACGTGCAGCAGAAGGGCTCGCTCGTCGACGCCGACAAGACCCGCTTCGACTTTGCCCACAATGCCGCGATGACCGCCGAGGACATTCGTCGCGTGGAAGACATCGTCAACGCCGAAGTCCTGGCCAACGCGCCCACGCAGGCTGCCGTGATGTCGTTCGACGATGCCGTGAAGGGCGGCGCGATGGCGCTGTTCGGTGAGAAGTACGGCGACGAAGTGCGCGTGCTCGACATCGGCACGTCGCGCGAATTGTGCGGCGGCACGCACGTGACGCGCACGGGCGACATCGGCCTGTTCAAGATCGTGATGGAAGGGGGCGTCGCCGCCGGTATCCGTCGGGTGGAAGCGATCACCGGCGACAACTCGGTGCATTTCGTGCAGAAGCTCGACGATCAGATCAACGAGGCGGCGGCCGCACTCAAGACCCAGCCGTCCGAACTGACGCCGCGCATCGCGCAGGTGCAGGAGCAGGTCAAGTCGCTGGAGAAGGAACTGGCGGCGCTCAAGTCGAAGCTGGCGTCGAGCCAGGGCGACGAGTTGCTCGAGAAGGCCGTCGATGTGAGCGGTCTGAAAGTGCTGGCCGCGCAACTCGAAGGCGCCGACGTCAAGATGCTGCGCGAGACGATGGACAAGCTCAAGGACAAGCTGGGCAGCGCCGCGATCGTCCTCGCGGCGGTCGAGGGCGGCAAGGTCAGCCTGATCGCCGGCGTGACGGCCGACGCGACCAGCAAGGTCAAGGCGGGTGAGTTGGTCAATTTCGTCGCGCAACAGGTCGGCGGCAAGGGCGGTGGACGTCCCGACATGGCACAGGCGGGCGGCACTGACCCGTCGCAATTGCCGCAGGCGCTCGCCGGCGTGCAGGGGTGGGTGGCCGGCAAGCTGAAGATGTAACGATACGGTGAGCGCGACAGCATAGGTCGCAGCTCGCTGTGCATGGACGGAACCCCAAGCGTTGGATAGCGATCCGACCCTTGGGGTTTTTTCATGACGGCGGGTGACCGGCGTCGGTCGACAAGCGCTTCATGTGTGACGTTGCGCATCGGGACTCACGTCGTTGAACCGTGTCGAAGCGCTTGATGTGGCCTGATGCCGCAGCAGTACAGTTTCGGTATTCGAAAGGATCCGAAAGCGGGAGGCTTTAGTGTTTCGCGAGAGAGGGAATCCAGGCGGGCGCGGACCGAAAATGTCTCACATTGTCCCTGATGCCATTGGGGGCCCCCCGTTTTCCTGATGGTTTGCCTGTAAAGTATTCGGTAGAGCGTGCGTGCCGACGCGCGTTTTCTCCTCCGCTACCGTTATGCCAGTCGCCCTCGCTGAATCCGACAGAGCCGTCTCGTCGCGCCAACCGTCCCCTGAGCGCGCGGCGTGGCGCATTGCCCTGTCCTGCATGCTCGCCCTCGCCATTGCCATGGGCATTGGCCGCTTCGCGTTCACGCCGATGCTGCCGCTGATGCTCCATGAGCACCTCACCGACATTCAACACGGCAGTTGGCTCGCGTCGCTCAACTACGCGGGCTACTTCGTCGGCGCGCTGTCGTGCATGTGGTTGCGCTTTACCCCAACGCGCATCGTGCGCTTTGCGCTGGCGGCCACGGTCGTGCTGACGCTCATCATGGGCCTGCTCGATTCGTTCGCCGTGTGGGCTGTCGTGCGCACGCTGGCAGGGGTCATGAGTGCCTGGGCGATGGTGTTCTCGGCCGGCTGGGCCTTCCGAAAGCTCAGTGAATTGCACATGCCGAGCCTGGGAGGCGTGATCTTCGCGGGGCCCGGCGCCGGCATTGTGGTGACGGGGCTGCTTGCGAGTCTGAACGACTCGCTCGCGTGGCCCGCGCGCGGCGGGTGGCTGCTGTGCGGATTGCTGGCGTTGGTGCTGCTGGCGTTGATCTGGCGCACCTTCGTGCCGGATGGCCCTGACCCCTCGAAGACGGCCGGCGCAGCAGCGCCCTCGCACGCCGCACCCGCGCAGACTGCCTCGCGCGCCGTCGATCATGGCAGCGGCGAGTCGGTGATTCCCGTTACCGTGCTCTATGGGTTTGCTGGATTCGGCTACATCATCACGGCCACCTTTCTCCCGGTGATTGCGCGTCAGGCGCTGCCTGGCTCGCCGTGGCCAGATCTGTTCTTTCCACTGCTCGGCCTCATGGTGATGCCCGGCGCGATCATCGGGGCGCGGGCGCCGCAGGCCTGGGACAATCGTCTGTTGCTCGCGGCATGCTATGTCACGCAAGGGGTGGGCGTCGGGATCGGCATCGTGCTGCCGAACGCGGTGGGGTTTGCCGTGGGTAGCGTGCTGGTCGGCCTGCCCTTCACGGCGATTACCGTCTATGCCGTGCGTGAGTGCCGACGCCTGCGTGGGGACAATGCCAATGGCCTGATCGGCCTGGTGACGGCATCCTACGGCATCGGGCAGGTCGTCGGACCACTGGTGGCCGCGCCGCTTGTCGCGGCGACCGGCAACTTCACGGCGGCGCTGCTGTGTGCGAGCGGCGCGTTGGTGCTTGGCGCGATCGGCTTCGTGTGGGACTGGCAGCGTTCGCTCGAACGCGCACCCTGACGCGTCTGGGCGGCGTGGCATGGTCTGCCACTGCGCCCCCTTCATCTCCTGGAACTTGCTATGTCTTTTACCCTGCAGGCGGGCAGAAAGGCCGCCACGGCCATCAGCGACGCTGAGCGCCAGATGCGCGTTGACCTGGCGGCCTGTTACCGGCTAGTTGCGCTGTATGGCTGGGACGATCTCATATACACCCATGTGTCGGCGATGGTGCCGGGCGAGCCGGGGCATTTCCTCATCAACCCGTTTGGCCTGACGTTCGATGAAGTGACGGCGTCGAACCTCGTGAAGATCACGATGGCCGGCGAGATCGTCGGCGAGAGCGAACATCCGGTGAATGTGACCGGGTTTGCGCTGCATGGCGCGGTGCATGCGGCGCGTCCAGATGCCGTCTGTGTCATGCATCTGCACAACACGGCGGGCATCGCGGTGTCGATTCAGCCGCATGGACTGCTGCCGATCTCGCAGCACGCGTTGCGTTTTCACGAGCGTATTGGCTATCACGATTACGAGGGACTCGCGTTTTCACCGTCCGAGGGTGAGCGGCTCGTGGCGTCGCTTGGGGCACATCCGGCCATGCTGCTGCGTCATCACGGCACGCTCACCACCGGGCGCTCGGTCGCCGAAGCCTTCGTGCTGATGGCCACGCTCGTCAAGGCGTGCGAGATCCAGTTGCAGGCGCTGGCGGGCGGCACGACGCCCCATCTGCCAAGTCCGGCCGTGCAGGACAAGACGGCCCTTCAACTTGAAGATGGCGGTGCCATCGAAGGTGCGCTCGAGTGGCCTGCACTGCTGCGCAAACTGGATAGAATAGATGCCTCGTTTCGCGATTGAGCGCCGCGCCGGCGCGACATCGGCGACGAATGGCAGGTCCGCGCGCCTTGATGGATGGCGAGGCCGCGGCGCCGCCGATCTTGATAACGACACCAGGAGAGAGACTGCAATGCCAACGTTTCACGTGGAGATGTTCGAGGGGCGCTCGGTCGAGCAAAAGCGCGCATTCGTCAAGGCGGTGACGGAAGCCGCCGTGAATACGATCGGTTGCACGCCGGAGTCCGTCGACATCATCATTACCGATGTCAAACCCGAGAACTGGGCCACCGCCGGTGCGCTCTGGTCGGATCCGCGTCCTGAGTCGATCTGAAGGCGCCGGTGGGCGTCCCCGGGGGCGCTATCGGTAGATCGAAGGTTCAAGGGGTCTCGCCGGATCCCGACTGCATTGATGAGGTTGTCATGTCGCAAGTCCCGTCCGCTTCGAGTGCCCACGCTTGCGCCCTGACGTCCCTGACGGCTGCTGAGGGCGGCGCGGTCCAGACGCCGCAACACTTCGCATCGGACAACTACGCCGGGATTTGCCCCGAAGCGCTGCGTTATCTGATTGAGGCGAATGCCAGCGGTCATGAGGTGGCCTACGGCGACGATACGTGGACGCAGCGCGTGTGCGACGGCATTCGTCATCTGTTCGATACGGACTGCGAGGTCTTCTTCGTCTTCAACGGCACGGCAGCGAATTCGCTGGCGCTGGCCTCGCTGTCACAGTCGTATCACTCCGTCATCTGCCACGAACTGGCGCACGTCGAGACCGACGAGTGTGGCGGCCCCGAATTCTTCTCCAACGGTGCGAAACTGCTCACCGCGCGTGGATGCGAGAACAACGGCAAGCTCACACCGGACGCGATCGAGGCCGTCATCAACCGGCGCTCCGACATCCATTTCCCGAAGCCCAGGGTTGTCACGCTCACGCAGGCCACTGAAGTCGGCACGGTCTACTCGGCCGACGAGATCCAGGCGATCTCGGCGGTGGCCAAGCGGCGCGACTTGCGCGTGCACATGGATGGCGCGCGCTTTGCGAATGCGGTTGCCACGCTGGGCTGTCATCCGGGCGACGTGACCTGGCGAGCCGGCGTGGACGTGCTGTGCTTCGGCGGCACGAAGAATGGGCTGCCGGTGGGCGAGGCGGTGGTGTTCTTCAACCGCGCGCTGGCGGAAGATTTCGCATATCGGGTCAAGCAGGCCGGGCAACTGGCCTCGAAGATGCGCTTCATTTCAGCGCCGTGGCTCGGCATGCTGGAGAACGACACGTGGCTGCGCAATGCACGTCATGCCAATGCAATGGCGCAGTTGCTCGCCCAACGCATTCGCGATGTGCCGGGCGTCTCGATCATGTTCGAGACGCAAGCCAATGCCGTGTTTGCGGAACTACCGATGCATGTGATTGAAGCGCTGCGTGCCAAGGGCTGGCGCTTCTACACGTTCATCGGTGCGGGCGGTTGCCGCTTGATGTGCGCGTGGGACACCCGCCCGGAAACCGTCGAGCGTCTGGCGGCGGATATCCGGACGTTGAGCACGGCCGTGTGAGGTGAGCCGCGACCGGGCCGGGTTTCCGTTCCGGTCGCGCGATGATTCAGGTCTGTTGCGGCGCGTGTGCCGCGGGCTTGAGAAAACGATGTGCCAGTGCGTGATAGAAGGACGGTGCGATGGTTTTCGACACCTGGGTCGAGAGCAGGGCCACCGCCATGAGCGGAATCACCATCTGGTGGCCGTCGATCATCTCCATGACGATCACGAACGACGTAATCGGCGATTGCGTGACCGCGGCCAGATACCCGACCATGCACAGCGCGGCAATTGCCGGTAGCGGGACCACCGATGTGAGCTGGGCCAACACGTTGCCCAGCCCGGCCCCGATGGCGAGCGACGGCGCGAAAATGCCGCCCGGAATTCCCGACATGTAGGACACGCACAACGCCGCGAACTTCAGCAGCGCGTAAAGCGGCGAGAGTGCCACATGCGACTCCAGCAGGCCGCGTGCCTCCGCATAGCCGCTGCCGAAGGTCGTGCCCCCCGAGGCGAGTCCGATCAGGGCGATGGCCAGGCCACACAGAAACGCGAATCGCACCGGATGTGTACGGCGCACGCTGACCAGCGGCGCGGGCATCCAGCGCGGGACGTTGAGCATCAGCCAGCCGAACAATCCGCCAGCCACGCCGCTCAGCAGGCTGGCGGCAACGACCACCGGGATCAGCGTCCAGTGAAAGTCGCTGATCGCCTTGATCTGTCCGAAGTACAGGTAGTTGCCCTGCAGGCCGAGTGCCACGACGCCGGAAAAGATGATGGCCGTGATGAGCGTGCCGCTGCTGCGCGCGACGAAGCTCCGGCTCAGCTCCTCGATGGCGAACACGACCCCCGCGAGCGGCGTGTTGAACGCTGCCGCGAGACCGGCCGCGGCGCCGGCGAGCGTCAATTGACGTTCAATGTGTACACTGCTGCGCCGATACCCGCGCCGCATTGCATACATGAGCGACGCACCGATCTGTACCGTCGGGCCCTCGCGACCGATGGTGAAGCCGCAAAGAATGCCGAGAAACGAGATCGCGATCTTGCCGATCATGATGCGCATGGACAACAGCGACGACGACAGTCGCGATTCCTGAAGCGTTGCGATGACTTGCGGAATCCCGCTGCCCTCCGAGCCGCGGAAGAACTTCTGCGTCAGCCAGATCGCCAGCGCGGCACCAAGCGGCGTCACGATCAGCGGCACCCAGATGCCGTACGACAGCATGCGCTGGAACAACTCGAAACCGAAGTCGATCAGCTTGGCGTACACCACCGAGACCAGGCCCACGAGCACAGCGCCGAGCCAGAACACGCCGTAGTTGTGCCAGAGGCGACGAGAGCGATGCATGCCCCGCTTGGCCAGGCGCGCCGATAGCGAAAGCGACGCGGGCGGCACTGACGACGAAGGTGACGGAGGCGGTGAGGCCGGCGTTGGGGCAGTATGGGGCGGGAGGTCTGACACGTGGCCGAAGACGAGAATGGAAGGGCAATCGTTGATTATACGCCCCGCACCCCGTGGGTATTGACCGCGGGTGTCTCGGAATCTGCCAAATGTGCAGCGCGTCATGAGTTCATTTAAGATATTCGCATTCGCTGAAGAACGATCATGAACGAACTCATTTTCTGTCCCCGCTGTGCCTCGCCGCTCGACTCGCGTGAGGTCGCCGGGCGTATTCGCCGTGCCTGTCCAGACGCGGCTTGCGGTTTCGTCCACTGGGACAACCCGCTGCCGGTCGTGGCCGGTCTCGTGGAGTATCGCGGTCAGATCCTGCTGGCGCGCAATGCCGCCTGGACCGAAGGCATGTTCGCGCTCATCACGGGTTTTCTCGAGCGCGACGAGACGCCTGAAGACGGTATCCGGCGCGAAATCAAGGAAGAGACCAACCTGGATGCCGACGCGATCTCGCTGCTCGGCGTCTACGAATTCATGCGCAAGAATGAGCTGATCATCGCCTATCACGCGGTCTGCGATGGGGACATCCGTCTGTCCGAGGAGCTCGCCGAATTCCGGCTGGTCGCCCCCGAGCGGGTGCGTCCGTGGCGCGCTGGCACCGGGCACGCGGTGGCCGAGTGGCTGCGGCGGCGCAATCTGCCGGTCGAATATGTCGACTCGGCCCGGCTGTCGATTTCGGGCTGACGAGGCGGCGCGATGACTACGGTAGAATCCGAGTCTGCGGGGCAAGCCCGGCACACGATTCGAACGAGACGGAAAAAAGGGACATGAGCATGGAATTCCAGAAAGAAGTCGACGCGAGCGGTCTGAACTGCCCGCTGCCGATCCTGCGCGCCAAGAAGGCGCTCGCCGACATGCAGAGTGGAGAAGTGCTGCACATCATCGCCACCGATCCGGGCTCGGCGCGCGACTTCAGCGCGTTTGCCAAGCAGACCGGCAACGAACTCATCGAGTCGCGCGAAGAGGGCAAGACATTCCACTTCCTGATGCGCCGCCGCTGATCGCGCGGCGTCATCTTGCGGACCCCGCGTGCCGCAGCGAGTGGCTCGGCGCAACGGGCAAGAAAAAGCCGACGGGCGATGACTTGCCGTCGGCTTTTTCGTTGACGCGATGGCTGGCCGCTACACCAGATCGCCGTGCGTCTCGCGCAGGTACTCACGGAAGGCGTCCTTGAGTTCCGGATGGCGCAACGCAAACTCCACCGTTGCTTTCAGGTAGCCGAGCTTGCTGCCGCAATCGAAACGTTTGCCCTTGTAGCGATACGCCAGCACGACTTCATCGAGCATCAGCTTCTGGATCGCGTCGGTCAACTGGATCTCACCACCCGAGCCCGGATCGATCTCGCGAATGCAGTCGAAAATACGCGGGCGCAGCACATAACGGCCGACCACGCCCAGATTCGACGGCGCATCTTCCGGCGCCGGCTTCTCGACGATGCTCGTGAGCTTGACGATGTCCTTCTCGCCCCACTCGTTGCCCTCGACGATCCCGTACGAGCGGCTTTGCTCGATGGGGATCTCTTCCACGCCGATGATCGAGTTGTGATACTGGTTGTACAGGTCGACCATCTGCTTGAGCACCGGCGGGTCGCCGTCGAGCAAGTCATCGGCGAGGATGACCGCGAACGGTTCATCGCCCACGAGTTTCTCGGCGCACAGCACCGCATGTCCCAATCCCAGCGCCTTGGGCTGGCGCACGTAGAAGCAGTCGATGTGCGGCGGCTTGATCGAATGCACCACGTCGAGCAGCGCCTGCTTGTTCTTGGCTTCGAGTTCCGCCTCGAGTTCGAATGCCGTGTCGAAGTGGTCTTCGATCGCGCGCTTGTTGCGACCCGTCACGAAGATCATTTCTGTAATCCCGGCGGCCGCCGCTTCTTCCACCGCGTACTGAATCAGCGGCTTGTCTACAATGGGCAGCATTTCCTTCGGGCTCGCCTTGGTCGCCGGGAGGAATCGGGTGCCGAGGCCCGCAACGGGGAACACGGCTTTGGTCACAACGGCTTTCATTGGTATCTCCCTGATGGTATGAGCGTGTCTCAGGCGGGCAGGCGGGCGAGCTGAGCCTGCAGTTTGCCGAGAACCGCTTCAAAGTCGACCAATCGTTGCTTCTCGAGTTCCACGACGTTGGCGGGCGCGCGCGCCACGAAGCTTTCGTTGGAAAGCTTGCCGTGGCACTTTGCGATCTCGCCTTCCAGGCGCTTCACTTCCTTGCCAAGACGCTCGCGCTCCGCGGCGACGTCCACTTCCACCTTCAGCGCCAGCTTGTTCGCACCCACGACAGCGAGCGGCGCACCGGCCGCTTGCGCGTCAAGCGTGGCTTCGTCCACCAGCACCTGCACTTCGGAGAGCTTGGCCAGCGTCTGCAGATAGGGCGCAATCGAGCGCAGGAAGTCCACATCGCCCGCGACCAGCAGCGGCACACGCTGCGCCGGCGACAGGTTCATTTCGCCGCGCAGGTTACGGCAGGCGTCGACGGCGGTCTTCAACTGCTGCATCCAGGCTTCGTCGCCCTCGTCGATCTTGCTCGCGTCGGCCACCGGGTAGGGCTGTACCATGAGACTGGCTTCGCCCGCCGCCTTGTCCGCCGGATAGCGGCCCGCCAGCGGTGCCACCTTCTGCCACAGCGCTTCGGTGATGAACGGAATGATCGGGTGGGCCAGGCGCAGCACCGTTTCCAGCACGCGCAGCAGCGTGCGGCGGGTCGCGCGCTGTTGCGCCGGGGTGCCGTTCTGAATCTGCCACTTGGCCAGTTCGACGTACCAGTCGCAGTACTCATCCCAGACGAACTTGTAGATCGCGCTGGCGATGTTGTCGAAACGGTAGTCCGCGAAGCCCTTCTCGACATCGGCTTCCACGCGCTGCAACAGCGACACGATCCAGCGGTCGGCGCGCGAGAAGTCGAGCTGGCCGTCGGGGCCGCAATCGCCCACGCACGGCGCCAGGCCGCAGTCCTGGCCTTCACAGTTCATCAGCACGAAGCGCGTGGCGTTCCACAGCTTGTTGCAGAAGTTGCGATAGCCTTCGCAGCGCGCCAGATCGAAGTTGATGTTCCGGCCGAGGGTGGCCATCGAGGCGAACGTGAAGCGCAGCGCGTCGGTGCCGAACGGCGCGATGCCGTCCGGGAATTCCTTGCGCGTCTTCTTCTCGATGCTCGCCGCCTGCTTCGGGTTCATGAGACCCGTCGTGCGTTTGGCGAGCAGGGCGTCGAGCGACACGCCGTCGACGATGTCGATCGGATCGAGCGTGTTGCCCTTCGACTTGGACATCTTCTGACCTTCCGCATCGCGCACCAGGCCGTGCACGTAGACGGTCTTGAATGGCACGCGGCCGGTGAAGTGCGTGGTCATCATGACCATGCGCGCCACCCAGAAGAAGATGATGTCGAAACCGGTCACGAGCACCGACGACGGCAGGAAATGCTTGAGTTCGGGCGTGTCTTGCGGCCAGCCGAGCGACGAGAAGGGTACCAGTGCCGACGAGAACCACGTGTCGAGCACGTCTTCGTCGCGCTTGAGCGCGCCGGTGTAGCCCGCCGCGCGGGCCTTCTCGGCGGCTTCCTCTTGCGTGCGGGCGACGTACACGTTGCCCGCATCGTCGTACCACGCCGGAATCTGGTGGCCCCACCAGAGCTGACGCGAGATGCACCAGTCCTGGATGTTTTCGAGCCACTGGTTGTAGGTGGTCGTCCAGTTCTCGGGCACGAACTTGATCTCGCCGCTGCGGACCACGTCGAGCGCGGTTTCGGTGATCGACTTGCCCGGATGGAACGTGCCTTCGGGGGCCGGTTTGCTCATCGCGACGAACCACTGGTCGGTGAGCATCGGCTCGATAATCGTGCCCGTGCGGTCGCTGCGCGGCACCATCAGCTTGTGCGGCTTGACCGATTCGAGCAAGCCGAGCGCGTCGAGGTCGGCCACGATTTGCTTGCGTGCGTCGAAACGATCCAGCCCGCGGTACTTTTCCGGGGCGTTCTCGTTGATCTTCGCGTCGAGCGTGAGAATGTTGATCTGCGGCAGGTTGTGGCGCTGGCCGACGGCGTAGTCGTTGAAGTCGTGCGCCGGCGTGACCTTCACCACACCCGTGCCGAATTCGAGATCGACGTAATCGTCGGCGATGATCGGGATTTCACGATCGCACAGCGGCAGCCTGGCCGTCTTGCCGATCAGGTGCTTGTAGCGCTCGTCTTCCGGATGGACCATCAGCGCGGTGTCGCCGAGCATCGTTTCCGGACGCGTGGTGGCCACCGTGAGCGACCCCGAGCCGTCGGCGAGCGGGTAGCGGATGTGCCAAAGCGAACCTTCTTCCTCCTCGCTCACCACTTCCAGGTCCGACACGGCCGTGAGCAGGGTCGATTCCCAGTTCACGAGACGCTTGCCGCGATAGATCAGCCCTTGCTCGTGGAGCGTGACGAAGACGTCGCGCACGGCGCGCGACATCTTCTCGTCCATCGTGAAGTATTCACGACTCCAGTCGATGGATGCGCCGAGACGCCGTACCTGGCGCGTGATGGTGCTGCCCGATTCTTCCTTCCACGCCCAGACGCGCTCGACGAACTTCTCGCGGCCGAGGTCGTGGCGCGAGATTTTCTGGGCGTCGAGCTGGCGCTCGACGACGATCTGCGTGGCGATGCCCGCGTGGTCGGTGCCCGGCACCCAGAGGGTGTTGGCGCCTTTCATGCGGTGATAGCGGGTGAGGCCATCCATGATCGTCTGGTTGAACGCATGACCCATGTGCAGCGTGCCGGTCACGTTCGGCGGGGGCAACTGGATGCTGAAATCTTCGCGGGCGTCGTCGAATGTCGGCCGGGCGTAGCCGCGGCGCTCCCATTCGGGGCCCCAGTGGGCTTCGACGTCCTGCGGCTCGAAGCTCTTGGCAAGCGTGTTGTCGCTATCGCTCATGGATTGGATGGACCGTGTAATGCGTGAAACCCTGAATTATAAAAGATTCGGTGCCATTTCCGCGCCGCGGCAGGATTTATAATCGAGCTTCCCTCGAAATTCCTTCCCGACATGCCCGATCTGCTCGCCAATCTGAACCCCGAACAACTGGCCGCCGTGACCCTTCCGGACGAGCCGGCCCTCATTCTGGCAGGGGCGGGTTCCGGCAAGACGCGCGTGCTGACCACGCGTATCGCCTGGCTGATCCAGCAGGGCCACGTGGGGCCGGCCGGGATTCTCGCCGTGACCTTTACCAACAAGGCCGCCAAGGAAATGCAGGCCCGCCTGGGTGCGATGCTGCCGATCAGCACGCGCGCGATGTGGATCGGCACCTTCCATGGGTTGTGCAACCGCATGCTGCGCGCGCACTTTCGCGACGCCGGGTTGCCGCAGAGCTTCCAGATCCTCGATCAGGCCGACCAGCTCTCCGCCATCAAGCGCCTGTTGAAGGCGTCGAACGTCGACGACGAGAAGTACCCGCCGAAAAATCTGCAGTATTTCATCAACAACGCCAAGGAGCAGGGCCTGCGCCCGCACGAGGTGGAGGCCAACGATGCCTTCAACCAGAAGTTCGTCGAGCTGTACGCCGCCTATCAGGCGCAGTGCCAGCGCGAAGGCGTGGTCGATTTCGCTGAACTGCTGCTGCGCTGTTTCGAGCTGCTCAAGCACAACGAACCGCTGCGCGTGCACTACCAGTCGCGCTTCCGGCACATTCTCGTCGACGAGTTCCAGGATACGAACAAGCTTCAGTACGCGTGGCTCAAGATGCTTGCGGGATCGAACGCCGCCGTGTTCGCCGTGGGTGACGACGACCAGAGCATCTACGCGTTTCGTGGCGCCAACGTCGGCAATATGGCCGACTTCGAGCGTGAATTCCGCGTTCGGCACCTGATCAAGCTGGAGCAGAACTACCGCTCGCATGGGAATATCCTCGACGCGGCCAACGCGTTGATTTCCAACAATGCGCGGCGTCTGGGCAAGAATTTGCGTACCGATGCGGGGCACGGCGAACCGATTCGTGTCTACGAGGCGGCGACCGACCTGCAGGAGGCGAGCTGGCTCGTCGAGGAGATCAAGGCGCTTGTCGCGCAGGGCCTCTCGCGCCAGGACGTGGCCATTCTCTATCGCAGCAATGCCCAGTCGCGGGTGATGGAGCATGCGCTCGTGGGCGCGGGCATCGCCTACCGGGTGTACGGCGGTTTGCGCTTTTTCGAGCGTCAGGAAGTCAAGCATGCGCTGGCGTACCTGCGCCTGATCGAGAATCCGAACGACGATACGGCGTTCGCGCGGGTCGTGAACTTCCCGACGCGGGGGATTGGCGCGCGTTCGCTGGAGCAACTGGCCGACGCGGCGCGACTTTACAACTGCTCGATGTATGCCGCCGTGCCCTATATGACCGGCAAGGCGGGCACGAACCTGACGGCATTCATTCGGCTCGTCGAGCAGATGCGTCACGATACCGAGCGCCTCACGCTGCCGGAGGTTGTCGCCCGTGTGATCGACGCCAGCGGGCTGGTCGCGCACTACCAGACCGAGAAGGAAGGCCAGGATCGCATCGAGAACCTGCAGGAATTGGTGCACGCGGCCACGGCGTTCGTTGCCGAGGAGGGCTATGGACTTGACGCTCCGGCGCGTCTGATTGCCATGCGTCCTGCGCTGCCGGGGGCGCCCGATCGGCTCGCCTCGCCCGACGGCGTGGTCGACGCGGACACGCCCGTGGAGATGACGCCGCTGGCTGGCTTCCTGTCGCACGCGTCGCTTGAAGCGGGGGACAACCAGGCCGAGGCGGGGCAGGACGCGGTGCAACTGATGACGGTCCACGCGGCCAAGGGCCTCGAATTTACAGCCGTCTTCGTCACTGGTCTCGAAGAGGGGTTGTTCCCGCACGAGAACAGTGCGCTCGAACTCGACGGTCTCGAAGAGGAGCGGCGGCTGATGTACGTGGCCATTACGCGTGCGAAGGAGCGTCTGTATCTGTCGTTCACGCAAAGCCGCATGCTGCACGGTCAGACACGCTATAACGTGCGCTCACGCTTCTTCGACGAAATCCCGGAGACGGTGCTGAAGTTCCTGACACCGCGTGCGCAGCCGGGCGCGCGGCTCGGTCAGGCCGAGCCGGCTTGGGGGCGTGATTGGTTTGGGCGTGGGAAGACGGGGGCGCCCAAGCCGGAAGAATGGGTGGCCACCAAGTCGGAGCAGGCGCTGGCCGACCGTTCGCGCGCGTCGGAAACGGGTTTCAAGGTGGGGCAGGGCGTGTTCCACACCAAGTTCGGCGAAGGCAAGATCATCGGCCTGGAGGGGGCGGGTGTCGAAGCCCGCGCCCATGTGAAATTCGGCCGGCACGGCGAGAAATGGCTGGCGCTGGCCGTCGCGAAGCTCCAGCCGATCGAATAACGGCGCGGTTCCGTCGTCACCCATGAGAAAGGGCACCCTCAGGTGCCCTTTGTTTTTCGCCCCCGACGTGGATGTCGACATTCCCGCCGACATTCCCGCCGACGTTACCGCCTACGCCTCTGGCGGGGCGACGTTCGGATCGATGGCGCCAATCTCCTGGACGCCGAAGCAGCCGCGATAGCTCGCATAGAAGGAGCAATACAGCACGGCCGTGAACAGGATCGAGTAAGGCATCAGCACGAGCATCGCGTATTGATGAATGCCCATCGCAACCATCGCCAGCGTCACGATCAGTGGCAACACGGTGGCAACGACCGCCGTGCACAGTCCGTAGACGGCGAACGCGCGGAAGTTGCGCACACAGGCCGTCCAGCTGAAGAACAGCGCCTTGACGGGCGGGATGTCGTGCCACGCCACGAGCACCGGCGCGAACCAGAACATCATCGCCACGGGCACGTAGGCGACCGCCACCGCGAGCATCGCCTGACCCATCGAGCCGTTGGTGAGCGACTCTTCGGTGATGCGGCCGTCGAAGAGCATCTTGTTGACCAGGTCGCCGCCGTCGAACAGCGCCGAGAACAGGAACACGATGGTCATCGCCACGATGTAGTAACCACCGAGCATGAGCAGTCGGCGCGAGACCTCTTTGCCGTGGCCACGAAAGCCATCGAGCAGTACCTGGGGCAACACCTGCTTGTTCTTGATGATGTCGCGACAGGCCGCCATGAAGCCGACCGACAGGCCGGGGATGAACAGTAGCGGCAGGAACGCGCCGACGACCGGCAGGATCGACAGCACCATCACCCCGAACAGATAGGCGAAGAGCAGCGTCAGAATGGCGAGCGGGTTCTTGCGGAACAGCCAGATGCCTTGGCGCAGCCACACATATCCACTCTTCGGCGGGACTTCAAGCAATTGCATAGGATTCGAATGACTCCGATAGGACGTCGGGTTACAGCCAGGGAACGGAAAGGGCTTCGATGCGTTGGCGCAGGATTCGTTCGAAATGTCCCGGATCGTGCGGTTTGAGCATTTCGGCGGCCCGGGGCAGGTGGAAATCATACAGGCGCGACAGCCAGAAGCGCAGCGCGGCGGCACGCAACATGTCGCGCCAGTGCGACGCCTCGATGTCGGTTAGCGGGCGCACCGTCTCGTACGCACGCAACATGGCATGCACGCGCGCGTCGTCCAGCACGCCGGTCGCCGGGTCGCAACACCAGTCGTTGACCGTCACGGCCAGATCGAACAGCCATTTGTCGCAGCCTGCGAAGTAGAAATCGAAGAAGCCGCCCAAACGCGGCGAACCGTCTTCGGCCTTGTCGAACAACACGTTGTCGCGGAACAGATCGCAGTGGCACGGGCCCGCCTGCATGGCGCGATAGTCACTCGACGCGAAGAATGCCGCCTGATGTGCCATCTCGCTGTCCAGTAACGCACGCTCGGCGGCGCTCAGGAACGGTGCGACCTCGGGGGCGGCGTCGCGCCACCATGGCAGGCTGCGCAGATTGGCTTGCTCCAGCGTGAAGTCGCGGCCGGCCAGATGCATGCGCGCGAGCATCGCCCCGACATGCGCGCAGTGCTCGGGCGCGGGGGCCAGCTCGGAGCGTCCCGTCAGCTTCGTGACGATGGTGGCAGGCTTGCCGTTCAGCTCACCCAGGATCTCGCCGGTGCGGTCAGGAATCGGATCGGGCACCGGTACGCTGTGATGGGCGAGATGGCCCATCAAATGCAGGTAGAACGGCAACTGGGTGGCCGTGAGCTTTTCGAACAGTGTCAGCACGAACTCGCCGCGCTCGGTCGTCAGGAAGTAGTTGGTGTTCTCGATGCCGGAGCTGATGCCCCGGAAGTCGAGAACATTTCCCAAATCGTAGCGTTGCAGCCATTCGTGGAGCTGCTCGGGCGAGACGGAAGTGAAAACAGCCATGCTTGCGTTGGGTGGAGGTGTCCCAGACAAACGGCCCGCGCACGTGCAGCGGGCCGCTGGTTCAAGACAGACAGGAAGCCGGCGCGCCGCTTGATGATGTGCGGACGCGTGGGGGCGAGTCAGATTACCAGAGACGTCAGAACTTCAGGCCGACGGACGGCAAACGGTCGTTTTGCGACGTGTTGTCACGCGTACGCGGCGCATTGTCCGGCGGCGTGGTCAATTGGTAATTGGTGCCGAAGCGCGAATGGACGTCGATCTCCGTGGGTTTGCCGCGGTCGCGGAACTCGGTCACGGTGGTGCCTTGATCGTTGACGTAGTAGCTCGGCTTGCGCTCCTGGTTCACGTCAACCGACGATTTGCTGGTAGCGGCGGCGCGGGCGTCAGCCTCGCGTTTGGCAACCTGCGCGGAGGTTTCCTTGCCGTCCTGGGCGAACGCATGGCCGGCGAACAGCAGGCCGGCACCGATCACCAGGGGCAGGGCACGGGAAAAGCGCGATGTCATCATTATTCTCCGAGGGCGGGAACGCATCCGCGACGTTAAGGCCAAGCCTGGTCGGCGCAACGGGTTCCAATTCATTCATTCTATCAAACGTCCCCCGCTTCGCATCGTGAAATCGCGTCGGATGTGCCGTCATTGCTTGCCTGCGAGGGGATGCCGTGCCCCGGACGCGCATTTCCTCGCGCCATCGGTGAAGTGATGAACGATTCAACGGCGCATCTTTGACTTCTTTCATATTGCTTTTGGTTATAAACAAATCGCCAGACAGTCGTTTCCGTTGGGCGCATGTTCTGGCATCCTGCGGCATTGTCTCGATGGGCGGCCGTGTGTCGCCCATCTGCATTCAGGAGTCCCAAGTCATGTCGTCATCCGCCGCCTCGGTCGCCGTCAAAACGGCCCCGCCTTCGCCGTCTTCCCATAACGCCCGTCCGCTCGCCATTGCTGTGGTGTTGATTGCCATCGGCATTGCCTACGTGCAGGTCACCGTGGGCCCGAAGCAGGCCGCACTGGCCGGTATCGGCGCATTGCTCGGGGTGGCGCTTTACCATGCGGCGTTTGGTTTCACGTCGGCCTGGCGCGTGTTCATCGCCGACCGTCGCGGGGCGGGGCTGCGTGCGCAGATGGTCATGCTCGCGGTGGGCGTCGTGCTGTTCTTCCCCGCGCTGGCCGACGGCGCCCTCTTCGGCAACAAGGTCGCGGGTTTCGTTTCGCCGGTGGGCGTGTCGGTGGCGTTCGGCGCCTTCCTCTTTGGTATCGGCATGCAGCTCGGTGGCGGTTGCGCGTCGGGCACGCTGTATACCGTGGGGGGCGGCAGCACGCGCATGATCGTCACGCTCGCGGCATTTGTCGTGGGGTCGGTGGTCGCCACGGCGCATATGCCGTGGTGGGAAGCGCTGCCGCATCTCAAGCCGGTCTCGCTGGTCAAGGTGTGGGGCTTGTGGCCGGCGCTCATTGCCAACCTGGCGCTGTTCGCTGCGATTGGGGGCTTGACGCTGTGGGCGGAGAAGCGCCGTCACGGCCGGGTCGTCGGCGTGCCGATGACAAGTGGTGGCACGAAGGGCGCGCCGGCGCTGCTGCGTGGCCCGTGGCCGCTGGTGTGGGGCGCGCTGGCACTGGTGCTGCTCAACTACGCGACGCTGGCCCTGGCCGGTCGCCCCTGGGGCGTCACGTCGGCGTTCGCGCTGTGGGGCGCCAAGGCCTTCATGGCCCTCGGCATCGACGTGGCCTCGTGGCCATACTGGGCAAAGCAGGCGAATGTGCTGAACGCCCCGATCGCGCAGGACGTCACCACGGTCATGGACATCGGCATCATTCTCGGCGCGCTGGCTGCCGCGTCGATCGCCGGCAAGTTCGCCCCGGTGTGGAAGATTCCGGTGCGCTCGCTGCTCGCGGCCGTCATCGGTGGATTGCTGCTCGGTTACGGCGCGCGTCTGGCCTATGGCTGCAATATCGGTGCTTACTTCAGCGGCATTGTCTCGGGCAGTCTGCACGGCTGGCTGTGGCTGGCGGCGGCGTTCGCCGGCAATATGGTCGGCACGCGCCTGCGTCCGCTGTTTGGTCTGGCCGTGGAAACCACGCCGCGCGATACCGGCTGCTGATTGACGCAAACCGCTGGTAGATCAGATTTTTCTTCAGCCAAAATCAATACGGCGCCTGCGATGACTCGCGGCGCCGTACTGATTTTGGGCGATGACGCCTGGCCGCTGACAGCGGCGATCACAGGTAGAACATCTTCTCGGTGCTTTCCGTCTCGGGTTCGATGTGCCCGTCGTAGAACGCGAACACCGCCTTGAGGATCTCGTCGGGGTCATCCATCACCTGCACCAGGTCGAGATCCTTCTCGCCGATAAGCCCCATCGGCAGCATCGTCGAGCGCACCCAGTCGAGCAGTCCCTTCCAGAATTCCGTACCGACGAGAATCACTGGCACTTGGCGTGACTTCTGCGTCTGGATCAGCGTGAGGACTTCGGACAGTTCGTCGAGCGTGCCGAAGCCGCCCGGCATGATGACGAAGGCATCCGAGTTCTTCACGAACGTGACCTTGCGCGTGAAGAAGTGACGGAAGCGCAGTGAGATGTCCTGGTATTGATTGCCCTTCTGTTCGTGCGGCAACTCGATGTTCAGACCAACCGTCGGAGAGGCGCCGCCGTGCGCGCCCTTGTTGGCGGCTTCCATGATGCCGGGCCCGCCGCCGGAGATCACCGCAAAGCCGTTGTCGGAGAATTTGCGGGCGATGGTCATCGTCAGTTTGTAGAACGGTGATTTCGGCTTGATGCGCGCGCTGCCGTAGATGCTGACGGCCGGCCGGATCTCGGACAGGTACTCGGTCGCCTCGATGAACTCTGCCATAATCGTGAACATCTGCCACGACGCGCGCGCCTTTTTGGCAGTGGCGCGCTCATGGTCTGCCAGCATGCGCAGACTCGGTATTTCTTTTCTTCTCTTGGTCATATGTCGGAACAGCAAAGTCTGGAAGGTAAGACGCTCTTATTGGTCGATGGTTCGAGTTATCTTTATCGAGCCTATCACGCCCTACCGGATTTGCGCGGTCCCAACGGCGAACCGACGGGCGCGCTTCATGGCATCGTCAATATGCTGCGCCGCATGCGTAAAGACGTACATGCAGAGTATAGCGCCTGCGTTTTCGACGCCAAGGGCAAGACGTTCCGCGACGATTGGTACCCCGAATACAAAGCGAATCGCCCGTCGATGCCGGAAGATCTTCGCGCGCAGATCGAGCCGATTCACGAGGCCGTACGTGCCATGGGCTGGCCGCTGTTGATGATCGATGGCGTGGAAGCGGATGACGTCATCGGCACCCTCGCAAGGCAGGCGGCCGAGCGCGGCATGCGCGTGGTTGTCTCCACCGGCGACAAGGATCTGGCGCAGCTCGTGAACGACCACGTGACGCTGGTCAACACGATGACTAACGAAACGCTCGACGCCGCGGCCGTCACCGCGAAATTCGGCGTGCCGCCCGAGCGCATCGTCGATTACCTCACGCTTGTCGGCGATACCGTCGATAACGTGCCGGGCGTGGAAAAATGCGGGCCGAAGACGGCCGTCAAGTGGCTCACCCAGTATGGCGATCTCGACAATCTCGTGGCGAACGCCGAGGCGGTGAAGGGGGCGGTGGGCGAGAACCTGCGGCGCGCGCTCGATTGGCTGCCGATGGGACGCAAGCTCGTGACGGTCGTGCTCGACTGCGATCTCGCGCCGCAGGTCACCTCCATCGGCGCGAGCTTGCAGACGCAGCCCGAAGACGTCGAGACGCTGCGCGATTTCTTCGTGCGTCATGGCTTCAAGACGTTGCTGCGTGAAGCGCAGGCCGCCGTCGCCACGCAGGCCGGAGAGCCCGCGCCGGCGCCTGCGGCCGATACGATCGAGCGTCAATACGAAGCCGTGCTCACGTGGGCGCAGTTCGACGCATGGCTGAAGATCATCGAGTCGGCCGAGCTGACGGCATTCGACACCGAGACCACCTCGCTCGATGCGATGCAGGCGCAACTCGTCGGCCTGTCGTTCTCGTGCGAACCGGGGCGCGCCGCCTACGTCCCGGTGGCGCACCGCGCGCCGGGCGACGTCGACCAACTGCCACGTGACGAGGTGCTGGCGCGGCTGAAACACTGGCTCGAAAGTCCCGACCACAAGAAGGTCGGCCAGAACCTCAAGTACGATGCGCACGTGCTGGAGAACTACGGCATTGTGCTGCGCGGCATCGCGCACGACACGCTGCTCCAGTCGTACGTGCTCGAATCGCACCGCAGCCATGACATGGACAGCCTCGCGTCGCGTCATCTCGGCGTGACGACGATCAAGTACGAAGACGTGTGCGGCAAGGGCGCCAAGCAGATCGGCTTCGATGAAGTCACCGTCGAGCGCGCGACTGCCTACGCCGCCGAGGACGCCGACATCACGCTACGGCTGCACCGCGCGCTCTATCCCGACGTGGCGCGTGAAGCGACGCTGGAGTTCGTCTACCGCGACATCGAGATGCCGACAGCGCGCGTGCTGCAACGCATGGAGCGTAACGGTGTGCTCATCGATACCGCCCGCCTGGCCGCACAAAGCGATGAGATCGGACAGAAGCTGGTCGCGCTCGAAGCCGAGGCGTTTGCATTGGCCGGGCAGCAGTTCAATCTGAATTCGCCCAAGCAGATCGGCGACATTTTCTTCACGCAACTGCAACTGCCGATCGTCAAGAAGACGGCAAGCGGCGCCCCGTCGACCGACGAGGAAGTGCTGCAGAAACTCGCCGAAGACTATCCGTTGCCGAAGGTGCTGCTCGACTACCGTGGCCTTGCCAAGCTCAAGTCGACGTACACCGACAAGCTGCCGAGGATGGTCAACGCCGCGACGGGCCGCGTCCACACAAACTACGCGCAGGCCGTGGCGATCACCGGACGCCTGGCGTCGAACGATCCGAATCTGCAGAACATCCCCGTGCGCACGGTCGAGGGTCGGCGCATTCGCGAGGCGTTCATCGCCCCGCAGGGCAGCCAGTTGGTCTCGGCAGACTACTCGCAGATCGAGCTGCGCATCATGGCGCATATCTCGGGCGACGAAAGCCTGCTGCGCGCATTTGCCAACGGCGAGGACATTCACCGCGCCACGGCGGCGGAAATCTTTGGCGTCACGCCGATCGAGGTGTCGACCGAGCAGCGCCGCTATGCCAAGGTCATCAACTTCGGCCTGATCTACGGCATGAGCGCGTTCGGGCTGGCCGCCAACCTCGGGATCGAGCGCGACGCCGCCAAGCAGTACATCGACCGCTATTTCATGCGCTACCCTGGCGTGGCGCGTTACATGGACGAGACGCGCAAGAGCGCGAAGGCGCGCGGCTATGTCGAGACCGTCTTCGGACGGCGCCTGTGGCTGCCGGACATCAATGGCGGCAACGGACCGCGTCGCCAGGCCGCCGAGCGTGCCGCCATCAATGCGCCGATGCAGGGCACGGCCGCCGACCTCATCAAGCTCTCGATGATCGCCGTGCAGCGCTGGTTGGACGACAGCGGCATGCAGACGCGTCAGATCATGCAGGTGCACGATGAGCTGGTGCTGGAAGTGCCCGATCACGAACTGGCCGAGGTGCGCAAGCGTCTGCCGGAACTGATGTGCGGCGTGGCGAAACTGCGCGTGCCGCTCGTGGCGGAAGTCGGAGTGGGCGAAAATTGGGAGCAGGCCCACTGAACGGCGTTGGGCCGGCACCTAAAGTGAGTGCGTCGTGCCGTCGGCACCATGGCGGCAGTCCGTCGCCAATGCGCCGTGGCCGACGGCACGCGTGGGCGGAACGGCGTCGCTCAATAGCGGGAATAGGGTGACAGGCATACCCGAAGTCCGCACTCTGCGGTAAGGTAATCGCTATTGCCGGCGTGGCAAATGCCGACCGGCCGGACGGTTTTCCAAGCTCGGGGAGTGAATGTGAGTGTGCATCGTATCGTTGTGGTCGGCGGTGGCGCCGGCGGTCTCGAACTCGTCACCCGACTGGGCGACAAGTACGGGCGCGGCAAGGACGTCCAGGTGACGTTGGTCGACCGGTCCTTGTCGCACATCTGGAAACCGTTGCTGCACGAGGTCGCGGCCGGTGTCATGGACACCGCAACGCATCAACTCTCTTACGTCGCGCAGGCCAGTTGGCATCGTTTCGAGTTCGCGTCCGGCGAGATGATCGGCCTGGATCGGGCAAACCGCACGATCCGGCTGGCGGCGGTGCCTGCGGCGGCCGACGAAGGCGAGGGCGATCTGCTGCCCGAGCGCACGCTGGCGTATGACACGCTCGTGCTCGCCATCGGCAGCACCACCAACTTCTTCGGGGTGGCAGGCGCTCAGGAAAATACCATCGCACTCGATACCGTCGAGCAGGCCGAGCGTTTCCGTCGTCGACTGATGGCCGCGTGCGTGCGTGCGCAGAATGAAGCGGAAGCACCGCTGCCGAGCGCGCCGGTGGCGTCTGTCGCACCGGACAGCCACGACGCGCCGCCCGGTGCGGTGCTCGCCACGGCACCCAGGGTCGAAGGGCGTCCCAAGGTCAATCTCGTCATCGTGGGGGCTGGCGCGACGGGGGTCGAATTGTCGGCGGAGCTGCGCAACACGGCAGAAGTCTTGCGCTCCTACGGATTGAAGCTCGATCCGCGCAAGGACGTGCGCATCACCATCATCGAGTCGAGTCCGCGCATTCTGAAGGCGCTTCCGGAGCGCGTGTCGGGGGCGGTGGCCGGGTTGCTGGGCAAGCTCGACGTCGACATCCTGTGCGGCGATTCGGTTGCCGAGGTGCGCAAGAACGAAGTCACGACCACCGCCGGTCGGGTGCTGCCGGCCGATATCACGGTCTGGTCCGCAGGCATCACTGCGCCGCCCGTGCTGGGAACGTTGGGGCTTGCCGTCAATCGTCTGAACCAGATCGAAGTGTTGCCGACGCTGCAAAGCCAATCGGATCCGGATATCTTCGCCTTCGGCGACTGCGCGAGTTGCGAATGGCCGTCGCACGGCTTTGTGCCGCCACGCGCGCAAGCGGCGCACCAGCAGGCGAGCTTCCTGGTCAAGGCGATCGACGCCCGGCTCAAAGGGAAAAGCCTGCCGACGTTCACCTATCGCGATTTCGGTTCGCTCGTCTCGCTCGGCAAGTTCAGCGCCGTGGGCAATCTAATGGGCGGGCTCATCGGCGGCAGCATGTTCATTGAAGGCCTCTTTGCGCGGGTGATGTACACGTCGCTCTATCGTATGCACGTGGCGGCGCTGCATGGTGTCTGGCGCATGATGCTCGATACCGTCGCCAATCGCCTGCGTCGCTCCACCGTGCCGCGCGTGAAGCTGCACTGAAGTTTTGCCGCCGGTCAGGCCGCGTGAGTCTGCGGCCTGACCAGGTGTCGTCCGGCTTGCTATCGCTGTGCATATCGGTTTCGGAGGGTTCCGATCGCCGTCGCGCCGGTGTCCGAGTGCAAGCGCACCCTCACTCTAGTAAGATCCAAACGTCTGGCCCCGGGGCGGTGGCGCATTCCGACGTTTCGGTTGGCGCTCTCCCTGGCATGCCTTTACCGACGCTTTCCCCTGGAGTGCGATATGTCGCAGGCAGATCTGGACAGTCTTGTGCCCGAAGTGGCGCCACGCAACCGGCGCAATTTCCTGAAGACTGCCGTCGGTTCGGCGTTCGCGCTGGCCGTGCTGCCGGTGGCGGCCGAAACCATCACCACCGACGTGCAAGGGCTGGACGTGGGCGAAACCCTGCTCGACGTGCCCGGCATCAAAATGCCGGCCTACTACGCGAAGCCCGCAGGCAAGACGCATCTGCCGACCATCGTCGTGGTCTCGGAGATCTTCGGGGTGCATCAGCATATCGCCGACATCTGCCGACGCTTCGCCAAACTCGGGTATCTGGCGCTCGCGCCGGAGTTGTTCGCGCGTGCGGGCGATCCCCAGTCGTTGGGAACGATTGCCGAGATTCAGTCGCAGATCGTCGCCAAGACACCCGACGCGCAGGTGATGAGCGACATCGACGCGACGCTCAAGTGGGCGCTCGCCAATGGGGGGGACGAGACGCGTCTTGCCATTACCGGCTTCTGCTGGGGCGGACGTGTCGCCTGGCTGTACGACGCTCACAACCCCAACGTGAAGGCGGCGGTGGCTTGGTACGGGCGAATCGTCGGTGACAGGCGTCCCGAATTCCCGAGCCAGCCGATCGATATCGCCGGCAAGTTGCACGGGCCGCTGCTCGGCTTGTACGGTGGCAAAGACCCGGGCATTCCGGTGGCCAGCGTCGAGCGGGCGCGCGAGGCCCTCGCCCAGGGCAATGCGGCGTCGAAAGGCTCAACGCTGAAAGTGTTCCCGAATTCGGGGCATGCATTCTTCGCGGATTATCGGTCGAGCTATGTCGAGGCCGACGCGAAGGAGGGGTGGGCGCTGGCGCTGGACTGGTTGCGCAAACATGGCGTGGCTTGAGTGGCAGACCTCTCGGGCAGGTCGTCGGGGGCCTTGAGGCCATCGGGCGCGCGGCGTGCTGTTGCGTCTCGCGGACCGATGGTTTGCCTGTCACGGTAAAAGCTGGTTAAATCGCCGCCTTGCCTGCGGGAGAATCACCATCGACACCATCTTTCTTTTTATCGTTCTCGCCACGCTGGCTTCCGGCGTGCTGAGCCTGGCCGGCGCGGCATCGCTGTCGCTCGGCCTGCTCTCGAAACTCATCGACAAGATGGTCAGCTTCTCGGCGGGCGTGCTGCTTGGCACGGCGCTGCTGCATTTGCTGCCGGAGAGCCTGGAGTCGCATGTCGATGCGCATGTCATCACGAGCTGGCTGCTGGGCGGGCTGCTCGGCTTCTTCCTGCTGGAGAAGCTGGCGTTGCTGCGCCACAGCCATCATCACGAGGGTGACGGACATCACCATGAGCACGGGCACGATGCTCATGAAGCCGGCAAGGGCGGCTGGATGATTCTGGTCGGAAGCGCGATTCACAACTTTGCCGATGGGGTCGTGATCGCGGCGGCGTTCCTCACCGATCCGCGGCTTGGACTGGCGGCAACGGTGTCGATCACGGTCCACGAGGTGGCGCACAAACTTGGCGACTTCATGGTGCTGCTCAATGCCGGCTTCCCGCGCCGCAAGGCGCTGGTACTGACGCTGGCCTCTAGCCTGACGGCGCTGGCCGGTGGTGTGCTGGGGTACTTCATGCTCGATCGTCTGCAGGGGCTGATCCCGTACTTGCTGGCGCTGGCGGCGAGCAGCTTCATCTATATCGCAGTGTCGGACCTGATGCCGCAGATGCAACGCCGGACGTCACCGCGCGACGCGCTGCCGCAGATCCTGCTGATCGCGGTGGGATTGGCGCTGGTGGTTTGGCTCAACGGCCACGATCATGAGCACGCGCACGGGCATGACCATGATGCGCCCAGCAGCGCCCTTGCCATGTCGGCCGGTGGTGTCATTGGGGGCGGCGGGGGAACGTCTGAAGGTGCCGGAGGCGCGGCTGGACGTATGGGAACGAGCGTCTCGGCCACCGGCTCGTGACTGGCGCGATGATGCGATGTCCATGCGCGACGCCTGACGGTGAGCAGTGAAGCATGAAGAAGGGCGTCTCAAGGGACGCCCTTCTTCACTTATCTGGCGCGCACGTCTACGCAGATGCCTGCGCAGACGCGGCGTGGCTTAGGGTTGCGCCCCGGTGGCGACCGGGCGACGCTTGTCCGCACACCATTCGCTCCACGATCCCGCATAGAGACTGGCCCCGTGCAGCCCCGCGACCTCCATCGCCAGCAGATTGTGGCAAGCCGTCACGCCCGAGCCGCATTGCGAGATGACACGCTCGGGCAGGCGGTCCTTGCCGAGGACTTGCGTGAATGCTTCGCGCAGCGCGGCGGCGGGTTTGAAGCGGCCATCCGGGCCGAGATTGTCCTTGAAGAAGCGATTGATCGCGCCGGGAATGTGGCCGCCGATCGGGTCGAGCGTTTCGTTCTCGCCGCGATAGCGATCCGGTGACCGGGCATCGACGACCAGTCGCTCGTGCGAGGTCAGGTTGCGCTCGATGGCTGCCGCGTCGGCGGTCGTGGCGAGCGGCTCGCCCGCGGTGAAATCGCCGGGCGGCGGCGCCTCGGGTGGGGCGGCATCGAGCGTGAGGCCTGCCGCTTCCCAGGCCTGCAGTCCACCGTCGAGCACGGCAACGGACTCGTGACCGAGCCAACGCAGCAACCACCACAGGCGGGCAGCGTACACACCGCCTTGCGCGTCGTAGGCCACGGCTTGCTGGCCCTTCGACAATCCGCAGGCGGCCAGTTGGCGCGCAAGCGTTTCGCGCTCGGGCAGCGGATGGCGACCGTTCTTGCCTGTCGTCGTTCCTGACAGATCGCGCTCGAGGTGAGTGTAGAAGGCGCCGAAGAGGTGGCCGTCGACATAGGCCGACTCACCGGCCGTCGGGTTTGCGAGATCGAATCGGCAATCGAAGATGACCACCGGGGCACCGCCATCGGCGGCGGTTTGCATCAGCGCGTCAAGATTTTGCGGACTGATGAGCGTGGTGAAGTGCGTGTGAATCATGACGTCTCCGCAGACGGGCGTGGGGGAAGGGGCGGCGCGAGCCGCCCGCCATCAGGCCGTGGCCGACGGTCGGCGCAGGGCGGTCATGCCGCTCGCCACAATGAGCAGCATGCCGATCCAGCCGGCCAGCGCGGGCCAATCGTCCCAGACAAGCATGCTGATCAGTGTAGCGAAGATTACGCCGGAATATTGCAGATTCGCAGTGACCAGGGTGTTGCCCAAACTGAAGGCCCGGGTGAGGGCCGTTTGGGCGACGAGTGCCGCGATGCCGATCCCGAGCATCAGGCCGGCGCTGCGCCACGTCAGCGGGTGCATGCCGTCGATGGCGACCCAGCCGAGACCCAGTAAGACGCCGCCGAGCGAGAAATAGAAGACGATGCGCCAATCGGGTTCACCTGACGCACCCAGGTCCTTGACCTGCATGTACGCGATGGCCGAGAACACGCCTGAGATGACGCCCGCCACGCCGGCGGTCCACGCCTGGCTGTCGAGGGTCGGCTGCAGCAGCAGGGCAACGCCGACGAAGCCCGCGAAGATCGCGGCGACCAGGCGGAAGTCGGTGCGCAGGCTGCCGCGCATGGCGGCCGTCGCCATGACGATCAAGGAGATCCAGATCGGCGACATGTAATTGAGGGTCATCGCCGTGGACAGCGGCAATTGTGTCAGGGAATAGAACCAAAGCCCGAGCGAGATCACGCCGGCGGTGCTGCGTTTGACATGGGCGCCAAAGTGGCGCGTGCGCACCGATTGGCCTCGTGCGCGTGACAACACCAGTAAAACGATGACGCCGATAAGACTGCGGTAGAGAATGATTTCGCCGGTGTTGTATTCGTTTGCCGCCAGCTTGATGAATAAGCCCATCAACGTGAACATGAAGGCGGAGACCAACATCCAGAGCGATTGCATGGCGGATTGGGGCCGATGGGCGGCTAAGTGGGAGCGACGTGGCGAACGGCCAGGCAACTGCGCGTTGAACCGAGCGCGGGCGACGCGTGCGGACTAGGGTGTTGCCGCAGGGTCGCACCGAGCGCGTTGCGACGATTCTAACGAAAACGGCGGGCCGATGGCCCGCCGCTCTCCGAAATTTCGGCAAATATTTAATTCAGTCTCACTGACGCCACATCGGTCGCCCGGCCGCATCTCGGTCCGGCAAATTCACCTTCTCAATCGGTGAGACATGCCGACACGCGAGCGATCAGAAGTCGCCCAGTTGGCGCCGCAGGAACTCATGAAAGTGCTGCATGCCGTCTTCCATCGGGCTTTGATACGGACCGATTTCCGACACGCCGCGCTCGAACAGGGCGCGACGGCCAGCGTCCATGCGCTCGGCGATCTCGTCGTCTTCGCGGGCGGTTTCCATATACGCGGCACGCTCGGCCTCGATGAACTCGCGTTCGAACAGCGCAATTTCCTCGGGGTAATAGAATTCGACGATGTTCGTCGTCTTCTGCGGGCCGCGCGGAATCAGCCACGACACCACCAGCACATGCGGATACCACTCGATCATCAGGTGCGGGTAGTACACCATCCAGATCGCACCGAAGTCCGGCGGTACGCCTTCGCGATAACGCAGCAGCACGTCGTGCCACTGGCGATAGATCGGGCTGCCCGGCTTGGCGAGACCCTCGTGCACGCCGACCGTCTGGACGCTATACCAGTCGCCGAACTCCCAACGCAGGTCTTCGCACGAGACGAAGCTGCCCAGCCCGGGATGGAACGGCACGACGTGATAGTCCTCGAGATAGACCTCGATGAACGTCTTCCAGTTGTAGTTGCATTCATGCACTTCGACGTGATCGAACATGAAGTTCGAGAAGTCGAGATGATGCTTCACGCCCAGGCGCGCGAGATCGGCCTGTACGTTGCGGCCTTGCGCCTCGAACAGCAGGCCGTTCCAGCGTTGCAGCGGGAACTTGGCGAGGTTCAGGCAGGGCTTTTCCGGAAAATGCGGCGCGCCGAGCAGTTCACCCTTCGTGTCGTAAGTCCAGCGATGGAGCGGACATACAATGTTGCGTGCATTGCCGCGGCCGCCCAGCATGATGGCCTGGCGATGGCGGCAGACGTTGGAGAGCAGTTCGACGCCGCCATGCTCGCCCGCGCCATTGCGCACCAGCATGCGGCCTTCCTGCTCGGCGGGCAGCGCAAAATAGTCGCCCGCCTCCGGCACCATCAGCTCATGGCCTACGTAGCGAGGACCGTGTTCGAAGAGGACTTCACGCTCGCGGGCGAGAAGCGCCTCGTCGAAATACGTGTAGACCGGCAGTTGGCTCGAGGCCGGTTTGAGTTGCAAAGCGCTGCTTAGATTGGACATTCCCACTCCCGACTAGCTTGAAAGCAGTGAACAACCCAACCATCGAAAAATCGATTTAGGGGAACCGACAATTATACCTTGTCTGCGCTCTTGAGGGCCGCTAAGTCCATGATTTGCGTTAAATAATGTCCGAAAATTGTCATCGTGATAGGTTTTGAGGCAATTTACGCTCTGCGAGCGGATGCGCTTTTGCCGTAAAATGGAACATTCGACCCGAATTTTGCGTTTATGGCCAAGACTGTAAAGTCGCAAGACGCGGCACCCGATGTGCCGCAGGACCTGCCCGAGACCTATGAGGCGGCGCTCGCCGAGCTGGAAAAGCTCGTGGGGCGTATGGAAGGCGGTGAGCTGGGACTCGAGGAGTCGCTCGGCGCATACCGGCGTGGCGCGGTACTGGTGAAGTATTGCCAGGGCCTGCTCGAGAAAGTGGAGCAGCAGGTCAAGGTGCTCGAAGGCGAGACACTCAAGCCGCTCGAGGCGGCACGCGACGAGCTCTGAGCGGCGCCGGGTGATATGGCAAGGCGGCTCGCGTCACACGACGAATGACCGAACGCGTCCCAGGGGGGCGCGGGGCGACTCAATAACACGCACGGCCTGACGGGCAGGTGCAGGATGAAGACGATGGCGGATCAGAATATCAAGGCCTGGATGCAGGCAGTGCAGACCCGTGTGGAAAAAGCGCTCGACGCTGCGCTGCCCAAGGCCACCGACGGCGGCTCGGCGCGACTCAATGATTCGATGCGTTACGCCGTGCTTGGCGGCGGCAAGCGTGTGCGTCCGCTGTTGTGCTTCGCTGCTGGCGAAGTGACCCAGGCGAGCGAAACGGCGCTGGATCGTGCCGCATGCGCCGTGGAGATGATTCACGCCTATTCGCTGGTGCATGACGATCTGCCATGCATGGACGATGACGATCTGCGCCGCGGCAAGCCGACGGTGCATGTGCAATACGATGAAGCGACCGGCCTGCTCGCCGGCGACGGGTTGCAAACGCAGGCGTTTGTGCTGCTCGGCGAAGCCACGGGCGACCTGAGTGCCGCACAGTCGCTCGCGCTGGTGCGTGAACTGGCGCTGGCCTCGGGCGCGCTGGGAATGGCGGGAGGGCAGGCGATCGATCTGGAGAGCGTCGGGGTCAAGCTGACCCAGTCGCAACTGGAAAACATGCATCGGCTGAAGACGGGCGCCTTGTTGCGCGCATCGCTGCGCATGGGCGCCATCTGCGGTCGTGCGTTGTCAGACGATGAAACCGTCGCGCTGGACGCCTACGCGGCGGCCGTCGGGCTGGCCTTCCAGGTCGTGGATGACATTCTCGACACGACAGCCGATTCGGCCACGCTCGGCAAGACGGCCGGCAAGGACGCGGCCAACGACAAGCCGACCTACGTGTCGCTGATGGGCCTCGACGGTGCGCGCGGATATGCGGAGAAGCTGCGCGCTGACGCCCACGCCGCGAGTGTGGCGCTTGGCAACGCGGAGCGGCTGCGGGCCCTGGCCGATTACGTGGTCGATCGCATCAACTGAGCGGCAGGTCGCCGGACAGGCAAGTTTCGAGACGGCCCCGAGCCGCAAGGCATTGTGCGGGACTTCGGGGCGGTTGGCAGTAGACACAGGCAAGGGGCAAGGAGGGCTGGCGCGGATCTCCCCACAGAACGCACCGGCAGGAGGTCGGGGTCAGCACCTCAGGGAAGGCTGCCCGATCAGAACGCCTACATATGGAACGACGATGTACGAACTGCTAAATACCATCGATGACCCGGCCGCGTTGCGGCGTTTGGAGCGTCGCCAACTTGTGCCGTTGGCCGAAGAGCTGCGTGCCTTCGTGCTCGAGAGCGTGTCGCGCACGGGAGGGCACCTGTCGTCCAATCTCGGTACGGTCGAGCTGACGATTGCGCTGCACTACGTGTTCAACACGCCGGAAGACCGCATTGTCTGGGACGTGGGCCACCAGAGCTATCCGCACAAGATCCTGACGGGCCGTCGCGAGGCGATGGCCTCGCTGCGCCAGCTCGGCGGCATTTCGGGCTTCCCGAAGCGCGACGAATCGCCGTATGACACGTTCGGCACGGCGCATTCGAGCACGTCGATCTCGGCGGCGCTGGGCATGGCGCTTGGAGCGCGTACAAAGGGTGAAGATCGTTTCGGCATCGCGGTGATCGGCGATGGCGCCATGACGGCCGGTATGGCGTTCGAGGCAATGAACAATGCCGGGGTACACGACGATGTGCCGCTGCTGGTCATCCTGAACGACAACGACATGTCGATCTCGCCGCCGGTCGGCGCGCTCAATCGTTATCTCGCGCGCCTGATGTCGGGACGCTTCTACGCAGCAGCGAAGAAGGGGGTGGAGAAGGTGCTGAGCGTGGCGCCGCCCGTGCTGGAGCTGGCGCGCAAGTTCGAGGAGCATGCCAAGGGCATGGTCGTGCCTGCGACGATGTTCGAAGAGTTCGGCTTCAACTACATCGGCCCGATCGACGGCCACGACCTCGATTCGCTGATTCCGACGCTCGAGAACATCAAGAACCTGAAGGGGCCGCAATTCCTGCACGTGGTCACGCGCAAGGGGTATGGCTACAAGTTGGCCGAGGCCGATCCGGTGCTGTATCACGGCCCGGGCAAGTTCAATCCGGCCGAGGGGATCAAGCCGAGCACGAGCAGCAAGAAGACGTACACGCAAGTGTTCGGCGACTGGTTGTGCGACATGGCCGAACTCGACAAGCGTGTCGTGGGGATCACGCCGGCCATGCGCGAGGGTTCGGGCATGGTGGAGTTCGAGAAGCGCTTCCCGACACGTTATTACGACGTCGGCATCGCCGAGCAACATGCCGTGACGTTCGCCGGCGGCATGGCGACCGAAGGCCTCAAGCCGGTGGTTGCGATCTACTCGACGTTCCTGCAGCGCGGTTACGATCAGTTGATCCATGACGTTGCGCTGCAAAACCTGCCGGTGGTGTTCGCCCTGGACCGGTCGGGCCTGGTCGGCGCCGACGGGGCAACGCATGCGGGCGCCTACGATATCGCCTATTTGCGCTGCATTCCGAATATGGTCGTGATGGCGCCGTCGGATGAGAACGAGTGCCGTCAGATGCTCTATACGGGCGTTCAGATCGACGGCCCGTCGGCCGTGCGTTATCCGCGCGGTGCGGGCACGGGCGCGGCGATCGAGTCGGCGATGAGCGCACTGCCGATCGGCAAGGGCATCGTGCGGCGCGAAGGTCAGGCCGAGGCTGGGCGGCGCGTGGCGATTCTCGCGTTCGGCAGCATGGTGGCGCCGGCACTTGCTGCCGCCGAGCCACTGGACGCCACCGTGGCTGACATGCGCTTCGTCAAGCCGATCGACGAGGCGTTGATCGCACGACTGGCGCAGACGCACGACTATCTGGTAACGGTGGAAGAGGGCAGCATCATGGGCGGCGCGGGGTCGGCCGTGGCGGAATCCCTGCTTGCCGGTGGGGAGATTCGGCCTGTACTACAATTGGGCCTGCCCGACCGTTTCATCGATCACGGCGACCCGGCGCTGCTGCTGGCCGCCGTGGGGCTTGATGCGGCGGGGATCGCGAAGTCGATCCGTGCCCGCTTCGACCTGCGGCCGCTTGAGGCATCGCAGACCGCTGGTAACGTCACGACGAAGCTCGTCGCCTGAGCGTCCGGTCGTCCTGAAGTGCTGAACGATCCGGCTTGTACGCCGGATCGTTTCGTTTTGCATTCCCCTTTTCCGATGCCATGCCGGGGTTCTCCGGCACGATTCCGATGACAATCGTCAGCGGCTTGCGGGCCAGGCGTCGGATACGATTGTCCATTGCCTCCCCCCAGTCGGCTCGCCGACCAAGAAGGAAGAATTAGATGAATCAGATGAACCCCGCTTTCGTCATGCCGGACGTGCAAAGTACCGTCGATACCCGGCAGATCCCGATTCAGCGCGTGGGTGTGCGCGGCGTGCGTCATCCGCTCTCGGTGCGTTTGGCCGATGGTGATGCGCAGTCCACCGTGGGCCTGTTCAATCTCGATGTGCATTTGCCTGCGGATCAGAAGGGCACGCATATGTCGCGCTTCGTGGCGCTGCTCGAAGCGCATCGCACGCCGCTCGACTTGGCGGGTTTTCGCGCCATGCTCGACAGCATGCTCGATAAGCTCGAAGCCGAAGCCGGTCGAATCGAAGTGACGTTCCCGTACTTCATCAACAAGACGGCGCCGGTCTCGGGCGTGCAAAGCCTGCTGGACTACGAGGTCACGCTGACCGGCGACGTGCGCAACGGCCAGGCGCGCGTGTGGCTCAAGGTGCTGGTGCCGGTCACGAGTCTTTGCCCGTGCTCGAAGAAGATTTCGCAGTACGGCGCGCACAACCAGCGCTCGCACATCACGATCGACGCCGAGATCGTGGGTGATATCGCCGTCGAGGACCTGGTGCGCATGGCTGAGGAGGAGGCGTCCTGCGAGTTGTGGGGGCTGCTCAAGCGTCCGGACGAGAAGTACGTGACCGAACGGGCGTACGAGAATCCGAAGTTCGTCGAGGATCTGGTGCGCGACGTGGCAACGCGCCTGAACGATGAGCCGCGCATTGTGGCCTACGAGCTTCAGGCGGAGAACTTTGAGTCAATCCACAATCACAGCGCCTACGCCGTGATCGAACGCGACAAGCGCGTGGCGGCATGAACTTGCTGCGCCGTGCACGGCGCACGAAACGAAAAACCGCTCCTTGGAGCGGTTTTTTCTTGGGCGGTTACCGAACGTTCGGTCAGGCGCTGCGCACGATGTCGGCCAGATCCCAGCGCGGGCGGACCGTGTAGGCGTACTCGCTGTCCGCTTCGTCCGGCCAATGCTTGAGTCGCATGGCGCCGGCGAAGGCGATCATGGCGCCGTTATCGGTGCAAAAGGCCAGGTCTGGATAGTGCACGCGATAGCCGCGACGGCGGGCGGCTTCATTGAGTCCTTCGCGAAGCTGGGTGTTGGCGCCCACGCCCCCTGCCACGACCAGCGTCTTCATGCCGGTTTGCTTGAGCGCGGCCATCGACTTGGCGACGAGCACGTCGACGATGGCGTCGACGAAGCCTCGCGCGAGATCCGCCTTTTCCTGGTCGCAGACATTGCCGCCGAGGTTGCGCACTTGCGTGAGCACGGCGGTCTTCAACCCGCTGAAGCTGAAATCGAGGTTGCCCGAGTGCTTCATCGGACGCGGCAAGTCGTAACGTCCCGGCGTACCGAACTCGGCCAGGCGCGAGACGGCCGGGCCGCCCGGGTAGCCGAGTCCCAATAGCTTGGCTGTCTTGTCGAAGGCTTCGCCGGCGGCGTCGTCCAGCGTCTCGCCGAGCATGGCGTACTGGCCAAAGGCGCGGACTTCCATCAACTGTGTGTGGCCGCCGGACACCAGCAGGGCAACGAACGGGAAATCGGGGGCGTCCGGCGCGAGCAACGGGGAGAGCAGATGCCCTTCCAGGTGGTGCACGCCAACGACCGGACGCCCAAGTGCGAAGGCGAGGGCATTCGCGACGCTTGCGCCCACCAGCAGCGCCCCGGCGAGCCCGGGGCCTTGCGTATAGGCGATGGCATCGACCGCGCTGAGCGGCTTGCCGGCCTGCGCGAGCACGGCTTCCGCCAGGGGCAGCGCACGGCGAATGTGGTCGCGCGACGCGAGTTCGGGCACTACGCCGCCATATTCGCGATGCATGGCGATCTGCGAATGCAGCGCGTGCGAAAGCAGGCCAGCCTCGGTGTCGTAGAGGGCGAGCCCGGTTTCGTCGCAGGAGCTTTCAATGCCTAGGACCAGCATGGCGGATGGGACGGCGCGCGGCGTCGATAAAAAGAGATAGCCGGGAAGTATACCAGTCGGCCCTCTCCCCTGCCGGTTACAATGCGCGCCATGGAAAAGTTCGATGTAGCGATCGTGGGGGCCGGCGCGGCCGGCCTGATGTGCGCGGCGGTGGCCGGGCAACTAGGGCTGCGCGTCGTGCTCATCGATCATGCGGCGCGCCTGGCGGAAAAGATCCGGATTTCAGGCGGCGGTCGCTGCAACTTCACCAATATCAACGCGGGCCCGGCCAACTATCTGTCCGAAAACCCGCGGTTCTGCCGGTCCGCGCTGGCGCGCTATACGCCGCGTGACTTTCTCGATCTGCTGGGGCGTCACCGCATCGCCTGGCACGAAAAGCATCGCGGACAGCTGTTCTGCGACAACAGTGCCGAAGACATCATCGACATGTTGCGAAAGGAGTGCGCGACGGGGCACGTGCACTGGCGGATGCCGTGCACCGTCCATACGGTTGCCCATGCGGCGGCCGGCGGCGCGCATCCCTATCACTTGACGACGGATGCCGGGCATATCGCGGCCAAACGGCTGGTGATCGCCACCGGCGGCTTGTCGATTCCCAAGATCGGGGCAACGGACTGGGGCTATCGCATCGCCCGGCAGTTCGGGCTGGCGATCGTCGAGCCACGTCCGGCGCTGGTGCCGCTGATGTTCGACGCATCGACCTGGGCGCCGTTTGCCGGGTTATCCGGCCTGTCGCTGGAAGTCGAGGTGAGCACGGGCAAGGGTCGGGACGCCGGACGTTTCGTCGAGGATTTGCTGTTCACCCATCGTGGATTGTCCGGTCCCGCCATTCTGCAGATTTCCAGCTTCTGGACACCGGGGCAGTCGATTGCGCTGGATCTGGCGCCATCGTCGGACATCGAGGCGGCATTGTTCGAAGCGAAGGCGACGTCGAAGCGACACTTGGCGAACTTGCTGGCGCAATGGGTGCCGGCGCGCTTGGCCGACGCCTGGGTTGCGAACAGCGGGCTTTCGCCCCAGGCGCGCGTGCAGGAGCTGCCGGACAAGGCATTGCGCTCGCTCGCGCAGGCGTTCTCCAACTGGACGCTCAAGCCGTGCGGCTCCGAAGGCTGGCGCAAGGCGGAAGTCACGCGTGGCGGGGTGGATACGCAGGCGCTGTCGTCCGCGACCCTGGAGGCGCGCGCGCAGCCGGGACTGCATTTCATCGGGGAAGTCGTTGATGTGACCGGTTGGCTCGGGGGTTACAACTTCCAGTGGGCGTGGGCGTCGGCCGTGGCGTGCGCGCGGGCAATGTCCGAAAGCGTCCAGGTCGAACTGGCAGGCGGTGACGCTCTGTCGTAGACGGGCGCTTCTGCGCCGTGATAAGCTCTCCCCTTCGTGGAGACGGCGCGCCAATGGTCGTTTTCGGAGCGGTTTCAAACGCTTCCGAAGCATTGCCGGGCAGTATGCGTCCGACACGTCAACGGTCGAGTGCGCCCAGGCGCGCCTTTGCCGGGGCGAGTCCGAGTCTCCGGCGGGCCCGCTTGTGATCGCGTGTGTGATCGTCTCCCCAAGCGGGTTTTTGTGCTTTCTGCTCCCGTTTGCCACGGCGCCAACCCATCGGCCGCAGTCGCGCGCGGTAGTTGTCTGACGGCAGTCGTCCTTTCCTTTGGGGCGGCATGCACTACACTGAAACGTATTCGAATTCCGGAACCCCTGCTCATGAGTCTGAAAGAACGCATCACCGAAGACATGAAGACGGCCATGCGTGCGAAGGCCGCGGAACAACTGGGGACTATCCGGCTGCTGCTCGCGGCAATCAAACAAAGGGAAGTCGACGAGCGCATCACTCTCGATGACGCGGCGATCGTTGCCGTCGTCGACAAGCTGATCAAACAACGCAAGGATTCCATCAGCCAGTTCCAGGCGGCCGGGCGCACCGATCTGGCCGACAAGGAGGCCGCCGAACTCGACGTGCTCAAGGTCTACATGCCGCAGCAGCTCTCGGCCGACGAGGTCGAGCAGGCCGTCAAGGCCGCCGTGGCGCAAACGGGCGCCGCGGGTCCGCAGGACATGGGCAAGGTGATGGGCGTGCTCAAGAGCCAGTTGGCTGGGCGCGCCGACATGACGGCCGTGTCTGCACAAGTGAAGGCGGCGTTGGCTGCGTAATTCGGTGGTGCGGTAGGTTGCCGTCGCGTGCGACGGTACGGCACCGCGCCGCGATGGTACCGATCCAGTGATCCCCCAGTCGTTCCTGCAAGACCTGCTCAACCGCGTCGATATCGTCGAGGTGGTGGGCCGCTACGTGCAATTGAAGAAAGGCGGGGCGAACTTCATGGGGCTATGCCCCTTTCATAATGAGAAGTCGCCCTCATTTACCGTAAGTCCCACCAAGCAGTTCTATCACTGCTTCGGGTGCGGCGCGCACGGCAGCGCGATCAGCTTCCTGATGGAGCATGCCGGACTTGGATTTGTCGAGGCTGTCGAGGAGTTGGCCCGGAATGTCGGGCTGGATGTGCCGCGTGAGGCGCCGTTGCCGGGCGCGCCGGCACCTGCCGCGCAACGTGCGCAAACCCTTGGCCTGGTTGACGTCATGACGCGTGCCTGCGACTACTACCGCAAGCAATTGCGCAGTGCGCCGGCCGCCATCGATTATTTGAAGCGACGGGGCCTGACGGGCGAAATCGCCGCGCATTTCGGCCTGGGCTATGCCCCGGATGCGTGGCAGAACCTCGAAGCCGCGTTCCAGGATTACCGCGACGACCAGTTGCTCGATGCCGGTCTCGTCATCGAGAGCGAGAAGGGCGAGGCGGGCAGCACGAAACGTCGTTATGACCGTTTTCGCGACCGGATCATGTTCCCGATCCGGAACACCAAGGGCCAGGTGATCGCTTTTGGCGGACGGGTGCTGGACACGGGCGAGCCCAAGTACCTGAACTCGCCCGAGACGCCGCTTTTCAGCAAGGGCAGCGAGCTGTACGGCCTGTTCGAGGCGCGCACGGGGATTCGCGACGCGGGCTATGTGCTCGTGGTGGAAGGGTATATGGACGTGGTGGCGCTGGCGCAACTCGGCTTTCCGCAGGCGGTGGCCACGTTGGGCACCGCTTGCACGCCGATGCACGTGCAGAAGCTGTTGCGCCAGACCGAGACGGTGGTGTTCAGTTTCGACGGCGACGCGGCGGGCCGGCGGGCGGCGCGTCGGGCGCTCGAGGCGTGTTTGCCGCATGCCGACGATAACCGGAGCTTCAAGTTCCTGTTCTTGCCGAGCGAGCATGATCCGGACAGCTATGTGCGTGAGCACGGTGCTGATGCATTTGCGGGCGAGGTGTCGCGTGCCATGCCATTGTCGCAGTTCCTGATTGGCGAGGTCACGGCAGGCAAGGAGATGCACCAGCCCGAAGGGCGGGCCCGCGCGTTGTTCGAGGCGAAGCCGCTGTTGCAGCAGATGCCGCCAAATGCGTTGCGCGGGCAGATCCTGCATGCGCTCGCCGAGCGGGTGGAAAGTTCGGTCGAGGAAGTGGCCGGGTTGTGCGAGTTGCAGATCGGCGCGGCGCGTCGCCAGAACCCGTGGGACAAGGCGCCGGCCAAGCGCGAGAAGCGTCGTGTGGTGGGGACCGAACACCGGGCGCTACAGAACCTGCTGATGTTCCCGGTGCTTGGGAATGAATTGACCGAAGAAGAAGCCAGAATTCTGCAGGAAGGGCGTCATCACGCCGAGATTTTCTCGGAAGTGCTGGCGCATTGCCGTGACATGGGGCTACAGGCCGATTTCCGGTTCATGTCGGATCGGCTGCGAGTGTCGCCGAATTGGGCGAGTTTCGACGACATCATTCGCGAAATTCTCTCATTCGAAGAAAATGCCCGTGACCTGTTGTTGTTCGATCCAGACGATGAGACCCAGGTCGAGCGTCGGGAGGAGCAGATTGCACTGCGGCTTGCGGAACTGCAAAGCGCGATCCGTCGCTTGCAGTACGACGGCCTGTGCGAGGCCTTGGAAACCATTTTCAAGCGGACGTCGCTGACGTCCGATGAATTGCGCCACGCTCAAGCGCTGTCGCGGCAACGTGACGAATTGAAGCGGCTGCTGGCTCCGGCCGGCACAGGCGGCGCGCGAAGTTGAGGTAAGCCCGCGTGCTATAATGGAAAGTTTTCAGTGGGCTGTTTTCTGGCAAGCGAGATCGCTATGGCAAAGATGACAACGACCAGCGGAAAAAAGACGGTTATCCCTGCACCGAAGGCAAAGCGCGCGACCAGCGCGGCGGCGGCATCCGGTGGGAGGGGGGCGTCTCGTTCTCCAAAAGCTGGCGTTGCAGTGAAAGCCGCAGCGGTGGCGCAAGCGACGAAGAAAACGGCCAGCCAGGCAAGTTCGGCGAAACGTACGACGCAAGTTAAGGCAGCCGCCGGCGCAACGAAGACGACCGGCAAGACGGCTGCGAAGGTGACCGATGTCACCAAGCGTAAGAGTGCGACCGCCACCACGGTGGGGGCTGCGAAGGCAGCCAGGCCGACAGTGAAGTCCGAGCCGCCCGTCAGGGCGACGAAGGCGGCAACGACCGCGAAGGCGACGGCCGGTGGGAAACCGCAGGCCCGACAACCCGCTGAAAAAAGCGCGAAGAGCGCAACTACCGCCAAGGCATCGACCCTGGCGGACCGCAGTAAACCTGCGACGCAAGCCCCACGCAAGACCGGGGCTTCCAGCAAACCCGAGGCTGTGGAGGTCGTGTCGGCAGCAGGTGAGTCGCGCGTCCCCAAGACGCGCGGCAAGGCCGCGAAGGCCGCCGCCTCGGTGGCGCAGAACGTCGCAGCGGATACTAGTGATCAACCCGTGAACGAAGATCAGACCAAAGTGGAAAAGCAGAAGGCGCGTGATCGCCGGGCAAAAGAGAAAGCACTGCTCAAGGACGCATTTTCCTCGCACCAGCCCGGTACGGCCGAGGAACTTGAGGAACGTCGCGGCAAGCTGAGGACACTGATCAAGCTGGGTAAGGAACGAGGGTTCCTGACCTTTGCAGAGATCAACGACCACCTGCCCGACGACGTGGTGGAGGGCGACGCGCTGGAAGGCGTGATCGCCACGTTTAACGACATGGGCGTTGCCGTGTACGAGCAGGCGCCCGATGCGGAAACGCTGTTGCTCAACGACAATGCGCCGAACGCTGCGACGGATGACGAAGTCGAGGAGCAAGCGGAAGCGGCCCTGTCGACGGTTGACTCCGAATTCGGCCGCACGACCGATCCGGTGCGTATGTACATGCGCGAAATGGGTACGGTTGAGTTGCTGACGCGCGAGGGCGAAATCGAGATCGCCAAGCGGATCGAGGAGGGCCTGAAGCACATGGTGCAGGCCATCTCCGCCTGCCCGACGACGATTGCCGAGATTCTGGCGATGGCCGAGAAGGTCGAGCGTGAAGAAATGCGCATTGACGAAGTGGTCGACGGCCTGATCGATCCGAACGCCGAAGCGTTGGCTGCCGCGGCCGCCGACGACGAAGACTTCGAGGCCGGTGCGGAAGAGGAAGCGGAAGAAGAGGAAGAGGCGGCCGACGAGGACGATGACAGCAGTAGCGGCGGTGGGGCTTCGGCCGCACAGGTCGAGCAGCTCAAACGCGACTCGCTGGCCAAGTTCGCCGAGATTGCCGAGTGGTTCGGCAAGATGCGTCGTGCGTTCGAGAAGGAAGGCTACCAGTCGAAGGCGTATGTGAAGGCCGGTGAGTCGATCCAGGCGGAACTGATGACGATCCGTTTCACGGCGCGCACGGTTGAGCGTCTGTGCGACACGCTGCGCTCGCAGGTCGACGAAGTACGCAACATCGAGCGTGCGATCCTGCACATCGTGGTCGACAAGTGCGGCATGCCGCGTGCGGATTTCGTGTCGCGGTTCCCGGGCAACGAAACCAATCTCGACTGGATCTACACGGTCGTGGCGGACAACAAGGCGTACAGCTCGGTGGTTGAGCGTAACGTCCCGGCGGTGCGCGAGTTGCAACAGAAGCTGATCGACTTGCAGGCGCGTGTGGTGTTGCCGCTTACGGAGTTGAAGGACGTCAATCGCAAGATGTCGGAAGGCGAGCGTCGTGCCCGCAAGGCCAAGCGTGAGATGACCGAAGCGAACTTGCGCCTGGTGATTTCGATTGCGAAGAAATACACGAACCGCGGCCTGCAGTTTCTGGATCTGATTCAGGAAGGCAACATCGGCCTGATGAAGGCGGTGGACAAGTTCGAATACCGTCGTGGTTACAAGTTCTCGACGTACGCAACGTGGTGGATTCGTCAGGCCATTACGCGTTCGATCGCGGATCAGGCACGTACCATCCGTATTCCGGTGCACATGATCGAGACGATCAACAAGATGAACCGGATTTCGCGTCAGATTCTGCAGGAGACCGGTATGGAGCCGGATCCGGCGACGCTGGCCGAGAAGATGGAAATGCCGGAGGACAAGATCCGCAAGATCATGAAGATTGCGAAGGAGCCGATCTCCATGGAAACGCCGATCGGTGACGACGACGATTCGCATCTGGGCGATTTCATCGAAGATACGGGCACGGTAGCGCCTGCGGACGCCGCGTTGCATGGTAGTATGCGCGACGTCGTGAAGGATGTGCTCGATTCGCTGACGCCGCGCGAGGCCAAGGTGTTGCGCATGCGTTTTGGTATCGAGATGAGCACGGACCACACGCTCGAGGAAGTGGGCAAACAGTTTGACGTGACGCGCGAGCGTATTCGTCAGATCGAAGCCAAGGCGTTGCGCAAGCTGCGTCACCCGAGCCGTTCCGACAAGCTTAAATCGTTCCTCGAAGGCAATTGATTGCGGCTGAGCGAGCGCCGGTAGTTGAGGGCCGTTAGCTCAGTGGTTAGAGCAGGGGACTCATAATCCCTTGGTCGCTGGTTCGAACCCAGCACGGCCTACCAGTAGTAACGGTTAGCAGGTTAGCGCCTGCTAACCACTTCTACATTGTTCTACAATTCGGTTCAGATTTTCCGGTTCACCGGCTTTACTTTGGTGCCCGCGACCTTCTTCACGTAGTGCTCTGACATCGCCCGACTGGCATGCCCTAGTAGCTGCTGCGCTGAATCCAATCCCCCCACATCGGTTGCCGCTTTCGCGCGAATGTCGCGAAACTGGAACATCACTTTCGCTGCTGCGCGTGCTTCCTCGAAGCGGCTCGCCAACTGCCAATAGGTCAGGTGATGGCCGTTTTCGTCCTGCACCAGGCGTAGACCCTTGGTCTTCTGCTCTCGACCCTTGATCCGGTCGATCAGGGCGGCAAGTTCCCCCTCTATCAGGATGCGCAGCTTCGTCCCAGTCTTTGCCTGCTTGATTGCCAGCGTGCCGTCCTGAATGTCGGTCATGGAGAGCTTGAGCACGTCTGAGGGGCGCTGTCCGGTCAGGTAGGCCAGATCCATCGCATCGCGTAGCGCCTGGTCGGCTTTCTGCCAGACGGCTTTGTATTCGCCGTCGCTCACGTACTTGTCGCGCCCGCGCTCACGGTGGTTCTTGATGCCGGCGCATGGGTTCGGTAGCGTCGTGTAGCCCTTCGCTCGAGCAAAATTCCAAACGTGGGAGAGAAGCGCTTTTTCCCGGTTGGCCCGTACTTTCGCGGTCGCACCTCGAGCTTCCATGTACTGCTGCACGTCGGCTGGCCGCGAAGGTCGAAGTAGGGCGTTCGCTGGGCGTAAGCGATGATGGCTCGCGCGACAATCTTCGGCATCCAGATTCGCATATCAAGCTCCGGGGGCAGGCGTGGTGGGCGCGCTGGCGGCGCTGATATCGGAATGGGCTGCGAGCAACTCGCGAAGTGCTTTTGCGCTGACCGTCACGGGAAAGTCAGTTTCGCTGTTGGCGATTGCCTCTCGTTCCGCGTCGGGCAGGGCGGAGACGAATGTGCCGATGCGCTCGACGTACGTCGTCACGGCCTTGCGTGAGTAGGACTTGCCCTTGATCGATCCGGCAGTGACTTTCTTCTTCCCGCCGGCGGATGCCTTCTCAAGCTCGCCCGACAGGAAGGCACCGGCCTTCTCGCCGTGCTGACGTACCGCGTCAGCCGCGAGCCCCGATGCCGACCTGGTGGTGAAGCCATTAGACATGGCGTTCGAGCAACGCGGTCGGCCTACTGACTTAATGTTCCACAGCGACCAGGGCGGTCAATATGTCAGCCGGAAATTCCGTCAGAGACTATGGCGCTATCGAATCAAGCAGAGCATGAGTCGGCGTGGAAATTGTTGGGATAACAGCCCGATGGAACGCCTGTTCCGAAGCTTGAAAACGGAGTGGGTGCCGAGCACTGGATACATGTGTGCTGGAGAAGCCCATCGGGACATCAGCCATTACCTGATGCAGCGGTACAACTGGATTCGACCACATCAATTCAATAACGGTATGGCGCCGGCAGTCGCAGAAGAAAAACTTAACACAGTGTCCGGGATCGGTTGACCACTACACGTAGGACCGAATTCGGCCATCAAGAGCCACTGCTCTTTTCGCCCTCAACGGCCAATCAGCGCCGCGTTCCGGCCGTTCGGCGCTCAAGGTAGACCCTCCCCGAGACACGAGGAATTGCCGGTTCTGACAGATTGGTCGACGTAGCCTGTCAGCTTGCGGGATTGCGTGCCATGACGATCCACGCCGCGCCGTTGATCATCACCGACCGCTCACCGGGGAGGCTTGCGAAGGCGGCACGAACTGCGGCCGAGGCGCGGGCGCGGATGTCGTCGGGCTGATCAGCGAGCACACGCGACAGCGGACCGACCTCGAGCGTCATCTTCACCGCATCGTCGATCGCAGCGTCCCGCGTTTCGCCCTCGCCGAATGGGACGGACGCGTCGAAGGGCATGATAGCGATATCGGTGAAGCCGGCCGCCGTCAGGATGCGCGCCACGCGCGCTCGGTCGCCGAACGAAAACGGGCCGGGCGCTTCGGGATCGGGCAGCGCGCTCGGCGGGAGAATGCCCTTGAGCGCGCCCACCGGCAGGCGCATCCAGTCGTTCTCGGCCGCGCCGCGCCAGCAGACAAAAGCGACCCGCCCGCCAGGCCGGAGTGCGCGTCGCATGTGGGCGAACGCCGCTGTCGGATCGTCGAAGAACATCACGCCGAAACGCGAGAACAGGATGTCGAACGCGCCTTCGGGCAGCTCTGCGCCGCTGGCGTCGGCCACCTGAAACAGGGCCGGCGTATCGTGTCGCGCAAGCGCGCGCGCTCGCTCGATCAGCGGTTCGGATATGTCCACGCCCAGCACTTGGCCCCCCGCGCCGACGCGGGCGGCCAGAGCCAGACTCGATGCGCCCGCGCCGCAGCCGATGTCCAGCGCGCGCTCGCCCGTCGCGGGCGCCGCGGCTTCTATCGCGGCCTGGCCGAACACCGCCACCAGAGCGTCGAGCCGGGCCTGGTTGGCGACCCAGCGCTCACCGCTTTGACCATTCCAGTCACCCACCTGATCAACACTTTGCTTTGCCATGTCATCTCCTTGACTCGACGATCCGTCCTTCACTGCGCCGATCTACGCCAACCTTTTCGAAGGCGACGACGCAACGGGAGAAGGGAATCTGTGCTCTCAAACCACCATCGACTGCTGGGCGAAGATGCCCGCCATCGCGCCCTGCGAGGATGCCTGGGTGACCGAGGGCAAGAAGGGCGTGGCGAGGTCGCCAGCGGCGTAGATGCCGGGCATGCTGGTTTGGCGGCGCTCGTCGACCTTGAGGACAATGCCGGTGGGCGTATCCACTGTGGCGAGGCCCAATGATTCATGCAGGCTTGCGGACGGCTTGTTGCACGGATTGGCGAACAGGATGTCAACCGCGGCGTTGCGACCGGTATCGAGATTGACGGTGGTGATATGGCCTTTCTGGTGGGCGATCTCGACGATCCGGCCATCGACGAGAGGTATGTTGCGGCGCGCCAGATCGGCCTGGATATCGGGCGCAATGTCATGACCATCGGCGAAGACAGTCAACTTGTCGGTCCAATCGCGGAACAGCCTGGCAGACTGGTACGACTGCGGGCTGGACCAGACGAGGCCCCAATGCTGGCCGGCGACTTCAAAGCCATCGCAATAGGGGCAGGGCACGATGGACGTGCCCCAGCTTTCGGCAAAGCCCGGAACATCAGGCATCTGGTCGGCGACGCCATAGCTCAGGATCAGGCGGCGCGCCCTCAGGCTTTCGTGATCGTCAGTGACGACACAGAAATCGTCGATGGCGCCAGACACGCTCTCGGCCCGGGCATTGACGAGGCTGATCGTTGGGTAGCGCGCAAGCTGCTGCCGCGCCTCGACCAGGATGTCCAGCGGCGGCTTGTGATCGTGGCCGAGCAGGCCATGTGAGTGGCCGGCAAAGCGGTTGCGCGGCCGGCCGGTATCGAGAACGGTGACCTTGCGGCGGGCACGGCCAAGCTGCAGGGCGGCGGCGAGGCCGGCAAAGCTGCCGCCGATGATGATGACGTCATTCATGGTGATGGGCTCCGTGTTGTGGATGAGGGGTGGGCCGGGCACCTGATCTGGACACCCGGTTGAAACCTGCCCTTGGCTTGCACATTGCGATACTGCGTGGTATCGTATTAACGAATTTTAATACTGTCAAGTACTGGAATTGTCGTGACCGAAAATAGCCAGGGCCGGCGCGGCCGGCCCGCCAACGAAGCGCTTCGCCAAACGATCGTCGACGTCGCCTGCGAACTCTTTGTGGAATTGGGTTTTCAAACGACGACCATGGACAAGGTCGCGCAGCGGGCGAAGATATCCAAGCTCAGCATCTATCGGCACTTCGAGAACAAGGAGGCGCTGTTCAGCGCGGCCATGGTGGCCCGCTGCGATCAATTTGCACCGCAGGCCCTTTCTGAAGGCGTCGACGGTTCAGCCGAAGATCAGCTCGTGGCGGTGGGATCATCCCTGCTTCGCACGCTGTTGAGCCCGGACGTCCGCAGTGTCGAAGCCATGGTTTTGGCCGACAAGACGAATCAAAAGGCGTTAAGCAAGCTCCATTACGAGGCCGGGCCTGCCCATGTCATCGCCCACATCGAGGCCGTGTTGCGTCAGTTGCACGAGAAAGGGATGCTGAACGTACCCGATGCTCTGCTGTCCGCACGCTTGTTTGCCGCGCTTTTCAAAGGGGCCGATCTCCTGCTGATCGCACGCTTCGATGAGGCGAGAGCAGAGGACGACAACGAAATCGAATCCTATTGCCGGTCGGCCGTCGCCATGTTTATCGCCGCGCACGGTGGCATCTGAAGGTGCGCTATCGCGGCCGATGAAGAGCATGCAGCAATTGCATACGCTGTTCGCCCCGAGCAACCTATGGATGATGCGTGGACGAGACTGATGGGCTAGGCTCATTGCATGAGCGCAAAAGCCGCCCGCGCGGGCAGGCAGAGGCCGCTTTACACACGATAGCGGTCGCTACTGCGGCCTGAGTGGAACGACAGAGAAGGGTCGAAAACTGCCCCTCGCGCGTGACCGTTTTCGGCTGCGGATTCAACCGATCACTCGACGACACGGACTGAATCGTCAACACTCATGCGCTGTACTTCCCCGTAAAGGCAAACTGACGAGGCGTTTTCAGCACGAATAATGGTCATCCCGGATCCGCGCGATGCGGAGAACCAAACCGCTTGGCTAATTGTCGTCGTGGACATCTTGGGTTTGGGCATGTCAATAACGATGCGCTTTGCTTAAAAGTATCTCCAGGATTCGGGGCGGCTCGCATTGCCGTTGCATGAAAGGATTGAACCCACTTCCGTGGGCAGGATGCTCAACAACGTTGTATCGAGCGTTAAGCAATTTTCGCGGAGTCCGCTGCCGCAAGCGAACCTCGGGTAGCGTTCTGCTCCTCCTTAACCAGTTCGATGAATGCCCTAAGTGGAGCGGACTTAAATCTGCTCGAGAAGTACAGTTGAGGCCCTTCGAATGTGCGCCACCAGTCATGCAAGACAGGGTGTAGCTCACCGCTTTCCAGATAAGGGGTTAGCCAGTTTTCGAAAGTGCCGATGACGCCGCGTCCGTCGCGCGCGAATCCGATTGCTGCCGAAGCACCATCCACGCCGACGATGAGGCGGCCAGGCGGATCGACCCTGACTGTTTCCTCGCCACGCTCGAATATCCACTCGACGAGCGCGCTGCTCGAAAAACGCAACCGGATACATTCGTGATTCAGCAAGTCGTTCGGGTGTCTGGGAGCGCCGCGCGCTGCAAGGTACCCGGGCGCAGCGGCCCATGCGATCCGCTGATAACGCGGTCCAATCGGCACGGCTATGGCGTCTTGTGCCAAATGCTCGCCGTATCGAATTCCAGCGTCGCAACCAGCTGCCACGATATCGACGAGTCGGTCATCCACCATGATTTCAACGCGAACTTGCGGATGCGCTTCCATGAAGCGGTCGATGATCGGCGGCAGGATATCGACCATCACCGCACCCGTCACGTTGATCTTCAGAAGCCCACGTACGACGCTCTGCGAACTAGCGGCGTCACGCAACGCGGCACGCGTTTCTGCCATTAGCGGCGCAATACGGGTGGCAAGTGTGCGCCCCGTTTCTGTCGGCGTGACGCTGCGTGTGGTGCGGATCAGCAACGGGACGCCCAACTGCGCTTCAAGTTGTGCGATCCGTTCGCTTACTGTCGAAGGAGACAGGCGCAGCCGTTGGGCAGCGGCACGAAAACCTCCGGTATCCAGCACAGTCAGGAAGACCGAGAGCAGATCCAGATTGGAGTCGACGTCATGATTGTTCGGCATGACGATCAGTCTATTCGACTTTTACATGATTATCAAAAAGTATCGAACAGAATAGAGTGACCGCAAGCTCATTCTGGAGGACAAAAACATGAATACCATTAAAACTGTTTTGATCACAGGCGCAAACAAGGGCATCGGCTACGAAACGGCTCGACAACTCGGTCGGCTGGGATATCGCATCTGGTTTGGCTGCCGTGATGCCGCACGCGGCGAGGCAGCAATGAAGTCTTTGGTGTCAGAGGGCCATGACGTTCGGCTTTTGCCTATCGACGTGAGCCAGGACGAAAGCGTACGTGCCGCTGCTGCGCGTGTGCGGGACGAAGACGGTCGACTCGATGTGCTGATCAACAACGCCGGCATTCCAGGCGGACCTCACACGACACCCAGCCAACAACGGATCGACAGCATCCGCGCTGTATACGAGACAAACGTTTTCGGCCCGATCCGCGTGACTCAGGCGTTTGTGCCGCTGCTGAAATCTGCTGGTCAAGGTGCTGTCGTGATGGTGAGCAGCGGGCTCGGATCTCTCGGCTGGCTGTCTGATCCGGCTAACCAGTTCTATGGCGTGAATATCCTCGGCTACAACAGTTCCAAGTCGGCCCTCAACGCTGTTGCTGTGGCTTTTGCAAAAGAGCTCGCGTCAGTCGGCATCAAGGTCGATGCTGTCGATCCAGGCTACACCGCTACCGATTTCAACAACCATTCGGGTTACCGCACGGTGGAACAGGCAGCCGCTGGCATCGTCTGGCTCGCGACCCAAGACCCGGCGGGGCCGTCGGGACGCTTCTACTTCGAACAGAATCAGATTCCTTGGTGATAGGCCCTTTGCGCGTCCGCCTGACGCCTGCGCGCGACCGTAGCGCCGGAGCGGTCTGGAGGACTCGAGAGGGCACGCGAATCAGGGTGAATCCAGGAGTTGAGAGATATTTCCTGGTGGTGGGGCTCGCGCGTTAGCACTCGAAGAACGATCCAGAATCGAGCGGACCACGACGTTGGTCGCCCACTCGAATGGCCGCTTTCGAGAAATCTGGCCGGCCGTTCAGGGTCGCAAACGGCAGTAGTGGGTTGAGGCGAAGCCGGCACAGAAGATCTGGGGGGCTGGCCGGAATGGGCGCCAGTGGCAATCCCCTTTTTGTCGGCCATGCGATTAAAAAAATTTCAGTACAACTCCGGTACACCCATAACGTTCGTCGCCCTCCTAAAAATTACGCTAACCTATTGTCACGTAAATACTTTTCGATGTTTCTGCTTACGGTCGTCTTCCCTTGATTTTCCTGGGCATCGACAGTTAGCTGCAAACTCATAATCCCTTGGTCGCTGGTTCGAACCCAGCACGGCCTACCAAGTAGTAAAGAAAAGCCCTTGACGGTAACGTCAAGGGCTTTTGTTTTTTAATCAATGATTTGCGTAGGAATTTTTCTGTGGGCATCTGCGGTTTCTCGATGTCTGGAGAGCGCCGGTAACGCCCGATATGGTCGCTCAGTATCGCGATAGGCGCTTGGCGGGAGAGGGGCGCATAGATTCTCGATCCCCTGCGCCTGCCGAGTGGCCGTAGCGTGGCAGGTAAAGTGGGCGACACCTCTTTTGCGATCCCCCTATCGGCTACGGCGCCGATGTACTCCGCGACTGTATAGTGCGCAGATATTGGGCTATGTTCCCCGCCGCCTCGCGAGCGCTACGCATTACACCGATGAGCGTGGCCGACGCAGCCCCGCACCACTCGCCGTAGCCGACCAACCACAAGCGTTCCTCGTTTCGGGCGTGCGTCCCATCTGTCCTCGGAATTCCGTTGGCGTCACAGATTTGTAGCGGGTCAAGATGTTTGAGTGCGGGGCGGAACCCCGTGCACCAGATCACGACATCGACGCGGGCGTGCGTGCCGTCGCTCCACGCGACGCCGTCTGCATCGAAGTGGCTGAACGGACGCATTGAGTGCAGAACGCCGCGCGCACGCGCGTCCCGTACAGGCGGCACCATGACGATGTCGCCCAAACCACCTACCGGCGCCGTCATCGTGCGCCCATCGCGAAGCGCCTGCCATTTGGCTGTCGCGCGTTCGAACAAGACCCGGCCATCCACGTCATCTGGAAGAAAAACGGGTTCCTGCAACGTCACCCACATAGCGTCGCAGACTGTCGATACCTCCGCCAGGATTTGCGCGCCCGAGTTGCCGCCGCCCACCACCAGCACGTTTTGTCCGCGCAGATTGTCCGGGTTGCGATACTGCGCCGAATGAATCTGGCGACCCCGAAAGATCTCGCGTCCGGGGTAGTCTGGGATATAGGGTGCGCTCCAGGTGCCGGTCGCGCTCACGACTGCCTTAGCCAGCCATTCCCCACGATCAGTGGTGACCAGCAAGCCGTTCTGGATGCGGGAAACGGATTCGACATGAATCGGACGCCGCACTGGAAAGTGATAACGATCCTCGTATCTCGCCAGATAGTCGATGACCTCGTTGCGCGTCGGGTACGTGTCTTGTGATACAGGCATCTGCCAGCCTGGCAGCGAACTCCATTGCGCCGGCGAAAACAGGTGCAGCGAGTCCCAGGTATGTCGCCAGGCGCCTCCGGGGGCGTTCTGGTCATCCAGCACGATATGGCCGAGTCCCGCACGACGCAGGAAGTAGGAGGTGGCAAGCCCGGCCTGGCCACCTCCGATTACTACGACGTCAATGTCTGTAGGCATGCGCTTTCGTCCCGTCTCCTGATTCGAATTTCAGCGGTGTCGCAGCCCATTGCGCTTCAAGGCGATGGTCGGGGCACTACGTGGCCGCCCGCGACGTGATCACATGATTGAGGCCGGCTGCCCCGACCGGTGCCTCGGCAAGCCACGGAATCAATGCGGTGCGCTGCGCCAGGTTGTCCGCCACGCGGCGCACGAACGGCACCTCGCAAGTCCCTCGCTGACATAGCATCGGATCGGTCGTGCCGCTCGCCAGCAACGACTGGTTGATGACCCACGCGTACGGCGAGACCCCGGCGCGCGCGAGGTCCGCGCGCAGGCGCTCCGCTTCGTGAACCGGTGTCGCTTCCGGCAACGTGACGATGAGGATTCGGCTGTAGTCTGGGTCGCGCAGGCGCGGCAGCAACTGACGGACCGACTCCGGCATGTCACCCTGTGTACGCATCACTTCGCGATGATAGGCCTCGGCTGCATCCAGCAGTAGGATGGTGTGCCCGGTCGGCGCGGTGTCCAGAACCACAAAGCCGGACTTGCCTTGATCGACGGTACGCGCGAAGGCCCTGAAGATGGCGATCTCTTCGGTGCAGGGCGAGCGCAGATCTTCTTCGAGCATCGCCCGGCCGCCCGCATCGAGATGCGATGCCGCTTTGCCCAGCACTTCATCGGTGTACTGCTGCACTTCGCGGGCCGGGTCGATGCGCGTGACGCTCAGCCGAGGCACGACGCCATCGACGGTGGCGGCTACATGCGAGGCTGGGTCGGTGGTTGAGAGGATCACGTCGTGTCCGCGGCCCGCCAGCGCGACTGCGATAGCAGCCGCTACTGTAGTCTTGCCCACGCCGCCTTTTCCCATTGTCATGATTACGCCGTGGCCCGCCGTTGCCAACTCGTCGACGAGTCTCCCCAAGCCCGGCGGCAAGGCGGTTTCGGGCATCCGGCGCTCGGTCGGCATGCGCACGCGCTCGGGATGCGCCATGTCGCGCAGCGCGCCCAGGCCGACCGTGCCGCGCGGCAGAAACGGAATGCGCGTCTGCGGCAAGCCAGCCAGTTCTCGCGGCATGTCGGCCAGCGCCTGCTGCGCGCGCTGCGCCATGGCGGTCGCGATGGCGTCGTCACGCCGGTCGGTCGCAAAGAGCCCATTGATTGCCAGCACCTGGTTGCGAATGCCGAGTTCGGCCAGTTCGTGCCGCGTGCGATTCGCTTCGCGCAGTGCCGCGACTTCGGGGCGGCTCACCAGAACGACGGTGGTCTCTGCGGTGTTCGAGAGGCGTTCGACAGTCGCCGCGTACAGCGCCTTCTGCTTCTCTAGCCCGGCCAGTGGCCCGAGGCACGAGGCGCCCCCAGTCGACGACGAGATGAACTTGTTCCACGCCGAAGGCAACGTCAACAAACGCAGCGTGTGGCCCGTCGGGGCGGTATCGAAAATCACGTGATCGAAATCGACCGTTGCCGCCGGGTCGCCGAGCAGTTTGGAGAATTCGTCGAAGGCCGCTATCTCGACGGTGCAGGCCCCGGAAAACTGCTCCTCCATGTTGCGGATCGCCGCGGCAGGCAAGACGCCGCGATACGGCCCGACCATGCGTTCCCGGTAAGCCTGCGCGGCGGCCTCGGGGTCGATATTCAACGCGAACAGGCCCGCGGCGCCGGGCACCGCCGTCGGCAACTGGCTCAGGCCGACGCCAAGTACCTCGTCGAGATTGGAGGCCGGATCCGTGCTGACGATGAGCACCCGCTTGCCGGCATCCGCCAGGGCGAGGCCCGTGGCACAGGAAAGCGATGTCTTGCCGACGCCGCCTTTTCCAGTGAAGAACAGGTATCGGGTCTGCGTTTCAGGAAGGGACATGAGCGCTCCCTAGCAGCAGCCTGAACCCGGCGTGCAGCAGTTACCGGCCTTGATGTGCGGCTTTTCCGCCGTCGTCAGCGCAATGCCGAGTTTCTGCGCGAGTTGCTGGCGGGACGGATACATGCCCGTCGATACGATGTGGCCGTCGATCACGAGGATCGGCAGCCGTTCCATACCGGCTTCCATTTCCTTGACCACCGCCGCGTTGGCAGCGAACGCTTGCGGCGCCTGGCCGAGGTTGTAGCGGGCCACGGTGACGCCGTGCGCCTCGACCCACTTCAGGTCAGCAGCGAATTGCGCCAGCACGGGGTCCACGTCCACACCGCAAACGCCTGTCGAGCAACACATGGCGGGATCGAACACTTCGAGTTTCTTCATGGCAGGCACCTTGGAGCCATCGGGATTCAGCGGTTTCCACAAGCACGGGTGCGTCTGCGGGCAGAGATGCGTGAATTCGGGCAGACCGCGGATCGCTTCGGGAATGTGGTTTCGCTCGATGCGAATGAACCCGCGCCGCGCAAAGAATGTGTGGGCGGATTCGTCGTTCGGAATAAGGTACAGCGCGCGCAGCGATCGCGTTTGCGCTAGCGCAATGGAAGCGTCGATAAGGCGACTACCGAGACCGGACGCGCGCAGCCGCGGGTGAACAGCGACCGAACGCAACAGGGCCGCCACGCCGGCTTGTTCCAGTCCCGCCACCCCGACGATCCCGGCGTCGCGCACGGCGACGTGGAAGCCGTCGAGGCTTTGCGCCGTGAGGTCGCTGGCGGGTAGCCCGCAGGTGTTCAGCAACGCGCGGATGGCATCGAAGTCTGTGGCGGCTGCCGGGCGAATTTCGTCATCACGTGTGCTCATGCCGACGCTCCTCTACGGTCATTGCCGGGACATCACGGACATGTCTGTCGGATGGTGATGCATCGCGCCCGGATCGTGTCCAGCTATCGCATCGTGCCCATCATCGCGCAACTGGGGCATCGAACCCGTTGTGCAGCGCGGCGACGAGGCGCACCGTCCGCAGCGAATTCGTCCCAGTTCTTGCTGCAATAGCCCTGGGTGTCGACGCCCGCGTTCGACAGGGCATCCAGCGCAAACGGGTTGATACGGCCGCTCGGCGCGCTGCCGGCGCTATAGGCGCGCACGTCCTTGCCAAGCTTCTGCGCCCAATGATTCAGCATGCCTTCGGCGAGCACGCCGCGCGCCGAATTGTGGATGCAGAGAATAAGTGCATTGGTGGCCATCGCGGATGCTGCCTTATTGCTTGCCGATGTCATGCACTGCTCTGCGCAGTGCCACGGCGTCCAGTTTGTCGAGAGGCAACGAGAGAAACAGTTCGATGCGGCGTTTCAATATGACGGCGGCATCCAAGATCGCCTGCTGCCTGCGCTCTTCACTGCCTTCGACCGATATGGGATCAGCTACACCCCAATGGGCCGTCACCGGCTGACCCGGCCAGATCGGACAGACTTCGCCCGCAGCCGTGTCGCAGACCGTAAACACAAAATCCAGCTCTGGCGCACCGTCGCGCGAAAACTCGTCCCAGTTCTTGCTGCGGAATCCGTCTGCTCCAATACCGAATTCCTTCAAAGCTTGCAGCGCATAGGAATTGACGAGGCCGGTGGGGTGACTCCCCGCTGAATATGCCTTGAAGCGGTTCGCCCCATAGTGGTTCATCAGGCCCTCGCCGAGGATCGACCGGGCCGAATTGCCCGTGCAGATGAACAGGACGTTGTAGATTCTGTCAGTCATGAGGTGTTCTCAGCAGCGGTCCGAACCGGCAGGTTTCACGGGAACGTCAATGGGTTTTCCGCGCGGGACGCAGCATCCGGGTGTTCCCGGTGACAGGAGCTGCTCGCTACTTTGGCCATAGACGCGAACGCTATCCAGGGTATGAAAATGCTCCCAGGCGATGCCTTGCGGGTCCACGATCCAGTGCTTCTCGCTGCGCGCATAGCAGCAGGCGGTTTCGCCCTGGTCCAGCAAGACCATGTCCGCAGCCCTGGCGCGCTGTGCGAGTTCGGCGAGTTCATCGGCCTCTTCCACCTGGAAACCCAGATGGTCCACACCGGCCTTCGCGCCGCGCGTCGAAATGGCGAAGTTCGCGCGGGGATCGTCCAGCATCCATTTCGCGTAATCCACTTCGAGCCGCGCGGGTTCCGCGGCAAACAGCTTCGTATAGAAAGCGACACTGGCTGCAAGATCGTCAACGTGGACGTGGACGTGAAACCGCTTCATGAACGTTCTCCTTCAGGATTTGCAGGAATCGGCGCCGGGCGTGAGGCACGCCTCGCCCTGGCAACAGTTTTCGGTCAGAAAGCCGAGCAGCGCGTTCATCTGCTCGAAGGCGGTTCGATAGATCAGACTGCGCCCATCACGCTCCTGTGTGACGAGCCCCGCGTGCATCAACTCCTTCAGATGAAAGGAGAGTGTCGCATTGGGAATGTCGAGCTGCCCCGCGATGGCGCCGGGCGTCAGTCCGGCGGGGCCGGCAACAACCAGCATCCGGAATACGCGCAGGCGCAGTTCATGAGCCAGCGCGGAGAGGGCGCGGACAATGTCTTTCATTTCCATTATTCCAATATAATCGAAATAATCATAACCCGCAACAATCTATCTCTTCGATGGTCCTGCCAAACAGCCGCGGCATGAAAGCGACGCCATCAGTAGCCGCGCTGGGCGATCGGAGCCGGTCGTGAATCGGCTGCGGATGGTGTTCGGTGAGGAGCGGCGGGACTTCTAGATCTGGCTATGCATCTGTCCCGCCTGCGTCAGGGTCGCTGAAAGTTGTTTCGGCAAGATCGTTCTGAGGCAGGATACGTACTCGGCGACAAAATCTTCGTCGACGCCCCCGCATAGTCGATTAGACATCCGCGCATCGAGTGTATCGCGAAGTACTGCTGCAAACGTTGATGAGTCTTGCAGAAGCGGCAGTGCTGCGTGCACCACGGTTGCCATCGCGTCCACCTGAGCCTGCATGCGGTTAATCCGTTTCCAGAGTTTGTCGATTTCCCGTTCGATATCTTTCACGGCAGCTTCTCCGTTCCGGCACAGCCCATATGGGTCAATCGTCGTTGTGTCTCAACTTGCAGAGTGGCGACGGTACCTGTCTTGACATACGTCAAGAAGGTCGCGACTGCCTCTGCCATCATGGAAGGCCGTCAAGGCGGAAACAGAACCGCACGGGTGCCTAGGCTTCGTACAAACCTGTAGCCTCATCTGAACCTGAAGAAAGGCGGGACGGTCCTTAACACCCTCGCACCGGGGCTGCATTGGCCGGCACGATCTTCCGTATTACCTGATTCCGCGTCATTCCTTTGAGGAGCAAGGTCATGAGCAACGTTGAAGTGGTCCTATGCAGCCCAGTGCGTACGGCGATCGGCACCTACGCCGGGACACTCAAGGACGTGCCAGCGCCAACGCTTGGCGCTGCCGTTATCCGCGAAAGCCTCAGGCGCGCTGGATTGGCCGCCGACAAGGTCCATTCGCTGGTCATGGGCAATGTGATTCAGGCCGGCGTAAAAATGAATCCGGGGCGGCAGGCGGGCATCGCCGGGGGATTGCCGGTCGACGTTCCGGCGCTTACGGTCAACCGCGTCTGTGGGTCGGGAGCGCAGGCCATCGTCAGTGCGGCCACCGAAATATGGGCCGGCATGATCGAATGCGCGATCGCCGGTGGCATGGAAAACATGGATCGCAGTCCCTACCTGCTGCCGCAAGGACGCTGGGGCGCCAGGATGGGCGACGTGACGTTGTTCGACAGCATGCTGCTCGATGGGCTCAACGATGCCTTTAGCGGCCAGCACTCAGGCTGGCACACTGAAGACCTTGTGGCGAAGTGCGGCATCTCTCGCGAGGACCAGGATCGTTGGGCGCTACGTTCACAGCAACGCTTCGCACAGGCTCAGGCGGCTGGACGCTTCGATGCCGAAATCGTGCCGCTGGAGGTGCCAGGTCGCAAAGGGTCAACGGTGTTCGTCCGCGACGAGCACAATCGGCCGGATACCAGCGCCGAATCGCTTGCCAGGCTCAAACCGGCCTTTCGCAAGGACGGGACGATTACCGCAGGCAACGCGCCCGGCCTGAACAGCGGCGCGGCTGCGATGGTCGTCGCCGAGCGGGGCTGGGCCGAACGCAATGGCCTGACACCAATGGCCCGGCTGGTCAGTTATGGCGTGGGAGCCGTGGAGCCGGGTTTCTTCGGCCTGGGCCCGATCCCCGCGGTGCGACAGGCTATTGCACGCGCCGGCTGGTCTATATCGGACGTGGATCGCGTAGAAATCAACGAGGCGTTCGCGGCCATCGCACTGGCGTGTCTGCGCGAGCTGGGCTTTGCGGAAGACGTTGTAAATGCAGAGGGTGGCGCGATTGCTCATGGACATCCGATCGGTGCGAGCGGCGCGGTGCTGACTACGCGGCTGTTGCATCAGATGCAGCGTGGCGGCGGTCGGCGCGGGATCGTGACGCTTTGCATTGGCGGAGGACAGGGCATCGCGTTGGCACTCGAACTTCTGTGAACGCCTGTAGGGGTTGCGCCCGCAAGCCATGACTCGTCAAGGCGGTGAATCCACAGTCGCAAACGGCCGTAGTGGGTTGCGGCGAAGCCGGCACAGAAGAGGCGGAGGGGCTGGCCGGAATGGGCGACAGTGGCAATCCCCTTTTTGTCGGCCATGCGATTAAAAAATTTCAGTACAACTCCGGTACACCCATAACGTTTGTCGCCGTCCTCAAGATTACGCTGACCTATTGTCACGTAAATACTTTTCGGTGTTTCTGCTTACGGCCGCCTGCCCTTGATTTTCCTGGGCATCCACAGTTAGCCGCAAACGCATAATCCCTTGGCCGCTGGTTCGAACCCAGCACGGCCTGCCAAGTAGTACTAAGAATCTCTTGATGGTGACGTCAAGGGATTTTTGTTATTTGGTACCTGGAAGGCCGCCCGTCGCCCGGTTCGGGATGGCCACGACGTCTGGACAGCGACGAGCTGGATCGTCTGCTGCGCCTTGTGGACGGATACTCGAATCCAATGCCCGGCTGGATCGTGCGAATCGCATTGAAGACCGGAATGTGATCATCAGAAATCGTCACCGTCCGTTGAAGTTAGCTTGATCTCTGGCGTCGGTTGGTGCGTCTGGCAAGCGTAACGCCCTCCGGCCAAGCTGAAAAAAGCCCATCGCGATGGATGGGCCATGAATCCGTGGAGCGAGGGGCACGACATTGCGTCACGGTCAGTAAAGTCTACGCGTACGCGCTCGCCGAAAAACTAAGGAATACCCGTGCAGACACAAACATGTGTCGAAGAAGAAAGTGATGGGGCAAGCTCCGACTGCCACGGCCGAAGCAAATCACGAGATTCTCGGGGGGAAGGCCCGCGCTTGTGAGCGGAGCGAGTGAAGCGATTCGGATAACGCTTGTCGAGCTACTTCGTCACGAGCGACCAGCCGAGATGGAGATCGCCATTGCCGGACGCATGCTCCCACTGCTGCCCGCAGGCATGACAGCGGTAGAACACCAGATCTCCAGCTGCCTGCGCAAAATGCTTCCTGCGAGCCGTCCCAGTCTGCACGAGGTCCTGGTGCGCCTCTCCGCGGGGCATCGTGCCCATGAGTTGCTCACATGCGGCGCATCTTGCCATATCGGTCTCCGCCTGTTTGGATGAATCTTTACACGAGCCCATACCCGGCATGGCAAAAAGAAGTCCGCCGAAATGCACAGGCTCTAATCGGCTTCGCGGGGGGGACGTCAGGTCAGACTACGCCTGTCTACGGCAGTGGGGCCTAAGGAATACCCGCGTGACGCTATACCAAGCCGGGCAGCGCCTACTCGGGAGGGCCGAGTATGACGTCTATCGCGGCCTGACCGGAAATCTCAGCGATCAGATAGGCCCATCGACGCGAGAACGGTCCATTGCGAACCTTTATAAACGCGCCTAAAGCCTTGACGCCTACCGGCTTTATTCGGCCATCCACGCGAAACCACGCGTCGAACATGTCCTCTGTGGTCGACTTAAGCATAATGTGGATATCGAAGCCGCGATACGCAATCATCCTTTCCATTACCAACTCCAACCTCGAGGGGGGGGGCGCACGCGGAAAAATTCCGCGTAACCATTTGTTGAGCCGCGCGCCTCTTCATTCCTAAGAAGTTTCTCAACGAGAAAATTCTACTTCTTATCCCCGCTGTTTTTTTGCCGGGATTGCCGCGCGAGGCTGCAAAATGCGGAAGATCTATCGGCTTCTGATCGAGCGCGTGTTGACGTGATGCTTCGATAAAATCGGCGCCAGGAAAATGGGCGTAGAATGAAAAAGTTTACAGAACTACTCGTAAGCATTCGCGAAAAATTGATATACGGATGTGTTCTGTTAAGCACACGTACCTCTTCTTTGCGCCAGCTGTCGCTAGACGATCGGAGGTGCGGGCATGTGGGAAATAGTCGAGAGAAGTTTTAATGGTTTCGAGATATGGATTAATCTCGAAACATGCCTTGACGATGTTGGGGTTACGACATACTCATATGTTGGCTTATTTCGAGAGCCTAACGCGAATTTCGAGGATTTTCATTCATTTAGGCCGGGGGGGCGGCGTTTACTTTAGCGACAGAGCAATTGCAATCGAGTCTTGCTTGACCATAGGGAAATGCGAGATCGGCGGGAAAATTTGTTAGGACTACAACCAATCATTCTGTCCGCCAGGCGCCTGCGTCGTCGGTGGCTCGTTGTAATGCTCGAATCCGATGGCAAGGTTACGCGCACGGTCGCGGCAAGCCGACGACATCGGAATGCCGACTAACCTCGATTGTCGACCCAGTCGCGTGCCCACGTGGTGGCGTGTCCCAGGGCTTGCGTTTCGTTGTCGAAATAGTCGAGCGCGTAGAAATTGTAGGCAACCGGCGCTGTGTCAAGCGCACCGGTCCTCACGAGAAGGAGGTTGGCAGCAAACCAGCCGTCCGGTAGTCGGTGCGCGGACGGGGAGATTGAATAACCGTTGTATTGGTGGCGATGTTGGGTATTTTGCATTGACGATTGTCGAGCACCTGCACGACAACCATGCCGGACAAGCAAGACAAATTGAAGGTGGGGCGAGACGGATCGTGTCGTAAAGACAAATGACGCGCACATTGACGCGAGACGATCGGAAAGGCAGCGCATCGCTGCGCGAGGAAGCGGGTGAAGCAGACAAACGAAGGGCCGGTAGACCGGCCCTTTAACTACATTACAGCGGGGTGATATTCGAGGCTTGCATGCCCTTCGGGCCACGCTTTGTCTCGTAACTCACCTTCTGATTCTCAGCAAGCGTCTTGAACCCATCGCCGCGAACTTCCGAGAAGTGAGCGAAGAGATCGTCGCCGCCAGCATCAGGGGTAATGAAGCCGAAACCCTTGCTATCGTTGAACCACTTAACAGTACCGGTATCCATATTGATTCCTTGAAACGAAAAAACACAGCTCCATTGAGGAGCAACAAAAACTTCAAGGAAGAGGAGAGGACAACGAGTACCGCGCAGACGAGGCGGAAAATGGTGATCAGCAATCGAGCTTCTTGAATATTTCTGGGCTAAAGATACAGGGACAAGTTCGGGATGTCAATGCATATCGTTAATTGATCCCGCTTTGGTGCAACGCGCTCTTTTGTGGAGGCGTGCGCTAGAAATGAGGTGGGTATTCACTGGCAGCACACTGGCAGCGCTATGTGCATTCGGTCCCGCCGCCGGCGCCGACAAGGATCGGACGTGTGGTGACACGCTTCGCGATTCTGCTATCGTGTGTCGCCATATCACTCGGAGATACCCCAAATGCGCAAACTCTCTTTTCTGCTCCTTGCCACCACGGTCCTGTTGGCCAGTTGCGCTGTCTATCTTCCCGACGAGGGTGGTTACGGCGGACGCGGTGGCCCGGGGAATGGCTTCTGTCCGCCGGGGCAGGCGAAAAAGGGCAACTGCTAAACGGCGTGATGCGCCCGCGTACGCATCGGTGGGCGGGCGCTTCGCACCGAATCCGGCCGACGCCGTCCCGGTATCGCCCCGTCCCACCTCCGGCCCCATCCCCAGCCGAGCCCGCAGCATCGCAAACACGCCCACCGCCGCCGCGACAAACATCGACGAGTAACTGTACTGGGCGGAGAGGATGCCCGCCAATGTCAGCGCGAGCAGCGTCCAAACGCTCTGCGCCAGCGAGACCAACAGGAAGCATGGCGTCGCGCACGTGAGCGCTGCCGCGGCTAACCAGCGACGCGCCACCACCCGCTTGCCCCTCTTGAGATGCAGCCAGTCGGAAATGTGTCCTGCGAGCCGCACGGTCACACACGCGCCCGTCCACGCAATCAAGCCGATTTACCGCAGCAACGACAGCGTGAAACAAAACTGTCGGCGAGATATTTCGGCGTCCACGTCAACAGCATGAAGTGGCGACGCCTAAGCGGAAATCGTCTTGTTGATGATGGAGTGACCGATCTGTCGGCAAACCCGAACGGCCCGCGGGTCGTCGCGAACCCGATCAGGGCCGCCCCGCCGAATACCGCAAACTGGTATCGCGTCGCCCCGGCGTCCACCCAGCCTACAGTGCCTGCTTGCATGACGTCTCCCAGACGTGGGGTTCTCAGCGAAGTGCCCGGTGCCCTTCGGAAAACATTATCGATTATATATAATGCATAATTCGCATCAACTGATATCAAGAACCGATCCACCATGTCCCATTCGCTTCCCGTGGTCGCCATCGCCTCGCTTGGCGGCACGATCAGCATGACCTCGTCAGACGCCGCCGCCGGCGTCGTCCCGACGCTTGACGCCGCACAACTGGCCCGCTCGGTGCCCGGCTTGTCCGACGTGGCGACGATTACAACGTCATCGCTTCGCCAACTGCCGAGTGCTTCGTTGCGCTATGACGACCTGATGGAGGCGCTCGTCTGGGCCGAGCAGCAAGTCGCGGCCGGGGCGCGCGGCGTTGTGCTCACGCAGGGCACCGACACGCTCGAGGAGACGGCCTTCCTGCTGGACCTGTTCTGGACACTGCCCGCGCCGCTCATCCTCACGGGGGCGATGCGGGCGCCGCAGGCCGCAGGCGCAGACGGCCCCGCGAATCTGCTGGCGGCCGTCAGGGTGGCGCTCCATTCCGAGAGCGTCGGGCGCGGCGTGCTCGTCGTGATGAACGACGTGGCGCACTACGCACGCTGGGTCAGCAAGGGCGATTCGCTTGCGGTGCAGGCGTTTGTGTCGCGTGACGGTGGCGTCGCCGCGCGTCTCGTCGAGGGAGCCCCTGCGTTCTTCCATGCACGTCAGGCGCGTCCGGGGCCACTGACGCGGCCCGTACGCGCCTGGCCGAAGGTCGCGCTGGTGACGGCCGTGCTGGGCGATGATGGCGAACTGGCGGAGATGGCGGTGAAGGGCGGCTATGAGGCCGTCGTGATCGCCGGGCAGGGCGCCGGCCACGTCTCGTTTGCATTCGCACAGCGTATCGGCGTGCTGGCCGAACAAGTGCCGGTGGTGATCGCCAGTCGCGCGGCGGGCGGCTCGACGGCGTTTCAAACTTACGGGTATGTGGGCGCCGAAATCGACCTGGCCCAACGTGGCGCGCGCATGACCGGCTGGCTCTCTGCACTCAAGGCGCGCCTGTTGGTCGCGGCGCTTCTCGCGTCGGGTGTCGCGCCCGGAGCGGTTGGGGATGCGGTGGCGAATTGGAGTAGACTCACGCGTCAATAATCCACGCATGGCACCCCTTTGAAAAGCATGTCTTCCGTATCCGCCGGCGTAGCGAGCGTATCCGGCGCCTCGGGTCGTCGCCGGCTTACGGCATACCAATATGCCATCGAGACGCTGCGTACCGAGATTCTGCAAGGCAAGTTGAAGGCGGGCGACCGGCTTCGGCAGGACGATCTCGCTCGCCGTCTGGAGATGTCGACAACGCCCGTGCGCGAAGCGCTGCGCACGCTGGTATCCGAGGGGCTGGTGTTTTTCGACGTGCACCGCGGTGCTGTGGTGCGCGGTCTCACGATCGACGACGTCAACGAGCTGTACCGCCTGCGCAAAACCCTCGAACCGATGATGGCCGAGCAGGCGATGGCTACGCTTCGCGAGGGGGACATCGTCAACGCACAGGCGTTGCACGCGGAAATGCTCGCGACGTCGGACGTCGCCCAATGGACCGAACTGAACCAGGCGTTTCACGCCGCGCTATGGGCGTCGCAGGACAACTCCCGGCTGGCGCACCTGATCAAGACGCTGCGCGACGCGTCGGGTCCCTACATCGCGCTGTCGCTCCACATGCGTCCCGTGCACATCGACGTGAGCAATCGGGAACATCAGACGATGCTCGATGAGTACCGCGCACGCGACGTGGCCGCCGCCCGGCGGCACACGCAAGAGCACCTCGACGCCACGCTGCGCATCATCGTCAAGGCGATCGAACAGACCGAGGCGGCAGCGAACGCGTGACGTTTGCCGGTTCGCCGGTGGCGCCTTCATGTGACGCGGGCGGGTGAGTCGCGAAGCATTGTCAGCACCGCTCGATAGCGGCGCAGGAGCGGCCGATGCTTATCGTTTCGATAACCAGGTCGCTCACGTGCACATAAAAATGCGGCTCGCCCGCGCACGCCGGCGAGCCGCGAATGCCTGAACGCACGTAGCGGCGTTCGGCCCACAGGACCGCATGCGCCCCATGTTCTTCCCAGCCTCGACGGTGGCCGTCGGAGCCGTTGCCGCCGTCGCAACGGGTGCTTGCCCGTTGGCGTTGGCGGCCGCCAGCGATATCATCTGCCCGCCAGCATCGAGCCGCGCTCGCGCAAGTTGACGTGCATGTCGAACGCGTGCTCCAAGGCGTGCGGCGTCTGCCCGCCGTAGCGCAGGGCGTCGCGATAGTAGTCGCGCAATACCTCGCGGTAGCTCGGATGCGCGCAATGATCGATCACCAGGTTCACGCGCTCGCGCGGGGCGAGCGTGCGCAGATCGGCCAGGCCCTGCTCCGTTACAAGGATGTCCACGTCGTGCTCGTTGTGGTCGACGTGCGGCACCATCGGCACGATGCTAGATATCTTTCCGTCCTTGGCAATCGACTTGGTTGCGAAGATCGCTATGCGGGCGTTGCGAGCGAAGTCGCCCGAACCGCCGATGCCGTTCATCATGTGCGTACCGCCTACGTGCGTGGAATTCACGTTGCCGTAAATGTCCGCTTCGAGCGCGGTATTGAGCGCAATCAACCCCAGCCGTCGAATGACTTCAGGATGGTTGCTGACCTCTTGCGGACGCAGGACAAGCTTGTTGCGATAACGCTCGAGATGATTGAAAACACGATCCTGCACGGCTTGCGACACCGTGATCGACGACCCCGACGCGAACACCATCTTGCCCGCATCCATCAGTTCGAACGTTGAGTCCTGAAGCACCTCCGAATACATCGTGAGGTTCTCGAACGGCGAGTCGATGAAGCCCGTGAGCACCGCATTGGCAATGGTGCCGATGCCCGACTGAAGTGCGGGCAGCGTGCGCGGCAGGCGGCCGCGCGAGACTTCATGCTGGAAGAATTCGATGAGATGGCCGGCGATGCTTTGCGTGTCCGCATCCGGCGGCAGCGCATTGGATGCGCTGTCCGGCGTGTCGGTGATGACGATGGCGGCGATCTTCTCCGGCGCGATCTTTACCACGTTCGTGCCGATGCGATCGCGCACGTCGACGATGGGCAGCGGCGTGCGATGTGGACGCTGACCCGGAATCCAGATGTCGTGCATGCCTTCGAAGGCAAGCGGCTGCGCGAGGTTGATCTCGACAATCACCTTCTCCGCAAGAATCGCAAAGCTCGCCGAATTGCCGACGGACGAACTCGGCACGAGCCCACCGTCTTCCGTGATGGCAACGGCTTCGATCACGGCCACGTCAAGCGCGCCGAACTGGCCGGTGCGCAGGAATTCGACCGTCTCCGACAAATGCTGATCGACGAACATCACGTCGCCGCGATTGATCGCGCCGCGCAGCGTCGTGTCGACCTGGAACGGCAGACGCTTCGCCAGCACGCCGGCTTCCGTCAGCGTCTTGTCGGAATCGTGCCCGAGCGAGGCCCCCGTGATCAGCGTGATCTTCATCGGGTGGGCCTTGGCCCGCTTGGCCAGCGCAATGGGCATGTCCTTGGCGTCGCCGGCACGGGTGAATCCGCTCATGCCCACCACCATGCCATCGTCCACCAACGTTGCCGCGTCATCGGCACTCATCACCCGGTCGCGCAGCGACGCCAGGCGGATGCGGTCTTCAAACATCTTCAGGCTCCTCGTCTCTCTCTCTTATACGAATCCCTTGATCTTTCGGCGTGGCAGCCAAGGGCAAGCCTGTCCGCGCCTGATTCGCAGTGTATTGACCCGTTGGCTACATTTCCAATATATTGAACTGTGGAATTCGATACTTTGTATGTATTAAACACGGAAACCCCGGCGGCGCTGGGCTGACAGAGGAGCGGTCATGGAATTGCGGCATTTGCAATATTTCATTGCGGTCGCCGAAGAGCGTCATTTCACTCGGGCGGCAGCGCGTGTCGGGATTCAGCAGCCTCCCTTGAGCTTGCAGATCCGGCAACTCGAGGCGGAACTGGGCGGGCCGTTGTTCGTGCGTCTGCCGCGCGATGTCGTACTGACTGAGCTGGGTGAGGCGTTTCTGCCGGAGGCACGGCAGGTGTTGGAGCGGGTGGCGCGCGTCAAGCGCCGAATGCAACAGATCTCACGCGGCGAAGCGGGGCATATCCGTATCGGCTTTGCGGGCGCGACATACTTCGAACCTAGTATTCCAGCGTGGATCCGCGACTTCCGCGCACGCTATCCCGATGTGCAACTGCACCCGCAACAGAGCAACACGGCCAGCCTGCTGACGGCGCTGGTCGACGAAGCGGTCGACGTGGCGTTTGTTCGCACGCCGTTCGAGGTGCCGCCGGGAATTGTCACGGTGCCGGTCGTCGACGAGCCGATGGTGCTGGTGTTGCCCCTCGGCCACGCGATGTGCGCGCGGGAGCGCGTGCCGCTGGCCGCGCTTGCCCATGACGAGTTCATCTTGCTGCCGCGCGAGATCAGTCCCGCGCTTTACGACCGCACGATTGCGGCCTGCGAGTTAGCGGGATTTCATCCGAAGCTCGGGCAGGAAGCGCCGCAGATCACGTCGATTGTGCCGATGGTGGCGGCCGGGTTCGGGGTGTCGCTGGTGCCCGCGTCGGTGAGTCAGATTCGTACGCCTGGCATGGGATTCTGGTCGATCGAGGGCGACGTGCCGCATGCACCGATCAGTCTCGCCTATCGCGCAGAACACGCCTCGGCGGCGCTCGACAGGTTCATCGCAATGTCGCCGTCACGGGTGCCGGATGTTGGCGATAGCGCACCGCCGCCCGGTTGATCGTCTCGGCGTAGTCAGGGCTGGGCTTCCCGGGTGTCACGCCGACGACTCGCTGTCGTTGGCGGCAGATCGGGGCGTCGGGGGGAGGGGACGGCCCACGCCAGTACGTTGGGCGACCGGGGCGTCGCCATAGGCGTCGTAACCACGATGGCGCGGGCTGGGCACGGCGGCGTCGCGCGCGGGCAGCCAGCCGTTGGCGCGCAACTTGGCGATGAGCAGCGGGTGAATCATCAGCGAGTAGAGCAGGCAGGTGGCCGGCAGCGAGAATGCAAGCGCCGAATCCTTCCAGATCAACGCGGGGCCGATGGCGAGGACGGTCCACGCGAGCGCATGCCAAGCGAATCCGTAGGCCAACAGGTAAAGCGGACCGAGGAAGAAAGCCGCGACGCACGACAGACGCGTGATCTCGACGACATCCCCGTCCGCCGGATTGCGAAATTTGAGTGCCATGGCGAGGTCGGAGGAGGGAGGCGGAGCATGCAACATTACCCGAGCGCCGACCCCATTTCGTCCCCCCTTTCGCGGTAGTGGCCTGCCGCATCGCCGAATGGCCGGCAGCCGACAAACTGCTTATGCCGAATCGGGAAAATTACCGAGAATAGCGACAGTGATTCGGGACTAAAGTGGAATTGCCGTGGTTTAGATGTGCCCCCGACCTCCACGGACTATCCGGCCCGCCGATCAGGCGGGCCGCTTTTTTTTCCGACCGTTTGTCGCGATTCCTGAACATGTTAGGATTTCCCGAAAAACAGCATCGGCCGGCAGCGTCGTCGCTGCCGCTTGAATGAAGGGGACATGTGATGCAATCTTTTCGCTTTTCCTGGCACTACGTCAGCCACACGCCGCCGGGACGCCCGTTCGATTTCGAGGGGGCCGTCACCCCGCGTACAGACGAGCGCTTCGATGGTGCCGTCGATGCCTACTGTGAAGGACGCTACATCGGCCGCTGCGAATTCTCGAGTATCGACGCCCATGACGCGTCCGAGGCCGCGGCGCAGGTCCGAAAGCGTATCGAGCGGCGCATTGAGGATCGCGTTGCGCAAGAGAGCGCGTCCTCGCACTGAAGCCCTCATTGACGGCCGCGCCGCGGGCGGCATGATGTGCGCGCCCGGCGCAAGCGCTTGCTGCGGATGACGATTGTGCTTCGCGGCGCGCATACGCGCACTACACACCTTTCCAGTTCACGAACGCAAGGCGTCTCGGGATCGGCGGCGAGCAAAAAAAACGGCCAGCAAGTTGCTGGCCGTGAAATCCACCAGGAGGAGGTGGAGGAGACAGGTGCAACTATATCAGGGAAATCCCTAGACGGGTTAACCTTTGCAGAAAATTTTGTAGAAAAACGTCAACTGCGACAATTCGTCGCTTTTCGTCGCGTCAATCGCTCAACAGCCCTACCTGTATAGCCTGCTGGCACATCGCCGGGGCGGCATCCCATCGTTCCGATGGAGAAAAACCACAAAGCCGAGTGTCACGACCGCGGGCCGAGATCCCACCGATCTCGCTCGGATTCCCACGTCCATGCCGTTTGCATCGCATGAAAATCTAAGTGTTAACACCGAGCATTGATTTACGTTTGGCGATATAAACTTCCGCAAAGCGTAATTTCATGTTCGGGGAATATGGTGTATCCGCCGCCCGGCCCGAGGCATGAAATGCCCTGTTCGCCCAACTCGGGTGGCGGGGTGCCCGGTTCGAGGCAGCGATGCAAGCAGGCGGTAGCCGTTGCCTCGACTGGAACGCAAGGCCACGAAGATGCGAGAACGTTGGGAGACAAGATGAAAGCAGCAGAAGTGAATGTGGGCGCACTGATCGACGAGAGCCGTCTGGGTGCCTATCAGTGGTGGGTGATCGCGTTGTGCGCGATGTGCCTGGTGGTGGACGGCTTCGACGTCCAGGCGATGGGCTATGTCGCCCCGGTGGTGATTCGCGAATGGGGCATCGCCAAGGAGATGCTCTCGCCGGTATTCGGGGCGGGGCTGTTCGGCATGCTGGTGGGTTCGCTCACCTTTTCGGCGCTGGCCGACAAGCTGGGCCGACGCCCGGTGCTCGTTGGCGCGACCTTGTGCTTCTCGGCGTGCATGATCGTCACGGGTTTCGCCAACACGATTACGGAACTGGTCGTCTGGCGCTTTGCGGCCGGGCTGGGCCTGGGCTGCATCATGCCGAACGCGATGGCGCTTGCCGGCGAGTACAGCCCGCGTCGCATTCGCGTGTCGCTCATGATGATCGTGTCGTGCGGATTCACGCTGGGTGGCGTGGTCGGTGGCCTCATCACGGCAGCGATCATTCCGAGTCTGGGCTGGCGCGCGGTGTTCTACATCGGTGGCGCCATTCCGTTGGTGCTCGGCGTGCTGATGTGGATCTCGCTGCCCGAGTCGATCCAGTTCCTGATGTTCGGCAAGCGCGACAGCGCACACATTCGCAAGCAATTGTTGCGCGTGGTGCCGGGTGCCAGCGTGCCGGTCGACGCTCGTTTCGTGCTCGACGAGCAAAAGGCGAAGGGCGTGCCGTTCATCGAGCTGTTCAAGGACGGCCGTGCGCGCGTGACGCTGCTGCTCTGGGTCGTGAACTTCGCGAACCTGCTCGACATGTACTTCCTGTCGAACTGGTTGCCGACCGTGATTCGCGACGCGGGCTATTCGACGCAAGTCGCCGTGATGGCGGGCACCGCGCTGTGGGCGGGGGGAGTGATCGGCACGCTGATGCTTGGCCGTCTGATCGACCGTGTCGGATTCACGAGCGTGCTCGCCGTGACGTTCCTGATCGCGATGGCGGCGACTGCGGCGATCGGCAACCCAATGGTGATGGTGTCGATGGTCGCGGTGTTCGTGGCGATCTTCTTCGCGGGCTTCTCGATCATCGGCGGGCAACCGGCGCTCAACGCGCTGGCCGCCACCTATTACCCGACCTCGCTGCGCTCCACCGGCATCGGCTGGAGCCTCGGCATCGGCCGCATCGGCTCGGTGCTCGGACCGGTGCTTGGCGGTGCGCTCATGCATCTGCAATGGTCGTCGTCGTCGCTGTTCCTGGCGGCGGCGGTGCCTGCATGCGTGTCGCTGGTCGGCGTGCTGGCGATTGCCCGCACGCAGCGCGGCGACGGCGGCACCCTGCGCGCGGCAACGGCCGGCTGAGGGACGCGATGCGAGGGACCTCGGTGCTGCGTCACACCACGGTACGTTGCGGCAGGGGGCGATAAGCCGGAACGAGCGGCAACAAGCCGCGACAAGCCACGATAAGCAATGGTTAGGGGTCCGATAACCATCGAGTATGAAAGTGCGACGCCCGCCGGCGTTATCATGGCGGGCGTCGCTTTGTTTGCGGTGCCTTCTGCGGCGCGACAGGCTTCGTGCCGACTCATCACAACAATAATGACATCGACGTCCGAACTCTCTCCTGCGTTGCCTTCCGAGCGTGTGTTGCTGGGCATTCTCGGCCTGTTCATGATGATCGCGCCGGCGTCCACGGACATGTATCTGCCGGGGCTCGTGACGATGCGCCACGCGCTGGGCGCGAGCGTCGCGGCCACGCAGCTCACGCTCTCGTACTTCTTTCTCGGTTTTGCCTTCGGACAACTTCTGTGGGGGCCGCTCGCGGACCGCTTCGGGCGTCGTCGGCCCATGGCGGCGGGGATCGCGCTGTACATTTTTGGCAGCATCGGCTGTGCGTTCGCCGACACGATCGATCACATGATGGTGTGGCGCTTCGTGCAGGCGCTTGGCGGATGCGCCATGCCGGTGATTGCGCAAGCGATCGTGCGCGACGTCTACGGGCCGCGCAACAGTGCGCGCGCCTTTTCGATCATGCTGCTGGTGATGAGTGTCGCGCCGATCGTGGCGCCGCTCGTGGGCGGGCAGATGCTGCGCTTCACGACCTGGCGCGCGATCTTCGGCATCCTGGCGGTGTTCGGCGTGGTGGCCATGCTTGCCCTGTGGCGCCTGCCGGAGACAGGGGCGGTGCACGCGCGTCAGTCGGGCGGCCCACGTAGCATCGTGGCGTCTTACTGGCAACTATTGCGCGATGCGCAATTCGTCGGCTACATGCTGGCGGGCGGAGCGGTCTTTGGCGCGTCGTTTACCTACATTACCGGCACGCCGCTGGTGTACATGGAGTATTTCCATGTGTCGCCGCAGTTCTTCGGGGTGCTGTTTGGCATCAACATCGTCGGCATGGCGTCGATGACGATGTTCAATTCGCGTCGCGTGGGGCAGTTGGGGTCGTATCGCCTGATGCGTGCCGGCATCTTCGGTTGTGCGATCGTCACGATCGTGTTGTGCGCGAGCGTGTGGCTGGGTGTCGCGCGGCTGCCGCTGATAGTGGCGCTGCTGTTCCTGTTCATGTCCCTGCGCGGCATCATCACCGCGAATGCGGTGGCGGGGGCGCTGGCCAATCATCCCACGCGCGCCGGGGCGGCGGCGGCGCTCGTGGGCAGCGTGCAGTATGGTTTCGGCTTCGCGGCGGGCGGGCTGCTCGGCGTGCTCAACGACGGCTCGCCGCGCCCGCTCGCGACCGTCATGTGCGGCTTCGCATTGCTGGCGCTCGTTGCGCTGCTGACGACGCTGCGCAAGCCGCGGCACGCCCATTGAGCGCGTCGGGTTCCGACGCGCCGACCTACAACGCCAGCACCAGCGTTTTGCCGCAGGCGCGCGAGCAGCATGACATCATTTTCTTGTTCGCGTCGCGCTCGGCGCGCGTGAGCACCACGTCGCGGTGATCCACGTCGCCCTCCAGCACTTGCACTTCGCAGGAGCCGCACAGCCCTTCCTCGCAGTCGCTCTGGACGTCGATGTTCGCCGCGCGCAGCGCCGTGAGCAGCGTCTGGTCGGCCGGCACCGTCACCGTGATGCCGGAATCCTTGAGCGTAACGTCGAACGCATGCTCCCTTGCGGGATCGAGCGTGCCCAGTTGCGACTGGAAGTGTTCGACACGCAGCGTGTCGTCCGGCCAGTGCGCACAGCATTGCGCGAGCGCGTCGAGCATCCGTAACGGGCCGCAGGCATACACCTGCGTGCCGTCCTGCGGTGTGGCGAGCAAACGGGCGTAGTCGACGCGCTGGCCTTCGTCCTTCACCCACAGATGCAGACGCTTGCCGTGCAGCGCCTGGAGTTCGTCTATCAGCGCCATCGTGCGGCGGCTGCGGCCGCTGTAATGAATCTCGTAGTCGATGCCGAGCCCCTTCGCGCGGCGTGCCATGGCCGCAATCGGCGTCACGCCGATGCCGCCCGCGACGAAGATTGCGCGACGCGTCGTTTCATCGAGCCGGAAGTGGTTGCGCGGGCCACGAATGCGCAGCCGGTCGCCCGCTTTGACTTGCGTGTGAACCCAGTGCGATCCACCACGGCCTTGCGGTTCGTGCAGCACGGCGATTTCCAGCGCGCCGGCGTCCGACGGATCGCCGCACAGAGAATACTGCCGCGACAGCCCGGTGTCGCCGCATTCGATGTCGATATGCGAGCCCGGTGCCCAGCGCGGCATGGCGCGGCCGTCCGGCGCGACGAGGCGCAGCTTGACGATGCCTTCGGCCACCGGCACGACGGACGCGACCACGACCGGACGCGTCACGCTGTGCCCCGACGGCTCACCGATGCGCACGGGAGAGTGGCGCGTCAGCACGGCCGGGTCGCGGCGCTCGGGGTTCTGTGCCGGATCCCACTCGACCCAGACATGCTCCGGGCCGCGGAACGACGTATTCGGGACATAGGTGAAGGTCTGCGACGCGAGCCGCATGTGGGGCAGCCGGCGCGTGAATTCTTCTAGGAATATCTGCATCTCCATGCGGGCGAGGTTCTTGCCCATGCATTGGTGCGAGCCGTAGCCGAACGTCAATTGATCGCTGGCGTTTTCGCGGCGGATGTCGAACAGGTCGGCGTCGGTGAAGTGCGCTTCGTCATGATTGGCGGACGACGTCACGATCAGCAGTTTCGCGCCGGCGGCAATGTCAATGCCACCGATGTTCACGTCGCGGGTGACCAGCCGGCGCCAGGCGGCGACCGAGCCGTTGTGACGCAGGCACTCTTCCACGGCGTTGGGAATCAGCGACGGGTCCTCGCAGATCTCGCGCCAGACGTCCGGATGCTGGAGCAGCAGCTTCATGGCGTTCGCGGTGGCGTTGGCGGTCGTCTCGTGCGCGGCCACGATGCCGGCCATCATCATCGAATGCAGGTACGAATCGGTGACGACGTCCGGGTGCTCCTTCTGTTTGCGAATACCGTACTGCATCCAGCCCGACCCCTCGGGGTGCTGGCGCATCTTGTCGAGAATCTTGCCGGCCAGTTGCCAGAAGTTGCCTACGGCATGGGCGACCGCGACCTGTTCTTCGGGCTTGGGGCGTCCCCAGGTGTTGACCGTGTGCGCGATGGAGTACTCGCGCAGCTTGTCCATGTCGTCTTCCGGCACCCCGAGGAAGTGTAGCGCCACAGTGAGCGGCACTTCCCACAGCATCTGGTCCACGAGATCGGCGCGGCCGTCGTCGATGAAGCGGTCCACATACTCGCGGGCGAGCTGGCGCACCAGCGGCTCGTGATGCTTGAGATGCTCGGGCGTGAAGGGCTCCATCAGCACGCGACGGCGCGGCATGTGCGCGGGTTCGTCTTCATTGACGAGCGTGCGGTTGAGCGCGAAGCCGTAGGAGGCGAGCACGGCATTCGCTTCCGGTCCGGTCGGCGTGATCTTTTCCAGGGCAATCGACGGGCTGAACGTGAGGTTGTCGCGGAAGATCGCCTTGATGTCGTCATAGCGCGTGACAACCCAGTAGCCGAGCTTGGGGCTGTAGAACACCGGCTCCTGCTCGCGCGCCCAGCGCACATACTCGGGCGGGTCTTGCTGGTAGCCGTCCTCGAACGGGTCGAAGGTCGCGGCACGCGCACTCACCGGGCACCCGTTGGGGGCCGTCGCGGCAGACGCCTGATGAAAGGGGCAGCCGCCGGCGCTGGCCGTGGCCGTGTCGGGGGTGGGGGCAATCGGTTGGCTCATCCGTTCACGCTCTCTGGGTCGGGTGCGACGACAGCCGCGTTGGGCTCGCGACGACACGCGCAATATAGAACAAGTGTAGAGGAGCGATCACGCGATTGGGCGACGCGCCTCTCATGCTTGGATTTGTTAAGCGTAAATATAATACGCATTGCGTAATAAGGTGGACTGGGGTTAACCTCTAGCGCTGCCGATGCCGGACAATGTCGCTTTGCATCATAAAATCTCGGCGATGACGACAAGCAAACGACCCAAGGCAGGCCTTCCGCGCAGCGCCACTGCGCCTTCGCGCGCGCTGCAAGGCCTCGCGCCATCCGCCACCGATGCCCCCCATGTCGGCGATGTCATCGACGTGCCCCGCGAGCGCGGCCGCCGTCAGCGTGTGCAGTCCGCCGAAACCGGCATGGTCGTGCTCAAGGGGCTGGCCCGGCTGGGTGGCCGTGCGAGCCTTACTGCGCTGGCCCAGCATGTGCAGCAAAGTCCCGCCAAAGTCCACCGGTATCTGATGAGTCTCGTCGAAGAGGGACTCGTCGCGCAGGACACCGACTCTCAGCATTACCATCTCGGACTCGAAGCGATGCTCATCGGCGTGGCGGCCATGCGGCAGGCCGATCCCGTGCGTGCAGCCGAGCCTGCGCTCGTGCGTCTGCGCGAGGCTTTCGATGTCACCTGCTTCATTGCGGTGATGGGCAACAAGGGGCCGACCATCGTGCGTTTCGAGGAGCCTGGCCTGCCCGTGACGATCAACGTGCGCATCGGGTCAGTGATGTCGATGCTCTGGTCGGCTGCCGGCCGCGTTTTCCTTGGATGCCTGGATGACCCGCATGTGTTGGCGATGGCCGAAGCCGAGCTGGCCCATGCGTCGCCGGAACAACGCGCACAACTCGATGCGTCGGACCCCATCGGCGCACTGCGTGCCGAGGTGCGTGCCGCCCAGGGGGCGAGCGTTCGCGACACCAACCTGACCGGCATCAGCGCGCTGGCCGCGCCAGTTTTCAACTACGACGGCCGCCTCGTGGGGGTCGTCACGGCGCTCGGTGCCACGGGCGGGTTCGACGCGCGTATGGACGGCCCGATCGGCGAGGCGGTGCGCCGCGAAGCCCTGTCCGCCAGCCACGCACTGGGCTATCGTCCGCCGCTGCCGGCCAGCGCGTGACTGGCCAGCGCCGCGGGCGTTGCTGTCTCGCACGCGGCTGCCCACACATTTCTCCTGCTCGCGACGTGTCCGGCCATTGACCACGCGACGGGCGTGCGTTCACGTCTGGCAGTGCCCGCGTACGACGGTATCGACCACCGGATGCGGACGTCCCGTTAGCAAAACTGACTTTTGATTTTGGGATTCGGGACAGCGGATGCCGGCCTACGCCGTAACGCAACGGCTATCGCCCTGAATTTGCGCTATTCTGACCCGCTGCTTTTCACCGTCATCGACTTCCTGGAGGAGAAGCCCATGCGTCGTCGCTCGCGTCGTATTTTCGCTGCCGTTCTGACGGTTCTTTCCCTGCCGATGGTACCGCTCGTCGCTCATGCCAAGGCGCTCACCGTGTGCACCGAAGCCAGCCCCGAAGGTTTCGATGTCGTGCGCTACAACTCGCTGACGACGACCAACGCGTCGGCCGATCCGGTGTTCAATCGCCTGGTCGACTTCGACGCCTCGCAAGCGAAGGTTGTGCCGAGCCTGGCGACCCAATGGAGCGTCAGCCCCGACGGCCTGACCTACACGTTCACGTTGCGCCCGGACGTGAGCTTCCACAGCAACGCGCTGTTCAGGCCGACGCGCGCGTTCAATGCCGATGACGTCGTCTTCACGTTCGAGCGCATGCTCAACAACAATGCCCCGTGGCACAAGCTCACGCCGTCGGGCTTCCCGCATGCGCAATCGCTCTCGCTGGGCAAGCTGATCAAATCGGTGCGAAAGGTCGACGAGCACACGGTTCGCTTCACGTTGTCCGAGCCCGATGCGGTGTTCCTGTCGATGCTGTCGATGGGCTTCGCGTCGATCTATTCGGCCGAGTACGCCGGCAAGCTCATCGCGATCAACAAGCCCGGCGAGATGAATGCACGGCCCATCGGCACGGGGCCGTTCGTCTTCCGCAGCTATCAGAAGGACAGTGTCGTCCGGTATGACGCGAACAAGTCATACTTCGGCGGCGCGCCGGCCTCGGATCGTCTCATCTACACGATCGTGCCGGATGCGGCCGTGCGCGCGGAGAAGGTCAAGGTGGGCGAGTGCCAGATCGCGCTTTCACCCAAGCCGATCGACGTGCAGGCCGCGCGCAGCGACAAGGCGCTCAAGGTGGTGGAGACACCGGCATTCATGACCGCGTTCGTCGCGATCAACACCCAGCACAAGCCGTTCGGCGACAGGCGAGTCCGTCAGGCGCTGAACATGGCGTTCGATCGCGCGAACTACGTCAGGCAGGTGTTCGAAGGGGCCGCGACGCCAGCCACCAACGTCTATCCGCCCAACACGTGGAGCTTCGCGAGGAATGTGGCGGCGTATCCGCTCGATATTGCCAAAGCGAAGCGGCTGCTCGCCGACGCTGGCTTCCCGCACGGGTTCGAGACGACGATCTGGACGCGCCCGACGGGCAGTCTGTTGAACCCGAACCCGCGCCTGAGCGCCGAGATGCTGCAAAGCGATCTGGCCCGGATCGGGGTTCGGGCGCAGATCAAGACGCTGGAGTGGGGCGAGTTGATCCGCCGCGGCAAGGCGGGCGAGCATGACTTGCTCTTCATGGGCTGGTCGGGCGACAACGGCGACCCAGACAACTTCCTGACGCCGCAGTTCAGTTGCGCGGCCGTGAAATCGGGCACCAATTTCGCGCGCTTTTGCGACAAGGACCTCGACCAATTGATCAGCGAAGGCAAACGCACGCCTGATCTCGCCGCACGTACCGTGAAGTACCAGGTCGCGCAGCGGATGATCAAGGACGATGCGCTCTGGATTCCGCTGGCGCACCCCATTGCGGCGGTCATCATGCGTGCGAACGTGACCGGGTACCAGGTCAGCCCGTTCGGCCGTCAGGATTTTGCAACGGTACGCGCCGAGTAAATCAAGGTTGCCGCGCAACACGACCAACCCCGCGTTGCGTAAGAGCAGGGCGGCGTGCGGCTTCACCACGCGACCATCGGGGCCAGGGAAGGCACGTAGCGCGGCGTCAAGTGTCTGTTCACGCTGCATCAGCGTGTCTCGTACCCGCGTTGTTCACGAACGCGTCGAGCCCGCCCCATTGTGTGCCGATGGCGCTGGCCATGCGACGGCATGCCTCATCCGTGGCAATGTCGTCCTCGCTGCGCGTCGCCATGGCGATACGGCGTGTTGTAAGCGTTTCACGAACGATACGTTTTCAGCATGTGGCTTCGCAATGCCTCGTAAGTTGAGGTATTAGTTCTTTTTAAATCAAACGATTACCTAAGTTGGCACGGAAATCGCGTACACGAACCGTGTATGGCGAAGCGCCAACCCGAATTTCCAGCAGGCTGTTGGCGAGGTGTTCCTGTGCGTTCGCGCATGGGATGGCCAGCTATTGCCCGCGTTTTTCGCTGACGTGCTCGCGCCGTAACGCAGCCCCGGTTGGCATGGTGTTGCGTGTTTCGAAGTGAATGTGCGCGGGGAGGGGACCATGAACGGGCTCAAGGCGACGCTAGTATCGGCGGCAGTGGCGGTTGCGCTGTGTGGAATTTCGATCGAAGCATTACACGCTGCGGGAGGTGGGGGCGGGCACGGAGGCGGCGGTGGTATGGGCTTTGGTGGCGGTGGCGGAATTGGCTTTGGTGGCTTCGGTGGCATTGGCGGGCCAGGGGCTTTTGGAGGGCCTGGCGGTCTGGGTAGCGGCTCCGGCATTGGCGGTGTAGGCGGCTGCGGCTGCGGCGGGCACGGCGGTGGTCACGGCGGTGGCGGTGGCGGTGGTGGCGGTGGCGGTGGTGGCGGTGGCGGTGGCGGTGGCGGTGGCGGCGGCGGTGGTGGCAGCGGCGGTGGTGGCGGTGACGGCGGTGGCAGCGGTGGCAGCGGTGGCAGCGGCGGCGGCGGTGCTGGCGGCGGCGTCGGTGCTTCCGGCCCCGGTGGCCGCGGCATCGGTGGCGCGGCCGGTGGTAACGGACTTGCCGCGTTCGGCGGCCCTAGCGGTTTCGGTGGTGGCGGTGGATGTTCGATGAACGGCTTGAATGGCGAGGAGACGTGTCCCTGAGTCAGTTGCAGGCGGGCCCGTGGGCGTTTGGCACAACCCGCGGGCGGGCATTGCCCCTCGGCATTGGCATTGGGTAGCAAATCTTGCAGGTTAATCGTCGGTTCCTGATACGACCGGCTGGCAGCCTCGCTGTCAGCCGTGCCACCCCCCCGGCCCGTAATCAGGCAGTTCTCCCGGCGACACGCCCCTTCGGATGATCGAAGGGGCGTTTTTTTGGGGACGACCGGTCTGTCAGCTCGCGTCGGGGATATCGACATGCCGATTGTGTATTTCGCGTAAACCCGCGTTTATGGCAGCATCCCGGGTCTGGGCCGCGCAAGGGCGTTACCGTCCCCGCGCGACCGTTGCGGACTCATCAAGTCCGCTCCCATCGAACGGGCGCTCAACAGGCGCCAAATCAGCAACAGGAGAAATCGCACATGCTGTCCCGTCAACTGGTGCACGCGTTCCTCGGCGCCACGCTCGCGCTGGCCTCTCTCGGCGCCACGGCCCAGACGGCCGCCAAGCCCCTGAAGGTCGGCACGATGGCCGGCTCGGACGCGCAGATCTTCGAAGTCGTGAAGCAGGTCGCCCATCAGCGCGGCCTGGAGATCAAGATCATCGAGTTCAGTGACTACGCACAGCCGAACGCGGCGCTCGACGCCGGCGATCTGGACGCCAACGGGTTCCAGCACAAGCCATTCCTCGACAGCCAGGTCAAGGATCGCGGTTACAAGATCGTGAGTGCCGGTCTGACGTACGTCTCGCCACTGGGCTACTACTCGAAGAAATACAAGTCGCTGAAGGACCTGCCGAACGGCGCCAAGGTGGGCATCCAGAACGACCCGTCGAACGGCAACCGCGCCTTGCTTCTGCTGCAGAAGGAAGGCCTGATCAAGTTGCGCGCCGGTGCGGGTGTCGCCGGCAGGAACGCGACGCCGCTGGACATCGCCGAGAACCCGAAGAAGCTGAAGATCGTGGAACTGGAAGCCGCACAACTGCCGCGCGCGCTGCCGGATCTGGACGCGGCCTCGATCAACACCAACTTCGCCGCGCAAGCCGGCCTGGTGCCCAAGCGTGACGCCATCGCCATTGAAGACCTGAAGGGGCCCTACGCCAACCTGATCGCCGTGCGCGCGCAAGACCTGAACAAGCCGTGGGTCAAGTCGCTGGTCGATGCCTACCACTCCGACGAAGTGAAGAAATTCATCGAGACGCAGTTCAAGGGCGCGCTGATTCCGACGTGGTAAGGGCTGGCAACGTACGCGATGCGCGCCGCGCGCGTCGTTCGCAGCACGCGACGGACCGGGGTTTCGACCCCGGTTTTTTTACGTCGTCACGACTGATATGGGCTGACATATCGCAACGCAAACGTGACATCGTTTGACTAGAATAAAGAAGAGATCCGGACCGACGGGAGGTTGCCATGTCCATGCTCAATGTCTCGATGATGCTTGTGGCGCTGCTTGTGGGCTTCGCCATCGGCATGCTCTTCGATCATTTTTGGGTGACGCATCACGACGAGTCGTCCGAGCACCGGCGCCTGAATTGGCACGAGATGTGGGACCGCATCCGTCACCAGCACTGACGGGGTGGGCCGCGACTGACCGGTATGCGTCAGCCGCCGACTGTGTCGCGGAGTTTGCGCCAGAGCGTCGAGCGACTGATGCCAAGTGCCTCGCAGGCGGCGCTGCGGTCGCCGTTGCACGCCGCCAGGGTGGCGTGAATGCGCGCCAGTTCCTCGGCTGCGCGACGGGCACGGCCTGTCAGCGGGGCTGGCAACGTCGCTTCGATGCCCGGACCGGTGACGCCGTCGGTGCGGGGCGCGCGCGCATCCATTTCCCGTCCGTTGTTCGTTTTTGAAACATCGGGAGGCAAGGGACCGTCCATTCGATCGGTCATGGCCCCCAACTCCGGGGCAATCTCGACCAATCGGGCGCGACTGATTTCGCGCGCGTCGACGACATCCGCGCAAACGACGGCAATCCGTTCCAGCAGGTTCTCCAGTTCACGAACATTCCCGGGCCAGTGATACATCGCGAGCAGTGGCAGCAGCGACGCCTGTAACGCCTCGACGCTCATGCGCGCCCCCGCGCGGGCGAGCGCGCGTTCGAGAAAGAGTGGTGTGAGGCGCGGCAGGTCGTCCATGCGCTCGCGCAGTGGCGGCAGCACCATGCGCAGGATGTTGAGCCGGTAGTACAGGTCTTCGCGGAACCACCCGGCGGCAACGCGCTGCCGAAGATCGCGGTGCGTGGCGGCAATCACGCGCACGTCGCACGGCACGGGTTCGGTCGCGCCGAGGCGCAGCACCTCGCGCTCCTGCAGCACCCGCAACAGACGCGTTTGCAGCGGCATCGGCATCTCCCCGATTTCGTCGAGGAAAATGGTGCCGTTGTGTGCCGTCTCGAACAGCCCTGCCTTGCCGCCGCGCCGCGCGCCCGAGAATGCACCATCCTCATAGCCGAACAGTTCGCTCTCGAGCAGCGTTTCCGGAAACGCCGCACAGTTGATTGCGACGAACGGATAGTCGCGCCGTCGGCTGGCGTTGTGGATGCCTTGGGCCAGCAGTTCCTTGCCGGTGCCGCTCTCGCCGTGGACGAGCACGGTCGCGTCGGTGCGCGCGTAACGGCGCGCCAATGCCCGCACCTGCGTCATCGCGTCCGAATCGCCGATGAGATCGTCGAGGCGGTAGCGCGCCACCAGATGGCGCGGGCGATGGCGCGAACGCAGGGAGCGATCGACGCGCGCGAAGGACTGCGAATCCTGGCAGGTCAGCAGCGCGCCCGTGAGCGTGCCCTGGTCGAGCAAGGGAATGCGGTTGATGACCCACGTCTTGCCAGCCATCGAGACGATGGCCTCGAGTTCGGCGCTCGCACGCTCGAGCGTGCGTGAGATGTCGAGCGCCGGGGCGATGGCATCGAGCGGTCGGCCGAGCGCATCGGCGACGCTCACGCCGAGCATGCCCGCCATCGACGCGTTGATCGCTTCGATGCGTCCGTTCAGATCGACGGCCGCAACCCCTTCGTGCAAATGCCGCAGCACGGTATCGAGCCGCTCGCGCCGTTGCGCTTCGATGCGCCCAAAGCGTGCGACTTCGAGCGCCGTGTCGAACGCGGCGCGCACCGAATCCTGCGAATAGAGAAAAACGCCTGTGAGTCCGGCTCGCTCGGCCAGTTCGGTCACCAGTCCGGGGCCGACGATGACCTCCGTGCCTTCGTCGCGCAAGCGGTGCACAAGGTCTTCGGCATCGTGGCGGTCGAAATAGGCGTGCTGTGCGACATCGAGGTGGAAGGCGCTTTTGAAGCGCTCGAATTCGGGCGCGGGGCGGGCATAGGACACCAGTGCAATACGCGACGCGGGCGAGGGTGGCGGCAGGGCGCGGCGTGCCCGCGCCAGCGCATGCATCACGTCAAAGCCCGTCACCTTCACGAGCACGACGGGCAGGGCGAGGCGCTCGCGCAGGAAGGCGCCGTTCGAGCCGGCCGCCACGATGCCGTCGACGCTGCCGGCGGGCAGGCGCTCCAATGCGTCAATGACGGTTTCATAGCCCTTGTCGATGATCTGCACCTCGGCTTGTGCGGCGTAGTCCGGCACGATGTCGCGATACAGCTCGCCTAGCTTGCTGATGCCCACGGCCCAGATCACGGGCTTTCGAACGGCCGTGACCGGTTGCGAAAGCCCTGTGCGGAGGGGGCTCGCGGCCCCGGTGGGCAAGCGGGGAGGCAATTCGGCGGCGGGAGTGGGCATGACCTGACTCATCGGTAAGTGCGGGGTGGCGCGAGGCGGGTAAGGGCGCGGCGCTCGGACGGGCGTCACCACGGGAAACTGACTCGAATCGTAGCACAATGCAATGCGATGTTTCATAATGCGTTTCATAGTGAAACGTAATGAGACGAATTGACGTCCCGAGGCGAGTGAATCGACTTGACGTGCGCGTCACATCCGAGAAGAATTTCCGCTGCGAAATGAACGTCTTAGCGACGCGGCGCCACGATTGGCACGCGCCGGGATAGCGGGCTGGCACGTCAATTGCTAATGACCTTGCCATCACTCAACCCACGTGCGATCTGGCGGCGTTCCACTGCCGGTCGCGCACGACACGACCGAGGCACTCACGTGACGCAAACCCTTCGTTCGGCCGGCGCCGCTTTTCGCGAGGCCGTCAAGACCGAGCAACCGTTGCAGGTTGTCGGCGCCATCAACGCGAACCACGCCTTGTTGGCCAAGGCGGCCGGTTTCAAGGCGATCTATCTGTCCGGCGGCGGTGTTGCGGCGGGGTCGCTCGGCTTGCCCGATCTGGGCATTTCCACACTCGACGACGTGCTCACCGACGTGCGTCGCATCACTGACGTATGCGACCTGCCGTTGCTCGTCGACGTTGATACCGGCTTTGGGCCGTCGGCGTTCAACATCGCGCGGACGGTGCAGTCGCTCATCAAATTTGGCGCGGGTGCCATGCATATCGAGGACCAGGTCGGCGCGAAGCGTTGCGGCCATCGTCCGGGCAAGGCGATCGTGAGCCAGCAGGAGATGGTCGATCGCATCAAGGCGGCGGTCGACGCCCGCACCGATGAGAACTTCGTGATCATGGCGCGCACCGATGCATTGGCCGTGGAAGGGCTGCAGGCCGCCATCGACCGCGCTTGCGCCTGTGTCGAAGCGGGCGCTGACATGGTCTTCCCCGAGGCGATGACCGAGTTGCCGATGTACCGCCAGTTCTCCGACGCCGTGAAAGTGCCGGTGCTCGCGAACATCACCGAGTTCGGCGCGACGCCGCTGTTCACGGTGGAAGAACTCAAGAGCGCGCAGGTCGGGCTCGTGCTGTACCCGCTCTCGGCCTTCCGCGCGATGAACAAGGCGGCGCAGAACGTCTACCAGACGATTCGCCGCGACGGCACGCAAAAGGCCGTGCTCGACACGATGCAAACCCGCGCCGAACTCTATGAGAGCATCGGCTACCACGCTTACGAACAGAAGCTCGACGCGCTGTTCGTCCAACAGAAATAACCGAATCCCTGATCCTGGAGGAATGAGCATGAGCGAGACGACTGCCACCGGCTTCAAGCCGAAGAAATCCGTCGCCCTGTCGGGGGTGACCGCCGGCAATACCGCGTTGTGTACGGTGGGCCGTTCGGGCAACGACCTGCACTATCGCGGCTACGACATTCTGGATCTGGCCCAGACCTCGGAGTTCGAGGAAATCGCTTACCTGCTCGTCTACGGCAAGCTGCCGAGCGTGGCCGAGTTGCGCGGCTACAAGGCCAAGCTCAAGGCATTGCGCGGCTTGCCGGCCGCGCTCAAGGACGCGCTTGAGACCGTGCCTGCCGCCGCGCATCCGATGGACGTGATGCGCACGGGCGCCTCGGTGCTCGGTACCGTGTTGCCGGAGAAGGACGACCATAACCTGCCGGGTGCGCGCGACATCGCCGACCGCCTGATGGCCAGCTTCGGCTCGATGCTGCTGTACTGGTACCACTTCAGCCACAACGGCGTGCGCATCGATGTGGAGACGGACGACGACAGCATCGGCGGCCACTTCCTGCACCTGCTGCACGGCGAAAAACCGTCGGACTTGTGGGTGCGCGCCATGCACACCTCGCTGATCCTGTACGCGGAACATGAATTCAACGCATCCACGTTTACGGCGCGCGTGATCGCGGGCACGGGCTCGGACATGCACTCGGCCATCACCGGCGCCATCGGCGCCCTGCGTGGTCCGAAGCACGGCGGCGCGAACGAAGTGGCGTTCGAGATCCAGAAGCGCTACGACTCGCCCGACGATGCCGAGGCCGATATTCGCCGCCGTGTCGAGAACAAGGAAGTGATCATCGGCTTCGGTCACCCGGTCTATACCGTGAGCGATCCGCGCAACAAGGTCATCAAGGAAGTTGCGCACGAATTGTCGAAGGACCAGCAGAACACGAAGATGTACGACATCGCCGAGCGACTGGAATCGGTGATGTGGGACGTCAAGAAGATGTTCCCGAACCTGGACTGGTTCAGCGCCGTGAGCTACCACATGATGGGCGTTCCGACCGCGATGTTCACGCCGCTGTTCGTGATCGCGCGCACGTCGGGGTGGAGCGCCCACGTCATCGAGCAACGCATCGACAACAAGATCATTCGTCCGAGCGCCAATTACACCGGTCCGGAAGATCAGCAGTTCGTGCCGATCGACAAGCGTTGAGCCTGCCTGCGTCAGGCATTCCTCGCCCGGAAGGCCCGGGGCGGCGTCGGCGGCATCGTCGCCGCTGCCCCGCGCAGGCGTCCGGCACGCAGGCACATCGTCTGCACAGGCTTCACGCTGCCATCCACCGGGCTGATACCGTCCTCACATGATGAATACCGAATACCGCAAATCCCTGCCCGGGACATCGCTCGATTACTTCGACGCGCGCGCCGCTGTCGAGGCGATTGCGCCGGGCGCCTACGACGCGCTGCCCTATACGTCGCGCGTGCTGGCCGAGAACCTCGTGCGCCGCTGCGATCCGGCGGCGCTGACCGATTCCCTCAAGCAACTGATCGAGCGACGCCGCGATCTCGATTTCCCCTGGTTTCCTGCCCGCGTGGTGTGCCATGACATTCTGGGCCAGACCGCGCTTGTCGACCTCGCCGGTCTGCGCGACGCCATCGCGGCGCAAGGCGGCGACCCCGCGCTCGTCAATCCGGTCGTGCCGACGCAACTCGTCGTCGATCACTCGCTCGCCGTCGAGTGCGGCGGCTTCGATCCCGACGCGTTTGCCAAGAACCGCGCCATCGAGGACCGCCGCAATGAAGACCGCTTCGACTTCATCAATTGGACGAAGAAAGCGTTCCGCAACGTCGACGTGATTCCGCCGGGCAACGGCATCCTGCACCAGATCAATCTGGAGCGCATGAGTCCGGTGATCCAGGTCTCGGACGGGGTAGCCTACCCGGATACGCTCGTAGGCACCGACTCGCATACGCCGATGGTCGATGCGCTGGGCGTGATCGCGGTCGGTGTGGGCGGTCTGGAAGCCGAGAGCGTGATGCTCGGGCGCGCGTCGTGGATGCGTCTGCCGGATATCGTCGGCGTGGCACTGACGGGCAAGCCGCAGGCGGGCATCACGGCGACCGATATCGTGCTGGCGCTGACCGAATTCCTGCGCAAGGAGAAGGTCGTCTCCGCCTATCTCGAGTTTTATGGCGACGGGGCCGCGAACCTCACATTGGGCGACCGCGCCACGATCTCGAACATGGCGCCCGAGTTCGGCGCCACGGCGGCGATGTTCTACATCGACGCCCAAACGATCAAGTATCTGAAGCTCACTGGTCGCGAGGATGCACAGGTCGCGCTGGTCGAGACCTATGCGAAGCAGACCGGTCTCTGGGCCGACACGCTGGAGCACGCGCAGTACGAACGTGTGCTGACGTTCGACCTGTCAAGCGTGGTGCGCAACATTGCCGGCCCTTCGAATCCGCACAAGCGTGTGCCGACGAGCGAGCTGGCCGCGCGTGGCATCAGTGGCAAGGTTGAGAACGAACCGGGCCGCATGCCCGACGGCGCGGTCATCATCGCGGCGATCACGAGCTGCACGAATACCAACAATCCGCGCAACATGATTGCGGCGGGTCTGTTTGCGCGCAACGCCAATCGCGCGGGCCTCACACGCAAGCCGTGGGTGAAGAGTTCGCTCGCACCGGGGTCGAAGGCGGTCACGCTGTACCTCGAAGCCGCCGGGTTGCTGCCGGACCTGGAGGCACTCGGCTTCGGCGTGGTGGCTTACGCGTGCACGTCGTGCAACGGCATGTCGGGCGCGCTCGACCCGGTGATCCAGCAGGAAATCATCGACCGTGACCTCTATGCCACGGCTGTGCTTTCGGGCAACCGAAACTTCGACGGACGGATCCACCCGTATGCGAAGCAGGCGTTTCTCGCCTCGCCGCCGCTGGTGGTGGCCTACGCCATCGCCGGGACGATTCGTTTCGACATCGAGAAGGATGTGCTGGGGCGCGATGCCAATGGCCAGCCGGTGAGGTTGGCCGACTTGTGGCCGAACGACGAGGAGATCGACGCGATCATCGAGCGCAGCGTCAAGCCGGAGCAATTCCGTCGCGTGTACGAGCCGATGTTTGCCGCCTCGGTCGACGCGGGTGAGCATGCCGATCCGCTGTACGACTGGCGCGAGATGAGCACGTACATCCGTCGTCCGCCGTATTGGGAAGGGGCGCTCGCGGGGGCGCGCGCGTTGCGCGGCATGCGCGCGCTGGCGGTGCTGGGCGACAACATCACGACCGATCACCTCTCGCCGTCGAATGCAATCATGGCTGACAGCGCGGCAGGTGAGTACCTCGCGAAAATGGGGCTGCCGGAAGAGGACTTCAATTCGTACGCCACGCACCGCGGCGATCACCTGACGGCGCAGCGCGCCACGTTCGCCAACCCGACGCTCAAGAACGAGATGGTCGTGGTCGACGGGCAGGTCAAGGCCGGCTCGCTCGCGCGGATCGAGCCGGAAGGCAAGATCACCCGCATGTGGGAAGCGATCGAGACCTACATGGCGCGCAAGCAACCGCTCATCGTCATCGCCGGGGCCGATTACGGCCAGGGCTCGTCGCGCGACTGGGCGGCCAAGGGCGTGCGACTGGCGGGCACCGAGGCGATCGTCGCCGAAGGTTTCGAGCGCATTCACCGCACCAACCTGGTCGGCATGGGCGTGCTGCCGCTCGAATTCAAGCCAGGCACGAACCGCAAGACGCTCGGCATCGACGGCAGCGAGACCTTCGACGTGATCGGGGAGCGCACGCCGCGCGCCGATCTCACGCTGGTCATCCATCGTCGCCATGGCGAGCGCGTGGAAGTGCCGGTGACCTGCCGTCTCGACACGGCCGAAGAAGTGTCGATCTATGAGGCGGGCGGGGTGCTGCAGCGCTTCGCGCAGGACTTTCTGGAATCGTCGCAGGCGGCAGCCTGACCTGCCTGAGGAGAGACGTGATGGCGCATCAGCCACAAATCCGTATTCCCGCCACGTATATGCGTGGCGGCACCAGCAAGGGCGTGTTCTTTTGCCTGCAGGACCTGCCCGCCGCGGCGCAGGTGCCGGGCACGGCGCGCGACGCGCTGCTCATGCGCGTAATCGGCAGCCCCGACCCGTACGGCAAGCAGATCGATGGCATGGGCGGGGCCACGTCGAGCACCAGCAAGACGGTCATCCTCGCCAGGAGCCAGCGGCCGGGGCACGATGTGGACTACCTGTTCGGACAGGTGTCGATCGACCAGCCGTTCGTCGACTGGAGCGGCAACTGCGGCAATCTGTCGGCGGCCGTCGGCCCGTTCGCGATCAGCGCCGGGTTGGTGGACCCGGCGCGGGTGCCGCGCGATGGCGTGGCCGTCGTGCGTATCTGGCAGGCCAATATCGGCAAGACGATCATCGCGCACGTGCCGATGACCGACGGTGCTGTACAGGAGACGGGGGATTTCGAACTCGATGGCGTGACGTTCCCGGCCGCCGAGGTCCAGCTCGAATTCCTCGATCCGGCCGCCGAGGAAGACGGTGAGGGCGGGGCCATGTTCCCGACCGGCAATCTCGTCGACGATCTGGAAGTGCCCGGCGTGGGCACCTTCAAGGCGACGATGATCAACGCCGGCATTCCCACCATCTTCCTCAATGCCGAAGACGTCGGGTATCGGGGCACGGAGTTGCAGGACGCGATCAACAGCGACCCGAAGGCGCTCGCCATGTTCGAGACGATTCGCGCGCACGGCGCGATCCGCATGGGGTTGATCAAGGACGTGTCGGAAGCTGCGACGCGTCAGCACACGCCGAAGGTGGCGTTCGTGGCGAAGCCGGCCGGTTACACGGCGTCGAGCGGCAAGGCCGTGAATCCGGGCGACATCGATCTGCTGGTACGTGCCCTGTCGATGGGCAAGCTGCATCACGCGATGATGGGCACGGCGGCGGTCTGCATTGGCGCTGCGGCGTCGATTCCGGGCACGCTGGTCAATCTGGCCGCCGGCGGCGGCGCGCGTAACGCGGTGCGCTTCGGGCATCCGTCGGGTACTTTGCGCGTGGGAGCGGAGGCGAAACAGGATGGCGGCGAGTGGACGGTCACCAAGGCCATCATGAGCCGCAGCGCCCGGGTGTTGATGGAGGGATGGGTGCGCATTCCCGGCGACGCGTTCTGACGTTGTGACATCGGCCCCGCGACGATGGTGTAGCGACGGGGCGGCGGGTCGATTTGGCGGCCGGCGAGCATTACGCTCTCCGGCCGCTTATCATGGGAGTTCTCGGAACGTCGCTGGCGCATTGGCTGGAAGCCGGCTTTCGTCAACGTCACAGGAGGCCGCCCATGTCCGCAGGCATCTCGAACGTGCGTCCCGCGCCCGACAAGGTTCTGACCGACATTGTCGACTACGTCCTCACCTATGAGATCCGCAGCGATCTCGCCTTCGACACCGCTCGCCACTGTCTGATCGACACCCTTGGGTGCGGCTTCGAGGCGCTGTCCTATCCTGCGTGCACCAAGCTGCTCGGCCCCATCGTGCCGGGCACGGTCGTGCCGAACGGCGCGAAGGTTCCCGGCACGTCGTATCAACTCGACCCGGTGCAGGCCGCGTTCAATCTGGGCGCGATGATTCGCTGGCTGGACTTCAACGACACTTGGCTCGCGGCGGAGTGGGGGCATCCGTCGGACAATCTCGGCGGCATTCTCATGACGGCCGACTGGCTCTCGCGCACGGCAGTGGCGCAAGGACAGCCGCCGCTGACGATGCGTCATGTGCTCGCCGCGATGATCAAGGCGCACGAGATCCAGGGCTGCCTGGCACTGGAGAATTCATTCAATCAGGTCGGACTCGACCATGTGGTGCTGGTGAAGGTCGCGTCGACGGCGGTCGTTGGCGAACTGCTCGGGCTTTCGCGTGACGAGTTGATCAACGCGCTTTCGCTCGCGTTCGTCGACGGGCAGAGCCTGCGCACCTATCGTCACGCGCCCAACACCGGCAGCCGCAAATCATGGGCGGCGGGTGACGCCACCAGCCGGGCCGTGCGGCTCGCGCTCATGGCGCGCACGGGCGAGATGGGCTACCCGTCGGTGCTCACCGCCGCGACGTGGGGCTTCTACGACGTGCTGTTCAAAGGCAAGCCATTCGTGTTCCAGCGGCCTTATGGCGAGTATGTGATGGAAAACGTGCTGTTCAAGATTTCATTCCCGGCGGAGTTTCACGCGCAGACGGCGGCAGAAGCGGCCATGACGTTGCACCGCCGGTTGGCGGCGATGGGACGCGATGCGCAGGACATCCGGTCGGTGAAGATTCGCACGCATGCGGCCGCGATTCGCATCATCGACAAGCAGGGGCCGCTTGCCAATCCGGCGGACCGCGATCACTGCATCCAGTACATGGTGGCAGTGCCGTTGCTGTTCGGGCGACTGACGGCGGGTGACTATGAAGAGGCGGTTGCGCTGGATCCTCGTATCGATGCGCTACGGGCGAAGATCGTCTGCGAGGAAGATCCGCAGTTCACCCGCGACTATCACGATCCCGACAAGCGATCGATCGCCAACGGGCTGACCGTCATCCTGAGCGACGGGACGATGCTCGACGAAGTGCTCGTCGAATATCCGCTCGGCCACAAGCGTCGTCGCGACGAGGGGATTCCGCTGCTCGTGGAGAAATTCAAGACGAACCTGGCGCGGCGCTTCGCGGCGCGTGCGCAGGCCCGCATTCTCGACGTCGCGCTCGATCGGCAACGACTCGAAGCGATGCCGGTGCATCAATTCATCGATTTGATGGTGTGAGGGCTGGATAGCGGCCCGGTGGGCGACGGCGCTGGGAATGGTCGAATGGTCGGCGACCGATCGATGCCCGCGCAACCGGCCCGACGGCGGTCGGGCCGTCGCAGGCGTGCGGCGTCAGCCCTTGTGCGTGTAACGCAGGCGGGTCATCTGTTCCGCGCTGTCAGCCAGCAGCCCTGCCGCATCGGCAATCGCCTTTTCCAGCGTGGTGGGGCCGAACGTCAGCGAGAAACATCCCGAGAACACCCGCGACAGGCTATCGAGCGCGCTGCGATCGATGGCGCCCGAGAGTAGCGAGGCCGTCGCCCCGGCCTTGATGGCGATCTGTGCGGCGATCATCGGGGTCTTGCCGGAAAGCGTCTGCCCGTCGCTGCGGCCTTCGCCAGTGATGAGCCAGTCGGCCCCTTCCACCGCTTGCGGCAGCCCGACGCGCTCCGCTACCACTTCCGCGCCGGAACGGAACTTCGCGCCCAGCAGGTGAAGGGCAAAACCCAGGCCGCCTGCCGCCCCCGCGCCTGCACGGCTGGCGGCTTGGTTGGCGTTGAACGCGCGATGCGCATGTTCGGCGAAATGTCCGATGGCGCGGTCGAGCGGTTCGATCTGCGCGCTGCTCACCCCCTTTTGCGGCCCGAAGATCGCCGTGGCGCCTTGCGGGCCGTTGAGCGGATTGTTCACGTCGGACATGGCGATCAGTTCGCAGTCCTTCAGGCGGGCGTCCAGTCCGTTCAGATCGATCGACGTCACGCGATGCAGCGCGGCGGGCACCGGCGGCACCGCTTCGCCCGATGCGTCGAGCAAGCGCGCGCCGAGGCCGACGAGCAGGCCTGCCCCGCCGTCGTTCGTGCTGCTGCCGCCCAGGCCGATGAGCACCCGGCGTGCGCCGGTGTCGAGCAGTGCGCGCAGCAGTTCGCCCAGGCCGACCGTCGAGCGCTCGGCCACCGGGGTCTGCATCCCGACCGGATCGGTGATGCTCACCACGTTGGCGCTTTCCAGCACACCTGTGCCGTCGGGCATGACGCCATACTCGGCCATCACCGATGCGTGACCGGCGCCACGCACGGAGAGCGGGACACGACGTCCGCCTGCGGAGAGCAGGGCGTCGAGCGTGCCTTCGCCGCCGTCCGCCATCGGACGCAACCGCAGGTCGGCCTGCGGCAGTACGCGTGCGATGCCGGAAGCAATGGCGCGGGCCACTTCCGGGGCACTCAGCGAACCTTTGAACGAATCGGGGGCGATGACGATGATCGGGGCTTGCGCATTGCTGGACATGGAAATCGGGACAGTCGCAAAAAGGGATACGGGTTGGCAGGGTTCACGTGCGCGTCATACCCGCTGTTTGTTTTCGCTTATGGCGTACCGGCCGGACGGTTTATCCTGGGCCCGGTAGACGGGGTGGCACGTCGACTCGCAACAGGGTTGGGCGCGAGACGATGCGACGCAGTGTGACAGAAACCAGCAATATACGCGATTCGGGCCAGCGCGCATTGCGCGAATTGCCATGCTATGAATAACGCGAGTAAGATGAGCGCCAACTGACGGTGCGTCGCCCGGAAAGCCGCACGGCCTGAGCCGATGCGGAGCCTGCCTGGGCGCGTGCCGGCATGACAGGTGCAGAACCAACGAATATCACGACGCGAGCGGTGGCGCGACACGCAGGGACGATGTCGTCGCGTGACCCATTGCCGTCGAGCGCCTGGACCAGATACCAAGTTGTCGCCACGACGATGCCCGGCTTGCTGCGGCAGAAGAATGACGTTGCGTGTGCGACACATTTGCGAGCGTGGAGCGGGGGCATGAACCGGGGCAAAGACAGGAATTCGGGCACGTCGCGCGTGTCGCGGCGCCGTGGGGCGGGCGCAGTGGCCGCGGCGGGCTTGGCGCTCGCCGTGTTGCTGGCCGGGTGCGCGCAGATGTCGCCGGTCGTCGCGCATGACGATCCGCCGGTGGGCGCCGTGGCCGATGTTGCACCGGAAAACGTCAAGGTCGAGACGTTTCCTGCCTATCGCGACACGGTCGCCGACGCGCGGGAGAGCGGCGCGGTCTGGCAAGGAACGTCGAAGAAGCCCTTTGCCCGCGTGAGCGCCTGCACGGCACGTCTGTGGAAGCGGCAACTGCCCCACGCGAGCCTCCAGCGCTTGAAGGCGGGCGCGGGCCAGACGCTTGAACTGTCCTCAAAGGACGACGGCGTTCTTGCCATTCTCGATCTGGTGCCGCACAAGCCGGGCAGCGAAGGCTCGCTGTATCTCGGCGCGACCGGCCCCCAATCGCTCGCCGACGCCGTGCGCCGGTGTCTCTGATGGGACGGCGTCGGGCGTCAAGGCGGGCGTTCATGCGGCGGTCACGGTAACGTCATACCCCGTCGGGGTATCATGACGGCGAACGTGTGGCCGGTTGGGCCGCGCGAAGGCTTTTACTGCGTACGTGCCGATGTCCCATACCGAATCCGTCGACGTCTCCGAGGGGCAAACGACTGCCGGCGATGCCGGGCAGGCCTCGCTGAATCCGCGCCAACAGGCGCTTTTCGACGCCGTTCGTCGCGATGGCTTTCTCACGGTCGATGAGCTTGCCGCGCGCTTCGAGGTGACGCCGCAGACGATCCGGCGCGACATCAACTTCCTGGCCGAACGCAAGTGGGTGCGTCGCTACCACGGCGGGGTCGGTCTGCCGGGCGGGGCTGAGAACGACGCCTACGATGCCCGCCAGACACAGTTGGCGGACGAAAAGCGCCGCATCGCGGTGCGCCTTGCCGAACAAATTCCCGATCACGCGTCGCTCTTCATCAATCTGGGCACCACGACCGAAGCCGTGGCCCGGGCGCTGTCGCGTCACCGGGGGTTGCGCGTCATCACCAACAACCTGCATGTCGCGGCCATGATGAGTGGCTATGCCGACGCCGAGGTCATCGTTGCCGGCGGCGTCGTGCGCGCACGCGACCAAGGGGTGACGGGCGAAGCAACGCTCGATTTCATCCGTCAGTTCAAAGTCGATTTCGGCATCGTCGGAATTTCCGCCATCGACACCGACGGCACGTTGCGCGACTTCGACTACCGCGAAGTGCGCGTGGCCGAGGCGATCATCGCGCACTCCCGTACCGTCTTCCTGGCTGCCGATCACAGCAAGTTTGGGCGCCCGGCGCTCGTCCGCCTGGGGCACCTGTCACAGGTCGATGCGCTGTTTACCGATCGCCCGGTGCCCGCGGGCATGACCGACGTGATCGCAGAGGCCGGTACGCGGGTGCACGTCGCGGACTGACGCGAGCCATTGCCCCCGGAAGGCGCGAATTCGCACATCTTTGGGAACGAATGTGCGAATTCGAAGATAGTTTGCACGAATCTGTTAGAATTCGACTCTGAATGTTCGTAAACGAAAGTCATAAACGAACATTTTCGAACTTTTCCCTGATTTGACGCACATCCCCCGGGAGTGACGACGTGCAGACACCGGCCCCATCGCCATCGGACTACCTGCTGCCGCCTTACGACCTGCTGGTCGTAGGGGGCGGGATCAACGGAACCGGCATTGCGCGCGACGCTGCGGGTCGCGGCTTGCGCGTATTGCTCGTCGAGCAGGACGATCTGGCGTCGCACACGTCGTCCGCCAGTACCAAGCTGATCCACGGGGGGCTGCGCTACCTGGAGTATTACGAGTTCGGTCTGGTGCGCAAGGCGTTGCAGGAGCGCGAGGTGCTGCTGCGCGCCGCGCCGCACATCATGTGGCCGCTGCGCTTCGTGATGCCGCATATGCCGAACCTGCGCCCGGCGTGGATGATTCGCGCGGGGCTGTTTCTCTACGACCACCTCGCGCGGCGTGAAATCCTGCCTGGCTCGCGCGGTATCGATTTGCGCCGGCATCCCGCCGGCGTGCCGCTGCGCCGCGACTTGACGCGCGGCTTCGTCTATTCGGACGGCTGGGTGCAGGATGCGCGTCTGGTCGTGCTCAATGCGCAGGACGCGGCCGAGCGCGGCGCGACGATTCTCACGCGCACGCGGCTCACCGGTGCCGAGCGCGGCGAGCGCCTTTGGACGGCCCAGCTTGAGACTTCCGAAGGCGAGCACCAGACGGTGCGCGCACGTGCCATCGTCAACGCGGCCGGGCCGTGGGTCGGCCAATTGCTTGGCGACGTGCTGCGACAGCATGCGACGCATCGCGTGCGCATGGTCAAAGGCAGTCACATCGTCACGCGCAAGCTGTTCGACCACGATCACGCCTACATCTTCCAGAACCCGGACAAGCGCATCATCTTCGCGATTCCCTACGAACGCGACTTCACGCTGATCGGCACGACCGACATCGAGTATCACGGCGATCCCGCGACCGTCGCGATCAACGACGACGAGATCGCCTATCTCTGCAAGTCTGCCAGCGAGTATTTCACGAGGCAGATCGTGCCTGCCGATGTCGTCTGGACATACGCGGGCGTGCGTCCGCTGATGGAAGAGGAGGTCTCGAACCCGTCGGCGGTCACGCGCGATTACACGCTGGAACTGGATGCGCCCGGCACGTGCGCACCGCTGCTGTCGGTGTTCGGCGGCAAGATCACGACGTATCGTCGTCTCGCGGAAGAGGCGATGTCGCATTTGCGCGACCCGCTGGGCTTCACGCACGGTGATTGGACGGCGGGCGCTCCGCTGCCAGGCGGGGACATGGCCGAGCCGGATGCCGGCGCGTTCGAGACGTCGCTGCGTGCGCAGACACCGTGGCTGCCGCCAGCGCTGGCGCATCGGTATGCACGCACGTATGGCACGCGCACGCATGTGCTGCTCGGCGGCGCGAATTCGCTCGACGGACTGGGCCGGCGCATCTGTGGCGATCTCTACGAGGCCGAGCTGCGCTATCTTGCGCAGTACGAATGGGCGCGCACGGCGCAAGACGTGCTGTGGCGCCGGACCAAACTCGGTCTGCATCTCGGCAAGGACGGCGAGGCCAGCGTGCAACAGTGGTTCGCCCAGCACACGGTGACGGCGGCCTGAGATCCGCTGGAAAACAGGAGACAACGGCGATGGCAGGGGGCGCGTACATCCTCGCGTTCGATCAGGGCACGACCAGCTCGCGAGCGTTGCTGTTCGACCGCGACGGCCGTGTCGTGGCGACCGCGCAGAAGGAATTCCGTCAGATCTATCCGCATCCGGGGTGGGTCGAACACGATCCGCGCGATATCTGGGCGACGCAGGCGGGGGTCGCCGCAGAGGCGCTCACGCATGCCGGTGTCGAGGGACGCGACATCGCGGCCATTGGCATCACCAACCAGCGTGAGACGACCCTCGTATGGGATCGTCGCACGGGTGAGCCGGTGTACAACGCCATCGTCTGGCAGGACCGCCGCACGGCGGACTTCTGCGACGGGTTGCGCGCACAAGGCTATGAAGATCTTGTCGCAAGCCGCACCGGGCTTCGGCTCGACGCCTACTTTTCGGGGAGCAAGATTCGCTGGATTCTCGATAACGTGGCCGGTGCGCGCGACGCCGCCAACGCCGGGCACCTGGCCTTCGGTACGGTGGATAGCTGGCTCGTGTGGCATCTGAGCGGCGGCCAATTGCATGTGACCGATGTCTCGAACGCGTCGCGCACGATGCTGTTCAACATCCACACGCTCGACTGGGACGACGAACTGCTCGCGCTGCTCGATGTGCCGCGCAGCCTGCTGCCGGAAGTGCGCTCGTCGAGCGAGGTGTACGGCCACACGACCACGTCGCTCTTCTCGATGCCCGTGCCGATTGCCGGCATCGCGGGCGATCAGCAGGCGGCGCTCTTCGGGCAGATGTGCCTCTCCCCGGGCATGGTGAAGAACACGTACGGCACGGGGTGTTTCATGGTGATGAACACCGGTGACAAGCCGCAGGCGTCGCGTCACAACCTGCTCACGACCGTGGCCTGGAAGATCGGCGACCGGGTCGACTATGCGCTCGAGGGCAGCATCTTCATCGGCGGTGCGGTCGTGCAGTGGTTGCGCGACGGGCTCGGCATCATTCGCCATTCACGTGACATCGAGGCGCTCGCGACCCGCGTACCCGACGCCGACGGCGTCGTGCTCGTTCCCGCGTTCGCCGGGCTGGGCGCACCGCACTGGCAACCGCGTGCGCGCGGCACGCTGTTCGGCGTGACGCGTGGCACGACGGCAGCGCACGTGGCCCGCGCCGCGCTCGACAGCATCGGGTTCCAGACGCTCGATGTGCTGCGTGCCATGGAGGCCGACGCGGGGCTACGGGTGTCGGAGTTGCGTGTCGACGGCGGCGCCGCGGCCAACGATCTGTTGATGCAATGGCAAGCGGATTTGCTGGGCGCGGATGTGGTGCGCCCGAAGGTCATCGAGACGACGGCGGCCGGCGCCGCCTATCTCGCGGGTCTGGCCGTCGGCTTCTGGCCGAACATCGACACGTTGGCGCGCCAGTGGGAATTACAGCGACGCTTTTCCCGCAAGCTGCCGGAGCGCGACGTCAACCGGGCCGTCAATGGCTGGCAACGCGCCGTGCGCGCGGCGAAGTTCTGGGCGGAAGACGGCGAGGCCCCCTGACGAGGGCGGGCCTCAGCGCAATGCCCGTCCGGGCGCAACGTGGCGGCGGTCGCCCGCGGCGTCGTGCCGCCGATGCCGCCAGCTCGCACACCGCTCACGCGGATGACGGCGGGCCGACTTGGCCGGACTTGCAGGCGCGAGCGACCTGACGCAGGGGCTTAGGGCGCAAGGCCCAGTGCGGCGCATTTGCATGATCCCCTCCCTGACTATTTCCCATCGTCTGAACCGACTCGATCATCGGTGCAATCCGTCCGCGCTCGGGGCGCTCCCGGCGAGGGATAGGCATCGGGCGTGCCGGGGCCATGTGGCGTGCATGGCGTGATTCCCGAAGCGGTCGACCCTGGCGATGAGACTTCCCGAGGGCGGACGGTTTGCTTCCTTGATAATGCGAGAAGCGTGCCAATGCCGACAAAGCATTGAATCAAAAGGGAAGTTGATCGCTTGATGCGAGGCGCATGCCATCGTCCGATGAAAAACGTTTCAGGAATGAACGGTAGTGCGCGGAGGGTGTGCTGAACGTTGCACCGGGGGCGCGGGGCCCCGTTCGAGACGCGCTGTGCGACACGGGTGACAGCAAATTAGGCAAGGCACTTGACACCCAATGCCGGTGGGCGTTTGCGCCGCCGGCGAGACACTTATGCATAGGGTTATCAACAGTTGCTGTGGATATCCTGGCTGGCGTATCTCGACCGGCGTATCTCGATAGACGAACGGGCGCCGCGTCTGGCTCGATCGAACGACGCGTGTCAGGCGGCGGGCTTCTGGCCGATCGCGAACGCGATCTCACCCACCCCGGCGACCCCGGCGCTGACCTTGTCGCCGGGCTCGAGCGGTCCGACGCCGGCGGGGGTGCCGGTGAAGATCAGGTCACCCGCGGCGAGCTTCACGCTGCGCGAGATTTCGGCGATCAGATCGGGCACCGACCAGATCAGTTCGTTGAGATCGCCCGTCTGGCGATGCTCGCCATTCACATCCAGCCACACGCGGCCTTCCTTCGGATGGCCGACATCGGCCACGGCGTGCAGCGGGCCGCACGGTGCCGACGCATCGAATGCCTTGCCCCAGTCCCACGGGCGGCGCGTGTCCTTGGCTTGCTGTTGCAGGTCGCGACGGGTCAGATCGACACCCACGCCATAGCCCCACACCAGCGACAGCGCCTGACCCGCATCGACGTTCTCGCCGTCGGCGCCGATGGCGACCACCAGTTCGATCTCGTGATGCAGTTCGCTCGTGAGCGGCGGGTAGGGCAGCGTGCCCTCAGCGGCCACGACGGCGTCGGCCGGCTTCATGAAGAAGAACGGCGGCTCGCGATCCGGATTGCTGCCCATCTCGCGCGCGTGCGCGGCGTAGTTGCGGCCGACGCAGAACACGCGGCGCACGGGGAAACGGGCATCGCTGCCTGCCACGGCGACCGACGCCTGGGGCGGCGCCGAAATAACGAATTGGCTCATCGGAAGATTCTCGGCTGATACGAAACAATGACGAAATGAACAGGCGCCGACACGAGACGGCGTCTGGACTGCCGTCGCGCCCAACCGCGCGAACGACAGCACAGCAGGGCTACTTGGCGAAGACCTGCGACATATCCGCGAACGCCTTGAACTCCAGCGCGTTGCCGGCCGGGTCGTAGAAGAAGAGCGTCGCTTGTTCGCCCACCTGCCCGGCGAAGCGGATATGCGGCTCGATCACGAAGCGGGTGCCCGCGGCACGCAGGCGATCAGCCAAGGCGTGCCATGCAGGCATGTCAAGGATAACGCCGAAATGCGGGACGGGAACATCGTCGCCGTCGACAGGATTGGTGATGCGCTTGCCGGCGTCTTCCGGGGCGAGGTGGGCGACCAATTGATGACCGAAGAAATCAAAGTCGATCCAGTGATCCGAGCTGCGGCCTTCGGCACAGCCCAACACGTCACCGTAGAACCGGCGGGCCGCATCGAGGTCGTCGACAGGAAAGGCGAGGTGAAAGAGTGGTGTTGCCACGCGGAACTCCAATGCCATGTGAGAGTGAGCGAGTGCCGAATCCGGCGCCGGCTTTCGGAAAAGGCTTCCCGGTGCATCGGCGACGCGAACGACGGCACGCATTTGCGGTAAATTCTATCCATCGATAAAAATAATCAAAAGCGAATAATTCGGACGCTCAGCCACAAAATTTTCGATCAATGATTCGTTACCTGAAAACCTTTGTCACGGCTGCCGAAACCGCATCGTTCTCGGCGGCGGGGGCGCGACTCGGACTGACCCAGTCGGCGGTGAGTGCGCAGATTCAGCGTCTTGAAGACGATCTCGGCGTGCAGCTCTTCGAGCGCACCGCGCGTGCCGTGTCGTTATCCGACGATGGCCGGCGCTTGCTCGCCCAGGCGCAGGGGGTGATTGCGGGCTATCAGGCGATGCGCGGCGAGGCGGGTGCGCATGGCGCACAGGCGGCCCTCGCGCCGATCCACGTCGGGGCGATCCTTACGGTGCAGCTCGGCCTGCTGCCCGGGGCGATGGCGCGCTGGACGGCGTTCGGTGCGATGCCGCATCTGAACATCGTGCCGGGCATGTCGGTGCAATTGCTCGCACAACTCGATGCGAAGGAACTTGATCTGGCGGTAATGATCCGGCCGCGCATCGGTGTGCCGGCCGATATGAAATGGCTAACGCTTATGCACGAGCCCTATGTGGCCATCGCCCCCAAGGGCACTGGCGGGACGGTAGTGGACTGGGCGGAAGCGCTGCCGTTCGTGCGCTATAACCGGCGCTCATACGGCGGCGAACGCGTCGAGCGATACCTGCGTCGGCACCGGCTCTGGGTGCGTGAGGGCGTGGAACTGGACGAGCCAGAAGTCATTTTGCGCATGGTGCGCGCGCGGCTGGGATGGTCGATCGTGCCGGCGACGCTCATCGGTCTGTCGCTCGACGGCGACGCGGCGTCGAAGCCTGCCAAGGGCGGCGCGATGGGCGTTCAGGTCCTGCCGCTCAGCGGCGCGCCGCTGACGCGCGAGTTGGGGGTGCTGGTGCGCCAGCCGGCGCTCGCGCGCGCACCGGTCGCCACGTTGATGAGGTGTCTTGCCGACGAGGCGCAATCGCGCGGATAGGGCGCGAATAGGGCGCGGATAGGGCGCGGATAGGGCGCGCCTAGGGTGCCGCTTGTGTGCCGGCCGGCTCGGTCGCCGCGCCGCCCAACGCCTGCCACAGCGCGGCCGTGTCCGTCAGGCGGGTCGCCTGCGCGTCGAGCCGGGCACGGGTGGCATCGAGCGCCTGACGCTGCACGTCGAGCCAGGCGAGATGGCTGATGCCGCCCGCCCGGTAGCGTTCGCTCGCGATCCGCAGGGCCGTTTCGGCTCGCCTGGCTGCATCGGCGCGCGCGGCCAGGGTGTCGGCATCGGACGCCAGCGCGCGCATGGCATCGGCGACCTGCGCGAGGCCAAGCAGCACCGTATCCTGATACGACGCCAGCGCGGCGTCGTATGCCGCGATGGCGGCGCGCCGTTGCGCCCGCAACTCGCCGCCGCGAAAGAGCGGTTGCAGCAGGTTCATCCCGAGGTTCCAGATATTGACGCCATCGCCAAGATCGGCCATTCGCATGCGCTGCGTGCCGAAACTGCTGGAGAGCGTGAACTGCGGGTAGAGGTTCGCGGTGGCGACGCCGACATCGGCACTCGCCTTGTGCAGCAGTGCTTCGGCAGCCAGGACATCCGGGCGTCGCCGGGCCAGTGTCGACGGCAGCGCGACGGGAACCGTCTGTGGTAGTTGCAGCGCGTCGAGATCGATGACGGGCGACGCGAACGCGCCCGGCGCCTGGCCGGTCAAGCGAGCCAGTTGGTGATCGTACTGCGCGATCTGGGTGTGCAACGCGGGTAACTGGGCTTCGGTCTGGGCGACGAGTGCGGCTTGATTCTCGACGTCGAGCGTGGCTACGCCCCCGACGCGCGCGCGTGTGCGTGTGATATCGAGCTGCGCGCGCTGCGCCGTCGCGATGCCTTCGAGCGCCGAGAGCTGTGCCCGTGCACTGGCCTGACGCAGGGCGGCTGTCACGACATTGCCCGCAAGCGAGAGCCTGGCGGCATCCCGCGCGAAGCGTTGATAGTCGATCTGGGCGGCGAGCCCTTCCAGCGCGCGGCGATTGCCGCCGAACACGTCGAGTGTGTACGACACGTCAACGCTGGCGTTATACAAGGTGAACGGGCTGGGACTCTGCGAGCTGATAATGCCGAACGACGCAGGATCGACCCGTTCGCGCGCGCCGGAGAGTTTCAGGTTCGCCGATGGCAGCGAGCGCGCGCCGGTCTGCGCATCAAAGTCCTCCTGCGCCTGACGCAGTTTCGCCTCGGCCTGGCGCAGCGTCGGACTATCGGCCAACGCCTGGGCGACGAGGGCGTCGAGCGCGGGCGAGCCGAAGCGGGTCCACCAGGCGGACGGCACGTCCTCGCCGATGACGAAGGTCTGCGAGGCGCCTTGCGCGCCCGCTGTCCCAGCGGTCGTCGACGGTTGCGTTCCCGCAGTGTACTGCGCGACATGCGTGGCCTCTGGCGTGCGCCAGCCCGGGCCGACCGCGCAGGCGGCCAGCGTTGCACTCAGCCCGAGCGCAAGCCACCGCGATACGTAGCTGCGGCGACGGTGACGATGCACACGTTGGGCGAGTCGCATGATGGCCTCAGTCGAGGGTACGCTTGTAGAACTTCACGGCCACCATCATGAGGATGGCGGAGAAGACCAGCAGCGGCCACAGATCATGCCAAGCATCGCCCCAGCCGTTGCCCTTGAGCAGAATGCCGCGAATGAGGCGGTTGAAATAGGTCAGCGGCAGCAAGTTGCCGATGGCCTGCGCCCACGCGGGCATCCCACCGAAGGGAAACATGAAGCCCGAGAGCAGCATGCTCGGCAGAAAGTAGAACACCGTGAGCTGCATGGCCTGCAACTGGTTCTGCGCAAACGACGACAGCGCGATCCCGACGATCAGGTTGGCGGCGATGAACACCAGCGCGGCGAGATAAATCGCGACGACGCTACCCTCGAACGGCACATGAAAGGCGAAGCGCGCGGCGATCAGGATGATGGTCGCCTGGAGCAACCCGATGGCCACGTAGGGCACGATCTTGCCGGCCATGACTTCGATGGGCAGTACCGGTGTGGCGAGCAGGTTTTCCATCGTGCCGCGCTCGCGCTCGCGCACGATGGCGATGCCGGTCATCATCGCGAGCGTCATTGTCAGAATCACCCCCATCAGACCGGGAATGATGTTGTATTGCGTGATGCCCTCCGCGTTGTAGAGACGATGCACCTGCACGTCGAACGCGCCTTGTGCGCCGGCCAGATGGGCCAGCGGCCCCGTCAGGTCCTTCTGCGCCACGGATTGCGCGATGGCAGGCAGGGCGCCGAGCGCCGAGGCCATCGCCATCGGGTCGGTCGCATCGGCCTCGATGAGCACGGCAGGGCGCTCGCCGCGCAGCAGCCGGCGAGTGAAGTCGGCGGGAATGTTCAGTACGAACTGTGCGCGGCCCTGGGCGAGGGCGGCGCGTCCGGCGTCTTCGCTGGTCAACGTCTCGGTAAAGCGGAAGTATCCCGACTGCTCCATCGCAGCCATGAAGCTGCGCGTGAACTCGCTGTCGTCGGCAACGAGCGCTGCCGTCGGCATGTGTTTGGGATCGGAGTTGATGGCGAAGCCGAAGAGCGCCAGTTGCACGAGCGGCACGCCCACGATCATCGCGAACGTCACACGGTCGCGGCGCAGTTGCAGGAATTCCTTGCACACGATGCTCCACCACCGGGCGATGGAGAACCCAAGCGGCGCGCTCATTTCCTGTCCCCGAAGTTGTCTTTCGCGTGGCTCATCAGGTATATGAACACGTCCTCCAGGCTCGTGTCGATGGGCGTGACGCGCAGGCTTCGCTTGGCGGCCAGTGCGTGCAGCAGCTTGTCGAGCGCTTCGGCATCCCGCCCGCTCACGTGCAGCGCGTCGCCGAACGCGACCGTCTGCGCCACGGCGGGTTGCGCGCGCAGTTCGCGCGCAAGGTCAATGAGGTTCTCCCCATGCACCCGCCACGTCGACAGGTGCTGGCGGTGGGTGACCTCGGCGGCCGTGCCTTGCGTGAGCAGTTCGCCATACGAAATGTAGGCGAGCTTGTGACAGCGCTCCGCCTCGTCCATGTAATGGGTGCTTACGAGGACCGAAATGCCGCGCGCGGCCAGCTCGTGCAGTTCCTCCCAGAAATCGCGCCGGGCCGTGGGGTCGACACCGGCAGTCGGCTCGTCGAGCAGCAGCACCTGCGGCTCGTGCAACATGCACGCCGCGAGCGCAAGGCGCTGCTTCCAGCCGCCGGAGAGCGCCCCGGTCAGTTGTTTCGAGCGGCTCGTCAGGCCGAGCCGCTCGATGGCCCGCTCGACGGCGTCGCGCCGGTTCGGCATGCCATACACGCGTGCCACGAAATCGAGGTTCTCGCGAATCGTCAGGTCTTCCCAGTACGAGAAGCGTTGCGTCATGTAGCCCACCAGACGCTTGATCTGCGCGCTCTCGCGCACGATATCGAAGCCCAGGCACGTGCCACTGCCCGAGTCGGGCGTGAGCAATCCGCACATCATGCGGATGCAGGTCGTCTTGCCGCTGCCGTTCGGTCCGAGAAAGCCGAAGATCTCGCCGCGTTGCACTTGCAGCGACACGTCCTTGACGACGTGCTTGTCGCCGAAGTGTTTGTTCAACCCCTTCACGTCGATCGCGAGACCGTCACCCCGGCGAGCGACGGTTTCGCGCGGGGGCGCGTCATGACCGTTCATGGGCGCGTCACCTGAACCGGCTGGCCTGGATTGAGTTTGACGGCGTCCGCGGCGGCGGGATGGGCTTCGATCATGTAGACGAGCTTGTCGCGCGTGTCGTTGCTGTAGATGACAGGCGGTGTGTACTCGGCCTGATTGGCGACGTACGTGATACGGGCGGCGACGCCGGCACCGCATTCGTCGCAGGCGATATGCACGGTCTGCCCGGCGTGCAGACGGCCCAAGTCGGCCTCCGGCACGAAAAAGCGCACCTTGATGTTGCCCGGCGGCAGCAGCCGCACGACGGGGCTGCCCGCCGGCACCCATTCGCCGACGCGATACATCGTGTCGTACACGCGGCCCGGCGCGCTCGCGACCGGATGCTTCTGGGCGAGTTGCCAGTCGGCCTGCGTCAGCGAGGCGCGCGCCACGTCCACCTGGGCGGCTTGCGCCTGCCGTTGCGCGTCGCGCCCCGGTAGTCGCGCCACTGCCAGGCTGCTTTGCAACTCCTGCACGCGGGCGGTACTGCTGCGGGCGTCGGCGCGGCTGGCGTCGAGCTGTTCGCGAGCAATTCCCCCGGCGGCGTATTGCGCCTGATCGCGGTCGAATTGGGCAAGCGACTTGTCGCGTACGGCGATGGCTTGCTTGAGTTGCGCGGCGGAGACGGCGATTTCGTCGGGACGCTTCCCGGTTTCGAGATCACGCAACTGGGCTTCGGCACTGGCGAGCGTCTCGCGCGCATGGGCCTGGGCGGCCAGCTCGAACGTGGATTCCAGATCGAACAGGGCATCGCCCGCCTTGACCTGCTGGCCGCGGGTGACCGACAGCGTCGTCAGTGTGCCAGCCTGCGACGAGGCGACATAGACGAACTCTCCCTCCACATAGCCCTGCCACGGCCGGGGGCCGTGGTCGCCGCAGCCGGCCAGCAAGGCCATGGCGGCAAGGGTCATCGCGTTAGTGCATAGGCGGGGGCTTGCCAGCATGACGCGCCTCGTGCGTTGCGGTTATTCGCTGCCACCTTAGCGCAAAAGCGGGGCCGCCGGCAATCCGGCGGCATGCGTGCAAAGGGACTCTCTGCTATTGTGCGCACATGTCCGGCGGCGCACGGGGCGCGCAAGCCTTCACGGCGCAGCGCACCGGACCTCATGCAAGGAGCTTGATTGATATGTCTCACGACACGTTTGACGAAAACGACTGGAAGCGATTCCTCAAACACATCGGCGAAGATCCGAACCGCCCCGGTCTGCACGAAACCCCGTCCCGCGTGCAAAAGGCGTGGCATCAATGGACGGCCGGCTATGGTCAGGATCCGGCTGAAGTGCTCAAGGTTTTCGAAGACGGCGCAGAGCAATACAACGAACTGATCGTCGTGCGCGGGATTCCCGTCTACAGCCATTGCGAGCATCATCTCGCGCCGTTCTTCGGCAAGGCGACCATCGGCTATCTGCCCAATGGCAAGATCGTCGGACTGTCGAAGCTCACGCGCCTGGTCGACTGTTTCGCGCGCCGCCTGCAGGTGCAGGAGCGTTTGACCACGCAAGTCGCTGAAGCGCTGATGACGCATCTGCAACCGAAGGCGGTGGGCGTGGTGGTGTCGTGTCGTCACATGTGTATGGAAAGCCGCGGCATTCGCACGGCCGGGGAAGAAACGGTGACGTCCGCGATGCTCGGTGAGTTGCAGCCGAACCTGGCCTTGCGCACGGAGTTTCTCGCGCTGGCACGCGACAAATAGTCGCGGCTCGAGGGGCAAGGAAAAAAAGCGCTGGCGGGGTTTCCCGCCAGCGCTTTTTCTTGTTCGACGGCGACCGCTCACCGGCTGTATCGCGCCACAAGGGTCGAGCCGTTCAGCGTGTGACCGGCCAGCGCGGCTGTCAGACCATTCGCGTCGAGTCCCGGCGGCAGACGGCCCGGTTCCAGATCGGTGGCCGTCACCGTAATGATGTAGTGATGCGGCGAATCGCCGACCGGCGGACAGGCGCCGCGATAGGCCATGGCCCCGCTGACGTTCTTGCCGAGCGTGACGTGCTCGTTCGTTTCGTTGCCCGCACCGGCGGCCAGCGACGAGACCGTTGCCGGAATGTTGTACGCGAGCCAGTGCACCACGCCGCCGCCTTTCGCCCCGTCCGGATCCTTCATCGTAATGACCAGGCTGCGGGTGCCTTGTGGAAGGTATTGCCACGCGAGCGGCGGGCTGATGTTCTTTCCGCCGCACTCGCCCAGCCCGGCGTGGATCGCGGGCAGCACGCCGCCGTCGGCAAACGCGCTGGACGACACACGCATGCCTTCGGCACACGCCGCACCGGCGCCTGTGGCGAGGGCCACGGCGATGGCCGCCGTGCCGGCCATTCGCAAGGACCGCATTTGCGTCGGGAATGAAAGCCGATTCATAAGCACGCCTCCTATTTGGCAGATGCAATGATGAGCTTGAATGGTAGTGCAAGCAGGGCGGCGCCCGCCACACCTGCACACCACAGCGCGACGAACCAGCCCCAGCGAATCAGCCGTGCCCGCCACGGCCCGAGGACGATGGCCCGCTCGCGCTGCTGGCGCACGGCGGGGCGCACGAGGTCAGTGATAGTGCGCATCGTGCGTCACCTTGCCGCGAAACACCCAGTACGCCAGCATCGTGTAGGCGAGGATCACCGGAATGATGAAGGCGGCACCCCATAGCGTGAAGGACAGACTCGACGTTGGCGCGGCCGCGTCCCAGAGCGTGATGCCCGGCAGAATCGCGTAGGGGTACGCACTGATCAGCAGACCGCTGTAACCGAGAAACACAAGGCCGATGGCGAGCCAGAACGGCGTGGCATTGTGCCCGCGGCGCAGCACGCGGCGCATGACGAGCGTGGCGCCCGCCACGAGGAACGGCACCGGCACGCAGCGCCAGAACCACTGGTCGGCGAACCAGCGGTCGGCCACGAGCGGCACGCGCAGCGGTGTCCACAGCGACACGACGGCCATCGTCACCACTAGCGCCAGCGTCAGCGGCCAGGCGAGCACTCGCAGGCGGCGCTGCAAATCGCCCTCGGTCTTGCCGATCAGCCAGCAGGCGCCGAGCAGCGCGTAGGTCACGAGTAATCCCAGTCCGGTAAAGAGGTTAAATGCGGTGACCCAGGCGAAGGCGTCGCCCGCGAACTGGCCGTTCTCCACCGGGATGCCCGACAGATAAGCGCCGAGCGAGACCCCCTGAAAGAACGTCGCGCCAGCCGAGCCACCGATGAACGCGAGATCCCACCACGGCCGGGTGCGATGCGACTTGCCGCGAATCTCGAACGCTACGCCGCGAAAGATCAGGCAGACAAGCATGAATACGAGCGGCAGATACAAGGCTGAGAGCAGCACCGAATACACCATCGGGAATGCCGCGAGCAGTCCGGCGCCGCCGAGCACGAGCCACGTCTCGTTGCCGTCCCAGACGGGCGCGACGGAGTGCATCATCGTGTCGCGCTCGCGTGCGTCCGGGAAGAACGGGAAGAGAATGCCGATGCCGAGGTCGAAGCCATCGAGCACCACGTAGAGAAACAGGCCAAGCGCAATGATGGCGGCCCACGCCAAGGTCAGATCCATGAGAAATCTCGCTAACGTCGATATCGTGAGGGGGCGCCGATCAGGTCGCCTGCGCGCTGTCGGGGTCCATGCGCCCGGACAGCCCGGACAGGGCAGGGGCCGCCTGTGGTGCAAAGTGGCTGTCCGGCGATGCGTGAGCGTGGCCGGATGCCGTCGACGGATCGCCGGGCAGCGCGGGACCGACGCGCAGCCACTTCAGCAGGTAATAGACACCGGTGCCGAACACAAGGAAGTAGGTGAGCACGAGCACGAGCAGCGAGACCTGCACCTGTTGGGCACTCACCGGCGACATCGCCTGCGCGGTGCGCATCACGCCGTAGACGACCCACGGCTGGCGTCCGGCTTCGGTCGTGACCCAACCGGCGAGCAACGCCACGAAGCCCGTCGGCGAGAGGATGAGCATGACGCGAGCGAAGCGCCGCGACGTGAAGAGCGTGCCGCGACGACGCAACCACACAGCGGCCAGCGCGGCGCCGATCATGGCGAGGCCGAGGCCGACCATGATGCGAAAGCTCCAGAACACCAGCGGCACATTGGGGCGTTCGTCCTTCGGGAATTCCTTCAGGCCGCGAATCACGCCGTCCCAGCGATGCGTGAGGATGAGGCTGCCCAGATGAGGCACTTCGAGCGCGTAGCGCGTGGTCTCGGCGTCCATGTCGGGCCAGCCGAACAGGTTGAGCGGCGTGCCGCCGGTCTTCGTGTCCCAAAGCCCTTCGATGGCGGCGAGCTTGGCCGGTTGGTGCTCACGCGTGTTCAGGCCATGAAGATCGCCGACGAAGGCTTGCAGCGGCGCGAAGATCAGCAGCAGCCACAGGGCCATCGAAAACATGGTCTTGACGGCCGGGTCGCGGCGCCCGCGCAGCAGGTGCCATGCACCGGTACCGGCCACGACGAGCGCGGCCACGACGAACGCGGCAATGCTCATGTGCGCCAGCCGATACGGGAACGACGGGTTGAAGATCACCTCCCACCACGACAGCACGACCACGCGGCCGTCGACGATCTCGACACCTTGCGGCGTTTGCATCCAGCTATTCGACGCGAGAATCCAGAACGTCGAAATCAACGTGCCGACAGCCACGCACAAGGTCGCGGCGAAGTGCGCCCGCTCGCTGACGCGGTTCCAGCCGAACAACATGATGCCGAGGAAGCCGGCTTCGAGGAAGAACGCAGTCATCACCTCATAAGTCAGCAGCGGTCCGGTAACTGCACCGGCGAAACTCGAAAAGCCCGACCAGTTGGTACCGAACTGATAGGCCATCACCACGCCCGAGACGACGCCCATGCCGAAGCACACCGCGAAGGCTTTTGACCAGAAGCGGCACAGATCGAGATAGTGTGGTTGGCGCGTCTTGAGCCAGAGACCTTCCAGCACGGCGATGAAGCTCGCCAGGCCGATGGAGACGGCGGGGAAAACGATGTGAAACGAGACCGTGAACGCGAATTGCAGGCGCGCGAGGTCGAGGGCTTCCGGAACGGCAGTCATGTCGTGATCAATGTAGGCAAACCAACCCTGTCTATCGGGCGATCATCACTGCCGATCGCCCCTTGTTTGCCTGCATGGTAGGGCGTGCTGCATCGCAGCACGCGTGACAAGACGTCACATGTGGCGCATTGACGCGGCATCGATAGCCACGTCGCCTTGCGCTAGTGGCCTGATTTTCCGGGGATTGATGTCCTCGCCGGGTGCGACGTCATGTCACACGCGGGCGGCGCTAGGCGAGCAGGCCGGCGCCGATATTGATCGACAGCCCAAGCACGGCGAGATTGAAGAAAAACGAAAGGATGGCCTGCGCAAGCGCGGTGCGTCGCATGCGGCGCGATGTCAGCGCGACATCCGCGGTTTGCGAGGCGACGGCGATGGTGAACGAGAAATACAGGAAGTCCCAGTAATCCGGATCGCAGTCGCGGTCGGGCCAGGCCATTGCGTAGGGCGATTCCGTATCGGTGAAGTACAGGCGCGCGTAATGCAGCGTGTAGATCGTGGGCACCAGAAACCATCCGGCGATGAGTGTGGCGGCCGCGAACAGCACGTGCTCGGAGGCCTGATGCGGGGCGCCGGACTTGGCGCTCGCCAGCACGTGGACAATGGCGGCCACACTGGCGATGGCCGACAGGCTGACCATGGTGAGCACGACGGCCGCGCTCTGGTCTTCCTGCTCGGCGAAGCGCTCGATGCTGCGCTTGGGGGCGGTGACCATCATCAACCAGATCATCAGAAGATACGACCACGCGCCGACGTTCCAGCCGATCAACGTGCGCGTCGCCGTGCCGAATTCCCCTTTCACGACAAGCTGGATGAAGAGGCCGGCAAGCACGCCAAGGACGATGGCGATGAGCAGTCGCGGGTGGAAGCGCAGCAAATGCGGGAAAAGCTTGGCGTTCATGGAGGCGGTCGGGACGGTGGCCGTGGGCGGTTCGATTATCCTCCAACGCCGTCATTCCCCGGTGCATGCGCACGAATGCTTCCGCGCAATGACCCCAGGCACAGTTGTGGTGCGCCGCCGCATCGCGATGCGGCATCGTGCCCGTTGCCGTGTCGGCGGCGGCGTCGCGCACACGACGCCGCGCGGCCGACTGCACGCTTCTTTCCGGGACATCGAATTCGCGCTTCGCCTTGTGCTGTGGGGATCTGGCCTGGCGTGAAGCGTTTTTTCCTGCACATGGCACGCCAATTGCTTGGGAGTAGGCAAGGCCAACGGCGGCCGAGTGAAGACAAGCGAATTTTCTGCACCGCATGCATCACTGCGCGCGAGCGCGAACTTCGGGGCAACGGCGTCCCGAAGCCATGGGCCTGGTCACAGGCGTACGGCTTCGGGGCGCTTTTTTTTTGGCATACGAACACGAGGGTATCCATGAGCACGCTCACGCAATCGTTGAAAAGTGGCAACTGGCGCGCGCTGGTTGCGTGTTTTCTTTACTTCGACACTGGTTTCACTGTCTGGGTGATGCTCGGCCCTCTGGCGCCGTTCATCAGCAAGGACATTGCGATGACGCCCGCGCAAACGGGCTTTCTCGTTGCCGTGCCGGTGCTGGGCGCGGCGATTCTGCGCGTCACACTGGGCAACCTGTACCAGGCCTTCGACGGTCGCAAGATCGCGCTGATGGGCATCATCTTGTCGGCGATTCCGTCGATCGTGCTGCTGCTGATGCCGGGCGCGCCGTCATACACGTTGCTGCTCGTGCTCGGTGTGTTCCTCGGCATTGGCGGCGCGAGCTTCGCCGTGGCGTTGCCGATGGCCGGCAGCAACTATCCGCCGAAGGTGCAGGGGCTGGTGTTGGGGCTCGCGGCAGCGGGCAACATCGGCGCGGTGCTCGATGGCTTCATGTTCCCGGGGTTGGCCGAGCACTACGGCTGGACACGTGCGGCCGGCGCCGCTCTGCCGCTGCTTGGGCTCGCCGCGCTGGCGGTGGTGTTCTGGGCGAAGGATCAGGGCGTGAAATCGGGCAGCACACCGCGCGCGTTCACGAGCTTCTTCATCACGATGTTCGGTCTCATCGCACTCGTGTTGTGCGTGCATGCCGGGGCGTTCGGCGAAGGGAAGACTGGCGTGCTGTTGCTGCCGGTGCTGGGCGCGCTGCTCGCAATTGCCGTGCTGCCGCGTCACTACCGTGGCGTGCTCGGCGAGCGCGACACGTGGGTCATCATGCTGGTCTACAGCATCACGTTCGGCGGCTTTGTCGGCATGTCGTCGTACGTGACCACGCTGCTCATCTCGCTGTACAGCATGCCGCGCATCGAAGCGGGGCTGTTCATGTCGCTGCTTGCGTTCCTCGGTGCGCTGGTGCGCCCCATCGGCGGGCTGGTCGCCGACAGGATCTCCGGCGTACGTGCGCTGGTGGCGCTGCTCGCCGCGATTTCCGCCATCGACTTTGTCTTTGCCGCATGGATGCCCCCGCAAGGTGCCGGCATCACCCTGCTGGTGCTGATCTACTTGTGCTTCGGTCTCGGTAACGGCGCTACGTTCCAGCTTGTGCCGCAACGCTGGAAAGGCAAGACGGGCCTGATGTCGGGCATCATCGGCGCGGCCGGTGGGATCGGTGGCTTCTATCTGCCGGTCATCATGGGCATAGCCAAGGAATCGACGGGCAGCTACCAGATGGGCTTCGCCACGTTCGGCGCGTTGGCTGCCCTTGCGTTCCTGCTGGTCGTTGCTCTGCGCACGCGCTGGATGTCGTGGGCACTGCCCACGGAGGTCGCCGGTGGTGCGGTGCTCGCGGGCAGCGTCGCGCACGTCGAGTAAGCGAAGCGCGTTCCCTCACGCGCGGCCCGGCGATGTGCCCGCAAGGTCACTCGCCGGGTCGGAACAGCTCGTTGAGCGTGGCGCCGCTTGCGGCGCCATCGAAACCGTCAAAGCGCCCTTCGGCGAGCGCCTGCGCGGCCCGCATGAAACCACCCCATGCGGCACGGGCCAGCGCACCGCCCACGCTCACGCGCCGCACGCCAAGGTCGGCAAGATCCTGCAACGTCACGGGCGACGTGGCCCCGATCAGCACGTTCACCGGTTTGGGCGCCACGGCCTCGACGACGGCGCGGATCTGCTCGGCCGACTGGATGCCCGGCGCATAAAGGCAGTCGGCGCCGGCCTCGGCATACGCCTGGAGGCGCGCGATGGCGTCGTCGAGATCGGGCACGCCCGCGAAGAAATTTTCCGCGCGACCAATGAGAAGCGTGTCGCCGCCGGTCTCGTCGATCGCGCGGCGCGCGGCTTTCATGCGCGCAACGGCGTCGTCGAGCGCGAAGAGCGGCGCATTGACGTCGCCCGTCGCGTCTTCTATCGACAAGCCGGCCACACCTGTTGCCACGGCCATCCTGACGCTCTGCGCGACCTCGTCTGGCGTGTTGCCGAAACCGCTTTCGAAGTCGGCATTGACGGGCAGATCGGTGGCGTCGACGAGCGTGCGCAAGTGCGCCAGTACAGTGTCGCGCGTGACTCCATTGTCGGGGCGTCCCGTTGACCAGGCAAAGCCCGAGCTGGTCGAGGCAATCGCCTTGAAGCCCGCGTGTTCGAGATACCGCGCACTGCCCGCGTCCCACGGATTCGGGATCACAAAGCAACCGGCAAGGTGGAGTTCGCGAAAGGCGGCGCGTTTTTCAGCGGTGCTACGTGACATGGTGGGTCTCCTGTAGGGGGCGCGGCTCCGCTCACGCTGCGCACGCAATGCCCGATCATCGCGGTTTTGCGCCGGCCTCGCAAGGCGGCCCCGAGGGGGACAGGCATAATATCGACCTTCAGACGTTTTTCATCTCGCGCGCCTGCACCCGGCATGTAATCTCGTGTAACAACTTTTTCGGGGGAACTTCAGGAATAAGCGCGATTCCATTCGCGTTATGCAATCATCCTCTTCTGCATTTTCAGGATCACCGACGTGAACTCTCAGCCTCCCTCCGCGGCGTCCGTGTCAGCCCCCCCGCGCGGCGTGGCATTGCATGAAGACGCCAAGTACACTCGTGTGGCGATGGTGTTGCACTGGGCGGTCGCCTTGCTGATGCTCGGTAACGTCGCCATCGGCCAGACGATCGCCTTGCTGTCCGACGCCACGCTCGAGAAAATCGACGTGCGCTTCTGGATCGATCTGCACAAGTCCATCGGCATCGCGGTGCTGGGGCTGGCGATCCTGCGTGTGCTGTGGCGCGCGACGCATCGTCCGCCCGCGCTCTCGCAAGTCTTCGCTTCGTGGGAACGTACGGCGGCGCATCTCGCGCATTGGCTGCTCTATGTCCTGATTGTCGTACTGCCGCTCACGGGCTGGGCGCACGACTCGGCGTGGGTCGCCGCCTCGACGCATCCGCTGGTGCTGTTTGGCATCGTGCCGTTTCCGCGCATGGGCTTCCTGATGGCGTTGAACGATGCAAGCAAGGACCACTGGCACACCGTGCTCGGTAACGTCCATACCTACTGTGCCTACGGCTTGTACGTGCTGCTGGCGTTGCACATTGGCGGTGCGCTCAAGCATCAGTGGATCGACCGTCACCCGGTGCTCCGCCGGATGCTGCCGTGAGTGTCGACACGACCGTCAAAGCGTCGCGGCTCGACGCCGCGCGCGAGCTTCACTCGCCGCGCTTCACCCGTCCGCCGACGCCGCTGGCCAGTTGGCTGGTGCATACGGGCGCGGCAGTGCTGTGGTGCCTGTTGTTCGCGCAGGCCTTCGTCCTCAAGGGGGTCTTCGCGTGGGGTACCGGGGTCGCCTATGTCGCGTATGACACGGTGCTGCTGGCGTTCGTATTCTGGCAGGCGCAGCGTCTGATGCGCCCCGATCCCGACGAGACGTCCGCCGATGCCGGCCCCGACGTTGCCGCCGTTCGGCTGACGCTCGGCGTGGTGGTCGCGGCGCACAACGAGGCGGCGGCGTTGCCGGTCACGTTGCGCGCGCTGATGGCCGGGCGGCGAGTGCCGGACGTCATCGTCATCGCTGACGACGGCTCGCGCGACGGCACGTTCGCGTTGCTCACCGGCGAGTATGGGCTCACCGACCCCGGCGAAGGCGGCCTGAGCGCGCCGAGCCTGCGCTATCCGAATCTGCAATGGCTGCGCGTGCCGCATGGAGGCAAGGCGCGCGCGCTCAACGCGGCGCTGGTGGACATCGATACGGACATCGTGATGACGGTCGACGCCGACACGTTGCTCGATGGCGAGGCGTGCGCCGCGATGCATGAGGCGTTTGCCCGCCGTCCCGGGCTGGTGGCCGCGACCGGTGTGCTCACGCCGGTATGCGGGCGAACGGCGAGCGCGCGCGTGTTGCAACTTTTCCAGACGTACGAATACATCCGCAACTTCATTTCGCGGTTTGCCTGGATGCGCGCCGACGGCCTGCTGTTGATTTCGGGCGCATTCGCGTGTTTCCGTCGCGAGGCGGTGCTGGCCGTCGGCGGATTCGACCCGGCCTGCCTGGTCGAGGACTACGAACTGATCCATCGTCTGCGCCGGTATTCGACCACGCACGGCCTGGGGTGGGAGGTGCGTGTCGTTGGCGGTGCGCAGGCGATCACCGATGCGCCGGGCACGCTCAGGAGCTTCCTGCGTCAGCGCCGCCGGTGGTTTGCTGGGTTTCTCCAGACGCAATACTGGTATCGCGATATGGTCGGCAATGGCCGTTACGGCAATCTGGGCCGCTGGATGCTGCCGGTGAAGGCATTCGACACGCTCCAGCCGATCTACGGACTCACCGCGTTCGCGCTGCTCGTGACGTTCGTGTGCGAGGGCCATGTTGGCGTGCTGCTGCCGGTCTCGGGCATCATTCTCGGCAAGATCGGCATCGATCTCGGCTTCCATCTCTGGTCGGTGCATGCGTACCGGCGCTGGACTGGCCACCGCGCCGGCACGAGCTTCGGATGGGCGCTTGTCGCGGCGGTGCTGGAGCCGTTTTCGTTCCAGTTGATGCGGCACACGGGGGCGGCGCTGGGCTGGGGGCACTTCCTGACCGGACGTCAGCGTTGGGGCGTTCAGGTGCGACGCGGTATCCTGTCGGGCGAACGCGGGACCGAGGTGTCCCGCGACCTATGATCTTCCGGCAGTGTTCTCTTCTGATGATTCGATCTTCGACGTGGTTGGCCATGGGGTGCGCGCTCGGCGGCGTGCTCGCCGTAGCCGGGTGCAGTGTCCCCGAGCGCAAGCCGTCCGGCCCTGACTACGCCGCGCTGGGTGGCGCTGCCGAGGTGCGCGGCGACTGGGATGGCGCGCGCCGGGCCTTCGGGCAGGCGGTGCTCGTGGCGGATCAGTCGGGTTGGCCGGCGTCGCATCGCGCGGCCATGCACTTCGACTATGGCCGGGCGTTGGGGGTGACCTGCTACTACACGGAGGCCGGACGTGAGCTGAGTCTCGCGTACGATCTCGATATCCTGACGGGGCACTTCCGGTACCCTGCGTTGATCGAATTGGCGAGACTCTCGCTGGTTCAGCGGCAGTACGCGCCATCGGTCAAGTATTTCGGCCGCGCGCTGGGGGCGCTCGATCGCATGGAGGCGTCGCGCAAGGCGCCGCTCGCCTATGCCGAGGTGCTCGACGACTATGCGCTGGCCTTGGGCGGCGCGGGCGACCCTGAAGCGGCGGCGCGCATTATCGATCGTGCCGCGAAGGTGCGGGCCGGCTTGGGCGAGGCCGTGCTTGCACAGGCGACGTCGCGCACGCCATACGGCACGCACTGCGGGCAACTGGCGGGGGCACGATGAACTCGCTGCGCGTCCGCCTGGAAAACGCGGGCGACTTCGACGACATCATCGACGTTCGCACACCGCTGGAATTTGCCGACGACCACATGCCCGGGGCGATCAATGCGCCGGTGCTCAGCAATGAAGAGCGCGTCATCGTTGGCACGATGTACAAGCAGGTGTCACCGTTCGATGCCTCGCGCGTGGGCGCCGCCATGGTCGCGCGCAATATCGCCGCGCATCTCGACACGACGTTCGCCGACCGGCCGCGCAACTGGCGTCCGCTCATCTATTGCTGGCGGGGCGGGAAGCGGTCTGAGTCGATGACCCTCATCATGAACATGATCGGCTGGCGGGCGCGCCAGCTCGAGGGCGGGTACAAGGCGTACCGGCGCGACGTCGTGGCATCGCTCGGCACGCTGCCCTCGACGCTCGATTACATCGTGCTGGCCGGGCACACGGGCAGCGGCAAGACCCGGCTGTTGCATGCGCTGGCCGACGCGGGGGCTCAGACGCTCGATCTCGAGGCACTGGCCGTGCATCGCGGGTCACTGCTCGGGGCGATGCCGGGCGTGCCCCAGCCGTCTCAGAAAGCGTTCGATACCGCGTTGATCGGCGCGTTGCGCGGCCTGGATCCGACGCGGCCCGTGTTCGTCGAAGCGGAGAGCCGCCGGATCGGACTGATCACCCTGCCCGAGTCGTTGATGTCATCGCTGCGCGGGGCGACGACGTGCGTCGAGGTGCGCGTCGCTCTGGACGCGCGGGTCGACCTGTTGATGCAGGAGTACAGTCATTTGCTGGCGCGGCCGGACGACTTTCGTGCGCAGCTTCTCCGGCTGGTTCCGCTGCATGGGCGCGCGGTCATCGATCAATGGCTGACGTTGCTCGACGAGGGGCGGCAACGCGAACTCTCGGAGGTGCTCATCACCCGGCACTACGATCCGGCGTATTCGCGAAGCTCGCGCAAGATGTTGCTGGGGCTGCCCGACGCCATTCCGTTCCCGTTTCGCCCGACGGCGCAAGACCTGGGGGCGCAGGCGCAGGCATTGCTTGCGCAGTGCGGGATGGGTTGCCCTCCGCCGCTCGTGCCTTAGTTCCCGGTCGCTTATTCGATTTCGCCACTGTCGGTGTCGCTGACCTGTGCGTCTCGCTCATGAGACATCGCGGCCGCGGCGAGTGCCGTCGCGGTGGCGGGGGCCGCGTCCTTGCGCTCGCTGTACCGGTCCGTGAGGTAGTCGGTGCGATCCCTGACCAGGAGGGTGAACTTGTAAAGTTCTTCCATCACGTCGACGACCCGATCGTAATAAGACGACGGCTTCATGCGGCCCGTCGTGTCGAATTCCTGGTACGCCTTGGCGACCGAGGACTGGTTGGGGATCGTGACCATGCGCATCCATCGGCCGAGTACCCGCAGCGCGTTCACCGCGTTGAAGGACTGCGAGCCGCCGCAGACCTGCATCACGGCGAGCGTGCGCCCCTGCGTTGGCCGAAGGCTCCCGATCTCCAGCGGCAGCCAGTCGATCTGGTTCTTGAAGACGGCGGTCAGTGTGCCGTGGCGCTCCGGGCTGCACCAGACCTGGCCTTCCGACCATGCCGAAAGCGCGCGAAGCTCGACGACCTTCGGGTGATCGGCTGGCACGCTATCGGCCAAGGGCAACCCCTTGGGGTCGAAGATGCGGGTCTCGGCGCCGAAGTGCCGAAGAAGGCGCTCGGCTTCCTGCACCAGCAACCGGCTGTACGACGTCTCGCGCAGCGAGCCGTAGAGCAACAGGATGCGCGGAGGGTGCGTGCTGACGCTGTTGGGCTCGAGTTTGCGAAGATCCGGTATATCGAGCACCGCGCGACTGACGTTGGGAAGATCGCCCCTCATTTCACGCGCCGTCCGCTGGCGTCGACAACGACCTCGCCATCTTCTTTCGTAAACGCCCCCTTTTGCGGCGAGGCCAGGATATCGAGCACGACTTCGGAGGGGCGGCACAGCCGCACGCCCAACGGCGTGACGACGAACGGGCGGTTGATCAGGATCGGATGCGCGAGCATCGCGTCGAGAAGCGGGTCGTCGGTCAGCGATGGATCGGCGAGACCCAGTTCGGCATAGGGCGTGCCTTTCTCGCGGATGGCTTCGCGCACGGTCAGTCCCGCATCGCGAATCATCGTTTGCAACGTCTCGCGGTCCGGGGGCGCGCTCAGGTACTCGATGACCGTGGGTTCGATGCCCGCGTTGCGGATCAGGGCCAGCGTATTGCGCGACGTGCCGCAGGCCGGGTTGTGGTAGATGGTGACGGACATGACGTTTCCTTATGACGATTCGTACCAGCGTTGCGAGCGGTTGACGACCCCGACCACGAGCAGCATCACGGGCACCTCGATCAGCACGCCGACCACCGTGGCGAGCGCCGCGCCCGACTGAAAACCGAAGAGGCTGATGGCCGTGGCGACGGCCAGCTCGAAGAAGTTGCTGGCGCCGATCAATGCCGACGGGCCGGCGACGCAGTGCGCCACGCCGAGCTTGCGGTTGAGCAGGTAGGCCAGACCCGAGTTGAGCAGTACCTGGATGAGGATCGGGATAGCCAGCAGCAGGATGATCAGCGGTTGCTCGACGATGGCATTGCCCTGGAAGCCGAAGAGCAGAACGAGCGTGGCGAGCAGCGCCGTGATGGAGTAGGGCCCCAATGCGCTGACCACACGTTGATACGTGGCTTTTCCGTGGGCCAGCAGGGCCTTGCGGATGGCTTGGGCGATCACCACCGGGATGACGATGTAGAGCCCGACTGACGTGACGAGCGTATCCCAGGGCACGGAAATCGACGACAAGCCGAGCAGCAGGCCGACGACCGGGGCGAAGGCCACGACCATGATGGCGTCATTGAGGGCGACTTGCGAGAGCGTGAAGTACGGATCGCCCTTGCAGAGTTGCGACCAGACAAAGACCATGGCGGTGCAGGGCGCGGCGGCCAGCAGGATCAGGCCGGCGATATAGCTGTCGAGTTGGTCCGCCGGCAGCCACGCGGCGAACACGTGGCGCACGAAGATCCACCCCAGCAGCGCCATGGAGAATGGCTTGACGAGCCAGTTCACGAACAGCGTGACGCCGATGCCTCGCCAGTGACCGGCGACCTGTCCCATCGCGCCGAAGTCGATCTTGATCAGCATTGGGATGATCATGACCCAGATGAGCAGACCCACGGGCAGGTTGACCTGTGCGACTTCCATGGCGCCGATGGCATGGAAGAGTCCGGGTAGCCATTGGCCGAGCAAGACCCCCGCGATGATGCACAGCGCTACCCAGACGGTCAGATACCGCTCAAAGAAGCTGATGGTCCCGGCTTGAAGCGCGGGCGCGACTTTTTGTGCGGCACTCATTGGTTGGCCTCCGCGACGACATCGCAGGACGAGGCGGGCGTACAGGGGACGCCGCCGCAGCAGTTCTCCGTGAGGTAGCCGAGTAGCGCGTTCATGGTTTCAAAACGCGCCATGTAGATGATCGAGCGACCTTCCTGCCGGCTGGCGAGCAGCCCGGCGTGGTGCAGTTCCTTGAGGTGGAACGACAGCGACGAGGCGGGCATGTCCATGAGTTCCGCGATGCGACCGGCGGGCAGCCCCTCGGGTCCGGCCTGCATGAGAAGGCGGAACACCGTCAGGCGGACCGAATGGGCGAGCGCGGCAAGCGCTTCGAGCGCGTTATTGGTTTCCATTATTCGAATGTAGTGGAAATATAGAATTTTTGCAAATCCGTGCGAGGATCCGATGTCGACTGGCGAAGCGCACGCGCGTGGCGCGCCTCATTCGGCGAACTGTTCGATCATGCGTTGCTTCGTGAAGTCGACGAAGGCCTTCGCGAGTTGCGACGGCGGGTGCTGGTTCGACGTGACCAGCGAAAAGCCCGACAGGATTGCCGGTTCGAACGGCTTGACAACGACGCGCCCTGCCGCGAACCGTGCCGTGATCTGGTCGATGATCGCCACGCCCGCGCCGTGTTGCACGAGCACGCAAATCGCCGCGGACAGTTGCGACTCGGCGCTCATCACCCGGTCGATCTGCCGCTCGGCAAAGATCCGGTCGATATACATCCGCCCGTCGAACTCCTTCGGATACGACACGAACGACTCGTCGCGCAAATCTTCAGGATGGATCACGTCGCGATTCGCGAGTCGGTGTCCGTGCGGCAGGATGCAGCGCATGGGCGCGCGGTGCAGCGTCTCGACGTTCACACCGGCATGCGTGAGGGGGTGCGCGATGAAGCCGACGTCGCAACGCCGACCCACCACCATGTCGACCACGATGCTCGACGCGTGGATCAGCAACGTCGTGCTGATGCCTGGATGCTCACGCATGAAACCCGTCATCGTGGTGGGCAGGAACTCCAGCGCGAGCGCGGGAGCGCCCGCGACATGCAGCGAACCGCGCCGCAGCGACTTGATCTGCTCGGCCGTCTGCGCAATGCGGTCGATGCCCGCGAACGAGCGCTCAACCTCCTCGAACAGCACCATGGCTTCGGGCGTCGGGTTCAGGCGGCCGTTGATCCGATCGAATAAGGAAAACCCTATGTCCGCCTCGAGATCGTTGATCAGGCGTGTGACTGCCGGTTGGGAAACGTGAAGCATGTCGGCCGCCCGAGTGACCGTCTGGCGCAGGATCAGCGCACGAAATGCCTCCAACTGCCGAATCTTCATGACAACCTCATCTCAACCACGTCATAACATTTTCGTATGGGTGGGCGAAAAAATGTGATTTGACCGTGCTCGCGTCGAAAATGAACCTACGCAAACCACGCAGCACGTTGTTGGTTTTTTGATATTGCCGGGCCATAACATCACACAACCCTACTTCACGCAAGGAGCTTATCGATGAAGACCGTCGTTCCCCAAACGCTTCGCAAGCTTGCCCGCGCCACGGCCATTTCTGTCGGTGTCGCCGGATCGGTATTCGCTGCCACGGCTGCCCACGCCGACACAACGTTGTACGTCGGCGCTTACGGCGGCTCGTTTGAACAGATGCTCAAGAAAGACGTCATTCCCGCTTTCGAGCAGGCGAACCCCGGCACCAAGGTGGTGATCGTGCCCGGCGATTCGACGACCAACCTCGCGAAGCTGCAGGCGCAAAAAGGCAAGGCCGGCATGGACGTCGTCTTCCTCGATGACGGCCCGATGTACCAGGCCATCCAGATGGGTTTCTGCGGCAAGCTCGCCGACGCGCCCGTCTATCGCGACCTGTACGACATCGCGAAGTTCAAGGGGGGCAATGCCGTGGCGGCCGGCCTGATTGCCACGGGTATCGCCTACAACACGCGACTGTTCCAGTCGAAGGGCTGGCCGGCACCGACCTCGTGGCAGGACCTTTCGGATCCGAAGTACAAGGGCAAGCTCGTGATGCCGAGCATCAAGAACACGTACGGTCTGCACGGGCTGCTCGTCGAGTCCAAGATCAACGGCGGCAGCGACAGCAACATCGAACCGGGTTTCCGCGCAATGGAGAAGATCTCACCGAACGTGCTGTCGTTCGATCCGTCCCCGGGCAAGATCGCCGAGCTGTTCCAGTCGGATGAAGTCGCCATCGCCGTGTGGGGCAACGGCCGCGTGCAAGCGTTGCGCCAGCAGGGCATTCCGGTCGAGTTCGTGTATCCGAAGGAGGGGGCGGTGGCCCTTAGCATGGGCATGTGCGTGGTAGACAAATCCGCCAACAACGCACTGGCGCAGAAGTTCGTCCAAACGATTCTCACGCCGCAAACCCAGGCCATTCTCGCCGAAAGCGCGGGCGTTGCGCCGGCGAACAAGAAGACGCAACTCTCGCTGGCCGTGGCCGCACGCGTGCCGTCGCCCGCCCAGATCGACAAGCTCATTCGTGTCGACTGGGATGTCGTCAACGCGAAGCGCGCTGAGTGGACGCAGCGCTGGAACCGTCAGATCGAACGTTAAGTCGCACGGAGACCTCAAGCGTCATGAGCCCCCCATATTTGCGTCTCGAGCAACTCGGCAAACGCTTCGGTGACACCGTGGCGGTCGAGGGCGTCGATCTTTCGATTGAGCAGGGCGAATTCATCTCCCTGTTGGGCCCGTCCGGCTGCGGCAAGACCACCACGTTGCAGATGATTGCCGGATTCGTCGCCCCGAGCAGCGGCCGTATTCTGCTCGAGGGCCGCGACCTCACGCCGGTGCCGCCGGAAAAGCGCGGACTCGGAATCGTGTTCCAGAGTTACGCGTTGTTTCCTCACATGACCGTGGCGCAGAACGTCGCGTTCGGTCTGGATATGCGCCGCGTGGACCCCGGGCAGAAACGTCGCCGCGTGCAGGACGCGCTGGAGCTGGTGCATCTGGGCCAGCACGCGCAACGCTATCCGCGCGAACTCTCCGGCGGCCAGCGCCAGCGCGTGGCGCTGGCCCGGGCGCTGGTGATCGCACCGCCCGTGCTGCTGCTCGACGAACCGCTCTCGAATCTCGACGCCAAACTGCGCGAGCAGATGCAGGACGAGCTGCGGACGATTCAACGCAAGGTCGGCACGACCACCGTCATGGTCACGCACGATCAGGCCGAGGCGCTCGCGATCAGCGATCGCGTGGTGCTGCTCAACGCAGGGCGTGTGGTGCGCATCGATACGCCGCACGATGTCTACGAAGACCCGCGCGCCACGTTCGCCGCGCACTTCATCGGGCAGACCAATCTCATCTCCGGTCAGCTCGATGTGCGCGGCGGCGTGCCGGTGCTCGACGCGCAGGGGCATCGACTCGCGGTGTCGCCCGCGCACGCCGGGCCGACGACGGGGATGGGGGGCAACGGCCCGGCGACATTCAGTCTTCGGCCGGAGCGTATTCGCCTGACGTCCGCGACGGCGGGCCGGCTCGCGGGCCGCGTGGGCCAGCGCAGCTTCCACGGCAACCATTGGGTGCTCACCGTGTCGACGGCCCTCGGCGAGCTGCGTGTGCTCGTGTCCAACGACGGCGTGGTCGCGGCCAACGATGGCGAGGCCGTCGGGCTCGATTGGGCCGACGATGCCTTGCGTCTCGTGCAGGAGGGCGCATGAATGCCACGACGTCTACGCCACCGGGGGCATCGGCCGTGCCGGGTATGAAGGCGAGCGCGGCGATCTCGCCCGAGATCGCGAGCCAGCGCCGTGCCGCCTGGACACTGGTGATGCCAGCGGCGCTGTTCTTCCTCGTGCTGCTCGCGGTGCCGCTCGTCCTCACGTTCGTGTTGAGCCTGCGCGGCTTCGACCCGAACCTGGGTGGGGTGCTGCCGACGATCTCGCTTCAGCACTATGCCGACATTCTCACGGACAGTTATTTCTACGAGATCTTCCTGCGCACATTGCTGCTCTCGGTTGGCGTGACGGTGTTGTGCGTGCTGGTCGGTGTGCCCGAAGCGTACTTCCTGTTCCGCATGCGCGATCCGTGGCGCTCGCTCTGCCTGGTGCTCGTGCTGGGGCCGCTGCTGATTTCGGTCGTCGTGCGAACGCTGGGCTGGTCGATCCTGCTGGGCCGCGAGGGGCTGGTCAATACCGTGCTCATGAAGCTGGGGCTGATCGGTCATCCGCTGCAAATGCTCTTCACGATGGGCGCGGTCACGGTGGCGCTGGTGCACGTGCTCGTGCCGCTCATGGTGCTCTCGGTGTGGACCTCGCTCACGCGCCTCGATCCGGCGATCGCGCATGCCGCGCGCTCGCTCGGGGCGGGACGGGCGACGGTGATGTGGCGGGTGGTATTGCCGCAGATCACGCCGGGCATTCTCTCGGGCAGCCTGATCGTCTTTGCGCTGACGGCGAGCGCGTTCGCAACGCCCGCGCTGATCGGCGGACGCCGCCTGAAAGTGGTGGCGACCACGGCGTATGACGAGTTTCTCGGCTCGCTGAACTGGCCGCTGGGGGCCGCCATTGCCATCGTGCTGCTGATCGTGAACGTGGCCATCATCACCGGTTACAACCGCGCCCTCGAGCGGCGCTTCACGCGCCGTCTGGGCTGAGGGGGAAGGCATATGAATCAACAAGACTCCCGGTACGACCGCAATGGGGTGGGAGCGCTCGCGTTTCACGTCGTGTTTCTCGTCTTCATCCTCGCGCCGCTGGTGGTGGTGTGCCTGGTCGCCTTCACGCCGGACAACTTCCTGTCCATCCCGACGCGTCACTTTTCGTTGCGCTGGTTCTCGTCGCTCATGAACGACGAGGACTTTCTATCGGCGCTGCGCACGAGCCTGTGGCTGGGCGTGACGTCGGCCAGCGTGTCGACCGCGTTGGCGGTACCGGCGGCGATGGGACTCGCACGCTACCGGTTCCCGGGACGCGACGCGATCAATTCGTTCCTGCTCTCGCCGCTGATGATTCCGCCGGTGGTGCTGGGCATTGCGTTCCTGAGGCTGTTCACGCTGCTCGACATGGGTGGCTCGTTCGTGAGCCTTGTCGCTTGCCACGCACTGCTGATCTTCCCGTACGCGCTGCGCCTGATCATGGCGGCGCTCGCGGGGCAGGCCGACGAAGCCGAACGTGCGGCGCGCTCGCTCGGTGCCGGACGCTGGACGACGTTTCGCCGCATCACGCTGCCGGCGATCCTGCCGGGCCTGGCGGGCGGCTGGGTGCTCGCGTTCATCAACAGTTTCGATGAACTCACGGCCACGATCTTCGTGACCGCGCCGACCACGATCACGCTACCGGTGCGCATTTACATGAACATGAGCGAGACGGTCGACCCGAGCGTGGCGGCCATCTCCACGCTGCTCATCGCGCTGACGCTGGTGGTGATGCTGATGCTCGATCGCATTTACGGACTCAACAAGGTTCTGGTGGGGAATCACTAACACATGCAAAAGACATACGATATCGCCGTCATCGGCGGCGGCCTCGTCGGCATGGCGATCGCCTACGGGCTTGCCAAGCGGGGGCAACGCGTCGTCGTGTGCGATGGCGAAGACAATTCGCTGCGTGCCGCGCGCGGCAACTTCGGGCTGGTCTGGGTGCAGGGCAAGGGCGGTACCTGTACGAACTATGCGCGCTGGTCGCTGCACTCCGCCAACCTTTGGCAGGATCTCGCCGACGAGCTGCTCGCACGCACCGGCGTCTCCATCGGCTTTCAGCGACCCGGCGGCTTCAATATCGCCCAGACCCCCGAAGAGCTGGCCATCAAGGTCGAGAGCATGCGCAAGCTGCAGGAAGCCGAGCCGGCCCTCACCTACGAAGTGCTCGATCACAAGGCGCTTGCCGAGCGGCTGCCGGCCATCGGCCCCGACGTGGTGGGCGGCATTTATTCGCCGAACGACGGTCATGTCAGCCCGCTCTATACGCTGCGCGCGCTGTTCGCCGCCTTCGAGCAGGCGGGCGGCGAGTATGCGCCGAACCTGCGCGTGACCGATATTCGTCAGACGGGCAGCGCGTTTCGCGTGCGCATGGGGGAGGTGTCGCTCGACGCCGGGCGTGTCGTGCTGGCCGCCGGCCTGGGCAATCGCGATCTCGCGCCGATGGTAGGGCTGCGCGCACCGGTCAAACCGTTGCGCGGCCAGATCCTCGTGACCGAGCGCGTCAAGCCGTTTCTCGACTATCCGACCATCTACGTGCGCCAGACCGTCGAGGGCTCGGTCATGCTCGGCGACTCGGCCGAAGACGTGGGCTTCAACGACGGCGTGACGCCCGACGTGCTCGCCGACATCGCCCGGCGCGGCATCGCCCCATTCCCGCTGCTCAAGCACGTGCGCGTGGTGCGCGCGTGGGGGGCGTTGCGGGTCATGACGGACGACGGTCTGCCGATCTACGAGGCCTCGGAGGCCTGCCCGGGCGCGTTCCTCGCGACCTGTCACAGCGGCGTGACGCTCGCCGCCGCGCATTGTGAAACCCTCGCGCCGTGGATTCTCGGCGCACCGCGTCCCGCGCTTTTGGATCATTTCTATGCCAAACGTTTCACTGCTTAAGTCGCTGGCGCGCAAGGATGGCGCGACGGTGCAAGTGTTTATCGAGGGCACGCCGGTTGACGTGCCGGCCGACATGAATGTCGCTGCCGCATTGCTCGTCTCCGGTGTGACGGCGTGCCGGACCACGCCCGTCACGGGCAGCGACCGTGCGCCGTTCTGCATGATGGGCGTGTGCTTCGATTGTCTGGTCGAGATCGATGGCGTGCCGAACCGGCAGGGATGCATGACACCCGTGCGCGAAGGCATGCAGGTGCGTCGAATGAACGGTGCAAGGAGCGCGGCATGAGCGTAAAAGTCGTGGATTTGTTGGTCGTCGGTGCCGGGCCTGCGGGGTTGGCGGCGGCACTCGAAGCGAAGCGTCATGGGCTCGAGCCGGTGGTTGTCGACGAGAATGGTCTGCCCGGCGGGCAGATTTATCGCAGCGTGAGCCGTTCGCCGCTGGCCGACCCGAGGGTGCTCGGCCCGGACTATCTTCGTGGGCGTGGGCTGGTCGACGCATTCACGTCGGCCGGCATCGCCTATTGGCCGCAGACGCTCGCCTGGCAGATCGGCGCGGACAAACGCGTGTCGGTCACCCGTCAGGGCGCGGGCGGCGGAACGCTGCAAATCGAAGCCGGTGCCATCGTCCTTGCGAGCGGCGCGCAGGAGCGGCCGTTCCCGATTCCCGGCTGGACGCTGCCTGGCGTGATGGGTGTGGGCGCGGCGCAAACGCTGCTCAAGGCCTCCGCGCTGGTGCCCGACTCGCCGGCCGTACTCGCTGGTTGCGGCCCGTTGCTCTACCTGTTCGCCTGGCAGCTCATCAATGCCGGCGTGCCGGTACGCGCCATTCTCGATACGGCCATGGCGAGCGGGCGCCGCGACGCGTTGCGTCACGCCGGTGGGGCGTTGCGCGCGCCGTCGTATCTGATGAAGGGCCTCAAGCTGCTGCGCGCCATTCGCGCGGCAGGCGTGCAGCACGTCAAGCATGTCGAGGCACTGCGCGTGCTCGGCACCGAGCATGCCGAGGGTGTCGAGTATGTCGTGGGTGGGCGCACCGAATGCGTCGACGCATCGCTGGTGTTGCTGCATCAGGGCGTGATTCCAAACACGCAGGTCACGCGCTCGATCGGCTGCGCGCACACGTGGGACGACGCACAGTTGTGCTGGCATCCGACGACGGACGCCTGGGGCGAGACGAGCCTGTCGGGCATCTTCGTGGCTGGGGATGGCGCGGGCATCGCCGGTGCGCTGGCGGCCGAGCCGTCGGGACGGCTCGCTGCCTTGCAAGCCGCCGTGAAGCTCGGCAAGCTCGACGCCGCGAAGCGCGACTCGCGCGCGCTGTCGTTGCGCCGTGAGCTGTCGGTACACACGGCGATCCGTCCGTTCCTCGATGCGCTGTACCGGCCGGCCGAGGCGTTCCGGGTGCCGGCCGACGACAGCACCATCGTGTGCCGGTGTGAAGAGGTGACGGCGGGCGACGTGCGGCGCATGGCGGGCTTGGGCTGTGTCGGCCCGAATCAGACGAAGAGCTTTTCGCGCTGTGGCATGGGGCCGTGCCAGGGGCGCTTCTGCGGCTTGACGGTAGCTGAACTGCTGGCCAACGTGCAGGGCTGTGCGGTGCCGGAGGTCGGGTACTATCGCATCCGTCCACCCATCAAGCCGGTGACGTTGGGCGAGTTGGCCGCCGCGGTCGAGGGTCCCGACATCCTGAACGAGCGTGCAGGCTTTCCCAAGTAGGTGAGGGGGCTCGCGCCTCCCACTCGTTTTTTTGAATCTTCTGGAGATGTGGTTAATGAGCGATATTCAACGCCATCACACGAATGCACGGATGAGCCGTGTCGTGGTGCATAACGGGACGGTCTACATCGGTGGTCAGACGGCGGACGATCGCAGTCAGGACATCACTGGGCAGACGAAGCAAGTGCTCGCAAAGATCGATGGCTATCTGAAGGACGCCGGTATCGACAAGTCGCGCCTGCTTTCGGCACAGGTCTGGCTGAAGGATATCGAGTCCGACTTCGCCGGCATGAACGCCGTGTGGGATGCATGGACGAGCCCGGGCACCCCCCCGACGCGCGCCACCGTGGAAGCGCGCCTGGCCGCGCCTGATCTGCTCGTCGAGATTGCCGTGATCGCCGCCGCGAAATAATCGGCGGAGGCCATTCGCCGGCAGTATTCTGGCCCGCATCGGTTTGCGGGCCATTTTCATTGGCGTGTCCGGTAAAGGGCGGCTAGTCGGAGGCACCGCTCATCCATGGCGTGAGCGCTTGGCGGGCATCGTGCATCATGAAGTTCACCAACGTGGTCGACACGCCCAGGGACTGCGCGATTTCACGCTGCGTGCAGTCCTGGAAGTAATACATCTCGAAGACCGTGCGCGTGCGCTCCGGCAGTGTCTTGAGGCGCTCGAGCATGCCGCTGATCATTTGCCGCGCCGTGACCTGCGCCTCGGGCGACGCGGTGCGATCGGGCATGTCGATGGCTTCGTCTTCCACAGCGAACACCCGGTTTTCGATCTGCTGGCGGCGGTAGCCGTCGAGCGCGAGATTGCGCACGACCTGCATCACATAGCTGGCGGGATGGCGCACCGGGCATGTGCTGCGCGCGTCGCACAGCTTGATGTAGGCATCCTGCACGACGTCTTCCGCCCGGCACGGGCAGCCAAGAATGCGCATTGCCGTTCCGACCAGGGCGCGCCGGTGCGTGACGAAAATTTGCCCGACGACGCTGTCCTCGGTGGCCTCCGCGCCTGCTGGCCCCCGCCCGGGACACCCGGCGTAACTCAACTGCTCGCTCATACTTTTGCCTCCAGATCGGCATCGAAGGCACGGCTGTGGGGCGACACACAGTCACTGTCGGCTTTTAACCACACTGGCGTGACAGGCGAGACCTGCACAGCCGATGCCAAAGTGACAGGCGAACGCCGCCAGGAACGACGCCAGCGGCGCATTCCTGCACAACGGTGCGGGGAGAAATGACAGGACTACAGATCGTCTGCGAGACCCGAAGGCATGGCCCTCGTGACATGGGGCCCCCTGTCGATTTGCACAGGGTTCACAGCGAATTTATAGTAAACGATAGTTAAAATGAGAATGATTTGCAATTAATATTTTGATTCGAGAGACGACACTTGAGTGAAGCGCCATTCATTTCGTTATGCCAATGAGGATTGCGGTGCAGTTCATCCGGGTTGCGGATGCTTTGGGGGTGCGGGGTGGAGTGACCCGTTTGTCCGCGAGCGAGCGCTCGAGAATGGCTTCCCTTGCAAGGGAGGACGACCGCGCCCGGTTTGCAAGTGTGCGCGCCGCACTGCGTGAGCGGCTTGCCGCCGAGCTGGGCACCGCGCCCGAGGAAGTCGTGTTCGAGGCCGATGCGTATGGCCGGCCACGGCTGGCCGACGGCGGGACACTTGACTTCAACGTGAGCCACGCGGGCCGCTGGGGGCTGCTGGCGTACTCGCGCGACGTGCGGGTGGGAATCGACATCGAGCGGCTCGACGCCGTGGCTGAACCGAGCGAGCTTTGGGACCTCTGTCTGCACGTCGATGAGCGTCGGGCGCTGCTGCGCTGGCTGCCGGGGACTAACCGCCAGGACATCGGACGTCAGGCGCTGTTCCATCGGCTCTGGTGCCTCAAGGAGGCGGCGTTCAAGTCCCTCGGCACCGGTTTGCAGGGCAGTCTTCCGGCGCTGTGCCTGGACGTCGCCGCCGTAGCGCGGGTGGTGCACGATGCCGGGCAGGCATTCGATCCGGCCCGTGTACCCAAGGTGCCTTCTGCTGCCGTTGCGTGGCGTACCGGCGACACCGGTCTTGCGCAAGCCTTGGGTGGCCTGGAATTGCGGGTGTTGCCGGCGCCCCCCGGCTACGGCGCGGCACTGGCTTGGTTGCCCCGGGGGTAAATTGCCCACGCGCTGACCCGTCTGTCAGCCAGAGGGCGGGCGCGAGCCGCGCCGCTCAGGCCGCAGCGTGTTCAAAGGAGCAATCGATGAGTTTCGACGATGAAAATGGCGTGTTTCGTGTAGTGATCAACGATGAAGAGCAATACGCCATCTGGCCCGACTACCGGCCTGTGCCGGCCGGTTGGCGCGAAGTTGGCGTCACGGGGAACAAGGTGACGTGCCTGGCCCATATCGAGACCGTCTGGACGGACATGCGGCCGCGAAGTCTGCGCGAGCATTTTGCGGCGCAGGGTAACGCTCACGATGGGCGCGAAGGGCAACAAGGGCAAGAACGGGATGAGGGGCGGCATGGCTTTTGACGCGTGCCGCCTGCTGTGCCTGCCTTGCGCCGGGGGCAGCGCCACGGTCTACGCGAGCTGGGCAAAGGCCGCACCTTCGTGGCTGGCCGTACGTCCGCTCGAACTTCCGGGCCGAGGCACGCGCTATCATGAGCCGCTGCAACACGATCCGCACGAACTTGCGGACCAGTTGAGCGACGAATGTCAGGCGCTGCACATCAGTTCCGACGCCTGCTTCGCATTGTTCGGCCACAGCCTGGGCGGATTGCTGGCGTTCGAGATCGCGCATCGGCTTCACGCGCGAGGCCGCCCTCCGGTGGCGCTGTTCGTGGCGGCGAGCCGGCCGCCTGCAACGCGCGACGACACGCGCTACGCAGCGCTGCAAGACGATGCCGATGCATTGGCCGAGATGCGCGCGCTGGGAGGCACGCCGGAGGCGTTGCTGGCGCAACCCGAGCTGATGGCCATGGTGTTGCCTGTCATCAAGGCCGATTTCCAGTTGTGCGGGCGCTATCGCCGTCCGTCACGGGCGGTGCGTGCGCCGCTGCCGGTGCCCATTCATGCGCTCGCCGGACAGCGCGATACCTTCGCGCCGGAAGTGCTTGATGACTGGCGTTGCGAGACCAGCAAGGCCTACACGCGCACTGACTTCGAAGGCGATCATTTCTTCGTACGCGACGATCCTGCGCATCTGCTGGCGGTGATTGCCAATGAACTCGCCCCCGCGATGCACGTGCCACGGGCGTGGGAAGCGCGATGAGTGCCCGCGCGGGGCAACCGGTGACGCCAGCCCCCGTGAGTGCGGCGCAATTCGATCTGGCGGGGAGTCTGCCGGACATCGTCCGTGCCGAGCTCGGCCCGCTCTGCACGGGACTGGCATTCGGTGCACGCATGCCCGTTGACTTGCACGAAGGCGATATCGTTGTCGGCCTGGCGGACCTGGGGGACCACCTCCCCGCGATGTTCGAAGGGGTCCGCCGAATCGTACCGGGCGTCGAACCGCGTGCGCTCATGTCGCAGTGGAGCAAGTGTTATTTTCGCGCCGTCGTACCGGCCGCGCTGGCTATCGCGGTGGTTCACGGCAGCGTGCTGACACTCGATCCGGACGCATGCGGTGTGGTGCTGCGCGACGGTTTGCCAGTGCAACTCCGGTTTCCTGCCGATAGCTGGACCCCCCCGCCGTCGCGGGACCACAAGGCCTTCGTGCCCCCCCCTGCGGCGCAGCGTTTCGCGTCGCTGATCCATGTCCATCTACCAGCGGCGATCGCTGCCATGCAAGGTGCGGCAGGGGTTTCCCCGCGCGTGCTTTGGGGCAATGTGGGCAATCTGCTGGAGTTCATTGTGGAACGGATGCGGCATGTGCCGTCGCTCGCCATTCGCGCGGCGGCCGACTATGCGTGGCTGTTCGACGACGATGCCGGCTTTGGGCGGACCGCCGACAATCCGCTCTATCGCACCGTGAGGTATATGTCCTCGCCGTCCCCTGCGCTTGCATCGCCGATGCGTGCGCGGCGCGTTTGCTGCCTGCGTTATCAGTTGGCGGGCAAGGGCACTCGATGCGACGAGGCACTGTTGTGCGGCGCATGCCCACTGCTGCTGACGATGACGCCGTCGCAACTTCATCGGCAACTGGCGTGGCAAGTCGCCGATGATGCGCCGCAATAGCTGGCGCCCCAACTGCCGCAATGCATCCCCCCAATGTCTGGGGTTTCATCGAGCCGGTGGCACGGCATCTGCGAGATCTTCAGTGCCGTGCCTGTGCTACGCCGGGCCGGCTTAGCCGGCGAGCGCCGCAACGCGCGACGCCTGGGGCGACGATGCCGTCCAAGCTGGCTCGCGCGCCAGCAGCGAGGCGGAAATTTCCGCCGAGCGGGTCGCCAGAATCGAAAGCAGCGTATCGGACAGGCCGTGCGTGGGCTCGCAATATCCTTGCAGATAGATACCAGGAAGAAAGCGGGCATGGGTGCGCAAGCGGTAGTCGCGCTCGCCTTCGAGACCGTCAAGCCAGGGCTGCACGGCGGCGAGCAGGTGCTCGTGCGTGCGACGCTCGTATCCGGTGGCTAGCACCACCACGTCGTACGGCTGTGTCGCGGTGCGGCCGGAGAGGCGCTCGTGCATGTGCAGCCGGATCTGCTCGCCGCTGGCGTGCACCTCCTGAATGTCGTGGCAGCACAGCAGCGCATGATGACCGTGACCGCCCACGCGCTGCTGATAGAGCACGTCGTAGATGCGGGCGATCAGGTCGTCGTCGACCACGGCGTAATTCGTATTGCGAAACTCGTCGAGAATGCGCATGCGCTGCTCGACCGGTTGCGCATAGATGAAGTCGGTGAATTGCGGATCGAATATCTCGTTGACGAACGGACTGCTGTCGGCGGGTTTGAGCGCGCGGCCGCGCATGATCAGATCAACCTGTGCCTGCGGCCACTGCTCGGCAAGATCGAGAAAGATTTCTGCCGCGCTTTGTCCGCCGCCAACAACGGCGACGCGGCGGGGCGGCGTGTCGCTGAGCGCCGCGACGCGCGCGAGGTATTGCGATGAATGAAATAGTCGCGTGTGGCCCGTCGTGTGCAGGGGGGCGAAAGCGGGCGGTATATGCGGCGTGCCGCCGGCGCCGAGAATCACGTTTCGCGCGCGGCGCGCGTGTGTTTGCCCGTCGCCGTCGCGCGAAAGGATTTGCAAGGCCACCACGTGATCGCGCTCCAGTACGGGTTCGATGCCGGTCACCGTTTCGCCGTACGCACATTGCCCTTGGAAGTGGGCGGCCGCCCAGCGCAGGTAGTCGTTGTACTCGCGCCGCGTCGGGTAATGACTTTGCAGGTTGATGAAGGCGGACAAGCGTGCCTTCTCGTGCAGGTAGTTGATGAACGTGAAGTGGCTGCGCGGATTGCGCAGGGTGGCGAGATCCTTGAGATAGGCGATCTGCATGCGGCTGTTCGAGAGCAGCATGTTGCCGTGCCACGTGAATTCAGGCTGCTTCTCGAGAAACAGGAACCGCGTGATGCCGGGCCCTTGCCCGCCGTGCTCTTCCAGGGCGATGGCCAGTGCGAGATTGGACGGGCCAAAGCCAACGCCGATCAGATCATGGGTGAGCGAAGGGATGGACGTCGTGGACGGTTCGGTACTTGCGTGCATGAGGGCCTCGGCAAGGTCATCCGGTGATTTACCCGGACCCAGAGTCAGGGGGGATGCGCACAGGGCATCCGTTTCCCGAAAGACGAGAGGCTGGCGCCGAAATTTACCCCGGCGTCACCGCTTTGCCCGTACCGCCAAGGGCGGGAAAATTTTCGCCGGGCTGGATCGTCTTTGAGCGATGGAGCCGGGTAAAGCGGCGGATCTGGCCGTAGGTTGGCCGGATCGCCTCGCACAGGCTTCCTTGTTCCTTCATCGATATCCGCCAGAGCGTGCGTGTGCGCATGCGGCGGCGGGTCGCCAGCGGAGAGCGTCGTGTTCCTGTTTCTGTTCCTATTGCGTGCTTCGCGCTGGCTGCTTGCGGCCGCCGTGGCAGCCTCGCTCGCGTGCGGCATGGCGAACGTCATGCTGATCGCTTCGATCAACCGCGCGTTGGGCGCGAGCGCCGCAGAGCTTGGCGCGCTGGCGTGGCGCTTCGCCGCGCTCGCCGTGCTGTCGATGCTCGCGCAAATGTGCGCTGGCGCGCTCTTTACGCGGCTGGGGCAGCGCACCCTGGCCGAACTGCGCCGTCATGTCTCGCGCGTCATCGTGAACGCACCACTGCGCGTGGTAGAGTCGACGGGCGGCGCACGCGTGCAGTCGGTGCTTGCCGACGATGCGAACCACGTCGCCAACTTCTTCATCGGGTTGCCGACGCTGGTGATGAATGGCGCCATCGTCACGGGATGCTTTCTGTACTTGGCGGTGCTGTCGTGGCCGATCTTCCTCATGGCCTGTGTGGCGATCGGGCTCGGTGCGTTGGGCTATCACATCAGCCATACCCGGGTGATTCGCTACCTGCGCACGGCTGGCCAGCGCCAGGATGAACTCTTCTCCCATTTCCAGACACTCGCTTCGGGCGCCAAGGAGCTCAAGCTCAATCGCCGCCGCGCCGACGCGTTTCTTGTCCGTGTGCTGGGCGCCGCCATCGAGGCTGTCCGCGAAAACCGCTCGCGCGGGCTCACGCTGTTCATCTTCTCCGTCAGTTGGGTACGCTTCCTGTTCTTCGCGCTCATCGGCCTGGTGCTGTTCGTGCTGGTCGGCGCAACGTCCGGTAACACCCGTGTGGCGACGGGATATGCCATCGTCTTCCTGTACATGGTCACGCCGCTGGAGGCCATGCTCAACAACATTCCGCTGCTCACCATGGCGCGGGTGGCCAGCGAACGTATACAGAAAGTCACCGAAGCCATGCGCAGCGATGAGTTGACGGCCGTCGACGTCATGGCGACAGGCGCGCCGCTCGTGCGCATGCACGGCATCACGCACAGCTACTATCACGAGCAGCAGGACGAGATCTTCCGCATGGGGCCCATCGACCTGACGTTCCGGCCCGGCGAAATCACATTTCTCATCGGGGGCAACGGCAGCGGCAAGACATCGCTGGCGAAACTACTCACGGGCCTTTACGTGCCGGAGAGCGGCGAGATCGTATGGAACGGCCAGCCCGTTGGTGTCGACAACCGTGATCGCTACCGGCAACTCTTCTCGGCGATTTTCTTCGATTTCCATCTGTTCGAAACGCTTCTTGGCGCGCACGACGCGCAAACCGATGCGGCGCGCATCGACGCCTTCGCGACGCGCTGGCTGGCACGGCTGCACCTTCAGCACAAGGTGAGCGTGACGAACGGCGCGTTCTCGACCCGCGATCTTTCGCAAGGGCAGCGCAAGCGCCTGGCCCTGGTCAGCGCTTGCGTGGAAGACCGGCCGTTCCTGGTCTTCGACGAATGGGCGGCCGATCAGGATCCGGTGTTCAAGGAGGTGTTCTACCGGGAGATCCTGCCCGAGTTGAGGGCGCAGGGGAAAACGGTGCTCGTGATCTCGCACGATGACCGATATTTCGGCCTGGCCGATCGGCTGGTGAAGATGGAGAACGGCCAGTTGCTCGCCGATGGCGAGCCGGCGACGACGAGTGCGGGCGTGGCGGACGCCGTGAATATGGAAAAACCGCAGTCGTCCGCTTCAATCCCTTAAATTGCAGGCGCAAGGATCGTCAATGAGAATGCGGCGCGTCTGGCGCCGCGGTTTCATTGAGGATCCAATCATGCTCGATACGATGCTCGATGTGCGCGCACTGCGCACCGATGGCGACCTCCCGATGGTGGTCGAGCCGCGCGACGCGGGTGTGCCGATCCAGGCGGCCGCCAGTGCGCTGCACGCGCTGGCGGAGCAATATCTACCGACCTGCGGCGGTGTGCTTTTTCGCGGGTTTTGCATCGACGGGGATGCGGCGTTCCGCGAGTTTGCCGCGTCTTTTGGTCATTCGCTGCTGACCTACGAGTTCGGCTCCACGCCGCGCAGCAAGGTCGCGCAAGGCGTGTACACGTCGACCGAATACCCACCGCACCAACACATTCCGTTGCATAACGAACAATCGTATACGCGCGATTGGCCCATGAAGATCTGGTTCTACAGCGTACAAGCCGCGCCGGAGGGGGGGGAGACCCCCATCGCCGACAGCCGGCGCATTTTCGCCCGCCTGCCGCAAGCCCTGCGTGATCGCTTCGCCGAGAAGGGGCTGATGTACGTGCGCAATTTCGGCAATGGTTTGGATGTGCCCTGGAAGCAGGTCTTCAACACGGAGGATCGCGCCGAGGTCGAAGCCTACTGTCGCGCCCATCGCATTGCGTGCGAATGGAAGGACGATGGGGAGTTGCGTACGCGCCAGGTGTGTCAGGCCATCGCACGTCATCCGGTGACGGGGGACTGGGTCTGGTTCAATCAGGCGCATCTGTTTCACATCTCCAATCTCGAACCCGACGTGCGCGAGACACTGCTCGATGTCGTGGGCGAGGAGGATCTGCCGCGCAATGTGTATTACGGCGACGGCAGCCCGATCGAGGAAGACTCGCTCATCACCGTGCGTCACGTGCTGGCGTCAGAAAAGATCAGCTTCCCGTGGCAGAACGGCGACGTGCTGATGCTTGACAACATGCTCGTCGCGCACGCGCGTGCCCCGTTCAAGGGGCCGCGCAAGGTCGTGGTGGCGATGGCACAGGCGTACGGCGTCGATCATTGATCGCAGGTCTCCCGTCATCCTTTCCTATCTCGCGCTTGTCGCCTGCGGCGCGTCGCCATTCGCCGTGGTCATCGCGGCCGTGGCTGCGCCGTGGCCTTTGATTCCGTTCCTGCTTCGTGAGTCGCTACCGTAATGAACGACGCTCTTCGCCTGCCCATACCGTTCGGCCCGCTCGACGCGACGGCCCCCGCATCGCCCGGTGCCCCGATTGAAAACATCGTCGACCTGCTGCGCGCGCGCGCCCGGTTCGAGCCTTCGCGCGAGGCCCTGCGTGTGCTGTCCGGCGACGACAGCGTCGGCGAGACGCTCCATTGCGCCGGCCTTGATGCACGTGCACGCGCCATCGCGGCGACCCTGCAGCGGCTTTGCCTCGGGCAGGCACATGGAGAGCGGGGCCTGTTGCTCATGCCCACGAGTCTCGACTACGTGGCCGGCTTCTTCGGCTGTCTTTACGCAGGCGCGATCGTGGTGCCGGCCTTCCCGCCGGAGTCGGCGCGGCCGCAGCATCTCGCGCGCGTGCGGTCCATCCTGCATGACGCCCGCGCGCGCTTCGTGCTCACCGACCGGCGGCATTGCGACGCCATGCGGGCCTTGGGCGATGCCATGCCGGAACTGCGTGGCGTGGAGATCGTCGTGGTCGACGAGATCGACGACGCGATGGCGTCCGAATGGCAGGAGACTGCCGTTGCGCCGACGGACCTGGCATTCCTGCAATACACCTCCGGCTCGACATCGACGCCCAAGGGCGTGATGGTCAGCCACGCGAACCTCATGGCCAACGAGGCGGCCATCGTCGCGGGGCTTGGCATGACGCGCGATGACACGATGGTGAGCTGGCTGCCGCTCTATCACGACATGGGACTCATCGGCGGGCTGCTGTCGCCGATCTATCGCGGCGCACGCCTGGTGTTGATGTCGCCGCAATGCTTCCTCGAGCGTCCCGTGCGGTGGCTGCGCGCCATTGACCAGTTTGGCGGTACGGTCAGCGGCGGTCCCGATTTCGCTTATCGCCTGTGTGCGCAGCGTGTCGACGCCAGTACGATCGCGTCGCTGGATCTGCGCGGCTGGCGGCTAGCGTTTTCCGGCTCCGAACCGGTGCGTCACGACACCCTGGTCGACTTCTGCAACGCGTTCGCCCCGGCCGGCTTCAATCCGGCGGCGGTGTATCCCTGCTACGGACTCGCCGAAGCCACGCTCTTCGTCACTGGCGGACAGCGGGGCGATGGCATGACCGCCGCCGAATTCGACCGTCCCGCCATGGCGCGGCAATGCGCCGAAGCGGCGGCTGGCGACGGTATCCGGCTCGTGGGCTGCGGCGCGGTGCAGGCCGATCACGCCGTACGGCTCATGACGTGGAGCGAGTCGGCCGATGTCGCGCCATCGCCGGTCGGCACGGGCGAGGTGGGCGAGATATGGGTGAGCGGCCCGAGCGTCGCACAGGGCTATTGGCGCAACGACGAGGCAAGCGCGCACGCGTTCGTGCATGCGGACGGTCGGCGCTGGCTTCGCACCGGCGATCTGGGCTTTCTGCACGAGCGGCAGTTGTATGTGACCGGCCGCTGCAAGGATGTCATCATCGTGCGCGGCCACAATCTCTATCCGCAGGATATCGAGAAGGCTGTCGAAGCCGACGTTGAGCTGGTGCGCAAGGGGCGGGTCACGGCATTCGCTGTCGACATCGACGGTGAGCCCGGTATCGGCGTGGCGGCGGAGGTTGGCCGCAGTGTGCAGAAACTGGTGACGCCGACATCGCTGGCCGAAGCCGTCGCGGTGGCGGTGGCCGACGTTTGTCAGCAGGCGGCGTCCGTGGTGGTGCTGCTCAATCCGGGCGCGTTGCCGAAGACGTCGAGTGGAAAATTGCAGCGCAGCGCGTGCGCCAGGGGCTGGCGCGAGGGATCGCTCGACGCGTGGGCCGTCTGGCAAAACGGGGCGATTACCGCGAACACGACGGGCAGTGGCTCGGCCGACAAACCGCGCAGCGAGCCCCTTTCCGATGTCCGTTACACAGTCACGGCCGATATCTGGTGCGACGTGCTTGGCCGACGGGAGGTGAATCCGGACGATCACTTTTTCCTTTGTGGTGGCAGCTCGTTGCTTGCAATGCAAGTGATCGCCCGCGTATACGAGCGATTGGGATTGCGGGCAACCCTTGCCTCGCTGTACGAACATGCGCGGCTTGGCGAATGGGTGAAAGAACTCGAGAAAATCCCACCTGTGCCGCACGATGCGTCCGACCGTGGCGCCGACGCGGGACAGCGAATTCCGACGGCCACCCCATTGAGCGCGACGGCGGGCGAGCGCGTCTACCGTCAGTCGTCCGCGCAGGCGCGACTGTGGGTGGCACATCGCCTGGATCCGGCGAACAGTGCGGCCTACCACGTGGGCGGCCAGTTGCTCGTCGACGGACGCCTCGATGCGCAGGCACTGGGCCGAGCCCTCGATGCCGTCGCGAAGCGACACGATATCTTGCGCACCACGTTCGGCGAGCGAGGCGGCGAAAGCGTGCAGATCGTGCACGCTCACGCGGCGGTGCCGTTCGCACAGCACGATCTCACGACGAACGAGGATCCGGACGGCGCCGCCGAGCGCCTGACCCGCGACCGGCTCTCGCAGCCGTTCTCACCGGACAAGACACCGCCTTGGCGCGTGGTGTTGCTGCGGACCTCTGCCGATGCGTCGCGGTTGGTGTTCGTGATGCATCACCTGCTGACGGACGCGTGGTCAATGACCGTGTTTGTCGAAGAGCTGGCCGTGGCTTACGGCGCGTGCGTGGCGGGCGGCATGCCCGTTTTCGACGGGGTGCCTGTGCAGCCGGGCGATCACGCCCATTGGCAGTACGCGCGGGTCACCGGTGCGGCGCTCGCCAGCCAGCTCGACTGGTGGCAGGCGCGCCTGCCGGAACCGTCGCCCGTGCTGACATTGCCGACGGACCGTGTGCGCGGCGCTGCGCGCACCGCCGCGGGGCAGACGCTGTCGTTCGAATTTACGGCGGATCTGACTCGCGACTTGCTGACTTACGCCGCACAGCGCCACGCCACGCCTTTCATCGTTCTGGCGGCGTCGTTCCAATGGCTGCTGCATCGCTATTCGGGCGAGACCGACATTCGCGTCGGCGTGCCGGTGGCGCAACGCGACGTGGCTGGACTCGATCGCATGCTCGGATGCGTGGTCAACACGCAGGTCTGGCGCGCCCAGATCGATCCGAGGGCGAGTTTCGACACGTTGGTTGCGCAGGTGCGCGACGCTGCACTGGAAGCGAGCGCATACCGCGAGGCGCCTTTCGAGCGCCTGGTGGAGCGCATTGCCCCGCAGCGTAGTGTGGGGCAGTCGCCATTGTTCCAGGTGATGTTGAACCATCATGTGGCCAATGCCGTGACCTCGCGCACGTCGCGCGCGGCGGCAGTCTGGCCCCCTGGACTCGATGTGCGCGCAATGCCGCTCACGAGCGGCGCGCAGTATGATCTGGCGCTCGATATCGATGAGCTGCGCGATCCGACGTCGCACGGCGCCGATCGCGACGCGAATTCGCTCGATGGCGTTGCCTTGCGAGCACGACTCACCTTCGCGACGGATCTGTTCGACGCCGCCACTGTCGCTCGCATCGGGGCCGATTGGCGTGCAAGCCTTGCGGCCCTGCTCGCGCGCTCGACACATGCCCTTGCGTCGCTGGACGTGGCGTTCGAGTGTACACCGAACTACAGCCGCACCGCGGCGCGCGACGGCTGTGCGCCTTTCCAGGCCATTCCGGCACGCATCGACGCACGCGCGCGGCAGCATCCGTGCGCCGTCGCCCTGCGTGACGAAGCCGGCGTGCTTACCTATGCGGATCTGGTGCGATCCGCCAACCGCGTCGCGCAATGGTTGCGAGCGCAGGGCGTGGCACCGGAAGCCCGCATCGGCCTGGCCATGTCGCGCCAGACGGGCATGATCACCGGCCTGCTCGGGATCATGAAGGCGGGCTGCGCCTTCGTGCCGCTCGATCCATCGTATCCGGCCGAGCGTCTTGCGCAGATCGTCGGCGATGCCGGGATATCGCTCGTCCTGACCGAGGCGCCGCTGGCCGATGCCCCATGGCTGCCCGCGCGTCGTGCCGTGGTGGCGGACATCGCCGCGGATCCCTCACTACCGGCACATGCACCGGACGAGGCACTGCACCCGGACCAACTGGCGTACCTGATCTATACATCGGGTTCGACGGGCACGCCGAAAGGCGTCGCGGTGGCGCACGGTCCGCTGGCCATGCATTGCGTTGCGACGGGCGCGCAGTACCGCCTCACGCCCGACGTCTGCGAGCTGCATGTGCTCTCGATCAACTTCGACGGCGCGCACGAGCGCTGGATGGCGCCGCTCATCTGCGGCGCGTCGCTCTTCATCGCGGACGAACGGCACTGGGCGCCGCAGGCGATGGTTGACGCGATGCGTCGCCACGGCGTCACCAACGCCGGCTTTCCAACGGCCTATCTTTGCCGCCTCGCCACGAGCGGGGCGAGTGGCGCACCGGCGCTCAGGTTGCTTTCATTCGGGGGGGAGGCGATGCCGTGGCCCGCGCTGCGCGCGGCCCACGCGATGTTCCATCCGTCGCAGACGATCAACGGCTACGGCCCGACCGAGACGGTCATGACGCCAGTGGCCTGGTCGATCGACGGTGCACTGGACGCGCACCCGTTCGCGCAGCTCGCTGGGCAGGCATACGCGCCCATCGGCGAGCCGGTAGGGCGCCGCAGTGCGTGGGTGCTCGATCCGTGGCTGGGCGAGGTGCCGCTCGGTGCGGCTGGCGAACTATATCTTGGCGGCGACGGCGTAGCGCGTGGATATCTCGGTCGCCCGGGCCTGACAGCCGAGCGTTTCGTACCAGACCCTCGCGGCGAACCCGGCGCGCGTATGTACCGCACCGGGGACCGGGTGCGACGCCTCGCCGATGGCACGCTCGTGTATCTTGGCCGCTTCGACCAGCAGGTGAAGGTGCGCGGCTTTCGCATCGAGCCTGGCGAAATTGAAACGCAGCTATTGCGAGAACCGAGGGTCGACGACGCCCTGGTTGTCGCGGCGGACGGGCCGGCGGGCGATCAACTCGTTGCCTACGTGGCCGGCCGCGATCTCGATGGCGAAGCCCTGCGTGTCACGTTGTCGCATCGGCTGCCGGATTATCTCGTGCCTGCGCTCATCATCGTGCTCGATGCGCTGCCGAAGCTGCCGAACGGCAAGCGCGATCGCGCCGCGTTGCCGCCACCCGTCTGGCGCAGCACCGGCGGCGAGGCGCCGCAGGGCGCCGCTGAGGTGGCGTTGGCCGCGATCTGGCAGCAGTTGCTGCGCCTGCCCGCCGTTAGCCGTGACGACAATTTCTTCGCGCTGGGTGGCGATTCGATCGTCGCGCTGCAGATGGTCGGCCGGGCGCGCACGGCCGGGTGGCATCTCGGCGCACAGGACGTCTTTGCTCACCAGACGCTCGCGCGTCTTGCCGCGCAGGCGCGTGAGCTCGGCCGTGAGGTCGAGCCCACGCGCGAACCGGAGCCTCTCGAAGGCGATGTGCCACTCACACCGGTGCAGGCCTGGTTCTTCCAACAGGACCTTGTCCGGCGCGATCACTGGAACCAATGGGTCGAAGTGCGTCTGCCCGAGGGCACCGGCATCGCCTCGCTGCGCGCAGCACTTGCGAAGGTTGTGACACATCACGACGCGCTGCGCCTGCGATTTGCGCAGCATGACGGTCGCTGGCAAGCCCACTACGTGCCGCCGCAGGCTGGCGACGATCTGCTCTGGCACGCGGCGATGTGCGACGAGGCTCAACTCGCGGAAGGTCTCGCAAGGGTGCAGCGCAGCCTGTCGCTTGCGCACGGGCCACTACTGCGCGCGCTGCTTGTGCGTACGGACGCCGGCGCGCTTCGCTGTTTCCTCGTTGCGCACCATCTGGTAATCGATGGCGTGTCGTGGCGAATCCTGCTGGAGGATCTGCAAAGCGCACTTGCACAGGCGCGTTCGGGAGGGCCCGTGGCACTGCCGGCCGTGGGCCAGTCGATGCGAGATTGGGCACAGCGATGGCATGATTGGACCCGCTGCGGCGAAGCGCAAGCCGCGCTCGACGTCTGGCGGCAAGCGTTGTCCGGCGCCGTCGACGACATTGGCATCGCAAGGCCTGGGCGTTCCGAGACCGGGATCGGCGAGATCGAATCCACGTGGCCCGCGGACTTGGCGATGTCGCTTGCGCGACTGCGGTATGTTCGGGCGCACGAGGTCATGGCCGCCGCCGTGGCCCACACGTTGGGCGTGCGGGCCAATGCCAACCGCTATGTCGTTCACGTGGAGGGCCACGGGCGTGATGGCCGCACGGGGCAGGGCGATCTTTCGCGTACGCTGGGCTGGTTCACGGCCGCCTGGCCGTTGTCGGTAAGCGTCGGCGCCACGCCGCTGGCCACACTCGCCGCGACGCGCGAGGCATGGCGACGTATCCCGGCGGACGGCGCGAGCTACGGCGCGCTACGCTACTTGGGCACGCCGCAGGCCAGGGCCACGCTCGACGCGCTGCCCGAAGGCCACGTCACCGTGAACTTCCTCGGCCGTACGGATGCCGACGGCATCATCGACGGCGGGTTGTCTCACGACCCGAGCGCGCCGCCGCCGAACTGGCTGAGCGTCGACGTCTGGCAACGCGGTGACACACTGCGTTTCGTCTGTCGCTACGATCGCGCGCGATTTGCGCGCGACGACGTACGGGCGCTCCTCGAGGACATCGGTGCAACGCTGTCGGCATTGACCGCAGCACTGCCCGGTCACGAACCCGTCGTGGCCGAAGACTTTCCTCATGCGGGGCTGTCGGGCGCGCAACTGGCCACGCTGCCCGCGTCGCCGCAGCAGCTCGAAGCCATTGTGCCCGCCACGCCGATGCAGCAGGGCCTGCTGTTCCATGCACAACAGCAGGGCACGGCCGACCCGTACTTCTACCAGAAGGGATTCGTCATCGAGGGCGACCTCGATGCTGATGCGTTTGCCTACGCGTGGCGCGCGACGGTCATGCGCCACGCGGCATTGCGCACGGCGTACGTTGCCGAGTCGGGCGACTTGCCGCTGCTGCTGGTGTACGCCCGTGAGACCGTGTCGCCGAGTGCGGACCTTCTGCCGGTGGAGGATTGGCGAGACCTGGATGGCGCGGCACAACACGCTCGCCTGGACGCACGCTTCGCTGCCGAGCGGGCCGTGGGATTCTCGTTTGCGCAGGCGCATCGCCCGCGCCTCGCATTGATTCGCGTGGGGCAGGCACGCTGGTGGTTGTTGTGGAGCAGTCATCACGTTGCGCTCGACGGCTGGAGCACGGGGTTGGTCCTGAGCGATGTCATGTCGCGCTATGCCGCGCGCGCAACTACCGGCGTGTCGAACGATGCCGACCTCCCGTCGGCCCCTTCATTCGCGGCGTTTGCCGCGTGGCAGCGAGAGCGGGACGGGACGGCATCGCTGGCGTACTGGCGTCGCCTGCTGGACGGGGTTGCCGCTCCGACGCCGTTGCCCGCTGCCCGCCCGAGCGGCTTGCCGAGTCAGGCGAGCGGTCACGCCGAGGCGGCGTGGACACTCGCTTCGGGCCAATGGCAGACGTGGTGCGACGCGGCGCGCCGTGCGGGCGTCACGCCGGGCACGCTGTGTCAAGGCGCATGGGCGCTCCTGCTCGCGCGTCATGCCGGTGTGCGCGACGTGGTGTTCGGCGTCACGGCGTCGGGCCGGTCGGCTGCCATCCCCGGCATCGAACGCATGGCCGGGCTCTTCATCAACACGTTGCCGGTGCGCGCGACGCTCGATTCGCGCTTGTCCGTCGCGGAGTGGCTTCGCCAGCTACAGACGCAGACGGCGCAATCGCGCGAGCATGAACACGTCGCATTGTCGGCCATCACACGCGAAGCGCGGCGCGAAGATGGGGGTGAGGCCACTGACGGTGCGCTGTTCGAGAGCATCGTGGTCTTCGAGAATTACCCGCTGGATGCCGCTTTGCTGGGGCCGCGTGACGACGGCCTACGGCTTTCGTTGCTAGCGCGCGAAGCGCAAGCGCGCAACAACTATCCGCTCTCGTTGATCGTTGAGCAGCACGACGGCCTGCGCCTGGTACTCGCCTATGCCCGCGCGCGCTTCGACGAGGATAGTGTGGCGGCGTTGGGTGAGCGCTTCGTGACGCTGCTTGAGACGCTGACCGGTTGCCTCGACCTCCCGCTCGGTACCGTGGGAATAGGCGATGTGGTGGCGGCGTTGCCGGTCGGTACCGCCTGGTCGACGCACGACTTGCTCGACGACTGGCACGCCCATGTCGATCGCGACGGTGCAGCGCTCGCCGTCGAAGGCGAGGACGCCCGCTACCGGCGCGACGAACTCGACGTACTGGCCAATCGCCTTGGCAAGGCGTTGCAGTCGCGCGGGATCGGTCCGGAAGATCGCGTGGCGGTGTGTCTGCCGCGCAGCGCGGCGCTGCCCGGTGCGATCCTGGGCGTGTGGAAAGCGGGGGCCGCGTTCGTTGCGCTCGATCCGTCGCAGCCGCCAGAACGTCTTGAGAAAATTGCGAAGATCAGTGGTGCAAAGGCGGTGATCGTCGACGATCGCGCGCCGACCATCGCGCACGTACCGCTGATCCGATGGCGCGATGTGACGCAGGCACAAGACGATGGCGCTGCCCTTCGCCCGGTAGCGACGCACCCCGCACAGGCCGCCTACGTGATCTATACGTCCGGATCAACGGGAGAGCCGAAGGGCGTCGTGGTCAGCCGCGCCGCATTGCATAACTACGTGCACGCCGTGGCGGCACGTCTGCATGAGCGCGGCCTCGATACCGATGCCGGCGCGACCGGCGGCTTCGCCATGGCGTCCACGGTGGCCGCCGACCTTGGACATACGACGCTGTTCGGTGCCCTCGTCCTGGGCCGCCCCTTGTACCTCGTGCCGCAGGCTTGCGCGTTCGATGCGCAGCGCTTTGCGCATTGGTGTGGCGCGCGGCCGATCGACGTGCTCAAGATCGTGCCGGGGCATCTGAAGGGATTGCTCGATGCCGCGGGACCGTCGGTGTTGCCGCGAGCCGTGCTGGTCACAGGAGGCGAGTCGCTCGATCCCTCGTTCGTGGCGCAACTGTGGGCGGCGCGCCCGGAACTTGCCGTACTCAACCACTACGGGCCGACGGAGACGACGGTCGGCGCGCTGACGTATGCGCTGCCTGGGCAACCGGTGCCCGGCGAAGCGATTCCTGTCGGCGCGTCGCTCGCGAATCTGGATGCGCATGTGCTCGACGCCGACCTGAATCCGGTGCCGAACGGTGTGGCAGGAGAGTTGTACATCGGCGGGGCGGGCGTCGCGCGCGGCTATCTCGACGCGCCGGCACAGACCGCAGAGCGCTTTGTGCCACATCCGTGGCATCCGGGCGCGCGGCTCTATCGAACCGGCGACCGGGCGATGCAACGCGCCGACGGAGCGGTTGTCTTTCTCGGCCGCATGGATGATCAGGTCAAGATTCGCGGCTATCGTGTGGAACCGGCGGAAGTCGTGCGCGCCATGCGCCAGGTGCCGGGGGTCATCGAGGCAGCCGTCGTGGCTCGTCACGACGGCCCCGGCGGCGCGTGGCTGCACGGCCTTTTTACCGGTGAGGCGACGGTCGATGCGGTGAGCGCCGCACTCGCGGCGGCATTGCCTTCGGCCTGCGTGCCGGCGCGCATCGAGGGTGTCGAGCGGTTGCCGCTCAACGCGAACGGAAAGGTCGACCGTCGCGCGTTGCTCGCGATCGGTGATGCGCACACGTCGGCGGGCGCGGCGTCGGTCGAGTTGCCGCGCAGTGGCGTGGAAGCTGACATCGCGGCCATCTGGCGCCAGGTCCTCAAGCGCGAGCAGGTGGGTCGTCACGAAGCGTTCTTCGCGATCGGCGGTGATTCGATCCTGGCGTTGCAAGTCATCGCCCGGTTGCGCAAACGCGGGATCAAGGTGGGACCGCAGCATCTCGCGTCACACCCGACGGTGGCGGAACTGGCGACGCTCGCTTCGCCGCCCGAGTCTTCGCAGTCACCTGGGTCGGACAGGGCACCCGCCGCGTGGCCGTTGCGCGGTGATCCGAAGCGAAGCACGTTCCCACTGTCGTCGTCGCAAATGCGCGTCTGGCTCGAAACGCAACTGGCCCCACGTGCCGGGGCGTATCACGTTGCAGGCGCCCTTCGCCTCGAAGGGCGCTTGCAAACCGACGTCCTTGAGCGCTCGCTGCATACGCTGGCGGATTGGCACGAGACGTTGCGCATGACCATCGCGGCCAGCGACGCCGAGGCGGGCGCGCCCGAGCAACGTGTGCATGCCGCGTTGCCCATCGCGTTTACGCAAGGTGCCGTGACCGATGGCGCCAACGCGGCCGTTCGCGATGCCGCCGTGCGAGAGCAGTTCGATGCGCTTGCGCGGGCCCCGTTCGATCTGGCGAGCGGCCCGCTCTGGCGTGTGCATGTGATGCGCCTGGACACACAGGCGTATGTACTGATCCTCGTCATGCATCACCTGGTCTGCGATGGCTGGTCGATGAATCTGCTCATCGGCGATCTGGCTCGTGCCTATCGGGCGCACGCCGACGGCACTGTGCCGACGCGCAATACCGCTGCGCCTGACGTTCGCTACGGCGACTACGCGCTCTGGCAGCGCGAGCAGTCGAATCGTGCGGCGCACGCGGAATCACTGACGTATTGGCGGGAGCAACTTGGCACGACGCATCCGGAGCTCGCCCTGCCGTTCGATCGTGCGCGGCCGGCCGTTCGTGACGGCGCTGGCGCCAGCATCGATTTGACGATGCCGGCAGGGTTTCCGGCGCGGCTCGACCGGTTTGCCCGCGAACATGGCGCGACGCGCTTCATGGTGATGGCTGCGGCCTTCCACCTGCTCATGCACCGTGTGACCGGAGCAGGGGACATACGGACTGGCATGCCGGTGGCCGGGCGAGCGCTTGAGGTCCTCGAGCCGGTCGTCGGGTTCTTCGTCAACACCCAGGTGCTGCGTTCGCTGATCGAGGCGCCGACGACGTTCGCATCGCTGGTGCGCCAAGTGCGTGAGCGGCTACTGGCAGGTCAACAGCACGCGGACGTGCCGTTCGAGCAATTGGTCGAGCGTCTCGCACCGGTACGCAGCGCTTCGCGGCACCCGTTGTTTCAGGTGTCGGTCAATCATCAGAAGCGCGCCTTCGCACCGCTGCGTGATCTGGGCGGGGTGACGATGCAGGCCATCGAGCGCCGAGCGCACCACGCCCAGGTCGACCTGGCGCTTGATACGGAAGAGGACGAGACGGGCGTGCTGCGCGGTTGGCTGACGTATGCCTGTGACGTTTTCGATGCGGCCACGGTGCGCCGCCTTGGCGGTCAATGGTTGACGCTGCTCGAAGTGGCGATGGCGCAGGCGCACGTCCCGGTGGCGCGCTTGGCGATGACGCCGCAGGCGCCTTGCGCAACGCCGTCAGGCGCTCACGTGCCCGTCGGTGTCGCGGTGCCACTGCCCGTGCACGCGGTCGTCGACGCTCAGGCCGAGGCATGCGGCGACGCGATTGCGGTGAGCGACGAGCATCGCGAACTGACTTATGCAGCCCTCGTCGCGCAAGCCAATCGCGTTGCCCACTGGCTGATCGGCGCGGGCGTGCAGCCCGAAGCGCGCGTCGGGCTGGCCATGTCGCGCGGCACCGGGCTCATCGTGGCGATGCTCGGCATTCTCAAGGCCGGTGCGGCTTACGTACCGCTCGACCCGGCCTACCCGGCGGAGCGTCTGGCGTACATGGTCGCCGACGCGGGCGTCACCCACGCGATCACCGAGTCCGCGCTGGCGCGCGAGGCATGGCTGCCGCCGCTTGCGAGCACGATCGAGTCGATACTGTCCGACGACACCTTGCCGGAGCACGCGCCGACGCGCGCGGTCCATGTGGATCAACTCGCCTATGTGATCTACACATCGGGGTCGACGGGGCGGCCGAAGGGCGCGCAACTCACGCATCGCAATCTCATGCGCTTGCTGCTCGCGACATCTGGCGATTTCGCATTCGTGCGCAGCGACGTGTGGACGATGTTCCACTCGTATGCCTTCGACTTCTCGGTATGGGAGATATTCGGTGCGTTGGCCCACGGCGCGCGGCTAGTGGTGGTGTCGCAGGATACCGCGCGCGATCCGGGTGCCCTGTGGGCGCTGGTCGACCGGGAGGGGGTGACGGTGCTGAACCAGACGCCGTCCGCGTTCTATCAATGGCTCGGCGCGATGCCCGAAAACGTCTCGTCCACGACGTTGCGCCACATCGTCTTCGGTGGCGAGGCGCTGACGCCTGCTCGCTTGCAACCATGGTGGCAGCGCTTTGGCCAAACCACGCGTCTGACCAATATGTACGGCATCACTGAGACTACGGTGCATGTGAGCCATCGCGCGCTGCACCCTGACGACACGGCGGGTTCACCGATCGGAGTGCCGATCACCGATCTGACGTGGCGCTTGCTGGACTCGGGGCTCAACGATGTGCCGCCCGGGGTGGCGGGTGACCTGTATGTCGGCGGAGCAGGGCTCGCGCGTGGCTATCTTGGACGGGCAGGTCTCACGGCAGAGCGCTTCGTGCCCGACCCGGACGGCGCCCCTGGCGCGCGCATGTACCGCAGCGGCGACCGGGCGCGGCGCCTGGCCGACGGCGCGCTCGACTATCTCGGGCGGGGCGATGCGCAGGTCAAGCTGCGCGGTTTTCGCATCGAACCGGGCGAAATCGAGGCGCAGTTGCAGCGCCACGCCGACGTGACCGATACCGCCGTACTCGTGCGCAACGACGGCGCGGGCGAGCAACTGGTGGCATATGTGGTGTCATCGCCTGGTCCGGAAGACCGGCTCTGGGAACGACTGCGAGCGCATCTTGCCGGACGCTTGCCGGCCTATATGGTGCCGGGCCAGTGGGTGCGCCTCGAGGCATTGCCGCTCACGCCGAACGGCAAGCTCGACTGGCGTGCGCTGCCGGCGCCGCAGTCGGCGGGTACCGCCGTCTTCGAAGCGCCGCATGCCGGGAACGAGGCGCTTGTCGCGGCGATCTGGCAAGGCGTGCTCGGGGTGTCGCGCGTGAGTCGCCACGACGACTTCTTTGCCCTGGGCGGCCACTCGCTGCAGGCGACCCAGGTCGCCTCGCGTTTGCGCGATGCGCTATCGGTCGACATCCCGCTGCGCACGCTGTTCGAGGCGAGCCGTCTGGATGCGCTCGCGCAGGCGCTGGACACACTCACCGGCGCATCGCGCACCCCCCCCATCGTTGCCGACGACGCCTTGCAGGCGGCGCTGCGTGAGATGGAATCCCTTTCCCCCGAGGCGCTCGCGGCGCTGCTCGGATCGGAGCACCGACAGTGATGAACGATATTCAAACGACACTTGCGCGCTTAGCCCCAGCCCAGCGGCTTGCGATGATCGCGCTGCTCGAGCGCAAGGGCGTGGAAGTGCGGGAGCACTTGCCGCTCGACGGCTGGGTCGAAAGCGCTCAGCGGCAGGGCAGCGTTCAGGCGCCCGCCTCGTTCGCGCAGCAGCGCATGTGGACCCTGCTGCAACTCGATGACAACCCGGACACCTATCACATCACTGGCGTCGTGCAACTCGACGGCGATCTCGATGCGGCTGCCCTTGCCCAGGCGTTCGCTGCGGCCGTGTCGCGACACGCCGCGCTGCGCACCACGTTCGACGTCGAGGATGGCAAGCTCATGCAACGGGTCCACACGCAGATCGACGTCCCGCTCGACGTCGTGCCTCTTGCGGCGGGTGGTACGCCTTCCATGGCAAGCGACAAGGGTATTGGAGAAACTGTTGCGCAGCTCGGTCGTCGGGCGTTCGACCTGGCGCTGGGGCCGCTGGTGCGCACGACGTTGTTGCGGATGGCGGCGGATCGTCACGCGCTGGTGCTCACGATGCATCACCTGATTTCCGACGGCGGATCGCTGGATATCCTCATCGGTGAAATTACGCACGATTATGCCGTTGTGCGGGCCGGGAATACGCCCACAGAAGCGCCCGTGGGGCCGACCTACGGCGATTACGCGGTCTGGCAACGCACGCGCCTTCGTGGTCATGCGCTCGCCGGTCAGCTCGACTACTGGGCGACGCAACTGGCCAATGCCGACGATCTGCTGGCGCTGCCGCTCGACCGGCATCGTCCGGCGCAGCGTGATACCGCGGGCGGGCGTGTGTCATTCACGCTGCCCGCGCCGCTTGCGCTGCGCGTGCGCGAGTTGGCGCGCGAAGCGCAGACGACGCCGTTCGCGGTGTTGTTGGCCTCGTTCCAGGCCTTGCTGGCGCGATACGCCGCCGGGCAGGGCGACGAGAACAGCCCGGAGGGTACGGTCGATGTACGCGTCGGGGTGCCGCTCAGCCACCGTAGCCGCACGGCGCTTGAGCGCGTTGTCGGATGCTTCGTCAATACGGTGGTCGTCCGCGCGCGTGTCGATCTTGCCGGCGGGTTCCGCCCATTGCTTGCGCAGGTGCGCGACGTGTTGCTCGACGCGCAGCGCCACGCCGATGTGCCATTCGAACAGGTTGTCGAGCGGTTGGCTCCGGAGCGCAGCCTGAGCCATAGCCCGCTGTTCCAGGTGATGGTGAACCACCAGCGGCGTGATGCCGTCGCAGCGCTGCAACTCCCCGGCGTAACGGCCACCGTGCTTGAGGGGCAGACATCGCAGGCGAAGTTTGATCTCGATCTCGGCATCGTCGAGTCGCCGGACGGCTCGCTCGGCGGTGGACTGGGCTATGCCTGCGATGTCTTTTCGCCTCAAACGGCGCAGCGCATCTGCGCCCATTGGCAGACCCTGCTCGCGGCGCTGGTCGCGCAGCCGACGTCAGCGCTGCGCGACCTCCCGCTGGCGGACCCCGAAACACTGGCCACCATTGCCGCCTGGGGTACGCCGGCCGACGAACCAACGTGCGACACGCGCTTGCTGCCCGACATGATTGCGTCGCACGCGGGGCTGCAGCCCGATGCCGCCGCCATTGAGTGCGACGGCGAGGTGCTGACCTACGGCGAACTGTTGCGCCGAGCCGATGCGCTGGCCGCGCACTTGTGCGCCCGGCGTCTCGGGCGCGAAGCGCGTGTGGGCGTATGGCTTGAACGCTCGCCGCAGGCGATGGTGGCGATGCTCGCGGTTCTGCGTGCCGGTGGTGCCTACGTACCACTCGATGTGGAACACCCTGACGAGCGTGTGGCCGAGCTTTGCGCCGACGCGCAGATTGGTGTCGTCGTGACCGATGCGCGGGGCGCGGGGCGCTTGCCGCCCGGCGTCGCGGCGCTCGACGTCGGGCTGGCAAAGTCCTCGGCCGTGCCGGACGCAGTGTTGCCGGCGCTACACCCGGCCCAACTGGCCTACGTCATATTCACGTCGGGCTCGACCGCACGACCGAAGGGAGTCGCCGTCAGTCATGGACCGATTGCCATGCATTGCCGTGCGATTGCCGCGCTCTTCGGTATGACGCCCGCGTTTCGCGAGCTGCATGTGGCATCGCTCGCGTTCGACGGCGCCCATGAGCGCTGGCTCACGCTACTGTCGCAAGGCGCATGCGTGGTGCTGCGCGGTGCGAGGCAATGGACCGCGCAGGAGATATGCGAACAGATCGTCGAGCGCCGTGTGACGAACGCCGGATTGCCGACGGCGTTGCTGCGCCATGTGGCGAAATTTGTCGAGGCGCACCCGGGCGCTGTGCCCCCCGGGCTCATTTACTCGTGCGGTGGCGAAGCGCTCTCGCGCGACACGCTCGCCGTGGTCATGCGGACGTTGCAACCGTCTCGCCTGTTCAACGGTTACGGGCCGACGGAGACGGTCGTCACACCATTGAACTGGACCGCCGGTGCGGGCATGCAAAGTCCGACGCCCTATGCGCCGATCGGCTCGCTCGTCGGTCGGCGTCGGGCCTACGTGCTCGACCCCTGTTTGCAGCCGCTGCCGGTCGGCGTGGCGGGCGAGCTGTATCTCGGCGGCGACGGGTTGGCACGAGGCTATTGGGCGCGGCCCGGGCAAAGTGCGGAGCGCTTTGTCCCCGATCCGTGGGGGGCGCCGGGTGCGCGCATGTATCGCACCGGCGACCGGGCCCGCTGGCTCGATGACGGCAATCTCGAATTTCTCGGCCGCCGCGATCAGCAACTCAAGGTCAGGGGCTTTCGCATTGAGCCGGGAGAGGTCGAGGCGCAATTGCTGGCCGAGTCTGGGGTGCGCGAGGCGGTGGTCAGTACGGCGCAAGGCCCCGCGGGCGTGCAGCTCGTCGCTCATGTGAGTGCCACGCCGCCCGCTGGCGTCGACGCCGCGTTGTTTGGCGAGCAATTGCGGCGGGCGCTCGGCGAGCGGCTGCCCGCCTATCTGGTGCCGGCACAGGTGCTTGTGCTTGAGGCCCTGCCAAAACTTGTGAACGGCAAGCTCGATCGGAAGCGCTTGCCCGCTCCCGTGTGGCAAAGCGCCAGTACCGAAGTGCCGCAGGCCGGTACCGAAACCGCGCTGGCCACGATCTGGACCCAACTGCTGGGCGCAGCGCAGGTTGGCCGGCACGACAACTTCTTCGCGCTCGGTGGAGACTCCATCGTCGCCTTGCAAATGGTGAGCCGTGTGCGCGAAGCCGGTTGGCGTGTGACGGTGCGCGATGTGTTCCGGTATCAGACACTGGCGGAACTGGCCACCGTTGCGGTGCCGTTGCACACGCATGGGGCCATCACGGCAAAGGCGACTGAGAGCAACGTCGACGCCGACGTGCCGCTGCTGCCGATCCAGTCGTGGTTCTTCGATATGCCGGTCGCGCAGCGGGATCACTGGAATCAATGGGTGCAGCTTGAAGTTCGCGATGCGCGCCATTCGCTCGATCCCGATACGCTGCGTGCCGCCTTGCTGGCCGTGGCCTCACACCACGAAGCGTTGCAGATGCGATACGTTCAGACCGACGGCGGATGGCGGCAGCAGCGTGCTCCGGCGCAGGCACCGCTCGTAGCACTCGACGTCGTCATCGCGGCCAATGACGCCGAGGCGCTTGAAGCTGCCGAGCGCGCACAGCGGAGTGTGTCGCTCGCAAACGGCCCGCTGCTTCGCGCGTTGCTCGTGATGCTGCCCGGCGCTCGACAGCGCCTGTTGCTCGTGTGCCATCACGTGGCCGTGGACGGCGTCTCGTGGCGCTTGCTTCTGGACGATTTGCAGCGTGCGCTGACGCAGATCGAAGCCGGGGAGCCGGTGGCGCTGCCAGACACCAGTACCCCAATCGGGGCATGGGCGGCGTACTGGCGAGATTGGGCGACATCGCCCGAGGCCGCGCAGGAGCTGCAGTTCTGGGAGCACGCACTGCATGGGGCGCACGATTCGCTACCGGTGGACGCGATACCGGTCGATGGCGACCGTCAAGCCGACGCGGCAGACGTTACCGTCGCGCTAGACCCGTCGGCAACCCAGCGCCTGCTCGATGTGGCTAACGGCCGTGCGCGCATGCACGAGCTTCTGGTAGCGGCGCTGGCGCACGCCGTCGGCGAATGGACAGGAGCGGCGCGCATTGTGCTGTGTGTCGAGGGACATGGTCGCGACGACGTGCCCGGCACGGAAGCCTTCGATCTGACGCGCACGTTCGGTTGGTTCACGTCGGTCTACCCGCTGGCGGTCGACGTTGCGGCATCGCCGCGCGAAACACTGTTCGCCGTCAAGCGGATCTGGCGGGGCGTGCCGCGCGCAGGCCTCGGGTTCGGTGCGCTGCGCTATCTCGGCGACGCCAGGGTTCGCGAGGCGATGGCCGCATTGCCGCATGGACGCATTACCTTCAACTATCTGGGACGTGTCGACGCCGGGTTTGACAACGGCCGCTTTGCGCCGAGCGAGGCGAGCGCCGGTGCGGCCCGCGACGGCGCCGCCCCACTGGGCAACTGGCTGTCGGTGGATGGTGCGGTGGTCGATGGTTGCCTGAAGCTGCATTGGCGTTTCTCGCGGGCGCGCTTGCACGAGGCCACGATTGCCCGGGTCGCGGACCGCATGCAGACGGTGCTGTCCTCACTGGTGGTCGAGAGCGCTGAAGGGCGGGTGACAAGCGCGGCTGACTTCCCGCTGGCGAATCTGACCGAAGCCGCGCTGAACGCCTTGCCGGTGCCCGCCGGCGATCTCGAAGACGCCTATCCACTTTCGCCGATGCAGCAGGGCATGGTGTTCCATTCGCGATTGGCGCCGGGCAGCGCGTCGTACATCAACCAGCTACAGATTCGCCTGGAAGGCTTGCAGACCGACGCTTTTGCTGCGGCCTGGCAGGCGGCCGTGCAGCGCCACGCCATTCTTCGCACGAGCTTCGACTGGCGCGACGGGGCGCCGCCGCTCCAACTGGTGCACCGCGAGGTGCCGCAGGCGCTGCGCCAGTTCGACTGGCGCGAGCGGGTCCGGCAGCACGGGGCGATCGTCGTGAGCCAACTCGCGCGGGACGAGCGCGCCCAGGGGTTCGATCTGGCGCGTGCACCGTTGCAGCGCGTGGCGCTTGTACAGATCGCCGACGATGCCTGGCAACTGATCTGGACCGTGCATCACGCGCTGCTCGATGGCTGGAGCAGCGCTCAGCTCATCGGTGAAATCCTGCAGTCCTATCTGTCGGGGGCGCCCGACGCGGGCAGCGCGACGCCGCGTTTTCGCGATTACATCGCGTGGCTCCAGACGCACCGCCCGCGCGACGTCGAATCGTTCTGGCGCGAGCGGCTTGGCGCATTCGAGTCGCCGACCCAATTGCATGAAGCCGTGCTGCGCACGACTGCGCCCGCGCCGGGATATGGGGAGCGCACGTTCCGTGTCGACGCCGCGAGCACGCAGGCATGGCAGCGCGCGGCGCGCAGCCGCAGGCTGACCGTCAATACGTTGATCCAAGGCGCATGGACGCTGCTGTTGCAGCGCTATACAGGGCGAAGGGATGTCTGCTTCGGGGTGACGGTCTCCGGACGGCCCGCCGAGTTGCCGGGCGCGGAGCGCATGCTGGGCCTGTTCATCAATACACTGCCGGTGGTGCAGGGGCCGTTGCCCTCAATGCGACTCGACGACTGGCTGCATCGCCTTCAGGAAGACAACCTCGCGCTGCGCGACGCCGAGAGCACGCCGCTCTATGATATTCAGCGCTGGTTGGGCTGGCCCGGCCAGGCGTTGTTCGACTCGCTGATCGTGTTCGAGAACTATCCGGTGGATCGGGTGTTGCGTGCGCAAGGCGCGCAGGCGCTGCGTTTTGGTGGCATCGTGAACGTAGAGACGACGCATTACCCGCTCACCATCAGCATTGCTTCGGGCGAGACCATCGATGTGCGCATGAGCTACGACCGCCAGCACTTCGACGATGCGGCCGTCGAGCGGCTGTGCGCGCAACTTCATGATGTGCTCGGGCAGGTGTGCGTGCCAGAGGCACCAGTGGCACTTCGCGTAGCCGACGTCGTGTTGCACGAGACCGAGTCGTCGTGGCCTGCGCAGCGCGGCCCGCGCACGGCGTTCGAGGGGGCGGAGCGCGTTGATCGCACGATAGCGGCGTTTGCCCTCACGCAGCCTGACGCCATTGCCGTCACGGATGGCGAGCGCTCGCTGACCTATGCCGAACTCGATGCACAGGCGAACCGTGTGGCGCATGGTCTGTTGCGCCGGGGCGTGTCGTGCGAGGACCGCGTTGGTATCGCGATGACGCGCGGCGTATCGCTGATCGTCGCCATCCTTGGTGTGATCAAGGCCGGTGCGGCCTATGTGCCACTCGATCCTGCCTATCCGGACGAGCGCCTCGGGTATGTCGTGAAAGACGCAGGGATTGCCGTCGTCATGACCGAGACGGCGCTTGGCGCCGCCGTGTGGCTGCCGCCCGCCAGCGTGAGCGTCGATGCGCTCGTGGACGATATGGCGTTGCCAACGACGGCGCCGGATGTGACCGTCCACGAAGATCAACTCGCCTACGTGATCTACACGTCGGGCTCGACGGGGCGGCCGAAGGGGGTGCAGGTCGCGCATCGGCAATTGACCCGGCTGCTGCGTTCGACCGATGCCTGGTTCGGATTCGGGCCGCAAGACGTGTGGACGATGTTCCATTCGTATGCGTTCGATGTGTCGGTCTGGGAGATCTTCGGTGCGCTGGCGCATGGCGGACGCCTCGTCGTGGTGCCGTACTACACGAGCCGCGAGCCGCAGGCGCTGTGGCGGTTGATCGATGCGCAACGCGTGACGGTGCTGTGCCAGACGCCGTCCGCGTTCTACCAGATGCTCGCCGCTTTGCCGTCCGAAGTGTCCCCCACATCCCCCACGTCCCTCACGTCTTTGCGTCATATCGTGCTCGCCGGCGAAGCGCTGACGCCCCGGCGGCTGGCGCCCTGGTGGGCACGCTTCGGCGCGCAGACGCGCATCGTCAATATGTACGGACCGACCGAGACGACCGTCTACGCAAGCTACGGCGTCGTTACGCCCGATGGTGGTATCGGGCAGTCGCCCATCGGCGAGGCGCTGCCGGACGTTGGCTGGCGCGTGCTCGATGCGTCGCTGTCGGAAGTGCCAATGGGTGTGCCGGGCGATCTTTACGTCAGCGGTGCCGGACTGGCGCGCGGCTATCTGGGGCGCCCGGCGTTGAGCGCCGAGCGTTTCGTGCCCGACCCGTGGGGCGCGGCCGGCACGCGCATGTATCGAACGGGAGATCGCGTGAGGCGTCTGCCGGACGGCACGCTCGACTATCTGGGACGCGGTGATCAGCAGCTCAAGCTGCGCGGGTTTCGCATCGAGCCTGGCGAGATCGAGGCGCAGTTGCTCACCCATGCCGATGTGGACGACGCCGCCGTGCTGGTGCGCGATGACGGCGCGGGCGACCAGTTGGTGGCCTACGTGGTGGCCCACACGGATCACGACGACGGCCTTTGGGGCCGCCTGCGCGAGCACCTTGCAACACGCGTTCCGGCGTTCATGATGCCTGGGCAGTGGCTGCGGCTCGGCGCATTGCCGCTCACGCCAAACGGCAAGCTCGACCGTCGCGCATTGCCCGCGCCGCAGGGTGCGGCTGCCTGCTTTGCGCCTCCCGAGCCGGGCATGGAGGCGGAGGTGGCGCAGATATGGAGAGACGTGCTCGGGGTGGAGCGCGTGGGGCGTCACGACAACTTTTTTGCGTTGGGCGGCCATTCGCTGCTCGCCACACAGATGGTGGCGCGGCTGCAAGCGTCGTCGGGGCGGCCCGTCGCGTTGCGGCAACTGTTCGAGACGCCGGTGCTGGCGGACTTCTGCGCGGCGTGGGCGGCGGCACCTGCGGCGCCCGACGCCCACGCGCGTGGTGTGCTTGACGGCCTGCTGGGCGATCTCGAAGCCGACGCTGCCTGAGCGCGACGGGCTCGCGCGACGGACTTGTCCTGCCAGTGGCTGGCACGGGCAGGGCGGGTCCCGTTGCATATGATTTGTGCATGATTGATAGAAGGATGTTGTGATGTCTCTCGCCAATTTCCCCCTTGCTGCCAAGCCTGATGACTTGGCGTTGATGCGCCGCTTCCTCGCCTTGCCGAGCGACAAACGCACGGTTTTCCAGTCGCGCGCACGCGCTCAGGGCATTGATCTGGGCGGCTTGCCGATTCCCGGCAGGCTGCGTGACGGTACGGACGTGCCGCTATCGTACGCGCAGCAACGCCTGTGGGTCGTCGAGCAGCTCTCACCGGGCACGGGGGCGTACAACATTCCGGCTGCGGTGCGCTTGCACGGTACGCTCGCCGTCGACGCGCTGACGCAGGCGTTCGCTACTGTCATTGCGCGCCATGAGGCGCTTCGCACCAGTTTTCACGAGGGGCCGAACGGTGCGTATCAACGCGTGCACACCGAGGTGCCGTTTGCCGTCGCCCTGGAGGATTGGCGGCGCGATGCGGGCGATGCATCCGCGCAGGAGGCGCGTGTGCAGGCGTGTGCCCAGGAGGAGGCTGTGCGGCCCTTCGCGCTCGATGCCGCGCCATTGATACGCGTGAGGCTGATCCGTCTGACCGACGAAGCGCATGTGCTGCTCATCACGCTGCATCACATCGTGGCGGACGCCTGGTCGATGGCGCGTCTGGTCGATGAATGCACGCGCGCCTATACGCACTTCGCCGCCGGGGGCGCTCACGTCGACCCGTTGCCCGAGCTGCCGATTCAATATGCGGATTACGCCATCTGGCAGCGCGCTTGGCTCGAAGCGGGGGAGCTGCCCCGACAACTGACCTACTGGCAACGCCTGCTGGGTGATGACCACCCAGTGTTACCGTTGCCGGCCGACCGCGTACGCCCGGCGGTGCCCAGCGGACGCGGCGCCACCTACGTCATGCAGGCCGACAGCGCGCTCACGGCGCGATTGCGCGCGCTGGCCCGCGGACACGACACCACGCTCTATACCGTGTTGCTGGCGGCTTACGGGGTGTGGCTCGGTCGCATCGCGGGGGTTCGTGTCGTCAATGTCGGCGTGCCGGTGGCCGGTCGGGCGAAGCTCGAGACCGAGCCGCTCATCGGGTTCTTCGTGAACACGCAGGTCATGCGTGTAGGCGTCGACCCCAGGCAGACGTTCGACGCACTGGTGGCCACGATGAAGTCGCAGGCCATCGATGCGCAGGCACACGCGCAGGTGCCGTTCGACAAGGTTGTCGAGGCGCTGCAACCCGCGCGCGATGCTGCGGTCAACGCGCTGTTCCAGGCGAAGTTCAATCACGAAATCGCGCGTGACGTGATCCCGGCGATGGCGGGATTGCGCGTCGAACCGATGGCGGTTGCCGGGCAGCGTTCACATTTTGATCTCTCGCTCGATACTGTGGAGCGTGGCGACACACTGCAGATTGCCTTGACATATGCCACGGATCTCGTCGATGACACGACGATCGAGCCGCTTGCCCGGGCTTTCCGGCATCTGCTTGGGCAACTTGCGCACGCGCCACATGTCTTGCTGGGTAGCCTATCGCTGGAACCCGAGCAGGTGCTGGCGACCGACGGCGAGTGCCGGACATGGGCGGTGGACGACTGGCTCGATGCGTGGGCTGCACGCGTGGGCGAGCGTGGAGATGCGCTTGCCGTCGACGCGGAAGACGGCGCGTGGTCGCGCCGCACGCTCGACGCTCGCGCAAATCGCATTGCGCAAACGTTGGCGGAATCCGGCATCGGGGTGGAGGATCGTGTTGCGCTGGTCCTTCCGCGCAGCGCGGCATGGGTCGCCGCAATGCTCGGCGTGTGGAAACTGGGGGCCGCATATGTTCCGCTGGATCCGTCGCAGCCGGCGGCACGTCTGGCGCAGCTGGTCGCAGCAAGCGGCGCGCGGGCCGTGATCGTCGACTCGGCGTCGGCGTCGACGTCGATGGCCGCGCTGCATGGTGTCGATGGTTGCCGCACGCTCTCGGTCACCGATGTCATGGCGGGTGACGACGTTCGCTTCGCGCATCGCCGGGTGCATCCGGCGCAGGCGGCGTATGTGATCTACACGTCCGGGTCGACCGGGCAGCCCAAAGGCGTGGTCGTCGGCCGTGGGGCATTGCACAATTATGTCCAGGGCGTGATCTCTCACTGGCATGATTTGCCGGACGACGCCGGCATGGCGATGGTCTCGACCGTGGCGGCGGACCTCGGACACACGGTATTGTTCGGCGCCTTGGCGATGGGCAGGCCCTTGCATCTCTTGCCGCAGGAGGATGCCTTCGATGCGGGCCGCTTCGCTGACTGGATGCGCGCGCGCCGGATCGGGGTGATGAAGATTGTCCCGGGTCATCTCAAGGGCTTGCTGTTGGCGGCCGGCCCCGACGTGTTGCCACATGACTGGCTGGTCGTTGGCGGCGAGGCGGCCGACACGGCGTTGCTGGCGCTGTTGCGCACCCACCGCCCGGGACTCCGCCTGCTCAATCATTACGGACCGACCGAGACGACGGTGGGGGTGCTCACTCACCGCGCACCCGAGTGGGACGCGCGCGACTCGAGCGCGCCGGAGCCGCTTCCCGTCGGTACCCCCTTGCCGAATGTCAGCGCATACGTACTCGATGCCGATCTCAACCTGGTGCCGCCGAGCGTGGGGGGCGAACTGTATATCGGCGGCGTCGCGCTCGCGCGAGGGTACCTCGGGGAGCCGGGCAAGACTGCGGAGCGGTTCGTGCCGGACCCGTGGCGTGCGGGCGCACGCATGTATCGCACGGGCGATCGGGTGAAACGACGCGCCGACGGACAGATCACATATCTCGGACGCGCCGACGACCAGGTGAAGATTCGTGGCTACCGGGTCGAACCGGGCGAAGTCGCGTACGCACTGCGGGCGTTGGAGGGCGTGCGCGACGCTGTCGTGCTGGTCGAGCACGACGCGCGCGGCCAATCGCAACTACTCGGCTATTACGCGGGTGAGCTGGCGCAGACCGCCGCGAGCGAGGCGTTGCAGGCGTCGTTGCCCGCCGCATGGGTGCCTGCGCGTCTCGTACGCTTGAATGCGCTGCCACTGACGGCCAATGGCAAGGTCGATCGCCGCGCGCTGCTGGAGGCGGCGGCGACTGCATCGTCGCCGGCGTCCGTGCCTGAGGCATCGGCGGTGTGCTCGGCGCTCGAATCTCACATCGCGCAAGTCTGGTGTGGCGTGCTGAAGCTCGATCGCGTGAGCCGCGACGCCAATTTTTTCGAGATCGGCGGCGATTCGATTCTCGCATTGCAGGTGATCGCGCGGCTCAAACGTGGCACGCCTGCGCTCAGGGTCACGCTGCGTGACCTGATGCAACACAGCACGGTTGCGCGTCTGGCGGCAGGTGTCGCAACGTCTGGCGCGCCAACGCCACTGCGCGGCGGCGTGCTGGCAAGCCTGAACGCGGTCAAGGCATCCGTGCCGGCACTCTTCTGCGTGCATCCGGCCGTCGGCACGGTCTTCGACTATCGGCCACTGGCGCAGGCGCTGATGGGCGAGCGCCCGGTGATCGGTATCCAGTCGCGCATGGTGCTTGATCCCGCATGGCGCGACACGTCGCTCGAAGACATGGCGGCCTGCTACGTGGATGCGGTGCGCGCCTCGCAGCCGAACGGACCGTATTACCTGCTCGGCTGGTCGCTGGGGGGCGCCGTTGCCCTGGCGATGGCGCAGCGACTGTGGGCCGCTGGCGACGAAGTCGCATTTCTCGGCCTGGCAGACACGTTCGTGCCGCCCGCGCTGGGGACACCGCCCGCGGTGTCGAGGCGCGACTGGACGGCGGACTTGCTCGACTATCTCGTGACGATCCTGCCGCAGGTGGACGCCGCGCAGTTGCGTGCGTTGCTCGCGCCGCATGCGGGCAAGGCGTTGGACGAAGGGGGGCTGGCTGCGGCGGTCGACGCCGCGTTGTCGATCCCGGCCCAGGGCGAAGCGGCGACAACCGATACAGGCGACTACGCGTCGCTCGGCCGCGACGAGCTTGGGCATCTGTTCCGTGTGACGGCGCACCTGCGGGCGCTGGCGGACGCGCACCGTTTGCGTCCGATGGCGGGACCGGTGCATGCCTGGTGGGTCGAGCGTCGCGCGCAAGAGGATCGGGACCGGCTGGCGCATGCGCTGGGGACTGCGCCAGTGTATGAGAGCACGGTGTCGTCGAGCCACATGCAGTTGCCGCGCGCCAAGGCGTGGATTGACGATGTGGCACGTTCGCTCAGGCACGTGGATGCGTGGCGTGCCGAGGAACGAGCCGCGGTGTCTGTCCCATGCGGGCCACCTGCTGACGGCCTATAGGCCGGGCACGCAAGCAAGAAGGGGCAGCCCCGCGCAGGGCCACCCCTTTGTTACCTTGCTCACCGGCGGCCGGTGAGGCCGAAGGGGGCTTCGCCGTGCGTTACCAGGAGTACTTTGCGGTTCCCAGGATCGTGCGGCGGGCGCCATAGGCGCATTGCGACGTCGTCACGCACACGACGTAGATCTTGTCGAAGATGTTGCTGCCGTCGAGCTGGAAGCGCCAGTGCTTGTTGAACTGGTAGTGCAGACCGAGGTCGACCAGCGTGCGCGACGGTGCCTGTCCGGCCGTGTTGGTCGATTCGATATAAGTCGGCCCCACGTAGCGGACACCGCCGTTGAAGCCGAAGCCCTTGAGCATGCCGGTGTGGAACGTGTAGTCGGCCCACAGCGAGGCGGCGGTGCGCGGCTGCTGCGGTGGCACCTTGTTGAGCAGCGTGGCGTCGTTGGTCTTCGAATTGACGATATTGGTGTTCGTGAACGAGCTGATCACCTTCAGATTGTCAGTGAGTTCGCCGACCGCCTCGATTTCGAAACCCTTCGAGTGCTGCTCGCCGGTCGTCACCGAGTAGGCGGTATTGACCGGGTCGGTGGTCAGCACGTTCGTCATGTGGATGTCGAACAGCGACAGTGTGATGAAGCTGTTGTAACCAACGGGCTGGTACTTCACGCCGATCTCGTACTGTTTTCCCTTCGACGGCTTGAACTGGTTGCCGAAACGATCGGTGCCGACGTTCGGCTGGAACGACTCGGAGTAGCTGAAGTACGGCGCGATCCCAGTGTCGAACAGGTAGGTCAGACCGGTGCGAAAGGTCGCCTGCGAATCCGACTGGTTCGACGAGCGCTGGGTCAGGCGGTTGTATACGTTCTGCGCGGCCCAGTCTTGACGCGCGCCAAGCGTGAGCAGCCACTTCTTATACTTGATCTGGTCCTGGAAGTAGAGGCCGCCCTGCGTATAGCGCGAATCGGTATCTGCGGCCTGGCGCGTCAGGCCGAAGACCGCCGAACTGTAGCTTGGCGAGTAGAGATTGAGCTGGTTCGCCGCGCTGGCCACGCCCTGGCGCATGCTGCGATGCTCGTTATAGTAGTAATAGTCGAAGCCGAACAGCGCAACGTGCGAGAACGGGCCGGTCTTGAACTTCGTCTGCAACTGGTTATCGATGGTGACCACATCGGTCTGGCGGTAATCCGCGAAGGGCAGCCGGTTGATCGTCGTTGTGCTACCCGACGTATAGCCCAGCCCGTAACCATCGGTGTCGACCTTATAGTCGAGATATGAATAGCGTGCAGATTGCTTGAACGTGACCTGATCGTTGAAGCGGTGCTCGATCTGGTAGCCCGCGAAGACCTGCTCGCGCTTGATGTTGTCGGTGTCCGGGTCGCCCACGAATCGGCCGACCGGGATCTGGCCGTTCGGATTGTAGAGCACGGTGCCAGAGGCGGGCAGGAACTGGCCGAAGCCGACCTTGTCGCGCTGGTAGCTCCCCTGGAAAGTGATCGTGGTCTTGTCAGTCGCTTTCCAGGTCAGCGACGGTGCGATGTAGATGCGGTCATTCGGGGTGTGGTCTACCTGCGTGTTGCTGTCGCGGACCAAGCCGACGACGCGATAGAGCACCTTGCGGTCTTCGTCGAGTGGGCCGCTGAAGTCGAACGCGGCCTGTTTGTTCTTGAACGAGCCAAGGGAGAGCTGGACCTCATGCAACGGCGTTTCGAGCGGCTTTTTCGTGACCATGTTGATCAGGCCGCCGGGCGTGTTCTGGCCATAGAGCACCGATGCCGGGCCGCGCAGGATCTCGATGCGCTCGAGTCCATAGGGGTCGAGCTGGAACTCGGTCACCGATTGCAGACGTGTGCCGTCCATGTACATGCCCAGCGTGGACGCCGAAAAGCCGCGGATGTTGATCCAGTCGAAGCGGGTCTCGAAGCCTGCGTTGTCGGGCAACACCCCCGCGCTGTACCGCATGGCCTGGCTGACGCTCTGGGCGCCCAGGTCGCGGATCATCTCCTTCGGGATCACGGAGACCGATTGCGGCGTCTCGAGGAGCGGTGTATCGGTCTTCGTACCGGCGGTGCTGCGTTTGGCAACGATGCCGTCGACCGGCCCTGCACCGTCCTCCTGATCGCGCTGCGCGCTCACTTGCGTAGGCGCGAGCGTCACGTCGCTCGACGCGTCCGACGTCTGCGCGTAGGCGCTGCTCGAGAATGCCAGCGGCGCGAGGGCAAGGCTCGCCGCGATGGCGATGTGGCGATGACGAGGACGATGGGTCGATCGCCGGCGGCTGGCTTCCCGGCCAGAAACGCTCCCGTAGTGGTTCATCTAAGACTCCTGAGTTTTTATCGGAAACCGAGGCGACGGGCGCACTCGTGTCCCCGGGCGCCCGCACCTATCGAGTAGTGGACGAACCAAGTCTTCAAATGTTTACGGGGGCGCGCCTATTGGGACAGATGCAGTGCGCTGACCGTGGCGGCGGCGACATCCGCTTCACTGAACGCCGCGCGCTGCCAGCGCTTGTCTGCCCAGGCTTGCAGCGCTTCGCCGTTGCGCGGATCATCCGGATCGTCGGCGGGGCCCGAGGCGTCGAGGGTGGTCGCGTCCACCGCTTGCGCCGGCGCGCCCGGGAACGACACGACCTGCAGATACGTGTCGCCGCGCGGCGTGGTGTCCATCGCGTAGCGGCCCGGCCCCATGCGTGCATCGGCGCAAGCGATCGAGAAATAGCCGGCGATGTCGCAGCCACCTGACAGTCCGATGCGGCGCCCGCCCCGGGTCGCGAAGAGGGCCTCGTCGCGGCGGCTGTCGAGCGCCAGTCCCATGCTTTGCATCTCCAATACGGCCGCGCCGAGCGCCTGCGCAAGCGTTGCCCGGTCAGCGGCCAAACCGGCGGGCGACGTTGCCGCTTGCGACGCGTCAAACGGGGGCGCCAGTGCCCGCTGTCCCGTCGCATCAACGCCTGCCAGACGGATCCAGACGGCGTCCCACAGGTTGGCCCCTCGCGCGCGACGCTCGCCCGTGCCATCCCACGCGGCGAGCACGCGGCAGGCCGGCGCGATGTCGACGTTGCGCGCCGGTTCGAAGGCCTTGCCGTTCAGGCCATCGCGGGAGATCCGCACGTCGATCGGACCGTTGGTCGACGGGCACACCCTCGCGAGCAGCGTCTGTCGGGTGAGGTCTGCGGAGAGCGGCTGGGCGTGGAGCACGGCGTCGCGCAGCGCGCCCGGCGTGACGGGACCGGCGGCGCGCAGAGCGGCGATGCGTTGCAGGCCCGCGCGGCTGCGCAGCGAGAGCGGCGCGTCACGTCGGCCAAGCACGGCGCTCAGGTGGCGCAACGGCGCGTCTGGCGCGGCAAGCCATGCGCTGTCGTTCATATTGGATACGACGGTACGACTCATGATGTCCGGCATGGCGTGGCGTCCAAGGGTACCGGGCAGGGGGCTGTCGGGCTCGGTCTGCCAGGCGCAGGCACTGCGGCTGCCGTCGAGCACGGGCAGTCCCGGTGCGAGTCGGGCGAAAGCTTCGCCCGCTGGCATCGCGGTGCAGGCTTTGGCGAGGGCGTCGGGCACGCCGGGCACCGGACCGATGTCGCCGAACCACGCACGTGGGTCGTGCCTGCCGATGGCCAGGGTATTGACCCACGGATTCGCCGCATCGGCCCGCGCGCTCGCGACGAATGCGTCGAGCGATTTGGCCTGGGCAAGGTGCAGGTAGTGCTCCAGTAGTCCGAAATTGCCGGCATTGGCATCGCGAAGCACGAATGCGTGCTGTCGCGACCAGCCCAGCGCGGGCGACATCGCGGACAGGTTGACGAGCGGCCCGTCGCCAGTGCGGTAGCGTGTGAACGATAGGCTTGACCGATGACCTTGCGCGTCGCGCACCGGTACGGCGATTTGCACGCGTTGCATCGCTTCGATGCGCGCATCGACGCGATAGCGCGTCGGGTCGGCCGGGTCGAGCGTGAGCGCCATGAGGCCGAAGCGCCGCGCGGCCGAGACCGTGTGCGTCCAGGCCACGTTCTGCGTGAAGCCGATCATGACGAAGGGCGTACCCAGTAGACCGACGCCCGAGGCGTCGAGCTTGCCGGGAATCGTCAGGTGCGCGGGGTAGAGCCGGTCGGCGCCCTCCCAGTACCAGTGCGGGCTGCCGTAGAGAATCGGTTGTCCATTGGCGCTGAGCTCGGCGCCGAACGCGATGGCGTTGCTACCGAGCGCGGGGTCGTTGAGCAATGTCATTGCCGAGGGTGACAGCGCGATCTTTTGCGTGGGCGAATCCGGCGGCGGGGCCGAGGCGAGGCTGACGGCGGGCGGCTGGGCGTTGGCGATGGCGGCCACTTGCGTAGCGGATCCCGCTGCGAGCGTTGCCGCATAGAGTCGACGGTAGACGTCGTCCTCGGTCACGGCTGCGAGATGTCGCAGCCAGTCGGCATTGCGGCACGCGGCATGCTCGCGTGCGTCGGAGAGGTGGCGCACGTCTTTCAGGTAGCGATTGATCCCGGCGGCGAACCCCTGCGCCAACGCGCGGCCGCGCGGCGACTGGGCGGCGCGGTATCGGGCGAGGGTGCCGTCGTCGAACATCAGGCGGAAGAAGACATCGGCGTCGAGGTTCGTCGGCTGGCCGAACGTTGTGCGCTGCGCGACGCGGCCCTTCGCGCCGAACGCGAGCGAGCGTTCGCCGCGAAACGTCACGATGCTCTCAGCCAGCGTGCACAGGTTGTCTTGCCCCTGCGCATAGCCGAAGCCGAAGCCCAGGCCCCCCCAGTCGTCGGCGCGAATGTGGGCCGTGCCGTCGATGGTGCGGCGGATGTCCGCCGTGTAGTGCCGGGCGGCGACCGATGCGGTGAACGGCGCGGAGGCGGCGGAAGCCGCGATATCGGCCGATGGCGATCGGGCGCATGCCGCAAGGAGAAGCCCCAAGGCCGCGACACCGAAGCGGGAGCGCCGATTGCCTGCATGCGTTGGTGGGCGCGGTGGGCGATGGGGGGGGACGGGGAAGGACGCGGTTCGGGGGGCGGATGGACAGGATGGGCGTGAGGGCCTTGAGGGGGGAGAAAGCGGACGTGGCGATGACATGGGTAAATATGCCGGGTAGTGATACGTCTTCTGATGGACGAACCACCACTTCTGGAGTTTAGGCGGCCTATGCGGGGCGCTGGGCGCTCTCGATGACGCGGGGCTGAGCGGCCGGGGCATACCGGGACGCATCGCATCCCGTGCTCCGCGCCTGGCTGACCGTCCGGCCCGGCATCCACCATGAATGAATCTCTGACCTCTCCTGTTGGCGCCACGTTACGCGCGCGAGGATTGAACGTCTCGGTCGGTGCGCGCCACGTGCTCAATCATGTGGACGTCACGTTCGCCGCAGGGCGTATCAGTGCGCTGTGCGGCCCGAATGGCTGTGGCAAGAGCACCTTGCTGCGCACGTTGGGCGGGCTGCTCAAGCCGGCCTCGGGCCGGGTCTGGCTGGACGACACACCGCTCGATACCCTGCGTGCGCGCGAACGCGCGCGTCGTATTGCACTACTGGCCCAGACCCCCGGCATGCCCTTCGGCATGACAGTGGCCGAACTGGTCGCCTGTGGGCGATATAGCCACACGGGCATTGGCGGACGCCTCGGCGAGCGTGACAATCTCGCCATCGAGCGCGCGCTGCACTTGATGGAACTCGAAGCGCTATGCACGCGCGACGTCGCGGCACTCTCGGGCGGCGAGCGTCAGCGCGCCTTCATCGCCATGGCGCTGGCACAGGAGGGTAACGTCCTGCTGCTCGACGAGCCCACGACGTACCTGGATGTGCGCCACCAGATCGACATCCTCGGCCGGATACGGGAACTCAATCGCGAGACCGGTATGACCGTCGTGTGGGTGCTTCACGACCTCAACCAGGCGGCCGCCTTCTCCGACGCCATGCTGCTCATGCGCAGTGGTACGCTGGTCTTCTCGGGCACGCCGGACGAAACAATGGACCCGGGCCGTCTCATGGACGTGTTCGCCACGCCGATGCAGCGCATCGATTTTCAGGGCTTGCCGATGTGCCTGCCTGTGCTGGGGGGCTGATCGCATGCGCGCTCTCCGCCCGTTGAACCTTCCGCGCGAGTTATCGGTGCCGGCGCACGCGGCGCCACGTCAATATGGGTTGCGCACGCGCGCGCTCTGGGGGGGCTGGCTGGCGCTCGCGATGGCCATCGCCGCGCACGCGGCGGCCAGCCACGCGTGGCCCGGCATCCAGACCCTGGTGCTGGCGGTGCAGGGGCGGCTGGGGGGCGACGCCTCGCTAGCATGGCTGCTGTTCGCCGACGCATGGTTGCCGCAGATCCGCGCCGGGCTCGCGGCGGGCGCATGTCTGGGGCTGGCCGGGGCATTGCTGCAAACGCTCACGCAAAACCCGCTGGCGTCGGGCGAATTACTCGGTGTGTCGGCCGGCGCACAACTGGGATTGATCGTCGCCCTGCTCGTCCCCGGTCTGGCTGTGATGCCGATGATGCTGGCGGGCGGTATGCTCGCTGCGCTCTTCACGTTCGCGCTGGCAGGAGGGATACGAACGACGCCGCTGCGGCTGACGCTCGCGGGCGCCGCGAATGCGCTTGCCCTTTCGTCGTTATGCATGGTGATGCTGACGCTGTACACGCGAGCGGCCGTGGGCGTGGTGCAATGGAGCACCGGATCGTTGCAGCAATTCGGCAAGCGTGGGGCCGACGAGGCGACCTGGCTGCTGTTGCCGGCCGGACTCGGGCTGTGGGCGCTGCTGCATCCGCTTGGCCTCGCGCGTTTCAGCGAGGCGCAGGCCGCCGCACTCGGGCAACGGGTGGGGGCGGTGCGGGTGGGAGCGATTCTGCTCGCGGCGGCGCTCTCGGCCATTGCCATTGCGCTCGCGGGGCCGGTCGGCTTCGTGGGGCTCGCGGCGCCGAACCTCGTGCGCCTGATGGGGGTGCACCGTCCGGCGTGGCTCATTCTGCTCGCCGCGTTGTGGGGCGCGGCGATGCTCATCGTGACCGATGGCTTGGCGCGCGCGCTGGTGACGTTCGGTGCGCTCCCGGTGGGCGTCATGAGTGCCGTGATTGGCGCACCCGTCCTTCTGCTGTTGCTGCGCTTCGGACTACCGGCGAGTACTGCCGAGATGACTGCGCCAGCGTCGGCTTTCCCGCGATCGCCAAGTCGCCGGCCGATGGTCGTCGCCGTGGCAACGATGGCCGTCGCATTGCTCTCCGTGGCCGGGCTCACGCTGGCGATCGGCGTACTGCCGTGGCCTGCGCCGTGGCATTGGCGGGATGTGTTCGACGCACACACTGCCGCCGGCCAGCTTGTCGATCTGCGCATGCCGCGCAGCCTGATCGCGATGGGCGCCGGGGCGCTGCTCGCGGGAAGCGGGGTGTTGTTACAGGGCGCCTGTCGCAATCCGCTTGCGGGGCCCGAGCTGCTGGGCGTCAATCAGGCGGCAGGGCTGGCCGTGCTCGCGCTGCACCTGGTGTGGCCGGATGCCGCGGCGCGATGGTCGATGCCGGCGGCGTGGGCCGCCAGCGCCGCGGTGCTGGCCGTCGTGCTCGGTGTGAACGCCCGCTGGGGGCTTGCGCCGATGCGCGTGATCCTGACAGGTATGGCCATGGCCGGGGTGCTGGCGGCACTGGCCAATCTGCTGGTATTGCAGTTCCACGTGCATGCGACGCAGGCGCTCGTGTGGCTCGTCGGCAGCAGCTACGGACAGTCGTGGCAGGGCGTGCGAGCGCTGCTGCCGTGGCTCGTCATCTGTTTTCCGCTGGCCGTCCGTGCGGCTCGCTGGCTGGACTTGCTCAGCCTCGGCGACGAAACGGCCGAAGCCCTCGGGGTGCCGGTCGCGCGCGCGCGGTTGGGGTTGCTCGTGCTCGCCGGTGCCATGGCGGCAGCCGCGGTGGCGACGGTAGGTCCCGTTGCGTATGTCGGCCTCATCGTGCCCAACGCGCTGCGCGCACTGCCGCTCGCTGGCACCCGCGCGCGGTTGTTGACGGCCGCGCTGGCGGGCGCGCTGCTGCTGGGGCTGGCGGATTTTTTCGGGCGCACGTTGTTCGCACCGATGGATCTGCCGCTCGGTATCGTGACGGCCGCTGTGGGCACGCCGCTCTTCCTCTGGTTGCTCTCTCGCACTTTTTCGAGGTCGCATGCACATGCCGGCTGATCCTCTCGCCGCGGTGCGCGTCGCTCGGGCGTGCACGCTCATCTCGTCGGGCAGGCGCCTTAGTCTGAAGGCGCTCGCGGCCGCTACAGCGCTCGCCACGGGAACGGTCTCGCTCGGCGCGCATGCACAAGGCTATCGCGGCCTCGTCAACCGGGCGTCGCCCGGGTTGCCGACGAACGCGCGCCGCGTCGTGTCGCTCGAATTTCTGTTCACCGAATCGCTCCTGGCGCTCGACGTGACGCCTCTGGGTGTCGCAGACCCCCGTGCGTATGCGCAATGGGTCAAATATCGGGCCGAGCGATTACGCGCCGACAGTTCGGTGGGCACCCGCGAGCAGCCGAATCTTGAGGCCATTGCCGCGCTGCAGCCCGACCTGATCGTGGCCTACGCGTATCGGCACGCGCGCTTGTTCGACGCCTTGGCGCGCATCGCACCGACCGTCGTCTTCAACGTGCAGCCGATGGCAGGCGAGGGCGATGCGCTCGACCGGATGCTGGCGATCTTCCGCGCGATCGGCGACATGACGGGGCGCTCGGCGGCGGCCGCGCAGATCGCTCGCCAGAGCGAGGCGCGCATTGCCGTCGCGCGCGCGCAGGCGTTGCGCGACGGCTTTCGCGACGCGCCGGTCGCGCTGCTCAACGCGAATGCCGGCGGCGGCAACTTCTGGGCCTACGATAACAAGGACATGATCGGCGCGCTCGTCGGGCATCTTGGCGCGCGCAACGCGTTGGGGTGGCTCGATTCGCGTCAGTCGATGGTCAACCTGTCCCTGGGGGATTTGGCACGCCATCGCGCGTGGTCGCTGATCGTTGTCGATGACGCCGCCGCGCCAGCATATCAATTGCCCGTGTGGCAGGCACTACCCGCCGTACGTGACGGGCGCGTGGCGTTCCTGCCGCCGTCGTGGGGCTTTGGCGGCCCCGTGTCGCTCGACCGGATGACGGGGCGCATGGAGGCCGCCTTTGCGTCGATGGCGCGTGCCATGCGCGCTGCGGCGGAGGCCGGGATTTGAATTTGCCGGGCGCCTCGTCGGCGTGCGGCTTGCTTGTGAGGAGATCGAATCGTGTCAATTGCAACGCCCGCTCATATCGAACCATCTCTCGTGGACACACGGCCGTGGGCCGCCGCGCACGACGCGCTTTATGCGCTGAGCTCGGGCGACGGACGCCGCTATTACGCCTGCGGTCCAGACGACGCCGTCGCGCGTGCGGAGCAAGACCTGACCCTGTGGTGCGATGGCAGGGCCGTCGCCATCTTCCACGTGACCGAACAGGACGCCGCGATGACGTTGCAGGCGCGCACGCGGCACGACGCGGGCCTGCCGGTACAGGCACTGCTGCCGTTGTTGGCGGCGGTTTTCTGCCGGCACAAGGCCTGCGGCCGGGCGACTATCGTGTGGCCCGACGCGTTGGCTGGCAGCGACTTCGCCGCGTGGCGGGTGGCGGCGGTGCGTGACGGCGTGGGCGAGGCGCTCATGGAGACGGAAGGTGCCCGGGGGCTGCATGTCTCGCGTCAAACCTTCTGGCAGCATCCAGCAATGTGGCTGCGGGGCCCGTCGTCGGCAGGCATGGCGCAGCAGTACCGGGTAAGCGATGGCAAACGGCATCCGCTGCGGGCGCCGAAACCGGTGGGGGAGGTGTATCGCCGGCACATCGCCAGGCTTGGGACGAGCTTCAGTCTGCGGTCGATCGACCAGTCGGGCGACCTCGAGCGCTTCCACGAATGGATGAATCTCGACAGCGTGGCGCACTTCTGGGAGCAGACGGGAACGATCGAGGCACATGCCGACTATCTGGCGAAAATGCAGGCCGATCCGCATGCGGTGACGCTGTTCGGCTGCTTCGACGACGAGCCGTTCGCCTATTTCGAGGTGTACTGGGCGAAGGAGGATCGCATTGCGCCGTTTTGCGATGCGGCCGACTACGATCGCGGCTTCCATCTGCTCGTGGGCTCCACGCGGTTTCGCTCGCCGGGACGCACCGAAGCGTGGCTGCGTTCGATCGTGCATTACCTCTTTCTCGACGATCCGCGCACCCAGCGCATAGTGGGAGAGCCGCGCATCGACCATGATCGCTGGATCGCGTACATGCAGGGACAAGGGGCGGCGCGGCTGCGCGAGTTCGATTTTCCGCACAAACGCGCCGTGCTGATCGCCTTTGAGCGCCAGACGATCTTCGAGCAGTACGCGCCGTGGTAGCGTGCCAAGCCATTCGAGCGCCGTGCCCGCGAATGCCGTGGGCACGGCCCGGCGGCTCGCCGCCAATGCGTAGGATGCGCTTCGACCACCAGGGGCGCGACGCGCCTGTTCACCCCGCAGTCGACGCTACATCCCGAACTCGCGCATGCCCTCGAGATCGAGAATCGTCAGCACGCCGTAGTCGACCTTCACCAGCCCGGCCTGTTCCAGTACCTTGAGCGCGAGATTGACGCGCTGTCGCGACACGCCAGCGAGATAGCTCAACTCTTCCTGCGAGATCTGCACCGTGGGGTCATCGGACGGATACAGGTTCGGGTTGAACATTGACGACAGGGAACGGGCGACGCGTGCATCCGTGTCGAGCAGCCGCTCGTGCTCGACGGCCGCAATAAACTGGCCGAGACGCTCGTTGAGCTGTAGCGTGAGAAAGCGATTGAACGGAATGCTCGTATCGAGCAACCAGTTGAATGTGGCAATCGGCATGTGAGCGAGTACGGAATCCCTTAGCGCCATCACGTCGTACTTGCGATTCTCGCGCTTGAGCACCGACCCTTCCCCGAACCACGCGCCTGCCGGCACGCCCGTGAACGTGACGGATTTCCCGCTGGCAGACGCCGTCGCAATCTTCACAAGCCCCTCGATGACGCCGAACCACGCCTGCGAGGGATCCCCCTTGCGACACACATAGCCACCGTTCTCGACCGGCCGAACCTGAATTTCCGCCGCCACGCGTTCGCGTTGCGATGGCGTCAATCCTTGCGCCCATACGCTGCGCTGCAACAGGGTTTCGAGCGACATATAGGGACTTTCCCTTGATTGTCATCCGGGTGACAAATCCGTCGTGATCCATGAGGTATCTTCGCCTTGCCTGACAACGGCGAGACAAGCTTTCACGGTGATTCTTACACGACGCCGAAGTCCAAGTATAGAAGCTGCCTGTTGCCAGGGATAGTCGTCGCCGTTCCATCGTGCAGACGATCGCAAGCCATCACGAATGACGCAGCGCCACCCAAAAGAACGTCGTTAAGAGACGTTGCTAGCGGTAGAGAGCGTGCCACACGCACGCGCGCCGACCGAGCCACGCCACACCTCCTCGACAACCGTCGAATCGTGGCGAGACACAGGAGACAGGCATGCAGGAGCGCACCACCTTTCCGCGTTTGTTGCTGGCGCATGCGGCGACGCGCGGCGCCAGCACGGCGTATCGGGAAAAAGATCTGGGGATATGGCAATGCTGGACCTGGCAGGAAGCCGCGCATGAAGTCCGGATGCTGGCATGTGCGTTGGCCGCTGCCGGATTCAAACGAGGCGACAACCTCGCCATCGTCGGCAATAATCGCGTGCGCCTGTACTGGGCGATGACGGCGGCGCAAGCCCTTGGCGGCGTGGCCGTGCCGCTGTATCAGGACGCCGTGGCGGCGGAAATGGTTCACGTGCTGGAAGACGCCGAAATCGATTTCGCCATCGTCGAAGATCAGGAGCAGGTCGACAAACTGCTGGCGTTGCGCACAACGGTGGCGCGCCTGTCGAACATCGTCTACGAGGACTCGCGCGGCCTGCGAAGCTATGACGCCGCGGGGCTGCAGTCGTACGCGTCGGTCATCGAGCGAGGGCGCGAATTTGACGCCAGGCATCCGCGCTACTTCGACGACGCCGTGGCCAGTGGCGATCCCGACGACACGGCTACGATCCTGTATACCTCCGGCACCACCGGCAAGCCCAAGGGCGTTTGCCATTCGCATGCCGGCCTGATTGGCGCGGCCGCTCACGGCAGCGCGTTCGACAAGCTCGGCCCGGGCGACGAGGTGTTGTCGTACCTGCCGATGGCTTGGGTCGGCGACCATTTGTTTTCTTACGCGCAGGCACTGGTAGCGGGTTTTACCGTCAACTGCCCGGAGTCACCCGACACGATCGCCACGGACATGCGCGAGATCGGTCCCACCTATTACTTTGCGCCGCCGCGCGTGTACGAGAATGTGCTGACGCAAGTGATGATCCGCATGGAGGACGCGAATCGCCTCAAGCGCAAGATGTTCGCGCATTTCATGGACGTGGCGAACCGGTGCGGCGCGGCAGTGCTCGACCGGCGTCCGGTGTCGTGGCTCGACCGGCTGCAGTACGCGCTCGGGAACCTTTGCGTGTACGGTCCGCTGCGCAATACGCTCGGCATGAGCCGGATTCGCACGGCATACACCGCTGGCGAGGCCATCGGCCCGGATCTGTTCCGCTTCTATCGCGCGATTGGTATCAATCTGAAGCAGTTCTACGGGCAGACGGAGACGTGCGCGTACGTCTGCCTGCAACCCGATCGCGAGGTTCGATTCGACAGCGTGGGGCCGGTCGCGCCCGGGATGGAAATCAAGATCGCCGACAACGGGGAAGTGCTGGTGCGCGGGGTGGGATTGCTCAAGGCGTACTACAAGCGGCCGGATGCCACGCGCGAAGCCATCGACGAGGCAGGCTATTTCCGCACGGGCGACGCCGGCATCATCGATGCCGACGGTCATCTGCGCATCATCGACCGCGCCACGGACGTCGGAAAACTCGCCTCTGGGTCGCTGTTCGCGCCGAAGTACATCGAAAACAAGCTCAAGTTCTTCTCGTACATCAAGGAAGCAGTGGCCTTCGGCGACGGACGTGACAGCGTGTGCGCCTTCATCAATATCGACATGGATGCCGTGGGCAATTGGGCGGAGCGGCAGAACCTTTCCTATGCGGGGTACATCGATCTCGCCACGCACGCGCGCGTCGCCGAATTGATTCTGGGCTGCGTGGATTCCGTGAATGCCGATCTGGCCAGGGAGCGTGCATTCGAGGCGGCTCAGATTCAGCGCTTCGTGATCCTGCACAAGGAGCTGGACCCTGACGACGACGAACTGACGCGAACGCGCAAGGTGCGCCGCGCGTTCATTGCGCAGAAGTACGCGGTGTTGGTCGACGCGTTCTATTCGGGCAAGCAGACACAGTTCATCGAAACGCGCCTGAAGTTCGAGGACGGGCGCGAGGGCAGTGTGAGTGCCACGCTCGAGATACACCCGGCGCGCGTGATCGGAGCGCGCGCCCCGGCCGACGACCCCGCGCCTGTGACGCTGCGCTGCGCTGCCTGACATCGGCAACGGCAAAAATCCTAGGCATCACCCCAGGCAACCGGCAGGAGAAGGCATGAGCGACAACCGAAGCACCGCAGACGTCCTCCTCGATTTGCAGCACATCAGCCTGACGTTCGGTGGCGTGAAGGCGTTGACGGATATCTCATTCGACGTTCGGGAACATGAGATCCGCGCCATCATCGGCCCGAATGGAGCGGGCAAGAGTTCGATGCTCAACGTGATCAATGGTGTGTATCACCCGCAGCAGGGGGCCATCGTCTTCCGCGGCCAGTTGAGACAGCGTATGCATCCGACATCGGCAGCGCGTCAGGGCGTGGCGCGCACGTTCCAGAACATTGCGTTGTTCAAGGGCATGACGGTGCTCGATAACATCATGACGGGCCGCAACACCCGGATGCGCTCGGGCCTGCTCGCCAGTGCGATCTGGTGGGGGCGTGCGCGCCAGGAGGAAATGGCGAATCGCGCCAAGGTCGAGGAGATCATCGACTTCCTCGAAATTCAGCACATCCGCAAGACGCCTGTCGGACGACTGCCTTACGGCCTGCAGAAGCGCGTCGAGCTGGCGCGTGCGTTGGCCGCCGAGCCGACGCTGCTGTTGCTCGACGAGCCGATGGCGGGCATGAATCTTGAGGAAAAGCGCGACATGTGCCGCTTCATCCTGGAAGTCAACGAAGAGTTCGGCACGACGATTGTGTTGATCGAACACGACATGGGCGTTGTGATGGATATCTCCGACCGGGTCGTGGTGCTCGATTACGGCAAGAAGATCGGTGACGGCACGCCCGCCGAAGTCAGAGCGGACCCGGAAGTCATTCGGGCCTATCTGGGCGAGACGCATGGGATGCCTGCTGCCGCATGACGGGTAGGCGGTTGACGAAGGCCGGCGACGCATTGGCCACTGGGAGACATCAATGCAGTTCTTTCTGGAAATCCTGATCGGCGGGTTGCTCTCGGGGGTGATGTATTCGCTCGTCGCACTCGGCTTCGTGTTGATCTTCAAGGCATCGGGTGTATTCAACTTCGCGCAGGGTGCGATGGTGTATTTCGCGGCATTGTCGGTGGTCGGCCTGATGGAACGGGGCTTGCCGTTGTGGCTGGCGGCCATCGGCGCCTTTGGCGTCATGGTGTTGGTGGGCGCGGCGACGGAGCGCTTCGTGTTGCGAAAGCTGGTGAATCAGTCGCCCATCACCTTGTTCATGGCAACGATCGGGCTCTCGTTCTTTCTTGAAGGGCTCGCGCCGCTATTGTGGGGCAATGAGGTGCGACCGCTCTCGTTGGGCATCGTCGATGAACCCATCGCGTCGATCATGGACGCGACCGGGATACTCGTGAGCCGTTTCGATCTGGCGGCGGCAGGCATTGCCGCCGTGCTGGTGGCGCTGCTCGCGTTGTTCTTCAGGGCAACCAGTATCGGCCGGGCACTGCGCGCCGTGGCCGACGATCATCAGGCGGCGCTCTCGCTGGGTATTCCGCTGCAACGTATCTGGGTGGTGGTGTGGGGCGTCTCCGGGTTCGTGGCGTTGGTGGCCGGCATGCTCTGGGGATCGCGCAACGGTGTCCAGTTCGCGCTGACGATGACGGCGCTCAAAGCGCTGCCCGTACTGATTCTCGGCGGTTTCACGTCGATCCCGGGGGCGATTGTCGGGGGACTGATCATCGGCGCGGCAGAAAAACTCGCGGAGATCTACGTCCCGCAACTGCTGGAAAGTCAGTTCGGCGGGAATTTCGGGGGCATCGAGGGCTGGTTCCCGTATGTCTTCGCGCTGCTGTTCCTGTTGGTTCGCCCCGAAGGCTTGTTCGGCGAGCGGCATATCGATCGGGTCTGAGATCGACGATCTTCTACGCGACACGATCGCACAAGCATTTCTCGCAGAGGCCAACCATGTTCTATCGCGAAGCTGGGCAGTTCAAGACATCTTACGAAGCCGACAGCCAGATTTTCCCGATCCGGCAGGACCGGTTTGCCGTGTGTGCCGTGCTCGCCATCGCGTTCGGTGTGCTGCCGTGGATCGCCTCCGAATATTGGCTCACGGCAATTCTCGTGCCGTTTCTCGTGTTCTCGCTCGCCGCCTTGGGGCTCAACCTCCTCACGGGCTATGCCGGGCAGTTGTCGCTTGGGACGGCGGCGTTCATGGCGATCGGCGCGTACGGCGCGTACAACTTCCAGTTGCGCATCGAGGGCATGCCGATTCTCGCCTCGTTCGCGCTGGGCGGCGTTTGTGCCGCGCTCGTGGGCGTGGCGTTCGGTCTGCCGTCGCTGCGCATCAAGGGCTTCTACCTGGCCGTCGCCACGCTGGCCGCGCAGTTCTTCGTGCTCTGGGTACTGACGAAGTTTGCATGGCTCTCGAACCACAGTTCTTCCGGGGTCATCACGGCGCAGAAGATTTCGATGCTCGGTGTCGACGTCGACACGCCGGTGCGCAAATACCTGTTCGTGCTTGGTGTCGTCACGCTGATGGCGCTCGTGGCGAAGAACCTGGTGCGCTCGCACATCGGTCGCGCCTGGATGGCGGTGCGCGACATGGATGTCGCTGCCGAGGTGATCGGCATTCCGCTGATGCGCGTCAAACTGCTCGCCTTCGCGGTCAGTTCCTTCTATTGCGGTGTGGCCGGCGCGCTATATGCCTACTGTTACCTCGGTTCCGTGGAGCCGGACGGCTTTTCGCTCGATCTGTCCTTTCGTATTCTGTTCATGATCATCATCGGTGGCGTCGGGAGCATTCTCGGCAGCTTCCTGGGCGCGGCATTCATCCTGCTGCTGCCGATCCTGCTCGATAGCGCGTTGCCCGCGATCGCCACGTTCCTGCATTTACCGTTCACCAACGCCACCGTCTCGCACATCCAGTTGATGGTGTTCGGCGGTCTCATCATTTTCTTCCTGATTACCGAACCGCACGGGCTGGCGCGGCTTTGGCAGATTACCAAGGAGAAGCTGCGCATCTGGCCCTTCCCGCATTGAGGTTCGACACGGCGTGCACGAAACGTTGTGCACTGCCGGAGCAATTTTTGCGATAGATAAAACCACAGACGGAGACACAACATGAACACGAAACAGTTGACGGCATCGTTGGGCATGGCACTCGTGCTCGGCATGGGTGCCACCGGGGCCGCGTTCGCACAGTCGAACGATCAGTTCATCGCGCTCGCCGACTATCGCGTCGGCCCGTATGGTGCCAACGGACAGTCGTTCTACGGTGGTTTTATCGACTATCTGCAATACGTGAATCTCAAGAACGGCGGCGTGAACGGCGTCAAGCTGACATGGGAGGAGTGCGAGACCGAGTACAACAATGCCAAGGGCGTGGAGTGCTATGAGCGCCTCAAGGGCAAGAACCCGGTCACCAAGGGCACGGCGTACCACGTGATGGCGACGGGCATCTCGTACGCACTGATCGACAAGACGGCGACCGACCAGGTGCCGCTGGTGATGATGGGCTATGGCCGTACCGATGCGGTGGACGGCTCGGTGTTCCCGTGGGCGTTCCCGCTGGTCACGACGTACCAGATGCAAGCGTCGGCCATTATCAAGTTCCTGGCCGACAAGAACCATGGCTCGCTGGACGGGAAGAAGATCGTCTACCTGTATCACGACTCGGCGTATGGCAAGGAGCCGATTGTCGCCCTGCAGGCCGAATCGAAGATCCACAAGTTCAACCTGATCGAGATTCCGGTCGCGCATCCGGGCAACGAGCAGGGCGCGCAATGGCTGCGAATCCGGCAGGAGAACCCGGACTACGTTGTGTTCTGGGGCTGGGGTGTGATGAACCAGACGGCGCTCAAGGCGGCGCAGAAGGTCGGCTATCCACGTGACAGGATCGTCGGTAGCTGGTGGGCCGGTTCAGAGGAAGACACGATTCCGGCTGGCCCGGCCGCCAAGGGATACATGAGCGCCACCTGGAACGTCGCGGGCAAGCAGGTGCCGCTGATCGCCGACATCGAGAAGGTGGTGTATGGCGCGGGCAAGGGCAATCTGCAAAATTCGGCGAAGATCGGCTCCGTGCTCTACAACCGCGGCGTTTCCGCAGCGGTTGCCACGGTCGAGGCGCTCAATACCGCCCAGAGCAAGTTCGGCAAGGGCAAGGTCATGACGCCGGTGCAGGTGCGTTGGGCGCTCGAGAACCTGAATATCGACGCGGCTCGCCTGAAGGCCCTGGGCGCCACGGGGCTGCTGCCCGACATCAAGACGAGTTGCGAGGATCACGAGGGCTCCGGCAAGGTGCGCATCCAGCAATGGGATGGGGCCAAGTGGGTGATGGTGTCCGACTGGATCGAGGGCAACCGACGTCTGATTCACCCGTTGTTTGAAGCGTCGGCCAAGCAGTATGCGAAAGAAAAGGGGATGACACCCGCCTGCTACAAGATGTGATCGACGCCGTCGTCCGCCCGGCGTAGCACGGTGCGGACGGCGGCCGACGACCCACGGCCGCATCGATCCTGGAGTCATGCATGGAAGCGAGTTTGAGCGTCAACAATATCGAAGTCATCTACGACCACGTCATTCTTGTGCTCAAGGGCGTGTCGCTGACGGTGCCCGAAGGCAGGATCGTTGCGTTGCTCGGGGCCAATGGGGCCGGCAAGAGTACAACGCTCAAGGCGATTTCGAACCTGCTGCAGGCCGAGCGCGGCGAGGTGACGAAAGGCACGATCGACTATCGCGGCGAGCGCGTCGAGAAGCTCACCCCGAACGGTCTCGTCAAGCGGGGCGTGATCCAGGTGATGGAGGGGCGGCATTGCTTCGCGCACCTGACCATTGAAGAGAACCTGCTGACGGGGGGCTACGTACGCCACGCGTCGCGTAGCGCACAACAACACGCGCTGGAACGCATCTACGCCTATTTTCCGCGGCTGAAGACACGACGCAAATCGCAGGCCGGCTACACCTCGGGGGGCGAGCAGCAGATGTGTGCGATCGGCCGCGCGATGATGGCGCAGCCGTCGATGGTGCTGCTCGATGAGCCGTCGATGGGGCTTGCACCGCAGATCGTCGATGAAATCTTTGCGATCGTGCGCGACTTGAATCAGCGCGAAAACGTTAGCTTTCTGCTGGCGGAACAGAACACGATGGTGGCGCTGCGTTATGCGGACTACGGCTACATCCTGGAAAACGGGCGTGTGGTGATGGACGGAGACGCGGCATCCCTGCGCGATAACGAGGACGTCAAGGAGTTCTACCTGGGGATTGCCAAGGATGGGGACAACAGCGCGGGGAGCTTCCGCAACGTCAAGAGCTATCGACGGCGCAAGCGCTGGATTGCTTGAGCATTTGAGCGCTTGCGTGCCTGAATGACTGGCTGACCGTTAATTCTCAACGTATTTCCGTCACTATGAACGATTACTTCGACACGTTGGAAACCCGTGCGCCGGAGGTTCGCGAGAAGGCCTTGCTGGCCGCGTTGCCGACGCACGTGTCGCATGCGCAAACGCGTGCGCCGTATTTTGCGCAGGTGCTCGCGGAGGTCGATGCGAAGGATATCGGCTCGCGTGATGCGCTGGCCAGTCTGCCCGTGACGCGCAAGTCGGATCTGTCTGCGTATCAGGTGCGCCACCCGCCGCTGGGGGGGATGAACGTGACACCCCTCGGAGGGTTGGCGCACGTGTACCAGTCGCCCGGCCCGATCTACGAGCCGGACGGACGCGGCAGCGACTGGTGGCGCTTTGCACGGGCCATGTTTGCGGCGGGCCTGCGCCCGGGCGATCTGGTCTACAACACGTACTCGTATCACTTCACGCCAGCCGGGATGATGATCGAGACGGGCGCTGCCCGGCTCGGATGCTGCGTGTTTCCGGCCGGCGTCGGCCAGACCGAGATGCAGCTCGACGCAATTCGTCATCTGCGGCCCGTGGCGTATGCCGGGACGCCGTCGTTTCTGAAGATTCTGATCGAGAAGAGCGAAGCGGCGCGGGCGGATATCGGCTGCATCCGTCGGGCAACGCTTTCGGGCGAGGCATTGCCGCCATCGTTACGCGATTGGTTCAAGGCGCGCGGCATTACGGCGCGGCAGCTGTACGGCACGGCCGATCTGGGCCTGATCGCGTTCGAGAGCGACGCACAGGCGGGGTTGATCGTCGACGAGAACGTGCTGGTCGAACTGGTGGAGCCGGGGGGGACGAAACCGGTGCCACTTGGCGAGATCGGCGAGGTCGTGGTGACGAACTTCAACCCGGACTATCCACTGATTCGCTTTGCGACGGGGGACTTGTCGGCGGTGGAGGCGGGGATCAGTCCTTGCGGGCGCACCAATATGCGGCTCAGAGGCTGGCTCGGACGCGCCGACCAGACAGTCAAGGTGCGCGGGATGTTCGTCCATCCCGGGCAGATCGGCGAGATCGGCAAGCGCTATCCCGAGTTGGTTCGGCTGCGTCTGCGTGTCGAGGGGCGGGTTGGCGATGACCGGATGCGGCTGATTTGCGAGACGAACGCAACACCGCCCGAGGGGCTCGCCGCGCGCGTGCAGGAGACGTTGAGGGAAGTGACGCGACTGCGTGGCGAGGTCGATTTTGTCGCTGCGGGGGCACTACCGACAGACGGGAGGCTGGTGGAGGACGCGCGGGCTTACGATTGATGCCAGGTCAGCATTTCACGGGCACGGAGATCGATTGCTGACACCCGGACGCCGGCCTGCCGATAACTCAGGAAATCCGCTGTTACGGCAGGCCAGTCTGGTCACATCAAATCTTCGAAAGCGACGTCGCTGCCGGTGTGCCGCCGGCTTGACGCTCCATCGCCCGCCCGTGCTTCGTGCCAGCGAGCAGAATCCCCAAAGCCGCCAGCATGGCCGGAATCGCGAGAATCATGAACAGCCCGCCGTTGCTCCAGCCAGCCGCGAGCAGAATCGCCCCGCCGAATGAACCCGCCACCGCACCGATCCGGCCGATGCCGAGCGCCCATGCCACACCGGTCGCCCGATTGGATGTCGGGTAGTACGCGGAAGCAATCACGTTCGCGCAGACCTGCGACCCGCTCACGCAGAATCCCGTCACGAAGATGCCCAGGGCGAGCCACAGCGCGCCGTCCGCGAAAGCCAGCGAGGCCAACGCGAGCGCCCCCATCACATAGGTTGCAGCGACCACCTTGTAGGGATGGAACCGGTCGATCAGCACACCGAGCACAATGGCCCCCAGCACGCCGCCGCCCTGCAACAGGCCCGCGAACATCGATGCCTGCTTCAGCGTCAATCCGCTGCGCTGGGCCAGAATCGGCAGCCAGTTGATGAGCAGGTACAACAACAGCAAACTCATGAAGAACGCCAGCCAGAGCAGCAGCGTGCCACGCCGGTAGTCGCGATGGAACAGTTGTGCCACGGGCGAAGACGGCAGGCGATCGTCGACGGCGGTGTACTGCTGACCGACAACGACACGTCCTGGCGCGACGCGTGCCAGAATCGCCGCAATCTGCGTTTGCGTGCCGCCCCGGATGGCGAGGAAGCGCACCGATTCCGGCAACGTGAACCCGAGCACCGGTACCAGCGCCAGCGGTAGCAGGCCGCCAAGGGCAAGCAGGCCGCGCCAGCCGACACCCGCCACGAGATAGGCCGTGACGACTCCGCCCAACGCCGAACCCAGCGAGAAGCCGCAGAACATCAGCGTAAGCAAGGTGCCGCGGCGCCGCTCGGGACTGAACTCCGACGTCAGCGTGATCGCGTTGGGCATGGCACCGCCCAAACCGAGCCCGGTCAGAAAGCGAAGCGCGATCAGCCACTCGACATTCGGTGCGAACGCAGCCCCCGCGCTTGTCGCGCCGAACCATGCGACGGACAGGATCAAGACACGGCGGCGACCGATACGGTCCGCCATCGGCCCGCTACAGAATGCGCCTACCATCAGCCCGAGCAATCCGGCGCTGAACAGGGGGCCGAGCGAGACCATCGATAATTGCCATTCGGCGCGGATGTGAGGGGCGATGAAGCCGATGATCGCGATGTCGAAGCCATCCAGTGCCACGATCAGGAAGCACAACACGCTGATCATGATCTGGAAGCGCGACACCGGGGTCGCGTTGATGAAGTCCCGTACGTCGACTGACGTGTGCCGGGTGTCGTGCTTGTCCATGAAAGTGTCTCCTGTCCGGATGTGGCGTTGTCGCCTTTTATAGGGATGGTCGTTAGGGCTATGCGGCATGTCCGCGCAACGACGTGGCGGCACTGGCCTCCACTTGTGCGATGAATGCCGGATCTCGTTCGCGCAGGTCGTCGTGCGTGACGCGGCCCGTGCGGAGCATGTAGTCGTAGGCGAAGCTCACGGGGTCGAGGGGCATCCGCTGGTCGACGGATTCGTACCAGTCGAGGCTCCGTCGCGCCGCGTCCTGGAAGCGGTCCGAGGCACTTCGGCGGCTTTGCTCGAACGATGCGAACGCGGCGGGAATGTCCTGCCGATGGGCAGATAACGCTTCGGACAGGGCGATCGCGTCCTGCATGGCCATGCGCGTGCCCGATCCCAATGAGAAGTGCACACTGCGCAGGGCATCGCCAAGCAGCACTACCTTGCCGTGCGACCAGCGCGCATTGCTCACCACCCGCGCCTGAAACCAGTTGGATCGGTTGGTCAGCAGCGCATGATCTTGCAGGTCGTCGGCGAATACTTGCTCACAGAACACGCGGCTCTCGTCCTCGGTTGCCGTATCGAGGCCGCAACGCTGCCACGTTTCGGGATCGACTTCCACGAGGAACGTGGAGCGATCGGGGCTGTATTGATACGCATGGGCCATGAATACGCCGTGCGGCGTCTGGCGGAAGATCAGCGACACCGGGTGGAACCGTTGCGACGTGCCGTACCAGGCGAACTTGTTGCGTCGCTCGTCGAAGCTCGGCATGAAGTGTTCTGCCATGTGTGTGCGCACTTCGCTGTTCACGCCGTCCGCGGCGACGATGACGTCGGCATGCGGCAACTGGGCCGGATCGGTGATGTGGCTCCGGTAGCGAACGTCGACGCCGGCGTCGACGCACGCCTGCTGCAACACACGCAGCATGTCGATTCGGGAGGTGCGCGAGAAATGGTTGTTGCTCAGGCGAACCGGCACACCCTGATGGACGATTTCCATGTAATCGCAGCGCGTATGGTGCGCCGTGAACTTGCGAAAGAACGCGTCGTCCGCCTCCTGCAGGAAAGCGAGGGCGATGTCGGAGAAGACGACGCCCCAACCGTAGGTGGCATCGGCGGCGTTGCGCTCGTGGACGACGATCTCATCTTGTGGGTGGCGCTGCTTCATCAACAGCGAAAAGTACAGGCCAGCAGGCCCGCCACCGATGACGGCGATTCTCATGATGGGCTCCTTGATCTTGGACTGGCGAGAAAGTCAGGCAATGCGGGTCAGTGGCTGCGCGCTCGGCGCGGCCAGCAATGCGCCGGCCTCTGGCACCACCGGGGCCAGGCCGAGGTGATCGAGCATCTGGCGCACTGTGCTCACGGCGGTCGACGTCACGGGCAGGCCGAGTCGGTCCTGCGCGATCTGGATCGCAGGCAGCGACGGCATCTGCACGCAGGCGGACAGCACCACGACATCGGCATTGGCCGTATTGAGGCGCTTGACGTCGTCGAGCAACTGCATGGGATCGCGGCGTCCGACCTCGAGGTTGTCGGGAATTTCGAACGACAGGGCGTCGAGCACTTCGATCCCCTCATGCTCGATGTACTCGACCACGGCTTGCGTCAGCGGCTTCATGTATGGGGCCATCAGCGCGATCTTTCGCGCGCCCAGCGTCTTCAGTCCCGCAACGAGTGCACCGGCCGACGTCATGACGGCGGCGTCGCAATGGTTCTCGCGCGCGACACGGCGCAGGTCCTCCTCGACCTGACGGTGGTAGCCCGGCCCCATCGCCATGATGGCGACGAGGCAGGCGGTGCTCATGACATCCACGCGTGCATCGGCGAGCTCGGCGGCACAGCGCAGTCCCTCGGCGTTCATGGCCTCGAGTTCCTCCTTCACCACGCGATGCATGCGCATGCGGCTTGAGTGAAACGTGAAGCGCTCGGGCAGGATTGGTTCACGCGAGCGCAGCATGGCGGGAATCTCGGTCTCCATCGTGGTGTTGGAGCTGGGCACGATCTGACCGATACGGAATGGGGGGCGTGTCATGGTGTGATTTCTCCGGCGAGTGAGGGGGCTGCGGCGTGTTCGCAACGGGCGCGATATTGTTCGAGCGCCGCGCGAAGCACCGGCGGCATCTCGATCGACTCGCGCGCGCCGCGCTGGATGCAGATCGGCGTGAGTCGTGCACTGAAGGCGATGTCGTCGTCGGCTTTGCGCGCGCTCATCAGCAAGGTGAAGGTTCGGGTGCGGATCTCGGCGACTTCCACGGTGACGTCGAAGACATCGTCAGGCCAGAGCGAGCGGCGGAAGTCGAATTCCAGCGCACGGGTGGGAGTGCCGAATCCGTGACGGTTCTTGACGGCCTGAGGTGTGCCGCCAAAGAGCGATCCGTAGAACAGCTCCGCGACGCAGATGACATAGTCGGAAAAGGTCGCCGTGTAGACGACGCCAGCCGGGTCGCACTCGCCCCATCGCACCTGACGACGCACCACGAAGGGCCGATCGCTCACCACGTATTCGGTGCTGATCATGCGTTCTCCTTTGGGGGCAGGGCTGTGCCGGAAGCGGTGGCCTCCGCCGCGAGGCGAGCGGCGATGGCAGTCCGCAGCGAGGCCTTGTCGACCTTGCCGACACGCGTCACGGGAAATTCGTCGACCGTCTCGATGCGCTCCGGGCACTTGAACTTCGCCAATCCGTGACCGGCGAGAAACTCGGCGAGCTCGGTGACGGACGGCGCGAGATGCCCGGGACGCAGGATGAGATAGACGCAACCGCGTTCGCCGTAGACGGGATCAGGCATGGCGACCAGCTTGGCGTCGGCGACGGCCGGATGATGACTGACGAAGGCCTCGACTTCCTCGCAGCCGATCTTTTCGCCGCCGCGATTGATGTTGTCGCGCAAACGCCCTTCGAAGGCGAAGCAGCGTACGCCGTCGATGATCTTTTCCGTCACCATGTCGCCGGTGCGCACGAAGCCGTCCGGTGTCAGCGTCTGCGCCGTCGCTTCGGGGGCCTTGTAATAGCCGCGCAAGCTCGACGGTCCACGGAAGCAAAGCTCACCGGCGCTGCCTTCGTGGGCGGGCGTATCCGTGCCCGGAAACAGCACGCGAATGTCGTCGTCCGCGCACCCCGACAGGCCTTGCGTGTGGTGACGCAGCGCGACTGGCAGATGGGCGCCGGCGCCCATGAGCAGCCCTTCGGTCGTGCCATAGAGGTTGAAGCATGGCACGCCGAGGTGGGCTTCCAGTGAGTCGGCGCGGCTCATCGTGCCGAAGAGTTGCAGCGACGACAGATCGTGTTTGCCGACGTCCTTGTACGCGATCATTTGGGGCGCGACGGGCCCGATGGAGAGGCCGTGCGTGACACGATGCTTCTCGATCAGCGTCAGCATGCGGGCGATGTCCACGCGCGGCATGAGCACCGTCGTCATGCCGGTCGCCACGGTTGAGGCGAGAACATAGAGCTGGCCGGCGTTATGCATCAATGGCAGCGACCAGATCATGCGGCTGTGTTCGGTCATGCCGATGTGGCGCATCCATGTGAGCGAGTGACCGATGTACTCCGCATGAAAGCGCGGGATGATCTTCGGCACGCCGGTCGTCCCCCCCGAGAGCTGGAAGCTCAGCACGTCTTCGCTGCCGATGCGGATGTCGGCCAGCACCGCGCGTGCGCGATCAAGTGACATGGCGTCGATCAATGTGTTGATCGCATGGCTGTCGGTGTCGTGGCCATGTGAGCCACGCGCCACGAGCAGATGCTCGAGCGACGCGTGCCGGGCCATCATCTGTCGGGCGAACCCGACGAGATCGAAGGCTGAGAAATCGGCTTGCACGAAGTAGCCGCGCGCTTCCGATTGCGAGACCAACTGGCCGATTTCCACTTCGCGGTATTGCGGTACGGCGCATACCGGCACGATGCCAGCCTTGTACGCCCCCATCAGCGCGATGACCGTGTCTACCGTTGTGCCCATCTGGAAGATGGCACGGTCGCCCGGGCGCAGGCCCAGTTCGATGAGGGCTGCGCCAAGCCGCTCACTGCGCGCGTCGAGTTCGGCGAAGTTCAGCGCGGCCTCGTCGCTGAGGTAGGCGGGACGCTCCGGCACGCGTGCAGCCGTCGCTCGCAGGGCGTCGCCGAGGGTGGTGTCCACCCAGGCGTTCGAGTCGAAATAGCGTTGCGCCAGGTCGGGCGGGCAGTACGTCACGCCGTCGATACGCTGATAGATACCGCTCATGTTGTCTCCTGCACGTTCCTGTCGCGACGTTATGCGCGCGGGGCGATCCGCACGATGTCGCGTTCGTAGCTTTCGATACGGCCGTTGAGGCCGCCGGTGAACAATCCGTACCAGACGGCGGGTTTGAGGCCCAGGGCGCGTCGCTCGAAGACAATCGCCACATCGCTGGAAATCACGGTGTAGTCACCGATGGCCTCGACGCGGCACGACGGTAATCGGCGTGCCGCGTCGGTCAGGGCCGCGAACTCGGGCACGTTGAGGACGAAGATCTGCAACGGTTGGCGACTCATGACCGACGCTCCCCATGCAGACGTTGGCCGAGGTGCTGCGCCTTGCGTTGCCACACGGTGTCGATACAGGCGAACGGCGCGCCGCCTGCCCGGGCCTCATCTTCGATTTCCATCGCGGCCTCGAGGGTGGCCAACGCGTCGCGGGCATCGATGCCTTCGAGCGCGCGCAGCTTCCGGGTGATCTCGATGAAGTAGCCGTTCGGATCGCGAAAGTAGATCGACTCAATGACCTCGTGCGCGGTCTCGGACGAGACCTCCACGCCTCGCGCTTCGAGCCGCATCTTCCATGCCCGTAGCGCTTCCGGGCTGTCGACCAGCCATGCGGTGTGCGTGGCGTCGAAGACGTGGTCGTCGGGCAACGGTGCGCGGCCCGGGCGCTGGGCGAGAGACGCCGGTTCCTCGCTGCCGAGGTAGTAGAAGAACGCGATCGTGCTGCCGTGACCGCTATCGAAGAAGAAGTGGAGGAAGTCGGGGTGTGTTGCAGGTCCCCAGCCACGCGCGGAGATCGTATGGATCAGCGGCAGGCCGAGAATGTCGCGATAAAACTCGACCGTCTGCCGCAGTCGCCAAGTCGGCCGCGCCGTGTGATCCACGCCATGTAGCTGCAGGGCGAGATCGGCTGCGGGAATGTCGTTCAACTTCATGTCGGGTCTCCCGGCGTTCGATAGTTCAAATGGGGGCGTGGCGTGTCATTGGGGGGAAAGTCTCACGCAGCCAGTCCTGTAACAGGCGGCCGGCGACGTAGCGTCCCGCGACTTCGCCATCGGCCAAGGCACGGCCGTGGTGGTCGCCGCGTACGCGTCGGTGAGACTTTTGGCGTGTGCCGAGGCTGGCGTAGATGTCCGCGATGACGCTGGGAAAGCACGCTTGATCGCCCGTGTATTCGATGAGCAGCGTGGGTTGCACGATGGCCGGCGCGGTTTTCGACAGCAAGGCGTTCGAGGACAGCCCTGACCACGTCGAGAGCCAAGCCTCAGGGGAACAGACGCGGCCGAAGCCGGCCGAGCCGTAGTTCGAAGTGAACGGATCGCTCCCCCATAGGGAGCCAAAACGGCGGTCGGACGGATCCAGCGTCAGGTCAAAGCAGCGCAGGTCGGCATCGGTTCGCCAGACGGTCATCAACGGCGTGTGTGCTGCCATGCGACGAAGACGTGCATCGGTGTGGTCTGCGTCACGTTTGCGCCGCTCGCGCGCCCCTTGACGCGCCGCAATCAGGTCTCGTGCGATCGTGTCGAGACGCGCGACACGGGCGGTTTGCGCAGCCCGGTAGCGGGTCACGAAGTCGGCATGGTAGCGGGGCGTGCCGGCGTCTACGCCGGGCTGCGGTTGGACGAAACCATTGGCCGGATCAAACGGATCGAGCGTCGGGTCGACCGACAACGCATCGCGTTCATCGGTCACCGACGGATCGATGCAGGTCTGCAGCAGTGCGCCTTGCCCGGGGTGGGGCGCGACGAAAACCATGCCGTCGATAGCGGGCATGTCGAGCGCCTCGAGCTTCGTCGGCCGTCCACCGGGCGTGCGCTCGATGCGCGCTTCCGGGGCCAGACCGGATTGCTGCGCATAGAGGGCGTAGAGACCGCTACCGCCTGAGTTGCCCAGCAAGATGATGCGCTTAAACCCCGATTCGCGCAGAAACCGCATGCCGGCGGCGACGTCATGGAGCGCGAATTCATGTTCGAGTCGCATGTCGTTGCCGACGGCGCGCGGCGCCTGTGTCCATGCCGCATAGCCTGCTTCCACGATGTCCGGGATCAGGTAGTGACACGCCATGAATTCGCGTGGATGCATGATGCACACCACGGTATCGGGCGAACCTGCGGTGTAGAGCGCACCGCTCGTGGCCGCGCCGTCCGCGGTGCGAAGGACGACATTGCGTGTCGTCGTTCCCAATGGCAGGTCCCGCGGATTCCAGTCTGTATTGAGAAACCCCGCCGTCGCCCCCTGGGCTTCGCCACGGCTTTGCTGCTGTTGACTCATCGCCACACCTCCTTTTTTTACATACTAGTCCATTATTTTACGAATGAGTAAACAATTTCGATGAAATTTGACGGATGTGTAAAAACATCGGAGCGTGTGTCTTGCGAGGCTTTGCGCGTCGGGAGAATTTGGTTATCGTTGTGGGTTTCTGACACCTGCGTCAAAAGAGAGGCTGGAAGTCGCTATGAGCAAAACACAGACAAAAAGCGACGCGTTGCGGGAGAACATTCTGGAAGTCGCGACGCGGCTGTTCATCGAACGTGGGTTCGACGGGACGAGTTTCAACGACATTGCCGATGTGGTCGGTGTGAGCCGTCCGGCGCTGTACTACTACTTTAAGAGCAAGGAAGCGATTCTCGAGGTGCTGACCACGGTGGTCACCCGGGCGGCCGGGGAACTGGCGTCTGAGGCGTTACCGGAGGATTTGCGGGAGCCCTCCGCGATGTTGCGGCATCGGGTGCTGCGGCACGCACACCTGATCCTGACGCATCCGTTGCAATTTCGCGTGGTGGAGCGTAATGAGGACAACTTGCCGCCCAAACAGCGAAAGCTGGCCGAGCAGTCGCGTCGCGCGGTGCTCGAACAGTTCCGGCAGGCGATCGAGTCAGGTATCGAACGCGGTCAGTTTCGCGTGATGGATGCGAAGGTCGCCGCCTTCTCGATCATTGGCATGTGCAACTGGACGGCCTGGTGGTTCACGCCGTCGGGTCCGCGCAAGATTGACGAGATCGCGGAGCAGATTGCCGACATGGCATTGCGCTCAGTCGAGCAGGAGTCGGGGCGGCAACTGAGTGAGCAGAGTGCCGCGGGGGTGATGAAGTTGCTGCGCGAAGATATTGATTTGCTTGAGCGGCATATCAAGTCGTAAGCGTTTCGCGATGCTCGAACAGGGCGAGGATGCTCAGTGCACTGTGCCAGGGTGGCGCCGTCGCGCCACCCGCACCGCTGACCGATCTCGCCCCGACGTTGCCGACCGGGGCCGCCGACCGCTTATTCCGGCACCGCCACCGGCGCCGATGCGCGATAGCTGGATTTCTTCCATTGCAGCCCGATCAGGCAGACCAGCGACACGGCGGCAAGGGAACTATAGAACAGTGCCAGCGGCCACCACTGTCCCGGCCACGCGTGCGCCAGCACGGTGCCGATCAGCGGGGTCAGGCCGCCGGCGAGTGCTGCGCAGCACTGGTACGACAGCGAAATGGCGGAGTAGCGATAGCGCACGTCAAAGGCGTCGGTCATGAGCCCGGCCATCACGGCATACGAACCCGACATGCACACCACCGCAATCCCGATGCCGATGATGATGGCGACAGGACGACCCGTCGACACCAGGGCGAACATCGGATACGGCGACAGCATCGCGAGCCCGGCAGCCCACGCGAGAAACTTGACTGGGCCGACGCGTTGCGCGATCCACCCGGACAGGAGCTGGTTGAAGAAGTGAATGAACGCCACGACGAACAGGCAGTCCAGGATCATCTCCCGGTTCAACCCAAGCGTCTGCGTCGTGAAGCTGAGCATGAACGTGTTGACGAACCATGCCCCCGCCACGCCGATCACGTTTGCGCCGAGGCAAAGCAGCACCGTGCCCCAGGCGTTGCGCAGCACATCGACGATGGGCAGGCGCGCCGGCTTTTCCCGTTCGATGGCCGCCGTGAACGCCGGCGACTCCGATACGCTCGCGCGGATGAAGACACCAATGACGAGCAGCACCGCGCTCGCCAGGAAGGGCAGGCGCCAGCCCCAGCCCATCAGCGTTTCGCGGGGCAGATGGCCCACTGTCTTGAAAGCGAGCAGCGCGAGAATCAGGCCGGCGGGGCTGCCGAGCTGAGCGAATGACGCAAGGAAGGTGCGCTTGCGTTGCGGCGCGTGCTCGCCTGCCATCAGCACCGCGCCCCCCCATTCGCCGCCAATGGCAATGCCCTGGGCGATGCGCAGCACGACGAGGAGCGTGGGCGCAAGCGCCCCGACGCTAGCATAAGTCGGCAGAAAACCGATGCCGACCGTGCCGATGCCCATGATCGCAAGCGTCGCCACCAGGGCTTTCTTTCGGCCGACCCGGTCGCCGAGGTGGCCGAATATCAGACCGCCAAACGGACGGGCGAAGAACCCGACCGCAAACGTGCCGAACGATGCCAATGTGGCGTAGAACGGGTCGCCTTGCGGGAAGAAGAGCTTGTTGAAAATGAGCGCCGACGCCATCGCATAGATATAGAAGTCATACCATTCGATGGTCGTGCCGACGAAGGCGGCGAAGGCGGCACGGCCCGGCTGACGCGCCGGGCTGCCCTGAGCGTGGTTCTGCATGAAATGTCTCCAGGTGAGGATGGCCGGTCTCGATCGCCGGCTTGTTTCGAATGCGGGTTTCGGGTATGCGTAAGTGCCTTCAGCCCTTGAGTACACCAGCGTCGAACAAACGCTGCTGTGTCGTCGCGTCGATGCCAAGCGTATCAAGCACGGTCCGGGTATCGCTGCCGAGCGCGGGCGGCGGCGTGCGATACGTGGCCGGGGTTCGCGAGAGCTTGATCGGGGTGCCGGTGCCGCGATACGCGCCGATTTCGACGATCAGTTCGCGGTGGCGCGTATGCGGGTGCCGGGCGACGGCATCCACGGTTTGCACAGGCCCGCACGGCACGCCGCCCCGAATCAGCTCGGCCGCGAGCGGCTCGCACGCATGGGCTTGCAGCAGCGCTTCGAGGATTTCCTTGAGTTCGCGGCGATGTTCGCAACGACTGCGGTTGTCCATGAACCGCGCGTCTTCGGCGAGTTCCGGCGCGTTCAGATGAGACACGAGCTTCGCAAACTGCCGGTCGTTGCCGACGGCGAGAAAGATGGGCTCGGTCGCGGTTCGGTAGCTGTCGTAAGGCGTGATGTTCGGATGGGCATTGCCGCTGCGTTGCGGCGTGCGGCCGTTGCCGAAGTAGTTGGGCAAATGCGGATGCAGCAGCGAGACGGCGCAATCGTACAGCGCGATATCGAGGGACTGACCCCGACCGCTCTTTTCGCGTTCCGCGAGCGCCAGCAGAATCCCCGACAGTGCATTGAGCCCCGTGACCATGTCCACCACCGGAAGACCGATGCGCAGCGCGGGCCCGTCGCTTTCGCCATTTACGCTCATCAGCCCCGCCATCGCCTGGATGGCCGCGTCGTAGCCGGGCAGGCCGCCGAGCGCGCCGTCCGGGCCAAAGCCGGAAATCGCGCAGTGAATCAAGCGTGGATAGCGCTCGGAGAGCTTCGCGTAATCCATCCCCCAACGCTCGAGCGTGCCGGGTTTGAAGTTCTCCACGAGCACGTCGGCGCCGTCGAGAAGCTGCCACAGCACTTCGCGACCTTCCTCGCGGGACAGGTCGACACAAATTCCTTGTTTGTTCCGGTTGACTCCCACGAAGTACGAGGCCGTCTCGCCGACGAAGGGAGGCCCCCAGCCGCGCGTTTCGTCGCCTCCGGGGGGTTCGAGCTTAATTACCTGCGCGCCGTGGTCAGCAAGTGCCTGCGTGCAGTACGGGCCGCCCAGCACCCGGCTCAGGTCGATGACGCGAAGTCCCTGAAGTGCGCCGGTCACACGCGCGGCACTCACCGGGCACCGCCTTCACGTTGGGGCATGAGCGACATCGCGGCTTCGAGGGAAACCGGCGTCTCATCGACCAACTGACGAAGCAGCGGCGCATCGTCGCGGACATCCTTCGGCGCGAGCGGGTCGCGCGGCAGAAGCTTGTGCTCGAGAATGAGGTGGGCAAGGGCGAGCCTGCGGAAGTCAGGGGCAAGATGTGCCGCCTCCGTCGCCATGAGCACCGCCGTGGTCGCGTTGTACACGGCGCTCGCCGCTTCACGCACATTTTCGTCGCGACCGCATTCCGCCACGCTGTCGAGCGCGGCGCTGGCGCGCTCGAACACGGCACGCAACAACGCGACGGTTTCCGGCGGCAATGCGGCATCGTCGAGCAGCGCATGGAGGTGCTGGCCGAGCGAGGCCAGTGCGCCTTCCCGCCGCGTTGCCCGTGCAACGTCCAGCGCAACGATGTTGCTCGTGCCCTCCCAGATGGACCCCAGATGCGCGTCGCGCACGAGTCGCGGGTCGGCCCACTCCTCGATATAGCCGACGCCGCCACGCACTTCCATCGCATCGCCCGTCGCCTGGCGCGCGTCGCGGCATGCGCGCAGCTTCACGAGCGGCGTGAGGATGCGCACGCATCTGGCCGCTAGCGCATCGCCGCGGTCGGCGCGGGGCAGGAGCGTTGCGATGTGCATGAACATCGATCGGGCCTGCTCCGCCGGCAGCATAATCTTCAGTAACTGTCGCTGCATCAGCGGCATCTCGATGAGCTTGCGACCGAAGGCCGATCGATGTCTCGCCACATGCAGCGCTTCGGTGAGGGCGCGACGCATCAGACCCGCCGCCCGCACGCCGTTGGACAGCCGCGACATGTTGATCATGTCCGCCATCTGCTGGAAGCCGCGGCCCACCTCGCCGATGAGGTGGGCCTCGGCACCGTCGAGCACGATCTCACCGCTCGCCATCGACCGGCTGCCGAGTTTGTCTTTCAACCGAACGATGTGATAGCGGTTGCGCGTCCCATCTTCGAGCACCTTCGGGAGCAGGAACAGGGCAAGCCCCTTCATGCCCTCGGGCGCATCGTCAGGACGCGCGAGGACCATGGCCAGGTCGGCGTCTGCGTTCGAGCAGAACCACTTGTCGCCGGTCAGCTTCCAGACCTCGTTGCCCTGGGCGTCGACGCCGCGGGTCGCGCGCGTGACGGTGCGTCCGGTATCCGAGCCCGCCGCCTGTTCCGTCATGAACATCGCACCCTGGAACAGGGTGTCGAAGTCCTGCGACGCGAGCCTCGGCAGGTACCGATCCACAAGCACCTTTGCCCCGAACTTGCGCAACGTCCGAGTGAGCGAATCGGTCATGCTGACCGGGCAGCAGAGGCCGAATTCGGCCTGGACGAACAGGAAGGTGAGCGCGTACTTGACGAGCGGCGGCGGCGCGTCGCTGCGATGACTCATCGAGGCGAGGCCGAGTTCGCTGTACGCCACGCGTTCGAGCGCGACGTAATCCGGGTGCTTCTCGATGTGCTGGATGGCCTCGCCGCGACGCGTGCGCTGCCGAAGCGTGGGGGGATTGTGGTCGGCGCTCGTCGCCCAGGCGTCGAGTTCGTCGGACGCGCGTTGTCCCAATTCGACGAGCCTGTCCTTGACCTCATTGAACACGGCCTCACCCAGGTAACGCTTGAGCAGCGGGCCGAACGACGGGTCGCTATGGAAGAAATTGATGCCGCGGCTATCGGGGATGTTGGACGTCTCGGGCGCTTGCCGAAGTTCGTGCATTCACTGTCTCCTGAATTATCGTGCGGCGCCTCAGCGCCGTACCTTCTTGGAGACCAGCGTACGTTTCAGTCTGATAATCGTCCAATACAATTGATGGCACGTACGATAAGATCTATTTATCGTTATCCGGAGGCGCTTTCATGGAACTGAGGCAGCTCAAATACTTTGTCGCAGTCGCGGAGGAGTTGCACTTCGGCCGGGCGGCTCGCCGGCTCTTCATCTCTCAGCCCGCACTGAGCTTCGACATTCGCCGCTTCGAAGAACAACTCGGCGTGAAGCTGCTCGAGCGGAGCAGCAAGTCGGTGGCGCTGACCAATGCGGGACAGGTGCTGTTGGGTGAAGCGCGGCGGCTGTTGCAGCAAGCGGAGGACGTGGCCAAGGTCACGCTGCAGTCCGCGCACGGGCTGGCGGGACGCCTGCGCATCGGCTTCGTCAATTCGATGCTCTACCGCGGGCTACCCGAGGCCGTGCAGCAGTTCGAAGCGGCACATGCGTCGGTGGAGATCGTGCTCAAGGAGATGAATACGGCCGAGCAGGTGCGAGCGTTGCAGCAGTTGCAGATCGACCTGGGGTTTGCGCACTGGGGGCACTTCCCGGCCGAGGTCGCCACGCAGGTGTGGATGTCGGAGGCGCTGCTTTGTTGCCTGCCTGTCCATCACAAGCTGGCGAAACGGCGGCGCATCGATTTGCGTCAACTCTCGCACGAACCGTTCATCCTGTTCCCGCGCACGGTGTCTCCGCATTATCACGACCAGATCATTGCCACCTGTGTGGAGGCGGGGTTCAGTCCCCAGATACGGCACGAAGCACGGCTGTGGCAAACGGTTGTGACGATGGTCGAATTTCAGATGGGGGTCGCGCTGGTGCCGCAAGCCTTGGCGCGCACCCAATCCCAGCGGGCCGTCTTTATTCCGCTTGAGCGAAACACGTTCTCCTCGCAAATTCTGCGCTTGACGCGCGCAGGAAGCCAATTGGACCTGACGGAGCGCTTTCTCGCCGCGCTGACGAATGTAGCGCGGCCACGGGCGCATTGAACGGCTGGCGATCCGCACGAACTGGCGCGTCGCCTCCCGACCCCACGTCAATGCGTTGGGAAGGGCGCCCGCGCAAAGGGACTCGCTTGAATGCAGCCTCGACCTCGCGGGCGCAATGTCGCCCGACGACAAACATTTGACGCGCGACGCGCTACGCTGGCGACGGGATCCGTTGAATTCAGGGGCGCGCGAGTGGCGCCATTGGATGCCGGGCTCAAGGACCTGTCGAAAACATCGTCATCCTCTCCAGAATCCACTTCAGTAACTCTTCCGCCGCCGCGGAAAGCGGGCGACGCGATTTCACGAGCAGCCGTGCCTTCGCTGCTTCGAAGAGCGGGTGCGCAATGGGCAGTGCGACGAGCTCACCGGCATCGATTTCACGGTACACGGAAAAGGCGCCGATCAGCGTCGCGCCTTCGCCGCGCGTTACGAAATGGCGTAATACCTGAAGCGAGTTCGTGGTCAGCGTCCGGCGGATGTCGACGTTTTCCGTGTAAGCGAGCATTTCGACCACCTGCCCAAGTCCGAATGCCGGCGGCATCAGCGCCAAAGGATATTGCAGCATTTCCTCGATGGTTACGGTCCCGCCTCGTAGCGCAAGGGGATGTCTCGCATTGACGAGCAGCACGATCGGCTGCGACGACGTCGCGCGGAAGTCGATGTCAGGATGCATCGGCGGGTTATAGGCTAGACCGATGTGCGCGCGGCTCTGCGCGACCTCTTCCAGCACATTGTTGACCGGCAGGATATCGACGATCACGTCGAGTCCAGGGAACTGCATGCAGAAGTCGTTGAGTACTTCTTCCATCAGGCCGTCGATGTAACCTTCGCTGATCGCGAGCCGGAGACTACCGCGCTTCAAGCCGCGCAGCGCCTGAATCCGGTCTTCGAATTGCTCTTGTTGAGACTGACATCCACGCCAGTATTCGAGGAGGTCCATTGCCGCTTCGGTAGGCCGCACACCTCGCGCACGGCGCTCGAAAAGCAGCACCCCAATCTCGTCCTCGAGCAGCCGGATTTGCCGCGCGATGACCGACGCCGCCGTGTTGAGGCTGTCGGCTGCCGCGCGGATCGAGCCGTGCGTAAGCACCTCGTGAAAATACCGCAATCGCCGCTGATTCAGTTCGCGCATAGTGTCTGTCCTCGGTTGAGTGTTGCCCAATAAGCAACGATAACCGACTTAGGTTGCTCTTGCTCTTCGGTTTTTGGCTGTTAATGATGATTTCATCCTATGCACACCGGAGAACGCTCTTGTCCGCTATTCCTTCTACGTATCCCGCCGAACGGCACGCGGCGCTTTATCGCAAGCTGAACTGGCGGCTGCTTCCATTTCTGCTGCTTTGCTACACGTTCGCGTACCTTGACCGAGTGAATATTGGTTTCGCCAAGCTTCAGATGCAAAGCGATCTGGGCTTCTCCGACGCCGTGTACGGTCTCGGCGCGGGTATTTTCTTCCTCGGTTATGTGTTGTTCGAAGTCCCTAGCAATCTCCTCTTGCCGAAGGTCGGCGCGCGCAAGACCATTAGCCGGATCATGGTGCTGTGGGGCGTGACGTCGGCGTCGATGGTGTTCGTGCGTTCAGAGCCGATGTTCTACACGATGAGATTCCTGCTCGGCGTCTTCGAGGCAGGCTTCGCGCCCGGCATGATCTTCTATTTGACCTATTGGTACGGACGCGCGCGCATGGCGCAGGTCATGGCAATCGTCATGCTCGCCGGTCCGATCGGTGGCATGTTCGGCGGCCCCCTGTCGACGTGGATCATGACGTCGTTCTCCGGCGCGCACGGCCTCGGCGGCTGGCAGTGGATGTTCTTGATCGAGGGGCTGCCGTGCGTGGTGTTCGGCGTGCTCGCGCTGTTCGTGCTCGACGACCGTCCAGGCGATGCACGTTGGCTGAGCGCCGAAGAGAAGCGCCTGCTCGCCTCGGAACTCGATGCCCGCGGCGGGTCGCATCATTCGTTCGCGCAAGTCGCCAAGGATCCGCGCGTCTATTGGCTTGCGTTGCCATACTTTTGCTTCATCTGCGGGATCTACGCGGTGAGCTTCTGGCTGCCTTCAATCATCAAGGCTGCTGGCGTGAAAGACACCATGCAGATCGGCCTTTACTCGGCGATTCCCTACGTCGCGGCAGCCGTTGCGATGCTGCTCGTCGGCCGCAGTTCCGACCGACGCGGCGAGCGTCGCTTTCACAGCGCAGTGCCCGCACTCATCGGTTCGGCGACGCTGGCGCTCGCGACCGTCTTCAGCAGCGACCTCGCTGTCTCGCTGACCTGCATGACCATTTCCACCGCGATGATGTGGGTCGCCTATACCGTGTTCTGGGCGATGCCGTCGGAATACCTCAAGGGCGACGCGGCATCGGGCGGCATCGCGCTCATCAACACCATCGGGCTGATGGGCGGTTTCCTGAGTCCGACGATCATTGGCTGGGCACAAGGCGCGACGGGTAGCCTGCACGCCGGGCTGTACGTGATGGTTGCGCTGCTGGCCGTCGGGGCGATCGCGTTGCTCGCGATGCGTCCGGCACGCGCCGCCTGACGCTAATGACGTCCGATTCCAGTTCCACAATCTCACCAGAGGTCTAATTTTGTTCCGTACCCCCCCGACCATTTTGATCGCAGGTTTCCAGCATGAAACCAATACCTTTGCGCCGTCGAAAGCCGCATACGAGAACTTCGAGCGTGGCGAGGGCTTTCCGCTGATGTCACGCGGCAGCGACGTACTTGCGCTGCGCGACGTCAACATTCCTGCCGGTGGCTTCATTCGAGCGGCAGAGGCGGCAGGCTACGCGCTCTCGCCGGTCATCTGGGCGGGGGCGAGTCCGTCGGCGCACGTGACGCGCGATGCGTTCGAACGGATCACGGGCGAAATTGTGGCGTCGGCGCGCGCGCAGAGATTCGATGCCGTGTATCTCGATCTGCATGGCGCAATGGTTGCCGAACATGTCGACGACGGGGAGGGCGAGGTGCTTGCGCGCGTGCGCGAGGCCGTCGGCCCGGACGTGCCCATCGTCGCGTCGCTCGACCTGCACGCGAACGTCACTGAACGCATGTTGCACAATGCGGATGCGCTCGTCGCCTATCGCACGTATCCGCACGTGGATATGGCCGAGACGGGCGCGCGCGCCGCCGCCTTGCTCGCACGGTTGATGTCGGGGGAAGTGCTGCATTGCGCGTCGCGGCGATTGCCATTTCTCATTCCGATCAACGGCATGTGCACGCTTCTGGAGCCATCGCGCGGGATGTACCAACGCGTCGGCGAGGTCGAGGCGGGTGACGTGGTATCGGCATCGTTCGCACCGGGTTTTCCGGCAGCTGATTTTCCTGAATGCGGCCCGGTGATTTGGGCGTACGGACATACCGCCGACGCGACGAATGCCGCCGTCGACGCCCTGTATCGACGCATGATCGCTGAGGAGTCCGCGTGGAGCGTCACGTTCTTGTCACCCGATGCCGCTGTGCGCGAAGCGATGCGATTATCCGAAGGCGCGAGTCGTCCGGTCGTCATTGCCGATACGCAGGACAACCCCGGCGCCGGCGGCGACGCGAACACGATGGAGATGCTGCGCGCACTCGTTCGTCATGGGGCGAAACGGGCTGCGGTCGGCCTGATATTTGATCCCGATGCTGCCGCGTTGGCGCATCGCGCGGGCGTGGGTGCGCAGCTTGAGATAGCGCTGGGCGGGCAATCGGGCGTGCCTGGCGACCAACCCTTCGTCGGCACGTTCGAAGTCATGTTTCTCTCCGATGGCCGGTGCCGCTATGACGGCCCCATGATGAACGGTATGCAAGCCGAACTGGGTCCGGTTGCGTGCTTGCGCATCGACGACGTGTTGATTGCGATCAGTTCCAGCAAGGCGCAGATGCTGGACCGCAATCTGTATCGCGTGGCGGGAATCCAGCCGGAGGCGATGCGGATACTCGTGAACAAGAGTTCGGTGCATTTCCGGGCGGACTTCGAGCCCGTTGCCGAGGCGGTGCTGGTGGCGAAGGCCCCGGGTCCCATGACGGCCGATCCCGCAGATTTGCCTTGGACGCGTCTTGCCCCTGGCACGCGCACACGGCCCGGCGGTGCGCCTTTCGCGGGCTAGCATCGGCACGATCCCGCTCGGATTGCCGCTCGCCCTACGGCATCCGCAGCGACGGTCTCGGCGCCCAGTGAACCCGTCTTTGATCTTCAGTGGCATCGCCGCGTCGAATCATCTCGTCAATCTCAGCCCGCAACTGCTTGACGAGAACATCCACTGCCGCAAAGCATTTCCCAACCGGAGGAGTCACTTGTCTGTGCGCGACGATCCTGTGCCTGTCCAGATAGCGAATCCACGCGACGTACCCGCGATGCTCGTGCTCAAGCGCAGCCTCGATGTGGACGGATCGATAGGTCTCGATGGTTCTCAGATTCATGCGCCCTCCTGGAAAATGCCGGAGCGACCTATGCGGCTTCAAGCTGGAGAAGTTGCGTTCCCGCATGAAGTCCCGCAATCAAGTCACTCTCGGTGATCATTCCGATGACGTGATTTCCTTCATCTACCACTGGAATATGGTGATGCCCGGTCGTGGAGAACGTGGGCAGCAGGTCTAGAATCGAATCGGAGCCCTTTGCGGTGCACACCCGGGTCGTCATCACCGAGCCGACGGATCGGGTGTTGTCCTTCCCGGGTAGCAGCCAGCCGAGCGCGTTGCCAATGCTTTGCGGTCCGGTCACCGTGCCAGACGCCCGTTGGATGTCGTAGCGCGTCACGATGCCGACGATTTGGTGATTGGCGTCGCGTACCGGAAGCGCCTTGATGGCATGACGCTCCAGCAGCTTGAGCGCCACCGAGCAATCCGACTCCTTGAGCACCGTCAACGGCGATGTCGTCATGATGTCCGCGCACGTCAGGTTCTGGAATGTGCGGCGGCAGGCGGCGAGCTGCGTTTCTCGCAACAGCACCTCCAGATCGTCAATGTCGACATCGATGAGCTCATTCCGGCGCGCCAGCACCGCCTCGAGGTCTTTGCGGGTGAAGCCCCCTCCCGTCGTCATCGAAGCATCGGCCGGTTCCGTCGCCTCTACCTTCACAACACGATGAGGGTAGCGATGTCCGGTAAGCGAGTGATAGACGATGGCCAGGGACACCAGCATCGTCGACTGCATTGCCACGGGGGCGATGGCGAAGGCGTAGCCCATGCCATGTATGCCGGCCCCTCCGAACACGGCGGTCAGCGCCACGGCCCCGGCCGGAGGATGCACGCATCGCGCCGCAAACATCGCCAGAATGGCGACGGAAACGGCGACGGCGCCGGCAATCGGCACGTTCGAGATGGCGATGCCGCATGTGACGCCGACGATGGCCGCGATGACGTTGCCGCCGATCACTGACCACGGTTGCGCGAGCGGGCTGGCGGGAACGGCGAAGAGAAGCACCGAGGATGCGCCCATCGGGGCAATCAGCAACGGGAAACGGCTCGAGAATCCAGGGAAGCAATGCAGGGACAGGCCCGCAATCGTTAGCGCCACTGCTGCCCCGACGCCAGACCGGAGGCGTTCGCGCGGACTCAGACCTGTGGCGTTCGGCAGGAACGCCTGGAGCCATGCCCGCATCTGCTTTTGAGTCAACATAACCTTTCGATGTTTTAAACCACAATGCGGCACCGACGTTCCCACTGCCAGTGGCACGAACGCCAGTGCCGGCGATGTAACGCCAATGCACTTGATGCCGAACCGTTCGGCAGCACGGACCACCAGCGCGCCGATATCCAGCAGATGTTGCCGGGCGTCTGAGTGTTTCCCCCGGAGCGCTACCCTGGGTACGGAGAAGGCGCCCAGGTCGTATGCCTTTCCCGACGGAAGCGACCATTGAATGGGGAGATTGAGTGCTTCGAGGATTCGCGCTGACCAGCGACGCACGGTGACGTCCAAGACCTCGTCGAACATCGCACTTGCCTTATTCCAATGGTTATGGTGTAAAGGGATAAGCGCCTCGCCGCACGAGTGACTTCGATGGGCTGGCAGTCCATGATTCTGCATCTGCACGTCGATGGTGTCCAAGACGTGGTTGCAATGGTTCCGATAAGTTCAAGTTATGGAGAACCGCGCCGTGGTTCCGCGTCAGATACGGTATTTGCTCGCTGTGGCAGAGCACAAGAACTTCACACGTGCGGCAGACGCGTTAGGCGTTTCCCAGCCCGGGCTATCGCAGCAGATCAAGCAGCTCGAGGACTATCTCGGCACGACATTGTTTGACAGGACGGGGCGGTCGATACGACTCACCGATGCCGGCGAAACGTATGTCGCCCATGCGCGCAAGGCGCTGTTCGAGCTGGAAGCCGGGTGGCGAGCGTTGCAGGAGGTGGAGGACCTCTCTCGCGGAGTGCTTCGCGTGGCGTGTACGCCGTCATTCTCGGAATCGCTGATGCCGAGGTGGGTGCATTCGTTTCATGAGCGCTATCCGAACGTCCATGTGTACATGTCCGAGATGTCGCTCGACGCCATCGAGGCGGCGTTGTGCGCGGATGAAAGCGACATTGGCGTTGGATTCACCGATGTTCGAACGGACGACATCCTGGTAACGCCTCTGTTTGAAGAGCGGGCGACGCTCATCGTTAGCTCCACACACCCCTGGCGGGCTGCGGGAGTCGCGATCACACCAGAGCAACTCGCGACCGTGCCGCTTGTGATGCTTGTGGAAGGGTTTGCGGCTCGAACGCATGCCGACACGTATTTCCGAGCGCACAAAATTACGCCCAATATTGCGATCGAGGCCAACTCGATCAGTGCGGTACTGAAAGTGGTTCAGCTCGGGGGGATGGCAACCGTTCTCCCCCAAGTCAGCGGAGATGTGCCGATAGGACTATCTCATCTTGATCTGCCGGAGCCGATCACGCGTCGTACCGTTGCCATTCTGGAGCGGCAGCGAGTGCACAGAACCGCCGCAGCGAAGGCGTTCGCCAAGCTCGTCATGTCGTCGACACTTCAGCTCGGACATGGCGCGTTATCCGCCGACGACATGCGCCGCGCCGACACAGGTGGCCTCAGAACACGCCGGGAATGATGCGGTAGCGCACGATCGCCTGATAGCCCCGGTATCCCGGGTCTTGGGACAAGAGCCGCTCTTCCCGAAGCAGTCGTCCAATCTGAAGGGCGAACAAGCCTGCATAGACGAGCAGGTTCCGCCAACCGAAGTTGGTCGAGAGAAAGCCGATGTCCGTGATGAAGTAGCCCAGATAGATCGGATGCCGGACAAGACGATAGGCGCCGCGGGTCACGATGCCCCGGTTCGCCGGCAGGATGCCGAACGACCGGCGCAACGACGCCTTGGCGAACAATTGCCACAGAATGCCGGCACAACACAGGCTTGCGCCAACCTGTTCCGGGATGAGCCGGATCCCCGGCGCCAGCTCGATGGCCAGGAAGTAGAACGTGCCGCCGACCGACAGGACGATGCTCAACGGTCGCCAGTCACGTTTCTCGGGAATGCGGGCAAACAGCGACAGACCGACGGTCAGCGACGACGCGAGCGCCAGCAGCAGCACCGTCAGGCGCTCGGGGGCCACGCGCCATTGCAGGATGGCCGCATACGCAAAAATGCTCAACAGCAGTGCGCAACAAAGGCGCACCGATACCTCCACCGCCATTTCGCGCCACTGGGTGCGCGACAGCGCGCGCGGCGTTGCTTGGGACAAGGCACGTTCCAGAGAGCGATCCACGTAATCTTTGCTGTCCATGATTCAGGTCCTCGCTGCGGGGCAGGTCGGCACCCCGTGTGCGGTTCATCTTCAGTTTTTCTCCAGTACGCAAACGACACCGGGTCGTGCCGTCAGGCGATGCCGATGTCGTTCCGGCGCAGGACGCACTGTTGCCATGCCACGCCCCGTCAATTGATCGCGCCGGAAAGCGACGGCAGCAGCACCCGGTAGATCTGGATGAACGCCGGGCCAAGCAATACCAGCAGCAACGTCGGAAAGATGAAGAAGATCAACGGGAACAGCAGCTTCAGTGCGATCTTGGCGGCCTGCTCCTCGGCCCGCAGACGCCGCTTCATGCGCAAGGTCTCCGACAACACGCGCAACGACGCCCCGATGCTCGTCCCGAAGCGCTCGGCCTGGATCAGCATCGACACGAACGCGTCGATGTCTTCGACGCCCGTTCGCAAGCTCAGATTGCGCAAGGCATGCTCCTTGGCATAACCCGATCTGAGTTCAAGCAACATCAGGTCGAACTCTTGCGCGAGCACCTTGCTGCGCACGTGGATTTCCTTCGCCACACGGGCCAGTGCCGCATCCAGGCCCAACCCCGCCTCGACACACACCGTCAACAGATCGAGGGCATCCGGAAAATCCTCGAAGATCACACGTTGGCGCCAGGCGATCCGGCGCGTCAGGATACCGTTCGGCAGGTAGTAGCCGATCGCGCCGAGCAACAGCAGGATGCTCAGCAGGAGCGTGCGGTTGGTCATCGCGTAGTGCGTGCTCGCAACGTAATAGCCAATCAACGGCAACGCCAGTGCGAGCAGTGTCTTGGCCGCGAAGTAGAGCGCCGGGGCCGACGCATCGCGCCAGCCGGCGTTCATGAACTGCACCCGCAGCATGGAGTTTTCCCACCCCTGCTTGGGCAGCGAGAGTTTCGAGATCGGTTGCGACCATTCGGCGAGGCGTTCAATCCATTCCCGTGCGCCCTTTTGCTCGCCGGGCACATCGCCCGGCGCGCCAGCGCCCAGGGCCCCAACGCGCGTACGCGTCGTCGTTTTCTGAGGCCAGAACCAGATCGCTGCAACCAGCGCGATGCTGAACGAGATCACGAAGACTCCCACCAGCAGGACCATTTGGCCTTGATTGAGCTGTGGCATGACAGTTCCCCCGCGGTTGCCGTTCACACGTGGATGCGAATGATCATTCGCATCCACACCATTCCCAACGCCATCAGCACCAGCGCCACCACGGCCAGTTTGATGCCGGCCGGGTCGTGCCAGAGGATTTCAAGAAATGCCGGGTTGACCACCATGATGATGCCGGCGGCGCCGAACGGCAGCACCTCCAGGATGTTGGCGGACAGACGCCCCTCGGCCGACAGCACCTTCACCTTCTCATACAGCTTGAGTCGCTCGCGCGTGAGTTCGGCGATGTTGCCCATGATCTCGGCAAGGTTGCCGCCGCTCTCGCGCTGGATCATCACCGCGATGATGAAGTAGCGCAGGTCGGAGACGGGCACACGTGTCGCGAGGTTCAGCAGGGCGTCGTTGAGGCTGACGCCGTAGTTGATTTCGTCGAACATGATGCGGAACTCGCCACCGATCGGGGCTGCCATCTCATCGCCGACCATCTCGATCGCGCCGGTGAACGCATGTCCCGCCCGCAACGCCCGGGCGATCATGTCGGCCGCTTCCGGCAACTGGCGTTCGAGCTGCGCAAGCCGACGCCGGCGACGACGCATCACGTGCAGGACTGGCAAGCACCCCGCCAGCGGCCCCGCGATCAGCGCCAGTCGCCACGACACCGGTAAGATCAGCACCAGGATCACAGCCCCGCCGGCCAGTAGCAGCATGGACACCAACAAACGGCTCACCGACCAGGACAGTCCCGACTGGATGATGTACAGATCCAGGTTGTGGACGCGGGGCATGCGCATCAGGATCTGTTCGAGTCTCGGCGATTCGCTCAGCATCCGTGACTTCAGGATCGACGTGTGCTCCCGGTCGACATGGCCGCCGGCCGAGAGCGAGCGAATCCGCGACTCGATCCGTTTGGCGGCCGCGCTGTGCTGGTTGTTCCACCATTGATAGACGGCTTCGATGGCCAATACCACGGCCGCGAAGAGCAGAATCGCGAAGATATAGAAGTACGGACTCATCGTTTCCTCCCACTGCGCGACGGCCATTGGACGTCGCGCGCCGGTGTCGTCACACTTCCATGCGGCGCGACGGATCGTAGATGTCGTCTGGCAAGGCGACGCCGAATGCCTGGAGACGCTCGGAGAACTTCGGGCGTACCCCACTTGCTGCGAAATAACCTTTCACCTCGCCGTTGGGGCCGACCCCGGTACGCTTGAACATGAAGATCTCCTGCATGGAAATGATGTCGCCCTCCATCCCGGTGATTTCCTGCAGACTGACCAGCCGACGACGTCCATCCGTCAGGCGCGCCGTCTGCACGATCACGGTGATGGCCGACGCGATCTGCTGACGCATCGCCTTGGGCGGCAACTGCAAGCCGGACATACTGATCATGTTCTCCATGCGGGTCAGGGCATCGCGCGGCGTGTTCGCGTGAATCGTGGCGAGCGACCCTTCGTGGCCGGTATTCATGGCGTTGAGCATGTCGAGCGCTTCCGCGCCGCGCACTTCGCCGAGAATGATGCGGTCCGGCCGCATCCGCAACGCGTTGCGGACCAGCGTGCGCTGCGTGATTTCTCCCTTGCCCTCGATGTTCGGCGGACGCGTTTCGAGCCGCAGGACATGCTGCTGGTGCAACTGCAGTTCGGCAGCATCCTCGATGGTCACGATGCGCTCATTGTCCGGGATGAAGCTCGACAGAATGTTGAGCAGCGTAGTCTTGCCGCTGCCCGTACCCCCGGAGATCAGCAGATTGACCTTGGCGTGCGTCAGCGCCGACACCACTTCGGCCATCGGCTCCGTGAGCGTGCCGAGCCGGACGAGATCGGCCAACTGCAACGCCGTGGTGCCGAATCGGCGAATCGACAGCAACGGACCGTCAATTGCCGATGGGGGAATGATGGCGTTGATGCGCGAGCCGTCCGGCAGGCGGGCGTCGACCATCGGACTCGACTCGTCGATGCGGCGCCCCACGCGCGAGACAATCTTCTCGATGATCTTCATCAGGTGCGCGTCGTCGTAGAACGTCACGGCGGTCGGTTCGAGCTTGCCGAAGCGCTCGACATACGTTCGCTTGTGGGTGTTCACGAGAATGTCGGAAATGGTCGGATCGCGCAGCAGGGCTTCGAGCGGCCCCAGACCGAACATTTCGTCGTAGATGTCGCCGGCGAGCTGCCGGCGCTCCGCGTCGTTGACGAGCACGTTCTGCTCGCCCACGACACGATCGATCAACTGCACGAGTTCGAACTTGACTTGCGTCTCCGACAGGCGTGCGAGCTTTTCAAGTTCGACACGTGCCAGCACCATCTCATGCATCTTGCGCTTGAGCTCACCGTATTGTGGGCCGATGCCGGAAGCCACCTGGAGCGGTGCAGCCATACGCTCCGACGACGTGGCCGGACTCAGCAAAGACGGTGCATCGAGGATTGGCGACATGATGATCTCCGTGAAGCAAAGTTGCGATGATCAAACGAGAGTGGGCCGACCGGGCGCCGCCTTGCGGAAGAGCTTGCCGATCAGCGAGGCGTGGCTTGCCGGCACGATGCCCGCGCTGGTGTGCGAGTCCGCCATGATCGATGCCAGACCGCCCAGCGCCCGGGCAAGGGCGCTGCGCCTGAACAGCTTGAGCACCGGCACGCCTTGACTGGTGGCGGCGTCCGCGACCGTGCTGTCGTCGGGCAACACTGCCAGCGCCGGTTTGCCAATCACCTCGGCCACCTCCTTGGCCGCCACGGCATCGTGGCGACCCGCCCGATTGAGCACGTAGTGAACCGTGTCCATGGCGATCCCGAGACGGCGCAGCAAGTCGAACAGCCGACGGCACGCGCGCAGGAACGGCATGTTCGCCCGCAGGACCACGTAAATGTGATCGCTGCGTCGCAATGCGTAGAGCGACAAAGGATTGAGGATCTGGCCGATGTCGAACACGACAAGGTCGTAACGACTCGCCGCCGCCGCGATAATGCGCTTGAGGGCGGCTTCCGTCACACTGGCCGAGGCGACCGGGTCGCCGGCGCCGGCAAGGACATCGAAGCCGTCGTCGACCCGAGTCACGCACGCTTCGAGGAACGAGGCGTCGATGCGATCGACCTGGGCGCAAACGTCGGGCAAGGTCGCCGGCGGCGCCTTGTCGCTTACCAGGAAGGCCGCGTCGCCAAACTCCTGGGCAAGATCGATCAGCAATACGCGGCTGCCGGTCTGCGCGGCAAACTGATAGGACGCGTTGGCTGCCACGAAACTGGTGCCGGCGCCGCCCTTGCACGACATGAAGGCGATGGCGCGCAACGGGCGAGGCGCATCGTGCCCGTGTTGCAACGAGGCCCGTGCGAGGGCATCCGCCAGCGCGTGTTGATCGACCGGCCACGGCAGCACGTCGCGGGCGCCGGCGCGCATTGCCGAAATCAGCAAGGCCGGCGACGTCTCGGCCGACACCAGGATGCAAACCAGCTTCGGCATCTGCTGGCACAGCATCTGGATGTCGTGCAGTTCGCCCTGTTGCATACCCGGCAGGTCGATCACCGCGACATCATGTTCGCCCAACCGGGGCACTGACGTGAGCAACTGGGCCGGCGTGGCGAGCAGCGTCGAGCAATCGTACTCGGGCCGGTCGCGCGCGAGGCGGGCGATCAATGCCAATCGGTCCGGTGCTTGCGAAACGAGCAAAACTTTCAGCATGATGGCCTCATCTTTTTTTTGCGATGCTCAACTGCACACGTTCCCGCCGGTTGCGCTGCTCAGGCTCTCGCGCGGCAATGTCGTGGTGAACGGCGGCAACGTGACCGAAATCGGGACAAAGGGGATAAAGGTGTTGACGGTCAGTCCGGTATAGCTGACCGTGACAAGCGCGCAACTGCTGCTATCGCAGCCCGTCGGCGTGTACGCCACCTGGATATTCGCCGTGGCGAGTTGCGGCATCAGGCTGATCATCTTGGTCTCGACCGCGCTCGCGCCCAAATCGCAGACGACCGCCACGCGTGCCCCCAGGCGCGCCGCTTCCGACGCGGTATTCCAGTAGAAGAGAATGCGCGCGAACTCCATCAGGCCGATCAGCAAGGTAATGAACAAGGCGGAAACGAGGGCGAACTCGATCGCGGCGGCGCCGCGCTGCGCGCCGGGGCGGCGGGATAGGCGAGGGGGCTTCATAGCACTTGCCTCATGACGGTCTTGATATCGCCGAACGTCAGCCCGGAGAAGTTCAGAATCGCCTGGATCGGCGAGTACTGGTATCCCGAGATCTTGACCGATACCAGGTTGATGGTGCCGACCGACGTGCCGGTGCTGCCATTGTTGGTGGCGTCGTACACCATGTAATTCGCATACACCAGGTCCTGGCAACTGGGCGCGGTGGTACTGCTGCGATCGCAGACCACCACGTTCGATGTCGTCAGATTGCCGATCAGGGGTGTTCCGGTGCAGCCGGTATTGCCGTAGACGGCCAGGCACTTCGCCGCCGCGAGCGGGTAGTTCGGGTCCTCCGGCGAAAACTCGGACAGATAGCGCGTGGCGTTGCGAACCGATTTGGTCAGGGCGTCGTACTGGTAGATGGCGTGCCCCAGCTCGACCATCCCGCCGAACAGCACAAGCAGCACGGGCAGCACGAGACCGAACTCCACCGCGACCACCCCGCGCTGGTTTCCCGGACGATGACGTTGGCGTGTCATGGTCGTCTCCTATTGCACGAGAACCGGCACCAGCGGCCCGACGGCGCCGATCGACCCCGGCGTGCCTTGTGTCGCGCACGGACTGCCGACGTCGCCCGCCTTCCCGCGATACTCGAGATGGACCGAATCGATATCGCCACCCTGCTGCATCGGATCCAGCAGCAGTACGCAGGCCCAGCCGGTGAGGGGGAATATGGCACCGCCGCTGCCTGTCCCGGGGTTCGAGCAGTCGACCATCGGCGCAATTGGCAACCGCCGGTCCGCACCCGCCTGATAGACCGACTTCGCTGCGGCCGTCCCTTTGGTCTTCAGACCGGTAACCGAATCGCCCTGATACGCCACGTTGTTTTTGCGCTGCGTCACGAAATCGTTGTAGGCGTTCGCCTGCGCTGTCCATGTCGTGGCGTCATAGGCGAAGCCTGTGAAGTCCGTGACCGACGTGCCGTCGTTGGGCGGTGTCCCGCCCTGGTAAATGCCGAAGCGCGTGTTGTAGGCGGTATCGAGCGACGCCTTGTTGCCTGCCGTGCCGACTTGGGTACCCACTACGGGCAGGTCGCATTGCCCCGACCCGGTGAGTTCGCCCGCAAGCGATGGCGTGCCGCTGTTTCCGCTGCCGGTGAGGTTCGCCCAACCGAAATCGCCGCCCGCGTAAGTCCCGGTGCTACTGTCACCCTTGCCGATCAACCACTGGCCGACGCTGTAGGTGGCCGCCGGCGAAAATTTCGACGGATCGCAAACAAAGACGGGGATGGCGCATGTCGTCTGTGCCGGTGTCGTGCTCGCAACGGCGCGCGCCGACACCGAACTGGGACCGATATTGACACCCGGCAGCACATTGAGGACCTCGATGAGCCAGTTGGCAATGCCGGTCATCGAGGTGGTGCACTGAACGTACTTGATACTGGCCACCGACCCGGTCACGCTGCCCTTATCGACATAACTGCCGGTCGCCGTCGTGCTGTACGTCACGCTGCTATCGACCGTCATCGTCACGGGAATCGACTGGAACAGCGCGTTGTTGACATGTCCTGCGGCGATGCCGGCCGCTTCGGACACCGACAGCGGTGTTGCGCCGGTCAGGTCCCGGGCGGCCGACAGTGCACAGGCATCGGCACTGTTTTGCAGTTCGCTGCGCGTGACGTAGAGCTTGCCGAGATCAAGTGCGAGACCGGCGAAACCGATCAGGACTGCCAGCATCAGCCCCACGACGATCGCGATGGCGCCGCCTTCGCGCCGCGGCATCCTGCCGCGGGCACGGTGTCGAGTCTGGTGGGTTCGCATGATGAGCATGCCTCGCTTGAGCGTCATGGGGATTGAGTGTCGCGCGACCGTGCGCGATGTCCGCGTTACTGACCGGTATCGCCAGACGGGGGGGACATGGCCGCGCCGCCACTGCTCACGCCGATGACGAACGGGCTGGCCGTCGGCGTTGGCGTGCGCAGCGACTTGTCGTAATTGTTCATCGCGGCCACTGCGGCACGTCCGTCCGTCCCGCGCGTGTCGTCGTCTGTCGGCGGCCCGGGGTGCACGATCTGCGCGTGCATGACGTTCCTCACGGCCTCACCCATATGCGCGTCCCAGATCGGCGACGAACTCATGCAGCCGGCAAGTGACAGGCAAACCGCACCGCTCGCGCCGAAGGCGGCGCAGCGCAACATCATCGTGGTGACTGTTTTCATGATGGTTCCCCGGAATCACGATTCTCAATGGATATAAAGCTGCTGCAGCATGTCAACCGATGCGGTGCGCTGGGTCGCGCCGGCCTCGGCCGCGACGCTCACATCGCGGCGCCCGCCGTTCGTCGCCGGCGCGGCTGGGGCACTCGACAACGACGTGCCAGGCGCCGCGCCTACCGAAGGACGTGCACCGTCGGCGGGCGGGGTGACGGGCGTCTGTTGCGAACTCGACGGCGGTACGCCCGGTTGCGGCGGCGGTGCGGCGGGGGTGTCCGGCGTGGGTGATTGCGCCGGTGCCGGTGCCTGGACGGGTGCCACGTTGCGACGTCCTTCCATATTGCCGGTGGCGTAGATGTCAAGGGCGCTGGGCGTCGTGAAGCTGTCCGTCGGCAGCGGCGGGGCCGTCGCCGTGCGCAACGGCTTCACCAGATGCGGCGTGATGATGAACACCAGTTCGGTCAGGTCGTTCTGGAACGACGTGCTGCGCATCAACGCGCCGAGCACGGGCACTTCCCCGAGTCCCGGGACCGCTTTGAGCGCGCCGCTCACGTTGTTTTGCAGCAGACCGCCGATGGCGAACGTCTCGCCGTCACGCATCTGCACGGTCGTCGATGCACGGCGTGTCGTGATCAGCGGCAGGATGTTCACGCCGCTAACGTTCGTGGACGTGAGCGTCACGCCGGTCGGCGACAGCTCGGAGACTTCCGGCGCCACCTTCAGGTTGATACGATCGCCGTCGAGCACCGTCGGCAGGAACCGCAGGGCCACGCCGAACTCTTCTTGCTGAAGCGTGATCGTGGTGGTGCCATTGGAACTGCTCTGCGGCACCGGGATGAAGATCTTTCCGCCGGACAGGAAGCTGGCTTCCTGTCCGGAGAGCGTCACCAGATTGGGTTCCGCGAGAATCTTCACGAGATTGTCGGTCTTCTGGGCGTCCAGCGTCGCGCTCAACGGCAGCCGGTTCGATTTGGCCGCCGACAGGGCGGCCCCCGCGCCGGACAGCAGACTGCTCACGATCCCGCCGGTCCAGCTGCCGAAGCCGCCCTGGAGGTTCAGTGCCGAGCCCATCTGGTTGATGAGGGTCTTGGAGACCTCCGCGACCTTAACTTCCAGCATGACCTGTTGCGGCGCATCGACCGCCATCATGTTCAGTACATGCCCTTCCACCTTGCCGCGCTTGGCGTACGCCTTTGCGATCTCGACCACCTGCTGGGCGGTCGCTGCGTTCGACACACGGCCGGCCAGTACCAGGTCACCGCCCGCGCTCGTCACGCGCACGTTCCGTTCGTCGGGCATCAACTGCGCGATCGCCGCCTGCAAGCCGCCGGCATCGCTATTGACGGCGACGTTGATCACGTCGCAGCTGCCGCTGCGTCCCTGCACGATCATGTTGGTCGTGCCGACCGCGAGACCGAGCAGATACATTGTCCTGGGCGATACCATCGCGGCCTGCACCACCGACGGATCGCCGAGCGAGCGGTTGCGCACCGGCTCGTCGAGCTGAAGTATCGTCGACTTCCCGATCGGTACGACGACGTCCCGGGTGCTACGCAGGTTGCCCGTGCAGTTGGGGCCGCGCACGTTCACGGCCGGTTGCGCGGGGGCGGACGGCGCCATGCTGATCGTCATCTGCACCGGCCCGCCGGCGGCGAGCGGTCTGCCCTGCGACGGCGCCCCGTGGGCAATGACACCGTACTCCGCAGCGGTCTGCGCCCCGGCGTGCGACATTGCGACGAGCGCGCAACCAGCAACCGCGGCGATGGCCATGCGGCGGGCCTGACGAGTTTTGCGAATGATTTTCATGATGTTCCCCCGGGGTGGCGCGCCTTGACGCGCAGTTCGGCATTGCCTTGTGTCTGCGTTGACCGGTTTGTTGTAATCAGAAGCACTCCACACCGCCGTGCGTACCCGACAGCACGCCCACGCAATCGCTCATGCGTGGCGTCACGGGCCGCGAGGGCTTGCGTACCGCGTGTGCGCGCACGGGTTCCCGGGCGGCGACCGGCGGTGCCACCACCGGTTCGTTGAGCAGGGTCATCTTGGTCGCGCCCGTGGTCACCAGCGGCGCGCGGTCGACCTGATTGCGCAGTACCAGCGACAACGTGCCGACACTGCGCGCGAGGTCGAGCTTCTCCGCCTGGTCAGGCGTGACTTCGAGCGTCACGGCGTTGACCACCTTGGGCGCGGTATCGTCGCGGCTGACTTGCTGTGCCACGGCGAGCACGAGGATCTTCTCGAGCACGATCTTGGAGATGCTTTGATCGGCCGGCCCCTTGCGTTCGGTCTCGCTGGTGTTGACGATGACGTCGACGTAGTTGCCGGGCAGCGCGAAGCCGGCCACGCCGACCACGTCGTTGACGCGTACCGTGATGGCTCGCTTGCCCTCGCCGATGACCGCTGACAGACCGCCCCTGGTCCCCTGCGGTGCCAGCTTCGATTCGAGAATCGGCTCGCCGCGCTGCATGCCCACGCGCGCGACGCGGCCATCGAGCAGCTTGGGATCGTGGAACGCGCCTGCCGGAATGCTGTCGGCGGGCCAGTTGGTCATCTTGATGAGTTCGGCATTGATCGGTTGGCCGAGGCCGACGTCTCCGGCCGCCACGGCGACAGAGGTGACCGAAGCCGCGGACTGACGGGATAGCCATTGGGCGGCGAACACCACCGAGGCCAACCCGGCCACGATGGCGATCAGCAGCATCGATAACGCTTTCGGGTTTTTCATGATCTTTGCTCCTCAGTGATGATCGAACGGTGTGGCGAAGGGGGCGTCGCCAAGCGAGCGCATGCCATCGTCCTGCCAACTTCGACGCGCCCGGTGATTCATGTCGAAGTACCGTCGCCACGCGTCGTCGAGCAGGTCCGGGGTGACAGTCATCGCGCCTTCCATATAGCGGCACTCGGCTTCGACGAGCAGCAGCAGGTCGCGCGGATAGCAGGCCATCAACGGTGTGGCGGACATGCCGTGAAGCCTTTGCGTCAGGTATTCGAAGGCATCGTCGCCTGCGGCGAGCCCAAGGCGTCTGCATTCGGCGTCGAAGATGCGGCGGTACGCGTCGGGCTCCATCGCCCCCACGTAGAGCTTGCATCCCAGCCTGCGCAGGAAGGGTTCGTCGCAAAGCTCCCACGGATTGATGTTCGACGAGAACACCGGCCAAACGTCGAACGGCACGATGAAGCGGCGTCCGGTGTTGAGCGTATGGACATCGATGTTGCGGTCCAGCGGCACGATCCAGCGATTGGCCAGCGCCTGTGGGGGCGCCATCTGGCGACCGAAGTCGTCGATGATGTAGATGCCGCCATTGGCTTTCATGTGCGGGGGCGCCTGGTAGAAACCGGTGGAGGCGTCGTAGCAGACCTCAAGCATGTCGAGCGTCAGCTCGCCGCCCGAGATCACGAGCGGGCGTTCGCACCAGACCCAGCGGCGGTCTCGCAAATGCGCTTGTCCGGCCACACTCACGTCGGCCACCGGAACATGCACGAGCGGATCGAACACCTGGATAACCTCCCCCGACACCGAGATGGCGAAGGGAACCGGCGCCGTGCCCTGAAGCAGCGTGCCCAGGCGCTCGGCCAGATAGGTCTTGCCGCTGCCCGCCGGGCCGAACAGCATGAGGGGGCGTCCGGCGTTGAGCGACGACGCGATCTCGTCGAGCAAGCGCGCGTCCAGCGTCGTGCCTTTGAACGATTGTTTGACAAAGGTGCGCTTGACCTGCAACTTGCGCACCGAGTGGGTCCGAACCGAGGTCACATACGCGTCGAGCGTCACCGGTGCCGGTCCGACGTAGCTGCACAGGTTCATCGCTTCGCGCGCCCGGGTATGTCCCGCATCGGTCAGACGCAGATGAACGTCCGCGTCGAGGGCGCCCCGATGGGTGATTTCCATCAGGTGCTCGCGCACCATGAAGGCGACAAGCTCGTCCAGGACGCTTAGCGGGAGCTTGAGACTGTCCATCAGTGCCAGCAGGGTTGTCCTGCCGCTGACGAAACAGGATTTGCTGACGAGATCGACAAGAAACGACAGATCGAGTCCCGTATCCGCCACCGACCGGAGCGCCGGTGCTGCGTCGTGGCCGTTCGCAAAGTGCGACGACCTCAATGGCGACATGCCGTCGTTGCCTTGCGGCGTCGTTGAATCGGTTACGCTGTTTTGATCCATGATGCGTACCCCGTGACCGTTTCCGTGTTGTTCAGGCCTGTGCAAACAGGACGCCAATCGTGCCGAGTGCGATCGCCAGTCCGTAGGGAATGGCGCCAACCGATGCCGCAGCGGCCTGCCTGCGCGGCCCCCATTGGCCGACGATGGCGCGCGTATTGCTGAGGAGTTGCCCGACGTTTCCGCGCAAGAGTGACAATCCGACGCTCCAGATGCCGCCGAGCACGAAGGTGGCGATCGCCACGTCGAAGGCCTGATGCGCGCCGATCCCTGCGCCGACGGCCATCATCAGCTTCACATCGCCGGCCGCCATGCCTCGCAGCAAGTAAAACGGCAGAAACATCGCCAATCCGGTCAGCCAGCCAAGCGTCCAAGCGACGCTGCCGTCGAGCCAACCGTGTGTCCAAATCTGTATCGCCAGCGCGGCGAGCCATGCGCTCCCGACCAGGCGATTGGGAATGCGTCTGGACTGCCAGTCCCAGGCAGCGGCCACGACGACGAGGGTCACCGTGCCGAATGCGCTCAGGTTCGGTGCCATGAATGTGCTGTCATGCATGATCGTTACCTCGCCTATCGTTCGGAGTCCGCGTCTCGTGCTCGCGCGGGAAAATAGTGCGGGTGACCGGGGGGGAGCGGGGTTCGCTCCTGGAGGCCACCCGCCTTGACATCGGCTCACTCAACCATTCGCCGACGTCAGCGCAGAACCGATCTTGCTGAACGTCGAGTTGAGCTGCGTGCCGACAATCGTCACCGAAGCGAGGATCACGACCGCGATCAATGCGGCAATGAGTCCGTACTCCACGGCGGTGACACCGCTTTCGTCCTGGATGAAGCGTTGGCCAAGCTTGACGATGGTTTTCATGACAATCTCCTTGCACTTGAGTTGGCGAGTTATCCTTCGTTGGCACGACGGATAGGGGATGAAGGGCGACGCGATGCCTTGCGACAGTCCTTCGAAAACGGATAGATAGCGGCACGAGCCAGAACCCTGGGCGACGTGATGACGTGACAGGCGACCGGTGCCGGGAACACGGCGTGTTGAGGGGCGCGACATGACATGCCGCCACACGCCGAAAGGCAGGCTCGCCGAAGGCGCGGGGCTTGGGTGCCCGTGCGGACGCCCCCGGCGATCTGCTGACAAGCATGGATCAAGTCCACACATTTTCTGGTACCTCTCTCGGGCGACCGCATGGCTTGATGACTTGCCCTGCGGCTGTTCGCCGGCGCCGTCTCACCCCGCGAGATCCTCATCTCGCTCGGACCGGTGAGATCTGCCGCGTACGGCTACGATCTTCAACCGGTCCGCCCCGTGATTGAGCGGCACGCCAGAGACAGTGCAAGAGACAGGCCAGCTTCCCCCGGGAGGCTGATTCGACGGCCTTCTCGCGGCTCCTCGCATCAGTACCGGGCTGCTAGCCAAGGAAGGTCTCGCGAAAAACGTTTCAGAACTGAAACATACAAGCGCAAACCCTGCCGTACCCACGTCTTTTTCGTTCGCCCGGAGAAACGTCGCTGTTCATCTTTTTATTGGTGGAAACCCTTTATCTGCATTCAAAAAATAAGGGGGATTGCGAGTCGGGAAACCAAGTAAATGAATTCACCGATAGGCGCCTTGGATAAGGGGTATTCCTAATAAAAATAAGAAAATTGGGCGAAAAAAAGATTCTTGATAACTGCCATGAAAGCCAATCAGAAAGCCAATCTTCATGAGGTTTCATGTTTGAAGAAACGAGCGATTAAATGCCGAGAGTCGCTATTGGGCGTTGGTTGTTGAGCGTCCTTTCTTGGCCGAAAAAATGAAATATAAAAATTCGTAAAAAATGAACCAAATTTGAAACGCCAGGTATTAACTTGACCTAAGTTACGGATTGTTTAGGAGAAACACTGACTTGAAATTTGATTAGGAAACCGCAAACAATGGTCTTCACAAAGCGCACGTCATCCCAAGCCGTCAGAAACGACACGCGTCACGAACTGCACCGTGGCGACGCACTGTCAAAGGAAAAACGAAGCGGCACCGGATTCACGCAAATATTGCGTTGAAGTGATCTTTCGGGGGAAACACCATGAAGGCTAGACGCCGGACGGACGTTCATCGTGCATGCACGCTCATGCGGACCGGCATCGGGGCGCGCGCAGGTGGCAATGGCGAAGCACCGGTTCACTGGCTTGATGCGCGACGCTTGAGGCTGTACCCGCTCGCTGCGCTCACTTGCTACGTCATCCTGGCGATCGGATGGATCGTCCGTCGAGCCGTCCTTCATCAGCCTGACGTGCCACCGTTCGCGCTCGACTTCCTGCCGTTCTGGAGTGCTTCCTATCTCGGACTTCACGGACACGCGCTCGATGCCTACGACGTCATCAAGCTGACGCGGGTCGAGACCCTGGTCGAGCCTTACATGCGTGACCTGAACGGCATCATGCCGTGGTTGTATCCGCCGACCATGCTGCTGCTGGTGCTGCCGCTCGCATGGCTGCCTTACTGGATGGCGTACGGGGTTTTCGCAATCGGCGCGCTGCTGCTGTTTGTTCGCGTTGTCCGCAAGATCGCGCCATGGCCGCAGGCGATCCTGCCGATCCTCGGGTTCCCCGGCGTCGCGCTGGTACTCGTCGCCGGACAGGCGGCTTGCCTTACCGCTGGACTCGCCGGGCTCTCGCTCTGGCTACTGCGTCGACACGCCGCCTGGGCCGGGGTCTGTGCCGGTCTGCTGTTCGTAAAACCCCATCTCGCCATTCTTTTCCCGCTGGCCTTTCTGTGCTGCCGAGCCTGGCGCGCGCTGGCCGCATGTCTCGCGACAGTGCTGACGACCTGGCTGCTCAGTCTCGCGGCGTTCGGTCCGGACACCGTGCTGGCGTTCGTGCATGGCGTGCAGGTGGCGCAGGGGACCGTTGCCGAGGGACAGGCGCACCTGTTCAGAATGCCCAGCCTTTTCATCATGGCCCGCATGCTGCATGCGCCGATATCGGTCGCCTATGTCCTGCATGCCATGGGGGCGCTATCGGCGGTCGCGGTCGTCGCGAACGCCTGGCGCAAGCCATGTGCTTATCCCTTGCGGGCCGCCGCGCTTATCACGGCCAGCCTGCTGATCAGCCCCTATCTCTATGACTACGACATGGTGTGGCTCGGCCTGGTGATCGCGTGGCTATGCGTTCATGGCGTGACGCATGGCTGGCATGTCGGCGAACGCGAGTGGCTGGTGTTGCTCTGGCTCACGCCGCTGCTGGGCCTCGTCGTGGTGGACGCCGTCGGCTTCCAGTTCCTGCCGCTGGTCACGCTGACGACCCTCGCGGGCATCCACCGCAAGATCCGGTGCGAAACCCGCGCGCTGCCGACGCAACCGATCGGGGAGGCGACATCATGAACTGGCTCCGGATCAACGCCTGCGTTACGCTTGCCGCCGTCATCGGCTTGACCTTGCTGCAGATCGGCATCGCCCCCGGCAGCCTTGTCCTGCCGGCACTGGCCTGCGTCACGCTTGCCGGTGTGTGGATCGTCTATACGCACTATCGCCCGGACGAGCGAATTCGCACTGCCTGCTCCCAGGTCATCGTCCTGATCGTCTTCAGTCATGTAGCGGCGCTGCTCAGTTATGTCGTGGTCGCCACCGATGCACCGCTCGTTGACGTCAGCCTCGTGAAAATGGATGCGTGGCTGCATTTCGACTGGCCGACCTGGCACGCGTTTGTTCGTGCGCATCGGTTGCTCTCACTGGCGTTCGCACTCGCCTACGCCAGCGGCATGGTGCAGATCGCCTTCGTCGTGGTGTTCCTGTCGCTGACCGGACGGCTCGTCGAGGTGCGCGTGTTCTCGACGGCCATGGTGTTGTCTTGCCTGGTGACGATCGCCGTTTCGGGATTCGTACCGGCGGCCGGCGCCTTTGCGCATTTTGGGGGAGATCCGGCCAAGCTTGCCGATCTGACCCATTTCGACGCGCTTCGGCAGCATCGACTCCTGGTCGTCGATCTTGGGCAACTTCAGGGCCTGATCTCGATGCCGTCGTATCACGCGGTGCTGTCTGTCCTGCTCATCCACGCCGCACGTGGATCTCGGCGTCTTGCCCGGGTGTTCGTGCCCTTGAACCTGCTGGTGATTGTGTCCGCCATCAGCGAGGGCGGTCACTATCTGGTCGATATTCTCGCCGGCATCGGCGTCGCTGTCCTTGCCATCTTCGTCGCGCGCCCCCTTCTCGGCGTCGTGCCAGAGAAAATGATACCGGCGCAGAGCGTCCACGCCGGCTCGGGCGGTTCGTTGCCGCCCATCGCCCCTTCGGAACCGGGAGCCCACCATGCACAAATCCACGGATAAAAAGCGGATATCGCTCGTCGTGCCGTGCTTCAACGAAAGCGAAGCCATCGACCCGTTCTTCCGAGGCATTTTGCCGATTATGGAGGGCATGACATCGATCGCTTTCGAGATTGTTTTCGTCAACGACGGAAGCGACGACGACACGCTGGATCGACTGCTGAGCTATCGCAAGCGCGACGCACGTATTCGCGTTATCGACCTGACGAGAAACTTCGGCAAGGAAGCCGCGCTCACCGCCGGCATCAGCGAAGCAACCGGCGATGCGGTCATTCCGATCGACGTCGATCTCCAGGACCCGCCGGAGCTGATGGTGCGGATGGTCGCGTTGTGGGAAGAGGGTGCCGACGTGGTCCTCGCCAAGCGCGCGAACCGCGCTTGCGACCCTTATCTCAAACGGGTCACGGCGGGTATGTACTACCGGGTTCACAACTGGCTCTCAGACGTGAAGTTGCCGGAGAACGTCGGGGACTACCGTTTGATGGACCGGCGCGTGGTGAATGCGCTCAAACGCCTGCCCGAACGCCGCCGGTTCATGAAAGGGCTGTTTGCGTGGGTTGGATATCGGACTGCCGTCATCGAGTACGAGCGCCTGCCTCGCAGCGCCGGTCAATCGAAGTTCTCGGGATGGCGCTTGTGGAACTTCGCGCTTGAGGGCATCACAAGCTTCAGCACCTGGCCGCTGCGAAGCTGGACCTACGCGGGGCTTTCGATTGCCTTTGCCGCCTTTGTGTACGGATTGTTCATCATCCTTCGCACCTTCATCCTCGGCATCGACGTGCCGGGCTACGCGTCGTTGCTGAGCGTGCTCCTGTTCATCGGTGGCATCCAACTGATCGGTATCGGTGTCGTGGGCGAATACGTGGGCCGGATTTACGACGAATCCAAGGGGCGGCCTGTGTACCTGGTGCGACACCGGTATCAAGGCACCGGCAAGGTGAGCCATCTTCCGACCCAGGTGTTGCCGCGTCCGCGACATGCGGCGACACGCTTGCGTGACCATCGTATGCCCACCGTTTCCGCGAGGCGTTGGGGCACGCACTGAGCGCTTAGCGATAAGTCCAGTGGCGATGCATCAGGTACGTAACGGGGGGCACCGTGGCCACGACGGCGCCAATGCCGAGCCATGCGACGCCACCCATCGCCGCCACGGTGTGGGCAATCGCCGTGGTCATGCCCAGCCCGATCAGTGACACCAGCGCGAAGCGGGCGACGTTGGCGTGATCGATACGCGACGAGAAGCTCCACAACGTGTTGAGCAAATAGGAGCAGATCGTTGCGACGCAAAACGCCGCGGCGTTCGCGAACGTCGGCCCCACCGGCGTTGTCGCCAGCAATGTCGCCGCCGTTGCCACGTGCACGCCGGTCGATGCCATGCCCGACATCCCGAAACGAACGAAACGCCCCTGCATCACCGGGATCATGCGCTAGGGATTCGCGCGGAGCACCGCCAGCAGCGATACGCCGAACGGCAGGTCGATGTAGGGCAGGATCCAGCGCTCGGCACTGAAGATCCGATAGAGCGAGGTGTTGAGCCACGATGCCGGGACGGTGGTGCCCGAGGCGATTGGGGCGTGAAGGAGTCGATCTTTCATGCGCGCAACGACAGCCAGGGGGAACAGGGCGGTGTTGAAGTAGGTCACGCGTTCGATGGCGAGCCCGGCGGACTCGGCGGTCGTCGTCAACGTCTGCCGGCTATAACGCCGATGATGGTGCAGCATCACGTCATGCTGGCTCCACATCCACGCGTTCGCCGGCACGGAAACCAGAACCGCCCCCCCGGGCGCGAGGCGATCGCGAACACATCGCAGCGAAGCAACATCGGGCCCGATGTGTTCCAGGCAGTCAAAGAGGCAGATCAGATCGAAGCGGGTGCCGTCGAAGGGCATTTCGTCGGGGCAATGGCCTTGCCGAATGTCGAAACGTCCGCCGGTTTTTCGACGGGCGATAGCGCATGCCTCGGTGTCCATCTCGATGGCGTGGACACGCCCGTGAGCGGCCAGCATATCGAGGTTGCCGCCAGTGCCCGAACCGATTTCCAGAATCGCGGCATTCGCAGGCAATGACAAGCGATGGATGACATCGCCGAGAATGCTTCTGCGACCTTGGAACCACCAGTGATGGTCTTCGGTGCCGGCCATATCGAGATATGCTTCAGGCGACATGGCGCTTTCCTCCCGTGTGAGCCACCGCGCCGGAGTCTCGACGCGACTATGCGTTCAGTATAGGCAGGGGGACCAGCCGAAGCCAGACGTTATCGGGTAATCCTGATTCGATGCCGGAAAGCCCGATGTACAGAAGTGCCAATTTTTGATCTTGACCATTCGGCAGGATGGAGAGCCTCGCAGGACTACGGCGGTGAAGGTCGGCTACGCGCAGGCGTTCAACGCAGCCGCAAAGCGCTTGTCCGCGAGGTACGCAACGTTGAACCGGCAGTAAGCCGACACTTGCTCCCCCGTCGGCGAGAACACCGCGCCCGGCGCGAGGATGACACCATGTTCGATGAGCGCCGCGGCCAGCTTCATCGAATCGGACCAGCCCGGCAACGATGCCCACAAATACAGACTCTGGTCGCAAGGTCTATAGATTTCCGCATTCAAACGGGTGAGCGCGGTGATAGCCGCGCCCGTTGCGCGTCGCAGCTTCTCCTGGAGGCGATTTGTGTGCCGCAGGAAGTGACCGTCGCTGATGATCGCATCGAGTGTGCGTTCGCAGTATTCGGAGCTGCTTACGTGGGTGAGCATTTTCACGTCGGCCAGATCGCTGGCAAGCGCTGGGTTGCACGCAAGGAATCCGACGCGTAATGCTGCGGAAACGGACTTGGCGAAGCTGCCGATATAGATCGTGCGCCGCAGTTGGTCCAGGGTCGCGATGCGTGTCAACGAGCGTGGTCTCAGATCGGCAAGCGCGTCGTCTTCGACGATCGTCAGATCGTGTCGTTCGGCCAGTTGCAGAATGCGATGGGCCTTCGCCGCACTGGTATCGGTCGCAGTCGGATTATGGCCCACCGACTGCGTGAAAAAAAGCTTCGGCCGATACGTGACGAGATGCGCTTCGAGCTTGCCGATGTCTGGCCCGTCGACGTCGCGCGGCACGCCGACGATGTTCGCCCCACTCAGCCTGAGCTTTCCGAACAGCGGGTAGTACCCGGGATCGTCGACCAGAACCGTGTCGCCGGGCCGTACGAAGTAACGCAGCACCAGGTCCATTGCCTGATTGGCGCCGTGCGCGAGCACGATTTGCGACGGACTCGCGTCGATCTCGTAGCCTGCCAGTTTTTGCTGCAGCGACTGCCTCAGAGGCAGATAGCCGTAGCGGCTTCCATAACGGAACAGCGACGCCACGCCGGTGCGCACGACGCGTTGATGGTACTGATCGAGGCGCGTCTCTTCGAGCCATTCGACCGGCGGGAACCCCTCACCGAGATTGAGCACGTCGGGTTTGACCTGCAACTGCTCGCGCATCAGCCAAACGATATCCATGGCGCGATCGAGCGTCGATGGTTCATCGATCTCGTCGGTGGCTTTCACGCGCCGTGCCACGAAGAAGCCGGAGCCGCGCCGCGGCTCGATCAGCCCTTTCGCCGTCAGGTTGTCGAACGCGCTGATGACTGTGTTCTTCGAGCAACCGGCCGCCTCAGCGTATTCCCTAATCGAGGGGAGCTTGGCGCCAGCGGGCAGTAAGCCGTCCTCGATCTGTCTGGCCAAATTGTCTGCCATCGAGCTCGATAGGGTGCCCCTCTCATGCCGATTCCTCATTGTTGCTCCGCAAAATAAGCCGACCGTAATGGGTACAGTCATTCGACTGTCGTGGATAACTGTATCTTCAAAAAGGGTACACGGAGCCTATTATTCGTCCACTGACTGGCCACCGCAAGCAATAACGACCCTGCGGCATTCGACACAAAGGACAAATGAATGACCATCGATTCGACGCTTCCCAACTATCGTGCGCTGTCACCAGCGCAGCGTCTCGCACATCTCAGCAAGGCCGTTGGGCTTGACGATGCGGCGCACGCGCAGTTGGCCGAACCCGGCGCACTACCGCTCGACATCGCGAATGGAATGATCGAAAACGTCATCGGCACGTTTGAGTTGCCAATGGCTGTCGCCGGCTACTTCCAGATCAACGGAAAGGACGTGATCGTGCCGATGGCGGTCGAGGAACCGTCGATCGTGGCGGCCGCATCGTTCATGGCCAAACTCTCGCGAGTGTCGGGCGGTTTTCGCACGTCGAGCACGGGGCCCCTGATGCGCGCGCAGGTACAGATCGTCGACGTGTCCGATCCATACGGCGCGCGACTGTCGATCCTGAAGCACAAGGACGAGCTGATCGAACTCGCGAACGGCCGTGACAAGGTTCTGATCGGTCTCGGCGGAGGATGCCGGGACATCGAAGTGCATGTGTTTCCCGACACGCCACGCGGCGCGATGGTGGTCGCGCACCTGATCGTCGACGTGCGCGATGCGATGGGCGCAAACACCGTCAACACGATGGCCGAATCCGTTGCGGGCCGCATCGAGACGCTGACGGGGGGCAAGGTGCGTCTGCGCATTCTCTCCAACCTCGCCGATCTGCGGCTCGCGCGTGCGCAGGTCCGTTATTCCGCCGAGACGCTCGCAACCCAGGCGTATTCGGGCGAAGACGTCATCAATGGCGTGATCGACGCCTATCTGTTCGCGTCCATCGATCCGTACCGCGCGGCGACGCATAACAAGGGGATCATGAACGGCATCGATCCGGTGATCGTTGCGACCGGCAACGACTGGCGCGCGGTCGAAGCGGGCGCGCACGCCTACGCGAGCCGCAGCGGGCGTTATACATCGCTGACGACGTGGGAGAAAGCGAAGAACGGCGACCTCGTCGGGACAATCGAGTTGCCGATGCCGGTCGGCCTGGTCGGCGGCGCGACCAAGACGCACCCGCTGGCACGCCTGGCGTTGAAGATCATGGATGTGAAATCGGCGCAGGAACTGGGCGAGATCGCCGTTGCGGTGGGTCTCGCGCAGAATCTGGGCGCATTGCGCGCACTCGCGACCGAGGGGATTCAGCGCGGACACATGGCGCTGCATGCCCGCAACATTGCAATGTCGGCGGGGGCGAAAGGTGACGAGATCGACTGGGTCGTGAAAAAGATGGTCGCCGCGAAGGATGTACGCACCGATTTCGCTATTGAATTGCTGGCAGGGCCTCGTCATGCGTGAGCCGGTGCTACCGCAGAGCGTGAAGATCGTCGAGGTCGGTCCACGCGACGGGTTGCAGAACGAGTCGTCGATCGTGCCGAGTGCGACGAAGGTTGAGTTGGTCCGCCGGCTGGTCGCTGCGGGGGTGAGATGGATCGAGGCGGCATCGTTCGTCTCGCCGAAATGGGTGCCGCAGATGGCGGACGGCGCGCAGGTGCTGCGCGACATCGAACGCAAGGAAGGCGTCGTGTTCTCGGCGCTGGTGCCGAATCTCAAGGGACTCGATGCCGCGCTGGCGGCGAGATGCGGCGAAGTCGCCGTCTTCGCTGCGGCATCGGAGACTTTCTCTCGGAAGAACATCAATTGCTCGATCGCGGAGAGCATCGATCGCTTTGCCCCCGTCGTGGAGAAGGCCCTGGCAGCGGGCGTTCGCGTGCGCGGTTACGTTTCCTGCGTGCTGGGCTGTCCGTTCGAAGGCGACGTCGATACGGACCACGTCGCCGCGGTGGCTGCGCGGCTGTACCGGATGGGCTGTTACGAGATCAGTCTGGGCGACACTATCGGCACCGGCACACCAGTGAAGACGCGGCGCATGATCGATGCGTGCGCGAAGGATGTGCCGGTCGCAGCGCTCGCCGGACACTTCCACGATACGTGGGGCATGGCAACGGCCAACGTCTACGCTGCGTTGCAGACGGGTATCTCGACGTTCGACAGTTCGGTGTCGGGAATCGGCGGATGTCCGTATTCGCCGGGCGCGACGGGCAATGTGGCGACAGAAGACGTGGTCTATCTGTGCCACGAACTCGGTATTGCGACGGGAATCGAGCTTGCAGCACTCATCGACGCAGGCAGCTTCATTTCGAATGCGTTGAGCAGGACGACATCGTCGAGCGTTGCACGCGCGAGCCGTGCGCGTGAGGTCAGGCGTGCGTCGGTTTGAAAGGGATGGCGGGAAACACGCGAATCCCATAACAAATGCTTCAGAAAACGGAGGAGACAGATGGAACAGTACCGCGGACATTCCGCGACAACCGCTATGGTGCAACCGGCATCAACAATCCGCGCCGAGGAGACCTCTGCGCGCTATGCCGAGGTGTGGGGTGACACGGTCGATCTCCGGCATCTCGGAGGGGCGGTCGCGCTTGGCATAGGCATCAGCGTCGGGGCGTTTTTTGCGGGTAAGCATGTGCTGTCGGCGTTCGTTGCCGACGCGGCCATCGCGCGCGCTTACGCGATGCTCGTGGGACTTGCTGGCTGTCTGATGGCCGGCGCTATTTGCGCATACCTGTTCAAACCGAAGCGGCTGGTCGTTGAGCACGCGACCGACGAGTCCGAGCGCATGCGCGTGCTGCAATTACTTGCCGCAGAATCTGGCGGTCTGGGAACCATCGACGATCTTTCGCCGTCGGCTCGAGCCGAGATGGAGGAACTCGGTCTGCTCGAACTGTTTGCGTCGGCGGAAAAGCGCTGCGGTGACGATGTTGCGATTCAAGGAGAACGTCAATGAGTCCGCTCGTCCATCAAATCGTCGTCGCGCTCGGCATGGGTCTGATCGGCGCGATCGTTTTTTCGGGCATCGGTCTGATCTCCGGCACAGACGAAACAACGACCATTGCGCCGCTCACCTTGCTGGTCGCCTTGCTCGGGGTGCCGCCGGCGGGCGTGTTCACGTTCTTCATGGCCGGGGCGGTTGCCAAGCATATGACGCACTCGATTCCTACGGCATTGCTGGGCATTCCCGGCGACACGATGGCGGCGCCACTGCTTCAGCAGGCGACGATGCTGCGCGCACTCGGCGTGCCACATATCGCGCTGCGCAAGATGACGTCCGGTGCGATTATCGCGGCTTTTGTCGCGGTTCCGCTGGCGGTCTTGTTTGCGGTGCTGCTTGCACCGTTCGGCGGCGCCATCGCCAAGGCGGCGCCGTGGGTGTTTCTTGCCGCTGCGATCGGTATCGCCTACTTCTCTGCGGGCCGCTTGGCGTCCGTGCTGCTGTTGATTCCGTTCGTGTTGCTGATCGTGGGTCTGCAGGCGTTGACGGGCACGTACGGCGTAAAGCTGAGCGTGAGCTATTTTCTCGGCATTGCCATCGGCCCATTGATCGCTGACCTGTTTGCCGTGCTGTCTCCGGTCGAGCGCCGTCGCATGCGTCGCGAACACCGTTCGACGTTTTCACTGGCGCCGGATGTGAAGGGGTGGAAGGGTTATTTTCCCAATCCGTTTCGGGTGCTGGATCGGCAGCAGGCGGGATGGACAATGGCGACCGCTGCTGTTTCAAGTGCGACGTTCGTATTCAGTCCGGTCGCCATGACGGTCGTGATGGGGGAAGTCGTCGGCGCGCGCATCAAGCACGCGTATCAACGGCTGACCACGGTCATCGCGGCGAGAAATGGTGTGACGGAGGCAACGTATATCGCTGAGGCGCTGATTCCGCTCATCGCGTTCGGCCTGCCATTGAGTCCGGTCGCTGCGGGACCGGCCGCGCCGCTCTTCAACGCGCCGCCGCGCTTCTTTGTCGATGCATCGACGGGGCATGTCAACAACCTGCATACGCTGATGTCGAGCTGGGAATTCCTCGGCTACGGACTGCTATCGGTGCTGCTTGCCGCGTTAATCGCGTATCCGCTCGCCATGAACTACGCGCACCGTGCCGCATCGATCGTGGCCCGAAAGCTGAGTCACGAAGCCATCATCGCGACGTTTGCCGGACTCATCGTCGTCATCAGCGTGTGGGAGGGGCAGCTTCTCGGGCTGGCGGTCATCCTGACAGTGGGGTTGTTCGGCGGACTGCTGTCGCGCATGTTTGCTTTCAATACCGGTGTGCAGTTCATGGGCTATTACGTCGCGGTATTGAGTGTGCCTGCGCTCGTCAAACTCTTCTGAAAGTCGTCGATCGACAGTGGCGATGGCCGTTCCAGTGAGCGGCCAAATCGCTCGGGCCAGGATCTTCTGTCAGTCGGTTATAGACTCTCCAGGAAATCATGGGAACTCCAGTCAACCCTGGTGCAGACGGTGATACTGAGCCTCGAGGAAACGCCGGATGTCGATAGTTCGGTAATCGAAGCACTGCGCATATTCTCTGCGGAATTGACGTCGCGTGGACAGCGGCTGCTCCTGGTGCGGCTTAAGCCACGCGCGCTGACTGTGCTCGAGCGAGCGTCCGACCGAAAATAGCGATGGCGCCCTTGTGCTTCAGCGGCAAGCAAACCGCCCCCGGCCAGGTCGAGCCAACCTGGTCCGGAGGAAAGCACTTAGAACTGTTGCAGGATGTATTGATCGATCTTCGGCGAGCCCGACTTGAAAAGCGTATCGATCCGCGAGTTCAGCACGTACACGTGACCATCCTTACTGACAGCGGCGGTCGGCATCGACTGTTCGCTTTTCTCGGTGCGCACAATCGCTGCGGTTTGCCAACCATCGTTCGACACAAGCTCGACGGTCCTGTCCACTCCCGCGTTTTGCACGACTACCAGATGCTTGCCGTCGATCAGATCGAATCCGTCTGCGCCTTTCAACGGCTCTGGAAGCTTAACAAGCGCGATCTTCGTCGGATCGTGGATGTCCACGCGGAACAGGTCCCCGGAGTTGTAGTTCCCGATCAGCAGGTAGCCATCGTGATGGAAAGCGATACCGTTCAGGTTGAACCCGTCGCCGGTTTTGAATCGGGGGTCCTGCGCGAAGATCGATGCCTGGCCCTTTGCGTCGATTCGATAGACGACGGGCGAAAAGCTGTCGGTGACATACGCGTTGCCATTGGCGTCCAGCGCGAGATCGTTGGCAAGGTGAGCCCCGGGGTCGATACTCGAAAGATCGTAATACGCGAGCGGCTTACCTGTCGTTGCGTCGTAGGTGGCGACAGCGGCCAACTTGCCGTGCGTGGCCTCACTGGTTCGCTCGCCAGCGCCCGGATCTGAGTTCGTGACCCACAGAACGTTACGTTGATCGTCTACGAGCAGGCCCAACGTCGACACAAGGCGATCGTCGTGAATGAACGGGGTGTAATTACCTTGGGGCGTCACCTTTCCGATCGTGCCGTGCCGGACGGAACCCACCATGAAACGGTGCTGGTGTGCGGACCAAGTGATGCTTTCCGGATACGTCTGCTCAGCCGTGAACGTGATATCACGAGCCGTGGCGATGTTCGAAGCAAGCAGGCTTGTCGCGGCCAGTGCCATAGCTGCCGATACCTTGCGTGTGTTCAAGAGCGTATTGAACTTGTTCATGATCGTCTTCCTTTTATTTGCGGCGCGATGCCGTTGAGTCGATGGCGCTATTGTGCTTTTGCGTTAAAGGCTCAACAATGAGGGGGATTGCAAATTAAATTTGCAATAAACGCAAACACTTAGGTGAAGGGATGCTGAAAGATCTGGAGGTGTTTGTGGCAGTCGTTGCCGCAGGAAACTTTTCAACGGCGGCGCTCGACCTGGATGTGGCCGTGTCGTCGGTGACCCGCCGAATCGAGGGCTTGGAGCAGGCGTTGGGCGTTACGCTGTTTCGGCGCGGTTCGCGAAAACTGGTGTTGACGGATGCGGGGCAGTTTTTTCTGGGAACGGCGCGCAACGTGCTCTCGGAACTGAGCGAGGCACGCGAGGCCATGTCCAATAGCGATGCTGAACTGCGAGGGCAACTGACGGTCGCAGCACCAGGCGTGTTTGGCCGCATGCACGTGGCGCCAGCGGTGCAGTCGTTTCTACGCACCTATCCCGGGATAGAGGTAGATCTCAGGTTGAGCGACAGGTTGATCGACCTGTCGGTAGACCGCGTCGACATCGCCATACGGATCGGGCGGCTGACGGATGGGGAACTCATAGCGTCACATCTCGCTCCGCTGCGGCGGCTGCTTTGTGCGTCCCCGGGATACCTTGAAAAGTACGGGCGCCCGGAGACGCTGAAAGATCTGCTCGATCACGAATGCCTCACGGTGTCGTCGAAGCCGACGCCGCGCGGGTGGTGGACTTTTCCCGGTCTGAACCGGGGGGCCCCGTTGCCCATTAAAGGGCGGCTGCAATGCGACGACACCGAGACGTTGCTCGACGCCGCGGTCGCGGGGTTCGGCATTGTGCATCTGGCTACGTGGCTGGTCGATGAGCGTTTGCGACGTGGCGAACTTGTCTCACTGTTTCCGTCAGAGGACGGGAGCGCGGCGAAGGATGCCCCAGCAATCCATGCAGTCCGTCTTCCCGGTCGATCACATGTGAAGAAGGCCCGTCTCTTTCTTGAACATATGCGCGACCATGTCGGGACCCCTCCCTACTGGGATCAGACGTCCTCGCGTGGGCCGGAAGCGACGCGAAACCGGTAGCGCTCGACAGAGTCGGTCGGACGCCGCGTCCAGGGAGGCTAGGCCTTGCGCAAAATCTCAATCGCCCAATCGACAAATACACGGACCTTCGACGCTAGATGTCGGTTGGCGGGGTAAGCCACGTGGACCGGAATCTGGGCGCCGTGCCATTCTGGAAAGAGTCGTTGTAAAGCGCCAGATTGCAGATGAGGTCTCACCAGGAACTCGTAGGTGGTGAGCACGCCGAGACCAGCAATACCCGCGGCGAGCGCCGCGCCGGAGTCGTTGAGCGTGATCTGATAGGCACCGTGTACGTCAATTACAGCGTCGCCCATTGCGAGCGGGAACACAAGGTCGCGACCGGTGCGCGGTGATGCCATTCGCACGATCGTATGGCCCTGGCCGAGATCGGAAGGGGCTTGCGGTGTGCCCTGTCGGGAAAGGTATGCCGGCGCTGCACAGGTCACAAGCGTCAGCGTACCTGCGGGCCTCGCAATAAGCGAGTCGTTGAGCAACGGTCCCAGCCGCAGCACACAGTCGAGGTTTTCGGCAATCAGGTCCACCGGCCGATTTCCCACATTCATGTCGACCTGTACATCCGGGTAGCGCGCAAAAAAATCAGGCATCGCCGGTATGACGACGTGCTGGGCCAGCGAACTGGGTAGCTCGATCTTGATCTTCCCCTTCGGAGAGCGAATCGCACTGAGCACGCTGCCGTCCAATGAGCCAACTTCGTCGAGTACGCGTACTGAACCTTCGTAATAAACCTGACCTTCCTGGGTCAGGGTGAGTCGTCTGCTGGTTCGATGCAGAAGGCGCACACCCAATTCTTTTTCGAGTTCCTGGACTAAACGTGTCACAGTTGACTTCGGCACACTCATCAGATCAGCCGCCCGAGTAAATGTCCCGGCGTCGACGACCCGAACAAATGCTTGCATCGCAGAGAGTTTATCCATTCATTGAGCCATTACGATGGGCCAGACGGAGAGCTATGACGACGGTCGGTTCGGCAGCAGCGCGTGCGCGCTGAATTCTCGCACACCCAATGTGTCAACGGCGGATAGTCGCGTCCGCGGGACGCGGCTTGCGTGTTGTTCCAGCGCACGACCCGGATGGCTTACGCCTCGCCCATGAACCGGACAAGCGCCTCGAAGGCTTCCCGGCGATTCTTCTCGAGCACCAGCATATGAGTTGCTTCCCCGAGTTCAAGCCAGCGCTTGTCGGTGGTGCCGGTGAGATGGAGGAAATAGTCTTGAGCCAGCGCAATCGGCACGTCAACATCCCATTCGCCGTGGATCAGGAGAACGGGCACCTCGATCTGGGCAGGGTCATAAAACGGCTTCCCCTTGGACCAGAATTCGCGAATATCCTGTACCGGTCCGTTAACAGCGCGCACCGATTGATTCGCACGAAGTTCCGCATCCGGTTCCGACCGAACTGTGTTTTCGAGCCAGGCTTGGAAGCCGCCGGCGGGAATCAGGGTATCGCGCTTCCATTGCGGTGCTGCGCCCACCCAACGCTCACGTGCGTCAGCGGCGCGCACCACACGGTAGCCGCCAAGTGGGCCGCCTGCATCCAGCGGAATCGGCTTGTCGCTGACCCACTGAGGCGCGATAAGTCCCAGCTTGCGAACCTTGTGTCCGTTACGCGCTGTGAAGGTACCTGTGACGCTGCCGCCCCACGACATGCCAATCACATTCAATCGCGCAATGCCCGACGTGCGTAAGACGAAGTTGACTGCTGTCGTGAAGTCGCGAATGCCGGACTCAGTTCGACCAAGCGGCTCACTTTGCGATGCCGGGAGGTCCATTTCCTGCGGGCGGGTGGAGTCGCCGTAGCCACGGACATCGACGGCGTACACGTCGAAGCCTGCCTGCGCCAGATAGTCCATGAACGAGTACCCTTCGAGGGACGTGTCGTAAAGGCTGCCCGATCCGTACGTTGCGCCGTGCATCATCATCACGGTGTGGGCGTCGTCGAACTTCTCCTGACCGGCGGGACGCTTGTTGCGGATATGGAGCTCAATGTCTGGCGTGTCGCTTGGAATCATGAAGTCGCGGACGTGAACTTCGGTTTTCTTGGTCATGATCTTGTCTCTGGAAAGAATGGGATTGATTAGCGCGGAATCCAGTTGAATCCGGTGCCGTCGCGTTCAACAACGCCAACCGAGGTGCCTGGGAAATGACTGCTGAAAAACGTGGCGTGATTGTTCGCTGCGAAATTCAGTGCCCAGTGGCGTGAGCGTCGCGCGTCGTCCTGGAACTCACAAAAGACCGAGTTCCAGTCAGGTTCGGCGACCTGCACTGGGTGATGCATGACATCACCTGAGAACAAGGCCAGTTTGCCCGCCGATTCAAGGCTGATCGACAGATGATCGAAGCTATGTCCTTTGGTCTGGTGGAAGGTGAAGCCCTCGACAGGCTGCTGATGCGAGGCATCGATCAATACAGCCTGACCCGCGTCCACGATCGGCTGCACGCTGTCAGCGAAGATGCCGGCGCTCGGGGTTTGCACATGCTCTTCGTTCGCATAGAACTGGTACTCGGGCGCAGAAAACACGTATTGCGCGTTCGGGAATGTCGGTACCCAGCGATCGCCGGCGAGCACTGTATTCCAGCCAACGTGATCGACGTGCAGGTGCGTGATGAGAACGAGGTCAATGTCGGCTGGTCGCACGCCCGCGGCCGCAAGCCGGCTCAGATACGGCGTTTCCAGCTGATTGAATACGGGATTCAGCGGGCGGTTTTTGCCGTTACCTGCGCCGGTGTCGATAAGGAGGGTCTTGCCACCAATCTGAACGATCCAGCTGTGTACGCTCAGCGCGACGTTCTGGCCGTCATCAGAGGTGTTTTCCGAGCCAATCCAGTGCGGCCGGGCGTCGGTCAGAACGGAGCGGTCGCGGTCAGGGAAAAGATAATCTGCGGGAATCTCTGGCAGGATGAGTTCGGTTACGCGAGTGACTGTCGCGTTCCCGATCTGATAACTGTGAATCGTGTCCATTTGGGGCCGTCCTGTGAAAGGCGCCGCGAAGAGGTATCGAGGCATGGACCGCATAGTGCCCGGCGCAGACCGGACAAAGAAGCAGGCAAGGGCGAAACCATCGTTGCGAAAACGCGAACGTTGGACGTCACCTCAATCGGGGAGCGCGATGGATGACCGCTGTCGGCTTCAGAGCAGTGACGTCCCCCGATTACCCCTTTGCCGGTTTTCAAGTCTTGCTGGGAAATCGTTGTGGGGGAAGGCGTTAGGGGAGGCGTTGCTTCGAGAAGCGGAAGGCGCGAAAGCCCGGACGCCCGCGTGTTTACTGGGGGCGGAAAACGGGTTGCTGAGCAAGATTTGGAGGGGTTTGGCGGCATGCGCTCCGAAAACTTCTTGATTTATTGTCGCCACAAAAATAGTTGTTGGGCGAGAATTGTTGTGAGTGCAATAAATGCCGATGGATACCAGATTCGACCTGGCGAAAAGTGACCGGAATGTGCAGGAATGGGGTTTGCCGTTCACGATGGTCCTGGACTTCGAATGGGACAGCGCGGTGATCGAAGAGCATGTTCGAGTCGACGATGGCGAAAGACGCCGCCGGGCCTTTGGGTACACCGGTGGTCGGCTGTTCGCATTGGTCTTCGCGCCTCGCGCAGAAAAATACATGGCTTCAGCTTGCGCAAGGCGAATTCGCGAGAGGTGAAACGCTATGCCGAAACGTAAGCCGGGAACCGTCCTCCCTACACCGGCAGAGGACGCCAAGATCAAGAAGCAGATGGGCCAGGATTCGCAGAATCCGGCGTGGACGAAGCAGGAGTTCGCTAAGGCGCGACCTGCGAGTGGAGTGTTGTCGGGGATTGTTGGCGAGGAGGCTGCGGAGAAACTGCTCAAGCCTCGTGGTCGGCCCAAGGCCGATGTGACGAAGGAGCGAATCAACATTCGGCTGTCGCCGGAGGTTGTCGATTACTTCAAGGCGTCGGGCAGCGGTTGGCAAACGCGAATCGATGCGGCGTTGCGACAGTTCATCGCAGAGCACCCACATTTGGTGTGATGGAAGGTGCTGAGATATTCTCTCGCGACCGACGCGTCGATAAGTTCAAATAGTTCTTTCGAAATCGTTCTCATACTGGATGAATTGCCGGCCAAACCCTAGCTTGCGGGTAACACGGCGGTTCCCGGTATTGATGACAACTTTCGCGGGCAACTGCGTGGTGCTGCCAGCGTTATAGGCCGCGACCAATCTGCTCGGGTATGTCTTGACGCCGAGCCGCTTGAGCGCCTGGGGGGCCAGAACTGCCTATGCGCACGAGATCAATTTAGACAGGGAAATAGCATTATGAAAATGGACGCATTTGCCTTCGGTACGACCAACTGGGCGGAAGTTGAGGCGACGGAGCACAGCGGCGAGACCGGTGTAGCTTATTGGCGCACACGATTTTTTGGTGAAAAGCCGAATCAAATCCGAGTGCGAATGGTGGAATATTCCCCTGGCTATCTTGCGGACCATTGGTGTCAAAAAGGGCACATTCTTTTCTGCCTGGAAGGCGAGTTGGAAACGACCCTCGACGATGGACGGAAATTCGTTTTGACATCCGGCACGAGCTATCAAGTCGGAGATAACGCGGAGCCACATCAGTCCTATACGAAGACGGGTGCCAAGCTCTTCATCGTTGACTGAGCAATCGCAATTGAGATAGTCAAAGTACCGCTCTGGGTCGCAAACCGCCAGTGATTGTGCCAAGGTACGCTAATCATTCCCGCGTCCGGGCGCTATGTTCCTGGGCACAATTCCCAGCTTTTGCGGAGCAACCCCGCCCAAATTGCGGAGCACCGCCCACAAAAGTCAGTAGCGACTATCAGGGAAATCGAAGAAAACTGGCGGAGGCGGTGTCCGCCGATGACTCAAGTGTATCAATGGGTTTGCGTGTGATTGGTAGTTGAACCCACCAAAATACCCGCCATAAGCGCGACACCTCATGCGAGTCAGGGACGTGCTTGAGTGGCCTGCGCGTTAGCGTCGGAGTACTGCTGCCAAGTGCGTCGGAGTAAAAGTGGCCCACCCGGGCGAGGACGGGCATGAACAGCGGGTAAGTTCAATGAATACCAGCAGATGGCCTGATCCTCAAACGAGAGGCTGGGACTCAGGCTCTATTGACGCGCAATAAGCTGAGGAGAATCACGGTATGCATTACCCAATTGGCAAGGCCCATATTCAGCAATTCTGGGCGGACCAATCCGTGAGCCAACTCGTTACGGAGGTTGAGGCCTCTGGGGTCGTTGTACAGCGCGCGTAAGTGGAAGCGGATATCCCGAGGCACTTTCTCGAGGAAGATTGGGTGAGTCAGGATTGGCCCCAGGCCGATGGCCTTGAAACCGCCCACATCTTGGTCGGGCACCACCACCGCACCGCCTAATGCACTCAGCAGGGCTCGCAGAGCCCCTTCAATTTGCGGCACTAGGACATGGATTGCTTTGACGGAATCGCCGGCCAGCCAAGCGGCGACACCATCGCGCATTAAGGACATACGTTCCGGCGCAAAGCTGGGGCACTGTTGAATCAGCGCAGTGAGTCCGTCAGCATCTATGTCGTATTTCTGACGAACCCGATTGAGTACCAGGTGCAGCCAAGGCGCCTTCCAGCTGAACATCGTCGCCGCATGCTGGAGTGCGCGGCCGTCCAAATCATCCTCTATGGAACCGACTGTTGCTGTTGTAAAACCCTCTCCGTTGACGATCGTAGATGGCATCATGGACAGTAGCGGCGCCTCCGTGCACATATCGCGCAGGCTAGTCTTAGTCGCTTCCTCCTTGAGGATGAATTGCCCAGCGACGCGGGTCAGCGCATCGGCCATCGAACCCTTCAGGAACTGAGCCACAAATTGCTCTAATTCGGCTGGATCGATTTCCATGGAAGCCTCGACTGTTTTCATTTCGGCTTGTGCATCAGTTGCTCTCTGCCGGATCGTCTGCTCCACTCGGGCCGCATCCTCCATCATTCCCGCTTGACGGTATCGAGGAATCAGGTCCTCAAGCCATGAAATGGCCGTCATGCCACCTGCCAGCTTGGCTGCCTCCTCGAAAGCGAGTGCAGCCGTCCCAACAGCTCTGCGCGCTTCCGCGAGTTCATTCGACTGAGCCCGCCACCGTTGGAGACAATCCGCCGCCGACGTGGCACTGTGAGGATCAAAGTTCTTCGCGTCCGAACTGTCCGAACAGCTAGTCAGCACGCGCTCGAGCAAGTCTACGACCGTCAATCGTTCCTTGGCATCCAGTTCCAAGCCCTTGGCGTGAGTCCAGACCAGCTCATCGAACTTCCACCATGTCCACTGGGGCGTGCTGGCATCAAGGCGCCTATAGAGATCGAACAAGGCCTCCTTGATTTGCCCGATGCGCGTCGTGTCCCTGAGGCGGAGAGCTAGTTCCAGGGCCCGGCCCAGATAAGTCCAGGCCCGGTACTCGTCCTTAAATAGGTTGCTTTCTACCACTTCAAGGTAGGAGTCAACAGCCGTATGGCAGAGGGTAACCGGAATAGCGGGGCCCGGCTCGACGCCTTCCCGCTTCGCCTGTACCCGCAGAAAGCGCCCGATTTCCCAGACCAGATCGGCGTATCTCGCCTTGAGTACGGGGTGCTTGACCTGCTGGGATCTCGCTGTCCAGTAGGATAGTATTTCCTCGTCAATCTCCGCCACGTCCGGCGAGAGAAATTCAGTACCGTCCTGCAAGACCGCGCTTGTCAACTCGCGCCAGTAGATTCCCCAACGTCCCGACGACGCTCCGTGTCGGGAACTAAATCGAAAAGCTGATAGCTCTGCATTGGCGCCTTTGCGCTCGGCGGCGGTCAGCGATTCCGGGGCTGGCAGTGCAGCGAGCAACTCTCCCGATAGTTCGATTTCTCCGATGGACTCCAGCGCGGTATCGTAGGCTGCCAGGCGATCTATCACCGGTTGCGGAATCGTCAACGCCATTTAATTTATCCCCTAAATGGAACACTTCCTGCCAGCTGTAGGTATGTTGGCCGGGACCACAGTGTAGTACCTCTGCTGAGTAAACTCTCTTGGCTTGAAATCGCCGGGGGCAGGGTTCGGCGGGGGCCAAATCTCTCTACTTTGATCGTCGGTGGCCGCCGCCCCGCACAATTGGCCCAACATGGGGGGCTCGGTATCGTAAGGCGGTTGCAACGGGGTTGCGATCTGAAGTCTCACTGTTGGCACGCACGAAGGCACGGTTTCATGCTGCCCTTCGCGACTGGTCCAGCGCCAGTCGTTCCGGTCGCGACGCCTCGGGCCGCGGGACGTTTAAACCATCTCGTTACTGGAGCGATCAGGGCCTTTTGCCTTCTACGAGTCGTCACCAATATCCTGCATCCATCGGCGCTCCCGCATTGTTCTCTCGCGACAATGCCGGCGTGGATTTCCGCACATCCAACAGCTACAAGGCGTGGGCGTATGAAACACCCGCCCGAGTTCCTTTGAATTGAGTTCTCGCCCCCACAAGCGGCGGCACAAACGCCTACGTAGATTCTTCAGCCGTGCAGCGTGCGCACGTCGCTCCGCTCTTTGAGTCATCACACATCCTGATTTTAAGTCCCGAATGTGCAAAAGCCCGCTCGGTGGCGGGCTACGCGAAAAATTTGTGTCGTTACGGTACTCCCGCGCATTTAAGGCGTCAACTGGCACCGCACCAACAGCGCCGAATCAACGGATCCGTTGTCGCGGGCTTGCATGAATCGAAAGCGCCATTATCTGACTAACGACGCTGCCCGCGCGTCAAAGTGGTCGCACAACGCTTTGGGACACAACGCCGGACATCAATTGGTCCGTTTGACACGATTCATTCTCCGGAATCCCAGATTCAGTGGCGCGATTCACACATAGGTTCAGTGTCACGCCATGCGCGAACTCAATTTTCCGCATCTCGCCGAAGGAGATAGTTGCCGTTTTTGCGAAATTTTGATGCTGATGCAACGTTGATGCACCCGCTGGAGCAGACGCTATCGCCTTCATGTTTGGGCTTTCCATCTCTTGGTGGTCAGCAACGTCGAAGGATGCTGCGACCGCTAATGTAACGGAGGTGTCCGTTGCGCCCACTACCGCGACGCTGCTGGTCAGCTTCCCGATTCCAATGGAACAAGCATCCGGCGAACTACATTGCCTCAGCGTCATGAATGGAAACGTCTCCGTGCGCGTTCCGCTTATTGGAAGATCTACCGTACTTGCCGAGCCAAGGCGACCTCTGCTTCTCGCCAATTGATTAGGAGCACTGCCGAATGTCGTGAGCGATACCTCGGATCTATGAATGCTAGTTATGGTGGAGCATGCTCCAAGTGACAGAGCAAGAAATGCAACACAACTGGCAGGAACCTTGAGGGGGAAAGTCATAGGGCGCTCACGCTAGGAGTATGCCTACATAACGGCGGTCGTAGCCTGATCTTTAAACGGTCTCCAATCGTGATGCCGGCCGCCAAGCGCAGGTCGCAGAATTACCTGCATCCCTTACGGGCACGCGAAATCCGCTTGCGGGTCGCCAAGGTCGGTCACTTGCTTGTGGACGTAAGCAGAGAGGGCCGTCGTGACTTTGTCTGCGTCGATGCCCAGGTCCGCGGCGAGCATGGGACCAATCCGAGTGGGCCAGTTCAGCCAAGCATCGCGGGCGGCCCGGAACTCCTCGAAAAGGATCGTGCTCGCGGTTTCCAGATCGATAAGGGCGCCAGACTTCTGCTCGAACTCGAGTCGATTGAGGAGTACCAGATACACCTCCTTCAGGCGCCGCACTTCGTCAAACGACATACCCATGTCGATGTCGCCGACCAGGCGCTGGGCGGCGTCTTCAATGGTTTCCCCAGGCAGGATGGTGACCTCTTCAGCGCTCGTCTCCGAGCATCGCCCTGGAATCGCTTTTGGGCTGGATTTGTTACCCTGACTGTTACCTGAGTCTGCGAGGGTAACAGTGGGGGTAACAGCCGAGGAGGAGCTTGGAGCCCCTCCTTTGCGGTGCCGATCCATAAGCGAAAGCGACGCCTCGACATCGACTCGGTCGCCTTGCATGACAAGCCTTCCAGCCTTTTTCCATTCGCTAACCGTCTTGCGAGATACGTTGCAACGCCGCGCGAAATCTGCCTGCGATTCAACTGTCATAGATTTCTCCTATCGGTCAATTTTGTTACCTTGTTACCCAAATTTCGAAACTTCATAGCTGGGCGGAATTCGCGAGTCTTCGCTCCCGCCCGTTAGGAAATCCCTTCGGAGGACCCGCGCTCATTTTTTGAGCAAACCGCAGTGCCGGAAGGCCCAATTTCACGGCCACCTGCAGCCTCCTGACGCCCGCGGAGCGTCCAAACACACGATGACCATTGGTAATCACGATCGCCTGTCATAGCGGGCCTTACGCGGCTTCGTTCGCCATTGGCGCGCCACTGGTCGGCGGGTGTAATCCAAAGCCGATCTTCTCTGCGATATGACGTTGACCTTGTGCCACGGTGTCCATGTTGACCTCGAGGTAGGCGGCCGTCGTCGTGAGGTTCTTGTGACGCAATGCACGCTGGATGGATTGGACTGGCACGCCGGACTCGCTGAGCAGCGTGGCGAAGGTGCCGCGAAGTCGATGCGCGGTGATGTGGGGTGCGCCTACGGCCTGGTTGGCAGCGAGCATTGCCGTGCGGGTAAAACCAGCCGCGTATGGCTTGCCGTTGGGCTTCACGAGGATCTGCCCAGCCGGAAGGCGCTTCGGCATGAGGTAATCGAGTAGCCAACCTGGAACGGGGATTGGATCAGCCTCTCTGCCCTTGGTGCGCCCCGGCGTGTAGATCCGGCGCTCAACATCCAACCATTCCCACCTGGCCGAGATCGTCTCGGACTCACGCAGCCCGAGCCCGAGCATGAGACGCACCGCCGTGCGCACGGCGTCCCTTTCCCCTTCGCGCTCGTCGATCGCGGCCAGCCAGTCTTGCGCGAGCTTCACCGGCAGGATCGCGCGGGGCTTTTTCTGCACCTTCAGGCCGCGGAGGTGAAAGGGCATCGCAGGCAGGATCCCGCGGCGCACGGCCCAGTTGCACAACAGCCTCATCACCTTCAGCCACTGATTGGCCGAGACGGGGGCATGCGTCTCGAGGTGCCTGACGCGGGCGAGCTCCACGCGATCGGTCGACAGCTCGTCGATCAGAGCATCGCCGATCTCGTACAGGTGAAGCCGCCCGAACGTCTCGACTACCTTGACGTGAGCCTTGCTGGCGGTCGGGGCATGGATCGTGATCCACTGTTCGACCAACTGGCGCAGGGTGGGTATAGCCTTGCCGTTGCGCGCCCATAGTTTTGCGTGTCGAAAGGCCCGCTCAGCGACCTGCGCGGCGCGTTGGCGATCTGTTTCGCGAGTCGAGCGTTGCACGCGGGCGCCCTCGAGCTGAAATCGGTAGTGCCATACGTGGCCAACTCGAAACAGATTCACTCTAATGCCGTCGCGCCTCATGCGATTCTCCGCGTCATTTTGCGAGCGCCTTGAAGGTTGTCGGCATGAACAAAGGGTGTCGCGGGGCGACCTGCCGCACGAGCTGCTGCTCGCGCGTAGGATCTCGGTAAATTCGGTTTGCCAGCACGAGCGATGGCAGATTCGCATTGAAACTGAACGTCGAGATTGCCGCCGTGTCCGCGCCGCGCGTCGCCAGATCGGCGACAACAGCTTGCCGCAGTCTGCGAAGCGCCTGATATGCGTTGTCGTCTCCGGCATCACCCGCGATGTCGGATTCGGCATCGATCAGCCCAACTGCCGAAGCCAGAACCGAATCTGCGTCCTGCTGCGACGATGGCTGATAGGTCGTCAATGTCACCGCGAGTTGCGCAAGCGCATACCGGCGCACCATCGCGGCCAGCGCCGTTTGCATCGTGGACATCGCTGTTCCGATAGACCCCGTCTGTGCCACGGGAGTCGGCGAATACTGCGTGAGGCCGCTGACCAGTCGGACAGCATCCGACGGCGCCGTTGCCGAAGCCGCGATGGCCGCTACAAATGCCTGCGCCGCCGCGCCGAGCGTGGCGGAATCCGATGGGTTAGCCGCTGCAGTTTGGAACGCGGCGCCTGCCGTCAGGACGGACGCCCGCGCTGCCGACGCAGCGGCAAGCAGACCGGATGCCGTCTGAGTAGATGGAGCCTGCCGATTACTTCCTGAGATGCCGCTATTGCCACCACCGACCAGGTTTCCGAAGTTCCCTGCCAGCGTTGATATAGCGCCCATGAGGCGCTTCACGTCGTTGACCGCTGTCACGCCAATCTGATACCACCCGACAGCGGTGGAGACGGCTTGCTGAACCACTGCGGCACCGGCCGAAATCGACGAAGCGGTCGTTTTAACGAAGTCCGCAAGAGCCGCTATCCCCGTCGCCGCCGCTTGCTGCTCATTGTTGCTTTCCGTCGATGACGTCGCGGTGGGGAAGAGCTGCTGGCCTGAAACGATCAAGCTGAGGCGAAATTCGAAAACGCGACCAAGATCCCTGCGTTCGGTAATATCCACACTGAGACAGACAACGTTTTTGATCGTACCTAGCGTCGGATGTTCCAGAATGGTTGCGCCGGGATCCTCGCAGACTGCCAGCAAATCATTGCGCTGTGAGACGACGCTTCCAACCGGCGCGCCGCCGACGGTTTTTAACAAAATGTCGTCTTCTACGAGGAACCCTATCACTTCAAACTGACGCGACTTCTTGCCGAGATCCTCGACCCACGCGTCGTCCCGGAACGGATACGTGTGAATCGATGTTTTCCTGCCAGCGGACATGCGTACCGATTCGACACCAAAGGGCACGCCGCCGAAGCGTGCCGGTCTTAGCGCATCCTCCCAGCGTGTGCCGCCGCCCTGAATCGATCCGGTGAGATTTCCGACGGCTGCTGCTACGCCGCCGATGCTGCCGGCTACGCTCAGTGCGTTAGACGTTGTTCCCGATGCCATATATCACCTATAGCGTGCGTTAAATATAAGATTGCCGTCCGGCACAAGCGCCGGCGGCAGTTGCATTGAGTTCCAGGACATGAACCAATTTCCACCATCGGTCGACAGAGCTGGTTGAGAGTTGCTACCACGACGTACTCCTCTGCGTAATATCTGCCGCCCGCCGCGATTTGGACCCGGTTGACGAATGCCGGGCGAGGCCTCACCGCTTCCATGTGCTGCGACAGCGCCGGTGTTTTTCTCTGTAAGCGCCCACCGCCGGCTGGGGCGCTCCGCTCGCCGTTCAAAAGCGGTACCGGTGGAGTGCTAGCGCGCAGCCCCGTATCGACGGCCACGCACCTGTGCCGCCGGCGCATGCTTGCTCATCGCGGCGCTCCAACTGCGCTCCAATGCTGGAGCCGTGGCCGCTTGCTGGATGCCGTCGATTTCCGAAGGGCTCAGGTTTGCGAGGTACGCAAATCGAGAGTCTTTCTCGGGAAGTGAGGATTTTTTGATGGTCATCGTTTCACCTATCGTTCAAGTGCTGCAGTTGGATTGCTCAGTGCTCTCGTGACTCGGCGGCCTGCATGATGGCGCGCCCCATATCCATTTCCGCGGCGGCTGCTTGTTGAGTCCGAATACCGCTTTGGTCGCCCTTGATCTGATACGCCTCGGCGGTCTTGTAGCCCTTGAATGTGGGTTCCGGATGATTGACGGGAATCGGCGGCGCCGGTTCGCCGATCGGGCTGCCAAGGCCACGAGCCGGACCTTGATTCGAGCCGCGGAACTGATACGGCTGCGGGCGCTTTGCGATGGGTACGTAGGGGCGGTGAGCGCGGCAAACGTGCAGTGCATCGGTGATTGGTTTGAGTGCTTCGGCGATTTCGACCGCGGCGCGCTCGGTATCGGAGTTCTTCTCCGCCAGCAAATTCGGCGCAGTGTTGTAGTGAGTTGCGCCATTGTCGACGCGCATGCACGACTCGATGTCGGGCACGTAGGCGTCAAGCAAGAAATCACTTGTGCGCGGCATTGGCACGAGTGCTTGCAAGGTACGCACCTTTGCATACGTTCGGCGAAGCGCCGCCACGTCTCGCCGGATATCCTCTGCGAGCGCCGCTTGGATCTCCTCAGAGGCTATCGTGGCCTCCAGCTTGACGAAACCGATGGCGACGGTGATTTTTTCGTCAATCTCAGGCGCGCGGGCTTCGATTGCCGCCAGCTGTGTCTGGAGTCGCCGAATCCTCAATTCACACTCGACTTGCTGCGTCTCCAGGTCGTCTCGTTGCTTTGTGATTTTGGGGATCGACTTCTCCGGAGCGGTGAGCAGTTCCATTTCGGCATCCAGGATCTGTCCGCCGATAGCCTCAAGCTGGCGCTTTGCCGCATCGATTTGAGCCGGGATGGAATCGGCGTGCTGCTCAAGTGCCTTTCGCTGGGAGAGCAGGCCCTCGATCTCTTGCAACGCTTCGAGATCCGAGAATCGGCTTTTTACCTCGGTTGCCTTTGGGGGGTGTTTCACTTGGGGTCTCCATGTGTCCTAACGATGGAGGCCAGTGTGACTACGGTGGATTTAACGAAGCAACCGCAGCGGCGGCCGTACCAGCCGCACGGACCAGAGGGCAAGGTGTTCGACAGTCTCATACCCCAACTTGCTTCCCGCCGACGACGCGCTAGAATTGGCGTCAACATAAATCGTGTCCGGGGATGTTATGGGGACGTTCGTTCTTGCGACTTTCAGAGCCGTTGGCTTCGCTTTCAATCTCATCGTCGCGGCTCTCGCCTGGCTGATCGGATCAGTGATGCTGTTTGGCATTATCGCGGTCCTTCCGGGAGACCTTTTGGGAATTGAGAACCCGCGGGGGCTCTCTCTCGCGATTTTCGGAGTTATTCTCATCGCCACCTTCCCTATCGGGCTGCTGGTCGCAACGAATATCACCAAGTCAGCCGCAGCATATCGACGCGACCCGGTTACGAATGGCCTGTTGGCGGTCGAGCGCTCTAGTCCGCTGTCGCCACTTTGTGACGCGACCTGGCGTTTCTATGCGCGAATTGCTAGACCATTCGTCCGGCCTGTGCGAGCGCTGTACTTAATTGTGACGGGCGTTGTGATCGGCGGCGGAAAATTAATTCTCGCGCTCCTCGGCATTGCGCTCGGCATCTTCCTTCTCATCAAATTCACGAGTGCCTTGGCATCAGCCCCGGTGTGGGCGTTGGCGCTATTCGCGTTGTGGTATTTCCTCAAGGACAAGTAAGCTGGCCATTGGGAGGAGTAATCAACGGTGTCTGCTGTCAACCGATAGCACCGCCTCCTTTGGGATTGCGGTCAGTCGTTAGTAAACATCGGAGACACTACGGATGCTAGTTGCTCGGCGTGCTTCGCTCCATATCTCCGGGGCAGCGCACGCTTTATGTACTGTCTGCCCTAGCTATTGGGAGCCGGAGATGAGCTACGATGAGTACGACGCTGCACGAGACGAGTTCTACGACGAAGTACGGCGAGAGGCGATCAACGACTTCACTTCCGAGCGGCTACAGTCCTACTACGACAAACATCCGGACGTAATGCGGCCGGCAGTACTTGCTATCAGTGAGGGAGGCTGGCAGCAGAAAGAAGCGCATTTCGAGGCTGCGATCGTATTTTTCACGTCAGCAGTGGAGATGCTTCTTAAGGCAACGCTACTTCGTCCAGTTATCTACGGCTTGGTGCACAGCGAGGCACTGGCGGAAGCGATCGTCCAAAGAGCAATGAGCGACTTGAGCCTTGACAGATATACGGACTTGCTAGCGGAACTGTTTTTCGTCTTGGCCAAGGTCGATGTGAAGGCAGTCCGGCGAGACACTTCATCCCCGAAGACGTTGCTCAATGACTGCAAGGATCTTCAAATCATTCGGAACGGAATCGTTCATCGTGGGGAAAAGGTCAGCGCCGAGCAAGCTGAGTTCGCACGCGAGGTCACGGAGGCGGTCTTTGAACGCATCGTGATTCGGATGCTTCAGGCGCTTAACCTTACAGTCATTGAACATGGGCAGATCACGCAGTCGCCCTATCAAGCCGAAAAAATTCTTCAACTCTCCACTGACCAAAGCAACGAATAGACTGCGGGCCTGACCTAGGAGCCGGCGGCCAGCAAAACGCCTGCCTCACCGCTGGTCGATCTATACGGTTCGGATTTTAGCCAGGATGGGTAAGGCCACGAGATCCACAACCCGCATCGAACACGAGGGCGCTTTGGACGTTTGCTGTCGATTGTGTGCGCTAGGGTATCCGGAATAGCCGGATACCGTCAGCGGGTGGGGCTGTTGCTCATACGCATCGGCAAACTTACGGATGCCAGGTGCTCGCCGGACTCGCCCGCCCCGTCCCGCACAACCCATCCAAGAGGTGGAGCTTCTCAAGGAAGTGAACTCTCACAGCTTCGCGGGCCTTATCGCGAGTCATGTGCTCGTGCTCAATCAAGAACTTCGCGACTCCGACAGGGTTCCACCGGGCCGTGCGGCAGCCTTCCGGAAAGCATCTGAATTTAATAAGCGACGGGCGCCCCCGCTTTTCCCCGAGAATTCGCTTCAGCCAGTGCTCGTCCTTACCTTCGGACAGGTATGGCCCAAACGCCTCCGCCACGTCCCTACTCGTCGGAAGCTGATCCTCGGCGGCCGCCGCAGGCGGCTGTTCCTCGATGCCACTGGCCACCTGGACGCCGCACCCGATCTGGTCAAGCAAGGCGTTCAGCTCCTGCACCCCTATCAGGCAATCGCTGAACGCCAAGATGCTGCCGAGGCGTTCGGGGTCAATTCTCAGCCGGGTGTCGGGATACCTTCCGGTGAGCTCCCCGGAACACAGCGCGTCATAGAGGACGCATCGATAGACCGTGTCCACCTGACTTCGCAGTTGCTCATCCTGAGGGTGAAGCGCCGCCGCGATCGCCGATGCGGCTTCAACGTTCGTGAGGAAATGCGCGTAGTTATCGTTAGTCTTCATGCTTGTTCTCTGGCGATATCGTGACGGATGGGATCGACGGTGGACGTTCGTCGGTCATCGGCGATGCTCCATGCTGGTGGCGCGAGCAACAATCGCAGCCTGCACCTCCGAGCGGAACCAGTGCAGGTCGGGCAAAAGTGTGGAAACAGGCTGACGCTCCACCTGGAACAAAACTCGCTCCAGCAGTTCATCTGACCAGTCGGCCAGAGCGGCGAACTCCGCTATGGCCGTATCCAGTTCCTTTTGCCATTGCCGAACCTGCTCGGCCGTGGCTGGTGGCAGCCACGGCTCGTAGGGGCCGTCTTCGACGGGCAGAACATGCGGCTCGCGGCGCTTCGATTTCCTATCTATGGGAAGGAGTTCTTTGCTCATGGACGGCCTCCCGGACATTCCCCAGCATTGTTTTTCTGGTGTAACAGGTGTAGCAGGTGTAACGCAGACACCAAACCCAAGCCAGACAAGGCTTTCGCCGTTACACCCACCCGTTACACCCAAAATAATCGAGGAACATGGTGTAACGCCCCCTGCTCGAAGTGCCTGCCTTGTGTAACGGTGTAACGGATACATGCACATGGTGTTACGCGGGAAGCCTTGTGCGGCGGGGTTTTCGTCTCGCGTTACACCCGCTACACCTGTTACACCACGTTTTCTAATGATCCGAACCATGATGTTCATTGCGCATCCCACACGACTGAAGAGAAGACGTAGAGGCGCGTGGCTCCCTTGCCAGGCAATCGCTCGACGCGTTGGAACTTCCCGTCTGGCGATGGCCTGATCCACCCGGCGTCCACCAATGCTTTCGCGGCGCTCTTCGGTTCAAACCCGGCGCAGATCTCACGCTTGAACACCTCGGGAAGCACGAGATATTCGACGCCGTTCTCCCCATTGCGGCGGAAGCCGGCTCGGTTGATTGTCGGGCGGTCGGACATGTCGTTCAGATCGGTAAACCGCGACTCCTCGTGGGCCTCGAAAAATGCCTTTACGTGCGAGAGAATCGACGTCTTCTCGTGATTTCCAGCGCCGCCGCGGTTCTCGAGCCAGGCAGCAAAGCATGTTGCTGCTGCCTGCAGTGCCTCGCCGTCGGCCCACCCCGTGATGCCCGAGCTCGTCGCGTACTCGCCGGCAAGGCCAATGAGGGCGAAGCGCTGGCAAACGCGGTGTGCCTGGCCATTTGCATCGGCCGGCAAGTGAGCGGCCAGGAAATCGGCCGTCTGACTCTTGAGCCACTGCTCGATGACGGCCGGTTCCGCCGTCATCGACGACAGAAACTCGAGTGCCGGTGTGCCGAAGCATCGCGAACACGCGTCATTGATGGTCGACGACAGTTGCGCGCCGCCGCTCATGCCGTGAAGCGTCTCGAAAAGGCCATGCCCGGCGCCTGCATCCGCGGGAATCTCCACCAGGCGGACCTCTTGCCCAGCTTTGGCCCTTTTGCCGCCTGCCTGCATATGCTGGGCAAGCCCAATTTCGCCCGCTGACAGGAACAGCAGGCGCCATGTCTGCCTAGCTCGTGCCGCTCCAGTTCGGCCGGCGCGCGCTTTCCCGCTGCCGTTCGCGAGCATATATGCGATCTCGCCAGCCTCGCGGGGATCAACCTGGGCCAGCTCGTCGAGGACCAGCAACGTGTCGTTGTGAAGCGCCGCTAAGCCTTCCAGCCCGTTGGACGTTGCACGCCACCGCTGCATATACTCCGGGCCGCCAAAGACGCTGCACGCGGCGCGCAGGGCCGTCGTCTTGCCAGTCGAAGAGTCGCCCACGATATTCAATCCGCCTGATTCCTGCCCCGAGTAACTGAGCATCATCCCGGCAAATGCCGTGGAGACGGCCACCAGCATTCGAGAATTGCCGGAGCAGAGGCGGGCGACGTTCTGTTTCCAGTCGTCGAGCGTGCCGGCTTGCGAATACGTGCGCATTACCGCTTCCGCCTGAAAGATCACACGCTCTTTCGCTTCGCCGATGGTCCGATCGGGAAAGACGAATGCGCCACCGTGCCAGCCGGTCCGCGTGACGCAGCGCCCGCGAGCTTTCGGCTTTGCGGTCGTGACGTACTCCGTGAGCTTATTGCGCGCCTTTCCTCCTGGGGCGATATCGAGCCCCAGGCGTGCCAGCTCGCCACGCATGTCCGCACCGTCCGATCTGAGCATTTCCATTGGCATCGCCCACACGTGGGGATGGCCGTCGGCGTCATGCCATTCCAGTAAGCGCCCCCAGTTTTCAGAAGCGCGATCGCGAACCAGCGCGCGGACGTGAAGCGGTGAGCAGATCCAGTGAGGCGTACCATCGTCCTCCTCATAGAAGACGCCGCGCTCGGACACGGTGAAGCCGATCGGCACGCAACCATCTGCGTGACTGCCCGTCGACGGACTGGGAGTCAGCACCAGATGCGCATGGAGGATAGCTTGCTGAACCGCGGCGCCCCCTGCTGCGGCAGCCAGGTCATTGAAATCGCCGTGCCAACCTTCGCCATTCGAGGGAAGTGCAACAATTCCACCGACGGCCTCGGCAGCCGCTCGAGCGGCCTTCTCGCCAGTGCCGCACTCGTCGTTGTCTGCGAGCATGACGATGCCCACGTTGGGGTGCTGTGCGCGAAGATGCTCGGCAACGGCGCGCATGTTGCCAGCGTCGAACGCCACAGCCACGGCGATGCCGGCGTGCTCCTCGACGGACGCACACGTGGCAAATCCCTCGCCGATGGCGATCCGATCACCAACATCGCCAACCAGGTAGAAACCGCCCGATTTTCGTCCACCCCAAAGAAATCGCTTTTCGCCGTCGGATCGGATGAATTCGAGAGAGGCGAGCGCCCCGGCCGGAGCCCTGATCGGCACGATCAGGCAACCGTCGCAGGGCATATCAGCGATCACCTTCGGTCCCGAGTAAATCCGCACGCCATGCGCCTGGACGTTCTTGCGTGCCAGATATGGATGATCAACCGGCGCCGGCGCGGCGCCTTCCCATATTTCGGCAGCGACTCGTGCGGCTTCCATGTGTTGAGCCTCGAGTTTCGCTTTCGCAGAGGATTGCTCAGCCGCGCGCTGCTGTCCGGCTTCGGCGCGGCGACGGGCGCGGTCGGCAGCATTGATCGGCAAGACTTGAGCATTCTGTGTGAAACCGTTGGCTCGAGCCATATTGAAAACCGTGCGGATAGTAATGCCACTGCGCTTAAGCGAGCGCCACGTCGCCCTCGCGTCGCTTTCCTTGTACTTGTCCGATCCCTGCGACCAGTCGTCCCACATTGGAAAACCTCGGTCGCCAAGCTCGTCCTTGAGCCCCATGCCTACCCGCAACCAGTCGTCGCGGTCGTCGCATTCGATGAATTCGAGCGCGGCCCGGATCTCACCCTCTTGATCTGCGACGTAGCTCATAGGTCCTCCCGCTCTTCGGCGAAATAGCCAATGTTGTTTCGAAGATCGACGTCGAGCGCCCGTATGGTCATCTCCAAGGTGTGGTCGCGTGCGCTCGTCGCTAGCGCGAGCAGCACGACATCGTTGCGTGCCATCGCAAGCCCACAGATGAAATCGAGTATTTCGCGTAGGTCCGAAGCCTCAGAGTCCATGAAGCCGATGAGATTGATCACCTCACCAACGGACACGACAAGCGGGACCCGCGCCGGCGCCGCGGCGAACTGTTGTTCGAAATTGATGGGGGCGTTCATGCGTGCACACCTCCCTGTCGACGAATGGCGGGGTACCGTTTGGCGAAATAGTCTTTCGCCTGCATCCAGAGCCACAGCGGGACGATTTCCCATCCGGTTTCGCCAGGACTGGATCGCTCGGCGACCATCTGTCGGGCTTCTTCGATCGACACTGGCGGAAAATAGGCCGTGCCGGTCGGTGCGACGACAACGAAATCCCGAGGGGAGAGGACTTTGCGATAGCGCGTGTTACGCATGGCGCACCCCCTCGAACCATTCGCTTTCAGCTTCAAAGCGTTCGGAGTACGCCGTGGATAGATCCGCCCCGACCTGGGCCAATGCGGCGATGTCGACAGAAGCGCCGCCGGCCACAGCGTGCTCGATCGCTGCAAATAGTGCGCGCGCTTGCGTGAGGACGTCAGATGCGGTGCTCAGTTCGCGGGATGCGCGCTCCAGTGCTTGGGTTGGCTTATGCATGTCGCGCCTCCGCCATTGCCTTCGCGCGACTCTCAAATCGAGAGTCGACGTAGTTGCACCCGACTTCTTCAGCGTTGGAACTGATGGCGCCTTCGACTCTCTCGCTGATGCCCCAAATGGCCTCGAAAGCTCGAGCAAGGGTTTCCGGGCTGTTCTGCCCTGCCGGGGTTTCGAGTGCCATGAGCGCGAGTTTTGCGATGGCTCGGATTTCCTCAAAACCATCTTGTGCCAGTGCGTCGTTATCGATGATCGTGGTGCGCAGTTGCTCGATGGTGATCTCAGCCATGGCGGACCTCCGCTTGGGCGAAATGCGCGATCTGTCCGACGTACCAGGATGCAGTGCTTTGCCCCAGATCCGCGAGTGCATGGGAGTAGGTCCTTTCATCCAACTGCGCGCGAAGCGCGTCGAACAATGCTTCCAAGTGCTCCAAGTACGTCAGAGCGTTTTCGATTACTAGAGCGGCTGAATCTGCCGACATCGATTTAGCGGCCATGATGCACCTCAGCTTGGGCGAGTTCAGCCAGGATACGAAGGGCTTCGCCGGTTACGTCGAGCGCGTCGAAGACGGTCGGAGCAATAGCGGCTTCGCGCAATGCTGCGCGGATGATTTCGATAGGGGATTGGGTTTGCTCAGGACGAGCGAGGGCTCTAGGCATTGCGGCCTCCTTTGTTTGGAAGAGAGGCCCGCCGTCCGACGCCAATCGGGGTGGGCGGGCACATGACAGGGTTGGCGTACCGGCAACAAAGGAAACCGGCGCATCCGAGGATGCCCCTGCCAAGGCCCGCCCGTTGATAGGGGCGCGTAAAGGCATGACGGACGAAAAAAATGCCGCAATGGGCGGCTGTCCGCCTTTGTTGTTCGAGACGCCAATCTCGGTCACCGTTGTTTCAGCGACGGCCCAAGAATAAAGCCGGTGGTTTACGAGCGTCAAGGGGTTTTTCATCAGACAACCCCCTTCGGATCGATAGCGCGGCCGGCGAGCATCAGGCCTTGAACGATCTCCATGATCTGGTCGGGGCGCAGCGTAACGCCGGCGCGGCCAGGCTTGAACTCACCGAGTTCGGTTGAGTACCAGGTGCGCAGGTCGATGAACGTGCGTCCGCGGTACTCACTAATGGTGATGCGCAAACGTTCGCTGTCGCTCTTGCGAATGTCGAGGAATGTGTTCTCGGAGGGCATTAGGCACCTCCAATGCGTTTGAGGACGACCTGAAACCCATCCTTGCCGAGACACCTATCAACCTTCCTCGCCAGTTCGAGTACCCGGTCGGACACTTCCCGGCGGGCTAGCATTGTCTCGAAGAGATCGCGGCTTTTGAAACCTCGCTCGGTGGCGACGGACAGAATTGCGTCGGCCAGCGCCGCCGCACGGCAGCGACCTTCGGGCGTGCTTTCTTCCGCCGGACCGTACATTGCGTCGGCCGCGACCAGCAACGTCCCACCTGCACTCATGAGGTATTCGTCGCCGTTTTTGACAAAAAGGTCGCTCATGCTGCATCTCCCACCAGGTCGATGAGCGGCATTTGCGGGCCGGTGATGCCCAGTGCTTCGCGGTGCTGTGCTATCTGCTCGAAGTCGCCTTGCGTGGACTTGCCCACCAGTAAGCGGCTAGCGAAGCCTGACGATTCCACCACTTGGGCACACGTCATCTCGCGAGCGTGAACGACGCCGGCAAACGTGTTGAGGGCCTCGTAAACTTTGCTGTACGAAAGGCGATGTCGGGCAACGATGGCGGCCGCTGCCGTTAGCAACATTTCCCGATCACAGGTGGTGCTGGGCTCAGAGGCTGCCTTGTCCCAGATCGTCAGGCCGCCTCGGAGAATGTGGTCGATCTGCTGATCGCACCAGACAGCAAAGCGCACGTCGCACCAACGTGCGAACGCCACTCCCAGTTTTGGATGCAACCAGGTGCCACCGTTGCGACCTTCCTGCGTTCGAACTAACTCCCTCACATCTGAGGAAGTTTCTGCTTCGACGAGCGCCGCCATGTACTCCTTCGTTTCGGCCAGGCGAAGCCAGTTGTCCACGCGCTTGTTGAAACGCTTTGCAGCCGCCGTCGCGTTGAACCACCCATCTCCCGTGAAGGTGACGGCGATGCCTTCATATTCAGCGGCGTAGATACTCCCCGCGCGCGTTGCGTGGTTCGGAGTGGCGGATGTAAACTGGCGCTGTTCGATGGCGCTCGATTCGGCTTTGCTGGGTCGGGCGTTTTTCTTTTGGTTCATGCTGCGACACCTCCGCCGAGGATCGCGCGCAGCTTGCCCACATTCCAGCGTGCAGCGCCGCCAATCTTGATGGGCTCGGGGAGTGCACCGCGCTTACTGCGCTCCCACACCGTAGAGATACTGCAACCGCACAGGGCAGCCACAGTCTTGACGTCGACGCCGGCCGCGTTTGGCAGGTCATCGAAGCATTTGAGGGTATTTTCTGTTTTCATACGCATCGACACGAAAGCGTCCGGGATTGGACGGGTCGATACGGATTTTTTGCCTCATCAGCTATTGGCAGAAGCCCTTGCGCGCGCAGACTGCCGCCGGTGCGCGCAGGAGGAGCACTCTACGCGCGGACGTTGCTCTGTGCGCGCTCAGTGTCTTGACAGACTCCAATATGTGACGTAGCGGCGGGCCGTCCGGAACACGACGGGGACAATTTTCGTGAGCCGTGCGGCGGCGTCATCCATGCTCTTGCACTCGTGGAAATGCTCGTCAAGCCAGTCGAGCGCTGATTGCTTTATGGCGCGATTCTCGCTGTTACGGGCAATGGCTGCATCCCGAGCTACGTCAGCGATACTCTTCGGTCGCTCGGTCCCACGTGCTCCTGTGCGCGAAAGGCCAATCGCAATGCCATGCCATAACGATGCGCGCTGAATCTCGTTAAAGGCCATATTCGTTGCGCCGGTACGGATGGCGGCAAGACTCGCCACGTAGGCATGTCCGTAGGCAATTCGAATCGGCGTGTCGATGAATGGCCACGCACCGAGAGTACGTTCGTCGGTATTGGCTGTCTCAATGTACGCTGCTTCCATTGCTTCTATATCGGGGTCTTCATAATCGAACATCCGATGAACGTCCTTCATGAAGTCATCAGAAGTCTTTCCGGGGGCGACGGAAAGCCACAGGTCTTCGAGATCACACATCAGCTCAAGCGCGCTCTCCTCTGCCGACCGAGCATTGCCGATCATCTCTTGATATTCGGCTTCGTAACGGGCCATTGCCACATCAGGTGGCTCGATTTTCCACTCGTCGGTCATTATTGCCTCGCAGTCTTGTTGATCGGTACAACGTCGCCGCATGCCGGTGGCGTGGCGATGAACGCCGCCCAGTCGGCCATCAAGCGCCGCCGTTTCTCCAGCACGTCGCCGCGCCAATATGCCGCCTCGGTAGCGTCACCCTTGATGTGGGCCAGCGCTACCTCAGCGAGCTCACGCGGGTAATTCGTGTACTCGCCCGCCCAGTCACGAAACGTCGATCTAAAGCCATGCGGAGTGGCGGCGAGATTCTGTCGGCGCATCAGTTCGAGCAATGCCATATCGCTGAGCACGCTACCACTGCGCGGGCTGGGAAACACGAGTTCCTGCCCTTCGGTGCGCTCGATCGCCTTCAGTAGCTCGACGGCCGGCGATGACAGCGGCACGCGGTGTTCCTTCTTCGCCTTCATTCGCTCCGCCGGAATCGACCAGATGCCGCGGTTCAGGTCAATCTCTGACCAACGCGCGCCACGCGCCTCGCCCGATCTGGCTGCCGTTAGAACTGTGAATTCGAGGCACCGTGCGCTCACGCCTTCCATGCCCCGCAGCGTTTGCATGAAGGCGTACATGTCCGTAATCGGGAGGGCAGGGTGGTTGCGTACTCGCTTCGTTTTCTTCGGGGCCGCCAGGATCTTGTCCAGATTGCCGCGCCACGCAGCGGGATTGACGCCCTCAGCACGGAAGCCCTTCACGCGGGCCCAGTCCAAAATAGCCTCAAGCCGGCCGCGCAAGCGCGATGCCGTCTCGGTCTTGGTCAGCCAGATAGGCTCAAGGATCTCGGTGATGTGGGTGCGTGTGATGTGGCCAACAAGTAGCGAGCCGATCTGCGGATACGCATACATGGCCAGCGTGTTTCGCCACTGGGCGCCGTGCTTGGTATTGCGCCACTCGGCCTCTTTGGACTTGATGAAGCGTTTCGCCGCGGCCTCGAAAGTGAGTTCCATTGCCTGGTCCGCTCGGAGCCGGCTGGCGGCTTCCTTGCGCGCCAGAACTGGATCGATGCCGGCGGCAATGTCATTGCGCGTCGTTCGCGCTTTCTCGTGGGCTTCTTTCAGTGTGACGCCGGGGTAAGCGCCCAATCCAATCTCACGACGACGTCCGCCGACGCTCACGCGGAGAATCCACGAACGTGAACCGGAGGGCGAAATTTGAAGTGCGAGCCCCGCGACTTTGCCGACCGCGTGCAGGCCAGGGGCGGTCAATTTTGAAACCGCAAGTGCGCCGAGCTCTTTGGAGCGTTTTGGCATTGTGGGAATCGAACTCCCCTCGGAAACCCGCGCCAGTGCTAGGGGTCTAGTTTCTGGCGGACGAAATTCGCACGATCGGGTGGAGGCGTTCTTGACCCACCATCCAACCCACCAAAAAAATCACGATTTATTCGGATTATATCAGACGAGATCGGACGGTTTGATTTTGATGAAATCGCCGGAAACCCTTTCTGCTACTGGGTTTTCGCGATTGCTTCGGACTGTTTCGGATTATTCAAAACTGATGATCTGGCGGAGGCGGTGAGATTCGAACTCACGGAAGGGTTACCCCTTCGCTGGTTTTCAAGACCAGTCCATTAAACCACTCTGGCACGCCTCCGAGGCGTTGCGCACGACTGGGTGTCGTGGCATGCGATGTCGTCTTGGGCGACGACTTGGGATGCATGCGGTCCGGGAGAATCGGCGTCGGAACCCCGGCGCAGACCGGTACCGCACGGCAGCCGGCATTATACCCGCTCATCCCGCCGTGTGAAGCCTTCATTCCACCCAATTCACCTCACACCCCGCCCAAACGCTCACGCTTTCCCCCATCCCCCTTGTTTTGTGCCCGTCCCGCATGCATCATGCCTGAAGACGTATGGTGAGCGCCCCGCGCGTCACCGTGCGAGGCCTGACATGACCCGGAGACACCTCATGGATGCCGACACCTCCCGCGACTGCGCCCAAGAGACGTCAAATGACGCCAGCGGCGAGCGCGTGACCGACACCCCGACGCCCAACGCCTTCACCTGGCAGATTCCCACCCTGTTCAACATCGGCGTCGACGTTTGCGACAAGTGGGCCGATGGCACCAACCGGCTCGCCCTCATCCACGAAAGCGCCGACGGCTCAAACGTGCGACTCACGTTCGATGTCCTGAAACAACTCTCGAACCAGCTCGCCAACGAATGGCGCGCCCACGGCGTCAAGGCCGGCGACCGCATCGGTATCTTCCTGCCACAATCGCCCGCCACGCTCGTCGCCCACGTCGCCGCCTACAAACTCGGCGCGATCGCCGTCCCGCTCTTCACGCTCTTCGGCCCCGAGGCGCTCGCCTATCGCCTCCAAAACTCCGGCGCCGCCGTGCTCGTCACCGACCTCGCGAGCGTCGCGAAGATCGACGATATTCGCGCCGAACTCCCCGACCTGCGCCTTGTATATGTCGTCCACGACGACCTGCCCGAAGCCCATCATCACGTCGCCGACGATCAGGACTGGGGCGTCGCCGAAGACGGCCTGCTCGCGCTCTGGCCCGCCATCGCTTCGCGTGATACGCATTTCGAACCCGTCAAGACCCGCGCCGACGCCCCCGCGCTCATCATCTACACGTCTGGCACCACCGGCAAACCCAAGGGCGCACTGCACGCGCACCGGGTGCTGCTCGGCCACCTGCCCGGCGTGGAGACGTCGCACAATGGCTTTCCGCAAGACGGCGACCTGATCTGGACACCCGCCGACTGGGCCTGGATCGGCGGACTGCTTGACGTTCTGCTGCCCGCGCTGCACCACGGCGTGCCCGTGCTCTCGCGACGCTTCGAGAAATTCGATCCCGTCGCCGCATTCGACCTGATGGCTCGACACGGCGTGCGCAACACTTTCCTGCCGCCCACCGCGCTCAAGATGCTGCGCACCGTTGCATCGCCACGCGAACACTGGCCGTTGCAACTTCGCTCGGTCGCCAGCGGCGGTGAGTCGCTCGGCCCCGAACTGCTGGCCTGGGGGCGCGAGCACCTCGGCGTCGACATCAACGAGTTCTACGGGCAGACGGAGTGCAATATGGTCGTCTCGTCTTGCGCCACGGAATTTCCGGCGCTGCCCGGCGCCATCGGACGCGCCGTTCGTGGTCATGGCGTGACCATCGTCGACGACGAAGGCACGCCGCTCCCGGTGGGTGCCGTCGGCAACATCGCCATCGCAAGACCCAACCCGGTCATGTTCCTCGGTTACTGGCATAACCCCGACGCCACGATGGAGAAGTATCGCGGCGACTTCCTGCTTACGGGGGACTCGGGATTCGTCGACGCGCAGGGGTACATCACGTTCACCGGGCGCTCGGACGATGTGATTACCAGTGCCGGCTACCGCATCGGCCCCGGGCCTATCGAAGACTGCTTGATCCGACATCCGTCGGTGCAGTTCGCCGCCGTCATCGGTGAGCCGGATGACCTCCGCACGGAAATCGTGAAGGCCTTCGTGGTGCTGCGCGAAGGGTACGCGCCGTCCGACGCGCTGGCCAAGGAAATCCAGGATTTCGTCAAAACCCGACTCGCCGCGCACGAGTACCCGCGCAAGGTCGTGTTCTTGCCGGAATTGCCGATGACCGTCACCGGCAAGATCATCCGCAAGGCGCTGCGTGAAATGGGCACGGTGCTGGGGTAACGCGGCGGCGTCAGGTCGTCACTTTGCGTCGCGCTCGAGAAACATTCCCTGAAGGTCGTTGAGAAAGCGCTGCCCCAATTCGGTCGGCGCAATGCGCTGCGGATCGTCGACGAGCAACCCCTTCTCGACACCCGCCGCCAACGCCTTGGCAAGCCGTGCCATCGGCAACCCGGTGCGATCGGCGAACAGCTCGCTCTTCACGCCTTCGGTCAGCCGCAAGGCGTTCAGCATGAACTCGAACGGCAAATCGCGCGCCTCGACCTCGTGTTCCTCCTGAACCGCGTTGCCCGCCGCGGCCGCTTCCATGAAGCGCTGCGGATGCTTGTGCCGCACCTGCCGCAGCACCCGGTGAGGGAACGAAATCTTGCTGTGCGCGCCCGCGCCGATCCCCAGATAGTCGCCAAACTCCCAGTAATTCATGTTGTGCTTGGCTCGACGGTGCGGCTGCGCATAAGCCGACACCTCGTAGTGTCCATACCCCGCCAGCGCGGTGCGCTCGGCAATCCAGTCCTGCATGTCGGCTGCGGTGTCGTCGTCGGGCACGGTGGGCGGATATTTGTGGAACTGCGTGTTCGGCTCAAGCGTGAGGTGGTACAGCGACAAGTGCGGCGGTGCGAACGACAGCGCCGTCTCGACATCGTGCTGACACTGCGCCAAGGTCTGGTTCGGCAACGCGAACATCAGATCGAGGTTGAAGTTGTCGAAGTTCGCCTGGGCAATCTCGATGGCATGACGCGCTTCGTCACCATCGTGAATGCGTCCGAGGGCCTTCAGATGCGCGCTGTTGAAGCTCTGGATGCCGATCGACAACCGATTGATGCCGCTCGCGCGGAAGCTACGGAACTTGTCCGCCTCGAACGTGCCGGGGTTCGCTTCCATGGTGATTTCGGCGTCGGCGTCGAGCGGCAGCAGCGCACGCAAATCCGAGAGCAGACGGTCCAGGCCACCGGCCGACAACAAGCTTGGCGTGCCGCCTCCGATGAACACGGTGTGCACGGGGCGCCCCCACACCAGCGGCAACGCCTGCTCCAGGTCGTGGCGCAAGGCGTCGAGATAGGCCTGCTCGGGGAACGCTTGCGCGCCGCCGTCGCCCCGCCACTCGTGCGAGTTGAAATCGCAATACGGGCACTTGCGCACGCACCACGGAAAGTGAACGTACAACGACATCGGCGGCAGCGCCGGCAAGCTGATCTTGCCGGGCCGCAGGAAGTTCTGCACGGGCATCTCGGATTGACTCATGCCGTTCACGCCTCCCGGCCCAGCTTTTCCAACAGCACGCGCAGCGCGCGCGCCCGATGGCTGTGCGCATTCTTCACGGCGGGATCGAGTTCGGCCGCGGTCTGATTCAACGCTCGGATGAGGAAGTGCGGATCGTAGCCAAAGCCATGCGCGCCGCGTGGTGTGTCGACGATCTCGCCATCCCAACGTCCTTCGGCAATGATCGGCTGCGGATCTTCGGCGTGACGCACCAGCGCGAGCGCGGCGAAGTAGTAGGCGTTGCGATAGCCTGGGGTGTCGGCGTGCCGCGCGAGTTGCTCGATCAAGTGACGGTTGTTCGCGGCATCCGATTTCTCGCGTCCGGCGCGTGCCGCGTAGCGCGCGGAATACACGCCCGGCGCGCCGCCGAGGACCGGCACGCACAGGCCAGAGTCGTCCGCCAGCGCCGGCAGCCCCGTCGCGGCCGACGCGTGACGCGCCTTCGCCAGGGCGTTCTCGATGAAGGTCACGTGGGGCTCGTCCGCTTCGGACACGCCAAGCATCCCCTGCGGCACCAGCTCGATGCCGAGCGGCTCGAACAACGACGCGAACTCGCGCAGCTTGCCCGGGTTGTTTGATGCCAGCACGATCTTCTGCATGGCCATCCTCAGACTCCGAGCGCGCGCTTCTGGGCGTCGATCAACTGACGAATGCCGGCGTCGGCCAGATCGAGCAGCACGTTGCTTTGCGTCCGCGTGAACGGCGCGCCCTCGGCCGTGCCCTGGATTTCCACGAAACCGCCTTCGCTCGTCATGATGACGTTCATGTCCGTGTCGCACGCGGAATCTTCGACGTAGTTCAGATCGAGCACCGGGGTGCCCTGATACAGCCCGACGGAGACAGCGGCAACGTGCGCGCGAATGGGAGACGTTTGAAGTTTGCCTTCGGCGAGCAGCTTCGAGACCGCATCGTGGGCGGCGACGAACGCACCGGTAATCGAGGCGCAACGCGTGCCGCCGTCAGCCTGGATGACGTCGCAATCGATCTGGATTGTGCGCGGGCCGAACGCTTCGAGGTCGAACACGGCGCGCAGTGAGCGGCCGATCAGGCGCTGGATTTCCTGCGTGCGTCCGCTTTGCTTGCCGCGGGCCGCCTCACGATCGCTCCGGGTGTGCGTGGCGCGCGGCAGCATGCCGTACTCGGCCGTCAGCCAACCCTGGCCGGAATCGCGCAGGAAGCCCGGGACCTTCTCTTCCACGCTGGCGGTGCAGATGACCTTGGTGTCGCCACATTCGATCAGCACCGAACCTTCGGCGTAGCGGGTGTATTGGCGGGTGATGCGCACGGGGCGCAGTGCGTCGTGCGCACGGCCGTCCGGGCGGGGAATTTGCGTCATGAGTGAATGTCCTGCAAGGTGAGTTTGTGCGGCAATACCCGAATGGTATCGCTAAACGCCGCAGGCCTGGCGGCGCCGCACGGCGTCGCCAGGCCGATTCGGGAGCGCAGTGCCGGAAAATGCGATAATCGCAATTCATCCATGCATGCGAATCCGGTATGCATCGCCTTGCGATAAAACCGTCACGAGGCTGTGGTACCGGTCACCCCGATGAAAGACAACAATATTTTCAGTATGACCGGCTACGCCAGCGTCACGCGCGACATTGCGCATGCCGATGGCGCCGCGGGCGCGAGCGTGTCGGTCGAATTGCGCACGGTCAATTCGCGCTTCCTCGATCTGGCATTCCGCATGCCCGAAGAGGCGCGGGCCTGCGAACCGGTGCTGCGCGAAGCGCTCACCGGCAAGCTCTCGCGCGGCAAGGTCGACATCCGCATCAACGTGCAGCGACCCGAGAGCGGCACGAACGGTGCCCTCAATCTGGATGCCGTCAACCAGCTCGCCGCGCTTGAACAGCAAGTGCTCGCGTGTTTCCCCGACGCCGAGCGCATGCGCACCGGTGAGATCCTGCGTTGGCCGGGCGTGCTCGGCGAAGCGTCGGTGACGGCCGACGCGCTGCGTGATGCCGTGATCGACGCCGGACGTGCGGCGATCAGCGACCTCGTCGATGTGCGCAAGCGCGAGGGCGCGCAACTCAAGGCAAGTCTCATCGAGCGCATCGAGTATATGGAGAAGATCCTCACGGGCCTGCAGCCGATGGTGCCGGAGCTGATCTCGCGTCATCAACAGAAGATCGTCGATCGGCTGATGGAGGCGCTGGGTCTCGTGGTACCGGAAGGGACGGCCGCGCCCAGCAAGGACGAAATCGCCGAGCGCATTCGCCAGGAAGTGACGATTTATGGCGTGCGCATCGACGTCGCGGAAGAACTCACGCGACTCGACGCCCACCTGAAGGAAACCCGCCATATCCTCGACAAGGGGGGGCTGGTGGGCAAACGGCTGGACTTCATGATGCAGGAGCTCAATCGCGAAGCGAACACGCTCGGCTCGAAGGCCGCCTCGAAGGAACTCGCCGATGCCTCGATGGCGCTCAAGCTGTACATCGAGCAGATGCGAGAGCAAGTGCAGAATCTGGAGTAAGTCGCATGTCCGTGCCATCGCAAATCCCGCAAGCTACCCTGCACGCCGAGTATCCCGGCAATCTGTTCATGGTGGTCGCCCCCTCGGGGGCGGGCAAGTCCACGCTCGTCAACGCATTGCTCGCGCAGGACGCCGACATTTGCCTGTCGATCTCCAGCACCACGCGTGCGCCGCGTCCGAACGAAGAGGAGGGCGTGCATTACCACTTCATTTCGGTCGAGCAGTTTCTGGCGAGCCGGAAGAACGGCGAGTTCCTGGAAAGCGCCGAAGTGCACGGCAACTATTACGGTACGTCGCGCGTGTGGATCGAAGACCAGATGCGCGAAGGCCGTGACGTATTGCTGGAAATCGACTGGCAGGGCGCACAGCAGGTGCGCAAGCGCTTCTCGAACGCTGTCGGGATCTTCATCTTGCCGCCGTCCATCGCGGCGCTCGAAGAGCGTCTGAAGAAGCGCGGAACGGACGAGCCCAACGTCATCGCACGTCGCCTGTTGGCAGCCGGTGGCGAGATCGCCCACGCGCCTGACGCGGATTTCATCATCATCAACGACGAATTCCAGCGCGCGCTCGATCAACTCCAATCCGTGTTCACCGCTGTGCGTTTGCGCTTCGCCTCGCAGTATGCGCGGCACAGAACCTTGTTCACCGACCTGGACATCCACTCGCCGAACGATCACGCCTGACACCCTCGCAATCCCCGGTCGCACTTGCGTTTTGCGCGAGCGTGCCTCGGCTGCGATAGAATACGCTTCATATCAAGAAGGAAACTCCTTATGGCCCGAATTACCGTTGAAGACTGCCTGAAACGCATCCCCAATCGCTTTGAGCTGGCGCTCGCCGCGACTTATCGCGCCCGCCAACTGGCGCAAGGCCACACGCCGAAGCTCGAGAACAACAAAGACAAGCCGACCGTCATCGCGCTGCGCGAAATCGCAGCGGGTCAGGTGGGTGTCGAGATGCTCAAGAAAGTGCCGCTCTGATCGGGAGGCAGCACTGATGCGATGTGACGTTCCGGGCCGCTCGACAATGCAGGTACACGTATGAGTCATGCGAAATCACCGGTCGCGTCCATCGCTGCGGATGAACCCAAAGCGGGGGAACCCAAGCCCGAGCGCAAAAAGAAAAAGGGCGAGAGCGCCACGCGACAGTACATAGACGCGCTGCTGGAGCAGTCGTATCGGCACCTGTTCGGTCCGACGGCGACGCCCGAGCAGCCGCGCAAGCATGAGGTCGTTTCGATCGCCCGTCTGAAGGGCATGCTTGGGGAATACCTCAAGGAAAACGATCTCGCGCAAATCAAGGAAGCCTTCCAGTTCAGCGATGAGTCCCACCTGGGCCAGTATCGCCAGAGCGGACAACCCTACATAACCCATCCCGTCGCTGTTGCCGAGATCTGTGCCGAGTGGAAGCTCGACGCGCAATCGATCATGGCCGCCTTGTTGCACGACGTGATGGAAGACCAGGGCGTGACCAAGGCTGAACTCGCCGAGCGATTCGGCCCGAAGGTCGCGGAACTGGTCGACGGCCTGTCGAAACTCGACAAGATGGAGTTTCGCAGCCGCGAAGAGGCGCAGGCCGAGAGCTTTCGCAAGATGCTCCTGGCGATGGCACGCGACGTTCGCGTCATTCTCGTCAAGCTCGCCGACCGGCTGCACAACATGCGCACGCTGGGCGTCACGTCGACGGAGAAGCAACGCCGCGTGGCGCGCGAGACGCTCGACATCTACGCGCCCATCGCCCACCGCCTGGGCCTGAACAATACCTACCGCGAGCTGCAGGATCTGAGCTTCGCGAATTACCATCCGCGTCGCTACGCCGTGCTCGACAAGGCCGTGAAGGCCGCGCGCGGCAACCGGCGCGAAGTGGTCGGCAGGATTCTCGACGCCGTCGAGAAGGCGCTCACGGAGGGCGGGGTGAGTGCCGACGTCTTCGGCCGCGAGAAAACGCTCTTCAGCATCTACAACAAGATGCAGGAGAAGCAACTGTCGTTCTCGCAGGTGCTCGACGTGTACGGCTTCCGTGTCGTCGTCGAGTCCAATGCGCAGTGTTATCTGGCGCTCGGCGTGTTGCACGCGCTCTACAAGCCGGTGCCGGGCAAGTTCAAGGACTACATTGCGATCCCGAAGGTCAACGGCTACCAGTCGCTGCATACGACGCTCGTCGGCCCCTTCGGTACCCCGATCGAATTCCAGATCCGCACGCGCCGCATGCATGAAATTGCGGAAGCGGGCGTGGCCGCGCACTGGCTGTACAAAAACGGTGGCGCGGACATGAACGATGTGCAGAAGCACGCGCATCAGTGGCTGCAATCGCTGCTCGACATCCAGAGCGAGACCGGCGATTCGACCGAATTCCTCGAACACGTCAAGATCGACCTGTTCCCCGACGCCGTCTATGTCTTCACCCCGAAGGCGCGCATCATGGCACTGCCGCGCGGTGCCACGGCGCTCGACTTCGCCTATTCGGTCCACAGCGACCTGGGCAACCAGTGTGTCGCCGTCAAGATCAACAACGAACTGCTGCCACTGCGCACCGAACTGAAGAACGGCGATATCGTGGAAGTCATCACGGCGCCGTATTCGAAGCCAAACCCGGTCTGGCTCGGCTTCGTGCGCACGGGCAAGGCGCGCTCGGCGATTCGTCACTACCTCAAGACGATGCGCTTTGCCGAATCGGTGCAACTGGGCGAGCGGCTGGTGGAGCAAGCGCTCAAGGGCTACGGCCTGACGATGAGCGAAATCTCGCCGGAGATCTGGGACAAGCTCGCACAGTGGACGGGCAACAAGGACCAGGAGGACATCTTTGCCGACATCGGCCTGGGGCGCCGTGTCGCGGCGGTCATGGCCAAGCGCCTCGCCGTGCTCTCGTCGGGCAAGGAAAGCGAGAACGATACCGATAGCCCGGACGATTCGGATTCTCCGCGTATGGGCGACGAGACGGTCGGGCCGCCAGTGCTCATCACCGGCACGGAAGGCATGTCGGTGCAGTTCTCGGCGTGCTGCCGCCCCATTCCCGGCGACGCGATCATGGGGTATATCGGCATCGGGATGGGCATGGCGATCCATACGACCGATTGCCCGGTCGCGCACCGTATCCACCGCAAGGACCGGACCCGCTGGATCGACGTGGCCTGGGCGGCGCAGCCGGGACGTCTGTTCGACGTGGGCATCAAGGTGCTCGTGCGTCACAACCGCGGCGTGTTTTCGCGGGTGGCGGCCGACATTACGGCGTCGGACGCGAACATCGTGCACATCGGCATGGATGAGGTGGTGCCGGACGAGTCGGCAACGCTACGATTCCTCATCCAGGTGAGCGACCGCGTACATCTGGCGAACGTCATGCGTCGCATTCGCGTGAATCCGGATGTGATGCGCGTGGCGCGCGAGCGACCGAGCGAGCGCCACCAGGAAGCACTGAACGCCAGTCACGCCATGCGCATCACGCGCGAGCGCGGCGACTATTGACACGCGCGCCGGCGCCCCCGTTTGACGGGCGTGCGCCGACAACGTCTGCCCGAATTCCCTTATTCGCTAGCCTTCCGACGGCGGATAGCGCACGTCCAGGATCTCGATCTGTTCCAGCCCGGCGGGGGTGCGCAGCGGCACTGTGTCGCCAACTTTCGCTTTCGTGATCGCGCGGGCCATCGGCGAAATCCAGCTCACATGCCCCCGATCGAGATCGACCTCGTCAATGCCGACGATCATGATCGTGTGTTCGTTGCCCTTGCCGTCGGCATAGGTCACTTCGGCGCCGAAAAACACCTGATCGACGTTCTCCTGACGACGCGTGTCGACCACCTCGGCGTTGTCGAGGCGTCGCGTGAGAAAGCGGATGCGCCGGTCGATCTCGCGCAAGCGTCGCTTGCCGTAGATGTAATCGCCGTTCTCCGAGCGGTCGCCGTTGGACGCCGCCCACGACACGATCTTCACGACCTCAGGGCGTTGATTGTCGAGGAGGTCGAGCAACTCGTCCTTCAGGCGCCGATAGCCCGTCGGCGTAATGTAGTTCTTGGTACCCGCGGGAATTTCCGGGGTGCCGGCGTCGAGATCGTCATCGTCGTCGCCGCTGTCTTCCTTGACGAAGGCCTTGTTCATAAGTCGATGCACACGACGCGCGTGTGCATATAGCGTTTCGGGATCCCTGCATTATAGGAGCGATGCGCGTCGCACATGCGTGCAGGCGCGATAAGCCGCTCGGCAATCATGCTCAGGTGTCATGGAGTGTGTCCGCAATGTCCTCTACAATCACTTCACATTCGCCCCATCGCCCATCCGAACGCAGGAGAGCCGCACCATGACCGAATCCACGAGTCCCTTCCTCGCCGTGCTCGCGCCGCATCTGAGCGACATCGGCGCCTTCACCGTGCAGCGCAGCCTGCCCAGCCTGCCGTTCAAGACGGTCGGGCCGTTCATCTTCTTCGACCACATGGGGCCGGCCACGCTGTCGCCGGGGCAGGGCATGGACGTTCGTCCGCATCCGCACATCGGCCTGGCGACCGTCACCTACCTGTTCGACGGCGAGATCTGGCATCGCGACAGTCTTGGTAGCGATCAGCGCATCACGCCGGGCGCAGTCAACTGGATGACGGCAGGGCGTGGCATCGTTCACTCCGAACGTACACCGCATGACGTGCGCGAGCGTGGCGGCGACGTGCACGGGATTCAGACGTGGGTGGCGCTGCCGCAGGCCGACGAAGAGACCGAGCCGACGTTTGCCCATCACGCGGCCTCGTCGCTGCCGGATATCTTCCTGCCCGGCGTGCATATGCGTCTGATTCTCGGCGAGGCGTTTGGCAAGAAAGCACCGGTGAAGGTGTTTTCGCCGATCTTCTATCTGGCCGTCGATATGGCGCCGGGCGCAGCATTCGTACTGCCGCCCGAGTATGCGGAGCGCGCCGTCTATACCGTGCAGGGCGAAGTGACGGTCAACGACGAGGTGCTGCTGGAGCACCGCATGGGCGTGCTCGCGCCGGGCGCGGACATGCGCATCGTGGCGGGCGACACACCGGCGCGGCTGATGCTGCTGGGCGGTGCGCCCCTCGACGGCGACCGCTTCATCTTCTGGAACTTCGTGTCATCGAGCCGTGAGCGCATCGAACAGGCCAAGGCGGCCTGGACGGCCCAGCAGATGGGCACCGTGCCTGGTGAGGCGGAGTGGATTCCACTGCCGGCGCGCAAGCCGTCGGCGAGTTGAGCGTCGCCTGGGCGTGTCGGCGCCGGTTGCCGAAGCGATCGGCAGCGGGCGTTTTTTCTGCCAGCAGCTCAGGCTGACGGCCGATGCCTCATGGTCCATCTTACGCACTGAGCACGATCACCGAGCATCGGCGCTCTTCCAGCAGACGGTGAGAGACGGCGCCGAAGTTAAGGCGGTCACCGAAACGCGGCTGCACGCCAAGTACCAGCAGATTGTGTTTGCCGTGATGGATCTGATACAGCACGGCTTCGTCGACCTTGCCGCCGGCGAGCAGACGGGTGCGCAGCTTCACGCCGTTGCGCTCGGCCAGCGCATGCAGGTTGTCCAACATGGCCGCTTCAGCGGCGTCGGGCCGCAGCACCCGCGGGCGCCAGCGCCGGTGCAGCATGCCGGGCGCGACGCGCGCGGAGACGTGGAGTGCCGTGACGGGCGCGTTCGCTGCGCGCGCCAGCGTGATCGCGAGTTCGGCCGCATGCCGCGAATAGTCGGTGCCGGACACCGGCACGAGAATGCTGAGCGGCGCGTCGGGCTGGCGTGCATGCTCGCCGTGGGCCAGCACGATGCCGATGGCACCGTCGAACGCTTTGGTGAGCGGCAGCACGCCTGTAGGCAAGGGCAGCGGCGGGACGTCGGAATCCGATTCCTCGCCCGGGACATCGAATCCGGCAATCACGAAGCCGTAGCCCTTGGCGAGTTCGTCGGAAATGCGATTGGCTTCGTTGCTGCGACCGGGGTGCGACGCTTCCTGCTCGCGCGCTGCGTCCGATGGATCGCTTGCGACGAAATCGCCCGCCTCGGTCGCGTCGCTTACGTGTTTGTCGTCGTAGGCTTCCCCCACCGGTGCGTGCTTCGGGGCACTGTTGTTCGGCCTGTCGGCCGATGCCGCCTTGTTGGCGTTCGCCTTGATGGGGCCATGCGGCAATTCCGGCGTCTTCTGCGGCGCCTTGCCGCTTCGCTCGCGCAGCACCAAGCGCGCGGCCTCGCGAGCCTTGTCAGCCCCTGAATCGTCCGCCACCCCCGGTGTGCCAGGGGCGCGTGGCGCCGCCAGCGTGGCGGCGGCGAGCGCGATCTCGTAGGCGTCGCGCCCGTCGCCGTCGTGGTCAAGGGCTTCATGCGCCGCCTTGGCCTTGCCACCGCGTTTGCCCGGGGCTTGGTTGGTCTCGCTGGCGTCACGCGCCTTGTTGTCGCCGTCCGCTCGGGCAGGCGAGGGCGCGAGCACGGTCGTCAGCGTGCCGCGCACGCCAGCCGTCAGTCCCGCGATCCATGCGGCGAAGCGCCCGTTGGCGCTGCCGTCCACCGCGGCCAGAATCCGCTCGACGTTCGGCAGGAAGTCCTTCGCCTCGGCGGCTTCCTTCTGGAGCCGCGCCTTCTCCTGCGCCGAGAGTGGAATGCGCACGAGTGCCCGCCGCAGCACGGGCGGCATGATGAGTGTGGTGATCAGCGCCATGATGACGATCATCGTGAACAGATCCCTGCTGAGCACGCCGAGCGAGAGCCCGATGCTCGCCACGATGATCTCCGTCGAGCCGCGCGCGTTCATGCCGGTCGCGAGCGCCAGCGCTTCGGCCGACGACATGCCGCCGAGGCGTGCACCGAGGAAGCCGCCAGTGAATTTGCCTATGCTCGCGATCAGGATCAATCCGGCGACCAGCCCGAGCATGCGCCGGTCGAGCAGGATCGTCAGATCCACGGACAGGCCGGCCACGCCGAAAAACACCGGCGCGAAGAGCGCGACGATCAGCCCGCGTAGCTGTGCCTCGATCTGCTCGGTGAGAATCGGCGACTGCCCGATCATGACGCCGGCCATGAACGCGCCCAGCGCGGTATGCACGCCGAGCCGGTCGGTGGCGAGCGCCAGCACGAACGTGATGACGAGAATCGCGCTGAGCGCGGGCATCTCGGCGGTGAAGTGGTCGTTGGTCCAGCGAATCGCGACGGCCACGGCACGTTTGCCCACGGTGAAGCACAGCACGATGAACAGTAACGTGCCGCCCAGGCTGATCGACAGATGGCCAAGATCGATCGAACCGCTCGCTCCAAGGCCGGCGATGGCAGCGATGATGATCCAGCCGGTGGTGTCGTCTAGGATGGCGGCCGCGAGGATGATCTGGCCGATGTTGCGGCGCAGATAGTCGACTTCGCGAATGACCATCGCCACGACTTTAACGGACGAGATCGACAGCGCAGTGCCGAGGAAGAGGGCGGTGACGAGTCTGGTCTCGGGATGCGGCAGGAGATCGCCGGGCAGATACCAGCCAAGCGCGACGCCGCAGGCGAACGGGATCACCATGCCGCCCGCCGACGCGAAGATCGCCATTCGCTTCATGCGGCGAACGAGACCCAGATCGGTTTCCAGCCCGGTAGACAGCAGCAGGAGCAGCACGCCCAGCTCGGCGACTGCGTCGAGCATCCTTTTCTGCGCTTCGGTATCGGGGAAGATGGCGTGTTGCCAAGCGGGCATCAGGGCGCCGAAGACGGAGGGGCCGAGCAGCACGCCGGCCAGCAACTGGCCCATGACCGCCGGCTGGCGCAGGCGCTGCATTACCTCGCCGAGCAAACGGCCGACCAGAACCAGCAGGAGCAGTTGCGTGAAGAAGATTGCCGTGCCATGGCCTGCGTGCATGTGCCCCCCTGCATACCGTCAGACGGGGGGGAGCGGCGCGTGACCCAGTCGGGAACCCGCGGCGCTCAAGCGCGTCCGTACCGATTTGCCCAGTTTTGCGATTACCATGCTTACCATGCATCTCGCCGGCGGCCGTATTCGATGAGTAACAGCCGCCGTCCACGCAATTTACCACGCTCGATAGGACCTATGATCGATACCCATCTCGCCAGTTTCGATGCAGACGTGCTGGCCGTCTCGCATCAAGTGCCAGTGCTCGCCGATTTCTGGGCGCCGTGGTGCGGCCCATGCAACGTGCTTGGACCGTTGCTCGAAAAACTCGAAGCCGAAGCGCAGGGGCGCATTCGTCTCGTGAAAATCAATGCCGACGAGAACGCGCAGCTTTGTGCGGAATATGGCGTGCGCAGCCTGCCGACGGTGGTCGCATTCGTCGACGGCGAGCCGGTCGACCAGTTCGTGGGGGCGTTGTCCGAAGGACAGTTGCGCGCCTTCATCGACCGGATCATGCCGAATCCGGCGGAGATGGCTCGCCGCGTGGCGCACGACGCGTTGATGGCGGGCAAGCCGGACGTCGCGCGTGACGCGTTGCAGGCGGCGCTGGCGCTGGACCCCGCGCATGACGATGTGCGTCTCGATCTGGCCGACGTAATGCTCGGCATGGGCGAGGTTGACGGCGCGCGGGCGGAACTGGCGCTGCTGTCGCCGCGAACGGCGGCCAGTGGCGACGCGCGCATCGCCGCGTTGAACACACGCATTGCCGCGGCCGAGCAGGCGAGTCATCTGCCGCCCGCGCAGGCGCTGCTCGCGCGCGTACACGCGGAGCCCGCCAATTTGCAGGCACGGCTCGATCTTGCCAACCGCTATCTTGCGGATCGCGACTACGCGCCGGCGTTGCAGACGCTGCTCGATATCGTGCAGCGCGACCGCACGTTCGGCGACGATGCCGCGCGCAAGTCGATGCTGGCCATCTTCGACGCGCTCTCTGAGACGGATCCGGCCACCGTGGCGGCGTGGCGACGCAAGCTGAGCGCGGCGCTCAATTGAGCCTGCTTTGTCGACCTTTTTCTCCGCACGCATGATGAACGCTCCCTCACTGATTACTTTCGCTCCCGCTCAGGCGGGTGAAGCCGTCTTCGACCATCCCGCGCAAGCGCGCCGTGTGCGCGGCAATCCGCAACGTGTGACGCGCCCGTTCTACACGGACGCGCTCGGCGAGTTCGATTGCGGGGAGTGGACGTGCGAACCCGGCGCGTGGCGCATTGCCTTTGGTCCGCATCGTCAGGAATATTTTTCGGTCATCGAGGGGCGCATTTGCATCACCGACCTTGAGGGCAACGCGTCGGCGTTCGGGCCAGGCGACGCCGGTGTGATTCCGGCGGGCTTCGAGGGGGTGTTCGAGGTCATCGAACCGGTGCGCAAGCATTTCGTGATGTTCGAGCGCAAGGCGCAATCATGACGCGCCTCGTTTTCTTCTGCGGCCACGCCGGGGCGGGCAAGACGACGTTGGCGAAGCGTCTGATAGGCCCGTTGATTGCGCGCAGCGGGGGCGCGTTCTGCCTGCTGGATAAGGACACGCTCTACGGTGCTTACAGCGCGGCGGTCATGCGCGCGTTGACGGGCAATCCGAACGACCGCGACAGCCCGCTGTATTTGCAGACGTTGCGCGACCCGGAGTACGCGGGACTGTTGGACACGGCACGCGAAAACCTGCGCCTGGGGGTGAATGTGCTGGTGGTCGGGCCGCTCTCGCGCGAGCTGCGCGAAGGGCGCCTGTTCGATCGCGCGTGGCTCGGGGTCGATGACGACGTGAGTGTACACGTGGTCTGGGTCGATCTCGACGAGGCCAACGCGAAGGCGCGTATCGTGAGCCGCGGCAATCCGAACGACGCCTACAAGCTCGCGCATTGGGATGAATACCGGTTGCGCCGGTTCTCGCCATCCGCCGCGGCGTTCCCAGATCTGGTGCGCTACGACAATACCGCGCCGACGGCGGAAGACGACGAGCGTCTGCTGCAAACGTTGCTCGCGCATAGGTGCTGACGGTCGATCTACGTTCCTAGGGAATTGTCCGAAAAGAGGTTTGTGGCGGGTCGATCGATGTGCGGCGTTGCTAAGGTACGGACACCTTTCTCCCTGTCCCGGCGTCGACCATGTCCCTGCCTACTTGTCGGTTGTCATCGTCCGTGGCCTGTGTCGCAGGCTTCCTGCGTCCATGCTTGCGTCGTGTGTTGACAGTGGCGGCTGGGCTAGCGCTCGTCATTCCGGCGGTGGCACCCGCTGGCCAGCCGCCGGTGCCCGGACTACCTCGGGTGAACACGGCGGCGATCCCGTGGTCAATGGCGGACGCCGCGGTGGCGTTGGGCGACGACACCGCCGCGCGTTCCGACGCTTCCCCGACGATGGCGCGCATTCGCGAGCGCGGACGCATCGTGCTGGGCTATCGGCAAACGGCGGTCCCATTCTCGTATGTGGATGCGAAGGATCGGCCGATGGGGCTGGCGTGGGCGCTGTGCCAACGCGTTGTGCAAGCGTTGCAACGCGAGATGGAGATGCCGGACCTGCGCAGCACCCCGGTGCGCATGATCGAGCAGATGCGCGGGCCGCTGATCAAGGGGGAAGCCATCGACATCGATTGCGCGCCGTCGACGGTCACGGTGGCGCGCGAACAGCAAGTGGCCTTCAGCCTGCCGTATTACGCCGCTAGCGTGCGCCTCATGGTTCGGCACGGCGCCGGGATTCATTCGATCAACGATATGCGAGGGCTGCGACTCGCCGTGGTGCAAGGCACGACCGCCGAGCGGCTCGTGCGTGCCCAACACGCACGGGCAGGCTTCCAGCTCCTGATGGCGCGCGACTACGACGACGCATTTCGTATGCTCCGTGAGCGCCGTGCGCAAGCGCTCGCGCTCGACGACGTTCTGCTCGAAGGCTTGCGCGCTACCAGCAAGTCGCCGAACGCCTTCCGGATCGTCGGACCGCCGCTGGGGACAGAGCCCGAGTACTACGCACTCGCCCTGCCCAAGGACGACCCGGCGTTCAAGGCGCGCGTTGATGCCGCACTCGCCGAGATCTTCCGCAACGGGGATATGCTTCAACTGCAACGCGAGTCGTTTCAGGCTGCCGTGCCGCCTTTCGGGCACAGGCTCCGCATCGTGCCGTCGCCCGACATGCTCGCGCTTTGGGCCGCCGGTGCACGCTACGGGTCAGCCGCCGATAACAACACGCCCCCCTAACGCCCATTCCAATCCGCCGGAGCAAGACGCCTCCGCGGTTCCTCGCTCCGCGCGACGTTGAGTCGATGATGACGCTGGAATCCGGACGGGAGGTTTCGTTGCTGCCCCCCACTGAACCGGAAGCCCGCCGATAGCGATATCGGCGGGCTTCTTCGCGTCGAGGCCCCCTCGTTTTTATACGTTGTTTACACCCCGTTTATCCGTTTTGTCCCCGTCTTTACGCGCCGATCCGTATCGTTCAATGCACGGCTGGCATGCGCATGCGAGGGCGCGTCGCGTCCGTGGCGTGCCGGCCGCCACACGATAGGGAGTTGTCATGGACTGGGTATATCTCGGCGTGCTTGCGGTGTTCGTTGCCACGACCGTCGGTTTTGTCGCGTTCTGCGCGTCGGTAGGAGGGCAGCAATGACCGCCATGTATTGGCTGAGCGGCGGACTCACGCTCGCGCTGCTCGCTTATCTCGTCTACGCGCTGTTCAAGCCGGAGGACCTGGCATGACACTCAACGCCTGGATTCAGCTCGGCGTTTTCCTCGTCGTGCTGCTGGTGCTGGCACGCCCGCTCGGTCGTTTCATGGCCGACGTGCTCGCCGGTGAATCTCGCGTGAACCGCTGGTTCGCGCCCCTGGAACGCGCGCTCTATCGAGTGTGCGGCATCGATCCCGACAAGGAAATGCACTGGCGCGCCTACGCGGTCGCGCTTGTCGGCTTCAACGCGCTTGGCGCCCTGGCGGTTTATGCCCTGCAACGCTGGCAAGTCTGGCTGCCGCTCAACCCGCAGGGGTTCGGTGCTGTCAGCCCGGACTCGTCGATGAATACGGCCGTGAGCTTTGTGTCCAATACCAACTGGCAAGGCTATGGCGGTGAGTCGACCATGAGCTATCTCACGCAGATGCTCGGTCTGGCAGTGCAGAACTTCATGTCGGCGGCCACCGGGATTGCCGTGGTGGTCGCGCTCATTCGCGGCTTTGCCCGTCATACGGCCCAGACGATCGGCAACTTCTGGGTCGATATGACCCGCATTACGCTCTACGTCCTGGTACCGATCTCGATCGTGCTGGCGGCGGCGTTCATGAGCCAGGGCGTGATTCAGAACTTCAGCGCTTATCAGGATGTGACGACGCTGCAGGCCACCCATTACGACAATCCGGTGCTCGGCCCGGACGGTCAGCCGAAGCTCGACGCCGCCGGCAAGCCGGTGACGACGCCTGCCGTGACGCAGACGCAAACGTTGCCGATGGGGCCGGTCGCCTCGCAGGAAGCGATCAAGATGCTCGGCACGAACGGTGGCGGCGTGTTCAACGCGAACTCGGCGCATCCATTCGAGAACCCGACGCCGCTGTCGAATTTCCTGGAGATCCTGGCGATCTTCCTGATCCCGGCCGCACTGTGCCATATGTTCGGGCGCATGGTTGGCGATCGCCGTCAGGGACTGGCGCTGCTCGCCGCGATGACGATTGCATTTTCGATTGCCGCGGTGGCCACGGTGTCGGCCGAGCAGGCCGGCAATCCGGTGTTGACGACGCTCGGTGTCGATCAGCAAGCGAGTGCGACGCAGGCAGGCGGCAACATGGAAGGCAAGGAGACGCGCTTCGGCATCGCGGCCTCGGGCATTTTCGCGACGGTGACGACGGCCGCCTCGTGCGGTGCCGTCAACACGATGCACGATTCGCTCACGCCGCTGGGCGGACTGGTGCCGATGCTGCTGATGCAGTTGGGCGAGGTGATCTTCGGCGGCGTGGGCTCGGGGCTCTACGGGATGCTCGTCTTCGCGATGCTCGCGGTGTTCGTGGCCGGGCTGATGATCGGACGCACGCCGGAGTATCTCGGCAAGAAGATCGAAGCGTTCGAGATGAAGATGGTCGCCGTGGCCGTGCTCATGACGCCATTGCTGGTGCTGCTCGGCACCGCCCTCGCGGTACTCGTGCCGGCTGGGCAGGCAGGCGCCGCGAATCCGGCAACGCACGGCTTCTCGGAAATTCTCTACGCCTACAGTTCGGCCGCGAACAATAACGGCAGCGCGTTTGCGGGGCTGTCGGCCAACACGCCGTTCTATAACAGCACGCTGGCGATCGCGATGTGGTTCGGCCGCTTCTGGGTGATCGTGCCGGTACTGGCGATTGCCGGTGCCCTCGCACGCAAGAAGCGCATTGCCGCGACCTCGGGCACGTTGCCTACCCACGGCCCGCTGTTTGTCGTGCTGCTCCTCGGTACGGTGCTGCTGGTGGGCTCGCTCACTTATATGCCGGCGCTTGCACTCGGTCCGGTCGCCGAACATCTGACGATGATCGGTGCGCATTGATTATTGAAATGAGGCATTCGAGGCACTCATGAATCAACCCTCAGGAAATACCGTCACCCGGCCGGTGGGCAAAGGGCATACGCCGACGTCACTGTCGATGTTCGACCCTGCCATCGTCAAGCCCGCCATTGTCGACTCGTTTCGCAAGTTGCACCCGCTCACACAGGCCAGAAATCCGGTGATGTTCGTGGTGTACGTGGGGAGTTTGCTCACGACCGTGCTCTTCGGCATGGCCATATCGGGCCACGCCGAGGCGAGCGCGCCGTTCATCCTCGCCATCGCGTTGTGGCTGTGGTTCACGGTCTTGTTCGCGAACTTTGCCGAAGCCCTGGCGGAAGGCCGCAGCAAGGCGCAGGCCGCGTCGTTGCGCCAGGCCAAGAAGAACGTGCCGGCCAAGCAATTGCGGTCGGCCCAGCCCGACGCGGAATGCCTGGTGATCGACAGTGCCAGCCTGCGTCGCGGCGATTTCGTGCTCGTCGAAGCCGGCGATGTGGTCCCGGCCGACGGCGAAGTGGTGCAGGGCGTGGCGTCGGTCGATGAATCGGCCATCACGGGCGAATCCGCCCCCGTGATCCGCGAGTCGGGCGGCGATTTCTCGGCCGTCACCGGTGGCACACGGGTGCTCTCGGACTGGCTGGTCATGCGCGTGACGGTCAATCCGGGCGAGGCGTTCCTGGACCGCATGATCGCCATGGTGGAAGGCGCGAAGCGGCAGAAGACGCCGAACGAGATCGCGCTCACGATTCTGCTCGTCGCGCTCACGCTGGTGCTGCTGCTCGCCACCGCCACGCTGCTGCCGTATTCGATCTACAGCGTGTTCGTCACGCAAGCCGGGCACCCGGTCACGATTACGGTGCTTGTCGCGCTGCTGGTTTGCCTGATTCCGACGACGATTGGCGGGCTGCTCTCGGCCATCGGTGTGGCCGGCATGAGCCGCATGATGCAAGCCAACGTGATCGCCACGTCGGGCCGTGCCGTGGAAGCGGCGGGCGACGTCGATGTGCTGCTGCTCGACAAGACCGGCACGATCACGCTGGGCAACCGTCAGGCATCGCAGTTCGTGCCCGCCCCGGGCGTGGACGAGCGTGCGCTGGCCGACGCCGCACAACTCGCTTCGCTGGCCGACGAGACGCCGGAAGGCCGCAGCATCGCCGTGCTCGCCAAGCAGCGCTTCAATCTGCGCGAGCGGGAAATGGGTGGCCTGCACGCGCTGTTCATCCCGTTCTCTGCGCAGACGCGCATGAGTGGGGTGGACCTGGAGGACAAGCAGATCCGCAAGGGGGCGGCGGACGCGCTCAGGCACTACGTGGAATCGGCCGGCGGGGTATGGCCGGCGGCGCTCGCCAATGCGGTCGACGAGATCGCGCGTCGCGGCAGCACGCCGCTGGTGGTGGCCGAGCAAGACGCACTCGGTGCCCGCGTGCTGGGTGTGATCGAGCTGAAGGACGTGGTCAAGGGCGGCATCAAGGAGCGCTTCGCCGAACTGCGCCAGATGGGCATCACGACGCTGATGGTCACGGGCGACAACCGTCTGACGGCCGCGGCCATTGCAGCCGAAGCGGGGGTCGACGATTTCCTCGCCGAAGCCACGCCGGAAGCGAAGCTCGCGACGATTCGCAAGTATCAGGCCGAAGGCAAGCTGGTGGCGATGACGGGCGACGGCACGAACGATGCTCCGGCGCTCGCCCAGGCGGATGTGGCGGTGGCGATGAACTCGGGAACGCAAGCCGCGAAGGAAGCGGGCAACATGGTCGACCTGGATTCGAATCCGACCAAGCTGATCGAGATCGTCGAGATCGGCAAGCAGATGCTGATGACGCGCGGCAGTCTCACGACGTTCTCGATTGCCAATGACGTGGCGAAGTACTTCGCGATCATTCCGGCGGCATTCGCGACGACGTATCCGCAACTCGATGCGCTCAACGTGATGCGCCTGGCGAGCCCGTCCTCGGCGATCCTGTCGGCCGTGATATTCAACGCGCTGATCATCGTGGTGCTGATTCCGCTGGCGCTCAAGGGCGTGAAGTATCGCCCGGTCGGGGCCGCGACGCTGCTGCGCCGCAACCTCCTGGTTTACGGTCTGGGCGGGATCCTGGTGCCGTTCGCCGGCATCAAGGTCATCGACCTGATCATCGCCGCGATGGGCTGGGCCTGATCGCGCGGCGCCCGAACGCGATGGCCGATCGGCCATGCGTTCGGGCCACATTGCTGAACCTCTAAGGAATTGATGTCATGAAAACCCTCTTGCGTCCGATGCTCAGTCTGTTCGTCGTGCTATCGGTCATTACGGGGCTGGTGTATCCGCTGGTCGTCACCGGCATCGGCCGCGCGGCGTTTTCGCGCGAAACCGCCGGCAGCTTGATCTACCGCGACGGCAAAGCCGTCGGATCGTCGCTGATCGGTCAGAATTTCGACGAACCGAAGTACTTCTGGGGTCGTCTGTCGGCCACGGCGCCGATGCCCGATAACGCGATGTCCTCGGGCGGCTCGAACTTCGGCCCGCTCAACCCCGCGCTCGCCGACGCCGTAAAGGCACGCATTGCCGCCTTGCGTGAAGCCGATCCGAGCGCAACGCTGCCGGTGCCGGGCGATCTGGTCACGGCCTCGGCCAGCGGTCTCGACCCGGCCATCAGCCCGGCAGCGGCCGACTACCAGGTCACGCGCGTGGCGAAGGCGCGCGACCTCGCGCCTGACACGGTGCGCTCGCTCGTGGCGCGATACACCGAAGGCCGGCAGTGGGGCATTTTCGGAGAACCCAGGGTGAATGTTCTGAAGTTGAACCTGGCGTTGGACGCACTGGCGCACGGCCGCATCTGAAATGGGTATCCGCCGCGCGCGGCAAGCCGGCAAATGGCTGGTCTTGCCTCGCCGCCTGCGGTAGATTGGCGGCACGCCCGGCGCGTGTCGCTTTTGAGCGTCGTTGGGCGACCGATGATGTGACGCGAGCCTCGCCTGACGGCGAGGCGTTCGCTTTTCTGATGGACTGATTCGATGGCTGGCATGGAACGCCCTGATCCCGACGAACTGCTCGACAAGCTGCAGCGTGAGGAAGCCCGCGAGCAGCGCGGCCGGCTGAAGATCTTCTTCGGCGCGTCAGCCGGGGTGGGCAAGACGTTTGCCATGTTGCAGGCCGCGCGCAAGCTCAGCGAGGAGGGCACCGATGTCGTGGTCGGCGTGCTGGAGACGCACGGCCGCGACGAAACGGCGCGCCTGCTGGAGGGGCTGGAAGTGCTGCCGCAGAAGTCGGTCGACTACCGCGGCCGCGTCCTGCGAGAATTCGACCTCGACGGCATGCTGGCACGCAAACCCGCCGTGGCGCTGATCGACGAACTCGCCCATGCGAATGTGCCGGGTACGCGGCATCTCAAGCGTTGGCAGGACGTGCATGAGTTGCTCGATGCCGGCATCGACGTGTACACCACGCTCAATGTGCAGCACCTGGAGCGGCTCAACGACGTGGTCGGACAGATCACGGGCATTCGTGTATGGGAGACCGTGCCCGATCGCATCTTCGATCTGGCCGACGAAGTGAAGCTGGTCGACTTGCCGCCCGACGAGCTGCTCGAGCGCATGCGCGAGGGCAAGGTATACATGGCTGCGCAGGCCGAGCGCGCGGTGCGCAACTTCTTCCGCAAGGGCAATCTGATCGCGTTGCGCGAATTGGCGCTGCGCCGCACGGCCGATCGCGTCGATGCGCAAATGCGCGAGTACCGTGCCGATCAGTCGATCAGCCATGTGTGGCAGGCGCGTGAGCGGCTGCTCGTCGCCGTCGGCCCTGGGCCGGAGGGCGTGGCGCTGGTGCGCGCGGGCGCGCGGCTCGCGGCAAACCTGCGTGCCGACTGGTTGGCCGTCCATGTGGAGACGCCCGCCATCCTGCGGCAATCGCCCGTCCGTCGAGAAAGCACCTACGCGGCGCTCAAACTCGCGCAGGAGCTGGGCGCCGAAACCCTCACGCTCGACGGCGCGGACGCGGCGACCACGCTGCTCGCCTATGCCCAGATGCGTAACGTTTCGAAGCTGGTGGTGGGCGCAAGCGGCGCCCGGCGCTGGTGGACGGCGCGCACGCCGCTGCACGAGCAGATGATGCGGCTCGCCCGTGGCGTGGACGTCGTGCTGATCGGGCCGGCGGCGGGGGATGCGGTGGCCGATCGGCGCGTGGTGCGCGGCGACTGGCGCGGCTGGTTTGAATCGGCCCCCGAACTGGGGCTCGTGGGCGGACCTTGGCGCGCCTACGCGTGGGCGGTCGGGATCTGCGGCACCGTGTCGCTCGCCGCGGCGCAACTCGTGTCGTTCCTGGACCTGGCCAATATCGCCATGTTGTACCTGCTCGGTGTGATCGTGGCGGCCATGCGGTTGGGGCGCGGGCCGGGGGTGCTGGCGTCGTTTCTGTCGGTGGTGGCATTCGACTTCTTTTTCGTGCCGCCGAAGATGTCGCTGTCGGTGTCCGATACCCAGTACCTGCTGACATTCACCGTCATGCTTACCGTCGCCCTGGTCATCAGCCATTTGACGACCAGCCTGCGGTTCCAGGCACGGCTGGCCACATGGCGCGAGCGTCGCACGGGCGCAGTCTACGCCATGGCCCGCGAATTGGCGGCAGCGCTCACCACGCCGCAGATCGTGGAAATCGGCTCGCGCCATGTGCGTGAAGTGTTTCAGGCGCGTGTGGCGCTGCTGCTGCCGGATAGCCAGGGGAGCGTGCGGCAGCCGATCGAGAATGCGCGCTCGGAAACCCTGCCGGCGCATATCGACACCGATGTGGCGCGATGGGTTTACGACCGTCAGCAAGCGGCGGGGCGGGGCACCAACACGTTGCCTGCGTCGGACGCTTACTATCTTCCGCTGCGCGCGCCCATGCGCACGCGCGGCGTGCTGGTGGTCGCCCCCACGCCGCAGGGGGGAGGGGCCATCGGTACGCCGGATCAGCAACGTCTGCTCGATACGTTCGCCGCACAAATCGCCCTTGCGCTCGAGCGCGTGCATTATGTCGAAATTGCCCAGGATGCGCTGGTGACGATGGAGTCCGAGCGGCTGCGCAACTCCTTGCTCTCGGCAATCTCACACGATCTGCGAACGCCGCTGACGTCCATCGTGGGTTTCGCGAGCATGCTGAGCCGCAACGCCGAGACGCCCGGACCGTTGCGCATCGACCTCGTCGAGGCCATTCACGAGGAGGCGCAGCGCATGACGGGGCTCGTGACCAATCTGCTCGACATGGCGAAGTTGCAGGCGGGTGGCGTGCCGCTCAACCGTCAGTGGCAGATGCTCGAGGAAGTGGTGGGCACGTCGTTGCGTGCCTGCCGCCGGTCGCTCGCCGGGCACATCGTGACCACGCGGCTGCCCGCCGACCTGCCGTTGCTGCGCTTCGATGCCGTGCTGCTGGAGCGCTTGTTCACCAACCTGCTGGAGAACGCCGCGAAGTATTCCCCCGCGGGCTCGCATATCGAGATTGCCGCGCGTGTGCATGGCGACGAGGTGGAAGTGAGCGTGAGCGACGATGGTCCAGGCCTGCCTACGGGCATGGAAGGACGCATCTTCGAGAAATTCATGCGCGGGGAAAAGGAGTCCGCCAAGCCCGGCATCGGGCTCGGACTGGCGATCTGTCGCGCCATTGTCGAGGCGCACGGCGGTAGAATTCACGCCACCAACGTACCGGACGGCCAGGGGGCGCGCTTCATCTTCACGTTGCCGGTGGAGACACCACCGATGGCGCCGGAGGGGGTGGACGGTCCGGAAGGCGTCAATACGGACGGGCCGGACATGATGCCCGCATCGCGCACGACCGCCCCGGAGGATATGGCGGTTATGCCCGCTGACGAGCCGCAGACACCCCGCACACCCGACGTGGACACGACCCGAGAACATGAGTGAACCGACCATCACCATCGTGGTGATTGAAGACGAAAGGCAGATCCGACGATTCCTGCGCACCTCGCTGGAAGCCGAAGGCATGGTCGTGCACGAGGCGGATACCGGGCGGCGGGGCATGGTCGAGGCCGCGACACGCAAGCCGGATCTGCTCATCGTCGATCTGGGACTACCGGATATCGACGGTGTGGAGGTCATTCGTGAAGTGCGAAGCTGGACCGATATGCCAATCATCGTGCTGTCCGCTCGCAACGAGGAGTGGGAGAAGGTCGTGGCACTCGATGTCGGCGCCGACGACTATTTGACCAAACCGTTCGGGGTGTCGGAGCTACTCGCGCGGATCCGGGCACAGCTGCGACGCCATCATCGTGGCGGCAATGCGCAAACCCTCGACGAAGCCATTTCGTTCGGCGATATCCACATCGATCTGGCGAGACGCAAGGTCACGCGTGCGGGAGACCCCGTGCATCTGACGCCGATCGAGTACCGGCTGCTGATCACGCTGGTGCGCCATGCGGGGCGCGTGCTGACGCATCGGCAATTGCTCAAGGAGGTGTGGGGGCCGTCGCACGTGGAGAGTCATCACTATTTGCGCATCTACATGGGCCACCTGCGCCAGAAGCTGGAGGCCGATCCGGCGCAGCCACGGCACATCCTGACGGAGACGGGGGTCGGCTACCGGCTTGAAACCGACGCGCTGGGTTGAGCCTTGGTACGTTTGACTGGGCGGGGGGGCGTCTGCGGTTCGTGGTGTGGCACGCTGGGGGGCTCATGCGTGGCGCGGCGGTGCGATCCGAAGCGCCCTTGTGATCGATCCGACGTCCGATCACGACTGACGACCACGGTGTGCGAGCTTTGCTAGAATCGGCTCGTTCTGTCTCGGGTGTGTGACGATCTCCCTTGCGGTCAGGCGCGCATTCGCGACGTTGCGACGTTGCGAAGCTGGCGCGCCGCCGCGTCATTCGACATCCGATGGAACCCCTTGCCGGGACGACCCAGCAAGCGGATCTCTTCGCTTCCGGGGACGACCCCGATTTATTCATCGGAGTTTGTCATGGCCTGGATGCTTCTCGTTTTTGCCGGTTTGCTGGAAGTGGCGTGGGCCGTCGGCCTCAAATATACGCAAGGGTTTTCGCGTCTCTGGCCGTCGGTGTTCACGATTGGCGCAATGATCGGCAGTGTCTGGCTGCTTGCGCTGGCCGTGCGTTCGCTGCCGCTGGGCACGGCGTACGCCATCTGGACCGGTATCGGCGCAGTCGGGGCGTTTGTGCTGGGCATTGTGCTGTTTGGAGAGTCGGCGTCCGCTGCCCGTATTGCCAGCGTGACATTGATTCTCGCGGGTCTCGTCGGGTTGAAGTTGACCGCCGCCTGAACGCGCCGGTCCGCTTGAGCCGGCTACGCCAAATCCTCGTTTTCCGGCACCGGTGGTGCGTTGTCGCAGCGCGCGGCATAATGACGCGGTAGCGGTCGTGTTACGTCTCGGTGGCTGTCTGGCGGCGTGCGTTCGCCGACTGTGCGTCATTGATGCGTCACTTGGGAAGTCAGCCCGGCAAAGGGGGCGGGCGGGTAGCGGCCCGCCATGGCCGTTACCGCGTCGGCGGTACGCGACGCGTGATCGTGCGACGCCGTCATGTCGGCGGTAGTGAGGTCGCCATGCTTGAATCGATTGCGCTGGGTGCGGGGCTGTCTTGGGGCAGTGGCCTGCGCTTGTACCTGACGGTGTTCTGCGCGGGAATGGCGGCGCGTCTGGGATGGCTGCATCTGCCACCCTCGCTGGCCGTGCTGACGTCGACGTGGGTGATCGCCACGGCCGGCGTGCTGGCGGCCATCGAGTTCTTTGCCGACAAGATCCCCTTCGTCGACAGTGCCTGGGATGCTGTGCATACCTTCATCCGCATTCCTGCCGGGATCGTGCTGGGGGCGGCGGCGCTGGGGCAGATGGATCCGACCGTCATGGTGCTGGCCGGGCTGGGGGACGGTGCGCTGGCGGGTACGGCCCATCTGGCCAAGGCGGGCAGCCGGGCGCTGATCAACACGTCGCCGGAACCTTTCTCCAATGTGGCGGCCTCAGCCGGCGAAGATGTGTCGACGGTGGGCGGGCTCGCGCTGGCGTTTTTCCTTCCCGCCGTTTTTCTCGTCATGTTATTGATCTTCGTCGTGCTGGCGTGGTGGTGGCTGCCTCGCGTCTGGCGCGGTTGGCGATCGTTGCTGGCGCGGGTCAAAGGATTGAGGAACGATGGGGTTCACTGACGTTGCCCGCCAGGCATGGCGGATGTTCCTGCGCGATTGGCGCGCAGGCGAATTGCATCTGCTTCTCGTCGCGTTGTTGCTGGCGGTCGGCGCACTCTCAAGCGTGGGATTTCTCTCGGATCGGATGCAGGGTGGCCTTGAGCGCGATGCCCGGCAGATGCTCGCCGCCGATCTCGTCGTGCGCGGCGACGCCCCGCTGTCGCCGGCATTTGCGCGTCAGGCGCAGGCCGATGGGCTGGCCACGGCCGTCGTTGCCAATTTCCCCAGCATGGCCAGCGTCCCGGGCGAGCACGGGCAGATCGGCGCGAGCCGTCTGTCGTCGCTCAAGGCGGTGAGCGATGGCTACCCGTTGCGCGGGCGTGTGCGCACGGCACCCGATGCCGGCGCCGACACGCCCGATGCCCCCGCGGCGACCATTCCCGCGCCGGGCACGGTATGGGTCGACACCGCGCTGCTCGATGCCCTGCACGTCAAACCCGGCGGGTCCATTCGCGTGGGCAATCGGACGTTACGCATCGCCGCCGTCATCACGCGCGAAATGGACCGTGGTTATGGCTTCGGATCGCTGGCCCCGCGCGTCATGATGCGTTTCGACGAACTGCCCTCGACGGGGCTGGTGCAGTTCGGTAGCCGGATTACCTACCGGCTGCTGGTGGCCGGCACGGACGCGCAGGTCGCCAGGTTCGCCGCGTGGGCGCGGCCGGCCGCCGAACAGGCGCGCGGCGTGCAACTCGAATCGCTGGAGGAAGGGCAGCCGCAGGTGCGTCAGACGCTCGATCGCGCTGACCGCTTCCTCTCGCTGGTGGCCCTGCTCGCCGCCGTGCTGGCGGCGGTGGCGGTGGGCATCGCGTCGCGCCGCTACAGCGAGCGCCATCTCGATGCCTGCGCCGTCATGCGTTGCCTGGGCCTGTCACGCCGGGCGTTGCGCGGGATGGTGACGCTCGAATTCATCGGGCTTGGCCTGATGGGGGGGGTGTTGGGCGTTGCGCTCGGCTACGCGGCGCATTGGGTGCTGCTCGCGCAGTTGGGGAGCGTCATCCCGGCGGGGTTGCCGGCGCCGACGTGGCGACCGGCGGTCTTGGGTCTGGCGAGTGCGTTGGTGATGCTGCTGGGTTTCGCGCTGCCGCCCTTGCTGCCGCTCTCCGAGGTTGCGCCCCTGCATGTGCTGCGGCGGGATGTCGTGGGCGGGGCGCGTCGGCAAGGATGGCTTGCGTATGGCGCAAGTGCACTGGCCTTCGGCGCCCTGCTGCTGTTCGCCGCGCGAGACTTGCGGCTCGGGGCCATGGTGGCGGGCGGGTTCGTCGCCGCAGCCGTGGTGTTCGGTGGGCTCGCCTGGCTCGCCATTCGCGTGCTGGCGGCCTGGGCCAGGCGTCGCGGTGCTTCGGGCGGGTCGATGGGGGGCATCGGATGGCGCTACGCTGTGGCGGGCTTGCGCCGTCGCGGACTCGGCAGTGCGTTGCAGGTGGTGGCGCTCGGGCTGGGGTTGATGGCGCTGTTGCTGCTCGCCGTGACGCGTAACGACCTGGTCGCGGGCTGGCGTCAGTCGAGTCCGCCGGACGCGCCGAACCGCTTCGTCATCGATATCCAGCCGGGGCAGGATGCACCGGTGCTGTCGCAATTGCACGCCGCAGGACTGCCGAACGTGCAGCTCTCGCCGATGATTCGTGCGCGTCTGACCGCCATTAACGGCAAGCCGGTGACCGGCGAGAGCTACACCGAAGTGCGGGCGCGGCGTCTTGCGGAGCGCGAGTTCAACCTGTCTTACACGGCGGTGCTGCCTGAAGGCAATCGTGTGACAGCCGGGCAGTGGTACGGTGATGCCTCGACGCCCCAGATCTCCATGGAAGAGGGCATCGCGAAGACGCTTGGCCTGGCGCTTGGCGACACGCTGCGCTTTGAAGTCGCGGGCCAGCACATCGACGCGCCGATTACGAGTCTTCGCAAGCTGGACTGGGGATCGATGCGCGTGAATTTCTTCGTGGTGATGCCGCCCGCCGCGCTGCGCGATTTTCCGATGACGTGGATTACGTCGTTTCATCTTGCGCCACAGCAGCAGGGCGTGGCCGATGCCTTGGTGCGTCAGTTCCCCAACGTGACGGTGATCGACACGGGCGCCTTGCTCGCGCAGATCCAGCAAATCCTGTCGCAGGTCATCCACGCCGTGCAGGCGCTGTTCCTCTTTACGCTCGCGGCGGGTGTGCTGGTGCTCTATGCGGCACTCGCGGGTACGCGCGATGAGCGGATGCGCGAGAGCGGTATCTTGCGCGCATTGGGGGCGTCGTCGCGGCAACTTCGCGACGTGCATCTGGCGGAACTGGTGACTGTCGGCGCGCTGGCCGGACTGCTGGCAGCATTGGGCGCCGGCGCGCTCGGCTGGGCACTGGCGCGCTACGTCTTCGAGTTCGCGCTGCACTTCAATCCGTGGCTGCCGTTGCTGGGCGTCGGCGCGGGCGTGCTTTGCGCGCTGATCGGCGGATGGAGCGGCCTGCGGGCGGTGCTGCGTCAGTCGGCGGTGCACACGTTGCGCGAGGTTTGATGCCCTTCAGGGGCGCTGCGGCATCGTGCCGCGTCCAGGCGCGTGGCAGACGCGATGGGCCTGGGGCACAATAGTGGGCATGACGACCGAAAACACTCCGCAAACCCCACAGACGGACGACGACACGCAGGACACCCCCGCGCAACCGACCGCCTTTATCCTGCTTGGCGGCGAGGATCGCGTGCGCGAACTCGTCGACCGTTTCTACGACCTGATGGACCTCGAGTCCGAGTTCGCGGGCATTCGCAACCTGCATCCGGCGTCGCTCGGCAGTTCGCGCGACAAGCTCTTCTGGTTCCTGTGCGGATGGCTGGGCGGGCCGAATCACTACATCGAACGGTTCGGCCATCCGATGTTGCGTGCCCGTCATCTGCCGTTCCCGATCGCCACGAGCGAGCGCGACCAATGGTTGCGCTGCATGGCGTGGGCCATGCAGGACATTGGGGTCGAAGCGCCGCTACAGGAACGGCTGATGCAGGCGTTCCATGGGACGGCGGACTGGATGCGCAATCGGGCGGGTTGAGATTACGAGAGGGGCTGGACAGACCTCGCCATCCCCACGCTATCTATCCCCGCCTTGCTGCGACGAGCGCAATCCGGATGTGTCAGACGTTCATGACACCCGCCGGCACGCCGGCATGGGCGTGCGATGACGTCTGAGCCGGATCGGTCGCGCCAGGGTTTTGAGGGGCCGCCCTGAATTCGGAAGTGTCCGGTCGGTATCTCCCCTCTTGTCCGAACGGGCTCTGGTAATTCAACTGACGCTCGACGAGATCCATCGAGCGACGCTCCTCCATCGACGTCATCCATCCGATCAGACCTTCCGTGGCGACGCCGCCGAACGCTCGGTATGCGGCTGCCGAAAACCCGATGCATGATTGCAGCGCGTCAATATCGAGCGACTCGGTGGGCGGCGCTTCGGAAGGGACGGCAGCCGGCGCTTGCGTGGCGCTTTGCGATCGTTCGGCCATGGCATGATGCTCCCCCGCGATTCTGCCCGCCTGATTGAAGAACAGCATCATCGAGGCGCCCAGCAGGGTGGTCTGGTATTTGGATCCGTACCGCTCGAGGTGTTTTGACCCGAGGAGCGCACCGGCCGAGGCAAGCCAGGACGTGTCCTTGATTTGGGCCGTCGTCGTCGAAGGCGTGCAGTACTTGCCAAGGGCGACAGTCAAATCCATCAGGCTGGACAACGTTGCGAAGGAAGCGGTTCCGAGCGTCACTTTGTGGGCGGTTGCCAAGGCGCTGTCGTCATAGATCTCCTTGATGTTGTTCAGGCTGGCGACGCTCAACGTCGCCAGGCTGAGACCGAAGTTGCCCACGTGTTGCATCAAGGCCGTGAAACGGCCAACGGTGGACGGTGACGGCCGCAGATGATGCAGCGCGCGAGTGTCGTCTTGCAGCGTGCCGAGCGCGATTCGCGCTTCGCCGGCGAGCGATGTCCCGGTCGAGATCGTCTCCGACGGGCTGTCGTTGTGATGGCTGGCCACGTAGGTGGGGGCATGCAAGGTGTCAAGTCTGGACATGAAGGGTCTCGGAGGGATCGATTCAGGGAGAGGGATTCCGCGCGACGGATTCAGTGCGACGGATTGGGAGAGACGGACTCAGAGGGCGTCGATCAGACGCGTCAGCTTGTCATGCAGATCAGGGGGGCGGCCGGTGCGTTGCACCATGTCAAGCGCATCGCTGGCCATCTCGCGTGCGGTCTCGACATCGCCATTGCGCTGCACGCACACGGCGGCGAAGTACAAGGGCTCGGGGTCGCCATAGTCCCGTGCGACCGCGATCATCAAGGGGGCGGCGGCATGTTGGTAATCGCCGAGTTGGCAAAGCACGTAGCCGAACGCCTTGTAGGCATCGGTGCGCTCCGGGTAGGCGAGGCAGAGGTCGGCAAATGCGCGTGCGGCGCCGATGAAGTCGTTGGCCGCGCACAAGGCGTACGCGTGCGAGAAGGCTTGTGATGCGATCTGCGGATTGATCGGTGGGGGGGTATTTCGTGTGACTTGCATGAGAGGAACGGTTCCCGTTGGCAACGTTTCGGATATGTCGGCACACCACTGGCTTGGTGCGCGATCAGATCCTACGGTTGACGTCGTATTCGTCTCTTTCGATTTGCGGACAAAGGTGTTGTCCGATCGCTATGCGTGAACGCATTGGGAAAAACAGTGTGCCCCGTACGCCGCGTATGCCCAATCTGGCGGTGTTGGGCGGATGCCGCGAAACCTTTACGGGGGAAGGGAAGTCGGCGGGTAGCCGCTCCTTCGGAGACTCCGCCATGTGCGGCGTCGCGACCGTACTGGTGTTGCGCCGTCGTATTGTCCCTTGTCACTTGCGCCCGGTTCGCGCGACTATGGCGGATCATCTACGGAGACACGCCTATGAGCACCGAAGCCCTCTTTCGGCAGGACGCCTATCTGCGCCAGTGTGAGGCGCGCATCACGCATATCGACGAGACCGGCATCATGCTCGATCGCACCGTCTTCTATCCGCTGGGCGGCGGACAGGCTGGCGACGCGGGTGAGCTGGCGCTCGCGGACGGCACCCGCCTCGCCATTGCCGACACGCGCAAGTCGAAACACGAGGGCGCGACGCCCGACGACGCGGTCCATGTGCCCGCGGAGGGACAGCACGACGTGTTGGCGCGGCTCTCCGTCGGCGACACCGTGCGCGCAGAGATCGACTGGGCGCGACGCTTTCGTCACATGCGCTTTCATACGGCGTCGCATTTGATGTGCGCCGTGCTGCCGCATCCGGTGGACGGGTGCAGCATCACCACGGAGTACGCGCGGCTCGATTTCGTGACGAACGAGCCGATCGAGCGCGAGACGGTCGAAGCCGGGCTGGCGGCGCTCGTCGCGGCGGCACGGCCGGTGGCCATCGACAGTATCAGCGACGACGAGATGGCGGCGCGTCCCGAACTGGTGCGCACCATGAGCGTGAAGCCGCCGGTGGGGCTGGGGCGCGTGCGCCTGGTGCGCATCGAAGGCATCGATTTGCAGCCGTGCGGCGGCACGCACGTGGCCAACACTGCGGAAATCGGCGCACTGCGCGTGGCCAAGATCGAGAAGAAGACGTCGCGTACGCGCCGCGTGGTGTTGGCCTTCGCTTGAGTCTGGCATCATGCGAGGCATCCCTTCCACGCACGCTCACGCATCAGGATGGTCAATGGCGATACCGGTGGCACCGACGTCTTCGCAAGCCCCACCGTGGCAAGCGGTACTCGATTTCTGGTTTGGCCCCCCGGACGCGCCCGATTACGGGATGGCGCGACCCGAGTGGTTCCGCAAGTCAGGCACGTTCGACGAATTAATTCGGACTCGCTTCGGCGCGCTGCACGCGCGGGCACTCGACGGGGCCCTGGAGGATTGGGCGCAGACGCCGCTCGGGGCCTGCGCGCTGATCGTGGTGCTCGACCAGTTCTCGCGCAATCTCTTTCGGGGGCACGCGAGGGCCTTTGCCGGCGATGCGCAGGCGCTGGCCGTGGCGCGGCGCCTGGTCGAGGCGGGCGACGATCAGCGTCTGCCCACACCGCACCATCGCGTTTTCGTCTACCTGCCGTTCGAACACGACGAATCTCTGGAGAGCCAGTACCTTTCTCTGGCCCTGTATGCGCAACTGGCGAAGGCGTCCGGGCTGGTCGATAACCTCGATTACGCACGCAGGCATGCGGTCGTCATCGAGCGTTTCGGACGCTATCCGCATCGCAACGAGGCTTTGGGACGGGCATCGACGCCCGAGGAAATCGCATATCTGAAGACGCCCGGATCGTCGTTCTGACAACGGGCTAATGGAGCGCCTAGGCGCCGGGTGACGTCGACGCCGTCGCCGCATTTCCGGCTCGGCGGCGTTGGTGCCATCGGATCGCGCAGAAGCCGATCATGTAGGCGAGCGTACCGCCGGCGGCCGCACATGCGGCGAGGCCGGTCGCAAGATGCAGCGTTGCTGTGCCGAAATCGAGGTTCGTCAGTTGGGTCCACACGCTCTCTCTCGCTTGTGCTGCGGCGGCTACCGTCGCCTCGATCTCGGCCTGGGTCGGCCACTCGAACATCCAGCGGCCCAGACGGTGCGCCCCCCAATAGACGAAGGGCGCCGTCAGCGGATTGGTCACCAGCGTGCCGACTGCGGCGAGGAACAGATTCCCGCGCAACAACGCGGCAGCGAGAATCGCCACGAGCATCTGACCGAAAGGAATCAAGATCCCGAAAAAGACACCGCACGCCAGCCCGATCGCCACGCCACGCGGCGTGGCTTGCCACAACGCGCGGCGCAGCAGCAACGCGGCATGCGGGCGCAGCCAGCGTGAACGCAGCAGTCGCATCGGGCGAAGCATCTTTAACATCATGGGCAGGTCGCTCGTCGAGGAAGTCATGGACCCAGGCGGGCATGGGGCGGGTGCGCACACGATGACCCGCATGCGACGGATGTCTGAGTGCGGGGCGCTGCAGGAGTTCAATGACGCTGCGCGGGGAGCCTGCCGAGCAGGCGGGGTCCCCTGTCTGGCAGGCAGAACGCGCTAGCGGTGAGGGGCGAGAACTCACGCTGCGCTGTCGGTGACCTGCGCAGCGATGACGCGGATGCGCTCAGATCTGCGAGCGCTGGCTGGCCCAGCGATCGATTTGCGACGGCGTGAAGGTTCGCAGGGTATCGAGCAACGCTTCGGGCGACGCACTGATCTGCAACTGGTCGAGTTGCGGACCCTTGAGGAACTGCTCCGTTACCATCGATTCAAGAAATACGATCAGCGGATCGTAATACTGCTCGACGTTGAGCAAGCCGATCGGTTTTGCGTGATAGCCGATCTGCAGCCATGTGAACACTTCGAACAGTTCCTCGCACGTCCCGATACCGCCCGGCATGGCAATGAAGGCCTCCGACAGATCGGCCATCATCTGCTTGCGCTGGTGCATGTTCTCGACGACGTGCAATTGCGTCAGCCCGGTGTGACCGACCTCCCGTTCCATCAGGGCTTTTGGAATGACGCCGATGACTTCTCCGCCGTGGGCGAGCACGGCATCGGCAATGATGCCCATCAGACCGACCTTGCCGCCGCCATACACGAGACGCATGCCCGCTTGTGCCATGCGGCGCCCCAGATCGCGGGCCGCCTCTGCATAGGCGGGGCGCACCCCAGGGGCGGCACCGCAGTAAATACAGATGGATTTGACTTCCGATGCCATGTGTTATTGCGCTCGCTTGGCCGACGATTCTCGCGCCATATTGTCGTAAATCTCGCGCGAGCTGCCTTTCAGGTACGGCGCCATTTGCGAGAGGATGTGATAGCTCGCCTGATGCAACCCGGCGCCGATCTCTTCGGGGTCGTTGTACTTGCGCGGGTTCATCACGAACTGGTAGGACAACCAATACGTGGAAAGCACCACCATGTTGGTCGTGACCACCTCGATCTCTTCGGGCGTGATTTCCATTTCGCCCTCGGCCACGAGCAGGTCGCACATCTCGCGCGCGAAACGCTTCTTGTGGCCGACGATGACCTTGAAGTGCGTCTCCAGCGTACGGTTGCGTGCAAGCAGGTCGTTGAGGTCGCGGTAGAGGAAACGGAAGCGCCACAGAAATTCCGACATGTATTGCAGGTACGTCGAGACTTCGTCGAGCTTCGGCTTGTGGTCGTCAGGCAGCCGCAGTCGCCGTTCGATTTCCTGCTCGAACTGGGCGAAGATGCTGTTGATGATGTCGTCTTTGTTGCGGAAGTGATAGTACAGATTGCCGGGGCTGATTTTCATCTCCTCGGCAATCGTGGTGGTCGTGACGTTGGGTTCGCCGATGTCGTTGAAGAGCCGGAGTGACACCTCAAGAATTCGTTCGCGGGTACGGCGTGGCGGCTTTGCTTCCATGTCTGTCGGCCCCGGTAAGCGGCAAGCTTGGCGAACGATGTTCGCCGCTTGCGTCTATGAGTGGAGTATCAGGTATATGGCGACCGATTATACTCGGCAGCCGCGCACTGCCAAGCATGGGAAACAGAGGTATCGAGCGATATCAGAAAAACGCTGTACGTATCCGTTCGACAATGACGGGCCCGGCGAGCGAGGCCCAGGTGAGCAGGCAAAGGCCAAGCGCGATGAGGACCGCCGCGCTCCCGAAATCCTTGGCACGCTTGGAGAGTTCGTGCCGCTCCAGGGAGATGCGGTCGATGGCCGCTTCGATACTGGAGTTGACCAGCTCGATGATGAGCACGAGCAGGACCGAGCCGATGAGCAGCACGCGCTCGACCGACGTGACCGGCAGGAAGATCGCCGCCGGCAGGAGGATGGCGGCAAGCGCCAGTTCCTGCCGGAAGGCGCTCTCTTCGAACACGGCAAACTTGAAGCCGGACAGGGAGTACTTCAGGGCGCGCCACGCACGCATGACGCCCCGGTTGCCCTTGTACGGATTCGGTTGTTTGTCGCGTGGCGGCGGGTGATCGATGAACAAGCGTCGGGTTCCTCGCCGCAACGGGCTCTGGAGGTGGATCAGACCGCGCTGGCGAGCGATAGCTCGGACTTGCGCGGATGCAGATGCGAGGTGAACTCTTCGGAAGCGGCCTGCCACGAGAACCGCTCGGCCCAGGCGCGCGCACTCGGCCGCGAGACCTTGAGCGCATCGAGACAAGCCTCGCGCAAGTCCTCTCGCAGTGCGCCGCCTTCGCCCTCCGGGCAGCCATCGAGCACATCGATCGGACCGGTCACCGGAAAGGCCGCGACCGGCAGCCCGCAAGCCATCGCTTCGAGCAACACCAGGCCGAACGTATCGGTACGGCTGGGGAAGACGAACACGTCGGCCGACGCGTAGACCGTCGCCAGTTCGGGCTGCGAGAGCATGCCGAGGTAATTCACGTCGGGATAGCGCGAGCGTAGTTCGGCCAGTTGCGGCCCTTCGCCCGCGACCCACTTCGAGCCGGGCAGATCCAGCTTCAGGAAAGCCTCGATGTTCTTCTCCACGGCGACGCGCCCCACGTAGAGGAAAATCGGATGTGCCGAATTTAGCACATGTGCGTCCTGTACGCGGAAGATGTCGAGATCGACACCGCGCGTCCACAGCACGACGTTGGAGAAGCCGTTCGCCTCGAGATCGCGCTTGACCACCGGCGTGGGTGCCATGACGGCGTGCGACGGCTTGTGGAACCAGCGCAGGAAGCGATAGGTCGTCGCGAGCGGAAAGCCGAAGCGCGCCTGTACATACTCCGGGAAGCGCGTGTGATAGGCCGTGGTGAACGGGAAATCATTGCGCATCGCCCATTTGCGCGCGGCCATGCCGAGGGGGCCTTCCGTGGCGATGTGCAGGGCATCCGGCGCGAAGTCCTCGATGCGGCGCGTCACGCGTGCGCCGGCGAAGAATGCGAGGCGGATCTCCGGGTAGGTCGGGCACGGCATCGTGCGGAATTCCTGCGGCGTGAGCAGCTCGACGCGGTGTCCGGCGGCTTCCAACTGAGCGCGCGTGTTCTTCAACGTGCGGACCACGCCGTTGATCTGCGGGTCCCAGGCGTCGGTGATGATCATGATTTTCATCGGGCGCTCCTTCGCGCACATGGCGCGTATCGGTGACACGCGCGAACTCGCGCGTGAGGGGGCGTACGTACGGCGATACGATGCCGTGCGTGCACGGGGTGAGCCGGTCGGCGTCTCGGGCCGGAATCTCTCGTGAATCGCGGTGGTCCTGGCGGTGATCCCGGCGGCGCGAGGCCGGCCAGGGATCACCGCACGGGCTCAAGCGCTGACGGTCGAGGCTTTCGCGTTGGCGCGCACGTTGCGCTTTTTTGTCCAGTGGATGATGCGAAGCTCGCCTTCGGCGGTCTCGACGAGCGCCGAGAGGCTCTCCACCCAATCGCCGTCGTTGCAGTAGAGCAAGCCATCGATCTCACGAATCTCGGGCTTGTGGATGTGTCCGCACACTACGCCGTCGCAGCCACGACGGCGTGCTTCGTCGGCCATCACCTGTTCGAAGGCTGAAATGAAGTTCACGGCGTTTTTCACCTGGTGTTTCAGATACTGCGACAGCGACCAGTACGGGAAGCCGAAGCGTGTGCGCACACGATTGAACCAGCGATTGAGCAGCAGCGTGAGCGTGTAGAGCGAGTCGCCCAGATAGGCGAGCCACTTGGCGTGCTGGATCACACCGTCGAACAGATCGCCATGGGTGACCCACAGGCGCTTGCCGGACAGCGTGGTGTGAAACGCCTCGTCGCGCACCGCAATGTCACCGAACGCCAGCCCGCAGAACTGCCGCGCCGCTTCGTCGTGATTGCCGGGAACGTAGATCACCTGCGTGCCCTTGCGCGCGCGGCGCAGCATCTTCTGCACGACATCGTTGTGCGCCTGCGGCCAGTGCCACCCGCGGCGCAGATGCCAGCCGTCGATGATGTCGCCGACCAGATAGAGGTAATCCGACTCGTGATGACGCAGGAAGTCGAGCAGGTAGTCCGCCTGGCAGCCTTGCGTGCCGAGGTGGATGTCCGAGAGCCAGATCGTGCGGTAGCGGGTGATGCCGTCGGGCGGTGGCGGGTCGAGCGGGTCGGGGGTATCCGGCGGCGGTTCGATGGTGGCGGGAGGGCTGGCGGGCGGGGCCGTGGGGCGTCCCGGCGGGGTGTCTGCGAAGTGACCGGCGCGAGCCGAAGACGTTGGGATCGGCAACTCAAGGGTGGGGGTCGTCGTCATACCGGCTCGCACGTCGCGTTGAACATGCGTGCATTGCGCCACGATTTCGTGAAGCGACGATGACAGTCACGGTCATGTCGCGAAAGTGTCTTCGGGCGTCGCGGCGATGCGACAGTCCGATCCGGGGCGACAGCGAGTGCCCGAATCAGATGCTGCGCCGCAATCCCTGGGCAACGCGCTCGAGCGTCTCGAGCACACGGGCGCGCGCGCGTGGATGCGTGCCCAGCGACACGTGTCCGAGCCGGTCCAGTGCGACGTTGTGGGCACCGGGCAGCACGCTAGTGCGTACCGGATAGACGACGTTGTCGTGAAACGTGTAAATCGACGTGATGCGCGCGCGTTGCGCCGGCGTCTCATGGCTGGCGAGCGCGGCGAGCCACGCGCTGCCAATGCTCATCTGGCGCGCGTTGGTGCCGATGCCATGGCGCGCATGCAGGGTACCGAAGTGCGGCGAGCCGAGCGTGATGGTGTGGGCGACCGGCAAGGTCGGCGCGTGCCGCAGACAGGCGCGTGCCGCGAGTCCGCCCATGCTGTGGCCGACGATGACGACGGGCAGACGTGTGCGGTCGGCGAGGACGCGCGTGGCGTTGGCGATCGTGGCGGCGTAGTCGTCGATGTTGCCGAACATCGGGCCAAGGTTGACGGCGTCACAGGTGTAGCCCGCCTCGGCCAGATGGTGCGAAAAACGCAGCCAGAACGCGCGATTGCAGCCGTAACCGTGCAACAGCAATACCGCGACGGGGCGCGCCGGGCCACGCGGCGGCGGCAGCCGGGCGGCGCTGAACCACGGTTGACAGAGATCGAGCAGCAAAATCGACGCCGCGCATTCGTACGCCCACACGGCCACATGGGTGCCGGCGGAGGCCTGCCGTTCGGGGGACGGGTCGCCCTGGGCAGCCATGACGAAACCCGCCGCAAGGCCGATGGCGTGGACGACGGGCAACCATAGCACTGTCCAAAGCAAGGTTGTCAGGGGACGATGCCAGGTGGCCCACGTGGCGATGGCGACGATGAGCGACACCCCGATTTCGATGCCGCCGTAGACCAGATGGGCGCGCGAGGCGCGCGGGGCAGGGCTGGCGGCGGGGGACGCTGTCGTCATTTACCCAGCACGCTCACGAGACGCGTGCCGGCGAGACGGTCGTGAATGAACTGGTGATCGGGCATGACGCGCATGGCCAGCGCCCACAGCACGACCCAGCCGGTGAGCAGCGCAACGCTGCCCCAACCGGTGAGTCCAAGCCCCCAGTCAAGCGCCATGGCCGGCAGCACCCACAACCATGCCAGGGCATAGCGCGCCACGGCGCGGGCGGTGCGCACCGGTTGGCCATGTACGTCGACCAGGCGAATCTTCCAGGTTTTCATTGCCAGTGTCTGGCCGCCGTGGGTCCAGAACCAGACGAAGTACGCGCCAAGCACGAGAAACAGCCAGGTCTGCATCGCGTGCCGGTGCATCAAACCGCTGCGCTGCTGGGTGAGGGCGCTGAAAAGGTAGCCGGCAAGGAACAATACGCCGAAGAGCAGCAGCGATTCGTAGACCATCGAGAGCAGGCGACGGCGCAGCGTCGGTACCGCGTAGCTCGCCGCGTCGGCGGCGGGCACCGGCACGCCCTGCGGCGGTGTGTCAGGCGAACGGGCGGCGTTGGGGGAGTGAGGCGGCGTGGCGGGCTGGGTGGCGGAGTCGGTCATCGCGGCGCGGTTTGGGATCTTTTGTCGGTTGCCTGGCGCCGTGCCGGCACTGGGCGTTTGCGGCGGGGCACGTCGAGTCGTGTGCCGCTCATTATGCGCAAGAATGCGCCGATGGGCCAGCCGGCCTGCGGGGCGGTTCCGCACGCGCAAAAGCAAACGGCCGTCCGAGGGCGGCCGTTGCGGTACCAGGATGGCCTGTGGGTCAGCCAACGCCAGGCATCAGTTGTGGTGATAGATCTCGGAATTGAAGACGGCGTCGCCGTTCTCGTCGCTGTTGGCCGTGCCCGCGCTCGCGGGTGTCGCTGCCGCCGACGGCGCGGCAGAGGTCCCCATGGGTTGCCCCGTCGGTGCGGCTGCCGCGCCGGATGCCACAGCGGGCGGCAACACGCCATTCCTGCCCGACGTGCCAGCGTCCTTGCGATGCACCGCGGCATACGGATTCTTCACGCCCGGGCGGCCCGACGGCGGTGCGCTGACCACATTCGGCCGGCTCGCTTGCTTCCTGTCATCGGCGGCAAGGCGCTTCTTCTGTTCTTCGGTGAGCTGCTGGTACTGCTGCCACATCTGCGCCTTGCGCCCGGGCGGCAGGGTCTTGGCATTCTGGTAGCTTTCGCGCGCCAGTTTGCGTTGCTCGGGCGTCAGGCGGACCCAATCCGCCATCCGGTCATGCAGACGCTTGCGGCTCTCCGGCGACAGCGTGTGAAAACGCTTGGCAATCTCGATCCACTTTTCGCGCTGACGTTCGTTCATGCGATTCCAGTCCTGGGCAAGCGGGGCGAGCGCCTCTTGCTGGCTGGCCGTGAGCCTGCTCCAGTAGCCGCCGGGCGACGCCTTGGGCACCACCGGGGCGCCGCTTGCGCTCTCGCCGCTGGCCGTCAGGCTGCCGACCGGCGCACTCGCCGGATTGGCGCCGCCGGGTGCAGACGCGCCGGTGATGATCGGTGGCACGTCAGACACCGGTGCCGGCGCGTGCGTGCGGCGCAGCGCGACCGTGCCGGCAAGCGCGGCCACGACCAGCACGACGAGCAGGAGAAGTACGTTGCGTCGCGTCACAGGGGGGCTTGGGTAGGGAGGGCTACTGGGCACGCTTCACATAGGCGTTGAAACCGTGATCGGCGTACGCTGACAACGGGAGTTCGTCGCTCAATACCGCGGCATCGATATCCGCGAGATCCTGAATGTGTTGCTGATGTTCCCAGTACGCGAGGCCCGTCAGGCCGATCACCAGTGCGGCGAGTGGCCAAAGCAGTCCAAGACGGCGCAGCTTGTCGAGCGTGCGGCGCGGGCCGCTGGCTTCCGACGATGGCAGGGTGCCGACACCGGCGAGCACCAGCGCCGGTTGCACGACGGCCACCGGTTCGGGCTTTTTGCGCGCGAGCGCCTCTTGGCGAGCGGCGGCCAGCCGGGCCGCGATATTCGGCGACGGCGCGTCGGACGCTTCGTCCAGCGCGCGCCGCACGCGATGTGCGAAGCGGAGTTCCCTCGTTTCCAGATCGTGACTCATAACCTGATCCCTTTTGCCTTCAACGCCTGCGCCAACGCGTGCGTGGCGCGCGAGCAGTGCGTCTTGACGCTGCCCTCCGAGCACCCCATCGTGGCGGCCGTCTCGGCAACGTCCATGTCTTCCCAGTAACGCATGAGGAAGGCTTCTCGTTGACGTGTCGGCAGTTTCTGTATTTCCGCGTCGATGAGCGCGAGGATTTCGGCACGCGAAACGGCCTCTTCGCTGCTCTCGGTTTGCACAGACCCGTCCTCGGCCAATAAGGTTTCCAACGGGTCGAAGTCGTCGCGGTCGTCGTCGCCGGGGCCGGCGAGATTCGAGAATAGCGTCACCCAGGTGTTGCGCACCTTCTGCCGACGGAAATAGTCGTGAATGACGTTCTGGAGGATGCGCGTGAACAGCAGCGGCAGGTCGGCCGGCGGCTTGTCGCCGTATTTCTCGGCCAGGCGGATCATCGCATCCTGAACGATATCGAGGGCGGCCTCGTCGTCGCGCACGGCATAGACGGCTTGCTTGAAGGCGCGCCGTTCGATGCCCGCGAGAAAATCCGCCAGTTCCTTGTCAGATGCCATCCGGTAGGGTGCACGCAGCGTTGCGCACTGCGCCTGTGAAATGCCATGTAAGCGTAACGGCGACGTAAAGATTACGCGGCCGGTGCGGATGCTACCAAAAACGCGCTTTGCTGTAACGGCTTTTGCTTCCGTTGGGTGTGGGTTTGCCACGGTGCCCGGTTTGCCGACTTCCTGTCGTGTGAAGATTGTGCACCGGGTTGGGGCGGTGCGGGGCGTGGCGTGGGGATTCCGCGAGGCCGACTTCGCAGTCATGCTGCAAATGCATAAACCTGCTTGACCATTTTGCTGCAAACCGGTAATGTTGCCAGTTCGCAATATCTGTGATTGTCTCAATATCGGCACGCCTATCCGGTGTGTCCATGATTCAGACGCGCAGCTTGAGCCCGAGCCACAAGTTCGCGGGGAGAGCACCCAATCAAAATTTTTGCCGAAACTTTGAAAGGTCGACGATGAACATGCCAAGCGCGGAATTCTCCGAGGCGGAAGCTGCACGCCACCAAAATACTTCCGAAGACATGATTGGCGCCGAGATCCTCGTGCGCTCGCTTCAGGAAGAAGGGGTCGAACATCTGTGGGGTTATCCCGGCGGTTCGGTTCTCTACATCTACGACGAACTCTACAAGCAGGACAAGATCCAGCACATCCTGGTGCGCCATGAGCAGGCAGCCGTGCATGCGGCCGACGCTTATTCGCGTTCCACCGACAAGGTCGGTGTGTGCCTCGTGACGTCCGGCCCCGGCGTGACCAATGCGGTCACCGGGATCGCCACGGCGTACATGGATTCGATCCCGCTCGTCATCATCACCGGGCAGGTGCCCACGGCCGCCATCGGCCAGGACGCCTTCCAGGAGTGCGACACGGTCGGTATTACCCGTCCGTGCGTCAAGCACAACTTCCTCGTGAAGGATGTGCGCGATCTCGCCGCGACGATCAAGAAAGCCTTCTATATTGCCAAGACGGGCCGTCCGGGTCCGGTGCTGGTCGATATTCCGAAGGACGTGTCCAAGACGCGCTGCCGTTTCGAGTATCCGAAGTCGGTGTCGCTGCGCTCGTACAGCCCGGTCACGAAGGGCCACTCGGGTCAGATCCGCAAGGCGATGAGCCTGCTGCTCTCGGCCAAGCGCCCCTATATCTACACGGGTGGCGGCATTATCCTGGCCGATGCGTCGAAGGAACTGAACCAGTTCTGCGACCTGCTCGGCTATCCGGTAACCAACACACTCATGGGCCTGGGCGGGTATCGTGCGAGCGATCCGAAGTTCCTCGGCATGCTGGGCATGCACGGGACCTACGAAGCCAACATGGCCATGCAGCACTGCGACGTGCTCATCGCCATCGGTGCCCGCTTCGACGACCGTGTGATCGGTAATCCGGAACACTTTGCCGAGCGTGCGCGCAAGATCATTCACGTCGATATCGACCCGTCGTCGATTTCCAAGCGTGTCAAGGTCGATATCCCGATCGTCGGCGACGTGAAGGAAGTGCTGCGCGAGATGATCGAGAATCTGCAGACGGCCGAGCACGGCCCGGACACCGAGGCGCTGGCCGACTGGTGGAAGCAGATCGAGGCATGGCGCTCGCGCGATTGCCTCGCGTTCGATCGCCAGAGCGAGGTCATCAAGCCGCAACATGTGGTCGAGACGTATTGGAAGCTCACCGATGGCGAAGCCTTCGTGTGCTCGGACGTCGGTCAGCACCAGATGTGGGCGGCGCAATACTATCGCTTCAACAAGCCGCGCCGCTGGATCAACTCGGGCGGCCTGGGCACGATGGGCTTCGGCCTGCCGGCGGCGATGGGCGTGAAGATGGCGCATCCGGATGCCGAAGTCGGCTGTATCACCGGCGAAGGCTCGATCCAGATGTGCATCCAGGAACTCTCGACTTGCCTGCAATACCGCACGCCGATCAAGATCCTGTCGCTCAACAATCGCTACCTGGGCATGGTTCGCCAGTGGCAGCAGATCGAATACAGCAAGCGTTACTCCAGTTCGTACATGGATGCGCTGCCAGACTTCGTGAAGCTCGCCGAGGCGTACGGTCATGTGGGTATGCGCATCGAGAAGTCGTCGGACGTCGAGCCGGCACTGCGCGAGGCGTTGCGCCTGAAGGATCGTACGGTATTCATGGATTTCCAAACGGATCCCACCGAAAACGTCTGGCCGATGGTCCAGGCGGGCAAGGGCATCAGCGAGATGCTGCTCGGTTCGGAAGATCTGTAAGCCGAGGCGCGCGCCAAGCGTCGCCGCCGGTCAGGCTGGCGCGCGGGCGCGGCGTCCCCACACTAGGACAATCCGGGATACACCATGAGGCACATTATTTCTGTTTTGCTCGAGAACGAGCCGGGCGCGCTGTCGCGCGTGGTGGGCTTGTTTTCGGCACGTGGCTACAATATCGAGACCCTCACCGTCGCGCCGACCGAAGATCGGTCGCTCTCGCGCATGACGGTGGTCACGACGGGCTCCGACGACATCATCGAGCAGATCACCAAGCACCTGAACCGACTCATCGAGGTGGTGAAGGTGGTCGATCTGACCGAAGGGGCGCATATCGAACGTGAGCTGATGCTCATCAAGGTGCGCGCAGTGGGCAAGGAGCGAGAAGAGATGAAGCGGATGTCGGATATTTTCCGCGGCCGCATCATTGACGTTACTGAAAAGACCTATACGATCGAACTCACGGGGAATTCGTCGAAACTCGACGCGTTCATCGATGGGCTCGATCGCACGGCGATACTCGAGACGGTTCGTACCGGTGGCTCGGGCATCGGACGCGGTGAGCGCATCCTGAAGGTCTGATCGATAACGGCAACGCGGTAAGCGGATTTCGATCCATTCTGATTTGAGTAATTTTTTGGCATTACGGGACAATTCCAAATGAAAGTTTTCTACGACAAAGACGCCGACCTCTCCCTCATCAAGGGCAAGCAAGTGACGATCATCGGCTATGGCTCGCAAGGCCATGCCCACGCCCAGAACCTGAAGGACAGCGGCGTGAACGTGACCGTCGGTCTGCGCAAGAATGGCGCTTCGTGGAACAAGGCGGTGAGCGCCGGCCTGAACACCAAGGAAGTGGCGGAAGCCGTGAAGTCGGCCGACATCGTCATGATGTTGCTGCCGGACGAGCAGATCGGCGACGTGTACAAGAACGAAGTGCACGGCAACATCAAGGAAGGCGCCGCGCTGGCGTTCGCGCACGGCTTCAACGTGCATTACGGCTGCGTGATTCCGCGCGCTGACCTCGACGTCATCATGATCGCCCCGAAGGCCCCGGGCCACACGGTGCGCTCGACGTACTCGCAAGGCGGCGGCGTGCCCCACCTGATCGCCGTGGCACAGGACAAGTCGGGCGCCGCGCGCGACATCGCCCTGTCGTACGCTGCCGCGAATGGCGGCGGCCGTGCCGGTATCATCGAGACCAACTTCCGCGAAGAGACCGAAACCGACCTGTTCGGCGAACAAGCCGTGCTGTGCGGCGGTACCGTCGAGCTGATCAAGGCCGGTTTCGAGACGCTGGTCGAAGCCGGTTACGCGCCGGAAATGGCCTACTTCGAGTGCCTGCACGAACTCAAGCTGATCGTCGACCTGATCTATGAAGGCGGTATCGCCAACATGAACTACTCGATCTCGAACAACGCCGAGTACGGCGAATACGTCACCGGCCCGCGCGTCGTGACCGAAGAGACGAAGAAGGCGATGAAGCAGTGCCTGACGGACATCCAGACTGGCGAGTACGCCAAGTCGTTCATCCTGGAAAACAAGGCGGGTGCTCCGACCCTGATCTCGCGTCGTCGTATCACGGCCGAGCACCAGATCGAGCAAGTCGGCGGCAAGCTGCGCGCAATGATGCCGTGGATCGCCAAGAACAAGCTCGTCGACCAGTCGAAGAACTAAGTACGATTAGCCGTAAGATGCGTACGTCCGGTCGGTAGCGGGCGTCGCACCGGCGGCGCGCGGCAGACGGGGTGGGTGCGTAAGGCGCTGGAACGCCGGATCCGTCGCGCCGGGCCGTCCGCCTTGCTGTAGCAGTCGCTATGGCAAGGCGGACGGCCTTTTTCGTTTTGTCTCCCCCGCATTGGGCGTGGATTGGCGCAGTGGCGCTGCAATGTGGCCGGTATTGGCGTGGCGCCGCTGACCTGTCGATTGGGGAAAAAGTGTCGCCGCGCGTCGCGCATTGCTACAATGCCGCCACGTCACGGATTGGCCCGACGCAGGCCAACCCGCTCACTCAACCGTTTTACCAAGGACGCGAGTTCAATCGCATGAATTATCCTCACCCGATCATTGCCCGCGAGGGCTGGCCCTTCCTGGGTATCGCCGTCGCCGTCGCGCTCGTCGTGCACTTCATGGCCGGCGTGCTGTGGGCCGCGCCGTTCTGGGTGATCGCCCTGTTCGTCCTGCAGTTCTTCAGGGATCCGCCGCGGCAGGTGCCGCAGCAGGCCGGTGCCGTGCTCTCGCCAGCCGACGGCCGTATCGTGGCCATCGAAACCACGCAGGATCCGTACGCCGGTCGTGAAGCGCTGAAGATCAGCGTATTCATGAACGTCTTCAATGTTCACTCGAATCGTGCGCCGGTTGACGGCACGGTGACCAAGGTGGAATATTTCCCGGGACGCTTTTTCAACGCCGATCTCGACAAGGCGTCGCTGGAGAACGAGCGGAATGCGCTGGTGATCGACGTGGGCGGTCAGATCGTCACGAGCGTGCAGGTCGCCGGACTCATCGCACGCCGTATTCTGTGCTACGCGAAGGTGGGCGATATGCTCTCGCGCGGCCAGCGTTATGGCTTCATTCGTTTCGGTTCACGGGTCGACGTGTACCTGCCTCTGGGCTCGCGTCCGCGCGTGACCATCGGCGAAAAGGTGTCGGCCACCTCGACGATCCTCGCCGAGCTGTAAGCCACCCGGGCTCCCGGGCCACGGCGGTGTGCGGCGGCGCGACGCTTGTCGTGCGTCATCGTGTCGTGGCCTGCAACTGCTTTCGCTTCTCGCGTTCCAATAGCGGTGATCCGTCGCGGGTTCGCCCGCCGTCATAGCATCGACAAGGAGGTACAGATGCCGGAAAACCATCGTGGCCGCTTGCGCAACAACGTCAGTCATCTCTCGGCGTTCAACCGTCACAACCATCCATCCGTAGAGCCATTGATGAACGAAGACCACGACCAGGGTGTGGAGGACGATCTGCCGGTGCGCCCGCGCAATCGCGGCATCTACCTGTTGCCGAACGCCTTTACGACGGCCGCGCTGTTCTGCGGCTTCTTCGCGATCGTGCAGGCCATGAACGATCGTTTCGAGCAGGCCGCCATCGCGATCTTCTTCGCCATGGTGCTCGATGGCATGGACGGGCGCGTGGCGCGCATGACCAACACGCAGAGCGCATTCGGCGAGCAGTACGATTCGCTCTCGGACATGACCTCGTTCGGCGTGGCGCCGGCGCTGGTGATGTATGAATGGATTCTCCATGAGATCGGCAAGTGGGGCTGGCTCGCGGCGTTCGTCTATGTGGCTGGCGCGGCCTTGCGGCTGGCACGCTTCAACACGAACATCGGCGTGGTCGACAAGCGCTTCTTCCAGGGGCTGGCAAGCCCCGCAGCAGCGGCGCTCATTGCCGGGTTCGTTTGGATCACGATCGACAACAAGTTGCCGGTGAACGTTTTCTGGATGCCCTGGGTGGCGTTTGGCCTGACGATCTACGCCGGGATGTCGATGGTCTCGAATGCGCCTTTCTATAGCGGCAAGGCGCTCGATGTGCGCCAGCGGGTGTCGTTCGGCGTGGTGCTGTTGTTCATGGTCGGCTTCATTCTGGTGTCGTCCGACCCGCCCCTGGTGCTCTTCGGCATGTTCTGCCTGTACAGCATCTCCGGCTACGTGCTGTGGGGGTTCCGTTTCCTGAAGGGCCGCAGGCAGCGCATCTTCGGTGAAGTCGACGAATAACGGTGATGAAACAAGGGGTGTCTCGGTACGCCCCTTGTCACATCTGACCGTCAGGCTTGCCCGATGATCCGTTGTGGCGATGTTGTCGTCTTGCGAATGTGGTCTCGCAAGTCTCCCCCTGGCCTGGGCGGGCCGCGGCAATGCTGACCCGACCCGGTGCCGTTTCCATTGTTCGACGTAACGAAGGAGCAAGCATGGGCATTCTGGACTTTGTGAAAGAGGCCGGCGAAGCGCTGTTGGGCAGCCAGGCACAAGCGGCCGCGGCACCCGGGCCCGACGCGGACGTCGCCAACCGCAACGCGGCCGACGCCATCGAGGCTTACATCAAGACGCAGCGCCTGGACGCGACCGGCCTGACCGTAACGTTCGACGGCGCGTCGCGCACGGTCTCGGTCTTCGGCGTGGCCCCGGATCAGGCGACCAAGGAAAAGATCCTGCTGTGCTGCGGCAATGTGAAGGGTGTCGAGAAGGTGGACGACAGGATGTCGGTGTCGACGGCGTCGACCGAGGCGACGTTTCACACCGTCGAGAAGGGCGACACCCTGTCGGCGATCTCGAAAAAGGTCTACGGCGACGCCAATCGGTACAACGTGATCTTCGAGGCCAACAAGCCGATGCTCTCCAGCCCGGACCGGATCTATCCAGGCCAGGTGCTGCGTATTCCGGTGGCCTGATCGGCCCTTGTCGCAAGATGTCCAGCCCGGCTTCGTGCCGGGCTGTTTGTTTGGGCGTCCAGCGCAGCCCTGCGCGCGGGCACGCCCGTCTGCATGCCGCTTGCAGCCTGCGCCGCGCGTTGCGAATTCACCCGATTGAGACTATATTGGCGCTCATGATTTCAGGCGCCACCCCGGCTTCGGGCCTTCCTCTCGCACCGCCAACGCTATGCCGTTTCCCCGTCTGCGGGCCGGCCATGCCTGCGCGCGTCGCGCGCTGATTCCCTCCCGGTAGTTGCCCGCCCGTCCGACGATCTGCGCGCGCGTTGCCTGCTGCATGAGCGCGGTGCCGCAGGCGGCGAGGGGGGTGTCGGTGTGCCGATGCGCCGCCCCCGAACATCAAGAACAAACCGAACCCTACAAGATCCCCACAGGAGAAAATCATGGCCGACAAGCTGATCATTTTCGATACGACTTTGCGCGATGGAGAACAGTCGCCCGGGGCGTCGATGACGCGTGACGAGAAGATTCGCATTGCCCGTCAGTTGGAGCGTCTGCGCGTGGACGTCATCGAAGCCGGTTTTGCCGCCAGCTCGAACGGCGACTTCGAGGCCATCCACGCCATCGCCGGCATCATCAAGGACAGCACGGTCTGCTCGCTTGCCCGTGCCAACGACCGGGATATCGCCCGCGCCGCCGAGGCGCTCAAGGGCGCGAACTCGTCGCGTATCCACACGTTCATTGCCACCTCGCCGCTGCACATGGAGAAGAAGCTGCGCATGAGCCCGGATCAGGTGCTCGAGCAGGCGAAGCTCGCGGTGCGGTATGCGCGTCAGTTCACGGACAATATCGAATTTTCGCCGGAAGACGGCAGCCGCTCTGAGCTGGATTTCCTTTGCCGTGTGCTGGAAACCGTCATCAACGAAGGCGCGACGACGATCAATGTGGCCGATACCGTCGGTTACGGCGTGCCGGAACTCTATGGTCAACTCGTGCGCACGCTGCGCGAGCGCGTGCCGAATTCGGACAAGGCGGTCTGGTCGGTGCACTGCCACAACGACCTGGGCATGGCCGTGGCCAATTCGCTCGCGGGCGTGCAGTTGGGCGGCGCGCGTCAGATCGAGTGCACGATCAATGGTCTGGGCGAGCGCGCAGGCAATACCGCGCTCGAAGAAGTCGTGATGGCGATCAAGACCCGCAAGGATTACTTCGGCCTGGAACTCGGCATCGATACGACGCAGATCGTGCCGGCCTCGAAGCTCGTCTCGCAGATCACCGGTTTCAGCGTCCAGCCGAACAAGGCTGTGGTGGGCGCGAACGCGTTCGCCCATGCTTCCGGCATCCACCAGGACGGCGTGCTCAAGGCGCGCGACACCTACGAGATCATGCGCGCGGAAGATGTGGGCTGGTCCGCCAACAAGATCGTGCTCGGTAAGCTCTCGGGTCGCAACGCCTTCAAGCAGCGTTTGCATGAGCTGGGCATCGAGATGGCGTCTGAGCAGGACGTGAATGCCGCGTTCGCCCGCTTCAAGGAGCTGGCCGACCAGAAGTCCGAAATCTTCGACGAGGATATTCTGGCGATCGTCTCGAATGAAGCCCAGGCCGAAGGTGGCGAGCATTTCTACCTCGTGTCGATGGCGCAGCACTCCGAGACGGGCGAACGCCCGAGCGCCCGCGTGGTGTTCACGGCGCAGGGCACGGAACGGGTGGGAGAGGCCGACGGCAACGGCCCGGTCGACGCGGTGCTCAATGCCATCGAATCGCAGGTGCAAAGTGGTGCCGAGCAATTGCTGTATTCGGTCAACGCCATCACGACCGGTACGCAATCGCAGGGCGAGGTGACCGTGCGTCTGTCCAAGGGCGGGCGCATCGTGAACGGTGTGGGCACGGATCCGGATATCGTCGCGGCGTCGGCCAAGGCGTATCTGTCGGCGCTCAACAAGCTGTATTCGAAGGCCGAGAAGCTCAACCCGCAACTGACGCCGTAATCGAGCGCGCACTGGCGCCGTTGACGACCGACGTATCGCGCACAAAACGCCCGCATGCCGGATATCCGGCATGCGGGCGTTTTGCCGTCGGTGGCGCCTGGCGTACGATCAGAACAGGTCGTGATCGAACTTCTCGTGCAGCGGATCGGGGCTGATCTGGGTGGTTTTGACGATGCCGTTCGTGTCGAAGTAGAAGTTCATCATCGAGTACCAGACGTCGTCCTGCTTGAAGCGATAGGACCAGACCTCGCGCTTCATGAGCGGAAAGTACGACGTTTCGACGGGCTCGCCGAAGTGATGCAGCACGTCGTTTTTCGTCCACTTGTCGATCTCGACCTTGTTGAACTCCGGCGTCGAGAGGACTTGCGCGGTGCTCAACAGGCGGCCTTGTGCGTCGAAGTCGGCGGCGATCGTCTCTTCACCGAACGGCTTGGTCGGATAGAGCCAGCGGGTCACCCCCGGGGCGAGTGGATAGATTTCCCTCGGTTTGCCCAGCCGCGCCTGTACCTCGGCCTGCGAGGCGTTGGCGGGAAATGTCTGCCACGCCGGCGTGTAGCAGGCGCTCAGCAATAGGGCGAGTGCGCCGCTCAAGAGCCAGCGTTTCGCCGCGACAGGGCGTAAGACGCTGGGGGAGGGGCGCATTGTGGTGGAGGCGCTCGGGGGGGCGATGCCCACGCGTGCCCGGGTCGAATCAGTCATGGATGGCCTCGCATCAGAGGAAGACGGCCGCAGGGCGGCATGCCGATAGCATACTGCCGCATGAAGCGCCCCGGGGGCGTCGGCTTGCCGGGGGGGCGGCGGGGACGTTATGATTCGCGCCGACACAGTCTTTGGGGCTTCGATGAAAGTTCATGTCTTGCTGGCGCGCCTGAGCGCGGTTCTGTGTGCGGCTGGCCTGCTGGCTGCAACCTGCCTTGCCCACGCGGCGCCGCCGATCCGGCTCGCGCTCATCGAGGGGATGAGCGGCCCGTTCGGCAATGCCGGGGCCATGGTCGAGCGCAATTTGCGCTTCGCGATCGAGCGTGTGAATGCGCGCGGCGGGGTGAAGTTGCGCGACGGTGCCCATCCGTTCGAGCTGACGGTATTCGATAGCAAGGGCGGCGTCGAAGACAGCCTGGTGCAACTCAAGGCCGCTGGCGATCTGGGCATTCCGTTCGTCCTGCAGGGCAACAGTTCGGCCGTGGCGTCGGCGCTGATCGATGCGATCAACAAACGTAATGCGCGCGAGCCCGGGCAGCGCATGCTGTTCTTCAATTACTCGGCCGTCGACACGGCGCTCACCAACGAGCAGTGCAGTTTCTGGCATTTTGCGTTCGACGCCAATGCCGCCATGCGCATGCAAGCGTTGACCGAAGCCATCAAGCAAGACCCGGGCATCCAGAAGGTCTACCTGCTGAACCAGGACTACAGCTTCGGCCGGCAGGTCGCCGGGCTCGCCCGTCAGATGATCGGTGCGAAACGCCCGGACGTGCAGATCGTGGGCGAGCAGTTCAGCCCAGTGGGACGTGTGAAGGACTTCACGCCCTATCTCGCGCGCATTCGCGCGGCAGGCGCCGACACCGTGGTGACGGGGAGTTGGGGCAACGACCTGACCCTGCTCGTCAAGGCCGCGCGCGAACAGGGGATGGAACTCAAGTTCTACACGTTCTATGGCAACGCCCTTGGCACGCCGGCGGCGCTGGGCGAGGCGGGCGTCGGCCGCGTCTATGCCGTGGCCGAGTGGCACCCCAACGTGGGCGGCGAGGCGTCGGATGCGTTCTACAAGTCCTTCCGCGCCCGCTATCCAGAGGCACGCGACGACTATCCGCTACTGCGCATGAGCGTGATGATCGACATGATCGCCGCGGCGCTCGAGCAGGCAGGTACCACTGACGTCACGACGGTGGCACGGGCGCTCCAGAACCGCCGGATTCGCGAGGCGCCAGTCGATGCGTGGATGCGTCCGAACGACCATCAGATGATCGAGCCTTTGTACGTTTCCGTGATGCGCCGCGCGGGCGAGCCGGGCGTGAAGTTCGACAACGAAGGGTCGGGCTTCGGGTTCAAGACGGTGATCGCGCTGCCCGCCAGCAAGGTGGCGTTGCCGAGTACTTGCCGGATGGCCCGCCAGCGGTGACCGGCCGGGGCCGCGAGAGGGGAGGAAGGCGTGAGCGGGATGGGCGGTCGATTTGTCGTGATTTTCCGGACAATTTACGGAGATTTCACGAATTGTTGGGCGGGACGGCCGATTTTCGACGCTCGAACGCTTCGATCGGCCCCGTCTGAGGCGTCCTGGCGAGGAAAGTGTGGCGCCCGGGGGGCAACTCCCGTATAATCGCGCACTTGCAGTTTTGTTTATGTGCGGCGATGCCGCGCATGTTTTTGTAAGTTCACGGCACGGCCATTCTTCCGTGACCGCATGTCTCCAAAGGAAAGCAAATGACTACCGCAATGACCAAGAAGTCGGACGTCGTGGCGCAATTCGCCCGCGCCGCCAACGATACCGGCTCCCCCGAAGTGCAAGTTGCGCTGCTCACCACGCGCATCAACGAACTGACGCCGCACTTCAAGGCGCACATGAAGGATCACCACAGCCGCCGCGGTCTGCTGCGCATGGTGAGCCGTCGCCGCAAGCTGCTCGATTACCTCAAGGGCAAGGACGCAGATCGTTACCGTGCCCTGATCGAGAAGCTGGGCCTGCGTAAGTAAGCGATTACGATTACGACGAGATGCCTGTATCAGCGTGCTGATGCAGGCATTTTGTTTTTGGGCGCTGCCTGTCGGATGTCCCCGAGGATGTCCGGCAGGTTGCCAACCCCGCCGTTGGGCGGGGTTCGCCCGGTTCCCGCAGTTCCTGCGGTTCCCGCTTTACGGGGCCTCGTCGATAAGCAGGGCTTGTGTCATTCCAGCGTCGCCCAGGCGATGCGCTTGCCGCCGTGCCAACGCGCCGGGCAACGCTGGAATGGCATAACACTCCCCCCTGCGAGGCGTCGGGATCACCCCGGCAGCGATGTCGCGCCGCTGCTGCATTCGCGCGATTCGATATAGGAGTGCAAATGTTCAATAAAGTCGTCAAGTCTTTCCAATGGGGACAAAACACGGTTCGCATGGAGACCGGTGAGATTGCTCGCCAGGCATCCGGCGCAGTGCTGGTCGACATGGACGATACCGTCGTGCTCGCCACGGTGGTGGGTGCGAAGAGCGCCAAATCGGGCCAGGATTTCTTCCCGCTGACCGTCGACTATCTTGAAAAGACTTACGCCGCCGGCAAGATCCCGGGTGGCTTCTTCAAGCGTGAAGGCCGTCCGTCGGAAAACGAAACGCTGACGTCGCGCCTGATCGACCGTCCGATCCGCCCGCTCTTCCCGGAAGGCTTCTACAACGAAGTCCAGATCGTCGTGCAGGTCGTCTCGCTGAACCCGGAAGTGCCGGCCGATATCCCGGCCCTGATCGGCGCTTCCGCCGCGCTGTCCATCTCGGGTCTGCCGTTCAACGGCCCGGTGGGCGCCGCTCGCGTGGCCTACGTCGACGGTCAGTACGTGCTGAACCCGTCGCGTGAGCAGATCGCCAAGTCGAAGCTCGACCTGGTCGTCGCCGGCACGGAACAAGCCGTGCTGATGGTGGAATCGGAAGCGAAAGAGCTGCCGGAAGACGTGATGCTGGGTGCCGTGGTGTTCGGTCACGAGCAGATGCAAACGGCGATCAACGCCATTCACGACCTCGTGCGCGACGCCGGCAAGGCCGAGTGGGATTGGGCCCCGGCCGCCAAGAACGACGCATTGATCGCACGCGTGACCGAACTGGCGGATGCCTCGCTGCGCGCCGCTTACCAGACGCGCGAGAAGCAGGCCCGTACGCAACAACTGCGTGCCGTGACCAGCGACGTCATCGCCAAGCTGGGCGAGGCTGCGCTCGCCAAGGGCGAAGCCGCACCGGACAGCATCGAAGTCGGCAACATCCTGTTCGATCTGGAAGCCAAGATCGTGCGTAGCCAGATTCTGGCTGGGGAGCCGCGTATCGACGGCCGCGACACGCGCACCGTGCGCCCGATCTCGATCCGCACCGGCGTGCTGCCGCGTGCCCACGGTTCGGCGCTGTTCACGCGTGGCGAAACGCAAGCGCTCGTGGTGGCGACGCTGGGTACCAAGAGCGACGAGCAGATCATCGACGCGCTGCAAGGCGAGTACCGTGATCGCTTCATGCTGCACTACAACTTCCCGCCGTTCTCGACGGGCGAAACGGGCCGCGTGGGTTCGCCCAAGCGTCGTGAAATCGGTCATGGCCGTCTGGCCAAGCGTGCCCTGGTGGCTTGCCTGCCGGGTGCGGACGATTTTGGTTACACCGTGCGTGTGGTGTCGGAAATCACCGAATCGAACGGTTCGTCGTCGATGGCGTCGGTGTGCGGCGGTAGCCTCGCCATGCTGGACGCCGGTGTGCCGCTGACCGCACCGGTCGCTGGTATCGCCATGGGCCTGATCCTTGACGGCAACAAGTTTGCCGTGCTGACCGATATTCTCGGCGACGAGGATCACCTGGGCGATATGGACTTCAAGGTCGCAGGCACGTCGAACGGCGTGACCGCCCTGCAGATGGACATCAAGATCCAGGGCATCACGAAGGAAATCATGCAGGTCGCCCTGGCGCAAGCCAAGGAAGGCCGCCTGCACATCCTCGACAAGATGGCGCAAGCGCAGTCGGGCGTGCGTACGGAGCTGTCGGAATTCGCGCCGCGTATGGTCACCATCAAGATCAACCCGGAAAAGATCCGTGACGTGATCGGCAAGGGCGGTTCGGTGATCCGTGCCCTGACCGAGGAAACCGGCACGAGCATCGACATCTCGGACGATGGCGTGGTGACGATTGCCAGCCCGAGCGCTGAAGGCATCGCTGAAGCGAAGCGCCGCATCGAGCTGATCACCGTGGAAGTCGAGGTGGGCCAGGTCTACGACGGTACGGTGCTGAAGCTGCTCGAGTTCGGTGCGATCGTGTCGGTGCTGCCGGGCAAGGATGGTCTGCTGCACATCTCCGAGATCGCCAACGAGCGTATCAAGGACATCAACGAGTACCTCAAGGAAGGCCAGACGGTGCGCGTGAAGGTGATCCAGCAGGACGACAAGGGACGTCTGCGTCTGTCGCACAAGGCGCTCACCGACGAGGAAAAGCAGGGTAGCCCGGCGCTGGTCAAGCGCGAAGGCGACGCCCAGTAATTTCGGTGTCCGCATGAGGCTTGGCGACGCGCATTCGCGCGTTGCCGTGCCAGGGAAAACGGCGACGCCTTGGCGTCGCCGTTTTCTTATCGATCGCACGGATCGGCAAAATGATGCGGAAAAAATGCGAGAAGGGTATTTACAGGAAATGGGTTTGTCTTTAAAATCTCATTTCTCTGTTCGGGGGGTATAGCTCAGCTGGGAGAGCGCTTGCATGGCATGCAAGAGGTCAGCGGTTCGATCCCGCTTACCTCCACCACGGATTCCGACGCTAGATTCTCAGGCGCATCGATCGAGCAAGATTCTTGCGAAAACGATGCAAAAACTTGAAAATAAAGCTTCACAAGCGAAGGAATGTTGTTTAGAATGGCGTTCTTCGCGAAATGCAGTAAAGCGAAACAGACAAGATTGTGACGATTTTGTCCCCTTCGTCTAGAGGCCTAGGACATCACCCTTTCACGGTGAGTACAGGGGTTCGAATCCCCTAGGGGACGCCAGAATTGGTGCCGGTAGCGAGTCGGTATCAGTTTAAATATGCCAAGCAGTTGGTGGCGTAAAGCCCGCTGAAAGTCAGGCGGGTTTTTTTGTCGGTTTTGGAGCGGTAGTTCAGTTGGTTAGAATACCGGCCTGTCACGCCGGGGGTCGCGGGTTCGAGCCCCGTCCGCTCCGCCAAAACCTACGAAGTTCGGTCATCTGCGCGTTAAGACGCCGCGATGTCGAATGATCTGGCAGGAAAGCAAAGTGAGTCATATCACGATGCTGCAGCAAGTTTGGAGCGGTAGTTCAGTTGGTTAGAATACCGGCCTGTCACGCCGGGGGTCGCGGGTTCGAGCCCCGTCCGCTCCGCCAAACGAAGAAAGCCCAGGCTGATGCCTGGGCTTTTTTTATCCTTCGACGCTCACATTTTCAGGCCCTGCAACGGGGCTTTCGGGGCGTTTCGATCCTACTTTTCCCCCAGAAATACCGCCGTCAATACGTGTGCGGAATTTTCGCGCAGTTTCACGAATATATGCAAATCACACGCATTGATGAAAGGCGATGACAGAACGCGCCGAGCGATCGAATCGTGGTGACGTCCTGATGCCGCTGGCGGTGCGTGGAATCAGGCTTTGACGCGCACGATCCAGCGCAGATAGAGCAGCAAGCCGAAAGCGGCGACCGCCAGGCTTGCGCTGTTGGCGAACCAGAAGCCCGCGGCGCCATGCAGCCACGCCGGCGACAGCCCGTCGACGTCGAAGCCCAGCACGTAACCGCCGCCAAGACCAACACCCCAGAGCGATACCGCATAGATCACGGTCGGCACCACGGCCACTTTCCATGCGCGCAGCACGAAGACGGCGCTCACCTGCAAGGCGTCGAAGACGTGATAGCACGCGACGATGGCGAGCAACGGGGTTGCGACGGCCGCAACCAGCGGATCCGACGTATAGGCCGCCAGGATCCACGGCCGGCAGAGTCCCATGATGGTCGCCAGCAACACGCCGAGCAAGCCGGCGAACTCGACGCCACGGCGTCCGATCCGGCGCGCCAATTGGAAGTCTCGCGACCCGATGGCCTGCGCAGTGAGCGTTGCCGTCGCAATCGCAATCGACATCGGCAGCATGTACATGAGCGCACCGAGGTTCGCGGCAATCTGGTGACCGGCGAGCGTCACGTCGCCCAGGCGTGCAATGAAGATCGCCATGAACGAATATGCCGTCACTTCGATCAGGTAGCTCAGTCCCATCGGCACGCCGAGCTTGAGCAACGTGCGAATCGCCTGCCAGTGCGGCCAGCAGAATCGCGAGAAGATAGCGAAATCGCGTAGCTTCGCGTGACGGGCCATCAGCGCGAGCCCGAGCGCACATGACACCCAGTTGATGACGGTCGTGGCGATGGCGCAGCCGGTGCTGCCGAGTGACGGAATGCCCAGTCGCTCGATGCCGTAGATCAGGGCCAGATTCAGTGGGACTTTCAAGGTCAGTCCGGTCACCTGGATGGCCATGACGATGCGCGGCTGCGCCACGGCGGTCGATAGCGAGGAGTACACGCGGAAGAGCAGTGCGGCAGGCAGGCCGAACGCAAGAATCCGGAGATAGGCGCTCGCACGCGCTTCGAGTTCGGGGGTGGCTTCCGAGAGGCGCAGAATGAACTGCGGATGCGACAGCAGCAGGACGCCCGGCACGGCGAGGAACCCGGCGAGCCAGAACGCCTGGCGCACCTCCTCGCCGATGCTCTCGCGCTCACCCGCCCCGAAGCGTTGCGCGGCGATCGGGGAGAGCGCCACGAGCACGCCCATCAGGCCGACATACACGGTGATGTAGATCGACCCGCCAAGCGCAAGCGATGCGAGATCGAACGCGGAGGCGCGCCCGACCATTGCCGTATCCATCACGCCGAAGGCGATGACAGCCAACTGACCGATGAGTACCGGCCAGGCCAGCCCGGCAATGCGTTTGACGTCGTGCCACATGGCGTTGCGCAATGGACGCGGTGGAGGCGGTTAGCGCGGACGCGCCCCACGACGCCACGGACGCTCCTGCAAGACATAGAGGCGGAAGCGCTCGTCGCGGTCAGCCGCACGGCGGCCTTCCCAGAGCTGGCGCCATTCATAGGGTGCCAGCGACAACGGTTCGCTGTAGTCCTGCGAGTCCTGGCGCAGCAGCACGTCGCAATCCTCGTTGGCCGTGCCGAAGCGCATCTTGCCGAAGTAGGCGAACGAGGCGAGCTGTGCGTCGCCGACGCGGGCCGTGCGGATGCAGGTGTAATCGGCCGGCAAATGGGCGGCGATCTGCGCCGCCACGTCGCGATAGGTTCTGCCATAGTTCACGACGGGTAACCACAGTGTCATGAGCAGCACCCACATGAGCGTCGTGCCACCGGACGACAGGACCACGCTGCGCCACAATACCTTCGGGCTGCGCGACACGCGCCAAGCCACCAGCGCGACCCAGGCGCCCGTGACGATCAGGGCGCTGATCAGCGTGACCCAACTGAATTCGGGCGCGAAGCCCGGGACCAGGCGTCGCAGATTACGCGCCGTTGATGCGGGGAATCCAGTGATGCCGGCCAGCCAGACGATCCAGACGAAGCCCGCAAGCACGGTAAACGACAGGACGGCAAACCAGTCGATCGCGTTGACCGTGCCGCGCTTGAGCGTGGGCAGGCCGAAAGCCGCGATGATCGACAGCGCCGGCAACGCCAGCATGAAGAGCTGATTGCCCTGATGGGCCTGCAGCACGATCAGCACGAGAATCGCGATGGCGAAGGCGAGCGCAATCGCGATGTGCGGTGCGCGTCGCATGCCGCGCCACGAATAGAGCGACCACGCGGCGAGTGGCCATGCCGGCCAGGCGAACAGCGCCAGGTTCTTGGCGATATAGCTCAACGAGGCGAGCGTCGGGCCACTGAAGGCGTCCACGCCGATGTCCGCCCACTCGCCGAGCCATTGGCGCGCGCCGCCGGCAAACTTGAGCGCCGCGAGCGGCCACGTGCAGGCAACGAGCAGCGTCACGGGGGTGGAGACCAGCAGCAACATACGCAAGGGCATGGCGCGGCAGACCACGGCAGCGGCCATGCCCGCGAACCACAGCGAGAGCGTCATCAACGGTGAGGACGCGAGCGCCATGCAGCCAAGGGCGAGGCCGAACCAGACGGCGCCCTGGCGTGGCTTGTCGAGGCTGCGCACGAGGCCGTAGATCGCCATCGAGATGAGCGTGAGCTGTCCGACGGTGGAGGTGGTTTCGTGTCCGCGTTCGGCCAGCCCGAAGCAGGCCAGCAAGATCAGCAGCGCGCCGTCGGCGAGCGTGCGGCCGTAGTCGCGCGGTTCGGGCTCACCGCCAAAAGCGTATTTGAACGGTTGCACTTCGGGGCGGCGGCCGAGCAGGTAGGTGCCGTACCAGATGAACGTGCAGGTGGCGTAGAAGCAAAGGCCGGTGACGATGCGCGCGGCGTCGGGCGCGTCGAGCCACGAGAAGGTGCGGATGGCGAGCGCGCCGAGCCACGAGACGAGTGGGCCGGTGTCGTAGATGGGCTTGCCGGCGATGTTCGGCAGCAGCCAGTCGGACAACTGACCATGTGCCATCGTCCACATGACGCCGAAACCCGCGGCGTCTTCGTTCTTCCACGGATCGCGACCGAACAACCCCGCCAGCACATAGATGACACAAATGGCGATCAGCAGCGAACGTGGTAGCGCGCTGGTGGCGGAGGCGGTGATGCGAACTCGTTTCATAGGCCGGACGACAGGACCGGCGCGGTGGCCGGATGGGGAAGACTCAGGGGGCGAGTCGGAACGGACTCGAAGGTGAAACTCGGGGTGACGCCAAGGAAAAACTCGGGGGAATCGGAAAAACCGACAGTATGACAGTAACCGGCGCGAAGACGCAGGCCAGACCCAAGAAAAAAGGGCAGCCTGAGCTGCCCCTTTCCAATGCTTTCTCCAACGCCGGGGTTTGCCCCCGAGGTGCTGGCCCGCCGGTGTCCGTCGGGCCCTGCATCGCGTTGTGTGGCGCGTCGCCGGTAATACTTAGGCGATCTTGCCGCCGGCACGGTTGCCGAACTTCTGGCGGAACTTGTCGACGCGGCCAGCCGTGTCCATGATGCGCTGTTCGCCGGTGTAGAAGTTGTGCGAAGCCGACGACGTTTCGACCTTCACGAGCGGGTAGGTCTTGCCATCCTTCTCGGCCGTTTCCTTGGTGTGGATCGTCGAGCGGGTGATGAATTCGAAGTCGACGCCGGGCGTCATGTCGCGGAACAGGACTTCGCGGTATTCGGGGTGAATGCCTTCTTTCATGATGTACCTTGGGTTAAGTCGGTAGCCAGTCTGCGCGGGAGGATGTTCGCCCGGGACATTGTCCAGGGAGGCACCCCGTTGGCCCGCTAACGCCATCGCCGTCATGCGGCGGGAGGGACGTCAACCACTTTCCGGGTGAGTAAAACGCGCATTATGCCATGAAAACAATGACTTTCGCAAAGTTTTCACGGGCTTGCGACGGGCGCGGGCACCGCCGTGTTGGGCATGCCGTCGCGGGTGCCCGCGGTCGCGGCCGGATCCTGCAGGAAATAGCGGGAAAACAGCGTGTACAGGGCCGGATAGGCGTCGCGGAAGGCATCGGGGGCCACAAAGAACGCTTCGGCGCAGACCGCAAAGAACTCCGACTCGTGCTCGGCGGCGTACGGATCGAGCAGTGACGACGTGGCAAACGCGTCCCAATGGGTATCGGGAACGTCGGACACGTCGTGGCAGAACGCCTCGTACGCGGGGTCGAACACATCGCACCAGGCCTCGGGCGTGAGCTCGCCATGCAGGCGCCGCAGCATCGGCGGTACGCCGTCGGCCTCGCCGCCTTCCATGTCGATCTTGTGCACGAACTCGTGAATCACTACGTTGTACGCCAGCACGTCGCTCGCTTGCACGTCTTGCCAGGACAGGACGACAGGGCCGCCCTCCCAGGCTTCGCCACTCGCCTCCTGCGCAATGTCGTGTACCACGCCGGCTTCGTCCTGCACGGTTTTGCGAATCAGGAACTCGCCGGGGTACAGCACGATGCCCGTCCACCCGCGATACAGCGCGCTCGGCAGGTTGAGAATCGGCAGGCAGGCTTGCGCGGCGACCGAGACACACATCGCGTCGGTCAATGGCAGGTCGTGCGCCGTCGAGAAGCGTTTGCTGCCCAGAAAGTCGGTCGCGAGGGCGCGGAGCTTGTCCAGGTCGGCCGTGCTACGGCGTGCCAGGAACGGCAAGGCACCCACGACCTCGTCCCAGACGGCGTCATCGATCGTGGGGCGTGTGTGCGCGCGCCGGAGGCGGGTGAGCAGGGTTTTGAACATGACGAGCGAAGCCAGTTTGGCGCAGCGGCGGTGGATCTTTCGGTGACTTCGTGCACCGGTGGTGCATCGATTCTAATTTAGCTGCTTTTGGACTGCTGCAAAAATGGCGCCGCACAGCGCGACGATGGCAATGAAATGGAAGCCGTCGATGAACGTCAGGAATGACGCTTGCCGCTGAATCGTCCGTGCAATTTGCGCAAGCGCGGCGCCGTGTGCAGCCGAGGCGGGCACGCCCGCGTGCGTGAGGGCATGGGTGAGCGTGTCGAGCGTCTGCGTGAAGACCGGGTTGAAGGGATTGGCGACCTCCGTCAGGCGAGTGCGGTGCAGCGCTTCACGATGCTGTTCGAACGCGACAATCGTCGAGACGGCGAACGAGCCGGAGAGCTGGCGCAAGATGTTCTTGAGCCGGTAGCCGTGCACGAAGCTTTCATGATCGAAGGTACGAAAGGTCAGGTTGGCCACGGGCAGCACGGTAAAGATGCCGAACACGGCCTTGAGGGCCAGCACGCCGTAGAGTTGCGACTGACCCGCGTCGGGCGGCATGGCGGCGAGCCACAGGCTGGTGGCGATCGTCATCACGAAACCGCCCACGATCAGTAATTTCTTGTGCGTAATGAATCTCGCGGCGCGAAAGTAGGCCACCAGCAGAAGCACGGTGAGCAGCCCCGAATAACCGAGCAATTGCCCTGTTCGCTCGACCGTGAAGCCCAGCCCCTGCTCGAGCATGCGCGGCATCAGGTAGCTCTGCGTGTTCGCCAGGTAGTAGTAGGCCGCGTATAGCAGCAGTCCGACCTGAAACTCCCGACGACGCAGCGATTGCAGGCGTATGAACGGTGCGGGATATTGCCATTGGTGATAGCCGAACCCCACGAGCGCGCCCACGCCGGCGACGGTGAGCAAAGGCAACCATGGGGTTTGCAGCCACAACGTGTAACGCATTTCCTGCAACACGACTTGAAACGCACCCATTGCCAGTGCGAATGCCATGAACGGTGCGAACGGATAGCGGCTATCGGTGGCACGTTCACGCAGGCGGCCCACGTCGGGCACCGAGAACCATGCGAGTCCCGCGAGCAGCACGGCAGGCGGCGCGGTGCACAGGAACAGCGTGCGCCAGGTGTATGTGGAGATGAGCAGTCCGCCGATGAGCGGCGCGGTGGCCGAACCCGTGAATAGCAGCAGGGCGAACGTCTGCACCGTTTTGCCGCGTCGCTCCGCCGGGACGCTCACTTGCGCGAGGATGCGGCACGAACTCATCCAACTGCCCGCGCAAAAGCCTTGGCAGGCCCGCGCGATCACGAGCTGCGTCACGCTTTCACTGGTGCCCGCGACCAGAGCGCCGCAGGCGTAGAGCAGTAGCGACGCGGTCAGATAGCGGCGATAACCCATGCGCTCGACGAACCATTGCTGCTTGAGGATGGCGAGGACAGACGTCATGCCATAGGCCGTCGTCATCCAGACGAACTCTTTGGGTGAGGCGTCGACGCCGCCGGAGATGTAGACGGCGAAGTAGACGAGCAGTGCGTTCTCGAAGAATTCGAGTCCCGGGATCAGGCCAAGCGCGTAGCGGTAGGCTCCGACGCGCATTGGCCTCAGCGGGTCGTTGGGCAGCGACGGAGCGGAACCGGTTGGCGGCGCGGCGGATGTCATGACGGGCGACGGGGGGGCGAAGTCCGATGGTGGGCGCAGGTCAATGCGACTGAGGCTTGCGGCGTCGTGCTACGCGTTCTGCCAGCAGTTGGTCGGCCGGCACGCCGCAAAGCCGTTGTTCGATGTATTGGAGGTCGTGAGCGATCTGCGCTTCTAGTGATTCCGCCTCACGCAATTCCCGGCGCACTTGCACCGTGCGCTCGCGCAACGTATCGAGTTGCACGTGCAGGGCGTCGCGAACGACTTGCAAGTCCTCCTCATTCATGCGCGATTTGCCGGATTCGACCAGGCGCATCGGGCGTTTGAGGATCTCCGTGATCGCGGCAATCGAAAAGCCGAGCGAGCGCATGCGCAGGATGCGGCCGAACGTTGCGAGGTCGGACTCGGCATACATGCGATAACGTCCACCGCTGCGGGCCGGCACGACGAGATTCAGTTCCTCGTAGTACTTCAACGTGCGGGCCGTCACACCGAGCGCGGCGGCGGCCTGGCCGACGGTCAGCAGGCGAGCGTCATCCGAAGGTGTTGCTGCGGCCGACGCGGACGAGGGATCTATGGGCATGCGCTTGCCTCCAATCGGAAGGTGAATCGAATGCTAGCACAACATGTACGTGAACGTATAGGTTTGAGTTGGCAAGCCTCGAAAACCAGCGACCGGGAACGAAGGCAAGGCCGGTGCAAGAGACATCGGCCCGGCCAGCATTGACGCATGAACGTTGCTGCCGGCCGGGCGAAGGGGGTGTCGGTTCAGGAGGATGTGCTCAGCGAGCCGGTGGCTCCGGCGCCGTCTCCCAGCGAATGGCGCGAACGCCAGCCGTGTCGCCGAGCGTCGAGACAAGGTGGACGAGCGCCGCGCGGCGGCTTTGCTCACAGCGCACCCCATAATCCAGTTCAAGCAGGTACCCGCCGGAACGCTCGGAGCGAGAAGCCGCTTCGGGCGTGAGCCGATGCGAGCGAAGGACATGACGAACCTGGGTGTCGATGGCGTGCGCTCTCGACGCCAGTGTGAGCACGACAAGCCGGTACTTCGGCGCGACGCGCGCGCCAGCCGACGTGCTCACGCGGTTCGATGCCGTCGATGCGGGCGAAAGGCGGGCGCGGGCACGCCCGATTAGTGTGGGGATGAGCAGTTGCAGCGTCATGGTGTCCTCCTGAATCAAGGGCCTGGGACGGGGGATGCCGTGGCATGGCGACACATCGCAATGGACATCGCGCAGACTTCGTCGTCCGCTAGGACGCAGGAAGCGCACGCGACGTGCATTGCCATGCATGAATACGACACAAGCGTCGGCAGGCTTTGCGCTCGGACGGCTGCCGACAGATCGAGTCTGTGGCAAACCGACGCGCCAAACGTGCCGGATTCCGGATGGGCGAGCCCATTCGTGAATCGCTGAACTGCGGTCAGGGTGCTGAAAACGGGATCGCCGGGGGAAGCCGATGATGGCGGTGAGACCATCAGGCGCCCATGCGATCGAGGCACTACCGCTGCGGCATGAAGACCGGCAGCGGCAGTCGGTGAGGACTGCGGGTTACCGGGCCAACGCCTCGTCGGCCATTGCCGACGCTTGCGTGCTACTAGAGCAACTGCCCACGGAAAACTCCGTCGTCATTGGAAAGGCACAATACTAGGGTTTTGATGCGCGTCTGTAAAGGCGGTGGCAGGATTCTGCGGTGTTTTGTCAAAAAATCGGCGAATATCATCGATATTTTGGCGGATTTTGTGATTTTTCTGAGGTCCGGTCGGGCTTCGGTGGTGATTCGCCCGAGATTCGCGCGCGGGGGGCTCAGCCGGGCAGTACCTTGCCCGGGTTCATCAGCCCGAGCGGGTCGAAGGCCGTCTTCAGCGCGCGCATCAGCGCGAGTTCGACCGGCGACTTGTAATGCGCCGAGGCGTCTCGTTTGAGTTGCCCGAGGCCATGCTCCGCACTGATGGTGCCGTGATGGGCATGCACACTGTCGTGCACGGCGGCGGTGACGCTCGTCTGATACTGGTGAAGGAAGGCGGCGGGATCAACGCCCTCGGGCGCCATCACGTTGTAGTGAAGATTCCCGTCGCCCAGGTGGCCGAAGGTCACCATGCGGGCACCGGGCGCAAGGCGTTGCACGATCGGATCGGTGGCTTCGAGAAACACGGGTACCTGTGACACCGGTACAGCGATGTCGTGCTTGATATTGAGCCCCGTGGCTGACTGCGCCAGCGGAATGCTCTCGCGCAAGTGCCAGAGCGCATTCGATTGCGCCAGGCTGTTCGCGATAATGGCGTCGCGCACGATGCCCTGATCGACCGCCGTGCTCAGTAAGCGCTCCAGCAGATCGCGTGCATGCGCTTCACTCTCGTTGTCGGAGAGTTCGAGCAGCACGGTTTGGGCATGAGGGTGCGCGAACGGATAACGTTGCTGTGCGAAGACCTGTGCCACGAGTTGGAGGCAAAAGTGCGACATCAACTCGAAGCCCGTGAGCAGCGGTCCTGCCATGCGTTGCGCCAGATTCAGGAGTGCCAGGGCGTGCGCCGGGCTGTCCAGTGCAGCGAGCGCCGTCATGCGTGCGACGGGTTGTGCGAAGAGCTTGAGGGTTGCCGCAGTAATCAGCCCAAGCGTGCCTTCCGCGCCGATAAACAGGTCGCGGAGGTCGTAGCCGGTGTTGTCCTTGCGTAGCCCGCGCAATCCGTCCCATAACTCGCCTTGCGGCGTGACCACCTCGAGGCCGAGGCACAGTTCGCGCGTATTGCCGTAACGCAAGACGGCCGTGCCGCCCGCATTCGTCGCGAGATTGCCGCCGATGGTGCAACTGCCCTCGGCAGCCAGGCTCAGCGGGAACAGGCGTTCTGCGGCGGCGGCCGCCGCCTGCACGTTGGCCAGCAGACAGCCGGCCTCGGCAGTCAGGGTCATGTTCTCGGCATCCACCTGTCGAATGCGATCGAGACGGCGCAAGCTGATGAGCGCCTGACGCCCACTCGTGTCGGGCGTCGCGCCGCCGGCGAGACCCGTGTTGCCCCCTTGAGGCACCATCGGCACGCCGTGGTCGACGCACAGGCGCACGAGGGCGGCGACCTGAGTGGCGTCGGCGGGGCGGAGGACGGCGAGGGCGCGTCCCGTGTAGCGTTTGCGTTGGTCGGTGAGGTAGGCGTCCGTGTCGGCGGCCTCTCGCAGAACGTGGTCGCGGCCCAGCAGGTTCCGGCATGCGGTGAGGAAGGCGGTGTCGTTCATGGCAGGGGACGTCACACTATTTGCGCGATTCACGGTATGGCAACGCTGGTCACCGAGGGCAGGCGCTAACGCGGGCCTGCGGCACGGGCTTTCGCCGCCCGTTTGAAGGGCCGCAGATAAAAGATCGTCGAGAAGAAAAAGATGAGCGACAGCGCGGTCTCGATCCACGCGAGCGAGGCTGATGCCCCCGTGTCCGTCATGCCGCGCACGACGCCTTCGGCAAGAAACAGCAGGATGAACATGCTCGACCACTGAAGCGTATACAGGTTGCCGCGGAGTACGCCGCGCAGCGGCAGCAACAACAGCAGCGCCTTGAGTACCAGCCACGAGCCGCCAGGACGCAGCGGCGCGAGCCACAACTCCCAGGCGAGCGATAGCGCGATCAACGCCAGCAGGCTCGTCATGCTGGCCAGGCGCAGTCCACGGGGTCCGCCGGACGCGGCCGGCGCCCGCGGTTGCGTGCGTGACGGCTGCGCGTGCGCACTGGGGGCGTCGGTGCTGTGGGGCGTGTTCGGCGGTGTGGCAGTCATGGGCTTGTCTTGAGGGCCGGAAATACTGCGGGAAAGCGAGTCGCCGCCGCGCGGGGCGCGGCGTGTTGTGCGGCGCAAGCCCTCATTCTGCCAGCTTGTGTGCGGCCCGGGCGAGTCGTGCGCCGAGCGCCGACGCCAATTGACGCTCGTCGGCCGAGAGCGAACTGCCTTCATGCGCGAAATGGGTGGCGCCGTACGGCGAGCCGCCGGTGCGCGTGCTGGAGAGCGCAGCTTCGGTGTAGGGCAGGCCCATCAGCAACATCCCGTGATGCAGCAACGGGATCATCATCGACAGCAGCGTGCTTTCCTGGCCGCCGTGCAGGCTCGCGCTCGACGTGAACACGCAGCCCGGTTTGCCCGCCAGTGCGCCCGAGAGCCACTGCGGCGTCGTGCCGTCGAGAAAGTACTTCAGCGCAGACGCCATGTTGCCGAAGCGCGTCGGCGACCCGAGCGCGAGTCCCGCACACTCTTCCAGATCGCGCAATTCGACGTAGGGCGGGCCGCTATCCGGGATGTCGGGCGCACTCGCTTCGCATACGGCCGAAACGGCGGGGACGGTGCGCACTCGCGCCTGCGCGCCGGGCACGCTGTCGATGCCGGCCGCGATGCATTGGGCGAGTTGTGCCGTGGTGCCGTGGCGGCTGTAGTACAGGACGAGGATTTCAGTCATGAAGTCGAATCGGCGGGGTCGGGGTAGCGGGCGGGGCCATGCCCGGGGGTGTCGACGAGACGTCGGGAAGTCAACCGGACTGGCGGCGCGTCGTGACGTCGCCGGTTGATCGGTACGACGAAAACGTCGGGGCGAGTCTGGGGCTGGCACACCCATCGGGGCCGTCGGCCTTGGTGTAATAGTGGGTGGAAAAGGATCGATGACGGATCGATGACGGAACGAAAAAGGATCGGAAAAGGATCGGAAAAGTGCGGGTATTATAGGGCGTTCCTATTGGCGTAACGGCCTAACTGTGTAACCCCGTGATCAGGTCCTCGCGTGACCGCGTAATGGATCGCGCGCGATGCACGGTTGCTGGCCGTGCCAGCGTTTTCCCTCAGGAGCCCGATTTGCTCAGATTCTCCCGCATCAATTGGAACAACGTTCGCCAACTGCTGAAATACGCGCTTGCGCGGGCACGGGACGACCGGATTCCACAGGTGGCGGGGAGCCTGACGTTTACGTCGATCTTGTCGATCGTGCCACTATTTGCGGTGACATTTGCGCTGTTCACGGCCTTCCCGATTTTCAATGCGTTTCGCGACGCCTTGCAGAGCTTCCTGCTCGAGCACTTGATGCCCGAGAGCGTCAATGCCCAGATATTCAATTACTTGAACCAGTTCGCGTCGAAGGCGAAAGGCCTGACGGCGTTCGGTCTGATCGGCTTGCTGGTGACGGCCGTGCTCACGTTGATGACGATCGAGTCGGCATTCAATGTAATCTGGCGCGTGCGACGTCCCCGCCCGCTCGCGCAGCGTCTGCTGATTTACTGGAGTCTGCTGACGCTCGGGCCGCTGTTGATCGGGGTGAGCCTGTCGATCAGCTCATACGTCTTCACGCAATCGATGTCGCTGGTGAGCACGTTGCCGCCGGTTGTCGCCTCGCTGCTCGGCCTGATTCCTCCAGCGCTGACCAGCGTGGTCTTCATGCTGATGTATCTCTACATGCCGAATTGCAAGGTGGACTGGCGTGACGCGTTGGTCGGCGGGGTCGTGGCGGCGGTGGCGTTCGATCTGACCAAGCGTGGCTTCGGCATGTACATTCGGCAGTTTCCGACTTATACGGCCGTGTACGGCGCCTTCGCGGCGGTGCCGATTTTCTTGCTCTGGATTTATCTGTCATGGCTGGTAGCGCTGATCGGTGCGACGATCGCGTCGGTGCTGCCGGCGTTACGTCTCGGCCATTTCCAATATCCGCGCTTTCCGGGAAGCGATCTGCTCGATGGCCTGACGCTGATTCATTTGCTCAATCTGGATCGGGAGGCCGGCGGTAGCGGGCTTACGGCGGTGCAACTGGCGAACACCATGCGCACGAGTCTCGATCATGCCGGTGACCTGCTCGCCCGGCTTGAGCGGATGGGGTGGGTCGGGCGATTGACGATGCAGCCGCCGGTAGAGCGTTGGCTGCTGCTCGCGAACCCGCGCACGATGACGCTGGCGCCGCTGGTCGCGCAACTGGCCCTCAACGTCGACGAACTGGCGCGCCAAATGGAGCGTCACGCCCTTGATGGCGCGCATGTCGCCGACATCCTGCGCGCGGGGAAATGGGACGTGCCGCTGGCCGATGCGCTACCGCGCGATGTCACGCCGGCCGATGACGGTGACGACGCGTCGAGCGTGACAGCGGATCGCGACGGCGGCGAGCGCCACGAGGGCGCTAGAGCTTGATGCGGCCGAGACAGATATCCCGAAACATGACCCAGTCGCCCATCAGGCTGTAGATCGGATGGCGGAAGGTGGCGGGCCGGTTCTTCTCGAAAAAGAAGTGGCCCACCCACGCGAATGCGTAGCCGCACACGACCGCCGCGAGCAGCCACCAAGGGTTGCCCGTCGCGGCAAACGCCATCAGAAAGGCGATTACGCCCCACGAGCCGGCAAAATGCAGGCGGCGGCAGACGGTATTGCGGTGCTCACCGAGATAGAACGGGTAAAAGTCCGCAAACCGGTGAAACGCCTGCGCATCATCGTGCCCAGGTGTCATGGCGAGCCTCCTCCATTGGGAAGGTGACGCGCTCAGTGTCGCATGAATTCCACGAGCGCATCGAGCAGGGCGTCCGGCTGTTCCGTCATGATTGCGTGTCCCGCATCGACGATCTTGATCGAGACCGGTGCGCCGGCCTCGCGCAGCGCGTCGAGCAGGGCTTGCGCCGCGCGCGGGGGCGTCATCTGATCTCGCTGTCCCAGCACGGCGAGCACCGGACACCGGACGTGCGCGGCCGCCTCCATCCCCTGATCGTAGCGATTGCACGCCTCGAAATCGATGAGGAACACCTTGGCCGGATTGCGTTGCGACACGCGCTCCATCAACCGTTGATTTCCGCCCCATGTCCAGAAACCCGGGCCGGGCGCCGAAGGCTTGGCGGCGAGCGTGCTGTGCGACCACGCGTTGACGAGGGCGATGGCCTCGGGCTCACGCTCGGCGGCGGCCTCGAGCAGAACGTCGGCGACTTTCATCGGGTAAGCGGTGCCCACCAGCGCAATACGGGACACCCGCTCGGGATGGCGGGCGGCGGCGTCCAGCGCAATCAACGACCCCATGCTGTGCCCGACCCAGGTCGCCTGACGGATGCCGGCGGCATCGAGGACGGTGACGACGCGATCGGCCATCTCGCCAATCGTTGTCAACGGGGCGCCCGTGCTGCGGTGATGTCCCGGCAAATCAAGGGCGAGCACGTTCATGCCGTGATGGGCGAGATACCGGCTTTGTAAGCCCCACACGCTGTGATCGTGCTGCGCGCCATGCAGGAACACAACGGTCGGCAGCGCTGGATCCATCGATTTGCCGGCGGTATAGGCGTAGAGGTTGTTGTCGTCGATGTCGAAGTTCATCGCGCTTGCCCCTTGGCCGTGGATTTGACTGCCGCCTTCAGGCCGCGTTTGAGGTCCTGGATCAGGTCGTCGGGGTCTTCCAGGCCGACCGACAGGCGTACGGTGCCTTCTCCGATGCCAGCGGCCGCAAGCGCTGCGGCGTCCATGCGGAAATGCGTGGTGGAGGCGGGGTGAATGACCAGCGAGCGCGCGTCGCCAACGTTGGCCAGATGCGAGAAGAGTTGCAGCGATTCGATGAAGCGACGCCCTGCCTGCCGGTCGCCCTTCAGATTGAAGCTGAATACCGCCCCCGCCCCGCGCGGCAGCAGGCGCTTGGCTAGTGCGTAGTCGGGGTGCGACGCCAGTTCAGGGTAGGCGACGCTCGCCACGGCCTCGTGTCCCGCCAGAAATTCCACCACCCGACGCGCGTTGTCGACGTGCCGCGCCATGCGCAGCGGTAGCGTTTCGATACCTTGCAGCAGTTGCCACGCCGCCTGCGGATGCAGGCATGCGCCAAAGTCGCGCAATCCTTCGCGTCGCGCGCGCAGCAGGAACGGCGCGACGGAATTCTCTTCGGCGAAGACCATGCCGTGGAAGCCTTCATACGGTTCGGTCAGTTCAGGAAATTTGCCACTCCGCTCGAAGTCGAACGTGCCACCGTCGACCAGAATGCCGCCAATGGTCGTGCCATGTCCGCCGAGGAACTTGGTGGCCGAGTGATAGACGATATCGGCGCCATGATCGAAGGGCCGGATCAGCCATGGTGTGGTGAACGTGCTATCGACCATCAGGGGCACGCCGGCGTCATGCGCGATCTGGGCGACATGGGGGATGTCGAGGACGTCGAGCCCCGGATTGCCGAGCGTTTCGCCAAAGAGCAGCCGGGTCTCGGGGCGTACGGCGGCGCGCCAGCCATCCAGGTCGCCGGGGCGCACGAAGGTGGTCTCGATGCCAAAGCGGCGCAGCGTGTAGTGCAGCAGATTGTGAGAGCCGCCGTACAGCGCGCTGGACGCCACGATGTGCGAGCCTGCGCCCATCAGCGTGGCGATGGCCAGATGCAGCGCGGCCTGGCCGCTCGCCGTGGCGATCGCGCCAACGCCGTTTTCCAGCGCGGCCATGCGCTCTTCGAAGACGGCATTGGTCGGATTGGAAATGCGCGAGTAGACATGCCCCGCGCGTTCCATGTTGAAAAGCGCAGCCGCCTGGTCGGCGTCGGTGAAGACGAACGACGTGGTCTGGTAAATCGGTGTGGCGCGTGCCCCGGTGGCGGGGTCGGGCCCGGCACCGGCGTGCAGGGCAAGCGTGTCGAAATGCGGGACTGACATGTCGGAGAAGGCCTCGCGGTTGGCTTGACGTTGACTTGACAGCGACTTGGCGCTGGCGCGTGATGCGGACATCACGTATGCGGTAATCCTAGCACCACCGCGGGGCATCTCGACAGGCGCTGGCACCCGCATCGGCGAAATGCCGGTGTTGTCTTATGCTTGAGGTGAGGGGACATCCGACCGATCCCCGGAATCGGCCGAAAACCCTCGTCGCACGGACATTCGCGCGTCTTGTTCCTTTCCTTTTCAGACGCTTTCCGATAGCATCTTTCGAACATGATCTAATCACGATAACGAGGCGACAGCGGCGTGCGCGCTGGCGATCCGCCTCGAACACCAAAGTCTGGCAAATGCGTCCGGTGGCATCGTTGCGCCGCAGTTGCCCGAGCATCACAACGAGGAGAGTGTGCCATGCGTGTGTCTGACATCCTGAAAGTAAAGGGCAACACCCTTTTCACCGTGACCCCTGAGACGTTGCTGGCCGATGCCGTCGACACGATGGCGGAGCACGACATCGGCTCGCTCGTGGTCATGGAGTTTGGCGATCTCGTGGGCATGCTCACGTTCCGCGAAATCATCAATACGATCAGCGAGAATGGCGGTACGGTCGGCAGTTCCACGATTCGCAAGGTCATGGACGACCATCCGCTCACATGCACGCCGGAGACGGATGTCGACGAAGTCCGGCGCATGATGCTCGAGCGCCACGCCCGCTACTTGCCGGTCATGGACAATCGCACGCTCATGGGCGTGATTTCCTTCTACGATGTGGCGCGTGCCGTCGTCGAGGAGCAATCCTTTGAAAATCGCATGCTCAAGGCCTACATTCGCGACTGGCCGGCCGAGGAAGCGGAAAACAACAAGTGAGTGAGGCCAGCCAGCGCGGGGCACGCGGCGAGGGCCATCAATCACGACTGTTGAAAGAGCGGCGCTTCGCGCCGTTCTTCTGGACGCAGTTTCTGGGCGCGATGAACGACAACGTGTTCAAGATCGCGTTCACGTCGCTTGTCACCTATCACGCATCGCTTTTTCAGGACGTCGACGGCAAGACGGCGGCGTTCCTCATCTCGGCCATCTTCATCGCGCCGTTCCTGTTGTTTTCCGCGACCAGCGGCCAGATTGCCGACAAGTGGGACAAGGCGCGCCTGATCCGCTTCGTCAAGACGCTGGAGATTGCGATCATGGCCGTCGGTGCGGCGGGTTTCCTCTGGGCGAGTGCACCGCTGCTGTTTGTGTGCACGTTCCTGATGGGGCTGCACTCCACGCTTTTCGGGCCGGTGAAATACGCCTATCTCCCCCAGCACCTGGCCAATCACGAACTCGTGGGGGGGAACGGCCTGGTCGAAATGGGTACGTTCGTGGCCATCCTGATCGGCACGATTGTCGGGGGCGAGTTGGCGGGCGCCGGGGCGGGTTCACTGCCGTGGATCGGCGGCGTTTGCCTGGGGTTGGCCGTGCTGGGCCGGCTGGTGTCGACTTGGGTGCCGCAAACGCCCGCGGCGCAGCCAGATCTGCGTATCAATTGGAATCCGCTGACCGAGACGTGGAGAAATCTGCGCATCGCGCGCACGGACCGCGCTGTCTTCCAGAGCCTGCTCGGCATCTCCTGGCTTTGGTTCCTCGGGGCCACCTTTCTCGCATCGTTTTTCAATTTCGCGCATGACGTGCTCGGCGCCGGACCGGGCGTCGTCACGCTGCTGTTGGCCATGTTCTCCCTGGGCATCGGGGCGGGCTCGCTGCTGTGCGAGCGGCTGTCGGGCGGCAAGGTGGAAATCGGACTGGTGCCGTTCGGCTCGATCGGCATGACCGTGTTCGCGGTCGATCTCTATTTCGCGAGTCGGGGCGGTGCTCACGGCGTTGCCTTGCAAAGCGTGGCTCAGTTCGTCTCGCAGCCGGCCCATTGGCGTGTGCTGGCGGACTTGTTCCTGCTCGCGATGTTCGGCGGTTTCTACAGCGTGCCCCTGTATGCACTGATCCAGAGCCGTAGTGCGCCATCGCATCGCGCGCGCATCATTGCAGCGAACAATATTCTCAACGCGTTGTTCATGATCGTGTCGGCGCTCATGGCGATGGCGCTCACGAAAGCCGGGCTTACCATCGACCAGTTGTATCTCGTCACCGGTATTCTCAATGCGCTGGTGGCGGTCTATCTGTATTTGCGCCTGCCGGAGTTCCTGATTCGCTTCGTGATGTGGATGCTGTTGCATACCCTTTACCGCATCGAAGTCAAAGGGGCCGGCCAGATTCCGGACGACGGGCCATGCTTGTTGGTCTGCAATCACGTTAGCTTCGCCGATGCGGTGGTCATCGGCGCGTCGATCCGGCGTCCGGTTCGCTTTGTGATGGACTACCGGATTTTCCGCATCCCGGTGCTGTCGTGGTTCTTCCGTACGGTCGGCGCCATTCCGATTGCCCCGGCATATGAAGATGCGGCTGCCCTCGACCGAGCGTACCGGCGAATCGCGGACGCGCTGGAAGCGGGTGAGGTCGTTTGCCTCTTTCCGGAGGGCAAGCTCACGGCAACCGGCGAGCTGCAGGTCTTCCGTCAAGGCGTACAACGCATCATCGAGCGCACGCCGGTGCCGGTGGTGCCGATGGCGCTGCGTGGGCTGTGGGGGAGTTTCTTCTCCCGGCATGGCGGCTCGGCCATGACACGACCATTCAAGCGCGGCATCTTGAATCGGCTCGAGCTTGTCGTCGGTGCGCCGGTGGCGCCTGCCCAGGCCACGCCTGAATCCCTGCGTGAAAAGGTACTCAAGCTGCGCGGGCCCTGGCCCGTGTGAGAAACGCCTCCCCCTGAATCGCGACCTTGGCTCGGAATGCTCCGAAGCCGCGCCCGAAAGGCCCTCAAAATGCCGCCATTCGCTCGTTTCACGCCTCAGTCTGCCGCACCTGGCGGCGCGGCGTGACGGGATCGCTGGCATAATAGGGCCTTCCCGTCCTACCCGAACCCGACCCCGTATGTCTGGCAATACGCTTGGAACCCTGTTTACCGTTACCACTTTCGGCGAATCGCACGGCCCGGCCATTGGCTGCGTGATCGATGGCTGTCCGCCGGGAATGACGCTCACGGAAGCCGACATCCAGGGGGAGCTGGATCGTCGCCGTCCTGGTACGTCGCGTCACGTCACGCAGCGCAACGAGCCGGATACGGTCGAGATTCTCTCCGGCGTGTTCGACGGCGTGACGACGGGGACCCCGATCGCGCTGCTGATCCGCAACACCGATCAACGCAGCAAGGACTACGGCAACATCGTCCAGACGTTTCGCCCCGGACATGCCGACTACACCTATCTGCAAAAGTACGGCGTGCGCGATTACCGCGGCGGCGGCCGCTCGTCGGCACGTCTCACGGCGCCGGTGGTTGCCGCCGGGGCAGTGGCCAAGAAGTGGCTGGCCGAGAAATACGGCGTGCAGGTGCACGGCTGCATGACGCAACTCGGTGACATCGAGATTGCGCAGACGGATTGGTCGCAGGTGTCGCAGAATCCGTTCTTCGCCGCCAACGCGGAAGTCGTCCCGCAACTGGAAGCGTATATGGACGCGCTCCGCAAGGCGGGAGATTCCGTCGGTGCCAAGCTTCGCGTCGTCGCGACGGGCGTTCCGGTCGGTCTCGGCGAGCCGCTGTTCGACCGTCTGGATGCCGATATCGCGCACGCGATGATGGGCCTGAATGCCGTCAAGGGCGTGGAAATCGGTGCGGGTTTCCGCAGCGTTACGCAGAAGGGATCGGAGCACGGCGACGAATTGACCCCGGAGGGCTTTGTCGGGAACAACGCCGGTGGCATTCTGGGGGGCATTTCGACGGGGCAGGATATTGACGTGTCGATCGCGATCAAGCCCACGTCGAGCATTCGTACGCCGCGTCGCTCCATCGATGTGGCGGGGCAGGCGTCGACGGTGGAGACCTTCGGGCGTCACGACCCGTGCGTTGGAATTCGCGCGACGCCGATTGCCGAAGCGCTGCTCGCGCTCGTGCTGATCGATCATGCGTTGCGTCACCGCGCGCAGTGTGGCGATGTGCACGTAAGCACACCGATCATCGCGGCACACGCACCGGAATGACGATGCCGGACTGACGTGGTGCAAGGTGCCGCCCGGGCGTCGTCAGCCGCAGCGCGTGCGATTCGCCAGACAGATTGTCTGGCGTTTTTGCGTCTGGCGCCCAGCATCGCGTGATTGGGCGTTCGCCTTTGGCGGCGTAGCGTGTGCCGTCCGGCCTCTTGCGCCACCCGATGAGCAACGGACGATTTGGGCATCGTGTCTCCTTGCCATTGACATGCGTTCGAGATCGACAGGACGCGTCGCCGGCAGGCGGGTGGCGACACAACGCAACGTCGTGACCCGCAAACAAAAACCGCCGGACGAACCGGCGGCGATGCAGCATTACATATTCGGGTAGTTCGGCCCGCCACCCCCTTCCGGCGTGACCCACACGATGTTCTGCGTCGGGTCCTTGATATCGCACGTCTTGCAGTGCACACAGTTCTGCGCGTTGATTTGCAGCCGCTCGGAGTCGTCGTCGTTCTTCACGAATTCGTACACGCCTGCCGGGCAATAACGTTGTTCAGGCCCTGCGTACTCGGCCAGATTGATGCCGATCGGCACGCTGGGATCCTTGAGCGTGAGGTGCGCTGGCTGGTTCTCTTCGTGGTTGGTGTTCGAGATGAACACCGACGACAGGCGGTCGAACGTGAGCTTGCCATCCGGCTTGGGGTAGACGATCGGCTGGCATTGCGCGGCCGGCAGCAGGCACTCGTGATCGGCCTTCTCGCGGTGAATCGTCCACGGCATCTTGCCACCGAGCAGCTTTTGCTCGATGCCGGTCATGATCGTGGCGATGGTCAGGCCCTTCTTGAACCATTGCTTGAAGTTGCGTGCCTTGTTCAACTCCTCGTGCAGCCATGATTGTTCGAATGCCGCCGGATAGGCGCTGAGTTCGTCACGCTGACGCCCGGCAACCAGCGCGTCGAACGCGGCGTCACCGGCCATCATGCCGGTCTTGATGGCGGCGTGGCTGCCCTTGATCCGGCTGACGTTGAGGAAGCCCGCTTCGCACCCGACCAGTGCACCGCCCTTGAAGACGAGCTTGGGCAGGGCCAGCAGACCTCCCGCCGTGATGGCGCGTGCGCCATAGGAGATGCGTTTGCCGCCTTCCAGGAAGTGACGAATCGATGGGTGCGTCTTGTAGCGCTGGAATTCCTCGAACGGCGACAGATACGGATTGCCGTAATCAAGGCCGACGATGAAGCCGACAGCCACCTGGTGATTGGGCAGGTGATAGAGGAACGAGCCGCCGTAGGTTTGTGCGTTGAGTGGCCAGCCGGCGGTGTGGATGACGAGGCCTTCCTTGTGCTTGGCCGGGTCGATTTCCCACAGTTCCTTGATGCCCAGGCCGTAGGCCTGCGGATCGCGTCCCTCGTCGAGATTGAATTTGCGCATCAGTTGCCGGCCCAGGCTGCCACGTGCGCCTTCCGAGAAGATCGTGTATTTGGCATGCAGCTCCATGCCAAGTTGGAAGTTCTCGGTCGGTTCGCCGTCCTTGCCGACCCCCATGTTGCCGGTGGCCACGCCCATGACCGCGCCGCTCTCGTCATACAGGATCTCGGCGGCGGGGAAACCCGGGAAGATTTCCACGCCCAGGGCTTCGGCCTGCTGGCCGAGCCAGCGCACGACGTTACCCAGGCTGATGACGTAATTGCCATGATTCTGGAAGCAGGCGGGCAGCAGCCACGACGGCGTGGGGGTCGCGCCGTTCTCACTCAGGAACAGGAAGCGATCTTCGGTGACCGGGGTGTCGAGCGGCGCGCCGAGGGCTTTCCAGTCGGGGATAAGTTCGGTCAGCGCTTGCGGATCCATGACTGCGCCGGAGAGGATGTGGGCCCCGATTTCCGAGCCTTTCTCCAGCACGCACACGGAAATGTCCTTTCCCGCCTCCTGCGCGCGTTGCTTCAAACGGATAGCCGTGGACAGGCCGGCCGGACCGCCGCCGACAACGACGACGTCATACTCCATCGACTCCCTGGGGCCGTACTGCTCAAGCAGCTTGGGATCCATTGATGCTCCTGTGATAAACGTTAGAATTCGTGGGTGCGGCCATTTTCCGGGAATGGGAGGCGCCTCGCAACCGCATATTAATGGCACGATCGTTCAGTTTGGTAGGTGGTCAACTCTAGCGGCAGGCCATGCGGCGTCGCCGTTTTTCAATTGGTGTCGAGGCTCGAGGGAGACGATGATGGGGCGTTCGCTGAATCTGGAAGGGAAAGTGGCAATGGTGACGGGGGCCTCCAGCGGACTTGGCATGCAGTTTGCCAAGGTCCTTGCCCAGGCTGGGGCGAAGGTTGTGCTTGCCAGCCGACGCGTTGAACGGCTCAAGGAATTGCGCGCGGAGATCGAGTCGCAAGGCGGTGCGGCACACGTCGTTCCCCTCGATGTGACGGACTACGACAGCATTCGTGCCGGCGTGGCCCATGCCGAGACCGAGGCGGGGGCCATCGACATTCTGATCAACAACTCCGGGGTGTCGACGCAGCAGCGGTTGGTTGATGTCACGCCGCAGGACTACGACTACGTTCTGAACACCAACACGCGCGGTACTTTTTTCGTGGCGCAGGAAGTCGCCAAGCGCATGATCCGGCGTGCAAAGGGCGACCCGCAGCGCCAGCATCGGATCATCAACGTGGCGTCGGTGGCCGGGCAGCGCGCAATTTCCTTGCTCGGCGTCTACTGCGTGAGCAAGGCGGCGGTCATCCACATGACCCGCGCGATGGCGCTGGAATGGGGGCGTTACAACATCAACGTCAATGCGTTGTGTCCGGGCTATATCGACACCGAGATCAACCACGAACATTGGCAGACCGATGCCGGTCGCAAGCTCATTGAGATGCTGCCTCGCCAACGCGTCGGCGAACCGAGCGATCTGGACGGGCTGATTTTGCTTCTCGCGTCAGACGATTCCAGGTTCATCAACGGGTCGATCATGACGATCGACGATGGCCTGGCGATTGCCTAAGCGGTGGTGGGCCTTGTGCAGCGGGCGATTCGGCCCATTGCGCAGGCGCGCTGCGATGCGGCAATCGGGGATTGTCCGAGGCAGTCAGCGCCGTGGCGACGAGCGCATAATTCACGGATGCGAACGGGATCGTGAAGGACGTCGCGTTGACGTCGGATCCCGAATCATCTTGAGGACAACATGCCGAATCAAGGCTGGCGGGCGCTCGTCGGAGTCGCGCTTGCCCTTGCCGCAATCGCGCTGCCGGTGGCCGCGCGCCCCTACAAGGCTGAATACGCGCTGTCGATCGTGCCCGATGCGGGCACCCCTTGGGGCAAAGGCACGCAACTCTGGGCGGACATGGTGCGCGAGCGAACGCGCGGACGCATCAACATTCGATTGCACACAGGGGCCTCGCTCGTGGGCGGCGATCAAACACGCGAATTCACTGCATTGCGCCAGGGCGTGATCGACATGGCGGTCGGCTCGACGATCAACTGGTCGTCCGCGATTCCCGAATTCAACGTTTTCTCCCTGCCGTTCCTGCTGCGTGACGGTCGCTCTCTCGACGCCCTTACGCAGGGCGACGTGGGGCGCGAACTGTTTCGCCGCGTGGAAGAGCAGGGCGTCGTGCCGCTGGCGTGGGGGGAGAACGGTTTCCGTCAACTGAGCAATTCGCGCCGGCCGATCCGTGCGCCTGAGGATATGCGCGGTCTGCGTTTCCGTGTTGTCGGGTCATTGCTGTTCAACGATATCTTCACGGCATTGGGCGCCGTGCCGGCCCAGATGACGTGGAACGATGCAATGCGTGCGCTGCGCGCACGAAAGATCGATGGCCAGGAGAATCCGATCACGGTCTTCAACAATGTGCGGCTCGATACGTTGGGACAGCGATTCATCACGGTGTGGGATTACGTGGCCGATCCCATCGTGTTCTCGGTCAATCGGCAGGTCTGGGATAGCTGGACACCGCAGGATCGCGACATCGTTCGTGACGCGGCGGTCGAGGCGGCGCGCTTCGAAGTGACACTCGCGCGCGAAGACGTGCTGAGCGGCGCGAATGCAGCCTGGGGCGACCTGGAGGCGCGCGGCGTGAAGGTGACGCGACTCACGCCGGAACAACGCCAGCGCTTTGTCGATGCGACGCGTCCCGTCTATGCGAAATGGAAGGTGCTGGTCGGGCGCGATCTCGTCGACAAGGCCGAGGCCGCCGTCAATGACGAAGGGATGACCGCCAAGCCGCGCGACGCCAGCGTTCGCAGGTAACGCGCCTGCTCGCGTCGGACGTGTCCGAGCCGCGGCTCCACGCGATTCCTAAAAGGCGGCAGATCCCGGCCAATCGGCATGGCTTGCCGCGCGCGGATCCCTGCGAAGCGCTACACTTTCTCCCCATGGCGCGCTGTCATTAGACGGCAGGGCGTCGCTTTTCAATATGGGGAATTTGCAGTGTCGTCAGAATACAAAGAAGTGTTTCGGATGAGTATGCCCATTCGCTGGGGCGATATGGATGCCTTCGGGCATGTGAATAACACCGTCTACTTCCGCTACATGGAGCAGGTGCGTATTTCGTGGCTGGAGTCGCTGAATATCGCGTCGGAAGAAAGCTCGACGGGCGAGGGGCCTGTGATCATCAACGCGAACATGACGTTCTTGCGTCAGTTGCGCTATCCGGGCGATATCGATTGCCGCATGTCGGTGGGCACACTGGGTCGAAGCAGTGTCGATACCCGCTTCGAGTTGCGCCGCGCCGATATGCCGGATGTGCTCGTTGCCGAGGGCGGCGCGAAGATCGTTTGGGTCAACTACAAGGCTGAAAAATCGGTGCCGCTGCCGGAAGCGGTGCGTGCATTGATGGCTTGAGGCGGGCGTCCGGGGCATTGGAAGGGGGCGCTGTCTGCCCCCCTCGTGTCGCTCAGTTGCCGAGCAGCCGTTGAACGAGTTCAGTGGCGGTGCCGGCGCCGTACTTCTGCATCAAACGGGCACGGTAGATGTCGACAGTCCGCGGGCTGATGTCGAGAAACTTGCCGATCTGCTTGCTCGTCTTTCCCTGCACGAGTTGTGCCGCAATTTCGCGCTCGCGAGCGGTCAGCGCGACGGCAACCCGACGGGTGGCCGACATGTCCTCGAAGGTCCAGAGACCGGCGGCATGGGGGTCGTTCACGTCGAGCGATCGACCTGTCACATGACACCAGAACAACTCGCCACTGGCACGGCGCATGATGCGCTCATCGGAATAGACGCCCTGCGCGCTCATGATCGGTGGAATGCGCTCACCAATGCGCTCGAACTCCTTCGGCGACGGATACAGCACCTGGAACGACTGGCCAATCAGGGCCTCCGGTTCGTAGCCGAAGATCTTGCCGAGCTGGCGATTGCAGTCCTCGATGATGCGCTGGCGCGAAATGACCAGGCCGACGGGTGCGATGTGAAAAGCTGTCTGGTAGTCGAACGTCGGCATGGGGGAGCAGCGCAGATCCTGTCGAAGCGCGCGCCGGTGGGTCGCGTGCTACGGCCCGGCGCGCAGGAAGATATGTAATTTCACGTATTGTGCCCGATTTGCACACCACCGTAAGCTCTATGATTGCATGAGGGGCGTGGCCACGGCGATTCGCGGGGCGGCGCAAGCCTCGCAACGCGCAAGCGCGCGGCATAATTTCAATTCTCAACCGAGGGAAAGGGACAAACGATGAACAAGGTATACGCCAGCGCCAAGGAGGCGCTCGCCGATGTTGTCGCAGACGGGCAAACGCTCGCCGTCGGCGGCTTCGGCCTGTGTGGCATTCCTGAGGCCCTGATCGCCGCGCTGCGCGACTCCGGCGTCAAGGGGCTCACCTGTATCAGCAACAACGCCGGTGTGGACGGCTTCGGCCTGGGGCTGCTGCTCGAGACGCGTCAGATCAAGAAGATGATTTCGTCGTACGTGGGCGAAAACAAGGAGTTCGAGCGCCAGTATCTGGCCGGTGAGCTCGAACTCGAATTCACGCCGCAGGGCACGCTGGCCGAAAAGCTGCGCGCCGGTGGTGCTGGCATTCCGGCGTTCTTCACGAAGACGGGGGTCGGTACCGTGGTCGCTGAAGGCAAGGAGACCCGTGAATTCGACGGCGACACGTACGTCATGGAGCGCTCGTTGCGCGCCGACGTCGCGCTCGTGAAGGCGGCCAAAGCCGATCGCGCCGGCAACCTCGTGTTCAATCGCACCGCCCGCAACTTCAATCCGGTGGCGGCCATGGCCGGCAAGGTGACGATCGTCGAAGTCGAGGAACTGGTCGAGACCGGTTCGATCGACCCGGACGACGTGCACCTGCCCGGCATCTTCGTTCAGCGCATCGTGCTGAACGCCCATCCGGAAAAACGCATTGAACAACGCACGGTACGTGCCAAGTAAGCGCCGAGATCAAGGAGATAACCATGGCATGGAATCGTGATGAAATGGCTGCGCGCGCGGCGCGAGAGCTGGAAGACGGCTTTTACGTGAACCTCGGCATCGGGTTGCCCACGCTGGTGGCAAACCATGTCCCCGAAGGCATGGAAGTCTGGCTGCAATCGGAGAACGGCCTGCTCGGCATCGGCCCGTTCCCGACGGAAGATGAAGTCGATGCGGACATGATCAACGCCGGCAAGCAGACGGTGACGACGCTGCCCGGGTCGTCGATTTTCTCGTCGGCGGATTCGTTCGCGATGATCCGCGGCGGCCACATCAATCTGGCGATCCTCGGGGCGATGCAAGTCAGCGAGAAGGGCGACCTCGCGAACTGGATGATCCCGGGCAAGATGATCAAGGGCATGGGCGGTGCGATGGATCTCGTCGCCGGCGTCGGGCGCGTGGTGGTGCTCATGGAGCACGTTGCCAAGGGCGATGCGCACAAGATACTGAAGGCCTGCGATCTACCGCTTACTGGTGTTGGCGTGGTCAACCGCATCATTACCGACCTCGGTGTGATCGATGTGACGCCGGACGGGCTGAAGGTGGTCGAACTCGCGCCGGGCGTGACGAAGGAAGAAATTTCGCAGAAGACCGGGGCGCCGCTCGACGTGAGCGCTGTCTGACGCGTGGGCGACGTGTCGGTCGTCTCCGGTCGCTTGCGCGCCGGGGATGTCTGACACGCAGTATTGCTGAGGGTTGCCGTGGACGTTGAACCCGGTGACCGGTGGAAGGCGAAACGGGCGGGGATTTCCCCGCCCGTTTTGTTTTGGTGCTGCCAGCGATACGGACGCCGGTCTTTTCGCGTCCCGTCGGCGCGGCTCGCGCAATGACTGGGCGGCCCAGCCGCCGTCCATGTTCCAGGCGACGCCGCGCACCTGACTGGCGGCATGGGAGCAATGTCGATCCGCGTGGCCGAAAATGGCGGTTTGATGCGGCGCATGCGTCGCCTCATTCTAGCGTACGGTTCGCGACAAGCGCGGTAGAATTCGGATCTGGAAACCGATCCGATGAGTCTGTCATGCCGAGCTACGCGCCGCGTTTGTCGAACGTTCAGTGTCTGAGTCCGTCCGGGTTGCATCGTATGGCGTACACGGAGTGGGGCGATCCGGAGAATCCGCGCGTGCTGTTGTGCGTGCACGGGCTCACGCGCTGCGGGCGCGATTTTGACGCGCTGGCGAAGGCGCTCGTGAACGACTACCGTGTTGTGTGTCCCGACGTGGTCGGGCGGGGGCAGTCGTCGTGGCTGCGCAATCCGGCAGGGTATGTGGTGCCGCAATATGTCTCCGATATGGTGACGTTGATTGCGCGGTTGGGCGTGGCGACGGTGGACTGGTTCGGCACGTCGATGGGCGGATTGATCGGCATGGGGCTCGCGGGTTTGCCGGATACACCGATTCGGAGTTTGCTGCTCAACGATGTCGGGCCGCATATCGACGCTGCGGCGCTCGCGCGCATCGGTCAATATGTCGGCACGCCGAAGCGTTTTGCATCGATCGACGAGGGCGCCGCTTACCTCTGGTCGATCTCGTCGTCTTTTGGCCCGCATACCCCTGAGGAATGGCGCGCATTGTGCGAACCGCTGCTCAAGGCCGACGGCGATGGATATGTGTTGCGTTACGACCCTTCCCTCGGGGCGGCGTTTGCCGCGATCTCGCCCGAGGCCGTGACGGCCGGTGAGGCCATGCTATGGGCGTCGCTTGCGGCCTTTTCCGGGCGCATACTGGTAGTGCGCGGCGAGCAGTCGGATCTGCTCTCGCGCGCGACGCTTGAACAAATGCTGGCGCACGCCCAACACGCGCGCGCCGTCGAAATACCCGGCGTGGGACACGCACCGACGTTTGTGCATGCGGATCAGATCGAGATCGCACGACGATTTTTTGCAGGATGTGCCGACTGATACTCGCCCCGGTGGCCGGGTACGTCGACAGGTCCGACGTTCGAAGAACACGAGGAGTCTTATATCATGGCAGTACAACGTTTCTATGTCGAAAAGCGCTGGTCGGACATGGCCGTGCACAACGGCACGGTTTATCTGGCAGGCCAGACGCCGGATGACCGTACGCAGGACATCGCCGGCCAGACGCGTCAGGTGCTCGCGCACATCGACCGTCTGCTCGCCGAGGCGAACAGCGACAAGTCGCTGATTCTTTCCTGTCAGATCTACATTTCGGACATGAAGTATTTCGGTGAAATGAATCAGGTGTGGGACGAGTGGGTACCGGCCGGTAATGCGCCTCCGCGTGCCACCGTGCAGGCGTTGCTCGCCGACCCTGCCATGCTTGTTGAAATCGTGGTCGTGGCGGCTCAGCGCGAGCGCTGAGTGCACGGCCCGCATCATCAGGGGCGCGTGTCGCCCCGTGTTCCGACATGACCCAACATCAAGCCCCGACATCCGCTGGCACGAATTCGGCAATGGCGCCCGACGCCAGGAATTCGCCCCCCGGCGCGGGGGATACCCCGCTGCCCGCCACGCTCGACGACGCGCTCGCGTTCGCCGAGACGCTGTGCGGCGAGCACCTGCTGTCGTCCGGCGAGCCGATCATGGCGCACGCGCGCGGCATGCTCGCCATTCTCGATACGTTGCGTGTCGACGAGGCAACGCATCAGGCCGCGGCGCTTTTCTCGGCGGTCGAGTACCTGCCGGATCCGCAAACCACGTTGACCCAAACGTTTGGCGCCGAAGTTGCTGCACTCGTGATCGACGTGCGCAGGTTGCAGCGTCTCTCGGGCGCGGGCTCGCGCGCCGCGCAGGCCATGCCGTCCGACGGGCGCGATCGCGACGCCGCGGCGGAGCGCAAGTCGCAGGTCGAAGGGTTGCGCAAGATGCTGCTCGCGTTCGCGCAGGACATCCGTGTGGTGATGATCCGGCTGGCGTCGCGTCTGCAGTCGCTGCGATGGTATGCGGCGCAGAAGAAGGCGCCCCCCGAGGACATGCCGCACGAGGTGCTCGAGATCTATGCGCCGCTCGCGAATCGCCTTGGCATCTGGCAACTGAAGTGGGAGCTCGAAGACCTCGCTTTCCGCTTCCTTGAGCCCGTCACGTACAAACAGATTGCCAAGCTGCTCGAAGAAAAGCGCGTCGAGCGTCAGACGTTCATCGAGGGGGCGATCCAGCGTCTTCAGGAGGAACTGGCGCGCGCCGGCGTCAGGGCCGAAGTGTCCGGGCGGCCGAAGCACATCTACAGCATCTGGAAGAAGATGCGCGGCAAGGCGGTGGATTTCGCCGAGCTGTACGATGTGCGCGCGTTTCGCGTGATCGTCGATGACATCAAGGATTGCTACACGGTGCTGGGCATTGTCCACAACCTGTGGCAGCCGATTCCGAAAGAGTTCGACGATTACATCTCGCGTCCGAAGCCCAATGGCTACAAGTCGCTGCATACGGTCGTGATCGGCGACGACGGGCGGGCCTTCGAGGTACAGATTCGCACGAACGAGATGCATCACTTCGCCGAGTACGGCATCGCGGCCCATTGGCGCTACAAGGAAGCGGGGCAGCGCGGCTACGGTGGAGCGTTTTCGGCGAACGAGGCCTACGACGAGAAGATCGCCTGGCTGCGTCAGTTGCTCGCCTGGAAAGACGACGTGGCCGATACCGTGGGCGCCGAAGGGGCCGCGCAACCGTGGGCGCAGCTCAAGCGCGCGACGATTGACGATCACATCTACGTGCTCACTCCGCAGGCGCGGGTGATCGCGTTGCCGCAAGGTGCGACGCCGGTTGATTTTGCGTATCACCTGCATTCGGAGCTGGGGCACCGTTGCCGTGGCGCGCGTGTCGACGGCGCGATGGTGCCGCTCAATACGTCGCTGCAAAACGGCCAGACGGTCGAAATCGTGACGGTCAAGCAGGGCGGTCCGTCGCGCGACTGGCTCAACGCGCAGTTGGGGTATCTGCAGAGCCACCGGGCACGCCAGAAGGTGCGTCAATGGTTCAATGCCATCGATCTCGAAGAGACGATTGCCCACGGCCGCGCGCTGATCGACAAGACGCTGCAGCGCGAGGGCAAGACGTCGGTCAATCTGGAGGAGCTGGCCGCTCGTCTCGGGTTCCGTACGCCGGACGATCTCTACGCGTCCATCGCCAAGGATGAGTTCAGCCTGCGACATGTCGAGCAGGCGTTGTCGGGCAACCTGCCGGGGCCGGAGCCGCGCGACGAGGACACGCTCGTCGCGAAGAAGAGCCTCGACACCAGCGTCACTCAGGGGGCCAAGAGCGGCGTGCTGGTCGTGGGCGTCGGCGCGTTGCTCACGCAACTGGCCAAATGCTGCCGGCCGGCGCCGCCGGATCCGATCGTGGGGTTTGTCACGCGAGGCAAGGGCGTGTCGATTCATCGCCAGGATTGCACGAGTTTTCAGGCCATGAAGACGCGCGCGCCGGAGCGAGTGATTCAGACCGCATGGTCGGCCGACGTGCTCGAAGGGCGGGGCGTCGCCGCGTATCCTGTGGACATCCAGATCGAGGCGACGGATCGTCAGGGATTGCTGCGCGACATCTCCGAAGTGTTCTCGCGGGAGAAGCTCAACGTCACGGGTGTCAGCACGCAGTCGCGGGGGGCGCAGGCGTTCATGCAGTTCACGGTGGAAGTGCGCGATGGCGGACAGTTGCAGCGAGCGCTGGCACAACTGGGCGGGGTGGCGGGCGTGGTGTCGTCGCGTCGGCGGTAAGCGGTTTTTGCGGCAGGCACAATAATCGCTTGGCGCCCTGCGGAAATGTTGCTAGAATCTCGTTCTCTTGTAGTAGGCTCGTAGCTCAGCTGGTTAGAGCACCACCTTGACATGGTGGGGGTCGTTGGTTCGAGTCCAATCGAGCCTACCAACGAATTTGATGCATGACAGTCCGCGAGACCCCGCAGACACAGGTGCTGGAAAAACACTCATGTTGAAGACCGCCCGAACTTTCACAGTGGTGAAGGTGCGACGTTAAGTCGAGGGTGTTTTTCGTCTGGATGCACGGAATGAAGAGACGGCCTCGACGACAGTCGAGGCCGTTTTTTTTCGTGGTTTTGCCGCGTGGCGTTGGCCGCGCGTGACGTTTTTGCGCATGGGAGTGCGACATGATTTCGGTACGTTTGCCTGACGGCTCGCAACGCCAGTACGAAGCCCCGCTCACGGTGGCGCAAGTCGCCGGCTCGATCGGCACGGGGCTGGCCAAGGCGGCCCTGGCCGGCCGCGTGGACGGCAAGCTGGTCGACACGTCCTATCTGATCGATCGCGATGTGAGCCTTGCCATCGTCACCGAGAAGGATGCCGATGGTCTCGACGTGATCCGTCACTCGACGGCTCACTTGCTGGCCTACGCCGTCAAGACGTTGTTCCCCGAAGCGCAGGTCACGATCGGTCCGGTCATCGAGAACGGCTTCTACTACGACTTCTCGTTCCATCGCGCCTTCACGCCGGAAGATCTCGAGGCCATCGAGAAGAAGATGCACGAGTTGGCGAAGAAGGACGAGCCGGTCACGCGTGAAGTGCTCTCGCGCGACGACGCCGTGCGCCTGTTCATGTCGATGGGCGAGAAATACAAGGCCGAGATCATCGAATCGATTCCGGCGACGGACGAGATCGGCCTGTACCGCGAAGGCGAGTTCGTCGATCTTTGCCGGGGCCCGCACGTGCCGTCGACGGGCAAGCTCAAGGTCTTCAAGCTGATGAAGGTCGCAGGCGCCTACTGGCGCGGCGACGCCAAGAACGAGCAGCTTCAGCGCATCTACGGCACGGCCTGGACGAAGAAGGAAGACCAGGATGCGTACCTGCACATGCTCGAAGAGGCGGAAAAGCGCGATCACCGCAAGCTCGGCCGCGCACTGGACTTCTTCCACATGCAGGAAGAGGCGCCCGGTCTCGTCTTCTGGCACCCGAAGGGCTGGACGCTCTGGCAGCAGGTCGAGCAGTACATGCGCCGCGTCTATCGCAATAACGGTTATCAGGAAGTGAAGGGCCCGCAGATTCTCGATCGCTCGCTCTGGGAGAAATCGGGGCACTGGGAGAACTACAAGGACAACATGTTCACGACGGAGTCGGAGAATCGCGCTTATGCGCTCAAGCCGATGAACTGTCCGGGCCACGTCTTGATTTTCAATTCGGCGCTGCACAGCTATCGCGACCTGCCGCTGCGCTATGGCGAGTTCGGCCAGTGTCATCGCAACGAGCCGTCGGGCGGTCTGCACGGCTTGATGCGCGTGCGCGGCTTCACGCAGGACGACGGTCACATTTTCTGTACGGAAGACCAGATTCTCGACGAGTGCGTGAATTACACGGCGCTCCTGCATGCCGTATACAAGGATTTCGGGTTCACGGACATGATTTACAAGGTCGCAACGCGTCCTGAGCATCGTGTCGGTTCGGACGAGAACTGGGACAAGGCCGAATTTGCATTGATGGAATCGCTGCGCCGTTCGAACTGCGAATTCGTGATCGCCGAGGGCGACGGGGCGTTCTATGGACCGAAAATCGAATACACCCTCAAGGACGCGCTTGGCCGGCAATGGCAGTGCGGCACGATGCAGGTCGATTTCTCGATGCCTGAGCGCCTGGACGCCGAGTATGTGGCCGAGGACAACAGCCGTCGCCGCCCCGTCATGCTCCACCGCGCCATCCTGGGTTCGCTCGAGCGTTTCATTGGCATTTTGATCGAGCACCATGCTGGTGCAATGCCGGTCTGGCTCGCGCCAGAGCAGGTGATTGTGCTGAATGTGTCCGAAAAAACCGCCGATTACGCCCAGGAAGTGACGAAAAAGTTGAAAGAACAAGGGCTTAGGGCTCGCGGCGATTTGCGCAACGAGAAAATTAGCTATAAAATACGCGAGCATTCGTTGCAGAAGGTTCCCTATCTCGTTGTGGTTGGGGACAAAGAGCAGGAAGCAAATACGGTAGCCGTGCGTGCCCGTGGCGGCGTGGATCTGGGTGTGATGCCCGTTGACGCGCTCATCGAACGTCTGGCGCAGGAATGCGCAACGTTCCAATAACGCCTGTCGGACAGCGCGGCTAAATTTTTTGTTTTTTTCGAGGATAAGCAACATCGCTACCGATAAAGCGCATCGCATCAATGGCGAGATCACTGCGCCTGAAGTGCGTCTAACCGGAGTCGACGGTGAGCAGCTCGGCATCATGAAACTCGCCGAGGCTTTCCGTCTGTCCGAAGAGGCTGACGTCGATCTGGTGGAAATCGCGCCGCAGGCGCAGCCGCCAGTGTGCCGCCTGATGGACTATGGCAAGTTCAAGTACCAGGAACAGAAGAAAGCGCACGAGAACAAGCTGAAGCAGAAGGTTGTTCAGATCAAGGAAGTCAAATTCCGGCCTGGCACCGACGACGGCGACTACAACGTCAAGTTGCGCAATCTGAGGCGGTTCCTCGAAGAAGGCGACAAGACCAAGATCACACTGCGCTTTCGCGGCCGTGAGATGGCTCACCAGGAAATCGGCGCCCGTATGCTGGAACGTCTGAAGTCCGATCTCGAAGAGTTCGGCCAGCCGGAACAGATGCCGAAGATGGAAGGCCGTCAGATGATCATGGTCATCGCGCCGAAGAAGAAGTAACAGAAGTAACGCCGTGGCGGTGTCGAACGATACCGCCAGGCTGCAAGGAATTGCCGCCGTGGTCCGTAAGGCCGCGGCAGCGATGCAGGGTGCCGTCTGACCCTGAACACAAGTGGTCTCGGGTTCTACAAGGGGCGCGATTTTGGCGTCACACCTGTGATCATGTTAAAAACCCGGAGTTTTTCATGCCCAAGATGAAAACCAAGAGCGGTGCCAAGAAGCGCTTTCGCGTGCGTCCTGGCGGTACCGTCAAGCGTGGTCAGGCCTTCAAGCGTCACATTCTGACGAAGAAGACCACCAAGAATAAGCGTCACCTGCGCGGTGCCGTCGGCGTTCATGAGTCTGATCTGAACTCCGTACGCGCAATGCTGCCCTTCGCTTAAACCCCGACTTAGATAGGAGAGAAACATGCCTCGAGTCAAACGTGGGGTCACCGCACGGGCCCGCCATAAGAAAGTCATCGCTGCTGCCAAGGGTTTCCGCGGCCGCCGCAATAACGTCTTCCGCATCGCCAAGCAAGCGGTCATGCGCGCTGGGCAGTACGCCTATCGCGATCGCCGTAACAAGAAGCGCGTGTTCCGCGCCTTGTGGATTGCGCGTATCAATGCAGGTGTGCGTCAGCACGGTATGACCTACAGCGTGTTCATCGCTGGTCTGAAGAAGGCCTCGATCGAACTCGACCGCAAGGTGCTGTCCGACATGGCCATCAACGACAAGCCGGCGTTTGCCGCGATTGTCGCCCAGGTGAAAGCCGCCGTCGCAGCCTAAGCTGTAGTTAGCGTATCGCGCGCTTTACCGCGCGCCATCCGCCAGGAGGGGGCTCTCATCGGAGCCCCCTTTTGTTTTTTGCCTGCCTTTTCGCTCGCTTTTTGCTTGAACATGCGGCCATTCCGACCGCCTAACTTGAGTCTGTAGCATATGGATCTGGAACTTATCGTCAGCGAAGCGCAGCGTGCGTTCGCCGCCGCTCCCGACGCCGCCGCGCTGGAAAACGAGAAAGCCCGCTTTCTTGGCAAGACCGGCCAGCTGACCGAGTTGCTCAAGGGCCTCGGCAAGCTTGATCCCGACGCGCGCAAGCATGAGGGCGCGCGGATCAATGCGGCCAAGCAACAGATCGAAGGCGCCCTGCAGGCACGCCGCCAGGCCATGGCCGACGCGCTGCTCGACGCGCGCTTGTCCGCCGAGGCCGTCGACGTCACGCTGCCCGGCCGAGGCCTGGGCGCTGGCAGCCTGCACCCCGTGCTCACCACCTGGGAGCGCGTTGAACAGATTTTCCGTTCCATTGGTTTCGACGTGGCCGACGGCCCCGAAATCGAAACCGACTGGTTCAACTTCACGGCACTGAACAGCCCGGAGAACCACCCGGCGCGTTCGATGCAGGACACGTTCTATATCGAAGGGAATGACGACGCCGGCAAGCCGTTGCTGCTGCGCACGCACACGAGCCCGATGCAGGTGCGTTACGCGCGCATGAACAAGCCGCCGATCAAGGTGATCGCGCCGGGCCGCACGTATCGCGTCGACTCCGATGCCACACACTCGCCGATGTTCCACCAGGTCGAGGGCCTGTGGATTGCCGAAGACATCAGCTTCGCCGACCTGAAGGGCGTGTACACCGACTTCTTGCGCAAGTTCTTCGAGCGCGACGACATTCAAGTGCGTTTTCGCCCGTCGTATTTCCCGTTCACGGAGCCGTCCGCCGAAATCGACATGCAGTTCGAGACCGGCAAGAACGCTGGCAAGTGGCTGGAGATCTCCGGCTCGGGGCAGGTGCATCCGAGCGTCGTGCGCAATATGGGACTCGACCCGGAGCGTTACATCGGCTTCGCGTTCGGCTCGGGCCTGGAGCGTCTGACGATGCTGCGCTACGGTGTGCAGGATCTGCGCCTGTTCTACGAGAACGACCTGCGCTTCCTGCGCCAATTCATGTAATCGATGCCGATGGCCCCGGATTGGCGCGCGACGCCGCTGCCGCCGGGCTCTCGGATGTGAAGACTTAACTGCGAGCGAACTGATCCATGCAATTCTCCGAATCGTGGCTGCGTACCCTGGTCGACCCGGACTTGTCGACGGACGCGTTGGCGCACGCCCTGACGATGTCCGGGCTCGAAGTCGAGGAAACCGACCCGGTCGCCCCGCCGTTTACCGGCGTGGTCGTGGCCAAGGTGCTCGACGTCGCCCGGCATCCGGACGCTGACCGCCTGAATGTCTGCCAGGTCGATGCCGGCACCGGCGAGACGCTCACCATCGTGTGCGGCGCGCCCAACGTGGCGCCGGGCATCAAGGTGCCGTGCGCGACCGTGGGCGCGGCATTGCCCCCGGCCGAGGCTGGCGGGGCCCCGTTCCAGATCAAGATTGGCAAGCTGCGCGGCGTGCAGAGTTACGGCATGCTGTGCTCGGCACGCGAGCTGAAGCTCTCGGAAGACCACGGCGGTCTGATGATTCTGCCGGACGACGCACCGGTCGGCATGAACATTCGCGAGTATCTTGATCTCGACGACACCGTGTTCGTCGTCAAGCTCACACCGAACAAGGCGGATTGCCTGTCGCTGCTGGGCATCGCCCGCGAAGTCGCCGCCATTACCGGCGCGCCGCTCAAGGACTTGCCGGGGCAGGGCGCCCAGCCTGCGACGATCGCTGACACGTTGCCGGTGCGCATCGGTTCGCCGGAAGGATGCGGGCGCTTCGGAGGCCGTATCATTCGCAACGTGAACGCTGCCGCAGCGTCGCCGCGCTGGATGGTGGAGCGCCTTGAGCGTGCGGGTCAGCGCAGCATCTCCGCGCTGGTCGATATCACCAACTATGTGATGCTCGAATTGGGGCAGCCGCTGCACGTCTATGATCTGAATCGTCTGCAAGGCGGGATCGACGTGCGCTTCGGGCGTGCAGGCGAGACGCTCAAGCTGCTCAACGAACAGACCGTGACGCTCGACGAGACGGTGCTCGCCATCACCGACGCCAGCGGCCCGATCGGGCTCGCCGGCATCATGGGCGGCGACGCCACCAAGGCGGGCCTGGAAACGCAGAACATCTTCCTGGAAGGCGCGTTCTTCTTCCCGCAGGCGATTCAGGGCCGTGCACGCAAGTACAACTTCACCAGCGATGCCTCGCATCGCTTCGAGCGCGGCGTCGACTTCGCGGGCAACGGGCGCGCGCTCGAGCGTGCCACGCAACTGGTGCTGGACATCTGCGGCGGCCAGGCCGGTCCGCTCGAGGACCACGTTGCGAAGTTGCCCGAACGCCAGCCGGTGAGCCTGCGGGTGGCGCGCGCCGTCAAGATTCTGGGCGTGCCGGTCACCGAGGCGGAGATGAGCGCCATCTTCACGCGGCTGGGCCTGCCGTTCACGCTGCAAGACGGCGTGTTCCATGTCACGCCGCCATCGTATCGCTTCGACATCGAGATCGAAGAGGACCTGATCGAAGAGATCGCACGCATCTACGGTTTCGATCGCATTCCGGCCAACCCACCGGTCGCCGCAAGCGAAATGCGTCCGACACAGGAAGGCCGCCGCTCGCAGCATGCCGTGCGCCATGCCGTGGCCGCGCGCGACTATCACGAGACGGTTGGCTTCAGCTTTGTGGACGCCGAGTGGGAAGCCGACTTCGCCGGCAACGACCAGCCCATCAAGCTGCTCAACCCGATCGCCAGCCATCTCGCGGTGATGCGCTCGACGCTCATCGGCAGCCTGATCGCGACCACGCGCTACAACCTGAATCGCAAGGCGTCGCGCGTTCGCGTGTTCGAAATCGGCCGCACCTACCATCGCGACAACACGGTCGCCTCGGGCGAGCTGAGCGTTGGCGGCTACCGCCAGCCGCTCACGGTGGCGGCCCTTGCCTACGGCCCGGTGTTTGAAGAGCAGTGGGGCGCGGCAACCCGTCAGGTCGATTTCTTCGACGTGAAGGGCGATCTCGAAGCGCTGCTGTCCCCGCGCACGGCGCGCTTCGTCAAGGCCGACCACCCGGCGTTGCATCCGGGACGCAGCGCGGCGATCGAAGTCGACGGCAAGCGTGTCGGGATCATCGGCGAACTGCATCCGCGCTGGCAGCAGAAGTACGACCTGCCGCATGCGCCGGTGCTGTTCGAGATCGAAGCGCAGGCGCTGTTCGTGCGCGACGTCGCGAGCTACGAAGACATCTCGAAGTTCCCGCCGGTCACGCGCGATATCGCGCTGGTGGTGGATCAGGCGCAGCCGGTGCAAGGGCTGATCGACGCCATGCTGGCGGCGCGTCACGACGATCCGGCATGCAGCGTGGTGCAATCGGTCCGCCTGTTCGACGAGTTCCGGCCGAAGGCTGGCGCGGCGTCGGGCTCGCTGGGGGCGCAGGACAAAAGCGTGGCATTTCGTGTTACTCTGCAAGACCCCTCGGGTACGTTGCAGGACGAGACGGTCCAGGGCGCTATTAACGCACTGGTACAACGGGTAGAAGGGTTTGGCGCACGTTTGCGCGCCTGAAACTTGGTAAGCATCCGCTTGCGAGTGGGTTATCGCACTGTCATCGCCATCGCGTGGGACGTATGAACGAAATGAATCCTGGTGAATTTGAAGCCATGCTTGCGGCGCAGCGCATCGCGCTGGGTCGCAGCGACACGAACGAGGTCTCGACCGAAGCGCCGACGCTGACCAAGGCCGAGCTGGCCGAGTTGCTGTTCGAGCAAGTCGGCTTGAACAAGCGCGAAGCAAAGGATATGGTCGAGGCGTTCTTCGAATCGATCCGTGATGCGCTGGAGTCCGGCGACAGCGTCAAGCTCTCCGGCTTTGGTAACTTCCAATTGCGCGACAAGCCGCAACGGCCAGGCCGGAATCCGAAGACCGGCCAGGCCATTCCGATCGCGGCACGTCGCGTGGTCACCTTTCACGCCAGCCAGAAGCTCAAGTCGATGGTGGAATCCGGCGTGCTGAGCAAGTAATTCCCGGCCGCCGCATTCTGTGGCGGCCGCTGGTTTTTCCTCCGCAGTTTAACCGTCGTCCCGTTCTGCTCACGCCGCGATGGATCACGTTGCCTTGCCGCCGATTCCCGCAAAGCGTTACTTCACCATCGGTGAGGTGAGCGAGCTGTGTGGCGTCAAGCCACATGTACTGCGCTATTGGGAGCAGGAATTCACGCAACTGCGCCCAGTCAAGCGGCGTGGTAACCGACGGTACTACCAGCACCATGAAGTCCTGCTGATCCGGCGTATCCGGGAACTGCTCTACGAGCAGGGCTTCACCATCAATGGCGCACGTAACCGTCTCGAGGCCGATACGTCGCGCGGCCCGCGAACAATGGGTGGGGCCGCCGGGCCAGCGGGCGAGCCGGCGCCGTTGGCTGAATCGGGGGCCACGGTCGACGTCGTTGATCTGCGTCGCCGCCTGGAAGCCATCATCGATCTGTTGAAGTCCTGAGCGGGGAGGTCGCGCCCGAGCGGCCGCTTTCCTTTCACGTGCTCCGCCATCTTGTCGACCTTTTCGCGCCGGCGTCGAACGACTTCCGGGGGCGCCGCGATTGCCTTACACTTGCCGGAAACCATGGTGTCCGGCAGCGACGACCGCTGGCGCCTACTGACGACCGGGCCAACACCGACCTTTGCGCGCATGGATGCAAAGGCTGAAAGGATCTCGATCTATGGCGGAACCGAGCACAACCGGAGTGCAACGCGGGCGTTGGATGACACCCCATCGCTCGATTGCCGCAATTCTGATTTTCGGTCTGCTGATCCTGACCCTCGTCTGGGCGGCTGTGCTTTGGCGCATCGCCATCGAGCGCAAGGCTATTCTGCGCGACGCGGCTGGCTCGGCGTCGACCGTGGCGACGGCACTTGAGCAGCATACGCTGCGGGCCATCCGTCAGGTCGATCAACTGACTCGTTTCGTGAAATACGAGTACGAACGACATCACGGGAATTTCGATCTGAAGCGGTCCCTCGCCGAAGGGACTGTCATGGATCCCTTCATGGTGCTGGTCAGCGTGGCGGATGCGAACGGCACCGTCGTCGCCACGACGATGGGCGCCGGCGTCGGGATCAGCATCGCCGACCGGGAGCACTTCCGGGTGCATCAGGAACTCGCGAACGATAATCTGTTCATCAGTCATCCGGTCCTTGGACGCGTATCGCACAAGTGGGTGCTTCAGTTCACCCGGCGGCTCAACCATCCCGATGGCAGCTTCGCCGGTGTGGTGGTCGTGTCTCAGTCGCCAGCGTACTTCACCACGGACTTCTACACAAACGCCGTACTCGGCCAGTATGGAGAGGTCGCCGTCGTTGCCGACGACGGTGGGATGCTCGCGCGAAGTGCCGGCGCTGGCGTTGCCGTCACCGGTACGGGCGAATTGCCGCTGTTCTCGGCAGCGCAACGCACCTCCGGCATTCAGCGCGATCCCATCGATGGCGTTGAGCGCATCGTGGCTTACCGTCATCTGCGCGATTACCCACTTGCCGTTCAGGTCGGCCTGTCGATGGAAGAGGCGCTGGCCGAGCACCAGCATGTGACGCGGGTCTATCTGACGATGGCGACGTTCGTGTCGGTCGCCCTCGTCGTGTTCTTCGCGCTGATCGCCTACCTGATGCAGCGGCTGATCGGTCGCGATCAACAGCTCACGCGTCTGATTTCGTTCGACGCGCTCACCGGACTTCCCAATCGTTACGCGTTGATGGAGTCGCTTCGGCGCGCGCTGGCCACGCCTGATCAGGTCGGCAAGGTGGCGCTGCTGCACATCGACCTGGACAACTTCAAGAGCGTCAATGACACACTGGGCCATACGCAGGGTGACGAGATCATTCGACAGGTGGCCGAGCGCTTCGCCCCGCGCATGCCGCCAGGCGCGATGCTGGCGCGTTTTGCCGGCGACGAGTTCATGGTGCTGCTCGAAGGCGGCGGCGCGCCGGACGAAGCCGAGCCGTTGGGCGAGACGCTGCTTGCCACTCTCAAGTCGCCGATGGTGGCCGACGGCACCTCATTCGCGTTGCACGCGAGCATTGGCGTGACGTTTTGGTCCAAGGTGGAGGAAACCGAAGCCGATCTCATCAAGAAGGCCGATCTGGCCATGTACTCGGCCAAGGAGGCTGGCAAGAGCGTCGTGCGCGTCTACACACAGCAGATGACGTATCAGGCCCATCAGCTCGTTGTGTGGGAGCGCCAGATGGAGCAGGCGCTGGCCAACGGGGAATTCTTCCTCGCCTATCAACCCATCGTCGCGCTCGAGTCCGATTGCGTGCGTGGCATGGAGGCGTTGATTCGCTGGCGTCACCCGGAGCGAGGCGTCCTGAGTGCGGGCGACTTCATTCCCCTGGCGGAGACGACCGGGCAGATCGTCGCCATCGGCGAGTACGTACTGACGCAGGCGTGCCGCCAACTGGCGGCGTGGCGAGACACGCCGATGGCGTCGCTGCGGCTGGCCGTCAATGTCTCGTCAGTGCAATTCTGGCGCGGCGATATTGGCGAGCTGGTCGAGCGTCTCATGAGGGCGTATGCGATCGAGCCGAATCGTCTGGAGCTGGAAATCACCGAATCGGTCATGGTCAGGAACCCGGCGCTCGTGGAGATGAAGATCCAGCAATTCAAGCGCGCCGGAGTGCGCATTGCGCTGGACGACTTCGGTACCGGATACTCGTCGTTGTCCTACCTGACGCGTTTTCCCGTCGACACCCTCAAGGTCGATCGCTCATTCGTGGAGTCGATCCCCGATTCGTCGCGTTCGTGCCTCATGATTTCGAACATCGTCAACATCGCGCGTTCGCTGGGTATCGAGCTGATTGTCGAGGGGGTGGAGAACGCGCGGCAACTGGATTGGCTGCGTCATTTCGTGCCGCTGTGCGCACAGGGTTACTTATTCTCCCGCCCAGTGGAAATCGAGCAGCTTGATTCGGTCATCGCGCGTTTAGGTATTTGCCAGTAAATCCTCGCAATGGGACGAGGGGAACGAGGGAAGTATCCGGCCAGTTAATAGATTAAATAGATATTCGTAATAAATTCGTGATTTGATGTTCGTCGGTACGGTGTGATCGTCGGCGTGCTATAAAATTGCCGAATTCTCGTGATGAATCTGATCGGCATGCGCGGCATAAGCGGCGAGAGCGGACGGCTGCCAGCCTTCGCGGGCGATGCCTGAAGGCGAGGACGGCAGGGTGTCAGCCGCCTGCCGTTGTCGGGGTGGGCAATGCAGGGCAGTCAGGATCCGAAGGCGCGGGGCGCGACAAGCCGGGGATCGGGAAGGGGGGAACGAGTTCGACGCGCAGACCAGAATTGGCGGTAATTCGCAGGCACTACGGATGCCAGTCGCGACCAGAGCTTCTGTCCGGGGAAATGACAGAAACGCGACACGAATGGGGTGGATATTTCGCCAACGTAAGAAGTGAATAATATTAGAACGAGCGTTTTATTTTCGGATGAGGATAAGGCATTGGCTTTATGCTGCCAGCGTCTCGGTTGGCGTGCTGGTCGTCTGCTGGGTTGCGGCGGACCGAACTGCCACGTCGCTGGTCGGTAACAAGCTTACCCAGAGCGTCGACGCCGGACAAATGGTGGCCGACCGTGTCGCCGACGGCATGATTCACGCGATCAACACGGATCTGGCGATGGTGCGCGCCATTCCGTCCACGTTGGCCGAAGTGGATTTGCTGAGCGACGTCCTGCGCCCGCCGGGCGGCGGGGCGCCGTCCCCCGAGATCGTCGATCGTGCCAACCAATTTCTGCTTGGCGCCCAGGGATACTTTGGCGTTGACCGGGTGTGGCTGATCGATGCTAACGGCGTCTGTGTCGCCGCGAGCAACTTCGGTGACCAGCCGACACCGATCGGGCAGTCCGTGGCCGACATGCCCTACGTCACCAATGCGCTGTTGGGCGGACGCTTCGAGAGCTATGCCGCGGGCTGGGAGCAACAGGCGCCCGGCCTTTATTTCAGCGCGCCGGTGTATCGCCAAGGCGCGCTGGTTGGTGTCGTGATGACCAAGATCGGACTCCGACGCTTGCGTCATTGGGTGGGCAGTGGCGAATCGTTCATCGTAGACGGCAACGGCGTGGTCATCATGGCGAACGACCCCCGCTTCGAGAATCGTTTCATGCTCGACGGGAAGCTGGGGGCGCTCTCCGATGCCGAGCGGCGGGCGTTGTATCAGCGCCGCGACTTCGCACGCATGCCCATCTCGCCGTTCAAGCGTGCGCCGGGCCGCTCGAACGCCTGGGTGCCGCAGGAATTGCTCGCGCGGATGTCGGCATTCGGTGAGTTCCGCAAGCCGTTCGTGATCGCGTCGCGTCCGAGTTCAAGCAACGACCTGATCGTCTATGCGGTGGAAGGCGTTGACGCCTGGGAGGCGCTCACGCGAGAGCATGCCAAGGATCTGGCGTTGTGTTTCCTGCTATACCTGGGCGGTGTCGTCATTGTGACCCTCGCGATCTGGACTTACTGGCGCGAGCGGGCGCAGCATCAGGTCGCCCGTCAGTCGAACGAGGCGCTGCGCGCGGCCAATCATCAACTGGCGTTCGAGGCGAGTTACGATGAACTGACGGGCAGCCTGACTCGGCGCTATTTCTTTCATCGTTTCGAGCGGCTGCTGGAAAGCACGCAACGCAAGAACGAGCCGATGAGCCTCATCGTGGCCGATCTCGATCTCTTCAAGTCCATCAACGACACCTACGGGCATGCCATCGGCGATCAGGTGCTGTGCCGTTTTGTGCTGGTGTGTTCGTCGACGTTGCGCGGCGACGACCTGATCGGTCGTATCGGTGGCGAGGAGTTCGCGATTCTGTTGCCGGGGGCGAGCGAGCGCGACGCGCTGCGCGTGGCGGATCGCATTCGCGAGCGCTGCAAGCGTGAGTCGCTGGAGGGCAGTGAGCCACCGCTGCGCTTCTCGGCGAGTTTCGGCATCACCGAGTGGCAGGACGACGATTCGGCAATGTCCATGGTCGAGCGTGCCGATATGGCGCTCTACCGCGCGAAACGCGCCGGTCGCGACCGTTGCTGGGTGTTCTGATCCGGGACCGGGTGCCTGCCGGGCACCGGCCGCACGTCATATTGCGGTGCAGTTACCAATGTCACGTTTGGTAACCAAAGAAGCCGCGCTCTGCGTGGATTTCACGGGAACTTGCATGTCTAATAAGTCAACCATGGGCTGCGAGGCTCGACGAACCGCCGATGGTCGATCGTCGACTCTCTTCGCACATGACGCAAATAGCTCATGCGGGAGACCTTATCGTGAAACGACTACTTTGGGTGACCGGCGGCGCTGCCGTCGCGGTGATGATGGCCGGTTGTGTTGCCGTGCCTTATGGCCCACCGGCGTACGGTAACGCTTACTACGACAGCTATGGCTATGCGCCGGGCTACGCGGTCGAGCCCGCGCCGGTGGTGACGTTTGGGATATCGGGCGGCTATTACGGCCGCGGATATTACCGCGGCTGGCACGGCCGAGGCGGCGGATGGGGTTGGCATCACTGAGAATGCGCCGACGGGGTGGGCTGGACGCCAGGCCCCGGCGCCCTGTGCGCGTCCGCTACCGCACTCAGAACTCCGACAGCGCGAAATCGCCCTTTGCGACGTCGCATTCCGGGCAGCGCCAGTCGGCGGGCACGTCGACCCAGCGCGTGCCGGGGGCGAGTCCGTCGTTCGGCGCGCCTTCGGCTTCGTTGTAGATCCAGCCGCAGATCAGGCAGATCCAGCGCTTGAATTCGGTGGAGGTGTCCAGCGTGGTCGTCATGATGTCGGGTCAACAGGGATAACTTGCGCGATCCGCATTGTAAGGCAAGCGCAGCCCGACGTCCGGCTTGCTGGCGGGCGTGTCCACATGCAACGTTAATCCAGATCAATGGATGGGTGCGGCAGGTGCGCGAATCAGAGAGGGACGGACGCAGGAAGGGGGCACGCCGGCCACGACCGGCGCGACAGAGGTTACCAGTGAATCTGGTTCAGGAAGATCGGCGCCATCTGCGCGAGCGAGTTGAGCAGCGAAATCGCGGTGTCGCGATGGGATACCTCGCGCCATAAGCGACTTCCCTTGACGACCCGATCACGGTCTTCCGCTGTTTTGACATCCGGCGAGCGCAATGCGTTGATCAAGTCGATGACGGATGCGCGGTCGACCGTTTCCGTGACCGAGTGACGCGCGAGCAGGTCGTCCAGATGGACGCGCTCCGCTTCGGTCGCGGACGCGTCGGCGGGCGACGGGGCAGAGGTAACGGACGGTTTGTCGGATTGGGTCATACGAGACGTTCTCCCTAGGTTACTGAAAAGCGAAGCGGCCGCTGAACCGCGGATCCTGCGAGGATCCCTGGTCATGCATGGCGAGGTATCGCACGATTCCATCATAGGCTGATTCCCTTGCGCTGCGAACCCTCCCATCGGCGCGCAGCCCTCGCTTTTCGCGCGAACCGCCGCGTGATTTCCCAAGGGTTTGCGTCACGTCAAAGGCATGACGCAGCGTAACGCGTGCGTACAGAAGCACGCTGAAACGTCAAGCTTAAAAAATTTATCCAAGGCTGACGCTGAAACGGGCAATCCTCTTGACACCTTGTAATGACGGGCGTTTCAGCGCTCACATGCCCGGTTATCCAGTGGGTTATCCACAGAACCTGTGGGTAACTCGTCGAGCGCTGGACAAGCGTCGGGATGCGGGACGCCGGTCGGCACCGGAGGGTGACACGAACCGACGCTGCATCCTCACCGAAGCAGCGGGCGCAGCATCAGCAGCGCGAAGAACAGCGCGACGCCGACCGGGAGCAGGCCCGTGAAGAAGGCGGGCCATGGCCCACGGCCGCGGCGACGCGCGCCGAACGACGAAATCAGACCGGCGCAAAGACACATCACACCGACGGCCCAGGTAGGATGTGGGCTCTTGAGCACCCAGGCGGCAGCGGCCAGCAACCCGATCCAGGCGAGCGGCAGCGCGCCCGGTGGCGGCATGGCACCGACGGGCGAAGGTTTGGCGCTGCGGGGCTTGTCGGAGGCGTAGGACGTGTCGGGCGTGTCAGGCCGGTTGGGGGGATTGGCGGGCATTGAGATTCCGGAAACTCTGGGGGCGCAACGACGAAGGCGTGCGAAAGACGCAGGATAGCAAACGTCGTGCTGTGCTGCTCAGGACGTGCGACCGTGCAAGGCACGTGTCGCGGACGGCTTTGCGGTCGCGTGCATGTCGCCTGCGGGGGCGTCCACATGCCAGATGGAGGTTGAGTCGACGTCACGCATCGGCGCGAATGCAGGCGGTGTCGCACAGCGGTTGTCGAGGTCGACGTATTCTTTTCGAACGACGCGCCCGGCGGCCGGTGTCTTCACGACCCGGCGCGGGACGGCCAGGCCGCGACGCGTGCCGCGCCCGCCCGGCATGGAGGCTTCCGGCGAGGCGCGCACGGCAACACACGGCTGATGAAAGGGATCGGCGGGTGTCGCGGCCGGCGGCAAGGCTTGGGCGTGGACCCGGGGTGCAATGCACGCGATCAGCACGCTGAGCAGGAACAGGCCGACGCGACGCGAGGCCATGTGACGAACCGCGGGCGGCAAAGCCGGATGCAACGTGGGCGGGACTCTTGGCCTGGTGTGTCTCGGGGGCATGGCGCGCTCCGTCGGGGCGATCGTTGGGGCGCGCAGGGCGAGCATCGCAAGCGGCTGCGCGGCGTTTTCACGATCCTGAAGCCAATATCGTGCCGGAATCGATAAGTGGATGATTCCTCGGGGATTGTGGAGGTTGCGATGAAGCGTTTGCGCGGATGGCCGCACGTCAAGTGTTGCAGTTCCGAAACGTGCGCCTGAGAATCGACGAATCGACGCATGGCGGATCCGGACCTATCCCGGACATGACATGGGCAATTCACCGATTTTTTTGCCACTGTATATAATCACAGTATTCCACTTCACGGCGAGACATACTCTTTCATGAAAGCCAACTACTCCATCGCCGAAATCGAGCAGGCGATCAACTACTGGACTGGCCGCCAGGCCGCCGACAGCCACTGGTCGTTATGTCAGTCGGCGCGTGCACTGGCCAACATCTATGGCGAGATGATCTACCGCCGCGAGACAAGCATTGCCGCCGATGCGCTCGACGCCGAGCAAAGCCAGGCCATCGAGACGGCGCTGCATCAGATGGAGCTGGGTCTCGCGCCATGATTCGCGATGATTCCGAACGTTCCTAGACCCTTCAGGATGTTTCAGGACGGAATGGCGTTCGATGAGGGTTGCCGTGCCAACCATTGTTCGAGCCAGTGTTCGAGGTCAACGGCCGACCGGGCGGGGGAGAATAGATACCCCTGTGCCACGCGATACCCCTGGGCGACGAGCAGTGCTCGCTGGGCTTCGTCCTCTACCCCTTCCGCGACAACGGTAAGACGCAGGTTACGACCGATACTGATGATGGCGTTGGTCAGTGCCCGCACCGTTTCGTCGAGGGCGATGTCATGCACGAAGCTGCGGTCGAGCTTCAGCTCCGAGACCGGCAGCCGGCGCAGATAGCCAAGACTCGAGTAGCCGGTGCCGAAGTCGTCCATCGACAGACGGACGCCCATGCCGTGGACTTCCTCGATGATGCGCAGCGTGCTCGGATTGTGGTCCATCAACACGCTTTCCGTGATTTCGATGGCCAGGCACGACGGTGGGAGATCGTGATCGGCCAGTGCGTCGGCAATCGTGCGGGGCAGATCGTGATCGTGGAAGTTCGTCGGCGACAGGTTGACCGACACGTTGCCAATGCCGACGCCTCGTCGGCGCCAATCCGCCAATTGCCGGCATGACTCGCGCAGCGTCCAGGTGCCCAGCTCTCCGATCAGGCCGCATTCCTCCGCCAGTGATATGAAGCGCGACGGCGACACGTCGCCGTATTGCGGATGCGTCCAGCGCGTCAGCGCCTCGGCACCGTAGACCGAGTCGTCGGACAGGTCGATCTGCGGCTGATAGAAAAGCTGGAGCTTGCCGTGGCGCAGGGCGTCGCGCATGGCGGTCTCCAGCTCGAGCCGCTCCTGCGCCTGGAGGTTCATGTCTTCGTGATAAATACGCACGCTGCCCGGGCTGGTCATCTTCGCCTGGTACATCGCCATGTCGGCACGCTGCAGCAGGATGTCGAATTCCTTGCCGTGATTCGGATACAGGCTGATGCCGAAGCTGCCCGACGGCGTAAGCGTCACGCCGTCGATCTGGCACGGCGCACGCAATGCGCTGCGCATGCGCTCGAGGGCAATATCGAGCCGCTCGGGGTCGCACTCGGTGAGCATGGCCACGAACTCGTCGCCAGACAGGCGCGCGACGATATCGGCGCCGCGCAGCGAGCGCCGCAGACGCTGGGCGATCGTGCGCAACAAGGCATCGCCTGCCAGGTGGCCGAGCGAATCGTTGACCTGCTTGAAGCGATCCAGATCGATGAAGATGACGGCCATGCGCGCGTTCAACTCCGCGGCGCTGGCGATCGCCTGCGCCGCGAGCACGCCAAGCATGCTTCGATTGGGCAGGCCGGTGAGGTTGTCCGAGAACGCCAGTTGACGAATGCGCGTGCGCGACTCGTCGCGCTCGAAGGCCAGCTTGCACAGATGCACGCAGACGTCGACGAGCCGTTCATGCAGGGCGTCCGGGCTGCGCGGCGTGCGGTAATAGAAACCGAGCACCCCGAGCACTCGCCCATCGTTCGCGATGATGGGCATGGCCCACGACGCAGCCAGTCCGAATTCGGCCGCCATGTCGCGGAAATCGGCCCAACGCGGGTCGTGGGCAATGTCGGTCACGATCACCGGGCGCGCCAGGAACGCTGCCGTGCCACACGTGCCCACGTTCGGGCCGATGGCCAGGCCGTCGATGCGCTTGTGATACTGCGCAGGCAGGCTTGGCCCTGCCTGCGGACGCAGCCGGCCTTCGGCATCGACCCGCACCACCGAGGCCACGACCTCGGGGGCAATCTGCTCCAGTTCGCGGCAGATGAGCGTGAGCACCTCGGCGAGGGGGGCATCGCGCACCATCGCGGCGAGCGCCTTGTGTTGCAACACTTCCTGAATCTTCGATTGCGTGATGTCCGTGAACAGCACTACGGCGTTGATGAGCTTGCCGTTTGCGTCGAGAATCGGGTTCGTCACCACGGACACCCAAAGCGGCTGGCGCTGCGCCGTGCGCACGAGCACTTCGCTATGGCAACTGCGGCCGTCGCGGGCGGAAACGAGGTAGAGCGCGAGGGCCGCTTTGACATCAACCGCGCACGCGTTATCGGCGAACTGACCCACCGGTGTCTCGTCCGACGGGACGTTGGCTGACTGGCCGACGAGCTCGTTCGCGGCGTAGCCGAACATGCGCGTGAACCCCGCATTGACATAGCACACGCAACCCTGTGCGTCGGTGATGAGCACAGCGTTGTCGGTCTCGTCGACGCCGAGCGAGAGCAGATGCAGGCGGGCGTTGTCGGCCGCCTGACGCTCCGCGTGCGCCGTCACGTCAACCGCGAGTTTGATGACGAAAGCGAGCTTGCCATCGTCGTCGATGACGGGATTGTAGGTGGCTTCGAGCCAGATCGGGCTACCGTCGCGGCGACGCCGGCGGACTTGCCCGGTGTGCGAGCGGTGGGTGCTGATGACTTTGGCGAGGGCGTTGCCGCATGTGGGGTCGGCGGGGTCGCACAGCAGGGCGTGCGACTGGCCGAGCAGGTCGGCGCGCGCGTAACCGAACATGCCGAGCAGCTTGTCGTTGACATCGACGACGATGCCATCGGGCGTAAGCGTGAGCATGCCCAGCGAATGGTCGAGCGCAGCGAGCAGCGCTTCGCGCCCCGGCGCGGCGCCGGTGACGGACGGTGAACCGGGTACGACCATCGCAACGGCCTCCTCGGACGTCCTGTGGACATTGTCGGGTGTGACTTGGGCTGACACGCCAGAATCGCTTTCAAGTATAGCGACCTGCGGGGGCAGGCTCACGTGGGAAAAACCGGGGGGCGCGACACGTCGACGCCGTTCCGGGCAGTAAGAGATTGCGTTGGCGTGCAGTGAGCGCCTGGGCGGCCTCGGCGGACCTCAAGCCGATATGACGCGAATGCGCACTCCGTCGACCGAAACCGTCTGACCGGCGCGGATCTTGCAGGTCTTGCGAGTCTCGCGCTGGCCGTCGACGCTGACCGCGCCACTGGCCACCATCACTTTGCCGGCACCGCCCGAATCCACAAGGCCGGTGAGCTTGAGCAAGTCGTTCAGGGCGACGAATTCGCCTGTCAGTTCAAAGGTTACGTTTTGCATGATGGAGCGGATACTACGTAAAAACCCGATGCGCGTCGACTGCCACCGCGGGTGAGCGTATGACGGCCGCCCACGCGCGCCGCGTTATGGCTCGATCACCTGTTCGATCCGGCGATCCGGGATCAGCCAGACGGCGGCGACCAGTGCGTACAGCGCAAGCGAGAACGCCGGCACGACGAACGCCAGCCCGATGGCCAGCGCGTAGGCTACGACCGACAGCTTGCCCTTGACGTCTCGCCCAACGGCGGCGGCGAGCTTCACATTTCCCCCGGTGCCATGCACACCAAGCAGCGCGCGCGTGAGCAGGTAATACGCCACGGCCGCCATGAACAGCACCATGCCATAGAGCGCCGTCGGCCAGGCGGTGAAATGGTTATCCCCGAGCCAGCGCGTGACGAACGGGATCAGCGACAGCCAGAAGAGCAGGTGAAGGTTGGCCCAGAGCACGCCGCCCGAGACTCGCTGGACGACATGGAAAAGATGATGATGGTTGTTCCAGTACAGGCCGACGTAGATGTAGCTAAGGATATAGGTGAGGAACGTGGGAGCGACCGGCAGGAGATCGGCCAGCTCGCTTCCGTGCGGGGCTTTCATCTCCAGCACCATGATCGTGATGATGATGGCGATCACGCCGTCGCTGAAGGCTTCGAGTCGGTTTTTACCCATGGTGTTGTTGTTGTTGTCAGTCGCTCAGGAGGGTCACATCACGGCCACGCGATTGCGGCCGGACTGCTTGGCGGCGTAGAGCGCCCGGTCGGCGCGTTGCAGCAGGCTGCCGAATTCGGCGTCGTCGGGGGTGAGGCTGCCGATGCCGATGCTTGCAGAAAAGCGGATCGGCCCGGTGAGGCCCTTGGATCCGCTGGCGCCGGGCATGCTGGCGCCGCCGATCGCGATAAGCAGGCGTTCGGCGGCCTGCACGGCGCGTTGTGCGTCGGCCTCGGGCAACAGCACGGCGAATTCCTCGCCGCCCAGACGACCGATCACCGTGCCCTTGCGCAGCGTGGCGCGCATGATCAGTGTCAACTCCACGATGACGCGATCGCCAACGGCATGACCCCAAGTGTCGTTGATCCGCTTGAAATGGTCGATGTCGAGCATCAGGACGGATAAACGACGCTGCTGAGCGCGGGCCGCGGAAAACTGGCGTTCGGCCTGCACCAGGAAGGCGCGGCGATTGAGTGCGCCGGTCAGGCCGTCGCGCATGGCCATGTCGCCCAGCACACGATTGACGCGGCGCAGCTCGAGGGCGTCGACGACGAGTGCGGACAGATCCGCGAGCAGGGTGCGCTTTTCGGCGTCGAGCGTGCGGGGGCGGCGGTCCATCACGCACAGGGTACCCAACCGATGCCCTTCGGGCGTGCGCAGTGGCGCGCCTGCATAGAAACGAATGTTCGGGGCGCCCGTCACCAGTGGGTTGTCGGCGAAGCGTGGGTCGGCGCGGGCGTCGGACACGACCAGGACGTCGTCCTCGAGAATGGCATGCGCGCAGAAGGCCATCGAGCGCGGGGTCTGCGCGGTGTCGATGCCCTGACGTGCCTTGAACCACTGGCGGGTTTCGTCGATCAGCGAGACCAGGGAGATTGGCACGTCGATCACATGGGACGCGAGATGCACGATGCGCTCGAACGCGGGCTCGGGTGGCGTATCGAGAATTTCGTAACGGCGCAGCGCCGCGAGACGTTCAGTCTCGTCGAGGCGCGCGTCGGAGGTCGGGTCATGCTTCGGCGGGGACGCGGGCGCATGCAGGGCGTGGAAGTCGGCTCCGGAGGCGGTCATGTCGCGACGGGGAGGCGTCAATGGCGACGCTCGATCGATAATGTCTGGAACGGCGTCAATTCTGCCGCGCTCGTCGCCGGTTGGCAAATGCGGGGGCGTTGAGCCGGTTGTCGTGTTCGTGCCGTTCGTGTGCCAGAGGGCGCGGGCGGCCTGCGCGACGTCATGGGCGATGTCGTCGGGGCTGTCGTGCGGGGTGTCGACGTCATGAGATGCAGGCAGCGGGTGGCTCATGATTTGACTTCGAACGCTTCGCCGGTTTCGAAGAAGTTGCCGTCGGCAATGACGGTGGGGCCGTGATTGAGCAGGCGATACGCTTTGGAGAGTTCGACGGGCAGGCGTTCGGTCATGGCGGGCACTCGGCAGGCGTAACTTGATGACGGGCATGATGGCAAGCGGCCCATGATAGCGCGGCTGGCGACATGCCGATGGCATCCGTGACGAAAGCACAGGTCGTGAAAAAGGCGACCCGCAGGGTGAGCTGCGGGTCGCATAAACGGCACGGTGCGGGGAACGCGTGCCGGATCAGATCTGCGCGCAGTATCGCACCCGTTCGTCCCAGTCCGGTCCCCATACCTTGCGTGCGCGCCAGGCCTATACTGGCACGGCGCAACACGTCGAACACAACGCTTGCCGCCACGGGAGGATCTGGCATGAGCTGAGTGAAATCGCACACCACGGGGCAGGCCGATTGGCTGACGCCCGACGGCGCTGATGCGGCCACCGCCACCGACACCACCGATGCCCCGGCAAGCATCGCGACGGCCGGCCGGAATGTGTATGTCGGCACGGCGTCGTGGACCGATAAGTCGCTGATCGCCTGCAAGCGTTTCTATCCGCCTGGGCATACGTCGGCCGAAGCGCGGCTTCGCTACTATGCGAGCCAGTTTCCGATGGTCGAGGTCGACAGCAGCTACTACGCCATGCCGTCGGCGTCCAACGCGCAGCTTTGGGCCGAGCGCACGCCGTGCGCATTCGTCTTCAATATCAAGGCATTCCGTTTGCTCACCGGCCACCAGACGCCTCGCATTGCGCTGCCGAAGGACTTGCAGGCCGAGCTACCGCCGGGGCCGCACGCGAACGTCTATTACAAGGACATTCCCGACGCCCTCAGGGACGAGATCTGGCGGCGCTATCTCGACGCGCTCGCACCTTTGCGGCAGGCGGGGAAGCTGGGGCTGGTGCACTTTCAATTCCCGCCGTGGCTGACGGGAGATCGGGCAAGCCGCGCGCACATCGAGGCGTGTGCGCAGCGAATGCAGGGCTATGGCGTGGCGGCGGAGTTCCGTCATCGCGGCTGGTTCGACGGGGCGCACGGCGAGGCGACGCTGGCGTGGCTGCGCGAGTTGGGCTGGGTCAACACGATCGTTGACGAGCCGCAGGGCTTCGCGAACAGCATTCCGATGGTCTGGGCGACGACCACGCCGCTCGCGGCCGTCGTGCGCCTGCACGGGCGCAATCAGGCGACGTGGAATGTGCGTGAGCGTATCGCCGCGTCGGATCGCTTCAACTACGACTATCGCGACGCGGAGTTGGCGGCGCTGGTCGATCCGATTCGCGTCATCGCCAAGGAAGTCGCCCGCGTGTATGTGGTGTTCAACAACAATTACGAGGATCAGGGGCAGCGCAATGCGAGGTCGTTGATGCAGTGCCTTGGCGGTAACGCCGTTCATTCGTGAGGGAACCGCCAATACGGCGGCGCCGTTGGCTGGGCGAGCCAACGCCGACGGTCGGTGAGCGACGTTGCCACGCCGGCGGCGGCGCGACTTCCAATAAAATAGGGCACCACCGTCGAAAATGAGGCGCGACACCCATGAGCACGTACCTGATCAAAAGCGAAGCGATTGCCGAGATGGATGGCGTCAGGAAAACGCATTTCCGGAACGCCAACGCAAAACGTACCAACAAATCGCTGGGTGACGCGACTGGGCTCACCGGGTTCGGATTTCACATCATTGAAGTTGAGCCGGGGCAAGAGACGACGGAGTATCACGTCCATCATCACGAAGATGAGTGCATTTTTGTATTGAGCGGAACGGCGACCGCTGTGATCGGGGACGACGAATTTGTCATCCGGCCGGGGGATTTCATCGGTTACCGGAAAGGCGGTTTGGCGCATTCGATCAGGAATACCGGTTCCGAGGTCTTGCGTTGCATTGTCGTCGGAGAGCGACTGCCCCACGATGTTTGCGACTACCCCCGTCAAAACAAGCGGATGTTCCGCAATTCGGGCATCGGGATGCCTTCGAATCTCGTGGATATTTCAGCGATTGAAGTGGTTGGCGGCAGCGTCGGCAAGAAATAACGCCGTCCAGGGTCGCCACGCGTTGGAAAAACGTGCTCGGACAAGCGCCGAGCACGCTCGCCGACCAACGCGCTACACGATACTCTGCAACGCCTTGGAGAACCTGGCCACCGCGCCGTCGACATCATGCAATTTGTCCAGGCCGAATAATCCGATGCGGAAGGTCTTGAAGTCGTCGGGCTCGTCGCATCGAAGCGGAACGCCGGGGGCGATCTGCAAGCCGGCATCGGCAAATTTCTTGCCGGATCGTATGCCGTCGTCGTCCGTGTAGCTGACCACGACGCCCGGTGCCTGGAAACCTTCGGCCGCCACGCTCTTGAAGCCTTGAGCCGTCAGGAGCGAGCGAATGCGCGCGCCAAGTTCAAGCTGTTCCGCTTTCACTTTGTCGAAGCCGTAGGCCTCGGTCTCTTTCATGACATCACGCAGTGTCGCGAGACTGTCCGTGGGCATCGTGGCGTGATACGCGAACCCACCGTTCTCATAAGCTTCCATGATCTGCAGCCATTGCCGCAGATCGCAGGCGAAGCTGGTGCTCGTGGTGGCGTCAATACGTTCTCGGGCGAGCGGGCTGAGCATGACCATGGCGCAGCACGGCGGCGCGCTCCACCCCTTTTGCGGTGCGCTGATCAGCACATCGACACCACACGCCTGCATGTCGACCCAGACCGTGCCGGACGCGATGCAATCCAGCACGAGCATGCCACCGACGGCATGAACCGCGTCGGACACCGCGCGCAAATAGGCATCGGGCAGCATCATGCCGGAGGCGGTTTCGACATGCGGCGCGAAGACCAGATCCGGCTTGTGTTCCCGGATCGCCGCCACGACCTCGTCGATCGGGGCCGGCGCGTAGGCTGCCTGCCTTCCGGGTTCGACGGGGCGCGCCTTCATGACCGTCGATTCGAACGGAATGCCGCCTGCGTCGAATATCTGCGACCAGCGGAAGCTGAACCATCCATTGCGAATGGTCAGGCACTTCCGGTTCGTCGCGAACTGGCGCGCAACGGCTTCCATGCCAAACGTCCCGCTTCCCGGGACAATGATCGCCGACTTCGCGTTGTAGACTTTTTTCAGCGTGTCGGAAATATCGCGCATGATGCCTTGAAAGCGCCGCGACATGTGATTGATGGATCGGTCGGTGTACACGACCGAATATTCGAGGAGCCCCTCGCGGTCGACATCGGGAAGTAGTCCTGGCACGTCCGCCTCCAACAATAGACGAGTATGAAAATCAAGAACAGCGGCTGGCGAAGGCCGCCTGCGGAAAAAGCGAGAAACCGATGGGTAGGCTGTCTGCCGTATCAAATCACAAATGCGACTCGCCCGGGGAACCGTTTCCCCCATTATCTTCGCACGCGACCGGTGGAACCGTGCGCCAGCGCCGGACGCGATGAAGTAACATTTGCCGTAATTCGACGGCGGTAGCCCGGCGCTTGTCCGGACTGATCCACGCCGCTCCCGCCTGGCGCTGGACTGGAGACACGCCCATGACGACCGACCGACGCATCACGTTCTATCACGCCCCCAATACGCGCGCCTCAGGCGTATTGGTGCTGCTCGACGAACTGCAGGCCGAGCATGATCTTCATCTGCTGCGTTTCGCCACCGGCGAGCAACGCGGCTCGGAATATCTGGACGTCAATCCGATGGGCAAGGTGCCGGCCATCCGTCATGGCGATACGATCGTCACCGAGCAGGCAGCGGTCTACATGTATCTCGCTGAACTGTATCCGGAGAAAAGGCTTGCGCCGATGCCGGGCGATCCGCGTCGTGGTGCCTATCTGCGCTGGATGGTGTTCTACGGCTCGTGTGTGGAGCCGGCCGTGGTCGACAAGTCGCTGGGGCGCGATGGCGCAGAGCGCTCGCGCTCGCCGTATGGTGACTACGATTCCGTCATGTGGACGCTTGAGCGGCACCTGGCGCATGACGCCGGTCCGTGGTGGCTGGGTGAGTCGTTCACCGCGGCCGATGCCCTGTGGGGCAACGCGATGCACTTCCTCACCCAGTTCAAGCTCGTACCGGCGAGCGCAGCCGTGACGGCCTACGTGGAACGCTTCCGCGCCCGCGACTCGTTCGTGCGGGCGCAGCAGCGCGACGCCGAGCTGGCGAGGCAACTCGCTGCCTAGTTGCCGGCCGATCGGACGGTCGGCCCATCAGCCCACCACGCCGTCAGTCAGGCAACACGTCGATGCGCGGCTCGCAGTCGATGGGGAAGTTGACCGAGTTGGCGATGTAACACCTGGCGTGCGCCCGGTGGTGCAGCTCGGCCGCCAGCGCGGCGTCGCTGCCCGCGCGGATCGTCACATGCGGACGCAGCACGATGCGCGTGAAGCGGCCTTCTTGCGCGGTGTCGATCATCGTGCCGAGGGCATGGTCGGTGTATCGCTCGACGATCACGCCCGCTTCGGCGCACAGATGCAGGTACCAGAGCTTGTGGCACGCGCTCGCGGACGCGACCAGCAGGTCTTCGGGATTCCAGCGCGCGGCGTCGCCACGAAAGGCGGGGTCGGCGGAGCCGGGGAGCGTCGGCTTGCCATCGGCGCGAATGTCGTGATTGCGTCCGTACTCGCGATAGCCCGACGTGCCGCTGCCCTGATTGCCAATCCATTCGACGTCGATCCGGTACTGGTGTTCGCCTGATGCCATGAAATGTCTCCTTGTTAGGCCGGCGTGCGTCACGCCAGCGGCTCGGTCGTCAGCGCCCGCGTGAGGCCGTGCATCGGCCGGCGCATGGCGACGTCGAACGGATTGGTCTGCGGGCCGATCAGCTCGGCTTGACGCCGCAGCAATTCCACCACCGTCGGCAGGCGATCCTGCGACAGACGCGCGGCCAGCGTGCCCACGCTCAGGGCGGCCACCGCGTGCCCCGTGCGATCGAACACCGGCACGGCGACCCCGGCCATGCCGTCGAGTACGCCGCTGTTGCTGCCCGCGTAACCCAATTGACGCACGCGCTCGATCTCGGTGCGCAAATAGACCTCGTCGAGCACGCCATACCCGCGTAGACGCGGCACGTTAAAACGAATGATCTCCTCGCGCTCGGCGTCCGGCAGGAAGGCGAGAATCGCGAGGCTCCCCTGGCCGACGCCCAGCGCCACACGCCCGCCGATGTCGCCGGTAAACGACCGGATCGGGAAGGGCCCTTCGCACATGTCGAGGCACACGGCGTCGAAACTGCTGCGCACCAGCAGGAAGATGGTGTCGCCGAGGCTTGCGCACAGCCGCAGCAACGACGGACGGCACAGCGTGCGCATGCCGCTCGGGTTGCCGGCCTGGGCAGCCATCGCGAAGAAGTCGATGCTCAGCCGGTAGAGCTTGGACGTCTCGTCCTGTTCTACCACTTGCTCGGCGATGAGCGCATGCAGAATCCGGTGCACCGTCGCCTGACTGAGGCCGACGGCCTTGGCGATGTGGGTCACGCGCTCGCCCTCGGGCTTGGCGTCGCCCAACGCGCGGATGACGGCAAAGGTACGTTGGAGAATACCCGCGCCCGCCGCTTCCTGTGTCGGCGACGTCAACGTACGGGGTGAATCGATGGTGTTCATCAGTGTCTCGAATATTCCGTCAAACGAAATACTAGCCTAAGCCGATACTGCTTGAAAACTGTCGCGATCGACCAAGGATCGCGAAAACAATCAATATTCACGGGTTGTTAGGGATTATCCCGAGGCGGTGACGCGAAATAAATTCGTGTGTTCATTCACTAAATATTCCATCAAACAAAATATTATGAATATTTATCTCATTTCACGGAATCGTTGTCTTGCGGCAGGCAATTTGGCTCGCTACTGTTCGATGCAATTGCATTTCTTGCGGCGCATACGTGCCCAAAGGTCGTAACCATGTCTTTTCTGACGTTGACGGATGTTTCCAAGACGTTCGGCGAGCTGAATGCCGTCTCGAACGTCAATCTCTCGGTGGAGAAGGGCGAGTTCGTCTCGCTGCTCGGCCCGTCGGGCTGCGGCAAGACCACCACATTGCAGATGATCGCGGGCTTTGTCGAAACGACGTCCGGGCGGATTACGCTCGACGGACGCGATATCACGCACATGCGTCCGAACAAGCGGGGGCTGGGCATCGTGTTCCAGAGCTACGCGCTGTTCCCGCACATGACGGTGGCCGATAACGTCGGCTTCGGCCTGGAGATGCGCGGCATCGACAAGGCCGAGCGCCAGGCGCGCATCCGCGAAGTGCTTGCCCTCGTGCGCCTCGACGCGCTCGGTCATCGCTTTCCGCGCGAACTCTCCGGCGGTCAGCGTCAACGCGTGGCGATCGCTCGCGCGGTCGTGATTGCCCCGCCCGTGCTCCTGCTCGACGAACCGATGTCCAACCTCGACGCCAAGCTGCGCGAAGACATGCAGTTCGAGTTGCGCGCCATCCAGCGCAAAATCGGCACGACCACGATCATGGTCACGCACGATCAATCCGAAGCGCTGTCGATCAGCGATCGCGTCGTGGTGATGGAGGCCGGGCGCATCACCCAGGTCGATACGCCGTACCGCGCCTACGAGCGTCCGCAAACGCCGTTCGTCTCGCAATTCATCGGCAAGGCCAACATGCTGGCCGGCCGTGTGGCAGCGCGCGATGACGAGCATCTACATGTCGAGCTAAGCCCGCAACTGACCCAGCGCGCGCGGCTGTCCGATCTCTCGCCGCGCGAGCGCGGCATGGCGGTGGGCGATGCAGTCACACTGTGCCTGCGTCCCGAAAAGGTTCGTCTGTGCGCGCCGGCCGACGGCCGGATGTCGGCCACGGTGACGAGCCGCTTCTTCCTCGGCAGCCAATGGCTGTACCGCGTGGACAGTCCGCTGGGCGAAGTGCTCGTGTGCTGCCAGAACGAAGGGGGCGAGCCACTCAGCGAAGGCGCCCCGGTCGGTCTCGACTGGCAGGCCGAGGCCGTGCGCCTCATCACGCCGAACGCGGGAGAGCACGCCCATGGCTGAGACATTGCAAGCGGCCGGCCCCGAAACCGCGCCCGCGACCCGTGCCCCCTGGCACGCGTATCTGCCGATGTGGTTGATGAGCGCTCCGGCCATGCTGCTGTTCGTGGCGCTGGTGCTCATTCCGCTGCTCATGACGCTCGCGCTCACCTTCTACCAGTTCGATCCGTCGAGCGGTCCGATCGCGGCGTTCCAGTTCCATAACTACGCCGAGGTGCTGTTCGACGCGTACTTCCATACGATCTTCCTGCGCACGTTCGGCATCTCGCTCACCGTCACGGCGGTGTGCGCCGTGGTGGGCACGTTCGAAGCGTATGTGCTCTCGCGCATGGGCGACCCGTGGCGCTCGCTCTTCTTGCTGGTGATTCTCTCGCCGCTGCTTGTGTCGATCGTGGTGCGGGCTTTTGGCTGGAGCATGCTGCTCAGCTCCGGCGGCTTGATCAATCAGACGTTTGCCGCGCTCGGCATGGGCCCGTACAAGCTGGAGTACACCAACTTCGCGATCATCGTCGCGCTCGTGCACGTGATGCTGCCGTTCATGGTGATTCCCGTGTGGACGTCGCTCCAGCGGCTCGATCCGCAAACGGAGAACGCCGCGCTGTCGCTGATGGCGTCGCCGGCCACGACGCTGCGCCGCATTGTGCTGCCGCAACTGGTGCCGGGCATTCTGTCGGGCAGCTTGATGGTGTTCGGCCTGTCGGCGAGCGCGTTCGCGATTCCGAGCCTGCTGGGCGGACGCCGCCTCAAGGTCGCCGCGACCGCCGTGTACGACCAGTTCCTGAGTTCGTTGAACTGGCCGCTAGGCGCGACCATCGCCGTGCTGCTGCTCGCGGCGAACCTGATCGTGATGTTGACGTACTACCGACTGCTCGATCGCCGCTACTCGCGCAGCATGGGCTAAGGCCAGGACGCGTCTCCCGCAGAACAGAACCCACTCGTCATCATGCGTAAAAACAGTCCCCTGGCGCTCGCGTTCCATACGCTCGTCATCCTCTTCGTCCTCGCACCGATGATCATCGTCGTGCTGGTCGCGTTCACGCCCGAGCAAACGCTCTCGCTGCCCACGCGCGGCGTGTCGCTGCGCTGGTTCCGCGCGATTCTCGACTACCCCGACTTCATCGCGTCGTTCTTCACGAGCCTGAAGCTGGCGTTCCTGTCGGCGACGCTCTCGCTCGCGATCGCCTTGCCCGCCGCCCTGGCCATCGGCCGCACGCGCTTTCCGGGGCGTAACTTCCTCAACGGTTTGCTGCTCTCGCCGCTGGTGATCCCGGGCCTCGTGCTCGGCATCGCGCTGCTGCGCTTTTTCGCCATGCTCGGTGTGAGCGGGTCGTTCGCGGCGCTCACGCTCGCGCACATGATCGTCGTGACGCCGTTCATCATGCGCCTCGTGCTGGCGGCGATCAGCGGCCTCGACCGTAGTGTCGAGCATGCGGCGGCGTCGCTCGGCGCGGGCGCATGGACCACTTTCCGCCGCGTGACCATGCCGATGATCCTGCCGGGCATTACCGGCGGCTGGCTGCTCGCGTTCATCAACAGTTTCGACGAACTGACGATGTCGGTTTTCATCACGTCGCCGCAGACGGTCACGCTGCCCGTGCGCATGTATATGTACGCGACCGAATCGATCGACCCGATGATGGCGTCCGTCTCGGCGCTGGTCATTGCCGTGACGCTGGGCGCGATGCTGCTGCTCGACCGTGTCTACGGCCTGAACCGCATCCTGATCGGCCAGCATTGAACGCGCGCCCGAGGACGAATTCCATGTCTCATGCTTCCCATGCTTTGCGCGACTCGCAAGATGCCGGCGCGCCGGGCCATCCGCAACTGGTGCGTCTGGTCGAGACGGCGCGAGCGCTCGTCACCTTTTATCTCGACGGCCAGCCGGTGCAGGCGCTCGCGGGCGACACCCTGCTCACGGCCATCCTCACGCACCAGCGGCATGTGCGTATCAGCGAATTCAGCGGCACGCCGCGCGCGGGCTTCTGCCTGATCGGTGCATGCCAGGACTGCTGGGTGCGCTGCGAGGCAGCGTCCGGCGCCGCGGGCGACGCACAACTCGTGCGTCTGCGCGCCTGCTCGACGCCGGTGCAGGCCGGTATGCGAATTCTCACGCGCGCGGCCGATGCCGGCGCCGCGCACGGAGGCTCCCATGCCTGAGCGCGTGCAGATCGTGATCGTCGGGGCCGGTCCTGCGGGCATTCGCGCCGCGCAGACACTGGTCGCTGCGGGCCAGCGTCCGGTCGTGCTCGACGAAAACATGCGCTGGGGCGGGCAGATCTATCGTCAGCCGCCGGCCGGCGCAGGCTTCACGCGGTCCAAGCAAGCCCTGTATGGCTTCGAAGCGGCCAAGGCCGATGCGATCCACCGCACGATGGCCGCACTGTTGCCGCAGGTCGATTACCGGCCGGAGACGCTTGTGTGGGCCTGTGATCCGGGGCGTCTGCATACGATGCACGACGGCCGTGAAATGCCGGTGCCGTTCACGCATCTGATCATTGCCAGCGGCGCGACCGATCGCGTCCTGCCGCTACCGGGCTGGACACTGCCGGGCGTGTACACGCTGGGCGGCGCGCAGGTGGCGCTCAAGGCGCAGGGGTGTGCGATTGGCGAACAAGTGGTGTTCGCAGGCACTGGGCCGTTGCTGTATCTCGTGGCGTACCAGTATGCGAAAGCGGGCGCAAACGTGGCCGCCGTGCTCGACACGAGCACGTTCGCGCGTCAGGCGAAGGCCGCGCCGCGTCTGCTGAATCAGCCGGCCACGCTCGCCAAGGGGCTCTATTACGTGGGTTGGCTGCGCGCACATGGGGTGCGAGTCGAGCAGGGCGTGACGCTCGACGGCATCGATGGCAGCGTGGGGGTACGCGCGATTCGCTGGCACCGCGGCGGCCGCGAACACACGCTCGCCTGCAGCGCGGTGGGGCTGGGCTTCGGTCTGCGTCCCGAGACGCAACTGGCCGATCTGGCCGGGTGCCGATTCGTCTTCGATGTCCTCAATCGTTGCTGGTTGCCTGAGCGCGACGCGGCCGGCCGCAGCTCGCAATCCGGTATTTATCTGGCGGGGGACGGCGCGGGCATCGCCGGCGCGGACGCGGCGGAACTTGCCGGCCGTCGTGCGGCGCTCGCCTTGCTCGACGATCTCGGCATCGCCGCAACGTCGATGCCTGACGCGCCCGACGTCAACGTCATCGAACGCAAGCTCGCGCGCATCGAACGCTTTCGCGTGGGGATCGAGCAGGCGTTTGCGTTGCCCGACAATCCGTCGGCGCGCTGGCCGGACGACATGCTCGTATGCCGATGCGAGGAGGTCGACGCGCGCACGCTGCGTGACTGCGTGCGCGATGACGGCGTGACCGAAATCAACCGGCTCAAGGCGCTTACGCGTGTTGGCATGGGGCGCTGCCAGGGCCGCATGTGCGGCGAGGCGGCTTGCCATCTGCTGGCGCAGGCGCGCGGGCAGACGCTTGCGCAAGTCGGGCGTCTGCGGGCGCAGGCGCCGATCAAACCGATTCCGATTGCGCCGATGCTGTTCGACGAGAACGTCGCGGCCATTCCCGAGGAGGCGCGCGATGAGTGAGACCCTGCACTACGACGTCGTCGTTGCCGGCGGCGGGCTGGTCGGCGCGTCGGCGGCGCGCGCGCTGGCCGAACGTGGCTTGCGCGTGGCGTTGTTCGAGCGGCGTTATTGCGGCGCGCAGGCCAGCGGCGTGAACTACGGTGGCGTGCGCTGCCAGGGGCGCCCGGAAGAACAACTGCCACTTGCCATGCGCGCGCGCAAGCTCTGGGATCGCTTGCCCGAGTTGATCGGGATCGACGGCGAATTCGTGCGCTCGGGACACCTGCGCCTCGCCCGTCGCGAGAGTGATCTCGAACCGCTCGACGTCTGGTCGGCGATGGCCAGCCGTTATGGACTCGCGACGACCGTGCTGCGCGGGGCGGCGTTTCGCGAGCGCTTCCCGTGGCTGGGTGACGGCGCCGTCGGCGGTTCGCTGTGCCTGAGCGACGGTCACGCGAACCCCCGTCTGGTGTCGCCCGCGTTTGCGCGCGCCGCCCGCGCGCTGGGCGCTGACGTGCGCGAGCGCACGCCGATCAGCTCGGTGGCGCACGATGGCGTGCGCTTCCAGCTCACGGCCCAGCCGGCTGACGGCGAGCCGTTGCACGTGAGCGCCGACTGGCTGCTCAATACCTCGGGCGCGTGGGCGAATCACATCGCGGGCACGTTCGGCGAGCGCGTCCCGATGCATGCCATCTATCCGAACATGTGGGTCACCGAGCCGCTGCCGAAGTTCATCGGCCATAACCTGGGCGTATATGGCGGCGGCGTGTATGCGCGGCAGGTCGAGCGCGGCAACTGCGTGATCGGCGGCGGACGCGGCACCGGCGACGGCGAGTACGCCCAGCCGTCGGCCGATACCACGCGCGCCGTCATGCGCGAGGCCTGTGCGTTGCTGCCGGCGTTGCGCCACGCGTTGCTCATTCGCACCTGGAGCGGCGTGGAGGGCGAGACGCCCGACAGCAATCCGATCATCGGCATGAGCCGCACGACACCGCGTCTGGCGCACGCCTTCGGCTTTTCGGGCGGCGGCTTCCTGCTGGCGCCCGGCGTTGGCGAAGTGCTGGCGGATCTGGTCACACACGGCGAGACGGCGACACCGATCGAGGCATTCGCCGTCGACCGGTTCGCGCCCGCCACCGCCGAGGCGTGATCGGCCAATGATTCCCGTACGTCCCGAGTTCGTCACAGCACTACCTTCCTCACACCCAGGAAACACAAGGAGAACCACGATGAAGCTATCCCGAAAGGTCGTCATGTGCGCTGCGGCGCTGGCAATGGGCGCGAGCAGCGCGGCCTGGTCGCAGTCCAAAACGCTCTACATCGGCATGAATGGCGGTTCGATGGAAAAGGCCTACACGACCCAGGTCTTCCCCGAATTCGAGAAGGCCAACAATGTGAAGGTCGTGGTGGTGCCGGGGACGTCGTCCGACGTGCTGGCCAAGCTGCTCGCGAATCGAAACAGCCCGCAGTTGCACGTGGTGTTCCTGGACGATGGCGTGATGGCCCGCGCGATCAGCATGGGGGTGTGCCAGAAGCTTGACGATTCGCCCGCGCTCAAGGCGTTGTATCCGTTCGCGCGCGTGAAGGGCGACATGAGCGCCGGTGTGCAACTGGGCATGACGGGTATCGGCTACAACACCAAGATCTTCAAGGACAAGGGCTGGGCGCCGCCGACGTCGTGGAGCGATTTCGCCGATCCGAAGTACAAGGGCAAGGTTGTCTTCCAGTCGGCGTCGAGCAGCACGTTCGGTTTGCATGGCTTCCTGGCGCTGAACCGCATCTGGGGCGGTAGCGAGACCAACGTCGAGCCGGGCTTCAGCAAGTGGGCCACCACCGTGGGGCCGAACGTCGTCGAGTACATCCCGAACTCGGCCAAGCTCTCGGAAATGATCCAGACCGGCGAAGCGGCGATCTTCCCGCTGACCCCGACGGCCGTGAGCGAGCTGCAAGAGAAGGGCATTCCGGTGGCGTATGTGGCGCCCAAGGAAGGCGCCGTGCAGTTGCTGGTCGACCTGTGTGTCGTGAAGAACAGCCCGGACAACGCCATGGCGCAGAAGCTCGCGCAGTTCCTGCTCTCGGCCAAGGGGCAGACGCTTGCCGCCGCGGCGGGCGCGTATATCCCGACGAATCCGAATGCCACCGTGCCGCCGTCGATGCAGAAGCGCCTGGGCAAGATTGACGAGCTGGTCAAGAACATCAAGACCGTGGATTGGGATGCCATCAACCAGCGTCGCGCGCAGTGGGATCAGCGCTGGAATCGTCAGATCGAGCAATAATCTCGATATCGCATGCCCCTTGCGCCTATTCATCACGCGCGGGGAAGACGAGACACGCCGGGGGCCTCAGGGCCCCCGGCGTTTTGCGGCTCTCGGGTACCGGGTGGGTTACATTGGGCGTCTGGGCAGCGTCAACGCACATTAGAATAGCGCATGTGCGAAGCCTGAGACTCATGCGTCATGCCGATCAAATATCTACGTGGATTCACCCAGCCGGTGCGCACGGATGCTGCGAACCGGCGCCTGGGCTACTCGCTCGCCTTCGTGGCGGGGGGCGCCAACGCCGGCGGTTTTCTGGCCGTCGGGCAGTACACGTCGCACATGTCCGGCATTGTCGCCTCGCTCTCCGACAATCTGGCGCTCGGGCAACTCATGCTCGTGCTGGCCGGGTTCAGCGCCTTGCTGGCGTTCCTGCTCGGCGCCGCGACTTCGGCCGTCCTCATCAATTGGGGGCGGCGCCATCGCACCCATAGCGAATACGCCGCACCGCTGATGCTCGAAGCCCTGCTGCTGCTGGCGTTTGGCGTGATGGGGGCCAATCTCGAAGGTCGACGAATGTTGTATGTGCCGGGCACCGTCGGCTTGCTGTGCTATGTGATGGGGCTGCAGAACGCCATCATCACGAAGATCTCCCGCGCCGAGATTCGCACGACGCACGTCACCGGACTGGTGACGGACATCGGTATCGAGCTGGGCAAGTTGGGCTACTGGAATCGGCCCGGCGTGGCGGGCGATCTGCCGCCCGTGATGGGAGACCGTCAGAAGCTGCGATTGCTGAGCACGTTGCTGGGCATGTTCTTCCTGGGCGGGTTGGCGGGCGCATTGGGCTTCAAGCACCTGGGCTTCGTCGCAACGGTTCCGCTCGCGGGGGTGCTCATCGTGCTGGCCATCGTGCCGTTGCTGGACGACATCGCACGAAGCCCCCGCTGATGCCTGCGCGGCCGTCCCGCCAGGCGATTCGGCGCTCAGTCGGCCAAGGCGGGAATGGCGCCTTCCTGGAAAAGCACGCGCGGCGCGTCCATGGTGCCGTCCTCCTCGTCGACCAGCACTTCGTAGGCGGCGATGCCGGCAAACCCGGACGACATCGATTGCGCGATGCGCACCGCGCCGAACTCGGTGCTCGCCTGGCGCAGCTCGCCGGGCTGCAAGACGCCGTTCTTGTTCTTGCGATAGGGCACGACGATGAACTTGATGGATTTGGCGTCGCTCATGGTGTCACTCACGATGAAGTTGCGTGATCGGGACTGTAGCACGAGTACTGTATAAAAATACAGTGAATTTGAGCGCTATCTCGAAAGCGTTCCGTGCCCCCGGATCCGCGAGCGGGGCGACGGCTTCCCCACGACCCATCAGGCTTGGCGGGGCCGTCGGGTCCAAACAACATCCCGTAATGCCTACATAACTACTAAATGGTCGTATCTTCGCGCGCGTCTTGATAGCCTGCGGGTCGAATCGCGAGTTGCGACCAAAATGATGACAAGCATTGAGAGCGTTGAATGAATGCAGGCAATCTGATTTCGGCAAACCGGCTGCAAGACGGACTGGTCGTTTGGCTGGACAAGCAACACAACTGGGTGGACGACCTGACGCAGGCGCATGTGTTCGACGCGCAGGAACTCGAGCCGGCGCAAGCGGCCGCGCGCAGCGCACTCGCGGCCAATCTGATCGTCGATCCCATGCCGCGCCCGGCGCAAATGAGCGACGCCGGACCGGTCCCGGAAGATTTTCGCGAGCAACTGCGCTCGCGCGGGCCGTCGGTGCGCGAAGACCTGGGCAAGCAGGCCGAGCCGGGCGGCGAACCGTGGGCGCTGGCGCATGTGCCGGCATTGACCGTAGCCCCGGAGCATGCGGGCATTTATCGGTATGACCCGTCGGAGCGCGAGTTCCTCAAGGATCGCGCCAACGAGTTCGGTCAGAAAGTGGCGCGCCGTCTGTCCGGCGAACTCAGCGAAGACGACTTCAAGGTCTATCGCCTGATGAACGGTCTGTACCTGCAACTGCACGGCTACATGTTGCGCGTTGCCATTCCGTACGGGACGTTGAGCGCGATCCAGATGCGCCAGCTCGCCTACGTGGCGACCCGCTACGACAAGGGCTACGGCCACTTCACCACGCGCCAGAATCTTCAGTTCAACTGGCCGACGCTGTCGGACTCGCCCGAGATCCTGTCGGCGCTGGCCGACGTGGACCTGCATGCCATCCAGACGAGCGGCAACTGCATTCGTAACGTCACGACCGACCAGTTCGCGGGCGCCGCGAAGGATGAAGTCATCGATCCGCGCGTGTATGCGGAGATCCTGCGTCAATGGTCGACCGACCATCCCGAATTCACCTACCTGCCGCGCAAGTTCAAGATCGCGATCACGGGGGGGCAGACGGACCGTGCCGCCGTGCGCTTTCACGACATCGGCATTCTGGCGCGCATCAACGAGCGCGGCGAAGTGGGGTTCCAGATTTACGCAGGCGGTGGCCTGGGACGCACGCCGATCGTCGGCACGCTGGTGCGCGAGTGGCTGCCCGAAGCGGATCTGCTGCGCTTCGTCGAGGCGATTCTGCGCGTGTACAACGCGCTGGGTCGACGTGACAACATCTATAAGGCGCGCATCAAGATCCTCATCAAGGAGATGCAGCCCGCGAAGTTCATCGAGATGATCGAGGAAGAGTTCGCGCGCATTGCGCTCACACATCGTCCGCTGGGCGATGCCGTCGTCGAGGGGATTCGCGAGCGTTTCATCGTGCCCGAGTTCGAGACGCTGCCGGGCGAATCCACGGCGTTCGCGCAGTCCTACGCGAGCGATGTCGATTTCCGCCGCTGGGTTGATACCTGCACGCACGCGCACAAGGTGCCCGGCTATATCAGTGCGGTCGTCTCGCTCAAGCCGGCCGGTGGCATTCCGGGTGACGCCAGCGCGCAGGAGATGCTGCTGCTGGCCGATCTGGCGGAGCAATATTCGTTCAACGAACTGCGTGTCACGCACGAACAGAACCTGGTGCTGCCGCACGTCAAGCGCGACGAACTGCATGCGCTCTGGTCGCGCCTGAAGGCGGCGGGTCTGGCGACGGCCAACATCGGCCTGATTTCGGATGCGATCGCTTGCCCGGGCCTGGATTATTGCGCGCTCGCGAATGCACGTTCGGTGCCGGTGGCGCAACGCATTGCGCTGCGGTTCACGGAAGAACAGCAACGCGAGATCGGGCCGGTGACGCTGAACGTGTCCGGTTGCATCAACGCTTGCGCGCATCACCACGTCGCGCATATCGGCATTCTGGGTGTCGACAAGGCGGGCAAGGAAAACTATCAGATCACGCTGGGCGGCTCAGCCGACGAAAACGCGGCCGTTGGCAAGATTCTCGGCCCGGGGGTGACCTATGAGGCCGTGCCGCAAGTGATCGAGAACATTCTCGGACGTTATCTCTCGCTGCGAAACGAGGGCGAGCGCTTTATCGATACGCTCGGACGCGTTGGGGCAGAAGAATTCAAGGGAGCTTTGAATGTTGATTGATCGAAACGGACTGCCTGTGGCGGACGTCTGGACGTATCTCGGTACCGACGATTCGGCCACGCCTGCGCAACCGCGCAGCAAGGACGTATTGCCGCTCGAGGCCTGGCTGGCGGCCAATGCGCAGGGCGTGGCGCCGGCGGGTCTGCGGGTGCAGGGGCATGACGATGCGTCACATATTGCGCCGCTGTTGCCGCAACTCGATCTCATCGTGATCGAATTCCCGAAGACCCGCGACGGGCGGGGTTTTACGCTGGCGAAGCTCTTGCGGGACAAGTGGCATTTCGAAGGGGCGATTCGCGCGGCGGGTCCGTTGCTGCCGGATCAACTGGCGATGTTGTGGGCGTGCGGGTTCGACAGCCTGCTCTCGCCGTTGGACGTACCCACGGCACGCTGGCATGAAGCCGCCCAGGCGGCGGCGGGTCGCGCATCGCGTCCCCGGACACTGCTCGAACGCCTGTCGGCCTGACCGCCTGATGAGGGGCACGCCCTGAAGACCCTGCGGCCGGAACGGTCCGGCTGCGGTGGGCGCTGACGGATATGCGCGGTCGAACCCCTCGAAAATTCTTCTCTGTGTAGGACTCCTACGGAGCACGTCAGATATCGGACGTGGTCGACCGTCCGCGCGCGCCACGCCATCATCCGGCCAAAACGAAAAAACCCGCACAGCCAATGACTGTGCGGGTTTAATTCTGGTCGGGGCGAGAGGATTTGAACCTCCGACCACCTGCACCCCATATAGAAAGCTATTCTTTTAAGATCAATGGCTTATGGTGTTTTGTCTAACTTGCTGATTAAAATATAAGCACGCATTTATGCGGGTTTGAGCCGCATCAAAATGCCAAGTTAGACAGTAAAAATGCCTCAACTAGCTCGCTTGAGAGGGACCGGCGACACTCGTTCGACGGCCCGCGACTTTGTGTAATGGGCGGTCATTTCGGCGGTCGTGTGTCCGCCGAGTGCCTGGGCGGCGTCCGCGCCTTCGAGCCGCTTCATGTCGGTCAGAGCCTTAGCACGCAGGTCATGGAAGTGCAGGTCACGCAAAAATTGTGCGTCAGGTTCCACGCCGGACTTGTTGCACGCTTCCTCGTATTTCTCCCGCGCACGTTGGCACGCACGCTTCCATGCCGACTGAGCACCGCTATAGGCGAAACGGTTCCCGGTTTGCGTACAGATTACGGGGCCGATCGCCTTTACCTTGCCGCCTTTTGCGCTGTCGATCGTAGCGCGTAGATCCGGCGTCATCTCGATCAGCATACGCACGCCACTTGAATTTACCGTCTTGGCGGGCTTGAAGAAAATGCCTTCGTCACTGACATCCTGCCAGTTCAACGCCAGTAGGTCGCTGATCCGCTGTGCAGTCTGGTAGGCCAGGTCGATCAGGCAGACGATCGTGTTTCCCGACTCGGTGACTCGGCCGTCTCGGCCGGTCATGGCTGCCGCGCGGATGGCGTAGAACTCGGCGTCGCTGATATATCGGTCGCGCTTGCGCTCGATGGCGCCCTGAACCTCACTCGCAGGGTTGCTGTCGCGGAGCCCTTTGCGCACAGCGTGGGCGAACAGGAGGGAGAAGAGGGCGCGATATTTGTTGCTGGTGTTCGGCTTTGCCTCGAAGTGCTTGTCGAGGAAGCGCGCGATATGTGTCGGCTTGACGTCAGTCACCAGCCACTCACCGTCGAATTCGCTGCGTATGAACGTTGCCATCCGACGATAGTCTTCCCGCGTCGACAGAGCGTATTTGCCGAGCTTCTTGAGCAGCCAGTCGTCGATCAGCGACGGCATCGTATCCAACTCCTTGTCGTCGGACTCGCGTGTGAACTTCGCGAGTTCGGCATAGAGCGTCGTCAGGCCGTCGGTGACACGGCAAAGCTTGAACCATTTGCGGCGAGTGTCAACGAACCACCATGAGCCGTGCTTTTCGTACACGCGTGCAGGCAAGGGAGAGGCGTTCTTGCGTCGTCCGATCATGGTCAGGCAGCCTTCCGGTCAGATTTCAGTTTTGGCTCGTGGCGCTGGGGTGATGCTTTGGGCATGCTGATGCCAGTGATGTGGTGGCGCCAGACGCGCACGCTGCCATCAGGCCGTCGGTCGGCTGTGATTCCAGCGCGTTTCAATGCGGAGAGTTGCTTGGCGGGCTGCTTGTACCCGGTTGCCTCGACAATCTCGCTTTCGGTAAGGGTCAACGATTCCATGTTACTCCCCCAGTTCACTCTTCCGGCCGCTCGCACCAATCACAGTCCCATTTCGGTGTGATCCCGTGCGGGCAGGTACTATGTTCGTCGTCATACTCGGCTTCTTGCTCGTTCCAATCGTCGCCGGCTTCATCCATCCCTCAACTCCCAATCTCTCGCGGTAACCCGCAGAATCTCTTTCAGTGCTTCGGCCGTGGCCGGGTGGGTGGTCATGCTTCGAAAATCCTTGCTCTTCGGTAT
>NZ_CABPRU010000003.1 GCF_902459705.1 Pandoraea terrigena | reverse complement strand
GACGAGATCAACGGCGAATTCGGGCAGACGGACGTGGTGCTGGTGCTCGGCGCGAACGACGTGGTCAATCCGGCCGCAAAGACCGATCCGACCTCGCCGATTGCCGGCATGCCGATTCTCGAGGCGTACAAGGCCAAGACGATCATCGTCAACAAGCGTTCGATGGCGGCGGGTTACGCCGGGCTGGACAACGACCTGTTCTATCTCGACAAGACCATGATGGTGTTCGGCGACGCGAAGAAGGTCGTCGAAGAGATGGTCAAGGCAGCGGCCTGATCGGCGCGACCGTTTGATCCGCGTGTTACGGGGCGCGCCGCCGAGCGCGGCGCGCCGGAGCCACGGCGGTGGCTTGTTCGCTCACTTTCCGGCAGGGCACTAGCACATGAACGTATCGCTGAGACAACTCAAGGTCTTCATGGTCGTGGCGCGCAGCAAGAACTTCAGCCGCGCCGGGGCCGAGATCGGCCTGACACAACCGGCCATCAGCCGCTGCATCAACGAACTGGAAGGGCAACTTGGCCTGCGTCTCGTCGACCGCACCACACGCGAGGTCGCGTTGACCGATGCCGGTGTGACGCTCGCAAGCAGTCTCGACCGTGTGCTCGACGAACTCGAGATCGCCCTGTTGCAGACGCACGGCGCGGAGGCGCGCACGAGCGGGCGGGTACGCATTGGCGCGGCCCCGACCATCTCCGCGACGCTCATGCCGCGCGTGCTGCTGACATCGCAGGCGACGTATCCGGATATTGCGCTCGCGCTCGTCGATCAGATGCAGCGCGCCGTTCTGGATAGCGTGCGCGCGGGCGATGTGGACTTTGGCATCGTGGTGGCGCCTCAAGGGGCGGACGACCTCACGACCGAGCACCTGATGAGTGAGCCGTTCTGTCTGGTGTGCCGCAGCGATCATCCGCTCGCCGCGCAGGGGGCGGTGCATTGGTCGGAACTCTCGGGTGAGAACCTGGTGCTGCTCAATCAGAGTTCGGGCAGCCGCGTGCTGATCGATCGCGCGCTGACCACGCAAAAGGTGCAAGGGACCATCACGCAGGAGTTGGGGCACGTGAGCACCATCTTCCGCATGGTGCAGGAGGGGCTGGGGGTAAGTGTGCTGCCGCCGCTGGCGCTGCCGTTGCCGGAGAACTCGACGCTGGCCGTGCGCCCGCTGTTGCCCGCGTTCGAGCGCAACATCGTGCTCGTGCGTCGCAAGAACCGTTCGCTCTCGCCCGTTGCCCATACGGTGTGGGAGCTGATTCACCGTGTCGTTCGCGAGCGCAACAAGGGGTTCGCGCTGGCGGTAGACCACCAGAGCGCTGCTCCCGCGGCGCAGGTCAACTGAATCCCTGAGTCGAATCAACGACTTGCGCTTGCTCGTCAAGGACTTGTCCACAACGTTGTGAACAAAAACTGTGGATAAGTGGCGACGGGCGCGAAGCGCAATCTCACGGCAATCCGGAAGGGTCGCGCGCCATCACTTCAGCGTGACGGACGCGTCGCCGATCCCGTCGATCGTGCCGCGCAGCACGCCTGCACCGCGGGCGGGAATCATGCCGACGTAAGAGCCGCAGGTGACGATGGCACCCGCGCGCATCGTGATGCCGCGCCTGCCGTTGTGATTGACGAGCCACGTGAGCAGGGTGCGCGGATCGCCCCCCGTGTTGATCCCCGTGTCGGCTGGCGCGAGGTTCACACCATCGAGCGAGAACGTGAGCTTCGGCGTCAGGTAGTTGAGCGACGCATCGTAAGCACGGCCGCTCCCGATCACGAGTGCGCCATTGTTCTGCAAATCGGCGAGTGTGAACCGGCTGTCGAGACCGCGCGTCGCGAAGCGACTGTCGGTAATCTCGATCGTGACAAGCGTCTCGCCGACAAACATGAGCGCCTCACGTTCGTCGTAAATCTTCGGCTTGATATCGCGTGCCAGTCGGAACGCGATCTCCAGTTCCAACCCGGGACGGAAGAAATCATCGAGTGCCAGGGTGCCGCCGGCGTCGCTGACGACAGACGCCGGAATCGGCGCGCAATTCGGCAGATCCATCGGGGCTTTCGCGCCCACTTTCCACGCCGCAATCGTCTCGCCGAGCAGATCGAGCGTGCGCAATTGCACGGCGTAGGCGGCGTCGGCATCGGCCGGCAGCAGCGCTGCAGCGGGGGCATCGATCGGCGTATCGCCGCGACGGGTGTCGGCCAGCAGTTGGGCCAGTGATTCGACAGCGGGGGTCTCGAACATTTTGCAAGTCTCCTGGAGGAAGAGCGATGCCCCAGCGATTTGCTGGCAGCACGTGGCTCCACATCGTATACAAAATTCAGTCGTCGTTGCGCGGCGCGGTGAACATGATGGCTACTCGGTGAAAACACCATCTAACGTAGTCAAAGTCCCGGCGATCTGAGAGAATCGGACTTCGTAATATTTCGTAATATTTCGCGCGATGTGGCAACGGACAAGCGTGCCGTCGCTCGCGAAAGTGCGGTGCGTGCAGTCGATGACCTTCTTTTCCAAGTGAACGACCCGACCCAGCCTATGCACTCTGTGACCCTGAATGTCCTGCGTGATCACGTCGTCCACCCGCCGGACCACGAGACGGCTCGCCCGATCAGTCGACAGGCGCTGCATCTCGCCGTGATGGATCGCCTGCGCAAGATGATGACCGAAGGCACGCTGCCGCCGGGCGCGCACCTGAACGAGCGTGCCCTGTGCGAGCAACTCGGCGTGTCGCGCACACCGCTGCGCGAGGCGCTCAAGATGCTGGCGGTCGAGCGTTTGATCGAACTGCTGCCGAATCGCGGCGCACGCGTCGTGACGCTGTCGGCCGCCGATATCGCCGACGCCTTCGAACTGCTCAGCGGTCTTGAAGCGCTGGCTGGCGAATTGGCTTGCGAGCGCATCACGCAGGCGGAAGTCGACGACATCGAGACCCTGCATTGCGCGATGAGCGCGTGCCACGCGAACGGCAACCTCTCGGACTATTTCGACTTCAACCAGCGGATTCACGATCGCATCAATGCAGCGGCGCGCAATCCCGCCCTCACGCAGATGTACCAATCGGTCAATCAACGCCTTCAGGCGTTGCGATTCCGCTCCAACCTGCACGCCGGCAAGTGGGAGCAAGCCGTCGACGAGCACGTTGCGATGCTGCGCGCCTTGCATGCACGTGACGGCGCTGCGCTCGGCCGACTGTTGCGCGGGCACTTGATGGCCAAGTGCGCTACCGTGCTCGCCCATCGGCTCGCCGTCGCGTAACGCGCCGGTGCGGTGCCAGCGCTTGCCTGCGTGGGTGTGCCGATCCGGTCACGCCGCTCGCCCCAGGCTCACCAGTCCGTCGTTGAGCATGGCGGCGACGTAGGCGTCGGTCTTGCTGCGCAGGTGCGCTTCCATCAGCGTGCGCAGTCGCTTGCCATCGCGCCGGCGCAGCAGCGCCAGCATTTGCGCATGTTCATCGACGGCCTGACGCCAGCGCTCGGGCGTGGGCGTCAACCGCTCACGCACATGCCGCAGGCGTGCGTTGAGATTATGGAAGTACTCGGCCAGCGGCCCGTTGTCCGCCATACGCAGAATGCTCAGGTGGATTTGCTGATTCAGGGCGAAGTAGGCGGCGTGATCGGCGCGGGCGTATGCTGATTCCATGTCGGCCTGCAGTTGCGTGAGTGCAACCAGATCGGCCTCCGACGCTTTTTCGCACGCCTGCTCGCCCGAGAGTCCTTCGAGTACCGCCATCACGGCGAGCAGATTCACGACTTCGTCGACACTCACACGCGCCACCCGTGCCCGGCGCGTTTCCGAGATTTCCACCAACCCCTCGTTCGCCAGCCGCTTGAGCGCTTCACGCAGTGGCGTGCGCGAGACAGCCAGCGCGTCGCATAGCGCGCGTTCCGAGAGGGGTGCCCCGGGACGAAGGTCGCCGCGCACGATGCGCGCCTTGAGGGCTTCGTAAGCGGCGGCATTCAGCGAAGCGGACGTGATCATGCGCAGGGGTTGTAAAAATGGAATGCCAATTCTGACGAGCATGTCGTCTGTCGTCAATCACCAATACGTAAAAATCCCACGTTTACCCTTATTAGATCGTTTTCTGCTTGCTAATTCCGCATCAAAGATTTTATCGTTTGCGTAAATTGGTATACCAAAAATAGAGGCTGGCCGACATCGGGTGCGCGCTGGCGTTCAAAGGAGGCTATGTGACATCGATCGTACTGACCGAGCGACACGGCGCAATCGCGCGGGTTACGCTCAATCGACCAGAGAAGCTCAACGCCTTGACCCAGTCCATGTGGCAGGCCTTGGGCGACACGATCCTGGCGTTGTCCGAGACGCCGGATGTGCGCTGCATCTTGCTGCGCGGGGCGGGCGAGACGTCGTTCGCGCCGGGCAACGACATTGCGGAGTTCGAGACCGATCGCGCCAGCGTGGAGCAAGCGCGCACGTATGGCGCGCTCATGCACCGCACGCTCGACGCGTTGTCCCGGTGTCCGGTGCCGCTAGTGGCAATGATCCACGGTATCTGTGTTGGCGGTGGCATGGAAATCGCGGCGGCCTGCGACGTGCGCATCTGCGGCGAGTCGAGCCGTTTCGGCGCGCCGATCAACAAGCTGGGCCTGGTAATGGCGCATGCGGAGCTATCGGGTCTTGTGCGGTTGCTCGGCCCGGCGCGCTCGCTCGAGATTCTGCTGGAAGGCCGGATCTTCGACGCGCAGGAGGCATTGCGCATCGGGCTCGTCACCCGCGTGGTGGCCGATGGCGACGTCACGCGAGAGGCCCTGGAGAGCGCGGCCCGCATCGCTGCCGGCGCGCCGCTGGTCGCGCGCTGGCACAAGCGTTTCGTGCGCGAACTGGCCAGCGGCCAGCCGCTCACTGCCGCGCAGATCGACGAAGGTTTCGCGTGCTTCGGCACGGCCGATTTCCAGACGGGCTATCGCGCCTTCCTCGCGAAGACGTCGCCCGTGTTCGAGGGGCGCTGACATGACCGATACCCTCAAGCCGTCAGGCGGACCGTTGCAGGGCGTCAAGGTGATCGAACTGTCGCACATCATGTCCGGCCCGGTGTGCGGCATGATGCTTGCCGACATGGGGGCCGACGTCATCAAGGTCGAGAAGATGGATGGCGACGATGCGCGGCGCTTCGCGCCGATCCTCTCGCACGGCGAGTCGGCATCGTTCATGATGCTCAATCGCAACAAGCGCGGCATTGCGCTCAATCTGAAGACGGAAGGCGGCTGTGCAGTCTTGCGCGAGATGCTGGCGAGTGCCGATGTCGTCACCGAGAACTACCGCAAGGGGACGATGGAGAGGCTCGGCCTTGGCTACGAGACGTTGCGCGCGGCGAATCCGGGCCTCATCTATTGCGCCATTTCCGGCTACGGACGCACCGGCCCATACGCCGACAAAGGCGGCTTCGATCTGATCGCGCAGGGACTCTCCGGCCTGATGAGCGTGACGGGCGAGCCGGGGCAGGGGCCCATCAAGGCAGGCTCGCCGATTGCCGATATCAACGCGGGCATTCTGGCGGCGCTCGGCGTCTCGGCGGCGTATGCGCATCGGTTGCGCACGGGGCAGGGGCAGATTGTCGACACGTCATTGCTCGAAGCGGGATTCCAGCAGATGTACTGGGCGGCGGCCAACTTCTTCGCTAGCGGTGAGAATCCACCGAAGCTTGGCTCGGCGAATCCGACGAGCACGCCTTATCAGGCGTTTCGCACGCAAGATGGCTGGATCAATATCGGCGCGGCCAATCAGGCGAACTACGAGCGGCTGCTGCAGGTGCTCGACGCCCCCGAGATCGCCGGTGATCCACGCTTCGCCACCAACGTCGGCCGCACGGCGCATCGTGCCGAACTCGTCGAGCGGCTCACGGCGTACCTGATGCGCGACACGACTCACCACTGGGTCGAACGGCTCGACGCCGTGGGCCTGCCGGTCGGCCCGGTGTTGCCCATCTCGGAAGCGGTGACGCACCCGCAGATCGTGGCGCGCGAGATGGTGGTCGAAACGGTGCATCCACTGGATGGCCCGACACGCAGCATCGGCCTGCCGATCCGCTTCTCCGAGACGCCGAAGCGCACGGGCGGCCCCGCCCCGCGGCTTGGTGAACACACGCGCGAGGTGTTGGCAGCGTATGGCTTCGACGCGACGCGGATTCGCGACCTGATCGCGCAGGGGGCGGTGCATGTGCTGGAAGAGGCGGCACACGTGAGCGCATAACGTATGTGGCGCGTCTGCGATGCGGATTCTCCGCGTGTTGACGCCTAGCGTAGAACTTCCCTCCGGGTGGCCGGTCGGTTTTTAGATTGGCGCACGACAGGCCACCGATCAATCCGACCCGACACCCAACGTCGACAGGAGGGACCGCATGACCCCAGGCAGCATCTCCAGCAATCGCCACGGCCCGTCATCGTGCCAGTGGCCGCGCCTCGATCACGCGCGTAACATCATAGGGCTCCACTCGCTGGCGTTCCCCGGTCTGGCGACGGGCGCGACGTTCCTCTTCCCTTCGCGAGGTGAGCATGCCGGCACGTATTGAAGACTACGCAATGATTGGCGACTGCCGAAGCGCGGCACTCGTGGCGCGCGACGGTTCGATCGACTGGCTCTGTTGGCCGTATTTCGATTCCCCGGCGTGTTTCGCCGCACTGCTTGGCGGCCCGGAGCATGGCCGATGGAAGCTCGCGCCGGATGACCCCCATGTGGCCTGTACGCGTCGCTATCACGACGACACGCTGATTCTCGAGACCCGTTTCGAGACCGTGGAGGGCTGCGTTGCCGTGATCGACTTCATGCCGTTGCGTGACGGCGCCGCCGATCTCGTGCGGCTGGTCAAGGGCATACACGGTACGGTGACGATGTCGATGGAGTTGATCCTGCGATTCGACTATGGGGCGTCGGTGCCGTGGTCGCGTCCGCTCGACGGCGACGATCCCACCGGGCCGGGGATGCGGCTGATCGCCGGGCCCGACAAGGTCGTGGTGCGCACCCCCGTCGAGATCCAGGATGTGCCGGGCAGTCTGTGCGCCCGGTTCGACGTGAAGGCGGGTGACACCGTGCCGTTCGTGCTCTCGCGTGTGCCGTCGCATCACCCCGATCCGCGCGAGATCGACCCGCTCACCGCCCTCGCCGATACCGAGCGCTACTGGCGCACCTGGGCGCACCGTTGTCAGCTCGACGGCCGGTGGGCCGACGCGATTCGCCGCTCGCTCATCGTGCTCAAGGCGCTTACGTTCGTGCCGACGGGCGGTGTGGTGGCCGCCCCGACGACGTCATTGCCCGAACATCTCGGCGGCGAACGCAACTGGGACTATCGCTACTGCTGGTTGCGCGACGCGACGCTGACGTTGCAGGCGCTGATGCTTGGCGGCTACTACACCGAGGCGAACGATTGGAGCCATTGGCTGGTGCGCGCCGTGGCCGGTGCGCCGTCGCAGGTGCAGATCATGTACGGACTCTCGGGCGAGCGGCGTCTGCCCGAGTGGGAAGTGGATTGGCTGCCCGGCTACGAAGGCGCGAAGCCCGTGCGCGTGGGCAATGGCGCGGTCGGACAGTTGCAGCTCGATGTCTATGGCGAAGTGATGGACGCGCTGCATCAGGCGCGTCTCGGTGGATTGCCGCCGGTCGAGGCCACATGGGAGGTGCAGACGAAGCTCGTGGCGCATCTCGAGACCGTCTGGCGCAAACCGGACGAGGGCATCTGGGAAGTGCGCGGCGGCCCCCAGCACTTCACCTACTCGAAGGTAATGGCCTGGGTCGCGTTCGACCGCGCGATCAAGTCGGCCGAGCGCTTCGGCTTGCCGGGGCCGATCGATCACTGGCGTCAGTTATGCAGGGAGATTCACGCAGACGTGTGCGCGCACGGCTTCGACAAAGGGCGCAATGCGTTCATGCAGGCGTACGGCTCGTCGGAGATGGATGCGAGTCTTCTGATGATTCCGCTCGTCGGCTTCCTGCCGGCGGACGATCCGCGCGTGATCGGCACCATCGAAGCGGTCGAGCGCGATCTGATGCACGATGGCCTGGTGCAACGCTATCGCACGAGCCGGGTCGACGACGGCCTGCCGGCGGGCGAGGGCGCGTTTCTCGCATGCAGTTTCTGGATGGTCGACTGCCTGGTGATGATTGGCCGTCACCGCGATGCCCATGACTTGTTCGAGCGGTTGTTGTCGTTGCGCAACGATGTCGGCTTGCTGGCCGAGGAGTACGACACACACCATGCGCGTCAGGTCGGCAACTTCCCGCAGGCGTTCTCGCATATCGCACTCGTGCACGCGGCGATCCGCCTCGGCGCGCTGGCCGACGAGGACCGTGCCCACGATGCAACGGATCACGCGGCGCAGGACACGTCGTATGAAGACGATGTCGACGACGAGGCCCGCTTCGAACATGTCGGTTATCGTGCAGCCAGGGCTTGAGGCGGGTTGCGGCCGGGCGGACGACGGCAAGGCGGCGGGGCATTCTCCGCCGTCTGGAAGCCTCGGCATCGGCTGGCCTGCCTGAAGCGCTAGAATTCTGCTTTCGCTTAATTCTTTTTCAGAGACAGGGCGGGTCGCCGTGTTTCGTCACCACGCCGCATGACGCAAGACAAGACACTCACCGCGCTGCTGTGGATCGTGGCGGCGGGCTTTTTCATGCAGGCGCTCGACACGACCATCGTCAACACGGCCCTGCCCGCCATGGCGGCGAGCCTCGGCGAGAACCCGCTGCGCATGCAGCCCGTGGTGGTCTCCTACTCCCTGACGATGGCCATGCTGACCCCGGCGTCGGGCTGGCTGGCCGACCGGTTCGGTACGCGCCGCATCTACTTCGTCGCGATCCTGTTGTTCGTGCTCGGCTCGATCTGCTGCGCGATGGCGCACACGATGTCGCAACTGGTGCTCGCGCGCGTGTTGCAGGGGGCGGGCGGTTCGATGCTCCTGCCGATCGGGCGCCTCGCGGTGCTGCGCACGTTCCCGGCAGGGCAGTACCTGGCGGCGCTCGCGTTCGTGTCGATTGCCGGACAGGTCGGTCCGATGATCGGTCCGGTGCTGGGCGGCTGGCTGGTGCAGGTGGCCTCCTGGCATTGGATTTTCCTGATCAACGTGCCAATCGGCATCGTCGGCAGCCTGGCCGTGCGGCACTACTTGCCGCGTCCGGCACGCGATGAGGTCATCGATGCCGACTTCGACTGGACGGGTTTCGCGCTGCTCTCGATGGCGATGGTGTCGTTCACGCTGGCGCTCGATCACCCGTTCTCCGACCGGGGATGGGGGGTGTCCGTGGGGCTGGCGCTGCTTTGCGTCGTCACCACGCTGGGCTATTGGCCGTATGCCCGGCGTCGCGCCGCGCCGCTGTTCCCGCTCGAACTCTTCGCGACGCGCAGTTTCCGGCTCGGGCTGCTGGGTAATCTGGTCGCGCGGATTGGCAGCAGCGCCGTGCCTTTCCTGTTGCCGCTGCTGCTTCAGGTGGCCATGGGGTACAGCCCGCTCGCGTCGGGCCTGATGATGTTGCCGGTCGCACTGGCTGGCGTAGTGGTCAAGCGCATGGTCACGCCATTGGTGCAGCGCTATGGCTACACGCGCTTTCTGATGGTCAACACGGCGGTGGTCGGTGGCGCCATCGCGAGCTTTGCGTTGTTCGGCCCGGGGTGGCCGATGTGGCTGGGGCTGGCGCAACTGGCGATCTTCGGCGGGGCGAACTCGATGCAGTTCGCCGCGATGAACAGCGTCACGCTCAAGGATCTCGGCACGCGTCGCGCGAGCGCGGGCAATGGTCTGTTCTCGATGGCGCAGATGCTGGCGCTGGGACTGGGCGTGACCATCGGTGGCCAGTTGCTGGCATTGTTCGGTCAATTGGCCGGGCAGGTGGGCGTGGGCGGCACGGTGGCGGGGTTTCGCCTGACCTTCGTGTGCGTCGGGTTGATAACGCTCGTGTCGGCGCTCATTTTCCGACGCGTGGAAGACCCGGCAGCGGGGGCCACCCAAGAGGGCGGCGAGACGCGACACACGTCGGCCACCGATCTCGGGCGTTGAGCACGCGGATGACGGCTTCACCCGCACACACTTCGAATCAGCCCGCGTCTTGACCTGCCCCCGAGGCCTGCATCAAGGACAACCGCAGCGTGACGACCGCCTAGACTGTGTTCAGCGCTCGCAGTGCGGCGTGGTGCCTTGCGCGCTCGCGGCAATGGCGTTGCCGATGCCGAGCGCCAGCCGGTCGGCGAGCTGGCGTTGCGCCGCGACAACCCCATCGATGCCGTCTGTGCCACCGTCGTCCCCCGAGGCGGGCGCGGTGCCCGCAAAGCGGCAAGTGACGACGACGTCGCCCGGTACCCTGCGAACGCTCCAGACCGCCGTGAGTGCCGCCTGCCCGCCCGGCACGGACTCGAAGCGCTGCACCGATGTCGAGACGCGGTAGACGGTGAGGCCGTCGGCCCGCGGCAGGCCATAGACGTCCATCGCCCCAAGGTGCTGCGTGAGGTTGCGCGAGATCGTCGACGTCAGCTCGGTCTTGAGCGGGGCGGCCCAGCGCGATTCCTCCAGAATGTCGACGCGGCCGCCGCCGCGCGTGACAACGAGTTGCGGCCGGTCGACCTGCTCGGGCACGGCGACTGGCGAGACTTCGATCGCATAGGGCGCGGTCGGCACGTTCGCGCCAGTCGTGGCGGGACTGCCCGCGCCGGCGGCGCCGGCGGCGTCGGTCAGCGTGTAGAAGCGCGCTGGCGGCGACGCACATCCGGCGAGCGTCAGGGCGAGGGTGACCAGCACGGCGCCGACCATCGGCATCGCCCGGCGGCGCTGGCTATGGGGCATTGGGGGCGGCATCGTCATGGTTGCGGGTCCTTGGGTTTGCCACGCAGCAATGCCTCGGGGTGCAGCTGCAGATACTCGGCGAGTGTACCCAGCGAGCGCAGGGTCTTGGTCAGTTCCTGCATGGCCTGACGAACGTCCTGTTGCACCGGAGCGTCTTCGGAGAGGGTGCGCTCGGCGGCGCCGAAGCTCTTCTTCGCCTCGCTCAGCGTGGCCTTCGCCTCCGGCGCGATCTCGCCGTCGAGCTGGCGGAACAGGCCCTGCGCGCTGTCGAGCGTCTTGTCGAGCTTGCGCAGCGACGCATCGAGGTTCTGGCCGATACTGTCGAACGGAATCTTGTCGAGCTTGGTCGCTATGTCGGCGATCTGGAGCTGCAACTGGTCGAGCGTGTTGGGCACGGTCGGCACGAGCACCACGTTGTCGACTTCCTCCGCCTTGGCGGGCTTGGCGTTCGGGAAGAAGTCGAGCGCCACGTACAACTGGCCCGTCAACAGATTGCCGGTACGCAACTGGCCGCGCAGACCGCGCGCGACGAGCGAATTCAGGATCTGGCGACTGGCGAGTTCGTTCGACGGCAGATTGTTCTTCGGGTCGCGGCGACGCAGGCGATCCGGATAGACTTCGACCGTCACCGGCATGCTGATCCGCTTGGTCGCCTGATCGAATTCCACGCCGATCGATGTGACTTCGCCCAGCGTAATACCGCGGAAATCCACCGGCGCGCCCACCGCCAGGCCGCGCAACGACTGCTGGAAGCGGAACACGACCGTCATCGGGTGCGTGTCGGGGGCCTTCATGGCCGTGGTTTCGTCGGGCGCCAGGCGGAATTCCTGGCCCGCCTTGGCCATCACGCCCGCGCCAGACTCGTTCGGCGCCTGGAACGCGATGCCGCCGATGACCACCGACGCCAGCGACTGCGTATTGACCTGGAAGCCGTTCGAATCGAGCCGCAGGTCGATGCCGCTCGCATGCCAGAAGCGCGTGTTGGAGCCGACGTACTGGTCGTAGGGCGCTTGGACGAACACGCGCAGCGTCACGCCCTTGCCATCCGGGTCGAGCGAGAAGGCTTCGACCTGACCGACCTGGATGCGGCGGTAATAGATCGGTGAGCCGATGTCGAGCGAGCCGATGTCCGCCGCATGCAGCACGAACGGCTTGCCCGGCTGGCCGCTGGAGACGACCGGCGGCACTTCGAGTCCCACGAAATGATTCGACGCGTCGTTCGACTTGCCGGCGTCGGCACCGATATAGGCGCCCGAGAGCAGCGTGGACAGGCCGGAGACGCTGCCGCCCGCCACGCGCGGACGCACCACCCACCAACGCGAGTCCTTGACCGCGAATCGCTTGGCATTCTCGGTCAGGTCGACGGTCACGCGCACATGCGACAGGTCTTCGGACAGCTCGATGTTCTTGACGGTGCCGATATCGACTTCCTTGTACTTCACCTTCGTCTTGCCGGCTTCGAGGCCTTCGGCCGTCTTGAAATCGATGACGACGCTCGGGCCCCGCTCGATGATTGCCTTGGCGACGAGCGACAGGCCGATCACGGCCGCCACCAGCGGGATCAGCCAGACGAGCGACGGTGCCCAGCGTTTGCGCGGCTCGATGACCGGCGTGGGCAGTTCGCCGGCACCGGGCGGCGGCGCCTTGGGGGCTTGCGGATCGTTCGGGTCAGTCATGATCGTCCTGTTCGGTATCGTCGTCGCGGATCTGATCCCAGATCAAGCGGGGGTCGAACTGCATCGAGGCGAGCATCGTGAGCACGACCACCGAGCCGAACGCCACGATGCCGGGACCGGCCTGGATCACGGCCAGCGACTGGATGTTCACGAGCGCGACCATCAGCGCGACGACGAAGACATCGAGCATCGACCAGCGGCCGATGAACTCGATCATGTGATAAAGCTTGGTGCGTTGATGCGGTTTCCAGCGCGCGCCGCGCTGCGCGGTGAGGCACAGCAGCGACAGCGCAATAAGCTTGAGCATCGGCACGAGAATGCTGGCCGTGAAGACGACGATGGCCAGATCGTACTCGCCGTTGATCCAGAAATAGATCACCCCGCTCATGATCGTGTCGCTGGAATTCCCGAGCAGCGAGCGCGTCTGCATCATGGGCAGGACGTTGGCGGGAATGTAAAGGATCGCGGCCGCGATCAGCAAGGCCCAGGTACGCGTGAGACTGTCGATCTTGCGCTGGTGCAGGATCGCGCCGCAGCGTGGGCAGCGCGCCGTCTCGAGCGTCTCGACGTGGCGTGAGAGCCGTCCGCATGCGGTGCACGCCACCAGTCCGGCGTCCTTGGCGGTGAGGTATTTCATCGCGGCACCGTCCGGGATGGCGAGGCGCTGGCCGCGTTGGCGTCCGATGTGTGGTCGATCACGAGCCAGAGATTGCGCAGGTCGTAAGACAGCACCATCGCCAGCAACACGGTGAGCGCCCCGAAGGCCCATAACGCAATGCCGGGCAACACGCTGGCCATGGACGAGAGTTTGACCAGCGACACCAGGACGCCGAGCATGAACACTTCGATCATGCCCCAGGGGCGGCAGAACTCGATGGCGCGCATCACGTGAAAGACGGCATACGGCCGTCGCCCGACCGAGAGCGGGCCAATCAGATGGACCAGCGCGAGCAATTGCGAGAGTGGCGAGAGCACCGTGGTGGTGAAGACCAGCAAGGCGACGAGCCACATGCCTTCGCGGTACAGGGCCCAGGCGGCGCCGATGAGCGTAGTACGCGTGTAGATGCCCTGCACCTCGATCTCGACGATGGGAAACGCGTTCGCGATGGCGAACACGATCAGGCAGGCCAGGGTAAGCGCCAGTACGCGCGACAGGCGCAGATCGGGGGCGCGGTAAAGCACCGAGTGACAGCGCACGCAGCGTGCCGCCTCGCGCGGGGGCACGTCCGTGCGACGGTGCAGCGTGTCGCAGTTGGGGCATGCCATCAGGTTTGTCACGTCATCTTCTGGGGGTAAGGTGTGCATGCCCGGGGGGACGGTGAGCAAAGTGACGCTCAGAATACCAAACTGTTGAGGAAGTTCCTGCGTTTTGCGCTGCGTCGCAGCATTCGGCATGGTTTGTGCTAAGTCACGGAAAACCATGAATCTTTGCTCTATACTCAACGGACTCCCGCAAAGTTCTTGAAAATTTGAGGAGATTTCCCCCATGCTGAATATGTCGAGGCGCCAGTTCCTGAAAGTGAGTGGCGCGACGTTGGCCGGGTCCAGCCTGGCAATGCTCGGGTTTGCACCTGACGCGGCGCTGGCGGAAGTCCGTCAGTTCAAGCTAGCGCGAGCGACGGAAACCCGTAACACCTGTCCGTACTGTTCCGTCGCCTGTGGCCTGCTCATGTATAGCTACGGCGACGGGGCGATGAACGCGCCGAAGAGCATTTTCCACATTGAAGGCGACCCCGACCACCCGATCAATCGCGGCACCTTGTGTCCGAAGGGGGCGAGCCTCATCGACTTCATCCACAGCCCGAACCGCCTGACATATCCGGAATACCGCAAGCCGGGGTCGGACAAGTGGGAGCGGATTTCCTGGGATGACGCGCTCGATCGCATCGCCAAGTTGATGAAGGACGATCGCGATGCCAATTTCGTCGAGAAAACGGACGATGGCCTGACGGTCAACCGCTGGGTCACGACGAGCATGTTGGCCGCGTCGGCCTCGAGCAACGAAGTCGGCTACATCACGCATAAAGTCATCCGCAGTACCGGGATGCTGGGATTCGACAACCAGGCACGTGTCTGACACGGCCCGACGGTGGCAGGTCTTGCCCCGACGTTTGGCCGTGGTGCGATGACGAACCATTGGGTCGACATCAAGAACGCGGATCTGGTCCTTATCATGGGCGGCAACGCCGCCGAGGCGCACCCGTGCGGTTTCAAATGGGTGACCGAGGCGAAGGCGCGCAACAACGCGCGCCTGATCGTGGTTGACCCGCGCTTCAATCGTTCGGCATCGGTCGCGGACGTCTACGCCCCGATCCGTTCCGGCACGGATATCGTCTTCCTCGGCGGGCTGATCAACTACCTGCTCACGAACGACAAGATCCAGCACGAATACGTCAAGAACTACACCGATTTCACCTTCCTCGTGAAAGACGAATTCGCGTTCGAAGACGGTATCTACTCGGGTTACAACGCCGAGAAGCGCACTTACGACCGCAGCACCTGGGACTACCAGAAGGGTGCGGACGGCTACGTCCTCACCGACGCGACGCTGCAGCACCCGCGCACGGTGTTCCAGTTGATGAAGCAGCACTACTCGCGCTATACCCTCGAGATGGTCGAGCGCGTGTGCGGCACGCCGGCCGACAAGGTCCATCAGGTCTACCAGTTGATCGCCGAGTGCTCCACGCCGACGCGCACGATGACGATCATGTACGCGCTGGGCTGGACACAGCACTCGATCGGCTCGCAGATGATCCGCACCGGTGCGATGGTGCAACTTCTGCTGGGCAATATCGGGGTGGCCGGTGGCGGCATGAACGCGCTGCGCGGCCACTCGAACATCCAGGGGCTGACCGATCTCGGACTGATGACCGACTTGCTGCCGGGGTACATGACGTTGCCCAAGCAGGCCGAGCAGACCGCCGAGCAGTACCTGGCGGCGCGCACCCAAAAGCCGCTGCGTCCGAACCAGCTCAGCTACTGGCAGAACTATCCGAAGTTCTACGCGAGCCTGATGAAGGCGTGGTGGGGTGACGCGGCCACGGCCGAAAACCACTGGGCCTACGACTACCTGCCCAAGCTCGACAAGCCCTACGACTTGCTCCAGGTGCTCGAGCTGATGAACCAGGGCAAGATGAACGGCTACCTCGCGCAGGGGTTCAACCCGCTCGCGGCGGCACCGGGCAAGTTCAAGTGGGATCAGGCGCTGGCCAAGCTCAAGTTCCTCGTCGTCATGGATCCGCTGGCGACGGAGACGTCGGAGTTCTGGCGGAACTTTGGCGAGCACAACAACGTGGATTCGAGCAAGATCCAGACGGAGGTGTTCCGCTTGCCGACGACCTGCTTCGCCGAGGAAGACGGCACGCTGGTCAACTCGGGGCGCTGGCTGCAATGGCACTGGAAGGGGGCCGAGCCGCCGGGCGAAGCACGCACGGACATTGACATCATGACCGGGCTGTTCCTGCGCCTGCGCGAGATGTACAAGACGCAGGGCGGCAAGTTCCCCGATCCGATCGTCAACCTGTCGTGGCCATACGCCCAGCCGGAGAGTCCGTCTCCCGAAGAACTCGCCAAGGAGTACAACGGCCGTGCGCTCAAGGACCTGGTCGATCCGAAGGACCCGACCAAGGTCACCCGCAAGGCCGGCGAGCAACTGGCGGGGTTTGCCGAACTGAAGGACGACGGCAGTACGTCGTCGGGCTGCTGGATCTTTGCCGGCGCGTGGACGCAGGCGGGTAATCAGATGGCACGCCGCGACAACAGCGATCCGACCGGCATCGGGCAGACGCTGAACTGGGCGTGGGCGTGGCCAGCGAACCGTCGCATTCTTTACAACCGCGCGTCGTCCGACCTCGCGGGCAAGCCGTTCAATCCGAAGCACAAGCTGGTGTGGTGGAACGGCAAGGCCTGGACCGGGGCGGACGTGCCGGACTTCAAGGTCGACGAGGATCCGGCGGCCGGCATGAGTCCATTCATCATGAACCCCGAGGGCGTGGCGCGCTTCTTCGCGAAGGGGGCTATGGCCGAGGGGCCGTTCCCCGAGCACTACGAGCCGTTCGAGACGCCGCTGGGGTACAACCCGCTGCACCCGAAGCAGCCGAAGGCCACGAACAATCCGGGCGCCCGCGTGTTCCCGGACGATCTGGCCGCGATGGGCACGGCCGACAAGTTCCCCTATGTGGCGACGACGTATCGACTGACCGAGCACTTCCACTACTGGACCAAGCACGCGCTGCTCAATTCGATCATCCAGCCAGAGCAGTTCGTCGAGATCGGCGAAGCACTCGCAAAGGAAATCGGTGTGGTGGCGGGCGACACGGTCAAGGTCTCGTCCAATCGCGGCTTCATCAAGGCCCGGGCGGTCGTGACCAAGCGCATTCGTGCGCTCAAGGTGGACGGCAAGACGATTCATCACGTGGGCATTCCGATTCACTGGGGCTTCAAGGGACTGACCAAACCCGGGTTCCTCGCGAACACGCTGACGCCGATCGTGGGCGACGCGAATTCGCAGACACCCGAGTTCAAGTCGTTCCTGGTGAAAGTCGAGAAGGCATAAGGGGGCGCCATGGCATTGCAATCACTGGATATCAAACGGCGCTCGGCCACCACGTTGCCGTCGCCCTCGGTGCGCGAGGCGCACACGGGGGACGTCGCCAAGCTGATCGATACGTCGAAATGCATCGGCTGCAAGGCGTGCCAGACGGCGTGCATGGAGTGGAACGACCTGCGCGACGAGGTGGGCACGAACGTCGGCGTGTACGACAACCCGGCGGACCTGACGGCCGACTCGTGGACGCTCATGCGCTTCACCGAGTACGAGAACCCGAAGGGCGATCTCGAGTGGCTGATCCGCAAGGATGGCTGCATGCATTGCGAGGACCCGGGCTGCCTGAAGGCGTGCCCGTCGCCAGGCGCCATCGTGCAATACGCCAACGGCATCGTCGACTTCCATGAAGAGGCGTGCATCGGCTGCGGGTACTGCATCACCGGATGCCCGTTCAACATCCCGCGCATCTCGCAGAAGGATCACAAGGCCTACAAGTGCACCTTGTGTTCCGACCGCGTGTCAGTCGGACTGGAACCGGCGTGCGTGAAGACGTGTCCGACCGGCGCGATCCTGTTCGGCACCAAGGACGCCATGAAGGACCAGGCGGCCGAGCGCATCGAAGACCTGAAGTCACGCGGTTTCGAGCACGCCGGGCTGTACGATCCGGCGGGCGTGGGCGGCACGCACGTGATGTATGTGCTCCATCATGCCGACAAGCCGTCGCTGTATCACGGCTTGCCGGACGATCCGCGGATCAGTCCGATGGTGGCATTCTGGAAGGGCATCGCTAAACCGCTGGGCGTCGCCGCCATGGCGCTGACGGCGCTCGCCGGGTTCTTCCACTACATCAAGACCGGTCCGAACGAGACGACCGAGGACGATGAGGCGGCCGCTCGCCGATACGATGCATCCCGCAAGGGCGACGGTTCCGACGGCCAGAAGGGCGTCGCCACGCACGAGGAGGTCTGACCATGTCGAACGAACGCAGTGATCGTCGGGCGGACAAGGACGATCTGATCGAGCGCTACAGCGCGGGGCAACGCATCAACCACTGGATTGTCGCGGGCACGTTCATTCTGCTGGCGCTCTCCGGGCTCGCGCTGTTCCATCCGTCGATGTTCTGGCTCGCCAATGTGTTCGGAGGCGGATCGTGGACGCGGATTTTGCATCCGTTTGTCGGCGTGTTGATGTTCGTTGCCTTTGCCTGTCTCGCCGTGCGGCTGGGCTGCTACAACAAGTTCGAGTCGCGCGACACGGAGTGGATGAAGAAGATCGGCGACGTGCTCGACAATCGCGAAGAGAATCTGCCGGAAGTCGGGCGCTACAACGCCGGACAGAAACTGCTTTTCTACGTGATGGTGTTGTGCATGATCGGGCTGCTGCTCTCGGGCGTCGTGATCTGGCGCGCCTACTTCTCGCTGTACTTCCCGATCGGGGTGATTCGCCTGGCATCAGACGTGCACGCGGTGTGTGCATTCGTGCTGATTTGCGGCATCATTACGCACATCTATGCAGCAATCTGGATCAAGGGTTCCGTGCGTGCGATGACGCGCGGTACCGTCACCCGCGGCTGGGCGTGGAAGCACCATCGCGCCTGGTACAAGCAGCTCAACAAATGAGTCCGGCCGTGGTGGCCGGGCGAGCTTACGAGGCCGGCTACCTTGCAACGCATCCTTGAACCCGGACAGATCGAGTCGCTCGATCGCACTGCCATTCCCCGTCTACGCATGCCGCAACGCGCCGAAGTGTTCTCGGCGCGCGCGGCGCGTCTGCGCCAACTGGCCGACGGCCACCCGCTAGGCGATTACCTCCGCTTCATGGCCTTGCTTGTCGACGCGCAACAGCGCGTGCTCGACACCTTTTCGGCGCAGCGTCCACCGGCCGAGTCGATCGAGCAAGCCCAACTGCACTGTATGCCGCTCGTGCCCGCGAGCGGTGGTTACGACGCCGGCCGGTGGCAGCCATTGCTCATGCAACTGCTCGATGCCGTGGCGGCACAGCCGGACCTGCCCGCGCCGGTGCGCGCTGTGCTCGCGCGCATTCGTGCCGCCAGTCCGGCCGCGCTCGACGCGGCAGCGCAAGCGTTGCTCGCCGGGCATGGCAAGGGGGTCGACGCGGCGAGCGCGCCGTTCCTGATGGCGGCGCTGCAAGTGCTGTGGACGGGCGTGGCAAGCCTGTTCGACGCGGGCGAAGTGCCGATGCTCGACGTCCCCAATGTCTGCCCCGTGTGCGGCACGCTGCCGGTGGCGAGTGTCGTTCGTATCGGTGGGGCGCATGAGGGCTACCGGTATCTCGCATGCGGGCTTTGCTCGACCGAATGGCACATGGTCCGCGTGAAGTGCACGCATTGCGAAGCGAGCCAGCATGTTGCGTACCACGTGCTTGACAAGACAGGGGACGCGGCGGCATCGGGTGCGGACCTGCGGGCAGTCCACGCCGAGGGGGGGGGCGCCAGGAGGGCCGACGGTCGTCCGGCGCTCGACGAGGCGGCCAAACGCGTCGCGTCGTCCCCGATCCGGGCGGAGTCATGCGACGACTGCCACAGCTATCGCAAGATCTTCTACCAGGACAAGGATCCGTTCGTGGAGCCGGTTGCCGACGATCTCGCGAGTCTCGCCCTCGACGTGTTGATGGGCGAGGCGGGTTATGCGCGCGCCAACGGTAATCCGTTGCTTTGGCAGAACGCCGAAATGGTCTAAGGGAATGCGGGGATGCGCATGGCCGAGCACGATCTTGGGTTGGCAGGGGCGGCGGATCTGCCGTCGCTCGACCGGCTGCTGGGGATGCCCGACTTTCGGGCGGTGTTGGCGGACTTCGGTCGTACACAGGTGACAGACGCGTTGCGTCATGATCTCGACGCGTGCCGCGCGGCGGCGCTGGCGGGCACGCTGACGCACGACACGCTGGCCCCGGCCGCCTTCGGGGCGCGGGTGACCCGCGCGCTGACTGAACGCAATCGGGCGACGCTGCGTCCGGTCTTCAATCTCACCGGCACGGTGCTGCATACGAATCTGGGGCGGGCGTTGCTGCCCGAGGTCGCCGTGGAAGCGGTCATGCAAGCGCTCACCGCGCCGGCCAACCTCGAATTCGATCTCGCGACGGGCGGACGCGGCGACCGCGACGACCTCGTCGCGCCCTTGCTGTGCGAATTGACGGGCGGCGAGGCGGCAACGGTGGTCAACAACAATGCGGCGGCGGTACTGCTGATGCTGGCAACGCTTGCCAAGCGTCGCGACGTCGTGGTCTCGCGCGGTGAGCTGGTGGAGATCGGCGGCGCGTTTCGCATTCCCGACATCATGACGCACGCGGGTGCGAAGCTCGTCGAAGTGGGCACGACCAATCGTACGCATGCGGCCGACTATCGCAATGCCATTGGCGAGAAGACGGCATTGCTGATGAAGGTCCATTGCAGCAACTACGTGGTCACGGGCTTCACGAAGCACGTCGACGTTGCGGAGGTCGTGCAGATTGCCAAGCCGCACGGCGTGCCGGTGGCGGTCGATCTCGGCAGCGGCACACTGACGCCGCTGGAGCGCTGGGGGTTGCCGCACGAGACCACCGTGCAGGAGACGATTGCCGCCGGGGCCGATCTCGTGACGTTCTCCGGCGACAAGCTGCTGGGCGGTCCGCAGGCGGGCATGATCGTGGGGCGCAGGGACCTCATCGCAAAGATCAAGAAGCATCCGCTCAAGCGAGCGCTGCGTGTGGGAAAGCTCACGCTCGCGGCACTGGAGCCGGTGCTGCGTCTGTATCGCGATCCCGATCATCTGACCGAGCGGCTCACCACGTTGCGCCTGCTCACCCGAACGCGCGCCGACATGATGGTGCAGGCGCAGCGCCTGGCCCTGGTGCTTGCGCAGTCGCTGGGCGATGCCTATACCGTGAGCGCCGCGCCGATGGTAAGCCAGATCGGCAGCGGTGCGTTGCCGGTCGAGCAGCTCCCGAGCTATGGTTTGGCGATCGTGCCTGCCGGAGGCGGCAAACGTGGCAGCGGCCGTGCGCTGGCGGCGCTCGAAGCCGCGCTGCGAGCGCTGCCATGTCCGGTGATCGGCCGGATTGCCGATCAGACACTGTGGCTCGATCTGCGTTGTCTCGAAGCGGCTGACGAAACACGTCTGGCGTTGCAATTCGCGGAGCTGCGCGCATGATCGTGGGTACCGCCGGTCACATCGACCACGGCAAGACGAGTCTCGTTCGCGCGTTGACGGGGGTCGACACCGATCGGCTTAAGGAAGAAAAGGCGCGCGGCATTTCCATCGAATTGGGTTACGCCTACACGCCGTTGCCGGATGGCGAGGTGTTGGGCTTCATCGATGTTCCCGGCCATGAGAAGCTGATCCACACGATGGCGGCCGGTGCTGTCGGCATTGATTTCGCGCTGCTCGTGATTGCGGCGGACGACGGCATCATGCCGCAGACGCGTGAGCATCTTGCCATTCTGTCGATGCTGGGTGTGGGACGTGGCGTGGTCGCTCTGTCGAAGGCGGATCGCGTCGATGCGGCGCGGCTGGCCACCGTGACGCAAGAGATTTCGCAATGGCTTGCGAACACGCCGTTCGCCCGGGCGGAGGTCGTGCCGGTGTCCGCGACGACACCGGGCGACGCGGGCGTGACGGTGCTGCGCGAGCGTCTGGCGCAGGCGGCGCAGGCATTGCACGCGTCCGGCAACGCGACGCGTCGCGAGGACGCGTTGTTTCGTCTCGCCGTCGATCGTGTCTTCACGCTGGCGGGCCATGGCACGGTCGTGACCGGCACAGCATTCGCTGGCACGGTGCGCGTGGGGGACAACCTCGTGGTGATGCCGCAGGGATTGCCGGTGCGGGTGCGCAGCGTGCATGCGCAGAACCGACCGGTGGACGCGGGCCGAGCCGGGGAGCGCTGCGCGCTGAATCTGGCGGGCGTTGAGCGTGACCAGCTTCGGCGGGGCAACTGGATCGTTGCGGCGGGATTGCCGGGGCCGTCGACGTATGTGGACGTCGAACTACATTGGCTGGAAGGCGGTGTGCCGCTTACGCAGTGGTTTCCGCTGCACGTGCATGTGGGCACGACGCATGCGCAGGCGCGCACGGTCTTGCTGGAAGGGGACACGCTGGCACCGGGTGGCACGATGCGTGTGCAATTGGTCTTCGATATGCCCGTGTGCACGATGCCGGGCGACCGCTTCATCGTGCGCAATCCGCAGGCGACGGCGACGGTCGGCGGCGGGCGCGTGCTCGACCCGGCGGCGCCGGCGCGCAAACGTCGCTCGGCGGCGCGATTGGCGTGGCTCGACGCCGTGGCGTGTGCTCTGGAGGGGGATGGGCTGGATGCGCTGCTTGCGCAGTCCGCGTTCGGTTTGACGAGTGCGCAAGTCGTGGCGCTCACGGGGTTGCCGGAGGGGCAATGGCAGTGGCCGGCGAGCGCGGTGGTGATGGCGGGGGCGGAGGGGGAATCGCTCGCGTTTTCGCCTCAGGCGTGGGACATCGTGCGCACGCGCGTGCTCGACGTACTGCGTGACTATCATGTGCGCCTGCCGGACGAACCGGGACTCGATGCCGCGCGGCTGGGCCGCATGACGTGGCCCGCGCTGGACGCACGGCATTGGCGCGTCATCGTGCAGGCGATGTTGCGCGATGGGGCGCTGGCGCGTACGGGGGCGTGGTGGCATCTGCCGACGCACCGCGTGGAAATGACGGACGAGGAGACGGCGTTGGCTGAAGCGCTGCTCCCGCTTGTGGTGCAGGGGCGTTTCGATCCACCTTGGGTGCGGGATATGGGCCGTGCGCTGAATGTGCCCGAAGCGCGGGTGCGTGCGGTATTGCGCAAGCTCGCGAGGCAAGGGCAGCTGCATCAGGTCGTCAAGGATCTGTTCTACGACGATGCGAGTGTCAACAGGCTGGCGGGCATGATCGCCGATGCGGGCGGCAAGGTGGAAGCCGGCGCGTTTCGCGATGCGACGGGCCTGGGGCGCAAGCGCGCGATCCAGATTCTGGAGTTCTTCGATCGTGCGGGATATACTCGCCGCGTTGGCGATTGGCATGTGCGGCGCCCCGGGGCGGAATGGGGCGCGGCGTAGGGAACTCGGGACGCCGAACTCACGCGGCATCAAGCGATGCCAGAGTCCTTGCATGACGATCGAACCAGTCACATTGCGTTGTCCGAAGGAAGGCATTCGTATCCGGTGATGCGGCCGGGCTTCAAACCCGGTTGGGGGCGTCAGCCGCTCCCAGGTCGGTTCGACTCCGGCTGCTTTCCGCCATTAAAGACTCCCGGCGATTCTCATAAATTCTGTGCGTTCACCCATAGGGTTGCCGTTTGGCCAGGCAGCCGTATTCTCGACAGTCCTCACGACCTGACGTCAAGCCGAGCACCGCGCCAATGGCCAGGCCGTAGATGGCCCCGGTGACGTCATAGGTCTCGCCGCCAGCCGATCAGTAGGACTTGTACGGCAGGAATTTGCCGGATAGCACCACGTTTACGCGGTCGCCCTTCGCGTCCGCCTGACGCTGAATGTCCATCGAGAAGTCGATTGCACTCATGATGCCGTCGCCGAATTCTTCGTGGATCAGTTCTTTGATGGTCGTGCCATAGACGTTCACCAGCTCATACCAGCGGTAGATCAGCGGGTCCGTCGGAACAGCCGTCGGCAGTGAGCCCTTATACGGAACGATCTGCAACCATGCGATGGCCTCGTCGGAAAGCTCGAAGATCTCGCCGACGACGGCAGCCTGCTCCTTGCTCAACTGCATTTGACCGAGGCATGCGGCAGTCGTCCACTCCTTGGCCATGCCGACTTTTTCCGCAACATCTGCCCACTTGAGGCCCTTGCGAACCTTCGCCGAGACGATCATCTCGGTAACCTGCGTGCGACTCGAAATCATGTGACTATCCTCAAAAAAACCACTGGAAAATTAGGCCGTATTGCCCATACGGAGCGCGCGGCCTTGGTCAAGCTCCGTAACGTTGTCCTGAGACAAACCTGGACGAACAATTTGCGTCGTTTGATGCATGTCACGACCGTGTTCGATATCCTGTTGAATCGTGGCAGAGCGTCTCACCAGAAAATCGATAAGATAGTTCCGAATCCGATAGAACTGGGGATCGTGGACAAGCGTCTCTCGCGTTCGCTCCCGTGGCATCGTGTTCACAACAATTTCTGCAAGGCGTGCTCGCGGCCCGTTACTCATCAAGAAGATTCGATCAGCAAGCAAGATCGCTTCGTCGACATCGTGCGTGATCATGAAAACGGTCTGATGAGTGGCCAGGCAGATGCGCAGAAGTTCATCCTGGATAACACCGCGCGTCAGCGCATCGAGTGCCCCGAACGGCTCGTCCATCAGAAGCATCTTTGGCGCGACGGAGAACGCACGAGCGATCCCCACGCGCTGGCGCATGCCACCCGATAACTCCGATGGCTTCTTGTCGATCGCGCGTGTGAGGCCGACCATATCGAGGAAGCGCATTGCGCACTCTTCGATCTGCTGACGCGTCCAATCCGGATTCCGGGAGCGAACTGCGAACTCGACGTTCTGCTTCGCGGTGAGCCAGGGTAGCAACGCATGACCTTGGAACACGACCCCGCGATCGAGGCTCGGACCTGCAATCTCCCTGCCGCCCATTACGGCACCGCCACCGCTCGCCTGCTCGAGCCCCCCGAGTACGTTCAGAATCGTGCTCTTTCCGCAGCCAGAGTGACCAATTACGCAAATGAACTCTCCACGATCAATCTTGAATGTCACGTCTTCGAAGACCGGCGGAAGATCAGCGCGATAACGCTTCGAGAGGTTGTCGACCTCAATGAAGGCACTACCGCTCGTGGCACGATTTTCATTACTCTGCATAGGTCACCTTCTTTTGCAGGCGGGCGAAAAGCTGATCAAGCAGCATCCCAACGACGCCGATGATGAGTACCGCAAACAGGACATTTGTCAGCGAAAGATTGTTCCACTGGTTCCATAGAAAATAGCCGACGCCCGTTCCGCCGACCAACATTTCAGCAGCCACGATGACAAGCCACGCAATCCCCATCGAGATGCGCATGCCGGTGATGATGGTCGGCGCAGCGGCGGGCAAGACAATCTGCACTGCCTTGCGTAACGGCGAGACTTCGAGGGTGCGGGCAACGTTTAGCCACTCACGTCTTACGTTCGCGACGCCGAACGCGGTGTTAATCAGCATCGGCCATAGCGAGCAGATGAAGATCACGAAGATCGCAGAGACAGAGGCGTCCTTGATCGTGTATAGCGCGATTGGCATCCACGCGAGCGGAGAGATCGGCTTCAGCAGCTGAATGAATGGATCAAAAGCGCGATATAGCAGTGGAGACATGCCAATCAAGAAGCCCAAAGGGATCGACACGATGACAGCGAGCAGATAGCCGCCAGCGACACGCAGAAGAGAATGCCCCAATTGAATGCCGATTCCTTTGTCATTGGGACCATGATCGTAAAATGGGTGCGCGAGGTTTTGCGCTGCGGCGGAAAAGAACTGTGCAGGTGTCGGGAAACCGTCGCTCTTCGGCTCCGACGATTGGTCGCCGGGCGTCTGCCCCATCAACTGTGCGTACTCTTTCTGCTCCGGTGTCATTGGCGCGTGCTGAGCCTGCTTCCCCGCCGTTGTCGCGAATTGCCAGCAAACGAGCAGAATCGCAACCATGGCGAGTGACACAAGTGCCGCTTGCAATCGAATTGAAGACTTCATCTCATATCCTTTGAATCAGGCCCGCCTGATCGCAAAACTTGCAAGGTATTTGGCCGGGTCGGCAGGGTCGTATTCACGGCCCATCACTGAGAATTTCCGCATGCCGCCAGCCAGCGCGTCGTGGTCGACTTCTTGCCCCAGTGCCTTCATTTGCGCACTCGCATCCGTAAGCAAGAACACCTTTTTAGCAAGGTCGTCGTAGGAAATTTGCTTCTTGATGTAGCCCCACCGCTGCATTTGCGTGAGCATCCAAGTGGCCATCGAGTACCACGGAAGCGGTTGAAAATCCGTTCGATCCGGCTGATCACGCACATGTCCAAGCCCATCGGCATAGTGGCCATTGAGCGCTTGTAGAATGACCGTTTCCGGCTGGTTCAGATAGTTCGGCGTCGAGATGGCGCGAGCAATCGCAGGACGGTTCTCCAACTTGTGAGCGCTCGCGGATGCCTTCAGCAATGCACGGTACAACGCCACGAATGTGTTCGGGTTCTTGTCAATGAAGTCCTGCGCTACACCGAACGCACAGCACGGGTGCCCGTTCCAAATGTCGCGCGACAAGATGTGAATGAAACCCACTTGGTCATACACAGCACGTTGATTGAAGGGATCCGGTCCGAGGAACCCGTCAATGTTGCCGGCCCTCAGATTGGCGATCATTTCCGCAGGCGGAGTCACACGGAGCTGAACATCACGGTCGGGGTCAAGTCCATGCTCTGCAAGGTAGTAGCGGAGCAGGAAGTTATGCATGGAATACTCGAACGGAATGGCGAACTTGAAGCCCTTCCAGTGCTTCGGGTCCCGGTTGTCCTTATGCTTCAGAGCCAACGTGATTGCCTGGCCATTGACGTTCTGAATGGCGGCAACTCGCATGGGCTGGGCGGCAGACGCAATCCCCATGGAAATAGCGAGCGGCATCGGTGCCAGGAAATGCGACGCGTCGAGCTCGTGATTAAGCATCTGATCTCGAACCAGCGCCCAACCGGCAGTCTTGATAAGCGAGACGTTGAGACCCTGTTCCCGATAGAAGCCCATGGGATCCGCCATGATCAGCGGTGTGGCGCAGTTGATCGGGATGAAACCTATCTTCAGGTCCTTCTTCTCCAGAGGACGCCTTTCTTCCGCCATCGCCTGAAGGTCGGCCAATGGGAGCACGCTGGCAATTGCGGCACGCGCGGCGTTGATGCCGACCGCACGCAGGAATCGCCGGCGCAGCGCGTCGTGGGGGAACAGCGCCCTGACAGCTGCCATTTCGAGGAAATGGCGCGACTGGACTTCCTCATCGTGCACTGGGCGGTGAGCTACAACGCCGCTGCGTGCATCGTGTTCGTCCTGGCTGGCGTGCATGCCACATGAGCAGCGCTCCAGCGAGTGGTCTGGGCTATACGGACGATACGGATTTTCATCTTTCATGTTCGACGCACCTGGTTTAAGCCGGACTCGGGTTAGCCGCCCTACGGGCAGCAAGGCATTCAAGCGACTAGCCGCTGCTCTGCGAAACCCGCTTCGATGCGGGCAATGACTCGACCATCGAGGCTCTGCTCAATCCGAATCTGACCATCTCGATCATCGGGAGCACCCCACGTACCATTGGCGTTCGGGACGCCGTGGAGAACGATGGGGAATGCCTTCGTTTTCAGGCGAATCAGCGGCGTGCTGTGAACATAGCCGACGTGCTCGCGGTTGAGCACGTGATGCGAAAGCGCCCCCGCTTGCCGCACGATCGGTTCGATGAATCGGCACGGCACGCCAGCAACGCTGATGCAATCGCCAATCGCATAAATGTCTTCGATGCTTGTCTGCATCGTGTGCGGATCGATAACGATGCCTCGATCAAACGCAAGCCCGGCCATTTTCGCGAGACGGGTCTCAGTGACGAGCCCTGTCGCAGCGACGACTTCATCAACGCAAATTTGCTCGCCGCTTTGCATTTGAATGTTCTTTTGGCCGTTTTCCGCTTTCTCGATCTTCTCGATGCGACGAACTCCCAAGAATCTGACACCTGCACCCTGTAGGCTCGTCAGAAGCTTGTCAGAGACGACCGCTGGAACCAGACTAGCCAACGGGCCGGGGTTGACATCGATAAGCGACACGGCATGGCCTGCACGCGAAAAATCGTCCGCGAGTTCGCACCCAATCATCCCCGCACCGACGATCGCAACGTTCTTTTTTGCGCCATCCAGGCGCGCCTGAATCCCCGACCATCCGGCCAAATCATTGACACGCCAACATAGCGAGGCCGGCATCTGCTCCGGTAGCGCCGGGCGCGCACCCTGCGCGATCACCAGCTTCGTATAGCGAATTGCGCCTCGCGTGGTCCGTACCTGTTTGATTGACGGAGAAATGCCGACGACAAACGTTTCTGTCATCAGACGCAGATTAAGGCGCCGAGCTGCATTGACGGCAGACTCCCGAACCAGATCGGCAGGCTTCAGGCCGCGCCCGAGCGCAACGGACAATTCCGGCTTGAGGTATCTGTCGCCGTTGCATGCGGTCACGAGAGTCATAGGTACAGCGGGGTCGAGCGCACGCAACGCCTCTGCTGCACTCCAACCGGCAATGCCACCGCCCACGATCACGACGCCGAGCTCACGTGACGGCGCAACGACCACTGCATCGTCCGAGCGTGCAGTGCACTCCAACGGTTCGTAAGGCTCAAAATCCGCTTTTACAACGCCACAGAGCGGACAAGCCCAGTCCTCCGGAATGTCCTCAAATCTCGTCCCTGGTTCAAGCCCGCTATCCGGATCGCCCAATTCCTCGTTGTAAATCAAGCCGCAGGCGCGGCAGAGGAATTGCCGCCACGGCAAATTCATCGGAGTGCTCATTCGGGGATCTCCTCTTTCGACAGACGAGCCATCTCCCAACGCAGGTGCTTGATGGCAGGCGTTACGATCGCGACGAACTGAGCCTCGCGAATACGGCGCTGCGGAGCAGCGCTCATAAGGTAGCCGCGCGCGCCCTGATGCATAAGCGCAGAATTCGCAGCACGTAGTGCCAGCTGCGCGCCTTGCACGCGTGCGTCCAGCACATGAAGTAGGTAGTCTTTGCTGTCGTCGTACGGCGTCTCCGCAAGCTTGGCGACGCGACTCTCCAACTCGTCGTACTCCGCCTGAAGCTCGGCCGGACCGTCTTCCAGAAATTGGTTGACGTGACCAAGTACTGGCTCGACTTCGCGGATAGAGTCGATACTGCCCTGTGCAATGCCAATTGCCATTCCGGCTTGCAGCAACACAAATACAGCGCGTATCTTCGCAATGAGAGGACGTGCAGGATCTGCAATCATTGCGGCGTCGCCGACAAAGTAGTTGTCGAGGCGCACGCCCCAGGTGCTGGTTCCTTCCATGCCCGAGAATTCCGGACATTGGCGCAATACGACCTCGGGCGTAAACTTCAGCAGGAACATAATCTCGTGCGACAGCGAGCCGTCGTCGCGGACCACGCCTGCCATGGCACCGCAATAATGTCCCGGCGCGATATGGCTCACCCACGGCAGTGCGCCGCTAACGTGATATCCGCCAGGCACCTTCACTGCGCGTAGCAGCATCTTTTCGATGCCGGCAATCGCTTTCATCGGATTCGAAAGCGCCGTACCCCCGAAGGTACGCCCCATCGTGTGATCATCGAGCAGTTCGCCAGTCAGCGCAGGATTACCGGATTGCTCCATGTAAAGCCCGCAGACGTCATGTGCCCATGTGAGAAATCCTGTTGATCCACAACGGCGACTCACAGCGCGCATAGCGTCCAGCGCCAGGCCAACCCGACGACCGCCTCGCTCGAGGTGCGCGCCGAATGCGCCTGCGGCGCCGAGCGACCCCATGATCTCGAGAGGGTAATGGCCGTCGTCAATGCGATGCGCGGCGTCTGCGAGCGGGCCATCGGAGATGGCCGTCACGTTTGCAATGACCTGGGAATCGGTCCACGTCGAATCGATCCGGTCGCCAGGAAATTCAACCGCTTTCATGATGCGATACTCCCGTTAATCAGTGTGAAGGAGCGTGCTGCGGCTTATTCCGCGAGCGCGATGCTCAACGGGACAGGATTGCGCATGGTGTTTGCAACGGGTGAGAAGTTATTGGCGTGCTTGACGATGTCGTCCAGTTCTTCGCGCGTGGCGTCGCCCTCGATGAGGACCTTCACACGAATTTCCTGGAAGCCCATTTGCACGGGTTGACGTTCGGCGCCACCGGCACCCCACGCGGCGGTATTGCCGATATCGGCTTCCAGGAAGATTTCGAGACGCGAAAGCTTGACTTGGCGGTAGGTGGCCACCGCCGTAATGCCGACGCTCAGGCAACCGCCCAGCGCCGACAGCGCGATCTCGCCCGGCGCAGGAACCGTGTTTTCACCGAAGAGATGGACCGGCTCATCCACGACGACCGGGTTGTGGGTGCCCACATAGCTCCACGAGCGGAACTGCCCCTGCATGACCGTATGGACCTTGTTGCTGCCCTTACGCTCGGGATTCTCACGGCCGGCGGCGGCAAACTTCAGAAGGCCTTCGCGGTCGATGGGGCGCAGGTAGGTGGTGACGGTTTCGGTACTCAAGGTAATTCTCCTGGTGACAGACGTGGCATAAGTGCCGGATGAGACGATCTGCGAGATCGCACATCTATCAATGCAACGATCGTGCCAGGACGACTGAAAACCTATAAGTTACTGTATTTATTATATTTTTTATGATCCACCACGACGCAAGCCCGACAGGCACCAAATTCCAAATTGTTTACAATGTCGACAATTCGTCGAACATTGTCAGTCGCATCTAGCTGCAAATTTTCTGCCAGCGATACGAAAATTGACGGGTCGTCAATCCGAGGAGTTGCGCTGCTCGCGACTTGTTCCCGCCAGCCGACCGCAATGCCTGACGCAGTTCATCTGCCGAATGTGAGTCGTTCGCCATGTACTGACGCACCCCTTCCGGAATTGGAATCCTCTGCAGCCGGGTCGACCTGGGAGTCTCAACCAGTGGCACCAGTTCAGTTGCGGGTAGAAACCGTTCAACATCTTCCGAATGGAGTATTGCCCTATCGGCGAGCAGCACGACGCGTTCGATGAAATTCGAAAGTTCGCGGATATTGCCAGGCCATTGATGATCCTCGAGCCTTGCGAGCGCATCAGGCGCGAGATTGACGTTGCGCTGGTTTGCCTGGTTTGCACGGCTGAGAAAATGCAATGCCAAAGCGCGAATGTCACCTTTGCGCTCGGCTAACGACGGCAGACGAATGGGAATAACGTTGAGTCTGTAGTAGAGATCCTGTCTGAACAGGCCGTTCGCAACATCTATTTCCAGGCTTCTGTTCGTCGCAGCCACAAGCCTGACGTCCACCTTGATTTCACGCTTCCCACCCAGCCGGGTTATCGTTCCCTCCTGCAACGTACGAAGCAGCTTTCCCTGCAACGTGAGAGGCAACTCACCAATTTCGTCAAGGAAGATCGTCCCCGAAGATGCCTGTTCAAAAAGCCCCTCTCGCACACCGGTTGCACCCGTGAACGCGCCCCGCTCGTAGCCAAACAATTCGGATTCGAAAAGCGAGTCGGGGATTGCTGCACAGTTCACCTTTATGAATGGCTTATCACTGCGTTGACCAGACAGGTGCAGCGCTCTGGCGAACAGCTCCTTGCCGGTACCTGAATCGCCGAGCAGCAGGACACTCGCCGACGCATCGGAGACTCGTTCCAGCTGCGAAATCGCTTTAAGCAGCGCAGGCGAAGTACCCACGATTCCGTACTTCGCGCTCTCATGCTCAAGCGCGTGCATCAACATCTCGTTCTGTTCTTCGAGTGCGCGAGTCTTTGCCTTCATCATCGAATCAAGATGAAGAAGGTGGCCAGCCAGTGTCGACAAGATCCGCAAAATAGACACGTCGCTCGATAGTGCACGATTGCGGACACGAATTCGATGGCACGCCAAGACGCCCACGCTGCGATCCTCAATTCGGATCGGTAGCGCGATAAACGAAACGGGCCCCGGCGGAAGGCGGTCACGTGTAACGGCCCGCGCAAGAAAGACATCGTCTCGATCGATGTCCTGTACGATAATCAGTTGGCCATGGCGCAGTACATGCCCCGTAATGCCTTCACCGACCTTGTAGCGCCCCCGCTCGATTTCGTCTGTCTTGAGGCCATACGCATACCGGATTTTGCAGCTGTCAGTCGCAGCATCGTCCAGAAGCACGATGCGCCCACGGTTCAGCCCGAGGAGCTCGGACATCAGATGGAGCGTTTCGCGAAGAATTACGTCCGGCGATAGCCCTTTGCCTACGAGGCTCATTATTTGTTGGAGAAGGAGCATCTCCTGCTCTCTCCAGAATGCAGGCGAATCGCTCTCACTATGCTGGGAATTCATCTGGCCACCCTCGGGATAACAGATCCCATCATAAGATCAACCCGGGCACAGAACATATTCGTCGGCCGAATTCGCCAGCGACGTATGTGATGGGCACCAATTCAATAGGGGAAGCAACGAGGCGAGGGCGCCTGGTTTGGGTGGAAAATGAAACCGGCAGGACTATGGCTCAATTTCCGGCAAGACGACGGGTAAACCTACACCTGTCACGCCATGTCGTTGCATGGCATCCGCCACGAAACCCTCGCGTTTCATGTCTTCCACGAACGTCGTTAGAAATGCCACAGCCGCCTCGCCGCGCGCACGATTTCCGCGGGCTTGAGTTCGCGCGTCAGGAACAGGGCATACGCGCTGCCTTTGCCGACGACAACGCGCGTGCGCGCCTGATCGACCTCGGCGTTGGTCTTCACCGGCGAGGTGTCGCGCACCAGGTAAAAGCCTTCGATGAGCAAGTACGGTGCCGTCAAACCGATCGCCGCGGCGCGTCATGGTCATGTTCGGGAAGTCAGGGGTTCGAGCATATCGGCAATCTTGCCGATGGCGTCGATGGTGCTGCGGAGATGGGCGTTCAGCGTACCGTGTGGGTCGTGATGATGGATCGCGCCACCGGGCGGATCATTTCGATGCGTCAGCTTACCCCGGCCTCGCGCGCCCGACGCTGAGGCTCGCCGAGGCGAATGGCCTCGGCGACCACGCTCAGCACCTCGGCGCCCGTATTCTCCGAGTGCGCTTTGAGCACCTCGCCCAAGTGCGGACGTCCGGCTTCGCGCAGGGCCGCCATGATCTGGTCGTGCTCTTCGTGCGATTCCTGCCAGCGGGAAAGATCCGCGTTCGCGGCACCGCGCGCGCGGTGGACCTTGCTCATCAACGTGGCATAGAGCGACGAGAGCACCGGGTTGCCCGCACCGTCCACGATCATCTGGTGGATCTGCTGGTTGATCCGGAAGTATTCCGTGCGCAGACCTTTGCCATGCGCGTCGAGCATCTGCTCGTGCTTCTTCTCGATCGCGGCCAGCGCACTGTCGGTCAATCGCTGTGACGCCAAGTCTCCCGCCATGCGCTCCAGGCCATGGAGAATCTCAAACGTCGCACGAAGCTCGTCGAGATCGAGTGGCGCAACCCGGTAGCCGATGTATTGCCGATGCAGCACCAGCCCCTCGGACACCAGCGTCTTGAGCGCTTCGCGCAGCGGTGTCTTCGACACGTCGAACAGTTCGCACAGCGCCTTCTCGTCGATACGCTCGCCCGGTGGCAGTTCGCCTTCTTCAATCATGACGCGCAAACGCGCCGTAATCTCGGCCGCCATACCTAACGTGCGGAGCTTGAGGGACTTCTGGAGGGGGAGGGTCACAGTCTCGTATGTATTTATCAGTGTCATAAATATCCTACCACGTAGGGAAATCCCTAGAGTTGATTTCAATAAAATCAATTATTTACCGATATTGTAATTACAGATTACAGATTCTATACTCGCTCTCAAGTCGCGACGAAAGGTATGTAAGTCATCTACTCTGGAGATTCACCATGCAGTCGACAGGCAGGGTTGCCGCTATGGCGGGCACGAAGAGCGCTGTGCGCTGGAAGATTTTTTTCTTGATGCTGTGTCTGATCTCGATCAACTACATCGATCGGGCGTCGTTGTCGGTGGCGATGCCGCTGATTTCTAAAGAGTTCGACCTCACGCCCGCGATGCAAGGGTTGATCCTGAGCGGATTCTTCTGGACGTATGCCGTCATGCAGATTCCGGGCGGCATGCTGGCTGACAAATACAAGCCACGCATCGTGATTGCGCTGGCCACGGTCTTCTGGGGCATCTTCCAGGCGGCCGCCGCCCTGTGCACGAATGCGACGTCACTACTGCTCACGCGCTTCGGACTCGGCGCGGCGGAAGCGCCGATCTATCCGGCGGGCGGCAAACTCAACGCCATCTGGATGACGCAGTACGAACGCGGCCGTGGCGCAACGCTGCTCGACGGCGGCGCGCCGCTGGGGGCCGCCCTCGGCGCCATCATCATCACCTGGCTCATCACGATGCTTGGCTCGTGGCGTCTGGCGTTCGTTATCGCGGGCGTTGGCACGGTGCTGGCCGGCTACGTCGCCTGGCGCTACATCCGCAACACCCCGCGCGAACACCCATCCGTCAACGACGATGAAGCGACCTACATCGAGCAAGCGCAGGCGAGCGAGCACCGCGCCGAACCGGCCAACCTCTCCGGACGCTCGCTGGACTTCTTCAAGTACCGCTCCGTGTGGTGCATGGCGCTGGGCTGGATGTGCTTCAACACGGTCTTCTACGGGCTGCTGACCTGGATGCCGAACTACCTCCACAAGGTGCACGGGTTCGACATCAAGCAGATGGGCGGCGCGAGCTTCATCATTTTCTTCTGCGGCTTTATCGGCGAGTTGTTCGGCGGCTGGGTCGGCGACAAATGGAAGGCCGCAGGCGGCTCGCCGAACAAGGTCATGCGCACGCTCTTCGGTATCGCTGCCGTTATCGCGACCGCGTCGATCTTCTCCGTGGCCTATGTGAAGAGCGATGTCGTGACCGTGGTGCTGCTGTCCTCGACGCTCTTCTTCCTTCGCTGGTGCGGCCTGTACTGGTGCATTCCGTCCATTCTCGGTACGCGTAACAAGGTGGGGTTCCTCGGCGGGGTGATGAATCTCGGCGGCAACATCGGGGGCATCAGTGTTCCGCTGATTGTCGGCTTGATCGTGCAGACCACCGGTTCGTATTTCCTTGCCCTGATGTTCTTCGCGGCCGCCGGTGTGGGGCTGTTCATCTGCTCGACGCTGATCGACTACGAACGCAAGCTTCCGGTCTGATTCGCGGACCCACGTTTTCCCCTCGATCGGCGCGCCGCCCAGGCGGCCGATCACCGCATTATCGGTAAGACCATGACGACTAAAAAACGCAAATTGCTTGGCATGCTCACGCCGTCTTCCAACACTGCGCTGGAACCGATTACCAGCGCGATGGTGGCCGGCCTGGAGGATGTCTCTGTCCATTTCTCCCGCTTTCGCGTCACGCAGATTTCCCTCGGCGAGAACGCCCTCGGCCAATTCGACCTGCAAAAGATTCTCGACGCGGCGCAGCTCCTCGCCGACGCCGAAGTCGATGTCATTGCATGGAACGGTACGTCCGCCGGTTGGCTCGGCTTCGAGACCGACGAAGCGCTGTGCCGGCAGATCACCGAAACGACCGGTATTCCCGCGACGACATCCGTGCTGGCGCTCAACGAGATCCTGGCGCGCACGGGCGTGACCGAACTCGGTCTCGTGACCCCCTATCTGGAAGACGTGCAACAACGCATTGTCGCGAACTATGCGCGTCAAGGCATTCGCTGCACGGCGGAGCGCCACCTCGGGCTCAGCAAGAACTTCGAATTTTCGGAAGTCAGTGCGCAGACGCTGGAGGACCTCGTCAACGACGTGGCCCAAGCGCGCCCGCAAGCCATCACCACGTTCTGCACGAACCTGCATGCCGCGCCGCTCGCCCGTGCGCTGGAAGCCCGGACTGGCATTCCCGTGTACGACACCATTTCGACGGTGCTCTGGAAGTCGATGCGGCTCGCCGGCGTCGACACGCGCGCGCTGAGCGGCTGGGGCCAACTGTTCCTGCAAGGGGAGTGAGACGATGATCGACACTTTCGACCTGGTCATTCGGCATGCCGACGTGGTCACGGCGGCCGATCGCTTTACGTGCGACATCGGCGTGCGCGACGGCGTGATCGCGGCCCTGGGCCGGAATCTGGCAGGCGGTGCGCGGGAGATCGACGCCTCGGGCTTGCTTGCGCTGCCTGGCGGCGTCGACGGCCACTGCCACCTTGATCAGCCGATGCCGGACGGCCTGCGCATGGCCGATGACTTCTTCACCGGTACACGCGCGGCCGTGTGCGGCGGCACGACGACGGTGATCCCGTTTGCCGCGCAGGAGAAGGGCGGTTCGTTGCGCGCGGCCGTCGACGACTATCACCGCCGCGCCGAAGGGCGCGCGGTGGTGGACTACGGTTTTCATCTGATCGTGGCGGATCCGACGGAGAAGGTGCTCCGAGAAGAGCTGCCGCAACTGATTCGCGAAGGGTACACGTCGTTCAAGATATACATGACCTACGACGATCTGAAGCTCTCGGACCGCGAGATTCTGGAGGTGCTGTCCGTGGCCCGCGAGCATGGCGCGCTGGTGATGGTGCATGCGGAGAATTCGGATTGCATCGCATGGCTGACGGACAAGCTCGTCGGGCAGGGTCGCATTGCGCCGAAGTTCCATGGCCTCGCGCGGCCCGCAGCCGTCGAGCGCGAAGCGACGCACCGGGCGATCACGTTCGCTGAACTGGTGGACGTGCCGATTCTCATCGTCCACGTCTCGGGCAAAGAGGCCATCGGTCAGATTCGCTGGGCACAGGGCCGGGGCATGCAGATTCTGGCCGAGACGTGTCCGCAGTATTTGTATTTGAGCGCCGAGGACATGAATCATCCGGGCGACGACGGTTACGCGGGGGCCAAATGCGTCTGTAGCCCGCCGCCGCGCGATGCCGACAATCAGGAAGCCGTGTGGAAGGCGTTGAAGCAAGGCGTGTTCTCGGTGTTCTCGTCGGATCACGCGCCGTTCAACTATGAAGACCCGCAAGGCAAGAAGCCGGGCGGCAAGCCGCAGTCGTTCGAGCATATCCCCAACGGCATTCCCGGCATCGAGACGCGCCTGCCGTTGCTGTTCGATGGCGTGCGTCACGGACGTCTGTCGATTCACCAGTTCGTTGAGCTGACGTCGTACCGTCCGGCGCGGCTCTACGGCCTGTATCCCCGCAAGGGCACCATCGCCGTTGGGGCGGATGCCGACATTGTGTTGTGGGATCCGGAAGTGCGTACGACGATCCGCAACGCCCAGTTGCATCATGCCGTCGACTACACGCCGTACGAGGGGCGCGAGGTCATCGGCTGGCCGGTGCACTGCTTTTCGCGCGGCGAACAACTCGTGGCCAGCGGGCAATACCTGGCGCCCGCCGCCGGGCGAGGGCGCTTCCTGCCGGCAGACGCGCCGTCGCTGGTGTAACGCAAGACAACGACCGTTGCAGGAGATCTCATGCGCTTACTTGTGGTGAATCCCAATATCTCTACGAGCGTGACGGGGCTGATCGAAGCCGAAGCCCGTCGCGCCGCATCGCCGCAAACGACGCTCGCCTTCGCGACGGCGTCGTTTGGCGTTGCCTATATCGAGACGCGCTTCGAGGCGCTCGTCGGCGGTTACGCCACGGCGTGTGCCGCGGCGGAACAGGCGGGCACGTTCGATGGCCTCGTGGTCGCAGCGTTTGGCGACCCTGGGTTGGGGGGGATCAAGGAGTTATTCGACGTGCCGGTCGTCGGCATGACCGAAGCGGCGTTGGCGAGCGCGTGCTTGCTCGGCGCGCGCTTTTCGATCATCGCCATCTCGCACCGGATTCAAGCCTGGTATCGGGAGTGTGTCGAAGCGAACGGGCTGATGTCGCGGCTCGCCAGCATTCGCAGCCTGACGTCGCCATTGCGAGATATTGCGACCGTGCAGGAGGACCACGCGCAACGCCTCATCGAACTGAGCCGGCAAGCCGTGAATGAGGACGGCGCCGACGTGATCGTGGTGGCGGGCGCGCCGCTGGCAGGGCTGGCGCGGACGTTGCGAGACCGCATTCCCGTACCTGTTGTCGACGGCGTCTCCAGTGCGGTCCGGCATTGCGAGTCGCTGGTGGCACTGCAACCGGGCGTTGCGCGCCTGGGCAGCTTTCAGCGACCGCCCGCGAAGCCACACGCGGGACTGCCCCTCGCCATTAGCGGGATGCTTGAAGCGCCAGGTGTCTCGGACGGCTGATGCCGGGTGTGCGCTTTCGGACTACCGTTGGCGGATCGGCGGGGACGACGTCGCCAGTCGCGCGGCACGGAACGTCGAGGCTCGGCGCCGTCGGCATTGGCCGGGTGCCATCGGATTGGCAGGCGGCGTGAAACAGTGAGTTGCATGCCGCCGCCGGCTGAAATTCGGAAATGGCGTTACACTTCTAGCGCACGCCCTCGCCATCCGGTGGCGGGCGACTCCCCAATCTTGGCCTGTTTGAACGTCATCATGAAGTCCCCTGGTACTGCCTCTGCCACGCCCGCGTGCGACGCTGGCGAATGCGTCGAGCTTGTCGCAACGGCCACCCTGCCGACCCGATACGGCACTTTCACCTCTCACGCGTTTCGCGTCAAAGGCAGCGACAACGAGCACCTCGCGCTGGTCATGGGCGAGGTCAGCGGCGATGCGCCCACGCTCGTGCGCCTGCACTCCGAATGCCTGACGGGGGATGTCTTCGGGTCCTATCGCTGCGATTGCGGCGAACAACTCGACGTGGGGATGCGCAAGATCGCGGACGAAGGGCGCGGCGTGATGCTGTACCTGCGTGGCCATGAAGGGCGCGGTATCGGCCTGAGCAACAAGATTCGTGCCTATCTGCTGCAGGAGCAGGGCCGCGATACGGTCGAAGCCAATCTCGATCTGGGCTTGCCGGACGACGCCCGTGAATATGACTCGGCGGCCGCGATCCTGCGCATTCTCGGCGTCCGGTCGGTGCGCCTCATGAGCAACAATCCGAAGAAGTTCGACACGCTGGCGAAGCACGGTATCCCGGTGTGCGAGCGCGTGGCACTCGATATCCCGATGCGCGAAGAGAACGCGCGCTATATCCGCACCAAGCAGGTCAAGTTCGGACATTACTTCGAAGAGAACGAGTAAGCGCGCGTTGCGCCGGCCGTCGACGTGCCAGGCTGACGGCGCAGTCCCGCCGGCACAACGACCATTCGCCGTACCGTTCGCTGAAATGTCTCACATGTGGCGGGCCCGTCGCGCGCTTCACTTCAGTGGCAGTGCCAACGGGTATGGGCAAATTCCCATCTTGTGTGCGGCGCAGCAATTTGCGCTTGACGCTGCATTTTGGCCTCGGTTACCATCCGCCCTGTCTTCCACTCAAGGGGTTTGTCCGTGAATTCCGATGCCAGTAGTAGTCGACCTTTGATCGACTGATTGCCTGAGGATCCACAGCCATTCCCTGTGCCGCGTCCTCATGCAGGATGCGGTGTCTAGCGCCACCGAACGCTCGCCTTGAGCGTGACCGCTTTGGCGCAATTCCCGCAGAAATTTCACTGTCGTGCCCGTGAGGGGCGTTGTCGTCTTGCGCATGCGTTTGGCATCGCACCGGCGCGCCCGCACTGGCCGGCCGTCCGTGCCGTGCGCGGTAGGGACGATTCGCAGCTATGCGAGGAAATCATGCGCGCTATTCAAACGTTGCAAACTTTTCAGGCTTTCCAGAGCCCACCGACGCTCCCCACCCCGGTGTCGCGTCTGACCATCGTCTGCCTGGCAGATGCCCTTGGGGCATTGCGCAAGCAGATGTTCATCGATCTCACTGCCCTCGGCCTGCGTGCCACGCGCGTCAGCATCACACGCTGGAGCGATCGCGACGAAGCCTCGGCCACCGTCACGCTCGACTGTCCGGCCGCTTCGCGCGCGTCGCTCACGTCGCTCGTCATGCGCCTGTCCGGCGAGCGCAGCGTGCGCCGCGTGTTCTGGTCCGACGATGCCGCCCGACACGCGAGCGCTGGCGCAAGGTCCACGCACGGCTGATTCCGTCGTTCCTGTCGCAACGGTGTTTCTTGCCAGACAGGGCGCCAGCGACTGCCGGTGTACCGAATATAAAAATGTAAGGAGTCCAATATGGAAGATGGAAGTAGCCGAATGAGGCCCGTCGGGACCCTGTGCTTGGCACGTAGGGTTCCGACGGGCGATCCCAACGAATTTTCACTATTACCGACCGCGCGCCGCGCGGCGCGGCAGGGTGCGTTCGCGCGTTGTTTCCGGAGACATGACATCCGGTAGCGCCTGACGAGACCGGCCGGCCGCCATGCCAGCGTAAGCCGCGCCAGGACATCGTCATGAACAAGTCTCTTCACTCGCGCCGCAAGCAGCGCGGCTTCGTCGAACGCTCGACAACCTCCGGCCTGCCGCCCGCGGGCCCCGACGTCGTTGCCCGGCTGGCCAATGAGCCACTGCAGGACGCGCTGCACACCCTCGACACCGACCTGAACGGTCTGACGCTGGCCGACGTCGGCCAGCGTCAGACCCGCTACGGTCCCAACGAAATCGCGCACGACAAGCCGCCGCACTGGGCGGTGCAACTGTTCGGCGCGTTCAAGAACCCGTTTGTGATGGTGCTGCTGGCGCTCGCCACGGTCAGCTATTTCACCGACGTCCACTTCGCGGATCCGGGCGATGAGGACTACATGGGCATCTCCATCTTGCTCGCGATGGTGACCATCAGCGGCCTGTTGCGCTTTTTCTCCGAGTTCCGGTCGCTGCGTGCGGCCGAGAAGCTCAAGGCCATGGTGCGCACGACAGCCAGCGTTCGCCGCCGAGTGACAGCGACGGGCGAGCCGGAGCGTCACGAAGTCGCCATGCGCGAGCTGGTCGTGGGCGACATCGTGACGCTCCAGGCGGGCGACATGATCCCGGCCGACCTGCGTCTGATCGAATCACGCGACTTGTTCATCAGCCAGGCGGTGCTCACGGGCGAAGCGTTGCCCGTCGAGAAATACGACACCCTCGGCGCCGTCGCGCAAAAGTCCGCCGAGACGACCGGACAGGGCAATGCGAACCTGCTCGACCTGTCCAATATCTGCTTCATGGGCACGAACGTGGTGAGCGGCACGGCCACCGGCGTTGTCGTCGCCACGGCGGGGGACACATATTTCGGCGCGTTGGCGACGAATGTGGTGAGTCACAAGCGAGTCGAGACGAGCTTCGACCGCGGTGTGAACAGCGTGAGCTGGCTGCTCATTCGCTTCATGCTGGTGATGGTCCCGGTCGTGTTCATGATCAACGGTTTGACGAAGGGCGACTGGGTCAGCGCGCTGACGTTCGCGCTGGCCGTGGCCGTTGGCCTCACGCCGGAAATGCTGCCGATGATCGTGAGCGCCAACCTGGCGCGCGGCGCCATGGCGATGTCGCGCCGCAAGGTGGTGGTCAAGCGCCTGAACTCGGTGCAGAACTTCGGCGCCATGGACGTGCTGTGTACCGACAAGACCGGTACGCTCACGCAGGACCGCATCATTCTCGAGCAGCATCTCGACGTGGCGGGCGACGAGCGCGAGGATGTGCTGCGCCTGGGCTGGCTCAACAGCTATCACCAGAGTGGCCAGCGCAACCTGATCGACGTGGCGATCATCCGGCGTGCCAACGAGATTGGCGAGGCAGTGCAGCCCCGCGACTTCGCCAAGATCGACGAGTTGCCGTTCGACTTCGTGCGCCGGCGTCTGTCGGTCGTGGTGGCCGACGCGCGCGGCGAGCACGTGATGATTACCAAGGGCGCCGTCGAGGAAATGCTGTCCGTCTCCACGTACGTGCAGACCCCGCAGGGGGTGCGCGTGCTGGACGATACCTCCCGCGCGATCCTGCTGGCGCGCGCCGAGGCGTACAACGCCGACGGATTCCGCGTGCTCGTCGTGGCGACGCGCGACATCCCTGCGAGCGAGACGAAGACGCAGTACAAGACGTCCGACGAAGCGGGGCTGACGGTCTGCGGTTTCCTGACCTTCCTCGATCCGCCCAAGGACTCGGCGGCCCCGGCCATTGCCGCATTGCGCGAGCATGGCGTGACGGTGAAGGTGCTGACGGGCGACAACCCGATCGTCACGATAAACGTGTGCCGTCAAGTGGGGCTCGAGCCGGGCACGCCGCTGCTGGGCACGGACATCGAGCCGATGGACGACGCCACGCTGCGCGAGGCGGTCGGCCGCACGACCGTGTTCGCCAAGCTTGCGCCGCTGCACAAGGCGCGCGTGGTCAAGGCCCTGCAGGCCAACGGTCACACGGTGGGCTTCCTGGGCGACGGCATCAACGACGCCCCGGCACTGCGCGATGCCGATGTCGGCATCTCGGTGGATACCGGTGCGGATATCGCCAAGGAGACCGCCGACATCATCCTGCTCGAAAAGAGCCTGATGGTGCTCGAAGAAGGGGTGATCAAGGGTCGCGAGACGTTCGGCAACATCTTGAAGTACCTGAACATGACGGCCAGCTCGAACTTCGGCAACGTGTTCTCGGTGCTGGTGGCGAGCGCATTCCTGCCGTGGCAGCCGATGCTCGCGATGCAATTGCTCGTGCAGAACCTCGTGTACGACATCTCGCAGATGTTCCTGCCGTGGGATCGCATGGATCCGGAATTCCTCAAGAAGCCGCGCAAGTGGGACGCGGGGAACATCCGGCGCTTCATGCTGTGGCTCGGACCGACCTCGTCGGTGTTCGATATCACGACCTATGCGCTGATGTGGACGGTCTTCGGTGCAGGTGCGCTGTATCACGCCCAAGGCGGCGACGCGGGGCAGGTCATCATGAATTCCGGCTGGTTCGTCGAGGGACTGGTGTCGCAGACGCTGGTCGTTCACCTGTTGCGCACGCAGAAGATTCCGTTCCTGCAAAGCACGCCTGCGCTGCCGATCATGCTGTCGACGACGGTGGCAATCGCGCTGGCCTGCTGGCTGCCGTACTCGCCGTTTGCCGAAGCGCTGGGCTTCGTCGCCCTGCCGGGGGCGTACTTCTACTGGCTTGCTGCGACCATGCTCGGTTACATCGCCCTCGCGCAAGTGGTGAAGACGATCTACATCCGCCGCTTTGGGCGCTGGTTCTGACCGGGCGCGGATCGGACCCCAAACCCCCATCGATTTGATGCGACGCTCCCGCCCCGCCGGGCGGGGGCAGGCATCCGCACATCCTCGTCCCGCCGCTCGCCGCGCCGGGACGACACACATAAGCAAGAGAACGACTCATGAAGAAGCAATTGATGTCTCTGGCGCTGTTCTGTCCGCTCAGCGCCTTTGCCGCCCACCCGCTGGTCTCCGACGATACCGGCACGCAGGGCGACGGCAAATGGCAATTCGAGACGAATGGCGAAGTCACGTCGAAGCAGCAGGATATGGGGCGCCAGACGCTCTGGAACGGCACGCTTACGCGCGGGGTGGGCGAGGCGCTCGATCTGTATGTCGACGTTCCCTATACACACCTCCAGAATCGCTCCGACGCGGAGGGCAACGGTTTCGGCGATGTGGAGACGGGTGCCAAATGGCGGATGTACGACGACGGGGCGTTCAGCATCGGCCTCAAGCCGTACCTGAGTTTTCCGACGGGCAACGATCAACGCGGGCTCGGCAGCGGCCGGGTGAACGCCGGCGCAACGTTGCTCACGCAATACGAGACCGACAAATGGACGTTCCTGTTCAACGCCGGGGCCGCCTATCAACCGAATCGTCAAGGGGATCGCCAGTCGTTGTGGAAGGTCTCGGGGGCCGTGCTTTACCGCGTGTTGCCGACAACGCAGCTCATTCTGGATGTGGGCGCCTCGCAAAACCCCGACGTAACGCAGCGGACCCATCCGGCGTTCATGATTCTCGGGGCGATCTACAGTCCGAAGTCCTGGCTGGATCTGGACGTCGGCTATCGGCGCGGCCTCAATCCACAGACCTACGACTATTCCTGGATGGGCGGGATGACCGTGCGCTGGTAAGTCGGCCCATCGGTAGCATGAGGCATGCCGGGGCGCGGCGAGGCGTAGCAAGACGCCGTCCCCGGGGAGCGTGGCGATAACTTTGCAGTATAATTTTTTTCCAAAGTTGTTGTCCAGGCGCGCAGCGTCGCTTACTTACTTCTTCATATGCCCAAATCGTCGCCGTCCAAGGCGCTCACCGTCACCAATCCGGCCTGTCTCATCGACGGTTCCGACGCCGAATTCCGGCATCTGATCAATGGCCTGTTGCCGTTCGCCGCACGCCTGCTGTCCGTTCGAGACGGCTTTGGCAGCCTGATCGGCCTGACCGGCATTCAATATTCGCTGCTGCAATCGGTCGTGCACCTGTCGTCGCTCGCGGACGTCACCGTCAATCAACTGGCCGAGCATCTGCACCTGTCCGGGGCCTTCGTGACCATCGAGACGAACAAGCTCAAGGCGCTCAAGCTGATCGACAAGCGTCAGAATCCGGACGACCGTCGCAAGATGAGCCTGACGGTGACGGCCGCCGGTGCCAAACGGCTCCACGAACTGACACCATCACAGCAGCGCATCAACGACGTGCTGTTTGACGGCGTGACGCGCACCGAATTCAAGGTGCTGTGCGCCGTGGTCGATCGGCTCGTCGCCAACGGCGACCGGGCCACGCTCGACCTTGGCCACGAGTTGGCAACGCGCGACAAGCGCTAGGCGCGGCACCCCCAGCGCTGGATCAGTGCGCGGCCCACTGAATCGCGTTCAGATCGACGCCGTCCTGATACATATCCCATAGCGGACTCATCTCGCGCAACTTGCCTACGGTGCCACGCACCTGCTCGATCACGCTGTCCACTTCCGCCTCGGTCGAGAAGCGTCCCAACGTGAAGCGGATCGAGCTGTGCGCGAGTTCGTCGCTGCGCCCGAGCGCCCGCAGCACGAACGACGGCTCGAGCGACGCCGACGTGCACGCCGAACCCGACGACACCGCTACACCCTTGATCCCCATGATGAGCGATTCACCTTCCACGAAGTTGAAGCTCACGTTCAGGTTGTGCGGCACGCGATGTGTCATGTCGCCATTGACGTACACCTCGTCCATCGCCTGCAAACCAGCCAGCAGACGGTCGCGCAGCACGCGAACGCGCGCAGCCTCCGCCGCCAGTTCACGCTTTGCCAGCCGGAACGCTTCGCCCATGCCCACGATCTGATGGGTCGGCAACGTGCCTGAGCGCATGCCGCGTTCATGTCCGCCGCCGTGGATCTGTGCCTCGATACGAATGCGTGGCTTGCGGCGCACATACAGCGCGCCAATGCCTTTCGGGCCGTAGAGCTTGTGGGCGGTGACCGTCATCAGATCGACCTTCAGCGTCTGCAGGTCGATCGGAATCTTGCCCGCGGCCTGCACGGCGTCGCAGTGGAACACGATACCGCGCTCGCGGCACAGCTCGCCGATCTCTGCGATGGGCTGAATCACGCCAATTTCGTTGTTGACCATCATCACCGACACCAGGATGGTGTCGGGGCGCAGGGCTGCACGTACCGTATCGACGGTGATCAACCCGTCCTCCTGCACGTCGAGATAGGTGACCTCGAAGCCTTGCCGCTCGAGCTCGCGCAGGGTATCGAGCACTGCCTTGTGCTCAGTCTTCACGCTGATGAGGTGCTTGCCCTTGCCGCTGTAGAAGCTCGCGGCGCCCTTGATCGCGAGGTTGTTGCCTTCGGTCGCGCCCGACGTCCAGACGATTTCGCGCGGATCGGCCCCCAGGAGCGCGGCGACGTGTTCGCGCGCGGTTTCCACCGCTTGTTCGGCGGTCCAGCCATAGCTGTGACTGCGCGAGGCCGGATTGCCGAAATTGACGTTCAGGTACGGAACCATGGTCTCGACCACGCGCGGATCGACCGGGGTCGTTGCACTGTAGTCCATGTAGATGGGGGCTTCGAAAAGCGACGGTGTGGTCGACGGCATAGGGGGGCTCCGAATCGTCCGGTGGACATCATGAATTGCGGCCGAGTGTAGCACCGCGTGTCTCGCGCTTTGCACTCTCCCACATTGGAAAAAGGGTTTCATGCGGACGATTTTGGCGATCGTTTGCCGCGGGAATACGAGATGGGTTATCCGCAACGCGGTTGCTGGCCGCGTGTCGCGATTGCCTTGAAACCCCAATGCCATCAAGGCTTTTGCCCATTTTGTGTGCGTCGACGCACCGTCGGAAAGCACATGCACCGAGATCGCTCTCAGGGTTTACCTTGCTTGATTAGCTAATTTTGTTAACGTTCAATAACTACTAACAAACAAAGCTAAATGTAAAAGGCGGTGCGGTGGATGAAACGACTAAATCGAAGTCGTCTCGTCTGTCGGGCCGGCTTGCAAAGGAGGTAACCGTGAACGATGTATCTACCGCAGTGACGACTCCGGAGGACGAGGCGCGACAGTTTCGCCGCACGCTCGCCATGTTTGCCACCGGCGTGGCGGTCATTACCGCAGCGCGTGCCGAGGGGCCGCCCATCGGCATCACCGTGGCGTCGTTCAATTCGGTGTCGCTGGCGCCGCCGCTGATCCTGTTCAGCGTCGACCGGCGCTGCCTCAGCCTTGACGACCTGTGTGTCGCGGGGCGCTACACCGTGAACGTGCTTGACGAGAGCCAGCGCGAGACATCGAACCGCTTCGCCACTGCCCGCGGCAGCAAATGGGACGGCGTGAGTTTCGATGGGGTGGGCATCGGCCGTTTGCCGGGAGCGCTGGCCGCTTTCGAATGCGAGGCGCACGCACAGCACGACGGCGGTGATCACGTGATTTTTATCGGACGCGTGGTGCGCCATACGGCCCGCCACGACGGCCGTCCGCTCATTTTCTTCGGCGGGCAGTATCGCTCGCTCGACACCACGCCGGTCGCGGCGTGAGTTTCCCAGGGTTTCAGGAGAGAGTCATGGTAAAGAACGGCAGTCAACATATCGGCCAATTGCGTGACGGACGCGAGGTGTATATCGACGGCAAGCCCGTCAGCGACGTGACCACCCATCCAGCGTTCCGAAACTCCATTCGCAGCTACGCGAGTCTGTACGATTTTCAGGCGCGTCCCGAGAACGTCGAGGCGATGACGTTCGCGTCGCCGGACACGGGCGATCAGGTCTCGCGCATCTGGCAATTGCCCACGAGCTACGACGAACTGGTCCAGCGCCGCGAGATGCTCGAAGCGTGGAGCGAGCTGCACTATGGCTTCATGGGGCGCTCGCCGGATCATGTGGCGTCATGCCTGTCCGGCATGGTCATGGGCATCGACGTCTTCGATCAGTACGACACGCAGCGGGCCGGCGCCTTGCGCGACTACTACAAGTACGCCCGCGACAACGATCTGTTCCTGACCTATGTGATCGTCAATCCGCAGGCCAATCAGTCGAAATCCGCTCACGAGCAGGAGGACAAGTACCTCGCGGTCGGCATCGTCGATCAGGATCACGAGGGCATTACGGTGCGCGGCGCGAAGATGCTCGCCACTAGCGGCATCATGGCCAACGAGGTCTTTTGCAGTTGCATCCAGCCGCTCAAGGCGGGCGACGAGATGTACGCGCTGTCGTTTGCCATTCCCATGAATTCCAAGGGGCTGCGCGTGCTGTCGCGCAAGTCGTACGAGGGCAACGCCACGTCGGTGTTCGACAACCCGCTCGCGTCGCGCTTCGACGAGAACGACGCCGTGCTGTATTTCGACGACGTCAAAGTGCCGTGGGAGCGCATCTTCGTTGCCGGCGATACCGCCATGTGCGCGAAGCAGTTCCACGCCACGCCCGCGCACAGCTACCAGAACTACCAGTGCCAGGTGCGACTGATGGTCAAGCTGCGCTTTCTGGTGGGCATCGCCTTGCGTATTACCGAAATGAACGGCACCAACGCCTTCCCGCAAGTGCGCGAGACGCTGGGACAACTCGCGGCCGAGGCGGCGATGGTCGAGGCGTGGGTGCACGGCATGGAGGCGAAGGGCCATGTGGAGAAAGGCTACTACGTGCCGGACCGCAGCCTGCTTTATGGCTCGCAGGTGCTCACGCAGCAGCTCTACACGAAGGTTCTCAGCACGCTTCGCGAACTGGCGGGCGGCGGCATGATCATGTTGCCGTCCAGCATTCACGACTTCGAGAACCCGATGCTCGCCAGCATTATCGCGAAGACGCAGAAGTCGCCGGTGGCCGACGCCGAGGAGCGCGTGAAGTTCTTCAAGCTCGCCTGGGACGCCGTTGGCTCCGAATTCGCTTCGCGCCACAACCAGTACGAGATGTTCTATGCCGGCGCCGCCTTCGTGACCAAGGGTCACGCCTATCGCACGTACGACTGGCAGAAGGCTACGCGTCTGGTCGACAACCTGCTCGGCACCTACGCGCTCTCGGACGAGATCGTCCGGCAGCCGGTCGCCGCCTGACCGGCATTCCCTCCCCACGACAACGGCATTACCCGCCACAGCCAGAGACACAGACAAGGAGTTCCCATGGCGATCAACAAGCTGCATGACGAGTTTCACTCCATCGATATGAAGGACGGTTGGGAGGTGCCGCCGGGCTACCCGCCGGGCATCGAACAGAAGATTCTCGCGGGTTCGCTCGACGAGCAGAACCGCGCGGGCAGCCGCACGCGCCTGCTGCGTTTCGCGCCGGGCATCTACACCAAGGCGCCGTTCGTGCATACCTACTGGGAAGAGGTCTATCTGGTCGCAGGCGATCTGACGGTCGGCAACGACGCGCAGGGCGAGGGCGGCGAAGCGTTTGCACCGAACACGTATGCCTGCCGTCCGCCAGGTGCGTTTCACGGCCCGTTCAAGTCGAACGACGGCTGCCTGCTTCTCGAAATTCACTACTACGACCCGGCCTGACACGTTCAAGGCAGGGCATCGCGCGCGGCGGCCATCAGGGCGTTGCCGCGCCGTGCGGAGACCGTCTCACCCACACGAACCTCTACAGGCTATCGGGAAAACATCATGGTTACGTTTCGCGCAAGTCGTATCACGTCAATGGCCGCACTGGCGCTCGCCGCCGTTCTTGCCACGCCCTTCGCCGCTCGGGCGCAGCCCGGCAAGATGAGCGATGGGGTGGTGAAGATCGGTGTGCTCACCGACATGTCGTCAATCTTCTCCGATATCGGCGGCAAGGGCTCGGTGATAGCCGCGCAAATGGCTGTCGACGACTTTGGCGGGAAGGTCAATGGCGTGCCGGTCAAAGTGATTTCGGCCGACCATCAGAACAAGACCGACGTGGCGGCGACGATCGCCCGCGACTGGTTCGACAACCAGCACGTCGACGTGGTCGAGGATCTGTTGCCGTCGTCCGTGGCGCTGGCGGTGGCCAATGTCGCCAAGGGCAAGCATCGCATCGCCATCGTGACCGGCGCGGGCACCACGCGGCTGGTGAACGAGGACTGCTCGCCGTACACCGTGCAGTATTCGTACGATACCTATTCGTTTGCGTCGAACACGGTCAAGGCCATGACGCGTAGTGGCGACAACAGCTGGTATTTCCTGACGGTCGATTACGCGCTGGGCGCATCGCTCGAGAAGGACGCCACCGATGCCCTGAAACACGCGAACGGCACGGTCGTGGGTCACGCCAAGCATCCGCTCAATTCGTCGGATCTCTCGTCGTACCTGCTGCAGGCGCAGGCATCTCGCGCGAAGGTGATTGCACTGGCCAACGCCGGGGCGGACACGGTCAACGCCATCAAGACGGCCCGCGAGTTCGGCATCAACGGCCCGGGCAAGCAGAAGCTCGCGGGTCTGCACATGTTCATCAGCGACATTCACAGCCTGGGGCTTGCGGCGGCGCAGGGCATGACGTTGACGACCGCCTTCTACTGGGACCGTGACGACGCGTCGCGCGCCTGGGCGCAGCGCTTCTTCGCGAAGACCGGCAAGATGCCGACGCTAGTCCACGCCGGGACTTACTCGTCGGTCATGCACTACCTGCAGGCCGTGCAGCGCACCGGCACCGATGACGCCGACACGGTGATGGCGTCGATGAAGCAGGCGCCCGTCAATGACTTCTTCGCCAAGGGCGGCCAGATTCGTCCGGACGGCCTGATGGTGCATGACATGTATCTCGTCGAAGTGAAGTCGCCCAAGGCGTCGACGAAGCCCTGGGATTACTACAAGGTGCTGCAGACGATCCCCGCCAACGAGGCATTTCGCCCGCTTGCCCAGAGCCAGTGCGCGTTCGTCAAGAAGTGAAGCCAAGAAGTCAGGCCATGACCGGAGTCGGCAAGATGAAACTCATGCATTTCGTTGTACAGACGGCGCAGGGTGCCGTCGATCGAGATATCGCCATCAAACAGCTCGTGGTTGCGGGCTGGACGGGGCGGGACGCCGAAGCGATGGAGCATCACATCCGTGAACTCGAGGCACTCGGTGTGAAACGCCCGGCGGCCACGCCGATGTTCTACCGCGTGTCGAGTGACCGGCTCACCACACAGTCGCATATCGAGGCGAGCGGACGCGCCAGCAGCGGCGAGGTCGAATTCCTGCTCGTGCGCAGTGGGGGCGAAACGTACGTTGGGGTAGCGTCGGACCACACGGATCGCGACGTGGAAACGTATGGGGTGACGGTCTCGAAGCAAATGTGCGAGAAGCCCTGTGCGGCGATGCTCTGGCCGCTGGCCGACGTCGAGGCACACTGGGACCGGCTCGTGCTGCGCAGCTACGCCAACATCGGCGGCGAGAAAGTGCTGTATCAGCAGGGGCCGGTGACGGCGATGCGCTCGCCGCAGGATCTGCTCGCGCGGTTCATCGAGGCGGGCGGACGCTTCGATGACGGCACGGCCATGCTGTGCGGCACGCTCGCGGCAATCGGCGGCATCCGCTCGGCCGAGCGCTTCGATTTCGAGCTCGAGGATCCCGTGCTCGAACGCCGTCTGCAACACGGTTACGGCATTACGCCGCTACCGGTGGTGGGGTGAGCGCATGCATCACGACGACATCATTCTCGAAACCCGGCAGCTCACCAAGGCGTTTCGTGGCTTCACGGCCGTGGGCGGCGTCGACCTGAAGGTCAGGCGGGGGGCGATTCATGCGCTCATCGGCCCGAACGGCGCAGGCAAGACGACGTGCTTCAACCTGCTGACAAAATTCCTGACGCCGACATCGGGCCAGATCTTTTATCGCGGTGAGGACATTACGCGCCTCGCCCCGGCGGCGGTCGCACGGCGGGGCATGATCCGCTCGTTCCAGATTTCGGCGGTGTTCGGGCACCTGTCGGTCATCGAAAACGTGCGCGTGGCGCTGCAACGCGCCACCGGCCAGTCCTATCACTTCTGGCGCAGCGCACGCGCACTGGGCGACCTGGATACGCGCGCGATGGCCTTGCTCGACGAAGTGGGCATCGCGGCTTACGCCGACGCGCTGACCGTGTCGCTGCCGTATGGTCGCAAGCGCGCGCTGGAAATCGCCACCACCCTTGCCATGGAGCCGGACGTCATGTTGCTCGACGAACCCACCCAGGGCATGGGGCATGAAGACGTCGACCGCGTGGCGTCGCTCATCCGGCAAGTCGCGGCCGGACGCACCGTGCTGATGGTCGAGCACAACATGAAGATCGTGGCGGGCATTGCCGACACGATCACGGTCTTGCAGCGCGGCGAGATCCTGGCCGAAGGCGATTACGCCACGGTCACCGCTGACGCCCGCGTGCGCGAAGCCTACATGGGCTCGGCAGACGCCACACTGGAAGGAGCGCACGCATGAAGGCACATGAATCGTCCCTCGTTGCCGCCAGTGTCCCGGCGCTGGCGGTGACAGGCCTACAGGCCTGGTATGGCGAATCGCACATCCTGCATGGCGTCGATCTGCTGGCGGGGCAGGGCGAGGTGGTCAGCCTGCTGGGCCGCAACGGCGCGGGACGCAGCACGGCGCTGCGCGCCATTCTGGGACTCACGGATACCCGCGCCGGCTCAGTGCGCGTCTTCGGGCGAGAGACCATCGGCTTGCCGACGCGCAAGATCGCGCGGTGCGGCGTGGGCTTTTGCCCGGAGGAGCGCGGCATCTTCGCCAGTCTGTCGTGCGAGGAAAACCTGTTGTTGCCGCCGGTGATGACGCCGAGCGGTGCCGCCGCCGGACAGCCGGGCATGTCGCTCGACGAAATCTACGCGATGTTCCCGAATCTGGCACAGCGCCGGCACAGTCCGGGCACGCGCCTGTCGGGTGGGGAGCAGCAGATGCTGGCCATCGCACGGATTCTGCGCACGGGCGTGCGCCTGTTGCTGCTCGACGAGATCTCCGAGGGGTTGGCGCCCGCCATCGTGCGCACGCTCGCCCGCATGATCGAGACGCTCAAGTCGCGCGGCTACACGATCGTGCTCGTCGAGCAGAACTTCCACTTCGCTGCCCCGCTTGCCGACCGCTTCTATGTGATGGAGCACGGGCGCATTGCGCTGCAATTCGACGCTGCCCAGTTGCCCACCCACACGCAGACGCTGCAGACGCTTCTCAATGTGTAACTCGCTCTGAAGGCCATTGTCGTGAATCCTTTCGATATTCCTTTGCCGGCGTTGCTCAGCCAACTGATGCTCGGCCTGGTCAACGGTTGTTTCTATGCCGTGCTGAGCCTGGGCCTGTCGGTTATCTTCGGCCTGCTCAACGTCATCAACTTCGCGCACGGGGCGCTCTTCATGCTCGGCGCACTCGTCGCGTGGATGGGCGGTCAGTATCTCGGACTGAACTACTGGACGATGCTGGTGCTCTCGCCGCTGGTGGCCGGCTTGCTCGGCGCGGCCATCGAGCGTGGGCTGCTTTCACGCATTTACCGGCTGGATCATCTGTACGGCCTGCTGCTCACCCTCGGACTCACGCTGGTCATCGAGGGGCTTGGCCGGACGGCTTATGGCGTGTCGGGCATGTCGTTCGAGGGGCCGGCGCTGCTTGCCGGCGCCACGCATCTGCCGTTCATGGTGTTGCCGAACTATCGGGCGTGGGTGGTGGTTGCGTCGCTTGCCGCCTGCGCACTCACGTGGCTCGTCATCGAGCGCACGCGTATTGGGGCATTGTTGCGCGCCGGTACTGAAAATGCTCGGCTCGTCGAGACGTTCGGCGTGAACGTGCCGCTCATGGTCACGCTCACGTATGCGTTCGGCGCCGCGTTGGCGGCGTTCGCGGGCGTGCTGGCGGCGCCCATCATGCAGGTCTCGCCGCTCATGGGGCAGCCGATGATCGTGACGGTCTTCGCGATCGTGGTGATCGGCGGGATGGGGTCGATTGCCGGGTCGGTGCTCACCGGTCTTGTCCTCGGCGTACTCGAGGGGCTGACCAAACTCTGGTACCCGGAGGCTTCGGCCACGGTCGTGTTCGTGATCATGGCGCTCGTGCTGCTCGTGCGCCCGCATGGTCTGTTCGGTGGTTATGCCTACAAGTGAGTCGTCGATGATGCGTCAATACCGTTTCGATCTTGTGTTGCTCGTAATACTGGCCGCGCTGCCGGCGCTCGGGGTGTATCCCGTGTTCGCGATGAAGGTGCTGTGCTTTGCGCTGTTTGCCTGCTCGCTCAACCTGGTGCTTGGCTATACGGGTTTGCTGTCGTTTGGCCATGCAGCGTTCTTCGGTGGGGCGGCGTACTTCGCTGGGTACGTGATGCGGGATCTTGCGTGGTCGCCGCTGGCGGGCGTGTTGACCGGTGTCGCGACCGGTGCTGTGTTCGGGCTGGTATTCGGGCTGTTCGCCATCCGGCGGCAGGGCATTTACTTTGCGATGATCACGCTCGCATTTGCGCAGATGTTCTACTTCTTCTGCCTTCAGGCCCCGTTCACGGGGGGCGAAGACGGATTGCAGGGCGTGCCCCGTCAGACGCTCTTTGGCTTGTCGCTCGACAACGATCACACGCTGTACTTCGTGGTGCTCGCAGTGGTTGCCGCGACGTTTGCGCTGTTGTCACGGATCATTGCGTCGCCATTCGGCCGCGTGCTGGCCGCGATCAAGGAGAACGAGCCGCGCGCGATCTCGCTCGGCTACGAGGCGGCGCGCTTCAAACTGCTGGCGTTCGTTCTCTCGGCAGCGATCGCGGGCCTCGCCGGATCGCTGAAAACGCTGGTGCTGGGCTTCGCCACGTTGTCGGATGTGCATTGGTCGCTCTCAGGATCCGTCATTCTGATGACGCTGGTCGGCGGCATGGGCACGCGCTTCGGTCCGGTGGTGGGGGCGTTGCTCATCGTCTCGCTGGAGACCAAGCTCGGCGACCTCGGTAACTGGCTGGCGCAGGCGACGGGTTGGCAGGCGTTCGGCGGGCTCGGCACGATGGTGAGCGTGGTCACCGGCGTGATTTTCGTGCTCTGCGTGCTGGTGTTTCGCCGTGGTGTCGTCGGCGAATGGCTCGTCTGGCGGCAGCGCTGGCAGGGGCGTCGAGGCACCGGTGCTCGCGCCGCGGCGCTCGCCAGCGGGGTCGGAGGGTAGGGGGCGCGGGGCAGGTGGGGTGATGCCAGGTGAGTGCCTGGCGACGTGCACTAGCGAGACAGGTGGCGCGGGGCTTCGGCGCGGCATAAGATGCCTCTTGAAGCCATGTTAAACTGGCTCGCGATGTTTCCGGGCGGCACCACACCATGCCGCCTTACCCGCTTCCTCAGTATTCCCCCGTCGAATGCGACTCACCGACCATACCGATTACAGCTTGCGCACGCTCATCTACGTCGCGGTCCATCCCGACGAGTTGGTGCATGTGCAGACCGTGGCGGATGCGTTCGACATTCCCAAGAACCACCTCGTGAAGATAGTGCAGAAGCTCGGCCAACTGGGCTACTTGCACACCGTGCGCGGGCGCTCGGGCGGGATTCGTCTTGGACGCGCGCCGGAGCGCATCGGTCTCGGCGAGGTGGTGCGGGCGATGGAGCCCGACTTCGCTATGGTCGAGTGCTTCCATCAGGGGGAAAACGCTTGCGTCATCACGTCGGCGTGCAACCTGCGAGGCGTGCTGGGCGAGGCGTTGCGCGCTTACTTTGCCGTGCTCGACGGTTACACGCTGGCCGACCTGGTCGACAAACCCGGCGTGTTGCGCCGCCTGCTCGGGGACGCGGTGGCCGCGGTCATTCCGGTGGCGGAGATCAAGGTCAAGCGACGCGTCACCGAATCGTCATCCTGAATCGCCTGGGGTGCCACGTCGGTTCGCTGGCGTGATACCCCGCGACTCGCGATCAAGCCTGGCGTCGCACCAATCGCAAGCCGCTCGCAAGACACCCTGCGCCCGAGAACGCTGCCCCCCACGCCAACGCCCACAGGGAACCCTGTGCGCCGGCAAGGCCCAACGCGAGGGCCACGAGCGCAGCGCCCGTGGCCTGACCGAGCAGTCGCGACGTTCCCACCATGCCGCTCGCACCGCCACTGCGCTCAGGCGGTGCGCTGTGCATGAACGCCTTCAGGTTCGGCGACTGGAAGAAGCCAAAGCCCAGCCCGCACAGCGCCATGCGCCAGCCGATATCCCACAGTTGCACGTGCTCGGGCATGATCGCCAGCAATCCCATGCCGGCGCTCAGCATTGCCAGACCAATGGCGCCCAGCGCGCCCGGGGGATATCGATCGGACAGACGTCCCGCCAATGGCGCAATCGCTGCCACGAAAAACGGCCAGGGCGTCATCAGAAAGCCTGTCTCGATGGGACTGCGATGCAGCACGTTCTCGAAATAGAACGGCAACGAGACCAGTCCAAGCCCCTGGGTCGCAAACGCGCAGATCGCCGTGAGCGTCGAGAGGGCGAATGCGGGCAGACGCAGCAAGTCGACCGGCAGCATCGGTGCACGATGGCCACGCTCGCGGTGAATCAGTGCCCACCCAAAGGCGAGCGCCCCCACGAAGCAGGTCAGCGTCAGACGCCAATCAGCCCGTTGCGCACTCTGACTCAGCGCGAAGATCAGCAGCGCAAACGTCGCCACGTTGAGCAACGCGGCGATCATGTCCGGCTTGTGCGCGCTGCGTGGCGTGTCCGGCAGGTTGCGGCGCGAGAACGCCAGCGCCAGCAACGCCGTCGGCACGTTGATCAGGAACAGCCACGGCCAGCTCCCGAACGCGAGCACCAGCGACGCCAAGGTTGGCCCGATGGCAAACGAGATGCCCACGATCAGTGCGTTCAGGCCAACACCACGTCCCAGTTGATGCGCCGGGTACAGGAAGCGAATGAGCGCGATGTTCACGCTCATCACCGCGGCGGCGCCCACCCCCTGCAGGACGCGAGCGCCCGCGAGAAAGCCGAGCGTCGGCGACAGTGCGCACAGCAGCGACGCCACGAGAAACACCGCCACGCCCGACATGAAGACACGCTTATGGCCGATGCGCTCGCCCAGCGAGGCAAAGGGAAGCAGGGTCGCCACCATCGCCAATTGGTACGCGTTCACGATCCAGACCGATGCCGACGGCGTCGTTTTCAGATCGAGCGCCATTTGCGGCAGCGCCGTGTTGGCGATCGCAGTGTCGAGACTGGCGAGCGAGACAGCGAGCAGGATCGCCGTCATGGCGAGGCCGCGTCCGGTGGCGGGCGGCTCGTGAGTGTGCGCCGCCGCTGGGGCGCTCACCACAGAGGTATCGGCGATCGGGGGCAGGGACGACATGACCGATCAGCCCTCCGCCAGAATTTGACGAATGGCCTGTTCGAACACTTCCGGCGGTTGGCCGCCGCTCACGAGATGCCGGTTGTTGAAGATGATCGCCGGTACCGACTGGATGCCGAGATTCTGGTAATGACGCTCTAGCGCGCGCACCTGGTCGGCATACTCGTCGGAGGCGAGGATCTCGCGTGCGCGCGCCGTGTCGAGGCCGGCTTGCTGCGCGGCGTCGACGAGCACATCCGGGTCGCTCGTGCGCTTGCCTTCGACAAAGTAGGCGCGCAACAGCGCTTCCTTCAGGGCGAGCTGCTTGTCGTTGCCGATCGTCCGTGCCCAATGCAGCAGACGATGGGCGTCGAAGGTGTTGTAGGCATGCGTGCGCAGGTCCATGCGCATCGGGAATCCTTCGGCGGCTGCCCGCGCGCCAATGTTGGCCTGATTCTGTGCCAACTGTTCCGGCGACAGGCCGTACTTGCGCGCCATGTAATCGGCGAGCGGGACGCCGTCCGCCGGCATGTCGGGATTGAGTTCGAAGGGGCTGAAATGGAGGTCGGCTTCGACTTCGCCGCCCAGACGGCCGAGGGCCGTTTTCAATGAGGCAAGGCCGATGGCGCACCAGGGACAGGCGACATCGGAGACAAAATCAATCTTGAGCGTGGCGGGCATGGGCTGACGGCGCCGTGACGGCGCGTGCAATGAAAACGCGTCGCCTTGCGCGACGCAACACGCGCAATCCTCGCATAAATCGATAATTCTCGCCGGAGACCCCCGGCACGGCGCCGCAAGCCCTTATTCATGCGGTATTCGGGGCACGGGTGGGGCGTTTGCCAATGGGATGGCGTGTTTTGGCTGTCGAAATTATTGTTTCGATGGATGAATCATCAACTGGCGGATGATCTGCGGCCTGTGGCAATGCGATATCGTGTGGGGCATTCATTGACGCGAACCTTCATTGCCTTATGCCCAACGACGTTCACTTCTATGACCCGGCGAAGGGTCACGGCCTGTCCCACGACCCATTCAAGGCGATTGTGGCGCCGCGTGTCATCGGCTGGATCTCCAGCCGAGATGCGCAGGGCCGGGTCAACCTGGCGCCGTATAGCTTCTTCGGTGCGTTCGCGACGTTTCCGCCGATCATCGGGTTTTGCAGCGAGGGCTACAAGGACTCGATTGCCAACATCGAGGCCACGCGCGAGTTCGTCTGGAATTTCACGAGCAAGTCGCTCGCGGCGCAGATGAACCGGACGTCGGCCCCCGTGCCGCACGACGTCGACGAGTTCGAACTGGCGGGCCTGACGAAGGCGGCGGGTGTCAATGTCGACGTACCGCATGTGGCCGAGTCGCCCGCGTCGCTCGAATGCCGGTTGCTTCAGATCGTGCGCATGCACAATCTGGACGGCACGCCGATGGACAACTGGCTCGCCCTGGGGCAGGTCGTCGGGGTGCACATCCGCCGCGAATATCTGCGCGAAGACGGCATCTTCGACACGGCCAAGGCGCATCCGGTGATGCGCGCGGGCTATCTTGGCGACTATGCGGAAATCGGGCCGATGTTCGATTTGCGTCGCCCGAAGGCCTGATCTGCAGTGGAGGATTGCCGCCCTGGCAGTTCGACGCCGACGCCACCGCCGACGGTCCTGGCGAGAGACGCACCCGCAATCATTTGTAAAATTGGTGCGATGCAGAAATTTTTTCGGACGCGTATGCTTGCCACCTTCGTTGACGCCTTCGCGCCTGGCGTCCCCTCCCGATGGCATTGATTTGCCTTGATTTGCGCGCATCGCGACCTGCGATGCGTGCGGGGTAGGTTCGTCCCTGGCTGCGTCGATATAGCGCCTTCGCGCTGAATTTTTGTTGCGGCACATCAGGACCTCCATGTTTCCCATCTTGTCCCTTCTTATCTGGCTTCCTATCGCGGCTGGCGCACTCGTCATGCTGCTGGGCCAGGATCGTCATCCCAATGTCGTGCGTTGGACCTCGCTCATCGCCGCCGCGATATCGGCTGCGCCCATCGTGCCGCTGGTGCGTGGATTTCGCACCCACATGGCCAGCCTGCAGTTTGTCGAGCGGTTTCGCTGGATCGATTCGTTCGATGCGTCGTGGCATGTCGGCGTCGACGGCATTTCCCTGTGGCTGGTGGTGCTCACCGGCGTGACGACCTTCATTGTCGTGCTGGCCTCGTGGCGTGCCGTGACGACGCGTATGAGCGCGTACTTCGGCAGCTTCCTGGTGTTGTCGGGATTGATGCAGGGCGTATTTACGGCGCAGGATGGCATGTTGTTCTTCGTCTTCTTCGAAGCGACGCTGCTACCCCTGTATCTGCTCATTGGCGTGTATGGCCGCGCCAATCGCACGCACGCCGCCGTGAAGTTCTTTTTCTTCTCGCTGACCGGTTCGCTGATGATGCTCGTCTCGATGCTCTATCTGTACATGCAGACGCGGAGCTTCGAGATCGCAAGCTGGCAGACGTTGCATCTGCCGTTGGCGGTGCAGGTGTTGCTGTTCATCGGTTTTCTCGGGGCGTTCTCGGTCAAGGTGCCGATGTGGCCCGTGCATACGTGGTTGCCCGAAGTGCATCTTGACGGGCCCACTGGCGCGGCGGTCATGCTCGGCATGCTCAAGCTCGGCGGCTATGGGCTGCTTCGATTCAATCTGCCGTTGCTGCCGGATGCCAGCCATTTCCTTGCGCCGCTCATGGTCCTGCTGTCGCTGGTCGCCGTGATTTACGCGAGTCTGGTGGCGCTTGTGCAGACCGATCTGCGCAAGCTGCTGGCGTACTCGGCCGTCGCGCATATGGGGCTGGTCACGCTAGGGCTGTTCCTGTTCTCGGAGATGGGGACCGACGGTGCCGTGATGCAGATGATTTCGTACGGCATTGTCTCGGGCGCGATGCTGTTGTGCACGGGGATGTTGTACGACCGGACGTCCAGCGCATCGATCGATGCATACGGCGGCGTGGCGGCCACCATGCCGCGTTTCGCGGCATTCGCGATGCTTTTCTCGATGGCGAACGTGGGGATGCCGGGGACCTCCGGCTTCGTTGGCGAGTTCCTCGTGTTGATGGGCACGATCAAGGCCAATTTCTGGATTGGCGCATTGGCGTCGCTGACGCTCGTGCTGAGCGCGGCTTACACGCTGTGGATGGTCAAGCGGGTGATGTTCGGACGCGTGGGGAACGCACGCGTGGCGTCGCTCAAGGATGTGAGCCGTCGCGAGTTCGCGCTGCTTGGGGCGATGGCGGTGATGGTGCTCGGCATCGGAATCGATCCTAAGCCGCTGACCGACGGAATCGATGCGACGGCAATCCAGACCGTGCAGGACATCGAACTGCATCGCCTGCCCGCGGATGAACCGGGGAGCGACGAGATTGCGGGGCGTCGGCGTCCTGTGACTGCCGGCCATGCGGCGGTAACGGTGAAGGACGCGCGGCCCGCCGCGTGATCGGAATCGGGGGGATGCATCAGAACGGGCGCCGTGTGGCGCCCGTTTGCTTTTTGTGTCGCATGACGTGCCGGCCATGGCGTTCGCGGTGTGCCGGGAACCCGGAACGATGCGGTGAAGGGGTTGCTACGATCGCGAGGCAGCGGCTAAGGGGAATTACCGATCCTGCAATTCGCCGCATTGCATACAATGTTTACAAAATTTGCGGAATGCGCCCGTGAATCTCTATTTTTATGAAAACATTGCATACAATGTCGTCTACACCATTCACGCTTTCCTCCGCTGACGTCTACCTGGCCATCAAGACCGCACTGGCCGAACGTCAGTACGCCGCGGGGCAATATCTGCGCGAGACGCAACTGGCGGCGCGCTTGGGCGTGAGCCGCACCCCTGTGCGCGAGGCCTTGCGCCGGCTCGATGCGGAGGGTTGGGTCGAAGCGGTGCCCAACTATGGCGTGCGCGTGCGCGCATGGACCGAGCAGGACGCACGCGAGATTTTCGAGGCTCGCCTGCTGATCGAGCCGTATCTGGCGGGGCGTGCAGCGCAGCGGGCGACCGACGATGAAGTCGCGCAGCTTCGCGAACTGGCCGTGACGATGTTCGACATTGCGCGCGAGCCTCCAACGGCTGCGTTGACCGAACGCTGGTTTGCGCTCAACGATGCCTTTCACGCGATCATCAGCGGCGGCGCTGGCAACGGCCGGCTCGACCGCTCACTCAAATCGATGAAAGAGACGCCACTGGTCAAGTGGACGTTCGACACCTACAACCCCGAACACCGCGAGCGCAGCGCACGCCAGCACCTCGAGATCGTCGACGCGTTTGAACAACGCAACGGCGTCTGGGCCGAGGCGATCGTGCGCTGCCATATCGCGGCGGCGCAGAGCGTCGTGCTTGGCCGTGCGCATCGCACGCGGACCGACGACGCCGTGGCATCTGCGTTGGCAGGGGATTAGCCGGTTCCATCAGCAGTACCCCGAAAACATCACGTCGATAACGACGGAGGAGACAGCGCATGTTGAGTTCGATAAACGCGGGGCCCCGGCTCGACCGGCTGCCCATCTCTGGGTTCCATCGCCGGATCCTGTGGCTGATCGGCGGCGGCATGTTCCTCGATTCATTCGACATCTACCTGGCCGGCGGCGTGCTGGGGGCCTTGGCCAAGAGTGGTTGGTCGACGATGCAGCTCAACGCCACCTTTCTGTCAGCGACCTTTGTCGGCATGCTGCTCGGTGCCTTGACGGCTGGTGTGCTGGGCGATCGGAAGGGACGCAAGTTCACGTATCAGTTCAACCTGGCGATCTTTGGCCTGGCGTCGCTGGCCGGTGCGTTCGCGCCCAACATGACGTGGCTGATCGTGTGCCGCTTCTTCATGGGACTTGGGCTTGGCGCGGAGATCGTGGTCGGCTACGGCTCGCTTGGTGAATTCGTTCCGCCCGCCGTGCGCGGCAAGTGGTCGGCATACCTGTCGCTGATCACAAATTCGGCGTTGTTCTTCTCGACCTTCCTCGGCTACCTGATCATCCCCTCGATTGGCTGGCGCGCGATGTTCGGCATCGTGGGCGTGGGGGCATTGGTGATGTGGTTCGTGCGCGCCAAGATGCCCGAATCGCCGCGCTGGCTGGAATCCAAGGGGCGCTTCGACGAGGCCGATGCGATTCTGCGCGCGGCCGAAGCCGAGTCGGCGCGCGGGGGCGTATTGCCCCCGGTGCGCCAGTCGCTGCCCGTCGCCACACGGCAGACCACGCTGCTGGACCTGTTTTCGCGCGCGCAGATTCGTCGCACGGTGGTGGCAATTTGCGTGCAGATCGGCATCAACGTCGTGATCTATGGCTTCATTGTCTGGGTGCCGACGTTCCTGATGAAGCAGGGCATCGGAATGGCGTCGTCGCTCGGCTACACCACGTTGATGTCGCTCGGCGGTCCGGCGGGTGCGCTGGTGGGCGTGCTCGTAGCCGACCGGGTCGGCCGCAAGAACGGCATGATCGCGGTGTCGGCGGTTGCCGCCGTGGTGGGGTGGGCCTATGGCCATTCGACGAGTGTGGAGATGGCGACCGTGCTCGGCTTCCTGCTGTTCACGCTCACCTATCTGATGGTCGCGCTTGGCATCGCAACCTATTGTCCCGAGTTGTTCGCGACGGAGAACCGCATGCGCGGCAATGGCGTGGCGGGCTGTGCCGGCCGGGTCGCCGGGATTCTCGCACCGCAGATGGTCGTCGCGCTCTATGCGTCCGGCGGCATCCAGCAGGTTCTCACGACGATCGCCTGCGTGCTGGCGGCCATGTCGATCGTGCTCGCGGTGTTCGGCATCGAGACCAACCGGCGCTCGCTCGAGGACATCGCACCGAATGCGGGCGCGCCTGGCGCCGCCGGTCTCGGCGATTCGGAATTCTCCGGAAAATCGCAAAGCTGACGTCTGGCGCAATACGGCGTCCGGTTTTGACATGACGCGCGGGTCGATGACATCGCGCGTCGGAAATCCTGTTTCACCGACTTATTGGAATCGTTATGAACGCCCAAGAAAAACGCAGTCAACTCAAAGCGAAACTGGCTCGGCACGACATTGTCGTCGCGCCGGGGATCTACGACATGATCTCGGTCGCCATGGCTGACGCGATGCAGTTCGACTGTCTTTATATGACCGGTTTCGGCACCGTCGCCTCGTATCTGGGCGTACCCGATGCCGGCCTGGCGACCTATACCGACATGGTCAATCGTGTGACGGCGTTCTGCGGCAACAGCCGCACGCCATTGATTTGCGATGGCGACACCGGTTACGGTGGGTTGCTCAATGTCATGCACACGGTGCGTGGCTACGAACGCGCGGGCGCGGCAGGTATTCAGCTTGAAGACCAGGAGTTTCCGAAGAAGTGCGGCCATACGCCGGGTCGCCGGGTGATTCCGGCCGGCGATATGGTCAAGAAGATCCAGGTCGCGGCACAGACGCGCGACGACGCGAACTTCCAGATCGTTGCACGCACCGACGCCCGCACATCGCTCGGATTGGACGAAGCATTGCGTCGAGGCGAGGCTTACGTGAAGGCGGGGGCGGACATCCTGTTCATCGAGTCGCCCGAGCGCGCGGAGGAGCTGGAGACGATCGGAAAAACCTTCGACGTGCCACTGCTGTGCAATATCGTCGAGGGCGGACGCACACCACAATTGTCGCCAGCGGAATTGCAGTCGCTCGGGTTTTCCATGGCGATCTATCCGGCGACGGGCTTCCTGGCCGCCGCGCGCGCCCTGGAACATGCATACGCGCAGATCAAGGCCGGCAAGGGCACGATGGGCATCGACAACGCGCTCTATCCGTTCTCGCAAATGTGCGAGTTGATGGGCTTCCCGGAAGTGTGGGCGTTTGATCGGGCTCACGCAGACTGAGCGAGTGCCCGGCGGCGGTGTCGCGCTAAGCGGCGTCCGCCGTCCCCGCAGTGATGTGGCGTTGAAGGGTCAGCGCGACGGTTCGCCGTTGAGTCGATCCGGCGGTAACCCGAGCGGCGATGTCGATCGACTGGCGGGGAGTCCAAAGCTCGCGAACAACGCGATACCGCAGGCGCCGATAACGAAGTACGCCGGTGCGGCCAGTGAGCCGGTCTCACGGATCAGCATGGTCGCCAGCAAGGGGGCGAATCCGCTGAAGACGAGAACGGAGGCGTTATACGAGAGTGCGATGCCGCTGAATCTCACCTGAACCGGGAACTGATCGGCAAGCACGGACGCCCATGTACCGCTTGCGAGCGAGAAGACCAGCGCCGCGAAGATGAACAGGGTCACCAGGTCCACGGCGTGGTTGATCAGCGCGTAATAAAACGGATAACTCAGTACCACCAGCAACGCGGCCGACGCACGCAGAAGGTAGCGGCGCGGCACCTTGTCGCCAAGCCAGCCCGCTGCGAGCAAGCCAAAGGAACTGACGATCAGATAAGCGTTCTGCGCGATCGCCGCCGTTCGGGGCGCATAGTGAAGTTGTTGCACCAGGTAAGCCGGCATGTGCCCGTACAAGATGCCATTGACACCGGCCATGACCGCGATCGTGAGTGCGGCGGTGACGACTGATTTACCGTGGTGACGAAGCGTCTCGCGAAACGGTTGCTTGATGACGGCGCCATGCATCTTCTGGAACTCGGGAGACTCGTCGAGGTTGCGTCGCATCCAGTACGACACGATTCCGCAGAGACCTCCGAACAGGAAGGCGACTCGCCAGCCATACGCCGCGGCATCTGCGCTCGACAGGGAACTTTGAATGACGAGGTTGACGACGGTCGCGAGCAATACGCCCACGTTCACCGCGCAGATGATGACGCCGGCAGCCAGGCCCGCGCGATGCGGCGCAGCTTCCACGGCATAAGTAATGGCACCGGGCATTTCGCCACCGACACAGAACCCCTGAAGCATGCGCAGGACGATCAGCGCAATCGATGCGGTGATCCCCCAGTGCTCATAGTTCGGCAGCAGGCCAAGGCAAATGGTCGCGGTGGTCACGACGACGATGGAGCCGAGAAACACGGGGCGGCGGCCATAACGATCTCCCCAGCTACTCAGCACAATGCCGCCGAGCGGTCGAATCACGTAGCCGATCGCCAGTACGGAGTAGGCGGCGAGCATGCTCAACAGCGCCGACGCGTTAGGAAAGAACTGCGCGGCGATGTAGTGAGCAAAAAAGCCATACACAATGAAGTCGTAAAACTCCAGTGAGCCGCCGAGGCTCGCGATGAGAATCATCTTCCATTGCGATCGTGTCAGACCGGTGGATTGCGGACGGCTGATATCGCCGGCGGGGTTGCGGGTTGTCTCCATGACTTCTCCAGGAAGGGTTGGCTTCTATGTCCAATGACGTATATGCGCAATGGTGTTGCCCAACGGCGGCCCGATGGCCGCCGATCAGGCGTTTTCCGTGCGCGGATGGGGCAGTGCCTGGTCAAGCAGGTGGTCCAGGGCATGCGCGTCAGGCGCGACACCAAACACGTATCGGTCGGGGCGCACCAATTGGGCGACAGCGCCGGTTGACCCGAGCCACTCGCGGATCGACGCATCCTCGCTCGCGATAAGCTGGACATGCGCGCGGGCCGCCTGATCAGGTAGGTCCGGGCACTCGCTGAGCAACTCCGGCAAGGTCACCAGTGCGAATCGGTAGCCGACGACGTCGTCAAGACGCCGGCCATCGCGCAGGCGCGGTTGCGGCGCAATCTGTCCTGCCGTGCCTGACGGGTCGTCTACCCATTCTCCTGGTCCGAGCTTCGGTTGCGGCGTCACAAAATTGCGGATGGCTTCGGCCGTCTCGTCGTCGCGAGCGTTCGCAAGTTCCGGGTGGGTTGTCTGTATGACGGCGCCGAGCTGAACGGCAGTTTCGATAAATTCGCGCACATGCGGCGAGCGTTCCGATTCATACGTGTCGAGAAGGGCATCGGAGGCTTCGCCGCGAAGCACGGCACCCAGCTTCCAGGCGAGATTCGACGCATCGCGAATACCGGCTGCCATGCCTTGGCCCATGAATGGAGGCGTCTGGTGTGCAGCGTCTCCTGCCAGCAGCAACCGGCCGCGGCGCCAACCGTTGGCGACGACGGAATGAAACGTATAGACGGCCGAGCGCTCGAGCCGTGCGTCGGCGGGCGAGATCCAGCGAGCGAGCTTGTCCCACAGCCATTCCGGGGTCGTGAGTTGTGTCGAATCGTCGCCGGGCATCACCATGATTTCCCAGCGGCGACGATTGCCGGGACCGCGTGTGTAAGTGGTCGGCCGCGCCGGGTCGCAATACTGAATTGAGACGTCGCCCAGTTCGGGGCGTGGCGCATTGAGCATGACGTCCACCACGACCCAACGTTCGTGCGATTTGAGATCCGTCAGCTCGGTGCCCATGAATCGCCGCGCAATGGAGCGCGCGCCGTCACACCCGACGACATATCGAGCGGTGGCGCGCCCCAGTTTGCCGCAACGCGTGTCCTCGAAGCGCAATTGAACGCCGTCGCTTGTCTCGTCAAGGGCGAACACCTCGTGTCGCAGGCGCAATTCGACGTTGGGTTGCTGCGCGAGGCGCTTGCGCAAAGCATTCTCCAGGTCGGGCTGGTGGAATTTGTAACTGGCACACCAGCCATGCGGCCCAATGCTGGTCGGACGTGGCCAGTCGATCAGCAACTTGCCTTGCGCGTTGACGAACTTCATTCCCGGGCCGACGAACAGGTTGGGGAGCAGGGCGTCTGCAATCCCGATCGTCTGAAACACGCGCATGCATTCGCCATCGAAATGGACCGCGCGCGGCAGCGCAAAGATGTCCTTGTCGCGCTCCAGCACCAGCACCCGCAAACCCTGAATCGCGAGCAGATTGCCCAGTGTGGCCCCGGTGGGGCCCAGACCGATGATCGCGACGTCGTAGTCGCACGTATGCGTTGGAATCGTTTGATTTGACATATTTGTTTCCTGCTGATGAGACACCGGGGGCGGCTCGCCGCACCCGGTCACGCGCTTTACGCCTCGTCGGCAATCGGATTGGACAGCCGCCCAATGCGATCCACTTCCACCTCGACCACATCGCCCGGTTTCATGAACAGCGGCGGATGGCGTTTCGCACCGACGCCGCCCGGCGTGCCGGTCACGATCACGTCGCCCGCGAAGAGCGGCGTGAACGTCGAGAGATAAGCAATTTGCTTGGCGATGCCGTGGATGAGCATGTCCGTGGTTGCGCGCTGCACTTCCTGCCCGTTCAGGCGGGTGACGAGCGTCATCAGCGAATTCGGCGCGATCTCGTCACGTGTGACCATCCACGGCCCGAACGCGCCGGTGCGGTAGAAGTTCTTGCCCGGCCCCCATTGCGTCGTATGGCGCTGCCAGTCGCGCACGGAGCCGTCGTTGTAGCAGGCATAACCCGCAACGTGATGCCACGCGTCGGCTTCGGAGATACGCCGTCCGCCGCGGCCGATGATGACGGCGATCTCGCCCTCGTAGTCGAACTGCTGTGTTTCGGGCGGGCGCAGCATCGGTTGACCATGGCCAACCTGGGAGGCGGGCAGCCGCATGAAGATCGTGGGCTGCTCGGTCACTTCGCGCTGGGTTTCCTTGACGTGCTCGGCGTAATTCAGACCCACGCAGAAGATCTGCTCGGGATTGGGAATGACCGGCAGCAACGTCACGTCCGAGAGCACGTGGTCGCCCTGTGCGCCTTCGATTGCCTGGGCCGCTTCCGCGAAGGCGTCGGCGGCAATCAGCGCTTTAAGGTCCGCGAAGCGCCCATCAAGGCGCTTGCCCAGGTCGAAGATTGTGTTGTCGCGAACAACGCCGAACGAGGGGCCGTGCGAGGTGGAGAAGCTGACGAGTTTCATTGATGCTCCGATGATAAAGAACGGTCTATTCGATCCGTATGGTGCTAACAAAAATGATGTATTTATCGTAATTTGAGAATAAACTACATTTAACGATGAGCACAACGTGTTTTTCGTTAGGGTTTATCACTATCGGAGACGAGCATGGAAGGGTTGAAGCAGAAGCGGCGGGGGCTCTCGTTGAGCCATATGGGTTTTTACGTGAGCGATATGGCGCGGGTCGAAGATTTCTATTCCCGGGTGCTGGAGTTCACGGTGACGGATCGTGGCAAGCTGCGGGCGCAGCATGGAGACGTGCAGTTGGTGTTCTTGAGCCGTGATCCGGCGGTACATCATCAGATCGTCCTGGCGAGCGGCCGTCCGGTGCAACTGGCGTTCAATCCGATCAACCAGATTTCGCTGGAAGCGGACAGTCTTGCCACGCTCCGGCAGTTCCACCAAAAGTTCGTGGCGGAAGGGCTCGATGAAATCCGCCCCGTGACCCATGGAAATGCGGTTTCGATCTATGCGCGAGACCCGGAAGGCAATCGGCTGGAACTGTTCATCGACACGCCGTGGTACGTTGACCAGCCGATGCGGGTGCCGGTCGACTTCGACCTGCCAGACGCCGAGCTGATGGCGGATGTCGAGCGCCACGCCAGAACCCTGCCGGGTTTCCGTCCGCGAAGCGTATGGCAAGCGGAGATGGCTGAGCGCATGGGGCTTGTGTGATCGGGTGACGCGACGCACGACGACAGGCGTTGCTGCTTGCGTTGGGGTTGGGGGTCAGTTGACGCTGCGCGAAGTCGCCGGCCCCGCGTGCGCTTTGCCGATACGCACGGCCCTGACCGATCGGCTGCGGGCTCTGGCTATAATTCACTCACGTTCATAGGGTCCATTGTTCAGATGTCGAGCATCACCAAAGTCCTATCCATCCTCGATCTGTTTTCCGAGGCCAAGCCGTTCCTGTCCGCCGAAGACGTTGGCGCGGAACTCGGTTGCTCGATTCCGACGGCTTACCGCTATGTGCGAGAGCTTGTGGATGCGGGCTTGCTCGTGCGTTTTGCGGGAGGGGACTACGGGCTTGGCCCTCGCATCATCAAGCTCGACTACCACTTGCGCGTGTCTGATCCACTGCTGGCGGCAGGTCAACCGATCATGCGGGAACTGAGCGAGCATTCAGGCTTCGACATCGTGATGTCTCGGTGGTACGGGAACGAACTTGTCGACACTCATCGGGAGACGCACGACGCATCGCTTGATCTCAGATACGGCCGAGGGCGCCCACGCCCGCTTTTCCTCGGTGCCGCGTCAAAGGCCATCCTGTCGACCTTTCCCAAGGCCAAGCTGGCGGTGTTGTTCGATCAATACGCCGAGGACATCGCGCACAGCGGACTGGGCACGACACTTGAAGAATTTCGTGGGGCATTGCTCAGGATTCGGCGCGCAGGTTTTTATCTTTCGAGAGACGAACTTGAAGTCGGGGTTTCGGCGCTGGCGTCGCCGCTGTTTACGGACGACTCGGGCGAAGCGGTCGGCGCGCTCGCGGTGATCGTGCCGACGCCGCGTCTGCAGTTCGCCAATCTCGACCGGCTCGTCGAATCGATCAAGGAGGCGGCGGCTCGGATTTCACAGCGTACGCGGGCGGTCATCGAGAGCCGCCAGACCGACGCCGTTGCTTCTCCGCCCGGTGGGGCGCGCCCAACAAGCGCCGCATAATCGACTGGCGCGGGTCATGGTTCGTTGGCGTCGTGCGTCAGCGCCTTCAGGTGTTCGCGTTGCGACGTGCTCGCGCCGTCATGCTCTCGCACTTTGGGGCGGGGAGTGCCTTGCGCCGAGCGGCGCTTCACAAGCGTGTCCTTGCGTCTGCGAGTGCGACCTCGATGGCCGCGGCCTCCTTTTTCACGGCCGCCGCAAGCTCGGGCTCCCTCTCCAGAATCCGCTCCGACAGCGCGGAGATCGCCACTGCGGCAATCACCTCGCCACCCGGTGAGCGGATCGCCGCCGCGATCCCTCCCATACGATGCACAACGGCATCAATCAACACCGCGTAGCCTTTGTCCTGCACGCGCGCGATCGCCCCGCGCAAAAACGTATCCGTCAGCGTCGGATAGTGCGTGACACGCGGCGCAATCTGCGCGAGCACGGCTTCGCGCTCGGCGTCGCGCATAGCGGCGAGCACCGCGAGCCCGCTCGACCCTACGCCTAGCGTACGGCGGCTGCCGAGCGCCTGAAAATTCGCGCGCACCGGATACTCACCGATCTGCAGGTCTACGCACACCATCTCCAGTCCGCTCAACACCGACATCAGCGACGTGTCCGCGAATTCGCCGCTCAACCGGAGCAGACTCGGGCGCGCTATCGCGCGCCAGTCGATCTCTTCCTCCACGCCGTTGGCAATTCTGACGATCTCGGCACCGAGTCGGTAGTGCCGGGAATCGGCGTCGCGCGACACCATGCCTTCCCGAATCAGGATGTCGAGCACGCGCATCGTGGTCGAGCGATCCAGGCCGCAGTAATCCGCGATGTCCACGAGTCGGACATTGCGGCCATCGCTCATCGCCTTCAGTACTCGACAGGCCTTTTCGATCGCTCCGATCGGATTGGGTGAGTTCGCTTTCAAGGGCTCTCCATTAATTTCATTAGATGCAAATAAAATTAAAATAGATATCTATTGACACCAGTGTTAACCCGCTAATTTGCAAATTTATCTTGGAAATAGTTCGCGTATACGTAGAATTTAGCGAAACAGAAGAATATCGCATGTTTGCATCAGATGCAAATGTATATGAATCATAGTCACCGTAGGCGGTCCCATGTCAGTGTTTGAGTCAACTCTGGTGCCATCCAGCGAGTCCTTTGCCCGTCATCGGCGGGCAATGATCGACCGGCTGGAGCGGCTTCGGTCAATCGAAGCGGCAACGCGCGAAGTATCGACCGCCGCCGCCCCGCGTTTCCGCAAACGCGGACAGCTCTTGCCCGCCGAGCGCTTGAGTTTGCTGCTGGACAGGGGCGCGCCGTTTCTCGAGCTGTGTTCGATTGCCGGCTACGGTCTAGGCGCCGCGCGTGCGGACGGTCGGGAAATCGCGGGGGGCGGCCTGATCGCGGGTATCGGCTCGGTCGCGGGCACCGTCTGCATGCTAAGCGTCACCGATTCGGGCATCGATGCCGGGGCGTTCCAGCCCAAGGGTCTCGAGAAGCTGCTGCGCATCCAGGAGATCGCACTGGAGAACCGGTTGCCGTTCGTGCAGTTGGTGGAAAGCGCGGGTGCCAATCTGCTTGCCTATCGCGTCGAGAATTTCGTCAACGGCGGACAGAAGTTTCGCAATCTCGCGCGCTTGTCCGCAGCCGGCATCCCGGTTGTGACGGTGACGCACGGCCCGTCCACGGCGGGCGGCGCGTATCAGACCGGGCTGTCGGACTACATCGTGCTAGTGCGTGGACGCTCGCGCGCTTTCCTCGCCGGGCCGGCGCTGCTCAAGGCGGCGACTGGCGAGGTCGCGACCGAAGAAGAACTCGGCGGCGCGGAAATGCATACGTCGGTGTCGGGGCTCGGCGACTACCTGGCCGAAGACGATCGCGACGCGTTGCGCCTCGCGCGCGAAATCGTCAGTTCCTTGAACTGGCCGTCGCGCGCGCCGTTGCCGCAGCGTATGGATTTCCGCGAGCCGCGCTACAGCGCAGAGGAATTGCTTGGGGTGATGCCAGACGACCATCGCCGCCCGGTCGACATGCGCGAAGTGATCGCGAGGATCGTCGACGACTCTGACTTCCGCGAGTTTGGCGCGCGCTACGGCTCGGCCACCGTGTGCGGTCATGCGTCGGTGCAAGGCCGGCCCGTCGGCATCATTACCAATAATGGACCGATCGAGCCAGCGGGCGCATCCAAGGCGACACACTTTATTCAGGCGTGCTGTCAGTCGCGTACGCCTTTGCTCTATCTGAACAACACCACCGGTTTCATGGTCGGCCGCGCGTTCGAGGAGGCGGGCAGCATCAAGCACGGTTCGAAGATGATCCAGGCGATCAGCAGCGCAAGCGTTCCACAGATCACGATTTTTTGTGGCGCGTCCTTCGGCGCCGGGCACTACGCGATGTGCGGCAAGGGCTTTCATCCGCGCTTCAGCTTTTCATGGCCGAACGCCAAGACGGCGGTGATGGGGGCCGAGCAGGCCGCGCAGACGATGGTCAGCGTGAGCCGCGCGGCGATGCTTCGCAAGACCGGCGAAGTGGACGAAGAAAAGCTTTCGGCAATTTCCCGCAAGGTCATCGAGAACTTCGAAGGCCAGATGGACGTGTTCGCGACGAGCGCGCACGTGCTCGACGATGGCGTCATCGATCCGCGCGATACGCGCCGCGTGCTGGCCCAGGTACTGGAACTCTGCGATGCGGCGGCTCACCGGCAACTGGTGCCGATGCAGTTCGGCGTCGCGCGTCCATGAGGGCCGTCGGCGCGCCGAGCCGCCAGGCTACCCAATTTATCCAGAGACCGGAATCCATGAGCAGCATCAAACGGCTATTGATAGCCAACCGCGGTGAAATCGCCGCGCGTGTCATACGCAGCGCCCACGCAATGGGTATCGAGACCGTCGCGGTTTACTCCGACACCGATGCCGACGCGCCACATGTGCGCATGGCGACACGCGCGGTGTGCATCGGCGCGCCGTCGGCCGCAGCTTCTTACCTGAACATCGAGGCGATCGTGCAGGCGGCGCATGTTGCGGGCGCCGATGCCATTCATCCGGGCTACGGCTTCCTGTCGGAGAACGCCGGTTTCGCGCAGGCCTGTGCCGACGCCGGTCTGACGTTCGTCGGCCCGTCAGCGCATGCGATTCGCGTGATGGGTGACAAGGCCGAGGCGAAGGTTTTCATGCGCAACGCCGGGCTGCCGTGCATTCCGGGCTACGACGGGGAGGAACAGGATGCCGGCATGCTGGCCGAGGCGGCCGCGCGTATCGGCTATCCGGTGATCGTCAAGGCGACAGCGGGCGGGGGCGGGCGCGGCATGCGCGTCGTCGAGGACGCGAGCGCATTCCAGCGCGCGCTCGAGTCGGCGCGCTCCGAAGCGCTTGCGGCGTTCGGCAGCGAACGCATGATCGTCGAACGGGTGGTGCGCGAGCCGCGCCACATCGAAATTCAGGTGCTCGTCGATCGTTATGGTAACGGCGTGCATTTCGGCGAGCGCGACTGCTCGGTGCAGCGTCGTCACCAGAAGCTGATCGAGGAAGCTCCCGCGCCCGGCCTGTCGGTTGAAACGCGCGAGCAGATGGGGCGCGCGGCCGTCGCGGCAGCGATCACGCTTGGCTACGAAGGTGTCGGCACCTTCGAGTTTCTGCTCGATGCGTCGGGCGAGTTCTATTTCATGGAGATGAATACGCGCTTGCAGGTCGAGCATCCGGTCACCGAATGCATCGCCGGCATCGACCTCGTCGAGTGGCAACTGCGCGTCGCGATGGGCGAGGCACTCGATTTTAGTCAGCAAGACGTGCGCCTTGCCGGTCATGCGATCGAAGTGCGGCTGTGCGCAGAGGACGAGCGAAACGCCTTCCTACCGCAAAGCGGTTCGATCGAACTGTGGGCTGCGCCTGACGGCATTCGCGTGGAACACGCGGTGCGCAGCGGCTTTGTCGTCTCGCCGTATTACGACTCAATGTTCGCAAAGCTGATCGGTTCGGGCAAGACGCGCGAAGACGCCCGGCGCTCGCTGGTCAAGGCGCTGCGCGACACGGTCGTGCTCGGCATTCGCACGAACCGGCAGGCGCTGATCCGTTGCCTCGAGCATGCGGCATTCGTCGCGGGGGGCGTGAACACCGGCTTTCTGGTCGAGCACAAGGACGACGTGCTCGTGCCGCAAGACGAAAGCCCATGGCTCGCGCTCGCGGTGGTCGGCGCCGTGCTCTCGCCGGGCACGCGCGCGAGCGGCTGGCGCGGTTCGGCCATCCATCTCGCCGACGACACCGGCGTCGTGTACCGCCTGGATGTCGCGCCCTGCGGCCAACGCGGGTTGCGCATCGAGTCCGACGCACATTCGATCACCTTCGACGTTTGCGAGATCGAGCGCCCGCGTGTGCGCTTCTCGTTCGGCGGCGTCGATCGGGAGGCGTTCTGGGTGCTGTGCGCCGATCAGGTCCACGTGCAGATCGACGGCCATGCGTGGTCGTTCGTGGATCGCACGTATGTGGGGGCGACGGCCAGCGATGGCGAGCGCGACGGCCGTTTGCGCGCGCCATCCAATGGCCGGGTCGTGGCGCTGTACGCAAGCTCGGGCCAGCGTGTCGCAGAGGGCGATGCGCTGCTCACCATCGAGGCGATGAAAATGGAACACACGGTGATCGCGCCGGCAGCAGCCATCGTGCGCAGTGTGCTGATCGAAGTCGGGCAGTCGGTGACGACAGGCAAGGTGCTGCTCGAATTCGAGCCGGCCGCTTGATCGTCCGGTCAGTGCCCATGCAACACGCCAACTACCTTCATAAGATACAAACGCAATCAGGAATGCCTGACATGTCGAAAACGGGAACCGGTGCCCTTGCCGGCATCAAGGTCGTCGATCTATCGCGCGTGCTGGCCGGCCCGGCCTGCGCGCAGACGCTGGCCGATCACGGTGCAGAGGTCGTCAAGGTCGAGTCGCCCGCCGGCGACGATACTCGGCTTTGGGGGCCGCCGTTTCGCGACGGCGCGGCATCGTACTACATGGGTGTCAATCGCAATAAGCGCGGGATCGTGCTTGATCTGAACCAACCCGACGCGCGCGAGGTGCTGCTCGATCTGCTCGAACAGGCGGACGTGCTTGTCGAGAACTTCAAGGTGGGCACGCTGGAGCGCTGGGGACTGGGGTATCAGGACACGCTCGCCGGCCGCTTTCCCCGCCTCGTGCATTGCCGCATCAGCGGCTTCGGCGCCGATGGCCCGCTCGGCGGCTTGCCCGGTTACGACGCGGTCATTCAAGCGATGTCCGGACTTATGAGCATCAATGGCGACCCGGCGAGCGGCGCGACTCGCATCGGCGTGCCGATTGTCGACCTCGCGTCGGGGCAGGCCAGTGTCAACGGCATTTTGCTCGCACTGCTGGAGCGCGAGCGCTCCGGCCGCGGTCAGTTTGTCGATATTGCCCTGTATGACGTCGCGCTGTCGCTACTGCACCCGCCTGCCGCGAACTGGTTCATGTCGGGCCGTGTACCACCGTTGCTCGGTAACGGACATCCGAACATCGTGCCGTACGACAAGTTCGAGACCGCGACGGTCGAGGTGTTCCTTGGCGTCGGCAACGACCGTCAGTTCGCGATTTTTGCGCAAGACGTCGGGCGTCCTGAATGGGCGGACGATCCGCGCTTCTGCTCGAACGGGGCTCGGATGAAACATCGCGACTCGCTGCGCCGATTGATCGCCGAGCGTATGCGCAGCGTCGACGGTGAAGCACTCTGTCGCAGTCTCACACGCGCGGGTGTTCCCGCAGGCGCGGTGCGCGACGTGAGTGCGGCGCTCGCCGATGCGCATACGACGCATCGGCACATGCGTGTCGCTGTTGACGATTACGAAGGCGTTGGGGTTCCGGTGAAGCTTTCGCGCACGCCGGCTCAGGTCCGACGGCGCCCGCCGCGTTTTGCCGAGCACACGCGTGAGGTGTTGCAGGAGCTTGGCTATGCCGACGAACGTATCGATGCGCTGGCCAGCGACGGCGTGCTGCGGCTCGCACGCGAGGAGGTTGCGCCATGAGCGGCGCGACGAAGCAAGCCCGGCTGCCGTATGAAGGGATGCGCGTGCTCGACCTGAGCCAGGGCATCGCCGGTCCGTCGTGTGGTGCATTGCTCGCGCGACAAGGCGCGGACGTCGTCAAGGTTGAGCCGCCGGCCGGCGACTGGGGTCGCCTGATGGGCGACGGTGCAAACGGTCTGACCGCCATCAGCATCGGTGCGAATGCCGGCAAGCGCGCGCTTTGTATCGACGCGACGCGAGTCGAAGGACGCGCGGTGCTGCATCGCATGGTCGAGCAGACCGACGTGCTGATCGACAGCTTCCGCCCTGGTGTGATGGACACACTCGGGCTCGGCTATCGAACTACATCGATGCTCAATGCCGCGTTGATTCATCTGTCGATTACGGGCTTTGGACCCAGTGGCCCGTACCGCGACAAGGCGGGCTCGGATTCGGTGCTGCAGGCGCTCGGTGGAATGATGGTGATGAACCGCGACGGCGAGGACGTGCCGCGCCGAGTCGGCATGATGATCGTCGACGCGGTGTGCGGCGTGTATGCCGCGCAAAGCGTGGGCGCGGCGCTGATCGGTCGTGGCGTGACAGGCCAGGGCGAGCACGTCGAACTGTCGTTGCTCGAAGTGACGGCGGCGCTGCAGACGATCCCGATTCTCGATCACTTCATGAGTGCGGGGCGCGAGAGGCTGCCGGCGACGGTGCCCTCGGGCACGTTCCGCACGCGCGACGGCTTCATCAACGTGGTCGCACTGCGCAACGAGATGTTCGTCCGGCTCGCGCATGCGCTCGGGCATCCCGAATGGGGATCGTGTGATGCGTGGTCCACCAATGCGAAGCGGCTCGCGCGGCGTGAAGAGATCAACGTGGCGATCGCAGATGTGCTGCGCGAGCGCGACAGCGCCGATTGGCTCGAACGCCTGCACGCGCATGACGTGCTGTGTGCCGGCGTGAACGACTACGGCGATTTCGTCTCCGATCCGCAGGTGCAGCACGCCGGTGTGTTCCGCAACCTGGCGCTTCGCGGCATGCCCGGATTGCCGCTCGCGGGCGTACCGGGACTGGCTGGCGGGGGCGAGATCGGGCCGGTGCCCAGGCAGGGCGAGCACAGCCGGAACGTGCTGGTCGACTTCGGATTGTCGGATATCGAAGTCGACGCGCTGCTGAGGACGGGTGTCGTTATCGATACGCAGACCCACCGCGGCGGGACATGACGTCACCATCGAGCAAGGTTGGCGAGGAAAGATCTGAAAGCAATGGAGTGAAGCATGGAGAGAAAGCAGCAAAACCCTTCTGACGCGGTAGGCGACATGGACGAATTGCTCGTCGAGAATCATGGGTCCGTGCGCGTGTTGACGATGAATCGTCCGGCGCGGCACAACGCGTTGAATCACACTCTGACGCGCGCGCTGCTCGCCGCGCTCAACGCGGCGCAGCACGACAGCGATTGTCGCGCGATCGTGCTGACGGGGGCGGGCCGGTCGTTCTGCGCGGGAGCGGATACCGGCGAATTCGCGGCGCTGTCGGGCGACGAAACCGCTTTCGCGCACGAACGTGCGGAGTTGACCTGCGCGTTGCACCGTGAGTTCACACAGGTGAGCAAGCCAATCGTGTCGGCGGTACGAGGCTTTGCCCTCGGCGGTGGCGCGGGCCTAGCGTTGGCCTGCGACCTGATGGTGGCCGCCGACGATATGCGCTTCGGCTATCCGGAACTCAGGCACGGTATTGTCGCGGCGATCGTCATGGCCAATCTGGTGCACCAGGTCGGGCAGAAAGTCGCATTCCGGCTCGTCGCGACCGGCCAGACACTCGACGGCGCCAACGCGCTCGGTCTTGGCATTGCCACGGCCAGCGTGCCGGCCGCAGAGGTATTGCCCAACGCGCTGCAACTGGCCGAGGCGCTCGCCGCGCATCGTCCCGAAGCGATGGCGGCAACCAAGCGCCTGTTGTATCGCGTGAGCGAACTGTCGCTGGCGCAGGGACTGCTCGCCGGGCGTGATACCAATATCCTGATGCGCGGTTTTTCGCGTGGACGAGCTGCGTCCAGCGCGGCGCAAACGGCAGAGGAGACCGCATGAACTCAATCGGACGCCACGCGCCCACGCAGCCCGACGTGGTGATCTGCGAATGCTTCGGGCGCGATGGGCTGCAACACGAGACGGCGATCCTGCCGGCTGCCCACAAGGCAGCATTGCTCGACGCATTTGCCGGCGCGGGCTTCATGCGTGTAGAGGCGACCTCGTATTCGAACCCGGCGGTCGTGCCGCAGTTCGCGGACGCGAGCGAGGTGCTGCGTCAGTTGCCGCGCCGGCCCGGCGTGTTCTACAAGGCGACCTGCGCGAATGTGCGCGCGGTCGAGCGGGCGCTGGTCGATTACGACGCCGGCTTTGGCGCGAATGAAATCAGCGTGCTCGTTTCGGCTTCGGAATCGCATTCCTTGAAGAACCTGAAACGCAGCTGCGCCGAGCAGTGGCAGAACATCGCCGCGATGGTTGCGCGGGCCGGCCCGGCGTTCCGCATTATCGGCACCATCTCGGTCGCGTTTGGCTGCCCGTTCGAGGGGCGCGTGGAGGAGGCCACGGTCATCCATGCGATCGAGTCGTTCCTCGTGCGGGGCGTCAACTGGGTCACGCTTGGCGATACCACCGGCATGGCGACGCCCGCGAGTGTCGCGTCGCTGAGCGCACGCATCGCGCGACACTTTCCCGAGGTGAAGCTGATCGCTCACTTTCACGACACGCGTGGCACCGCGATGGCCAATTGCGTTGCTGCGTACGAGGCCGGTGTGCGTTACTTCGACGCGTCGTTCGGGGGTGTTGGAGGACATCCCGCGAAGGTTCGCTACGGCGGCGGCTATACGGGCAACGTGTGCACCGAAGACCTCGTCAATCTGTTCGAGACGATGGGGGTTGCGACGGGGATTGATCTCGCACAACTGCTCAACCTGTCTGCGCGTTGCGAAGCCGCGCTGGGCAGAGCGCTCAACGGCCGCGTCACACGCTCGGGATTGAATCCGCTGCTCGGCGCGCACACGCAATCACTGGGCGTGCCGGGCTCGCTGGACCCGAACCCCAGCGGAATCCGCGGATAACGCGGTAACACTACAAAAACGGAGACAACCATGCAGGCAGACACACACTTGGTCGGGCAGGCGCCGGCCAGCAGCGCGGACGCGATCTATCGCAAGGTGGCGTGGCGGATCATTCCGCTACTGTTCCTGTGCTACATCGCGGCCTATCTCGACCGTATCAACATCGGTTTCGCGCAGGCGGCGATCCGCACCGACCTCGCGTTTTCCAGCACCGCGTTCAGCTTTGGCGCCAGCGTGTTTTTCGTCGGCTATTTGCTGTTCGAAGTGCCCAGTAACATGTATCTCGAACGTGTCGGCACGCGCAGGACGCTCGCGCGGATCATGGTCCTGTGGGGGCTGATTTCGGCTGCGACGATGTTCGTACGCACCCCCGGACAGTTCTACGTATTGCGCTTTCTGTTGGGCTCGGCGGAAGCGGGCTTCTTTCCTGGCGTCGTGCTGTATCTGACGTACTGGTTCCCACCACAGCGGCGCGCGAAGATCGTTGCGTTGTTCATGTTGCCGGTCGCTTTCGCCGGCTTCTTCGGCGCCCCTGTTTCTGGGCTCATCATGCAGACGCTCGATGGCGCGAACGGGTGGCATGGCTGGCAGTGGATGTTCCTGCTGGAGGCGATTCCGTCCGTGCTGCTCGGTGCAGTCGTGCTGAAATATCTCACGGATCGGCCGCGCGACGCACATCGCTGGCTCTCGCCGCGGGAGATCGAACAGATCGAAGGCGATCTTGCTCGCTCGAGCGTGCCGGCGGCGTCTCATGAGCACGGGGTGTGGCGCACGTTGTTGACAGACTGGCGCATCTACATACTGATCCTCGGTTACTCGGCGCTGAACGCGTCGGTCATCGGTATCGGTATCTGGATGCCGCAGATTCTGCGCGAGGCGTCCCACGACACGTCGTCGGTGTTCATCGGCATGCTGACTGCGATACCTTACGCGGCGGGTGGTATCGGCATGCTGCTGTTCGGCATTGGCTCGGACTATCTGGCAGAGCGGCGGCGCTTCTGCTCGGGGTTGCTCGCGCTGACTGGCCTGGGATTCGTCTTCGCGGGACTGATGGCGCATAATCTTCCGATGCTGCTGGTGGCGCTCTCGCTCGTGCTGGTCGGCAATCTGTCAGGCTATCCGGTGTTCTGGGCGCTGACGAGCCAGCATTTCCGCACGAGCACTGCGGCGGTCGGCGTCGCACTGGTCAGCTCGATCGGCCAGTTGGGTTCGTTTGCGAGTCCGATGATCATCAACGCGTCGAAGCACCTGACGGGTAGCGTCTCCGACGGACTCGACGCGATCGCCGGCCTGCTGTTCGTGGCTGCCGTCGCGATCCTGTTGTCATTTCGCGGGGTACGCGGCGGCAACGCTCCCGCGCACTAGTGCAGCGGCCGTGCCGGCGCGGGCCGGCTGGCACGGCGCAGCGACTTATTTGCAACGTTTCCTGAGTTCCAGCAATGCATCACATTGAAATTCCTCAATCCGTCGTCGATCGGGCCGTGGCCCGACGCGGCCGGCGGCACGTCTACGAGACCCTCGACGCGTCGAAGACCGCGCTGCTCGTCATTGATCTGCAGAACGGCTTCGTCGCGCCGGGCTTTCCCGGCGAATTGGCGATGGCGCGCGAGATCGTGCCGAACGTGAATCGCCTCGCGAGTGCTCTGCGCCAGGCGGGCGGTCATGTGTACTGGGTCCGTCACACGCAGGTGCTGTCTGGCGAAGCACCATGGCAGCGGTTCGATGAATTTGGCGCGGGATGGGGCGCGAGTCTCGGCGAGACGCTGGTCGACGGACAGGCTGGCCACGCGCTGTATTCGTCGCTCGACGTTCGCGATGCGGACGAGATCGTCGACAAGACGCGGTTCAGTGCGTTTATCCAGGGATCGTCGGATCTGCATCAACGCCTCGTCTTGCGCGGCATCGACACCGTGATCGTGACTGGCACCGTAACGAACGTCTGCTGCGAATCGACCGCACGCGACGCGATGATGCTCGACTACAAGGTCCACTTCGTCGCCGACGCGAACGCGGCCCGCACCGACGGCGAACACAATGCGACGCTTTGCAACATGGTGCTGTGGTTCGCGGACGTGCGCACATCCGACGAATTGCTGGCGTTGCTCAACGTGGGCGCGGCGGATGCTGCGGGCACGTCGGCGCGATGACTTAGGGTGAGCCAGGCCGCGGCCGTCCTGTCTGGTCTCTGCATGAAGAATCAAGCCGTCCACTCATCAAGCGCGCACTCGAGGCAGGTATAGACGTCTTGGACGCCGCGAATATGTATTCGCGAGATTCCAGTGAAGAAAGACTGGGGCGCTTGTAGAAAGGCTTCGCTCATCGCGAATCTGGATTGACCGCGTGGATATGACAAGGCCCCGCAGCCCCAAGAGCGAAGCGAAGCACCGAAACCGTGCCAGCACACGCGCAACGCAAACGAGTGCGAATTCGGCTTCTTCATACGTTTAGTGCTTGGCCATCCCGCTTTCTTGGCCCATCGCCCAATGGTCGCGCAATAGATTTTGCAATAAGGGCACGGTCTGATTAAGCAACGGTCCCGCCGGACGTTGTGCCGACGTCGCTATCCATAGCGTAGTTTCCAGCGTCGGCTGGCGGATCGGACGCACGTGAAAGTCATTCTCGTGCCCACTCGAGCGAACCGCTTTGAGCGACAGTATCGCGTGTACGTCTTCGTCGTGGACGAGCCTCAGGATCGCCGGGATGCTTTCGATTTCGAGCGCGATACGTGGTTTGAGCGATGCCTGAGCCATCGTCGCCTCAACCAACATGCGAATAGAGTGCGGCCGGCTTGGCATCACGAGATTTCGCTCGGCGACTTCCGCCAGGCTGATTTCATCACGGACTGATGCGTCGGCGGACGATGTACCCGTCCCGCGGCCAGACACCAGACAGAGCTGCTCGTTGAGTACCGGGGCCAGCTCAACTCCCGAAGACGTGGGGACCGTATAAACCACGGCGCAATCGGCGCGCCCGATTGTCAGCCACTCCAGCACGTAGGTGGACAGCCCCTCAAGCACGCATAGCGTCGCCTTGGGGAAGCGGTCGCGAAAGGTCCTTACCAGCGGGGCCGTTAGCGTATGACTCACGCTTGGCGGCAGCGCCACGACAAGGCGTCCGGTCGAGGCGCCTCGTCCTTCCTCCATGTCGAGCTGGGCGCGTTCGATCTGTGCAAGAACGCTTCGGCCGTGCACCAGAAAACGCTTGCCGGCCTCGGTCAGCGTCACGCCGCGCCCATTGCGCTCCAGAAGCGCCTGACGAAATTCCACCTCCAATGCGCGCACCTGGCGGCTGAGCACCGGCTGCGCGACCGACAGGAAGTTGGACGCGCGGGTAAAGCTTCCCAGCTCTGCAACGTGGACGAAAGATTCAAGTTGTCGAAGCTCCATGATGATCTCCTGAATTGCATTTTATGCATATCTAATATGACGGATATGTCATTGCAGAATGGCAGATAATGTAAAAAAATACAAGTACATCAACGGAGCCAGGTGGATAAAGTCCATGCAACACCCGATATCCTGTCTGTTCATGCGCGGAGGCACGTCGCGTGGTCCATTCTTTAACGCGACCGATCTCCCGGCCGATGTGGCCGCGCGCGACCGTATCCTGCTCAACGTGATGGGGTCGCCCGACCGGCGCCAGATTGACGGTCTGGGTGGAGCGCACCCGCTGACCAGCAAGGTCGGGATCGTGAGCCGAAGCAGCCGGGTGGGCATCGATCTCGAGTTCCTGTTCGCGCAACTGCAGCCGGACAGCGACGCGGTCGACACCACGCCTAATTGCGGGAACATGCTTGCGGCGGTCGTGCCGTTCGCATTGGAAACCGGTCTGGCGATGCCGCAGGGCGACGTCACGACGTTGCGCGTCCTGACACGAAACACCAACATGGCATGCGACATCAGCGTGCAGACGCCGGGTGGCCGACTGCGTTACGACGGGGACGCACGTATTGACGGCGTGCCCGGCACGGCAGCGCCAATCTCGATCAATTTCCTCGATACGGCGGGCTCGGTTTGTTCCGGTTTGTTGCCAACGGGGCATGTGAGCGATCGTGTTCAGATGGACGCGACGTCGGCCATTGACGTCACCTGTATCGACAACGGCATGCCCATGGTGCTGCTGCGCGCCGACGCCGTGGGCCGCACCGGCCGGGAGTCGGTGGCCGAACTGAATGCCGATACTCCGCTGAAGTCCACGCTCGAAGCACTTCGTTTGCGTTGCGGCCAATTGATGGGCCTCGGCGACGTGACGACAAAAACCTATCCAAAGATGTGCCTGATTGCGGCGCCGGCTGCGGGCGGGAGCCTGGCGACACGCTGTTTCATCCCGCATGTGTGCCACGACGCGATTGGCGTGCTGGCAGCGGTGACCGTCGCCACCGCCTGCGTGCTCGAAGGCAGCGTTGCGCAGGGACTGGCATCGGTGCCGCAAGGCGTAATCAAGCCGATCTCGGTCGAACATCCATCGGGTGAATTCAGCGTCGAGTTGGAGATCGATCCAGCCAGTCCTCAGACAGTAAAGCGTGCAGCGCTGCTGCGAACCGCGCGATTGATCATGCGCGGCGAGGTCATGGTGAGTAATTTTGCATTTACGGGAGGAGAGCCAGCGTGATCATCGATTGTCATGGCCATTACACGACAGCGCCCAAGGCGCTGGAAGCATGGCGCAACCGCCAGATCGCCGGGTTGACAGACCCGGCGCAACAACCGAAGGTTGCCGAGCTGGACATCAGCGACGACGAACTTCGTGAATCCATTGCCGCTAACCAGCTTAAAAAAATGCAGGAGCGGGGTAGTGATCTGACGATTTTCTCCCCACGTGCCAGTTTCATGGCACATCACGTCGGCAACTTCGAGACCAGCGCGACGTGGGCGGCGATTTGCAATGAGCTTTGTTATCGGGTCTCGCAGCTGTTCCCGGATAACTTCATCGGCGCCGCGATGCTGCCGCAGTCGCCAGGCGTCGATCCGAAGACGTGTATCCCGGAACTGGAGCGCTGCGTCAAGGAGTACGGTTTCGTTGGCATCAACCTGAACCCGGATCCTTCGGGCGGTCATTGGACTTCGCCGCCGCTGTCGGATCGTCACTGGTATCCGATCTACGAGAAGATGGTCGAATTCGACATCCCGGCGATGGTGCACGTTTCGACCAGTTGTAATGCCTGCTTCCACACCACGGGCGCGCATTATCTGAATGCCGACACAACAGCGTTCATGCAGTTCCTGACCTCGGATCTGTTCAAGGATTTCCCCGAGTTGAAGTTCGTGATCCCACACGGCGGCGGCGCGGTTCCGTACCACTGGGGGCGCTTTCGCGGACTCGCGCAGGAATTGAAGAAGCCTCTGCTGAAAGAGCACTTGCTCAACAACATCTTCTTCGACACCTGTGTCTATCACCAGCCAGGCATCGATCTGCTGACGAAGGTAATACCGGTCGACAACATCCTGTTTGCCAGCGAGATGATCGGTGCGGTACGCGGCATCGACCCCGAGACCGATTTCTATTATGACGACACCCGGCGATATATCGACGCCTCGGCCAATCTGTCGCCGGAAGACCGGCACAAGGTCTACGAAGGCAATGCGCGGCGAGTTTATCCGCGCCTCGACGCAGCGCTGAAACGAAAGGGACTGTGAGCACCATGACCGATACCCACCTTGGTAATTCGCTTGGCGTAGTCAAGCGCAACATCGTTCGCGCTGACGAAGCCGTGGTCAAGCAACTTTCAGGCTTCGGCGTCGCAACCATTCACGAGGCGATGGGCCGCATGGGTCTGATGAAGACCTATTTGCGCCCGGTCTATGCCGGCGCGTACGCGTGCGGCACCGCCGTGACCGTGCTGCTGCATCCGGGCGACAACTGGATGATGCATGTGGTGGCCGAGCAGATTCAGCCGGGCGACATTGTCATCGCCGCGGTAACGGCGGACAACACCGATGGATTTTTTGGCGACCTATTGGCCACCAGCTTCCGCGCGCGGGGGGCGGTGGGCCTCGTTATCGACGGCGGATGCCGCGATGTCAAGGACCTGACTGCCATGCAGTTTCCTGTGTTCTCGAAGGCGGTCAGCGCCAAAGGGACGATCAAGGCGACGATCGGCTCAGTGAATATCCCGGTCGTGTGTGCCGGCGCGCTGGTGAACCCGGGCGACGTGGTGATTGCGGACGATGACGGTGTCGTGGTGGTCCCGGTCGCACTCGCGCGGAAAGTCGCCGATGCCGCGGCCAGTCGCGAGGCCAACGAAGCGGAGAAACGGCAGAAGCTGGCCGCGGGGGTGCTTGGACTGGACATGTACTCGATGCGCGAGCCGCTGGCGCGAGCAGGGCTCAGGTACATCGACTGAACTTGATTGCGCGATGACCCCGTGTGGTGCTTTTCCACACAGATGTATCGGCATTGAAGATCGTGCGTAAGTTGAGCCAAAAAATAACCCGAGATAGTACGAGATAGCAGATGAGCGAGCATTTCCCCAAGACACCCGGCTGGCTGGACTGGTACCAGGGCCCTTCCAAACCGCGCTTCCAGTTGCCGTCCGGCTCGGTGGATGCGCACTGCCATGTTTTCGGTCCTGCCGCGCGCTTTCCCTATGCGCCAGAGCGCAAGTACACCCCGTGCGATGCGGGAAAGGAGCAACTTTTCGCGCTCCGCGATCATCTGGGCTTTGAGCGCAACGTGATCGTGCAGGCGACGTGTCACGGCGCGGACAATCGCGCGCTGGTCGACGCCTGCGTCAGTTCCGGCGGTAGGGCACGCGGTGTCGCGACCGTCAGGCGCGATGTGAGCGATCAGCAACTGCACGAGTTGCACGCCGCAGGCATACGTGGCGTGCGCTTCAATTTCGTCAAGCGTCTGGTCGACTTTACGCCCAGAGAGGAATTGATCGAGATTGCGCACCGTGTTGCCAAACTGGACTGGCACATCGTTGTGTACTTCGAGGCTGTCGATCTCCCCGAGTTGTGGGACTTTTTCACCGGCTTGCCGACGGCACTGGTGATCGACCACATGGGGCGCCCTGATGTCTCGAAGCCCGTGGACGGGCCGGAGTTCGAGTTGCTCGTGAGATTCATGCGCGAGCATCCCAATGTCTGGTCCAAGGTCAGTTGTCCCGAGCGGCTCTCCGTGTCCGGGAAACCGGCCCTGGACGGTGAACGAGATGCCTATCACGACGTAGTACCGTTCGCTCGACGCCTGGTCGAAACGTTCCCGGATCGCGTGCTGTGGGGCACCGACTGGCCGCACCCAAACCTGAAGAATCACATGCCAGATGATGGATTGCTGGTGGACTTTATCCCTCGTATTGCCACCACGTCCGCGCTTCAACGCAAGTTGCTGGTCGACAATCCTTTGCGTTTGTACTGGGGGAAATAATGCATACGACAACCGCGCGTGACTATCGCAAGATCCCCGGCACCTACGTGTTCGATGGAGAACATAACCATAAGGGATACGCGTTGAACATGTTCTGCAAGTCGCTGGACCAGGAGAGCAATCGTGCGGCCTTCCGGGCCGATTCCCCGCAATACCTCGACAGGTTCAAGCTGAGTGGCGACCAACGCCGCGCAGTGCTTGAGCGCGACTGGCTTGGGATGTTGCGTTTGGGCGGGAACATTTACTACACATTCAAGCTTGCCATCCTGGACGGTCTGACAATGCAACACGTGGGGGCGGCCATGTCGTCCAATGGGATGTCGGTGGACGAATTCCGCGCAATGATGATCGCCGGCGGGCGCTCAATCGACGGCAATCGCAGCGTGGAGGAATGGTCCCGTGGCTAAGTTTGCTGGAGGTGTGGGTACGTCGCATGTGCCGTCCATCGGCGCGGCCATTGATCATGGCAAGACTCAGGAACCCTATTGGCAACCTCTGTTCGATGGAGTGAAGCCGGCTCGCGAATGGATCGACGCGGTCAAACCAGATGTGGTGATCGTTGTTTATAACGATCACGCATCGCGATTCGGGCTCGATATGACGCCCACATTCGCAATCGGTGTGGCGGACCAGTTTCCGCCACACGACGAGGGATATGGCCCGCGACCCGTACCTGCGTGCGAGGGCGACCCGGCGTTGGCATGGCATTTGACCGAATCGCTGATATTGAATGACGAGTTCGATGTGGCGATGGTCGGCGAGATGTCGGTTGATCACGGTCTCACGGTGCCGTTGTCGCTGATGTTCGGTCAGCCGGATCAGTGGCCTTGCCGTGTGATCCCGTTGTGCGTCAACGTGATTCAGTACCCTCAACCGACTGCCTTGCGCTGCTTCAAGCTCGGACAGGCGCTCCGGCGGGCGATCGATTCATATGGACCCGACATCAAGGTCGCGGTGATCGGGACCGGAGGTATGTCACATCAATTGCAAGGCGAGCGTGCCGGACTGATCAATGCGCCGTACGATCAGCATTGGCTCGACGGCATGGTGAGTAATCCACTGTCGCTCACCAAGATCGGACATGCCGAACTGTTGCGCGAGGCCGGATCCGAGGGGCTCGAGATCATCATGTGGCTCATCATGCGCGGCGCGATGAACGAAAGCGTGCGTGAGGTTCATCGTTTCTATCACGTGCCTGCATCGAACACGGCATACGGCCTGCTGGTATTGGAGGACGCGTGACAAAGCCGCTCAGGATCGCCGTGGTCGGCGCCGGCGCTTTCGGGGTTCAGCATCTGGACGCGATTGCGAGCTTGGGCGACGCGGAAGTGGTGTCGCTCGTGGGTAGGAATTTGCAACAGACGCGCGAGATTGCCGGCCGCCATGGGATCGCGCAGGCCGGTATCGAACTAGACGAGGTGCTAGCCCGCTCCGACATAGATGCGGTGATCCTGTGTACGCCAACACCATTACACGCAGCGCAGGCTATCGCTTGTCTGCGGGCCGGCAAGCACGTGCAAGTCGAAATTCCCCTGGCAGAATCCATCGACGACGCCGAGGCGGTCCGATCATGGCAGCAGCGTACGGGGCTGATTGCAATGTGTGGGCATACGCGACGTTTCAATTCTGGGCACCAGTGGCTACATGAACGTATCGTTGTCGGCGAGTTTTCGTTGCGTCAGCTCGATGTTCAGACGCATTTTCTGCGCCGGATCAACACGAATGCGCTCGGTCAGCCGCGAAGCTGGACGGATCACCTGCTGTGGCATCACGCGGCGCATACGATAGACCTGTTTCAGTATCAAACAGGCGAGGAGGTGATCGCGGCCAATGTCTTACAGGGGCCGCTCCATCCGAAGCTGGGAATTGCGCTGGACATGTCAATCCAGCTCAAGAGCCGCGGCGGCGCGTTGTGTACGTTGTCGTTGAGTTTCAACAACGACGGACCACTGGGATCGACCTTTCGCTATATCGGCGACGGTCCGACCTACATCGCGCGCTATGACGCATTGACCAACGGCATGGGGGAGGCCGTTGAACTCGACCTGCCTGAGGGTTCATTGAGCGGTGTAGCACGGCAGGATCGTGAATTCGTTGCGGCAATCCGCGAGCGCCGCGAACCGAATGCGAGCGTGGCAAGTGTGCTCCCCTGCTATCGGGTCCTGCAACAGCTCGCGCAACAACTGGGCTGAACGCTCCAGTCAGCGATTGTAGTGGGGGAGTCATCAGTGCGAGTGATGGCCCCGACAAATCAATGACGAAAATCGGAGAATTTATCGAGTGCCGTTATTTGAATGCAGTAAATCACGTCAGTGAGAGGTGATAGTCAGTATGGCGAACATAAATTATACAAACCCGCCGGAAATTCTCGCACGACAGATGACGATTGATCAGGCCAATGAATCTGCCTTTTTTCACGGGTAGGTGACGCACGACTCAGAAGTCGGAAGTCATGGAAGCATAAAAATATTCTTATAAGGGTTGGAGACATGAAAAGGGTTCTTAACGGGACGGTGGTCGCAACTGCGCTGCTGGCCTCTGTTCACGCCCATGCACAAGGCGGTGTGACGCTCTATGGCCTGATTGACACCGGCGTGGATTGGGAGAGCCACGCGGCCACGGCGCCGGGGCAAACGAGTGCGCCCGGTTCGGCTATCCGGATGACGTCGCTCTCCAGCGCGCTGCCCTCACGATGGGGATTGCGCGGTAAGGAGGACCTTGGCTCCGGGCTGAGTGCAATTTTCGAACTGGAGAGCGGCTTTGCGCCGAATTCCGGCACGCTTCAGAACGGTAATCGCATTTTTGGCCGGTCTGCGTGGGTAGGAATCGAATCGCCGTATGGCACGGTTCGCGTGGGACGTCAGATCAACATGACGTATGTCGCGTTGATGAAGTCGACGGTCTTGGGGCCGGCTCTGTACTCGTTGGCGGCGCTGGATCCGTATTTGCCGAACAGCCGTTCCGACAACACACTCAGTTACTTCAATGATTTCCATCATTTCGTGATGGGGGCCACCTATAGCACCGGCCGTGATGCCCAGAGCAGCGCAGGAAGCGCTGCGGTGAATGGCGGGGCGACGTATAACCCAGGGGCTACCAATTGCCCGGGAAGTGTTGCAGGAAGTCCGACATCATGCCGACAGATTACGGCACTGGCCGGGTATTGGGGGCCAGAATTTGGTCTGCAGCTTGTTTATGATGAGCTGCGCGGTGGACCTGGAGCGTTGCCCGGCAGCGTATCTTTCGATCCGTCGATGCCGCTGTTACTTTCCAGCGCAAGCCAGAAGACCACGCGATATATGGTGAGCGGTTACGCTCAACTCGGGGACCTGTCGTTTCGCGGCGGCGCGATCCATCGAATGACGGCTGCAACGATGGATTACCAGACGAACATCTTTTACATCGGCGCGTCGTACATGGTTGCGCCGGACGTGGAACTGGACGGCGAGATTTCGAGAATTACCACGACGGATCAAAAGAACGCCAACTACTACGTGATGCGCGCAACATATCTTTTGTCGAAACGAACTTCCATCTATACGATGCTCGGCTTCATGCAGAACAATAGTCGGGCGTCATATGCGGTTGGCGCGGGATATTTCACGGTGGCGGGCGCGAAGCAGACCGGCGTTCTGTTCGGTGTTCAACAACGCTTCTAGCAATTAGCGGGTACGCCCAGGTCCGAAACGCCGGACCTGATTTTGAATCATGCGTCTATGGCTTTCTCGACGTCCGCATGGAATTGCACTAGCTGCTGTCGCACGACTTCGCGCACCAACGAGGTGCCTTGCCCGATCAGCGGGTCTTGAAGCGCGCGCGCAGGCGTCGCAACCGAAAGGCTGCATCGCAGAAGCGGTTTGCGGATGCGATGCAGTCGCAACTTTGGGTCGCCGATGCACGAGTGCACTCCGCTTAGCGGAATCACCGAACTCCCGTAGCCCTTGCGGACCAGATCGAGGATCGCGGTGAGATTTTCGATCTCGTGCACGACCTGTGGCTGCAGGCCGAGCGACGCCATGGCGCTTGCAAGAGCCGCGTGCACAGCGTTCGTAGTACCCGCTGTCACCAGCGGCAGCGTAGCCAATTCCACGAGTGTCAGCGACCGCGGCAGCGCCTTTCCGGCACGAGTGGTCGCGACGCTTGAGACGAGATAAAGATCCTCGTCGGCCAGCAGACGCAATTCGATGGCATCACCCGGCGGCTGGTTGTAGACCACCGCGCAATCGAGCTTACCGATCCCGACCATTTCAACCAGATTCGCCGATAAGCCGTCAACTGTGCGCAGCGTCACTTCAGGCAGTTGCTCGCGAAATGCATCGATCAGCGGCACCACGACCGTGCGTGCCAGGCTCGGCGGCAAGCCGAGTACCAGCGTGCCGCGTACGGGTCCGACACTCCCTCGCACAGCGCGCTCGGCCAATGCGATCTGACGCAGGATGATGGGCACATGATCGAGCAGCCGTTGACCCGCATCGGTCAGAACGAGCCCGCGCCCATTGCGCCGGAATAGCTCGGTGCCGAGTTCCGCCTCGAGCTGCGCAACCTGGCGGCTCAGGGCCGCCTGGGTCAGACCGAGAACGCTGGCAGCCCGGGTCAGGTTGCCTGTCTCGGCGATGCGGGAGAAGTGCTGGAGCTGCTTGATTTCCATGAGCCAAATCCTACCAAATGTACATAACAGATATGTTGAAATTGCGATTTTTCTTAATCAGATATCAATATATCGTAACACTCATTGGCATCGAGTGGACAAACAATGGATTTGCAGCAACGGGTCGGAGTTCGGCTGCGCGGTCGCCCTGTTATCTGGCGGGGCCTGCTCTGTTCGTTTACGACTTGCCTCGCGGGAACGCCGCTCAACGCGCTATTCGAAGGATCTATCGGCATGTTGGGCTCGGACGGATTGATGCGGAGGCTGATCGTTGGTGATGCCGCCGCCGCGGTAGTCGTGCTGGCACTCCCGCTTCTGTCTGGCGGTCCGCGTCAACTGAGTGCTGATGACGGCGCATAGATACTGCCGGTCCCGGTTAGTCCCAGCCGCTAACGCCGATGTTTTTTCAATTTGTCCTTTGAACAGAATATAGGAGACATCATGGAAACCTCCACACATCCGATCACGATTAAGCCGCGTCCACGCGGAGCGGATCGTTACCAGTACCTGACACAGACCAACGCAGGCACGCCGGCAGGCGAATTGCTTCGACGTTACTGGCAGCCGGTCGCATTGAGCGATTCGTTGTCGCCCGGTGCGGCGCCACAGCCAATCCGCATCATGGGTGAGGACCTCGTGTTATTCCGAGATGACGAGGGGCAGGTCGGTCTGATTGACCGGAAGTGCGCGCACCGCTGCACTGACCTCGCGCTGGGTCGCATTGAGGCCGGCGGCATTCGTTGCCCCTATCACGGCTGGCTATTCGATGTGAACGGCCGCTGCCTGGATCAGCCGGCCGAAGCCTCACCGACTGCCAAGGACCGTATCCGGATGAAGTCCTATCCGATCCACGAGGCAGGGGGCGCATTCTGGGCGTACATGGGCCCCGGCGAGCCGCCACTCTTCCCGAACTATCCCGCGCTTGCCGGTGGTAGCGAATATCGCTACACGACGCGTTGGCGCGGCGATTGCAACTGGATGCAGGCGAGCGAAGGCAATATCGATCCGGTGCATACCTCTTATCTGCATCAGCTCGAACTGGCAAGTGCGGACATGCAAGCGCGCTGGGGAGTGTTTTCCAACCAGGCCCGGCCTGAGTTGGCTGTAGAAGACACGCGTTTCGGCGTGAGGTTGTATACGCTGCGCAAGATCGAAGGTACCGATCGATCATCGATTCGGATTACAAACTTTGTGATGCCGAACGCGTGCGCGGTTGGCGGATTCGAAGGCTACCTGGGCGACGGTGGTGTCACGATGCTGTGGGACGTTCCTATCGACGATGAACATCACTGGCGCTGGGAATTCATCTTTCATCGCAGCGGAAAGCTGGATAAGGTCGCGCTCGAAAAGCAGTACGAATCGGAGAAGGCCGAAGGCGATCGCATGCGGCGCGCCAAGGACGACCTGTATTCGCAGGATCGCGAATCAATGAAGCGCGAGGCTTATCTGGGCCTGGGTGAATGCTTTTCGGTGCACGACATCGCGATTACCCAGTCGCAAGGCACGATCCATGAACAGAGCGGCGAACATCTTTCGTCTTCCGACATTGCCATCGTGCGCGCGCGCCGGATGCTCGATGAGGCAGCACAGGCTGTCGTCGCTGGCGAGGATCCTCGCGGCGTGGTTCGCCAGCCACGGGATAACGATTTCCGCGACATGGTCGTAATCACTGGGGAGATCCGCGGGGGCGACTCGAAGGAAGCGTACTGCGCAGGTTACACGGAGACCGCGGAACTGTTCATGCTGCAACCCCCTACGGCGTAACGCCGCGCCGCCGTGTCTCGCCGACCGATGCGGTTTGCCGGATGAGCGTGAACGCGCCGCCAGCAGCGAGTGGTTGGCGGCACCGCCGGCGAGGTGACGGCAATTTTTGTCGCAACGACTTCGTCATTGTGTGACCCGAATTTTCCCGATGTATCTTTCCATGAATACCATTCCCGTTCGAGTAGTCGCCGCCAAAACCATTGCAGAAGGGATCCGCCTGCTGAGACTGGCGCCCTTGGACGGATCCCTGTTGCCGGCGTGGGAGCCTGGCTCGCACATCGATTTGCATCTTGGCGAGGGCATCACCCGACAGTACTCGCTGTGCGGATCGTACGCTGACACATCGGTGTACGAGGTTGCAGTCAAGCGTGAGGTTGAATCGCGCGGCGGGTCGGAGTTCGTCCATGAATCGCTACACGTCGGCAGCGAACTGAGCATCTCCGCGCCGCGCAATCACTTCAAGATGAGCACCGAATCTGGCCACAGTCTGCTCGTGGCCGGCGGCATCGGTATCACGCCGATTATCAGCATGGCGCGGCTGTTACACGATCAGGCACATTCTTTCGAGCTGCTGTATTTCACCCGGTCCGAAACGCACGCCGCCTTCCGCGACGAGTTGGACGGCGGACCGCTTGGCGACTCGTGCCAGCTGCTGTTTGGTCAGGATCGCGATGCCGTCGAGACGACGCTGGACGATGCGCTTCGCCACCGTCGCGAAGGCGCTCATCTGTACCTGTGCGGACCGCAAGCGTTTATGGACACGGTTCGCATGGTCGCCGCGCGTCACGGCTGGCCCGACGACGCGGTCCACCTTGAATATTTCGCCGCAGGGGTCGCGTCGGATACCGAACCTCAAACGTCGTTTGACGTGAGGCTCGCACGATCCGACAGGACCTTCACGATTCCGGTGGACCGGACGATTGTGGATGTGCTCCGCGAACATGGAACGGAGATTGAAACCTCTTGCGAGCAGGGCATCTGCGGAACCTGCGTGGTGAACGTACTGGAAGGAAGCCCCGAGCATCGTGACTATTTTCTCACCGCGAAGGAGCACGAGCGTGGTGACTGCATGGCGATATGCGTATCGCGTTCGCGTTCAAAGTTGCTGGTAATCGATCTTTAAACCAAGGGCGTTCGCCAGAGACGGCGCCTCAATAAAAAATATCAGGAGACAAAAAATGGCGAAGCGATTTCGCAGGGGTGGCTGCGCGCACGTGTTGGCAATAAGTATGCTTGCGATACTTCCCACGAAATATGCGCACGCAGTCGACGGAATCGGACTCAGCGGTAACGGCGTCAAGTCCGCCGGGATGGCCGGAACCTCGATCGCATTTCCACAGGACAGTACGGCGGCGGCCGACAACCCCGCCGGCATGGGGCTGGTGGGATCGCGAGTCGACTTCGGTATCCAGTTACTCGAACCGTTGACCGACTTCGACTACGGGAGCGACGCCAATAAGCTCCATACCGGCAAGGTATATCCGGTTCCCAACGGCGGTGCGAATTGGCAGATTACGCCACGATTGACGCTGGGTGTGTCGATGTCTAGCGTGGGCGTGGGAACGAGTTATGGTCGACCCGCGTTGCCGATTGCCGGCGCAGGCGTTGCGCAATCGAGTTTGCAGACGGTGATTGCCGCGCCGACCGTTACTTATCGGGTCACGGAGCACAACATCATCGGTGTGAGTCTCGCTCTCGCGTACGAGCGCTTCTCGGCGAACGGCGCAATCGTACCCACACAAGACGGAACCCTCAAGCCGCTGCCTTCGCACGGCGTGTCAAATGCGTTCGGCTATGGCGCACGGGTCGGTTATATCTGGCAGCCCACGCCGGAATTCACCTTCGGTGCAAGTTACGCCAGCCGAATCAGAATGGGGCGGTTGTCCGGTTACGACAACGACCTGTTGGCGGCGGGCGGAGGGCGAATCGACATCGGTTCTCAGTATGGCGCCGGTATCGCCTACAAGATCATCCCTGGTGTCACGCTTGCAGCGGACTGGCTGCATATCGATTTCTCCAATACGGTCATCGGGTCGTCGCAGGGATTCGGCTGGCAAAGCCAGGACTTCTTCCGGATCGGCGCGGCGTGGGACGTCAACTCACGCTGGACATTGCGCGCGGGCTTTTCGCGCGGCAACCATCCGATCGGACCGTCGGTGGTTGCCCAGAACCTGCTTTCGGCGATGCCAGTCTCGACCTCGGTTTCGGCCGGTGCGACCTACCGGTTCAACCGGACCGACGACGTGAGCGGAGTGTTCGAATATGGATTCCCTGTCAGGGTGACCGGCGACGGCGCGAGCACCGGATTCAGCGAGAGAACCAGAACCGTGGTCGTGGGCGTGAGTTATGGGCACAGCTTCTAGGCTGTATAGCCGGATTCGACGTCTTTGAAACGGCATCTCGAATCGCGGTACGAGGGAATCGCCAACATCAGGAGCATTCATGTCTACTTTTCCGTTTGATACGCAATCCGAACTGAATGGAAATGTGCTATCAAGATTCTACATCGATGGGCAATGGGTGCTGCCCAGCGCCAGGGAAACCGTCAAGCTGGTCGCGCCGTCGACGGGGCACGCATTCGCCCGCGTTCCGCTTGCAGATACCGGGGATGTCGACAAAGCCGTCGATGCCGCGCGAACGGCATTCGACACGGGCCCCTGGCCGCGCATGTCCGGCGTCGAGCGGGCTGCGTGCCTGCGCAGGATGTCGACGGCGCTCGCTTCGCGCATGAGGACCCTGTCGCGTATCTGGACGGCGGAAGTCGGCGCGCCGGTCTGGTTTGCCGATATGTTCGTGCCGACTGCGACGGCGATGCTCGATTACTACGCTGAATTGGCGTCGACGTTCGCTTTCCAGGAAACCCGGCCGACGCGAGCGGGCGAGGCGAGGATCATCCGCCAGCCCGTCGGCGTGACGGCGCTGATCGCGCCGTGGAACGCGCAGCTTCCCATCCTCTCGTACAAGCTGGGCGCGGCGCTGGCGGCGGGCTGTACGGTCGTGATCAAGGCGCCGCCCGAAACGCCGTTCGACGCGCTGGTCGTCGCGGAATGCGCGCACGAGGCAGGACTTCCACCGGGCGTGCTCAATGTGATCACGGCCGACGCGGAGCGGGGGGCGCATCTGGTGGCAAAGCGGGAAGTCGACAAGGTCAGTTTCACCGGCAGCACCGCGACCGGCAAGGTGATTGCGAAGATGTGCGCGGACCGCATGGCGCGAGTGACCCTCGAATTGGGCGGAAAATCTGCGGCCATCGTTCTCGACGACGCGGAACTGAATCCGACACTTGCTGCGCTGGCGCCATTCACGATGCCGTTCTCGGGGCAGATCTGCTTTGCACAGACCCGCATTCTGGTTCCACGCAGTCGCGAGCAGGAGTTCGTCGACGCATACAGCGCCGTGATCGGCTGCCTCAAGGTGGGTGATCCGTGGGACGTGACGACGCAGATCGGACCGCTCGCGAGCCAGCGCCAGCTCGATCGTGTGTTGGGGTACATCGAAACGGGACGCAAGGAGGGGGCGCGGATCACAACGGGCGGCGGCCGGCATCCTCAATTTGATGCCGGGTTCTTCGTCGAGCCCACGGTGTTTGCCGGCGTAACGTCCGACATGACGATTGCCCGGGAGGAAATCTTCGGACCGGTCGTTTCGATCCTCGCCTACGACGACATCGATCATGCGGTGGCGCTCGCGAACAACACGGACTTTGGTTTGAGCGGCACGGTGTTTTCGAGCGATGTCGAGCGCGCTTACGCGACCGCGCGCCGGATCAGGGCTGGAAATGTCTCGGTCAACGGACTCGAGATGGCGCCCAACGTGCCATTCGGGGGCTTCAAGCAGTCGGGGCTCGGTAGAGAGGGCGGCCCCGAAGGCTTGAACGCATTCCTTGAAGATCAGGCGATTTATCTTCCGGCCAACGCACCGCGCCGGACGCAGGCGTGACACGATGGACTACGACTACATCGTGATTGGCGCCGGCAGTGCCGGCTGCGTGACGGCGAGCCGGCTTGTGCGCGAGTGGGGAGCGAAGGTGTTGCTGCTTGAGGCGGGGCCACCCGCGAACAGCGCGCTTATCCGCATGCCGGCGGGCACGTTCAAGATGCTGTTCAATGGCAGCCCCTATGTCAAGCGTTATGCGTCGGCTCGCCAGCCGTCGCTGGGCGGTCGGACGGTTTCCATTCCTCAGGGCAACGTGGTAGGCGGCGGCAGTTCGGTGAATGCGATGGCCTATACAAGAGGCTCCCGCGCCGACTATGACCGTTGGGTCGCCGCAACCGGCGACACCGGCTGGTCATGGGACGGACTGGTTCCCTATTTCCGCAAACAGGAAGGTAATCAGCGGCTCGACAATGAAGCGCACGGTGCGGATGGTCCGCTGAAGGTGTCGGATCCGTTATACAGGGCCGACGTGGCGGATCGGTTTGTGCGGGCGATGCAGCGCCAGGGCTTGCCGTTTGCGACGGACTTCAATGCCGGAAGCTTGCGCGGGGTGGGTTACATGCAGACCACCACGCACCGGGGTCAACGATGCAGCGCGGTGGACGCGTTTCTCGCGCCGGTCATATCCGATCCGCTTCTGTCGATGATCACGGAGGCCAACGTGCAACGCATCCTGTTCGACGGCGCCCGCGCGGTCGGCGTGGAGTATGCGGTGGGCGGCAAGCGCGTGCGGGCACGGGCCTCGGCCGAGGTGATCGTGTGCGCCGGCGCGTTCGCGACGCCGAAGCTCCTGATGTTGTCCGGCATCGGTCCCGCGGCACATCTGCGCGAGCACGGCGTGGAGGTACGAGTCGATTCGCCGGGGGTCGGCGAACATCTGCAGGATCACAACGTCGCGGTTGTGTCGATGACCACGCACGGGCAGCACGGCTATTTCGGCGAGGATCGAGGCGTGCGTGCGCTATGGAACGGACTGCAATATCTTGCGTTCCACAACGGCCCTATTGCGTCGAACGGTGCGGAAACCATGGCATTTGTCAATCTGCAGGATTCCGATGGCGAACCGGATCTGCAGCTCTATTGCGTGGGTGTCATGTGGCCGGATCCGCAGGCTCCGAGGCCGACTTACGGGATGACGCTGATGGCCAACCTGGTGCGGCCGCGGTCTCGCGGAACCGTACGGCTTGCATCGGCAAACCCTGCGGACGATGCACTCGTGAGTCCGAACTGGCTCGGCGATGACGAGGATAGGGCAAGACTCGTCCAAGCGATCCGGTATCTTCGAGGCGTTGCGGCGCTCGAACCGTTTGCGTCGATTGTCGGGCAGGAGGTTGGACCGGGGCCGCAGCTTAATTCCGACGATGAACTTTCCGAATACATCCGGCGCACCACGGAATCGAACTACCATCCGGTGGGTACGTGCAGGATGGGGCGCCCCGGCGATCCCAAGTCGGTCTTGACTCCGGACCTCAAGGTGAAGGGCGTTACCGGGTTGCGTGTGTTCGACGCATCGATGATGCCGTCGATTATCAGTTCCAACACGAACGCGACCGTGATGGCGGTGGCGGACCGTGCAGTCGACATCATGATGTTGCGTACCCCAGCGGCGCTCGCCACCGGCGACGGTGTGCTTGCAACGCGGCCCGGGTGACACCATGAGGGCTGCGACGTCTCCCCCGATTTGAGTAGCGCGACGATTTAGAGTCCAATCACGTAGTCAGGAGATTGGACATGAAGAAGCGATTCACCGAAGAGCAGATCATCGGCTTCTTGCGAGAGGCCGAGACTGGCATCCCGATCAAGGATCTATGCCGCCAGCATGGGTTCTCCGAGGCCAGCTATTACCTGTGGCGCAGCAAGTTCGGCGGCATGAGCGTGCCCGACGCGAAGCGACTGAAAGAATTGGAAGCCGAGAATGCCCGGCTGAAGAAGCTGCTGGCGGAGTCAATGCTGGAGAACGAGGTCACGCGCGAGGCCTTGCGAAAAAAGTGGTGAGCGCACCATCACGCCGAGAGCTGGTGCGCCACATGACCGAGCGAGGCCTGAGCGAACGCCGAGCCTTGCAGGTCATCGGCATGAGCGCCAGCGCCTATCGGTATCGGCCAGCCCCGGACCGCAATTTGGCTTTGCGAGCGCAGATCGTGGCGCTGGCTCAACGGCATCGCCGTTACGGTTCGGGCATGATTTATCTGAAGCTGCGGCAGTCGGGTCAGTGGGTGAATCACAAGCGAGTCGAGCGGCTGTATGCGGTATCGAATCGTTCAACGGGCGTTTCCGGGACGAATGCCTCAATGAACACTGGTTCACCAGCATGGCGCACGCCAAGGTCGTAATCGAGGCCTGGCGGCGCGAATACAACGAGGAACGACCGAAGAAATCGTTGGGCGGATTAACACCCGCAACCTATGCCCGGAAACTGGCCGAGAAAGCGTTACATTAACCCCCGGACTCTAAAGCCTGATGCTACTGAATACGGGGGGACGTCGCAGGGGGAGGTCACTTACCTTCGAAGCGGTCGCGACCTTATATTAGGAGAATTTCTGAATTGATTAGGGGACTGCTGTTGTTCGATACCGGATATTAAAAATATGATCAGGGTATCGAAAAACATAACTCTGGTGAAAACGAATGACCTTGCCCACAACCAGTCCGTTGTCAATCCAAACTCGTGACACATCAGGTGCCGGCATTTTGGTCCGCGTGCACAGCATCAAGAACGAGGCATTGAGCATCAAGTCCTTCGACCTGAGACCTGTTGAGGCGCGTGAGTTGCCGCGCTTCAGCGCTGGCGCGCATATTGAGGTCACATTGCCAAATGAGCTTGTTCGCCACTATTCTCTCGTCAATTCGACCTCGGAGTCACACCGTTACGTGGTAGCCGTCAACCTTGATCCCGCATCGCGGGGCGGGTCAAAGTTCATGCACAGGGGGCTCGCGAATGGCGATATGCTCTGGATTAGCGAACCACGCAATCATTTCCCTCTGGATGTATCTGCAGAGTCGACGGTGCTGTTTGCGGGGGGTATTGGCGTCACGCCACTCGTTTCGATGGCTGAGTGCCTGACGTCACTTGGTCGCCGGTGGGAAATGCATTACTTTTCGCGCAGTGCGGACCGCGCTGCCTACGTAGACGTTCTTGATGCGTTGGCGAGGCGTGGTAGCGGCACGCTACATTGCCATTTCGACGATATCGCAGAAGCCAAGGTTGATTTTTCGGCCTGCGTCGGGGTGTCGGCGAGCAACGCTCACCTCTATTGCTGCGGCCCCAGCTCCATGCTGGACACGTTCGTAGAGGCTTGTGCGGATAGACCGTCCTCCCATGTGCATCTGGAGCGGTTTTCGGGAGCGGTTGAATCGGCAAGCGAAGGTGGTTACACGGTCGTTCTATCCAAGTCCGGCAAGACAATTCAGGTAGAACAAGGACAAACTGTTCTTGATGCAGTGCTGGCGAACGGAGTGAACGTTGCGTTCTCGTGCAAGGAAGGCGTCTGTGGGAGTTGCGAAACGCGTGTCATCAGCGGAAAGCCGGATCATCGGGACAGCGTTTTGGGTCCCGACGAGCGCAAAGCCAACCGATCAATGATGATTTGCTGTTCAGGTTGCAATGGGACGGAACTGGTTCTTGATCTCTGAGAATCCGAGGGGAAATCAAGTTAAAACGGCGATGAGCATCTGCTCATCGCCGTTTTTTTTGATGCACCGGGAGGATGGCTTTTCTAAAGGTGACTTCTGAAACTAGTGGCGTTCTCGCAAGGCATGTGCGGGGATGCCAAGAAGGATAGATGCCGCGCCAGCAAGAAGGACGGCGACAACGACGTAGAGCCCCAGCGCGATGTTACCCGTAAGTTGGTTAACCTTGCCGATCACAAGTGGAGCAATCAGACCACCTGCCTGTCCAATACAACTTACCAAAGCAATCCCACCCGCCGCGGCGGGACCCGAGAGGTAGGCCGGGGGAATCGTCCAGAACAGCGACACCGCCGAAAGGTAACCAATTGTTGACAGCGTGAGCAACGCAATGGATGCCACCCAACTGTTGGAAGCTGCGGGGAGACACGCAATGCCAACGGCCGCGATGAAGGCGCAACCGGCAAAGTGCCAACGGCGTTCGAGTGTTCGGTCCGAGCTGTTGCCAATAACGATCATCATCAATCCACCGATCAGGAAGGGGACCATTGACAGAAGGCCCACGTGGAAGACGTTCGTAATGCCGGAATGAAGGATGATGGACGGGGCCCAAAAATTGAGAACGCTCCCTGCCCATGGAACAACCATGTAGCCAAGCGCCGCGATGTATACACGCCGATCTTTCAATGCGGCGCCAAACGAGTGCGGAGCGACACGGCCTTTGGCTCTTTCGTCTGCCGCGAGGTTGTCCTCAATGAATGTGCATTCGGACTTCGTCAACCAATGTGCTTGAGATGGCCGATCAGTCAAGTAGAAGAGCGCGATCACGCCCGCGCCGACAGCCGGCACGCCTTCCAGCAGAAACAGCCACTGCCAGCCACGAAGCCCGTGAATGTCGTTCATGTGACTCATAATCCATCCGGAGACCGGACCACCGACGATGCCGGAAACGGCAACCGCCGATAGGAGGATCGACGTTACGCGAGCGCGTTGAGACGCGGGAAACCAATAAGTCAGGTAAAGAACGACACCGGGGAAGAATCCGGCTTCAGCCGCCCCGAGGAGAATTCGCGCGATATAGAATTCAGTAGGTGTATTTACGAACATCATGCCTGCTGATATTAAACCCCACAAAATCATGATCCGGGCGATGGTGCGGCGCGCGCCGATACGTTGCAGCAGGAGATTACTGGGGACTTCGAGCAGGACGTAACCAATGAAGAAGAGCCCGACGCCCAGTCCGTACGAGGCGTCGGTCAACCCCAGGTCCTGTTTGAACTGGAGGTGTGCAAAGCTGATATTGACCCGGTCGATGAAGTTGATGACGTAGCATACGAACAGGAACGGCAGGAGGCGGCGTTTCACTTTTGCGTAAGTGGTATCACTGGCAGGTTGTGCGCTGTTGCTGCCGTCAGCGTACTCGTCGACAAGATTCTCCATTGCGTGTCTCCATATAGTCGTTATGTAACGGGGGCTGATGGGAACTGGTCACCATCGCCCATCCGTGGGGTGTCAGAGCTACTTTGTGACTGTTTCGTTTTCTGCGATTACACGTCCCACAGGGTCCCCGAACCGCTCGCGCATCACGTCCTCAAACGGCACTCCCTCGTTGGCCATCCAGCTTCCGGACCGAAGTCGGAAGCCTTCGTGATGCCGCGGAGCGGAGGGCTCCGTGCCCGCGGCGAGGTCTTTCGCCTGTTTGAGCATGGTGCGACGGAAGCGCACCACCGCTGCATCTGTCGTCGTCAGGTGCTCGATCGTTCGGTCCGCGATACGCCCCATGCTTTCCTGTACAAGGGCATCCTGTTCTGCAACTCCGCGTACGCCCGTGAATGAGAGGGTTTTTTGCTCGACGCGATTGAGCATGTACTCATTGGAGCGGTTGCGCAGGGGCCTGAAGTTCTCGTCGACCTCCGCGACCACGCCGTGCCCGCCCTTCAGATGGGCGCGCTCTTCCTCGGACAACGGGCGTTCCGGATTCCATACATAGGTGTAGATCCAGCAATTTTCGTCGTCGATCGGAACGAAGGTGTAACCGAAATGGTTTTCGCCGGGGAGGGTAGACGGCGTTGTGCTGTGCGAGGGCAGCGCAAACTGCGCGGAGCGCCAGTACAACAGTTCGCTATCCGTCCTGCGAGCACCGCCGACAACGAATCCGACATCGTGCTCAAGAATGGAGAAGCGCGGCATCGGATCTTCGCGAATCCAGCGCAGCCGGCGTTCGTCAGCCGGTGCGTCGGGATTTTCGTTCGACGGCACACTGGGGGCCGGCATATGGAGGAACGAGAAGTGCGAGGTATCGAGAGCGCCTTCGATCGCCTGTGCCCAGTTGCATTCCTGGAGCTTCTTGGTCACATAGCGATGGGGCGCGGAAACCGTGCCGAAGTCGAGTTGGGGCACTTCGGGGACGGAGTCCTTCGGGCCAAGCCAGGCCCATATGATCTCGCCGAACTCCCGCGTCGGGTAGGCGCGGATGGAAATCGTCTCGTGATAGGCGGAATCGCGCGGGACGATAGGCAGATCTACAGCCTTGCCGGTAACGTCGAATTTCCATCCATGAAATACGCATCGCAAGCCACATTCTTCATTCCGACCATAGAAAAGATCGGCGCCACGGTGAGGGCACTTCGGTTCGACGAGACCGACGCGGCCTTGCGTGTCGCGGAAGGCGACCAGATGTTCGCCCAGAAGTTGAACGCGGATGGGTGGTCCGTCGTTCTCTGGCAGTTCACGGGAGAGCGCTACGGGTTGCCAGAAGCGCCGGAACAGTTCGCCCATCGGCGTACCTGTACCCGTGCGGGTGAGCATTTCGTTATCTTGGTGTGTCAGCATGATGAAGCGTGCTCCAATTGGGAGGTCAGGGTGTCTCAATGCCTGACATGACGTCTTGAATTACTTCGCGGGGCGTGCGATGCCATAGGACTGAGCCCATGAGAGAGCATCATTCGTGTCAGGTGTGGAGGGCGTGTACTCGCAGCCGATCCAGCCTGGCCAGCCGAGCTTCTCAATCTCGTCGAGAATGAAGGGGAATCTGATTTCACCGGTTCCCGGCTCGCCGCGCCCGGGGACGTCGCCTACCTGGATGTGGCCGACATGGTCATACACCGCACGCAACCGGCTGACGAGCGAGCCCTCTTCGCTTTGAACGTGATACGTGTCGTAACAGAGTTTGACGTTTGCCCTGCCCACCGTCCTGATAATGTCTACACCTTCGTCAAGGCGATGATAGAAGTAGTCAGGGAATCGGTCGCTGCAACAGGGCTCGAGGATGATCGTCAGCCCTTCGCGAGCAGCGATGCCGGCTGCGTAATCGATGTTTGCGAGGAAGGTGTCCCGGCACAGTTCACGTGACATGCCGGATTCAAGATTTCCCGCCATGGCATGGACCAAAGGCTTGCCGACCTGCACGGCATACTCGATTGCGACCTGGACGCTGGCCCGGAAGTCCTTCTCGCGACCGGGGAGCGCTGCGATGCCACGTTCTCCGGCATCCCAGTTGCAGGGGGTCAGTATCTGAACGAGGGTCAAACCGTTATCATCGAGGATCGTTGCGATGTCGCGAGCGGAATGTTCGTATGGGAAGGCTACCTCAACACCTCTAAAGCCCGCGCGCGCGGCGGCGGCATAGCGATCGAGCATTGGAAGTTCGGCGTATAGCCAGCGAAGATTTGGATTGAATCGCAGCATGGATGTCTCGCTTGTGAGGGTATTTTCGCGGACCGCATGGGGTCAGCCGCAGGTGACAGGATATGAGGGTTGGAAATATCATCCAATCCGTCTTGCTCATTAATCCATGATGAAACGTTATGAACATTACGATCAAGCAGCTGCGGGCCTTTGCAGCCGTTGCTGACGCGGGGAGTTTCACCGAGGCGGCGACCCGCCTTTACCTCACTCAGTCAGGTCTGAGCCTACTCGTCAAGGAATTGGAGGGTGAGCTGGGCGTTCGTCTTTTCGATCGCAGCACGCGCAGGATCAGCCTTACCGTCGCTGGTGCGGATTTTTACCCACTGGCACTACGTGTCCTGCAGGATCTCGATAGCGCGGTGAACAGCGCCCTGCAACTACAGGATGTGCAGCGCGGGGCAATCCGGATTGCATGCACACCGTTGTATAGCGCTGGGTTGATGCCGGCCGCGATGGATGCATACAAGCGCGAATTTCCCGCTATCCACATCAAGCTGCTGGATTCGCTCAACGAAGTCGCGCTCCAGCGGGTCGCTAGTGATGAGGTCGATTTTTCGGTGGCTCCAACCCGACCGATATCCCAGAACATCGTGCAGCAGCCTCTGTTTCGTGACCGGTTTCGGCTCATCTGTCCAGTGAACCATCCTTTGGTGAGTGGCCGGAGGGTCTCCTGGAAGGAGGCATTGCAGTTTCCCTTTGTCACCCTGCCGACCGACTACACGCGCCAGTTGCAAGCCGACCTCGCGGCTCATTCCCCCTCCCTGATTTTGCGTCCGGCGCAGCAGGTTGCATTCCTCACAACGGCTCTTGGAATGGTTAAATTCGGACACGGTATAGCGGCATTGCCGTCTTCTGCGATTCATATGGTGGCGTTCTTCGGGCTGGCGGCAGTCGACGTTGAAGCGCCCGTTGTGGATCGGCAAATCTGCTTTTTCCAGCGACGCGGCAAGACCCTGTCGCCAGCTGCCGAGTCGTTTCGAGAGTTTCTGATACGGTTCACCTCTGACCTGTCGTCTCTGCCCGAAAGCGGTACCGTCCCGCGCGACGCGTGGTTTAGCTAGAAAGCACCGGTGCACGCGTGTTCGATCCAGCACGTTTCCCAATGAGTTCATAAGCGAACCTTGATTGCTTGCGCACGAGCGCATGTTTAAGCTTCGCGTATTCAAAGTGTCACGCCATGCGGCGTCAAGATCTACGAGGAGGAAACATGAGGTTGTTGAGCTTCGAGCACGGAGGCAGAGTTAGCTGGGGTGTCATTGGTGAGCGCGGGGGCATCATAGACCTAGGTGCTCTGACGGGGCGGCGCTTTCCGACGCTGCGATCGGCGCTAGAAGCGAATGCCTTCAACGAACTCACTGCTCTGGCGTCTGCGCGCAATGCTGATCTGCCGGTCGACGATATCCGCTTCTTGCCGGTCATCCCGGAGCCACAGAAGATCTTCTGCGTCGGCCTTAACTATGAAGCACACCGCGTGGAAGCCAATAGGCCGAAAACGGGCCATCCGGCAATCTTCGTGCGCACAGCGACTTCTCAGGTCGGCCACAATGAAAACCTTGTGGTGCCAACTGAATCGCCTTCGCTGGACTACGAAGGGGAACTCGCAATCGTAATTGGCAAGGCAGGGCGGCGCATCAACGAGTCCGACGCCTGGTCGCACATTGCTGGCTATGCGGCATACAACGACGGCTCGGTTCGCGAATGGCAGCAACACACGACACAATGGACGAGCGGGAAAAATTTTGATGCTACCGGCGCTTTTGGACCGTGGCTCGTGACACGAGATGAGATCGAGGATGGCGCAGAGTTGAGCCTTGTCACCCGACTAAACGGCGTTGAAATGCAACGTGCGACGACGCACATGATGATCTTTGATATTCCTTCGCTGATCTCGTACGCGTCAGCTTTTGCCACCTTGGTGCCGGGGGACGTTATCCTGACGGGCACGCCCGGCGGTGTTGGCTTCAAGCGCCAACCGCCGGTATTCATGCGGCCGGGAGATCTCGTCGAAGTTGAGATCGAACGAGTTGGTACACTCAAGAACCGCGTCGTCGCAGAGAGTATCAATCCGACGAAGGTGGTCTGATTCGTTCGGACAGTCTTCTGAGATTTTTAAGTGGAACATCCGAGGCTGTCATGCTGCCAATTTGATCACAGGCCGCATCGCGAAGTATGCCTCGCGGCGTCCGATCCGACAGGCTCGAATGGGGCTGTTTCCGGTTGTACAACTCGATATATCGCTGATGGCGCACCGGGCGTAGTTGACCGACTCTTACGCTTGCAGGCAGACCGCTGCGTACTTGATGCTGCGCGATATCCGTTCGACGAACACGTTGTCGCGCCAGCTGCCCCTGCCATCCCGACAACTGGATTCATCGGCCCGGCACGGCGCCGGCAAACGCGTTCACCGTGAACTGGCTCGATCTTGCGATACCAGCGCGTCGCGCCTGCTGCGAGACCGGCAATGCGTACGATCGATCGTTCTCTTGCGCTCAGCAATCGAGCTTTGCTGAGCGCGCCGCTTAGAAATTGCTCTACATCTTGGTCGCAGTTGCTTCGGTCATGGGACGTTGATTCCGTTGTCGTCTCATGACTTCGGCACACTAAAATTCTGACAGGCCCGTGAGTCTCGCCAAACGCGATTGGCTGTTAGCTGCGATTTCACAGCTTTCTCCGGCTGAGCAAGAAACTCTCGTCGAAGCAGTCGACATTATTCGACGCCTCGGGGATCTGTAGGCTATGGACACGTTCTTGCCTCAGTCACAAAGGCCGTCACATTTTGGTTTCCGCTTTGTAATTGCGGGTCTTTATCTGACGAGTGCAATCGCTCAGCCCATGATGGGACGATTTGCTGATCCGTTTGGTCAGCACCGTATCTATCTGATTTCTCTCGCTCTTGTAGCCATTGCCGGGATCATCGGTGCGCTCGCACCTTCGCTCGCGATATTGGTGGCCTCTCGCGTTTTGCCTGGCGTGGGAACGTCCGGCGCGTACCCATCTGCCATGCGTATCTTTCGGTCCCAGAGAGATCGGCACGCGATGGCATCACCTCGGTTGGCGATGGGAGCGCTGTCTTTCGCTGCCATTGCAACCACTGCTTTCGGACCCATGTTGGGAGGTCTTATAACGGGAACGTTTGGTTGGCGCGGGATTTCACAATCAATGTGCCGCTGGCGATCCTAACCGCTTTTCTGGTAGTGCTATGGGTACCCAAAGATGCGCCACGTATCGCAAGTTTTTCGCGCCTCGTTCAAGAGCTCGATCTGTCAGGCGTCCTGCTATTCAGCATAGCGTTGATATTGCCGATGAGCTTCTTAATGAACCTTGCCGCACGAACTACAAGCCTTAGATGTCCATTTGTCATCGGCGCAGTCGGCGCATTCGTAGGATGCGTTTGCCTGATCTTTGTTCACGGCGAAAGCGGCATTCATGCTCTGACAATTGTGATGATTTCTGTTACCGCGTCCTTGCCGATCTTTACGCTGCTCGATCGAACGCTTCCACAGGGCCACGGAAATAATCCGTCTCTCCTCTCGAACGTAACTAAGGAGTCTCCCGTGCCTCTCTCTCAATTGGACAAATGCCCGGCGCTTGTCGTGATCGATCTGCAAAAGGGGATTGTCAGCCTTCCACTCGCGCATCCGCCCGGTGATGTTACGGGCACGGCCGCTCGGCTTGCGGATGCTTTTCGCGAGCGCAGCTTCCCGGTCGGATCTGGACATGGTTTCGCATCAGCACAGCATGGAGAAAATATTCCCGCGCCCTGGTGAACCCGCAAGCACCGACGAGGTCTTGTCGTCGTTATGTGTGGGCATGACCTCCTGATCGGATAGAACGAGACCATTGTGTTACTGCTGTACACAGCGGAAGGCATGTGAACGACCGGTAGACCGTTGGCGCGATTACCCGTGCAATGTCAGTTGCCGCGATAACCGAGCGCTTCCGATACGCGTGTGGCGGCGCCAACGACGTCGGAGGCGAGCGACACCACACGTTCGGCTCCGAGTCTATCGCTGGTTCCGTTAAGAACGACCGATGCGATCGGTCTGCCGTCTGCATTCCAGACCGGAGCAGCCAGACTGTTGGTCCCGCTACGGAATTCGCCGATCGATGTCGCATAGCCGTCGGCGCGCACCTTCGCCAGGCGCTGCCGCATTTCCGAAGCCACTTCATCGGTCATCCACTGTGGGTCCGCGCTCTGCGATTCGGCGATCGCCTGTTCCCACATCGATTCGTTGTGGAACGCGAGGATCGCGCGGCCCGCCGCCGTGCGCAGCGCGGGCAACCGCATGCCGATCATGCAGAACACGCGATTCGCGTCATTATTTTCGATCTTGTCAACATAGATGATGTCGAGCCCGTCGCCCATGCAAAGAAACACTGTTTCGCCGCACTGTTCGTGCAGGCGGCGCAACTGTGAGGCCGCCGCGAGCCGCACGCGATCGCGCGACAATGTCTTGTAGCCGAACTCCCACATCCGCAGCGTGGGACCATAGCGGCCAGTGACCGGATCTTTCTGGGCGTAGCCGAGTTCGACCAGCGTGCTCAGCACGCGCTGGACGTTGCTCTTGGTCAGATTGATCTGGCGGCTCAGTTCGGTGACGCCGCGCGGCTGCTCGCTTTCGGCGAGCCGTTCCAGTACAGTCAGTCCTTTGAGAATCGTTGTGTCCATAGATCCAGATGCGATGTGAGACGAGGCCGCCGGCGAAACGCAACGCGCCGGCCTCGCGTCTTTCCGTCGCCACGGCGGCGGCGAAAAGAACGTGCCGCCAATATTGGCGGCCGCGTTGAAATTATAGTCAATCCCTCATGCGGCTGCCCGCCGCAATATGACGCTCCGTCATCACTTAGTCGAAAGTCGGCGAAAACAGCAGTCCGCCTTTCGACCATAGCGTGTTCTGTCCAGGCGGCAATTTGTACGGGCTCTTGTCGCCGAGATTACGCGCATAGATCTCGCTGTAATTGCCCATCTGCTTGATCACGTTGTACGCCCAGGCGTCCGGCAAACCGAGTCCCTCGCCGACACCTGGCGTCACGCCGAGCAGATACTTCACTTCGGCCGAACTGTTTCTGTCGACGCGCTTCGCGTCGACGTTCTCCCGCGTGATGCCGAGACGCTGCGCTTCGATCAACGCGCCGAAGGTCCAGTTAATCACATCGAGGAACGCGTCGTCGCCTTGCCGCACCGCGATGCTTATCGGTTCCATCGACACGATATCCGGCAGGATCATCTGTTCCGGCGTCTTCAGCTCGCCGGCGCGCAGCACTGCGAGACCCGGACCCGCCGCCGATAGCGCGTCGCAACGGTGATTCTTATACGCGGACACGACGTCGGTGAAGTTCTCGAAGGTCAGCATCTTGTACTTCACGTTCAGCGAGCGCAGGTAGTTCACGAGCTGCTTGTCGCCGGTCGATCCCGCGACCGCGCAGATCGTCGCACCGTCGAGTTCCTTCGCCGATTTGATTTTTAGCGACGCGGGTACCATCAGCCGTACGCCGGCGAACAGATACGGATTGCTGAACTGCAGGCCGAGCTTCGTGTCGCGGCTGCGTGTCCAACTGGTGAACATCGCGATCAGATCGATGGAGCCAGATTGCAGCGCCGGAAAGCGATCCGCCCAGCTCACCGCTGAGAAGCTCACTTTTGGATTCGGCCCGAGGATCGCGGTCGCGATCGACTTGCAGATGTCGACGTCGAGGCCGTGCCAGCTGCCGTTGCTGCCGACTTCGAAGAAGCCCAGATAGGGCGAGGTTGGCACCGGACAAATCAGGTTGCCGCGCGTCTTAATGCGATCGAGCGTTGGTGAATTCGGCCCGGCGGCATAGGCGGACGACGGCGCGAATGCGGCGAGCGCGAATGCCGCGCCGGCGATTGACAGTGCCTGTTTGAGCATCGTTTTCATGGCGTGTATTCCCGTAGCAAGTGAACGGCGCCGACGCGCCGGCAGAGCAAAGAAGGACGCGGATCAGGCAGCTGCCGACACGTCGCAAGTGTAGTTCAACGCGAGGCGGCCGCCTTCCACATAGACGATTTGGCCGGTCATGTAAGACGCGTCGTCGCTGGCGAGGAACGCCGCCACTGACGCGATTTCCGACACTTCGCCCGGACGGCCGAGCGGCGTGCGCGACAGGATTCGGTGGCGCGATTCCTCGGTGGCGAGCACGCGTGCCTTCGACATTTCGGTAAGGATCGTGCCCGGTCCGATGGCGTTTGCGCGGATACCGTACTTCGCAAGCGAAATCGCGATCACCTTGGTCAGTTGGTTCAGCCCCCCCTTCGACGTCACATACGCGGTCTGATTCGGCAGCGCGACCTGCCCGTTGATTGACGACATATTTACGATCGCCCCCGGTGCATTACGCGCGACGAGCTCGCGCGAGAAGCGTTGCGACGCCGAGAACGCCGACGTCAGATTGATGCGCAGAACGCGCTCGAAGTCTTCCAGCTTGTAGTCGAGAAAATCGGCCGGGCTCGTCACGGCCGCGTTGTTGACCAGCACGTCGAGCTTGCCGGCCTGTTTCAGCGCGCTATCGAACAGGCGAGTGATGTCGTCCTGACTGGACATATCGGCCTTGATGCCGATGCCGCCGATCGCTTTCATCGCGTCGAACACCGAGTCCTGCAGATCTGCGCCGACGACAAGCGCGCCTTCCTGCGCAAGCCGTTCCGCGCACGCGAGACCGATCCCCTGAGCTGCGCCGGTAACGAGCGCAACCTTGTCCTTGAAGCGTTCCATTGAAAAATCCTTGAGACAAATTGCCGGCTCTACTGCACCGGATGTAGATCATTATACAAAGTTATGTTCCAAATATCAGGACGATGTGTCGGTATTTACCCTCAGTAGGAATTTTTTATTCTGTGTCCTATTATTCGATCCAATCGACTGTATATCGAAACGAGGCAGTCCAACAGCACGGCATCACGTCGTGCAACTGCCCGACAGAAGGAGAGCGTTGTGATTCGACTGGCTGTAGACATAGGTGGTACGTTCACCGACGTCGTCCTTGACGTGTCCGGTACGCGCCACACGGCGAAGGTGCTGACCACGCCGGGCGACCCCGAGCAGGGTTTTCTCGAAGGCGCGCAAATCGCGCTGACAAGGGCCGGCATCACCGCCGCCGACGTTGGAGCGATCGTGCACGGCACGACGCTCGCGACCAACGCGATTATCGAGCGCAAGGGCGCGAAAGTCGGTCTTCTGACGACCGAAGGCTTCCGTGATTCGCTGGAGATCGCTTACGAACATCGGTTCGAGCAATCAGACCTCTATATGGTACGTCCGGAGCCGCTGGTACCGCGCGAGCATCGCTGGGGCGTCGAAGGGCGTCTGGCCGCCGACGGCAGCGAACTCGTCGCCTTCGATGAAGCTGCGCTCGAACTCGTCGCGCAACAGATGAAGGATGCTGGCATCGAAGCGGTCGCGGTGTGCTTCCTGCACAGCTACGCGAACGATAGTCACGAACGTCGCGCCGGTGCCGCGCTTGCCCGCCTTCTGCAGGGCATTCCGATCTCGCTGTCGTGTGAGGTCAGCCCAGAAATCCGCGAGTACGACCGCGTCTCGACGACCGTCGCGAACGCCTACGTGCGTCCGCAGATGCAGGGTTATCTGCAACGGCTGGAAACGCAACTCGTCGAACGCGGCTTTGACTGCGGTCTGCTGATGATTACATCGAGCGGTTCGATGACGACGCTGCAGACCGCCTGCGAATTCCCGATCCGCCTCGTCGAATCGGGGCCGGCGGGCGGCGCGGTGCTGGCCAGCAATCTCGCGCAGGAACTCGGCGAAACGAGCGTCGTGTCGTTCGACATGGGCGGCACGACCGCGAAAATCTGTCTCGTCGACGATTACCGCGCGTTGCAATCGCGCACATTTGAAGTCGCCCGTGCATATCGCTTTCTGAAAGGCAGCGGTTATCCGCTGCGCATTCCGGTGATCGAGATGGTCGAGATCGGCGCGGGTGGTGGCTCGCTCGCGGGCCTCGACGAATTGCGGCGTATCACGGTCGGCCCGGAGAGCGCCTCGTCGGTGCCAGGCCCGGCCTGTTATGGGCGCGGCGGCAAGCGTCCCGCGGTCACTGACGCCGATCTGATGCTCGGCCGGCTTGACCCCCAACGCTTCGCAGGCGGTCAAATCCGCCTGTCGACCGATGCGTCGGCTAGCGCATTACACGCGGTGATCGGCGAACCGCTCGGCATCGACGAACGCGCGGCGGCTGCCGGCATCAGCGAGATCGTCGATGAAAACATGGCAAACGCAGCGCGCGTGCATGCAATCGAGTGGGGCAAGAATCTACAGGAGCGCACAATGATCGCGTTCGGCGGCGCCGCACCTCTGCACGCCGCGCGTCTGGCCGACAAGTGTGGGATTCGCAAGGTGGTGATTCCGACCGGCGCGGGCGTTGGGTCGGCGATCGGCTTCCTGCAGGCGCCAATCGGCTATCACGTGACGCGCTCGCGCTATGTGAATCTCGACGAATTCGACCCGCAAGCGGTCAACGAGCTGTTCGCCTCGATGAGCGACGAAGCCGCCGCCGCGATCCGCAAGGCGAGCGCGAAGGGCGCGATCGAGGAAATGCGCGTGGCCTACATGCGGTATCGCGGGCAGGGCCATGAAATCGATGTCGCGTTGCCGTCGCGTCCGTTGACCGCTGACGACAAGGCGTTGATGGAGCGCCTCTTCGCCGAGCGCTACGAAGCACTGTTCGGCCGGACGATTCCGATACTTGGCGTCGAGGTGATGACATGGAGTCTCGCCGCGAACATTCCGGTGCCCGCGCCGCAAACGCAACCGCCGACCCGACGTGGCGCCAAAGCGCAGCCATCGTCACGCCGCGCGATCTTCGATCCCGAACTAATGAAAGCGCTCGAGCACGGCATATACATTCGAAGCGAGCTCACGCCTGGCGCGGTCGTCGAAGGTCCGGCAGTGATCGTCGAAGACGAAACCTCGACACTCGTCGGACGCAATTTCGACGCGTTGATCCTGCAATCCGGTTACATCGAGCTTGAAAGGAAGAATTGATATGAAGTCCGATTTGATCCAACTCCAAGTGACATGGAGCCGTCTGCTCGCGATCGTCGAAGAACAGGCGCAAACGCTCATTCGCACTTCGTTCAGCGTGACCACGCGCGAAGGCGGGGATGTGTCGGCAGGTGTGTTCGACGCCGAAGGGCGGATGCTCGCGCAAGCGGTGACCGGCACACCTGGTCACATCAACTCGATGGCGATGGCGGTGCCGCACTTCATCAAGCGTTTTCCGCCGGCGCAGATGAAGGAAGGCGACGTTTTTCTCACCAACGATCCGTGGCAGGGCACCGGCCATCTGCACGACTTCACGTTCGTCACGCCGACCTTTTTGGACGGCAAGGTGGTTGCGTTCTTCGCATGCACGTCACACGTGGTAGACATCGGCGGTGTCGGATTTTCGCCGGAAGGGCGCACGGTCTATCACGAAGGTCTGCGCGTGCCGATCATGCGTTTTGCCGACGAAGGCCGGACTAATGAGTGGCTTGTCGAAATTGTGCGCAATAACGTGCGCGAAGCGACGCAGGTTATCGGCGACATGTACGCGCTCGCCGCGTGCAATGACAACGCAGTGAAATCGATGACTGCGTTGATGCGGGAGTACGAAATCGACTCGCTCGATGCGGTGCGCGACTATATCTTTGAGAACACGCGCCACGCGATGCTCGACGCGTTCGCGCCGTTGCCGAAGAAGCAGGCAAGCAACGCCATGCGCACCGACGGTTACGACAAGCCGGTCGACCTGACCTGCACGGTGACGATCGAGGACGAGCGCATCGTCGTCGATTTCGACGGCAGCTCGCCGGTGTCGGACTTCGGCATCAACTGTCCGTTGTGCTATACGGCTGCGTATGCGTCATTCGCGGTCAAATGTGTTGTCGCACCAAAGGTGCCGAACAACTCGGCGTCGCTCGACATGATCGTTGTGACCGCGCCGGAGAACACCATCGTCAATGCTCCGTTCCCCTCGGCCGTTGCGGTGCGAAGCGTGGTCGGCCATCTGGTGCCTGATGTTGTGTTTGGCGCGATGCACGAACTGCTGCCGGGCCGCGCACCCGCCGAAGGCGCGGGTTCGCTGTGGGGCGTCAAGGCAGGCGCGGGCATGGGCCTCACGCCGATGGTAGGCAATGGTGTCAAGCAGACGAACTTCATGATGATGAGCCTGCACAGCGGGGGCATGGGCGCGCGTTCGAACTGCGACGGCTTGTCGGCGACGCCGTTTCCGAGCGGTGTGAAGAATATTCCCGTCGAAGTGACCGAGGCGATCACACCGCTCGTGATCTGGAAAAAGGAACTCCGTCAGGATTCGGGCGGCGTCGGGAAATTCCGTGGTGGCCTGGGCCAGACCATGGTCGTCGGCAGCCGTGAAGACGCGCCGTTTGCCATTCTCGCCACCTTCGATCGCATTCATAACGCGCCGCGCGGACGCTCGGGCGGCAGCGACGGCGCGAACGGCATCTTGCGCCTGGAATCGGGCGAGCTCCTCAAACCGAAAGGACGTCAGGTGATCCCGGCCGGCGCGCGCGTCGTGCTGGACATGCCGGGCGGCGGCGGCTTCGGCAACCCGGAAGAGCGGCCGCTTGAATTGATCGAAGCGGATCTGCAACGCTATCTGATCAGTTGGGAAGCGGCGGTCGCCGCGTACGGCGTCTCTCGTGACGCGAACGGCAAGCTTGTGCGCGCCGCCTGACTCTCAAAGGAACCTGAACGCCATGCGTCTTTGCCAATACGACACGCCGGACTCACCGCACATTCACGTCGGTGTGCATCTTAAGGGTGGGTTGATCGTCGATGTTGCGACGTTGATTGATCGACCCTTGAAATCGATGGTCGAATTCATCGAGCTTACCAACACCGGCGACATCGATCTCCATGTGCTGCGCGCGAAGCTGGAAAAGCTCGACGAAAAGGAAGCGCTGAAACTGGGCGCACTCACGCTCGACGAACTGCATTTCCGCGCCCCCGTTACCGAACCGCCGAAGTTCTTCGCGATTGCGATCAACGGACGCGCGAACTGGGAACGTTCAATCAAGCCGGAGAATCCGCGCGCGCAATACTTCATCAAGCTGCGCACCTGCATCACCGGTCCGTTCGATCCGATCGAGCTGCCCGACATCGGCTGTGTCGGCCCGGAGGTGGAACTTGCGCTGATCATCGGTAAAGGCGGCAAGCACATCGCTGCCGCTGACGCGCCCGGGCACATTTTCGGCTACACAGTGCACAACGATCTGACCGCGCATTATCTGCGCGCGACGTCCGAATGGATCCGTTTGCGCCGCAAGGACGGCAGCGAGGAGCAACTGACCTATCCTGGCCGCTGGAAGAATTTTGATACGTTTTCTCCGATGGGGCCGTTTCTCGTCACGCCCGACGAAGTGCCCGACCCGCACCGGCTCGCAATGGACGCGCATCTGAACGGCGAACTCGTGCAGCAGGGACATTCGTCCGATTTCGTGTACCGGATTCCGGAACTGATCGAGTATCTGTCGGCCGCGCACACGCTCGAAGCGGGCGACATCGTATCGGTCGGCACGGTGCCCGCAGTCGAGCCGTGGAAGATGGCGACCATCGATCTACGCAAGTACGGCGGCACGATTGACGTATCGATCGAAGGTGTCGGGCGTTTGAGCAATCCGATTCGCGCGGTTTAACGGGAAAGGTACAGTGAACATGTCGAACGCATTTGCACGTTCCGCCGCGCTGTCGCGCATCAGTCCGTCCGCGACGATCGCGATCACGCAGAAAGCGCGTGATCTGCGCGCGGCGGGACGCAAGGACATCCTGTCGCTGTCGATCGGCGAGCCGGACTTCGATACGCCTGGGCACGTGTGCGAAGCAGCGTGCGCGGCGATCGCCGCAGGCAGCACACGCTATCCGCCGGTGTCAGGCGTGCCGGTGCTGAAGGAGGCGGTCGCCGCGAAGTTCGCGCGCGATAACGGCCTGCATTACGCGGTGAATCAGATTGTCGTGAGCGCGGGCGCGAAACAAGTGATCGCCAATGCGATGATCGCGACGCTAAATGCTGGCGACGAAGTGCTGATTCCCGCGCCATACTGGGTGTCGTATCCGCAGCTCACGCAGTTATGCGGCGCGACGCCGGTGTTCGTGTCGACGTCGGCCGCTGACGGCTTTCTGCCGCAACCCGAAGCGCTCGATGCCGCGATCACGCCAAAAACGCGCTGGCTGATCCTGAACTCGCCAAACAATCCGTCGGGTGCGGTGCTCGATCGCGCGTCGATCGCCGCGCTCGGCGAGGTGCTACGCCGCCATCCGCACGTCTGGATCCTCACCGACGACATCTATGAGCATCTGATCTACACCGACGATCCGTACAGGACGCTGGCGCAGGTCTGCCCAGACCTCGCCGATCGCACGCTGACGGTCAACGGCGTGTCGAAGGCCTACGCGATGACTGGTTGGCGTGTTGGTTTCGCGGGCGGTCCCGCGCCACTGATCAAGGCGATGGAACTCGTGCAAAGCCAACTGACCGGCGGCGCTTCGTCGATCGCGCAGTTCGCGGCGGCCGCGGCGCTGAACGGACCGCAAGATTTCGTCTCCGAATCTCGCGCGTCGTTCCGTACGCGGCGCGACAAGGTGATCGACGCATTGCGGGCGATTCCGGGAATCGAATGCGCGACACCCGACGGCGCGTTCTATGCATTTCCGTCGTGCACCGAATTCTTGGGGCGCTCGACGGCGAATGGCACTGTCCTGCACACTGACGAGCACTTCGTACGCGAACTCCTGGAAACAGCGGGCGTCGCGGTGGTGCACGGATCGGCGTTCGGCAGTCCCGGCCAGTTCCGCGTGTCGTACGCCGCGTCCCAGGACGTGCTCGACGAAGCGTGCCGCCGCCTTCAACAGTTCTGCTCCAGCCTCCGATGACACCGCCTTCCGATTCAATCCGCGAGGCTGCTTCGTACGATGTTTCGCCCGGCGTTTCTTCGGACACATCGGGCGACGCGATGGCGCTGCATCCGTACTGGGCCGATGCGCGTCCGCACGACGCGACCTTCGATGCGCACGCGTCGTTGCCGCAGAAGTGCGATGTCGTGATCGTCGGCGCGGGGCTGACAGGCGTCGAAGCAGCGCGCGTGCTAGCGGACGCGGGCCGCGACGTGCTCGCGCTCGATGCGGGCCGTCCCGGCGGCGGCGCGAGTACGCGCAACGGCGGTCAGATCGGGCGCAATTTCAAGCACGCATTCGGTGAACTGTGCGACACGCTCGGCGAAGCGACGGCGATCGGCTATTTCGGCGAACTGCGCGCGGCCTACGATGCGCTCGCGGGGCTCGGCGCGCAAGCGGGCGACGCGATCGGCTGGCGCAAATGCAGCCGCGTGATTGGTGCGATGAGCGACGCGCATCTCGTACGCCTCACACGCGAATATGTGCGGCGAGCGCGGCTGCTCGGCGAAGAAATCGACGTACTCGATCGTACGCGCATTGCCGATGAACTCGGCTCACCGCTCTATCTCGGCGGCGTGCGCGTGATCGAGAATGGCGCGATTCATCCGGGCCTGTACATGGAGTTCATGTTGCAACGTGCGATTTCGGCGGGCGCGCGCATCGTCGGGCATACGCCCGTGACGCGAATGGAACGCACGCGTGATGGCTTCGTGGTGCACACGGCGCGCAGCGTGATCGCGTGCCGCGATGTCTTGATCGCGACAAACGGTTACACGGGAGATGCGCTTCCATGGTTCAAACAGCGACTCGCGCCGATCAACTCGTACATGATCGCGACTGAACCACTTGACGACGCGACGTGGCGTGACGTGCTTCCGCAACGCCGCACATATCACGATAATCGCCGCCGCTCGCACTTCATGACGTTTTCGCCCGATGGCGCGCGTTTGCTGTTCGGAGGCCGCACCGGCAGCGACCCTTCGATGTCGCGACGCACGCTCGCCGCACTCGCAGACGACTTGCGCTTCATCTTTCCAAAGCTCGCCGATGTGCGTATCACGCATGGATGGGCGGGCCGTTGTGCCGGCACACGCGATCTGTTCCCGCACGTCGGCGTGAGTCCGCAAGGCATGCACTACGCGCTCGGCTACTGTTTTTCCGGCAACGCGATGGGACCGTATCTCGCGCGCAAGGCGGCAGCGCGCATTCTTGATCGGCCCGACGAAGCGCAAACGCTGTTCGACAACGCGAGCTTTCCGGCATTGCCATTACTCGCACGCAATCGCTGGACGATGCCTGCGTTGCTCAACTACTACGCGTGGGCCGACCGGCCGAAAGGACTGGCTCGCGCGATCTAGCGTGAACTCTGTTTTGAGAGGTATTGCAATGAACGGCAACACCACATACCGGAAAAACCACATCGCCAGTTGGACGTTTCAGATCGGTGTCGTGGCCGTGCTGGTCGCGTTGATTGGCTGGTCGATGGCGACAGCGTGGCAGCGGATGCACGCGCAAGGCATCGCGTACGGCTTTGGCGTGCTCGATCGCGCGACCGGCTGGCAGATCAGCTCGCCCTTCCTCGATCAGACCCCCGACGATCCATACTGGTGGACGCTCGTCGTCGCGTTCGTCAATACGCTCGGCGCGAGCGTGATGAGCATCATGTTCGCGTGCATGCTCGGCGTGGTAATTGGCATCGGACTGCTCGCACCAAATCGCGTCGTCGCGCAGATGTTCCGCGCGTACGTCGAGATATTCCGCAACGTACCGCTCGTGTTGCAGGCACTGTTTTGGTACGCGACGCTGACGACCTTGCCGGCACCGAGGGCGAATCCACCGGCCTTTTTCGATGCCGCGTTCATGAGCAATCAAGGGTTGTTCCTTCCGTCGGTGAAGGTCGGATCGGCGGGGCTTGGCTGGGCGTGGACGGTCGCGCTGGTCGCGTTGGGCGCATGCGCTCTCTGGCGACGCGCGGCGACTCGGCGGCGCGTGGCGAACCTCGCGCTGGCAATCGTTGCCATCGCGCTGATCGCGTTGTCGGTCGTGTTGCTGCGAAGCGGACCGGTTGTCGTCGACTTGCCGCGTATGACCGGATTCAGCTTTCGCGGCGGCTGGAACGTGCCGCTCGAACTGATCGCGCTGGTGCTTGCCACCGTGCTGTTTTCCGCCGCCTACATTGGTGAAATCGTGCGCGGCGGCTTGTTGTCGGTACCGCGCGGTTTGATCGAGGCGGCCCAGGCGCTCGGGGTGCCGGCGTACGCGGCGTTCGCCAGCGTGCGCTTTCCGATCGCGCTGCGCTCGATGGTGCCCGCCCTCGGGAACATCTTCCTGTTCATCGTGAAGGCCACGGCGATCGGCAGTGCAATCGGTTATGCCGACGTGTACTCGGTGTCCGTGGTCAGCATCAGTCAGACCGGCCAGGCCGTCGAATTCCTGATCGCGATGATGGTCGTCTACTTCGCACTGAATTATTCACTGACGCTCGTGATGAACGTATTGAACCGCGCGATCGCCTTCAAGGGGAACCGTTGATGAACAAGGTCGATCCGCTTCCGCTGTCGGGCGACGCCATGCATCGGACGCCTTCGTCCGTCGGCGAAGGTCCGCCGCGACAGAAACGCGCGCTGCCCGGTCCAGGCGACTGGATACTGTCGACGCTCAGCACGCTGGTCCTCGCGTTCGTGCTGTGGCGCGTGCTGTCGTGGGCCGTCGTGAACGGCGTGTTCGGCACGACGCCGCAAAGCTGTAGCGACGCAACTGGCGCATGCTGGTCGGTGATTCGCGCCCGCTGGCGCATCATCCTGTTCGGCCTGTATCCGATGGAGGAGCAGTGGCGTTCGGCGATCGCGTCCGTCATCGCCGTCTGCACGCTCGCACTGGCGTGCATGCCGCGCATGTGGAGCGCCGCGCGCATGGTACCGGTATGGCTCGGCGGCTACCTGCTGTTCCTGTTGTTTATTCACGGCGGCGTGTTCGGTCTCGACGTCGTGACGTCGTCACGTTGGGGCGGCCTCACGCTTACGCTCCTTATTTACATCACGGTCATCGCATTCGGTTTGCCCGTTGCGATCGGTCTCGCGCTGTTGCGCCAGAGCCGCTATCCGGTGTTCCGTCATCTGACGGCCTTTATCGTCGACGTGACTCGCTCGCTGCCGCTGCTGACGATCCTGTTTTCCGCGACGGTCATCATTCCGTTGATGCTGCCGCACGTGCTTCAGGGCGACAAACTCGTACGCTCGCTGGTCGGTTTCACGTTCTTCTTCGCGTGCTACCAGTCGGAGATCGTGCGCGGCGGCTTGCAGGCAGTAGGTCGTGGACAGGTCGAGGCTTCGCAGGCGCTGGGCATGAGCTATTGGCACACGACCTCGTTGATCACGCTGCCGCAGGCGTTCCGCATTGCGATGCCGGCGACGATCAACCAGTTCGTCATCACCTTCAAGGAAACGTCGCTGGTGATCATCGTCGGGCTCTTCGATCTGATGGCCTCGGCGCAGGCGGCCTATCACAGCGGCGAGTGGAGTGCGTATCACACGGAAGTCTATGTGTTCGTTGCACTGATTTACTTCATCGGATCGTTCAGCCTGTCGAAGTACGGCAAGTACGTCGAGAAGCGTTTTCAAACATTACGCTAAGCGCGGAGTCCCCATGTCCCATCCGATAACGATGCCTCCGGTCAGACCGGACGGCATGACCGCAGCCGTCCAGATGCGCGGCGTCAACAAGTGGTACGGCCGTTTCCACGTTCTGCAGGATGTCGATCTGACTGTTCAAAGCGGCGAACGTATCGTCATTTGCGGGCCTTCGGGTTCTGGCAAGTCGACAATGATCCGTTGCATCAACGCGCTCGAAGAACATCAGCAAGGCACGATCGTCGTCAATGGCGTCGAACTGTCGGGCGCGACGAAGAGCATCGAGAAAGTCCGCCGGGAGGTCGGCATGGTGTTCCAGAGCTTCAATCTTTTTCCGCACATGACGGTGCTCGAAAACTGCATGCTTGCACCCGTGCGCACCCGCCGTCTCACGAAGGACCAGGCGCGCGATCGTGCGATGCATTATCTCGAGCGCGTGAAGATTCCGAGTCAGGCCGACAAGTATCCGGGGCAGCTCTCGGGCGGCCAGCAGCAGCGTGTCGCCATCGCGCGGGCGCTGTGCATGAATCCGAAAGTGATGCTCTTCGATGAACCGACGTCGGCACTCGATCCGGAGATGATCAAAGAAGTGCTCGACACGATGGTCACGCTCGCTGAAGAGGGAATGACGATGCTGTGCGTCACCCACGAGATGAGCTTCGCGCGCCGCGTCGCGGACCGGATCATCTTCATGGACGCCGGCGCGATCGTCGAGGATCAACCGCCCGAATCCTTCTTCTCGAATCCGCTTCACGAACGTACCCGGGATTTTCTCGGGCAACTAATGCATTGAACCTTTAACGCAAAAGGAATTTCACCATGAGCGACATTCAACGCTTTGACTTCCGCAAACGCATTCACATGAGCGTCGTGCACGGCGGCACCGTTTATCTGACCGGACAGGTCGGCACGGCGAACAAGCCCGCCGCGGAGCAGATGCAGGAGATTTTGGCAAAGGTCGAAGCGCTGCTTGCGCAGGCCGGCAGCAGCAAGTCGCGCATTCTGAACGCGACATTGATTCTTGCCGACGTTGCCGATTACGGCGCGGTCAACGAAGTGTGGGACGCATGGGTCGACAAGGAAAACGCGCCGTCGCGCTCGACCTTGCAGGCGCAACTCGCGTCGAAGGGGCTGTTCGTCGAACTGATCGTGATTGCGGCAGCATGATCGGGCGAGGGACCCGTTTCCACTGGAGATACCCGATGAAAAAGCAGTTCATCGTGCCGCAGGGCACACATGCAATGCCGACATACTCTTACGCGGTGAAGGCGGGTAACGCGGTCTATCTCGCCGGCCACGTTGGTCGCGATGCGCAAGGCAGGGTCGTCGAGGGCGGGATCGAGGCGCAAACCGCGCAGGCGTTCGAGAATCTGAAACGCACGCTCAACGCAGCCGGCGCGACGCTGTCCGACATCGTCAAGCTGACGATCCACCTTACCGATATCGAGGCGATGGCGACCGTACGCGATGTGCGCGCGCGCTATCTGAAACCACCGATGCCGGCGAGCACGGCGGTCGAGGTCGCGAGACTCGCGCCGGGTGTGCTGATCGAGATCGACGGCACGGCCGTGATCGACGACGACGCATGATTTCCGCGCAATCAACCGTTCCACGGCTTTTCTATTCGCCGGAAGCGTGCTCGCTTGCCGCGCATATCGCGCTCGAAGAAACGGGTGAGGCATTCGAGCCGGTGCGCATTGCGCTGGCCGACGGCGAGCAGCGCTCGGCCGGGTATCTCGCCATCAATCCGAAGGGGCGCGTCCCCACGCTGGTCGACGATGGGTTCGTCGTGACGGAATTGCCCGCGGTGCTGCTGTATATCGCGCGGCGCTTTCCGCACGCGGCGTTGTGGCCCGGCGATCCGCAAGGCGAGGCGCGTTGCGCCGAATGGGTCGCATGGTGCGCGTCGGGTTTGCATGAAACGTTCGGCCATTTGCGGCGGCCCGAGCGTTTCGCCGATAGCGATGCCGCCCGCCGTGAAGTCGCGGACAAGGGGCGTGTGTCGTCGCGTGCCGTTTGGGAGATGGTGGAGCGCAGGCTCGCCGCGTCGAGCGATCAATGGGCCGCCGGTTCGTGCTATTCGGTCGCCGACGGATGTCTGCTCACGTTCTGGATCTGGGGCCGCGCGAAGACGCTTCGGTATGACATGCATCGTGACTTCCCGGCGTGGACGGCACTCGCGACACGCGTCGCGCAACGCGGCGCGGTGCGACGCGCACTTGAGAGGGAAGGCTTGCTGGCCCCTTGAGTATCGCAACGAATTCGATTTCGCCGCTCCGGTAGGGAGCGGCATTCCTCGGGCGCAAATCCGCACACATTGTCGTCGCGGCGGGGCCTTCCTTTACGCGTAGCAAACAAAAACTGATGGAGATGAATATGGCAACAAGGCAAATGAATGTGTGGTGCGTCGCGGTGTCGCTCTCGTTGGGCACGGCTGCGGCCGTCGCGCACGCGCAGACCGTCGTGAAAATCGGCAGCGTCGCGCCGCTGACCGGCAGCATGGCACACGTCGGCAAGGACAACGAAAACGGCGCTCGCCTCGCGATCGAAGAAATCAACGCGCAAGGACTCGTGATCGGCGGTCAGAAGATCACGCTGCAGCTCGATAGTCAGGACGATGCCGGCGACCCGCGCCAGGCCACGCAGGTTGCGCAAAAGCTCGTGGACGACAACGTGATTGGAGTGGTCGGCCATCTGAACTCTGGAACGACAATTCCTGCTTCGAAAATCTATAGCGATGCCGGTCTGGTCCAGGTCTCGCCGTCGGCGACCGACCCGGTCTATACGCAGCAAGGTTTCCGCACGTCGTACCGGATGGTCGGCACCGATGCACAGCAGGGTCCGGCGCTCGCGAAATATATTGCGGAAACGCTGAAGGTCAAAACGCTCGCGATCGTCGACGACTCGACCGCGTACGGCGAGGGCCTCGCCAATCAGTTCCAGAAAGCGGCCGAAGCGCTCGGTATCAAGGTGCTATCGCACGACGCGACTAACGACAAGGCGATTGACTTCCGCGCGATTCTCACGAAGATCAAAGGTGAAGATCCCGATGCGATCATGGTAGGCGCAATGGACCCGACCGGCGGTCCGTTCGCGCGTCAGGCGCGGCAACTGGGCTTACGCGCGAAGATTCTCGGCGGCGACGGCATGTGCACGGCTAGAATGCCGTTGCTGGCAGGCGAAGCGGCTGATAACGTTGTGTGCTCGGAAGCGGGAGAAGCGCTGGAGAAAATGCCGCAAGGCGCGGCCTTCGCCGCGAAGTACGAGAAGCGCTTCGGCGAACCGATCCAGATTTACGCGCCGTTCTCGTATGACGCAGTGTACGTGATCGTCGACGCAATGAAGCGCGCGAATTCGATCGATCCCGCCAAGATCCTCGCCGCGATGCCGAGTACGGACTATGCGGGGGTCACCGGGCGGACGAAGTTCGATGCACACGGCGATCTGTCGCACGGTGTGATTACGCTGTACACGTACAAAGGTGGCAAGAAGACAATTCTCGATATGGTGACGTTATGAGTTTATCGACTTCGTGGATCGACATCGACGCGTACGATGGCGGAAGTTTTCAAGGATTTCTCGCGTTGCCGCCCGCGCGCCGTGGTCCGGGGCTTCTCGTGTTGCAGGAGATCTTCGGTGTCAACGCGCACATTCGCGGCGTCGTCGAGCAATATGCGGCGCAGGGTTTCGTTGTGCTTGCACCGGACATGTTCTGGCGTATCGCGCCGCGCCTCGAGATCGGCTATCACGGCGAGGATCGCGTGCGTGCAAATCAGCTCTACGACGAGGCTCTCGACAAGCCGCTCGCCGTCGCCGATGTCGGCGCGGCGGCGAAGCGTCTGCGCGCGCTGCCGGAGGTGACAGGAAAGGTCGGTGCGGTTGGCTTCTGTTTCGGCGGTTGGTTGACCTTCGCGGCCGCCGCCGAGCGGATGATCGATATCGGCGTTTCGTATTACGGTGGTGGCATCCAGCATCAGCTGGACCAGTGCGAGGGCATTGTCGCACCGATGCAATTCCACTTCGGCGAAAGCGATTCGCATGTGCCACTTGCGCTCGCGGGCGCGTTGCGCGAACGTTTTGCCGGTCGCGACGCCGAAGTGCACACGTATCCTGGCGCCGAGCATGGCTTCAACTGCAGGGAGCGCGAGACCTATCATGCGGGCGCGGCCGCCCTCGCGCACAAACGTGCGCTGCAGTTCCTGCGCAAACCTCGATGAAAGGCGGGCCGTCGCGACCGCGGCGGCCCGCCTGTTCAGATTGAGCACCCGTTTCGCGGACTTCGCGCCGGATGAGCACACACGTGTCATGATCGGCGGAGGCGAGTTTGATGCTTTTGCCACTACATGTATCGACGGGGTTAAACGCTCAAAGTTGGTGATGAACTGGTAGTCAGCACAAAACGGCACGGGTTAAACAACGCTCAGCGGCCGACAACTGTCCGTTGGCCAGTCGACAACGCCGGAAGATGGAGAGCATGGATCACGGCGGGAGGGACTTTGTTCAGCAGAGGCCTTGCGCGGCGGCCGTAGGTCGGGGAAGGGGCCGAGTGATACAGGATGCGCTCGATCTGATTGACGAATCAGTCATGGAGCTCACCCACGTGAGGGCGATCCACGAGCCTCACGAAGCGCTACGTCCGGATGACGGTCGAGACCTTGCGGCTGGACCAGTCAGGCCAGTTCCTCACGGACAGGCATGGCGGCGAATGCAATTTCGCTTTTGAAATAACAATCCTAGCGGCAGGGACGATTGAGATGGAATAGACGCGCCACGCGGTTTTCTCCGCGCGAAGCAAGAGGGAATTTGCGGAGCAAATGAGAAGGGGCCTGCATCTCTGCAAGCCCCTGAATTCGTGGTAGGCCGTGCGGGACTCGAACCTGCGACCAACGGATTAAAAGTCCGCTGCTCTACCAACTGAGCTAACGACCCAACGAAGAAAAAGATTATAGCGACGCCGTCACCATAGTGTCAAGACCAGCGTGGCGTGGATGTGTCCGTTTCGGCGCCATTCCGCGCATATGCGTGCGAATTGCGCTCAAACACTGCGCTCAATGCGCCACATCTGGTACTTGAATGCGCAGACGCCGCCCACGAGAATTGCCACCGTCGCGAGGAACGAACCCAGCGCCAGCGTCGACACGCCCGACAATCCCTGGCCCACCGTGCAACCCAGCGCCGTCACGCCACCGAAACCCATCAGCACGCCACCTGCCATGTGATTCGCGGTGTCTTCCGTGCCCTGAAAACCTTCCCAGCGGAAATTGCGCGACGCCAGCGCGTAGACGAACGACCCGGCAACGACGCCCAACACGCTGGCAATGCCCAGGGTGACGACGTTGCTCGTGTCGCTCCACATCATCAGCCAATACATCGTGTAGGCCAGCGGCGAGACGAACGACAGCGCTTCCATCTTCCCGGAATTCGTTGCGACAAAACTCTCCTCCAGCGTATTCGGATTCTCGGCAACGTATCCGAGCTTGCCCGAGACGTACCACAGCGCCACGATGATCGCCCCTACGGCGAGGCCGCCCAGCAGATTGTCGAACGTCCAGAATTCGCGTCTCGCAAGCGCCGCAATCACGAACGCGCCGCCAATCGCCAACCCGAGCACGAGCTGTGCGCGATGCACGTCGCCGCCAAACAGGCCGCCTAACAACGTCGGCAAATCCTGCGACGTCGCAAACGTCGTTTGCACGCTATCGATGGCCGTCACGCGCAATACGGCGAACAGGCCCTTGAGCGTCATGTAGGCCGACAACCCGATCATCACGAAAACCAGCAGCGACTTCAGATTCCCGCCGCCAATGCGCACCAGCGTCTTGCTGCCGCAACCGGACGCCAGCACCATGCCGAAACCGAACAGCCAGCCGCCGACGAGATACGACAGCCACGTAAAGCGCGGCGTCGTGTAAATCGCCTTGACCGGATCGATGATGCCCTGCGATGCCAGCACGCCCGTGCCGATGGTCGCAACACCGATGGCGAGCAACCACATGCGCATGCGGTTCCAATCACCGATGTTCACGATGTCGGATAGCGCGCCCATCGTGCAGAAATGCGTGCGCTGCAGTACAGCGCCAAACACAAAGGCCAGCGCAAAGGTGAACCACACCACGGTGTGGGAGAGGGCGGTGAGATCGACGTCGGTCATGAGGCGAGAAGGCGATGGCGGCCGTGCCCGGCCGTTCAATTCGTTGTCGCGAGCCACGGGGCGTGGCCAACGTTGTGGTTATCGGGGGTGCCGCGCTTTGAACGCTTGCAAAGCCCGTATTCTACTTGAGGTCGCGGCAGTCATCCGGAAAGCCTGGATGTGCCGGGCACGTTGCCAATGCCGGAAACGCACAACGCCGCCCAAAGGCGGCGTTGTGCGTTTGACGAGTGACGTCTCACGGAGGGCAGGTTCGCACAGTCTCCCGTGGGGCGTCTTACTTCAGCTTGGCCGCACGCTTCTTGGCCTCCGCTGCCGATTCGCTGTCCGGATACTTGGCCATCAAATCGTGCAACGTTTTCTTCGCTGCTGCAATCTGCCCGGATTCCGCCTGGTTGCTGGCAATCGCCAGCATCGCCTCGGCAGCCTTCGGGCTCGTCGGATACTTCGTCACGATCCCCTGCAGCGTCGCGGTCGACCCCTTCAGATCTTTGTTGGCGTACTGCGCATTGCCAAGCCAGAACTGCGCTTCGGGTTGATACGGGCTGTCGGGATACTTGGCCGAGAAGGTCCGGAATGCCGTCTGCGCACCCCTGTAGTCACCATTGCGGAATTTCGTCAGCGCGGCGTCAAAGATATCCTTCTCGCCCGGTTGGACGGTGCCGGTCACGCCGCCGACGGTCATCTGCTGTGGTTCGAATTTCTTCAGGCGACCATCGAGGTCGTTGTAGAAATCCTTTTGACTCTGTTGCAGGTTCGCAAGCTGGTTTTTCAGATCTTCGTTCTGACCGCGCTGGTCGGCCAGATCACGCTGCAACTGCTGAATCTGATTGTTCAAATCCAGCACGTTGCGCGTGAGCCCTTCGATCCGCTGCTTGTCCGAATCCAGACGGCTGCGGATATCGAGGATCGCTTTACGCGCCTCGTCGTCATCGAACAATCCGGCATGCGCCAGCGGGCTCAGCACCGCAGTGCCGAGCGTCACCGCGCAGATCATGTTTTTAAGCAAACGAGACGTCATGACGATTCAATCAATAAGCCAGATCGGCGCGACGGTCCTGGGCCCAGCTCGCCTCGTCCGTACCCGTGGCCTTTTCCTTGCCCAGCGAAACGGCTTCCATCTGGTTGGTGTTGGCGCCCAGTGCCGACATGGCCTTCACGACAGCCTCGGCACGCTTCTGGCCCAGCGCCAGGTTGTACTCGCTCGTGCCGCGCGGGTCGGTGTTGCCCTGCACCAGCACGTGACGCTGCGAATACTTGTTCAGGAAGGCGGCGTGTGCCTGGAGCATCGGGGTGTACTGTGCATCGACGCTGTACTGGTCGAAGCCGAAGTACACGCTGCGCTTGGCGAGCGGGCCGTTCGGGTTGTTCAGTTCGTCAGCCGAGGCGTCGACGGGAGCGACAGCGCGGGCGTCCGTGGCTTGACCCTTGTTGGCGTTAGCCTGGTCGTCGAGCTTCACGCCCGACGAGCAAGCGGCCAGAGCGGCCAGCGAAGAGATGGCGAGGATGTTACGAAGCAGGGAACTCATTTGAGCCTCCGATTGATGATGCTGTTGATGTTATTGCATGAAAGGGCCCCAGGAGGGTTCGCGAACTTCCCCTCCCCGAACCTGAAGAATCTGCCGGGTTTGCCCGTCCACCGAGACTGCCGCGAGAACCTTTCGGCCCCCCGACTGCGTTGCATAAAGAATGTACTTGCCGTTTGCGGCAAAACTCGGTGACTCGTCGTGGCTGGTGTCGGTCAGAGCCGTAACATCGCCAGTACTCATATCCTGCACGCACAGCTTGAATCCGCCGCCTTGACGCGCAATGAACGCGAGCAACTTGCCATCGGGACTGATTCGCGGGCTGACGTTGTAACTCCCCTTGAAGGTCACGCGCTGCGCAGCGCCTGCCCCTTCGCCACCGGCCGGCATTTTGTAGATTTGCGGACCACCCCCACGATCGCTCGTGAAGTAGATCCATTTGCCGTCCGGCGAATACTGCGGTTCGGTGTCGATCGCGCCGCTGCGCGACAGCCGCTTGAGGCCACCGCCACTGGCGTTGACCTGATAGATCTGCGTGTTGCCGTCGCGCGAGAGGGCCACGGCGAGCTTGCTGCCGTCCGGCGACCACGAAGGGGCCGAGTTGTTGCCCTTCTCGTTGGCCAGCACGATACGACGGCCTGTGGGCAGATCGTGGATGTACACGACCGGCTTGCGTTTCTCGAACGAGACGTAGGCGACCTTCGTGCCATCCGGCGACCAGGCCGGCGAGATGATCGGCTCCCGGCTGTTGAGCGCAACGCGCGCATCCTGGCCGTCAGAATCCGAAATCTGCAACTGGTAGCGGTTGCCGCTATGCAAGACGTAGGACAGACGCGTGGCGAACACACCGCGGTCGCCCAGCAGCTTCTGGTAGATGTAGTCGGCAATCTTGTGCGCCGTCAGGCGCAGGTTCGCCGCAGACGCGGTAAGGGCCAGGCCGCCGAGCGGCTGTCCGTTCACGGCATCGTACAGGCGGAAGCTGACCTGGAAGTTGCCGTTGCCTGCCGGGACGATCGTGCCCGAGACGAAGGCGTTCGCCCCCTTGGCGCGCCAGGTACCGAGATCGACCGAATCGTCCACGCCCACAGCGGTGCCGCCCGTGTCGATCTGATTGAAGCGCCCGCTGTTGGTCAGGTCGGCCTTCACGACAGACACGATGTCCGTCGGCGCGGCGCCCTTGAAGTTGGACACGGCGATCGGGTAACGATTGGTGCCGACGCCCGTAATGTCAACGGTCAGCGGCGTCTGCGCATGGGCGATCGTGCACGCTGCGGTGAGCCAGGTGGCCACCAGCGCACGCCATGCATATTGACTGGAAATTCGCATGCGTTCGATTGGTCAGTTACGCGTTGCAAGCGCCATTTTTACCACACTCGGATGAAAATGGACTCGCGTCGCTCGGTTTTCGTTCCCGTTTGACAACACACTCAGCCTTTGGGGCTAAAGCGCAGGTTGACGCTCGGGGGGGCTTTGCCATTGGTGTCGCGTGGCAAGGGGTCGGACTTGGTGATGGCGGACTGCACGGCGGCATCCCAGGCGGGATTGCCGCTCGATTTGACCAGCTGCATCGACAGTACGCTGCCGTCCGGGGCGAGGCGCACCGAGACGACGGCCGTGGGATTGCCCGCGGTGTCGCCACCATAGGCGATGTTGGGCTTGACCTTCGCGCGCACGCGATCGGCATAGCCCGCCGACGCCGTGCCGCCCGCGCCCGAGCCGGTACCGCCCGCCTGCGAGCCCAGACCGTTGCCGGTCGCGCCCGCTGTGCCGCCGGCCATCCCGCGCAATGCCGCCAGACGCTCGGCGCGCGCAGCGTCGGCCGCCTTTTGCGCTGCCGCTTCCTTCGCGGCCTTGGCCTTGGCCGCCTTGTCTTGCTCAGCCTTCTTCTCGGCGTCCGCCTTCTTCTGCGCATCGGCCAGTTGCTGCTGCTTCAACTGTTCGGCCTTCTTCGCAGCCTCATCCTTCTGACGCTTCACCTCGTCAGCCTTCTTCTGATCGGCCAGCTTCTGCTGATGGGCGGCTTCCTCCGCCGCCTTCTTGCGGGCAAGCTCGGCCGCGGCCTGCTGCTCGGCAAGTTGCTTCTGCTTGAGGGCTTCCTGGCGCGCCTTCTCCTGCTGCGCCTCGAGCAGGCGGGCCTGCTCGGCGGCTTGCTGCTCCTGTTTGCGCTTTTTCTGCTGGAGGGCGATGTCGGCGTCTTCGGCCGGCGGCGTCGGCGCGGCCACGGCGGGCGGGGCGGGCGTCGGCGGCGGCGTCACCACGGTCGGGGGCGTCGGTTGGGCGACTTCCGAGGGCGTCCACAACTCCGCCTCGGAACCGGCGGGAGAACTGTTCTGCCAGCGCATGCCATAGAAGAGCAGCGCAAACAGCAACGCGTGCATGAACAGCGCGAGGAGAAATGCCCGTCCGGTGCCGCGCTCATCGTGGCGTGGGCCGATGGGGCGATGGGGACGGTCGGGGCGGGCTGCGGTGCGGCTCATTTCTGCTTGACGAGCAGGCCCACGCGCTTGACGCCCTGGGCCTTGAGATCGGACATCACGTTCATGACGATTTCATAGCGCACCGACTTGTCGGCGGCAATGACGACCGGCTGATCCGGGTTCGCGGCCTGACGACCTTGCAGGAACCCGGTCAGATCGCCCCCGCTCATGCGCTGCTCAATGGTGTTCTCACCATCCTTGTAGCGCACCAGCATGCGGTTATCGGCTTCGATGTTGACGACCACCGGCGGCGTCTGCTGCTGCGGACTCGCGTTGGCGACGCTCGGCAAATTGACGATCGACGGTGCGACGAGCGGCGCAGCCACCATGAAGATGACGAGTAGCACCAGCATCACGTCGATGTAGGGTACGACGTTGATGTCCGCCATGGCGCGACGGCCGCGGCGAGCGTTGCGCATAGAACCTGCCATGTCTCGGCGCTCCCGGAGTGCTTAGTGAATCTGCCGTTGCAGGATGTTGGAGAATTCTTCGACGAAGCTTTCGAAGCGGATCGACAGCCGGTCGATGTCGTTGGCGAAGCGGTTGTAGGCAACCACGGCAGGGATAGCGGCGAACAGACCGATGGCCGTGGCCACCAGCGCTTCCGCGATGCCCGGCGCTACATTGGCGAGCGTGGCTTGTTGCACGTTCGACAGGCCGCGGAAAGCGTTCATGATACCCCACACCGTACCGAACAAACCAATGTACGGGCTGACCGAACCGACCGATGCGAGGAAGGGCAGATTGGCTTCGAGCGAGTCCATTTCGCGTTGATAACAGGCGCGCATGGCACGACGCGCGCCGTCCAGAATGGCATTCGGATCGTGCAGACCCTTCTCGCTCGCCTTGATGTATTCCCGCATGCCCGATTCGAAGATGCGCTCGAGCGCGCCCGTCTGATGCCGGTTGTTCAGGGCGCTTTGATAGAGCGCCTGAAGATCGCCACCCGACCAGAAGTCGCGCTCGAAGCGCTCGGTCTGGGCGCGGGCGCGGCGAATCGCGAAGATCTTGCGGAAGATGTGCGTCCACGAGAGCAGCGAGAGCAGCAGCAGCAGGCCCATGACGGCCTGGGCGAGCACGCTGGCATGCAGGACCAGCGAAATGATGGAAAGGTCTTGATCGGGCATGGTGTGGTTATTGACTGACCGGAGTTCTTGTCGTTGGCTTCAGGCGGCTGCGGGACGGGCAGGCTCGCCCGCTGCGGCGGTGGCCACCTTGGCGGCCGATTGCATGGCGAGACGCACGTTCATGGGAATCTTGCCCGGGCGCAGGGTATCGGCCCCCACGCAGCCGATTTTGATGCTGCCGCGCACCAACAGTTCGCTGCTGCCGTCCGGCGCGTCTCGCCAGGCTTCCTGGTGAAAATCGACGGAGGCGCCGCCAATGCGCTCGATGCGGCTCTTGACGGTGAGATGATCATCCAGCCGGGCAGGGGCCAGATAGTCGAGTGCGGTCGCGCGAACGATGAAAATCATGCCGGTATGACGGGCCAACTCGAGTTGCTCAATGCCCAGCGAACGGAGCCACTCGGTACGGGCCCGTTCGAAGAACTTCAGATAGTTGGCGTAGAAGACGACGCCTCCGGCGTCCGTGTCCTCGTAGTAAACGCGAATTGACCAACAGGTATCAAAATCAGCCATGCCGCGCATTGTATCGGAACCCGGCACCAACGCCAGCCACGGAAACACAATTTTTCAAACCGGAAGCACGGCCGGCTGTTTACGAGGAATTACTGAAAGCCAGGCGCCGCACCAAGCTGGGGCAAATTTGCGCGAATCCCCCGTGTGGCGGGGGATTGCGCTAGCGCCCAGGCGCCGCCCGTCTCTATAATGATGGATCGCAAGCCCCCTGAATTTCAGACAGGATCCCCGTCGGCGTCTCGTGTACCATGCGCCCCTGGGTTCCCTCCTAGCGAATCAACCTGCGAGGCCCTCGAATTGACTTCCCCTTCATCGCAAGCAACCTCCGTGCGTGTCGCGTTTCTCGGCCTGGGCGTAATGGGTTATCCCATGGCCGGTCATCTGCAACGTGCCGGTCATCAGGTCACCGTCTATAACCGGACGGCTGCCAAGGCGCAGCAGTGGGCCAAGGCATATGGCGGCGCGGCTGCCGCCACCCCCGCCGAGGCCGTGCGTGACGCCGATATCGTGGCCGCCTGCGTGGGCAATGACGACGACCTGCGCAGCATCGTGCTCGGCGAGCATGGCGCCTTTGCGGGCATGAAGGCGGACACCGTCTTTGTCGATCACACGACCGCCTCGGCCGACGTGGCACGCGAACTCTATGCCGTCGCGCGCGCGAAAGGACTGCACTTCGTCGACGCCCCCGTCTCGGGGGGCGAAGCCGGTGCCAAGAATGGCGTGCTGACAATCATGTGCGGCGGCGACGCGCCGGCGTTCGACCGGGTTGCGCCGACGCTGGGCGCCTACGGTCGCGCCGTCACGCGCGTTGGCGAGGCCGGCGCTGGGCAGATTGCCAAGATGGTGAACCAGATCTGCATCGCCGGGCTCGTGCAGGGGCTGTCGGAGGCGATCAACTTCGGCCAGTGCGCCGGACTGGACATGCCGCTCGTGCTCGACGTCATCAATAAAGGGGCGGCGGCGAGCTGGCAAATGGACAATCGCGGCCAGACGATGATCGACGGCAAGTTCGATTTCGGCTTCGCGGTGGACTGGATGCGCAAGGACCTGGGCCTGTGTCTGGCCGAAGCGCAGCGCAACGGCGTGTCGCTGCCGGTCACGGCGCTCATCGACCAGTTCTATGGGGACGTGCAGGCGCTCGGCGGCTCGCGCTGGGACACCTCCAGCCTGATTCATCGGTTGCGGGTGCTGTCGGGCAAGGCCTGAACGGCATCGGCGGGGTTGCCGTCACGATGGCGACCTTGGCGGCCCTCGCGAGCGTGGCACACGCGGAAGACCGGGCCGTCGCCCGCGGCCAGCCGGTGGTCGATATCCGGTATTTGACATATCTCCGGGTTTGTCTCCAATCGTCAGCGGAGGCAGATTGGCACTAGAATGCGGAAAACGGGACGTCGCGGTGCGACGGCATGGCGGCGTGGCAGCTTGGGAGCGGGCTGGGGCGGTGGCGTGTCGACGTTGAGCAGCAGGGAGGCCGCCGCGAGCGATAACGATCTAGAACACAACTCGACCCCGAGACCCCAGTACCGACATGAGCAATCAGTCGAACGCCGCGGCCGTCCGCGCATTTCGCATACTTGAAATTCTCAGTGCGTCAGGCACGCCAATGACCTTGGCGGAGATCGTCGCCGCCATTGGTCTGCCCAAGCAGACGGTGCATCGCATTCTCAAGCAGCTTGAAGCGGCGTGGCTTGTGTCGCGCGAAGCCGGCAGCCGGCATTACGAGCCGTCATCGCGGGTGCGCGCGATGGCCGTCAATGCGCTGATGCATGTCGGGCCGGCGGCCGCGCGCCACGCCATCCTGCAGCAACTGGTCGACAAACTGGGCGAGACCTGCAACCTGTCGATGCTCTCGGGCGACGACTTGGTCTACCTCGACCGTGTGGAGACGGATTGGTCACGTCAGCTCAAGCTTGCGCCGGGTTCGCGCGTGCCGTTGCACTGCACGGCGAGCGGCAAGCTGTTGCTGGCATTCCTGCCGCGCGCGCGCCGCGAGAAGTTGATCGCGCATCTGCCGCTGCGGCCACGTGCGGAGAACACCATCACGGATCTCGAGGACTTGCGCGAGGAGTTGACCGAGACGCGCAAGCGCCGGGTCGGCACCAACAACGAAGAGCATGTGCCGGGCATGATCGCCATGGCCGTGCCCGTGATGCTCGACCGTAATCGCGCGTGCGCGGCCATCGCGGTGCAGGCAAGCGCGCAGCGTCGCACGCTCGACGCGCTCATGGCATTCTTGCCGGAGCTTCAGACGGCCGCCGAGGCGATGGCGGGCACGTTCAACGAGTAAGACAAGCGCTACGCGGCGACACTGTCACGCCGCCACGCTGCGACGTTCACGGCACCACGACATCGCAACGCCCACCGCTACTGCGCTTGCGCAGGACTTGTGGCGACCGCCGACATGGGGGCGGGGGCGGAGATGCCGGCCGTCGCGGTCTCGAAGGCCTGTTCGAGTTGCTTCGTGCCTTGTGCCGAGTCGGCGCGCATGCGCGGTTCGATGAAGATCGGATCAAGCATCAGGAACAGCAGATTCGGCGTGCGATAGGTGACGTCGCGCTCGAAGCGCGTGCCGGTGCCGTCAGGCGTGAGTCTGTAGCGGACTTCGCCGGACGGGCGCCGGTTCATCTGGCCCTCGATACGCCATTCGCGCGGCGGCTTCGCTTCGGTGACCTTCCAGTGGATGATGCCGTGACGTCCGGCGAGGCGAAATTCCTCGGCGACTTTTTCCCCCACAGCGAGCGAGTGATCGGTGGCGCCTTGCACGGCGAGTGACGCCGGATGCCACTTCGGCCAGTTGGCTGGCGTAGTGACATAGTCGTAGACGACCGGCGGCGGCGCGTGCAGCGTGACCGTGTTCACGATGTGCGTCTGGCGCTCGAAGGGCAGGGGCAGCAGCGAGAGCAGGGCGACGAGCGCGGTTGCCCCCAGGATGAACAGGACGACCCGCTTCATCGGCGCGCGCTCACGCACCGGAAGGCGAATCGAGTTCGACATCGACCATCAGGTCGTCGGCCAGGCTTTCCAGGGTCTCGCGCAGCGATTCCGTACTGACGCTCGCGGGGACATGAAGCCGGGCCGTCGCGTGAAACAGCGTGCCACCCGACATCGATCCTTCGACGCATTGCGTGGCGAGCTCATCGATGCTGATGCCGCGCGAGAAGAGCACGTGCGAGATTTCCTTGACGATTCCGGGGTGATCCTGACCGATGAGATCGAGCTGAAGCGTACGGGCGGCCGGGTCGGCGGCGGCGCTTTGGGCGCGTGTGACGGCGATGCGCAGGCCTTGGGTTTCGAGCGCTTGCAACGCTTGCGAAAGCGCGTCGGCGTGTTCGTCGGGGACTTGCAGATGGATGATGCCGGCGAACTGCCCGGCCAGATTGGCCAGGCGGCTTTCCAGCCAGTTGGCGCCAGAGGCGCTCGCGCGATCGGCGATCGCGTTGACCAGGCCCGGGCGATCCGGGCCAATCACATTGAGAATCAGGGACGTCGTCATCACAGGCTCCGTCGAAACTGAGGGGCAAGAGGCGGCGCAAACCGCGCGCTCGTTTCCCGATGGGGCCGTCGCGCGCAGCAAGCTCAAGTGTAGTGCAATCGCTGGGGGTGTCGCTACGCCATGCCCGCCAATCCATCTACACAGCAATCACCGGCCGCGTTGCCCAGCGTTGCCAGGCCCAGACCACCGTCGTGCCAACCGCGATGCCGAGCGCGGCCCCCGCAAGGGCATCGCTCGTCCAGTGGTACGCGGCGGCAAGCTGGCCGAAGCCCGTCAGCGCAACCGCCACGGCGCACGGCCAGCGCAGGGCGCGGTGTCGCAGCGAGAGCACCGTCGCAAACGCCAGCATCACGGTGAGGTGCCCCGAGGGAAATGACGCGTAAGCCGCACCGTCGCCGCCGAACCACCGGAACGCGAACACACCGTCGCGCAGATACGATGGGTTGTCATGAATCCATGTGGCCGGCCATGTCCGCCCGAAAGCGAACTTCAAGCCTTGCTTGAATACGCTGCCGATGCCCACGGCGCCAGCAGCGAGCCACAGCGTCACCGCCCACGCCGGAAGGTCTCGGCGCCAGACGAGCGCCGCGCCGACGATCGCAAACGTCGGCCAGGCCAGCACAAATAACGGTGAAGGCAGCGCCGCAACGTGCTGAATCCACCGTGTACCTTGCGTATGCGTATGGGCGAAGTCCACCACCGGCCGATCGATCCACGCGATGGCGGCCAACGTCAGCAACAGGCACGCGAACGCGCTCAGCCATGCCGTTCGCAGGTAAAGGGATGCGGCCGCGGGGGCGGCGGAGGCAGGTGCTGGATCGTTCATGTCGCGATGTCGGCGGAGAAGAGGGACCAAGCGGAACCAAGACGAATCGACGTTCGGGGAAACCGCGACATGGTAGCCGTCATTGATGACATCTGCGCAACGTTTCCCCCCAGGCGGGCGACGTCGATGCCGTCATGGCGATTTGATGACGATCAGGGCGCCTGTGCTGCGCGCGTGACATGCTCGCCCGGCAAGGAAACGAAAGATTTTTTGCTGGGCGAGCGGCCATCGTCCTACAATCGTCCCCTACGTAAAAGTCGGAGGCGGCCCGATGGCACAAGGCGCAGCGGTCGCAACCGGGACGGTGAACCTGGCGGCGGGGCGTCGTCAATACCGACGTCGAACGAAGGAACAGCCGTGTTGGATGGTGTAGTTCGCTTGACAAAACAAAATCAATATCGCTCGCGGGGGCAATAGTGAATCGGGGATTCGAGAGCATCATCGATCGTCTGGCGCGGGAATTCTGGCGCGCCGCGCACGTGCGCGAGCAGCAGCACGCGCAAATGCAGGCGCGCTCGCTGGCGGAAGTTCGCGCCGTGGATCAGGCACAACGTGCCTTGGACGCGGCGCCGGCCGCCGACGCCGCCGCGCGTGAACGCGCGCAGGTGGCGCGGCATCAGGCCGAAGCGGCAGCGCAGGGCGCCCAGGCCAAGCTGGCGGTCGCAAGGCTGGAGCGCCTGCTCGCTGACGGTCTCGCGCGCGATCTGCGCATTCCGCCGGCCGACCTGCGCGCGAGCAGCACACCGACGGCGCTCGATACCCGGCACCTCCCGAAGATTCTGCCCAAGCCCGAATGGGAAACCTTCGCGCCCGAGAAGCCGGGCCGGCTAGCACTCGCCATGCCGGGCGCGTCGGGGCGCTATGAGCAGGCAGTCGCCAAGGCGCGCAGCGAGTTCGTCCATGCGGAACGCGAGCACGAGGCGTCGAAGATCCGCCGGGCGCAAGGCTCGATGATTCTCCAGATCGCACAGCAGAAGGCCACGGAAGCCGCGCGGGCCGAGAGCGCACGTCACAATGCGGCCGTGGCCGACTTCGAGGGGGCATTGTTGCGCGGCGAAGCGGCGGCCATCACGGGCTATGCGCGCATCGTGCTCAGCCGCAGCCCGTATCCGGAAGCGTTTGCGCAGACGCTCGCGGCGCACTACGTCGAGCACCACAAGTTGCTGGCCATCGGCTATGACGTGCCGACGCTCGACGCCGCCGTGCCCGTTGTATTCGACTATCACTACCACCCCGCGCAGGGGCTTGTGCAGGGCGTGCCTGCCAGTGAGGCCGTGCGTGCGAAGGTGTACGCCAACGCATTGCGCCAGATCGTGCTCCGCTCGCTGCACGAACTGTTCTCGGTCGATCCACTGCATCAGGTGAACGCCGTCGTCTTCAATGTATACGCCAGCGATGGCGATGCCCGTGTATGTCTGGCGAGCGTCCACGCCACGCGCGCCGACTTCACGGCCCTTAGGCTGGCCGAAGGCGATCCCGAGGTGCATCTGGCAGCACTCGGCGCGCGCGTGTCGGCGTGTCCCGAGGCGCTGCAGGCTGTCGCACCGGTGGCGGGCGTCGATATGACGACGGTCGTCACCGACGCCGACGTCGCCGTCGACCGCCGCTTCAATCTGATGACGCTCTCCGACAAGGACTTCACGCAGGTGATGTTCCACTTGCTGCGCTCGCACGGTTTCGAGGGGCCGCCGCTTTTGCCGGGGGAGCAGGCGGGCATGCTGACCTGCCGTGCGTGGGATCCGCATCCGATTTTTGGGGGGGACGTCGTCGTGCACGTGTACCGCGAAATGCACAACGGCGCGCGTCTGGAGATCGCCGCCGCACGCACCATGCTCGCCGAGATGCAGAAGATTGGCGCTGCCCGCGGCATGTTGATGACAACCGGGGTGTTCGACGACGGGGTCGAAGAGTTTGCGCGCGATCGTCGCATCGAACTGCTCGCTGGGCATCATCTGGTCTTTCTTCTGAAGGAGAACGCGGGCGTCGATGCCAGCGTCATCGTGCCGGAGGCGCTCGCCACCACCGCCGCGCCATTCTGACGGCGCCGCCCGGGCCGGTGGCGGTCATGGACCGTCTTGGCGAGAGCGTCCTGCTATAGTGAGCCCACCTGACTCACGTCATTTTCATCACGGAGAATCGTATGTCGCGACGCACGGAGAATTCGGCGAATGCAGGTGGCAAAACCAGGTTCCCGACCGGGATGGTGGGGATAGGCCTCGCGCTGGTACTGGCCTTCGGCGCAGTCATGCCGGCGCGCGCGCAGCTCGATATGCTCAAGAATGCGGTGGGCGGCGGTGCCGGCGGCAGTAATGCCAGTGGCCTGGCAGGCAGCTTGGGCGGGCTTGGCTCGGCCAGCGCGCTGACGTCGGGCAGCATCGGCAATGCAACGGGCGTGTTGCAGTTCTGCGTCAAGAACAACTATCTGAGTGGCGGGAATCTGAGTTCGGCGACCGACGTCAAGGACAAGCTGCTCGGCAAGCTCGGCACCCAGTCGGGATCGCCGGCGGCCAGCCCGGGCTATCTCGATGGCGCCAAGGGACTATTGTCTTCTCCCGACGGCAAGACCGTCGACCTGAACGGCGGTGGGCTCAAGGAGCAACTGACGCGTCAAGTCTGCGACAAGATTCTCGATCAGGCCAAGTCCTTCCTCTGACCCCGATCGCGCCGGCGGGGCGTGCGGTGGCACCAAGAAAATAATCGGTTTTGGGTCTTCTCCAGGGGCCACGGGAGGGCATACGCTAGATGCAACCCCTTTCCGCTGCTTTTGTCCGGAGTCGTCGATGTACCAGCCCGCCGCTTTTACCGAGGATCGTCCTGAAGTCCTGCACGATCTCATTCGAACCCAGCCGCTTGGCCTGCTTGTCAGCGCCGGTCCGCAGGGGCTGATCGCCGATTCAATTCCGTTCCTGATGTACCCCGACGAAGGCGAGTTCGGCACCCTGCGTGGGCATTTGGCGCGGGCCAATCCGCATGGCCCGGCGCTGCGCGACGTCGACGATTGCCTCGTGGCGTTTACGGGGCCACAAGGGTACATCACCCCCTCATGGTATGCCGCCAAGGCGGAGCACGGCAAAGTCGTACCGACCTGGAACTACGCTGCCGTGCATGTCTGGGGGAAGCCGCGCGTGATCGACGATGCGTCGTGGTTGCGGCGTCTCGTCGGCGATCTCACGCAATCGCAGGAGCAGCGGCGTGCCGCGCCGTGGGCGGTGGAAGACGCACCGGTCGATTTTATCGACGGCATGCTGCGTGCCATCGTCGGCGTGGAAATTCCGATTCGCCGTATCGAAGGCAAATTCAAGATGTCGCAAAACCGCGCGATGCCCGATCGCGTCGGGGTGGTCGATGGCTTGCGCGCCGAGGGGGCGTTGAGCGAACCGCTGGCGGCGCTCGTTGCGCTCAGAGGTGAGGTGCCCGGCGACTGATGGCAGCGCCGGTCCGGCGCTTGCTGTGGTAACGAAAGGAAACAATTTCCGGGCGCGCGGGACAGGTTGCGCGGCGGCGTCCCCGCATACAATGCGGCAACCCAACTCGGATGCCGCAATGAAGACACTGTTCCTTGCGCTCGCGCTGGTGCTCTGTGTGCTGTTCCTGGCGAAGGACTGGCTGCCGAGTGCGCAAGCCGACGAGTGCGATAACCTAGGCCCAGCCCAGACCCTGCAATGCGCCGCCTACGGTGCGGGCAGTATCGTCCCCGAATAGTCGTTCATCCGCTACAATCGCACCCCCTGACGCCTTACCTTAAGCAGTGCGATGAAGCAGTTTCGATGGACGGTCACCGCAGTGCGCGCAAGCCGCTTGCGCGCGATGGCCGGGCAATTGGCCGCCGCTCTGGCCACCCTTTCCTGCGCAGTCGCCGCGACGTCCGTCGTGGCCTTTCCGGGCGATGCGTTCGCCGCTGCCTCGGCCTGCGGCGACCACTACTGGGCCGGTACCGCCCCCGACATCACCCAGGCCGCCATGTCGCGCAGCGCGCGCGAAGTGTGCTTCAGCGCGTTCGGTGTCATGCATTCGGGCGTGACGCGCACGCCGCTCTGGTCGGCCGAGCATCTCACCCGTGCGGGCCTGCGCGACGCGCGCCAGATCTCGCGCGTCAACAATTTTCACGCAGAATCGCGGCTTCCCGTCGATGAACGGGCCGAGCTTCGCGATTACGTGCGTTCGGGATACGACCGGGGACACATGGCGCCGTCGGCCGATATGCCGGACGCGCAGGCCCAATCGGAGAGCTTTTCCTTGTCGAACATGGTGCCGCAGAACAGCGAGAACAATCGTTATCTGTGGGCGGGCATCGAGTCGAGCGTGCGCAAGCTCGCACAGGATCGCGGGGAATTGTTCGTCATCACGGGGCCGCTTTTCAAGGGCAAGTCGATCACGCAGGTGGGCAATCGCGTGATGGTGCCCACGCAGTTGTACAAAATCGTCTATGACCCCAAGCGCCAGCAGGCCGGTGTCTACTTGGTCGCGAACGAGGCCACGAGCGACTATTCGGTCGTGAGCGTGGCGGAACTCGAGACGCTCGCCGGCATTGATTTCTTCCCGGGCATGCCGTCGGGCGTCAAACGCACCGCGATGCGCCTGCCCGCGCCCAAGGCGGCGGGCGGCAAGCGAAAACGTGATCCGGACGTGCCGTCGTATCGCGAGGTGCAGACGGTGCTCGAATTCTTGCGTACGATCGTTCGCTAGGTACGGCGGGACCGCGTCGGGCCGATCACCTCGGGTGCGGCCTCGCCGGTAACGATGGCCGCCGCTTTGGCCGATCTCAATTGACCGATTTCCCCCTCGCTCCAGGAGTCCCCGATGTCTGCTTCGTCTTCTGCCAACGCCGCGTTCGCCCCGTTCGCCAACGATGCCGATGCGCTCACGCTGGGTGAGTTCAACGTCGAAAATCATACAGACCACGTCGCCCTCTTCGGCAATCTGGAGATTCGCCGCGACGCCGAAGGGCTGCGGCAGGCACAAACGCTCAAGGCGGTGCTCGACGCCGTGGTCACGGCGCTTTCCGGCGCCGATCTGCCGGCCCAGGCGGCCGCACCGGGCGGCACGACCGCGCGACAGGTGAAAAATCCATTCGAATCATGACGCCGGCGGGGGAGGCGCTTCGCTCCCCCGGATTTACCCGAGCTTTGTCGCTTATCCGAACAATCGATGTTGCGGTGCACGATGCGATGAGGTTGACCGCCTGGTGCTGCCTCGACCTCTCTGGTCGTCCGGCCTGCCAGTGCTGCGAAGCTTGCGACACGACTTGCGCTGTCGCACTTGGCGAAACACCCAATTCCACGATTCATGCGGGTTGCGCGACAACTTGTCGCACCTGCGACATTCTGTCGCATTGACACGCCCTGTCACAAATTATGAATCGCGTCGGATGGACGGAATTCGTCGCCTCGCGCTTCCGTCTCGGAATCCGTCGGAATCACGTATTTGGCTTGCGGCGACGCAGCACGGATGGGGGGTTTACGACCGCTCGGCAAAGCGCATACTAGCCCTGCGTCTCGTCGATTCCGATAGCGTAAATCGATGACGGGCAAGGCTACGAACACTAAACAACGCGAGGTAACTTATGCACATCCGTTGGAAAAAAGTGTATTCGAGTGGTTGGGGAACGATTCATCACGAAGCACCCCGTTCCCATCGCAGCGCGAATGAGCGCGAGCAACTCTTTCAACGCCTGTTGGCAATCGCGATCGGCTGTAGTGTTGGCGGATTCGTTCTCATGTCGGTAGGTGCGGCCTTCCTGGGACGCTAAAGTCACCCATCTTCCTTTTCGTGCGCGGCACCGCCTTCGGCGGACGGCCGCGCCGCGTTGCCTCCGCTGACGCCGATCCACCTTCCTTGACGACAGTACCGTCTCCCGAGCTTGTGCCGCGGGGATTCTGCGCGTTCGCCTCACCACTTCAATCGCCCGATTCAACGGCGCGGCCGCTCGGCTTCGAAACGTTTTGTTACAAAAACGTCGAGTTTCGAAACGATCGGCATGGCTGAATGTCGGTAATTGGCGACGCTTCCCCTTAAAGATTGCAAGCTGCCTTCGATAAAGCGCGTTAAGCACGCCGATATCCATCGTCGATAACGTGGTCTCTCATGGTTATGACGCCGGATTGTGCGGGTTCACGCTATTGCGTTTACGAAAGAATAGTGCCATCTTGAAACGACGACGCTGTGTCGGAATATTGGGTGATCTGGTGTTACCGATTTGCCCGGATTTATCCGAATTGTCTTGCGTCTCAGAATTTTCGATAAAACAGTAAAAAGAATCGTCACGCGGGCCGGTTTGATTGATTTGTGAGGTGCGCCATGGAAATTCGCTGGGAAAAGTTGTACTCGGGCGGATTGGGTCGTTTTTACGACACTTCGGAATCTAGCCGCCGTCGGGCACGGCGTGCGCAACTGGCATGGTTTGGCATTGTCATCTCCGTCGGCATCGCCGTTGGCGCTGTGGCCATCGCGTGGCGCTGGCTCTGATGATCATCGCGCCAGAGCGCCGTCAGGGGGATGCAGGAACGCTGGTGTGACTCGCTTTCGCGGCGAGTCCAGCGTTCGTCTGCGCTAACGCGGCGAACGGGGTGCCTGGGCAACGGTGACGTGCTTCGACTGGCACGTCATGAACTGGGGTGCCTCTCCGGTGTGACGCGTAAAGCAATGGTCAACGCGTCCCGCTCTGGTCGGCGCAGGCAACACCGGTTGCGTTGCGTTCGCCTGCTACAGATCGAGCAGTAGCGACGGTGTACGACAACCGGAGACGCACACAGCCATCACGGTGTTGGACGCCCGCTCCGTCGCCGTCAGCACCGAGTCCCTATGATCAGGTTCGCCGGCCAATACTGCGGTCTTGCAGGTGCCGCACACGCCCTCCTGACAACTGTATGGAACCTCGACCCCTGCGTTCAGCAACGTCTGCAACAGCGTTGTACCCGGCAAAACGTTCAGTGTTCTTCCCGACCGATTCAGGGTGACGGCGTACGATGGCTGCGACTCGGATGCAGGCCTGGCGCCTGAGAAGCGCTCGATGTGACCATTCCGGATCTCCAGGTCGCTACATGCGCGTTCGAATGCTCCCAGAAAGCCAGTGGGGCCACATGCATAGAAGTGAGCGCCGCGTGGCTGGGACGCCATATATCGCTTGAGGTCGAACTGCGCGCCCTGTTCGTCATCGAAATGCCACGTTACAGGGATGTCGAGCGCGAGAATATCGTTGACGAAGGCCGCGTGTTTTCGCGTCTGGGCGCAGTAGGCGAGCACCACGTCGCGACCGTTCGCGCTCAAGTGACGAGCCATGCACAGCAAGGGCGTGATGCCGATGCCACCGGCGATCAACACGGCGCGTTCCGTGGAGTCGGCGAGGCCAAAGTTGTTTCTCGGGCGGGAGATGATCAGTTCGGAGCCGACCTCCAGCGCATGATGCAGGTACCGTGACCCACCTCGACTTTCCGGAGCCTCAAGCACGCCCAGGACGTATCGGTTCGTTTCGTCGGGAGCGTTGGTCAGCGAATAGCTCCGGGTGATGCCATTGGGCAAACGAACGTCGACGTGTGCGCCAGGTGTAAACGTGGGAAAGGATGCGCTGTCTGCCGGTTGCAGTTCAACGCGGATGACGCCCGTGGCCTCTTGCCGCAGTGCCGCCACCGTCGTGCGTAGCGTCGGCATCGGTGGCTTTGCGCGAACGCGAGGTGGGTGGTAAATGACCAGCATTTCCAGCGCGGATTCGCCCAGATTGCGGAACGAGTGAGCAACGCCAGCAGAGATCGGGCTGACGGAGCCAGCAGAGACGGGGGATGTCTCGTCACCCACCGTAACTTCTCCCACGCCGGACAGTACATAAAACAGATGTGCGTGCGGCTCGACGTGAGTCGCCGATGCCCCTCCTGGCCCGACACTCGTCAGCTCGATGCTATAGGCATCATTCGTGTACGCGGGCTCGGTGACGGCCTTGTAACCGGACTTGTTAATAAAAAGGCCTGTCAGGGGTACCCATGGAATATCGTTGACGTTCCACGTTACTGGCTTTTCGGCATCGACGAAATTATCCGCCGAGGCTGTGGTTGCAGGGTGCATGTCATGGTCTCCTTCGATTGACGGTCGTCCCCGCGCGGGACTATTCTGCCGGCCGTTGCGCCATGTGGCCGATGTGTGAATATTCTAGGTACCCCCCCTTGTTGCCTCAAGATTGATTCTGATAATCGACCATGAAGTATCGGCATGACTATTTGTCGCGGGACGAAACCCTCAGTGCGCTGGGCGTGACGGCGAAGACGCTCTATTCCTACGTGAGTCGTGGAAAAATACAGAGCATCCCGGTCCCGGGGACGCATCGACACCTCTACGCCCGCGCTGACGTTGACGCGATGGTCGCGCGTGGACGCGGGCGAGTACCGCGTGCCGTGACAGCAGCGACTTCGATGCACTGGGGCGAGCCGATCGTTGCCACGTCGATCACCAGAATCGACGAACATGGTCCGCGCTACCGGAGCCACGCCGCCGTCGAATTGGCGACGCAGGGCTACCCCTTCGAGGCCATTGTCGAACTCCTCGTGACGGGCACGTGGAACCCCCTGGCAGAGCCATGGCCAATGATCGAACTGCCAGAACGCCTTCACGCATTGCTACACCTTCATGCCGAGTTGGGGCCGCCCGACGACATTGGAAATCTGATGGCGATGTGCGCACTCGCCTTGAATGGACACGAGATGCCGGATGGGCCGCAATGCGCTCACGGCGATTTGCGCCGCGTACAACGGGTCTATCATGCGCTCGTCGGATGCATTGGATTCCTATCGACTTCGCGGGCTTACATACCCCGCCGACCGAATGAGCGATTGGCCGCATGGGCATTGCGGGCTAGCGGCGCGAGCACAACGCGGAGTGCGATCGAAGCGATCAATGCCTTGCTGATTGTTTGTGCCGACCACGAACTGACGCCTGCCACGCTGGCTGCACGAGCCGCGGCATCCACGTCCGCGCCCCTGTTCAACAGCGTCGCGGCGGCGATCTGCACGCATTTGGGGACTTCGGTCGGAGGCGCGACATATGTTGTGGAGCGCAGGCTGGTCGCCCGCTTGTCTGGCGCGACCCACAACGATCATCTCGACCGGATCCGCGCGGAAGGGAAAACGCTGTACGGATTCAACCATCCGCTTTACCCCAATGGAGATCCGCGAGCGCAGGTTTTGTTGGGATTGGCCGCCAAACAGGCCCACAACGCCAGCCGGGCCAAAGCGATGGCCAGGCTTCTCGCCGATGCGAATGAGCGCTTTCAGCTTACGCCTGGATTGGCCCTTTCCCTTGTGGCATTAACGCAGGCGGTGGGAATGCCGGGCGGCAGCGCCGCCGCGTTATGGATGGTGGCGCGAACCAGCGGGTGGTGTGCTCACGCGATCGAGCAGCGGGAGCAAGCATTCATGCTCCGGCCCCGAGCGACCTACCGCCCTGCAGACGTGTGATGGCGGTCGGCAAGGCGGGCGACTTCAGCTCGGCGGGTCGCCACCGTCGCCGGGAATGGCTATGATGTCGCCATACGGTCACGGTCACGGCCACGGCCCGCCGCGGCGCCGGACGAGTGCCCTGGATCGCGCTTCGCGACCCTCTCGATCGGCGCGGCGCGATCCGCCACGTCAATCAAGCCATCCTCAAGGACGCCCCCCATGAACGACACCGTCACGCCGACTCAGCCATTGCTCGATACCGCAGCCTTGCGCGACTTCGTTGAGCGTAAATGGAACGAAGAAATCCTGCATGCGCTGACCGACTACATCGCCATACCCGCCAAGAGCCCCGGCTTCGATGCCGATTGGGCGCGTAACGGCTACATCGATCGCGTGGTGCGCGATGCCGCCCAGTGGGCAGAGCGTCAACCAGTGAAGGGCCTGAAGCTCGAAGTGATTCGTCTGGACGGCCGCACGCCGGTGATCTTCTTCGAGGCCCCCGCCACGCGCTCGGGCAGCGACGAGACGATCGTGCTCTACGGCCACCTCGACAAGCAACCGGAGTTCGATGGATGGCGTCGTGACCTGGGCCCGTGGACGCCCAAGTTCGAAGACGGCAGGCTCTATGGCCGTGGCGGTGCAGACGACGGTTACGCCATCTATTCCAGCGTGACGGCGCTGGCCGCCCTCGATGCCCAGGGCGTGGAGCGCCCGCGCTGCGTCGGTCTCATCGAGACGTGCGAAGAGTCGGGCAGCTACGACCTGCTGCCGTATGTCGATGCGCTGCGTGAACGATTGGGGCGTGTCGGCCTGGTCGTCTGCCTCGATTCGGGGGCAGGCAACTACGATCAGTTGTGGCTCACGACGTCGCTGCGCGGCCTGATCTCGGGCAGCCTTGAAGTGCAGGTGCTTGACGAGGGTATCCACTCGGGCGGCTACGGTGGCATTGCGCCGTCGAGTTTTCGCATCATGCGCCAGTTGTTCGAACGTCTGGAAGACGCGGGCAGCGGCAACGTGCTGCCGCAAGGCTTTCACACGCCGATTCCGTTGCAGCGCCTGAAAGAGGCGGAAGCGACGGCGCGCATTCTTGGCGACGACGTCTGGAAGAAGATGCCGTGGGCGTGCGGTCAGGATGGCAGCTCGGTGCTGCCGACCACGACCGATCCGAAGGAGGCCCTGCTCAATTCGACGTGGCGTCCGTCGCTGTCGGTCACCGGGGCGGCGGGCCTGCCGGCGCTGTCGGATGCGGGCAACGTGCTACGTCCGCGCACGGCGTTCAAGCTGTCGCTGCGTCTGCCGCCGCTTGTCGACGCCGCGCAGGCCGTGGCCGAACTCAAGTCGCTGCTGGAACTCGATCCGCCTTACAACGCGAAGGTGACGTTCAAGTCTGATGCCGGTGCAGCCTCCGGCTGGAACGCGCCCGATGTGGCGCCCTGGCTCACGTCGGCGCTCAATACCGCATCGCAACGGCACTATGGCGAAGATGTGGCGTACATCGGCCAAGGCGGTACGATTCCGCTGATGAATACGCTCCAAGCCGGTTTCCCGACGGCGCAGTTCATGGTGTGCGGTGTACTCGGTCCCAAGTCGAACGCGCATGGCCCGAACGAGTTCCTGCACGTACCCTATGCGAAGAAACTGACGGCTGCGGTCGCCGAGGTGATCGCCCTGGCGCCGTAAGGCCGTTAAGATTCTTAAGGCCGTCAAGGTGACGCGCCTTGATAGTGAATTGACGATGCATGACAAAACGGGCCGCATGTCAGCGGCCCGTTTTTTTGCGTTGACGCAAGCGCACGCTCAGAGTCGATGCGTGACGGCGTCCAGTACCTGTACCCCACGCATGAAGTCGTCGAGATCCATACTCTCGTGTGGATTGTGCGAGCCGTTGGCGTTGCGCACGAACACCATGCCGCTCGGAATGCCGGCGTTGGCGAAGATGGCAGCGTCGTGGCCGGCGCCGCTCGGCACCCGTTCCTGCGCAAGATCAAGCGTGCGGCAAGCGTCGACCAGCCACGACGACACCTGCGCATCCATGATCGCCGGGGGCGACGCGAGTCGCCGGTCGAACACGAATTGCACGCCACGATCGCGTTCGATGGCGCGGCACTCGGTACGCATCAACTCGTAGAACACGTCGAGCGTATCAGCGCTCTGGCTGCGCACTTCCAGACTGAAGTCCACCTTGCCTGGAATGCGCGAGATGGCATGCTCGGCGGGATCGGTGCCGACGATACCGGTCGTCACCACCAGATCGATGCCGCGCGCGAGCAGGGCGCTCCAGTGCTCGTCGAGACGCGTGATGAGATCGGCCACGGCGAACATGGCGTCGTGACGCAGCCAGCGCGGCACGGCGCCCGAGTGGCCGGCTTCACCCACGCATGACACGCGGTTGTGCCGCACGTTGCCGCGAATGCCGGGCACGATGGCCACTGGCAGGTCGCGCGCGATCATCACCGGGCCCTGTTCAATGTGCAGTTCCAGCCACGCCTTGGCGCGTGAGGCGTCGAATAGCGTGGCGCCGTCACGAATCGCGTCGATATCGGCGCCAGCCTCGGCCATACATGCCGCGAGCGTGCGGCCATGCGTGCGGTGGGGCATGGCCAGATCGGCATCGTTCAGTTTGCCGAACAGCGCGCTCGACCCCATGTACGCTCGACCGAACCACGCGCTTTCCTCTCCGCGCAAGGCGAGTACGCGCACCGGCGTGGATGTGCGACGCTGGCTGCGTTGTTGTTCGACGAGGCACAACAGACCACCCACGATACCGGCAAGACCGTCGTAGTTGCCGCCTTGCGGCACCGAATCGAGATGCGATCCGATCCATGTGGCGGGGGCGTCGCCGGTGTCGTCGGGCAGCGTAAAGACCAGATTGGCGGCGCGGTCGCGCGAGACGGCCAGTCCCTGATGCCCGGCCCATTGCGCCAAGTACGCGGCCGCGGCATTCTCGCCCTCGCCATAGCTGTCACGGGTAATGCCGACGCCATCGTCGCCAAGGCGACGCAGGTCGGTGAAGAGTTGCTCGGCCAGCGGGGCCAGCGCGTTCAGTTCCATGAGTGTGCTTCTTTTCGCGTAATGCATCGCGAGGGTTGCGTAAAACGTGCGACGGCTCAGCCGGATTGCTGTGCGAATCGCAGCCAACGGTCGGTCAGTTGGGCGTCGAGCGCGACGGCGCCGGTGAGTGTTGCAATGCGCTCGACGGCCTGCGCATCGCAATACGCCGCCAGTCCATCGACGATGTGTCCCATGACGGCCGGATCGCGGAACGACGCTGTGCCGACTTGCACGGCCGATGCGCCCGCGAGCATGAATTCGACCGCGTCGTCTGCCGTTTCGATGCCACCGCAGCCGATGATCGGAATGTGTACCGCCCGATGGCACTGATGCACGAGCCGAACGGCGAGCGGTTTGATCGCCGGGCCGGAGAGTCCGCCCATCACGTTGCCGAGCTTGGGCTTGCGCGTGCGCACGTCGATGGCCATGCCCAGCACGGTGTTGCCCATGACGATGGCGTCGGCGCCAGCGTCTTCCGCCGCTTTGGCGATCAACGCGACCTGGCCGGCGTTGGGCGTGAGCTTGACCCACACCGGATGCGAGGTGCGTCGGCGAATGGCGCTCACAGCCTTGTAGGTGCTCTCGGGCAGCATGGCGAAGGCCATGCCGTCCGCCTCGAGGTTCGGGCAGGAGATGTTCGCCTCGATGGCCGCGACTTCCGGCAGCGACAACGTCTCGCAGGCTTGCCCGAAAGACTCCGCCGTGTCGGCCGACACCGACACAACCACAGGCGTATCGAAACGCGTATAGGCGGGCAGCACGTCACGCCGGTAGGCGTCGAGCCCCTTGCTCGGAATGCCGATGGAGTTGAGCATGCCGCTGGCGGTCTCGGCCACGCGCGGCGTCGGGTTACCCGCACGGGTTGCGGGTGAGACGCTCTTGATGACGAGCGCACCGAGCCGGGTCAGATCCAGCGCTTCGGCATATTCGAGCGCGAAGCAGCCAGAGGCCGGCATGACGGGATTGCGCAGCGCGAGCGACCCGATGCGTATGGAAAGATCAGCCAAAATTCACCTCCCCGACGACGTCGCGAATCGGAAACACCGGGCCTTCGCGGCACACGCGCAGGAATTGCTTGTCGCCATCGCGATCGAACAGGCGCACGCACGACAGGCAGACACCCATGCCGCACGCCATGCGTTGTTCCATCGCGACCTCGGCCGTGATGTGCGGATGAGTGCCCAGCACACGCTGGAGCAGCATCAGCAGACGATGCGAGCCGCAGGTGTAGACGGCGTCGTGCGGTGTGGTGTCGAGCAGGGTACGTATGCGCGGCTCCAGTGCTTCGACGGCCGACGAGCCGTCGGTGTCGAACACGCAATGCACGTCGGCCAATGCGCGTGCTTGGGGCGAGCGCAGGAATTCGTCGCGCATCAAATCGGCGTCGGTGCGGGCCGACATGACGACCGTCAACTTCAGCCCGGCCGCCGCCGCCCGTTGCACGAGCGGGGCCATCGTCGCCAGACCGACGCCGCGCGCGACCAGCATCACGCGCTGCCACTGCCCGGACTGCGTATCGAGCGTGAAGGTATTGCCGAGCGGGCCGACGATATCGAGCGTTGCGCCTTCCGGCAGGGTGGCAAGTGCGCGCGTGCCGACGCCCGTGACGTTGTAGAGAAACTCGATGATGTCCGGCTCGGGGCCGGTGCCGTAGACGCTCATCGGGCGCAGCAAGAAGGGGGCGTCGCTGTCCGTGACCGGACACTTCAGTTGGTAGAACTGGCCAGGCTGCGTCGTGAGCGCGATGGGCGCATCGGCCTGCAAACGCAGATAGCGGTAACGCGCATTGACTGCGTGATGCGTGAGCACGCGGCAGCGATGCGTCGCGACCGTGAGCGCGCGGCAAGACGCATCGCGAGGGTCGTGTGTGTCCGAAGGCAGCCCACCCAATGCGCGGGTGAGGTCGGTACGCGTCAGAGTGGAGACTGACATGGGGGGCTCCGGAGAGTGGGGGCTGGCGTTGTGCACGTCGCGCATCTCGTTATTCGAGTTCGACGCCCTTGAGTTCCGGGATCAGGAAGCGCGTCGCGATCATGTCGAGCACATACAGGCTCGCGAGCAGCGCGATGGCAATCTGGAAGGAGTAGCGGGCGGCGAGCGCACCAACGACGATAGGCCCTAGCCCGCCGATGGCGCGCCCGATGTTCCACAGCACGTTCTGCGCGGTGGCGCGTGCCGCAGTGGGGTACGCCTCGGACATGAGCGTGCCGTAGCCGCCGACCATGCCGTTCACGAACATGCCCATCAGCACGCCGGCGAAGAGCATCACCGTCGGGTCGGTCAACTGGGCATAGACGATCACCATGACCACGGCACCCGCCTGATACAGCAGGAACGTGGGACGGCGTCCGATACGGTCGGCCAGTTGCCCGAAAACCCAGACGCCGATCATCATGCCGATCACGGTGGCCGCAGTCCAGAGGCCGGACTTCGTGAGCGAGAAACCGAGCTTTTGCGAGAGGAACGTCGGCAGCCAGATCATGATCCCGTAGTAGCCGAAGTTTTGAACCGAGCAGAGGATCACGATGCCCAGACTCACGCGAGTGGTGCTGGCGTCCTTGACGAGCAGACGGAAGGCGCTGCTGCTCTGACCGGGCTGCGCGGTCTTGCCGGTGCGTCGTACGAAGACTTCGGGTTCATGCAGCTTGTTACGCAGTACCCATGCCATGAGGGCAGGCAGCACCCCCACGAGGAACATGCCGCGCCAGCCGATGTGCTGGAGCAGCAGCGGCGTAAGCAGCGCTGCGGCAAGTACGCCCGTCTGCCAGCCGAGTGCGACGTACGACGAGACGCGTGCGCGTTTGGCCGCGGGCCAGGCTTCGGCGGCCAGCGCCATGCCGATGCCGAATTCGCCGCCCAGCCCGATGCCCGCAATCGTGCGATACGCGAGCAGGTCCCAGAAGCCCTGCGCAAACGCGCACAGCCCGGTGAAGACGGCGAACAGCAGGATCGTCCACGTGAGCATGCGCACACGGCCATAGCGATCCGAGAGCGCGCCGAACAGAATGCCGCCGGCGACGGCGCCGATCAGCGTCCATGTCACGAGAGCACCGGCCTGTCCGCGGGAGAGCTGCAGCCCCGCCGTAATCGCCGGTAGCATGAAGCCGAGAATCAGCAGATCGAAACCGTCCATTGCATACCCAATGGCAGAGCCCGCGAGCGCTTTCCATGCGTAAGGGGTGACGATGTCGTCGGACGTGGCGCCCGCGCGTTGCGCACCCGGTGTGTTCAGGTTGACTTCCATGATCGGTTCCTGTGAGGCGGCGAAGCGACGCGGTGGTAGCCGCTACGTCGGTTTCGTCCAATTCTGTCAATTTGTCTAAATTTTTAGACAATCAAGTGAAAAAATCCCGCCGGGGATGCACGTCAAGACTCGCTCGTCGTCACGCAACGTCACGCATAGACCTCGGTCGTCAATTGCGCGGCGAAGCCGTTCAGCGAGGCAAGGAAGCTGGCATCGGAGGTGGCTGCCGCATCGCGCAACATCGTGGCATAGGCCTTGCTGCGTGCGAGAAATGCCTGAAAGGTCTCGCCGCTCGCGGCGATGCCCGACTGGCGTTCCGCGAACGTTTGTGCGGCCTGCGCCAGCAACAACAACGCAGCGGACTCGCGCGTGGCTGTCCTCGACGCATTGAGACAACGCGCGGCAAAGTCTTCGATGTCGGACAAACCGACCGTCTCGCGTTGTAACCAGACGCATGCAAGTTGCAGATCCATCATGCTCTCCATTTGTCTAAATATTTAGACTAAACGAACCCGGTGAGGCAGGCAAGGCGAAAATAATTGGGTCAAACCCTGATATCGAGGCCGTGCGATGGCGTTCGTCACGGGCGGCAATCGTCCGCCGTTGCCTGCCTCGGGAAGGCCGGCGATGTGACCCGCCTTCGCTCAGAACTTCATGCGCAGGCCGGCGCCGTAGGTCTGGCCGGTCGACAGATCGCTCATGTGGTCGTACTTGTACGCGGCGTAGATATCCGTACGTTTGGATAGCGGATAGTCATAGCCGAGCGCCCAAGTGGTGCGACGCTGGTTGTCGCCCGAACCGTTCGAGCCGGTGTAGGCGACCGAGGCGAGCACGCTGCCGCGGCCGAGCGGCACCGAGGCACCCAACTGTCCGGTATTGGCATGGAAGTTGCCGCTCGCGGCCTGACTTGCGATGAGCATGTACTGAGCGAAGACCTTCACCACGGCGAAGTCGTACGAGAGGCCGAGCTGTGCCGTGTTCTGGTTGGTCAGCCCGGTGACGCCCGGCAATTGCGTGCCAAAGTCTCCCGGCGTCGTGCTGAAGTTCACGTACTGATAGTTCACGGCCGCGGCGAACGGGCCGTTGGCGTAGGTGATCGCAGCGGCCCACTTCTTCGCGCTATGGTCGGTCGGGCTGTTGCCCGTCGCGTATAGCAACGTGCCCGCCATCCCAGCGTATGTCGGCGACGTATACGCGACGGCGTTGTTCCAACCCGAGTCGCCCACCACGCCTTGCGTTCCCAGACCCTTGTAGGTGTGGAAGATCATCGGCGAGAAGGTATACGAATTGTTGAACGGGTTGAACCGGATCGTGGCGAGATAAAGCGGGGTGGTGATGCGACCCAGGCGCAAGGTGCCGATGGCGCTGGACAGACCGACGTATGCGTTACGCGAGAAGAAGCTGTCGCCGGCAAAGCGGCCGTACGTTCCGTTGTTCGGCTGGAAGTAGCTTTCCAGCACAAACAGCGCGCGGTTACCGCCGCCCAGGTCTTCGGTGCCGGCCAGCCCCCAATACGACGTCGTCATGCCGCCGCCTTGCTGCACGACGGCCGCGTTGCCGCCGGGGTTCTTCACCGAGCCGACGTAGGCGTCTGCCAGGCCGTAGAAGCTTACGCTCGATTGCGCGTGAGCCGTGGTTGCGAGCGTCGCGGCGCCCAGTGCGGCGGCGCCAGCCACCTTGTGCCAGGTTTTCATCATTCCCTCTTTGTCTGTCTAAATTTATGGACGAAGCGCAGGCTATCGCTGCGAGCATATGGGGCATCCTCCACGAAGCATTGGGTTTGCCCGCGTTGCGGAGCAGGCCCGTGCCGTGGGGTCCCCGTGATCGGAATCGTGCCGATGTCTAAAAAAATAGACAATAGAAAAATATTCGACAAGTCGATGTGGGGTGTTTGCGACAGTGCCGGGGAGGGGGAACGGCACTGTCTCGGCGGCAAAGGCGCGGCATCGAGACGTGCAGGCGACCGGTATAATCCCGGCACTGCAATGCGGGCGCGGCGCGTTTGGCCGGACCGGGCATTGGCATCCGAGAGGGGGCGATTTGAATCGAGCTGCGACGACATCCCGGGCGCCGAGAGGCGCGCGTTTCAATTTCCGAGCCATTGGCGAACGTTTGCGCGCCTATCGGCTGGCGGCGGAGTTACGTAGCGAGGATGTGGCCGAGCAACTCGATATCTCGCGCGCGGCCATCTATAAGCTCGAGCGCGGCGAGATCGTCAAGATCGACACCCTCGAGCGGCTCGCGGCACTGCTGGGTGTGTCGCTGGCAAATCTGCTGGGGGTGGAAGTCGAATATCACGACTCGGCAGTGAGCTACTTCGAGCGGATGCGTCAGTTGGAAGGCCGCTCAGAGCGCGTCGTGGCGCACTTCGACCCAATTTCGTTTCTGCTCACCTCGCACGACTACGACGTGTGGCTGCGTCGCATGCTCGAGGAGAGCATTCCGCCCGCGCTCGCCGACCGCCATTGGGCGAACACGATCGATCGCGTGCTGGGCATTTTGCAGGAGCGCAAGTCGAGTTTCTCGCGTCACCAACTGGCCGTGACCAGCCTCATCGGGCTGCGTCAGATCGAGCAGTTCCTGCATCACGGTCTCGTGGGGCGGCTGGGGCTGCCACCGGGCGTGCAGCTCGAGCGCAAGATGGCGGCACGTCGCGAGGTCGCGCGAATTGTCGAGTTTCTCGAGGCCGACACGACGGGCGTGCAGATCGGCGTCGTGAGCGACAACATGCCCAATGAGTCGTTCCAGATCTTCGAGGCGCACGGCGAAGCCTATGTCGCGGTCTCGCCGTTCCGTCTCGGCGAGCTACCGAACCTGCGTACCGGCATTGCCACCATCACGACGTCACCCGACGGCGTCGGCATGTACCGCGCCATGATCGACCGACTCTGGGCCGATTCGGCCAAGGGCAGGGAAGGTGCGGCGCTGATCGGGGAACTGCTGGCGCGGTTCTGAGGGCGCTGGCGAGGGGCGGCAGGCGCCTCGAATGGCCTCGTTGTGCACGCGCATTGCGTGCGGGAAAACGATGAGCCGGTGCCACAATACGAAGTCTTCCCACACAATCGACATCGCTTCCCGGCAAACCGCTCTAGTCTCCTTGCGGTTGAAGACCATTCGGTCTGTTTACCTTGGAGACGATCATGGGAACCATTTCCGCTGCATCGCGCGGCTCGCCGGTGCAACTCATTTCCATTACCCGGTCGAAGCCGCCTGATGATGGGAACAGCTTCGGCTCGGACTTTCAGAGACTGGGATCGATTGCAACGTCGGCGCTTGGATCGACCGGCAAGCCTTGGCAGTCCTACCCGGTGCGGCCGCGAAGCACACAAGCCAACAACGGCATTTCCCTGGGAACCTGGTGCGCGGAGCGCGATCGGGAGGTGCTTCACGCCAAGCGCCTGTGCGCCGACCCGCTGATGCCCAAGTTCGTCGGCGAGGGGCTTGGGCGCTGGTGCGCCCGGTTTACCGACGCCGTCGACGCCGACGTGAGCTTCGAGCTTGCGCGCGCGTCCTCCATGCAGCGCGTACGTCTCGGGATTCCCGCCGAGCCAACCCGTTTTGTGCGGACGTTCGCCACAGGCTCGGTGCGCGCGCAGCTTGGCGAGATTGCACAGGTGAGCCGCGAGGTTCACAAGCTGGCCGCGACCCTTCCCTCGTTACCGAAGGGGGAGGCCCAGATGATTGCCCTGAGAAATCGCGACGATCTCGCTGCGCTTCGGGATTCGATGTTGCGACTGACGGTGAATTCGCACGAACGACGGAGTGACCTGCTTCGTTCCGAACTGAACGCCCTGATCGCGCTCAACGACATGGCGCGCGAGGCTGAGCGAGAGATGACCAACGGCGGAGCCGATGTGCCGCTGCGCCTGGCCGTGCGCGATGGCAACTGGGTACTCAAGCCTGCCGAGTCGACCTCCTGGTTTGCCCGGAACCAGACGCGTGCGGCCAACGATTCGGCCCGCCTGGCCCTGCTTCTCGGCTATCCGGCCGACCAGCCTGTCACGCTCAAGATGATTCGGCGCCTCGGGTTCGGCGCGCAGGAGTACACGGCGGTGCTCAACGACGCCAGATCCAGCGGCCGCGAGGCTGCACGCTCCTGGCTCGCCGTCAGGGCACTGGACATCGATACATGGAAGGCGGCCGGCCGCGCCGTTCACGGTCACCTCGGGCAGTCGGAGGCGGGCAGGGCGTCTGCGGGCACACCGACGCCCGCGCATGACGACAGCCAGCTTGGCGACGACCTTACGCCCGCCGCCGACCCACGGAGTCCGAATCGTGAACGGTTGCGTCGGACGACGGCCACGCCGGTGGATGCCACCCGGCTTTCGCATCGCATTCGTCCCCCGGTGAACGCGCCGGGCGCCGAGCGTCCCGACAGTCCCGAGGGGACGGATGCGCATGGATACGCGCGTGTCGCGCGGGCGGACGCACAGTCGGATGTCCCCCGCTTCACCGCGCCGGACGGGAGCGAATACGCGCGCGTTGTGAAAGCCAAGGTTTCACCGGAGTCCCTGCGCGAAGCATCACCACTCTCGCGGCGAGAATATTTCGCCCAGGCATTTTGCAGCGCGCATTCGGGGCAGCAGCACCAGTTGCGGACGATTTTCTCCCGATCCATGCTGCCCGAGCCAGCATCGCCTGAACCGACCATGGGAACAAGCAGGACTGTCGGCAGCGGGCGAGACCGGGCGACGCAGTTGCCACCGCCGCCTCCGCCCCCCTTGTCGCCGCCACCGCCGCCACCGATCTCGTCGCTGCCGCGCATCCCTGAGTAATCAACCGCGTTATCAAGCAAGCCAGGCCGCTACCGGAACACGGAGCGGCCTTTTTCATGTGGCGCCAGGGCGCGCCTGCCGCGACGTCTGTCCTTGTCCGCCACTGCGGTTTCCTCACGCCTTCCGCGAAGAAATCACACCAGGAATTTTATTTGGCGAAACACTTCGTGCGCGCGTGATAGTGAATATTTTAATTATCTGCAAGCCTATTTAATCAATGGTTTGCGCGAATTGCGCAACACTCTTGTTTTGCCATGCAGGGGGGCTTGTCAGTAGAATGGCCGCGTTAATTGCGCTACGCGAAGCGAATAGCCTGTCAGGTTTTCTTCACGCATGGTGAGCAATGGCTTGACTGTCATGCGTGATTCGTCCCCCACAAAACGGAGAACTCCATGTCACAGGACAAGGAACCGCGCCGACGTTTTTTGCGTCAGGTGCTGGCGATCGTGCCTGCCACGACCCTGGCCACCGGCGCCACGCTCACCCAGTCGGCCTGCAGCAGCGACAAGCCCGCTGCCCCCGCCGCGTCAACCACGCCCTACGCGCCCAAATACTTCACCGCTGACGAATGGCGTTTCGTGAACGCCGCCGTCGATCGTCTGATTCCCGCCGACGACCTCGGCCCGGGGGCGCTCCAGGCCGATGTGCCGCAGTTCATCGACCGCCAGATGGAAACGCCCTTCGGGCACGGCAAGCTGTGGTACATGCAGGGGCCTTTCCACACCGATCAGCCGCCCGAGATGGGCTACCAGTTGAGCCTCGTGCCGCGTGACATCTATCGGCACGGCATTGCGGCCTGCGACGCCTACTGCAAGAAACAGTACAACAAGGCATTCGCCGACCTCGATCACGCCGCGCAGGAGACCGTGCTCGGCGATCTCGAGCACGCGAAGGTCGAATTCGACAGCGTGCCTGCGCGCACGTTCTTCTCGTATCTGCTGGCCAATACGAAGGAAGGATTCTTCTCGGATCCCATCCACGGCGGCAACCGGGACATGGTGGGCTGGAAGATGGTGGGTTTTCCCGGCGCCCGCGCCGACTTTCTCGACTGGGCAGACCAGCCGAACGTCAAGTACCCGTACGGGCCCGTGTCGATTTCCGGAAAGCGGGGCTGATCCATGGCCATCAAGAAAGATAAGGTCGACGCCGTCATCGTGGGCTTTGGCTGGACCGGGGCCATCCTCGGCCAGGAACTCACCGATGCCGGGCTCAATGTCGTGGCGCTCGAGCGCGGCGCGATGCGCGACACGCCCACGGACGCGCAGTACCCCAAAGTCATCGACGAACTCGAATACTCGGTGCGCGGCAAGCTCTTCCAGGAACTGGCGCGCGAGACCGTCACGATTCGTCACACGCCGGACGATCTCGCCGTGCCTTACCGCCAGAACGGCTCGTTCCTGCTCGGCAACGGCGTGGGCGGCGCGGGCTTCCACTGGAACGGCATGCACTACCGCATCCTGCCCGAGGAGCTGAAGCTGCGCAGCCACTACGAGGCGCGCTACGGCAAGGCATTCATTCCCGACGGCATGACGATCCAGGACTTCGGCGTGAGCTACGAGGAACTGGAGCCGCACTTCGATTTCGCCGAGAAAGTGTTCGGGACGTCGGGCAAGGCCGGCAACCTGAACGGCACGATCGTGCCCGGCGGCAACCCGCGCGAGGGCGCGCGTTCGAGCGAATTCCCCACGCCGCCGCTGCAGACGACCTACGGGGCATCGCTGTTCGAGAAGGCGGCACGCGAGGTCGGCTTCAATCCGTATCCCGCGCCCGCCGCGAACACTTCCGAGCCTTACACGAATCCGTACGGCGTGCGCCTCGGGCCGTGCAACTTCTGTGGCTTCTGCGAGAACTACGGCTGCTACATGTACTCGAAGGCGTCGCCGCAAACCACCATCCTGCCGGTGCTGCTCAAGAAGCCCAATTTCGAGTTACGCACCCATTCGTACGTCATCAAGGTCAATCTCGACAGCGACGGCAAGAAGGCCACCGGCGTGACCTACATCGATGCGCAGGGCCGCGAAGTCGAGCAACCGGCCGATCTCGTCATCATGGCCGCGTACCAGATGCACAACGTGCGCCTGCTGCTGCTCTCGGGCATCGGCAAGCCCTACGATCCGAAGACGGGGGAGGGCGTCGTCGGCAAGAACTACGCCTATCAGATGAACGGCGCGATCAACGTGCTGCTGCCCAAGGGCACCCAGTTGAACCCCTTCATCGGGACGGGGGCGGGCGGTGTGTCGATGGACGACCTGAACGGCGACCAGTTCGACCACGGGCCGCTGGGGTTTATCGGCGGCGCAAGCATCCGTCACGTGCGCACTGGCGGACGTCCGATCAAGATGACGCCGAGCGTGCCGGGCACGCCGTCGTGGGGCAGTCAATGGAAAGCGGGCGTTGCCGACGCGTATCAGCGTTACATGACGATCGGCATTTCGGGCTCGGTCATGTCGTATCGCGACGCGTGCCTCGATCTCGACCCGACATACCGGGACGCCTATGGCGTGCCGCTGCTGCGCATGACGTTCGACTGGCACGACAACGAGTACGCCATGCTGGGCTACATGGGCGACCGGATGGAGGCGGTCGGCCGCGCGATGAATCCGGAGAAAGTGTTCCGCGCAATCCGCAAGAAAGGCACGCACTACGACACGCGGATCTACCAGAGCACGCATACGACCGGCGGCGCGATCATGGGCACGAACCCGTCGAACAGCGTGGTCAACAAGTATCTGCAAAGCTGGGACGTATCCAATGTGTTCGTGATGGGCGCATCGGCGTTTCCGCAGAACATGGGTTACAACCCCACGGGCGTGGTGGCGGCGCTGGCGTACTGGTCCGCGAAGGCGATTCGCGAACAGTACCTCAAGAACGCCGGCCCGCTGGTCCAGGCCTGAGGAGCGCAACCATGATCCGCAAAACGATGATGAAACGCTTCGCTGGCGTGTTTACGGCGGGTGCCCTGACGCTTATGGGGGCCGCCGCGTGGGCGCAGAGTGCGACGTCGCCCGCCGGGACAGCCGTCTCACCCGTGCCCACGCGCACGGTACCCGCCGTGGCGGTGGAAGGGGGGGCGCAGCCGCCTGCCGCGAACGATCCGCAAGCGCAACTCGTGAAGCAGGGCGAATATCTCGCTCGCGCGGCCGATTGTGCCGCGTGCCACACGGCGCCCAAGGGGCAGCCATTCGCCGGCGGCCTGCCGATCGCCTCGCCGATCGGCACGATCTACTCGACGAACATCACGCCGGACAAGGGCACTGGCATCGGCAGCTACAGCCTCGAGGATTTCGACAAGGCGGTGCGTCACGGTATCGCGAAAAATGGCGCGACGTTGTATCCGGCCATGCCGTACACCTCGTACGCGAAGGTGCGTCCGGCCGACATCAAGGCGCTGTATGCCTATTTCATGAACGGCGTGCCGCCGGTCGCGCAGACCAACAAGTCGACCGATATCCCCTGGCCGATGTCGATGCGCTGGCCGCTGTCGATCTGGCGCAAGATGTTCGCACCGGCGGTCGTTGCCGACACCGCCTCGACCGATCGCGATCCGATCTCGCGCGGACGCTATCTCGTCGAAGGTCTGGCTCACTGTAGCGCGTGCCACACGCCGCGCGGTGTTGCCTTCCAGGAGAAGGCGCTCACCGACGACAGCACCGCATTCCTGTCGGGCGGCGTGGTCGACAACTTCCTGGCGAAGAATCTGCGGGGCGATGTTACCGACGGCCTGGGTAGCTGGAGCGAAGCCGATATCACGGCGTTCCTGAAGGCCGGACGTAACGATCACTCCGCGGCTTTCGGCGGGATGTCGGACGTAGTGCAGCACAGTACCCAGCACATGAACGACGACGATCTCGCGGCCATCGCCAAGTACCTGAAGACGCTCAAGCCGGTCGACCCGAACGCCAAGGCGCTCGCCTACGACGACACCGTGGCCAAGGCATTGCGTACGGGCGCTGGCAAGGGCAACGGTGCGCTCACGTTCCTCGACAACTGTGCGGCGTGCCACCGCAGCACCGGCAAGGGCTACACGCAGACGTTCCCGACGCTCGCCCTGAGCGCGACGGTAAACTCGACCGATCCGACCTCGCTCATCCACATCGTGTTGCGCGGTGCGGAGATGCCGTGGACGAAGACGGCGCCGACACATTACGCGATGCCGGGCTTCGACGACCGTCTGACCGACCAGGATGTGGCGGACGTGCTGACGTTCGTGCGCTCGAGCTGGGGCAACCAGGCACCGGCGGTGACGGTTGCTCAGGTCGCCAAGGTGCGCAAGGCGGTCGGTGCCGCCGCGCAGCCGCAGCGTTAAGCTGACGACGTGTCGGGCGAGCGCGCGATCCCTCGTCGCGCTCGCTTGACCCGCGTCAGTCCAACCAATGCTTGATCGAGGCGATGAGCGCCTTGCGGGAAATGCCGTAGCGATCCTGCAGCACCGGCAGGGACCCCGCGTCGAGGAACTGGTCGGGCAGGCCGATGTGGCGAAAGCGCGTCGAGACCTCGGCGCGCATCAGCGCTCCGGCCACCGCTTCGCCCAGGCCGCCGATCACTGTGTGGTTTTCCGCGACGACGACCAGACGCCCGCCACGCGCTGCCTCGCGCACGATGGTCGCCTCGTCGAGCGGCTTGATCGTCGGGACGTGCAGCACGGCCACGTCGATGCGATCGGCCGCCAGCGCCTTGGCGGCGTCGAGGGCGCGCATGGTCATGAAGCCGGTCGAGATGACCAGGACATCGTTGCCGTCGCGTATTGGCTTGGCTTTGCCGAGTTCGAACGTGTAGCCGTACTCGTCGAGCACCAGCGGGACGTTGCCGCGCAGCACGCGCAGGTACACAGGGCCGGGGTGGTCGGCGATGGCCGGCACGATCTGCTCGATGTCCAGGGCGTCGCAAGGATCGATCACGGTCAGGTTGGGCATCGCACGGAAGATCGCGATGTCATCCGTGGCCTGGTGGCTGGGGCCGTAGCCGGTGGTCAGGCCTGGCAGCCCGCCAATGATCTTGACGTTGGCGTGCTGTTCGGCGATTCCCTGCGAGATGAAGTCGTAGCATCGGCGTGCGGCGAAGGTCGCGTAGGTCGACGCGAAGGGAATGAAACCCTCCTTGGCCAGTCCGCCCGCGGCGGTCGCCATCAACTGCTCGGCCATGCCCATTTGGTAGAAGCGCTCCGGATACGCCTGCGCAAAGATGTGCATGTCCGTATATTTCGCGAGGTCGGCACTCATGCCGACGATCTCGGGGCGCTCGTCGGCCAGGGCGACGAGCGCCTTGCCGAAGGGCGTGGCGCGCGTCCGGTGTCCCTCATCGACCGACGACGCGATAATCGCCGGCATGGCGGGCGCCGGGGGCTGGCCGGTTGGCGTCGTCGACAGTTTTTCGGCTACGGATGTGTTCATGCTGCGCTCCCTTGCGCGTTGAGCGCGCTGAATGCCCGTTGCCACTCCGGCGGGTCGAGGCGAATGAAGTGATTTTTTTCGCGGGCTTCGAGGAAATCGACGCCCTTGCCCATCTTGGTGTCGCAGATGATGATGCGCGGCACGGGCTTGTCGTGAGACCGGGCATTGTCGAAGGCGCGCAGCACGGCGGGCAGGTCGTTGCCGTTGACGCGTTGGGTGTAGAAGCCGAACGCCTCGAACTTCTGCACCAGCGGCTCGGTCGGCATGATGACCGTTGACGGGCCGTCGGCTTGCACGCCGTTGACATCGACGATGGCGATGATGTTGTCGAGCTTGAACGCCGATGCCGACGTTGCCGCTTCCCAGGTCGGTCCTTCGGCAAGCTCGCCATCGCCCATCAGCGTGTAGACGAACGACGCTGACTGCTTGCGTTTGAGGCCGAGTCCCATGCCCACGGCCATCGGCAGGCCGAGACCGATCGAGCCGCCCGACATTTCCGCGCCCGGCGTGTACGACATCATGCCCGACATCGGCAGGCGGCTGTCGTCGCAACCGTAGGTGACGAGTTCCTCCCTCGGGAAGTAGCCGGCCTCGGCGAGCGCGGCGTAATGCGCGATGGCGTAGTGGCCGACCGACAGCAGGAAGCGATCGCGCGCCTCCCATTGCGGCTCTTGCGGCCGAACGTTCATGGCATGCAGATAGGCGACGGCCAGCACGTCGGCGATGCCCAGCGCCTGTGCGATATAACCCTGGCCCTGAACCTCGGCCATGGTGATGGCGTTGTGGCGGATGCGATGCGCGCGTTGCGCGAGCCGACTCAAGGTATCGGTGGGGGGCGATGCAACGGTGCTCATGAAGTCTCCTGTGCAAAGTGAACGTGTCCCGGCGCGCGTCGGGCAACGCGCTGCATGGCAGCGCGCGCCGCGTTGGCAGGTCCGGAGTGGGGGAAGTTCCTGGGGCGTGAATCGGCCAAGGTCAGGTGAGGAAGCCCGTCGAGAGCCAGGGCACGGCGGCGACCAGCACCAGGCCGATGGCCAGCGCGACGATGTAGCCAACGATGGGCCGCATGCCCTCGTCGGGATGGACCTTGCTGATGACGCACGCGGAGTAGTAGCCGACGCCGAACGGCGGCGCGAACAGGCCGATGCCCATGGACAGGACGACCACCATCGCGTAATGCACCTCGTTGATGCCCACGCTCTGCGCCACCGGGAACAGCAGGGGACCGAACAGTACGATGGCCGGAATGCCTTCGAGCACGCTGCCCAGGACGATGAACGCCAGGATCGAGATGGCCATGAAGCCGACCGGACCGCCCGGGACGTCGCGCATTGCCGCGGCGAGCATCGTCGAGAAGCCCGACTGCGTGAGCGACCACGCCATGCCGGTCGCCGCGCCGATGATCAGGAGGATCGCCCCCGTCAGCGAGGCAGTCTCGACCAGCATCGGATACACCCGCTTAAGGTCGAAGCGGCGGTAGATCAGCACGCCGATCGCGGCGGAGTAGACGATGCCGATGGTCGACACCTCGGTTGCCGTGGCAATGCCCTCGATCACCGCGACGCGGATCACGAACGGCAGCGCGAGGGCGGGCAGCGCGATCGCGAAGCTTTTCGCGATTTCCCAGCCCGAGGCCCGCGCGCCGCTGTCCACCGTCTCGTGGCGATAGCGCCACCACACCAGCGAGCACAGCGTGACGCCGAGGATCGCCCCGGGCAGCAGGCCGCCGGTGAACAGCGCCGCGATCGATACGCCCGTCACCGAGCCGATGGTGATCAACACCAGGCTTGGCGGGATCGTCTCGGTCTGCGCCCCGGTGGCGGCGAGCAGCGCGACGAGATCGCCGGGCTTGGCGCCTCGGCGCTGCATCTCCGGGAACAGCACCGGGGCGACCGCCGCCATGTCGGCCGCCTTCGAGCCAGAGATGCCGGAAACGAGATACATCGCGCCGATCAGCACGTACTGCAGGCCGCCGCGCACGTGGCCGAGCAAACTGCCGAGGAACGCCACCATGGAGCGCGCCATGCCCGTCATCTCCATGAGCAGGCCGAGGAACACGAACAGCGGCACCGCGAGCAGGATCAGGTGACTCATGCCTTCGTCCATCCGTCCCGCCAGAATCACGACCGGCGTGGTGGTGCCGAGCGTCAGGTAGCCGAAGGTGGCGAGCGCGAACGAGAACGCGATCGGCACGCCGGTGAGCACCATCAGCGCAACGAAGCCGACGAAGAAGATCAGCAGGTTCAGGTTGCCGAGCCCACGCAGCACGGGCTGCGCGAGCAGCAGCGCACCGACGATCACGCCAATCGTCACCACTGCGGCGGCGACCATGCGCACGTTGCCGTGACGGACCAGGCGCAGCAGGGCGGTCAACGCCATCAGCGCGCAGCCTACCGGAATGGCGCCGGCACGCCACGAATCGGCAATCTCCAGCGCGGGCGTCGTGATGAAGGCCTGGTCTGCCGCGAAGTCGTACGCGCTCGGCATGAAAAGCAGCAGGAACGCGAGCGGCGTGGCGATGGCCAGCACGTCGAGGAACGCGCGCCGGCCGGCGTTCATGCGACCGACCAAGGCGGTCATGCGCATGTGTTCGCCGCGCTGCAGGGCAATCACCGAGCCGAGCATCGCCAGCCAGATGAACAGGATCGAGGCAAGCTCATCCGACCAGACCAGCGGGCTGTGGAACACGGCGCGACTGACGACGCCGGAGAACAGCGTGACGATCTCGGCCAGCACCAGCAGCGCGGCCGGCAACTCGACGCACCTCGCCAAGGTGGTTTGCAGCGCGGCGATGACGCCCCCCTCGGCGGGGGGCAGCGGCAATATGCCTTTGTTCATGCGAGTCTCCAGCCTGGCGCGATTCATACCCTGTCTCCTTCGAAAGGCCTGTGGGGGCTCACAGCGCGCGGCCCGCACTCTTTTGCAGCAGTGCCCAGGCCGCTTCGCCGAACTTGCCCTGCCATTCCTTGTAGAAGCCGGCGCTCTGGAGCTTGTTCTGGAAGGCGGCGGCGTCGACCGAGTTGAAGGCAATGCCCTTGGCGGTCAGATCCTTCTCGAGCGAATCGTTGAGCGCCGCGACGTCGACACGCTGCTTCATCGCGGCGGCCGTGATCTGGTCTTCGATCACCTTGCGGACTTCCGCCGGCAGCTTGGCCCACGAGGCGCGGTTCGACAGGAACCAGAAGCCGTCCCACATGTGGTTGGTCTTTGCTACGTACTTCTGGACTTCGTAGAGCTTGGCCGAGTTGATCGTGACCAATGGGTTTTCCTGCCCGTCGGCGATCTTCGTCTGCAGCGCCGAATAGACTTCCGCGAAGTTGATGGTGAGCGGCGCCGCGCCGAAGCCCTGGAACATCGACGTCCACATCGGCGACGGCGGGACGCGAATCTTGAAACTCTTCAGGTCGTCGGGCGTCTTGATGGTTCGCGTCGACGAGCTGATCTGACGGAAGCCGTTGTCGAAAATCTTCGGGAACGGGTGCAGGCCACCGCGCTCGATCTGCGCGCGCACGTAGTCGCCCAACTCGCCGTCCATCGCGCTCCACACATGGTCGTAACCCTTGAACGCGAAGCCCACGCCACTGATCGCGGCCTTCGGGACGAGTGTGGAGAGGATCATCGGCGACAGCGTGAAGAAGTCGAGCGCGCCTGCACGCAATTGCGACAGCATGTCGGTGTCGCCGCCGAGCTGGTTGTTCGGGAACACGCGCAGGTCGACCTTGCCGCCGGTCTCCTTGCGGATGGCCTCGGCGGCCTCGGTGATGCGTACCGTCAGCGGGTGGGTCATCGGCGCGTTGTTGGCGTACTTCAACGTGAAGTCGGCAGCGTAGACGCGTGTGTGCTTGAGGATCGCCGGGGCCGCGATCGCCGTACCCAGGGAAAGCTTCAGCATCGAACGGCGGGAAAGGCTCTGCATGATGTGTCTCCTGAAGATTGCTTTTTTTGGATTTGGGTGCCTGATGCGTCCGGGCGCTAGGGGCGCTCGGACGGTACGGCGGTTGCGGCAGTGATGGCGATAGTGAAGCGGGGTAAGTCGAAGGCACTTACCGGCGGCGGGTCGGCGACCGGCGCGCTGACCTCGACCAGGCACGACTGCGCGGCGCAGCCTTGCGACAGGCCCGAGGCCGGCAGGTCGGCCGTCAAGACGTTGGGATTGCCATGCTTGTCGCGCCCGCTGTCCGGTTCCGGGTCGTACCATGCGCCGGTGGACATCCGCACCACGCCGGGCAGGATGCGATCGGTGATGCGCACGCCGGCGAGGCAGCGACCGCGCGCGTTGAACACCTCGACGATGTCGCCGTCGTGGACGCCGCGTGCGGCGGCGTCGCGCGGGTGAATGTAGAGCGGCTCACGGCCCTGAATCTTGTTGGCGGCGCTGTATGGGCTTCCGTCGAGCTGGCTGTGCAGCTTGTTGCGCGGCTGGTCCGAGATCAGGTGCAGCGGATACGTCTTCGCGAGCGGTGCGCCGAGCCATTCGGCGGGCGGCAGCCAACACGCGTGACCCGGGCAGTCGGGAATATTGAACGAGGCGATCCGGCGCGAATACAGCTCGATGCGCCCGGACGGCGTATTCAGTGGCGCGGCGGCGGGATTGGCGCGAAACGCCTCGAGCATCACGACCGGCCGCGCGCGCGAATGAAGATCGACCATCCCCGCGTCGCGGAAGGCGTCGAAGTCGGGTAACGCGACGTCCGCGCGCGCATAGCGCTCGCGCGTTTCTTCATACATGTGCCTGAGCCATTGGGCGGCGTCGCGGCCTTCGGTAAACTCCGCGAAGACGCCGAGCCGTTGCGCGAGACCCGCAAAGACAGTGAAGTCATCGCGTGATTCGCCGACCGGCTCGGCGATCTTGGCCATCCACATCAGGATGGCTTCCTGCGACGCGTAGCCGAGGTCGTCGCGCTCCAGCGACGTTGAGATCGGCAGCACGACGTCGGCATATCGCGCGGTCGCGGTCCACGATTGCTCGTGGACGACAATCGTGTCCGGCGTCTGCCAGGCGCGCAACAGGCGGTTGATGTCCTGGTGATGGTGGAACGGATTGCCCCCGGCCCAGTAGACCAGGTGCGTGTCGGGATAGTGATAACGCTTGCCGTTGTAGTCGAACGGCTCGCCGGGCTTGAGCAGCATGTCGGCAATGCGAGCCACCGGAATGAACGCGTTGACCGGATTGCGGCCTTGAGGCAACGTTGGCCCGCCGAGTTTGTCGTGCGGCGTGCCCAGGGTGTTCACGCTGCCGTAGCCGACGCCGAAGCCCCCGCCGGGCAGGCCGATCTGGCCGAGCATTGCCGCCAGGGTGACGACCATCCAGAACGGTTGCTCGCCATGATGCGCGCGCTGCAACGACCATGCGACGTTGAGTAGTGTGCGGCTTGCGTGCATGCGTCGTGCGAGCGCGGTGATCGTGTCGGCCGACACGCCGGTGATCGGTTCCGCCCACGTGGGCGTTTTCGGAATGCCGTCGACACGTCCGAGCAGGTACTGCTCGAATTCGCCATATCCCTCGCAGTGCGAGGCGAGGAACGCGGGGTTGTGCAGATTCTCGTGACGCAGCACCCAGGCGAGGGCAAGCATCAATGCCGTATCGGTGCCGGGGCGCGACGCGATCCATTCAACGTCGCCGCCGGTGTCGAGATTGTCGGAAACCGGGCCGATGTTGACGAACTTGACGCCGGCGGCGTGCATCGTACGCAGTCCACCGGGGACGCGATGACGGCCGACGCCGCCCGGTGCCGACTGCGCATTCTTCTGCGGCACGCCGCCGAAGGTGACGAACAGTTCGGTGTGTTTGGCGAGCACGTCCCACGAATGGTGGTAGCTGATCAGCGCGTCCATGTCGTCGACGACATGCGGCATGATCACATGCGCCGCGCCGAGGCTGTACGAATCCCGATGGCGGACGTAACCGCCGACACAGTTCAGGAAGCGATGCACCTGGCTCTGTGCGTGGTGGAATCGCCCCGCGCTCGCCCAGCCGTATGAGCCACCGAAAATCGCCGTGTTGCCGTAGGTCTCGCGAACCCGCGCGAGTTCCTTCGCGACGAGATCGAGCGCGACGTCCCACGACACTTCGACGAAGGGTTCCTTGCCGCGCAGGTGCGTGGCGCTCCCTGGCCCCTTTTCCAGCCAACTGCGCCGCACCGATGGACGGCGAACGCGCAGTGCGCGCAGCGAATCGGCGGTCTGGTAGGTGCCGATCGGCGAAGGGTCGCTGTCGTTCGCGTAGGGGCGCAGACAGGTTTTGCCCGTAGCGTCGACGCCGGCTTCGTAGGCGCCCCAGTGCGAGAGAGTATATCGCGTCATGCGGCGGTCCCGACGTCCAGGGACTCCTCCAGGAACAGCTCGAAGCAGATCAGCACCGGATTGTCGCCGCGCACTACGCGACCTTGGTGAATGTTGCCGCGCGGGTCGATCAGTGCGATGTCGAGCGTTGCGCGCGGACCGTTCGCCGCCTCGGCAACCGCGCCGTCGAGCACGAAGATCTCGGTGGCAATGTCGTCGACCGGCGCCGCGTTCTCGAAGCGCGCGCCGACGATGCTGCCGACGCTGCCGCGAATCGTGGCCGCGCGCAGACCATGGTCGCGGCAGACCTGCTCGATACTCTGCACAAGATCCTCGTTGGGACGAATGCGCGCGACCACGCATCGCCGGCCGGGTGCTGTCGACGCCGGGCGGCGCGGTGTCTCGATCGGCACCGGGCGGAACAGCGTGAAGTTGGTTTCGGCATCGAAGTCGGCGCGCATCTCGGCGTTGGCGATGCCCCAGGCGCGCGCCTCGGTATCCTGCGCGACGATCACCTGATCGGAGAAGATATGGCCGCCCTGCCAGCGACCGTCGGCAGTGCGCCACATCGCGTGGCAATGGATGAACGGCCCGCCGTCGCGGCGACCCACGGTCGCGCAGGCCAGCTCGACCGTGACGGGTTCGTCGATGCGGTGTTGTTCGCTATAGAACGCCACGTGCTCGTCGTCTGGCGATGCGGCCGGGCGCACGTAGTGCATCGAGCGTAGCCGCAGGCCTTCGATGCGCACCGTGGCCGCGGCCATGCCGGCGGCTTCGAGGGGCGCGAGGATGCCATCGCGCAAGCTTTGTCCGCCGGCCAGGGGGAAGGTGAGCGACAGGGCATCGCCGGCGATGGATTCGATCCGCGCCGCAGCCGGTGGGCCGGGCTGCGTCAGGCGTCTAGGGGCGGGCATATTCACGGTGTCTCCAGGCATTGTGTGGGCGCGTGCGAGGGGTGCTCGTCGTTCTCGCCGTGCGGCAGTGGGCCTTACTTTGTGCGACGGGCGGCGCGGACCGCCGTCACCGACGCATCCGTCGCGTGCGCCTCTATCCGTTGTTTCAGTCGCAGTTCGATGTTGCGTACCTCGGACTGCAGCATGCGTACCAATTTTTGCTGACGATCCTCGCCCATGCGGCTCTCGATCGCGCCGATCGAGAGCGCGCCGGACGGGGCACCCGATTCGTCGCGAAACACGATGCCGAGGCCCCATGAGCCGGGGTGCACCAAACCGCGGTGCGTCGAGTAGCCGCGTTCGCGCGTCTCGCGCACGAGTTCCCACAGCCCCTCGGGCGTGATCGACGGGTAATGTTCGCGATAACTGGCCGCGTTCGCGCTCAGCGTTTGCTCGACCTCGTCATCGTTCAGTGCGGCCAGCAGGGCGATGGCGCCGGCGCCCACGCCGAGCGGGTGGCAGTCCCCGATCGTCAGCACCTGGGCGCGCACCGGATACGTGCCCTCCTCGCGGTGGAGACACACGGCGTAATCGCCTCGGCGTACGGTCAGGAAGGCGGTGTCCTCCGACTGATGCGCGAGCCGTACCACGCTGCCCACGGCGACGCGATGCGTGCCGAAGCGCTCGGCCGCCAGCGTGCCCAGCACGTAGCTTTCGATGCCGAGGTGATAGCGCTTGCTTTGCGGATCCTGCTCGATCAGGCGGGCTCGCGTGAGCGCACCGAGCAGGCGGTGCACCGTAGGTTGCTTCAGGCCGCTCTGCGCTACCAGTTCGCGCAGCGGCGTGCCGACCCGGCTCTGCGCTGACACCAGGTTGAGCAACGCCATCGCGCGATCAATGCTTTGCGAGCCGTCTCGTTCGATCGACACCACGGATGCCGTCGCGGCGTTGCCTTGCGGCGGTATCTCATCGGCTGGAGATTGACCCATTTATAAAACTCCACATTGTGGACTATTGATTCTGAATTTCACGTTTGGATGAATTGCTGATTAATCCACATCGTGGGTAGTTGTTGTGCATAACTACGTGAAAATTATAGGGATTGGTTGTTGATTATGAATCGTGGTTAACGAGCACTATCCACAAAAGCGGGTCATCTTCTATTCTTCGATCCGTCGATTGCTTTTTATTTAAAGTCCACATTATGGATTTAATTGGTTTAACGAGATCGAGGAGGCGCGAATGAATGCATCCATGAACGCCACGGCATCGATGCACGGCAAGACCGTGATCGTGTTCGGCGCGGGCTGCCGCGGCGAGGGCTGGAACAATGGCAAGGCGGCGGCTGCCGCTTACGCGCGCGCCGGGGCGAGCGTGTGCTGCGTCGATCTCGACGGCGAGCTGGCCGAGGCCACGGCCGATGCGATCACGCAAGCGGATGGCACGGCGCTCGCCGTGCGTGCCGATGTCACCGACAGTGCGTCGGTTGCGCGGGCGGTTGCCGAGACACTGTCGCGCCTGGGGCGCATCGACGTGTTGCACAACAATGTGGGAGTGACGCACATGGGCGGGCCGGTCGAGCTTGACGAAGCGACGTGGCATCTCGCCATCGAACTGAACCTGGGCTCGGTCTATCGCACGGCGAAGGCCGTGTTGCCGCATATGATCGAGCGCGGCAGCGGCGTGATCATCAATATCTCGTCGCTCGCGTCGCTGGGGTGGACCGGCTACCCGTATTTCGCTTACTCGGCCTCGAAGGCTGCGGTCAATCAGGCGACCGTCAGTATGGCAATGCAGTACGCGCGCCACGGCATCCGCGCCAATTGCGTGCTTCCCGGTGCGATTCACACCCCGCTGATCTATACGCAGATCGCGTCGCAGTACAGCAGCGTGGAAGCCATGATCGAGGCGCGCAACCAGATGGTGCCGATGGGCCGCATGGGCGACCCGTGGGACGTCGCCAACGCCGCTGTGTTTCTCGCCTCTGACCAGGCCAGGTTTATCACGGGCGTTGGCTTGCCCGTCGACGGTGGCCAGAGCTGCGCAATGGTTCCGCTCAAGTGACGCAAGACGCGGGCGACGCGCGATATCGCGCCGATGCCCGGCATCGATTCATCCATTTCATCGGCGCGTGTGAAGTTGAGCGCGGGCGTATCGAACCTATCGAATTCCACACAGGAGCAAGGCATGCAAGCAGATTCACGGGTCGCGGTGATCACGGGCGGCGCGGGCGGCATTGGCGCGGCGATTGCTGAGCGGCTGGCCGAGGACGGGTTTACCGTGATCGTCGGTGATCTGGCACTGGAGGCGGCGCAGACGGTGGCGTCGGCGATCGTGGCGCGCGGGCAGCGCGCCGACGCCATGACGCTCGACGTCGGCGACGGCGCGTCGATCGAACAGTTCTTCGCCGCGCTCGACGAACGTCATGGCCGATGCGACGTGCTCGTCAACAACGCGGGCATCGCCAGTCTGACGCCGTTTATCGATTTCCCGCTCGACACGTTCCGCCGCATCATGGAGATCAACCTGACCGGTCCGCTTGCGCTCGCCCAGCACGCCGCGCGTCGCATGGTTGCGCGCCAATGGGGCCGGATCATCAACATCGCGTCGACGAGCGGCATCCGTGCTGGCGCAGGGCGCACCGGTTATGGCACGTCGAAGACCGCAATGATGGGACTCACGCGTCAGATCGCGATCGAGCTTGCGCAGTGGGGGATCACGGCCAATGCGGTCGCGCCGGGGCCGGTCGAGACGCCGCTCACCCGACACCACTCGGCGCAGGCGCGCGAGACGTATCTGCGCCAGGTGCCGATGAAGCGGTACGGCCAGCCGGGCGAGATTGCTGCCGCGGTCGCGTTTTTCGCGTCGGAGGGGGCGAGTTTCGTGACCGGCCAGACGCTCGCGGTCGATGGCGGTTTCGTTGCCGCAGGCATCCTCGACGAATGACGTTCACCAGCGCCCGAGTCTAAGGAAGAGACAAGATGAATACGCAACCCATGCTGGTCGGTTGGGCGCATTCGCGCTTCGGCAAGCTTGATGCCCCCGACGTGGAAGCGCTGATGCGGGATGTGATCGACGACGCGCTGGCGCATGCGGGCGTCGTGGCCGAAGACATCGATGCGGTCATGGTCGGCGTCTACAACAACGGCCTTACGCCGCAGGGCTTCGAGGGCGCACTCGCCGCGCTCGCGCAGCCCGGCCTGCGCTTTGCGCCTGCGATGCATGTCGAGAACGCCTGCGCGACCGGGTCGGCGGCGCTTCATGCGGCGATGGATTTTATTGCGGCAGGGCGTGGCAAGCTCGCGTTGGTGATCGGGGCGGAGAAGATGACCGCAGTGCCGGGGCGGGCCATTCCGGACATCCTGATGAGCGGGTGCTATCGTCGCGAGGAAAGCAATCCCGACGGTTTTGCCGGCATTTTCGGCCGGATTGCGCAGACGTATTTCGCGCGCCACGGCGACCACAGTGACGCACTGGCGATGATCGCCGCCAAGAACCATGCGAACGGCGTGCGCAATCCCTACGCGCACTTGCGCAAGGATCTCGGGTTCGCGTTTTGCAACGCGCCGTCGGAGCACAACCCGTTCGTCGCCGGACCGCTGCGTCGCACCGATTGCTCGCCCGTGTCTGACGGCGCCGCAGCGATGGTGATCGCCGCCCCCGAGGTCGCGATGACGATGGCGCGCGCGATTCGGTTTCGCGCGCGCGTCCAGGTCAACGACTTCCTGCCGCTCGCGAAGCGCGATCCGATCGCGTTCGAGGGGGCGCGTCGCGCGTGGGGCAAGGCGCTCGGCCACGCAGGGGTGACGCTGGGGGATCTGAGCCTCGTCGAGACGCATGACTGCTTCACCATCGCCGAGATGATCGAGTATGAGGCGATGGGGCTCGCCGCACCCGGTGAAGGATGGCGGACGATCGAGGAGGGCGTGACGACGCGTGACGGGCGTCTGCCGGTCAACCCGTCGGGCGGGCTCAAGTCGCGTGGACACCCGCTGGGTGCGACGGGGGTGTCGCAACATGTGATGGCGGCGATGCAGCTAGCGGGAGAGGCGGGCGACATGCAGATCGCCGACGCCACGCTGGCGGGAGTATTCAACATGGGGGGCGCTGCGGTGGCCAACTACGTCTCGATCATGGAGCGCGCCAAATGAGTTTCGTCAACATGACGCCGACGTCGGCGCGGGTGATGAACCTTGCCTATTTTGCGACGCGCAACGCGCGTCGTTTCCCGAACCATCTCGCGGTCGTCTTTGGCGAACAGGAATGGACCTGGCAGGCGTTCGATGCACGTGTCTCGGCGCTCGCGGCGGGGTTGCGTGCGCTCGGTGTGGGCGCTGGCGATACCGTGCTCGCCCACTCGCGCAACAGCAACGAGATGATCGAGGCGATGATTGCGGTGTTTCGTCTTGGCGCGGTCTGGGTGCCGACCAACTTCCGGCTCGCGCCGGGCGAGGTGGCCACCATGGCGCGTGTTGCCGAACCGGCGGTATTCCTGTGCCAGACGGATTATCCCGATCACGCCGCCGCGGTCGTCGCCGAGCGTGCGGACTGCCACATCGTCTGGTTCACCGGCGACAACGCGGTGCCCGACGCATCGCCGCAGGTGAGTGCGTTGATCGATCGCCACATGGCGGCGCCGATGACTAACGCGGTGGTCGAGCGTGATACGCCGTGCTGGCTGTTCTTTACCTCGGGCACCACCGGGAGCCCGAAGGGGGCGGTGCTCACGCATGGGCAGCTTGCGTTCGTCATCAACAACCATCTGTGCGACCTTTTGCCCGGCCTTGCGCACGAGGACGGCTCGCTGGTCGTCGCGCCGATTTCGCACGGGGCGGGTATGCATCAACTCAACGTGATGGCGCGCGGCGGCACGACGGTAATGATGCCGGCGCAGAAGCTCGATCCGGCGCAGGCGTTCGCGCTGATCGAGCGGTATCGGCTGACCAACATGTTCACGGTGCCGACGATTCTCAAGATGCTGGTCGAGCACCCAGCCGTCGATACGTACGATCACGCGAGTCTGCGCTACGTGATCTACGCGGGCGCGTCGATGTACGAGCAGGATCAGAAGCGTGCGCTGGCCAAGCTGGGGCCGGTGCTGGTGCAGTATTACGGCCTGGGGGAAGTCACCGGCAACATCACGGTGTTGCCGCCGTGCGACCACAATGACGAGACCGTTGCGCTGCGGCCGCGCACGTGTGGGTTCGAGCGCAGCGGCATGCAGGTGACGATTCAGGACGACGAGGGGAACGAGTTGGGGCCGGGCGAGACGGGCGAAGTCTGCGTCATTGGTCCGGCGGTATTCGCCGGCTATTACCGGAATCCGGAAGCCAACGCCAAGTCGTTTCGCGACGGCTGGTTCCGCACCGGCGACATCGGGCATATGGACGAGAGTGGTTACGTGTATCTGACCGGTCGGGCGTCGGATATGTACATCTCGGGGGGCTCGAACGTCTATCCGCGCGAGATCGAGGAACTGATGCTGATGCACGGTGCGATCACCGAGGTCGCGGTGGTGGGCGTGCCGGATGCGCAGTGGGGGGAGGTCGGTGTGGCCGTCTGCGTCTTGCATGGCGGCGCGAGTCTGGACGAATCGGCGCTGCAGGATTGGCTCAAGACCCGTATCGCCAAGTACAAGGTTCCGAAGCGAATTGTCTTTTGGGAGGCGCTGCCGAAGTCGGGCTACGGGAAGGTGCCGAAGCGCATGGTGCTCGACGAGTTGAAGCGGCGCGATGCGTCGCTTGAGGCGTCGGCGAGGTTGGCGGAGTGAAGGGAGGCGCGGCGCGGGCAGGGGACTGACGTGTGGATGGCGTGCCCGGTTCAACACCCCCAATGACCGAAACGAGCCTGCCACCGCAGCGCTGGTCGTGCGGCGAAAAAGCGGCGATATCACCGCATTTTATGCGGTGAATAACTTGCGCCTGCGGTGAATGTGGCACATAATCTCCGTATGAAAAGCGGCGATTACACCTATATCTGGCAGGCCAGCGACTGGCCGAGCTGGCGCTATGACCTGGCTGCCTTGGTCCAGTCGTTGGCCGACGTCAGCCGCGCTCAAGGTTTGTTGATGGGACGACTGGCCGACGTCGGAATGGCGTTGCGCGACCAGGCCAGCCTGTCGGCGCTGACAGAGGATGTCATCAAGACCAGCGAGATCGAGGACGAGCATCTCAGCGTCGAGCCTGTCCGGTCCTCCGTCGCACGCCGCCTCGGCGTCGACATTGGTGCCCTGGGTCCGGTGGACCGTCACGTCGAAGGCGTAGTCGAAATGGTGCTCGACGCCACGTCCAACTGCAACGCCTCGATCACCCAGGATCGTTTGTTCGGGTGGCACGCAGCCCTCTTCCCCACGGGTTACTCGGGCCTTGCCCGGATCAATGTGGGCGGGTGGCGCGACGATGTCACCGGTTCGATGCAGGTGGTCTCTGGCCCGCCGGGTCGTCAGCGCGTGCATTTCGAAGCACCGCCCGCCGATCGACTCCAAACCGAGACGGACCGCTTTATCGAGTGGGCCAATAGCGCGTCGAATGAGCCGCGGCTGATCAAGGCTGGGCTTGCGCACTTGTGGTTTGTCACCCTGCACCCGTTCGACGACGGCAATGGCCGTATCGCGCGTGCCGTCGGTGACCTGTTCCTGGCACGAGCCGATGGCAGTCCCCAGCGCTTTTACAGCCTGTCGGCGCAAATTCAGCGGGAGCGCAAGGCCTACTACGACATTTTGGAGCGGACCCAGAAGCAATCGCTTGACGTCACCGAGTGGCTCGCTTGGTTTCTTGAAACGTTGCATCGCGCCGTCGATCAGGCACAGCACACACTTGACGCGGTGCTTGCCAAGACGCGGTTCTGGCAGCGCTGGGCGACAACGCCGCTGAACGAGCGACAAGTGAAGCTGGTGAATCGGCTGCTCGATGGCTTCGAGGGCAAGCTCACCAGTAGCAAATGGGCGGCGATCGCCAAGTGCTCGCAAGACACCGCGCTGCGAGACATTACCGAATTGCTGGCCTTTGGCGTCCTGCGCAAATCGGATGCGGGTGGACGCAGCACCAGCTACGAGCTGAATGAATCGCGAGGGTGGGCCGACATTCGGGCGTTACCCGGGCTTGGCGGCGCAAGCGTGCAATGACACCCGGTTCAGAATGCGCGTCGATCATCGGATCGATCCGCCCCCAATAATGCAAGCTTGCCGTGCATGCCGTGTGAATGCGAGATTGAAGTTTTTGCGGTCAACCGTCCTGACTGGACAATTTTGCATCCTGCCCCAGTCGACGACAATCGCGCCTCCGGCGAAACGCCCAAGCTCGCCCGCTTTGACGTCTCACCTGGCATACGCCGGGGGGCCGTCTTAAATCCACTGGTCGTTCTCGACAGTACGCTCGCCCGTCGCGCCGTCGCCCGTGTTCACCACACCCCGGGGTTCGATCAGCAGCAGCTTCACTTCTGCGTTTGCACAGGGCTTGTGCTCGACGCCCTTCGGTACCACCGCCATCTGGCCGGCACGCAGCACGATTGCCCCGTCGCCCGCAGGCCCCGCGCGAAAATCGATACGCAACTCGCCTTCGAGCACGATGAATGTTTCGTCGGTGTCGGCATGTCGGTGCCACTGGAACTCGCCTTTGACCTTGACGACCTTAAACTGATAATCGTTCATTTCAGCCACGACGCGCGGTTGCCAGTGACCGTCGATCTGCGCGATCTTGCCCGCCAGATCGATGGCCTGGCACTGGCCGCGCTCGGCCGGTGCGATGGTGTGGTTCGGGGATTGGGACATCGTTTTCTCCGTTCAACGTCAATGCGTCGAGGATACGCACGCGCCTTGCGGCCGTATTGAACGATCGTGGGTATTTCAGCCGGGCTGGGAGCGGGCCGCGACCTGGAGCCAGTGCCCCGGCGTCAGCCCGAATGTCTTTGAGAAGTGTCGCGTCATGTGACTCTGATCAGCAAAACCCGCGGCCGCGGCGGCGTCGGCGAGCGAGGTGCCGGTGAGCAGCATGCGGCGCACTGCGTCGAGGCGCCGCATCGTCAGATAACGGTATGGACTCGTGCCGTAGAACAGACGAAAGTCGTGCGACAGACTCCAGCGATCGCGACCCGTCGCCGCTTCGAGTTCGGCGAGCGTGACGACGCGCGCGCAGTTCGCGTGCAGATAGTCGCGTGCGCGCCGCGCCGAGAGGAAGTGGCCTTTCGAGCGTCGTACGGGCGTGCCGGCAACGGCGGCAAGCGCGTGCGCCAGTTCGGCGAGCGCATCGCTCTGCTCGAGCGGCTCGAGCGCATGGCCGACGTGCTGCAGCAACGTCGCGGTTGCCGCGGCAAGGCGCGGATCGGTCGTCACGCCGCCGTCGAGGAACGGCAGCGCGCGTCCGCCGAGGACGTCCTGAAAGAGCGCGGGTTCAACGTAAATCATCCGGTACTGGAACCCCTCGTCCGTGCCCGCTTGACCATCGTGCGCCTCGTCGGGATGTAGCACGAGCGTGTTCCCGGGCAGGCTGTTTTGCTGAGTGCGTCGATAGTTGAAACGCTGAACGCCGGCGAGCGTGCGGCCAATCGCATAGGTGTCGTGGCGATGCATGGCATACGCCTTGCCGCGAAACCACGCTTCGATGCGCTCGACGCCTTCTATCGGCTCGGCATGCCTCACCCAGTCGGGACGCAAGCGCAGTGCTTTCCGGTTCATGATGTCTGGCCTTGGATGTCCCGGGATGTCGTGCCGCGGCACGGCGCTCGGGCGCGGTAGGGTGGCGGTGGCTCCCGGAATTGTCGCATGGGACAGCGCATGCGCGAGGATGCGCGGTATCGTCGCCGCGCGGGCTTGAAACACAGCCGTCCGCCCAGTGCGTATTTGCTCAGGGGATTAGCGCGGTCCCGAACGGCGGCTTCGGGAAGGTTTCAATGGCGGTTCAAGGGGTAAGGACGTTTTGTCAGTCAGCAATCGAACGAATGACCTTTGCTGGATTTCCGCCGACAAGGGTGTTCGGCGGAACGTCGTTGGTGACGACCGATCCCGCCGCGACAACCGAGTTCTCGCCTACGGTGACTCCACCGATGATGGTCGCTCCGGCTGCGATCCAGACGTTCCTCTCGATCACGATGGGCTTTGCGATGACGCCGTTGTGCCGCTGGGAGGGTTCGATGGGATGCCCGGACGTGATGAGGCTCACGTTTGGACCGATCATCACATCGTCGGCGATGTCGAGCCCGCCAAGGTCATAAAACGTGCAATTCTGATTGATGAAGACATTGCGCCCGACGCGGATATCGACCCCGCCGGTCGTATAGAACGGCGGTATCAATAGAAAGCTGTCGTCCACTTTCTTGCCGATGAGATCGCTGAACAACGCTCGGACTTCATCTATATCGTTGAATGTCAACCGGTTGAGCGTTGCGGTGATTGCCATCGCCCGTTTGATGTTTGCTGACATGGCCGCTGATTCCGGTGTTCTCCTGGCAATCATCTTGATGCGATCATTTTTCGGCATTCGTTATTTTTCTCCGGCTCGTATCCTGTGGCTTTCAGTGGCAAATCGCGCGTGTGTTGTGGACAACTGATTCCGGAATGCTGCGGCTGCCGGCGGAACTGCGACTCTCGATGAAAAGCTCGCGCACGCCGCCGCGTAACGCCAAACGCCATGTGCTGAGCATTCTCGCCCAAATCAGCGACCAGATTCATTGGGCCACCACAAATACCACCACGTACCACCGGAAAAGCGCAAATGGGAATAATCGATGGAGGAAAAGAAAAACCCCGAAGAGGCTTGCTCTATCGGGGTTTTACGGAAGACTGAGACAGTCTTCGGAAGTGTTGTTGGTGGAGCCGGCGGGGATCGAACCCGCGTCCGCAAGTACTCTACGATCAGTTCTACATACTTAGTTCAGTCATTTGATTTAACCGTTTTGTCGCGGACGAACACGCTACGCAACAGCGATCCACTTGATTTTGGGCCCCGGCGCCGTGGCACCACCGGAGATTATCTGACGTAAATGACCTCGCTTGGTATTGCTACCCTAACCCGTCAGAGAGCTAGTGCGAGGCAGGCGCCCTTAGGCAGCCAGTGCGTACGAGTTATCGTTTGCAGTTACTAATTTTCCCATTGATTAACGAGGTGACGGGTCCTCGGTATGCCCTGATTCGCTTCGCTACCCACGTCGAAACCATGTCGGCCCCTGTGGTAATGCTGATTATGACACAAATGGCCTACTTAAGTTCAAAGTCCACCCGTGTTGTCGCCCCCTTGTCCTTGATGCCGTCCGCAGTGAGCTTCGGTGCCACCACGAACAGCCGATCCGACGCGATCTTGCCGTCCAGCCACGACCGCACGCGCTGCGCCCGCCGATCCGCCAGCGCCCGCAGATCGTCATCGCCTACCTTGACGTTCGTCTCCATGAGCTTTTCCATCTCGTCGTCCGGCAGCGATTTCGCAAACCCGATCATGTTGCGCGGCTTGGCAAAGTCGGCCGCCTTGTAAGCCGCCGTCAAATACTTGCTGCGCTCCTCCGGGCTCACCTTCACGCTGTCCACATCGATACTTTCGCCCTTGCCGACCATCGCCTTCACCTTCTGCGCCTTGATCGCGCGCTCCACCGCCACCTTGCGCAGACCCTCGGTATCCTTCGCCGGGTCAACGCGACCCTCGATATCCAGCTTCAACGCCGTGCGATCCGTCAGCGCCTTTACCAGCGTTTCGAGCCGCTTCTCGCTCTCGGGCGCCAGGCGCGCGCTGCCCGGTGCGAACTCGACGTAGCCCAACTCCTGGTCGCCACCGCCAAACGCCGACGCCAGCAAACTGAACGGCGCCGTCGCCGCCTTGACGATCAAATTCACGAAAGCCCGGAAAATCACTCCGCCAAGGCTGAACTGCGGATCGTCGAGCGAGCCGGAAATCGGGATGTCCACATCGATTTCGCCGCGCGAATTCTTCAGCAGCGACACCGCCAGACGCACCGGAAGATTGGTGGCCGTCGGGCTGTCCACATGATCCCCGAACGTCAACTGATCGATGAAAATGTGGTTGTTCGCCGTGAGCTTCGCCTGATCGAGCAGGTAGTGCACATCGACCGTGAGCTTGCCCTTTTCGATGGGATAGCCCGCGTACTTCGTCGAGTAGGGGGTGAGATTGGTCAGCTCGATGCCGTCGGCCTTGGCACTCAGATCCACGAACGCCATCGGCGCGAGCGGATTGATCTTGCCGTTGATGCCGATCGGTGAATTGCGATTGACCTTGCCTTGCAGCGCGACCTCGGCCGGCTCGGTCGTCGCCGTACCAAATGCGCCGATGTGCCCGCCAATATCCGTCAGATTGGCCGTGTAGTTCGGCCTGACGAAGTTGTCCGTGAAGTTGACGTTGCCACCCTGCAGCGTGATGCGTCCGATGCGGACGTCCGCGGGCAGCGCCTTGCCTGCGCCATAGCCCGGGCCTCGCTGTGCCGTCGTCTCGCCAGGTTTCTGCACCGGCGTCTCGGCGGCCGTCGGCTGCCCCGCTTCAACGGCCGACGCCGCCGCATCGAGCGGTGGCTTGGCCGTCGCCCCACCGAGCGGCACGCCTTCGTTCGCGCGCGTCAGCGAACGCGGTGCCGCCTCCTTGTTGCCGACTACATCGGCCAGATTCAAGCGCCCGTTCGCGTTGATGATCAAACGCGCGTAGAAGCGCGACAGTGCAATGCTGCCCAACTGGACGTTCGGCTTGCCACTGCCCACCGCCAGATTGATTTGTTGCACCGACAGCGCGTTCCAACGCATGAAGTCGTCGGCCGTCACCTTGTCGAGCAGGCGCACGTTGCCCAGCGTGGCGTCGCCGCGATAGGTCGCCTGCGGGGTGTTGCCCTTCATCGCGAAGGTCGCCCGACCGTTGCTGGAGAGCAGCGCACTCGCGATGCTTGCGTTCAGTTGGTCGCTCATGTACGAGTCGAACGCCGCCAGATCGAGCTGTTGCGTCTTGATCTGAAGGTCGGCAGCCAGCGGCTGCGGCGTGACTTGGCCGGTGGCGTTGAGCACCCCCTTCTTGTTGAGCGTGCCGCTGATTTCCAATTGCAGCGGTTTGCTCATGTCTTGCGACGCGCCTTGCACCTTGACGTTGAGCGGCGCGAACGTTGCGTTGATCGGACGGCCTTTGACGTCACGGTCTTCAAAACCGATGCTCGCGTTTTCCAGCGTGACCTTGCCGACTTTCCACTGCCAGCCACCGGCGCTTGCCGGGGCGCTCGATGCGGTCGACTTGGCCGGCATGGCCGACGTGTGCCGGCCACGCTCCGTGCCGACGCGCGCTTTGAGACCCTTTGCGCGGCCCGCAGCCACTTTCGGCTGGCCGTCGCCGGTCAGGGCGAGCAGATTGATCTTGCCATCCTTGTCGCGGCGTGCCGACACCTGCAGCCCGCTGACGGTAACCTCGTCGACCACCGCTTGCCGGGCCCCCAGATCGAAGCGCGAGAGTTTTGCTTCCGCCTTGGCGAGCTTGACCGGCGGGTCGCCCTTGAGACCCGTGAGCCACTCGATCTTCTCAAGCGTGGCCGTGGCCGGCTCGATTTGGACGTTGGGCTGCTTGTCAGGGGCAAACGCCGCGCTGAACTTGGCCTGGACGCCGATCGTGCCGCTCTTCAGGTCACCCGCCAGGGCACCTTGCGCGAAGGGCAGCAGGGCGGCGAGCGCGATCGACTGGGCCTCGAGTTCACCACTTGCGTTGTACGCGGGCAGGCTGAACTGGCCGTGCGCCTTGAGTGAGCCGCCGCTCTGGATGCCCAGCGATGCGTCATACGTTGCCGGGTCCTTGCCGAGCGTCGAGAACTGCTTCACGCCGATCTGGATGTTCTCCAGTGCGAGGCTCGCCGGTTTCGGTCCGCGCTCGTCGGTCAAGCGCACCTTGCTGTTGACAAGCGAGACGTCGCCGACCATCAAGTCGAGCGGCGCAGGCTGGGCAGCGGCCAACGCTTTCGCCTGGGCCGCCTCGGCCGCCGACGCCGGCGATGCGGGTCGTGCCGTCTGCTCGGCCGGGACCTTCGGTGCCGCCTTGGCCGCTTCGCTCGCGCGCGGCGACGCTGCCGCCTGATCGACGGCCTTGCCCACCGCCTTGATGACCTGACGCTGCGGAAGTAGCGCCTTTGCCACATTGATTGAGCCGTCTTTTTCCAGCGTGACGTGCTGGTCGAGACCATCGATCCGCACGCTATCGATGTGATAGACGTTGCCCAGCGGTTCGACCTTGCCCAGCTTCACGTCGACCTGCTTGACGGCGACAAGCGGCGAGCCGTCCGGCTCGTTGACGACGGCATCGGACAATCCCGCGGTGCCCGTGAGCACGACGTGATTGCCGTTCTTGTCACGGGTGAAGCGCAGCTTCAGATCGGTACTGATCGCGCCGCTCTTGATCTGCGCGGGCACCGTGACCGGCGAATAGCCGAGGTACTTGGTCAGATCGAACCGGTCAAGCTTGATGTCGACCGTTGATTCCAGCGAATCGGCGAACGGCTTGGTCTGGCCCGAGATACGCAGCGGTGAGCCGTCGATCGACGCCTGCAGCAGCGGCTGCACGAAAATATCGGTGTCGGCCGGCAGGTTCGCGATGAACGGGACACCGACCTGCAAATGGTCGATCACATGCTTTTCGTTTTGCACGGCGTCGTCGAAACGCACCGTACCGTTCTTGATCTGAACATTATTCAGTGCAAAGCGCGCAGGCTTCGACGGCTCGGGCGACGGCGCTCCCGCAGTAGCGCGATCGATGATGTCCGAGAAGTTGAAGCGTTGCGGGGCCGTGCGCACGATGTTGAGCACCGGCGTGTCGACGTAAAGCTCGTCGACGACCGGCGCAAAGCGGAACAGCGAGCTCCAAGAGGCGTTCACGCGCAGCATGCCCACGTCCACGAACGGCTGCCCCGGTGTCTTGTCGCCGATGTGCACCTGGTGCAGGTCCAGGCGCAGCGTGTACGGATTGAAGCTGACGTCGCCCACGCTGACCGGTCGTTCTAGATAGGCCGAGAGCTTTTCGACGGCGTAATGCTTGACCACGGCCGGAATGGTGAAATAGCCGATGACGCCGAACACGGCGATCACACCGGCGGTCCACAAGCTGGCCTTGCGCGCACGACGGCGCACGTCGGGGTCGCGCCCGAGCGCGCGTGCGCGAACGAGTCCTTGCTGCAGACGAGAGCCGTCTGCGGACGATGCCGATGATTCTGAAGGGGGTTTGCGATCGTTCGCTTGCTCGGCCATGCGGTCTCCCGTAAGTCGCCAGTGAAGCACGCGCCGCGCCACTGTTGCGCGGCGGGACAGACCCGGGAGTGGCCGCGGCGGCCCCGTCCCGGGAGGCAATGACCCGGCCGTTCAGGCCGGTGACATCACCAGCGGGGCGATCGCCCCCGCGTGTTCGACGACGGCGTCCGCCTGCCACTCGACAGGGGCCTGCGCGTCGCCGCAATACCCATAGGCCGCGGCAACCGTTGCCATTCCTGCCGCCTTGCCGGCCTGGATGTCGCGCAGGTCGTCGCCGACGTACACGATATGTCCGGGGGCGATGCCGATGCGCTCGGCGGCATACAGCAGGGGCGCGGGGTGCGGCTTGCTGTGCGGCGTTGTGTCACCCGACACCACGCACGCGGCGCTGTCGGCGAGCCCGAGCAACTTCACGAGCGGATGCGTCAGGCGGGTCGCCTTGTTGGTCACGATGCCCCACGGCATGCCACGGGCCGCCAAGGCCTCGAGCAGCGCGGGAATCCCCTCGAACAGGCGACTCTGCACGCACAGGGCGGCTTCGTAATTGGCGAGGAACGCGTCGCGCAGGGCGGGGAACGCCGCATCCTCGGGGGCGACGCCGAAGGCGCTGCCGATCAGCCCGCGAGCGCCGTGCGACGCTTGCAGGCGCAGCGTCTCATAGGGTCCTGGCGGCAGGCCGCGGTCGGTTCGTACCTTGTTGACGGCGGCGACAAGATCGAGCGCTGTGTCGGCCAGCGTGCCGTCCAGGTCGAACAGGACGGCGCGAACGTTGCCGTTCAGCAATTGCGCCGCAGTGCCGAAAGGCGTTGCGAGGTCTCGGGCGGGGGGCTCGAACATATCAGGCATCGCGGGTGCACGCGATCATGTAGTTGACGTCGGTGTCCCGGTTGATCGCGTAATGCTGACTCAGCGGGTTGTAGGTCATGCCTCGCAGATCGCGCACCGTCAGGCCGCTGGCGCGGGCGAACGACGCGAGTTCCGACGGACGGATGAACTTGGCGTAATCGTGCGTACCGCGCGGCAGCATGCGCAACACGTATTCGGCGCCGACCACGGCCAGCAGCCAGGCCTTCGGATTGCGGTTAAGCGTCGAGAAGAACACATGACCGCCCGGTTTGACGAGCGTTGCACAGGCCGCCACCACGGATGCCGGCGACGGTACATGTTCCAGCATCTCCATGCAGGTCACCACGTCATACGTTCCCGCATCGCGTGCGGCGAGCGCCTCGGCGGAAATCTCTTCGTAGTCGATGGACAGGCCAACTTCGAGGCTATGCAGATCAGCCACGCCGAGCGCTTTTTTCGACAGGTCGATCCCCTTGACGTGTGCGCCCTGGCGCGCCATCGATTCGGAGAGAATGCCGCCGCCGCACCCGATATCGAGCACGCGCTTGCCCTGGAGCGGCACATGTTGCTCGATCCAGTCGAGGCGCAACGGGTTGATCTCGTGCAGCGGCTTGAATTCGCTGTGCGGATCCCACCAGCGGTGGGCCAATTCACTGAATTTATTGAGTTCTTGCGGGTCGGCGTTCATCACTTGCTCATGGACAGGGACGGCTCGGGGCAGGCAGGATGCCGCGCGATAACGCTTGCCTGGGTACCGGGTTTGACCGGCGGGCGCCGTCGAGATGGGGCAAGTATAACGAAGGGAGTGTGCCCATGTCCAAAGCGCGAGGCGTGGCGCGGGCCCGCGGCCAGCGCGTCATGCGTCAGGGGACGCGGGAGCGCCGGAGTGACACTGACGCGACGCCGGGTTGGACGACCCCAGGCACCGCGTCAACGCTTCAGCGGACCAACGCCGTCACGCCTATGCTGCGGCCGGTAAGTCCGCCAGCACGGCGTGCGGATCGTGATAGGCCAGGCCAAGTGCGTCGGCAACGCCACGGTTGGTCACCCTGCCGCGTGCCACGTTGAGTCCCGCAAGCAGGTGCGGATCGGCACGCATGGCCGCGACCGGTCCGTGATCGGCCAATTGCAGAATGAACGGCAACGTCACGTTGTTGAGCGCGAACGTCGAGGTGCGCGGCACGCCGCCCGGCATATTGGCGACGCAATAGTGCACCACCCCTTCGACGACGTAGACCGGGTCGGCATGCGTCGTCGCGTGAGACGTCTCGCAACAACCGCCCTGATCGATCGCGACGTCGACGATGACGGCGCCCTTGCGCATGAGACCGAGCATTGCGCGCGTGATGAGCTTCGGTGCGGCCGCCCCCGGAATGAGGACGCCGCCGATGACGAGATCGGCGTCACGCAGATGCGTTTCGATGGCATGCTGCGTCGAGTAGACCGTCTGGACGCGACCACCGAACTGTGCACTGATGCGGCGCAGCGCGTCGACCGATTTGTCGATGACCGTCACCTGCGCGCCGATGCCGACGGCCACCGTCGCGGCATTGGTACCTACGACGCCGCCCCCCAGGATCACGACCTTGCCCGCTTCCACCCCTGGCACGCCGGAGAGCAGCAACCCCAGCCCGCCATGCGTCTTTTCCAGTGCGGTAGCGCCGGCCTGGATCGACATGCGTCCGGCCACCTCGGACATGGGCGCGAGCAACGGTAGCCCGCCATTCACGGATGTCACCGTCTCGTACGCAATGCACGTGGCGCCGCTCTTGAGCAGGTCATGGGTCTGGTCGGGATCGGGCGCGAGATGGAGATACGTGAAGAGCGTGTGGTGGGGCTGGAGCCGGGCGCGTTCGACGGCCTGGGGCTCCTTGACCTTGACGATCAGCTCTGCGCGGTCGAACACGTCGATCGCGGTGGCGGCAATGCGGGCGCCGGCGGCGGCGTAGATGGTGTCGTCCATGCCGATGCCGCAACCGGCCTGGGTTTCGATCCACACTTCGTGCCCGCGCGCGACGACTTCGCGTACGGCGGCAGGCGTCATGCCGACGCGGTATTCGTTGTTCTTGATCTCCTTCGGTACACCGATTTTCATGATGCGTCTCCTTTTTTGTGATGTGACAGCCAAAAGTGACGACAGCGCGTGCCAAGGTTGCGGCGGCGCCAATCAAAACGGCACCCGAAGGTGCCGTCTGGATGATCAGGCGAAGGCCGGTTGGGCCTGCGCGTCGGGCGCGCGGCCGTAGCGTGCCACTGACAGGTCGTCGGCCAGAATCGCCGGCCGCCGTCCGGACATCAGGTCTGCCAGCAATTGGCCTGAACCGCACGACATCGTCCAGCCCAGCGTGCCATGTCCCGTGTTCAGGAACAGATTGCGCAGGGCGGTGGCGCCGACAATCGGCGTGCCGTCGGGGGTCATCGGGCGCAGCCCCGTCCAGAACGAGGCCTCGGCCGTATTGCCGGCGCCTGGATACAGATCGTTCACGACCATTTCCAGCGTGGCGCGGCGTGCCGGGTTGAGTGTCTTGTCGTAGCCGACGACTTCGGCCATCCCGCCGACGCGAATGCGGTCGTCGAAACGGGTGACGGCAATCTTGTAGGTCTCGTCGAGCACGGTCGACACCGGCGCGCGCGAGGCGTCGACGATGGGTACCGTAATCGAATAGCCCTTGAGCGGATACACGGGGATGTCGACGATGCCGCGCAGGAACGGCGTGGTGTACGACCCGAGCGCGACCACGTAGGCGTCGGCGCGCTGCACCGTACCTGCGCAGACCACGCCGTCGATCCTGTCACCGGCGACGTTCAGCCCGTCGATCGGCATGTCATAGCGGAATTTCACGCCGAGCGCCTCGGCCATCGCCGCCAGGTGCGTAGTGAACAATTGGCAGTCGCCGGTTTCATCGTTCGGCAGGCGCAAGCCGCCAGTGAGCTTGTGCGAGACGGCCGCCAATGCTGGCTCTGCGCTGGCGAGTGCGTGACTGTCGAGCAACTCGAATGGCACGCCGGCCTCTTCAAGCACCGCCATGTCGCGCGCGGCGTTCGCCAGTTGCTCCTCGGTACGGAACAGTTGCAGCGTACCCGCCTGACGGCCCTCATAAGGAATGCCGGTCTCGGCACGCAACGCACGGAAGCAATCGCGGCTGTACTCGGCGATCCGCACCATGCGTTCCTTGTTGACCGCATAACGCTCGGGCGTGCAATTGCGCAGCATCTGGTAGAGCCACTTGAGTTGCGTGAGCGTGCCGTCCGGACGGATGGCGAGCGGGGCGTGCTTCTGGAACAACCACTTGATGGCCTTCGTCGGAATGCCCGGTGCTGCCCACGGCGAGGCGTAGCCCGGCGAAATCTGGCCGGCGTTGCCGAAGCTGGTCTCGAGCGCAGGACCGGCCTGACGATCGAGCACCGTGACGTCGTGCCCGGCCTTCGCCAGGTAATAGGCGCTGGTGACGCCAATGACGCCGCTACCGAGAACGATGACCTTCATTGCGTTGACTCCTGTAAAACCATGGTTATCCAGTAATAATTGGCATACTATTATCTGATTGGTAGGTTTAGTTAATGTATATAGCCTGAAATTCAGGAATAAATAATGAGAGTCCAGCAGCAATCGATCCGGACGCTGGATCGGCTTGACCGGCGCATCCTCGCCCTCCTTCAGCAAGACGGGCGGATGTCCATGAAAGACCTCGCCGAGCAGGTGGGGCTGTCGATCACGCCGTGTATCGAACGCGTGAAGCGCATGGAGCGCGACGGCGTGATCATGGGCTACTACGCGCGAGTGAATCCGGCCGCGCTTGGCGCCTCGTTGCTGGTGTTCGTCGAGATCACGCTCGATCACAAGTCCGGCAACATGTTCGATCAGTTCCGGCGGGAAGTGCTGCGGATTCCGGAGGTGATGGAGTGCCATCTCATCTCGGGCGACTTCGATTACCTGATCAAGGCGCGCATTCGAGAGATGTCCGAATACCGGAAGCTGCTTGGCGACATCCTGCTGCAACTGCCCGGTGCCGTGCAGTCGAAGAGCTATGTCGTGATGGAGGAGATCAAGGAGACGCTCACCATCCACGTCGACGAATGAGTGGGGCGCCGGATGGCGTCAAAGCACGCAGGAGAACGCAAGGCGCGTTTGGGTCGGGAAGCCGTCTTAAAAGAGGGGCATCTGCGGGTCGGCGGTGTCAGCCGGACGTGGGGAGGGGGGGCGCCGTCCGTTGGCAGTGTCAGCCGGGGGGGAAGGCGCGGGGACTTTGAACTGATCGTTCCGCAACGGCGGTCTCGCCTGATTGAGCCCCAACTTGCGGGCCGCCAGATGAAAGCGCTGACGGATCAATTCCGCGTGCAGACCAGTGCCGCGCATGCGCGTACCAAATTCGGAACTGTTGTGTTTGCCGTCGCGCACCTGCTCGATCAGGCTCATGACGTGGCGTGCCCGCATCGGGTAATGCGCTTCGAGCCACGTGACGAAAATGTCGTGAACTTCGCGCGGCAGTCGCAGCATCACATAAGCCGCGTACGTTGCGCCGGCTTGTGCCGCTGTCGCCAACACCCGTTCGATGTCGAAATCGGTGAGCGCGGGCACGATGGGCGCCACGATCACCCCGGTCGGGATGCCCGCATCGGTGAGCTTGCGAATCGCGTCGATACGACGCGCGGGCGTATTGGCGCGCGGCTCCATCTTGCGGGCGATGTCGGCATCGAGTGTTCCCACCGAGATGAATACGCGGGCCAGACCGCGCTGTGCCATCCGCGACAGGATGTCGATGTCGCGCGTGACCAGCGCGGATTTCGTCGTGATGCCGACGGGATGGCCGAAACGCTCGAGCACTTCCAGCACGCTTCGGGTGATGCCGTATTCGCGTTCGATGGGCTGGTACGGGTCGGTGTTTGCGCCGAGTGCCAGCAGCGCAGGCTGATAACCGCGCTTGCGCAACTCGGCGTCGAGGCGCTCGGCGGCGTTGTGCTTTGCGTAAAGGCGGGTTTCGAAGTCGAGCCCCGGAGACAGACCGAGATAGGCGTGCGTGGGACGCGCAAAACAATACGCGCAGCCGTGCTCGCATCCCCGATAAGGGTTGATCGAACGGTCGAAGGGGATGTCTGCCGATTGATTGCGCGAGATGATCGTCCGCGCGTGCTCCAGCGCGACTTGCGTGACGAACTTGACCTCACATTCTTGGGCTGCGTCCGATTCATGCCGGGTCTCGTCGCTTTCGCGGCGGAATGCTGAAAAGCGCGATTCGAGATTGCCGGTAGCGCCTCGGCCCTTGCGTGACGGGGGCGGCGCGAATGAGGAAGCCATGGCTCGTCTCCTAGATGGCAGTCCGGGATGCGAAGGCAGGGCGTTCGCGAGGAATGCTAGTCATTATACTGTTTTTTTGTACAGTATTCGAGGTGACGCGCATGACCCGCATGATGAGGATCGGATGGACGAGCACGGCGAGTTGGCCCGGGAGGGCAGCGCTGAGCGGAGGGACGGGCGGGGGACGCTGGATGGCCTTATGCGTCGCGTTCTGGGGCGAATGGCGGCAAATACGGGGCGATGGCACGCGCGATGGCGTCGAGTGCGGCACGATCGGCGTTCGGGCGTTGACGGGCGAGGTGAATCGCCCGAAGCGTCAGGAGCGAATACAGCGTCGCGTGATTGCCGCCCATCGAGGCAAGCGCTTCCGTGTGGCGGGTGACGATGCCTGCGTCGCCCCGCGACACCGGGCCGGCAAGCGCGCCGGCAAGTCCGCGCTCGCGGGCCGCGTTGAGGGTACCCATGACCAGCGGCCACATGGCTTCTTGGGCATCGGCTTCGGGCATGCCGATGGCTTGCCAGAGCTGGGTGGCTTCATCGAGCAGGCACAACAGAAAACTGGCAGCGTAGTTGGCGCCGGCGTGATAGCGCATCCGTTCGCCCGCCGGAATCGACAGGGCACGGCAACCCATGGCCGTGGCAAGACCGTGGAGCGTATCGTTCAGCGGTGCGTCCGCTTCGATGGTGATGGCGCTGCCCGAGAGGCGTATCGCGTCGTCATCAAGGCCGGCAAAAAGAAACAGCGGATGGAAGCCGCCAATTTGCGCACCTTGGTGGCGGGCGGCCGCGAGCAGGTCGACCTCGGACGCGCCGCTGCAATGCACCAGTGCCTGACCGGCGCGCGGGGACAGATGCGCGGCGCACGTGGCGATGGCGTCGTCGGGAACGCTCAGGAAGACAAGGTCCGCGCGCGAGAAGATGGCGTTCATGTCCTCCGGGCGGTCGATCGGCAGGGCCTCGCACGCTGGCAGGGCGGATGCGACGCGTTGTGCCACGTCGAGGCGACGGCTTGCGATCGCCGTCACGTCATACCCTGCACGCGCCGCCGCGATCGCGAGTGCGCAGGCGACGCGGCCGGCACCGATGAAGCCCAGTGTTGGCCGGGGGGCAGTGGCGGTGGAGAGTGTCGTCATGCTCGCGCGTTACTGCGACAGGCGATTCGGCGTGTCGTGCGTTTCGAAATAGGTCTGGAACGCCACGGCGAGACCGACCATCAACAACATCGCGCCGACAAACAGCGACACACTGACGATGATGACGGCGATCCATCCCGAGCGCGACTTGCGCTGGGCGCTGGCGTTGAACTGGGCATTCCAGCGTTCGTCGGGGCGAAGTCCGTAGACGATCGCCGTCAGGAATGCGGAGAAGAGCGAAATGCCGCCGAGAATCGTCAGGCCCCATCCTGCGGGAGAGTGCAAATCGCTCGTGACAAGCAGCGCCCAGCCTGCCACGCCGCAGGCCGACCCCACGATGTGGGCCCATCCGAAGCGGTCGCGCAGACCATACAGATAGAAACGATGCAGGCCCAGCGTGCCGAACAGCATTGCCAGGCCGGCGGTCAGGGTCTTGGATTTGTAGGCGACTGCGTTCATGGGGAAGAATTATCGGGCAGGCGTTTCGCGAATGACTTCGACCAGCGTCCAGCGCATGCTCGACGCGTCGGCGGGCGGATTGGCGATGGGTTCGCCATGGATTTTCACGCGGTATTCTACGCCGGGCTTCCATGTGAAGCCATCGATGTGGGCGTACCAGAGCTCCCACGGCGCTTTGCCAGAATCGTCGGCGTTGCGCACGCGCAAGCACTTTCGCGGGGCAACGCCCACGCAATCCGCCATTTGCGAATCGACATCGACAATACGGTCTTCCGTCTTGGCGGCGGTGCCGGCAACCGGACGATCCAGGAGCGTTTGCGACGCATAGGTCAGGGTTTCGCCGTTCGGGGCGCGCAAAATCAACTGCGTGTCGCGGCGTTCGAAACGGGTGATGCGCGGAAGCGTCTGCAGGTAGCGGTCTTCGAAGGCCATCGAGTCCGGGCAGGCCATGCGCGTCGTGGCCGGCGCCTGAAGGCTAACCTGGCCCTTGGCCGGCCCCACCGTGTACTGACCGAAGATCCGGTTGCATCCCCCCGAGCCCGAGAACGCCCCCTTGTCGTTGAAAGTCAGGTTGATGGCGCGGCTTTCCGGCAGGCTCGGCAAGTCGTCGATGCCTTCCCACCGCATCAGTTGCCAGGTGCCGAGAATGTCGGCGGGGGCGGTTGCGGCTGCACCGGGCGACGCCGACGACGAGCTGGCGCCGCCGCCCGACGGGGCGGCGCAGCCAGCGAGCATGGCCGCCGGCACGAGGAGCGTTGCCATATAGGTAGCGAGCGAGGCGGGCAGGAACGAGAGTCGGCGTTGGGTCATGATCTTGTCTTGGCTTAGTGGCCGAGCGTGCCGGGAGGGCACACGCGGCGAAAGTGTCGCAACGCACGGAAGCGGCGGACGCCGTGCGCAGTCCGGAGTACATGAAAGATTGACCGAATGGCGGTCGGTGCAGTTCCTCGCGTGGTCATCGCCATGAGATTCCCGAGTGGATGTCGACGGCCGTCATGAAGTCGCCTCACGGTTTCCGGTACGTGATGCGATAGATCGCGCCAGCATAATCATCGCTGATCAACAGTGAACCGTCCGGTAACGTGAGGAGGTCGACTGGGCGGCCCCAGACTGACTCGTCGTCGCCCAGCCAGCCTTGCGCGAAGATCTCCTGCTTCGCCACGTTGCCCTTGGCGTCGAGAACGGCGCGAACGACCCGGTAGCCGACCTTGCGGCTCCGGTTCCAGGAGCCGTGCTCTGCGATGAAGAGGCTACCGCGATAGTCCTTGGGGAACTGCTTGCCGGTATAAAACCGCACGCCCAGCGCGGCCACGTGGGCCCCAAGCTTCGCCACGGGGGGAGTGAAGTCTACGCAGGGTTTCGCTCTTCCGTATTCAGGATCCGCAATGTCGCCGGCATGACAGTAAGGGAATCCAAAGTGTTCGCCGATGCGTGTGAGTCGGTTCAATTCGTCGTCCGGGACGTCTTCGCCGAGTTGATCGCGACCGTTATCGGTGAACCAGAGCGTATGGGTCCTGGGTTGCCAGTCGAAGCCTACGGTGTTGCGAACGCCCCGGGCGACGACCTGCCAGTCGGTGCCGTCCGGTCTCATGCTGCCGATCAGCGCGAACCGGCTGTCATCGCGCTTGCAGACGTTGCACGGCGCACCCACGCCGACATACAGGCGCCGATCGGGGCCGAATGCGATGTACCGCCAGCCGTGATGCGTCTCGCCAGGGAGCTTGTCGTAGACAACGATCGGTTTGCCGGGATTGTCGAGGTGGCTTTCGATATTCTCGAGCTTGACGATGCGCGAGACGGCCGAGATATAGAGCGTGCCGTTGTGCAGCGCCACGCCGACAGGCATGTTCAGCCCGGAGGCGATCGTCTGGACTCTGGCCGCGTAGGCGCGCGACGGATCAAGCGTGATGGCATAGACAACGCCTTGTGCGCGGCTGCCGACGAATAACGTGCCTTTTGGGCCAAGCGTCATGCCACGGGCGCCGGGCACGCGATCGGAGAGAACCTCGACATGAAAGCCGGGCGGCAGTGCGAGACGTTCAATGGGAAGGGCGTCGTGCGCCGCGGCGGGCCAGGGGGCTAGCGCCAGCGCGGCGCCGAGAAACAGACTGGCGTGATGCGCATGCTTCACGAGGCGGACGACTCGCGCGGCGAGCCGCGCTGACCCTGGCGGTCGAACGAGGCGTTGCCATCCATCGGGAAATCGTCGCATGCCGGACTCGCTTCACGCCAAGGATGCGTGCATTGTAGACCAGTGCTCGCCGTCGCCAATACGGCTGTCTCGTCCGCCCAATTCGGGCGTGGCTTGGCGTGGCGCCGTTGGCGTCCGGGGAAGTGTTTGTTTTGACGAGGGTTTTGCGCTATAATGTCGCGTTTTCTGTCCGAACACTTCTGGATTCACAAGGATTTATTATGGTCGTTATCCGCCTGGCTCGCGGCGGCGCGAAGAAGCGCCCGTTTTACAACATCGTTGCAACCGACTCGCGTAACCGTCGCGATGGTCGCTTCATCGAGCGTATTGGCTTCTACAACCCGGTCGCTACCGAAGGCACGGAAGGTCTGCGTATTGCTCAAGACCGCCTGACGTACTGGCAAGGCGTTGGCGCGCAACTGTCGCCGACCGTGGCTCGTCTGATCAAGCAAGGCGCCAAGGCTGCTGCCTAAGCGCTTCGGCTAGTCGAGCTATCAGCATTGCCGTCGGTTTGCCGATGGCATGAGAATTGAACGGCGGTGTCTGCTCCCGAGCGATCTGGAGCGGTCATCGCCGTGTGTTCGTCATAACGTTGGATTGGCATGGTTCGTTCCGCTCGACCCGCACGTGAGCGGGTACCGCTGAAAATCGGTGCTGAGGCGCGCCGCGCCGCCGGCATGCGTGCCGAGCAGGTGCTCGCCCCGGTGACCGAAGTGCCCGACGATCTCGTCGAGCTGGGTTACATCGGCGACGCCTACGGGATTCGTGGCTGGATCAAGGTGCAGCCGCATACGGGCGAAGGCGAAGGGCTCTTGTCCGCCGATTGCTGGTATTTTCGTCGTCCCGGTGAGTCGGCCTACGCCCGGGCCAATGTGCTGCACAGTCGGGGGCATTCCGGAACCGTCGTCGCGCAATTGCGCGGCAGCGAAAACCGCTCGGCTGCCGAGGCGCTCAAGGGGCTCCAGGTCTGGGTGCCGCGCAGCGCGTTTCCGAGCGCTGGCGAAGACGAGTTTTACTGGGTCGACCTCATTGGCGCCCAGGTCACGAATCTGCAGGACGAATCGCTTGGCAAGGTCGTCGGGTTGCTCGACAACGGCGTGCACACCGTGTTGCGTGTCGCTTACGAGGCGCCCGCCGTCGACGATAAGCCGGCGAAGACCGCTGAGCGTCTGATCCCGTTCGTTGGCAAGTATGTGCAGACCGTCGATGTCGAGGCGGGGCGTATTGTGGCCGACTGGGGTCTCGATTACTGAGATACCGATTGATCGCCCGGCCGTTGTGGCGTTCGGGCACCTCTGGACGGAACCGGTTTGATGCAGTTTGATGTCGTGACGCTCTTTCCCGAGATGTTTCGGGCACTGACCGACTGGGGCGTCACCAGCCGGGCGCTCAAGCAGTCGCGCTATGGTCTGCGGTTTTGGAATCCTCGCGATTTCACGCATAACAACTACCGCACGATCGACGATCGACCGTACGGTGGTGGCCCAGGCATGGTCATGCTTGCCAAGCCGCTTGACGACGCCATCGGTGCGGCAAAGGCGGCGCAGGCAGAAGCGGGCGTATCGCGCGGTCGCGTGTTGTTGATGTCGCCGCAAGGCAAGCCGCTGACGCATCGCCGCGTGGTCGAGTTGCGTGATGAGGCGCAGGGACTGATTCTGCTCTGTGGCCGCTACGAGGCCATCGACCAGCGTTTGATCGATCGGGTGGTGGACGAAGAGGTCAGTGTTGGCGATTTCGTGCTGTCGGGGGGGGAGTTGCCCGCCATGGCATTGATGGACTCGCTGATCCGGCTGCTGCCGGGGGCACTGAACGATGAGCAGTCGGCCGAGCAGGACAGTTTCGTCAACGGACTGCTCGATTGTCCGCACTACACGCGCCCCGAAGTGTACGAAGGGGTGCGGGTGCCCGACGTGTTGTTGGGCGGGCATCACGCCGAGATTGAAAAATGGCGGCGCCGCGAGGCGTTGACCAATACCTGGCGCAAGCGCCCCGATCTGATCGAGAGCGCACGCGCCAACGGATTGCTCAGTCGTGCCGACGAGGCGTGGCTGGCAAGCCTGCGGGCCGATCCATCGGCCAAGTAGGCAGCGGGTGTCGTCATGGGGACGGCATTCGGTTTGCACCCATCCTCTGTCGGGGCCGGCATGCCGGTATATAACGCCGATACGATGGCACAAGGAGTGGTAAATGAATCTGATCGCCAAGATCGAGCAAGAAGAAATCGCGCGTCTGACCGCGAACAAAACGATTCCCGAATTCGCCCCGGGCGACACCGTGATCGTCAACGTGAACGTGGTGGAAGGTACGCGCAAGCGCGTTCAGGCATACGAAGGCGTCGTGATCGCCAAGCGTAACCGTGGCCTGAACTCGGCGTTCATCGTCCGCAAGATTTCGTCGGGTGAAGGCGTTGAGCGTACGTTCCAGACGTACTCGCCGCTGATCGCCAGCATCGAAGTCAAGCGTCGTGGTGACGTTCGTCGCGCGAAGCTGTACTACCTGCGCGAGCGTTCGGGCAAGTCGGCACGTATCAAGGAAAAGCTCTCGTTCAAGAGCAAGGCCGCTACTGCCGCGTAAGTCGGACGCGGCCACGCCTGGCGACCTCGTGGCCGGGCGCGGCCAAAGCCGTACGGAAAAGCACCCTTCGGGGTGCTTTTTTCGTTGTGCCGCCTTTCGTCGATCGGGATGTTGCGGCGTGTCATCCCCCTCGAATCCCGTGAATTACCACGCTATTGGCATTTTCTTTGCGTGTACGCGATTTGGGCTTCCTCGCTAAAATAGCGGAGTTCTTCACCAAGCAAAGGTCTACGTGGCGCCACCTCTCATCCTGCATCCTGAAGCGTTACCCATCGTCTCGACGGGCGAGGGGGAGCCCGCGGTGCCGGCGGAGCGGCTGACACCCGCAGCGTTGCGAGATCGTCTTGCCAGTCCACCGATTTGGACGCCCGAGGCGGGCGCGATCGAACTCGCGCCACCTGCGCAATTTACGCCGCGCGCGGCGGCCGTGCTCGTACCCTTGGTGATGCGAGCGTACGGCACCACCGTGCTGCTGACCCAGCGAACACAGCATCTGAGCACACACGCCGGGCAAGTGAGTTTTCCTGGCGGCAGTCGGGAGCCCGACGATCCGACGCCGATCGCCACGGCCTTGCGTGAGTCGCGAGAGGAAATCGGACTCGATTCCGGGGTGGTGGAAGTGATCGGACGCTTGCCCGACTATGTCACGGGAACCGGCTTTCGTGTCGCACCCGTCGTGGGTCTGGTCAAGCCGCCGTTCGATCTGATGGCCGATGCCGGTGAAGTCGACGAGATCTTCGAAGTGCCGCTGGAATTCCTGATGGACCCTGCACATCATCAGATCCGCGTCTTCCATTATCCGGTGGGCGAGCGCCGGTTTTACGCGATGCCCTATCCGAAGCCCGCGGGCGGTGAGTATTTCATTTGGGGAGCAACGGCTGGCATGCTGCGCAATTTCTATCAACTCCTGCGGGCCTGACGCGAGCGCGTTATCGTTTCTGCAAGTTGTCTGCTCGAAGCGCCAAGTGAGTGCGTCGTGCAGGCGCCTGGGGCGGGCATTTGCGAGAAGCTGTGCTATCGTTACGTCATTCCGTCTGGTGATCTGAACGCACGCATGACATTCTTTTCGGTACTCCTCGCGCTGATCCTCGAGCAGGTGCGTGCCCTCTCCACGCAAAACCCGATCTACAACCTGATTCGCTCCCACGCGACCCATACTTCGCAATCCTTCGATGCCGGACTTCCGCGTCACGGTGTGCTGGCTTGGATGGTCGTGGTGCTGCCATTCGTGCTGGTCGTTGGCGTCGTCTATTACCTGCTCATGCGGGTCAACATTTTCCTGGGCTTCGCCTGGAACGTGCTCATCGTCTACCTGACGATGGGGTTCCGGCAGTTCAGTCACTACTTCACCGACATTCACGTTGCACTGAACAACGACAATGTGAACGAAGCGCGGGAAATCCTGCATCAATGGATCGGTATCGACACGGTCGACATGCCGGTGGACGAGATCGTGCGTCACACGCTCCTGCATGCGGTCATTGCGTCGCATCGCCATGTTTTCGGCGTGTTCTTCTGGTTCCTGATGCCTGTCGGTCCCGCCGGAGCGGTCTTGTACCGCCTCGCCGAATATCTGTCGCGTCGCTGGACGGAGCCCGCGCCGGATCGCAGTCCCGCGTTCGGCGCCTTCGCACGCAAGGTGTTCTACGTGATCGACTGGGTACCGGCACGTTTGACGGCTATCGGTTTCGCCATCGTCGGCAACTTCGAAGACGCAATATACGCTTGGCGTCACTATGCCAAGCAGTGGCCGAACGAGAACGAAGGCATCCTGCTGGCCGCAGGCAGCGGCGCACTGGGCGCGCGATTGACCGGACCGCTGGCGGAAGTCTCGAGCGTCGATGCGCTCAATCAGGGCGACGACGCGGTCCTGCCGGTCGGCAGTGAATGCACACCTCGCACGCTTCAGGCCGCTGTTGGTCTGGTGTGGCGCGCAGTCCTGCTATGGATGCTTCTGTTGCTGCTGCTGACGCTCGCCGTATGGTTGGGCTGACGCGCCAGGCGCCAGGCGCCAGGCGCGTCAGCCCGTTAAAAGCCGCGGAATTGGGGCTTTGCGTACCCGATTCGCCTTGAAAGACACCTCAGTAGGGAATCTGCTGCTCCGACTCGTGAACGAGCTGAGCATAGAGCGCATGGCGCTGTTGCGAGATGCTTCCGTCGGACACCGCCTCAAGAATGGCGCAACCGGGTTCCTTCAGGTGATGGCAATTGTAGAACCGGCACCCGCTGAGTCGCGGACGGAATTCGGGGAATGCGCGCTCCAGCGCACCCTCCTTGAGGTGATGCAGGCCAAATTCCTGGAAGCCCGGCGAGTCGATGAGCAGCCCGCCTTCGGGCAAATGGAAGATTCGGGTGAAGGTCGTCGTGTGCTTGCCGGAGTTCAACACTGTGGAGATTTCGCGCGTGGCGGCGTCGGCATTGGGGACGAGCAGGTTCACGAGGCTCGACTTGCCCATGCCCGACTGCCCGAGCAGCAACGAGGCTTGATGCGCCAGACGCGGCAACAATAGCGCCTTCGCTCCTTCCGGATCGGCGCGCACGGAAAGCTCTACCACGTCGTAGCCCAACGCGCGATACGGCGCCAAGCGTTCGCGCGCGGCGGGCAAGGCCGCCGTGACGTCGGTTTTATTGAGCACGATCAACGGCCGCAGCGCGTTGGCTTCCGATGCAACAAGTGCCCGACCCAGCAAGTCTTCGCTGAAGTAAGGCTCGGTCCCCAACATGATGACCAACTGGTCGATGTTGGCGGCGAAGAGCTTGCTCCTGAACTGGTCCGAACGATAGAGCAGGTTGCGACGCGGCAGGATGTCTTCGATGACCCCCTGGTCGCCGGTTCGCGCCCAGGCCACTTCGTCGCCGACGGCGATTTCGCTCTTCTTGCCGCGCGGAAAGCAGAGCACGGTCTCGCCATCGTCGGCTTCCACGACATAGTGACGGCCGTGCGCCGCCGTGACTCGGCCGTGACGCCGTTCCTGCGCGGTGGTCTCGACCGGCACGGCTTTCCCATTGACGCTGCGCTTCATGCGTTCCCCAGCAAACGGTCGATGCGCTGGGATGCCGGCGGATGCGAATAGTAGAAGGCCGTGTAGACCGGGTCGGGCGTGAGCGTCGACGCGTTGTCCTGGTATAGCTTGACGAGGGCGTTGACCAGATCGCTGGCTTGCGTCTGGCTGGCCGCGAAGGCGTCTGCCTCGAACTCATGCTTGCGCGACGTCAGACTGCTGAGTGGGCTGGCGAAAAAGCCGAACACCGGCAGCACCAGGAAGAACAGGACCAGTGCCAGCGCGTTGTTGCTGCCGGTCAGCGACGGCATCACGCCGAGCTCGGTATAGAACCATGTGCGGCCAGTCAGCCAGCCTAGCAGGGCAAGGAAGGCCAGCGACAGCACGAAAGCGACGACCAGGCGTTTCGTGATGTGGCGACGCTTGAAGTGCCCCAGTTCGTGGGCCAGCACGGCTTCGATTTCGGCGGGCGAGAGCCGCTCGATGAGCGTATCGAAAAACACGATGCGCTTGGTACGGCCGAAGCCGCTGAAATAAGCATTGCCGTGGGCGGATCGCTTCGAGCCGTCCATCACGAACAAGCCGCGCGCCGCAAAGCCGCAGCGCTGCATCAGTCCCTCGATGCGCTGCGCCAGCGATGCGTCCGCGAGCGGCTCGAACTTGTTGAACATCGGCGCGATGACGTGCGGGAAGATGAACTGCACGAACAGATTGAACGCGACCCAGACCATCCACGCGTACAGCCACCACAACGGCCCCGCGCGTTCCATCAGCCATAGCACGACAAACAGCAGCGGCAGCCCGAGCACGGTGCCGATCGCGGCGGCCTTGAGCATGTCGGCGATGAACAGCCCGAGCGACATGCGGTTGAAGCCAAAACGTTGTTCGATCACGAACTGCCGCACGTAGGTGAAGGGCAGGTCGACGAGGCCGGAAATCAGCAGGACGGCCGCGATCAGGGTAATCTGGCCCAGATAGCCTTCGCCGAGCCACTCGGTCACGCCGATGTGCAGCAGGTTCAGCCCGCCCAACAGCGTGAAAGCAACGAGCAGCACCGCCTGGGCGAAGATCTCGGCCATGCCCAGGCGCGTGCGGGCGACGGTGTAATCGGCGGCGCGTTGATGGTCGATCAGCGTGATCGTGTCGGCGAAGCGCTCGGGAACGGCAGCCCGATGGGCGACCACATGGCGAACCTGACGGGCGGCCAGCCAAAGCTTGGTCATGACCATCGCCAGCAGGAAGATCACGAAGAGGTAAGTGAGCATGCGCTTTAGGAGAATACGAAGTATGCGAGAATTATAAGTTCTTTCGACCGGTCAGGCGCCTTGCCGGTCGCCCACCGACGTGTTTTCCCGAGTCTTCCGACCATGTCTGTCATTCCCGCCCAACATCCCACGCCTGCCGATGCCGAGACGACGCTCGCGCGCGCCGAATTCAATCTGGTCTGGCTCGATATGGAAATGACCGGGCTGCAACCCGACAGCGACCGGATCATCGAGGTGGCGGTCGTCGTCACGGATTCCGCGCTGACGCGCCGCATCGAGGGGCCGGTGTTCGCAATCCATCAATCGGATGTTGTGCTCGACGGGATGGACGACTGGAACAAATCGACCCATGGCCGCTCGGGGCTGATCGATCGCGTGAAGGCGTCGACCGTCGACGAGGCGTGTGCCGAAGCGCAACTGATCGAGTTCCTCTCGCAGTACGTGCCGCCCAACAAGTCGCCGATGTGCGGTAATTCGATTTGTCAGGATCGCCGTTTCATGGCGCGTTACATGCCCAAGCTCGAGGCGTTCTTCCATTACCGGAACCTGGACGTCAGCACGCTCAAGGAACTGTGCCGCCGCTGGGAGCCCACGGTCTACAAGGGGTTCACCAAGCGTGCCGCCCACACGGCGATGGCCGACATCCACGAGTCGATCGACGAACTGGTGTACTACCGCGAGCATTTCCTGAAGACGGCCGTGCCCGGAGCCCCTGACGTACCTGAGGCGCCGGCTTCCACTTCGCCCTGATCGCCGCCAGCGACAGCACAACGCCAGCGACGTCGCTGGCGTTGTGCTTTGAATGCCCGAACCGGACGGCCCGTCATGTCCCGTCGTCAGGCGCTCAGGCGGGTTTTGGCGCGCGAATGGCGCTCTTGGGACGGAAGGCCTTGCAGACGGCTTCGTCGGTCTCGACGTAGGGTCCGCCGATCAGGTCGATGCAATACGGTACGGCAGCAAAGATACCGGGCACGATCGACTTTCCGTCCGCGTCGCGCAGCCCTTCGAGCGTTTCCTTGATCGACTTGGGCTGTCCGGGCAGGTTGATGATGAGCGCGGCGTGGTTGGCCGTCTCGCGGATCACGGCCACCTGACGCGACAGGATGGCCGTCGGCACGAAGCGCAGACTGATCTGGCGCATCTGCTCCCCGAAGCCCGGCATCTCTTTCGTGCCCGCCCGCAACGTGGCCTCCGGTGTGACGTCGCGCCGGGCGGGGCCCGTACCGCCGGTGGTGAGCACCAGGTCGCACTGCCTCGTATCGACGAGGTCGACCAGCGTGGCGGTAATGCCGTCGGCATCATCGGGAATCAGGCGTGTTTCGGCCACCCAGGCAGACTGGAGGGCGGCGCCAAGCCAGGCCTGAAGGGCCGGGATGCCCTGATCGTCATACGTGCCCTGGCTCGCCCGGTCGCTGATCGAGACGAGGCCTACGCGAAGTTCGTCCGGATGTGAGCGGGCAACCATCACTCTTCCTCGCGGGTTGGGAATTCCGGCAGTTCGTTGTCGGCGTCATCCGAAGATTCGACGCTGGACGATCCGGTGCCAAGCAGATCCTTGAGCGCCTGAAATAGCTCGCGGAACGCTTTGGGGGGCTTTTGCGCGGCCTGCTCGCGGCGGGCGTTGCGAATCAGCGTGCGCAGTTGCTGGGCGTCGGCTTGCGGGTGCTGGGCGAGCAACTCGGTGAGGGCCTCGTCCTTGGCCAGCAGGCGCTCGCGCCAGCGCTCGAGCGCGTGAAGCTTGGCCGTTTCCGCCTTCGAGACGCCCTTGATGATATCGAGGGCGCGGCGAATTGCGTCGACTTCCGATTCGTGCAGCGTGCGCATTTGCTTGCCCACGTACTGCATCTGACGGCGGCGGCCTTCGTGTGCGGTGATCTTGCGACAGTCCTTGACGGCCCGTTCGAGATTCTCGGGCATTGGCACGCGCGCGAGCGCGTCCTTGGCCAGGTTGACCAGTTCTTCGCCCAGGTCCTGCAAGGCATGCGACTCGCGCTTTCGCTGGGATTTGCTCGGGCCTTCGTCGGAAAGCTCGGCGTGGGCGATATGGTTATAGCGTTGAATATGCGTCATGGGCGCTATTGTAGCGCGGCGCGCGTCGACCAAATAGTTGCCGGGCCTGCGCACGACGGCGGGGAAGTCGCGCTAAGATGGCGGTTCCTATTTAGCCACTGACCGAATCGCGACGATGTCCCAAGCGACCCAGCACTTCACGCATACCCAGGATCAACTCAAGGAAATCGTCAGCGACGTACTGCAATACGCCCGTTCGCTCGGCGCCACCGACGCGGCGGCCGAAATATCCGAGGGCGATGGCCTGTCGGTCTCGGTGCGGCGCGGCAAGGTCGAGACCATCGAGCGCAACCGCGACAAGCTGGTGGGCGTGACGGTGTTCATCGGCCAGCGTCGCGGCAACGCCAGCACGTCGGACTTCTCGCGCAAGGCGCTGCACGACACGGTCGACGCGGCCTACAACATTGCACGCTTCACGGCGGAAGACGATTGCGCCGGACTCGCCGAGTCCGAACTGCTGGAGATGCATCCGCAGGACCTGTCGTTGTTCCATCCGTGGGACATTACCGCGGATGCTGCGGTAGAACTGGCGCGACGCGCCGAGAAGGCGGCACTCGACGTGAGTCCGCTGATCCGGAATTCCGAAGGCGCCAGCGTGTCGGCCCAACATTCGCAATTCATGTTGGGGACGACCCGCGGCTTTCTCTCGGGATATCCGTATTCGCGTCATTACCTCTCGGTCTCTCCGATTGCCGGCTCGGGCAGCCATATGCAGCGCGACGACTGGTATTCGTCCAAGCGCGCCGCCGAGGACCTGGCCTCGCCGGAAGCCGTTGGCCACTACGCCGCCGAGCGCGCGCTGGCTCGCCTGCATGCGCGCAAGTTGTCCACGCGCAAGTGCGCGGTGCTGTTCGAGGCGCCGCTCGCCGCCGGTTTGCTGGGGGCGTTCGTGCAGGGCGTGAGCGGCGGCGCGTTGTATCGCAAGGCCACGTTCCTTGTCGATACCCTCGGCAAGCCGGTGTTTGCCGACCATGTCGGCATTCACGAAGATCCGCACGTGCCGCGCGCCATGGGCAGCGCCCCGTACGACGAGGAAGGCGTGAGGACGCGCGCCCGCGATGTCGTGAGCGACGGCGTTGTCCAGGGTTACTTCCTGTCGACCTATTCGGCCCGCAAGCTCGGCATGCAAACGACCGGCAACGCAGGCGGCTCGCACAACCTGCGCATGTACAGCAAGCTCACCGCGCCGACGGACGACTTCCGCGCGATGCTGCGCAAGCTCGGCACCGGCCTGCTGGTGACCGAACTGATGGGGCAGGGCGTGAACTATGTGACGGGCGATTATTCGCGCGGCGCCTCGGGCTTCTGGGTGGAGAACGGTGAAATCCAGTACCCGGTCGAGGAGATCACGCTGGCGGGCAACCTGAACGACATGTTCCGGCAGATCGTCGCCATTGGCGCCGATGCGCTCGTGCGCGGCACCAAGGAGGTCGGGTCAATCCTGATTGAACAAATGACCATCGCCGGTCATTGATGCTGCAAAATGCCGTCGCGACGCCATAAACGCGTTGCATTTTTGCGCCGCAACGGGGCAAAACCCCCATTTGCCGTGTCCGGTACAGGCAGTTTGCGTTATGCTTGGGAGTTTTCTTAAGCCGTGGCTTAAGAACTGACGCGGTAGTTAGGGTAATGGGCGCGCTCACAAGGCGCGCCTTCTCATAACTAGAGACTAGGAATTGGAGGGAAAAGACTCATGAAAAGCACCATGACCAAGTTGCTGTGCGCACTTGTCGCTACGGGGATGGTGGCTGCGGCCCACGCAGCCGATCTGAAGATCGGTGTGGCCGAGGCACTGTCGGGCGGTGCGGCGCAGTATGGCGCCGCCATCAAGAACGGTTTCCAGCTCGCGGCTGATGAAATCAACGCTGCCGGCGGCATCAACGGCAACAAGCTCGTGCTGCAGGTCGAAGACGAGCAGGGCAAGAAGGAAGAGGCGATCAACGTTTTCAAGAAGCTGATCTTCCAGGACAAGGTGCTCATGGTCTTCGGCCCGACATTGTCGAACTCGGCCCAGGCTGCCGACCCGATCGCGCAAGCCGGCAAGACCGTGGCGTTCGGCACGTCGAATACGGCTGACGGCATTACGTCCATCGGCGACTACATCTTCCGCAACTCGGTGACCGAGGCCGACGTGCTGCCCGAGACCATCAAGGTCGCGACCAAGCACACGGGTATCAAGAAGGTCGCGGTGCTGTACGGCAACGACGACGTGTTCACCAAGAGCGGCTACGACAACTTCAAGAAGGCCCTTGCCGATCTGAAGATCCCGGTCACGACGACCGAGACGTTCGCCAAGGGCGACGTGGACTTCAAGGCGCAGCTCACGAAGATCAAGGCGAGCAACCCGGACGCCATCGTGCTGTCGGCCCTGATCGCCGAAGGTGCGCCGATCATGGTGCAGGCGCGTCAGTTGGGTATCAACGTGCCGTTCATCGGCGGCAACGGCATGAATTCGGTCAAGGTGTTCGATCTGGCCAAGGGCAGCTCGGATGGCCTGTGGGTGGGTAGCCCGTGGTCGATCGAGAACAGCACGCCGGCCAACACGAAGTTCATCGCCGCGTACAAGGCGAAGTACAACGTGGCGCCGGACCAGTTCGCAGCGCAAGCGTATGACGCGATGTACATCGCGGCAGGCGCGATCAAGGGCGTGAAGCTCTCGGGCAACCTGGTCGCCGACCGCAAGGCCCTGCGCGACGCGCTGCCGAAGGCCACGCACGACGGCGCCACGGGCAAGTTCGCGTTCCGTCAGGCCATGGGCAAGAACGGCAAGCCGGCCGGCTACGATGCACAACAGTCGCCGATCGTCAGCGTGACGAAGGGCAACAAGTACGTCATCGAGAAGTAAGCAGCCCGGCAGCACTTGAAGAAGTCCGCATGGGCGTAGGGCCGAAAGGCGCTACGCCCATCGGCGTTTCTGGCGCTCGCCGTACCCCCGTGCGGCGCGTGCCTCCGTCCCTCAGGCTGGAATACACACCATGCTGGAACAGCAACTCGTCAACGCGCTCTCCCTCGGGTGCGTGTACGCCTTGTTCGCGCTCGGGTTCACCCTCGTGTTCGGCATCCTCGGCGTTATCAATCTCTCGCACGGCGCGGTCTTCATGGTCGGTGCCTACGCGGCGCTGCAAGCCGTCGTGCGCCTTCACCTGCCGCTGTGGGCGGCCATCGTCACGGCGGTCGTCGTCGCCGGCCTGCTCGGCTTGCTCATCGACGTGCTGGTGCTCAAACCGCTGCGCAAGCGCGGTGCACCCCACCTGATTCCGATGATCGCCACCATTGGCGTGGGCATTCTGCTCAACAACGGTGTGCAGGGCATCTTCGGTGCGGAAAACCTTCGTTTCCCGTACGACCTCATCCCGCAGGACACCCTCACGGTGGCCGGCGTGCACATGACGGTGCTCGAGCTCGCGATCATCTTCATTTCGTTTGCCCTCATGGCCGTGCTCATCGCCACGATCAAGAGAACGCAACTCGGGCGCGCCCTGCGGGCCATCGCCGAGTCGCCCAAGGCGGCCTACCTGCTTGGCATCAACGTCGAGGGTCTGTTCCTGGTAACGTCGTTCGCCGCGGCCGGTCTGGGCGGCATGGCGGGCCTGCTGATCGGGCTGTACTCCAACGCGGTGTTTCCGCTGATGGGCCAGCCGATGCTGCACAAGGGGATCGCGGTCATCATTCTCGGCGGTATGGGCGACATTCGCGGCGCGATGATCGGTGGCCTGTTCCTCGGCTTCGCCGAAGTGCTGTCGGTCGCGTACGTCGGCTCGAACATGCGCGACGCGGTGGCGTTCGGCCTGCTGTTCCTGATCCTGCTGGTGCGTCCGCAGGGGTTGTTCGGCAAAGTGCTCGAACGCAAAGCGTAATCACGGGGGCGCAATGGACTGGTTTAACAATTTCTGGGCGGTTTATAGCAACCTGGTGCTGACACTCGGCACCAACGCGTTGCTGGCGCTGTCGATTTACCTCACGCTCTCGTGCGGCATGCTGGCCATGGCCAATGCCGCGTTCATGGGCATCGGCGCGTACGCGGCGGCATTGCTCACGATGAACTACGACGCGCCGTTTGCGGTGTCACTGGCGGGCGGCATGGCGGCGCCGGCGTTGATCGCCTTCATCATCGGCAAGCCGACGCTGCGTCTGTCGGGCGTGTATCTGGCGATGGCAACGCTGGGCTTTGGTGAGGTCGTGCGCGTGCTGATTCTCAACACGGAAGACCTGACTGGCGGCGCGCTGGGCCTGAACGGCATTCCGCAGTTGACGCAGTGGTGGCACGTCGCGGGCGCCGTGGTGATTGCGCTCGCCGTGTTGTGGCGCCTGCGCCGATCCAAAGTGGGTCGTGCGTTCGAAGCCATCAAGGAAGACGAAACGGCAGCGGGCCTCATGGGCATCAATGTCACGGGATACAAGATGCTGGCGTTCGTGCTGGGGGCGGTGCTTGCCGGGTTGGCGGGGGCGCTCAATGCGCATCTGACGTTCTTCATCGGGCCGAACGAATTCGGCTTCGACCGTGGCGTCGAGATTCTCACCATGGCGATTCTCGGCGGCATCAATGGGCTGGCGGGGCCGGTGCTTGGCAGCACGATTCTCACGCTGCTGCCCGAGTTGCTGCGCGCGTTCGACGCCTTCCGTCTTGTGGTCAACGGCCTGATCCTGGTGCTGATCGTGCTGTTCCTGCCCAAGGGCATTTGGGACCCGATGCGTTTTCGCCGCTGGTTCCGTGCCGGCAAGACGCGTTCGGCCTCTTCCACATAAGCGGACGAGGGATACGACATGCTCAAGCTTTCCAATATTTCCAAACGATTCGGTGGCCTGCACGTTCTCCAGGACGTGAACATCGAGGTGCCGCAAGGCACGATCTTCGGGCTGATCGGCCCGAACGGGGCGGGTAAGACGACCGTCTTCAACCTGATCACCGGGCTGTTGCAGCCCACGGGCGGCAGCATCACGTTCGACGGCGAGAGTCTCGTGGGGCAGAAGCCGCACCGGATTACGCAGCGCGGCATTGCCCGCACGTTCCAGAACATCCGCGTCTTCAAGGAGATGACGCTGCTCGAGAACGTGGTGGTCGGCATGCATCGGCATCTCTCGTATGGCCCGGCTGGCCTGCTGCTTTCGTTGCCGGGGTATCGGGAGATGGAGAAGCGCTCGCGCGAACGTGCGCACGAACTGCTCTCGTGGGTGAAGCTCGATCACAAGGCGCACGACATCGCCGACAACCTTTCGTACGGCGATCAGCGCAAGCTCGAACTGGCCCGTGCGCTGGCGACCGAGCCCAAGCTGCTGCTGCTCGACGAGCCCGTGGCCGGTATGAACACGGGCGAGAAGGTCGATCTCATGGGCGAGATCGAGAACATCAAGGCGCGCGGCTACACGATCTTCATGATCGAGCACGACATGCGCTTTGTGATGGGATTGTGCGAACGCATCGCCGTGTTGAACTTCGGGCGCATCATCGCCGAAGGCGGTCCCGACGAGATCAAGCATAACCCGCAGGTCATCGAAGCCTATCTCGGCCGCGATGACGATGACGACGATGCGGCCGCACTCGCGGCCGGCGCGGAGGACAAGGCATGAGCGCGCTGCTCGAAGTGAAGGGCCTGAGGGTGGCCTATGGGCATATCGAAGCCGTGAAGGGCGTCGATTTCTCGTTGCGCGAGCACGAGATCACCTCGCTCGTGGGGGCCAATGGTGCGGGCAAGTCGACGACGCTGCTCGCCCTGTCGGGTCTTATCAAGAAGCAGGCGGGCACGATCCGCTTCGAAGGGGAGGAGGTCGGCGGTCTGCCGCCGAACAAGATCGTGCAGCGCGGGCTGGTGCAGGTGGCCGAGGGTCGCGCCACGCTCACGACGATGTCCGTGCGCGAGAACCTGGAGCTGGGCGCCTACACGCGTCGCGACAAGCAGAACGTGAAGCCGGATCTGGACAAGGTACTGGCGCGATTCCCGCGGCTGGCCGAGCGTCTGGACCAGATGGCCGGAAATTTGTCGGGCGGCGAACAGCAGATGTTGGCGATTGGCCGGGCGTTGATGGCGCGGCCGCGGCTGTTGCTGCTCGATGAGCCGTCGATGGGGCTCGCGCCGATCATCGTGCAGGGCATCTTCAGCACGCTCAAGGAAATCAACGCCGAAGGCCTGACCATCTTCCTGGTGGAGCAGAACGTGCGTCAAGCGCTGAAGATTGCGCAACATGGCTACGTGCTCGAAACCGGCAAGGTGGTGCTCGAAGACACGGGGCGCAATTTGCTGGGAAATCCTCGCGTGCTCGAGGCATATCTGGGCGGTTGAGGTCTGTCGGGGGCGCGGGGAGGCGTGCACGCGGCCCCGCGCTTCACCGAGCGGCAAGGACGAAGGACGACGTCGATCAGGCGGCGTCGACGCGTTATCTGACGATAGCGTGTCGACGCCGCTTTTTCTATGCGAGGCCGCGGATGCGACGGCTGGAGGGCGGTGTCAAAAGGGTGGGCCGGCAGGGCGGCCAGGCACACGTTGGCAGCCGAGCGGAATTAGCGCATGCTGCGACTAACCGGTAATCGGTGGGGGAGGTGTGTCAAACGCCGCCTGTTGTTGGCTCTGCATCGGACATCGAGAATCAAAGGGGATGTCATGGACACCTTTCTGATGGAGCGTGCAACGCCTGGTCAGAGGGCTTTCGCGGGTTGTCTGGCGATGGTCATCCTCGCTGCCCTGGTATTGACGGCGCCACACGCGACCACGGCACTCCCGGCGGTTGCCGCGTTCCTGCCCATGTGTGGGCTAACGGTGTTCTCGACGGCGACGATCGCCTCGTTCTTGTTGGCGGTACAGTTTACGGTGAGCCGGCTGCCGGTGTTCGGGCTGCTCGCCGGTGCTTATGCCTTTACGGCATTGACCGTCGCGATGCAACTGCTGACGTTCCCCGGCCTTTTCGCGCCGCAGGGGCTGTTCGGGGCGCTTCCGACGACATCCGCCTGGATCTGGGTCTTCTGGCATGCGGGGTTCCCCACTCTCGTGCTTATCGCCATGCTGGTGCGACGCCGCTTCACCCCGCAGTCCGTGACGCAGTTGCCGCCGTCCGGTCGTGCGATGTGGCTCTTCGTCGGCCTGCCGCTTGTTGTGGGCGGGTTGCTATGCCTGACGGCGTTGGCCGTGCCGCTGCCGCCCGCGTTGGCACCGGCGAGCGCGCCGGGCGATTTCTCCGCCAGCGGTGCTGGCATCGTGCTGCTTGTCTTGAACCTCGTCGCGCTGGGCGCCGTGCTGGCGATCGGTCGCTTGCGCGCGGTGCTCGACGTGTGGGTGGCGCTCGCCGTGCTTGCTTGTGTGACGGATACCGTGCTCAGCCTGATGAGTACGGTGCGATTCTCGCTGGGGTGGTACCTGGCGCGGCTATTCAGCATGTCGGCCCCGGGGTTGCTTGTCTGCGTGCTGGTGTGGGAAGTCACGCGGCTTTACCGCGAACTGGCGCGCGCGCACCTGCGTCTGATCGAATACAGCAACCGCGACGCGCTCACCGGTATCTTCAATCGCCGCTACTTCAGCGAGCGGTTCCCGCGCGATTTCGATCAGGCCCGTCGCTCGGGGCACCCATTATCGCTGTTGATGGTCGACGTCGATCACTTCAAGCGCTACAACGACGCCTATGGACATCCGCTTGGCGACGAGTGTCTTGCGCATGTTGCACTCGCCATCATGCGGGCGACGCATCGACCGACGGATCTCGTGGCGCGATATGGCGGCGAGGAGTTCGTGGTCGTCCTGCCGGAGACCGACGCAAACGGCGCCATGTTCGTCGCAACGCGCGTGACGGAAAGTGTTCGGGCGCTGGCGAAACCGGGTCCAGTGCAGCAGGGTTACGTGACGGTCAGCGTCGGCTGCGCAACGCATGTGCCGCAGCAGGGGGCCGCAGGCGATACGCCGCAGCGTCTGATCGCCTTGGCGGATGACGCCTTGTACACCGCCAAGCGCCTTGGCCGTGACCGCGTGCATGTCTCGGAGGGCATGCCGATCAGTGGCGGCGAGCAACCCGGCGCGCTCGCCCAGGCGCCGCGCGAAAACCTGAGCGCGTGAGTCGGCGGCGCTTTGATTTCCTTCCTGATGCAAGCGTGATGTTCGTGTTTCCAGCGGATCGACATCGCGGAACTGCGATCGGTCCTCGGCGATGCCGATCCGCCTCTCCTGAATCCGGGTTTTGCGACGTAGTGTCACGCACGGGATCCTGAGCTTGTTTATTGGGAACACTGGCGAAACGAATGGCGTTCGCGCAGCCGCCTGATCACGTAGATGTCACCAGGCGAGCGTTCCACGGCTTGTGACGCGGCGGCGCCCCGTCGCTTCACATCCGTTCGTAAGTCACGAACGCGTAGTCGAAATCGTTCGGCGCCGGCGAGTGATGGGACTCGCGGGCGGTTTCCCGCCATTGCGCGGCCGGAAGCGCCGGGAAATGCGCGTCGCCTTCGAACGCCTTGGCGATCTCCGTGACGATCACCTTGTCCGCGCTTGCCAGCGCTTCGGCGTACAACTGCGCACCGCCGATCAGGCAGATTTCCTCGACCCCCACGCACAGCCGCATCGCATCGATAAGCGAACCCGCCACGTCGCAGCCGTCGATCTTCAGGTCCGGATTGCGAGATACCACGATATTGCGGCGGCCCGGCAGCGGACGACCGATCGAATCGAACGTCTTGCGCCCCATCACGATCGGCTTGCCGAGCGTCGTGCGCTTGAAGTGCGCCAGGTCTTCCGGCAAACGCCACGGCAATTGATTGTCGCGCCCGATCACGCCGTTCTCGGCGCGGGCGACCACCAGCGTCAGTATCGTCATACGGCCACCGGAGCCTTGATATGCGGATGCGCTTCGTATCCGACGATATGGAAGTCGTCGAAACGATAATCGAAGATTGAATCGGGCTTGCGCGAGATCTCGAGCGTTGGCAGGGCAAACGGCTCGCGCGCGAGCTGCGTGCGAACCTGTTCGAGATGATTGTTGTACAGATGGCAGTCGCCCCCAGTCCAGACGAAGTCGCCCACATCGAGCCCCGTCTGCTGCGCCATCATGTGCGTGAGCATCGCGTAGCTCGCGATGTTGAACGGCACGCCAAGGAAAATATCGGCGCTGCGCTGATAGAGCTGGCACGACAGCTTGCCGTCGGCCACATAGAACTGGAAGAACGCGTGACACGGCGGCAGCGCCATGCGGGGAATCTCGCCGACGTTCCAGGCGGATACGATCAGGCGGCGCGAGTCGGGCGTCGTGCGGATCTGCTCGACGAGCTGCGTGATCTGGTCGATATGACCGCCGTCGGGCGTTGGCCACGAGCGCCACTGCGCGCCATACACCGGGCCGAGTTCACCGTCGGCATCGGCCCATTCGTTCCAGATGGAGACACCGTTTTCCTGCAGATAGCGCACGTTCGTGCTGCCCTGCAGGAACCATAGCAGTTCGTGCACGATGGACTTGATGTGCACCTTCTTGGTGGTAACGAGCGGAAATCCTTCCTGCAGGTCGAAGCGCATCTGGTAACCGAACACCGAGCGGGTGCCCGTGCCGGTGCGGTCAGTCTTGTCGGTGCCATGTTCGAGTACATGGCGCATGAAGTCGAGGTACTGTTTCATAGGCCCATCCGTTTTGCCGGATTTTACCAGTCTCCGGGCGACGCCGTGCTGCGCAAGGGTCAGACGCCAGCGACACGCGCGGCGAAAGCCACCGGATGCTCGACCGTCAAGCGCAGACCCACGCGCTCGCCCGCGGCGTGGGTCAATTCGCTGTCGACGCGGGCGATCACCTCGCGTCCCGACGCCAGGCGCAACGTATAAAGCTGGTCAGCGCCGCGGAACGCGCGCCGCACCAGCGTGCCTTCGAACGGGCTCGCCGGGTCGTGTGCAATATCGTCCGCGCGAAGCAGAACGTCGACGTTGACGGGATACGTGTCTTTGGCGGCGTTGCGCAGCAGCTTGTCCGCCAGCATCGGCGAGACCGCCAGTTCCCCGAGTTCGACCGAAATGCCGCCGCCGTCGACACTGCCCCGGAAGGTACCGGGAATCAATGCGCCGCGTCCGATGAACTCTGCCACCGCACGATTGGCGGGCATGCGCCACAGCTCGCGCGCGGGCGACCACTGGGCGATCGCCCCCGCATGCATGACGCCGATGCGATCGGCCATCGCGAACGCTTCATGCTGGTCGTGGGTCACCAGGATCGCCGTCGCACCGCTCTCCCGGATGATCTCGCGCACATCAACCGCCAGACGCTCGCGCAGATCCAGATCAAGGTTCGAGAACGGTTCGTCGAGCAACAGCAGCGCGGGGGCGGGGGCCAGGGCTCGCGCAAGTGCCACGCGTTGTTGCTGACCACCGGAGAGTTCATGGGGATACTGCTTCAGCGCCCCCGCCAGGCCGACGCGCTCCGCGAGCCTCTCCACCCGCGCCTGACGTTCGCCGCGCGCCATGCGCCCGAGGCCGAAGCCAATATTCCGGGCAACGTCCAGATGCGGGAACAACGCGTAATCCTGGAACACAACGCCAACCTGGCGACGCTCCGGCGGTTCGCTCGACTGCGCGTTCGCGACTTCGTGACCATCGAGCACGATGCGCCCCCCTGCCAACGGCTCGAAGCCGCATACGGCGCGCAGGACCGTCGTCTTGCCGCAGCCGGACGGGCCGAGCAGACAGCCGATTTCGCCGCGGGCCAGCGACAGCGACACGTCGCGTACCGCCGTGTGGACGTGGCCGGCAGCTTGGTAGTTCACGCGGAGATGGTCAAGCAGCAGGTAGGGCAGGGGCATTGGCGTAGGGTGGCGTGAGTCGACGAAAGCACGTCGACGAAGCGGATCAATGGACACAATCGAACACGGACGGGCGCGAGGCGGCATTTTCGCTGGAGGCGGGGCACTTTCCGCGGCTGCCTGCGTCAGAGTCGCAATCGCGAATGCGTATAATTTACAACGTTTTAGACCGGCGAGTCTCTGCCGGTTCCCCGAAGCGACGCGACGGGGCAACGGCAGTGGGCCGTCGCCCGTTCGCTCGTCCGCCCAATGCCCGCTACCCGTCACGATTTGCCGATGTCATCGACGCCCCCGTCACGCGCCCCCGCCGATTCTGCCTCCGTCGATCCCGTCCTGACCGATCGTTCGCCTCTTGTCGCACGACGCGCCACACGCTTGTCTGTCGCCTGGGCTTGGCGGTGGCTGGCGTGGGTGCCCGCGCTGGTCGTGCTCGTGCCGATGTTCGGCATCGTGGCGGCGCTCGGTACGGGAGATGCACAAACCCATGCGGTCCTGTCACATATGCTCGACACGGTGCTGCCCGAGTACCTGCTCAACTCGCTGCGCATCTCCGTGGCCGTGAGCGCGGGCGTGCTGGTGATGGGCGTCGCCAGCGCGTGGCTGGTCGTCCACTACACGTTTCCCGGCCGCCGCGTGCTGGAATGGGCGCTGATTCTTCCGCTGGCAATGCCCGCCTATGTCACCGCTTACGCCTACACCGACTTCCTGCAGTTCGCCGGCCCGGTGCAGAGCGCGCTGCGCTCGCTACTCTCGGTGGAGCGGCTCGCAGCGTTCCCGGAGATTCGCTCGTGGTACGGCGCCGCGTGGGTCTTCGCCGGGGCGTTCTATCCGTACGTCTACCTGCTGGCGCGCACCGCCTTTCTGGAACACAGCCAACGGTATTTCGAAGCCGCCCGCACGCTGGGGTGTACCCCCGTGCAGGGGTTCCTGCGCGTGGCGTTGCCGCTCGCGCGACCGGCCCTGATCGCGGGCCTGGCGCTGGTGCTCATGGAGACGCTCGCGGACTACGGCGCCGTGGCGTACTTCGGGGTGCCAACGCTCACGACTGGCATCTACCGCGCCTGGCTGTCGATGGGCGATCGGGTGGCGGCCGCCCAACTCTCGGCCTGCCTGCTGTTGGCCGTACTCGTGCTGCTGATAGCGGAAGCGCGTAGCCGGGCGCGACTTCGGTACTACGGGGCGCCGGGGCGGGCGCCGTCGACGTCGCGACGTTCGCGGCTGTCAGCGGGGCGTGCCGCCCTGGCGACGTTCGTATGCGCGCTGCCGCTCATCATCGGCTTCGTGCTGCCGGTGCTCATCATGCTGCGCCTGGCCGTTGCCGAACTGGATCAGGTGCCTTGGCATCGCTACGGCGAGTGGGTCTTCAACACCGTGCGCCTTGCGGTGGTGGCGGCCCTCGTCGCCAGCGTCGTTGCCGTCGTGCTCGGGTACGCCCAGCGACTGGCCCCGGGGCGTGTCACGCGCATCGCCATTCGTCTCGTGGGCGTCGGCTATGCGATCCCGGGCGCGGTCATCGCCCTGGGCATTCTCACGCCGGTGCTGCATCTGGACACGTGGCTTGGCCGTGTGTTCGGGACCGACGCCCTGGTGCTCGCCGGCACTAGCGGTGTGCTGATCTATGCCTATCTCGTGCGATTCCTGCCGGCGGCGCTGCAAAGCGTGGAAGCCGGCTTTGCCCGCATCGCGCCCAATCTCGACGCCAGCGCCCGCAGCCTCGGCGTGAGCGGTTGGGCGATGTTGCGCCGGGTGCATCTGCCGCTGCTGCGCGGTAGCGTATTGACCGCCGCGCTGCTGGTATTCGTCGACGTGATGAAGGAGCTCCCCGCGACGCTCGCGCTGCGACCGTTCAACATGGATACGCTGGCGGTCGTCACCAGTCATCTGGCCGCCGATGAACGGCTCGCCGAGGCGGCCGTGCCCGCGTTGACGCTCGTGCTCGTGGGCCTGCTGCCGGTGCTGCTGTTGGCGCGCGCCATTGCGAAACGCGGCTAAAGGCAGGGGGGATTTGACATCGCGTTCCTGCGCGGGCTGTTGCGGGAACGCCGATCGCGAACCCGTTTGGTATGTTTCCGGGTTGCCGCTCCGATAGTGCCGGACTATAGTCAAAGCAGGCCCGGCAACGAAGCCGGGATGATCGAGCGTCAACAAAATGATTGCAATCGTCATTTGCAAATGTTGGCTGTTCATGGCCTTGGCGTCGGCACCGCCGCCTGAGGCACCGCTGAACACGGCAGACGGCGGCTGGAGCGCCGTGCTGCTCGCGGGAGCGATGCGCTAGCAGGTGACCTGCGCGAGACGGGGACCAGCACTTCGAGACGGATGCGCGACATCCGATGGGGTCGTGTAACCCGCGGACCTGACGGGGGTGTCGCCTTGGGCGATTGACGTGTTTCTTCCCCCGAGCCGCCGATTTTCCGTTTCCCCCGGATGTCGTGGTCGTTTGCCGTCGTTCCTGGGGGGAGGCCGTTCGTTGGCGTTTTGATGGTGCTTTCCTGAATCGTCAGGGGCGGTGGATCGTTGTGTTTTTACCACGCGCGCCGCAACATCGCTGTCAATGCATCGCCTTTGGGAGACGAGCATGGCGCTATGGCGGATCGATCTGGTCTCGTTGCGACTGTTCGTCGCCGTTTGCGAAGAAAGCAGCATTGCGCGGGCCGCCGAGCGCGAATTCATTGCGCCCTCCGCTGTCAGCAAACGCATCAACGACCTCGAGTCCCTGATCGGTTCGGCGCTTCTCCAGCGCCATAAGTGGGGCGTGCGGCCGACCCCGGCTGGCGAGGCGCTGCTGCATCACGCACGCAATGTGCTGCGCAGTCTCGAGAAGATGCAGGGCGATTTGTCCGAGTACACCAGCGGCGTGCGCGGCCATATCCGCATCTTCGCCAACGTTTCCTCGATCGTCGAGACCTTGCCCGATGAACTCGGCGCGTTCCTGCGTCGCCACGACGGCGTGAAGGTCGACCTGGAAGACCACACGAGCGCGCAGGTCGTGCGTGGTGTGGCGGATGGCGCCACCGACATCGGCATCTGCTGGGACGCTGTCGATACCCGCGACGTCGAAGTCTTCCCCTATCGCAATGACCAGGTCGTGACCGTGCTGCACAGCGAACACCCGCTGGCCAGCCGGGAACAGCTCGCGTTCGTCGATACGCTCGACTTCGATCACATCGGCGTGCATCCGGACAGCGCCATGTACACAGTGCTGCGGCGCGTGGCGGCCGAGCAGGGCAAGACAGTCAAGTTCCGCATCCATGTCTCGACCTTCGAAGGCGTGTGCCGCATGGTGCGGGCCAACCTCGGGCTGGCCGTCGTGCCGCGCGAGGCCGTCGGCACCTATTCGCAAGCGACAGACGGCGTGGCGCTACGCATCGTGCCGCTGACCGATCCGTGGGCACAGCGCCGGCTGATCGTGTGCGTGCGGCGTTACGACGCGTTGCCCGTCGCCTCGCGCATGCTCGTCGATCATCTGTGTTCCCATAGCGTTACGTAATGTTCGCATGGCGAATGAACGCCGGAGGTTCGGTGCGCGGCCAAGCGTCGTGAACGGCGATGTCTGGCATGCCGAAACACAACTTGTCGACCTTTGCGGGGCAGCGGATGCTCTGGGGGCCGATAGCGATTCCGGCCGACGAGCCGGAGCGCGCCGATTTCCCGCATCGGGCGGGAGGAGACACGCGATGACACATACCGAAGCGCGCCGCGTGCGCGTTGCCGTAGGACGTTGGGCTCTCGTCTTCTCGCTGGTGGCGTCAGGCCTCGCAGCACTGGGCATGAGCGCAGGGGCGTATGCCGCACCCGCACAGGCGCTCGAGAAACCGAAGATCACCATTGCCGTGGGCGGCAAGCCCGGCCTCTACTATCTCCCGTTGACCATCGCCGAACAACTCGGTTACTTCAAGGACGAGGGGCTCGACGTCACCATCGACGACTTTGCGGGAGGCTCCAAAGCCTTGCAAGCCGTCGTCGGTGGTAGCGCCGACATGGGGGCCGGGGCCTTCGAGCACACGTTGCTCATGCAGTCCAAGGGGTTGACCTATCAAGCGTTCGTGGTGCTTGGCGCCGCGCCGCAATTGGTGCTTGGCGTGGTCAAGGCCAAGGCCGCCGAGGTGAAATCGGTCAAGGATCTGAAGGGTATGCGCATCGGGGTGAGCGCGCCGGGGTCGAGCACGCATATGCTGGTGAACGTGGCGCTCACGAAAGCCGGGCTCAAACCGAGCGATGTGTCCATCGTGGGCGTCGGCAGCAACGCGACGGTCGTTGCCGCCGCGCGCGGCGGACAGGTCGATGCCGTGTCCAACGTCGACCCCATGATGACGCTGCTGCAGGAGTCGGGTGACATCAAGGTGCTTGTCGATACGCGTACGCAGGCGGGCACCCGCGCGATGTTCGGCGGGCCGATGCCTGCGGCCGTGATGTATGCGCCGCAGAGTTTCATCGAGCGGAATCCTCGCACGGTGCAGGCAGTGGCCAACGCCATTGTGCGTGCGGACAAATGGCTCCAGCGCGCCACCGCTGCCGATCTGATCAAGACCGTGCCGGAGTCCTATTTGCTGGGCAACAAGGCGCTATACCTGCAAGCATTTGCCAACTGTCGCGAGGCGTTCTCGCCAGACGGCATGATGCCCGCGGGCGGCCCGGCCACGGCGCTCAAGGCGCTCGCGTCGTTCACGCCGGAGGTCAAGCCGTCGCAGATCCGGCTCGATGAGACTTGGACCAACGCGTTCGCCACACGTGCAAATCGGCAGTATCCCTGAAGGTTTCCTGACGGACGCACGTCGGGATGTCATGGTCTCACCTGCGCCTTGCTGCCGCACACGGGTTTGGCGCGTCATTTGCGGGCGACACGGGTGGACGCCATGGGGGCGCATTCGAGGAGCGATCTGATGCAAGCCACTGTGCAACTCCACGGACGGGTGCTTTGGTTGAGCGACCGAGCCGAGGCCGTGACCCGGCAACTGGCCGGCGAATCGCTGACGCGCGCCGAAGCGGGTCCGTTGCGCGACCAGATCTCCACCGACGAGATGACGCCCGCCTGGGCGTGTCTGGCGTTCGACGAGACACTTGGCGACGCCGTCTATATCGGATTGCGATGCGGTGCTGACACTGCGGATCCGGCCGGCGTCTTTCCTGTCAGGTCGAAGGCCGTGCGCGAAGGAGGTTTCGCGTTGTCGGTCAGCGGGTTGCGCCGCGGCAAGGGGTCGTCGCGCGAGGCGAGCCCGTTCGCGGAATGGTGCGCGGGCATCCGGATCGTGATCGCCGAGAGTTTCGAGCGCATTTATGCACAGAACTGCCAGAACCTTGGGTTGCTGATGTCGACCGATCTGGCGCTCGCGGAGCGGCTGCAGGCGGGGGAGGCGGTCCCCATCGAGGCCTTTCTCGAAGACTGTGATCCGTTGGGCGTGGACATCGTGCGCAGCGGGGGGCTGTTCGGCTATACGCGTCGCCGCCTGGCTGGGGACGTGGTGGCGCCGCGGCCGGCGCACGCGCCGGGGGCGATGACCTACGGCGAAAAGATCATTGCCATGGCGCTCGGCGTGCCTCGCGTGCGCGCGGGCGATGCCGTGTTCGTCCCCGCCGACTGGCGCTTCTCCCACGAATATGTCACGCCGATGGCCGTGAGCGTCCTGCGACACGCCTTCGGCGACACCGTACCCGAGCTGCACGATCCGGCGTCGATGCTGTGCTTTGAGGATCACCTCACCCACTTCGATACGATGTCTGCCGAGGGCGGTGGGCTACCGCCGCTGGTGGATGCGGCGCGGCGTCTGGGCGCTGCCCAGCACGCGTTCTGCGCGCAGCACGATCTGCGTCTGCATGGCCGCGCCACAGGCGGCGGCTCGGAAGGCATCTGCCATGCCTTGATGCTTGAGCGCTACGCGCTGCCGGGACAGGTCATCGTCGGCACGGATTCGCATACACCGCATTGCGGGGCGGTGGGGGCGTTTGCGTTTGGCGTGGGGGCGACGGAAATGGCGAGCGCCTGGCTGACGGGCGACGCGCGACTGGCGGTGCCGGGCACCTGTCTCGTGCATCTGCGCTCGCGCTTGCCGGCGGGCGTGGGGGCGAAGGATCTCGCGCTGCACCTGCTGCATCTGCCGTATGTCCGCGACGGCCGTGCCATCGGTCAGATCATCGAATTCTCCGGCGAGGCGGTGAAGCACCTGTCGACCGACGAGCGGGCGACGCTGACCAACATGGTCGCCGAGATCGGTGGGCTGACGGGGCTGATCGTACCCGATGCCGAGACCGTGAGATACCTGCGCGAACGGCGCGGCATCGACGTCGCGTTGGCACCGTGGATGACGAGCGACGCGCAGGCATCGTACGCCCACGTCATCGAAATCGATTGTGCGCGACTCGGGGCGATGGTGGCGAGTCCCGGCGATCCGGGCAACGGCATGGCGCTCAGCCAGTTGCCGGCGGAGGTGCCGATCGACATCGCCTACGGGGGATCGTGCACGGGCAGCAAGCGCGAGGACCTGCGCGCGTGCCACGACGTGCTCGCGTGGGGCCTGTCGCAAGGGCACAAAGTGGCCGATGGCGTGCGCTTCTATCTGCAATACGGCAGCGAAGACGTTCGCGCGTGGTGCGAGGCACAGGGCTACGCGGATGTCTTCGCGGCGGCGGGCGTCACGATGCTCTCGCCCGGGTGTGGCGCGTGCGTGAACGCAGGGCCCGGCGTGTCGCGCTCGCCCGGCGAAGTGGTCATCAGCGCGCAGAACCGCAATTTCCCCGGCCGTTCGGGGCCGGGACAGATGTGGCTGGGCAGTCCGGCCACCGTGGCCGCGAGCGCCTTGGCGGGATATATCGTCGGTTTCGATCAACTGCGACGCGACGGCTTCGCTGCCCATGCCGAGAGCCTGCCGGATCGGCGGTGTGGCGAAGTCTCGCGGGCAGGGCGGGGAGGATAAGCGATGCAGGACGTGTCCCCGGCAACGCCAATGCCGTTGAAAGACATTCGCGTTGTGGAGTTTTCTCATATGGTGATGGGCCCCACCTGCGGCATGGTGCTCGGCGATCTCGGTGCCGACGTCATCAAGGTGGAGCCGGTCGGCGGCGACCCCACACGGCGCCTGCTGGGCACTGGCGCGGGCTTTTTCCGCACGTTCAATCGCAACAAGCGCAGTCTTGCCGTGGATGTCACGCGGGCCGAGGGGCATGAGCTGATCCTGCGGCTGGTGAGCAAGGCAGACGTGGTGACCGAGAACTTCAAGCCGGGACGCATGCGCCAGTTCGGGCTGGATTACGCGACCTTGTCTCGGTTGAATCCCGCGCTCGTCTACGTCTCGCTCAAAGGGTTCCTGCCGGGACCGTACGCCACGCGCACCGCACTCGACGAAGTCGTACAGATGATGGCCGGGCTCGCCTACATGACGGGGCCACGCGGGCAGCCGCTGCGCGCGGGGACTTCGGTCAACGACATCATGGGCGGCGTGTTTGGCGCGCTCGCGGCGCTGGCGGCGCTTTACGAGCGCAAGAGCACCGGCCGCGGGCAGGAAGTGCAGGGCGCGCTGTTCGAGAACTGTGTGCTGCTCGCGGCGCAACACATGCAGCAGTTCGCGGTGACGGGGCTGGCACCCGACCCCATGCCTGCTCGCCTCTCGGCCTGGGGAATCTACGACGTGTTCACGGCGCGCGACGGCGTGCAGATTTTCCTCGCAGTGGTGAGCGACACCCAGTGGCGGATCTTCTGCGACGTGTTCGGCCGTCAGGATCTGGCCGACGACGCGCGGCTCGCGACGAACAACGACCGGGTGCTCGCGCGAGATTGGCTGCTCCCTTTGCTGCGCGAGATGATGCTCGGGTTCGACGCGAGCTATCTGGCGGCCGCGTTCGAGCGGCACGGTCTGCCGTTCGCACCGATCGTCACGCCACAGGCGCTGTTCGACGACCCGCATCTGCGCGCGAGTGGCGGCTTGGGCGATCTGGTGACGGAGCAAGGCGAGCACACACGGGTGCCGTTGCTGCCGATCGCGATGGCAGGACAGCGCTTGCCCGCGCGCCGGCCCTTGCCCGCGGCGGGCGAGCATACGTATGAAATCCTGCGGGATCTGGGGTATCTCGACAGCCAGATCTCGCGATTGCTGACGGAGGGCGTGGTCGCGGCGCCGATGCACGAAGTCTCCCCGGGCGAGGCCCTGGGGACAGGCGATGCTTCGGGTCCCGTTTTGTGGGAAGACGGCACCCATCAGGGCTGAATTCGGAGATGTCCGAGGGACGAAGGTGCGACGTCCGCTTGCGCACGGGCGGCACGGCGCGGTACGGTGTGGACATCCACCGTCATCCCTTTCACGCTTGCCATGACCGAATTGCCTGACTTCCCCAAAGACCCCGAAGCACCTGAATCGTACGCGTCTGCCGAAGCGCCGCTGGCCGGCGTCACCGTGCTGGATCTCACGCGTCTGCTGCCCGGTCCGCTCGCCGGGCTGCGCCTCGCGGAGTTGGGGGCGCACGTGATCAAGATCGAGGACACGGGCGCGGGTGACTATGCCCGCGAGATGATGCTCAACGATGGCGAGCCGCCACCGAGCGCGTTCTGGCGGTTGCTCAATCGCGGCAAATCGGTTGAGCGGCTCGATCTCAAACGCGATCGCGACCGCGCGGCGTTTCTCGACCGGGTCGCTCGCGCCGACGTGTTGCTCGAGGGGTTTCGCCCGGGGGTGATGGCGCGGCTCGGCTTCGATTACGAAACGCTGGCGCGCCTCAGGCCCTCGTTGGTGATGGCCTCGATTACCGGTTACGGACAGCACGGGCCAATGGCGCAGGCCGCCGGGCACGACATCAATTACATCGGCTACGCGGGCGTGCTCGATCAACTGGGCGATGCGGGCGACGCGCCGATCGTGCCGAATTTCCAGATTGGCGACCTGTACGGCGGCGGGCAGGCGGCGGTACAGGCGGTGCTGGCGGCCCTGGTCGCGGCACAACGCACCGGCCGCGGCCGGTGGCTGGATATCTCAATGACCCACGAGGTGTTCCGCTCGAACCTCGTTCCGGCCGTTGCCTTGCATCGGCAAGGGCATGTGTCGCGGGCGGGTAAGGATTTGCTCAACGGGGGCGTGCCTTGCTATCAGGTCTATCGCACACAGGATGGACGATACATGGCCGTGGGCGCGCTCGAACTCAAGTTCTGGCAAACGCTGTGTGACGTGCTCGGGCGCAGCGAGTGGAGGGCGCGGCACTGGTCGCTCGGACAGGCGGTTGGCGGCGACGACGCGCGTGCGCTTCAGGCTGAACTGGCGGCGGTGTTTGCGAGTGCTTCGCAGGCCGAATGGACGTCGCGCTTTGCCGATGCCGACTGTTGCGTCACACCGGTACTGCGGCTGGAGGAGGCCATGACGCACGCGCTGTTCGCGCGGGCACGCGAGGCGCTGCAGCCCTGACGGCGGGAGCGGCGTGCGTTACCGAATGTCACAAATTTTCAGGAGGAATCGACACGACGTGAGGGCTTTGATCGCGTAGAGTCACCGTTCACCGTTCACCGACCCCGATACCGCCATGACCCGACGGCTCGCCTTGCGCCGAGAACGAAACGGCTTAGCCCATGCCGCGCGAGCGCGATTGACGGCGGCAGCCATCATGGTGGCGTTGACGGGGGCGGCGATGTGCACCGGATGCGTGTCCTATCAGGACGCGCCCACGGCGCACGGCAAGGTGCGCTCAACCGCAATGACGACCGCCGATCTCGCGCAGACGGACATCAATCGCATGGCGACACTGGGCATGCGGGCCAATCTCGAGAGCTTGTACCGTCTCGCCGACAAGCTCTACAAGCGCAATCCGCGCGAATGGCGCAAGGGCGGGGCTGCGACGCAGGCGCAGGCGATGGTGCAATTGCGCGCCGCCATCGAAGGGCGCCGCCGCCTGCCCGACTTGAAAGACCTGCGCGATGTGAAGGCGTTGTCCCTGTCGCTCGATCCGTCGTTCAGCGGCGATCGGGTAGCCGCGTTCGTTTTCAGTCTGTCGGATACGATCGTCGCGGCGCATGGCGGGACGACGGTGTTCTACCTGAGCGACGGCCTTGACGCACAGCGAATCTACAATGCGGCGCGCAACGTCGAGATCGCGGCCTGGCTGTTGTCGAGCCGTCACGACATCACGGGCAAGCCGCTACTGTTGGCGAACGCACTTGCCGACGTGCGCAACGTGAGCTTCGAGCGGGAGTTCGGCAAGATCATTGGCCGGCTCGATCTGCTTGCCGAGATGCTTGACGAGAAATACCGGCGCGCCGGCATCGGGTACGTCCAGAATTTGCTCGGGGCGCAGTTTCTCCAGTTCCTGCCCGTGCGCTGACGCGATGCTAGGGGGGGGGCGCAAGTGTGGTGCGAATGCTGTATATTTGCACAGTGTTTCCGCCGCCTGCCATGTCCTCCTCTACGCGCAAGATCATTCACTGCGACGCCGACTGCTTCTACGCCTCTGTCGAGATGCGCGATGACCCGTCGTTGCGGGGAATTCCGCTGGCCGTCGGCGGCCAGCCCGATCAGCGAGGCGTGGTCGCAACGTGCAATTACGAGGCACGTGCCTTTGGCGTGCGCTCGGCCATGCCGTCGGCACAGGCGCTCAAGCTCTGTCCCGAGTTGCGCATCATCGCGCCAACGATGCGCCGATACCAGGAGGCGTCGCAGCGCATCATGGCCATCTATCGCGATTACACGGATCTCGTCGAACCGCTTTCGCTCGACGAGGCGTATCTCGATGTCACGCACAGTGAGCGTTGCGGTGGTTCGGCAACGTTGATCGCCCGCGAGATTCGCGCACGGGTTGCCGGGGAAGTCGGGCTGACCGTCTCGGCCGGGGTGGCCTCCAACAAGTTCATCGCCAAGATCGCCAGCGACTGGCGCAAGCCCGACGGCATGTTCGTCGTGAGACCGTCCGAAGTCGATGCCTTCGTTGCTGCGCTCCCTGTCGAGCGCCTGTTCGGCGTGGGGAAGGTCACGGCGGACAAGCTCAGGGCGCTGGGGGTGCAGTCCTGTGCCGATTTGCGCAGCCACTCGATGGCCGATCTTGCCGAGCGTTTCGGGGTGTTCGGTCAGCGCCTGTACGAGCGGTGTCGCGGCATTGACACACGCGACGTCAGCCCGGATCGAGAGCGCAAGTCGATCAGCGTCGAGACCACTTACACGCGCGACCTGCGCACGCTGGCCGAATGCGAGGCAGCGCTCGAGCCGCTGCTTCGTCAGTTATCCGAGCGGATCGACCGGGCGCGTCGCAGCGAACCGCTGGCGATCGCCAAGCTGTTCGTCAAAGTCCGCTTCGCCGACTTTTCCAGGACCACGGCAGAAGCTGGCGCACTGAGTGTCGATCCCGCGCAATGCCGTGAATTGCTGGCCGAGGCCGTCGGCCGGAAACGCCGGCCGGTGCGTCTGATGGGCGTGGGCGTGCGCCTGCTCGAAGCCCAGGCGGCGCGCCAGTTGCGGTTGTTCGACGACGCGGACGATGCGGCCCGACTCACCCCGCCCGGGACGAGTGACATTGCAGGTCCACAGACATAGATCGCTTGGACGAGCTAGGCGAGCGAGACGCGTGAACCGAGCGGATCGAGCGAGGTGGCACATCGAACTCGCAACTTGGTGGACGTTGCCTGAACATCCTGCGCATACCAAAGAAAATGCCCGCCGAGGCGGGCAAATGACGTTGTCGCAGTACCCCCAAAAGGACGTAAGAGGGCGAATGCATTTTCGTCACCGGCCGGTCGTTCGCCAATCGGGGCTTGCCCGATTAGGGAAATCACGCCCGGAAGACCCCGCCAGTTCGACGACGGTCGGCGAGGCGCTTACCGTAGCGCCCGCAACTCCGTGGCGCGTGCGCGTGCCACCCGCATGCCGTCGGCTTGAAGCGCGAGCGTGGCGGCATCGGCTTGTTGCGAGGCGTCGGTTGCTGAGGTGTACGTCACGATGGCGGCCTGCCGCTCACGCTTGAAGCGCCCGGTGATCGGGGCGCATTCGGTGGCCGCTTCGTCCGCCAGCCGGACAGGGTCCGGCACGAGATCGACGTAACGGGCGACGTGACCATAAAGGCACGTGCGGTACTGGTCGGCTGCGGCGTCGGCGGCTGCCAGGTGATGCTCGCGCAACGTGGCGGCATTGGGCGCGCCGGAGCGCGCCGACATCAATGCTCCATGTGGGGCTGACGAGGTGGCACAGCCGGTTGCGAGCACGGCGGCTGCGACGCAGAACAGGGTCGGCACCACGATGCGCGTGCGGGCCAAAATCGGAAGCTTCCGAATCATGAGGTAATCGAGGCCGATGGCATAAAGTCCGCGATATCGCTATGGTACGGGATTGAGCGGAACCCACAATGGCGCGCACGTGTGGCGCCAATCTGACATGAGCGACTTCCGGAAAGGATTGGTTTGGATGCGGCGCGACCTGCGCTGCACGGACAACGCAACGTTAGCGCAGGCACTCGCCACGTGCGACGCGGTGTATGTCGCGTTTGTCTTCGACACGACGATTCTCGATGCCCTGCCGCGTGACGATCGTCGTGTCGCGTTCATCCACGACAGCGTGGGCGAACTGGCCACTACCCTGGACGAGGCCGGGGGTGCGCTGCTCGTGCGCCACGGGGATCCGGCCGCTGAGATTCCTTCGCTGGCGAAGTCGCTGGACGTTCAGGCCGTCTTTGCCGGGCGCGACTACGAACCCGCCGCCGTGACGCGTGATCGCTCGGTGGCGCGCGCGCTCGAGGATCTCGGCATCGCCTTCGAAGTCGTCAAGGATCAGGTGATCTTCGAGGCCAGCGAGATTCTCACGGCGCAGGGCGAACCTTATAGCGTGTTTACGCCTTATCAGCGCGCGTGGCTGAAGCAGGTGCGGCCAGTGGACCTGGCACCCCATGGGCGCCAGGCCGATCGGCGGCATCTGGCGGTGCCACCGGGCGGCAAGGAGCGGTTCCCGTCACTGGCATCGATGGGTTTCGAGATATCCGACGCGCGCCGGATGACCCTGCCCGCGGGAGAGTCCGGCGCCCGCCAATTGCTGGACGATTTTCTGCCGCGCATGGCGCATTACCATGAGCGGCGCGACTATCCCGCCGTGCGCGGGCCGAGCTACCTGTCGGTGCATCTGCGTTTCGGCACGATCTCGGTACGTACGCTCGCGCGCGAGGCTCACGCGGCGATGTTGCGAGGCGGTGAGGCTGGAAGCGGCGCGCAAACGTGGCTGAGCGAGCTTATCTGGCGCGAGTTCTATTTCATGATCCTGCATCATCATCCGGGCGTCGTCGCCAGGGCTTTCAAACCCGCCTACGACGCCATCGAATGGGCCTCCGGCAAGGCGGCCGACGCGGATTTCCAGGCGTGGTGCGAGGGGCGCACGGGGTATCCGCTCGTCGACGCGGCCATGCGCCAGATCAACCAGACCGGCTATATGCACAACCGCTTGCGCATGGTGACGGCAAGCTTCCTGGTCAAGGACCTCGGCATCGATTGGCGGCGCGGGGAAGCCTACTTTGCGCGTGCGCTCAACGACTTCGACCTCGCGGCGAACAATGGCGGCTGGCAGTGGGCAGCATCCACCGGATGCGACGCACAACCCTATTTCCGCATCTTCAATCCGGTGACGCAGTCCGAGAAGTTCGATCCGCAAGGGCGTTTCATTCGAAAGTACGTACCGGAGCTGGCGAAGTTGCCCGACAAGGCGCTGCACGCGCCTTGGCGAGCCGACCCGCAGACACGGCTCGACGCCCAAGTGGAACTGGGACGCGACTATCCGGCGCCGCGCGTTGCGCACGACGTCGCGCGCAAGGAGACGCTTGCGAGATATGCAGTCGTGAAGTCACCGGCCGCCTCCAACATGCGAGACGAAGACGTGAATGCCGATGGATGAACAATCGGCAACGATCGGCGTATACCCCCGTCAACTTTATTGCGAGGCTGACCGTTGATAGGAGTAAGGCACACGAGAGGGCCGGGCTTCGCTGACGGATCGCAGCGTTCGGCGGTGTTTGCGGACGTTTGCGAGCGTCAAGGGGCGCCATACCACAACGGCGGTATGGCTCGGGAACGAGCCAGGGTAAGCCAAAACCATGCGAGAAAGCGGGAGCATTATTTGCCGCGCAGACGGCAGGTCCGCAATACGGGGTTTAGCAATGAGCGAGTGCCCGGAACGGAAGCGTTCTGGGCATCTTTTTATGCGGAAATCGATTGCTCGCGCTGCGGTTGGGGCGCCGTACTCAGCAGGATCCAGACCGCCAGATTAAACGGCAACGTAAAGTAGGGCCAGCCGAGTGGCCCGAGCGCGGCGCCGAGGGCGACGCAGATGCCGCCGGCCACGAGGGCACCCGCGAAGCGCACGGCGGGGCGGCGTCCGAACATCCCCAGACCGAGGGCGGCAAGAAACGCATTGATGCCCACGCCACTTGCCTGCTCGGCTGCCGTCGGCCATAGCGCCGTGGATGCCGCGAGCCCGGACCAGACGGTGACGCCCGCCGCCAGCGCCCACAGCGTAGCGCGCGGGCTCCAGAGGGCCAGCACGTACCACGTCAGCAGGCCCAGCGCCAGTGGGGCGACGAAGACCACCTGCCCCACCGAGCAGAAAACGAACCCCGGCGTGCCCAAGTCGCAGGCGAGCGCCCTGGCGCGTGGTAACCAATGCAGCCATGGCTGCATCGCCCAAGTGAGCGCCATTGCGCCGACGAACGGGCCGGTGAGCGCCGGAAGTGAGCGCCGCGCGAGGGCAGCCGTCGCGATCACGGTCAGGTAGATACACACCGCCAGCCAAGCGACATAGGTGGCGCCAGGCTGCCACAGCGTGCCGAATGCGATGCCGGTGAGGGTCGCGTTGTATCCCAATAGCCCGTTGCGACGCAGTGCGTGCGGCAGTCGCAGCGCAACGGCGAGACATGACGCGGCGATGCTCGCCGCTAGTCCGGTGATCGCGGCCGGTAAGTCGGCGAGGGCGAGCACGGCGAACAGCAGCAATCCGGCACTCGCCGACGGGACGAAGTAAATCTGTGCAAAGTTGGATGCTACGCCGGGGAGTGCGTCGATCAGCCAGTCGCCCTTGGCCGCTGTGCGCGGTGAGGCCAGCGTTGCCGGCGGTGCGGGCGTAGGTGAGGGATGAGGGGTTGGCATGGCGGGTTGAAGCGGCTCGGGCGAATCAGGAGCCCGCGGCTTCCGACGCGCAGCGATTGCGCGGCGGGCGAGCGATGGGCGCGAGCTTACGCCGAACCGGCGTTGCCGGGCGCGTCTACGCCTTATAGCCGGTATAGCGTCGGTTTGGCGTCAATGTGGCGCCTGACCCGGTGTCCGCCCGTCGGGCGCAAACGCAAAACCCGCGCACGAGGGCGCGGGTTCTGTGTCGGGCGTGGGGCTGCCGCGGCGCGCTTACTTGCCGCCGCCCTTGGCTGGCTTGACCGCCCAACTGTCCTTGAGCGAGACAATGCGGTTGAACACGGGTCTGCCCGGTGCCGAGTCCTGGCGGTCGGCCACAAAGTAGCCATGGCGCTCGAACTGCACGCGATCTTCCGGCGCCGCGCTCATCAGGCCCGGTTCGATATACGCCTGCGTGACGCGCTTGGCGTTCGGATTGATCGCGTCGAGGAAGTTCTTCTCGCCGGCGTCCGGATTCGGATCGACGAACAGGCGGTCGTAAATGCGCACCTCGGCGGCGAGCGCATGCGGCGCGCTCACCCAGTGGATGTTGCCCTTGACCTTGTAATTGTCCGCACCCGGCGTGCCGGATCGGCTGTCTTCGAAATACTGGCAATGCACGGCAGTGACGTTGCCATCGGCATCGGTATCGAAGCCCGTGCATTCCACCACGTAACCGTAACGCAGTCGCACCTTGTTGCCCGGGAACAGACGGAAGAAACCCTTGACCGGTTCGGCCTGGAAGTCTTCGCGCTCGATCCACAGCTCGCGCGAGATCGGGAACGTGCGCATGCCGCGCTCCGGCGCGTGCGGATGCACCGGTGCCTGACAGTCTTCCTGCTTGCCTTCCGGATAGTTGTCGATGATTAGCTTGAGCGGATCGAGCACCGCCGTCGCACGCGGTGCCTTCGGGTCGAGGTCGTCGCGCAGCGCCTGCTCGAGAACGCTCATGTCGATCCACGATGCCGACTTGGCGACGCCGATGCGTTCGCAGAACAACTGCAGGCTCTCCGGCGAGAAGCCGCGACGGCGCAGGCCGACGAGCGTGGGCATGCGCGGGTCGTCCCAGCCGTCGACGTGCTTTTCGTCAACCAGTTGGCGCAGCTTGCGCTTGCTCGTGATCGCGTACGTTAGTTGCAGACGTGCGAACTCGATCTGCTGGGGCATCGGCCGCTTGAACATGCCTGCGTCGGCCAACTCGCCGAGCACCCAGTCGTAGAACGGACGTTGGTCTTCGAACTCCAGCGTGCACAAGCTGTGCGTGATGTTCTCGATGGCATCCTCCAGCGGGTGCGCGTAGGTGTACATCGGGTAGAGGCACCACGCGTCGCCGGTTCGGTGATGATGCGCATGACGGATCCGGTAGATGGCCGGGTCGCGCAGGTTGATGTTCGGCGAGGCCATGTCGATCTTGGCGCGCAACACGTGCGTGCCGTCGGCGAACTCGCCCGCGCGCATGCGACGGAACAGATCGAGGTTTTCCTCGACCGAGCGGTTGCGGAACGCCGAATCCTTGCCCGGCTCGGTGAGCGTGCCGCGGTTGGCGCGCATGTCGTCGGCGCTTTGGCTGTCAACGTACGCCTTGCCACGCTGGATCAGGATCTCGGCGCCCTGATACAGGGTTTCGAAATAGTCGCTCGCAAAATAGAGGTGTTCCTTTTGCGGTGTCTGGTAGCTGAAGCCGAGCCACTTGACCATGTCGATGATCGAGTCGACGTATTCCGTCTCTTCCTTCTCCGGGTTGGTGTCGTCAAAGCGCAGATGGCACACGCCATCGTAGTCGCGCGCCACGCCGAAGTTCAGGCAGATGGCCTTGGCGTGCCCGATGTGCAGATAACCGTTCGGCTCCGGCGGGAAGCGCGTTTCCACGCGCTGGCCCCATTTGCCCGAGCGATTGTCTTCGTCAATGATGTTGCGGATGAAATTGGATGCCGCGTTCAGCTCTGTGCTCATGCCAGTCCAGTGTTCGGGGTTTGGCGAATATTCTACCGTACCGCACTGCACCACGGGCAGGCGTCGACGCGCCGCGTCGGCGAAGGCGCGTGAGCCCGCCGCTGAATCGTTGCCGGTTATCCGTTGGAGACTTGGGTCGACGCTCGCTGGCCTGGCCAATTGGCGTAGGACAACAACCAGAGGGCGATGATGTTGACGACAGGGATGAAGGCCAGCACCGTGAACCAGGGTGACAGGCCAAGCCGGGTCAGAATGCGCCAGACGGGAACGCCAACGAGCACGATAGCGACGAGCAAGCCGATGAGACTGGACATACGATATCTCCCGATAGTCCCGCCGGCGGCGGGGCGTGCCGCCAAGTATATAGCGCTGATCCACCGTCACCGCACCGGGATTGTTCTATCCTGAAAGCACTGCCGGTCCCGCCGGCGGCTCTGTGCGTATCCCTCAAGGGAGGACATCATGGAACTGCACCTCCACTCGCATCGCTACACCCACCGCTCGCCCGACTGGCCGGCCGCAGCCGTCGCCGGCTTTGTCGCTTGCGCCTTCTTTTCGGCAGTGGAAATGCTAATGGTGTTGCTGGTCTCCGGCCAGAGCCCGTGGGTACCGCCTCGCATGGTTGCGGCCATCGCGCTGGGCCCGGGCATCCTGACGCAGCCGGCGACGTTCGACCTGTCCATCGTCGTCATGGCGCTCGTCGTCCACGCAGTCATCGGTGTCGTACTGGGCGTGGTGCTCGGCGCGATCATCGCCCCCTTCCGGCTGGACTCGGACGTGGTGACGGTGTCGGTGACGGGGGCGATCTTCGGTTTGGCCGTGTATGCCGTCAACTTTTACGTGATGACACAGTGGTTCCCGTGGTTCGTCGCCTCGCGCGGCGGGACGATGGTGGCGGGACACGTGATCTTCGGCGCGTTCGCGGGCTATATGTATTGGGTGCTTGCCCAAATTGACGACCGTGCCGCCACGTCTTGACTTGACTTTCGCCTTGGGTTGCTTTGGTGTCTGGGCGGCAATTTTCTGTTATCATTCGTGATCTGCACCATTTTCTTCGTCAACTTCGAACTGAATAGGTGGCAGTCACGCGTGGCATGAATGGCGGGGCAGGGGGTAAGCCCGTCCCGATAAGGCCGGCGTGTGGCACGATTATCACTACAAATGTGCCGCACGACCGTGCTACCGCATGTCACGCTGAACGCTTGGCGTGAATCCACGCGTCCGACGTTCTTGCCGTCGCCCTCGACAGGGCGGCAGCGCATCGTTCCCCGAACTGGAAGTCGTACAGAACGCCCGCATTGCGCCTGATATTGCGCAATGCCGGTGCGCACATGGCCTTGCGCCATGTGACGCGTTCGCCCGCACCGTCTGCCGTATGTCAGTCACGCGACTGTCGTGTGTTTGTCACATTGGGCGGATAGGCTGCGTGCACTTCACGGAAACATTTGTGCAGATTTGCACTCTCATCACCGTAAGCCGATTCGAGAGGAATAGTTATTAGTCATATTTTTTGCAGTAAGAAGGATAGAAAATGAAAACAACACAATTTCAGGAATTTCAGTACAGCGTGCACGCCGTCGAGCGTGACAACGCCCGTTGGGATGCGTTCTACGAGATTCATCGCCCGACCCGCCAAGGGTTGGAAAAGGTCGGGGCGTACCAGGTTCAGACCGCCTACGGCTTTGCGACGCAAGGCAACGCCCTCGACGACGCCGAGCGCAATGCCCGTGCCGACATCGAACAGGGCATCGTCTATTTTCAGTAAGTCGGTTTCTCCCCATTGGCAGCCCGTGCGCGACGCCGGCATCGTTATGTTGCGACGGTGCTATAGTCCCGCCTTTCGCATCGCAAGGCGGGAGAGTCGGTAATGGAATGGATGTGCCAGTCGTTCGATGCGCTGGGCAGCGCGTTGCTTTACCGTATTCTGGCGGCGCGAAATGCCGTGTTCGTGGTCGAGCAGCAGTGCCCGTATCAGGACATCGACGGACGCGATCCCCTCAGCCTGCATCTCGTCGCGCAAGTGCGCGAAGCGTCGGAGCCGCCGCAGATCGCCGCGTATTTGCGCCTCTTGCCGCCGGGCCTTGCCTACGACGAAGCATCGATCGGGCGCGTGATCACGGCGGCGTCGCATCGCGGCACCGGGCTCGGGCGCGAATTGCTGGCGCGGGCCATTGCGATTGCCGACGAGAGGTGGCCGTCGTCTTCGCTGCGCATTGGTGCACAAGCCCATCTTGAAGCGTTTTATGGTGCGTGCGGGTTCGTCAAGGCGAGTGAGCCGTATGACGAAGACGGCATCATGCATATCGAAATGCTGCGCCCGCCGGCAGCGCAGTAACCGAGCCATCGACAAGTCATCGCCGTGCAATATCGGCCGGGCGTTCGCGCCCGGCACTACAATATCCTCCATCGCAGTTCTCGCGTTTCCCCGACACATGGCCTTGTATTCCATTTCGGGCGCCCAATTGGCGTTCGGTCACGTGGCATTGCTCGACAATGCCGATTTTTCGCTCGAAGCCGGTGAGCGCGTTGGGCTAATCGGCCGCAACGGCGCCGGCAAGTCGTCGCTGCTCAAGATCGTGGCGGGGCTGACCACCCCCGACGACGGTCTCGTGGCCCGGCAAGCCGGACTCAATACGGTCTACGTGCCGCAAGAGCCCGAGTTCGACCCCGATCAGACGGTGTTCGACGCGATCGCCCTCGGCCTGGGCGAGTTGCATGTGCTGCTCTCCGACTACGATCGCACGGCGCAGTCCCTCGCCGACGCGCCCGACGGCGCCGAGCACGATGCACTGCTCGCGCGTCTGAACACATTGCAGTCGTCGCTCGACGCCGCCGATGCGTGGCAAGTCAAGACACGCGTGGAGACGACCATCGCCCAGCTCGGCCTCGATGGGAACGCTCGCGTCGGGGCGCTCTCCGGGGGGATGCAAAAGCGCGTCTCGCTCGGGCAGGCATGGGTGGCCAAGCCCGACGTACTGCTGCTCGACGAGCCGACCAATCACCTCGATTTCGAAGCGATTCGCTGGCTGGAGGACTTGCTCATCGGCTATCGCGGCGCGCTGCTGTTCATCACCCACGACCGTAGCTTCCTGGATCGCGTGGCCACGCGCATCGTTGAACTGGACCGCGGACGTCTGCTCTCGTATCCGGGCAACTTCACGCGGTATCAGGAACGCAAGGCCGAGCAGCTCGAGGTCGAGCGCGTCGAGAACGATAAGTTCGACAAGCTGCTCGCACAGGAAGAAGTGTGGATTCGCAAGGGCGTCGAAGCGCGCCGCACGCGCAGCGTGTCGCGGATCGAACGTCTGAAGGCGATGCGTAACGCGCGGGCCGAACGTCGTGAGATCCAGGGCAACGTGCGCATGGACGTGGCGCAGACCGAGAAGTCCGGCAAGATCGTGGCGGAACTGACTCACGTCACGAAGGCGTACGGCGAGCGTGTCATCGTGCGCGACTTCACGGCGACGCTCATGCGCGGCGACAAGGTCGGTCTGGTGGGCCCGAACGGCGTGGGCAAGACGACCATGCTCAAGCTCATCCTCGGCGAGATCGCGCCGGACAGCGGACAGATTCGCGTCGGCACCAATCTTCAGGTGGCGTACTTCGACCAGATGCGCACGCAACTCGATCCCGAGCGGAGTCTGCTCGATACGATCAGCCCGGGCAGCGACTGGATCGAAATCAATGGCGCGCGCAAGCATGTCATGAGCTATCTCGGCGACTTCCTGTTTTCGCCGGAGCGTGCACGCTCGCCAGTGAAGTCGCTCTCGGGCGGCGAGCGGAATCGTCTCTTGCTCGCGCGCTTGTTCGCGCGTCCGGCCAACGTGCTGGTGCTCGACGAGCCGACCAACGATCTGGACATCCCGACCCTCGAACTGCTCGAAGAACTGCTCGAGGATTACAGCGGCACGGTGTTCCTCGTGAGCCACGATCGCACGTTCCTCGATAACGTCGTGACGTCGGTCATCGCGGCCGAAGGCGACGGCAACTGGCGCGAGTATGTCGGCGGGTTTACCGATTGGCAGGTACAGAGCGATCGGTCTGCCGCGCTGGCCGCGCAACGCGTGCCCGTCGAGGCCGCCGTGAAGGACGCCGCGAGCGCGCCAAAGCGCGGCGCGAATCGCACCGTCAAGCTGAGCTACAAGGAGCAGCGCGAACTGGATGGCCTGCCGGCGCACATCGCCGCGTTGGAAACCGAGCAAAAGGACGCCGGTGCCAAGCTCGAAGAGGGTTCGATCTTTGCGAAAGATCCGGCGGCCGGTGCGGCATTGTCCGAACGTTTCGACGCCATTGAACTGGCGTTGCTCGAAGCGCTCGAACGCTGGGAAGTGCTCGAAGCCAAGCAGCGCGGCGAGGGCACATAAGCGTTGGTGCGTGGGCATTCGGTGCGCGAGCGTCGATCGCACGGGTATCCGGCCGCGCGGCATTGGCCCACAGGCGTTGTCACTCGATCGCATCGCGAGTGACAGTACAATAGGCCGCGATGCCCCGGGCGCGGCTCGCCTCTGGACGGCCTGTGCCGGGGCGCTGAGCGTGCCCATTATGTGAGCGCCGCAACTCAAGTCGTTGATCGAGCGTTACTTTTGTCATGTGTCCAAGGGTTTTCCCCGTGGTTGTCCACAGAAACTGTGGATAATCGCCGGACGTCGTACCCCAATTCAGTCACGCTATGTCGAAAAAAAATACGCCTGCCCAGTACAGCGAAGCGTCCATCAAGGTCCTGAAGGGCCTTGAGCCGGTCAAGCAGCGCCCGGGCATGTACACCCGCACCGAAAATCCGCTGCACATCATTCAGGAAGTCATCGACAACGCTTCGGACGAAGCGCTTGGCGGCTACGGCAAGCAGATCCTCGTCACGCTGAACAAGGATGGTTCGGTGAGCGTCGAGGACGACGGTCGGGGCATTCCCGTGGGCATTCACCCGGAAGAGGGCGTGCCGGTCGTCGAGATCGTCTTCACTCGCTTGCACGCGGGGGGCAAGTTCGACAAGGCTGCCGGTGGTGCCTACACCTTTTCGGGAGGCTTGCACGGGGTTGGCGTGTCGGTGACGAACGCCCTCGCAACGCGGCTGGCCGTCACGGTCTGGCGCGACGGCCAGGTCTCCGAGCTGGAATTCGCCGATGGCGGCAACGTCGACGTGGCCTTGCACTCGCGCGCAGCACAACGTGGCGAAAAAAAGAGCGGCACGCGCGTCACCGTCTGGCCGGACCTGAAGTATTTCGACAGTCCCGCGCTGCCGCTGGGCGAGTTGCAACGCTTGCTGCGCTCCAAGGCCGTGTTGCTGCCGGGCGTGCGCGTCACGCTTCGTCAGGAGAAAAGCGGCGACGAGCAGACGTGGCGCTATGAGCACGGCTTACGCGGCTATCTCGTCGAATCGCTGGGCGGCGCCGAGCCCCTGATCCCACTGTTCGAAGACGAGCGCTTTGCCGATGGCAGCGAGGACAGCTTCGCCGAAGGCGAGGGCGCGGCATGGGTCGTGGCATGGACCGAAGACGGCGCGCCGGTACGTGAGTCGTATGTCAACCTGATCCCGACGCCGGCGGGCGGCACCCACGAATCGGGGTTGCGCGAAGGCCTGTTCCAGGCCGTGCGTGGCTTCATCGAACTGCACAATCTGCAGCCCAAGGGTGTGAAGCTGCTGCCCGAAGACGTCTTCTCGCGCGTGTCGTTCGTGCTGTCCGCCAAGGTGCTCGATCCGCAGTTCCAGGGTCAGATCAAGGAGCGCCTGAACAGCCGCGATGCGGTGCGTCTGGTGTCTTCGTTCACGCGTCCGGCGCTCGAGCTGTGGCTCAACCACCATGTCGAGCATGGCAAGAAGCTGGCCGAACTGGTGATTCGTCAGGCGCAGGCGCGTACGCGCGCGGGCCAGAAGATCGAGAAGAAGAAAAGTTCCGGTGTGGCGGTGCTGCCCGGCAAGCTGACGGACTGCGAGACCGAAGACATCACGCGCAACGAACTGTTCCTGGTCGAGGGCGACTCGGCGGGCGGCTCGGCGAAGATGGGGCGCGACAAGGAGTTTCAGGCAATTCTGCCGCTGCGCGGCAAGGTGCTGAACACCTGGGAGACCGAGCGCGACCGACTCTTCGCAAACAACGAAGTGCACGACATCGCCGTGGCCATCGGCGTCGATCCGCATGGCGCGAACGACACGCCCGACCTGTCGAACCTGCGCTACGGCAAGATCTGCATCCTCTCGGATGCCGATGTCGATGGCTCGCATATCCAGGTGCTGCTGCTCACGCTCTTCTTCCGCCATTTCCCGCAGTTGATCGCGACGGGGCACGTGTATGTGGCCCGGCCGCCGCTGTATCGCGTGGACGCACCGGCCCGTGGCAAGAAGCCCGCGCAAAAGCTGTACGCGCTGGACGAAGGGGAACTCGAAGCGATCCTCGACAAGCTGCGCAAGGACGGCGTGCGCGAGACCGCATGGTCGATCAGTCGCTTCAAGGGGCTGGGGGAAATGAGTGCCACGCAGTTGTGGGAAACCACGATGAATCCCGACACCCGCCGGTTGAGTCCCGTGGCGCTCGGCGGACTCGATTTCGATGCGACGGTGGCGCGCATGAACATGCTCATGGGCAAGGGCGAAGCGGCGCAGCGTCGCAACTGGCTCGAAGCCAAGGGCAACGAAGTGGAAGCCGACATCTGAGCGGATTGCCAGGCGTCGGTGCCGTGGCGCACGTCTCTTTTGCGGGGACCCCAGCGTGAGCGCTCACATCGTGGGATAATCCAGCCTTCATCGTACCGGGAGTCGCGTTATGTTGCGTTCTGTGCGTTACATTTTCGTGCCGTTGCTGCTTGCGGGCGCCAGCGTGGCCGCGTTGGCGCAGGCGCCTCAAGCGCGCGTCTACTTTGTTGGGCCTGCAGATGGCGCAACGGTGTCGAACCCGGTCGTGGTCAAGTTCGGCGTCGACGGCATGGCGATCAAGCCGGCGGGCGACATGACGTCCAACACCGGTCATCACCACCTCATCATCGACGGCGATCCTGTTCCCGCAGGTCAGGTCGTGCCCACGGACGAGACACACCTGCATTTTGGCAAGGGTCAGACCGAGACGCGCGTCAATCTGACGCCCGGCGATCACACGTTGACGTTGCAGTTCGCCAACGGTGCTCACCAATCGTACGGTCCGGCCATGAGCCAGACCATCAAGGTGCATGTCAAAGGTCGGTAATCCTAACGTTCTCGCGGTAGGCCGCATTCGGGCCTTCTACCGTCAGCACGCTCCGCGGCGATTCGCCAGGGCCGCGCTGGCCGTTGCGCTCCTTGCTGCGGCGCCATTGGTGCACGCCAAGCTTTATGGCTACGTCGATGAAAACGGCGTCGCACACCTTGCGGCACGCAAGCTCGACGCGCGTTATCGTCAGGTTGGCGGGGCGGGCGGCAACATTGATCTGCGCGCACCGCAGGGCGATACGGTCAGTGGTACGGATCGCTCGCGTCTATACGATGCCCTCGCGCGTCATCCCAATTTGAGCAAGCTGGCCCCCGTGATCGCACAGGCTGCGCAGCGCTATCACGTCGATGTGGCGTTGCTCAAAGCGGTCATTGCCGCAGAGTCGGGATTCGATAGCGCGGCAGTGTCACCCAAGGGCGCGGTCGGCTTGATGCAGGTCCTCCCGGCGACCGGTGAGCGCTACGGCGTGCGGGCAGACGCGCGACGCACGGTGGCCGACAAGCTCGCCGATCCGCGGACCAACGTGTTGACCGGAGCCCGCTATCTGCGCGATCTGCAAGCGCGATATCCCGATCGTCTCGAACTGGTGCTCGCGTCGTACAACGCGGGCGAGGGGGCCGTGGCGCGTCACGCCGACCAGATTCCGCCATATGCCGAGACGCGTGATTATGTGGCCACCGTGCTGGAACTCTATCGACGCTTCGATCCCGACGCGCCAGCCCTCTTGCAGGGCGGTGGGGCGATTCGCGTGGGTGGGGCGAGCCGGCAGGGTGCCCACGTGGGGCGCGCCGGCAGCGCCCGCGTGAGCGGCTCGCGCGATGGTCGTATCCACGTCATTCTGGGCGCGCCGACCGGCTTGCCCGTGGTGCCTGCTACGTTGCCGAACGCGTCGGTCCGTGAATCGGCGCAAGGGGCACTGTCTTCCTCGCCAACGATTGATTGAGGCGCCCCGGCAGCGTTGCCGAGGACCTTGAGAAGGCGCTGGCGACGCGGTCGCATGTCGATTCCCACGGTTCTAGGCTCGGAATTCTCCGAAATGCGAGCACAATCGTGCCGATTCCGCTCTCCGCCGATCCGAAAACACGTCCCGCTTTGCCAATCGGGCGTGTTTTTGCCGAAATGTGCTGACGAGCTTGGTATGATCTCGCGGTCAATGTCACCCCGAACTCCCGTCAAACGTTCGCAGCAAACCCACAGGTTTTATGGAACAAGTAGAAGATCTCTTTACACAACCGTCGGATGACGACACGCTGACGCTCGGCGCGTATGCCGAGCGCGCTTATCTGGACTACGCGATCAGTGTGGTCAAAGGCCGTGCACTGCCGGATGTGTGCGACGGCCAGAAGCCGGTGCAGCGCCGGATTCTGTTTGCGATGAACGAAATGGGCCTCGCGGCCGACGCCAAGCCGGTGAAGTCGGCGCGTGTGGTCGGCGATGTGCTCGGCAAGTTTCACCCGCACGGCGACCAGTCCGCCTATGACGCGCTGGTGCGTCTCGCGCAGGACTTCTCGATGCGCTATCCGCTCATCGACGGTCAGGGCAATTTTGGCTCGCGCGACGGCGACGGCGCGGCGGCCATGCGTTACACCGAAGCACGCCTGACGCCGATCGCCAGGTTGTTGCTCGACGAGATCGATGCGGGCACCGTGGACTTCGTGCCGAACTACGACGGCTCGACGCAGGAGCCGCGGTTGTTGCCGGCGCGTCTGCCGTTCGTGCTGCTCAACGGCGCGTCGGGGATCGCCGTGGGTCTTGCGACGGAAATTCCGTCGCACAATCTGCGCGAAGTCGCATCGGCCGCGGTTGCCCTCATTCGCAACCCGAAGCTCGACGACGCTGAATTGCTGACGCATGTGCAGGGCCCGGACTTCCCGGGCGGCGGCCAGTTGATTTCGAGTGCGGCGGAAATTCGTGCGGCATACGAAAGCGGCCGTGGCAGTCTCAAGGTGCGCGCGCGCTGGAAGATCGAAGAGATGGCGCGCGGCCAGTGGCAGGCCGTGGTGTATGAGCTGCCGCCGAGCACGTCGGGCCAGAAGGTGCTCGAGGAAATCGAGGAAATCACCAATCCGAAGGTCAAGCTAGGCAAGAAGACGCTGACTCCCGAGCAGCAGACCCTCAAGCAGTCGATGCTCGGCATGCTCGACACGGTTCGCGACGAATCGGGCAAGGACGCCCCAGTGCGTCTGGTGTTCGAGCCGAAGTCGAGCCGCATCGACCAGCAGGAATTCATCACGATGTTGCTCGCGCACACGAGCCTGGAGTCGAGCGCGTCGGTCAATCTCGTGATGGTGGGCGCCGACGGCCGACCGACGCAGAAGTCGCTGCGCGACATCGTCACCGAGTGGATCGGATTCCGCTTTGCGACAGTCACGCGCCGCTCGCGCCACCGTCTGGGCAAGGTCGACGACCGGATTCATATTCTCGAAGGCCGGATGATCGTCTTCCTGAATATCGATGAAGTCATTCGCATCATTCGCGAGTCTGATGAGCCGAAGGCCGCGCTGATGAGTGCGTTCGGGTTGAGCGAGCGACAGGCGGAAGACATTCTGGAAATCCGGCTGCGTCAGTTGGCGCGTCTGGAAGCGATCAAGATCGAGCAGGAGCTGGCGTCGTTGCGCGACGAAAAGGCGAAGCTCGAAGAGCTGCTCGCCAACGACAGCGCGATGAAGCGTTTGATCATCAAGGAAATCGAAGCGGACGCGAAGCAATTCGGTGACGATCGCCGCACGCTGATCCAGGAAGAGAAGCGCGCGGTGGCCGAAGCGCGCGTGGTCGACGAACCGGTGACGGTCGTGGTGTCCGACAAGGGGTGGGTGCGCGCGCTCAAGGGTCACGGTCTGGACGCGCAAGGCTTCTCGTTCAAGCAGGGCGACGCGCTGTATGGCGCGTTCGAATGCCGCACTGTCGATCCGCTGATTGCGTGGGGCAGCAACGGCCGCGTCTACTCTGTGGCAGTGGCGCTCCTGCCGGGCGGGCGGGGTGACGGCGTGCCGCTCACGTCATTGATCGAACTGGAGTCGGGCTCGCGGCTGCTGCATTACTACGCGGCGTCGGGCGATCAGCCGCTATTGCTGGCGACGTCGACGGGCTTCGGTTTCATGACGAAGCTGGGCGATATGGTCAGCCGTGTGAAGGCCGGCAAGTCGTTCATGACCGTCGACGAGGGCGCGGCGCCGCTGGCGCCCACGCCGATCTGGCGGGGTGCCAGCGCGGTGGCGTGCCTGTCGAGCGACGGTCGTCTGCTTGTGTTCGGCATGGACGAGATGAAGTCGCTCACGGGCGGCGGGCGCGGTGTCACGCTGATCGGACTCGACGACAAGCAGACGCTCGTGTCGGTCGTGCCCATCGGTGAGGCGGGCGTGACCGTGTTTGGCGAAGTGCGTGGCGGCAAGCTTCAGGCCGAGACGCTCTCGGGTGCATCGCTGGCCCCGAACATCGGCAAGCGTGCGCGCAAGGGACGTGCGCCGGCCGTCAAGTTCGCGACGTTCAAGCCGCGTTCCCTCGAGCCGGTGCTGCCGGCCGCACCTTCGGCATCCTGACGGGAGTCACGCATGAACGTTTATGCCTTGAGCTTGTTCCTGCATCTGGTGAGCGTGGCTGTCTGGATCGGCGGGATGTTCTTCGCGCTGGCCTGCCTGCGCCCGGCGTCCTCCGAACTCTCGCCGCAGCAACGGCTGCCGCTATGGGAAGCGGCGCTCTCGCGCTTTTTCACCTGGGTCGGCGTGGCCATCGTCATGATCCTGCTGTCGGGCGGACACATGATGCTCGCGATGGGCGGTCTGCACGCCCGTTGGCCAGTGCATGCGATGGCTGGCATCGGCGTGGTGATGATGCTCGTCTTCGGTCACATTCGCTTTGCGCTGTTTCCGCGCCTGCAACGCGCGGTGCAGGCGCAATCGTGGCCGGATGGCGCTGCTGCCGTCAATGGGATCCGGCGGCTCGTGATCCTGAATCTCGCGCTGGGCGTCGTCGTCATCGGTCTCGCGTCGTCATTGCGCGGCTGACGGCAGGGCGTCGCGCGGCGTCACGCCGCTGGTGGGGGCGTCTCATGAAGACGGCCGGCCACTTCGCGGCAGATCGTGACGAACGCCTGCACTAACGGGCTCGTGTCGTCGCGGCGCTTGGCCAGCAGCAGCGGCGTGTGGGCGTCAGGCTCGCTGAGGTCCATGAAACATGCGCCTTCGATCTGAATGCATCGCACGGCAGCCGGAAGTATCGCCACGCCCAGCCCGCTCGCTGCGAGCGCGACGATCGTCGTTGACTCGCGCGCTTCCTGTACGACGCGCGGCGTAAATCCTGCGCGCTCGCACATCCGCCGTATTGTCCCGTCGATGGCTGTGCCGACATCGTGCGGATGCATGATGAACGCTTCATGGGCCAGGTCGGCCATGGACACGCTTGTGCGCCGCGACAGCGCATGACCCTGGTGCAGTACCACCACCAGGGCTTCGTCGATCAACGTCTCGAAACTCAAGCCGGCGATTGGCGGCGCATCTTCCGCCTGGCGCACCAGGCCGATGTCCAGCGTGCGCTCGGTGAGCGCGTCGCGCTGCCGCTCCGACGGCGATTCGCTCAACGTCAGTGTCACGCGCGGATATCGCTGGCGGTAGCCGGTGAGAACCCGTTTCATCAGGTTCGTCATCGGTGCCGATGTCGTGAAGGCGATGCGCAACTCCCCGGCATCGAGTCCGGCAATTTGTTGCACTTCCTGGCGGGCGGCTTCGGCGTCGGCGAGGATCTGACGTGCCCGCACGAGAAACGCCCGTCCAGCGCTGGTCAGGAAAACGCGTCGGTGCGAGCGCTCGAAGAGCGGAACCCCCAACTCGTCCTCCAGCGCGCGGATCTGCATGGACAGCGGCGGCTGCCCGATATTGAGCTTTTGCGCTGCGCGGCTGAAATGCAACGTCTCGGCGACGGCAACAAAGTAGCGGAGATGGCGCAGTTCCATCGGTCAGTCCTCGATTGATCTGTTTTTTATATGGAAATATCGCTTAAATATATATTGGACATGGGGTAACGGCAAACCTATGATTCGTTGTATACATTTTCCCTCCGGGCTCGCGTGAGGCGATCCAGCGTTCATGGCATCAACGAATTCTCTTCCTCTTCCCAACGGTGTCGCCGCAGGTAGTAGCGCATCTGCATCCAAACTTCCGCCGGGCGTTGCGCGCGGTACGCGCGAGTATGCCGTCATTAGCCGGGCGCTCTTTTTCGGTGGTTTTTCCACGTTTGCGCAGTTGTATTGCATGCAGTCGCTGTTGCCGCTGCTGACCACCACCTTCGGCATCACGCCGGCGCAGGCGAGTTGGTCGGTCTCGGGCGCCACGATGATGATGGCGCTCGGTCTGCTCGTGACCTGTGTTGCGGCCGATCGTGTGAGCCGCAAGCGAATGATGACGATTGCGTTGCTCAGTTCCTCGGTGCTGACTCTCGCGAGCGCCTTCTCCACCAACTTCGAGACGATCGTGATTCTTGGCGCGCTCAAGGGCTTGGCGCTCTCCGGGCTGCCGGCCATCGCGATGGCGTACCTGAGCGAAGAGATCGATCAGCGCTCGCTCGGTATGTCGATGGGGCTCTACATTGGCGGAAACATTCTCGGAGGCATGGCCGGACGCGTGCTGTCCGCGTTCATCGCCGACATGTTCTCGTGGCGCGTCTCGGTGGCGGTGATCGGACTGGTCTGCCTGGCGATGGGGCTGGAGTTTGCCCGCAGCCTGCCGCATTCGCGCCGTTTTTCGCCGCGCGACATGACGGTACGCGAAGCGATCGGCCACGCGCGACGCCATCTGGGCGATCCAGCGCTGCTCGGCCTTTACCTGTTCGCCGGCCTGATGATGGGCAGCTTCGTGAGCGTCTACAACTACCTGGGCTTCCACCTGTCGGCGCCGCCGTTTCATCTGCCGCACGCCGCCATCGGGGCGATCTTTGCGATGTACCTGATCGGCGTGGTCGGCTCGTTCATCGCGGGACCGCTGTCGGACCGCGTGGGACGTCCCCGGTTGCTCTGGGTGCTGGTGGCGTTGGCACTGGTGGGGCTAGTGAGCCTGCTGGCGTCGCAGGTGCTGGGTGTGGTGATCGGTCTGGCGATCCTGACATTCGGCTTCTTTGGCGCGCACACCGTCGCGAGCAGCTGGGTTGGACGCCGCGCGACCGAAGGGCGTGCGATTGCCTCGGCCCTGTACTTGTTTTTCTACTACGTGGGCTCCAGTCTGCTCGGCAGCTACTCGGGCGTCATGCTCAAGTCGCACGGCTGGCATGGCGTGATTGCCCTGCTGGCCGTGGCGGTCGTGCTGTCGCTTGCCATCGCCATTGCCATGCGCCGCGCCTACGCCAGCGGCATGCCGCGCTGATTGTCGCTGGCAACGCGCGCTCGCCAAACGACAACAGCCACCCGCTGGAGCACACCCTGAAAGTTGGATGTCATCCAATCTTTGGGGGCATTTCAGGCGGGTGGCTGTGGTCCTGGGGTGCAGACGGCCGGCGGGGCACGCCACACGCCACGATGCCGTCAGGCGGTCATCGGGCGCGCATCAGGCCAGTTCGGCGATCAGTTCAATCTCAACGCACGCGCCCAACGGGATCTGCGCGACACCGAACGCCGAGCGCGCGTGCTTGCCGGCCTCGCCGAAGACTTCCGCGATCAGTTCCGATGCACCGTTCGTGACCAGATGCTGGTCGGTGAACTCCTGCGTCGAGTTGACCAGGCTCATCAGCTTCACGACGCGCTTGACCTTGTTCAGGTCGCCCGTGTGCGCGTGCAGCGTGGCGATCAGTTCGATGGCCACGGCACGTGCCGCAGCCTTGCCTTCGTCGACACTCACGTCGTGGCCGAGCTTGCCGGTCCAGATCTTGCCGTCCTTCTTGGGGAGGTGACCCGAGAGGAATACGGTGTTGCCGGTCTGCGCGCTCATCACGTAGGCGGCAGCCGGCGCGCCAGCGGTCGGCAGTTCGATACCCAGTTGCTTCAGTTTGTCGTAGACGGACATTTACAGCTTCCTTGCAGATGTGTTGAATCGGACCGAGCGAGTGCGTCGGCCACGAGGGCGCCGAGGCGCGCAACGCCCACCTCGATCTTCTCGGGCGGCACGGTGACGAACGACAGTCGCAGCGTATTCGCAGGCGGCGTGCCGACATAGAACGGCGCGCCGGGCACGAACGCCACATTCTGCGCAATCGCTTTTTCCAGCAACTGCATGGTGTCGATGCCGGGCGGTAATGTCAACCAGATGAACATGCCGCCGGCAGGCGGCGTCCAGGTGGTGCCTGCCGGCATGTGCTTCGCCAGCGAGGCGAGCATCGCATTGGCCTGCGCGGCATAGAGCGTGCGGATCGACGGAATGTGCGTGTCGAGGAAGCCATCCTTCACGACCTCGTAGGCGATGCGCTGCGTGAGACTCGGCGTGTGCAGATCGGCGGCCTGTTTGGCCTGCACCAGCTTGGCGATCACCGCCTGCGGGCCGATGATGAAGCCGAGGCGCAGCCCCGGCGCGAGCACCTTCGAGAACGACCCCATGTAAAGCACGTGCTCCGGTGCGAGCGACATGAGGCTCGGCAGGCGCTGGCCTTCGTAGTCGAGTTCGCCGTACGGATCGTCTTCGATGATCGCCAGGCCGTCGCGCCTGGCAACGGCGGCCAGCGCTTCGCGGCGCGCCATCGGCAGACGGCGCCCGGTCGGGTTCTGGAAGTTCGGCATGGCGTACAGGAAGCGCGCCCCCGCCGTCTGCTCGGGGGTGAGCGCCTCGGGCAGCAGGCCGTGCTCGTCGGTCGGCACCGGCACATACGTCGGGGCAAACAACGAGAACGATTGCAGCGCGCCCAGGTAGCTCGGCGCTTCGACAAGCACGCGGCTGCCTTCGTCGATGAAGATCTTGCCGATCAGATCGAGGCCCTGTTGCGATCCCGTGGTAACGAGGACATTCTCGGGCGCGAGCGTCAGGCCGTCGCGCGAATAGCGTTTCGCAATCCATTCGCGCAGCGGGGCGAAGCCTTCGGTGGCGCTGTATTGCAATGCAGCCTGCGGCGATTCGGTCAGTACGCGTTCGGCGGCGGCGCGCATGCGCTCGACGGGGAAGGTCGCGGGCGACGGCAGGCCGCCGGCGAACGAGATGACGTCCGGGCGCTCCGTGACTTTGAGGATTTCGCGAATCGCCGAGCTGGTCAAATGGCGGGCACGTTCGGAATATTGCCAATCATGCATGAGAGTCTCGCTATGAGAAGGCGGCCGGATCGAGCGGCCGCGAGTATCGGGCGTTGTGCGTGCCGAGCGCGTGGGGGCAGGCACAAACGCCCGGGGGGCAGACGCGTCGCGGCGCAGGGATCGCGTGCGCCGTGACGTGCCTTCAGACCGGTTTGCCCGTGAGTCGCGAGGCGCCGATCTTCATGTGTTTGCCGAGTGCGATGGTCAGGACAACGCCCGCGGCGAAGAGCCACGTCGCCGTGTCGACGTGTTCGCCAAAAAAGAGGGCGGACAGCGCAATCGTGAAGAAAATCTGAAGCAATTGAACCTGGCCCACGCGCGCGATGCCGCCCATGGCGAGACCGGCATACCACGCGAAAAATCCGATGAACTGCGAGAACAGGGTGACGTACGCGAATGCGCCCCATGCCTTGCCGCTGACCGGCCACGGCTGATGCCACGCAAGCCAGCCCACCGGCAGCACTAGCACCGGCGCCGACACCACGAGCGCCCAGCAGATCACCTGCCAGCCGCCCATCTCGCGCGCGAGCTTGCCGCCCTCGGCATAGCCGAGCGCGCCGATGACCACTGCGAGCAGCATCAGCCCGTCGGCGGCGTGCAGGCTGCCGCCCCCAGCCCGCAGCGCGAAGGCGATCACCAGGACGCTGCCGACCAGGGCGCAGCCCCAGAACCCGCGCGACGGACGTTCACCGCCGAGCCAATAGGCATAGATCGCGACACAGAACGGTTGCAAGCCGTTGACAACTGCACCGTGCGACGCCGGAATCGTCTTCATCGCCCATGCCGAGAACACCGGAAACGCGATGATCACGCCGAGCGATGTGATCGCAAGACTCTTGACCTGGCGACGCGTGGGCCACGCCTCACGACGCCACCAGAGCAGGGCGCCCGCGAACAAGGAAGCGACCAGCGCGCGGCCGAGTCCGTTGAGCAGCGGGTTGACTTCCGCGACGACGATGCGTGTCATCGGTAACGTCAGGCTGAAGATCAGCACGCCGATCAATCCGATCAGCATGCCCCGGGATTCGCGCGAATTCATGGTGTCGCCTCGTGTGTCTCGTTCTGGTCATCCGCCCGCCATGCGGTGTGCCGGGCGTTCGGTACGGCGGACCTAGCGCAGCGTGCGCGGACCGTCAGGGGTTTCGATTTCCGCGGCGAGCGACGGCTCGACCAGCGTCGCTTCGACGTTGAGGAGCGCGTCGGCGCCGAGCCATTGCAATTGCGCCTGGATCGCCGCCGCTTGCGGGTGGAAGCCGCGCAATGCGGTCACGGCACAATCGGCGCTCGGTAGTGCGTCGCTCGGATGCTGCGCCGAATCCCATTGAATCAACGTCGGCAGCAGACCTTGTCCGGCGCCCTGCCATGCGGGCAGGCTGCCGTCGTCCGGCACGCCAATCTGCCACGACAGTGCCCCGCGCTGCATCGCCATGACCGGGGCCAGCCGCTGCGGATACTGGGCCTGCCAGCGCGGCAGCGAACACGGACGATCCACGCGCGCTACCCAGTGCGCGAGGTACGGTCCACGGGCGAGGCGTGCCTGCACGGCTTGGTCGTCGAGCCCGAACCAGCGCGGGCGGTCCGGCGGCGGCGCCTCCGGATCGATGGCGATGATCTCGAGATAGGCGCCTCCCCACAGCCCCAGCAAACTGTTGTGCGTGCCCATGCGCGCGTGCTTGCCGCCGCGCTGCGGCACGACCTCGGTGAGGCCGAGCTGCTCGATGACGTGGGCTTCGCCCGCCTCCAGCGTCTGCGCGGCAACGACGAGATGATCCAGTTTCATGGCTTGGGGTACGGTCATGGCGGGTTCAGGCGGCAAAATCGATAGCTTACCCTGCCGCGCACCTTCCTCGGGTCATCCACGCGAGAGTCGCGTCATCGTCCGATTGGCCAGTCGCACGGCGACATCGCGCCACGCCAGTCGCCAGCCGGCGCGTGTGGCGGGCTTTCCTGCGAACACCGGGCGCGTCGTCGCCGGCTGGCTCACGCGCAGACGTGCACCGTCCTGCCATGTGCCCAGCCACACGCGCTGACCGGCCCGCATCTCGAAGCTCTCGCCGGCGCGCAGCCAGTGGTCGGCGGGCTCGCCTTCCACGGTCAGCCACAGGACGCCTTGCAGCACCTGAAGCGATTTCGGTAGCTCGGCAGCCGAGGCCTGCCAGAAAACGGTCTGTCCCTGGTCCAGTTCGAAGAGTCGGATTTCACGCATGGCGGTCTCCAGTTGAGAAGACACTTTATCGGTTATTCCCGGTACAGTACCGGTACAGATGACAAAGTAATCTTCGGTACAGTTCAGGATTGACAGGGAATCTGGCTGGCGTAGAGTGGCGACCGATAGGCCGTACCCGCCAATATCGGCAATATCGCGCCGACGCGCTGCAGACACTTTTGCCGAGAGGCGCCAGTCACCTTTGCCCAGGTGGATAGACGATGACGACAACGACCCCCATTTCTCCGCTGGTGCTGGCGGATAACGCCGCGCTCGACACGTCGCGCATGACGCTCGTCGATCAGCTCGTGCATTGGGCGAGCCTGCGCATCGAGGAGCGCGTCTTCCTGCCAGGCATGCGCATGCCGTCGATCCGTTCGCTGGCCGAGGACAAACGTGTGTCGCGCTTCTCTGTCGTCGAGGCCTACGAGCGACTGGTCGCGCAGGGCTATCTTGAGGCGCGGCGCGGCTCTGGCTTTTACGTGCGCGAGCGGCCCGTGATGCCGCCGCAGAACGCGGCGGCGCCGATGGTGGCGCAGGGGCCCATCGACGTGGCCTGGCTCGTGCGCAGCATGCTTCACTCGGTCTCGCCGGAGCGCGGTCCGGGCATGGGCTATCTGCCGCCGAGCTGGCTCGATGCCGACATGATGACCTCGGCCATGCGCTCCATGAGCCGTCAGTCGAGCGGGCATCTGCTCCAAAGCGGCAACCCGCACGGCTTCCTGCCGCTGCGTGTGCAACTCCAGACGCAGCTCGCGGAACTCGAAATCGGTGCGCGGCCCGAGCAGATCGTGCTGACGTCGGGCATTACGCAGGCGGTGGACTTCCTGCTGCGTCTGTACGTGCGCGCGGGCGATACGGTGCTGATGGGGGACCCGGCGTGGTTTGTCACGTTCGGGCGGATCGCGTCGCAAGGCGCGCACACCGTCGGCGTGCCGTATACCCCCGACGGCCTCGACATGCCGGCGCTGGAGCGCCTGGTGCAGCAGCATCGGCCCAAGTTGCTGATCCTCAATTCGATCCTGCAGAATCCGACCGGAACGTCGCTGACGCCGGCGCGCGCTTTCCAGATCCTGCGTCTGGCCGAGCAGTACGACTTCATGGTGCTCGAAGACGACATCTACTGCGACCTGTGTCCGCAGCACCAGCCGGTCGCGCGCCTGGCAAGTCTCGATCAGCTCAAGCGCGTGATCTACATGGGCAGCTTTTCGAAGACGCTCGCCGCGAACCTGCGGGTGGCGTTCGTGGCGTGTTCGCCGGCGCTGGCGAAGACCTTCGTCGACCACAAGATGCTATCGGGGGCGACGACGCCGGAGATCAACGAGCGGATCGTCTACAAGGCGCTGACCGAGGGGCATTATCGGCGTCACGTGGAGCGTTTGCGCACGCGTCTCGACGAGGTGCGCGACGGCACGCGCCGGGCGCTGGAGCGCATCGGACTGCGCATGTTCGGCGAACCGACGTCGGGCATGTTCTTCTGGGTCGACACCGGCGTCGATACCAGCGCGGTTGCGGCCGCAGGGCACGAAGCGGGTTTCCTGTTCGCACCGGGGGCGTTGTTCTCGCCGCGCCAGGCCCCGAGTACGTGGATGCGCATGAATATCGCCTGCTCCAGCGATCCGGCCATGCTGACATTCCTGTCGCGGCAACTCGAACTGGCCGCCTGAACGGGGCCGCCGAGCGCCCGCGGTTGGGTCGGTCGGCCGCCCTGCCGGCAGGGCGTTTCGCCAGGTTTTGGCGCCATCGTCCGCATCGTCGGGCAAGCGAGCGCGAAAATAGCCCTACCGGCGGCCTTGAAATGCCGTCCCGCCGTCCCTATTTCCATCGAGTACCGTCGGCGCGGCAGCGCGCGCGCAAGTGCGTCGGCCGGCGGTCAGCGTCGATATTCCATCCATCTCACCGATTCACGAGGATTCCCGACCATGGCGCAAGACACCATGAGCTTTCAGGCGGAAGTCAAACAGCTTCTGCAACTGATGATTCATTCGCTGTACAGCAACAAGGAAATCTTCCTGCGCGAACTGATCTCCAACGCTTCGGATGCCGCCGACAAGCTGCGCTTCGAGGCGATCAACAACGCCGCGCTGTACGAGCAGGATCCGGAACTCAAGATTCGCGTGTCGTTCGACAAGGACGCCCGCACCGTCACCATCGAGGACAACGGCATCGGCATGAGCCGCGAGGAAGCCATTGCGCATCTCGGCACGATCGCCAAGTCCGGTACCAAGGAGTTCTTCTCGCGCCTGTCGGGCGATCAGCAGAAGGACGCCGCCCTCATCGGCCAGTTCGGCGTAGGGTTTTACTCGGGCTTCATCGTCGCCGATCGCATGACGGTCGAATCGCGCCGCGCCGGGCTGCCGGCCTCCGAAGGCGTGCGCTGGTCGTCGGCGGGCGAGGGCGACTTCACGGTCGAGACCATCGAACGCGCGCCGCGCGGCACCGCCATCACGCTGCATCTGCGCGATGGCGAAGACGCGTTGCTCTCGTCCTGGCAACTCCAGTCGATCATCCGCAAGTATTCGGATCACATTTCGCTGCCGATCTTCATGCGCGGCGAGACGTGGGATGAAGAGAAGAAGGCGATGGTGCCCGCCGAGACGGACGAGACCGTCAACCAGGCGAGCGCGCTGTGGACCCGCAGCAAGAGCGAGATCACCGACGAGCAGTACACGCAGTTCTATCAGCATATCGCGCACGATATGCAGGCGCCGCTGGCCTGGACGCACAATCGCGTCGAAGGGCGCAGCGAATACACGCAACTGTTGTATGTCCCGGGCCATGCGCCATACGATCTCTGGGACCGCAACTCGCAGGGCGGCCTGAAGTTGTACGTCAAGCGCGTGTTCATCATGGACGACGCCGAACAACTGTTGCCGAACTACCTGCGCTTCGTGCGCGGGGTGGTCGACTCCGCCGATCTGCCGCTCAATGTGTCGCGCGAGATTCTGCAGGAAAGTCGCGATGTGAAGGCGATCCGCGAAGGCTGTGCGAAGCGCGTCCTCGGTCTGCTCGAGGATCTGGCCGAGAACCAGAAGGACAAGTACACGCAGTTCTGGGGCGCGTTCGGGCAGGTGCTCAAGGAAGGCACGGGCGAGGACCAGGCGAACCGCGAGCGCATTGCCAAGCTGCTGCGCTTCGCGAGCACGCACAACGACTCGGCCGAGCAGAACGTGTCGCTGGCCGACTACGTCAGCCGCATGAAGGAAGGACAGGACAAGATCTACTACGTCACGGCCGAGAGCTGGGTGGCGGCAAACCACAGCCCGCATCTGGAAGTCTTCCGCAAGAAGGGCGTGGAAGTGTTGCTGCTGACTGATCGCGTCGACGAGTGGATGCTCTCGTACGTGCACGACTTCGACGGCAAGGCGCTCGTGAGCGTTGCGCGTGGCGACCTGGATCTGGGCGCGTTGGAAGATGCCGGCGAGAAGGCCGCCCAGGAGAAGACCAGCGACGACCTCAAGCCGCTCATCGAGAAGATGAAGGAAGTGCTCGGCGACAAGGCCAAGGACGTGCGCGTGACGTTCCGTCTGACCGATTCGCCGTCGTGCCTGGTGTCGGATGAGAACGACATGAGCGGCACGCTCCAGCGATTGATGAAGGCGGCGGGGCAGAAGATGCCGGAGTTCCGTCCGATTCTCGAAATCAACCCGGAGCATGCGTTGATCCAGCGTCTGACGGCTGAGCGCGCCGATCTGGCGGACTGGGCGCAACTGCTGTTCGACCAGGCGCTGCTGGCCGAAGGCGGCAGCCTGGAAGACCCGGCCGCGTATGTGAAGCGTACCAACGCATTGCTGCTTGCGGCGCATTGAGGGCGGTAGGGCAGAGACCGCGCGGCGCCGGAGCCGCGCGGCCGCATGGCGCCTTTATAATGCCGAGCCATGACTTTCCGATTCGATGTAGGCGGGCGGCGCTGGCAGGCTGTCCCGGCGCCGGCGCTCTCGCGTCGTCATAAAGACTGGCTCACCCGGGGCGGCGCGCTCACGCGTCATCTGTCGACCCTTGGCCGCGTGAGCGTGCGTGTCGTGGCCGAGCGGGTGATGCCCGCCGACGCGGATCAATGCCATGCCCTCGGTGTGCCATTGCGCACGCCGCTATGGGCGCGCGACGTCGTGCTACTGGTCGATGGCGAGCCGGTGGTCGTGGCGCACAGCGTGACACCGCTCGCCTATAGCCGCTCGATATGGCAGGCCATGCGTCGTTTGCGCACGCGACCGCTGGCCGATCTGCTTTATCACGATCCCACCGTAACGCGCTCCGAGCTGGTGTCGTGCCCGCTTGGGCCGTGCCATCTGTTGCACGGCCGTGCGCGTCACGATGCCCGCGACCCGTTGGTCGGTGCCAATCCGCGCGCACGGCTGTGGGCGCGTCGCTCGGTCTTCGTGCGCCGCGGTGCGCCGTTGCTTGTCACCGAAGCCTTCCTGCCGCGTTTCTGGCGGCATCTGCAAGTGGCGCAGGGTGCGCGGGCTCACGACTGATGTGCGCCATGACGACGGCCTGCGTCCCGGAACGCAAACGCAACTTTCCCCCGGTGGTCGATGCGCAAACGCGCGTCCTGATTCTCGGCAGCCTGCCCGGCGATGTGTCGCTGAAGCATCAGCAGTATTACGCGCATCCGCAGAATCGCTTCTGGCATCTGGTCGGCGAGACGATCAGCGTGGCGTTGCCGTCGCTCGACTATGAAGCGAAGCTGCAGGCGCTGCTCGCGCATCGCATCGGGGTGTGGGACGTGGTGGCCGAGGCACGGCGCAAGGGCAGCCTCGACAGCAATATCCGCGACCATACGGGCAACGATCTGGTCGGTCTCATCGAGACGCTGCCCGGTCTCGAGGTGATTGCGTTCAACGGTGGCACGGCGGCCCGGTTAGGTATGAAAGCGCTTGCACGCCATGCGGATCGGTACCGGATCGTGATGCTTCCCTCCAGCAGCCCGGCGTACACACTGGCGTACGCGGAAAAGCTGCGCATGTGGCAGACATTGCAAACGTGGCTGCCTGCCGAGTCGCGTGCGGCACCGCCCGGTCATGCCGCTACGTGACGGCGCACGCAACGGCGTTCACGTTCCAAGGGCGGGCACGCATCAGGCTCGGGTTGCGCCTTTGGACGCATCGGTCGAGCCGACGACATTGCGGATCAACTGATCCATCTCCTTGATGATGTCCGCCAGCACCTGCGTGATCACCGAGAACTCCCTGCCATGTTCTCCCGCGCGAGCCGCCGAGATGCGCGCATTGATGGCGACGATGTTGGCCTGCATCGAAATTCCGCTCAGGCGCTCAACGAGATTGGCATGGCGTTTGCGCACCGCGACTTCGCAGCGGTGCATTTCCTCCTGGTAGGCCTGCGTGACGGTCTGCAACAGGTCAAGTATTGGCGTGGCCTGCGCAACCAGCCCGTCGAGGGATGACGCCTGCAAACCGGTGTCCGGCAGGGGGGCGTCTATGGCCAGTCTGACCTGGGCGATGAAATCACGGATACGTGCGTCCGCGCGCGCACTCCCAAAGTAGAGTTGCTGCAAGGCGCTGGAGAATGCGCCGGGGAAACGCTCATTGCCCGTCGCGAGATCCGAATGCGCCGATTCGAACATCGACAGGCATTGGCGTGCGATATCGCGCGCGGCCGTGTCCCCGCGCGAGGCGAGTAGCAACTGGAGGATGATCCGTTGCGACAGCATGCGCTGTCGTCCGGACAGGTTGATCAAGGTGCCGATGGTTTCGGCGGACACTTCGGCCTCGGTTGACTGGGTAGAGAAAGCGTTCATGCCATGCCTTACAGGGAGTGTCGACGCGGATGCGCACCGCGCTGACCCGCAACGAAAAAGCGCCCCGAAGCGAGATGCCTGCGAACCGGTTGCCCGGTGCTGAATCATCTCGCTTCGGGGCGCCATTGCCCGGGAGGCTCCAATTCGGAGCGTGTCATCGCGACTTGCCAGTTAGCTCTCAGGCCGCCGTTGGCCTGTGCGTTTCTTCTGCAATATCCATGCCATCGCGCATGGCGGTTGCCTCGGGCCGCGCGGCGCAGCGAAATGGTGCGGTGGGATCGGCCCGGGCACCGATCTTGTGCCGGATGCGTCATCACGACGCGTGCGTCGGGGGCATCTCGACGGGCGCGGGAAGCGAACCCGGTACAATGCGATCCCATCGGAATCTCCCGAGTTTCATTGAAGGACACATGACCCTCATCAAACGCAAATCCATCGAAGCCGAAGCGTTCGTCAGCGACGAGCGCACCGCCCGTTCCTCCCGTCCCACCTACAAGCCGCGCTTCGCGCCAGTGACGTTCTCCGAAATGGGCGGCGTGCGTTACCTGCATTTCGGCACGCCGTGGGTGCAAGGGGCGATGCGTCTGTCCAAGCCGGACCGGATCGAGCTGGAGTACGCGCAGCAGATGATGGCGTGGCTGTTGTTCATGCGCGCGCCCAAGCATGTGGTGCAACTGGGCCTCGGCACGGGGTCGCTTACCAAGTTCTCGCATCGCCACTTCTCGCGCACACAGGTCACGGCCGTAGAGCTGAACCCGGCGGTGGTCGTGGCCGCGCGCACGATGTTCAGCCTGCCGGACGACTCGCGTCGATTGAAGGTGCTGGAAGCGGATGCCTGGGATTTTGTCACCGACACCGCGAATCACGGTATGGTCGATGTGCTGCAAGTCGATCTCTACGATGCAACCGCGCGTGGCCCTGTGCACGACACGCCCGCGTTCTACAAGGCGTGCCGCGCCACGTTGCGCGAGCCGGGTGTGCTGACGACGAACCTGTTCGGTGATCACGACAGCTATCCGAAGAACATCCGCCGTCTGCGTCAGGCCTTTGACAATCGCGTGATCGAGTTCCCGGAAGTGCACGACGGCAACGTCATCGCGCTGGCGTTCAACGGCCCGCTGCTGTCGGTCGAGTGGAAGGATGTGGAAGCCCGCGCCAAGGTGGTGGAAGCCGCCACGGGCCTGCCGGCCAAGCGTTGGGTCAAGCAACTGCGTTCGGCCAACGGCGACGGCGGACCGGTGCTGACGATCTGAAGCCATCCTGCCGGCGCGTCCCGGCGCGGTGACCAGTGTCGTTGATGTGAAAAAAGCCAGCCGCGAGGCTGGCTTTTCATTGGGCGCGGCGGACGTGGCCGCCTTAGGCCGCGACTTCCTCGAGACTCAGTGCCTCACCCCCGGCCACGATCGCCAGCAGGCGGTCGACGTTCGGATGGGCCCCCGGACGGTTGCGCGCATCGGCCGTGTGCTCGCCGAAGACCGCCAGGCCGTGCTCGGCGGCCTTGGCGTCGAGTGTGCCGAAGGCCTGCTTGAGGTAATGGTACACGGCGAGCGAGCCTTGCTTGCCCGGTGCGTTCTCGATGGTCGCCACGACCGCGCCCGTGCCGTCGCGCAGCGCAATGCGCGCGATGCCCTCGATGCTGCCGATGTCGGCCATCCGTGCAAGGTTGTCCTTGAAGACCGGGGTCGGTTCGATCAATGCCATGGTGGTGCGGCTCCTGCGGTTACGTTGCGTTCGAAAAATGTGGCGGGCCGAATGGTATCACCTCGGCCCGCGGGGCTTCACGCGACGCTCACGCGCGGCGCCATTGCAGGATCGTCAGCGTCAGCACGCCAGCGATCAGGCCCCAGAACGCCGAGCCGATGGACAGCAGCGTCAGGCCCGAGGCCGTCACCATGAAGGTGATGAGTGCTGCTTCGCGCTGGCGCGTGTCGTGCATGGCGTTGGCCAGGCCGTTCATGATCGAGCCGAATAGCGCGAGGGCGGCAATCGAGACCACGAGGGCCTTCGGAAATGCAGCGAACAAGGCCGCGATGGTCGCCCCGAACGTGCCCGCGATCAGATAGAACACCCCCGACCATACGGCCGCCGTGTAGCGCTTGGCCGGGTCCTCGTGGGCTTCGCGTCCGGTGCAGATGGCCGCCGTGATGGCCGCCAGGTGAATGCCATGCGAGCCGAACGGCGCGAGCAGCACCGAGGCGATGCCCGTCGTCGAAATCAGCGGTGATGCCGGCACCTTGTAGCCGTCGGCGCGCAACACGGCGAGCCCGGGCACGTTTTGCGACGCCATCGCCACCACGAACAACGGGATCGCGATGCTGATCGTCGCCGACAGCGAGAACGACGGCGTGGTCCACACGGGTTTCGCGAGCGAGACCTCGAAGTGACTGAAATCGAGCAGGCCGATCCCCCCTGCCACGGCGGTGCCAACGATCAATGCCAGCAGAATCGCGTAGCGCGATGCGAAGCGCTTGACGACGAGATACGTGAAGAACATCGCGAGCACGAGCGCCGTCTGGTGCTGCGCCGCGACGAAGATCTCCAGCCCGATGCGAAACAGAATCCCCGCGAGCAGCGCCGACGCCAGGGCAGGCGGCACCCGGCGCATGATCGTCTCGAAGCCCCCCGTCAGACCGCACAGGGCGATCAGGGCATTGCAGACGATGAACGCGCCGATGGCCTCGCCATAGGGCACGCCCGGCAGCGACGTAATCAGCAGCGCGGCGCCCGGTGTCGACCAGGCCACCACCACCGGCGTGCGATAGCGCAGCGATAGTCCGATGGTCGTCACGCCCATGCCGATGGAGAGCGCCCAGATCCAGGACGAAATCTGCGCCGGCGTGAGATGGGCGGCCTGTCCGGCCTGGAACATCAGGATGAGCGAACTGGTGTACCCCGTCATCATGGCCACGAAGCCGGCGACGATGGCCGACGGCGACGTGTCCGCCAACGGCCGAAGGGGGGGCAGGGGAGTCGTGCTGGACGTCATGATCGGAAGCGGTCTCTTGATTCTTGTTACGTTGTAGTTGTTGCTGCGTTGTCTTGCCGCGTTGGGCGATGCCGCGCGGCGAGCCCTATTTGCTCAGCACGCGCATGGCGGACTCCAGCCCGGCGAGCGTGATCGGATACATGCGGCCCGCGAATAGCTGGCGAATGACCGAGATCGACTGGCGATATTGCCATATCGCCTCGGGTTCCGGATTGAGCCAGGCGTGATGCGGGTAGCGTTCGATGAAGCGGCGCAGCCATACCGCGCCGGCTTCCTGGTTGTTGTATTCGACCGAGCCGCCCGGTTGCAGTACCTCGTACGGACTCATCGTGGCGTCGCCCACGAAGATCAGCTTGTAATCGGGCGGGTATTTGCGCAGCACGTCCCACGTCTCGAAGCGTTCGTTGTGGCGGCGCCGGTTCTGCCGCCACAGATAGTCGTAGACGCAGTTGTGGAAGTAGTAGAACTCGAGATGCTTGAATTCGGACTTTGCCGCGGAGAACAGCGCTTCGGTGCGCGCGACATGGTCGTCCATCGAGCCGCCCACGTCGAGCAGCATCAACACCTTCACGTTGTTGTGACGCTCCGGCACGAGCTTCAGGTCGAGCCACCCGGCATTGGCTGCCGTCGCGCGAATGGTGTCGTCGAGATCCAGCTCCTCGGCGGCGCCCTCGCGCGCGAACTTGCGCAGGCGTCGCAATGCCACCTTGACGTTGCGCGTGCCGAGTTCCACGGTGTCGTCGTAGTCGCGATAGGTGCGCTGGTCCCACACCTTCACTGCGGTGCGATTGCCGTTGCTCTCGCCGCCGATGCGGATGCCTTCGGGATTGAAGCCGCCATTGCCGAACGGCGAGGTGCCGCCGGTGCCAATCCATTTGTTGCCGCCTTCGTGACGGCCTTTCTGCTCGTCGAACAGTTGCTTCAGGCGCTCCATGAGCTTGTCGAGCCCCCCCAACGCCTGAATGCGCGCCTTGTCTTCGGGCGATAATTCACGCTGCATGCGCTTCTTGAGCCAATCGAGCGGCACCTCGCCCGAGGCGTCGACGATCTGCTGCACGCCTTTGAAATACGCGCCGAAAGCCTGATCGAACTTGTCGTAGTGCTTCTCGTCCTTGATCAGCGAGAGACGCGCCAGGTAGTAGAACTCGTCGAGCGAGGGCGCGATGACCTGACGCTGCAGCGCTTCGAGCAGCGTCAGGTATTCCTTGACCGAGACCGGCAGTTTCGCCGCGCGCAAGGTATAGAAGAAGTCGATCAGCATGACGGCGTTGCGCTTATCGGTTGGCGCGATTCATGAAGACGAGGCGCTCGAACAGGTGCATGTCCTGTTCGTTCTTGAGCAGCGCACCGGCCAGCGGTGGGATCGCGAGCTTGTTGTCGGCGCTGCGCAGCGCTTGCGGGCCGATTTCTTCGGCCATCAGCAGCTTGAGCCAGTCGATCAGCTCCGAGGTCGACGGTTTCTTCTTGAGTCCGGGGATTTCGCGCACTTCGAAGAAGGTCGCCATCGCGGCGTTCACCAACTCGCGGCGAATGTTCGGGAAATGCACGTCGATGATCGACTGCATCGTCGACGGTTCGGGAAACTTGATGTAGTGGAAGAAGCAGCGGCGCAGGAAAGCGTCGGGCAACTCCTTTTCGTTGTTCGACGTGATGATGACCAGCGGACGGTGGCGCGCCTTCACGAGTTGGCGCGTCTCGTACACATAGAACTCCATGCGGTCGAGTTCGCGCAGCAGGTCGTTGGGGAATTCGATGTCGGCCTTGTCGATCTCGTCGATGAGCAGCACGACAGGGCGCTCGGCCTCGAAGGCCTGCCAGAGCACGCCCTTGACGATGTAGTTGGCGATATCGCGCACCCGCTCGTCGCCCAGTTGCGAATCGCGCAGGCGCGAGACGGCGTCGTATTCGTAAAGGCCTTGCTGGGCCTTGGTGGTGGACTTCACGTGCCATTGCAGCAGCGGCATGTCGAGTGCGGCGGCGACTTCCTCCGCGAGCATCGTCTTGCCGGTGCCGGGTTCGCCCTTGATGAGCAGCGGTCGTTGCAGCGTGGCCGCCGCATTGACGGCGAGCTTGAGGTCGTCGGTGGCGACGTACTGGGAAGAGCCTTCGAAGCGCATTGTCTGAGCCGTCCGCAAACAGCCGGCCAACCGGCCGGGCAGGGAAAAAGTTCAGTATAAGACATTGCGCATACGGCCCGCTCGGACAGTGAAAATTGACTGTGACATCAAAGGCTTGCGGGGAAACTTCGGAGAACTGTGCGGGTCAGCCCCGAGTTTGCGATGCGAAAAGTGTGGGTTACAATCGATTGCTTTTTTCACAGGACGGCGGCCTTGGAGTCGGGACGCCGACCTGCGTGTTGCGGGCCGGTATTCCAACCAAAAACGTTCCCAAGAAGACCATGAAAAAGTTCCTCACGATGATGGCGCTGGCGCTCGGCAGCACGTCGTTCATGTCGCTCGGCGCGGCGCATGCGGCCGATCTCAAGCCCAATCTCGACGCGGCAAAGGACAAGGTTGCCATGTGTATTGGCTGCCACGGCATTCCCGACTATCGCACCGCGTTTCCCGAGGTGTATCACGTGCCCCGGATCGGCGGGCAGAATGCGAAGTACCTTGAAAACGCCCTGAAGGAGTACGCCAAGGGCGACCGCAAGTTCCAGACGATGCATGGCATCGCAGCCACGTTGACCGATCAGGACATCGTCGACATTGCCGCTTACTACGCGGCGCAGACGGCGTCGACGCCGGTCAATCCCGAGAAGTAAAACGTGCGTGGCTGAGGAGAACACGATGAAGCATTCGAAGGTAAAGGCCGCCGCGGCGGTATCCCTGGCGCTCGGCGTCATGCTCGCGGGTGGCGCCGGCTCGGCATTCGCCGCCGGCAACGTCGCCAATGGACGTGCGCTCGTCGAGAAAGGCATGTGCGCAAGCTGCCATGGCGCCAATCTGAACGCGCCGATCAGCCCCGAGTATCCGAAGCTGGCTGGCCAGTACGCAGACTACGTGTATAACGCGCTGCGGGCTTATCAGAACGAAACCAGCCTGATTTATGGTCGCAGCAACGCGATCATGAAGGCGCAGGTCATGTCCAATCCCGCCGCGCTCGACAAGGGCGGCAAGCCGCGTCCGTTCACCTCGCAGGAGCTGAGGGACATTTCGGTGTATATCGAATCGCTGCCCGGCGATCTCGTCACGAAGAAGTAAGCGGTCAAGCGGTCCGCCGGCGATGTCCGGCGTCGGCACCAGGAGCGACGGTGGCCCACAGGGGCGACCGTCGTTGCTTTCATCGATGCCGCAGGCCGGTGCGCCGGTGCGCCAGTTCGCCGAACTGGGGCGTCAGCGCGACGCTTCCTGCTCGATGCGCTGCAAGTAGGCGTCCGAGTCGGGCGGCTGGCCGCTGCGTTGCGCTTCCCAAAGCGTTTGCCCCAGGCACTCCATGATGCGGTGCTGCGCCTCGTGCGGCGAGTCAAGCCGCTGGCTCAGTTTCTCGTAGGCGGCACGAATGCCCGGCGGCTGGTCGATCGAGACCTGCTCGCTGATCGCCAGGTGCATCGACAGATGCAGGAACGGGTTGGTCTGTCCGGCCTCGGGCGAGTAGTCGCGGGCGCTGGCGTCTTCGGTGTCGGACAGCGCGTCGTGATACTCGGGATGGGCTTGGATCCAGTCGGCGGCCATGGTCTCGAGCGGCGTAAGAATGCCGCCGCTGCGCTGCTTGTGCCAGGTGGTGCAGAAGAATTGCCGAACTTCGTCGCGGCTCGGATTGAACATGGGGACTCCGTGGGGTTCTGATGTCGCCGCTTGCGGCGTGCCGTGCCTTGACTACAATGGCGAATCGATAGTCACCGTGCGTCGGGCTCGGCGCAGGCGAAACGCGTCGGTAATGCCTGAAAATCACGCCGTATTGTCGCTCAATTCGCCTACTCATGTCGCAAAGCCCTCACGCCCACGCCCCCTGCGGCGACGTCGCCGTCATGCCGCCCGCCCCCCGTCCTTCGGCCTGGGCCGGCGTCGCGCTGATTGCCGTGTCGGCGTCCGCGTTTGGCGCCATGGCCATCTTCGCTCGGGCGGCCGCGGCATCCGGTGCCGACATCTTCGCGATGCTGTTGTTTCGCTTTTTCGTCGCCGCGATCCTATTGCTGGCCTGGTGCCGGTTGCAGCGGGTGCGCTTCCCGTCGCGCCGTCAGGCGCTCGGCATTGCGCTGATGGGCGGCATCGGTTACGTCGGCCAGTCACTTTGCTATTTCGGGGCGCTGCAATACGCGCAGGCGTCGCTCGTCGCGCTGCTGCTCTATCTCTACCCGGTCTTTGTGACGATCCTCGCGGCGATCTTTCTGCATGAACGCCTCACGCCCGTGACGCTCGGCGCGCTCGTGCTCTGCTCGCTGGGCACGGCGCTCACCGTCGGGGGCGGGCAGGGGCAGCCACTGGGCATGGCGCTGGCCGTGGCGGCGGCGTTGATCTATTCAGGCTATATCGTGATCGGCGCACGGCTGACGCGAGGGGTCGATGCCCGCGCGACCGCCACGCTCGTCTGTCTGGCCGCCACGGTCTCCTTCGGGGGGATGGCGGCGGTGCGCGCCATGCAAGGGCGGTCGCTGCAATGGCCCGAAGCTGCCGGAGGCTGGGCGGCGCTCGCCGCCATTGCGGTCTGTTCGACAGTCGTCGCCATTCTGACCTTCTTCGCCGGTTTGCAGCGCCTGGGGGCGGGGCGCGCGTCCATGCTCTCGACGCTCGAACCGGTGGTCACCGTATGCCTCGCGGCGATGCTGCTGGGCGAAACGCTCACGGCGGCGCAACTGGGCGGCGGCGTGCTGATTCTGGCGGGCGTGGTCTGGTTGTCGGCGCGCGGCGCCGCCGCAACTCCCTGATCTCGCGGGCATTTATTCCGCGCCAGCGCGTGTCGTGCGGCAACGGTACAATCGCCGATCGTTTGCCATTCACCTCCTGAGGTCCATCGTCATGAGCATCATCGCCAAAGAAGCCATCGCCCAACTCTTCACCGATGCCCGCACGCACAACGTGTGGCTCGACACGCCGGTCAGCGATGCAACGCTGCGTGAGCTGTACGACCTCGTCAAATGGGGCCCGACGTCGGCCAATACCACGCCCGCGCGCGTGGTCTTCGTGAAGAGCCCGGAAGCGAAGAACCAACTGCTCGAATGCATGGCGCCGGGCAATGTCGACAAGACCCGGTCCGCCCCCGTGACCGCCATCATCGCGTACGACCTGAAGTTCTACGAACACCTGCCCAAGCTGTTCCCGAACGGTGCCGACAAGATGGTGCCGATGTTCTCGAGCGACCCGGCCAAGGCCGCGGCTGCCGCGCACATGAACAGCTCGCTGCAAGGCGGCTACTTCATCCTCGCCGCCCGCGCGCTGGGCCTCGACTGCGGGCCGATGGCCGGCTTCGACGCCCAGAAGGTCAACGACACCTTCTTCGCTGGCACCGAGTGGCGTGTGAACTTCATCTGCAATCTGGGCTACGGCGATCACGGCAAGTTGTTCCCGCGCAATCCGCGCCTGTCGTTCGACGAGGCAGCCCGCATCATCTGAGCGGGATTTGCCGCGCGCAGAGACGCGTCTCGGCGCGCACGAAATAAACGGGCGGTTCCGGAATCGGGGCCGCCCGTTGTCGTTCGGGGCATGGGGGGAGGACGTCGTTGCCGAGGGCGCCAGTCAGGCCTTCGGTGCGGGCGTCTTGGGACGGAAGTCGCACAGCGGTTCGATGGCGCAATGCCAGCACTCGGGCTTGCGCGCCTTGCAGACATAGCGGCCGTGCAGGATGAGCCAGTGATGGGCGTCGTGCTTGAACTCGCGTGGGATGACGCGCTCCAGCGCCAGTTCCACGGCCAGCGGGTCCTTGCCGGGCGCGAGACCCGTACGATTCGCCACGCGGAAGATGTGCGTATCGACGGCAATCGTGTCCTCGCCAAACGCGGTGTTGAGCACCACGTTGGCCGTCTTGCGACCGACGCCCGGCAGCGTTTCGAGCGCTTCGCGCGAGCGGGGTACTTCGCCGCCATGTGCATCGAGCAGCAACCGGCAGGTCGCGATGACGTTCTTGGCCTTGGTGCGGTACAACCCGATGGTCTTGATGTAGTCGGCGACACCGGCCTCGCCCAGCGCGAGCATCTTCGCCGGGGTGTTGGCCACCGCATAAAGCTTGCGGGTGGCCTTGTTCACGGAGACGTCGGTCGCCTGGGCCGAGAGCAGCACCGCGATCAACAACTCGAATGGCGACGTGTACTCCAGCTCCGTCGTCGGATGCGGATTCAACTGTTGCAGGGTCTCGAACAGAGCGCGGCGTTTGGCGTCATTCATGGCAGGTGGCGCGTGGGTTGTGGCGTGTCTGTCTTGTGATTTGGCGACGGCGTGTTCAGCCGCCTGTCTGGTCTTCAGGCGGGGCGTTGTCGGCACGTGAGGGCGCGTCGTCGTCCGCCGTAAGGCCCAGGCGCTTGCGCCGGGCTTGCGCTTCATCGATCTGCGCCTGCACGGCGGCGGAGACATGCTCCGTGTTCTTCGGCCCGAGCCCTTCGGCCGCCAGTGCGGCCTTCTTCTCCCTCGCGCGTGCCAGGGCCGCCTGAATGATGGCCTGCTTGCGGGCCGCCGCCGCGGCGGCTTCATCGGCCACCGGGGAAGACGCCGACACCGCTGGCGCCGTCTGCGCCGCTGGCGGCGCGTCGCTCTCGATGGCGCTTGCGGTAGGGCCGCCGGGCGCTACGCGTGCGGCCCGCGCGGCCAGACGCGCTTCGCGCGCCGCCCGGTCCTTCGCGAGACGGGCCTGGTGTGCCTCGAAATGCGAGCGCGCGTCATCGGCTTGCGTCTGGGACCAGGCGTCCCAGCCGGTGCGCTCGCCGGTGACCGGCACCATGTCGATACAGTCGACGGGGCAGGGCGGTACGCAGAGATCGCAGCCGGTGCAGCGGTCTTCGATCACGGTATGCATCAGCTTGGCGGCGCCGACAATGGCGTCGACAGGGCATGCCTGCACGCAGAGCGTGCAGCCGATGCATAGCGACTCGTCGATGATGGCGCGAGGGCGGGGTCGCTCTGCACCATTGTCCGGATTCAGCGCAATGATGGGGCGATCCAGCAGCTTGGCCAGACGCGCGACGCCCTCGGCGCCGCCCGGCGGGCACTGGTTGTAGCTGGCTTGCCCGCTGGCGATGGCGTCGGCATAGGGGCGGCACCCGGCGTAACCGCACTTGGTGCACTGCGTCTGGGGCAAAAGGGCATCGATGCGCTGGGCGAGCGCGCTAACTTCGGACACGTCGTTTGAGGGGGATTCGGCGGAAAGTCGAATTATCCTGCATTTTCCGGAAACACTGAAACCGATGTGCCATAATTCCGCCCGATGAGAACGATCGGCCGATCATGACAACACCTCAAACCAAGATCAAACGCGACCCCGAACGCACTCGCCAGCGCATTCTTGCCGCGGCGATCGAGGAGTTTGCGGAACGGGGTTCAAGCGGTGCGCGCGTGGACAGCATCGCACGCCGAGCCGATATCAATGAACGCATGTTGTATTACTACTTCGGCAACAAGGACCAGCTCTACCTGGCGGTGCTCGAAGAGGTCTATGGCGAGTTCAACCGTGCCGAACACGCACTCAGGCTCGAGGTGCTGGCGCCGCTCGACGCCGTGGCCGCACTGGCGCACTTCGTATGGGACTATTACGCCGACCATCCGGAGCTGATTCGATTGATCAACAACGAGAATCTGCACGACGCGAAGTCGATGCGTCAGTCGACCGAGATTCGCCAGCAGGTCTCGCCGATTGTCGAACTGCTCGCGCAGACGCTCAAGCGGGGCGAGGTCAGTGGGGAAATCCGGCCGGGGGTCGATCCGGTCGACCTGTACGTGACGATCTCGGCCATGGGGTATTACGTGATGTCGAACCGCCATACGCTGTCGATCGTGATGGGACGCGACTTCATGGCGAGCGACGCGCGCACGTCGTATTCGTCTTTCAACACGCAAATGCTGCTGGATTCGTTGCGTACGCGATGATCGGTTGAGTGCGTACGGTGCCACGCACACCGCCCGTCAAAACAAAACCGCCGCGAGGGCTGACGCCCCGCGGCGGTTTTGCATTGGCCGTTCGGGTCACCGGCGGCTGGTTCAGGCGTGCTTGGCGATGAAGTCGCGAATCTGCGGATAGATCACGTTGCGCCAGCGGCTGCCGGAGAAAATACCGTAATGGCCGCACGCCGGGGCGGTGAAATGCGCGCGTTGCTTGGCGGGGATGCCGACGCACAGCTCATGCGCGGCTTGCGTCTGACCGCTGCCGGAGATGTCGTCAAGCTCGCCTTCGATGGTGAAGAGCGCCGTGGTCTTGATGTCTTGTGGGCGAACCCGCTGGCCGGCCACATCCCACGTACCGCGCGCGAGGCTGAAGTCCTGGAAAACGGTCTTGATCGTGTCGAGGTAGTATTCGGCGGCCATGTCGAGCACCGCGTTGTACTCATCGTAGAAACGACGATGCGAGTCGGCATCGTCATTGTCGCCACGCATCAGATCCAGATAGAAATCCCAGTGCGACTTCAGATGACGGTCGGGATTCATCGCCACGAACCCGGCATGCTGCAGGAAGCCCGGGTAGACCAACCGGCCCGAGCCAGGATAGTTGGCGGGCACCGGATGGATGACGTGGTTCTCGAACCACTCGTACGACTTGTTTGTCGCAAGCGAGTTGACCGACGTCGGGCATTTACGCGCGTCGATCGGGCCGCCCATCATCGTCATGGTCTTGGGCGTCGTTTCACCGTTCGATGCCATCAGCGAGATCGCGCCGAGCACCGGCACGGTTGGCTGGCACACCGAAATGACATGCAGGTTTTCCGCGCCGATGTGGCGAATGAACTCCTGGATGTACGCAACGTAGTCGTCCAGATGAAACGTGCCGTCCTCGAGCGGCACCATGCGGGCATCGACCCAGTCGGTGATGTAGACCTTGTGATCCTTGAGCAGCGTGGTGACCGTGTCGCGCAGCAGCGTGGCGTGGTGGCCGGAGAGCGGGGCGACCACGAGCACGACCGGGTCGTCCTTGAGTTGCCCGACGGCGCTGGCGTCGTCGGCGTAACGCTTGAAGCGCAGCAGGCGACAGAACGGCTTTTCCATCGCGGTCATTTCCACGACCGGAATGTTATGGCCGTCGACGTTGACCGCCTTGATGTTGAACTCTGGCTTTTCGTAGTCCTTGCCGAGCCGGTAGAGCAACTCGTATCCCGCGGCAATACGTGGGGCGCCCGGCATCATGGCCAGCAGGCTGCCCGGGTTGACGAACGTGGTCGCTGCGGCCTTGGCCCAGGTGGTAAGGGGATTCAACCACGCACGATTGTACTCATGAATCTGATACAGCATGTTGTGTGCCCTGACGCGGAGGATGGGGGAATTATGCAACCGTTTATCGTGGCGGTGCAACGCAGCATAACCCTGATATATGGCATTTCCGCATCATGGCGATAGCTGTTGCCTATTTTGACGATTGTTATCGATTATCGTTGCTGCGCCGCAACAAATTCGGAGGCAACGCAACCCCGGCGTCAAGCCGTTCGTGCGTATCACGGTTGACCTGAAACCTTATGCGGGACGATGGGAGGGTCTTTGCGGCGCCGCTTTGCAGAGCCGCTGGATGGGCCGGGCGCCACATAAGCGATCAGTTCGTGTTGGCGGCATGCCCGATCACCTGGCGTTGCGCGCGCACGAGATCGCTCGGTATCTCCAGATGCGACTGCATCAACGCCGCGAACCACTCATGGAAGACAGCCAGTCGTCGCGAACGCTGGCGGCGGTGCGGGTAGAGCAAGGACACCGGCATGGCGGCGGCGCGACAGGCTGGCATGACCTCCACCAACTGCCCTGAGTCCAACAGGTGCTGGACGTCGAAGCGCGGGATCTGAATCAGCCCCAGCCCTGCCAGGCAGCAGGCGATGTAGCTTTCGGCATTGTTCGCGATCACCCGGCTCGGCACCTCGAGCCATTGCGTGCTGCCGTCGCCCGACGGGGACTCCCAAGGCAACTCCCGGCCAGTTTTGGGAGACGCATACCCCACGGCCCAGTGCCCATCAGGCAGGTCCCCGGGCTGCATGGGTTCCCCATGCTCGTGCAAATAGGCCGGACTCGCACAATTGATCAAGGCGATGTGGCCCAGCGGCCGCACCACGAGGCTACTGTCATGCAGTGCGCCGATGCGTACCGCGCAGTCCACGCCTTCCTGCACCAGATCGATGGCGCGGTCAGACGAACCCAGAATCAGTTGAAGCCTCGGGTGGCGACGCAGCAGGCCGGGCAGCGCAGGCGCGATCACGCGGCGAGCGATACGACTGGGCGCATCGATGATGAGCCGGCCGGAGACTTGGCGCTGGTTGGCCTGGAACAACTGGTCGATATCTTCCACTTCGGCCAGCAGGGGACGCACGCGATCCAGCAACTGCTCTCCATCGGGCGTCAGGCGTACCTGGCGCGTTGTCCGGTTCAGCAAGCGGACGCCCAATTGCGTCTCCAACTGCTGGATGGCCGCAGACACCGAGGCGCGCGGCACGTTCAACGCGTGGGCTGCCTTGATGAAGCTACCCATCTCGGCGACCTTGGCGAATACGCGGTACTGGTCGAATCGGTCCATGTCTTTAGTCTGTCGAGGATCGAGAAGTCAGCCTGCAAACCCTCCTTGGTCCAGGAAGGCTTGTTCGGCCTCGGTCGTCCTTCGCCCCTGCAGCGGATTGCGGTGAGGGAATCGGCCGAAGCGCTCAATGATGGCCTTGTGCCCCAGCGCATGATCGACCCAGGGGTGCCCCAATGTCCGATGCAAATCCACGGAGCGGCATTGGTCGCCCAGGTCCTTCGAGTGCGCGAATGGCAGGTAGAAGAATAGCCGCAATCGCGGTTCCACCTGCCAGTCCAGGGATCGGCAGTTCCTCGGCGAGGCGATAGCCATGCGGCATGCCGGTACGCAGGTTCCACGCCGACACCGCCAGCCAGGCGACCGGGAACAGGCCCGCAGCGATGGTGCGGTGCGCGGCTGGTGTCAGCCGAACCGGCAGCGTTGCGAACCCTAGCCCCACTGCGATAAAGATCACGGTCCGAATGAGGGTCTCACTTGGTCGTGTAGCCGCCGTTGATCAGAATCGTTTGCCCTGTGATCCACCAGCCGTCGCTGACCAGATGGCGAATGAAGGGCACCACATCCTCGATATCGGTCAGGCCGGTCTTGCTGAACGGCGAGAGCGCAGCGGCTGTCTTGTGGTACGCCACTGCATCGGCACCTTCGGCCGGATAGAAGAAAGGCGTATCCATCGGACCGGGCCCGACCGCCGTCACCGAAATGCCGCGTGCACCGAATTCCTTGGATGCCGCGCGCGTGTAGTGCTCCACGGGCGCCTTGGTGCCGGCATAGGCGGCATAGAACGGGGTGAAGGCACCCAGCAGCGATGTCACCAGGGTGCAGATCTTGCCGTTGTCGTTGAGATGCTTGCCGGCTTCCTTGAGAAAGAAGAAAGCGGTCTTGGCGTTGACGGCCGTCATCTCGTCGTACTCGGCTTCGCTGATCTCAGTCATCGGCTTCTTGAGCACCTTGCCCACCGTGTTGATGGCGATGTCCGGCTTGCCGAGCGCGGCGATGGCGTCGGCGAACAGCGTCTCGACGGCACCGGCTGTCGTCAGGTCACCCTGAAGGGCGACCGCCTGCGCACCGCTGGCCTGGATGGCGGCCACGGTCGCATCGGCATCGGCCCTGGAGCCAGCGCTGTTGTAGTGGATCGCAATGGCTTTGGCGCCTTGGGCGGCCAGATCCCGGGCAATCAGGCCGCCGAGGTTCTTGGCGCCGCCGGCGATGAGAACGACCTTGCCTCGAATGGAATGGTCTGCCATGGGAATTCTCCTTCATGAATCGGGGGAGAATCGAGCTTAAGGCGCTTCGTCCTGGCGATAAACTGGCAGTGACTGGATGGATAATCCAGAAAAACAGCCCAATCATGACTATCCGGAGAGACGGCGCATGCAATTCATGACGGCATGAATGACGCTCGAATGGTCAGGTTCACTCGATTGAGGGCCTCGTCGCTGGACCACACGAGGGGAAGCCGGGGCACGTTTCGGAAAGCACCGATATAGGACGGACGCGCCTGAGTGATTGATAAACCTGCGTAATTGATAAACCTGCGGTATCTGGCCTCGGCGTAGTCGAGCGACATGCGGTACCGGCGTCATCGTGAAACAAAAAAGCCCGCCGGATGGCGGGCTTGTCATCGATGGCGCTTGATGCGCTTAGCGCATCACTTGAGCGATGGCCGAGGCGACGCGATCGATGTTCTTGTCGTTGAGCGCAGCCACGCAAATGCGGCCCGTGCTCACGGCGTAGATGCCGAACTCTTCACGCAGGCGTTCGACTTGGTCGGCCGTGAGGCCCGAGTACGAGAACATGCCGCGTTGCTTGATCACGAACGAGAAATCGCGCTCCACGCCATGCGCACGCAGCTTCTCGACCAGTGCGAGACGCATTGCGCGGATGCGCTCACGCATTTCAGCCAGTTCCTCTTCCCACAGGGCGCGCAGTTCGGCGCTGCCCAGCACGGCGGCGACGACCGAGCCACCGTGCGTCGGCGGGTTTGAGTAGTTGGTGCGGATCACGCGCTTGAGCTGCGAGAGCACGCGGGCCGACTCGTCCTTGTTGCCGGTCACGATCGACAGGGCGCCCACGCGCTCACCGTACAGCGAGAACGACTTCGAGAATGAGCTGGACACGAAGAAGTCCAGGCCGGCGGCGGCGAACAGACGCACCACGGCGGCGTCGGCGTCGATGCCGTCACCGAAACCCTGATACGCGATGTCGAGGAACGGCACCAGCTTGCGGGCCTTTACGACCTCGACGACTTGTGCCCACTGGTCCATTGACAGGTCGACGCCGGTCGGGTTGTGGCAGCACGCGTGCAGCACGACGATCGTGCCTTCGGGTTCCTTGCCGAGCATGTCGAGCATGCCCGAAAGGTTCACGCCATGCGTTTCGGCGTCGTAGTACGGGTACGAGACCACGTTGAAGCCAGCCTGCATGAACAGCGCACGATGGTTTTCCCAGCTCGGGTCGCTGATGGCGACGGTGGCGTTCGGGTTCAGTTGCTTCAGGAAGTCGGCGCCGATCTTGAGGGCACCGGTGCCGCCCAGGGCTTGCGCGGTGACCACGCGGCCTTCGGCCAGCACGGGCGATTCCTTGCCGAACAGCATTTCCTGCACGGCCTTGTCATAGGCGGCAATGCCTTCGATTGGCAGATAGCCGCGCGGCAGTCCGGCGGCGACGCGTTGTTCTTCGGCTGCCTTCACGGCCTTGAGCAGGGGCAGTTTGCCTTCCGCGTTGAAATACACGCCCACACCCAGGTTCACCTTCTCGGTGCGGTGATCGGCGTTGTAGGCTTCGTTCAGGCCAAGGATAGGGTCGCGCGGGGCGAGTTCGACAGCGGAGAACAGGGTCATTTCGACGGCTCGAGGCAGGTGGTAGAAAAACGCGGCGGGTCGGTGGCAGTTGACGCGCGATCCGCTCAACGTGCCATTTTAGCGAAGATTACCCACGCTTGTGGGAAACACCGGCGCGCGCCACGCGAAATCGTGCCATTTCGGCACGAAAACTGCCACGGATTGCCAGAAATTGACGACATTGCCGCGGCGTGGGCCGGATGGCCGGCGCATCGGCCGCGACCGTCGCGCTTATCTCTTCCGCTGTCACCCATGGGACTCAGGGAATCCTCCGACGCGCTAGAATGCTCGATTACGTCCCCCATGCGTGCGCGCTCGCCATGACTCCTGCGGCTGACAACGATTTCGACGAAAGCAAGTTCCTGACGTTTCCGGACTCGCCCTATCAGCTCTACTGCCCGTTTCCGCCGGCCGGCGATCAGCCGACGGCCATCGCCCAGTTGACCGAGGGGGTGGAGGACGGGCTTGCCTTCCAGACATTGCTCGGCGTGACCGGCTCCGGCAAGACGTTCACGATGGCGAATGTCATGGCACGCCTTGGCCGCCCGGCCATCGTCTTCGCGCCCAACAAGACGCTCGCCGCCCAGCTTTACTCGGAATTCCGCGAGTTCTTCCCACGTAACGCGGTCGAGTACTTCGTCTCGTACTACGATTATTACCAGCCGGAAGCGTACGTTCCACAGCGTGATCTCTTCATCGAGAAGGATTCGTCCGTCAACGAGCACATCGAGCAGATGCGTCTGTCGGCGACGAAGAGTTTGCTGGAGCGGCGGGACGTGGTGATCGTGGCGACCGTCTCGGCGATCTACGGTATTGGCAATCCGAGCGAATACCATCGGATGATTCTGACGGTTCGGCAGGGCGACAAGCTGGGCCAGCGCGAGATCATCGCGCGCCTGATCGCGATGCAGTACACCCGCAACGAAACCGACTTCGGTCGCGGCACGTTCCGCGTGCGTGGCGACACCATCGACATCTTCCCCGCGGAACATGCCGAACTGGCGTTGCGCGTGGACCTGTTCGACGACGAAGTCGACACGCTGCAACTCTTCGATCCGCTCACGGGGCGGGTGCGGCAGAAGGTGCCGCGCTTCACGGTCTACCCGTCGTCTCACTACGTGACGCCGCGCGATACGGTGCTGCGCGCCATCGAGACGATCAAGGACGAACTGCGCGAGCGTCTCGACTTCTTCTATAAGGAAGGCAAGCTGGTCGAGGCGCAGCGCCTTGAGCAGCGCACGCGTTTCGATCTTGAGATGTTGCAGGAGCTGGGTTTCTGCAAGGGCATCGAGAACTATTCGCGGCATTTGTCCGGCGCGGCGCCGGGCGAGCCGCCGCCGACCCTCGTCGACTACCTGCCGCCCGATGCGTTGATGTTCCTCGACGAATCGCACGTGCTCATCGGGCAGTTCAACGGCATGTACAACGGCGACCGGGCGCGCAAGGAGAACCTCGTCAACTACGGCTTCCGCCTGCCGTCGGCGCTCGACAACCGTCCGCTCAAGTTTGCGGAGTATGAACGCAAGATGCGCCAGGCGATCTTCGTGTCGGCGACCCCGGCCGATTACGAGGCGAAGCGCACCGGGCAGGTGGTGGAGCAGGTGGTGCGTCCGACCGGGTTGATCGACCCGATCATCATCGTGCGTCCGGCGCAAACGCAGGTCGATGACGTCCTCACCGAAATCAACAAGCGCGTGGCCGTGCAAGAGCGCGTGCTCGTGACCACGCTCACGAAGCGCATGGCCGAGCAGTTGACCGAGTATCTATCGGATAACGGCGTGAAGGTCCGTTATCTGCACAGCGACATCGATACCGTCGAGCGCGTGGAGATCATTCGCGATCTGCGTCTGGGCGCGTTCGACGTGCTGGTGGGGATCAACTTGCTGCGCGAGGGGCTGGATATTCCGGAGGTGTCGCTCGTGGCGATCCTCGATGCGGACAAGGAAGGTTTCCTGCGTGCCGAGCGGTCGTTGATCCAGACCATCGGGCGCGCGGCGCGCAACGTCAACGGGATGGCCATCCTCTACGGCGACAAGATGACCGATTCGATGAAGCGGGCCATCAGCGAAACGGAGCGCCGCCGTGTCAAGCAGGCGGCGCACAACGAGGCGCACGGTATCGTGCCGCAGGGGGTGAAGAAGCGTATCAAGGACATCATCGACGGTGTCTACGATCCGCAGGATGCCAAGGCGGAACTGGCCGAGGCCAAGGAGCAGGCGCATTACCAGGACATGTCGGAAAAACAACTGGCGCGCGAGATCAAGAAGCTCGAGAAGCAGATGCAGGAGCATGCCCGCAACCTGGAGTTCGAAAAGGCCGCGAAGGTGCGCGACCAGTTGCTGCACGTCAAGGCGCTGGTGTTCGGGACCGATGGAGCGAGCGAAGCGGAGTTGGGGCCAAAGGTATGAGAAGCACGTCTGTTTTATTCGTCTGCATGGGCAACATTTGCCGCTCCCCCAGCGCCGACGGCATCTTTCGTCACCGGCTGGCCGCGGCCAGGCTCACTGACGCGGTCGTCGTCGATTCGGCGGGGACGCACAGTTATCACCTCGGTCACGCGCCCGACGAGCGCACGCAGGCCGCCGCCGAGCGGCGTGGCTACGATCTGAGCGCACTGCGCGCGCGCCGCGTCGAAGCCGGCGACTTCGAGCGCTTCGAATGGATCGTGGCGATGGATGATGCCAACGCTGCCGAACTCATGACGCGCTGCCCGGCTGAGTATCGCCACAAGATTGTGCGTCTGATGGACTTCGCGACGCGGCATGACGCCACCGAAGTGCCCGACCCGTATTACGGCGGCGCGCAAGGCTTCGAGACCGTGCTCGACTATATTGAAGACGGGCTCGACGGCCTGCTCGCGCATCTGGAAAAGCACGCCTGACCCTCGAGGGCGCAGGCCATGGCGGACGCGATACGCTCGATCGCACCGCGCCGCACGGTGTCGCCTCGTGCCGCGGGAGGCGCCGTTGGCGCTATCATTCGCCCCACAACCGAGTCACTCTCGCCGATTCGGCCGCAAGACTGGTTTGCGCGGTATGTCCTGTAGTCCTGGACTTTTCTCCTCTCTCTTTCCCCGTCTGCCATCGATGTTCAACTCGCTCATTTCGTACTGGCGTAAGTGGCGCGCCTCGCGTCATGCCGGCCATCAGCTCGACGAACTGCTCGCGCATGCCGATCCGGCGGCGCCGCTGGCCGTCCGAAACCAATGGCTGATCGAATTGGCGCACTGGGTGCAAAAGCGCGGCGCGCTCGTCAACGTGGCGCGCGGGGCGGGCGAAGCGGCACGCTACCGTCCGCACACGCGGCTGCGCTATCTGCTGCAGATGCTCGAGCGCAACCCCGCATGGCGACTCCCGGTGGCGCGCACGCTGCGTAGCGTCGTCGCCGAGAGTGATGCCATTTCGCTGTTGTGCGATACCGGCATGCCGGTGCGTCCGGGATTCTGGGGCGCGTTGGTCGAGCGCATCGAGACGGCGCTGATCCCGCCACCGCCGACGCGACGCGATCTCTCGGCGTTGTGCACGTTGATGTTCCCCGATGGCGACGCTGCCGACTGGATCGCCGCGATGCCGCCGGACCTGCTGGCCGATCTCATCGCCCTGCTGCATGAGGGCGAAGACGAGGCGGGCGACGCCGACTGGAATCCGTTCGGCGAAGATCTGCTCGTCGCCATGCATCATCTCGTCGATCAGATTGCCTCGACCGGGCTGTCGCAGGCGGTGCGCTCGCGCCTGACGTATCCGCGCGCCACCGAATCGCCGTTTTACCAGCTTGGGCGCGCCATGCAGTCGCTTGAATCGGCCGGGCAGGCGTTCGCGCGCGGCGCTCCACCGTCACAGCACTTCGTACAGCAGATCAACGTGTTTCGCGCGCTGATCGACGACTGCTCGCGCGCGGCACGCCAGGTCTACGCCCACCTGGACGAGAATGGCGTGAGCGTGGATATCGTGTTCCAGGTCGAACGCACCAAGACGCGGATCCGTCGGCTCGAACGGCTGCTCGAAGCGTGGCTGACGCGCGGCGAGCGTGGCGATCGCGCCGCGGCGCAGGTGCAGCTCCTCGCCGACCTGGTGCGTGCGAACCGGGCCAGCCAAAGCGTGGGCGAACTGGCGCGCACTTCGTTCGGGTTGCTCGCGCGCAAGGTCGTCGAGCGCAGCGCCGAGACGGGGGAGCATTACATCGCCCGCAACCGCAGCGAGTACTTCACCATGCTGAAGATGGCTTGCGGCGGCGGGCTGGTGACGGTCGTGACCGTCTACGCCAAGTTCCTGATCGCGAGCGCGCACCTGCCGACCGTCGTCGAAGGCTTTCTGGCCGGGGCCAACTACGCGCTCTGCTTCCTGTTCATGCACTTCTGCCATTTCACGCTCGCGACCAAACAGCCGGCCATGACGGCGCCGGCCATTGCCCGCAAGCTCGACGATGTCGACACACCCGCCGGCATGGATGCCTTCGTGGGCGAGGTCATCGCTCTCGTGCGTACGCAAGCGGCCGCCATCTTCGGCAATCTGGCGGTGGTGTTCCCATTCTGCCTGCTGGTGCAGTGGACGGTGTCGGCGGCGCTCGGCATGAACACGATCCCGCCGGAAAAGGCGCAGGCGACGCTCAATTCGTTCTCGATTCTGGGCATCACCCCCGTGTTTGCGGCCATGACGGCGGTGCTGTTATGGTTCTCCAGCCTGATTTCGGGCTGGGCCGACAACTGGTTTGCGCTGCACGGCATCGGGGATGTCCTGGCCTACAACCGGCGTCTGCGCTTCGTCCTCGGTCGTAACGGGGCGGCGCGGCTGGCGGAGGCGTGCCGCCGTCACATCGCGCCGGTGCTCGGGAATCTGACGCTCGGCTTCATGCTGGGGCTCGTGCCGGCGGTGCTGACGGCGTTCGCGCTGCCGTTCGAGGTGCGTCACGTGACGCTGTCGACCGGCGCGATCGCAACGTCGATCGGCGTGCTGGGCATGCCGGTGCTGCGCGATCCGGTGCTCTGGCTGGCCGTGGCCGGTGTCGGGTCGATGGCGCTGCTCAACGTCGGCGTGAGTTTTGCGTTAGCCTTCCACATGGCGCTCAGATCGCGTCCCCTGCGACTGGGCGACCGCCGGCAAATCCACCGCGCCCTCTGGCGCGCCGTGCTGCGCAATCCTCTGGTGCTGCTATTCCCCCTGCGCCCCCCGCAGGCGGAAGCGCGTCCCGAAAATTAGCAAAATTCCCAAGCGAGCGAAGGAACTTTCGCAAAAAATGGGCCAGAAGTACTTGACTGAATTCGTAGGGAATTTATACTTGACGAAAATAGTCGAGATTAATCCCCAGCATCATCATGAGACTTACCACGAAAGGCCGTTTCGCCGTTACGGCGATGATCGACCTGGCCATGCGCCAGGACGCGGGTCCCGTGACGCTTGCGGGCATTAGTCAGCGTCAGCGGATTTCCCTCTCTTACCTGGAACAGTTGTTCGGCAAGCTGCGCCGCCACGAGATCGTGGAAAGCGTGCGCGGGCCGGGCGGCGGATACAGCCTGGCGCGGCGCGCGGAAGAGGTGACGGTCGCGGACATCATCATCGCGGTCGACGAGCCGCTCGACGCCACGCAGTGCGGCAGCAAGGGCAATTGCGAAAAAGGCGAAGACGGCCATCGCGGCCACTGCATGACGCATGAGTTGTGGGCGACGCTCAACCAGAAAATGGTCGAGTATCTCGATTCGGTTTCGCTGCGCGACCTCGTCGAGCAGCAGCGCAGCAAGCAGGCCCAGCAGGCCGTGCTGCGCGACACGCGCGAGTCCGGCACGTCCAACCAGACCATTGCCGCGCGCATTCCCAATTCGGTCTTCGATATGGCCCGGTCCTAACTGGCGCCACGGCACGATCCTGGAGCACCCCATGAAAAACGACACCCTCAACCTCCCCATCTACATGGATTACAGCGCCACGACGCCGATTGACCCGCGCGTCGTGGACAAGATGTTGCCGTACCTGCGCGAGCAATTCGGCAACCCGGCATCGCGCAGCCACTCGTTTGGCTGGGCCGCCGAGCAAGCCGTGGAAGAGGCGCGCGAGGAAGTTGCCAAGCTGGTGAACGCCGATCCGCGAGAAATCGTCTGGACGTCGGGCGCGACCGAGTCGAACAACCTCGCCATCAAGGGCGCGGCACACTTTTACCAGGGCAAGGGCAAGCACATCGTCACGGTGAAGACCGAGCACAAGGCGGTACTCGACACGACGCGTGAGCTGGAGCGCGAAGGCTTCGAAGTCACGTATCTGGACGTCAAGGACGACGGTCTGCTCGATCTGGACGTCTTCAAGGCCGCCCTGCGTCCGGACACGATCCTCGTGTCGGTCATGGCCGTGAACAACGAGATCGGTGTGATCCAGGACATCGAGACGATCGGTGAGATCTGCCGCGAGAAGGGCATCATCTTCCACGTGGACGCCGCACAGGCCACCGGCAAGATGCCGATCGACCTGGCCCGGCTGAAGGTCGACCTGATGTCGTTCTCGGCGCACAAGACGTATGGCCCGAAGGGCATCGGCGCGCTGTACGTGCGTCGCAAGCCGCGTGTGCGCATCGAGGCACAGATTCACGGCGGCGGTCACGAGCGCGGCATGCGTTCGGGCACGCTCGCCACGCACCAGATCGTGGGCATGGGCGAGGCGTTTCGCCTGGCGCGCGAAGAGATGGCGACGGAAAACGAGCGCGTGCGCATGCTGCGCGACCGCCTGCTGCGCGGTCTGACGGAAATGGAAGAAGTGTATGTGAACGGCGACATGGAACAGCGTGTGCCGCACAACCTGAACATCAGCTTCAATTTTGTCGAAGGCGAGTCGCTGATCATGGCGATCAAGGATGTGGCGGTGTCGTCGGGTTCGGCGTGCACGTCCGCCTCGCTCGAGCCTTCGTACGTATTGCGTGCGCTGGGTCGCAACGACGAACTGGCGCACAGCTCGATTCGCTTCACCGTGGGGCGTTTCACGACCGAGCAGGAAGTCGACTACGTGGTCGAACTGCTCAAGGCCAAGATCGGCAAGCTGCGCGATCTGTCGCCGCTGTGGGAAATGTACAAGGACGGGGTCGATCTGAATTCGATCCAGTGGGCCGCACACTGAGCATTCAAGGAGTTAGCCATGTCTTATAGCAAGGAAGTTCTGGATCACTACGAGAACCCGCGCAACGTCGGTTCATTCGAAAAGGGCGATGATGCCGTCGGCACGGGCATGGTCGGCGCACCGGCCTGCGGCGACGTCATGAAGCTGCAGATTCGCGTAAACGAAGCCGGCGTGATTGAAGACGCCAAGTTCAAGACCTACGGCTGCGGATCGGCGATTGCGTCGTCGTCGCTGGTTACCGAGTGGGTCAAGGGCAAGACGCTCGATCAGGCGCTCGATATCAAGAACACGCAGATCGCGCAGGAACTGGCGCTGCCGCCGGTGAAGATTCACTGCTCGATCCTGGCCGAAGACGCCATCAAGGCCGCCGTGGCCGACTACAAGCAGAAGCACGGCCAGGCGGCCGAGCCGGCCAAGGCTGCCTGAGCGGCACGACGGATAAAGGAATCAGGCAACCATGGCCATTACATTGACCGAGAAGGCCGCGCAGCACGTTTCGCGTTATCTGACGCGGCGCGGCAAGGGCGTGGGCCTGCGGCTGGGCGTGAAGACGACCGGCTGCTCGGGCCTGGCCTACAAGCTGGAATACGCCGACGAAGTGGCGGGCGAGGATACGGTCTTCGAGAGCCACGGCGTGAAGGTGATCGTCGATCCGAAGAGCCTGCCGTACATTGACGGCACCGAGCTGGACTTCGCGCGCGAAGGCTTGAACGAAGGGTTCCGCTTCAACAATCCGAACGTCAAGGATGAGTGCGGCTGCGGCGAGTCGTTCCGCATCTGACGCCGCGCCGTTGCGTGAGATCGTCGGGTTCCGGCAGGACGACGAAGGCCAATGGGTCGCGCGGCTGGCGTGCGGGCACGGGCAACATGTCCGGCATCTTCCCCCGTGGCAGATCCGGACGTGGACGCAAAGCGCGGCGGGCCGCGACGCGATGGTCGGTCGCCAGTTGCGCTGCCGCAAATGCGAGCGTGGTGAGCCGCCCGATGCATGAGGCGGGCGCCTCCGTACGGCGGCGGCAGACGTGGCCGTTGGATCGGTCGCCGGATACGCGAACGGTTCGGCAGCACAGCAGCAGCGTAGGCAACCAGGCGGCGCGAGCCGCTTTTTTTACGGGCCGAAGGCGGATGGCATGGCGCGAAGCACGCGACGCGCCATGCCATCGACGCCCGAGATGGATGATGAGTGCGCGATGAGTGCATTGACTGACAACTACTTCACGCTGTTCGATCTGCCGCAGCGCTTTGCGCTCGACAGCGAGGCGCTCGACGCCGCGTACCGGGCCGTGCAATCACGCGTGCATCCGGATCGATTCGCGAGTGCGAGCGATGCCGAGCGCCGCGTGGCCATGCAATGGGCCGCGCAGGCGAACGCGGCCTACCGCACGCTGCGCGACCCGCTGCAACGCGCGACGTACCTGCTCACGCTGCAAGGCATCGATGTGGGCGCGGAGAACAACACTGCGATGGCCCCCGATTTCCTGATGCAGCAGATGGAGTGGCGTGAAGCCATCGACGACGCCGTTGCCGCGCGCAATATTGGCGCTCTGGAGGCGCTTGCCACGTCGTTGCGCGACGATCGGCGTGTGCGGCTCGCCAAGCTGGGCGACTGGCTGGAGAGCCACGCGTGGCAGCCGGCGGCCGAAGCCGTGCGGCAACTGATGTTCATTGCGCGCGCCGACGACGACATCGCGCAGCGCATCGAAATGCTGGAAAACGCGTGACGGCCCGGTGCGGCGCCGTCACATGTCATTGAGAACTGCTTGAGAACAGGGTGCGCGCGCGAGCGCGTCGCCCGCATTGCAAAGTCATGGCCCTTCTGCAAATTTCCGAACCCGGCATGTCCCCCGCGCCGCACCAGCGGCGGCTCGCCGTGGGCATCGACCTGGGCACGACGCATTCGCTCGTGGCCTCCGTACGTAGCGGCGTGGCCGAAGTGCTCCCGGACGAACAGGGCCGCGTGCTGCTGCCGTCCGTCGTGCGCTATCTGGGCGGTCCCCGCACCCAGATCGGCTACGACGCCCGTGCCGCCGCCGCCAGCGATCCGCGCAACACGATCGTCTCCGTCAAGCGCTTCATGGGCCGGGGCTTGGCCGATGTCGCCCATGCCGACAACGCGCCATACGATTTCGTCGATGCGCCAGGGATGGTGCAGATGACGACCGCCGGTGGCGTCAAGAGCCCGGTGGAAGTGTCCGCCGAAATTCTCGCCACGTTGCGTCAGCGCGCCGAAGATACGCTCGGCGACGATCTGGTGGGCGCGGTGATTACCGTGCCCGCTTACTTCGACGACGCGCAGCGTCAGGCCACGAAGGACGCCGCGCGTCTGGCCGGCCTGAACGTGCTGCGCCTGCTCAATGAGCCGACGGCGGCGGCGATTGCCTACGGTCTCGACAATGCGGCGGAAGGGCTTTACGCGGTCTACGATCTGGGCGGCGGTACGTTCGATATTTCGATCCTGCGCCTGACGAAGGGCGTGTTCGAAGTGCTCGCGGCGGGGGGCGATTCCGCGCTCGGCGGCGACGACTTCGATCAGGCGATCTACCGCTGGGCGGTGGCGGCGGCCGGTCTCGACGCGGCCTCGCTCACGCCTGAGGACGTGCGCGGCTTGCTCGATCACGCGCGCACCGCCAAGGAAGCGTTGACCGACGCCGCGCAAACAACGATCGCACTCCCGCTGTCCGGTGGACGCAATTTCGCGTTGGCCCTCACGCGCGAGCAATTCACGGCGCTGGGCGCACCGCTCGTGCAACGCACGATCGGCCCGATGCGCAAGGCGCTGCGCGACGCGGGCATGGGCCCGGAAGACGTCAAGGGCGTTGTGCTCGTCGGCGGGGCCACGCGCATGCCGCAAGTGCGCGCGGCCGTGGCGAGCTTCTTCGGGCGCGAACCGCTGACCGATCTCGACCCGGATCAGGTGGTGGCACTCGGCGCCGCCATACAGGCCAACCTGCTGGCCGGCAACCAGGCCGAAGGTGGCGACTGGCTGCTGCTCGACGTGATCCCGCTGTCGCTCGGCGTCGAGACGATGGGCGGCCTCGTCGAGAAAATCATTCCGCGCAACGCCACGATTCCCGTGGCGCGTGCGCAGGAGTTCACCACGTTCAAGGACGGCCAGACGGCGATGGCCGTTCACGTGCTGCAAGGCGAGCGCGAGCTGGCATCCGATTGCCGGTCGCTGGCCCGGTTCGAGTTGCGCGGCATTCCGCCGATGACGGCCGGCGCGGCGCGTATTCGCGTGACGTACCAGGTCGACGCGGACGGGCTGCTCTCCGTCTCCGCGCAGGAACTGCACTCGGGCGTGGCAGCCTCCATCGAAGTCAAGCCGTCGTACGGTCTGGCGGACGACGATATTTCGCGGATGCTGCAGGACAGCTTCGGCTCGGCCGAGGCGGATATGCGAGCGCGCGCGCTGCGCGAGCAGCAAGTGGAAGCCGAGCGTCTGCTGGTGGCCATCGACAGCGCCTTGCAGGCCGACCCGGAACTGCTCGATGCCGACGAGCGCGCGCAGATCGACGGCTTGTTGGCCGACTTGCGCCAGAAGGCGTCCGGCGACGATCAGCTCGCCATCAAGACGGCGACCGAAACGCTCTCGCACGCGACCGATGCGTTTGCCGCACGCCGCATGGACAAGAGCATCCGCGCAGCGCTGGCAGGCCGGCGCGTGGCGGACATCGACAAACTGTAAAACACACACGGAAAGCCAAAGCCATGCCTCAAATCGTTGTATTGCCTCACGTCGAGCTGTGCCCAGAGGGCGCGGTGCTGGACGTTCCGACGGGTACCACCGTGTGCAGAGCGTTATTGGACAATGGCATTGAAATCGAGCACGCGTGCGAGTTGTCGTGCGCGTGCACCACGTGTCACGTGATCGTGCGCGAGGGCTTCGAGGCGCTGGAGCCGGCCGAAGACGAGGAAGAGGATCTGCTCGACAAGGCCTGGGGCCTGGAGCCGACGTCGCGCCTGTCGTGCCAGACGAAGATGCCCGCCGACACCGATCTGGTCGTCGAGATTCCGAAGTACACGATCAACCACGCCAAGGAAAGTCACTGAGCGACGCCGTGTGGCGTTGCGTGGTGACACGTCAGAAGAAGAGGAGCCTGCCCATGAAATGGACCGACATTCAGGACATCGCGATTGCCCTTACCGAGGCACATCCCGACATCGACCCGCAATATGTGCGCTTTACCGACCTGCATCAGTGGGTGATGGCGCTAGACGGCTTCGACGATGCGCCCGACCGTGCGGGTGAGAAGGTGCTCGAAGCGATTCAGATGGCATGGATCGACGAGGTCTGACCTGGCGATCGCGCATGGCGCGCGGCGATTCGGCAGACGAAAAAGCCGCTCGTGAAGAGCGGCTTTTTCGTTAACGCGAGGTCAGTCGCAGCACCGGCGGGGTGGCGCTTATCCCGCGCGCACCAGCCCGTTGTTCTCAAGCCTCACGCGATCGCCCGGTTGCACGCCCGGTGCCGACTGATACGTCCAGTAGCGCGTCTTGCCAGTATCCATGCGCACATAGACGCGATAAACCGTCTCGGAGCGAACGCGCTTCTCGACTTCATTACCGGCCAGGCCGCCGCCCAGTGCGCCGACCACAGTCATCGCCGTGCGGCCGTTACCGGCGCCGAACTGGTTGCCGAGCAGCCCGCCCGCGACGGCACCGCCGACGGCGCCCAGGCCTGAGGCCTGGCCTTGTGTGCTGATCGGCTCCACCGACTGCACGGTGCCGCACGTCGAGCACGTTGCGGCCTGGCGCTGAGCCGGGGGTGCCGAGGATTGTGCATACGACGGCTGCGGGGCAGGGGCCCGTTGCGCCGGGGGGCGTTGCGGTGCGTATTGCGTTTGCTGCGCAGCGTATTGCGCCTGCTGGGCCTGCGGCGAGGTTTGTTGTCCCTCTGGCGCCTGTGGACTGCGCATTGCATTGGACGATGGCGCCTGCGTCGACGTCAGCGCGTATTGCGAATGATCGACGGTCGGTGTGGGGCCGTCGGTGCTCTTGGCGACAGGGAGCACGCCCGTGATGGCGGCAACGCCTAGCAGGCTGACGACCACGATACTGCCGGCGGCGGCAGCGACCAGCGGATGCATGCGGCGCGGTTGAAGATCGTTATCCATGTGGTTTTTCTCCATCGTGCGGTTGTCGCGACCCCCTTTCTGCGTGCGGACATGCACGGGAGGTTTCGCATGAGCAAAGTTTCCGTCATGGCAAGCGTGGCATCCGTTTCATTGTGTAACGCGATGTAAGATGTGCACCGCACCGGCGCTGGACGGGGCGCCGTTGGTTTTTGTGTAAGTCAATGAAAAATATGACGATTTTTGTCGTTTGATGGCGCGCTGCGTCACGCTCGCGCGGGGTTGTCCTAACAAATGAAACAAGTTGCGCAGGACGGCGGAGGGCGCGATGCGTGTGCTGGGCACGCAGGGATGACGCGGGCATAATGGCACGCACTGCCCGTCAACGTCCTTCTTGCCGACTCGCCCCAACGCCATGATCGATACGCTGCCGCCGCTGGACACTCCGCTCGACGCCGCGAGCCACCGGTACCTCTATCCGTACGTAGTGCAACGCGCGTGGGTCGACGTGCATGATCCGCAAGGGCAGGTCAGTGAGCCGTTTTCCGACGACGTCTTCGTGACGCTCGTGCTCGATGGCCCGGCGGGGCTGCGTCGACTGCAGGGCGAGGATTTAGGTGCGGCCGGCTTGACGTTCGAGGTGGCATTTGCGCAAGCCGCCTCCAACCTCTCGCGCGCATGGACGGCGCGTCACTTCGAGTTTGGTATTGCGCGGCTCGACGACGGCACGCCGGTCGGCGGCTGTCGTGGCAATTGGATGGCACCGGCCGGCGGCCTGGTGCTGGGGAATCTCTACCAGTCGATGGTCGAGCATTTCGAGGTGACGGACTTTGCGGCCGTCGCCGTCAATCGCACGTTGTTGCTTGCGTTTCCGACCGACGCCAAAACGTTGTCATCGCTCGCGTTGCGGCAATTGGTCGAGGGGGCGGCGAGCGGTGCGATTCTCCCCATCGCCCGCACCTGGTTGCGGCTCGATGGGGAGTGGCCGTCCGCCTATCGCGGCGTTCCGGCCTTCTGAGCGTTCCAGGCCGGCCTTTCAAGCGTTCTAATCAGCTCAGTCTTCGCGGCGCAGGTGCGGGAACAGCAGTACGTCGCGAATGTTCGGGCTGTCGGTGAGCAGCATGATCAGACGGTCGATGCCGATACCGCAGCCGCCCGTCGGGGGCATGCCGTATTCGAGCGCGCGAATGTAATCGGCGTCGTAGTACATGGCCTCTTCGTCGCCCGCGTCCTTCTGTTCGACCTGCGCACGAAAACGTGCGGCCTGGTCTTCCGGATCGTTCAGCTCAGAGAAGCCGTTCGCGATCTCGCGGCCCGTGATGAACAGCTCGAAGCGCTCGGTGATGCCCGGCACGGTGTCGGACTCGCGCGCGAGCGGCGAGACTTCCACCGGATAGTCGACGATGAAGGTCGGCTCCCACAGCTGGCTTTCGGCCGTCTCTTCAAACAGGGCCAGTTGCAGCGCGCCAAGGCCGGCGTTCTTGAACTGCGGTGCGTCGACCTTCACGCCGTACTTGCCCAGCGCGCCGCGCACGAATTCGATATCGGCCAGTTGCGCGTCGGTGTACTCGGGGGCGTACTTGCGAATCGCTTCGACGATCGTCAGGCGGTGGAACGGCTTGGCCAGATCCAGTTCGCGGCCCTGGTACTCGATGGTCGCGGTGCCGCGCGCGTCGACCGCGGCGTTGCGGATCAGCGCTTCGGTGAAGTCCATCAGCCAACGGTAGTCCGTGTAGGCCGCGTAGAACTCCATCATCGTGAACTCCGGATTGTGGCGCGGCGACACGCCTTCATTGCGGAAGTTACGGTTGATCTCGAACACACGCTCGAAGCCGCCGACGATCAGGCGCTTGAGGTACAGCTCCGGGGCGATACGCAGATACATCTGCATGTCGAGCGCATTGTGGTGCGTGATGAACGGCTTGGCTGCGGCGCCGCCCGGAATCGGGTGCAGCATCGGTGTCTCGACTTCCATGAAGTCGGCGTCCGTCATGTACTTGCGCATCGAGGCGATGGCCTTCGCACGGGCGCGGAACGTGCTGCGCGTCTCGGGCGAGGTGATCAGGTCGACGTAGCGCTGGCGGTACTTCGTTTCCTGGTCGGACAGGCCGTGGAACTTGTCCGGCAGCGGGCGCAGCGCCTTGGCGAGCAGGCGCAGTTCCGTCACCTTGACCGACAGTTCGCCGGTGCGCGTTCGGAACAAATTGCCGTGGGCGGCGATGATGTCGCCGATGTCCCAGCCCTTGAAGGCGGTCATGGCCTCGGCGCCGACGTCGTCGCGACCGATGAAGAACTGGATCTGGCCACTGCCGTCCTGCACGGTGGCGAAGGCGGCCTTGCCCATCACACGCTTGAGCATCATGCGACCGGCCACCGACACGGGGACGGGCTCGGCTTCGAGCGCTTCGTTGTCCACGTCCTGGTAGCGCGCCTGCAGGTCACCGGCGTGCTGCTCGGGACGGAAGTCGTTCGGGAACGCCACGCCATTGGCACGCAGTGCCTGCAACTTGTCTCGACGCTCCGCGATGAGCTTGTTGTCGTCGTGCGGCAGGTCGCCAGCCGGGGTGCCCGTATGGGCCGGAGTATTTTGATCGGTCATGATGCGAGCGATGAGGTTATTCGGTAAAACGCAGCGTGTGCAGCAGGGCATTCTTGAGCGCGCCGTCGGGCGCGCCCAGCCAGATCAGTTCGGTGCGGTCCCGATGCGGTCCGGCATTGGCCGCTGCACTTGGGTCTCGCACGAACAGCGCCGCGATCGCCTGTGAGCGCGGCTCATACAAAATGTGGACATACTCGCTCGGGCAATCGTGCGGCTTGCAGCTTTGCACCAGCAACCAGGGCTTGCCGGCGACGCTCACGCGTTGCGACGGCGTCGATGTCCCGCCCTGACGCACCCACGCGGGAATATTGCGTGGCGCGATGATGCGTGCATAGGCCCCCGAGAAATCCGGGCGCTTGAGCAATTCGTGCAGGTACGGTCCCGTCTCGGGACTTGCCCCCGGCGCGCCCGGTGTACTGGCCGGCGCAGCAGCGGCGGCGCGCTGCAGGCACAGCGCGCTCACCACCCACACGGCAAGCGTGCGGACAAACGCCATTCCTTACACTCCCTGCTTGAGACTCGCGGAGATGAAGTCGTCCAGGTCGCCGTCGAGTACCTTGCCGGTATTGCCGGTTTCCACGCTGGTGCGCAGGTCCTTGACGCGTGACTGGTCGAGCACGTACGAGCGGATCTGATGGCCCCAGCCCACATCGGTCTTGCTCGACTCCAGCTTGTCCTGCTCGGCACGCCGCTTGCGCATCTCGTGTTCGAACAGGCGCGAGCGGAGCATGTCCCATGCTTCGGCGCGGTTGCGGTGCTGCGATCGGTCGTTCTGGCACGCGACGACGATGCCCGTCGGGATGTGCGTCAGACGGACGGCGGAGTCGGTCTTGTTGATGTGCTGTCCACCCGCACCGGAGGCGCGATACGTGTCGGTGCGCACGTCAGCCGGATTGATATCGATCTCGATCGAATCATCCACTTCCGGGTAGACGAACAGGCTGGCGAACGATGTGTGGCGGCCACCCGACGAGTCGAACGGCGACTTGCGCACCAAACGATGCACGCCGGTTTCCGTACGCAGATAGCCGTAGGCATAGTCGCCAGTGACCTTCAGCGAGGCGCTCTTGATGCCGGCGACATCGCCGTCCGACACTTCGAGCACTTCGGCCTTGAAGCCCTTGCGTTCGCAATAGCGCAGGTATTGGCGCAGCAACATGCCGGCCCAGTCGTTGGCCTCGGTGCCGCCGGCGCCGGCCTGGATGTCGATGAAGCAGTTGTTCGGGTCGGCCGGGTTGTTGAACATCCGGCGGAACTCCATCTCGCCCACGCGAGCCGCGAGACCCTGCGTGTCGCTTTCGAGCGCCAGCAACGAGTCTTCATCGCCCTCGTCGCGCGACATCTCGAACAGTTCCTGCGTGTCGGAAAGGCCGGCGTCGAGGGCGGTCAGGTTGGTGACGATGCTGTCGAGCGCCTTCTTTTCCTTGCCCAGCGCCTGCGCACGCTTGGAATCGTTCCAGATGTTGGGGTCCTCGAGTTCTTTGTTGACGTCAGTCAGGCGGGCTTGCTTGACATCGAAGTCAAAGATACCCCCTGAGCTCGCCAACGCGGGTGCGCAGGTCGGCGAGCAGGGATTCAAGTGCGTTGAGGCGTTCGGCTTCCATGAGCTATGACGGTTGCGAATTCGGGAAAACCGCAATTATAGCGCAGCGAAGCCCCCATTCCCCTACATTTCAGGGTTCCCTCAGCGTGCTGCGTGACGCAGGCCGAAGGCGTCGCGCGCATAGCCGGCATCGGCGAGCGAGGTGTCGTCGAACGAGGCGAGGGCTTCCGCCTGAAGCGTCTGTTCGTAATGCTGGCGCCATTGATCCATGGCGCGGAAGAACAGGCCGAGCGGCGTGACCGACGCGGCAACCACCGACGCGGAGGCATTGACGTGGACTGCGGCGGACAGAGGGCGGGACATGATGTGACTTCCTTCGGGAGTGGCGGCGTACTGACCGGGGGCGGGATGCCGTGGCGGACGTCGCACTAGGGATAACCCGAAGTTTATGCGGTTCGTAAGCACTAAAAAAGTGAAATATTGAGGCCGTTCTGTTCACTATTATTGAAGTGATGCCGCACGTCGCGTAGCATGTTCGGAATTCGCCCTTGCCCCCTTGCTTCCCACGACCGGCCCCAGGGAGACGCGTATGGACTTTCTGCAACTTCAGACCTTCAAGGCCATTGTCGATGAGGGCAGCGTACTCGGCGCCGCCGAGGCGCTGCACTGTGTCCAGTCGAATGTGACGGCACGCATCCGGGCGCTCGAACACACGGTGGGCGTCAAGCTGTTCCACCGGCAGGGACGCCGCCTGCAACTCACGCCCAGCGGGCGTACGCTGCTCGGCTATGCGGACCGGATCCTGGCCCTCGCGCGCGAGGCCGGTGCGGCGCTCAACCCGGAGAACGAACCGTCCGGCGACTTCTCGCTCGGTGCCATCGAATCGTCGGCGACGTCGCGCCTGCCTGCGGTACTCGCGCGGTTTCATGCGGCTTATCCGAAGGTGCGTCTGAACCTGGTGACCGACACGTCGCTCAATCTGCTCGACGAGATCCAGCACGGCCGCGTCGACGCGGCGTTGATTGCGGGTACGGCGTGTCTCGAAGCGCAGGCGCAGACGTCTGTCGTGGCCGACGAGATTTATCGGGAGCCGATCGTGCTGGTCGCGCCGGCCCGGGCCGGTCGGGTGCACGACGCGTCAGATCTGTCGGGCGCCACGCTGCTGATGTGGCCGCCGGGGTGCCCGTATCGCGCCACGATGGAGCAGTGGCTGGCGGCGAACGCCGTGACGCCGGGGCGGATCCTGAGCTATGGCAGCTACGCGACCATCGTCGCGTGTGTCGGCGCGGGCGTCGGCTACTCGCTCGTGCCGCGCGGCATCTATCTGCGCTATCGGCAGGAGGCGAACATCGTCGGCCACGCGATGGAGGATCTCGCCGCGGTGCCCAACTTCTTCGTGCGCCATCGCGCTGTGGATGTGCATCCGGCGCGCGAAGCTTTCCTGCGCGTGATGCACGAATACGTCGCTGAGGCGCAGCCCACGTAGTCGATGGGCATGCCATGCGAGCGGGCACGGCCATCCGCGAATACCACTGCGGACGCTCAGCCGTGGGCGTGCTCGACGATCATCTGCACCCGCGATACCCCGTTGAACGTGTCAGCCGCCAGTCGATAGGCAAATCGTGCACGGCTCGGCAAGGTATCGGCGTGATTGAACCAGATGGCATTGAAGCGCATGCGCCCGCGACCGAGCTGCAACTTCAGGTGCTTGTCCTTGAGGATGGCTTGCGAGAGTACATCGAACTCGCCCGAGAACACGGGCGGCGGGAACCCCTGTCCCCACACCTGCGCGTCGAGCAGGGCGACGAACGGCGGCACGAAGCATTCGTCGCCGATATCGCCATCGGTTTCGATCACGCGTGAGAGCGTCTTCTCGTCGAGCCATGCCTGTCCCACGGCTTCGAACGCCGCCTGGAACCGCGGCAGGGCGTCGGGTGCGATCGTGAGGCCCGCAGCCATCGCATGACCGCCGAACTTGGCGATGAGTCCCGGTTCGCGCTTGGTGACGAGATCGAGCGCGTCGCGCAGGTGAAAGCCGGGGATCGAGCGGCCGGAGCCCTTGATCTGGCCGTCGTCGCCCGGGGCGAACACGATCGTCGGACGGTAGAATTTCTCTTTGAGCCGCGCGGCCACGATACCAATCACGCCCTGATGCCACGTCTCGTTGAACGCGCAAAGCGTGGTGGCGGAGCGAGGGTCGAAGCGAGCCAGGTCGGCCAGCGCTTCCTGCTGCATCCCCGCTTCGATCTCACGGCGCTCGCGATTCATCGCATCGAGTTCTTGCGCGAGCGTCCAGGCGCGCGCGTCGTCGTCCGTCAGCAGGCATTCGATGCCGAGCGACATGTCGGCGAGGCGTCCGGCGGCGTTCAGGCGCGGACCGAGGCCGAAGCCCAGATCGAAACTGCCCGCTTGTCGCGCATTGCGGGCGGCCGCGCGAAAGAGCGCGTTGATGCCGGGATGCATGCGCCCGGCGCGCATGCGCGAGAGACCCTGGGCAACGAGGATGCGATTGTTGGCATCGAGCTTGACCACGTCCGCGACCGTGCCCAGTGCGACCAGGTCGAGCAGCGTGTCGAGCCGCGGCTGCTCGCGCGCGTCGAACGCCCCGCGTGTGCGCAGCTCGGCGCGCAGCGCGAGCAGGACGTAGAACATCACACCGACACCGGCCAGGTGCTTGCTCGGGAATTCACAGCCCGGCTGGTTGGGATTGACGATGCAGCGCGCGCTGGGCAAGTCGCTGCCGGGCAGATGGTGGTCGGTCACCACGACTTCGATGCCGAGCGCCTGCGCGGCGGCCACGCCGTCGAGGCTGGCGATGCCGTTGTCGACGGTGATCAGCACGTCGGGCGGCCCGGCCTTGGCCTGCGCGGCCAGGGCCACGATTTCAGGCGTCAGGCCGTAGCCGTACTCGAAGCGGTTCGGCACCAGGTACTCGACCGTGGCGCCGAACATGCGCAGGCCGCGCACGGCAACGGCGCAGGCGGTCGCGCCGTCGCAATCGTAGTCGGCCACCACGAGCATGCGCTTGCCGGCGGCGATGCTGTCGGCCAGGAAGGCGGCGGCGTCCTGCGCACCCTTCAATTGGGTCGGGGGGATCAGACGTGCCAGCGCCGTTTCAGTCTCGGCGCTCTCGGCCACGCCGCGAGACGCGAACAGGCGGGCGAGCACCGGATGGACGCCGTCGCGCGAGAGGGCGTCGGCCGTCGCGTCGTCGACATGGCGGGTGACGATGTCGGTCATGCGACGTCCTCGCCAAGCCGGGCGAGCGGCACCATGCGGGCCGCGAGCGCTTGTCGGCGCCAGAACTTGCGCAGGTCGGCGGCGCCCGTGCGGATCGTCACGCTGTGGCTGTCGCCGCACAGGGTGAGCGAGACTTCGCGGGCCTGGCCCTTGGCCACGCGCGCGAGCGCTGGCGCCAGCCACGTGCGGTCGATCTCGACGAGGGCATCGCGCCAGCGTGCCCAGTCTTCCGTCAGGAAATAAGGCGTCAGCGTGTCGATCTGCACGCATGTCCGGCCGTTCGCGGCGGCCAGGCCCGCGTCCGTGCCGTGCAACGCGATTTGCAGATGGTTCGCCAGGCCGCGGGTGGCGGGGGCGTCGGCCAGGATCGTCACGCAAGGCCGGTTCAGGCGCGGCGCGGCGATGCGTTGGCCACCGCCATACAGCCAGATGGCATTGACCGGCGGCAGGCCGCGGGCTTCGCGCGCCTGATTGGCCGGATGGTCGTACCAGGCCATCTGGACTTCGTTCTGCCATTTGCGCCACGTCAGCTCGGCCTTGCCCTGCGGCAGCCAGATATCGACGTTGCGGCCCGCCGCGCGTGCGGGAGACGCGCTCAGCAGGTCGCCCAGCGCCGACGCGCTCAGGTACCACCGGTCCGGACGCGGGGCGATCAAGTCGCCGCCGACTTCCGCGAACAGGGCGTGCGCGGTGACGAACAGGGCCGCAGATGCCTCGGGGCTCAACGCGAGTTCGGCGGGATCGGTCAGCACCAGATGATCGGTGGCGATGTGGATGTGCGCGGGTTGCGCGCAGTACCAGAACCGGGTGTCGAGCATGCCGCTGTCCTCAAGCAGCATGAACGGCGCGAGCGGGGCGCGCGACGGCCCGCCGGGCAGGCCGAACGCCTCGGTCAGCCAGCGCTCATGTGGCAGGGTGGGGACAAACGGGTCGGCCGGTACGTCCTGCGCCGTCTGGATGCCGCGCGCGAGCAACTTTTCGAGCGCAGGCAACTCCAACTCAGCCAGCAGTGCGGGCAAATGGGCCGACGCGGGCAGCGCGAACGGCAAGAGGAAGTGTAGGGCAGGTGTATCCATGTCGAGGCGAATTGTATGGCAAACTTCGCGCTGGCAGTTGGGTGACCCTGACATCAGGCGCCGAACGTACCGTGTGTCGAGCCGGGCCGCGGCTGGCTGGAGGCCGCGGGCTGGTCAGGTGGCGGCGTCGTGCCAAGGGGGCTGGACGCCGGTGCAGACTGGCGCCGGTAGGCTCCGATCGATCCTTATCAAGAATCAGGAATCCGTTTGAAATTCCCATACGAATGGCAGATCGGCTGGCGCTATACGCGCACCGGCAAGCGATCATCCGGCAACGGCTTCATTTCCTTCATTTCCTTCATCTCCATGGCCGGCATTGCGCTGGGCGTGGCGGCGCTCATCGTGGTGCTCTCGGTGATGAACGGCTTTCAGAAGGAAGTTCGGGACCGCATGCTCTCCGTGCTCGCGCACATCGAGGTCTTCGCGGTCGACGGCAATCTGCCCGACTGGCACCGCACGGCGGCCGAAGCATTGCAGAACAAGAATGTGATCGCGGCCGCGCCCTACGTGGGCGAGCAGGCCATGCTCACGCGCGAGGATAACGTGCGCGGCGTAGTGTTGCGCGGTATTGTCCCGAGCGAGGAAGCCAAGGTGTCCGATCTCGGCAAGCAGATCACCGCGGGCTCGCTCGCCAATCTCACGCCGGGCAGCTTCGGCATCGTGCTCGGTCGCGAACTGGCCCGGGCGCTCGGCGTCACCATCGGCGACAAGATCACGCTCGTCGCCCCTCAGGGGACGATCACGCCTGCCGGTGTACTGCCGCGCGTAAAGCAGTTCACGGTGGTGGCCGTCTTCACTGCGGGGCACTATGAATACGACAGCTCGCTGGCCCTCATCGATCTACACGATGCCGAGACGCTCTTCCGTCTCGATGGCCCGACCGGCGTGCGCCTGAAGCTCCAGGACATGGAGCAGGCGCCGCTCGTGGCGCGCGAGCTGGCCAAGACACTGTCCGGCAATATGTGGGTGCGCGACTGGACGCAGCAGAACAAGAACTGGTTCATCGCGGTGCAGACCGAAAAGCGCATGATGTTCATCATCCTGACGCTGATCATCGCCGTGGCGGCCTTCAACCTGGTGTCCTCGCTGGTGATGACGGTGACCGACAAGTATGCGGACATCGCCATTCTGCGCACGCTGGGCGCACAGCCCGGCTCGATCATGAAGATATTCATCGTTCAGGGCGTGACGATCGGCTTTGCCGGGGCGCTGCTCGGCGTGGCGCTGGGCTGCCTGATCTCGGTCAACATCGGCACCATCGTGCCGTTCATCGAGCACTTGCTGGGCGTTCACTTCCTGCCGCAAGACATCTATTTCATCTCCGAATTGCCCTCGGATCTGCAATCGTCGGACGTGATCCGCATCGGGGTGATTTCGTTCATCCTCTCGGCACTGGCGACGCTCTATCCGAGCTGGCGTGCCTCGCGCGTCAAACCGGCAGAGGCCCTGCGCTATGAGTAACGCTAAAAGTCACGCTAAAGCATCGTTGGCCGGTGTGCCGAACCTCGCTTATGACGGTCCGGTGCTGCGCGCACGCGATCTTCACAAGACGTTCCGTCAGGGCCAGCTCAATGTGACGGTGCTGAACGGCGCCAGCCTCGAGGTGGCCCCCGGCGAAAAGGTGGCCATCGTCGGCGCGTCCGGATCGGGCAAGAGTACGTTGCTGCACGTGTTGGGCGGGCTCGACGATCCGTCGCGCGGGGAGGTGTCGCTGCTCGGCAAGCCGTTTTCGTCGTTGCGCGAGCGCGAGAAGACGACGCAGCGCAACCAGTCGCTCGGCTTCGTTTATCAGTTCCATCATCTGCTGGCCGAGTTCACGGCGCTCGATAACGTGGCAATGCCGTTGCGCATTCGCCGGTTGCCGACCGAGCAGGCGCGCGCGGTGGCGCAGGCCATGCTCGAGCGTGTCGGGCTCGGCTCGCGCATGAAGCACCGTCCGTCGGAGCTGTCGGGGGGCGAGCGCCAGCGCGTGGCGATGGCGCGGGCCCTGGTCACGCAGCCGGCGTGCGTGCTGGCCGACGAGCCGACCGGCAACCTCGACGGGCATACCGCCGAAACCGTGTTCGAACTGATGCTCGAATTGTCGGAGACGCTGAAGACCAGTTTCGTGATCGTGACGCACGATATCGATCTGGCGAAGCGCTGCGATCGCGCCTTGCGACTGCGCGAAGGGGTGCTGGAGCCAGCGTGACCGTTGGGCGAGCGTGTTCGCGCGCTGGCGCGAGCGGTCGGTGAGATGAAGGCGAGGTGAGCGAAACGCCGGGGTTTTCCCCGGCGTTTCGCATTTCGCGAGGCGCCGGCCGGTGTCGATTTCGGCAACGTCCTAGACCGTAACGCGGTGTCGTCCGATGGTCATGGCGAGAGCGACGTGCGAGCCTTGTCATCGACCCGTAGAATTGACGTTCAAGGACCTTTGACCATGTGGATCGATACCCATTGCCATCTCGATGCGGCCGAGTTCGACGCCGACCGTGCGACCGTGATTGCTGACGCCGTTGCTGCCGGTGTGTCGGGGCTCGTGGTGCCTGCCGTTGCGTGTGCAACGTTCGACGCGGCGCGGGCCGCGGCTCGCGCAATCCCCGGGGGCGCCTATGCGCTCGGTATTCATCCGCTCTACACGCCGCGTGCGCGCGACGCGGACATCGCCACGTTGCGCCGTGCCGTCGAGCGGGCGATGGGTGATCCACGTTTCGTTGGCATCGGCGAGATCGGTCTCGATTTCTTCGTCACGACGCTTGACCCCGAACGCCAGCAATTCTTCTATGTCGAGCAGTTGAAGATCGCACGCGACTTCGATTTGCCCGTCATCCTTCACGTGCGCCGCTCGCAGGATGCTTTGCTCAAGCAACTGCGCATCTTCACGCCGCGCGGCGGCATCGCGCACGCGTTCAATGGTAGCCGTCAGCAGGCGGACAAGTTCGTCGAGCGGGGTTTCTGCCTGGGATTTGGCGGACAGATGACCTTCGAGCGTGCCTTGCAGATTCGACGTCTCGCTGCGGAGATGCCGCTCGAGGCGCTCGTGCTGGAGACCGACGCGCCCGACATTGCGCCGCAGTGGCGCTACAAGCAGCGCAATAGCCCGGTCGAGTTGCCGCGCATTGCACAGGTGCTGGCGGATCTGCGCGGTCTCACGCCTGAGGCGCTGGCGCAAGCGACTTGCCATAACGCGTGGCGGGTGCTGCCGCGTCTGTCGGGCGCTATGGCCATGACACCTGACGACGGGCCGGCTGGCGCTCTCTCCCTTATCTCCCTTATCTCCGATATCCCCGACATCTTCGACAGCGCTGGCCTTCGCGCGCGCTGACAGCGCGGCGTTGCGCGGTTGCGAATACATGACGTGGTGACGTCATGAGACTTGTGCTGCTCGCGTGGGTCGCTGGCGTCTGGTGGTTGCAGCAGGCGTCCGTATTGCCTGGGGGGCGAGGGTTCGGTGTGGCGCTCGGCGTCGTCGCGAGCGTGTTTGCCGTGTGCGCCGGTTGCGCGATCTGGCTTGTGGCAAGGCGCGATTCCGGTGCGGCATGGGCAAGCGTGACGGCGCGCCACGGCGGCACTCGCCTTGCACGTGGTGCCGCGCGCGCCGGCGAGCGCTGGCGTCACCGAGGTGGGGTGGCGGTACTGGCGCTTTGTGCGGGCGTCCTCGGATACTCATGGGCGGCGCTTCGGGCGGAGGCGCGATTGAGCGATCGCCTGGGCGTCGAACTGGAAGGGCGCGATGTGACGGTGATCGGCGTTGTTGCCGGGCTGCCCGCTTCGACCGGTGATGGATGGCGGTTCGCGTTCGATGTGGAGCGCGCGTACGTCATGCACGCGGGATGTGAGGTGCCGGTAAGGGCGATGGCGCGCTCGATGTCTGACGTGCGCGGCAGGCGACGCGATGCCGAAGCCAGCGCGGCGCCTTGCCCTCAGGGGCATGTGCCGAAGCACATCGAGTTGGTGTGGCAGGGACGCGCGCCATTGGGGGGCGAACGGAACCGGGGCGGGAAGGCGGGCGTGGCTGACCGTCCGCGCGCGGGTGAGCGGTGGCGATTGCCGGTGCGGCTCAAGGCGCCGAGAGGTTTTGCGAATTGGCATGGCGCCGATGCCGAATTGGCGGCGCTGGTGCGTGGAATTCGCGCGACGGGATACGTGCGGGCGTCGGGTGGCAGAGAGGGTGGGGCGGGGGCGAAGGGCGCGCTTCGTCTGCGGGCCGAGGCGATGCCGGGGTATCGATTCGTGGCGTGGCGAGAACGGCTGCGCGACGACTTTCGGGCTGGACTGGGGCCGTCGGCGCGATATGGCGGGGTCTTGATCGCGCTGGCGCTGGGGGAGCGCGGCGATATCGCGGACGATGACTGGCAAGTCTTTGCCGATACCGGTGTGAGTCACTTGCTGGCGATCTCCGGATTGCATGTGTCGCTCGTGGCGGGCGCGTTTGCAGCGCTGGTCGGCGCGCTGTGGCGACGCGCTTGCGGCCGGAACTTCAGCTTGCCACTTTGGTGGCCTGCGCCAAAGGCTGCGGCGGTCGCTGGTCTGCTGGCGGCGGTGGCGTATGGGGCCGTGGCGGGATGGGGGGTTCCGGTGCGGCGCGCCGTCGGCATGGTGGCGATTCTGGTCTTCGCCTTGCTCAATGGCCGTATGGCGGCGCCGTCGTATGGGCTGGCGTGGGCATTGGCCATCGTCGTCGCCGTGGATCCCTGGGCGGTGGTGACGCCGGGTCTATGGCTCTCGTTTGGCGCGGTCGCTGCGCTTGTCCTGGCCGCCAGGCGGAGGGCGACGCCGCCGACGGCACCTGGGCGCGGTGTGCCTGAGGCGACGCGTTCGCCACCGGCATCGCGCGACGTTCGGCGCGCGTTGCCGGAGGAGTATCCGTCTGGCGAACGTCGGGGCGGTGAGCGCAAGCCGGGCGAACGTCAGGACGGTGGGCATCGGCGCCGTGAGCGCCAGGACGGCAAGCGTCAGGGCCGTGAGCATCAGTCTGGCGTGATCCGCCGCTGGCGAGCGGCGATCCTGGCCCGTCTGGGACCTGCGGTGCGGGCACAATATGCGGTCACGATAGGCCTCGTGCCATTGACCTTGGCATGGTTTGGGGCGGTGCCGTTACTGGGGCCGCTGGCGAATGCGATCGCCATCCCGGTGATGACGCTGATCGTGACCCCGCTGGCACTGGTGAGCCTGTTGTTGCCCGCGCCGTTGGCGCATTGGGCACTGGCGATAGCGCATACCGTGGTGGTCTGGCTGGCCGATTGGCTCGGCGCACTGGCGGCGTGGCCGTGGGCCGTGTGGCGGGCCGCCGTCGCGCCGGCCTGGGCGCAGGCGGCAGCCGTCGGCGGCGTGTTGGCCTGCCTGATGCCTTTGCCTGCCGCGATGCGCCGACCGAGGGCGTGGCGCGCTGGTGTGCGCGTCGCCGGTTTCGCGTTGCTCGGGCCGGCATTGTTCGCGTCGTCGCCGCGCCCGGGGGCCGGGGAGTTTCGCGTCACGCTGCTTGATATCGGGCAGGGCAATGCGGTGCTCGTCGAGACGGCGACACGTACGCTGCTCTTCGACGCCGGGCCGCCGTTGGGGCGTCACAGCGATGCTGGGCGCCGCGTGATCGTTCCCTATCTGCGCGCGCATGGCGTCGCGCGGCTGGATCGTTTCGTGGTCAGTCACGCGCACGATGATCATTTCGGCGGGGCGTTGAGCGTGCTGAGGGCGTATCCGTCGACGCAGGTGTTCTCGTCGTTGCCGGCGCCGCACGGCGTGCGGCGCGCAGCGGCGACACATCGAACGTGCCTGGCCGGACAGCAATGGACATGGGACGGCATTACGTTCCGTTTCCTGCACCCCGATCAGGCGGCATTGCGCGACGGCTGGGGCGGCCGCGCCGGGCCGAACAGCGTCAGTTGTGTGCTGAGCATCGCGAACGCCCGGCACAGCGCGCTGCTCGCGGCGGATGCCGAGGCACCGCAGGAGCGAGGCATGCTGGCGCGATTCGGTTCCGACTTGCGGTCGGACATCCTGTTGGCGCCCCATCACGGCAGCCTGACGTCGTCGACGCCAGCCTTCATCGAGGCGGTATCACCGGGCCACGTGGTGTTCCAGGCGGGCTACCGCAATCGCTTCGGACATCCGAGGCCCGGGGTCGTGGCCCGCTATCGGGCAACAGGCGCGCGGATCTGGCAAAGCGTGACGCACGGGGGCGTCCGGTTTTCCGTTAAGCGCGACGGCATCGAGGCGCAGTCGTACCGCGAGCAGCATCGACGCTACTGGCACGCGCAAGGTCCCGATACGTCCTGAAAACGATGGGGTCGGGCCGGCGTCCCGGCTTTCCGGGGCTTCAGGCGGCGCTCGCGGGGCTGTCGCGGCCTTCGCGATTCGATGGAAACCTCTACGGGCACTCGACGAGCGGTTCGCTAGAATGGTCCGGCGAGCGACCCATGGCTCGACCCGCTGGATGCGGGTCAGGGCAACCATGGGCTGTGCGGGCCTGGCGAATCCCCGGTTGCCCTCGATCGCCACCGGTGGGCGGCGATGCCCGGCGATGGCCGCTGGCTGCCTCCGGTCGTCCCCTTTAGCCGCCGGGCGGGCAGCGTCACGGCATTGTGCACAAGGCCGGTTCGCCAAGACAACGAATGCCATGACAAGAGACATCCTTCATTTTTCGCACGGCAACGGCTTTCCCGCAGGCGTGTACCGCAAGCTGCTGGGCGCGTTGGCCGACGAGTACGACGTTCGCGCCATCGACCGCATCGGTCACGATCCGCACTATCCTGTCACGCCGGGCTGGCGCTATCTGCGCGACGAACTGGTCGATACCCTCACGCGCCAGTATCGCGGTGAGCCGGTCTGGCTCGTGGGGCATTCGCTGGGCGGCTTCCTGAGCCTCATGGCCGCGCTCAAGGCGCCGCAGTCCGTGCGCGGCGTGGTCTTGATCGATTCGCCCATCGTCACACCTGGCTGGCGTACGCAAATGCTCCGCCTGGGCTTGCTCACCGGTCTGTACGAACGCATGTCGCCCGCGGGCGTGACCAAGCGGCGCCGCGATCACTGGCCCGACTGGGAAACCGCCTGGCAACATTTCGCCGGCAAGCCGGCATTCGCCGGCTGGGATCCGGACGTGCTGCGCGACTACATCGACTGCGGCACGATGCCGACCGGCGAGGGCGAGGCCCGGCGCCTGGCGTTTGCGCGTGACATCGAGTATCGGATCTATCTGACCCTGCCGCCGCGGCTCGCCGTGCGCGCTATGCGTGGCGTGCCGGTGCCGGTCGGCTTTCTCGCCGGCACCGAGTCGCGCGAGTTGCGGCAGGCCGGGATCGGGGCGACGCGCCGCATCGTCGGCACGCATCTGCGCTACCTGCGGGGAACCCATCTCTTCCCGATGGAGCGGCCGCTGGAGACGGCCAACGCCGTGCGCGACATGTTGGCGGAACTGCGCGGCGAGCGCCGGCGTTCGCTGGCCGCCTGAGACACCCGGACGGCGTTCGCGCCGCACACCGCCCGGGCCGGGTGCATTCGTCCCGGGCGTGCGGGACGCGCCGACCCTGCGGAGCGGTGCGCAGGGTGCCTGTCAAGGCCAAAATTTGCCGCGCCGCACGTCGAGGGCAGGGCGGCTTTCGGGTATAATCCGGCTTTCCCGCGAGCAATTACTGCGATGACCAAATTTGTTTTTGTCACGGGCGGCGTGGTTTCCTCTCTTGGTAAGGGAATTGCTGCCGCATCTCTGGCCGCGATTCTCGAATCGCGTGGCCTCAAAGTCACCCTCCTCAAGCTTGACCCCTACATCAACGTCGATCCTGGCACGATGAGCCCGTTCCAGCACGGCGAGGTGTTCGTGACCGAGGACGGTGCGGAAACCGACCTCGATCTGGGGCACTATGAGCGCTTTATCAGCGCCAAGATGCGTCGTGCGAACAACTTCACGACGGGCCAGATCTACGAGTCGGTGATCCGCAAGGAGCGCCGTGGCGAGTATCTCGGCAAGACCGTTCAGGTCATTCCGCACATCACCAACGAAATTCAGGCGTTCGTCGAGCGCGGCGCGCGTTCGACCTGGGACGGCCATCCGGACGTCGCCATCGTCGAAATCGGCGGCACGGTCGGCGATATCGAATCGCTGCCGTTCCTCGAGGCCGCGCGTCAGATGAACCTGCGCCTGGGCCGCAACAGCGTGGCCTTCGTGCACCTGACGCTCGTGCCGTACATCGCGACGGCCGGCGAACTCAAGACCAAGCCGACGCAGCACAGCGTGCAGAAGCTGCGCGAGATCGGCATTTCGCCGGACGTGCTGTTGTGCCGCGCCGACCGTCAGATTCCAGAAGACGAGTGCGCCAAGATTTCGCTGTTCGCGAACATTCCGCAGGACGCCGTGATTTCGGTCTGGGACGTCGATACGATCTACAAGATTCCGCAGATGCTGCATGACCAGGGCATGGACAAGATCATCTGCGACGAACTCAAGATCGAAGCCAAGCCGGCCGACCTGTCCATGTGGACACGCCTGGTACATGCCGTCGAGAACCCGAAGCACGACGTGACCATCGGCATGGTCGGCAAGTATGTCGATCTGACCGAGTCGTACAAGTCGCTGATCGAAGCGTTGCGCCACGCGGCGATCCACACGGAAACGCGCGTGAATATCGAGTACATCGATTCCGAACAGATCGAGAAGGACGGCACGGACGCGCTCAAGCATCTGGACGCCATTCTCGTGCCGGGTGGTTTCGGTCGACGCGGTACGGAAGGCAAGATCAAGGCGATTCGTTACGCTCGCGAGAATCGCGTGCCCTACCTCGGCATCTGCCTGGGCATGCAGCTCGCCGTGATCGAATTCGCGCGTGACGTCGCCAATCTGTCCGAGGCCAACAGCACGGAATTCGAGCCGTCGACACCGCATCCGGTTGTCGCGCTCATCACCGAGTGGCAGGACCGCGACGGCAAGATCGAGCAGCGTACCGAAAATTCGGATCTGGGCGGCACCATGCGCCTGGGCTCGCAGCGCGTGCCCGTCAGGACCGGCACGCTCGCTTCGCGCATCTATGGCGACACGGTCAATGAGCGTCACCGCCATCGTTACGAAGTCAACAATCATTATGTCCCGCAGCTTGAAGCCGCCGGCATGGTGATCTCGGCACGCACGCCGACCGAGAACCTGCCGGAGATGATGGAGTTGCCGCAGCAGGTGCACCCGTGGTTTGTGGGCGTTCAGTTCCACCCCGAGTTCACCTCGACGCCGCGCGACGGCCATCCGCTCTTCAAGGCATACGTCGAGGCGGCACTGGCTGGTCAGCAGGCGCGCAAGAAGGCCGCCTGAGACCCCGCCCGCAGCGAGTGAGACACAAGGAGTCCCCATGAAACTGTGCGGTTTCGAGGTTGGCCTGGACAAGCCGTTTTTCCTGATCGCGGGTACCTGCGTCGTCGAATCGGAGCAAATGACGATCGACGTCGCGGGGCAGCTCAAGGAAATGACCGGCGCGCTGGGCATTCCGTTCATTTACAAGTCGTCGTTCGACAAGGCGAATCGTAGCTCGGGCAAGTCGTTTCGCGGCCCCGGGCGCGAGGCGGGCCTGAAGATCCTCGAGGAAGTGCGCCGCCAGCTCGGCGTGCCCGTGCTCACCGACGTGCATACCGAAGAGGACGTGGCCGTGGCCGCGCCCATCGTCGATGTGCTGCAAACGCCGGCGTTCCTGTGCCGCCAGACCGATTTCATCCGTGCCTGCGCCCAGTCGGGCAAGCCGGTGAACATCAAGAAGGGGCAGTTTCTTGCACCGCACGACATGATCAACGTCATCGACAAGGCCCGCGACGCGGCACGCGAAGCCGGCCTGCCCGATGACGTCTTCATGGCTTGCGAGCGCGGCGTCTCGTTCGGCTACAACAATCTGGTCTCGGACATGCGCTCGCTGGCGATCATGCGAGAGACCCGTGCGCCGGTCGTGTTCGACGCGACGCACTCGGTGCAATTGCCGGGCGGTCAGGGCACCAGCTCGGGCGGCCAGCGCGAATTCGTGCCGGTCCTCTCGCGTGCCGCCGTGGCCGTGGGCGTGTCGGGCCTGTTCATGGAGACGCACCCGGATCCGGCGTGCGCCCTCTCGGACGGTCCCAACGCCGTGCCGCTTGCGCGCATGCGCGAACTGCTCACCACGCTCAAGACGCTCGATGCGGCGGTGAAGCAGGGCGAGTTCCTGGAAAATCACTTCAACTGAAATGAGACACACCGTCCTGGGGCCACTATCAGTCCGCCCACAGGACGGGTATAGCGCTCGGATGCCTTGGCAGCACGGCGTCGAGTCGTTAAGCTTGTCGCGCAGCGTTCGTCAGTGGCCGCCGCGCAGAGGGCAAGCCCACAAGGAGATGCCCGCGTGCCATACGCCGAGCGCACCGTCGACATCGACGTCATCGCGCAGGCCGCCGTGTCTCATTTCGAGGCGCCGCTGTTTCCCCGTCCATGCCGTTCCCCGCCGTTGCGCGCGTGAGCACCGCATCGGCGTCCACGTCAGGGTTCGGCGCGAGCGCCCGACGTGAGGACTGAGGACGACAGGTGACGGGCCGTGGCGCGAAGCAGGTTCCCTTTAGCGTTTTTGTCATACAGATACCGAGGAATACATGAGTGCAATCGTAGATATCATCGGGCGCGAAGTGCTGGACTCGCGCGGTAACCCGACGGTCGAGTGCGACGTGCTGCTGGAGTCGGGCGTGATGGGCCGTGCGGCAGTGCCGTCGGGTGCATCGACCGGTTCGCGCGAAGCGATCGAGTTGCGTGATGGCGACAAGGGTCGCTATCTCGGCAAGGGCGTGCAGACGGCGGTCGAGCACATCAACACCGAAATTTCGGAAGCGATCATGGGTCTGGATGCCGCGGAACAGGCCTTCCTGGACAAGACCCTGATCGAACTCGACGGCACGGACAACAAGTCGCGCCTCGGTGCGAACGCCATGCTGGCCGTGTCGATGGCCGTGGCCAAGGCGGCGGCGGAAGAAGCCGGCCTGCCGCTGTACCGCTACTTCGGCGGTTCGGGGGCGATGCAGATGCCGGTGCCGATGATGAACATCGTCAACGGCGGCGCGCATGCCAACAACAGCCTGGACATCCAGGAATTCATGGTGATGCCCGTCGGCCAGTCGAGCTTCCGTGAAGCCCTGCGTTGTGGCGCCGAAATCTTCCATGCGCTGAAGAAACTCATCGCCGAGAAGGGGATGAGCACGGCCGTGGGCGACGAGGGCGGCTTCGCACCGAACTTCGCGTCGAACGAAGAGTGTCTGACGACCATTCAGCAGGCGGTCGAGAACGCCGGCTATCGCATGGGCGAGGACGTGCTGCTGGCGCTGGACTGCGCCTCGACGGAATTCTTCAAGGACGGCAAGTACGAGCTGGCCGGCGAAGGCCTGTCGCTGACCTCGGAAGGGTTCGCCGATTACCTTGCCAACCTGTGCGACAAGTTCCCGATCGTCTCGATCGAAGACGGCATGTCGGAGGACGACTGGGCCGGCTGGAAGATCCTGACCGAGAAGCTCGGCGACAAGGTGCAACTGGTCGGTGACGACCTGTTCGTGACCAACACGAAGATCCTTAAGCAAGGCATCGAGCAGGGCGTCGCCAACTCGATCCTCATCAAGATCAACCAGATCGGTACGCTCACCGAAACGTTCGCCGCCATCGAAATGGCCAAGCGCGCCGGCTATACCGCCGTCGTGTCGCATCGTTCGGGCGAAACCGAAGACTCGACGATTGCCGACATCGCCGTCGGCACGAACGCAGGTCAGATCAAGACGGGCTCGCTCTCGCGCAGCGACCGTATCGCCAAGTACAACCAGCTTCTGCGCATCGAAGAAGATCTCGGCGATATCGCGTCGTACCCGGGCAAGGAAACGTTCTACAATCTGCGCTAATTCCGTTTCCCGGGAGGTGCGCCCCGACGCTCGTCGAGGCATGCTTCCCGGCATTCTTGCCAGGCGAAAGCATGCGAATGGTGACCTTGGTGCTGGTGCTGCTTCTGGCGGCGATCCAGTATCCGCTCTGGTTCGGCCACGGCGGTTGGTTGTACGTGCACGAACTGCGCGACGAACTGAGCGCCGAACAGCAGAAGAACGAGCAGTTGAAGGAACGTAACGATCGTCTAGCCGGCGAAGTGCAGGACTTGCAGGAAGGCACATCGGCGATCGAGGAGCGCGCTCGTTTCGAGCTGGGGATGGTCAAGGACGGCGAAGTGTTCGTCCAGTTCGTGGCGCCAGATGGCTCTGGCGGTCCGCAGGCGGCTTCCGCTGCCGGTGCGCCGCTCGTGTCGTCGACCGAACCCGCCCACAAGTCGGTCGCCGCGGCACCGCCGCCGCCGCCGTCTTCGTCGCAGACGAAGCGTGGGGCACGGGCTGCGCACAAAGCCCAGCATCATTGAGTGCCGCCGGTAAGACGCGCAGACAGTACAACGAAAAGGCGTTCCCACGGGAACGCCTTTTTTTTCATGCCATCTCGCGGTGTCTCACGCTAGAAGCCGATGCCGACGCCCACCGAGGAACGCGGGCCATATCCGCCATATCCGCCGGGTCCGAACCCTCCCGGACCATACCACCCCCCGGGGCCGGGGCCATACCACCCGGGGCCACCCCAGCCGTCGTAGAAATAGGCGTTGCTGCGCAGCGCATCCTCGATGGCGCGTTGCGCACGTTCGCGCTCGATGGTCGCTTCCTGCTCGTCGTAGATGCGTTTGTTCAGGCGAGTCAGGTCTTGCTTCTGGGACTCGGTCATCGCGGTGATGCCCTGTGCCTGCGGCAGGCGCGCAGCGGGCGCGTCGGGCGGCGGCAGTTGCAGTGGTGTGCAGCCGGCGGCGAGCGTCAAGACAAGTGCACCGAGGGTGTTGAAACCCGGCAGATTGCGCCGCCCACGCGGTGAGCGTGCGGCACTGGCGTTGGGAGCGCGTCGCGACATGAGCGATTCTCCGTGGATGGGCAGCGATGTGGCGTGGAGCGCTCGACGACTGCACGCCGCGTCTCGCACGAGATTCGCGGGCGCGCCGGTTGCGGCGCGAGCCCGTGATCTCGACGTCTCTCAATGTTGCGCCGATGGGGCGATGTGCGATGGCTCCGTGAAGAGCTGCGCTGCATCCACCTTGTCGAAGCGATAGGTCTGGCGGCAGAACTCGCACGCCACCTCCAGATCGGGGCGTTCGTCGAACACGCTCATGACTTCCGCTTCGCCGAGCGTGCGAAGCATGTTGGTGACCCGCTCGCGCGAGCATGTGCAGCGAAACGCGGTGACCATCGGTTCGAACACGCGCACCGTCTCTTCCCAGAACAGGCGTTGCAGCAGGGTTTCCCGGTCGGTGTTCAGCATTTCGTCTCGCTTCAGCGTGTTGCCAAGCAGGCAGGCGCGATTCCACATGTCGTCGTCTTGCTCGGGCGCGCGCTCGGCACCGGCGCCGGCCGTGCCGCCATGGCCGGGCAACTTCTGCAACAGCATGCCCACGGCGTGGCGGTCGTCCGATGCGAGCCACAGGCGCGTGTCGAGCTGTTCCGAGTGATGCATGTAGTGCTCGAGCACCGATGCCAGATCGGGCAGGGGGCCGTGTTCGTCGGACAGCGGCACCACGCCCTGGTAAGGCTGTTGGCCCGGCTGCTTCACGCGCGGATCGAGCGTGATGGCGAAGCGCGCATGGCCGTTGACGTTGACGAGCGATTCGAGCGTGGCATCGTCGGGGATCTCGCCGCTGTACTTTGCCGTGGCGCGCATCGTCAGGTCGGCGTTGCATTCGACGACGATCATGGCAACGGGGCCATCGCCGTGCAGTTGCAGGATCAGGGCGCCGTCGAATTTGACGTTCGCCGTGAGCAGTGCGGCGGCGGCCATCATTTCGCCGAGCAAATGACGCACCGGCGCCGGGTAGTCGTGACGCTCGAGCACGGCGCGCCAGGTGGCGTCGAGACTGACGTACTCGCCACGCACCGGAGCGGCGTCGAACATGAACTTCTGAAGTTGATCGGACACAGTTGAATTCCTGAAAAATGCGGCAGCGGCGGTCATCGTGGCGGACGGCGGTGCGCGGTAACAACACTGCGGAAACAAGCCGAATGCTGTGCAAACGCGAGCCATTGGCGCGTCAATACTGCGCAATCTGGGGGCGCGCGCCGCATTTTCAACACACCGGACGCAGGCGCGCGCACCGGACTCGCCGCACGCGCCGCCGCCAGTGGCGCGATCAGCCGATGCGCACCAGCTGTTCCTTGAAGACCTGGCGACGCGACGCATAGCCCTCGGCATTGCGCTTGAGATTGGCGACTTCCTCGTCGGTCAGTTCGCGCACGACCTTGGCGGGCACCCCCAGGATCAGGGAGCGGTCCGGGAACGTCTTGCGCTCGGTGACCAGTGCCCCCGCGCCAACCAGGCTGTCGCGGCCAATGACTGCGCCGTTGAGCAACACCGCCTGAATGCCGATGAGCGAGTTTTCACCCACCGTGCAACCGTGCAGCATCGCCTGATGGCCGATGCTTACGCCGTTGGCCAGTGTGAGCGGATAGCCCGGATCGGCATGCAGTACGGCCCCTTCCTGTACGTTGGTACCGACACCGACCTTGATCGGCTCGTTGTCGCCGCGAATTGCGACCCCCGGCCACACGCTGCTGTTCTCGGCGAGGCTCACGTCGCCGATGATGCTGGCGGTGTCGGCCACGAAAGCACTCTCGTGGATCTGGGGGGTCTTGTCTCCAAGTTTATAGATCGGCATGGCGGCGTCAGTTCGCGGTTAAAATCGTTGAATTAGCTATTGTAACGTCATGGCCGATTCCACTTCTGCACCCAACGCCGCCTCCGGCAATTCCACCGCGGTTGACCCGTCGGGCCGCGTGCGTCCCGCGCTTGCCGGGGCCGATTGTGCCCGCGCGCGCGCACTCGCGCTCCTGCGACGGTGCGATCCGTATGAGAAGGCCGACGGGGTGACGGCGCTTCGCGACGCCGTCCGCGACGGCCTTGCGCGCTGGCACCCCGAGCGGCGCCTGGACGTTGACGAGGGAGGCGATGCGCACGCCCGCGACGCGGGCATTCCCGGGCGTCCCGCGGTGCCTCGGCTGGTGTCGCCTCGCGAGCTGAAGCATCGCGCCGTGACGTCCGTCGAGGGCCGGGCCGCGTTGCTGCATGCGCTCGCCCACATCGAATTCAATGCCATCAATCTTGCGCTCGACGCGCTGTGGCGCTTCGATGGGCTGCCCGCCGAGTATTACGACGATTGGCTTCAGGTCGCGGCGGAGGAGGCGTATCACTTCTCGCTGCTCGCCGCCCATCTGACAACGCTCGGCGAGCCATATGGTTACGGCTGTTTCCCGGCGCACGATGGCCTGTGGGAGATGGCGCGCAGGACATCCGGCGATTGGCTCGCGCGTCTGGCGCTGGTGCCCCGCACCCTGGAAGCGCGCGGGCTCGACGCCAGCCCGCCGATCAAGGCCAAGCTGGCGAGCGCGGGTGATGCCGCCGGTGCCGCCATTCTCGACATCATCCTGCGTGATGAAATCGGGCATGTCGCCGTCGGAAACCGCTGGTATCGCTGGGGCTGCGCGCGCGCTGGATGCGACCCCATCGAAACCTATGCGCGGCTCGCGTCGCAATATGGCGCACCGCGTCTGCGCGGGCCGTTCAACCTGGCGGCCCGCCGCGCGGCGGGCTTCGGCGACGATGAACTCGCGGCGCTGCAGGCGCTCGACTAATGGTGCGGCCGAACCGTCATTTTTGACGCTGATAGACTCGGCGTTCCTCAATCGTTTCGATCTTCACTATCTGCCAGGGCCATGAAAGATTCGCTCGATCCGCTTGATCTGCCCGATTCGCGATCCGAATTTCTGACGGTGCGCGGCCTGCGCCACCATGTCCGGCAGTGGGGCACGCCCGGCGCGCCAAAGCTGTTCGCGCTGCATGGCTGGATGGACGTCTCGGCGTCATTCCAGTTCGTCGCGCAAACGCTGGCGCAACGCTGGCATGTGCTTGCGCCGGATTGGCGCGGATTCGGCCTCACCGACTGGCCGGTCGCGGACGGCCGCTGCGGCAGCTATTGGTTTCCTGACTACCTCGCCGATCTCGACGCCTTGCTCGACGTCTACACCGAGCCCGGCGAAGCCGTCCACCTGATCGGCCACAGCATGGGCGGCAACGTCGCGTGCCTGTATGCCGGCGTGCGCCCCGCGCGGGTTCGACGTCTCGTGAATCTGGAGGGCTTCGGCTTGCCGCCCACGCAGCCCATCGCGGCGATCCGTCAGCTCGGCCGTTGGCTCGACGACTTGCAGCATGGACCGACGTTGCGCCCCTACGCCACGCTCGACGCAGTGGCTGCGCGGCTGCGCAAGACCAACCCGCGCCTCACGCAGGCGCGCGCGGATTGGCTGGCACCGCGCTGGGCACGCCAGGCGGCCGACGGTCAATGGCATTTGCTTGCCGATGCGGCGCACAAGATCGCCAATCCCTATCCGTACCGGCTCGACGAATCGATGGCGGTATGGGGCAACGTGAGCGCACCCCTGCTGCATGTGGAGGCGACCGACTCGGACGTGCTGCAACACTTCGTCGGGGCGCAGGGAACGGCGGCGTTCCGGGAGCGCTTCGAGGTCTTTCCGAATTTGACGGAAGCCTTCGTGGACGATGCGGGGCATATGCTGCATCACGACCAACCCGAGGCCGTGGCCCGGCTGATTGACGACTTCTGCCGGGATTGAGGCCGGAGGTCACTCGCGCCGCGGGCACTTGAGCGGTAGAATGACGATGTTATTACCACGTCACACGCCGGTGCTGGATGGACCAGACGTGTCATTGCCCGGCGGCTCATCATGCTTAACGCGGATCTTCATTGTCATTCCCGGGTATCGGACGGCACGCTTGCGCCCGCCGAAGTGGCGCAGTTGGCGTTCGAGGCCGGCGTCGACCTGTGGTCGCTGACCGACCACGACGAGATCGGCGGCCAGCGCGAAGCGCGCGCGGCAGCCGAAGCACTCGGCATGCGTTACGTGAGCGGCGTGGAGATTTCCATTACGTGGGCCAATCGCACGGTGCATATCGTCGGGCTGAATCTCGACCCCGATAACCCCACGCTGATCGATGGCCTGGCGGCCACGCGTGGCGGCCGTGCGGCGCGGGCACAGCAGATGAGCGAGCAACTGGCGGCCGCCGGCATTCCGCACGCCTACGAGGGCGCGCTGCGCTTCGTCGGCAATCCCGATCTGATTTCGCGTACGCACTTTGCCCGGTTCCTGGTGGAGATCGGCAAGTGTGCGTCGGTCTCGGACGTGTTCTCGAAATATCTCGCGGAGGGGCGTCCGGGCTACGTGCCGCACCGCTGGGCCACGCTCGAGAATGCCGTGGCATGGATACGGGGGGCGGGCGGTATTGCCGTCGTGGCACACCCGGGGCGTTACAAATTCACACCGCTCGAGTTTGGGGTACTGTTCGATCAGTTTCGCGAGTTGGGCGGTGAGGCGATCGAAGTGGTGACTGGCAGTCACACGCCGGACCAGTATCGCGAGTATGCCGACGTTGCGCGCCGCTACGATTTCCTGGCGTCGCGCGGCTCGGATTTCCATGGACCGACCGAGAGCCGTTCGCTGCTCGGCAAGCTGCCTGCGCTGCCCGACGATCTCACCCCGGTCTGGAGCCGCTGGCAGTAACCTTTCGACGCTATGTCGCAATTCTTCCAGATTCATCCGGAAAATCCTCAGTCACGACTCATCAAGCAGGCGGCCCAGATCATCGACAAGGGCGGCATCGTGGCGTTGCCGACCGATTCAAGCTATGCGATTGCCTGTCACATCGATGACCGGCAGGCCGTCGAGCGCCTGCGTCGTATTCGCGGTCTCGACGACAAGCAACTGCTCTCGCTGCTGGTGCGAGATCTGTCGGAACTGGCCGAGTTCGCCATCGTCGACAACCGGCAGTACCGGTTGATCAAGGCGACGACGCCGGGACCGTACGTGTTCATTCTCGAAGCGACGAAGGAAGTACCGCGCCGGCTCTCGCATCCTTCGCGAAAGACGATCGGCCTGAGGGTGCCGGAGCATGCCATCACGCTGGCATTGCTCGAGGCGCTGGGCCAGCCGTTGCTCGCCACGACGCTGATTCTGCCGGGCGAAACCGAGCCGCTGAACGACCCCGAGGAGATTCGTGAGCGCCTGGAAAAGCAACTGGACCTGGTGATCGACGGCGGGGCCTGTCCTAAAGAACCGTCCACGGTGGTCGATCTGACGGTGACGCCGCCCGAGGTGCTGCGCCGCGGGCGCGGCTCGCTCGCGCCGTTCGGCCTGTCGTGACGGTCGGGCGCGTGCCGCTCGCGCTGCAATACGCGGTAATACTGGCGCGCCGGTCGGCTTGCTACAATACCCGGCTATGAATGCAGACCTGATCCAGACCGTTGCGGTCTACGCGCTCCCCGTCCTCTTTGCGATTACGCTGCACGAGGCCGCGCACGGCTACGTCGCCAAGTATTTTGGCGACCCTACCGCGTATCTGATGGGGCGCGTGACGCTCAATCCCCTCAAGCACATCGACCCGATCGGCACGGTGCTCGTGCCGCTCGCGCTCTATTTCATGACCAGCGGGGCGTTCCTGTTCGGCTACGCCAAGCCGGTGCCGGTCGCCTTCGGCAGCCTGCGAAATCCGCGCGTCGATACGATCTGGGTGGCGCTGGCCGGTCCGCTGTGCAACTTCGTCCAGGCGATTCTGTGGGCCCTGTTCGCTGTCGGGCTGCAAATCGTCGGCGTGCACGAGCCGTTCTTCATGATGATGGCGCAGGCCGGTCTTCTCGTGAACCTCGTCATGTGCATGTTCAACCTGTTTCCGGTGCCGCCGCTCGATGGCGGGCGCGTGCTCGTGTCGCTGCTGCCGGCGCGCGCGGCCTACCACTTGTCGCGCCTCGAGCCCTACGGTTTTTTCATCGTGATGGCCCTGGTGGTGAGCGGCGTGCTTGGCCGCGTGTGGTTGTGGCCGCTGATTCAGTGGGGGCGTGACTTCATTGTCTGGATGCTCACGCCGATGTTGTCGCTGATTTCCTGACGTTTTTGCAGAACATAACGAGACCATGTACCCCGAACGCGTTTTCTCCGGCATGCGACCGACCGGTCGTTTGCACCTCGGCCATTACCATGGTGTGCTCAAGAACTGGATTCAACTTCAGTCGGAGTACCCGTGCTATTTCTGCGTGGTTGACTGGCACGCGCTCACCACGCACTACGAGACGCCGGAAGTCATCGAGCAGAACGTATGGGACGTGCTGATCGACTGGCTTGCCGCAGGGATCGATCCGAATCAGGCCACGCTCTTCATTCAGAGCAAGGTGCCTGAGCACGCCGAGTTGGCGCTGCTCATCGGCATGAGCACGCCGCTAGGCTGGCTCGAACGCGTGCCGACGTACAAGGAGCAGATCGAGAAGCTCAGGGAAAAGGACCTGTCGACGTACGGCTTCCTGGGGTATCCGGTGCTGATGGCGGCCGACATCCTGCTCTATCGCGCGTTGCACGTGCCGGTGGGAGAGGACCAGGTGCCACACGTCGAAATGACGCGCGAAATTGCGCGTCGCTTCAACTATCTCTATGGTCGCGAAACCGGCTTCGAGGAGAAGGCGCTGGCGGCGGCCCGCAAGCTTGGCGGCAAGCGCGCTAAGCTGTATCTCGAACTACGCACCGGGTACCAGGAGCAGGGCGACGACGAGGCGCTTGAGCAGGCGCGCGCGATGCTCTCCGAGTCGCAGTCGCTATCCATGGGCGACCGCGAGCGGCTTTTCGGCTATCTCGAAGGCGCGCGCAAGCTGATTTTGGTCGAGCCGCAGGCGTTGCTCACGCCGGCGTCGCGCATGCCGGGACTCGACGGCCAGAAGATGTCGAAGTCTTACAACAACACCATTGGCCTGAGAGAAGACGTGGAGTCGATCACCCGGAAGGTGCGCACGATGCCGACGGATCCGGCGCGCGTGCGACGTACCGATCCGGGCGATCCCGAGAAGTGTCCGGTGTGGCAACTGCATCAGGTCTATAGCGACGACGATACGCGCGACTGGGTGCAGAAGGGCTGCCGCAGTGCCGGGATCGGCTGTATCGAGTGCAAGCAGCCTGTCATCGAAGGCATTCTGCGCGAGCAGCAACCGATGCTCGAACGCGCGCAGAAGTACGTGGACGACCCGTCGCTGCTGCGCGCCATCGTGGCCGACGGATGTGAGAAAGCCCGAAAGTCCGCGCAAGAGGTCATGCGCGAAGTGCGAGAAGCGATGGGGCTGCAATATTCATGACGGACGAGGCCATTCCCGGCTTGGCGCCAGGCGTGGCGCACGGCACCGGCGCGCCGTCGTCGTGGGTGTTGCGCTGGGCGCATTTGATCGCGCCAGGCGCGCGCGTGCTCGACCTGGCGTGCGGTCAAGGGCGCCACGCGCGTTGGCTCGCGTCACGAGGGGTGAACGTCGTTGCGGTTGACCGGGATGAGGCGGCGCTTGCTACGATGTCAACGCTGGCGAATGTCACGACGCTCACGGCGGACCTGGAAGGCGCGCCGTGGCCGTTGGCCGAGGGCAAGCGCTTCGATGCCGTCATCGTCACGAACTATCTGCACCGACCGCTCTTCTCGCGTATTGCGGCCAGTGTCGCGCCGGGCGGCGTGCTGATTTACGAAACCTTTGCGCGGGGAAACGAACGGTACGGAAAGCCGTCTAATCCGCAGTTTCTGCTGGCGCCTGGAGAATTGCTCGACGTGGCGCGCGAGGCCGGTCTGCGCGTGGCGGGCTTCGAGGATGTCACGTTGGCGGCGCCGCGCGCGGCGTGCGTGCAGCGCTTGTGCGCCACGCGTGCCGCCCCCGGGGAAAACCCCGGCGATGCCGCGCTGTACGAGGCGGCGGCGTAATCCGCTACAATCCACCCTTATTGCTGAATTGTTCGATCAATCATGACTACCCAAACCCCGATTCAAGGCAGTATCGTTGCGATTGTCACGCCGATGGCAGAGGACGGCAGCCTTGACCGTGAAGCCCTGCGTAACCTGATCAACTGGCATGCCGACGAAGGCACCGACGGTATCGTCATCGTCGGCACGTCGGGCGAATCGCCGACGGTCAACGTCCAAGAGCATTGCGAACTCATCGAGATCGCGGTGCAGCAAGCCGCGCAAGCCGGCGAATCGCGCGGCCGCAAACTGCCGGTGATCGCGGGCACGGGCGGCAACTCGACGGCGGAAGCCATCGAACTCACGAAGCATGCGAAGCAGGTGGGCGCCGACGCGTCGCTGCAGGTCGTGCCGTACTACAACAAGCCCACGCAGGAAGGCCAGTACCAGCACTTCCGCGCCATTGCGGAAGCCGTCGAGCTGCCGGTCATTCTTTATAATGTGCCCGGTCGTACGGTGGCGGACGCCAGCAATGAGACGCTGCTGCGGCTGGCGCAAGTGCCTGGCATTGTTGGCGTGAAAGACGCCACGGGCAATCTGGATCGCGGCATGGACCTGATCCGTCGTGCCCCGAAGAGCTTCGCCGTCTACAGCGGCGACGACCTGACGGCTGTTGCGCTCATCCTCATGGGCGGTCAGGGTAATATCTCGGTCACTGCCAACGTGGCACCGCGTGCGATGCACGAGCTGTGCGTGGCTGCGCTGGCCGGCAATGTGGCCAAGGCACGGGAGCTGCAATTCCAGTTGTTCGAACTGCACCGTGCCATGTTCGTCGAAGCCAATCCGATCCCCGTGAAGTGGGCGCTGCAACAGATGGGCATGATCGCGTCGGGCATCCGCCTGCCGCTCACGCCGCTGGCGCAGGAATGCCGCGATACGGTGCTTGGTGCCCTCAAGTCGGCCAACATCGCCGTTGTCTAACCTGTCGTTCAGGCACCCGGGTTCGATTGCCCACCCCTTTTTTTGCGACTCATGAAACGAATCGTCAGTAATTCCGTAGCTCGTCCCGTGCTGGCATGGGCCGCTATTGCCTCGTTGGTCCTCGTCGGCGGATGCAGTTCGCTCTCGAGCGCCTTGTCCTCCGACAAGGTCGATTACAAAAGCTCGAAGACCGGCCCCTCGCTCGACGTTCCGCCGGATCTGACGAACGTTCAGGCGTCCGACCGAAAGTATGTGTCGCCGGGTGGCACGGCCACGCTGTCGACCTACGAGAACCAGCAGAAGGTCGTCGCGGCGAACCCGGCCGACACGGTACTGCCGGCGGTGCCGGGCATGAAGGTCGTGCGTGACGGCAACGAGCGCTGGCTGGTGATTCAGAAGGCCCCGGGCGACCTGTGGCCGACGCTGCGCGAATTCTGGCAAGAGAACGGGTTCGTGCTGACGATCGATTCGCCGGACACGGGGGTGATGGAAACCGACTGGGCGGAAAATCGCGCCAAGCTGAACCAGGACATCATTCGCGATCTGCTTGGCAAGGTGCTCGACGGACTGTATTCGACCGGCGAACGTGACCGCTTCCGCACGCGCGTGGAACGTGATCCGAATGGCGGCACGGACGTCTACATTACGCACCGCCGCATGGTGGAAGTGTTCACGAACTCGCAGAAGGACACGACCAAGTGGGAGCCGGCGCCGAACGATCCGGGTCTCGAGGCGATCTTCCTGACCAAGTTGATGCAGCGCTTCGGTGTGCAGGCCGATCAAGCCCAGGCGCAAGTCGAAAGCGCCAAGGCCGGCGGGCCGTCCAGCCAGGTCGTGAAGACGGCCGACGCGGCATATCTCGATATCAACGAGCCGTTCGATCGCGCTTGGCGTCGCGTCGGTGTGGCGCTCGATCGCGGTAACTTCACCGTGGACGATCGCGACCGCGCCAAGGGCCTTTACTTCGTGAGCTACGTCGATCCGGCATCGCTGGCGAAGGACAATGGCTTCTTCTACAGCCTGTTCCACGCGAAGGAAGTGCAGGACAGCAAGAAGGCGAAGAAGTTTAGCGTGAACGTGCAGGGGCGCGGCGATAGCCAGACCCGTGTGCAGGTGCTCGACGACAAGGGTAACGTCGACAACTCGCAGATCGCGCAGACGATCATCAGTGTGATCGGCAACCAGCTCCGTTAAGGCGGGGCGTGCGGTTCGCCAGTCTAGGCAGCGGCAGCGAAGGTAATGCCCTGCTGGTGGAGGCGTCGAACGGCGCCTCCACGACCCGTATTCTCCTCGATTGCGGTTTCTCGATGCGGGAGGTCGAGCGTCGCCTGACGGCACGCGCGGTCGACGTGGGGTCGCTCGACGCCATCGTCATCACCCACGAGCACGCCGACCACATTGGCAGCGCCCTTTCCCTTGCTCGCAAGTACCGGATTCCCCTCATCATGAGCTGGGGAACGGGGCAGGCCGTCAAGGTACATGCCACGCTCAAGGCAGAGGATGACGCGGCCCTCGTGCGCTGGTGCCGCGCCGATGAGCGCCTCGCCGTGGGCGATATCGAGCTTCGGCCCTACACCGTGCCTCACGACGCGCGCGAACCGCTGCAGTTTGTGTTCTCCGACGGTGCGCGCCGTTTGGGCGTGCTGACAGATGCAGGATGTGCAACGGCGCATCTGGTTGCCGCGCTCGGCGGCTGCGATGCCCTGGTGCTCGAATGCAACCACGACCGCGACATGCTGGCGAACAGCAAGTATCCACCGTCGCTCAAGGCGCGCATTGGCGGCGCCTACGGCCATCTCGCGAACGACTCGGCGGCGGAGATTCTCGGGGCGATCGACCGCATGAAGCTGCAGCGTGTGATCTGTGCGCATTTGAGCGAGCAGAACAATACGCCCGAGCTGGCGATGGCGGCGATGTCGGCCGTTATCGGCACGCAGGCGACGGAGATCCTGGTGGCGACGCAGGCGGGCGGATTCGATTGGCTGACGTGCTGACGGTGCAGGGCGGCGGGTCGGGGAACGCCTGAGCCGGCGCGGGGGCCGAGGCCGTACGCCATGCATCGCGATCAGCGCACGGGCAATAAAAAAGCCGGTCGTAAGACCGGCTTTTTTTACTCAACTGCCTTGCGGCAGCGAGAGCTTACTTGCTGGCAGCAGCGTCAGCAGCCGAAGCGACAGCTTCAGCAGCAGCGCCGGCAGCCGAAGCCGCCGTGTCAGCAGCAGCGCCGACAGCCGAAGCCGCCGAAGCCGCCGTGTCAGCAACCGCAGCAGCAGCCGAAGCCGCCGTGTCAGCAGCCGGAGCGGCAGCTTCTTCCTTCTTGCCGCAGGCGGTCAGGGCGATAGCCAACAACGAAGCGACGAGGAGAGACTTCTTCATGATCACGTCCTTTTATGGTAGATGACAAGCGAATGAATATTAACTACGGTAATACGCTCTTGCCAGCGCAAAGCCGATTGCGAGACGTTGGCAATTAAGGATTACCCTTGGTCATGCAAGCTGCTTGGCGAGAAATTATATTGGGTTTTCCCCAACCCGTCACGTCAATCTCACGTCATTTCTTGGCTTTTTTCCTTACGGCGCGCAACTTTAGCGGGGGCTTCGGGTCGGTTTCCAGCTGCAGCCACCCCGAAGCATACCAATCGTACAGAATTTCGACGATTTCCTGATCTTTTTGCTCGAAATTCGCGCATTCCCCTGCATTTAGTCGACGGCGATCGGCGAGTTGCCGCAACGTCGAGCGCGCGCTCGCCGGGACGTCGAGCGGCTCACCATTGACGTAATATTGGTTGCGCCGATACAACAATTGGGTCTTGGGCGAGAGCGCCAGGCCGCGCTCGGCGGCTTCGCGCACGAATCGCGTCACTGAAAGCGGGGATTCGGGCGGATCGAAGAACACATGCGATTTCGGCTCGCTCAGCCAGCGTCCGAGGAAATCCTCCACCTCCTTTTGGCCCCAACGCACTTTTTCGAGTTGCGAGACCAGCGTCTCGATCATGGCGTCGGGCAGCGCGGCCGGATGTTTGACGGCTGATTGCCCGGGGTCGGCGTAACGCCCCGCGAAATGGCGCGCGAACGGCAACGCCGGGGCGTTTTCCGCCAGGTAGTACAGGAAGTTCTGGAGCATTTCCTGCTCAAGCGGCGCGCGAAAGCCGATCGAGTAAGTCATGCACTCGCCTTGCGCAACGCCATCGTGTGCATAGCCCGGCGGCAAATACAGCATGTCGCCGGGTTCCAGTATCCACTCCTCTTCGGCCTCGAAGTGCTTGAGGATGCGAAGCGGCACGTCATCGAGCCATGTGGTGTCGCGCTGTGGGCCGATGCGCCAGCGCCGCTTGCCATGCGCTTGCAACAGAAAGACGTCGTAGGAATCGAGGTGCGGGCCGACGCCACCTCCATCGGTGGCGTAGCTGATCATCACGTCGTCGAGACGCGCGTCGGGAATGAAGCGAAACTGTTGCATGAGCGCGTCGACGGCCGGCGAGTGAAGATTCACGCCTTGCACGAGCAGCGTCCATTGTTTGCGACTCAGCGGCGGCAGATCGTCGGCATCGAACGGTCCATGCTCGAGTTGCCAACGCTTGCGGGCGTGGCTGATCAGGCGGGATTCGACGTCGTCCTGCGCCGCCATCGCAAACAGCGCATCACGCGAGAGCGGTGCGGTGAAGCCGGGGATGGCCTGGCGAATGAGGAGCGGGCGCTTGTGCCAGTAGCGCTTCATGAATGCGTCCGGCGCGAGGCCGCCGAGCAGGGGCGAGGGGGTGCGGGCTGTCGTCATGAGTGGTTCGATGCATTAAGGGAGTTCAGCGTCACGGCGGGCAACGATGAGGGCACAGGGGCCGGCATCCGCGAAGCGTGGCGTGTCCGGTCGCGCCATCGTAGCCTGCGACGACACCCCATGATGATGCGGTAACGCGCGCGACGCGGCCGCGCCACGCACGCATTCCGGCGATTGGATGGGGTGCCGGGGCGCGCTCGGGGCACTGTCATGTGGCTGCGCGTATAATGCGGGCTGTTTTTCGGAGAGTTTGATGAAGATCGAAAAGAATACCGTCGTCTCGGTGACTTACAAGTTGTCGGACGCTCAGGGCAACCTGATCGAAGAAAGCGGCGCCGAGCCGATGGTTTACCTGCACGGCGGCTATGATGGCACGTTCCCCAAGATCGAGGAAGCGCTCGACGGCCAGGACGTCGGCTATGAGACGCAACTGCAACTGGAGCCGTCCGATGCGTTCGGCGATTACGATCCCGAGATGATCAAGATCGAAGCGCGTGGCCGTTTCCCGGATCCGCTCGAGGTCGGCATGCAGTTCGAAGGCACGCCGGAGGACGATGACGATGAGTCTGACACGCTGATCTATACGGTAACGGATGTCGCCGAAGACAAGGTCGTGCTCGACGGTAATCACCCGCTCGCCGGCATGGCATTGCGTTTCGATTTGAAGGTGGCGGACGTGCGTCAGGCGACGGAAGAGGAAATCGAGCACCAGCACGCGCATGGCGCGTCGGGGCTTGAAGTCGTCGACGAAGACGAGGACGAGGACGGCGCTCCCACGCTGCACTGAGGCTGCGCCGTCGCGTTGCCGTAACGCCGTGCTGCCGTTGCACGGCAGGGCAGGCGAAGTACGACGCACCCGCCGCATTCGAGCAAACGCCGAGTCAGACGCATTGCGTAATGCAGCGCGTCTGACTCGGCGTTTGCGTTTGTGGCGCGTATTCAGTGAGCGTGCCGGGTCGGGCGTGCGTCCATGTTCGGGCGGAGCGCGGGCCCGATGGGCATGACGCCCTGATTGGGATCGGACGCGGACGGATCCAGGTCGTTCGACGTGCCGGACGACGGGTAGAGTGCCGAGTATGGCGCCGCGTAGGGCAAACTGCCGGGGGCGGACGGTGCCGCACCGGCCGAGGCTGCTGCTGGCACCGGGCTCATGCCGCTGGCACGCGGCGCGTTCGGTGCCGCCGCGCGATTGGACGGTAGCGTCACCGCCTCGAAGTGGAACAGTGACGACGTGCCCGGTTCGACCCGCACGCGTACCCATTGATTCGTGGTCGGCGAGCCGTAGGTGCTCAGTTGTGTGAACGATTTCACCAGTGCGCCGCGGGCATCGCGCAGGGGCTGTACGTGGCGCATTGTCTTGCCGCTGTCGATGAGCAGAACCGGTTCCCTGAAGCGATTCGTGAGCCGTAGCAACTGCAGCCGGAATTCCTTGTAGCCGTCGACACCGCGGCGTCCTGCACGATCCGAGAAAAGGCCCCGCAGCCCGCCGCCTCGCGCCGGCTCGAATGCTGGATCGGCCTGGGCGATAATGACCATCCCGATGGCCCCCTTTTGCTTCGCGTACACGATGGCATGCTGCAGCCAGACGCGCGTCGCCACGGCCCGATCCTCGAACTCGCCGTTACGTCCCCCGGCCGAGCGGTAATTGTTGTTGTTGCCCGGCAGATTCAGGCCGACGAAAACCACCCCGCCATAGAACCACCGCACGTTCTCGTGATATTGACGAAAGCGCGCCATATCGCTCTGACGCGTGAGATCGAACGGTGCGTGTCCCGCGGGGCCCGGGCCAAGCATCGCGTCGTCGTTGAACGCGTGATCGCGCAGGAAGTCGAGCCGCTCCACGGCGTTGTAGCCGCCCTCGTTTGCGCGCTGGCAATCGGCCCAGTCGTTCGCGCCTGGCACGTAGACAAGCGGCTTGGGCGAGCTGGCAAGGAGACTCAGGCGCTCCGTGACGAGTTCGTCGTGGCATGACTCCGCAACGCTCTTGAGATTGCCCGCATGCACGACGAACGCGGCCTGGCTGTCACCGATGCTGGCCAGCACGCTGCGCACGACCGGCACGTCGGTGTTGCTGAACGGTGTGTTACCCAGCACCGCGAATTCGAACGGCGGCAGCTTGCGCGGGCCTTTGGCGCTGGGCTTGGTCGTGGCAGTCCGGGCGCTCGCCGATATCGCTGTCGCCGGCGCTGTCCCGGCCACGAGCGCGAACGCGAGCGCCACCAGGCACACGGTGCGCAGGCCGTGGCATGTGTGACGAAGTCCGCGAAGGCGAGGCAGGCTCGGCATGAGAGGCGGTGACGTCAGTTAGCGCGGCCGTCCAGCAGGCCTCGCAGTTCGTACAGCAGGTCGAGCGCGTCGCGCGGCCGCAGGTCGTCGGGATCGATCTGCGACAGGCGCGCCAGCGTGGCTTGCGCGGCCGGATCGAGGGCGGCACCGTGCCCCGAGCGATGGCCGTCTGGCATCGCCAGTCGGCCGATTGACGCGCTATCCGATGCCCCCGTCGATGCGTCATCGATTTCGTGTTCGAGCGGGGCGCGCGGTGCAAACAGATCGAGCTGCGGCGCGGCGGGATCGAGGGCCTGTTGTTCGAGCAACGCGAGATGCTTGCGTGCCGCGCGAATGACCGGCATTGGCACCCCGGCGAGTTGCGCGACCTGCAATCCGTAGCTCTGGCTTGCCGGGCCGTCCTGTACCGCGTGCAGGAACACGATCCCTTCGCCATGCTCGACGGCCGACAGGTGTACGTTCGCGCACTGCGCGAACTCGTCGGGCAGTTGCGTCAGCTCGAAATAGTGGGTGGCGAACAGGGTGTAGCTGCGGTTGTGTCCAAGCAGATGCCGTGCGATCGCCCAGGCCAGCGCGAGACCGTCGAACGTCGACGTACCGCGCCCGATTTCATCCATGAGCACCAGGCTCTGGTCGGTCGCCGTGTGCAGAATCGCTGCCGACTCGGTCATCTCGACCATGAATGTCGAACGTCCGCCGGCGAGATCGTCCGATGCGCCGATCCGCGTGAAGATGGCATCGAGCGGGCCGAGGCGTACGGCCTCGGCGGGCACATAGCAGCCGACGTATGCGAGCAGGGCGATGAGGGCGGTCTGACGCATGAACGTCGACTTGCCGCCCATGTTCGGGCCGGTGATGAGCAGCAGGCGGCGTGCGTCGCCCAGCGAGCAGTCGTTGGCGATGAAGCGCTCCACTTGCTGTTCGACGACCGGGTGGCGACCCTGGCGAATGTCGACCACACGATCTTCCACCAACTCGGGCTTGACCCACCCCAGCGTTTCGGCGCGCTCGGCCAGTGCGGCGAGAACGTCCAACTGGGCGAGCGCCTGTGCAATGCGCTTGAACTCGGTAATGTGGGGCAGCAGCGCTTGCAGCAGTGCGTCATACAGCAGCTTCTCCCGTGCGAGCGAGCGCTCCTGCGCCGACAGCGCCTTGTCCTCGAACGTTTTCAGCTCCGGCGTGATATAGCGCTCGGCATTCTTGAGCGTCTGGCGGCGGCGATAGTCGTCGGGCACCTTGTCGGTCTGGCCGCGCGTGACTTCGATGTAGAAGCCGTGCACCTTGTTGAACTCGACCCGTAGATTGTTGATGCCCGTGCGCGCACGCTCGCGCGTCTCCAGATCGACGAGGAACTGGCCGCAGTTCTCCGAGATGTCGCGCAACTCGTCGAGATCGGCGTCGTGACCGCGCGCGATCACCCCGCCGTCGCGCAGCATGGCCGCCGGCTCTTCGGCGATGGCGCGCGTGAGCAGCGCGAGCGCGGTCTCGGGAATCGCGAGGTCCTCATGCAACATCGCGAGCAGCGGCGAGCGCGCTTCGACGGCGCGCAGCGTGGTGTGCAGTTCGGGCAGGCGGCGCAATGCGTCGCGCAGGCTCGACAAGTCGCGTGGCCGTGCGGTGAGCAGGGCCAGGCGCGCCGTGATTCGCTCGACGTCCGCCACGTGCCGCAATTCGCTGTTCAGCGCGCGCCACGTGCCCGGGCCCTCGAGCAGCGTGGCAATGGCCAGTTGGCGCGACTGCGGCACCTGCTGATCGCGCATCGGGTGATGCAACCAATGGCGCATCAGACGGCTGCCCATCGTGGTGCCGCAGGTATCGAGCAGCGAGAGCAGCGTCGGCGACTCGGTGCCGCGCAGCGTCTCGGTGAGTTCCAGGTTGCGACGCGTGGCGGCGTCGAGACCAATATAGGCGGCTTCCCGTTCGACGTTCAGATTTTGCACATGACGCAAGGACTGGCCCTGCGTGGCGGCTGCGTACTGCAGTAGCGCACCGGCCGCGCCCAGCGCCGGGTTCAGGCCGTCGCAGCCGAACGCCGTCAGGCTCGCGACGCCCAGTTGATCGCGAAGACGTTGTGTCCCGGCGGCCGTGTCGAAATGCCAGTCGGGCACGCGCGTCGTGGTGCCGAGGGAGAATTCCGCGAATGCCTCGGCGGCACTGTCCGGCACGAGCGTCTCGGCCGGGCGGATGCGCTCCAGTTCGCGCGGCAGCTTGTCGGCAGCCACTTCCATCAGGCGCAGCTCGCCGCTGGCAAGCGAAAGCCAGGCAAGGCCGGCGACACGCTCGCTCGCGCGGCGCGCCGGGGGCATTTGCACGGCGAGCAGATACTGGTCGACCTTGTCGCTGAGCAAGGCGGCGTCGGTCAGCGTGCCGGGCGTGACGATGCGCACGACCTTGCGCTCGACCGGCCCCTTGGCGGTGGCCGGATCGCCGATCTGCTCGCAGATGGCCACTGACTCGCCGAGCTTGACCAGCTTGCCGAGGTATTGCTCCACGGCGTGATGCGGCACGCCGGCCATGCGAATCGGTTGCCCGCCCGACTGGCCGCGTGCGGTGAGCGTCAGGTCGAGCAGGCGCGCCGCCTTGGCCGCGTCGTCGTGAAACAGCTCGTAGAAATCGCCCATGCGATAGAAGACGAGCATGTTCGGATGGTCGGCCTTGATGCGCGTGTACTGCTGCATCATCGGCGTCATCGGTGCGGTGGGGGCGGGTGTGGCTTGGGCTTGTGTGCTCGTCATGAATTCAGTCGGGTCGGACAGGTCGGGCCAGGAGGCATCGCGGCAGCGGATGCCGGCCGAGGTGCGATGTCGCGGCGATCCGGTGTGACGCATGCCGTTTCGCCCCTTCGTGGCGCGTTGGATGCGCAATTTTACGACGGGTTCGGCACCCATCGTTATCGGGCTACCCGGAATGTCGCATGCGAGTGTCGATGCGTCTGTTACGCGAAGGCGGCGAATTCTACTCAAGTTTCCCAAAAATGTGCCGTTTCGGTGGGTAAGCTCCCGCAAAAAATACCAAAAGCATCACAAGCTACTCTCGCACGGGCCATATGGTGAAGTCATTGAAGGGACGGGTCGCGGCCACGACGGCTCTCGTCTCGATGATATTGATCGTCGGCGTGGCCGTCGGCATCGAGTTTTTCGTCTATGGGGAATTGCGAAGCGCGATGCAGGCGCAGCTCGACACCCAGGTCAAGCTCGTGGCCGAGCAGCTTGACGACAAGTTGCGCGGGAAGTTTCTCGCCTTGCACCGCATGGCGCGGCACATGGGAAATCCGTACGCGATGACGATCGCGCAGTTCGACGCCTTCGCCACTATGTCGGTGTCGATGCCCGAGACCTTCAACACGTTCTTCGTGGCCGCCCCCGATGGCCGCATGCTCTACGACTCGACGTTCCCGGCCACGGCGATCAATATTGCCGACCGCGATTATTTCCGGCAATTGCTCGCGGGTGCGCCTCAGGCGGCATCGGGGCTGATCGCGGGCAGGATCACGCGCTCGCCAGGCATCATCCTTGCGGTACCCGTGGTGGACGCGCACGGCAAGACGATCGCCGTGATCGGCGGCGCGGTCAATCTGTTGCGGCAGAACTTCATGGTGGATCTGGCCAGCAATGCGATCGGCGCGACCGGCCGCTACTGCGTGACGACGAACGAAGATCCGGCACGTTACGTGATCCAGGCGGACGTGACCAAGATTCTCTCGCCGGTTGGCCCGGCCCAGACGTTGTGCGGCGTGCGCGATCCCGGCCCGGAACACCTCTTGCACATGCATCCGCTCGTGGCGCGGGCGAGCATGGCCACGACGGGCTGGTCGGTGATGGCGGTACTGCCGGGCACCGAAGCGTTCGATCCGCTCGCGCGTGTGCGGCGCCGGGTGACCCTGCTGGCCATCGCCGTGATCGGACTGGCCGCGTTCGCGATGTGGTGGATGGCGCGCCACATGTTGCGCCCGCTCGATACACTGCGCGACCTCGTGCAGCGCAGCGCCAGCGATATGCACGCTGTGCAATCGCTGCCTGTGCAGCGTGCGGACGAGATCGGGGCCCTCGCGAATGCGTTTCGCGACATGATGGAGCAACTGCGCGATCGCACCGAGGCGCTCGAGGGCTCGCGAGAGGCGGCGCGTGCGAACGTGCGCCGCATGCAGGAAATTGCGGATCGCGTGCCGTATCTCGTAGCGTTTCTCGACAGCGCAGAGCGCTTCGCGTTCGTGAATCGGGCTTGTGAGATGCGGTTGCGCCATCCGCGCGAACGCATTCTCGGGGCGACGGTGAGCGAACTGCTCGGTCCATCGCTACACCGCGAATTTGCGCCGCATCTCGCCCGGGCGTTCGCGGGGGAGGCCACCACGTTCATCTGGGATTTCGGCGAGGACGTGGCGTATCGTTGCTTCGAAGTCAGTTATCAGCCCGAATGGGCCATGCACAACGTGCTTGCCGGCGTTCACGTGTTCGTGCGCGATATCACTGTCGAGCGATCGAACGAGCGCCGCTGGCGGCGCGAATCGCACACCGATCACCTCACGGGACTGCTCAATCGCAAGGGCTTCGACCAGGCGCTGGCGGGCGCGTAGCGCGTCGCGCGTGACGGGGGCGAGGCGCAGGCGTTGCTGTTCGTCGATCTGGATCGCTTCAAGCTCGTCAACGACACGTGGGGGCACGCGCTCGGCGACGAGTTGTTGCGACGCCTGGCGAAACGGCTCGTTACGTGCGTGGCAGAGGGCGACGCCGTCGCGCGCTTCGGCGGGGACGAGTTCGCCGTCATCATGCGCAACGTTCAGGACGTTCTCCACGTCGAGCGCACGGCCATGGCGATTCTTGACGCGGCGTCGCGACCGATGACGCTGTCGGTCGGCCCGGTCACGGTCGGTGCGTGCGTGGGCGTGGCGATGGTGGCGTGCGGTGAGGTCAAGACGCCCGGCGAGATGTTCGAAACGGCGGACCGCGCGCTGTACGAAGCGAAGCATGGCGGACGCGGACGCTTCGTGCTCGGCGACGGCGCGAGCGTCGCGCATTAGGGACAACCAATCAATTGCGCGACGGCGATCAGCTTCCCTGACGATACGGGCGTGAATTGTCTGACGCACAATAGGCGACGCCATCCGTTCGCCTCGACGTGCGGCGCACGGTGCTCGGGCGTGGGACCTTTCTTCACAGGAGGCAGGCATGAAAGTCGAAGGCGGACGAAGCCGGGCAGCAACGCGGGCGGCTTCCGACGCAGGGTGGCGCGAACCCGGGGCGCGCCGTGAGCCACCGCAGGCTTCGCATCGGCGGCCGCGCGCGCGGCACGACGCCGATGCGCATGACGACAAGTCGAGGCACTTGAGCTTGTCGATTCGCGAAAATGAAGTGTTTCACATGCTGGTCGACGGTCTGGCCGTCAATGAAGTCGCGCACGCGATGCATTTGAGCGAGCGGACGATCGCATCACACGTTGCACATATCCAGCACAAGCTCGGACTCGACGATCATGCGGAATTGATCGACTACGCCATACGGCACGGGCTGATCGACGAAGGATCGGAAGGCGTCGCCTGACGGCGTCTGGGCGAGGGGGGCGCCGACGGGCCTGCGGGTCGTTGGCGCCCCGCTTTTGGGGATAACCCGGCGCGTCGCGCGCGGTCTCGCGATCGCACGCGACGCGCCCGCGTCCTGCAAGTCCCTCGCTCTGCTCCAGCATTGCTCCAACGGCCCCAGCGGCTCCAGCACTACGCCGCCAATTGTCCCGAATAAGCCTGTTTGATTCCGAATGCTACCGAGGCCCGCGTCGACGGCCAACGCGATCACGCCGTCGGTGATAAGGTACCGGCTCGGCACAATTTTCACGCAAGGTCTGTGGTATGGCAGGTGCGCAGCGCTCGGCTCGCATCGCGGCCGCATGACCGTCGCGACCCTAATGAGACAGGCGGCCCGCGTGGATGCGGGGGCGTCGCCCAGACAACCGAGGACAGACACGATGAAGGCGATCGAGATTACCCAATATGGTGCACCGGACGTGCTCAAGCGCGCCGAGCGGCCGCGCCCCGAACTCAAGCCGGGCGAGGTGCTCATCAAGGTGACGGCGTCGGGCGTGAACCGTCCCGATGTGCTTCAGCGCATCGGTCAGTACCCCGTGCCGCCGGGCGCGTCGGACTTGCCCGGGCTTGAAGTGGCGGGCGAGATCGTCGACGGCGTGCTCGACGGCCCGGACAACCGCTGGGGATTGAAAGTCGGCTCGCGCGTGTGCGCGCTCGTGCAGGGTGGTGGCTATGCCGAGTATTGCGCGGCGCCGCTCGCGCAGGTGCTGCCGGTGCCGCAAGGGCTGTCGGACGTGGAGGCGGCGTCGCTGCCGGAGACTTTCTTCACCGTGTGGAGCAACGTGTTCGATCGCGCTCGCCTTGGTGAGACCGAGTCGGGCGAAAAGGAGACGCTCCTGGTGCAAGGGGGCACGAGCGGTATCGGCGTGACGGCGATCCAGCTCGGCGTGGCGCTGGGCCATCGCGTGTTCGCAACCGCCGGCTCCGACGAGAAGGCTCGCGCGTGCGAAGCGCTCGGCGCGGAGCGGGGCATCAATTACAAGACCGAAGACTTCGTCGCCGTGACGAAGGCGCTCACCGGCGATCGCGGCGTGGATGTCGTGCTTGACATGGTGGGCGGCGACTACCTGCCGCGTGAAGTGCAGGCGCTGGCGTTCGACGGGCGCATCGCGGTCATCGCGTTGCTCGGCGGCAGCAAGGCGACGCTGGACATGGGCGCGCTGCTGCGCCGCCGCCTGACGGTCACCGGCTCGACGCTGCGCCCGCGCTCGGTGGCTTTCAAGGCGGCGATCGCACAGAACCTCTACGAAAAGGTCTGGCCGTTGTTCGCGGCAGGCAAGATCCGGCCCGTGATTTATCAGACGTTCCCGGCCGAACAAGCGGACAAAGCCCATGCGTTGATGGAAACGAGTACGCACGTCGGGAAGATCGTGCTGACCTGGTAAGGCAACTCACGTCGGCCGACGAGGCGCATCTGCGTGAAAGCCTCATTTCATGCGGATTCTCGCGTTTGACGGCCGTCGAAATTGACCCCCATGCCCCTGACGCACTAGAATGAGAGGTTTTTCGTCCTTATGCATTGGGGGATCAGGCGTGACAATCGGTACTGCGGCTTCGGCTCGCACCCTTGGCCGCAAGGCTGGCAAGCTCGTCGTGGGCAATTGGAAACTGCATGGCAGTCTGGCCGGCAATGAGGCGCTGCTGGGCGACCTGCTGGCGTCGCCGGTGTTGAGCGCCCCAGGCGTGACGGCGGCCGTGTGTGTGCCGTTCCCCTATCTCGCCCAATGCCAGGTTCGTCTCTCAGGGCAGGTGCTGGGCTTCGGTGCGCAGGATGTCTCGGCTCAGGTGGGCGGTGCCTACACGGGCGAAGTCTCTGCCCCGATGATTGCCGAGTTCGGCGCGCAGTTCGTGATCGTGGGTCACTCGGAGCGCCGCACTTATCACGGCGAGACCGATGCGGGCGTCGCGGCAAAGACCGTGCGTGTGCTCGACGCGGGCATGACACCGATCGTGTGCGTCGGCGAGACGCTTGCCGAGCGCGAGGCCGGCGAGACGAAGGCCGTCGTGGCGCGTCAGCTCGATGCGGTGCTCGCAGCGCTGACTGTGGCGCAAGCCGTGCGGATCGTCGTGGCCTATGAACCGGTCTGGGCGATCGGCACGGGCAAGACGGCGACGTCGGCCGAGGCACAGGAAGTGCATGCGCACCTGCGCTCGTTGTTGCGCGCGAAGGGTGAGTCGGTCACGGATGTGGCGGTGTTGTACGGCGGCAGTGTGAAGCCGGATAACGCGGCGGAGCTGTTTTCGATGGCGGACGTCGATGGCGGGTTGATCGGCGGCGCGGCATTGAAGGCGGCAGATTTTCTGGCGATTTGCGAGGCGGGTCTGCCGCGCTGACGTCAATGCCGGGCATGGTAACGGCATGAAATAGTCATGATGCAGTGCACCAAAATGCACGGCAAATTGGATTCTTCTATACGGGTGATGAGATGGGGTTGTTGAAAACGTTGTTGATCGTGGTGCAGGTGCTTTCCGCGCTGGGCATCATCGGTCTGGTGTTGCTCCAGCATGGCAAGGGTGCCGACATGGGCGCTGCGTTCGGTAGCGGTTCGTCGGGCAGTCTCTTCGGTGCGTCGGGTTCCGCAAACTTCCTGTCGCGCACCACGGCTGTCCTGGCGGCCGTGTTCTTCGCGAGCACGCTGGGTCTCACGTATCTCGGTTCGTACAAGCCGGCGGCAAACATCGGTGTCCTTGGTAATTTGCCGGCGGCGACATCGCCGATGACGACGTCGGGCGTGGCCGCAGCAAGTGCCCCGGCGCCCGCTTCGGTGGCCAATCCGCAAGACGTGCCGAAGTGATTCGCGGCATGCTTTGTGACGTGTAATAAGCTGTAAAGAAAATCGAAAAAAAATCGATTTGTGCGTTGAACAAAATGCTGAAGAGCGCTAATATAGCGGTCTTGAAGCGATTCGTAAGTGACGGCGGATTGCAGAATTTGAATGCCGACGTGGTGAAATTGGTAGACACGCTATCTTGAGGGGGTAGTGGCGAAAGCTGTGCGAGTTCGAGTCTCGCCGTCGGCACCACAGTTCTCCGATGCCAGCCTTGCGTTTATGCTTTGGCTGGCATTTTATTTTGTGCTCACTGTTCATCCGCTTTTTGGCCCCCACGCCAATGACGAGAGCGGTTTTTGGACTAACCAAAAAGAGGGTAGAGTTGAACCTCGGAACCTATTATCCCGTCCTGCTGTTTCTTCTGGTAGGTGGCGGTCTTGGGGCGCTGCTGATTGGGGTCGGTAAATTCCTCGGCCCCAACAAACCCGACAGCGCAAAACTCTCTCCATACGAGTGTGGCTTCGAGGCATTCGAAGACGCGCGCATGAAGTTTGATGTGCGCTACTATCTCGTCGCCATCCTTTTCATCCTGTTCGATCTTGAAACGGCATTTCTGTTTCCGTGGGGCGTCGCCCTGCGCGATATCGGCTGGGTGGGCTTTATCTCCATGATGGGTTTCCTGCTTGAGCTGCTGGTCGGTTTCGTGTTCCTGTGGAAGCGCGGTGCGCTTGACTGGGAATAAAACCGTCAACGTTGTTGGCTGCATTGCAGAAGGATTCAGGGTAAGCATATGAGCATCGAAGGGGTTTTGCGCGAAGGGTTCGTCACCACGACGGCTGACAAACTCATCAACTGGACGCGCACGGGGTCGCTGTGGCCGATGACATTCGGTCTGGCCTGCTGTGCCGTCGAAATGATGCACGCCGGCGCGGCGCGTTACGATCTGGACCGGTTTGGCGTGGTGTTCCGCCCGAGCCCGCGTCAGTCGGACGTGATGATCGTGGCCGGTACGCTGTGCAACAAGATGGCACCTGCGCTGCGCAAGGTGTACGACCAGATGGCCGAGCCGCGCTGGGTGATCTCGATGGGGTCATGCGCCAATGGCGGCGGCTACTATCACTATTCCTACTCGGTGGTGCGCGGTTGCGATCGCATCGTGCCGGTCGACGTCTACGTGCCGGGCTGTCCGCCGACGGCCGAGGCGCTCGTCTACGGCATCATCCAGTTGCAGTCGAAGATCAAGCGGACTGCGACGATCGCGCGCAAATAACCGCCCCCGCCCATGTCTACACTACAACAACTCAAGACCACCCTGCAAAACGTGCTTGGCGCCCGCGCCGAGCTGTTGGTGGAAGCCCTCGACGAGCTGACGCTGACCGTCAAGGCGAGCGACTATCTCGAGGTGGCGCGCACGCTGCGCGATCATCCCGAGCTGAAGTTCGAGCAGTTGATGGACGTTGCTGGCCTGGACTACTCGGCCTATGGCGACGGTGCCTACGACGGCCCGCGTTACGCCGCGGTCTCGCATCTGCTCTCGCTGACCCACAACTGGCGTCTGCGTGTGCGCGTGTTCGCACCGGACGACGATCTGCCGGTCGTGGCGTCGCTGATCGATCTGTGGAGTTCGGCCAACTGGTTCGAGCGCGAAGCGTTCGACCTGGTTGGCATCGTGTTCGAAGGTCACCCGGATCTGCGCCGGATTCTGACGGACTACGGCTTTATCGGTCACCCGTTCCGCAAGGACTTCCCGACCTCGGGTTATGTCGAGATGCGTTACGACCCCGAGCAGAAGCGGGTGATCTACCAGCCGGTGACGATCGAGCCGCGCGAAATCACGCCGCGCATCATCCGCGAATCGCATTACGCCGGTCTGAAACATTAAGGTGGCCTTGTGGCAGACATCAAGAACTACACTCTGAACTTCGGTCCGCAGCACCCGGCAGCGCACGGCGTGCTGCGCCTGGTGCTCGAGCTGGACGGCGAAGTGATCCAGCGTGCCGATCCGCACATCGGCCTGTTGCACCGTGCGACCGAAAAGCTCGCCGAGTCGAAGACGTTCCTGCAATCCGTGCCGTACATGGATCGTCTGGACTACGTCTCGATGATGTGCAACGAGCACGCCTATGTGATGGCGATCGAGAAGCTGCTCGGCGTCGAAGTGCCGATCCGCGCACAATACATTCGCGTGATGTTCGACGAAATCACGCGAATTCTGAATCACCTGATGTGGATTGGTTCCCACGCGCTCGACGTGGGTGCGATGGCGGTGTTCCTGTACGCCTTCCGTGAGCGCGAAGATCTGTTCGACGTGTACGAAGCCGTCTCGGGGGCGCGCATGCACGCGGCGTACTACCGTCCGGGCGGTGTGTACCGCGATCTGCCGGACGCGATGCCGAAATATCGTGCGTCGAAGATGCACAACGAGCGCGCCATCAAGAAGATGAACGAAGCGCGCGAAGGCTCGCTGCTCGACTTCATCGAAGATTTTGTCAACCGCTTCCCGAAGTGTGTCGACGAGTATGAAACGCTGCTCACCGACAACCGTATCTGGAAGCAGCGTCTGGTGGGCATCGGCGTGGTGTCGCCCGAGCGTGCGATGCAGCTCGGCTTCTCCGGCGCGATGCTGCGCGGTTCGGGCATTGCCTGGGATCTGCGCAAGAAGCAGCCGTACGAAGTGTACGACCGCCTCGATTTCGACATTCCGGTAGGCAAGGAAGGCGACTGCTACGACCGCTATCTGGTGCGCGTGGAAGAGATGCGCCAGTCGGTCCGCCTGATTCGTCAGTGCGTGACCTGGCTGCGTGCCAATGAAGGTCCGGTGATTACGGACAATCACAAGGTGGCGCCGCCCTCGCGAGTGGAAATGAAGTCGAACATGGAAGAGCTGATTCACCACTTCAAGCTCTTCACCGAAGGCTTCCACGTGCCCGCCGGCGAGACGTATGCCGCTGTCGAGCACCCGAAGGGCGAGTTCGGCATCTACCTGGTGTCGGACGGCGCGAACAAGCCGTACCGCCTGAAGATTCGTGCGCCGGGCTTTGCCCATCTTTCCGCGCTCGACGAGATGGCGAAGGGTCACATGATTGCCGATGCTGTCGCGATCATCGGGACCCAGGACATCGTGTTTGGCGAGATCGATCGCTAAATGCGCAGCGGGCGCCTCTGGCGCCCGCAAGTTTTGATTCGGCAGGGTTTCGCAGGTCGATGCCATTGCCGTTCCAGTTGCCGTGCCTGTGAGTCGCGGGTGGCCGAAAAAACCGGCTCACCCGCGCTGGCGCGAGCGGGGATAACGTTTTAGAGAACCGTCGGATCGGAAATGCTTTCTCCCGAAGCCCTGAAGAAAATCGACCGTGCCGTTGCCAAATACCCTGCCGACCAGAAACAGTCGGCGGTGATGCACGCCCTTGCCGTCGCGCAGGTCGAGAAAGGCTGGTTGTCGCCCGAAGTGATGCAATTCGTGGCGGACTACCTCGAGATGCCCGCAGTCGCGGTGCAAGAGGTCGCAACCTTCTACACCATGTTCAACACGAGCCCCGTGGGCAAGTTCAAGTTGACCGTGTGCACGAACCTGCCTTGCCAGCTCACGCGCGGCGAAGAGATGGCCAAGTACCTGAAGGAGAAGCTGGGCGTCGACTACAACGACGTCACGCCAGATGGTCTCTTCACGGTCAAGGAAGGCGAGTGCATGGGGGCTTGCGGCGACGCTCCCGTCATGCTGGTGAATAACCATCGCATGTGCGGCTTCATGAACGAAGACAAGGTCGACGCGCTCATCGACGAGCTGAAGGCCAAGGGCGCCGCGGGAGAGAAAGCATGACGTCGCTGCACAATCGTCACATCAAACCGCTGATCCTCGCCGATCTCAATGGCGAGAACTGGCACCTTGAAGATTACGTCAAGCGCGGCGGTTACCAGCAGCTTGCCCGTATCCTGAAAGAGGGCCTCACGCCGGAGCAGGTCATCGCCGACGTCAAGGCGTCGGGTCTGCGTGGCCGTGGCGGCGCAGGCTTTCCGACCGGCCTGAAGTGGAGCTTCATGCCGCGTGCGTTCCCGGGGCAGAAGTATCTCGTCTGTAACTCGGACGAAGGCGAACCCGGCACGTTCAAGGATCGCGACATCCTGCGCTACAACCCGCATGCGCTGATCGAAGGCATGGCCATCGGCGGTTTCGCCATGGGCATCACCGTCGGTTACAACTACATCCACGGCGAGATCTACGAAGTGTACGAACGCTTCGAAGAGGCGCTGGAGGAAGCGCGCGCGGCCGGTTATCTGGGCGAGAACATCCTCGGCACGGACTTCTCGTTCGAGTTGCACGCTCACCATGGCTATGGCGCGTACATCTGTGGCGAAGAGACCGCGCTGCTCGAATCGCTCGAAGGCAAGAAAGGCCAGCCGCGCTTCAAGCCGCCGTTCCCGGCGAGCTTCGGTCTGTACGGCAAGCCCACGACCATCAACAACACCGAGACGTTCGCTGCTGTCCCGTTCCTGCTGGCTACCGGCCCGCAGCAGTACCTGGAGATGGGCAAGCCGAACAACGGCGGCACCAAGATCTTCTCGGTGTCGGGCGACGTCGCGCTGCCGGGTAACTACGAAGTGCCGCTCGGCACGCCGTTCCCCGAACTGCTGGAACTCGCTGGTGGTATGCGTGGCGGCAAGCCGCTCAAGGCCGTGATTCCGGGGGGCTCGTCGGCACCGGTCGTGCCGGCCGGGCTGATGATGGAAACCACGATGGACTACGACAGTATCGCCAAGGCTGGATCGATGCTGGGCTCGGGCGCCGTGATCGTGATGGACGAGACGCGCTGCATGGTGCGCTCGCTGCTGCGCCTGTCGTACTTCTACTACGAAGAATCGTGCGGTCAGTGCACGCCGTGCCGTGAGGGCACGGGCTGGCTGTGGCGCGTGGTCAATCGTATCGAACACGGTGAAGGCCGCCAGGAAGACCTGGACCTGCTCAACTCGGTGGCCGAGAACATCATGGGCCGCACCATTTGCGCGCTGGGCGACGCCGCAGCGATGCCAGTGCGCGGCATGCTCAAACACTTCTGGGACGAGTTCGCCTACCACGTCGAGCACAAGCATTGCTTGGTCGGCGCTCACTAATCCCTTTTGACGCTTGGCATTGAACCGCTATGGTTGAAATCGAAATTGACGGCCAAAAGGTCGAGGTGCCCGAAGGCAGCATGGTGATCCAGGCTGCCAAGAAGAACGGCACCTATATTCCCCACTTCTGTTACCACAAGAAGCTGTCCATCGCCGCGAACTGCCGCATGTGCCTGGTCGAGGTCGAGAAGGCCCCGAAGGCCGTGCCGGCCTGCGCAACGCCGGTGGCCAATGGCATGATCGTGCGAACCAACTCCGAGAAGGCTGTGAAGGCGCAGCAATCGGTGATGGAATTCCTGCTGATCAACCACCCGCTCGATTGTCCGATCTGCGATCAGGGGGGCGAGTGCCAACTGCAGGACCTGGCCGTCGGTTACGGCAAGTCGGCCTCGCGCTATCAGGAAGAGAAGCGCGTGGTGTTCCACAAGAACGTGGGCCCGCTCATCTCGATGGAAGAGATGTCGCGCTGCATCCACTGCACCCGCTGTGTACGTTTCGGCCAGGAAGTGGCTGGCGTCATGGAATTCGGCATGCTGGGGCGCGGCGAGCACTCGGAAATCACGTCGTTCGTCGGCAAGACGGTCGACTCCGAACTCTCGGGCAACATGATCGACCTGTGCCCGGTGGGTGCCCTGACGTCGAAGCCGTTCCGCTACAGCGCCCGCACATGGGAGCTGTCGCGTCGCAAGTCAGTGAGCCCTCACGATGGCGTGGGTGCGAATCTCGTGGTGCAAGTGAAGAACAACAAGGTCATGCGCGTTGTGCCGCTCGAGAACGAAGCGCTCAACGAATGCTGGATCTCGGACAAGGATCGCTTCTCGTACGAGGGCCTGAACAGTGACGAGCGCCTCACCAAGCCGATGCTCAAGCAAGGCGGTGAGTGGCACGAAGTCGACTGGCAGACGGCGCTCGAGTATGTCGGTCACGGCCTGACGGACATCATCCGCGATCACGGCGCCGATGCCGTCGCCGGGCTGGCCTCGCCGCACGCCACGATCGAAGAACTGCACCTGCTGCAGAAGTTCGTGCGCGCCTTGGGTAGCGAGAACGTCGACTTCCGCCTGCGTCAGGCGGACGTGTCGGGCGGCACGCAGGGTGCCCCGTGGCTCGGCCTGCCGATCGCGGATCTCGACAAGCTGCAAAGCGCGCTGGTCGTGGGCTCGTTCCTGCGCAAGGATCATCCGCTGTTCGCCGCGCGTCTGCGCGCTGCCGTGAAGGCTGGTGGTCAACTGCATGTGCTGCATGGCTCGGACGACGATCTGCTGGTGAAGCTCGCCAACAAAGTCATCGCCGCACCGAGCGCCTGGGTGAGCGAACTGGCCGGTATCGCGGTCGCCGCCGCGGCAGCCAAGGGCGTTTCCGCCCCGGCCGAACTCGCCGGCGTGAGCGCCAGCGATGTCGCCAGGGCCATTGCCGCTTCACTGGTGAGCGGCGAGCGTCGAGCCATCCTGCTGGGTAACGCTGTTGTGCAGCATCCGCAATTCGCACAACTGCACGCCATCGCGCAAGTGATCGCTGACATCACCGGCGCCACGCTGGGCTTCCTGACCGAAGGCGCCAACACGGTCGGCGCGTACGCGGTCAAGGCCACGAATGCGAAGGGCGCCGCCGCGCTGTTTGCGCAACCGCGCCAGGCATACCTGTTGCTCAACGCCGAGCCGGAGTATGACGCGGCCAATGCGAAGCAAGCGCTCACGGCACTGAACGCCGCGAAGATGGTCGTTTCGCTTTCGCCGTTCAAGCACGGCCTCGAATACGCCGACGTGTTGCTGCCGATCGCGCCGTTCACGGAGACGGCCGGTACGTTCGTCAACGCCGAAGGCCTGCCGCAACACTTTAATGGTGTGGTGCGTGCGCTGGGCGAGACGCGTCCGGGCTGGAAGGTCCTGCGCGTGCTGGGCAATCTGCTCAAGCTGCAAGGTTTCTCGCAGGACACCGCGGAACAGGTGCGCGACGAAGCGCTCGCCGGTTTCTCGGCCGCCTCGCTCGACAACCGCGCCAAGGCTGCGCTGGCCGCACCGACGGCAGCGGGGCAAGGGCTGGAGCGTCTGGCCGACGTGCCGATCTACGCGGCCGACGCGCTGGTGCGCCGCGCCCCGTCGCTGCAACTGACCAATGACGCCAAGGCGGCTTTGCGTGCCACGCTGCCGGCCGCGCTGTTCGATAGCCTGGGCCTCGCCGTGGGTGATGCCGTGCGCGTGCGTCAGGGCGACGCGGTGGTCACGCTGCCGGCGGCGCGCTCGGCAACGCTGCCCGCCAACGTGGTGCGCGTGCCGGCAGCCACGCCGGCATCCGCCGCGCTTGGCGCGATGTTCGGTGAAATTTCGGTGGAGAAGGCGTAAATGAGCCTGAACGAAGTCATCAATCAATACGGCACGCAACTGCTGGGCGTGGCCTGGCCGACGGTGTGGGCGCTGGTCCGCATCCTCGTCGTGGCCGTGATCCTGCTGCTCTGCGTGGCGTACCTGATTCTGTGGGAGCGCAAGCTCATCGGCTGGATGCACGTGCGTCTGGGGCCGAATCGCGTGGGTCCGGCCGGTTTGCTTCAGCCGATCGCCGACGTGTTGAAGCTCCTGCTCAAGGAAGTCATTACGCCGTCGCAGGTCAGCAAGGGCATTTATGCCATTGCGCCGGTGATGGCCGTGCTGCCGGCCTTTGCGATCTGGGCGGTGATTCCGTTCCAGCCGGGCGCGGTGCTGGCCGACGTGAATGCCGGTCTGCTCTACGCCATCGCGATTTCGTCGATCGGGGTGTACGGTGTGATCCTCGCCGGTTGGGCCTCGAACTCGAAATACGCGTTCCTCGGCGCCATGCGCGCGTCGGCCCAGATGATTTCGTACGAAATCGCCATGGGCTTCGCGCTGGTGACGGTGCTGATGACGGCCGGCTCGCTCAACATGTCGGACATCGTGCGCTCGCAAGAGCACGGCATGTTCGCGGGCTTGGGGCTGAACCTGCTGTCGTGGAACTGGCTGCCGCTGCTGCCGATGTTCGTCGTCTACTTCGTGTCGGGCATTGCGGAGACGAACCGCCACCCGTTCGACGTGGTGGAAGGCGAATCGGAAATCGTGGCCGGTCACATGATCGAATACTCGGGCATGGGCTTCGCGCTGTTCTTCCTCGCCGAGTACATCAACATGATCATCATCTCGGCGCTTGCCTCGGTGTTGTTCCTCGGGGGCTGGAGTGCGCCGTTCGGCTTCCTGTCGTTCATCCCGGGTGTGTTCTGGCTGGCGTTCAAGGTGTTCCTGCTGCTGTCGGTGTTCATCTGGGTGCGTGCGACGTTCCCGCGCTACCGCTATGACCAGATCATGCGTCTGGGCTGGAAAGTGTTCCTGCCGCTGACGATCATCTGGGTGATCGTGGTGGGTGTCTGGATCATGTCCCCCTGGAACATCTGGGGCTGAGGCGAACGGAGTAGAGGAATCCCATGGTAAGGGCAATCAAGGACTTTTTCGGCAGTTTCCTGTTGTTGGAACTGCTCAAGGGCATGGCGCTCACAGGGCGCTATACGTTCGCACGCAAGGTGACGGTGCAGTTTCCGGAAGAGAAGACGCCGATGTCGCCGCGTTTTCGCGGCTTGCACGCGCTGCGTCGTTATCCGAACGGTGAAGAGCGCTGCATCGCCTGCAAGCTTTGCGAAGCAGTGTGCCCTGCAATGGCCATCACGATCGAGTCGGATGTGCGCGAAGACGGCACCCGCCGCACCACGCGCTACGACATCGATCTGACCAAGTGCATTTTCTGCGGCTTCTGCGAAGAAAGCTGCCCGGTGGACTCGATCGTCGAGACGCACATCCTCGAGTATCACGGCGAGAAGCGTGGCGATCTTTACTTCACCAAGGACATGTTGCTCGCGGTGGGCGATCGTTACGAAAACGAAATCGCGGCGGCCAAGGCGGCCGATGCGCCGTACCGTTAAGCAGGGCAGGGCGCAGCGCATCGACGGTGCGCCTGGTACGGCAAGTGACGTTGGCTAATTTTCGCAACACCCGGTGATTATGGAATTCACAACCTTTCTTTTCTACGTGTTTGCGCTGATCCTCGTGGTCTCCGGCCTGAAGGTCGTGACCTCGCGCAACCCCGTGCAGTCGGCCCTGTTCCTGGTGCTGGCGTTCTTCAACGCCGCGGCGATCTGGATGCTGCTCCAGGCCGAGTTCCTGGCCATCATGCTCGTGCTCGTGTATGTCGGCGCGGTGATGGTGCTGTTCCTGTTCGTGGTGATGATGATCGACATCAATCTCGACGAACTGCGGCGCGGTTTCGGCAAGTTCATTCCGCTGGCGAGTGCCGTCGGCGCGATCATGATCGTCGAAGCGGCGCTGGTGCTCATGCGCGGCTATGGCGCCACGCGCACCCCGGTCAAGGCCGTCTCGGCCCCGGACGTGCCGAACACCAAGGCGCTTGGTATCGCGCTGTACACCGACTATATCTTCGCCTTCGAAGTGGCAGGTCTGATCCTGCTGGTGGCTGTCGTGGCGGCCGTCGCGCTCACGATGCGTACCCGTAAGGACCACAAACAGACCGACCCGAGCCAGCAGGTGCGCGTGAAGGCGCGCGACCGCGTGCGTCTGGTGTCGATGCCCGCCGAAGCCCGGCAGCAATCCACCGGCACTGACACGCCGGCGGCGGAATAAGGAGACAGCATGATGTCGTTGTCGCTAGCGCATTACCTGGTGTTGGGCGCGATTCTCTTCGCGATCAGCATTACCGGTATCTTCCTCAACCGCAGAAATGTGATTGTGCTGCTCATGGCCATCGAGCTGATGTTGCTCGCGGTCAATCTGAACTTCGTCGCGTTTTCGCATTACCTGGGCGACATTGCCGGTCAGGTATTCGTGTTCTTCATTCTTACGGTGGCCGCGGCGGAAGCCGCGATCGGGCTGGCCATTCTGGTCACGCTGTTCCGTAAGCTCGAAACGGTCAACGTCGAAGATCTCGACCGCCTCAAGGGTTAACAAAAGCGAACGCTGTTATGGCATCCACATTGAATCCCAACCTGCTGCTCGCGATCCCGCTGGCGCCGCTCGTCGGCTCCATCATCGCCGGCCTGTTCGGCAAGCAAGTCGGACGCGCGGGCGCCCACACGGTCACGATCCTCGGCGTGCTGGTCGCATTTGTCCTGTCGGTGATGACTTTCATCGACGTCATGAACGGGGCGAGCTTCAACGCTACCGTCTATGAATGGGCCCGCATCGGCGACCTCAAGCTCGAGATCGGTTTCCTCGTCGACACGCTCACCGTCACAATGATGTGCGTGGTCACTTCCGTCTCGCTGATGGTGCACATCTACACCATTGGCTACATGGCGGAAGATCCCGGCTACCAGCGCTTCTTCTCGTACATCTCGCTGTTCACGTTCTCGATGTTGATGCTTGTGATGAGCAACAACTTCCTGCAACTGTTCTTCGGCTGGGAAGCGGTGGGTCTGGTCTCGTACCTGCTGATCGGTTTCTGGTACACGCGTCCGACCGCGATCTACGCCAACATGAAGGCGTTCCTGGTCAACCGTGTCGGCGACTTCGGCTTCCTGCTCGGTATCGGCCTGCTGCTGGCGTTCACCGGCACGCTGAACTACGGTGAAGTGTTCGCCAAGGCCAACGAGGTGGCGGCCCTGTCGTTCCCGGGTACCGACTGGCGCCTGATCACCGTGGCCTGTATCTGCCTGTTCATCGGCGCGATGGGCAAGTCGGCGCAGTTCCCGCTGCACGTCTGGCTGCCGGATTCGATGGAAGGCCCGACGCCAATCTCGGCACTGATTCACGCGGCCACGATGGTGACCGCGGGGATCTTCATGGTAAGCCGCATGTCGCCGCTGTTCGAACTCTCGGACACCGCGCTGTCGTTCATCACGATCATCGGGGCGATCACGGCGTTGTTCATGGGCTTCCTGGGCATGATCCAGAACGACATCAAGCGTGTCGTGGCCTACTCGACGCTCTCGCAACTCGGTTACATGACGGTCGCGCTCGGCGTGTCGGCCTACCCGGTCGCCATCTTCCACCTGATGACGCACGCGTTCTTCAAGGCGTTGCTGTTCCTCGGTGCGGGCTCGGTCATCATGGGCATGCATCACGATCAGGACATGCGCAACATGGGCGGCCTGTGGAAATACATGCCGATCACGTGGATCACGTCGCTGCTGGGTTCGCTCGCCCTGATCGGTACGCCGTTCTTCGCCGGCTTCTACTCGAAGGACTCGATCATCGAAGCCGTCGCTGCCTCGCATTTGCCGGGCTCGGGCTTCGCGTACTTCGCCGTGGTCGCCAGTGTGTTCGTCACGGCGTTCTACTCGTTCCGCATGTACTTCATGGTCTTCCACGGCAAGGAGCGTTTTGGTCAGGTGCATCACGACCATGACGACCATCACGAGGAAGAAGAGGAAACGGTCGATCACCATCACGGTCTGGCACCGGGTCAGAAGCCGCACGAATCGCCGGCGGTTGTCACGATTCCGTTGATCCTGCTGGCGATCCCGTCGGTCATCATCGGTGCCATCGCGATTGCCCCGATGTTGTTCAGCAACTTCTTCAAGCAAGGCGTGGCGTTCAAGGACGTGATCTACGTCGGCGAAAACCATCCGGCGATGGAAGAGCTGAGCCACGATTTCCACGGCTGGCTGGCGATGGCGCTGCACTCGTTCGGCACGCTGCCGATCGCCCTGTCGGCACTGGGTATCGTGCTGGCGGCGTTCTTCTACCTGAAGCGCCCGGATATTCCGGAAGCGCTGAAAAACCGGTTCTCGGGCATCTACAACCTGCTCGACAACAAGTACTACATGGACAAGATCAACGAAGTGGTCTTCGCCAAGGGCGCGCTCAAGATCGGGCGCGGCCTCTGGAAGGCGGGCGATCAAGGTCTCATCGACGGCGCCGTCGTAAATGGCAGCGCGCGTCTGGTGGGCTGGTTCGCCGGCGTCATCCGCTTCGTCCAATCCGGTTACATCTACCACTACGCGTTCGCCATGATCCTCGGCATGCTCGGGCTCCTGACGCTGTTTGTGACGTTGAACGGCAAGTAATAGGGGGAGCCAACAATAATGCAATCGCTACCGCTTCTGAGTCTGGCCATCTGGCTGCCCATCGTCTCGGGGATCGTTGTCCTCGCGGTGGGTAACGACCGCAACCCGGGGGGCGCACGCGTGCTGTCGCTCATCGGGTCGCTGGTGAGCTTCCTGGCCACGCTGCCGTTGATCTCGAACTTCGATGCCAATACGTCGGCGTTCCAGTTCGTCGAGAAATCGAGCTGGATCGACCGCTTCCACATCAACTACTTCCTCGGCATCGACGGCATCTCGCTGTGGCTGATCGTGCTGACCGCGCTCATCACGGTGATCGTGGTGATCGCTGGCTGGGAAGTGATCACCGAGCGCGTCGCGCAGTACATGGCCGCGTTCCTGATCCTCTCGGGTCTGATGATCGGTGTGTTCTCGGCGCAAGACGGCCTGCTGTTCTACGTCTTCTTCGAAGCCACGCTGATCCCGATGTACCTGATCATCGGGATCTGGGGCGGCCCGAACCGGGTGTACGCCGCGTTCAAGTTCTTCCTGTACACGCTGTTCGGCTCACTGCTGATGCTCGTCGCGCTGATCTATCTGTACAACGTGACGCATTCGTTCACGCTGACCGACTGGTACGCGGCGAAGCTGCCGATGAACGCGCAGATACTGCTGTTCGCGGCGTTCTTCATGGCCTTCGCCGTGAAGGTGCCGATGTGGCCGGTGCACACCTGGCTGCCGGACGCTCACGTGGAAGCGCCGACCGGTGGCTCGGTCGTGCTGGCCGCGATCATGCTCAAGCTGGGGGCCTACGGTTTCCTGCGCTTCTCGCTGCCGATCGCCCCGGATGCCAGTCATTACCTGTCGGGCTTCATGATTGCGCTCGCGCTGATCGCCGTCGTCTACATCGGCCTCGTGGCATTGGTGCAGACCGACATGAAGAAGCTGGTGGCGTATTCGTCGATCGCGCACATGGGCTTCGTGATCCTCGGCTTCTTCATGTTCAGCGAAATCGGCATGCAGGGCGCGCTGGTGCAGATGATCTCGCACGGCTTCGTCTCGGGCGCCATGTTCCTGTGTATCGGTGTGCTGTACGACCGCATGCACTCGCGCAACATCGCCGATTACGGCGGTGTGGTGAACACGATGCCGAAGTTCGCGGCGCTGTTCATGTTGTTCGCCATGGCCAACAGCGGCCTGCCGGCAACGTCGGGCTTCGTGGGCGAGTTCCTGGTGATCCTGGGCGCCGTGAAGCTGAACTTCTGGGTGGGCCTGCTCGCTGCCACCTCGCTGATCACCGGTGCGGCTTACTCGCTGTGGATGTACAAGCGCGTGATTTTCGGCGCGATCGCCAACGATCACGTGCGCGAGTTGGTCGATATCAACAAGCGCGAGTTCTTCATGCTGGCGGTGCTGGCGGCGCTCACGCTGTTCATGGGTATCTATCCGAAGCCCTTCACCGACCTGATGCAAACCTCCGTGGTTAACCTCCTCGCCCATGTGGCGCAGACCAAGCTGCCTTAATCGGGGAGGAAATCTAGATCATGCAAAACATTAATCTGCTGCCTGCGTTGCCGGAGGCCATCCTGCTGCTCATGATCCTCGTGATCATGATGTGCGACGCGTTCCTCGGCCAGACGCGCAAGCTCAATTACGTCCTGGCGCTCATCACGTCCGCGGCCGTGTCCGTGCTGTGGGCGTGCAACGCCAGCGATCCGGCGTCGCACTACCTGTTCGGCAACGCGTTTGTCGCCGATCCGATGTCGAGCCTGCTCAAGGCATTCGGTGGCCTGGCCACGTTCGTCACGTTCGTCTACGGCCAGAAGTATCTGGAAGCCCGCGGTCTCGCCCGTGGCGACTTCTACGTCCTCAGCCTGTTCTCGCTGCTGGGCCTGTCGGTGATGATCTCGGGCAACAACTTCCTGACGCTGTACCTGGGTCTGGAACTGATGTCGTTGTCGCTGTACGCCCTCGCCGCCGTCTGGCGCGATTCGGCGAACGCGACCGAGTCGGCCATGAAGTACTACGTGCTGGGCGCGCTTGCCTCGGGCTTCCTGCTGTACGGCATGTCGATGATGTATGGCGCAACCGGTTCGCTCGAACTGTCCAAGGTCTTCGAAGTGATCGCCTCGGGCGCCGTGAACAAGGTCGTGCTGGTGTTCGGTGTCGTGTTCGTGGTGGCCGGCCTGGCGTTCAAGCTCGGCGCCGCGCCGTTCCACATGTGGGTGCCCGACGTCTACCAGGGCGCGCCGACCCCGGTCACGCTGCTCATCGGCGGTGCGCCGAAGCTGGGCGCCTTTGCGCTGCTGCTGCGCTTGCTCGTCGAAGGTATGTTGCCGCTGGCGATCGACTGGCAGCAGATGCTGATCATCATGGCGGTGCTCTCGCTGGTGATCGGTAACCTGACGGCCATCGTGCAGACCAACGTCAAGCGCCTGCTGGCCTATTCGACGATCTCGCACATGGGTTTCGTGCTGCTGGGCATGCTCTCGGGCGTGGTGGGCGGCAAGATCGACGGGATCGCCGACGCCTACGGTTCGTCGCTGTTCTACAGCGTGATCTACCTGCTCACGACGCTGGGCACGTTCGGTATCGTGCTGTTGCTCTCGCGCCAGGGCTTCGAAGCCGAGAATCTCTCGGATCTGAAGGGCCTGAACCAGCGTAGTCCGTGGTTCGCGTTCGTGATGCTGATGTTGATGTTCTCGCTGGCAGGCATTCCGCCGCTCGCGGGCTTCTATGCCAAGCTGGCCGTGCTGCAAGCGGTGGTGAACGCGGGCATGGTGTGGCTGGCCGTCGTGGCGGTGGCCGCGTCGCTGATCGGCGCGTTCTACTACCTGCGTGTCGTCAAACTGATGTACTTCGACAAGGCCGACGACCAGAACGCGTTGCAGGGCAGCGGTACGATGCGCTTCGTGCTGTCGCTCAACGGTTTGGTGCTGCTGTACCTGGGCCTGATGCCCGGCTGGCTGATGGACTGGTGCCTGCGCACCATCAAGCTGACGTTGGCCAGCTAAGCGACTCCGCGCGAAACCATAAGAAGGTGCCGGGGATCCATGCCGGGCGGGTCGACATGACCGGCCCGGCGCTTGAAAATCGAACAGGCGGAGGACATATCGATGGGGATGCAGGCGGGGAGTACGCTGGTGATTCTGCTGGCCCTGCTGGGCGCGAACCTGCCGTTCGTGAACCAGCGTCTGTTCGGCGTTATCGCGCTCAAGCGAGCGGTCAAGCCGCTGTGGTTGCGTCTCGCCGAGATGGTGGTGGCGTACTTCGTGGCAGGTGCGCTCGGTTATCTGGTCGAGTCAAGCATCGGCAACGTGTTTTCGCAGGGCTGGGAGTTCTATGCGGTGACGGCGAGCCTGTTCGTCGTGTTCGCGTTTCCCGGCTTCGTGTACCGGTATTTGTGGCGTCATCGACCGGCGGCTGTCGTCTGAGATGTGGGCTTTGCAAGACGCCGCCTTTGGGCGGCGTTTTGTTTTGGGTTTGGCAATTTTCAGCCGTGGAGGGCTTATGGCCGAGCAACAATTCGACGATCGGCATCTGATTGAGACGCGTCTCGAGAGCGATACGGTCTACGACGGTTCGTTCCTGACCATCAAGCGCGACCGGGTGCGCCTGCCCGATGGCAAGACGGCAACCCGCGAATACACCACCCATCCGGGGGCTGTCATGGTGATTCCCCTGTTCGAGGACGGTCAGGTGCTCATGGAGCGTCAGTATCGCTACCCGCTCGAGCGTGTGATGACGGAGCTGCCGGCCGGCAAGCTCGACGACGCCGAAGGCGGTCTGGCGTGCGGGCAGCGTGAACTGCTGGAAGAGACGGGGTATCGCGCCGAGCGCTGGGATTACCTCACGCGCATTCACCCGGTGATTTCGTATTCGACCGAGTTCATCGACATCTGGCTCGCGCGCGACCTGACGCTTGGCGAGCAACGCCTCGACGACGGTGAGTTTCTCGACGTGTTCAAGATGCCGGCGACCGAACTGCTGCAATGGGTGCGGGACGGGCGTATCACGGACGTCAAATCGATCATCGGCGCGTTTTGGCTGGAAAAGATATTATCAGGCGTGTGGCAGCCGAACGAGCGGTCGCCGCAGCGTTGAGCCACCGTCAACTTGTCGACCCCGGGTCTCGTGACCGACGGGGCCGGGACACATCCATCGCGTCATGAAGGTTTTTGATTTACGTTGTGCGCATGAGCACACCTTCGAGGGCTGGTTCGGCTCGGAGGACGATTATCTGTCGCAGCAAGCGCGGGGCCTGGTGACATGCCCCGTCTGCGGCGACGCGCAGATTGCCCGCATGCCGTCTGCGCCGCGGCTGAACCTGTCGGGGGCCGTGTCGCCGGCTGACGGCGCCCCGGTGGCGCAATCGCGGGGCGACTTCGCCTCGCGCGACGTCGCCAAGGCGAAAAGCGAACTGCAGACCCTCTGGATGAAGGCGGTGCGCCACGTGATGGCGAACACGGAAGACGTGGGCAGCAAGTTCGCCGAGGAGGCGCGCAAGATCCACTACCAGGAAGCCCCGGAACGCAATATTCGCGGCACCGTGTCGCGCGAAGAGGGCGAAGCGCTGGCGGAGGAGGGCATCGACATCATGCCGCTACCGATTCCCGACGGCCTCAAGGACACGTTACAGTAACCCCGGAACGGCCTGGGGCCTTTGGGGACGGAAGGCGTCATCGCTTTCTTCCCGTCACCCGTTCCCCTGGCCATCTCCCCGCCTTTCCATTCGTGCGCGCCTGGCAGATGACACCGGCGCGCCGCACGCAGGAGGTAGCGATGGCAACGCTCGAGTACTACTTCGAAGACTTCGCAGTGGGCGACACGTTCGATCTGGGCGAATATACGTTCACGGCCGACGAGATCGTGCACTTTGCCCGGCAATTCGATCCGCAGCCGTTCCACATCGACGAAGCGGCCGGGCGCGAGTCGCATTTCGGCGGACTGGTGGCCAGCGGCTGGCACACGTGCAGCATCATGATGCGGATGAACGTCGACAAGCTGCTCTCGCGCTCGTCGAGCATGGGGTCGCCCGGGGTCGAGCAGATCGAATGGCTCAAGCCGGTGCGTCCGGGAGACACGATCACGGTGACGAGCAGCACGCTGGAAGTGCGCGCGTCAAAGAGCCGTCCCGACCGGGGCATCGTGCGCCAGCTCTGGACAGCCACCAACCAGCACGGCGAAGAAGTGTGCCGGTTTCGGGGAACCGGGCTCTATCTGAAGCGGCCCGCCTGAATCACGCGACCGCGAGGCCTTCCGGCACACGCGTCGGCCTGCCGCGACGATCTCGCTCAGTGCGACAAGTCGCTCACCGCAGCGGCCGGGGCGTCGCGCTTGACCTGCGTGATGCCGTCTTCCATTTGCTCGGCGCTGGAGAACATCTGGCTTTGACCGATGATCTCGCCGTTGCGCGCCTTGAGCACGAAATACGGACGGCCGGACGTCGATGTCTTGCGCTCGAAACGATGGTCCTCGGCTGAGTTCTTGCGAACGGACTCGATGCCGTTCTGCGCAGAGGCACGCGCCTTGTAAGTCTCGGACGAGAGAATGATGTGCCCGCTGTCGGCCAGCAGATGAAAGTGGAATTCACCGTTGGGGCTGCGCTTGAGTTCGAACTTGCCTGACATATGTGGATCTCCCGGATCTTCCAAAAGCCAGCGGCGAGGGACTGCGAACTGCAAGGGGACGACGGCTGCCAGCCGCGTCAAAGACATCTGGAAAAACGTCTGCAAGCACGTGTTCGGCATATTCGTTGCGCCGGACGCGCCGAGCGTGATGCGCCTAGATTAGCACCGCCAGCGTCGCGGCGGAACCGCAGACTGTTGTGAAGTGTAAACCACTTCGCCCCGCCTCCTGCCGATCCGTGGCCAACGGCGCGCGGCGAGGTTGCGGGGCGAGTCAGGGGCTGGCCCGCCCAGTGGATGGGCGAGCGGCCTAGTGGCGCGTGTATTGCGTCGCGCCGAACAGTATTTCGCGCGCCTTGGCGTCCTGGAACGGCTGGCGCGCTTCGGCCAGTACCTTGATGCCGCGCTGCACCGCCGGACGCGCCTCGATGGCCTCGAACCAGCGCTGCACATTGGGGAACTCCGACATCACCACGCCTTGATTCTTCCACGAGCGCAGCCACGGCCAGATCGCGATGTCCGCGATGGTGTACATGTCGCCAGCGACATACGGATGGTGGCCGAGCTGCTTGTCGAGCACGCCGTACAGGCGCCGGGCCTCATTGGTATAGCGCCTGATCGCGTAATCGATCTTCTCGGGCGCGTAGATCCGGAAATGGTGCGCCTGACCGAGCATCGGGCCGACCCCGCCCATCTGGAACATCAGCCATTCGAGTGTCTCGTACTTGCCGCGCACGTCCTCGGGCAGAAAGCGCCCGGTCTTGCCCGCCAGATATAGCAGGATCGCCCCCGACTCGAACAGCGAGATCGGCTTGCCGTCGGGGCCCTCCTCGTCGACGATGGCCGGAATCTTGTTGTTCGGCGAGATCGCGAGAAAGGCGTCCTTGAACTGATCGCCCGCCCCGATATCGACGGGATGTGCGTGGTAGGGCAACTCGCACTCTTCAAGCATGATGTGGACCTTGTGGCCGTTGGGCGTGGCCCAGGAATAGACCTGAATCAATTTCGGCTCCTCGTTGGGGTGTCGGATGATGGCGGGGCGCTCGGTGCGCTCGGGTAACGCGCCAGTTCCAGCTTGGCGATGGCATTGCGATGGACTTCGTCGGGACCGTCAGCGAAGCGCAACGTACGCGCGCTCGCGTACGCGTAGGCCAGCGGAAAGTCCCCGGACAGGCCCGCCGCGCCATGTGCCTGCATTGCCCAATCGAGTACCTGACACGCCATGTTCGGCGCAACGACCTTGATCATGGCGATTTCAGCCCGCGCGGCCTTGTTGCCGACCGTATCCATCATATAGGCCGCCTTGAGCGTGAGCAGGCGCGCCTGTTCGATCAGGCATCGGGCTTCGGCGATGCGCTCGCGCGTGACGCCCTGCGCCGCAATCGGTTTGCCGAACGCCACGCGCGAGAGCGTGCGCTGGCACATCAGTGAGAGCGCGCGCTCGGCCAGCCCGATGAGCCGCATGCAGTGGTGAATGCGGCCGGGACCGAGACGCCCCTGCGCAATCTCGAATCCGCGACCCTCGCCCAGCAGCAGGCTGCTGGCCGGCACGCGAACCTCGTCGAGCACGATATCCATGTGGCCGTGCGGGGCATCGTCGTAGCCGAAGACGGTGAGCGGGCGTACGCGCGTCACACCCTTGGCGTCGGCTGGCACGAGCATCATCGACTGTTGCGCGTGCTTCGGTGCGTCCGGATCGGTCTTGCCCATCACGATGTAGAGCGCGCAACGCGGGTCGCCCGCGCCCGTCGACCACCACTTGCGGCCATTGATGACGTAGTCGTCACCGTCGCGTCGAATGCGGCATTGCACGTTGGTGGCATCGGACGACGCCACGTCCGGCTCCGTCATCAGGAAGGCGGAACGGATCTCACCGCGCAGCAGCGGTTCGAGCCACTGGGTCTTTTGCGCGTCGGTGGCATAACGCTCGAGCGTTTCCATGTTGCCGGTGTCGGGGGCATTGCAATTGAAGACCTCCGGCGCCCAGGGCACTTGCCCCATGATCTCGCACAGCGGCGCGTATTCGACGTTGGTCAGGCCCGCGCCGCGCCCCGAGTCGGGCAGGAACAGGTTCCACAGTCCCGCCTGCTGCGCGAGCGGCTTGAGGCGCTCGATGACCGGCGACGGCTGCCACGCGTCCCCTTGGCGCCGGGCCACCTCGATCGCGTCGAGATAGCGGTGTTCGTTCGGGAAGATGTGCTCGTCGAAGAACGCGGCGAGGCGCGTTCGCAATGCCTCGACTTTCGGGCTGTAGCTGAAATCCATGAGATCTCCGTTCCGTGACTGCCTGCGTGATCGCGATTGTTGTTACACGGGGTCCGTACTGCGCTGCGCGTACGCCCAGGCCAGTTCGGCCATCGGCCGCGCGCGCTTGCCCGCATCGAGCGCCTGCTGGCTGACGGCGGTGCCATCGGCGACACGCTTCATGATGCCTTGCAGAATCGCAGCAATACGGAACATGTTATACGCGAGATAGAAATTCCACTGCGCGGGCCGGGTGATCCCCGTGCGCTCGCTGTAGCGGGCGACGTAGGCGTTCTCGTCCGGGATGCCGAGGGCTTTCCAGTCGAGACCGGCAATTCCGCGAAAGACGCCGGGGCTGACGTGCCATGCCATGCAGTGATAACTGAAGTCGGCGAGCGGGTCGCCGAGCGTGGACAGTTCCCAGTCGAGCACGGCGAGCACGCGTGGCTCGCTCGGATGGAAGATCAGGTTGTCCAGGCGGAAGTCGCCATGCACGACGCTCGTGCGCTCGGGCACGCCGCTTGGCAGATGCGCGGGCAGCCACTCGATGAGTCGGTCCATCGCGTCGATGGCCTGCGTCTGTGAGGCGCGGTATTGCCGGCTCCACCGGGCGATCTGGCGCGCGATGTAGTCGCCCGGCTTGCCGTAGGACCCAAGGCCGATGGCGTGGTAGTCGACCCGGTGCAAGGCCGAGATGACACGGTTCATCTCGTCGTAGATGGCAGCGCGCTCGGCCGGCGACATGCCGGGCAGCGAGGGATCCCACAACACGCGTCCCGGTACGAAGTCCATGACGTAGAACGCCAGCCCGATCACGCTTTCGTCCACGCACAGGCCGCGCATACGGGCGACGGGGACGTCGGTGCCGGCGAGGGCATCCATCACGCGATATTCGCGCTCGATGGCGTGGGCGGATGGGAGCAGTTTGGCCGCCGGGGCGGGTTTGGTGCGCAGCACATAGGCGGCGCCGGGCGTGGTCAGGCGATAGGTGGGATTGGATTGGCCGCCGTTGAACTGCGTGATTGTCAGCGGCCCGGCGAAGCCGTCGACCTGCGCGGCGAGCCAGCCTTCGAGCGCGGCGGTATCGAAGGGCACGCGAGCGTCCAGCGGGCGTTCGCCGGCGAATGTGGAATAGTCCTGCGCAAGCTCCTCGGCCATGCTGTCTCCTGCATTTCCGGTGCTACGTTGATTTTGACGATTTCGACCGCTTTGACCGGTTTGACCGTTTCGACGGTCTTGCCGGATGCCGGCGCAGCCGCTTCACTTCATGCGATCGCGCGACGTGTTCATCTTCGCGCTCGCGTGCGCACGAACGACGCGAAGATCTTTTCCATGACCGTCAGCCGGTTGTCGCGATGCAGCAGTTGCGGCGGCGCGAAGTTCATCAGGCGCACGACCCAGTCTTCGGGTTTGTCACCCACATCGAGCGCGTTGATGCAGGCGGGTGTCTGGGCGAGCTGGCCCAGGAAGAGACGCCCGAGCGGATGCATGGCATGCGAGAGAATCGCGCGATTCACGCCGCCATGCAACACCAGCAGCACTGTGTCCCACGACGTATCGGCCCGCAACTCCGCCAGGGGCGGCACCACGCGGTCGAGCAACTCGCGCACCGACTCGCCGTTCATGAAGCGGGTGCTCTCAGGCACAAGGCCGTCGAACGCGCCGAGAAACGCCTGCGCGATTTCGCCGGGCGGCATGTCGGAAATACTGCCGGCGCGAATTTCCTGCCAGCATGTCCACGTCTCGATGCCGATCTGTTGGCCCGTCTCGGCCAGCACGTGCTCGGCCGTCTCGCGGGTGCGCGGCAGGCCGCTCACGATCACGCGGTCGAAGCGGATGTTCTCGGCGGCAAAGGCGCGTCCGGCGGCGCTGGCTTGCGAGCGTCCCAGGTCGTTGAGCGTGACGGTGTCGGCGTCGATGGGTTTGCCGCTGTCGTCGAAATAGGTCACGTCGCCATGACGCATCAGATAGATGCGGCGGCGCTGCGGCGGCGTGAACACCAAGGGACCGGCGTCGGGACCAGGCTGGTCAGGTGAGGCGCGCATGGGGTAATTCTCCTGAGCGGGGTGCCGGCAGTCGGTCGACGCGCGGCGGCAAGGCATTGGCCAGCGGCGCGCGTCTGACGTTCGCGCGCGCCGTCAATCAGGGGCGATCAGGCGTATTTTGCCGCACGTTTCTCGAGGAAGGCGCTGATACCTTCCAGGCCGTCCGCATGGTGAAGCGACGCGACGAAGCTATCGCGCTCGGCCCCCAACTGCGAGGTGAGCGTCTGGCTGGCGCCGCTCTCGACGAGCGACTTGATTCGGCCGACGGCGTTTGGCGAGAGCTGCGCGAGATCGGTCGCCCAGTTCAGCGCCTCGGCACGGGCTTGGCCCGGTGCGACCACCCGGTTCACGAGACCGGCGGCGGCCAGACGCCCGGCGGCCACCGGCTTGCCTTCGAGCAGGATCTCGGTGGCGAGCGGGCGGGGCAGGGCTTGCGAGAGGAACCACGAGCCGCCGCCGTCGGGCGTAAGACCGACCTTGACGTAGGCCATCACGAACTTGGCGTTGTCGGCCGCGACGAGAAGGTCGCACGCGAGCGCGAGCGAGAAGCCCGCCCCGGCGGCGGCGCCTTCGACCGCCGCGATGATCGGCTTCGGACACGCGCGCAGCGCCTCGATCCATTCGGCCAGCGCGTCGATGCTCGCCGCCTGCACCGACGGATCCTTCTGGCGATTCTCCAGCAGCCGGTTCAGGTTGCCGCCCGCGCAAAAGAAGTTGTCGGCGCCGGTGAGCACCACGGCCCGCACGGACGGATCGCGCTCGGCGGTGGCCAGCGCTTCGACCCCGGCGGCGTACATGTCGGGATGCAGCGCATTGCGCGCCCCGGGGTTCGACAGCGTCAGCACCAGGGTGTGGTCGACGCGTTCGGCAAGCAGTTCGGCGCACATGAAGCGAGTCTCCGGTTCACTGTTCTTCGGTCAGCAGCGACACACCCAGTTGCGCGCGGCGCGTAAGCCACGGCGACGGACGATAGCGTTGATCGCCGTAGAACGATTGCAGGTTGCGCAGGACGGCGAGCAGTTGGCGCGCGCCGACGGCGTCGCCAAGCGCGAGCGGGCCTTTGGCATAGCCCAGACCCAGCGTCACGGCGCGATCGATGTCGCCCGGCGCGGCGATGCGTTGCTGCGCGATGTCCGCGCCGATATTCACGATGGTAGCGATCACCCGCTGGGCGACAAAGCCCGCCGAGTCTCGAATTACCGTCACCGGCGTGCCGCCGTGCGCAAACAGGGCGTGCGCGGCGTTGCGCGCCTCGGGCGTCGTGATCGGCGTGGTCATCAACGTATGACGCTTCGCGCCGGCGAGCGGCAGCAGCGTGTCGACGGCCACGGTGCGCGCCGCGTCGAGCCCTTGTTCGACGGCACAGGTCGTGGCGTCGAGGCCGAGCGGCGTGACAACGATCAGCGCCGTCGCCGAGGGCTTGTCGCCGCTTTCGATGGTCACACCTGTCGCCCCCAGCAGTTCGATCACGGCGGCGAAGCCGCGCGTATCGGCCCGGCTCACCCAGACGCTTGCGGGCAGTGTATCGGGCACCGGGGCTTCGGGCGGCACCTGCGGTTTGCCGTCGACGTAGCGATAGAAGCCTTCACCGACCTTGCGGCCCAGCAGGCCGCCCGCGAAGCGCACGGCCGTGATCGGCGACGGACGAAAGCGCGCTTCCTCGTAGAACTGATGGTAGATCGACTCCATCACGGGATGCGAGACGTCGAGCGCCGTGAGATCGAGCAGTTCGAACGTCCCCAGGCGGAAGCCCGCTTGTTCGCGCAGGATGCGGTCGATATCGGCAAAGCTCGCCACGCCTTCGCTCGCCACGCGCAAGCCTTCGGTGTTCATGCCGCGCCCGGCGTGGTTGACGATGAAGCCCGGCATGTCCTTGCAGCGCACGGCCGTGTGCCCCATGCGCTGCCCCAGCGCGAGCAGGGCGTCACCGACCTCGGGGGCGGTGCGCAGGCCGTCGATGACCTCCACGACCTTCATGAGCGGCACCGGATTGAAGAAGTGGTAGCCGGCCACGCGCGCCGGGCGCTCGCACGCGGCCGCAATCGCCGTAATCGACAGCGACGACGTGTTCGACGCGAGAATCGCGTCGGCGGCAACGATGCCCTCGAGCGAACGAAACAGATCGCGCTTGATGTCGAGCCTCTCGATGATGGCTTCGACGACGAGTTGGCAATCGGCCAGATCCTCGAGCGCGCCGCATGCGTGCAGACGGCCCATCGTTGCTTCGACACTCGACGCGTCGATCTTGCCCTTCGCGGCGAGCTTGTCCAGCGTTTCGCGCAGCGTGCCCATTGCGGCTTGCACGGCGCTGGCGTTGGTGTCGTATAGCTTCACACGCAGGCCGGCCTGCGCGGCGATCTGGGCGATGCCACGGCCCATGGCGCCGGCGCCGACGATGCCCAGAACGTCGATAGCCTTGCCGGGGGAGGTCGCGCAGGCCTGGGAGGAAGATGCAGTCATACGAAGTGTCTCGAAATGGATATCGGTAATCGTCGATCAGGGGACGCGGGTAGCGCCGGCGGGCGGGCATGGCCGTGAGGTGTCATTTTATCGTCCGACCGGTCGGTCTGGAAATAAATTTCCTGGCGACTCGTCGGATAATGCAAACCGGTGCCCAAGTCACGTTGCCGCTATTGTCGCCGATCTTGCTGCGGCTGCCAGCGCTTGTTCCGCTGGGCGGTCGAACGCAGGGCGGGCGATCGCGGGGCTGCCGTGGCGTCCAGAGACGGATTTCGGGACGTCTTCCGGCGCACGTGTCTCGCGAGCGATCATGCGATGCCGTTACACTGCGGGTGGCCGCCTATCGCACCGGTTGTACACGTCACCCACGCCGCATGGCATCGTGAGCCTGTGGATCGACTCTGGCGCTACAACCGTCGCGCGGCGGGCCGCTAACGAGACGCCGCCGCCCACTGGCGGCAGCGCACCAGGGACGCATCATGAAACCGCGCACGCCCCGCCGCCTCGACGACAGCCGAGGCGCTGGCCGTGATGCCTCGGAGAGAATATGTTGAAGCTGTACGGTTTTCCCATCAGCAACTACTACAACAAGGTCAAGGTCGTGCTGTACGAGAAGGGCTTGCCCTTCGAGGAGTCCGAGTCGATCCCGTGTCAGGACGAATCGGTGCTGCAATGCTCACCGCTCGGCAAGGTGCCGTACCTGGAGACGGAGCACGGATTCCTGTCCGAGTCGCAGGTGATCTGCGATTTCCTCGAAGCGACGCATCCGTCGCCGGCGCTGTTCTCGAACGATCCGTGGCAGCGGGCGAAGGAGCGCGAATTGCTCACGATGGTGGAGTTGCATCTCGAGTTGGTCGTGCGCGATATCTACGGGCAGGCGTTTTTCGGCGCGGCGGCGTCGGAGGGCACGCGTCACCGCACCGAAAAGCTGCTGCGTCGGAACATCGCGGCGTTCAAGCGACTGGCGAAGTTTGCGCCTCACCTGGCCGGGGAAACGTTCTCGATGGCCGACATCGTCGCCGGCATCCACCTGCCGATCCTGGGCATGGCCACGCAAGCCGTGTACGGCGAGGATTTCCTGCAGGCGGCCGGCATCGACTGGAAGGCCTATGGCAAGGGGCTCGCCGAACGTGGGTCGTTCCAGCGGATGCGTGCGGAGCAGAAGGCATACCAGCAGGCGCAGCAGGCGAAGAAGGCGGGGTAAGCAAGGATAAGCAAGAATACGCACGGATAAGCACGACCAAGCCCGAACAGGTGTGGAGGGGCGGTCAATACGAAAGGGCCGCAATTTGAAAAAATGCGGCCCTTTTTTGCGGCTTGCCGACGTGATTGGTGTCAGATCTTTGCGAGTCGTGCCAACGCCTCACGCAGGGTGTCGTCCTGCTTGGCGAAGCAGAAGCGCACCACCCCCGATTCGTGCGGTGCGTGGTAAAACGCCGAGACGGGAATGGCCGCCACGCCGATCTCGCCGGTCAGCCACAGCGCAAAGTCGGCTTCGCTCATGTCGCTGATCGCGCTGTAATCCACGCACTGGAAGTAAGTGCCTTCACACGGCAGCAGCTTGAAGCGCGTACCCGCAAGCCCCTCGCGGAACAGGTCGCGCTTCTTCTGATAGAAGCCCGCGAGTTCGAGATACGGCGCGGGGTCGCGCATGTAGTCGGCCAGACCGACCTGCATCGGTGTGTTGACCGTGAACACGTTGAACTGATGCACCTTGCGGAATTCGGCGGACAGGGACGCCGGTGCCGCCACGAACCCGACCTTCCAGCCCGTGACGTGATACGTCTTGCCGAAACTCGACACGATGAAGCTGCGGCGCGCGAGTTCGGGATGGCGCGCGACGCTCTCATGCCGCTTGCCGTCGTACACCATGTGTTCGTAGACCTCGTCCGAGATCAACAGGATATCGGTGCCGGCGACGATCTCGGCCAGCTTTGCGAGATCCTGCTCGTGCCACACGGTACCGCTCGGATTGTGCGGCGTATTGAACAGGATGAGACGCGTGCGCGGCGTGATCGCTGCCGCGAGCTTGTCGAACGGAATGCGGAAGTCGGGCGCGTCGAGCGTGATGAACACCGGCTTGCCGCCGGCCAGCTCGATCGAGGGGACATAACTGTCGTACGTCGGTTCGAACACGATCACTTCGTCGCCCGGATGCACGCACGCGAGAATCGCCGTGAGCAGGGCCTGTGTGGCACCGGCCGTCACCGTGATCTCCGTGTTCCAGTCGTAATGTTGCCCGTAGCGCTTGCCGATCTTGTCGGCGATGGCCTGACGCAGTGCCGGGACGCCGGCCATCGGCGGGTACTGGTTGTGGCCGTCGCGCATGGCGCGTGAGACCGCGTCGACGATCTTCGGATCGCACGCGAAATCAGGGAAGCCCTGCCCGAGGTTCACCGCCTGCTTCTCGGCGGCGAGTGCGGACATCACGGTGAAAATGGTGGTGCCGACGTTCGGCAGACGTGACACGAGCGGTGGGGCGACCAACGCCGGGGCGGCGGGCGCGACAGATGCGGAGTGAGGCGCGTTCATGTAGGCAATGGACGATGCAGTGATCAGGCGGACATTCTAACGCTGCGGCGTCCGGCATGCGGGCGGCGCCGCGAAGTCTGGCTGTATTTTCAGAGACGCCGAGGCCAGACCTCGGCCGATTTCGATCGGCCCTTCGGGCATTACCCGCTCGTGTCCAGCAGCGATACAAAAGCGCTCGCCGTCACGATACGAAAGGCGAACTGGCGGGCCACCCGGCTACGCAGCTTGAGCACGGCCTTGTCCTTGCTGACCAGCCAGTGCGCATGGCCGTCTCGCGCGGCCTCTAGAAACTTCTGATCGTCGCGATCGCGGCACAATGGCAGCGGGGCGCCCGGCGCGGCATCGTCGGGCACGACGATGCGGTGCGTGTGGGCATCTACCCAGGCGAGCGCGGCGTCGTTGTCGATCTCGCGCGACGAAAATTGCGGGTAAGTGAGTACGACGGCGAGTTCGTCACGGCAGCGCGTCGCCATGAGTGCGATGAGTCGCCGCTCGACGAGCGCATCTCTTACCGGGCGCACGATGGGATCGTCGAAGACGAGCAGGTCGATCCAGACATTGGTATCGAGGACTACGCGCGGCGGCGTGGCGAGCGTATCGAGATGCTCGGCGAAGGCTCGCTCGGCGGGAGTGGCGACGGCGTTTTGAAGCATTGGATAGAATGTCGGTTTCTCGTTTTCGCAGGAACGCTGCAGCCAATATGATAATTGTTCTTTCGCCGGCCAAATCACTCGACTACGAAACGCCGCCGCACGTGAGCACGCACACCGTGCCGCAGTTCGTCGACGACGCGGCCGAACTGATCGAAGGCCTGCGCGAACTAAGCCCGGCACAGGTGGGCTCGCTCATGAGCATTTCCGATCAACTGGCCGCGCTGAACGTCACCCGCTACGCCGACTGGAATGCCCGCTTCGACACGCGCAATGCCAAGCAGGCCGTGCTTGCCTTCAACGGCGACGTCTACGAAGGCCTCGCCGCCCGCACCCTGAGCGCCACGCAGCTCGATTTCGCGCAGAAGCATCTGAGAATTCTGTCCGGCCTTTATGGCGTGCTGCGTCCGCTCGATCTGCTCCAACCGTATCGTCTGGAGATGGGCACGCGCTTTTCCAACAAGCGCGGGCGTGATTTGTACGCGTTCTGGGGCGAGCGTGTAACGCAGACGATCAATGCGTCGCTCGCGGAGCACGCCGAAACGCGTCGCGTACTCGTGAACCTGGCGTCGGAGGAGTATTTCAAGGTCATCAAGCGCCGTTTGGTGGCCGCGCCAGTGATTACGCCGGTGTTCGAGGACTGGAAGAGCGGCAAGTACAAGATCATCAGCTTTTACGCCAAGCGGGCGCGCGGTCTGATGGCGCGTTACGCCATCGAGCGCGGCGTGACCGACGTGCAGCAGCTCAAGGCCTTCGACAGCGAAGGTTATGCGTTCGACAACAGTGTCTCGAACGATGCGCTCTGGGTCTTCCGCCGTCGCGTGGCCTGACGTTCGCCAACTTTCGACCCCGAGCATGTGCCCCGGGGTTTCTGATTTCCGCCTGCGAGACAAGTCATGACCGTCCAGATCAGCAGCAAGTTCGACAGCGGTGCCATCGAGGTGGTGAGTGCCGAGCATGCCGACGATATTCACGTTCGCATTGCACAGGACGGTGCCGCCGCGTTTGCGCAGTGGTTCCATTTCCGTGTGCAGGGCGTGGGCGGTGTGCCGTGCCGTATCGTGTTCGATAACGCAGGGCAGACGTCGTATCCGCGGGGCTGGGAGAACTACAGCGCGGTAGCATCGTACGATCGCGTGACCTGGTTCCGCGTGCCCACCTCCTACGACACGAAGGTCATGACGGTGTCGTTTACGCCGGCACACGACAGCGTGTATCTGGCGTATTTCGAGCCGTATGCGGAGGAGCGTCATCTGGCGCTGCTCGGCACGGCGCAGAATTCGCCGCGGGTGCATTCGCGCTCACTGGGGCAGACCGTCGACGGTCGGGATATGACGCTGCTGACGGTCGGCGAGTCGCGCGCGGGCAAGCGCAACCTCTGGGTGATCGCACGTCAGCATCCCGGCGAGACGATGGCGGAGTGGTTCGTGGAAGGGCTGTTGCGCCGCCTGCTCGGCGCGGGGGATTGGGCCGGCGATCCGCTTGCGACGGCGGTACTCGACGAAGCGGTGTTGCACATTGTGCCGAACATGAATCCCGACGGGTCGGCGCGGGGCAATCTGCGCACCAACGCAGTGGGCGCGAATCTCAATCGCGAGTGGTTGGCGCCGGACGTGGCGCGCAGCCCCGAGGTGTATCACGTGCGTACGGCCATCGAGGCGCTCGGCTGCGATATGTTCTTCGACATTCACGGCGACGAGGCGCTGCCTTACGTATTTCTCGCCGGCAACGACGGCGTGGAAGGGGCGACCGACGCGATGCTCGCGCGCGAGAAGGCGTTTGGTGAGCGTCTGAAGGCGGCGAGCCTCGATTTTCAGGACAAGTTCGGCTATCCGCCGGGCAAGCACGGGCCGGAGTCGTTCAAGCTCGCGTCGAAGTGGGTCGCCCGGCGCTTCGGCTGCTTGTCGCTCACGCTCGAGATGCCGTTCAAGGACAATGCGAACCGTCCTGATCCGCACGTCGGCTGGAGCGGCGCCCGAAGCGCCGCATTGGGCGCGTCGATGCTCGCCGCCATCTGGGCACAGATGCAGGCCGATAACGCGTAAGGTGGGGGGCGTGGGTGCCCGTCACCGAACGATCAATGCGATTTCTTTTTCGTCGCGCTCTTCTTGGTGCTGCTCGCCTTCTGCGATGACGTTTTCGCCGACGACTTGCTGCGCGACGACTGGGTCCTGGTGCCGTGCCTGCCCGACTTCGCGGACGCGTGCGTCGCTTTGCCATGCGAGCCGCGTTTGGCCCGCGTCACTGGTCGCTCGACCTGCGACAGCGGCGACGTATAGTTGAAGCCCATCATGCGGCCGTCCGCGTAGCCGCAGCGAATATGAATGTTGTCCGTCTGACCGTTGGTACGTTTGCCGATGCCGTCGAGTTCGACCATCTGCGTGACGTCCACACGTTGCTTGTGGTCGTCGAACGGACCGGACCACGGCAAGACCTTGGCGTGCTCTGCATCGAGCGCGTCGTCGGCGTACTCGACGCGCTCGTAGCCGGGCAGCGTGGCGACGACAAAACTGGCGTGTGCGGCGCAATCGGCCACCAGCGGATCGGCGTGACGGGTGTTGACGAATTGGTCGACCAGCGCGCGATGCTGTTCGAGCGTGAAGGCCTGTGCAGGGGCCGGGACGACAGACAGGCCGAGGGGGGGCGCCGCCGCCATGATGGCCGCGACGGGGGCGGCACTCGCGGCAGCGGCAACTTGCCGCACGGCCCGCATCAGGACGCCTGCGGCGCGTTGAAAAAATCGATTCGACATTGCTTGATGTATTCTCGGGGGCGCTAAGGCATTGCAGAGCAATGCGGGCATGCGATGACCCATCGTGGGTGTCTTCAGCACGCGCCGCTCGCGAAGAGGCTTGACCGCATTTTGATAGACAACGGCAAAGCGGCTCCCATCTTAACCGAAAAGATGTCGCTGACGCCCGCCGGGTAAGCCCTCAGACGTAACAGCGCAGGCCACGAAAGTTACAGCGCGCTACAATGCGGGCCCGCCCGACGCGCGAAGTGCGGCTGCGCGGATGCCCTCGCGCATGCGACGGGCACGCCAACGGTCCGGCACGCGCAGGGGGCGAATTCTGTCATCGGCATCAACGCCGCGATCGCTCGAACAACGGCGAATTTCGGGGCTTTTTCGCGATGCGCGTTCGGGGATGCCTTTCGTTCGCCCGGCACTTTTTTCATTTCGGCATGTTCGCAAATTCACGCACGGTGGCCAGTGCCCAAACCGGCCCTCACGACAAACTGGCGGCGCTCGTCGATCGTCATCGCGACGCGGTCTATCGCAAGCCGCTCGCGGCCTACAGCGCGGGCGCGTTCGACGCCGCCATCGTCGCGTGGCGCAACGCCGGCGCTGCACCGCTGATCATCGATGCGGGATGCGGTGTCGGCGAAAGCACGTTGCGGCTGGCGACACAATTTCCCGATCACTTTGTGATGGGCATCGATCAGTCGGAGAGTCGCATCGTGCGCGGCAAAGACTGGTGGGACGGCGAGTGGCCCGGGAATTTCGTGTGGGTGCGGGCCGATCTGGTCGACTTCTGGCGGCAACTGTTCGAGGCCGGTATCCGCCCGGCACGCCATTACCTTCTGTACCCGAATCCGTGGCCGAAGATCGGGCAACTCGCACGGCGCTGGCACGCCCATGCGGTGTTTCCGACCGTGGTGGCGCTCGGTGGCGTGCTGGAGTGCCGCAGCAACTGGGATCTCTACATCGAGGAATTTGCGTTGGCCGTTGAATGGCTATGCGGTGTGCGTCCGGTCGTGGAGGCCTGGTCGCCCGAAGCAGGCGTAGAACCCATGACACCGTTCGAGCGCAAGTACCTGGCCTCCGGGCATGGGCTGCATCGATGTGTCGTGACGTTGCCGTCGCCCTTGGCAGCGCCATGGGCGGGTCGGTGAGTGCGTGGGCGAGGGGCGCCGCACACGTCGCACAAATGACAATGGCCGTGCGCGGATACCGCACGGCCATTGCCTGATTGTCGTTGCGCATCGAGCAATGCGTCGATGCGACGCGCTGCCAATCAGTGGAAGTGCGGGCGGCTCGGTTCGGCGTCTTCCGGCATCTCCGCGTGGACGACTTCGCCCACGGGGTCCGGATACAGGGGCACGCCGCAATCGTCGCAATACTCTGGATCGAAGCGCCCCGGATGCTTGCGAATCTCGGTCACGCCACAGGCCTTGAGCAGGTCGGTGACTTCCTCGAGCGCGCCGCCCTCGACTTCGCCGTTCTCACGACCGTACAGCGGCCACACCACCCCATAGATGACATCGTTGCTGCCGCGCTGTGTGAAGCCGATGCGGTATTCGTCGATGTTCTGCTCGCCGAAGCCGGCCACGACCGCGCGCAACTCGGGCGGCGTGAGCGTGAGCACGTCTTCGAGATAGCGCAGTGCCGTGCGGATTGTGTGCGGACGGATGCGCTCGTCGGCTTCCCGGCAGCTCGCGTAATACGCGTCGGGCAGCAGGCACTCGATTTCGCAGCCCGGCAGCAGCGCATTGAGATTCGGGCCGCCCTGCGCCGACCATGCCTCCTGGCACTGGCCGCGTTCGGCGTGGCGCGCGCCCTCTTCCTGCCAGCGGAACATCGGCGCCCCCTTGGGCACGCTGACGGCCGCGAGCAGGAAGCGCGGGTCGGCGAGAATCGGGGCCGTTTCCGGCAGGTCGTTCCCGGGGTGTTTGACGTCGGTGCCGTCGACCGCCGCGCGTACCAGTTGCTGCGTCACCTTCCACGATTCGCAATGCGTGCGCGGCAGTTGGTCGATGCTGTAGAGGTAGGGCGAAATGGCCACGCGCGCCGGTTCGGCCAGCACGTGGGCATGCAGGTGCGCGCGAATGGGCATAAGGGCATCGGCTTTCACCGGGCCCGACGGGATCGCGTAACGGGTCCAGGCGAGGATCGGGATGGCGACGAGCAGACCGTCCCACACCAGGCCTTCGACTTCCGGTTCGGCGGATTCGCTTTGCGACTCGATCAGATCGGCGAGCGCGCCATAGGCTTCGCTGTGGTTGGCCTGAAGGTGGTCGAGTGCGGCGTCGATCGCCGGTTGGTTGCCGGTGCGCAGCACGCGCGTGAGCAGCGTGTCGAGCTGGGCTTCCCAGAAACGGTCTTCGATACGGCTGCCCGAGGCAGCGAGCGCGAGCGCGTGGCCGACCAGCTTTTCAGCGTCGGGAGTCAGTCGTTTGGCGGTGCGTGGGCGCATAGTCGTGCAAAGCAGAAATACATGGACTCACGATTGTACGGCATGCGTGAACGCGATTGATGGGACGCGCGCACCTATCGCGTCGCCCCGGTCCTGAAAATGACGACATGCGGCCCCCTCGGCCCCCCGGGGCGTCAGAAATCAAACGCGAGATTGGCGGGGGCCGAGAGTCGGGTTCGACGCGTGGCCGCCATGGCGGCGCCCGTGGCCGGGGCCAGCGCGGCCCCTTCGAGCGCGAGCAGGGCAAGCTTGCGCTCGACGCCGCTGGCGTAGCCGGTGAGGGTGCCGTCAGCGCCGATTACGCGGTGGCAGGGCACGATGATCGCGATGGGATTTCGCCCGTTGGCGGCACCGACCGCGCGCGATTTATTGAGATCGCCCAACGCGTGCGCGAGGTCGCCGTAGCTGCGCGTCTCGCCGAACGGAATACGTCGCAGTTCGGCCCAGACGCGTTGCTGAAAGGGCGTGCCTTCGGGCGCCAGTGCCAAGTCGAAGGTGCGTCGCCGTTCGTGAAAATAAGCATCGAGCTGCCGCTTCGCGTCATCGAGGATGGCGAGGCCGGCGCCATCGCGGCGGGCGTCGCCGTCCTGCGGAAAATACTTCTGATGTGAGAAATACACGCCGGTGAGCGCGTCGCCGTTCGCGACGAGCAGCATGTCGCCGAGTGGGCTGTCGTAAAACGTTTCATAGCGGGTCATGCGCATACCTCCTGCAAAGTCTCGACCGGCTGGCCTGCCGGCCCCTGCGCCGCCGCCCGCCAGACATGCAGCGCCGCGTACGCGCGCCAGGGTGCCCATTGCGCGGCCCGCGTGGCGACGGCACGTCCGTCGACCGCGCCGAGCGCCTGGCGCAGCACCAGATCGTCGACGGGCATCGCATCGGGCGAGCCGAGCGCGCGCATGGCGATGTACTGCGCCGTCCAGGGGCCGATACCCTTGATCGCAAGCAGACCCGCCATCGTGGCTTCGAGCGGCGCCAGGGGATCCAGCCGCAAGCGGACGTCGACGAGCGCCTGCGCCACCCCGTGGATGGCGGCGATGCGACTTCGAATGATACCGGCTTGGCCGAGTCCGTCGGGGGGCACGGCGAGGAGTTGCGCGGCACTCGGGAACGTATGTGTCAGTGCGTGCGCGGGGGCGGGCAGGGGTGTGCCGAAGCGTTGCGCGAGCCGGCCGAGCAAACGTCGGGCGCCTTTGACCGTAATCTGCTGGCCGACGATGGCGCGCACGGCGATTTCGAAACCGTCGACCGCCCCCGGGACGCGCAGGCCGGGCGTCGGCGCGGCGAGCGGGCCGAGGTGCGCATCGATCACGTCCGGACGCGCGCCGAGATCGAACAGATGCCGCAGCTTGCCCAGCACCTGCGGCACGCTGCCGGCCAGGGCGAGCGGTAGCGTCACTTGTAGCGCGTGGCGATCCGGTAGCGGCGCGACGCGACACCAGCCTGTGACCGTTTGCCCGTCCTGCTGCTCGAGGCTCAGCGTGCGTGTGTAGACGTCTCCATCGCGCCGCTCGACCCCATCGATGGCCCGGTCGCCGAGGAAGTCGAGCAGGGCGTGCCAGGCGAAGGGCGGCCGATACGCGAGCTGGAACACGAGATGGCTGTCGGGCAGGGCATCGTGCAGGGCGTTCAGACGGAGGCGGCCGGGGGCGAAGCCGTAGCGCGTCTTGAAGAGTCCGTTGAAGCGTCGAACGCTGCCGAAGCCGGCCGCGAGGGCGACTTCCGTCACGGGCATGGCCGTATCGGTGAGCAGACGCTTGGCCAGCAGGAGTCGTTGCGTCTGCGCGTACTCGATGGGGGAGACGCCGAATTCGTCCGCGAAGATGCGGCGCAGATGGCGTTCGGTGATGCCGATACGGGCCGCGAGGGCGGGGAGGTCGGCGTGATTGAGAAAGCCTTCGTCGATCATGGCGGCCGCGGCGTCGGCGAGTTCGCGGGTGGCGTCGAAACGGGCGAGGCCAGGCGCGAGTTCGGGGCGGCATTTCAGGCACGGACGAAAACCGGCCTTCTCCGCGGCGGCGGCGCTGCCATAGAACGAGCAGTTTTCGAAGCGGGGCGTGCGCACGTTGCACACCGGCCGGCAGTAGATGCCGGTGGACGACACACCGACGAAAAACCAGCCGTCGAAGCGCCGGTCGCGGGCGCTGACGGCCTTGTAGCAGACTTCGGGATCGAGGGGCATGGACATGGGGGCGTGGGTGGTCCGGCAACGAGAGCGGAGACTATGCACGTCACTCTACGCGCGACGCCCACTAGGCGCTAGCCATTTTCGGACATGACAGCGATGCGTCGCTCAAAACGACAAAACCCGGCGCGAAGCCGGGTTTTGCAGGCCGCCGGACGACAAATCGTCATCCGGCGGCGTGCGTCATTGCTGCGTTGCTGATCGGCTGATCAGGCAGCCGCGAGCAACTGGCGCAGCACGAACGGCAGGATACCGCCGTGCTTGTAGTAATCCACTTCGATCGGCGTGTCGATGCGCAGCAGGACTTGCACCTTTTGCGTCTCGCCGTTCTTGCGGTGGATCACCAGCGTGACATCCTGTTGCGGCTTGATGTCGGCCGTCAGCCCTTCGATGTCATACGTCTCTTCGCCCGTGATGCCCAGCGACTGTGCGCTGTCCGACCCCTTGAACTGCAGGGGCAGCACGCCCATGCCGACCAGGTTCGAGCGGTGGATACGTTCGAACGAGCGCGCGATGACCGCCTTCACGCCCAGCAGTTGCGTGCCCTTGGCCGCCCAGTCACGCGACGAACCCGTGCCGTACTCTTCACCGCCAAACACCACCGTCGGGGTGTTCTCGCCGACATACTTCATCGCGGCGTCGTAGATCGACAGCGTTTCGCCGCTCGGCTGGTGAATCGTCAGGCCGCCTTCCACGCGCGAACCGTCAGCTTTCGCCGGGATCATCAGGTTCTTGATACGCACGTTGGCGAACGTGCCGCGCATCATCACTTCATGGTTGCCACGACGCGAGCCGTAGCTGTTGAAGTCGGCCTTGAGCACGCCATTGTCGAGCAGCCACTTGCCTGCCGGAGAGGTTTCCTTGATGGAACCGGCCGGGCTGATGTGGTCGGTGGTGACCGAGTCGCCAAACACGCCCAGGGCACGTGCGCCATGGATCGGCTTGATGTCGGCGTTCGGTTCCATCGTGAAGCCTTCGAAGAACGGCGGCTCGGCAATGTACGTCGAACCCGGCCAATCGTAGACCTGGCCCTTCGAACCCTTGATCTTGGCCCACAGCGGGCTCGGATCCTTCACCGTGTCGTAATTCGTCTTGAAGGTCTTCGCGTTCATCGCGAACTTCATCAGCTTGTGGACTTCCTCGCTGGTCGGCCAGATGTCGCCCAGGAAGATCTCGCGGCCGCCACGGCCCTTGCCGACCGGCTCGGTCATCAGGTCGCGCGTCACATTGCCGGCGATGGCGTAGGCCACGACCAGCGGCGGCGACGCCAGGAAGTTGGCGCGAATGTTCGGGTGAATACGCGCTTCGAAGTTACGGTTGCCCGAGAGCACCGCGGCGACGACCATGTCGTTCTTCACGATGGTGTCGTTCAGCTCGGCCGTCAGATCGCCGGCATTGCCGATACAGGTCGTGCAGCCGTAGGCCGTCACGCCGAAGCCCAGCTTCTCGAGGTACGGCAGCAGGCCAGCCGCTTCGAGGTACTCGGTCACCACACGGCTTCCCGGGGCGAGCGAGGTCTTGATGTGCGGCGCCACCTTCAGGCCCGCTTCCACGGCCTTCTTGGCCAGCAGGCCGGCGGCGAGCAGCACGCTCGGGTTCGACGTGTTCGTGCACGACGTGATCGCGGCGATCAGCACGTCGCCGTTGTCCACATCGATGCCGCTGGCCGTCTGGTAGGTCGTGTCGAGCTGCGCTTCGGTCTTGTTGAAACCGTTCTCGGCGACGGGCTTCGTGAACAGGTCATTGAATGTCGACTTCACGTTGCCGATTTCGATACGGTCCTGCGGACGCTTCGGGCCGGCCAGCGACGGTGCAACCGTGCCCAGATCCAGCGAAACCGTCTTCGTGTAGTCGATCTCGTTCGTCTTCGGAACGCCGAACATCTTCTGGGCCTTGAAGTACGATTCGAAGGCGTCGATTTCGGACTTCGTGCGGCCCGTACCCTTGAAGTAGTCGATCGTCTTTTCGTCAACCGGGAAGAAGCCCATCGTGGCGCCGTATTCCGGGGCCATGTTCGCGATGGTGGCGCGGTCCGGCAGCGCCAGGCTGGTCGTGCCTTCGCCGAAGAACTCGACGAACTTGCCGACGACCTTCTCGCGGCGCAGCATTTCCGTGATGGTCAGCACCAGGTCGGTGGCGGTCACACCTTCGCGCAGGCGGCCGGTCAGTTCCACGCCAACGACGTCAGGCGTCAGGAAGTACACCGGTTGCCCCAGCATGCCGGCTTCGGCTTCGATGCCGCCGACGCCCCAGCCCACCACGCCGATACCGTTGATCATGGTCGTGTGGCTGTCGGTCCCCACCAGGGTATCCGGGTAGAACACGTTGTCCTTCTTGTGCACGCCACGTGCCAGATATTCCAGGTTCACCTGGTGCACGATGCCGTAGCCGGGCTGTACGACGCCGAACGTGTCGAACGCCTGCATGCCCCACTTCATGAACTGATAGCGCTCGTTGTTGCGCTTGAATTCCAGCTTCATGTTCAGGTCGAGCGCCTTCTTTTCGCGGAAGTGATCGATCTGGACCGAGTGGTCGACCACCAGATCCACCGGCACGAGCGGCTCGATGCGCTTCGGGTTCTTGCCCTGGCGCTCGGCGACGTTGCGCATGGCGGCCAGGTCGGCCAGCAGCGGCACGCCGGTGAAGTCCTGCAGCACGACGCGTGCCACGACGAACGGGATTTCGTCGACGCGCTCGGCATTCGGCTTCCAGTTGGCCAGTTGCTGGACGTGGGCTTCGGTGACCTTCTTGCCGTCGCAGTTGCGCAGCACCGACTCAAGGACGAGTCGGATCGACACCGGCAGGCGTTCGACGTTCACACCCAGGGCTTTACCCAGTTGGGGCAGCGAGTAGAACTTGCCTTTCTTGTCGCCGCTGAGCTTGAACTCTTTAAGCGTTTTGTGGAGGTTGTGGGCCATGATCTTTCCTTGAGTGATACAGAAAAACGAAGCGGTGGTAGTGCAATTCAATGGAGGCCGGCATTGCACGGGCACTACGTGGGTGCCCGTGTCGATGCCGTTACGTCGAGTGTCCGGCGACAGAAGCGCCGGGGACTGCATATCATGCCGAGGCGGCGCCAGGAAAGCGGCTGGCGCGTCATGCGATCGAAGCCGGTGTCAACCGGGCGCGGCTCAGTTGGTCACCTTGATCAGTTGGACCGATTGCGTCGGGGCCAGTTTGTCATGCTCCGACATCTCGTACGTCATGCATTCGTCAGCCAGTCGGCTGCCGCCATCGCGGTGCGTGAACAGCATGGCCTTGGCCGGAATCACCACTAGATCCAAACCGCTGGCGGCGTCGTAGAAACGGTCAGCGCCCGTCGTCGTCTGCTCGCGCGGGAGCTTGTAGTTGCGGCCTTCCCAGAACATGGTGAGGACCTGGTCGCGCTTCATGTTGCCCTTGATGTAGAGCTTTTCGTTTTCCTTGCAGCTCCACAGCTCCGAACCGTCGGCCGGTTGGACTGCCGCAGCGGTAACGGCAGCCTTCTTCTTGGTCGACGCCTTCTTCACCTTCTTCTTCGGTGCGGCCTTCTTGACCGTTGTCTTGCCGGCCGGTTCAGCGGCAATTGCGGCCGGCACGACGGCGGCGGAGCAGAGGGCAACCAGCACGGTCAGACAAAGCTTCTTCATGGTGAATCTCCAAACAATGGATAAGGGCCGACAAAAGCGCAGATTATCTTACGAAGTCTGCGTTGATCAGCGTCACCATACAAATTTTTTCAATTCCTTCGCGCCAGGCGCCCCAGGCGCCGGCGGTACGGTCCGGCGGCACTGGGTGGGGTGTTGCGGTGCGGAATTCGAGGGGGCGCGGGGCCAGACTGCGCTCACGCGTGAAGTCGTTGTCGAGCGAGAACATGACGGGCGACGGGCGGGAGGCTTGGCGAAGCAAACGCAGGGCATCATGCGGCGCGGTCGCTGCGGACATTGCGCGCTCGCCGGTCATCTGGTACAACGCGCGGGTTGCGGCAGTCAGGCGTTGCATTTGCTTGGCCAAGAAATCGCTCGGTGTTGCGTGACGTCGTGCCGGATCATAGCGCGATGGCTGGCGCGGTCTTCTGCGCAACATGTCGTCACTGGGGCTGCGAACGTTGAAACTTTTCCCTCGATGACGGGAGTTGCGCCGGCACTGGGGGTAAGCCGCCGGCGCAGTTTCGGCCCCCGACGACGCTTGTGGCGTCGCATGGGGCCGGTTCCCTGGGGGTTAGCCCAGCAGATGTGCCACGCCAGCGCGCTCTTCTTCGAGTTCGTTGAGCGTGAAGTTCATCTTTTCGCGCGAGTAAGCATCGATCTCGAGGCCTTCCACGCGCTTGTACTTGCCATTTTCGCAGATCACCGGCACGCCGTAGATCACGTCTTGCGGAATGCCGTACGAGCCGTCCGACGGGATACCCATCGTGACCCACTTGCCATTCGAGCCCAGCACCCAGTCATGGATGTGGTCGATGGCGGCGTTGGCGGCCGAAGCGGCCGACGACAGGCCACGGGCTTCGATGATGGCGGCGCCGCGCTTGCCGACGGTCGGCAGGAACACGTCGTTGTTCCACACGTCGTCGTTGATCATCGCCTTCACGCCCTGGCCGTCGATCGTGGCGAAGCGGTAGTCGGCGTACATGGTCGGCGAGTGGTTGCCCCACACGGCCAGCTTTTCGATGCTGGCGACCGGCTTGCCGGTCTTGGCGGCGAGTTGCGACAGGGCGCGGTTGTGATCCAGGCGCAGCATCGCGGTGAAGTTTTCCTTCGGCAGGTTCGGTGCCGACTTCATGGCGATATAGGCGTTGGTGTTGGCCGGGTTGCCGACGACCAGCACCTTGACGTCACGCTTGGCGACGTCGTCCAGGGCCTTGCCCTGCACCGTGAAGATCGCGCCGTTGGCTTCGAGCAGATCCTTGCGCTCCATGCCTTTCGAGCGCGGACGGGCGCCAACCAGCAGGGCGACGTCGGCATCCTTGAAAGCGACCTTCGGGTCGTCGGTGATGACCACGCCGGCGAGCAGCGGGAACGCGCAGTCTTCCAGCTCCATCACAACGCCCTTGACGGCGGCTTGAGCTTGCGGGAGGTCGAGCAGTTGCAGGATGACGGGCTGGTCCTTGCCGAGCATGTCGCCGTTGGCGATGCGGAACAGCAGGGAGTAGCCGATTTGGCCAGCGGCGCCGGTGACGGCGACACGCATTGCGGGTTTTGCCATGAGAATCTCTCCAGACGTGTACAAATTCCTGCGAAGCTCGGGGTAAGCTCGCCGTCCGGGTGGCTTTTTTGCCAGGCTGACAGCGCCGCGTCACACGAAGCTCCTAAAATTCCTTGACCTACGGAAGCTTGCGGGCTGCGGGGTGAACTGCTGTCAATGAGTGCGAAGCGCCGGACTCTCTTATAAGATAGCCGTGCCGCGGCTGCAGGCCCCTGTTAGCCCGCGCCAGTGTAGGAGTCGCCACACCGAATGTCAACTCTATCTTATGTCTTATATAAGACATAGGATTATTGCTGTTATTCGATAGACGAAGGCCTTGATTTGTGGTCAAATCGCCGCCATGAATGCGAATGTTCGCGACACATCCAACCCTACGCCGACTGTCGATGCTCCGCAGCGACCGGACAGCGCGCGCGATGCCGTACCGGCCCCCCAGGCCACGCAGGGTGCGGCAGCTGTGGGGGCGTCGCCGACCTTCAGCCCGCTCTACCAGCAGATCAAGGGGCTCATTACCCAGGGTCTGCAAGCCGGCGAATGGAAGCCCGGCGAAATCATTCCCAGTGAAGTCGATCTGGCAGCCCGCTACAAGGTCAGCCAGGGAACGGTGCGCAAAGCCATCGACGAGCTGGCCGCCGAGAACCTGCTCGTGCGCCGCCAGGGGCGCGGCACGTTCGTCGCGACCCATCATGAGGACCGGGTGCAGTTCCGGTTCCTGCGTCTTGCGCCCGACTCGGGCGAACCCCATCACCCGCCCAGTCGACTGATCGAGTGTCGCCGTATGCGCGCACCGGCGGAAATTGCGCGCCAGCTTGACCTGCGCGCGGGCGATGGCGTCATTCTGATCCGCCGCATGCTGGATTTCTCGGACCGTCCGACGGTGCTCGACGAAATTTGGTTGCCGGGCGCCCTGTTCCGCGGGCTGACGGCCGAGAGGCTCAATGAATACACGGGGCCGATGTATGGCCTCTTCGAAGACGAATTCGGCACGCGCATGATTCGCGCTGTGGAAAAAGTCCGCGCGGTGGCCGCGGACGACATGACCGCGGAACTGCTCAAGGTGCCGAAGGGGTTTCCGCTGCTGAGCGTCGAGCGCGTTTCCTACACCTATGGCGACAAGCCGGTGGAAGTGCGCCGCGGCTGGTACGTGACGACGGAACATCATTACCAGAACGAATTGAGTTGAGAGGGTGGGTGACTTCCCAGGGGGCGAGCCGGCGTCGTGGCCGGCACGTGCCTGAAAGAGTGCCGGTATGAGGGGTGGCGGAGGGCGCGCTGCCAGCAGGAATTTCCGGAGCATTAGAACCGGTATGGTGCAACGCACTAGAATCGGCGCTAAAATCTGGGGCTGATGTAACTACATGGGGTCTAGCATGGCTGAAGTGGTAAAAAAAGAGCGGCCAGTCTACAGGAATATCGGTATCGGACAGATTGTCTCGTACCGTCTCCCGCCGGCTGGTATCGTGTCCATCCTGCACCGTATTAGCGGTGTGATCTTGTTCCTTCTGTTGCCGTTCGCGCTTTACTTGTTCGAACAGAGCCTCACGTCGGAACTCAGCTTCGACGTTCTGCGAAGCATCGCCTCCCACTGGTTTGTCAAACTCGTCATCCTGGCTTTGTCGTGGGGCTTCCTGCAGCACTTCTGCGCTGGCGTGCGCCATCTGCGCATGGACTTCAATCATGACGCCGTGAGCAAGGAAGCTGGCAAGAATTCGGCGGTGGTCGTCCTGGCCGTGTCGCTGCTGTTGACGCTGGCCGTCGCCCTCAAGCTGTTCGGAGCGTTCTAAGATGGCACAGAACAATATCGGTTCGAAGCGCCTGGTCGTCGGCGCCCACTATGGCTTGCGCGACTGGATGGCGCAGCGCATGACCGCGGTCATCATGGCCGTGTACACCGTGATCCTGCTGGTGTGGTTCTTCGCCGCCAAGGATTTCTCCTACGAAGGTTGGGCAAGCATCTTCTCGCATCAGTGGATGAAGCTCGCCACGTTCGTCACGCTGCTCGCGGTGTTCTATCACGCGTGGGTCGGTGTGCGCGATATCTGGATGGACTACGTCAAGCCGGTCGGTGTGCGACTGGCGCTGTACGCGCTGACGATCGTCTGGCTGCTGGCTTGTGCCGGCTATGCCGCGCAGATTCTGTGGAGAGTGTAAAGAATGGCTGCAATTAAAAATTCGCTGCCGCGCCGCCGCTTTGACGTGGTCATCGTGGGCGCAGGTGGTTCGGGCATGCGCGCGTCGCTGCAACTGGCCAAGGCCGGTCTGTCGGTGGCGGTGCTGTCCAAGGTGTTCCCCACCCGTTCGCATACCGTGGCTGCTCAGGGCGGCATTGGTGCTTCGCTCGGCAACATGAGCGAAGACAACTGGCATTACCACTTCTACGACACCATCAAGGGCTCCGACTGGCTCGGCGACCAGGACGCGATCGAGTTCATGTGCCGTCAGGCGCCGAACGCCGTCTACGAACTGGAACACTTCGGCATGCCGTTCGACCGTAACCCGGACGGCACGATCTACCAGCGTCCGTTCGGCGGTCACACGGCCAACTACGGCGAGAAGCCGGTCCAGCGCGCCTGCGCGGCCGCCGACCGTACCGGACACGCGCTGCTGCACACGCTGTATCAACAGAACGTGGCCGCCAAGACCCACTTCTTCGTGGAGTGGATGGCGCTCGACCTGATCCGCAACGAAGACGGCGATGTGCTCGGCGTGTCGGCGCTCGAACTCGAAACCGGCGACGTCTACCTGCTCGAAGCCAAGTGCACGCTGTTCGCGACTGGCGGTGCCGGGCGTGTGTACGCCGCTTCGACCAACGCGTTCATCAACACCGGTGACGGGCTTGGCATGGCCGCGCGTGCGGGCATTCCGCTCGAAGACATGGAATTCTGGCAATTCCACCCGACCGGCGTGGCCGGCGCGGGCGTGCTGATTACCGAAGGTGTGCGCGGCGAGGGCGGTATTCTGCGTAACTCGAACGGCGAGCGTTTCATGGAGCGCTATGCCCCGACGCTGAAGGATCTGGCGCCGCGTGACTTCGTGTCGCGTTCGATGGACCAGGAAATCAAGGAAGGCCGTGGCTGCGGCCCGAACGGCGACTACGTGCTGCTCGACCTCTCGCACATCGGTGCCGAGACGATCATGAAGCGCCTGCCGTCGATTCGCGAAATCGCCCTGAAGTTCGCCAACGTGGACGCGATCAAGGAACCGATCCCTGTCGTGCCGACCATTCACTATCAGATGGGCGGTATTCCGACGAACTACAACGGCCAGGTCGTCGTGCAGAAGCAGGGCGAATCGACGCCGGTCAACGGTTTCTACGCCGTAGGCGAGTGCTCCTGCGTGTCGGTCCATGGTGCCAACCGTCTGGGTACGAACTCGCTGCTCGACCTCGTGGTGTTTGGCCGCGCGGCCGGTAACCACATCGTCGACTTCGTGAAGCACCACGGCGACCACAAGCCGCTGCCTGCCGATGCCGGTGATAACGCCATGGCGCGTCTGGGCCGTCTGGACGGTTCCAGTTCGGGCGAGTACGCACAGGACATCGCCAACGACATCCGCGCAACGATGCAGAAGCACGCTGGCGTGTTCCGTACGTCGGACCTGCTCAAGGAAGGCGTGGACGAGATCAAGCAAGTGGCCGAGCGCGTGTCGCACGTTCACCTGAAGGACAAGTCGAAGGTGTTCAACACGGCGCGCATGGAAGCGCTGGAAGTCGACAACCTGATCGAAGTGGCCAAGGCCACCATGATCGCAGCCGAAGCCCGCAAGGAAAGCCGCGGCGCGCACGCGCACAGCGATTATCCGGAGCGCGACGACGCCAACTGGATGCGCCACTCGCTGTTCTTCAGCGAAGGCAACCGTCTGGATTACAAGCCGGTGCAGCTGAAGCCGCTGACCGTCGACTCGGTTCCGCCGAAGGCGCGGACGTTCTAAGGGATTCGCAAGATCATGAAACGTATTTTTGAAGTCTATCGCTACGATCCGGACAAGGACGCCGCGCCGTACATGCAGACCTACGAGGTCGAACTCGACGGACATGAGCGCATGCTGCTCGACGCTCTGGTCAAGCTCAAGAAGCTCGACGAAGGCATCGCGTTCCGTCGCTCGTGCCGCGAGGGCGTGTGCGGCTCGGACGCGATGAACATCAACGGCAAGAACGGTCTGGCCTGCCTGACCAACATGAACGACCTGCCGAACAAGATCGTTCTGAAGCCGCTGCCGGGGCTGCCCGTCATTCGCGATCTGATCGTCGACATGACACACTTCTTCAACCAGTACCACTCGATCAAGCCGTACCTGATCAACGCCGAGCCGGCACCGGAGAAGGAGCGTCTGCAGTCGCCCGAGCAGCGCGATGAGCTGGATGGCCTGTACGAATGCATTCTGTGCGCGTCGTGCTCCACGTCATGCCCGAGCTTCTGGTGGAATCCGGACAAGTTTGTCGGCCCGGCAGGTCTGCTGCAGGCTTACCGCTTCATCGCGGACAGCCGCGACATGGCAACCGGCGAGCGCCTGGACAACTTGGAAGATCCGTACCGCCTGTTCCGCTGCCACACGATCATGAACTGTGTGGATGTGTGCCCGAAGGGTCTGAACCCGACGAAGGCCATCGGCAAGATCAAGGAGCTGATGGTGCGTCGCGCCGTCTGACCTAGTGATCATGCCGGATACCAATCACCAGTCCGATCCGGTCAAACGTGCCCGCCTGCGTTGGCGGGCACGCCGCGGTTTGCTGGAAAACGACCTCATTCTCGAACGCTTCTTCGCGAAGTACGAAGCCTCGATGACCGACGAGGATGTGGGCGCGCTCACCCGGTTGCTCGATTTGAGCGACAACGATTTGATGGATCTGCTGCTAGCGCGCAAAGAGCCCGACGCGGATCTGGACGGGCCGGACGTGCAGCGCCTGCTGGCGCTCTTGCGTGCCGTGTAGGGGTTTAAGATTTTTTTTGAGGAAGCGATATGACTCCGTCTGATGTTAAAGCCACCCTATCTTTCTCTGACGGTTCGCCCAGCGTCGAACTGCCGATCTACCAGGGAACGATGGGCCCGGATGTAATCGACATCCGCAAGCTGTACGGCCAGACCGGCAAGTTCACGTATGACCCGGGCTTCATGTCGACGGCGTCGTGCAATTCCGCCATCACCTACATCGATGGCGACAAGGGCGAGCTGCTGTATCGCGGCTACCCGATCGAGCAGTTGGCCACCCACTGCGACTTCCTCGAGAGTTCCTACCTGTTGCTCAAGGGCGAACTGCCGAACGCACAGCAGAAGGACGAATTCGTCAAGACCGTGACCCGTCACACGATGGTGCACGAGCAGATGAACTTCTTCTTCCGCGGTTTCCGTCGTGACGCGCACCCGATGGCCGTGCTGACCGGTTCGGTCGGTGCTCTGTCGGCGTTCTACCACGACTCGCTGGACATCAACGATCCGACGCACCGCGAAGTCTCGGCCATCCGCCTGATCGCCAAGCTGCCGACGCTCGTCGCGATGGCGTACAAGTACAGCATCGGCCAGCCGTTCGTGTATCCGCGCAACGACCTGTCGTACAGCGCGAACTTCATGCGCATGATGTTCGCCAACCCGTGCGAAGACTATAAGGTCAACGACGTGCTGGTGCGCGCGCTTGACCGTATCCTGATCCTGCACGCCGATCACGAGCAGAACGCCTCGACCTCGACCGTGCGTCTGGCCGGTTCGTCGGGTGCCAACCCGTTCGCCTGTATCGCTGCCGGTATCGCGTGTCTGTGGGGCCCGGCGCACGGTGGTGCGAACGAAGCCGCGCTGACCATGCTCGAGCAGATCGGTTCGCCGGACAATATCCCCGAATTCATCAGGCAGGTGAAGGACAAGAACTCGGGCGTGAAGCTCATGGGCTTCGGTCACCGCGTGTACAAGAACTACGATCCGCGTGCCAAGCTGATGCGCGAGACGTGCTACGAAGTGCTCAACGAGCTTGGCCTGCACGACGACCCGCTGTTCAAGCTGGCCATGCAGCTCGAGAAGATCGCGCTGGAAGACGAATACTTCGTGTCGCGCAAGCTGTACCCGAACGTCGATTTCTACTCGGGTATCGTCCAGCGTGCGCTGGGCATCCCGACGTCGATGTTCACCTGCATCTTCGCGCTGGCTCGTACCGTGGGCTGGATCGCGCAGTGGAACGAAATGATCGGCGAGACGGACCAGAAGATTGGCCGTCCGCGTCAGTTGTTCATCGGCCACACGCCGCGCGACGTCGCGACGATCGACAAGCGCTAAGCCTGTCGGAGGCGTTCGGCACGGCCCCTGCTTGCCGTGCCGGCACCGCAACCTTGCCGAAACGGCAAGGCGATGCGGTGCCGCAACGAGCCCTCGTTGCGCTATATTCGAATCCACGGCACAAGCTGCCGTGATTCGCACAAATCCCCGGTTGATCGTGCGTTTACCGCCCGGTTTTCCGGGGATTTCGTATTCCGCCGGCGCGAAAGCGCTATGGCATAATCAAAAGTTCACGGAACGAAGTCTGTTCCTACAACGATATCTAGCCCCGCGTTTTTATCATGGCCAAGACGCTGTATGACAAATTGTGGGATGCACATGTCGTGCATACCGAGGACGATGGCACCACGGTGCTCTACATCGACCGTCATCTGTTGCACGAGGTGACCAGTCCGCAGGCGTTTGAGGGGCTAAAACTCGCGCAGCGGCCGGTCTGGCGACTGTCTGCCAACCTTGCGGTGTCGGACCACAACGTGCCGACCACCGACCGTTCGGAAGGCATCGTCGATCCGATTTCGCGTCTGCAGGTCGACACGCTCGATGCGAACTGCGACAGCTTCGGCATCACGCAATTCAAGATGAACGACCTGCGTCAGGGCATCGTGCACGTGATCGGCCCGGAGCAGGGCGCCACGCTGCCCGGCATGACGGTGGTCTGCGGCGACTCGCATACGTCCACGCACGGCGCGTTCGGCGCGCTGGCCTTCGGCATCGGCACGTCCGAGGTCGAGCACGCGCTCGCCACGCAGACGCTGCTCATGAAGAAGAGCAAGAACATGCTCGTGAAGGTCGAGGGTACGCTGCCGCGCGGTTGCTCCGCCAAGGACATCGTGCTGGCCGTCATCGGCAAGATCGGCACGGCGGGTGGCACGGGCTGCACAATCGAATTCGCCGGTTCGGCCATCCGCTCGCTCACGATGGAAGGCCGGATGACCGTGTGCAACATGGCCATCGAGGCCGGCGCACGTGCTGGCCTGGTCGCCGTGGACGACACGACGATCCAGTACGTGAAGGGCCGTCCGTTCGCCCCCACGGGCGTGGAATTCCAGCAGGCCGAAGCCTACTGGCGCACGTTCCACACGGATCCAGGCGCCGCGTTCGACCACGTGGTCGAGATCGATGCGAACACGCTGCGCCCCCAAGTGAGCTGGGGGACGTCGCCGGAGATGGTCGTGAGCATCGAGGACCGCGTGCCCGATCCCGAGAAGGAAAGGGATCCGGTCAAGCGCAGTGCGATGGAGCGGGCGCTCGAGTATATGGCGCTGACACCGGACACCCCGATGGCCAGCATCAACGTCGACAAGGTCTTCATCGGTTCGTGCACCAACTCGCGTATCGAAGATATTCGCGCGGCGGCCTATGTCGTCAAGAAGCTCGGTCGTCGCGTGGCGCCCAACGTGCGTCTGGCGATGGTCGTGCCGGGCTCGGGTCTGGTGAAGCACCAGGCCGAACAGGAAGGGCTGGACCAGGTCTTCAAGGCCGCTGGCTTCGAATGGCGCGAGCCGGGTTGCTCGATGTGCCTGGCGATGAACGCCGACCGTCTGGAGCCCGGCGAGCGTTGCGCGTCGACCTCGAATCGCAACTTCGAAGGCCGTCAGGGCGCGGGCGGGCGTACGCACCTCGTGAGCCCGGCGATGGCGGCCGCGGCGGCCATCGAAGGCCATTTCGTGGACGTGCGGCGTCTCGTCTGACGCTTGGGTATATCGCGGTGTAACCGTTGTTTGACATCGTCTTTGACTGAGAAAAAACCATGAAGAAGCTGTGGATGCTGATCGGTGCGGTGCTGGTGTTGGGCGTGGCGGGGTGCAACACGATGGCGGGCCTCGGCAAGGATACGCAAGCCGCTGGCTCGGCTCTCGAGAACGCCGCGAAGAAGTGATGCGACGGTGCGCGTCGCGCAGGCAATCGCCCCGCGCGCGCGCCTACGAAATTTCCGGCTTTGATGGCCAGGGTTCCTCGGGACCGGCCGCGGCCGAACTGTTTTGATCAGGTGGTTCGTGATGGAAAAATTTACCGTCCATACGGGGTTGGTGGCGCCGCTGGATCGCGAGAACGTCGATACCGACGCGATCATCCCCAAGCAATTCCTGAAGTCGATCAAGCGCACGGGCTTCGGTCCGAACCTGTTCGACGAGTGGCGTTACCTCGATGTTGGCCAGCCGGGCCAGGATTGCAGCACGCGTCCGCTCAACCCGAACTTCGTGCTCAACCAGCCGCGCTACCAGGGCGCGACGGTGCTGCTGGCGCGCAAGAACTTCGGCTGCGGCAGCTCGCGTGAGCATGCCCCGTGGGCGTTGCAGCAATTCGGCTTCCGTGCGGTCATTGCGCCGAGCTTCGCCGACATCTTCTTCAATAATTGCTACAAGAACGGGCTGCTGCCGATCGCGCTGCCCGAGATGCAGGTCGATCATCTGTTCAACGAGACGGTCGCGTTCAATGGCTATCAGTTGACCATCGATCTGGACAAGCAAGCGGTGGTGACGCCCGACGGCCGCGCCTACGCGTTCGACATCGCGCCGTTCCGCAAGTACTGCATGCTGAACGGTTTCGACGATATTGGCCTGACACTGCGTCACGCCGACAAGATTCGCGCCTACGAGGCCGAGCGGCTTGTCAAGCAGCCGTGGCTCGCAACGCGTTTGCCGGGCTGAGGCCCGAGCACTCAAGGAGATCGCATGAAAATTGCTGTGTTGCCGGGTGACGGCATTGGTCCGGAAATCGTGGCGGAAGCCGTCAATGTGCTGAACGCATTGGGCGAGACGTTCGAGTTGGAAGCCGCGCCCGTTGGCGGTGCCGGCTACGAGGCGGCGGGTCACCCGTTGCCCGACGCGACGCTCAAGCTCGCCAAGGAAGCGGATGCCATCCTGTTCGGCGCCGTGGGCGACTGGAAGTACGATTCGCTGGAGCGCGCGCTGCGTCCCGAACAGGCGATCCTGGGGCTGCGCAAGCATCTGCAACTGTTTGCCAACTTCCGTCCGGCCATTCTGTACAAGGAACTGGCCGACGCGTCGAGCCTGAAGCCGGAAATCGTGGCAGGGTTGGATATCCTGATCATTCGCGAGCTGAATGGCGACATCTACTTTGGCCAGCCGAAGGGGTTCCGCCAGTCGCCGGATGGCGCTTTCGAGGGCGCGCGCGAAGGTTTTGATACCATGCGGTATAGCGTGCCGGAAGTGGAGCGTATCGCGCACGTCGCGTTCCAGGCCGCCGCCAAGCGCGACAAGCGTTTGTGCTCGGTGGACAAGGCCAACGTGCTCGAGACGTCGCAACTGTGGCGCGACACCATGATCGAGGTTGCCAAGCAGTATCCGGAAGTCGAACTCTCGCACATGTACGTCGACAATGCGGCGATGCAACTGGTCAAGGCGCCGAAGAACTTCGACGTCGTGGTGACCGGCAACATGTTCGGCGATATCCTGTCGGACGAAGCCGCGATGCTGACGGGGTCGATCGGCATGCTGCCTTCGGCGTCGCTGGATGCCAATAACAAGGGGCTGTACGAGCCGTCGCACGGCTCTGCGCCCGATATCGCCGGCAAGGGCGTGGCCAATCCGTTGGCGACGATCCTGTCGGCTGCCATGATGCTGCGCTATACGCTGGGCCGTGCAGAACAGGCCGATCGCGTGGAAAATGCGGTGAAGAAGGTGCTGGCGCAAGGATTGCGCACGCCCGATATCTGGCAGGAAGGCGCGACCAAGGTCGGTACGCGCGAGATGGGCGCGGCAGTGGTTGCCGCGCTATAACGTTGACGGGGCGTCGTGAGACGCCCCTCGGCGCAATTGAAACGATAAGAGAGTGGATAAATGAAAACCGTAGGTCTGGTAGGTTGGCGGGGCATGGTCGGTTCGGTTCTGATGCAGCGCATGCAGCAGGAGAACGACTTCGCCTTGATCGAGCCGGTGTTTTTCAGCACCAGCAACGCGGGCGGCAAAGCCCCGTCGATGGCGAAGAACGAGACTTCGCTGAAAGACGCCAATGATGTCAACGAGCTGAAAAAATGCGACATCATCATTACCTGCCAGGGCGGTGACTACACAACCGAGATCTTCCCGACGCTGCGTGCGGCGGGCTGGAACGGTTATTGGGTCGATGCGGCCTCGACGCTGCGCATGAATGACGACGCCATCATCGTCCTCGATCCGGTCAACCTCGATGTGATCAAGAATTCACTGACGAAGGGCACCAAGAACTTCGTCGGCGGCAATTGCACCGTGAGCTGCATGTTGATGGGCCTGGGCGGCCTGTTCCAGCACGGTCTGGTCGACTGGCTCACGTCGATGACGTATCAGGCGGCATCGGGCGGTGGGGCGCAGCACATGAGAGAGCTGCTCACGCAGTTCGGTAGCATCAACGCTGAAGTCAAGGCGCTGCTCGACGATCCGCACTCGGCCATCCTCGAGATCGACCGCAAGGTGCTCGCGAAGCAACACGCGCTCACGGCCGACGAGACCAAGCAGTTTGGCGTGCCGCTGGGGGGTAACCTGATTCCCTGGATCGACAAGGACCTGGGCAACGGCCAGTCGAAGGAAGAGTGGAAGGGCGGTGCCGAGACCAACAAGATCCTGGGTCTGGGCGACGGCTTCCCGAATACCCGCGCCATTCCGGTCGATGGCCTGTGCGTGCGCGTCGGTGCGATGCGTTGCCACAGCCAGGCGCTGACCATCAAGTTGACAAAAGATGTGCCGTTAGATGAACTGACGGATATCATCGGCCAGGCGAATGACTGGGTGAAGGTGGTGCCGAACACGCGTGAGGCGTCGATGACCGATTTGACGCCTGCGGCGGTGACCGGCACGATGTCGATTCCGGTCGGTCGCCTGCGCAAGATGTCGATGGGGCCGGAGTATCTCTCGGCATTCACGGTCGGCGATCAACTGTTGTGGGGCGCGGCGGAACCGCTGCGCCGCATGCTGCGCATCCTGCTCGACGCTTGAGCGTCGCAGCGCATCGGTAAGGCGTGAAGAACGGCGGCCCGCGAGGCCGCCGTCCGCGCTTTGGGAGGCACCCCTTGCAGCCGGGGCGGCCAGTGACAAACGACTGACAGGCCTGACAAGACACAGTGCGGAAATACTCGATCGGCAAGCGCGCAAACTCGTCCCGTAATTCGTTCCGCCTGAGCGCGGCAGCGGCGGTCTTGTGGAGCCTCGGGCTGCTCAACGCCGGGGCGGCAGAGTTCGGCCCGCAGCAGGTGCGCTCGGGCCCGGGCCAGCCGTTGCGAGCCGTCATCGTGCTGGGTAACGTGTCGCAGGCGGAAGCCGACGGATTGTCGGTGAAGCTCGCGCCGCGCGACGCCTTCAAGCAGGCCGGCCTGCGCTACGACCCCACGCTCGAGAAGCTCTCCGTTTCCGTCTCGCCGACCGGCGGTCGCCAGGCAGGGTACAGCGGCACGTACCTTGTGCATGTCGACTCGGCCGAGCCGGTCAGCACGTCGTTCCTCGATCTGTTGCTGGTGCTCGAATGGCGCACCGGCCGTCAGTCCAACGCAGTGACACTGTCCGCCATCCCGGAAGCGAGCGCTGCGCAGCCTCAGGCCGTCGTGCCTGCGGCAGCGGCGGGTCAAGCCGCACCGGCGGCGGCCACGGCGTCCGTCCCCGCGCCAGCCACGGCGACGTCAGCCCAGCCGGGCAAGGCGTCGGCGGCGGGCGTCGCGGGTGAGCGCAAGGTGGCGCGCGGCGACTCGCTGTCGTTGATTGCCCGTGAATTCACGGGCGGTGAAGGCGGGGTGACGCTGGCGCAGATGATGACCGCGCTGTTCGAGGCCAACCGGTCGGCGTTCATCGGCGACGATCCGAATCGGCTGCGGCAGGGGGTGACGCTCACGCGCCCGGTCGACGCGCAGGTGCAAGGGATTCCTCCCGCGCAGGCACGCAAGTTCGTGTCGGCTGCGCGGGAACAGTTTGACGCGTATCGCGCGCGGCTGGCCGAATCGACGGCGCAGCAGGCAGCACCGGCCGGTGGCCGCAGTGCACAGGGCGCGATCGAAGCGGGCAAGGCACCGGAAGCTGCCACGCCCGCGACACGCGATGAATTGAAGCTGTCGCGACCCAATAAGGGAGGGGCGAACGGCACGGCCGGTCGAACTGGCGGCAGCGAAGAAGCACAAATCGCCCAGAGCAAGGCACAGGCCGAGGCTCAGGGCAGGGTGAATGAGTTGCAGAAGAACGTTGCAGATCTCCAGAAGTTGTTGGCGATGAAGAATCAGGCCGTCGCCAACCTGGAGCAGCAGGCCGCCACCGCTTCCGGGGCGACTGCGCAGGAAAAGACGGCGAAACCCGCCGATGGCAAGACAAATGCGCAGGTGGCGGCGGCGACGGCCACGCCGGCGCCGAATGCCGCTCAGGACGCTGATACGAAGGAAAACGCCGCGGCCGTCGCCTCGGCGGCGGTGACCGAAGCCGCGGCTGGTGCCTCCGCCACATCGGCAGGCGCATCGGCATCGGAGGCAACGGCTGCGATGACGGCACCGGCAAGCGCTGTCGCTGCGGCGGCCGCCGCCAGTGCCGCGGTTGCACCGGCCAAGCCGGCGCCGAACGGTGCGATGAACTGGCGTGCCGTGAGCCAGAATCCGTATGTGCTGCCAGGCGCTGGCGTGCTGGTGGTGCTGCTCGGCCTGTGGGCGGTGATACGCCGCCGTCGCGCTGAGTCGCCGGTGGGGCAGCCCGGGCCATACGACGATGGGCGTGACGCGTTCGACGGCCACGATGCGCCGCAAGACGGTGCGCCAGGGGCCGAGTCGGCGTCGCATGGCATGACCACGGCGGGCGCTGTCGCGGCGGCCGGTGCCGCTGGTGCGGCGGCATTGTACGCCGCCAATCAGGCGGAAGCCGAAGAGGCTCGGCAGCCGGAGGCTGATGTCGCGTCTTCAGCGTCAGACGACGCCGTTGCCACCGTTGACGATGTGCACCATGCGTCTGCCGACGCGGACGCCGACGCCGGTGCGCCGGGGGCGTGGAACGCTGAGCCAGTGCATTTGACTGACGCGCACGATGCACACGATGCGCATGATGACGATGGCGAAGATCGCGACGCGTCACCGGCGGCGTTGGCGGAGTCGTCCGAATCGTCTGAATCGTCTGAATCGTCTGAATCGTCTGAATCGAGCGCTGAGCCGCTCGCGCAAGATGCGGGCGAGCTTGCCTCGGGAATGTCGGGCGAAGCCGCGAGCGAGCCGGAAATCGATTGGGGCGCCGCGTTTGCCGAGGCGGCCGGACAGGTTCGGGAATCCCAGGAAGCGCCTGCGGCTGAGGACGATGCGGCGGCGCCCGGTTTGTCGGCGCTTGACGCGCTGGGTGCCGCCGCCATCGGCGGCGTTGCCGCTACGTCGGCGCGCGAGCCCGAGTCGGGCGTCTCCGCGCTGGCCGAACCCGCCGAGGCGCCGATGGCCGAAGCGTCGCCCGACGGGGGCGTCGCTGGCATGCTGGGGGATCTGGATCTGGCGATCCCGGGGCAGTCGGCGCAGGTGGGCACGATTTCCAGCGATGCCTTGCCGTCGCTGACGAAGGGGATGGGTTCGGTACAGTTCAAGATGGCGCCGATGGACGATCCGCTGCATTCGCACGCGAGCGCGGACGCGGCGTCCGACGATCTCGACGGCGAACTGAGCGATGCCGACTTCGACGCCGCGATGCAACAAGCCAGCAGCACGCCCGCGGCGCCGCGCAGCTATACGGACACCGCGCACGAGGCGCCATCACTCAAGCCGTTGTCGTTCGATCTGTCGGACTTCAGCCTCGATCTGAAGGGCGATGACGCGCAAACGACACCGACGCTGCCGGCCGACATCGGGACGGAAGCCCTGATCGAGCACGAGGTGCTCAATACGCCTGCACCGGAAACGCCATATGCTGCGGAACCGGCGGCGCCGCAGATGCCGCAAGTGGCCGCGCCGGTGCCCGCCGTGTCGGCGACGTCGGCGTCGCCGATCGACCTGGCATCCGCCGAGCCGGGCGCGCCGGACGAATTCCATACGAAGCTTGAACTGGCCACCGCGTATCAGACCATCGGCGACGACGAAGGCGCGCGCGAACTGCTCGAAGAGGTGATCGCCGGCGGCGACGCGGCTCAGCAGTCCGTTGCCCGCACACGGCTAGCCGAGCTTGGCAAGTGACGATGCGAAGCTGATGCCGCGACAGGCTGACGAACACACCACAGATTGACCGTAGTTTGGGGCGCTCGCAGGTTGAGCGCCCATTTTTCTTTTTCATATGCGAATCGCACTGGGCATCCATTACGACGGCACGGCGTTCTCCGGCTGGCAATCACAGCCGCATGGCAACACCGTGCAGCAGACGCTCGAAGCCGCGTTGCGGAAATTCGGCGGCGTTGCGTTGCCCACGACGGTCGCGGGCCGCACCGACACCGGCGTGCACGGCATCGGTCAGGTGGTGCATTTCGACACCGAACTCGACCGCGCGATGTTCTCGTGGGTGCGCGGCGTCAACGCGTTTCTGCCCAAGACCGTGGCCGTGCAATGGGCGCAGGCGATGCCGGACGACTTCCATGCCCGGTTCACCGCGTTCGAGCGCACGTATTTCTATGTGCTTTACGTGCACCCCGTGCGCTCGCCGTTGCTCGATGGCCGTTGCGGCTGGCTGCACACGCCGCTCGACCTCGAGGCGATGCGCGCCGCGAGCCGGCCGCTGGTCGGCGAGCACGACTTCTCGGCATTCCGCTCGTCCGAGTGTCAGGCCAGGACGCCGGTGAAGCACCTGTACGCCATCGATATCGAGCAGCAAGGGCACTTCTTTGTGTTCCGCTTCCGCGCGAGCGCGTTTCTGCATCACATGGTGCGCAATATCATGGGCTGCCTGGTCGCCGTCGGCCGGGGACGCCAGCCGGCCAGCTGGACGGCGCATGTGCTCGCGAGCCTCGACCGTCGTCAGGCCGCCCCGACGTTCATGCCGGACGGGCTGTACCTGGCGCGAGTGGGGTATCCTGAGCGCTTCGCCGTACCCGAGCCCAACTGGGCTGGGTGGCCGTTCCCGATGCCGTGGGCAAGTTCATGAAATCCCGTACCCGAATCAAGATCTGCGGCCTGTCGCAGCCGGCCGACATCGATCACGCGGTGGCGCTGGGCGTCGATGCGATCGGCCTTGTCTTTTACCCACCGAGCCCGCGCTACGTGGATCTGGCGCGCGCGGCCGAACTGGCCCGCCGGGTGCCGCCGTACGTGAGTCTGGTCGGCCTGTTCGTGAACGCGACGGCCCGCGAGATCGCCCGGACGGTCGAGGCCGTGCCGCTCACCACGCTGCAGTTTCATGGCGACGAGACGCCGGCCCAATGCGCGGTATTGTCGGCCGCTGCAGGCAACCGTCCGTACATGCGCGCCATGCGTATCGGCCCGGACACGAAAGACAGCGGCGATTTGCTACAATTCGCCAATGCATACACCGCCGCGCAAGGCCTCTTGCTCGATGCTCTGGTCGAGGGCTACGGCGGTGGGGGACAGGTTTTCGATTGGTCACTTATTCCAAAAGACATCGCGCGTCGGGCCGTTTTGAGTGGTGGCTTGAACGCACACAACGTTGCTGAAGCCATCGGCCGGGTGACGCCTTACGCCGTCGACGTGTCGAGCGGTGTGGAGGTGTCGCGGGGCGTGAAGGACCACGCCCGCATGACGGCGTTCGTGCACGCGGTGCGTGCCGCCGACGCCGAATGAGCAACCCGCCGGGGTGGCCGCTTGGGCCGCGCACCGGTACTGCGAAGAGTGACGACCATGTACGATTTGCCTGACGCCCGCGGCCATTTCGGCCCATACGGCGGTGTCTTTGTGGCCGAGACGCTGATTCACGCGCTCGACGAACTGCGCGAGGCGTATGCCAAGTATCAGCACGATCCGGCCTTCCTCGAAGAATTCCATTACGAATTGAAGCACTACGTCGGCCGTCCGTCGCCGATCTATCACGCCAAGCGCTGGAGCCGGGAGCTGGGCGGTGCGCAGGTGTACCTCAAGCGCGAAGACCTGAACCATACCGGCGCGCACAAGGTGAACAACGTGATCGGGCAGGCGCTGCTGGCCCGTCGCATGGGCAAGCGCCGCGTGATTGCGGAGACCGGCGCGGGCCAGCACGGCGTGGCGACCGCCACCATTGCCGCGCGCTTCGGCATGGAGTGCGTGGTCTACATGGGCGCGGAAGACGTCAAGCGCCAGGCGGCCAACGTCTATCGCATGCAACTGCTGGGGGCGACCGTGGTGCCGGTGGAATCGGGCTCGAAGACGCTCAAGGACGCCCTCAACGAAGCCATGCGTGACTGGGTGACCAACGTCGAGAGCACGTTCTACATCATCGGCACCGTGGCCGGACCGCATCCGTATCCGATGCTCGTGCGCGATTTTCAGTGCGTGATCGGCGAGGAGTGCAAGGTGCAAATGCCCGAACTGGCAGGCCGTCAGCCGGATTATGTGCTCGCCTGCGTGGGCGGCGGCTCGAACGCCATGGGTATTTTCTATCCGTATATCGATGTGCCGGATGTCAAGCTGGTGGGCGTGGAAGCGGCCGGCGACGGCATCGAGACCGGCCGTCATGCGGCATCGATCATCGGCGGCACGCCCGGCGTGCTCCACGGCAACCGCACCTATTTGCTGCAGGACGCCAACGGCCAGATTACCGAGACGCATTCGATCTCGGCAGGTCTGGACTATCCGGGGGTGGGCCCCGAGCACGCGTGGCTGCATGACATCAAGCGTGCCGAGTATGTGGGCGTGACCGATACCGAAGCCCTGCGTGCGTTCCATGACTGCTGCCGGATCGAAGGCATCATTCCGGCGCTGGAGTCGAGTCACGCGCTCGCTTATGCGTGCAAGCTGGCGCCGACGCTGCCGAGCGATCAGATCGTGCTGGTCAATCTCTCGGGGCGCGGCGACAAGGACATGCACACCGTGATGGCGCTGGCCAGGCCGGCACCGGGCGGGGCATAGGCGGTCCGGGTGGCGTCGCGAGACGCCACCGATCGCAGATCCCCAGGTCCCAGGCTATCCAGATCCTTAGCGCCTTCAGATTCCTCAGTTCCCTCAGCTCCATCAAGGACACCAGAACCCGCATGACCGATCTGACTGATCGCAACGCACCGCTTGACATCCTCGGGGCCGAGCGCCCCATGGATGCCACCGACGCCGCCGCCGCGCGTCTCGAGGCCAGGGAAGCGGCCGGCGAGTTGCGCGCGCGTTGGGCGCCGGGCGACATCACGTTGCGTCATGCCGACTTCCTGGAGCACCTGCACGAACTGGACGACGGCAGCGTCGACCTGATCCTTGCCGACCCGCCGTATGGACTCGGCAAGGACTACGGCAACGATTCCGACAAGCGCTCCGGCGAGGACTTCCTCGGCTGGACCTATGGCTGGCTCGAAGCGGCGATCCCGAAGCTCGCGCCGCGCGGCTCGTTGTACCTGTTCTGCACGTGGCAGTACGCTCCGGAGCTGTTCGTGTTTCTGAAGCGGCGCATGCTGATGATCAACGAGATTATCTGGGATCGCCGCGTGCCCAGCATGGGCGGCAGCACCCGGCGGTTCTCGTCGGTACACGACAACATCGGCTTTTTCGCGGTTTCGAAGGATTACTACTTCGACCTCGATGCGGTGCGCGTGCCGTACGACGCCGCCACGAAGAAGGCGCGCTCGCGCCGTATCTTCGAGGGCAGCAAGTGGCTGGAACTGGGGTACAACCCCAAGGATCTGTGGTCGATCTCGCGATTGCACCGGCAAGACCCCGAGCGCGTCGATCATCCGACGCAGAAACCGCTGCATATTATCGAGCGCATGGTGCTGGCCAGTTGCCCGCCCGGTGGTCTCGTGCTCGACCCGTTCATGGGCAGCGGCACGACGGCCGTGGCTTGCGCGCTGCACGGCCGGCGTTTCGTCGGCTTCGAGCTGAACGCGCATTATCACGCGCTCGCCCACCAAAGACTTCAGAGACTTTCCGATCATGTCCCGCATTCAAGCGACGTTCCAAGCCTTGCAAGCGCAGGGTAAAAAGGGCCTTATTCCGTTCATCACCGCCGGCGATCCCGAGCCGGGCTGGACGGTCAAGTTGATGCATGCGTTGGCCGACAACGGGGCCGACGTCATCGAACTCGGCGTACCGTTCTCCGACCCGATGGCCGACGGCCCGGTGATTCAGCGTGCGTCCGAGCGTGCGCTGGCACGCGGCGTGAGCCTGGCCGAGGTGCTCGGCTACGTGGCGGTGTTTCGTCAGACCAACGACCGCACGCCGGTCGTGCTCATGGGCTACGCCAATCCGATCGAGGCGATGGGACTCGAGACCTTCGCCGGGCGCGCCGCCAAGGCCGGTGTCGATGGCGTGCTGGTCGTCGACTATCCGCCCGAGGAGGCCGAGGCCTACGCGGGCGCGGTGCGCGCCCATGGCATCGATCCGATCTTCCTGCTCGCGCCGACGTCGACTGAAGCGCGTATCGCCGCGGTAGCGCGTCAGGCCAGCGGGTATCTGTATTACGTCTCCCTGAAGGGCGTGACGGGGGCCGCGAGTCTGGATATGGACAGCGTTGCTGCGAAGATCCCGGAAATCAAGGCTGCCGCGGACCTGCCGGTGGGCGTGGGCTTCGGCATTCGCGACGCCGCGACGGCGCGCGCCGTGGCGAGTGTGGCGGATGCCGTGGTCATCGGCAGCGCCATCGTCCAGCGCCTGGAAAACACGCCGCGTGATCTGGAGGGCCAGAACGCGGTAAAATCGCTGGCTGAATTCATCGGCGGTATTCGCCAGGCGCTCGACGAGGGCGCCATATCGGCGTAGATTCGCGGCGTAAATTTGCGGTGTTTGTTCGCGGAATTTATTCGTCGAACCGCCCGGTGAAACGCTGAATTGACACGGCCGTGTTGCACGGTCGCCCGAAACGCCCGCCCCGTCCGGCGCGGGCGTTTGCCAAGGAGAAACTATGAGCTGGCTCGATAAGCTGCTGCCCCCGAAGATCAAGCAAACCGATCCGACGCAGCGCAACAAGAGCATCCCGGAAGGGCTGTGGATCAAGTGCCCGTCGTGTGAAGCGGTGCTGTATCGCAACGACGTGGAAGCCAATCTGCATGTTTGCCCGAAGTGCGATCACCACATGCGCATCGGCGCACGTGCGCGTCTGGACGCGCTGCTCGATTCGGAAGGTCGTTACGAACTCGGCCAGGAGATCGTGCCGGTCGACGCGCTGAAGTTCAAGGACAGCCGCAAGTACCCGGACCGCATCAAGGAAGCGATGGACGACACGGGCGAGACCGACGCGATGGTGGTCATGGGCGGTGCGATCCACACGCTCCCGGTCGTGGTCGCCTGCTTCGAGTTCTCGTTCATGGGCGGCTCGATGGGGTCGGTGGTCGGCGAGCGCTTCGTGCGTGGCGCGCAGAATGCCCTGGAGCAGGGCGTGCCGTTCGTCTGCGTGACCGCTTCGGGCGGTGCGCGCATGCAGGAGAGCCTGCTCTCGCTCATGCAGATGGCGAAGACGACGGCCATGCTGACCAAGCTGGCCAATGCCAAGCTGCCGTTCATCTCGGTGCTGACCGATCCGACGATGGGCGGTGTGTCGGCCAGCTTCGCGTTCCTCGGAGACGTGGTCATCGCCGAACCCAAGGCGCTGATCGGCTTCGCGGGCCCGCGCGTGATCGAGCAGACCGTGCGCGAGAAGCTGCCGGAAGGCTTCCAGCGCTCGGAGTTCCTGTTGCAGAAGGGGGCGATCGACATGATCGTCGACCGTCGCAAGATGCGCGAAGAGATCGCTCGCCTGATCGCCCTGATGCAGTGCCAGCCGGCGGATGCCGTCGCCTGAGCGCGCAGAGGCTTCGGCGGGCGCGATGACGTCGTGCGCGCCGCTGCGGTGCCCCAAAGGGCGGCCCAACGGCGTAGAATGTCGCAACGCCACGCCGCGCCGCGCATGCGGCGCTTGAATGCATCACTCAGCAGGATTGGAAGCGCGGACGTTACGTGACGTCCGCGTTTTTGTTTTTCTGCCCGACCATCCATGCCGACTTACTCCACTCTCGACGCCTGGCTCGCCCATCTGGAAACCGCTCACCCTGTGGGCATCGATATGGGCCTCACGCGCATTGGTCGCGTCAAAGCGGCTCTCGGACTGCAATTCCCGTGTCCCGTGTTCACGGTGGGCGGCACCAACGGCAAGGGATCGACCTGCGCGATTATCGAAGCCATCCTGCTCTCGGCGGGCTACCGCGTGGGCTGTCATACATCGCCGCATCTGATCTCGTTCAACGAGCGCGCGCGCCTGAATGGCGAGAACGTCGACGACGCCACGCTGCTGAAGCATTTCGAGGCGGTCGAGGCCGCGCGCACGAGCTTCGATGAGCCGGTCTCGCTCACGTACTTCGAGTTCACCACGCTGGCGATCATGCATTTGTTCGCCACCGCCGGGCTCGATGCCGTGATTCTGGAGGTCGGCTTGGGCGGGCGTCTCGATGCGGTCAACATCGTCGATCCCGATTGCGCCGTCGTCACCAGCATCGACATTGACCACGCCCAGTACCTGGGTAACACGCGCGAGGCGATTGCCATCGAGAAGGCGGGCATTTTCCGCGCGGGCAAGCCGGCGATCTGCGGCGATCCGATGCCGCCGGCGTCCCTGCTGGCGGAGGCGGAGCGCATCGGCGCGGACCTGTGGCTGTTCGGCCGCGATTTCAACTATCAGGGCGACAAACAGCAGTGGAGCTATGGCGGACGCCAGATGCGCCGCCCGGCGCTCGCCTATCCGGCCTTGCGAGGCGCGAACCAGTTGCTCAACGCGTCGGCGGCGCTGGCCGCGCTCGAATCGATGCGCGGTACGCTGCCGGTATCCGCGCAGGACATTCGCCTGGGGCTCGCGTCGGTCGAGTTGCCGGGGCGGTTCCAGGTGCTGCCAGGGCGTCCGGCCGTGGTGCTCGACGTGGCGCACAACCCGCACGCCGCCGCCGCGCTGGGTCACAATCTCGATGGCATGGGGTACTTCCCGTACACGTATGCGGTATTCGGCGCGATGGCCGACAAGGACATCGAGGGGGTGTTGCGGCATCTCGTCGACAAGGTCGATCACTGGCGGCTGTGCGCGCTGCCGACCGAACGTGCCGCGAGTCCGCAGGTGCTGGAAGAGAAACTGCGCGCCGTTGGGTTCGCGCCAGATGCGGATCATTCGGTCGAAACCTTCGAGTCCCCCGAGAAAGCCTATGCCGCCGCGCTCGGACAGTGCGGGGAGAATGATAGAATTCTGGTCTTTGGATCGTTCTTTACGGTGGCAGGCGTCATGTCGCACCGCAAATTGCAGCGACATTGACGCATGACGGGGCGTTTGCCGTGACATTTGCTTACGAGAAATGTCATGCGCACGGCGCCGCCGATGCGCGATCATCATCCGTCCAACGACGCGAGTTACGACCTGAGCCAAGGGCCTATGGGATTGTTTTCCTTCCGCAAGAAAGACGCCGAAGCCGTTCCCCCCAAGCGCGGTAGCCGCCGGAGCGGCCGAACCGGTACCCGTGCGGCGGGAGGGGGCGAGTACAGCGAGCACGAGCAACTCGATCCGCTGCTGCCCGAAAAGCAACGCGCGCGCCGCCGACTGGTCGGCGCGTTGGCGCTGGTGCTCGCGGCCGTCATCATTTTGCCGATGGTGCTGGCTCCCGAACCGAAGCCGTCGGCCGACGACATCGCGATCCAGATTCCCGGAAAAGACACCCACTCGCCGCCCGTGCGCGTGAAGCCGCAGGCGACACCGTCGAGCGACGCGTCGCTCGACAAGGGCGAAGTCGCGCTCGACAGCAACACGCTGGCCGGTGCCAACGCGGCCAAACCGGCGGCGTCGACGCCCGCGCCGGCACCGACGGCCGTGGCCCCCGCACCGACCGCAGTGCCTGAGCCGGTGGTGCAAGCGAAGCCGGAGTCCAGGCCGGAGGTCAAGAAGCCGGAGGCGCACGTCGAGACGAAGCCGGCCGCGAAGCCGGAGTCGCACGATACGGCCAAGGCACAAGCCAAGGCGCAGCCGAACAACAACGTCGCCGATCCGATTGCGCAGTTCGCCCAGGACAACACGTCGGCCAAGTCCGCCAAATCGACGAGTGGCCACGACAGTGCGCAGAAGCCGGCGGCGTCTGGCGGCAAGTACCTGGTACGCATTGGCGCATTTTCGACGCAGGATCGCGCGCAGGCGTGGCTCGTCAAGCTCAAGCTCGTGAACGTGCCGAGCTACATGGTGAAGAGCAAGGTCGGCGGCCGTGAGTTGTACCTGTTGCGCGCGGGGCCGTTCCCCGATCGGCCCAGCGCGGAGGCGGCGGGCAAGAAGATTCGCGATGCCGGATTGACGGCGCAGGTCGCCGAGGCGGGTTGAATTGAGCGATCCGGTGCATGGCGGTCTGCTGACCGTGGTGGATTACGCGGCCATCGCGATCGTGCTCGGCTCGATGCTGCTGGGCATGCTGCGCGGTCTGGTGCGTGAGCTGTTCAACCTGGTGGGCTGGGTCGTGGCGTTCTTCGTGGCGCGCGCCTTTGGCCCGACGCTCGCGCATTGGCTGCCTGCCGATCTGCCCGGTGGCGAGATGACACAGGGCGCCATTGGTTTTCTCCTGGTGCTCGTCGCGGTGGTGTTTGGCGCGGGTATCGTCAGCGCGCTCGTGGGACGCATGACCGATATGATCGGTTTGCGCCCGGCCGATCGCGGACTGGGCATGGTGTTCGGCATCGTGCGCGGCATGTTGCTCTTGATTTTGTTGATGGTCGCCGCCAAGTTGACCGTGTTGCCGCAACAACCCGTTTGGCAGCAGTCGTTGGTGCGTCCGTGGGTTGAAGCGGGGCTGGCGCGGCTCGTGCCGTACCTGCCGGAGCCGGTGCAGCACTATCTGCACAATCCCGAAGCGGCGGTGCCGAGTGGCAATCCGCTGGGGACGCCGATTCCCCTGCCTCAGTTGGCGCCGTATCGCGTCATGCCGGAATCGGGGGAACAGGGTCGCCATGGCACGCCGGGCCATCCGGATGGTGAGCGCGGTGACGGGACTTCCAGCGCGTCTGGCACGTCTGGCTCGGCCGGCGTGGGTGTCCTTGGCGGTAGTGGCCTCGGCACGGGACTGACGGGCGATGGCCTGCATGGCCGGGGCGCGGATGCTCAGTCGCAGGGGTGGGGCATGCGCAGTGGCGGGGCGGGAGGGGCGGGCGGATCGGCCGCGCCGTCGACCGGCCTGCACAAGGTTTCCGAATGACGGATAATACGGTCCGTTAGATGCAGATTTCGATGTTTTTTGAAGGATTCATGCCATGTGTGGCATCGTCGGTGTAGTTTCCAAGTCCCCGGTCAACCAGTTCATCTACGATAGTTTGCTGCTGCTGCAGCACCGCGGTCAGGACGCCGCCGGTATCGCGACGACGGATGGCCAATCCTTCTACATGCACAAGGGCAACGGCATGGTGCGCGATGTGTTCCGCACGCGCAACATGCGAGACTTGCCCGGCAACGTCGGCATCGGGCAGGTGCGTTACCCGACGGCTGGCTCGTCGAGCGCCGCACAAGCCCAGCCGTTCTACGTGAACGCGCCGTACGGCATCGTGCTCGCCCACAACGGCAACCTGACGAACTGGGAACAGCTCAAGGACGAGATGTTCCGTGTCGACCGTCGCCACATCAACACCACCTCCGATTCCGAAGTGCTGCTCAACGTGCTCGCGCACGAATTGCAGGAGAGCTCGCGCAATGGCCTGAGCGTCGGTTCGCTGTTCGAGGCAGTGGGCAAGGTGCATGGCCGTTTGCGCGGCTCGTACGCCATCGTCTCCATCATCTCCGGCTTCGGTCTGCTCGCGTTCCGCGACCCCCACGGCATTCGCCCGTTGTGCATCGGCCGCTACGATGGCCCGAACGGCACGGAGTGGATGGTGGCGTCGGAGTCGGTGGCGCTTGAAGGCATGGGCTTCGCGTTCGAGCGCGACGTCAAGCCGGGCGAGGCGGTCTTCATCAGCAACGACGGCGAACTGACGTCGCATCTGTGTGCCGAAGCCACGTCGTTGCATCCGTGCATTTTTGAACTCGTGTACCTGGCGCGTCCGGATTCCGTGCTCGATGGCGTGCCGGTCTACGACGCGCGTCTGCGCATGGGCGACTACCTCGCCGAGAAGATTCGCCGCGAGATCGACTGCCAGGACATCGACGTCGTCATGCCGATTCCGGACTCCAGCCGACCGGCCGCGATGCAGGTCGCCAAGCGACTGGGCCTGAATTATCGCGAGGGTTTCTTCAAGAACCGCTACGTCGGCCGTACCTTCATCATGCCCGGTCAGGCAATGCGCAAGAAGTCGGTGCGCCAGAAGCTCAACGCCATGCGCGTCGAGTTCAAGGACAAGAACGTGCTGATCGTCGACGACTCGATCGTGCGCGGCACGACCAGCCAGGAAATCGTGCAGATGGCGCGTGACGCCGGCGCGCGCAAGGTGATCTTCGCGTCGGCCGCGCCGCCGGTGAAGTTCCCGAACGTGTACGGCATCGACATGCCCACGCGCAGCGAACTGGTGGCCCATGACCGCAGCGATGCGGAAGTGGCGCGCATCATCGGCGCCGATGCACTGATCTACCAGGACGTCGAGGACATGAAGGCCGCCGTGCGTGACATCAACCCGGCGCTCGCCGACTTCGACGCCTCGTGCTTCGACGGCAACTACGTCACGGGCGATGTCACACCCGAGTACCTGAACCGCCTGGAGCAGCAGCGCAAGGCGCCGAAGGCCCCGGTGATAGAGTCCGGCGAAGGCGATGACAATGAGCCGCGCGGGGCGCAGCTCGGCCTCTGAGCGGAACGTGGCCAGGCAGGCGGCGAGGATTTTCCTTCCCCGTCGGCAACGTGCTACACTCGTTTTCACGTCGATTTGAATTCAGCTTGCGGACGTGGGGGAACTTCCCCGAAACAGCTAAAGCGAGGCCTAGACAGATGGATTTCGAGCCCGTTTTGCTGACCAGCGAAACGGGCTTTTCTTTTTTTGGCCGGTGGTCGGGCCAACCTGATGACGAGACACACGATGGACTCCTTCGACTTCGATACCCTGGCGGTGCGCGCGGGCACGCAGCGCTCCGAATTTGGTGAGCATTCCGAGGCGCTTTACCTGACCTCGAGCTTCGTATTCAAGAGCGCGGCCGAGGCCGCCGAACGCTTTGCGCATTCGGAGGAGGGCTTCACCTACTCGCGCTTTACCAACCCGACCGTGTCGATGTTTCAGGACCGTCTGGCCGCGCTCGAAGGCGGTGAGGCGTGCATGGCGACCGCGTCGGGCATGAGTGCCATCGTCTCGGTCGTGATGTCGGCGCTCTCGGGCGGCGACCACCTCGTCAGTTCGCAAAGCATTTTCGGCTCCACGCTCAACGTCTTCTCCACGATCTTCAATCGCTTCGGTGTCGAGACGACGTTCGTCGACCCGACGGATCTCGACGCCTGGCGCGCCGCGATCCGTCCGAACACGAAGATGTTCTTCCTCGAGACGCCGTCCAACCCGCTCACCGATATCGCCGACATTACCGCCATCGGCCAGATCGCGAAAGAAGCGGGTGCCTTGTTCGTCGTCGACAACTGCTTCTGTACGCCGGCGTTGCAACGGCCCATCGAGTACGGCGCTGACGTCGTCGTGCATTCCGCGACAAAGTTCCTAGACGGTCAGGGCCGCGTGCTGGGCGGGGCGATTGTCGGCACGAAGGAGTTCATCATGGGCAAGGTGTTTACGTACGTGCGCAGCGCCGGTCCGACGCTGTCCGCGTTCAACGCCTGGGTGTTGCTCAAAGGCTTGGAGACGCTGTCGCTGCGTGTCGAGAAGCAATCGGAGAACGCGCTGGCGATCGCGCAGTGGCTGGAGCAGCAGCCGCAGGTCGCCCGCGTGTATTACCCGGGACTGCCGTCGCACCCGCAATACGAACTCGCACAGCGCCAGCAGAAGTCAGGCGGCGCGATCGTCGCGTTCGAACTCAAGGGGGCAACGCCGGCAGAGCAGCGTGAGAACGCTTGGCGCGTGATCGACAACACGCGGGTGTGCTCGATCACCGGCAACCTTGGCGATACGCGCACGACGATTACGCATCCCGCGAGCACGACGCATGGTCGCATCACGCCGCAAGCGCGCGCGGCGGCGGGCATCACCGAAGGCCTGATCCGTCTGGCGGTCGGGCTGGAGTCGCCTGCCGATATTCGGGCCGATTTGGCTCGCGGATTCGTGAGCTGAGCGGAGTGGCCGTCATGAGTCGATTCTGGAGCGCGGGCGTTGCCGATCTGACGCCCTATGTGCCCGGTGAGCAGCCGCAGATGCAGCGTCTCATCAAGCTCAATACCAATGAGAACCCGTACGGTCCGTCGCCGCGCGTGCTCGCCGCTATTCGCGAGGCGCTCGGCGGCGATGCCGACGCGCTCAAGCGGTACCCGGATCCCGACGCCCGTCGCTTCAAGCAGGCCATCGCCACGCGGTTCGGTCTGGAAGTGGCCAACGTGCATGTGGGCAATGGGTCCGACGAAGTGCTGGCGAACGTGTTTCAGGGATTGCTGAAGCACGACAAGCCGATTCTGTTTCCGGACATCACCTACAGCTTCTACCCGGTGTACTGCGGACTGTACGGCGTGGCGTTCGAGAACGTGCCGCTGACGGACACGTTCGAGATTCGCGTCGACGACTACCTCAAGCCGAACGGCGGCATCATCTTCCCGAATCCGAATGCGCCGACAGGTCGCATGCTGGCCGGTGGCGAGGTCGAGCGCCTGCTGGCGGGGAACCCGGATTCGGTGGTCGTGATCGACGAGGCCTACATCGACTTCGGCGGCGAGAGCGCCGCAGGGCTGATCGCCAAGTATCCGAACCTGCTCGTGGTACAGACGCTCTCGAAGTCGCGCTCGCTGGCGGGACTGCGTCTGGGTTTTGCCATCGGGCATCCGGATCTGATCGAAGCGCTCGAGCGCGTGAAGAACAGCTTCAACTCGTACCCGCTCGACCGTCTCGCGCAAGCGGCCGGCGTGGCTGCGATCGAGGACGAGGCGTATTTCGACGAGACGCGTCGGGCGGTGATCGCGAGCCGCGAGGCGCTGGTGACACGTCTGACGGCGCTCGGCTTCGAGGTGCTGCCGTCAGCGGCGAACTTCGTGTTCGCACGCCATCCATCGCACGACGCGGCCCAACTGGCGGCGGCGCTGCGTGAGCGCTCGATCATCGTGCGCCACTTCAAGCAGGCGCGCGTGGCCCAGTTTCTTCGCATCACGGTCGGCACCGAGGCGGAGTGCGTTGCGTTCACGGACGCGTTGAGGGAAATTCTGGCGAACTGACGCGTCTTGCGGGCGTTTCACTATCTGGCGAGACGACCGGTGCGGGATGGCCGATGACATGGGGGCTGGCGGCGTGGGGACGTGGAACGTTTCCCGGGCTGCCGGCCCTTTTGATTTCATGTGATGAGATGTCCCGGGGGCGTCGGAACGCCAACCCGCTCGACCACGGTGGGCGGGCAACAGGAATCCGCTGCCTGCGTTATGCTGTTGGGCGTGTTGCCAACCGGAGACTTCAGCATGTCGCACAACGTAGAACTTTTCATTAACGGGCAGTGGAAGGCGGGTGCGGAAGGCCTTACGCTGCCGATCGAAAACCCGGCCACTGGCGAGACCCTCGGAACCGTCGCGCGCGCGACCCAGCCGGATCTGGACGCGGCGCTGGCCGCGGCTGAAGCCGGTTTTGCCAAGTGGCGCGAAGTCGCGCCGTTCGAGCGCGCCAAGCTCATGCGCAAGGCAGCCGGCCTGCTGCGTGAGCGCGTCGGCGACATCGCACGTCAGATGACGATGGAGCAGGGCAAGCCGATCGGCGAGGCCAAGGGCGAACTGCTCTCCGCGGCCGACGTCATCGAATTCTTCGCGGAAGAGGGCAAGCGCGCCTACGGCCGCCTGGTGCCGGCTCGCGTGCCAAACGTCTACCAGATGGTGATTCCGTCGCCGGTTGGCCCGGTCGCGGCGTTCACGCCATGGAACTTCCCGGTCAATCAGGTGGTGCGCAAGGTCTCGGCCGCGTTGGCCGCCGGTTGCTCGGTGATCGTCAAGGCCCCGGAAGAAACACCCGCGTCTCCGGCGGGGCTGATTCGTGCCTTCGCCGACGCCGGGTTGCCCGATGGTGTTCTCAACCTCGTGTATGGCGTGCCTGCCGAAATCTCGTCGTACCTGATTCCGCATCCGACGATCCGCAAGGTGTCGTTCACGGGCTCTACGCCGGTGGGCAAGCAACTGGCGGCGATGGCCGGCCTGCACATGAAGCGCCTGACGATGGAACTCGGCGGGCATGCGCCGGTGCTGATTTTCAACGATGCCGATATCGCCGCCGCAGTGCGTAATCTTGCCGCAGGCAAGTTCCGCAACGCCGGCCAGGTGTGTATCGCGCCGACGCGTTTCCTCGTGCAGCGTGGCGTGTACGATCAGTTCGTCGACGCCTTCGTGAAGGCCGCCGAAGCGGTGCGCGTGGGCAACGGACTGGATCCGGAGACGACGATGGGGCCGCTGGTCAATGGCAAGCGTTTCGAGGCGATCAGCGCGATCGTCGAGGATGCCGTCGCCCAGGGCGCTCAACTCAAGACGGGCGGCAAGCGTGCGGCGCAAGGCGGTTACTTCTACGCGCCGACGGTGTTGTGCAACGTGCCGATGAGCGCGAAGATCATGCACGAAGAGCCGTTCGGCCCGGTGGCGATCATCAACCCGTTCGACACGGAAGACGAAGCCATCGCCGAAGCGAACCGTCTGCCTTACGGCCTGGCCGCGTATGCGTACACAGCGTCGCAAGGCACGGCGCATCGCCTTGCGGCGCGGGTCGAGACCGGCATGCTGACGATCAACCATTCGGGGCTGGCGCTGCCGGAAGTGCCGTTCGGCGGCGTGAAGGACAGCGGTTATGGTTCGGAAGGCGGCCCGGAAGCGCTCGAAGCGTACCTGCAGCCGAAGTTCGTGTCGCGTCTGGACGTCTGACGCGCCCCCGCCCGTGGTAGGAGGCGGGCCGGGAGCACGCAAGAAGTAGTTAGCAAGCCGATGCGAGAAGTCGCATCGGCTTTTTTGTCGTGCCGTCGTCCGGCGCCGTATCAATAGGCCTGTCCGTTGATGCTGCGCGGTGCGGGGGAAAACGCATCGCTGAGCACGTCGTGCGACGCGTTGTAGTAAGCCGTATCGATGTCGAGCAGGCCGAGCAGGGTGTGGTCGAGCTGGTCGGTTTGATAGGGGCGGGATTCGAGCGTGGCGCGTTTGCGCGCGTCGATCGCGTCGTGCGTCCAAACCAGCATCGGGATTTCATAGCCGGATGCATCGGCGACGGACTGCCCCGTGTGATTGCGCGTGTGACCCACTTCCTGGGCGTGGTCGGAACTGAACAGCACGCTGGCGTCGGATGCCGCCGTGGCCGACATTGTCTTGCGGATCAGGCTGGCGACCACGTAATCGTTGTAGGCGACCGCGTTGTCGTACTCGTTGCGCAGACGGCGAACCCAGGGCGAGCGCCCTTGCGCCGCGAGGTCGCGCATGACGGCATCGTCGGCATTGTCGAAGCGCGCGAACGTCCCCGGGTAGCGCATATCGTAGGTGGGGTGGGCGCCCAGCAAGTGCACGACGATGAGCTTGCGGGGGGCATCGCTCGCGAGGGCGGTGTCGACGGCCGGGAGCAGGTTGCCGTCGACATTGTTCTCGCCGCGCCCGGATCCCTTGTTGATGAAGACGCGTTCGTCGGCACGATTGGCAACGAGTCCCAGCCAGCCGTCGTTGGGCACCTGGTTCGAGATCCAGTAGGTGCGATACCCGGCCTCCTTGGCGAGCATGACGAGATCGGGCTGCCGCATCCAGGCGTTGGGATCTGCGAGGCTCGCCGGTGTGAGCATCTTCATGAGCGACGCCATCGTCGCGGGTTCGGACGACACCACGTCGCGGAAGACGGTGAGTTCGCCGCGCAGCGAGTCGAGCATCGGCGTGGTGTTGCGCGCGTAGCCGTAGAGCGACATGTTGTTGCGGTTCAGGCTCTCGCCGATCACCCACACGACGGTCTTGCGCGCTGGCCCGTGATACTGAACGCGCCAGTCGGTGCGTTGCGCCATGTTGCGTTCTAGGGCATGTTGCAGCGTTTCGGCGTACGCGAGCTGTCGCTGGTAGTCGAGATAGCGCATCGGCCAGTAGAGCAGCGGGTTTTCCTTGGCCATCGTCGGATTCAGATGCAACGCGAGAAAGCCCGTGAGCATGAAGGCCACGGCGAACTTGCTGCGCCGTCGCATCGGCGGCGGGGCGCTCGCGGCCTCCGAGCGCGACAGACGGCGCTCGAGCAGGACGACCAGCGACATCAGCCCGGCGAAGACACCACTCGCCTCGGCAAGGTCACGCCAGTGGTGGCGGAAGAACTCGCCGGCTTCCGATGGGTTCGTGTTGAACACCGCTTGCAAAACCAGCAGGTGGTTCGGGCGCAGACCGAAGTAATCGCGCAGGAACCCTTTGGTGGCCGCATCGAGAAAGAAGATGGCAATGATGCCGAGCGTCGTCGCGCTCAGCCATGCGGAGCGTGCGCGCAGCATCAGGCATAGGCCCGTGAGTCCGGGCAGGGCCGTCGCCATGAGCGCCGCGCTCTTGCCGAGCTCGTTGGCACTGAGCATGCCGAATGCCCAGAACAGGACCAGCCCGCCCAGTCCGATGGACATGCGGTAGAGAATTGATGTCAAGGTACTTGTCTCCCAATGCGTCGCACACGTCGTTGCGTGCCTGTCGATGGTCGCTCGAGCGCTGCCGGGCCCGGTTGCGTGGGCATGCGGCATAGCGCCTGGCGTCGGTCAGCGCCGCAATTCGACCAGAGATTGGGAGATTGGTGTCGTGAGCACGAATTTTTTTGGGCGAATTCCATTCGGTATTTGGTGTATTCCGATCGGCTCAGCCCGGGGTGCCGCAGGCATGGCGTTCTCGTCGCCAAGCCGCGGGCGTCTGGCCGTAGTGCTGGCGAAACGCATGTGTCAGGGCGCTTTGATCGTTGAAACCGACATCCAGGGCGATGTCGGCGAGCGTCGCATCGCTGGCGCTCAGCAACATGGCCGCGCGCGCCAGCCGTAGACGCATCAGGTGCCGGTGAGCCGTCTCGCCGGTGATCGCGACGAAGGCATCGTGAAAATGGCGTACGCTCATCCCGGCCTCGCGGGCCAGTGTCGTCGTATCCGGTGGCGTCGCCAGGGCAGCGCGCAGTCGGGCGTCGATGCGCGCGAGGTCCAGCCGCACGCGGCGCTGTGCGGGACGCGTCGGTGCCAGACGCGCGGTGAGGGCGCCCAGCCACTCGCGCACGACAGGATCGTCCGCACCCGGGGGGCGTTCGCCGTTGCCGCGCGCGCTCACGCGCCGGGCCAGTGCCAGCAGGTTCGCGTCGAGCGCGAAGAATGCCTCGTGCGCGAACGCCCGCTGCGAGCCCGTCGTCACCGCCAGGCGCGGCGGCACATCCAGCACGACCTGCCGGTTGGGACCGTCGCCGCGATAGTCATGTCGCACGCCCGCCGGAATCACGACGCCGTTGCGCGCGCCCACGCGGCCGTAATGCGTCGCGTTGCCCTCCAGCGCCATCGACATGTGCCCGGACAGCCCGATCACGACCTGATGAAAGTCGTGGGTCTCGGTGCTTTCGGTCGGGCGGTACTCGCGCAGTTCGAGGATCGGGGTGGACATGAGTGAGTGATGCATCGTTGGCAAACGGCGAGGTATCAGACGTTATCATCGTTCCGCGAAGCGGTGCGCAAAGGGGGATGACCTCAGGTTCTCAGTGAGTGCACCCACGTGGCTGATATAATGCCAGCTTCCGAATGTTGGCGACCCGCCTGCGCGAGACCCTCCGCCGCGGGCGTTTTTGTTTGTCGCCGACGCGATGCACCCACGCCAAACCATGACCACTGTCCGCACCCGCTTTGCGCCTAGCCCGACCGGCTTCATTCATCTGGGCAACATTCGTTCCGCTCTCTATCCGTGGGCCTTCGCGCGTCACAATCACGGCGCGTTCGTGTTGCGCATCGAAGACACCGATCTCGAGCGCTCGACCCCGGAAGCCGTGCAGGTCATTCTCGAAGGCATGGAATGGCTTGGCCTCGATTACGACGAAGGCCCGTTCTACCAGATGCAGCGCATGGATCGCTATCGCGAAGTGCTCGAGCAACTGAAGGCCGCCGGTCATGTTTATCCGTGCTACATGAGCGTGGAAGCCCTCGACGCGCTACGCGAGGAGCAGCGCGCGCGCGGTGAAAAGCCGCGTTACGACGGGCGCTGGCGTCCGGAGCCGGGCAAGGTGCTGCCCGAGCCGCCGGCCGGCGTGCAACCGGTGCTGCGCTTCAAGAACCCGCTCGCCGGCAGCGTGGTGTGGGAAGACGCCGTCAAGGGCCGCATCGAGATATCGAACGAAGAACTCGACGATCTCGTGATCGCGCGCCCGGACGGTACGCCGACGTACAACTTCTGTGTCGTCGTCGACGACATCGACATGGACATCACGCACGTGATTCGCGGTGACGACCACGTGAACAATACGCCGCGTCAGATCAATATCTTCGAAGCGCTCGGCAAGCAGCCGCCGATCTACGCTCACCTGCCCACGGTGCTCAACGACCAGGGCGAAAAGATGTCCAAGCGCAACGGCGCCATGAGCGTGGTCCAGTATCGCGATGAGGGCTTCCTGCCCGAGGCGGTCGTGAACTATCTGGCACGTCTGGGCTGGGCGCATGGCGACGCCGAAGTGTTCTCGCGCGAGCAGTTCGTGACGTGGTTCGATCTCGATCATCTTGGCAAGTCGCCCGCACAGCACAACCCCGAAAAGCTGCTGTGGATGAACAACCAGTACCTGAAGCAGGCGGATAACGATCGCCTGGCCGGGCTGACCGAGTCGTTCCTGCAGAAGGCGGGCGTGTCGATCGAAGGCGGTCCATCGCTGGCCGGAGTGGTTGCGCTGTTCAAGGACCGGGCGAACACGATCAAGGACATCGCGGCGAGCGCGGAGATGTTCTACCGCAAGCCCGTGCCGTCGGACGCCGATGTGGCCCAGCACATGACCGACACCGCACGCGCGGCGGTGAAGGACCTCGGCGCGGCATTGGCGGCGCTGCCCGAGTGGACGAAGGCGGCCATCTCGCCGGCGTTCAAGGCCACGCTCGCCCAGCATGGCATGAAGATGCCGCAGCTCGCGATGCCGGTGCGTCTGCTCGTGGTCGGCACGACGCACACGCCGGCCATCGACGCCGTGCTCGAACTGCTGGGCCGCGACACGGTGCTGGCACGCCTGGGCGCGTGAGGTACGACGTGTGAGGTCGTTCGGGGCCGCCTGCGGCGGCGCCGAACGACAAAAAACCCCGGGATGCGCAAGCATCGCCGGGGTTTCTTTTTACGCGGGACGCGATGGCGTTCAACGCCCCTGCGCAGGCCTTACGACGGCAGGTGGCCTGCCGACGAGGCAGCCGCGGTGGCGGCGCTGGCCTTGGCCGGTGACGCCGGGCGCTTGGCGCGCGAATAGCCTTCGAGCAGCTTGACCATTTGCGCGTAGATCTTCGGGTTGCCCGCGAGGACTTCGCCTTCGAACAGGAAGTTCGATTCGCCGGTATAGTTGCCGACCAGACCGCCGGCTTCGGTAATCAGCAGGCTGCCGGCGGCCATGTCCCACGCGTTCAGGCCCTGCTCGAAGAAGCCGTCCATGCGGCCGGCCGCGACGTTGGCCAGATCGAGTGCCGCAGCGCCCGGACGGCGGATGCCCGCGCAATGCTCGGTCATCGTGCCGAACATCTTCAGATAGTTCTCAACGCCTTGCAGATCGCGGAACGGGAAGCCGGTACCGATCAGGCCATCGGCCAGCCGATCACGGCGCGACACGCGGATGCGCTTGCCGTCGAGGAAGGCGCCACGGCCACGCGAGGCGGTGAACAGCTCGTTGCGGGTCGGATCGTAGATCACGGCTTGCGAGACGATGCCCTTGTGGGCGAGGGCAACCGACGTGCAATAGTATTGCAGGCCGTGAATGAAATTGGTGGTGCCATCGAGCGGATCGATGATCCACTGGTATTCCGAACCCGACTTGCCGTGTGCTTCGCCCGATTCTTCGGCGAGGATGGCGTGGTCCGGATAGGCTTGCAGAAGGGTTTCGATGATCGCTTGCTCAGCCGCTTTGTCCACTTCCGTCACGAAGTCATTGTGCTGCTTTTTGCTGACCTTGACAGTGTCGATGTCGAGAGAGGCGCGGCTGATGATGTTGCCGGCGCGGCGCGCGGCCTTCACCGCGATATTGAGCATGGGATGCTGCATGACAGATTCCTGTTAAGGCCATTGCCGACGGTACGCGCGACCCCCTCTGGGCCGGCCGTCAGGCATGGCAGACAAAGCGAACAAATTGAGCAAGAGCGATGCCCTGCAAGCGCCGCGCACCGGGTGGCGGCTCGTTTGCAGGGACGAAAACGCGTATTTTAGCAAAAACGCAGCATGTGCGCTGCGGCGCATGCGCCTGGCCCCTTTTTCATCGATGTGCGCCTTCGTGGTCGCTTCAGGGCCGTTTTGTCGCGGCACATCAATGGGCCGGGTGAGCGTTGTCGTCACGACCGCCCGCAGCGTTCCCGATTCAGGGCAAAATAGCGACGTTTGCCGCCGAACGGCCGTCCTGCCCGAATGGCGTGCCGACGTCGTTCCCGTGCATTGGGCTTCGGCCTTGCGCATGCTTTGTTCCTACGCCTCTTCACTGCCTCATGTCACAGTCTGCTGCTGTCCGTCCCGCGTCACCGTTGTTCGATCAAGTGCGTTTCGTGCTCAACGAGACGAGCCATCCCGGCAACGTCGGGTCGGCCGCCCGTGCGATCAAGACGATGGGGTTCGGCCGGTTGGTGCTGGCCGCACCGCGTGCGGGGGCGGACGTGTTGCGCGAGCCGGACGCCGTGGCGCTCGCGAGCGGTGCCGATGACGTGCTGGCGAATGCGTGGGTCGTGCCGGATCTCGACACGGCGTTGCAGGGCGTGAGTTGGGCAGTCGCCTTGTCGGCGCGTTCGCGCGAGTACGGACCGCCCAATGCCGAGCCGCGCGAGAGCGCCGCGATGGCCGTGCACCATGCGGGGCAGGGCGAGTCGGTGGCGTTTGTGTTCGGCAGCGAGCGCACGGGCTTGTCGAATGGGGATGTCGAGCGCTGCAATGCGCTCGTCCACATTCCGGCCAATCCGATATACAGCTCGCTCAATCTCTCGCAGGCAGTGCAGTTGATCGCTTACGAAGTGCGCATGGCCTGTCTGGCGCGTGAGCGCGGCGAGGGGCCTCACGTCGCGGCGGCGGTCGCGCCGCCGGCGGGCCTCGATGGTGGCACGCATGACGCGCTCGCGACACGCGATGATGTCGAAGGCATGCTCGCGCATCTGGAGCGCGCGCTCGTCGATCTCGATTTTCTCGACCCCGAGAATCCGAAGAAGCTCATGACGCGCCTGCGCCGGCTCTTCGCCAAGAGTCATCTGGATCGTGAGGAGGTCAACATCCTGCGCGGTATCGCAAAGCATATTCTGGAGCGGAAGATCCGGCGGTGACGTCCCGCCGCTCACCGTGATTGTTGCGCCGACTTCGCAAGCCGCGCGCAGCGTGTCCACCGCTCACGCCCGGCGCTGTGCCCCGGTAACGCCACGACGATCCGCGCCAGAACGGCCGGACGCGCACCACAGGATGGAATTCAGACTCATGTTCACCCGTCTTCGCGAAGATATCGCCGCCATTCGACAGAAAGATCCCGCCGCCCGCAGCGACTGGGAAGTCTTCACGTGCTACCCCGGCCTGCATGCCGTGATGCTGCACCGGGTTGCGCATGGCTGCTGGACGTCTGGTTTCAAATGGCTGGGCCGCTACGTGTCGCAATGCGCACGCTTTCTCACCGGCATCGAAATCCATCCGGGCGCGACGCTTGGCCGCCGCGTCTTCATCGACCACGGCATGGGCGTGGTGATCGGCGAGACGGCCGTCATTGGCGACGACTGCACGATTTACCAGGGTGTCACGCTTGGCGGCACATCACTTGCTCGCGGTGCGAAGCGCCACCCGACACTGGCGCCCGGCGTGATCGTGGGCGCCGGTGCCAAGGTGCTCGGCGGCTTCACGGTGGGTGAGGGGGCGAAGATCGGCTCGAATGCCGTGGTGGTCAAGGCGGTGCCCGCCGGTGGCACGGCGGTGGGCAGTCCCGCGCGCATCATTCGTCCCGACAGCCCTCGTGAGGACGCGCAAGCCAAGCCCGGCGGCAACGCGCGCAAGCCGGAATTCTCCGCCTACGGCATTACGCCCAACGCCGACGATCCTGTCTCGCTTGCCATTCACGGGCTGATCGAGAACGCGACCGATCAGGCGCACAAGATCGACGTGATGGTGGCGGCGCTCAACCAGCTTGGGGCGCATCTCGAAGCGCTCGGCGCGAGCAAGATCGATACCGCGGAACTGCGCAAGCTGGGCAAGGAAATCCAGGACATGTGAGGCCCGCAAAGGCTCGCAATGTCGTCGTGACGAAAGCCGCCCGCCATCCACACGGACCGGCTGGCACGATGGGGCCGCGCCTTATGCGTGTTGCGGCGAGGCGTAGACCAGATCGACGGCGCGCAAGCCCTGGTGGTCCCATTGCAGATAGCCGCCGCGCGGTGTCGCCGCGTCGAACTCCCAGTCGGGCAGCACCCACCGTACGCGGCGGCCGTCGACATGGCGCGCGGGGCGATGGGTGTGCCCATGCACGAGCGTGCGCTCGCCGGCGGCGTCGAGCAGCGCGGCGATGGCCTGGGCGTTGGCGTCGGCGTACGCCATGCGATGCGCGCCCTTGGCGGCACTGCGCCGCCGGATGCGATTCGCGATAGCCATGCGCAAGCGCAGCGGCAGCGTCAGGAAAAACGCCTTGCCGAGCGGCGAGTGGGCAACGCGCCGAAAGCGCTGATAGCCCACGTCGTCGGTGCACAACTGGTCGCCGTGGCTGAGCACCACCGCCTGCCCGAGAAACGAGAAGACACACGGATCGTCGAGCAGGATCGCGCCGGCCGCGCGTGCGAAGCGGTGTCCGAGCAGGAAATCCCGATTGCCGCGCATCACCGCGATCGGCACACCGCTTGCGGACAGTGCCGCCATGGCGGCCGTCATGCGACGCGCGAATGCGCCGAGCGGTTCGGGGTGGGGCGGGGCGGCTTCAGGGCGTGTATCGGTCGGCGCATCGACATCGAGCATGTCGTCGCCGATCCAGTATTCGAACAGATCGCCGAGGATGAACAGGGCGGACGCTTCACGCGCGGGGCCGCGCAGGAAGTCCTCGAAGACTTGCACCGTGCGCGGCAGTGCCGGCGAAAGGTGAAGATCGGAAATGAAAAGCGCGGGCCCGTCGCCCCGGGGTGTCACGGGACATTGCGGGCACCGCGCAGTCGATACCGGCATCGATCGTCTGCGTTGGCGGCGGGCGCGCTTACGCGACGATCACGGCCTTCTCGATGACGACGTCGTCCACGGGCACGTCCTGGTGGAAGCCCTTCGAACCGGTCTTCACGCCCTTGATCTGGTCGACGATCTCCTGGCCTTCGACGACCTTGCCGAACACGGCGTAGCCCCAGCCTTGCGGCGTCGGCGCGCTGTGGTTCAGGAAGTCGTTGTCGCCGACGTTGATGAAGAACTGCGCCGTGGCCGAGTGCGGATCGTTCGTGCGGGCCATGGCCAGCGTGTACTTGTTGTTCTTCAAGCCGTTGTTGGCTTCGTTCTCGATCGGCGCCTCGGTGGGCTTTTGCTTCATGCCCGGCTCGAAACCGCCGCCCTGGATCATGAAGCCGTTGATCACGCGGTGGAACACCGTGTTGTCGTAGAAGCCGTTCTTGACGTAGTTCAGGAAGTTCTCGACCGACTTCGGCGCCTTGTCGGCGTCGAGTTCGATGCGAATGACGCCGTGATTCGTGTGCAGTTCAACCATGATGCTTTCCTTCTGATGAAATGGTCCCGTTGGGCCGGAGGTGGTCAGCGCTTGACGACGCTGGCCGATTCGATCACGACGGGCGTGGCCGGCACGTCCTGGTACATGCCCTTGCGGGTCGTGGCAACGCCCTTGATCTTCTCGACGGTAGCCATGCCGGATACCACCTTGCCGAATACCGCATAGCCGTAGCCGTCCGGGTTGGGGTAGTCCAGTGACGCATTATCCTTCACATTGATGAAGAATTGCGCGGTCGCGGAGTTCGGATTCGAGGTCCGGGCCATGGCGATGGCGCCGGTCACGTTCTTCAGGCCGTTCTGCGATTCAATGGGGATCGGCGCGCGCGTGGGCTTTTCAGTCATGTCGGGCGTGAAACCGCCGCCCTGGATCATGAAGTTGCCGATCACGCGGTGGAAGATCGTGCCGTTATAGAAACCGCTGTTGACGTACTGAAGAAAGTTCTCGACCGTTTTCGGCGCGGCCTTTGGGTTGAGTTCGACGACGAAATTGCCGGCCGATGTTTTGAACTGCACTTGCGGGCTAGCGTCCTGCGCCAATGCGCTCAGGCTCGTCCCCGACAGGGCAGCCGCAGCGAGTACGCTGCCGAGCAGCGCGCGACGCAGGCGATTCGGAAAGTTCATGCATGTCTCCGTAGGCAATGAGGGATCGATTCGAGGGACAACGGGGGGACGGGCTCAGTTGCCCGTCTTGCCGACGTTCTTGAGTGCGGCGTCGTCGGCTTTGGCCGGTGACGGTGTCTGGCTCACGGGCGCGATGCGTTGCGGCGCGAGCATGTTGGCCAGGATCTTCTCTCGGTTCGACACGCGCGCGGTCGGTGCGAGCTTGAGCGATTTCTGATACGCCTGCTGCGCGAGCTTGGCGTAGATATCGCCGAGATTCGCATAGGCCACGGCGAAACTCGGGTTGTTGCGAATCGCGCTCTCGAGCGCGGCGCGCGCCTTGTCGTACTCGCCGGCCTGGGCGTAGAGCGCCGCGAGGTTGTTGAACGGCTCGGGCAGCTCCGGAAAGTCTTGCGTGAGCGCGGTGAAGGCGTCGATCGCTTCGGCGTTGCGGCCCATCTCCATGAGCACTCGCCCGCGCGTGAAGCGCACCTGGGCATCGCGCGGGAACTGTTTGAGGTGTTCGTCGCTCTTCGCGAGCGCATCGTTGAACTTGCCGTCGGCGACAAGCTTGTCGATGGCCGACTCGCTGGCCTGCTGCGGCGTTTGCAGCGGCGCGGGTCGCGGCGGATCGGTGAGGGCCTGCGCCCCGGCGGGCAGTGCGAACAGCGTGCCCGCGAGGCCGAGGGTAACACCGGCAAGCGCCAGTGCGCGGGCGCCGCGCGCAGCAGCGGCGCCCAGGTGGCGTGCGCGCAGCGTGCGCGTTGCGGGAGACAAAAGTGACCGGCTTCGTTGCGTCATAGTGGGTGCTTGGGATACCTGAGAGGTGCACAAGAGATGCTATACTCGGCCGCATTCTAACAAAACACCTGCGCCCGGCTCGCGCCATTTCTCGTTGTGATGGCGGATGCGGTTCGCAGGTTCGTTTTTTCTACCGCACGGCGCGCAGCCCGCCTCGCGATGTCACTCCCGTCACGCACCGTTTGACGCGTTCGAGGACATCGTCGCAGCGTCCGGCGCTGTTGCCGCCCGGTCAAGCGCTTATCTATGGATTCACTGCGTGTCTACAACTCGCTCGCGCGAGACAAACAGCCGTTCGTACCTCTCGTTGCCGGCGAAGTCCGCATGTATGTCTGCGGGATGACGGTGTACGACTACTGTCACGTCGGTCATGCGCGCGTGATGGTGGTGTTCGACATGGTGCAGCGTTGGCTGCGAACGCTCGGCTATCGCGTCACCTATGTGCGCAATATCACCGATATCGACGACAAGATCATCAAGCGCGCCGTCGAGAATGGCGAAACGCTGCGCGAGCTGACGACGCGGTTCATTGCCGCCATGCATGAAGATGCTGATGCGTTGGGCGTTCAACGCCCCGATCACGAGCCGCGTGCCACCGACTTCATCGCGCAGATGGTCGACATGATCGGCACCCTGCAGCGTAACGGTTACGCCTACCAGGCCGACGACGGCGACGTGAACTATGCCGTGCGCAAGTTCGCCAGCTACGGGCAGCTCTCGGGCAAATCCATCGAGGATCTGCGTGCCGGCGAGCGTGTCGCCGCCAATGCCGCGAAGCAGGATCCGCTCGACTTCGTGCTGTGGAAGCGCGCCAAGGACACCGAGCCCGACGAGTCGAAGTGGGCCTCGCCGTGGGGGGCGGGTCGTCCGGGCTGGCACATCGAGTGCTCGGCGATGAGCTGCCAGTTGCTCGGCAATCATTTCGACATTCACGGCGGCGGGGCCGACCTGCAATTCCCGCACCACGAGAACGAGATCGCCCAGAGCGAAGGCGCAACCGGCGAGACGTTCGTGAACTATTGGATGCACAACGGCTTCGTGCGCGTGGACAACGAGAAGATGTCCAAGTCGCTTGGCAACTTCTTCACGATCCGCGAAGTGCTCGCGAAGTTCGACGCGGAAGTCATGCGCTTTTTCATTCTGCGTGCCCAATACCGCAGCCCGCTCAATTACAGCGATGCGCATCTGGACGACGCGCGCGGCGGCTTGACGCGGCTGTACACGGCGCTCAAGGATGCGGCGGGCGATGATGGCGCACCGCTCGACTGGAACGAGCCGTTCGCGCAGCGTTTCGCCGCGGCGATGAACGACGACTTCAATACGCCCGTCGCCATCGCGGTGCTGTTCGACCTCGCCGGTGAGATCAACAAGCAGCGCGACCCGGTGCTCGTGCGTCAGTTGCAGGGGCTCGCCGGTACGCTCGGCCTGCTCGGCCGCGATCCGCAAGCGTTCCTGCAAGGGGCGGCGGGGAGCAGCGCCGCGGGCGACGAAGACGCCTTGCGCGCATCGGTGGAGGCACGCATCGAGGCTCGGGCACAGGCCAAGCGCGAACGCAATTTCGCCGAGGCCGATCGGATTCGCGCCGAACTGCTGGCCGAAGGTATCGTGCTGGAAGACCGTCCCGGAGGCGCCACCGAATGGCGTCGTGCCTGAGCGCGACGCATCGAGGCAAATTTCATGGTGACTCGTAAATCCGTGGCCGCTAAGGTGGCGACCAAGACGGCCGCAGCGAAGGGAATGAAGGGAACGGTCAAGACCGCCCGAACTTCCGCGCTGTCCGACGACGGCAACGAACGCCGCGCGCCGCGCAAGCGCGCGACGACGCCCGTCAAGTCCGTTCGCAAGGCTGCGGCTGGGACCACGGCAGTGAAGGCAACGCTGGCCGGCGCTGCGCGCAAGGCCGCGCCGCCGGCGCAAAAAACCGTCGGGAAAGTCGCGCAAAAGGTCGCCAGGAAGGGCGCGGAAAACGTCGCGAAGAAGGTGGCCGAAAAGGTGACGGAAAAGGTCGTGAAAAAGGCTGCACCGACGGTGGGCACGAAGACGAAGGTCGCACGCAAATCGCCGGCGAAGGCCGTGCGCTCGAGCGCCGACGACTCGCGCCGTGTCATCGCCAAGCGCGATGGCGAGACGCGCATCGTGACGCCCGAGATCGAGCGCATCGACCACGATGTCGTCGAGCAGGTCGTGACCGGCGTGGTGCCGCTGCCGGTGGCGGCAGGGGCGACGCGTCCGCACTTCTGGGACCAGGCCTGCGCCGATCTGATGAAGCGCGATCGAATTCTCAAGAAGTTGATTCCCCAATTTGGTCCGGCGCATCTGACCGGGCGGGGCGAACCGTTCGTCACGCTGGCACGCTCGGTCGTCGGACAGCAGATCTCGGTGAAGGCCGCGCAGGCCGTCTGGGATCGCGTGCAGGCCACCTGTCCGAAGCTCACGCCGGCCCAGTTCATCAAGACCGGGCACGACGCGCTTGCCGGTTGCGGGCTGTCGCGCCGCAAGGCCGAGTACATTCTCGACCTGGCAACGCACTTCAAGTCGGGCGTGCTGCACGTCGACGCCTGGGCGACCATGGACGACGAGGCGGTCATTGCGGAGTTGACCGGCATTCGCGGCATCGGCCGCTGGACGGCCGAAATGTTCCTGATGTTCAACCTGCTGCGCCCTGACGTCCTGCCGCTCGACGATGTCGGGCTGATCAATGCGATCAGCGTCAACTATTTCAGCGGGGAACCCGTCACGCGCAGCGAAGCGCGTGAAGTGGCCGCGAATTGGGAGCCGTGGCGCACGGTCGCCACCTGGTATATGTGGCGAAGCCTTGAACCGGTGCCCGTCGAATACTGAAAGTTCAGTCAAAGACGTATAATCCGCGTCCATCCCATCGCATCCAGTCATTATTGACGTCTATTGTGGATCGAGTGGCAATGAAAGTTGTCTATCTCGACCGGGTGGACGTTGCCGGCGGTACAATACGCTGCCGCATTTCCGGGGAAGCCTGATGAAGAACACCTTTTTGGATTTTGAACAGCCGATCGCCGAACTCGAAGCGAAGATTGAAGAGCTGCGCTTCGTGCAGGACGATTCCGCCGTCGACATTTCCGAAGAGATCGAGCGCCTCTCGAAAAAGAGCCAGCAGCTCACCAAGGACATCTACACGAACCTGTCGCCGTGGCAGGTTTCGCAAATTTCGCGTCATCCGCAGCGTCCCTATACGCTCGATTACGTTCGCGACATCTTTACCGACTTCCATGAACTGCATGGCGACCGTTCGTTCTCGGACGATCTTGCCATCGTGGGCGGCATGGCACGTTTCAACGGCCAGGCCTGCATGGTCATCGGTCACCAGAAGGGCCGCGACACGAAGGAGCGCGCGATGCGCAACTTCGGCATGCCGCGTCCCGAGGGCTATCGCAAGGCCATGCGCCTGATGAAGCTCGCCGAGAAATTCGGTCTGCCGATCTTCACGTTCGTCGACACGCCGGGTGCCTACCCGGGCATCGACGCCGAAGAGCGCGGCCAGTCGGAGGCCATCGGTCACAACCTGTTCGTGATGGCGGAACTCAAGACGCCGATCATCACCACCATCATCGGTGAGGGCGGCTCGGGGGGCGCGCTGGCCGTGGCGGTTGCCGACACGGTCATGATGCTGCAGTTCTCGACGTACTCGGTGATCTCGCCGGAAGGTTGTGCGTCGATCCTGTGGAAAAGCGCTGCCAAGGCGCCCGAGGCGGCCGAAGCGCTGGGTCTGACCGCGCACCGTCTGAAGGCGCTGGGGCTGATCGACAAGATCATCAACGAGCCGCTGGGCGGCGCCCAGCGCGACCCGCTCGGCATGGCCGGCATGCTCAAGCGTGCGCTGGCCGATTCACTGCGCCAGTTCCAGGGCAGCAGCCACAAGGAGCTGCTCGAACGCCGCTTCGAGCGCTTGATGAGCTATGGCAAGTTCAAGGAAGCCGGCGCGAAGTAAGGCGCCTGCCATCGCGTCGTCGTCCGGGGGGGCGATGACGCCGAATCCGGACCCGATGCCGCATCCCGATGCATCTGCTGCCGCGTACGCTTCTCCCCGAAGCGACGCGGCAGTCGTTCATGTGGACGTCGCGTTGCACCTCGCTCTGGCGACGCACGTTACACCACACTTCACGTCACGCGATTCGCCTCTGCTCACGCCTCACGACGCGACACATGGTGCGTCACACGGCACGCCGCTTCTTGCCGTTGCCTTGAGCGGCGGGCTCGACTCGATGGTGCTGCTCGATGCGCTGGCGCGCTGGGTTCAGGCGCGTCGGGATGCGGGCACGGCGATTGCACCGCCGCTGGCCATCCACATCCATCACGGACTGTCCGAGCACGCCGACGCGTGGCTTGCTGCGTGCGAGCGCGAGGCGCGTCTGCGCGGTTTCGCGTTCGAGGCACAGCGCGTGAGCGTGCCGCGCGACGCCCGGCAGGGCATCGAGGGCGCGGCGCGCGCGGCGCGTTATCACGCGCTTGCGGCGTCGTGCCATGCGCATGGCGTGGACTGGCTGCTGAGCGCTCATCACGCGAACGATCAGGCCGAGACCGTGCTGTTGCAGATGCTGCGCGGCGCGGGGCTGCCTGGCGTGGCGGCCATGGCCGTGGAAGGGGCGTTGCCGGTTGCGACCGGCGCGCCGGCGCACGCGCGCCTGCTGCGGCCGTTGCTCGACGTCTCGCGCGAGGCGATGCAGGCGTATGCGACAGCACGCTCGCTGTCGTGGGTCGAGGATCCGTCCAACGACGACCGCCACTACCTGCGCAACGCGTTGCGCCATGATGTCATGCCCGCGATCGCGGCGCATGTGCCCGCCTATCGGGAAACGTTGGCGCGGTTTGCACGCCATGCGGCGCAAGCGCAATCGCTGCTCGATCAGCTCGCCCAGGCGGACTTCGACATGGCGTGTGTGACGCAGGACGCCGGCGGCGAGCGCCTGCAACGCGCCCGGCTGCAAGCGCTGGACGCGCCGCGACTGGCGAACCTGCTGCGCTACTGGGCGGCGCGCCATGCGCTGGCCATGCCGCCGGAGGCGCGACTGGACGAGTGGGTGCGACAGATTCGCGACGCACACGACGACGCGTCGCTCGAACTGCCGCATGGCAACGCGGTCTTGCGTCTGTACCGGGGTGCCTTGCAGTGGACGGCGGTCTACGACGCGGCCGGCTCGGGCGAGCGGGGCGCCGACGTCGAGTTGTCATGGTCGGGGGAGCGCGAATGGCCTTTGCCGCACTGGCAGGGAAGCATTGTGTTCGTGCCGGTCGCCGCGGGCGAGGCGCATGAGGGATCTCTCGATGAGCGCGTGCTGCGCGCGCGGCCGCTCGTGGCGAGGGCGCGCACGGGCGGCGAGCGATGGCGCGAGCGTGCGAACGGACATTCGCGTTCGCTCAAGCATTGGTACCAGAGTCGTGGCGTGGCAGCGTGGTTGCGTCATGTGCCGATTGTCTGGCAGGGAAGCGAGATCGTGTTCGTGCCTCGCCTGGGCATCGATGGGGCGGCACAAACGGGGGCGAATGGCGGCACGCGTTGGCGGATGATGTGGCGCGACGAAGCGTAAGCCGCCGAAAACAGCACAATCTGCTGCCGGATGCGGCGCGCGGCGTCCTCGGCAGTGCAATCTGCGCCAGACTGCCTCAGCCACGATACATTCGTGCGATAATCAAAGGTTCCGCGAATCAAAACGTAACCGATACCCTTCGGCGGGTGTCCGTGCGCGATTCATAAACGCTTTCAAATCAATGTGTTAGCAATGTTATGGCTCTGATCGTACACAAATACGGCGGCACGTCGATGGGCTCGGTGGAGCGCATCAAGAATGTCGCCAAACGCGTGGCCAAGTGGCATAAAGCCGGTCACAAGATGGTGGTGGTGCCGTCGGCCATGTCCGGCGAGACCAATCGTCTGCTGGGGTTGGCCAAGGAAATTTCGGCCCACCCCGATCCGCGCGAACTCGACGCCATTGCCGCCACGGGCGAGCAGGTGAGCGTTGGCCTGCTGGCGATGGCCCTCAAGGAAGCGGGCGTCGATGCCGTGAGCTATGCCGGCTGGCAAGTACCGATCAAGACCGACAGTGCTTTCAACAAAGCCCGCATTTCGGAAATCGACGACAAGCGCGTGATGGCCGATCTCGATGCCGGCCGCGTGGTCGTCATCACGGGGTTCCAGGGCATCGATCCGAACGGCAACGTGACGACGCTGGGTCGCGGTGGCTCCGACACCTCGGCGGTGGCGGTGGCCGCTGCGCTCAAAGCCGATGAGTGCCTGATCTACACCGACGTCGACGGCGTGTACACGACCGACCCGCGCGTGGTCGACGAAGCGCGCCGCCTCGACAAGGTCACTTTCGAAGAGATGCTGGAAATGGCCAGTCTCGGCTCGAAGGTGCTGCAGATCCGTTCGGTGGAATTCGCCGGCAAGTACCAGGTCAAGACGCGGGTGCTCTCGAGCCTGACCGATCCGATGATCGCGCTCGACGAAGAAGCGCGCTCGGGCACGCTGATTACTTTTGAGGAAGACGAACAAATGGAAAAGGCCATCATCTCGGGTATCGCATTCCAGCGCGACGAGGCCAAGATCACCGTGCGTGGCGTGCCGGATCGTCCGGGCATCGCCTACCAGATCCTCGGTCCGATTGCCGATGCGAACATCGACGTCGACATGATCATCCAGAACCTGAGCATCGAAGGGAAGACCGACTTCACGTTCACGGTGCCGCGTGGTGACTACCAGCGCGCCATGACGCTGCTGCAAAAGGATGTGCAGGGCCACATCGGCGCCGCCGAAGTCGTGGGTGACCCGAAGGTCTCGAAGGTGTCGATCGTTGGCGTGGGCATGCGCTCGCACGTCGGTATCGCCAGCAAGGCATTCCGTACGCTGTCGGAAGAGGGCATCAACATCCAGCTCATCTCGACGTCCGAAATCAAGATCTCCGTGCTGATCGACGAGAAGTACATGGAGCTGGCCGTGCGCGCGCTGCACAAGGCGTTCGAACTCGACCAGGCCTGAGCGTCGCCGGCGAGGCGCGCGGCACGACGCGCGATTTTCGCGCGCCGGTGCGGGGATTATTCCTCAAGCGTGTCGAAGGCATGACACATGCGCACGTATTGTTGGATTTTGATGCGCATAATGTTTGACGGCATCGCGAACAGTGGGTAATATCACGCCTTCGTTACATCACCTCCCTGATGTAGCGACAAGTTTGGGAGACGTGGCCGAGAGGTCGAAGGCACTCCCCTGCTAAGGGAGCATCTGGGCCAAAACCTGGATCGAGGGTTCGAATCCCTCCGTCTCCGCCAAGTCGCCTTGGCGGAACACCCCCGGCTCTTCGCGGAGAGCCGGGGGTTTTTTCTTTCCCGAGTTCGCGCGTTGGCGATACCTCGCGCGTCGATACTCTTCCTGTTTCGAGCGAGGACAACGATGTCGATCATCACCACCGATTCCGGCCTGCAATACGACGATCTGCAAGTGGGCGATGGCGCCGAAGCCACGCCGGGCAACACCGTCACGGTTCACTACACGGGCTGGCTGACCGACGGCAAGAAATTCGATTCCAGCAAGGACCGCAACGACCCGTTCGCCTTCGTGCTCGGCGGCGGCATGGTCATTCGCGGCTGGGATGAAGGCGTTGCCGGCATGAAGGTCGGCGGCAAGCGCAAGCTGGTCATTCCGCCCGAACTGGGCTACGGCGCCCGAGGCGCCGGCGGTGTGATTCCGCCCAATGCCACGCTGGTCTTCGAGGTCGAACTTCTGGACGTCTGAGCGATCGAAAGCCGTCACCCAGCGGCATCATCGATGCAATCGACACCCCCGGTGCCTCGCAGGTACCGGGGGTGTTGTCTTTTACGTGGGCCATCGTCATACGCGTTGAGCGCACAAAGGAGCCTTTACTAGGTGTCTCACCCCACCCCGTCCGTTTCCCGATTCTGGTTTCCGTTCTCGCTCGTGCTCTTCGAGTTTGCCGTCTACATCTCGAACGACATGATCATGCCCGGCATGCCGATGGTCACGCGCGAATTCGGGGCGTCGGCGGACATGACCACGCTGGCGCTCACCGCCGCCATGCTTGGCAACGCCAGTCTGCAATGGCTGCTGGGACCACTCGCCGATCGTTTCGGACGCCGTCGCGTGTTGCTCGGCGGTCTCGTGATGTTCATCGTCGCCTGTCTGGCCACGCACTACGTGCAAACGATGCCGCAGTTCATTGCGCTGCGCTTTCTCCAGGGCATGGGCTGCTGCTTCGTGCTGACGGTGGGCTATCCAACCGTGCACGAAGCGTTCGACGAGAAGACGGCGGTGCGTGTGATGGCACTCATGGCCAACGTTTCGCTGCTCTCGCCGCTGTTCGGTCCGCTGGCGGGCGCGGCGGTGGTGTCGTACTGGCCGTGGCGCAGCATCTTCTGGCTCATCGCCCTCGTGGCCGTCTGCTCGTTCGTGGGGTTGTATCGCACCATGCCGGAACTGTCGCGCCATGACCGCATGGCGCTGAACGCGAAGCAACTCTGGGCGGGCTACAAGCTACCGCTCTCGAGCGCCCGGTTCTGGCGTGGCGCTGTGCTCACAGGCCTTGCCATCACGCCGCTGCTGACGTGGATCGCCCTCGGTCCGGTGTTCCTGATCGAGCGCGCCGGTCTGTCGCAGATCCAATACGCGATGCTGCAAGTGCCGGTCTTCTCGGCGCTGATTCTCGGCAATGTGCTGCTCGCGCGCCAGGTCGGGCGCTGGTCCAACGGCCGATTGCTGGCGACGGGCGTGGCCGCCATGCTGACCGGCGCCGCGGTGTCGCTCGTCGGTACGGCGATTTTCTCGCCGGGCTATCCGGCGTTGCTTGCCGGCACGTCCGTGCATGCGTTCGGCATGGGCATGTGCTACGGCGTGGTGTATCGCCAGTCGCTGTTCGCCGTCGACAGTCCCAATCGCGCGACGGTGGCGGGCATGCTCAGCATGATCACCATCGTCGTCGCGGTGGTCGTGATCGAGACGGTGAAGGTGGCGTATCTCCACTTCGGCGATGCCGCACTCGGCATTGGCGCAATGATGGCGGCGGCGCTGGTCGCGGTGCTCGCGGCGAACTTCGTCCCGCCGCCTGCGCAGGATGTGCTTGCGCAACCCGGACGGCCGTCGTAAGCCGGGGCCGCAACGCGGAACGCCAGCGACACGTCGCTGGCGTTCTTTTATGGACGCAGGCGCGGGCCCCGTCAACTGTGTGCGCGCTCGTCGGCCACGGTGTGTGCGGACGGGGCGTCCGCTGGCGCATCAGGCGTTGCCGGGTTGACGGCGGGTGCCGGTGGCTCGGGCGTTTCGGGCGTGCCAGTCGTGGCGGCCTGCGTGGGTGCCGCGTAATAATCGCGCTCCCACCGTTCGTGATTCGCCTTGGCTTGCTGCAACTCGGGCGTGAGCGGGGCAAAGGCGAGCAGCAACCGGTTGAGCCACGACACGGGGGCCTTGCACGGACGCTCGAAATCGACGAACAGCACCACGCGCGTCTCGTCGGTGTCGTTATGCACCTGGTGAGGATAGGCGTCGTCGAAGACCACGGCGCGGTTGGCTTGCCAGGCATAACGCTGACCATCGACTTCGATCCAGCAGTGCTCGCGCTCTCGCGGTACCTTCAGCGCAAGATGCAGGCGCAGCACCCCGTTGTAAGGACCGCGATGCAGGGGAATCTGCTTGCCTGGCGAGAGGATCGAGAAGAAGGCGGTGCGCAGCCCGGGGATGCCGTCGAGCGCTGCGGCCGTGGCCGGACAGCGCGCGAGATTGCGCTCGGCCCGCATGCCATAGCCGAGAAACACGAAGGTCTGCCACTGATGGTCTTGCGTGATGGTGGCGACGTCGGGCGAGATTTCGTGAAACGCAGGCAAACGCCCGGGGGTGGCCAGGACGGCATCGAGTTCCCGGGCGATGGCCGGTGCCTGCGCTTCGAGGGCTTCGACCCACGGGAACTGCGCGTTGTCGAAGATGGGCTTGTCGCCGACCAATGAGCCGCGCGCAATACGACGTTGCGCAGCTTCAACACACTGAAAGAAAAATCGTGCGAGCCAGCGAGGCAGGGTACGGTTGGGGTTCTGCGCAGGCGATCGTGTAGCACTCAACGTCGGCCTCCAGGGTGGGAACAGGGGAACCGGGCCGGCGAGCCTGCGTCTTTCAGTGCGGTAACCGCCGGGCTTTTGGGTACAATTGTCGCGCGGTCAGGCCGTGTCGCCAAGCCTCACGCGGGAAATGCGCGTGAGGGCGGGAAGATGAGACGTCACCCGACGTCGCCAAACGTTGCGGCGGGCCCAAGGGGAGGGGGCTGGATGCGTCCGGGCCCCGGCAGGCGGGCACTCGCCGACCAACACAGGAGATGCATGAAAGCGCGCACAACACGGCATCCACACTCGACGCGCGGCTCGCTGGGCCGCTTCGTGTCTTCCCTGGTCCGCGTGCTGAGCGTCGTTCCTGCCCTTGTTCCGGCGCTCGCGCTGGGCCTGTTGCTGGCGCCGGCGGCGCAGGCGAAGTATGCCATTGCCCAATACGGCGAGCCGAAGTATCCGCAAGGGTTCACGCACTTCGACTACGTCAATCCCGATGCGCCTCGCGGCGGTACGCTGACGCTCGCCAACCCCGATCGCCGCACCAGCTTCGACAAGTTCAATCCGTTTACGTTGCGCGGCACGTCGGCCCCGGGCGTGCTGGGTCTCATGTTCGAGACGCTGGGTGTCGGCAGCGCTGACGAACCTGCCACCGTCTACGGCCTGCTCGCCGACGACATCGCGGTGGCCCCCGATGGCACATCGGTCACGTTCCACCTCAACCCGGCCGCGCGCTTCAACAACGGCGATCCGGTCACGGCGCAGGACGTCAAGTACTCGTTCGATACGCTGATGAGCCCGCAGGCGTCGCCGGGCTTCAAGACGATGTTCGCGGACATCAAGGGCGTGAGTGTGCTCGACGGTCGTCGTGTGCGTTTCGACTTCCGTCGCGTGAGTCCCGACCTGCCGCTGCTCGCGGCGGCGGTGCCGGTGTTCTCGCCCAAATGGGTCGCCGGCGCGAACGGCAAGCGCAAGGCCTTCGACGCGCTGGCGTTCGAGACGCCCATCGCCAGCGGTCCATATCGGATCGAATCATATGACGGCGGACGGCGCATCACTTTCCGGCGCGACCCGAAGTACTGGGGCAACGCCCTGCCGGTGCGACGTGGCACCTACAACTTCGAGCGCATCGTCTACAAGCTTTACTCCGACGACATCGTGCGGCTCGAAGGCTTCAAGGCGGGCGAGTTCGACGCGATCACCGAGTACCGTGCCCGGAGCTGGGTGCGCAGCTACGTGGGCAAGCGCTTTCGCGATGGTGAACTGATCAAGCGCGAGTTCGCGCATCACAATACGGCGGGCATGCAGGGCTTTATCCTTAACCTGCGGCGCGACAGGTTCCGCGATGTGCGCGTGCGTCGCGCGCTGGATCTGGCGCTCGACTTCCAGTGGCTCAATCGTCAATTGTTCTACAACCAGTACCATCGCATCGACAGCTATTTCACCAACAGCGATCTCGCCGCCCGCGGCCTGCCGAGCGAGGCGGAGCGCAAGCTGCTGGACCCGCTGCGCAAGTCGCTCGATCCGGCCGTGTTCGGGCCGATGGTCGTGCAGCCGACGACGTCCCCGCCCGCCAGTCTGCGCGAGAACCTGCGCCGGGCGCGCGAACTGCTGACGCAGGCAGGCTGGACATATCGCGACGGTGCATTGCGCAACGCAAAGGGCGAGCCGTTCGTGTTCGAATTTCTCGACGATGGCGGGGCGATGGGGCCGATCGCCTCGGCGTACGCGCGCAATCTCGCGAAGCTGGGGATCACGCTGAACTTCCGCACCAGCGACTACGCGTTGTATCAGAAGCGTCTCGAGGCGTTCGACTTCGACATGATTTCGCTGCGCTATCCCGATTCGCAGATTCCCGGCACTGAATTGCTCGACCGCTTCGGCAGTCAGTCGGCCGATGTGGAAGGCTCGGACAACGTCATCGGCCTGAAGGATCCGGCGGTCGACGCGCTCGTGGCCGATCTCGTGCGTGCGCATACCTATGACGATCTCGTGGCCGCCGCGCGTGCGCTCGACCGCGTGTTGATGCACGGGTACTACATCGTGCCGCACTGGTTCTCGTCCACGCATCGCATGGCCTACAAGCAGTACCTGCACTTCCCTGACAAGTTGCCGCTGTACTACACCGCCGAAGGCTGGCTCGTATCGACGTGGTGGGATTCGCGTGTGGGGCAGGACAAGGCGGCGACGCCGGGTGTGCCCGCGGCCTTGGCGCCGTCCGCTGCGCCCGCCCCGTCCCGATAGATATTCATTGCGCCGGGTCCCAACAGGAGCTGCCCCCCAACCATGTGGTCCTACATCCTGAAACGCCTGTTGATCATGATTCCGACGCTGCTCGGCGTGATCACGCTGACCTTCGCGGTCATTCAATTCGTGCCGGGCGGTCCGGTCGAGCAGGTGATGCTCGAACTCAAGGGGCGCGGCGGCGGCGGGGAGGCGAGCGGCGGCGGCACCGCGAGCGACTATCGCGGCCGGCGCGGCATCGACCCGCAACAATTGGCCCAGATCAAGGCGCTGTACGGTTTCGACAAGACGCCGGTGGAGCGCTACTGGCTCATGCTCAAGCGCTTCTCGAGATTCGATCTCGGCCAGAGTTATTTCCATCACCAGAGCGTGTGGTCGCTGATCGTCTCGAAGTTGCCGGTGTCGATTTCTCTGGGCCTGTGGACGTTTTTCCTCACGTACCTGATATCGGTGCCGTTGGGTATCGCCAAGGCGGTGCGCAACGGTTCCCGATTCGACACGCTCACCAGCCTGGTCGTGCTCGTCGGCTACGCGATCCCGGGCTTCGTGCTCGGGGTGTTGCTGCTGGTGCTATTCGGCGGTGGCACGTTCTGGCAGTTGTTCCCGCTGCGTGAGCTCGTCTCCGATAACTGGAGTGATTTGTCATGGCCGGCGAAGATCACCGACTACCTGTGGCACATCACGCTGCCGGTGACCGCGTCGGTCGTGGGGAGTTTCGCGGTCGTCACGATGCTCACCAAGAACGCGTTCCTCGACGAGATCCGCCGCCAGTATGTGCTCACCGCGCGTGCCAAAGGGCTTTCCGAGCGCAAGGTGCTGTTCAAGCATATCTTCCGCAACGCGTTGATTCCGCTGATCACCGGCTTCCCGTCGGCCTTCATCGGCGCGTTCTTCGCGGGCAGCCTGCTGATCGAGACGCTGTTCTCGCTCGATGGGCTGGGGCGCCTGTCGTACGAATCGGTCCAGCGCCGCGATTATCCGGTCGTGCTCGGCTCGCTGTATCTGTTCACGCTCATCGGCCTGGTGACGAAGCTAATCTCCGACCTGTGCTATGTCCTGGTCGACCCGCGTATTCAATTCGATCGACTGGAGCACTGACGTGACCCGATCCGCCACGCCACCGTCACGCCCGACGTCGTTCGCCGCATCGCGTCCGCCCCCGCCATCGCGTTCGCCGCGTTGGCGTGTGTGGCGGCGCTTTCGCAACCAGCGACTGGGCTATTGGAGTCTCGTCGTGTTCGTCGTGCTGTTCGGCATCAGCCTCTTTGCCGAGGTGATCGCCAATGACAAGCCGTGGGTCGTTCGCTATGAGGGGCATTGGTATTTCCCGCTCGTGAAGACGTATCCGGAGTTGACCTTCGGCGGCGATTTTCCGACACCCACGGATTACCTCGATCCGTTCATCGAAAAGCGCATTCGCGCGGGCGACAACTTCGCGATCTATCCGCCGGTGCGCTACAGCTACGACACCATCAACTATTTCTCCGCGGTACCCAATCCGGCGCCGCCGTCATCCGAGAACTGGCTGGGCACGGACGATCGCGGCAGGGATGTCTTCTCGCGGCTGCTGTACGGCTTCCGCCTGTCGGTGATCTTCGCACTGGCGCTGACGGTGTCCGGTACGCTGCTCGGGGTGCTGGCCGGTGCGGTGCAGGGGTTCTACGGCGGGCGCATCGACCTGACGCTGCAACGCCTGATCGAGATCTGGGGATCGTTGCCGGAGCTGTACCTGCTCATCATCTTTGCGTCGATCTTCGAGCCGCACCTGTGGCTGCTCTTCGTGCTGCTCTCGCTGTTCGGCTGGATTGGCCTGTCCGATTACGTGCGCGCCGAGTTCCTGCGCAATCGTCAGCTCGATTACGTTCGCGCTGCGCGGGCGATGGGACTCTCGAACGGGCAGATCATCCGGCGTCACGTGCTGCCCAACAGCATGACGCCGGTCATCACGTTCCTGCCGTTCCGCATGAGCGGGGCGATTCTCGCGCTCACGAGTCTCGACTTCCTCGGGCTCGGCGTGCCGCCGCCGACCCCCAGCCTGGGTGAACTACTCAATCAGGGCAAGGCGAATCTCGACGCGTGGTGGATTTCGCTGGCGACGTTCGTTGTGCTCGTGCTCACGCTGTTGTTGCTCACGTTCATGGGGGATGCCTTGCGCAATGCGCTCGACACACGGGTTGCGGACAAGCAGGCGGCCGCCGGGGGGGCAGTGTGAGCGCACCGCTACTCAGTGTCGAAAACCTGTCGGTGCGCTTCGGCGACACCGAGGCCGTGAAGGACATCAGCTTCGCCATCGGGCGTGGCGAGCGCGTCGCGCTGGTCGGCGAGTCGGGCTCGGGCAAGAGTGTGACGGCACTGGCCATCCTGCGGCTGTTGCAGGACGCGCAGATACAGGGACGCATCATGCTCGACGGCGTTGACCTGGCCAGCGTGAGCGAGCGCGAGATGCGCGGGCTGCGTGGCAACGACATCGCCATGATCTTCCAGGAGCCGATGACCGCGCTCAATCCGCTCTATTCGATCGGCGAGCAGATTGCCGAGGCGCTCGAGTTGCATGAAGGGCTGTTCCCCAAGCAGGCGAAGGCGCGCGCGGTGGAGTTGCTGCGCCGCACGGGCATTCCCGAGCCGGAGCGCCGTGTGTCGCATTTCCCGCACGAGTTGTCGGGCGGACAACGTCAGCGCGCCATGATTGCGATGGCGCTCGCGTGCCGGCCCAAGCTGCTGCTGGCCGACGAACCGACCACGGCACTCGACGTCACCATTCGTGCACAGATCATCGAGTTGCTGCTGGAGTTGCAACGCGATGCCGCCGAGACGCGTGGCATGGCGGTGCTGCTCATCACGCACGATCTGAACCTGGTGCGGCGTTTCGCGCAACGTGTCGCGGTGATGGAGAAAGGCGTCCTCGTGGAGTGTGCCGTCACCGAGACGCTCTTCACGAATCCACAACATCCCTACACGCGCAAGCTGCTCGACAGTCGACCGCAGCGGGAGATTCATCCGGTGTTGCCGATTGCGCCGGTGTTGCTCGAAGCGCGCGGCGTCGCGGTCGACTATGCGACGTCGCAGCCGGGCCCGCGCGGCTGGTTTCGGCGCGGACGGTTCCGTGCGGTGCATCCGCTCGACCTGGCGCTGCGTCAGGGCGAGACGCTGGGCGTGGTGGGCGAGTCGGGCTCCGGCAAGTCGACGCTCGCGATGGCGTTGCTCGGACTTCAGCGCGCGAGCGAGGGGCAGATCGAATTCCAGGGCGAGCCGCTCTCCGCCTATCGTGGCAAGGCGCAGCGCACGCTGCGCTCGCGCATGCAGATCGTGTTCCAGGACCCATTCGGCTCGTTGTCGCCGCGCATGACGATCGAGGAGATCGTGGGCGAGGGGCTTGCGCTACATCGGCCGCAACTGACGGAAGACGAGCGGCGAACTCGCGTGGTGGACGTGTTGCGCGAAGTCGGGATCGATGCGCGTGCCATGTCGCGCTATCCGCACGAATTTTCGGGCGGTCAACGGCAGCGGATTGCGATCGCGCGCGCCCTCGTGGTCGACCCGCAGATGATTGTGCTCGACGAGCCGACCAGCGCGCTCGACGTGTCCATTCAGCAGCAGGTGCTCCATCTGCTCGCGCAACTGCAGATCAAGTACAACCTGAGCTACCTCTTTATCAGTCACGACCTGGCCGTCATGCGTGCGATGGCACACCGCGTGCTGGTCTTCAAGGACGGGTATCTGGTCGAGCAGGGGGACACAGAGTCGGTGCTGTTCGATCCGCAGAACGATTACACGCGAGCGTTGGTTGCGGCGGCGATGCTGTAAGACGCATGACGTTGCAATGAAATATCGCGCAACGTCGCACAACATCGGCCAAATCGCAATGGCCCGATTGGGAATGAAAATTTTCTGATTGTGCTGATTGTTTTTTTCTATTACCTTTTGACATCATGTGACGTTCACATTACTATCGCGTACCAATTAAGTTGAATATTCAACGAGTTAACGGTCAGTCAAGACGACAAGTTCGGCGGTGGGTCAGCCGGGCGTGACTCGAAGGCGTTTGACACGGCAGCATCCTGTTGCACCTGACGAGCGACTCATCGGCCATCCGACACACTCACACCGGCGACTAATGCAGACGACCCCTCCGCGCATCCGCAAGACACTCCTTCTCGCGTTCACTGCCGCCGGCCTCGTCACCGCCTCGTTGACGGCGCAGGCAGACGACTACAACAACGGCCCGACCGCCGCCGCACGTGCGGCCGCCGCCACCCTTCAGGCGGGCGGCTCTTTCAGCGCTGCCCAGAATGTTGCCGCGAACGTCGCAACGTCGGCCGTGCCCGACGCGGCCCCGCAGGCACCGGTTGAAGAATCGCGGGTGCAACGCGCGCAGAAGCTGCTCTCGAATGTGACCGACAAGGCCTCGGACGTGGTACTGGGCGCGCTGAACTACATCGGCGTTCGCTACAAATACGGGGGCAACACGCCGGATAGCGGTCTCGATTGCAGCGGTTTCGTGCGTTATGTATTCCAGGACACGCTCAACTTCATGCTGCCGCGCCGCGCGGAAGAGATGAGCCAGGTGGGCGAGCGCATCGCCAAGACCGATCTGAAGCCGGGCGATCTGGTGTTCTTCAATACCATGCGTCGCAGCTTCTCGCACGTCGGCATCTACATTGGCGGCGACAAGTTCGTGCATGCGCCGGCCACTGGCGGCAAGATTCGCGTGGAGGATCTGCGTGAATCGTACTGGTCGGCCCGCTACAACGGCGCGCGCCGCGTCGAAACGCTCAAGGCCAGCGCTGAACTGACGCGCGTCGAGCAACTCTTCAAGAACGACCACCCGATGTAAGCGTTCGATGTCCGCGGCGTTGGCGGATATCGAGACAGCAGAACGAAATGCCGCCCAGTGGGCGGCATTTCGTTTTTCAGGGGCGGTTGCGGCGGCAGGCCCGGCGCTGCCTCGATCAGCGCGAGGCTTGAGACGTGCCTCGCGTGGCTTCCGTCTGCGCTTCGGCCAGCTTGCGCTGGATTTGCGGCCACATCGCGGCAACCGCTTCTTCACCTGCCAGGATGGCGCGATTACGGCCCTGGAAGTCCGAGGCGCCCATCTTTGCCAGCGACGGACGAATCACCACGTCCGCATTCTTCTCCAGTTCGTACTGCTTGATCGACTGACCCATGATCGTGAACGTCTGCATGAGGATGTCGAACTGGCCTTGCGTTGCCTGTGCGGTCGGGTTGGCTGAAATGTCGACGGCAATCACGAAGTCGGCGCCCATCTGGCGGGCGTATTCGGCGGGCACCGGCGCGACCAGGCCGCCGTCGACATAATCGCGCGTGCCGATATGCACAGGCTCGAACACGCCTGGCACGCTGCTCGACGCCCGCACGGCCTGCCCGGTATTGCCGCGGCGGAACAGGATCGGCGCGCCGCTCTGCAAATCGGTGGCCACGATGCCCAACTGGCGCGGCATCTGCTCGATCGGACGATCCTTGATGATCTTGTTGACGTAAGACTGCAGGGCTTCGCCGCGCAGCATGCCGCGCGCGCGGAACGGCATCGTCCAGTCGCTAATCGACGCCTCGTCCATCGTTGACGCCAGACGGTTGAGCTGGAAGCCGTTCAGGCCTGAGGCGTACATCGCGCCAACCACGCTGCCCGCACTGGTGCCGACCACGATGTCCGCGTGAATGCCACGCGCTTCCAGCGCCTTGATGACGCCGACGTGCGCAAACCCGCGCGCCGCGCCGCCGCCCAGCGCGAGGCCGATCTTCAGCGGACGGACGACCTTCGGCGGTGCTACGGGTGCCGACGGTGTTTGCGCGGTCGACGGCAGGGGGTCGATAGGCGCCACCGGCGCGTTGCCCGCCGGGGCGCTTGCGCACCCGGCCAGCACGGCGGCCATGGCAAGCGCGCTCAAGGCCGTGCGGGGCGACGCAGTGCGCCGGAAACGTGCGCCGGCGAGGATGGAGGATAGGGGGCGCAAAAGGGGACGCAAAAGCGTGCGCGATAGAGGGGGCAACAAGGCGGGGTCACCGTGGGCTGTCGGTGTGACAGGGCGGCGTAACGTTCGAATCAACGACAACAAGGGGAAACTCCGGCAGGGCAGGACAAACGCGCGTAGCGCCTTCGGCCATGGAGAAGGCTGGCAACCGACGTGCGTCGACGCACAATTTTACGGCGGTTGGAGCCGCGCAGGCGCAATTCGGTTCACTTTTCGAGGATATCGTAGTGATGCGCGGACCCGGCAGGAACCTTTGGCGGGGTGCCTCGTCTTATCAGCCGCAACACACGGCGGGCGCCAAGTTCGCGTGCCATCCGTCCTCAGGTGCGCCGGCCTTGGCGGTTCGCCGACCTCGCACCCACGTCGTCGCTCCACGGCGCATCCCATCCCGAACGCTTCAGATAATGAATATCGGAAATAACGCGAATGGGAATCATTTGCAACTTTGTGCCTTTTTCATTATCCTGTTCCTCTCTACGAAACCATGACAGCGAGGGGAATGGCCCATGAAGGCGAAGACGATCGGCAAACTGGCGCGACTGACGGTGCTCGGCAGCGTAATGGGGGCGACACTCGGCGCACAGGCCGACACCGGTGGCGTGCTGAACCTGTACTCGGCGCGTCATTACCAGACCGACGAGCAGCTTTTCGGCACGTTCACACGGCAGACCGGCATCAAGATCAACCGGATCGAAGCGGACGACGCTGCGCTGCTCGAGCGTTTGAAGAGCGAGGGGGCGAAGAGTCCGGCGGACGTCATTCTGATGGTCGACGCGGCGCGACTGGCGAAAGCCGACGAGGCGGGGCTGTTCCAGCCGACCCGGTCGGGGACGCTCGACGCACGCATTCCGGCGAAGCTCCACGCCGCGAGCACGAAAGCGGGTACCGACTGGTACGGCTTTTCGACACGGGCACGTGTCATCGTCTACAACAAGGACAAGGTCGACCCCAAGACCGTGCAGACGTACACGTCGCTCGCCGATCCGTCGCACAAGGGGCAAGTCTGCACCCGTTCGGGCTCGCATCCGTACATGCTCTCGCTGGTGGGCGCGCTGATCGTGCGTGAGGGTGCGCCGGCGACGCAGAAATGGGCCGAAGGCATGGTGGCGAACTTCGCACGGGCGCCGCGCGGCGGGGACACCGATCAGATCAAGGCCGTGGCGACGGGCGAGTGCAGCGTGGCGCTGGCGAACTCGTACTACTACGTGCGCATGGCGCGCTCGGAGAAGCCGGAAGACAAGGCGCTGATGGCCAAGGTCGGCTTGATCTGGCCGGATCAGGCAGGCAAGGGCACGCATGTGAATGTGGCGGGGGCGGGCGTTGCCAGACACGCACCGAACCAGGCCAATGCTGTGAAGTTCCTGGAATATCTCGCGAGCGACGAAGCGCAACGATACTTCGCGAACGGCAACAACGAGTGGCCGGCCGTGCCGACGACCCAGGTGGCGAACCCGGCGCTTGCCGCGCTGGGTCAATTCAAAGCGGAAGATGTGCCCATCGGCACTATCGCAAAAAGTCTGCCGGAAGCACAGCGGATTCTCGATCGCGCTGGCTACAAGTAAAGTCACGCGTGACCGCGGGGGCGAGATGCGCCTGTGATCGTTCGTGTTGATGCGGCAAATCAAAAAGGGCATCGGGTGAGTTCCGGTGCCCTTTGTCGTTCTCGGTCGCCAACGGCGAGATCGATGCGCCTGGAGGATTCGCTTAATCGATGTCCTCGCCCGGCTGATACATATGGTATTCGCCCGTGGCATAGACCCCCTTGTAGGGCGCGGGCGACTCCTCGTCGTGATCGACCGGATGCGTCTCGGCGATGCGCAGCGAGTCGCGCACTTGCGGTGGCTCGCATTCCGCGATCAGGCGCAGGGCTTCCGCCGCATCGTCGGCCACCACATCGTAGGTGGTGACGAACTCGGGGGGAGGGCCATCGGGGTCTTCGTCTTCCAGCGGCTCGTACCAGTGACCTTCCACGATCAGATGCATCACCTGTGCCGTATCCGACTGTGCGTCGCGTGCGGCGCGCAGCGCCCAAAGGGCGGTATCGCTCCACTTGTAGAGCTGCACGGCCTCCAGCGCCGACGCGAGCGCCTTTTCGTTATCGCCCGACTGCTTGTACGCCAGCGACAGCTCGGCGAGCACATCGGCCATCGCCACGTTGCTGCCTTCGTCATCGCGCTCGTGCTTGTGCAGCGATTCGTATGTCGCGATGGCGGCGTTCGGCTCACCTTGCGCGTTGAACAGGTGCATGCGCAGCGCGATGGCGTTCTCGATGAAGGCGCGGCCGGCCTGCGCGAGGTGCGGGTTTTCGAGCACACGGTCGAGACGCGTCTGTGCTGACGTGAAATCGCCGTGGCGGGCGAGGGCATTGGCGTGATTGAAGTCGACGATGACGAGGTCTTCGTCCGGCGCGCAGTTGCCGGCGGCTTCGTACGCCTCGATGGCGCCGGGGAAGCGCCCCAGGTCGGAGCGGTAGTTGCCGAGCAGTTGCCAGAGCAACCAGACGCCCGGGGCATGCGCGACACCGGCTTCCAGGATGGCCACCGCCTGTTCCATGTCGTCCATGTCGGCGTAGGCCATCGCCTGTACCTCATAGGCGCCCGAGTACTGCATCGACTCAAGCCGCTTGCCAATCTCCAGCGCCGACTCGGGGTCGCCGGCTTCCAGGTGGGCAAAGGCTTCCGCCATCAAATCGTCTTGCTCGGACATTGCAATCTCTCCTTCGGGAACAGCTTTCGGGGAACGCGTGCCAGCGGCCAGTGCGCGGTGCCGTTCCATCATATAACAGTCGTCGCGGCCGCCCGCGCCGCTGCGGCTACGGCTGGCGGCGCGGCATACACAACGAGGGGTAGGGACGGCAAGGCGGCGGCAGGGCAGCGCAATGAAAAAGCCGCGACACGCGGGTCGCGGCTTTTTCTCGTGATGCGCAGGGAGGGGCGAAATCAGCCGCCGCGGCGCATCAGGTCGAAGAACTCGGCGTTGTTCTTCGTCTGCTTGATCTTGCCAAGCAGGAACTCCATGGCCTCGGCCTCGTCCATATCGTAGATGAGCTTGCGCAGCACCCAGATCTTTTGCAGGATTTCCGGCTTGATGAGGAGCTCTTCGCGACGCGTGCCCGACTTGTTCAGGTTGATCGCCGGGTAGACGCGCTTTTCCGCGAGACGGCGCTCGAGGTGCACTTCCATATTGCCCGTGCCCTTGAATTCTTCGTAGATCACGTCGTCCATGCGGCTGCCGGTTTCGATCAGCGCTGTGGCGATGATCGTAAGCGAGCCGCCTTCTTCGACGTTACGCGCTGCCCCGAAGAAGCGCTTCGGGCGCTGCAGGGCGTTGGCGTCCACGCCGCCGGTGAGCACCTTGCCCGAGGCCGGGATCACGGTGTTGTAAGCGCGGGCCAGACGCGTGATCGAGTCGAGCAGAATGATCACGTCCTGTTTCATTTCGATCAGGCGCTTAGCCTTCTCGATCACCATTTCGGCGACCTGAACGTGACGCGTGGCCGGTTCGTCGAACGTCGAAGCGACCACTTCGCCTTTCACCGAACGCTGCATCTCGGTCACTTCTTCCGGGCGCTCGTCGATGAGCAGCACGAAAAGCTTGGCTTCCGGATGGTTGGTGGCAATCGCGTGAGCGATGTGTTGCAGCATCACCGTCTTGCCTGACTTCGGCGAGGCCACGAGCAGACCGCGCTGGCCCTTGCCGATCGGGGCAATCATGTCGATGATGCGGCCCGTCACGTTCTCTTCACCGCGAATGTCACGCTCGAGCAGCAACGGCTTGTTCGGGTGCAGCGGTGTGAGGTTCTCGAACATGATCTTATGTTTCGAGGCCTCGGGCGGGTGGTCGTTGACCTTGTCGACCTTCACCAGCGCGAAATAGCGCTCGCCGTCCTTCGGCGTGCGCACTTCCCCTTCGATCGTGTCGCCGGTATGCAGGTTGAAGCGGCGGATCTGCGACGGGCTGATATAGATATCGTCCGTGCTGGCCAGATACGACGTCTCAGGCGAGCGCAGGAAACCGAAGCCATCCGGCAGCACCTCGAGCGTACCGTCGCCATAGATGGTCTCGCCGGTTTTTGCGCGCTTCTTCAGAATGGCGAACATCAGCTCCTGCTTGCGAAGGCGGTTCGCGTTCTCGATCTCGAGACCGTTCGCCATTTCAAGCAGTTCGGAGACGTGCTGGGACTTTAGTTCGGATAAATGCATACGGAGGTGCCGTCCGTCGGACGACAAGTGAAGGATCAGGGAAAAGTGAGCGAACGCTCGAAGAACTTTGGGATGCTTGTTGCCGGATTATATAGCAAGCAGCGTCTCGCGCAAGCATTGCGCCGCTTGCCCGGTGCCGGGCTGTCGCACGGCGGCGACAAAGGCCCCGGCACCTGCCGTCATCGGCTCGGGATCACAGATGCTGGTCAAGGAAGGCGGTCAGTTGACCCTTCGCAAGTGCGCCGACCTTCTGGCCCGCGACGGCGCCGTTCTTGAACAGGATCAGCGTCGGGATGCCGCGAATGCCGAACTTGGCCGGCGTGGCCTGATTGTCGTCCACGTTCATCTTGGCGACTTGCACCTTGTCGCCGTATTCCTTCGCCACGTCCTCCAGGATCGGGGCGATCATCTTGCACGGACCGCACCATTCCGCCCAGAAGTCGAGAAGCACCGGCTTGTCGGAATTCAAAACGTCCGCATCGAAGGTGGCATCGGAAATGTGCTTGATTTGTTCGCTCATGAGTATTGTTGCCTCGTCTGACTATTCGGAAACGTCCGGCGAAAACAGCGCGCTTTCACCGACGCCGGAGATGTCACCCGGCTTTTCCGGGCGTGCATTCTCCATATGGAGGCTGCAATTGCGTGCTTCAATAGCGTTCGCCAATGCAGTTTGTGACCATCTTAGCGGAAATCGCAAACGCTTGCGCGTAGTGGCTGAGTGCGCCATAAGGTTGCCGCCGCGGCGCTGCCGTGTCTCACAATCTCGCACACCGGGCTTCTGTTGACGCGTCGACTCTGGTAGAATCTTTTCCTGACGGGCCTCCTCGCATGGTGGCGCGGCCAATCTGGTCAGGTCGGGAACGAAGCAGCCACAACCGTTTTCTGCCAGTGCCGAGGGTCAGGCTCGTCACCTACCTCTTTGTTTTATCGACGTTCTTCGCGCGTCCTGCGCAAAATTTTCCCCCGTTTTCATCTCTCGCGTGTCGTTGCGATCTGTCGTTCCCATAGTGAATGGGCATGGTGCCGCCATCGCTCGTCGATGCCGTTTGGCGTTCCCCCCCGAGCCTTGCCAACGCCGCTTCACCGCGTATCGCGTGGGCCGGACGGGCTTGGTAGAATCGCACAACATTTTTTTCTATCGCACCGATAGCCTGCCGTATTTCGCGGGCGGCCGGCGCCCGATCGGGCGTTGACATCGGTGCGGACGCTCAACGCCGAACTGTTACAATTTGGCATGACCTATCAAGTACTCGCGCGCAAATGGCGCCCCAAAGGCTTCTCGACCCTGGTGGGCCAGGAGCACGTCGTGCGTGCGTTGACGCACGCGCTCGAGCAACAGCGTTTGCATCACGCTTACTTGTTTACCGGCACGCGTGGCGTCGGCAAGACAACACTCTCGCGCATTCTGGCGAAGGCGCTCAATTGCGAGACGGGGATAACGGCCGAGCCGTGCGGCGTGTGCAAGGCCTGCCGGGCGATTGACGAAGGGCGCTTCGTCGACTACGTCGAAATGGACGCGGCATCGAATCGCGGCGTCGACGAGATGACGTCGTTGCTCGAAAAGGCCGTCTACGCGCCGGCGGACGCGCGCTTCAAGGTCTACATGATCGACGAAGTGCACATGTTGACGGGGCACGCGTTCAACGCAATGCTCAAGACGCTGGAAGAGCCGCCCGCGCACGTCAAATTCATTCTCGCGACGACCGATCCGCAGAAGATCCCGGTCACTGTGCTCTCGCGCTGCCTGCAATTCAATCTCAAGCAGATGCCTGCCGGGCACATCGTGTCGCATCTCACGACCATCCTCGGCGAGGAAGGGATCGAGAACGAGCCGCAGGCGCTACGACTGCTCGCCAAGGCGGCCGGCGGCAGCATGCGCGACGCGCTGTCGCTCACCGACCAAGCCATCGCCTATGCTGCGGGGCCGCTGACCGAGACGGCCGTGCGCGGCATGCTCGGCGCGATCGATCAGAGCGTGCTCGTGCGCCTGCTCGACGCGCTCAAGGACGAATCGCGTACTGACCTGCTCGCCGTTGCCGACGAAATGGCCGAGCGCAGTTTCTCGTTTGCGGCGGGATTGCAGGATCTCGGCAGTTTGCTGCACAAGATTGCGTTGGCGCAATACGCCCCCCAGGCCGTATCGGACGACTGGCCGGAAGCGGCGGACGTGCGACGCCTGGCCGAAGCGTTGTCGCCGGAAGCGGTCCAGCTGTATTACCAGATTGCCACGCGCGCGCGCGGCGAACTCAGTCTTGCACCGGACGAATACACCGGCTTTTCGATGGCGCTGCTGCGCATGGCCGCGTTTACGCCGTTGCTCGTGGGCGGCGTGCTCGCGGAGCCGCCAACGCCGCAGGCGGCAAGCGCCACGCGGGCACCGGCCACAATCGCCGCGCCGTTGCGCCCGCCGATGGCCGAAACAGGGCGTGCATCGCCCGCATCGGCTTCCCCGGCGGCTTCGGCACCGTCGGTCGCTTCTGCGCCGAGCGCGTCCGCAGCGGGCTCGACATCTGCGTCGCCGGCCGCACAGCCCGAGGCGCGCCGCGCCCCGTCGGCGCGAAGCAGTACGCCGGCCGATGGCACCCCGATGTCGCCTGCCCGTGCTGCGCTCGCCGCCCTGAACGCCGGGCGCAAGGGCACGGCAGGGCGCGCTGCGGCGGGCGCAAGCGCCCATCGCAGCGGCACGACGCGCGCGTCGGACGAGGCGCCGGCTGGTGCCGATCCGGAGCCCGAGCCTGCCGGCTCTGGCGCGGCGGCGCCTGCGGTCGCGCTGCGCGCCTGCGTCTACCGTGAAGCCGATGGCGTTGCGCCCGTTTTTACCGGCGAATGGCCGGCATTGGCCGCCGAACTCCCGGCTCGCGGTCTTGCCCAGCAACTGGCGTTTCAAAGTGAGCTGACCGAAGTCGCAGGCCGTGTGCTGCATTTGGTCGTGCCGCTGCGTCAGTTGGCCGATGCGGCTACCACCGACAAGTTGCGTCAGACGCTGACGGAGCACCTTGGCGCCGAGGTGCAATTGCACGTCGAACTGGGGCAAGTGGGCACGACGGCGGCTTCGCTGGCGGCGCAAGCGGCAGCCGCGCGCCAACACGCGGCCGAACAGGTGATCGCCAACGATCCGCTCGTGCGCGAATTGATCGACGAATTCGACGCCCAGATTCTGCCGGGCAGCGTTCGCCCGTTACAATAAGGCAGTCCGTTGTCGCGAATCGGCGCCGGGTTTTCGAATGGATTCCCCAAACGCGCGTTATACCTACGGTGCCACGCCACGACATGCTGCGTGTACCGTATTCGGTGTGCTTCATGCGGCATACCTTATATGACATACCTCATACGATTTACTCAGGAGTCGACATGCTGAAGGGAAACATCGCGGGTCTGATGAAACAGGCCCAGCAAATGCAGGAAAACATGAAGAAGGCGCAGGAGCAGTTGGCCCAGATCGAAGTCGAGGGTCAGTCGGGCGCCGGTCTGGTCAAGGTCGTGATGACGTGCAAGAACGATGTCCGTCGCGTGACCATCGATCCGAGCCTGCTGGCCGATGACAAGGACATGCTCGAAGACCTCGTGGCAGCGGCGTTCAACGATGCCGTGCGCAAGGCCGAAGCGACCGCGCAGGAAAAGATGGGCGGCCTGACCGCCGGTCTGCCGCTGCCGCCGGGCTTCAAGATGCCGTTCTGAGCGGTTCTCCGCCCGCCTCCATAGAAAGACGACGCATGCCCCAGCTCTCGAGCCTGCAGGAACTCGTCGATGCGCTGCGCGCGTTGCCGGGTGTCGGTCCGAAGTCCGCACAACGCATCGCTTACCACCTGCTGCAACGCGACCGCAAAGGCGCGGTGCGGCTAGGTGAGGCGCTGGTGCATGCCACCGGGCAGATTCGCCATTGCGCGCGCTGCAATACGTTTACCGAAGTCGAGATTTGCGAGACATGTCTCGATCCCGGGCGTGACACGAGCCTGCTGTGCGTGGTGGAAACGCCTGCCGACCAGAACATGCTCGAGCAGACGATGACCTTCAAAGGACTGTATTTCGTACTCATGGGGCATCTCTCGCCGCTCGATGGCGTAGGCCCCGGCGAGATTCATTTCGAGCAACTGATTCGCCGCGCCACCGACGGCGTGGTCAAGGAAGTGGTGCTTGCCACCAACTTCACCAACGAAGGCGAGGCCACGGCACACTATCTCGGGCAGATGCTCAAGGCGCGCGGTTTGCGGGTGAGCCGGCTGGCCAGGGGCGTGCCCGTCGGCGGCGAACTGGAGTATGTGGACGCCGGCACCATCGCGCGCGCCGTGCTCGACCGACATACGCTCTGAGCATGACGCACGCGCATCGCTGCGTATCGACGCGCGTAGGTACTGCTCCTCTCATCCAATCGGATTAGCTGTTATTCGGTATTTCTGCCCACAACCCGGTCTTCTAGACTGAATCTGCCGACTTGATAACCCAACAGCACGGGAATCAATAAGAGCTTTCAAGCGGCGCGGGGCCGAACACCTGTCGCGTAGATCCGGTCAATGACCCAATAACTGCGCACGGGCACTGCTTAGGCGGGGAGTTAAGGTATGGCTAACGATACCGGGCGCACCCTGATTTATGCCTCTCGGAAGCACAATGACGGATTGTTGTCCTTCTTGGGAGAGCACGGTTGGCAAGTCCTGCCGGCCAAGAGCGCCAGTGATGTCAATCGCATTCTGAATCCGGGGACTACCAGCGCAGCACTCATCGACCTGGCGAGCGGTTATAGCGACCGCGAGATGGGCGCCTTCGAGTCCTGCATGCAACCTGCCACGGTCGGCTGGGTGGCGGCGACAAATCCCGAACAACTCACGACGAAATCGATCCGGCGGTTGATTCGCGACTACTGCTTCGATTACGTCAGCGTTCCCTGTACCAACGACCAGCTCGCGCACTCGATCGGTCATGCCTGGGGCATGGCATCGCTCTCGGACGTGCCGATCATCACGCCGCAAGTCGGCGGCGATCAGGAGATGGTGGGAACGTGCGAGGCAATGCAGCAGCTCTTTCGCACCATTCGCAAAGTGGCCAATACCGACGCCCCCGTATTCATCTCGGGTGAGTCGGGCACGGGCAAGGAATTGAGTGCGGTGGCGATCCATGAGCGCTCTTCGCGCGCCAAGGGGCCGTTCGTTGCGATCAATTGCGGGGCGATTCCGCCGCACCTGATGCAATCCGAACTATTCGGCTACGAACGCGGCGCCTTCACCGGCGCCAACGCGCGCAAGATCGGCCGGGTCGAGGCCGCCAATGGTGGCACGCTGCTGCTCGACGAAATCGGCGACCTGCCGATCGAGAGCCAGGCGAGCCTGCTGCGCTTCCTGCAGCAGGGCGCCATCGAGCGTCTTGGCGGCCATGAGGTGATTCCGGTCAATGTGCGCATCATTTCGGCGACGCACGTCGATTTGGAGGAGGCCGTCAAAGAAGGGCGTTTCCGCATGGACCTGTTCCACCGCCTGTGCGTGCTGCGCGTCGACGAGCCACCGCTGCGCGCACGCGGGCAGGATATCGAGATCCTCGCGCACCACATCCTGCAACGCTTCAAGGGCGACAATCATCGCAAGATCCGTGGCTTCACGCAGTGCGCGGTGCAGGCGATGTACGAATACGGCTGGCCGGGCAATGTGCGCGAACTGATCAATCGCGTGCGCCGTGCCATTGTCATGGCTGACGGCCGCATGATTTCGGCCAAGGATCTCGATCTGCTGCCGTGGGTGCCGACCCTCGTGCGCACGCTCGAGGAAATTCGCGCGGAGGCCGAGCGAACGGCCATCGAGCAGGCATTGCTGCGCCATTGTCACCGGCTGACGGACGTGGCGGCAGAGCTGGGTATTTCGCGCATTACCCTGTACCGCCTCATGTGTCGGTACGGAATGCGTGGTGACGAATCGGGCGTGCCGGCCTGATGTCTTCTGGCGAAGAGAGGGCGGCCGTCCTGTGATGAGCAGGGCGGTCGTTTCTTTTTGGGGTCCTGAAGATCGCCACGTCAAGTGGGCCGGATGTGTCGCTGGACACTGTGTTTTCCCCGCCGACCTCTCATTCCGCGACTTCCGCCATCGCCAATAGCGATGGGTGATTCCGGCGATCCTTCCTGAACGTCCCGCGAACCTGTTCCATACGCATTGCGTTGTCGCGCGTTTTGCGAAAATGCGTCGCGCGGCGTCATGCCGGTGGATCGGCGATGCGTCATCCCCTGCATTTTCCCGATATAGCGAAGACACCCGCGCGTGCCGATGCCATGCGTTCGGTCGCCCCCGAAAATGGGCGCGACCAGTCGTCCCGTCGACCGATCAAAGATGAAACATCCACGGCCACGCACCGCGTCGCGCCTTGAGAGGCCATTGGCGACGAGGCTGTGTCGTTATGTCGCAGCAAGACAAAACCGTCGCAATGCTGGCACCGGGAACCCTTGCTAACTGGGCCTCTACTGCATGCGTCGCTGGCAACGCCGATATCGTTCGCAGTTCGGAATGTTTGTGGAATACGTCGGTGATGTGACGCCGGTGGCCTGGCATGGGCCACGTATCAATGCTGAAACGTTTTCGCACGCATAGCCGGGGACGTGCCTGGGCCGAAAAATCCAACGCCAATGTTTTCAATCACTTAAGTCGGGTGGCACGGAAGTCGCTTTATTGACCCGGGCAAGGAGGGCACAGCAATGCGAATTCTCACCACCGACATTCAGTACCGAGTACGACAAGGCGCAGGCGCGCTGGCCGCTGCCATCGCCATGACGTTCGGTCTGTGCGCCACGCCGGCGCAAGCCCACGAGTTCTCGCGCTCGCCGCTCATGCATGTGGCGATGCTGACGGGCTCGATGGTACCGGCATCGTTCTCGATGACGCTGCCGGCGATGCAAGTCTCCGACGCCGACGCCGCCATGGTGGTGCCGGTCGCCGCCCGCACGACGGTGGACGAAGCGCCGGCCATTGCCAGTAACCCCGTCGACACGACCGACGTTGCCAGTGGCACGGACGTCTACGTGACCGGCGTGCCCGTTGCTGCGGCCCGTATCGATGACGAACAACTCGGGAGCCAGCGCGGCCGCAATCTGCAAGGCGGCGCGATGGTCCAGTCACCCGGAATGGCACTCGCCAACGGCGTTACGTTGTGGGACGAACTGCCCGGCGTCGTCACGCCGATGCCGCGTCCGCAACAACTGTCGAGCGGCGTGAACAACGTCCAGGTGACGCGTGTGACCTACTCCACGCGGTGAACCACATGACCCAACTCTCGATGACGCATGCCGGCAGTGTCCTCGCCACGATGATCGTGGCGCTGACCCCGGCGCTGCTCCCCGGCCGCGCGCACGCTGAACCGGCGACGCCGGGGGACCTGGTGATCGAACGCAACATCGGCCCGGAAATCGCCTATCGCGGCTTGCCGCGTGAGCAAAACCCGATTGGCATCGCCGTGCCGGCGTTCCCGACGGGGCCGTTCAACAGCGCCATGGGCGCCGTGAATCAGGTCATGGATAGCGAATTGACGGGCCGCGCCTCGGTTGGTCTCGTCACGGGCGCCGTGAGATCTGGCATCGACCCGGTGATGGGCGTACTCGTGGGCAATGCCCGCGGTGGCAACGCCCTTAACACATCGAACGGCGTAGGCGGCGGCTTCAGCGCGGGTGTCGGCGGTGGTGGCGGTATTGGCAGCATCGGTACGCTCGTGCCGTCCGTGATCAACTCGGCTCTGGCGCCGCTCACCAGCATCGGCGCGGCAGGAGCAGCGAAATGAGCGCATATCGCGGGTCGCATGGCGCCCGTCGCGCCCTCGCTCTGGCAGCGGCTGCCGCGCTGAGCGCGGTCGCCGGGGTGTCGTCGGCACAGGACGTCTGGATCGTGAACGGCGAACTCGCCGGTACGCACGCCACTATCGATAACGGTGTCGCGGTAGGGGTGACCGGGGCAATCGGCGTCAATCAGGCGGCCGGCGTGAACAACGCCCAGGCCAACAGCGCGGTCATCGCCAACGGCGGCGGCGGGGTGAGTGTCGGCGCGTCGAGCACGAACCAACAGGCGCTCGTGACCACGACGACCGGCGCGGCCAGCGCCGCAATTCAAGGCAACGCATTTTCGGGCACCTCGGGGGTGACGCAAGTCAACCAGTCGAGCGGTGCCGGCAATCTTCAACGCAACGCCACGGTCATCGTGACCGGCGATGCGGCTGGAGTGGCGAGCGTATCGGATACGGCACTATCCGCTGCGATCGCCAAGGGTGGCCCGGCTGGGCACGGCAACCTCAACGATCTGTTCCGCACGGCGTCGATTTCCGGTGACGCCTTCCGCGGGGCGAGTGGCGTGGTCCAAGTGAACCAGTCGGCTGGGATAGGCAATGTAACCGCAAATGTTTTTGTGCTCCGTCCCCCGGCGGGCACATCTTTTTAACTGGGTAACTCTCTCGTCAAGGAGATGGTCATGAAAACGAAAGCAATTGCAGCGGCTGCGCTGCTGGTAGCGACGGGTTCCGCCATGGCGTACCCGTCTCACCATCAGCAATACAGCTTCTCGTTCATCGGCAATGAAACCAACGTTCTGAACCTGGTCGGCATTTTCGGTCTGGTCAGCATTCGTGGCTGCGTGACGGTGGACAACACCGGCAACGCCGTCGTGCAAAGCAATCAGAGTGTCGACGCGCACCACGTGAACCTCACGGGGCCGCTGCTCGGCAGTTACGTGACGGGTGACGTGACGTACGGCGTTCATTCCAAGACCACAACGGTCTCGAATCAAGGGAGCGCTTACCTGCTCGCCGGTTCGACCACCACGTCGTACGACAATACGACGTCGTGGGTGAATGCCGAGGCCAATGGCCACCTGAACACCAGCCAGTCCTTCCAGGCCGGTGCCGGGTATGTCGCGGGTGAGTCCCACTCCGGCTCGGGCAGCTTCATCGCCGGTGGTGGATATGAATATTCGAACATTGCCGGTGGCTTCGGCAGCGTCGGTCACGGTCACGGTCATTCCTGGCAGCCAGGCGGAAGCTACCTCTTCGGCAACTTTGGCGCGGGCCAGGGCGCGGTGTGGGGCGGCTACGCCTACCAGCAGCAAGAACAGGAGTCTGCGGGCTTCCTCGCGGCTGGCTTCCTGAACACGCAGAAGAGCTTCGACGCAGGGTTCCACGCCTTGTTCAACCATGGTCAGGCGTCGGTCCACAGCGAATCGATCGCTGCGGGTGCACTGTGGGGCTTTTCCGACACGTACATGAAGACGACCACGTGGGTCCGTGGCGCGATCACGTACCACATCAACACGGCGCAGTACCAGACGATGGGCGCCACGCTGGGCAGCGGTGCGCTGGCTAACGCCAACGGCAACATCGGTGTGAACGTGGCGGCAGGCGCCGACAACGCGCAGGCCAACAACGTCGCGATCGCTTCGCTCAACGCCCAGCCGGTGTATGCCTCGGCACAGGTGTTTGCGAACCAGTCGTCGAGGGGTTCGGCCAGCATCTCGCAGTTCTATGTCAACGCCAGTGTGGGTGATGGTGCCCTCGCCGGTGCGACTGGCAATGTGGGTGTGAACGTGGCCGCCGGTGTGGGCAACGTGCAGCAAAACGGTCTGGCCGCCGCAGTCTCGCAAAGCGGGCACGGCTGGTATACGGGTGGTGCGGCCAACTCGACGGCGCAAACCGACCAGTCGGCCTCGATGCGCGCTTCGGGCGACTTCATCGCCAATGCTTCGCTGGGTAACGGCGCACTTGCCTGGGCCAGCGGCAACATCGGTGTGAACGTGGCTTCGGGGATCGGCAACGTGCAGAGCAACAGCCTTGCCGTCTCGGCAATCAAGTGAGGTACCGAACCGGTCCGGGATTCCCGGACCGGTTTTTTCATGAGGTGTGACATGAATGATGCGCGCCGTGCCGCAGTGAGGATCGCTACTGTTTGCGCTCTGGCGTGCGCAAGCGTGGCCGGGCACGCGCAGTATGCATCGGTGAACCTCGAGTCTTCGACCGGTGTACCGGCGGTCAAGAAGATGCGCTCGTTCAAGTCGATGCACTACGTGAATCTGGTCCAGCAGGAATACGACTTCAGTTGTGGATCCGCAGCCTTGGCAACACTGCTGCGTTATGGCTACGGGATCGACATTCCGGAGCCAGAGATGATCCAGCGAATGATGGTGTTCTCCAACCCGGAAACGGTCATCAAGAATGGCTTCTCGATGCTCGACATGAAGAAATTCGTGGAGACGCTAGGACTCGAGGGGCGAGGATTCAAAGTTGACGTGAACGCGCTTTACGACTTGAGGATTCCGGTCATCGCGCTGATCGACGTCAACGGCTATCAACACTTTGTGGTCATCAAGGCAGCGAAGGACGGGCGCGTGTTCGTGTCCGATCCGGCGCTAGGCAATCGCATTATCGAGCAGGCCGATTTTGCCAAGCAATGGAACGGCTTGGTGTTGGCGGTCATCGGCAAGCCGTTTATGGAGGATTCACCGCTACTCAAAGGAAACGAATCCCTGGCAGTCAAGTTGCGCGACAGCGCCTTGGCGACCGGGACGTCACCGACCCCGATGGTGGACTTCGGCATCATCCGGGCGGATCTGTTTTGAGATCAGACCATCATGAACCGATATGTCTCGATGCTGGTCATCCCGCTGCTTGCGAGCGCCGTGCCGGCGTTTGCATCGAGCGTGGTGCCCGAGAGCTGGACGCCCGTGAGCGATGAAGTGCTCGCGCACGCGACCGGCAAGTATGCACAACAGAACATGATCACGGGCTTTCAGCTCGTCATGCAGTCGCAATGGCAGATGCCGACCGGCGCGAGCCTGATGGCCACCGGCGTGCTGGGTGTGAATCAGAGCGGCGGCAGCTTTCAGGTCCAGACGGGCGCCGCGAGCGGCATCATCCCCGGTTGGGTTAACGCAACCGGCCCCCTTTCACAGTCGGTCTCGGGGGCCGCAAGCGTGCTGATCAACGGCGTCGCACAGATTACGCAGGTTGCCGGCGATGCGAACAACGCCCTGAATAAAGCCATTATCCAGTTCGGTCCCGGGGTATCGATGGCCACGCTGGTGCCGGTCGGCGGGCAGGGGGCGAACAGTTCGCATACCACGGTGGGCAATCTGAGCGCCAGCGTGGCCATTACCTCGGCCGGCATGCAGATCACGCTAAACACGCCGAACGGCAATCTCGGCCAGAGCGTGGGCGGCGGGGCCGGTGCGGCGATGAACCAGATCATGCAGGTCGTGCAGGTCGCAGGTAACGCCCAGCAGGTCATGAACACGCTGCAATTGAATCTGCAGACGAGTCCGCTCACGTCGGCCGGACTGCACCAGGCAGGCATTCAGAGCGCGTTGGCAAACATGGCCGCCATTCGTCGATGACGGTCGATGGCGGTCGAGGATCGTCGACCCGTGTCGACGAAGTGAAGTGCAAGTGAAGACGGGTAAGTGAAGGGCAAGTGAAGTGACGGCGCCGCATTGCCATGGATGCGCAGGGCGACGCCGGCAGCCGTGTCCGGCAACGCTGCAACCCTTGCCGGACGCCAAGAATAACGAGAAGTGGGGCGTCGCCGCGGATCGCTTGCGGCGTACCAGAAGGTGATGTCGGCCGAGCCCGGGCATTGCACGTCCACCCAGATCGGAACGGGTTTCGCACGCATCACCCCGCAGTCGAGCAGCAAGGACAACCGTTGTTGGCAATACGTGTTTGTTGAATTGCGCGCGGACGCCTGTCCGCACTTTTACCCGGGGGGGATCATGAATTCTCATCGCTTTTTTCCCGTTGCCGCTATTCCGTTGGGGGTACTGCTTTTCACGCTATCGGCCCAGGCTCAGGAGCATACGAACCCATCGCCGGACGACCGTCTGCAAATGTTGATGGACATGGTCGACCGGCAGCAGCGGGAAATTTCTTCTCTGAAACAGCGCCTCACGGACATCGAGATGGCGCAACGCGGGCGCGGCCTCACTGCGTGGGACACCGCGCAGATCGCGCAGGTCTCGCCCGGTGACGGGTCTGCCGCCGGTTCGGCGGGCACTGCCGCTGGCGGCTCCGCCGGTGCGGCGGGGCCGACGTCGGCCACGCCGATCGGCGAGACGCAGCAGATGCAAAAGAGCACGAGCGAGTCGCAGCGTACGCCGGCCGAAGAGGCCGTCGTGCAGGCACAGCACGCACCGCTGTTCGACCACAAGCTCACCGTCGACGCCGGGATCAGCTACAGCTACTACGATCGGCGTCAACTCGTGTTGAGCGGCTTCCTCGCGCTCGACGCGATCTTTCTCGGCCAGTTGAACCTTGGTGAGACGAAGGCCAACGTGTGGACGTTCGACGTCAACACGCGCTACGGGATCAATGACCGGATGAGCGTGGCGTTCGACGTGCCGTACCTCTACCGCAATTCGGACTTCATCTCGGGCGGGGTGGGCGGCGCGGCGTCGTCGATCAGCGACATCAGCAAGAATTCGGCGAACATCGGCGACGTGAATGCGTCGCTGTATTACCAACTCGTCAAGGAGAACGCGAACTGGCCCGACATCGTGGCGTCGTTTCGCGTGACCGCGCCGACCGGCACGTCGCCATTCGGCATCAAGCTCGGCACCCCCGATCAGTCGAACAACAACCTGACGACGCCGTCACGCCTGCCGACCGGGAATGGCATCTGGGCGTTCACGGCCGGTCTGTCGTTCCTGCGCACCTACGATCCGATCGTGCTGTTCGCGAACGTGGCGTACACGTACAACGTTGCCCGCACGTTCGACGACATCTCGACCATTGAAGGCACGACGCAACCCGCGAAGGTCAAGCTCGGCGACATCATCCAGGTGGGCGCGGGCATGGCGTTGGCGCTCAACGACAAGACAGCGCTGTCAATCTCCTATTCGACGGCGATCTCGCGCGCGACGAAGACGGCCACCCCGGGCGGCGCTTACACCACGGTGGCGGGAAGCTCGACGAACGCGGCGTCGCTCAATTTCGGCATCAACTACGCGATCAACAAGCATTGGACGGTGAATGGTTACGTCAATGCCGGCATGTCGCCGGACGCCCCAAACTACGTGATCGGTCTGCGCTTCCCGTACACGTTCTGATGCGAGTGCGCAACGTAGCTTGACAAACGGCAGCAGGAAAGGGAACTGCGCGTCACCCGCCACGGGGACGCGCAATGCCTCAGGGTAATGCAGGACGTGGAAATTGCGACGGGGCGGCGCGACGCGGCAAGGGGTCAGCGCGACTGGCTGGACTGAATACGGCCAACCCCCAGGTTCAGGGATAGCTGGGCTGGCCGAAATCCAGCGGTCAAGGCGGGGAGCGAGGCATGCGGAATCTGCGAAACGACGGCGATCATGCGCGGCGCATCCGGCAAGGACATCGATGCCTGCGTGGGCTTGGGCAGTGGCGTGGGCGGGATGACCTCGTCCCAGAGGCGCACATTGTTGGCCGTTGTCACGGTCGCGTGAAGCGGCGCGACAGCGCCAGCCCCTGTGCCGGGAGCAAAGGCGACGATGCTCTGTTGCAGGTTCGCCGCGCGAGTGCTGGAGAGCAAGGCATCGCTCACCCCGACTGGGATGCTGCCGATGACAGTGATCTCGGCTTGCGCGGTAATGGTAAAGGACGCGGTCACCAAGCAGACTATGGCGACACGCGTCGTTTTGACGGTGAACATTTTCATGGCGTGCCCCCCGGCCTCCATCGGCTGTCTTTTCAGCACGCTTGTATTTTATGGCGCAATTCGAGAAAGGGAAGGGAAAAAAGTAATAGCGGAATGTTAGAAAATTGAGTAAATAAGTTACGCAGATTACGGTTTGTCGTGCATCGGTAACAAGGAGCGGCGTTCGCGAGGTTCGGGCACGCTGCCGTGCGGGTTTCGTGCACAAACTGCTCCGAAAGCGAGGTGACGCCTGATGATTGTCTGATGACAAAGACTGGAGGGTTTCTTCGGTTTTTGTCTCGGCCGAGACGTGTGTCGTGAATGCGACAGGCAGGTCGACAACGTACGCATCGGGCTTGATATCAAGCGGGGCGGCGGCCCGGGGGGGCTGACCGGAATGACGGGGGAAGCCATGCGTGTGCTGGTCGTGGGTGAGGCTGCCAGTTGGCTGGGCGGCTTGCAGGTCGCGTTGCAGATCGACGCGAACGCGTCGCCGCCGGTCTTGCGTCAGGTCGAAGAAGTGACGACGCCGGACTGGCTCTGGTTGCGCGAGCTGCCGTCGCGTCGCGCGCTCGTGCTCGCCGAATCGATAGCCCGCACGCCAGCCATCGACGGTTTGTGTGCCGTCGCTGCCGATTGCGCACCGCCCGTGCCCGTGATCGTCATTGGGGATGCGGGTTTTCCCGATGAAATCATTCGCTGGCTGCAGGCTGGCGTGGCGGCATCGCTGCCCTGGCCGACCTCGGTGGCCCGCATCCGCTCGGTTTTCGAGCTGGCGTTCGCGGGCGGTCGCTTCGTTCCGGAAGAAGCCCTCTCGGCATTGCTCGTGCTTTGGCGCCAGGAAGCGCTGGGTGAGGCGCTGCCGCTCTCAAGGCTGCCGGTGTTCCCGTTGGGCGGCGACAAGGCGACGCAATTGGCCGAATCGGCATTGCTTGGCATCTCTGCCCGGCAGTACGAAATTCTGGCACTCCTATCTCGCGGTTTATCCATCAAAACGATCTGCCAGCAACTGGACATTTCCGAAGGAACCGCCAAGACCCACGTGTCTGCCTTGTACCGGCGGCTTGGCGCTCGCAATCGCGGTGAGGCGATCTACATCGCGGCGCAGCGCGGAGCGCGTCATCTATTCGAGACCTGACGGGCGATCCACGCACCGGCATATCGGATTTCAACACCATTGAACTCGGAACGTTCCGGGAATCGCTGCCCGATGGTTGGCCGATCGCGGGCTGTCGAATTACTATACGAACTTCGTTTGCCACCCATTGCGACAGGCGCTGCGGTTGGCAGCGTCTCGAAGTCGACGGCGATGCCTGTCGACGAGGCACAGGAGTCTACGCGTTGTCCAAGTCGTCCAATCCGTTCGAATCTGCATTGCCGCAAGGTCTCGCCGCGGCGTCCACGGCATCCGCTGCCGGCTCGTCTCCCGGATCCACCGCTTCGCCGGGTGCCGGCACCGCCGGTCTGCCGGCACGTGGTGCGCTTGCCGGCGTGAAGGTGCTCGAACTCGGCACGCTCATCGCGGGGCCGTTCGCCGCGCGCATGCTCGGTGAATTTGGCGCCGAGGTGATCAAGATCGAAGATCCGCAACACGGCGATCCGTTGCGCAAATGGCGCAAGTTGCATCCCGACGCGGGGGGCACGTCCCTCTGGTGGGCCGTGCAGGCCCGTAACAAGAAATCGGTGACGATCAACCTCAAGTCTGCCGAGGGGCAGGAGATCGTGCGCAAGCTCGCCGCGCAGGCTGACATCGTGGTCGAGAATTTCCGCCCCGGGCTGCTCGAGCGATTCGGATTGGGATACGAGCAACTCTCGGCCGACAATCCGGGGCTCGTGATGGTGCGTCTGTCGGGATACGGGCAGACCGGGCCGTATCGCGACCGGCCCGGCTTTGGCGCGATTGCCGAGTCGATGGGCGGACTGCGTCACATTACCGGGTATCCGGAGCTGCCGCCGCCGCGCATCGGCATTTCCATTGGCGATTCCATCGCGGCGCTGCACGGCGTGATCGGCGCGATGATGGCGCTGCATCACCGCAATGTGAACGGCGGGCGAGGGCAGGTGGTCGACGTCGCCCTGTATGAGGCCGTCTTCAATCTCATGGAAAGCGTGGTGCCCGAATACAGCGTGGCCGGCATGGTACGCGAGCGCACGGGGGCGTCGCTGCCGGGGATCGTGCCGTCGAACACCTATGCGTGCGCCGACGGCATGATCGTGGTGGGCGGCAACAGCGACCCGATCTTCAAGCGGCTGATGCATGCCATCGGTCGGCCCGATCTGGCGGAAGATCCCGCGCTGGCGCACAACGACGGCCGCGTGCCGCGCACGCAGGACATCGACGAGGCGATCGGTCACTGGACGCGCGTGCGTTCGATCGACGACGCCCTGGCCGTGCTGCAAGGCGCCGACGTGCCGGCCAGCCGCATCTATACCGTGGCCGACATGTTCAAGGACCCGCAGTTCATTGCGCGCGAGATGATCCAGCGCCACACGTTCCCGGACGGCACGCCAATCGACTTGCCGAACATCACGCCCAAGCTTTCGCAAACGCCGGGACAGACGCAATGGCTCGGGCCGGCACTTGGCGAGCACACCGAAGAGGTGCTCGGACAACTGGGTTATGATGCCGAGCACATCAAGACACTGCGCGAGAACGGCGTCATTTGAGCTGAGCCGATTTCGCGCAAGTCCGCGGGGCGCGGCACCGTCTGCGGCTCGTGAACAAGCACGTCACACCAAGAAAAAACGTTGCAACCACGGAGACAAGCACCATGCAAAGACGTCAGTTCGTTACGGCACTGGCCGCCACCGGTTTGATCGGCGCAGGCATTCGCCCCAGCTTCGCCCAGGGCAAACCTGAGAAGACCAAGGTCGCGATCGCGGTCGGCGGCAAGAACCTGTTCTATTACCTGCCGCTCACGATTGCCGAACGCCTGAATTATTTCAAGGACGAAGGTCTCGACGTCGAAATCTCGGATTTCGCTGGCGGCTCGAAGGCCCTGCAGGCGCTCGTGGGCGGTAGCGCCGATGTGGTGTCGGGCGCTTACGAACATACGATCCTGTTGCAGGCGAAACACCAGTTCATCCGAGCATTCGTGCTGCAGGGGCGTGCGCCGCAGATCGTCTTCGGCGTGTCGAACAAGACGATGCCGAATTACAAGTCGCTGGCGGATTTGCGTGGCAAGAAGATCGGTGTGACGGCGCCCGGGTCGTCCACCAACATCATGGCGAACTTCGTGCTGGCCAAGGGGGGCATCAAGCCCAACGAGGTGGCGTTCGTGGGCGTCGGCGCGTCGTCCGGTGCACTCGCCGCGATTCGCTCCGGCAATATCGACGCCATCGTCAATCTCGATCCGGTCATCACCATGCTCGAGCGCGACAAGGAGATCCGCGTGATCTCGGATACGCGTACGCTCAAGGAAACCGTGTCGCTGTTCGGTGGCCATATGCCGGCGGGGTGTCTGTACACGAGCGAATCGTTCATCCAAAAAAATCCGAATACGACGCAGGCACTCACCAATGCCATGGTGCGTGCGTTGCGCTGGCTTCAGACGGCCGGGCCGGCGGACATCATCAAGACAGTGCCCGACGCCTATTTGCTGGGCGACCGCGCGTTGTACCTGGATGCCTGGGGGCGCGTGAAGGAAGCCATTTCCCCGGACGGCATGATTCCCGCTGATGGCCCGGCCACCGCGCTGCGCACGTTGCAGGCATTCGACGAGACGGTCAAAGGCAAGCCGATCGATCTGTCGAAGACGTTCACGAACGAATTCACGAAGAAGGCCGACGCCAAGTACAAATGATGACAGCGCCGGCTCTGAGTTTCGACAGCATTACGTGTACGTTCGTCGCGCGAGACGACCGTTCGAAGCGTTACACGGCCGTGGCGGATACCTCGCTCGACATTGCGCCGGGCGAGTTTGTCTCGGTCGTCGGCCCGACGGGATGCGGCAAGTCGACGTTGCTCAACGTCGCTGCCGGGCTGCTGACGCCATCGTCCGGCAGCGTCAAGGTGTTCGGCGAGGCGCTCAGGGGCATCAATTCGCGCGCCGGCTATATGTTCCAGGCCGAAGCGCTGATGCCCTGGCGCAACGCGATCGACAACGTGACCGCGGGTCTCGAATTCCGTGGCGTATCCGCCGAGGATGCGAAGGCACGCGGGCATGAGTGGCTCAAGCGCGTTGGGCTGGGCGGGTTCGGCGATCGCTATCCGCACCAGCTCTCGGGCGGCATGCGCAAGCGTGTTGCGATGGCGCAGACACTGATTCTCGATCCGGACATCATTCTGATGGACGAGCCGTTCTCGGCGCTCGATATCCAGACGCGTCAGCTCATGGAGAACGAGTTGCTCGAGTTGTGGGCGGCCAAGCGCCGCGCGGTGCTGTTCATCACCCACGATCTGGACGAGGCCATTGCGCTGTCGGACCGTGTCGTGGTGCTTGCGGCAGGGCCCGGCACGCACCCCATCGGGGAGTTCCGCATCGATCTGCCGCGTCCGCGCGACGTGGCGGAAATTCGCAATCATGCGCGCTTCACCGAGTTGCATGCCCAGATCTGGGACGTGCTGCGCGAGGAGGTGCTCAAGGGCTACGCGCAACAGTTGAAAGCAGTCTGAAACGTCATGTGGCAAATCGCAGGCTTTCCGATCGGCGGGTGCGGCTGGGTGCAACGGCTGGACTGGCTGGATGGCTTCGATTTGCCGGATGGCTTTGGCTTGTTCGATTGGCTTGTCTGATCTTCCCGGAATTCGTTCGTCATGCGTAATCGTTCGATCATGCGGCACTTGCGCTTGTGGCAATGGCTGCTGCTGGTAGTGGCTTTTCTCGTCTGGTACGCCCTCACGAGTCCGACGCTGCTGCCCGCGTTCTACTTCGATAGCCCCGACAAGGCGGCTTTCTTCTTTGGTGAGCCGCAGAAGGTGTTGCTCCAGGTCTGGCAGTGGTTCGCCAGCGGGGAGATCTATCTGCATCTCGGTGTCACGCTGCTCGAGACCGTGCTCGCGTTCGCCATCGGCACCGTGTTCGGGCTGGCGGTGGGACTGTGGCTGGCGCTCTCGCCGAGCGCCGGCGCGCTGTTCGATCCGTACATCAAGGCGGCCAACTCGATGCCTCGCGTGATCCTCGCGCCGATCTTCGGCGTGTGGTTCGGGCTCGGCATCTGGTCGAAAGTCGCGCTGGGCGTGACGCTGGTGTTTTTCATCGTGTTCTTCAACGTGTATCAGGGCGTGAAGGAAGTGAGCCCGGTGGTGCTGGCGAATGCCCGCATGCTGGGCGCGAATCAGCGCCAGTTGCTGCGTCGTGTGTACCTGCCGAGCGCCACGAGCTGGGTGTTCTCCAGCCTGCACAACTCGGTCGGGCTCGCGTTCGTCGGGGCGGTGGTCGGGGAATACCTGGGGTCGGCGCGCGGCGTCGGCTACTTGATCCTGCAAGCGGAAGGCACGTTCGACATCAACGCCGTGATTGCCGGGGTACTGATTCTGACGGCGTTCGCCCTGGTGCTCGACGGGCTCGTCGGTGTGGTCGAGCGGCGTTTGCTCGTCTGGCAGCCGCAGGCAGGCGAGACCGAGAAGATGTAACGCGCACTCGCCGGGGGCGGGTGTTGTCGCCGGCGAGCGTGACGGAACCACGGCAGATTTGTGGCGGATCCGTGGCCGTTCTGTGGTCATCGAATCGCCGCAACGACGCGCGTAATGCTGTGATGGCGTCATATCCGGGTACCTTTCCTCGGTTACAATTGCCGCATGCGAATCCTGCTCAGCAACGACGATGGGTATCAGGCGCCCGGCCTGGCCGCGCTTTACGAAGCGCTGGCACCGCTTGGCGACATTACCGTGGTGGCGCCCGAACAGAACTGTAGCGGTGCGTCCAATTCCCTGACCCTTCAACGGCCGCTTTCGGTATTCAAGGGGGGCAACGGCTTCACGTTCATCAACGGCACGCCGACCGACTGCGTGCACGTGGCGCTGACCGGACTGCTCGACGAACGCCCCGATATTGTCGTCTCCGGGATCAACAACGGCCAGAACATGGGCGAAGACACGTTGTACTCCGGGACGGTGGCGGCGGCCACCGAGGGTTTTCTCTTCGGGGTTCCTTCGTTCGCGTTCTCGCAAGTCCATAAGGGCTGGGATCATCTCGACAGCGCGGCGCGCGTCGCGCGCGAAGTCGTCGAGCGGTACATGGAGCGCCCGCTGGGTGCGCCCTTCCTGTTGAACGTCAATATCCCCAACGTGCCTTACGATCGCCTCAAGGGTGCACTGGCAACGCGACTTGGGAAGCGACACCAATCGCAGCCGGTGATTCGTCAGGAAAGTCCACGCGGCGAAACGATCTACTGGATCGGGCCGGCCGGCGACGCGCGCGACAGCAGCGAAGGCACTGATTTTCACGCCGTGGCGCACGATTACGTCTCGGTCACCCCCTTGCAACTGGATCTCACGCACACCGCACGACTGGGCGTCGTGCATGACTGGCTGGCCAGCGCAGGGGTGACACAACGATGACGACACCGCCAAAGCGATTTCCTCTCCCTCTGGCCGATGTGATGGCCCGCCGGCAGCGCGAGGCGCCGGTGCTCGACAAGGCGTCGCGGGCCAGTCCCGCCGGCGCACCGCCCGCCGCGATGACGCGTGCTGCGGCGCCTGCGGGTCAAGGGAACGGGAAGACGCCGACAGGCGGTGGTCCTTCCTCCAATCCGCACGGCACGCTGCGCGCTGCCGCGACGCCAATGGCGGGCGCGTCAGCGCGTCCCGGCGGCGCACAAACGCCGCACGCGGTCGTACCGAAAGGACTTGCGCGACCCGCATCCGCGCCCCACGTGCAGCCGGGGCCACATGCGGCGAAAAACGTGCCGCGACCGACCGTCAAGACGACGCGTTCGGGGTATGCCCAGCCGGGCGCGGCAGTCGGTGCAATCGGCATCGTCGGCGGCAAGGTCGCGGTGCGTGGCGCCACGCCCACCCGGGTTTCAGCCGGCGCAACGGGGCGCGCGAGTGCCTCGGCACTCGGGAATTCGCCGGATGGCATCGGACTTACGTCGGAGCGGGTGCGCACGCGAATGGCTGAACGCGTGGCAGCATCGGGCGTCAAACATCCGGGCGTGCTGGCGGCGCTGGCCACTGTGCCGCGTCATGGATTTGTCGATGCCGCGCTCGCCAATCAGGCTTATGAGGATGCCGCACTGCCGATCGGTCACGGACAGACGATTTCCAAACCATCGGTCGTTGGGCGCATGATCGAGTTGCTGCTCGCCGGCGGGCGTCCGCTCGAGAAGGTGCTGGAAATCGGCACCGGCTGCGGCTATCAGGCGGCGGTCCTGTCGTGCGTGGCGCACGACGTCTACTCGATCGAACGCGTTCGTCCGCTGCATGAGCGCGCCAAGGCCAACTTGCGACCGCTGCGGGTGCCGAATATCCGCTTGCACTACGGTGACGGGCGGTTGGGGCTGCCGGCGGTTGCGCCGTTCGACGGCATTGTGATTGCCGCCGCCGGACTGGAAATACCGGACGCGCTGATCGATCAGCTTGCCGTTGGCGCACGCCTCGTCGCCCCGGTGGGCGGCGAGCAACAGATTTTGACCCTCATCGAGCGCACCGGCGCGCGCCAGTGGCGCGAGACGCAGCTTGATAGGGTGTTATTCGTCCCCTTAAAATCGGGCATCATCTAAGCCCGACGGGCCTATTCTGCGGAGGATTTGAGTGAATTTGCGAGCGGGTTTCCAACAACGCGTCGCCAGTGTCCTGTTGCTGAGCATGCTGGCAGCGTGCGCATCGCGACAAGTCGGGGCACCGGTCGTCGACCGTACCGTGGGCAGTGTGGCGACCGACAGTAGTGCGCCAGGTGCAGCGCCTGTCATTGACAATACCCCGGTGCCGGCCGGGTATTACCGCGTCAAGCCCGGCGATCGCCTCTATCGCATCGCGCTGGAGAACGGTCAGAACTATCGCGACATCGCGCGCTGGAACAATATCCAGAATCCGGATCAGATCGAGGTCGGCCAGGTGTTGCGTGTGAAGCCGCCCGCGGGGGATACCGGCACGCCGTTGCCGGCGCCGCTCGCCAGCAACAATCCGGCATCGGTGCCGCCGGCAGTCGTGACGCCGCCGGCCAGCGCGTCGGCTTCGGCCGCACCGTCCGCCGTGTCGAGCGGCGAGTTGCGACTCTCGTGGCCGGCCAAGGGCAGTGTCGTTGGCCGCTTCGACGATTCGAAGAACAAGGGGCTGAACATCGGGGGGGCCCTCGGCGAGCCTGTCTATGCCGCGGGTGCGGGCAAAGTCGTGTATTCGGGCGCTGGCCTGCGCGGCTATGGCAACCTCGTCATCATCAAACACGACGCTACCTTCTTGACGGCGTATGCGCACAACCGCACACTGTTGGTCAAGGAAGGCGACTCCGTCGCGCGGGGTCAGAAAATCGCCGAAATGGGCAACTCGGATGCCGATCGTGTCATGTTGCACTTCGAGGTGCGTCGCGACGGCAAGCCTGTGGATCCGATGAAGTATTTGCCGCCTCAATAAACTAGGCAGGGTCGAATGCTCAAGAGAAAGCGTCGCACTTCGCAAGAGGAAGGCCTCTCTGCCCCGGAGCCCGATCAGGAAGTCGACGATCGGCAATCCCGGCAGGACGAGGACGTGGACGACGCTTTCGACGAGCGCGAGGCGGAGGATGGCGACGCACTGTCGTCCGATGCTGCCGAAGAGGGCGCGGCCGGCCGCAAGCGCAAGCCAGCCGCCGCCGAGGACTTCGGCACGGTGCTGCAAGCCGAACTCACGGCCGATACCGTCCAGCACTATCTCAACCGTATCAGCGTCAAGCCGCTGCTCACACCCGCGGAAGAACTCGATTACTCCACGCGTGCCCAGTCGGGCGAGTTTGCCGCACGTCAGGTCATGATCGAGCGCAATCTGCGCCTCGTCGTGAGCATTGCCAAGGGCTATCTCAATCGCGGTGTGCCACTGCTCGACCTGATCGAGGAGGGCAATCTTGGCCTGATGCACGCGATCGAAAAGTTCGACCCGGGTCGCGGGTTCCGTTTCTCAACCTATGCCACGTGGTGGATTCGCCAGAGTATCGAGCGCGCCATCATGAATCAGGCGCGCACTGTGCGTCTGCCGGTGCACGTGATTCGCGAACTCAATCAGGTGCTGCGCGCGAAGCGTCACCTCGAAAAAAGTGCGGCATATGTCGACGGTGGCGAGCAGCGCGATGCGAGTATTGAAGACATTGCGGATTTGACGGGCAAGACGCCCGAAGAGATCACCGACATTCTCGCGCTCAACGAGCATGTGGCATCGCTCGACGCGCCGCTCGAAATCGATCCTGGCAGTAGCCTGCTCGACCTGCTCTCGGACGATCACAGTGAAGCCCCCGAGCAGGAGGTGCAGCATCGCGAGTTGGAAGACCTCATGCGCCTGTGGCTCTCGCGGCTGTCGACCAAACATCGCTACGTCATCGAGCGTCGCTTCGGACTCAATCGCGTGGAGCCTGCCACGCTAGAAGAGCTGGCCGACGAAATGGGGCTGACCCGCGAGCGCGTGCGTCAGATCCAGCAAGAGGCACTCGTCAAACTCAAGCGCTATTTCGCATCCAATGGGGTGCGCAAGGACGCCGTGCTCTGAGGCATCGATGTTGACGACCGCCGCCGTGGGACGCTGAGCGCGTCGTTGGGGGCGGGATTCCATGGCGTCGCCGTCTCATGGCGGCGCGCGCTGATTCTCACTTCAGATTCTTACCATGCCATCTCCTGTCCTCGTCTTCGACATTGAAACGATTCCCGACATCGACGGCCTGCGCAAGCTCGAACCGGCGTATGCCGGGCTGTCCGACGACGCCGTGGCCGACGCTGCGTTTGCCGCCCGCCGCGAAAAAGTGGGACACGACTTCCTGCCGTTGCACCTACAACGCGTTGCGGCGATCTCGTGCGTGTTTCGCGACCGCGACGGCGTTCGCGTGAAGTCCCTGGGGACGCTCGACGATGGTGAGGGAGCGCTCGTCTCCGGCTTCTATCGCACGATCGAAAAGTACGCGCCGCAACTCGTGTCGTGGAATGGCGGTGGTTTCGATCTGCCCGTGCTGCATTACCGCGCGATGATTCACGGCATTGCCGCGCCGCGCTACTGGGACATGGGCGAAGACGATCGCGAGTTCAAGTGGAACAACTACATCAGCCGATACCACCATCGCCATCTGGATCTGATGGATCTGCTGGCGATGTATCAGGCCCGCGCAAACGCGCCACTCGACGACCTGGCCAAGCTGTGCGGTTTTCCCGGCAAGCTGGGCATGGACGGCAGCAAGGTCTGGGAAGCATTCCGTGCCGGCAAGCTTGAGGAGATTCGCAATTATTGTGAGACGGACGTGGTGAACACATATCTCGTCTATTGTCGCTATCAATTGATGCGAGGCGGTTTGCACCAGGCAGAGTACGAGCAGGAGGTCGAGTTTGTGCGCCGTTCGCTCGAAGAGGAAGCGGCGCCGCACTGGAAGGAATATCTCGCCGCCTGGGCGTGATCGTCCGGGTTTGTGGCGGTTGAGGGGGATGAGGTCGGGGCTGTGCGAACGAGCGGTGCATCGGTGGCGGGCGAATCGATTAAAATGCTCGGTTTGCTGTCGCATATGAGAACAACGACGTGACCCGCTCCTCCCGAAATTCCTCGCGCGGCCGGCCGGCTGCCGAGCCCGGTATCATCGACATCGAATCGCTCGACATGGAGGCGCGCGGCGTGGGCCGTACCGCGCCCGAGGGCGAGCCGGGCGCGCCGGACTACAAACCCGGCAAGGTGATCTTCGTCGAAGGCGCGCTGCCAGGTGAACGTGTCACCTATCTCAGCTATCGCCGCAAGCCCAAGTTCGAGCAGGCCGAAGCCGTGGACGTGCTGCGGGCGAGCCCGATGCGTGCCAGGCCGCAGTGCCCGCACTTTGGTAAATGCGGTGGGTGCTCGATGCAGCATCTCGAACCGCGGGCGCAGATCGCCATCAAGCAGCGTGTGCTCGAAGACAACCTGGCGCGTCTGGGCAAGGTGAGGGCGGAAGCCATCCTGCGGCCCATCCAGGGGCCGGACTGGGGCTATCGTTTCCGTGCACGTCTGACGGTGCGCTACGTGCCGAAAAAGGGGGGCGTGCTCATCGGATTCCATGAGCGCAGGAGCAGCTACGTGGTCGATATGGACTCGTGTGAAGTGCTGCCGCGTCACATCTCCGACATGCTCGTGCCGCTGCGCCGTCTGATCGAGTCGTTGTCCATTCGCGAACGCCTGCCGCAGATCGAGCTGGCTATCGGCGCCGATGTGACGGCGCTCGTGCTGCGTATTCTCGAGCCCCTCACCCCGGCGGACGAAGACATTTTGCGCGCCTTCGCGGATGCGAATCGCGTGCAGTTCTGGGTGCAGCCGAAGGGGCCGGACACGGCGGTGCCGTTCTATCCGCTGGATCCGGAGTTGCATTACACCCTGCCGGAATATCAGATCCGGATGCCCTTCAAGCCAACGGATTTCACGCAGGTCAACCATCAGATCAATCGCGTGCTTGTGCATCGCGCGTTGCGTCTGCTGGCGCCGACGTCGCATGAGCGCGTGCTCGATCTGTTCTGCGGTCTGGGTAACTTCACGCTGCCGCTGGCGCGCCGCGCCGGCACCGTCATGGGGATCGAGGGCAGCACCTCGCTGACGGAGCGCGCGCTCGCGAATGCGCAGCGTAATGGTGTGGCCGAACGTACTGAATTTGCGTGCCGGAATCTGTTCGACATCACGCCGGAGGATATTCGGGCGTTGGGCGCGTTTGACCGCTACCTGATCGATCCGCCGCGCGAAGGGGCGCTGGCGGTGTCGAAGGCGCTCGCTGAGCTGGCACAGCAGGGCTATGACGGCCTGCCAAAGCGCATCGTCTACGTGTCCTGCAGTCCGGCAACGCTGGCGCGCGACGCGGGCGTGCTTGTGCACGAAGCGGGCTATCGACTGACACTGGCGGGGGTGGTGAACATGTTCCCTCACACGTCGCACGTCGAGTCAATGGCCGTGTTCGAGCACGAGAGCATCGGTCAGCCGTGGGTGCCGAGCGTTCGGGTGTCGGCGTCGGATGCCCCCGCCGATCAGGACGATGAGGGGGTAGAGGCGATCGCCGGTGCTACCGGTGGTGATGGCGTGATTCACGACAAGGCTTGATCGCGCGTGACGGCCGAGCGTCAGTCGGTGCATGCGTGAGATAGGCGCTCGGCGGATCGAGGTGGGCCGGGCGAAGGCCTGCGTACGGCATCGCCGGAACGCGTCGATCAAAGAAAAAGCCAGTCCCGAGGGACTGGCTTTTTTTGCCTCCGGAGGTAGCGCGGGGATGCCCGCGCCGCCTGTCGGTCGCGTCAGTTGCGATTGCCGCCGAGCACGCCGAGGATGGCGAGCAGGTTGGCGAAGATGTTGTACAGGTCGAGGTAAATCGCGAGCGTTGCGGTGACGTAGTTCGTCTCGCCACCGTTCACGACGCGCTGCACGTCGAACAGGATGTACGCCGAGAAAATGGCGATGGCGATCACCGAAACCGTCAGCATCAGCGCCGGCAGTTGCAGCCAGATGTTGGCGACCGAGGCCAGCAGGATCACGAGCACGCCCATGAACAACCACTTGCCCAGTCCGCTGAAGTCACGCTTGCTGACCGTGGCGACGGTTGCCATCACGCCGAAAATCACGGCGGTACCCCCGAACGCCAGCATGATGAGCGAGGCGCCGTTCGAGAATCCCAGCACGAAGCTCAGCAGACGCGTGAGCATCAGGCCCATGAAGAACGTGAAGCCGAGCAGCAAGGCGACACCGACGCCACTGTTCTTGAAGCGCTCGATCGCGAACATGAAGCCGAATGCGATCGCGAGGAACGCGATCATGCTGACCATCGGGCTGCCCGCGAACAGCGCGAAGCCGTAGTTTACGCCCAGCCAGGCCCCCGCAATCGTCGGCAGCATCGACAGCGCGAGCAGCCAGTACGTGTTGCGCAGCACCTTGTTGCGCACCTGCGCGGTCGCGACGTTGCGCGTCCCGCCGTAGCCGAAACGTTGGAAATCCTGGTTCATATCTTGTGTTCTCCGTGGTCATTGTGCCCGCCGGCGGGGCCGGCAAGCGCCGCTTGACGCTTACGACGACCGGCTTGTCGCCAGTCGATCCCCCGCAGCCATCCATCCGGCCCGTCGTCGAAGTCACAGGATACCGAAAGATGGCGAGGAAAGTGCTCGGACGGTGCTTAAAATGTCGGGGCGAATGCCCGAATTTCAATCCGCCGCGCCGTTGCCCGACCTTTCCATGTTGGGAAGGTGGCGGTATTCCGCGCTGATCATGACTTCGCGAAAAGCCGGATCGTCCCGGCCGTCCTGCGTTTGAGCGGTGCGCGCGCTGTAGGTTCCATCCCCCATCATAACAGCCTTCGTGCTACAATCACGGGTTCATGTTGATTGTATAACTGCTTAATTTTTTGGAGTTTTTCATGGCAGTCGAACGCACTTTGTCGATTATCAAGCCCGATGCCGTTGCCAAGAACGTGATCGGCCAGATCTATAGCCGCTTCGAAAACGCGGGCCTGAAGATCGCTGCTGCCAAGCTGGTGCATCTGTCGCGCGCCGAAGCCGAGCAATTCTACGCCGTGCACAAGGAGCGCCCGTTCTTCAAGGATCTGGTCGACTTCATGGTCTCGGGCCCGGTCATGATCCAAGTACTGGAAGGCGAGAACGCCGTGGCGAAGCATCGCGACCTGATGGGCGCGACCGATCCGAAGAAGGCTGAGAAGGGCACGATCCGCGCCGACTTCGCCGACAGCATCGACGCGAATGCCGTGCACGGCTCGGACGCCGCCGAAACGGCTGCCGTGGAAGTGTCGTTCTTCTTCCCGGGCATGAACGTCTACGCGCGATAATCCGCGTCTGGCTGCTCAATGGCAGGAAGTTATCGAAGGGATGTTGACGGACCAGGTCATGACCAACCTTACGAATCTGCTTGATTACGATCCGGACGGTCTGGCCGCCTATTGCGGCTCGCTCGGCGAGAAGCCGTTCCGTGCCCGCCAGCTCCAGCGCTGGATCCACCAGATGGGCGCCGCCGATTTCGACGGCATGACCGATCTGGCCAAGTCGTTGCGCGAGAAGTTGCATACGCGTGCGACGATCGCCGCGCCCGATGTCATCACCGACCACCTGTCGGCTGACGGCACGCGCAAGTGGCTGCTGGACGTGGGTAACGGCAATGCCGTCGAGACCGTCTACATCCCTGAGGAAACGCGTGGCACGCTCTGCGTCTCTTCGCAGGCGGGCTGCGCCGTCAACTGTCGGTTCTGTTCTACCGGCAAGCAGGGTTTCTCACGCAATCTGTCGCTTGGCGAAATCATCGGTCAATTGTGGATGGCCGAATTCGCATTGCGCCGCGACCTCGGGCGCGAGGGCAAGAACGAGCGTGTCATCACCAACGTGGTGATGATGGGCATGGGCGAGCCGCTGCTCAACTTCGAGAATGTCGTGGGGGCGATGCGCCTGATGCTCGACGACAATGCCTACGGGCTGTCGCGTCGTCGTGTCACGTTGTCGACCTCGGGCGTCGTGCCGATGATGGATCGCCTGGGCCAGGAGTTGCCGGTGGCGCTCGCGGTGTCGCTGCATGCGCCGAACGACGCGCTGCGCGATGTCCTCGTCCCGCTCAACAAGAAATATCCGTTACGCGAGCTGATGGGCGCGTGCGAGCGCTACCTGGAAGTCGCGCCGCGCGATTTCATCACGTTCGAGTACTGCATGCTCGACGGTGTGAACGACACCGAGGCGCATGCGCGTGAGCTGGTCGCACTGACGCGCGATGTGCCGTGCAAATTCAATCTGATTCCTTTCAATCCGTTTCCCGAATCCGGCCTGTTGCGCTCGAAGGACCCGCAGATCAAGCGCTTTGCGCAAATTCTGCTCGACGCGGGCCTCGTGACGACCGTGCGCAAGACGCGCGGCGACGACATCGATGCCGCGTGCGGTCAACTCGCCGGCGAGGTGCAGGACCGCACGCGACTTGCGCAGCGCGGAAAATTCGGGAAAATCGCGGTCGAGGTGCGTACCGTATGACGTTGCGTCTGGGCGGGCGCGGACCGTGGCGAGGGCCGTCGGCGTCGCGCGTGCCATGCCGCCCGTCGGATCAGTCTCGTACGACAGCATTTCTTGCGCGGGGCGCGTTTCGGGCCCTGCGCGATTCCTTCAGTTCCTTGCAGAATCCTCCGATGCGCCGCGCAGATCCTTACGCCGCCCGCACGGCAGGTGATGGCGGGGAATTGTGGTCAGCATATCCTCAGCCGCTGCGGGCGGCTGCTTACGAACGGGGGCGTATCGATGGATAACCAGAATCAGGCGGAAGCTGGCGGGCAAGCCGAGGCCCAGGGCCAAGGCGCGTCGCAAGGCGCGGCCGCCGGGTGGGCTGAGCTGGGTGCGCAGGTGGGTGCGCAACTGGCTGCACTGCGTGAGAAGCGCGGCATGTCGATCGAAGACGTGTCGGCGCGGCTGAAAATCTCCGTGCAGAAGCTCAAGCGTCTTGAATCCGGCGAGTGGGAAGCCCTGCCGGAAATCCCTTTTATTCTGGGTGTCGTGCGTAGCTACGCACGCATGCTCGGGGCGGATCCGGAGCCGATGGTCGAGCCGCTGCGCAGTTTCGGCCGCGCCGCTCCCGTCGACATTCCGCAGCCTCCGGTTGGCCAGCCCAGCATTCCGAAGAGCCCGGTGCGTTTTCGCTCGCCGGTCGCGGCGTCGCAGGCCAAATGGCCGTGGGCATTGGTCGCCCTGGTCGTGATTGCGGGGGCCGCGTGGTACTTCGGTAATGCCCACAAGTCGGGCCGTGGGTCGGCCGAGCCGGCCGAACTGGCCAGCATCGCATCGGCGCCGGGCGCGGAGCCCGCCAGCCAGCCAGTCGTGGCCGACGCCAACGGCACGCCGCCGGGGGCGGAGGGGGCGAACAACGGTAATACGGAAAGTACGGTCAATAGCGCATCGGACAGTGCCGCGGCGGGTCCGGGCCTGATCGCCGCCGCCGATCCGACGCATATGGTGGCCGGGTTGGCCGGGGCGAGTTCGCCGTCGGCGACGACGGCGCCGGCGGCGGCATCTGCCGCCAGTGCGGGCGCGCCCGGGACGGGCAAGATTGCATTGCGCCTGAAAGCGGATAGTTGGGTCGAAGTGCGTTCGAAGGACGGCAAGGTGCTGTTCTCCCAACTGATGCGTGCAGGGACTGCGCAGGAAATCACGGGCGATGCGCCGCTCAAGATCGTCGTGGGCAACGTGGCGGGCGTCGAATCGCTGGAATTCAACGGTCAACCGGTCGAGATCAAGTCCCGCAATGCGGGTAATGTGGCGCGTTTGACGCTGCAGTGAGACCGAAAGAGGGTAATCATGGCTTCTGTAGAATGCATGCCGATCATCGGCGGTCCGGCACCCCGTCGTCAGTCGCGTAAGGTCGCCATTCGCTGGGGCGGCCAGCTCGTGACGGTCGGTGGAGACTCGCCGATTCGCGTGCAATCGATGACCAACACCGACACCGCAGACGTGATCGGCACGGCCATTCAGGTCAAGGAGCTGGCGCAGGCGGGCTCCGAGCTCGTGCGTATCACGGTAAACACGCCGGAAGCGGCCGCCGCGGTGCCGGCGATTCGTGAGCAACTCGACCGCATGGGTGTGGCGGTACCGCTCGTGGGTGACTTCCATTACAACGGCCACAAGCTGCTCGCCGACTATCCGGCGTGCGCCGAAGCGCTGTCGAAGTACCGCATCAATCCGGGGAACGTCGGACAGGGCGCCAAGCGGGATACGCAGTTCTCGCAAATGATCGAAATGGCGATCCAGTATGACAAGCCGGTGCGTATCGGCGTGAATTGGGGCAGCCTGGACCAGTCGTTGCTCGCACGCATCATGGACGAGAACGCCGCTCGCGCCCAGCCCTGGGACGCGCAAAGCGTGATGTATGAAGCGCTCATCACCTCGGCGCTGGAGTCGGCGGCGTTGGCGCAGCGCGTCGGGCTGTCGGCCGACAAGATCTTGCTGTCGTGCAAGGTGAGCGCCGTACAGGATCTGATCGCCGTGTATCGCGAGTTGGCCAGGCGGTGCGATTACGCGCTGCATTTGGGATTGACCGAGGCCGGCATGGGCTCGAAGGGTATCGTGGCATCGACGGCGGCGCTCTCGGTGCTGTTGCAGGAAGGGATCGGCGATACGATCCGTATTTCGCTCACGCCCGAACCGGGCGGTGCGCGTACTGCGGAAGTCGTCGTGGCACAGGAAATCCTGCAGACGATGGGCCTGCGTGCGTTCGCGCCAATGGTCATCGCCTGTCCGGGTTGCGGACGCACGACGAGCACGGTGTTCCAGGAGCTGGCCTCCCGTATTCAGACATATCTGCGTGAACAAATGCCGGTATGGAAGGCTCAATATCCTGGCGTCGAGACCATGAACGTCGCGGTGATGGGGTGCATCGTGAACGGTCCGGGGGAATCGAAGCACGCGAATATCGGCATCAGCTTGCCGGGTTCGGGCGAATCGCCGGCCGCACCGGTCTTTGTCGATGGCGAAAAGGTGCGTACGCTGCGCGGCGATCATATCGCTGAGGACTTCCAGCAGATCGTCGACGACTACGTGAAGACCCGCTACGCTCGGACCGAAGGAGCGGTCGCCGCCTAAGCCGGCAGGACACAAGAGAATATGACTGACGCAAAGAAGAAGCGCCCCGCCAAACTGGCCGGGGTCAAAGGCATGAACGACATCCTCCCGCAGGACGAAGCCCTGTGGGAGTTTTTCGAAGAATCGGTGCGCGCCATGCTGCGTGCCTACGGCTATCAACAGATCCGTACGCCGATCCTCGAGCAAACGCAGTTGTTCACGCGCGGTATCGGCGAAGTGACCGATATCGTCGAGAAGGAGATGTACAGCTTCACCGATTCGCTCAACGGCGAGCAGCTTACGATGCGCCCTGAAGGCACCGCTGCGGCCGTTCGCGCAACGCTCGAACACAATCTGCTGTACGGCGGGCCGAAGCGCCTGTGGTACTTCGGCCCGATGTTCCGTCACGAGAAGCCGCAGCGCGGCCGCTATCGCCAGTTCCACCAGGTGGGTGTGGAAGCGCTGGGGTTGGCAGGCCCGGACGCGGATGTCGAAATCATCCTGATGTGCCAGCGCCTGTGGGACGATCTCGGCCTGACGGGCATCCAGCTGCAACTGAACTCGCTGGGACAGGGCGAAGAGCGTGCGCGCCATCGCGCCGATCTGATTGCCTATCTCGAGAAGCACGCCGACCTGCTCGACGAAGACGGCAAGCGCCGTCTTTACACGAACCCGTTGCGCGTGCTCGATACGAAGAACCCGGCGATGCAGGCAATGGTCGAAGGGGCACCGAAACTCATCGATTACCTCGGCGAGGACTCGATCAAGCACTTCGAGGGCGTGCAGTCGCTGCTCAAGGCGAACAACATTCCGTTCACGATCAATCCGCGTCTGGTGCGAGGCCTCGATTACTACAACCTGACCGTGTTCGAGTGGGTGACCGACAAGCTCGGTGCGCAAGGCACGGTTGCCGGTGGCGGCCGTTACGACCCGCTCGTCGAACAACTGGGTGGCGACGCCACGCCCGCGTGCGGTTGGGCGATGGGCGTTGAGCGCATTCTCGAATTGCTGCGCGAAGACGACCTCGTGCCGCAGGCCGAAGGTGCCGACGTCTATGTCGTGCACCAGGGCGAGACGGCCGTTGCGCCGGCGTTGATCGCGGCCGAGCGGATGCGCGACGCCGGGTTGAACGTCGTGTTCCATTGCAGTCCCGACGGCAAGGGCAGCAGCTTCAAGTCGCAAATGAAGCGGGCTGACGCGAGCGGTGCGAACTTCGCCGTCATCGTCGGCGAGAACGAAGTCGCGTCGGGCACCGTCGTGGTCAAGCATCTGCGCGCCGCCGATCCCGCGAACAACCAGACGAGCGTAGCGTTTGACGCCCTCGCCGAGCATCTGATCGACGCCATCGTCGCCAGCGCCGACGAAAGCGTGAACGAAAGCCTGGCCGATGACGGCACGGCGAACAAGACGCTTCACTAAACCCAAGACGCCAGACACGGAGAACCCCGGCGAATGAGCAGCTATCACGAGGAACAGGAACAGATCGAGAACGTAAAGGCCTGGTGGAAGCAGTACGGCAATTACGTTATCTGGACGCTGGTTGTCATCATGCTGGCCTATGGCGGCTGGAACCTGTGGCGCTATTACGATCGCAAGCAGACGGTCGAGGCCGGTGTACTTTACGGCGAGCTGGAGACGGCGATCGACGCCAAGGACAAAGCGAAGGTGGCGCGTATCGCGTCGGACATGGAAAGCAAGTTCAGCGGTACGCCTTACGCCCAGATGACGGCGCTGCTCGCGGCCAAGTCGCTCGCCGACGCCGGCGATGCGACGGGAGCGAAGGCGCAGCTGCAATGGGCCGTGGCGAATGCGAAGGACGACGAGTACAAGCAACTCGCCAAACTGCGTCTGGCCGGTGTGCTGCTCGACGAGAAGGCGTACGACGAGGCACTCAAACTGCTCGACAATCCGCCGGCGCCGTATGCCGCGCTGTTCGCCGATCGCCGTGGCGACGTGCTGGTCGCACAGAGCAAGTTGGCCGATGCGCGTGCAGCGTACAAGCTGGCGCTCGACAAGCTCGACAAGCAGGACTCGGGCATGCGCCAGTTCGTGCAGTTCAAGCTCGACGCGCTGGGGGCCTGACGCGCGTCGGCATTCCATTGGCAAGTATTACCCTCCCATAACGCATAACCGGGTACATGATGATCCTTAACGACTTCCGTCGATCGATGCCGCAAACGATGGCCATGTCACAGTCCGTGCAGTCCGACTCGCTGCGCCGTGGTATTTTCAGGCGCGCGGGCAGTGCCGTGCTGATGCTGGCCGTGCTGGGTACGCTGGGAGGGTGCGGGCTCTTTGGCAGCAAGCCAGCACATGAGCCGACGCCGCTCACGGAGTTCAAGCAGGCGTTGACCGTCAAGCAGATCTGGACAGCGAGCGTCGGTAAGTCGGGCGCCTACAGCTTCGCACCGGTCTCCGTCGGCAACGCCGTGTTTGCGGCGGGCGCCAATGGCAGTATCGTGCGTGTGGATGCGGACACGGGGGCGACCACGTGGTCGGCCAAGGCGGACACAAACATCACCGCCGGTCCGGGCAGCGATGGCGAGACCACGGTCGTCGCCACGCACAAGGGCGACGTGATCGCGTTCGATCACGACGGCAAGTCCTCCTGGAAGGCCAAAGCCGGAAGCGAAGTGCTTACGGCGCCGCTGGTCGGCCGGGGCCTGGTCGTCGTGCGTGCGATCAACAACCGGGTGACGGCGTTTGACGCAGGCACCGGTTCGGTGCGCTGGTCGTACTCGCAGCCGGCGTCGACGCTCACGCTTCGCACCGGCACCGGCATGACGTTCGTGGGCGACCGCGCGGTCGTGACGGGCTTCCCTGGCGGGAAACTGGTGGCGCTCGATGCGAACACCGGCAATCCGCTTTGGGTCACGCCGCTCTCGTACCCGAAGGGCGTGACGGAAGTCGAGCGGGTGAACGATGTGACCGGCACGCCGGTCGTCTTCGGCCGCCAGGTGTGCGGTGCGACGTTCCAGGGCCGAGTGGGATGCGCCGATGTGCAAACCGGCAACGGCCTGTGGGCGCGCGAATTTTCGTCGCCGAATGGTGTGACGCAGGATGAGCGTGTGGTGGCAGCGGTCAATACCGACGGCGCCGTCTACGCTTTCAACGCTGCCGATGGCAGTACACTGTGGCAAAACGACAAGCTCAAGTACCGCGACTTGTCGGCGCCGCTGGCGCTCGGCCGCGTGGTGGTCGTGGGCGACAAGCAGGGCTATTTGCATTTCCTGTCGCGTGACAACGGCGAACTCCTCGCCCGCGTCAAACTCAGTGGAGCGATCAGCGCGCAACCGGTTCTCGCCGGCCAGACGCTGGTCGTGCAAACGCGCGACGGCAACATCTACGGCTTCCGTCCGGAATAACCGGTTACCGGTAGCACCCGGGCATTTTCCGGGAACGGCCGGCAGCGCGCCGGCCGTCTTCGTTTTTAGGGCTTATTCATGAAACCCGTGATCGCGCTCGTAGGGCGCCCCAACGTCGGAAAATCGACGCTATTCAACCGTTTGACCCGCTCGCGCGACGCGCTCGTCGCCGACATGCCCGGACTCACGCGCGACCGTCACTACGGCGAGGGGCGCCTTGGCGAGCATCCGTATCTGGTGATCGACACCGGTGGCTTCGAACCCGTGGCCAAGGACGGTATTTTCCACGAAATGGCCAAGCAGACACGCCAGGCCGTGGTCGAGGCCGACGTGGTGATCTATATCGTGGACGGGCGTCAGGGCCTGACGCCGCAGGACCAGATCATTGCCGACTACCTGCGCAAGACGGGGCGCAAGATCATGCTCGTGGTCAACAAGGCCGAGGGCATGAAGTACAGCGCGGTCGCGAACGACTTCTACGAACTCGGCCTGGGCGATCCGCTGGCGATTTCGGCGGCGCACGGCGATGGCGTCAAGGAAGTCATCGACGAAGCCATTGCGCCGTTCTACGCCAATCAGGACGAGAACGACGACAGCGCGCGCGAGGACGGGCGGGTGAGGATCGCCATCGTCGGGCGTCCGAATGTGGGCAAGTCGACGCTGGTCAACACGCTGCTCGGCGAAGAGCGCGTGATTGCCTTCGATATGCCGGGCACCACGCGCGATTCGATCCACATCGAATTCGAGCGCCAGGGGCGAAACTACACGTTGATCGATACGGCCGGGCTGCGTCGTCGCGGCAAGGTGTTCGAAGCGGTCGAAAAGTTTTCGGTGGTGAAGACACTGCAATCGATTGCCGACGCGAACGTCGTGATCCTCATGCTCGATGCCCGTCAGGACATCTCCGACCAGGACGCGCACATTGCCGGCTTCATCGTCGAGTCGGGGCGCGCGGTGGTCGTCGGCGTGAACAAGTGGGACGGGCTGGACGAGTACACCCGCGAGCAGACCAAGCAGGAGCTTGAGCGAAAGCTCAAATTCCTTGGCTTTGCGAACTTTCACTTCATCTCGGCGGCGAAGGCCACGGGCATTGGTCCGCTGATGCGCTCGGTGGACGAGGCATACGCGGCAGCCATGACAAAATTGCCGACGCCGAAGCTCACGCGCGCCCTCAACGAAGCGGTCGAGCACCAGCAGCCGCGGCGTTCCGGGTTCTCGCGTCCGAAGCTGCGCTACGCGCACCAAGGGGGCTCGAATCCGCCGATCATCGTCATTCACGGGAATAGTCTCGATGGCGTGACCGACAGCTATCGCCGCTACCTCGAGAACCGTTTCCGGGAAACTTTTAAGTTGAAGGGCACTCCATTACGCATAGAGTTCCGCAACAGCGCGAACCCTTACGCCAAGGGCGAGTGAAAGCCAAACCCGGGCGGGGTTTTGCTGGCGACGCTAGCAAAATCAGCTATAGTGTGGAGGTCAGGGTGGGATGCGCGCACACGCCCTGACTTACGGTCATTTGCTAAAAATACAACGGAGTTATTTATGAGCAACAAAGGGCAACTTCTACAAGACCCGTTTCTGAACGCCTTGCGTAAGGAGCATGTTCCCGTCTCGATCTATCTGGTCAACGGTATCAAGCTGCAGGGAAACATCGAGTCGTTCGACCAGTATGTCGTCCTGCTGCGCAACACGGTCACCCAAATGGTTTACAAGCATGCCATTTCGACGGTCGTGCCTGCGCGTCCGGTGAATTTCCATCCGGAAGCCGAGCAGTCCTGATTCAGGCTCGCCCGACCGGAAGTCTCTCCGGCCGGGCGAATTTCTCTTCCCCATCGCCCACTCTTGTCCAACAGTCCAAATACCCATTCCCAGCGTAGCTTGACCATCAACGCCGCGCTCGTCGGCATCGATTTCGGTAAACTCGATTTCGAAGCCAGCCTCCAAGAACTCGACCTTCTGACGCAATCCGCGGGCGCCACGCCTGTGGTGACCGTTACCGGCCGTCGCCGCAGCCCGGATGCGAAATTGTTCATCGGCAGCGGTAAAGCCGAAGAACTGCGTGCCGCGATCCACGAGTACGACGTCGAACTGGTGATTTTCAATCACGCCCTGACACCTGGTCAGCAGCGTAACCTCGAACACCTGCTGCAATGCCGCGTGGTCGACCGCACTAGCCTGATCCTCGATATCTTTGCCCAACGCGCCAAGAGTCATGAGGGCAAGCTGCAGGTCGAACTCGCACAGTTGCAATATCTGTCCACGCGCCTCGTGCGCGCCTGGACTCACCTGGAACGTCAGAAAGGCGGTATCGGTCTGCGCGGGCCGGGTGAGACGCAGTTGGAAACCGACCGTCGCCTGCTCGGCGAGCGCGTGAAGTCGCTCACCGCCCGGCTCGAGAAGCTCCGGCGCCAGCACGACACGCAACGACGTGCGCGTCAGCGCAGCGGCACCATGTCGATCTCGCTCGTGGGCTATACGAATGCGGGCAAATCCACGCTGTTCAACGCGATGACGAAAGCCAATGCTTACGCCGCGAATCAGCTGTTTGCCACGCTGGATACTACGTCGCGTCGCCTATATCTTGGCGACGTCGGGAACATCGTGCTGTCCGATACTGTCGGATTCATCCGCGAGTTGCCGCACCAGTTGGTGGCGGCATTCCGGGCGACGCTTGAGGAGACGGTGCACGCCGACATGCTGTTGCATGTCGTGGACGCCTCGAGTCAGGTGCGCCAGGAGCAGATGGCCGAGGTCAACGCCGTTTTGGCGGAGATCGATGCGGCGGACATCCCGCAGATTCTGGTCTGGAACAAGATCGACGCGGTGCCGGAACTGGCCGCACAAGGCCCGAGAATCGAACGGGATGAGGCCGGGCGCATCACGCGAGTCTTTTTGAGCGCGCGTACCGGCCAAGGCCTCGACCTGCTGCGTGAGGCCATCAGCGAGGCGGTTGTGGCCGGCACTGCTGGGTTACAATCGCAGCAAGAAGCGCCCGATGTCCGGCTCATCGACCGTTGGGACGATGCGCCGCGCGCAGAAGACAGATAACACGAGACGTCGCACTGTGAAGGACGGGTTGCCACGGGGATGACCGGCAGCGCGGCCCAACGCGGGCGACGAACTGGCAAGAGACTAGACGGAGGCCGGGCAAGGCCGCCGATCGGCACACCAGATTCGGGAACCACGCGCGAACCGGCAGCATGCGCACTCCGAAGTAGGGCGCGCCGGTCGCAACGCCAAGACCGCTTCAGTCACCACGCTTCTACCTATGCTTCCAAGAGCTTTGATGCGACGAGTTGGCTTGATTTTCTCCCTGAACGACCCGCGCTGGGGGCGGGACGGCGGCGATACGCCGTCCGGTAATCAGGAGCCGAACCGCCCCGATCGTGCGAACAATCCGAATTCGCAGGATCAAAAGGAGCCGCAGCGCGGACCGCAAGGTCCGCAGCAGGACGGCCCGCCCGATCTCGACGAACTGTGGCGCGATTTCAATCGGCGTCTTAACCGTCTCTTCGGCCGCAAGGGCGGCGGGAGTGGTAATGGCGGCTCGAACAATCTCTCCGGCGGCTCGCGTGGCTCGGGCATCGGCGTCGGCGTTGTCGTCGCGCTGGCGTTCCTGATCTGGCTGGCAACCGGCATCTTCATCGTCCAGGAAGGGCAGGTCGGTGTTGTCACCCAGTTCGGCAAGTACAAGTACACGACGACCTCGGGTATCCAATGGCGTTTGCCGTATCCGTTCCAGTCGGTCGAGGTCGTGAACATGTCGCAGATTCGTTCGGTCGAGATCGGCCGCTCGAACACGATCCGCGACACCGACCTGAAGGACTCGTCGATGCTGACGGGCGATGAAAACATCATCGACGTGCGCTTTGCCGTGCAGTACCGCATCAAAGATGCAACCGAGTTCCTCTTCAATAACGTGGACGCCGAATCGTCGGTGAACCTGGCCGCGCAAACCGCCGTGCGCGAGATTGTCGGCAAGAGCAACATGGACTTCGTGCTTTACGCCGGCCGTGAAGAGATTGCCAACGAACTCGTCACCTCGATTCAACGCATTCTCGACGGCTATAAGACGGGCATCCTGGTCACCAGCGTGACGATGCAAAGCGTGCAGCCGCCCGAACAGGTGCAAGCCGCGTTCGACGACGCCGTGAAAGCCGGCCAGGATCTCGAGCGCGCGAAGAACGAGGCGCAGGCCTACGCCAATGACGTGATTCCGCGTGCCAAGGGAACGGCGTCGCGTCTGACCGAAGAGGCGGCCGGGTACAAGGCGCGCGTCGTGTCGCAGGCACAAGGCGATGCCGATCGCTTCAAGTCGGTGCAGGAAGCCTATGCCAAGGCGCCGGCCGTCATTCGCGAGCGGATGTATCTCGACACGATGGAGCAGATCTACTCGCGTACCACGAAGATCATGGTGGATTCGAAGAACAACAGTCTGTTGTATCTGCCGTTGGACAGGATCATGGAGCGTTCGCATAGCGACGCGTCGAACCCCGCGCCGGCCTCGGGCGCGAGCACGGGGAAGGCCGGCGGTGCGCCCGCGGCCGATGACAACAGCGATGTTGACCATGATCGATCGCGCGCGGCACTGCGCAACCGCGACCGCGATTCACGCTAAGGGGATAAGCGCATGAACCGTATTGGAACCGTTATTGTTGCGCTGATCGTTTTGTTGATCGTGCTTGCCTCGACCATGTTCGTGGTGGATCAGCGCCGTTTTGCCGTCGTGTTCTCGCTGGGCGAGATCAAGGACGTCTACAGCCAGCCTGGCCTGAAATTCAAGTTGCCGCCGCCGCTCCAGACCGTCCTGTATCTGGACAAGCGCATCATGACCATCGACAACCCCGAGCCGGAGCGTTTCATCACGGCCGAGAAGAAGAACCTGATCGTCGATTCTTACGTGAAGTGGCGCATCATCGATCCGCGCAAGTTCTACGTGAGCTTCAAGGGCGATAGCCGCCTCGCGCAGGATCGTTTGACGCAGCAGATTCGCTCGGCGTTGCAGGAAGCGTTCACCAAGCGCACCGTGACAGAAGTCGTTTCGTCGCAGCGCGATCAGGTGATGCAGTGGGTCAAGCAGAAGGTCGGCGAGGACGCCGCGCAAGTCGGCATCGAGATCGTCGACGTGCGCATGCGCCGCGTTGATCTGGCCGCGGGTATCAGCGATTCGGTCTATCGCCGGATGGCCGCCGAGCGCAAGCGCGTGGCGAACGAATTGCGTTCGACCGGTGCGGCCGAGGCCGAGCAGATTCGCGCCGATGCCGACCGCCAGCGCGACGTGGTTGTGGCCGAAGCATATGCCAAGGCCCAGCAGGTCAAGGGGGAGGGCGATGCTACGGCCGCCGGTATCTACGCGCAGGCGTTTGGCCGCGATCCGCAGTTCGCCCAGTTCTATCAGAGCCTCGAAGCCTACAAGGCGACCTTCCGCGACAAGCGGGACGTGATCATTGCCGATCCGAACAGCGATTTCTTCCGTTTCATGCGCAGTTCCGGCGGTGCTGGCGCGCCGGCCAGAAAAGCGGGAAAATAGCGCTCTTGACATCCGAGTAGCCGCCACCGCCCGCGTCAATCGCGGGCGGTGGCATTTTGGCCGAGTCCCCTGTGAGCACCAGCACGATCCTTCTCGCTTTGGCCCTCATGCTGATCGTCGAGGGAATGTTTCCGTTTGTCGCGCCAGACCGGTGGCGGCAAAGTTTTCGTAAAATAACGGAAATGCCGTCCGGCCAGATTCGTTTCTTCGGTTTGGCCGCCGTCTCGCTGGGGCTGATCCTGATGCTGCTGGCCGACCACTAAAAGGCGCTTTCCCGCGCCGTCTGAATACCGAAATACCCATGCCGAACTGGCTACTCCCCGAAAATATCGCCGACGTGCTGCCGTCCGAGGCACGCAAGATCGAAGATCTGCGCCGGCTCATGCTGGACCGTTTCCGTACCTACGGCTACGAACTCGTGATGCCGCCGATGCTCGAGTACGTCGAGTCGCTGCTGACCGGCACCGGCCACGACCTCGATCTGCGGACGTTCAAGCTCGTCGACCAGCTCTCCGGGCGCACCATGGGCCTGCGTGCGGACATCACGCCGCAAATCGCCCGTATCGACGCCCATTTGCTCAATCGAAAGGGGGTGACGCGTCTGTGCTACGCGGGAAGCGTGCTATTTACGCGCCCGCGTAACCTGCTGGCGACGCGCGAGCCGTTCCAGATCGGTGCCGAAATCTTCGGGCACAGCGGGCTGGAAGCCGATCTCGAAATCCAGGAATTGCTGCTTTATTGCCTTCAACTGGCCGGCCTGAAGCAGATTCGTATCGATTTGTGCCACGCCGGCGTGCTCGAAGCGCTGATCGAAGGCGTGCCGGCTGCCGAGGCCGTCGAGAGCGAACTGTTCGGGGCGCTGGCTACCAAGGACGTGCCGCAACTCGACGCGTTGACCTGCGACCTTCCGGCGGAATTGCGCGCGGCCCTGCTGGCGCTGACGACCCTGTACGGCGAGCCGGCCGAAACGCTGGCTCGCGCCCGCAAGGCATTGCCGGACCTGCCCGGCGTCAGGGCGGCGCTCGACGACCTGGCCTATCTCGCCGCGGCCCAGAGCCAGGACGGCCCGGCCGTCCTGTCGATCGATCTGGCCGATTTGCGCGGCTATCAATACCACAGCGGTGTAATGTTCGCCGCCTATGTCGATGGCATCCCCAATGCGATTGCGCGCGGCGGGCGCTACGACAAGGTGGGGCAGGCGTTCGGTCGAGATCGTCCGGCAACGGGTTTTTCGTTGGATTTGCGTGAGTTGGCGGCGATTTCGCCGGTCGAAGCGAGGAGTAACGCAATTTTGGCACCTGCCGACGACGTGCCGGGGCTGCGCGCCAAGATCGACGGCCTGCGTAACGCAGGCGAGGTTGTCATCCGCATGCTCCCGGGCCACGACCAGGATTTCGAGGAGTTCACGGGTGACCGCGTCCTCGTCGAAAAAGATGGCCAGTGGGTCGTGACACCCCGGTGACCATCGCTGAAAAAAGCGGCACTAGCCTACGCCAACACGGGTAGAATACGTTTTTAACCAAACCAACTATTGTTATGTCCGGCAATGCTTTGAATCAGGGACGCAACGTCGTCGTTATCGGAACTCAATGGGGCGACGAAGGTAAGGGTAAGGTCGTCGACTGGCTGACCGATCACGCGCAAGGCGTGGTGCGTTTCCAAGGGGGCCACAATGCCGGACATACGCTCATCATCGGTGGCAAGAAGACGATTCTGCGCCTGATTCCCTCGGGCATCATGCACAAGGACGTCACCTGCTACATCGGCAATGGCGTGGTGCTCTCGCCCGAAGCGCTGTTCAAGGAAATCGACGAACTGGAAAGCGCTGGCCTGAACGTGTGCGGCCGTCTGCGCATTTCCGAAGCCTGTACCCTGATTCTCCCGTACCACATTGCCATCGATCAGGCGCGCGAAGTCCGTCGCGGTGCCAGCAAGATCGGCACGACCGGTCGCGGCATCGGCCCGGCGTACGAAGACAAGGTTGGCCGCCGTGCGCTGCGCGTGCAGGATCTCTTCGATCCGGAAACGTTCGCCGCGCGTCTGCGTGAAAACCTCGATTATCACAACTTCGTCCTGACCCAGTACCTGGGCGCGAAGGCCGTCGATTTCCAGGAAACGCTGGACACGATGTTGAGCTATGCCGCGCGCCTGCAGCCGATGATCGCCGACGTGTCCCAGATGCTTTACGCAGCCAACCGCGAAGGCCAGAACCTTCTGTTCGAAGGCGCACAAGGCACGCTGCTCGACATCGACCACGGCACGTATCCGTTCGTGACCAGCAGCAACTGCGTCGCGGGCGCGGCCTCGGCCGGAGCCGGCGTTGGTCCGCAGCAACTGCACTATGTGCTGGGCATTACCAAGGCCTATTGCACGCGCGTCGGCGCAGGGCCGTTCCCGAGCGAACTGTACGACGCGGACAACCCCGCCCGTCAGGAAGCGATCGGCCTTCAACTGGCCACGGTAGGCAAGGAATTCGGTTCGGTGACGGGGCGTCCGCGCCGCACGGGCTGGATGGACGCCGCGGCGCTCAAGCGTTCGATCCAGATCAACGGTGTGACGGGCTTGTCCATGACGAAGCTCGACGTGCTGGACGGGCTTGAGACCGTGCGTCTGTGTGTGGGTTACAGGATCGGCGACAAGACGCTCGACATCCTGCCCCGTGGCGCGGTGGACGTGGCGCGCTGCGAGCCGGTGTACGAAGACTTCCCCGGCTGGTCGCAGAGCACGGTGGGTGTGACGTCATGGGACCAATTGCCGGTTCAGGCGCAGAATTACCTGAAGCGCATCGAAGAGGTGAGTGGTATTCCGATCGATATGGTGTCGACTGGCCCGGATCGCGACGAAACGATCCTGTTGCGTCATCCCTTCAAATACTGAAATACTGAAATACCGAAGCGTTGGCGAAGCACACCATGAATCTGCCCCAAAACGACGACAAGAACCTTTGGGTCTCGTGGGACGACTATCATCGGCTCATCGAGCGCTTGGCGCTCAAGGTCTACGAGTCCAACTGGAAGTTCGACAAGATCCTGTGCCTGGCCCGTGGCGGTTTGCGCGTGGGCGATCAGCTCGCGCGCATTTACGACGTGCCGCTCGCGATTCTGGCGACCAGTTCTTATCGTGAAGCCGAAGGCACCGTTCGCGGCGACCTCGACATCGCGCAATTCATCACCATCACCCGCGGCGAGCTGGAAGGCCGCGTGCTGCTGGTCGACGATCTGGTTGATTCGGGCGTGACGCTCGAGCGCGTTGGCAGACACCTCAAGGAGCGGTTCCCGAAGGTGACCGACGTGCGCTCGGCGGTACTGTGGCACAAGGCGTGTTCCAAGGTGGCTCCGGATTACGCGGTCGATTTCCTGCCGACGAATCCCTGGATCCACCAGCCGTTCGAAGAGTACGACACGTTGCGTCCGCACAATTTGTCTGCGTGGATCAAGCGCGGCACCTGAGCGATTCCGGAACGAAGGGACGCGCCGCGAGGCGGCGTCCGGCTGGGGCCCCCCCAGTAAATCAGGCGGTGACATCGTGAGATGCGCCGCCTGTTTTGTTTTGGGGGAGGCGTTGAGGTATTGTCGCCCGACGACGGCGCGATGGAACGCGGCAACGATGGGCCGACAGCACGGCCATATGGCGGGCAATTTCCCTTCTGCTTGGGGCTTCGTCGGTTCGGGTGATGTGTTCTGATGCGGTATCTATCCCGACCGTTGGAGATCCCGCCGCTGCGGTTCCGTCATGATGAAGTGGTGGCGCTCCTATCCCCTGATGTGCGCGGCATGGCTCGCGAGCCTGCTGGCGATGGCCAGCGCGCCGAGTTTCGCGGCGTCGGCGGTCGCTGCCGTGCGGACCGCGGGCGGGCTCCGGTATGTGTCCGTGACAAACCAGACGTCAATGGCCAAGGCCAAGGTGGCCGCGCTGGAGCGTTGTCGAACCCAACTGGCCTCCGGTCGCCGGGGTGGGCGGTGCGAGGTGTTGATGGCGGGCAACGGGCCGGCGTACTGGGCGGTCGTGCGTGCCGTCAATGGGGAGGTCGGCATCGCGCTGGGTGACACACAGACGTCCGCCGTTCAGGATGCCTTCGTCGTTTGTCAGCGTGCAGGGCGGTGTTCGCTCGATAGCGCGCAGGTTTGGTTCGACAACGGTCAGCGCCCGGGGAGGCGTTTGCCGCCGCCGCGGGCGGCGCCCGCATCGCCCACATCATGCCGGATCCCGACAGGGCAGATCGTTCGCATGCAGACGCGATGCGTCGACGGGGCATGCGTACGAACCTATGAGAACGGGTGCACCATTCGCTTCCAGGCGGCTCGCTGCCTCGACAGGGAAACGAGCCGCTACGTGTGGCGGCCCAACGGCTGCGACGACGATGATTGATGGTGTAGATTCTGGGCCACGCGGGCCACGCGGGCCACAATGCACAACGGGCGCTTGATCGCGCCCGTTGTGCATTGCTCGCTGGCGTCAGTCAAGACGTCAGCTTGCCGACATTCCACTGTGACGCAGCAACGCATCGACTTCCGGAGCACGACCCCGGAAGGCGATAAATGACGCCATTGCCTCGCGACTGCCGCCCACCGCGAGAATTTCATCGCGATAGCGAGTGCCGGTGGCCGTGTCGAGGACCGAGCCGCTGACCTGCGCCGCCTCCTCGAACGCCGCATACACATCCGCGGACAGTACCTCGGCCCACTTGTAACTGTAATAGCCGGCCGCGTAGCCGCCCGCGAAGATATGGCTGAACGTATTCGGCCAACGAGAGAAGTCCGCCTGAGGCATGACGTGCAATCGATCGTTGATGCGTTGTGAAAGCGCCAGCACCGACTCGTTGCCGTGCGGGTCGAAATCGGAATGCAGGTGCATGTCGAAGTCGGAGAAGACCAACTGGCGCAGCATCATCAGACCGCTCTGGAAGTTGCGGGCGGCCAGCATCTTATCGAACAGGGCGCGCGGCAGCGGGGCACCCGTCTCCACGTGGGCCGTCATGTGCTCGAGTACATCCCACTCCCAGCAGAAGTTCTCCATGAACTGGGATGGCAACTCGACGGCATCCCACTCGACACCATTGATGCCCGCGACACCGGCGTCTTCCACTTGCGTGAGCATGTGATGCAGGCCGTGACCGAACTCATGGAACAGCGTGATGACGTCGTCATGCGGCAGTAACGCCGGCTTGGCGCCGACGGGGGCGGGGAAGTTGCACACGAGGTAGGCCACGGGCGTTTGCAGCGTACCGTTGTGCCGGCGCTTGCGTGTGCGCGCACTGTCCATCCATGCACCGCCGCGCTTGCCTTCACGCGCAAACAGATCCATATAGAACTGTGCCACCAGTTCGCCATCGCGCTCGATGCGGAAGAGGCGCACGTCCGGATGCCAGGTTTCGGCATCTTGCGGGCGAATTGTCACGCCGAACAACGTACCGGCAACGCGGAACAGACCGTCGAGCACCTTGGGCAACGGGAAATACTGACGGACTTCCGATTCCGAGAAATCGTAGCGTTGTTGACGCAGCTTCTCCGACGCGTAAGTCGTGTCCCAGGGTTGCAGCGTTTCGATGCCCAGCGACTCGGCCGCGAACGCTTGCAGTTCCGCCCAGTCTTGCTCGGCGTACGGTCGCGCGCGCCGCGCGAGGTCTTCGAGGAACTCGAGGACTTGCGCGGGGGATTCCGCCATTTTTGGCTCGAGCGACACTTCGGCGTAGTTCTTGAAGCCGAGCATGTGGGCTTCCTCACGACGCAGCGCAAGTTGTTCGAGAACGATTTCGGTGTTGTCCCAGTCGACCTCGCCGTTGCCGAATTGCGGGCCGAGTTCCGACGCACGGGTCACGTTCGCGCGATACAACTTTTCGCGAAGTGCGCGGTTGTCGGCATACTGCAGCACCGGGAAGTACGACGGGAAATGCAGCGTGAATTTCCAGCCTTCGAGGCCATCGCGCTGTGCAGCAGCGCGGGCGGCTGCCTTGTCGTCGTCGGGCAGGCCGGCAAGTGCCTGCTCATCGGTCACGACAAGCGAGAATTTGTTGGTGGCATCGAGCACGTGATCCGAGAAACGCTTGGCGAGGCTGGCTTGCGCTTCCTGAATATCGGCGAATCGTGGTTTCTGATCTTCGGGGAGTTCGGCGCCGCCCAATCGGAAGCCGCGCATCTCGTTGTCGAGGATTTTCTTGCGGGCCGGTGAAAGATCGGCGAATTCCTGGCCGGCCGCAATGGCCTTGTACTTTTCGAACAGCGCCAGATTCTGACCGACGCTGGCCGAGAATTCCGTGACGCGCGGCAGATTATCGCTGTAGGCAGCGCGAAGCGACGGGGTGTCAGCGACGGCGTTCAGGTGTCCAATGATTTCCCAGGCACGGCCCAGGCCTTCGGTACCGTCTTCCACGGCGTCGAGAATGTCGGCCCAGGTCGGCGGTGTGGCAGGATCCGCGGCCCGGTCCACAGCCGCCCGCGCTTGCGCCAGGAGCACGTCGACGGCAGGCGTCACATGTTCCGGGCGGATCTCGGCAAAACGGGGGAGTCCCTCGATATCGAGCAGAGGGTTGGTTTGCGGCGTATTCATGCGTTCGTTGTCCACGGGGAGGGGCTTACAAAGAGTGTGGGGGCATCCGGCCCAATTTTCCAGTCGTTTTTTTCAACCGGCACGATTGGGGCAACTGGCGGCGGCATTGCCGACATGCCGTGTCGGGATCGCATTCAACGCGGTTAGGCCGGTATTTCCGGGACACGCTCAAATGTAACGAGGGCGCGCGCGACCCACCGGTCGGGCGCGCCCTGCATGAAGCGCGGTGCTGTGGTCCTGCCTGGCGATCAGGCGTCCAGGGTGCGCTCGGTGGCCTCGATAGTGTTGACGAGGAGCATGGTGATGGTCATCGGACCCACGCCGCCCGGCACCGGTGTGATGTAGCCGGCCACGTCCTTGACGCCGTTGAAGTCGACGTCGCCGCACAACTTGCCCGCGTCGTCACGGTTCATGCCGACATCGATCACCGCGGCGCCCGGTTTGACCATGTCGGCGGTGACGATATTGCGCTTGCCCACGGCCGCGACAATCACGTCGGCGTTGCGGGTGTGGGCGGCCAGATCGCGGGTCTTGCTGTTGCAGATCGTGACGGTGGCGCCTGCCTGGAGCAGCATCATGGCCATCGGCTTGCCGACGATGTTCGACGCACCGATCACCACGGCCACCGCCCCGCGCAGCGGGAAATCCACGGATTCGAGCATCTTCATGCAGCCATACGGCGTACACGGGCGGAACAGCGGTGCTCCCGTCATCAGGGCACCTGCATTCGACACGTGGAAGCCGTCAACGTCCTTTTCCGGCGCAATGGCTTCGAGCACCTTGTGGCTGTCGATGTGTTTCGGCAGGGGCAATTGGACGAGGATGCCGTTGATCTTCGGATCGCGATTGAGTTCATCGATGCGGGCGAGCAGGGCGCGTTCCGTCAGATCGGCCGGATAGCGGTCGAGCGACGAATACAGGCCGTTGTCTTCGCATGCCTTGACCTTGTTGCGCACGTAGACTTGACTGGCCGGATCCTCACCAACCAGCACCACGGCGAGACCGGGTTGATGGCCGCGGGCGGTCAGAGCGGCGGCGCGGGTGGCAACTTCGGCGCGAATACGTTTGGCGAGGGCGTTGCCGTCGATGAGGGTGGCGGTCATGATGCGTGGATATCGTAGGAAGGAAGGGGGCTGGCCCGAAGGGCCGGATATGGCAGCGCCACTCAGGCGGGCGAGCGACGCAAAGACCGTATTATAACGGCGCGCCGCAACGCGCGGGAGGGGGTGGGGCAGGCCGGCGGCCGGACGCAGGGAGGACTGCCCGGCATGGGGGCATTGCGCCGACGAGGCGGTGGCCGTCTCGAGGCCGGTGGCTTCGTGGGAGCCACTGTGCTCAAGAGCGGACGCCACCCGCTACGTGTCCTTGGCGAGCAACGTCATGTCCACACGACCGGTCGCGACGCTACCGGTCGAAGCCCTGACACCCGCTCACTCCGGCGCCTCCGTCCGGCGGCCGGCGCGATGCCGACCCCACGGCGGTCAGCACGCGGTCAGGGGCGAGGCGACGCGCTGGAGCGTTTCGACAGCGCCAGACGGAGCAGGTCGGCAACGGTATTGACGTTGAGCTTCTCCATGATGTTGGCGCGGTGCGCCTCGACGGTCTTGATGCTGATGCCCAGATCGTCGGCAATCTGTTTGTTCAGGCGACCGGCAATAATGCGCTCGAGCACCTGATGTTCGCGACTCGTGAGCTTGGACAGCAAGTCCTCTGCGGCTTGCAACTCGCGTTGGCTGCTGGCGTCCTGTCGCGCTTTCGCGAGCATTCGCTCGACCTGGGCGCGCAGTTCCGCTTCGTCGAAAGGCTTTTCGATGAAGTCCATCGCGCCTTTTTTCATCGTGTCGACCGCCATTGGCACGTCGCCATGGCCCGTCACGAAGATGATGGGAATGTTGAAGCGGTTCTCGACCAGCTTCTCCTGGAGCTCGAGGCCGCTCATGCCCGGCATGCGAACATCCAGAATCAGGCAGCCAAGCTGATGTCCGTTGTAGTGCGAAAGAAATTCCTCGGCGCTGGCAAAGCCTCGCACGTGGTAGCCGTTGGCCTCGAGCAGCCAGCGAAGCGAGTCGCGGACCGCTTCGTCGTCATCGACAACAAAGACGGTTTCTTGTTCGGTAGTGGTATTGGGTGTCGTCATGGTCCTCCCCCGGATCCAGATGTCGTATCGCCTTCCAACGGTAACAGAATACAAAAAGTACAACCATTCCGCACGCCGTCAATGTCATTGTTTTCTACCCACAGACGGCCGTGATGCGATTCGATGATCGAACGGCAGATATTCAAGCCCATGCCCATGCCATCCGATTTAGTACTAAAGAATGGTTCAAACAATCGTTCGATCGTGGCTTCGTCCACCCCAGGGCCGTGGTCCGAGACCTGGAATTCGACCGATTTGTCGCGCCGCTCCACATGCAGGCGCACGCTCAGATCGCGTCGCTGGCCCGGCGGCGGCGTGTAGCCGTGCATCGCCTCGGCGGCGTTCTTGAGCAGGTTCACGAGCACCTGTTCAATCAGCACCGGGTCGACGTTGATCTGCGGCAGTCCCGCGGGCAGCTCGGTTACGATGCGAATGCGGCGCTTGCGCGCTTCAATTTCGGCGAGGCCCACGGCATCGGCCACGATCTCATAGATCGATGACGGTTGGCGCTTTGGTTCGCTGCGTTTCACGAACGCGCGAATCCGTTTGATGATCATGCCCGCCCGCACCGCCTGCTGCGACGTTTTCTCGAGTGCGGGCAACAACGTCTCCGGTGACGTGCGTCCGGCGCGCACCAGCGCCGCAGTACCCATGCAGTAGTTGTTGATGGCCGCGAGCGGCTGGTTCAGTTCGTGGGCAAGCGACGAGGCCATCTCCCCCATCGTCGTCAGACGCCCGGTGAACTGCAGGCGTTCTTCTTCCTGACGGGCCAGCTCTTCCGCGTGACGGCGGGCCGTAATGTCGGTCGCCACCTGCAACTGTGCCAGATGACCGTCCACCCACTGAATATACTGGCGCCGGACTTCGAACCATTTCTGGTGCGTCGGCAGATAGATTTCCTGCGTCTCCGCAGCCGTGTCGGTGAGCGATGCGGCTGGCAACCCGGCAAACCCGTCCACCATGTCGAGGTGATCGAGCGACGTCGGGGAGAGGTCGCCGCCGCCAGACAACTCCAGGTGACCTTCCGGGCGCGTACCGAACAACTGGCGGTAGTATCGGTTCGCGAACAGCAGCTCTGCCTTGTCGACGGCGAGCACCGACACCGACGCGTCGAGGCTCTCGAGCACGGTCGTGAACCGCTCGTGTGCGGCGGCGAGCTCCTCGCGCGCCCGCTTCGGCTCGCTGATGTCGGTCAGCGACGACATCCAGCCGGTCTGGCGACCATGCGCGTCCACGAGCGGCGAGACGAACATGCGCGCGTAGAAGATCGTGCCGTCCTTGCGCTGCACGCGGATTTCGAAGCCGTGCGAGGGGGCCTTGCCGCGCAGTGTCATGTCGATGCGACGCTGCATTTCGTGGATGTCGTCCTTGGGCCAGTACGGGTAAGGTGGCGCCCGATACATGAGATCCGGCTCATCCCAGCCCGTCATACGGCAGAACGCGGGGTTCACGTAAGTGATGTGGCCCTGCAGGTCGAGCACGCGCATGCCGATGACGATGGAGTTCTCCATGGCTCGCCGGAATGACGTCTCGTTGAACAGCGCCTGCTGCGCCTCGAAGCGCTGGCGCGTATGCCGCCAAAGGCTCCAGAGGCTCCAAAGGACAAAGCACGACAAGCCGGCAATCAGCCACACCAGCGTGTTGTTGACGAAATTGCCGACGGCCGGATACGAGTAGATCCGCACCGCCAGACTGTGCCCGGGGGGATCGAGGAGCAACTCATAAGAAACGTCACGCGGCAGCGGCGGGCGTGTCGATGTGGTTGCCAACTCGTTGTTGTGGGTGTCGATGAACGACACCTTGAACTTGTCGCCAAGCTCCTGCGGTAACTCGTGGATCAGCAAGCCTTCCACCGAATACACCGCACTGATCGTGCCAAGGAACTCGCGCTCGCGCAGCACGGGCACCTGCACGACGATGTAGCTTGCCCCCGAGGCGTCGTAGATGAGGGTGGAATAGGCCGAACGGCGCGAATCGCGGGCGGCGCGAAACGCGACCAATAATTCGTCCTCCATCGGATGCTGCGCCGAGCCCTGCAGCCGCGAAGCGAATGGGGAGTCCGCCGGTGCCGCCCACTTGGGGCGCTGCGACGCGTCCAGCCAATTCATGAAGACGATGTCCGCATGATTCTGCATCAGCTCGCTCGCCGTATTCTGGAAGTGCGCCACGTCCTGTGGCTTGGCTGCCGTGTCGCGCGCAAGCGAGCTGATCTGGTCCTGGATGGCCAGCATGTTGAGGCGAATCTGCTGCTGCGCCCAGGCCACGTTCCGGTACAGGGTGTCCTGTTGTTGCTCGGTCTCCCGGCGATTCAGGCTCCACAGGATCAAACTCATCACCACGAGAAAGATGACAATGGAGACGAGCGGGACCAGCAAGTAGTAATGCGACTCCGCGAACCCCTGCAACCAGCGGTTGGAGCGGGCAGACGTAGGGGCGGACCGGGACGGCGGAGCCGAATTGGCAAGGCGTGGCGAAAGCATGGCGAGATTGTAGCGCAGGCCGGCCGGTTTCCCGCTGCATCACCCGTTTGTGCCCGCTTTTCGGAAGCCTCCGATCTTTTGACTAAGACGGCCGCGCAATATGCGATCGAGACCGAGCGGTACGCTCGCAATTCGTGGTGTGATAGCGCCAGCAACCTATTGATTTTATGTGCGCTGCAGCAGAATTCCGTATTATGAAATTTACTATCGTAATCTGAAATTTCGCTTGCGGAGGCAGGAATAACCTTCGTACAATGCCCCGGTAAAAAAGCCGGTGGGCCCGTCCATGAAGCGGGTATCAACCGTTACGCCAACCCGCTAACGACAGACAAGGAGACACCATGTCCGCCGTACCTGAAGAAGCCCTGAAGATCGTGTCCCCTGCGGACGCCGATCCCCAAGAAACGCAAGAATGGCTGGCCTCGCTCGAAGGCGTGCTGGCTGCCGAGGGGCCGGAGCGCGCCCACTACCTGCTCGAGAAGCTGATCGAGTTCGCCCGTATCAATGGCGAGCATCACCCCTTCTCGGCGAACACCCCCTACATCAACACCATCCCGCTCGACCAGCAGGCCTATATCCCTGGCGATCAGGATGTTGAGCACACGATCCGCTCGTACACCCGCTGGAATGCAATCGCGATGGTATTGCGAGCCGGCAAGGACACGAATGTCGGTGGTCACATCGCGTCGTTTGCGTCGGCGGCAACGCTCTATGACGTCGGCTTCAATCACTTCTGGCATGCACCGTCCGAAAAGCACGGTGGCGACCTGGTCTTCGTGCAGGGCCACTCGTCGCCGGGCGTGTACAGCCGCGCGTTCCTGTTGGGCCGTCTGGAAATGACCCAGCTCGAGAACTTCCGCCAGGAAGTGGATGGCGGTGGTCTGTCGTCGTATCCGCACCCGTGGCTGATGCCGGACTTCTGGCAGTTCCCGACGGTGTCGATGGGTCTGGGCCCGATCATGGCGATCTACCAGGCTCGCTTCATGAAATACATCGAGTCGCGCAACGTCGTGAAGACCGACGGCCGCAAGGTCTGGGCGTTCCTCGGCGATGGCGAAACGGACGAGCCGGAATCGCTGGGCGCCATCGGCATGGCCGGTCGCGAGCATCTCGACAACCTCGTGTTCGTGATCAACTGCAATCTGCAGCGCCTGGACGGCCCGGTGCGCGGTAACGGCAAGATCATCCAGGAGCTCGAATCGGAATTCCGGGGGGCCGGCTGGAACGTCATCAAGGTGATCTGGGGCAGCCGCTGGGACGCCCTGCTCGCTCGCGACAAGAAGGGCTTGCTGATGAAGCGCATGATGGAGTGCGTGGACGGCGAGTATCAGACGTACAAGTCGAAGGACGGCGCCTACGTGCGCGAGAACTTCTTCAACACGCCGGAACTGAAGGCGATGGTCGCCGACTGGTCCGACGAAGACATCTGGGCGCTGAACCGCGGCGGCCACGATCCGCACAAGATTTACGCCGCGTACCAGGCCGCCACTCAGCACACGGGGCAGCCGACCGTCATTCTGGCCAAGACCATCAAGGGCTATGGCATGGGCGAGGCCGGTCAGGCCATGAACATCACACACCAGCAGAAGAAGATGCCGGTGGATTCGCTCAAGAAGTTCCGCGACCAGTTCAAGCTGCCGATCTCGGATGACGAGATCGCCGACGTGCCGTACCTGAAGTTCGAGGAAGGCTCGAAGGAACTGGAATACATGCGTGCACGCCGCATGGAGCTGGGGGGGTACCTGCCGCAACGCCGCACCAAGGCCGCATCGCTGCCGGTGCCCGCGCTGAGCGCATTCGATGCACTGCTCAAGGCGACCGCCGAAGGCCGTGAGATTTCGACGACGATGGCGTTCGTGCGTATCCTCAACGTGCTGCTCAAGGACAAGGCGCTGGGCCAGCGTATCGTGCCGATCGTGCCGGACGAGTCGCGTACCTTCGGGATGGAAGGCCTGTTCCGCCAGATCGGTATCTGGAGCCAGGTCGGCCAGCGTTACATCCCGCAGGATCAGGATCAACTGATGTTCTACAAGGAATCGGAGAACGGTCAGATCTTGCAGGAAGGCATCAACGAAGCTGGTGGCATGTGCGACTGGATCGCAGCCGCAACGTCGTATTCGACGCACGGCGAGACGATGATCCCGTTCTACATCTTCTACTCGATGTTCGGTTTCCAGCGCATTGGCGATCTGGCCTGGGCGGCCGGCGACATGCGCGCTCGCGGTTTCCTCGTTGGCGGCACGGCCGGTCGTACGACCCTGAACGGCGAAGGTCTCCAGCACGAAGACGGCCACTCGCTGCTGTGGGCGTCGTCGATTCCGAACTGCCTGCCGTACGATCCGACGTTTGCATTTGAGCTCGCCGTGATCGTCCAGGACGGCCTGCGTCGCATGGTGCAGGATCAGGAAGACGTTTATTACTACCTGACCGTGATGAACGAAAACTACGCGCATCCGGCCATGCCGGAAGGCGTGGAGCAGGACATCCTGAAGGGGATGTACGCGTTCCGTCGCGGAGTGGACGACAGCAAGGCACCGCGCGTGCAACTGCTGGGGTCGGGCACGATCTTCAATGAAGTGATTGCCGCTGCCGAAATGCTCAAGAACGATTGGGGCGTCGAATCGGATCTGTGGGGCTGCCCGAGCTTCACGGAGCTTGCCCGCGAAGGCAACGATGTGGCGCGCTACAATCTCCTGCACCCGACCGGGACGGCACGTTTGTCGCATGTCGAGACGTGCCTGAACGACACCCGTGGTCCGGTCATCGCATCGACCGACTACATCCGTACGTACGCCGATCAGATTCGTCCGTTCGTGCGGGGTCGTTATGTGGTGCTCGGCACCGACGGCTACGGTCGTTCGGATACGCGTGAGAAGCTGCGCCACTTCTTCGAGGTGGATCGTAACTGGGTCACGGTCGCTGCCCTCAAGGCATTGGCTGACGAAGGCACGCTGCCGGCGAGCAAGGTCGCCGAAGCGATTGCCAAGTACAACCTGGATCCGAATAAACCCAACCCGATGACCGTCTAAAGGCCGCTTCGCGCGGCGTGTGCGACCGCCCGCCGCCCCCCCGGCGGCGGCGGGTTCGCGCCGCGCGTCAAGTGCAGCCTCGAGGAGACTGTGGAAAATGAGTCAAGTGATCGAAGTGAAAGTCCCGGATATCGGTGACTTCAAGGACTTGCCCGTCATCGACGTGCTGGTCAAGGCGGGCGACAAGATCGATGCCGAGCAGGCCCTGATCACGCTGGAATCGGACAAGGCCACGATGGACGTGCCGAGCCCGGCGTCCGGCGTCATCAAGGCGTTGAGCCTGAAAGTCGGCGATGAAGTCTCCGAGGGTTCGCTCATCCTGATGCTCGAGACGGCTAATGGCTCGGGCGCTCAGGTGAATTCGGCCGTGGCGCCCGCGCCGGCCCCAGCGGCGGCACCCGCGCCGGTGCCGGCCGCAGCACCTGCCGCCCCGGCCGCCATCGGTGGCGCCAGCAAGATCGACGTCAAGGTGCCGGACATTGGCGGTTACGACGACGTGCCCGTGATCGACGTGCTGGTGCAGGTGGGCGACACCGTGACGGCCGAGCAATCGCTCGTGACGCTGGAGTCCGACAAGGCATCGATGGATGTGCCGAGTCCGGCCGCCGGCGTGGTCAAGGAATTGAAGGTCAAGGTGGGCGACAAGGTGTCCGAAGGCACGCTGATCGTCGTGCTCGAAGGCGCTGCCGCCGCCGCACCAGTCAAGGCTGCCACCGCAGCGAGTACCCCGGCCCCGGTGGTCCCGAGCGCTACCCCGGCAGCCCCGGCGCCCGTCGTCGCCGCCGCACCGGCTGTCGCGCCTGCGACGCCCGCCGCCGCGCCGGGTCATCCGCCGATCAGCCACGCCAGTCCGTCGGTGCGCAAGTTCGCCCGCGAACTGGGGGTGGATGTCACGCAAGTGAAGGGCACCGGTCCCAAGGGCCGCGTGGTCATCGACGACGTGCGTAACTTTGTCAAGAGCGTGCTTGCGGGCAACCGTCCGGTCGCATCGGGCGGTGCGCCTGCCGGTGGCGGTGAGCTGAACCTGCTGCCGTGGCCGAAGATCGACTTCTCGAAGTTCGGTCCGATCGAGCCGAAGGCGCTTTCGCGCATCAAGAAGCTTTCGGGCGCGAACCTGCACCGCAACTGGGTCATGATCCCGCACGTCACGAACAACGACGAAGCGGATATCGGCGAACTCGAAGCGTTCCGCGTGCAGTTGAACAAGGAGAACGAGAAGGCCGGGGTCAAGGTCACGATGCTCGCTTTCGTCATCAAGGCCTGCGTGATGGCCCTGAAGAAGTTCCCGACGTTCAATGCCAGTCTCGACGGCGACAACCTCGTCTTCAAGCAGTACTTCCACATCGGTTTCGCGGCCGACACGCCGAACGGCCTGGTTGTGCCGGTCGTTCGCGACGCGGACAAGAAGGGCGTGTTCGAAATCGCTCGCGAGACCTCGGAACTGGCGAAGCTCGCCCGCGACGGCAAGCTCAAGCCGGATCAGATGCAAGGCGGGTGTTTCTCGATCTCGTCGCTGGGCGGTATCGGTGGCACGACCTTCACGCCGATCATCAACGCACCGGAAGTGGCCATCCTGGGTCTGTCTCGTTCGTATCAGAAGCCGGTGTGGGATGAGCGCAAGCAACAGTTCCTGCCGCAACTGACGCTGCCGCTGTCGCTGTCCTACGATCACCGGGTGATCGACGGCGCGGAAGCCGCGCGCTTCAATGCCTACCTGGGGCAACTGTTGCACGACTTCCGTCGCGCGATGCTGTAATGGCAGGCACCGCCGGCCGCGCGCAAGCGCAAGCCGGCGGTGCGCGCGAACGCTTCAGGATCTGGACGGGGAGAGCATCATGACCACCGTGGTAGTCGTCAAGAAGGCAGGTGAGATCGCCATTGCCGCCGATTCGCTCGTGACGTTCGGCGATACCCGGCTCTCGCAATCTTACGAGGAGAATCGCAAGGTTTTTCTCGTGGGCGATTCCTATGTCGGCCTGGCGGGCACGACCGCACACTTTCCGGTCATGCGCGCCATTCTCTCGGGCATGGCGGACGAATGCCGTCTGCACTCGCGCGACGAGGTGTTCCGCACGTTCTGCCGCGTCCATCAGAAGCTCAAGGAAGAGTATTTCCTCAACACCAAGGAAGAGGAAGACGATCCGTACGAGTCGTCGCAGATCACTTGTGTGATCGCGAATCCGACAGGCATCTACGGGATTTATTCCTACCGGGAAGTGTTTGTTTTCGATCGGTTCTGGGGGATCGGCTCGGGGCGCAATTTCGCGCTAGGCGCCATGTTTGCCCTCTACGACCAGGATCTGGATGCCAGCGCCATCGCCGAAGCGGGCGTGAAGGCCGGGGCGGAGTTCGACAAGAGTTCCGCCGCCCCGTTTCAGGTCCACACGTTCCCGATCGATACCACCATCAAGTCATAAATGCGACAGGGAGACCCCGCATGAGTCTCATCGAAGTCAAAGTACCGGACATCGGCGCAGAGGGCGTGGATGTCATCGAAGTGATGATCAAGCCCGGCGACAAGATCGCCAAGGATGCATCGCTCATTACGCTGGAGTCCGACAAGGCTTCCATGGAAGTGCCGTCGGAAGTGTCGGGCACGGTCAAGGAAGTGAAGATCAAGGTGGGCGACAAGGCCAGCCAAGGCACGCTGATCGCGCTTGTCGAAGTGGAAGGTGCCGGAGCCGCCAAGGCTGACGCCCCGGCGGCAGCGCCAGTTGCTCCCGCCCCGGCTGCCCCCGCGGCGCAGTCGAACGTCCCGGCCCCGGCGGCGGCCAAGCATAGCGGCGGTGCGGACACCGAGTGCGACGTGCTCGTGTTGGGCGCCGGTCCGGGCGGATACTCGGCCGCGTTCCGCAGTGCCGACCTGGGGCGCAAGACCGTGCTCGTCGAGCGCTACGCCACCCTCGGCGGCGTGTGCCTGAATGTGGGTTGCATCCCGTCGAAGGCGCTGCTCCACACGGCGGCGGTCCTTGAGGAGGCCCAGACGCTCGGCGATCATGGCATCTCGTTCGCGAAACCCGAGATCGATCTCGACAAGCTGCGCGCCCACAAGGAGAGCGTGGTCGGCAAGCTCACGGGCGGTCTGGCCGGCATGGCCAAGATGCGCAAGGTGGAAGTCGTGCGCGGCGTCGGCACGTTCCTCGACCCGAATCACATCGAAGTCGTGGCCGAAGATGGCAGCAAGCGCACAGTGAAGTTCGCGCAGGCGATCATCGCGGCGGGTTCGCAGGCGGTGAAGCTGCCGTTCCTGCCCGAAGATCCGCGCATCGTCGATTCGACCGGCGCGCTTGAGTTGCGCCAACTGCCCAAGAAGATGCTCGTGATCGGCGGTGGCATCATCGGCCTGGAAATGGCGACCGTCTATAGCGCGCTGGGCACCGAGATCGACGTCGTGGAAATGCTCGACGGCCTGATGCAGGGCGCCGACCGCGATCTGGTCAAGGTCTGGGAGAAGATGAACACGAAGCGCTTCGGGCGCGTCATGCTCAAGACCAAGACCGTGGGTGCCGAGGCCAAGGCTGACGGCATCTACGTGAAGTTCGAGGGTGAGGCGGCGCCGACGGAACCCCAGCGATATGACCTCGTGCTGGTCGCCGTGGGTCGCAGCCCGAACGGCAAGAAGATCGGTGCCGAGAACGCGGGCGTGGCGGTGGGCGATCGCGGGTTTATCGCCGTTGACAAGCAGATGCGAACCAACGTGCCGAACATCTTCGCGATCGGCGATATTGTCGGTCAGCCGATGCTGGCCCACAAGGCCGTGCACGAAGCCCACGTCGCAGCGGAAGCGGCGGCAGGCGAGAAGGCTTACTTCGACGCCATCCAGATTCCGTCGGTGGCTTACACCGATCCGGAAGTGGCTTGGGCCGGCAAGACGGAAGACCAGTTGAAGGCTGAAGGCGTGAAGTACGGCAAGGCCGTGTTCCCGTGGGCGGCTTCGGGCCGTGCGATCGCGAACGGCCGTGACGAAGGCTTCACCAAGGTGCTGTTCGATGAAGAGACCCATCGTATCGTTGGCGGTGCCATCGTCGGCACGCACGCGGGCGATCTGATCGGCGAAATTTGCCTGGCCGTCGAGATGGGGGCGGACGCTGTCGATATCGGCAAGACCATTCACCCGCACCCGACGCTGGCCGAATCGGTCGGCATGGCGGCGGAGATTTACGAAGGGGTGTGCACCGACGTCCCGCCGGCTCGCAAGAAGTAAATCGCGTCGGTGTCCGGTGTGTGCCTCGGACCATTCCGGCGGCATGCGCCGAATGCACTCGATGTGACGGCTGTCCGCCATGCCTTGTTTGAGGTGATGGCGGAGGCCCAAACAAAAACCGCCATTTCATTCCGAGATGGCGGTTTTTTTCGTTTCGGCAACGTCGTCGACTGCCCAAAAAACGAAAAACCCGGCGCGAGGCCGGGTTCGTACGGTAGCGTCGCGAGACGCTAGCGATTACTTCTTGGCGCTGGCGGTAGCACGCGACGCCTGGGCGGCAGCCTTCGTCGCGACGTTGGTCGCGGCGGCGAAGTTCGTCTCGGCGATTTCAACGGCTTGCTTGGTGGCCTTCTGCACGCTGTCGAACGCGCTGTTTGCCGCCGACAGGGCCGACTTGGCCAGGGCAACGGCCGACTCCGAACCGGCCGGGGCGTTCTTGGCCAGATTGTCGAACAGCACTTGCACGTTCTGCGAGCTTTCCGCCAGTTGGGCTTCGGCCACCTTGGTCACTTCGGCTTGCGTCGACGAAGCGATTTCGTACAGGTGACGGCCATACGCGATCGCCTTTTCGGCGGCGGGCTGGACGAGGTTGGCTTGCAGTGCGAGCAGCTCTTGCGCGTCTTTCACGGCGAAGGCCTTCTGCGCGGTCGAGGCGGACTCGGCCAGCGATGCCTTGACAGCTTGCAGGTTAAGCTCAACCAGCTTTTCCATGCCTTCGAACGCCTTGTTGGTCAGGCCAAAAAGGGTTTCGAGATTGGCTTTGTGGGCGGCAGCGAATTGCTCGGGGGTCAGAAACGACATGGCGTTCTCCTAAGATGGTGTCATATACAACGTATCGACCCACTCCGTGTTCGCTGATGAGTTCTCACCTTATCTCGGTGAAAACACGGTTGGGGCCTCTCAAATTGGTGCGATTTCTTTTGTGCATCGCACAATTGCAAGTGTAGAGATATTTTTGCCACTGTCAAGTCTTTTTTGTGCATTGCACCAATTCAACAAAAGCTTACAAATCAATCGGTTGGAATCCCGTGAAGAACGTGTGACACCGCGTTGCGGCGGATCGTCGGCGATGCCCGGAAAGGCTTCCGCAGTGCGGCTCTGCACCGTTTTGGCACCCGGCGCACCAGGCGCGCGAATGTTACTATCGTTGGGTTCCGGCACTGGGGGACGTCTGCGCGTTCAGTGACGCGCGACCTTTCGGGGCGCGTCGCGCGCGGTCCGTGCGCCCGCGCCGATGTCGTTCAACGCCTTTTGGGTGCCGCCACTGCCGGCCATTCGCGTCGATGCAAGCGTTTTTCAGCGACCATTTCGTCCTGCCGTTGCCACCCGGGCATCGGTTCCCCATGGAAAAGTATGCCCGTCTGCGTGAGCGTGTGGCTGGTGAGTTGCCGCACGTCGAGCTGGCCGAAGCAATGTCCGTAGACGACGTGATGCTCGGTCGCGTCCATTCGCGTGAGTACGTGGCACGCGTAAGTACCGGTCAACTGGATCCGAACGCGCAGCGCACGATCGGATTCCCGTGGTCGCCGCAGATGGTCGAGCGCTCGCGCCGGTCCGCAGGGGCGACGGTGTCCGCCTGCCGGGCGGCGCTCACCGACGGCGTGGCTGCGAACCTCGCGGGCGGCACGCATCACGCTCATGCCGACCGCGGCGAAGGCTTCTGTGTGTTCAACGACGCGGCGGTCGCGGCCCGCACGATGCAGGCCGAACTCGGCCCGGGCACGCGCGTCGCGATCATCGATCTCGATGTGCATCAGGGCAACGGCACGGCGGCCATTTTCGAGCACGACCCGAGCGTCTTCACGCTGTCGCTGCATGGTGAGCACAATTACCCGTTTCACAAGGTGCGCGGCGATCTCGACGTGGCATTGCCCGATGGCTGCGGCGACGACGACTACCTGGTCGCGCTCGGTCACGCGCTGACCGATCTCTTCGCGCAATTCGCGCCCACGCTCGTCATCTATCTCGCTGGCGCCGATCCGCTGGCGAACGACCGGCTTGGTCGGCTGGCATTGACACATGACGGTTTGCTCGCCCGCGACCGCCGTGTGCTGACGGCTTGCGCCGAGCGCGGACTGCCGGTGGCCATCGCGATGGCGGGCGGCTATGGTCGCGACATCGGGCAGACCGTCGCCGCGCATTTTGCGACGATCCGTCTCGCCAGTCAGTTCCAGCGGGCGGTTCGCCGTGGGTACCGCGCGCCGGCGGACGGTGTCCTCGTATGAGCGAGCACCGCACTGTGTCACATCGTCCGGCGAATGCGGCCCATGGCCGCGCGACGGCCGGTGCCGGACGCGCGGCGATCTGGCGTGCTGCCATGCCGTGGTGGTTCGTGCTGATCTGGAGCACCGGCTTTATCGTCGCCAAATACGGCATGCCGAATGCCGAGCCGCTGACCTTTCTCGCACTGCGCTTCGGCGGCACGCTCCTGGTCATGTTGCCCATCGCCTGGCTGACGCGCACGCCCTGGCCGCGGCAGCGCGCAGGGGTTGGGCTGGCTGGGCAAGCGGGACCGGCTGGCGCCGTCGGGCGCATCGACTGGACGCTCATTGCGCATCTTGCCGTGTCCGGCACGCTGATCCAGGCGGTGTATCTCGGCGGCGTGTGGGCCGCGATCAAGCATGGCGCGCCCGCTGGGCTGGCGGCGCTGGTCGTTGGCATCCAGCCTTTGTTGACGGCGCTCTTTGCCCGCGTGGTGGGGGAGCCGGTTTCGCGCCGGCAATGGCTGGGTCTGCTTTGCGGATTCGTGGGCGTTGGGCTGGTGGTGGCCAACAAGATCGGTGTTCGCGGCGTCGGCGCGGGCCCGGTGATCCTGTGCGTGTTGAGCCTGCTTGCGATCACGGCGGGCACGCTCTACCAGAAGCGATTTTGCGCGCATTTCGATTTGCGTGTCGGTACGCTCGTGCAGTTCGGTGCCGCCTTTGCGGTGACGCTGCCCGCCGCCTGGCTCCTCGAGACGATGCAGGTGCGCTGGAACGCGCAAATGATCGGCGCGCTCGTGTGGTCGGTGTTCGCGCTGTCGATCGGCGCCATTTCCTTGCTGTTCGTGTTGATCCGGCAGGGGGCTGCGACCAAGGTGTCCAGCCTCATGTACCTGACGCCTCCGACGACGGCGGTCATGGCCTGGCTGCTGTTCGGCGAGACGCTTTCGCCGCTGAGTGCCGCCGGTATGGTTGTGGCGGCGCTGGGCGTTGCGCTCGTCATCGAGCGGCGGGCCATTCCGGCAGCGCTCGCACCATGAACCGGGCGACGCATTTCTCTCATCGTTTGCCGTGAGCCAGACTAATGAAACCGCTATACCAACACCCGCATAAGGATGCCGCACAGCCCTTGCCGCAAAATGCCGCCGAGGCCGCCGACTTGCACTCGCAGCCCGCGAGTGGGGAAGGGACACATCGCCCGATGACCGGTGACGATGCCGAGCAGCGCGTGGCCCATGTCGACGAGGCCATTCGCAGCCGACGATCGATTCGGGCATACCTGCCTACACCGGTGCCACAGCGGATGGTGGCGGACATTCTCACCGTGGCTTCGCGTGCGCCGTCGGGCAGCAACATTCAGCCTTGGCAGACCTATGTGTTGACCGGGCAGGCATTGACCGCGTTGACGTCGCGCCTGCTGGAGGCGTTCAACGATCCAGCGCAGCGCTTGATGCACCAGGAGGAGTACGCGTACTACCCGCGCGAGTGGACGGAGCCCTACCAGGCACGGCGTCGCAAGGTGGGGTGGGATTTGTATGGACTGCTTGGCATCGGGCGTGCCGACAAAGACCGTATGCAGGGGCAGCACGCGCGTAACTTCTGCTTCTTCGATGCACCGGTCGGCTTGATCTTCACGATCGATCGGCATCTGGAGCAGGGGAGCTGGCTGGACTACGGCATGTTCCTGCAGAGCGTGATGGTCGCAGCGCGCGCACGTGGGCTCGATACCTGCCCGCAGGCCGCGTTCGCCACGTTCCACCAGGTGATTGCGGCAGAACTGCGGTTGCCGGAAACCCGAATGGTGGTGTGCGGCATGGCATTGGGTTATGCGGATCCGAAGGCCATCGAAAACCAGCTTGTCACGGAACGTGCACCGCTGGATGAGTGGGCGCATTTCCGAAGCTGAACTGCGTGCGGATATTGGCGTTTATTGGCGATTTGTGGCGAATGTGTAATTTGGTGCGCTGCGCTGCACAAAACTACCAGATGCCAGTTTAAGTATTTCAGCTAAGTCATTCATATTGCTTATTTTTTGGGAAGTTACTAAACTTCTTCCAAACTCGTTGCCTGTCAACCTTACGCTACCCCCAATTTATGTACGCGATCACCACCCTTGCGCGTCTGTGCCGCTCCCGCCTCTGGGGTGCTGCCGTCGTGGCGATCTCGCTCGCCGCCGGTGCCCCGGCCGTTGTCCAGGCTGCCGGCAAGACGAGCGTCTGCTCGTCCAAGGCAGCCAAGACGGCCGCCCAGAAGCGCGCGTGTGCCAATACCAAGTCGACGAAATCCGTCGCCGCTTCCCCATCCGGTGGCAAACGTGCCGTTGCCAAGACGGCATCGCACGCGAAGGCTGGCGCCAAAGCGCGCAAACTGGCTGCCGTCGAAGTCGAGTCGGCCACCAAGCGTGTCGCCGTCAAACATGTCGTCTACAAGCACGGCAAACGCCGCGTCGTGACGTCGTATCGCACTGTCAACTTTACGCCGCAGGCCCAGGGGCGTCTGTCCGCCGGTCGCGCGTTCGGTCTGCACGAATCGCCTGATGCGCTGGCGCTGCGTTCCTCAGTCGCCTATGTCGTTGACGAGCGCACCGGCGAATCGCTGTTCGACAAGAACTCGCAAGCCGTGCTGCCGATCGCATCGATCTCGAAGCTGATGACCGCGATGGTGTCGCTTGACGCGGGCATTCCGATGACGGACGTCATGGAAGTGACGGACGATGATCGCGACTATGAGAAGGGCACTGGGTCGCGTCTGTCGGTGGGGTCGCGCCTGTCGCGTGAAGACATGCTGCACATTGCGCTGATGTCGTCGGAAAACCGAGCGGCCGCTGCGCTCTCGCGTTACTTCCCGGGCGGCCGTCCGGCATTCCTTGCGGCGATGAACCGCAAGGCGAAGCAGCTCGGCATGAACGACACGCACTTCAACGATCCGACGGGACTCTCGAGCCAGAACGTGTCGAGCGCTCGTGATCTGGTGAAGATGGTCAAGGCTGCGTATCAGTACCCGTTGATTCGCCGCTTCTCCACGGACAGCAATTACGACGTCAATACCGGTCGTCGTGAGCTGCACTACGTCAGCACGAATCACCTGATCGGTCACCCGGGCTGGGAAATCGGTTTGCAGAAGACCGGCTACATCAATGAAGCGGGGCAGTGCCTCGTGATGCAAGCGAACGTCGATGGCCGTCCGGTGATCATGATTCTGCTCGATTCGACCGGCAGGTACTCCCGCTTCGCCGACGCCACGCGTGTTCGCAAGTGGCTGCTCGAAGGGGGCGGCGCGACGCCGCAACGCACGGCAGGCACGGCGCCGACGGCGCAAGTCGCGACGAACAACGAACACGCGCTGTAAGCCGTGTTGCGTTGAGTGGCGCGGCGCGGATCGCGCAAGCTGCCAAACAAAAGGCGCTCCCTCGGGAGTGCCTTTTGCATTCTGCCACCGGATTTGCCCGGCCTGACGTCTGGAGCGCGTCGGCATTTCACGCCAACGCGCCGCCAGTGCGTCTCACGCACGGCATGCCCACCACCGGCATGACATCCGTGTGGCCGACGCGCGGCGCGGATTCGGGTTTATTCGGCCGTCGCCACTTGCGACACGTTGCCGCCTACTTGGGGATTCGGCGCGTGAAAGCCCAGCGAAGCGGAAATCTGTAGCGCCGTCTCGTTCAGATTCGCGAGCCACGCGTCCTGCAGACGGTCGGCCGGCGCGGACAGCGAGAGCCCGGCGACAAGCTTGCCGCTGTCGTCGTAGATCCCCGCCGCAATGCAGCGAACGCCAAGCTCGAGTTCCTCGTTGTCGCGTGCGTAGCCGGACTTGCGCACATGGCCCAGTTCGCGCTCGAGTTTTTGCAGATCGGTGATGCTGTTGCGTGTGTGCCCCGACAGGCCCGTTCGCGTGGCGTAGGCGCGCACGCGCGAGGCTTCGTCCGCCGCGAGGAAGAGCTTGCCGACCGACGTCAGATGCAAGGGGGCGTGACCGCCGATGGCGCGCACCACCTGCATGCCCGAGCGTTCGCTGTAGGCGCGCTCGATATAGACGATTTCATCGCCTTGGCGCACCGACAGGTTGACCGTCTGCCCGGTCATGCGGTGCAGGCCGCGCATCGGCGTGAGGGCCGCATCGCGTACCGACAGCCGCGCCTTGACCAGGTTGCCAAGTTCGAGCAGGCGCATGCCCAGGCGATACGTGCCCGGGTCGCAACGATCGACAAAGCGGCAGGCCACCATGTCGTTCAGGATGCGGTGCGCGGTGGACGGATGGAGTTCAGTGGACTGCGCCAATTCCTTGAGGCTAACCGGATCGGCATGAGCGGCAAGTGCATCGAGCAGACGCATCATGCGCTCGATGACCTGAATGGACGTGCGCGACTCCGTGCTTTGACTACCTTCGTCTTTCATGGGGGAGGGCCGAGTTTCGTATAGGGTCGATTCTATATCATATTGTGAAAAACTCGCACCCTTCGCGTAGAGGAATTCTGCGAAAGGTGGGCGTGCCACGGGAGAGCGTCGCTGCCGCAGTAACGGCTGGTAGAAACCGAAAGTGGTCGCTCGCCCGGACGACTACCATGGCCTTGTCATTCATTTCGGTGTTCGGCTGGATCGGAAGACGAGACCGGCACACGCTCAAGGAGGCGCGGGGAATGTACAGGTATGGGTTTTCGCCGGTGGCAGCGAGTTGGCCGCCGCCGAGGTGTGCACGTAGCCGGGAGGCAGTCACTCACGGAAAATCGATTGCCGACAAACATGCGGAAATCGTCAGTCAGTTTCAGCAGATCGCCAACGCGAAGGGGCAATTGGGATTGGACTGCGATGCGCTTCACCGCTTGGAGAACGCGTTCTTTTCGACCTACAGGAAGGCGACGTCAGGGTACTGGGGAGGAGGCCTCTGGGACGGGGTCTATCGATATGCCGGCAACACGAGTCGACCGGGGCCGTACTGGCGGGTTGGCGAGCAGTTGAACGATCACGATGTCGGCAGCCTCACCCCGTCCGCCAGACGCTTTTCGGCGATTCTGGGACATCTGACGCAAGCGCTGCGCAAGGAGCAGGAAATCCTGGCGAAATGTCTGGCTATGGCGCAGTGCTCAGTGGCGCTCGGCGAGGCGACCTTTGACGACCCCGATGCCCAAAGGACGGCGAGCCAGCGCCTGTCGGTCGAGCGTGCCGATGGCGTCGCCGAGATCGAGCGATGCCTGGCAGGTGTGCGCGAGTCGATCGCACTGGCGTCCAAGGAGGTCTGGCCGGAACAGAAGCACTTCGGCAAGCGCCTTGTCATTACGACTTCCCTTTACTCCGTGGCGGCGGCCGTGGCGGTGGCGGGACTGTTTGTGTCGGGGGGCATTCTCGGTATCGTGGCGACGGTGATGACGCTAGTGATTCGCGCGGTCAGCCTCGGAAGTATTCGTGGGTTCGATCGTGAGCGAGGATGGAAGTCTGTTGAAAGTCTGTTGGCAAGTACCAAGCAATTCATTGAAACGGAGGGGACTATGATGAGAACGTATTTGGACGTGGCGGATCGGCGTGCCGCGCTCGAACGAGAAGATATGGTGTGGAATCTGCTGAAGGGCATCAAAAGTGACCTCGGCCAGGTGGGGGGGCGGGTGGACTCGCTCGATAGTCGGGTAGGCTCCCTTTCGAATCAAATGGAAACGGTGGCGAATCGACTGGATGACCGAGCGGATACGCTCACCGATCAAGTGAATACGCTCACTGGTCAAGTGGACAACCTCGCCGATCGGTTCGACGGCTTCACCGATCAATTCGGTAGCCTCATCGATCGGGTCGACACGCTCACCGGTCGGGTTGACACCCTCGCCAATCGATTCGATACCCTGACGACGGAAGTCAATGCTGGGTTCGCGAGCGTCGACGATAGATTCAAAAATGTCGATACCGGATTCGACAGCGTCGACACCAGATTCGACAGCGTAGGCGCCAGATTCGACAGCGTAGGCGCCAGATTTGACAGCGTCGACGCCAGATTCGACAGCGTCGACGCCAGATTCGACAGCGTCGATACCAGATTCGACAGCGTCGATACCAGATTCAACAGTGTCGACGCCAGACTTGACGGTTTCAGAAGCGATTTGCAGCGGTTGTCGCGAGCGCAGGAGTCGATGGCGGCGCGCCTGGCCATGGCCCCGTATCCTTTGGTGGCAGCGCCAGCCGCCGAGCGTCGGGAGTTGGTGCGCACGAACTCGTTGAGCGCGCTGGGCCACGCCATGCCCCGGATGGCGTAAGCGTCTGCGCGATATGCGGGAATCCACGCTGGGCCGGACCGGCCCAGCGACTTATAATGGCGCATTATTCCCGGAAAGAGGATTCCCCCAATGCGCGTCGGACTCTTTGTCACGTGCCTGATCGACCTGATGCGTCCGGAGATCGGCTTCTCGACGCTCAAGCTGCTGGAGACGGCGGGCTGCGAGGTCGTGATTCCCGATGCCCAGACCTGCTGTGGTCAACCCGGCTACAACTCCGGCGAACGGGCCATCGCCCGTGATCTCGCCCAGAAATTCCTCGAGGAGTTCGAATCGTTCGACTATGTCGTCGTGCCGTCCGGATCGTGCGGTGGGATGGTCAAGGCGCACTACGGCGACCTCTTCGCCGACGACCCCGAACTCATGGGCCGCTACGAGCGTCTGCGTCCGCGCGTATTCGAGTTGACCGATTTCCTGGTCAATGTGCTGCACGTCGATACCGTCCCCGGCGATTACAACGGCGAAGTGACCTATCACGATGCGTGCTCGGGCCTGCGTGAGCTGGGCGTCAAGACGCAGCCGCGTGCGTTGCTCGCGAAAATGCCGGGCGTCAAGATGACCGAAATGAAGGACTGTCAGGCTTGTTGCGGCTTCGGGGGCACCTTTGCGCTCAAGTACGGCAACATCTCGACGGCCATCGTTGACGAGAAGTGCGCCAATATCGCCGCGAGCGGTGCGCCGGCGGTCGTGCTGGGCGACCTCGGATGCATGCTCAATATCGAGGGGCGTCTGCGCCGCACCGGCGACACGAAGACGCGCGTGCTGCACATTGCCCAGGTGCTCGCCGGCGATGTATGAGCTCGTCAGCGCCCGCCCGACCCTTACGCTCGTGTGCGCGATGACGCGTGCCGGCCGCCATCACCTCCAGTGAGTCGCGATGCAAGTTCAATCGATGCAGTTCAAGGCGCGTGCCGGGCAAAAGCTCGCGGACCAGCGTCTGCAAGCCAACCTCAGGAAGCTCTCGACCAAGTTCGTGACGGCGCGTGCCGCCGCGATCGAGGAGATCGACTTCGAGGCCACGCGCGAGGCCCTCAAGGCGCGTCGTAACCGCGGGCTGGAGACGCTCGATGTCTGGCTGGAGATTTTCGAGCGCGAGGCCACGCGCCGTGGCGCCACGGTGCTGTTCGCGGAATCGACGCAGGACGCCGCGCGCCTGATTGCGGAGATCGCCCGCAAGCATGACGTCAAGAAGGTGATCAAGTCGAAATCGATGGTCACCGAGGAGCTGCAGCTCAACAAGGTGCTCGCCGATATGGGCGTGCAGTCGGTCGAGACCGACCTGGGCGAGTATATCCTGCAGATCAACGACAACGAACCGCCGTCGCACATCATTGCGCCGGTTGTGCACAAGGACAAGGACGAGATTGCCGACCTGTTCGCGCGCGTTCACCACAAGCCGCGTCTGACCGAGATTCCGGCGATGACGCGCGAGGCGCGCGAGATGCTGCGGCCGCAGTTCCTGTCGGCGGACATGGGCGTGACTGGCGGGAATTTCCTGGTGGCCGAAACCGGTTCCGTGGCCGTGGTGACTAACGAGGGCAACGAGGGCATGTGCACGATCATGCCGCGCGTGCATGTGGCGGTGACCGGTATCGAGAAGGTGCTGCCCACGCTCGAGGATCTGGCGACGGCCATGCGCCTGTTGCCGCGCTCGGCGACCGGGCAGGGAACGTCGAACTACTTCTCGCTGCTGACCGGCACGCGTGCCGAGGGCGAGCTCGATGGCCCCGACCATATGTACTTCGTGCTCGTCGACGGCGGCCGCTCGGGACTGATCGGCGGTGCATTCCAGGACATGCTGCGTTGCATCCGTTGCGGCGCGTGCATGAATCATTGCCCGGTGTATCAGAAGATCGGCGGCCACGCCTACGGCTGGGTGTATCCGGGACCGATGGGCTCGGTGCTCACGCCGAGCTATGTCGGCCTCGAGAAGACGCTCGATCTGCCCCAGGCAGCCACATTGTGTGGGGAGTGCAATCGCGTCTGCCCGGTGGGCATTCCGATTTCCGATTTGCTTCGCAAGTTGCGCGAGCGCCAGGTGGATCGCGGTTTACGGCCGTGGCAAGAGCGCACGGCACTCGCCGCATGGGCGTTTGCGGCGCGTCGTCCGCGGCTTTACGCCACGCTGGCCGGCATTGGCGCGCGCGTACTCCGTTGGATGGGACGTGAGCGTGGCAGTCTCTCGAAACTGCCGTTCGCCGCAGGGTGGAGCGACACGCGGGAGATGCCGGCGCCGAGCGGCAAGACGTTCCGCACAATGTATCGCGAGCGTCGCGCGCCGCGATAAGCGGATAAGCGTTCAGGGACGTGGAACGGCCGGTGGCGTCGACGTGCCGGCGTTCACGCCGTTGGCCGCGCCCCGAATGTCAGGGAATGGCATCCGGGGCGCCGGCTGTCTTGTCTGCGTGCGCGTCAGGTTCTGGCGGGCAATGCCAGACGCTTTTCGATGCGTCGCTGCACCGCCGACAACCCGGTCGACAGTACCCAGTAGATAGCGGCACAGGCGAGATAGAGCGGTAGTGGCTGATAGGTCGACGCAATGACTTCCTGGGCGGAACGCAGCAACTCGGTCACGGTAATGACCGAAACCAGTGACGTGTCCTTGATCAGGCTGATGAGGCTGTTGCCCAGACTCGGTACGGCGATTCGCAGGGCTTGTGGGGCGATGACGTAGCGCAGCGTCTGCCAATAGGACAGGCCGAGGCTGTACGCCGCGAGCCATTGCCCGCGTGGCATGCCCTCGAGCGCGCCGCGCATGCTCTCCGACAGATAGGCGCCGACGTTCAGGCTGAGCGTGAGCACGCCGGCAGGTGTCGGATCGAGCGCGATGCCGACGCTCGGCAGACCGTAGTAGACCACGAAGATCTGCACCAGCAGCGGGGTGCCGCGCATGATGCTGACGTAGGTGCGGGCGATGCCGCGCAGCACGCGGACCTTGCCGATACCCATGATCGCCACGACGACACCGATTGCCAGGCCGAACACCATCGACATCAAGGCGAACTTGATCGTAAGCACGGTGCCCTGCAACAGCACAGGCATGGATTGGGCGGCGAGTTCGAATGGATTCATGAGGGGATTGGGGGTGGTGTATCGTGGGCCGGAATGACGACGGCCGGCACCCGCGTGGTTTGCGTGGTGCCGGCCGTGATGCGACCGAAGTGTGTCGCCGCTCGGCTTGCCGGTTACTTCGCCGGCTTGGACGTGTCCTCACCGAACCACTTCATCGCGAGCTTACCGAGCGAGCCGTCCTGCTTCATGCCCGTGAGGGCGTCGTCGATGGCCTTCGCGAACTTGGGGTTGCCCTTGCGGAACGGGATGCCCACTGACTCGCTGGCGCCGTGCAGCACGGCGCCCGTACGCAGCGGCAGGTTCGACGTCTTGATCAGATACGCGAGCATCAGGCGATCGTTGAGGGCCGCGTCGATGCGACCGGCGGCGAGATCGCGCAGATACTCCGGCGCGCCCGGATACGTGCGCACGTCGATGCCCGGCACGGCCTTCGCAAGCTTGTCGTAGTTGCTGCCGAGACTGACGCCGAGCTTGTGGCCCTTGAGGGCTTCGAGCGAATTGAATTCGCGTTTGTCATCCTTGCGCTGAATCAGTTGCGCGGCGGAGAAGGTGTACGGCTGGCTGAAGTCGAGCGAGCGCTTGCGCTCGTCGGTGATGGCAACCTGATTGACGATGACATCGAATTTACCGGCCACGAGACCGCCGATGATACCGCTCCATTCCGTCGTCACGAACACTGGCTTCACGCCGAGACGTTCAGCAACGGCCTTGGCGACATCGACATCGAAGCCTTCGAGCTGGCCGTCGGCCGCGCGATAGTTGAACGGCGGGTAGGTCCCTTCGATCCCGATCTTCAGCACGCCTGCGGACTTGACGGTGTCGAGCAGATCGGCGGCGCGGGCGGGCGAGGTGCCCAGCAGCGCGACTGCAGCCAGCGGTACGAGGCACAGCGACTTGAGCCAGGTTTTCATGATGATGAGGTCTCCCTGTGACAAATGAAAAGGTCGCGGCGGGCGGCCGGTCAGGCCATACGCAGCGCTTGCACGCATTCTCGCACCAGCTCGGGTCCGCGGTAAATCAGCCCGCTGTAGATTTGTACCAGGCTGGCACCGGCATCGAGCTTGGCCTGCGCGTCGGCGCCCGACAGGATGCCGCCCACACCGATGATCGGCAGTGCACCACCCAGCTCGGCGGCCAGTGCGCGAATCACGCGATTCGAGGCTTCGAACACGGGTCGTCCCGACAACCCCCCCGTTTCGTTGGCGAACGGCAGGCCCGCCACCGCTTCGCGCGAGAGCGTCGTGTTGGTGGCGATCACGCCGTCGAAGCCGTGACGCGTGAGCGTGCCGGCGATGACCTTGATCTGTTCGTCGTCGAGATCCGGGGCAATCTTGAGCGCGATGGGCACGTATTTGCCGTGGCGATCGGACAGCGCGCGTTGCTTGTCCTTGAGCTTGCCGAGCAGGGCGTCCAGTTCATCGCCACCTTGCAACTGGCGCAGGTTCTTCGTGTTGGGCGACGAGATGTTGACCGTCACGTAGGTAGCGTACGGATACACCTTCTCGAGGCAGATGAGATAGTCGTCGACCGCGCGCTCGATCGGCGTGTCGGCATTCTTGCCGATGTTCAGGCCGAGCGGTCCCTTGTAGCGCGCCGACTGCACGTTCTGAAGGAATTGCTCGACCCCACCGTTGTTGAAGCCCATGCGGTTGATGATCGCTTCGGCCTGCGGCAGGCGGAAGATGCGTGGCTTGGGATTGCCCGGCTGCGGGCGTGGCGTGACCGTGCCGACTTCCACGAAGCCGAAGCCGAGCGCGGCGAGGCCGTCGATGCAGCTACCGTCCTTGTCGAGTCCGGCGGCGAGGCCTACGGGATTCGGGAAGCGGATGCCCATGACCGTGCGCGGATCTTCCGGCAGCGTCTGACCGATGAGACCGGCCAGGCCGAGCGAGGCAGCACTGCGCAGCGTGGCCAGCGTCAAGTGGTGGGCTTGTTCGGCATCAAGACAGAACAGGGCGCGACGGGCCAGGGGATAGAGGGGCGCAAGCACGATGTCGGGTTCGGCAGAATCGGGAAGTCGCCATTTTACCGGTATCCCGGTCGTCGAGCGCGCCTTTTTCTACGCTCTGCGTACTCCTGATTGGCTGTGTGCCGGCGCAGGAATGAGCGCGATGCGCACGTGTGGCCGCGCGGCGCATTGCACGGCCGACGGCACGCTCGACGACCGTGCCGGGGTTACGCGCCTGCGGCGTCGAGCATGGCTTCCGGCATGTCTTGCCACTGGCCCTCGAGCAAGCCCTGCAACGGCCGGAAGTTCGCCTTGTAGACCATCTTGCGGCTCGCTTGGATCCAGTAACCGAGATAGACGTGTGGCAGTCCGAGCGCCCGCGCCTGCTCGATCTGCCAAAGGATGTTGTACGTGCCGTACGACGCGCCTTCGACATCGGGCTCGAAGAACGTGTAGACCGACGACAGGCCGTCGCTGAGGATGTCGACCATGCTGATCATGCGCAGCGTGCCTGCGCCCTGGTGGCCGGGCGGCTCGCGAAATTCCACCAGGCGCGAGTTCACGCGGCTTTGCAGCAGGAATTGCTCGTACTGCTCGCGGCTGTCGTGATCCATGCCGCCGCCCGCGTGGCGCTGCGACTGATAGCGCATGTAGAGCTGGTAATGTTCTTCCGTGTAATGCAATCCGGAGACATTGACGGCGAGGCCGGCGTGACGTCGCCAGATGCGTCGTTGCGTGCGGCTCGCGGTGAAGCGCGCGATCGGCACGCGCACGGGCACGCAGGCCCGGCAGCCGTCGCAGTATGGGCGGTACGTGAACACGCCGCTACGGCGAAACCCGGTGCGTACGAGTTCGCTGTAGACGTCCGAGTTGATCAGGTGGCTGGGCGTGGCGACCTGCGAGCGTGCCGTGTGATTGTCGAGGTAGCTGCAGGGGTAGGGCGCCGTTGCGTAGAACTGAAGGGCGGACAGCGGGGAGAGCGGCAGTTCATTCGGATGGGTCACCGGGAAACCTCGTGAGCCTTGTCTGCTGCGTTACCGTAGGCCAGTGCGCCCAGCATCTGCTTGTCCAGGCGCCAGACCGGTGCGGGCGCGATGACCGCCTTCTGCACATGCGCCAGAAATGCCTGGCGGGGAATTTCGCCGCCGCCGAGCGACGCCAGATGGGCGGTGCTTTGCTGGCAGTCTATCACCTCTATTGCGTGCGCGCGTGCAAACGCGACGAGTGCGGCAAGGGCGATTTTCGACGCGTCGGTGCGGCGGGCGAACATCGATTCGCCGAAGAACATGCGTCCGAGCGCCACGCCGTAAAGGCCGCCGACGCGCTCGCCTTGATAGAAGGCTTCCACGCTATGCGCCAGCCCGGCGTCGTGCAGCGCGCGGTAGGCGGCGATGATCGCAGGTGTAATCCAGGTGCCGTCCTGGCCGCGTCGCGGCGCTTGCGCGCAGGCTTGCATGACGGCACCGAAGTCGGCGTCGAGGCGGATCTCCCATGCGTCGTCGCGCAGCACGCGGCGAAGCAACTTGCGGAAGTTGTGGCTGACGATGAAATTCTCCGGGCGCAGCACCATGCGCGGGTCCGGGCTCCACCAGAGGACGGGCTGGCCCTGCGAGTACCACGGAAAAATGCCTTGCCGGTAGGCGGCAAGCAGACGGTGCGCGGAGAGGTCGAGTCCGGCCGCCAACAAGCCCGGTGCCTCGCTCGAAGCGCCGAGCGCTTCGTCGATCGGGGGAAAGGGATCGTTTGCTTCGAGCCAGACGACCATGACGACGCTAGCGGTCCGGCGCGTCGGGCGACGTCGTGCGATGCGCCATGGCGTCGCGCTCAGACACGCAGCATCGGCGTGAGGATGTCCTCGGTGTGCGCCGTATAGACCGGCAGCGACGGCACCGGCACGCCGGAGACGACCGCCCCGTTTTGCGAGGCCTCGAGGTGCACGCCGAAGATGCCTGCGCGACGGTCTTCGAAAAAGAAGCGCAGCGTCTTGGCCACCGTCGGGAAGGCGATGTCATCCCAGGGAATCTCATGTTCCGAGAACAGGGCGACTTCCAGGCTCTCTTCGCCGGCGGCAAACTGCGGCTCGCGCATCTGCGCCAGATAGAAGATGTGGACTTGATTCACATGCGGCACGTTGAGCAGCGAGAACAGGGCGCCGACATCGACGTTCGCGCCGGCTTCTTCCAGCGTCTCGCGTGCGGCGGCCTGCGCCGTCGTCTCGCCGATTTCCATGAAACCGGCGGGCAGTGTCCAGTAGCCGAGGCGCGGTTCGATCGCACGCTTGCAAAGCAGCACCTGGTCGCCCCAGACGGGCACCGTGCCGAGCACGTTGCGCGGGTTCTCGTAGTGAATGGTGCCGCAATGCGTGCACACGTGCCGCTCGCGGTTATCACCGGGCGGAACGCGCAACTCGACCGAGTTGCCGCAGGCGGAACAGAATTGGATGGGAGGACGTCGGTTCATGGTTGCTGCGAGTGTATCATCGGCAACGCACGCTGTGCTGCGACGCGCTCGGTGGGCCGGGATATCCCCGGTTGGTGCCCGACGAGGTGGATTGGCGTTGGCCGTTGCGCATCGCGTAAAAAAATAATCGACGGGTTATGTTGCACTGCGGTGGCAGTTGTCATATAATTCAATTCTTCAGACGCGGGGTGGAGCAGTCTGGCAGCTCGTCGGGCTCATAACCCGAAGGTCACAGGTTCAAATCCTGTCCCCGCAACCAAATTCGAAAGCCTGATTTCTTCACGAAATCAGGCTTTTTGCGTTTTGGCCGGGGTTTGCTTGCACATCATCTGCGATGTGCGCGCGTCATGTCGAGCCAGCGCAACACTGGAGAAGGGTCATTGCGAAGTCGGCAACAGGCGCTGCTTGAGCTTCGCGCCGAACACGTTCACCACAAGGCCCGACATGACGAGTACCGCGCCCGCGATCTGTGGCGCGGCGAGTTGCTCGTCGAGTAGCAGTGCCGCCGACGCAAGCCCGATGATCGGCACGAGCAGCGAGAAAGGGGCGACCTGACTGGCCGGATAGCGCGTCATGAGGCGGCCCCACAGGGAATAGCCGACAAGCGTCGCGACGAATGACAAATATGCGACGGCGAAGATCGACGCCGCTGAGAGATGCGTAAGCGAATTCGCGATTTGCCGCGGGCCCTCAAACCAATACGACAGCAGCGCGAACGGAATCGGCGGAATCAGGCTTGCCCAGACGACGAGGCCAACGAGATCGACGTTGCCGATCTTCTTGGTGACGATGTTTCCCGTCGCCCAGGCAAGCGAGGCGCAGAGGGTGAGTGCGAAGCCGAGCAGCGTCATGGCGCCGTCGCCTTGCATGCCGATGACAGCGAGACCCGCCGCCGCGATCAGCAGGCCGGCGACGTTCTGTGCACGGAAGCGTTCGCCCAGGCACAGCACCGCGAGTCCCAGTGTGAAGAACGCCTGGGCCTGAAGCACGAGCGACGCGAGGCCGGCGGGCATGCCGACGTACATCGCGGTAAACAAGAGCGCGAATTGCCCGAACGAGATCGTCGCGCCGTAAGCGATCAGCCAGCGCCACGGCACTTGCGGGCGTTTGACAAAAAAGATCGCTGGGAAAGCGGCGAGCAGAAACCGGAGTGCGCCCAGCAGCATGGGTGGCACGCCGTGCAGTCCGACCTTGATGACGACGAAGTTCACGCCCCAGGCGAGTACGACGATCAGTGCCCGTAACAGGTCCTTCGGTGCCATGCTGGCGTCTCCTTGTGCGGCGTTGGTGTGAGCTATGGGAAGGCGAAAGTGTACTCCTGGGGCGTCGACGTGTGGGGGGGAGGCCCCCGAGGGAGCGCCGTGGGGCGCTCGCCCCGGCGTCTGACGGGGGCATGACGTATACTTCGTGTTTTGCGTTTCAAGAGACGTCGTCTTGCCGGGGCGGGGCGTCGTTTGCCGTATCTGAGGAATTTGCATGAACCTGCCTGCCCGCCGCGTCAGCGTCGCGCCGATGATGGATTGGACGGCTTAAAGGCGTAGAACGCCCGTCGTTTGGGCGTTTTGGGGCAGGGCGGTGTTCGGTGTAGCATGGATGTAGCACTTTGCTTGCGCAATTCGGGCGCGACACTAGCTGCATTGGATCCCTAGACGCAATATCTTTGCAACGATGCCCCCCGGACGAAAGGGGCATCGCGTTCAGCTCAGCCACACAGTTGTGCGCATTCTTTCACCGCCGCAGACCGCCGACGATCAATGTAAGCGGCGAGGTCCTCAACGTGAACTCCCTTGGCGGTTTTCTGTGATCCCTCCATTCGAACCAGCGGAAGGGCAACATCGCCGGAACCAATTTTCCTGAGCAGCTTCTCGGGGGTAAGGTGGGTGAAATAGTCGCGGCAAACTGCATCAATAGGAACTACAGCCGTCGCACCATACTGAGCCAAAAGCAGAAATGTTGTGTTCATGGGGCGGTCACCGTCTGATTCACTGGCAGTACTTGTCGCATGCGCAACGCACGCGTCTGAGCGCGGTTCTGGGTGCGTCCGGTCAGCGTCACTAGTTCATCTGGTTCAAGAAACATCGAGGTCAGATTTCTCATCGATGCACCTCCTTACGCTTTGCCGTCGGTGTCGCGTCGCTCTCGCGTCGCCAGCCAGAAATATCCCGCGTCCTCATTCCAGTAATACTGGTGGCCTTCGAGCGATACACCGGTGTCGGTGGCGGAGTTGTACGCGGCCACGATGGCATCGCCAGCCTCGTCGTGGAGAAAATGAACAACGGTCTCCGCTTCCGGAACCTTGATCCCCCGACTTGCCCAGTACCGCTTTTCATTGCGCTTGTGCTCATCGAAATTCTTGACGATGTATTTCCCGATGTAGGACGCGATCTTGTGACGAAGGCCAACCTCGCGATTTGGGTTGCGTACGTCGATGTTGCCGTTGCCCTCGCCGACAACGCGGAGCCACAGCGCCCGCAGGACGCGATAGTTCTGCCGCCCTTTCACAGCGATGTGCAGATGCCACGCGCCTCGCTTCTGCCGCTCAGGGACAGCGACGTATTGAAAGTTCTGGACTCGACCTAAGAGGCGTCGCAGCGAGTCGAAATCGCGCTTGATTTTCTCTTTGTCGAGCACGTTTTCCCGGTACGTAAGCGTGATCATGCGGTCAGCGCCAATCGCTTTGCAGCGCAGTCGAACTTGTTGCCTTGCGCGCTTCGCGGCACTCAGCATGCTCTTCTCCTCGTCCTTCGACTCGCCACGCTTTGCCCTGGGCATGAGATGAAGATCCTGAGCCTTCATGTACCGGTCAAAACGGATCGCAGAGGCTTCCACTTGACCGTCCTCAAATACGCGTCGGCGGACGATCCATTCACGGCGGAAGGGGGAGTAGTCCAATACGTTGGTGTCATTCATCGCAAACCTCTATCTCTCTGATCAGGGTGCCCTTGCATCGAGTGCTCGGGGGTAAGTGTTCTTGTCGTGCCTGATCTGGCCGGCGATTCCGATGACTTGTACGTTAAGTGTTATTGATACAAGTCTAAGGGCGCGCTTCGCGCGCCCGCCGTCCTCGCCCCTGCGGGCGGCGGGCGCTCGCAGCGCTTCCCAACTTTTTTCCGTAACCCTTCACGTTCAAGACAAGCGATATCGCTGCATCGAACGCAGAAAGGTTCGGCATGAAAGCCGGAATGCATAGGTATGAGGTTGTGGCGAGCGCACGAGGTGAGACCCGCTGCTCGGTCACGCGAGCCGCGCTGAGCAGCGCGATAACCGCCCGGACTCCGCAGGCACGCACACGCAACCCTCTCTCCGGGTACGGCGCTGACACTCCCGACGCTAGACGTCCTGAAAGACGACCTGTTAGCGGAAGTAAAAACGTCAATGCACGAACCAACGGTGAGGTTGGGTTACGACTGTGTTACCTGCCGGGTGAGATAGGAAATTTTTTGGATGATGGCCGCAGCACGACGAAGGTTACTGCCCGCATTAGGGATTGGCCGAGCTCTCGTAAAACTGCCCCAGCGTACGCATCTGAGCGCCGATGTAAATCCGGCATTTGCCGCCGGAAATAATATGGGCCAGTGCGAGCCCGTGTTTCCATGCACTGAATACAACAGTACAAACGTAGGCCGCGCATGTATACGCGGCGGGAATGTCTGGGTATTAAAGCAGCGCGCGAAATCAGCGTATATGGGGGAATTCCGATTGGCGCGGCAATGGGGAAGATGGTGGCTTGCATGGCGAATGGCGTGGCTTGAGATTGAAGCAGCGAGCCGCGTAGTGCGCAGCGCGATGCTATGAGAACAGCCGAAACATGCGGGGGGCCATGCCGGAGGCAGAGTTAGACGCTGAGGTTGAGGCTATGCCGCCGGAAGGCTGGTTTTCAGCCTATGGCATTCGCTGACAAGTTCCCCGGCCATTTCGCCGAGTTCTTCGAAGATCGCGAGTAGAAATCTGTGAGGGATTTCTTTGCCCGCGTCTGTGGTCGAGCACATCGCGAGGGCGAGGATGCGTTCTGAGAGGGTGTTGAGTCTATCCACGGAAGCGTGGACTAAGGGACCTGCGGGGAAATAGGAAGTCATGCGAGTGCCTCGTTCTAGTCAACTTGCGGGCCCCGCCACCCGCTGCATTGCGCAGGGGTGGGCGGGCACTGGACTAGGTTTGCGAACCGCTGATGACTCGGATTGGCGGCACACCCGAAGGTGTCCCAATCCAGGCCCGCCCATTGAGGCAGGAAACGCAATGGTACTCGCACACAAAAGCCGCAAGCGTCGCGGCTGTGTGCCCGAGAGATCATCATTCGGGTCGCAAAACCCGGTCGCGTTTGGGGCGCGACGGGGACAAGATTAGCGGCACGACAACATCGGCACCACGCGTTCCGAGTCCCATTCTAGGTGACTCTTTTCGATTCGGAACATTCCAATGTCCTAATCGGGACTCTTCTCGGTTGACGGGGGAGGTCTGAACAATGTGTTGCACGAAACGGAGCCTCCACTCATGTGTACGCGGCGATTGCTTCAACCGCATCTAAAGGCACTGTTTCGTATCCGCTCGGGAACGAAAGCCGTTAAAGCGGTGCAATTTCGGTATTTCGTTCCCGCACGGGAACGGAATCTATCGAATGACGGCGGTGTTTACTCGGAATCCACTTCGGGCCAAAGCTTCGGGAACAAGAATCTCAAGCTCTTTAGCGGCAAAGCGAAGGCAAGATCATCCCGATGTGAGTCAGAACGCAGAATCCCAAAATCCAAGAGGCTCCGGGTAATGCGCCTCGCAGTTGCATCGCTCTCTCCGAGAATCTGTGCGAATTCCGCCCGCGAAAGCGGTCGGGTACGAGCGATGAATTCGAGGGCTAGGGCCGACTTCTCAGGTCTGATAACCGATTTGTCGGAACCTATCTGCCAAGGGTTTGCGTCGAGGTAGTAGAGCAGGTCGCGTAGCCGCGCCGTGAATCCGCCGAACTCCATCATTTTCAACATGAAGTTGACCTGATCCAGACAGCAGTTGAGGAAGTAATTGATGAACTTGACTAGCTCTTCTTGCGACAGGTTGCCTCTTCCGTCCAGGTCGTTGCGTCGAGACATGTCCGCTGCGGCGAGGCGAGCGTAGTACTCGTCGTGGGTACGAGCGAATCCGCGTAATGGAGACCAAAGGCCGTCGGTCAATCCAGATGCGTGTAGCGTCAAATGAGAATGCAAGCGGCAGACGCGACCATTGCCGTCGATGAACGGGTGGATCCACGCGAGGCGATGATGTGAGCAAGCTGTCGCTATCAGTTGGTACTCAGAGGCCTTAATGCGGGAGTAGCGCTTCTCCCATTCCTCCATTAGCTGGGGTATGAGATCTACGGGGGGCGCCATGTGCTTGCCAACGGTGACATCCTTCTCTCTGAATTCGCCAGGTCGGATAAGGTCGCCTTCGTTCGTAAGTCGGAAATTTTCGGGCAGCGCTTCGAAGAACAGCCGGTGGATGGTGCGCACGCGCTCCGCGTTGAACATTTCGCTGGCGCATACATCTTTCCATTGCTTTTCCAACTGCTCCTCGGCGTGAATGTGCGCCGTGGCCATCAACTGCTTCTTGTGCTCCTCTGTGTCCAACGAGTAGTGCTGCTCAAGAGCCTGCTGAATCTTTGCCGGAGTGGTGTGTTGTCCCTCGATCTTGTTCGTGTAGTAGGAGTTCATGTTCCGAAGGAGCGGAACAAGGGCGTCAGCGACCGGGCCTTTCCCATCGGCCTGTAACTCGCGGGCTCTCTCGGACAGAGAGGCCGCCAGTTCGAGCGAACCGTCAAGCACTCGGTCTTCCGGGAAGAGGGGCTGGATCGAGACGACAGTAACCATGGGACCTTTCTTTGCGTTGGTTTTCCCCGCAAGAGCTTACCTATCCGCCCAGGTTTGTACAGTTTTCTGGAGGGATAAATGTAGGGTTCTTTGGAGGGTTAAAAATATTGTAACTATTTGTGGATTATAGCTTTTTTTATTTTCGTGTGTGGATGAATGTAGAGTTGTTCGTAGGGTTCTTTGAGCGGTTCTGCTGCTCCCCCGAGTCCACGAGGCCGTGCTAGCCCCCGAACGGTCACTCGTGCCACGTTCTTGGAGGTGTCGAATGCTCACATCTCTCACCCTTGACGACGAACTACTCGCGAAGGCTAAGGCGCTCGCAGGTGCCTCAATGCACGACGGCATTGATCAATGAGGCCCTCAGAGCATTGATTGAAAGGGAGGGACATCCGAGTGGCGAGGAGCCGATGGAGATAGCTTGGCGCAGATACCTAAGCGCCCGCCCGTCCGTAAAGCTCGAAATAAGATCTCGGCACTTTGGCGTTGCTCTCGGAGCGCGTGGTATGCCGAGGGCAGCTATTGCCACTACAGTGATCACTTGGCCTGAGAGGGCGTCGCTCCTCCCAATAGCGACCGGTTGAATCCACAGCCATGAGCGGACGGTCACGCAGCCCATCCGAACGACTGCTTCAGCCGGACCATCGGCATCCCGCCTGCGTCAAAATCACTACGAAGTGGTGGCGTGAGAGGATTTGGCCATGCTGTCCGATGACTATTGCTGTCGAGTAGCGAAGCTAGTGCGGGTTCGAGTCTCGATTGGCTTTCCACTGGCGGAAAATGAGAATCGGATATGTCGAGACTATGAACTCACTGTTTGATCGGCTGATTGATCTCGCACCACGCATTTCTGGTGATTTTCAATGCACTCATCAGTGCGACCGTTACAGCGCCTGCGATTACACCGACCGTGACGTGAAATTGCGCTGACACTGCTGTAGCGATGATTATCACAGCATGCTTAATTGTTGTGGCTCCATCCTTTCGCTCGTTGGCGTACTTCTTGGATTTTGTGCAGAGGAAGTCATATAACTCTGCCTTGATTGCACCCCAGATAGTTTGGCCATTTTCCTGAGCCCTCGTTCCTGTAAGGAAAACGAAACCGGCGTCAGTTTTCTCGCCAGTGAGGCCAAGACCAATCGCGTCAAAGTCTTTATCGCCAGCTTCGGCAGTCTCAAGCAGAGAGAGCACGGCAGATTGTTGATACCTAGGTACTAATTCATCAATGGTCTTCCGGAACGCATTGGCGTCGTACTGAAGGTCAAACATGGAGGCCCTCGGCAGTGAGCAACGCCAGCGCATGGCTGATGGCGGTAGCGTACGAAATCATACTTTCTGTTCCCAAAGCGTGATTGCCAATACGTATTGATGCGCCGTTGCCCGCCGGACTAAAGCGCCGACTGATGACGCCAATGATTCGGTTACTGGCGAGATCAAGCAGCGGGCCGCCGCTGTTGCCCGCCTCTGCCATTGAATCAAGAACGAGCTGTTTAGTGCCATTAGGGGCGAGCACTTTCGAACCCAGAATCGTACCTGACACCTTTAACGCATGCTGACCGTTGTGGGCGTGAGGGAACCCGAGGTAGCAAACGCTAGCCCCCACGGGCGCTAGGTCATCGGAGCCGAAAATGTTGGGCGGCACGGCCACTGCTACCGCGGTGGCAATCTTGAGCAAAGCGACATCGTTCGCAGCGTCAAACTGAGCAACGCTGACCGGTAAAAACGAGAAGTTATTCAACTGGCTTGAATTGAACTGATCGACCGGTGCGGGCGGAACGAAGCCTAACTTGTCCTTCAATGAAAATGTGTGAGCGGCGGTGAGTAAATATCCCTTATCGTGACAAATAAACGCAGTGCCGAGCAGTTCAATCGTCTTGTCGTCGATTTGACGGGCTAGCATCGCGCAGCCGCCACCGTGATTTTTTGCGATCATCCTGAACATATTTTTCTCTTTCTCGCCTTGTTCGAGTAGCGCGTGGGTATCGATATGAAGGGCCCATTTTAGGGCATTTGTTGCAGCATGGCGTCCTCAAAATTAGCGAATTAAACAAGCGTGCGTCTGGGTTTCTTGATTGTCGCCGCTGTTTGCCTCCCCCCGCATCGACCGGTTTAGTCCGCATTGCGGAGAGGTCATTCGATGGCGGCTCTGTAAGGACGGCAACGGGTCGCAAACCGTCCGTCGCGCCCGTCGGAAACCGGCCAAGAGGCGACGCTCGTCCGAAAATAGCGTATGGCTGAAGCTCGACGCGTTCCGGTCATTCGTTTCATTGGAGGTCGGAGCTGAGCATCAAAAAGGTGGAACGGTTCGTCGAAGCGGTGCATCGATGACTGTGTAACGCGCCGCCACGCACGCGGTCAACCTACGAGACAGTGAATGCGTTCGCCTCGTGCCTGAGTTCCCTTATGGCTTGTATCGCGGCGGCTTCGGGCAGGGCGCTCAGCACTTCACTAAACGTGAGAGCGAGCAGCACGGCGCACCTTGATGCCCGTTTACAGTGTGGCGCGTGTTGCCGAAGCGACTTGATCGCCAGCAAAGCGCCACGAATCGCTCCCCCGATCCGGAGCTTTTGTTTTCGATACTCGTCGTCATTACCGCTCACTGCACTAAGCTTCGGTGCGGCGTCCGTCACTCAGGAGTTGACGAAGACTGTTTGTTATGCGTTCACTTGTACGCGTCCAATAGATACTCGCAGTTGTCGAGCAAATTCGAGCGTGAGACTATGCCTTCGTTAATACCGCTCCAACGGCAAACAGCGCGGACACTCCGCTCAATTGTTATCCCCGCGAAGGGTGATACGACGACCGCCTCAATCATGGCTTGGACGTCCGCAGACACGCGCATTGGCTCCGGTTGCAGCAAGTCCAGACAGTTTGAAGGTCGCATTCGGGCGACATACATTCGAACTTCTTTCTCGTGCTCGTATGCGACGCGTTTGATCATGCCCATCAAATGGCCATCTTCGGTAACGCAGTCGCCGGGCTTCAGGTCTGGATTGGAGAAATCGACATACTTGACGGAGCCAACGTGGACAACGGGTTGATCATCGTCATTGCTCAATGCGTGTCGCATCGATCTAACGCTGGTTTTGACGGCTACGCCGTTTCTCGCATAGAGATTCCACATCCCTTCGGACTCGTGCTCGCCTTTAAACCAGCAGTTGACCATTGTGCAGGCAGAGATATTCTTCGCGAGGGCGCCCATCGTCGGAACGTGCGATTCTGCCTGAACTCGAAGCTTCTGGAGGTCCGCTTTGAGTCGATGTCTGATCTCTTGAGGCACTTTGCCGGAGAGTTCGCGCTCAAGTTTTTCGATTGCCTCAAGGTGTTGGTCTCGATACTTCCTAGAAATATCCGCCAACGCCTGAGTTGCCGCTTTGGGCATGTACCCTTCGAAAGGATCAGTTTCGCCATACGTAGACAACGGTGCGAAGTAAAGAGCGTGCGACTCCACGAGATCTATGAATTTGTCGAGCGACATATATCGCCACAACACGTCGGTATCCTTCAGGCTCTTTCCAACAACAACTTTTGCCATAGTTCCACTCTTGTTCTAAATCGCAGGGAGAACACTAAGGTTCTCATCGTGGGTTGCTGTCGTTCATGATCTCGCGAAGGCCTGGGCGGAGCAGATCGCACTGCTCGATGACGGTTGCATTCCTTTTCGGGCAGGCAGCTAGCTGAGCGCGATCTCTTGGCAGCCCTCTCGCCTGTGCAACATACCGGATCGCCGATCCTTAATCTGTCCAGCCGAAGCGAAACGCTAAAGGTACCGGATTGATACGCGTTGTTAGCCCGTAAGTGTGAACCAGACGGGTCGCGTTCGTAGTCATGAAGCCACCGGCCGGAGCCGAAGCTTCGAGATGTGCCAAAATGCTAGATGGAATATCGATCTGCGGTTGGGCACGGACAGCCTTCAGAGCGGCTTCTAGATGCGCAATTTCTTCGGGATCGTTCCTGGAAGCTGCTTTTATGAATATTCGGATGACTTCTTTCACGCTATCTGCGTTCGGAATAGTCTCTCCTTGTTTGTACGAACCGGGCAATCGAACAGCGATCTCTATCGATCGCGCGTCCGCCGGGAGGCGTTCTGCGAGGGCGTCCGCACTCTGTGGCTGCTTGTCGTTTGCCGCATGTAGTTTTTCCCAGATCGCGTCGAGATGACAGTAGGGGACAGAGCCTGTCATCGATGCGATGAACAGTCCAGAATCGATGCCAAAATTCTTGAGCAGCATCAGTTGGCCATTATCCGATCCCTTCGGCATTGGTTGAAGGAGAATCAATGGATCTTCTTCGATTTCCTGTTTCAGATGGGCGGCAACCTTTTCGGCGACCTCGTGAGCAAGATTAGGTGTGTTACTTTTCACGAACGCAAGGAGGTCGTCCGCGTGAGCGCGGAGCACCCATCGCTTATGATCGTCTTTAGCCAATGCTTCTGTATAGCGTTTGTCGCGATCACTCAGTGCCACGCCTCGCATCTGGTCCTTTTCCAACTCAAGAATCTCAGCGCGGTAGAACTCGTCGACGTCCATCGGGTCCGGGATGAGGTGGAGTCTTCCGGACCGTATAAAGCCCTCTAGCTCAAGGAGCATCAGCACATTCCTTAGTGTCTGATCTCTATAAAGCGTCGGGGACTTTGTCGGACTGCTTTCTGGTCGTAGCCCAGCCGCATTGGGGAATGGATGTGGCACGACTAGCTCATCAAAATATTCGAGCAAAGGCGTGATCAGCAACGGAAGCGAGCGGACATCTATAGGTCCCAGAAGAACTGCCCGAGAGACATTCGCCTTCGGGCGCGGAAGCAACTCGCACAACAACGTGTCCGTCGGCCACAAGAACTCATAAAACTCGTGAATACGAGCCACGTGCTCGTCGTTGAGTTCGCGACGGACGTCGTTCCAGTCATTTCCCTTGTTGAGACCCAGAATGTCCGAAACCGCATTGCATAGAGCGATGTTACGCTCACGTATCCCGCAGCTTGTCCAGGTCGGCCGCTCTTGCGCGGGTAACGGTTGGCAGCAGTCCGCGTATCGCTGTGCGCTCCCGCAAGGGCAGCGATCGTCTGCGGTCGGTTCGCTTTCCGGCTGTGTCTTCGCAAGATATTCGTGAGCCTTCGACGTTCGACCAAAAGCGTCTTGAAAGTGGTAGGTCCCGTCGCTGAATTTCATGACCATCTCGCCACCAAACCTCCAAAGGTCGTCCCGAGGCAACAGGATCTGCTCTATTTCGCGCCAGCTTAGCGAGTTGGATTGCTCGGGATATAGCCAATCAACCTGCGCCGCAGCAACGTATTTTCTGGCGCGCGACTTAAGGATGTGGTTGATCGCGATAACCTCGGCGGACGACATATCGCGGGTACGGATGAAGGCGTCCGTCCGGACATAACTGTGACCTCGGTAGCGAGCATGCGTGCGCTTCGCGAGAACATCTACGGATGATGGAGACTTCGCGTACTCGGTGTGGGTAAGGATCAAGCAGTGTTCGCCATCGAGCGGGTAGATAGTCTGCGAGCCGACCAACTCGATACCGGGGTCATTGGGATAGTTACAAGTGCTGTGATTAGGTGAGAACTCGCGGTGATAAATCGTGACCGGATGGTCCGAGACGATGAATTTCACATGTGAGTTCTTTGCAGAGACAATTTCGCGAACGCCTTCGGTCCAGATTGTGCAATGCATGGCGCGCACGCGTTGCATCTCGACCATCAACGCAGTTTGCCCGATCTGACCGTAGCGGCCGAGAAGGAAATCAAGCCCCTTTGGGGTTCTCAGCTTCTGTGTGTCGAGAAAATCGAACAGAGCCGTAAAATAATCATGTATCCGTTTTGACTTGTTTTCGATCAGCGCACGAACGGCCTCTGCCCCGCTTTTGTCGACCGGCCCGAAGAGAAGCCGCTCAACCTCGTCGTTAAGAACGTCTCCGAAGCGGGTCGTGTAGAGATCAAGTTCTACGAACGCGTATTTCGGTGAGCACTCGCTGAGCGGTGAGCTGGGTATGATCTTCCCGCTCGGTAAAATCGTGTCCTGTGGCGCGAGATCGAGGACGTGCAGCCGTGACTGCGGCGCTTTGAGAAATCCTCGTTGATACCATTGCGGGACGTAGTGATTCTTGCGCGATATTTGTTCGTTCATGTCTACGCCTGAAGCCGAGGGCGACTCACCTTATTGACGCAATGTTGCTAATTGGTTTTCGAGATCGGTAACAGTTATCCGCATCGACTCTTGTATCTGCATGATCACATTGAAGAAGTCGTCGAACGCTGCCGCATCCATTTGACTATGGGTATCGAGTGCCATCTCGACTTTGATGCGGAACTGGCGGAAGGTCGCAGCAACGATTAGCGCGAGCGTGACCAGCTCGGCAGGAAGCAGGTGAATCTCGATCTTGTTGAGTGCCCGTTCAAGCGCCAGAACCTCGGGCATGTCGAAGGGAAGTCGATCTAATGCCGCCTTAGATATGGCCGCCCGAGACAAGAACTTGCTCCCTACGTGCCTCTGCACGTTTGACGCGGCCTTTGCGATTTCTATGAGTGTCGTTGCGCTTCGCAGATGATCTGCGCGACGTTGCTGTTCGATGCCAAACAGGGTTTGCGATTGCGCTTTACGGGCTTGCCATGTGGCAATGCCAACCGAAATGAGGATCGCGAGAATGGAGCCAACAGCTTGCACCCACGCAGGAATATCACTTGGTTGTGGTGGACATTGAGGCATGAATTCCTCGTTCTGATCTGCTGCCGAAGTCTAGCATCCCCTTTCACCCGCTTCCGACGAGACATTGCGTTTGTTGGTGAGCCTACGATTCGCTTTCGCTCGATCACGCTTTCGAATTGCCGTGCAATCGTTGCCGGGCCTATAGTCCGTCTGTTCGCTGTCCAATTTTTCAGCTTCCCGGATGAAATGTAGCTATTGTCCGCGGCACTTCGAGTGAATTTTATAGCATAAATTCGTGCGCTGGCGCGGCTCAAATTAAGGGCGAATTGTCGAGCCTTCATCCACTACGTCCCGCGCGTAATTGACACTATGGAACACCCGGTTGACCCTGCATTCCTCAATACGACAGTCGAGGCATTAAGCGGTTTCTATTCGAGAGTAGCGGGGATCAGCTCTACTAGGCTGTATAGCTAATCGGCAGAAGGCGTTTATCGCTCTACCAATCTACGACTGTTTCCGCAGTAGTTACGGACAGAGTCAAAGCTTAGGTGAGCGACTGTCCAGGGGTGGAAACTGCCGTTCCAGAGCCGTTTTCTCGACCCTAGTCCCCGCCGCCACTCCTACTATCCCGCCAAATCCCCCACTATAAAAATCAACGACTTACCCTCTTCGCGTAATGCCCCAAAATAGTAAACGCCCCACCCGCAATCCCTTGCCAGATAAGCCTCCCAGCCACGGCTAGCCAAGGTTAATAGCCTATCGAGTCAGATGTCGGCGCTGTGCGTAGTCATGCTCCGGTGCCTACCGATTCAAGTGCCCGCCGCCGGGGCTAGTCTCGCAAGCCATGGCCAGTCGGCGAATCGATTGCCCGTCTGCCGGATATGCGTGTACCTCTTTAGGCTTGTCCAGCTCCGGTGGCCGGTTACGGCTGCCACGCGAGGTATCGACAGACCTTGCTCGAACAGCCAACTAGTGCCTTCATGGCGCAGGTCGTGAAATCGGAAGTCCTCAATTCGGAGAAACCGGCATGCGCGCGTGAACGCAGCGCCGACGGCATCGGTGGTCTGGGGGAAAATTCGGTCTTCCCCTTCGCGCCGTGGTATCGCCGACAGAATGCGCATGGCTTCTGGGGGTAGGTCGCACCAAACGTCATTGCCGCTTTTCTGGCCCGGGTGTTTCATGTCCCGAACCAATATCCGCGATCCCTCCTTGTCCAAGTTCGACCACTTGATCGTAATGATCTCCTCTTGGCGCCGAGTCGAGAAGATCGCGAACGGGACTATGTACTGCATCGGTGCGCTATTCGGATGCCGTTTGCGGATACCAACGAAATGCTCAAGTAGCAGATCCAGCTCAGCAAAGCTTGCGCGTCTTTCTCTCTTGGCCGACTTGGCCGTATGACCGAGATGGGATAGGACTCGTCGCGCATCCTTCAAAGCTTGCTCAGACAATGGATAACCCCACGCTGGGCGCGCGACGTTCACGACTGCCCCCATGTGGGACATATAGTTGCTCGCGGTTTGTGGGAGGACGCCGAGGCTTTTGGCAAACTCAACGTAGTCGGTGCTTCCCAGCTCGCTGCAACGCTTTTCGCCGATGGGCGCTCGTGCGACGGCATTCAAGACTTGAGCCTTCGTCCGCCCGATTTCCCTAATCGATTCGCGAACATACTTTTCAATCACTTCGCTGAAAAGCGGGTCGGCTTGAGCGGCGGCTTCCATTGCCCCCGGACGCGCCAGTTCCTTCTCCCTCTTGACGATCCACGCCGCTGCAGCCTGCCTGCGGTCAAACGTCTTCGCCTCGGTGTAGGCCGCCCGTCCGCCGCGCTTCAGGCGGATCTGTGCCGTATACCCTATACTTTTGTCCTTTCGTTCCCGTACTGAGATTGTTCCCATAGGTTTTCGTCGGTGCTACACGGCTTTTTTCGGTGCTACACCGTAGCACTTGGGTGCTAAAACGAGCCTAAATGGCGTCTAAAATTGGGAAAACGGGCACTACGCTTTTTGCTGTAATCGACTGTTTTGTAAGAGATTTTCAATGAATTTACCCCCCCGCCGCGTCAGCGTCGCGCCGATGATGGATTGGACGGATTCGCATTGCCGGGTCTTTCATCGTCAGTTGTCGCGTCACACGTGGCTCTATACCGAGATGGTCACGACGGGTGCGCTGTTGCATGGCGACGTTGCGCGCCATCTCGATTTCGATGCGCTCGAGCATCCCGTCGCGCTGCAATTGGGCGGCAGCGAGCCGCAGGATCTCGCACGAGCCGCGAAGCTCGGCGAGCAGTGGGGGTATGACGAGATAAACCTGAACTGTGGATGTCCGTCGGAGCGCGTGCAGCGTGGGGCGTTCGGTGCGTGTCTGATGGCGGAGCCGTCACTCGTTGCCGATTGCGTCAAGGCGATGCGCGATGTGGTGCAGGTGCCGGTAACGGTCAAGCATCGCATCGGGATCGACGACGTCGAATCGTTCTCGTTCGTCGAGGACTTTGTCGGCAGCATTTCGCAAGCGGGGTGCACGACATTTATCGTTCATGCGCGCAATGCCATTCTCAAGGGGCTGAGCCCGAAAGAGAATCGCGAGATTCCGCCGCTCAAGTACGACTATGCGTATCGCCTGAAGCAAAGCTTCCCGCAGCTCGAGATCCTGATCAACGGCGGCGTGAAGACGCTCGATGAGGTCGAACTGCATTTGCAGCACGTCGATGGCGTGATGCTGGGCCGCGAGGCGTATCACAATCCCTATGTGCTGGCGGAGGTCGATGCGCGGTTCTATGGCGACACTGCCGCAGTGAAGTCACGCGAGGCAGTAGAAGATGCACTGATCGAATACGCCGCGGCGCAGGTGGAGAGGGGGCAATATCTTGGCGCGATCACGCGTCATGCGCTGGGTCTGTATCGCGGTGTGCCGGGGGCGCGAGGATGGCGTCGGGTGCTGTCGGATCCGAAACGTCTCAAGGCGGGGATCGGCGCGTTCGAAGCGGCGCGCGAGCAATTGCGTGCCGGAGCGATCTCGGCCAGCGACGACGTGGAATCGCTCGCGATCGCGTGACGTCCGGCATCGAAATGCGATGACGCGTTGCGAGCGCTCGCCGCGTGAGATGACGATCTCGCGCATCGATCGTGCATGCCAGCGAAGAAGTATTTCGATCGAGTGAAAAAAGTGCTTGGCAGCGCGATAAAAACGTCGCTATAATCTTTCTTCTGTTCAGCAAGCAAGTCATGTTGCTGATCACGGCGGTGGCCGTAGCTCAGTTGGTAGAGTCCTGGATTGTGATTCCAGTCGTCGTGGGTTCGAGTCCCATCGGTCACCCCAAAATCCCTTGTTTTTCCCGGTAGTAACCACTTCGTTTGTCAACGAAATCCCCGATTTGTCAATTTGCTCACTTCGTCGGTGACGCTTTTCTCACGCGTCTGCGATCATAGTGCCGCATCGTCGTGCCCGGGTCTGCGTGTGCCGCAAAGTCGAACACGTCTGCCTCTCGGCGCTCGAGCTTTTCCGTGATCGCGACTGGTCGGCCGTCGTTAAGCGTGAAATATGCTGGGTGACCGGTTATCAGATACGCGGCTCGCTTCTCAAGGTCATTCCATACCGCGCGCGTCACGTTGTCGAACGACGCTATCCACGCGAACTGCGCATCCTGCCATACGCTTCCCCATCCGCTGCGTGTGTACACCTGTCCCTTGCGATTGCCGAAGAGAGCCATGCCCGGAACGCGACGTCCTTGCTGTGCGCGTTTAACCACCACCTTCAAACGCCGCGACCAGGCTCGCAGCTTCATTACCCGTTCATCCCCTCGTTTGCGCTTAGCGCTCTCGACCATCACGCCGTCGTCTCGTATGCCTGAGCGATGGAACGGCCGGACCTCGGCGGCGCGAAATCCAGTTAGGTACGCGAACATGGCCGCACATCCCATCGTCTTGAAGGGAAGGTCCTGCCTGACCGCCCACAGGTAAAACCGTGTGACTTGACTTCCTGTGACGTCGCGCCTCACGACGTCAGTTTCATTCAGCATAAGTCCAACGAACGGATTCACGTCGATCAAACCCCAACGAACTGCGTAATTGCAGATCGTCTGCATCGCGGCTATGTCCTTGTTGGCACTCGCAGGCGCACCAGCGGCGGCACGCGCGTCCAAGTACTGATATCCGTGCACCATCTTGAGAGCCTTCGGCGACATGCGTCCGAAGAACTTCGTGAGGTTGGAGTACCGTGGCCGCGTAGCAAAATGCGAGGGTGAATCTAGAGATAGCGGATAACGGCCCACCACATCGGACGGGCCGCAACATCAGTTACCGCACCAATCGTGGTTTCTCGCCCCGCTTCGCCGCGTGAAGAATGACATGAGGCCCCATCAACCTATCGGTCGCCACCATCGCTTCTGCGAACGTCTCAAAGTAAATCGCGTGCTCAGGGTCGGACACATGCGCTCGCCTGATTTCTCCTGCTGACTCGTCCCACGCGTAACCAAGGTACTTCTTGTATTCATGGAACCAGACAACATGCCCTTCACGCGTCAACGACTTGGGGAGGTTGAGCCCGCTATTGCCTTGGCCGTCGCCTCCTGCGTCTTTTCCGTTGCTGTCGTTTGAATCACTCATCCGACGCCTCCTTAGAAGTAGGTGAATTTAGCCGTGTTAGTGGCTGAATTCATCATCGCAGGAGTGCTGTGCCCCGAGTTTCAGTAACTTCCGAATCTCATGAGTACTCGATCGGGACTCGACAAACAATTCCCGTTCCCGACACCGGGTCGGGCATGCAATTTGATAACTATTATCAAGAATGATAAGATCACACACATTCCAGCCAAGCCCCCTAACGGAGGAAACCATGATTAGCGCTGAACTCGGGCGACAGCTTGAGAGCTACATTGCCGAGCTTGTGGCGACGGGCCGTTACGGCTCGAAGAGTGAGGTTTTGCGCGAAGGCGTGCGACTTATTCAGGATCGTGAGACCCAGCTTGCTGCGCTCGATGCCGTCGTTGAGAAGGGCATTGCCGACGCGGAAGCAGGTCGGGGCCAATCTGCCGCCGACGTGTTCGACCGTCTCGAAAAGAAGTATCAGGCAATGGTGAACGACAAGGCATGATCGTTCACTTACTGCCCGAAGCCATCGTCGACCTCGAAGCCATTGGTGACTACATCGCGCGGGACAATCCGCGCCGTGCCGTGACGTTCATTCAGGAACTGAGAGACAAGTGCTTGAGTCTTGCTGAGATGCCGCTAGCGTTCCCCGTGGTACCGCGTTATGAGCGTTACGGTATCCGCCATCGCGTCTATGGCAACTATCAAATCTTCTATCGTGTGGTCGAGTCGGACGACCGAATTGACGTCGTCCATATCCTCCACAGTGCTCGCAACTACGCCGCAATTCTGTTCCCGTGAGCCGATGCCGGTGGGGCACGGAGGGGGGAGGATCGCGCTGCTAATCACCCACCCAACCGCCCCTAATACCGGCTCGTAAACTCCTCGGAGAGCCCCAAATTATCGTGCTGAATTTTTGCGCAGACTATTTGGGGGTATCTTTGGTACGCACTGGCAAATACGGCTTCAAGCATTGCCCCCCCCTGTCGATTTTTTGTCAACAGACGGCCGGAAAGCCTTGTCGCACCGTTGCCTGTCCATCTATGGGAATTGACAATCTGGACACCCCAACAGCTTGAAAAACAAAGGGAAATTGCTATTTGATAACCGGATTGTGATTCCAGTCGTCGTGGGGTCGAGTCCCATCGGTCACCCCAAATTCCCGTGTAGTTCAAAGCGTTTCGCGCGTCATTTCTTTCCCGATTCGGGACATCTCCACAAGTCGTAGCGCAGTATCAGCCATTCGCGGTCTTGCCGCCGAAGCGCACGCCATTCGCTTGCGCCAACGGCTCCAGAGGCAGCGGCTCGATCGCGGGCGCGACCACGACACAGTTCCTGCCCTTGGCCTTTGCGGCATAGAGCGCAGCGTCGGCTCTCGCCATCACGGAGGCCAAGGTGTCCCCATCGCGAAACGCATCCACGCCCGCGCTCAGGGTCGACACCACATCCCTGCCCGGGACGCACGAGCCCGAGGTGGCAACGATGTCACGCAACCGGTTGATGAGGCGTCCCGCATTCTCCTTGGTTTCAGCCGGCAGCAACAACGCAAACTCTTCGCCGCCAATCCGCCCGACGATGTCGGTGGCACGCACCGCCTGAGCGATCAGCGACGCCACATGAGCAAGCGCAAGATCTCCCGCCGCGTGCCCATAGCGGTCATTGATGCTCTTGAAGTTGTCGATGTCCAGAATCGCGATCGAAAACGTTGACTTCCTGTCGACACATTCCCTGACGAGAGCCTCTGCGCGCGCGATGAACGCCCGCCGGGCGAGCAGGCCCGTCAGGTCGTCAAACGTTGCCAGGCGCTCCATGCGGTCGGCCAGCCGGTCGTGCGCCAGCAGCACCATACCGACCGACAGACACGGCAACGTCAGTGTCGCCATGCCGAGGAACACGACGTTCAACGGCGTCGGTTGCAGAAAGGTTGCCTCATGCGCCAGGCCCACTCCATACGCAACGGAACGAATGGCGTGCACAAAGGCACCGAGCATTGCCGCGATCGCCACAAAGTAATACGCGTATTTGGGGCGGGCCCGTGGTCGGTATTTCAGCACCGCCGCGCCGATACTGAAGCGGACGTACGCAATGCAGCCCGAGATCATGGTGCTGCGCGCGTCGACGCGAGGCGACAGGAATGTCCAGTAAATCAACATGACCAGGATCGCGCCGAGAGCGACATACTCCCAGGCATACGACGATCGGGTGTTGAGGAATTGCCGGAAGCCGTGCAAGCCGATGAGCGAGGCGATGACCAGCATGCTGCTCGACACCGCGACGGCGACATCCGATGTTCCGGTCAGGAGCAGTGCAGCCACGACGGCCAGCAGCGCACTCGCCACGCACCACAGGCGCACCCCCGGGACGCCTGTCCCGAATAGCGAGCCCAGAACGGCTACGCTCATGACGCAAGACAGGATCGCAATGCTGATAAAGACTGCCGAGATGGGCATGGCTGCGTGACTTAGTGTGATGTTTCGCCTACTGCCGCAGCTCTCTGACAATACGACCCCGTTTCCTCGGTCGACATCCCCATGTCGTGTCGTTTTGCCAGCGTCTCGGCTTGTTTTGCCGTCAGCATAGCCGAATTCGATGAAAGAACCACGATCTCATTGAACCATGAGCGACGCCTGACGAGGTTGACGCGGGTCACCTTGGCCGAAGACATGGCTATTGGATATCGGGCAATTGACAATGCCTGACGTGTGCAGCGCGTGCATTTTGCCTATGAAACCCGCCGGCGTTCGCGATACGGCGCCGCACCAACGGAAAGTTTGATCTATGTCTAATCCAGTGCACGGCGCATACGACCGGCGCAAACTCGTCCGTCCATAATGAGTCGGTCATGTTCGCATGACCCTGTCTTCCCGGGCGTGTCATGGTGCCCCATGCGTCCCGGTTTTGAAACCCACCTCGCTCAGGTGGGTTTTTTTTTGTCGGTTCACCGCATCCGTCTCTCGTTTGGGGTGACGTTTCCATGTCGCCGATCGAACGCGAAGGTGCTACGCTTTTTAGCAGGGCAGGGCGTTTTCAAGACAACCGGAGTCCGTCATGAACTATGTATCGCACGAGCAGGTGTACGAATATCGCGCGGGCTATCAGATTCGCGTGCGCGCCTTCCAGAACGAGTATGCAGGACCGTGGGACTACCTGGTCCAGGTCATCCGGCACGGCAAGCCGGAGGGGCCGGAGGTGCGGTCTCCCGACGGGCATCGCGACAATCGCCTTGACGCCGAGATGGCCGGCCTCAAGGCCGGCGAGCGCATCGTCGACGAGTTGCTTGGCGACGCCTACGACTGACGTCCACCGCCGTCGCCACGTGTCACGACGCCGCATCCGTGCCGGCACGCCGCCACCGGGCGTCTGCCGACACTGCGGCGAGGCCATCCTCCGCCAGTTTTTCCAGATGCGCCTGCAGGGAGCGTCGCGCCACGGCGTGGCGTGCCATGGGCACGTCGGCGTAGACCACCGGGATGAGCGTCTCGAGGGTTGCCGGCCCGAACTGCGCAAGCGCCTCGAGCGTGCGCGATTCGCGCGCCAGCCGATGCGCAATGACCCGTGCAATTCGCTGCGCTGGCCGATCCATCACGAAGCCGTGCCCCGGGGCGAGCCACTCGGGCGCGAGCGCCGCGAGCTTCTCCAGCGATGCCAGATAGGTCGCCATATGCCCATCAGGCGGGCTGATGACGACGGTCGAGCCTTGCATGACGTGGTCGCCGGTGAAGACCAGCCTCGCGTCGTCGAGTCCGTAGCACAGATGATTGGCCGCATGCCCCGGCGTATGAACGGCCCGCAACAGCCGGCCGTCCGGTAACGTCACCGCCTCGCCATCCTTAAGCGTCACGTCGGGGACGAACGTTGCGTCCTGCCCCTCGTCGTGACGCGCGCGCATGCCGTATGTCGTTGCGCCCGTCGTCGCCTTCAGTCGTCGCGCCGCCGGCGAATGATCGCGGTGCGTGTGCGTGACGAAGATCTGCCGGATGGCGCCGGGGGCGGCGCGCAGAATCGCATCGACGTGTGCTGGATCGTCCGGGCCAGGATCGATGACGGCCCACGCATTGTCGGGGCCGCCACCGACGAGATAGGTGTTCGTGCCGGGGCCGGTCATCATGCCGGGATTCGGGGCGGTGAGACGCAACACGCCGGGCATCAGTGTCACGCTACGGCCAGGCACGATGTCGTAGCTGCCGGTGCCGTGTTCATGGGGATCGGTCAGCGTCAGTTCCGCCCATGCCGGCTCGTCCGGCGTGACGGGCCAGCGGCCGCGTTTGCCATTGGCCAGCCGCGGCTGAATACGCGGTACCGCCGCCAGCGCCCGGGCCGCCGCGAAGGCGGCATCGGCCGTCCCGAGTTCGTCCAGCCATTGCAACAGCTTGCGCGTGGGGGGCAACAGCCGAAGTTGATCCGCATGCTTGAGCGCGTATTCAGGGCGCATCCAGCGGTGTGCCGCCGTCTCGACCTGATCGACTTCCACCTGCTGGCCCGCGGGCAACATCGCCAGGAAGAACCGCGTATCAAAGCGCTTCGGCAGCCCAAGGGGCGTGACCCAGTGGCTTAGATAGTGCAGACGTTGCGGTGTGAGCCTGACGTCGAACGATCGGCACAATGACGCGAGATCGATGCGTCCCTCATGCAGCGCATCGCGTTGCGCGCGCATGGCGACGAGGCGATGCGCGTCGATCGGCATGCCCGAGACATCGTCGGCAAACAACACACCCGTTTCCTCGAAGCACTCGCGTATCGCGGCCACGTAGTAGTCGAGGCCGCGCTGCGGGAGGGACAGGCGCTGGCTGGCGGCCGCGTCGTCGAGTTCGTGACAGGCGGCGTGGCCCAATGCGTCGGCCGCGTCGGCCGCATCGACGACACCGCCGGGGAAGACGTAAGCGCCCGAGCTAGCGTCGTTGGCCCGCACGGCGCGTCGCAGGAGCAAGACTTCCATGACGCTTGCCCGTACGCGCAGCGTGACGAGACTGGCGGCCATGCGCAAGCTGGACGGCGCGCGGGGCACTTCAGGACGATCGGACATGTGACGTGCGCGTACCGGCTGCGCGAAATCGGAAAGTCCCTAGTTTGCCATTGGACGGACGCCGCCGCACCCAGGCTGCCCCCGATGTGCTGCGGCCACGATGGGGCGGGGCGATGGCGGTGCGTGCTTTGGGGGGCGCTCAGGCGGGAGCGCCCAGGCCGCGTTGTTCAGCCAGCGTCGTTCGCTGAGTCGGTGGACACGGTCATGTGGGGCTGGGCGGCGCCGCATTGCCGAGCTTGCGGCGTAGGCATGCGTGCGATGACGTCTCGCAGCCATTGCAGGGTCGCGTCCGGTTGCGTGACGGGCAGCATGTGCCCGCCGTCGACGAGCGTCAGGCGCACGCGCTCGCTGAGCGCCGGCATTGTCTCGCCATGCACCCGGCAATCGAGGATGCGGTCGTTGCGTCCGTAGAGCATGTCGACGGACACGGTCAACGCGGCATAACGTGCGGCGAGGCCCGGCATGTCGCGCTCGGCGGCGAGCACGTCGGCGCAGCCCGCTTCGAAGTTGCCGGGGCGATAACCCAGCACGCCGCCGCCGCGGATGAGGAAGTCCTTCGGGGCGTCTTCCGGGCCGAAGACATGGGCGAGCGTCGTGCGGCCCGTCATCATGCCGATGGGCACGGCGAGCGTACGCGCGATCCAGCGACGCCACGCGGCGTTGCGAATCGCAAGCGACCGAAAGGGGGCCGGCAAGTCGGACACCGGCTGCGTCAGCGGGGCGATCAACGCGAGCGCGCCTACGCGCTGCGGATGGTCGAGCGCCAGCGCGAGCGATATTGCACCGCCCAGCGAATGCCCGACGACCAGCGGACGGTCGAGCGCGAGCGCGTCGATCAGGCGGGCGATTGCGTTGGCCTGCGACGTAAGTCCGCCGTCGCGCTGCGCGTCGCGCGTCGAATAGCCGGACCCCGGGCGGTCGATCAGCACGATGCGGTGCGTTTGGGCCAACGTCGCCAGCGGCAGATAGGCGAAGTTGCGCAACTGGCCGCAAAGGCCATGGACGAACACGATGGCCGGGCCTCGCCCGAAATCGACGTAATGCAGACGCTCGCCATCGATGTCGAGACATTGGCCGTCCGGGGGCACGGCCGCCTCGGCGCGGCGTGTGATGCGGCGTGTGAAGCGCCTCAGCACGAACACCACGGCGGCAATCGCGATGACGAGGCAAGCCAGCAAGTAGGCGATGAGCATGGTGTCGAGTCGATCCGCGGGCAAGTTCAGTGAGACCGCATCGTAGCAACGTACGGTACTGTGTGGCGATGGGGCGACGCGCTGCTTGGCTTGCGACGTCGTCGAATGACACGGTCTACGGCGCCGCGGCGACCACGGCACTCGCCGCGTCAGCCTCGTGCGTCGCGGCGCCCGGCGTGTCCGATCGCGTGGCGCGACGCTCGAAACGCATGGCGCCGTCGTCGACGCTGCCCCAGCGCATCAGGCGCAGATCCCGCAGGTAACTCTGATAGAACACCCACGGCTTGCGCCGCCCTTGCTTCGGCAACACGCCGGCGGCGCGTTGCAGGTAGCCCGACGTCAGGCCGATGGCCGGCAACTCACCCAGCTCGCCCTCGCGCAGGCGCGGCACGCAGGTGTCGACATCGTGTGCGTTCATATGGTTGATGAGGCGGCAGACGTATTGTGCAATCAACTCGGCCTTGAGCGTCCACGACGCGTTGGTGTAACCGAAGATCGACGCGAGATTGGGCACGTCGCTGTACATCATGCCCTTGTAGGCGACCGTGTCGCCGAGGTCCACCGGTTTGCCGTCGACCCGCAGACGCGCGCCGCCCATCAACTGCACGCGCAGGCCGGTGGCGGTCACGACGATATCGGCGTCGAGCGTCTTGCCGCTCTTGAGCGTGAGGCCACCCGGCGTGAACGACGTGATCTCGTCGGTCACGATAGCCGCGCGTCCGCCACGCAGCGCCTTGAAGATATCGCCGTTCGGTGCGAGACAAAGCCGTTGATCCCAGGGGGAATAGCGTGGCGTGAGATCGCGTGCGACATCGGCGTTGCCTTGGGCCTGCCGGGCCGCGCGTCGAATCAGTACGCGCCGAATGGCCTGCGGCCAGCGCCGTGCCGCCTGGTAGAAGCCGAGCGCAATCAGCACGTTCTTCATGCGGATGACGCGGTGCGCAGCGCCGGCTGGCAGGCATGCGCGCAGCCGTTCGGCAACGCCGTCGCGTTGTGGCATCGAGAGGATATAACTCGGCGAGCGCTGCAGCATCGTGACGTGCGCCGCACTCGCGGCCAGGCTCGGCAGCAGTGTCACCGCCGTAGCGCCACTGCCGATGACGACGACGCGCTTGTCGCGATAGTCGAGGCCGGCCGGCCAATGCTGCGGGTGGACGACCGTGCCGGTGAAGGCGTGCATGCCCGGCCAGGTCGGCGCGTGTCCGGCGTCATAGGCGTAGTACCCGCTGCACATGAAGAGGAAGCGACAAGTGAGCGATTGCGTATCGCGATGGCCGTCGGCGTGCGTGCGTTCGATATCCAGCGTCCAGCGGGCAATGCTCGACTCCCAGCGGGCTTCGCGCACCTTGTGGCCGTAGCGGATCACCGTGTCCAGACCCTCCGCGTGGGCGGTGTCCTTGAGGTAGTCGAGGATCTTGCCGCCCTCGGCGATGGCCTGGTCGCTAGCCCAAGGGCGAAAGCTGAAGCCGAGCGTAAACATGTCCGAGTCGGAGCGCACGCCGGGGTAGCGGAAGAGATCCCATGTGCCGCCCAGCGACTCACGCGCCTCGAGCATCGCAAAGCGTGTGCCCGGGCAGCGCTCGCGCAGGTAATGTGCGGCGGCAATGCCGGAGATCCCCGCGCCGACGACGATGACGTCGAGATCGGTGACGGCGCTGGCGAGATCGGTGGCTGTCGTGTTGGCCTTCATGGCAAGGGTCTCCGGCCGTCGGTCATTGGGGCGTCGGGGGCGTGTGCCGCCGCATGATGTTTGTTCGACGACGCACTGCGCGACATGGCCGTGCGCCGGTAGAACCAGACGACCAGCCCCTGATAGCGTGCGCCGAGCAGGCGGGCCAGCCTGTCGACGCGGCGCGCGTCGGGGCCCACGAGCACGCGGCGCGCGTTGTGCTCGACGCCCGCGAGGATCTGCCGCGCGGCGGCATCCGCACTCGTCACGTCGATGAGCTTGTTGGCGCGCTGCCGGTGCGTCTGCGCGTCCACGCCGGTGAGCGCGGCAATGCTGTCGTCGATGCGCGAGGCCTGCACGATCTGGGTTGCCACGCCGCCCGGATGCACGCACGTGCACGACACCGGCGAGCGCGCCAGATCGAGTTCCATGCGCAACGCCTCGGTGAAGCCACGCACGGCAAACTTGCTGGCGTTGTAGGCGGATTGCGTTGGCATCGCGATGAGGCCGAACAGGCTCGACGTATTGACGATGTGACCGTCGCCGGACGCGGTGAGGTAGGGCAGGAAGGCCTGCGTGCCGTGCACGACACCCCAGAAGTTGATATCCATCAGCCACGTGAAGTCTTCTTGGCGTGCGGTCGCGACCGGCACCGACAATGAGACCCCGGCATTGTTGAAGACGAGATTGACCTTGCCGTGCGCGGCGGCCGTCTCGCGCGCCCAGTCGAAGACGGCGTCGCGCTCGGCCACGTCGAGCCGTTTCGATGTGACGCGCACGCCAAGCGCGCGGCAGGCGATGGCCGTATGCGTCACGCGGGTCTCGTCGATATCGGACAACGCGAGATGCGCCCCTCGACGCGCGAGCTCGAGCGCCAGTGAACGTCCCATGCCGGAACCCGCGCCAGTGATGGCCGCCACCTTGTCCGTGAACGTCTTCATCGTGCTGTCTCCCATTGGCGTCACGTCGATAGGCCGGTTGGCTACGGGAATCGCGTTGCCTATAATTTGGTGATTTGTGTCACCACTTTAGTTTTCCGTCTGGGTGATGTCAAATAGCGAAATGGAACAAGGACTCGAATCGAGGGACGCCGCATCGCTGGCATCGGCATCGGCCGGCGCGGACGCGGCTCCGCCCAGCGCCGCGCCCGGGCGGCGCTATGGCGGCGTGGGGCAGGCCCAGCGAGAACAGGCACGCCGCGCTGCGCTCATCGACGCGGCCACGGAAGTCTTCGGTACGGTGGGTTTTCGCCGTGCCACGGTGCGCTCGGTCTGTCGTCTGGCCAAGCTCAACGACCGATACTTCTATGCGGCGTTCGAGAACCTGGAGCATCTGTTACGCGCCACGTATGCGCATCATGCGCAGGCGCTGCTCGACCAGTTGCACACGGCCATTGCCGAGAGCGCGCCGACCCTCGACGCCCGACTCGACGCCGGACTGCATGCGTTCTTTGCGTTCTTGCGCCATCCGGCTGCGGCGCGTGTCCTGCTGCTCGAAGTGATGGGCGTGAGCCCGGAGACGGACCTGGCTTATCAGCGCTATATCTTCGAGTTCTCGAAGCTGATCCTGGGCATGGCCGATGCACCGCTTCCGCTCAGTGAGGATGCGCAGGCCCAGACGAGGATTGTCGGCCTGGCGCTCGTGGGCGCGATGACCAATGCCGGCACGGCCTGGGTACTCACGGGCTACCAGGACAGCGAGGCATGCATGGTCGCAAGCTGCCGTCGTGTGCTGCACGGCGCGCTGGTTTGATGTCGCGTTGTCTATCATGCTCGCTACAATACGGCTTTCGCGTATGACGCCAAGGCGCGTCGGCGCCCCGAAATTCCTCACTCTCGAAAGGTCGCAAATGACCACTATCGGAACACCGCTGTCGCCGAGCGCGACGAAGGTCATGTTGTTGGGCGCCGGCGAACTGGGCCGTGAAGTGCTGATCGCATTGCAGCGTCTTGGCGTTGAGACGATTGCCGTCGATCGCTATGAGAACGCGCCCGGCCAGCAGGTCGCGCATCACGCGCGCACCATTGCGATGACCGATCCGGAACAGCTCAAGGCGTTGATCGAAGCCGAGAAGCCGGATCTCGTCGTGCCGGAAATCGAGGCCATCGCCACGCCGATGCTTGAAGCGCTGGAAGCCGATGGCGTGGTTCGCGTCATCCCCACGGCGCGTGCCGCGCGTCTGACGATGGACCGCGAAGGTATTCGCCGTCTGGCTGCCGAGACGCTGGGTTTGCCTACGAGTCCTTACCAATTCTGCGATTCGCTTGAGCAGCTACAAGCGGCTATCGATGACGGGATTGGGTACCCATGCATCGTCAAGCCGGTGATGAGCAGTTCAGGCAAGGGGCAGAGCAAGATCGACGGTCCCGATGATGTGAAGGCCGCGTGGGACTACGCCATGGCCGGTGGCCGCGTGAGTCACGGTCGCATCATCGTCGAAGGCTTCATCGATTTCGATTACGAGATCACGCTGTTGACCGTGCGGGCGCGTGGCGCCGACGCTCAGGTGGAAACGCACTTCTGCGCACCGATCGGCCACAAGCAGGTGAGCGGCGATTATGTCGAGAGCTGGCAGCCGCATCCGATGTCGCCGGTGGCGCTCGAACGTGCGCGTCGGGTGGCGCGCGAGGTGACAAACAACCTCGGCGGGCAGGGCATCTTCGGTGTCGAACTGTTCGTGAAGGGCGACGACGTGTGGTTCAGCGAAGTCAGTCCGCGTCCGCACGATACGGGCATGGTCACGATGATTACCCAATGGCAGAACGAGTTCGAGCTGCATGCACGGGCGATTCTCGGCCTGCCGGTCAACACCGCGTTGAAGACGCCGGGCGCGAGCGCGGTCATCTATGGCGGCGTGGATGCGAAGGGCATTGTGTTCGATGACGTCGACCAGGCGCTGCAGGTGCCGCAAACGGATATTCGCTTGTTCGGCAAGCCGGAGAGCTTCGAGAAGCGCCGTATGGGCGTGGCACTCGCGTACGACGACGATCTGGAGGTTGCCCGTCGCCACGCACGCGAAGCGGCGAGCCGCGTGAAGCCGCGCGCGGTATGATCGCGCGCCGCTGACGCGCAAGGCGAGCCAAGCCGGCGACCCAAACGAAAAAACCCCGCGAGAGCGGGGTTTTCAGTTCGGGCGGGCTTGGCAGCCCGGCCCGAGGCGCGTCGATCGCGTGAGCGATCAGCAGCGAATCATCCGTCGCTTACAGCGGCTGGATGTTGCTGGCTTGACGGCCCTTCGGTCCCATCTTCACTTCGAAGCTGACCTTCTGGTTTTCTTGCAACGACTTGAAGCCCTTCGACTGGATTTCCGAGAAGTGAGCGAAGAGATCTTCACCACCTTCGTCCGGCGTAATAAAACCAAAACCCTTGGCGTCGTTGAACCACTTGACGGTACCAGTTGCCATTTCTTAAATCCTTAAAGTTTTCAAATGAGCGAGCCAGAAGCTCAGCGAGCGCATGACATTAAAGCTGATCAGGTACAACCGAGGTGACGCTAGGGCGACATTAGATGAACACAAGACTCGCCATACAACGTTCATGCACCCGTTTTTTTACGGGAAAGGTGGGAAGGTGTCAAGCGGGGAAACTTTAGGATTGTTGATCTACGCCAGTTTTCGATGATCGTTCGCTGCGTTGCGGCATTTATGCGTCAATACCGGACGACCGGTCTCGCGATATCGCAATGGCATATCCGGAAAGTGTGTGGGCCGAATCAAGCCCCTCGGCCCTCGCCAATCGACGTCAAAAAAACAGCGGCGCGCGCGGCGAGCGAGCGACTGTCATGTGGCGTGGGCGCAACGCGGGCGCCGACGTGTTCGCGTGTCATTGACGTGTCATTGAGTGTGTCGGCACGGTCTTCCTGCCCTGATGCGTTTGCCGGTATGGGCTGCCGTTGTCGTGCGTGGCAAGCGGTGGTGGGCGCGATGAACGCTCGCGACTTTCGCGGCGGCACGATGCGTTTTTGTCCGCGTGGACGTTCGCGCGCGAGGACGCCTTCACGGCCGTGGCTGACGATTTTTGGGGCTGTTGCATCGCGATGACGCCGCATCGCAGCCGGCGCGCAATGGTGACTTGTCGAGGCGGCCGGCCGAACGCCCGGAAGACGTCCTGCACCGCGGCGAGCGTTTTGGTGCGCTGCCGCACGGACTTGATGCGAACTCGGTATTTTCCCTAGGGTGTTGGATATCGTGTCGCCGCGCGAAGCCACGGCTGGCAAAATTCGGCTCTGGTACCCTTAAATTCAGTGCAGGCGTGCCGTTAAAGGCTCATGACGGACTTGTAGCAGGCGTCATCATGCCCTCACAGCACGGGGTTCGGCGAGCGCGTTCGACGCGGGCGATCCGACCTGGGACTTATCCCTCGGTGCGCCGCTCGGGCGCAACGCTGGGGGCCTCGGCATGAGGCAGGGCAATCACGCTAGGCGGCCGCGAAGCGCCGCGCGTCTTTCGAGACTTTACGTGGCAACCAACCAGGCACCGACGCTCGACTCCCTGCAATCGCTGCTGGCGACGGTCCAGCGCAATGAGCGCTCGCTTAAACGTTTTCAGGACATCGAGTTGGCGCTGATGGGCGCACCGGACTTCGGCCAGTTCCTGGAAGTGGTGTTCAACCGCCTGCGTCACGATTTCGACCTGTCGGGTGTGCGCCTGATGCTCGCTGAGGTCGACGATACCCTTCGCGATCTCATCGACACGGCCGAAGGCATCCGCGCGCTCGACGCCGGTCTGTGCATTGCGCAGGATGCCGGTACGTTCACGGCCGTCTGCGGCGACGGCCAGCTTTGGATTGGCGCGCCGCGTGAGCGTCACGTGCCGCTGTTCGGGGTGCGCCCGCCGGCCAGCGCCGTCGTGATGCCGCTCGCGCGCAATGGTCGATATCTTGGCGTGATCGCGCTGGGCAGTCACGACGCGCGCCGCTTTGCTCCAGAGATGGCCACCGATTTCATCGAACGTTTCGGCGCGGTCATCGCGGTGTGTCTGGAGAACATGTGGAACCGCGAGCGTCTGAAACGCATTGGCCTGACCGATCCGCTCACGGGCTTGTCGAACCGCCGCTATTTCGACCAGCGTCTGCGTGAGGAAGTGAGTCGGGGCGCGCGTTACGGGGCGCCGCTCGCGTGCCTGCTCATCGACATCGATCATTTCAAGCGTGTCAACGATAGTCATGGCCATGCCACGGGCGACCGGGCTTTGCGGGCGGCCAGCGCGTGCATGCGCGCGCAACTGCGGGTAACGGACACCCTCGCCCGTTATGGCGGGGAAGAGTTTGCCGCGCTGCTCGTGCAGACGGAGCAGAACTGGGCTGGCACGGTTGCGGAACGCGTGCGTCGCGCCGTGGCGCGGCTGGAAGTGCCGGATGACGAAGGCGCACACGTGCCGCTCACGATCTCCATCGGGCTGGCGAGTGTGGATCCGCGCGATATCGACGACCGGGACACTCTGCCGATGCGTCTGCTCGGCGCCGCCGATGCGGCACTTTATGCCGCGAAGCGCGGCGGACGCGATCGCGTGGTCGTGGCGCCGGCGGCGAGCCTGTGCTGACACTGAGGGCACCCCGGCGCCGGCGAGCGACTCAGGCGTCCCCTAACCCTAACGCACGCTGAACCAGCCGATCAGCAGCGACACCGTCACCACCGACAGCACCGTCGAAATCAGAATTGCCCGCGATGCGACGGTGGCCTCGCGTCCATACAATTGCGCGAGCATGAACGGACCCGTGCCGATGGGCAAGGCGGAGAGCAGCAGGGCGCTGTGTGCCCAGATCGCGGGAAGATCGAAGACGCGGAACGCCAGGAATGCCGTGATCGCCGGTTGAAACACCAGCTTGAGTCCGACAAGACGCCCCACCGCCCGCGCCATGTGGGGTTCCCGCGCCGTGCTCGTGCGCTGCGCGAGAAACATACCGATTGCCACCAGGGCGCATGGACTCGCGGCGCCACCGAGCAGTGTCGTGAAGTGCAACACGGGCGTGGGTAGCGCGATACCGGCGGCCGCGAACGCCATGCCGATGAACGGCGAGACGACGAGCGGATTGCGCACGAGCGCCCGGGCAACGAAGCGCGCCGTGCCGCGCCAGTTCGGCGTGGCTTGCAGATCCGTTTCGATGATCGCGATGGACACGGCGAAGAGGACGGTGGCGGTGAGCAGCATCGCCACGACGACCGCCGGAACGCTGGCGGGACCGAACGCCACGAGGCACAGTGGCAACCCCATGAACCCGGCATTTGGATAGGCGGCGCCCATGCCTTCGATGCTCGCGTCGGTCAGTCGTCCGCGCACCGTGCGATCGAGCAGGAACGACAGCGCGAAGGTCGCCGCCATGCCGCCGCCGAACGCCCCCAGGAACCCCGGATTGACCAGCTCCGTCCAAGTAATCTGGGCCATTGACTGGAACAGCACGGCGGGCAGGGCGAGATAGACGACGAAGCGATTGAGCGCGTCGAGGGCGGCGTGGCCGAGCCACGCCCGACGTGCACAGAGATAGCCCACGAAGATCAGCCCGAAGACGGGCAGGGCAGCAGAGATGACGGCTTGCATCGTCAGTGCGACTCCGCCAGTCTGGCGAGCCACTCGCGGCGCGCGTTGCCGCCGTCGGCTTCGGTATGTTCACGGGCGGCGGCTTCGGCGCCGGTGGCGTCCCCTGCTGCGATACGGGCGACGATTTCCCCGTGCTCATGCCAGACGACTTCCTGCATCGGCATCGCGCCAAGCGTTGCTGCCATCGCCCGCATGATGTGCGGCCATTGCGGCGCTACCGTTTGCGCGATCAGCGGGTTGCCCGACGCGTCGTGCAGGGCCGAGTGGAACGCGACCTCCACGCGAACCTGACGCGCGACCGGCGTGCCTCGCGTCATCGCCATCCCGGCGGCGACGCCGTCTTGCAGGCGGCGCAATTCCGCGTCGGTCAACGTGCCTTGCGCCATGCGCGTGGCCGCCAACCGGGCAGCCAGGCCGTCCAGCGCTGTGCGCACCTGGTAGAGCTCACGCAGATGGTTGGCGTCGATGGGGGCTACCGCCAGCCCTTGGCGCCCGCTATCGCAGACCAAGCCGTCGCGCTTGAGCAACTGCAATGCATGACTGACGGGTTGGCGCGACACCCCGAGCGAATCGGCCAACTCGGCCTGCCGGATACGCTCGCCCGGCGACAGCGTGAGGTCGGCGATAGCGTCGCGCAGACGCGAATACACCAGGTCGATCAGCACCGGTGTGCTGGTCAGCGGCCCAAGCGGCGCAAGCGACGCGTGGGGCACGGGCGGCGGATCGGACGCAGGAAAGTCGGTGCTGGCAGCGGGGTTCGACATGGGATTCCGGCGTTCGCCGGCGATGCTGATATCTGGAATTCCGAATTCTACGCGGATGGACGAATGCCCGGGGACGTTTTTTTCGATCAACAGTCATCGTTCGGGGATAGAGGGAGAGAGGAGGAAGGGGGCGGCGAGGGACGAGAGAAGGGCGAACGGGTAGGCGGCGGACGCAGGAAAGCGGGGCGGTGCGAGGGACGGGCGGCACCTCAGTCGCGCGGATCGAGTTCGGGCGGCGAGACAGAGGCGGCACGCGCGGGCGTCTGGAGCAGAGCTTGCATGGTTGTGCGGGTACGTTGCAGACGTCGGGCGAGGGCCCAGGCGTCGGCTTCGCGTTCGAAGAGACCGACGATCAGATGCGGTTCCGCGGCGAAACCGTCGGAAAACAGGCCGATATTCTTGGCGATCATCTCACTCGTGCGTTCGACCGAGACGGTGTACTGACGCGGCGAGCGATATTGATTGATGACCACGGCGAAGGCGCGGGAGAACGCGTCGGACATGCGGAAACCTCCTCTGTCGGCGTAGCGCGGCGTCCCGGGTGCGAGCGAGGGAGACTTGGCGCGAAGCATTGTACTTCCGGAGATTGTAGGCGATGGCGGAGTCCGCGTCGGGACAAAACGATGCCGGTGCAAACACCGGGATGCGAGCATGGGCGTTGGCATAAAAAAACCGCCGAGCGGGTCGGCGGCGCAACAGAGAGGGTGACAGCGCAACCGAAGTTGCCGGAAACCAGCATAAGTGGCCGCGATGACAGCGGCGTGACTGCCGCCGCGACGGAGTGCGGCAGGCGCGCAGGTCCAATGGACCAACGGGAATCGCGTCGCAAGTCGCAATCCGCATCCGGGTTGCGACTTGCTCGCTCGGGGCGCGCGGTGGCTACACGAGGACGGGCAACGCCTCCATGACCAGCAACGCGACGAGGGCGCCGACCACGGCACCGACAGCGCGCAGACTGTAGCGCGTGGCACGCGTGGTGACGGGAATGCCGCCAACGAGCAATGCGCCGGCCACGGCCATCGGCAGGAACAGCGTCAGGTCGTAAAGGTTGAAGTGAAGTATGGGCATCGTTCTTGTCTCCTCACCTGAATTTCCCTTCCACTATAGGACGGTTGTGAAGGATGCCCAAGTTTGGTGCGGCGCAGCATGTTGCTGCGCTGGCAACGATGCCCTTGCCGCGTCAATCCTCCTGGCGTACGGCGTGCATCTTGCGGCGAGCATTCCACATCGCCATGTCCTTGCGCGTGCGTACGCGGTCGCTGACGACGACGCCCGCGGGTTGCGCGCGGGAGGCGGAGAGATCTACGTCATTGGCATCGCTGCGCGCCTGTACCATCATGACGAGCGTAAACAGCGAGGCGGCAAGCGCCAGCAGGATCAGCTTCATAGGGCCCCGGTAAATCTCTGATGATCTGGTCGTTGTCATGCATCGTCGTCCTTTCCCCGACCGGTCCTTGACGCGTGGACCGTGCCGGCGGTGATGGCGCGATGCTTCTTGTGTGCTGCTGATGGACTACGGTTCCGCGAGTGCCTGATGGGACGGGGCTTGGTGTGCCTGACGCGGCCGGGTCGCTATTCGCGTCTCACATGGCGCGACGCATCATAGCAGGCGAATGTGACAACTCCGCTGGCAGCGCGGATATCGCGTCGAGCACGGTGCAGTATGTAAGCGTACGTCCTTTATCGTATAGCGACGTGCGCGGCCAAAAGTTTAGAAATCGTGACAATTTTTTTGACGCGGGCCAGGCATGCCGTGTCGCTGCCATGCCCGTGTCAGCGCGAATGGCCCTGGGGCCATTTAGCTCGATCTCTTGACGACGATCAACACGATAACGGTATCCAGGGTCGATAGTCATCAAATCAGGGCGACGACCCGACTTCGGATCGGGCTTCGTGCGACGATCCGACGCGCTCGCGGCGAGGCGTGGAATCAAGCCGTGCTGCGGCGCCGTTGTCGACCGAATGGCGCCTACCGGTAGACGAGAGGTCGGCATGAAACGCGAACCGTCAATGCACGAAGAACACCCCAATGTGACGGGACTCTCAGTTGCTACTGCTACTGGAGAAGCGCAAGGGCTGACGGAGGCCGAGGCGGCAACGTGCCTGGCGCAATATGGTGAGAGTGTGCTCGCTGAGCATCGCGTCACCGTGCTCGAGCGACTTGCCCATTGCTTCTGAGGGCCGATTCCGTGGATGGTCGAAACCTCGGCAGCGCTTTCCAGGATCGGTCGTGAAGCACGGTGAGATGAGCGGCGTAGCGACGGCAACCGGGATGAATAGCCACTTCGGCAAGACCGCCCATCTCGTCGAACAGGCCAGGGCAGTTCCGCACTTTCGGTGGGCGGTGCCGCGCATCGGCAACTTTCTAATCCTGGTGACAATCGGATGGGGGCTATTGATCGGTCTCGCGGCGTACGCGCTGGTGTCGTTCGTTGTCGCGAGTGGGGTCAAGTTTGCCGTGTACCCATCGTTCGATCATTGTGCTGCGCGGCAAGCCCATCACTTGGCGTAGGTTGAACAGAATCTGCCGCGGCATTTGTCCTGGGCTCGCCAATGAAATGTGTTCGCGCAGATACGTTGTTAGTGCCGTCGACGCGTCGGTGCGTCGATCAATGAGGAATCCTCGATGCCGAAAAAGTCTTCTGTCAAATCATCCGAACTGTCGCTATTGAGCGTGCCGGCGTTCTGGCCAATGATCATGGCGAAAACCCTGCTTGACGAGGAGCGTGAGCTTTACGCAAAGAACTTCAAATTCGTGGACGAGGAGATCAAGATCCACGAGGCGTTGAGGCCCAAGCTCGCGACACCGAATCAGGCCCGTTTGAACCTGCGTACGATGGTTTTGCGCGACTACGGCACACCGGGTGCCGGCACGCCAACATTGGTGAATGCCCCATATGCAGGCCACACAGCGACGATTGCGGACTATCGCGAAGGACAAAGCCTCGTCGAGACGCTGCTCGGCAATGGCATAGGCCATGTGGCGCTGACCGACTGGAAGTCGGCGACCGTCGACATGAAAGACCTGGAAATCGACAACTACCTCGCGGAGCTCGTCGTGGCGATCGACGATCTGGGCGGGCGTGTCAACCTCGTTGGATTATGTCAGGGCGGGTGGTCCTCGGCGATGATCGCCGCGCGCTTTCCCGAAAAAGTGAATGCGCTCGTTCTTGCAGGTTCGCCGATCGACACCGACGCAGGCAATGGCCCTGTCAAGCGCATGGCGCATGAATCCCCAATGTCGTTCTACGAGGAACTTGTCGCACTGGGGGGCGGGTTGATGCAAGGCAAGTTCATGTTGCAGGGATGGAAGAGTATGCACCCTGTCGAACATTACGTGCAGGATCAGGTCGACCTTTATGAGCATATTGACGATCCAGCCTACCTCGCGAAGGAAGAAGCCTTCGCGAGCTGGTATGAGAATCCGATCGATCTGCCCGGGCGGTGGTATTTGCAGGTGATCCAGCAACTCTTTCAGGAAAACCGGCTGGCCAGAGGCGAGTTCTTCGGGCTTGGCCGGCGGCTCGACTTGCACAGCGTGACGTGTCCGCTGTATTTGCTCGCAGGTGCTGACGACGATATTACGGCGCCAGAGCAGGTTCTCGAGGCAAAGAATTACGTCGGCACGTCGCCGGAACATGTTGTCTCGAAGACAGTCCCTGGGGGGCATATAGGCCTGTTTATGGGGGGGCGAACGTTGAAGGAACACTGGCCGGAAATCGCTCGCTGGATCGCAAGTCAATAGCGGAGGCATTACGGCTGCCTGTTCATACGGCGCCTGCGAGAAGGACCCTGCGTACCGGCAAGGCAACTTGGGTTTATTGTTCCAGTTCAGGGGCTGGTCTCAGCGATTGCTCGCTGTATCAATGAAGGAGGAAGGCAATGTTCAAATTCATCGATGGATTGCCGCAAGACGTGCTCGCGGTCGAAGCCACGGGGAAGGTCACGCACGAGGACTACAAAAGTACCCTCATCCCCAAGGCAGAAGCGATGATGAGCAACGGACCGATCAAGATGTTGTATGTCGTCGGGAAAGAGTTCACTGGTTTCGAGGTTGGCGCGTTGTGGGACGACAGCATGTTCGGACTGAAGCACTGGCACGATTTCAGTCACATCGCGGTTGTTACGGATCATGCATGGTTACAGGCTACGGTGGGGATGCTCAGGCCCTTTTTTCACGGCGACGTCCGTGTGTTCCCCGTCGCCGAACTCCCCGCGGCGAAACGCTGGGTCACCGACCTTGGCACGTAAGCATTGCGTACGGACCAAAGATTGAAGGTATTCGATCGTCGGTACGGCGCGTCCCTGCGGACGATGGATTTTCAGCAGCAAACGGGTGACATCCCTTTGATCGGGTCCGCACGGACTCACTCGCCGTGCAGGAGCTTCCGTTATTGCGCGCCTCGTCACGAGTCAGGGGGCGTCAACCCAAGCGATGCGCGTTCGCCCGTCGCACGGTGACCCGCGGGATAACGCCGCCGTTGTTCAGCACATCCGGGTGAACGTTCCTCGCTTCACTTGCCTTGGCGATGCCACGTGTCGCCTCGCGAGGTAAGATATCGGCCATTGCCCACTTCTCGAACCCTCCCGGACTCCCCCATGCTTGAACTCATTTCCGAACACCGTTGTTTCGGTGGCTCGCAACGCTTCTATCGCCATACGTCGGCGACCATCGGCCTGCAGATGCGTTTCTCGGCGTTCCTGCCGCCGCAGGCGCGCGACGGGCGTGCGGTGCCGGCGTTGTTCTATCTCGCGGGGCTGACCTGCACGGAAGAGACGTTCATGATCAAGGGCGGCGCGCAGTGGCTCGCCGCGGAACACGGCGTGGCGCTGATCGCGCCCGACACCAGCCCTCGGGGTGCGGGGCTGCCGGGCGAGTCCGATGCCTGGGATTTCGGCGTCGGCGCCGGCTTCTATCTCGATGCGACACAGGCGCCGTGGTCGGCGCACTATCGTATGTACAGCTACATCGTCGACGAACTCTACGGGGTGGTGACGCAATCGTTGCCGATCGATGCGGGACGCATCGGTATCTTCGGCCACTCCATGGGCGGGCATGGCGCCCTGACGCTTGCGTTGCGCAATCCTGACAAATTCCGCTCGGTGTCGGCATTCGCGCCGATCGCGGCGCCAATGCATTGCCCCTGGGGCGAAAAGGCTTTCGCGGGATATCTGGGCGCGGATCGCGAGACGTGGCGCCAGTATGACGCTAGCGAACTGATGGCGAAGGCCGGTCAGGTGGTGTTTCCCGGCGGCATCCTGATCGATCAGGGCTTGAACGATCAATTCCTCGAATCGCAACTGCATCCGCACCGCTTCGAGCGTGCCTGCCAGGAGGCCGGCCAGCCGCTGAACCTGCGACGCCACCAAGGCTACGACCACGGCTACTACTTCATCCAGACCTTCATGGCGGATCACCTGTCGCATCACGCCGAGCATCTGCGCGCTTACTGACCGCACCCGGGCGCGAGACGCCCGTGTCCGTCAGACCGCTCGCACCGCATGACGGCGAGGCGGTCAGAGCGTGAGCGAGCGAGACAGCCAGACAGTGAAGTCGAGCGCGGCGACCCATCCAGCCCGCCGCGCTCGACCTCCGACGACGTATTACTTCTTGGACGAAATGATCGCGTCGGCCACGTTCTTCGGCGCTTCGGCGTAGTGCTTGAACTCCATCGTGTAAGTGGCGCGCCCTTGTGTGAGCGAGCGCAACGAGGTCGAGTAGCCGAACATTTCCGACAGTGGCACTTCGGCGCGCACGATCTTGCCGCCTCCCACGATGTCGTCCATGCCCTGCAACATGCCGCGACGCCCGGACAGGTCACCCATCACGTTGCCCATGAAGTCTTCGGGCGTCTCGACTTCGACCGCCATCATCGGCTCGAGCAGCACCGGGTCGGCACGGCGCATCGCCTCCTTGAACGCCATCGAGCCCGCCATGCGGAACGCATTTTCGTTCGAGTCCACGTCGTGGTACGACCCGAACGTGAGCGTCACCTTCACATTGACGACCGGATAACCGGCCACCACGCCGTTGTTGAGCGTTTCGCGAATACCCTTGTCCACGGCCGGAATGAATTCGCGCGGCACCACACCGCCTTTGATCGCGTCGACGAATTCGTACGGCTTGTCCTTGTCCGGCTCCAGCGTGATGACCACGTCGCCATACTGGCCGCGCCCGCCCGACTGCTTGACGAACTTTCCCTGCACGTCTTCGATTTTCCGGCGCACTGTTTCACGATAGGCAACCTGCGGCTTGCCGACGGTGGCCTCCACGCCGAACTCCCGGCGCATGCGATCGACCAGGATTTCGAGGTGTAGCTCGCCCATGCCCGAGATGATCGTCTGGCCAGATTCTTCGTCGGTCTTCACCCGGAACGACGGGTCTTCCTGCGCCAGTCGATTGAGGGCGAGGCCCATCTTTTCCTGGTCCGCCTTGGTCTTGGGCTCGACCGCCTGCGAAATCACCGGCTCGGGGAATTCCATCTTCTCGAGGATGATCACGGCGTTCGGGTCGCACAGCGTGTCGCCGGTTGTCGCTTCCTTCAGACCGACCGCGGCGGCGATATCGCCGGCCCGCACTTCCTTGATCTCGATGCGCTGGTTGGCGTGCATCTGCAAGATGCGCCCCAAGCGTTCCTTCTTGTCTTTGGTCGGATTGAAGACGGTGGCGCCCGAGTCGATCACGCCCGAATACACACGGAAGAAGATCAGTTGACCGACGAACGGATCCGTCATGATCTTGAAGGCGAGGGCGGAGAACGGCTCGTCGTCCGACGGGTGGCGCTCGATCTCCTTGTCGTCCTCGTCGTGACCGGCAATCGCCGGCACGTCGACGGGCGACGGCAGGTAATCGATCACGGCGTCGAGCATGGCCTGCACGCCCTTGTTCTTGAAGGCGGTGCCGCACAACATCGGCACGATCTCGCCCGCGACGGTGCGCTTGCGCAGCCCCTCGCGGATCTCGGCCTCGGTCAGCGTATCGCCGCCAAGATACTTCTCGAGCAGTACCTCATCGGCCTCGGCGGCGGCTTCGATCATCTTGTCATGCCATTCCTGCGCCGTATCCTTGAGATTGGCCGGAATGTCGACGTATTCGAACTTCACACCCTTCGATTCCTCGTCCCAGATGATGCCTTTCATCTTCACGAGATCGACCACGCCCTGGAAGTTGTCCTCGGCACCGATCGGGATCTGGATCGGCACCGCATTGCCGCGCAGACGTTCGTGGATCTGCTTGTGGACGCGGAAGAAGTCGGCGCCCACGCGGTCCATCTTGTTGACGAACGCGATGCGCGGCACCTTGTACTTGTTGGCTTGCCGCCAGACGGTCTCGGATTGCGGCTGCACGCCGCCGACCGAATCGTAGACCATGCAGGCGCCATCGAGCACGCGCATCGAGCGCTCGACTTCAATCGTGAAGTCGACGTGTCCCGGCGTGTCGATGATGTTGATGCGGTGTTCAGGATAGTTGCCGGCCATGCCGCGCCAGAAGCAGGTCGTCGCGGCGGACGTGATCGTGATGCCGCGCTCCTGTTCCTGCTCCATCCAGTCCATCGTGGCTGCGCCTTCGTGGACTTCGCCCAGCTTGTGGTTGACGCCCGTGTAGAACAGGATGCGCTCGGTCGTCGTCGTCTTGCCAGCGTCGATGTGAGCACTGATGCCGATGTTTCGGTAGCGCTCGATGGGGGTCTTTCGGGCCACGGTACACCTCTTTTCCGGACGGTGGGAAATAGCACAGCAGCGACCATCATACTCCAATGTCGCCATGCCGCGCTGACCGCGACATCACCCTGAAGCCCAGCAGGCATGAGGGTTTGCGCCGGGCCGCGGTACCCCCTGCCAGGCGCGTCGCCTCGACGTACCGCCCCGGCGGTGCGGCCGGGCCGGCGAGGGTCGGACTACGCCGTGTGACGCTCCCGGGCGAACGCCAGCAAGGCGTCGCGCGGCGCGTTGGCGGCGTCGTTGTGGACGGACGCGACGGCGTCGCCGTCGATCCGCATGGTCAACAACAGGGCTGGCGACATACCGAAGCCGATGATCAGTCGGGATCGGATCGTCAGCTTGGCGATGCGCATGGGGGCAACTGCATGTAGGGAGGGGAGGCCGGGGCTACACGAGCGCCAGCGACGAGATGCTCTGCATACCGAACGATGCGCTAACCGCTAGACGAAGCGCACGGCATAGACAGGCGGCAAGTGCGTGGACAGGCACTGCCATTGCTCGCCTGCGTTGTCGCTGACCCACAGCGCACCGGTCGTCGAGCCCATGGCAAGTGAGCGACCGGTGGCGTCGATAGCCAGCCCGTGGCGATAGATCAGGTCGTAGGACGGCATCTCCGGCAGTCCGTGCGAGAGCGAGGTGAACGACTCGCCGCCGTCACGCGTGCGAATGACGACGAGACGGGCGTCGACCGGTATGCGGCACGCGTCGCGCTGGGCGGGCACGAACCACGCGACGTCGGGGTCGTGCGGATCGACGGCGACGGCAAAGCCGAAACTCGACGGTGAAGCGTGAATCCGCCGCCACGACGCACCGTAATCGAGGCTGCGGAAGATGCCGTTGTGATGCTGTGCCCACAAGGCGTTGGGGGCGTCGTGGCATTGCACGAGGCGGTGGACGTCCTGTGCGTTCGGATCGAGGCGTCGCTCAGGCGGCATGTAGTCGGCTTCCATGCCGCTGGCCGCCAATGTCCAGGTGTGTCCATCGTCGCGCGTGCGCCAGACGCCGCCGGTCGAAACGGCAACCATCACCTGCCGGCTATCGTGCGGATCGATGCAAATCGAATGAATGCCCGGGTGATCGTAGCCGCCGCCCATCCACTCGGCGCGCTCGGGGCGATCCCACAGGCTGTGCACCAGTGCCCAGGTGCGGCCTCGGTCGTGGGAGCGGAAGAGGCCACCCGGGATCGTGCCTGCCCAGAGCACGCCGGGGGCATCGGGGCCAGCCGCTTCGAGCGACCACAGCAGGGAGACCGAGGGTGTCGACGCCGACGATGACGCCTGAGCATCGTCCGACAGTCCTTCCGACTGCCGGGTTTCCTGCGCGAAGGCGGGCGGTGAGAGTTCGGTCCACTCGCTCGCGTCGCGGGCACGGCACCAGAGCTTCACGCCGAAATGCCCGAGATTGAGCGCGGCGTAATCGGTGCCGTCGCGCGGGTCGCGCAACACCATGCTCACCGGCTCGCCGGGAAAATCGGGCGCACTCGACATCAACCGCCAGGCGGCGTTCTCACGCTGCCACGTGAACAATCCCTTGCGGGTGGCAACCAGCAACGTTGCTCCGATGACGTGTTCCACGATCTGCCTCCTTGGCTCGCGCGAGTCTTGTTCGATGCCCGCGGATTCATCTGCTGCTTTCGCTGCTTTTACTGCTTCGGCCTCATCCCGCTCATCCGCCCGAGAGTGCCTGCGCAACATACACGCGGCTGGCGTTGTTCAGCGCATCGCCGAGCGTGTGCCGGTCGTGGATCAACCGGCCATCGACAAAGACCGCGACGTGCGCACGCAAACGTCCCTGATCGTTGAACAGATAGCCGCGCAACCGGGGCGCGCGCGCCACGCATTGCGCGAGCACGTCCTGGACCGTCGGTCCATCGACGCGTTGTTCGTCCACGCTGACGTGGCGCTGAATTGCGGGTGCGAAGGTGACGGTCGCCATGTCCTGGGTTGTGCGGATGCCGTCGCGGCCGACGAATCCGCCCTGCGATGAGAACGAGACTTTCAGTGTAGACAATGCGGGTCGCTCGCACGGTGTGCAGTGCAGCACTGTTGCGCATTCACCGCGCTATGTTTGCCGGAAGATAGCGCGCCGGGGTCGCATGCCGCTTACCTCGCGGCGGCTTCCAACGCCGCAGGGCGCGATTTGGTTGTCTTTGCATGACGAGCAGCGAGTGTCGATGCCTGTCGAGCGTCGTCGTAGGGTGTGGCATCGCATATCGGACACTCCCCATCCCACTTCACCGCGTTATTGTTCACCATTATTGGAGTGCCCGCGAGCGCAGTGCCGCAGGCAAATTCCAGGAGGGAGCAATGGCAAAGAACCGAGGAAAAGACATTGGCATGGGACGCTGGTCGGAGGCGGCGATCAAGCGTCAGTGGCGCTTGCACAAGGCGGGCGAGGCGTCGCAGAAGGAGGACGCGACGCTCAGGCGTCCGCCGGAGATGGCGAGGCGCGAAGGTTACTTCGTATGGAGCGGGCGACAGGCGGCGTTTATCGGTCGGCACGACGGCGCGTTGAAGCATGGCGGGCGTCATTACGCGACGTGCACGGCGCAAGCCAAGCGCTATGCGAACGTGGCGCAGGCCAGGGCGGCGGGAGATGCGGTGGTCGGCGGCGTGTTGATCATGTACGGCTACGCCGCCAATACCCCGCTCTACGTCGTGGGGCGATGACGGCGTGCGCCGCGCCGGTCACTGGCGTTACTTACCCAACTCATGCCCGATGACCCCGCCGACGACGGCCCCGCCGATGGTACCGGCGGTGCTGCCGCCGGTGGCTTCGTGACCGATGACGCCCCCTGCGGCGGCACCGCCAAGCGTGCAACCGGTGAGGGACGCGCCCATCGCGAGTGCCGTAATGACAACGAGAATCGACTTCGCTGTATTCATGATGCGTCTCCTGTAGCAAGGGCTGGCCGTGCGTTGCGCAACGACATGAATTCAGCTTAGCGGGTGCGCGTTTCGCGCACCATCGGTCGCGGCTGAATTGATTGTAGGAATCGGATGACAGGCCGGCGCTGGCGGATGGGGCGGTAGAAACGACGAAGGCCGCACAGCGTGCGGCCTTCGTCATGCATCTGGTGGGGCGTGAGTGACTCGAACACTCGACCTACGGATTAAGAGTCCGCTGCTCTACCAACTGAGCTAACGCCCCGGTGCAACCGAGAACAAAAAAGGCTGCCTGCGGCGCAGCCTTCGCTGTCGTACTTTGGTGGGGCGTGAGTGACTCGAACACTCGACCTACGGATTAAGAGTCCGCTGCTCTACCAACTGAGCTAACGCCC
>NZ_CABPRU010000002.1 GCF_902459705.1 Pandoraea terrigena | reverse complement strand
CCCGTGAGGCTTGATCCTATAACCAGTGTGTTTTCCTGGTGAGTATCGCACTCAGTGCCGATACAACTCGCAACCCAGCACAATGTAGTACTACGCTTCTTCCGAATTGGTTTTGTTGAGCCCCGCTCAGCAGAACATACAAGTTATGCCTGATGACCATAGCGAGTTGGAACCACCCCTTCCCATCCCGAACAGGACCGTGAAACAACTCCACGCCGATGATAGTGCGGATTCCCGTGTGAAAGTAGGTAATCGTCAGGCTCCCCCTAAAAACCCCTTGCTACAACGCGTAGCAAGGGGTTTTTGCTTTTCTGGGAAATTCCGGCTGGATCGATTTCCATTTCTCGCTTAGCATTCGACCACTGAGTGGGTGGAAGTTCGGAGAGCGAAACGCGTGGTGAATCAAGATCGAAGCGGGCGCCATGCAAGATGGCGTGTGGCGGCATGGGTTGGTGCCGCAGTCGTTGCCTGGGGAATGGGGGGATGCTCCTCGCCGGGAGCTTCGTCAAAAGACGTTGCGGCCTCGGTGTCGCCGGTACGGAGCGATGGAATTGCGCTCCTTTCTACCGCGGTGAATCCGGATGGCTTGCCCCCGCACTGGGAAACCTATCTCGTCACACGCAACAAACGGCTCACCCATTACGAACAGACGACTGATAGCCATGACATCGCGGTCATTCGTGCAGCGGTCGACGGATCTGCGTCCGGAATCGCACAGACGCTCGACATCCCGATATACCCGGGGGCCAGGCTAACGTGGCGCTGGCGCGCCGATGCCATACCCGCGCAAGCAAACATCCGCACGAAACGATTCGACGATGCGCCCGTTCGCATTGCCCTCGCGTTCGATGGCGATCCTGCGAAACTCACCGTTCAGGATCAACTACACCGAGAATTGGCGCGCATGGTGAGCGGTCGCGAGTTACCGTTTGCGACCTTGATGTACACATGGGGCGACGATCAATTCGATGCGGACGAAATCGTTGCCAATCCCTATACCGGCCGCATTCGCTCACTCGTTGTCGAGCGCGGTGGCGAGCACCTCGGGAAATGGCAGACGTATTCTCGTGACATCGTCAAGGATTACGAAAGGGCGTTTGGCGAACCTCCGGGCCGTCTGATCGGCATCGCCATTATGAGCGACGGCGACAATACACGATCGAAATTCACGGCGTGGTACGGTGACATTCGTCTTGAAACGGATGGCATACCTACGACAACCGCTGCGAACTAGTGCGATCGCATTCGTAACGAAAAAGCGAAAAAGCCGACAAGTCATACTTGTCGGCTTTTCTCTTTGTCGTCCGGGCCAACGGATCAGGACGGTAACGCCCGGCGGCGGGTCGTGGCTGCGTAATTTCGACTTCTGCGAGCCCCGGGAAATGGGGCGTTTTCGAGGGACTACCCAGACCGCTTACCGATGGCGTTCAAAATAGGTTTCGACAAGCTTGACCCAGTAGGTGCCGCCCAGTGGCAGCAGATCGTCGTTGAAGTCATAGCTGGCGTTATGCAGGTTGCACGGACCGAGGCCGTGGCCCGTGTCCCGGTGGTTGCCTTCGCCATTTCCGATGAAGACGTACGCCCCCGGCTTCGCCAGGAGCATGAACGAGAAGTCCTCCGCGCCCATCGTGGGTTCGACCTTGTCGTTGACGTTCTCGTTGCCCACCACCTCGCGCATCACGTCGGCACAAAGCGCTGCCATACCCGGGTCATTGATGGTCGGCGGGTAGTTGCGAAGGAATTCAATTTCGGCCGAGCAGCCCAATCCCTTGGCCACGAATTCGGCGATCTCGCGCAAACGCGTCTCGATAAGATCCAGGACTTCGATCGAGAACGTCCGGACCGTGCCGCCCAACCATGCCAGATCGGGAACCACGTTCGTGGCGTCACCCGCATGGATCTGTGTGATGGAGAGCACGGCGGCGTCGATTGGACGCTTATTGCGCGTGATGATGCTTTGCAACGCCTGGGCCACCTGAACTGCGGCAATCACCGGATCGATGCCGGCATTCGGAATGCCCGCATGGGTCCCCTTGCCGCGAAGTGTGATCTTGAATTCGTTGCTCGAGGCCATCATGGGGCCGGGCGTCACAGCGAACGTACCGGTCGGCACGCCCGGCCAGTTGTGCATGCCGAACACTGCCTGCATGGGAAAGCGTTCGAACAGGCCATCCTTGATCATTTCCCGCGCGCCACCGCCGCCTTCCTCGGCTGGCTGGAAAATCAAGTAGACGGTGCCGTCGAAATGGCGATGCTTCTGGAGATACTGTGCGGCGGCAAGCAACATGGCCGTATGGCCGTCGTGACCGCAGGCGTGCATCTTGCCTTCGTGCTTTGACGCGTGCTCGAACGTGTTGGCTTCGCGAATCGGCAGCGCATCCATGTCGGCGCGCAAACCGATCGCTCGGTCGCTACTGCCTTGCTTGATGATGCCGACGACGCCTGTTTTACCGAGTCCGCGATGAATGGGGATACCCCATTGGGTCAGCGTGTCCGCAACCACATCGGAAGTGCGCTTCTCTTCGAAGCACAGTTCGGGGTGCGCGTGAATGTCACGTCGGATGGTCTGGATTTCGCCGCGTGCGGCGTCGATTTCTGGAATTAGCTTCATGACGGGGTTTCCTGCAAGGCGCAATGGCTCATCTTACCCCTAATGCCCTGGACTGGCACCTTGCTAGGAAGCGCCCGAGCGCAGCGCCGGACGCGTCTGGAAAATGTCGCAAGCGGCCGTGCTGCGGGGTGGAGCCAAGGGGAACGTACTACAATATTGCCAGCGTCGCACCGTTGGCGAACGCAGCAATTTTGTAAAGAGAGGAGTCGTTTCATGACGACCAACACCCGCGTCGTTCGGGCCGCATGCCCGCATGACTGTCCCGACACGTGCGCGATGCACGTCACGGTGGAAAATGGCGTCGCGATCAAGGTCCAGGGCGATCCAGACCATCCGACGACCAAGGGCGTCTTGTGTACGAAAGTCTCACGATACACCGAGCGGACCTACCATCCGGACCGCCTGTTGCATCCGCTCAAGCGCGTCGGACCGAAAGGTAGCGGACAGTTCGCGCCGGTTAGTTGGGATGAGGCGCTTGACGAGATCGCCGCCCGGCTGGGAGCGATCGCGGCGCGCGACCCCGAAGCGATTTTGCCCTACAGCTATGCAGGCACGATGGGATTCGTCCAGGGCGAATCGATGGCTGCAAGGTTCTTCAACAAGCTCGGCGCGTCTGACCTCGATCGCACGATCTGTGCGAGTGCGGGCGCTGCGGGGCTTCGATACACGTATGGCGCTGGCGTCGGTATGCACGTCGAGCACTTTGTCGACAGCAAGCTGATTCTTATCTGGGGCAGCAATCCGATTACATCGAGCGTGCATTTCTGGGCTATCGCGCAGGAAGCCAAGCGCCGCGGAGCGAAGCTGATCGCCATCGATCCCTATCGGTCGCTCACGGCAGAGAAATGCCATCAGCATATTGCCTTGCTGCCGGGTACGGATGCCGCGTTGGCATTGGGCATGATGCACGTCCTGATCGCGGAGGACCGGGTCGATCACGAATATGTTGCGCGACACACCGTGGGCTACGCGCAGCTCAAGGATCGCGTGCGGCATTACACACCGGCTCGCGTCGCGGAAATTTGCGGTATCGATGCCGACACGATCACGACTTTGGCGCGCGAGTATGCGAGCGCGAAGCCTGCCGCGATCCGGCTGAACTACGGCATGCAGCGCGCCAAAGGCGGCGGGCAGGCGACGCGCGCGGTCGCGTGCTTGCCGGCATTGATCGGTGCTTGGCGCGATCCGGCGGGCGGGCTGCTGATGTCGACATCCGGTTACGCACCCGTCGATTCAGTGGCACAGGCACGGCCCGATCTGCGGCCGCACCGGGAAAAGCCGGCTCGTGTGGTGAACATGAGTGCGATCGGCGACGCCCTCTGCCATCCGGGCGACGAGGTGTTCGGGCCGAGGATCGAGGCGCTGGTGGTCTACAACAGCAACCCGGTTGCGGTGGCGCCGGAGTCGGGCAAGGTCGCCGCCGGTTTTGGCCGCGAAGACCTTTTCACGGTGGTCCTGGAGCATTTCCAGACGGACACCGCCGATTATGCTGATTTCGTGCTGCCGGCAACGACGCAGCTCGAGCATCTGGATATCCACAAGGCTTACGGTCACACCTATCTGCTGGCGAACAATCCGGCGATTGCTCCGCTCGGAGACGCCAAGCCCAACTCGGAGATCTTTCGTCTGCTGGCCCGGCGCATGGGATGGCAGGAGGCCTGCTTCTCCGACACCGACGATCAACTGGCAGCGCAATCGATTCGTTGGAATGATGCCCGCATGGCAGGCAGCAACTGGGAAACCCTCAAGCGCGATGGGTGGATCCGCTACGACCTTCCGGATGCGCCGTTTGCGAACGGGCAGTTCCCGACGCCGTCCGGCAAGTGCGAGTTTTATTCCGAGCGCATGTTGCAGGAAGGTTCCGACCCATTGCCCGACTGGGTGCCGCCGTATGAATCGGTTGCGAGCAATCCGGATCTGGCGGCCCGCTATCCGCTGGCAATGATCTCGCCGCCCGCCCGTCACTTCCTGAATTCGAGCTTCGTGAATGTCGATAGCCTGCGCACCTCGGTGGGCGAGCCGACGCTGGATATTCATCCCTCCGATGCCGCAACGCGAGGCATTGTGGATGGGGGCGATGTGCGCATCTTCAACGATCGAGGTACCTTGAATGCCAGGGCTCGAGTGACGGAGAAGGCGCGTGAAGGCGTCGTGGTCGGTCTGTCGATCTGGTGGAAAAAGCTTGCAGCGGACGGCAAGAATGCCAACGAAGTCACGAGCCAGCAGCTGACTGATCTTGGGCGGGCACCGACGTTTTACGATTGCCTGGTCGAAGTCGCGCCGGCGCTGTCATAACGCCCGTCGATGTCGAGTTGAGACCGAGGAGCCCGCGATGCCTATCCCGTCTGCGAGGTTTCCGGTGTTCTCAGCGTGCCGGCGATCGATCTTTCGTACCGTTGCGGCTGCGATGGCGGGATGGGGCATGTTGTTCGGTCTTGCAGGATGTGGCCAGGTCGGGTACTACGCACAGTCGATTAACGGGCACTTCACCGTGTTGCATGAGGCGCAGCCGGTCTCCGATCTGCTTGCCGATTCATCGATTGCACCGCAGTTGCGCACACGGCTAATCGAGGCCGAGCAAATTCGCAGCTATGCCGTGTCCGCGCTCAGTGAGCCGGATAACGGGAGCTACCGCAGCTACGCGGACCTCAAGCGGCCGTTCGTCGTCTACAACGTCTTTGCCGCACCGACGCTGTCATTGAAGCTTCGAGAGTCCTGTCTATTAGTCGTCGGATGCGTCGAGTATCGGGGCTATTACTCTCGCGAATCTGCCGAGGCCTATGCGGACGAGTTGCATCGAGAGGGCTGGGAGACGTTCGTCGCGGGAATTCCGGCCTATTCGACGCTGGGCTATTTTGACGATCCGCTGCTCAACACATTCATCTATCTTCCGCGGGCGGAAGTTGCGCGGATGATCTTCCACGAACTCGCCCATCAGATTTTGTTTGTTCGAGGCGATACGGCATTCAACGAGTCTTTCGCCGTGACAGTGGAAACCGTGGGGGTACGGCGCTGGTTGACGGCGCACCCCGACGCTGCAATGGAGTACGAGCGATACGACGCGCACCGACGCCGGTTTCGCCAACTGGTGGATGGCTATCGCAAGCGTTTGGAAACGCTGTACGACAGCTCGCAAACGGACGCGCAGAAGATGGTGAGCAAGGACGCTCTGTTCGCCAGCATGCGCGCCGACTATGAGCGGTTGAAGACGTCGTGGGGCGGGTACAAAGGGTTCGACCTTTGGTTCGCCTCCCACTTGAATAACGCGAAGATCGGATCGTTTGCGACCTATAACCAGTGGGTGCCGGCGTTCATGGCGTTACTGGCAGAGGAGCACGACGACTTGCCGGCATTCTATGCCGCCGTCAAAACGTTATCGAAGCGGCCAGAGGCTGAGCGCATTGCCACGCTCACAGCGTTGGATGGCACCCCGGAGGCGGTCGCCGCTCGCGACTTGCTCGATGCGCCGATGCAGGCGCGACGCTAGAACCGGTGAGGCTCACCGTTGGACCTGGATCCGAAGATCGAAGGTGGAAGGTCGAACAGTGAGCGGTGAGCGGGGAAGGGTCGAAAATCGAAGCGCCGACGGTTCTAGGATTGCAGGGGCGGAGGTCCAGCGAGCGTCGGGGGTTGAACATCGATGATCCCGGATCGAACGTTAGCGAGAGCGCCCCGTTTCAAAGCGAAAGTGGCGCTTCTCGTCTGTCAGCCAATCACCGATTTCAAGTCGCCCAGCAGGGCATAAAGCTGCTGCTGCCTGTCCTCCGACAGTTTCCCAACGCGCTGCTCGATCCACTGCTCGTGGGCATGAGCCATATCGGAGAATGCCTTTTTGCCGCGTGGCGTGAGCCTGATCAGAAAGGCGCGCCGGTCATTGGCGACCGTCTGGCGCGTTACCCACCCTTCCTTCTCCAACTGATCGGTAATGCCCGTGACGTTTCCGCCGGTGACCATCATCCGCTTGCTAAGCTCCCCCATCTTCAGCCCCTCGGGGTGCCGGTCGAGTTGCGCAAGCAGATCGAAGCGCGGCAGCGTGCAATCGAAATCCTGGCGCAAGCGGGAGCGGATATCCGTCTCGATCATGTTGGCGCAGGTGAGCAGGCGCAGCCATAGCCGCAGGGCGTCGTGCTCGCGATCGTGGGCTCGCGTTTCGAGATCGAGAGAGTCAGCGTCGGCGAGGCTCATGGTGGGCAACGTAAAATCTACAGTATGGAAATTTTAGGTTTGAAATAAACCATCGGTCAAGTTGGGGGCGTTACGAAGTGCTGGCGCTCGCTATGTTGGCAGGAGCGCATGGGGCGGATGGCCGGCAGCATTCGGTTCCGGGAGCGCAACAAAAAAAGGGCACCCGAAGGTGCCCTTTCGTCAAAGCCTAAGTGACAGAAACTGTCAGCTTAGAACTTGTGACGGATACCAGCCGTAACGGCGAACTGGTTCGTGCTGTTCGCGAAGCCTTGGCCGTTCATCGATGCGCCGCCAGGAGCATCGTTGTTGGCGTGTTGCCACAGACCAACCAGGTACGTGTCCGTGCGCTTCGACAGGAAGTAGTCGACGCCCAGGTTGACTTGGTGGTACTTCGGCGACAGGTCGGTCGTGCCCGATGCCAGCTTCGTCCAGGTGTACGTGTAAGCCAGGCCCAGTTGCAGAGCCGGGGTCAGCATGTACTTGCCGTTCAGTTCGACGTTGTCGAACTTCCAGCTGCCGCCGCCGATGTAGTCATACTTGCTGTGGCTGTAGACCAGGCCAACCGTGGCCGGACCGAAGGCGTACGAACCGCCTGCCGAAGCAATGTATGCCTTGTCGCTGGAGGCCAGGCCACCTGCGGTCATCGCCGTGTTCTGGTCGCCGCTCAGCAGCACGCCCGAGCTGTTGCTGCCCGGTGCGCCGAGGTACAGGTAACCAGCGCCCAAGGTCAACGGACCGTTGGCGTAGCCCATGCCAACCGACCATGCGCGGTTGTTCGCGAAGCCCGTGCCGGTACCACCCGTGCTGGCCGAGTTCGAGAAACCGTACAGAGCGCCAGCGTGGAAGCCGTTGTAGTTGGCGGTCGTGTACTTGATCGAGTTGTTGACGCGGAACGAGTTGTTCAGGTTGTCGTTATCGAACGGGTGAGCGCCCGAATACGTTGCCCATTGGCTACCCGAAGCGAACGGGCCAACGAAGTCAACCACGGAGTCATACTGACGACCGATCGACACCGTGCCGGCCGTTGCGCTGCTCAGGCCAACGTAAGCTTGACGACCGAACAGGCGACCGCCCTGGGCCGAGACGCCGTTGTTGATGTTGAAGCCGCTTTCCAGCACGAAGATCGCCTTCAGGCCGCCGCCCAGATCTTCAGCGCCCTTCAGGCCCCAACGCGAACCTTGCAGGTTGCCGCTGTTCAGCGAGATGTTCTTGGCAGCGTTGCCGGTGCCGGAAACGTTGCCGCCCGTCTTGTTGACGTAGGTGAAGCCACCGTCGATGATACCGTACAGGGTCACGCTGCTTTGAGCGTGAGCAGCGCCAGCGAATGCGCCGAGCACACCCAGAGCGAGAAGCGACTTTTTCATTGAGTGATCTCCAAAGGATTGTGAGATTTGTTTAACAAGGTCACTAGTGATAACGTCCTTGCTAATCAACTTCGCGAGAAGTTGGACGTAATGTAACAAATTCACTGTGGCCGGCAAAGGAAAAGGCCGGTTTTGCGCGGGTTTGCGGCGTCCTTTGTTTCGTTTACGCAACAGCCCGGAAACCGGCGTCCAGTGGGGCTTTCATGCCTTTGCACCCGCGCAAGGCGCGCCGGACAAAGGCGCGTATCATCCGTTGCGGGGGCGACGGAATCGTCTTATGTCCCACATGATGAAAAATCGAAGTGAGTTGAAAGTACGATGTTTTCCGACAACCTGATCTCCGAACTTGACCGTGGCCTGCGAGCGATCGCTGGCGTCACGCAAGCCACTCGCCCGACACCTACGGTCGATGCTCCGATTCCCTCCGTATATAGTGACGCGCCGATTGGCGACGACGCATTGACCTCGCAAGAGCGGCGGCACGTGGCAGGCCTCATGCGCGTGAATCACGTGGGCGAGGTTTGCGCGCAGGCGCTATATCAGGCGCAAAAGTTGGCGACGGTACGTCCGGAACTGCGGTTCGCCTTCGAGCAGGCGGGCAAGGAGGAGGAAGATCACCTCGCCTGGACGGCGCACCGTCTCTCGGAACTCGGCTCGCGCCCGAGCCTGCTCAATCCGCTTTGGTATGCCGGCGCGTTCGCCATCGGCTTCGTCGCAGGCAAGTGCGGCGACAAGGTCAGCCTGGGGTTCGTCTCGGAGACGGAGCGGCAGGTCGAGCACCATCTGGAGACCCATCTCAACGACTTGCCGCCGAACGACCTGCGCTCGCGTGCCATCGTCGACCAGATGCGACGCGACGAGATTGCGCACGGCCAGGCGGCGCGCGACGCCGGCGGGATCGAACTGCCGGCCCCCGTGCAGCGCGTGATGCGCGCCGCCGCCAAAGTCATGACGACGACCGCGTACTATATATAGAGCACTTGAAGCGTTTCCGCGATTGCCCCCCCCGCCTTCCGTGTCGATCTCCCCTTGTGTGACGCGTGCCAGCCGGCAGTTGCCGCGCCTTGGCACGGCGTGAGCGCGCACTACGCGGTATCGATAGCGCTGACGGGCCTCCCGCAGGGGATGCCTAAAGTTTGAGGTTCCACTTTCACTATCGCAGTTATGTCTTTAATTTTCCTGACAAAATTCCGTTTTGCAGCTTTAGGAAAGTGAGCTAAGTCATTGTTCTGTCTGACAAATTCCCTCCGAAAAACGGGTGAAACGCTTGACCGCCCAAACACTCTCCTCTAAAGTGGGAAATAGTGTGAGAAAGTGTATTTTTGTGTGGTGTAAGGCACGAAATCTTTCTCTTTCGGCATGACGGGCAGGCGGACGAAACCTCACGGGAGCGCACGTGTTTCAGGGAGCCTCGGCACTTTCACTCGATGCAAAGGGACGGATGTCGATTCCGGCCCGGCATCGTGACGTGCTGCAGGGCGACGCGCAAGGCAAGGTGACGATCACCAAGCACCCGGACGGATGTCTGCTGCTGTTCCCGCGTCCTGAATGGGAAATCTTCCGCGGCAAGATCGCCGCACTGCCGATGGACGCGCACTGGTGGCGGCGCATCTTCCTGGGCAACGCCGCCGACGTCGAGATGGATTCGGCGGGCCGTGTCCTGGTGGCGCCCGAGTTGCGTGCCGCTGCGGGCATGGACAAGGAAGTCATGCTGCTGGGCATGGGCAGTCACTTTGAACTCTGGGATGCCGTGACGTATGCCGCCAAGGAACAGGCAGCGATGGCGCAAGGCATGCCGGATGCACTGAAAAACTTCACTTTTTGACAGATCAGGTGGTCCGACGAGCATGACGCACGCGGTGGAAACGGTTATGCAGCACCGCACGGTCCTGCTTGAGGAGGCCGTGGATGCCTTGCTGTGGCGCGACGACGGCGTCTACGTCGACGGCACTTTCGGCCGCGGCGGGCACAGTCGCAGGCTTCTCGAGCGGCTGGGCGCCAAGGGGAGGCTGATCGCGTTCGACAAGGATCCCCAAGCGATCGCGGAGGCGGCAAAAATTGCCGATCCGCGATTTTCGATTGAGCACGACAGCTTCGCGACGTTGCGCGATGCGCTGGCCCGGCGCGGTATCGACAAGGTGTCGGGGGTGTTGCTGGACCTGGGGGTGTCGTCGCCGCAGGTCGACGACCCCGCGCGCGGATTCAGTTTTCGTTTCGACGGCCCGCTCGACATGCGCATGGATCCCACGCGCGGTGAGTCGGCCGCCGATTGGCTGGCCCGGGCAACGCTGGAAGACATCACGGAGGTCATCAAGGACTATGGGGAAGAACGGTTTGCTTTTCAGATTGCAAAGGCGCTTGTTGCTCGCCGGGCAAACGCCGATCGCCTCGGTCCACTCGTCAGCACACGCGAGCTTGCCGAGATCGTGGCGGGCGCCGTCAAGACCCGTGAGAAGGGCAAGGACCCGGCAACACGCACCTTTCAGGCTCTACGGATTCACGTCAATCAAGAGCTTGCGGACCTGCAGATAGCCCTCGATGTGGCCGCCGATGTCCTCGAAACGGGAGGCAGACTCGTGGTGATCAGCTTTCATTCGCTGGAAGACCGCATCGTGAAGCGCTTCATGCAGGCGCGCTCGAGCGCGCCGGTGGTGGATCGCCGCGTGCCTTTGCGCGCCCACGAAATCCCCGAGCCGCCCTTCAAGTCCAGCCGCAAGATCAAGCCGTCCGCCGCCGAGGTGGAGGCGAACCCGCGTGCGCGTTCCGCAATCATGCGGGTCATGGAACGGGTGTCGACATGAGCCGGCTCAATGCGCTTCTGCTCGTCATGCTCATCGCCTGCGCGCTGTCGCTGATCAATGCCCAGTATCGGGCGCGTGGTACGTTCGTCGAACTCAACCGCGAGCAGGCGCTCGAGCATCAACTGTTGCAGGACTGGGATCGCCTCCAGTACGAGCAGAGCGCGCAAAGCAAGAGCGCCCGCATCGAAAGCGTCGCGCGCAACGACCTGAAGATGCAGGCCGTCTCGCCGGGTCGCACACAGTATCTGTCCGCACCCGCCGGTAGCACCGGCGCGATGGTGGATGTGCCGGTGCCAAGCGCAAGCCCCGTGTCCGCCCCCGCGAGCGGAGGCAAGCGATGATTCGCCGCAAGGACGCCAAGGCCAAGACCAAGGATGTGCAGTTCACTGCCAGCCCGGTCCTGTCCGTGCGTCTGCCGATGTGGCGCTCGAAGATGCTCGTGTTCGTGATCTTCGGCGCGTTCGGATCACTGGTCGCGCGCGCCTTCTGGATTCAGGGCCCGGGCAATGCCTTCTATCAACGTCAGGGCGAGAGCCGTTACGAACGTACACTGGAGATGTCCGCCACGCGCGGCAAAGTGTTCGACCGTAACGGGCAGGTGCTGGCCACCAGTCTGCCCGTCAAGGCCATCTGGGCCATTCCCGAAGACGTGCCCGACGACATCTCGACGCAGCAGGTGCGTCAGCTCGCGCGTCTGCTCGAGATGGGCGAGCCGGATCTGCGCCGCAAGCTGAATCAGGAGAAGAGCTTCGTCTACGTGAAGCGTCAGGTGCTGCCGGACGTGGCCAAGCAGGTCGCGGATCTGGACATCCCCGGCGTGTACCAGCGCAAGGAGTACAAGCGCTTCTATCCGGAAGGCGAGATCGCGGCGCACGTTGTCGGCTTTACGAACGTGGAAGATGTCGGGCAGGAAGGCGTCGAGCTGTCGATGCAGAAAGATCTGGCCGCCACGCCCGGAAGCCGTCGCGTCATCAAGGACCGTCTCGGTCGTGTGGTCGAGGGTGTCGACATCCTGGCGCAGCCGCGCGACGGCCACGACATCACGCTATCGATCGACAGCAAGATCCAGTTCCTCGCATACAGCGAACTGAAAGACGCCATCGAGCGCACTGGCGCGAAGGCCGGCAGTGCCGTGGTGCTCGACGTGCGCACGGGCGAGGTGCTGGCGCTCGCGAATCTCCCGACGTACAACCCCAACAACCGCAGGAACCTGACCGGCGCGCAGTTGCGCAACCGGGTGATTACCGACACGTTCGAGCCCGGCTCGATCATGAAGCCGATCACCATTGCCGCCGCCCTCGAAAATGGCCATGTAACGCCGGCGTCGACCGTAATGACGACTGGCCGCGCCAACTTCTTTGGCGCGAACATCACGGACACGCACGACTACGGCCTGCTCACCGTGGCGGGCGTCATCCAGAAGTCCAGCAACATCGGCACGGCCAAGATCGCGCTGCAGATGAAGCCGCAGGAAATGTGGGACATGTTCACGAGCGTCGGCCTCGGCCAGGCGCCGAAGATCGGTTTCCCCGGCGCGGTGGCGGGGCGCTTGCGTCCGGCCAAGAGCTGGCGTCCGATCGAGCAGGCGACGATGGGCTACGGCTATGGCCTGTCGGCCTCGTTGATTCAGCTGGCCCGTGCCTATACCGTGTTCGCGCACGACGGCGAGCTGCTGCCGATCTCCATCTACAAGACGGATGGCAGCGTCGTGAAGGGCGCGCCGGTGATATCGCCCACGACGGCGCGTGAAGTGCGCAAGATGCTGGAAATGGTGACATCGCCCGGTGGTACCGCCACGCGAGCGCAGGTCGTCGGCTATCGCGTCGGTGGCAAGACCGGCACGGCGTACAAGCAGTCGGGCAAGGGATACGACAAGAGCAAATATCGTGCGTCGTTCGTCGGCATGGCGCCGATGTCCGAGCCGCGCATCATCGTGGCCGTCACGCTCGACGAACCGGGGCGTGGCTCGCACTATGGCGGTGTGGCGGCGGGCCCGGCGTTCGCCGCGATCGTAGGCGGCACGCTGCGCGCGTTGAATGTGGTGCCGGATTCGCCGGTAACGAAGCTCGTCGTGAGCGACAAGGTGGAGGAGAGCGAGCCATGGGCACCGTGACCCCGACGCCGCAAACCCCCGCCACGCTCGCCATGATCGCGGACGCCGCCGAGCGCGCCACGCTGGCGCAGGCGTGGGACTGGCTGCGCCGCACGGCGCCGGCCGGTGCGACACTGCAAGCCGACAGCCGCCGCGTGATGCCAGGCGACGTCTTCGTCGCGTATGCCGTCAAAGGTGCCGACAGTCGCGGTTTCATCGCCGATGCCGTGGAGCGCGGCGCCGCTGCCGTGCTTTGGCAGAGTGACGGCTTTACCTGGCCAGCGTCGCTGGCCAGCGTTGCGAACGTGCCCGAATTCGGTGTGCCGCAACTCGACGGGTTGGCGGGTCCGCTGGCGGCGCTCTGGTGCGGCGAGCCGAGCGTCGGCATGACGATGCTGGGCGTGACCGGCACGAACGGCAAGACATCGTGCAGTCAGTGGCTTGCGCAACTGTTGTCGAAGGCCGGCACGCGCAGCGCGGTGATCGGCACGCTGGGCAGCGGCTTCCCCGGACATCTGACGGTCACAGGATTCACCACGCCCGATGCGGTCCAGTTGCAACGCAGCCTTGGCGACCTGCGGGCGCAGGGCGCGGTGGCGGTGGCGATGGAAGTGTCGTCGCACGGCCTCTATCAGGGGCGCGTAAACGGCGTGGCTTTCGACATCGCCGTCTTTACCAATCTGACGCAGGACCATCTCGATTATCACGGCACGATGGCCGAGTACGAGGCGGCGAAGTCACGTCTGTTCGACTGGCCGGGCCTGAAGGCTGCGGTCATCAATCGCGACGACGCGATGGGACAACGCCTGCTCGCGCGCCTAGCCGGGAAGACGCCGGTCTATGAATACGGCCTTCACGGCGACGCGGTGTCGGCGCACGGCAACGTCGTGCTGCGCGCCGAGGATATCCGCGCAACGACGGTGGGCACGCGCTTCACACTGCATCTGAACGATCACAGCCAGCAGATCACGGTGCCGCTCATTGGCGAATTCAACGTGAGCAATGCGCTTGCCGTGCTCGGCGCGGCGCTGGCCGCCGGGGTGCCGCAAGACGTCGCCATTGCCGGGCTCGCCGCGCTCACCCCGGTGTCGGGACGCATGGAGCAGATCGGACAGCCGGGGCAGCCGCTGGTGGTCATCGACTATGCACACACGCCCGACGCACTCGAAAAGACGCTGGACGCGTTGCGGCCGGTGGCCTCGGCGCGTGGCGGCAAGCTCGTCTGCGTGTTCGGCTGCGGTGGCGACCGCGATAAGGGCAAGCGTCCGCAAATGGGGGCGGTGGCCGAGCGCCTGGCCGACGCCGTCGTGCTGACGAGCGACAACCCGCGCACCGAAGTGCCGGCCGACATCATGGCGCAGATCGCCGCCGGTCTGGCACAACCGGGCGCAGCACGCTGCATCGAAGACCGGGCGAGTGCGATTCTGCAGGCCGTGCGCGGCGCGCAGGCAGCCGATGTCGTGCTCGTCGCGGGCAAGGGACACGAAAGTACGCAGGAAATTATGGGTAAGAAACGACCGTTCTCCGATCAGGAGCATGCGCGTCTGGCACTCGCCGCGCGTGCGACCACCGTGCGTGGAGGGGGCGAATGACGATGATGTGGCAACTGGCCGATACCCAAGCCGCCGTCAGTGATTCGCACGTGACGGGCGCACCCTCGACCGCCTTTGCGCGCATCGTGACCGACAGCCGCTCGGTGCAGCCGGGCGATCTCTTCGTGGCGATCCGGGGCGAGCGCTTCGACGCGCACGACTTCCTGGCCGACGTGGCGCGTGCAGGCGCGGCCGCCGTGGTCGCGTCGCGTGTGCCGGAAGGGTTCGAGACGCCGGCGCTGATCGTGCCCGACACGCGCATTGCGCTGGGCGAGCTGGCAGCCGCGTGGCGCCGACGCTTTGCGATTCCCGTGGTCGCCGTCACCGGCAGTAACGGCAAGACGACCGTCAAGGAAATGATCTCGGCGATCTTTGCCGAGGCGGTGGGGGCCGAGAAGCGTCTGGCGACGACGGGCAATCTGAACAACGACATCGGCCTGCCGCTCACGCTGTTCCGTCTGAAAGACAGCGACAAGCTGGCGGTGCTCGAGCTGGGCATGAATCACCCCGGCGAAACGGCGTATCTCGCCGCGATTGCACAACCGACGGTCGCCGTTATCAACAATGCGCAGCGCGAACATCAAGAGTTCATGGTGAGCGTGGCCGCGGTCGCCGAAGAGCACTCGGCCGTGCTGGCGGCGTTGTCTGTCGACGGCGTGGCCGTGTTCCCGGCGGAGAGCGAATTCGCGCCGATGTGGCGCGAGGTCGCCGGCAAGCGCCGGGTGCTCGACTTCGCGCTCGATGGTCGCGCCGCCGTCTCGGGACGCTACGACGGCGCGACGCGCGTCATGCGTGTGGCGTCGCCGGCCGGCGAGTTTTCGCTCAGGTTGCCGCTGCTCGGCGAGCACAACGCCCGTAATGCGTTGGCGGCGATTGCCTGTGCGCTGGGCGCGCATGTCGATATTGGCTCGATCGTGAGGGCACTCGAAGCGTTTTCCGCCGTCAAAGGCCGTCTCCAGGTGTCAACGATCTCCAGGGGGCCGCTCGCAGGCGTCACGTTGATCGACGATACCTATAACGCGAACCCCGATTCGGTTCGCGCCGCGATCGACGTGCTGGCGCAGACGCCGGCTCCGCGGGTGCTGGTGCTTGGCGACATGGGCGAAGTCGGCGACAACGGGCCGGCGTTCCACCGCGAGGTGGGCGAGTACGCCGCGCAGCGCGGTGTCGATCGTTTGCTCGCGATGGGAGATCAGACGCAAGCCAGCGTCGCGGCCTTCGGCAGCGGCGGCGAGCATTTTTCGGACATGACGGACGTTGCGCCGCTCGTGGCCGAGCTCAACGCCACGCTGAGCGCACCGGCCACGATATTGGTCAAGGGAAGCCGCTTCATGCGGATGGAGCGCGTGCTCGAGCAGTTGCGCGCGACGAGTGAAAGCGGGGGCGGCGACGCCCCTGTCAAGTGATAAAGGATTGATGGAATGTTGCTGACGTTGGCGCAATGGCTGCAAGCGGATGCGAGCTATTTGCGCGTGTTCAACTACCTGACGTTTCGGGCCGTGATGGCAAGCCTCACGGCGCTGGTGATCGGGCTCGCGTTCGGGCCGATGGTCATCCGCAAGCTCGCCGAAATGAAGGTGGGCCAGGCGGTGCGTACCGATGGCCCGCAGACTCACCTCGTGAAGTCAGGCACGCCCACGATGGGCGGCGTGCTGATTCTCATCGGCATCACGGTCGCCACGTTGCTGTGGGCGGACCTGAGTAACCGCTTCATCTGGATCGTGCTGACCGTCACGCTGGGTTTCGGCATCATCGGCTGGATCGACGATTACCGGAAGGTCGTCTACAAAGACCCGCGCGGCATGTCGTCGCGCGAGAAGTACTTCTGGCAATCGATCATCGGCCTGTTCGCCGCGACCTATCTGGCTTTCTCGGTGTCGGAGACGAGCAATCTGAAGGTCTTCGAGCTGTTCATCAGTTGGGTGCGTAACGGTTTCCCGCTCAATCTGCCGCCGAAGGCCGACTTCATCGTGCCGTTCTTCAAGACGATGAGCTACCCGCTGGGCGTGTTCGGTTTCATCGCGCTCACGTACTTCGTCATTGTCGGCTCGTCCAACGCGGTGAACCTCACCGACGGTCTCGATGGTCTCGTCATCATGCCGGTCGTGCTGGTCGGTGCGGCCCTCGGCGTGTTCGCTTATGTGATGGGCAACGTCGTGTATTCGAAGTACCTGCTGTTCCCGCACATTCCGGGCGCGGGCGAACTGCTCGTGTTCTGTTCGGCGATGTCGGGGGCGGGGCTCGCGTTCTTATGGTTCAACACGCACCCGGCCCAGGTATTCATGGGCGACGTCGGTGCGTTGGCGCTCGGCGGCGCGCTCGGCACGGTGGCCGTGATCGTGCGCCAGGAAGTCGTGCTCTTTGTGATGGGCGGCGTGTTCGTGGCGGAGACGCTGTCGGTGATGTTGCAGGTGACGTGGTTCAAGTACACCAAGCGACGCTTCGGGGAAGGGCGGCGCATCTTCAAGATGGCGCCGCTGCACCATCACTTCGAATTGTCGGGCTGGAAGGAAACGCAGGTGGTGGTTCGCTTCTGGATCATCACGCTGATGCTGGTGCTGATCGGTCTGTCGACGCTGAAGCTGCGCTGACGAGGCCGAGGCCAGCGGAATGGCGACGTTGCCTTTTCGCAAGGCCGGACTAAAGGTAGGGCCGCTCGCGCCGATAGCGGAATATCGGTGTCGATGATGCGATGCATTCGTAGCGTGTTTGAATCGATGAAAAGGAAAGAGCGACGTGTTTGGCGAGAAGTTTGGTGAATCCTGGCAGCCGCGTGTCCTGATCCTGGGTCTGGGAGAGTCCGGCCTGGCGATGGCGCGTTGGTGCGCGCGTTACGGCTGCCGTGTGCGTGCGGCCGATACGCGCTTTGCGTCGTCGGAGACACCGCCGAACCTGCTTGCCCTGCGTGCCGACGCCCCGCAGGCCGAGTTCATCGGCGGCGCCTTCGCCGCACAGATCGACGCGCTGCTCGCCGACATCGAACTGATCGGCATCAGCCCGGGCCTCTCGCCGCTTGCCGCCGATGTGGCAGCGCTGCTGCACGAGGCGGCCGAGCGCGGCATTCCCGTGTGGGGCGAGATCGAATTTTTCGCACAGGCGCTGCGTCACATGCAGGCGACGAGCGGCTACGCGCCGAAGGTGCTGGCGATCACCGGCACGAACGGCAAGACGACGACCACGAGCCTGACCGGGCTGCTGTGCCGTCGCGCCGGCAAGCGCACGGCGGTGGCGGGCAATATCAGCCCGACGGCGCTTGACCGTCTGGGCGAATGCATTGCCGACGCTACGTTGCCCGACGTCTGGGTGCTTGAACTCTCCAGCTTCCAGCTCGAGACGACGCATTCCCTCGCGCCCGACGCCGCCACGATTCTTAATATCACGCAAGACCATCTGGACTGGCACGGCGACATGGACGCCTACGCCAACGCGAAGGCGCGCATTTTCGGCCCGCAGACGGTTCGCGTGCTCAATCGCGACGATGCGCGCGTGATGGCGTTCGCCACGCCCGGGAGCCACGTCGTCACCTTCGGCACGGGCAAGCCCGATGCCGTGGGCGACTTCGGTCTGGAGATGGAAGGCGGCATGTCCTGGCTGGTCGAGGGGTTCTCGCGCGACGACGCCCCGCCAGCGCCGAAGCGTCGCAAGGCTGGCGCCGTGGAGGCGGCCATCGAGGTCGTCGGCAAACGCCTCATGCCGGCCGACGCGTTGCGTATCCGCGGTCAGCACAATGCCGCCAACGCGCTGGCGGCGCTCGCGCTCACGCGCGCGATCGATCTGCCGATGGCCAAGCTCCTGCATGGCCTGCGCGAGTATCCGGGCGAGCCGCATCGCGTGCAGCTCGTGGGTGCCATCAACGACGTCGAGTATTACGACGACAGCAAGGGCACCAACGTTGGCGCGACGGTCGCGGCCATCAATGGCCTGCAAAAGACGCTGCTCCTGATTGTCGGGGGCGACGGCAAGGGGCAGGACTTCTCGCCGTTGGCCAATCCCGTGGCCCATCACGCACGTGCCGTGCTGCTGATCGGCCGTGATGCGCCGCGGCTGCGCGAGGCGCTGACCGACACGGGCGTCGACCTGATCGATGCCTCGACGCTCGAAGCCGCCACGCGCGAGGCGGCGAAGCTGGCCCAGCCGGGCGACGCGGTACTGCTCTCGCCGGCCTGCGCGAGCTTCGACATGTTCCGCAACTACGAGCATCGCGCGCAAGTGTTTCGCGACACCGTGGTGGATCTGGCCGCCGACGCGGGGGTGATGCTATGAACCGTATCAAGTCGTTCTTCAGCAAGAAGCGTCAGGCCGGTTTCGCCGGGGCGGGTACGGCAGCCGCGCCAGGGGCCACGACCCATGCCGCGAGTCGTACGCTCGGCAGCATCAAGCCGACCCGCTCGCGCATGCTCGAATACGACCACGCGCTCGTCTGGGTTGTGATTTCGCTGCTGTCGCTGGGGCTGGTGATGGTGTATTCGGCATCCGTCGCGCTGCCGGACTCGCCGAAGTACAGCGGTTACTCGACGTATCACTTCCTCGTGCGCCACATCATCTCGCTGACGATCGGACTGGTCGCGGCCCTCATCACGCTGCGCATTCCGGTCAAGACGCTCGACAAGCTCGCGCCCAAGGTGTTCCTCCTGGCGCTGGTGCTGCTCGTGATCGTGCTGATCCCGCACGTGGGCAAAGGCGTGAACGGCTCGAAGCGCTGGATTCCGTTCGGGATGCTCAATCTTCAGCCGTCGGAAATCATGAAGCTCGCGGTCACGCTATACGCCGCGAACTACACCGTACGCAAGCAGGAATTCATGCAGAGCTTCGGCAAGGGCTTCTTGCCGATGGGCATTGCCGTCGTGTTCGTCGGCATGTTGCTGCTGCTCGAGCCGGACATGGGCGCCTTCATGGTGGTCGCGGCCATTGCGATGGGGGTGCTGTTCCTCGGCGGCGTGAACGGTCGCCTGTTCGGCGGGCTGGCGCTCACGGCCGTGGCCACTTTTGCCATGCTGATCTGGTTGTCGCCGTGGCGTCGCGAGCGGATTTTCGCGTACCTCGATCCGTGGCGCGAGGACTACGCGCTCGGCAAGGCCTACCAGCTCACGCACTCGCTCATCGCGTTCGGACGCGGTGAATGGACCGGTGTGGGGCTGGGGGGCAGCATCGAAAAACTGCACTACCTGCCGGAAGCGCATACCGACTTCATCCTCGCGGTGATCGGCGAAGAGTTCGGCTTCGTGGGCGTGCTGGTCGTCATTCTGCTCTTTTACTGGATGGTGCGCCGCGCGTTCGAGATCGGGCGTCAGGCACTGGCGCTCGAACGCACGTTCGCCGGATTGCTCGCGAAGGGCGTGGGCGTGTGGCTGGCCGCGCAGACCTTCATCAACATGGGCGTGAACCTGGGCCTGCTGCCGACCAAGGGCCTCACGTTGCCGCTGGTCAGCTACGGCGGCTCGGGCATTTTGCTCAACTGTGTGGCCGTGGCCATTCTGCTGCGGGTCGATTACGAGAACCGCGTTCTGATGCGGGGAGGGAAAGTATGACCGAGCGCGCCACCGCGATGCCGGCCCCGGAAACGAAGACGCGCACGCTGCTGGTCATGGCCGGCGGTACGGGCGGTCACGTCTTCCCGGGGCTCGCGGTCGCCAACTTCCTGCGTGTGCAGGGGTGGCGCGTGGTGTGGCTCGGGAATGCGGCCGGCATGGAAGCGACGCTCGTGCCGAAGTACGACATTCCGATGGCGTTCGTGAAGTTCGGCGGCTTGCGCGGCAAGGGTTTGATGACCAAGCTGCTGCTGCCGCTCAATCTGCTGCGCGCCTTCTGGCAGAGCGTCGGAGCGATCCGTCGCGTCAAGCCGAACGTGGTGCTCGGCATGGGGGGGTACATCACGTTCCCGGCGGGCATGATGGCGTCGCTGCTGGGGCGTCCGCTCGTACTGCACGAGCAGAATTCGGTGGCGGGCATGGCGAACAAGGTGCTCGCGCGCGTCGCCGACAAGGTGTTGCTCGCGTTCCCGGACACCATCCCCGGAGGCGAATGGGTCGGCAATCCGATCCGTGCCGACTTCGACGAGATGGCGCCGCCGGCCGAGCGCTACCGTGCGCGCACCGGCCCGCTGCGCATCCTGGTGGTGGGCGGCAGCCTGGGCGCGACGGTGCTCAACGAGATTGTTCCCAAGGCGCTGGCAACGCTGGCGCGAGACGCGCGCCCGCAGGTCACGCATCAGGCGGGCGTCAAACATATTCAGACGCTGCAGGCGAATTACGCGGCGGCGGGCGTGACGGTCGATGCGGTGCCGTTCATCGACGACATGGTCGCGGCGTACGCAGCGGCGGATCTGGTGATCTGCCGGGCGGGCGCGATGACAGTGGCCGAAGTGGCGGCGGCGGGCGTGGCGGCACTGTTCGTGCCATTCCCGCATGCCGTCGACGACCATCAGACAACGAATGCGCGTTTCCTCGCCGACAAGGGCGCGGCAACGCTGATCGACCAGCGTGAGCTGTCGGTCGAGACCCTGGCCGAGTGGCTGCGCCGTCAGACGCGCGAATCGCTGCTCGCGATGGGAGAGAAAGCCAGGGCGCTCGCCAAGCCGGACGCCACCGAACAAGTGGCGCGCGTGTGCGCGGCCCTGGCCAAGGATTGAAATGAAACATATCGTCAAACACATTCACTTCGTCGGCATCGGCGGCTCGGGCATGAGCGGCATCGCCGAAGTGCTGCTCAACCTGGGATACCAGGTCAGCGGCTCCGATCTCGGCGACAACGCGGTGACGCGGCGCCTCGTCAGTCTTGGCGCGCGCGTCGCACGCGGCCATGCGTCCGAACATATCGAAGGCGCGGACGCCATCGTCGTGTCCACTGCCATCACGGCAGACAACCCGGAAGTCCTCGCGGGCCGTGCCCGCCAGATCCCCATCGTGCCGCGCGCGCTGATGCTCGCGGAACTCATGCGCCTGAAGCAGGGCATCGCAATTGCCGGCACGCACGGCAAGACGACCACGACGAGCCTCGTGGCGAGCGTGCTCGCGCAGGGCGGACTCGATCCGACCTTCGTGATCGGCGGCCGTCTGAACAGCGCCGGGGCGAACGCCAAGCTCGGCACGGGCGACTTCATCGTGGTCGAGGCCGACGAATCGGACGCCTCGTTCCTGAATCTGAATCCGGTCATCGAAGTCATCACCAACATCGATGCCGATCACATGGACACGTACGGACACGACTTCGCCCGCCTCAAGCAATCGTTCGTGGCGTTCACGCAGCGTCTGCCGTTCTATGGCATTGCCGTGCTGTGCACCGATGATCCGAACGTGCGAGAGATCCTGCCATTCGTCTCCAAGCCGATCGTGCGATACGGACTGTCGGAGGACGCGCAGGTGCGCGCCATCGACGTGCGTGCGGACGCCGGGCAAATGCGATTCACGGTGCTGCGCCGGTTCGGCGGCGGCGCCGCGCCGCTCGATATCACGCTGAACCTGCCGGGCGAGCACAACGTGCGCAACGCGCTGGCAGCGATTGCGATCGCGACCGAACTGGAAGTGCCCGATGCCGCGATCCAGCAGGCGCTGGCCGAATTCCACGGCGTGGGCCGACGCTTCCAGCGCTACGGCGACATCGCGCTGCCCAAGTCGAGCGGCGGCGGCACGTTCACGTTGATCGACGACTACGGGCATCACCCGGTCGAGATGGCTGCGACGCTTGCTGCCGCACGCGGTGCCTTCCCGGGACGCCGCATCGTGCTGGCCTTCCAGCCGCACCGCTACACGCGCACGCGCGATTGCTTCGAAGACTTCGTGAAGGTGCTGTCCGAGGCCGACGCGGTGGTGCTCGGCGAAGTCTATTCGGCTGGCGAGGCGCCCATCGTGGCCGCCGATGGGCGCGCACTGTCGCGCGCCCTGCGCGTGGCGGGCAAGGTAGAACCGGTTTTCGTGGAAGACGTCGCGCAGCTGCCCGACGCCATTCTGCAGGTCGCCCGAGCGGGTGACGTCGTTATCACCATGGGTGCCGGTTCCATCGGCGCGGTGCCCGGCAAGTTGCAAGTTCAGCAAGGAGTTTGACGTGAGTGCTTTCGATCCGAAACGTTTCGGCAAGGTTGGCGTCCTGATGGGCGGGCGCTCGGCGGAGCGTCAGATCTCGCTGATTTCGGGCCAGCGTGTGCTCGAAGCGCTGCGCTCGCGCGGCGTGGATGCGCATGCTTTCGATACCGGCATGCACGACCTTGCCGCGCTTGCCGCGCAGAAGTTCGACCGTGTGTTCATCGCACTGCACGGCCGCTACGGCGAAGACGGCACGCTGCAGGGTGCCCTCGAACACCTGGGCGTTCCGTACACCGGCAGCGGCGTGTTGGCCTCCGCGCTGGCGATGGATAAGGAAATGACCAAGCGCGTGTGGATCAACGAAGGACTGCCGACGCCGCGCTTCGCGATGCTCACCGCCGACAGCGACTTCGATGCCGTCGCCCGCGACCTGGGCCTGCCGCTCATCGTCAAGCCGTCGCGCGAAGGCTCGACCATCGGTCTGACGAAGGTCACCGAGGCGTCGCAACTGAAGGCCGCCTACGAGAAGGCCGCTGCGCTTGATCCGGACGTTCTCGCCGAAGAATTCGTCGACGGCGACGAACTGACTGTGCCTGTGCTTGGCGTGGGCACGAAGGGCGCGGCCGCCGCGCGCGCGCTGCCGGTGATCCGAATCGTCGCGCCGGACGCGAACTACGACTACCAGAACAAGTATTTCACGGACGAGACGCGCTACGAGTGCCCGCCGCCGCTGTCGGTGTCGTTGCAGGAGGAGGTGCAGCGCCTCGTGCTGCGCGCCTATCTCGTGCTGGGCTGTCGCGGCTGGGCGCGTGCCGACGTGATGCTGCGCAAGCGTGACAACAAGCCGTTCCTGCTGGAGATCAATACCTCGCCGGGCATGACAGGCCACTCGCTGGTGCCGATGTCGGCAAGGGCGGCGGGTCTGTCGTATGAAGACCTGGTCGTCGAAATTCTGGCCACTGCGACGCTCGATCTGCATCCGAATGCGCAGTGGAAACCCGAGTAAAACCTTGAACGCGTTGAAGAACGCCTCGATACGGAAAGCAAATCGCCATGTGGCAAAACGTACGCCTGCTCAACGCCATCGCGAGTGCGCTCGTCGCACTCGTCGTGCTGGCGGCGCTCGCTGCGGGGGGCTATTGGTTGATTCAGCGGCCGATCTTTACGCTCAAGGCGGTGCGCATCGACGGGGACGTGTCGCACATCAATGGTCCGACCTTGCGTGCGAACGCCGTGTCGCGCCTCAAGGGCAATTTTTTCACGATCGACCTGGACGCCACGCGAGCGGCCTTCGAAGCCGTGCCTTGGGTGCGTCATGCGAGTGTGCGGCGCGTCTGGCCGAACCAGCTCGCGGTGACGATCGAGGAGTACAAGCCGCTGGCCACATGGAACGATGGCCGTCTGGTGAGCGTGGACGGCGAACTGTTCGCGGCGAACCTGGCCGAAGCCGAGGACGACGGCAAGCTGCCCGAGTTCGCCGGCCCGGCGGGCAGCGAGAAGGATGTGACGGCGCGGTACTACGACTTCGTGAGGTGGTTCGCGCCGCTGAAAATGAAACCCGAAGCGGTCACGCTGTCGAATCGTTACGCATGGGGCGTGCGGCTCACGGGGGGCGTGCAACTGGCACTGGGAAGGGAGCGTTCGCCCGAATCCCTCGCCACACGCAGCAGGCGTTTCGTACAAGCGTATCCGCAGGTAGCGGCGCGCTGGGGAAATCAGATCGAGTATGCCGATCTGCGTTACCCGAACGGTTTTGCAGTGCGTGCAGCGGGCATGCGTTTCTTGAGCGAAGAACAGGCCAAGAAGCTTGCCGCGACACCGGTGCAAAAGCGGGATTCGCAAAAGCCGGCCGTTGCGCAACCTGCCGCGCGGCAGAAGCGAAGCCAGTGAGACTTCAGGACTTACACACGCTATGAGCAAAGATTACAAGGATCTGTTGGTCGCCCTCGATATCGGCACGTCGAAAGTCGTGGCGGTGGTGGCCGAACTGCGCCCTGAAGGCCGCTACGAAGTGATCGGCCTTGGCCAAAGCGAATCGCGGGGGCTGAAAAAGGGCGTCGTGGTGAACATCGAGGCCACGGTGCAGTCCATCCAGCGTGCGCTTGAAGAAGCCGAGCTGATGGCCGACTGCAAGATCACCAATGTGTTCACGGGCATCGCCGGCAGCCACATTCGCAGTTTCAACTCGAGCGGCATGGTGGCGATCAAGGACAAGGAGGTGACGCAAACCGACGTGGCGCGCGTCATCGAGACGGCCAAGGCGATCAACATCCCGACCGACCAGCAGGTGCTGCACATCCTCACGCAGGAATTCATCATCGACGGTCAGGAAGACGTGCGCGAGCCGATCGGCATGAGCGGCATCCGTCTCGAAGTGAAGGTGCATATCGTGACCGGCGCGGTCTCGGCGGCGCAGAACATCGTGAAGTGCGTGCGCCGTTGCGGCCTGGAGGTCAACGATCTGATTCTGCAACCGCTCGCATCGAGCATTTCGGTGCTCACCGAAGACGAGAAGGAACTGGGCGTGGTGCTGATCGACATCGGTGGCGGCACGACCGATATCGCGATCTTCAGCGAAGGCGCGATACGTCATACGGCCGTGATTCCGATCGCGGGCGATCAGATCACGAGCGACATTGCGATGGCGGTGCGCACGCCGACACCGGATGCTGAAGATATCAAGATTCAGCACGGCATCGCGAAGCAATCGCTGGCCGATCCGGACGAGATGATCGAAGTGCCGGGGCTGGGCGAGCGTGGTCCGCGCACGCTCTCGCGTCAGGCGCTGGCCGCGGTGATCGAACCACGCGTCGAAGAGCTGTTCTCGCTGGTGCAGCAGGTGGTGCGCGAATCGGGTTACGAAGAACTGCTGTCCTCGGGCATCGTGCTCACGGGCGGTGCGGCAATGATGCCTGGCATGGTCGAGCTGGGCGAGGACATCTTCCTCAAGCCGGTGCGCATTGGCGTGCCGGAGTATGCCGGCGGTCTGGCGGACGTGGTGCGCAGCCCGCGCTACGCGACCGCGATGGGCCTGCTGCTCGAAGGACGTTCCCAACGCATGCGCGGGCGCAAGGTCGCGGTGCAGTCGGGACAGGCGAACCAGGTCTGGACGCGCATGCGCGACTGGTTTTTCAGCAATTTTTAATGGTGTTTTTTGAGGGGTGTGGATTCGGAATTGAAAACACGCGTGGCTTACCCGAGCCGCACGTGGCCAGCAGTACCGGATCTGCTTTTTAATCACTGGAGGCGCTATGAACTTTGAAATGTTGGAAACGGAAACCAACGGCACCATCATCAAGGTGGTGGGTGTTGGTGGCGCTGGCGGCAATGCCGTCCAGCACATGATCAACCGGGGTGTGCAAGGCGTGGACTTCATCGCCATGAACACGGACGCCCAAGCGCTCGGTCGTTCGCAGGCCAGCGTGAACATCCAGCTCGGCAAGACGGGTCTGGGCGCAGGCGCCAAGCCGGAGATGGGCCATGCCGCGGCGGAGGAAGCCCGCGAGCGCGTGGCCGATGCCCTGCGTGGCGCACACATGGTGTTCATCACCGCCGGCATGGGTGGCGGTACCGGCACGGGCGCGGCACCGGTCGTGGCGCAGATTGCCAAGGAAATGGGCATTCTGACCGTGGGCGTGGTCTCGAAACCGTTCGAGTTCGAAGGCGGCAAGCGCATGCGCGTGGCCGAGAACGGCGCGCAGGAACTGGAAGACAACGTCGACTCGTTGATCGTTGTGCTCAATGACAAGCTGTTCGAAGTCATGGGCGACGACGCCGAGATGGACAAGTGCTTCCAGTGCGCCGACGATGTGCTGCATAACGCCGTGGCCGGCATCGCCGAAATCATCAATGTTGACGGTCTGGTGAACGTCGACTTTGAAGACGTGAAGACGGTGATGGGCGAGCAAGGCAAGGCCATGATGGGCACGGCAACCGTGGCCGGTGTCGATCGTGCGCGGCTGGCCGCGGAGCAAGCGGTGGCGAGCCCGTTGCTCGAAGGCGTGGACCTGTCGGGCGCGCGCGGCGTGCTGGTCAACATCACGGCATCGCGTTCGCTGCGTCTGTCGGAAACGCGTGAAGTGATGAACACCATCAAGAGCTACGCCGCCGAAGACGCGACCGTGATTTTCGGTACCGTCTATGACGACAAGATGGGCGATGCACTGCGTGTGACCGTCGTGGCAACCGGCCTGGGCCGTGCTGTCGCGAAGAAGGCTGCTGCCCCGATGACGCTGCTCAAGACCGGTACCGACAACATGCCGATCGCCAGCGGCCACGTGCCGAATGTCGGCCAGGCGGGCGGTACCGACTACGGCGCGCTCGATACGCCGGCCGTGTGGCGCAGCACGCGCGAGACCGCGGCGTCGCACGTTGCCGCGTTGCAGGAGAAGGGTGTCGACACGTACGACATTCCGGCTTTCCTGCGCAAGCAAGCCGACTGACAGGGTCGCGCGCGGGCCAGGTGCCAGTGCCTGGTGCCGCCGCACCTTGGGAATCGCGAGGCCTACGCAGGTCGTCGTGAGGGTTCGTCGTCGCTCCAGTGACCATGCCATGTGGCGTGGGGATGGCGCGTCGCGGTACGAGTCCGAATGACGATACGGCGAGGTTGTGAAGGCGCGAGATACCGTGTGGCTGCGACAACCAGGGTCGCAAGCGGTATCCACGCATCACAGGTCACGAACGTTACGGGTAAGCGTTCGGGATCCCTGACCCGGTCTCGCGGATCTGACCCCCGACCGCTGCGGCATGCCTCCGTCGCGGCGGCCGGGGTGCCCCGAAAATGGGCGATGCCCGGCCTCTGGCCTGACGTTGATCTTTGAAACGGCCTATTTCGTCTCGTGATATGGGTGTCGACCGATCGATGGGGCAGAAATCAAAATGTTTAGTAACGAAGCGTTGCGTTTGTGGCACAGCGAGGAAGGCGTCAATCTGGTATAATTACATCTATGGTCACAAGTGTTCGATAGTTTTAATAAATAGCATGCTCAAGCAGCGCACTCTCAAATCCATCGCCAAGACAGTCGGCATCGGCTTGCACTCCGGTCGCAAGGTCGAGTTGTCGCTGCGTCCGGCGCCGCCCAACACGGGCATCGTCTTCTGCCGTACCGATCTGAATCCTCCTGTGGAGATTCCGGCGTCGGCGATGGCGATTGGCGACACGCGTCTTGCGTCGGTGTTGCAGAAGGAGGGAGCGCGGGTGTCCACCGTGGAGCACCTGATGTCGGCATGCGCGGGGCTGGGCATCGACAACCTGTATGTCGACGTGACGGCCGAAGAAATTCCGATCATGGATGGCAGCGCCGCAACGTTCGTCTTCCTGATTCAGTCGGCCGGCATCGAAGAGCAGGCGGCCGCCAAGAAATTCATTCGCGTGACGAAACCGATCGAGATTCGCGAAGGTGACAAGTTTGCCCGTCTCGAACCGTACGAGGGCTTCAAGCTCAAGTTCACCATCGACTTCCGTCACCCGGCGGTCGATCGCACCGGCCAGGCGCTCGAGATCGACTTTGCCGATACGTCTTACGCGAAGGAAATCGCGCGTGCCCGCACGTTCGGTTTTGCGCATGAAGTCGAGATGCTGCGCGAACTGGGCCTGGCGCGCGGCGGCAGCATGGACAACGCCATCGTGCTTGATGAGTACCGCATCCTGAACAACGACGGTCTGCGCTACGACGACGAGTTCGTGAAGCACAAGATGCTCGACGCTATCGGCGACCTGTATGTGATTGGTCATCCGCTGCTGGCGTCCTACACGGCGTACAAGTCGGGGCATGGTCTGAACAACCAGCTCTTGCGCGAGCTTCTCGCACAGGAAGCCTACGAAGTTGTCACGTTCGAGCATGCAGAAGACGCGCCACGCGGCTTCCAGTTCGAACCTCAGACGCAGTTCGCGTAGATCACGCAGCAGCGATGAAGCGCCGCGGGTTGGGGCGTGAAAGTAACAAAACGAAAGCGCCGTCGATTCGGCGCTTTTTTATTTGACGCGCGCGCCGAATTGGCGTTGCGTTTGAATGAATCGTGGCGCGGCGCCGGCCGGATTCAGGGCTTGCGCGGGCCGCCGTAGGAATGCCGGGCAACCAGGCGGGCGAGCGCGTCGCGAAGCGGAGACGGCTCCAGCGCATCGCGCAGATCGCGCAGGCTGACCAGACCCTGCCGAGACAGGCGGGCTTCCTTGGGGGGCTTCTGAGGCTCAGGCGCGGTGATGCTCACACGGATCCGGATCGTGCGGATCAGCCAGCCGCGCGTTGCGAGACCCTCGATCAGCGATGGCGTTTGCTGGCGCAGTCGCGCGGCTAGCGCATTGTTGGCGACGAGGAAGACCAACGCCCCCTCGCGCGGTGGCGCCAGCCGGACACTGCCAGCGAGCGCCGCAGGCAGCAACGCGTGAACGTCCCGCTCAAGTCGGCCGAGCTGTTCGGCAGCGACCAGCAAAGAGCCGGCGCCGTCGGATGCGCCAAGCAAGTCGGTGAGCGGGCGGGCAACGCGGGGGGCTTTGGGTCGTTTCATATGATGAGACAGAGGTTGCCGCGTATTTTACCCCGCCATCGGGCGTCACCTCGGCCCGGGCGCTGAAAACACCGGGTGGCCGGCGTTGGAGGCCGGCGGGACGCGCCGCGACAGCATGCTAGAATCCATTTTTTAGTATAGGTATCGAACCGGAGCGAGGCCCAAGTGCCAAACACCGGTGACCCGCAGCGCGCAGGCGCGTCGGGCGGTTCGGCACGCTTGGGGCACGACCCCGGAAGCGCTCCCCGTTCTGCTCGCCAACCGACTGCATGATTGCGAACGACATTTGCCGCCCTAACCAGTGATCCGATGATTCCCGGTCTTCTTAAAAAAGTATTTGGCAGCCGTAACCAGCGGCTTATCAAGCAGTACCAGAAAACCGTCACGGCGATCAACGCCCTCGAGCCGCAGATCGCCCAACTGAGCGATGAGCAACTGCGCGGCAAGACCGAGGAATTCAAGCAACGCATCGCCCAGGGGGCGAGCGTGGATTCGTTGCTCGTCGAAGCCTTTGCCGTGTGCCGCGAAGCCGGCAAGCGCGTCCTCAAGATGCGCCACTTCGATGTTCAACTGATCGGTGGCATGGTGCTGCATTTCGGCAAGATTGCCGAAATGCGCACGGGCGAAGGCAAGACGCTCGTCGCGACCTTGCCCGCCTATCTGAACGCGCTCTCGGGCAAGGGCGTGCACGTCGTGACCGTCAACGACTACCTGGCACAGCGCGACGCCGAGTGGATGGCGCGTCTGTACAACTTCCTGGGCCTGTCGGTGGGGATCAACCTGTCGCAGATGCCGCACGATGAGAAGCAGACGGCGTACGCGGCCGACATCACGTACGGCACGAACAACGAGTTCGGCTTCGACTACCTGCGCGACAACATGGTCTATGAGACCGAGCAGCGGGTGCAGCGCACACTGAACTACGCCATCGTCGACGAAGTGGACTCGATCCTGATCGACGAGGCGCGCACGCCGCTCATCATCTCCGGCCAGGCCGAAGATCACACCGAGCTGTACGTGAAGATGGATCGCTTGCCGGCGATGCTCGAGCGCCAGATCGGTGAAGAGAAGTCGGACGGCACGGGGGTCGAGGTGCCAGGCGACTACACGCTCGACGAAAAGGCGCGTCAGGTCTTCCTGACCGAGAGCGGCCACGAGAAGGCTGAGCAATTGCTCGCGGAGTGGGGCATGATCGTCGGAGGCGACAGCCTCTACGCGCCGCAGAACATCACGCTGATGCACCACGTGTATGCCGCCCTGCGCGCGCACACGCTGTTCCACAAGGATCAGCACTATGTGGTGCAGAACGACGAGATCGTCATCGTCGACGAGTTCACCGGCCGCCTGATGGCTGGCCGTCGCTGGTCCGAAGGTCTGCACCAGGCGGTGGAAGCGAAGGAGCGGGTCTCGATCCAGCATGAGAACCAGACGCTGGCGTCGATCACGTTCCAGAACTACTTCCGCATGTACGCCAAGCTCTCGGGCATGACGGGAACGGCGGATACCGAAGCATTCGAATTCAACGAAATCTACCGTCTGGAGACGGTGGTGGTCCCGACCAACCGTACGCCCAAGCGGATCGACCGTCAGGATCAGATCTACAAGACGGCCAAGGAAAAGTACGACGCGGTCATCAAGGACATCCGCGATTGCGTGCAACGTGGCCAGCCGGTGCTGGTGGGCACGACATCGATCGAGACGTCGGAGTATCTCTCGCAACTGCTGACGAGCCAGAAGCTGCCGCATCAGGTACTCAACGCCAAGCAACACGCCCGCGAAGCCGAGATCGTCGCGCAGGCGGGCCGCCCGGGCGTCATTACCATCGCCACCAACATGGCCGGTCGCGGTACGGACATCGTGCTGGGCGGTAACGTCGAGAAGCAGTCGAGCTTCATCGAAATGGATGCGAGCCTGTCCGAAGCGGACAAGGAAGCCCGCATCCAGCAATTGCAGGACGAATGGCAGGGCCTGCACGAGCAGGTGAAGACAGCCGGCGGTTTGCACATCATCGGCACCGAGCGTCACGAATCACGTCGTATCGACAACCAGTTGCGCGGCCGTTCGGGGCGTCAGGGGGATCCGGGCTCGTCGCGTTTCTACCTGTCGCTGGAAGATCCGCTGTTGCGCATTTTCGCGGGCGACCGTGTGCGCGCGATCATGGATCGCCTGAAGATGCCGGAAGGCGAAGCCATTGAAGCCGGCATCGTCACGCGCTCGATCGAGTCAGCGCAGCGCAAGGTCGAAGCGCGCAACTTCGACGTGCGTAAGCAACTGCTCGAGTATGACGACGTGTCCAACGATCAGCGCAAGGTGATCTACCAGCAGCGTAATGAACTGCTCGAAGCGCAAGATGTCTCGGAAACCATCGTGGGCATGCGCCAGAGCGTGTTCGAAGATCTGGTGCGCACCTACGTGCCGGCCGGTACCGTCGAAGAGCAGTGGGACCTGAAGGGGCTGGAGACAGTGCTGCGCGAAGAGTGGCAGCTCGATTTGCCGCTGCAGTCGCGTATCGAAGGCACCGAAGAAATCGACGACGAGGACATCCTCAAGGAAGTGATGGACGCGGCCGAAGCGTCCTATCAAGGTAAGGTCGAGCTGGTGGGGCGTGAGTCGTTCTCCGGATTCGAGCGCTCGGTCATGCTCCAAAGCGTGGATTCCAACTGGCGCGAGCACCTGGCGGCGCTGGACCACCTGCGTCAGGGCATCCATCTGCGCGGTTACGCACAGAAGAATCCGAAGCAGGAATACAAGCGCGAAGCCTTCGAACTGTTCGCGCAGTTGCTCGAGACCATCAAGCTCGAAGTCACGCGCGTCATCATGAACGTGCGTATCCAGTCGCAGGAAGAACTCGAGCAGGCGACCGAAGCGCTCGACGACAGCGCGGGCGGTCTGGTCAACGTCGAGTTCAAACACGACGAACTCGAGACGGTAGGCGGCGACGGCGCGATCGACGAAGACGCAGGGCGTCCGGTGGTCTCGGCACTGGCCAGGGCGGCCAGTGCGGCGGTGGCCGGCGGCGAGTTGCTGCCGAAGGTGGGCCGCAACGATCCGTGCCCGTGCGGCAGCGGCAAGAAATTCAAGCACTGCCACGGCAAACTGTCTTAAGATGTGAAGCGATCGACGCGGCGCCGACTCAGGATCGGCGCCGCGTCGTTTGTAGCGCCGGTTTTTCGACCGGCCGCACCGATCAACCGCCGCCCCGGCGGCGTGTCGTGCCGACATCGCCAGGGCGGGAGCTGTCACGCTTATTCCTCGCGGGCGAACCCACATGGCCGTCAATTTCCCCTCGATCGAAGCCTCCCAACTGCGCGCCGTTCCCGGCGTCGAGCTGGGCTGGGCCGAAGCCAATATCCGCAAGCCGAACCGTAAGGACGTGCTGGTCATGCGACTGGCCGCCGGTAGCACGGTGTCAGGTGTTTTTACGACGAACCGCTTTTGCGCCGCGCCGGTGACGGTCTGCAAGACGCATCTGGCCGCCCGAGCGGGCATTCGCGCGCTGGTTGTCAATACGGGGAACGCCAACGCGGGCACCGGCGAACCCGGCATGGTCGCCACGCGTGCGACGTGTGACGCCCTCGCCAAGCTGCTGTCGGTCAACCCGAACCAGATCCTGCCGTTCTCGACGGGCGTGATCCTGGAGCCGCTGCCGGTCGAGCGTCTGGTTGCCGGTCTGCCGCAAGCCATCGCGAACCTGGCGCCCGCGCACTGGTACGAGGCCGCGCAATCGATCATGACGACCGACACGCTGCCGAAAGCCGCGTCGCGCGAGATCGTGATCGACGGCAAGACCCTCGTCCTCACGGGGATCAGCAAGGGGGCGGGCATGATCAAGCCGAACATGGCGACCATGCTCGGCTTCGTGGGGACCAACGCGCGCGTGGCGCAGCCGGTGCTCGACGCGCTCGTGAAGTACGTGGCGGATCGCTCGTTCAACGCCATCACCATCGACGGCGATACGTCCACCAATGACTCGTTCATCGTGGCGGCCACGGGCCAGACCGATCTGCCGGAAATCGCCAGCACGGACACGCCGGCCTTTGCCGCCTTCCGCGATGCTTTGCTGTCGATCTCGCAGGAATTGGCGCAGCTCATCGTGCGCGACGGCGAAGGGGCGACCAAATTCATCACCGTGACGGTCGAGGGTGGCCGTGACGTGGCCGAGTGTCGCCAGATTGCCTATGCCATCGGGCATTCGCCGCTGGTGAAGACGGCGTTCTACGCATCCGATCCGAATCTGGGCCGCATTCTGGCCGCGATCGGCTATGCGGGCGTGGACGACCTCGACGTCAGCAAGATCGACCTCTATCTTGACGACGTGCTGGTCGCCCGCGCGGGCGGCCGCAATGCCGACTACCGCGAGGAAGACGGCCAGCGCGTGATGAAGCAAAGCGAGATTACGGTACGTGTGGTGCTCGGCCGCGGCGACGCCGCCACAACGCTATGGACGTGCGACCTCTCGCACGACTACGTGAGCATCAACGCAGATTACCGTTCCTGAGCCCTGACGCGACGGCCGTCCGCCTCCCACCGGGGGCGCAGGCCGTCGGCGCAGTGCGTCGATGCCCGACCGGCGTCGACCATGCGCCGGTGGCGCCGGCCGGCAGTATCGGCCTATCGCCGGCAGGTGGCAAAAGCACCACGGCACGCAGCGACGGGAAACCACAACACGACGAAGCATCGACACGAGCGCCCGTGAGCGGCGCGGGGATTTCGAAGCATGGACAAGCTGGAGCAGTTCCTCACGCGCGCGGAAGGCGTGCTGGCCCGGTTGGAGGTGATGTTGCCGCCGGCCGCTCCCGAGATCGACTGGCGCGCCGCAATGGCGTTTCGCTGGCGTAAGAAGCAGGGGCGCGGGTTCCTGCAACCCGTGGCGCATGTGTCGACGATTACGCTGGGCGATCTGCAGAATATCGAGCGCCAGAAAGGGTTGATCGAACAGAATACGCGCCAGTTCGTACGCGGCGAACCGGCCAACAACGTGTTGCTGACCGGTGCGCGTGGCACGGGGAAGTCGTCGTTGATCAAGGCCTGCCTGAATCAATACGCCTCCGAGGGTCTTCGCCTGATCGAAGTGGACAAGGATGATCTGGTCGATCTGGGCGATATCGTCGATCTGATTTCGCAGCGTCCCGAGCGCTTCGTGGTGTTCTGCGACGACCTCTCGTTTGAGGACGGCGAGTCGGGCTACAAGGCGCTGAAAGTCGCGCTCGACGGCTCGGTGGCCGCGCAGTCGGACAATGTGCTGATCTATGCGACGTCGAATCGCCGTCACCTGTTGCCCGAGTATATGAAGGACAACGAAAGCTATCGCCACACCGAAGACGGTGAGATTCATCCGGGCGAAGTGATCGAGGAAAAGATCTCGTTGTCCGAGCGATTCGGGCTGTGGGTGAGTTTCTATCCGTTCAAACAGGACGACTACCTGACGATCGTCAGTCACTGGCTGCAACATTTCGGCGTGCCGGCCAATCAGACGGAATCGGCGCGTCATGACGCGCTGATCTGGGCGCTGGAGCGCGGTTCGCGTTCGGGACGTGTGGCCTTCCAGTTTGCTCGCGATTGGGCGGGCAAGCAGCGTAGCGCGTCACACGCGTCGTAACGTGCCGGCGAGCGGGGTACCCTGGCCCATTGGCCACGTCCCGACCGGCCGGAAACTCAGCAGGTAGCGCGGATGACGCAGATGACGCAGATGATGCAGGAATGGCGAAGGACTATGACAGATTCAAAACGATATGCACCCGATGGGCGTCCTGTCACGGAAGTGGCCGTCGGCGTGATGGTGCGCGCGGATGGCTCGGTGCTCCTCGGCCAGCGTCCGGCGGGTAAGCCGTACGCTGGCTATTGGGAGTTTCCGGGCGGCAAGCTGGAAGCCGGCGAGTCGGTCGCTGCGGCGCTCGCGCGCGAGCTGCACGAGGAACTTGGTGTGACGGTGGAGCGCTGCGCGCCGTGGCGCGTCCTCGAACACGATTATCCCCATGCCTATGTGCGTCTGCATTTCTGCAAGGTGACCGCATGGCAGGGCGAGCCGCATGGCAAGGAAGGGCAGGCACTGGCATGGCAGCGTCCGCCGGTGAGCGTCGAGCCGCTGTTGCCCGCGGCCCTGCCGCCCCTGAGCTGGCTCGCTGAGGAGATCGCCGCGAAGTCGTAGCGGCGGTACGCGACGCTGTCTGTCGATCGTGCCGATCGATCGGCGGCGTCACGCATCCTGGATGTGCGCCCAGAACGGCAAAAGGCACCCACGAGGGTGCCTTTTGCATTGGGCGAACGGTTATCGCCCCCGCGCGCCGTGCGGTATCAGCGCGTCAGCGTTGTGTCGGATCGAGCGGGGCGTCTTGTGAGGGATCGTCGGGCGCGTCGGCAGGGATGGTGTACTTCTCGGCCGCCCAGGCGCCTATGTCGATCTGCTTGCAACGTTCCGAGCAGAACGGGCGGAACTTTGCCTGTGGTCCCCAAACGACCTTTTTGCCACAGGTCGGGCAGTTGACGACGGTCGTCATGGTTTTAGAGATTGCAGAGTGTGAGCAGGAACGGTACGTCGCTGTCGACCGGACGCGGCTTGAGATCGCCGTCCTGCGTCGTGAAGCGCACCCACAGCATGTACTTGTTGGCGCTTGCTTCGGGGATGACGCGGAGTTCGGGCGCCACACGCACCTGCATGAGCTGATAGACACGGCCGGTCAGCATCTGCTGGTAGCTGCCTTGCTGCGCCATCGCCTTGCTGGCGTGACCGGACTCGCGGGCGAGTCCCAGCACGATGCTGAGGGCATCGCGTATGGGAAACAGCGGGCCGATCCACTTGTCGATGTCCTGGCGGCGCTGCTCGGCATCGTTGTGACGCCAGGCATAATACGACGGCAGGTCAAAACGGCATGTGCCCCCCGGGATCACCGAACGACTACGGATGCTCGCGAGCCATTCGTTGTCGTTCAGATGCTGGCCGGGTTTGCCGGGAATCTGGTTGAGGTTCGCGATGGCCAGCTCGACTTCGCCGATGAATTGTTCGAGCGCGTCCGAGGCAATGTCGGGATTGCCGCGATAGGTCGTCAGCGTCTGACGCTGACGGTCGAGTTCCTTGACCAGTTCGTTCTTCAGGTCGGTACGTCCAGCGATGTCGGCAATCTCGAACATCGTGATCAGCGCCGCGTGATGATCGAGCGGCTGATCCTGCCCGACGAAAAAGGCAAAGCGCCCGAACAGCTCTTCCAGCCGAAGCAGCGTGCGAATGCGTTCGTTGAGCGGATATTCGTACAGGATCAAGCGCGTTGGCCCAGAAGTTGGCGCTTTTCAGCGTAATGGCGACATTCTAATGCCGGAATCTGTCGAGGCGCAACGCGAGTGCTCGCTCAATCGACAGTGGCGCGTGCGCGCGACGTCACGCGCAACGTCATTCACGCAGCCGCCTACGTCGATCAACGGCCTTCCGCCTGCGCCGCTAGCTTCAGATACGCCGCGTGCAAACGGTCGACCTGCGGGGCGAGCGGCGCATGCTGGGCATCGTTGTCGATGACGTCGTCGGCCGCGGCGAGCCGCTGTGCCCGGCTCGCCTGTCGCGCCATGATCGCCAGCACCTGGTCGCGCGTGAAGCCGTTACGTGACATCACGCGCGCGATTTGTGTCTGCTCGGTGCAGTCGACGACGAGCACGCGTTGTACGCGTTCACGCCACTGACCGGATTCCACCAGCAGGGGCACGACGAAAATCAGATACGGCCCTCTGGCTTCGCTGGCGGCACGCTCGCACTCCGTGCGAATCAGCGGGTGGGTAATGGCCTCCAAACGCGCCTTGGCGGCGTCGTCAGTGAAGACCGCATGGCGCATGCGTGCGCGGTCGAGCGAGCCGTCCGGGGCGACGAACGCGTCACCGAACTCGCGCCGGATCGCGGGCATGGCCGCGCCGCCGGGGGCGGTGATGCCGTGCGCAATGGCGTCAGTGTCGATGATGGCGATGCCGTGTGTGGCGAACAGATTGGCGACGGTCGTCTTGCCGCTGCCGATGCCGCCGGTCAAGCCGATGGCGTAAGTCATGGCGTTCCTCCAATCCAGATCATCAGGCCGTTGCCGCCGAACAGCGTGGCGATGCCTGCCGCGGCGAGAAACGCGCCGAAAGGAAACATTTGGTCGCTGCGCAGTCGTCCAATGAGCCATGCGCTGCCGGCGATGACAATGGCGAGCAGACACGCCAGCAGCAGGATCTGGAGCAATGAGGTCCAGCCGAACCAGGCGCCCAGCGCCGCGTAGAGCTTGAAGTCGCCGAAGCCCATGCCTTCGCGCCGGCGTAGCCACCAGTACACCCAATACAGCGCCCATAGACTCAGGTAGCCCGTCGCCGCCCCGATGACCGCGGCCGGGAGCGCGGCGAACCAGTGTCCGAGGTTGCACAGCAAGCCGGCCCACAGCAGCGGCAGCGTCAGGACGTCGGGCAGGAGTTGCGTGTCGGAGTCGATGTAGGCGAGCGCAATGAGCGTCCAGACGAGTCCGAGCGCGCCGAGGCTCTGCCAGGTCGGACCGAAGCGCCATGCAACGGCGACGCTCAGTACGCCGCTAAGCAGCGATAGCTGCCAGCGGCGTGGCCGTACGGTGTCAGGTAATGGGGGCGACGAAGGTGGAAGTGAAGGGGCGGGTGAAGCCGCCGGTGAAGCAGCGTTTGGCGCAGCCAGCGCCAACGCCGCGTTGGGCAGGGCGGCTTGATGCAAGGGCGCGCGCAGCGGCGACGGGTTCGGGGCATTGACGGCCCGCATCTCTTCGAGCCACGCCCGTTCGATCGCGGCGGGCACGCGTCGGACGACGACATCCAGGCCAAGTCCGGCAACAATGCCCATCACGGCGAACAGCGCGAAGCGCCAATGCGGTTCCCAATGTGCCAGCCAATCGACCGGAAGCAGCTGTGCGTAACCGTTCATGGCGTTCATGGCGTTCATGCGACACCGTATCCGAGTTGGAACATCGGCAGGTACATGGCGAGGACCATGGCGCCGATCAGCAGGCCAAGAAACGTAATCATCATGGGTTCCAGCGTCGCACAGGCACTGACCAGCGCGTGCGAGGCGTCTTCGTCGAGCAGGCCAGCGGCCTGGTTGAGCATGCGCCCGAGTGTACCCGATTCCTCCCCGATCACACACAGTTGCGCGATGACCAGGGGCCAGTGTGCATCGGCCTCGAGCGCGGTCGCGAGACGCCCTCCCCGCGCGACCGCGCGGTGAACGTCGTGCGCCGCGCGCTGCATGACGAGGTTGCCGCATGCGCTCGCGGCCGCGTCCATGGCGTCGGGAAGTGCGACGCCCGCGTCGAGCAACGTGCCAAGGGTTCTGGCCCACCGGGCGGCGCTCAACATGCGCAGGATACGGCCCGCGCCCGGCAGTCGTAAGCGCAGGCGATCCCGAAGTCGCCGCATTCGCATGCTGCGGCGCAACGCCGCCACGACAACCAGCCCCGCGGCACCCAGGCCAGCCAGTAGCCAAGGCCCGCTCGTCAGCGAGGCGCGTGAAATGTCGATGAGCCAGCGCGTGAGTGGTGGCAGCGACATGCCGCCCCCGGCGGCGCTGGCGAACAGGCGCTCGAACTCTGGTATCACCCACTGCAGCAGCGCCATCACAACGGCCAACGCGACGCCCAACACCGTCAATGGATAGGCGAGCGCGCGCTGGAGCTTTTCTCGCATGCTGCGGGTGTGATCGTAGCGTGCGCTTAGCCGCATCAGCGTTGGGCCGAGCTGGCCGCTCAGTTCAGCCGCGGCGATCAACTGACAGTCGATGCCGCTGAAGTGGTGGCTGGCCCGCGCCATGGCCTGGGCCAACGGATGCCCTCGCCTGACGTCCTGGCCGATGTCGGATGCGAGCCGCTTAAGCCCTCGCGTATGCGCGCCACGGGCAAGGATGTCGAGGGCCGGCGTGAGCGGGACACCGGCACCCAGCAACGTGGCCAGGCGCCGGACCAGGTCGGTGGCATCGGCAGATCCGACACGTCCCACTGGGATGTATCGGCGCCCCGGGCGCAAGCGCAGGATCGTCAGTCGCTGGCCGCGCAGCAGCAGACGCGCGGCGGCTTCACCGTGGGCGATCACCTCGCCGCGCCGGTGCTGCCCATCGGCATCGCGACCTTGCCAGTGCCAGCGGCGGGGTTGCGTCATCCGTGGCATGGTCTACCTCGTCGTGATGTCACGGACCGCAACGGTCGGCGTGAACGCGCCGCGGCTTTGCGCGCTGCATGCGCCAATGCAAGCGACGCGTCGTGCCAGGCGTGCGGCCCGGGGACGTCAGGCTGGCGTTGTCGCATCGACATCCTCCTCGCAGACGGTGCCTGCCGCGCAATGCCAGAGTCCGGCTTCCCGCAAGGTCATTACGCCTTCACGCTGTGCTTGTGTCGCGAGTTCGTGCGGACTGCGGGACTGCGCAATGTTGGTCGCCTGTGTCGCGCTGATTGGCATCACCTGGAACGCGCCAATGCGCCCCGCGAAACCGGTGCCGTGACAACGCATGCAGGGATGCCCGGCCTGGGCGATGGCCCCCGGCGCCCGCCCCGGTTCGCAGCCCGCCGGACATCGACGTCTGAGCAAGCGCTGTGCGCTGATGAGCAGCAGCGTTGACGAAAGATTGAACGGTGCGACACCGAGATCGAACAAGCGTGCGAGGGTGCTCGTTGCGTCGTTCGCATGGACGGTCGCGAACACGAGGTGTCCGGTCTGTGCCGCCTGCACGGCGATCTCGGCGGTTTGGGCATCGCGAATCTCACCGACGACGAGCACGTCCGGATCCTGCCGGAGAAACGCACGCAAGGCAGTTGCGAAGTCGAGCCCGGCGCGCTCGTTGAGGTTGACCTGCGTGATGCCCGGCAAGCGGATCTCCACCGGGTCTTCGATGGTGACGATATTGCGCGACGTGTCGTTGAGCCTTCGAAGGCAACTATAGAGGGAGACGGTCTTGCCGCTGCCTGTCGGACCGGTCAGCAGGATCATGCCGTGTGGCCGGGCAATCGCGCGCGTGAGCGCGAGATACTGCTTCGGCGTGTAGCCGAGGCCTTCCAGCGAAAGCGGAACCTTTGCGCCGTCGAGCAAGCGCACGACAAGCTTCTCGCCGTGCAGCGTGGGTAATGCGCTGACGCGGCACTCCACGGGTTCGCCGGCTTCGCGCCACACCATGCGCCCGTCCTGCGGCAGACGCCTCTGGGCGATATCCAGATTGGCGAGCACCTTGAGTCGGGAGACGAGCATGTCGCGCCACGACAAGGGCACATCGCTGTACTCGTACAACTGGCCGTCGACGCGCAAACGGATGCGAAAGCGTTGGGCCATCGGTTCGAAGTGCACATCTGACGCGCCGGCCCGAACCGCCTCGCCCAGCATCTGTTCGAGCAACTGCAACGGCGTGGTGGCGTCGCGCGGTGCGGCTGTGGTCGCCGTGGCGCCGGATTCGGAAAAATCAAATGACATGACAGGGTCTGGCGAGTGCTGCGTAAAACGTCAGTCTCGTCAAAACCCCGGGGCGGCTCAATCGGAATTGCCCGAAAAATGGGCGGGTGTCACGTGCAGTGAACGAACGTGGCTCAATCCTGCGACGGCGTTCGTGTGCCCGGCTTGAACAGACGGACCATCTTGATCGCCTGATTGTCGATTTGTACGATTTCCATGCGAACGCCGCTGATCTCGAGGCTGACGGCAGCCTCGGGAATCTCGCGCAGCACTTCGAGGATCAGCCCGTTGAGCGTTTTCGGGCCGTCCGTCGGCAGGTGCAGGTTCAGCCGGCGGTTCAGGTCGCGCAGCCCCACGCCCCCACTGGCCAGGCAATCGTCATCCGACGTCCAGCCTGATCGGCTTCCTCCCGTGCCCGGCATGCTCGTCGTGAACTCGCCGATGAGTTCTTCGATGATGTCCTCGGTGGTGAGTAGTCCTTCGACTTCGCCGTATTCGTTGACGACCAGACCCACGCGCCGGTGGTTCTCCTGGAAATATTGCAACTGGCGTAACGCAGGCGTGTCGCTCGGGATGAAGTACGGCTCGACGAGCAACGCGCGCAAGGTATCGGCCGAGAGATCGTCCGGGTGTTGCAGGGCGGCCAGCGTACGGCGTACCGGCAGGATACCGATGACACGATCGATGTCGCCGTCGTAGACCGGCAGCTTGTTGTGATAGCAGGTCGCGAGCTGCGAGAGGATCGTTTCGAGTGGCGCCGAGATGTCGAGCGCCTCGATGCGCGCGCGCGGCACCATCACGTCGTCGACCGCGATGTTTTCGAGATCCAGCAGATTGAGCAGCACGCTGCGCGGCTTGGTCGGCATGTAGTTGCCGGCCTCGAGCACGATGGTGCGCAGTTCTTCCGTCGTGAGACGCGCTTCGCCTGCCGTGCGCTGCGTGTCAATGTGCAACGCGCGCAGCATGCGGCGCACGACGCCGTTGAGCACCCAGACGAGCGGTGCAGCCACCGTCACGATCGGCTTGAGCATCGTGCTCGCCGGCAGCGCAATGCGCTCGGGGTGTGTCGCGCCGACGATCTTGGGGCCGATCTCGGCGAAAATGATGATGAGCAGCGCAATGAGTGCCGTCGCGATCGACAGCGTGATTGCATCATTACCGAAATAGCGCACCGCGATCGACGTGGTGAGCACGGGCACGACGGTATTGATGACGTTGTTGCCGACGAGGATGGTCGAGAGCAGGTCTTCGGTGCGCGAGAGCAGACCTTGCGTCGCCTTGGCACCGTGCACGTTCATCCGGACCAGGTGTTTCAGGCGATGGCGGTTGAGCGCCATCATGCTCGTTTCGGAAATGGAGAAAAATCCCGAGCAGACGATCAGGAGGGCGACGGCGCAAATTTGCGCCCACAAGGGCAAGGCTTCCAAGCGTTTGGGTGCGCGAAGGGCGCGGGCAGGTGGCAATGATTCGCCACTATAGCAGAGGGGATGCGGGCGTCGGCTGCCGGGTGAGCTGACCCGGCCCGAATGCGTTGGATGCCAAGCCATTCGCGCATCGCCTTAGACGCTTTGGCGCATCGTGACGCGCGCTCACCGCGTTTGCAGCCGGCATAAAAAAACCGCCGGACGCGTCCGGCGGTTTTTTTTCTTTGCTCGCGAGCAAAGGTCATTCTGGTCGGGGTGAGAGGATTCGAACCTCCGGCCTCTACGTCCCGAACGTAGCGCTCTACCAGGCTAAGCTACACCCCGCTTCGATACTGCTACTTCGCCGTTAAGTGCGTCGCGCTATCGAGTAAGAACACAATTCTAGCAGGCTATTTTTGTAATGGGAAGAGGGCAGCGCAGAAATTGTTTGTGCGGCAGCGTCGGCTTCTTCTTTGGCGCGTGCCAGCGTGTAATCGAGTGCGCCCGTGCGTGTAATCGCCGCGAGGATCGGTTCGAACTTGTCGGTGCCGCCATTCTCGATGGCTTCACGCACGAGTGCGCGTTCTTCATCGGTGCCATGTTGCAGCACATGAATGAGCGGTAGCGTCGGCTTGCCCTCGCGCAGATCGTCACCTGCGTTCTTGCCCATCGCGTCGGTGTCGCCGGCGTAGTCGAGCCAATCGTCCATCAACTGGAATGCGGTGCCGAGACGGCCGCCGTATTCGCGCACGGCCGCTTCGGTGTGTGCATCGGCATTGGCCAGCACGGCAGCGAGTTGCGTTGCCGCCTCGAACAGCGTGGCCGTCTTGTATTGGATGACTTGCAGATAGCGGGCTTCGTCGACGTCCGGGTCATGCATGTTCAGCAACTGCAGCACTTCGCCTTCGGCAATCACGTTGGTTGCACGCGCCAGAATCTGCATCACGCGCATGTTGTCCACGCTCACCATCATTTCGAACGACCGCGAATACAGGAAGTCGCCCACCAGTACCGATGCCGCGTTGCCGAACAGCGCGTTCGCCGTTTGCTTGCCGCGGCGCAGGTCGGATTCGTCGACGACGTCGTCGTGCAGCAGCGTCGACGTATGGATGAATTCGATGACCGCCGCCAGCTCGAAGCGATGCGGTGAAGTCACGCCGAGCGCACCTGACACGAGCAGCAGCAACGCCGGGCGCAGGCGTTTGCCGCCCGAATTGATGATGTACTCCGAGATCTGATTGATCAGGACCACCTCGGAGGCCAGCCGGTGGCGGATAAGCTGGTCGACGGCACGCATGTCGTCGGCGATGGCAGCCAGTACGTTCTGGGGAGAAGTCGAAGCAGTCAAGACAAGGCTCGGGTGAGGAAAATTTCGCCCCAAATTATATAGTGGACGCGGTGACTTTCGGGGACCAGCCCGGCGGATTGGCAGGTTTCATGGAAGTCTTTGACGCAAAAGGAGAAAGTCTGTATAATCCCCCGTTTTCGTGCGCGCATTCGTTGCGTCAAGTCCGAAAATACCTCGGTATGACGGTCTGCGGCGGTGCGATGGGCTGGTAAGTCGAGTCCTTTCGGGACCCTCGGCCTGCACGGAAAATTCTCTTGTTTATGAGTGAGGTTCAACAATGTACGCGGTCATAAAAACCGGCGGCAAGCAATATAAGGTTGCGGCTGGCGAAAAACTCAAAGTAGAACAGATACCGGCTGACATTGGCGCTGAAATCACCATCGACCAGGTTCTCGCCGTTGGCGAGGGCGAATCGATTAAGTTCGGTGCGCCGTTGGTCAGTGGGGCTTCCGTCAAGGCTACCGTTATCGCCCAAGGTCGTCACCCCAAGGTGAAGATTTTCAAGATGCGCCGTCGCAAGCACTACCAAAAGCGTCAAGGCCATCGCCAAAACTACACCGAGCTGCGTATCGACAGCATCAACGGCTAATCGATCGAGCTAGGTAAGGAGTTAAGTCATGGCACACAAAAAAGCAGGCGGATCGTCCCGTAACGGCCGCGATTCCGAGTCGAAGCGCCTTGGCGTGAAGGTGTACGGCGGTCAGGCAATCCTGGCTGGCGGTATCATCGTTCGCCAACGGGGTACGCGTATGCATGCCGGCGAAAACGTCGGTATTGGTAAGGACCACACGCTGTTTGCACTGGCCGATGGTCACGTGCAATTCGCCGTCAAGGGCGCAGCGAAGAAGCAAGTGGTCAGCGTGGTGCCGGCAGCGTAAGTCAAGCCTTTTGCCACCAAAAGGCTCCGCTCCCATGCGGAGCCTTTTTTGTTTTTTCCCACCGGTGTGCAGCGAGCAGTCGGCGCGTCGGGCGGGCCAATACACAGAGTTAGGATCGTCTGCGGACGGTCGATTGAGCGGAACGGACCTTCATGAAATTCATTGACGCAGCGCGCATCGAGGTGATCGCCGGGAACGGCGGCAACGGCTCGGCATCGATGCGCCGCGAGAAATTCGTGCCGTTCGGCGGACCCGACGGCGGCGACGGCGGTCGCGGCGGCAGCGTGTTTGCCGTGGCGGATCGCAACATCAACACCCTGATCGATTACCGTTACGCGAGGAAGCACCTCGCGAAGCACGGGGAATCCGGCCGAGGCGCTGATTGCTACGGCAAGGGCGGCGAGGACGTCTACCTGCGCATGCCGGTCGGCACCATCATCAGTGACATGGACACCGGCGAGACCATCGCCGACCTGACCGAACACGGTCAGGAAGTCGTGCTGGCGCAAGGCGGTGCGGGCGGTCTGGGCAACCTGCATTTCAAGTCGAGCACGAACCGCGCGCCCCGCCAGAAGACGGACGGCAAGCCGGGCGAGCGCCGTATGCTCCAGCTCGAGCTGAAGGTGCTCGCAGACGTTGGTCTGCTCGGCATGCCCAATGCGGGCAAGTCGACGTTCATCGCGTCGGTGTCGAATGCGCGCCCGAAGATCGCCGATTATCCGTTCACGACGCTGCACCCGAATCTGGGTGTCGTGCGCACCGCGCCAGGCAAGAGCTTCGTGATCGCGGACATTCCCGGCCTGATCGAAGGCGCGGCCGAAGGCGCCGGCCTCGGTCACCAGTTCCTGCGTCACTTGCAGCGCACCGGCCTGTTGCTTCACATCGTCGACATCGCCCCGTTTGATGATGGTGTCGATCCCGTGGCGGAGGCCAAGGCCATCGTCCTCGAACTCCAGAAGTACGACGAACAACTGTTCGAGAAGCCGCGCTGGCTGGTGCTCAACAAGGTCGACATGGTGCCGGAAGCGGAGCGTGCCGAGCGCGTTGGCGACTTCCTGAAGCGCTTCGCGTGGGAAGGTCCGACCTTCGAGATTTCCGCCCTGACCGGGGAAGGCTGCGAGAAGCTTTGCCTGGCCGTGCAAGAGTATCTGTATCAACAGCGGGGGGCCGTCGAAGAGGCCATGGAAGATGCCGCGCAGGACCCGCGTTTTCGCGAAGGCAGTGCCGCCCCGGTGGCTGATGCCGCGCCGCAAACGCCCCCGGACGACACGCCAAAGGCGTAAACTCCACCTCACTCGAACGCTGGCGATGGCGCGGCCCGTCATCGCACCGACGCCAGCGATCCGGCTGCGGCAGCGGCCCGTCTTCCCAATACAATCGCAGGAGAATCCAGTTCCATGCGTTCGGTCATCGCCGATGCCAAGCGGCTCGTGGTGAAAGTGGGATCCAGTCTCGTGACCAACGATGGTCGTGGGCTGGACGATGTCGCCATTGCGCGCTGGGCGCAACAAATCGCCGCGCTGCGGCATGGTGGCGAGGGTCGTCCGCCAAAGCAGGTGGTGCTTGTCAGCTCGGGGGCCATTGCCGAGGGGATGCAGCGCCTGGGCTGGGCTCGCCGTCCGACGGCCATCGACGAACTGCAGGCTGCGGCGGCCGTGGGCCAGATGGGCCTCGCACAGGTCTATGAGACCCGTTTCGCCGAGCATGGCGTGCGCACCGCACAGATTCTGCTCACGCACGCCGACCTGGCCGACCGCGAACGCTATCTGAACGCGCGGACTACCTTGCTGACGTTGTTGCGCCTTGGCGTGGTGCCGATCATCAACGAGAACGACACGGTCGTGACCGACGAAATCAAGTTCGGCGACAACGACACGCTGGGCGCGCTCGTGACGAATCTGATCGACGGCGACGCGCTGGTCATCCTGACCGATCAATCGGGTCTGTATACGGCCGATCCGCGCAAGAACCCCGAGGCCGAGTTCGTGCACGAGGCCGATGCGGGCGACGAGCGCCTGGAAGCGATGGCCGGGGGCGCGGGCACCAATATCGGCCGCGGCGGCATGCTGACCAAGATCCTGGCGGCAAAGCGTGCAGCGACGAGTGGCGCGCATACGGTGATCGCTTCGGGGCGCGAAGGCGACGTGCTCGTGCGTCTGGCGAACGGCGAGGCCATCGGCACACAATTGGTCGCGCGCACGGCGGTGCTGACTGCCCGCAAGCAATGGATGGCGGATCATTTGCAGGTGCGCGGTCGCGTGGTGATCGACGCGGGCGCGTGCAGGAAGCTGAAGCAGGAGGGCAAGAGCCTGCTACCGATCGGCGTGATCGATGTCGAGGGCACGTTTGCGCGAGGCGAGGTGATCGCCTGCGTGGACGAGGGCGGTCACGAAGTCGCACGGGGGCTGTCGAACTACAGTGCCTCGGAGGCGCGCCTGATTCGGCGTCGCCCGAGCAGCGACATCGAGCAGGTGCTGGGCTTTGCGAACGAGCCTGAGCTGATCCATCGCGATAACCTGATCTTGCGCTGAGGCGCAGGGCGGGGCGATGAGCTCGCGTCAGCCAGTCAGAACGCCGGCACGCTATGCGTGACCGGCGTTTTTTGCATGAGGGCGGTCAAGGGAAATCGACCGTCCATCGCGGCTCACCGATAGTTCTGGTTCTGATCGAACGTCGGGAAGCGCAGGTTCTGCACAATTTCCCGGGCGTCACCGAGCGGTGACTTGTCGCGACAGAGGTAGTCGCGGAACAGGATGCCCTGATAGGCCGTCGACCCGTACGGGCGGATCGGACGCCATTCGCTGTTGCGCGCGGCAACCCATGTGCCATCCGGGCGGCCCGTCGCGTACAGGCGCGACTCGAACGACGAGCAATGGATGCCCTCGAACGAAACGTTGCGCGCCCCTTGCTTGCTCCGGATCACCGCGATGTAGCGAACCACGCCGTCCTTGGTCACCTGCACCGACTTTGTGTCGATCGCGTAGTCGAGCGTGGCGTTCGGCAGGGTGGGAAAGCTCACCAGATCGGCGTCTTGCGGGGCCGTCGCCGGCAAGGTGAATTCGGCTTCCTTCCACTTGCCCTTGGCGGCTTCCTGCTGGGCGACGTATTCGTCGAAGTCCTGAGTGGGCTTCATCGTGCCGCTGCAAGCGGTTATCAGCGCCAGCGCGGCCAGCGGGGCGAGGGCAGTCAGGCGCGGGGCGCGGCGAACGAAGGAAAGGCGCATGGCGTGGGATCGAGATGTCGGTTGGACGGCGGACGAACGATAACGGACGATCCGCGCGGCATCCTGGGGGATGCCAGGTCAAAAGGGGGACGCGGGCATGTCGCCCGCGGCCGATGATCGCATAGTAGGACAGGCCGACGGCGGCCCGGTTCAGTGCTCCCGGGGCGGTGTGCCGACACCGGTGGCGCCTGCCAGTTCACTCGTGTCGCCGGCCCCGCCGCTACCGTCGTCACTGCCGCAGGTGTCGTCATGCGCACGGGTCGCGCCCGGCGGCAATTCCCCGACCCGGGCCCCGGCGCGCGGAAACCGTCGCCGATCCTGCTGAGTCCGCGCGGCCGAGCGTCGCAGGTAGCGCGAGAGTTCATTCAGCGCGAGCTGGTACACGTCGCGCTTGAATTCGATCACGGCATCCAGCGGCACCCAGTACTCGTTCCAGCGCCAGGCATCGAACTCCGGATGCTCGGTGGCGCGCAGGCAGATATCGCAGTCGCGGCCGACCATGCGCAGCAGGAACCAGATTTGCTTCTGGCCCCGGTAATGTCCGCGCACTTCGCGCTTGATGAATTTGTCCGGCACCTCATAACGCAGCCAGTCGCGCGTGCGACCGATGATTTTGACGTGTTCTGGCTTTAGCCCGGTTTCCTCGTGCAATTCTCGGAACATGGCCTGTTCGGGCGTTTCGCCGTACTTGATGCCGCCTTGCGGGAACTGCCAGGAGTGCTCGCCCAGCCGCTTGCCCCAGAACACTTCATTGCGTGCGTTTAAGAGGATGATGCCGACGTTCGGGCGAAAGCCTTCACGGTCAAGCATACAACCACCCTTGAATCCTTTAAAATTGCTTCGATTATAAACAGATAATCACCGGCGCGGCGGCCGGCGGCGGCTCGGGTGACCGGGGCGGCGTGTACGGCCGGCGGGTGTCTCAGGGGGCGGCGACGAAGTTCGGGCATGCCCCGGCCTCGCTCCCGGCAACAGACCGAGCCGCCGTCCGCGCCGTTGACCCTCATTTTTCCCGGAAATTTGCATGAAAGCCTCTCGCTTTTTCATCGGCACGCTCAAGGAAGCCCCCGCCGACGCCGAAATCGTCAGCCACAAGCTGATGATGCGCGCCGGCATGATTCGCCGCGTGGCCGGTGGTATCTACGATTACCTGCCCATCGGCCTGCGCTCGATCCGCAAGGTCGAAGCCGTTGTCCGTGAAGAAATGAACCGCGCCGGTGCGCTCGAGCTGCTCATGCCGGCGGTCCAGCCGGCCGAACTGTGGCAGGAATCGGGGCGCTGGGAGCAGTACGGTCCCGAGCTGCTGCGCCTGAAGGATCGCAACGCGCGCGAATTCGTCGTCGGACCGACCCACGAGGAAGTGGTGACGGACATCGCCCGGCGCGAAATCAAGAGCTACCGCCAACTGCCGGTGAACTTCTACCAGGTGCAGACCAAGTTCCGCGACGAGATTCGTCCGCGTTTCGGCGTAATGCGCGGGCGGGAATTCATCATGAAGGACGCCTACTCCTTCGATAAGGACCGTGCCGGCATGGCCGTGTCCTACCAGAAGATGTTCGACGCCTACGTGCGCATCTTCACGCGTCTGGGCCTCGAATTCCGCGCCGTGGTGGCCGACAATGGTTCCATCGGCGGCTCCGGCTCGCACGAGTTCCACGTGATTGCCGACACTGGCGAGGACGCCATCGCCTATTGCCCGACGTCCGACTATGCGGCCAACGTGGAAATGGCCGAGGCACTCGCTCCCCAGGGCGAACGCGCGGCGCCTGCCGAGGCCATGACCAAGACGGCCACGCCGGGTAAGGCCAAGTGCGAAGCCGTCGCGGAACTGCTCTCGATCCCGCTCTCGCGCACGGTCAAGTCGATCGTGCTCGCCACCGACAGCGAAGCTTCCGGCACGACCGTCTGGCTGCTCCTGCTGCGCGGCGATCACGACCTGAACGAGATCAAGGCGAGCAAGGTGCCGGGGCTGTCCGGCCTGCGTTTTGCCAGCGAAGCCGAGATCGTCGATACGTTCGGCACGCCGCCGGGTTATCTGGGCCCGATCGGCACGAAGAAGCCGGTGAAGCTCGTGGTCGATCGCTCGGTCGCCAAAATGAGCGATTTCGTGGTTGGCGCGAACGAGGTCGATTTCCACATCACCGGGGTGAACTGGGGGCGCGATCTGCCTGAGCCGGAAGTCGTGGCCGATCTGCGCAACATCGTGCCGGGCGACGTCTCGCCGGACGGCAAGGGCGAGATTGCGCTGTGCCGTGGCATCGAAGTGGGCCACGTGTTCCAGTTGGGCACCAAGTATTCGGACGCCATGGGCGCCACCTTCCTTGACGAAACCGGCAAGCCGGCGCCGATGGAGATGGGCTGCTACGGCATCGGCATCACGCGTATTCTCGGTGCCGCCATCGAACAGAACTTCGATGATCGCGGGATCATCTGGCCGGAATCGATGGCCCCGTTCGAAGTGGTGTTGTGCCCGATGGGCTACGAGCGCAGCGATGCCGTGCGCGCGGCGGCCGATAAGCTCTACGACGACCTGCTGGGCGCCGGCATCGACGTGATTCTCGACGATCGTGGCGAGCGTCCCGGCGTGATGTTCGCCGACTGGGAACTGATCGGCGTGCCGCATCGTGTGGTGATCGGCGACCGGGGCCTGAAGGAAGGCAAGCTCGAGTACCAGGGCCGGCGCGAAGCGCAAGCGCAGTTGCTCGACGTTGCCGCCGTGGCGGACATCGTCATCAGCAAGGTGCGGGCCGCCAAGACGGTCTGATCGCGACTACGTGGCACGCCGGTGGGCGCATGCTCGCTGGCGTGCCAGTCATGAAAAAGGGGCCTCGCAGGCCCCTTTGTCGTCACGATGCGAACGGGACGTCGTCCCGCGGCGGCGCTCAGCGCGGCGTGGTCAACGCGCGGATCGTCGGCAGGTTGCGCCAGTAACCCTTGGCGTCCATGCCGCAACCGAAGACATAGCGGTCCGGCACCGTGAAGCCGCAGAAATCCGGATGCGACGGCTTTTCCTTCGTCAGGATCTTCTCGCACAGCACGGCGCTGTAGAACTTCGAGGCGCCCATCTCCAGGATCCGGTCGCGAATTGCCGCCATGGTGGCGCCTTCGTCGAGGATGTCGTCGAGCACGAGTACCACCCGATCGCGCACCGAGTCGCGCGGCGCCACGCGCCATTGCATCGCCCCACCCGTCGTGGTGTTGTTGTAGCGCGAGAGGTGGATGTAGTCGAACTCCAGCGGGAAGTCCAGGCGCGGCAGCAGCATGCCGGTGAAGACGGCCGCACCGCCCATGACCGAGAGCACCATCGGGAATGCGTCGCCAACGGCGTCCTTGATGGCCTTGGCCATCGTGTCGATGGAGCGGTTCACGTCGTCGGCCGAGACGATCTCTTCGGAATTGCGGAAAACTTCGAGGGCTTCTTCGCGGTTCATATGGGGCGACCCTGTGGAACGTGTTGCGGGGAGATGTCGCTACGTGCGCGCTACGTGCGGCCCGGAGTATATACGGAATGCCCGCCGGCGTTACGGCAGGCAACCGAATAAGCCCCGGTCAGCGCATACCGGGCATCATGCCTTTCATGCTGCGCATCATCTTCATCATGCCGCCGCCTTTGAGTTTCTTCATCATGGTGCGCATCTGGTCGTACTGATTGAGCATGCGATTGACTTCCTGCACTTGAACGCCCGCACCGGCGGCGATACGGCGCTTGCGGCTCGCCTTGATCAGTTCCGGCTTGGCGCGCTCGGAAGGCGTCATCGCGTTGATGATGCCCTCCATGCGACGCACCTGCTTCTCGGCCTGATCCATATTGGTCTGGCTGGCGGCCGCCTGGAATTGCGCGGGTAGCTTGTCCATGAGCGACGACAGGCCGCCCATGTTCTTCATCTGGCCGATCTGGGCCTTGAAGTCGTTCAGGTCGAAGTCGCCGCCTTTCTTGACCTTCTCGGCGAGCTTTTGCGCGGCTTGCACGTCGACGCCACGTTGCGCTTCCTCGACGAGCGCGAGAATGTCGCCCATGCCGAGAATCCGGTTCGCCATGCGATCCGGGTAGAAGACTTCGAGGCCGTCGAGCTTTTCGCCCACACCGACGAACTTGATCGGCTTGCCGGTGATGTGGCGCACCGACAGCGCCGCACCGCCGCGCGAGTCGCCGTCGAGCTTGGTGAGCACCACGCCGGTGAGCGGCAGCGCGTCGTTGAAGGCACGCGCGGTGTTGACGGCGTCCTGACCCAGCATGGCGTCGACGACGAACAGCGTTTCGATCGGTTTCAGCTCGGCGTGCAGGGCGCTGATTTCCTGCATCATCGCTTCGTCGATGCCGAGCCGGCCGGCCGTGTCGACGAGCAGCACGTCATGGTGATGGCGTCGGGCCCAGTCGACAGCCGCGCGGGCAATGTCCACCGGTTTCTGATCGGGCTGCGACGGGAAGAAGTCGGCATCGACCTGCTTCGTCACCGTCTCCAATTGGGCGATGGCGGCCGGGCGATAGACGTCGGTGGAGACCGTGAGGACTTTCTTCTTCTGGCCGCGCAGCAGCCTGGCGAGCTTGCCGACGGTGGTCGTCTTGCCGGCACCTTGCAGACCGGCCATCAGGATGATGGCGGGCGGGGTGGTCGCGAGATTGAGTTCGGCGGCGCGGCCTTCGTAATCGCCGCCCATGAGCGCGGTCAGCTCGCGCTGCACCACGCCGACGAGCGCCTGGCCCGGCGAGAGGCTGGAAATGACTTCCTCGCCGAGCGCCTTCTCCCTGACCTTGGCGACGAAATCGCGCACCACGGGCAGGGCGACGTCGGCCTCGAGCAGGGCGAGACGGACTTCACGCAGCATTTCCTGCGTGTTGGCCTCGGTCAGGCGGGCTTCGCCGCGCAGCGTCTTGACGACCTTGGCTAGGCGCGTAGTGAGATTGTCGAGCATGAAACGTATCCTGTAAGACCTGCAGCGGCCCCGTTCGCCCCGCCGTTCGGCCCCGGAGGGACGCCGGGCGAGCACGGCAGCGCGCCCGTCATGGGCTGGTGTAAACTTCAAACATGACTATTTTACTGTATGCGCTGACCGCCATCCTCTACGCCGGATTGGCGGTTTGTTCGTGGCAAGGGTACCGACGCAACGCTGCGCTCGCACTGGCGGGCGGGCAGGTCGCACCTGTGCCGGTCGCGGGTAAGCCATCGCGCTGGCCGATGCAGCTTTCGCTGTTCGTCACGCTCGCGTTGCACGGGGCGTTGCTGCATCAAACGATCTTCCGCGCCGACAGTATGCATTTCGGTTTCGCGTACATGCTCTCGGCCATGCTGTGGCTCTCGGTCGGGATCTACTGGATCGAGAGTTTCTTCTTTCCGCTCGACAGCCTGCGGTTGATGGTGACCCCTGTGGCCGCCGTTGCCTGCGTGCTGCCGATGATTTTTCCGGATGTGCGCATCCTGGGTTATGCGGCGGAGCCGATTTTCAAGGCGCACTTCATCATCGCCAACATGGCCTATGGGCTGTTCGCGTTGGCTGCGCTGCACGCGCTGTTGATGCTGTACGCCGAGCGGCAACTGCATCCGTCGCGCCGCGGCGACGCGGCCGGTTGGCTCTCGCACTGGCTTGAGACGTTGCCGCCGTTGCTCACGATGGAAAAGCTGTTGTTCCGGTTGATCGGCGCAGGGTTCGTGCTGCTGACCCTGACGTTGATCTCCGGCGTGATGTTCTCCGAGGCGCTGTTCGGGCGTGCGGTGCGCATCGATCACAAGACCGTGTTCGCGGTGGTGTCGTGGCTGATGTTCGGCGCGGTGCTGCTGGGCCGGCACTTCTATGGGTGGCGCGGCAAGATCGCGCTACGTTGGGTTCTGGCGTCGTTCGTGGCGCTGTTGTTGGCGTATGTCGGTTCTCGCTTCGTGCTTGAGGTGGTGCTGCATCGCATGACGGAGACTTGAAGCGCGATGCGCAATATCCTGTTGTTACTGGTGCTGCTGATCGTTGGCACATGGTGGATGCGAAGCAACGAGCGCAAGCGCAATAGCGAGCGCATGCGGCCCCCGGGCGCGAACGACGCGCGCACGACGGCGCGTCAGGCGCTGCCGCCGGCCGAGCGCATGGTGCGGTGCAGCGAGTGCGATACCTATCTTCCCGAGAGCGAGGCCATCGCCGGCGCGGGCGGCAGGCACTTTTGCAGCGGTGAACACCGCGACGCCTACCTGGCGCGCGAACGACGCGCCTGAGTCCCGCTGGGCGGCCCCGCCGCGCAGCGATGCGACATTCTCCCGTGGTTCCCATCACGGCACCTGCACGTGCCGGCTTGCGCATGCCTGCCGCATGCACTAAAACACAGTAACCGGCCCCGCTCACAAACAGAATAATCATCGAGGGGCATGACGACAGGAGGGCGCAACATGCTAATGCGCAGACGGATGTATTTTCTTCTTCCCGATCTGGCGAGTGCCCAGCGCACGATGAGCGATTTATTGCTCTCCCGGGTCGAGGAGCGTCACATCCACTTTATGGCACGTGACGAAATGGAACTGGAGGGACTGCACGAGGCTAACCTGCTACAGAGTTCCGATATCGTGCACGGCGCCGAAGCCGGGCTCGTGATCGGCGGGTTCTGTGGTCTGGCAGTCGGTGCAGTCGCCGCGTTTTTCCCCATCGTGGGCGCGCGGCCCCAGTGGGAATTGATGATTGTGACGGCACCGCTCGGTGCGCTCTTTGGCGCCTGGGTGTCGAGCATGATCGGCGTGTCGGTGCCGAACTCGCGACTCAAGGCGTTTCGCGAGCCGCTTGAGCGCGGCATGATTCTGCTGATGGTGGATGTGCGTGACGGTCGCGTCGATGAGATTCGCGAGATGCTGAAGGCCCATCACCCCGAAGCGCACATGGAAGGGGTGGAGTCCGCCATTCCAGCCTTTCCTTGATCGATGGCGATCATGGCGTTAAGCGAGGGCACTGTATCGAAAGCGATGACAGGGTTGGCGAAGGCAATGCGTTTCACCGGCCGGCGACGGCCAGGAGCGCCGCACCTGTGAGCGGCGCGGGATGGTGCACGTGCCGTACGGCACGAGAGCGACATCATCCCCGGGCGTGGTCACGCCCACAGAAGCCTCTCGGCCGGGTAAGGCGGGAGGCTTCTTCTTTGGGCGGTTCCCTTGACTCCCTGGACGCCCTTGACGGGATGACAACGGTTGGCGCGCTACCGGCCACGCGTGGCGGGTTCACCCGTTGCCCACGCCGGACATGCCGCCGACGGTGTTGCGCCAAGTGGGCTACAATGGCGCCCCTCGCTCTACGGGAGTCCGCTGTGCCCGTCATGCTCCAGTCATCCGCGCACCCTCGCCTTGCGCCCCGGTCGTGCGGCCGCGTCACGACGCGTGCCTTGCTGCGCCGAGGTGACGCATGAACGCGCCGGACCCCGGCCTGGTGCTCACGCTCGACGCCGATGGCTGGATACGCGAAGCCGAGCGGTTGCCGTCGCCCAACTTCGACCGGCGTCCAGAGGGCATGCCGACCGACCTGCTCGTCGTGCACAATATTTCGTTGCCGCCCGGTCAATTCGGTGGCGACGAGATCGCCGCGTTCTTCCAGAACCGGCTCGACCACGACGCGCATCCGTTCTTCGATGAGATCCGCGGTGTGCAGGTCTCGTCGCACTTTCTGGTGCGGCGCGATGGTGCGTTGCAGCAGTTCGTGTCGTGCGACGCGCGTGCCTGGCATGCCGGGGCGTCGTCGTTCGAAGGGCGAACGCGCTGCAACGATTTTTCGATCGGCGTGGAGTTGGAGGGTACCGACGACGTGCCGTTTACGGCAGCGCAGTACGTCACGCTGGCAGCGCTCACGCGCGCGTTGCGTGAGCATTATCCGATTCAAACCGTGGCCGGACATGCCGATATTGCCCCGGGTCGGAAGACGGACCCGGGACCGTACTTCGAGTGGCAGCGATTGCGCCGGATGGCAGCGCTCAACCCGGAGGCGCTGCCATTTCAGCCGGCCGAATAATCCCCATCCGGGGGCAGGTTTTGCTTGACACGACGATGCCACGGGCCTTCCGGGCGAGAGAAATTTTTGGGTTTGCGGAGTGCGTCATCTCCACTATACTTAGTGTCAATTCCAGTGCCGACCACTACATCTAGTGGTTGATGTTGAGTTCGGCACAGAATGCAATCGCCATCAATACCGTGCTTTTCCTGCGGCGTATTTGCGGGGCGGCACTGCAGCAAAGCCGTGCAGCGGACACCTGAACCCTTGGCCGTCCGTCGGTCGTGCGGTGTCCAGCACTTCGCTCCATCGGCGCCCCAGGGCGCATTTTTGCCGGCCGTAACCCTGGTAAGAACGCGCTAACAGCACCATCTCATTGGAACGGGAGTTTTTACATGCAGACTAACGAAAACCTCACCCGCCCGACCCCGACGCCTGCCGCGACCGCTGGCAGTGGTGCGGGTGCGTCGGCGCCCCAGACGACGGGCGCCTTCGAGCCGGCGACCAACGCCGACTTCAAAGTGATTCGACGCAACGGCGCGGTGGTGGGTTTCGAGCCGTCGAAGATCGCGATCGCCGTGACCAAGGCGTTCCTTGCCGTGAACGGCGGACAGGGCGCGGCGTCGGCCCGCGTACGCGAGCTTGTGGAACAGCTCACCGAGAACGTCGTGCGCGCCCTGATGCGCAGCCGTCCGAACGGCGGCACGTTCCACATTGAAGACATCCAGGATCAGGTCGAACTCGCGCTGATGCGCGAAGGCGAGCACAACGTGGCTCGCGCCTATGTGCTGTATCGCGAAAAGCGTGCACAAGAGCGCGCGCACGCGGTCGAGACCGCGCAAGAGACGGCCACGCCCGACGCCTCGGTGCTGCGTGTCACCGACGACGGCGTGGTGCGTGAGCTCGATATGTCGGTGTTGCGCGGCGTCGTGCAGGCCGCCTGTGAAAACCTGGGCGACGAAGTCGACGCCGAGCCGATCCTGACCGAGACCCTCAAGAACCTGTACGACGGCGTGCCGCTGTCGCAGGTCTACGACTCGGCGATCCTCGCCTCGCGTACGCTGATCGAGAAGGAACCGGCGTACAGCCAGGTCACGGCGCGTATCCTGATGCACACGATCCGCCGCGAGATCCTCGGCGAAGAAGTGCCGCAGGGCGAAATGGCCGCGCGCTATATCGAGTACTTCCCGCGCTTCATCAAGCAGGGTGTCGATGCCGAACTGCTCGACGAGCAACTGCTCTCGTTCGACCTGGCCAAGCTGAGTGCTGCGCTCGACGCCTCGCGCGATCTGCAATTCAACTATCTGGGTCTGCAGACGCTGTATGACCGCTATTTCCTGCATATCGACAGTCACCGCATCGAAATGCCGCAGGCGTTCTACATGCGTGTGGCGATGGGGCTGGCACTGAATGAAGTCGAGCGCGAAGCGCGCGCGATCGAGTTCTATCAGATTTTGTCGAGCTTCGACTTCATGAGTTCGACGCCGACGCTGTTCAACTCGGGCACGCGTCGCTCGCAGCTCTCGTCGTGCTACCTGACGACGGTCTCGGACGACCTGGAAGGCATTTACGAAGCGCTCAAGGAAAATGCACTGCTCTCGAAGTTCGCCGGCGGTCTGGGCAACGACTGGACGCAGGTTCGCGCACTCGGCTCGCACATCAAGGGCACGAACGGCAAGAGCCAGGGCGTGGTGCCGTTCCTGAAGGTGGTCAACGACACGGCCGTGGCCGTGAACCAGGGCGGCAAGCGCAAGGGCGCCGTGTGCGCCTACCTGGAAACGTGGCACCTGGATATCGAAGAATTCCTCGAGCTGCGCAAGAACACGGGCGACGACCGTCGCCGCACGCACGACATGAACACGGCGAACTGGATTCCCGACCTGTTCATGAAGCGTGTGATGGAAGGCGCCGACTGGACGCTGTTCTCGCCGTCGACCTGCCCGGACCTGCACGACAAGTACGGCAAGGCTTTCGAACAGGTATACACCGCCTACGAAGACAAGGCCGCCCGCGGCGAGATCAAGCTGTTCAAGAAGGTTCCGGCGCAGGCACTCTGGCGCAAGATGCTGGGCATGCTGTTCGAAACCGGCCATCCGTGGATCACGTTCAAGGATCCGTGCAACATCCGCTCGCCGCAGCAGCACGTGGGCGTGGTGCATTCGTCGAACCTGTGCACCGAGATCACGCTCAACACGAGCGAGACTGAAATCGCTGTGTGCAACCTGGGCTCGGTGAACCTCGTGGCGCACCTGAAGCAGACCGCGGACGGTTACGAACTCGATCACGACAAGTTGCAGCGCACCGTCCGCGTGGCGATGCGCATGCTCGACAACGTCATCGACATCAACTACTACGCGGTGGCGAAGGCGCGCAATTCGAACCTGCATCACCGTCCGGTGGGCATGGGCATCATGGGCTTCCAGGATTGCCTGCACCTGCTGCGCACGCCCTATGCCTCGAACGCCGCCGTCGAGTTTGCCGACCGTTCGATGGAGGCCGTGTGCTACTACGCCTACTGGGCGTCGACCGAGCTGGCCAAGGAACGCGGTCAGTATTCCTCGTACAAGGGCTCGCTGTGGGATCGCGGCATCCTGCCGCAAGACTCCCTCAAGCTGCTGGCCGAAGAACGTGGCGGCTACATCGATGTCGACATGTCGGCAACGCTCGACTGGGACAGCCTGCGCAAGCACATCGCTTCGTACGGCATGCGCAACTCGAACTGCGTGGCCATCGCCCCGACCGCCACGATCTCGAACATCATTGGCGTCTCGGCCTGTATCGAGCCGACGTTCCAGAACCTGTACGTGAAGTCGAACCTCTCGGGCGAATTCACGGTGGTCAACGAGTATCTGGTGCGTGACCTGAAGGCGCGAGGCCTGTGGGACGAAGTGATGGTCGCCGACCTGAAGTACTTCGATGGCTCGCTCGCCCGCATCGATCGCGTGCCGGCCGACCTGCGCGAGATCTATGCCACGGCGTTCGAAGTCGAGCCGAAGTGGCTGGTCGAGGCGGCGTCGCGCCGTCAGAAGTGGATCGATCAGGCGCAGTCGCTCAACATCTACATGGCGGGCGCTTCGGGCAAGAAGCTCGACGAGACGTACAAGCTGGCATGGACGCGTGGCCTGAAGACCACGTACTACCTGCGTACGATGGCCGCGACGCACGTCGAGAAGTCGACCGTGAGCCACGGGGCATTGAATGCGGTGCCGAGTTCCGGTGGTATGTCGGGTGGCTTCTCGGCGGAACCGTCCTCGCCGCTGGCGCAGCCGATGCCGGAAGCCGAAGGCGCGGTGTGCACGATGCGACCGGGTGACCCGGGCTTCGAAGAGTGCGAAGCTTGCCAGTAAGCCAAAGCTTGCGATGAGATTGGGGCCAGTCCCGAGGTTTGCACCTTGGCACTGGCCCCAAGCGTTTCTGGCGTCGAGATGACGGCCGACGTTGCCGCCGCCGAGCGCTCAGGTCAGATCGATGCGCATCGACAGTTCGAGCGTTTGTCCGTGCGACACTACGGCGTGATCGTCGTCGAACTCGCCGACCCGATGCGTCGACGGTTCCAGGCAGAGGTAGGGACGCCCGGCAGGGGAGTGGATCACGAGCCAGGTGGCGTCGCTGCTGCGTACCGTGGCCGAGTGCAGTCCTCCGGCGTAGTCGATGCGTGCGTCGAATCGCTCCGACTCGACCGGCACTTCGGCGAACCAGGTGGAACGCCCTTCGGTATCGAGTCCGCCGCCGACAGACACCACTTCGATCTCGGCGACCGGTACGCGTTGCTCACTCGGCCAACGACTATCCTCGGAAGGCGAACGCCAGATCGCTCCCGACGCGAACGTCAGCCGCGCGCCGGCAGGCCAGTGGAAGTAAGGATGCAGGCCGAGTCCGGCAGGCATGTCCGGCGTCGAGAGGTTGGTGATCGACAGTTGCATGTCGACGCCCTGCTCGTCGAGCGTGACCGAGAGGTACGCCTGATAGTGCCAGGGCCATTCGGGTTGTGCGGGACTGTCCAGTTGCAGCACGCAGCAGTGCGGGCTTTCGTCGACGACGTCCCACACGCGACGCAGCCCCCAGCCATGCAGAGAACTCGATGCTGCCGGTGTCTCGCGAACGATGATCGTGCGGTCCCGCCAGTGCAGCGTGTCGTCGCGCAACATATTGGTATACGGCAGCATCGGAAAGGCCCCGGCCTTCGGCCACTCGTCCGACGCGAACGGATCGCTGCCGAGCGGGACGAGGTAGTCGAAGACATCGCCGCGCGCGTCGCGGTGAGCGAGTCGTGAGAGCCGTCCGCCGCAGCTCGATTGAACCTCGGCCACGAGCGAGCCCGCCGACAGGCGGATCGGCTTGCCGGGGGTGAGGGTGCGTGGTGTCGGGCCAGGCGAGCCTGCTGTCGCCTGTGTGTCGTCGGCGCCTGCGAATGTCATCGTCGGTATCTCCTTCATCGACGTCTTTTGAGGTGGCGCACGCCGAAATCTATCGTTCCGGTCCGCCGTCGCGACAGGATACGCCAATGTGACGCCGCGCCACCCGTGGACGCACCATCATCGCTGTCGTACGGTGCCGTTTCATGGCAAGATGCCGGTCCCGCAAGGCGGGCCGTCTGGCACCCGGGAATGCCGGTAAACACTAGGTATAGTGGTTATCGTGCACTGCGACACTAGATCTAGTGTCATGTGCTGGAACGAGTGACGTAATTGTGCTAAATTGGAGACGTTCAATTCGACGTCGGGAGGTCATGATGTTGTTGCGGCTCTCGCGTCGGCGTTGTTGTTCAAAACTGCGCCATTGCGCCTCTGCATCACCCCCGAAATACGGCAATGCTCCCGGTGGACTTCGCGCTTCCGGTGATCGCTTGCCGGTCGCCGGATCGCAAATTTTTTGTCAGCCTTCGCTCGCGAGCGGCTGATCTGTCACTTCGGCGATGTGCGCGCGTGCGTGCATCGCATCAACCTGAACGGACTGAGACCCTATGCTGAACTGGGAAGAAGACACCACCACGGCCAAATCGGCTGCCCCCACCGCTGCCCCGGCCGCGGCGTCGAACCTGATTGCCGCGCAAGGGGAAACCCCGAGCGTGATCGCCTCGCAATCGACGCGTCGCGTGAGCGCCTCCGACAAGCGCGTGATCAACGGCACGACGGATGTGAACCAACTGGTGCCCTTCAAGTACAAGTGGGCCTGGGAGAAGTATCTGGCCGGTTGCGCGAATCACTGGATGCCGCAGGAAATCAACATGTCGCGCGACATCGCCCTGTGGAAAGATCCGAACGGCCTGACCGAAGACGAGCGCCGCATCATCAAGCGCAATCTCGGCTTTTTCGTGACGGCCGACTCGCTCGCGGCGAACAACATCGTGCTGGGCACCTATCGCCACATCACCGCACCGGAGTGCCGCCAGTTCCTGCTGCGCCAGGCCTTCGAAGAGGCGATCCATACGCACGCCTATCAGTACATCGTCGAGAGCCTTGGGCTGGACGAAGGCGAGATCTTCAACGCGTATCACGAAGTGCCGTCGATTCGCGACAAGGACGAATTCCTGCTCCCGTTCATCGAAGTGGTGGCGGATCCGTCGTTCCAGACCGGCACGCAGGAAGCCGATCAGAAGCTGCTGCGCTCGCTCATCGTGTTCGCTTGCATCATGGAAGGGTTGTTCTTCTACGTTGGCTTCACGCAGATCCTCGCGCTGGGTCGGCAGAACAAGATGACCGGTGCTGCAGAGCAATATCAGTACATCCTGCGCGACGAGTCGATGCACTGCAACTTCGGCATCGACCTGATCAACCAGGTGAAGCTGGAAAACCCGAACCTGTGGACGCCGGAGTTCCGTGAAGAGATTCGCGAGCTGTTCAAGAAGGCGGTCGAGCTGGAGTATCGCTACGCTGAAGACACGATGCCGCGCGGCGTGCTGGGTCTGAACGCGGGCATGTTCAAGAGCTATCTGCGCTTCATCGCGAACCGTCGCTGTTCCCAAATTGGTCTCGAGGCGCTCTATCCGAACGAAGAGAATCCGTTCCCGTGGATGAGCGAGATGATCGATCTGAAGAAGGAGCGCAACTTCTTCGAGACGCGAGTGATCGAGTACCAGACCGGTGGCGCGCTGAGCTGGGACTAAGCACGAAGTGAAATTTTGATGCTGGCTGCAAAGCCAGTATCCATGCGGGTTTCGAGAGGATGATGTGAGCGTGCGTGGCACGTGTGAGCGCCAGCAAGAGAAGCAAAAGAGAAGGCGCAGGTCACGCACATCATCCTCACTCGCACGTCGTCACGCTCGCTTCGCGTGCCTCGATATGCGAATGCCATGTGCATCAAATACAACAGATTGACTTCTTCGTTGCGAACGTTGTGCGATTTTTTATGCGCAAAGTATTAACATCGCATCACAAAAGAATTATGATTCGCTCAAATAAATTGCAGTCTCGATGAACACACGAAAGCACATCGCTTTCCTCCCGCGACAGAGAGCTGGTAGTTACGGAGCGTAAAAACCTTGGTGCATAGCAAGCAGTATCGCTTATCCGCTATCGCAATCTCCTCCCTCCCGATGACGGGACAGGCAAGCTACCCCCCGAAGAATCTGGCGAATCCCCCTTCTCAAGACAATCGAATTGCTGGCGGCAATGTCGCCGGCAATTTTTTTGCGCGCGTGACCACTTACGGTCAGCGTCACGTGCGCAGCGCCGAATTCATTAGCGTAAGCCGTCGAAGTCCGATGCGTACGCCGATGAATAGCCCGCTCGCCGGCGGTTCGCCGCACGGTGGTCGGGTTTCCTTCTCAGGTGGTTTTGTTTGAGTGATCTCTCACGTTAAGGAGCAAAGTGATGGCTACTACTGCTAAGAAAAAACCCGCAGCCAAGAAGGCTGTTGCCAAGAAGCCGGTAGCGAAGAAGGCTGCCGCCGCCAAGAAGCCGGTAGCGAAGAAGGCTGTGGCTGCCAAGAAGCCGGTAGCGAAGAAGGCTGTGGCTGCGAAGAAGCCGGCAGCGAAGAAGGTCGCCGCCAAGAAGCCGGCAGCCAAGAAGGTCGCAGTGAAGAAGGTTGCCGCCAAGAAGCCGGTCGCCAAGAAGGCAGCGGTGAAGAAGGTTGCCGCCAAGAAGCCGGTCGCCAAGAAGGCAGCGGTGAAGAAGGTCGCTGCCAAGAAGCCGGTCGCCAAGAAGGCAGCGGTGAAGAAGGTTGCCGCGAAGAAGCCGGCAGCGAAGAAGGCCGCAGTGAAGAAGGTCGCTGCGAAGAAGCCGGCGGCCAAGAAGCCTGCGGCGGCGGCGAAGAAGCCGGCTGCCAAGAAGGTTGCCGCCAAGCCTGCCGCTGCTCCGGCAGCAGCACCGGCAGCGGCACCGAAGACGGCGCTGAACCCGGCAGCGGCATGGCCGTTCCCGACCGGCAGCCGTCCGTAATTCGATTGCCGAAGCAGGAACCAGGGCACGTCAGTGCCTTTTGATCGAGTAGGCCTACTCGATCCGAAACCCGCTGTGATGAGTCATCGTCGCAGCGGGTTTTTTCATGCGGGCTCAGTGCGTCACACGCGTGACGCCGCCGCTCGAGAGCAGGCGCACGCGCTGCCCCGGCTGGAATGCCTCGTCGGCATCCTGCGTGATCGCGCGCAACTCGCCGTTGTCGAGTCGCACCGTGATCTCCAGGCCCGCCTTCTTGCTCATGCGGTTCTCGACGGCCTGGCCAGCAACGGCACCCAACAGACCGCCGATGATGCCCGTCGCAATCGACCCGCGACCGCCACCAATGGCGCTGCCTCCGACGGCGCCCAGCGCGCCACCGCCCACCACGCCGAGAATCCCCGGATCGCCATTGCTGCTATCGATCGTGACCGGGCGCACCGATTCGACCGTCCCCATGCGCACGACTTGCTCGCGCTGCGCCTGGCGGCTGCTGTAGACGCTCGCGGAATTGCTCGGGCCGAACGCCGTGCAGGCGGACAGCGAGAGCGAGGCTGCGGCGGTGAGAAGGAGGAGCGGTGTGGTCAGTCGTGCCATTGTTATGCCTTTCATCGAGTCATGCGAAGCGGTAGCCAAACGCGGCTTCAAAGTGCGCGTCGATCTCGGCGCGCGTCGGCGCGAAAGTCTGCGGGCCCTGCTCGGCAATCTTGAGCGAACCCATCAGGCTGGCCAGGCGGCCGGTGGTCGGCCAGTCGAGGCCCTTTTCGATACCGTACAGCAACCCGCCACGGAAGGCGTCGCCGCACCCGGTGGGGTCGACGATGCGTTTGGCCGTCACGGCAGGAATGTCATGCTGCTTGCCGCCGGCGAAGATCAGGGCCCCGTGCTCTCCGCGCGTGACGACAAGTGCCTCGACACGTGACTGGAGGTCGTCCGTCGACCAGCCGGTCTTCGTGCAGAGGAGCTTGGCTTCGTAGTCGTTGACCGCCAGGTACGTTGCGAGTTCCACCATGCGACGCAGCGTCTCAGGCGAGAGCAGCGGCAGGCCCTGACCCGGATCGAACACGAACGGCACGCCGGCGGCGGCGAAGCCTTCGGCGTGCGTGAGCATGGCGTCGGGGGCGTCCGGCGCGACGATGCCGAGTGTTGCGCCGCTGACATCGGCCACGCGGTTGCGCGCCGAGTACATCATCGCACCCGGGTGGAAGGCGGTGATCTGGTTGTTGTCCAGATCGGTGGTGATCATCGCGTTGGCCGTCATGCTGTCCGCGACCATGCGAACGAATTCCGTCGTCATGCCGAGCGACTGGAAGCGCTCGACGTAGGGCGCGCCATCTTCGCCGACGGTGGCCATGACCACCGGTGCACCGCCCAGCAGATGCAGGCTGTAGCCGATGTTGCCGGCACAGCCGCCGAAGTTGCGGCGCATCGTCGGCACGAGGAAGCTGACGTTCAGGATGTGTACCTGATCGGGCAGGATGTGCTCGCCGAAGCGGCCTTCGAACGTCATGATGTTGTCGTAGGCGAGCGAGCCGCAGATCACGGTAGTCACGGGGGATGTCCTTGCGATAGGTAAGCGGGGGCCAATCAGGGAGGGCAGACGGTTGGCCAGTCACGCTGCCGGGTCATGCTGAAAATGCTGGCCGGTGCATTTGCTGCACCGGCGCGGGCGCTACGATCCTGCCGCACACCGGATTGATGGCGACAGGCGATGCCCAATGGCTTACGACAACGCGGCGAGTGCGGCGTCGTAGTTCGGCTCGTTCTTGATCTCAGGCACGAGTTCGGCGTGGACGACGTGGTCATCGGCGTCGAGCACGACGACGGCACGAGCCGATACACCGGCGAGCGGACCGGTGGTGATCGCCACGCCGTAGTTCTTGAGGAACTCGCGGCCACGCATGGTCGAGAGCGTGACGACGTTGTTCAGGCCTTCGGTGGCACAGAAACGGCTCATCGCGAAAGGCAGGTCAGCGGAGATCACGATCACGACCGTGTTGTCGAGCTTGCCTGCGGCTTCGTTGAACTTGCGGGTCGACGTGGCGCAGGTCGGCGTGTCGAGGCTCGGCACGATGTTGAGCACCTTGCGCTTGCCCGCGAAGTCGCCGAGCGAGACATCCTGCAACTTGGCATTGACCAGCGAGAAGGCCGGTGCGGTCTGCCCCTTCTGCGGGAACTGGCCGTCGACTTCGATGGGGTTGCCCCCGAGGGTGACTTGGGACATCAATATCTCCTAGGTTGAGTGCAACAGCGCTATCACGGATAGAACGCGAGCACCCGGTAGTTACTGGCTAGCGCTGCCTGCGCCGTCAATCGTAACCGAATCGTACGTTCATTGTGTGGCGCCAGGCCCGCTGCGCGCTGCGTGGCATCGGCAACGTAATCGCTTGCCGAAAAGACGCGTCGCACGACCGGCTTGCCGTCGATGTCCGACAACGTGAGTTCGAGCGATGGCCAGGCCACCGCGTAGTCGGCCTGGTTGCGGATGAATACGGTGAGCGTCATCGGCACGGCATCGCCGGGCGCGGCATCACTCGCCGGTGTTCCGGTTGCCGCATCGGTCGCGCCCGGGGCGTCAGTGATCAGCGTCACGCTCGAGATCTGGACCTTGTCCGGCTGACGCGGCGGCGCAATCGTCACGCGCATCGAGCGCCCGATCACCGCGAACACGCTGCGCAATGCCGGCGCGCGATCGACGAGGCCGGCACGCTCGATCCACGCCCATTGTGCGAGCAGGGCGGCGATGGCCAGCGTGATCAGCACGCGCCAGATCACGCGACCGGCGCCGGGGCGCGGTGGTTGTCCGGCGAGACGGGCCGACGTGGGCGAATCGGCTGCCATCGCCGACGCGGACGACGCCATTGACGCGGTGGGTGCCGTGAGCGCTGTGGCGTCGTCGTCGTCCATATAGCGACCCGGGCCGTGTCGCATCTGTGCGCGGCTTTCGTCGGGCGTGCCCAGCAGCGCAGCGATCGCGGTGGGCGTAAGCATCTCGGGGACCGGCGCTCGCTCGGCCTGCGCAGCGGGTTCGCGGGCCGACGCCAGTGTGGCGCCCGCAGGCGTCTCCTGGCGCGTGGGCGATGCTGGCCATGCCGGCGTCCTATCGGACGTGCCGACGCTGTCAACGGTAGTGGGGGTGTCGAGCGTGTCGGTGATGTCGGCGCGCACATCGGCGCTGGCTTCGGCATCGGCGTGCGGCGTGAGCATCGCATCGGTGGACGCGGTTTCGCTCTCGCGGGCTTCGCCGGGCGGCTCGCACAGGTAGGCCTGTCCGTCGAACACCTCGCGGCAGGTGCCGCAGCGCACAAGGCCGTCGCGCAGCTTGAGTTGATCCGCCACGACGCGAAAGACGGTATGGCAGTGAGGGCAGCGGGTAGCGAGGACGCTCGAGGGGTGGGTCATGGGCGTCGGAGAGGTCGAGGACGAGGACCCGGAGACTCGGCGCGTCGTGTGCGACTTAGCTGGCGGCCTGCCCGTGCAGGCAGACCCAGCCATCGTGAGCACGCCAGACCGACATCTTCATATAGGGCGCGTAGGCGGCGATCACCTCGTCCGCCTGCCGCTCCAGCACGCCGGACAGAGCGAGCCGTCCACCCGGCGCCACGCGCGAGGTCAGCATCGATGCGAGCAGTTTGAGCGGATTCGACAGGATGTTGGCCACCACGATATTGAATTGACCGTCGCGCAGGTCGGCAGGCAGCCCGTATTCGACCGTCGCCTGATTGCGCTCGCTGTTATAGCGGGCAGACTCGACGGCCTGCGGATCGATATCGATACCGATCACCGGATCGGCGCCGCACTTGCGCGCCAGAATGGCCAGAATGCCCGAGCCGCAGCCGTAGTCGAGCAATGACTGGCCCGGCTGAACGTGCTGTTCGAGCCATTCCATGCACAGCCGCGTCGTCGGGTGGCTACCGGTCCCGAACGCGAGGCCCGGATCGAGTTCGAGGATCAGGGCGTCGGTGTCCGGGGCGTCGTGCCACGACGGCACGACCCAGATACGCTGGCCGATCTGCATCGGTTCGAACTGCGATTGCGTCAGGCGCACCCAGTCCTGCTCCTCCACGTCACGCAGTGTGAATGCGGGCGACTCGGTGAGCCCCAGTTCGTTGATGGCCGCCGCGAGCAGCACGGCGGCGTCCTGGTCTTCCCCCACCAGCGCGACCACGCGCGAGTGTTGCCACGCGGTGTCCGGCGGGGTCAGGCCCGGTTCGCCGAACATCGGTTGCTCGTCGGGCGTGTCGGCGTCCGCGTCTTCCACGGAGACCGACAGCACGCCCAGGTCGAGCAGGACGTCTGACAGGGCCTCGGCTTGGGCGCGGGCAACTTCTACGACGAGTTCGCGATACATGGCGAGTGATTCCCTACTGAGTAACTAACGTAACGGCGGGCTGGCGCTTAATTGCTGCCCACGGCAGACTTCTGCGCCAGCTTGTTTTCCAGATAATGGATGCTCGTGCCGCCTTCGACAAACTTGGCGTCGAGCATCAGTTCCCGATGCAGCGGAATGTTCGTCTGGATACCTTCGATCACGATTTCCGACAGCGCGACACGCATGCGGCGGATGGCCTGCTCGCGCGTTGCCCCGTAGGCGATCAGCTTGCCGATCATCGAATCGTAGTTCGGCGGCACGAAGTACCCGTTGTAGGCGTGCGAGTCGACGCGAATGCCGGGACCCCCGGGCATGTGCCATGCGGTAATGCGACCCGGCGACGGCGTGAACTTGAACGGATCTTCGGCGTTGATGCGGCACTCGATCGCGTGACCCTGGAACTGGATGTCGCGCTGGCGGAAGGTAAGCTTTTCGCCGGCCGCGATGCGGATCTGTTCCTGCACGATATCGACACCGGTGATCATTTCCGTGACCGGATGCTCGACCTGCACGCGTGTGTTCATTTCGATGAAGTAGAACTCACCGTTCTCGAACAGGAATTCGAACGTGCCGGCACCGACGTAGCCCATCTTCTTGCAGGCGTCGGCGCAGCGATCGCCGATGCGCTCGATCAAGCGGCGCGGAATCAGCGGTGCGGTTGCCTCTTCGATCACTTTCTGGTGGCGGCGCTGCATCGAGCAGTCGCGCTCGCCCAGCCAGACGGCGTTCTTGTGCTTGTCGGCGAGGATCTGGATTTCGATATGGCGCGGGTTCTCGAGGAACTTCTCCATATAGACTTCCGGGTTGCCGAAGGCGCGGCCGGCTTCTTCACGGGTCATGTTGACCGCGTTCACGAGCGCCGCTTCCGTGTGCACTACGCGCATGCCGCGACCGCCGCCGCCGCCGGCGGCCTTGATGATCACCGGATAGCCGACCTGGCGTGCGACACGCACGATTTCCTTGGGATCGTCGGGCAACGCGCCTTCCGAGCCCGGCACGCACGGCACGCCGGTCTTGATCATCGTCTGCTTGGCCGAGACCTTGTCGCCCATCAGGCGAATGGTGTCGGGGCGCGGGCCAATGAACGTGAAGCCCGATTGCTCGACGCGCTCGGCGAAGTCGGCGTTCTCGGAGAGGAAGCCGTAACCCGGGTGGATGGCCTGGGCGTCGGTGACTTCCGCCGCGCTGATGAGCGCCGGCATGTTCAGGTAGCTTAGCGGCGAGGGCGCCGGACCGATACAGACGGCTTCGTCGGCGAGCTTGACGTACTTCGCTTCCTTGTCGGCTTCGGAATAGACGACTACGGTCTTGATGCCCATCTCGCGGCACGCGCGCTGGATGCGCAGAGCGATTTCGCCGCGGTTGGCGATGAGGATTTTTTCAAACATTATGTGCAGTCCTGCCCGTAAGGGGAGAGGAGCGGGGCCGGACGCCGTGTGCCGACGGGCGGTATTCCGCCGCGCGGGCGAGGCGTCCGACAACCGGCATTAGCCGATCACGAACAGCGGTTGACCGTATTCCACGGCCTGACCGTTCTCGACGAGGATTTCCTTGATCACGCCGGCCTTGTCCGATTCGATCTCGTTGAGCAGCTTCATCGCTTCGATGATGCACAGCGTCTGACCTTCCTTGACCGAGTCACCGACTTGCGCAAACGGATCGGCACCCGGCGACGGGGCGCGGTAGAACGTACCGACCATCGGCGACGTCACGATATGACCTTGCGGCAGAACCGGGGCTGCCGGTGCCGGTGCGGCCGCCGCCGCAGGCGCTGGCGCGGCGACCTGCGGGTAGGCGGCCGGCATGGCCATCTGCATCGGGGCAGCAATCACCTGGGGCGGCGCCTTGACAATGCGGACCTTGCCTTCGCCTTCCGTGACTTCGAGTTCGGAAATACCCGATTCGGCCACGAGGTCGATCAACGTCTTGAGTTTGCGCAAATCCATGAAGGAAGCTCCTTAATTCGGTATCGACGCGGGGGAGGTGACCCACCGCGAGGGGAAATAGGGGATGAGAAGGCTACCCGCCGGCGAGTCGCCGCAGGGCAAATTCGAGTGCGAAGGTGTAGCCGCGCCAGCCCAGGCCGCAGATCACACCTTGCGCAATATCGGAAAAGTACGAGTGATGCCGGAAGGCCTCACGCGCATGGACGTTCGAGAGATGGACCTCGACGAACGGAATGCCCACGCCGGCCAGCGCGTCGCGCATCGCCACGCTGGTATGTGTGTAGGCCGCGGGGTTGATGACGATGAAGTCGATCGACGCGTCGCGTGCCGCCTGAATCCGGTCAACCAGTGCGCCTTCGTGATTGCTCTGGAACGTCACCACCTCGGCACCCGCCGCCTTGGCCTGCGCCTCGAGGGCTGCGTCGATGTCGGCCAGCGTCGTGCGACCGTACACCGCCGGCTCGCGAGTACCGAGCAGGTTGAGATTAGGACCGTGGAGCACGAGAATGCGGTGAGGCATTGGCGAATCAAATTTCCCGAAATTGGGCGCAATTAAACGCCAGTTGGAGGATTTTGTCCAGTAGGGTGAAAATGAAGCCCCGTCACTCACGTCCGGCGGGACTTCCCGCGCTCCTTGGCGGCCCGACGGCCCTGTGTCGTCTCAGAGGAGCGGTTTGAGCGCCGAGCGCACCTCGTCCGACGTAATGCGGCCGAGCTTTTCGTAGTGCAGGCGGCCTTGCGGGTCGACCACGACGGTAAATGGCAGGGCGCCGGCCTTGTTGCCCAGCGCGCGAGCCAGGTCCGTGCCCGCGTAGCCTGCCACGAGCAACGGGTAATCGACCTTCACCTTTTGCTTGAACGCGATCATGTTCTGCGCGGTATCAATGCCGATTCCCACGAATTGAACGTTTTTTCCCCGGAATTCGGTGGAAAGGGCCTGGAGATCGGGCATTTCTTCGACGCAGGGGCCGCACCATGGCGCCCAGAAGTTGACGACCAGCGTTTTGCCGCGCCATTGCGAGATGGCCTGCTCGCGACCGCTCAGGTCCGGAAGCTGCGTGGCGAGCAGTTGGGCGACGGCGGCGTCCGGCACATTGGCCGTTCGCGGGTTCCGTTGGCCGAACCAGAAGCCGGCCGCCAGTCCCGCGAGCGCCAGAATCAGCAGAATAACAATGCGTTTTGCCATGATGGGTGGGAAAGAAATGCCGGAATAGACAATAGACGAAAAATGGACGTCAATAGCGGAGAATAAAAGGGGATAAGGGCGCGATTTGATGCCAATATCACGGCCCTCCGAACCTCGATCAGTGGCTGGTGGCTTGCGCCGTGGCCTCGGCGCCGACGATCAGCGCGCGCAGACCGACAGCGTCGGCGCGCACCGGGCGGCCATTTCCGTCAGTGGCCTTGAGCGCGCCGCGCATGTCGTCAAGGGAATACAGCGCCAGGTGCACACCGGCCGGTTCGCCGCGCTGGCCCCGTTCGCGCCACAAGAAACTCAGCGTCTCGACCATGCCCCGACCATTGAAATGGCGACTTTCCGAGACCTCGTAATCGATGCCCCGGTTGAGCAGGTCGATGGCGACTTCTTTCGGGTTGTCGCAAAATGCCTGCAAATAAATGTCGGATAGCGACGTTGCCGTCCCGTTATAGACGGCGCCCGTGATGTAGGGCCGGTAGCGCGCCAGCGATGTCATGACCGTCAGCGCGACCTGACGCAGATGCGACAGCTCGGCCGGCTGCGTTTCCGAAAGGAACGTTTGGACGTACTCGCGAACTTCTGCTTCGATTTGATCGTTATCTGGCAACAATTCGCCGGCAATCCGTGCCTCGCCGGTCACCTGTTTCGCCGCCTTGCGCTTCGCGCTCGCGTAGTCGGCGCCCTCCTCGGCGATGAGGCGGGCGGCCACCAGGGCGATTTCCTCGCGCAGGCGTTGGGCGTCGGTCCAGGATCTACGTGTCATGCGCACGATGATACCCGAAAGGCATTGCGCTTCACGCCGCAGGTACAATGGTGATCCTGGCTGTTCGGCCTTCCCATTTTTCGCACGGGCTCGGCCCGTCCTCACCTCGCTTCCCATCCATGCATATTCATATTCTTGGCATCTGCGGCACGTTCATGGGCGGTCTCGCGGTGCTCGCACGTCAGGCTGGACACACCGTGACCGGTTGCGATGCCAACGTGTATCCGCCGATGAGCACCCAGCTCGAGGCGCAGGGCATTCGGCTGATCGAAGGGTTCGACGCCGAACAGGTTGCGCTCAAGCCGGACCTGTTCGTCATCGGTAACGTGGTGTCGCGCGGCAATCCGCTGATGGAAGAGATCCTCAACCGGAATCTGCCGTACACATCGGGACCGCAATGGCTGGGTGAGCATGTGCTGTCGAAGAAGTGGGTGCTGGCCGTGGCGGGGACGCACGGGAAGACGACGACGACGTCGATGCTCGCCTGGATTCTCGAAGACGCGGGCTACCACCCGGGCTTTCTCGTCGGCGGCGTGCCGATGAACTTCGGCATCTCGGCGCGACTGACCGACAGCGATTTCTTCGTGATCGAGGCCGACGAATACGATACGGCGTTCTTCGACAAGCGCTCCAAGTTCGTTCATTACCATCCGCGCACGGCTATCCTGAACAATCTCGAGTTCGATCATGCCGACATTTTCCCCGATCTGATAGCGATCGAGACGCAATTCCATCATCTCGTGCGCACCGTGCCGGGTCAGGGCCGTCTGATCGTCAACGGTCGCGAGGCCGCGCTCGAACGTGTACTGGCCCGTGGCTGCTGGAGCGAGGTGGAGCGCTTCGGCGTGGCCGACGGCTGGCATGTCGCCCAGGCCAACGACGCGCTCGCGCCGGGGCAGGAAGCCTTCTGGGTCCATCATGGAGCGACGGCTGCCGGGGAAGTGAAGTGGTCGCTGCAGGGCGAGCACAACCGGATGAACGCGCTGGCGGCGGTGGCTGCCGCACGGCACGTAGGCGTGCCGCCGGAGCAGGGCGCGGCGTCGCTGGGCCGGTTCCAGAACGTGAAGCGTCGGATGGAGGTGCGCGGCGAAGCGGCGGGTGTCACCGTGTACGACGATTTTGCTCACCATCCGACCGCCATTCAGACGACGCTGGCCGGATTGCGTCGCCGCGCCGGCAGTGCCCGCATTCTGGCGGTGCTGGAGCCGCGCTCGAACACGATGAAGCTCGGCGTGATGAAGGCGCAACTGCCGGCCAGCCTGGCCGATGCCGATCTGGTCTTCGGCTATGGTGCGCCGTCCGGAAAGGACGCCCTCGGCTGGAATCTGACCGAGGCACTCGCGCCGCTCGGCGCCCGTGCGCAGGCGTTCAGCGACATCGATGGGCTGGTGCGCGCGGTGAGCGCGGCGGCGCGGCCGGGCGACCAGATCGTGGTGATGAGCAACGGCGGCTTTGGGGGTATCCACCAGAAATTGCTCGATGCGCTGGCGGCGCGCGCCTGACTGGCGCGCCACGGCGTCTGTGTACTGACCCGCTTTTATCGGGAGCTCCCATGATTCTCTATTTGCACGGCTTCCGTTCGTCGCCGCGTTCCTTCAAGGCGCAATTGATGGCCGCCCGCATGCATCGGCTTGGACTGGGGCGCGAGTGGGCTTGCCCGCAGTTGCCGCCGTCGCCGCTGGCCGCGGTGGTCGACGCGCAGCGTCTGCTGACCGGCGTGAAGGCCGACGAGTTGACCATCGTGGGCAGCTCGCTGGGCGGCTACTACGCCACCTATCTGGCCGAGAAGCTCGGCTGCCGCGCGGTGTTGCTCAACCCGGCAACGCGCCCGTACGACGATCTGGGCAAATGGCTGGGCGAGCAGCCGATGTGGCATGGGGGCGGCACCATTGTCGTCGAGCCTCGACACCTGGATGAGCTGCGCATGATCGACGTGGCGCAGATCACGCGTCCCGAGCGCTACTACCTCGTGGCCGCGACGGGCGACCGGACGCTCGACTACCGGGACATGGTGGCAAAGTTTCCGGGGGCGAAGCTCACCCTGATCGACGGCAGCGACCACGGTATTTCCGATTTCGCCAACTATATGGACGACGTGCTGCGCTTTGCCGGCATCGATGTCCTTCCTTCGCCGGGTGCCGCCGGCCCGTTCGCGGGCGAATAACGCGTTTGCCCGTTTCGCCCTAAACCGCCGCACGTTGGCGGGCTACAATGTCGCCTATTGCGATCGATGGCTGTTTCATGAACATTTTTTTTGAGGAATCCGGCGGCTTCAAGGCTGGCACGGTGTTGTCGCAGCAAGGTGAGTCGTATCAGGTGGAGCTGCCCGGTGGACGTCGTATCAAGATCAAGGGGCGCGACGTGCTGCTGCGGTTCGAGTCGCCGTCGCCCGCCGATCTGATCACGCAGGCGCAGGCCGCGGCGCAGGACATCGATATGAGTTTCCTGTGGGAATGCGCGCCGGCCGAGGAGTTTGCGTTCCCGGCGCTCGCCGCCGAGTACTTCGGCGAAAGCGCGAGCATGGCGCAACAGGCCGGACTGGCGCTGGCCCTGCAGGCCTCGCCGGTGTACTTCCGCCGCAAGGGGCGCGGGCAGTATCAACGCGCGCCGCAGGAGCAACTGCAGGCCGCGCTCGCCGGGCTCGCCCGCAAGCAGCAGCAGGCGGAATTGCAGGCCGGTTACGCCGATCAACTGATCGCCGGCACGCTGCCCGACGCGCTCAAGGGCAAGGCGCTGCTGCTGCTGTTCCGCCCCGACAAGAACGCCATCGAGTGGAAAGCGCTCGACGCCGCCGCCAGTGCGCTCGGCAAGACGCACGCCGAGGTGATGCTCGCCTGCGGCGGCATTTCATCGCCGCGCGCCTATCACGAGGCGGCGTTCCTCTACGAACACTTCCCGCGCGGCACCGGCTTCCCCGAACTCGGGCCGACGCCGTTGCCCGGCGACGACTTGCCGCTGGCCGACGTACAGGCGTTCTCCATCGACGATTCGACGACGACCGAGATCGACGACGCCCTCTCGGTGCAGGTGCTGCCCGACGGGCTGCTGCGCGTGGGCATCCACATTGCGGCGCCGGCGCTCGGCATTACGCGCGGCGACGCCATCGACGAGATCGCGCGCGTGCGCTTGTCGACGGTCTATGCGCCGGGCGAGAAGATCACGATGCTGCCCGATGCCGTGGTCGAGGCCTACACGCTCGCGGAAGGGGGCGCGCGTCCGGCGCTGTCGCTGTATGTCGTCGTGAAGGCCGACACCTACGAGATCGTCGCGACGGAAACGCACGCGGAGCGGGTGCCGATCTCGGCGAACCTGCGCCACAACGAACTCGACGCGATCATCACGGCCGAGACGCTGGCCGACGGCAGCGGCGATTATCCGCACAAGGAAGAACTGCGGCTGCTGTGGCCATTCGCGCAGTCGCTCTACGACAAGCGCCAGGCCGCGCGTGTGGGCTACGGTCTGCGTCCGGAAGTACAGAACAAGACCGACTTCAATTTCTACGTCGAAGGCGAGCAGGTCACGATCAAGCAGCGCATGCGCGGCGCACCGCTGGACCTGATCGTCGCCGAGATGGCGATTCTCGCGAATAGCCGCTGGGGCCGCTTGCTGGCCGAATGCGGCGTGCCCGGCATCTACCGTGCGCAGCGCGCCTACGGCGTGAACCGCACGCGCATGCAGACGTCGCCGGCACCGCACGAAGGCCTGGGTGTCGAGCAGTACGCGTGGAGCACCTCGCCGCTGCGTCGCTACGTCGATCTGGTGAACCAGTGGCAGTTGATCGCATGCGTGCGTCACGGCGTGACGGCCAAGCTGGCGGCGCCCTTCAAGCCGAAGGATGCCGATCTGTATGCGACCGTGTCGAGCTTCGAGGCCGCCTACGCGGCCTACGCCGAGCATCAGAGCCGGATGGAGCGCTACTGGTGCCTGCGCTGGTTGATCCAGGAGAACAAGTCGCAGGTGCAGGCGAGCGTCCTCAAGGGCGACACCGTGCGCCTGAACGATATTCCGCTGACGCTGATCGTCCTGGGGCTCGGCCCGCACGCACGCGGTACGCAGATCATGCTTGACGTGCTGTCGCTCGACGTCGTGACGCTCAGCATTTCGGTGCGTGTCGCGCAGGTGCTCGGCGCCAGCCAGACCGTGCTCGGCGACGACGATGACGAAGGGGCGGGCGGCGCAGGTGACGGTGGCGAAGGCAGCGACGGGGCAGACAGTGCCGGTGGGGCCGATCGTTCGGATGGCGAGGGTGGCGCCGACGATGCCGAGGGTGCGGACGGGACCGAAGGCAATCCAGGCGACGACAGCGACGAAACCCAAGGCGATGACGATGCCGTATCGACCTTGCCCGACGTCACCGAGACCGCTTCGCAAACCGTCGAGACCGCCTCCGGCACCTTGCCGCTTGCTGCTGCACCGATGGCGGCAGGGGGGCGCGACGCGTTTTCCGGTTCGGCGTGCTGAAACCGGCTCTCGCTTCCGGCAACCTGCGCGCGGCGCGTCGCCGCGGGTGGTCGCTCATGCGCGAGCATCCGCTGACCACGGGCCTGGCGTTTTCCGCGGTGGTCCATCTGCTTGCGCTGGCGGTGCATTTCGTCGCGCCCGACAGTTTCCGGCTGCACAGTGCGGACACGCCGCTGGACGTCGTGCTCGTCAATGCCAAGTCGGCCAACGCGCCGCAGAAGGCCACGGCGCTCGCGCAGGCGAACCTGGTGGGTGGCGGCGAGCATGACGGCGAGCGCGCGACGTCGCCGTTGCCGTCACGCGCGCTCGATCGCGACGGTGCGCCCGTCGCGCAGATCCAGCGCAACGTGAGCGAACTGGAGGCGATGCAGGAGAAGCTACTGACACAATTGCGCGGCCAGTATGCGGCCACGCCGGCGTCGCAGCGCCATCGCACCGACGCACCGCAACGCGGGCAGGGACTCGACGACCAGAACGTCGACCAGAAAATCGCCCGCCTGCAAGCGGAAATCGACAAGCAGTTGCGCGCCTATCAGACGCGTCCAAAACGGGGGCAGGTCACGGCCAACACACGTGAAGTCGCGTACGCACGGTATTTCGACACGCTGCGCCATCGCGTCGAACGCTACGGCACGGAACACTTTCCCCAGATCGGCGGCGAGCGACTTTATGGCGAGCTGATCGTCACGCTCAACGTCAATCAGCGGGGGGGGCTCGGCTATCACAAGGACGGTTGGAACGTCGCGGGCGTGGAAGTCACGCGAAGCTCCGGCAATCGCGATCTGGACCGCCGCGCGGTGGCGATTGTGCAGGCGAGCGCGCCGTTTGGCGACTTTTCCGCCGAGATGAAACAGCGTTACGACATTCTTGAAATCGTGACGCGCATGACTTTCTCGCGTCAGGGCGTGCAGGCCGAGACGCTCGCGGCACCGTCGGGCGCCACGGCGCAGTAGGACATCGCGGTGCGCATTGCCGGCAACGCCTCGGGGCATGGCGCCGCTGCGTGTACCATGCGATGCAATGCGCGTGGTTCAGCGACGTCGTGATGTGGGTCTTGCCGTGATCGATGCCCCTGGCGTTCTGACCAGGCACCGAATTTGATGCACGTAATTGTGGCGCCTGTGCGAAAGCCAGGCGCCGCGTCTTTGACAACGATGACACACCAAACGCCACCCGGGGAACTGCAGGCTGATCGCTACGCCGTGATCGGCCATCCCGTCGAACACAGCCAGTCGCCGTTCATTCATGCCGAATTCGCGCGCGAAACCGGCCAACATCTCACTTATGAGCGCCTGCTCGCGCCCCTCGATGCGTTCGCCGATACCGTGCGCGCCTTTATCGAGAGCGGCGCCCGGGGGGCCAACGTCACCGTGCCGTTCAAGCTCGAGGCCCACGCGCTGGCCGATCATCTTACCGAACGTGCGCAGGCGGCGGGCGCCGTGAATACGCTGGTGTTCGACGCGCGGGGCATCACGGGCGACAACACCGATGGGGTGGGACTGGTGCGCGACATCGAGGGACCGCTTGGCGTGCCGCTCAAAGGCCGCCGCGTGTTGCTGCTCGGCGCAGGCGGTGCGTCGCGTGGCGCGATGCTGCCGCTGATCGAGGCGGGGCCGGCGGCGCTGTTTGTCGCCAATCGCACGGCAGCGCGTGCCGACGAACTCGTCGTGCGGTTCGCACAGGCGGCCGAGCATCATGGCGTCGCGCTTGCCGGTGGTGGCTGGGACGCGGTGCCCGCGGCATTCGATGTGATCATCAACGCCACGGCGGGCAGCCTTCAGGGCGACGTGCCGCCGCTGCCCGCAGGTGTCTATGCGGCCGGATCGCTTGCCTACGACATGATGTACGGCGCGCAGCCGACGGTGTTCATGACGCACGCATTGGCAGCCGGTGCCGCGCGCGCAGCGGACGGTCTCGGCATGCTCGTCGAGCAGGCGGCCGAAGCCTTCGCGGTGTGGCGCGGCGTGCGGCCGTCGACCGGTGTCGTGCGCGCGGCCCTGCGCGCCCGGCTCACCGCGAAAGCCTGATTTTTCCCATGGCTGCGCGGCGACGCCCCTCGCGCACGACCCGTCATCGCCGCTGGGGACCCTGGCAGTGGACGGCCTACGTCGTCACGCTGCTGTTTGCGGGCGTGTTGGCCACACAGTGCTATTACTTCCTGCAGATTGGCTGGTGGGTGCGCTTCGATCCTTCGTCGACGGCGTTCATGCGCGCGGCCAAGGCGCGGCTGCGCGAGACCGATCCGAAGGCGACGCTCAAGCACGAATGGGTGCCGTACGATCAGATTTCGCGGAATCTGAAACGCGCGATCATCGCGAGCGAGGACGCGAACTTCGTCAATCACGATGGTTTCGAGATCGATGCGATGCTTGGTGCGTGGGAGAAGAATCAGAAGAAGGGGCGAATCGTCGCGGGCGGCTCGACCCTCTCGCAGCAACTGGCGAAGAATCTTTTCCTGTCGAGCGAGAGAAGCTACTTGCGCAAGGCCGAAGAACTGAGCATCACGTGGATGCTCGAATTCTGGATGAACAAGCAGCGGATTTTCGAGATCTATCTCAACTCGGTGGAATGGGGCGAAGGCGTGTTCGGCGCCGAGGCCGCCGCACGTCACTACTACGGCATTCCGGCCTCGAAGCTCTCCGCGTGGCAGGCGGCGCGGCTGGCGGTGATGCTGCCGCGTCCGCGCTACTTCGATACCCATCGCAATTCGCCCTATCTCGCACAACGCGCCGGCGTGATCGTGCGTCGCATGGGGGCTGCGGAGTTGCCGCAGTAACCGCTTGGCCTCGCACCGATGCCCGCGTGGGCGGCAAAGGGCGGGCCTGGGTCGGCCTAATGTCGTGAGGGGGCCGCGTCCGGCATCGGCTGTGCGGGCACATGCATGACGGTGCGCGTCGGGAACGGGAGCGAGCAACCCACGGCCTCGACCGTTTCCTTGACGTTGCGCTGGAGATCCCAGTAGAGGCTCCAGTAGTTGCCCAGCAGCGACCACACCCGCACGTTCACGATCACGGCGCTGTCGCTGACCTGTTTGACCATGACTTCCGGTACCGGTTTGTCGAGCACTCGCACATCGTCTGCCACGTGGGTGCGCAGCGCGGTGATGGCGGCGTCCAGATCGTCGTCGAGCGCGATGCCCACGGTGACCTCCATCCGACGCGTGGCGTTGCGGCTGAAGTTCGTGATCGGCTGGCCCCAGATCTGGTTGTTCGGCACGCAGACATAGATACCATCGGCATTCGTGAGGGTGGTGGTGAACAGGCCGATCTCGTCGACCGTGCCGGCCACCGACGCACCGGCCGTGATGTAGTCGCCGTTACGGAACGGTCGCAGCACCAGCAGCATCGTGCCCGCCGCGATGTTCTGCAACGTCCCCTGCAGGGCCAGGCCGATGGCCAGGCCTGCCGCACCCAGCACCGCGATGATGCTGGCCGTCTGCACACCAAACTGCGCCAGCACCGCGACGAGCGTGATGATGCGCACTGACCACAGCACGACCGACTCGATAAGCGGTTTGAGCGTTGCGTCGAAGTGCGGCGAACGGCCTAACGCTTTACGCACAAAGCGCGCCAAGCGCTTTGCGACCCAGAAGCCGATCAGCAAAATCAACACTGCTTGCACGAAAGACAGACCGTAGCGAACGGCATTGGACGCAAGATAGCCCATCACGGCGTCGAAGGACGCGAGCGGGGGAGTGACCTCAGTCATTTGGCGAATCTCCGTGTCGGCGGGCGCTTGAGAGCGCCGATAACAAGATTGACGCGAAGTGTGCGGATTGGTTCGGTCGGCTTGCCGTCGCCCGCGATCGGAGGATCGAGACGCGTCGATGCCAGGACGCGTCTTACGCGCGATTCCGCCGTCGGATGACACGGCACGCCATCCATTGCCCGTGACGTGTCGGCCCCGCGGCTGCTACACTTGACGTCGCCGCTTAGCAGGGAGACCCTCGTTTGATCAATGCCTTCGTCGTCCATCAAGGCCGCCTGCAACAGGTGACGTGTGACCACCCCAGCGACCTGGCCAGCGTCTCGCCGGTCTGGGTCGATTTGCACAGCGAATCGGAAGCGGAGCGTCGCTGGGTCGAGGAGGCCTACCACGTCAAGCTGCCGTCACGCGACGAAGTGACCGACATCGAGGCGTCGGCCCGCTATTACGAAGACGATGGTGGCGTGCTGCACATCCGCACCGATTTCCTGCTCGACGATGAAGAGCAATCGCGCAACGTGCCGGTCGCGTTCGTGGTGCTCAAGGACTTGTTGATCTCCATCCACGACGAAGACCTTCCGGTGTTCCGGCTGGTGCGCATGCGCGCGCGCATTCGTCCCGGGTCGGTCCGCGATGCGATGGATGTGCTGCTCGATCTCTACTCCACCGACGCCGAATACTCGGCCGATTCGCTCGAAGGGGTGTACGCCGCGCTCGAAGCGGTGAGCAAGCGAGTGCTTGGCAAGAATCTCACCGATGCAGACGCCGCCAAGGCGCTCGAAAGCATTGCCGCCGAGGAAGATTTGAACGGCCGCATTCGTCGCAATGTGATGGATACGCGCCGAGCGGTTTCATTTCTCATGCGGGCCCGGATGCTCCAGGACGAGCAGTACCAGGAGGGCAAGCAGATCCTGCGTGATATCGAATCGCTCGACAACCATACGGCGTATCTGTTCGACAAGATCAACTTCCTGATGGACGCGACGATCGGCTTCATCAACATCAATCAGAACAAGATCATCAAGATCTTTTCGGTGGCGGCGGTTGCGTTTCTTCCGCCGACGCTGATCGCCAGTATCTACGGCATGAACTTCCAGATGATGCCGGAGCTGCGTTGGGATGTGGGTTATCCGTTCGCCATCGGCCTGATGGTGCTTTCGGCGATTGCGCCGTTCCTGTATTTCCGCCATCGCGGCTGGCTCGATTGAGTGTCGGGTACCGCGCGTGATGGCGATGCGCGGCGGCGGCGTGACGGCCGCGATCGGCGCGCGCCGGAGATGAGGGCGCAGAGCAGGTAAAATGGCGGCCTTGCTGGAAGGAATCAGCGTCGAATCACCCTCCGTCGGAATATCGCCGCCGGAACCCCGCCGGAACTCCGTCATGACATTCACCGAAGTACTCAACGCTGCCTGGACGCGCAACCATTCTCTGCTGTGCGTGGGCCTGGATCCCGAGCCGTCGCGCATCCCTGCGCATCTGAAAGCGCAGCCGGACGCGATTTTCGAATTCTGCCGCCAGATCGTGGATGCTACCGCGTCCTACGCGTGTGCATTCAAGCCGCAAATCGCCTACTTCGCCGCGCATCGCGCCGAGGATCAGCTCGAGCGGCTGATCGCGCACATCCACGCCGATCATCCGGGCCTGCCGGTGATTCTGGACGCCAAGCGTGGCGACATTGGCAGCACTGCCGAGCAGTATGCGCGCGAAGCGTTCGAGCGCTATCGCGCCGACGCCGTGACCGTGAATCCGTATATGGGCTTCGATTCACTGGAGCCGTATCTGGCGCACGCCGACAAGGGCGTCATCGTGCTGTGCCGTACATCGAACCCGGGCGGCAGCGATCTGCAATTCCTCGATGTCGATGGCAAGCCGCTGTATCAGACGGTGGCGCGTCTGGCCGCGGGGCGGTGGAATACGAGTGGTCAGATCGGCCTGGTGGTCGGCGCGACGTTCCCGGCAGAGATCGCCGCCGTGCGCAGCATTGTTGGCGACATGCCGCTGCTGATTCCTGGCGTGGGCGCCCAGGGCGGCGACGTCGAAGCGACGGTCAAGGCGGGTCGCACCGCGAACGGCACGGGCATGATGATCAACTCGTCGCGTGCCATTATCTACGCGGGTCGCGACGAGCACTTCGCGGCGGCGGCGGCAACCGCTGCGCAGAATACACGCGACAGCATCAACGCCTATCGCTGAACGGCCCGCGTGCCGATGCGCGGATCGTCGTCATGCGACGCCACGCAGGTGGCCGCCGGTCGTCGCCGGTGATGCTTACGCCTCGGCCTTGTCGAGGAAATCGATGACGCCGCGCAACGCGTATTGCGCGGCCTGACTGCGCACCTGCGTGCGGTCCCCCTTGAAGCGCTTCGTCTCGACGAGGGTCGTGACGCGGTTGCTCCACGCGAAGCACACCATGCCCACCGGCTTCTCCGGCGTACCCCCGCCGGGGCCCGCCACGCCGGTGATCGACAGCGAGATCTGCGCACGACTGTTCAGCAGTGCACCCTCGGCCATGGCGCGAGCCACGGGTTCGCTCACGGCGCCGTGCTTGTCGATCAGGTCGGGCGGAACGCCGATCATCTCGGACTTGGCTTGATTCGAGTAAGTCACAAAACCGCGCTCGAACCATTGGCTGCTGCCGGAGATGTCGGTGATCGCCGCTGCGACAAGACCACCGGTGCACGACTCGGCGGTCGTCAGCATCAACCGTCCGTCACGCAGACGATTGCCGACTTTGACCGACAGTTGGGCCAGCAAATTTTGTTCGGAGACCACGGGACGATGCCTTCAATAAGTCGTTATCAGATCGAGCGCCAGAGCGCAATCACGAGCAACGTGCAAAAGGCGGCGACCAGATCGTCCAGCATGATGCCGAGGCCACCCTTGACCGTGCGGTCGAAATAACGGATCGGCGGCGGCTTGACGGCATCGAAGAAGCGGAACAGCACGAATGCCACCAGTTGGCCGACGAAACTCGCCGGGGTAATGAGCAGCAGCACGATCCAGAATGCGACGATCTCGTCCCAGACGACGGGGCTCGGATCCGGCGTGCCAAGCTTGCGCGCCGTATAGGCGCAGATCCAGATGCCGCCAATGATGGACGCCGCGATCAACACGCCCCAGCCGGTGACCGTTAGGTACAGATTGAGCACCAGGTACGACGCCCAGCCGAAAAGCGTGCCCACCGTGCCCGGCGCGAACGCCGACAGGCCCGTGCCGAAGCCGAGCGAAAGCAGGTGGGCGGGGTGCGACAGCAGGAAACGCGAGTTCGGCCGGCGCGGGCCGCTGCCCGAGTTGACGGCGGCCGTGTGATCAGTGCTCATTGGAAATGGTCGAAACTTTTGAAGTCGGCAGCGACGGACGCGCCGGTCTTGTCATGGAGGTGTAACCGTGTGCGGCGCGCGTCGGGAAGCGCTATTGTACCGATACGCGTGACGCGTATGCCGAGTTCGTTGCCGATCGCCTCGATTCGCGGCCGTTGCGCGCTGCCGGCGCAGAAGCACAGTTGATAGTCGTCTCCACCCGCCAGCGCGCACATTCGTTGAATCGCGGGCGTTTGTGCGGCCAGCAAGGCGGAGCGCGGCACGTCGTCGACGTTCACCCGCGCGCTCATGCTCGAGCGTTCCAGGATATGGCCGAGGTCGCCCAGCAACCCATCCGAGACGTCGAGGGCGGCGCGAGCCACGCCACGCAGCGCCAGTCCGAGCGTCACCTGCGGCTCGGGCCAGTCCAGGGCGCGGCGCGCGAGCGCGAGATCGCCGTCCGACAATGTCCATTCACCACGTATCGCGCCGAGCGCCAGCCGGGCATCGCCGAGGGTGCCGGAGACCCAGATGTCATCGCCAGGTTGTGCGGCATCGCGGCGCAAGGCCTGGGCGCCGGGCACGCTGCCGAAGATGGTCACGCAGAGGTTGCGCGGCCCGCGCGTGGTGTCCCCGCCGACCAGCGGGCACGCGTAGCGGTCGGCCAGTGCCGCGAGGCCCTCGGCGAAGGGCGAGAGCCAGGCCGGCTGACTGTCGGGCAAGGCGATCGCCAGTGTGAATCCCAGCGGCCGCGCGCCCATGGCCGCGAGATCCGACAGATTGACGGCGAGCGTTTTGTGACCGAGTGCACGCGGATCGACGTCGGCAAAGAAGTGGCGACCCTCCACAAGCATGTCGGTCGAGATTGCGAGCTGCTCACCGGCGGGGGGGCGCAGCAGGGCGCAGTCGTCGCCGATGCCGAGCGTCACGTGCTCGCCCTCGCGCGTCGCGTGGGCGAAGAAGCGGTCGATCAGCGCGAACTCGGACAGCGGCGATGTCGAAGAGGATGTCGGGGTCATGAGCAACGGTGCGGTTGCCGGCCTTGGTCGGGCGCATCGCGTTGCGGGACTACTGCGGTGCAACGCGCGACGTCAAGTGACATTAGGCGGTGGGCAATGAACAAAGGGCTGCGGTGATGCACAGGCAAGCCCCTATTCTAAGAGGCGGCCCCGGCTTTCCCAAGCAGACAACGTGGAGATGCCCCGAATTCGGTCGGATTCTCATGCCCGTCTCGGATCGCTCCTTGGCTAAAGGACATCCACGGTCCGAAAACGCGGGCGATGGTGCAACGCAGCGTTGAACTTCCCCGGATTTTTGGCCACTATCGGCGAGGAAGCCGTACCGCACAGATGTCGCCCCTATCCGCCTTATGCATCAATGGCGTGAATAAATGGGGCTACAATTTGCCCTGAAAGTCTGACCCCATCCTGTTCGCCAAGAGCCTTCCCTCATGCCCACGCCGATCGATCCGAAACTGCGCGAAGCTGCGCTCGAGTATCACGAATTCCCCACCCCCGGCAAAATTGCCATCGCGCCGACCAAGCAGTTGCTCAACCAGCGCGATCTGGCACTGGCATATTCGCCGGGCGTTGCGGCCGCGTGTGAGGAGATTGTCGTCGACCCGCTCAATGCGTCGCGCTACACGGCGCGTGGCAATCTGGTTGGCGTGATCACGAACGGCACAGCCGTGCTCGGTCTGGGCGATATCGGCCCGCTGGCATCGAAGCCGGTGATGGAAGGCAAGGGCGTGCTGTTCAAGAAATTCGCCAATATCGACGTCTTCGATATCGAAATCGCCGAGAAAGACCCCGAAAAGCTCGTCGACATCATCGCGGCGCTCGAACCGACCTTCGGTGCCATCAACCTCGAAGACATCAAGGCGCCCGAGTGCTTCATCGTGGAGCGCAAGTTGCGCGAACGCATGAAGATTCCGGTCTTCCATGACGATCAGCACGGCACGGCCATCGTGGTTGCCGCAGCGCTGATCAACGGCCTGAAGGTCGTCGGCAAGGACCTGAAGTCCGTGAAGGTGGTGACGTCCGGGGCAGGCGCTGCCGCACTCGCATGCCTGGACCTGCTCGTCGACATGGGGCTATCCATCGAGAACATCTGGGTGACGGACCTGGCGGGGGTGGTGTACGAGGGCCGCACCGAACTGATGGACCCGGAGAAGATCCGTTTCTCGCAGAAGACCGACGCGCGCGGGCTGGCCGAGGTAATCGGCGGCGCCGACGTGTTTCTCGGGCTGTCGGCAGCAGGCGTGCTGAAGCCGGAAATGGTCAAGACGATGGCCGACAACCCCCTGATCTTCGCGCTGGCCAACCCGAATCCGGAAATCACGCCCGAACTCGCAAAGGAAGTGCGTCCGGATTGCGTGATGGCAACGGGCCGCACCGACTACCCGAATCAGGTCAACAACGTCCTTTGCTTCCCGTTCATCTTCCGTGGTGCCATCGATGTCGGTGCCACGACGATCACGCGCTCGATGGAAATCGCCGCGGTGAATGCGCTGGCGGAATTGGCGCGTCAGGAGCAGAGCGATATCGTGGCGTCCGCCTACGGGATCAAGAACCTGTCGTTCGGCCCCGACTACCTGATTCCAAAGCCGTTCGATCCGCGTCTGCTGGTGAAGGTCGCCACTGCCGTGGCCGAAGCGGCGATGGCCGCCGGTGTCGCCACCCGTCCGCTCGCGGATGTGGATGCCTACGCGCAGTCGCTCCAGCAGTTCGTGTACCACAGCGGTAGCCTGATGAAGCCGCTGTTCTCGGTGGCGCGCAGCGTGTCGGCCAACCGGAAGCGCATCGCGTTCGCCGAGGGCGAAGAGGAGCGCGTGCTGCGTGCCGTGCAGGTGCTCGTGGACGAACGTGTCGCCACGCCGATCCTGGTCGGGCGCCCCGCCGTGATCGAACACCGCATTGAGCAATATGGCCTTCGCCTGACGCCGGGCGTCGACTTCACGGTCGTCAACCCGGAGCACGATGAGCGCTATCGCGATTACTGGGAAACGTATCACCAGTTGACCAACCGCAAGGGTGTCACGGCGTCGTACGCGCGTGTCGAGATGCGCCGGCGCACGACCCTGATTGCCGCCATGTTGGTCCGCAAGGGCGAAGCCGACGGCATGATCTGCGGCACGGTGTCGACCCCGGGTCGCCACCTGCACTTCATTGATCGCGTGATTGGCAAGCGTGCGGGCGGGCACGTCTATGCGGCGATGAATGCGCTGATCTTGCCGAATCGGCAGATTTTCCTGGTCGATACACACATCAATCAAGATCCGAGCGCCGAGGAACTGGCCGAAATCACGCGAATGGCGGCCGATGAGATTCGCCGCTTCGGCATCCAGCCGAAAGTGGCTTTGCTGTCGCACTCGAACTTCGGCACGAGCGATGCCGCCTGTGCGCGCAAAATGCGCGAAACGTTGGCGATCCTGCAAGAACGTGCGCCCGATCTGGAGGTCGATGGCGAAATGCACGGCGATTGCGCACTCGATCCTGAACTGCGCGCGCGCATCATGCCGGAATCGACGCTCACCGGCGCGGCGAACCTGCTCGTCATGCCGAATATTGATGCCGCGAACATCGCCTACAACCTGCTCAAGACGGCGGCGGGCAATAACGTGGCGATCGGGCCGATCCTGCTGGGGGCTGCGAAGCCGGTCCATATCCTGACCGAATCGGCCACGGTGCGGCGCATCATTAATATGGTCGCGCTGGTGGTGGCCGATGCGGCAGCGCAACAACCGGCGCGCTGATCTCTCGCGAACGCGCGGCGGTTCGCCTCCGTTTGCCACACGTTAACGACAAATCGCCGCACCCTTTCGGGGCGGCGATTTGCGATTCCGGCGGTGCATTCTGCTCGTCACACGCGTCAATGTGTGCGCTCACTATCGAAAAAACCTTTTATTTTCAAGAATTTGCCGACTTGTTTCGTTGCAAAATGTAAGCCGACATTGATTCTCGGGACCAATAGCGATAACCTTACGGCTTCAACCACCAGAACAAGCCCGCGGCGCAATACGGCGTCGGGCGACAGGCGAGCTATGACCATGGCACGTTGGCTTCACCGGAGCATCGTGGCGCTGACGGCGGCTGGCAGTGTGTTTCTGTGGTCCAATGCCGTGGCGCGCGACACCGCGCCATCCGTCACGGATTCCACGGTAACGGTGGTCGTTGCCGCGTTGCCTCGCGAAGCGCAGCGCACGCTGACGTTGATTGCCCAGGGCGGGCCGTTCCCCTACGCCAAGGATGGCGTCGTGTTCGGGAATTACGAAAAGCGTCTGCCCAAAATGTGGCGAGGCTATTACCATGAATACACGGTGCCGACGCCTGGTGCCCGCAATCGGGGTGCCAGGCGCATTATCTGTGGCGGTGATCAGCGGACGGTCGATCCTTGTTATTACACCCAAGATCACTACAACAGCTTTAGACGAATAAGGGAATGACAGCAGTATGAGTGAGCCGGTTTTCGCACAGGAACGCGGGAAAGATCGTATGGCAGATCCATTCGGTGCGGGCGAGGGCAACTTGTTCAAGCAGGTGCTGGGCCTGCATGCTGTCGCGCGGGGCGGCCGCCGCCATACCTTATCGGAAGAGGGAGATATGAGTCTTTTCAAGACCGTCAGGCCGAATATCGTGCAGTCGATCCGCGCATTCCGCGTGCCGGAATTGGCCGCGGAGGCCGAACGACTCGGGCAGCACTTCCTTTATGCCAATTGTTCGCAGGCGCAGAGCAAGGCCGAGGTGCTGGAGACGATCGCCACGTCATTCCTGTTTCCCAAGCATTTCGGGAAGAATTACGACGCCTTGCATGATTGCTTGACCGATCTGGTGCATCACGCCGGCCCGCAACCCGGTTTCGTTGTCGTGCTGGAGGGATTGCCGGTGGTGACGAAGTTCGACAAGGATGGTCGTGAAACCCTGCTCGACGTATTCCGCGATGCCGCGGAGTTCTGGGCGGAGCGCCGTATCACTTTCCGCGTCTTCTACTCGTTTGCCTGACCGCGTGCGGCTTCGATCGGCAGTGAGCGACCCCGGAAGTGTCGTCTGACAGCGCTGACGTTGCTCCGACCCATGCCAGCATGACGTCGTCCCCGATGAAAAAGGTCCGCAGTGCGGACCTTTTTACATTTCCATACGGAGACTGTCGGATTCCCCGATGAATGCGCCGGCGAACGGCCCTCAACTGGTTCGACCGCCGAGGAATTGCTGGGCGAGACTCGCCAGGTCGAGATGGCCTTGCGGCAGGTCGCCGGCAGGCGTGAGATGGTTGACCACGTCCGGCAGCAGCGACGACAGTTGTTGCGCTGCCTCATCCTGGCTCACGCCCGCCGAATTGGCCAATTGCTGCAGATGTCCTCCGGGGCCAAGCGCCTGCGTCACCTGATCGGCTGACACCGGCTGATTGCTTCCGGTGCCGACCCACGAACGCATGGCGTCGCCCAGGCCGCCGTTTTCCAGCACCTGCGCCAGTCCGCCCAGTCCACCAAGCGCACCGACCAAGTCGCCAGGCGAGGCCGCGGGCGTGCCCGCGTCAGCTTGCTGCGGCGCCTGCCCTCCACCCAGCAGTCCCCCCAGCAGACCGCCAAGACCGCCGGCACCGCTGCCCGCCGCCGCGCCACCGCCCAGCATTCCGCCGAGTGCGCCACCCAGCGAGCCAAGCACGTCGCCGCCTGGGGCGCCCTGGCCCTGTGCGTTGCCGGAGCGACTGGCGATCATCGCCAGTAAGCCCATCATCAGCAACATCTTGGTATTGCCGCCGCTACCGTCACCGGCCGGATTGCCGGATATGCCGCCGAGAATGGAATCGAGGATACCCATGTGGATGACTCCTTTAGGCTAGTGAGGCCAATTTTCGAAGCGTCGAGGCTTACCAACCACCCCAGCGCGCAGCCAACGCCGCGAGTACCGCGATACCCGCCGTTTCAGTTCGGAGGATGCGTTCGCCCAGCCGAATTGCCGTAAAACCCGTCTCCCGCGCGAGGGCTTCTTCGTGCGGTGCCAGTCCACCCTCCGGACCGAAAAGCAAAACGCCCGGCTGAGACGGGGCGTTCAGCGGTAGCGCGTCGAAGCCGCTGTCCGCTCTAGGTGACAATAGCACACGCCATCCATCGTCTGTCACCGCGCTCTGCTCGCGCAGCCACGCGACGATCGGGCGAATCGGCAGGATGCGCGGCACGCGATTTCGTCCGCATTGCTCGCAGGCAGCCTGCGCGAGCGCCTGCCAATGCGCGACGCGCTTCGCTGCACGTTCACCGTCGAGTCGGATCACCGAGCGCTCGGTGATCAGCGGCTGAATCTCCGTCACGCCCAGTTCGATAGCCTTTTCAATCAGCCAGTCCATCTTGTCGCCGCCGGCGATGCCTTGCGCCAGGGTGATGCGATACGGCGTCTCCACCTCGCGTGGCTCCCGGTCGCCGAGCTGCGCCGTGGCGTGGCGCTTTTCCAGCGTCGTGAGCACGGCCGGATACTGGCCGCCGGTGCCGTCGAAAAACGTGAGCGCGTCGCCCGTCTTCAGGCGCAATACCTGAGCGTGACGAACTACGGTCTCGGGGAGATCCAGCAGTGCGCCAGCGTGCAGTGGCACATCGATAAAAAAGCGAGGCATACGGACGGAAGAGGAAGGAGGCTGTCGGGCGTGGCGCCGGGGACAGAAGCATACCCCAACGCCTGAGGGGGCGGGCTCAGCCTCGCGGAGCGACGGGACGTGCGAAGCCCCAGCGATAGCCGTCCGGGTCTTCCAGTTGGCAAAAGCGATCCCCCCAGAACTGGTCGCTTGGCGGTGTCAGCGCCTTGGCCCCGGCGGCGATCGCCTGCGCATACAGCGCGTCGACGTCTTCCGTGTAGACATAGAAGCTTTGCGGCGCTTCCACGCCCGAGGTGCGCGGCGTACGTGCCGTGCTGGCGAACGCCCCTTCGGGAGCGAACATCACGATCAACTGTCCTTGATAGAACATTTCGACATGCATGACGATGCCGTCGTCGTTCACCATGTCATGCACCATGAAGCCAAACGCCTGCGCATAGAACGTCGCCGCCGCCTTGGCGTCGCGAACGGTCAGATAAGGGGTGAGCCAAGGCACATGGGCGGGGCGAGGATCGGGCATGACAGTGCTCCGGTAGGGCGTCGGCCAGGGGTGACACATGCACGTTTCAACGCACAACTGCACGATCGGGCGGCCGCTGACGGTTGCGATAAGTCTTCAATATACAAGGAACGCGGGCTCGATTCACTTGCCGCGCGTTCCCTCATTGTCGCCCGGTTTCTGCTGATCGCCGAGCACGGCGCTCAGTTCCGGCGGGATGTCGAACAGCATCGCGTGCCGGGCTGGCGAATAGTGGCGAAGGGGGTATCGCGATGACAATGCATGCGTCGCGGCGCTCACGTCGTTGCCGCGCACGTCGAGCGAATCACTGGCGAATGCCAGCGCCCACAGCGTGCCGTACAGCGGCACATACGCGGTCATCGGCTGGACGAATCTGAATACCGTGCGCAGGCTGCGGAGCAGGCGTCCGACTTGATCGGCTTCGAACCATGGCGCCCCGAGTTGCAGGGCAAGACCGCCGCGGGGGCCGAGTAATGCGCGGACTTTGGCGAAGAAGGGGGCGTCGTGCAGCGTAGCCGCTTCGCCGTCGGCATCCGTCAGGTCGAAAATCACGGCGTCGAACGATTCTCCGCGAGCGAGTGCGGCGTCGACGAAATCCCGGGCGTCGCCGATGACAAGCGTGGTGCGCGGATCGTCGAACGCGCCGCCCGCCAACGCCGGCATGTACTGGAGGATTGTTGCAGGCACCTGGGCATCGAGTTCGGCGACGACGACCTCGCGCACGCTAGCATGGCGCAAGGCTTCGTATGCCGAGCCGCCATCGCCCCCGCCAAGCACCAGCACTCGGCGGGCGTTGCCATGCGCGAGCAGTAGCGGATGCACCATGCATTCGTGGCAGATATGCGCGTCGGCGAGCGAGGCCATGAACCGGCCATCGAGCCGGTACGCTCGGCCGAGCGCCCCGAATGCCGGCAAGTCCACGACCTCGATGTGCTGATGGGCCGACGTCGTGGCAAACACGGCATGGGCGGTGAACGTATACGCCGCCCATCGCCCGAGCGGCGCCGTGCAAGGACGCGGTACCGGGCGAGATCGGTCTTCGGTGATGTCACGTTTGGCGGGCATTGGCACGGTAACTTCATTCAATTCGTGGTGATCGCGCCACTTCTTGGCATGATTCCACGTTTCCGTCGATTGGGGAAGTTCGCGGCGAACGACCCGGGCAATGGCCGTATCTGGTAAAATCTCGGACTTTCTCCCGCATTTGAATTTCGAGGCAGCTCGCGACAACGGGGCATGCCCGCTCTTCCGGCTGGTCACCATGACGAACTCCTCTTCTGCTACGGCTGCGCTGATGGCCTCTGCCATTCGCGTCCTCTCGATGGACGCGGTCCAACAGGCCAACTCCGGTCACCCTGGCGCGCCGATGGGCATGGCCGATATCGCGGTCGCCCTGTGGGGCCGTCATCTCAAGCACAACCCCGTCAACCCGCACTGGTTCGATCGCGATCGCTTCGTGCTGTCGAATGGCCACGGCTCGATGCTCATCTATTCGCTGCTGCATCTGACAGGCTATGACCTGCCGATCGACGAGCTGAAGCATTTCCGTCAACTGCACAGCAAGACGCCGGGCCACCCGGAAGTGGGTGTCACGCCGGGCATCGAGACAACCACGGGCCCGCTGGGCCAGGGCATCACCAACGCCGTCGGCTTCGCGCTGGCCGAGGCACTGCTCGCCAAGGAATTCAACCGCCCGGGCAACGACATCGTCGACCACTACACGTACGCGTTTCTCGGCGACGGCTGCCTGATGGAAGGCATCTCGCACGAAGCCTGCTCGCTCGCGGGAACGCTGCGTCTGAACAAACTCATCGCGCTATACGACGACAACGGCATCTCGATCGACGGTGACGTCGAATACTGGTTCGCCGACGACACGCCGAAACGCTTCGAAGCGTATGGCTGGAACGTGATTCGTGCCATTGACGGCCATGATGTCGACGCCATCGACGCCGCCATCGCCCAGGCCAAGACCTCGGATCGTCCGACGCTGATCTGCTGCAAGACGTTGATCGGCAAGGGCGCGCCGAACAAGCAAGGCGGTCACGATGTGCACGGCGCGCCGCTGGGCGCCGATGAAATCGCCGCCACGCGCGCTGCGCTTGGTTGGCACCTGCCGCCGTTCGAGGTGCCGGCCGACGTCTACGCCGCATGGGACGCCAAGGCCGCTGGCCAGCGCGCCGAAGCCGCGTGGAACGAGCGCTTTGCCGCCTACCGCAGCCAGTTCCCGGCAGAGGCCGCCGAGTTTGCGCGTCGCATGAAGGGTGAGCTGCCGGGCGACTTCAAGTCGGCTGCCGCCGCGTTCATCGCCAAGACCAACGAGAAGGGCGAAACGGTCGCCACGCGCAAGGCGTCGCAGCTTGCGATCGAAGGTCTGGCCGCCGTGCTGCCCGAGTTCCTGGGCGGATCGGCTGACCTGACCGGCTCGAACCTGACGAACTGGAAGGCCAGCAAGGCCGTGCGCGCCAACGCAGAGGGCGTGCAGTTCGGCAATCACATCAACTACGGCGTGCGCGAGTTCGGCATGAGCGCCATCATCAACGGCATGGCGCTGCACGGCGGCTACATCCCGTTCGGCGGCACGTTCCTGACGTTCTCGGACTACAGCCGCAACGCGCTGCGCATGGCGGCGCTGATGAAGCTGCGTTCGATCTTCGTGTTTACGCACGATTCGATCGGTCTGGGCGAAGACGGTCCGACGCACCAGTCCATCGAGCATGTCTCGAGCCTGCGCCTGATCCCGCAGATGGACGTGTGGCGTCCGTGCGATACGACGGAGACGGCGGTCGCGTGGGTGGCAGCCGTCGAGCGTCACGATGGCCCGTCGAGCCTGGTGCTCAGCCGTCAGAACCTGCCGTTCGTCTCGCGTGACGATGCGCAGATCGCCGATATCCGTCGGGGTGGCTATGTGCTGCGTGATGTGGCGAATCCGCAGATCGTGCTGATTGCGACGGGTTCGGAAATCGAGTTGGCCCTCAAGGGCGCCGACGCGTTGGCAGCCGAGGGCATTGCGGCGCGCGTCGTTTCGATGCCGTCGGCCAACGTGTTCGACCGTCAGGACAAAGCGTATCGCGAGCGCGTGCTGCCGCGCGGCGTATCGCGTGTGGCGATCGAAGCCGGCGTGACGGCGTATTGGCACAAGTACGTCGGCCTGGAAGGCGGCGTGGTCGGCATCGACACTTTCGGCGAGTCGGCCCCGGCCGGCGTGCTGTTCAAACACTTCGGCTTCACCGTCGACCATGTGGTCGCGACGGTCAAGTCCGTGCTTGGCTGATTTCGTTAGACCTTACGGAGAAACCCCCATGACCATTCGCGTCGCTATCAACGGCTACGGCCGTATCGGCCGCAACGTGCTGCGTGCCCACTACGAAGGTGGCAAGAAGCACGATATCGAAATCGTCGCCATCAACGATCTCGGTAATGCACAAACGAACGCTCACCTGACGCAGTACGACACGGCGCACGGCAAGTTCCCGGGCACGGTGTCGGTGGATGGCGATTTCATGATCGTCAACGGCGACAAGATTCGCGTGCTGGCCAACCGTAACCCGGCCGAACTGCCGTGGGGCGAGCTGGGCGTGGACGTCGTGCTCGAGTGCACGGGCTTCTTCACCACGAAGGAAAAGGCCAGTGCCCACCTGAAGGGCGGCGCGAAGAAGGTCATCATCTCGGCCCCGGGCGGCAAGGATGTGGACGCCACCATCGTGTTCGGCGTGAATGACGGCGTGCTCAAGGCGACCGACACGGTCATCTCGAACGCATCGTGCACCACGAACTGCCTGGCCCCGCTGGTCAAGCCGCTGCACGAGAAGATCGGTCTGGAAACGGGCCTGATGACCACGGTGCACGCCTATACCAATGACCAGGTGTTGACCGACGTCTATCACGAAGACCTGCGTCGTGCGCGCTCGGCCACGATGAGCATGATCCCGACCAAGACCGGTGCGGCGTCGGCTGTCGGTCTGGTGCTGCCGGAACTCAATGGCAAGCTCGACGGTTATGCCATTCGCGTCCCGACGATCAACGTGTCGATCGTCGACCTGTCGTTCGTTGCCAAGCGCGACACGACGGTGGACGAAGTCAACGCGATTCTGAAGGAAGCGGCCGAGGGCTCGCTCAAGGCCATCGCGACGTACAACACGGCACCGCTGGTGTCGGTCGACTTCAACCACAACCCGGCCTCGTCGAACTTCGACGGCACGCTGACCAAGGTGTCGGGCCGTCTGGTGAAGGTCGGCTCGTGGTATGACAACGAGTGGGGCTTCTCGAACCGCATGCTCGACACGACCGTTGCCCTGATGTCGGCGAAGTAATCGCGTTCGACGCCGGTTGTAGAAAAAGCCGCTGTCTCGCGACAGCGGCTTTTTCTTTGGTGCGGACCTTGTGCTGGACGTCGGGGGACTGATGCAACAGCGGTCGTCAATTCGCGTTGTATGTCTCATTCCCATCGACGCAATACGCTTGGTACGCTGCTGGCTTCGATTGCTGCGTCTTTCCGCCGTTCACGGGAGTGCTCGCCCACGATGCGTATTAGCACGCAATACATCGGGGGCAGGGGCTTGGGCGGAATCCCAGAATGTCTTCATCGGAAGACATTCTGCCAGAACAAATTTCAATTCTTTTGGCGATGCGGGCACGGGTCTTTTGTGCAGCTCCCGTACATCGCGAGCGAGTGCTCCTGGAGCGCGAAGCCACGTTCCTTGGCGATCAGTTTCTGACGGCGTTCGATCTCGGCATCGAAGAACTCTTCGACACGCCCGCAGTCGAGGCACACGAGGTGATCGTGATGATGGCCTTCATTGAGTTCGAAAACGGCCTTGCCGGATTCAAAGTTGCTGCGCGACAATAGGCCAGCTTGTTCGAATTGGGTCAGGACACGGTACACCGTAGCCAGGCCGATATCGAGATTCTCGTTGAGCAGGTGACGATAGACGTCTTCAGCGGTTAAGTGGCGCACCTCGCTGTTCTGAAAAATTTCCAGAATTTTGAGGCGCGGAAGCGTGGCTTTCAGTCCGATATTTTTCAGATCGGCGGGATTCGGCATCGCTCTACGTCCCTAGAGTACAATACAGCCCCAATAATAATGCCTTTTTGCCTTGCCCGGGCGCAAACCGGGGCAATCGGGACGGTTTGTGCCGTCAACGGGGGCGATGTGGCGGTGCGCCCGGCGTGCCGGAGTCAAGTTCGATTTTTTTGAAAGCGAGTCAGATTTGCGTCGTTATCTCTCCCTTCCGCTCTCCGTCTGCGCTGCGGCGGCATTCCTGGCCCTGGCCGGTTGCTCGACGTATGACAGCGTGACCGACAAAGTGATCGGCGTGGTCACGCCGTATCGAATCAACATCGTTCAAGGCAACTTCGTTTCGAAAGAAGCCTATGATCAGCTCAAGGCTGGCATGACGCGCGATCAGGTCCGTCAACTGCTCGGCACGCCGCTGCTCGAGGACATCTTCCACGCGAATCGTTGGGACTACGTCTTCTACTTCAAGCGCGGCAACGCGTCGGTGGTGCAAGAGCGCCACCTGAAGGTGTATTTCGACGGCGACACGCTGGCGCGCTGGGAAGGCGGCGAAAATCTGCCGACCGAATACCAGTTGGTGCAGGAAATCGACGGTCAGAAAGGCAAGTCCGTGAAGACCGACGCCCCGGCCCCGTCGACGGCGAGCGCTGCCGCGGCCGAGACCGCCGTACCGACCGCAACGCCGGCCGCGTCCGACGGCGCCACCGTGTCGAGCGCCGCGACGGCAACGAATGCCGCTTCCGAGTCCACCGCCGCGTCCAGCGCGCAGCCCGCCACTGGCGATGGCGCATCGGGCGGCACGACGGCGGCCACGGGGACGGGCCTTGTCCCGTCGCCGCGCGTGACTTCCGGCGGTAGCCTGTTCTCGATGCCCAAGTAAGCTGTCTGAAGGGTCAAGAATTCCATGATGAAGATTGCGATTGCTGGCGCCTCCGGCCGTATGGGGCGGATGCTGATTGAAACCGTGCTGGCGGCCGACGACGCCGAACTGGTCGGTGCCCTAGACCGCGCGGACAGCGCGGCACTGGGCCACGACGCCGGCGCCTTCCTGGGGCGCGAGACGGGCGTCAAGATCACCGCAGATCTGGATGAGGCGCTCGCCAACGCGCAATATCTGATCGACTTTACGCGTCCGGAAGGCACGCTGGCGCATCTGGCCGCCGCCGAAAGGCATGGTGTGAAGATGATCGTCGGCACGACCGGCTTCTCCGACGCCGACAAGGCGCGTCTGGCGGCGGGGGCCGAGCACGTGGCCGTGGTATTTGCGCCGAACATGAGCGTTGGCGTGAATGCCACGTTCAAGCTGCTCGAAGTCGCCGCGAAGATTCTGAACACGGGCTACGATATCGAGATCATCGAGGCGCACCACCGCCACAAGGTCGATGCGCCGTCGGGTACGGCACTGCGCATGGGCGAGGTCGTGGCCGAGGCGTTGGGCCGCGATCTGAAGGAATGCGCCATCTACGGCCGCGAGGGCGTGACCGGCGAGCGCGATCCGTCGACCATCGGTTTTGCGACCGTGCGCGGCGGCGATATCGTCGGCGATCACACGGTGTTGTTTGCCGGCATCGGCGAGCGCATCGAGATCACGCACAAGTCGTCGAGCCGCTTGTCGTATGCGCAAGGCTCGCTGCGTGCTGCCCGTTTCCTCGCGCAACACAAGACTGGCCTGTTCGACATGCAGGACGTATTGGGCCTGCGCTGATTCAGCGTTCGCCTGCGTGCCGGTTGCCGCGCGTGCATTGTGGCGTTGCATGACGCGGCCCACGATGCGTCAACCGGCACCGGACGCCGCGCCCACAGGCGCACGCCACCGCGGATGGCATGACACATCGGCCGGCATCCGCGCCAAGGCGGCCTCACCGCCGCATCCGCTTGCCGCCTTCGCGCCGAATCCGCTGCCGGCGGCGTTATAATCATCGTTTTCCCCGGATCTGCCCCAAAACGCTTGCGTGCTGCGCGCCTTCTGCCGCGCACCGGCGGGGCCGAAGCCGAGCCGAATCCTATCCGCCGACCCATCATGCAAGAAAAATACGTTCCCGCCGACGTCGAAGCCTCCGCCCAGTCTCACTGGCAGGCGATCGATGCCTACAAGACCACCGAGCGCGCGGACAAACAGAAATTCTATTGCGTCTCGATGCTGCCGTATCCGTCGGGCAAGCTGCATATGGGCCACGTGCGCAACTACACCATCAACGACGTGATGTACCGTCAGATGCGCATGCGCGGGTACAACGTGCTCATGCCGATGGGCTGGGATGCCTTCGGCATGCCGGCTGAAAATGCGGCCATGGCCAATGGCGTGCCGCCGGCCAAGTGGACGTACGACAACATCGCGTACATGAAGAAGCAGATGCAGGCGATGGGCCTGGCGATCGATTGGTCGCGCGAAGTCGCCACTTGCAAGCCGGAGTATTACCGCTGGAACCAGTGGCTGTTCCTGAAGATGCTCGAGAGGGGCGTCGTCTACCTGAAGACCGGCACCGTGAACTGGGACCCGATCGATCAGACCGTGCTCGCGAACGAGCAAGTGATCGACGGTCGAGGCTGGCGTTCGGGCGCGCTCGTCGAGAAGCGCGAAATCCCGATGTATTACATGCGCATCACCGAATATGCCGACGAACTGCTCGGCGACCTGGACGACCTCGGCTGGCCCGAGCGCGTGAAGGTGATGCAGCAGAACTGGATCGGCAAGAGCTTCGGTGTGAACTTCGGCTTCCCGTACGAACTGGACGGCGAGCGCAAGCTGCTGCGCGTGTTCACTACGCGTGCCGACACGATCATGGGCGTGACCTTCTGCGCGATCGCTGCCGAGCATCCGCTCGCGACGCGTCTGGCTGCCGGGCGTCCCGACCTGCAGGCGTTCATCGCGGAATGCAAGCAGGGTGGTGTGGCCGAGGCCGACATCGCCACGATGGAAAAGAAGGGCATGCCGACGGGCTTTTTCGTCACGCATCCGCTGACCGGCGACAAGGTCGAGGTGTGGATCGGCAACTACGTGCTGATGGGATACGGTGAAGGTGCCGTGATGGGCGTGCCGGCGCACGACGAGCGCGACTTCGCGTTCGCCCGCAAGTATGACCTGCCGATCAAGCAGGTCGTCGCGGTGGCGGGCGAAACGTATTCGACGCAGGCCTGGCAGGCCTGGTACGGCGACAAGGACGGTGGCACGCTGGTCAACAGCGGCAAGTATGACGGCCTGGGCTTCGCCGCTGCCATCGATGCCATCGCCGCCGATCTCAAGGCGCAGGGCGCGGGTGACAAGCAGGTCACGTTCCGTCTGCGCGATTGGGGAATTTCGCGCCAGCGCTACTGGGGCACGCCGATCCCGATCATTCACTGCGCCTCGTGCGGCGCGGTGCCGGTCCCCGAGAAGGACCTGCCGGTCGTGTTGCCCGAAGACCTCGTGCCGGACGGCACCGGCAACCCGCTGGCCAAGTCGGAAGCGTTCCTCAAATGCGATTGCCCGAAGTGCGGCAAGCCGGCGCGCCGCGAGACCGACACGATGGACACGTTCGTGGACTCGTCGTGGTATTTCTCGCGCTATGCCTGCCCGGACGCCGACACCATGGTCGACGCGCGCACCGACTACTGGATGCCGATGGACCAGTACATCGGCGGCATCGAGCACGCGATCCTGCACTTGCTGTACTCGCGTTTCTGGACCAAGGTCATGCGTGATCTGGGCCTGGTGAGCTTCAAGGAGCCGGCGCAGAACCTGCTCACGCAGGGCATGGTGCTCAACGAGACGTTCTATCGCGAAGACGCCTCGGGCAAGAAGACGTGGTTCAACCCGCTCGACGTGCAAGTCCAGTTCGATGACAAGGGCCGCCCGGTCAGTGCGACGTCGAAGGCTGACGGTGCCGACGTGACGCTCGGCGGCATCGAGAAGATGTCGAAGTCGAAGAACAATGGCGTGGATCCGCAGTCGTTGATCGATCAGTACGGTGCCGATACGGCGCGTCTGTTCGTGATGTTCGCGGCACCGCCCGAGCAGCAGCTCGAATGGTCGGGGGCCGGCGTAGAAGGCGCGAGCCGCTTCTTGCGTCGTCTGTGGGGCTTCGGCCAGTCGCAGGCCGCACTGCTGCGTCAGGCAGACGCCGCCATCGATACGGCGAACCCGGCGGCAAAGGCGCTGCGCCTCGAGATTCATGGCGTGCTCAAGCAGGCCAACTACGACTATCAGCGTGTGCAGTACAACACGGTCGTGTCCGCGGCGATGAAGATGCTCAACGCCATCGAGAGTGACAAGGGCGCGGCGGGCGCCGGTGCGGTGCGCGAGTGCTACGGTATTCTGCTGCGCGTGCTCTACCCGGTGGTGCCGCACGTCACGCACGGCCTGTGGGTCGAGTTGGGCTACGCGGCGCAACAGGGCGATCTGCTCGATGCGTCGTGGCCGGAAGTTGATGACGTCGCGCTGGTGCAGGACGAGATCGAACTCGTGCTGCAAGTGGCGGGCAAGGTGCGTGGCGCCGTGCGCGTGGCGAAGGACGCCTCGCGTGAGGTCATCGAACAAGCGGCGCTGGCGCACGAAATGACCGCCAAGTTCGGCGAAGGAAAGCCGGTGAAGAAGGTCATCGTCGTGCCGGGCCGTCTCGTGAACGTAGTGGTCTGAGGCGGCAGCGACGGCCGCAGGCCGATGAATTGATGGTGTTTGGTGAGAAGAGGGCACATCACGTGCAAATGACATTCGGGCAACGAGGCGTCGGTATGACGCGCAGGATCTTCGGCGGTCTCGCCGTGCTGGGTTGCGCGTTGGTGCTGTCGGCGTGCGGCTTCCAACTGCGCGGTGCGAGCGAGTATGCGTTCCACCGTCTGTACATTTCGGGCGGTGGCCAGATGGCGACCGATATCTCGCGCTACATTCGGTACGGCAGCAAGGACACGGTCGTGGTGACCGAGCCCAAGGATGCCGATGCTCGCTTGGAAATCGTGAACACCTCGTCGTCGCGCACGGCCGTCAGTCTCGATGCCAACGGCCAAGCGCGCGAATACGAACTGCGTAGCTCGTTCACATTCCAGCTCGTGACACCCGATGGCTCGCCGATCATCCCGTTGAGCACGATTCGCTTGACGCGCAATCTGCCCTACAGCGACAGCGAGACGACGGCGCGTGACGCGGAAGCCACACTGCTCAACCGCGATATGCAGAAAGATGCCGTCGACCAGATCGTTCGCCGCATGGAAGCGGTAAAGTCCCTGCCGACGAAGAAGCCGGAAGAGTAACGCCTGTCCCCATGCAATTGCGTCCCGACGCGCTCGACGCGCATCTCGCCAAGACCCTCTCGCCGATCTATACGATATACGGCGACGAGAGCCTGCTCGTGCAGGAGACGGTGGATCGCGTGCGCGCGGCGGCGCGTGCGGGCGGTTTCACCGAGCGCGACGTGCTCAGCGTCGAGCGCAGCTTCGACTGGGGGGCGCTCGCCAACGCGGGCCAGTCCATGTCGCTGTTCGGCGACCGCAAACTCATCGAGTTGCGCATTCCTGGCGGAAAACCCGGCAAGGACGGCGGCGCGGCGCTCAAGGCGCACGCCGGTGCCGCGAACAGCGACGTCCTGACCATCGTCACGCTCCCCCGGCTCGACGCGACGGCAACCAAATCCGATTGGTTCACAGCGCTCGATCGCGAGGGCGTGACGATCAAGATCGACCCGGTCGACCGGGGCCGTCTGCCGGACTGGATTGCACAGCGTCTCGCTGCACAGGGACAGCGTGTCGACGCCGGTGAGCCTGGACGACGCGTGCTGCAATTCATTGCGGATCGTGTCGAGGGCAACCTGCTCGCGGCGCATCAGGAAATCCAGAAGCTGGGCCTGCTGTATCCGTCGGGCGCACTCGCGTTCGAGCAGGTGCAGGATGCCGTGATGAATGTGGCGCGTTACGACGTGTTCAAACTCAGCGAAGCCGTGTTGGCGGGCGACGTTGCCCGGCTGGTGCGCATGCTCGACGGCCTGCGCGGCGAGGGTGAAGCCGCACCGCTCGTCCTGTGGGCGTTGACCGAAGAAGTGCGCACGCTCGCCAAGATCACGCGCGGGATGGCGTCCGGCAAGCCGCTCGCGATGTTGTTGCGCGAGTATCGGGTCTGGGGGCCGCGCGAGCGTCTGATGGAGCAGGCGGCCAATCGCGTGACACCCGCCAAGCTTGCGCAGGCCTTGCAATTGGCCGCGCGTCTGGACCGGCAGGTCAAGGGGCTGCGGGCCGACGGTCTGCCGGGTGATCCGTGGGATGGCATGCTGCAGCTCGGCCTGCTGCTCGCCGGCGAGCGACCGCCGATGGCGCGCTCCGCTCGTGCCCCCCGTCGGGTGCCCGCGTAGACCGCGCCCAACACCCTGCCAAACACCGAATTCTGCCTCTCGGGAAACGGGAGCCGTGCCAGCAAGGTCTCCGCAATTGACGGACAATCTGGCGCATGACCGGTGACATGTCGTGCGGTGCCGTCCGTCTCTCGCGAGCGCTGCCTGCATCGAAAGTCAACTGAATGCCCTGGCGACTGCGTCGCCAGGAGAACTGCGAAACAGATGATATGGATATCAAAGCCTACATGCAATCGTTGGGTCAGCGTGCCCGTGAGGCATCGCGCGCCATGGCGCGCGCCGACACCGCTGCCAAGAATCGCGCGCTGCTTGCGATTGCCGATGCCATCGAGCGTGATGGCGCGACGTTGCAGGAAGTGAACCGCCGCGATCTCGAGCGGGCTCGCGCCAACGGTCAGGACGCGGCGTTCATCGACCGTCTCACGTTGTCTGACAAGGCGCTGCGCACGATGATCGAAGGTCTGCGCCAGATCGCGGGCCTGTCGGACCCCATCGGCGAGATCGGCAACGTACGCGTGCAGCCGAGCGGTATTCAGGTCGGTCAGATGCGCGTGCCGCTGGGGGTGATCGGCATCATTTACGAATCGCGTCCCAATGTGACCATCGACGCGGCCGCGCTTTGCCTGAAGTCGGGCAATGCCACCATTCTGCGCGGTGGCTCCGAAGCCATCGAGAGCAATACGGCATTGGCGGCTCTGATCGCGCAGGCGCTTGCAGCGAGCGGGTTGCCCGGCGACGCCGTGCAGGTCGTCAGCACGCCCGATCGCGCGGCAGTCGGCGAACTGATCACGATGACCGACTACGTCGACGTGATCGTGCCACGCGGCGGCAAGCGCCTGATCGCGCGCCTGATGCAGGACGCACGTGTGCCGATGATCAAGCACCTCGACGGCATCTGTCACGTCTACGTCGACGGCCGCGCCGATCCGGCGAAGGCGCTGGCGATCTGCGAGAACGCCAAGACCCACCGCTACGGTACCTGCAACACGATGGAAACGCTGCTCGTCGACCAACAGGCCATCGGCCAATTGCCCGCCATTGCCGGCATGTTCCAGGGCAAGCAGGTCGAGTTGCGCGGTTGCGATCGAACGCGGGCGGCGCTCGACGAAGCCGGCGTGGCAGGTGTGGTGGCAGCAACCGAGGAAGACTGGTCGACGGAATATCTGGCGCCGGTGCTGGCGATCAAGATTGTCGACGGCCTGGCGCCGGCCATCGCGCACATCAATCGTTACGGCTCGCATCACACCGATGCCATCGTGACCGAGGATTACACCGCCGCGATGCAGTTCCTGCGCGAAGTCGATTCTGCCAGCGTGATGATCAACGCGAGCACGCGTTTCGCCGACGGCTTCGAGTTCGGCCTGGGCGCCGAGATCGGCATCTCGAACGACAAGCTGCACGCCCGCGGTCCGGTGGGCCTCGAAGGCCTGACGAGTCTGAAGTACGTCGTGTTCGGACACGGCGAAGTCCGCAAGTGAGTCAGTGCGTCAGAGACGTCGTATGAAACTGCAAGTGCTCGGCCCGGCCGATTTTCAGAAGATGCCATGGAAGAACGGCCTGGGCGTGACGACCGAGTTGGCGGTGGCGCGACGCCCCGGTGAGGACGGCTTCGATTGGCGCATCAGCACGGCTACGGTCGCGAGCCCAGGGCCGTTCTCTCTATTCCCGGGCATCGATCGCTCGCTGGCCATCGTGCGGGGCGGCACGCTCACGCTCCATGTCGAAGACTGCCCGGACGTGACGCTCTCGACGCGCACGCCACCATACCGCTTCGGCGGCGAGTTGGCCGTGACCAGCACCCCGGCGCTGGAGACGGTCGGTGTGCCCATCGACGACTTCAATGTCATGACACGCCGTACCGCATGGCAGCACACACTGGCACAGCATCGACTCGACGGAGACGCCGTGACGTGGGCGCTGCCAACGGATGCCGACGCCGTCGCCTTCCTTTACTGTGCGCAAGGGCAAGTGCGGGTGAACTTCACGGACGGCCAGGCCATGAGCCTTCCTGAAGGACATGCGCTTCGCGTCGGCGGTGGTGATGCCTGTGAACTGCGGGCCGACGCGAGTCCCACGCATATCTTCCTGACGACGCTCTCTCGACGTTGAACCCCCGCTGGCAAAAAAAAGACACCCAAGAGTCTCCTGGGTGTCCTTTCGTATCGCCCGTCGATGACCCGGCGAGGGCCATCGTGGCGAAGGCTTAGTGACGGAAGTGACGCGTGCCCGTCATCAGCATGGCGACGTTGCGCTCGTCGGCCGCGGCGATGACTTCGTCGTCACGCATCGAGCCGCCCGGGTGAATCACGCAAGTCGCGCCCGCGTCGACCACCACGTCGAGGCCGTCACGGAACGGGAAGAAGGCATCCGAAGCCACGGCGGAGCCGCTCAACGACAGGCCGGCGTTCTGGGCCTTGATGCTGGCGATACGTGCCGAGTCGACACGGCTCATCTGACCGGCGCCCACGCCCAGCGTCATGCCGCCGGCGCAGAACACGATGGCGTTCGACTTGACGTATTTGGCCACGCGCCAGGCGAAGAGCAGGTCTTCCATTTCCTTCGGCGTCGGATGACGCTTCGTCACCACGCGCAGTTCATGCGGCGCAACGTTCTTCGCATCCGGTGACTGCACAAGCAGGCCACCGCCCACGCGCTTGAAATCGTACCGGTTCACGCCGTTGCCAAGCGGCACTTCGAGCACACGCACGTTCTGCTTGGCCGCGAACACTTGCTTGGCGGCTTCGGTAAACGATGGCGCGAGCAACACTTCCACGAACTGCTTGGCAACCGCTTGCGCGGCGGCTTCGTCGACTTCGCGGTTGAACGCGATGATGCCGCCGAAGGCTGACGTCGGGTCGGTCTGGAATGCCTTCGCATAGGCTTCGGCCGGCGAGGCGGCCACGGCCACGCCGCACGGATTTGCGTGCTTGATGATGACGCAGGCCGGCGCGTCGAACGTCTTCACACATTCCCAGGCGGCATCGGCGTCGGCAATGTTGTTGTACGACAGTTCCTTGCCCTGGAGCTGGCGATAGTTTGCCAGCGAGCCTTCCGGCGTGACGATGTCGCGGTAGAACGCGGCGCTCTGATGCGGATTCTCGCCGTAGCGCATGTCCTGCACCTTCGTGTACGCGAGGTTCAGCGTCGCCGGATAGGCGGAGCGCTCGGTGTGACGCAGCGACTCGCCAAGGCTCGTGAGGTAGTTCGTGATCGCGCCGTCATACTGGGCCGTATGGGCGAACACCTTCGTGGCCAGGCGGAAGTTCGTGGCGTAGCCGACCGTGTTGTCGTTCGCCTTCATTTCATCGAGCACCACGGCATAGTCGGCCGGATCGACGATCACGGTGACGTCGCGATGGTTCTTCGCGGCCGAGCGCAGCATCGTCGGGCCGCCGATGTCGATGTTCTCGATGGCGTCTTCGAGCGAGCAGTCGTCGCGCGCAATGGTCTGCACGAACGGATACAGATTCACCACGAGCAGGTCGATCGTCGGAATGTCGTGCTTCGCGAGCGCGGCCATGTGCTCGGGCAGATCGCGACGGGCCAGAATGCCGCCGTGAACCTTCGGATGCAGCGTCTTCACGCGCCCGTCGAGCATTTCCGGGAAGCCGGTGTAGTCGGCCACTTCGGTCACCTGCAGGCCGGCGTCAGCCAGCAACTTGGCGGTGCCGCCAGTGGAGAGGATCGACACGCCCTGCGCAGCGAGCGACTTGGCGAAGTCGACGATGCCGGTCTTGTCGGAGACGGAAATGAGAGCTTGCTTAATCATGACGGACAGTAGTGAAGCGGCAAAAACGGACGAGTTGGGCGAATGGGGCGGGCGCCATGCGAGTCATCGCGTCAGGCGCACCCCGCGATGGGGCCGACGGGCGGCACGTCGGTCTCGACGCCCTCCCGTGCTCGCACAACGGCTAGAGCAGGCCGTGTTGCTGCAACTTCTTGCGCAGCGTGTTGCGGTTGATCCCCAGGTATTCAGCAGCGAGCGACTGGTTGCCGTCGGCCTTGCCGAGCACGAACTCGAGCAGCGGCTTCTCGACGACAGAGACGACCATATCGTAGACATCGTGTGGCCGTGCGCCATCCAGATCGCGGAAATACGAATCCAGACTGTCGCGCACGCATTGTTCTATGTTTGTTTTGCTCATGCGGCTAATAGCTCCCTCGGCGATTCTTGTTCATAGCAGAGACGGTCCGAGTGCGCCTTCTGCTGTTCGAAAAACTCATTGACTGCAGCCAACTGTTCCTGCGTGGTGTCGAGCGTATTCATCCGTTGGCGGAACGTGGCTGCCCCCGGCAGGCCACGCGAATACCACGCGATATGTTTGCGCGCGGTCCGCACACCCGTGTATTCCCCGTAAAACTCGTAATGATCCTCGAGATGTTCGTTCATGATTTGCTGGATCTCGTCGACGCGCGGCGGCAAGGCGATCTCGCCCGTCGTGAGAAACAGCTCGATGTCACGGAACAGCCACGGACGCCCCTGGGCCGCGCGGCCGATCATGATGGCGTCGGCCCCCGTGACTTCCAGCACATGCCTGGCCTTTTGCGCCGAGTCGATGTCGCCGTTGGCGACGACCGGAATGCGGGCCGCAGCCTTCACGGCGGCGATGGTCTCGTATTCCGCGTCGCCGTGATAGAGGTCGGCGCGCGTGCGGCCGTGCACGGTGAGCATGCTGATGCCGCAGTCCTCGGCGATACGGGCGACCGTCAGGGCGTTCTTGTGTTCACGATCCCACCCTGTGCGAATTTTCAGCGTGACCGGCACCACATCGCCCACGGCGCCGACGACAGCGGACACGATTCGGGCGACGAGCGGTTCGTTTTGCAGCAGGGCCGAACCGGCGGCGACGTTGCAGACCTTCTTGGCCGGGCAGCCCATGTTGATGTCGATGATCTGCGCGCCGCGTTCCACGTTGTAACGGGCGGCCTCGGCCATCATGGCCGGGTCGGCGCCGGCGATCTGCACGGAGATCGGCGCGACTTCGCCCGCGTGATTGGCGCGGCGCATCGTCTTCTCGCTCTTCCAGAGCTGGGCGTTCGACGCCACCATCTCCGAGACGGCATAGCCCGCACCGAGTCGCTTGCACAACTGGCGGAACGGCCGATCCGTCACGCCCGCCATGGGGGCGACGAACAGGTTATTGCGGAGTTCGTGGGGGCCGATATGCACGATGAAGGGAAAAGGCGGGAAAAAGTTGGTATTTTACTGCGAAAACCCATTTCCGTCGCCTAAAAAATGGGCAAGCGGTTCGGCCGTCCTACGGGGGAAGCCAGACGCTCAGCCGCGCTGGCCGAACATCATCTGGCGGGCGAAGGCGGTCTTGAGCGGCGGGACGAGGTCGAGGCCGGCGAGGGCCGCGCTGCGCAGCAGGGCGACTGGGGCGGCGTCGATACCGAAGACGCGTGGCAGCAGGTCGGTGATGCGGATCGTGAGGCCACGGTCGGCGCGGCGCCGGTGGGCGAAGGCGGTGAGGGCTGCGGGGCCCGGCACGCCGCGGGTGTCGCGAACGAGTGCGTCGGCCAGGTCGAAGGCGTCGCGCAGGCCGAGGTTCAGGCCTTGTCCCGCGACCGGGTGGAGCGTTTGCGCGGCGTTGCCGATGGCGGCAATCCGGCCGTCGACGACCCGGCCGAGGGCGTTGAGGCCCAGCGGGAAGCCCGCGCGGCCGACAATCGACGTGAATCGGCCCATGCGGTCGCCAAACGCCGCGTGCAACTCGCTCAGGAACGACGCATCGCCCAGCTCGCGACGACGCTTGGCCTCGGCGTGCGAGCAGCACCACACCAACGCGTAGCCGTTTTCCTGCGGCAGCAACGCCAGCGGGCCGTCCGGCGTGAAGCGCTCCCATGCCCAGCCGATGCGCGGCCGCTCGCAGGTGACGAATCCGACGAGCGCGGTCTGGCCGTAGTCGCGCGCGTGAGGACGGGCCGTCTGACGCTCGAACAGGCCGCCTTCCGCGTTCACGGCAAGCGAGGCATGCAGCGTTTGCGCGTGATCGTCGACGGACGTGCCAAGGGTGATCGTGACCTCGTGTGCGTCCTGGTGCAGGGCGATGGCGCGATAGGGGCGGAAGTGATGCACTCCCGCTCGATACGGAGCACGCTGCCCGTCCGGCCGATCCGACGATGAGGACGTCGATGGCGCGTGCTCGACGCGGGTGGGGACGCGCGACATGGCGGCGTCCAGTGCGCGCATCAAGGCACCGTATCGCACCACGTAACCCAGCGCCGGTACGCCGTGATCGAGATAATCGATTTCCGTGCTGCCGAAGCGCCGCGCCTGCGATACGTGAATATGCTGAATTGGCGTGCTGGCGAGCCCCGCGCCACTGTGCGGCCAGGCGCCAGCGCGCGCGAGGATCTCACGGCTGCCATGCGAGAGCGCCAGCGTGCGCGGGTCGTCATAGCCCGCCTGCGCGCCGCGCGCGTCCACCAGCGCGATCCGTAACTGCGGCGCGCGCTGTGCGAGCAGAAGCGCGAGCGCCGTGCCGACCGGGCCGGCGCCGACGATGGCCACGTCGAAACGGCGCGCGCGATCGTCATTCGCCGTGTGCGCTGCCGGCATGGCGGAAGGGGAAGCCTGGGTGTCAGTCATCAGCCACGCATCAGCGCTTCGATCTCGTCGGCATCGACCGGCACGTCGCGAGTGAGCAGCGTGCAGCCATCCGCGCTCACGACCGCATCGTCCTCGATGCGAATGCCGATGTTCCAGTAACGCTCGTCGATGTCCGGCGCGGGCCGCACATAAATGCCGGGCTCGACCGTCATCACCATGTTCGCGGCCAGCGTGCGCCACGGACGTTCGCCGTTCGGACTGTCCTCGCGGTACTCCCCGCAATCGTGGACGTCCATGCCGATCCAGTGCCCCGTGCGGTGCATGTAGAAGCGGCTGAATGACTTGTTGGCGATCACATCGTCGAGGCTGCCCACCGCATCGCGCTTGAGCAGGCCCGTGTCGAGCATGCCTTGGGCAAGCACGCGCACGGCAGCGTCATGGGGGGCGTCGAAGCGCACGCCCGCGCGCGTCGCGTCGATGGCGGCCTGCTGCGAGGCAAGCACGATGTCGTACAGCTCACGCTGTGCGGCGGTGAACTTCCCGTTGACCGGGAACGTGCGGGTAATGTCCGACGCGTAGCCATCGAGTTCGCACGCGGCATCGATCAGGCACAAGTCGCCGTCGCGCAGCTTGGCGTCGCCCGCGCGATAGTGCAGCACCGTGGCGTTGGCGCCGGTGGCAACAATGGAACCGTAAGCGGGGAATTGCGAACCGTTGCGGCGGAATTCGTACAGCAGTTCGGCTTCGAGGTGATATTCCCGCAGCCCCGGGCGCGACGCCTTCATCGCACGCACATGGGCGTCGGCCGAAATCTTGCCAGCCCGCGCCATGATGTCGAGTTCGACGGGGTCTTTGATCAGACGCATCTCGTCGAGTATCGTGCGGATATCGCGTGCGACAGACGGCGCCGACACGCCCGTGCGGCCTTGCGCACGGACTGCGCCCAGCCAGTGACGTACCTGGCGATCCTGCTGTGCCGAGGTCCCGAGCGCGTAGAACAGTGCCGGGGCGTCGGCCAGCAGTTGCGGCACATGCGTCTCGATCTCGTCGATCGGGTAGGCGGCATCGAAGCCGAAGGTCTCGCGCGCGGCTTCGGGGCCGTAGCGATAGCCGTCCCAGATCTCGCGCTCTTCGTTCTTCGCGCGGCAGAACAGGATCGAGTGGCCCGTGCGGCTGTCGAGCAGCACGACCGCATCGGGCTCCGTGAAGCCGGACAGGTAGTAAAAATAGCTGTCGTGACGATAGGGGTAGTCGCTGTCGCGGTTGCGCGCCACTTCCGGCGCCGTCGGCAGGATGGCGACACCGCCCCCCGCCTTGCGCATCTGTTCGATGACGCGCTCACGGCGGGCACGGTACGGGGAATCAGTCATCGAGGGCTCCATTTCGGTCGGTTCGGTCGGATTCAAACGTCGTCAGGCGATTCTACCGCCGGGCGCGAGGTCGCGCCGTGCTTGCACGTCAGCGTTCAGGGCGGCCAGTTGTGCTGGCGTGCCAACGTTTTCCCACACGCCATCGAAGCGCTCGCCGCTCACCCGCCCGGCGGCAATCGCGCGCTGGTACAGCGGCGTGAGCGCCATGCGTGTGCCCGACGCGATGTCGGCGAAGAGTCGAAGGTCGTAAAGCGCGATGCTGCCGAACGTGAGCGCGTGGGCAGTTGGCGGGGCGGCCTCGGGGAGATGCAGTCGGCCCGCAGGGTCGAGCGCAAAGTCGCCTTCCAGATGAAATGGTGGGTTCGGCACCATCACCAGATGCATGCCGGGCGCAGGCTGCGCGGCCATGCGTGCGGCGTGAGGGCGCAACGCCGCATAGTCGAACGACGTGAAGATATCGCCCGCGATTGCCAGGAAGACCTCGCCAGCGCCCTCGAGCAACGGACGCGCGTGGGCGATCCCGCCCGCCGTCTCGAGGGCTTCGCCCTCGGCCGAGTAGGCGAGCCGCACGCCGAATGCGCTGCCGTCGCCCAGCGTGGCTTCGATCTGCTCGCCCAGCCAGGCGTGATTGATGACGATGTCCGTGAACCCCGCGCGCGCCAGCGCCTCGATCTGCCAGACGATGATCGGCTTGCCGCCGACACCGAGCAGCGGTTTGGGGGTGGCGTCAGTGAGCGGGCGCATGCGCTCGCCGCGGCCGGCGGCGAAGATCATCGCCTTCATCGCGCTCATGCGGCGTGCCTCAGAACGTGTAGCCGACATCCGTCTGCTCGCCGGTCAGTGCGTCGAGCAACCGGGCGAGCGGGCGGAGCGGCGTATAGCGGTCGGCGACCTTGCGCGCATAGCCGAGGAAGCGCGGCGTGTCGGCCAGATAGCGCGGCTTGCCGTCCCGATAGTTGATACGCGCGAAAATGCCGAGCACCTTCAGGTGACGTTGCAGCCCCATCCATTCCGCCTGACGGTAGAACTCGCCGAAGTCGGCGTCGACCGGCAGGCCGGCCTTGCGGGCACGTTCCCAGTAATACGCCAGCCAGTCGAGCTGGCGTTCTTCGTCCCAACTGAGAAAGGCGTCGCGCATCAGCGAGACCACGTCATACGTGAGCGGCCCATAGACGGCGTCCTGGAAGTCGAGAATGCCCGGGCCCTCGGTGCCCGGCAGGCCGGGCATCAGGTTGCGCGGCATGTAATCGCGGTGCACGAACACCTTGGGTTGCGCGAGCGCGTTGTCGATGAGCAACTGATTGATCCGGTCGAGCGTCGCCCGTTGGTCTGCGTCGAGCGTCACCTTCAGATGTTTGCCGACGTACCAGTCCGGGAACAGATCGAGTTCGCGCTGGAGCAGCGCCGTGTCGTAGGCGGGCAGCACGTTCGGACGAGAGTGCGTCTGCCAGACGATCAGGGCATCGAGCGCTGCGCGCATGAGCGGGCGGGCGTTGTCCTCGTTGATGACGTCGAGATACGTCTCGCGCCCGAGGTCCGTGAGCAGCAGGAAGCCCTGCGCGAGATCTTCGGCAAGTACCTTCGGCGCCTGCAGTCCCGCTTCATCAAGCAATTGGGCAACGTGCACGAACGGGCGGCAATCCTCCTGCGGCGGCGGCGCGTCCATCACGATCAGGCTCGGATGCGCAGGATGGTGGCTGCCGATGCGGAAGTAGCGCCGGAAGCTGGCGTCGGCGGAGGCCGGCGCCCATTGCGCCATGTCCAGCGCGAACGGTTCGGCGATGCCGGCGAGCCACTGGCCGAGGGCTTGCAGGCGAGAATCGGTGGCGTTGGAGAGCGAGTGGGAAGTGTTGGAAACACTCGCGGGGGCGGTGGGGTGTGAGGTCATGATGGGGGTCGTAAACGTCTTGCCATATAATACTCGATCATGTTTTCCAGACGCCCTGTTTCTCGACCTCGATCGACCGTCCCGAATGTCCCGGCAATGCCGTGCAGACACGCGGGATTGGCTGCCTGCAAGCGGCGCCTCGATTGTCACGCTGTTTGCGTACATGCCGGATAAACAAGTCAATACGAATGCTGTTTCTTCGCTGCGGCGCCTGATGCGCGCGCGGCGCAAGCCGCTGGCACTGCTGCTCTCCTTGCCCGGAGTGTGGTGTTCGCTCGCCGGTGCACAGGAAGCCCCCCCTCCCGATATTGCCAAAAGCGACGGCCTGGTGTTGCGCACGGTGCCGGCGCTCGTCGACAACCCGTTGGGTGCCGGTGAGGACGTGCCGATGTACGTGCGCGGCATGCACCTCACCGGGCGGACCAACGTGGACGCGACGGTCGATGGCGACGCCGAGGCGCGCAAGTACCGCTCGTTCGTGAAGGGCGATCGCCTGACGTACGATCAGGACTCGGACGAAGTTGTGGCGCGTGGCAATGCCCGTCTGTCGCAGGGGGGCAACCTGTTCCTCGGCCCAGAGGCGCATATGTACACCGGTGCGGGCGACGGCTATATGCTCACGCCGACCTACCGGCTCGTGACGGGCGGAGGCGGGAAGTCGGAGCGTGCGGATGTCGAGGCGAGCAACGTCGTGACGCTGCAGCGCGGCACCTACTCCGCCTGCGCGTGTACGGACGACGGCAAGACGCCGGCCTGGTACATCAAGGCGTCCGAGTTCGATTTCGATCAGGCGCAGCAGGAAGGCACGGCGTACAACGGCATCCTGTTCTTCCAGGGTGTGCCGATTCTCGCCAGCCCGTACCTGTCGTTCCCGACATCGAACGAGCGCCGCTCGGGTTTCCTGGCACCGACCTTCACGCAGTCGAGCCGTACGGGCTTCGAGCTGGCGACGCCGTATTACTTCAACATTGCGCCGAATCGTGACCTGACGATCACACCTCGCTTCATGACCAAGCGCGGTACGATGCTCGTTGGCGACTTCCGCTACCTGGAGCCGACCTACGCTGGGTTGTTCCACCTCGAATACTTGCCGAAGGACCGGATTACGGGGGATGCCCGTTACACATTCACATGGCAGCATAGCCAGTCGCTCGGCTATGGCGTGAATGGCTACGTCAACTTCTCGAAAGTCTCGGACGACACGTATCCGGACGATTTCGGTACCGGTACCAATTTCCAGACCGGCGTGCAGCGCGTGTATAACCGAGAAGCCGGGTTGACGTGGGGGTACGGCAATTGGTCGTTCCTGGCTCGAGTGCTGAAGTATCAGACACTCGCGCCAAGCGCGCCGCAGTATGAATCGGTGCCGGAACTGTCGGCAACGTATAACAAGCTGGACTTCCACGGTTTCGATTTCACGATGCCGATCCGGTACAACCGGTTCCAGATTGCGTCGTCAACGGGGCAACCGAACGGCGAGCGTATCTACGCCCAGCCTACGTTGAGTTACCCGATCCTGACGCCGGGCTACTTTGTCGTGCCGAAGGTCATCTTCAACGCGGCGTCGTACAACATCGATTATCCGAACGGCTCGACGATGCATTCGTCGATCACGCGTACGGTGCCAACGGTCAGCCTCGATACCGGGCTGACGTTCGAGCGCCCGCTGAACCTCTTCGGCTCGGCGATGCGCCAGACGCTGGAGCCGCGCCTGTTCTACGTTTACACGCCTTATCGAAACCAGAGTTCCATTCCGATTTTCGACAGCGCGACATCCGACTTCAACCTGGCGGAAATTTTCAGCGAGAACTCGTTTATCGGTGTCGACCGGATTCAGGACGCCAATCGCGTGACGGCGGCACTGACCTCGCGCCTGATCGACGCGGAGTCGGGTATTGAGCGCGGCCGCGTCTGGTACGCGCAGCGTTACAACTTCACCCGGTCGCTCGTGACGATGCCGGGCGGCACAGCCGAAGACGCCGGGGTCTCCGACTTCCTGGTCGGCGGATCGGCGCTGCTTTACCGAAACGTCACGTTCAGCTCCGCCGTGCAGTACAGCCCGAGCACGTCACAGTTCAACCGGTCGGATGTCGGTGTGACCTGGCGCCCGGGCGAGCGGCGGGTATTCAACGTGTATTACCGCTACCTGCGAAACTCGACGGCGGTCGTGGGACAAACCGCATTGACCGTCACGCCGATCAACCAGGTCGAACTTTCCGGCCAGTGGCCGATCACACCGCGGCTGGGGGTGGTGGGGCGCGTGAACTACAGTATCACCGACAAGACCGTCATCGATGCCCTGGCGGGTTTCGAGTATGATGCCGACTGCTGGGCGTTCCGGGTGGGGCTCCAGCGCTACGCGACCAATGCCACCACGACAACTTCGCGCATCTTCGCGCAGTTGGAGCTAAAAGGCTTGACAAAATCCGGCAACAGCGCCACGGAAGCCTTCAAGGTTGGGGTGCCGGGTTATCAGGCGCCGCCGACGAACCAGATTCCTTCTCGATTCAGCAACTATGAATGACATGTTTGTGAAGCGTGCCTCGCTGCTGGCGAGCCTGTGTCTCGCCGCCGGGGTGGCGGTGGCCCAGCCGGCGCCGGTCGGCAGTCGTGTCGCGGGTACGCCCGCCTCGTCCGCACGCGCGGTCGATTCCATCGTGGCTGTGGTCAACGAAAGCGTCATTACGCGCAAAGAGCTCGACACGCGTATTGAGGAGGCCAAGCACCAGCTCACGCTCGCCAAGCGCCCGATTCCGGACGCCGATATGCTGCAGCGTCAGGTGCTCGAGCAAATGATCGTCACGCAGGTGCAGCTCCAGCGGGCGAAGGAAGACGGCATCATCGTGAAGGACGCCGACGTCGAGCAGGCCCTGCAACGCATTGCCGCCGACAATCACCTGAGCATCGATCAGTACAAGGCGCGTCTGTCGCAGGCCGGTGTGCCCTGGGACGCGTTCCGCAAGGAAGTGCGCGAACAGATCCTGATGGCGCGCCTGCGCGATCGTGAAGTCGACAGCCACGTGCAGGTCAGCGATTCGGAGATCAACACCTTCCTCGCCGCACAGCGCGGTGCCACGGCGGCGCCGTCGGAGACGGAATACCGCCTGAGCGAAATCCTCGTGAAGCTGCCCGAAGGCGCCACGGCCGACCAGGTGAGCGCGGCGCAGAAGAAGGCCGGCGAAGCGCTGGACAAGGCGAAAGCGGGAGGAGACTTCGCTGCACTTGCGAAGCAGTATTCGGACGCTTCCGACGCCGCCAACGGTGGCGACATGGGCTTTCGCATTCCCGAACGTATTCCCGATCTGTACCTCACGCAGGTTCAGAAGCTGCAGCCGGGGACGGTGGTGCCGCAGGTGCTTCGCAGCAACAACGGTTTCCACGTCGTCAAGCTCGTCGAGACCCGCAAGCAAGGGGGCGATCAGGGCATGACCGTGCCGCAGATCCACGCGCGGCACATCCTGATCCGGGTGGGCGATGGCGTGTCGGAAGCGCAGGCACGTCAGAAGCTGCTCGATATCAAGGCGCAGATCGAAGCGGGCAAGGGCGATTTCGCCGACTTCGCGCGACAGTTCTCGGCGGACGGCTCGGCATCGCAGGGCGGAGATCTCGGCTGGATCTCGCCGGGCGAGACGGTGCCGGCATTCGAGCGTGCCATGTCCGAACTCAAGGACGGCCAGATCAGCGACCCGGTGCGCTCGGAATATGGCTACCACTTGATTCAGGTGCTGGGTCATCGCGAGTCGCAGGTCTCCGGCGATCAGGAGCGCAACGTCGCGATGCAGGAACTGCGGGGGCGCAAGGCCGAGCAGCAGTACCGCGACTGGTTGCAGCAACTGCGCGACAGCGCTTATGTCGACTATCGTCTCAACAACGCGCAGCAATAAGCGCGGCGTGAGACAGTTCGCACCCCCTCCGTCCTCTTTCTCTTCTCACGCATGACTTCCGACCGGTCCTTCGTCCTTGCCATCACCACGGGTGAGCCGGCGGGCGTCGGGCCGGAGTTGACGGTGCAGGCACTCGTGAAGTGCCTGTCCCCGTCGGCAGGTGACACCGACGTCCGCCTCGACGCCCTCCTTGCCCATTGCCGGTTCGCCGTGCTCGGCGATGCCTCGCTGCTCGCGGCGCGCGCGCAGGCCGTGGGGCTGGGCGATGCCTGGCAGTCATTGCTCGACGGCGCCCGCGTACGTGTCGTGCACCATCCGCTGGCCGTCACGTCGCAGCCGGGCCATCTCGACGCGGCCAACGGCCGGTACGTATTGGCTCTGCTCGACGACGCCATTGATGGCGCGTTGGCCGGCACCTATGACGCCGTCGTCACGGCGCCGCTGCAAAAGAGCACGATCAACGACTGCGGCGTGGCCTTCACCGGTCACACTGAATATCTTGCCGAGCGCACCGGCACGCCACGCGTCGTGATGATGCTGGCCGGCGGCGGACTGCGCGTGGCGCTGGCGACGACGCATCTGCCGCTCGCGCAAGTCCCTGGTGCGATTCGTCGCGACGATCTGCTGCAAACGCTCGTCATCCTCAACCACGATCTGATGCGTCACTTCGGCGTGACGCGTCCGCGCATTCTCGTGACCGGGCTCAACCCGCATGCAGGAGAGTCGGGCTACCTCGGTCGCGAGGAAATCGACGTCATTACGCCGGCGCTCGACGACGCGCGCGCCGCCGGCATCGACGCCCGCGGCCCGTATCCTGCCGATACGCTGTTCCAGCCGCGCCATCTCGAAGGGGCCGATGCGGTCCTCGCGATGTACCACGACCAGGGACTGCCAGTGCTCAAGTACGCGAGCTTCGGCGCGGGCGTCAACATCACGCTTGGCCTGCCGATCATCCGCACCTCGGTCGATCACGGCACGGCACTCGACCTCGCGGGCACCGGGCAAGCCGAGAGCGGCAGCCTGCTTGAAGCCTTGCGTACGGCAGCCACCATGGCGGCCAACGCCGCGACACACGCATCATTGACCGCAGGCGCGAGCGGCGATTCGCACGCCGCAAAACCGCGTTCATAAGGAATTCACATGAGTAGCGCATCGAAGCGCACGGGCGTCCAACAGGGCCACGTGGCGCGCAAACGTTTTGGTCAGAATTTTCTCGTCGACATGGGCGTGATCGATGCGATCGTGGGTGCGATCTCGCCGCGCACCGACGATCTGATGGTCGAGATTGGGCCAGGGTTGGGCGCGCTGACGACGCCGCTCACCGAGTGGCTGGCCCATCTGCACGTGGTCGAACTCGACCGTGACCTGGTCGCGCGCCTCACACGCAAGTTCGGCGAGCGCGTGAGCGTGCACGCGGGCGATGCGCTGGACTTCGACTTCGGGTCGCTCGTGCCGGAGGATCGGCGTGACGAAGCCCCGCTGCGCATCGTCGGCAATCTGCCGTACAACATCTCCAGCCCGTTGCTGTTTCATCTGATGCGTTACGCGACGCTCGTGCGCGACCAGCACTTCATGCTGCAGGACGAAGTGGTCGAACGTATGGTCGCGCCCGCGGGATCGAGCAACTACAGCCGACTCTCGGTCATGCTCCAGTATCGCTACTGGATGGACAAGGTGCTCGACGTGCCGCCGCAGGCGTTCAATCCGCCACCCAAGGTCGATTCGGCCGTGGTGCGGATGATTCCGCGTGCCGTGGCGGACCTGCCGCAGGTCGATCTGGATGTGTTCGGAGCCGTGGTGGCACAGGCGTTCTCGCAGCGCCGCAAGATGCTGCGCAACACGCTGCACAGTTACCGCGACCGTGTCGATTTCGACGCGCTCGGATTCGATCTCACCCGTCGCGCCGAGGACGTTCCGGTCGACGAATACGTGACGCTCGCGCGCGCGATCAGTGGCGCCGGTTCACCAGGCTGATCCCGGCGAACACGAGCACGACTGCGCCGGCAAAGCGCCAGCCGACCGATTCGCCGAGCACCAGCACGCCGAACGTCACACCGAAGAGCGGGCTCAGGAACGAGAATGACGCAAGGCGGGCGGCGCTGTAGCGCGTCAACATCCCGAACCAGATCAGATAGCTCGCAAACGCGACGCCGATGGACTGATAGGCGAGGCTCACCCATGTCGTGGCGGTCATCGGGCCGACGTGCACGTTCCCAGTGCCCAGGGCCAGTGTGCACAGCAACACAGCCGAGACGGCGAGTTGGTAGAGCAGCGTCTTCGATGGCGCGGCGCTTGCCAGGCGCGACGCCCGAACGATCACCGTCGTCGTTCCCCAGAACACGCCGGCGAGGATGCCGAGCAGGTCACCCGGCCATGTTGTCGCGAGGTCCGAGCCGCTGCCGTCGGAGAACGCCACGACGATGCCGCAGAAGGCAACGGCCATGCCGAGCCATTGCATCGGACGCAACCGTTCGCTCGGCACCGTCCAGTGCAGGCCGATGGCGGTAAAGCAGGGGGCCGAATACAGGAAGACGGCCATGCGCGAGGCGGTCGTGTGCGTCAGGCCAACGAAGATGCAGAGGAATTCCAGCGAAAAGAGCAAGCCCGCGAGGAGGCCTGCCGGCAAAGTGCCGTCACCGGTGATGAGCTTCTGACGGCGCCACAGCATCCAGCCGCCGACCAGCACGGTCGCGATCAGGGAGCGCAAGCCGGCCTGCAGCACGGGGGGCACGACGGGGACCGCCAGTTTGACGGCGACCTGCTGGCCGCCCCATACCGCACACAGGCCAAACATGATGGCAAGCGCGGCGGCATCGATCGGACGCGGTGTGGATTTCATGAAGTTGGTTCGGATGGCGATGCATCGTGAGTACGATGCGTTGTGTCGCTCATTGTCTCCGATCCCGGTCGCTCGGACATCATTCTGGTGCAGGCGGCATGGGTAATTTCGGGGAGCATTGTTTCGTTTCGCGACACAATGTCTCCCGGATTCGCCGGTTTATTGCATTTCGCCGAACCGATACAATGCTCCGCGCGGGCCATCGTGCCCATCCCCCCGTCAATTTTTGCACCCTTGCGCATGTACAAGAAAGGCTCAGCCGTCGAGCTCCAGTTCTCCCCGTCACGTCTCAACGACGGGGCAGGCGATCCGTATTGGATCGATATCACGCGCGACGAGGCGCAGGCACTGCTCGCCGCGCTGCAATCGTATCTAAGCCGACCGGGACACGATGCCTCGGGCACCGAATTGCCGCTCGTGTTCACGCTGCCCGATCCGGGGGCGACGCGGAAGACCGAATTGACGCGAAACGACGGCGTGACGCCTGTCTTGTCCGGTGGCACGCAAGCCTACCGCCAATGGGTCTGCGTGATCTGTGGCTGGATTTACGACGAAGCGCTCGGCTGCCCGGACGACGGCATCGCGCCCGGAACCCGCTGGGAAGACGTGCCGGAAGACTGGCGTTGCCCGCTGTGTGACGTGGGCAAGGAGGACTTTGCGATGGTGGCGTTCTGAAGCGTCGCACAGGACTGTACGGAGGCCCCCGGCCCGACGCTGCATGGTATAGGGGAAACGGCCGCCGCAAATGGGTGGCCGTCTCGGCATGACGCGCAGCCTGGCAGGCGTTACAAGACGCCCTGGGTCGAGCGCTTCTGGATCAATTCGATCTTGTAGCCGTCTGGATCTTCGACGAACGCAATGACCGTCGTACCGCCCTTGACGGGACCGGCTTCGCGGCTAACCTTGCCGCCGGCCGCACGGATCGTGTCGCAGGCAGCGTAGGCATCATCGACTTCGACCGCCAGATGGCCGAATGCGGTGCCGATCTCGTAATTTTCCACGCCCCAGTTGTAGGTCAGCTCAAGCACGGTGTTCTCCGACTCGGCGCCGTAGCCGACAAATGCCAGCGTGTACTTGTACTCGGGGTTCTCGCTCTGGCGCAGCAGTTGCATGCCGAGCACGCGCGTGTAGAAATCGATCGAGCGCTGAAGGTCGCCGACGCGCAGCATGGTATGGAGCATTCGCATGGTGTTTTTAACCGATGGGGACAACGAGGTCTCGATTGTACCCGCGCTCATGAAACTGAGCCGCATTCATGCGGCGTTGAATGATTCTCGCGCTTGGGGGCGACCGTTCGATCAGAATTCCGGTAGCCACTCAGGCGCATGCGACTTGAGGGTGTCGCGCGCCGCCTCGAATTCCGGGAAGATCGACGCCACGGCTTGCCAGAAACGAGGCCCGTGGTTCATTTCCTTCAAATGCGCGAGTTCGTGCGCGACCACGTAATCGATCACGCCCAGGGGGAAGTGGATCAGCCGCCAGTTCAAGCGAATGCGTCCGTCGGCGCTGCAACTGCCCCAGCGCGTCGTGGCCGACGACAGCCCCAGCGCCGAGTGGCGCACGCCGAGGCGCTCGCCGTAGACTTCCAGCCGCGTCGTGAAGAGTTTGCGGGCTTCTTGCTGCAGCCAGCCTTGCACACGGTCGCGCATCTGCTCCGGTGCGGCTTGCGGCGGCAAATCGAGCCACAGCGTATGCGTATGGATATCGTATTGCGCAGTACGGGCGCTTGCGCCGAGCCGGATGGTCAGCGTGTGACCAAGGTACGGCAGCGTGGCGGCGTCGGCCCAGATCACACGCGGAATCACGCGACGTGCGGCGCGGTCGCGAAATTCGGCGATCTTGTTGAAGATCCAGCGCTTTTTCTCGACAACGGCCGCTTCGACGTCCGCCAGCGTGACCCAGCGCGGGGCGGTGACGGCCAGTCCCGACTCGTCGATCATGAAGCCGATGGTGCGCCGTGATGAGCGTTTGAATCGATAGTAGATGGCATGACCGTCGAGCACGATGACGCGTTCGCCGTTGCCGGGCAGGCGGCGCGGCGCCGGGCCCCCTGACGCGAGCCCGTGAAGCGGGCTCGTTTCGATGGCCGACGGGCTCAATGCCGCCGATGGGCCGGGCACGTCGGTGGCCACGCCGTTCGCTTCGGCCCCGGGGTTGCCGAACAGATCGAGTTCCATCTGGGGAACGGGGGTCTCATGCCGGGAGCGGGTGTCGCGCATAGCGGGTTGGACTTTCGACATGAGACGGTCTCGGGAGGGGGCGTCAGGTCCGTGGCGTGGTGTCGGGTTTGTCCGACGCGCCGGACGACTCTGGCGCAGTCTTCACTGGTTTTGCCTGATAGGCACCCGGATCGATGCGCACCATCTCGCGTTCGATCCATTCGGCCACATCGGCGTTGACGGCCTCGGCCGTGCGCCCCGCCGTCTGGATGACGGGTCCGATCGATACGACCACTTCCCCGGGGTATTTCAAAAACGAGTTGCGCGGCCAGACGCGCCCGGCATTGTGCGCGATCGGCACGACCGGGGCACCGGTCGTCGCTGCGAGGCGGGCGCCGCCCGATTTGTACCGGTTGCGAGAGCCGGTTTTCGTGCGCGTGCCTTCCGGGAACATGATGATCCACGACCCCTCGGCCAGACGCTCGCGCCCCTGCGCAACGACCGACTGAAACGCGTCGGTGCCCTTGCTGCGATTGATGTGGATCATGCTGAGCAGGCCCAGCGCCCAGCCGAAGAATGGCACATAGAGCAGTTCGCGCTTGAACACGAAACACAGTGGGCGCGGCATGAGCGCAGGCAGCGCGACCGTCTCCCAGGCCGATTGGTGCTTCGACAGCAGGATCGCGGGCGTATCCGGCAGATTCTCCCAGCCGATGACCCGGTAGCGCATGCCACACAGCTTGTCGCCAACCCAGATGACTACCTTGCACCAGCCGGCCGCAAGCCAGTAACGGCGCACGCGCGAGAGGAACGGGAACGAGACGATGCAGGCGATCGCGTAGGGAATCGTCCAGACGATCAGGAAGATGAAAAAGAGAATCGAACGAAATTGCAGCATCGGGTCTTGGCCTGAAGTAAGGTGCCGGAGCGATTGTCCTACGCGCGCTGATGCGCATCCTGCTGGGTCATGTGACGGGCGAGCGCCGCACCACTCACACGCTCTTGGCGCCGGCTTCGGCGAGCAGGTCGTTCACGAACGCCTGCAGGCTGTCATGCACACGTGTGCCTTCGGGCAGATTGCCCGCAGCGAGCGTTTTCTTGCCCTTGCCGGTCAATACCAGGTGCGGCCGTGCGCCCACCGCTGCCGCCGCCTGCAAATCGCGCAGCGAGTCGCCTACGGCCGGCACGCCGGTCAGGTCGATTTCATAGCGGCGCGCGATTTCCTGGAACAGACCCGGCTTCGGCTTGCGGCAATCGCAGGCGTCCGCGGCAGTATGCGGGCAGAAGAACACCGCGTCGATGCGGCCGCCGGCGGCGACGGCCAGCTTCGACATTTTCGTGTGCATGGCGCCGAGTGTCGCCATGTCGAACAACCCGCGCCCCACGCCCGACTGGTTCGTCGCCACGACGACCCGGTAGCTGGCCTGGTTCAGACGGCCGATGGCTTCCAGACTGCCGGGTAGCGGCACCCACTCATCCGTCGACTTGATGAACTGATCCGAGTCGGCGTTGATGACGCCGTCTCGATCGAGAATCACGAGCTTGCGGGCGGCGGGGCCGGGGGTGCGATCTTTACGCGAATCCATGATGAACGGGCTTCCGGGACATTGGGCCGAACTTAAGCGGCGAGCTTCGAGAGATCGGCCACGAGGTTCATCTTCAGATGCAAATGGCTGAGCAGGGCGAGGCGATTGTTGCGCAGTGCCTCGTCATCGGCCATCACCATCACGTCATTGAAGAAGGCGTCGACCGCGTCGCGCAGTTCGGCCAGCGCTGACAGCGCCTGCGCATACTCGTGCGCCCGGAACTTCGCCTCCACCACCGGGGTGACCTTGTCGAGTGCGGCGGCAAGCGCTTTCTCGGCCGGCTCGATCAGCAGCGACGCTGCGATAACGCCTTCGGGCGGCGCTGCCGTCTTCTTCAGGATATTGCCGATGCGCTTGTTCGCGGCGGCAAGCGCTTCGGCTTGCGGCAGTGCCGAGAATGCACGTACGGCCTCCAGGCGCTCGATCAGATCGCTCAGATCCAGATAAATCGACGGGGACACCAGCACGGCCTCGATTTCGTTGGCGGCGTAGCCACGCTCACGCAGATAGCCGCGCAGGCGATCGAGCACGAACTGGTAGACGTCACTCAGGTAAGCGTCGCCGGCGACACCCGACGTGAATTGCTGGTAGGTCACGTTCAGCAGGTCCGACAACATGACCGGCAGACGCCGCTCGACGAGCATGCGCACGATGCCCAGCGCATGGCGGCGCAGCGCGAATGGGTCTTTCTCCCCGGTCGGTTGCAATCCGATCCCCCAGATGCCAACGAGCGTCTCGAGCTTGTCCGCCAGTGCCACGACAATGCCGGTGTCGCTCGCGGGCAGGGCGTCGCCTGCAAAGCGCGGCTGATAATGCTCCGAACAGGCGCGCGCGACGTCGTCGGCTTCACCGTCGTGACGCGCGTAATACGTGCCCATCGTGCCTTGCAGCTCAGGGAACTCGCCGACCATATCGGTCAGCAGGTCGGCCTTGGCCAGCAGGGCGCCGCGTTCGGCCAGCGCCACCGCGTTCTGATCCGCGCCGCCGAGCATCCGTGCAATGGCGCCGGCCAGTCGCACCAGACGCTGCGTGCGCTCGAGCTGCGAGCCCAGCTTGTTGTGATAGACGACGTTCGCGAGCTGCGGCACTCGGTCCGCGAGCGGCCTTTTCTTGTCCTGCTCGAAGAAGAACTTCGCATCGGCCAGACGCGGGCGCACCACGCGCTCGTTACCCGTGACGATTTGCTCGGGCGTGTCGGTCGCAATGTTGGAGACGATCAGGAAGCGGTTCGTCAGGCGGCCACCCTCGGCAAGCGGCTTGTCGGTGAGCGCGAAGTACTTCTGGTTCGTCTGCATCGTGAGAATCAGACATTCCTGCGGCACCGAGAGGAAGACTTCCTCAAAGTGGCAGGCGTAAATCGCGGGCCATTCGACGAGGGCGGTCACTTCGTCGAGCAGTGCGTCGGGCATGATCACGTGATCGCTGCCGGCCGCGTCGAACAGTTGCGTGCGAATGGCGTCGCGGCGATCCGCGAAGCTGGCGAGCACTTTGCCTTCGGACGCGAGGGTCGAGGCGTAGGCGTCGGCATGGGCGACGACGACTTCGCCCGAGGACAGGAATCGATGCCCCAGCGTCTTGTTGCCGGAGGCAAGGCCGATGGCCGTGGCGGGCACGACGGTGTCGCCGTGCAGCGCGACCAGCCCGTGCACCGGGCGCACGAATTGCACCGTCTCGCCGTCTGGGCGCTGGTAACTCATGACCTTCGGGATCGGCAGCTTGCCGAGCGTCTCGTCGAGCGCCGCTTGCAGCGCGTCAGCCAGTTGGGCGCCCGCCGCCGTGTAGGTATGGAAGAAGGCCTCGGCCTTGCCGTCCATCGCCCGCTCCAGGCTGGCGACCGGCAAGTCGGCGAAGCCCATGGCGGCGAGCTTCTTCGCCAGCGGCGGCGTGGGGTTGCCGTTGGCGTCGAGGCCGACGGAGACCGGCAGCACCTTGGCGCGGATGGTCGCGTCCGGGGCGCGTTCGAGCGCGTTGGAGATCGTGACGGCCAGGCGGCGCGGCGTGGCGTACGGCGTGACGACGCTCGCGTCCGTGGTCAGGCCACGCGTGCGCAGGCCATTGGCAATGCCGTCGGCGAACGCGTCGCCCAGACGCGCCAGCGCCTTCGGCGGCAGTTCTTCGGTCAGCAGTTCGACCAGCAGGGTGCGTTGTGCGGTGCTCATCATGCGGCTTGCGTTTGGGTTTTGGCGGCGGGGGCGTGCAGCATCGGAAAACCGAGCTTTTCGCGCGAAGCGTAGTAGGCCTGTGCGATCAGGCGCGACAGCGCCCGGATGCGGCCGATGTACGCCGCACGTTCTGTCACCGAGATGGCGCCGCGCGCGTCGAGCAGGTTGAACGTGTGGGCGGCCTTGAGAATCATCTCGTAGGCGGGCAGCGCGAGTTCGGCTTCGATGAGGCGCTTGGCTTCGCTCTCGTAGTTGTCGAAGAAGCCGAACAGCATCGGCTGATTCGAGTGCTCGAAGTTGTACGTCGACTGCTCGACCTCGTTCTGATGGAACACGTCGCCGTAGGTCAGGCGACGCGTGACCGGGCCGTCCGTGGTCTGCTCTTCCCATTCGGTCCACACGAGATCGTAGACGTTCTCGACCTGTTGCAGATACATGGCCAGGCGCTCGATCCCATACGTGATCTCGCCCAGCACCGGCTTGCAGTCCAGCCCGCCGACCTGCTGGAAATAGGTGAACTGGGTCACTTCCATGCCGTTGAGCCACACTTCCCAGCCCAGGCCCCAGGCGCCGAGCGTGGGGTTCTCCCAGTCGTCTTCCACGAAGCGCACGTCGTTCTCGGTCAGATCGAGCCCGAGCGCGCGCAGCGAACCCAGGTACAGGTCGAGAATGTTCTCCGGCGCAGGCTTGAGCACCACCTGGTACTGGTAGTAGTGCTGCATGCGGTTCGGATTCTCACCGTAACGGCCATCCTTGGGACGGCGCGACGGCTGAACATAGGCAGCGCGCCACGGCTCCGGGCCGATCGCGCGCAGGAACGTGGCCGTGTGCGAGGTACCGGCGCCGACCTCCATGTCGTAAGGCTGGAGCAACGCACAGCCTTGCTTGTCCCAGTAATCCTGCAACGTCAGGATGACTTGTTGAAAGGTAAGCATGATGAATTCGCGCGGACGAACAGGAAAATGCGGATTTTGCGCAGTCTTCCGGCCCGGCCGCGAGCGCGGCCGAAAGACTAAAACGTTGAATTTTAGCGGGAATTCGATCCGAATGGGGCGCCGATGCCCTTCGGACAGCGCGACAGCGGGATTTTCACGTCCCCCAGCGGCATTTCGACGGCATTGGCGCGAGTCCGGCGCGACTCAGCGCGCCCGGCGAGTCATCGCGAGTCCGAGGCCCAGGGCGACGAGGGCAAGCCCAAGCGCGGGAAGATTGCCGAAGCGAACGTACGGCGTGAGGCCGCGGTACGGCTGCACGCTGCCAGTGAGCGTGCCCGTGGTCATCGTCGGCAGACGGCCCTGCACGCGGCCGTGCGCATCGATGATCGCGGTCGTGCCGGTGTTCGTCGCCCGCAACATCGGACGTCCCGTCTCCAGCGAGCGCATGCGCGCGATCTGCAGATGCTGGTCGAGCGCGATGGTGTCGCCGAACCACGCAAGGTTGGTCGCGTTGGCGAGCACCGTCGCGGGGACGGGCATGCTACGCAACGTCTGGGCAATTTCCTCGCCGAACAGGTCTTCGTAGCAGATGTCGAGGGCCACGCGCTGGTCGCCGACGGCGAAGCCGCCTGGCGTGGCGGTGCCACGAAGGAAGTCGCCCAGCGGGATGTGCATCATGTCGACGAACCAGCGAAAGCCCCACGGGACGAACTCGCCGAATGGCACGAGATGATGCTTGTCGTAGCGGTGCAGCGTCGCGTCGCGCGGCGTGACGCCAAACAGGCTGTTGGTCAGATCCGTGGGACCGTGATCGGTGAGGGTCGCACCCACGGCCCCAAGCACCACGTGCGAGCCGGTGCGATCGGCAAATTCGCGGATCGGGCCGGCCACGTCGGGCGGAATGCCTTGCAGCAGCACGGGGAAGGCCGTCTCCGGCGTGATGATGAGGTCGGCCGGCGCGGCCACGATCATGTCGCGATACAGGTCCATCGCGTGATCGATTCCGGCGCGCTCGAATTTCATGTCCTGCGCGATGTTGCCTTGCAGCAGCCGCACGGTCAGCGGCTTGCCCGACGGCGTGGTCCACGCGTGCCGCGCGAGCCCTGCACCCGCGCCGAGCAGTACCAGCACGCCGGCGACCGCGGCCAGCCGCGACGCCGGGCCGGCGGCTCGCATCGTGCCGACGGCGGGAAGCACCGCGCGGGCGAGCCAGGCTGCCGCAAGCGCGGCGAGTCCGCCAATGCCATAGACCCCGACGAGCGGCGCAAAGCCGGCCAGCGGGCCATCGACGTGGGCATAGCCGGGCGACAGCCACGGGAAGCCGGTGAAGACCGTGCCGCGCAGCCATTCCGCGAGCGTCCAGGCGCCCGCGAACGCGAGGGCGCGCCATGGGCCACCGGCCGAGACCCCGCGCGTGACGAAGGTCGCCAGTGCAGGGTAGATCGCGAGATAGATCGAGAACAGCGCGACTGCAGCACCGGCCATGACGCCGGGCATGCCGCCGTAGGTGTGCATGCTGATGTAGAGCCACCAGATGCCGGACGCAAACGAGGCAACGCCGAAACTGCCGCCGAGCCAGACGGCATCGCGCCGCGATGCGCTACGCTCGACGAGCGCGAACAGGCCCGCCATCGCGATCAGCTGCAGCCACCAGACGTCGCGCGGCGCGAACGCCAAGGTCTGGGCGATACCGGCCAGACCGGCGAGCGCACGGGCGCGCCAGGCGGGCCACGAGCGCCGCTCGGGCGCGTGGAGTGTCATTTCCTGCATGGGTCGATGAAGACGTTGATCGGGGCGCAAATCGAAACGCCGGTCGCGACGTTACGCGGACGCATCGGCGCCCGCCGGCTCCACGCGCCGTAGCAACAGCATGTGAACCTGACGACCGTCGGCGCGCAGCACTTCGAACACGAGATTGCCGATACGCATGCGTTCACCGCGACGTGGCACGCGCCCGAACTGGTGCGTGATCATACCGCCGATCGTGTCGTTCTCGGCATCAACGAACTGCGTGCCGAACGCCTCGTTGAACTGCTCGATCTCGGTGAGGGCACGAATGCGGTAAGTGCCGTCGGGCGCGGCAATGATGTTGTCTTCTTCCTCGTCGAAGTCGTACTCGTCCTCGATGTCGCCGACGATCTGTTCGAGCACGTCTTCAATGGTGATGAGGCCGGCCACGCCGCCGTATTCGTCCACGACAATGGCAATGTGATTGCGATTGACGCGGAAGTCGTGCAGCAGCACGTTCAGACGTTTCGACTCGGGGATGAACACCGCCGGGCGCAGCATGTCGCGCACGTCGAAATCGTGATTGGCGTAGTAACGCAGCAGATCCTTCGCGAGCAGGATGCCGATGATGTTGTCGCGATTGCCTTCGTATACCGGATAGCGCGAGTGCGCCTGTTCCAGCACGAAGGGGACGAACTCGTCGGGCGTCTGTTCGATATTGATGGCGTCCATTTGCGCCCGCGGCACCATGATGTCGCGGGCGCACAGGTCGGCCACCTGGAATACGCCCTCGATCATCGCCAGCGAATCGGCGTCCATCAGGTTGCGGGCGTGGGCGTCTTGCAGAACTTCGAGCAGCTCGGCACGCGACTCCGGCTCCGGGGAAATCAGATCGGTGAGGCGTTCGAGCAGCGAGCGGGGTTTATCGGTGTTTTTTCGACCGGGTCGACTGGGATAAGGGTCGTTCATGACGGCGCGTCCAAGGTGGGCGGACGCCGAGCTGTTACAGGAAGCTCAAGGATACACCAGATGTACGGCATCTCTGCGTCAGCCCCGCAGCGTTTCGCGGTGTCGGGTTCGCGCTCGGGCAACGCCGCGGATTTCAGGGCAAGCCGTTCGCTTCAGCGCGCACCGCAGCGGTGCAACACGGCTTCCAGCGCGGGGTCGGGCATGCCGGCGTCGCGCAGCGCCTTGACAGTGCGGGCGACGTAATCGTGTGTCGTGCCGTAGCGTCCCTGTGCCTGATCGAAGACCTTGCGGATGATGTCGTCGGGCAGGCGGCCGGCGTAGCTCTTCACGTCGCGTCGCATGACAAATGCGAGCGCGGGCGCGGCGCGGCCGTCGGCGAGCGAACAGTTGAGCCATGCCGGACGATACGAACCCATCGCCATCTCGCGATACCAGAGCGTTTCGAGTTCGGCGCGCGCCCTGGCCGCCGAGAGCCGTAGCGCCACGCCTGCACACGAGCCGCCACGGTCGAGGGCCAGCACGAGTCCCGGTTGCTCGGGGGTGCCGCGATTGACGCGCGACCACAGATAGAGCCCCCGGTGATAGCCGAAAACACGGGCGTGCAGGCTTTCCTCGACGGGCAGGCCAGGGTTCCAGATGAGTGAGCCGTATGCGAAGATCCACAGATCCTCGCGACCGTCCCAGTGGGCGAGCGCGGTGTCGAGCGAGCCGACAAGTTCTTCCCGGCTCAGATGACGGGCGTCGCCAAGGTCCGGCGGGTACTGGTCGCACCCGGGGCCGCTCGACACACTGGACGGCGACGTCTCGGGGGCAGTCGGGCGATCGGGGATGCGGTCCATGCGATATCGGTTCAGGCGCGGTGACGGTTGGCCGGTGTGCGTGACTTCGGGGACTTCGGGGATTTTTCGGCCGCATAAGGATCGGCATAGCCGAGCCCGGCGAGAATCTCCGTTTCGAGGGCTTCCATCTCGTGCGCCTCGTCGTCCGCTTCGTGGTCGTAGCCTTGTGCGTGAAGCACGCCGTGCACGATCAGGTGGGCGTAATGCGCTTCGAGCGTAATGCCCTGTTCGTTTGCCTCGCGCTCGACCACCGGGCAGCACAACACGATGTCGCCCGTCACCGGATCGCTTTCGTCTTGCGCATAGGCGAACGTGAGCACGTTGGTCGCGTAGTCTTTGCCGCGATAGCCACGGTTCAGCGCCTGTCCTTCCTCGGCGTCGACGAAGCGCAAGGTCAGTTCGGCGTCGGCGAGCAGCGCGGCCTGCACCCAGCGGCGCACCGCGGTGCGCGGGAGCCATACCTTGTGCGCGGCGAACGCCGGACCGGCCACGAACTGTTGCGTCAGCGTGAGCGCATGACGCGGCGAACGCGGCGCCCGTTCGCTCATGCCTTGCCTCGCGACGCGCGGGCGGTGCGGGGGGCGCGTTCGGACGACACCGGCACGTCGAGGCCGGCTTCGGCGAGCTGCGCGTGCGCGTCGTAGGCATCGACGATACGGGCGACCAGCGGGTGACGCACCACGTCCACACTGGTGAAGCGCGTCACGGCAATGCCGCGAACGTTCTTCAGGATCACCTGCGCTTCCATCAGTCCGCTCTTCTGGCCGCGTGGCAGGTCGACCTGCGTGGTGTCGCCGGTCACGACCGCCTTGCTGCCGAATCCGATGCGCGTGAGGAACATCTTCATCTGCTCGGGCGTGGTGTTCTGCGCCTCGTCCAGAATGATGAACGCGTGGTTGAGCGTGCGTCCGCGCATGTAGGCAAGCGGCGCGATCTCGATCATCTGCTTCTCGAAGTACTTCTGCGTCTTGTCGAAGCCGAGCAGGTCGTAGAGCGCATCGTAGAGCGGGCGCAGGTACGGGTCCACCTTTTGCGCCAGGTCGCCGGGCAGAAAGCCCAGGCGCTCGCCCGCTTCCACGGCCGGACGCGTGAGCACGATGCGCTTGACGGCGTCGCGCTCGAGCGCGTCGACGGCGCAGGCCACGGCCAGATAGGTCTTGCCGGTGCCGGCCGGGCCGATGCCGAACGTCACGTCGTGCGAGAGGATCTGCTTGAGATAGTCGCGCTGCGCGGGTGTGCGGCCGTGCAGGTCGCTGCGACGGGTGTGCAGCACGGGCGAGCCGTCTTCCGTCTCACCGGCGGCAAACGGGTTGTCGTCGCCATGGCGCACGCTCGGCACGAGGCCCTGGCGCGACTCCACGAGCCCCAACTGGATATCGTCGACGGACAGCGGCTCGGTGGCGCGGTTGTAGAAGCTCTCGATGGCCTGCGTGGCGATCGCGGCGCTTTTGCCGCGAACGGCGAAGCGATGGCCGCGGCGGGAAATGGAGACATCGAGCGCCTGTTCGATCTGACGCAGGTTCTCGTCGAGCGGGCCGCAGAGGTTGGCCAGACGACGATTGTCGTCGCGCGGGGCGGTGAATTCTTGGACGGGTGCTTTCAAGATGATCCGGTCGGGTGCCTGTTCAGATCGTTCGATGGAGTCGCCGGGGGCAGGTTCGGGCATGCGATATCGCTGATACGCACGCCCGAATCTGCCGGATCCGTTCATATTCGCAAATTTTGGTCAATGCGTGGTGATGAGTTCGCCACGCAGCGAGTGCGGGTAGGCGAGCGTGATCACGACGTCGGTCATCTGGCCGATCAGGCGGGCGCGCTGCGCTTCGGTCGCCGGGAAATTCACCACGCGGTTGTTCTCCGTGCGGCCCTGCAGTTCGTTGGGGTCCTTGCGCGACACGCCTTCGACGAGAATGCGCTGACGCGAGCCGACCATGCCCTGGCTGATGCGCGCGGCGTTTTCCTCGATCACGGCCTGCAAGTGTTGCAGGCGGCGCAGCTTGACCTCGCGCGGCGTATCGTCCGGCAGGTTGGCGGCCGGGGTGCCCGGGCGCGGGCTGTAGATGAACGAGAAGCTCGTGTCGTAACCGATCTCGTGAATCATCGCCATGAGCTTGTCGAAATCCTCGTCCGTCTCGCCGGGGAAGCCGACGATGAAGTCAGACGACATCGACATGTCCGGGCGCACCTGGCGCAGGCGACGGATGATCGATTTGTATTCCAGCACGGTATAACCGCGCTTCATCGCCGAGAGCACCCGGTCGGCGCCATGCTGCACGGGCAGGTGCAGATGGCTCACGAGCTTGGGCACCTTGGCGTAGGTGTCGATCAGGCGTTGCGTGAATTCCTTCGGGTGGCTGGTCGTGTAGCGGATGCGCTCGATGCCCGGCACTTCGGCCACGTATTCGATGAGCAGCGCGAAGTCGGCGATTTCACCGTCGGTCATCAATCCGCGATAGGCGTTGACGTTCTGCCCCAGCAGCGTGATTTCACGCACGCCTTGTTCGGCCAGGCCGGCAATCTCGGTGAGCACGTCTTCGAACGGGCGTGACACCTCGTCACCGCGCGTGTAGGGCACCACGCAGTAGCTGCAGTATTTCGAGCAGCCTTCCATGATCGAGACGAACGCGGTCGCGCCCTCGACCTTGGCCGGCGGGAGGTGATCGAACTTTTCGATCTCCGGGAACGAGATGTCGACCTGCGAGCGCCCGGTGGCGCGGCGCGCTTCCAGCATCTGCGGCAGGCGGTGCAGGGTTTGCGGGCCGAACACCACGTCCACATAGGGCGCGCGCTGCACGATGGCGGCGCCTTCCTGGCTGGCGACGCAGCCGCCAACACCGATGACCAGATCCGGCTTGATTTCCTTGAGCGCGCGCATGCGGCCCAGATCCGAGAACACTTTCTCCTGGGCCTTTTCGCGCACGGAGCAGGTGTTGAACAGGATGACGTCGGCGTCTTCGGGGGAGTCTGTCTTTTCGAGACCTTCGGCGGCGCCGAGCACGTCCGCCATCTTGTCGGAGTCATACTCGTTCATCTGACAGCCGAACGTCTTGATGTAAATCTTCTTTGCCATTGAGTGTGCGCCGTTCGCAGTGGTTGACCTGGGGGCGTCCGTAATGATGGTTGGGTAATATTCGTTGGGAAAAGCGGCAGCCCAAACGCAAAAGCCGGCGTGGCCGGCCTGTCCGGACCTCCGTAGCGGGGCCGGTGTGTGGTGCACGCATTATAGCGCGTATGACGCGTGCACCGTGGCGGGCAGGGCGGTGGGCGACTAGCGGTTGTCCTTCATCGCGGCCGCGATGGCGCGCACGTTGTGCTGGAACAACTGAAGGTAGGTCGTGGCTTCCGGATTCTGCGAAAGGGCGTCGGAATACAGCTTGCCGTCGACCGTCACCTTGGCATCGTGGGCGATGCGCTGGATCAGGCGCGGATTGGAAATGTTTTCCATGAAGACCGCCTTGATGCCGGTACGGCGGATCACGCGAATCAGGTTCGCCACGTCCCGGGCGCTGGCTTCGCTTTCGGTCGACACCCCTTCCGGGGCCAGGAACCTGACGCCGAAGCGCTGGCCGAGATAGCCGAAGGCGTCGTGCGACGTGAGGACGACGCGGCGGGCGGGCGGAATCGGGGCAAACTGTTTGTTGGCCCAGGTGATCAGGTCGTCGAGTGCGCCGCGGTAGTTCCTGGCGCGTTCCGTGTAATAGGTGCTGCCGGCCGGGTCGGCTTGCGACAGGGCGGCGGCGATGTTATCGACCATCGTTTTGACACGCTCGGGATCCTGGAACATGTGCGGGTCGGGCACCGTCCTTCCCTCGTCGACCATCGTGCGCGCCTTGAGGCCCTTGGTGACGGTAACGAGCTTGCCGGGATAGTGGCTCGCCTTCATCAGGCGAGGCATCCAGCCCTCGAAACCCAGGCCATTGACGAAGAAGAGCTTGGTTCCCGAAATCTTGGCGACATCCGCCGGAGTGGGTTCGTAGACATGCGTGTCCTGGTCGGGGCCGACGAGCGTCGTCACGTCGACCCGGTCGCCGCCAACGGCCTTGACGATGTCGGACAGGATGCTGAAGCTTGCGGCAACGGGCAGGTGTGTGTCCTGTGCGCGTGCCGGGCTGGCGAACGCCAGCGCCAGGGCGAGCAGTGTGGCGAAGCGCGCTGCGCCAAACCACGATTTGCCAGCCGATTGACCCAATCCGAACATGTTTTCCTCTCTCAAAGCGCCGGGGCCTTGGCCGCGTTGGCGTGGCCCGGCGTGGCAAGCAGTGCGCCCAGGTAGGCGATGCCTGCCGTCAAAATGATGGCCGGTCCCGAAGGGCAGGCCAGGTAATACGAAAGCAGCAAGCCGATCACGCTCGACGCGCTCGCGACCAGCCAGGCCACGAGCAGCATGCCCGGCAGCGTGCGGGCAACGAGTCGGGCGGTGGCCGCCGGCAGCATCATCAGTCCCACGGCCATGAGCGTGCCCATCGCCTGAAACCCCGCGACGAGGTTCATCACCGTGAGCACGGTAAAGCCCAGGTGATAGCGCATGACGCTCTTGCCCTGTCCGTGTCCGAGGAACGCCGGATCGGCGCTGTCGAGCACGAGACCGCGATAATGCCATCCGAACCATAGGAGCGTCACGGTCGCGATCGAGGCCACGAGGATCAGTGCCGGATCGTCCACCGCAAGCACCGAGCCGAACAGCAGGTGCATCAGGTCGACGCTGTTGCCCCATTTCGAGACGATCACCACGCCGCCAGCCAACGCCAGTAAATAGAAGCCGGCGAACGATGCCCCCTCGTCAAGCCGCGTGCGGCGGCTCGACAGTCCGGCGAGCAGGGCCACGAGCAAGCCGGCCACCATCCCGCCCCCCGCCATCCAGGGTAGCGACAGGCCGCCGATCAGGTAGCCGATGGCGGCGCCCGGCAATACCGCATGCGAGAGCGAATCGCCCATCAGGCTCATGCGCCGCAGCAGCAGGAAAACCCCCACCGGCGTGCAGCCGATCGACAGCGCGAGGCTGCCGACCAGCGCGTGGCGCATGAAGTCGAATTCCGAGAACGGGCCGACGACTAGATCCAATAGCGCGCTCACCGAGGGCCTCGCTGCTTCGGCGTGATCGCGCCTGACGGGCGCCGCGCGTCACCTTGGGGCGGCAGGGCATAGGCCGTCGGGGCGGTGCCGGCGACACGGGCAGTGTAGCCGCCAGCACCGGACAGGCCAGCATGCTGGCCGCCTCCGGTGGCGTCGACGGACGGCAGCCCGCTGTGCAGGCACGCGGCCGGGGTACCCTCGGACACCAGCCGGCCGGCCATCACGGCGACGTGCGCGAAGCGCTCGCGCACGAGCGGAAGATCATGGAGCACCGTCACCACGGTACGCCCCTCGTTGCGCCATTGATCCAGCAAGGCGAGCAAGAGTTCCGCCGAGGGGACGTCGATGCCGGTGAGTGGTTCATCCAGCAAAACAATTGGGGCGTCTTCCACGATCAGTCGCGCGAAGCGGGCGCGCTGCCATTGTCCTCCGGACAACGCCTCCAGCGCATGCGTGCGCTTGTCAGCCAGACCGGCGCGCGCAAGCGCGTCGTGAGCGCGGTCGAACTCATCGCGCCCGAGGCGGCGTGCGTCGCCCGTGCGTCGCCATGTGCCGGTCAGCACGTACTCCTCGACACACATGGGGAAGCGGTGATCGGTCTCGGGCCGCTGCGACAGATAGGCGACCGCGCCGTCGCAGACAATCGTGCCCGTCGATGCCTTCTGCAGGCCCGCGAGCGCGCGCAGCAGCGTTGTCTTGCCGCCGCCGTTGGGGCCGACGACCGCCGAGAGCACGCCGGGCGCAAACGTCGCGCTGACGCGATCGAGCGCAACGTTCGGTCCAAAGTGAACCGAGAGATCACGACAGCCGATCACGACGCGACCCCCTGCAGTGCCCAGTAGACGAGCCCCCAAAGCGGCAGGAGCACGAGCAACATGAATGCCGTGCGTTCCCAGCCAGCCAGACGGTAGAGCCAAACGGAAAAGCGGATCATGGACGAAGCATGGACGGAATCAGCGGTGGGGCGGAAAGGCGGTGCTTGGGCACGGTTTGCAACTGTGTAATAAATGCAACAAGGTTGCATTATTGCATGAAATGATTCGTGGCGCCGAGGCTCGGCGACATGAATGGCGCGTGGCGCCATGGGACACGTCACGTTACATATCCGCGCAGCAGATTCTGGTGAACCGGCGTAACATGAGTTCAAGCGCGATCGACTGGCACGCTGTTCGCTTCATTCCAGGGATCGGCAATTTGCAAGGCATTGATGAGACGATGGCATGTTGTGGCGCGGGCGGCCCTGGCGGAAACCCTCCGGCGGGGCATGGAGCAGGCGCTACGGACATGCCGAGATCGCCGAGGAGGTTCGCCCGTTCAGACATCCGGCCGTCGTCGACTTTCCGCTTGCGACGCCCTGCCTCAGGGCATGACGATCGCACGGCCTTCGCGACGTCGCGCAGCCGCGGCGTCTCGACAGGAAAGCACCCCATCACGCGCCCACGTCTTCGCGTTCGTCGACGTCGTCGGGCCACCCACTTTTTTTCCGCAAATCACTGCGCACGGTGCGCCGAACGTCGCTCGAAAACGCTATTTGATAGATAGCATTCCTTAATAAGTGTCGAGGGTTTCATGTGCTGTGGAATGCAGACAAACCCGAGTGCGCATTGCGTGGGGAATGTGCCGAAAAATCGCTCGATCTGTGACGCGGTTCGGCTGACGTGCGCAATGCGTAGAGCACGCGCAAACCCTCGTAGAATATGGCGGATAGAGGATGCTTAGCGCTGCGGAAAATATCTAGCGACGGTTTTTTGTTTTGTGCATATCATGAGGTAAAGGTTGCAATTTCCGGTGACAAGTTTAAAGTCAACCTAAACCTGTTTTGAGTCGTTCATGTGAGGGAGGGGACCGTGCGAAAGGTTGCGCGACAGTCGCTCCGGCATGCGGTGAGTCAGGTCGAAACCTTTGCGCGGTCATCCAGGTCTTAGGCAACAGAGCGGACATCGCGTCGCGATGTTTTTCGATGAAGCGGGGGTGAGGCATATGGATATTTTCAGCCACTACACGACGCGTTTCGAAGCACGCAAGGAAGAGGAATACAGCATCCAGGAATACCTGGAAATCTGTAAGAAGGACGCGACGGCCTACGCATCGGCTGCCGAGCGGATGCTGCGTGCCATCGGTGAGCCGGAGCTCATCGACACGCATCACGACCCGCGACTCTCACGCTTGTTCTCGAACAAGATCATCAAGATCTACCCTGCCTTCCGTGACTTCTACGGCATGGAAGACACGATCGAGCAGATCGTGTCGTTCTTCAAGCACGCTGCGCAGGGGCTCGAAGAGCGCAAACAGATCCTGTACCTGCTGGGTCCCCCGGGCGGCGGCAAGTCGTCGCTGGCCGAGAAGCTCAAGGCGCTGATGGAAGATGTGCCCATCTATTGCCTGAAGGGATCGCCGGTGCACGAGTCTCCCCTGGGCCTGTTCTCGCCCGAGGAAGACGGCAAGATTCTGGAAGAGGACTTCGGCATCCCGGTACGGTATCTCAATACGATTCCGTCGCCGTGGGCCGCCAAGCGCCTGAACGAGTTCAACGGCGATATCACCAAGTTCCGTGTGATCAAGGTGCTGCCTTCGGTGCTGCAACAGATCGCCATTGCCAAGACTGAGCCGGGCGATGAGAACAACCAGGACATCTCGTCGCTGGTCGGCAAGGTCGATATCCGCAAGCTTGAGGAATATCCGCAGGACGACCCGGACGCCTACTCGTATTCGGGCGGCTTGTGCCTGGCCAACCGGGGGCTGCTCGAGTTCGTGGAAATGTTCAAGGCGCCGATCAAGGTGCTTCACCCGCTGTTGACCGCCACGCAGGAGGGCAACTACAAGGGCACGGAAGGGTTCGGTGCGATTCCGTTCGACGGTATCGTCCTGGCGCACTCGAATGAGGCCGAATGGCAAAGCTTCAAGAGCAACCGCAACAATGAGGCTTTCCTCGACCGGATCTACATCGTGAAGGTGCCGTACTGCCTGCGCGTGACCGACGAGGTGAAGATCTACGAGAAGCTCGTGAAGAACAGCTCGCTCGCCAACGCGCCGCGCGCGCCGAATGTCCTCAAGATGCTCGCCCAGTTCGCTGTGCTCACGCGTCTGAAAGAGCCCGAGAACTCCAACATCTTCTCCAAGGTTCGTGTCTATGACGGCGAGAACCTGAAGGATATCGACCCGAAGGCCAAGTCGTACCAGGAGTATCGCGACTATGCGGGTGTGGACGAGGGGATGACGGGCATGTCCACGCGCTTCGCCTTCAAGGTGCTCTCCAAGGTCTTCAACTTCGACAACACGGAAGTCGCAGCCAACCCGGTGCACATGCTGTATGTGCTCGAACAGCAAATCGAGCGCGAGCAGTATCCGGGAGAAGTCGAAAAGCGCTACCTCGCCTACATCAAGGAGTATCTGACGGCGCCGTTCGTGGAATTCATCGGCAAGGAGATCCAGACCGCGTACCTCGAGTCGTATTCCGAGTACGGCCAGAACATTTTCGATCGCTATGTGAATTTTGCGGATCTCTGGATTCAGGATCAGGAGTATCGCGATCCGAACACCGGCGAGATCCTCGATCGCACGGCGCTCAACGACGAACTGGAGAAGGTCGAGAAGCCGGCCGGGATCACCAATCCGAAGGACTTCCGTAACGAGATCGTCAACTTCGTCCTGCGCGCGCGCGCCAACAACGCGGGCAAGAATCCGCTCTGGACGAGTTACGAGAAGCTGCGTGCCGTTATCGAGAAGCGCATGTTCTCGACGACCGAGGACTTGCTGCCGGTGATCTCGTTCAACGCGAAGTCGTCCAAGGAGGATCAGGAAAAGCACGCCAACTTCGTCAACCGCATGGTGGAAAAAGGCTATACCCCGAAGCAGGTTCGCTTGCTCGTGGAATGGTATCTGCGTGTGCGCAAATCCTCGTAACCAATCGGGGCCACTATGTCAGCAATCATCGACAGACGGCAAAACGGCAAGAACAAGAGCGCCATCAACCAGCAGCGCTTCATCAAGCGTTATCGCGACCAGATTCGGCGCGCGGTGGCGAAGGCGGTGGCGGGTCGCAAGATTACCGATATCGATGGCAGCGGACAGATCTCGATTCCGGTCAAGGACATTTCGGAGCCGTTGTTTCACCACGGACCCGGCGGGCGGCGGGAGATGGTGCATCCCGGCAATCGCGAGTTCGTGGTGGGCGACAACTTCGAGCGTCCGCCATCGGGCGCAGGGGGCGGCGGCAGTCGCGCCAGCGATTCGGGAGAGGGGGAGGACGATTTCGTCTTCAACCTCTCGCGCGAGGAGTTCCTGAAATTCTTCTTCGAGGACATGGCCCTGCCGGACCTCGCCAAACGACGGCTCGCGCAGATTCCTGAGTTCCGCAAGGTTCGTGCGGGCTATTCCGTCGACGGCACGCCGTCGAACCTCAATGTCATTCGCACGATGCGCAGCTCGCTGGGGCGACGCATCGCTCTCACGGCGCCATATCGCAAGCAGTTGCGCGAGCTGGAGGCCGAGTATGCGGATCTCGTCGCGCGCGAGGGCGAAACCTCGCCACGCGCGCTGGCGCTGGCGCACGAGATCACGCATCTGCGCACGCGCGTCGAGGCGATTCCCTACATCGAGAAGCTCGACCTGCGCTACTCGAACCGGATCATGCAGCCGCGTCCGCAGGCGCAGGCCGTCATGTTCTGCCTGATGGACGTCTCCGGCTCGATGGATCAGAGCCGCAAGGAGCTGGCCAAGCGCTTCTTCATGCTGCTCTACCTGTTCCTGCGGCATAACTACGAGCGCATCGATCTCGTGCTCATCCGGCACCACACGACGGCGAAGGAAGTCAACGAAGACGATTTCTTCTATGCGCGTGAATCGGGGGGGACGGTCGTCTCGAGCGCGCTCAAGCTGATGACGGAAATCATCGCGGATCGCTACTCGCCGAGCGACTGGAATATCTACGGCGCGCAAGTCTCCGACGGCGATAACTGGGACGGTGATTCGCCCATTTGCCGCGACATCCTGATGCAGTCGATCATGCCTGCCGTGCAGTATTTCGCGTACGTGGAGGTGGCCAGCGCCGAGCCGCAGAATCTGTGGAACGAATACTTGTCCGTCAAGCAGCAGTACCCGAATTTCGCGATGCAGCGCATCATGGAGGCGGCCGAGATCTATCCGGTGCTGCACGACCTGTTCAAGAAGAAGGCGGCCTGAAAACGGTCCCGCGTCGATACCCCAACGAGGGCAACGAGGACGCATCATGGCGTATATATCCACCGGATCGGAATGGACGTTCGAGCTGATTCAACGCTACGAGCATGAGATCGCGCGCATCGCGGCGAACTTCAGGCTCGACACGTATCCCAACCAGATCGAGATCATCACGGCCGAGCAGATGCTCGACGCCTACGCGACCGTGGGGCTGCCCATCGGCTATCACCACTGGTCGTATGGCAAGCACTTCCTGTCGTCCGAGCGCGGCTACAAGCGCGGGCAAATGGGGCTGGCGTATGAGATCGTCATCAATTCGAACCCCTGCATCGCGTATCTGATGGAGGAGAACAGCATGACGATGCAGGCGCTGACCATCGCGCACGCCAGCTACGGTCATAACTCGTTCTTCAAGGGCAATTACCTGTTCCGCACCTGGACCAGCGCCGACGCCATCGTCGACTACCTGCTGTTCGCGCGCAACTACATCACCGAGTGCGAGCAGCGTTATGGCGAACAGTCGGTCGAGTTGCTGCTCGACTCTTGCCATGCGCTCATGAATTACGGCGTCGACCGCTACAAGCGGCCCAAGCGCTTGTCGCTCGCGCAGGAGCAGGCACGCCAGAAGGAGCGCGAGAACTATTTGCAATTGCAGATCAACGATCTGTGGCGTACGTTGCCGCATCATCCCTTGCACGATGACGAGGAGGACGACGGGCTCGACCCCGGCGAGTCTGAAGAGGCACCGTTTCCGAGCGAGCCGCAGGAGAACCTGCTGTACTTCTTCGAGAAGAACGCCCCCAAGCTCGCCCCGTGGCAGCGCGAGATCGTGCGCATCGTGCGCAAGCTCGCCCAGTACTTCTATCCGCAGCGTCAGACGAAGGTGATGAACGAAGGCTGGGCAACGTTCTGGCACTACACGATTCTGCAGCAGCTCTACCAGGAGAAGCTCGTCAACGACGCATTCATGATGGAGTTCCTGCATGCGCATACGAACGTGGTGTACCAGCCGTCGTTCGACAGCCCATACTACAGCGGTCTGAATCCGTATGCGCTGGGCTTTGCGATGTTCCAGGACCTCCGCCGCATGTGCGAAGCGCCGACCGACGAGGATCGCCAATGGGCGCCCGACATCGCCGGCACCGACTGGTTGACGACGCTCGACTTCGCCATGCGCAACTTCAAGGACGAGAGCTTCATCCAGCAATTCCTGTCGCCCAAGGTCATTCGCGACCTGAAGCTGTTCTCCGTGCTCGACGACGACCGCGACAGCCGCCTGCGCGTGATGGCCATTCACAACGACTCCGGCTATCGCGAAATACGCGAGATGCTTGCGCAGCAATACAACCTCAGCCAGTTGGAGCCAAACATCCAGGTGGCGCACGTTGATCTGCACGGCGATCGCTCGCTCACGCTGCGCCACGTGCAAAGCGACCGCAAGCCGCTCGATGACAGCTTTGAGGAAGTGCTCAAGCACGTGGCCCGCCTGTGGGGCTTCACGGTGCGGCTCGAGACCGTGTTCGAGGACGGCCGCAAAGAGATGACGCACGAGACCAAGGTCGAGAAGCGGCGACGCTATGCGTTGAGTGCCTGATGAAGATTCCGTTCGTTGCGCTCGATCACGTGGTGCTTCGCACCAGCGACGTCGAGCGACTCCGGCATTTCTATATCGATGTCCTGGGCTGCACGCTGGAAAAGGTGCAGGCCGACATTGGCCTCGTGCAACTGCGCGCGGGCGACGCGTTGATCGACCTGGTCGATGTGGCCGGCGAAATCGGCCGCCGAGGCGGCGTTGCGCCCGGCCCGGAGGGGCGCAATCTCGATCACTTCTGTCTGCGCGTGGAGCCGTTCGACGACGTGGCCATCCGCCAGGGGTTGGCCTCGCACGGGGTGACGCTGGGTGACGTTGTGTTGCGCTACGGCGCGCACGGCGAAGGGCCGTCGTGCTATCTCGACGATCCCGACGGCAATACCGTCGAACTCAAGGGGCCGCCACACCGCCCTCGTCGCTGAGCGCGGTGTGGGCATCTGGCATCAGGCCGCCAACTGTCCCAGCACGCTTTGATCGCGTCCCTTGTGCTTGGCCTGATAGAGCGCCTTATCGGCGCGCTCGAGCATTGCGTTGATGACGAGCGGCTTCCCCGGTTCCCACGTGGCAATGCCCACGCTGATCGTGATGGCCTCGCCTTTCTCGCGCGCCTTCGCGGGGAGTAGATCGGTGCTCGCGCGCTTGACCGATTCGCGAATGCGATCGGCCACGCGCAGCGCGGCGTGTTGATCGATTTCCGGTAGCACCACAGCAAATTCCTCGCCGCCCAATCGCACCGCGAAATCGGCCGGCAGGCGAATGCAGTGCTGGATCGTGTTGGCGATGCGTTGCAAGACGACGTCGCCAAACGGATGACCGTAGCGGTCGTTGACCTGCTTGAAAAAGTCGATGTCGATCAGCAGCACGGACAGCGGTACCGCGCGTTGCTGAACCCGGTCAGCAACGAGGCGGATGCGATTGTCGAAGTAGCGGCGATTGTAGATGTGCGTCAGCGGATCGATGAACACCTTCTCGACCAGGTCGGTGTTCGTGAGCGCGAGCGACTGGTACTGGCGCGTGATTTCCCAGACAAGGGCGAGCGTCGCGACGCCGGGCGATGCCAGTGCGAGAAGGCGTGCGGCATACCATTGGTATGAGGCGTCGTTGGGCGCCGTCAGCGACAGCAGTAACTGGCATAGCGAGATGGTGACCACGACCCACACGAGCAGGAATAGCTTGTGGGATAAGCGCGTGACCGCCGCGACACGCCACCACAGCGCGACGTAAGCGACGAAAAGCGCGTAGAGTGCGAGCGTCTCGACACCGACACCGCCGGGCAGTGGCGGCGTCACGAGCGTGCGACCGGTGCCGACCAGCGCCAGCGACGTCGTCGCCCAGATGACTAGCACGGTCGCGCCGTAGCGCGCTGCTTCCTTGTAGCCGGGACGGATGTGCGGATCGTTGCGCGTGCGTGAATAACTACGCACGCTCAGCATGACGTAAGCAGCAAAACTCGCTTCAGCCATCAGCCAAAGCCAGAAGGGGGCGCGCGTGACATGCGTGGCAATGCCGGCAAGTTGATTCGCAAGCAATACGCCTTCGGTGAACATGAAGAGACCGCGCAGCAGAAACGCACATCCAAATTGCGCGAAGTATCGTTTGCCGTTGTAGAGGTATTGCACGCCCAGCAGACACGCCGTCGACAGGTTGAGAATGCCGCCGGCCGAAACGAGGAAGAACGTCAGTAACGGATTGACGTTGCCTTGAATGGCGCGCGCGAGAAATCCGGCGAGAGTGAGCGCAGCGCACGCAACCAGGATGACGGTCGCGGCCACACGATTGCCTTGTTCGGTACGGCTGATGGTACTTTTCATAGTTGTTATTCGCCAATCAACGACCTCGTGCCTTGCGCACGATCGCCCTTTTTGCCGTTCAACCATCGCGCCCGAAACTGGCCGCAAGGTCGTCGCCTTGCGTCGCCGTTCCGTTTCCCCGATTTTCCGCTAAATAGTTGAAAACTAAGATAAAGCTCGGAGAATACACGAGTTTCTTCGCGTTGGCATCCGTTTCGGATGGCGGGCGTCGCATTCCCGTTCGCCCCCCCACGGAGGCCCGGATTTCCGGTCGCTTGTGCACCGTTTTCAGGCGCGCAAACCCGTGCGGTCGTTGCCGCGGGAAACGTCAACGCGGCACATCGATCCGCTCTGCGGAACTGTGAATTGGCGAATTTCGGGACGCGTGTTCGAGGTTTCCAGCGGCGCCAATGACGACGGCACATTGCCGTGCGTGCAATTGATTTGGAATCCGATTGATGCGGCTTGATGCGAGCGAATAGCGCCCCAGAATGCGCGGGATTTGTCCCTTAAGGCGGACTGCGGCTTGGCAGCGACGCACTATCTGTACTAGAATAAAAAAAGCCGATCGCCGCGATTGGTCCATAGCAACAGATGCAAAAGGGTTGTCGGTGTTCCTCATTGCGCCGATGTCCCGTCCCACCACTCAATGAGTTCGTGCAGTAGAACATTCGCGCGCTTTCAATAAGCGTGCACCGAGAGGCCCAGGCGCTCATGGCGTCGAAAGCTTGTCTCTCAGTCGCATTTCGCGACGCCTGGTTCGTCACCGTCGTCTTCCACAGACCTTCGGAGCGGACACTTCACAATTCGCAAGGCAGCTAACAGTTGTCATGCTTGTTTGACCGCGTTGTCACGCGGGGCGATTGCTATTGCCTCGCGCCAGCGCTGCCAACCCATTCAAAAGGGAGCATGAACGTGGCGAAGCAGTACCGCATTTTCTATTTGGCAGGCTTTGGACTGCTCGGCGTTGCCGCCGCAGTCTCCGGTCTGCTGTATTGGCTGGGCGTCGATGCGCTCGTCAAATACCGGGGCGACCTGGTCTATTACACGCAGCAGCACCTCAAGCTCGTGGCGATCTCGATGGCGATGGCGATCGTGGTCGGCGTACCCGCCGGCATGCTGATCTCACGGCCAAAGTTCGAGAGGCACGCCGAGCGCGCCGTGCAAATCTTCAATATTGGCAACACGCTGCCGTCGCTCGCCGTGCTGGCGTTATCGATGGCCGTGCTGGGTATCGGCGACCGCCCCGCCATTCTGGCGCTATGGCTCGCGTCGCTGCTGCCCATCGTGCGTAATGCTTACGAAGGCCTGCGGCAGGTGCCGCCGGCGTTGCGGGAATCGGCGCGCGGCATGGGCATGACGCCCGCACAAGTCCTGTTCCGTGTCGATCTGCCCAATGCGATGCCGGTCATCGTCGGCGGCATTCGTACCGCGCTCGCGATCAACGTCGGCACCGCGCCGCTTGCGTTCCTGATCGGCGCTGACAGTCTCGGACAACTGATCTTCCCTGGCATCTATCTGAACGACCCGACGAAGCTGCTGCTCGGTGCGGGCGGTACCGCATTGCTCGCACTGGTGCTCGACGGCATCGTCGCATTCGGCAGCGGGCTCTGGTTCGCACGTCACGGCGCGCCCGCGCGCTAAGACAAAGGAGACCCATCGTTATGCAAGTTTCAATCTCTCGTTCGCTCGCCGGCATGACGCCGCGCTGGATTCGGCGTCTCGGCGCGGCCTGTCTGGCGCTCGGCGTGATCGCCGCAGGTGCCATGAGCGCCACCGCCCATGCCGAAACGTTGACCGTCGGCGGCAAGAACTTCACTGAGCAGTTGATTCTCTCGGAAATGACCACGCAGTACCTGCGCAGCAAAGGGTACGACGTCGAGCTCAAGAACGGCCTGGGGAGCGTGGTCATGCGCCAGGGCATGGAGAGCAACCAGCTCGACATCGTCTGGGAATACACCGGCACGTCGCTCATTGTCTACAACAAGGTCACCGAGAAGCTGGATCCGCAGCAAACGTATGAGCGCGTGAAGGAACTCGACGGCAAGATCGGTCTGGTCTGGCTCAATCCGTCGGCGCTCAACAACACGTATGCGTTTGCCGTGCCGGGCAATATTGCGAGAGAAGCGGGGATCGAGACGGTCTCGCAGCTTGTGGACAGATTCCGGGCGAATCCGAAGATGCAGTTCGCCTTCGACATGGAGTTCGTCGGCCGCGCGGATGGTCTTGGTCCGATGGAGCAACTCTACGACTTCCATCTCGCGCGACGCAACATCAAGCAGATGGACCCGGGTCTCGTTTATACGGCACTCAAGAACGCACAGATCGACGCGGGTCTCGTCTACACGAGCGATGGCCGCAACAAAGGGTTCGATCTGAAGGTGCTTGCCGACGACAAGGGCTTCTTCCCGGCCTACGCGGCCACGCCCGTAGTGCGTCAGGCCGTGCTCGACGCCCATCCCAAGCTCGCCGACGAACTCAACGCGCTGTCCGCGAAAATCAACAACGAAAACATGAGCGACATGAATGCGAAGGTCGATATCGACCATCGCGCGGTGGCGCGCGTGGCGAGTGACTTCCTCAAGCAGGAAGGGCTCGTGCAATGACGGCCCTCGCCCGTCGTTGCGTCTGATAGTGACTGAGGAGTCCCATGATTGATTTTTTAACGCATAACTGGCACCGCATCCTGATCCTGACCGGACAGCATGCGTGGCTGGTCGCCGCCTCGGTAGGGGCTGCCATTGTGGTTGGCGTGCCCATGGGCGTGCTGGTCACGCGCTTTCGCTGGCTGTCGGGCGCGGTGCTCGGCCTGGCCACCGTCGTGCTGACCATTCCGTCGATTGCGCTGTTCGGCCTCATGATCCCGGCCCTGTCGGTTTATGGCATGGGGATCGGACCGGCACCGGCGGTGGCTGCCGTGTTCCTGTATTCGCTGCTGCCGATCATGCGCAATACGAGCCTCGCCTTGCGCCAGATCGACCCAAGCATTCGCGAAGCGGGGATCGGCATCGGCATGACGTTCTGGCAGCGCCTGCGCCTGGTCGAATTGCCGCTGGCCGTGCCGGTGGTGCTGGGCGGCGTGCGCACGGCCGTCGTCATGAATATCGGCGTGATGGCCATTGGCGCCATCGTCGGGGCCGGCGGTCTCGGGGTGTTGATCACCCAGGGGATCAGCCAGAGCGACACCCGGCAGCTTGTCGCGGGTGCGGTCATGGTGAGTCTGCTCGCCATCGTCGCCGACACCCTGTTGCACCGCCTGCAGCGCGTGCTGACACCCAAAGGAATCCGAACCGTATGATTACACTCGACAATCTCACCAAAAGCTTCGTCCAGAAGGACGGCACGCCCGTCACCGCCGTGAATTCGGTCAGCCTCGAGGTGCCGCCGGGCGAAATCTGCGTCTTCCTCGGCCCGTCGGGGTGCGGCAAGACGACCACGCTCAAGATGATCAACCGGCTCATCAAGCCGACGTCCGGGCGCATTCTGCTCAACGGCGAAGACACGGGCAACATCAACGAAATCGAACTCCGCCGTCACATCGGCTACGTGATCCAGCAGATCGGCCTGTTCCCCAACATGACCATCGAGGAGAACATTACCGTCGTGCCGCGTCTGCTCGGCTGGGACAAGGCGCGTTGTCGTGCTCGCGCGACCGAGTTGATGGCGATGGTGGCGCTCGATCCGAAGCGCTACCTGTCGCGTTACCCGCGCGAGCTGTCCGGGGGGCAGCAGCAGCGTATCGGCGTGATCCGCGCGCTGGCGGCCGATCCGCCCGTGCTGCTGATGGACGAACCGTTCGGTGCGGTGGATCCGATCAACCGCGAGTCGATCCAGAACGAGTTCCTGCAGATGCAACGTCAACTGGGCAAGACCGTCATCATGGTCAGCCACGATATCGACGAGGCGATCAAGCTGGCCGACCGCATCGCGATCTTCCGCCAGGGGCGTCTCGTGCAGTGCGCGCAACCCGATGCGCTGCTGGCGCGTCCGGTCGACGAGTTCGTGGCGAGCTTCGTGGGACATGACCGAATCTTGAAGCGCCTGTTGCTGGTGCGCGCAGAGGACGCGGCCACGCCGCAGCCGACCGTCAAGCCGCAGACGACGCTGGCCGAGGCCTACGGCATGATGGATGAACTCGATACGCGCTCGTTGGTCGTCGTCGACGAGAACGCGCGCGCGCTGGGTTACATTGCGCGTCGGGATACGCGTCAAGCGCAGGGGGCTTGCGGCGAGCGGGTGCGCGAATTCAAGGCGTCGGCCGTCGCGGACGACAACCTGCGGGTGCTGCTCTCGCGCATGTATGAACACAACCTGGCATCGCTGCCGGTGCTCGGCGACGACAACCAGTATCTCGGCGAAGTCACGCAGGATTCCATCGCGGACTATCTGAGCTCAGGGAAGTCGCGCGGCAATGGTGGCGGGACGATCACGGTGCCGCAGCCGCCGGGTGCGCCGCATGTGATCGCAAGCGTTCCGTTCGGTGCGACGGCGTAAACCGACGCTCGATTCAAGACGATGGCTTGCGCCGTCGTCGACGGGCGGACGTCACTGATGCTCGTCCGGCAAGTCAACGAATGACGGCCCGGTGTCTGGCCGTCATTTTTTGTATTCCCCTGCCCGGCGGGGGCCGTTGGCATAAGCAGCAGGCAAGGAGTTTCAGGATGACGTGGGAAGCAATGATGGCGTGGCTCGATAACGCACCGTGGGCGCGGCTGGCCGGGGCGTTGGCGATACTGCTCGCGGTGGCGCTGCTGGCGCAGGCGGTGGCGCAGTACCTGATCGTTCGCGTGGTGCGCATCGTCGTGCAGCGCACGGCGAATCGATGGGACGACGCGTTGCTCGCGCATCGCGTCTTTCATCGCGTGGCGCGCATCTTGCCGTATCTCGTGATTCAGTTCGGCATCGCGTGGGTACCGGATTTGCCGCCGAAAGCCCTCATGATCGTCGGCAACGTCGCACTCGCGATGACGCTGCTCTACGCCACGCTGGCCATCGCCGGCATTCTCGATGCCGCGCAAACCGTCTACGCACTCTCCGAACATGCACGCACGCGCTCGATCAAGGGGTACGTGCAGTTAGGCAAGATCGCGCTGTACGTCGTCGCGGCGATCGCCATCGTGGCGACGATCATCGACCGCTCGCCGTGGCTCCTGCTCTCCGGCCTGGGGGCGATGTCGGCGGTGCTGTTGTTGGTGTTCAAGGACACGATCATGTCGTTCGTCGCCAGCGTTCAGCTCACGTCGAACGACATGCTGCGCGTGGGCGACTGGATCGAGATGCCGCAGGTGGGCGCCGATGGCGACGTGGTCGACATCGCCCTGCACACCGTGAAGGTGCAGAACTGGGACAAGACGATCACCACCATCCCGACCTGGCGGCTGATTGCCGAGAGTTTCCGCAACTGGCGCGGCATGCAGCAGTCGGGCGGGCGTCGCATCAAGCGCACGCTGAGCGTCGATGCGGGCAGCGTCGGCTTCCTCGACGAGGCGGAGGTGGCGCGCCTGTCGAAGCTGCATCTGCTCGGGTCGTATTTGAAGGATAAGCAACGTTCGCTGGCAGATGCGAATGCGGCGCTGGGTATTGCGGCGGGTGTGCCGGCCAACACGCGGCGCCTGACGAACATCGGCACCTTTCGCGCGTATGCGCTGGCGTACCTGAAGGCGCATCCGAACATTCACGAGGGCATGACCTGCATGGTGCGCTCGCTCGAGCCGTCGGCCACGGGCATCCCGGTCGAGCTGTATTGCTTCACCAACACGACAGTGTGGGCCGAATACGAACGCGTGCAGGGCGATGTCTTCGATCATCTGCTCGCCATCCTGCCGGAGTTCGGGTTGCGCATGTACCAGAATCCGGCGGGTGCCGATCTCGTGCGCTGGCAGGGGCAGCGGGCGGCGTAACCGCCCGGTGACGCGATGGTGTGTGGGCGCGTCAGACTGCCGATTCGTCAAGCGCTGGATAGTCGAGATAGCCGCGCGCGTCGCCGCCGTAAAGCGTGGCGCGATCCAGTTCATTGAACGGGCCGCCGCGCTGGAGGCGTTCCACCAGATCCGGGTTGGCGATGAACGGCTTGCCGAACGCAATCAGGTCCGCCCGGTTTTCCTTGCGTGCCTGAATCGCCAGCGCGAGGTCGTAACCGTTGTTGGCCATGAACGCGCCGTTGAAACGCCGACGAAGCGTCTGCAGGTCGAAGCCGTTCTCGACTTCACGCGGGCCGCCCGTCGCGCCCTCGACGACATGCAGGTAGACGAGGCCGAAACGGTTGAGCTGTTCGACGGCGTACGTGAACACGGGCTCCGGATGGCTGTCGCCGCAATCGTTCGCCGGGCTGATCGGCGAGAGGCGAATGCCGACGCGATCGGCGCCCCACACATCGACGACGGCCTGCGTGACTTCCAGCGTCAGACGCACGCGATTCTCGATACTGCCACCGTACTGATCGGTGCGATGGTTCGTCTTGTCGCGCATGAACTGATCGAGCAGATAGCCGTTCGCCGCATGGATTTCCACGCCGTCGAAACCGGCACGCTTCGCGCACTCGGCGGCATGACGATACTGTTCGATGATGCCCGGAATCTCGGAGGTCTCCAGCGCGCGCGGCGTCGGGTGCGGCTCGAAGCCATGTTCAGTAAAGGCCTTGCCCGCCGGTTGAATCGCCGATGGCGCGACCGGCAGCGCACCGTCCGGTTGCAGCGACGTGTGCGAAATGCGGCCAACGTGCCAGAGCTGGCAGAAGATCTTGCCGCCCTTGGCGTGGAGGGCGTCCGTGACGCCTTTCCAGCCAGCGATCTGCGCTTCGGTGTAGATGCCCGGCGTAAAGGCGTAACCCTTGCCTTGCTGCGAGATGTTGGTCGCTTCGCTGATGATGAGGCCGGCCGAAGCGCGTTGCACATAGTACTCGGCGTTCATGGGGCCCGGCACGTCGCCGGCACCGGCGCGGCTGCGCGTGAGCGGCGCCATTACGATGCGGTTGCGAAGTTCGAGCGGGCCGAGTCGGTACGGCGAGAAGAGATCCGTGTCGAGCGCGGTGAGTTGGGTGTGTTGCGAGTCCGTCATTGCTGAGGGTCCTGTGAAAATGGGGGGATGCTGTCTTGCACAAAACCTGCACAGGTTACGGCAATTCCAGCGGTCTTGCCGGTGTCACCCATGGCAATGCCTGTCGACGTGATAGCTCGCCCTGACGCAGGGCGGCGCTCGGGGGCGCCTGATAACGCGTGGCGTTGCCTGCGCCACTGCGAAGCGTCACGGCGAGCCGATGACGGCATTACGCGCTGGCCGGAACGGGCTGATGCGGTGCGCGCCTGGCAATGCGCAGCACCATGAACGCGCCGATGATGCACACGCCGCCCGAGAGCATCGACGCCATCGTGTAGTTGCCGAGCGTGGCACGCAGCGAGCCGGCGACCAGGGCAGCGGTCGCCGCACCGAGCTGGTGCCCCGCGACGATCCAGCCGAACACGATCGGGGCCATCGTCTTGCCGAATACATCGGTCGTCAGGCGCACGGTGGGTGGCACGGTCGCGATCCAGTCCAGGCCGTAGAACAGCGCAAACAGTGGCAGGCCGAAGAAGTCAAAGCCGAACGCGTACGGCAGGTACATCAGCGACAGGCCGCGCAATCCGTAATACCAGAACAGCAGCACGCGGCTGTTGTAGCGATCCGAGAGCCAGCCCGAGAGGGTGGTGCCCACGAGATCAAGCAGACCCATCGCCGCGAGAATGCCCGCTCCCTTGACTTCGGAGAGACCGTAATCGCTGCACATGGCGATGAAGTGCGTGCCGATGTAGCCGTTGGTGCTCGCGCCGCAGATGAAGAAACTGAAGAACAACAGCCAGAAGTCGCGCTTGCCAGCTGCCATGCGCAGTACCGACAACGCGTGGGTCAGGGGATTGCCTTGCGCGAGGGGGATATCCGGCGCATCTTCTGGCGCCCCGACGGGACGCAGACCGACCGAGCCCGGGCGCTCCGGCACGAGGAGTGCCACGAGCGGCAGCACCACCGCAGCGACGATTCCCACGATCAGTACCACCGGTCGCCAGCCGTGACGCTCGATGATCGCGGCCATCATCGGCAGGAAGACCATCTGACCCGTGGCCGAACTGGCCGTCAGGATGCCCATTGCCAGTCCGCGATGCGAGTGGAACCAGCGGTTCGCCACGGTAGCGGCCAGGGTGATGGCCGCCACGCCCGTGCCGCCGCCGACCATTACCCCCCAGATCAGCACCATCTGCCAGGGAGCGGTCATCAGCGACGAAAGCGCCGTGCCCGAAGCGAGCAGCACCAATGCCACCATGACCGTCGGGCGGATGCCGAAGCGCTGCATCGCGGCAGCCGCGAACGGGCCGGTGAGGCCGTACAGCGCGAGGTTCACCGAAATGGCCAGTGAGATCGTGGCGCGGCTCCAGCCGAAGTCGTGTTCGAGCGGCACCATCATCACGCTGGGCGTCGCGCGAATGCCCGCCGAGGCGAGCAGGACCAGGAAAATCACACCGACCACGATCCAGCCGTAGTGGAAATGACCGTTGATGCGCCTTGCGATGGCTGCCTTCATGGCGGAAATCCTTGCGGGGGATCGGTCTCGTCTGCCGACCCGGGAACGTTTGCGGAAACCGTGCTGTCCTTGCTGTATCGTGAAATTGTGACAGATCGGTAACATCAGGTTGCAATGTTATGAACCGCTCGGTAACATGTCAAGTATTCGTTTGCGACATGCGGGCGCGTCCCGGATGTCGCGAGTCACCGCTTTGGGGGAGCGCCACATCATGGCCAAATCGACAACGCCTGCCATGTCCGAGGTGTCGGACAAGCCGGACCCGGCGAAAGCGGGGGAAGGGACGGTCGCTGCCGTGAAGGGCATGAAGGGCGCCGAGCGTGACGTGGCTCGTGCCCCCGCGCGCCGTCGGCGAGCGGCGTCCGGCGCGGGCAAGACCGAGCGGCACGTGACGCCAGCGTCCGTCGCGCAGCAGTATCTGCTCAATGCGGCCGTGGAGCTCTTCCATACCGAAGGGGTGCGCGCCGTGGGCGTGGACGCCGTTGTCAAACGCGCCGGTGTCAGCAAGATGTGTCTCTATCGTCAGTTTGCGTCGAAGGATGAGCTGATCCTGGCGTATCTCGACCACATGCAGACGGCGAGTCTGGCGCGCATCGACGAGAGCATTGCGAAGCGGCCTGGTGAGCCACGCGCGCAAATGCTGCAAATCTTCGTGGACCTCTCCGAGCGGGCGAGTCGACCGGGCTATCGCGGGTGCCCGTTCGTGAACGTGGCGGCCGAATTCCCCGATCCGGCGCATCCCGCGCGCATATCGGTGATCCATTACAAGGCGGAAGTGGTACGGCGTTTCACGGCACTCGCCACGGCTGCCGGGTTGCGCGAACCCGCGCCCTTGGTCGACGCGCTATCGCTGATTCTTGAAGGGGGCTACGCGGCCAGCCAGACTTTCGGAGCCGGATCGCCGCCGTTGCGCATTTTGCCGACGGTGGCGCGTCAGATCATCGACGCCGGGATGGCGGGCGCGCTGGCGGTTACCTGAACGCGTTCGAGCCACTGCCGCGGTTTGCCCCACATGCGCCGTTTTGCACGTGAGACCGTCGTCTATCCGTGGATCACCACGAGCAGGCCGCGCGCAACGGACTTGCCGACATTGCGGATCGCGTGAGCACGGTCGGCCGGGTAGCGCGCGGTCTCGCCCGGCTTGGCGCGTCGCGCAAAGTGTTCGACTTCGACGTCGACCTGGCCGTCTAACACCGTGAAGTGTTCGCGCGTGCCCGGATCGTGCGGCTCGGAGACGAGTGCGGCGCCGGGTTGCAACGTCAATTCATACCACTCGTATTTGCCCGCCAGTTCCATCGGCCCAAGGATCTTCAACTGATACGCGTGCTCCGCACCGGCCAGTGTCGGGATTTCATGCTTGCCGATCACCCGTACCGGTTCGGGGTCGCCCGCAGGGGCGCCCAGTAGCTGGTCGAGGCGCACCCCCAACGCATTGGCCAGCCGCCACGCCACGGCAATGGTCGGATTGGCCTTGTCGCGCTCGATCTGCGAGAGCATCGACTTGGAGACGCCGGACGCGCGCGAGAGCGTCTCCAGCGTCATGCCGCGCTCCTTGCGCAGTTGCTGAATCATGTCGCCGACCGGCGGCGGGGCGATCGGTGAGGCCGCAGAGACTGCGGGAGTTCTTGCCATATGTGTTCCGCGATATTAGAATTTTCCAATATATTGAAATTAGTTCAATATAAGGTATAGTTTTCGATAAGGTGAATGGCTGCATGGTAGCAGAGCGAGCGCTCGATGCCTGCCCGGCTTTCGCTCCGGTCGGCATCCACCGATGCCGCCAGATTTCCCCGGTGACGCCGTACAACGGCGCCACCGGCTGCCCAGAGGAGAGGCGCACGATGACCGCACATACCCCGGAGGCCCGCGAGGGCTTCTACCGCCAACTGACCGAACGACTCGATGACACGCGCAGCCAGGGCCTCTTCAAGCAGGAGCGCGTGCTCATGTCGCGGCAGGGGCCGGAGGTCATGTGTGACGACGGTCAGACGCGTATCAACCTGTGCGCCAACAACTACCTGGGGCTCTCGGGCAGCGAAACGCTCGTCAAGGCGGCGCAGCAAGCGCTGGAAGACTTCGGCTTCGGCTTGTCGTCGGTGCGCTTCATCTGCGGCACGCAAGGTCCGCACAAGGCGCTTGAAGCCCGTATCGCCGCGTACCTTGGCACGGAAGACGCCATCCTGTACGCCGCCGCGTTCGACGCGAATGGCGGCGTCTTCGAACCGCTGTTCGACGAGCAGGACGCCATCATCTCCGACGCTCTCAACCACGCCTCGATCATCGATGGCGTGCGTCTTTGCAAGGCGCAACGTCTGCGCTATGCGCACAACGACATGGAAGACCTCGAGCGCCAGTTGCAGGCGGCGGCGGGGGCGCGGCATCGCATCATCGTCACCGACGGCGTATTTTCGATGGACGGCACGATTGCCCAGCTCGACCGCATCGTGGCGCTGGCCGAGCAATACGGCGCGCTCATCATGATCGACGAGTGCCATGCGACCGGCTTCATGGGGCCGACGGGGCGCGGCACGCATGAGCATCACGGTGTGCTCGGCAAGATCGACATCATCACCGGCACGCTGGGCAAGGCGCTCGGCGGCGCGATGGGTGGCTTCACGGCGGGGCGCCGCGAGGTGATCGAGACGCTGCGCCAGCGCTCGCGCCCGTACCTGTTTTCGAACAGCCTGGCGCCGGCCATCGTCGGCACGTCCCTCGCCGTGTTCGACGAACTCGAACATTCGTCGGCGCGACGCGAGCAATTGCATGAGAACACCGCGTTCTTCCGTCGGGAAGTGGCGGCGCTGGGCTTCACGATCAAGCCGGGCACGCACCCGATCGTGCCCGTCATGCTCTTCGATGCCATGCTCGCGCAGCGTTTCGCGCAGCGCCTCTATGAGCTGGGCGTGATCGCCACCGGCTTTTTCTACCCGGTGGTGCCGCAGGGGCAGGCGCGAGTGCGCGTGCAACTCTCGGCGGCGCACACGCGCGATCACCTGACGCGTGCGCTGGCGGCATTCGCCCAGGCCGGCAACGAACTCGGCATCCTCAAGCAAGGTTGACTATGGAACGCATCCTCATCATTGGCGCCAACGGGCAGATCGGCAGCGAACTCGTCGACGCCCTGGCTGTGCAGTACGGCAACGAGAATGTCATCGCTACGGATATCGCACCGGGGCCGTCGCGCCACGCCGTGCATTACGAGACGCTCGACGTACTCGATGCCGCCCGACTGGCCGCCTTGGTCGAGCGCTTCGGCATCACCCAGATTTTCCATCTGGCGGCGCTGCTCTCGGCGACGGGCGAGACGCGACCGCTCCAGGCCTGGACGCTCAACATGAACGGCCTGCTCAACGTGCTCGAACTGGCGCGCGAACGCCAGGGGCTGCGGGTGTTCTGGCCGTCGTCGATTGCCGCGTTCGGTCCGCATACGCCGGCCGTCGAAACGCCGCAGCTCGCCATCATGGATCCGACCACGATGTATGGCATCAGCAAGCAGGCAGGCGAGCGACTGTGCGAGTACTACTTCACGAAGTTCGGCGTGGACGTGCGCAGCCTGCGCTATCCCGGCGTCATCAGCTACAAGACGCCCCCGGGCGGCGGCACGACCGATTACGCCATCGAGATATTCCAGGCGGCGCGGCGCGGCGAGACATACACGTGCTTCCTGAAGGAAGACGCGACATTGCCGATGATCCACATGCCCGATGCGGTACGCGCTACGCTGGAACTGATGAATGCAGACGCCTCGCGCCTGCGCGTGCGCTCGTCGTATAACGTGGCCGGGGTGAGCTTCGACCCGGCCACGCTGGCGGCGGCGATTGCGCGCCGCGTGCCGGGCTTCACCGTGACGTACGCGCCGGACTTCCGCCAGGCGATCGCCGAAACGTGGCCGCATACGCTTGACGATACCCATGCCCGCTACGATTGGGCCTGGCAGCCGGCGTTCGGTCTGGAGGCGATGGTCGACGACATGCTTGCCAACGTGCCGCTCGACTGGCATGCGCCGGTCTTGGGACACGCCGCTTGATGGGAAACGTGACGGGGCAGTGACGGGGCGATGAGGGTGCCGAAAGGCGAGAGGGCGGACTGGTGACGCGCCAGTCGGCTGGCGGGAAAATCAAGACAGGTCGAGCGAGGCGCGTGCGATATCGAGTCGTACGCGCCTTGTTGCATGGCGCGCAGGGATTGCCGAGAACCTTACTTCGGATGATGCACCGCGTAGTAAGCCAGTGCGGCAACGACCGCACAGGTTACCGCAACGGCGCGTCGGCGCCAGCGATAGGCCGGGGTAAAGCTGAGGGCCCGCCCACGGCCTTCGTCTTTCGAATGGTAGTAGCTCATATTGCGTCTTCTCGGGTCTGATGCACGGTCTTCGCCGCGGAAAGAACCTGCATGACATCACGTCGATGCGCCCCCCGGTGCATGACGCGCAGGTTCTCCAACGATTATGCGACCGTGAAAAAACGACTGCGAATCAGTATCTATACCAATACGTGTGGCCTTTTTGACACGGTCGCATCGTGGCATTTCCCGCAGCGATGACGGTTTTTTCGTAGGCAATGCCCGCGTCGTTTTCGCATCCGCCAATCGTCACGGCCCTCCGGCCGACGTTTCCCACCTCGATATCTTGTAGGACGTGAATCTCGATGTGCGAAGCATATGCAGAATCCACATTTCCGTGCTTGCGCGCCGCGTCGCGCGCTGAAACAATGCGTGAAAACGGTGGTCACGCCGATGACCATCGCCGAGTCGTCTTAGAGATCACGCCTGGGAGGGACGTGCCATGACGCCTAGCACCCGCCGCACTATCGCTTGCCGCTACCGCGGAACCGCTATCAAGCGCGCCGCGTTCGTCTTCGTTGCCGCGGGTATGTGCGCGGCCAACGTCCATGCGCAGGAAGCCATGCTGCGCGCCAACAATCAGATCTGGATCGACGCCGGCGCCCAGCAGTTGCATTACTGGGAGAACATCGGGCCCGGCAAGAGCGATTCCGAACGGGGGACGACCGCCGCGTTCGCGCTGGGGGCATCGACCCAGCGGCAGTTGTTCGGCGTGTCGAACCTGTATTTCGGCGGTTCGGTACGCGTGTCGCATGGCAACGTCGACTATGGCGGCTATCTGCAAGACCTGACGGGCCGCGTCGTCCAGCCGAATTACGAGATGACCACGCGTTCGACCGCGACGGACGTCACGCTCAAGGCCGGTAAGGCGATCCCGTTCCAACTTGGCACCCGGTTTGCGCAGGTGATCCCGTATCTGAGCTACAGCTACCGGGACTGGATTCGCGACAGTAGTCGCGAACCGAACGGCTTCTACGAGCGCTATCGCCACCACGTGATCGGTGGCGGTCTGATGGGGCAGCTTGAAGTCACACCGAAACTCGTGGCGACCGCGGATGTCCGCGCGGGGGCGATGGTCGGTGCCTCGATGACGCTGGCGGGCTCGCAGAACACGTTCAGCCTTGGCAACAAGCCGGTCGTGGTGGCAGGCTTCGGGCTCGACTACGCCATCGCGCGCAACTTCCACGTGAATGCGAGCTACGAGTGGTCTCGCTTCCAGTACGGGCGCTCGAGCGTCACGCAGATCTCGCCGGGCGTTAACGCCTACGAACCCGATTCGAAGACGATCAACCAGACCTGGATGATCGGCGCGGGCTACGCTTTCTGACAAACGACAACGCCGCGCGCTCAAGTGAGTCGCGCGGCGTTGGATTCCCGGCTGGACCTCGCCGGATGGCGATCAGGTCGCGCCTTCCACGTCTTCGAGACTGAACGTCTCCGTGTGGTCGTTGTACGAGAAGATCTCGGCATAACGTCCCCAGTTGATGGCGGTGTCGAGCGTTTCCTGCGCGAGATCGTCCGACATCGAATCTTCCAGCTCCTGCTCGAAACGTACGCGCGGCGCCCGTTGTCCGCGACGTTCTTGCAGCACGGCGCGGATCTTCGCCGCGAGCGGCACGTGACGCAGCAGATGTTCGGCGAACAGCACCTTGCGCTCTTGCGTGCTCACGTCCACGAAACGCTTGCCGGCGAGGGTCAGCAGAATGTCGCCTTCCTTGAGTTCCGCGAAGCCCAACTGGTCGAGGATTTCGGCCACCGGGAAGAGGTCGTCGACCTCGAGCAGCAGCGTCTGTGCGATTTCCGGCAAGTCGGCGCGGCCATTGTAGGGCGGGCCAGCCAGTGCTTCGAGCAGACCGGCCATCAGGTTGGTCGACACCTCGTGCAGCGGGCTCGACAGCTCCAGCGCCATCTTCTGCGTAGTGTGTGCATTGCGACGCGACGTCATCAGCGCATAGATGTCGTCGACCATCTTGCGGAAGGCCGGATCGAGACGGTTGCGTCGATGCGGGAACGGCACCTTGATCTCGGCGACCACGCGCCCGGGATTCGACGACAGCACCAGAATCCGGTCGCACATGAACACGGCTTCTTCAATGTTGTGCGTGACGATCAGGATCGACTTGATCGGCAACTGCCGCTGGCTCCATAGATCGAGCAGGTCGGTACGCAGTGTTTCCGCCGTGAGGACGTCGAGCGCGGAGAACGGCTCGTCCATGAGCAGCAGGGTGGGATTGACCACAAGCGCACGGGCAAAGCCCACCCGCTGACGCATGCCGCCCGAGAGCTCGCGCGGATAGGCGTTCTCGAAGCCGTCCAGCCCGATCAGGTCGATGGCGGCGAGGGCACGGCGGCGACGCTCCTTCGGCTCGACGCCGAGCGCTTCCAGCCCGGCTTCCACGTTCTGCAGCACGGTTAGCCACGGAAACAGCGCGAAGGTCTGGAACACCATCGCCACCCCTTCGGGCGGCCCTTCGAGCGGTTGCCCGAGATAGCGGATGTCGCCTCCGCTCGGCTGGATCAGGCCGGCGATGATGCGCAGCAGCGTCGACTTGCCCGAGCCTGAGCGCCCGAGCAGGCCGACGATTTCGCCTTCGTGCAGTTGCAGATTCACGCCGTCGAGCACCTGGCGCTCGTCGCCGCCCTTGCGGAAGCCGCGGCTGACGTTGGCGAGCGAGAAGATCTCATTTCCGACAATCGTTTGGGTATCGTTCGGCATCACGGTCCCTTCAATTCAGGCGAAGCTTGTTTTCGGCGATGGCGTACATCGGACGCCACAGCAAGCGGTTGAACAATACGACGAACAGCGCCATCACGGCGATGCCCAGCAAAATGCGTGGATAGTCTCCTGCCTCGGTCATCTGGGCGATGTAGGCGCCCAACCCGTGCGCGGCAAGCTTGTCGTCGCCCCACTGCACGTATTCCGAGACGATGGACGCATTCCACGCGCCGCCCGACGCGGTGATCGCGCCCGTCACGTAATAGGGGAAGATGCCCGGCAGCATGATCTGGCGCCACCACTGCCAGCCGCGAATGCGGAAGTTGGTGGCGGCTTCCTTGAAGTCGTTGGGAAACGTCGTCGCACCGGCGATGACGTTGAACAGGATGTACCACTGCGTGCCCAGGACGATCAGCGGCGAGAGCCAGATATCCGGATTGGCGTGGAAATGGACGATGGCCACCACGAAGATCGGGAACAGCAGGTTGGCCGGGAACGCGGCGAGGAACTGGGCAATCGGCTGAATGCGCTCGGCAAGCTTCGGCCGCAAGCCGATCAGCACACCCAGCGGCACCCATATCACCGACGCAATGGCAATGAGCACCACCACGCGAACCAACGTGATCAGGCCCAGGCCGAGCACCCGCAGCACTTCGGACGCCCCGACTTCGGTCAGCACGAAGGTACAGATCTTCCAGGCGGCGCTCACACCCATCACCACCAGCAGCGCGGCCCACATCCAGTCAATCACCCGCGAGAGCGGGGTTTTCGATTCGGAATGGATGGCGGCCGGCAGCGAGAGCGGCATGCGCATGCGCGCGAGCGTACGCAGCAGCTTGCCGAACGGGCGGAGGAGGAACTGAATCGCCCGGGTGCGCTGAATGACGTTGAGCACCCACGACTCGGGGGCGGACTGCGAGACCGTGTCTTCCAGGCGGAATTTGTCGGACCACGCGACCATCGGCCGGAACAGGAACTGGTCGTAGATGACAATGACGACGACCATCGTCAGAATCACCCAACCCACGGCATGCAGATCGCGCTGGACGATGGCCGTGGCGAGATACGCGCCGATGCCGGGCAGCGTGACAGTCTTGTCGCCGACCGTGATCGCTTCTGACGCTACCACGAAGAACCAGCCGCCCGACATGCTCATCATCATGTTCCAGATGAGGCCCGGCATCGAGTAGGGCACGTCGAGTTTCCAGAATCGCTGCCACGGCGAGAGGCGCAGATTCACGGCCACTTCCGACAAGTCGCGCGGCTGGGTGCGCATCGACTGGTAGAACGAGAACGTCATGTTCCACGCCTGGCTCGTGAAAATCGCGAAGATGGCGGCGCATTCGGCGCCGAGCACGCGTCCCGGGAACAAGGCGAGGAAGAACGTGACGGTAAACGAGATGTAGCCGAGCACCGGTATCGACTGGAGGATGTCGAGCATCGGCACCAGCAGCTTTTCGGCCCGGCGGCTCTTGGCAGCGAGCGTCCCATAGACGAGCGTGAAGACGAGCGACGCGACCATTGCCGCGAGCATGCGCAGCGTGGTGCGCAATGCGTACTCGGGCAGGTTGGCCGGATCGAGCGAGATGACCTCGGTCTGCAGGTTGGCCAGCGGGGCCCAGGTCTGGCGAATGCCCGACGAGCTGACCATCAGGAAACCGATGATGAGCGGGAAGGCAATGAAGTCCCAGCGGTTGGGCAGCAGGCGTCGCGCAGTGGCGGGGATGAACGGACGGGCTACGCGCGTCATCAAGACCTCGTGAGGATGAGGAGTCGGACAGATAACAGGATTCGGTGTCGGCATGCGGCGCGGCAGTGACGCCGCGTGCGCGCAGGGACGGCAGCGGATGCTACCAGATTGCCCCGTAAAAAGATGTTAAAGCCCGTGTCACGGGCTGGCAAACCGGATCTTCCAAGGGGGATTGTGGTTTTTATGTTGCACTGCGGGAGATCGAGGTTTCAATAGGTGATACCCGAGCGCGCGGGGCGTCCGCACCGATGGGGCGCGGCGTCCGAATGGGATGCCCCGGTGGCGTGCGCAGGAAAATGAGGTTGAATGAGGCCGGAAAGAGGTGAACTTTATGAGCGTGGCGCGGACCAAGCTCCGCGGCTTGCTTCGCGCCGTGCGGTCGTGTAGTGTGCACCGCTCGATCGGGCCACGGCGCCAGTGGCCGGTGGCGCAATGCGCCCCGGTTGTCGTGTGGCTTGCCGGCCCGTCTCCCTCTCATTCCAAGACAAGCAAGGATGCGCCGCATGACGACGCCATTAGACGCGCGTTGCGAGCGTGCACGACAACTGAGTGCCGCCGGCCGGCTCGACGAGGCGATCGCCGAGTTACGCCAAGTACTGAAACACTCCCCCGAATTTCTGCCCGCCCTCGAGGGACTCGCTTACGTCTCGCTGCGCACGAGCGCCTTCGAGTCGGCCGCCGATGCCTTCGATCGCCTGATCGCACTCGTCCCGCTGCCCGGCGCGCAGGCAAGCTTCGACGCCGCGATGGCCAGTCTCCAGGCTGGGCGCCAGATGCGTGCCGAGGCGCTGTTCGAGGCCACGGTACAGCAGTCGCCGGACGTGATCGGCACGATGCACACCATTGGCCTGACCTGGGCGCGGGCGGGCGACAACGCGCGTGCGCTCGTCTGGTTCGAGCGCACGTCCGCCAAGGCCCCGGCGCTGTGGCAGGCGCATTTCAACCGCGGCCGCGCGCTCGGTGCGCTGGGTCGCTACGACGAAGAGATCGACGCTTACCGGCTGGCCAACGCCATCGCCCCGCAGCAGCCCGATCCACTGGTGAACCTTGGCGTGGCGCTGCGTGAGCGGCACGCGTTCGCCGAGGCACTGCAATGCCTGCGCGAGGCCGTGAAGTTCGCACCGGAGCATGCCGGGGCGCGCACCAACCGGGCGCAGACGAATTTGCTGCTGGGCGACTTCGAGCACGGCTGGCATGACTACGAGTGGCGCTGGCAGGACGGCGGCCAGCAGCGGCGCTTCAGCGATCGGCTCTGGGACGGGCGCGCGCCGCTCGCGGGCACGACGGTGTTCGTCCACAGCGAACCAGGCTTCGGCAACACGTTGCAGTTCGTGCGGTTCGTGCCGCGTCTGGTTGCAATGGGGGCTCACGTGGTGCTGTCGGTGCAGGCGCCGCTCGTGACGCTGCTGGGCGGCTTCGCGCGCAGGGTGACGGTGCTTGGCGAGCACATGCCGGTGCCGTCGTTCGACTGGCAATTGCCGCTGCTCAGCCTGCCGCATCTATTGAAAGTGGGGGGCGATGTCGCGCCCCCGTTGCCGTACCTGCGGTCGAGCGCGGGACGCGAGATGATCTGGCGCTCGATGCTCGGCAAGAAGCCGGAAGGCGCGACGCGGGTGGGCTTTGTGTGGCGCACGGGACCGTTTCCCGCGCATCGCGACGTGGGGCTTTCGCATTGGGCGCCGGTCTTCGGTGCCGACGCGCATTTCTACTCGTTGCAGGTCGACGCGACAGACGACGAGCGAGCCGAGTTGGCCCGGTATGCCAATGTGCATGACATCGGGGCGAAGCTCAGCGATTTTGCCGAGACGGCGGCCGTCATGGCGCAGATGGATCTCGTGATTGCCGTGGACACGGCGGCGCTGCACTTGGCCGGGGCGCTGGGCAAACCTGTCTGGGGACTCGTCGGCTTCACGCCGGACTGGCGCTGGCAGATGTCGCGCCGGGACAGCGACTGGTATCCGTCGCTCACGCTACACCGCCAGTCGCAACGCGATGACTGGGACGGAGTGATGACGCAGGTCGGGGCCGATCTCGCCACCCTGGTGCGGGGGGCGCGGGCGGAAGCGCTGACGGATGCCCACCGCGCTTACCCCGCGTCGGCCTGATCGCTGTCCTCGTGGCGCAGGCGTGTGTAGATGTTCCAGCTCGAAATGAACAGGGCGGCGATGAGCGGGCCGATCACGAAGCCTGTCAGGCCAAACAGCGACATCCCGCCGAGGGTGGCGATCAGCACGACCCAGTCGGGCAGCTTCGTGTCCTTGCCCACGAGAATCGGACGCAATACGTTGTCGACCAGGCTCACGATCGTGCCGCAGAACGCAAACAGCACCACGCCCTTCCAGATCTCTCCGGAGAGGAACAACCAGATCCCCACGGGCACCCACACGACGGCCGCGCCCACGGCGGGCAGCAGCGACAGGAACGCCATCACCACGGCGGCGAGCACATAGCCCTGGATGCCGAGCACGGCGAAGATAAAGCCCCCGAGCATGCCCTGCACCACGGCAACGGCGATGTTGCCCTTGACCGTGGCGCGCACGACCGTGGTGAACTGCCGAATCAGCTGGGTTTTGTGGCGCTCATCGAGCGGAAGGGCGCGCCGCACCGTCCCGGCGAGTACGGTGCCGTCGCGCAGCAGAAAGAACAGCAGGTAGAGCATCACGCCGAAACTCACCAGCAGTTGCGCCGTATTCTGGCCGATGCTCACCAGGTAGACCGCGACGAGGCGGCCGATCTGCGCCGCGCCGTCGCCAAGCTTTTGCTGGATGGCGTTGACGTCCTGTACGCCAGCGAGGTCCATTACCCGATGCACGCTGGCGGGCAGTCGGTCGAGCAACTGTTGGAAGGCGACGGTGAGTTGCGGCAAATCGGTGCGGAAGCGAACGAGCGCCGTGCTGATTTCTTGCGTCAGCATGCCCACGACGAGCGTGAGCGGCAGGATCACGATGAGCAGGATCAGCGCAAGTGTGGTGAGGGCGGCCAGATTCGGCCGACCGCGCAGGCGGGCGAGGATGCGGCGCTGTACTGGCTGGAACAGCACGGCAAGAATCGCTCCCCAGAAGACGGCGCCGAACAGCGGAAACAGAATCCACCCGAACACGATCGTCACGACGAACAGCATGAGGTGGAAGAACTTGCGCTGGTCGCTATGACTCGACATGAGGTTTCCTCGCAGATGATGGCGGCACGGCGGGCTCGCCAGTCGTTCTTATAGCAGAACCGGCCGTCGGGCTGATGTCGCGGATGATTCGCGTCACGAGCGGATGACCTTCGCCGCGGCGTGAGCGAATGGCGTGGATGTCCTCGACGACATCGGCCGGGCGGCCGAGCCAGCGCAGGCCACGCAGCAGCGAGACGTCGCCCGCGCCGGCTTCGCTTAGCGGGAAGACCCCCATGCCGCGCGTGGCAAAGACGGCCATGAGCGCGCTGTCTTCGAATTCGCCAATGATGTTCGGGCGAATGCCCTGTGCCTCGAACCATTGATCGAGCCGGGCGCGTAGCGCCGAATGGCCGGTCGGCAGCAGGACGGGCACGTCGGCAAGACACCGAGGAAACGCGCCTCTCGAGAGCTGGCGTACGAGCGACGCGGGGCCGTACCAGTCGACCGGCGATGCGACCAGACGTTCGCTCGACAGTCGCAGCGTCGGGTTATAGGGGGCGGGCTGGCTTGCCAGTACGAGGTCGAGCTTGTGCAATGCGAGTTCGGCGAGCAACTGCTCGTGTTCTCCTTCATGACAGACGAGCCGCAGCGAGGGCGTATCGAGCACTGGCGCGAGAATCGCATGCGCGGCCAGTTTGGAGATGCCGTCGGCCAGCCCGATGGCGAGTCTTGCAACACGACCGCTGGCGGCCTCGCGGACTTCGTCGGGAATCGACTGGCCGAGGCGAAAGATCTCCTCGGCGCGCCGGAAGGCGGCCTGCCCTGGGTCTGTCATCGTGACGCCGCGTCCGGCGGGCTTGAGCAACTGGTGGCCCAGTGACTTCTCCAGCTCGCGCACCTGGGCGCTGATCGTCTGCACGGCCATGTCGAGCCGTTCCGCGGCGCGGGCAAAGCCTCCCTCCTTGACGACAACCCAAAAATAGTAAAGATGACGGTAGTTCAACATGTTGATTGGACTTCGGAAAAACCGAACTATTGTGAAGTATATAGCTGGTTTTTACGAAGCTCGAGTTCGAGGATGATGCTGTCCTGAGCCTGCACCTCGCGTTGTGTGCGGGATAACGAAGGGAGATGACTGCGGCCGACGGGCGGTGGACACTCCGATAACCCAACAGAAACTCTGGCGCACATATGGACTATCTACTTGCTTTGGCGACCGACCCGGCGGTGTGGGCGGCGCTTGTCACGTTGGTGGTCATGGAAGTCGTGCTTGGCATCGACAACCTGATCTTCATTTCCATCCTGACGAACAAACTGCCGCTGGCGATGCGGGCGAGAGCGCAGCGCATGGGGATCGGGCTGGCGTTGATCATGCGTCTGGGGTTGCTTGGGACGGTGGCGTGGATTGCCAAGCTGACGATGCCGCTCTTCACGATGTTCGGGCACGGATTCTCGTGGCGCGACTTGATCCTGGTCGCGGGTGGTCTGTTCCTGGTGTGGAAGGCGACGAAGGAGATGCATCACCATGTGGCGTCGGCAACGGACGATGTGTCGGCGCATGGAGACGACGCGTCGGCCGCCGGCACGATGGCGACGATCACGGTGCGTGCCGCCGTAATGCAGATTCTGGTGCTGGACCTGGTGTTCTCGATTGACAGCATTGTGACGGCGGTGGGTATGACGGAGCACATCCCGATCATGTTTGTTGCGGTGATCGCGGCCGTGACGGCGATGTTGTTCATGGCGGGGCCGCTCTCGCGGTTCATCGCGGCGAACCCGACGGTGGTGATGCTGGCGCTGGGGTTCCTGCTCGTGATCGGTATGACGCTGATTGCGGAAGGCTTCGGGTCCCATGTGCCAAAGGGTTACATCTACGCGGCGATGGCATTCTCGGCGTTCGTCGAGGGGCTGAACATGCTGACGCGTCGCGCCAAGACCCGCCGCAAGGCGGAGCAGGCGCGCGTGTTGCACTGAGCGGCCCGGGAGTCATTGGATGGGAGCGGCGGTGCCGATGAGAATCGGCGCGACCATGGACATCGCGACGACTCCCATGCAGACGATGATCGAAGTCGCCAGTACGACTGTCCACGCAGGAAGAAGTCGCTGTTCGAGATGTTCGACTTTGACTGATACAGGCCGGGTGAGGGACGTTTGGCTTGGGGTGCCAAACGTCGGCAGGGGGTCTTGTAGGCCCCCAAAAAAAACGGCTCCCATCGCTGGGAGCCGCTTTAAATTTGGTGGCGAATCAGGGACTCGAACCCCGGACCTGCGGATTATGATTCCGTCGCTCTAACCAACTGAGCTAATTCGCCGTAGAAGAAAGATTATAGGTAGGCCCCCTAGGGCTGTCAATATGTTTTTGCGGGGTATCGCAAAAAAGATGCCGCTGTCGCTCGTCCAACCTCGCCGGCCGGGTTCCAGAAACGACAACGCCGGGACCCGAAGGCCCCGGCGTTGTCGTTTCCATTCAACCTGTCCGGCAGGTCACCCCATCAGTCGTTGGCGTAGATGTCGACGTCCTTGGTTTCCTTGATGAACAGCATACCGATGACAAACGTCAGGAGGGCGATGACGATCGGGTACCACAGGCCGGAGTAGATGTCGCCCTTAGCGGCCACGATCGCGAACGCCGTGGCCGGCAGGAAGCCCCCGAACCAGCCGTTACCGATGTGATACGGCAGCGACATCGATGTGTAGCGAATGCGCGTCGGGAACATTTCCACCAGCATCGCCGCAATCGGCCCGTACACCATCGTTACGAAGATCACCAGAATCGTGAGCAACACCACGACCATCGGCTTGTTCATCTGCGCCGGATCAGCCTTCGGTGGATAGCCGTCGGCCTTGAGCGTGGCGGACATGTCGGCCGCGAATGCCGCAGTCTTGTCCTTCGCATCGGCCGCCTTGCCGTCGACCGACGGAATCACCTTGTCGCCGATCTTCACCGTGGTCATCGTGCCCGCCGGCGCAGTTTCGTTCTGATAGTTCAGGCCGGCGCGAGACAGATAGCTCTTGGCGATGTCGCACGAACTCGTGAACTTCGACGTGCCCACCGGGTTGAACTGGAACGAGCACTCGTTCGGATCGGCGATCACCGTGATCGGCGAGCGAGCCGTTGCCGCTTCCAGGGCCGGGTTGGCATAGTGCGTGAGTGCCTTGAAGATCGGGAAGTACAGCAGCGCCGCGATCAGGCAACCCCCCATGATGATCGGCTTGCGCCCGATCTTGTCCGACAGCGCGCCGAAGAACACGAAGAACGGGCTACCAATGAGCAGGGCCAGCGCGATCATGATGTTCGCGGTATTGCCGTCGACCTTCAGCACTTGCGTCATGAAGAACAGGGCATAGAACTGGCCCGTATACCACACAACCGCCTGACCGGCCGTCAGGCCGACAAGCGCCACGATCACGATCTTCAGGTTCTTCCACTCACCGAACGACTCCTTGAGCGGCGCCTTCGATGCCTTGCCTTCGGCCTTCATGCGCTGGAATGCCGGCGACTCGCTCAGTTGCATGCGGATCCACAGTGAAACCAGCAGCAGCACGAGCGACAGTACGAACGGCACGCGCCAGCCCCAATTGGCAAACGCCTCTTCACCGATCAGCGTGCGGGTGCCGAGAATCACCAGCAGCGAGAGGAAAAGACCCAGCGTGGCGGTCGTCTGAATCCACGACGTGTAGAAGCCGCGACGGCCATGCGGTGCGTGTTCGGCAACGTACGTGGCGGCACCGCCGTATTCCCCGCCGAGGGCCAGGCCCTGCAGCAAACGCATGGCGATGAAGATCACCGGCGCGGCGATCCCCCACGACGCGTAGCCCGGCAGCAGACCGACAACCAGCGTCGACAGACCCATCAGCGTAATGGTCACCAGGAACGTGTACTTGCGACCGACCAGGTCGCCGATGCGGCCGAACACGATGGCGCCGAACGGACGCACCGCGAAACCCGCCGCGAACGACAGCAACGTGAAGATGAAAGCCGCCGTCGGGTTGATGCCCGAGAAGAATTGCCGGCTGATGAAAACGGCCAACGACCCGGCCAGGTAGAAGTCGTACCACTCGAACACCGTGCCCAGCGACGACGCGAAGATGACCTTCCTTTCTTCGGCGGTCATCGGCGCATGGGAGGTGGCTGTCGTTGTAGTAGCCATGCGGTTGTCTCCTGTAATGTAAGCACGCCCCTGGGTCTTGCCCGGGCCGCTGCAACTGATTATTGGAGGACAACCTTACCGACGTCTGACGCCAAACTGACTGGTAGCTTACGCTGCTAGGGATTTACCCTCGACTTTGGCCTGGAATTGAACGTATTTCGCGTGATTTCGTCACGCATGCGGGTTTTCGATAGGCGCGTCGGCGAGGGGGAACGTGACACGAATGAGGGTGCCCGTTGCTTCGGGGTGCTGCGCGTCGACATGGTCGAGCACGCTTACATCGCCGCGATGGATCTGCACGATCTCGCGCACGATGGCCAGGCCAAGGCCACTGCCGTCGCTGTCGCTGCCGAGAATGCGATAAAAGCGCTCGAACACCCGAGGGCGCTCCGATGCCGGAATGCCCTGTCCCGTATCTTCGACTTCCAGATGAATGAAGCCATCGGACGCCTCATGTCGCAAACGCACCGTCACCTTGCCGCCCGCTGGCGTATAACGGATCGCGTTATCGATCAGATTGTTGAGCAACTCGCGAAGCATCACCGGCTGCCCCGACAGATACACTGGAAACGGCGGCTCCTCGAAACCGAGGTCGATCCGCTTGGCGAACGCGGCCTGGAACCAGTCCTGCATGGCGCTACGGGCAAGCACGCTGAGATTGACCGGTGTGAAGGCGCCCGCGTCGTTCGCGCTGTTCTCCGCACGGGCCAACGCCAGCAACTGGTTGACGAGACGCGCCGCCTGCTCGGAACTCACGGCGATCTGCGACAGCGAGCGGCGTAATTCGTCTGGCGACGTCTGGCGCAAGGCGAGTTCGGCCTGCATGCGCAGCCCCGCGAGCGGCGTCTTGAGTTGATGGGCGGCGTCGGCAATGAATCGCTGCTGAAGCTTCATGTTCTGCTCCAGTCGGCCCAGCAGATCGTTCAGCGAACCCACGAGCGGCGCAATCTCCGGCGGGGCCTGACGCGCTTCCAGCGGCGACAGATCGTCGGGACGCCGGGCGCGGATGTGTTCCTGCAACGCATGCAGCGGCGCAAGGCCGCGCGACAGGCCGAACCACACGAGCACGATGGCCAGCGGCAGGATCACGAACTGCGGCAGAATCACGCCCTTGATGATTTCGTTCGCCAGTTGGCTACGTTTGTCGAGCGTCTCGGCGACCTGCACGAGTGCCATGCTGCCGGCGGGCGTCATGTGCGGCAAGTCCACGTAGGTAAACGCGACGCGGATGTCGTTGCCGCCCACGGTCTCGTCGCGAAACTGGACAACGCCTGGTGGCGGACGATCGTCTTCGTGCGGCAGCGGCAAGTCGGCTGTGCCGCCGACCAGCTCGCCCTTCGCCCCGAGTACCTGGAAGTAGACGTTGTCGGTGGCGTCGGCGTGCAGCAGATCACGCGCGGGCATGGGCAGCGTGAGTGTGACCTGGCCGCGATCCGAATGGACTTGCTGGGCAAGGACGTAAGTGTTGGTCTCGAGCGCCCGGTCGAACGGGCCGTTGGCGATCGATTTCGCGACAAGATATGTCACGGCAATGCTCATCGGCCAGAGCAGCAGCAGCGGCGCGAGCATCCAGTCGAGGATTTCGCCGAAGAGCGAGCGCGGCGGCGGTTCGGCCTCGTGCTCGAGCGGCGCGCCGAAACCGGGGCGTACGAAGGGATCGGCGTAAGGGTCGAACCGATCGAAGCGATCGAACCGGTCAAGCGGATCGTCGGTGTGGGAGGGCAAAACGGTGTCGCGTCGTGAGGACGGACCCTCGGGCGACGAGGACGAGCCCGACGACGCGTCCGAGTCCGCTGGCGTGGCGCGATGATGGTGGCGAAAGCTCAGACGCATCGGGCGGGAAGGCTAAAGAGGCTGGGACGGCCGGGGCCGTGCTCGGCAGACTATGCCGCATTGGCAGGCGCGGCGGCCGGCTTCTCCAGACAATACCCCAACCCGCGGATCGTGGCGATGCGTACACCGCTCGGCTCGATTTTCTTGCGCAGCCGGTGCATGTACACCTCGATGGCGTTGTTGCTGACCTCTTCGCCCCAGCCGCACAGGTGGTCGACGAGTTGCTCCTTGGAGACAAGCCGGCCCGTGCGCAGCAGCAGGACTTCGAGCAATTCGAGCTCACGGGCGGACAGGTCGAGCATCTGCTCATTGATATAGGCGGTGCGCCCGACCTGGTCAAAGCTGAGCGGGCCGTGACGGATGACCGTCGAGCCGCCGCCCGCGCCGCGCCGGGTCAACGCCCGCACGCGCGCTTCGAGTTCGGCCAGTGCGAAAGGCTTGGCCATATAGTCGTCGGCGCCGAGATCGAGCCCCTTGACGCGGGCGTCGACGCTATCGGAGGCGGTCAGGATCAGCACGGGCAGATGGGAATTGCGCGCGCGCAACCGGCGCAGGACTTCGTGACCGGGCAGGCGGGGCAGACCGAGGTCGAGAATCAGCAGGTCGAACGTCTGGGCGCAGAGCGCGGAATCGGCTTCGAGTCCTGTCTTGACGTGATCGACGGCGTAGCCCCCCTGGCGCAGCGAGCGGGTCAGGGCGTCGGCCAGAATGCTGTCATCCTCTGCGATGAGAATTCGCATGGGCGTGATAGGCTTGTTGAGGCACCGTCGCCTGACGGCTGCGGTGTGTCTCCTGTGATGTTGCGGCGCGTGATTCGCGGCTTTTTTTGTCGTTTCGGCGCTTTCGGACAACAGGCACTTGCAAAGAGCACTGGTTTTTTATACAGTACCAGCATTCACGCCTCACTCGAGCCGTCTCGCTCATCATATCAAAGGACGATTCATGGAAGAAAGCAAGAAAGGGTCTGCCAATCTGTCGGCCGAGAAAGGCAAGGCGCTGGCCGCCGCCCTCGCGCAGATCGAGAAGCAATTCGGCAAGGGCTCGATCATGCGTCTGGGCGACAGCGAGGTCGAAGCAGACATCCAGGTCGTCTCGACCGGCTCGCTGGGCCTGGACATCGCGCTTGGCGTGGGTGGCCTGCCGCGCGGCCGTGTCATTGAAATCTACGGCCCGGAATCATCGGGCAAGACCACGCTTACGCTGCAAGTCGTGGCGGAAATGCAGAAGGTCGGTGGCACCTGCGCGTTTATCGATGCCGAGCACGCCCTCGATGTCGGGTACGCCAACAAACTGGGCGTTTCGGTGCCGGAGCTGCTGATTTCGCAGCCGGACACGGGCGAACAGGCGCTGGAAATCGCCGACGCGCTGGTGCGCTCGGGGTCGATCGACCTCATCGTTATCGACTCGGTGGCGGCGCTCGTGCCGAAGGCCGAAATCGAAGGGGAAATGGGCGACTCGCTGCCGGGGCTGCAGGCGCGCCTGATGTCCCAGGCCCTGCGTAAGCTGACCGGCACGATCAAGCGCACGAACTGCACGGTGATCTTCATCAACCAGATCCGGATGAAGATCGGCGTGATGTTCGGCAACCCGGAAACGACGACGGGGGGTAACGCGCTGAAGTTCTATTCGTCGGTGCGCCTGGACATTCGCCGAATCGGTTCGATCAAGAAGGGTGACGAGGTTGTCGGCAACGAGACCCGCGTCAAGGTCGTCAAGAACAAGGTGTCGCCGCCGTTCCGCGAAGCGATTTTCGACATCCTTTACGGTCAGGGGATCTCGCGCGAAGGCGAAATCATCGATCTGGGCGTGAACGCGAAGATCGTCGAGAAGGCCGGCGCCTGGTACAGCTACAACGGCGAGAAGATCGGTCAAGGCAAGGACAACGCGCGTGAGTTCCTGCGCGAAAATCCGGATATCGCCCACGAGATCGAGAACAAGGTGCGCGCATCGCTCGGCGTCACGGCCATCAACGAGACCGGCGAAGTCGAAGCAGACGAGGTCTAAGGGCCTTCCACCTGTCCCGGAGCGGCAACGCGACGCCTGTCGGCGCCGCGTTGCCGTTTTTGTTTTCCGGCCCCCGCTTTGAGAGCACCACGATGACGTCATGATCATGCGCCGTCCTCCCCGAGATTCGAACGCGCCGCTGCCTCCGCCGGGCGACGAGGCCGTTGCGGCCAAGCCGTCGCGCAAACCCGTGCTGAGCCTGAAGGCGCGCGCGCTGTCTTATCTTGCGCGTCGCGAATACAGCCGGACCGAACTTCGTCGCAAACTGGTACCCTTTGCCGACGCCGACGATCCCGAGGCGCTCGATCGCGTGCTCGACAGTCTTGAGCAGGAGCGTTGGCTGTCCAACGAACGGTTTGCGCAAAGCATCGTGCATCGGCGTGCCTCACGCATGGGGACGACGCGCATCGTCAACGAACTCAAGCAGCATCAGGTCGATGCCGACACCGTGACGGCGCTCGCGACACAACTGCGCGAAACGGAACTCGCCCGTGCCCGTGCCGTATGGCAGAAGAAGTTCGGCGAAGTTGCCACGACGCCCGAGGCGCGTGCCAAGCAGATGCGATTTCTTGCCTCGCGCGGTTTCTCGCGTACCGTTATCAGCAAAATCGTGCGGGGTACCGATGAATACCTGGATGACTTTTGACGCGTTTTTCATCACTTTCCTGATGGATGTCGCGCCATTCATCGGGGAAGTGCCGGCGGCGACCATGGACTCGCAACCCGCATGAATGCTGGTGTGACATGACGAGGCAACTCGCGTGACGCGTCATGCCACAGTTATCGCGATACGGCGCTGCACCATACGTCCATCGCTCTCTGAATTTCAATAAACCGACCGACGGGTCGGGTTATTCGACCTTATGCGGTGGGCGTCTGTTGCGCTGCGGCAGACCCCCTCGCCGCCTATGCTAGAATTCAGATCTTTCCGCGTTCATGCATTGCACACTCTCGCATGCCGCTCTCTGAGCCTGTCTCTCGTACCCTGCGTCACCGCCGTGCGATCGCTGTTGAAGCGTTTTCGCGCGACGATGGCCTATGGGACATCGAAGCTTGTCTAACCGATCACAAGGATCGGGATTTTGCATTGGCAACGGGACTTCGCAAGGAGGGCACGCCGATTCATGCGCTATGGCTGCGCCTGACGATCGACGAAAAGTTCGAGGTGCATGACGCCGAGGCCGTCTCCGACTGGGTGCCCTATCCGGGTATTTGTGATCAGATCGGCCCAGACTATCGTCAATTGATCGGACTTAACCTGCGACGCGGCTTCCGCCATGCGGTGCGCGAGCGCCTCGGCGGCGCAGCGGGTTGTACGCATCTGACCGAGCTTTGCAGTGTCCTGCCCACGGCAGCGATTCAGGCCTTCGCCGGCGAGGTGATCCACACTCCCGACACGGCGCTCAAGGCCGCCAATGAGGCCGATGCTTCGGCGCCGCCTTTCCAACTCGGACATTGTCACGCCCTGCGGTTTGATGGCGAGGCGGTGCGCCGGTTTTACCCGCGCTGGTTCAACGGCCGCGCAAACGATCGAGCGAACGAGCCCACGACGCCCGCCACGACAGAAGCGGTGCGCGATGGTGACTCGACTCGCCAGCTCGAACCCAAACTTCCAACTCAGCAAGAAGGGAATCACGCATGAAGATTCATGAGTATCAAGGCAAGGAAATCCTCCGGAAATTCGGAGTCGCGGTGCCCCGCGGCATTCCGGCGTTTTCCGTGGACGAGGCCGTGAAGGCAGCCGAGGAACTCGGCGGTCCGGTTTGGGTGGTCAAGGCCCAGATCCACGCAGGTGGTCGCGGTAAGGGCGGCGGCGTGAAGGTTGCCAAGTCGATCGAGCAAGTGCGCGAATACGCCAGCCAGATCCTCGGCATGCAACTGGTCACGCACCAGACGGGTCCGGAAGGTCAAAAGGTCAATCGCCTGCTGATCGAAGAAGGCGCCGACATCAAGAACGAACTGTACGTCAGCCTCGTGGTCGACCGCATCTCGCAGAAGATCGTGCTGATGGGTTCGAGCGAAGGCGGCATGGACATCGAAGAAGTCGCCGAAAAGCACCCGGAACTGATCCACAAGGTTATCGTTGAGCCGTCCACCGGTCTGACCGACGCGCAAGCCGACGACTTGGCCAAGAAGATCGGTGTTCCCGACGCTTCGATCGCCCAAGCCCGCACGATCCTGCAAGGTCTGTACAAGGCCTTCTGGGAAACCGATGCGTCGCTGGCCGAAATCAACCCGCTGAACGTGAGCAGCAACGGCACGGTCACCGCGCTCGACGCCAAGTTCAACTTCGATTCGAACGCCCTGTTCCGTCACCCGGAAATTGTCGCTTACCGCGATCTGGACGAAGAAGATCCGGCAGAAGTCGAAGCCTCGAAGTTCGATCTGGCCTATATCTCGCTCGACGGCAACATCGGCTGCCTGGTGAACGGTGCCGGCCTGGCCATGGCCACGATGGACACCATCAAGCTGTTCGGCGGCGAGCCGGCGAACTTCCTGGACGTGGGCGGTGGCGCCACGACCGAGAAGGTCACCGAAGCGTTCAAGATCATGCTGAAGAACCCGAACCTGACCGCCATTCTGGTCAACATCTTCGGCGGCATCATGCGTTGCGATGTGATCGCCGAAGGCGTGATCGCAGCCTCGAAGGCCGTCTCGCTGAAGGTGCCGCTGGTCGTGCGCATGAAGGGCACGAACGAGGACCTGGGCAAGAAGATGCTCGCCGAATCGGGCCTGCCGATCATCTCTGCGGACAGCATGGAAGAAGCTGCCCAGAAGGTTGTCGCGGCTGCCGCAGGCAAGTAACCAGAACAGTCGAAGCCGCAGCGGCGCGTGGCCCCCAAGGGGGAGGCGAACGCTGCCCGGCAACCGGATGAAGGAAATCAAGCAATGTCGATTCTGATCAACAAAGATACAAAGGTCATCACCCAAGGTATCACTGGCAAGACCGGCCAGTTCCATACCCGCATGTGCCGTGAATACGCGAACGGCAAGAACGCGTTCGTCGCTGGCGTGAACCCGAAGAAGGCTGGCGAAGACTTCGAGGGCATTCCCATTTTCGGTTCGGTCAAGGACGCGAAGGCGCAGACCGGCGCGACCGTGTCGGTGATCTACGTGCCGCCCGCAGGCGCTGCCGCCGCCATCTGGGAAGCTGTCGAAGCCGACCTGGACCTGGCGATCTGCATCACGGAAGGTATTCCCGTTCGTGACATGATCGAAGTGAAGGACCGTATGCGTCGCGAAGGTCGCAAGACCTTGCTGCTCGGCCCGAACTGCCCGGGCGTGATCACGCCGGACGAACTGAAGATCGGCATCATGCCGGGTCACATCCACAAGAAGGGTCGCATCGGCGTGGTGTCGCGCTCGGGTACCCTGACGTACGAAGCCGTCGGTCAACTGACCGCGCTGGGCCTGGGCCAGTCGACCGCCGTCGGTATCGGTGGCGACCCGATCAACGGTCTGAAGCACATCGACGTCATGCAGATGTTCAACGACGATCCGGATACGGACGCCGTGATCATGATCGGTGAAATCGGTGGTCCGGACGAAGCGACGGCCGCCGAGTGGATCAAGGGCAACATGAAGAAGCCGGTCGTCGGCTTCATCGCGGGCGTGACTGCGCCCCCGGGCAAGCGCATGGGCCACGCCGGTGCGCTGATCTCGGGCGGTGCCGATACCGCCGAAGCCAAGCTGGAGATCATGGACGCCTGCGGTATCAAGGTGACCCGTAATCCGTCGGAAATGGGCCGTCTGCTCAAGGCTGCGCTGTAATTCGCGCGGGATGACCGCATCTCCGCCGCTGGAACCAGCGGCGGTGCAATCGGTCAGGAAAAAGGGAGCCCGGAATATCGGGCTCCCTTTTTTGCTGTTGCATTTCCCAAGTCATTCGATTCATTCGTTCCTGAGGATATTCCCGCCATGCTTGCGTTTTTTGCCGAGCTGAACTGGGCTGCGGTCCTGCAGATCATCATGATCGACATCCTGCTGGGTGGCGACAATGCTGTGGTGATTGCGCTCGCCTGCCGCAATTTGCCGGCCAAGCAACGTTTGCAGGGTGTCGTCTGGGGCACGATCGGCGCCATCGTGCTGCGCGTGATCCTGATCGCGTTCGCCGTGACGCTGCTCGCGGTGCCGTATCTCAAGGCGGTGGGCGGGGTGCTGCTGATCTGGATCGGGATCAAGCTGCTGGTGCCCGACCATGACGCCCACGACAGCGTGCAACCGGCGGACAAGCTCTGGGCCGCGGTCAAGACCATCGTCATCGCCGACCTGGTGATGAGCATCGACAACGTCATCGCCATTGCCGGCGCGGCGGAAGGGGCGGCCGATCACCATCAGCTACCGCTCGTCATCTTCGGTCTGCTTGTTAGCATTCCGCTGATCGTCTGGGGCTCGCAACTGGTGCTCAAGGCGCTGGACCGATTCCCGTTCATCGTGATGGCCGGGGCGGCGTTGCTCGGCTGGATTGCGGGAGGACTGATCGCGTCGGATCCTGGCCTTGGCGACCGGCTGCATCTGCCGGGCGCTGCGGCCGACTATACGCATTACGTGGCGGCGGCGATCGGCATGCTGCTGGTCGTGGTGGTGGGCCTGGTGCTCAAGCGTCGTAGTGAAGCACGTCAAATGCGTGCAACCTCTTCGAAATGATTGAGTCCATTGTCGGGGCCGATGTCGTCGGTCCGCGGTGGATGTTCCGGTAGCCTCGCTTCCGATCGGACGAATCGTCCCGCCTTTGACTAGGACGATTCTCCTCACCCGTACGGCCCCGCCCGATTTTGATCTGTGGCAGGGCGCTGGCCGAAGGGGGTATGGCATACTCCGCCCACTTCCCCCCGATGTCCCTTTTGTTTTCATTGCTTTTGCAGGGAGTTACACAATGCGTCGTTTCGGCCACCGGACCTCCGGTATTGCCAAGTCCCGGGGTTTCACCCTGATCGAGTTGATGATCGTGTTGGCGATCATCGGTGTGCTGGTCATGGCTGGGGTTCCGTATTTGCAGAATTACCTGGTGCGTGCACGTGTTGTCGAGGGGCTGGGGGCTGGGGCGTCGGCCAAGGCACTCGTGAGCGAGAACGCCATGCACGGCGCGCCGTTCAACAGCGGCTGGCAGGCGCCGAGCGCGACCGACAACGTGAATGCAGTAACTATCGATGCCGTGACCGGCAACGTGACGGTCGCTTATACGCAACGTGCGGGCGACGGTGCGCTGGTGCTGGTGCCGACGAGCACCGCTGCCGACGGCGCGCAGAAGGCGCTGACGGTCGGCAAGGCCCCGGCAGGCCAGATCGTGTGGACGTGTTACGCCCAGGGCCGCGAAGGGGCGCCGAACGGCGCGACGTTGCCGGGCAAGCTGGCACCGCCGGAGTGCCGTGCGGCAGCGGTCACCGGTAAGGCGGGCTGAGGTCGCCGTTCGGATGGCGGAGTCGCGTCGAGCTGCATCGACGCGAGGTCGGCGTTACGTCGGCGTTACGTCGGCGCTACGTCGGCACTACGTCGACGTAACGTTGACCTAACGGCCGCCTAACGGTGGCGCGACCTCCAGCGTGGCCTTCCGAGGCGGCGGAATTATCGACGGCGTAGCCACGCGCGTCGGGTGTGAAATGGCTGCCCCCGGGGCAGCCATTTTTCGTTATGCTTGCGCATCTTCCAACGGGTGCATTGCACGGCGGCGATCTTGTTTCCTCCTCTGCTTCTCTCGATGATCGGGCTCACGATGGGCTTGATCTGGGCCTGGCCCTATAACCTCGTCAAGCACACATATCCGATTTCCACCTTTTATGCGGAAGCGCTGACGTTTTCGCTGTTCGCGTTGCTGGGTGTGCTCTCGATGATCGCCGTGTGGCAGCGCGATGCGCGCGCGCTTCGTATGCCTCGCGTCACATGGATGCCGCTCGCGTTTGTCGCGGTCATTCTTGTGCAGCGTGCCACCGTGCCGACCGAGCTGCCGCAACTGATGATGACCGCGCTGCTCTATGGCGTGGCGATGATCGTGGCCGTGAATTCAGGGTTCTGGCTGGCACAACTCGGATGGCGCGACGTGCTCATGCGATGGAGTGCCGTGGCCCTCACCCTGGGGGGGCTGTACGCCGTGGGCGCGCAGGTCATGCAAGCGTTTCATCTGGAAGCCGACGTGCCTTGGCTGGTGGCCAAGTACTCGGTGACGGTCGCGCGGCGCCTGTTCGGCAACATGTATCAGCCGAATCACCTGGCAACGTATTTGTCGCTCGCCAGCGCGGGCGCGTTCTATCTCTGGTATCAGCGCAAGCTGCCCGCCTGGCTCTGGTTTGTGGTGTGCGCGGCGTTCGATATCGGTATCTGTCTGACTGGCTCGCGCACGCCGTGGCTGCAACTGGCGCTGCTGTCGGCGTTCGGGGTGTGGCTCGTGTGGATGGCGCGCGCCGAGACGGGGCGCAACATGCGCCGGTCGACACGCTGGTTCGTGCCGGTCGCAATGCTTCCCCTGCTCGCCCTGGCGACGATGTTCGTCAACTGGGCGAATGTCAGGTGGGGGTTGGCGCTTGACGGGAGCGCCGTGGCCAGAATGCAGCAGGCCGGCCAGGTCACGGGACGCCTGAACCTGTGGGAGTACGGTCTGGCGATCTTCCGCGAGCACTGGTGGTTCGGTGCGGGATGGTCGAACTACATCGATGCGCAGTTTGCCTTGGTCGACAAGCTTGGCCCCGTTGAAATGGCGGACAACGCCCATAACGTGCTGCTCGATCTGCTCGCGAAGACCGGCATTGTCGGTGCGTTGGCGGTCCTGTTGCCGCTGGCGTTCTGGTTCGCCCGTGCGGTGCGCGGCATCAAGACGGCCCCGGTCGCGCTCGCCTTCGTGCTGCTCGGCATGCTTGCGGTGCACGCCATGCTGGAGTATCCGCAGCACTATGCGTTCTTTCTGCTGCCTGCGCTGTTTCTGCTCGGCTTTTGCGAGACGAAGGCGATCGATAGCGTGTCGCCCACGGCTGCCGGTGCCATCAACGGTGTGATCTTGCTGTTTGCGTGCGTGGCGATTCCCTGGCTCTATCACGATTATCAGCGCGTCGAAGTGGCTTATCGCGCCGGCAAGATCGAGACGTATCGCAGGGATCCGGCGCTCTTCTTCACGCCGTATGGCGACTACGCGGTCACGGGGGCGTTGTTCCTGAATCGGGATCAGCTCGACGAGAAACTGGCGGCGCATCGCGAAGCGCTGGCGCTGGGTGCCGGGCCGACGATGATCAAGCGTTACATCGTGCTGTTGGCCCTCGCGGGGCGCGACGACGAAGCACTCGAGGACATTCGACGCCTGAAGTACTACAACTCGGCGATTTTCGAAGGACAGTACGCCGCGCTTGTCCGGATGCTGCGCGAGCAGGGTGACGCGCTGAAGCCGTTCGTCACGCGGGTCATCGAGACGTGGGGGCGCCCGAAGGGCGAGGCGGACGACGTCGCGAGCGCGGCGCCGCCAGGGACGTCGCCGTCACTGGCGTAAGCCCGGTGGGGACACCGCCGACGTACCCGCCTCGATCATGAATACCAACGCCCGCGAGATACGCGGGCGTTGTGCTTTGGGGGCAGCCAAAACCTACGCTCAAGCTTTGGGGGCGTCGCCTTCCTCTTCCTGATCGGCCTCTTCGCTGCGCGCCCAGAAGAAGCGGTCGGGGAAATGGCGTCCCATGCCCGGGCGGAACGCGTTCTCCAGCACCTGTTGCAGATACTCCTGCGCTTCGCTGACGGCTTCGGGCACGGCGAGACCGTTGGCGAGCATCGCGGTGACGGCGGCCGCCAACGTGTCGATGGCGCCAGCCACGTTGTGGGCGGGCCTGTCCCAGGCGTCCTCGCGCACGACGCCGCCGTCGGTGTAGAGCGTGTGTGTGAATTGCGGCCCGTTGTTGTCACTCACCAGAATGAATTCACAGCCATTCTCCAACAGGATGGCAACCGCTTCGTCGAGCGAAAGGTTCTCGTTCTCCGTGACGGTCTGTGCCAGCGCAATCGCATTGGCCGGGCTCACGACGAGCACGCTGGCCTGCGGCACGAGCAGGCCGGCCGTGGCCTCTCGCAACTCGTCGGCCGAGAGCAGGTGCTCGCCGGCCAAGCCGAAGTCGGGCGCCACCACGAGAGGCGTCTCGTCGTAATCGGCGACGATCTCGGCAATGGCGGCGACGTTCTCGGCGTTGACGGCGCTGCCGACCTTGAAGGCGGCGACGGGCATGTCTTCGAGCAGCATGCGGGCCTGGTCGACGACCCAGTCCGGGTCGACCGGCTGTACGTCATTGCAGGTGCGCGAGTCTTGGGCGGAGTAACCGGTGAGCACCGACACGCCGTAGCCCCCCATGCTGGCGAAGGTAAGCAGGTCAGCCTGGACACCGGTGGCCGAAGTGGGGTCGGAGAGTCCGAAGCTCAGGAGAATGGGAGGGGATTCAGTGTGCATGGAGGCAGGATAGACGGCGATCTGGTCACGCCTTGGGTTCGTTGGTACCATCACGCCTTAAATGCCCGTTTCGGAGCGCTGAAAAGCGCCGTGGGCAGCGCCCGCCGGACAACGAATGCACCGGCAGGTTCCCACTACACCGTACGACATCTCTGTCGGCGGGGCCCGAAGCGGTTGACAAAGCCATTGTAACGGAACGCTCGTCGCTGAAGAAAGCATGGAATACAAGAGCTGGATGTGCCTCATTTGCGGTTGGATTTACGACGAAGAGGCAGGGGTGCCCGATGAGGGAATTGCGCCAGGCACACGCTGGGAAGACGTGCCCATCAACTGGACCTGCCCGGAGTGCGGCGCCCGCAAGGAAGACTTCGAGATGGTGCAGATCTGAGGAAGGGCGGCCCAGCCGCCTGTTCCCCGGGATCCTCGCGCGTTTGCCGCGTTCTCGGAGATATCCGATCAGCGCGACGCCGTCTGCACGGTGTGGTGCTCGACGATCTGCCCGGCCATCGGCCGGGACGGTGACGCAGCGGACTTCCCGCCCGAATTCACGACGACCGGCCGCATGGCCAGGAGATGGCCTATGGTGACGCCGCAAACGCCTTCCGACACCACCATCAACACCCCCGGAACGTCCCCGCGCGAGACGCGCGACACGCCCTTGTGGCGTTTGCCCGAGGTGGCAGACGCGCTGACCGAAGCCTCCGACGCGTGGTCGAACGGCCCGGCAGCGTCGCTTGGGCCGCTGCGGCGGGCCAACCGCCTGCTCCAGTCGAGCGGCCACGCCGATTGGGCGTTGCATGGCGAGCGCCTCGTGCAGGCGATCGCCGAGGCGGCCTATGGTGAGTCGGGCGGTCAGGACGCCCTGCGTAATGCCCTGCGCCGGTTCGAGCGCGATGTCTGGTCGGTGGGAATCCCACTGGCGTCAGTCCCGGCAACGGCCGATGCTCACGCTGTTTCCGAGAACTGGGCCGGCGCACCGTCGCCGGGCGAGCTTCGTATGGCAGGGTGGGCGGTCGCACAACCGCGCCTGGACGGCCTGCCGGCCGGTACCGCCCCATTGCGCGCGGACGTCGAGCGCGTGCTGTTGCGCCTGCTGCGTCCCGATGCGCAGGCGACCGATACCACGGCGGCGCTGGGTCAACTGGCCGATCTGGCCGCCGATCTCCACCGCGCGGGCGCGACGGCACCGCTCGATTACTGGCGTCTGGCCGCCGCATGGCTGCGGTTTGCCCGCACGCCGCTCAGTCTGGCCGACAAGCGCCAGATCGGGCGGATGAACATGGCATTGCGCAAACAACTGACGCGTCGTGATGTACCGGACGCCGGGGCGGCATCCGCGGCTGCCCCCTCAGCGGTGGCGAGTGCCGGCGCGAAGGGCGCCAGCGAGGCGGTCCCCGGCCGCGACCTGCTCGAAGCGCTTGCCACCTGGCATTCACAAGCCCCGGATCGGTGGCTGGGCACGCTGTTGACCGACTTTGGCGTGCTGCGTCATCCCGGCCACCTGCCCGAACCGCTGGTCGATGCCGCGCAGGTCGCACAGAAGCAGGGCGCGGGGAACAGTTCGCGCGACTGGCTGCGCATTGGGCCACTGGCGGTGCGCCAGGACGTCTGCCAGACGTTTCTGAGCCTGGCGGACGACGCGCTGCCCAATTTGAACGATCCGGCGGTCGCCGCGAAGGTGGCGGAATACTCGGCGGGCATTGGGCTGGCGCCGGTCGCGCGGCTCGCGGCGGCGGTGGCTGCCACCGGCGAGCGGCTCGCGGTCTCGCCGCCTGCGGCGCCGGGCGGCCCGGCGGCGCTGGCGATGACGGTCAAGGCGTTGCGCGGCATGCTGCATCAGTTCGCCGCCGATACGTATCCGGAGTCGCGTCCCGACCTGATCGCGGAAATGGCGATGTGGCGCGAGCGTGCGCTGGACGCCAGCGTATTCGGACAGCGGCTCGTCACCGGGCGCGACGTTCCGTGATAAAGTCGGCGCAAAGGCTGCCATTGGCAGCCGATGGCCGTATCACGATGCGGAAAAAGTTCGTCTGCCGGCCCGTCGCACCCGCTGCGGAACGCGACATCCGGGCGGCAGACCGTCAAACAGCTTCCGATAAACTTTGGCCCTATGCCGAACGACCGTATCAATCTCACGAATCAGTTCCTCATCGCCATGCCCGGCATGGCCGACCCGACGTTTTCCGGCGCTGTCGTATACCTGTGCGAGCACAGCGAAAAAGGGGCGATCGGGCTGGTCATCAATCGTCCGACCGATATCGATCTGCAGTCGCTGTTCGAGCGGCTGGATCTCAAGCTGGAAATCGATCCTCTCGCGCATCAGCCGGTGTTCTTCGGCGGGCCGGTGCAAACCGAACGTGGTTTCGTGTTGCATGAGCCGACCGGCACGCCCTATAGCTCCTCGCTGTCGGTGCCGGGCGGTCTCGAGATGACGACCTCGAAGGACGTGCTGGAAGCCGTTGCCAATGGTCAAGGGCCGCAGCGGTTCCTGCTCACGCTTGGGCATTCGGGCTGGGGCGCCGGACAACTGGAAGACGAAATAGGTCGCAACGGGTGGCTGACGGTGGCGGCCGACCCGGGCATCGTGTTCGATGTGCCGCCGGCCGATCGCTTCGACGCTGCGCTGGCGTTGCTGGGCGTCACGTCGTCGATGCTGTCCGCCGACGCGGGTCACGCATGACGGCAGGCAGTGCCACGGTCCTCGCCTTCGATTACGGCGAGCGCCGAATCGGAGTCGCGATCGGCAATCTGGTGTTGCGCGAGGCCAGCGCCCTGACCGTCGTGGCCAATCTCAATCGTGAAGTCCGGTTCGCCGAGACCGGCAAGCTCATTGCCGAATGGCAACCTGAACGCATCGTCGTCGGGCTGCCGTGTCATCCGGACGGTACGCCGCACGAGATGACCCAGCAAGCCAAGCGCTTCGGCAACCAACTCAACGGACGATTCAACGTGCCGGTCGTATGGGTCGACGAGCGCTATTCGTCCGTCGCTGCCGCGGCAGCGCTGGCTGAAGCGGGGGTCAAGGTCTCGCAAAAGACATCGCTCGACGCCGAGGCCGCTCGCATCATCCTTCAGCAGTACTTCGACGAGCATGTTCCTGCCTGATATCCCGACCGGCGTCACGCCTGAGCGTCGCCAGCGCGACGCCGTGTCATGCCCTCTCGCTGCGGAGCCCCTGCATGGCTAACGGAATCCTCGGTCGGCGTGGCCACCCGCAGCTCAACCGCAACGGCGAACTGAAGCATTTGTTGACGGTGGAAGGGCTGCCGCGCGCCGTGTTGACGCACATTCTCGACACTGCCAAGCAGTTCGTCAGCGTGAACGATGCCGACGTCAAGAAGGTGCCGTTGTTGCGTGGCAAGTCGGTCTTCAATCTGTTCTTCGAGAATTCGACGCGTACGCGCACGACGTTCGAGATCGCCGCCGCGCGTTTGTCCGCCGATGTGCTGAATCTGAATATCAATGCGTCGTCGACGAGCAAGGGCGAAACGCTGCTCGACACCATCGGCAACCTGTCGGCCATGCATGCGGATCTGTTCGTCGTGCGTCACGCCCAATCGGGCGCGCCTTACCTGATTGCAGAGCATTGCGCGCCGCACGTGCATGTCATCAACGCGGGCGACGGGCGTCACGCGCACCCGACGCAGGGCTTGCTTGATATGTACACGATCCGCCATCACAAGGGCGAATTTCAGAATCTGACCGTCGCCATCGTTGGTGACATTCTGCATTCGCGCGTGGCGCGCTCCGACATTCACGCGCTGACCACACTGGGCGTGCCGGAAGTGCGCGCCATCGGTCCGCGCACGCTGCTGCCCGCGGGGCTCGAGCAACTGGGCGTACGCGTATTCCACGACATGGACGAAGGGCTGCGCGATGTCGACGTCATCATCATGCTGCGTCTGCAAAACGAACGGATGAGCGGCGCGTTGCTGCCGTCGGCAGGGGAGTATTTCAAGTATTACGGATTGACGCCGGCGCGTCTCGCCCTGGCCAGACCCGATGCCATCGTGATGCATCCTGGACCGATGAACCGGGGCGTGGAGATCGATTCGGCGGTCGCGGATGGTCCGCAGTCGGTCATTCTCGAACAAGTGTCGTTCGGCATTGCCGTGCGCATGGCGGCGATGAGTATCGTCGCCGCAACCCACGGATGAGGGCGCCATGAAATTGCATCTGAAGGGCGGCCGCGTCATCGATCCCGCGACCCGCACCGACGGCGTCCAGGACGTCTTCATCGCAGCGGGCGTCATCGCCGGGCTGGGCACGCCGCCAGCCGATTTCACCGCGGATCGTACCGTCGACGTGACGGGCCTGACGGTCATGCCCGGGCTTGTCGATCTGGCGGCGCGACGCATGACAGCCGCGAGCGAAGCGGCGGCGGCGCTGGCTGGCGGGGTCACGCGCGTCGTTTGTCCGCCCGATACCGACCCGGTGCTCGACGAGCCGGATCTCGTCGAGATGCTGCAATTGCGCGCGCGCGCCACGCACCATGCGCAGATCCATCCGCTGGGTGCCTTGACGGTCGGACTCGCGGGCCGTGACCTCACGGAAATGGCGCAGTTGACCCAGGCGGGCTGCATTGGACTGTCGCAGGCCAATGCGTCGATGGCGGATAACCGTACGCTGTTGCGCGCGTTGCAATACGCGGGCACGTTTGGGCTTGCCGTCTGGTTGCGCGCGCAGGACGCTGCACTGGCGTCCGGTGGCGTGGCGGCCAGCGGTGCCGTCGCTTCGCGCCTCGGACTCGCGGGCATTCCGGTGGCGGCCGAGACCATCGCGCTGCAGACCATTCTCGAACTCGTGCGCGTGACGGGCACGCGCGTGCATTTGTGCCGCTTGTCGTCAGCCGCGGGACTGGCGCTTGTGCGTGCGGCCAAGGCCGAAGGGTTGCCTGTGACATGTGACGTTGCGGCACACCATCTTCACTTGAGCGATATGGACATCGGCTATTTCGATGCCCAGTATCGGCTCGACCCGCCGCTGCGAGCGCAACGCGACCGCGAGGCGATCCGCGACGCCGCACGCGACGGCACGGTCGACGCGATCTGCTCGGACCATACGCCGCTGGCGGCCGACGCACGCCTCGTCCCGTTTGCCGAAGCCGAGCCGGGGGCGAGCGGGGTGGAGTTACTGCTGTCGCTGGTGCTGAAGTGGGCCAACGAGTCGCGCGTGCCGTTGGTCGATGCACTGGCGCGTGTGACGCACGGGCCGGGGCAGCGACTGGCGACAGCGGCCCCGGGGGCCGGCCGGCTTGCGCCCGGACAACCGGCCGATGTTTGCGTGGTTGCGCCGTCGGCGCACTGGGCCGTGGACGCGCAGCATTTGCGCAGTGCCGGCCATAACACCCCGTTTCTGGGATACGAATTGCCGGGGCGTGTACGGCTCACGCTGGTGGGTGGCCACGTGGCGCACGACACCCTCGTCGTCTAGGATGCGATTGTCGTGTTGCTAATCAAAAAAATTCGTCTCGGCTTGCACCTCACGCGCGGTCTGCTGACTGCGCTGCTGTTTTTCCCGTTTCTGTCGGAAGCCGCGAAGCATCGGCGCATTCGCGCTTGGTCGCAAAAGCTGTTGAAGCTTTGCGGCATGCAACTCGAAGTGGAGCAGCGCTCGCCGTTGCCCGACAGTGGTGTGATGCTGCTGTGCAATCACGTGTCGTGGATCGACATCTTCGCCATCAATGCCTGGCAACCGGTGCGGTTTGTCGCCAAGGCGGAGATCCGCCATTGGCCATTGGTCGGCTGGCTGAGCGTGCAGACGCGCACCATTTTTCTGCAACGTGAACGCCGTGCCGATGCGCGTCGCATCATGCACTACTTGTCCGATTGTCTGCGCGACGGTGACATCATCACCGTCTTCCCCGAAGGCACGACCACGGACGGTCGGAGCTTGTTGCCCTTCCACGCCAATCTGTTGCAGGCCCCGGTGGCCACGGCCAGGCCCGTTCAGCCGTTGTGCCTGTTTTATGCCGATGCCGAGAGCGGACGCCATACGATGGCGCCGGCATATATCGGCGAGACGAGTCTGATCGAGTCCATCGACATGATTCTGCGCGCGCCGCCCATGACGGTGCGGCTGTCGGTGGGCGAACCTCAGCATCCGCAGGACGGCCAGCACCGTCGCGAGTTCGCGCTTGGCGCGCAGAAGGCCGTGGGCGAAGCGCTGCAAGGGTTTCTGCCCGAGGCGATGCTGCCGCAAAGCGGCTCGGTCGGTTCGCGCGACTCGGTCGTGGGCGACGAAGACGGCGATACGGTGCGGGCCGTTCAGGTCTGACGTGCGGTGCGACGGCACAAAAAACGGCGCTTGCGGGGCGCCGTTTTCGTTGGTTGCGTTGGCTGGGACGATGGCTTAGGCGACGTATAGGTCACGAGACGGGCCGCGGGACGACGCCCGCACGCGATCAATTGCCTTTGCGCTTCGCCCCTTTCTCTGCGCGCTCGCGCTTGTCGACTTTGTCCGCTTTTGCTGATTTCTCGGTTTTCTCAGCCTTTCCGATCTTTCTGATCTTTCCGAGCTTGCCTGCGACGGCGTTACGGGCTTTACCATCCTTCTCCGCCTTCTCCGCCTTCTCGGATTTCGCCGCTTTCGCGGCCTTGGGCGCGTCATCGGCCTGATCGGCTTTCTTGACCTTGTTGCGCGTCTTGTCGTCTGCGAAGGCTAACGGATCGTGAATTCGCGGGCAGTCGACCTGGATCAACTCGCGTGCGGCAGGCGAGCTGGCGAGCTTCACCGCCGTCAATTGCCCGCCCCAGACACAGCCCGTATCGAGTGCGAGCAGATTGTCGCGCATGACCAGCCCGAGCGCGGACCAGTGACCAAACGCCACCGTGACGTCGGCCGTGCGACGCCCGGGTATGTCGAACCAGGGCTTCAACGCGCCCGTGGCGGCGTCGGCGCCTTCCTTGATCTTGAAGTCGATGCGCCCGTCCGCCGTGCAGAAGCGCATGCGCGTGAGGGCGTTGATCGTGAGACGCTGGCGATCTTCGTCGCTCAGATTGTCTTGCCATCGATCGGGCTGATTGCCGAACATCCGCGAGAGGAACGTCTTCCACGCCGGGCCACGCAGTTGCTGCTCCACGTCGCGAGCGAGCGTGACGACCTGCGCGGCGTCCCATTGGGGCAGCACGCCGGCATGCACCATCAGATGGCCCTGCGCGAAGTGCGCGAGCGGGAGATGGCGAACCCAGTCGATGAGCGCATCACGGTCGGGCGCGTTGAGAATATCGTCGAGCGTGTCGCTGCCGTGGGCCTGGCGCACACCGGCGGCCACGGCCAGCAGATGAAGGTCGTGATTGCCGAGCACGGTCGTGACGCGATCTCCCAGCGCGATGACCTGACGCAACGTATCGAGCGAGCGGGGGCCGCGATTGACGAGATCGCCCGCCAACCAGAGATCCGCGTCCTGGGGCAGGCGCGCGAGCAGTTGTTCAAACGATGTCTGGCAACCTTGCAGGTCGCCGATGGCATAGATGTCACGCATTGCGTAGGAGGCGCTGTCTCGTCTTGTTGTCCCGATCAGGGAGGGGGCGTGCGGGGCGTGCGATATGGCTGCGCACCTGCGATGCGTCATTCCTGGGGGCGTTCATTTCTTGAAGATCAGCCAGCGGGGTGCCTTGAAGCGAACGATGCGCAGATACAGCCAGACATACGTCACCATGAAGGCGACGCAGCACAGTGCGAGCACCAGGCTGTGCCGCCAGAACACCGTCGCCGGGATCACCGCCAGCAAGCATAGCAGCCACAGGTACGGTGACGTCAAGGAGTTGCGTTGCGTCAGCGTGCTTGCCGTGCGGGCGCCGGCGGCCCACCGCATCAGCCGTTTGTAGACGAGCATGTGCAGGTGCACGCCATCGGGGATGCCGGGTGAGATGCCGCGCACGAAGCGCTTGCGATAGATCGAGAAGCAGACCTCGAAGGCCGGGTAAATCACCATCAGCGCCGGATACCAGGGCGACACCTGCGGATTGCGCATGACCAGCAACACGGCGATTTCAGCCAGCATGAAGCCGAGGAAATAGGCACCGCCATCGCCGAGGAAGATCAGTCCGCCGGGAAAGTTGAAGATGAAGAACCCGAGGATCGCCCCTACCATGATCATCGAGGTGGTGAGCACAACAGGGTCTTGCACCTGGAACCCGACGTACCCGAGCGAGGCGAACATGATCATGGCGACCATCGCCGCGAGCCCGTTGAATCCGTCGATGATGTTGACGGCATTGGCCATTCCGGCCACGCAGAGCACGGTGAGCGGCACCGACACGACGGCAAGCATCAGCGCGCGGTCGGCCACGCCGACGTCGATGCGTGTGATATGGATGTCGAGCAGCAGCCACGCCAGCAGTGCCGCGAACATCGTGCAAATGAGGCGCGCGGTCGGGGTCACCTTCTTGGTCAGGTCTTCGATGAAGCCGGACAGGAACGCTGGCAGGCCGCAGGCGACGAGCAAGAGAATGTCGCGCGAGACGGCAGGATACGAGAAGCCGAGCGCCGTGGCGGCCACGATCAGGCCGGCCAGGATGCCGACACCGCCAATGCGCGGCACTGGACGGACGTGAAACTTCTGCACCCCGGCGACATCGCTATCGCCGGAAAAGCGGGCATGAACGTGCGCATAGCGAACGATCAAGAGCGTCGCGACGAACGACACGACCAGGGCGATAGCAAGACTCAGCATGATGCGGGGAGGGATCCGAGAATCCGAAAATACTCTGCAATGACGACATTCTCGTCGAATTCGCGCGCTACTTTAGCACGGCCGGCATCGCCCATTCGGACGAGCTGGCTCGCCGGCATTCGAGCCATGTCCCGCATGCCAGCGGTCAGCGCAACGGCGTCGCGTGCGCGCACGAGTCGACCCGTCACGCCGTCGTCGATCACGTCCCGGCAACCCGGCACGTCGCTCGCGATGAGCGGGCGGCCCATCGCGCTGGCTTCGAGCAACGTGCGCGAGAGGCCCTCCCGATACGACGGCAATACCACGCAATGCGCATTCGCAATGCTCGGCCGGACGTCGTCGGTGGTGCCGAGATAGTCGACGATGCCTTCGCGCTGCCACGCGTCGACTTCGCTGCGCGTGACGGCCGTGGGGTTCTCGACGTCGGTTGCACCGAGCATCTGAAAAGTCACATGCGGCATCTCGCTACGAAGGGCACGCGCGGCCTCGACGTACTCCAGCACGCCCTTGTCGCGCAGTAGACGAGCGATGAGAAGAAAGCGCATCGGTGTGGGGGCGGCGTCGGCGGTCGAGTTCGATGCCGGCCACGGCGCCCTGGCGAAGTGCGCGAGGTCGACACCTTCTCCCGGCAGCAACCGGGTCTTGCCGATGGCGACAAGTCCGCCTTCGACAAACGCGCGGTGGTCTTCGGCGTTGAGAAACCAATTCTCGAGCGTATGGCGAAACGCGACACGGTAGAGTTGTCGCGCCAGCCGGGTGGTCAGCGATTCGCGAATGAAGACGTATCCGAGCCCCGTGGTTATCGATACCGACGGAATGCGGGCAAGGTGTGCGGCGATCGATCCGTAAATGTTCGGTTTGATCGTGTAATGGAAGATCACCGCCGGGCGGATTTGCCGGTAAAGACGATAGAGCCGCCACATCAGCCCGAGATCCTGAAGCGGATTTTGTCCTTTGGCGGCCATCGGAATGCGATGGACGACACAGCCCATTTCAGCGAGCCGTGTGGCGAAGGCATCGTCGGGCGCGGCCACGTGCACCGGATGACCGGCCGCCAGCAGGGCGGCAATGGGGCCACGCCGGAAGTTGTAGATCGACCAGAAGGTGTTGGAGCAGAGCAGGACAGGGGGTGTCATTGACAATGTCGTGGCGTAATCATGAGCCGTTGCGTCGCGTTTCGCGCAGACGGGCATAGACCTCAATCCAGCGCGTCACGACCGCATCGAGGGAGTAATGGGCGAGAATGCGCTCGCGATTGGCCACGCCGGTCGCGTGGCGCGCGCTCGCGTCGGCGCGCAGGTGGCGAATCAGGGCGTTGCCGAGCGCCTGGGCGTCGCCTGTTGGCACCAGCGTGTTGCCCGAGGTGGTGCCGAGCAGTTCGCGTACGCCCCCGCAGTCGGTCGACACCACGGGCAAGCCGCTGGCCATTGCCTCGCCGATCACTAGCGGCAACCCTTCCCAGGCGGACGACATCGCATAGACGTCCGCCGTACACATCCATTGCGCGATATCGTCGCGACGCCCGAGCAGCGTGATGGCATGGGTCAGTCCGCGCGCCTCCACGAGCGCCTGTACCATGGCTCGCAACGGCCCGTCTCCGGCGATAAACAGGCGCGCTTCGGGCACTGCAAGGCGCACGTGCGAGAACGCATCGATCAGCATCGGATAGCGCTTCGCTTCGACCATCCGGCCCGCCGCGAAGACGATGGGTGTCGTCGCCGACGGCAACGCGTCAATGGCTGCACGCCACTGCAAACGGACATGCGCATCCGGACGGTATCGATCCGTGTCGATACCGTTGGGCATGCGTATGATGCGTCCTGCCGGCGCGGCGCGTTGCGCGACGAAGGCGGCGACGGCGTCGTCGCTGACGTTCGTCGTCAAGTCCGTCCAGCGATCCGTCAGCCGATACGCCAGCATTCGCAGACGCCCCCCTTCATTACGGCTGTGCGCGCTGGTCACCAGCACCGGCACCGGCACAAACCACCGCGCCACGCGCGCGAGCAGATTGGCGTGAACCATGTGGGCGTGCAGGACCTCCGGCTGCCACGCGCGCAGGTGCGCGACGAGCCGCCCCAACGCACACGCGAGCGACCACGGTGTCTTGCTCGCTTTCAGCTCGACAAGCGTGAGCCGCGGTGAAGCCGGCAAGGCGATGGCACAGGTGCCCGTGAGCGAGATGAGCGCAACGTCATGGCCGCGCGCGAGGAAACCGCGGGCGAGATCGGCCACCTGCGTCTCCGCACCGCCCAATTGCAGACCGGTGACGAACAGGGCGATCTTCATCGCGTGCTCCCTGATGTTGGCGCGCTCCCGGCCCACAGCGCTTCCCAACGCGCCGCGATGGCATCGGCCCCGAAGTCCATCGCATGGGCGTAGCCCGCCAGGCCAAGTCTGCGGCGCAGCGAGGCATCGCCGATCAACCGGCGCAGCGCGCCAGCCAACCCGTCGAGATCGCCGTCGTCGACGACCAGGCTGTCGACCTCGTCATGCAATAGCGCACGGGGTCCGGCGTCGGCAGCGTAGGCCACGATGGGCACCGCGTACGCCTTCGCTTCGAGCAACACGAGTCCGAAGCTTTCACGTCGCGACGGCAGGCAGTAGATCGCCGCCCACGCATAGTGCTGCGCGATATCGGCCACGGCGGGTAATACCTGCACGGTGCGCGCAACCCCGGCATGGCGGGCTTGCGCGAGCAGCGCGTCTCGCAACGGGCCATCGCCCACGATACGCACCTGCCAGCCCGGCGCGTCGCGGGCGATACGCGCCCAGGCGTCGATCAGGCGGTCGAAGCCTTTTTCCGGGATCAGGCGCCCGACGGCGAGGATGCCGCCTTCGCTGTCGGGCTCGGGAGGCGCGTCAGGGATCGGGAGACCCAGTGGATTGGGCAGCGTGACGAATTGCGCACGGGCGTGAGGGTGATGCGTTCGCCATGCGTCGCGGTCGGCGTCGGTGAGCACGACGACGGCATCGTAGCGACGTGCCGCAAGCGCACGTGCCCATCGGCGCGCGCGTCGGCCGAGGTCGCTCGCGTAGGTGCTGTGCTCCCAGGCGATGCGCCGTAGCGACAGGCCGAGCGTGGCAGGCACGGTGTAGAGCGCGAGCATCGGGTCGACGTCGATCATCACATCGATGGCGTGCTCGCGCACATAGCGACGCACCTGCCGAACGATGGAAACGTAGTGATGCTTGAACGCCACGCGCTCGGCGAACATCGCGTGATGCGTGACACCGGGCGCCATGGGGAAGACGGGCGTGTGGCCCCACAACGACAGCACGTGCACGCGATGACCGCGCGCCGCGAGCGCATTCGCCAGCGTGGCCGCCGCGCGTTCGGCCCCGGCGAAGGCGGCAAGCGTGCCCGTGAACAGGCAAACGGTGCGGGCGGCGTCGCCGTTCGGGGAATGAGTCAGTGTCATCGCATCAGTCCCGTCGAAGCAACCAGACGCCGAGCACCAGCGCGGCCGCATACCCCGCGCCGTAGCCGAGCGCCCCGGCGAGCGCGCCGAGATGCGGTGCGAGGCCGCGTACCACCGCGAAGGCCACCACGGCCGCACACAGCCACTTCGCGATGACCCAGCGTCCGGCGCCGCGACGAATCAGCGTGAGGTTCAGGGCGGCATCGGCGAATACGAGAATCCCCATAAGCGCCGAGATGCGCAGAATCTGCGCCGACGCCGCGAAGCCCGCACCATAGATCAGGTGCACGATCCAGGGGGCCAGCAGCGCGATCGGAATCGCCAGGCTGGCGCCTGCGGCGACCATCAACCACACGGCGCGCACGGTATTGCGCCTCGCGGTGGCATTGTCGAACGTCTGGAAGATCAGTTGCGGCGCCAGCGAATTCGCGATGATCGGCGCGACGAGCACGAAGTTCTCCGTGATCTGCATGGCGGCGGCATACGCGCCCAGTTCAGCCAGCGGAATGAGCGGCTTGAGCACGAGCTGGTCGATGCGCTTGAACAGGATCATGAGCATCAGGCCACCCCAGAACGTCATGCCGCTCGAGAGCAGTTCGAGCAGGAGTGAGCGGCGCCAGATCACCGGCGTCTTGGGCGAATGCTTCAGGTAATAGCGAACGAGCAGCGCGGCGGCCACGATGGCCTCGACGGCATAGACCAGCGCGAACGCGGCAACGCCCGCATGCGTCACGAACAGGAGGGCCACGAGCGCGAGTTTGACCCCCAGGCCGCAGAGATTGGCCGCGACGCTTGGGCGGTTGAACGTGCGCGCCTGCAACCATGCGATGACGATGCCTGCGGGCTCGCGGAACCAGAGCGCCACGCCGAGCCAGAGCGCGACGGCAACCAGTTCGGACTCGGCAAACCCAATGACGTAGATGGCCAGCACGGTATAGGCGACGGCCGCCGCGGCCAGGCGCAGCACGAACGCATGCGCGATGACCGTGCGTTGCTCCGCCTCGGTCTTGCCGACCAGACGCGGCACCACGACCTCGCTGCCGCACAGCAGCGTGAGGGACGCGGCGAGGAACACGAGCGATTGCGCGTATTGAAACAAGCCGAACTGCGCGGCGCCGAGACTGCGTGCCAGAAGACCGGAGACGGCGATGCCCCCGACGATCTGCGCGCCGCGCTCGGTCAGCATCCAGAGGATGTTGCGAATGATGGTCCGATAGGGCATGTGGCGCTCGCGCGGCTCACTCGTTCTCAAGTCAAGATAAGCAAAACCGGCCTCAAGAGGCCGGTGCTGGGGGACGTCACGCACGGGTCATGATGCGCGGCCACGGAGGGTCGGCGATCAATGACAAGGGGTTGGGGAAATGTCGCAGTGCGGCGAAGTCCCGTATAATTTTAGCGTAATGCAGCCGATCCCGGCCGCGCTTCCTGCCGGGATTTCACGTTTGCTGTGCGGTCGGCGTTGGCTTCCCGGCCGTCGCACCTTGCCACTTCCGGTACGCATGGGGTTCGCTCAGGCCATACGCCCGGCCCCTCGCGTCGGATGACGTCTTCCTCCCTCGTTTTCGAGAGATCTATTTCCATGACGCAAACCACGCAAGTTTCGCCTGCGATTTTCAAGGCCTATGACATTCGCGGCATCGTCGGCAAGACCCTGGATGCCAACGTCGCGCACCTGATCGGACGCGCGTTCGGCACGGCGGTGCGTCGCGAAGGCGGCAACGCCGTCGTCGTCGGCCGCGACGGCCGCCTGTCCGGCCCCGAACTGGTCGGTGCGCTCTCCGACGGCCTGCGCGCCGCGGGGGTCGATGTCGTCGATATCGGTGTCGTTGTCACGCCGATGGTGTATTTCGCGACGAATGTCACGCTGCATGGCCGGATCGTCGACTCCGGCATCATGGTCACGGGCAGCCACAATCCGCCCGACTACAACGGTTTCAAGATGGTGCTGCGCGGCCGGGCGATCTTCGGCGACGCGATCCAGGGCCTGGCGACGCTGATCGAACAGCAGGACTTCGAAACGGGGCGGGGCACGTACACGGCCGACGAGATCGGCGAGTCGTACCGCGCGCGCATCGCGGGTGACGTACATCTGGCGCGTCCGATGAAGATCGCGGTGGACTGCGGCAACGGTGTGGCGGGCGCTTATGCCCCGGCGCTGTTCCAGATGCTCGGCTGCGATGTCATCGAGCTGTTCTGCGAGGTGGACGGCACCTTCCCGAACCATCACCCCGATCCCGCACATCCGGAGAATCTCCAGGATCTGATCCGGACGCTGCAAACCACCGATGCCGAAATCGGGCTGGCGTTCGACGGTGACGGCGACCGTCTCGGGGTGGTCACGAAGGACGGTCAGATCATCTACCCGGATCGCCAACTGATGCTCTTCGCCGCCGAGGTGCTGAGCCGTCATCCGGGCGAGAAGATCATCTACGACGTGAAGTGCACGCGCAACCTCGCGGATTGGGTGCAAAAGCACGGCGGCGAGCCGCTGATGTGGAAGACCGGGCACTCGCTGGTCAAGGCCAAGCTCAAGGAAACGGGCGCACCGCTCGCGGGCGAGATGAGCGGCCACGTGTTCTTCAAGGACCGCTGGTACGGTTTCGACGACGGCCTTTATACGGGGGCGCGTCTGCTCGAAATCCTGTCGAAGACGACCGATCCGAGCGCGGTGCTCAATGCGCTGCCCAACTCGATCTCGACGCCCGAGTTGCAAATCCCGTTGGCCGAAGGCGAGAACTTCGCGTTGATCGACAAGCTGCGCGAGACCGCCAGGTTCGATGGGGCGCGGGACATCGTCAAGATCGACGGCGTGCGTGTCGAATATGCGGATGGCTTCGGTCTGGCGCGTTCGTCGAACACCACGCCGGTCGTCGTGCTGCGCTTCGAGGCCGACAGCGATGCGGCGATTGCGCGCATTCAAGACGACTTCCGCCGCGCGATCCTGACCGTGAAGCCCGACGCCAAGCTGCCGTTCTGAGGCGATGCCAGGGCACCCGGCGCCGGACCTCCGGCGCGGGACGACGTAAGGGGACCGCTGCGAGAACAGCGCAATCAACGCTGTTCGGTGGGCCGGGTCGGGGTAAAATCGCGGTTTTGCTCACGAGGCCCGGCCGAACCGCCGGGGCGTGCGGTTGCAGGTTCTGATCGTCAAAGTCTCGTCGCTCGGCGACGTCGTCCATAACATGCCCGTGGTGCAGGACATCCTGCGCCATACGCCCGACGCCCAGATCGACTGGGTAGTGGAAGAGGGCTTCGTCGACCTCGTCAAACTCGTGCGCGGGGTGCGCCGGGTCATTCCCTTCGCGCTGCGCCGCTGGCGCAAGCACCCGTTCGCGGCACGCACCTGGCAGGAAATCGGCGCATTCCGCCGCGCCTTGCGCGAAACCCCTTACGACTACGTGATCGATACGCAGGGTCTGATCAAGACCGGCTGGATCGCGCGGACGGCGCGCGGCGCCGTGTGGGGGTTGGGCAACCGGACCGAGGGGGCCAGCTATGAGTGGCCGGTGCGCTATCTTTACCGGCATACCGTGCGCATCGAGCCGCATACGCATGTGGTCACGCGCTCGCGGCTGCTGGTGGCCGAAGCGATGGGCTTCGAGGTGCCGGGCGACGTCGATTTCGGCATTGCCACCGAGCGCGCGGATCACAGCCAGTGTCCGAACCTGCCGTACGCGGTGTTCGTGCACGCCACGTCGCGAGACGACAAGACCTGGCCGGAAGACAACTGGATTGCGCTGGGCCGCGATCTGGCGTCGCAAGGGTTGCGGATCGTGTTGCCGTGGGGCAGCGCGGCCGAACGTGAGGTGTCGCTGCGACTGGCCATCGCGTTGGGTGACGACGCCTGGGTGCCCCCGAAGATGAATCTGTCGCAGGTCGTCGGCCTCATCGATCGCGGGGCGATCACCGTGGGCGTGGACACCGGCCTGGTGCATATTGCCGCAGCGCTGAACCGCCCCACCATCGAGTTATACAATTTCAGCACCGCGTGGCGCACCGGCGGATTCTGGTCGCCGCGCATCGTTAATCTTGGCGACGCCGCACATCAGCCAACGCTGGCGCAAGTCCGCGATGCCGTGCACCAGCTCGCACCGTCGCTGCTGCCCGCGCCGAGCGGCGCCGCCGCGCCCCGGGAGGACCGAAGCGCATGAGCCAAATGAACGAAAGCGGCCAGATCGTCACCGTGGAATCCGGCGACTGGCAGGGGGGACAATTGTCGGTGCCGCGCGAGACGCTGGTGGCCGATGTCGAGGCGGGCAAGGTGCTGTATTTCCCGCATCTGGCCTTCGCGATCGATGCCGCGCAGCAGCGCCTGCTCGATCCGGCGATTGCCGACCCGAAGCGCAAGAACATCAGCCTCGATCCCAGGACCGACGTGCTGGTCGGCGTATCCGCCGACGACAGCACGCAGCGCGCCGTCCATGCGCTGGTCAAGCGTTACTACACGCAGGCGTGCAGCCTGATCGACGGCCTGATGCCCGAGTATCGCGGCAAATTGCGCGCGGCACCCACGAGCCTGCGTCTGCATCGGGTCGAAACGCGCCAGACCTCGTGGCGCAAGGACGACAGCCGGCTGCACGTCGATGCCTTTCCGTCGCGCCCGAACTACGGCGAGCGCATCCTGCGCGTGTTCACCAACGTCAACCCGGCGGGCCAGCCGCGCGTCTGGCGCGTGGGCGAGCCGTTCGAAACCGTCGCCAAACGCTTTCTGCCGAAAGTGCCCACCCAGTGGCCGGGGTCGGCGTGGCTGCAGAACGCCGTGGGCATCACCAAGCGTGTGCGCAGCGGATATGACCACATCATGCTGCATCTGCACGACGGCATGAAGGCCGACATGGACTACCAGCGCGCTGCCGACCAGCAGACCATGCCGTTCCCGCCAGGCTGCGTGTGGATCTGCTTCTCGGATCAGACGTCGCACGCCGTGATGTCGGGCCAGTTCATGATGGAGCAGACCTTCTTCCTCCCCGCCGAAGCGATGGTGCACCCCGAGTGCTCGCCGCTGGCGGTCTTGCAACGTCTCACGCATCGCGCGCTCATCTGAATGTTGCTGCGTCTCCTCTATCGCGCGCTCTGGTGGATCGTCGCGCCGCTGGCCGTGGTGCGCCTTTGGTGGCGCGGCCGGTTCGAGCCCGGCTATCGCCGCCACATCGGCGAACGTTTCGGCTTTTACGAATCGCCGCCCCACACCGGTCGTCCGTTGATCTGGGTGCACGCCGTCTCCGTCGGGGAGACACGTGCCGCGCAGCCGCTCATCGACGCGTTGCTTGAGCGTTATCCGTCGCATGGCATCTTGCTCACGCATATGACCCCCACCGGGCGCGCGACGGGCGAGAGCCTGTTCGGCGACCGCGTGCTGCGTTGCTATCTGCCGTACGACATGGTCGGGCCGATCCGACGCTTTCTCAAGCAATGGCGACCGAGCGTCGGCGTGGTGATGGAGACCGAAGTCTGGCCGAATCTGATTTTCACGTGCCGTGAGCGCGGTGTGCCGCTGGTGCTGACGAATGCGCGCATGTCGGCGCGGTCGTTCCGGCGGGCCGCCCGCTTCGGCGATGCGGCCAAGCCTGTCTTTGGCGGGTTCAGCCGCGTCTTTGCGCAGAGTGATGCCGACGCCGAGCGTCTGCGCATGCTGGGCGCGAACGACGTCGACGTGATGGGCAACCTCAAGTTCGACATGACGCCACCGCCCGCGCAGCTCGCGCTGGGGGCCCGTTGGCGTGAGCGTTTCGGTGAGCGCAAGGTGTGGCTCGCCGCGAGTACGCGCGACGGCGAGGAGTCGCTGGTGCTCCACGCACGCGCCATGTTGGCGGCATCCTCGGATGTGGGGCGGCGCTCGTTGCTGGTGCTGGTGCCGCGTCACCCCCAGCGTTTCGACGAAGTGGCCGAGATGCTCGACAAGGTGCGGATTCGCTACGTTCGTCGCAGCGCATGGCCTGACGACGACACGCCGCTACCCGCGGACGTCGAGGTTGTCCTTGGCGATTCGATGGGCGAGATGGCGGCGTATTTCGCCGCGGTGGATGTCGCGTTCATTGGCGGCAGCCTGCTGCCGCTGGGCGGGCAGAACCTGATCGAAGCCTGTGCGGCGGGCACGCCTGTCGTCTTCGGCCCGCACATGTTCAACTTCACGCAGGCCAGTGAAAACGCCCTGACTGCGGGCGCCGCGCGGCGGGTGAGCGATGCGGGCGGACTTGCCACGGCGTTGGCCGAGCTGCTGCTCGACGACGACCGGCGGCTCGCCATGCGCACGGCCGCCCTGCTGTTCGCGAGACAGCATCAGGGCGCGACCGCGCGTACCGTCACCGCGCTGGGCCGTTGGCTCGACGGGGGCGTCGTTGCCGCGCAGGACTGACTTGCCGGACCGACGCCGCAACGACGACATCTGAACCCAGCGCCGCGCGTCGAAACGCAAAATGCCTCGCATGCCGAATGGGCCATGCGAGGCATTTTTTATGCGCATGCGCTGTGCTGGCGCGTCACGCGCCTCATCAGCGTTACCCCCGTGCGCGGTGACTTGCGGCGGGCGTGCGGCCGTGGCTCAGTAGGTCGGCATTGACGGGTCGACCTGGCGAGCCCAGGCGTCGATCCCGCCGTCCAGATTGAACAGTTGGGTAAAGCCCTGTTGTTCCAGGAACATCGCGGCGCGTGCACTGCGCATGCCGTGATGGCAGATGCACACGATCGGCACTTCGGCGTCGAGTTCCGTCAGACGGGCGGGCACGTCGCCGAGCGGGACGTTCTGGCTCTGGGCAATGCGGCAGGTCTGCACTTCCCAATCCTCACGCACGTCGAGGAGCGTGGGTTGGCTGCGGTCCCCGTCCGCGAGCCACTGGGCCAATTGCGCCGGTGTGATGTTTTGCATGATGTTCGTGTGTCGTTTGGGAGCGACCGGGGCTCAGAACTTGAAGCGCGACGGCTGCGTCGCGACCAGGTAGGCCACTTGCGTCTCGAACAGGTTCTCGCGGCGGTACTCGGTCTCGGACACGCGCGTGATGAGCACGGCTTCCATGACCGGGCTGCCCCCGATGAATGCTGCCAGACGGCCGCCGACCTTGAGTTGGTCGAGGAACGCTTGCGGCAGTTCGACCAGGCCGCCCGAGATGGCGATCGCGTCGTAGGGCGCGGCGGCGCTCCAGCCTTGTGCGCCGTCGGCGTTGACGACTTCCACGTTGGTCACGCCGTTGGCGCGCAGCGTCTGCTGGGCGGCCTGGGCGAGGTTGGCGTCGAACTCGATGCTCGTGACGTGGTGCGCATTGTAGGCAAGCAGCGCGGCCATGTAGCCCGACCCCGTGCCGATTTCGAGCACGTTCTCATGCTTCTTCGGTGCGAGGGCCTGCAGGATGCGGGCTTCCACGCGCGGAAACATCATGTGCTGGCTCTTGTCGGCGATTGCGGCGCCCGGGAGCGGCAGCTCGACGTCGGTGAACGCGAGTGCGCGCTGGGCCGTCGGCACGAATTCCTCGCGCTTGACGAGCTTGAGCAGATTGAGCACTTCTTGGTCGAGCACATCCCAAGGACGGATCTGCTGCTCGATCATGTTAAAGCGGGCCTGTTCGTAATTCATTTCGATTACCGTGGGTAGTAGGCAAACACAACCCGGCATTTTACCAGTTCCGGGCGACAGTCATGATGATGCGTGAACTTTTGCCGCAGCAGCGACGCAACGACGGCTTGCGAAGCGGCCTGGACATCGTCGGAAAGCCGCCAGACGGTGCCGCTGTGCAAGCGCCGAGATACTGGCGATGCAGCCGCTATGCGGCGACTTTCGGCGTCCCCTGCGCTGCCTGCGATTCCTGCGCGCGGTCGGCGTCGGCCGTTCTGGCCACGCGATGCAGATACGCGCCGCACATCGTCGCCATCTGATCAGCGATCTGGCTGGCGAGCGTCGTGTAGCAGGTGCCGGCGGGCGCGCGATTCTCCAGAATCGCCTTGATGGGGCCGGTCATCGAGTTCAGGAACACGAACGCGACCGTCTCGGGATCGTCGAAATGCGCATTTTGCGCCGTTTTCAGCATGGCGACGACTGCCGTATGCATGCGTGTGGACGCGCCGGCGAACACCTCGCGCCCGTCGAGATCTTCCGAGAGACGATACAGTGCCTGGGCTTCTTCGATGTCCGTCATCTTCGCGCCGACGTAGGCCTTGGCGAGCGTCTGCGCCATCGTTTCGAGCGGCTGGGCGTGCGAGGCCAGGCAGGTCGCCTCCACCGTCTCGACGATCCGGTCGATGTGCCGCCCGAGCACCGCGTAGAGCAGCACCTGCTTGTTCTGGAAGTACTGATACAAGGTGCCGACCGACACGCCCGCTCGTTCGGCCACGCGCGTCGTGGTCAGTTGACGCCCGCCGTCGAGCAGCAAAACCTGAAGCGCCGCTTCGAAAATCGCGTCGATGGTGACGCGCGAACGCGCCTGCTGCGGCGTCTTACGGGGCGTTCCGGGGGCTTGGCTGGCCGGTTTCATATGCGAATAGAAAATCTGAAGGATTCTTCATAAACTCCATGCTAACAAATTTGCGCGCGGTGGGGCGCAGCACAACAGGTCAATCGACGGGAGCAGTGATGAAACGGGACGCCATCGAGAATACGGTGCGCGCGGATGCCGAACGCCATCTGGGACGTGTGGCGCTGGTGACAGGCGCGACCCGAGGCATAGGGCAGGAAGTCGCGCGCGGGCTTGCCGAGGCAGGCATGACGGTGTTGGTGGGCGCACGCGAGCCGGCTAAAGGGGACGTGGTGGTCGAGCCGTTGCGCGAGGCCGGATTTCAGGCGGAGACGCTGGTGATCGACCTGCTGCGGCCCGAGACGTTGCACGCGGCGGCCTATCGGATTGGCCGCTACTACGGTCGGCTCGACGTGCTGGTGAACAACGCGGGGGTGAGCGATCCGCGTGACGATGCGCCTGAGAAGGCGTCCATCGAGGCCGTCGAGCGGGTGTTCGCGACCAACTTCTTCGGCACCTTGCGCGTGACACAAGCGATGCTGCCGTGGCTCGCGCGCTCGACGGGCGCGCATATCGTGAACGTGTCGAGCGGCCTGGGCTCGCTGGCGCGCAACAACGATCCGGCGTGGGAGCATGCGGCGTTCCGGCAGATCGGGTTCAACGCGTCGAAGGCCGCCTTGAACATGCTGACGGTGCAGCTCGCGCAAACGTTGCGTGAGACGTCGATCACGGTGAACTCGGTCGATCCGGGCGCACCTGCCGACCTGACGGTCGATGCGAACGGCAAGCGCGCGCGGCAGGGCGTGGCTGACGGTGCGCGCAATGTGCTCATGCTGGCACTCGGCGAGCGCGGATTGGTGACCGGGGGATTTTTCGACGGCACCGGGCATTTGCCGTGGTGAGCGTCATGCAGTGTCGTCCCCGCTGCGCGGCATGCTGCATCGCGCCGTCCATCTCGACGCCCATTCCCGGCATGCCGAACGGCAAGCCTGCGAACACCCGCTGTGTGCAGCTGGATGACGAGGACCGTTGCCGGATCTTCGGTAGCCCGTCGCGTCCGGCGGTCTGCGGATCGTTGCAGCCCTCGGCCGAGATGTGCGCGAACGATCGCGCGCAGGCCATCGCCTGGTTGACCCGACTCGAAGTGATGACCGCCCCTGTGACCGCGTAGCAGGGCGCCGCACGCGGATGCTATAGTCGCGCGTGTTGGGGCGCTGGGCGCCCAGTCGCGGAATTTGTCATGCCGGGTAGTCTTCATCCAGATCAGCGAATTCGTCAGCAGTGCGACGGGCTTGCGCCGCAGGACACCTCGCGCCTGCCGTGTCGACGCCCGTATGGCCTCACGCGCCGCCGTTGGCTGGCGCTGGCCGGCGCGACGGCGCTTGCCGCCGGGCTTGCCGCTTGTGCGGGGTTGCCATTCGGCAACGACTACACCTTCTCCGAGAGTCAGTTGCAACGTGCGCTCGAACGCAAGTTTCCGTTCGACCGCCGCGTGCTGGCGGTGCTTGACGTCAACCTTTCGCATCCGCGCTTGACCCTGCTGCCGGAGCGCAATCGCCTGGCGGTGTCGGTCGACGCCACGGTGACGCATCCGTTCGGTGGCGCGCCGCTCTCTGGCATGCTCGCCATCGACAGTGCGCTCGCTTACGACCCGGCGACGATGTCGGTCGTGCTGCGCGATCCGGAGGTGGAGACGTTCACGATCGACGGATTGCCCGAGCGCTGGTCGCGTCAACTGAACGCGGCCGGGGCATTGATCGCGATGCAGTTGCTGCAGGACGCGCCGCTCTATACGTTCAAGCCCGAGCAGTTGACCGTTGGCGGTTTGACGCGCCAGCCGGGCGCGATCACCGTGCGCTCGCACAGCGTGACTGTCAAACTCGAGTCACGCTGACGCGCTCACCCGACGCGGGCTGCCCCATCGCTGTCGCGTTCCGTATTCCCCCTGTTCGCTATTCACGACTTCTCAGGAACTCATTGCATGGACTGGTTGCTGGCATTCAAAGCCGTCATTCTCGGTGTGGTCGAAGGGCTGACCGAATTCCTGCCGATCTCATCGACCGGTCACCTGATTCTGGCGGGCAGCCTGCTCGACTTCAACGACGACAAGGGCAAGGTCTTCGAGATCGTGATTCAGTTCGGCGCCATTCTTGCGGTGTGCTGGGAGTATCGCGAGAAGATTGCTCAGGTCGTGGCGGGCCTCGGCAGCGATGCCAGGGCGCGTCGCTTTACGGTGAATGTGATCGTGGCTTGCCTGCCCGCTATCGTGCTCGGCCTGTGGCTCGGCAAACACATCAAGGCGGCGTTGTTCAATCCGATTGTGGTGGCCACGGCATTCATCGTCGGCGGCGTGATCATCCTGCTGGTCGAGCGGCACAACCGTCGCAACACCGATGCGGGCAAGCGGCCGCGCGTGAATTCGATGGACGACCTCTCAGTCGCCGACGCCCTGAAAGTCGGTCTGGCGCAGTGTTTTGCCCTCGTACCGGGCACGTCGCGCTCGGGGGCGACGATCATCGGCGGCATGATGTTCGGGCTGGAGCGCAAGGTGGCGACCGAGTTCTCGTTCTTCCTCGCGATCCCCATCCTGTTCGGGGCGACCGTCTACGAACTCTACAAGGCGCGCTCGACGCTGTCGGTCGACGACTTCAGCCTGTTCGGTGTCGGCTTCATTGCCGCGTTCATCAGCGCCTTCATTTGTGTGCGCTGGCTGCTGCGCTACATCGCGTCGCATGACTTCACGGCGTTCGCGTGGTATCGCATTGTGTTCGGGCTGGTGGTGCTGGTCACCGGCTACAGCGGGCTGGTCGTCTGGGCCGACTGAGTCGGCGCACGCGACACCCGAAGCAGAACGAAACTGGGGCACCGCGAGGTGCCCCTTCCATTTTGCAATCCCGGCGAGATATCTCAGGTGCGCTTGCGGAACACGAGATCCCACACGCCGTGACCGAGGCGCAGGCCACGATTCTCGAACTTCGTCACCGGGCGATAGTCCGGACGCGGCGCGTAATCGGTAGCCGTGTTTTCCAACGTGGGTTCACCACCTAGCACTTCGAGCATCTGCTCGGCATATTCCTGCCAGTCTGTCGCGCAATGCAGATAACCGCCCGGCTTCAGACGCGAGGCGAGCAATGCCACGAACGGCGGTTGCAGCAAGCGGCGCTTGTGATGGCGCTTCTTGTGCCACGGGTCGGGGAAGAAGACATGCACGCCGTCGAGCGAGCCTGCCGGCAGCATGTGCTCGACGACTTCCACGGCATCGTGCTGAATGATGCGCACATTCGACAGCGGCGTCTCGCCGATGCGCTTGAGCAGGGCGCCTACGCCCGGCTCGTGCACTTCGACGCCGAGGAAATCGTCCGCCGGGCGCACTTGCGCGATGTGCGCGGTGCCGTCGCCCATGCCGAAGCCGATTTCGAGAATGCGCGGCGCGTCCGCGCGCGCGAAGGCGGCGGGCCAGTCGAGCGTTTCGGGGGCATACGGCAGCACGAATTGCGGGCCGAGCACATCGAACGCGCGCTTCTGCGCTTCCGAGCTGCGGCCGGCGCGACGCACGAAACTGCGAATGCGGCGCGGGTGCGCCACGTCGTCCGGGCCGACGTGTGTGTCGTCGTCGCCCGTGGCGTTGGATTGCGGCGCGCCCAAGTCGGCGTCGTCGTGGACCGGTTGCACGTCGTCAGCCGGTGGGTGTCCGTGGTTCGTCATGGAAACAAAAAGCCGTCTGGGCGACGGCTTGTCGAGGAATGCTGCGGCGGGCGGCACATCCGGCATTGCGGCCTGAGTTGGCACCCAACACGATGATTTTTCGAAAGTTTTTCCCGCGCCTTGGCGTCGGGAACGGGCTCGATTATCCCCCGGAACGCCCTCGGCTGGCAAGTTGACGCCCCGCGCAGGCCCGGGCCAGCGACCCGCATGACCGCCGGCGCCAAGCGCGCCGGAAGGCCCTTGCCGCGACGGCGTCCGCCGCGGACTTGGGCGGGATCGACGTCAGCGCGTCTTCGAGCGCGCCGGTTTGGTGGCGACGCGAGCGGCCGGCTTGTTGCCAAGCGCGCCGGTGGTCTCCATGTCTTCCAGCCACGAGAGGGCGTCTGCGTGGCGCAGGAAGTGTCGCAGATAGTCCGGCGAGATGTCGTGCATGAGCGAGAGCGCGCGGTGCACCAGATGGCTGGAATTGAGCGGGCCAGCGTTCTCTGGCACCTGGGCGAGCGACTGGCGCAGATTGCCGTCGGTGCTCAGCTTCGACCACGTCTCGCGGAAGTACTCGAGGACGTCGAGGTCTTCGAAGGCGTCGTCGGTGGCGATCACCGTCGGCGTGAGGGGCACCGACGCAGGTGCGGGCGGCGCGACGGGGCGTTTCGCCGCTGTCGCAGCCCCGCTGACCGGCGGACCGGCATCGGTGGGGCTGGCGCTGGCGAGCCGCGCCTGGCCCGGCGGCGTTGCGGCGTTGGCAGGGCGAGACGCCGTTGGCGGTGCGGGCCGTTCATTGGCGCCAACGCGTAGCGCAATGCTTGCCGTCAATGCCGCAAGTGGCGATGCGATACGGTGTGTCGTCGGGTCTGCACGATCGGTGGATGCAGCGGTCGATGTGGCGGGTGTCTCGCTGGCCGTGGCAAGCGACTGCGCAAACGCGTCGACGAGTGCCGCAAGGCGTTCGTCGAGCACGCGTCGCACATCGCCGCGAAACGCACGGCTGCGCAGCGCCAGCGCTTCGATGTGATGAAAGCGTGCAGGGTCGCGTTTGTCGGCACCTTGCGCTCGCCATGCGGCGAGTTGCTCGGACAACGTGTCCGAGGCATCGCGCGTCTCTGCGGCGGCGGCCTTGGCGCGCATCGCGTCACGCATGGGGCTTACCCGCGTTGCTGGCACTGCTGCGTGGCATCGGTGCGATTTCCACGCGGCGGTTCTTCGCGCGACCGGCTTCGTCACTGTTCGCCGTAACGGGCTGTTCCGATCCAAACGCGGCCGAGAAGATCGATGACGGCGGCACGCCAGCGGCAATCAATTCACGGGTGACGGTGAGCGCGCGCTGGGCCGACAACTCCCAGTTATCGGCGAATCGCCGGTTTGTCTCGCGCACCTGCTGATCGTCGGTGAAGCCGCTGACCATGAGAATCTCGTCGCTCGCCCGCAAATAGGCGGCCAGCGGCGTGGCCAGGCTGCGCAGCACCTCGCGTCCCTGTGGCTGCAACTGGTCCGAATTCAGTGCAAAGAGCACATTGCCGCTGATGCCGATGCGACCATTCACGAGTGTGACGCGTCCGCCCGCGAGCGGTCCGGCCAGCGCCTTCTCGAGGGTTTCGCGGCGTTGCGTTTCGGCTCGGCGTTCCTTCACCTCGCGATCGAGCTTGGCGGACAGTTCGATCTGCACGCCGATCACACCGAGCATGATGAGCACGAAGGCGCCGAGCATCACCGACATCAGGTCGCCGAAGACGGCCCATGTCGGCGCTGCGGCACCGACCTCGCCGTTGTCCCCGACGTCCGCGTCGAAATCGTCTCTCATGCTGCCGCGTTACCCGGTTGTGAGCGCGTCTGTGCCAGGTCCTGGAGGTTCTCGAGGATCTGCTTCTGCGACATCACGCTCAGCTCCACGACCTCGCGTGCCTGCGCGACGTAGTAGCCAAGTTGTTCGTCGCTGCGCGCCATCGACTTGTCGAGCGCGGCTTCGATGCGTTGCAGATGGTCGAGCAGTTGCGTGTTGGATTCGCCGAACGCTTGCACGGCGGCCCCGAAGGCGTCGCCCAGGCTCGCGATTTCCACCGCGCTGCCCGTGACCTGCGCCGACGCGGCGGTGAGCTTCTCCGTTTGCGCGGCGATCGCGTCGCCCAGATGCGCGCCCGCGCGTTCGAGCAGTTGCGCGGACGTCGTCACCAGTTCGTCGACGGCGGCACGTTGCTCGTTGCCGGCGTGCTTGACGGTGTCGAGCAGCGTGCCCAGCGTGTCGAGCAGACGCGAGCGTTCTTCCAGCATGGCGTTGTCGCGCACCATGCTCTCGGAGAGCTTCTGGCGCAGCTCGCCGATGATCTCGGCAGCGGCCTTCGGCGCCTCGGACGCGGTCTGTACCAGGCGTGAAATTTCGGCGAGCGTGTCGCTGGCGTGGGCGCGCGTCTGTTCGGACATCTCCAGCGCGGTGCGGGCGAGTGTGTCGCAGATCGTCTGATGCTGTTGGGTGCTGTGTGCGCCGACCTGTTGCCATTCCGAGCGCAGCGTGGCGAGCGTGTCTTCGAGCGTTTGCGTCCATGCGGACAGACGTTGCGTTTCGCGCTCGGACGCGGCGTCGTGATGGGCCGCGTTGGCCGCTTGAAGCGCTTGGAGCAGCGACGCGCTGTGGTCCGTAAAGACGCTGGTCGTCGCGGCCACGAGTTGCTGATTGCCATCGGCCAGCCGCTCGCTCGTTCGTGCGTGTTCCGCGATGGCGTCGCGCCACGTTTGCGCCACGTTGGTCGACGTCGAGTCCATCTGCGCCGAAACGCTTTGCAGCAATTGCGAAGCGCGGTTCTCGAAGGTGTCCGCGAAGCGGGCAAGCGCGCTTGCCAGATCGCGCGCGAGCGCGTCGTTGGCGGACTGCTGCGCGGTGAGCGCCTGCTTCCACTCGCTCGACACGACGCTGGCCGTCTCCGACACGCTGTGCATCGCGCCTTCCGTGCGCAGGCTGACGCTGTCGATCAGATGTGCCGAGCGTTGCTCGAAGGTCTCGGTGAAGCGGGTGAGCGCGGCGCCGAGTTCGGTGTTCAGGGCGGCGTTGGCCTGCTGTTGCAACGCGATCGATTGATCCCACGCCTGCGCGACGCGCTCGTGCGCACCGCTGACACGGTTGCCGGCGGCGTCGAGCTTGTCCGCCACGTCGCCGAGCAGCGCGGTGGAACGCGTCTCAAACGTCTGGGCGAAGCGTTCCAGCGCGGCGCCGAGGTCTTGCGTGAGGGCGTTGTGAGAGCGCTGCTGTTGGGCCAGGGCCTGCTCCCATGCCTGGGCGACGGTCGTTTGCGCCGTGGCGATGCTGCCGGTCGCAGTGTCGAGACGCGAGGCGACGTTGGCGAGCAGGTCGGTCGAGCGTGCCTCGAAGGTCTGGGCGAATTGCGCAAGCGTGGCGCCGAGGTCCTTGGCGAGGACATCATGGGTATGCTGCTGCGCGGCGAGCGACGTTTCCCACGTTTGCGCGACACCGGCGTGCGCGGCGCTGACCTGGCCGGTCACGGTTTCGAGCCGAGCGGCGACGTCGTCGACCAGTCGGGACGAGCGGGCCTCGAATGTTTGCGTGAATTCGCCTAGTGCCGCGCGCAGATCGGTGGCGAGCGATGCGTTGGTGCGTAATTGCGCGTCGAGCGATTCCGTCCAGACGTTAGCCACGCGCGCGGTCGTCGCCTCGAAGCGATCCGACAGGCCGTCCATTCGATCCTGCATCGCGGTGGCGACCGTCTGATGCCACGACGCCGACTCACGCGCGAGGCTGGCCATCGTCGCCTCGACCTCGGGACGGATGGCGGCACCGGCGGCGCTGGCGGTCGTCGCCACGCTGTCCTTCAGGTACTGCTGCATGGCACCGGTGAGTTGCGCATACGAGGCGTCGGTCTTGGTGTGCAGGGCGTCCTGATGGGCGACGAGCCGCTCGCCGAGGGACTGGCTCTGGCGTTCCATGGCGACCATCATGTCCTGCAGACGATCGACGAGGGCGGGCATGACCGTCGCTTGCTGCTGAAGCAACTGCAGCGTGGTTTCGCGCTGATGCTGCTGCGAGAAGCTGCGCAGCGTCGTGACGATGCGCGCGTCGAGCGATTGCACGACCTGGGCGCGTTGTTTGCGCGCGAGCGCGGCGAGCAGGCCGAGCATGGCCGACGTGGCGACCCCGGCGACCGATGTGCCGAAAGCAAAGCCGAGACCTCTGACGGGCGACGCGAGCGAGGCGCGGATGGCCTCGAGATCGGTGGCGCCTTCGAGCGCGAGCCCGGTGCCGCGCAACGTGGCGGCCATGCCGAGGAAGGTGCCGAGCATGCCGAGCAACACGAGCAAGCCGACGAGGTAGGGCGTTAGGGCGGGGCCGGGCAGGCCGACGCGTTCGCCTTCGACGCGCAGACGCACGGCGGTGCGCAGGCTGGCCGGGAGCGTGTCGAGCCACGCGGGCAGCGATGCGGGGGTCGAATTCAGGCGGGAGACGGCGTTGGCGAGGGCGTTCGTCGCTTGATGAAAGCGTTTGAGTTCGAGGGCGCCGAAGAGATAGACGGCGGCGATGAGCAGGGCGACGGCCAGCGCGAGCGGGTTGGTGCCGGCATAGCCGATGGCGATCCAGCCGACGACGGCCAGCCCTGCGACAAAGGCAACGAGATCAACGAGGTAACGGGTCATGTTGTCCGGGTTCACTAACGTTTTCGCCGGGAGGTGCCGAGGCGAGGGCGGCGATCAGCCCTTCGATCGGTTCCAGGCGTATATCCAGTTCCGCGAGCAGGAGGCTCTGCATGTCCCGGTGAAAGGTGTCGAGCCACGTGCCGGCGGGCGCGAGCGGCGGTGTGCCGGGCACGCGCGGGGCGGCGATCGCGGCTTGTTCCGTATCGCGCAGGCGCACGAAGTGCCCTTCGAGCAGATTCGGCACGCTGGCGAGAAGTGTGCGCTCACGCGCGGCCATCACGCGTTCCATGACGGCATCGACGCTGGCGAGCCGGGCGGCGTGCGGCGCGTGCAGCGCCAACTGTGCGCGCAGGCGGGTGCGCAGGGCGCTGATCGCCGTATCCATCGTCTGCTGCGACGTCGCGTAGCGTTGGCGATAGGCGGGAAACTCCGCGAAGGACGCTGCCCGTTGACGTTCGGCGGCGCTCAGGGCGCGGATCTGCCCGCCGGGTGCGGCGGCGAGGCCACAATCACGAGCGATGGCGGCGGCGAGGTCGGCGCGCACGCGTGCCAGTTCGCTGGCCGGATCGTGCGCAGCCGCGCGCGCGCCGGGCGTTGCGGCCGGCGGGGCGGATTTGAGGGCCGACGACAGGGCGATGGCGTCGGTCCAGCCCAGCCACTGACTCATGCGGTCCGAGAGCGACGGCGCGGCCTCAGGCGGGGCGAACGTGCTCAGACGGGCCAGCGAGCGTATGAGTGTCGGGGCGCTGATAACGGGACGCCGGGGCACTTGCACCATTTCACAGGGGGTCGAAAACCCAGCAGTTTACACTGCGCGGGCCGTTCGCCTGCCCATTTGCCTGCCCTACGCCCACGGATCGCCCGCCGATCGGCTCAGAAGCCCCAGTAACACACCACGTTCTGGCCTGCGCTGGCGTCGCTCACGGACGGGCTGAAACCGTGCGCCCGGCTACGGGCGAAGACACTTCTGGCCTGACGTGCGTTGCCGCACCTGCCGACATAGTCGAGCGTGCCGATCCAGAGCTTGCGTCCTGACGTGCCGGCGGGCAGTCGAGACCACTTCAGCAATTCGCGCTCGACATCGGCGTCATGCACTGGCGCGTAGACCTCCTCGTGTGCAATGCCGTCGAGCAGCGACGCGAAGGCCACACCACCGGTGATGCCGAGGCGCGTTGCCGGGCTGGTGGCGTTCTGCATGATGAGGATCTTGTCGGGGAAAGCGTCGCGCAGTTCGCGCACGAGATCGAGCGCGCCTTGCTGGCAAGCGGCGTCGCAGGGGCCGTTGCGGGTACGCACGCCATGCTCGATCAGTTCGAGATTATCGAGGTAGAAGCCGTCGACGCCCTGCGCAATCAATCGCGGTGCGACGTACCTCACGATGAGCTTGCGGTACGCCGGGTCGGCCGGGTTCATCCAGGTTTCATCGTGGTAGCCGTCATAGCGGCCCAGATGAGCGCGGTGATTGCTGCCGCAGGAGAGGAAGCCGGCGGGGGCGTGTTGCCAATACGAACGAAAGCGCTCACAGGCGCCGAGATTGAGATAGCTGACGACGCGGTTCTTGCCTCCGGCTTTGAGCGTGGCGATTTGAGCGGGCGTGACGTTCCCTTGATCGGGATCGGCGTCGATGTCGATGAGCCGGAAGGTGTTCGCCATGCGTGCGAGGTCGAGGCGGCCGACGTTGCCGTAGTAGCTGACCCACGGAGCGCCGATACCGATATTGCGTCCGGCCGGTATGGTGACGGCGGCGGCGGGCGGTACAGGGGGTTGTGCGGACGCCAATGGAGTCGCCACCGCGAGGAGGGTACACAGAACGCTGCGCAGCGATGACATCGCGGCTCGCGCTCGCTGGCGGAATCCGTGTAGACCAACCTGCCGGGCGTGAGTTGTCATGGAGGCGATGAACGCAAAAAAGCCGTCTGTAAGACGGCTGATCGATGGGTGCTGCGAGCGCTGCTGAAGCATGCTGTGGAGCGGGCGATGGGAATCGAACCCACGGCTCTAGCTTGGGAAGCTAGGGTATTACCATTATACGACGCCCGCGCAGCCCCAGATTGTACGCGGGGTTTGCGGCGTTTGGCAATCGTGAGATCTGGTAGGTGGGGTGAAAAGTGTATCCACGTCGGATCGGATTGCTGGCGTCGCTACGTGTGCTGGTGGTTGGGAGAGCACCAAGTGGGTGTTCCTGCATGGTGCAGCGGGAAGCGCCGAGCGTATTATCGAGTGACCTGACTATAAAGGCCCATTGACCAATGCCGGATAGTGACATTTCATTCCCAATTTCCAATCATGCTCAGTCGGAAATCGATCGATTTCAGGCTGTAGCCGAGCATTGGGCGATTGCAGCGCAGCATGTAGTCATTTCCTACTTGGCAGTTGAAATCGATGGGGCCAAATGGCTTCACTGGGCGGCGGTTCGGTACGTCTATGCAGAAATGCGGCTAAGTTTGCTTGAGACGTCAGTCGTATCCGTTGATGGAATAACGGTTGGGCGAGAGTCGATTGATCTCTCCAAAGAACAATTCGATTTGAACCGAATAGTTCGCTCCGGACAGCTTGAAATCGGTGGGCACGTATATGGGCTACCGAGAGTTGCTAGGCAATCGCTGAATGCGACGTTCTTCGCAGACAATCACCCTCAAGTTCAACCTGGTCCGGTGCGGTCGCCAACACTGATCTTGTCTGGAGGGCAGTCTCCAAATATTGATGGGCGGATGCTTGTCGATCTCGCGCACCGACTCCGATGCCTCGACAAGCCATACGACGGTCTGGCAGACCTGTTGGGCGAGCATCTGCTTCCGTCGGGGCTTCTACAGAGGACTGATACCGCTATCGAAATTCTGCTCGAAAAGCCAGCGGAGACTATCTTGGCCGATTCGACGATTAGTCAGTGCACGCTGTCGGCCAAGATAGTCGGGAGCCGGCGCATTGATCCATCTCTCCTGAGAATCGGGGTGAAAGTCACGTCGGAAACAAACAAGGCGACGCGTTTGTCGATATGTGGAGCATCACTTAAGTGGGCAGTTCAGGATGGTGGGCTAATAGCAGCACGTGTGGAGCAAGACATAGGCGACGCGCCCGTATGTCAGGTTTTTTTGAGTTATGCAGGCCATCACATTTCGCGCTGGTGGGTAGGAGATCCGGATCATTTGCCGAGACAACGTGCCGCTTTTCTCGAGCAATTCGATAAGGATCTAACCAAATTGCGGGAAGAGCTCCTTTCCCTCGACTGCAAGGGGCACCCCTTCGAACGGGTTCTTACCCTTGTGTTGGAAGAAATCGGATTTGACTGTATGTATCTAGGGGACGTATCACACTTGCAAGAAGCCCCGGATATCTACTGCGAGACGCCATCGCGGAGAATTGCAGTGATCGAGTGTGCAGCAGCAGTTACCAACGCATCTGAGAAGCTTTCGAAACTGCAGCAGCGAGTGCTGCGTATCAAGGAGCGTTTCGCGGCACAACGACTAGGACATTTGCAGGTCGCCGGCATTCTTGTCACAAAACATGGCGACGCGGAAATCGCGCCATTCATCGAGGAGGCCGCGAGGTTTGGTTTGGGGATCGTTGGCCTCCCGGCCTTGGGGCGTCTCGCCGACGGACTGCGTTTCCGCGTTCAACCTGAGGTCATCTATGACCAAGTGTTGAGCACCGGAAATTCGCAATCTGGTGATCTATTCCCGGGAGTCGCGGGGAACTCGCTTGCTGACTGACCTGTTTCATATTGCACGTGTCCTCGGTGATATCCAATAGGCTTGAAACCACTCACGTCAGATGTGGCGATCGTGTGGACAGAGGTCAAATCCTCCGTTGGTACAGGTCGATCAGTTCGACTACATCGATCCCAAGAGCGTCCGCACTATCAAAGAGTTCGGGAGCGTCGAGATGGTACTTGCCGGATTCGTAGGCAATGACGAACGATTCAGGTCTGTTGACGCGAGACGCGAGACGCGAGATGCGCGTTGCGTAGTGGGGATGCTTGACTTGTCGAATGCTGGCGAGGATTTCGCCGAGGACGGCGAGCTGGCGTTGATGATGAGGAAAGAGGTTCATGAGCTGCGATCCCCGTGGTGGTCGATCGTACTGCCATCTTTGAATGGAATCGTCGCAACGGGGATCCTATGTTTCAAGAAATCAACTACGAGCAACTCAACTCCCGCCAGAAGGAAAACTACAATTTCCAAAAGGTAGCGGCGCGCCTTGCCGATTATGGCTTTAACTGCCTGCGCTTGAGCGACGATTGGCAAGGCGCTGACTTCATCGCCTGCCACATTGACGGCAGCACTTTCATGAAGGTGCAACTCAAGGGCAGGCTCACCATCGACAAAAAGTACAGCGGCAAGGATATCTACATTTCGTTCTGCAACAAGCGGGCTTGGTATCTCTACCCGCACGATGAAGTGAGGGACCTGTTGCTTGATAAAGGCCTGATGACTGGCTCCAAGTCATGGGACGAGGGGGGAGGCTATAGCTGGCCCTACCTCTCCGAGCAACTCACTACCCTTATGCAGAAGTACTCGATATGAAGGTAATCTTCTCCGGGCGATCCTGCGAGTGACCTCCCCCCGAAAAACCGTAGCGGCGAGAATTGGATTTTTCCGTCCATCGCGTCCTCCATAGGAAAGTCGGCGCGCGCGTCAACGGATTCGTCCACGGTTTTGCGAGATATCTTCAGGACAAGATAGGAAATGTATCCACACGACAAGTCGCGCGGATACACCGGCCACAAGTTCTCGATCACCGCTGCTCTGACATCAAACCGTGGTGCCGAACACGGCCCCCACGCCCGCTGTCACCGCCATGGCAAAGGTGCCCCAGAAAGCCACGCGCAGGGCACTTTTGAAGAGAGGGGTTCCGCCAACGGCGGCAGCGGCAGCGCCGAGCAGGGCCAGGAAGACAATCGCCGTCGCCACGATCCAATAGAGCAGGCTCTGCTCCGGTGCCAGCAGAACCACAGCGAGCGGCATGGCCGCGCCCACGGCGAAGCTCCCAGCGGACGCCATTGCCGCTTGCAGCGGGCGTGCGCTCAACGTTTCCGAGATGCCCAGTTCGTCGCGCGCATGCGCGCCCAGCGCATCGTGCGCCATCAACTGCGCGGCAACTTGATCTGCGAGCTGGTGATCCAGGCCACGGCGCACGTAGATGGCCGTCAGTTCCCGATGCTCTGCCTCAGGGCTGTGCCTCAGTTCTTCGAGCTCCCGCGTCAAATCCGCCTTTTCTGTGTCGGCCTGTGAATAGACCGATACGAACTCGCCGGCAGCCATGGACATGGCGCCTGCCACCAATCCCGCCACGGCCGTGGTCATGATGCTGGCGTGGCTTGCATGGGCCGCGGCAACACCTGCAACCAGACTGGCCGTGGAAATGATGCCGTCATTGGCCCCGAGGACGGCGGCGCGCAGCCAGCCAATATGTTCGGTGCGGTGGCTTTCAGGATGGGCGCGATGAAGAAACTTTGTCATTTAAGATCTCGATCCATGTGAGGCAGCTCTGGGCAATCAGTTCCGGTGCGACGCCCCGATCAGCATGCGAACCAGTGTGTTGTCGTGCATGACGCAATGGTGAAGCAGCGCCACTACCCCGTGCAGCCCGATCAGAACATAGTCGGGTGTTACCCGTGCCTCATGATCGTCCTTGATCGGGCGAGAAAGCGACACATCGGCACTGGTCAGCGAGGGGATGAGCAGTCCAATAAGAACGATCGGCTTGCCCACTGCGCTCAAGGTCAGCCACCGGAGCACCGGCATGGCCAACATGAGGACGTATATCGCATAGTGCATGGCGTCAGCAAGCTTGGCCTGCCAGCTCCGCATGGACAATGACGACGAGAATCGCCGTTAGCCAATGCAGGCCAACGGCGCAGGGGTAATGTCCCTGCCTTCAGTAGCACCGTCCGGCCTGCCAAAGCCGATACCGACCGAGTGCCCGTTCGACGACGGGCGTGCAAACTGCCGAACTGCCAAACTGGCATACTTCAACAACGTTGCGGTACGTGCCCGGTATTGATGTTCAGGATTTCAAACGCGCCGCGCTCGCGGAACACGTTTCGCCGGGACAGTCGTTGCGCGCGTCGCCCGACCGGAAATTGATCGGCCACAGCGGCGTCGCTGAAGCGTCCCATCCGCCTGCCCGAGCCTGAGTCGCATCCGTTTTGAGAGAGAAAGTCATGAAAGCAGCCATTGGACAATTTGCCGTTGCCGCGGACGCGGCTGCCAACGCGCAGACCTGCCTGAAATTGATGGAGAAGGCCCGCGCCGCCGGCGCAGACCTGCTCGTACTTCCCGAGGGCGTGCTGGCGCGCGACATCGCCGATCCCGACCTGGTGCGCCGTGCCGCGCAACCCTTGGACGGCGAGTTCGTGACGACCTTGCGCGAAGCGAGCCGAGGCAACAACCTGACGACGATGATGACGGTGCACGTGCCCGCGACCGCCGACGGCAAGGTGTGGAACGTCCTGATCGCACTGCGCGACGGTGACATCATCGCCGAGTACAAGAAGATCCACCTCTACGATGCGTTCTCGGTGAAGGAGTCGACGAACGTGGTCCCGGGCAACGAGGTGCCGCCGCTGGTCGACGTCTGCGGACTCAAGGTCGGCCTGATGACCTGCTATGACGTGCGCTTTCCCGAGCTGGCCCGCCGCCTCACGCTCGACGGCGCCGACGTGCTGGTGTTGCCGGCGGCGTGGGTGAGGGGGCCACTCAAGGAGGCGCATTGGGAAACCCTGTGCACCGCGCGTGCGCTGGAGAACACGTGCTACCTGGTGGCGTCGGGCGAATGCGGCCCCCGCAATATCGGCGCAAGCCTGGTGGTTGACCCGCTGGGCGTGATTGTCGCTCGCGCTGGGGAAGCCCCGGCATTCCTGCTCGCCGACCTCGATCCGGCCCGCATCGCCGAAGCGCGTCGCGTATTGCCTTGCAACGAGAACCGCCGTTTCGCGGCGCCGCAACTCTAGGGCGTTTCGCGCCGGTGCCGAGCGCGGCATCGACGGCGGACCTGCCGGGCAAGCATGGTGGCGATGTGCGGCACCTCGGGCGCCGCCGCCGTTACATCAAACGCTTGCGGGCTTCGGCCAGCAACTGTGCCGCCAATGTCCCCAACGCGGTAGACGGTGCGTGGACATCGGGCACGCTCGGTGGGCACGCCATCCATTCAGTCAACTGCTCCGCCGGCATCGGGTGTGCAATCGCATACCCCTGGACGATATCGGCACCGAGAATCACGACCGCCTCAAGCATTCCCTCATCTTCGATGCCTTCCACGACGACGGCCTTGTTCAACGAATGTCCCAACTGGATCAACTGATAGGTGAAGCGCAGGGTGTCCGCAGGATCCTGGTCGACGGCGCTCACGATATTCCGGTCGATCTTGACCAGGTCGAACGGCACTTCGCGAAGACGCGTCAGCGTGCTGTATCCCGAACCGAGATCATCCTCGGCCAACTGGATGCCCAGGGCCTTGAATTTCGCGAGTTCCTGCGGCACGTCCACGCCGAGCGGAAAGGCATCGGTCTCCAGCACTTCCAGCGTCAGTTGGTTCGGCGCGGCACCACTTGTTCTCAGCGCCCGCTCCGTCACCTTGAAATAACGGATGTCGCCGAGGGCACTCGACGGCAGGTTGACGGAGACGTTCACGGGGAACCCCGCCTTCAGCCAGAGATGGCTCTGCGACAGGGCTTGCTCAAGCCCGCGCTTGTATAGCGTCAGGAAATCCTCGGAGGACAAGGCGGGGAAAAACTCGCCGGGTGTCAGGAGGCGATCCCCATCCCGCAGCCGGGCCAGCGCCTCGACCTTGGTCACTTGTCCCGTTTTGAGATCCAGCAGGGGTTGATAGTGCATTGTCAACGCGTCGGACCGGAGAAGCGCGGACCAACGCTGTCGAACGGTGTAAGGGACGGCGCGGGTATTTCCGGCGAGGCGCTCGGTGCCGGCGATCGCGAAGCCCAGGATCGTTTGCAACAGCGACACGAAGGCGACCTGATCGGCCCCCGTCAGTGCCCCAGGCATGGGACAGTACAGATTCAGAATGGCTGCCGTGGGTTCACCTGGCTGGCGCAGCGGAATCGCAATGCAAGAATGAAAACCGGCCGGCAAGGCGGCGGCCCGCCAAGGCACCATCTTCGGATCGTTCGCAATATTGAGCGAGCGCGCTACTTGGCCGCTTCGCCAGGCGCGTCCTGTGGGACCCTGACTGCCGGACGAATTGCCCACCGTGATGGGGGCTGTTTTTTCGATGCCGGCGAGATAGTGCTCGATCGTGGTGCCGGCCGCCAGTTCGAAGCGAAACACGCCCTGACGATCCGGCCGGCCCACCGCGCAGCCTGCAATCTCGTCATGCGCCCCAAGGATCTGGACCACCTGACTGATCAGGTCGGTATAGCTTTCCGTTTTCCATGCCAGCAGCGTGATGCGTTGCAATGCCTCGTGACGCGAGATCTGCAGGCGCTGATAGGCCTCCGCCTGCCACGCCATGTCCTGGTTCATGCGTCGGCTCAGCAGGCAGAGCGCCTCGCCGTGCTCCGCCGTGTCGATGTGCGTGAAGATGGCTTCGCCAAGGACGCCTCGGGCGCGAACGAGATCCTCCCAGTTAAGCCCGACAATGGCATGCGTGCGACCGGTTCTGATGGCCTGCAAGCGATGATCCGCAGCCGTCAGTGCAGGCGCCGTCATGGCGCGCAGTCGCCGTGCCTGTCGCGACTTGACGTACCTGATTTCAGTGTCAGTGAGTCGATCCAGGATGCATTTCGACGCGGGCAAGTCGGCGAGCCCATGGTAGAACTGGCTGACGATATCCGTGGCGTGGCGATGCATCGCCGAGCACAGTGCGACGAGTTGTGGCGTCCCGGCCAAGCCGTAGATCTCTCGCCCCTTGCTCACGGCAACTGGCTCCGGAAACGGATGCCAGAACTTTTCGACGTTCGCTGAAACACCGGAAGAATGCATCTCGTCGTCTTGCGTGGTCATGAACGTCGGCGGATCTGTGGTTTGCCTTGGGGGGATTAGCGACCGACAGTTGGAAATCTGCGGGTCTCGTTCAGCGTCGAGGATACTGTACGGACGGTCGCGATGCTACCGTAGTTTCACCTGCCGATCCCAAAGGGGATCGTCGGCAACTGTCCGATGGTGACTGGCTAGGCGGGGAGGAAGCGCATCGGGCACGACGGGCCGATGGCAATAGGGGAAACTACGCCGGCACGCGGCAAGTCCTGACGTCCGAATACGATTACCAGGCGTGGCGCGGCCGAGGTTCGGTCAGCACCAGGCAGGGACGTAGGCGGACCGGCAGTACGATCTGCCGTATGGCGTCAATTCCAGACGCTCCCCAACTCGGCACACCAGTTCACGCGCGAGCAGCGCGTTAATGATGGCATCAGAAGGAAGGTCGTCGTCATTGCGGATGACGCGATAAATGGCAGCCAGGATGGCCTGCTTCGACAGGGTGAGCATTCTTGCTCCTGACATTGACGAAATAACTGCGAGCCTGTGTAGGCCGACGCAGATTTCAAGAATGACGCGGTTGCGACAGGCGTCAGACGTGAAGGTCGATGTGTCACTTATACGCGTGTTCCGCGCATAGTGCAATGCTTTGTACCGCCGGACGCCTGCTGCCTGAGGCATCCGGCGGCGAACCATGTCAGGCAATATCGATATGCGCGGCAAAGCCGACCTGTCCGGCGGCGACGTCATCCTTGAGCGTGAGCGCCGGAATATCGTACGCGCCATGATTCTGCCGACGATAGGGAATCGGAGCCGTCGTGGCCAGCGTGTCGAGACGCGCCCCCAACTCGCGCTGGATCTGTGCAAAGCGCGCGCCGTCGACGCGGCCCGTACGGTAGGCGACGTAAGGCGGCAGCACGTCGAAACCGGGGTAGAACAACATGCCATGCTGGATCGGGAACAAGACGTCGTCGATGGGACCGTTGATGCCGCGAGCGCTGTAATGCGCGTCCCAGCCCCCCGTCGTCACGACAAGCATCGCGCGCTTGCCTGCCATCGCCCCTTCGCCATAGCGGTCACCCCAATGCGTGTCAGAGTGCTCGCCAACGCCATAGGCGAAGCCGTAGGCATACACGCGATCAAACCATCCTTTCATGATGGCAGGCATCGAGAACCACCACAGCGGGAATTGCAGGATCACGGTGTCCGCCCAGCGCAGCTTCTCTTGCTCGCGTGCGATGTCGGGGCTCTGCGTGCCGCTCACGAATGCCTGCTTCGAGTCGAGCGACGCATGAAACGGCTCGCTCGCATTGCGTGCTGGTGCGTCGGCTTTATCGATGGTGCTCTTCCATTGCATTGCGTACAGATCCGAGACCTGCACGTGGTGCCCCGCCGCTTCCAGTCGCTGTACCGCAAAGTCACGTAACGCGCCATTGAGCGAGCGCGGTTGCGGGTGGGCATAAACGATCAACACATTCATTTTTCAAACTCCGTTGCCATTGGGCACATTCGTTCCAGGGGATGAATGCAGGTTAGGCGCACGGCGGGTATATTGGAAATGAATTCCTGATATGCCAGGTATAACGATGAATAATTTGCGCCGTATCGATCTGAATCTTCTGGTCACGCTCGATGTCCTGCTTGCCGAGCAGAACGTGACGCGTGCCGCCGAGCGGTTGTACATGTCGCAGCCGGCGGTCAGTGTGCATCTGGCGAAGTTGCGCGACTTGCTCGGTGATCCGCTGCTGCTGCCCGGGCCGCGCGGCATGCGCCCGACCACACGGGCCGAGGCACTACGTGGGCCGTTGCGTGACGCGCTCGAATCGCTGTCGCGCGCCGTCTCGCCCGCCGCGCCATTCGATCCGGCCAAGGCCGAATTGACCTGGCGCATTGCCGCCACCGATTACACGGAGTCGACTCTCGTGCTTCCGCTGCTGCATCGCCTGAGAGCGGAGGCGCCCCACACGCGCCTCGCCGTGTTCGATCTGTCTCCGTCGCGCATCGCCCGGCAGACGGAGCAGGGCATTGTCGATATCGCCTTTCACACGACGGACGGCGCGCCGCAGGGATTGCGTCGCAAGGCGCTGTTCACGGAGCGCTACGTCCTGGTGGGACGTCGCGGGCATCCGAAGCTCAAGCGACGACCTACCCTCAAGCAGTTCTGCGACCTGGAGCACGCCATGGTTTCGCAGGACGGCGGCGGGTTTCATGCGAGCACTGACGATGGGCTCGCGAAGCTTGGGGTGGCGCGTCGCGTCGCGCTGTCCGTGCCGCACTTTCTCTTTTTGCGATCCGCGCTCGCCAGCACGGATCTGGTGGCGATGGCCCCAGAGCGGCTCGTGCGCGACGATCCGGCGTTACAGGTGACGACGCCGCCGGTCGACCTCCCGGGTTTCGAGATCTCGATGTACTGGCACGAGCGCGTGCATCGTGATCCGTCGCATCAGTGGCTGCGGGATTGCATCGCGAGCGTCGCGTAACGCTCGGCGCGGGCGAATGCGCATGCGCATGCGGCGCTCGGCCGCCTGCGTGCCTCGTTGTCTTGACGGGATCGCCCAAAGACGCGGCGGATGCGCTAACGTATGGGCTCTGCGTCTGTCCGCGTCCCTCAAGAGGAAGTCAGGCATGTCTCATCCCTTCGATCCGGAGCGCTATTTCCAGCGCATCGGTTACACCGGCCCGCGTGAAGCGACGCTCGACGTCCTGCGCGCCGTGCATTCGCTGCATCCGCTGGCCATCCCGTTCGAAAATCTCGATCCGATTCGTGGTCAGCCGGTCGACGTCGATCTGCCGTCAGTCGTGGCCAAGCTGCTCGACGGCGGACGCGGCGGCTACTGCTTCGAGCAGAACGCGCTGTTCGCCAGCGCGCTCACGCATCTCGGATTCGCCGTCACACCGTTGATCGGTCGCGTCGCATGGGGGCGCTCGTTCGACGCGGAAGCGCCGCTCACGCACATGTTGCTGCGCGTCGACCTCGACGGCGAGGCCTGGCTGGCCGACGTGGGTTTCGGCTCGGTCACGCTCACCGCGCCGCTGCGTCTGCATTCGGCGCAACCGCAATCGACCTTGCTGGAGACGTTCCAACTGGCGACCATTCGCACGGACGACGACGCGCTGCCAAGCGAGTACCGCCTGAGCGTGCGCTCCGCCGAAAAGTGGCTGCCGGTCTATCGCTTTACGCCGAAACCCGTCGAGTGGATCGACTACAAGCTGGGCAATTGGTACACGTCGAGCGCGCCCGATTCGATCTTCCGACATCAGCTCATCGTCTGCCGTGTGCTACCGCAAGGGCGCATCGCGCTGCTCAACACGACCCTGACGGAGCGCTCGGCGCAAGGCGAGGTCGTGGCGGAAACCAACATCGTGTCGGCGGCGCAACTCGCGCAGGTCCTGCACGAGCGCTTCGGCCTGACGCTTCAGGGCATCGATACCGACGCCTTGTACGACCGTGTGCGCGCGTGTGCCGCAAAGGCGACCGGCTGAGCGTTGCCGGTGCCTTAAAAGACAAGGCCGCCTCCCCAGGGAAGCGGCCTTTGTCATTGGGCGCAGGCTAGGCGTCAATGGGCCGAGGTCGTGCCGGGCCAGACCCGCACCGCAAGTGCGCCGAGGGCGGCCAGCGTGGCGAGCGACGCGACGCCCGTCCAGCCCCAGTGCGCCAGCGCTTGCGCGCCGAGTGCCGCGCCGATCGACATGCCGATGAACACGCCGACGAAAAGCACCGCGTTCAGACGGCTGCGGGCGGCGGGCTCGATGCCGTACACGATGGTTTGATGCGAGACCAGCGCCACCTGCACGCCGAGGTCGAAGCCAATCGCGGCCAGACCGATCAGCCACAGTTGGGCATGGGCGCCGAGCATCGGTGCGAGCAGCATCGCGGCGAAGGACACGGCCGCCAGGCCGGCACCGAGACGGGTGACGATCTGCGGTCCCTTGCGATCCGCGATGCGACCGGCCAGCGGGGCGCCGAGCGCGCCGGCCGCGCCGGCCAGGCCGAACGCTCCCGCCGCCGCCGCGCCCAGATGGAACGGCGCTTGATGAAGCATCACCGCGAGCGTCGACCAGAAGGCGCTGAAGCCGACCGAAAGCAAGCCCTGCGCCAATGCCGCGCGGCGCAGCGCCGCATGACGACGCCACAGGCTGACCACCGAACCGATCAACTGGCGATAGGTCATCTGCGTCGTCGGATGGAACGACGGCAGGCCGCGCCAGGCCACCACGCCGAACCCTGCCACGCTAATCGCCGCGACGACATACATCGCGCGCCAGCCGAAGGTCTGTGCGACAACACCCGACACCACCCGCGACAGCAGAATGCCCAGCAGCAACCCCGTCATCACCGTGCCGACCACCCGGCCGCGAATCGACTCGGGGGCGAGCGTCGCCGCGGCGGGCACGATGTCCTGTGCCATCGTCGCGCTCAGGCCGATCGCCAGACTCGCGGCGAGCAGCGTGCCGATGCCGGGCGCGACCGCGGCCAGCAGCAGCGCAAGCGAGAGAATCGCGCCCTTGACGAGCACGATGCGACGACGGTCGATGATGTCGCCGAGCGGCACCAGCAGCAGAATGCCCAGCGCGTAGCCGAGCTGGGTGAGCGTCGGCACCCAGCCGACGGTCGTGTTGGCCGCATGGATGTCGTCGGTCATGATGCCCAGCATCGGCTGGGCGTAGTACAGCGACGCGACCGTCAGGCCAGTGCCCGTGGCCAGCAGCAAAATGAGACGGGCGGACAACTCGGGCAGTGGCCGGGTGGCCGCTTGACTCGCGTTGGCCGCGTTGGAAAGCTGAGCGGAACTCATGAGGTGTGGCTCCAGGGAACGTGATGGACTGTAGTGTCTCGCTTGGTGCGGTGCGACGGTAGACCTATAATCCGTACAACCTTTATACGTGTTGCGTATGACAGAGCCCTTTTCTCCCCCTCTCTTGCCCACCGATGCGCCCGCTGCTCGGGGCGCTGGCGCCGACCGCGTCGAGCTGATGCAGACGTTCGTGCGCATCGTCGAGGCCGGCAGTCTGTCGGCCGCCGCGGCGTTGCTCGGTACCACGCAGCCGACCGTCAGCCGGCGTTTGCAGATGCTCGAGCGTTCGCTGGGGCTGCGGTTGCTGCAACGCTCGACGCATCGCATGAAGCTCACTGAAGACGGCGAGCGTTGCTTTGCGCGGGCGAAAGAACTGGTCACGAGCTGGGAGGCGTTCGAGGCGGATCTGCGCGGCGGCGGTGACGACCCGCAGGGCACCTTGCGGGTGCTCGTGCCCCACGCGTTTGGGCAGGAAATGATGATCGGCGCGCTGGCGGACTTTCTCGAACGCTATGCGGGGATGAGGGTGCACTGGTTCCTGCAGGACCGCGAGCCCGATTTCATTGCCGAAGGGATCGACTGCGCGATCCATGTGGGCGAGCTGCGTGATCCGTCGAACGTGGCGATCTCGTTGACCGACGTGCCGCGCATCGTCGTGGCGTCGCCCGAACTGCTGCGCGGCCGACCGCTGCCCTCGCATCCTTCGGACCTCGTGTCGTGGCCCTGGCTCTCGCTCACCACGTTCTATCGCAACGACATCACCCTGACGCACGAGCAAACGCACGAAACGGCCAGTGTCGCATTCGAGCCGCGCATGAGTACCGATAATCTCTATGCATTGCGCAGCGCCGCAATTCGCGGGCTCGGCGTGAGTGTCTGTTCGGCATGGCTGATTGCCGAGGACGTGGCGCAAGGGCGTCTGATCCAGCTTGTGCCGTCCTGGCGCTCGACGGCCTTGCCGATGTACCTCATCTATCCGTATGCGAAGTACTATCCGGCGCGTCTGCGCCGCTTCATCGAAGCGATGCGCGCGGCCATTCCTGTCGTGATCGACGCCGAACAACGCAAGATTCGCTGATGGCGATCAGACCAGCCGCAGTTGCCCGGATTTGCCCTGCAGCAGGGCGTCGTTACGCTGGGCAGCGTCGCGCAGATAGTCCCACAGCACGGTAATGCGCTTGAGCGTGCGCAATTCCTCGTGGCAGTAAATCCAGAAGCTGCGCGTGACGACCACGTCGTCCACGAGCAGCGGCACCAGTCGGGCATCCTGCGCGGCCATGAAGCATGGCAGGATCGCCAGCGCTTCGCCCTGCAAGGCCGCCTGGTATTGCGCGATGACGCTCGTGCTGCGCAACACGACCTTGCCTCCGGGCACGATGTCCTCCAGATAACGCAACTCGTTGCTGAACGAGAGTTCGGCGACATAGCTGATGAATCGGCGTCCGGCCAGATCCGCGAACGTCGTGACATCGCCGTATTGCATGAGATAGCCGGGCGTCGCATACAACTGGAGGCGGTAGTCGCACAGCTTGCTGCACACGTATGGTCCGCGCTGGGGGCGTTCGATGGTGATCGCCAGATCGGCCTCGCGTTTCGACAGGCTCACGAAGCGTGGCACCGGCAGCACGTCGAAATCGATGGCGGGGTATTCGCGCTGAAAGCGTGAGAGGACGGGGGTGACGAAATACGTGCCGAACGCTTCCGTCGAGCCGATGCGAACGTGGCCAGAGAGCGTTTGCCCGAGCCCCGCCACTTGCTCGCACGCCGATTGCAACGTGGTCTCCATTTGCTCCGCGTACACGAGGAGTTGCTGCCCCTCGGGCGTCAGCGCAAAGCCTGCATTGCGCGATTTGTCGAACAACAACGTGGCCAGTGACTGCTCCAGCGCGCGCACCCGTCGAGAGACCGTCGTGTGGTCGACCCCCAGGCGCAGCGCCGCCGCACTTACGCGCTGCGTGCGCGCGACCTCCAGGAAGTAGCGAAGGTCGTCCCAGTCGGGACGCGGCTCCGTCGCCGAAGCGCCTGCGATGCCCGACGGTCGTGCTGCGGCGGTGCGAACCATCACCCGGTCTCCTATGTGTATTTATGCACAAAGTAGATGCAGATTTTCGCTTTGTAAAGCAAATTCGCACAAATACAATTCATGAGCGCTGCGCATAGACGGCGACGACGAATGCATAAACGACCTGAAGGAGACAAAGCGATGAAGATCAAGCCGTGGCTGCTCGCGCTGGGATTCGGCGTGGGTTTGGGAGTGGTGTCGATGGCCGGCATGGCGCAGTTGCCGGATCGTCCGGTGAAGGTGGGCGTGCTCACCGACATGTCGGGGCCGTATTCGGCGATGGGCGGCGCAGGCTCGGTCGTAGCCGCGCAAATGGCCATCGACGATTGCCTCGCGGCCGAGTGCAAGGGCATGAAGATCGCACTGGTCTCGGCGGACAACCAGAACAAGGCCGACGTCGCCGCCAACAAGGCCCGGGAATGGTTTGATCGCGACAATGTCGATGCGATTGCCGATCTGACGAACTCGGCGGCCGCCCTGGCGGTGCAGAAGATCGCGATGGACAAGCAGCGCGTGACATTGTTCTCGGGGCCGGCGACCACGCGCCTGACGAACGAAGATTGTTCGCCCACGGGCTTTCACTGGATGTTCGACACCTATTCGCAGTCGGCGGCGACTGCCCGCGCCGTCGTCGGTGACGGCGGTAAATCGTGGTACTTCATCACCGTCGATTATGCCTTTGGACATTCCCTGGAGAAGGACGCCGCCGATATCGTGAAGTCGCTCGGCGGCACGGTCGCGGGGCAGTCGCGGCATCCGCTCAATGCGTCCGACTACGCGTCGTTCCTGTTGCAGGCGCAAAGCTCCAAGGCGCAGGTCGTGGCGCTCGCCAACGGCGGGCAGGACACCGTCAACGCGCTCAAGCAGGCGCGCGAATTCGGCATCGTGCAACGCGGGCAGAAGCTGGCGGCGCTGCTGATCTTCCTGTCGGACGTTCACTCGCTGGGCCTGAACACGGCGCAGGGCCTGTTGTTTACCGATGGCTTCTACTGGGACTTCGACGACGCCTCGCGCGCCTGGTCAGCCCGTTTCCAGAAGAAGTACAAGGATCTGAAGCCGACGATGGTGCAGGCGGGCGTGTATTCGAGCGTGCTGCATTACCTGCGTGCGGTGGCGGCGTCCCAGAGCGTGGACGCCAAGGTGGTCGCGCAAAAGATGCGGGAAATGCCGATTCGCGATCCGATCATGCACAACGCCTCGATTCGTCCGGACGGGCGCGTGATCCACGACATGTACCTGTTCCGCGTGAAGTCGCCCGCCGAGTCGAAAGGCCGATGGGACTACTACACCCGCGTCGCGACCGTACCCGCCACGGAAGCCTTCCAGCCGTTGTCGAAGTCGACCTGCTCGCTCGTGAAGACGAGCACGGCGGCGAAGTGAGCGGCGCGGCGCACATCTCGTGTCGATTGCCTATCTTGTAATTGTCGGCGGCGCTGCGTGCTCACCCGCCGCAGTTTGCCCTGCGCCGAACGCAGAAGTTTTCCAACTTTCCTTAGTCCTCTAGCCCCGAATCCTCGCATTCGTATCGATCAGGAGAACGTGTCATGTCCCTACCCACCATTCCGCTGCTTATCGACGGCAAGCGTGTCGAGTCGAAGTCCTCGCAGTGGCGCGACGTCGTGAACCCGGCCACGCAGGAAGTCGTCGCGCGCGTGCCGTTTGCCACGACGGAGGAACTGGATACCGCCGTGGCGTCGGCCAAGGCGGCCTACAAGGGCTGGCGCAATACGTCGCAAGCCAACCGCATGCGCGTGATGCTGCGCTTCCAGCATCTGCTGCGCGAGCATGCCGGCGAATTGGCCGAACTGATTACGCGCGAGCACGGCAAGACGCTGCCTGACGCCGAAGGCGAAGTCGGACGCGGCCTCGAGGTCGTCGAACATGCGTGCTCGATTGCCTCGCTCCAGTTGGGCGAGTACGCGCAGAACGCCGCGGGGGGTGTCGATGTCTACACATTGATCGAGCCGCTGGGCGTGTGCGCGGGGATCACCGCATTCAACTTCCCGGTCATGCTGCCGTGCTTCATGTTCCCGTTGGCGGTGGCCGCCGGCAACACGTTCGTGCTCAAGCCGTCGGAGCAGGATCCGAGCGCGTCGCTGCGCCTGGCCGAACTCGCGCTGGAAGCCGGTGTGCCGCCGGGCGTGCTCAATGTCGTGCATGGCGGACCGGACATCGCCAACGCCATCTGCGATCACCCGGATATCAAGGCCGTGTCATTCATCGGCTCGACGCATGTCGGCACGCACATCTATCGTCGCGCCTCGGAGGCAGGCAAACGGTGCCAGGCGATGATGGGCGCGAAGAACCACTGCGTGATCCTGCCGGATGCGGATCGCGAGCAGGCCATCAACCATCTGCTGGGCGCGGCGTTTGGCGCGGCGGGGCAGCGTTGCATGGCGACGTCCGTGGCGGTGCTCGTGGGCGAAGCGCGCGAATGGGTGCCCGAGCTGGTGGCGCGCGCCCAAGCGCTCAAGGTGGGTCCTGGCACGGACCGCACGGCGGATCTCGGCCCCGTGGTGTCGAAGCAGGCGCTTGCGCGCGTCGAGCGGCTTATCGGCGCGGGTGTGGAAGAGGGCGCGAAACTGCTGCTCGACGGTCGCGCTCACGTTGTCAAGGCGGCGCCCGAAGGCAACTTCGTCGGACCGACGATTTTCGATGGCGTGACGGCCGGGATGTCGATCTATCGCGAGGAGATTTTCGGACCGGTGCTCTGCATGACGGGCGTCGATACGCTCGATGAAGCGATTGCGTTCGTCAACGCCAACCCGAACGGCAATGGCGTTGCGCTGTTCACGCAGGATGGCGGCGCGGCACGTCAGTTCCAGAACGAGATCGACGTCGGGCAGGTCGGGATCAACCTGCCGATTCCGGTGCCGGTCGCCTGGTTCAGCTTCACCGGTTCGCGCGCTTCGAAGCTCGGCGATCTGGGGCCGAACGGCAAGCAGGCGATTCTGTTCTGGACGCAGACCAAGACCGTGACCGCACGCTGGCAGGCACGCGGCACGGGCCCGGCGGGCGTGAACACGACGATCACACTGAAGTAACGCGCACGCCTTTATCGGAGATAGACCATGGCGATGGAAACCCAACAAACGGCTTGGCGCGTCGCGTTCATCGGGCTCGGCAACATGGGCGGGCCGATGGCGGCGAATCTGGTGAAGGCCGGGCACGCGGTGCGTGGCTTCGATTTGTCCGAGGCGGCGCTCACGCGACTGGCGGCACAGGGCGGCACGGTGGCGACGTCGATTGCCGACGCCGTACGCGACGCGCAGGTGGTCATCACGATGCTGCCGGCCGGCGAGCATGTGCTCGCGGCGTATGACGGTCCGGACGGTGTGCTCGCACATGCCGCGCCGGACGCCGTGCTGATCGACAGCAGCACGGTACCGCCGGAAATTCCGCGCCGGCTGGCGACGCTCGCGCGCCCGGGCACGGCGTTGCTCGACGCGCCCGTCTCGGGTGGCACGGCGGGCGCCGCGGCGGGCACGCTGACGTTCATGGTGGGCGGCGATGCGGCGCTCGTCGAGCGCATGCGGCCGCTGCTCGGCAACATGGGACGGGCGATTCATCACGGTGGGTCGCTTGGCGCGGGGCAGACGCTCAAGCTGTGCAACAACATGCTGCTCGGCATTCTGATGGCCGGCACGAGCGAGGCGTTGCGTCTCGGGATCGCCAACGGGCTCGATCCGAAGGTGCTCTCGGCGGTCATGCAGCAAAGCTCCGGGCGCAACTGGACGCTGGAGGTCTACAACCCGTGTCCGGGCGTGATGGAGAATGCGGCGTCGTCGCGCGGGTACACCGGTGGTTTTGCGACCGATCTGATGGCGAAGGACTTGCGCCTCGCTCACGGGGCGGCGGCCGCCAGCGACGTGGCGACCCCGCTCGGCGACCTCGCCCGGCGCATTTTCGAAGTCCACCGTGCCAACGGTCATGGCGCGCTCGACTTCTCGAGTATTTTCCAGGACCCGGTCACGCTCGCGCAGGCATTGGCCGTGAAGTGATTGTTGTCGGGCATGGCCATCGAGACGCCCGTCGGCTTCGCGGCTGACGGGCGTTTTGTGGGGTTGCGCTGCCGTGACGACGCAATGATGACGGGGGCGTACCGGCGGCGGGGCGCAACGTTTGCGTCGCTGCCGGCCATTTCAAACCGGCCGATATCGGCGTATCATCCCGGCGCAACGGCATCCCCCACGGCCAGTCTTTCCGCGCTCGCCAGCGCCCTTGCTCCCCATGATCGTCCGACCCAATCTGAACTGGCTGCGCATGCTTTTCGTCGTGCGCGGCTCGATCGTTCCCAAGATTGCCCCGCAGCTCATTTTCACCACGATCATCTCGATAGCCGTCACGTTAGCCCACGGGCGCGTCTTCGAATGGAAGATTCCGCTCACGTTCGTGCCGTTCTCCCTGATCGGTATCACGCTCGCGATTTTCCTCGGCTTTCGCAACACCACGAGCTACGCCCGTTACTGGGAAGCCCGGGTGCTCTGGGGCAGCGTGCTCAATGAGACGCGTGCGCTGGCGCGCCAGTCGATGACGCTCGTGTCCGATACCTCGGAGTCACCCCGCTTCGTTGCCTATCTCATCGCCTTCGTACATGGCATGCGCCATCAGTTGCGCGGCACCGACCCGCAAGCCGACTTCGAACGGCTGCTCGACAAGGCGGAGGTGGCGTGCCTTGCGCGCAAGCAGTTCAAGCCGATCGCGATCCTGCTCATGGCGGGCGAATGGCTGCGCGAACGCCGCGCGCGCGGGCAGATCGAAGCCCCGCTCGCGCAGGTCATGGAGATGCACCTGGATCGACTTGGTGAAGCCATCGGCGGCTGCGAGCGGATTGCCACCACGCCGATCCCGTTCACCTACGGCGTGATCCTGCACCGCGTGACGTATCTTTACGCGCTGCTGTTGCCATTCGGCCTGGTTGATTCGATTGGTCCGATGACGCCGGTCGTCGTGGCTTTCCTCTCGTACACGTTCTTCGCGCTCGAAGCCGTCAGCGCCGAAATCGAAGAGCCGTTCGGGATGGAGCCGAACGACCTCGCGCTCAACGCCATGTCCGAGACCATCGAGCAATCGTTGCGGGAAATCCTCCATCGCCAGCACACGGCGCGCCTGCGCCCGCGCAACGCGCATCACATCATCACCTGACGATTCAACACTAAAGTTCTTGCTTTACTGTTGTGAGCATCTATACTCAAGCACATGCTTGACCATGACATCGCCCTCGATCTGACCTTTCAGGCGCTGGCCGACGCGTCACGCCGCGCGATGCTTGCGCGGCTGGCGCAGGGACCCGCGTCGGTGAGTGCGCTCGCGCAGCCGCTGGCGATGTCGTTGCAGGCGGTCATGCAGCACCTGGCCGTGCTCGAGAGTGCGGGGCTGGTGCGAACGGAAAAGGCCGGACGCGTGCGAACGTGCCGGATCGAACCCAAGGCGCTGAGCCTTGCCGAGCGATGGATTCACCAGCGCCGTGACGAGTGGGAGGGTCATCTCGACCGTTTGGGCGAGTATCTGGCCAGCCTGCCGCCCGAAGGAGGACTTCATGAGGACAGTCAGTGAAGCAGCACCCGCGGCGCAGCCGCGCCCGTTGAGCGTTGGCCGGACCTACGCGGCCACCCGCGAAACCGTATTTCTCGCCTGGACCCGCACCGACGCCGTGAAGCGTTGGTTTTGCCCGACCGGCTACTCGGTGCCCGAAGCGCAGGTCGATGCCCGCGTAGGCGGCGCTTTCGCGCTGCACATGCAATCGCCCGAAGGGGAATCGCATTGGATTCGCGGGCGTTTCGTCGAGGTCGATGCCCCGGCACGGCTCGTGATCGACATGGAAGTGACCGATGCCAAGGGGCAGGCGCTGTTCGGGGCGCTCACGACGGCCGAATTTACCGAGGTGGCGCAAGGCACGCGGTTGGATGTCGAGCAACGCTACACCGTTCACGATCCCGCGTTCGCCTGGATGCCCGCCGGGGCTGGCGAGGGCTGGGCGCAGACACTTGACAAGCTGGGCCGAGAAGTCATGCGCGAGGCGCAGGCGCCAACACAGCGCAGCGTCGTGCACGCGACCTTTCGCCTCGAGCGTCAGTACGCCGCTTCGCCTGCACGCGTGTTCCGGGCGCTGACCGAGCGTGATGCCAAGGACCGCTGGTTCGCCAGAAGCGATGGCCTGACGTTGCTCGAGCGGTCGATGGATGTGCGCCCTGGCGGCCGCGAGGTTGCGAAAGGGCGCTGGACGAGCGGCATGGTGTCGACGTTCGACGCCCTGTACTTCGATGTCGTGCCCGACACACGACTTGTCTATGCCTACGAGATGCACCTGGATACGCGCAAGATTTCCGTGTCGCTCGCGACGATCGACCTTCGTGCGAGCGATGGCGGCACGCACCTCGTCATGACCGAGCAGGGCGCTTTCCTGGACGGCTACGACGACGCGGGCTCGCGCGAACGTGGCACTCAGTTACTGCTCGATGCCCTGGGGGCCTCGCTCGTCGATTGATTGCCCGTACGGACGTTTCCCCGCCTCCCGCAACGCCGCTGTGCCTCGTTTTCTGGGGGACAGCGGCGCTTCATGGGGGCCTGTCGCGGCGCATTCTCGAGGTGCTTGCACCGCTATGGTGCGTCAATTCTCATCGAAAGCCACAATAGTTCCTCGACAAATATCGCGTTTTTCATCTCGGCGGCGAGTTCTAGACTTCCTTCCATCGACGGCGCAATTCAAAACAAAGTCGTCGCAACTAGACAGGAGTTAGGAAAATGAACCGCAAGAACATCGCAATCGCCCTTATCGCCGCCGTGGCTTCGCTCGGTGGTGTTGCCAGCAACGCTGCCGAGAACGGCAACAATTATCCCGAGATCGCCTCGCAGGGTCAGCCGCTTACGCGTGCCGCCGTGTTGACCGATCTGGCACAAGCCCGCGCGCAAGGGTTGATCCCGCACGGTGACGCCGACTATCCGGTCTATGTCGCTTCGGTTTCGACCAAGAGCCGCGCCGACGTGAAGGCCGACCTGGCGCAGGCACGCGCGCAAGGCCTCGTGCCGCAAAATGACGTTGACTACCCGATCATCGCCTCGCAAGGCCCGAGCGCATCGCGTGCCGACGTGAAGCAGGAACTGGCACGCGCCCGCGACGCCGGTGAGCTGAGCGTTAGCCAAGGCAGCTAATCGTTCGCTCGCGGTTGCCGCAGCGTCACAAAAAACCGTCCCGCGTGACAAACGCGGGACGGTTTTTTTTCGTCGTTGCCAGCACCAACGCGCCGACCTCCATGAAGCACCGCGTCATATCGGGGCATCGTGGCGCCTGACATGGCGAGGCGTCGCGGGGCGCAATGAAATATTTGGTAATTGTTGCGGCGCGTGCAACGCGCGGGGGCGCGCAAAACCGTTGATCGCTCACACGAGGGTCACATAGACTATGGAGCTCGCTGTGGCCGTTTTGCAGCTTCCTTGAACTGGACTCGTTATGACGTTGACCCTTGAGCAACTCTTCCCGCAGCATCGTCCCGAAGGTGAGACCGTGGCGACGGCGCTCGACAGTCACGCCGTCGTTCAGGCGCTGTCGCTTGCCTGCGCCGAACATCCGCTCGTACTGCTGCGCATGGTATATCCGGCCACCGATGCGACCACGCATCGCAGCCGTGACGAACTCACGGAAGTCCTACACCGCCACGGCCTGCATCAGGTCGCAGGACTCATCGAGGAAGCTTCCCCGTATCTGATGTTCACGTCGGCAGAGCATGCGCATCTCACGCTTATGGAAATTCGCCGTTACTCGGCGGCCATTGCCGTGCATCTGTACTATCGCGGGCTCGCGGGCAGCGACGCCGAAGCGCGCCTGCAAGCCGATGCCCGCCCGCCCGCCGACGGTCACTTCAAGCCGTTCGACTGAACACCCCTTACCGCTCACCGCTCACGTGTGGCTGTCGCCGGCCGCGCGTTTATCGGGGGTTTGTGAAGCCGCCGCGTCGGCGCCGGCTGGCGAAGGTGTCAGGTCCGGCGTGTGCTCGCCATCCCAGCCGAACGTGACCTGTCTCTGCGCATGACGTTGCTCGCGCTCGCGGGCCATCTGCTCCTCGAATTGCCGGCGGCCTTCCTTTGCGGTGGCGATCATCTTGTTGCGATCCCGATAGGCCGGGTACATCTCGTCGGTCAGTTGCTGATTCGCGCGCTGGAACGCCATGGTTGCCTCTCGCGCTTCGGACGCTGGCCAGCCCAGTGTTTCAAGCACTGAGCGCGCACTGCGCAATGACGACTCGAAGACTTCCCGCTCGATGTGTTTGACGCCGCGATCGCGAAGCTGGAACAGATGGCCGACGTTGCGTGCCCGCGCCACGATAGGAACGTCGGGAAAGTGTTCGCGCAACAGGTCGACGATCGCCAGCGACTGATCGACGTCGTCCACGGCGACGACCACCGCGCGCGCATGCGCCACACCTGCGGTGCGCAGCAGATCGAGCCGCGTGGCGTCGCCGTAGAACACCCGAAATCCGAATTGGCGCAGGCTCTCGATGGTGTCGGGATCGTGATCGAGCACAGTCACCGAAACCCCCTGCGGCACCAGTGTGCGGCCAACGATTTGCCCGTAGCGTCCGAAGCCGCAGATCACGACGCTGGCCGACTGCGGCTCGGCGATCTCTGCCATGCGCGGCGACCCCGTCACGCGATAGCGCGGCAGCACCCATTTATCGATGACCACGAGCAGCAGCGGCGAGACCAGCATTGAAAGCGCGACGGCGCCGATCAGGAACGACGACACCGCCGGTGGCAGCACTTGTGGTCCCGCCGACTGGAACACCACGAAGGCGAATTCGCCGCCCTGCGCAAGCAGCAGCGTGAAGATCGGCCGCTCCTGGTAGGGCAGTTGCATCCACCTCGACACCCCGTAGATGGCCAGTCCCTTGAGTGCCATGAAGCCGACGACGACCGCGATCATGCGCAGCGGTTGTGCGAGCAGCACGCCGAAGTCGATGCTCATGCCGACCGCCATGAAGAACAGCCCGAGCAGCAGCCCCTTGAACGGTTCGATGTCGGTTTCCAGCTCCCGCCGATACTCGCTCTCGGCGAGCAGCACGCCGGCGAGGAACGCACCGAGTGCCATCGACAGGCCGACCCATTGCATCAGCGCCGCGATGGCGACGACGAGCAACAGCGATGCCGCCGTGAAAATCTCCGGCGTGCGGCTGTTGGCGATCCAGCGCAACAGCGGGCGCAACGCCAGCCGCCCACCAAGGATGATCGCCGCAATCACGCCCACGATCTTCAAGGCTTCGAGCGCGCGTGCGGTTCCTGTCATCACGTGACTGTCGAACGAATTGGCCAGCAAGGGCAGCAGCGCAAGGATCGGGATCGCGGCAACGTCCTGGAACAGCAGGATCGAGAAGCCGGCCTGACCGCTCGGGGTGCCGAGCAGATTGCGCTCGGCCATCACCTGCAACGCGATCGCCGTCGACGAGAGCGCCAGGCCGAGGGCGGCAACCAGGGCGACGCGCCACGATGCACCCAGCGCCACGCCCGCCGCGAAGAGCAGCACCGCGCAGCCGACGACCTGCGCCGATCCCCACCCGAAGATCGGTCGTCGCAGATTCCACAAGCGTCGCGGTTCCAGTTCGAGGCCGACGAGGAACAGCATCAGCACCACGCCGAACTCGGCGAAGTGCAGCACGTCTTCCACGCGCGCGACAAGGCCGAGTCCCCAGGGACCGATCGCGATCCCGGCGGCGAGATAGCCGATGATCGCGCCGAGTCCCAACGCACGCGACAGCGGCACGACAATCACCGCCGCAGCCAGGTAGATCAGGCTGGCAAGCAACCAGGCCGGCACATGTTCCATCAGGCGGCCCTCCCGGTGCTTGCGTTCGCGGTGCCGTCGTCGGCCCCGTCGGCGACGCCGGTCGCGCAACGCGGACGATCCATGACGGGAATGTCCTGGCACTCGGACGCGCACGGCATGGAAATCAGCTCAGGCCATTGCGGGTAGGTGACCAGCTTGCCGGCGAACGCGCTCACGTGGGCGTCGAGGGCAGCGTCGTCGCTGCGCCGCGCGCCATGGAACACGTGCGGCGGCAGGAAGCGCATGTTGCACAGGCGCGCCATCTGCTCATAGGCGGGCAGGAACGCCGAGAACGCGTGCTGGTTATACCCCTCGGGGCGATAGCTCGCCTGTGGCCCGCCGGTGCTCGCCACGAGCCAGAGGTCCTTGTTCGCGAGCGCATGGCCGTCGTGGCCATACGCCCAGCCCCACGACAGGACTTCATCGAGCCAGAGCTTCTGCAACGGCGGCATGCTGTACCAGTAGATCGGATGGACCAGTACGATCAGGTCGGCGCGCGCCACGCGCCGTTGTTCGGCGGCGACGTCGATGCTGAAGTCGGGATACGCCGAGTACAGGTCGTTGACGTCGACCCCCTCAATGCCGCGCGCGGCGTCGAACAGACGGCGATTGACGCGCGAGTCGCGCCAGCGCGGGTGCGCCACGATGACATAGATGGCTCGCGTCGGTGCATCGTGGCCGGAAGCGGCAGCGGTGTCCGGGACGGCGTTTGGAAGACGGGAAGGCGGGGGGGCGGTCATGCGGGGGAGCATACCGCATTCGTGTGGCGCCTGAGATCACGTCGGGCATTCCTTTCGGCATCGCGCCCGATATTGCCGGGCGTCGCGCGCGGTCGCCACGCCATGCTAAAGACTGCGATAGCGAAAGCCGTTAAGACTGGATAAGCTCAGCGTAGTTGTCGTGGCGCGTGGCAGGCCGGCCGGCGTGTCGCACGTCGACGGACGAACCCTAATCACCTTCGCGCCAGTGCGTCATCCGTGCACACGCTTGCGCAACAACGACATGTCGCCGCAATCCTTTCGTACCACTGTCAATCTGATCTATCACGGCCGCAACGTCGCGCTCGCGCTTTTGCTCGTTGCGCTGATGTACAACCAGACCTTCTGGATCGTCGTGAGCGTTGCCGCGGCGGCGCTGTGCACCGGCGCGTTGCGCGAGGCAGCGCGTATGCCGGAGGAGGAGGATCTGCCGCCGCGTCCACTGGTCATTCAGGTGCTGCGCATCTCGGTGCCACTGCTGCTCACGATGTTCGCGCTTGGCTATGGTGCGGTATGGCTCAATCGCAATCTCGGCTGAACCCGGCACGTCCACGCGCTCGCGCCGGGGCGCGAGGCGGGGCAGCCGGTGACGCGATTTACCGTGGCGCCGGCCGAGCGTCGCTCGGCGTGTGAAGCAACGCGTTGCGACGCGCATACAGGAAGTAGATGCCCAGGCCGATGACGAGCCACACCACGAAGGCGATCCACGTGGTCGCTTGGAGGTGGGCCATCAGGAACAGGCACAGACCGGCGGAGATGAGCGGTACGACCGGTGCACCGGGTACGCGGGTGGCGCGTGCCGGATGCGGCATGACGATAGGCAACCACGGCGCGCGCTGCGCGCACCGGGGCGGGACGAACACGATCGAGACTTACGGAGGATCCTGCCGGACTGCCGTGTGGTGCGTGCAGTGATTGCTGAATTTGGGGGCACATCGACGGAGACATGGGATGCGGGGCCGCGACGTTGCGAACGAGCGATGCATGCGGCCCGCCGCATCAGTGGTTTGGCCCGCCGGGGCCACCGCCAGGTGGGCGTCCGCCATGTCCTCCGCCATGCCCACCGCCGCCGGGCTGACGCGCACCGGGCCTCCCACCGCCGCCGGGCGGTCGCGGACCAGGGCTCGCCCCCTGGCCGTGGGGACGCGGCCCGGGTCCTGCCCCGTGTCCGGGGGGGCGCGGGCCAGGGCCTGCGCTGTGTCCTGGCGGACGCGGGCTCGGTCCGGGATAGTGCCCCCCGGGCGGGCGAGGTCCCATGCCCGGCGAGTAGTACCCCGGCGGGCGCGGCCTGGGCGGCGGGCGATTCCAGTAGCGCTGATCGTGATACCACGGGCGACCACGGTAATAGCTACCCCAATACGCGCCAATGGAGAACGTCACGATGGGCAGCCCGATCATCGGGCCGTAGTTGAGCACCGGAACCGGATTCCCCTGATACGGGTAGCTGAGCAACGCCGCATAAATCCAGCCGCGCGCGCCGGGCAGGCCGATGTCACACCACGAATAGTCGGACAGGCAGCCATAGACGGTCACCGGCATGCCCGGCCCCGCCTGGGCGACGACCGGGTAGTCGATTGCCGGACCCGCCCGGACGTTGGCCGGCGCGTTGATCACCGCTTGCCCAGACTGTGCCGACGCCGTCTCCGGCAGCGCGGCCAGCATCGTGGCGCCCGCAAGCACGAGCGATAAAGTCCATGTCTTCATGTCCGTCTCCTTGTCGTGACGGCGGTGTGTCCGGCACCCCTGGCGCGTGGGCGGGACGGCGCCTTCGAAACGCGTCGATCAGTACAGCACGACCGAGCGGATCGACTCGCCGCGCTTCATCAGATCGAACCCTTCGTTGATCTGGTCGAGACGCAGCGTGTGCGTGATCAGGTCGTCGATATTGATCTTACCCTCCATGTACCAGTCGACGATCTTCGGCACGTCGGTGCGACCGCGCGCCCCGCCAAACGCCGACCCTTTCCACTCGCGGCCCGTCACCAACTGGAACGGACGCGTGCTGATCTCCTGACCCGCCGCGGCCACGCCGATGATGAAGGACTGGCCCCAGCCCTTGTGGCAGCATTCGAGCGCCTGGCGCATGGTCGTCACGTTGCCGATGCACTCGAACGAGTAATCGGCCCCGCCGTCGGTCAGTTGCACGATGGTGTCGACGACGTCCTCGACTTCCTTCGGATTGATGAAGTGCGTCATGCCGAACTTCCTGGCGAGTTCCACGCGCCCCGGGTTGATGTCGACACCGATGATCTTGTCGGCGCCGACCATCTTCGCACCCTGGATCACGTTCAGGCCGATGCCGCCGAGGCCGAACACCACGACGTTCGCGCCCGCTTCGACCTTTGCCGAATAGACCACGGCGCCCACGCCGGTCGTCACGCCGCAACCGATGTAGCAGATCTTGTCGAACGGCGCGTCGGAGCGCACCTTCGCGACCGCGATTTCCGGCACGACGATGTAGTTCGAGAACGTGGACGTGCCCATGTAATGGAAGATGGGCTTGCCGTCGAGCGAGAAGCGCGACGTGGCGTCCGGCATCAGGCCGCGGCCTTGCGTGCTGCGGATCGCCTGGCACAGGTTGGTCTTGCGCGACAGGCAGAACTTGCACTGGCGGCATTCGGGCGTGTACAGGGGAATGACGTGATCGTCTTTCTTCAGGGTGGTGACGCCCGGGCCAACGTCGACGACCACCCCCGCGCCCTCATGGCCGAGGATGGCGGGGAAGATGCCTTCCGGATCGGCGCCGGAGAGTGTGTAGTAGTCCGTATGGCAGATGCCGGTGGCCTTGATCTCGATCAACACCTCGCCGGCGCGCGGCCCTTCCAGATCGACTTCCTCGATGGTCAGGGGTTTGCCGGCTTCCCAGGCAATGGCGGCTTTGGTTTTCATGGCGATATTCCTCGTTGCGACGTCGTTCGGGGGAGTCCCTTCGCGACGTACCTTACCGCGTTCTCAAGACGCGTGCGAGTCTTGACACGCCATGTCGGCGGAAAAAGCGGGGCTGGGGGCAACAATCGCGCCCGGGTGGCGAGCGTCAGCGTCGGGCACCGCTGCCCAGCGGCGCCACGATGTGATAGAGACCGCGCACGTCGACAGGCCGTGCAAACCAGAATCCCTGCGCTTCGTCGCACCCCAGCTCGGTGAGCCGCTGGGCCTGTGCCTGGGTCTCCACGCCCTCCGCCGTCACCCGCAGGCCGAGCGAGTGGGCCATTGCGACGACTGCGTTCACGATGGCATGGCTGGGGGCATGCGTGAGCATGTCACGCACGAAGGTCTGGTCGATCTTGAGGCGATTGACCGGGAAGCGGGTCAGGTAGGCGAGGCTGGCATACCCCGTGCCGAAGTCGTCGACGGCGATCTCCACGCCCATGTCGTGCAGCGAGCGCAGGCAGCCGATCGCGGCGCGCGAGTCGCCGAGCAGCACGGTTTCCGTGATCTCGATCTCCAGGTGGTGAGGTTCCAGCGCGTGCGCGTTCAGGGCGCGCTCGACCATGCCCGCAACGTCCTGGCGCGCAAACTGCTGCGCCGAGACGTTCACGGAGATGCGCGGCAGGTGGCCGCATCGCCGCAGCAGACGGCTGGCTTCGCGGCAGGCCGTCTGCATCACCCATTCGCCCAGCGGCAGGATCAGCCCCGAGGTTTCCGCGATCGGGATGAATTCCGCCGGACTGACGGTGCCCAGCGTCGGATGACGCCAGCGCAGGAGCGTCTCTGCGTTGCGAATCTCGCCGTCCGACAGGCTGACCTGGGGCTGGTACACGAGATGCAGTTGCGCGTGCGTGGGCTCGCTCACCGCGATGTGCAGCAGACTTTCGAGTTCGTTGCGCCGCTGCGCCTGCGCGTCCATCTCGCTGCTGAACACGCGCAGGCCGCCACCGGCGGCACTGGCAATGCCGAGCGCGACGTGGGCGCGGCGCAACAGCGTCTCGGGCGTGCTGCCGTGTTCGGGGTAGCTGACCGCGCCAACGCTTGCGTCGAGCGCGACGGCGTTCTGGTCGACGTCGGCCCATTGGGCGAGCCGAGCCTGAATCCGGGCGGCGAGCAGGCGCGCGCCGTCGCCCGTCTCGTTGGTCACGATGACGAACCGGCTGCCGCCGAGGCAAGCCAGCGCGTCTTCGGGGCCGCTGGCTTCGCGCAGGCGTTCGGCGGCGATGCGCAACGCCAGTTCCGCGGTCGACGGGCCGAAAGTGCTGCGCAGTTGGCGCACATGATCGAGTTCGATCAGCAAAACCGTCAGTCCCACCCGCTGACGCGCGCAACGATGGATCGCCAGTTCGAGCCGTTCGGCAAGCAGGGTCTGGTTGGGCAGACGGGTGACCGGGTCGTGGTGCGTGACATACCAGAGCCGGGACGCCACCTGTACCTGTTGCGAGAGGTCGAGCACGATGCCCACCCAGCGGCGTTCACCGGGCGCATGTTCGACGCAGGAGAGCGCCAGGCGCACAGGCAGCCAACTGCGTACGCGCGAGAGCAGATGCCACTCGTCGTCGTACGGGACTGTTTCGGTAGCCGACAGACTGGCCAGCGCGGGCAGCCGCCGACGTGTCAGCTCCGATGGATCGAGCAACGACAGGAAGCTGCGCTGGCCCAATAGGTCGTCCGGCTGATAGCCCGTCAGGCGCGTGAACGCGCCGTTCATTCGCTCGAGCATGCCGTCGTCCGTGCAAACAAACATGGCATAGGGCGCGCTGTCGAGCGCAGCACGGCTCAACTCGGCTTGTCCGTCGGATACTCGACGAGGCACGGGATCGTTCATGCCCGGGGCCTCTCGAAAGCCGGCCGGGCCAGAATTCCGGAACGTCATGCAACACCTCCCTGGCGTCGCGATTTTCTCTCGAAAATCGAGGGATCGGATCGCCAAATTTCTTTTGATTTTCAAATGGTTGTGCGTAACATTCTGCCATGAGGAAAGCCCGCGCGGGCAAGGGAAAATGCGGGGTGGCGGAGGGGTTCCGAAAACGCGCGCGTGCGTGCATGCTATGGGCGTGCGGTGCGCCGAAAGCGCGCGATGATCCGCGACGGAAAGGGACGGTGAGGGGCCCGTCGCGGCAGGGATCGCCTGCGCGGGTGTATGGCCTGACACCGATCCATTAGGTATGATGCGGCGTGATTCAAGCGGGCTTCGTGGAACGCCGGTCAAACATGGCGTGACGTGCCCGCAGCCCCCGACATTTCGGCAAAAGGAAGACAGCGTTGCATAGTGTCTTGACAGCGACGAGCGGCATGGCCCGAGGCCTCTGGCGAAAACGTCGGATGCCTCATGGTCTGCGTGCGCCCCTGGCGTGCCTCGTGTGGCTCGTGTGTGGGGCCACGTTCGGCACCGCGCTCGCGCAGACGCCGGAGGCCGGCGCGACGCCCAACGCGCGCGACGCCAATGTGCGACAGGTGGTGCTCGGCATCATCAGCTTCACCCGCTGGCCGGCTGCGCCCGCCAAAGTGAGGCTGTGCGTGGTCGGCAATGCCGACTATGCGCGTGATTTGCTCTCCGGACCGTTGCCCAGCATTGGCGTGCCGGTCGAGGCCAACCGTGTCCCGGCGACGGAGCCTGCCATTGGTTCGCTATGCGACGCGGTGTATCTCGGCGCCGTGAGCGATACCGAACGCCGGCAACTGCTCGCGAACCTTGCCGGTCACCCGGTCTTGACGCTCAGCGAACGCAGCGACTCGTGCACGCTAGGGATCATGTTCTGCCTGAACGTCGATCAGGAGCGCGTGACGTTCGACATCAACCTCGACACCGTTGCGCGCAGCGGTGTCCGTGTCCACCCGAACGTGCTGAGGCTGGCGCGAAAGCCGGGGACACCATGACGACTCAACGCCCGCCATCCCCCCCTATGCGTCCCGGTGCCTCGTCTGTCACCGGCCTGTTGCCCGTGGACGGTTTGGCCGATGCATCGGCCGAAAGCGAACGTGAGCCGCCGCTGGCATCGCCTCACCTCGCGGCGTCCGCCGCCGTGCGCCATCGCCGGCCGTCGCTGCAGCGGGTGTTGCGCCGTACCCACCTGCGTCTGGCCGTCTCCGCCGTCGTGCTCGCAGCCGTCTCGCTGTCGCTGGTGGCGTGGATCGCCTTGCGCGTGTATGCGGAGAACAATCTACTGCTCATCGGACGCTCGCTCGCCTACACGACCGAAGCGGCCGTTGTGTTTGGCGACCGCGTGGCGGCGCAGGAGGCGATTGCGCTCATCGCAAGCGACGAGGACCTCGCTCAGGTGCGCGTCCTGGATGCGGGCGGTGCGCAGTTTGCGCTCTGGCGTCGTCCCGACGGCGGCGCCCTGACGCAGGTCGAACGTGCTGTCGCGAGCTTCGCGCTACCCGGACCCGTGACGCTGCCGATTCGGCATGACGGAAGGCTCGTCGGCAGTATTGAAGTGCAGGGTCAGGGGCATCAATTCTTCCTGTTCCTGCTGACCGGGGTCGGCGGCGTACTTGCCTGCCTGCTGGTGACGTTCGCCGTGGCGAACGTGCTCGCCAAGCGCATGCATCACGATATCGTCAAACCGCTGCGGGCGCTGGCGGAGGTCGCCCATGCGGTGCGCCGCGAGCGCGCCTTCCATCAGCGTGTCGCGGCGACGCCGCTGGCCGAGTTGAAGGAACTTGGCGACGACTTCAACGCGCTGCTCGATGAGTTCGAGGGATGGCAGAACCATCTTCGCGCGCAGAATGCCACGCTCGCGCATCAGGCCAATCACGATCGGCTGACGGGGCTGCCGAACCGGGCGTACTTCGAATCGCGCCTTGCGAAGGCACTTGCCGACGCGCGTGAGATGGGGACGCACGTCGCGCTGCTCTATCTCGATAGCGACCGCTTCAAGGAAATCAACGACCACCTGGGGCATGGCGCGGGCGATGCCGTGCTCGTGAGCATTGCCGAGCGTCTGCGCCAGCCGTTGCGCGAGGGGGATCTGGTGGCGCGCCTGGGCGGCGACGAGTTCGCCGTCATGCTGGTGGGCGTGCGACAAACGTCGAACGCCGTGCGACTTGCGCAGACCCTGCTCGCGGCGATGGAGAAGCCGATTGCCTTGCCGGATGGCGCTGAAATCGTCACATCGATGAGTATCGGTGTGGCGCTGTACCCGATTCACGCCGCGGACGCCGTCGCGCTGCTGCGCACGGCGGACGCGGCCATGTATCAGGCGAAGCGGGCTGGCGTCGGCACCTGGCATGTGGCGGACATCCCGACGGGCGCCGCCGCTGCGCGACGCTCAAGCTGACGCGCCGCCTTCGCCATAATTGACCACCGGATAACACACGCCATGGGGATCTGCTTTGGACTTCGATGTTGACACACACGACTTGCATTCTTACCTTCCGCACCGCGTACGTGCAGCTCAGGGCGCTCGCGCCGCGCATGCCCTTGCTCGATGGAAGGCGTTGGCTCGCCGGCTGATGGCGCTGGTCTGTCTGCTGGGATTGGCCGCACTGGCAGGCTGTCAGACCACACCGGTGCACGGCCTGACGGCCGAGCAGATCGTGGCGTTGAAATCGGAGGGCTTTAAGCAAACCGACGACGGCTGGGAGTTCGGCATGTCCGACAAGGTGCTGTTCGATAGCGACGAATTCGTGATACACGATGCGGCGCGGCAGACGGTGGCGCGCATCGGACACACGCTCGTGAAGGTCGGCTTGAACAGCGCGAGCGTCTACGGTTATACGGATTCGGTGGGCAGCGATACTTACAACGAGCAGCTATCGGCTCGCCGCGCCGAGGCGGTGGCCGACGTGCTGGCCGAAGCGGGCATGCCGCGCGCGGACATCCAGACGATCGGCGCGGGCAAGCGCAATCCCGTTGCCGATAACAGCACGGCGACCGGCCGGGCCCAGAACCGGCGCGTTGCCATCGTGATTTCGACGCGCTGAGCGACGGCACATTGCGTTTCGTTCGGCCAAACGGGGGGGCTGCCGCAGCACCCCCGGCTGTCACGTCGACCTTTGCCGATGGTCACAATCAGGCACAATGGCGGCTGCCGCCGGACGATTCCGGCTGAATTGCCCACGCCGTCCCGATGCTCCCGACGTTTCTGATTCCCCGGTCTTCCTCTGCCGACGGTATGCCCCGAATACCCCGTGTGCGACTTGTTGCCGTGATCCGTGCGCTGCTCGCCGTCTTGGCGACGGGCGCGGCGGCGACGGCCTTCGCGCAGAACGCACGCGTCGGCGCGTGGGCGACGGCACCGCAAGCGGTGGCGCAACACCCGGCAGCGCCGTCGTTCAACCGGGCGCCGGCCGTGGGCGGGCGCACCGTGCGTCAGATTATCTATCCGACACTCTCCGGTAACGAAGTCCGCGTGCGCTTCTCCAACGCTTACGGGACGGGACCGCTGGTAATCGAGCGGGCGAGCCTCGCCGTGGTGCTACGTGGCGCGGCCGTCGATGCGGCCAGCCTGCGCGCGATGACGTTTGGTGGTCAGACGATGGCGCGGATTGCGCCGGGTGCCGTGCTCGAGAGCGATCCGTTGCCGCTGGCGGTTCGCGCGGGGACGCCGCTGGCCGTCAGCCTGTTCACGCGCGAAGCCAGGCCCCCGACGACGTGGCACAAGATTGCGCAGGAGACGGCGTTTCTGAGTGGTGCCGGCGATTTTGTCGATGTCGCGCAGGCGTCGGCGTATCGCACGCGCTTTACAAACACGTTATGGCTGGCTGGCGTCAGTGTGGTGCCGGAGCGGCCTGCACAAGCGATCGTCGCCATCGGCGACTCGATCACCGACGGTATGCACAGCACGTTGAATGCCAACCGGCGCTGGCCGGATGCCTTGGCTCGGCGGCTCGAGAATGCCGGGCGATCCGATATTGCGGTGCTCAATCTCGGCATCAGCGGCAATCGTCTGCTGCACGATTCGGCCTGCTACGGCGAACGGCTCGTCGCCCGTTTCCGGCGCGACGCGCTGGAACAGCCGGGCGTGCGCACGGTCATCGTGCAAATCGGCATCAACGACATCAATTTCGGTTACGTGCCGCCCCATGCCGGACTCGACTGTGATGTGCCGCATGCGATCGTGACCGCGCCCGAGATGATCGCGGGGTATCAGTCGCTGATCGCCGCGGCGCGCTCGCGTCACGTCCGCATTCTCGGCACGACCATCCCGCCGGGCAAACTGCCGCCCGAGCGCGAGGCGGTGCGCGAGGCCGTCAACCATTGGGTGCGAACGAGCGGCGCGTTCGACGGCGTCATCGATTTCGATGTCTCGCTGCGCGATCCGACCCAGCCGACGCGCATGTTGCCGCGTCTCGATAGCGGCGACGGCACACATCCCAGCGATGCCGGCTACGCCGCCATGGCCGATGCGGTGCCGCTGTCTTTGTTGCTTGGGGCGGCGAAGTAGTTGCAAGCCACGGCGTGTTCAATGCTCGCGCCGTACGCCGACGGTGATCTGCTGCAAACGCTCGACGTCGGGTGAGTGCAGCCATTCCGGATGGGCGAGGCAGTGGCGGAACAGCGCTGTGGCGTCGTCGCCCCAGTAAAGCGTCCCGTCGAACGCGAAGGTCGGCACGCCGAACACCCCGGCGGCAATCGCCGCTTCGGTGTTCTCGCGCAAGGCGGCCTTGACCGCCGGGGCTTCCGCGCGGGCAACGGCCTCGTCGGCGCGCAACCCGAGCCGCTCGCTCAGATCCTGCCAGCCTTGCGCGTCGGTCACGTCGCGCCCTTCCGCCCAGATGAAGCGGTAAATCGTGCGTACGACGTCATGGGTCGCTCCGAGCGCTATGGCCAGGCGCAGCACACGGATCGGATGAAACGGATGCACGGGCGGCATGCGGTAGGGGATGCCGTCCTGCTCGGCGCGGAACTGCGCCATGCGATACGTGAAGAGGCGCTTGTGCGGTGTCTCCGCCGGCCCCTGCGTTTGCAGATGCGCGAGGATTGCGCCCAGCACGACCGGCTTGAGGTCGATGTCGAGCGCGCGCGGCAGCGTGTCGAACCGCTCGAATTGCAGATACGAGAAAGGGGAGGCGAAATCGAAGTACCACTGGGCACGGCGGGCGGGGGTGTCGGCAGTTTGCGACATGAGGCACGGTCTCCGGGGTGAGGGGGGTGATCAACGCTTCTCGACGGTTTCGGAGAGTGTAGCGGTCCAGGGCCAGCGTTTGCGCGGCCGATCATCCGCAGATGGGCCGGAAGTGGAGCGAAAGCTAACCGAAAGCGGCGATCGATTCAGGGTGTGACGCGCGCCGCAAATAAATATCGTATTTTTTGATGATTCTTATTTGATATAACGATTTTTATTATTAAATCGCCATTCGTAGACTTGTAGTCATTCCAAAGGAGTGGCTGTGATGACAACGAAAACGGATACGACTCACCCCCCTACGGCCCGCCGTCCGAACGTGCTGGTGCCTGATCGGCAGAATCCGTGGGCCGGTCTGGTTCTCTCGACCGTGATCGCTTTTGTCGCCCTGTTGCTTGGGCGTCAGATGCCGCTGGTCGGCGGTCCGGTGTTCGGCATTCTGCTCGGCATCATCGTTCGCAATGTGTTTGCGCCCGGTGCGCGTTATGAAGCGGGCATCCGGTTCGCTTCGAAGTATGTGCTCCAGTGGTCGATCATCGCCCTCGGCTTCGGCCTGAGCTTGTCGCAAGTGGCGCATACGGGGCTGGAGTCCCTGGCCGTCACGGCGGTGACGATCACCGCTGCGGGTCTGTCGGCGTGGGGGCTGGGCCGTGCGCTGGGTGTCGGCGGCAAGCTCAAGCTGCTCATCGGTATCGGCACGGCGATCTGTGGCGGCTCGGCGATTGCGGCCGTGACGCCCATCGTCAAGCCGGACGACCACGAAACGGCATTCGCGATCTCGACCATCTTCCTGTTCAATATCGCGGCCGTGGTGCTGTTCCCGATGCTCGGCCACCTGCTGCATCTGTCAGATCTGGGGTTTGGCATGTGGGCGGGCACGGCGATCAACGATACGTCGTCGGTGGTGGCGGCCGGCTACAGCTACAGCAAGGCCGCGGGCGATTACGCGACCATCGTCAAGCTGACGCGTGCCACGCTCATCATCCCGATCTGCCTGACGCTGGCTGCGATCGTCGCGTACCGCGCCAAGCGTGCCGGGGCCGGTAACTTCAGCCTCGCGCGTATCTTTCCGTGGTTCATCCTCGGCTTCCTGGTCGCCTCGGGGGCGCGCACGGCAGGGTTCGTGCCGGCCGAGCTGCAACCCTGGATTCACGACGCGGCCGAGTTCCTTATCATCGTCGCCCTCACGGCCATCGGCCTGTCGTCGAATCTGCGCCGCATGGCATCGACCGGCGTGCGTCCCATCCTCCTGGGGCTCGGCGTGTGGGCTGCCGTGTCGGTGAGCAGCCTCGCGGTGCAACTGGCGATGGGCCAGCTCTGACGCGCCGGGCGGTCGACGTCGTGCCCGGGTAGGGCCGATCCGGCGGGCAAGCCGGGTTTCGTCGCCTAGAATGCAATCACGGACGGCTGCGTGTCGTCCGTGATGCCTTTCGGGAGGCCGTCATGACAACTTCGTTCGGTGAGATGTGGTACACGATCGGCGCACTGGCCGTGATCCTGCTGCTGGCCGGGATGGTGTGGGAGCTGGGGCTTTGGTGGACGCGCCACCCCGATCATCGCGCGGTGCAGCGTGTCGAGCACGCGTGGGCGAGGATTCGTCACCCGCGGCACTGATGCGCTGATGGCCGGACATCCGGCATTTCTACGCAGTCGAGCGGGATTCAAGCACTGCGGCTGACGCGCGTCAGCCGAGGGTGGCACGTCGGCCGGCGGCTCAGTCGAGCTTCAGATGCTGCGGGACATTGGCGTCCCAGCGTTCGAGATCTTCCAGCGGATAGGGCTTGCTGCCATGCAACGCGCGCTTGATGCGGCTCTTGCCACTTGGGCGGGGGACGTTGGGGAGCGTGGCACCCGCCGGCGTACCGGCCAGATCGAGATAGTCGCGCTTGAACTCGGCCTGGGTCATGCCCCACTTCATCAGAAACTCGCGACTGCCGCGATTCTTCACCACACGGCCTGTCGAGCGGCAGCCGAAGTGATAGACCACGCTCTTGCCCACGATGCGGAAGGTGCGGCAGCCGACGAGCCACAACTTCATCAGGAAGTCGTCGTCGCTGCTCATGCCCGGCCCGAATTCGATGCTGTAGCCGCCCACCAGATGCCACAGGCTGCGGCTCACCAGCGTGGGCTGCGTTGGCACGCCGTTCACGTCGCTGCGGTTCAGCGAGGTGGCGAAGGCGAGCAGGGCGGTTTCGTCAAACGTCTCGGGGGCCGTGCCGAAATCCTGCGATACGACCTGCTTGCTGACCCCGGCGTTCGGTTCGATCATCACCGACGAGAGGTAATAGATCGGCGTGTCGAGGGCACGTGCGGCGTCGATGAGCGCGGTGTCCCAGCCGGGGGTGACGAACATGTCGTCGTTCAGGAAGAGCAACGAGTCGTGCGATGCCAGTGGCGCGAGCTGATTCAGCGCCAGGCAGACCCCGACGTTGCCGACGCTGTGCGTGTGACGCAGCCCCTGTTCCCGAACCCATGCCAGCGTGCCATCGCTCCCGTCGTTGACGTGAACGAGGATCTCGTGCGCCTCGCCGGAATGACGGCGAACGCTATCGATGCACAGCTTGAGAAACGGCAGGTTGTTCCAGGTGGGGATCAGGATGCTTAGCATGGGGGCGGTTAATTTCGCTCGATTGTGCCGGTCTTGGTGTCGACGCTTTCCGATTTCGCGGGGCATGCAATTGCGGCGAATACCGCCAACATCGTCGCATAAAACGCGGTAGTGACCTTGAGATTGAATGTCTCCACGGTCAGTCCGAACGTGAAGAACGCCACCGCGGTGAGCAGGCCGAGCAGGCCGGTGCGGCGGGCTCGCTTGTCCCCGCGACGGATGCACAAGATAAAAAACCAGGCCGGCACAAAATACACGGCAAGCATGGCGATAAACCCACCGATGCCGTAGTCGGCGGTATAGGACAGGATCTGATTGTGGACTTCGCCACGTCCCAGGTCAGCAGCGGTTGGCGTGATGACGCCTTTTTCTGCCATTGGCGCCATCGCATTGTGGAAGCCGTGTGCCCCCAATCCTGCGACGGGGTTTTGACCGATGAGGATAAGGGCAGCCTTGTATAGCTCCAGCCGAACGCCTACTGATGAATCGGGTTGCCCCTTCGCCATGTTCGACAAATCGAGAGAAATATCGGTGAACATGCGCGTGCGAACGGTTTGCGAGAGGCTGACGGGCAACACGATGGCCGCGCACAGCACAATGATGGCCGCCCAGCGTGCACGTCTATTCAATGCCTTGCCGCCGATCCAGACGCATAGTACAACCATCACCGGCAGTGCAATCCAGCCACCCCGCGACAGACTGGCCCACGACGCGTAACCACCCGCCAGGGAGCCTGCCAGTTTGACGATGACACCCGACACACAGTCTCGCTTGAGCCAGTTGATCGAGAGTGCCGACAACACGCCCAGCAGCAGGGCAATATCGCCGAAATGGATCGGGTTCAGGAAGGTGCTTTCTGCGCGAGCCGTCAGTTCGATGACCGAATAGGACGCCATGACGGCGGCCGCAAACGCTCCCAGGGGCAGACCGAACGACACCCAGGCCGGCAGGTTCTCACTGACGCGCCGCAACGCGAACATGACGACGATCGCAATCAGGAAGCGGGACGGCGAGTCCAGCGTGTTGCCAGCGACATGCCCGTGGATCAGCTCGCTCAGTATGACCGCAGCAAACGGCAGGCATAGCGCAATGTTGAGGGCAGTCATGGCGTGACGCGGCATGACCGTCGCCGATCGCGTGGGCGATGGCATTTTCGCGTCGGCGACGAGCACGTAAAGACTGCACGCGAGCAGAAGGAACATCACGACGTTTCCCCCGCGAGGTACGACTAGCGTCGCAGCGGGAAAGAGAAGAAGCAATGCACCTAGAATCGATGTAACCGCTCGCCGTCGAATGCTGGACGGCAACGTCGAAGTGAGGGGCATGGGGTACTGAGGGCGGGTCCGCTAGAAATTTAGCGAGAAGTATGCCAGAAACAGTCCCCTACAGTCGGGTTTTGCATCCCCCGCGTGAAATCGGGGGGCGCGCCGCGCTTGACCCGAGGACTACAAATTCATCGCCCCCAGCACGCCGCACAGATGCAGCGCCACGTGAGTCCAGGCGGCTTCGTCGTACGATTGCCCTTCGCGGGCCAACCGCTGCGCCTCGTGAAACGCGCGCCAGAGCGCGGCGGCGCTCGACGGGGTGCCGCCGCCCAACTGATATTGGCGTTGCAGCGCCTCGGCCAGCCACGGTTGCTCATGGGCACAGGCCTCGGCGTAGGCCTCGACCGCGACACGGGCATACGGGTCGCCGGCAGGATCCAGCACGACCGGCTGACGGGCCACCGAGCGCGGGACAGTGGACAGGACGTGGCGCTCGGCGGCGCTGTGGCGGGTCGGGTGATGTTTCATGAATGAGGGTCTCGTCTCGTTGGCCGCGCCAAGGGCCGCTGGCGCGGAATCGCTTGCGTGGACTCAGTCGCTCTCCATCTCGCGGATGAACAGCATGGCGGCGTGCTTGGCCTGATCGATGCTGGTGAACGTTCGGCCATCCATGGGCCAGACATCGACCAACACTGCATAATTGCCGGGCCGATCGGCCTGCATGATGCGTATGTAATGCTGCCGGAACACGCAGCGCGCGAGTTCCACGGTCGGATGCGGTCGGTGGAAATGGGCGATTGCCATGACAGTCTCCAGAAATTCGGCCCTCCGGCCTCGTCGGGCCGTTGCGAGAAGTACAGCAAATCCCGTGCCAATCCTCTTGAGATGATTAAGTTCATGATTTTTAAAGGAGTGGGCAGCGCTTGCCATCGGCACACGACGTAAAACGTTACGGAAACGAAACATGACGGGAACGCGCCCGTAACGACACCGCCTGCGCTGCCGCGCGCACTTCGCGCTCGGGTGCTGCTTTTCTGTTCCCGCTAGAATTGGGGACACGCCAGCCTCACCGCCCCATTGACCGCCGTCTTTGCCCCCGTCACGCCGCATGAACCTGCGCTTTCTCGAAACCTTCGTGTGGCTTGCCAAGCTGCGCAACTTCCGTCTGACGGCCGAACGTCTGCACACAACGCAGGCGGGCGTGTCCAGCCGGATCGCGTCGCTGGAGCAGAGCTTCGGGGTACGGCTGTTCGACCGCAGCGCCAGGGAGGTCACCCTCACAGCGGCCGGGCAGAAGGCGCTGGCATACGCGGAGCGCATCGTCATGCTCGGGCAGGAGATGAAACGCGAGCTGACCGATCCGGACATGCCGCCGGGCGTGCTCAAGATCGGTGTGGTCGAGTCGATCGTGCACAGCTGGTTTCCGGATCTGGCGGCGCGGATTCACCGCGAATATCCGCAACTCGAGATCGAAGTCACCAGCGAGACGACCATCAATCTCTGCAAGCAGCTCGAAGCGGGCACGCTCGACCTCGTGCTGCAAACCGACGTCCAGCACGGTGCCGGCATCGAGAACTTGCCGCTGGCCGAATTTCCGATGCGCTGGGTGGCGAGCCCCAAGTTCAATCTGGAAGGCGAAACGCTCGATGTGGCCGATCTGGCGGCGTACCCGCTGGTAAGCTTTTCGCGCAACTCCGGCCCGCACAAGACGCTCGAGCGCATGTTCTCGGTCGCGGCGGAGCGGCCGGTGCGCGTGAATTGCATGACGTCGGTCGCGGCCATCATCCGGCTGGTCGCGGACGGCTTCGGCGTGGCGATGCTGCCGCCAGCCATTATTCAGCGCGAACTGGGCGAGCACAGCCTGCATCTGCTGCGCGTGAACGCCAATTTCCCCAATCTGCCGCTCGTCGGCTCGTTCCGCACGGGCGCGATGCTTGCCGAAAACGTGGCGCGTCTTGCGCAGCGCACGGCCAGCGAATTCGCCTTGAACATGGGGCCGGACATCGCCATCCCGCCGGCTGCCGCCATGACCGCCCCGGCCTGGGGCGCCGCCGATTCCTGAGCCATCGGCGCGCGACCCTCATCCAGCGCCCCCGCCCCCTTCCACTTCCGCGAAATCCCCGCGAGGCAAGCGTTTGGCGTAACTCATAAGAATTTCCTGTCGCGGCGAATTTGATTTCTTGTTGGACGCGTTTTCCCTCATTTCGCACACTCAGCGGGACGGTCGACCTGCGCCGCATGGCGGGTTGGCCGGCCTCCCGATTGTCGAAACCGATGGAATGCCTCATGACTGTGACCGCCCCGCGCGCCCAACTCTGTATCTGGACGAATATCGATCCGGCCTTCGACGCTGACTTCAACCGCTGGTACGACCGCGAACACATGCAGGAACGTGTGGCGATTCCGGGCTTCGCGTTCGCCCGTCGCTTCAAGGCCCTGCACGCATGCGCGCGTCCCTACCTGGCGCTCTACTGCACGCAGGACGCCAGCGTCTTTACCAGCGAGCCTTACGCCCAGGCTTTCCAGCATCAGACCGAATGGTCGCTGCGCAACTTCGCACGTATGCGGGGCACGCAGCGCCGTGTCGGCACGCTCGACGTCGAGGCAGGCGAAGGCCAGGGCGGCATGCTCGCCATGTTCGTGTTGAGCGAGGCGATTGTCGCCCAGGCACATGGGCGTCTCGGCGCGCAGCTCGCCGAACTCGCCCAAGGCGACGGCATCGTGCGCGCGACGCTCCAGGTCACCGTACCGACGCTGTCTGTCTCACTCACTGCCAAGGACGCGCCGTTGCCGCCCGCCGATGCCGTCGTGCTGATCGAAGGCACCGATCCGGACGCCGTGCACGTCGCCGCGCAAACGCTGGCCGCCGCCTATGGGGTGCCGGCCAGCGACGTCACCCGCTTCGCCATGCTGTGGCGTCTCGGCGCCAACGACGACTGATGTCCCGCTATCCCCTCGCGGGATCCGGCCATCCGGCCGATATCGCGAACCCCCTGGAGACCTCGATGACAACTTTTTCCGATACCCGCGACGCTCGGCCAACCGATGCCACCCCTTCGGTCGCCGCCACCGATCATCAGCGCGCCAACAAGGGCCGCCTCGCGACCGCCAGCATGGTGGGCACCACGCTCGAGTGGTACGACTTCACCGTCTACAACACATTGGCGGCGCTGGTGTTCAACCATCTGTTCTTCCCGTCGGTCGATCCGCTGGTCGGCACCATTCTCGCGCTGTCGACCTATGCCGTGGGCTACGTCTCGCGACCGCTCGGCGGCTTCGTGTTCGGCAACCTCGGCGACAAGATCGGTCGGCGCGCCGTGCTGGTGCTCACGCTCGTGCTGATGGGCCTGACCACCGGCCTGATGGGCTTGCTGCCGACGTACGCGTCGATCGGTATCTGGAGCCCGGTCCTGCTCGTCGCCCTGCGCTTCGTGCAAGGCGTGGCGCTGGGCGGCGAATGGGCCGGTGCGGTGCTGCTGTCGGTCGAGCATGGCGATCAGCGCAAGCGCGGCCTGAATGCGTCGTGGACGCAGGTCGGCCCGTCGTTCGGCACGCTGATCGCGACCGGCCTCATCGCACTCATCACGCTGTCGATTTCGCCCGATGACTTCCTCGCGTGGGGCTGGCGCCTGCCCTTCCTGCTGAGCCTCGTGCTGGTCGGCTTCGGTCTGTGGGTGCGTCGCGGTGTGGAGGAAACGCCGATGTTCGAAGCGATACAGCACTCGGCGCGCCAGGCGGAAATGCCGATTGCCGACGTGTTCCGCTCGCACTGGCGCAACCTGCTGGTGGCCGGCGGCTCGCGCATCGGCTCGGACGTGCTCTATGCACTGATGGTCGTCTTCACGCTGACGTATGTGACGGGCACGCTGCACCTCTCGCGTCCGCTCGCGCTCACGGCCGTGCTGGTGGGCACGGCATTCAACGCGCTGACGGTGCCGCTGTTCGGCGCGCTGTCCGATAAGCTCGGGCGCCGCCCGGTGTACGGCTTCGGGGTCCTGTGCGCCGTGGCCTGGGCCTATGGCTTCTTCGTGCTGCTCGATACGTCTCACCCGGCGCTGATCGTGCTGTCCGTGGTCATTGGGCTGGTGATTCACGCGATGATGTACGGGCCGCAGGCGGCATTCGTCACCGAGCAGTTCCCGACGCGGGTGCGCTACGCCGGTTCGTCGCTGGCCTACACGCTCGCGGGCATTCTCGGGGGCGGCTTCGCACCGCTCATCATCGTGACGCTGTACAAGGAATTCGGCACGACAGTCTCGGTGTCGCTGTATGTCACGGCAGCACTCGTCGTCACGGCCATCGCGCTTCTCGCCGCACGCGAGACGGCGCACCAGCCGCTCAAGGACTAAGGCGCCAGCCGCTCACGGGCTCAGGCGCCGGCATCCCGGTGCAACACCACGGCACGCCCTCGGGCGTGCCGTTTTCGTTCAACCGGTTGTCCGGGCGGTCGTCCCGGCCGTTGTAGACGCCGCAGGCACCTGGCCGTGGCGCGCGGCGGCAGGGGCAGGGGCAGGGGCAGGGGACGATCACGCATGATGGCCGCCATGCTTTCACCATCGCCAGATCACGCCGCGCCTGAAGGCGCGCGCTTAGTCTTGCGTTGTCCAGACGACGTTCGCGCCCACCGAGCACAGGTTCTCGACGAAGCGCGGATGCGCGCGACGGATCGGATCGGCGTTCTTGATTGTCGATTGACCGTTGATGCTGGCCGCCACCATCAGCAGCGCAATCGCCACGCGGATGATGTACGGACTCTCCACGACAGCCGGCGAGAGCGGCACGCCGCCGAACGTGATCAGGCGGTGCGGATCGGACTGGAACACATGCGCGCCGAACTTCGACAGTTCGGTCGACCAGCCCATCGCGCCGTCATAGACCTTGTTCCAGAACATGGCGCTGCCTTCGGCCTTCACCCCCAGGGCGATGAAGATCGGCAGCAGGTCGACCGGGAAATACGGCCACGGCGCGGCTTCCACTTTGGTCAGGATGTTCTGCGTGAACGGGGCTTGTACCTTGAGCTGGCCCTGCGCGGTGGCCGTCGACCAGCCGTCGCGGTGCTCGACCTTCACCCCGAATTTCGCGAAGGTGCGGTCGATGAGCGGGAACTGGTCCGGCGCCGTGTTCTTGACCGTGATCTCGCCACCCGTGATGGCGCCGAGCGCCAGGAACGTGGTGATTTCATGGAAGTCTTCGGCAAAGCGGAATTCGCCGCCGCCGAAGCGCGCCACACCTTCGATCGCGAGTTGCGACGTGCCGACGCCCTCGATGGGCACGCCCAGCATCTGCATGAAGCGGCAGAACTCCTGTACGTGCGGCTCGGACGCCGCGTTGTTCAATTGCGAGCGGCCCCCGGCGGTTGCCGCGCACAGCACGAAGTTTTCCGTGGTGGTCACCGACGCGTAATCGAGCCAGTGATGGATCGCCGGTCGTGTCTCGTCCGCGTGGATGAGCAGCGAGCCCTCGGTGCGCTCGACACGTCCGCCGAAATGCCGCAGCACTTCGATATGCGGATCGATCTCGCGCACGCCTAGCGTACAGCCCTTGATGTTGTCTTCGATGCGGGCGACGCCGAAACGCGCGAGCAGCGGCGGCACGAGCATGATCGACGAGCGCATCTCTTCCGGCAGATGGTCGGTGCGCGGATCGAAGCGGGTATCGCGATGGTGGATGTCGAGCGTACCGGTGTCGAAATCGACGCTGACGTCGCTGCCGAGCTGACGGAAGATGTCGAGGATCTTGCGAACGTCGGTGATCTCGGGCACGCCGATGAGGCGCACGGGCTGATCGGTGAGCAGCGTGGCGCACAGCACCGGGAGAACGGCATTCTTGTTGGCGGAAGGGGTGATGCGGCCGCGTAGCGGTTGGCCGCCGTGGACTACCAGATGGGACATGGGCTTCCTTCGGGCTTCGTGCTTGGGTGTGACAGGCGGGGGCGAAAGTGGCAGGCGGGTGCAGACCCGTCGCAAACAGGCGCAATATACCTCCGATTCGGGGGTGTGTGCCACGCGACCCGCATGCCCGTGGTGGGATTGCCGCGCCGCTTGACGGGCGACGGCTTGGCATGTCGCGTGCGTCGCCGTGGCAGGGCTGGGGGACGCTTATGACCCCGAGCCCGCGAACGCTTCGGCAAAAATGGCGCGAAAGTCGGGCGTCTCGGCGGCGGCCGCGCGAGTGAGCACCCGCGCTTCGAGTTCGTCGAGATGCGCCGTGGCCAGCGCAATCGCGGCCTGCGTCTGGCCGTCGCGCAACTGGCCGACGAGCAGGGCGTGCTCCGTCGGCGCGCAATGGATGAATTCCGCCGGATCGTACAGCGCCTTGTAAAGCTCCGTCTTGGCCACGAGCTGGCGCGCGAACGTGTCGAGTTCGGCACTCTGCGCCATGCCGATCAATGTCAGATGGAACTCGCCCGCCAGGCGAATCGAGCGCTCATGCGTGCCCTCGGCATGCGAGCGGGCTTCCCGCGCGACGTGCGCGTCGAGCGTCTCAAGCTGCGACGGACTCAATTGCCCACAAACGCTGGCGATCACGCCGCTTTCCAGCACGCGGCGTGCGCGGTAGGTCTGCCGGATGTCGTCAAGCGACGGTTGCGGGACGAATGCGCCCCGGTTGGGCTCGAGCACCAGCTTGCCCTCGAAGCCGAGCCGGGCGAGCACCTTGCGCACCGCGCCGCGAGTGCAATCGAGCGCCTGCGCCAGATTGCGCTCGCGCAGCGGCATGCCCGGCCGGAGCTTGCCCGAGAGCAGCGCCTGAGAAATGGCCTGGTAGACACGTGCCTCGATCTGCTGCCCTGCGCTGCCTGGCGTGCCGTCGCCGCCGGACGGCAGATCCGGGGCGGTCTCGGCGGACGCCTCGGGGCGGGACGCGTCGCGCGGGGACGCCGGTGCTGCGGTGCGGCTCAAGCCTCATCTCCTTGAATGACGCGGTTCGCGTGGGTGTGGGGCGCATTGTACCCGGCCCCCTTCGCCTGCCGATGCTGCCTCCCGGAAAACCCTCGGTTTCGATGCTCCCGCCACCGCAACCTTGCGTTTCGGCGCATCGTTGCCGATAATGGTCAACAAAAATGGTTAACCATTTATTCGTGATTGGTTGATGATGTGCGGATCGATGCGATGCGTCACGCGGCCGGACACGACCGAAGTGGTCAAGCCATCGGGTTGGCTGCTCGTGCTGCCGAGCGGCCGAACTTTGTATCCCTCAGGGTCTGGAGACGACATGAAACCTGTGCATTGCCTGGCCGCGCTTCCCATCGCGGCCTTTTACAGCGGCGGTTGGCTGGCTGAACACGTGGGTCCCCGTCTGGCGGGCCTGCCCTTCCTGATGGCGTGGAATATCGTCTGGCTGCTGCTCACGTCGGCGGTCATGGTCGTGATGTTCCGCTTCGATGGTTCGCGCCAGGCGGCGCAGGTGTCGGCGAACGATCCGCAAGCCCCTGACGGAGCGACATCATGAACGCCGCCCTGACCATCATTGCGGCGTTTCTCGCGTTTGCGCTCTTCATCGGATTGCGCGCGCGGCGCGGCCGCACCATGAGCCTGGAGCAGTGGGCCGTGGGCGGGCGCGGCTTCGGCACGCTGCTCGTCTTCCTGCTGATGGCGGGGGAAGCCTTCTCGACGTTTACGTTCCTTGGCGCAAGCGGATGGGCGTACAGCAAGGGGCCCCCCGCCTTTTACATCCTCGCCTACGGGGCGCTCGCCTATCTGCTCGGCTACTGGATGTTGCCGGCGGCATGGCGTCACGCGACGCGACACGGCTGTGTGTCCTTCTCCGACTTCTTCGCGACGGCCTACCGCTCGCGGGCGCTGGGCGTCATCGTCTCGCTGGTGGCCGTGCTCGGCATGAGCGCACTGCTCATCATCCAGTTGCGCGGTCTGGGCATCATCGTCTCGGAGGCGTCGTACGGCACGATTCCGCCGGTGGTCGCGATCGGGTGCAGCGCCATCGCGATGGTGGCCTACATCACGGTGTCGGGCATTCACGGTTGCGCGAGCATTGCGATCTACAAGGACATCCTGATTCTCGTGATCGCGGTGTTCCTCGGCCTCTACCTGCCGCTGCACTACTTCGGCGGCTTCGGCGCGATGTTCGACCGCATCGAGGTAGCCCGGCCGGGCTTCTTGCAGATGCCCACGAGCGGCCTGACCCTGTCCTGGTACAACTCCACGATTCTGCTCACGTCGCTCGGCTACTACCTGTATCCGTATGTGTTCACCTCGGTGTACGCGGCCAAGACCGAAAGCGCGGTTCGCAAGAACACGATCCTGATGCCGCTGTACCAGATGGTCATCGCGTTCATGTTCTTCGTGGGCTTCGCGGCGATCCTGCAGGTGCCGGGCCTTACCGGCGCGGATTCGGATCTGGCACTGCTGCGCATCGTCAAGCAGACGTTCTCGCCGTGGTTCGTGGGCGTGATCGGCGGCGTCGGGGTGTTGACCGCGCTCGTGCCGGGCTCGATGATCCTGCTCAACGCGTCGACGCTGATCGCGAAGAACATTTACCGCGACGGTTTTGCGCCGCACGCGAGCGACGCCTTCGTGGGCAAGCTCGCCAAGCGCGTGCTGCCGATCTTCGGACTGGTGGCGGTGGGTTTCGTCCTGCGTGGCGGTGCGACATTCGTGGCGCTGGCGCTGTTCGCGTCGAGCCTGCTCACGCAACTGTTCCCGTCGTTCGTGGCGAGCCTGCTGCCGCGTCCGTTCGGCAACAAGTACGGCGCTTTCGCGGGAATCGGGGCCGGCGCGGTCGTGCTGGCGGCGGCGGTCGGGTTCGACATCAACCTGCACACGTTGATGCCCGGCGCACCGAATACCGTGGGAACGATCAACATGGGACTGGTGGCGCTCGCGGTGAATGCGATGACGTTCGTGGTCGTGAGCGGGCTCACCCGCTCGCGCAACCTGGCGGCCGGCGTCCCGCAGGGCACCTGACAGGGAGGTTGAGGACGACATGACAACACTGGAGATTCGCAACGCGCGCGGCCTCGATGGCTCGCCGGTCGACGTGCGCGTCGAGAACGCACGGATCGTCGCACTCGCGCCGTCGCTGCCTGGCGGGCCGGGCAACGGCGTCCGCCAGATCGATGCTGGCGGCGCGATACTGCTGCCCGGTCTCGTGGAGTCGCACACGCATCTGGACAAGACCGTCTGGGGCATGCCCTGGTACGTCAACGCGTGCGGCTCGCAGCTCATCGACCGCATCGACAACGAACGCCAGTGGCGTGCCGGGAGTGGGCATGACGCGGCGGCTGCGTCGCTTGCGCTCGGTCGGGCATTCCTCGCGGCGGGCACCACGCGGCTGCGCACCCACGTCGACATCGATACCGACGCGGGCCTGCGCCATCTCGAGGGCGTGCTTGCCACGCGCGAGGCGCTGGCGGACACCCTCGACATGCAGATCGTCGCGTTCCCGCAGTCGGGCGTACTGGATCGCGCGGGCACCGTGGCCCTGCTCGACGACTCGCTCGCGCGCGGCGCGGACGTGCTTGGCTGGCTCGATCCGTGTGCCATCGACCGCGACCCGAAGGCATCGCTCGACGCGATGTTTGCCCTGGCCGACAAGCATGGGTGCCCCGTCGACATACATCTGCACGAGCCGGGCGAGATGGGGATGTTCTCGCTCGAACTGATGCTCGAGCGTATCGCCGCGCTCGGCATGCAAGGCAAGGTTGTGGTGTCGCATGCGTTTTGCCTGGGGGAACTGGATGCCGCGCGCGCCGAGGTGTGGCTCGCGCGCCTGGCCGATGCCGGTGTCGCGCTGATCACCACCGCGCCGCCATCACGCACCGTGCCGCCGCTCATGGCATGCCGCCGCGCCGGCGTTACGCTCGCCGGCGGCAACGACGGCATTCGCGACACGTGGACGCCCTACGGCTCGCCCGACATGCTCGAGCGCGCGATGATGATCGGGCTGCGTTACAACCTGCGTCGTGACGACGCGCTGGAGATCGCACTCGATTGCGTCACCTATCAGGGGGCGAGCGCCTGCGGATTCGACGACTACGGCCTGCGGGCGGGGGCGCGCGCCGATTTGGTGCTCGTCGATGCCGTGAATGCCGCACAGGCCATCGTCACGCGTGCGCCGCGTCGTTGGGTGGTGGCGAACGGCAACATCGTGGTGAGCGAAGGCGTGGCGGTATGACACTCTGGCTGGCCATCGTCGCGGTCGGACTGACGCTGCGGCCGACGCTCACCTCCATCAGCCCGCTGCTGCCGCAAATCCGTACTGCCACGGGGATGACCTATCCCGTGGCGGCATTGCTCACGTCGCTGCCGGTGCTCGCGATGGGCGCGGGCGCGTTTGCCGCAAGCGGACTGACGCGCCGCTTCGGCGAGCGCCGTGGCGTGCTGCTCGGACTGGCAGTGCTCGCGCTTGCCTGCGGCGTGCGTTTCGTGGCCGACGATACCGCGACGATGATCGCCACGGCGCTCGCGTCGGGCGTCGGCATCGCCATCATCCAGGCGCTGCTGCCGGGAGTGGTGAAGGCGAACTATAGCGCTGCGCGCATGACCGCGATGATGGGCTTGTACTCGGCGGCGCTCATGGGCGGTGGCGGGCTTGGCGCCGCGATCAGCCCATGGGCGGCGCGCGACGCGGGCGACTGGCGTGTTGGGCTGGGAATGTGGCTCGGGGTCGTCTGCGCGGCTGCGCTCGCGTGGTGGCGCGCACCGCTGGGTCGCACTGCCGTGGCGCCAGCGGCCTCGCCGGCGACGACGGCCGAGGACTTGCGAGCGGCTGGCCAAGCGGCGAGCGATCGGGGCGCGTCGGCGACCGGTGGTGTGCCGTCGATGCGCGACCTGCTGCGCAAGCGGCGCGCCTGGACGCTTGCCGTGTACTTCGGTCTCATCAACTGCACCTATACGACGATGGTCGCGTGGCTGCCACCGTTCTATCAGCAGCACGGCATGAGTGCGACGCGCAGCGGTGCGCTGCTGGCCGCGCTGACGGCCTGTCAGGTCGTCGCCGCGCTGACGCTGCCCTGGCTGGCGCGCCGTCATGTCGATCGCCGTCGCTGGCTCACGCTCGCGCTCGCGGCCACACTCGGCGGACTCGTCGGGCTGGCACTCGCGCCCGGTGCCGCCGCATGGGCGTGGATCGGCGCCATTGGCTTCGGGCTGGGCGGCACCTTCTCGCTTGGACTCGTGCTCGCGCTCGATCACCATACGCATCCGCGTCATGCGGCGGCGCTGGCAGCGGTCATGCAAGGCGTAGGCTTCTGCATCGCGGCGCTGGCACCGTTTGCCGCCGGGGCGGTGCTCGACGTCACCGGCAGTTTTACGCCATCGTGGATCGGACTCATTGCGCTCAATGTGGCATTGATCGCGCTGACCTGGCGCTTCGATCCTGCCGGCTATGCGTCGGCGCTTTGCTTGTCGCGCGGCACGCCCGGCGGCCGCCCACAGCGCGCCTGACTTGCGCTTGAAGTGGGCTTGAAGTGCGTGCCTGACGTACGTGCGGCACACTGTGCGCGTTGCGCACGCGAGACACGTATCCCGTAGGCAAAATTCCTGCGGAGTCCATACGCATTCCGCGCTAAGATGGTTCGTCGTGTGATGTCGCAGCAGGACTTCGGCGCGAGACCGGGGGGCGGACCCTTCGGCCGCCTTCGCCCGAGGGGCTGCGCACCGCCGGATACCAAGGGAGAACGGATGCTCGGAATGTCGCGCAGGGCCGTGGGTCGATCGTTCGGGACGATGCTCGTCGCGCTCGGTGCCTGCAGCGTCGGCGTGTCGTTGTTCGTTGCGTTCCCCCCACTTGCCGTGGCTGCCGACACGCTCCTGCCGGGTCGTCCGGCCATCGATGCCGCGCCGGTCCCGGTGCCGGTTCCCGCCCCGAATGCGCCGCCATCGCCGAAACCCTTGTCGCCCACCGGCGTCGACCAGCGCGTGCCGCGCAGCGACGGTGCTTACGCCAACCTGCATGTCTTCCGGCCGCCATCGACCTGTCGCGGCGTGGCGGTGCTGAGTCCGGGCGCGGGGGACGACCGCGACGCGCTTTCCTGGTTGGGGCGCGCGCTCTCGCAATACGGCTGGCTGACCGTGACCATGGCCCACAAGGAAAGCGGGCACGACTCCTTGCGCGATCGCGTGCGCAGCGGCGGATTGCGCGATGGTTTGCTGGCGCTCACTACGGATCCGGAGGCGTATGACGATCGTCTCAAAGATACCGGGGCGGCGTTGCATTGGGCGCGAATGCAATGTCGGTCCGGCCCCGCCGTCTTTGCCGGTCATTCCATGGGGGCGGCCACCGTGATGATCGAGGCGGGCGCGAAGAACAAGCTCGGACTCGACAGCGACGACCGCTTCGACGGCTACATCGCGCTCTCCCCGCAAGGGCCCGGTCCGATCTTTCCGGCGGGCGCGTGGCATGCCATCCACAAGCCCGTGTTACTGGTGACCGGTACGCGCGACGCGCCGCTGGATGGCAAATGGCAAACACGCACCGAGCCCTACGTGGATCTTCCGGCCGGGTGTCACTGGCTGGCCGTGGTCGATAGCGCCACGCATTTCAATTTCGCCGGTTTCGGCTACGGGCACGGTGACATCGAGGCCAAGGTGCTGCCGTTGATCCAGCGTTTTCTCGACAACTTGCGCATGCAGCGGTGCGCCGTTCCTGCGCCGGCGACCGGGGTGAAGTTCGAGGCGAAGTAACGCGAGACCTGGCCGGCGCGATGCGAAAGAGGATGGGAGGGGGCGGCGGCTGCCAAATCGGCGCGAAAGGACATGAAACCTTTCCATTTTGACCATCGGTCACAAATCGTCACAAATTTGTGAAGCGCTTGAAACAAACGCCTGGCGGACGACTGAGATAATGCGAGTGCCCGCGTCGAAGGTTTTGCCGATGCATCTTTAGTCAATCGGTAAATGAACGGGTAAAATTGCGCGTTCAGCGCACGCTGGCTACGGTCGGCACGCGCGTTACACGCTATCTCCACTGCCGATGGAATTCCTGCCCAATCACGTTTCTCGCATGATTTCCCACCGTGTCTTGCGTCTGGCGCTCGTCAGCGTACTCAGTGTTTGCGCCCTGATCTCCGGCGCCGCGCATGCGTTCTCGTTCGACGACGTCGCCAAACAGGCGCGCACGCTCGCGAACAACCGGTACAAACCGAAGGATCCGAATCTGCCCAAGGCGTTGCAGAATCTCTCTTACGACCGTTATCGCAATATCCGCTTCAAGCCTGAGAAGGCACTGTGGCGTGCGCAGAAGCTGCCGTTCGAGCTGATGTTTTTTCATGAGGGCTCGTACTACGATCGTCCGGTCAAGATCAACGAGCTGGTTGGCAGGAGCGTGCACGAACTGCGCTACAGCCCGGACATGTTCGATTTCGGCGCGCTGAAGGTCGATCCGAAGCAGTTGCGCGGCCTCGGCTTCGCGGGCTTTCGCATTCACTTCCCCGTAAACACCCCGAAATACAAGGACGAAGTGATGGTGTTCCTCGGCGCGAGCTATTTCCGCGCGCTGGGCAAGAACCAGACGTACGGCCTGTCCGCGCGCGGGCTGGCGCTGGACACGGCGCTCAATTCCGGCGAGGAGTTTCCGCGCTTCACCGAGTTCTGGATCCAGCGCCCGGCGCCCGGTGCCAAGGAACTGACGATCTACGCCTTGCTCGATTCGCCGCGCGCGACGGGGGCGTATCGCTTCACGCTGCGTCCGGGGACCGATACGACGGTCGATGTGAAGGCCGAACTGTTCCTGCGGGAGAACGTCACGAAGCTGGGCATTGCGCCGCTCACGAGCATGTTCTTCTTCGGGGAGAACCAGCCGGCGGCAGTGCCCGACTATCGCCCCGAAGTGCATGACTCGGATGGCTTGTCGATCCAGTCGGGCACCGGCGAGTGGATCTGGCGTCCGCTGGTCAATCCGAAGCGCCTGCTCGTCTCTTCCTTCGCTTTGTCGAACCCGGCCGGATTCGGTCTGCAGCAGCGCGACCGCGACTTCGGGGACTACCAGGATCTGGACGATCGCTACGAATCACGTCCGAGCGCCTGGGTCGAGCCCAAGGGCAAATGGGGGCAGGGCCGCGTGGAGCTGGTGCAGATTCCGACACCCGACGAGACCAACGATAATGTCGTGGCCTACTGGGTGCCCGATGCGCCGCCCAAGCTCAAGCAACCGTATTCGATCGAATACCGGCTGTCGTGGCAGAAGGAGAATGACAAGCGCCCGCCAATGGCCTGGGTGTCGCAAAGCCGGCGTGGACATGGCTACCGGGGAAAACCGGACGACAGTCTGCTGTTTGCCCTCGATTTCGAGGGCCCGGCGCTCAAGAAACTGCCGGAAGATGCCAAGGTCGAAGGGAACGTATCCATCGACGGCAATGGCAAGATTCTTGAAGTGCAGACGCAACGCAATGACGTCACGGGCGGCTATCGCGTCATGCTCCGCATGCGCCGCCTCGATGCCGAGAAACCCGTCGAAATGCGCGCTTACCTGCGCAACGGCAGTAACACCCTATCCGAAACGTGGAGCTACCTGTTACCCCCCGAATGAGCGACCGTTCCGACCTTCCGGTCGACGCGTTGTATGTCGACCGGCTACCACTGCCTGCCGAGAAACGCCGCGCCCTGCTGGCCCAGGCCAGACGCGACGGCGGCGATCCGCTTGACGTCCTCACGCGCTTGCAGCGCCTGCTCGCCACGCGCGCCGTGAACGGCGCGGGCGATGCGTTGCCATGCGGGGGCGAGACGACGGTGGAGGCCGCCAGCGCGGTGCCCGATGCGGCCGCCAGGCAGACCGACGCACCCGTCGCCATGGCAGCCTCGGCAGCTACCGCCGCCACGCCTGCCGCCGTGGCGAGCGCCACGTGGCACGCACACGATATCGCGGAGATCGAATCCGGCAGCGACGCAGTGCTGGCCTCGCAACCGGTGCGTCTCGCGCTCGGCGACGGTGGCTCGCTCGCCGCTGCCGCTGGATTGCGCGACGTGCGCGGCGTACAGACGCTGCGCATCGCGCCGCCGGTGCGCCGCACGTCGCTCATTCCGCGCGCCTGGTCGCTCAACCCGCTTGCGCGACTGTGGCGCAAACTGACCGGCCGCCAAGATCCCGATCCGCTCGTGCGCGACGCGCCCGATCCCAAGGGCCGATGGTCGCAAGCGGGACGGCGCCGTCGCTGGATGCTGCTCACGCTGATGATTGCGCAGACGGCGCTGGCCACCCATTTCATGGCATCGGTGTTGCCATACCATGGGGCCGATCCGCTTGAATTCTCCGTGCTGGTGCTGTTCGTGTTGCTCTTCGGCTGGGTCTCGGCCGGCTTCTGGACAGCGATCTTTGGTTTCTTCGTGCTGCTGTTCGGTGGCGAGCGCCACATGATCTCGAAGATGGCCGCCGGGGATGCGCCGATCGCGCCCGATGCGCGCACCGCCCTCGTCATGCCGATCTGCAACGAAGACGTCGGCCGCGTATTCGCGGGGTTGCGCGCGACCTACGAATCGCTCGCCAAGACCGGTTCGCTCGAGCGCTTCGATTTCTTCATCCTGTCCGATTCGAACGAGGCCGATCACTGCACGGCCGAAGTCGACGCTTGGCAGGCGCTGTGCCGCGAGGTCGACGGCTTCGGCCGCATTTTCTATCGCCGCCGCCAGCGTCGCGTGAAGCGCAAGAGCGGCAACCTCGACGACTTCTGCCGCCGCTGGGGCAGCGACTATCGCTACATGGTCGTGCTCGACGCCGACAGCGTGATGAGCGGCGAATGCCTGACGAAGCTGGTGCGCATGATGGAAGCGCATCCGAGCGCCGGTCTGATTCAGACCGCGCCCCTCGCGGCTGGACGCGAAACGTTTTATGCACGCCTGCAGCAGTTCGCCGGTCGCGTATATGGCCCGCTGTTTACGGCCGGCCTGCACTATTGGCAGTTGGGCGAATCGCACTACTGGGGCCACAACGCGATCCTTCGCATGGCGCCGTTCATGGCGCATTGCGCGCTCGCGCCACTGCCTGGCAAAGGCGCGATGTCCGGCGCGATTCTCTCGCATGACTTCGTCGAGGCGGCCTTGATGCGGCGGGCCGGCTGGGGCGTGTGGATTGCCTACGACCTGCCCGGCAGCTACGAGGAAATGCCGCCGAATCTGCTCGACGAACTCAAGCGCGATCGTCGCTGGTGTCAGGGCAACCTGATGAATTTTCGGCTGTTCCTCGCCGAAGGCATGCATCCGGTGCACCGTGCGGTGTTCGTCACGGGCGCGATGGCGTACGTGTCTGCGCCGCTGTGGTTCATCTTCCTGATTCTCTCGACCTGCCTGCTCGCCAAGCACACGCTCGTCGTGCCCGAGTATTTCACGGCACCCCGGCAACTGTTCCCGGTGTGGCCGGAGTGGCATCCCGAGCGCGCGCTCGCCCTGTTCTCGGCGACGGCAACGCTGCTCTTCCTGCCGAAGATCCTGGCCGTGGTGCTGATCTGGGCCAAGGGCGCGAAGCGTTTCGGCGGCGCGTTCGCGGTGACGGTGAGCATGCTCATCGAACTGGTGTTCTCGGCCGTGCTCGCGCCAGTGCGCATGCTGTTCCACACGCAGTTCGTGCTGGCGGCGCTCACCGGTATCGCGATCCAATGGAAGTCGCCGCCGCGCGAAGACGCCGAGACACGCTGGGGCGAAGCGATTCGCCGCCACGGCCTGCATACGTTGATCGGACTGGGGTGGGGGGGCGTCGTCTACTGGCTCAATCCGGACTTCATCTGGTGGCTGATGCCCATCGTCGGATCGATGGCGATCTCGATTCCCGTCTCGGTGTTTTCCAGCCGGGTGTCGCTGGGGCGCACACTCAAGCGAGCACGGCTGTTCCTGATTCCGGAAGAGTCATGGCCGCCCAAGGAACTGCGCATGACGGAGAAGTACACCGAGGCGTCGCGCAAGTATGTCGATTTCATCGACGCCGTGGTCGACCCGATGGCCAATGCCCTGGTGGCCGCGAGCGTGGTGCCGACCCTCGACGACGCGAAGCGTGACGCCCGGCGTGCCGGTCGAGTCGAGACCGCGCTGCTCAAGGGGCCGGCGAAGCTGACGAACACGCAGAAGTGGGAGTTGCTCAACGATCCGCGCGCGCTCGCTGCGCTCCATCTGCTGGTGTGGACGGATCCGCGGGCGCATCGCGATTGGCGCGACGCGCGCGCCAACGGACTGTCGCAGGGTTTTCTTGCGTCGGCCTGAGCGATAGGCGGGGGGACGCAGGCGACAACGATAAAAAGGCAGGGCATCGCGCCTTGCCTTTTTTACATTCGCGGCGTTCGCCTGCCAGGGGAGACCGGCCGGATCAGCGGATCAACGCGACGGCAGGAAGTCGCGCGGGTTGAACGGCGTGCCCTTCTGACGCACCTCGAAGTGCAGCTTGACGGTGCCATGGGAGTCGGTGTCGCCCATCTCGGCAATTTTCTGGCCCTTGCCGACCGATGCCCCTTCCTTGACCAGAATCGCGCGGTTGTGCGCGTACGCGGTGAGGTACCCGTTTTCGTGCTGCACCATCACCAGGTTGCCGTATCCACGTAACCCGCTCCCGGCATAAACCACCTTGCCGGCGGCCGCCGCATAGATCGGGTCACCGGCCTTGCCGCCAATGTCGACGCCCTTGTTGCTGCTGCCGTTGTAATTCGCCAGCACCGGGCCGTCGGCAGGCCAGACCATCGGAATCCTGTTGGTTGCCGTGCGCGGTGCGGCCGGTGCGGGCGTGGCCTTTGGGGCGGGCCGGGTTTGCGGTTGGGGTCTGGCGGCGCGAGACGAGGCGCTGCCTCCTGACGCGCCGGCGGGGGGCACGACGCGCAGCACTTGGCCGACTTCGATCTTGTCGGGGTCGGTCAGGCTGTTCCAGCGCACCAGATCAGCGGTACTGGCGTTGTTGGCGCGGGCGACGCCATAGAGCGTGTCGCCGGACTGCACGCGATAGCTCCCGGCGGGGACCGGGCCATAGGTCGGCGACCCGGCGCAGGCGGCGAGCGTCAGGCAAACGGCCAGGCTGAGTGCATGCGCGCGGCAGCGGGCGAGCCAAGCCGGTTGGCTTGACATACGAACGTCAGACGGCGACGGCGAGGGTCGCATGAGGCGAGTAGGCTCCATCCGTAGGCAGGTGTGTGGGTGAGTGGCGCTCGCTCGGTGGCCTGGCGTGGCGGCAGGGGCATGCGCCGGACAATGCGCGTCGACTAGGGGAAAAACACCCGAAATCCGCGTTAGGCAGCACAAAACACGAGCCGGACGCGCGGCAACGGCACGGGGGCGGGACAAAACGCCCATTGTACGGGCAGCGACCCCGGCGCGAACAGCCGAAGCGTGCCCAAATTCCGTGTCACAGCGAGAAATTGTTACTCGATTTGCAGTACTTACCCTGTTGACAAGCGACGTGTCTACACGTATAAAACCAACTGCAGATTGTCAAGCCGCGAAGTTGTTGTCAGACGTAGTTTTCCTGCTTCTCGCTGGTTTCTAGTCCTTCATTTTCCCTTGATTGTCAGCGCTCACGGGGTCATTCCGGCCCCAAGCTATTGTTTTATTAGGAAAAAACATGGAAACCGGTATTGTTAAGTGGTTCAACGACGCAAAGGGCTTCGGCTTCATCACCCCGGACGCCGGCGGTGAAGACCTGTTCGCTCACTTCTCGGAAGTGAAGGTTGACGGCTTCAAGTCGCTGCAAGAAAACCAACGCGTGTCGTTCGAAGTCAAGACTGGCCCGAAGGGCAAGCAAGCTGCGAACATCAAGCCCATCTAATTGGCTTGAGCGTATTGCCGTGATGCCGCGCCAGCGATAGTGCGAGGCGGTGTCCCGCGATCAATGGGCCCGATGACGAAAGTCATCGGGCCCATTTGTTTTCGCCTTCCATTTTTGATTCGCATGAGACGTGCACGCGGACGATGCGACTGCCACGGTTCGACGCTACAATGCCTGTTCAAATTCGCGTGAGCCCTTGCGTGAGTCCCTTCTTGAGGCAATCATGAGCCTGCAAACGTGGTGGCTTTACGTCGTCACCGTCTTTTTCGTCTCGGCGACGCCGGGACCGAACATGCTGCTCGTCATGACACATGGCGCGCGTCATGGGCTACGCCCGTCGCTCGGGACGATGGCCGGTTGCATGACGGCACTCATCGCCATGATGTCGATTTCCGCGGCCGGACTGGGCGCGGTGCTCAGGGCGTGGCCGATGCTGTTCGACACGCTGCGTTACGTCGGTGCGGCGTATCTCGTCTATCTCGGCTACAAGAGCTGGCGCTCCCCGGTGAATACGAACGCCGCCGCGGCCCCGCTTGGCGGGCCGGCCGTGGCGGTCGATTCGAGCTTCGGCAAGCTCTTCAAATCGGGCTTCCTGGTGGCGGCCAGCAATCCGAAAGCCATTCTCTTCGCCGCGGCCTTCCTGCCCCAGTTCATCGATCCGACGGCCGCCAAGCTGCCGCAGTTCTCGATTCTGCTCGGCACGTTCGCCGTGATCGAAGTGAGCTGGTACCTGGTCTACGCCACCGGCGGGCTGCGCATCGCACCGTATTTGCGCGAGGCGCGTGTGCTCAAGGCATTCAACCGCATCAGCGGCGGCGTGTTCATGGGCTTCGGCGCGTTGATGGCCGCCGTGCATCGCTGATCCGGGCGTGAGGTGCGGCAAAGGTCCGAAGGCGCGTCCGGGGTGTGGCGCGCAAGAGGGGTCGCCGCAGGTTTGCGTGCCGGAGTCCTCAATATTTCCGGCGCGCGACCGTTAACGTTCTTGACCAGATACATGAGACGGCGCGTCAGCGCCGACTGGCACGCATTCGCGCTGTGACGTCACAACACGTCACATATTGCAAAGGCTCTATACGTACGGCTTGCGCCGCCCGGCACGGTCGTCACGGGGACAATTAGAAGATCAGGTATGGAAACGACAGAACCGCAGGTGACACCGGCGCCCACGGACAACGAAACGCAATTGCACGACTCGTATCGCATCACTAACCCTCTGGAGATTGGTGGTGTGTTGCGCCATCTGGCGACCCGCGGTGATTTCATGACCGTCTACTTCGCCAATGGGCAGCGTCAGCTCGTCACGCGCCTGCTCAAGGTCGAACCGCAAGCGCGCGGCTTCTATTTCGACTGGGGCGGGGTGGAGGCGGAGAACCGGGCACTGCTGGCCAGCAAGCGTGCGTTGTTCGTTGGCGTGCCCGAAGGCATCCAGGTGCATTTCCCCATCGGCGATGCGCAAGAGCGCGAGTTCGAAGGGTACCCCGCATTCTATGCCCCGTATCCGGAAACGCTCGTGCGTTTGCAGCGCCGCGATTACTTCCGCGTGAAGACGCCGATCCTCGATCCGTACCCGTGCACGATCAAATTCCCCGACGACACGCCGATGCGCCTGTCGGTCTTCGACCTGTCGCTCGGTGGCGTCGGCTTGCGCACGAAGGCCGACGCGGCGGCCGAGATCCCGAAGGGCTCGATGCTCATGCACGTCGAGATTGAATTACGCGACTATGGCACCGTCCAGGTGGACCTCGAAGTCTGTGCCATTCGCAGTGTGCCGCTGGCGAAGGACGTCGAGTATCACATCGGCTGCCGCTTCATCGCCCTCTCGCGTACCGCTGAGTCGCGTCTGCAAAAACTCATCACGCAGCTCGAACTCAATCGCAGGGCATTCGCTCGCGGCTAAGCGTTCGGCGGGATATGCGTCAAGCCTATTTCGGGAAGCGGCGCCGCGGGCATCCATCGCGTATCAATCGTCGCGTGGCTGCGCCTCAACATGGGATGCTTCGCCTCGCGCTACGTGCACGCCGTCGGGATAGATGCGCACCAGCACGATACGCGGTCCCTGCATCTTCTTGACGACGACGGAGAAACCTTCGAAGTCGACCTTCTGGCCCTCGTGCGGCAGATAGCCCAGCGCGTTCATGATCAGGCCGCCCACCGATTCCGCATGCTCGCTCGGGATCTCGATGCCCAGCGAGCGTTCCAGCGTCAGGATCGGCAAGCTGCCGCGCCCGATGAGCGTGCCGTCTTCCATGCGGGTCCAGTCGTCTTCCGTCTGACGGAATTCGTCGCGGATTTTGCCGACAAGCGCGGAGAGCAGGTTGTCGAGCGTCAGGAAGCCGATGGGCTTCTGGTCTGGCCATCCCACCACGGCAAAGTGCGGAGCGCCGCGTCGAAATCGACGGAACAGCTCGCGCGCCGGCATGTCGGGCTTCACGCGTTCGACCGGACGCGCCATGCTGCCTAGATCCTCGATCGACTGGCCATGGTGCTCCGCGAGGAACAAATCTTTCAGGTGCACTACGCCGAGTATGGTTTCGCCGTCGTTGTCGAAGAACGGGTAGCGGCTGTAACGATGACGATAGGCGGTATCCATGTTCTGCGCGAACGTGACATTGCGGCGGAAGGCGGCCACTTCGCTCATCGGATGCATGAGATCGGAGACGGTCAGATCGCTGAAGTCGATGGCATAGGCGACGACGTTCCAGTCGTCGCGCGACAGTTTTTCGCTCGATGCCCCGCGGCGCATGATCAGCTTGATTTCATCGGCTGAGTAATGCGCATCGGTGCCGTGCGACGGATCGAGACCGGTCCAGCGCAGCAGGCGGTTGGCGCTGTGGTTGAGGATCCAGATCGCCGGATACATCAGCCAGTAAAAGCCATAGAGCGGGGCTGCCGTCCAGACCGAGATGACTTCCGGCATGCGCAGCGCCATCGACTTCGGCGCGAGTTCGCCCACGACGATGTGCAGATACGAAATCGTGAAGAACGCAATGAAGAACGCGAGCGCGTGGATCAGCTCTGCCGAACTGACGCCCAGTGCGGCGAACAGCGGCGTGAGAATGCGCGCAAACGCGGGCTCGCCGATCCAGCCCAGGCCGAGCGAGGCGAGCGTGATGCCGAGTTGACACGCCGAAAGGTAGGTATCGAGCTGGCCGTGCACCCTGGCCAGGATACGGCCGCGCCAACCGCGTTGGCGGGCAATGATATGAACGCGCGTCTGGCGCAGTTTGACGAGGCCGAATTCCGCCGCCACGAAGAAGCCGTTGAGCAACACCAGCAGCATCGCGGCGACGATCAGTAAAAGGTTTTCCAAAATAGGCGAAATGAGACATCAGGCCCGCCAGTATAAGTGACATTTGCCTGCGACAAGAATTAACGGAGACGTTCCGGTGTGTTGTCTGTCAGTTATCAGGGATTTGCAGGGCTTTCGCGGCGGATGCCGGTAAGTCCGTTGCGCTCAGCGGCGGTCGATGGCTCGCCAGCCGGGCATGGCGAAGGCATCGACGAGAAAGTCGATGAGGGCACGAACCTTGGCGCTCAGGTACTTGCGCGTCGGATAGACGACATAGATGCCCATCTCCCCCTGCGTGTACTCGGGCAGGAATTCGACGAGCTGGCCGTCGCGCAAGGCGTCCTGGACGAGAAATGCCGGTTGCAGGATGATGCCCGACCCAGCCACGGCGGCGGCCAGACAGGTATCGCCGTTATTGGCGATGAGCCGCGCGCGGGTGCGCACGGAAACGGGGCCGTCGGGACCGTCGAAGCGCCATTCGCGCCGGTGCGAAAAATAGCTGTAGCCAACCGTCTCGTGATGGGCGAGTTCGCTGGGGTGCTGCGGCGTGCCGTGCAGCGCGAGGTAGCCGGGCGAGGCGCACAGCAGCAGCCGGGTGCCCGCGAGCCGCCGATGCACTAGCGACGAATCGGGCAGGCGCGTGATGCGGATGGCCAGATCGTAGCCTTCGTCGACGATATCGACGAGACGATCGCTCAGCGTGATATCGAGCGAGACTTGCGGATGCCGGGCAAGAAACGCAGGCCAGAGTGGCGCGAGATGCAGCACGCCGAACGTATGCGGGGCATTGATGCGCAGCGGTCCGGCGGGCAGTCCGTCCTGCTCGCCTGCCATGGCATCGGCCTCGTCGAGTTCGGTGAGGATCTGGCGGCATCGTTCGACGTACCGCTGGCCGGGCTCGGTGAGCGACAGGCGCCGCGTGGTGCGCTGGAGCAGGCGCGTGCCCAGACGCGCCTCGAGATCGGCAACGTAACGCGAAATGGCGGTCTTGGAGATGCCCAATGTCGCGGCAGCCTTCACGAAGCTACCCGACTCGACCACGGCGATGAAGCTTTCGATCTCGCGAAGTTTGTTCATGCCGGGGCGTGACTCCTCAGGAATGCGCAGTGCGATGCGCGATCGGGCCGGTGGCCGGAGAAACGAGAGTGCCGACGGTGACGCGACGGCATCCCCGTCGTGTCACCCCCGTGTGTCGATGTCGTTATTGTGCCAGCGCGGTCACGTCGGCGAGCGACGGAGCGGCGTTGCCGAACGCAAAGGCGTCCATGCGCAGCGCGCCGTAGGTGGCGCCGGTGTCGAAGTGCGTTTGGCGGGCGGCGTTGTCGGCCGCGCCCAACGCGATGTAGAGCGGCAGTAGATGCTCGTCGGTCGGATGGGCGCGCTCGGCATAGGGTGCGCGGGCGCGGTAGTCGAACAGGGCATCCAGGTCCATCGCCGCGAGATGCTCGGTGAACCATGCGACGAACTCGGCCAGATAGGGCGCTTCAGCCAAGTCTTCCGACGGGGCGCGGAAGACTTCATGCAGGTTGTGCGTGAAGCTGCCCGACGCGATGATGAGCGTGCCTTCCTGGGCGAGCGGCGCCAGGCGTTGCCCGAGTCGATACTGTGTCTCGGGACGCGCGTGCCGTTGCAGCGACAGTTGGGTGACCGGAACATCGGCATCCGGATACAGATAGCGCAGCGGTACCCAGGCGCCGTGATCGAGGCCCCATTGGTCGTCGGTGGTCGCGGGCAGGCCGGCATCGCGCAGCATTTTCACTGTACGCTCGGCGAGTGCTGGCGCGCCCGCAGCCGGGTATTCCAGCGCATACAGCTCGCGCGGGAAGCCGCCGAAATCGTGGATCGTGCGCTGTTGCGCCAGGTTGCCCACGCGCGGGGTCGGTGTCGACCAATGCGGGGAAATCACGAGGATCTCCCGCGGACGCGGCACCGCCCGCCCCAACGCCGTCAACAGCGGGCCAGTGCGGCCCGGATCGACCGCGAGCAACGGTGAGCCGTGGGAGACGAAGAGGGTAGGCAGGGCAGACATGACGATGGCTCCGGCAAAAGAACGCAAACAAGAACCCGATGCGGCGATCAGGCGGTACGCGCGCGGCGAATCGCGCAGGCGCCGTCGCCGAGCAAGGCGACGACCAGCAACGCCACCAGCCAGAACGCCGGGAATTCCCAGCCACCGCCCTTGTTGGCGAACATCCAGCCGTTGTGGCCATGCACGGACACGATGGTGCCGAGCATCAGCGCGGCCAGCGGCAGCGCCGCCCAACGTGCATGGAAGCCCGTGATCAGCATCAGGCCGCCGATGAGTTCCAGCGCCATCGTGACATAAGCGACGAACGGCGGCAGGCCCAGCGACCCCATGAAGCCCACGAAGCCGGGGACGGTAAATACGAATACCTTGAGCGACAGGTGGGCGAGGAAGAGGATACCCAACGATACGCGCAGCAGCAGTGCGGCGTAAGGGGCGGTTTTGGTGTCGATCATGACAGGCTCCGGTGAAGGAATCGAAGTAAGGGGCGGCTCAGACATCGATGTGATGACTGACTTGACCTCGATTCTAGGGAGCACCATCGTTTAGATAAACGGGCAGGCTGGGGATTGATTGTCCCTTTCATCGGGACAATCAATCGACTTGATGGACGTAGGAGGGGTGTCCAGTGCCGGTGCTCAGGCCGACGCGATCATGCGGTCGAGCAGTTCGATCCAGTGTTGAACCGGGGCGTGATCGCGTGCGTGCTCGCCCTTGGCGGTCGCCTGCAAATGGCAAATGCAACCGACATTGGCCGAGACGACCAACTCCGGCTCGAGGGCGTCGAGCGCCTTCCACTTCGCATCGCGCAATTGATGCGACAACGTTGGCTGCGTGACCGAATACGTGCCGGCGGAGCCGCAGCAGATGTGGCTGTCCTGCGGTAGCACGACGTTGACGCCGACCCCCGCGAGCACCTTCTCCACCACGCCCTTGAGCTGTTGCCCATGCTGCAGCGTGCATGGCGGATGGTAGGCGATCTTGCCCGTCTTTCGGCTCGGCACGCGTTGTTGCAGGACTTCCAGGTTGTCGAGCAGCACTTCGGACAGATCGCGTGCGAGTTCCGAGACGCGTTGCGCCTTGCCAGCATATTGCGGATCGTGACGCAGCAGATGCCCGTATTCCTTGACCGTCGCGCCGCAGCCCGACGCGTTGATCACGATGGCTTGCGCACCCGCTTCGATCTCGGGCCACCAGGCGTCGATGTTGCGACGCGCGTCGTCGAGGCCGTCGTCCTGGTAGTTCAGATGCAGGCGAATGGCGCCACAGCAACCGGCCGCCGCCGGTCGCACCATTTCGATGCCGAGGGCATCGAGCACGCGGGCGGTGGCCTTGTTGACGTTCGGCAACATGGCGGGCTGCACGCAGCCTTCGAGCATCAGCATGCGACGCGTGTGCGTGCCTTGCGGCCAACTGCCCGAGCGCTGGCGATGGGGCACCTTCTCGCGCAGCGAGCGAGGCAGCAGCGACCGAAATCGCTGGCCCAGGCGAAGCGCGGGTGAGAACAGCGTGCGATTGGGCAGCACGCGTGCGAGCACCCAGCGCACCGCACGCTCGCCGGCAGGGCGACCGACCTGGGCGTCGACATGACGGCGGCCGATGTCGACGAGCCGGCCATACTGCACCCCTGACGGGCAAGTTGATTCACAACTGCGGCAGGTCAGGCACCGATCCAGGTGACGCTGCGTTTCGCGCGTCACGGGTTGGCCCTCGACCATCTGCTTGATGAGATAGATGCGGCCGCGCGGACCGTCGAGTTCGTCGCCCAGTAATTGATAGGTCGGACACGTGGCGGTGCAAAAGCCGCAATGCACGCATTTGCGGAGAATGGCTTCGGCTTCGTCGCCGTCCGCCGTCTGACGGAGAAAGTCTGCGAGGTTCGTTTGCATCGTCGTCTTTAGCGGTACAGCCGATGGCGGTTGAAGATGCGGCTCGGGTCGAACGCGTGCTGCAAACGCTCGCCGATAGCGCGCAGCGCGGCCGGTGGCGGGGTAAATACGCCGGTCGACTTGTCGCCGTGGCGAAACAGCGTAGCATGCCCGCCCACCGCGGCGGCAATCGCGCGCACGTCGGCGGCTGCGCGCGGCGTGATCCACCAGCGTTGTGCGCCCCCCCATTCGATCAGGTGCTCGTCGCTGTGGGCGAGCGGCGGCGTGGTCGGTGGCACCGACAAGCGCCATAGCGGTTGCCCGTCTCCCGTGAGCGGCGCGCTCGCGAAGCACGGGTGCGTCTGCTCGCGCAGCGCCTGCCAGAACGCGTGGGCTTCGATGGCATCGATGGACTCGCCGCCCATTGTGGCACGTGCTGCTGTGATGGCCGCCGCGGCACCGCCAAGGCGCACGCGCAGCGCGCCGTCATGCCAGGCCGATCCCATGAGCGGCAGTGGTTGACCGCCCCAGCGGTTGAGCTGCTCGATGGCTTGCGCTTGCGACATTTCGAAATGCAGCGTCGCCTCGGCCACCGGGCAGGGCAGCACCTTGATCGAGAGTTCCAGCAGGACGCCAAGCGTGCCGAGCGCGCCCGCCAGTACGCGAGAGACATCGTAACCCGCGACGTTCTTCATTACCTGCCCGCCGAAATGCAGCACTTGCCCCTGACCGTTCATGACGACGGCGCCGAGGACAAAGTCGCGCGGCGCGCCGACGTGTGGCCGGCGAGGGCCGGCGAGGCCGGCCGCGATGCAGCCGCCAAGCGTTGTGCCGGGGCCGAAATGCGGTGGCTCGAACGGCAGGATCTGGCCGCGCCCGGCCAGGGCCGCTTCGATCTCCGCCAGCGGCGTGCCCGCACGGGCAGTGATGACGAGTTCGGCCGGATCGTATGACACGATGCCGCGATACGCGCGCATGTCGAGCGGCTCGCCGGCGGGCGTCTGGCCGTACCAGCGCTTGGTGTTGCCGCCCTGGATATCAAGCGGCGTGCCGCGGGCAGTGGCGGCGAGCACACGCTCGCGAATCGCGGCGAGTACCTGCGCCGCCGCTTGCGTATCCTCGTTGGGCGACGCGTGGGAGGAGGGGGCTGGCAACATCAGAACCTCGGCAAGTCGGGGTGAGGCAGCAGGCCGCCGCGCACGTGCATTTTGCCGTACTCGGCGCAGCGCGCACGCGTTGGAATGCCCTTGTCGGCATTGAGCAGGCCGGCCGGGTCGAAGGCACGCTTCACGCCAAAGAACGCATCGCGTTCCTCCGGGGAGAACTGCACGCACATCGCGTTGATCTTTTCGATCCCGACGCCGTGCTCGCCGGTTACCGTGCCCCCCAGCGCCACGCAGGCTTCGAGAATGTCGCTGCCGAACGCTTCGGCGCGGTGCCACTCGTCCAGATCGTTGCCGTTGAAAAGAATCAGCGGGTGCATGTTGCCATCGCCGGCGTGAAAGACGTTGATGCAGCGCAGACCGTATTGCGCTTCCATCGCTTCGATGCGCTTGAGCAGCGTGCCGATGGTCCGGCGCGGGATGGTGCCGTCCATGCAGTAGTAGTCCGGCGAGAGGCGTCCGGCGGCGGGGAAGGCGTTCTTGCGTCCGGACCAGAAGCGCAGGCGTTCGGCTTCCGACGTAGACACCTGGATGCGGGTGGCGCCCGACGCGCGCAACACCGCCGAGACCCGTGCGACTTCTTCCGCGACTTCTTCGGGCGTGCCATCGGATTCGCACAACAGGATGGCGGCGGCGTCCAGGTCGTAGCCTGCGTGAACGAACGCTTCCACGGCCTGGGTGGCCGGCTTGTCCATCATCTCCAGGCCGGCAGGGATGATGCCTGCGGCGATGATCGCCGCGACGGCGTCGCCGCCGGCCTCGACGTCGTCGAAGCTGGCCATGATGACTTGCTGGACTTGCGGCTTCGGCACGAGCTTCACGGTAACTTCCGTGACCACGCAGAACATCCCTTCGCTACCGATGAACACGGACAGCAGGTCGAGCCCCGGGGCGTCGAGCGCATGCGAGCCGAATTCCACGACCTCGCCGTCCATCGTCACGGCGCGCACACGCAGGACGTTGTGCACCGTCAGGCCGTATTTCAGGCAATGCACGCCGCCCGAGTTCTCCGAGACGTTGCCGCCGATGGTGCAGGCGATCTGCGACGAGGGATCCGGTGCGTAGTAAAGACCGTAAGGCGCGGCCGCTTCGGAGACGGCGAGATTGCGCACACCTGGCTGCACGGTGGCGGTGCGGGCGTAAGGGTCGACGTCGAGAATGCGTTTGAATCGGGCGAGCGAGAGCACGATGCCATCGGTGATCGGCATGGCGCCGCCGGATAGCCCCGTGCCTGCCCCGCGCGGCACGACGGGCACGTTGTGATCGTGGCAGGCCCGCAGGATGCGGCAAACCTGATCCTCGTCGGCCGGCAGGACCACGGCAAGCGGCAGCTTGCGGTAGGCGGCCAGGCCGTCGCATTCGTACGGCGTGATCTGTTCGCGGTCGGTGAGCCACTGGGCGTCGGGCACGGCGGCACGCAGTGCCGCGAGCCGGGCGACGCGCGTGGGGTCGTCAATCGTTTCGAAGACGGGTTCGGCGGCGACGCGCCCAGGCGCCGGCGGCGACGGTACCGGGCGCTGTGGACTCAGCGCCGGGGACGGGGAGGGGGGCAACGCATTCGATGTCATCAGGCGGGCTCTCGGACAATCGTTGACGTGTCGTGGCGTTTCACTGATCGTTGGTCTACTGGTAGACTGGTCGACCAGTTATCGGATAATGCTATCGTAAAGGGAATGATCCGATTTCGACTACAGGGTTAACCCTTGCCTCGAGAGGATGTCCCTGGCGATGCCGGGTCTCGGGGAGTGCGCCTACCCTGAGCGAAGCGTGATCCTGTATCGTCGTACCTGTGATTTTTTCGTCGAGAACCGAAGCCGAGATGTCGTCCAACGAGTCGTCCTTGCCTATGTCTTCCCTACCTGCCAGCGAATCTCAGGGCACCGTCGCGAGTTTTGCGCCGGTTACGCCGCCGCCGCGCCTGCGACTGTCCGACATGGTGTACGAGCAACTGGAGACGATGGTTGTCGAAGGCCGGCTCGCCCCGGGCTCGGCGCTGCCGTCCGAGCGCGATCTGGCGCAGCAGATGGGTGTGTCGCGCCCATCCCTTCGAGAAGCGCTGCTGCGGCTGGAGTCGCGCGGCCTGATCGTCGGCCGCGCCGGGGGCGGGTACCTGGTCGCCAACGCCAGCCAGCCGCTGCTCGCGGAACCGCTGTCGCAATTGATGTCGCGACACAGCAAAACTGTCGATGACGTGCTGGAGATGCGCGAAGTGCTCGAAGCCAAGGCCGTGGAACTGGCGGCCGCGCGCGCGACACCTGAGGACATCGCACGCCTCGCACAGGCGCTCGAAGCGCTCGAGGCCGCCTATGCCACCTATGCCGCCTACGCGGCAGGGCATGACGGCCTGGACGGCGAGGGCGACGCGCGGCGGCAGTCGCTGCTCACCCGCGTGCCCGAGCTCGACGCGCATTTCCATCTGGCGCTGGCCGAAGCGACGCACAATCTCGTGCTGGTGCACCTGATGCACGCGATCTTCGAGTTGTTGCGCGGGTCGGTGGCCGATAACTACCGCGCCATCGTCAGCCACGGCGCCGATCTGGCCGAGCTGATCGACCAGCACCGCCGCATCTTCACCGCCGTCGCATCGCACGACGCCACCCTCGCGCAGCGTTCGCTGCGCGAACACCTGACCTTCATCCGCAACCATTCGAGCGACGTCGAGTCAGTCTGACCCGATTTTTCGGGTCGACGAGGCGCCCTGCTGAAGGCTAACAATCCCTCCTGGAAACGTCATCGTTTTCCCTGAGCCTGCACTCGGCGGTGTGATGCCGCTCGAGGGCGCCCGACGCTCGGCGATGATACCCAATGCCCCGCAATGGCCTGATTTCCTTACGTTTTCCGGTTATTGGACGCTGACTCCAAGGTCGGCCTGGCGTTCTCCCCATCGCCGACGACAACCGGGGCGCGGGCGCTCTCGGGTTGACAGTCCTCCGGTCATGGACTAATTTTGGAACCATAAAAATACTTAATTCGATATATTGAATCTTGTATATCAGATGAAAGGCGACGAGCCGAACTCCACAAGACCTGTGAATTTCCACGGGCGGGGCGGGCGGGTCGACGCAGTATTTACCGGAGACATTCGTTGGGTAAGCACGCATTTCCTTTCGGGCAGCTTTTGTGCGACGGTGCTTCAGTACCGGCTGCCCTGTCGTATCCGCCGTTGGCGTCTGAGGTTGTGGGTCAGCGCTGCGGTGTTCCTCATCTCCCTGCCGCCAGTTGCGGGCGGGCGATCCGGCGATCACGCGTCTGTGAGGCGCGCTCGCCTGAGTGATGGGACGTGGCCTGCGATGTGATTCATGGGAATCCATCGCGACCCTCTGACAGCGCAGGCCAATCCCCCACTCGAATCGATTCACCCGCCACCCTTCGGCAGCCGGCAACTTGCCGGCGCGGGCCTAAAGCCTGCGTCGCCGCGCCGAAGTGGGGGCCGGAAGTGTCCTTTGGCGCTTCCGAAAGTCAGTCAGCCGGGGCTCGAGCCCTGCGAGCGCGCCGCCAGGCAGCGTTCCGTGATCAAGCGGCCACGCATGAGCCGCATGTAACGCCAGGAGGCGTGCCGTATGCGCGATTGCCCCACGTCGGGGCGCGAGACGGCACGCGATGACGACGGGTACCGCACAACGAAGCGCGGACCGGCGTCAATCGTCTGACAGGAACAGGAGGCAAGTCATGCAAGCAAATGCGCAACCGGAGGAGAAGACCTCTTTTCTGGGAGGGCGCTGGTCACAATTGGTGATCGGCATTATCTGTATGGGCCTGGTGGCCAATCTGCAGTATTCGTGGACGTTGTTTGTCGAGCCGATGCAGACGAAGCATCACTGGGGCGTCGCGGCCATTCAGGTGGCCTTCTCTATCTTCATCGTGGTGGAAACCTGGCTCGTGCCGATCGAGGGCTGGCTGGTCGACCGCTTCGGACCCCGGCCGGTGGTGGCAGGTGGCGCGATTTGCGTCGGGCTGTCGTGGGTCCTGTATTCGTACGCCGAAACGCTCGCCGTGCTGTACACGGCGGCCGTGATCGCCGGTATTGGTGCGGGTTGTGTGTACGGTACGTGCGTGGGTAACGCACTCAAGTGGTTCCCGGACAAGCGCGGTCTGGCCGCCGGTCTGACGGCTGCCGGCTTCGGTGCCGGTGCCGCGATCACCGTGATTCCGATTGCCAACATGATCCGCGGGTCGGGTTACGAGGCAGCGTTCTTCAACTTCGGCATCGTGCAGGGCGTCGCGATCTTTATCCTCGCGCTGTTGCTCGTGAAGCCGCGCACACCGAAGGGCGTGACCGTTTCGCGCCGCAACCTGGCGACGAAGGTGGACTACACCTCGGGTCAGATGATTCGTACGCCGGTGTTCTGGGTGATCTACGTGTGCTTCGTCGCCGTGGCCGCGGGCGGTCTGATGGCAACGGCACAGATCGGGCCGATCGCGAAGGACTATGGCATTGCTTCGATGCCGATGACGCTGTTCGGTGCCACGCTGCCGCTGCTCACGATGACGCTGTCGATCGATAACCTGTGCAATGGCTTTACGCGTCCGCTGTGCGGTTTCGTCTCGGACAAGATCGGTCGCGAGAACGCCATGTTCATCATCTTCCTCGGTGAAGGGCTGGCAATGCTGGGCCTGATGCACTTCGGCCAGAACCCGTACATGTTCGTGTTCTTCGCCGCGATGACCTTCCTGTGCTGGGGCGAAATCTTCTCGATCTTCCCGGCGCTGTGTGCGGATACGTTCGGTAGCAAGAATGCCGCGTCCAATGCGGGCACGCTGTACACCGCCAAGGGCACGGCATCGCTGCTGGTTCCGCTGGCATCGGTGCTCGCCGTCGGTGGTCACTGGGATCGTGTGTTTATCGCAGCGGCGGTGATCAGTATCGCAGCGGCGATCTCCGCGAAGTTCCTGCTCGCGCCGATGCGTCGTCGCTGGATCGAAAGCGTGAACCGCAACGAGGTTCAGGCGTCGGCGAATCGCCCGGTCGCGATGGGGGCACCCGCCAGCGAGTAAGCGAACTGATAGGTTAGCGAACCCGCAAGTGGTTCGGAAAGTGACAGAGCGGGGTGCCGGAGACGGCGCCCCGTTTTTGTTGGCGCGCACGGCTGGCGGCGCGCGTTCGGCGCGATGCCGTCGCCGGAAACAAAAAAGCCTCGCCGATTGGCGAGGCTTTCTGCGTTTTGGCTCCTCGACCTGGGCTCGAACCAGGGACCTACGGATTAACAGTCCGGCGCTCTACCAACTGAGCTATCGAGGATCAAACTTGGGTGCCGCGCATCGCTGTCACGATGCACCGACTAAAACAAAAGCCCCGCGTGCGCGAGGCCATCGCTTCGAAATTCTTGGCTCCCCGACCTGGGCTCGAACCAGGGACCTACGGATTAACAGTCCGGCGCTCTACCAACTGAGCTATCGGGGATCAAAAGAGAAAGAGATTATAGGGGTGGCTTTCGCGCACTGTCAACACTCGGCGCGCATTTTTCTGCGCCCGGCGCGCGACATCCGCCCATGACGCCCGAGGCTTAGCGCTCGAGCAGGTGAAGCTTTTCGGTGACGTCCTTCCACTGATCCGCATCGGGCAGGGACGGCTTGGTCTTCGTGATGCTCGGCCAGTTCGGAGACAGTTCGGCATTCAGGGCAATGAAGGCTTGCTGGTCGCCGGGCACGTCCTCTTCGGCATAAATGGCGTTCACGGGGCACTCGGCCACACAGACTGCGCAATCGATGCACTCGTCCGGATCGATCGACAGGAAGTTCGGGCCTTCGCGGAAGCAGTCCACGGGGCAAACGTCCACGCAATCGGTGAATTTACATTTAATGCAGCTTTCGGTGACAACGTGCGTCATGCCAACAACTCCAGAATAGGGCGCGAAACGGCTTCGAACGGCCGTTAAAGCCGCTATTGTAACGCAGCCCGCCGCGGCAGGTGCGAGAGCCGAAGCGCATCCCGCACCTGCCGCGGCGACACCCGGCATCCGGCGCGAATGTCATGCGTGACGCCGCTTTGCGGTACGATGGTTGCTCTTCCTGCGCGCTGCCCCGCAGCTGCCTGGCCGATCGGCAGCGTGTGCTGCTTTCTGTTGTGTATTCCTCGCGAAGTCTGTCGTCATGATCATCACGTCGCTGCTCGATACCGATCTCTACAAGTTCACGATGATGCAGGTGGTGCTGCATCATTTTCCCGCGGCGCAGGTCGAGTATCGCTTCAAGTGCCGGACCGAAGGCGTGGATCTCACGCCGTACGTCGACGAGATTCGCGATGAGATCCGCTTGCTGTGCGGGCTGCGCTTTACCGAGTCCGAGCTGCGTTATCTTGGCGCGATGCGCTTCATCAAGAGCGACTTCATCGACTTTCTCGACCTGTTCCATCTGAACGAGAAGTACATCACGGTGCAGCCCTCGCCCAAGGGCAACGGCGAGATCGACATCACCCTTCGCGGGCCTTGGCTGCACACGATCCTCTTCGAGATCCCGGTGCTCGCCATCGTCAACGAAGTGTATTTCCGCAATACGCAACGCAAGCCGGCCTATGAGGAAGGCCGGCAGCGGCTCAAGGACAAGATTGGCATGCTCGCCGGTCGCGCCGATTATCGCGACTGCAAGATCGCCGATTACGGCACGCGACGCCGCTTCTCGAAGGAGTGGCACGAGGAAGTGATTCTCACGCTGCGCGATCAACTGGGCGAACAGTTCGCGGGTACGAGCAACGTGTACTACGCGTTGAAGCTCGGCCTCACGCCGCTCGGCACGATGGCCCACGAGTACCTTCAGGCGTGTCAGGCGCTCGGCCCGCGTCTGCGCGACTCGCAGATCTTCGGCTTCGAGACGTGGGCGAAGGAATACCGCGGCGACCTTGGCATCGCGCTCTCGGATGTCTACGGCATGTCCGCCTTTCTGCGCGACTTCGACATGTATTTCTGCAAGCTCTTCGACGGCGCGCGTCACGACTCCGGCGATCCGTTCGCCTGGGGCGAGCGCCTGCTGGCGCATTACGCGGAAAACCGCGTCGACGCGCATACGAAGACCATGATCTTCTCGGACGGCCTCGACATTCCGAAGGTCCTTCAGCTTTTCGAGCGTTTCCGCGACCGTTGCAAGCTCGCCTTCGGGGTGGGGACGAACCTCACCAATGACCTGGGCTACCAGCCTTTGCAGATCGTCATCAAGATGGTTCGCTGCAACGGCCAGCCCGTGGCGAAGCTCTCGGATTCGCCGGGCAAGAACATGTGCAACGACGACGCCTATCTAGCCTATCTGCGCCAGGTATTCGAGATCGCGCCGGAGCCGACGGCCGGCGCGTGACGTCCGGTACCGGGGGCATTGTCCGAGCGGCTGGGTGGACCATTCCGATAGTGTGCGAACGTGCGCCGCGCCGCGGGGGGCAGCCGTTATAATTGCGCATCGCCCGCCGGACTTGCACTGGCGGCCTTTCGAGAGACGATAAGCGACGACGTCGGCCGTAGACCGACACGTCGGCTTCACAGGACAGCCCATGGATACCTCCGACGCCCGCAATCGCATCTTTGCCCGCATTCGCAATGCACAGCATCGCCCGGATGCCGCGCGCGCGAACGAGCAGGCAGCGGCCGAGGACTATCTGGCACGGCATCCGCAGGGGCCGCGTCCGGGCATGTCAGCCGATCTCATCGCCACGTTCATCGACAAGGCACAGGCGCTCTCGACCACGATCTCACGCGTGCCGAGCATGAACGACGTGCCGCCCGCGGCTGCGACGTACCTGCAGGCCAACGGCCTCACCGTCCAGGCAGTGGCCTGGCCGACATTGCGCGAGCTCGATTGGGAGAGTGCGGGGTGCCGCGTGGAATTCCGCAAGCCGCAGGGTGACGATCTGGTCGGCATCACCGGTTGCTTCTGCGCCATTGCGGAGACCGGCGCGCTGATGATGATGTCGGGACCGGAGACCTTTGCGTCGGCCACCCTGCTGCCCGAGACACACCTCGCGGTGGTGCCTGCGTCGCGCATCGTCGCGGGGCACGAGGACGGTTTCGCGCTCATGCGTAGCGAACGCGGCCAACTCTCTCGCGCCACCAACTTCATTGCCGGGCCGTCGCGTACGGCCGATATCGAACAGACGCTCGTGCTGGGCGCCCACGGCCCGTACCGCGTCCACCTCATCATCGTCGACGGCGCCTGAGGTACGACGCAGGCATGTCGGCCCGCGACAGCGGGTTTCCATCGAAACACTTCCTTCGCCGGCGTGACGCTCGATGCGCGGCGGTGGGAAAGCTTTTGAGAATCGACCATGGGTTTCGGTATGGGATCCTTTGGGTCGTGTGTCGCCTCGGTTTGAGATATTTCCCAAGGTTGCGGTGCTTTGGGCACTTCTGCGCCGAGAGCGACTCGTAAATCGTCGACGATCAATCAACAGGAATCAAGAACAATGCACAAGGGGATTTGGGGCACGTTGGGGGCGGCAGGACTGGCATTGGCAAGCCCTGCGGCGTTTGCTGCCGGGCCGGACGGCGCACAGCTCGTCGCCTGGTGGGGCGTGCCGTTTGCCGGGCTGCTGCTCTCGATTGCGGTCGGGCCGCTGCTGGCCCCGGCCTTCTGGCATCACCACTTCGGCAAGATCGCAGCGTTCTGGGCCGCGGCGTTCCTGCTGCCCTTCGCGCTGGTGTTCGGCGTGGGGGCGGCCTGGTATGGCGCGGTGCACGCCATTGTCGCGGAGTACATCCCGTTTGTCGTCCTGCTCACGGCGCTGTTCACCACCGCTGGTGGCATCTGCGTGCATGGCAACCTGCGCGGCGGGCCCTGGCTCAACACCGGGCTGCTGGCGTTGGGCACTGTGCTGGCGAGCATCATGGGCACGACGGGCGCGGCGATGTTGCTGATCCGCCCGCTCATCCGCGCCAACGATAACCGCGATCACAACGTGCACGTCGTCGTGTTCTTCATCTTCCTCGTGGCGAATGCCGGGGGCTCGCTGACGCCGCTGGGCGATCCGCCGCTCTTCCTTGGTTTCCTGCAAGGGGTCGACTTCTTCTGGACGACGGCCCACATCTGGCCCGAGACGCTGTTCATCTGCGCGGTGCTTCTGGTGCTGTTCTTCCTGATCGATGCGTACTACTTCCGACAGAACAAGGAGCGTCACGTCGAGGCGCTTGACCCGACGCCGTATGCCGTGCCGCTGCGACTCGAGGGCAAGCGCAACTTCGTGCTGCTAGCCGCTGCCGTCGGGCTCGTGCTGATGAGTGGAGTCTGGAAGCCGGGCGTCGAGCTCGATATCTTCGGTACACATGTCGCGTTGCAGAACCTCGCGCGCGACGTGGGGCTGATCGTGGTGACATTGATGTCGCTGGCCATCACGCCGCGCACGGCGCGTGAGGGCAACAGCTTCAATTGGGAGCCGATGAAGGAGGTCGCCAAGCTGTTCGCCGGTATCTTCCTGACGATCATTCCGGTAGTCGCCATTCTGCGCGCAGGAGACGCCGGAGCGCTTGGTTGGGTGATTCGCCTGGTCACGGGGCCGGGCGGGGCGCCGGACAACGTCATGTATTTCTGGGCGACGGGGCTGCTCTCGTCATTCCTCGATAATGCGCCGACGTACCTGGTGTTCTTCAATACGGCCGGCGGCGACGCCGCAACCCTGATGACCTCGGGGGCGGCGACGCTTGCGGCGATTTCGGCCGGCGCGGTATTCATGGGTGCCAACACTTACGTCGGGAACGCGCCGAACTTCATGGTGAAAGCCATCGCGGAGCAACGCGGTATTCGCATGCCGAGCTTCTTTGGCTATATGCTGTGGTCGGGCGCAATTCTGCTGCCGCTGTTCGTATTGACGACCCTGATATTCTTCTGAGCCGCGCGGTTGTGACGCGGTCAGCCTTTGCGAGACGACTGGTGAAACCGAAGATCCTGGTAGCCCGAGCCATTTTTCCGGACGTGATCGAGCGTCTGGCCCAGTATTTCGATGTCGAGCGCAACGACGCCGATACGGTGTATTCGAGCGACGAATTGCGCGCGCGGCTGGCCGACAAGGCCGGCGCGATTACCACGGCGAGCGAGCGCATCGATGCGTCGGTGCTCGCCGGTGCACCGCATCTGCGTGTGGTGGCCAACATGGCCGTGGGCTACAACAACTTCGATATCGAGGCGATGACCGCTGCCGGCGTCATGGCGACGAACACCCCTGATGTGCTTAACGAGACGACAGCCGACTTCGGCTGGGCGCTGTTGATGGCGACGGCGCGTCGCGTGACCGAGTCCGAGCGTTGGTTGCGTGAAGGGCATTGGGACAAGTGGGCCTACGATATGTTTCTCGGCGCCGACGTACACGGCAGCACGCTGGGCATCATCGGCATGGGCCGTATCGGACAGGCAATTGCGCGCCGTGCGATGGGCTTCAACATGCGTGTCGTGTATCACAACCGGTCGCGCCTCGATGCGGCAACGGAAGCGGCATGCAAGGCGAGCTTTGTCGACAAGGACACGCTGCTGCGCACGGCGGATCACGTCATCCTCGTGTTGCCTTACTCGGCCGCAACGCATCACACGATCGGCGCCGCCGAGCTGGCCGTTATGAAACCGACGGCAACGCTGGTCAATCTGGCGCGCGGCGGCATCGTCGACGATGCCGCGCTCGCAGTCGCGCTCGCGAACCGTCAGGTTGCGGCGGCTGGCCTCGACGTCTTCGAGGGCGAGCCGAAGGTGCATCCCGACTTGCTCAAGGTGTCGAACGTCGTGCTGACGCCGCATATTGCCAGTGCGTCGGTGGCGACGCGTCGCGGCATGGCAAGCCTGGCGGCCGACAATCTGATTGCGGCCTTGGGATTCGGGGCGGCGGCGGGCAAACCGCCCTGTCTGCTGAATCCGGCCGCGCGTCAGTCGTAGCGGCTCAAGGCAGCTTGGCAGGCGGCAGGATCAAAACGTGTCAACGGGAGTCGCAACGCGATGGTAGAGATGGGGTTGGTGGCGCTGGCGGCGCTGAACTTTCTGGTGATGATCGCGATTGCGGTGAAGGTGTGGCTGCGCGGCGGCGACGCGACATGGCGCGAGACGCTCGTTGACTCGCTGAGCCGCATCCGGGACGACTTGCTCCAGGCGGTGGATCGCAGCGAGCGCGGCCTGCGCCAGGAATTCGCGGAAACGGCGCGCGCCGGACGCGGCGAGCAAAGCACGCAGATGGCGCAATTCCAGCAGACGTTGGCCGCGCAAATGACGAGCGTGGCCACGGTACAGAACAGCCAGATCGACGGTTTTGCCCAACAACTGGCGAAGCTCACCGAGACGAACGCCGTCCAGCTCGATGCGGTGCGTCAGAGCCTGGTGCTCAACGGGCAGCAGATGCGCGAAGAGCAGACGTCGACATTGCGCCGCTTCGGTGAGGCACAGCACCAGCAGCTCACGCAACTGGCCGAGGGCAACGAGCGGCGGCTCGCCGAAGTGCGCGCAACGCTCGAACAGAAGCTCAAGGACATCGAGGTCAATAATTCGGCGAAGCTCGAAGAGATGCGCCGCACAGTCGATGAGAAGCTCCATGCCACGCTGGAGCAGCGACTCGGCGAGTCGTTCAAGCTGGTCTCGGACCGCCTGGAGCAGGTGCATCGCGGCCTCGGCGAGATGCAGACGCTCGCCGCGGGCGTGGGCGATCTCAAGCGCGTGCTGACCAATGTGAAGACGCGAGGCATCTGGGGCGAAGTGCAACTGCAAGCGTTGCTCGAGCAACTGCTGACGCCCGAGCAGTTTGCCAAGAACGTGGCGACCAAACCGGGCAGTGCCGAGCGGGTGGAGTTCGCGATTGCGCTGCCGGGTCAGAACGGCGACAGCAACACGCCGGTCTGGCTGCCCATCGACGCCAAGTTCCCGCGCGAGGATTACGAGCGTCTGCTCGACGCACAGGAGCGCGCCGATCCGGCGGCGGTGGAGGAGGCGTCGAAGGCGTTGGAGTCGCGCATTCGCCTGGAAGCGAAGACCATCGCGGACAAGTATCTCGCGCCGCCGCACACGACCGATTTCGCGCTGCTGTTCCTGCCGACGGAAGGTTTATACGCCGAAGTGCTGCGCCGTCCGGGACTCTCGGACCTGTTGCAACGCGAATATCGCGTGACGGTGGCGGGACCGACAACGTTGACCGCATTGCTCAACAGCCTGCAGATGGGCTTCCGCACGCTCGCCATCGAACGTCGTTCCAGCGAGGTGTGGCAGGTACTCGGCGCAGTGAAGACGGAGTTCACCAAATTCGGTGACGTGCTCGCCAAGACCAAGGCGCAACTGGAGACAGTGACCCGTTCGATCGACAAGGCCGAGGTGCGCACGCGCGCGATGGCGCGTCAGCTCAAGTCCGTGGAGGCGCTGCCCGGTGAGCAGGCCGTCGAACTGCTTGGTGTGGAGATGGAGACCGACGACGAGGCGTGAGCGCCAGGTGGCGATGGACGCCCAGGGGAACCCGGGGCGCCGTTCGTTCAGGCAGGATGTACTTGACCGTCCAGACGTTCAGAACGTTCAGAGCACTCCCGGATTTCCCAGATCTCCCGGCGCTCAGAGTGCTCAGAGTGCTCGGAAAGCCCTCGGCGCTCAGGACACCGGGGCTTCGCCGTGCGTGGCGAACCGCTTGAGCGCCTCGCCCGTCATGCGTACCACGCGCCAGTCGGGCAACACGGTCGCGCCCTGCGACGTGTAGAAATCAATGGCCGGCTGATTCCAGTCGAGTACGGTCCACTCGAAGCGCCCGCAGCGCCGTTCGACGGCGATGCCGGCCAACTGACGCAAGAGTGCCTGTCCCACGCCCTTGCCACGCATCGACGGCTGTACATAGACGTCTTCGAGATACAGGCCGCGCCGTCCGAGGAACGTCGAGAAGTTGTGGAAGTACAGCGCGTAGCCGACCGCCTCGCCGTCCCATTTCGCCATCAGGCACTCGGCCGCCGGGCTAGGCCCGAACAGCGCTTCGTGCACGCTCTGCGGCGTCGCTTCAAAGATATCCAGCAGCTTTTCATAAACGGCCAGTTCTCGCATCAGGCCGAAAATCGCGCCGACGTCGTCGGCCTTGGCGGCGCACAGGGTCAGGGACATGAGGGCAAGGAAATCAGGAGACAGTAGGGTTGACGGCCGGAGCCGCCGGTACGGCACGTTCGTTATATGCGCGCGGCGCCACGGCATCAAGCCATCGCCGGTGTGCAGGTCAGCATTCTTCGTCGGGGACGTCGCCCAGTGCGACTTCGATCCCACCGAACCGCTCGGCTACCCAGTTGTACGCATGGCACGCGATCCAGAGCAGCACGAAACCGACGATGGCATTCAGGACCAGGGCGGAAATGAACGCGAGTCCCGGCAGTTCGCCGTAGCGCAGGAACGCGGCGAGGAAGGCGAGCAGTACCAGCGGAATACTGAAAGTGAGATAGACCAGCACCAGCGCTTTGGCCGTCTGGCCGGGACTGATATACGTGATCTGCTTTTTTGTTGTCATTGACGTGTGCTTTCGGTTGGATGCCGACATCGTCGAAGCGCCGATGCCGGCGATATGTCGCAATCTCGCTGCTTCGCTTTAGGGGAATTTTGAGGGCGCTCGCACTATACCAGTCCGTCGAATGCAATAACGTCGACCAGTTCGCCTGCCGCGACATCGCCACGCGCGGTGCCGAGTGTGACAAAGCAGTTCGCTTCGCTCATCGTGCGCAGAATGCCGGCGCTTTGCGCATCGGCGACCGTCACCTGCCAGCGGCCCTGTGCGTCCGGGGCAAGAATGCCGCGCAGGAATTCGGTACGGCCGGGCCGCTTGGCAATGGCCGTTGTCGTCGGCACGGGCACGCTCGGCGTGACTTGCGGCTCGGCGCCCATCAGCGCGAACAGGCCGTCGCGCACCAGATGGTAGAACGACGCCATCACGGCCGCCGGGTTGCCTGGCAAACCGAAGAGCAACGCGCGATGGCCGTCGGCCTCGAGTTCGCCAAAGGCGAACGGACGGCCGGGGCGCATTGCCATCTTCCAGAAGACGACGTTGCCCAAGCGGGTCATCATCTCGCGAGTGAAATCGGCTTCGCCGACGGAGACGCCGCCTGATGTGATCACGGCATCGGCGTCGCGGCAAGCCGTGCGCAGGGTGTCCTCGATCGCTTGCGGGTCGTCGCGCACGACGCCCAGATCGAGCAGCTCGGCACCGAGTCGCTGCAGCATGCCGAACAGTGTGTAGCGGTTGCTATCGTAGAGGTTGCCCGGCGCGAGCGGCTCGCCCACCGAGCGGAGTTCGTCGCCTGTCGAGAAGAACGCGACGCGAATGCGACGGCGCACCGGCACTTCGCCGATGCCGAGCGAGGCGAGCAGGCCAAGCGCGGCCGGACGCAGACGCTTGCCCGCGTGGAGTGCCGTATGGCCAGCGGCCAGATCCTCGCCGATGTGGCGCACGTGGCGGCCGGGCGTGACCGCATTGGCCGCAAAGCTGACGATCTCGGCATCGCTCCCGCACTGCACCTGTTCCTGCGGCACGACGGTGTCGCAGCCCGCCGGCAACAGGGCACCGGTCATGATACGCACGCATTCGCCGGGCGCTGCCGCGCGCGCGAACGGATGGCCGGCGAACGAGCGGCCCACCACGCGCAAACGCACATCGCCGCCGGCGGCCAGGGCGCTGCCTGCGAAGGCGTAGCCGTCCATGGCGGCGTTTTCGAAAGCGGGAACGTCGAGCGCAGAGATGACGTCGCGCCCGAGCACACGGCCCAGCGCACTGCGCACGGCGACCTGCTCGATGGCAGAGACCGGACGCGCGGTGCGCACAATGATGGCGCGCGCCAATTCGACCGTCACATGGTTGGGGTCGTAGTCCGGCAAGCCGGCCAGGGCTTCGTCAAGTGTTGTCATCGGTGTGGCGTCGTCATCCGGCAAGTCCCCGGCGTGAATCCCGTAAAAGCGGTGGCGACGGATCGGGCTGCGTCGGTGTCCGGAAGATCAGGGGACACGCGGCGTATCGGATGTGTCGGGCGTATCTGATGTATCGGATGTACGGGGTTGGAGGTCGTCCAGCGTGTTGACATTGTAAAACGGACGCTCGTCACCGAAGTGAACTTGTACGGCCTTGTGGCGTGTCAGCCACGCCCGCACGCGATGTTCCCCGGCCGCGAGCGTGGCGGCAAGATCGTCGGCGAGTGAGCGATGCAAGAGGGCGAAGACCGGATGCGGGCCCTGCGCCGTGACGGCGTAGGCCGCGAGTGGCGGGGCGGCGTCGTCGGCGACCGGGGCGGCCAGGGCGGCCGCCAGTTGCTCGCCAAGGTCCTCCGCGAGGTAGGGCGAGTCGCACGGTGCGGTGAGGAGGTAGTCCGTGCGCATCGCCCGCAGACCCGCCAGCATGCCGGCCAGTGGACCGGCGAAGTCCTGCGTCTCGTCGCTCACCACGGGGGCGCCGAGCGCCGCATAGGCATCGCGATTCCGATTGGCGCTGATGAGCAGCGTCTCGACCTGCGGCCGCATCCGTTCCATGACGTGCTCGGCAAGCGCTCGCCCGGCCAAACGCTGCAAGCCTTTGTCGCGCCCACCCATGCGCTGGCCGCGGCCCCCTGCGAGAATCAGGCCGGTCATGGCGCTACGCGGGATTGGCACGGCAGTCATGGGCGCTGGGCTTCGGGGCGGTGGATGGGCGGAGGATCGGCTACGACCGGTTCAGCGCGATGACGCGGCCGGACGCATCGAACCAGACGGCGCCGTCACCCAGCATCACACCTTGGTCGCGCGCGAACATCAGGCGGGGCACGGCCGCGCCGATGGTACGGACATAGCCATCGGTGAATATCTCGTTGTAACGCGCGAGCAGCGACTTCGGGTTCCGAAGCATCAAGGTCTTGCCATGCAACGTCACGTGCAGCGGATAACGAATCAACTGCGCAACGACGTCGCGACGGTCGTCGAGTACCCCTTTGCGGAACTGGGTCGCCGCGCGATTGAGCGTTTCGTCGTCGCTCACGCCCGCAACGTCATAGAGATGATCGATCTTGCCACTCTGGATGCTGGCGAGCGCCAACTCGAACGGCACCGAGCGGCCATTGCGAAGATCTTTCCACTGACCGGAAATGATTTCGCAGCTGGACGACGCACCGCGCTGGCGGTTGACGTCATCGTTGGCGGCGAACTCGCCGTCGAAGGTCGCCCGCGGCATCCCCCCCGCGTCAAACTCGGTCAGGTGCAGGCGCGACTTGTTCTCGAGCTTGCCTGTGAGATAGGTATCGCCCAGCGACGAGGCGTTGGCATAGCGGCCTTCGAGCTTGCCGCCGGACGATGGCCGCAGTACGAGCCGCAACGGATTGCGCTCGCCGAGCTGGCCGGTGTAGGTCATCAGGCGGTTAGCGACGTCGCGGCCGGCGGGGTCGCAATCGGCGCGCGCCATCGAGGGGGCGAGGGCGGCAAACAGCAGTGTCAGCGCGCCCAGGCTGGCGACGATGACGCGCCGCGCGACACGGGGCGTGCGTGGGGGCGAGACACGCCGGGAAATCTTCAGGGGGGCACGGACGCCATGCGCGTCCGGGGCAGCAAAAATCATGAGTCAAGTAAGAATTCGAGAGTACGAAAGCGTACGGACGAGCGTACGGGCAACGCGCCCGGAACGCTCAACCGCCGATGTAGGACATCTCCACTTTCGGGGGGGCGTCTTCAGGCAGGCCTGTGGCCGCCGTGCGCATGGCCGAGTAACGGTCGGTACGACCCTGCCAGATGTCGCCGATGACGGTCGAGATCTGCGCGTCGCTCGCGCCGTTGCGCAACAGCGTACGCAAGTCGTACCCGGCGCTCGCGAACAGGCAGAGATACAGCTTGCCTTCCGTAGACAGGCGGGCGCGCGAACAAGTGCCGCAAAAAGCGCGCGTGACCGACGAAATGACGCCGACTTCGCCGCCACCGTCGCGATACTGCCAGCGCTGCGCCGTCTCGCCGGGATAATTCGGCTCGAGCGGGTCGAGCGGCAGGGCCTCGTTCAACCGGGCGATGACGTCTGCCGACGGCAGCACTTCGTCCATCCGCCAGCCGTTCGACGTGCCGACGTCCATGTATTCGATGAACCGCAACATGACACCGCTGCCGTGGAAATGCCGCGCCATGGGCACGATATCGGCATCGTTGGTGCCACGTTTGACGACCATGTTGACCTTCACCGGGCCGAGGCCGACGTGTTGGGCTTGCGCAATACCTTCGAGTACCGTGGCGACCGGAAAGTCGACATCGTTCATCTGCCGGAAGATCGCGTCGTCGAGGCTGTCCAGGCTGACCGTCACGCGCGTCAGCCCGGCATCCTTGAGCGATTGCGCCCGGCGCGCCAGCAGCGACCCGTTGGTCGTGAGCGTGATGTCGAGCGGTTTTCCCGACGGGGTGCGCAGCCGGGCCAGCATCTCGATCAGACGCTCAAGGTGCTTGCGCAGCAGCGGCTCACCCCCCGTGAGTCGCAACTTCTCCACGCCGTGTTCGACGAACAGGCGCGCAGCGCGCTCGATTTCTTCGAACGACAGCAGGGACGATTGCGGGAGGAAGGCGTAGTCCTTGCTGAACACATCCTTCGGCATGCAGTAGACGCAGCGGAAGTTGCAACGATCCGTCACCGAAATCCGCAGGTCGTGCAGCGGCCGTGCCAGCGCATCTTCGAGATGGCCGGTGGCGGTGCGCACCTGTGCGGGTGCCTGCGGGGAATGCGTCGCATATCGTGCGTCGCTACGCAGATCGGTAAGTCGGATGATCGTTTCGGTCATGGTGGGGGCCTTGGCTTGCGCCTCCATTCTAACGAATTGGTCGGTTGGCCGCCGGCGCCGACGAAACAGACATCGGATATCGGTACCAAAACCCTCGTTGAGGGACGTCAAACTCGTACTAAGCGGCAAGATACGGGGCACACCGGGCGGACACAAGTCGGGACAACGCGGGGGCTGCCGTGGAAACGGCGAGCCCCATTGGCAAAAAAGGAGGCCGAAGCCTCCTTTTCCGACATCACGTCTAGCGGGGGGCACCAGCAAGGCTGGGGCCGTCCTCTGAGCGTCATGTTATGCCACGTAATGCTGCCTTATACCGTGTGATCCGACGAAGCGCGCGTTTCCACTTGCTCCATCGGCCCACTGCTGACCGGCGTGGACGGACGGCGCTCACGCGGCACGTGCGGTGCCGGTGCGACCTGCGCGGCCGCTTCCTTTGCGGCGCGGTGCTTGTCGGCGTCCGTGTGGACCCAGACCAGACCCGCGCTTGCCAGCGTCGACTCCAGCGCATTGCTTTCCTGCGCCGGCGCGGGTCGTTGCGTCACGACTTCCGGCGCGGCCGGCACAGCCGGCGCCGCAGCGACTGGGGCCGGCGTGTGCACCGGTTTCACCGTTTCGATGATCTCGACCGGCGTCGCCAGTGCCGGGCTGACATCTGCCGGCGTGCTGGTGATCACTGCCGTGGCGGCAATCTCGGTCAGGGCCTCGGCCGGCACCGTGGGCTGCGCCGGAACCGGCGTGGCCACAGGCAACGGTGCGCTGACCGGCGGAACCACCGGTGCGGCGACTTCGGCGGCCGGCAGCGGTGCTACGTTGACGGGGGTGATCGGGGCGATCGGGGCAACGGGTTCGACGATCACCGGCGACGGAATTTCCGGCAGGGCTGCCGGTGCCGCTTCGGTCACGCTTGCGATCGGTGCTGCGCTGACCGGGGCTTCCGCCGGTTCGGCGTGAGCCGGGGCGGGCGTCGACTCGACGTGCACGGCGGGGGCTTGGACCGCAGCGGTGGCGGCTACCGGAACCACCGGCGCTGAGGCCTGGGCATCGGCTGTTGCGGTGTCGACGGCTTCGTGTGTCCACACGGGCACCTGCACGCCTTCCCCATCGGTCGACGTCGGGCCTTCGGCCTGATCGCCTTCGGCGTGGGGTTGCTGCTCATTGGCTTCGCGCTCGCGACGGCCACCGCGACGACCGCGACGACGGCTGCGGCGGCGTTCTTCACCGCCTTGCTCGCCTTCTTCGCCCGTCAGGGCCGGTGCGCCTTCGAGCTGTGCCGTCAGACGATCCTGTTCAAGCGCGTCCTGCTCGGCGACGAGCGGTGCGGCAGCCTGGGCGACGCGTTGCGGCACGGCTTGCTGGCCGTCTGCCCCTTCGGGCTGACGACGCTCACGGCGCTCGTTGCGATCGCGACGGTTGCCGCGTTCGCGACCCTCGCGCGACTCCCGACCTTCCTCGGCACGGACGTCCTGCGCCGGCTGACGCGGCTGCGCCTCGTCGCGCTCACGCTTGTCACGACCTTCCTGACGCTCGTTGCGCTCGCCGCGCTCTGCACGCTCACCACGATCCGCACGCTCGGCGCGTTCCGGACGGGCAGCGCGGCCCTCACGGCCTTCACGGCCTTCACGGCCTTCACGGCCTTCGCGCGCCGGTTGGCCGGCGTTGTCCTTGCCCGACTTGTTGTCGTCGCGACCATTGCCACGGCGATTGCGGTTTTGCTGATGCGGACGATCGTGACGCTCGCGCGGCGGACGTGCGGTCGGCTTGGCCGACTCGTCCGCCTTGACCGGTGCCGGTGCCGCAGGCTCGAGACCCAGCAGGCGCTTCACAAAGCCGATGAAACCACCGCTGCGAGCGGGGGCTGCGGCGGCCGGTGCGGCGGCGACGGGTTCCGGGCGCGGTTGCGAAGCGGGGGCCGGCTGCTCGGGCGTGATGCCCTTGACGGCCGCCTCCTGGCGCGGACGCACGTCTTCCTTCTTCTTGCTGTAGGCCGCCGGGTCGTCTTCCAGGGCACGCGCGGCTTCTTCCGCGAGGGCGTAGCTGGCTTTCGGGGTATCCAGGCGCGGGTCGTCGAAGCGCAGACGCTCGAGCTTATAGTGCGGGGTTTCGAGATGCTTGTTCGGGATCAGCAGCACGCCGACCTTGAAGCGAGCCTCGATCTTGTTGATTTCCTGGCGCTTTTCGTTGAGCAGGAATGCGGAGACTTCGACCGGCACCTGGCAGTGGATGGCTGCCGTGTGCTCCTTCATCGCCTCTTCCTGGATGATGCGCAGGACTTGCAGGGACGACGATTCGGCGTCGCGGATGTGGCCGGTGCCGTTGCAGCGAGGGCACGTCACGTGCGTGCCTTCCGACAGCGACGGACGCAGGCGCTGGCGCGACAGCTCCATCAGTCCAAAGCGCGAGATCTTGCCCATCTGGACGCGGGCGCGATCATGCTTGAGCGCGTCCTTGACACGCTGTTCGACTTCACGTTGGCTCTTGGCCGACTCCATGTCGATGAAGTCGATCACGATCAGGCCGCCCAGGTCGCGCAGACGCAACTGGCGTGCGACTTCGTCAGCCGCTTCCAGGTTCGTGCGAAGCGCCGTTTCCTCGATGTCGGCGCCCTTGGTGGCGCGCGCCGAGTTCACGTCGATCGACACCAGCGCTTCGGTGTGATCGATCACGATCGCGCCGCCCGAGGGCAGCGGCACCTGACGGGAATATGCCGTTTCGATCTGATGTTCGATCTGGAAGCGCGAGAACAGCGGCACGTCGTCGCGATATTGCTTCACGCGATTGAGGTGATCGGGCATGACCACCTGCATGAAGTTACGTGCCTGCTCGGAAATTTCTTCCGTATCGATGAGAATTTCACCGATGTCGGGTTGGAAATAGTCGCGGATGGCGCGAATGACAAGGCTCGACTCGAGATAGATCAGCGCCGAGTCGCGCGGCAGTTCGATGTTGGCAGCAGCGCTTTCGACGGCGTGCCAGAGTTGCAGCAGATAGTTCAGGTCCCACTGCAGTTCTTCGGCCGAGCGGCCGATGCCCGCGGTACGGGCGATGATGCTCATGCCTTCCGGCAGTTCGAGCTGACCCATCGTCTCGCGCAGTTCCTGGCGATCTTCGCCCTCGATGCGGCGCGACACGCCACCGCCACGCGGGTTGTTCGGCATCAGTACGAGGTAACGGCCGGCCAGTGAGATGAACGTCGTGAGGGCCGCCCCCTTGTTACCGCGTTCTTCCTTCTCGACCTGAACGATGAGTTCCTGGCCTTCGGAGAGGGCGTCCTGGATGCGCGCATTGCGCACATCGGCGCCTTCCCGGAAGTATGCACGGGCGACTTCCTTGAACGGCAGGAAGCCGTGGCGGCCTTCACCGTAGTTGACGAAGCAGGCTTCGAGGGAGGGTTCGATACGGGTAATAATACCCTTGTAGATATTGCCTTTACGCTGTTCGCGGCCGGCCGTCTCGATATCGATATCGATGAGTTTCTGCCCATCGACAATTGCCACGCGCAGTTCTTCCTGCTGCGTGGCGTTAAACAACATGCGTTTCATGAAAACGACTCCCACCCGCCGCAGTTGCCAATATGCAGTGCGTCGGGCACGTATCACTCGAGTTATCCAACACGCGAGGTTCGAGCCGGGGGCGGAAGAATTGCCGGGGGGTCCGGGCGATGAGGCCGACGGACGCAATGGCGCCAGCGAATACGTTATCGCGCTCACCCGGATCCGACGAGGCACCGGAAAATTCCGACCCTGCGCGGATCACTTCGGGCTTGCAGTCCCTACCAAGACATACTGGACGAGAAACTTCATCAGCATTTTCTCGGGGCGCCTGCCGACACTTATTCTTCTTGTGACGGCGCCTCACTAAGACTATTGCGCGAACGATATTCAGCAAAGCGATCAGCCCAAGCAATGGAACCTGGGCTGACCGCCAAAAAATTCTATAACCACCAACTCTATCCGCATCCCGCGCGCTGCGACCGAAGCGGCCTATGGGCCCACTTCCTGCCGACGCTGCGTGATGTGCGTGCGCTCGCTGCTCCAGGGTCACCGGACGAGCAGCCGGTCCGGGGTGCAAGTAAAATACCGTTTTGAGGTGAGCACCGACAGGGGCGAGGATTTGGCATGATTCCCGCTACCGCCACCCCTGTAGGGCAAATTATATTCATAATGAATGAGTTAGGCAAAAATCGGCAGAAAATGGTTTCGCCGGCGTCCCCGCCGCAGGTCCGGCTCGTCGAGGTCGACGATGGTTCGGCCGGTCAGCGGATCGATAATTTCCTCTTGCGCGAGTGCAAAGGGGTTCCGAAAAGTCACATTTACCGCATTTTGCGTAGCGGTGAAGTGCGCGTAAACAAAGGGCGAATAGACGCCGCCTATCGACTCGTGCTGGGTGATGTGGTCCGGATTCCACCGGTGCGCGTGGCGACGCCAGCCGCCGATGCGCCGGCACACGTCCCCGCCGCCACCTTCCCCGTGGTGTTCGAAGACGATTACCTCATGGCGATCGACAAGCCTGCCGGGGTGGCCGTGCATGGCGGCAGCGGGGTGTCGTTCGGCGTGATCGAGCAACTGCGCCGGGCCCTGCCGCACCTGAAGTTTCTCGAGTTGGTGCACCGGCTCGACCGCGAAACATCCGGCATCCTGCTCCTCGCGAAAAAGCGTTCGGCGCTGGTCGGCATGCACGAGCAGATCCGTCACAACCGGATGGACAAGCGCTATCTGGCCTGTGTTGCTGGGGAATGGCGGGATCGGCAGCGCGCGGTCAAGGCCCCGCTATACAAGTACGTGACGGCGGAAGGCGAGCGCCGTGTACGGGTGCAGGAAGACGGTCAAGCATCGCATACGATATTCCGCATGGTGGAATCGCATCCGCCCTATACGTTGCTCGAAGCGGAACTGAAAACGGGTCGAACCCATCAGATCCGCGTTCACCTGGCGCATTGCGGTACGCCGATCGTCGGCGACGACAAGTACGGCGACTTTACGCTGAACAAGACGCTTGCCCGACCCGGTGCTCGGCCTGGCATCAAGCGAATGTTTTTGCACGCGTGGCGCCTGAAATTCAACCATCCGGTTTTGGATACGCCGATTGCGCTGGAAGCGGCGTTACCGCCAGAATGTGAGCAATTTCTGAACCAACTTCGAGGCGCTTCTGCCGATGCCAAGCCCTGAGTTTGACCTGGTCGTATTCGACTGGGATGGGACGTTGATGGACTCGACGCCCACCATTGCCCGTTGCATTCAGGCCGCTTGCCGTGACCTGGGGCTGCCTGTGCCGTCCGACGAGATTGCGAGCCACGTGATCGGCCTCGGGCTTCGCGACGCGCTGCAATTGGCCGTGCCGTCGCTCGACCCGGCACACTATCCGCGGCTGTCTGAACGCTATCGTTTCCATTACTTGATAGGCGACAAGGACACCGTGCTGTTTACGGGAATCCGCGAGCTGCTCGACGCGTTGCGCGCGCGCGGGCGTTTTCTCGCCGTGGCGACGGGCAAGTCCCGTGTTGGCCTGAATCGGGCACTCGAAGCCGCTGGCCTGATGCGGATGTTCGACGCGACGCGTTGCGCCGACGAGACATTTTCGAAGCCGCATCCGGCGATGCTGCAAGAGCTGACGCGCGAACTTGGTCAGGATCTGCGTCGTACGGTCATGATTGGCGACACCACGCACGACTTGCAGATGGCGCATAGCGCCGGAACGGCTGCGGTGGCCGTTGCCTACGGCGGCGCACATCCGCGCGAGCAACTCGTCGCGCTGGAGCCTGCCTATTGTGCGGGGAGCGTGACCGAGCTGCGCGACTGGCTGCTGGAGCGCGTGTGAGCGAGCCCGCCGTGCCGCTGCCGATCTGCCCGGGCGCCGCGCTCGAGGATGGCGGGCGCGGCGTGCGTTTCGAGGTGTGCGTCGGCGGTCGTCGCACCCCGGCATTCGTGATTCGCCATGGCGGACGCGTCTACGCCTATCTCAATCAGTGCGCCCACGTGCCGATGGAACTTGACTGGTCGGAAGGCCAGTTCTTCGAGACGTCCGGCTTATACTTGATGTGCGCGACGCATGGCGCGACCTATGAACCCGACACCGGGCACTGCATCGGCGGTCCGTGCCGTGGCGGTGCACTGCAGCCTGTGCACGTCGAGGAGCGGCCGGCCGACCCGAACGGCGGCGACGCCGCTCACACGACCGTCGTCTGGTGGCCCGATGCGTACATCGAAGCGCCCGAACCGTCGGCGCACTGATGGCGCGGCATCCCGGTTTCAATCGCAGTTTTCGCCTTTTACCCCAAGTTCTCTGGATACCCTATGGCCGACGCCCTGCCGCCCGATTCACCTCGCACTGAACCCGGTTTTCCTTCGCCTGGCGCGCGGCCCTCGTCGGCCGCGCCGGGCGGCGCTGGCCGCGATCCCGGGGAGGTCAGGCCCTGGGAGCGCGAAATGCTGGAAAAGGTGCTGATGGCCGGCATTCGCGAGCAACGCGCGTCACGCCGCTGGAAAATCTTCTTCCGGCTGCTGGTGCTGGCGATCTTCGCGCTTGTCGTCTGGTCGATTTCCGATTTTGATGGGGGCACGGCGACCGTTGGCGCCGGCTCTGGCAAGCACACCGCGCTGGTCACGCTGAGCGGCGAGATTTCGTCGGATGGTCAGGCGAGTGCCCGAAAGATCAACGCGGCGCTCGAATCGGCGTTCGACGATGCGTCGGCGGCGGGTGTGATTCTGCGTATCAACAGCCCGGGCGGCAGTCCCGTGCAGGCCGGCATGATCTATGACGACATCGTGCGCTTGCGCGCGAAATACCCGAAGAAACCGCTGTATGTCGTGGTCGAGGAGATCTGCGCTTCGGGGGGCTATTACGTCGCGGCGGCCGCCGACAAGATATACGTCGACAAGGCGAGCATCGTCGGGTCCATCGGCGTGTTGATGGACGGTTTCGGCTTCACCGGGTTGATGGACAAGCTCGGTGTGGAACGACGGTTGCTGACGGCCGGGCGCAACAAGGGGTTCCTCGATCCGTTCTCGCCACAGACGGATCAGCAAAAGACGTACGCCCTGGATATGCTGGAGCAGGTCCACCAGCAGTTCATCGGCGCCGTGAAGAAAGGCCGTGGCAATCGGCTGAAGGATGACCCGGATCTGTTCAGTGGTTTGTTCTGGACAGGCCAGCGTTCGATCGAGCTGGGCTTGGCGGATGGACTCGGAACGGTCGACTCGGTGGCCCGCGACGTGCTCAAGGCACCGAATCTCGTCGACTACACGGTCAAGGAAAACTTGCCTGAGCGTGTGGCGCGCCGTTTCGGTGCGGCCGTCGGTGCCGCCGCGATGAAGACGATGATGATGGGGGCTTCCCTGTCGTTCAAGTAACGGGGGAATTCACGCAAGAAACGACAACGCCACGGAGGTCTTCCGTGGCGTTGTCGTTTGCCTGACCCGATATCGGGCGTTACTGGCCCAAAAACAGGAAAATGGCGGGGCGCTTGTGCAGATCGACGCGCGCCTGGGGCCAGCCCTTGACCCGGTGCGTGACGATCTGCTCGGCCTCCTGTGTGACGTCGACCGCGACGCAAAGCAGGGTGGTGGCGTCGCAGGTCTGCAGCAGCGCGTCGAGCATGGCCTTGTTGCGATAGGGCGTCTCGATGAAGATTTGCGTCTGCTTTTCCTTGCGCGAGCGTTGTTCGAGTTCGCGCAAGCGCTTTGCGCGCTCGGCGGCGTCCGTCGGCAGGTAGCCGTGGAAGGCGAAGCTCTGCCCGTTCAGTCCGCTGGCCATCAAGGCAAGTAGAATCGAGCTCGGGCCGACGAACGGCACCACGCGTACCCCTTTCTCGTGCGCCCGGCGTACCAGTAGCGCCCCCGGATCCGCCACGGCCGGGCAGCCGGCCTCGGAGACGAGGCCGCCATCGACGCCAGCAAGCATCGGGGCGAGCAGTGAGTCGATGGCCGCCTCCGGCGTGTTGACGTTCAACTCACGAATATCAATCTCCTGGATCGGCGTGCTGACCCCGACCCCTTTCAGAAAGGCCCGCGTGCTCTTGGCCTGCTCGCCGACGAAATACCTCAGGCCGGCCGCCACGTTGCGGACGTCTTCAGGCAGTACCGCCGGCAGGCCGCCACGGGTGTTCGTGCCGAGCGTATTCGGGATCAGATACAGTGTGCCGCTCATGCCGCCGCTCCTGTCGCGCCGGGGCCGGGCAGGGACATGCCCGCATTCATCAACATGGTCGTGAGCGCAATCAGCGGCAGTCCGATCAACGCGGTCGGGTCGTCGTTCTCGATGGTTTCGAGCAGCATGATCCCGAGCCCTTCGGATTTGGCGGCGCCGGCGCAGTCGTAGGGCGTCTCGGCACGAAGATAGGCGGCAAGCACGTCGTCGGGCAGGTTGCGGAACTTCACCCGCGTTACGACATCCTTGGCCTGGCTTTCGCCGTTGCGGGCATCGTGCAGGCACAGGGCGGAGTGGAACTCGACGACCTTGCCGCGCATGTCGCGCAACTGCAACATCGCGTTCTCGAAATTGCCGGGCTTGCCAATCTGGCGGCCTTCGAAGGTCGCGACCTGGTCGGCGCCGATGATGATGGCGCCCGGTTGGCGCTCGGCGACCGCCTGTGCCTTCTGACGGGCCAGGCGCAGCGAGGTGTCGTGCGGCGTTTCGCCCGGGGCGGGGGTTTCGTCGATGTCCGGGACGTCGACCGAAAACGGCAGGCGCAGGCGTTCGAGCAGTTCACATCGATAGCGCGATCCGGAGGCCAGGATCAGCGGTGGCGGGGGCTGTACGGTCATCGGGTTTAAGTGTTTGACGAGAAACGAAAAACTATTTAGAATTCACGGCTTTTGCAATCTGGCGCTCGGTCCCGCCAATCTGCGCGGTACTGGTCAAAACGCCCGAAACCGGCGTCGGATCAAGGCGCTGCGAGTGGCAGGGGACGTTGAAAACGCGCTCAGATGCGCCAAGGCAAGGATGAGCGTGATGAACGAATATATCGTCGATCTGTTCGAATTCGCGCGTACCGGCCGGGTGGCGGAAGGTGACGTGCAACTGGCGGCATTGCCGCGCATGGTAACCGAAGTGCCTGCCGAAGTCTCGGCGTCGGGGCGCGCCCAGGGCGAGTTCCACTGGCGCGCCGAAGGCGTCGAGAAGCCGGTGCTGCGCGCTGACGGAAAGCCCGCGGTGGCGCAGTTTCTGACGCTGTCGGTCGAAGGCCCGATGTGGCTCGAATGTCAGCGATGCCTCACGCCGTACCAGGAGTCGCTCGATTCGGAGACCACCTTCGAGATCGTGCGCGACGAAGCGGCCGCGGAAGCCCGTCCCCTCGATGATGACGAATTCGAGGCGCTGGTCGGCTCCAAACATTTCGATTTGCGCGAGCTGATCGAGGAAGAATTGCTGTTGGCTTTGCCGATCGTGCCCAAGCATGAGGTTTGTCCGAGTGTGCACGAGAGCTTGGCTACGGGCGACGACGGGTTGACAGAACCGGCGCCGGCGCCCGAGGAAGAAGATAAGCCGTCTCCGTTCGCGGCGCTGGCAGCGCTCAAGCGCTCGCCGGACAAGGACGGAAAGTAGTGTGCAGCCGGGATTCCGGCTCACCCAAGAACATGTTTGCGTTAGTCGCACAGGTCGGGCCGACAGGCCGACACCGTAAGGCGGCGCTCGAACTGTGTTAAAATTTCGCGATATTTTGAGGAGTTATCATGGCCGTTCAACAGAACAAGAAGTCGCCGTCGAAGCGCGGCATGCACCGTTCGCACGATTTCCTGAGCGCACCGTCGACCGCCGTCGAGCCGACGTCGGGTGAGGCGCACCTGCGTCACCACATCTCGCCGAACGGTTTCTACCGTGGTCGCAAGGTCGTCAAGACCAAGAACGACTAACAACTCGGCCCTCCAGGCGATACGCGCCCAGCATGGCGCTGTTTGATCGTCCGATGTGGCAAAAGCGGCACTTATCCTGCCGCTTTTTTTGTTACCTGTACCGCAAGCCAATCACGTCGACATGACAGTCACCCTGACGATCGATTGCATGGGCGGAGATCACGGCCCATCGGTGACGGTGCCGGCTGCGGTTCGCTTCGTGCAATCTACCGACGATGTCGAACTTGTGCTGGTCGGACAGCAGGAGGCCATCAACGCGCAGCTCGTGAAGTTGCGTGCGATGGATCATCCGCGCCTGTCCGTGGTCAACGCGACCGAAGTCGTCGCGATGGACGATTCCGTCGAGACCGCCCTGCGCAGGAAGAAAGACTCGTCGATGCGTGTGGCACTTAACCTGGTCAAGGACGCGCGCGCGCAAGCCTGCGTGTCCGCCGGGAATACCGGTGCGCTGATGGCCGTCTCGCGCTATGTGCTCAAGACGCTGCCGGGCATCGAGCGGCCGGCGATCGCGACGGTGTTGCCGAACCAGAAGGGCGGCTACACCACAATGCTCGACCTCGGCGCGAACGTCGATTGCGAGCCGACGCACCTGCTGCAATTCGCCGAGATGGGCCACGCGCTCGTCGCGGCGGTCGATGGCAAGGAGCGTCCGTCGATCGGCCTGCTCAACATTGGCGAAGAAGTCATCAAAGGCAACGACGTCATCCGGCAGGCGGGCGAGTTGCTGCGCGGCTCGACGCTGAACTTCTATGGCAACGTGGAGGGCAACGACATCTATCGCGGCACGACCGACATCGTCGTGTGCGATGGGTTCGTCGGTAATGTTGCCCTCAAGACTTCCGAAGGCCTGGCACAAATGCTCGGCGACATGATCCGCGAAGAATTCACCCGCACGTGGTGGACGAAGGTGATCGCTGTCGTTGCGCTGCCGATTCTCACCCGCTTCAAGAACCGCGTCGATCATCGCCGTTACAACGGGGCGGCGTTGCTCGGATTGCGTGCACTCGTGATCAAGAGTCACGGCTCCGCCGATGCCTACTCGTTTGAATGGGCTATCAAACGCGGCTATGATGCAGTTCGCAATGGCGTGCTCGATCGTTTGTCACATGCCATGCAAGAGAATCAGACCCAGCTCCAGGACAACAAGCCGGTGGGCGCCATTCCGGCGCTCTGACGCCGGCGGCCTCGCTCCGGCGCTCTAACCGATCATAAGATGACTCAGTCCGCGATTCATTCCCGCGTCGTCGGTACCGGCAGCTACCTGCCGGCGCGCCGCGTGACCAATCAGCAGTTGGCCGACGATCTGGCCGCCCGTGGCATCGAGACAAGCGACGAGTGGATCGTTGCTCGCACCGGTATCCAGGCCCGCCATTTCGCCGCGCCCGATCAGACGAGCAGCGACATGGCCGTGGAAGCCGCCAGGCGCGCGCTCGACATGGCCGGTTTGAGCGCCGACCAGCTCGACCTCATCATCGTCGCCACGTCGACACCGGATTTCGTGTTTCCGAGCACTGCCTGCCTCGTGCAGAACAAGCTCGGCATCGACAACGGCTGCGCGGCGTTCGACATTCAGGCGGTTTGCTCGGGCTTTGCCTACGCCATGGCAACGGCCGACAACTTCATTCGTTCCGGCGCGTATCGCAACGTCCTTGTGATCGGTGCCGAAACGTTCTCGCGTATTCTCGACTTCACCGACCGGACGACCTGCGTGTTGTTCGGCGATGGCGCGGGCGCGGTGGTCTTGCAGGCGTCCAGCGAGCCGGGCATTCTGGCGAGCGCGTTGCATGCGGACGGTAGCCACGCGAACATTCTGTGCGTGCCGGGTAATGTGAGCGGCGGTGCGGTGCAGGGCGAAGCATTCCTCTATATGGATGGCCAGGCCGTGTTCAAGCTGGCGGTGCGCCTGCTGGAAAAGGTGGCCAATGAGGCTCTGGAGAAGGCCGGAATGGCGCCGTCGGCGATCGACTGGCTGATTCCGCACCAGGCCAACCTGCGCATCATGACGAGCACGGCCCGCAAACTGGGACTTCCCGAAGAGAAGATGATCGTGACCGTCGACCAGCATGGCAATACGTCGGCCGCGTCGATTCCGCTGGCGCTCGACGTCGCGGTTCGCGACGGACGCATCAAGTCTGGCCAGAACGTGATGATCGAAGGCGTGGGCGGCGGCTTTACGTGGGGCGCGGTGCTGTTCCGTATGTAAACGGCCTCGGCGCAGGGGCGCCACGCGTGGTCATGCCCCCGATGCGCCGCAAGTCGGCGCGACAGTGGCGCCGCAATGTTTCTGAATCTGACTGCAAAACCAGGCGCTATGACATTCGCTTTCGTTTTTCCGGGACAGGGTTCCCAATCGGTGGGCATGCTCGATGCCTTCGCAGACAACGCTATTGTGCGCGAGACCGTCGCCGAAGCTTCGGATGCCCTTGGGCAGGACATGGCCAGGCTGATTGCCGCTGGCCCGGTCGAAGACCTCAATCTGACGACCAATACCCAGCCGGTGATGCTGACCGCCGCCTACGCGATGTATCGCGCATGGCTGGCCGAGGGAGGGGCCAAACCCGCATTCGTCGCGGGCCACAGCCTCGGCGAATATACGGCGCTGGTCGCCGCGGGCGTGATTGCGTTCAAGGATGCCGTGCCGCTCGTGCGTTTTCGCGCGCAAGCCATGCAGGAAGCCGTGCCCGTCGGGCAGGGTGGCATGGCCGCCATTCTGGGACTGGATGACGACACCGTTCGCCGTGTCTGCGCCGAAGCATCGGCAGCAGGCGTCGTCGAGGCCGTCAACTTCAACGCGCCGGCGCAGGTCGTGATCGCGGGCGCCAAGGCGGGCGTGGAAAAAGCCTGCGAACTGGCCAAGGCTGCCGGGGCGAAGCGCGCTCTTGTGCTGCCGGTGTCGGCACCGTTCCATTCGTCGCTGCTCAAGCCGGCGTCTGATCGACTGTGCGAGTATCTGGCCGGTGTCACGTTCAGCGCACCGCAGATTCCGCTGGTCAATAACGTCGATGTCGCCGTCGAGACTGACGTGGCTCGCATCAAGAATGCGCTGGTGCGTCAGGCCGCGGCACCCGTGCGCTGGGTCGAGTCGGTGAAGTGGCTCGCGGCACAAGGCGTGACGCAAGTCGTCGAGTGCGGTCCGGGCAAGGTGTTGAGCGGCCTGACCAAGCGCATCGACGGCACGCTCACCGGGTTGGCGATCACCGATCCGGCGTCGCTCGCCGACGTGCGCGTGCAACTCTCGTAAGACACAGTCAAGGGTATGACTCTCATGAGCAAGCAACTCGACAACCACGTGGCGCTGGTGACCGGCGCCTCGCGCGGCATCGGTCGTGCCATTGCCCTCGAACTCGCTCGCCAGGGCGCGACGGTCGTGGGCACCGCCACCAGCGACGCTGGTGCGCAAAGCATTTCCGCGTATTTCGCCGAGGCCGGTGTGACCGGCAAGGGCATTGTCCTGAATGTGACCGACGCCGGAGGCGTGGCAGCGGCACTCGACGACATCCTCAAGCATTACGGCAAGCTCGACATCCTCGTCAATAACGCCGGCATCACGCGCGACAACCTCGCCATGCGAATGAAGGACGACGAATGGGACGACGTGATCGACACGAACCTGAAGGCGATCTTCCGTCTGTCGCGCGCGGTCATCAAGCCGATGATGAAGGCGCGTAGCGGCCGGATCATCAACGTGACCTCGGTCGTTGGCTCGGCGGGCAACCCCGGCCAGGCCAATTACGCGGCTGCCAAGGCAGGTGTTGCCGGCATGTCCCGTTCGCTCGCCGCCGAGATCGGCAGCCGGAACATCACCGTCAACTGCGTCGCCCCGGGCTTCATCGACACCGATATGACCAAGGCACTGGGCGAAGCGCAGCACGAAGCGCTCAAGGCCAGGATTCCGCTGGGCCGCCTCGGTGCGCCGGAAGACATCGCGAATGCCGTGGCGTTCCTCGCATCGCCGCAGGCCGGCTACATCACCGGCACGACGCTTCACGTGAATGGCGGCATGTTCATGAATTAACGGAATTTCGTGATAATTGTGCTGGGATTGTGCAATTTTGAGCGACATTGAACATTATTTGGCGCAGGCTAACTTTGCTTGGCAAACCTGTTAAAATGCGCGCACTTGTCTGAACTAACTACCCTGGAGGGTTTGAATGGATAACATTGAGCAACGCGTCAAGAAGATCGTCGCGGAACAACTTGGCGTGAACGAAGCCGACGTCAAGAACGAATCCAGCTTTGTGAACGACCTCGGCGCCGACTCGCTCGACACGGTTGAGCTGGTGATGGCCCTGGAAGAAGAATTCGAGACGGAAATTCCGGACGAAGAAGCCGAAAAGATCACCACCGTGCAGCAGGCCATCGATTACGTCCAAGGCAATTCCAAGGCCTAAGAGGCCCGCGGAGGATCGCCTGGACGGCCGGGGTGCCGACCGGTTCCTGGCGTCAGGCATGCCTGCCAGCCGCAGGGAGCACAGGGTCGAACCCTGTCGCCTCTGTGGCTTTTGTTTTGTAAGACCCAGCAGAAGAAGGGGAGTATCGTGAGTCGTCGTCGCGTCGTCATTACCGGTCTGGGCCTGATCTCGCCGGTCGGCAACACTGTTGCCGAGGGTTGGGAGAATCTGGTCGCGGGCCGTTCGGGCATCGCCAACATCACGAAGTTCGATGCGAGCGAATTCAAGGTGCAATTCGCCGGCGAAGTCAAAAACTTCGAGACCGAGAAGTATCTGTCGGCCAAGGAAGCGCGCCGCATGGATACCTTTATCCATTTCGGCCTCGCCGCAGGCATTCAGGCGTTCGAAGACAGTGGCCTCGCGGTCACGGAAGCGAACGCGGAACGTATTGGTGTGCTGGTCGGTTCGGGCATCGGCGGCCTGCCGATGATCGAAGACACGCATGACGATTTGCTCAAGGGCGGTCCGCGCAAGATCTCCCCGTTCTTCGTGCCGGGTTCGATCATCAACATGATCTCCGGGCACCTGTCGATCAAGTACGGCCTGAAGGGCCCGAACCTCGCGATCGTCACCGCTTGCACCACCGGCCTGCACTGTATCGGTCAGGCCGCGCGCATGATCCAGTACGGGGACGCCGACGCGGTGCTCGCCGGTGGCGCCGAGTCGACGGTGTCGCCGCTGGGGATCGGCGGCTTTGCGGCGATGACCGCGCTGTCCACGCGCAATGACGATCCGGCGACGGCGAGCCGTCCGTGGGACAGGGATCGCGACGGCTTCGTGCTGGGCGAAGGCGCTGGCGTGATGATGGTCGAAGAATATGAGCACGCCAAGGCGCGCGGTGCGAAGATCTACGCCGAGCTGAAGGGCTTCGGCATGAGCGCCGACGCCTATCACATGACCGCCCCGTGTGAAGACGGCGACGGCGCACTGCGCGCCATGACGAACGCGCTGCGCGACGCCGGCATCAATGCCGACACCGTGAACTATGTGAATGCGCACGGTACGTCGACCCCGCTGGGAGATATCGCCGAGACGGTCGCCGTCAAGCGCCTGATGGGCGATGCCGCCAGGAACGTCGTGGTGAACTCGACCAAGTCGATGACCGGCCACCTCCTGGGGGGCGCGGGCGGCCTCGAGTCTGTGTTTACCGTGCTGGCCGTTCATCACCAGAAGTCGCCGCCGACGATCAACATCTTCAATCAGGACCCCGCTTGCGACCTCGATTACTGCGCAAACGTGGCGCGTGACATGAAAATTGATGTCGCATTGAAGAACTCTTTCGGATTCGGCGGGACTAACGGCACGCTGGTCTTCCAGCGAGTCTAAGTTCGCGGGACGCCGCGCAGGCGTCCCGTTCCGCTGACCCACGCTCCGGCGAGTGTGCCCCGGGGCGTGCGGCGTCACAGACACTTCCCGCCGCGGTGGCATGGGCTGCCGCGGAGCCATCAGGCCCGACCGGGGCCTGGCCGCCAGAGAAAATACGGATCCAAATCAGGTGAGTGAACGAGAAATCGACCAGGCGCTCGTCGAGCGCGTGCAGAAAGGCGACAAAGCCGCCTTCGAGCTGCTGGTCGCGAAATATCACCGCAAGATCATCCGCCTCGTATCGCGGCTCGTGCGCGACGCCGCCGAGGTCGAGGATGTGACGCAGGAGGCCTTCATCAAGGCCTACCGCGCCTTGCCGCAATTTCGCGGCGAGTCGGCGTTCTATACCTGGCTGTACCGTATTGCTGTGAACACGGCGAAGAACCACCTGGCAACGCAGGGGCGTCGTGCACCGACCTCGACTGAAGCGAACGCTGAAGAAGCGGAAACTTTTGCCGAGGCTGATCAACTAAGGGATATCAACACGCCTGAGTCGATGCTGATGAGCAAGCAGATTGCTCAAACGGTCAACGCGGCGATGGAGGCTTTGCCCGATGAGCTTCGAACGGCGATTACCCTGCGAGAAATCGAAGGGTTGAGCTACGAAGAGATCGCCGAAGCCATGGGGTGCCCGATCGGAACGGTCCGTTCGCGAATTTTCCGGGCGCGTGAAGCGATTGCCAGCCGGCTCAGGCCGCTGCTGGACACGCCTGACGGCAAGCGCTGGTGAGCGCGCCGCCGGGGAAGTCATTTTCGTTAGGGGATATCATGGGATCAGCGACGGTGCAAACGCAGCGGGGGCTGCAAGCCGAGCGAATTTCCGCGTTGGTGGACGGGGAATTCGATTCGGACGAGCTGGCCGCCCTGCTGGATGAGGCTGACACCTCTGGACGGCCTTTGTGGGACGACTACCACCTGATCGGGGACGCCTTGCGTTCCGATGAGCTGACATTGCCGCGCTCCGAGTCGGCCTTCATGGCGACCTTCGCGGCACGCCTCGAGGCCGAGCCGCACCTGCTCGCGCCGACCGCACTGGCCGACGCCCAGGCAAGTGCCGCGCAAGGTGCCAGGCTCGCGGGTTCGCGCATCACCCGGATCAATCCGTTCCTGCGCGTACGGCGCGTGCTGCCGACCGCGGCCGCCGCGGCGGCCGTGGCGGCGCTGTCTTGGGTCGTGGTGCCGCGTCTGCAGGATCATCCGGCCGGCGGCACGCAGCCGCAAGTGTTGGCCCAGGCGGCAACGCCGGTCACCGGCGGTAACCCTCTCACGCGCGTTACGCTCTCGCCGCCGTCGCAAGCGGCCGTGGCGGCCAACGGCGCCAGCGCCGGCGCGCCCAACGATCTGATCGTGCTGCGCGACGCGCGCCTCGATCAGTACTTGGCGGCGCACCAGCAATATGCACCGACGCCGATCGGTCAGGGCGTTTCCCCCTACATGCGAGCCTCGGCGCAAGCGGACGAATAAATGCAGCGCCTGAGTATCGAATCCTTGCCGCGTGCGCCCATCGGGCGCACTGTCTTCCTGTTCGCCTTGCTGCTGGCGACCACGCTGCAATCGCAGGCGTGGGCGCAGGCGTCCGCACCCTCCAACGATCCGTTGATCGAGCGGCGTGAAGTCGGCGCGTGGCTCACCAAGATCCACCGCGCGGCACAGACGCAAAACTACATCGGAACCTTCGTTTATCAGCGAGGTTCGACCATGCGCTCGTCGAAGATCAGTCACTTCGCCGAGAAGGGTAACGAGTACGAGGCGCTCGAGACGCTGGATGGACGCCAGCGTCGCATTCTCCGGCAGAACGAGGACGTCTATACGCTCATCCCCGAGCAGAAGACCGTGTTCCTGGAAAAACGCGAGAGCAAGGATTCGTTTCCTGCCTTGCTCGCCACGCCCAATCGCGATGTGCTCGACTATTACGCGCCCAAGGTGCTGCCGAATGAGCGCATGGCGGGCTTCGACTGCATGGTGATCGAACTCACGCCAAAGGACGAGTACCGTTTCGGCTACCGGTTGTGGGCCGATCGCAATACGGGCCTGTTGCTGCGCGCGCAGACCCTCGATGCCGAAGGCCATCTGCTCGAGCAGGCGGCGTTCTCGCAGATCTCGATCGGCGTGCCGAGCGAGAAGGCGCGCATCGTGCATGCCATACAGGCAACGCACGGCTGGCACATCATCAAGCCGCAAATCGTCCCGGTGCATCTGTCTGATGCCGGCTGGAGCATCAACATCGACAAGAAGGTGCCGGGGTTCAAGGCGGTGCGTGAAGTGCGCCGCACGATGCGCTCGACGGCCGACGGCAAACCGCTGGAAGTCCAGCAGGTGGTATATTCAGACGGCATGGCCGGACTTTCGGTGTTTATCGAGCCGGCCACGCGCGAGCGCAAGGAAGGTCATGGCAGCGCCGGCGCGACGAACATTCTGATCAAGCGCTATGGTGACTACTGGCTGACCTTGCTTGGCGAAGTGCCGCAGGTAACGCTGCAGCAGTTCGCTTCCAGCATCGAGCACAAACAGCCGGCGAAGTGACCGGCTGTCGGGTGGGCCGCGACCGGTAACGGTTCGGTCCGGGCAGCGAGGTGCCGACAGATGCGATGTCGTCGGGGCCGGACTGCTTTCAAGCATTCCGAGACTATCGCGCACCACGATCTTCCAATGAAGAAGACCTTCCTGCTTCGTGTCATCCTTGGCGGCGCCATTGCCGCGCAATTGGCGGGAGCGCCCGCTGCGTTTGCCGCACCGGCGTCGGCGTCGGCGGCACCGCTCGTCAGCAATCTTCCCGATTTCACCCAACTGGTCGACCGGGTTGGTCCGGCCGTCGTGAACATTCGGACGACCGAGCGGGTCAGCCGCAGTCAGCGCGGTTTGCCGCCCGGCATGGACGACGACATGGCCGAGCTGTTTCGCCGCTTCTTCGGTGTACCGCTGCCGCAGCAGCCGGGGCCGAAGGGCGGTACGCCACGTCGCAGCCAGCCGCAACCGGATGACGAGCAGAACAGCGGCGTCGGGTCGGGCTTCATCGTCTCCGCCGATGGCTATATCCTGACCAACGCGCATGTGGTCGATGGGGCGGACAGTATCTATGTCACCCTCACCGACAAGCGCGAGTTCAAGGCGAAGCTGGTTGGCGCGGACAAGCGCACCGACGTCGCCGTGGTCAAGGTCGAAGCCAAGGACCTGCCGACCGTGCCGGTCGGCGACTCGAACAAGCTGCGCGTCGGTGAATGGGTGGTGGCCATCGGTTCGCCATTCGGTCTCGACAATACGGTGACGGCCGGCATCGTGTCGGCCAAGGGCCGCGATACCGGCGATTACCTGCCGTTCATCCAGACGGACGTGGCCGTGAATCCCGGCAATTCGGGCGGACCGCTCATCAACATGCGCGGTGAGGTGGTGGGCATCAACTCGATGATCTACAGCCAGACCGGCGGCTTCATGGGTATTTCGTTTGCGATTCCGATCGACGAAGTCATGCGCGTGGCTGATCAGCTCAAGAAGAGCGGCAAGGTGGTGCGCGGGCGCATCGGCGTAGCGATCAGCGAAGTCAGCAAGGACGTTGCCGATTCGCTGGGGCTGCCGCGGGCGCAAGGCGCGCTGGTGCGCAGCATCGAGCCAGGTAGCCCAGCCGAGAAGGCGGGGGTGCAGCCCGGCGACATCATCATGAAGTTCGAGGGCCGTGCCGTCGATCATGCGACCGATCTGCCGCGCATGGTTGGCGAGACCAAGCCGGGGTCGAGCGCGATGCTGCAGGTGCTGCGCAAGGGCAAGAACCAGGACTTGCGCATCACGGTCGCGGAAGCCGATACGGATACGCCGAAGGCGTCCAAGGCGCAGAGCGGAAGTGTCGACACGCCTCACCCGAACACGTTGGGTCTGGTCGTCTCTGACCTGACCGAATCGCAGAAGAAGGACATGAAGCTGCGCGGCGGCGTGCAGGTCGAGCTGGCGGAAGGTCCCGCGGGCCGCGCCGGTTTGCAGCAGGGAGACATCATCCTGCGAGTGGGCGACGCCGACATCGTCAGTGCGAAGCAATTCGAGGACGTGGTCAAGGTGCTTGATCCGAAGCGCCTCGTGCCGATCCTCGTGCGTCGCGGCGACGCCACGCAATTCGTGCCGCTGCGCCCGCGTGCGCCCGGCAAGTAATACCGCTGTCTCATGCATGCGCCGGCGCTGACGCTCTATGGCCGCAAGTGGTGTCATCTTTGCGATGACATGCTTGCGGCGCTCGAAGCCATGCGTCCGGCGTGGGCGTTCTCGGTCACGGTCATCGATGTCGACAGCGACCCGGCGCTCGAAGCACAATACGACGAGATCGTGCCGGTGCTGGCGCTGGGCGAGCGCGAGTTGTGCCGGTATCGTTTCGATGCGGCTGCGGTCGCTGCCGCATTGCAATCAGGTTGATCAGCGCCCCCTCACGCCACGAGCGACGCCCCGACCTTCCCGCCATTTTCTACCGCGATGCAAGCGATTCCGGACGGCATCGCTACGCTTTCGGCTAAAATATCGTGTTTGCCGATTCTCTCGAAAGTCGCTGCCGAGCCGAATCCGATGGCACCGACTCTTCTCTAGCCCGCCTCATGGACCATATTCGCAATTTTTCGATCATCGCCCACATCGACCACGGGAAATCGACCCTGGCCGATCGCATCATCCAGTTGAGCGGCGGTCTGTCCGATCGTGAAATGGAATCCCGGGTCCTCGACTCGATGGATCTTGAGCGAGAGCGTGGCATCACCATCAAGGCGCAGACCGCCGCGCTGGAATACAAGGCGCGTGACGGCAAGGTCTATAACCTGAACCTCATCGATACGCCGGGACACGTCGACTTTTCGTACGAGGTGAGCCGTTCGCTTTCCGCATGCGAGGGCGCACTGCTTGTCGTCGACGCCTCGCAGGGCGTGGAAGCACAGACCGTGGCGAATTGCTACACGGCGATCGAGCTGGGCGTGGAAGTGGTGCCGGTGCTCAACAAGATCGACCTGCCGTCGGCCGAACCGGAGAATGCGATCCAGGAGATCGAGGACGTGATCGGTATCGAGGCGACCGACGCCGTGCGCTGTTCCGCCAAGACCGGTTTCGGTGTGGAAGACGTGCTCGAAGCGCTCATCGCCAAGGTGCCGCCGCCCAAGGGCGACGCCTCCGCCCCGCTGCAAGCGCTGATCATCGACTCGTGGTTCGACAACTACGTGGGCGTGGTCATGCTGGTGCGTATCGTCAACGGCACGCTCAAACCGAAGGAAAAGATTCAGTTGATGGCCACGGGCGCGACCTACCCGGTCGAGCAAGTGGGTGTCTTCACGCCGAAGTCGCAGTCGCGTCCGACGCTGTCGGCCGGCCAGGTGGGTTTCATCATCTCGGGCATCAAGGAACTGGGTGCCGCGAAGGTCGGCGACACGGTCACGCACGCGCTGACGACCACGACCAAGCCAGCGTCCGAGCCGCTGCCGGGCTTCAAGGAAGTCAAGCCGCAGGTGTTCGCCGGCCTCTACCCGATCGAGGCGAACCAGTACGACGCGCTGCGCGAATCGCTTGAAAAGCTCAAGCTCAACGACGCCTCGCTGCAATACGAGCCGGAAGTCTCGCAGGCATTGGGCTTCGGTTTCCGTTGCGGCTTCCTGGGGTTGCTGCACATGGAAATCGTGCAGGAGCGCCTGGAGCGCGAGTTCGATATGGACCTCATCACCACGGCGCCGACCGTGATCTATGAGGTGGTCGAGCGCGATGGCACGGTCACCACGGTGGAAAATCCGTCGAAGATGCCCGATCCGGGCCGTATTGAAGAGGTGCGCGAGCCCATTGTCACGGTCAACCTGTACATGCCGCAGGAGTACGTGGGCTCAGTGGTCACGCTGTGTCAGCAAAAGCGCGGCGTGCAGATCGACATGCAGTACCACGGCCGTCAGGTGCGCCTGATTTACGAGATCCCGATGGCGGAGATCGTGCTCGACTTCTTCGATCGTCTGAAGTCGGTGTCGCGCGGTTATGCGTCGATGGACTATGAGTTCAAGGAGTACCGCACGTCGGACGTGGTCAAGGTCGACATGCTCATCAACGGCGACAAGGTCGATGCGCTGTCGATCATCGTGCACCGCTCGGAGAGCCGCCGCCGTGGCGCGCAGGTTGCCTCGAAGATGCGCGAAATCATTCCGCGCCAAATGTACGATGTGGCGATCCAGGCGGCCATCGGCGCGAACATCATTGCCCGTGAGAACATCAAGGCTTTGCGCAAGAACGTGCTGGCGAAGTGTTATGGTGGCGACATCTCGCGCAAGAAGAAGCTGCTTGAGAAACAGAAGGAAGGCAAGAAGCGCATGAAGCAGGTGGGGAGTGTCGAGATTCCCCAGGAAGCGTTCCTTGCCATTTTGCAAGTCGAAGACAAATAACGTAGCGACAGGTCCCGCATGAATTTCGCCCTGATTCTTTTGATCCTGGTGCTGGTGACCGGGGTGGCCTGGGTGGCCGACAAGTTGGTGTTTCAACCGGCGCGCCGCCGGGCAGCACAGGACGCCCTGGCGCAATTCGATCAACAGCAGCTTGCCATGCAGGGGGCCGGCGTTCAGGGCTCCGGCACGCAGGAAGGCAGCGCGCTCGCAAGCGCACGTGCCAAAGTGCGCGACGACAAGCTGCGCCAGCCGTGGTGGCTCGAGTATTCCGCGAGCTTCTTCCCGGTGATTCTTGCCGTGTTCGTGCTGCGCTCGTTCGTGGTTGAGCCGTTCAAGATCCCGTCGGGCTCGATGATTCCGACGCTGCACGTTGGCGACTTCATCCTCGTGAACAAGTTCGAGTACGGCATCCGCTTGCCGGTGCTCAATACGAAGGTCGTCGCACTGGGAGAGCCCAAGCGCGGTGACGTGGTGGTGTTTCGTTACCCGAAAGATGAGTCGATGGACTACATCAAGCGCGTGATCGGTGTGCCGGGCGACGTGGTGGCTTACGAGAACAAGAAGCTCACGGTGAACGGCCAGCCGGTGCCCGAGACCGCCATGCCGGACTACTTCGACGAGGAGCACATCGCCTACTTCAAGCAGTTCCAGGAGACGGTGGGCGGCGTGAAGCACCGCATTCTGAACGACCCGAACGTGCCGCCATACATCCTGGGCGCCGACGACTTCCCGGACAAGCAGAACTGCCAGTACAACAGCCAGGGCGTGATCTGCAAGGTTCCGGCGGGCCACTACTTCATGATGGGCGACAACCGCGACAACAGCGCGGACAGCCGCTACTGGGGCTTCGTGCCCGAGCAGAACATCGTGGGCCGTGCGTTCTTCATCTGGATGAATTTCTCGAACCTCAAGCGCCTGGGCCGCTTCCAGTAACGCTGCCGGTCAACCAGGGAGGCCATCTTCCTGGGCGACAATTCAATTGATGCGAAAATTGGCAATAAAATGCTAGTTTTCGCATTATTGTTTTTTAATTTGAGTTAAATGATGCGGCGGGTTGGGGGCGCGCGGAAGATCGATGCGTCGTCGCCTCGGAAATGTCCGATCCCACCCCCTCACGCGAGTCCGAAAAGCCCGTCGGAAGGCGGTCAAGCCCGTCGTTTCTTGGCGACGACGCGCGCCGGGGCGGGAGCGTCGCGCTATACTTGCGCCATGCCTCAATCTCTGAATCAACTGGAAGAACGTCTCCAGTACCGCTTCCACGATGCGGAATTGCTTTGCCAAGCACTGACGCACCGTAGCCATAGTGCCGCCAATAACGAGCGGTTGGAGTTTCTCGGCGATTCCATCCTCAACTGTTCGGTCGCAGCGATCCTGTTTCGTCGCTACGGCAAGCTCGACGAAGGCGACCTCTCGCGTGTGCGCGCCAATCTCGTCAAGCAGCAGTCCTTGTACGAAATCGCGCAGACGCTGGGGGTCTCCGATTTCCTGCGCCTGGGCGAAGGCGAACTCAAGAGTGGCGGTTTCCGCCGCCCTTCGATTCTGGCCGACACGCTCGAGGCACTGTTCGGCGCGATGTACCTCGACGGCGGGTTCGAGGCGGCATATGCCGCGATCGAGCGTCTATACACGCCCGTGCTCGAACATGTCGATCCGAAAACGCTCGGTAAGGACGCCAAGACGCTGCTCCAGGAGTATCTGCAAGGCCACAAGATCGCGTTGCCGCAGTACTCGGTGATCGCGACGCATGGCGCCGCGCACAATCAGCAGTTCGAGGTGGAGTGCACGGTTCCGAAGCTCGACATCAAGGCGGGCGGATCGGGCGCGAGCCGACGTGCGGCGGAACAAGCGGCCGCCAAGAAGGCGCTGGAGGAAGTGCTGAAGATGCCGGCACTTGCCAAGCCCAAGGCCGCGAAGAAGCGCGCGGCGAAGGCGGCGGCATCCGAGGCAAAAATGGCCGAGCCTGCCGCGCAGGTGAGCGCTGCGCCGGCCATGACGGCGTCCGCCGGTAACGGTGCGGCCCGCACGCCAGTGGCGCCCGCGGAAAAGACCGCCGAGAAGCCTGCCGATAAGCCTGACGCCGCCAAACACCCCCCGGCAGCGGCCTGAGCCCCATTCAAGGGGAGGGCGCGATGCGCCGGCCCCCTTTCAAGAGAGTTTCCAAACATGAACGATAAGACGGATTTTCGCTGCGGGACCGTGGCGATCGTCGGGCGTCCGAACGTCGGCAAATCGACGCTGCTCAACGCCCTCGTCGGTCAGAAGATCAGCATCACGTCGCGCAAGGCGCAGACGACGCGGCATCGCATTACCGGCATTTGCACCACGGACGACGCGCAGTACATCTTCGTCGACACGCCGGGCTTTCAGACGCGTCACGCTACGGCGCTGAACCGATCGCTCAATCGCGCGGTGACGTCCACGCTCTCCAGCGTCGATGTCGTGCTGTTCGTCATCGAAGCGGGCAACTTCGGCCCGGACGACGAGAAGGTGCTCAAGTTGTTGCCCGAGAACACGCCCGTGCTGCTCATCGTCAACAAGCTCGATCGCATCGCCGACAAGGCGGAAATGCTGCCGTTCCTGAGACAGGTGGGCGAGGTGCGCGACTTCCGCGAGATCGTGCCGCTGTCCGCGAAGCGCATGGATGACATCAAGCGCTTGCTCGGCGTGTTGCGTCCGTACCTGCTGGAAGGCGAGCCGATCTACGGGGAAGACGATCTGACCGATCGCAGCGAGCGGTTCATGGCGGCCGAAATCCTGCGCGAAAAAGTGTTTCGCTGGACGGGCGACGAGCTGCCGTACACGAGCACGGTCATCATCGACAAGTTCGAGCAGGAAGGGAATCTGCGCCGGATCTTTGCGACGATTCTGGTCGATCGCGATAGCCACAAGGCGATGATCATCGGCAACAAGGGGGCGAAGCTCAAGCAGATTTCCACCGATGCTCGTCTCGATATGGTGAAGCTCTTCGACGGGCCCGTGTATCTGGAAGTCTGGATCAAGGTCAAGGGTGGCTGGGCCGACAACGAGGCCGGCCTGCGGGCGTATGGCTACGAGTGAATTCGACACCTTACGTGACGACATTGCGGCGTCAGGCGCCGCATCGGCTGCCGCTGCGCCGCTGACCTCGCTCGCCTCGCCCCCTTCGGCAGCCTCGTCCACCCCACATACCCCGCGCGTCGGGGCGGTGGGGGGCCGGCCGGCGCGTCAGGCACGCGGTGCTCGCGCGCGGGGCGTGGACGACGAGGCGTCGGAAGCGTTCCCGCCCGCCGACGCCTCCGCCGATACCGTCAAGCGCGAATCCAAACGCACGCGCCGCGCGCCATCGCCTGCCCGGGCCGCCGAGCGCGAGCAAAGCCGGGTGACCGAGCAGCCCGGCTTTGTGCTGCACAGCTATCCCTACCGCGAAACCAGCCTGATCATCGACGTGCTCACCCGTGACCACGGACGCGTTGCGCTTGTGGCGAAGGGGGCCAAGCGTCCGCATTCGGCGCTGCGCGGCGTGCTCCAGACGTTCCAGCCGCTCTCCCTCGCCTGGCTTGGCAAGGGGGAACTGCGCACGCTGACCAAGGCCGAGTGGGTCGGCGGACTGCGCCCGCTCGAAGGTGACGCGCTGCTCTCCGGTTTCTACCTGAACGAATTGCTGGTGAAGTTCTGCGCGCGTGACGATCCGCACGACAAACTATTCCAACACTATCTGACCACGCTGCATCACCTCGCGCATGGCGAGCCAGCGGGCATCATCCTGCGCACGTTCGAGCGCGTGCTGCTGCGCGAGACCGGTTACGCCGTGGCGTTCGACCGCTGCACGCAGACGCGCGGCAAGGTTGCGCCCGAGCGCCGCTACGTGTTTCATCCCGACCGGGGCGTGCGTCCGGCGGGAGGGGAGGAGCCGTCGGACTGGCCGGTCATCAGCGGGCAGACGTTGCTCGACATGGAGCAAGACGATTATTCCCGGGCGCAGACCGTGCAGCAAAGCAAGCTGCTCATGCGCTTCCTTCTCAACCACCACTTGGGCGGTGTTCCGCTCAACACGCGGCAGATCCTGCTCGATCTGCAAAAACTATGAGCCTCTTCTTCCACGGCAACCCCATCGATCTCGGGGTCAACATCGATCACGTCGCGACGGTGCGCAACGCGCGCGGCACGGCCTATCCCGACCCGATCAAGGCGGCGTTGCTGGCCGAAGCGGCAGGCGCCGATGTCATCACGCTGCACCTGCGTGAAGACCGCCGTCATATTCGCGACGACGATGTGACGAATCTGCGCGACAAGCTGCTCACGCGGATGAACCTCGAGTGTGCCGTGACGGACGAGATGCTGGCGATTGCGTGCCGCGTCAAGCCGCACGATGTCTGTCTGGTGCCCGAGCGTCGCCAGGAACTGACCACCGAAGGCGGGCTGGACGTCGTGGGTCTGTACGACCGTGTGGCCGCGGCGACGCAGCAGCTCGGCGAAGCAGGCAGCCGCGTGTCGCTGTTCATCGATCCGGACGAAGCACCGATCCGCGCTGCGGCGCGCATGGGGGCGCCGGCGGTCGAGCTGCACACGGGCCGCTACGCGGAAGCACACGACGAGGCAACGCGTGAGTCCGAGTTCGCTCGCATCGAACGTGCCGTTGCCCTCGGTCTGTCGCTGGGGCTGCGCGTGAACGCCGGGCATGGCTTGCATTACGAAAACGTGCAGCCGATCGCCGCCATCGAAGGCATTTCCGAGCTGAACATCGGACACGCAATCGTGGCCCACGCCCTCTTTGCGGGCTGGGAGAACGCCGTGCGCGAGATGAAGGCCATCATGGTTGCGAGCCGCATCGCGACGCGCGGCTGAGTCGCGACACGCCCCTCCCATCTTCAGGCGCCACCCCATGAGCGAACCGACGATGCCGTCGCCCTCGTCCCCCGACGTGCCGCCGCCAGGCGGGCATGCCGTCGCCTGCGAGTCAGCGGCCACGGTGATTTACGGCGTGGGCACGGACATCCTCCAGATCAGCCGCGTCGTTGGTGTCATGACGCGCACCCATGGGCGCTTCGCCGAGCGTGTGCTGGGGCCCGAGGAACTCAAGGTCTATCACGCGCGTCAGAGCCGATCCGAGGTGCGCGGGCTCGCGTATCTGTGCACGCGCTTCGCCGCGAAGGAGGCCGTGTCGAAGGCCATCGGGCTGGGTATGCGCTGGCCGATGACGTGGCGCGCCGTGCAAACGCTCAATGCGCCGTCCGGCAAGCCGGTCGTGGTGGCCTCGGGCGAGTTGGTGCAGTGGCTGGCCGAGCGGCAACTGTCGATCGAGATTTCGATCACGGACGAGAAAGAGTACGCAGTCGCCTTCGCGATTGCGTCACGTAATGTAGGCAACATTCGCAATATTGCATCGGAGAAAACGCAATGACGAAGCGCAGACCGGGCCCGGTGATGCTGGACGTCGTCGGACTGACGCTCAGCGAGGACGACATCCGTCGCATCGACCATCCGCTGACCGGGGGTGTCATTCTGTTCGCCCGCAACTTTGACGATCGCGCGCAGTTGTGTGCGCTCACGACGCAGATTCGCGACGTGCGAGATGACGTCGTGATCGCGGTCGATCATGAAGGCGGGCGTGTGCAGCGCTTTCGTACCGATGGCTTCACGCATCTGCCGGCGATGGGCAAGCTGGGCAAGCTCTGGCACGACGACGTGTTCCAGGCCACGCGCGTGGCGACGGCCGTGGGCTATGTGCTGGCGGCCGAACTGCGCGCGTGCGATATCGATCTGAGCTTCACGCCCGTGCTGGATCTGGACTATGGGACGTCCGCGGTGATCGGTGATCGCGCGTTCGACGCCGATCCGCGCGTGGTGGCCATGCTGGCCAAGAGCCTGAATCACGGCCTGCTCCTCGCCGGGATGGCGAACTGCGGCAAGCACTTCCCGGGGCATGGTTTCGTCGCGGCGGACTCGCACCACGAGATTCCGGTCGACGAGCGCTCGCTGGACGAGATCCTCAGCGTCGATGCACAACCGTATGACTGGCTGGGTATGTCACTGGCGGCGGTCATGCCGGCGCACGTGATCTACCCCCAGGTCGATCCGAACCCGGCGGGGTTCTCTGCCAAGTGGCTCAAGGAAATCCTGCGCGGCAAGTATGCGTTCGACGGCGTGATTTTCAGCGACGACCTGTCGATGCAGGGCGCGAGCGCGGCGGGCGATGTCGTGACGGCGGCCCATGCCGCGATGGCGGCCGGCTGCGACATGGTGCTCATCTGCAACAGCCCGGAAAAAGCGGACCGATTGCTGCATGAAATGAAGTGGGCGCCTGACGGCGTATCGCAGCGTCGCATCAAGCATCTGCAGGGCCGTGGCAAGGTGCACGGCTGGGAGAAGATGCTCGCGCAGCCCGAGTATCAAGCGGCGAAGCGTCTGATCGCGCAGACGTTCGGCGCATCGTTCGGCGCGTAAGCGAGACACCGGGCGTCCCAGCGAACGCCCGCCAAACAAAAAGCGCTCGACCCTGACGGGAAGAGCGCTTTCTTGTTGCCTGACGGCCTGACGGTCGCGCCGCGTCGTCCGCAGACGGCGCAGGCGGCGTCGCAATCGCTTAGACGCGGCTGCGGTACTCGTCGGTACGCGTATCGATTTCGATCTTGTCGCCGGTGCTGACGAACAGCGGCACCTGGATTTCCAGCAGATCGTTGATCTTGGCGTTCTTCAGCACGCGGCCCGACGACGTATCGCCCTTGACGGCCGGTTCGGTGTATTCCACAACGCGCACGAGCGAGGTCGGCAGGTCGACCGAGATGGCCTTTTCATTGTAGAAAACGACTTCGCACTTCATGCCGTCTTCCAGGTACTTGATCGCGTCGCCCATGTTTTCGGCTTCGACTTCGTACTGGTTGTAGTCGGCGTCCATGAACACGTACATCGGGTCGGCGAAGTACGAGTAGGTCACTTCCTTCTTGTCGAGCACAACGACGTCGAACTTGTCGTCGGCCTTGTACGCGAATTCGCCGCGGCCTTCGCCCATCAGCTTCTTGTACTTCATCTTGACGACGCTGGAGTTACGGCCCGACTTGACGTATTCGGTCTTCAGCACGACATTGGGCTCACCGTCGATCATGACGACGTTACCGACGCGGAGTTCTTGAGCGGTTTTCATAAAAAACGAGATCCTGTGACGAAATAAGCGATTTGCCGCTTGTTGAGCGCTTCCATACGCCCCATTCGCCGCTTGATTCCCGCGCCCGCCTGGAAACGGTCCGGTGCAGCAGGTTCAGCAGCAAAGCGTTGAAAAACCAGCTATTTTACCTGATTTTCGGTGAAGCTTGCCAACTGTCGCGCGAGGTCCGGGCGGGCCCCCTGTGTGTGTGCCCACGCACGGGCGTGACGATTCAGCTCGGGCAGCGCGGTGGCCAGCGCCGGCCAGTCGGGCGGGGTGCTGGCGTAACCGTTCCAGAGATGCGAGAAGGTGCGCAGCGCCTCGCGTGCGTCGCGCCCCAGGGGCATGGCATCCGGCGCTTCAGCGGGCAGATCGTGCAGGTATCGGTCGAGAAACGCGTCGAGCTTCACATGGTGGGCGTTGTCGTCTTGCGGGTAGATGTGCCAGACGAGCGGCTTCGCCGCCCATTGTGCGCGCACGAACGAATCTTCCCCACGTACGAAATTGAGATCGCCTGCCCACAGCAGCGCGTCGAACTCGGATTGCGGAACGAACGGCAGCCCGTACACCGTCAGCGCTCCTTGTGTCGTGCATTCGCGCGGCGCAAGCGCCTCGCGGCCAAACCACGCGCCGACCAGCGGGGCGATCCGACCCTGTGGAACCAGGCAGACGATGGGCGTGTCGCTGGCGGCCCACTGTGCCAGCAACGCGGGCAGCGCGGCATTTTCATACGCGAAGAGCGATACGACCAACGCGTCCTTCGGTGCCGCCGGCAGCCCGAGCGTGCGCTGCCACCAGGCGTCGCGAAGCTCGGGGGACGCAAGGAAGGCGTCTCGCCGTGAGAACAGCTCCCGTTCTCGCACAAGCCCGCCAGTGCGTGCCGTGAAGCCCGGGAAGAAGAACGTTTTGACGAGCCCCAGTTGCGGGTGTATCGACTTTTGCAGATGACATCCCTCGACCCAATCTTCGGCGCTCAGGTACTCGAGGTTGATCCAGACCGGTGCGTTTCCCGCCTTTTTGCGCGCATGCATCGCTTGAATGCAGGCGTCGGGAATCTGGCAGGCGAACGCTTCGATGACGATATCGCCCGGTGCATTGTCGTCGGTGATCGGGCCGAAGTTGGCATCCCAGCGGCGCACGTCCACGCCATCGCAGCGTTGCCGGGCCAGCGAGGGGTCGATGTCGGGACGCAGGTGACGAAAGCTCGCGAGATCGTCGACCCAAAGCCGTACCGACCAGCCGTGTTCGCGCACGAGTTGTCGCGCGAGCCGCCAGCACACGCCGATGTCGCCGAAATTGTCGACGACGGTGCAGAACAGATCGCAGCGTGGCACCAGGGGCAGGGCGCTTGCGGCCGGAGAGACGGAAGTGGGCAGGGACATTGAGAAGCGGCGACGCGGATTGGTCTAAACTTCGGATTCTAGTCCCTGCGAGTGCCCGCGATGTATGACGACGCCTGCGCGCACGGTGCGCGTGCGGTCGCGACCGCACGGCTTCGCCGCCGGGACGCTCCGATGCCAGAGTTCATGACCGAAGACGCCCACGACGTCACGCCGCCGCGCAAATCCCGCAAAGCCAAATCCGCCACGGCGGGGGATGCCGCTCAGCCCGCGGCGCAGACGCCGCCCGACAGCGCCGCGTTCGACGCCCGCAAGGTGCTTGCCCAGTTGCCGAACCTGCCCGGCGTCTATCGCTACTACGACGCGGCGGGCAGCGTGCTGTATGTCGGCAAGGCACGCAATCTGAAGAAGCGCGTGTCGAGCTACTTCAACAAGACGCAGCTTTCCCCCCGCATCGCGCTGATGGTCGCGCGCATCGCCAAGCTGGAAACGACGGTCACGCGCTCGGAAACCGAGGCGCTGCTGCTTGAGAACAATCTGATCAAGGCGTTGCATCCGCGTTACAACATCCTGTTTCGCGACGACAAGTCGTATCCGTTTCTCAAGCTCACGCAACATAAATATCCGCGCATGGCGTATTACCGGGGATCGGTGGATCGTCGTGGACAATACTTCGGACCGTTCCCCAGCGCGTGGGCCGTGCGCGAGAGCATTCAGATCCTGCAGAAGGTGTTTCAGTTGCGCACCTGCGAGGACTCGGTTTTCACGAATCGCACGCGTCCGTGCCTGTTGCACCAGATCGAGCGGTGCAGCGCGCCTTGCGTCGGCGCCATTCAGGACGAAGACTATGCGCGCGACGTGAATAACGCGGCGGCGTTTCTCTCGGGACGCCAGAAAGAGGTGCTGGGCGCGCTCGAAGCGAAGATGGTGGCGTACGCCGAGGCGCTTCAGTTCGAGCAGGCCGCTGTGGTGCGCAATCAGATGCAGGCGCTCTCGGGCGTGCTCCAGCAGCAGTCGGTCGAGACCGCCGGGGACGTCGACGCGGATATTCTCGCCGTCGTGTACGCGGGCGGCCGTGCGTGTGTGAATCTCGCGATGGTGCGTGGCGGACGCCACCTTGGAGACAAGGCGTATTTCCCGGCGCACGTGGAGCGCGGTGTCGAAGGCGGGGTTGCCGACGAATTCGAGCAGAACGAGGTGCTCGCGTCGGAAACGTCCGAGGCCAACGCGGGCGATGCCACCATCCGAACCGACGAGATCGCCAACGACATGCCGTCGGACACCCCGTCGGCATCGCTCGAGTCGCGTCTGCTCGAGGCCTTCGTCGCGCAGCACTACCTGGGGCAGTCGGTGCCGCCGGTGCTGGTCGTGAGCCATGCGTTGCCGAGCGACGAGTTGCTGACCGCGTTGTCCGAGCAAGCGGGGAGGCGCATTGCGATGGTGCGTCAGCCCCAGGGACAGCGGCGCGCGTGGCTCGACATGGCGCTTCAGGGCGCGCAGCTTGCGCTCACGCGTCTGTTGACGGAGCAGGGCAGCCAGCAAGCGCGTACGCGCGAGCTGGTGCAAACCATCGGGCTCGACATCGACGATCCGGCGCGGCTGCGGGTGGAATGCTTCGACATCAGCCACACGCAAGGCGAGGCGACGCAAGCGTCGTGCGTGGTGTTCCATCATCACAAGATGCAGACGAGCGAATATCGGCGCTACAACATCGCCGGCATTACGCCGGGCGACGACTATGCGGCGATGCGCCAGGTGCTCACGCGCCGGTATGGCCGCTTGATGGAGGCGGCGGCCCACGTGAGCGATGCGGCCGATCCGTTGTCCGTGGCGGCCGATGTGGCGCGCGCTGAAGCCGAGACGCGGGTGCTGCCGGACGACGGGGCGGCGCCGCAAGCCGACGAGTCTGCCGATGCCGGCGGCACATCGCCCGCGTCCGACGCGTCTGACGGGGAAGCCAATTTGCCGCAACTGGTGCTGATCGACGGCGGCAAGGGGCAGGTCGAGGTGGCGCGCCAGGTGTTCGTCGAACTGGGGATCGACATTGGCCGGTTGGTCGGCGTGGCGAAGGGCGAGGGTCGCAAAGTGGGGCTTGAGACGCTGATCTTTGCCGATGGACGCGCGCCGCTGGAACTGGGCCGCGAGAGCGCGGTGCTGATGCTGATCGCGCAGATTCGTGACGAGGCGCACCGCTTTGCGATTACGGGCATGCGGGCCAAGCGCGCGAAGGCGCGTCAGACCTCACGGCTCGAGGAAATCGAGGGCATCGGCGCGAAGCGTCGTCAGCGGTTGCTGATGCGGTTCGGTGGGTTGCAAGGGGTGGCGTCGGCCAGCGTCGACGAATTGGCCAGTGTCGACGGTATTTCCACGACGCTCGCGGAGCAGATCTACCGCCAATTGCATTGACGCGCGCGGCGCTTCACGTATCGCCATGGAACAGCAGGCGCATGACGGTCTCGTTGTCGACGGTCTCGCCGGACAAGGTACGGGCAAGCAGCTCGCCGCCGACGACGGGCGCCGCGAAAATCATGTCAGGCTGAACGCGTTTGAGTTTGCTCAGATGCTTGCTGTCGTTGACCGATGCGATCGTGCGCACCTTCGGCGCAATTTCTTTCGCGGCGAGCACGATAAAGGCGTTCTCCGAATCGTCGGCACGCAGCGCGAGCAGGGCCTTGGCGTGTTCGATGCCGGCGTGGGTGAGCACGGTATTGTCGCTGGCGTCGCCATGCACAACGTCCGCCTCTTCCGGATAGGGATTGTCCCCCCCGCTCGCGATGATGACCGTCACCGGCCAGCCGCGCTTGGTGAGTTCGCTGTGCACATTGATGGCGAGCGGCGACGCGCCGGCCACGATGAAGTGGTTCTTTCGTATCACGTGAGTGAATCTCCCCGAGAGAATTTTCTTAAGGTTGCCGCCGACGAGCGGGCCGATGACGACGGTCAGCGACGTCGCGAACACACTGATCCCGAAGATGATGAGCGAGGCGGTGAAGAGTCTCGCATTGGTGCTGTGCGGCACGATGTCGCCGTAGCCGACAGTCGCCATCGTGACGATGGAGAAGTAGAACGCCGTGGCCAGGTCGGTGACGGGCGGCGTGAATTCGTGGCCGAGGTACATCGTGCCGAACGTGGCGTAGACGAGCAGCGCGAACACGGCCACCAGCGTGTAGAGCGTGGCGGCGGCGTAGCTCGCGCGGTCGAAATCCCGCCAGTACCAGAGCAGCATTGCAACGCAAACGAGCGAGAGGGCGAACGTCAGGTCGAAGCGAAGGGTCAGGTGGAAATTGATGGCGGCGGCCAGCACGAGCATGACGAGCGTGAAGGCCCAGGCGGTGCGCGCGCGGATGACGAGTCCGCAGGAGAGCGCGATGAGCGACAGGCCGGTGAGCGCGCGGGGCAGGTGCGAGAAGTCGATGCGCTCGATGGCGTTCAATCCGAAGAGCAATCGGGGCAGGTGGCTGGCGTCGATGCGCGCGAGGGCAGAGACGTCGCCGCGCACGAAGAGATCGATGAGCAGTGAGCCGGGCACGCGCAGCAACACCGAGGCGACGAGCTGGAGACCGTCGATCCCGACCAACGCCGCGATGAGGATGTGAGGCGGCACCAGCGGTCGTCGCCGTGCAAGCAGGGGCCAGGGCAGTTTCACGAGATCGGCGCTATTGGCGGAGGGTTGCAAGCAAGATAGGGGCACACGGATGCACATGTCAACTGCTGCGCGGCGCCTCGGCCTTGTCGCTGCGGGGCAGACACGGCACAATGCGGGTCTGGTACGGCTGCCGAGGGCGCCGTGTGTCGACCGCCGTTTGCCGAACTCATGCTGCCATGCCTTTTAACATCCCCATCTTCCTGACCTGGCTTCGGATCGTGCTGATCCCGCTGGTGGTCGGCGTCTATTACCTGCCGACGACCTGGCTGTCGCCGGTCCAGATGAATTGGGTGGCGTGCGGCGTCTTCGTGCTGGCGGCGCTGACCGACTGGTTCGACGGCTTTCTGGCGCGGCGCTGGAATCAGACGTCGGCGTTCGGGGCGTTCCTGGATCCGGTGGCGGACAAGCTGATGGTGGCGGCGGCCTTGCTGATGCTGTTGCAGATGGGGCGGATCAACGCGTTGGTGGCGTTGATCATCATCGGCCGGGAGATCACGATTTCGGCGTTGCGCGAGTGGATGGCGCAGATTGGCGCGTCGCGCAGCGTGGCGGTGCATCAATTGGGCAAGGTCAAGACGGCAGCGCAGATGGTGGCGATTCCGTTGTTGCTGTTCAACGGCACGGTGGCGTGGCGTGGATTGAGCCTCGATTCCCGGGTTTGGGGGACGTGGCTGATTTATGTGGCGGCGATTCTCACGTTGTGGTCGATGCTGTATTATCTGCGCCGCGCGTGGCCGCAGATTCGGGAACGCGGTGCGGGCAAGATGTGAGCGTCAGGCGCGGAAGGCGCGGGATTTACGCGGTGGAGGAGAAAAATCTTCACAAATTTTCGGTGCCGGTGCTTGACACTGAATCACGGTTTGGACATAATCTCCTTCTCGCTGCTACGGCGTTAGCCCGGCAGCGAAGTTTTAAGAAGTGGTTGGATTGGTCGTTCGCATGACAATGCGGGAGTAGCTCAGTTGGTAGAGCGCAACCTTGCCAAGGTTGAGGTCGCGAGTTCGAGACTCGTCTCCCGCTCCAGTTTTCACACTGGACATTGAGTGAGTGAATCCTTGGTGTTTGGTGTCATGCGGGAGTAGCTCAGTTGGTAGAGCGCAACCTTGCCAAGGTTGAGGTCGCGAGTTCGAGACTCGTCTCCCGCTCCAAATCCAGAGGGAAGCCTGGCTTCCCTTTTTATTTGCCGAAAAGCCCACGGCGATCGATCCGAAGGGCGCCCTCGATGGCAACAGCGAGCGGTTACAATGCGGCATATCCCAATGGCGGGATGGCAGAGTGGTCATGCAGCGGCCTGCAAAGCCGTGTACGCCGGTTCGATTCCGACTCCCGCCTCCAAAATTCAAGAGCCCTGACTTGTCAGGGCTTTTTCTTTTTCTGCCCCGCCGTTGATTCCCGGTTTGCTCGCTATCCATTGCGGGCTACGTCCATGCGTGGGGAGAACTCAATCTGACTCCCCGGAGTGTTTGGATGCCGGTGGCCGCCCCTTCGAGCCTGTCGACGTACAGGCCGACATTGTTGAAGGGTGAGAAATTAAAGATTTTGCATTTCTGTGAGTTGTGCGCACGCAAAAATAGCGGTGCCGTACGGCCACTTCGCCAACGTTTGCGAATGGCTGGTCATGGCGGCATTTAACCGCAAACCACAGCTACACAGGAAAACACATGCAACTTCAAAACCACCCGTCATGCAGGCCGTTCTACGAGGCAGGGGACATGTCGCAACTGGCCGCGTTTTACGAAGAAGGCCGAAACATCATGTGGATGATGCTCCGCGCCGCCCCTCGCCCCTGCTTCAACCAGGGACTTCTTACCGAGATCATGCACCTTGCGCACACGGCGCGGGAATCGGGACTGCGCATCGATTTCTGGGTCACGGGATCGCTGGTTCCAGAGCTATTCAACGTTGGCGGCGACCTTAGCTTTTTCGTCGATGCGATCCGTTCGGGCCAGCGAGACGTGCTGATGGCGTACGCGCGGTCGTGCATCGATTGCATCTGGGAAATGTACAACGGCTACGGAACCGGTGCGATCTCGATCGCGATGGTCGAGGGCAGCGCGCTCGGCGGCGGACTCGAGGCGGCGCTCGCGCATCACTACGTGCTGGCGCAGAATGGCGTGAAGCTTGGCTTTCCGGAGGTCGCGTTCAATCTATTCCCCGGCATGGGCGGATACTCGCTGGTGGCACGTAAAGCCGGCATGGGCGTGGCCGAAGCGTTGATCAGTACCGGAGAATCGCACACGGCCGAGTGGTTCGCGGACAAGGGGCTCGTCGACCAGCTATTCGAACCCGGCGACGCGTTCGTCGCAACACGTACCTTTATCGACGTGATACGGCCGAAGTTGAATGCGATTCGGGCGCTGATTCGCACGCGTCAACGCGTACTGCCCTTGTCTCGTTCAGAGCTGATGGACATTACCGAGGATTGGGTCCGCTCGACGTTTACGATCGAGATGAAGGATCTCGCATACATGGAGCGCCTCGTGATGATGCAGAACCGCCGTGTCTCCAAACTTCGCACGGCATCTTCAGGCGCGGTGGGTGTGAGGTGATGGAGTGAATCGGGAAGGCTCAGGCAATCAGCCTGAGCTTTCTTTTTTCGAGTACCCAGGCCTCGAGATCCGGTGCGGGCATCGGTTTCGCGTAGAGGAAACCTTGCGCATACTCGATCCCGGCCTGTCGAATGAAGGCCGCCTGGGCGGTGGTCTCGACCCCTTCCGCCACCACCGAGAACCCCAGTGCTCTTGCCAGCGTGAATACGGAAGACACGAGCGCTTGGGCGTTCGTGTCGCTGTCGACGCTGGTCACGAAACTTCGGTCCAGCTTGATCACATCGAACGGCAGCCGCGCGAGCTGCGCAAGCGACGAATACCCGGTGCCGAAGTCGTCGAGATAAATCCGCGCGCCGAGCTTTCGGAACTGCTCCATCAGCCGCCGCACGCGGCCCTCGTCCTCGATGAAGCAGCTCTCAGTCAGCTCGATGTCGAGCAGGCCCGGTTTCAGTCCGACGCGCTCGCAGATCTCGCCGAAATGGTTCGCGACGTTACCGTCGCTCAACTGACGCGCGGACACGTTGATCGATACGCGCATATTCAAGCCCTTTGCCTGCCACCGAATGACCTGATTGGCTGCCTCTTCCATCACCCAGCGTCCGAGCGCCCCGATCAGGCCGAACTCTTCGGCATGGCGAATGAACTCGCCCGGCCAGACCAGTCCCCGCTCCGGGGATTGCCAGCGGATCAATGCCTCGACACTCGTTACGTCACCGGTCGCGATGTCGACGAGCGGCTGATAGTGCAATACGAACTGATTTTCCTCGAGCGCCTTGCGAAGATTCGTATCGAGCCACATCGCCTTCGCGACCTTCTGGTTCATCTCCTGCGTGAACACGCGATACGTGTGCTTTCCCGCTTCCTTCGCAACGTACATCGCTGTATCGGCGTTACGGACCAGGGTCTCCATGGTGTCGCCGTGTTGCGGATACATCGTGATGCCGATCGAGCAGCTCGTGTAGACCTCCATCAAGTCCAGGCGAACCGACGTGTCGAACAGGTCGATGACGGTCTTCGCGGTGTCTTCGAGGAGTTCGAGCGTTGCGTCCTCGAACAGCACCAGGAATTCGTCGCCGCCGAGACGGGCGAGCGTCGCGCATTCGGGCAAACAGTTCCTGACGATCATGGACACCTGGGACAACAGGCGGTCGCCGGTGATATGTCCATAGTGATCGTTCACGTGCTTGAAATTGTCGAGATCGAGAAACAGGATGCCGACTTGCCGCGGCGTCTCGTCCGTGCCGCTGGCCAGCGCGGCGCGGATCATCTCGGTGACGGCATGGCGGTTCGGCAGCCCCGTCAACACGTCGGTATTCGCGAGCACGGTCAGGCGCTCCTGCGCGTTGCGCTCCTCGGTGATGTCGACGCCAGAGCAGATCAGGAAGCGCTCGTCGACCCCGCTGCCGCTCTGCACGAACTTATTGCGAAACTGGTAAAGACGGGGGCCGTTGACCGTATTGATGTAGCGCTCGACAGCGAAGGGCTTGTCGTTTTCAAAGAAACCCGTGATGTTCTTGCTCGACTTCGCGCCTTGCTCTTCGGTCATGAACAGCTCGAACGCGCTCCTGCCGATGACGTCCTCCTCGCGTTTGCCCAGGACTTCTTCGGCCAGGCGGTTGAAACGCTGGAGAATGCCGTGGCGGTTGAGCACCACGACGAGCGAATTGACTTCGGAGACGACCTGTTCGGCAAAGGCGAGACCTTGCGCGAGGTCGCGCGCGACGGAGCGGGTATCCGAATAGGCGGATGCGGTGCCGGCCCAATGGGTGGCATCGAGTTTCTTTCCAACCATGTGCAGGCGCAACGGGTCGCCGAACAGTGCGATCTCGAGTTCAAACGGGGATGTGACGCCGGTCAGGCTGCGGATCTTCGCGGCCTGCGCTGAATCAAGTGCCACGGCGACGTTCGTCAAGCCTCGAACGGCGGCAAGCTCGAGCGCGTTGCTGTCGACGCCCAGGCGCCAGTAAGGACTGCGCGTGCCAAGGTGGACTTCGAGTATTTCACCGTCGTTTTCGTCATGCATGGACGAGACCCGCCAATAAATCGCACAAGTTAGACGGCGCTCGGTGACAGATACCCATTGCCGCGCCGGGTCATATGCTCCGCCATTGACGGCAAAGCTTGATGCGCATCTGTTCTCGCCGATTAGCGGCCCGGCTTGCGCCGACCGGGCAGTCGCGCAGGGTGCATTGAACAATTACGTTTTTTCGATCTTATCAAACTATATCCGTGGGTTTCAACGTCCGAATGGGGGACGAGCCAACCGCGCGGCGTCGGTTGGCTTCCCCGCTCGCAGGCGGTATTGAGCCGACAGGATCGAATTTGGAGTCCACTGTAACGTAAGCCGGGTTCGAAATGTGCTTCAGTGCGGGCCGAAGCCTGGGATCGAGAGCCCCTCTGGGGGGCGGATGACGCTGGCGATGGAGGGCGACAATCGGCCTTCCTAAGCTTCGTTTTTGCGTCGCGTGCTTGCCGACCCATTTCGTCGGCGGCTGGGCGGCTCATGTCAGCGGGGGGCAGTGGGAGGGGACGGCGTAGGCGACGATCTCCACACGCATCCCGGGCACGACGAGCGCTTTCGCGGCGATACTCGAACGATTCGGATAGGGCGTATTGAAGAATTCCCGGTAGACGCTGTCAATCAACGGGATGTCCGCAATGTCGATCATCGGTAGTAGTGGTGCGCGGTCACTGTAGGCAACGACATTTGCTCCGTCAACTGAAAAATCGCCTCTCTCACTTGAACGCCCAAGGTCACAGTGGACGTTCGACGCCCGTCGGACGGCGCCATCTGACGTCTCAGCAACTTTGAAGCCACGGCGACATATTTCGTGACGCCGACGGTTCCCGCAGGTCTCGGCCACATTGATACGGACAGCCACGATGCGCCGACCGGTAAGAAACCGGCGTGGTATCAGGTGGACGTGGGCGTCGACTGGTTTCTCTCGAAGCGAACGGGCGTTTTCATCGTCGGCATTTTCCAGAAAGCGGTGGGGGATGCAAAGTTCGCGCCGATCTACTACAAGTCGCCGTCGAGTTCGCGCCGGCAGTTGTCTGCGTGTGCCCAGTCCCGAGAGGGTTCGCAAAGCCGTGGATCCCAGGGGGGGGCATCGGCCCAGCACAACCCGCCCTTTGCACCCATATCCGGAAACGCCAAGGCAGGGACTGCAGACTTCCGCCTCAAGTTCTACCCATCTTCGCCGTTACATATATGGTCACTCGTTTCATAAGTGAGACAAACGGCGATTCGTAGGATGCCACAACGAGGTGTGCATTCCAGAATGGCAGAAGGCGGACATCCATATGAGTGAGACATCGATTTCTCGGACCATTGCTGCGGAAGGCATTCTTATCTCGCGCACGGACCTGAAAGGCAACGTGACCTACGCGAGCGACGCGTTTGCTCGCGCGCTCGGATACGAAGTGGCGGATCTGATCGGACAACCTTATGCGAAGCTCGTGCCCCCGGAAAGCCCGCGCGCGGCGTTCATGGACGTGCGCAAGACCATTGATGCCGGAAAGCGCTGGGAAGGCGTGGCCGTCAACCTGTGCCGCGACGGCCAGCGCCTATGGACGATGACTAGCGTTGCGCCCCGCTGGATCGACGGCCGGCTGATCGGCTTCACATCACTTCGCACCCCGGTGCCTTCGTCGATGGTCGAGCACACGCAACGCATGTTTGAAACGCTGAACGGGCCGGGCGGCGACAAGTACTTCATCGCGCAAGGACGTCTCGTCAGGAAAGGGTTCCCCGCTCGCTGCATGCGCTGGATGATCGGCACGCTCGGGCGCGCGAAACGAAGCGCCTCACTGTGGACGGTTGCCTTCTGTTTTTTCGCGGCGCTTGCCGCGCTCACACCGGGCATCGGTCCGTGGGCCGATGGACATGCGCGAGGCGAACCCGTGTCTGCCACTGCGCTCGAGTTTGCCTGGGGAGCGTTCATCTGCGCGATGATCGCGATTGTCCTGCACGGTCGATCATTCGCGCGGCAGTTCGTCGACCCGGTCACTCACGTCACGGACCACCTCTACAGGATCGCCTCCGGCGACTTGTTGGCGCAGTTCGACATGCGCGTCGCCGATGTATTCGCGCCGTTTGTGCGGGCGCTCAACATGACGCGCGCGAGCTTTGTGCAGATCGTCTCCAGCATCGATCGCGGGGCGCGGGAGCTGACTGCGGCAACGGCACAGGTCGCGTCGGGCAACGATGACCTGTCGCAGAGAACGGAACAGACGGCGTTTGCCTTGCAGCGTTCGGTGGCGGAATTGCGCGCGCTGAGCGATGCGGTCGCGAGCCATACCGCGCTCGGCCAGGACGCGAGGAGAATTTCCAGCGAAACCGCGGCGATGGTACGCGAGGGTGGCAACCAAATGGCCGACGCGGTGGCTGCGATTCGGTCCGCCGCTGAAAATTCGGGAAAAATCGCTGAGATTTCGCGTCTGATCGACGGCATTGCCGCGCAAACAAATATCCTGGCGATCAACGCCGCCATCGAAGCGGCACGTGCGGGTGAGCTGGGGCGGGGTTTCGCTGTCGTGGCGGCAGAAGTTCGCGTTCTGTCACAGCGAACGGCGACGGCCGCACGCGAAATAGCGGCCCTGATCACCGACGCATCGGCGCAAGTCGAGGCGGGCCGAATGCGCGTTGAACGTGCGGGTGAGACGACTCGATCGATCGGCCAGTCGGTCGAGCGGGTCAACGATCTGATACTGAACATCACCGATGCATCGGAGGCGCAGAACAGTGGCCTGCAACGCATCAATCGGGCACTCGGCTTGATGGATGCCGACGTCCAGCAAAACGCGGCGCTCGTCGAACAGGCGGCGGCGGCCGGGCAGTCGTTGAGCGAGCAGTCCGTCATCCTGCAATCGACTGTCGAGATCTTCGATTTGGCCCCCGAAAGTCGAGCCGCTTAGGGGGAACCGCTGCGGTGGGGCAACGTGAGCGTCGAGCGTCCATCCCGACACGATGTCACCATCGTTGCTCGACATGTGCCGTCGGGGCAGGTTCGGGGCGGTTCGTAGCTTGATTCGCGTTGCCCCCGCCATGGCCTTAGTTGTCTGACGGACGTGCGGCGCCACGTCGTGACAACAGCAACAGCACCGTCAGCACGCAAAAGCCGGCGCCGGCGTAAAAGGTCGCCATGGCACCAACGCGATCCCACAGCATGCCGGCAATGACGCTCGACCCGAGCGTGACGACGCCGCTGACGAGATTGAAAATGCCGAACGCCGTCCCCCGCAGTTGCGCCGGGGCCGTGTGGGCGACCATCGTGGCCAGGAGTCCCTGCGTCATGCCCATATGCAATCCCCAAAGGGCGACACCGATGAGCAGGACGGTCCAATGCGTGCCATGCGCGAGCACGATGTCAGAGGCGAACAGCATCACAAGACCCGCGATGAGCAATCGGGTGTGGCTCATTCGGTCGGCGAGTTCTCCGAACGGATATGCCGACAGCGCGTAGACGGCGTTCATCGCCACCATCACCAGCGGCACCCATGCGACAGGCACGCCGCTGCCCATCGCCCGCAGCACAAGGAATGCCTCGCTGAACCGCGCCAGCGCGAAGACGCCACCGATGCCGACCACCCACCAATACTGGCGTCCAAGCCGCTTCGCGTTCTCCCAGCGAACCGGATTGACGCGCTGGGTGTGGGGGGCGTGCGCGGGCTCCGAAATGCCGAACGTCAGCAGCGCGACGGCGATCACGCCGGGGATCATGGCCAGCCAGAACGCCAGCCGAAAGTTGTCAGATCCCGCGAGCATGATGACAACCGCCAGCAACGGCCCCAGGAAAGCCCCCACCGTATCCAGCGCCTGTCGCAAGCCGAACGCCGCGCCCCGAAGATGCGCTGGCGTGATGTCGGCCACCAGCGCGTCACGCGGTGCACCGCGTACGCCCTTGCCAATACGATCGAGCACGCGAGCGGTCACGACAACACCGATCGTGGGGGCGATGGCAAACAACGGTTTGCTGATCGCCCCGAGACCGTATCCCACGACCGCGAGCCACTTGCGATTGCCCAGGTAATCGCTGAGCGTTCCTGAGAACACCTTCACGATCGGGGCAGTCGCTTCGGCAATCCCTTCGATAACGCCAATCGTCGTTGCACTGGCGCCGAGACTTGCCATCAGAAACATTGGCAAGAGGCTGTGGACGATTTCGGATGAAATGTCCATGAACAGACTCACGAAGCCGAGTATCCACACGCTACGGGGGATTTGTTGCAGCACCTTCGTTCGCGGGTTCGTTGACATGGACCTTTTCCAGGGAGCCGGGGGATCACGTGGGTGTGCCCGATCGTGCTCCATCGGTTACACCTTCCGTAGGGTAGCGGGCCGGCGAGCTTTCGGCCAATGCAATCGCCGGAATCGCTGGAATCGTCGACATTGCCGAAATCTCCACGCCACCATGGCGCGAGTGCGAGTGCGGCTCCCGCTGCCGCCGAGCATTGCAGGACGAAACGGCACTGTGATCCGCCTCACGGCAGGTGCGGCCGGTTGTCCCGCTAGAAAGCGTGTGAAGTCTTCTCTACAATGAAGACTTGCGCTCAGAGCCGGAACCCGACGCTGGCGCGCGCCAGCGATTACCAAAATCCGTGGAAGGCAACCATGTCGACACTGATCGAAACCATGACGGGCGCTATCGACGCTCTCCTGCCGGGACTCGAGGCGATCTACAAGGACCTTCACCAGCATCCGGAACTGTCGATGCAGGAGGTGCGCACCGCGCAGATCGTTGCGGACTACGTCGAGCCGCTCGGCTACGAAGTTTCTCGCAACGTGGGCGTGACCGGGGTGGTCGCCGTGCTTCGCAACGGCGTGGGGCCGACGGTGATGCTGCGTGCCGACATGGACGCCCTGCCGATGGCCGAAGCCACCGGGCTGCCCTATGCCAGCACGGTGAGCGCCAAGGATGAGGATGGCGTCGAGGTCGGTGTCGCACACTCGTGCGGTCACGATATGCACGTGACCTGGCTGATGGGCATCGCGCGCCTGATGGCGGAACATCGCCATGCCTGGCACGGCACGCTAATGGCCGTCTTTCAACCCGGAGAAGAAGTTGCCCGCGGCGCGCGCAGCATGATGGACGATGGGATGGCCCGGCGCTTTCCGAAGCCCGATGTGATTCTGGGCCAACACGTGATGGTCGGTGCGGCGGGCACGGTCGGCTGTCGCAGTGGCACGATTCTCTCCGCGGGCGACAGTCTCAAGGTCAAACTGTTCGGCCGCGGCTCGCATGGGTCACAGCCCCAGACGTCGATCGATCCGGTCATCATGGCGGCGTCCACGACGCTGCGCCTGCAAACGATCGTGTCGCGCGAAATTTCGCCACGCGACAGCGCGGTGCTGACGGTCGGGGCCCTGCAGGCGGGAACGAAGGAAAACATCATTCCCGACGACGCGACGCTCAAGCTCAACGTGCGCACGTTCGACGAAGACGTGCGCGACTACATGCTCGGTGCGATCCGTCGCATCTGCTGCGCGGAGTGCGCGGCCTCGAACGCCCCGCGCGACCCGGAATTCACGACGCTGTCGAGCTACCCGCTCACGGTCAACGACGCCGCGACGCATGAGCGCCTGCTTGCCGCCTTCGAAGCCCATTTCGGCGAGCGCGTCTATGAAACCCAGCCCGCAGCGGCCAGCGAGGACTTCAGCGTGTTTGGCCGCGAATGGGACGTCCCGTATGCCTTCTGGTTTGTCGGCGGAACCGATCCCGAGGTCTTCCGGCATGCCGTCGCGGCGAAGCGAGTGAACGAGATTCCGAGCAATCATTCACCGAAATTCGCGCCGGTCATCGATCCGACGCTGCGCACCGGGTTGGAAGCCATGCTCTGCGCCGCCGGCGCCTGGCTCGCCCCCCACGACGCAGCGGCATGAATTCTCACACCGTCTATCTCGTCCTCGACCTGATCGGGACCTTTGCCTTCGCGCTGAGCGGTGCGGTCGCGGCGCGCCAACGGCGCCTCGACCTGTTCGGGATTGCGGCGGTCTCGTTTCTCGTGGCGTGTGGTGGCGGCATCATCCGCGATGTCTGCATCGGCGCGATTCCGCCCACCGGGCTCTCGAACTGGCGCTATCTCGCGGTGTCGCTGCTGGCGGCCGCCGTGGTGATCGCCGCTTACGGGCCGGTTCGTCGAATGCGCCAGCCGGTGCTCTTTTTCGACGCGATCGGACTCGGTCTGTTCGCCGTCTCGGGCGCACAGAAAGTGCTGGCGTTCAGCCACAGTGCCGAACCGGCGATCCTGCTGGGAATCGTGAGCGCGGTCGGTGGCGGCGTCATTCGCGATGTGCTGCTATCGCGCGTGCCGTCCATCCTGGCTCGGGAAATCTATGCCTCGGCGGCGCTCATCGGCGCGGGGGTGCAAGTCGGTTTCTTCTATGCGGGATGGACAGACTGGTGGACGCCGTGGTTCGCCACATTTGCCTGCGTTGCGCTACGACTCGCGTCACTGCGCTTTGGCTGGGGGCTGCCGGTATTCGGCAAGCCACGTGCCGTCAACGGCACGGACGGCGAGTAGCGCGCAGCGGGACAGCCGACAGTCGCGACAGCGAAAGCCGTCCGCCAAATGCGCCGTGCGCGTGCCCGGGCCGCGACGTTACCCTTGCGGGCCTGCCGATTCCTGCGCGCGGCGCAGACGTTCGCGACTGTTGGTGAGGTGCGTGCGCATGGCCGCACGCGCCGCTTCCGGGTCGTGTCGAGCAATGGCGTTGTAGATGTCTTCGTGCTCGCGATTCACGCGATTGAGGTACGACACCTGGTCGTCGTCGGCGAGCTCGGCGGAATTCACACGCGTTCGCGGAATGATCGTGTTGCCGAGCTGTTCGAGAATGTCGTGGAAATAGCGGTTGCCGGTAGCGTTTGCCACCTGCAGGTGGAATGCGACGTCGGCCGTCACCGCATTGCCCGTGCGCTGGCGCACGTGCATCTCGAAGTCGTCCAGCGCCTGGCGCATGAGCTTGAGCTGCGTGTCGGTGCGGCGATTCGCCGCCAGCCCCGCCGCTTCCGTCTCCAGCGAAATACGCAGCTCCAGGATTGCCATCACGTCCAGCATCGTGAGGATGCGGTTGGTGTCAACCTGCAATGAATTCTCGCGCGGCGCTTCGAGCACGAAGGTGCCGATGCCGTGGCGTGTTTCCACCAGTTGCGCGGCTTGCAGTCGCGAGATCGCTTCGCGGACCACCGTGCGGCTCACGCCCAGGCTTTCCATGATGGCCGACTCGGTCGGCAGCTTGTCGCCCGGGCGGAACGTGCCGCTGCGAATCTGCTCGGACAAGGCGCTCACGACCTCTTCCGTGAGGCTGCGAGACTTGCGGCGAGGACGTGCGGGCAACGGACTGGTCATGGACATGGCGTTGGTTGGAATAATGGGTGACGACAGAACCCCCCCAGTCTACCTTATCGCCGGTCGCATACATACGACAACCGATAAGAATTGACCGCCAATGCCTTTCCCTAATCAATACCGGGCATTGGCGGTCGAAAGCACGACCTCGTGCGACTTCTCGCGACCACTCATGACTGCCTGGGCCGGCACGCGCACGGCGCCGGTCCGGACAGCTTTCCTACCGGCGGACCGGCGTCAGAAATCGACGCGAATCCCCAGCATGCCGACCACCTGCGAACTCGTCGCCGACGGCGTGCTGTTCTGCGAATCGCCGATCGCCGGGCCGGCGTTGATGATGCTTGCGGCATTGGCCGAGAGCGACTTGCCGTTGGCGTGTTGCCACGCTTCGAGCGCATACAGCGACGTGCGCTTCGAGAGCGAATACACCTGCGCGAGCGAGACCTGATGGTACGTGGCGGCATCGGTGATGCCGTTCGCCTTCGAGGCCGCCGTGTAGCTATATGCCGCTGCCAGACGCCACTGCGGCGACACGACCCACGACGCATGCACGCCGGCCGTGTTGAAGATGGCGGTGTCATGGAACAGCGACGCCGCCCCCGGCTTGTATTGCACGTTGCTGTAGGTCGCACCGAACGTTACGCTGCCGATCGTGTAGATGCCGGCCACGGCGATGTGTTGCAGTACATCGGCGGTGACATAGCCTTGGTTGAGCGAAGACGTGCCCGGCGTGCCCGTCGACGCACCGTTCCACGTCGCGCCGCTGCCGCCCACGTTGTTCAGGCGCAGATAGCCGGCGGCCAGCGACAGCGGGCCGCCGTCGTAGCGCAGCGCGCCGGAATACGTGTTGCCCTTGCTGAACGCGCCGGCCTGGCCGCCGAAGCCGTATTGCAGGCTGGCCGTCACGCCCCACATCACCGGCGACGTGTACGTCACCGAGTTGTTGATGCGGATGGTGGTGTCGAGACCGTCGATATCGCCCGGGTGTGCACCGGTCGCGCCCGTCACGTAGGTGGTCGGGCCGATGGTGCCGACCATCAGGTAGTACGGCGTGTACTGGCGGCCGATCGTGACCGTGCCGAGCCGGTCGTTCTTCAGGCCGACGAAGGCTTGACGATTGAACATCGAGCCGGACGTGCCGAGCGCGCCATTGTTGAGGTCGAAACCGTTCTCCAGTTGGAACAGCGCCTTGGTGCCGCCGCCGAGATCTTCGGTGCCGCGCAGGCCCCAGCGGCTACCTGCCAGATTACCGCTGCGCAAATAGGTGTTCGACTTGCCGTTCTGATTGCTGCTGTAGGTCACGGCATCGTCGACGATCCCGTACAGCGTTACGCTCGTCTGCGCAAACGCCGGGACAGCGCCAGCGCCCAGTCCGGCCAATACCAGCCCGGCAAACAATTTCGAATGTCTCACGTCTTCTCCTCTTGTGGTGTGTTCTCTTGGACTTCGCTTGAAACGTTGCTGCATGCTCATGGGAACTAGAAACGGGGTGCCCTGCCGCTCCAGTCAGGTTGGTATTTGCGCATCTGGATGGAGTCGTTGCGAGTGCGCAGTCCGCAACGCAGATACTGTTCGTGCAACTTGGCCAACTGGTCCTGATCGATCTCGAGACCGAGCCCCGGGGCCTGGGTCACGGCGACCGCGCCATCGCGAATGGCGATCTTGCCGCCGCGTACGACTTCCTCGTCGGGCGCCTGCCACGGGTAATGCGTGTCGCAGGCGTACGAGAGGCGCGGCACGCTGGCGGCCAGGTGCGTCATGGCCATCAGGCTGATGCCGAGGTGCGAGTTGGAGTGCATCGACAGGCCGAGATCGAACGTCTCGCACATGCGCGCGAGCAGTTGCGTGTCGCGCAACCCGCCCCAGTAGTGGTGATCGGAAAGAATGATCTGGGCGCCGTTGACCCGGACGTTCTCGCGGAATTGCCGCAGGTCGGTCACCACCATGTTCGTGGCGAGCGGCATGCCCGTGGCACGATGCAGTTCCGCCATGCCCTCGAGGGTGGGCGTGGGATCTTCGTAGTATTCGAGATCGCCGGCGAGTTCGCGGCCCATCGCGATCGCGGTGGCGAGCGACCAGTTGCCGTTCGGATCGATGCGCAACGGCGTGTCCGGGAACGCGCGCTTGAGCGCCTTGAGGCACTTCACCTCTTCCGAAGGCGCGAGCACCCCGGCCTTGAGCTTGATGCTGCCGAAGCCGTGGGCGTCGATCATCGTGCGCGCCTGGGCGACGAGTTGCTCGGCGTTGAGCGTTTCCCCCCACGGGTCGACCGGATAGCCGGTGGCCGGCATGTCGATGTGCTGCGCGTACTTGAAGAACAGATACGCGCTGTAAGGCACCTCTGGACGGACGGCGCCACCGAGCAGTTCGACCAGCGGGATGCCCAGATGCCGCGCCTGCAGATCGAGGAAGGGCACCTCGAACGCGGAGTAGATCTTCTCGGCGTCCTTGCGCGGATCGGTGCCCGGGGCGAGTTCGTATTCCACGCGCTCGCCGCGCACCCCCTGGCGCACCACCGCCGCGACGCGGGCGCGCAGGCCGTTGGTGTCGAACGGATCCATGCCGATCAGATGCGCTCGGGTGCTTTCCAGCAACGCCAGTACCGGCGCGTCGCCGTAGGTTTCGCCTAGTCCCACGTGTCCGTTATCGGTCTCGATCTCGATGATCGAGCGCAGCGCATACGGCTCGTGAATGCCGGCCGCGTTGAGCAGCGGCGGGTCGCGAAACGCAATGGGGGTGATCGTGATGCGGTGAATTTTCACAGCGACTCATCCTCCGGCTCCGAAGGGAGCAGGCCAGGGAACGGAAACGCAAATTGCGTTTGGTGGACTACTTTTACGTCATCGTATGACTTGCTGTAATTTAGGTGACCGATGGGGCGTCTCTCTATCGGTGTAATCCCGTACGAACGGCGCGACAGACTGTCGAAATCGCCGAAAAACGCCTAATTAAACAAGAACATCGGAATCTCATAGGGAAATCTCTGAGGCGCTTCAGCGTGTCTCATGATTGCAAATTCACCACTCAAGTCATATGATGACTTACGAGAAATTCAACACAACGAGGAGACAGCATGGCCTTTAGTCGCAGAGGATTCTGGCAACGCACGATGGGCGCACTGGCATGTGCGGCCGCATTGGGAGGCATCGCGAATACCGCAATCGCCGCGCCGATCACGCTGAACGTCGTCGACGTTGCGGGTAACCTCGCACTCACGCAGAAGGGCTTCGAAGCCTTCCGCGACAAGTACCCGGATCTCGTCTCGAAAATCACGTTCACCAATGCACCTGCGCCGCAACTGCCGGGCAAGATCAAGGCGATGCAAGCCGCCGGGCGCTCCGACATCGACATCGTGCTCACGGGCACCGATGCGCTTGCCGCCGGCCTCCAGCAAAACCTCTGGCAGCGCCTGTTGCCCGACTACAGTGCGAAGCTGCCGGGGGTGCTCGACAAATACGCGCCGAACGTGCGCGCGATGCAGGAACTCTCGAAGGGCTACGGTCTTACCGTGACGTACAGTCCGGGCGGACCGCTCCTGGAATACAACCCGGCCAAGGTGAACCATCCGCCGAAGACGCCCGCCCAACTGCTCGCCTGGTGCAAGGCGAACCCGGGCAAGCTGATTTACGCGCGTCCGGCCAACTCGGGCCCGGGGCGTGCATTCCTCATGGGGTTGCCGTATTTGCTGGGCGACAAGGATCCGCACGATCCGGTCAAGGGCTGGGACAAGACGTGGGCGTTCCTGAAGGAACTCGACTCATGCATTCCGTACTACCCGGGCGGTACGTCGGCGGTCATGAAGGAGCTGGGTGAGGGCAGTCGTGACATGACGGTGACCATGACAGGTTGGGACATCAACCCGAGGGCACTCGGCATCGTGCCGGCGAGTTTCAAGGTGCAGGCGTTCGACAAATTCACGTGGGTCAACGATGCGCATTACATCGTGGTGCCCAAGGGCGTGCCGAAAGAGAAGATGGACGTCATCCTCAAGCTGATCAACTTCATGCTCGAACCTGCGCAACAGGCCATGACCTACGACGACGGCTACTTCTATCCGGGGCCCGCCGTGAAGGATGTCGCGCTGTCCGCCGCGCCGGCCAAGAGCCAGGAAGTGATCGCGAAGTATGGCCGTGCGGAATACGCGAAGCTCATCGCCGACTTCCCGCACGCCGTGCCGCTCGATGCGACGGCGATGGTCGCCGCATTCCAGAAGTGGGATGCCGAGATCGGTTCGCTGAAATCGAAGTGACCGTTAGGATCAGAGGGATCGGAGTCGTCTATGAAGCACAACTTTCAACACCTGCGCCTCGATAGCGTGGCGCGCGCTTTCACCAACGCGGAAGGTCAGTCCGTGGCCGCCCTGAACGGCCTGGACCTGACCATCGAGCGAGGCGAATTCATCGCGTTGCTGGGGCCTTCGGGATGCGGCAAGTCCACCGCGCTCAACTGCATTGCCGGACTCACGCCGCTGACCGGCGGCGCCATCTGGCTCGACGACGAGCGCATCGACGTGCTGCCGAGCGAGAAGCGCGGCTTCGGCATGGTCTTCCAGAACTACGCGCTGTTTCCACACATGAGCGTGCTCGATAACGTGGGCTTCGGCCTGCGCATGCGCGGCATGCCGCGTGCGGAGATCGAAAAGCGAGCCCGTGCGGCATTGCAACTCGTGCAGCTCGTGGGGCACGAGCGCAAGCTGCCCGGCCAGCTCTCCGGCGGGCAGCAGCAACGCGTGGCCATCGCTCGCGCCATCGTGATCGAGCCGCCCGTCGTGCTGATGGACGAACCGCTCTCGAACCTCGACGCGAAGCTGCGCATCGAGATGCGTGCCGAGATTCGTCGCATTCACGGCGAACTCGACCGCGCCACGATCTACGTCACGCACGATCAGGATGAAGCGCTTTCGATGGCCGACCGCATCGTGGTGATGAAGGAGGGCGTTGTGCAGCAGATCGGTGCGCCGCGCGACGTGTATTGCCGTCCGCGCAACCTGCATGTGGCGCGCTTCATGGGTTATCGCAATGTGTTCGACGTGTCGATCACCTCGGCGCAAGGCGATCACGCGCGCGTGTCGCGCGGTGGCGCGTCGTTCGACGGTGTGCTCATGGAGTCGCCGGGCAGCGAGGGCAAGGTCAGCGTGGCGATTCGTCCCGACGACTTCGAGCGCGCGCAGGCCGCTAACGACAACGCCTTCGACACGGTCGTGGAGACTGTCGAATACGGTGGCCGCGATTCATTGTTGCGCGTGGCGTCGCCGTTCGGCCCGCTGTATGCGCGCCTGCCGGGCGACTATGCCATCGGCGAGCGCGTGCCGCTGTGCGTGCCGGCCGAGCGTACGCTCGTCTACGCCGGAGAGCGCGCATGAGTGCCGCCGTGTCTTCCCCCTCGCTTAGGCCGGCCGCGCGCTTCGATGGGCGTGGCTGGCTCGTCGCCCCGGCGCTCGTGTGCCTGCTCGCGATGTTCGTGTACCCGTTCGCGTACGGCCTGTTCCTGTCGTTCCAGCCAATGGAGGGCGGTGTCTTCGCGAACTATCTGAAGTTCTTCACCGATCCGACGCTGTGGCCGACGGTCCTCATCACGCTCAAGCTCGCCGTGCCGTCCACGTTGATCAACGTGGGCGCGTCGATTCCGGCCGCCTTCGCGCTGCGCAAAAGCACGCGCGCAACGAGGTTCGTGACGATGCTGCTCGTCGTGCCCGTCACGCTCGGCACCGTGCTGATCGCCGATGGCATGCTCACGTACTACGGGCCGAACGGCTGGTTCCCGCAGGCATTGCACGCGCTGCATCTGTACAGTGACGAGGTTCGCCTGACGCACAATTATTGGGGCGTGCTGATTTCGCTGGTGATTTCCGGGTTCCCGTTCGCGTTCCTGCTGATCCTGTCGTATGTGACGGGTATCGATCCGACGCTCGCGCGTGCGGCCGGCACGCTCGGCGCGGGTCCGTGGCAACAGTTCCGCCTGATCTATCTGCCGTTGCTGGTGCCGGGACTGACGATGGCGGCGTGCCTGTCGTTCGTGCAAGCGTTCTCGGTGTTCCCGTCGGCGGTGTTGCTTGGCGTGCCGGCTGGTGCCACGCGCGTGGTGTCGATTGCGGCGTATGAAGCGGCGTTCGAGAGCTACGACTACTCGCTGGCGTCGTGCGTGGCAATGGTGATGGGCTTTGTGCAATTGCTGATCGTGGCAGGGATGCTCGGCGCGCGCCGGGCGTTCTATAGCGGTCCGACCACGGGAGGCAAGGGATGAGCGCCACCAACAAGCATTTGGCCAGCCCCCTGGCCGCGCAGAACGGAGATTTCATGACGACGCCTTCGCCCGTGAGTTCGCTGGCGGCTGCTCCCACGACACGGCGCAAGATGCGCCGCGAAGGACCGGGCTCGCGTCTTTGGCGCGTGCTGGTGTGGGGCGCGATGATCTTCTTTCTCGTGAACGTGGGGCTGATGATCGCCACCGTCACGATGAACTCGCTGGCCACCCGCTGGTTCGGCACGCCGCTGCCCGAAGGCTTCACGCTGCATTGGTATGCGCAGGCGTGGCGTGATTTCCAGCTCGCCGATGTGTTGTGGGTCACCGTCGAGGTCGTCGGCGCGGTCGTGCTGCTGTCGATCGCGCTGGGCGTGCCTGCCGCGTACGCGCTGGCGCGCACCCAGTTCCCCGGCAAGAAGCTCGCGATGCTGGTGTTCCTGTTGCCGTTGATGGTGCCGCCGGTCACGTACGGCATTCCGATGGCGACGGTGCTCTACAAGGTCGGGTTGGGGGGCACGCTCATGGGGGTGATTCTCGCGAACCTCGTGCCGTCGCTGCCATTTGTGATTCTCGTGATGACGCCGTTCATCGAGCAGATCGATCCGAATCTCGAAGCCGCTGCGCGCATCTTCGGAGCCAATACGCTGAAGTATTTCCGTCACGTGTTGCTGCCGCTGCTGGTGCCGGGCATTCTCGCGGCCGGACTGCTGGTGCTCGTGCGCACCATCGGTATGTTCGAGCTGACGTTCTTCACGGCCGGCCCCGATACGCAAACGCTCGTCGTCGCGCTGTACTACGCAGTGTTCTCGACCGGCGTGCGGGCACCGCAGTCCATCGACGCCATGGCCATGATCTATATGGCGATCACGCTGTTGTGGGTGCTTATCGCATTGCAATTCGTGAGCCCGACGCAGCTCGTGAGCCGCGTCAAGGAAGCGCCAAAGGGGGAGTAAGCCATGCGGGTGCCGCCATCGCCGGCGTGGTTTCAAGGCGATGCGCGGCACTTGCCGCACTCGCCGCGCCCGCGTCGTCGGCAGCCATTGACCGCCATTGCGCGCGACATGCTGTCGCCGCTCCCCGCCGTACGCTCCGCCTTCCTGCGCCGCATTGCGGTGCACCAAAAAAATCACTGACATCGGACGGAATAAAGCGCCGCGACCGGGCGTTCTGAGAGTGTCGTCCCCGACATATTTCACTCAGGAGCCAATGTCATGAACCAACGTCAATCGATGTCTTCCGTGCTTGCCGCGCTGGTGGCCGCTGCCGGTCTGTTCGCCGCCGCCGCCGCCCATGCCGAAACCCCGCTCAAGGCGATGGGCGGCATGATGGTCGACGGCCAGAACCACACCGTCTACTCGTTCGACAAAGATGTGGCCGGCAGCGGCAAGAGCACTTGCAACGGCGCGTGCGCCGACGCCTGGCCGCCGGTAATGGCGGCCCCGGGGGCGAAGGCCGAGGGCGATTACACCGTCATCACGCGTGACGACGGCGCGATGCAATGGGCCTACAAGGGCAAGCCGATGTATCGGTTCACGAAGGACACCGCCCAGGGCGACCAGAAGGGCAACGGCTTCAAGGGCGTGTGGCACGTTGTCAAGCCCTGAGCGGTAGCGCAGGTCGAAACGACGGGGAGCACAGGGTGTTGGCGGTCCGGCCGGCCACGTGGCGCAGTGCAAAGTGGCGCCGGCTCAGTATAATTTCGCGGCAAGCGCCGGCGATCTCCGCCGGCGATGCTTCGGACTGGCTTGATGCCAGACACACTCCGCCAGGACATTCGCCGATGACCGGTCAGGATTTGCCCAGCTTGCTCCCTGGCTTGCTGCCGCGCCTCTGGGCGTTCGCTCTGCGCATTACGGGCGATCGCCACGATGCCGAGGATCTCGTGCAACGCGCTTGCCTGCACGCGCTCGAGCGCGTGCATCAGTGGCAGCCGGGCACCTCGGCGTTGAGCTGGATGTATCGCATCGTGCATACCACGTGGATCAACGAGATCCGTGCGCGTCGTGTCCGCTCGCGCGGCAGTCTGGCCTGGGACGACGCCGACGTCGAGGCGATTCCCGATCTCCAGGCGTCGACGCCCGAAGCGCTGGCCAGCTATCACCAAGTGTTCGGTGCGGTCGACCGGCTGCCCGAAGCACAGCGGCTCGTGGTGCTGCTCGTCGCCGTCGAAGGGCTGACCTACCAGGAGGCGGCGCTTGTGCTCGACGTGCCCATCGGTACCGTCATGAGCCGCTTGTCACGCGCACGCCGAACCGTCGGCGACCAGTTCCGTCAACCCGAGGGGCAACCCCGCCGTGCCGACAACGTTGGTCCTGTTCCCGGCGCACGTGAGGAGGATGCGTGATGAACGAAGACGATATCCGCCTGCTCGCGTACGTCGACGAGACGCTCACCGCTGCCGAGCGGGCGCAGGTGGAAGCGGCCATTCATGCGTCGCCCGAACTGGCCGACGCGGTCGAATCGTTGCGCGCATCGCGCCTGCCGTATCGGGAGACGTTTGCCGCGCAAGTCATCCCGCCCGTGCCGGCCAGCCTGAGCGCCAATCTCGAGGCGCTGCTGCGTGCGCACACACTGCAACAGACGGCGGTGACGCGGGGCGGTGCCGATGCCGCCAAGCCGGCGAGTCCGGTGAATCCGGTGTTGCCCACGGCGTCCGTGCATGCCGATGCATCGCGCAGTCCGCCCGCGGCGAATGAAGCGCGGGCCGGACGCCGCGTGCGCGCCGGGTGGCTCGTTGCCGCGTTTGCCGCAGGTGTGGCAGCCACCGCCATCACCTTGCCCTGGTTGCCGGGCGCGCTGAATCGCGTGGGTGCCGGCCGCGGACTCATGACGGCGTCGGTGACGGCGCCGCCGAAGTCGGCGCAAGGCACGACATGGGTGCGCGCCGCAGCCGAATACCAGCAGCTCTATGTGCGCGAAACGATCGCGTCGGTGCGGGTGGACGATGCCGACATTGCGCGCGCCGTGAGCGATATTCGTCAGGCCGACAAACTCGATATCAGTGTCCCCGACCTGCGCGCACAGGGACTCACGTTCAAGAGCATGCAACGTCTGCGCTGGCAGGATCGCACGCTGGTGCAAATGGTGTACCTGCCGGAGACGGGCGATCCCGTCGCGCTGTGCGCGGTGCGCGATGCGCGTCCGGACCAGGCGGTGGCGGAGCAGACGATCGACCGGATGGGCGTGGTGACGTGGCGCAAGGGGCAGATTGGCTACGCGCTCATCGGTGCGCCGGGGTCGGTCAACCTGAAGGCGGTGGCCAGTGGGCTGGCGCACGGACAGGTCGCGCCGTTGTATGGCCTGGTGACACCGCCGTTGCTCACGCGGGCGCCTGCGGCGTCGTAGCCGCTTCCAATGCGTCGAGCCCAAAACAAACGCCCTCGGAAATTGAACCGAGGGCGTTTGTCATTGCGGCATTGGCATTCGCCATGCCTTCGGGCGACATGTCACGCCTGTGTCAATGCACCGTCGCGAAGCCGGCACAAGCCGAGCGGATTGCCTTCCTGCAGGGCTTCCGGCAACAGCGTGTCGGGCAGGTCCTGGTAGCAGACCGGGCGCAGGAACCGGTCGATGGCCGTCGCGCCGACCGAGGTGAACATCGCGTTCGACGTTGCCGGAAACGGACCGCCGTGAACCATCGCGTGACACACCTCGACGCCAGTCGGGAAACCGTTCGCGAGAATGCGTCCGGCGCGACGCTCCAGACTCGGCAGCAAGCGGCGCGCCGTCTCGGTATCGCCGGCGTCGAGTTGCAGCGTTGCCGTCAGTTGCCCTTCCAGGCGCTCGGTGATCGCGATCATCTCCTCGACGGTATCGCAGGCAATCACGACCGATGCCGGGCCGAAGACTTCCTCATGCAGTGCCTGCGTGGCGAGGAATTCGGCGGCCGTCGTGCGGAACAGGGCGGCCTGGCCCTGACAGGCGCCCCCGGCCTGGCCACGCGCGAGCAGCGTCACGTTCGGTTCGTCGACCAGTCGCGTCACGCCCTTGGCGTAGGCCTGGTGAATGCCCGGCGTCAGCATCGTGCCCGCGGTTTTCGCGCCGAGCGCGTCGGTGGCCGTGCGGCAGAAGCGATCGAGCGCGTCTCCCGCGATGCCCAGCACCAACCCCGGATTCGTGCAGAACTGACCGACACCCATCGTCAGCGAATCGATGAAGCCCTTGGCAATGGCGTCGCCGCGCGCGCTGAGCGCCTCGGGCAGCAAATACACCGGATTGATACTGCTCATCTCGGCATAGACGGGGATCGGCACGGCGCGCGACTGCGCAATGCGCTGCAGTGCCAGGCCGCCGGTGCGTGAACCGGTGAAGCCCACGGCGGCAATTGCCGGGTGGGCGACCAGAGCTTCACCCACGGCGCGTTCGCCCACGAGCAGCGAGAATACGCCTTCCGGCAGGCCGAGTGCCTGCACCGCCGCCCGAATGGCGCGGGCCACGAGTTCCGACGTACCCAGGTGCGCCGGGTGTGCCTTCACGACCACCGGGCACCCTGCGGCAAACGCCGACGCGGTGTCACCGCCCGCCACCGAGAATGCGAGCGGGAAGTTGCTCGCACCGAACACGGCCACGGGGCCCAGGCCGATCTTGGCAAGACGCAAGTCGCTGCGCGGCAGCGGTTCGCGTGCCGGCTGCGCAGGGTCGATCGTGGCGTCGAGAAAATGTCCGTCACGCACCACGCGGGCGAACATGCGCAGTTGGCCGACGGTGCGCCCGCGCTCGCCTTGCAGGCGAGCGATGGGCAATCCGGTCTCGGCATGGGCGCGCTCGACGAGGGCGTCGCCCAGATCGAGAATGGCCTGCGCGACGGCGTCCAGGAACTCGGCGCGCTTGGCGAGCGGCAAAGCACGGAACGGATCGAACGCGGCCCGTGCCAGTTCGCAAGCGCGCTCGACGTCCTGCAAGGTGCCCGCGCCGAACGCCGGTGCCAGCCGCTCGCCGCGCGACGGATCGAAGGCCTCGAGCGCGCCCGCACTCCCCCTCACGTCGGCATGGCCGATCAACATCTCGCCGGTAATTTGCATGCGTGGGCTCCTTAGCCTTCGACTTTCTTGATCAGCGCGTCGAGCATCTCGAGCTCGTTCGGCAGCAGGTCGGTCAGCGGTGCGCGCACCGGACCGGCGTCGTGGCCGACGAGTTTCGCGCCTGCCTTGACGATACTTACGGCGTAGCCGGCACGGCGGTTGCGGATTTCCAGGTACGGCAGGAAGAACGTGTCGAGCAGGCGGCCGATCGTCGCTTCGTCGTTCTGGCACACGGCGCGATAGAACGCCATGGCCGTCTTCGGAATGAAGTTGAAGACCGCCGACGAGTACACCGGCACGCCCAGCGCGCGGTAGGCGGCAGCATAGACTTCGGCCGTCGGCAGACCACCCAGATACGAGAAACGCTCGCCCATGCGGCGGCGGATCTGCACCATGCGCTCGATATCGCCCACACCGTCCTTGAAGCCGATCAGGTTCGGGCACGTCTCGGCCAGACGCTCCAGTTGGTCGGCGCCGAGCTTGGAATTCGCGCGGTTGTAGACGATCACGCCGATGTCGACCGAACGGCAGACCTGCTCGACGTGCGCGGCGATCCCGTCCAGGCTCGCCTCGGTCAGGTAGTGCGGCATGAGCAGCACGCCCTTGGCGCCAAGGCGCTCGGCTTCCTGCGCATATTCGATAGCCAGGCGCGTCGGGCCGCCGGCGCCCGCCAGAATCGGCACCTTGCCTGCGCAGGTATCGACCGCCGTCTTGATCACAGCGCTGTAATCGCGCGGGGTGAGCGAGAAGAATTCGCCCGTACCGCCCGCCGCGAAGAGCGCCGTCGCGCCGAACGGCGCCAGCCACTCCAGGCGGGCCGCGTAGCCGCGCGCATTGAAGTCGCCGTTGGCGTCGAAGTCGGTGACGGGGAAGGACAACAAGCCGTCAGAGACGATCTGCTTGAGTTCTTGAGGTGCGGTCATGTCAAGAGTTCCTGTCGGCAACGGGGCCGGATTCGATAAGGGAAGAAGGGTTCAATCAGCACCTGGCGCTGAGTTATATGTCATCGTATAACATGTTGCGAAGTCGGACAAGAGGCTGTCGAGAAGAATGGCAGTGGGATAAACCCGGACAAAGCATTGACGGGATTTATTCCGATTTTCCCGTCAGGCGTGAGGGGTACGCACAGTGCGAATCTAGATGTATGATGACACATGAGTGCGGTGTGCCGCGCCGACGTCGATAGTCGGCGCCGTTTTGCGCGATCGTGTTTAGCGTCGCCGGGCAATCGCATGTGTCAATCCGTGCGGGCGTAGCATCGCATCAGGAAACAGGAAGGAGTGAGCAACATGGCATCAATGACGGACGCGGGTCGCACAGGCACCGGAGGGGAATCCGGTGCGGAAATGAGGAATGTGCCGCGCTATATCCGGATGCAGCCGGACGACAACGTTGCCATCGTCGTGAACGACGGTGGTTTGCCCACCGGTAGCCGGTTTGCCGACGGGCTCACGCTCGTGGACGCCGTGCCACAAGGGCATAAGGTCGCGCTGACCGATCTGGCCGAAGGCGCGCCGGTGCTTCGCTACGGCGTGGTGATCGGTTATGCGGCGCGTGCGTTGCCCGCCGGGAGTTGGGTCAACGAGCGCAATCTGAACATGCCCGAGGCACCGTCGCTGGATCGTTTGCCGATCGGCACACGGGTGCCCGCCACACTGCCGCCGCTCGAGGGTTTCACCTTTCAGGGCTATCGGAACGCCGACGGCTCGGTCGGCACCCGCAACATCCTGGCGATCACGACCACGGTGCAGTGCGTGGCCGGCGTGGTCGAATTTGCCGTCAAACGGATCAAGGAGACGTTGCTGCCGCAGTACCCGAATGTCGACGATGTCGTCGGGCTGGAGCATACCTATGGCTGCGGCGTGGCCATCGATGCGCCAGATGCCGACGTGCCGATTCGCACGCTGCGCAACATTTCCACGAACCCGAATTTCGGCGGCGAAGTGATGGTCGTGAGTCTCGGTTGCGAGAAGCTTCAGCCCGAGCGTCTCCTGCCGGCGGGCAGTATTCCCATCGGCAGTGCCAATGCGGACGGCAAGCCTGATACCGTCTGTCTGCAGGACGATGCGCACGTTGGCTTCCTGTCGATGATCGACTCGATCTTGGCGACGGCGCGCACGCATCTGGAGCGGCTCAACGCGCGCCAGCGCGAGACGGTGCCGGCGTCGGCGCTGGTGGTGGGCGTGCAATGCGGCGGCAGCGATGCGTTCTCCGGGGTCACGGCGAACCCGGCGGTGGGTTTCGCCACGGATCTGCTCGTACGCGCAGGTGCGACGGTCATGTTCTCCGAGGTCACCGAGGTGCGCGACGGAATCGATCAGCTCACCTCGCGCGCGGCGACGCCGGAGGTGGCTGACGCGATGATCCGCGAGATGGCCTGGTACGACGCCTATCTCGAGCGTGGTCGCGTCGATCGCAGCGCCAACACCACGCCGGGCAACAAGCGCGGCGGCTTGTCGAACATCGTCGAAAAGGCGATGGGATCGATCGTGAAGTCAGGCACGGGACCGATTCACGGGGTGATTGCGCCGGGTGCCAAGCTCGACCGCACGCGCCAGCGCGGGCTGATTTACGCCGCCACCCCGGCGAGCGATTTCATCTGCGGTACCTTGCAACTGGCGGCCGGGATCAATATGCACGTCTTCACGACGGGACGCGGCACGCCGTACGGGCTGGCCGAGGTGCCGGTTGTCAAGGTGGCGACGCGCTCCGATCTGGCACGTCGCTGGCATGACCTGATGGATGTCGACGCCGGGCGCATCGCCACGGGCGAGGCCACCATCGAAGACGTCGGTTGGCAGTTGTTCCACCTGATGCTCGCCGTGGCAAGCGGCGAGAAGACCTGGGCGGAACGCTGGGGCCTGCGCAACGCGCTCGTCCTGTTCAACCCGGCTCCGGTGACCTGAGCCGGCGCACGGGCTTCAGAGGCCGGCTGGCGCGCACGCCAGCCCGAACTCGAGCATGGCCGGGACAAAGCAATGGTTGAGCACGTCGCGCCGCGAGAGCTTCGTGAGCACGTAGCGACGGAACGGCGTGAGCGTGGCCCAGTCGCCCACGTCGGGGGGCAGCAGGTCGGCCAGTTCGCATTGCTTGAGCAGTCCCGGCGGCAGCGCACGCGTGTCCTGCCAGGTGGTGGGGGCGGGGTCGACGCTGCGTGCCACCGCTTGCCCGAGATGGTCGCGCGCGATCTCGTCGAGACGCGCGGCAAACGCCTCGTCGCCCGGCCCGCATGACGCCAGCGTTTCGCGCGCCGCCTGGGGCAGGCGTTGCCAGTCGGCCAGCGACAGATGCTGAGCGTTGCGATCCAGGTTGAAGCGGATCGCCATCGTGATGAACTTCAGGTTTTCGCAGGCTTCGATCTCGAAAACGAAGATCGGCAGACGCTGATAAAGATGCATGAGAGTCGTTCCCCGGGGCGCAGCATCGGAAACCGTCATGGTACTTCAAGTGCGTTGAGTCTCGACATTCGAACTTGGTATGCATTAGCGTAGGTGCAAATCTGGACGTCGGTGCACGGTGAGGCACATTTTTGGGGTAACGCCCGCTGCATTTTGAGCGGGAGGCCGATGCGACTGGCGCGTCGCTTCCCCATGTCGCTACGAGGAAGACGTGACCCCATGATGTCGTATCCCGGCATCAATGCCTTCAGTTCTTGGGAAAAGTCTTGAATTTGCGTGTTTGAGCGGCGTTGCCCGCATTTGCCGTTCACGATGGCGGCCGACGTCGAATCGTCGTCATCGCTCGGAGCGCGGCCGGTGGTTCGCGCCGCGCTGGGGGCGGCGATGCGATGTGACTACGTTGATACGGACTTCTAGAGTCTCCGTTCTTTTTCGTATCCCTAAGGGATTCCTAAGGTAGATGTTTGGCCCGCAGTCGTCTGCGTTCATGCCCGGCATGGCATGCGCGGCCTGTGCGGCCGTCTTGCACGAGGCGCGGACGTCCGCGCACCCAGAATTTCGAGAGGAGCCGACATGCCGTCCAATGCGCCGCCGTCACCGTTTCCTTTTCTTCCCGTCGTCCTGGAGTCGCCGCGCGGGGCTCAGGGTCGCGCCATGTCCTCGCCTGATGAGGCCGCCGGTGCGCCCGAGGCGGCCTCGCGTCGACCGACGCGAGGCACCACTGACACGTCGCACGGCAAAGGGCGAACCGTGCGCCGCCGTCATGCGGGCGCGATGCAGAACGTGCCGGGCCTGTCGCTGGGCGACGACGTGGTGACGTTTCGCGCGGAGGTCGTCAGGCGCATCGATCCCGCGCAGGTGGCGCTGCTTGGGGCCATCGTCCGATGAGTGCGCCGATCGCGTCATCCGTCGCATCTTCCTCGCGTGGTGTGCCATGCCCGCCACTGGCGAGCGACGCGTGCAACACGCCGGTATGGGTCATCGTCTCGCCGCATGCGCGATGGGCGACCGAGGCGCAGGCCATTGCGGTGTCGTCGCACGAGGTGTCCTGCACGTTGCACGGCGCGCCCGCCGAAACCGCGGTGTGGCTCGACCGTATGCGGCACGGCGTGTTGCTCGCCGAAGCGCCGTCGCCGGGCACCTGGCTGGCCACGCTCGTCGATGAGGCGCTGGTACAGGTGTTGCCCGCCACGCATGGCGCGATGGGTCCGGCGTTCGGGCGGATTTGCGACGACTGGGTGCGCGGCATTTTCGCCGCGCCGTTCTGGACGCGCTTCCTGGCGGGAGAGTCGAGCGACATTCAGGTGCTGGCGTTTCTCGCACAGCACTACCATCGCGCGGCGGGGGCGGATGTGCACAATCGCATTGCGGTCGAGCGCTGCACCGATGCGGCGCTGAGGCCGTTGCTGTTGCGCCAGTACCGCGAGCAGCGCGGGCAGGCGACGATGCTCGCCGCCGGGCTACTGCGCTGCGGCCCGGCCGCGCGCACGTTCCTCGATAGCGGCGCGTTCGACGCGACTCATGCGCTCATCGACTTCATCATTGGCGCGGCGGGCGACATGCCCGCCTATGTCGGCTGCTGCGCGCTCAGTCAGGCGCCAGCCGCCGTGCGCGCGGCCAGCGAGATCGAGGCGCAGTTCGACGCGCTGGCACGGCGCTATCCATCGGCCGCCGAGGGGTTCCAGGCGGTCGGCGCGCACGCGCGGCACGATGCGAGTGTCTGCGGCGGGACGCCGTTGCTCGCGCAATGGGTGGAGGAGGTCGGGGAGCCCGATGCGGCGTCGCGCTTGCGCATGCTGCGCGGGGCGCACGGCGTTGCGGCAGCCTACCGGGCCATGTTCGACTCTCTGCATCGTCTGGACGAGGACATGTGAGGTCGGCGCGCGGGGCATGCTCCGCGCTGACCGCGAGCGTCGCATGGATTTTCAACCGGTGAGCAAGGACGGGGGCGCTTGGGCGCTGCCGGATCGTCAGCGCGTGAGGGGCGGTTGCAGGGTATCGGGGTTCTGGCGTGAGGCGTCGGTCGTCACGCCGGACGGCGGTGCTTGCGGCACCACGGCCGGGCGTGGCAGGGTCGGTGTGAGCAAGCGTCGCAGCCAGGCGGCAAGTCGCTCGAAGATGCCCGGATCGTCGTTGAACAACTCCGGACGCAATACCCGCAGGTAGTCCAGAATCTGTTCGGCTTCCTGAGCACCGACCGACCCGTAGATCAGCGCGAGATCGAGGAGCGCGCGCAGCTCACCGAGCCGCTCGCGCGCTTGCAGCGAACGGGCGGTCTCCACGCTGCGCTTGGCGTCGAACACGCGTTCGCGCAGCACGGAGGCGGTCCGCCACGCAGGCGTCTGCAACGTCGCCTCCAATGTGCGCAGGTCTTGCGCCGAGCTGACGATTTGTCCTGCGAGCGATTCCACGATGCTTTCCTCGCCCTTCGCTTCGCGTACGATACCTTCGGCCCAGCGGCTCGCCTGACGCGACATATCTTCGCGCGTCCATTCGGGCCGGGAGACGAAATAGAACCCGTGTAGACGCGCCTGATTCAGGATGATCGAGACGACGTCCGGGAACTGCTTGTCGAACGTGCGCTTGGCCCACGCGTAGTGACCGCCGGCGAGCAATTGGGCGACGGCGGCTTCGGTGAGCGGCACGGTGCTGTCGAGCAGGCGGGCGCGCAGGAAGTCGTCGAAGGGCGGCGGCGTGAAGTGACGGTCGACGGCCGCGGAGATGCGCACGAACGCGTCGAAGTCTTTTTTTAGATCCGCCAGCGCGATGTCGGAGAGGGTTAGCGAAATGCGGCTCATCGCGACAGGCTCCCTGGCGCTGCAACGACGGCACAAAGCCGCCGTGCGTGCGCGTGAACGCCAGCCAGTCGAGTGTCTGTGCCCGTGCCTCGAGCTGCGGGCGCTGTCGCCGAAGCTCGTGCCACGTGCCTCCCCATTGCGCGTGAAGTCATGTGCAGCGATACGTGTCAACGGTGCGCTGCGGTCATGCCCGCGCGCTGTGAAGATGGCCCTTGAGGGAACCCGTGCCTGCCTATCGGTGTGTCCGGTCCCATGGCGTTGATGGCGGCGATTCTAGCGTAACCCCGGCTAGCGAATCCCCGCGTCTCCATGATCCCCCCATGAAATTCACATTTCGGAGGGTGGGCAGCAGGCGTCTGGATGCATCAACGGCACGGCGACGTCAGAACTTTAGCCTTGAGGGGCGAACTTTTTGCGCGGTGGCAGGTATCGGCTCACGCGCCTGCGGCCGGGCGCAGCAGATAGACCGCGAAGCGCGAGCGGGCGTCGAGCCAGACACGTTCGACATCCCACCCCGCGGAGCTTGCGAGGGCACGGAACTCGGTCTGACCGTACTTGTAGGAGTTCTCGGTGTGGATGGACTCGCCTGTCGTGAACGCGAAGTCGCGGCCCAGCACGCTCGCTCGGAAAGGACGCTGCGCGACGAGATGCATTTCGATGCGGCTGGCGCCCGCGTTGAAACGGGCTTCGTGACGGAAGGCATCGAGCGGCAGGTCGCCGTCGAGTTCGCGGTTGATGCGCGCGAGCACGTTCAGATTGAACTGGGCGGTCACGCCGCGCGCATCGTCGTACGCGGGTATCAGCACGGCGGGGTCCTTGCAGGCATCCACGCCGACGACCATGCGGCGGCGCGGGCCGAGCATCTTGCCGACGTGGGCGAGAAATGCGGCGGCCTGTCCGGGCGCGAAGTTGCCGATCGTCGAGCCGGGGAAGAAGCCCAGGCGCGGCCCTTGCGTGATCTGCAACTGCGGAGGCAGGCGAAACGGCCGGGTGAAGTCGGCGCGCACCGGCAGCATGGGAATGCCCGGGCAGCGTCGGGCCAGCGTGGCAACGGCATCGTCGAGGAATTCGTCGGCGATGTCGACGGGCACATAGGCGCGCGGCGTGACGAGCGCATCGAGCAGCAGCGGTGTCTTTCGGCTCGAGCCGCTGCCGAATTCGACGACGACGGCGTCCGGGCCGATGACGTCCGCAATGGCGGCGGCGCATTCGCCGAGCAGGGCCGTTTCGGTGCGGGTCTGGTAATACTCGTCGAGGCCGGTGATCGCTTCGAACAGCTCGCTGCCGTGCCGATCGTAGAGCCAGATGCTGGGCAGTGACTTGGGCGTGTGGCCGAGGCCGGCGAGCACGTCGGTTGCGAAGGCGTTTTCCGGCAGTGACGGACAAACGAACGGCGTAGCTTGGGGGGCTTGCGACATCAACGATCCTCCGCGAGCCTCAGGCCGCAGAATTGCCAGCGCTGATGCGGGTAAAAGAAGTTGCGATACGTGGCGCGTGAATGCCCCGGCGGCGTGGCGATCGACCCGCCGCGCAATACGAATTGTCCGCACATGAACTTGCCGTTGTATTCGCCGACGGCCCCCGCCGCCGTCCGGAATCCCGGGTAGGCGACGTAAGGGCTGGCTGTCCATTGCCATACCGCGCCAAAGCGTTGGGCCATCGCGGGTTGCGATGACGAGGCGGTGGTGGCCGCCACCTCCCACTCGTATTCTGTCGGCAGACGCTTGCCGGCCCATCGCGCGAACGCGTCCGCCTCGAAATAGCTCACGTGTCGCACGGGGGCGTCGTCGTCGACCGGTTGCATGCCCGCGAGCGTCATCGACTGCCATTCGCCGTCGTGGCATTCCCAGTAAAGCGGATGTCCCCAACCCTCACGCTGCACCGTCGCCCAGCCGTCGGACAGCCAGAGCCCGGCCGTGCGATAGCCGCCATCTTCAATGAACGCGCGCCACTCACCGTTCGTCACCACGCGCGCGGCGATCGCGAACGGGCGCAGCAAGACATCGTGGGCGGGCGTTTCGCAGTCGAACGCGAAGTGTCCGCTCGACTCGCCCTCGTGTCCGATGCGGTGCTGCCCGCCGCCGTGGGCAATCCATTGCAGCGGCCCGGCGATTTCGCTGGCGAGGTCCGGTTGGCGATGCGCGGGGCGCAACGGATTTTGCGCGAACAGATGCAGCAAGTCGGTGTGCATCAGCTCCTGGTGTTGTTCCTCGTGATGCAGGCCGAGCGTGATCAGGGCGCGAACGTCGGGCGGGAGATCGGCATGCAGCAGGCGCTCGTGCATGGCGGCGTCGACGTGGCGGCGATAGCGCAGCACGTCATCGAGCGTGGGGCGAGTCAGCAAGCCGCGTTGCGGGCGAGGGTGACGCGGACCGGCGGCTTCGTAATAGGAATTGAAAAGATAGGCGAAGCGCGGATCGTAGGGGCGGTAGCGGCTGCCGGGCAGGTTGCCGGGCTCGCTCAGCAAGAAGGTTTCGAAGAACCACGTGGTGTGCGCGAGATGCCACTTGATGGGGCTGGCGTCGGGCATCGACTGCACAGTGGCGTCCGCGTCGGAGAGGCCTTGTGCGAACGCGACCGAGGTGGCACGTACGGCATCGTAACGTGCGTGAAGCGGTTCCGGTATTGTCGCTGCGAGAGACGTCGTGCCGTCGCGTTCGATGCGCGGGCGGGCGGGACTGGCGTGGGCGCCGGAGGGCGCTTCGGCTTGCGACGTACAACAGGGGAGGGCCATGGGGGGACGCGCCGTGTTGTGAAACGTGCTGCTTATTGTAGACCCGTTGCGTGCCCGCCGTACGCCATGGGGCATCGCGGCGGCGATGTCACGATTACCCGTTGCCGGTGGGGCCGTGAAGTTCGTGTTCCAGGCGGACGACTTCCTGGGCGACGAGCGCGATGGCGTTGCGAATCTCCATGAGCGCGGTGTAGAGGGCTTGCGCGTTCTCGGGGGATTGCAGGGCGAGGTCGCGGGCAGCGGCTTCGATGGCGTCGAGCGACAGGGCGATGCGGTCGAGATTCTCCAGCATGAGGCGATCTCCGATGGCGCGCGCAGCGCGTGCGTGATTCTATGATACCCAACTGACGTATCTTGGTGGGGATGTTAGAATGCGTGCCCCTGCCGGGGTGATGAAATTGGTAAACATAGCGGACTTAAAATCCGCCGCCTTCGGGCTTGCCGGTTCAAGTCCGGTCCCCGGTACCACTTAGGCGTTTCGCCACGTCCACCTAAGTCAAGCCACGGCGTTCGGATGATCTCGCATCGCGCTTTCATCGGGCGCATCGTCCCGTCATGCGCGGTGGCTGTGACTTCCAGTTCACAGTCTGATCCCGGCACGCCTTGCCCTCGCCTGTCTGATGGCGTGGGGCCGCGCGCACGTTCCATAGTCGGCCAGTTCCAGTCGGCCCGCATCGGCAAGCGACGGGCCGGAACAACCGTCACATGGGTGCTTTGGATGGCACCGCGGCCTGGCTCTCGCGAGTCAGGATCGCTTTCAGTAACTGTTGGACATGTAGTCGGGCCGCCTGCTCCGCCGCGTCCTGGTCGTGCGCAGTCAGCATGTCGAGAACGCGCTGATGTTCGGCCAGGTTTTGGCGAAGTTGCCCCCAGCCTTCCGAAAACGAATTCCGGCCGTTGCACATCGCCTGTGTCTGGGCATACAGCGACTTGAGCGACGCCTCAATCGTCGCGTTTTGCGCGGCTACGAGAAGCCTGTGGTGGAAGTCGAGGTTGCTGGCCTGGTAGGCGACAGGATCTTCGGCTTCTATGCTTCGCGCCTGGCGAGAAAGCGCCTCTGCCATGATCTCTCGGTCTTCGGGCGTCATGCGACTTGCCGCCAGGCGCGCAGCCATTCCTTCCAGTGCCTCGCGCGCCTCGAAAATGGCGATGACCTTACTTGCGTCAAAGGCGATAACAAAAACACCCTGACGCGGTACGACATGAAGCAGCCCTTCCGCTTCGAGACGGGAGATCGCCCCCCAAACCGGGGAACGGCTAACGGCAAGGTCGCGTGACAATGCCTCCACGCTAATCTTTTCACCCGCGAGAAACCGACCTTCTTCGAGCAGCATCTCCCGTATGGCGGTATACGCGTCGCGGGCGAAGGTTGTGCGTTCCAGCTTGTTTCTGTTCATGATTGACGACGACGGCGGGCAATATGAAGTCCCTTGCCGACCGGCACCGTCACGGTGTCAAACGCCTGCAAGGCTTCGACGCGGCTGATGTAGTCCGCAATTTCGTCGGGGTGAGAGAGGGCATTGTCCGCAAGTAACAACGCATCTTCCGTCAACTTGGGAAGCAGATGCTCCAGTTGCTTCGATGCGCTCACGCGATCGGCATCGAAAAACACGCAATCGAAGGGCCCGGCCAAGGCGGCGCACACGCTGGTCGCATCCCCTTCGATGACGTGCACCCAGTCTTGCAGGGAAGCCTCTTTCAGGTTGGCTTTGGCCTGAGCTGCCTTGTGGGGCGAATGCTCGATGGTCAGCAGCGGACGGCCCTCTGTCTCGCGCAACGCGCTGGCGAGCCATATGGCGCTGTAGCCGTTTGACGTGCCAATTTCAAGAATGTGCCGCCGCCGTGCGCTGGTCACGAGAATGTAGAGCAGTTCCGCCGTGGGTCTCTCCAGATTCAACGACTTCTGGCTGCGCTCGACCATTCGCAGATCGTTCTCGGCGCCGAGAGACTCGAGTCCCGACAGGATGCCTGGCAACGCACCGTCAAGAAATATCATCTGCCACCTCATGTTTCATGTTTCGTGTTTCATGATACATCACATTGATGGCGGTGCAAACTGCTCCAGGTTCCACAACGTGACTCGACTTTGCGAACCAGATTTCGGCCAGGCGAATGCCAGCAGGGGCATCGTCCCCCGCAAAAGCCAACCCACCGGATGGGGCGCTCATGTGAAGGGAGGAGGCCTTGGCACACAAGGCCCGGACGGCGGGGAAGGGGCGGACGCGGTCGCCCGGTTCGATCAACAGAATTGGTAACGGACTCTGGTATTTCCGTACCGTTTCTGCATCGATTACCTAGCGAGCATTGATTTCATTGAACACAGGATTCCGGTCCCCGGTACCACTCGGCTTTCAGGCAGAAGCGTTTGACTGCGATCATCTGACTGGCCGCTGAAATTTTGCTCAGTCGAAACGCGCTTGTCTGCGCGCGCTGAGCAAATGTAATGCGTGCCGACGCAACCCTGGCAAGTCGGCTCGCACAACGTCGTGCGCTATGGCAACGTCTCTCGACACTCAGACGATGTCGTCGCGATATGGTCGACGAGCGCTGTAAGGGCGTGGCGCAGCGCTTCCCCGCTCACGGGATCATTCGCTATGGTGACCGGATCAGTCTGCTTGCCGAGCCGTTGCAGCGTGATGCAAGCGTCCTGAACAAGCGTGGCGGACATCGTTTCGAGCACCAGCTTCAACGCCGCTTGAGCGTCAGATGCTCGAGGCGAGGTGTTGATCATCGCGACGGGCTTTCCCGGGAACTCGAGGCTTCCTACCAGCCAATCCAACAGGTTCTTGAAGGATCCCGGAATCCCTCGCGCGTATTCCGGACAAGCGATCAGAAGGGCGTCGGCTTGACCAACTCGGGCGCGTAGATCAACGATGCGTACGGGAAGGTTAGCTTCGAGATCCGGATTGAAATGGGGCAGTTCGCCAATCTCATCATAGGCCTCGATCGTGACACCAGGCGGGACCAGCAAGGCAGCCGCAGACAGTGCGCAAGCGTTGGACGACGCGGCGCGCAGACTGCCCGATAATGCGAGGATGCGAATCATCACGATGGTGTTGGCGACCGATAGGGCGCGTAGTATCCCATGATCGCCAGATTGCCGTTCCTTCGCTATCCTCCGTCCCGATCAATTCCGCCGAGCGTCTCGTCCGCAGGTTGCCGGTGGACATGACTTCCGGCCATGGCGCTTCCGTCGCTCATGACAGCAATCAAAGCGCTACGCGGGGTGCCGCCCCGCAGCACCGACTAGTGCCCTGCCGCCCGTTTTTCACTATCTAGCTCAGCGAGAAGCGCCGACGCATAACGTTCTCCTGCCGCAGCGTCTCTCGGTATCGCCTGCTCGATTTCGACGAGGTCATCATCGGTGAGTTGGCGGTCCACCGAACCGAGGGCCTCGTCAAGTCGCTGACGCGTTCGGGCGCCCACGAGCGGCACAACGTCCAAACCTTGCGCGGCAACCCACGCAATCGCGAGCTGGGCGACGGTCACACCTTTGCGGACCGCCACATTGCGCAGGGCTTCGACCAAGGCCAGATTGTGAGAAACGTTGTCACCCTGGAATCGGGGACTGATTGCGCGAAAATCGCGCTGCCTGGCGCCAGCTTGCCAGTGACCGCTGATGAGTCCCCGGGACAGCACACCATAGGCGGTGATGCCAATGCCGAGCGAGCGGCAGGTAGGCAGGATCTCGTCTTCGATGCCGCGTGATATCAGCGAGTATTCGATCTGCAGGTCGCTGATCGGATGAACGCTTGCGGCGCGTCGGATCGAATCCGCGCCGAGTTCAGACAAGCCGATGTGCCGAACATAGCCTGCTTTGACCAGATCCGCGATGGCCCCAACGGTGTCCTCGATCGGAACATCGGGATCAAGCCGTGCCGGTCGATAAATGTCGATGTGGTCGACCCCTAGCCTTTGCAGAGAATAGGCGACAAAATTCCGCACGGCTTTCGGGCGAGCGTCGTATCCGTTCCAGCCACCGGCAGGATCTCGCATCGCCCCGAACTTGACGCTAATGTGCGCCGCGTCGCGCCGTGACGGCGGTAGCGCCGATAGCGCTTCGCGGATGAGCCGCTCGTTGTGACCCATGCCGTAGAAGTCTCCTGTGTCGAGCAGCGTAACTCCCGCTTCAATCGCGGCGTGCAGTGTCGCTATGCTTTCGCTATGATCGGCCGGGCCATACAGATCGGACATGCCCATGCAACCTAGCCCGATGGCGGATACGGTCGGGCCATTCCTGCCCAGAACTCGTGCGTTCATTTGCGCTCTCCTGACAAGCGTGACATAGACATGTCGGTTACCAGACGCGCGGCCGGAGCAGTTCGGCCATGCCTACCCGATGCAGCATTTCGGCTCTGAGACGGTCGAGGACGGCGAACCCTACATCCGCGCCGTCCTGCGCGGGATCAATGTGGACGCGGAACGGTCGCCGCCCAAACGGTGCGTTGATTGCATCGAGGATAGCCTGGGCCACGAGACTCGCGTCGGCATCGGCCGGCACAATGGCCGCGAACGCCTGCTGGATGCGCTCGCCCAGCCCCTCGGCGGGCCCGCTTTCGTACTGATCGAGTACGCTCTGATCTTCGGGACGACCAGCATGCGCGAAGTGGTTCGTGCCTGCCGTGAAGGCGCCAGGGACGATAATCGACGTTTCGATGCCCCACGGCGAGAGCTCTCGCGCATACTGGACCGCGATCGCATCCATGGCGGCCTTCGCTGCGAAGTACGGCGCGAGGTAAGGCGGAGTGCCTCCAGCGGAACTGCTGCTCGAGACCCACAGTACGAGCCCCCGCTTCTGCGCTCGCATGTGCGGCAGGACCGCCCGATTGACGCGTTGGGTACCCACGACGTTCGTGTCATACAACTGGGCGAACTGCTCGGGTGTGAACGCCTCGGCTGGGCCGAACGCCATGTGACCAGCGTTATGGACGATGACATCGATGCATCCTGCCGTGTCGATGATCCGCGCGATACCCTTGTCGACCGAGACTTGCGACGAGACATCCAGTTCGGCGGTCCGAAGATCCGCCGCCCAGGTGCGGGCGAAGTGCTCCATTTCGGCGACGGTGGATGCGTTGCGACCGTCGGTTGAGCGCATCGTTGCATACACCGTGTGGCCCGCCCGTGCGAGCGCTTCGGCAGCCAGGCGCCCAAATCCGCTCGACGCGCCGGTTACGACAATGACTTGTTTCATGTTGATCTCCTTGTCCAGAGGGGTGTCGTCGGTCAGATAATTCCGCCGTTGACGCGGAGGGTCTGCCCGTCAATCCAACTCGCCGCGTGGCTGACGAGGAAGGCGACCACTTCCGAGATGTCTTCCGGCTTGCCCAGGCGCCCCATGGGCGCCGCTTTGGCGATGTGCTCGATCTGCTCAGGCGTCTTGTCCTTGAGGAAAAGCGCCGTGGCGGTCGGCCCCGGTGCGACGGCGTTCACGGTAATGTTCCGCCCGCGCAACTCCTTGGCGAGAATGTTCGTCATCGTCTCGACGGCGGCTTTCGTCGCCGCGTAAACCGAATAGCCGGGCTGCGAGAGGCCATTCATGCTGCTCGAGAAGTTGACGATGCGGCCGCCCGCGCGCAGTTTTCTGCAAGCCGCCCGCAAGGTGTTGAACGTGCCTTTGAGGTTGATGGAGACGAGTCGGTCGAACAGGGTGTCGTCCGTATCGACGAGAGAGACGAGGCCAGGCTGCATGATCCCGGCGTTGTTCACGAGAATGTCCACCCCCCCGAATAAGGTGACAGCCGTGTCGAACATCGCAGCGACCTGAGCGGGCACTGTCACGTCGGCGCGAACCGCCGCAGCGCGCCCGCCCGAGGCTTGAATCGATTCGACGACGGCCATTGCGTCCGCTTCGCGCCCGGCATAGTTGACGACGACTGCGATGCCGTCTGCGGCAAGGCGTTGCGCGATCGATGCACCGATTCCACGGGAGGCCCCAGTGACGATAGCGACCTTTGCGGCTTGTGCGTTGTTGGCTTGGGTACTCATGACAAATTTCCTTTGAACGGGGTTGGGTGACTGCGATGAGTGCATTTTCGTGAGATTGCAGGTGAAACGGTAGCTGCATGACCTGAATATCGGCTATGCTTTTTCTGCATGAGCACCTTCGACAATCTTGATCTCCTTCGCGCGTTCATCGCCATCGTTGACAGTGGCAGCATCTCGGCGGCCGCAAGAAAGCTCCGGCTAAGTCAACCGACGCTAAGCCGGCAACTGCAGGCGCTCGAAGCGCAGTCCGGCACGGCGCTCCTGCGCCGGGACACGCATCGCATGAGCCTCACCGATACGGGCGCGCAAATACTCACCGATGCGCAGGCATTGCTGTCGATGGCCGAGGAATGCGAGAACCGGTTGCGAAGTGATCAGGCAGCGTTGAGCGGACAGATCCGCGTCTTCTCCACCATCGATTTTGGCCAATCGGTCGTCAGTCGCCTCATCAGCAGTTTTATTCAGGCGAACCCGGCTGTGCGCGTGGAGCTCGGCTATTCGAATCGGCCTTTGCACATGATCGAGGAGGGTTGCGATGCGGGCATCCTCGCCGGCGCACTCAGTGACGAGCGCGTCGTGTCTCGCTCGCTGGGCGAGATAAGGCGCTGTGTCGTCGGCGCTGCGTCACTTCTTAAGGACCATGGGAAACCGAGTGCGCCTGAGGATCTCGCCCGCTTCCCTTGGGTCGCCCTGTCCGGAAGTCAATTCGGTGGCCCAAGGAATGTAACGTTGCGCTCCGGCGCGGCGGGTTACTCGCTGGAGATTGAGCCGGTGTTTGTTACTGAAGGTGGGGCGAGTATCCGTGAAGCGGTTCGGCTGGGACTTGGCGTCGCCGTGCTGCCTGAGTGGTTCGTCGAGGAAGATCTGCTCTCGGGGCGCATGGTCCGACTGCTGCCAAAGTGGCATGCCAAGCCGTGGGCCGCGCAGATCGTTTATCCGGCGCAGCGAAGAATGCCGGTCCGGGTGAAGGCATTCGTCGACTTTGCGATGCAATACATGGCAACGGTGCTCAAACCTCACGGCCAGTCGTAACGAAGTGCCGCTCGAATCCTGGTGATCGAACGGCAGCGTTGAGGTTGTGGATTCAACCGGTCGATGCAACAGTGCGATGAAACCGTTGTGCCGGCGTTTCGTGGTCTAGTGTCTTCCCGGAACGTTCGTTCAAACGTCGTGCCATGGCATTGAGCCTGGCGTGCGACTCGCGCTCGAAATGCCGATGGCCATCGCCATCGGCTCGACATCGTTCCCTGTGAGGATGATTGGGATGTTCTGACTGGACATCGGTTCCCACCCGGTCTTAAAGAGTGCATCCCTGCCTGAAGTCGCCGAATCTGGTACTTTTTCGGTATCTGTCCCCGGATGCAGATTCGATCATCTGATTTCATGCAACGCTAGGAGCGAGAAATGGAAAGCAAAAGCGCGAGTTCTTCCGGCAAGTGTCCGGTCATGCACGGCGGCGTCACGTCGGCGGGCATGTCCAACATGGAGTGGTGGCCCAAGGCACTGAACCTCGACATCCTGCATCAACACGACACCAAGACCAACCCGATGGGGGCATCGTTTCACTACAGGGATGCCGTCAAGACCCTGGACATCGACGCGCTCAAGAAAGATCTCACGGCCCTGATGACCGACAGCCAGGACTGGTGGCCTGCGGATTGGGGGCACTACGGCGGCCTGATGATCCGTATGGCCTGGCACTCGGCAGGTACCTACCGCATTGCCGATGGGCGAGGCGGCGGTGGCACGGGCAATCAGCGATTTGCCCCACTCAACTCCTGGCCCGATAACGCCAATCTCGACAAGGCCCGCCGTCTGCTGTGGCCGATCAAGAAGAAGTATGGCAACAAGCTGAGCTGGGCCGACCTGATCATCCTCGCGGGCACCCTCGCCTACGCGTCGATGGGATTGAAGACCTTCGGCTTCGGTTTCGGCCGTGAAGATATCTGGCACCCGGAAAAGGATATCTACTGGGGATCCGAGAAGGCGTGGCTCGCGCCCACCGAAAATCCGAACAGCCGATACTCCGGTGAGCGTGATCTGGAAAATCCCTTGGCGGCCGTCATGATGGGGCTGATCTACGTGAACCCGGAGGGCGTCGATGGCAAGCCCGATCCACTGAAGACGGCCCGCGACGTGCGCGAGACCTTCGCGCGCATGGCAATGAACGACGAGGAAACGGTTGCCCTGACGGCGGGCGGGCACACCGTTGGCAAGACGCACGGCAATGGCAATGCTGCCAACCTTGGCCCGGCACCGGAAGGCGCGGATGTCGACGCGCAGGGCCTGGGCTGGATCAACCAGGTCAGCCGTGGCGTGGGGCGCGACACGGTCACCAGTGGCATCGAAGGTGCCTGGACCACGCACCCGACGAAATGGGACGGCGGCTATTTCGACATGCTCCTTGGCCATGAGTGGGCGTTGCAGAAGTCGCCGGCCGGCGCCTGGCAGTGGGAGCCCGTCGACATCAAGGAAGACGCCATGCCCGTGGATGTCGAAGACCCGTCGGTTCGCCACAAGCCGATCATGACCGACGCCGACATGGCGATGAAGATGGATCCGGAATATCGGAAGATTTCGGAACGGTTCCACCAGGATCCGGCTTATTTCTCGGAAGTCTTCGCGCGCGCGTGGTTCAAGCTGACCCATCGTGACATGGGGCCGAAGTCCCGCTACCTTGGCCCGGATGTGCCGAAGGAAGACTTGATCTGGCAAGACCCGGTCCCCGCGGGCCGCAAGGACTACGACGTGGCCGCCGTGAAGGCAAGGATCGTTGCCAGCGGCCTCGGCATTGGTGACATGGTGACGACCGCGTGGGACAGCGCCCGCACCTTCCGTGGTTCCGACAAGCGCGGGGGCGCCAACGGTGCGCGCATCCGTTTGGCCCCGCAAAAGGACTGGGAAGGCAACGAGCCGGTGCGCCTGACCAGCGTGCTGGCCGTGCTGGAGAAGATCGCCGCCGAGACGGGTGTCAGTGTGGCCGATGTGATCGTGCTGGCCGGTAACGTGGGTGTGGAGCAGGCGGCCAAGGCGGCGGGCTTTCATGTCACCGTTCCTTTCGCACCCGGGCGTGGCGATGCAACGCAGGCGCAAACGGATGTGGCATCGTTCGACGTCCTGGAGCCTGTGGCGGATGGCTTCCGCAACTGGTTGAAGCAGGACTACGCGGTGAGCCCGGAGGAACTGCTGCTCGACAGAAGCCAGTTGATGCGGCTGACGGCTTGCGAAATGACCGCCTTGTTGGGGGGCATGCGGGTACTGGGCACCAACTACGGGGGCACCCGGCATGGTGTGCTTACGAGTCGCGTTGGCGCGTTGACGAATGATTTCTTCGTCAATCTGACCGACATGGCGAATACGTGGAAGCCGGCGGGCAACAATCTGTACGAAATCCGCGATCGCCGGTCCGGTGACGTGAAATGGACGGCCACGCGCGTCGATCTGGTCTTCGGCTCGAACTCGGTGCTGCGTGCCTACGCGGAGGTCTACGCGCAGGACGACAACAAGGAGAAGTTCGTGCAGGACTTCGTCGCCGCCTGGACGAAGGTCATGAACGCCGATCGGTTCGACTTGGCGTAATTTTCGATGCAGCATCCCTCGCAGCCGGGACACGGCTGCGAGGACCGTCTGGGTGTCACCCACAACTTTCGGTCAAATCACGCGTCCCTGAAAATCCGGCGACGGGCACCCACTTGCTCGTTGATTGCGGATCGACCGACGGGGTCGGTACGGCGGAAGACCTTCGCCGGCACGTTGGGCTAGCGATCACGGCCGCCGCATTACACTGCTACCCATGCGCCCAAATTCTCCCCAACCTCACGGCCAAGACCGCCTCACGTCCTATTTCTGGAGTGGCGACGCCATCCGCAGCCGGCGCGTGAGCGACGTTGTGCTGTCAGGCAATGTCGACGTGCCCGAGCTGCCGGTGCCGCTGCTCGCCGATTGGGCGCGGGAGATATCGTTGCGCATGACGCTGGACGCGGGCGATGTCGAGGTGATGCCGCTGGCACGCGCGCGCACGCGCTGGCCGGACTACTCGCAATACGTGCAGGCCGTGTCCGATTGGACGCGCGCACTGGGATTGCCCGGGCCGCTCGCAGCGAACGACGTGGCGCTCATGGCCTGCCGCGGCGCGAGGTATCACCACGACGGAGAACAATATGGCGGCGCGGCGTTCTGTAATTTGTTCCTGAGCGACGACAAGGGACAGGACGTCCATTTCCCGGCACTGGGCCTTCGAATCCCGCTGAAGCGGGGGACAGTGCTGATATTCGATACCTGCCAGCCGCATGGCGTGATTCGACGCGGCAACCCTGTCTTCGATGCGGGCGACTTTCCCGCCGATGAAGATGGCACGCAGGTATTCCTGACGTGGGAGCTTCCCATCGAGGATCCCCATGTCGCACGGGCGCTCGACGTCGTTTTCGACGTTGACCCGGTGGCCTCGATGACGGTGAATGAAGAGCAAGTGCGGCGAGAGGATGCTAGGGTCGGCGTCTGCCCGCAATCAGGTCAGTGGCGCCGCGCTGACGCGTCGAGCCAGACAATGAACAACGGCTGAGGATGAAGGCAGTCGCGGGCCAGCGCTGGCGCCGCTCAAAGCGGGATGTCTTCGATCAAGGCCAGGCGCAACGCGCGGATGCGTCGGTCGACGAAATAGCCACCGCCCTCCGTGTAGCGCAGATATAGCCGTGCGCACGAGACGCATTCCCACACACTACAGCGGTTATACGGGAAATAGCGCGGGGCGACCGGCGCATTGTCTGACCAATACGTCGTCTTGCCGGGCAGGTATTCGGCAAAGGTGGGTTCCGGATCGCTTTCCGCGAGCAAGGTGCCAATCTCTCGCAACTGCGTTTCGTCGAGGGAAATGGGCTGGGATTGCCAGCCGTCGAGCGGCGTTTTCGTGCACGCACACGGACCGGGCTCGCTGACTTCGGCGCGCCGTGCAAGATCGATCAGGGTTGTGGTGTCCAGGTAGTCGGGCATGGCAGGTGGCATCGGTGCAGCAAACGCGCCATCATGCGCGCGTTCGCCAGGGTTCGGCAATCCGTCCGATCACCGCCGCGTCGAGGCGAACCGTCGACAAGACCGGATCGACGTTCGCAGCGGTGCTCGCATCGTCCTCCCTCGCGCCATTCGATCGACCAAGTGAACGCAATTAACGCGCCCAAAGATATATGACGTCATATGTATAAATCTCGGGAAAACCCGAATTTTCGGGTTGTTGTGGCTAATTTATGCTCCCAACACATAGGACATCAGACAACATGTCGGAGACAAACATGGAGAATGGCATTACCCGGGCATCCCTTGCCCGAGATGGGGCGCTTGGCGCGGCGGCTACCACCGCCGGCGGCGTCGACAGCGCCTATGCGGGGCGCAGCAAGGCGCGGTACCTGGTCGTTTTCATGCTCTTCCTGATCACGACGGTCAACTATGCCGATCGCGGAACGCTCTCCATTACGGGCACGGCCATCCAGCACCACCTTGGCATTTCGCCGGTCGCGATGGGCTATCTGTTCTCGTCGTTCGCGTGGGCCTATGTCGCCTCGCAGATTCCCGGCGGCTGGCTGCTCGACCGCTTCGGCACCAAGCGGGTGTATGCCTGCAGTATCTTCTTCTGGTCGCTGGTGACGGCGCTGCAGGGCCTGGTCGCGGGCCTGCCGGTCGCGATGGCGATCATCACGCTGTTCGCGCTGCGCTTTCTCGTGGGCGCGGCCGAGGCGCCCGCATTCCCGGGCAACTCGCGCATGACCGCCACGTGGTTTCCGACGGCCGAGCGCGGCACGGCGTCGGCGATCTTCAATTCGTCGCAATATTTCGCCGCCGTGCTGTTCACGCCGCTCATGGGCTGGATCACGCATGCCTACGGTTGGCAGTACGTGTTCTACGTGATGGGCGCGCTGGGCATCGCGCTCACCGGCGTCTGGCTCAAAACCATTTATGCGCCGCGCCAGCATCCGCTCGCGAACGACGCGGAAGTCCGTTTCATTGCGGATCACGGCGCGATGATCGACCTCGAGGACAGGCAGGTCGCCGCGCAGCGCCGCGCCGCGATGGCGGGTTCGACGGACGGTGCGCAGAGCCGCAAGATCTTCGCGCAACTGCTCAAGAGCCGCATGATGCTCGGTGTGTTTGTCGCGCAGTACTGCATCACGACGCTGACGTACTTCTTCCTGACGTGGTTTCCGATCTATCTTGTGCAGGAACGCCACATGTCGATTCTGAAGGCCGGCTTTGTCTCGTCGATCCCGGCGATCGCCGGTTTCCTCGGCGGCTTGCTCGGCGGCGTGGTGTCGGACCGGATGATGAAGCACGGTTTCTCCACGTCGACCGCGCGCAAGGTGCCGATCGTCGTCGGGCTGCTGCTTTCGACCTGCATGATCGCCTGCAACTACGTCGACAACCAGTGGGTCGTGGTCGGCATCATGGCGGCGGCATTCTTTGGCAAGGGCATTGGCGCGCTGGGCTGGGCTGTTGTCTCCGATACGGCGCCGAAGCAGGCGAGCGGACTGTGCGCGGGGCTCTTCAATACGTTCGGTAACACGGCGGGCATCACGACGCCGATCGTTATCGGCTATCTCGTGCAGGACACTGGCTCGTTCGCGGCGGCACTGGTCTTCGTGAGCGCGAATGCGCTGATTGCGATCGTGTGCTATTTGTTCGTCGTCGGCAAGATCCAGCGTTTCGAGCTGGCGGCGTAATCCATGCGGCAAGATCGCGGCGCTCACGCAACGTTACCCGCGCAAGCGCCTGAACTCGCCGAACCTCGGGAAGGCGGGAAGGCGGCGCCCGAGCTGCCGCCAGCGGTCCATCGCGTCCCGCCGGACGGTGCGTTGCAGGCGATGATCACCGATGGGTGTCGCGGTCGATACGGAGGGCAACGTGTGGTGCGGCTGGGGCTTTGCACGGACGTCCCGGCGTAAGTTCCGCCGGCCGCGATGGCGTGAAGGTCTTCAATGCGAACCGTCAACCGATCGGCGTCATCCGCTCGCCTGTTTCCCTTAACTTCTGGTACTTTTTTCATGTCTACGACGCTCACTCACGTCAACGCTACACCCACCGTCACCGAACTGCGCGTCATCCCCGTCGCCGGGCGCGACAGCATGCTGATGAATCTCTCCGGCGCGCACGGCCCGTTTTTCACGCGCAACATCGTGATCCTGACGGACAGCGCGGGGAACACTGGCGTGGGCGAAGTGCCCGGCGGCGAGCGCATCCGCAAGACGATCGACGATGCACGCGCCTACGTCGTCGGCCAATCGATCGGCAACCTGCAAGCGATCCTGAACCGCGTGCGCACGGTATTCGCCGATCGCGACGTCGGCGGTCGCGGCCTGCAGACCTTCGACCTGCGCACGACGATCCACGCCGTCACCGCGCTCGAAGCGGCACTGCTCGACCTGCTCGGCCAGCACCTTGGCGTGCCGGTCGCCGCCCTGCTCGGCGAAGGCCAGCAGCGCGACGAGGTCGAGATGCTCGGTTATCTGTTCTACGTCGGCGATCGGACCAAGACTGACCTGCCGTACGCGTCGGGCGCAAACGGGCGCGACGACTGGGAGCGCCTGCGTACCGAAGTCGCACTGACGCCGGAAGCGGTGGTGCGTCTGGCGCAGGCCGCGAAGGCGCGCTACGGCTTCAATGATTTCAAGCTCAAGGGGGGCGTGCTCTCGGGCGATGCGGAGATGGAAGCGGCCACGGCGCTTGCGGAGTGCTTCCCGGAAGCGCGTGTGACCCTCGATCCCAACGGCGCGTGGTCCCTCGCCGAGGCGATCCGCCTGTGCCGTGACAAGCATGACGTGCTCGCCTACGCGGAAGACCCGTGCGGCGCCGAGAACGGCTATTCGGGCCGCGAAGTGATGGCCGAGTTCCGTCGCGCGACCGGCCTGCCGACGGCGACCAACATGATCGCGACCGACTGGCGTCAGATGGGCCACGCGATTCAACTGCAATCCGTCGACATCCCGCTGGCCGATCCGCACTTCTGGACGATGCAGGGCTCGGTGCGCGTGGCGCAGATGTGCAATGACTGGGGCCTGACGTGGGGCTCGCATTCGAACAATCACTTCGACGTGTCACTGGCGATGTTCACGCACGTCGCGGCGGCCGCGCCCGGCAAGATCACGGCGATCGACACGCACTGGATCTGGCAGGACGGCCAGCGCCTCACGCGCGATCCGTTGCAGATCGCCGGCGGCAAGGTGAAGGTGCCGGAAGTGCCGGGCCTCGGCGTCGAACTCGATATGGACGAAGTCGAGAAGGCGCATGCGCTGTATCAGCAACACGGCCTCGGCGCGCGCGATGACGGCGTCGCGATGCAGTACCTGATTCCGAACTGGACATTCGACAACAAGCGTCCGTGCCTCGTGCGTTAAGTCGCTTCCGTCGCGAATTTCCGTCATGAATCCGTGCGAGAACACCGGGACTGGTAAAATGCGCGTCCAACGTGGAACGTCATTTTATGAAGTCTCAAACACTTCGGGAGCAGTGGCTCCCGAATCTCCCCGGTAATGTCCTTGCCGGACTGACCACGTCGTTCGCGCTGGTGCCCGAGTGCATCGCCTTCGCGCTGGTCGCTCAAGTCAACCCGCTCATGGGCCTCTACGGGGCCTTCATCCTTTGCGCGCTCACCGCCATCTTCGGCGGTCGTCCTGGCATGATCTCCGGGGCTGCCGGATCAATGGCGGTCGTTATCGTCGCGCTGGTCGTCCAGCACGGTGTGCAATACCTGCTCGCGACCGTCGTCCTGGGCGGCGTGCTCATGATGCTCTTCGGCCTGCTGCGTCTCGGCAAGCTGATTCGCATGGTGCCGCACCCGGTGATGATCGGGTTCGTGAACGGACTCGCGATCATTATCGCCATGGCGCAACTGGAGCACTTCAAGCGCGCCACCCCGCAAGGCGATGTCTGGTTGCAAGGCACGCCGCTGGCGATCATGTGCGCGCTGGTCGCGCTCACGATGCTGATCGTCTACGGGCTGCCGCGCGTGACGAAAGCCGTACCGCCTGCGCTGGTCGCCATCGTCGGTGTCGGACTCCTCAGCCAGGGGTTGCACCTGCCCACGCGCACGCTCGGCGACATGGCGCACATCGCCGGGGCGCTGCCGTCCCTGCATCTGCCGCACGTGCCGTTCGATCTGGAGACGCTGGGGATCGTCTTCCCCTACGCATCGCTCATGGCGATGGTCGGTCTGCTCGAGACGCTGCTTACCTTCAACCTCACTGACGAGATCACGCAAACGCGCGGCCGCCCGAATCGCGAATGCCTCGCGCTCGGCGTGTCGAATGTCGTATCGGGGATGTTTGGGGGGATGGGGGGCTGCGCCATGATCGGCCAGACCATGATCAACCTGAGTTCGGGCGGGCGCAGTCGCGTTTCGGGCGCAACGGCCGGCATCATGATCCTGCTGTTCGTGCTGTGCCTGTCCCCACTCATCGAGCGGATTCCGCTGGCGGCGCTCGTCGGGGTGATGCTCGTCGTTGCCCAGCAGACGTTCGCCTGGGGCTCGCTTCGCGTGCTGGGCAAGGTGCCCCGCAACGACGCCCTCGTGATCGTCGCGGTGACGGTCATCACCGTCTTCACGGATCTGGCTGTCGCGGTGATGTGCGGCATCGTCATCGCCGCACTCAACTTCGCCTGGCAACATGCCCGCGAGATTCGCGCCGACGTGCACGAGAACGGCGACGACGCCCGCACCTACGTCCTGCACGGCACGTTGTTCTTCGCGTCGACCGCCAATTTCCAGGACCTGTTCCAGCCGTTGACGGATGTGCACCGGATCGTCGTGGATTGCCGTCATTTGCACGTGGCGGATCACTCGGCCATCGTGGCGTTCGAGGCGCTCCGCGAGCGTTATCGGAAGTCGGGCCGAAGCCTGTGCTTCGTCAATCTCTCGCCGCGCAATCAACACCTGCTCGAGCGTGCCGGCGTCAGCCTCGTCGAGGCCTGACACGCTCGCCGGCGGATGGCCTCACGTCACTTGAACGTGTGCAGGTAGGCGAGCAGGTCGGCCACCTTGCGCTCGTTGCCGATGCCCCAGAAGCGCATCTTCGTGCCCGGCACGGTCTTGCCCGGATCGGCGACGAAGGCGGCGAGCGTCCTGTCGTCCCAGACGATGCCGGACTGCTTCATCGCCGTCGAGTAATCGAAGTCCGGCAGGCTGCCTGCCCGGCGGTTGACGATATGGTTGAGTTGCGGGCCGAAGCCCGACGTCGCCATCGGGCCGAGCGCATGGCACGACGCACAGCGCGCTGCAAACAATGTCTTGCCCGCCTCGACGTCGCCTGCGGCCATGGCCGGTGCGGCACGCGTGCTCACGGGAGTGAGCGCGGTGAGCAGCGCGAGCAGCACGAACATCGGCGTATCACGCCATCGGCGAGCGGCAAACGCGGGGAGCGTGAGGCAGGCGGTCGGGAAAAGGGAACGGTCGGTCATCGGAGGGGCGCAGCCGGGGAACGTGTTGAAGGCAAGCCGCTAACTTACCGCGTTCCGTCCGGCGCCACCAGCGATTCCCGAGCGAAGGCGGTGCGACATCGTGTCGCGGCCGCCAGGGGATGCCCAGCGACGAATGGCCGGTCGACGCCAGGGCATCGACGAGCATTCGCCGCGGCCGGCCGCGGTCTTACGCCGCGCCCTTGACCACGCTCTCCGGCAGATCGCGACCGTGGTACTTCTTGTAGATCGCGTTGAGCTTGCCGTTCTTCAAATTGGTCTTTACCCAGTGATTGATCCAATCCTTGAGCGCCGGCTGATTCTTGTTGAGCGCGATGCCCAGATCGAATTCCTTCTGGGCAAACTTCAATTCGAGGTTCTTGTCCGGTGCACGCTTTTGCATCTCGCCGAGATTCGACGGGGTGCTCGAGAAGATGTCGACCTGACCGGTCACCATCGATGTGATGAGCGTGGCGTCGTCTTCGTAACGCACGATCTGCGCGCCCTTGGCGTTCTGGGTGGTGAGCGAATCGTTGACGGTCGCGCGGGTCAGGCCGACGCGCTTGCCGTTCAGGTCGTCGTAACCCTTGATGACCATGCTCTTGGGGCCGCCCACGATGATCGAAATGACCGCGTATGGCATCGAAAAATCGATCACCTTCTGACGCTCTGGCGAGATCGAGAGATCGGCCACCACGATATCGGCGCGGTTCGACTGCAGCGTCGGGATGCGCGCGGCGTTCGTCACTGACACGATGTCGAGCTTCACGCCCAGATCCTGCGCCAGCAGCTTGGCCGTTTCGACGTCCGAGCCTACCGGCTGCAGGTTGGCGTCGGCGTACGAGTAAAGCGGCGTGCCCATGGCGATCGCAATGCGGATCTTGCCCGCCTTCTTGATGTCGTCGAGCTGATCGGCAAGGGCGGCGTGCGCCATGGCGCCAAGCAGGACGGCGGCGCAGGTCTGGGTGAGCAATGTCTTGAGAGTCATGCAGAGGTCTCCTTGGAGTTGTGGATTGTCTTGCGTGGCCGGATTACAGCCCGTTGGCGAGAAACGCGCGCAGTTCGGGGGTTTGGGGGTTGTCGAGCATGTCGCCCGGACCGACTTCCCACACCTTGCCCTGATGCATGTAGATGATCTGGTCGGCGACACGCTTGGCGAACGCCATCTCGTGAGTGACGAGCACCATCGTCATGCCGCCCGCCGCGAGGTCTTCCATGACGCGCAGCACTTCGCCCGTGAGCTGCGGGTCGAGTGCGGACGTCACTTCGTCGAACAGCATGACCTTCGGCGACATGGCGAGCGAGCGCGCGATCGCCACGCGCTGCTGCTGGCCGCCCGAGAGCTGCTCGGGATAGCTGTCGGCCTTGTCGGAGAGCCCGACCTGGGCGAGCACCCGCTTGGCCACGTCTTGCGCTTCGCCGCGTGCCATGCGCTTGACGTGCCGCAGCGCGAGCATAATGTTCTCGCGCACGTTCAGATGCGGGAACAGGTTGTAGCTCTGGAAGACGATGCCGACTTCGCGGCGCAGTTGATGCAGGTCGATGTGCGGATCTTCCACGCGAATGCCGCACACTTCGATCGACCCTTCGTCGATGGTCTCCAGGCGATCGATGCAACGCAGGGCCGTGCTCTTGCCCGAGCCGCTGGCGCCGATGACCGCCACCATCTGGCCGCGCTCCACTTCGAACGACACACCCTTGAGCACCGGGTTGTCGCCGAAGCGCTTGTGAATCTGGTTGACCTTAACGATTGCCGACATTGAGCTTGCCCTCCAGTGATGCGCTCCAGCGCGAGAGCGGATAGCACAGCACGAAATAAAAAACCCCGACCAGCGAGAACACGAGGAAGGGTTGGAAAATCGAGTTGTTGATGATCTGTCCGGCGCGCGTGAGCTCCACGAAACCGATCACCGACGCGAGCGACGTCATCTTGATGATCTGCACCAGGAAGCCGATGGTCGGCGGCAGCGAAAGGCGCACTGCCTGCGGAATGATGACCAGGCGCAGCGTCTGCCAGCGCGAGAGCGAGAGGCACTCCGCGGCCTCCCATTGCGCCCGTGGCATCGCTTCGACGCAGCCGCGCCAGATGTCGCCGAGGTACGCGCTGGTGTAGACCATCAGCGCCAGCGCGGCCGCCACGATGGCGGGCAGCTCGAAGCCATAGACCGACAGGCCGAAGTAGACGATGAAGAGCAGGATCAGCAGGGGGATGCCCTGGATCGCTTCGATGAAGACCTGGACGGGCAAGCGCAGCCATCGGCGCGGCGAGATGCGCCCGAGCATCACGACAAAGCCGCCCGCACTGCCGAGAACGAAGGCGATGAGCGAGAGCACAAGTGTCCAGCCAATCGACTGCACCATGTAGCCTAAATACGTCCAGGAGAAGTTGCCGATCATGAGGTGCTCCGTTGCGCGGCGTTGGTGCCCGATTGGCCTGACGCTCCCGGTGTCCCTGCGTTACCCGAGGCATTCAGCAGACCGGCGGCGCGCGACGCCGCGGCTCGGCGGCGTGCCGCCTGGGCGGTCTGCGCCGCAGCGCGCCGCACGATGCGGCGGCGCTTGAAGAAGTACTCGCCAGCGGCCCACGCCACGAGCTTCACCAACAGCGAGAGGCCAAGATAAAGGGCGGCCACGACGATGTAGGTCTCGAGCGAGCGGAACGTGTCCGATTGCACGGTGTTGGCCACGGCCGTCAGTTCTTCGGCCGAAATCTGCGAGGCCATGGCGGAGGCCTGCATCATCAGAATGAACTGGGTGGTGAGCGCCGGATACACCTTCTCGATGGATGGTTGGAGCATGACGTGCCACGCGATGCGCCATTTCGACAGCCCCAGGCACTCGGCGGCCTCGATCTGGCCACGCGGCACCGATTCCAGCCCCGCGCGAATGATCTCCGCCGCGTACGCGCCGATGTTGATCACCATCGCAATGACCGACGCGGCGAACGTCGGCATGTGCACGCCCACGCTAGCCAGTCCGAAGTACAGCAGGAAGATCTGGACGAGGAACGGCGTATTGCGCACCGCCTCGATATAAAGGCTGCACAGGCGGGCCAGCCAGCGCCGGCGGCTACGCTTGGCAAAGGCGACCAGCGTGCCGACGGCGGTGCCGATGACGACCGCGATCACGGTCATCCTCAACGTAAGCCACGCGCCTTCCAGGAACACCGGCCAGTAAGGAAGCAGCGGGGCGAAATTCAGCGAGAAATGCATGGCAAGCGTCTGTCTCCGGTGACGTTTCGGGGCCGACGCGCCAGGCAGTCGGTTGCGGTCATGACATCCGCAATCGCCGTGGAGGGTCTTTCTTGTACGTCGTCATATGAGTGGTGCGATTTTGCGCACCGTGGATCGGCGTTGTCAAGCGTGGAGGATTGGGGGGATACCCTTGGGTATTGCCTTGTCGGGAAAGGGGTTAAAGGGCATCCCGCCCCGCGGGGCAACCCGCCGCATGCTGCATGAGGCGGCTTCAACGATGCATGGATAGCGATGGATTGCGCGCGCATGTCATCGTATCTCTTGCTGTCGGACAATGGGGAGCGCCGGGCGCGGCGGTGCGGTTCCGGGTTCTATAATCGCGCTTTGTAATTCCGATGATGACACTCAAGGCGAAATCCGATGACGCTGTCCGCGACCGCACTCGATGAACTCGACCGTCGCCTGCTCGCCCTGCTGCGGGTGAATGCGCGCGAGAGCACGGCCAATCTGGCGCGCAGGCTCGGCGTGGCGCGCACCACCGTAGTGGCCCGCCTGGCGCGGCTCGAGCGAGCGGGCGTGATCGCCGGCTACACGGTGCGACTCGGGCAGGACGCCGCCGGTGGCGGGTTGCAGGCCTGTGTCGGCATCAGCGTGCAACCACGCTCGGGGCGAGATGTGTTGCGGCGTCTGAACAAGATGCCGGAGATTCACCTGCTGTGCACCGTGAGCGGCGAGTTTGACTACGTCGCCTGGCTGCACGCGGCGTCGGCAGACCAGCTCGACGCTTTGCTCGACACGATTGGCGAGGTCGATGGCGTTACCCGCACGACGACTTCGGTCGTGCTCGCCCGCAAGATCGACCGGGGCGGCGTGCTGCCCTGAGCCTCGACCGGTAATTTTCCGTAACGGGCGGCCAAGAATCGCCCCGCGCCCCCGCCGACGCTCGCGCCGTGTACAAATTTCGCGTTTATTTCCCGGTTGCCTTGACTTCGCGCATTTGTCTGGCGAATGCGTTAGTGCTAAAATTACTGAGAATTGTTTGCATTAACTTCTTTGTCAATCTGGAGTGTGTATGCGCGTGAAATCCCTCGTGGCCGCGGTGTTGCTTGCCGGTGTGGCTACCCTGGCGAATGCCGCCGAGTTCCCCATCGGTAAACCGCTGAACGTGGCGGGCATGGAAATCAACACGGTGTATCTCCAGCCGGTCACGATGGAACCGGCCGGCATGATGCGCGATGCCGCCAAGTCGGACATCCACCTCGAAGCGGATATTCACGCGATCGCCAAGAATCCGAACGGGTATGCCGAAGGCGATTGGATTCCGGGGCTGGAAATCACCTACAAGCTGCAAAAGATGAAGAGCGACGGCAAGACCCCGGATGGCGCGTCCATCGACGGTCTGATGATGCCGATGGTCGCGAGCGATGGCCCGCACTATGGCGATAACGTCAAGCTGGCCGGGGTCGGCAAGTACAAGCTGACGATGGTTGTCAATGCGCCGGGCACGCTGCAGGCATTCGGCTGCAAGATGGGTGCCACGCCAGCGGCCGGTGCCCATGCGGCGCATGGCGGCATGGGGCCATGGTGCTTTGGCCGTCACGTCGACAAGGAAACCGGTGTGGGTCCGTGGTTCAAGCCTCTGACCAAGGAAGTGGATTTCATTTTCTCGGGGATTGGCAAGAAGGGCGGGTACTAAGCCACCCATATCACCCAGATTCGGCGTTGGCCTGGGGGCCGGCGCTGTTTTCGTTTGGAGCAGAAGGATGAATCAGCGCATCGCGCGCCTGCTGGCCTCGATGATTGCCGTGGTGGCGACCTTGTTCGTGCTGGGCGCGCCGTCGCTCGCTCGCGCCGACGACTTGCCCACTTTCCGGCTGGAGATGAACAACGGCAAGCTCAACCCGGCCCGCATCGAGGTGCCGGCCGGCAAGCGCATCAAGATCGAGGTGCACAACACCGGAACGAACGCCGTCGAGTTCGAGAGCCTGCAACTTCGCAAGGAGAAGGTGCTCGCACCGGGCGCGCAGTCGTTTGTGGTGATCGCGCCGCTGCAACCCGGCGAGTACAAGTTTTTCGACGATTTCCATCAGCAGGCGCAAGGCGTGATCGTCGCCAAGTAAGCCGGCGGAAGTCGTTCTGGACATACGGTAAGACAGGCATCACAAGAGGAATCACACGATGGGTCAGGTCATGTTCATCGTCTGGCGCGAAAGCGTCGAGGCATTGCTGGTCGTCGGCATTCTCCATGCGTGGCTGGCCAACCCTGAGCACGGTGCCAAGCGCGGCTTGCCTTATCTGTGGGCCGGCGTTGCGCTCGGGGTTGCGGCGGCCGTGGCGTTGGGGGCCGCACTCGTCGGTTTTACCGAGGCGCTCTCGGGCAACGCACAGGACTACTTCCAGATCGCCATGGTGCTGATCGCCTGCGTGCTGATCGTGCAGATGGTTTTCTGGATGAAGCGTCACGGGCGCACGCTCAAGCGCGACATGGAATCGTCGCTGCGCAAGAACCAGGATCAGGGCACATGGTGGGGCGTGCTCGTGCTGGTGGCGCTGGCCATCGCCCGTGAAGGCAGTGAGACGGCCATTTTCCTGTACGGGATCGGCTTTGGCCAGCAAGGCAGTGTGCCGCCGTCGATGTGGCTCGCGGTGCTGATCGGCTTTGCGCTGGCGCTCGCCACGTTCTGGCTGCTGCAACTGGGCGGGAAGGTCTTCTCGTGGCGCCTGTTCTTCCGCGTGACGGAAATCATGCTGCTGTTACTGGCAGCGGGGCTGCTGGAGTCAGGGCTCGATCGCCTGATCTCGCTCGAGTTGGTGCCGACGCTGGTCGATCAACTGTGGGACACCTCCGCACTGCTTGATGACGCCAGCCCGTTCGGTAGTCTCGTCGCCACCCTGACGGGGTATCGCGCGCATCCGGCCGGCATGAACCTGTTGGTGTATGGCGTGTACTGGCTGTTCATCTGGGCGCTGCTCAAGCGAGCGGACGGGCCGGCCAAGCAGGTCAAGCCCGCCTGAGCGGGTAGCGTGCAACGGGGGGCGTGAATCCGTCCCGCCGGTGCACCACAATGGTCTGTCTGGACAGGCACATGCCAGCGTCACAAGCGCCCCGGCATCGGCACGATCCGTCAGCCTGACAAGGTTGTTTCTCCGACGTACGAATTGAGCATGAGCATCGCCATACCTGTCCCGAACCGACTGGCCCGCGCAGGGCTCTGGATGCAACGTCACGGCAAGCTGATCCGTGGCGTGCAGTGGGGCATCGTGCTCGTGTACGCGTTCCTCATCGGCGTGCCGGTCATGCTACCGTTGCCGGACGAGACGGCACACATCCTCAATAACCTCACCGTCTTCGCGCAGTTCACCTTCTGGGGCATCTGGTGGCCGTTCGTGCTCATCAGCATGGTCTTGATGGGGCGTGTCTGGTGCGGCGTGCTGTGCCCGGAAGGCACGCTCTCGGAATTTGCGAGCCGCCACGGACGCGGGCGCGCCATTCCCCGTTGGATGCGCTGGGGCGGCTGGCCGTTCGTGGCGTTTGCCGGCACCACGCTCTATGGCCAGATGGTCAGCGTGTATCAGTATCCGAAGGCGGTACTGCTGGTGCTGGGCGGCTCAACCATCGGCGCGATGGTGATCGGTTATTCCTATGGCCGCGACAAACGCGTGTGGTGCAAGTACCTGTGCCCGGTCAACGGCGTGTTCTCGTTGCTCGCGCGTCTGGCCCCGTTCCACTTCAAGGTCAATGAAGACGCCTGGCGTCGGTCGTATCACACCAACGGTCACAAGATCATCCCGGTCAATTGCGCGCCGCTCGTGCCGATGCGCAATATGAAGGGCGGCGCACAATGCCATATGTGCGGTCGCTGCGCCGGGCATCGCGACGCCATCGCGCTCACGGGGCGCTCGCCGAGCGACGAGATCGTCAAGTTCGGGGCGACCGAAAACAACAGCGTATGGGACAGCGTGCTCGTCATGTATGGGCTGCTCGGCGTGGCCATCGGTGCGTTCCACTGGACGGCGAACCCGTGGTTCGTGGCGACCAAGACGATGCTCGCCACGTGGCTCATCGATCACAACATCATGTGGCCGTTCGAGACGAATGCGCCGTGGTTCATCTTTACCAATTATCCCGATCAGAGCGACGTCTTCTCGTGGCTCGATGGCGGCATGGTCGTCACGTACATTCTCGGCAACGGTCTGCTGCTGGGCCTGGCTTTCACGGTGCTCTTTGCGCTGGCGAACCGGGCGATGGGGCCGTGGCAGACGTCGCGATTCAATCACTTGGTGCAGTCGCTGATTCCGATTGCCGGCGCCGGGGTGTTCATCGGCCTGTCGGCCACGACGATCAGTCTGCTGCGCGCCGAGCATCTGCCCGTGTACTGGGCGAACGATGTGCGCGCCGCCATTCTCGCCGCGACCACGCTGTGGAGCCTGTGGCTTGGCTGGCGCGTGACCGGACGGCATGCGCGCTCGCTTGGGCGGCGTCTGGCCGGGATGGCCGGTGTCGTGGCGGCGCTGGCGCTGGTCAACTGGCTCTGGCTGTTGATGTTCTGGATCTGGTGACGCCTGGCGCACGCGAATTGGCGCGCCTCCGGCCCGTGGCCTACAATGTCGCCACAAGCCTTCCTGTGTGACACCCATGTTGCTCGCTCAACGTCTCCCGCTGTATTTCCGCCTCGTTCGTCTCGATAAGCCGATCGGTACCGTGCTGCTGTTGTGGCCAACGCTTGCGGCGTTGTGGATCGCGTCCAGCGGACATCCCGATCTGCCGCTACTGGCGATCTTCACGCTCGGCACCTTCCTGATGCGCTCGGCGGGTTGCGCCATCAACGATTACGCCGACCGCGACTTCGACAAGTTCGTCAAACGCACCAAGGAGCGGCCGATCACGTCGGGACGCATTCATGCGTGGGAAGCCGTGGCCGTGGCGGCCACGCTGGCCCTGGCGAGCTTCCTGCTGATCCTGCCGCTCAACGCACTGACCAAGTGGCTCTCGATCCCGGCATTGTTCGTGGCGGGCACCTATCCGTTTACCAAGCGCTTCCTGGCAATTCCGCAGGCATATCTCGGCGTGGCCTTCGGCTTCGGTATTCCGATGGCCTTCGCCGCGGTGCAGGATCAGGTGCCGGTCATCGCGTGGGTGCTGCTGCTCTCGAATGTGCTCTGGTCGGTGGCCTACGACACCGAATATGCGATGGTCGATCGCGACGACGATCTGAAGATCGGCATCAAGACGTCGGCGATCACGTTCGGCCGTTTCGACGTGTTGGCGATCATGCTCTGCTACGCGGGGGCGCTCGGCATCCAGGCCGGCGTGGGTGCGTATCTTGGCTTCGGCTGGCCGTTCTGGCTCGGCATGGCGGTGGCGGTGGGCTGCGCCGTCTATCACTACTTCCTGATTCGCGGACGCGAGCGCATGCCGTGCTTCGCCGCGTTCCGTCACAACAACTGGCTCGGTGCCGCCGTGTTCGCGGGCATCGCCGGGCACTACTTGCTGACGGCGCAGGCGTAGGTTGGGGGGGGGCCGGCACGGACGTCCATGTGGACGTTCGCCAATGAAACGAAAACGAACCGCACGCGAACTGATCCCCGGGAGTGGGGCAGTTCACCTGCGGTCCGTTTGTCTTTACGACTGACCGACTCAGGCGGCTGACGCGCCCGAGCGCCCGTCAGGCGTCGCCCAACTCGTCGCCGAGTTCCCTGGCGCGGGTATTGGCCGCGTGCACGCCGCGCACGATAGCCGCCTTGATGGCGTCGCGCTCGAACGAGCTGAGGGCGGCAAACGTCGTGCCGCCCTTGGACGTCACACGCTCGCGCAGCACGCTCACGGGGTCGCTCGACTGCGCCGCCAGTTGCGAGGCGCCGGTAAATGTGGCGATGGCCAACTGGCGTCCCTGCTCGGGCGAAAAGCCCAGTTCATGTGCGGCTTGCTCCAGCGCTTCGATGAAATAGAACACGTACGCCGGGCCGCTGCCGGAGATGGCCGTCACGGCGTCGAGCTGGCTTTCCTTCTCCACCCAGACGATCTGACCCGCGGCGCCCAGCACGTTCTCGGCGCGTTTGCGCTGATCGGAATCGACGCCCGAGAGGGCTGCCAGACCCGTGATGCCCATGCCGATAAGGGCGGGCGTGTTCGGCATGCAGCGCACGATCTGATTGTGACCGCCGAGCCAGCGCGCCAGGTCGGACGCACGAATGCCTGCCGCGATGCTGATCACCAGTTGGCCGTTCAGGTGCGGCTGGAGCGCTTGCGCGACGTCCTTGAGCACTTGCGGTTTGACGGCCAGCACGATCGTGTCGTAATCGCGCAGGCGATCGTTCGGGGCGCTGGCGGTGTCCACGCCGTACTGCTTGACGAGGGCGTCGCGGGTCGATTCGTTGACGTCGATCGCGAGAATGTCGCGCGGGGCCGTGCCGCGCTTGACGAGTCCGCCGATCAGGGCGTTGGCCATGTTGCCGCCGCCGATGAATGCAATTCTCATAACCATCCTTTGCGTTGCGTGAGTCGTTACCGTCATTACCTCTTGCTGCGGCGCGCCGCGATCAGGCTCGGGAGCCGTAGTCACGTGCGCCGAAAATCGCGGTGCCAATGCGCACCATTGTCGCACCCTCGGCGATAGCCGCTTCGAGATCGCCCGACATGCCCATCGACAGCGTGTCGATCGCCAGGCCGTCGGTGCGCAACGTGTCGAACAAGTCGCGCACGGCCTTGAACGGCGCACGCTGGCGGGCCGGATCGTCCTCGGGCTCGGGAATCGCCATCAGGCCGCGCAATTGCAGATTCGGCAGCGCAGCGATGGCACGCGCCACGGCGGGCACGTCGGCAGGCGCCACGCCGCTCTTGCTCGCTTCACCGCTGATGTTGACCTGCAGGCACACCTGCAAGGGCGGAAGGTCCGCCGGGCGCTGCGCGCTCAGGCGCTCGGCGATCTTCAGGCGGTCGACCGAGTGCACCCAGTCGAAGTGTTCGGCCACCGCGCGCGTCTTGTTGCTTTGCAGCGGGCCGATGAAATGCCATTCGAGCGGTTCGCCGTGGACCGTCTCGCCGGAGAGCGCGGCAATCTTGTCGAGCGACTCCTGCACGTAATTCTCGCCGAATGCCCGCTGGCCGGCCGCCAGTGCGTCGCGCACGGCATCGGCGCCGAATGTCTTAGAGACCGCGAGCAAGCGCACGCTGCCCGCCGGCCGACCGGCGGCGGCAGTAGCACGGGCAATCCGGGAAAGCACGTTGTCGAGATGAGCGGCAATGGTCGACATGAGGCAGGTTCTGGCGTCGGTGAGGCGGTGTCGTTGGCGCGGGGCGCATTGCAAAGACGTTGCAGGTCAACGATTATAGCCGTGCCCGCACACGAGGTGCCACCCGGGAAACAACGAGGTGCTACCCGTGCCGATGTTCCGCCCAAGCAGGTCCGGCGCACGCCGAAGCGCTGCGGCGCGCGGCTTGTGGCAGACTGCGCGGTGCCAACCTTCACTCGGAGCCAGAGATGAGCGCGAATTCGCAGCAAGTGTACGATTTTTCCGTCCAGACGCTCGCGGGCGAAACCGTCAGTCTGTCGCAGTATCGTGGCAAGGTGCTGCTCATCGTCAACACGGCGAGCGAATGCGGGTTCACGCCGCAGTACGCCGGCCTGCAAGCGCTATACGAACAGCTCGGCCCGCGCGGCTTCGAAGTTCTCGCGTTCCCGTGCAATCAGTTCGGCAAGCAGGAGCCGGGCGACGCGCAGGCCATTCGCAGCTTCTGTGATCTGCGTTTTCACGTCACGTTTCCCCTGTTCGCCAAGGTCGACGTCAAAGGGCCGAACGCCGCCCCGCTCTATGCCTACCTAACCCAGGAGAAGCCCGGCGTGCTGGGAACGAAGGCGATCAAGTGGAATTTCACGAAGTTTCTCGTCGATGCGACGGGGCAGGTCGTGGCGCGCTATGCCCCAACGGCGAAACCCGAAGACATTCGCGTCGACATCGAGAAGCGGCTTCCCGCTTGAGCACTGCGACGGCGTGACCGAGCCGCTTGTGTCAGACCGTCGCGCCGACCGACTCAGAACCTCAAGCCGTCGAGAATCCGCTGCCAACGACGCATGATGTATTCCCACGGCGCGGCAAGACGGCGTGCCGAGTGCGCGTCCTCTCGCAATGCGATCCGCGCGCCGGCATCGCTGGTCAGTGCCAGCCAGCCGGACGTCTCGACCACGTACACCTGCCCCGCCGTCAGCGCGACGGCGTCTCGCCAGACGCTCCCCGACAGCCAGCTCGGCGCGAGCCTGAACACCACCCGGCCTCGCTGGACATGGAACACCGTGCCACGGCTCGCATACGCATGAAACGACTGTCCGCGCGCCAGCGTGAGGGGAGAGCCGCGCGTGCCGGACGTGTCGCCCTCCATGCCGACGGGGCGGGCGGCGGCCCGGGGGAGGGCGCGCCCTCCCGTCGATTCGGCATCGCCGCGACTTCGCGCGAGCCCGGCATCAGGAGACACAGCCGGTAGTGATGCCAGCGAAGACAGCGACGAAAGCGACGAGAGCGACGAGAGCGGGGGTGGGGAGGGCTTGGCCATGACGGGCTCCGGGGCGTTGAACGGGTGAGTACAGCGTATCGGCCGCTGGCGCGCCCCGGTAGGCACACAGTTGCCCGGTTTCACCCGCAACAGAGCGGCATCCGGCAATCTGTTACGATCCTGATTCATTGAATCTGTATCTGTTATGGTCGCGTGCCATGAACGATCATTGGCGCATGAATGCCGTCACACTCCCCTTCGCTGCCTTGGACGATACGCCGCTGACCACGGGCGATCCGACGCCTCCACCCGACACCGTCCCGGCGGAGCGCACACCGCTCTACCGCCAACTCGCCGCTCATTACCGACATGCCATCGAGGCAGGTACGCTGGCGCCGGGCGACCGCATGCCGAGCGTGCGCACGTTGATGGGGCGGCATCAGGTCAGCCTGTCGACGGCGTTGCAGATGTGCCGTTACCTGGAGGCGCAGGGCCTGCTCGAGGCACGTCCCCGCTCCGGTTACTTCGTGCGCGCGCCTGCCCGGGCGAGTCTCGTACCGGTGGCCGAACCGCGGCCGTGGGTGCCTGACCTGAGGCAGTACGCCGGCATCAACCAGCGCGTGTCGTCGATCCTCGCGCGAGGGCTGCAGGCCGACGTCAAGATCAACTTCGCCGTCGCCCACGGGGCCCCGTCGCTCTATCCGGTCAACGCGCTGCGCCAGGCCACGATTCGCGCGTTGCGCGATCACCCGATGCTCTATGGCACCCCCCCGCCCGGCGGCGGCGAGGCACGGTTTCGCGCGGCGATTGCCCGGCGCGCCCTGGAAGCGCGCATGAACATCAATCCCGAGGAGATCGTCGTCACGCATGGCTGTATCGAGGCGATCAATCTCGCGCTGCGTGCGGTGGCGGGCACCGGCGACGTGGTGGCCGTCGAGTCGCCGACGTACTACGCGCTGTTGCAGACGCTGGAGAGCATGGGCATGCACGCGCTCGAAATTCCCACAAGTCCGCAGACCGGTATCTCGCTCGAAGCGCTCGAGTTGGCGAGCGAGACCTACGACAACATCAAGGCGGTCATCGTCGTGCCGCATTTCCAGAATCCGCTCGGGTCGGTGATGCCGGACTCGCACAAGGCGCGGCTCGTGAAGTGGGGGGCGTCGCGGGGCATTGCGATCATCGAAGACGACACGTATTCGGCGCTGGGCGACGACGGCAATATCCCCGCCGCGATTCGCTCATGGGACACGACTGGCAACGTGATTCACTGCGCATCGCTGCACAAGACGCTGGCGCCGGGCATGCGGCTCGGCTGGATCGCGGGCGGCAAGTGGCAGTGGCGCGTGGAGATGCTCAAATACGCGCAGACGCGTCCCAACGAAGTGCTCGCCCAGATCGCAATGGGCGAGTTCATCGACTCCCCCCGCTATGATCGGCACCTGCGTCATCTACGTGCCCAGTTGCGCGAGCATCGCGCGGCGATGGCCGAAGCGATCGCGACCCACTTCCCCGCGGGCACGCGCCTGACTTTGCCCGCGGGCGGATTGAGTCTGTGGGTGGAGATGCCCGGCGGTGTCAGCTCGGAACGGCTGTTCGACGCGGCGCTTGCCAAGGGGATTCGCGTCGCGCCGGGCAGTTTGTTTTCCAACTCGGCGCGCTACGACCACTTCCTGCGCATCAACGGCGGGCAGTCGTTCACGCGCGAGGTCGACATGGCGGTACGCACGCTCGCGACCGAGGTCACGCGCTTGCTGGACGCGAAGCGCTGAGCGCACGGGGGGCGAGATCGCAAGACCCGGCAACGCGACGCGCCATCGCGTTCAGAACTCGGGATACATCCGCCCCGGATTGAAGATGCCGGCGGGGTCGAACACCGATTTCAGATTGCGGTGTATGCGCATGACCGGCGCGGGCAATGGCGTAAAGACGCTCACGCCGGGCTCGCCATAGCGGAACAGCGTGGCATGCCCGCCGTCCTGCCGTGCCGCCGAGCGCACGATTTGCGCGTCGGCGTCGGTGATCCACCAGCGCTGCGCGCCGCCCCACTCGATGAGTTGCTTGCCCGGCAGCCGGTGCGGCTCGGCCGTCGACGGCACCGCCAGGCGCCACAGCGCCTGCCCAGGCCCCGCGTCGGCGAAGAAAGTGTCGGTCTGCTCACGGATGGCGTGCCAGAATTTCGCCGCATGAATCGCATCGACCAGTTCGCCCCCCATTTTCACGCGCGCCGCCTTGATTGCGGCCGACGCACCTGCCAGACGAATCACCAGCAGGTCGTTGCGCCATGCGCTTCCCGTGATCGGCAGCGGCTGGCCGCCCCATTCATTGAGCTTGCGCACAGCATCGATAGCGTTCATTTCGAATTGCAGCGTCAGCTCGGCGAACGGTTGCGGCAGTACCTTGAGCGACATCTCGAGAATCAGGCCAAGCGTACCGAGCGAACCGGCGAGCATGCGCGAGACGTCGTAACCGGCGACGTTCTTCATCACCTGTCCGCCGAAGGTCAGCACATGGCCTCGACCGTCCATCAACTTGGCGCCGAGCACGAAGTCGCGCACGGCCCCCACCGCACTGCGACGCGGCCCGGCAAGCCCGGCGGCCACGGCACCGCCGAGGGTCGCGCCAGGGCCGAAGTAGGGCGGCTCGAACGGCAGCAACTGATTGTGTTCGGCCAGCGCCGCTTCGATGTCGGCCAGTGGCGTGCCGCAGCGGGCTGTGATGACCAGTTCCGCCGGATCGTAGGCCACGATGCCGCTGTAGGCGCGCGTGTCCAGCACGTCGCCCACGCGTTGCTGGCCGTACCACGCTTTGGTGCCGCCGCCCCGCAGTTGAAGCGGCGTGCGGTGCACCGTGGCATGCTCGATGACGGCGCGGAAGTGCTCGAGTGTGTCGTTCGTATCGGTCATCAACTGGGTTCTGGCGGTGGCAGGTCGGATTGATATGGCCCCAGCTCGCTACCGCAATCCTTGCAGTAGCGGGCATCGGGGTCGTGCCCTTCGGTGTGGCACTGACGGCAGGTGCGCGTGGTGATCGCCCTCTTGCGCATCACCGAATGAATTTCGGCGCCCATGATGCCGGTGGGAATCGCAATCACGCTGTAGCCGAGCAGCATGACGAAACCGGTGATCGCTTTGCCCAGGGCGGTGACGGGCACCACGTCGCCGTAGCCGGTGGTCGTGAGCGTGACGATGGCCCAGTAGATGCCGACGGGAATGCTCGTGAAACCGTGCTCGGGCCCCTCGATGATATGCATGAGCGTGCCGAAGATCACCACGATGATCGAGATGAACCCGAGGAACACGAGGATCTTGCGGCGCGCGTTGTAGAGCGCAATGCTGAGCACCCCGGCTTCGTTCACATACGCCGTGAGCTTCAGAATTCGGAACGCGCGCATGAGTCGCAGCAGACGGACATCGATCAGGCCGTGCAGCTCGGGCACCAGGATCGCGAGGTAGGTCGGCAGGATCGCCAGCAGATCGATGATGCCGTAGAACGACAGCGCGTAACGCAGTGGCCGATGCGCGCTAAGCAAGCGCGCGATGTACTCGGCCGTAAAGAGCAGCGTGAAGCACCACTCGAGGATCGCCATCGGCAGCGAGGCCGTGGCTTGCACGGCCGGCACGCTCGAGATGATGACCGTGAACACCGACAGCACGATGGCGGCGAGCAGCGCGACGTCGAAAAGCCGCCCTTCGCGGGTGTCGGCCTCGAAGATGATGATGTAGAGCCGCTGCCGCCAATCGTGCGGCAGCCAGGCTGACAGCGGGCGCATGTCAGAACCTCGGCAGGTCGGGATGCGGTAACAGACCGCCGCGCACATGCAGCTTGCCGTATTCGGCGCAACGTGCGCGCGTGGGAATCCCCTTGTCGGGATTGAGCAGTCCGACCGGATCGAACGCGCGCTTCACGCCGAAAAACGCGTCGCGCTCGTCCGGCGAGAACTGCACGCACATCGAGTTGATCTTCTCGATGCCCACGCCATGTTCGCCCGTGATCGTGCCGCCAAGTTCGACGCACGCTTCAAGAATGTCGCTACCGAACGCCTCGGCGCGATGCCACTCGTCGAGGTCATTGCCGTTGAAAAGAATGAGCGGATGCATGTTGCCGTCTCCCGCGTGAAAGACGTTAATACAGCGCAATCCGTACTGTTGTTCCAGACCTTCGATGCGTTTGAGCAACGTCCCAATCGCGCGGCGCGGAATTGTGCCATCCATGCAGTAATAGTCCGGCGAAATGCGCCCGGCCGCGGGGAATGCGTTCTTGCGTCCCGACCAGAAGCGCAGGCGCTCTTCTTCACTGCGGGAAATCTGCAACCGTGTCGCGCCCGAGGTGCGCAGCACGTGGGAGATGCGCATGATCTCCTCGGCGACTTCTTCCGGCGTGCCATCCGATTCGCACAGCAGGATGGCGGCAGCGTCGAGATCGTAGCCGGCGTGAACGAATTCCTCGACGGCTTGCGTGGCCGGCTTATCCATCATTTCCAGCCCGGCCGGAATGATGCCGGCGGCGATGATCGCGGCGACGGCGTTGCCGCCGGTCTCCACATCGTCGAAGCTCGCCATGATGACCTGTGCCGTCTGCGCCTTGGGCACCAGCTTGACGGTGATCTCGGTCACGACGCCGAACATGCCCTCGCTGCCGATGAAGACCGAAAGCAGGTCGAGGCCGGGCGCGTCGGGCCCCAGCGAGCCGAACTCGATGGCCTCGCCGGACATCGTGATGGCGCGTACGCGCAGCACGTTGTGCACGGTCAACCCGTACTTCAGGCAGTGCACGCCACCGGAATTCTCCGCGATGTTGCCGCCGATGGTGCAGGCGATCTGCGACGAGGGATCGGGCGCGTAATACAGGCCGTACGGCGCGGCGGCTTCTGAGATCGCCAGATTGCGAACACCGGGCTGCACCGTGGCGGTACGGGCATAGGGATCGACTTCGACGATCTTCTTGAACTTGGCGAGCGAGAGCACCAGGCCGCTGGCGATAGGCATCGCCCCGCCAGACAGGCTGGTGCCCGCGCCTCGCGGCACGACCGGGATGCCGAGCTGATGGCAGGCCTGCAGAATGCGCTGCACCTGCGCTTCGGACTCGGGCAGCACGACGGCGAGCGGCACGCGGCGGTATGCGGCAAGACCGTCACACTCATACGGCGTGGTGTCTTCGCGTCGATGCAAAATGCAATGCGGCGGCAGGATCTGCGTGAGCGCGTCGAGCAAGTGACGCTGGCGCGTGCTCAGCGCGTCGGCGTCGTCGGTTCCGGTGCCCGCCTGAAGCGGGCCGGATTGACCTTGCGGGGTGGCGGGGGCGTTCATGCGGCGTTCAGCTCGCCGGGTGCAACTGGAAAATCTTGCCCGGATTGAGCAGATTGTGCGGATCGAGCGACATCTTGATCGCACGCATGACGTCGATAGCGCCTTCCCCGTGTTCGGTGACGAGGAAGCCCATCTTGTGCAGACCCACGCCATGCTCGCCGGTGCATGTGCCGCCCATGCGAATCGCGCGCTCGACAATACGCTGGTTGAGCCGCTCGGCCTCCTCGATCTCTTCGGGCTTGTCCGGATCGATCAGGATCGCCACGTGGAAATTGCCATCGCCCACGTGACCCACGATCGGGCAGGGCAGGCTCGACGCCCGCAGGTCTTGCTCGGTCTCACCCACGCACTCGGCCAAGCGCGAAATCGGCACGCAGACGTCCGTGGTGACCGCGCGGCAACCCGGCCGGAGTTGCAGCATGGCAAAGTACGCGCTATGCCGCGCGCTCCACAGACGGTTGCGGTCTTCGGTGCGAGTGGCCCATTCGAAGCCGGTCCCGCCGTTTTCCTTGGCCAGTTCCTCGACGGTTTCCGCCTGCTCCTTCACCCCGGCATCGCTGCCGTGAAATTCGAAGAACAGCGTTTGCGTTTCGGGCAACGTCATCTTCGAATGCTTGTTGATGGCGCGCACGGCCAGGGCATCGACGAACTCGACGCGTGCGACCGGCACCCCCAACTGAATCGTCTGGATGACGCAGTTCACGGCATCGGTCATGCTGGGGAACGCACAGACTGCGGCCGACACGGCCTCGGGCTGCGGATACAACCGCACCGTCGCTTCGGTAATGATGCCCAGCGTGCCTTCGCTGCCGACGAACAGGCGCGTCAGGTCGTAGCCCGCGGAGGACTTGCGGGCACGTGTGCCGGTGTGGATGACGCGGCCGTCCGCGAGCACGACGGTCAACGCCAGCACGTTCTCGCGCATCGTGCCGTAGCGCACGGCATTGGTGCCCGACGCGCGCGTGGCGCACATGCCGCCAATGCTGGCGTCGGCGCCCGGGTCGATCGGGAAGAACAGGCCCGTGTCGCGCAGCGCTTCGTTGAGCGCCTTGCGCGAGATACCCGGCTGGGTGGTGACCGTCAGGTCTTCGGCGTTGATCGAGACAACCTGGTTCATCTCCGAGAGGTCGAGCGACAGGCCGCCCTCGACCGCGAGCAGGTGGCCTTCGAGCGACGAGCCCGCGCCGTACGGAATGATGGGGACGTTGTATTTGGCGCACAGCTTGACGATCTGCGAGACCTCGTCGGTGCTATGCGCGAAGGCGACGGCGTCCGGCAGCATGGGGTCGAACGGAGACTCGTCCCGGCCGTGATGTTCGCGCAGCGCCGTCTGGGTGCTCACGCGCTCGCCCAGAAGCGCTTGCAACTCGGTGAGCAGCGCCTCGGGAAACGCACGCTTGGCGGCGAACGGCAGATGGGGGTGATTCACGGTGATCTCCTTCAGGTCTCCGGGCGGCCAGCGCCGATAGGCGATGGCAGGCTCCAAATCGGGGGCGAGGTCTCGGGCATGGCCTGGAACGACAATATTCCGGGGTGCAGGCCCTGACGTCTTATGAGCGGGGATTTTACGCTGTGGCGGCGTTTTTCCCCACCCTTTGCGTCATATCATACGGACTTGACGCAACCGCGCGCCATCGGAATTGCCTGAAAAGCAGGCATTCGGGGCGTGTGCGGTCCATTTCAATCAACGCAGGCAAGTCGGTCCGCGGCCGAATTGCGGGCTGGCGGGCAAGCGATGCCGCGAGGGGCAGGAATCAGAAAGATGGGGAATCGTTTGAGCAAGATCGTCACGCGTACGGGCGATGGAGGCAAGACCGGCCTTGGGGACGGCTCGCGCGTCGACAAGTTCAGCCTGCGAATCGTCGCCATCGGCGAGATCGACGAGACCAATTCGCACATCGGGGTGTTGTTGTGCGAAGCGCTGCCACCGGACGTGCGCGCCGTACTTCTCGACATTCAGCACGATCTGTTCGACCTCGGGGGGGAACTGAGCACGCCGCGTCACGCGCTGATCGGCGACGCCCAGGTGGCGAGGCTCGACGGCTGGCTGGCCCGTTACAACGCCGATCTGCCGCCGCTCAAGGAGTTTATCCTGCCGGGCGGTACGCGCGCGGCGGCCCTGGCGCATGTGGTCCGGACCGTTGCCCGTCGTGCGGAACGCGCCATGGTGGCGCTTGGCGCCGAGGAAACGGTGGCCCCCGCGCCGCGTCAGTATGTCAATCGCCTGTCCGACCTGATGTTCGTGCTCGCCAGGGTGCTCAATCGGGCCGGCGGCGGCACCGACGTGCTGTGGCGGCGCGACCGGACCGACGGCGGCGCGTAATCGAGCGACTGCGCCCCTCGGTCCTTGCGCTCGGGCAGGGACATCGGGCGACCAGCGGCCGCCCGCTCCCTCAATTGCCCGCGCCGTGCACCAGACGGCGTGCCCGCACGGCCTCGGCCAGCGTATCGAGCACTTTCAGACTGTCTTCCCAGTCGATGCAGGCATCGGTGATGCTCTGGCCGTAGGTCAGGGGCTTGCCTGGCACGTGATCCTGACGTCCGGCCACGAGGTTCGACTCAACCATCACGCCGATGATGCGGTCGTCGCCGGCGGCGATCTGGCGGGCGATGTCCTCGCAGACCGGGATCTGGTTCTCATGCTTCTTCTGGCTGTTCGCGTGCGATGCGTCGATCATCACGCGCGCGGCCAGGCCCGACCTGGCGATGTCGTCGCAGGCGGTCTGCACGCTGGCGGCGTCGTAGTTTGGCGTTTTGCCGCCACGCAGGATCAGATGGCAGTCCTCGTTACCCGCGGTCGACACGATCGCCGAATGGCCGCCCTTCGTCACCGACAGGAAATGGTGCGGCTGCGACGCGGCCTTGATGGCATCGACGGCGATCTTCACGTTGCCGTCGGTGCCGTTCTTGAAACCGACCGGGCACGACAGGCCCGACGCCAGTTCGCGGTGCACCTGCGATTCGGTGGTACGCGCGCCGATGGCGCCCCACGACACGAGATCGGCGATGTACTGCGGGCTGATCATGTCGAGGTACTCGGTGCCGGCGGGCAGGCCCAGTTCATTGATCTGCGCGAGCAACTCGCGCGCGAGACGCAGGCCGTCGTTGATCTTGAAGCTGTTGTCCATGTGCGGGTCGTTGATCAGCCCCTTCCAGCCCACCGTCGTGCGCGGCTTCTCGAAGTACACGCGCATCACGATCTCAAGTTCGCCCTTCAGGCGTTCACGCTGTTCGACCAGGCGCGCCGCGTATTCCATCGCGGCTTTCGGATCGTGGATCGAGCACGGGCCGATGATGACGACGAGACGGTCTTCCATGCCGTGCAGCACGCGGTGAATGGCGCTGCGCGAGCGATGGATGAGGTCCGCGCTCTTGTCCGAGCAGGGGGACTCGCGAATCAGATGCGCCGGCGGCGTCAGTTCCTTGAGCTCGCGAATACGGACATCATCGGTGTTGTGGGGAGGCATGGCATTTCTCCTGCGCAGTTCGAGCTGCGGTTCGTTTCTCGGGATTCGGGTCAAAAAAAAACCGCCAGGCTTGCTGGCGGTTTTTCAGGATTCGTTTCGGTGCTTACTGCTGCAACTGCCCCTCTCCTTCCGCCAGCGGTGCGAGAATCGCAAAAAAATAAAAGTAGAACGGATGGGCGGTCATGAGCGAGGTCTTCAACATTGCATTGCACGCATTTGCCGTGCACAGGAACCACTTTATACGCCTAATCGAATGACGCCGCAACCGCGATAGCCGCTACATGGCCCGGAAACATGCGGAGTTTGCGTATTTCACTGTCGCTAATTGCGTCAAATAATCGCGCTTTAAAGAAAAATCGCGGAATCACCCGATTTGAGCCGGGCGCTTTGCTATGCTTGACGCATTTTTGCGGTGCGCCATCCGGCGCGTGACATGGCACGCGCCGTAGGCCTTGATTATGTTGTGCTTGACCGTGCGAATCCGCGTCAAGCCGTGCCGCCGACCGTCATGTTCTCCATGCGCAGGGTGGGCTGACCGACGCCCACAGGCACGCTCTGCCCTTCCTTGCCGCACACGCCCACGCCCGAGTCGAGCGACATGTCGTTGCCGATCATCGTGACGTCCTTGAGCGATTCCGGGCCGTTGCCGATGAGCGTGGCACCTTTGACCGGGTACGTGATCTTGCCGTCCTCGATCATGTAAGCCTCGGACATCGAGAACACGAACTTGCCGTTGGTGATATCGACCTGCCCGCCGCCGAAGTTCACGGCATACAGCCCGTGCTTGACCGACGCGATGATTTCCTCGGGATCCTTGTCGCCGCCGAGCATGTACGTGTTGGTCATGCGCGGCATCGGCAGCGCGGCATACGATTCGCGGCGGCCGTTACCCGTGACCGGCATCTTCATCAGACGCGCGTTCAGGCTGTCCTGCATATAGCCGCGCAGAATCCCGTCCTCGATGAGCGTGGTGCACTGCGTCGGATTGCCTTCGTCGTCGATGTTCAGCGAGCCGCGGCGGTTGGCGAGCGTACCGTCGTCGACCACCGTGACGCCCTTGGCGGCGACACGCTCGCCGAGGCGTCCGGAGAAGGCCGACGAGCCTTTGCGGTTGAAGTCGCCTTCCAGGCCGTGGCCGATGGCCTCGTGCAGCAGCACGCCAGGCCAGCCCGGGCCGAGCACGACGGTCATTGCGCCGGCCGGCGCCGGGCGTGCGTCGAGCTTGACGATGGCGCCATCGACCGCTTCCCTGACGTACTTTTCGAGCCGGTCGTCGGTGAAGAACGCGTAGTCGAGACGTGCACCGCCGCCGCTGTTGCCCATTTCGCGGCGGCCGTTGGATTCGACGATGACCGTGACCGACACCCGCACGAGCGGCCGCACGTCGGCGGCGATCACGCCGTCGCTGCGCGCCACCAGCACGACGTCGTACTCACCGGCCAGCCCGGCCATCACCTGTGACACGCGCGGATCGCGTGCGCGGGCGAGTTTTTCGATGCGTTCGAGCAATGCCACCTTGCCGTTCGCGTCGAGCGAGGCGAGCGGATCGGACGGCAGGTACAGCCCGTGGCCGCTGGTGTTCGAGAGCGCGTTGCCAACCTTCACACGCCCGCGACCGGCCGTGGCGATGCTGCGCGTGGCCGCGGCGGCGTCCTTGAGCGCGATATCGGAGATGTCGTCGGAGTAGGCGAACGCGGTCCGGTCGCCCACGATGGCGCGCACCCCCACGCCTTGATCGATCGAGAACGACCCCGATTTGACGATACCTTCCTCGAGGCTCCACGCTTCGCTGCGCGTGTACTGGAAGTACAGGTCGGCGTAGTCCACACGGTGCGTGAAGATGTCGCCCAGCGCGCGTTGCAGGTGGCTTTCGTCAAGGCCGTATGGCGTGAGCAGCAGCTCACGGGCCGTGGCCAGGTTCTGGATGCCGGTGTCGATGATTTTCATGCGGTGTCAGGCCAGGAAAAGGTATTCGGAAGATGAGGGCGGAAGCGGTGAAATCAACCCTGCAGCATGCAATGCCGCCCCGTGCGCGCGCCGGCACATGGCTCGGCGTCCCAATGGCTCGCGGGTGCGGCAGCCGACCTCGGTGCGCGCGGCCCTTCGGGTCGCGGTGGGCGGCGGGTACGACGTCGAGCGTACCGTCACCCATGGCACGAGGCAACTCGGGGAAACGCAGGTCGTCGCCGCTCGACAAGCCCATGCGGCCATCGAGGGTCCCAGCAAGGGACGCGTCAAACGTCCGTACGGCATTGCCGGCGTCGTGGCGGGCTTGGCGGTGGGCGGCGTGTCGGGACGCATCATGTCATGGGCGGATTCGGGGCGGAACCGTATATCGGGCATGTCGGGTACGTCGAGCACGTCGGACATATCGAACGCGTCAGGCGTATCGGATAGGCCATCAGTTGCCGGGCAAGCCGCGCGGCTGAGCGTTGTTTTGCGCGCCGGGCCGGGTTTCCGGGGATGCATCGATCTTACTCTTATTGCCGTCGACCTGTTCGATGACGGGATTGTCCCAGGAGCCGCTCACATGATAGGTCGTCGAGAGCGTTCGCGAGAGCTGTTCGCCCAGCGCCAGTTGCGCGAAAAACGAGCCGATGCCCAGTGCCGGGTTGACAATGGCCCACGCCAGCGACGCCGACGCTGCATTGATCTTTGGCAGCACCAGTACGTTCAGGTTCTGCGTCTCGCGCGCGAGATCCGTATGCCCGTCGATCTTGATCGTCGCCACGTTGGCGTTGATCGTCAGATCGGTGGTATTGGCGACACCGCCTTGCATCGTGGCGTTCCCGTCGATGCTGTCGAAGGGCAGCCCGCTGCCGATCAGGCTGTTGAAGTCGAACGTCAGGATCTTGGCCAGCGTCTGCACCGACAAAATGCCCAGCAGCTTGGCCAGTCCCGGGTCGGCCTTCAGGATCTGGCCGCGCTTGAGGTCGATCGCGACGCGCCCGCCGAGCGTCGGGTAATCGATCGCATCGGGACCACCTTGCCAGCCGAAACGGCCCGAGACCGTGCCCGAGCCGTCCTTGAGCGTCTTGGGCAGACCCAGGCGATCGAGCAGGCCACCGGCATCCTTCACGTCGAGATGGAAGTCGAGCATGGTACGGCGCGGCACGACGTCCCCTCCCGCGGCGCCCGCGCGGCGACGCGAGGTGCGCCAGTTGCCCTTGACGTTGAGCGTGGCAGCACTGTTGGTGAGCGACAGTTGGGTGAGCTGCCACACGGGCACGCCGTCCTCGACATCGTTGTGCGCATTCAATTCCAGCCGGCCCAGCGGCTTGTCACGCAGGACGAAATCGTTGGCGACGACGTCGATGGCCGGGAATTCGTCGCTCGGTTCATCGAGGACTTGCGTGAGCACATCGTTGCCCTGGTCTTCGCGCGGGATCACCAGCTTCGCGAGCCGTGCGCGCAGGGTGCCCGACGGGTTCTTTGCATCGGGCGCATGCCACTCGGCGAAGCCGGAGACGAGATCGGAAGCCAGGCTGACCTGCCAGTCGCGATCGTTGCGCTGCGCGCCCAGCACCAGTTCCGGCCACTGGCGCGACATCAGGCGCACCTGCTTGGCATGCAGGGCGAGACGCGTCGGCAGGTATGGCGTAAGCGCGCCAAATTCGTCGCGCGCCGTCGTGGCCGTCGTGGCTGACGCCGCCGCGACGGGCGCGGTGCCCTCAGTGCCCTGCGCACCTTGCGCGCTGGTGGTCCTGGCGTCGCTACTGAGCGCCGCGATAACGCCGCGCCAGGCGTCAACGTCGAGCGTCTCGAACTGGGCTGCCGCCTGCACACCCTCGCGCGGTGCGGGCACGGGCTGGTCGATGCCGATGCCGCCGCGCAGCACCTCGACGCGCGCGCCGTTCCCCGCGCTACGCTGCTGCACGTAATTGCCCTGAACGCTGCCGATGGCGAAGTCGAGTGTGTCGATGCGGCGGCCGCCCGGGTTTGCCAGCGGGCGCAGCGTGAAGCGCGCGGGCAGCGAGGTCTCCGCCCGCTTGCCGAGCGGCGCGGGCAGGTTCACGGCCAGCCCGGTGAGCGTGGATTGCACGGCCATCTCGGTCATGCCCTGACGCACCGTGACCGTCGCCGTGTAGGGGGTACTGCCCGTCATGCGCTTGGCCAGTTGCGCCAGCGACGCGCTCTCTTGATTGTCGCGCAGCCCTTGCGCGGTCAAGGTGCCGGCGATGTTCAGCGCGATAGTGCCGCCGTCGCGACTGCCGCCCGAGGCCCGCACGTCGCCGCCCAGGAACGTACCGCGCAGATTGTCGAGCGAGATGCCGCGCTCGGTGAATGCCAGTTCCCCGTCCACCGCGCCGAAGGTCGGCAGACCGCTCAGCAACGTGATGTCGTTGCGCAGGAAGCGCGCGCGCCCCGTGACCTTCGATCGATCGGTGTGATCGAGCGGCATCGACAACTGCATGGCGAGCTGCGTGGTGCCGCTCGCCCGTGTCTCGTCGGTAAAGTCGCCGATCCAATGTCCCACCGGGCTGCCGTTCAGGTACTTCACGAAGTCCGCCGCCGGGCCGCGGGCGTCGCCCTTGAGCGTGAGCACGGCATTGTCCTGGCCGATGTCGTTGATGTCGCCCACCACCTGCGTGAGCGTCACGCCGAAGACCGTGCCGGTGTCGATGGCAATGTGCAGCTTGTCCGCGTCGAAGCGCAAATTGCCGCGCACCTTCTCGAAGGCCGGCCAGACCTCGGTGTGACCGGGGCGCAGCGGCGACGGGTTGAAGGTGACGTCCACGAGCGGAATGTCGATGCGGAACTTGCCGCCGCCCTTGCCGTAAGGGAAGTCGTCGAGATCGCCCTGCACCGCGAACGGCGCGTTCTGCACCGTGCCCGCGAGCAGCGCACGCTGCAGGTAATCGCGAACGCTCGCGCCGATGTCGGTCGGCAGGTAGCGCGGCACCGCACTGGCGTTCGCGCGCACGATGTTGCCCTTCAGGTCGACGATGCCGTTGCCTTTGCCGCCGTTACGCCACGTGCCGCTCACATCGCCCGTCAGCTCGGCGTTCTGCAGATGCAGGGCGTCGACGCGTACCTGCACGTTCGCCGGGGCGTCGCGCTGGGTCACCGAGTGCGAGACGCGCCACGAGGTGCGGGCGGTGAGCGTGTCGAGGTCGATGCGCGGCTGGTCGAAGCGGCCGGGGAAGTCGAGCGCGGCGTGTTTTGCATCGAGCGTCAGGCTGCCTCGCGACTGATCGGCGTCGATGTGCCCGCTCAGGTGAGCGAACCCGGGACGCCCGGCATTGGGCGACCCCGGATCCGCAGGCGGATGCGGGCTCGGTGCACTGTCAATGCCGAGATCGTCGAAGTCGGCGACCACCCGGTAGCGTTCGTGTTCCGGCGGCAGTTGTCGCATCCCCGGCAGGTCGCGCCAGTTGCCCGGGCCGTGGGGCTTCGGCGCCTGGTAGCTCATGTCGAAATTGGCCAGGCGGCCGCGCGGCTGGAAGCTCGCGAGTGCTTGGCGCGTTTGTGGATCGAGCGGCAACGACGGCACCAGCGCCATTGCGGCGCCAATGTCGAAGCGCTGGCCCGCGAACGCGACGTGAAGCCCGTGCTCGGCCGTGCCCGGCGAGTAGGTGGCATGCAAATCGGGCACGTCGAGCGCCGGGCGGCCCGCGGCCCGTAGCGTCAGATCGCGGGCGCGCAGTTGCCAGCCGGCGTCGGCCTGCGGCCCCGCGCGGGTCACGTCGATGCGGCCCTGCGTGGCGTCGAAGGTGAGCGGTGGCAAATCGTCTGCCAATTGCACCGACGTGTTCGCCCCCGCGGCGCGCAGCGTCGCGCCGGTGATCGCGCCGCCATCGAAGTCGACCCACGCCCGCGCGGCGACGCGACCGCGCGAGTCCTTGCCCGGCAAGTCGACGTAGCGGGCCAGTTCGGTGAGGTCGAGCGTGCCGATGTCACCGTAGATCTGACCGCGCCACCGCTTGGCTTCGCCGGGGCGTGCAAACAAGGGATGGGTGAACCGCGCCCGAATGTCGAGCGGTGCCACGACGCCCGTCGGCGGATTTGCCTGCATGCCGAAGCGATGGTCAAAGCCGCGATTGCGCAGCATGGCGTTGACCTGCGTGATGACGACATCGGGCGCGTTGCGCGTGGCATCGCGCCAGCGCAAGGTGCCGTTGCGAATCACAACGCGCGACTGACGCATGAGCCAGTCGGCGGCGGTCGAGTCGGTCGCGCCGCCGCTGCCGGTCACCGGCATGCCCGCGACGAGGATCGCGCCGTCGGCGAGGCGCTCGATGGTGAGATCCGGCTCGGATAACGTGAGATTCGACAGGCGCACGTCGAGGTGGATCAGGCTGGTCCACGAGAGCACCGCGTCGAGACGCTGGAGCGTCAGGCTGGGTTCGGCGGGCGGCGGTGCGCCGGGTGGCGTGTCCAGCGGATTCGGTGCGGGGCTCGTCGCACGCGTCGGGCGTGTCGTGTGTGACGTGAGCGAGGGCGCGCGACCGGTGGGGGCCGGGCGTGTAATGCGAACGTCTTCGAGCGTCAGGTAGGGGTGCCAGCCGTGCCAGACGGCATCGATGCGGCCGATGGTGACGGGCAGGCCGATGGCGCGTGAGGCGGCGGCTTCGATCTGCGGACGGTAGTCCGATACCCGTGGCAGGATGACGTACCGAGCGGTAAGAACGACGGCGCCAAGTCCGAAATAGGCGATGACGACGAGCGCCAGCAGCCATTCCAGGCCCAGTCGCAAGCCACGCGGCAGTGACGAGAACCAGGACCGGTTGCCGGTGGACGAGGCGGGCGGCTTACGGTCGGTCATGCTGCGCGTCTACGAGGGAATGTGGTAGTTTCTGTGGCAAAGACTGTAACACAAGCCCAAGGCTGGCCGAAGGCCCGACCGTCGGAGAAACAAACGGGTGATCCGGCGTTTCATCGCGCACGGGTAAGCCTTCGAAAGTCTCTTCATTCTCAGTGCTGACCGGAACCTCGCCAGTGAGTTCACTCGAAAACCCGATCGATATCCTGTCCTACTCGCGCTATGCGGCGCGCATGCTGGCAAGCCGTCCCGCGCTCGCCGAGGCACTGCCCGCCTTGGCCGAGCACCCCGTGGACGCCCGCTGGCTCGCCCGTCGTTTCGAAGCCATCACCGGCACGCAGCTGTCGCCGCCCGAGCAACCCGTGGGGGTCTCGGGGGTCGACGAGGCGGGCCTGGCCCGCGCGTTGCGCGTACTGCGTGCCGAAGCGTTGTGCGCCGTCATGCAGCGCGACCTGGACGGCCGTGCCGAGTTGTCCGAGGTCACCGAAGCCATGACGGCCCTCGCCGAGTTCGCCGTGCAGGCGGGCATGACCGTCCTCTCGCGCGACCTCGAAGCCATCCATGGCGTGCCGCGCAATGCGGAAGGGCAGCGCCAGACGCTCGCGGTGGTCGGCATGGGCAAGCTTGGCGGGCGCGAACTGAACGTCTCGTCGGACATCGACCTGATCTTCGTCTATGAAGAGGACGGCGACACGTCGGCCCCCGACGACGCCGATCCGGCGGCGGCGAGCCGCTTGCGTGCGCTCTCCAACCACGAATTCTTCACCAAGCTCGGCCGCAAGCTGATTGGCATGATTTCCGAACTTACGCCGGACGGCTACGTGTTCCGCGTGGACATGCGCCTGCGTCCCAATGGCGATTCGGGGCCGCTCGTGTGCAGCCTGCCGATGCTCGAAGAGTATTTCTACGTGCAGGGGCGCGAGTGGGAACGCTACGCGTGGATCAAGGGGCGGCTGGTGTCCGAGGTGGCAAGCGAGCCGGGCAAGCGCATCGAGCGGCTGCTCGCGTCGCTGGTCCAGCCGTTCGTGTATCGCCGTTACCTGGATTACGGTGTGATCGGCGCGATTCGTGCGCTGCACGAGCAGATTCGTCACGAGGCGGAGCGCCGCGCGCGCGCCAAGCCTGCACGGATCAACGACATCAAGCTCGGGCGCGGCGGCATCCGTGAGGTGGAGTTCTCCGCGCAGGTGTTCCAACTGATTCGCGGCGGGCAGGAGCCGGAGCTGCGCGTGCGGCCGACACTTTCCGTGCTGGGCGTGGCGGCGCGACGCGGCTGGCTCGCGCAGCACGTGGCTGACGAACTGGCGAACGCCTACGTCTTCCTGCGCAAGCTCGAACACCGCATCCAGTATCTTGACGACGCACAGACGCACATTCTCCCGGCACCCGGCGATGATCGTCTCGCGGTCGCGCGCGCGATGGGCTTCCCCGACGAAGCGAGCTTCATGACCGTGCTCGACGAGCATCGCGAGTTCGTCGCCGCGCAGTTCGACGAGATCTTCGCGGACAAGGCGGGCGGCAACGGGCGCACGGCGGCGACGGGCGCGGGCGATTGCGAATGTCCGCCGGAATTGTGGAGCGAGTGTCTGGCCGACGAGACGCAAACGGGCGATCTCGGCAACCAGCTTGGGCGCCTCGGCTTCAGCGACGCCGACGGTGCCCTCGATCGGCTGCGCGCCGTCTGGACGTCGTCACGCTACAAGGCGCTGGGCGAGACCAGCCGGCGCCGCTTCGATCAACTTGTGCAGCGCGCCGTGGAGGGCGCGGCGGGCACGGGCGAGGCCGATGCCGTGCTCGCACGCCTGCTCGATCTGCTCTCGACCATCAGCCGTCGCAGTTCGTATCTGGCGCTGCTCACTGAATATCCGCGCGCGCTCGAGCGCGTCGTCAACGTGCTGGCCGGCTCGCGTTGGGCCGCCGGCTACCTGATCCGTCATCCGCAATTGCTCGACGAGTTGCTCGACGACGAAGCGCTCGCCGCGCCGTTCGACTGGCCGTCGTTCAAGACGCAGTTGCTGCTGAGCCTGAACGCGTCGGGCGCGGCCGGCAACGTCGAAGTGCAGATGGACATTCTGCGGCGCGCGCATCACGCCGAGGTGTTCCGCATCCTGCTGCTCGATTTGCAGGGCACGCTGTCGGTCGAAGCGATCGGCGACCGGCTCTCGGCGCTGGCGGACATCATCGTCGACGCGACGATCTCGACGGTCTGGCCGCACGTGGCCACGCGCCACCGCGAGGTGCCGCGCTTCGCGGTCATTGCTTACGGCAAGCTCGGCGGCAAGGAGCTGGGCTACGCGTCCGACCTCGACCTGATCTTCCTCTACGACGACGATGACGACCACGCCCCCGATGCCTATGCCGCGCTCGCCCGACGGTTCGTGACCTGGCTGACCGCGCACACCGGCGCGGGTACGCTCTTCGACGTCGATCTGCGGTTGCGGCCGAACGGCTTGTCGGGCTTGCTGGTGACGAGCGTCGAGAGCTTCCGTCAGTACCAGTTCCGCGAAGGCAATGCGAATACCGCGTGGGTCTGGGAACATCAGGCGCTCACGCGTGCGCGCTTCTGCGCCGGTGACGAGGCGATTGGCGAGACGTTCGAGAAGATCCGCGCGCAGGTGCTCGCTACGCCACGCGAGGCACTGCCGCTCGCGCAGGAAATCGTGGCGATGCGACGCAAGGTGCTGGATGGGCATCCGAACCCGACACCGCTCTTCGATCTGAAGCACGACCGTGGCGGCATGGTGGACATCGAGTTCACCGTGCAGTATCTGGTGCTGCTGCATTCGGGGGCGCATCCGGCGCTGCTGCGCAATGCGGGCAACATTGCGCTGCTGCGTGAAGCGGCGCAGCTCGGGCTGATCGAGGCGTCGCTGGCCGACGGTGCGGCCGCCGCTTATCGGACATATCGCAAGCGCCAGCACAAGTTGCGGCTCGATGGTGTGGAAACGGCGCGCGTGCCGGCCGACGATGTCGTGGGCGAACGCGACGCCGTCATGGCGCTGTGGGATTCGGTGTTTTCCAGCGTGGGGCCGGTCTGATGCGGTTCACGGGCGGTCGATGACCCGCCGCCCGTGATGGCACCGTGCGCGATCCGTGGGCAATGGGCAACGGGCCGCTCAGAGCGCGAGCATCTCTCGTGCGTGCTTGCGCGTCGTCGCGGTGATCTCGACGCCGCCGAGCATCCGGGCGATCTCCTCGACGCGTTCGGTGCGGCCGAGCGGCTCGATCTCACTCATCGTGGTATCGCCGTCGCTGCGTTTCTTCACGCGCAGATGCTGGTGGCCGAGCGCGGCGACCTGGGGCAGGTGGGTAACGCACAACACTTGCCGACCCTGACCCAGTTCGCGCAGAAGGCGGCCGACCACTTCGGCCACGGCGCCGCCGATGCCGGAATCGACTTCGTCGAAAATCAAGGTCGGGGTGAGGCTCACGCTGCTGGCGATCACCTGCAATGCCAGGCTGATGCGAGCCAGTTCGCCGCCCGACGCCACCTTGGCCAGCGGCCGTGTGGGCACGCCCGGGTGACCGGCGACGAGAAATTCGACCGTCTCCAGGCCGTACGACTGCGGCTCGGGGGTCGGGCTCAGGGCGACCTCGAAGCGTCCGCCCGGCATCGAGAGATCCTGCATGGCGCGCGTGACTTCGCGCGAGAGCGACGCCGCGGCCGCCGCGCGTGCCTTCGACAATGCGGCTGCCAGCGTCAGATAGGTCGCGTGCGCGGCGTCGGCCGCCGCGTGCATGGCGACCGTGTCCTGCGATGCGGTCAGTTCTTCCAGTTGCGCCCGGCGCTCCGCCTGCTCGGCGGGCAGTTGCTCGGGGGCGACGCGGAACTTGCGGGCCGCCGAATGCAGCGCATCGAGACGCTGCTCGACCACCGCCAGGCGCTCGGGATCGAGATCGATGCGTTGCGCGTAATGCGTGAGCGAGTGGACGGCTTCGCGAAGCTGGATCTCGGCCGGTTCCAGCGCGGCGAGGGCGTCGGCCAGCCCGGCGTCGATCTCGGCCAGTTCGCGAATCTGCTGCACCACGTGACCGAGTGACGGGACAATCGCGCCGTCGGCTTCCGCCAGCACGTCAAGCGCGCCCTGCACACCGTTGATAAGGCTGGCGGCATGCGACAGGCGGCGATGCTCGGCGTTCACTTCGTCCCATTCCCCGGCTTGCGGATCCAGCTTGTCGAGTTCAGCCGTCTGCCATTCGAGGCGTTCGCGCTCGAGTTGCAACTCGCGGTCGCGCCCGTGGGCTTCCTCGCAACGCTTGACGAGACGCCGCCATTCCCTGTGCGCCGCCGCCGTGTCCGCCGTGAGCGCGGTGGCACCGGCATGGGCGTCGATCAGACGGCGCTGCGCGTCGGGACGCAGCAATTGCTGGTGGGCGTGCTGTCCGTGAATGTCGACCAGCATCTCGCCGAGTTCGCGCAGTTGGGCGAGGGTGGCGGGTGTGCCATTGACGAAGGCGCGCGAGCGCCCGCCCGAGTCGAGCACGCGGCGCAGCAGCACGCCGCCGTGTTCTTCGAGCGTGAGCGCCTGCGCTTGCAGCCAGGCTTCGAGATCGGGACGGGCCGCGGCGTCGGCGGCGAATTCAGCGGTGATGTCGGCGCGCGTCTGTCCGGCGCGCACCATGCTGGCGTCGCCGCGCTCGCCCATCGCCAGCGCCAGCGCGTCGATCAGGATCGATTTGCCCGCGCCGGTCTCCCCCGAGAATACGGTGAAGCCGGCGGAGAATTCCAGGTCGAGACGGTCGACGATCACGAAATCGCGAATCGAGAGACTGCGTAGCATGGGAGGTTGGAGAGGGCGTGAAGTCAGGTCTGCGGCGAATCTTCGTCGGAGATATGCTCGTTCCAGTGCAGCTTGCGGCGCAGCGTCGCGTAGTAGTTGTAGCCGACCGGATGCAGGAAGGTCACCTGGTGTTCGGAGCGACCCAACAGAATCCGGTCGCCCTGACGCAGCTCGGCAAACGACTGCATGTCGAAGTTGGCGCCAACTTCGCGCCCGCCGGTGATCGTGATGACGATGTCGCTTGAATCGGGCAGCACGATCGGGCGGTTCGACAGCGCGTGCGGGGCGATCGGCACGAGCACCACGCCGCCGAGTCGCGGATGCAGGATCGGGCCGGTGGCCGAGAGCGCATACGCGGTCGAGCCGGTGGGCGTTGCGACGATCAGGCCATCCGAGCGTTGCTTGTACATGAAGCGGCCGTCGACATCGACACGCAACTCGACCATGCCCGAGATGCCCGAGCGGTTCACGACGACGTCGTTGAACGCGAGTGTCTCGAACAGTGTTTCGCTGTCGCGCTCGATGCGGGCGGCCAGCAGCGTGCGCTGCTCGGCTTCGAAATGCCCTTCGAGCATGGCCGGCACGACTTGCCGCATCTCGTCGAGCGGAATATCGGTGATGAAACCGACGCGACCGTGGTTCACGCCGATGAGCGGCACCTTCGAGGCGGCGAGCTGGCGGCCGACGCCAAGCATCGTCCCGTCGCCACCGATGACCACGGCCACATCGGCCTGCGTGCCGATCTCCTGGATATCGAGGGGGCGGTAAGGATCGGCGGCCGCGCCGATGTTGTGCGCCGTATCTCGCTCGAAGACGACGTGATGCCCCCGCTGGGCAATGCATGCCGCCAGCGTGAGCAACGGTTCGGCAACGCCGTCGGCATGGTATTTCCCGACGAGCGCTACGGTCTTGAAAGGGCTCCCTGTTTTCATGCCGCCATTACACCATAAGTCGATGACAGCAACCATCGGCACGCGCGGCATTGCCACCCCACTCGGGGTTTGCCGCGCGCCGTGGTTGTACATTTCGCGTTACAATTTTCGCCATGCTAGATCAACGTGCGCAGAAGCTACTCAAAACCCTGATCGAACGGTACATCGCGGATGGCCAGCCGGTGGGATCGCGCACGCTTTCCCGATACTCGGGACTCGATCTGTCTCCGGCGACCATTCGCAATGCGATGGCCGATCTCGAGTCGCTCGGCTTCGTGGCCAGCCCGCATACGTCCGCCGGCCGCATTCCCACGCCGCGCGCCTACCGGCTGTTCGTCGACACCATGCTGACGGTGCGCCCGCTCGGCGATGCCGTGCATCAATTGGCGTCGCAGGTCCAGACGCGCTTGCAGCCGGCGGGGCCGCAGCAACTGGTCGCCTCGGCTGCGGAGGTGCTCTCGAATCTCTCGCAGTTCGCGGGCGTGGTGCTGACGCCGCGCCGTAGCCAGACCTTCCGGCAGATCGAATTCCTGCGGCTGTCCGACAAGCGCGTGCTGCTTATCATCGTCACCCCCGACGGCGACGTGCAGAACCGCATCATCCTGACGGAAAAGGACCATTCCCCGGCGCAACTGGTCGAGGCGGCGAACTACCTGAACGCCCATTTCGGCGGCCAAAGCTTCGATGAGGTGCGCGCGTCCTTGCGTGGCGAACTCGATGCCCTGCGTTCCGACATGAGTGCCTTGATGCAGGCGGCCGTTCAGGCGGGCAGCGACGCCATGGCCGACACCTCGCGCGAGAGCGTGCTGATCTCGGGCGAGCGCAATCTGCTGGGCGTGGAAGATCTGTCGTCGAACATGGAGCGGCTGCGCAAGCTGTTCGACGTGTTCGAGTCCAAGACCGGCCTGCTGCAGTTGCTCGACGTCTCGAGCCGGGCGCAGGGCGTCCAGATTTTCATCGGTGGCGAGTCGAGTCTCGTGCCGATCGAAGCAATGACCGTCATCACGGCGCCCTACGAAGTCGACGGCGAAGTGGTCGGCACGCTGGGCGTGATCGGCCCGACGCGCATGGCCTACGATCGTGTGATTCCGATCGTCGACATCACGGCCAAGCTGCTTTCCAACGCCCTCAGCCAGCACTAGGCGGCGTCGGCGCCGGTGCGTCGCGTCATCCCCGCGCGTGGTCACGAGAAGCTCTCCGTTACACCCCTGTAGCATTCCTTTACACGCGGTCACACGCGGCAGGCTTAGCCTTGAGGTGTCACTTGCGGCGAGGCGGCCATCACGGCATTCGCCGAAGGATTCGGACAGAGCAACAAGGTGACGCGGCCGATCCAACGCTCGGCGCGTGCACCGGACAGGCCCGGAGTGTCTATGAAATCCCTGATTTCCTGGCAGACGATGGTTCGTTGTCTCGGCGTCGGGCTTGCGCTTGGGGCCCTTGGCGCGGCGGGTCTCCCCGCGCTGGCGCAGGCACCGAGCGCCGATCCCCCGGGGCGCGTTGCGCGTCTGAACGAATTCGACGGCACCGTCACATACGCCCCCGCAGGCACCAACGACTGGCGCTACGCCGACCGCAACCGGCCGCTCACCACGGGCGATGCCATCTGGGTCGAGCGCAACAGCCGCGCGGAGATGCACGTGGGCGGCACAGCGGTTCGCATGGGGCCGTCCACGAGCGTCGTGCTGTCTGCGGTGACTGACCAGAATGTGCAACTGAACGTAACGCAGGGCACGGTCGGCCTGCGACTGCGGGCTTTCGATCCGAACCAGCCTTACGAGATCGATACGCCGAATCTGGCGTTCGTCCCGCAACAGGCCGGTGAGTATCGTGTCGATGTCGATCCGAATGGGGCGACGACCGTGAGCGTCTGGCGCGGGGCGGCCACGGTGTACGGGCAGGGCGCGTCGGTGCCGTTGCAGCAGGGGCAACGGGCGGCATTCGTGGGGCAGAACCTGGCGCAGCAGCCGGCCGGGCCGTTCGTGGCCGATGCCTTCGACCAATGGGTGCATCAGCGCGACGCGCGGGAGGATGCCTCCGTCGCCGCGCGCTACGTGTCGCGCGACGTGACCGGCTTCGAAAGCCTGGACGACTACGGCGCGTGGCAGGAAACCCCGAGCTACGGCGCGGTGTGGGTGCCGTCTGACGTGCCGGCGGGCTGGGCACCCTATCGCACCGGTCATTGGGCCTGGGTCGACCCGTGGGGATGGACCTGGGTCGACGATGCGCCGTGGGGCTTCGCGCCCTATCACTATGGACGGTGGGCGTACGTCGATGCGCGTTGGTGCTGGGTGCCGGGGCCGGTCGCGGTGCGTCCGGTGTATGCCCCGGCGCTGGTCGGCTGGGTGAGCGGCAATAGCGGCGGGAACGCGTGGGGGATCGCGTTCGCGGCAGGCGGCGCGGGGCTCGCGTGGTTCGCACTCGGTCCGCACGACGCTTACCGTCCGGCGTATCACGCCAGTCCGTCCTACGTCACCAACATCAATCGGTCGACGGTGATCCGGACGACCAACGTCACGAATATCAACGTCAACAACGTGTACGTGAACCGTAACGTGCGCGGCGCCGTCTCGACGATGCCGGCACAGGCTTTCGTGCAGGGCCGTCGGGTCGGCGCGCCAGTGGCATTGGCCACCCCGCACGCGGGTCAGCCTTGGCGCGTGGGCAATACGCCGGGTGTCGCGCCGGTGCGGCAGAGTGTGTTCGGCAACAGTCGGCCGGCGGCAGGCGCGCCGCCAGCAGGCGTGTTCAACCGACAGGTGCTCGCCACGCGTGCGCCGGTCGGCCGCGCCATGCCGTCGCGCGAACTGACGAGCACGTTGCACACGGTGCCGAATGCCGGGGGCGCGCCACTGGTGTTTGATCAGAACGCGCAACAACGCCAGAACGGAAGGCCAACGGGGCCAAACCCGCAAGGGCACGTGCAGCCGCGTGTGACGGTCGTTGGCACACATGGGCCGGCCGGTGCGCCGATCGGGGGGGAGGGGGCTGCGCCCGCGCAGCCGCCCCTCAAGGCAATGGGAGCCACAGGCGCGCAAGCGGCTCATGGGGGATTGCCGCCGACCCACACGGTACCGCCGACGCAGGGCGCGCCGGGACGCTCACGCGTACCGGGTGAGCCTGCCGTGCCGGGAGTTCCGGGAGAACCTGGTGTGCCAGGTGTGCCGGGGCGTAGCGTTTATCAGAATCGTCCGGGGCAGTCCGGGCCGCAGGGCCAACCGCCGGTGCGCAGTGAACAGGCCGTGCCGTTCGGCGTGCCGCATCCGCCGCAGATGGCACGGCCTCAACCGCGTCCGGAGCCGCAGGTCGAGCGCCCGCAAATCGCGCCGAGACCTCAGCCGCAGGTCGAGCGCCCGCAAGTCGCGCCGAGACCTCAGCCTCAGGTCGAGCGCCCGCAAGTCGCGCCGAGACCTCAGCCGCAGGTCGAGCGCCCGCAAGTCACGCCGAGACCTCAGCCGCAGGTCGAGCGCCCGCAAGTCGCGCCGAGACCTCAGCCGCAGGTCGAGCGTCCGCAAGTCGCGCCGAGGCCTCAGCCTCAGCCGGGGCGCCCGCAGGCACCGCCTCGGCCGCAACCGCAGGCGGTGCCGCACCCTCAACCGAAGGAACCTCCGCAGCCTGCGCCGCGCGAACGCAAGCCGGAAGGGGCGCAGGCTCCCGCGCATGACGTCGAGCATCCCGCGGCGTCGTCGCGTCGTCCGTCGCGCGAGGGCGAGCCCCCGAGCGGCTGATTGCCGCACCGTACGCCGCTATCCGGCGTTATCTCAGGCTGACGGCGGGTGCACTGGGTTCGGAGCTCGGCACCCGCTGCCCGCCTTGCGGTAAAGTACGCTCCATGCGCTTCGATCCCGAACCCATTTCGCATGGCCAGACCGGCAAGACTGCCGTTCTGCTGATCAACCTCGGCACGCCCGACGAGCCGCGTCCCGCGGCCGTGCGCCGCTACTTGCGCGAGTTCCTGTCGGATCCTCGCGTCGTGGAAATTCCCCCGCTGGTGTGGCAGCCGTTGCTGCGGCTGGTGATCCTGCCGTTCCGCTCGCGGCAGTCGGCGCAGAAGTACGCGACGATCTGGACTCGCGACGGCTCGCCGCTCAAGGTGAACACCGAGTACCAGACCAACGCGTTGCGCGCCTTGCTGCATGCCAATGACTATGATGTGGTCGTCGACTACGCCATGCGCTACGGCAACCCGTCGATTCCGGAGCGCATTCGCGCGCTGCGGCAAAACGGCGTCGAGCGCATCCTGGTGCTGCCGCTCTATCCCCAGTATTCGAGCAGTACGACCGCCACCGCCACCGACGCGGTGTTCCGCGTGCTCGGCCGGCTGCGCAATCAGCCCGACGTGCGCACGGTGCGCGACTATCACGATCACCCAGCGTATATCGAGGCACTGCGTCAGCAGGTTGAAGGCTATTGGCAGCAGCACGGCCGGCCCGATTTCCAGTCGGGTGAGCGACTGTTGCTGAGCTTTCACGGCGTACCGCGCCGCACGCTCGACCTGGGCGATCCGTACCACGATCAGTGCGTGAAGACCGCGCGTGCGCTGGCCGCCGCGCTCGGTCTCGACGAGACGACCTGCCGTCTCACGTTTCAGTCGCGTTTCGGCAAGGCCGAATGGCTGCAGCCGTACACGGCGCCAACGCTCGAGGAGTTGGGCCGCGGCGGCACGCCGCGCGTCGACGTGTTCTGCCCGGGCTTCACCTCCGACTGTCTCGAGACGCTCGAAGAAATCAATATGGAAGGCCGCCACGCGTACCTGTCCGCTGGCGGCAAGGCGTTCCACTTCATCCCTTGCCTGAACGGCGCGAGCGCCTGGATCACGGCACTCGGCGAAATTGCGGCGCGCCATCTGCAAGGGTGGCCGGTGCTGACGCCCGAGGGCGTTGCCCAGGCCGCGTCGGCGGCGGTGGCCTCGACCCGGCAGCGACAGGTCGCGGCCGTGGCGGCGTTCGATGAAGCCAATGCCGCAGCGGCCGCGCCGGCGCCGGGCCAGCCGGGAGCGAGCGCGTGACGGTCAAGGTCGACGATTCCCCGCAGGCCGCCACCCGCATCGACAAGTGGTTGTGGGCGGCGCGCTTCTTCAAGACGCGTTCGCTCGCCACGCAGGCCGTCGATCGCGGACGAGTGCTGTGCAACGACGCACGGGTCAAACCGGCGCGCGACGTACGCCCGGGGGATATCGTCACGGTGGACAACGGCAGCACGCGCTGGGAAGTGCGTGTGAAGGCCATCGCGGAAGTCAGGGGCTCGGCGCCAGTGGCGCAGTCGCTGTACGAAGAGACCGAAGCCAGTCGGCACGCGCGGGCCGACGAGAGTGAACGTCGACGTCTGTTCCAGGAGCCCGCCGCGCAACTGCACGGGCGGCCGACGAAACGGGATCGGCGGCGCCTGGGTGGCGTTGGCGAGTAAGAAGGGGCGTGCGAGAGCGCTGGCCTGTCGCTGCGCCGGCTGCGCTCTCGGGTGACTAGCGCGAAGGAATGTCGGGATCAGGCGAATTCACGGGAACGCCCGGCATTTCGAAGTCGTGATACAGCACGGCCCGCACGCCACCGTACTCGGTATCGCGGGGCGTGACGGCGCCGGACAAGCAGATCGTAATCGTGACCGTCGTCACCAACGCAAGGATGAAGAGAACAGCCAGCGGCAGCTTCATGATGCGCTCCTGAGAGAACACTCGACCGGGCGGGGGATGCCCGGTGAGCGGCCGGGTTCAGCGCGACACACGCATTCGCCAAACCGTATTTCATGTTAGGTCGCAGCAACGGCCGATACAATAGTGGACTCGTAACGCGTGTAACCGGATGTTTGCCGGCACGCGGCGCGCACCGGTACGGCGCACAGCGTGCCCGCCAGCCCTTGAAATCGGTGTGAACGGCCCTACTATCCAAAGGGATTTGAACCGGTGGCGCATCGTCGTGGTGCGCCGCAAGAACCTTTTGACGACTCAAGCTCATGACTGAACCGCAAAACACCCCCGACCAGCCGATTCCGTTCCAGGCTGAAACGGCCCCGACCGACGCTGCGGGCGCGAACGACGCGCTGCCCTCGGTCGAGGCGCAACTTCTGGCGGCACAGGCCGAGGCGGCAGCCCTGCGCGACGACGCCTTGCGCGCGCGCGCCGAGATGGAGAACGTCCGCCGCCGCGCGGAAGAGGATGTGGCAAAGGCCCGTAAATTCGCCGTCGAGAGCTTCGCGGAAAACCTGCTGCCGGTGATCGACAGCCTGGAAGCAGCCGCAGCCGACAACAGCGGCGATGTGGCCAAGCTGCAGGAAGGCGTGGCCCTGACGTTGCGCCAGCTCGTCTCGGCGCTCGAGCGCAGCCGGGTGACGGTGATCGATCCGGCCGGCGCGAAGTTTGATCCGCATCAGCACCAGGCCATCTCGATGGTGCCCGCCGAACAGGCGCCGAACACCGTCGTGGCGGTGCTGCAGAAGGGTTACCTGATCGCCGACCGCGTGCTGCGCCCGGCGCTCGTGACCGTCGCGGCGGCCAAGTAATGACATCGTGCCGGCGTCTAGCCCCATGACATCATGGCAAGCTTGGGCGTTCCGGCAGACGGCATGAGGTGCGGGACCCGGGACCTGCGCGCGTTTCCTGTCGACGGCGACGTTGGCATGAGGTGTGGCATAACCGGACGGCAAGAAGGGTCTTGAAATGGACCGGGCTGCACCCATATGACGTGCAGATCAACGATTTGAGCGGGCCACGGGCCCCACGGAACGACGCAAAGGACGCTAGGAGAAATAGACATGGGTAAAATCATCGGTATCGACTTGGGCACCACGAACTCGTGCGTGGCCGTCATGGAAGGCAATCAGGTCAAGATCATCGAGAACGCGGAAGGTGCGCGCACCACGCCGTCGATCATCGCCTATATGGACGATGGCGAGATTCTGGTCGGCGCACCGGCCAAGCGCCAGGCGGTGACCAATCCGAAGAACACGCTGTACGCGGTCAAGCGCCTGATCGGCCGTCGCTTCGAAGAAAAGGAAGTGCAGAAGGACATCGGCCTGATGCCTTACAAGATTGTCAAGGCTGACAACGGCGACGCCTGGGTGGAAGCGCGCGACCAGAAACTGGCCCCGCCGCAGATTTCCGCTGAAGTGCTGCGCAAGATGAAGAAGACGGCCGAGGACTACCTGGGCGAGCCGGTCACGGAAGCCGTGATCACGGTGCCGGCCTACTTCAACGACAGCCAACGCCAGGCCACGAAGGACGCGGGCCGTATCGCCGGGCTGGAAGTCAAGCGCATCATCAACGAGCCGACCGCTGCCGCACTGGCATTCGGTCTGGACAAGAAGGAAGGCGGCGACCGCAAGATCGCAGTGTATGACCTGGGTGGCGGCACGTTCGACATCTCGATCATCGAAATCGCGGACGTCGACGGCGAACACCAGTTCGAAGTGCTGTCGACCAACGGCGACACGTTCCTCGGTGGTGAAGACTTCGACCAGCGCATCATCGACTACATCATCGGCGAGTTCAAGAAGGAGCAGGGCGTCGATCTGTCGAAAGACGTGCTCGCGCTGCAGCGCCTGAAGGAAGCCGCGGAAAAGGCCAAGATCGAGCTGTCGTCGAGCCAGCAGACCGAAATCAACCTGCCGTACATCACGGCCGATGCCTCGGGTCCGAAGCACTTGAACCTGAAGATCACGCGCGCCAAGCTCGAAGCGCTGGTCGAAGAGCTGATCGCCCGCACGATCGACCCTTGCCGTCTGGCCATCAAGGATGCCGGCGTGAAGGTGAGCGACATCGACGACGTGATCCTGGTCGGCGGTATGACCCGCATGCCGAAGGTGCAGGAGAAGGTCAAGGAGTTCTTCGGCAAGGAACCGCGCAAGGACGTGAACCCGGATGAAGCCGTGGCGGCAGGCGCCTCGATCCAGGGCTCGGTCCTCTCGGGCGACCGCAAGGACGTGCTGCTGCTCGACGTGACGCCGCTTTCGCTGGGTATCGAAACGCTGGGTGGCGTCATGACGAAGATGATCACGAAGAACACCACGATCCCGACGAAGCACTCGCAAGTGTTCTCGACGGCCGACGACAACCAGCCGGCCGTGACGATCAAGGTGTATCAGGGTGAGCGCGAGATGGCCGCCGGCAACAAGTCGCTGGGCGAGTTCAACCTCGAGGGTATTCCGCCCGCAGCACGCGGTACGCCGCAGATCGAAGTGACCTTCGACATCGACGCCAACGGCATTCTGCACGTCGGCGCGAAGGACAAGGCGACGGGCAAGGAAAACAAGATCGTCATCAAGGCGAACTCGGGCCTGTCGGATGCCGAGATCGAGCAAATGGTGAAGGACGCCGAGTTGAACGCCGAGGAAGACAAGAAGGCGCGCGAACTGGCCGACGCCCGTAATCAGGGCGACGCACTGGTCCACAGCACCCGCAAGGCGCTGACCGAATACGGCGAGAAGATCGAAGCGTCGGAGAAGGAATCGATCGAGTCGGCCATCACGGCACTGGAAGGCGCGTTGCGCGGCTCGGACAAGGCGGACATCGATGCCAAGGTCGAGGCGCTGGGCACGGCCAGCCAGAAGCTCGGCGAGAAGATGTATGCCGACATGCAGGCGCAAGCCGGTGCTGCGGGCGCCGCAGGTGCCGAGCCGGGCAATTCGCATGACGATAACGTCGTCGACGCCGAAGTGAAGGACGTCACCGACAAGAAGTAAGGCGTGCATGGCGCGCGACGCACGCAAGGGTGCGTCGCGTGTGGGCCGGGTCTCGAAGTTCTCTGCCAAGAGAATCTCGACCCGGCTTTTTGCCTGATGGCGACATGCGCCAACATTGGAAAGACTTATGGCCAAACGTGATTACTACGAAGTGCTTGGCGTTGCCAAGAACGCTGCCGACGACGAAATCAAGAAGGCGTATCGCAAGCTGGCGATGAAGTACCATCCGGACCGCAATCCGGACAGCAAGGACGCCGAAGAGAAGTTCAAGGAAGTCAAAGAGGCTTACGAGATGCTCTCCGAGCCGGAGAAGCGCGCCGCGTACGACCAGTACGGCCACGCGGGCGTCGACCCGAACATGGGTGGCTTCGGCGGGGCGGGCGGACAGGGCTTCGGCGGCTTCGCGGACGCGTTCGGCGACATCTTCGGCGACATCTTCGGTCAGGGTGGCCCCGGAGCGGCGGGCGGCCGTGGTGGCCGGGGCGGTCCGCAGGTGTATCGCGGCGCCGATCTGCGCTACAACATGGAGATCACGCTCGAGCAGGCCGCGAATGGTTTCGACACGCAGATTCGCGTGCCGAGCTGGGACGAATGCGAGATCTGCCACGGCAACGGTGCGAAGCCGGGCACAAAGCCCGAGACCTGCCCGACCTGTAACGGATCGGGCGCGGTGCGCATGTCGCAGGGCTTCTTCAGCATTCAGCAGACCTGCCCGAAGTGCCACGGCACCGGCTCATACCTTCCCGATCCCTGCACGAACTGCCACGGTTCGGGCAAGATCAAGAAGACCAAGACGCTGGAGATCAAGATCCCGGCGGGCATCGAAGACGGCATGCGCATCCGCTCGTCCGGCAACGGCGAGCCGGGCGTGAACGGCGGTCCGGCGGGCGACCTGTATGTGGAAATCCACATCAAGGCGCACAACGTGTTCGAGCGCGACGGCGACGACCTGCATTGCCAGATGCCGATTTCGTTTGCGACGGCGGCACTCGGCGGCGACATTGACGCCCCGACGCTGCACGGCAAGGCAACGTTCGAAGTGCCGGAAGGCACGCAGACGGGCAAGACGTTCCGCCTGCGCGGCAAGGGCATCAAGGGGCTGCGCGCAAGTTATCCTGGCGATCTGTACGTCCATGTGCAGGTGGAAACGCCAGTCAAGCTCGACGACAAGCAAAAGCAAATGCTGCGCGACTTCGACACGGCGCTCAAGGCCGGCGGGGCTCGCCACAGCCCGCAGACAAAGGGTTGGTTCGACCGCGTGAAGCAGTTCTTCGAGTAATTCCATGCCATGTGAAGCCCCCTTGGCCGCGTTTGCGCTGTTGGACGACAGCGCGGATCCGGCGGGCGGGGCGCGTCTGTATACCGGGCTCGCGCGCGAGGTGACTTGCGACGAGCCCGGTGTGCTTCCGGACGCGCTTCGCGAAGTGGACGACGCCATGCGCCATGGCTTGCACGCCGTGTTGCTGGCCGACTACGAATTCGGTGTGCGCCTGGCGGGCGTGCAGACGGTCGCCACGCGTCGCGCGCGGGGACGACTGTGCGTCCTGCTGTTTCGCGAGTTGCGGCGACTCGATGCCACGCAAACGCAGGCGTGGTTGTCGCAGCGTGAAGCGGCGGATGCCGACGACGGCAGGGCGGTTGCGGTTGGCAGCGATGGCATTGCCCCGCCGGGCGTGGCAGGTGTCGCGGCGCTGCACAGCGACGTGAGCGACGCCGCGTTCGACGATGCCATCGCCCGCATCCATGACTGGCTCACGCAAGGCGAGTGTTATCAGATCAACTACACATACCGCTTGCATTTCGACGCGTTCGGCTCTCCGGTCGCGTTGTATCGCCGGTTGCGTGCGCGTCAGCCGGTACCTTACGGGGCGCTTGTCATGTTGCCCGGCGCGTCGGGCGTGGCCGGCCGGGCGATTCTCTCCCTCTCGCCCGAACTGTTCCTGCGCCATTCGCGCGGCCAGATCGAGGCGCGTCCGATGAAAGGCACGGCACCGGCCAGCGGCGACGCCTCGGTGGATGCCGAGCGCAGCGCCGCGCTCGCGGCCGACGAGAAGAACCAGGCCGAGAACGTGATGATCGTCGATCTGTTGCGCAACGATCTCGGACGCCTCGCGATACCCGGCTCGGTCAAGGTGCCGAAGCGCTTCGAGGTGACGCGATTCGCGAGTGTCCTGCAGATGACATCGACCGTCACGGCAACGCTACCGCCCGCGGCGACGTTTGCCGACGTGCTGCGCGCGCTGTATCCCTGCGGTTCGATCACGGGCGCGCCGAAACATCGCGCAATGCAACTGATCGGCGAACTCGAGGTGTCGCCGCGCGGGCTCTACACGGGCGCGATCGGCTGGCTCGATGTACGGGAAGACGACCCGCAAGCGCTCGGTGACTTCTGCCTGTCCGTCGCCATTCGCACGCTCGAACTCGACGCCCCAGACGCCCGCGGCCTGCGGCGTGGACGATTGGGTGTCGGCGCGGGTATCGTGCTCGACAGCCTGGCGGACGAGGAGCGCGACGAATGCACGCTCAAGGCGCGTTTCCTGAGCGCGCTCGATCCGGGCTTCCAACTCATCGAGACGATGCAGGCGACGCGTGCGTGCGGCGTGGCGCATCTCGCACGACATTGGGCGCGCCTCGCGGCGTCAGCGAAGTGCTTCGGCTTCCGCTTCGATGAAGCGGCCTTGCGGGCGCAGATCGACGCGCTCGTCGCCACGTTGAGCGATGACGGCGTTCACCGCGTGCGTCTGGCGCTCTCGCATGACGGCACGGTCGCGATGACGCATGGCGTGCTGGCACCGTTACCGGGCAAGCCCGTCAGGGTGCTGCTGGCAGCGGCCGACGATCCCGCGACCACGACCCGCGCGAACGACCTGTTCCTGCGACACAAGACAACGGTGCGCGCCCGTTACGATGCGGCCTGGAAGCTGGCGGAAGCGAATGGGGCGTTCGACACGCTGTGCTTTAACGAGCGCGGCGAGCTGACCGAGGGCGGGCGCAGCAATGTGTTCGTCAAACGCGACGGCGTCTGGATGACGCCGCCGCTGTCGTGTGGCGTGTTGCCGGGCGTGATGCGCAGCGTGATGCTCGACGACCCCGGGTGGGCGGCGCTCGAGGCGGTGCTCACCCGCGACGACGTGCTGAGCGCGCAGGCGATCGTCGTGTGCAATGCGCTGCGCGGCGCGCTGCCTGCCACGCTGTCGGCGGCGCCCTCAACGATGTCATCGGCCGCGTCAACCGCCTGACGTCGGGCGGCGCCAGTACGCGCCGCCGTGCGTCATGCCATCAACTTCCCTGACGCGCTGCCATCTGCGGCACGAACAGTTCGCTCCACTTCGCCGGACGCGTCTTGATCGTACCCGCGCGGCTCATGAACTCGACATACTGCATCAGGCCATTGGGCGTGGTGGTGAATTTCATGCCCGGGTCGGCCAGTATCTGCTCGATGTCGGCTTGCGGCACGTTCATCTTCGACACACGCAGGTACGTCTTTGCGGCGCCGACGTGATCCTTGGCGATGTAAGCGGCGGCTTCTTCCTGGGCATCCAGGATCGCCTGCACCAGCTTCGGATTCTGCACGGTGAACTGCTTCGGTGCGAACACCACGTCGATGGTGATGTTGCCGAGGACATCAGTCGAATTCAGCACGCGCGTGATGTGCGGATTCTTCAGTTCCTGGTACGAGAACGGCGGCGAGGTGAAGTGCGCCGTGATCTCCGTCTTGCCGGAGAGCAGGGCACTGACGGCTTCCGGATGGCTCAGGCTGACGGTTAGCGGATCGAGCTTCGCGTAGTTCTCGATGCCGAAGGCCTTGGCCGCCGCCATTTGCAGCAGCACGGCGGAGAGCGACGTCTTGATGCCCGGAATCGCGATCTTGTCCTTCGCGGTGAAGTCCTTGAGCGACTTGATGTTCGGATTGTTCGTGTTGAGCCAGAGCGGACCGGTCGAGAGGGCCGACAGACCGATCACTTCCGAGCGCGGAATGCCGTGCGCCTTCGACCACAGCGTGACGAAGCCTGGCGCGCCCGTGCCCGCGACATCGAGATTGCCCGCGAGCATCGCATCGTTGATGACGTTGCCGCCGTCGAGAATGGTCCACGTCGTCTTCACGTCGCCCAGGCCCAGCGCTTTCGCGTGCTTCTCCACGAGATGCTGGTCGCGCATGACCATGAGCGGCAGGTAGAGAATGCCGTAGCCGTGCGACAAGCGCACGGTGCTGGCTTCGGCGTGAGCCACGTTGCCGAGCGTCGAGAGAGCGGTCGTGGCAGCAAGGGTCAGCGCGCTTGCCCAGCGGGTGAAATGGCGTCGATTCATGGTGTTGTTGTCTCCAGATAGTTGGAATTATTCATACCCCCGAAGGGGCGTCAATCAAACACAGCCGCAAAAAATCGAGGGGATCGTGCGTCAGTGCTGCATGCCCCAGCGGTGCAGCGTGCGCTTTTCGATGCGGGCGAACAGCAGGTTCTCGACCGCGAGCCCGATCAGGATCACGAAGAACAACCCGGCGAAGACGTTGGCCGTCTCCAGCGAATTGCGGTTCTCGAAGATGTACCAGCCGAGCCCCCCCGACCCCGAAGACACGCCGAACACCAGTTCCGCGGCGATCAAGGTGCGCCACGCGAACGCCCAGCCCACCTTCAGGCCGGTGAGAATGCTCGGGAACGCGGCCGGGATGAGCACATGCCAAACCAGCGCGAAACGCTTGAGTCCGTAGTTCTGCCCAACCATGCGCAACGTTTTCGAGACGCCGCGAAAGCCGCTGTGCGTGTTGAGCGCCACGGCCCACAGCACCGAGTGCACAAGCACGAAGATCACACTGCCGCTGCCGAGGCCGAACCAGATCAGCGCGAGCGGCAACAGCGCGATGGCCGGCAGTGGGTTGAACATGGCGGTGAGCGTCTCGAGCAGGTCGTTGCCGATCTTCGAGCTGATGGCGACGGTGGTGAGCACCGCCGCGAGCCCGATGCCGATGCTGTAGCCGATGAGCAGCGTCTTGAGCGAGACGGCCGCGCGCAGCAGCAGCACACCGCTCGTCAGGCCGCCAGCGAAGGCGGTGACCGTGTCGGTGAAACTCGGGAAGAGCAGCGCGTTGTCGAGCCAGCGGCCGTAGATTTCCCAGATCACGGCGAGCACGCACAGGATGACGGTCTTGCGCAGCCAGCTCAGGCGATACAGCGTCTCGAAGGTCGAGAGCGGACGCTGTATCGACGACAGTTCGGCGGGCGTCGGCTCCCGCACGAATTCCGGCCGGTAGACCGCTTCGAGGGGGGCTTCGGGGGCCGCTTGCGGGGACGACGGGGTGTGTTGTGAGGTCATGGCGTTCATGGCCGTCTCCTCAGTGGGCTGCGAACAGCAGTTGATCGATGCGCGTCTCGAGCGCACTCTGGTGCGCCGTGCCGAGCTGCTCGGGGGCGATGCTATTGAGTTCGGCCTTGACCTGGCCGGGGTGCGGTGAGAGCAGCAGAATGCGCGTGCCGATGCGAATCGCCTCGTCGATGCCGTGCGTGACGAACAGCACCGTGAAACGTGTGTCGTCCCACAGGCGCAGCAGTTCGTCCTGCATCTTGCGGCGGGTGAGGGCGTCCAGGGCGGCGAACGGCTCGTCCATGAGAAGGACGTCGGGCTCCATCGCCATGCCGCGCGCGATGGACACGCGCTGCTTCATGCCGCCCGAGAGCGTATGCGGATAGCTGTCGATGAACTTCGCGAGGCCGACCTTCTCGATGTAGTGCGCGGCGCGCTCGGCCGCTTCGCGTCGCTTGAGGCGACCGCTGGCGACGAGCGCGAACTCCACGTTCTGCCGCACGGTCTTCCACGGCAGCAGTTGATCGAATTCCTGGAATACCATCATGCGATCGGGGCCGGGCTCGGTGATCGTGCGGCCCTTGAGGCGAATCTCCCCGTGGACCGGCGGCAGATAGCCGCCAATCGCCTTGAGCAACGTCGATTTGCCGCAGCCCGACGGACCGAGCAACACGAACCGGTCGCCCGGATAGACGTTGAAGCTCACTTGCTGCGCGGCGGTCACCAGGTAATCGTCGGTCTTGTATTGCAGCGTGACGCCATCGATTTCGAGCAATGGCGGCACCGCGGGCGCAAGGGTCCCGGCGGCGCCCGCATGAGGGGCGTTGTGCATTGCGTGTCTCCTGAGGGATGCTTTTATAATCGGTTCCCATGCTAAGCAGCGAAGCTGTAGCGAAGCTGACACGCCGGGCAGGCGGTGCCCGGATTCAGGGGAAACCCCGAGGAAGTGGCTGACGATTTCCGACAGAATCCTGAGACACGCATGGGCATCGGCCGGGGAATACCGGGGAATACCGGGATAGGCAGGGTGCCCTGCAATCACTATCGAAGGAGACTCAGGAATCATGCGCATCATGCTGGTGGAAGACACCGCCGATGTTGCCGAAGCGATCGCCACCCAGTTGCGCAGGCTCGGCCACGCGCTCGATTGCGAGACTGACGGCGCGGCCGCCGCGGCACGCATTGGCGACGATTACGACCTGCTGATCCTCGACGTCATGCTGCCGCACATCGACGGCTTCGAGTTGCTGCGACGCGTGCGCGAGCGCGGCCTGTCCACGCGCGTGCTCATGCTCACCGCGTGCGCGGAGATCGAAGAGCGGGTGCGCGCGCTCGATCTCGGGGCCGACGACTACCTCACCAAGCCATTCGATTTTCGCGAGCTGGAAGCGCGCGTGCGTGCGCTCATGCGTCGCACCGGGCAGGACGCCACGAACCGGCTGACGTGCGCCAACCTCACGCTGGACCGCAAGAGTCGTGGCGTCGAAGTCGACGGACTGCCGATCGAACTCACGCGCCGCGAAGTGACGCTGCTCGAAATTCTTGCGGCGCGCCCGGGACGCATCTTCGGCAAGGACGAACTCATGGATCGTCTGTATGGCGACGAGCCCGCACCGAACGCAAACGCCATCGAGCAGTATGTGGCCCGCCTGCGCAAGAAGCTGGCGGCCGCGCAATTCCAGATTCGCACGCTGCGCGGACTGGGCTATCAGCTCGTGCTGTCATGATCGTCCCCGGTCGTTCCCTGTATCTGCGGCTGGTCGTGCGCATGGGGGCCGTACTGGCGTTGGCCGTGGCGGCGGTGCTGCTTGGCATCTGGTTCTCGACGCGTGCCGCCGTCGACCGCGCGTACGACCGCTGGCTGCTCGGCAGCGCGCTGCAAGTCGCGGAAAACACCTGGTACCAGAATGGCGAGGTCAACGTCGACGTGCCGCTCGCCGCTTTCTCTGCCCTCGCGCCCGGCGACCAGATCTTCTATACCGTGCTCGATCCGAACGGCCGCTCGGTCGCGGGCGATTCGGAGTTCCGCCCCGCCATTCCGTGGGACAAGCTGGCCGACGGGCCGGTCGTGCTCGACGGCACGTACCAGGAGATGCCGATCCGCATCGCAATCGTCGGGCGCCGCATGCCGGTGGATGCGCCGCATCCGTGGGCCGTGGTGGCGCTGGCGCACACGCAGAATGCGCGCGTGCGGTTCACGCGCGGCTTGGCGGACAACACACTGCTCATCACCATCGCCACCGGCGTACTGACGATGCTCGCGGCGCTGTGGACACTGCGTCAGGCGCTCGCGCCGCTCAAGCAGATTGAGGCGGCCATCCGGGCGCGCGATTCAAACGATCTCGTGCCGCTGGCGGTGACGGCGCCGGCCGAGACGCTGGCGCTCGTCGGCGCCATCAACGACTTCATGCAGCGGCTGGCCACCTCGCGCGCACTGATGCGCCGTGTCATCGGCGACGCCGCGCATCAATTGCGTACGCCTGTGACGGCGCTCACCGCGCAGGCGGAAATGCTCACGCAAACGCAGGACGAGGCGGCGCGCGAGGCGCATGTCGCGCGCATCCAGAAGCAGGCGCGGGGGCTCGGCGGACTTATCCACCAGTTGATCAATCACGCGATGGTGCAGCATCGCGCCGATAGCGTGGCGCCCACGCCGGTCGATCTGAACGAACTGCTGCAGGTGGCGATGCGCGAGACGCTCTCGTATGCGACCCGCGATATCGACGTCGCCCTTCACGCGCCGCCGGGGCCCTGCATGATCGTCGGCGATGCGCTGAGCCTGCGTGAAGCGATCAAGAACGTGCTGGTCAACGCGCTGGCGTACGGTGCGCCGCATCGGCTTCACGTTGATGTGACGCGCGTCGACGATCAATGGCGGGTGCGGTTCTTCGACGATGGGCCGGGCATCCCCGAATCGGAATGGCAGCGTGTGCGCACGCCGTTCTCATCGCGCGCCGACGGTCGCGAAGGGGCGAGCCTGGGGTTGGCGATGGTAGCCGAGGTGATGCTTGCCCACGGCGGGGCGATGGCGTTCGAGCGGGGGCGCGAGGCGGGGTTCGCCGTCGTGTTGACGCTGCCGATGGCGGGATGAATGCGGAGGGGGCGCGGCGGGGCGCGTGAGGGTCGTGCGGTAGTGGCAAATCAGCGATGACGCGGCGTCGGTCCGTTCCCGAACCGGCGTAGCGTCATCGCGAGGGACACGTCCGCTCGCTCAGAAGCAATGCGCTTGCGCCGGGAACGTGCCGTGCTTGACCGCTTGCACGTACGCTTCGATGGCGGCTGCAATGCTTGGCTGGCCTTCCATGAAATTCATCGAGAACTTCGGCGACTTGCCGGGGAACACGCCCAGCATGTCCTGCAACACCAGCACCTGGCCGTCGCATTCGGGGCCGGCCCCGATGCCGATGGTCGGCATCGTCGGCACTTCCGGCGTGACGCGTGCCGCGACGGTGGCCGGAATGGCTTCGAGCACGACCAACTGCGCGCCCGCGGCTTGCAGCGTACGGGCATCGTCGATCAATTGCGCTTGTGCGGCATCCTCGCGCGCCTGCACCTTGAAACCGCCGAACGCGTGTACCGACTGCGGCGTGAGTCCCAGATGCGCGCACACCGGAATGCTGCGCTCGACCAGAAAGCGCACGGTCTCGGCGAGCCACGCGTTGCCTTCGATCTTCACCATTTGTGCACCGGCCTGCATGACCGCTACGGCACTCTGGTATGCCTGTTCCTTCGTGCCGTAGGTGCCGAACGGCAGATCGGCCAGCACCAGTGCCTTGTTGACACTGCGCGCCACGCATTCGGTGTGATAACAGATGTCGCGCAACGTGACGGGCAGCGTCGTGCGCTGGCCTTGAATCACGTTGCCGAGCGAGTCGCCAACCAGGATGGCGTCGACGCCCACGCGGTCGAGCAGCGCGGCGAAACTCGCATCGTACGCGGTGAGCATGGCGATCTTCTCGCCCCGCTCGCGCATCTGGGCAAGTCCGGGAACGGTCACGGCCTTGCGATTGGATTCTTGCAGATAACTCATGTCAGCCTCGGTTCATGAGGTGTCGCCCGTGCGCCTGCGCGGGGCGGGAGACGATCAGGGGCGAGCGCCCTTGACGAAGACTTCCTTGCGTCCGCGCATCTGATCGATGCGTTCGACCAGCAGGGCGAAGTCGTTGTCGTTATGCGCCGGATCGAATTGTTCCGTGTCGACGGTCAATACCGGCGCAGCGGCGTAATGATAGAAGAATTCGCCATAGATGTCGCACAGCGCGCGCAGATACGTGTCGGGAATTTGCTGTTCCATCGGAATGGCGCGTTTCTGAATGCGCGCATACAGCGTTTCGGGACTCGCTTGCAGATGAATCACGAGATCCGGCGCCCGGTGTGGCCGCTCGATGTGCGCGACCAGCTTGCGATAGAGATCGAGTTCGTCGGCGGCGAGCGTGAGGCGCGCGAACAGCCCGTCCTTCTCCGGAAGGAAGTCGGTGAAGATCGGTTTGCCGTCGATCTCGCGGCGCGCGATCTCCGTCGCTTCGTCCACCCGTTGCAGACAGAACGATAACTGCGCGGGCATCGCGTAGCGCGCGCTGTCACGATAGAAACGTTCGAGAAAGAGATTGCGCGTGGGCTGCTCGAGCAGCACGTCGGCGCCGGCGGCATCGGCCAGCCGTTGCGCCAGCGAGGTCTTGCCCACCCCGATGGGGCCTTCCACGGCCAGGTAGCGAAAACGCCCGAGGACGGGGGATTTCATGACGCGTACGCGCGCTTCGTCGGGCAGCAGCACTGCGCGACGCGCTCGATGCGCTGGTCGGCGACGTCCAGAAGCAGGGCGCTTACGCGGCCCACGCCAGGGATGTCGAGTTCGGGAGCGAGATCCGCGAGCGGGCGCAGCACGAAGGCGCGCGCGGCCATGCGCGGATGCGGGACGATCAGGTCGGGTTCGGCGATGCGCTCGTTGCCATACAGCAGCAGATCGAGATCGAGCGTGCGCGGCGCATTCTTGTAAGGCCGTTCACGTCCGAAATGCAACTCGATCTTCAGGCACAGCGTGAGCAACTGGTGCGCGCTCAGGCTCGTCTCGACGGCGACGGCGCAGTTGAGATAGTCATCGCCGCTCGACTCGACGGGCGCCGTGCGATACAGGTCGGACTTGCCAATGATGGTGACGCCGATCTGCTGCGCCAGGCAGACGATGGCGTCCTTGATCGATTGGCGGGCGTCACCGAGATTCGCGCCAAGCCCGATGTAGGCAACAGTCATGAAGCACCTTCGGAACCATGCTGTCGCGATGATACCCGCTTGCCCTGATTCTCGCTGGTCGCGGTCTCATTGCCGCTCCCGCCGTCACCATGCTCGCTGCCGCCCGAGCCTTCGCCACCGCTTCCGCCCGCGGGCTTGCGACGGCGGCGGCGGCGTTTGGCGGCCGGCGTGGTGCCTGGTCCACTGCCTTGGGTGAGCAGGGCGTCGCGCGCGGCGGCGTCGCCTTCGAGGAAGTCGGTCCACCATTGGCCAGCTTCGGCCGGAACTTCACCCGATTCGCAACGCAGCAGCAGGAAGTCGTAACCGGCGCGCAGGCGCGGATGCTCGAGCATGCGCAGCGGCGTGCGGCCAACGCGTTTGTCCAGACGCACCTGCAAGCCCCAGATTTCCTTCATGTCGGCGACGAAGCGGCGCTGAATCGCCAGCTTGCCGGTTTGCGCATCGAGCACGTCGTCCATGGCGAGATGCAGCGCGGGAATCGGATACTCGCCGGCTTTTTGATAGGCCTGCCACTTTTCGAGCACGAGATGCCAGAGCAGTGCCGCGAACAGGAAGCCCGGCGAGACCGGTTTGCCGGTGCGGATGCGCGCATCGGTGTTGGCGAGCGCCAGCATGACGAATTTCTCGCCCAGCGGCTGCTCCAGCACCACGTCGAGCAACGGCAGCAGGCCGTGATGCAGGCCCTGCTCTCGCAGTTGCTGCACGCAGCCCCACGCATGGCCCGAGAGCAGCAGCTTGAGCATTTCATCGAACAGACGCGCCGCCGGCACGTTGTCGATGAGCGGCGCGAGCTGCGGAATCGGGGCGGCCGTCGCGTCGTCGATCTTGAAGCCGAGCTTGGCCGCGAAACGCACCACGCGCAACATGCGCACGGGGTCTTCGCGGTAGCGCGTGGCCGGGTCGCCGATCATGCGCAGCACGCGCTTCTGGATGTCTTCCCAGCCGTGGTGGTAGTCGTGCACCGTCTGGGCCGCCGGGTCGTAATACATGGCGTTGACGGTGAAATCGCGCCGGGCGGCGTCCTCTTCCTGCTCGCCCCACACGTTGTCGCGCAGCACGCGGCCCGATTCGTCGGTGACGTGCGTCTTGCGGTCGAGCTCGCCTTTTTTGGGACGCCGCGCGCCGATCTGCTCGCTGTCGACGGCGTCGACCAAGGCCCGGAACGTGGAGGTCTCGATGATCTCCTGCCCGAACTGCACGTGCACGATCTGGAAGCGGCGCCCGATGATGCGCGCGCGGCGGAACAGGCGCTGGACCTGCTCGGGCGTGGCGCTGGTGGCGACATCGAAGTCCTTCGGCGCGATGCCCAGCAGCAGATCGCGCACGGCGCCGCCGACGATGAAGGCCTTGAACCCGGCTTGCTGCAGCGTGTCGGTCACGCGCACGGCGTTCTTCGAGAGCAGGCTCGGATCGATGCCGTGGACCGAGACGGGGATGACGACCGGCTTGCCGGTCGCGCTCAGGCTGCCTGCGCTGCCTTCGGCCTGGCTGTCTTTGCCAAGCAGTTTCTTGATGAGTTTGCGGATCACTGGAACAACTCGAGAATGGGCCAGCGACGCGCCAGCGCGATGTCGCGCAGCGCCTCATCGGGATTCGTTGCCACCGGATGGTTCACCTTCTCCATCAGGGGGACGTCGTTGGCGGAATCGCTATAGAAAAAGACGTGGTCGAAATCGCGCCACGTCTTGCCGAGGCTGGCGAGCCAGGTTTCGGTGCGCGTGATTTTGCCCTCGCGGAAGCTCGGCGTGCCGATATAGTCGCCGGTATAGCGTGCATTCGGTGCGTTCGGATCGTCGCCGGCCACGGCCGGCTCGGTGCCGATCAGATGATCGACGCCGAACGCCCGGGCGATCGGCCGCGTGACGAACGTGTTGGTGGCCGTCACGATGGCGCACAGGTCGCCCGCCTGACGGTGCGTGTCGAGCAGCGCGAGCGCTTCGGGACGAATGTGCGGCAGGATCGCTTCTTCCATGTACTGCGTGTGCCACGCGTCGAGCTGGTCGCGCGGGTAGCGCGCGAGCGGCGCGAGGCAGAAACGCAGATAGGCCGGCATATCGAGCCGGCCGGCGCGGTAATCCTGGTAGAAGGCCTCGTTGGCCTGCGCGTACGAGTCACGCTCGACAGCGCCCTGGCGCACGAGGAAACGGCCCCACTCCTTGTCGCTGTCCGTGGGCAGCAGAGTGTGGTCGAGATCGAAGAGGGCTAAATTGGTCATTGCGCGAATTTTACCTGAAGCTACGGCCTGCTTACCTGAACCGACGCGACGCCGGTCAGTTTTTCCCTTCGGGAGCGGCCGGATCGGTGTGGGTGAGCATCTGGCGCAGCAATGGCAGGGTCACCGCGCGCTTCTGTTCCATCGAAAACCGGTCGAGACGGTCGAGCAACGCCATCAGGCTCGACATGTCGCGCTCGAAGTGCGTGAGCAGGTAGGCGGGCACGTCGCTCGCCAACTGCAAACCGCGCTCGCGTGCGGCGTTCTGCAGCGCCTGCTTCTTGCCGTCGTCGTCGAGGCCCACAACGTGAAATACGAGGCCCCAGCCGAGACGGGTGCGCAGGTCTTCGCGCAGCGGCATGTCGACGGGGGGCTGGGCGCCGGCGGCCACGAAGGCGCAGTGCGGGCGGGCGCGCGTCTCGTTGAACAGGTTGAAGGCGGCGATCTGCTGGGTGGGCGAGAGATGGTCGCAGTCGTCGACGCAGTAGATCGTGCTCGCGTCGTCGAACGTGAAGGCGGCCAGCGGGCTGTTCGGGCGCAGATAGCGCGCGCTCGGGCCGACGGCATGGCACAGGGCCTCCATCAGGTGGGTGCGGCCGGACCCGGCCGTCCCCCAGAGGTAGATGCCGCGGTCGCGCGCCGTACCGGCCGAGAGTTCGGCGGGCAGGGCGGCGAGCGTCTGCGCCGCCTCGCGATTGGGCCCGACAATGAAATTGTCGAACGTGGCGGGCGGCGGTGTGCCGAGGTCGAGAAACAGTTGCTGGATCACGAACGAGGAAAGCCGGCAAAAGGCCGGCGGAGTACGGTTTACAGGGCACGCCGGCGTCGGCTTGCGTCCGATATCCCGTTTGCGTGCCGAAAGGACACGCGCATCGGGTAAAATCGCATTTTACCGAACCTTGATGCATTCCCGTCATGTCACACCCTAACGAAACATCCGGCCTTTCCTATCGCGACGCTGGCGTCGACATCGAAGCGGGCGACGCATTGGTCGAAGCGATCAAGCCGTTTGCCAAAAAAACCCTGCGCGATGGCGTGCTGGGCGGCATTGGCGGCTTTGGCGCACTGTTCGAAGTGCCCAAGCGCTACAAGGAGCCGGTGCTCGTTTCGGGGACCGACGGCGTGGGCACCAAGCTCAAGCTGGCCTTCACGCTGAACAAGCATGACACGGTCGGTCAGGATCTGGTGGCCATGAGCGTGAATGACATCCTGGTGCAGGGCGCCGAGCCGCTGTTCTTCCTCGACTATTTCGCGTGCGGCAAGCTGGACGTGGCCACGGCGGCCACTGTCGTCAAGGGCATCGCGCAGGGCTGTGAGCTGGCGGGCTGTGCCCTGATCGGCGGCGAGACGGCTGAAATGCCGAGCATGTACCCGGACGGCGAGTACGATCTGGCCGGCTTCGCCGTCGGTGCGGTCGAGAAGAGCAAGATCATCGACGGCACGACCATCGTGCCGGGCGATGTGGTGCTGGGGCTGGCCTCGTCGGGCGCGCACTCAAACGGCTATTCGCTCGTTCGCAAGATCATCGACGTCGCCAAGCCGGACCTGGACGCGGACTTCCACGGCCAGCCGTTGCGCGACGTGCTGATGGCCCCGACGCGCATCTACGTCAAGCCGCTGCTGGCCCTGATGCAGGCGCTGCCGGTCAAGGGCATGGCCCACATCACGGGCGGCGGCATCGTCGAGAACATTCCGCGCGTCCTGCAGGACCATTTGACGGCCGACATCAAACAAGACGCCTGGACGCTGCCGCCGCTGTTCCAGTGGCTGCAGGCCCATGGCAAGGTGGCCGACGCCGAAATGCACCGCGTATTCAACTGCGGCATCGGCATGGCGGTCATCGTGTCGGCCGCTGACGCCGATGCCGCCGTCAAGCACCTCGAAGCGTCGGGCGAGACGGTCTACCGTCTGGGCACGATCCGCGAGCGAAAGGAAGGCGAAGCGCAAACGATCGTGTCGTAAGACACGGGGAGGGCTGGGCCCTTCCAGCGTCCGGAACGCGCGCAAAGCCCGCCGGGATCTCCTCGGCGGGCTTTTCTTTTTGGCCCGCTCGCGCGCGTCAGGGCGTGGCGGTGTCGGTCGACGGTTCGCCCAGATCGGCGGTGTCGGTGGCGCCGCTGCGGGTCTTGCCGCTGAGGCAGGCAAACACGACGATGGCACACAACAGGGTGACGATCGCGAGCCGGTCGAGCAGGGTTGCGAAGGCATGTTCGTAAGCGCTGCGCAATGCCGCTTCGCCCCACGCCGGAGCGCGTGCCATCGCCCCGTGCATGTCCCCCGCGACGAGGCGGTTGACGGCCTCCCGGGCGACGTCCGGTGCTACGGCGCCGGGCATGTCCGGCAACTGCGCGCCGATCAGTGCGATCAACACGGCGCCGACGAGCGCGAGCATCACACCTTCGCTGGCCACACGTGTCGTATTGAAAATGCCCATGGCCATGCCCGCACGATCGGTCGGTACGACGCTCACCGACAAGCCGTCCATCAGGCCCCAGGGCATTGCGCTCCCCGCGCCGATCAGGAGCATTGGCCACAGCGCGGGACACAGCACGCCGGTGTCAGGTGCGCCGACGGTGCGCGCCAGCCACGCCAGACCTGCCGCCGCCAGCACCAGTCCCGTGCTGCATAACACGCCAGAGGGAATGCGCCGCGCCAACTGCGTGGCGACGAACGGCACCACAAGCATCGGCAGTGACAACGCTGTCATGCGCAACCCGGCCGTGACTTCGCTGTCGCCATGCACACCGATAAAGCGCAACGGCAGCAATACGAGCAACACGATGTAGCAGCAGCTAGTCGCGACGGGCAGCAGTTGTACGCCGATGAAACGCACGTAACGAAAGAGTGTCAGGTCGAGCATCGGATGCGCCACACGCCGCTCGATGGCAACGAATGCGACGGCCAACACCACGGCGAATGCGAGTGCACCGATGACCTCCGGTGCAGTCGCCCCCAGCGCCGGTGCCTGAATCACGCCATAGGTGAAGCTGGCGAGCGCGCCGGTGAATGACAGCGTGCCGGGCCAGTCGAGCCCCGTGGCTGCCGGATCGCGCGATTCGCGCATGCCGCGCGTACCGATGACCAGCGCAAGTGCGGCGACAACCGCGGTGGCGGCAAACACCCCTTGCCAGCCGAAGCGCACAATGAGTAGCCCGGCGAGCAGCGGGCCGAAAGCCAACCCCACGCCGAAGGTTGTACCAAGCAAGCCGTAGGCACGCGCCCGGGCGTGCCCGTCGAAGTCTTGGGCCAGCGATGCACCGCCGCCCGCGAGCGTCGCGGCGGCCGACACGCCTTGCAGCGCGCGCAGCCAATCGACCGCGAGTGCCGAGCGCGAGAACGCGAGCGCCAACGACGTCAGCAGCAAGCACCCCACGCCGAGCAAGAAGATGCGTTTGCGTCCGAAGGCGTCGGCGCACGCGCCAGCGGCCATCAGACAACCACCGAACGCGAGCATGAAGGCGCTGGTAATCCAGCGCATCTCGAGCGCGCTGCCATGCAATGCCGCACCGATGGCGGGTGTGGCGACCGCGCCGCCCGAGAAACATATGGGGAGAAGCAGCGCGGCGAGGCAAACGGAAAAGAGGCCCAGTCGCCGGCGGCGCCACGAGGCATCGTCGCGCGGCACGGGCCGGGAAGCCATGATCGACATGAAGAAGGTCCTGATGAAGACGCGCTGACGCGCATCCGGGTCGGAAAAGGAACGTCGGCCGACGTCACGCCATACATGCTAGAAAATCTTCAATGCTGGATAAACAGGCCAAGCGTTCGTAGATTAACGACTAAAATTCCGTAATCTGCGGTGCGCAGCCAACCATGCAGGAGCTTGTGACGATGGACAATCTGGCGGAAATCGCGGCATTCGTGAGAGCGGCCGAGACCTTGAGCTTCGTGGGGGCAGGGCGGGAGATGGGTGTGTCGGCGTCGGCGATCGGCAAGCAGATTGCGCGGCTCGAAGCGACACTCGGTGTACGGCTTTTCCAGCGCAGCACGCGACGTGTGAATCTCACCGAGGCGGGGCAGACGTATTACGAGCGCTGCCGGCGCGTACTCGACGAACTGGCCGACGCCCGCGCCATGCTCTCGGAGGTGTCGCAGATACCGCGCGGCATATTGCGCGTCGGGCTGCCCGTCACGGCCTACCGGTTCCTGATGCCGCTGCTGCCTGCATTTGCCGAAAAGTATCCCGACATCGAACTCGATCTGGATTTCGACGACCGCATCGTCGATCTGATCAAGCGCCGGTTGGATGTGGTGATTCGCAGTGGCGACCTGCCGGACTCCACACTGATGTCGCGCCGCGTGGGGCCGTTTCGCTTCGTGTTGTGCGCGTCGCCCGGCTATCTCGCGCGGCGTGGCACGCCGCAAACCCCGGATGACCTCGAGACACACGCGTGCCTGCGCTTTCGTTTTCCGACGTCTGGAAAGTTGCAGTCATGGGCGTTCGTGCCAGCGGTGACGCACGAACCGAAGCTGCGCACGCGCCTCACATGCAACAACATGGAGGCGTTGCTGAGTGCGGCCACGCACGGACTGGGCATCGCGTACATGCCTGACTTTCTGGTTCGCGATGCGCTCGCGGCCGGCGAACTTCAGGTCTTGCTCGGCAACTATCTGGAAAATCCCGGCCAGTTCTGGATGTTGTGGCCGTCCAGCCGCCTCCTCTCGCCGAAGCTGCGCGTGTTCGTCGACGCCATGTGTGACCACATGCGGTAGCCGCAGGCGAGAGCCGTCGCGTCAGCGCTTCGTCCGGGCTTCTACCGCTCGCATGACATCGTCTAGCGTGGTTTCCATCACACGTACGAGGTCGTCGAGTTGCGCACTGGGGGCGGCCGCGCGCGGCGTGATACGCAGCGTGTGGAACGGCATCGACGGTTCGAAGCGGCGTAACACGAGATCGGAGTCGAGAAAATCGTAGGCGGCTACGGGGTGCAGCAAACCGATGCCGACGTTCTCCTTGACCATCGTGCCGATGTTGATGGAATAGCGCGCCGTGGCGACAACCTGCTGATGCAGATTGCCTTCGGCGAAGCGCTGATCCATGCCCCAGCGCACCATGTCTGTCGGTTCGTACGACAGGATTGGCTGCCCCTTCAGATCGGCCAGGCGAATCACTTTCTTGCACGCGAGCGGATGACCGGCGGGCAGGGCACAGATCGCGTCGAGCTTGGCGAACGAGACGGCATCGGTCGCGGCCACGTCGATGGTGTCGGTCACGAGGCCGAGCGCGAGTTGATGCGTGACGACTTGATCGCGAATGAGATCGGAGGCCCCCGTGGTCAGCGCGAGCTGCACGCTCGGATGCACCGCCCGGTAGCCGGCCATCACGCGCGCGAAGAAGCCGAGGCCGAACGACAGGACCGACCCCACGCGAATGACGGCCTTGTCGGGGTTACGCAGATTGAGGGCGAATTCGCGGATGTTGTCGAGGCCGGCGTAGCGGCGCTCGACCTCCTCGAACAGCGCGAACGCCTCGGCCGTGGGTTCGAGCCGACCGCGCGCGCGATCGAACAGCGTGAGGCGCGTCGAGCGTTCGAGATCGGCCACGAGACGGCTGACCGCCGACTGCGACGTGCCAAGCACCTGGGCGGCTTTGGTGGTCGTGCGCGTGAGCATCAGCGCCCGAAAGGCGTCGATGTGGCGGAAATCCATCGATTCTCCACGGAAGGGTTAGCCGTCGGGGTCCTTGCGCAGGGGGCCCTACAGCGTGAGAGCGTGGATTCTACCGCCCTTCATCACCATCGGAATTCGCTCGCCCTGACCGAGCAGACAGTCAAGCGATGCAAGCGGATTGCCGTCGACGAGCAGCACATCGGCATGCGCGCCGGGCACGATCTCGCCCAACTGGCCCGATTGGCCGAGCACCTCGGCGCCGATGACCGTCGCGCTGCGCAGAATCTCCGCCGGCGAGAGCACTTCGGCGCGCAGACGGAATTCGTCGCTCTGCAGGCGCTGCGATTCGCCCAGCAGATCCGAGCCGTAACCCATCTTGACACCGGCCTCGCGGAAGATTTCCAGCGAGCGCAGGCCCGCCGCGTGAACGTTGGCGATCTTCGCGACGCTATCGTCGGGCAGCCCGAGCGACTTGCCTTCGTTCGCGAGGGCATCGTAAGTCACCAGCGTGGGGACGACGTACGCGCCTTGCTCGGCCATATAGCGCGCGGTGGGGGCGTCGACGAGGTTGCCGTGTTCGATGGTGCGCACACCGCAGCGCACGGCGCGTTCGATGGCCGATGCCGTGTAGGCGTGGGCGAGCACATAGGTGCCGCGTGCGCGCGCTTCCGCGACGATCGCGCGGATTTCGTCTTCGGAATAGCCCCAAGCGCCAACCGGATCGGTGGGCGATGCGACGCCGCCCGAGGCCATGATCTTGATCTGGTCGGCACCCATTTGCAGCTCTTCGCGCACGGCGCGTCGGACTTCGTCGACGCCGTCGGCCACGCGTGAGAGGGCGCCAACGCGTACGCAGCACGGGCACGGGCCGTCGGTACCGATGTAGTCGGTGCGCGCGCGTCCGTCGCCGTGTCCACCGGTCTGGCTGATCGCGCGGCCCGACACGAACAAGCGCGGCCCTTCGGCCAGCCCGCTTTCGACCGCCTGCTTGATGGCGTGTCCCGCCCCGCCCGCGTCACGCACGGTAGTGAAACCGCGCCGCAGCATGCCCTGCAGAATCGGCACTGACTTGAGCGTGACCAGCACGTTGGGCAGATGCGCTTGCGCGGCCAGGTTGAGTTGCGTGGCGTGCACGTGCACGTGCAGATCGATCAGTCCCGGCATCACGGTGCGTCCGTGGGCATCGATCTCGCGTGCGGACGGCGCGCGAATCGGCTTGTCGGACACTTCCTTGATGCGTCCGCCTTCGATCAGGACGGCGTGGTCTTCCCGCAGCTCGCCCTTGACCGGGTCGAGCAGCGCGCAATTCGACAACAGAATCGACTCCATGACCTCTCCTCCAGGATGGTGTGTCTGGCGTTGCCCGGGGTCGCCGGGCAAACCCGCCTCGTATTCAATCGATGGTTGCGTGCGCGAGCGTGCGCGGCGTACGCGTGAGCATGATGGGGGTGTCGCCGGTGACGACCGAGTCGTCCAGGCGGAAGCCGCCGAGGCCGTAGACGTAGATGCCCGGCTCGGCCGAATAGACTTCGTTCGCGAGCAGCGGACGATGGTTGAACGCCATGTCGTCCGGGTACTCATGGCCGATGATGCCCATGCCGTGCCCCGTGCGATGGCGGATGCATTCACCGCACCCCGCTTTCTCGATGACTGCCTGCGCGGCGGCGTCGATCCCCGAGACGGGCTTGCCGGTCACGGCGGCGTTTACCGCGGCTTCATTGGCGGCGCGTGCGACCTCGTAATAGCGCGCCTGCTCGCTTGAGGGTTTGCCGCAGAACCACGTGCGTTCGTTCTCGATCACGAGACCGTTCAGGCGCGGGATCACGATATTGACCATGCCGTCGCCCGCGTTGATGCGCGCGCCGCACGAGGCACCATCGCCGTGCGGCGAAGCCGAGGCGGGGCCGGAGAGCGTCCAGCAGCGCATCACTTCGAGGTTTTCGCCGGGGAAGCGCTTCGCCCCTTCCGTGACCATCAATGCGGCCATCGAATAGTCGAGTTCCTGCACGAGGCGCCCCGGACGAATGTTCTCGCGATACCGGTCCTGCACCCAATCGGCCAGCTCGGCGGCGGCGCGCATGATGGCGATTTCCTCGTCGTGCTTGACCCAGCGCAGGGCGCGCATCTCGGTGAGCATGGGCACGAGCTTTGCGTCGGGCAGCAGCCCGGCGGCGCGCGCCAGCGGGCCGCTGGCCGCATCGACGCCGATGCGCGATCCGGCCAGACCGGCGGCGCGCAGCGTGTCGGCGATCAGGGCCGGAACGTCGGCGAGCAGCGGCTGGCGTTGCGTCACACGCGGATGCTCGGCGTAGAGGGTGACGCGATCGAGATCGAGCCACAGATGGCCACGCTCGCGCGCCATCATCAGATGATGCGTGGACAACTCGTTCATTACCGCGAACGGCTCGCCGTTGCGCGGCACGCAAACGGCGATGGGACGCTCCCACGTCTGGACATCGACGTGAAAGTTCGTGGCCCACTGGAAAAAGTCGGCGGCGGTGAACACGAGCGCATCGACGTGCGCGCAGTCCATCAGGTCTTGCATCAGGCGATGGCGGTACTGACGTGTGGCATCGGAGAGTGTCGGCATCACGAAGTCCTTATCGGCAATAGGGGGGGCGAATGTCAGAGAGCGAGCGGACTGGGTCGCGAGCGGCAGACGGGCAGGCCGGCACGCAAGGTCGCGCTAGCCAGATCGGTCAGGTCATCATCGTCTTCGCGTAACGCCGATGAATGATCCAGTGCGAGGCGATGGCGAGCACGAATGTCACCACCATCGAGACGATGGAGAGCACTGCACCGAACGGCCAGTTGTTTGCTTTCGCGATCTGGTCGTAGATCGAGGGCGTCATCATCGTGATGCCGGTGCCGCCGAGCAGCACCGGCGTGGCATAGGCGTTCATGCAGAGAATGAACACGAGCATGGTGCCCGCGGCGATGCCCGGTGCGGCCATCGGCAGAATCACGCGCGTGAGGGTTTGGCGGAACGTGGCGCCCAGATTGCGCGCCGCCTCCTCGACGGAGAAGTCCATGCCTTCGAGCACACTCTGCAACGTGAGGATCATGTAGGGAAGCACCACGGCGGTGGTGCCCACCACGACCGCGAACGGCGTGTACAGCAAACGAATCGGCTGGGGCACGATGCCCAGCGACACCAGCATCGAGTTGACGAAACCGGCGGTGCCGAGCATGACCATCCAGCCCGCCGCGCGCACGACGTTGCCCACGAGCAGCGGGAAGACCAGTAGCATCACCAGCAGGCTCTTGAAGCGGGTTTGCGTGCGCGCGAGCACGTAGGCGACGGGAAAACCGAACACGAGCGCGAGCGCGGTGCACAGCGAGGCGACCTTGATCGTTGTCCACAGCACCGTCAGGTAGTACGGATCGGTGAAGAACTTGACGTAGTTGGCGCCGGTCAGCGCTGCCTGCATCATGTCGACGGGATCGAACCGGTTGAAGCTGTAGCGCACCAGTTGCAGCCCGGGCAGCACGATCACAAGCAACACCACGAGCGTGGCGGGCGTGGCGAGCGAGCCACCGGTGAGGGCGCCGCGCACCGCGCGTGCGGTGGCGGCCCGGGGGGGCCGGGAGGCGTCGGCGGCGGGCGGTTGCGGCGTCATCGCGGGTTCTCGAGGGGCGGCAACGTTCACAGCCCCACCTTGAATTCCTTGTTCCAGAAGTCGAGCAGGGCGGGCTTGTCGGCGGTAAAGCGGGCGTAATCGAGCTTGACCATGCGATCGAGTTCGGCACGCGTGAAGCCCACGCTTTCCTGCAGCGACGGCGGCAGATTCGCGTTCGTCACGGTCGGCGCATAGCCCATTGTCTCCGCGAAGCCGATTTGCGCGCGCGGGTCGAGCATCGCGTTCAGGAAATTGAATCCGCACAGCTTGGCTTGCGAGTTCTTCGGCACGGCGGCCTCGAACGTCACCGGTACGGCGCCTTCCTTGGGCACCACGTAGTCGATCGGCACCCCCGCCTTCTTCCATTGCAGCGCGCGCGCTTTCCACATGCAGGTGAACCAGATGTCGCCGCTCTTGAGCGCCGACGCCACGGCCTCGTTCGACGGATACACCTTGGGCTGCTGCGTCTTGCGCAGCTCGCGCAGGAATTGCACGCCACCTGCCATATCGCCGTCCTTGTGACCGGCCGCGAGCGAACTGCTCACCACGTTGAAGTTGTAGAGGATGTCGGAGAACCCCACGCGGCCCTTGAGCTTGGGGTCGAGCGCGGCGGTAAACGAGTCGGGCTTCGTGCCGAGCTTCTCGGGGTTGTAGACGATCACCATCGCGCTGAAGATGTGCGGGATCGAGTACGGGCGGCGCAGCGCCTCCAGCGCATTCACCAGGTTCGGGACGCGCTTGGCGTCGACCGCTTCGAGAATGCCCGAGCGGTTGATGTCATACATATCGAGATCGGCCAGGCAGGCGACGTCGAGCGAGCCGCGCCGCGACGCCTTTTCGGCACGCAGCTTCGTCATGCGCTCGACCTGCCCGGCGGAATCGTACGTGACCTTCCCGCCGGCGGCTTCGATGATCGGCTTGCCAATGTTCTGCTCGAGAAGATTCAGATAGTCGCCACCCCACGTACCGACGACCACGTTCGGGCAGGCGGCGGCAGCGTGGGCTGAAAGCGCATCGAGGCCGAGCGCGGGGGCGATCACCAGACCGGAAGCGGTCTTCAGAAACGAGCGGCGGTTCAGGGCGTGCGTCATGTCGTCATCCTTCAAAACGTTGGCCACTAGGTTGGCCAGTACTTGGGCCGAAGCGGGTGGGAGTGAGGCAGTGTCGTCAGGCGTTGAAAAACAGGCAGTCGGTGCTCGCGAAGCACGCGTTGAGCGCTCGGCCCGGCGCATAGCGGCCGACGTCGTCGCGCGCAGCGTTCTGCACGTGCGCGACGAGCGTCTCGCCTTGCGAGCTCTTCAAGCGGAGCTCCAGCGTGGCGCCGAGGTAGATCGTCTGATCCACCGTGACTTGCATGGCCGTCTCGTCGTGGGCGGGGGCGTCGCTCAGGCGCAGGCGCTCGGGGCGAATGCCGAGCGTGGTGGCGTCGGGGGCGGCGCTCGGCAGCGCCAGGCGCTCGCCCTTGGCGGTCACGAAATGGCCGTCGGTCATCCGCCCGGCGAGGAAATTCATCTTGCCGAGGAAGTTCGCCACGAACGGATTGGCGGGGCGCTCGTAAAGCGCGTCGGCGGTGCCGATCTGCTGCACGCAGCCGTCGTGCATCACGGCCAGGCGGTCGGCAATGGCCAGCGCTTCTTCCTGGTCGTGGGTGACGAAGATCGTCGTCAGGCCCAGCCGGCGCTGCAAGGCGCGAATCTCTTCGCGCACTTCGGTGCGCAGCTTGGCGTCGAGATTGGAGAGCGGCTCGTCGAGCAGGAAGACGTCGGGGCGAATCGCGAGCGCGCGGGCGATCGCTACCCGCTGCTGCTGACCGCCGGAGAGCTGGCGCGGATAGCGATCCGCGAGCGGCGTCAAGCGAACCATGTCGAGCGCTTCGCGAATTCGCGTGAGGCGCTCGGCACTGGCGACGTGTCGCATTTCGAGGCCGAACGCCACGTTCTCCGCCACCGTCATGTGCGGAAAGAGCGCATAGCGCTGGAACACCATGCCGGTGTTGCGGCGATGCGCGGGCAGGCGCGAGACCTCCTTGCCGCCAATCCAGATCTCGCCGGCCGTCGGTTCGACGAAGCCCGCGACCATGCGCAGCGTCGTGGTCTTGCCGCAGCCGCTCGGGCCGAGGAAGGCGACGAGTTCGCCGTCGGCAATCTCCAGCGAGAAGTCCGCCACGGCAGCGGCGTTGCCGTATTGCTTGCGCAGGTTGCGCAACGAAACGTTGGCCATGTCAGATCACCTGGCTGAGTTTGACGAAACGATCGGTGATCAGCATGACGATGCCGAGCAGGACGATCTGCGCCGCGGAGACAGCGGCAATCGTCGGATCGAGGTTGAATTCGAGGTACTGCATGATCGCGATGGGCAAGGTGGTCTTGCCGGGGCCCACCAGCGGCAACGTGAGTTCGAGGTTCTCGAATGACACGATGAAGCTGAACAGCCCGGCCGCCACGACAGCGGGGCGCAGCATCGGCAGCGTGACCCGCCACAGCGTGCGCCACGGTCCGGCGCCGAGATTGCGCGCAGCTTCCTCGATGGTGCCGTCGATCTGCGCAAGGCTCGCGCCCACGAGACGCATGGTCCACGGAATGGTGAGGCACACGTGCGCGATTACCAGACCGCCGAAGGTGCCGACGATGTCCATGTCGAGCGTGTTCTCGGCGCGCAGGTAGAAAAGGTAAGTGGCGATGCCCGCGACGATGCCCGGGACCACGAGCGGCAGCAGCAACACATTGCCGAGCGTGCGGCGGCCGGGAAAGCGATAACGTGCGAGGGCGAGAGAGGCGGCGACACCGAGGATCACACCGCCGATGGCCGCGCAGGCGGCGAGTTGGAGCGAGAGCAGGAAGCCGTCCGCGAACGCGGCGTTGCGCCAGGCATTCAGGTACCACGAGACCGTGTAGCCGCTCGGCGGGAACGTGATGATCGCGTCCTTGAAAAAACTCAGCCAGACAACGAAGATCAACGGGCTGAGCATGAACAGGTAGATCAGCGTGACCCCGGCGCGCACCGCCCATTTCGCGATAGGTACGCGCCGCGCGCCGCCTGTCGGCCGCCGCAGCCCATGACCCGCCACCCCACTGGGCTCCATCGAAGTCTGCGTCATTGACATCCTTCCCGGTATCGTGGATTCGATGCGAATTTGCATTGCATGAAACGTTGATATGCAAATTAGCATATCAAAATCGTCATGCAAACCGGAAAGCTGTCAGGGTTTGAACGGAGGCCGGGGGGCGCCGGGATGGCAGGCAGATGCGGGTTTCGAAGCGTGCGACGGGCGTGGCCGTGGCCTGCTTCGCCGGGCGCTCAGCGAAGTGTTGCCGGGTGCGGGGACGGTCTTGTGCTCAGGCGTGCCAGAGTGCGCGTACGGTGGCGAGGGCGCGTTGCGAGGCGTCGGCGGCCGTGCAGTCGACGATGTGACGCTCGGGCATCGAGCGCAGCCACGTGAGCTGACGCTTGCACAACTGACGCGTCGCGAAGATGCCTTTGTCGCGCATGGTGTCGTAATCGATCTCGCCGTCGAGGTATTCCCACACCTGTCGATAGCCGACACACCGCATCGATGGCAGGCCCGGGTCGAGATCGCCTCGCGCGCGCAAGCGTTCGACTTCTTCGATGAAGCCTGCCGAGAGCATGAGACGAAAACGTTCGGCAATGCGCGCGTGCAACACCGCGCGGTCGCCGGGCTCGAGGGCGACCGGCACGAACGTGTGGGTCGGTGGCGTGGCAGGCGTTCGGGCTTCTTCGGCAAGCCATTGCGACATCGGCTTGCCTGATAGCGCAAAGATTTCCAGCGCGCGCTGAATGCGCTGTGCGTCGTTCGGCGCGAGGCGGGCTGCCGTCACGGGATCGATGCTCGCCAGCCGCGCGTGCATCGCCGGCCAGCCCGCGCGTGCGGCGTCGTCGTCGAGTTGGGCGCGCACATCGGCGTTGGCCGACGGCAGTGGCGAGAGGCCCTGCGTGAGCGCCTTGTAGTACAGCATCGTGCCACCGACGAGCAGCGGACGGCGCCCGCGCGCGGCAATCTCGTCGACAAGACGCAGCGCGTCCTCACGGAATTGCGCGGCGGAATACGCGTCGCGTGGATCGATGATGTCGATCAGGTGATGGGGAACGGCCGCCAGCTCGGCGGCGCTCGGCTTGGCAGTGCCAATGTCCATCTCGCGATAGACGAGCGCGGAGTCGACGCTGATGATCTCGAGCGGGGTGTCCTGTGCCAGCGCGAGGGCGGCCGCGGTCTTGCCGGATGCCGTCGGACCCAGCAGGCAGACGATCGGGGAAGGTGACTTCATGACCTGCTCAACGTCCGCGCATGAACAATTTGTCGAGGTCGCCGAGCGTGAGCTGGTACCAGGTGGGACGTCCGTGGTTGCACTGATCGGCGCGCTCGGTCGCTTCCATCTGGCGCAGCAACGCGTTCATCTCCTCGTGCGTAAGACGCCGATTCGCGCGCACGGCCGTGTGGCAAGCGAGCGTGCCGAGCAGTTCATGCTGACGCTCCGTGAGCACGCGCGACCCGCCGTACTGGCGCAGATCCGCGAGCACGGCACGCGCCAGGGCTTGCGCATCGGCCCCGTCGAGCAGGGCGGGAATGGCGCGCACGGCGAGCGTGGTCGGCGACATCGCCGCAAGGTCGAAGCCAAGCGCGGTGAGCGTTTCCTGATGCTCTTCCGTCGTGCCGATTTCCACCGGATCGGCGAAGAACGTCACGGGAATGAGCAACGGCTGCACCGGCACGCTACGTTCCACCAGGGCCTGCTTGAAGCGTTCGTACAGAATGCGCTCGTGCGCCGCGTGCATGTCGACGAGCACCAGGCCATAGGCGTTCTGCGCGAGGATGTAGATGCCGTGCAACTGGCCGAGTGCGAAGCCGAGCGGTTGCTCCAGCGCCGTGGCGTCGGCCGGCAAGGCGTCGAGGCCTCCGGTGAGCGTTGTACCGTCTTGTGTTGTCTCGCGACTGCCATAAGGCGGCGCGGGCGCATCGGTGACGCCCGGCTGACCGTAGGGACGCGGGGCCGGGGGGGCGGTGCGTCCGAACAGGTTGTCGTAGACAGACAGCGGTTGTGCCACCGGCAGCGTACCTTGCTGCATGCGCGGGCTCCAACTGCTGCCGCCCGGCGCGCCGAATCCGACGCCGCTGACGCCGCCAGCCGGACGCGCGGCCATCAAGCCGTTGCTGCTGCCAGCCAAAGCGGCACCCGGCCCGGCGGCGAGACCGCCGGCGTCGGTCAGGTGGGCGGCGTGCGTCGCGCCGCCACTGCCCGCGGCGCGGGCCAGCGCACGTTGCACGACGTGGAACACGAACTGGTGGACGCTGCGGGCATCGCGGAACCGCACTTCGATCTTGGACGGATGGACGTTGACGTCAACCAACTGCGGCGGCAGTTCGAAATACAGCACGTAGGCGGGATAACGGTCGCCGTGGAGTACGTCCTCATAGGCGGCGCGCACGGCGTGGGTGAGCAGCTTGTCGCGCACGAAACGGCCGTTCACGAAGAAGAACTGCTGGTCGGCGCGGCCACGGCTGGCGGTGGGCAGCCCGACGAAGCCCGACAGGCGCAATTCGGCCGCGCCCTCGTCCAGCGGCAGATGAGCGCCGGCAAAGTCGTTGCCGAGCACGCGCGAGACGCGTGATGCGGCGTCCGACGCGTTCCAGTGCTCCACCGCCCGGTTGTTGTGCAGGATCGAGAAACCGACATCCGGGCGCGCGAGTGCGCTGCGGCGAATGACGTCCATGCAATGACCGAATTCGGTCTGCTCGGTCTTCAGGAATTTGCGGCGCGCGGGGGTGTTGAAGTACAGGTCGCGCACGTCGACCGTCGTGCCCACGGGGCCTGCGGCGGGTGTGAGCGCACCGGTATTGCCGTCGATGGCGCTTGCGTGCGGGGCATCGGCCCGGCGGCTCGACAGCGTGAGCTGGGCGACCGACGCGATGGAGGCGAGTGCTTCCCCCCGGAACCCCAGCGTGAGCACCGATTCCAGCTCGCCGAGCGTGCGGATTTTGCTCGTTGCGTGGCGCGTGAGTGCTAGCGGCAACTGCTCGGCGGACATACCGCCGCCGTCGTCGGTGATCGCAATGCGGCGCACACCGCCCTCTTCGAGCTTGATCTGGAGGGCGCGGGCGCCGGCATCCAGGGCGTTCTCGAGCAATTCCTTGACGACCGACGCCGGGCGTTCTACCACCTCGCCCGCAGCGATCTGACTGATCAACTGGTCGGGGAGGACCTGGATGGCACGCTGTGGGGCGAGGCCAGCCGGCGTAGGGCCGGGACGGCGCACGGGGGCGTCGGTGCCAGCGTGGTCGGGCACGCCCGCCGGGTCGTGTGCGGAGGGAGAGGAGGTCGGGGTCGCAGACATGGGAACCATTATAAAGGTTGCCCTCAAAGACATAGGTCGATCCACGTTTCAACCGATAATACACACGCAGAAGCGCGACCTATTCCTGTCATGGGAAGGTTGTAGGCTGGACGATGGATTCGACACACCCGGGCGGGCCGCTTTCGACCGTCATGGGGACTTCACGACGCCCGACGTTTGCGCTGGTATCATGCGATTCGTCGCGCGCCCGCGGGGATGGGCCGGCGTCCTTTATCTTGAGGAATCGACTTGGATACTTTGGTGCAATTGCTGCAGATGGTGCTCCATATCGATAAACACCTGGGGGTGTTTATCGATCAGTACGGAAACTGGGTGTATCTGTTCCTGTTCATGATCGTCTTCGTGGAAACAGGGCTGGTGCTCTTTCCGTTCCTTCCGGGCGATTCCCTGTTGTTCATTGGCGGCGCATTTGCGGCGACCGGGGCCATGGATCCGTGGCTGCTCGGTGTACTGCTCTTCATCGCGGCCGTGACCGGCAACACGCTCAACTTCTGGATCGGCGCGAAGATCGGGCCGCGGGTGTACGAGAAGAACTGGCGTTTCCTCGATCGCGACGCCTTGCGCAAGACGCACGATTTCTACGAGCATCACGGCGGCAAGACCATCGTGATCGCGCGTTTCGTGCCCGTCGTGCGCACGTTCGCACCGTTCGTGGCAGGTGTGTCGGCCATGTCGTGGGCGCGCTTCCAGCTCTACAACATGCTCGGCGCGGCGATCTGGGTGACGTTGCTCGTGGGCGGCGGCTACCTGTTCGGCAACCTGCCGGTCGTCAAGCAATACCTGAACGTCATCGTGCTGGTGGGCATTTCGGCGGCGGTGGTGCCGATTGCGCTCGGCGCGCTGTGGAAGCTCGTCACGCGCGGTCGCCGCGGCGTGGCGCCAGGCCAGAGCGAGTAACGCCGACGGCCGACGGCCAGTCAGACAGTCGATTCGCCGGTGCAATGAACAATGGCGCGTCCGGGTGACCGGACGCGCCATTGTTGTCTGGGCTTTCGGCCCTCGTCCGTCGTCAGGCCGTGCGATTCTTCGCGAGCGGCGGATTCTTGGCGAAGTAGGCCTTGATCCCCTTGAGCAACGCGTTGGCGAGCCGCTCCTGATAAGCCGGATCGTTCAACGCCTGCTCTTCCTTGGGGTTGCTGATGAAGGCCGTCTCGACGAGCACCGACGGGATGTCGGGTGCCTTGAGCACGGCGAAGGCCGCCTGTTCGACGTACTTGCTGTGCAGCCGGTCAGCGACGGTGCCGATCTCGGCGAGCAGCGCGGTGCCGAACACCTTGCTGTCACGGATCTGGGCCGTCGTCGACATGTCGAGCAACGCATGCGCCACGGCGCGATCGTGGGTCTTGATGTTGACGCCACCGATCAGATCGGACGCGTTTTGCGTCTTCTCGAGCAGACGTGCCGTCGCGCTCGTGGCGCCGCGCTCGGACAGGGCGAACACCGAGGCCCCGTTCGCCGACGGCGATGTGAACGCATCCGCGTGAATCGACATGAACAGATCGGCGTCCACGCGGCGGGCCTTCTGCACCCGCACGCCAAGCGGCACGAAGAAGTCGGCGTCGCGCGTCATCATCACCCGCATGTTGGGTTGCGCATCGATCTTCTCGCGCAGCCGTTTCGCAATCTGCAACACCACCACCTTCTCGTACGTGCCGCTGCTGCCGATCGCGCCGGGGTCTTCCCCGCCATGGCCGGGGTCGAGCGCGATGGTGAGCAGGCGGGCGGTCTTCGGAGCGCGCGACGGCGGCGTGAGCAGCCCGTCGTCGTTGCGCTGCGCGAGCGAGGGCATTCTGTCGCCTGCGGCGGGCGGCGCGGGACGCAAGGCTCGCGGCCCCGCTTCGCGCCGCGCGTAACGCTGGAAGAACGCTTCGCTCTCTTCCGTGCTCGGCGTGCCGTTGCCGGATGAGGGACGCGAGGGCTGAGCGGGCGGCGTATTCTGCGCCAAGGCCTCGGCCTTGTGGCCGGAGTTGGCGAGCAGTTCCATGAGCGGATCGGGCTCGACGGCCGGGTACAGGTCGAACACCGTGCGGTACTTGTAGCCAGCGACCGGCGGCAGCGTGAAGGATTGCGGCTTCACGCCGGCCTTCAGGTCGAAGACCATGCGCACGACGCCGGGTTTGAACTGCCCCACGCGCACCTGCATGATCTGCGGGTCGTTCGGCTGGATCTTGGACACGAGATCGCGCAGTGCCGGACTCAGATCCACTTCGTCGAGATCGATGACGAAGCGGTTCGGGCTCGCCATGAGTTGCTGCTGGAACTTGATCGGGTTGTCGGTCTCGAGCGTGACGCGGGTGTAGTCTCTGGCCGGCCAGACGCGCACGGCCACGATGGTGTTGGCGAAGGCGAGGCGAGTACCGGTGAGGGCGAGGACGAGCGTCGATGCACCGGCGCGCAATGCGCGGCGGCGGCCGGCATTGGGCGATGAGGCATCGTCGGAACGGGCGAAGCGTTTGATCAGCATGAGTTAAGGCAAGCAAGACCGGCCGGCGTGTAGGCGCTCGTCGTCAGACGGCGGCTGTCGCCAACAGGTTCCAGCCAAAGGCCCAAATCGGGGGTGCCCAGGAGACCTTCGGCCTTTTCCGGCCACTCGACGAGGCACAGGGCGTCGCCTGCAAAGTGCTCCCGAAAGCCCGTGTCATGCCATTCGGCCGGATCGGAAAAGCGGTACAGGTCGAAATGATAGACCGGCAACACGCCTTGTGGTGTGTCGATGTTGTATGGTTCACACAAAGCGTACGTGGGGCTTTTGACGCGACCCGTGTGGCCCAGCGCGCGCAGCAGTGCGCGCACGAGTGTGGTTTTCCCCGCACCGAGGTCGCCCGAGAGCTGCACGTGCAGGCCCGCGTGTGCCGCGTCGGTGTGGGCCGCACGTTCCATGATGGCGCGCGCGAGCGCTGCGGCGAAGGCCTCGGTGGCGGCTTCGTCCGGCAGCGCGAAGATGCGCTCGCCCAGGGGTAACGGCGTCGATGAATCGGGCATTGCGTAAAATGGAGTCGATGAAAGCTTCCGTGATTTTCCCCGCTACCGCCGCACAAGTCGAGTCGGCGACACCTCCGAAGGCTTTGGAAGTGTCGCCCTCGCGCGACAATGCGACATCCCCGGCCCTCGATGCTGAGCGCCTGGCGTCGCTTGCCGGCCAGATTCGCGCGTGGGCGAGGGAACTTGGCTTCGACCGGGTCGGCATCACGGACATCGATCTCTCGCACGCCGAAGCGGGGCTGCAGCAGTGGCTCGACGACGGCTGTCATGGCGATATGGACTACATGGCGGCGCACGGCATGAAGCGCGCGCGGCCTGCCGAACTGGTTCCCGGCACGGTGCGCGTCATCAGCGCCCGCATGAACTATCTCCCGAACGATACCGACATGGCGAACTGGCGTGAGCGTGAAGCCACGCGCGCGGCGATGCCTGCCGAAGCGATCGTGTCGATCTATGCGCGCGGACGCGACTATCACAAGGTCATTCGCCATCGGCTGCAACAACTGGCCGAGCGCATTGCGCAGGCCATCGGGCCGTTCGGCTATCGCGCATTCACCGATTCAGCCCCGGTGCTCGAAGTCGAACTCGCGCAGAAGGCCGGGCTGGGCTGGCGCGGCAAGCACACCCTGCTGCTCTCGCGCGACGCGGGATCGCTCTTTTTCCTCGGCGAGATCCTTGTCGACGTGCCGCTGCCGGTGGATGCCGACGAGGGGAGCGCGCCGGGCAAGGCGGACGACGGCACGGGGCGGGGCCGTGGCCTGCAACGGGGCGAGCACTGCGGGCAATGCCAGCGATGCCGCGAGGTCTGCCCGACCGGCGCCATCACCGAAGCGTTTCGCGTCGATGCACGGCTGTGCGTGTCGTATCTGACGATCGAGCACAAAGGGGCGATTCCCGAGGACTTGCGCGCGAAGATGGGCAATCGCATCTATGGCTGCGACGATTGCCAGCTCTACTGCCCGTGGAACAAGTTTGCCCAGCCGTCGCCGCTCGCCGATTTCGCTGCGCGCAACCGGCTCGATAGCGCTTCGCTCGTCGAATTGTTCGCCTGGAGCGAGGCGGATTTCATGGACAAGCTGGCAGGCAGTCCGATTCGTCGCATTGGCCATGAGCGATGGCTGCGCAATCTGGCCGTCGGGCTGGGCAATGCGCTGCGCGACACGGCGGACGCCGCCGCGCGCACGCCGCTGCGCGATGCCTTGCTGGCGCGACGCGATCATCCCTCGGCGCTCGTGCGCGAACACGTCGAATGGGCGCTGGCCCAGGAAGGAGCCACAGCGTGACCACGCAGGCACACCACGCGAGCGGTGATCCCCACGACGCCGACAGCGCCGACAACCCCGGCGACCCGTCGTCTCCGCTCACCTTCGATCCCGACGGGGCGACCTACGTGCGCAGCATCCGGTTCATTGACCAGTTCTGCGACACGATCTGGCTCGAAGACGGCCTCTCGCGCAACACGCTCGACGCTTACCGGCGGGATTTGCGTCTGTTCGCGCAGTGGCTCGCCGCCAAGCGCGAAGCCTCACTCGATGGTGTGGACGAGGCGGCGCTCGTCGCCTATCTGGCGTGGCGTCGTGAGAGTCTGGCGAGCAGCGTGAACCGTCGCCTGTCGGTCTTCAAGCGTTTCTATCAATGGGCGCTGCGCGAGCACGCCGTGCAGCAGGATCCGTGTTTGCGCATCGCGTCGGCCAAGCGTGCCCAGCGCTTGCCGTCGACATTGTCCGAGTCGCAGGTCGAAGCGCTGCTGGCCGCGCCCGATCTGGCCCAGCCGCTCGGGCTGCGCGATCGGGCGATGCTCGAATTGATGTATGCGAGCGGTCTGCGGGTGTCGGAACTGGTCGCGCTCAAGACGATTGAAGTGGGATTGAACGAAGGCGTGCTGCGCATCTTTGGCAAGGGCGCGAAGGAGCGGCTCGTGCCGTTCGGCGAGGAGGCCAACGCCTGGCTGGCGCGCTATCTGGCGGAAAGTCGCGGTGTGCTGCTCGCCGGTCGCGCCTGCGACACGCTGTTCGTCACGCAACGCGGCGATGGGATGACGCGGCAGGCGTTCTGGTATCTGATCAAACGCTATGCGTTGCAGGCGGACATTCGCGCGCCGCTCTCCCCGCATACGCTGCGTCATGCGTTTGCCACCCATCTGATCAATCACGGCGCCGATCTGCGCGTGGTGCAGTTGTTGCTCGGCCACGCCGACATCTCGACCACGCAGATCTACACGCACGTTGCGCGCGAGCGCCTCAAATCGCTGCATGCGCAACATCATCCGCGCGGTTGAGGGCGAGGTGTAATGCTTGCGCGACACGGGCGACCCGTGCCACGCCCGCGGTAGGCGGGCGGCGACGCCACGTCGTCAAAGCAACGTTTTGAGCCGGTGCTTGAGCACCTTGCCCGTCGACGCGGCGGGCAGGGCGTCCAGCACACGAATCTGTGCCGGACGCTTGTACGGCGCGAGCCGCGTCGAAGCCCACGCCGCCAGCGCGGCCACGTCGACGGCATGGCCGGGGCGCGCCTCCACGAACGCGATCACCTGCTCGTTGCCGTCGACGGGGCGTCCGAGGACGGCCGCCTGCAGCACATCCGGATGGCTCGCCAGCGCCTGCTCGACTTCGAGCGGATAGACGTTGAAGCCGGAGTGGATGATGAGTTCCTTTGCGCGTCCCGCGAGGAAGAGCGCGCCATCGGCGGTGCGACGCGCAAGATCGCCCGTGCGCAGCCAGCCGTCTTCGGTCACGGCGGCGGCTGTCAGGTCTGGCGCACGGTAGTACCCGAGCATCACGTTCGGCCCATGCACCCAGAGTTCGCCGACGTCACCATCGGGCAGGTCATGCCCGTCGCGATCGACGATACGTACCGCCACGCCAGGGATCGCCGGTCCCACGGCGCAGTCATCGCGCGGGGCGTCGAGCAGCGTTTGCGAGACCGTGGGGCTGCTCTCGGTCAACCCATACCCGTTGTGAATCGGCAGGCCGTAGAACGCTTCGACACGCGCCTTGAGCGCGGCGTCGAGGGGCGAGCCGCCCGAGTAGACGAAGCGCAGACGCGGTGCGACGAGCGCTCGGTTTTGGGCCGACACGTAGGCCATCAGGCGGGCGTGCATGGCGGGTACGCCTTGCAGGATCGTCAGCCCGTCGTAGGCGAGCGAGTCGAGCACGGCCTCGGGGGTGAAGCGCGCGGCGAGCCGCAACGTGCCGCCGGCATACAGCGTGCCCAGACAGACCGACGCCAGGCCATAGACATGCGAGATCGGCAGCACGCCGTAGGCGATATCGTCGGCACCGACGCGTCGCAGCGTGCTCGACACCGCGGCGATGAACATCAGATTGCGATGCGAGAGACGAACGCCCTTGGGCGTGCCGGTCGTGCCGGTCGTGTAGATGAGCGCGGCGCATTGCAACGCGGGATCGGTTTGCACCGGTTCGGCAACGCTGTCGGGATCGGTGTCGGACAGTGCCAGGGCCCCGAGCGCGAGGTCGGTCCAGGCGATCTTGGCGGCGTCCACGCGGGCGTGCGCGGCGGCGTCGGGCGAGGCGTCGACGGTGTAGATTGCGCAGCGCGGTTGCGCGTGATCGCGGATCGCGTTCAATTCCGCCGCGCTGAGCCGCGCGTTACACAGCAGTGGCCACGCATCAACGGCGGCCACGGCGAGCAGCAGCACCACATAGGCGATGCCGTTCTCGCCGACGATCATCACCCGATCGCCGCCTCGCACGCCGTGTGCGCGCAGGCGCTCGGCGCAAGCGCTCACGGAGGTCGCCAACGCGCCGTAGGTCAGGCGCCCGAAGTCGTCGATCAGGGCGGTGCGCATGGGCGCTTGCGCGGCGATGCGTGCGGGCAGCGTGTCGATGCGCGCGGGCAGATTCGCAAGCAGGTTGGCGGCGAAGGTGTCCGGGGATGAGGGGGCGGAAGAGGCTGGCATGGCCGCATTGTAATGCGCCCACCGCCATCGGGCTGAAAACGGGCCGCCCCGGGCGGCAGCGGTGCGCGCATTCCGGGACCGCAATCCTCAGGCGTTTCATTACAATAGGCGCCCATGAGCAAGACCAAACATGTCTCGGAAACGCCGGCCACGCAGTTTCTGAAGCAAAAGAAAGTGGCCTTCACCGAACACGTCTACGAATACGTCGAGCATGGCGGGACCGGCGAGTCGGCACGCCAGTTGGGCGTGCACGAGCATGCCGTGGTGAAGACGCTCGTCATGGAAGACGAGAAGGCCCGCCCACTGATCGTGCTCATGCACGGCGACCGGACCGTCTCGACGAAGAACCTCGCGCGCCAGATCGGCGCCAAGCGTGTGGAGCCCTGCAAGCCGGAGGTCGCCCAGCGTCATTCGGGATACCTGGTGGGCGGCACGTCGCCGTTTGGCACCAAGCGGGCGATGACGGTGTATGTGGAGGCATCGATTCTCGATCTGCCGCAGATATTCATCAACGGCGGGCGACGCGGGTACCTGATCGGTATTGCCCCGCAGGTGCTGCTCAACGCTCTGGCCGCGAAGCCGGTGTCGTGTGCGCTGAGCGACGGGTAGGCGCCACCACCGCCCGGCCGCTTCGATCCCGGCGCAACCCCGTGTTTGCCAGAATGGGGTGACAGGGCGGGTCAAGTAGAATGGCGGCCATTACACATTCTGCTCACGCTCGAAGTTCATGGCCACATTGGTTTTTATCGTTCTCGCGTACCTGATCGGCTCGTTGCCGTTTGCGGTGATCGTCAGCCGCACGATGGGCCTCGCCGATCCGCGCAGCTATGGCTCGGGCAACCCGGGCGCCACGAACGTGCTGCGCTCCGGCAACAGGAAGGCCGCCGTGCTGACGCTGATCGGCGACGCCCTCAAGGGCTGGCTCGCGGTGTATCTCGCCCAACGCTTTGCCGACACGTGGGGCGTCGGTGACTTCGGTCTGGCGGCCGTGGCCCTCGCGGTCTTCCTCGGCCACCTGTACCCGGTGTTCCTGCGCTTCTCAGGCGGCAAAGGCGTGGCGACGGCGGCCGGTGTCCTGTTCGCCATCCACCCGGTGCTGGGGCTCGCGGTGCTCGCCACGTGGCTCATCATCGCGATCTTCTTCCGCTATTCGTCGCTCGCCGCGCTGGTGGCGGCCGTGTTCGCGCCGCTCTACTACGTGTTCATGTCCGGCTTCGGGCCGTATGCCCCGGCGGTGATCGTCATGGCGATCCTGCTGGTCTACCGGCACCGCGCGAACATCGGCAAGCTGATTGCGGGCAAGGAAAGCCGCATCGGTCAGAAGAAGTAAGGTCGGTGCGACGGCAACCGCATCAACCGCATTAAGCGCAAATGAAAAGGGCTGAGCCCTGTGCATTACAGAACCCAGCCCTGTCGGTCCCCACCTTGCGCACCGTCCAACCTGATGGGGACGGTTCGTGTCCGCAGGGTTTGCCTGTGCCTGCCGCGCGCGCTCAGTCGCGGAAGTTGTTGAAGTCGAGCGGCGTGTCGGTCACGTCCTTGCGCAGCAGCGCGATGGCGTTTTGCAGGTCGTCGCGCTTGGCGCCCGTGATGCGCACGCTGTCGCCCTGGATGCTGGCCTGCACCTTCATCTTGCTGTCCTTGATCAGGCGCACGATCTTCTTGGCCAGGTCGCCTTCGACGCCCTTCTTCACCTTGACGACCTGCTTGACCTTGTCGCCGCTGATTTTCTCGACCTTGCCGTAATCGAGGAAGCGCACGTCCACGTTGCGCTTGGCCATCTTGCTGATGAGCACCTGCGTGACCTGCTCGAGCTTGAAGTTGTCGTCGGCGAAGAGCGTGAGTTCCTGCTCCTTGTGCTCGACGCGCGAGTCCGATCCCTTGAAATCGAATCGCGTCAAGATTTCCTTGTTGGCCTGGTCGATGGCGTTCTTGACCTCTATCATGTTGGCTTCGCTAACCACGTCGAACGATGGCATCTGGCTCTCCTGAAAGGTAAAGGGTTCGTGAAAGGGCTCGCCGGGCGTGCCCTGCGGGGGATGGCGGCACCGGCGGATGCGTCCGGCGCGGGCCTCGGCCACGCGGCCGTTATAATGTTGCGCAAAATTCTTTCGCCCGATATTGTAATTCAGCCGTCGGTCCCGCGTCCCTTCCGGGCACTCTCCGGGACGACGGCACCCACGGATCACCCACGGATTTCTCCCGACTTCATGCCTCAGTTGCAACGCGACGTCAGCCTGCGCGAATTCAATACCTTCGGTCTGCCCGCCACCGCCCGCTTCGTCGTGACGATCGACAGCGAAGCGGCACTTCTCGACGCGCTCGCCATGCCCGAGCTGGCGGGCCTGCCGCGCCTCGTGCTCGGCGGCGGCAGCAATGTGGTGTTCACGCGCGACTTCGACGGCGTGGTGTTCCGGATGGCGATTCGCGGCCGTGAGCGGCTCGCGGACGACGCGCACGCGCGCTATGTGCGCGGCGGCGCTGGCGAAGTCTGGCACGATTTCGTCGACTGGACGCTCGCACAGGACTGTCCGGGCCTGGAGAACCTCGCGCTGATCCCGGGCACCCTTGGCGCGGCCCCGATTCAAAACATCGGCGCCTACGGGCTGGAGTTGGCCGAGCGCCTTGCCGAGGTGCGCGCGCTCGACACGGCCACGGGCACGTTCGTCACGCTCGCGCGCGAGGCCTGCGCGTTCGCTTATCGCGATTCGCTGTTCAAGCGCGAACCCGGGCGCTACCTCATCGTCTCGGTCACGTTGCGGCTGCCGCAGCCGTGGCAACCCGTGACCGGCTATGCGGACGTGTCGCACACACTCGCCCAGGCGGGCATCGCGCACCCCACGGCGCGGCAGATCTTCGCGGCCGTCGCCGACATTCGCCGGCGCAAGCTGCCCGACCCGGCCGAACTCGGCAATGCCGGGAGCTTCTTCAAGAATCCCGTGGTGGACGCCGCGACGTTTGCGGCGCTGCGTGAGCGGTGTCCGCAGGCGGTCGGCTACGTCCAGCCGGACGGCGCCTGGAAAGTCGCGGCGGGCTGGCTCATCGACCAGTGCGGCTGGCGCGGCAAGTCGCTCGGTCGCGCGGGTGTGCACGAGCGTCAGGCGCTGGTGCTCATCAATCGCGGCGGCGCGAGCGGCGCGGAGATCGTGGCGCTCGCGCACGCCGTGCAAGCCAGCGTGCAGGCTCGCTTCGGTATCGCGCTCGAGCCCGAGCCGCTCATGCTTTGATGGTGGTGGCGTCGGGCAGACGCTGCAGGTAATCGCGCCGCAGGTCGACGGTGGAGCGTACACCGACGTCGTCAAAATGCGCATCGAGCCATCGGCTCGCCGCTTCGCGGCCACGGTCGCGCAGCGTGGTGAGGAAATGCCAGTCGGTCACGAATTTCGTCGATGACGACAAGTCGTACAGCGCCTTGTCCGCGCGAATCGAGTGAATCAGCGGATATTTCAGGCGCTTGCGAAACTCGGGCTTGAGCCACCCTTCGTCGATCAGTTTGTGCACGAAGGAAATGGCGCGGAACTCGCGCTGCAGCGACGCGTTGAACGTGATTTCATTCACGCGGTTCATGATCTGGCCCGGCAGCACCGGCTTCTCTTTTCGCTCGATCGGATTGATGTGAACGATCAGGATGTCGCTCGTGAGCGTCTCGTAATAGAACGGGTAGAGCGGCGGGTTGCCGAGATAGCCGCCATCCCAGTAAAAGTCCTCGTCGATTTTCACCGGTTTGAAGAGCCACGGCAGGCATGCCGACGCCATCGCGACGTCAAGCGTGATTTCGTGCGTGCGGAAGATGTGGATGTTACCGGTGCGGACGTTGGTCGCAGAGACGAACAGACGCGTCGCGGTGCTTTCGCGCAACCGTTCGAAATCGACCTGCGCCTCGAGCACAGTACGCAGCGGGTTGATTTCGGCCGGAGGCTGCGAGAACGGCGTAATCAGTTGCTGCATGCTCTGCATCCAGTCGTGCCAGACGGGATACTCGGTCGGACGGCCGTTGAGCCAACTGAATACGGTCTGCGCCCATGCGGTCGCCGATGAGCCTGCCTGCGACACGCCAAGCCAGAAGCTGTGCAGCGCCTCACGTGCCTTCTCGCGTGGGTCCACGCCCGGACGATCGAGCAGGCCGTGCGCCAGGACGACGGCATTCATGGTGCCTGCGGAGGCGCCACTGATGCCCTCGAATTCGAGACGGCCGTCTTCCAGCAATTTGTCGAGCACCCCCCACGTGTAGGCGCCGTGCGCACCGCCCCCTTGTAGTCCCAGGTCGATGCCTTTTCGCTTCGCCTGGCGGCGTCGCGTGGGTTTCGTGGACTTGCCGGGCGCGCGCGTGCGGGGGGGCTCTGGCGTATCTGTGCCGCCTTTCGCCGCGACGGCGTCACCCGCCTTGCCGGCGGGGGCCGACGTGCGCTTGCGTGCGCGAGGGGCGGCGGACTTTTTTGCCTCGCTGACGGCGTGTGCCGGGCCGGTGAGGCCGTCCGGCGGGAGCAGTGGGACGTCGCTCGGCTCGAGATCGGTGCTTGTGCCGTTCTCCAAGGTGGCAGCGGATTCAGACGCGCCGGCCGGTGCGGCCGGCGAGACCGGTTCTGCCATGGCGGCGGTGACCTGTGCATCGGCAGGCGTTACAGAAGATCGGTCGCCGGTAGTATCGTCGGCGGATTCGGGGGGCAGACGCGACATAGTGAGTAGCGGCGCCGGGCCGCGCTGAACCGGCCGAGAGGGCAATGGCGCGGGAGACCCCCGCCATCGCGATGCTGGGCCGGACGATTAGCCGTAATGGCAGACGTAATCGAGCGTCTCCAGGACCTCGATATCGAACTTGCTATTGCCCGGCACGGAGAACTGCTGACCGGCGGCGTATTCCTGCCACTCGGCCTGACCGGCCAGACGGATGCGACAGCGGCCACCCGTGACTTCCATGATTTCCGGGGCATCGGTGCCGAACTGGAGCGTGGCTGGGAAGATCACGCCCAGCGTCTTGCGCGTGCCGTCCGGGAACAGCACGGTGTGCGAAACGCACTTGCCGTCGAAATAGGTGTTGGCGCGCTTGATTACGGAAACGTTGTCGAACTGCGTTGCGTTTTGCGTCATGACCGAATGCGGAGTCGAATGCGATGGAAAGTCGCGATGATGGGTCGATAAGCCCGTCCCGACGGGACAAGCGTGAATTCATGCTAGCACGTTTCGAATGTCCATCCGGCTGCATTTTGTGCAATGCACAACGAATTTGCCCCGTCGTGGTGCAAATGGCGAAATGTTTTGACGGACGGTACGGACGGCGACGTGCGGTGATGAAGCGCGTGTCAACGAGGGACGCCTGCGCGTCAGCGATGATAGCGGAACGCTGCTCGCGGTGGGGGAAGCCGGGGCGTCAACGGGAAGGGAGGCGGGGGTGCTGGGGACAAGAAAACGCCCGGACAACATTGCGGTAGTCCGGGCGCTGCGTGATCTGCGCCGCGTTACACGCGACCGAGCATCAGGTACTCCATGAGCGCCTTCTGCACATGCAGACGGTTCTCGGCTTCGTCCCAGACGACGCTTTGCGCCCCGTCGATCACGTCGGCCGACACTTCCTCGCCACGGTGCGCGGGCAGGCAGTGCATGAACAGCGCGTCCGGTTTGGCGCGCTGCATGAGGTCGGCGTTCACGCACCATTGGGCGAAGGCCGCTTTACGCGCCTCGTTTTCCGCTTCATAACCCATGCTCGTCCAGACGTCGGTCGACACGAGATCCGCGCCTTCGCAGGCTTCGCGCGGGTCGTCGAACTCGCGCACGAACGGGCGGCTCGACTCGGCCACCATCGCCTGATCAAGGCGGTAGCCCGGCGGCGTGGAGATGTTGAACTGGAAGCCGAAGATCTCGGCGGCCTGAATCCACGTGTAAGACATGTTGTTGGCGTCACCGATCCACGTCACGGTCTTGCCCTTGATCGGGCCGCGATGCTCGTAGAACGTGAAAATGTCTGCCATCACCTGGCACGGATGATATTCGTTGGTCAGGCCGTTGATCACCGGCACGCGCGAATGCTGCGCGAAGCGCTCGATGATCTCCTGGCCGAACGTGCGAATCATGATGATGTCGGTCATTCGCGAGATCACCTGGGCGGCGTCTTCGATGGGCTCGCCGCGTCCGAGCTGCGTGTCGCGCGTGTTCAGGAACACGGCATGGCCGCCCAACTGGTGAATCCCGGCTTCGAACGACAGTCGCGTGCGTGTCGAGCTTTTCTCGAAAATCATCGCCAGCGTGCGGTCGTGCAGCGGGTGGTAGGTCTCGTAGTTCTTGAATTTCTTCTTGAGGATGCGGGTGCGCTCCAGTACGTAGTCGTACTCGTCGAGCGTCAAATCCGAAAACTGAAGGTAATGCTTGATGGGTTTGGCGGTGGTCATTTGGATGTTCTGCTGGAGGCCGATAGCGCGGAAATTCAAAGGGAACTTGCACGCTTGCGGCACGACGAACAAGCCTTGAGGCCTGTCCCCCGGTCAGGCGCTTGAAGGTGTTCTACAGGTTGCTGGCATCAGGGGAACAGGCCCTAGTCTACCAAATCGTTTTGCCGTCACACGAAAAGCGTATGATCGAGCCCGATGCTGCACAGCCAAAAACGGCTGGCAAGACTGAAAAAAACATCGGCGGCGAGGGTAGGGGACAGGTTTGAGTCTTATATAAGATATAATACTGTCTCTGTCAGCGACGCTACCCGCGTATGGCTGGCCAGGTGTTTTTTGAGGTGATTGAGCGATATGACCGACCAGGTTTCCGCGCGCGAGTATTTCATCCAGGGGCTCACCCGGGGTGGCAAGAAGTTCCGGCCGAGTGACTGGGCGGAGCGTCTGTGCGGCGCCGTGTCGTTCTGTGGCCGGAGCAATACCGGTCCGAACGCATACATGCAGTACTCCCCCTATGTGCGTCCGATTATGGTGGGCGACGTCAAATGCGTCGTCGTTGACGAGCGGTTGCGCGATATTGAGCCGATGGCGTTCGATTTCGTGATGAATTTTGCCCGTGACAACGACTTGCAGCTGACCGAAGCCTGCTTCGTTCCCGACGTCAAATAATCTCCCCGGCCGTTTTTCGGCCAGACGTGAGTGCCGGGCCTTTGGCCCTGACTCACTGTCGATCTGCCCTCTCGTTAGCCCCCTCTCGTTAGCCGTTTCGCGGCGACGGTCCTGGGTGTTCTTGCCGTTCCCTTGCCGGTCCCGGATCTCTTGCGCGACGGCACGCAGAGGTGCGCGCTCGCATCGCGTGAGCGCGGGTCGGCGTTGCGCTGTGTTGAAAAGAAAAAAGCCCGCATGAAGCGGGCTTTTTTGTGTTCCGACCAGCGTCGGAACCGGCAAGCAACTGGGTCTGCTTTGCAGCTTGCGCTGTTAGGCAGCCGCCGACATCGCCTTGATGGCGGCCGACAGGCGGCTCTTTTGACGAGCGGCGGTGTTCTTGTGAACGATCTTTTTGTCGGCGATGATGTCAATCGTCTTGGCCGACGTGCGCAGCACTTCCTTGGCAGCGGTCTGGTCGCCAGCGGCGATGGCCTTGCGGACAGCCTTGACTGCCGTGCGCAGACGCGAGCGCAGTGCCGAGTTGTGGGCGTTGATCTTAACGGTTTGACGCGCGCGCTTGCGTGCTTGTGCGGTATTTGCCATGTTTGGTGAATTCCTTGAATTGCTCCGCCTGATGCGGCTTCTATGCAGTTTGGCCCGGCTCCCTGGGAGACACGGTGGCCAGGAAGCAATCCATTGACTTGGAAACCGTCGATTATAGCCGAACGCCAATGGAAATTGCAACTTCTTTGCTGCAAGGCTGTGCGTATAATACGCGCAACATGAATTTGCTCAAAGCTCTCGCTACGGTCAGCGGTTTCACGATGCTCTCGCGCATCACCGGCCTGGTTCGTGAAATTCTTATCGCACGCATGTTTGGTGCCGGTCCCATGACCGACGCCTACAACGTCGCATTCCGCATCCCCAATCTGCTGCGCCGCCTGTCCGCCGAAGGCGCGTTTTCGCAGGCGTTCGTGCCGATTCTGGCCGAATTCAAGTCGCAGCGCAGTCACGAGGAGACCAGAACCCTCGTCGATTCCGTGACCACCGTCCTGTTCTGGGGGTTGTTGATGATCACGATTGCCGGGGTGCTGGGTGCCTCCGGGGTTGTCTACGCCGTTGCGACGGGCCTCTCGCGCGAAAACGGCACGTTCGACTCGGCCGTGTTCATGACCCGCGTGATGTTCCCGTACATCACCCTCATCTCGATCACAACGCTCGCCGCCGGGGTGCTCAATACCTGGCGACAGTTCTCGATGCCGGCGTTCGCGCCCGTGCTGCTCAATATCAGTTCGATCGTCGCGGCGCTGTGGGTTGCGCCGCACCTCGCGAAGCCGGTCTACGCGCTGGCCTTCGCGGTGATCGTCGGTGGCGTGCTGCAATTGGTCATCCAGCTCCCGGCGCTCGCGCGCATCGGTATGTTGCCGCGCATCACGATCAACGTCGCGGCGGCGTTGCGCAACACGGGCGTGAAACGGGTGCTGGCGAAAATGGTGCCGGCTACGCTGGCCGTGTCGGTGGCGCAGGTGAGCCTCATCATCAACACGAACATCGCGTCGCGCCTCGCTCAGGGCAGCGTGTCGTGGCTGGCGTATGCCGACCGGCTGATGGAGTTTCCGACGGCACTGCTCGGCGTGGCACTGGGCACCATCCTGCTGCCGAGCCTTTCGCGCGCCCACGCCGACGGCGACCCCGCCGAGTATTCCGCGCTGCTGGACTGGGGGCTGCGTCTGACGTTCCTGCTGGCGATGCCGAGTGCCGTCGGGCTGTTCGTATACGCCGAGCCGCTGACCGCAACGCTTTATCAATATGGCCGTTTCGACGCGACCGATGTCGCGATGACGGCACACGCGCTGACGGCCTACGGCGTCGGGCTGGTGGGCCTGATTCTCATCAAGATTCTGGCGCCGGGCTTCTATGCCAAGCAGGACATCAAGACGCCAGTGAAGATCGCCGTCGTGGTGCTCGTGGCGACGCAGCTCTCCAACCTGCTCTTCGTGCGCTGGTTCGCTCACGCGGGGCTTTCGCTATCGATCGGCGTGGGCGCGTGCATGAACGCGGTGCTGCTGTTCGCGGGGCTGTACAAGCGCGGCATCTATCGGCCGGCGCCCGGATGGCGTCTGTTCTTCGTGCAATTGCTGGCCGCGTGCCTGATTCTGGCGGGCTTGCTGCTGTGGTTCACCCAGAGTTTCGACTGGGTGGCGATGAGCGCGCGCCCGCTCTCGCGCATTGCGCTACTTGGCGCCAGTCTGGTGCTATGCGCGGTGGTGTATTTCGGGGCATTATTCCTCATGGGTTTCAACTTCTCGTTCTTCCGTCGGCGCGTTCGCTAGCCGTTCGCTCGCGGGCCACCGACACGGCAGACTTCACGGATAGCGCATGGCGAATCGATTTCTCGAGTACTTTGCTGCGCTGGTGGCGTCCGACGACGGTCTGCCGCTGACCGAAGCGGCCATCGCCATCGCCCAGGACGTCTATCCCGATCTCGACGTGCAGGACACGCTGACCCGGATCGACACGCTCGCCGCGCGTCTGGCCAAGCGTCTGCCGCCGGATGCCGGGCCGTTGCAGAAGCTGCAACTGCTCGATCATTTCTTCTTCCGCGAACTCGGGTTCTCCGTCAATCAGAACGATTACTACGACCCGGACAACAGCCACCTGCATGTGGTGCTGGACCGGCGTCGCGGCATTCCGATCTCCCTGGCCGTGCTTTGCATGGAAATCGGCAACCAGATCGGCCTGCCGCTGCGCGGCCTGTCGTTCCCGGGGCATTTCCTGCTGCGGCTTGCCGTGCCGGCCGGCGACGTGGTGATCGACCCGATCTCGGGCAATTCGCTCTCGCCGCAGCGACTGCTCGAAATGGTCGAGCCGTACTTGAAGCACTATCGAGACGAGAGCGCCGAGCCGATTCAGGAATTGGCGTTGTGGGCACTGCTTCATCCCTTCCTGGAGCCGGCGTCGCCGCGCGAGATCCTGGCCCGGATGCTGCGCAATCTTCGCGCCATCTACACGCAGAGCGAGCGATGGGAGCGTGTGCTTTCGGTGCAGGAGCGCATGGTGCTCGTCTTGCCCGACCAACCGATCGAGAAGCGCGATCGCGGGCTGGCTTATGCCCGTCTGGGGCTGGTGCGTCCGGCGCAGGACGATCTGGAGAGCTATCTGGGGGTGCGCCCCGATGCCGAAGACGCCAATGCGATTCGTCAGATGCTTGACGATCTGAGCCGTCGCCCGGGCAGTCACGGATAAGCGCCGGTCCCGCCTGCTTTCCCGCTGCCGTCCATCATCTTGAACGCAAAACGCCAGCCGAATCGGCTGGCGTGACGACGTCGCGCGACGTTCGTCGGGGCCTGCGCCCGTTCACGCCGACTGAGCCGCCAATTCCTGGACGCGCCTTTGCAGGCCGGGTTTGTAACCGAAATGAAAGAACACCTCGGCCATCAGGAACATTGGCGCGATGAAGATCTGGAAGACGTTATCGAGCAGCGCGGGCTTGCGTCCTTCGAAATGATGTCCAACCAATTGGACGATCCAGCCGCCGACGAACAGCACGCCGAAGACGCTCAGCGCCCACGGCCATGACAATGTCGCCAGATGTTGCGTAATGGCCAGCAATACGGCGAAAAAGGCCGTCATGGCGAGCGCCAGCGGGACATCGAGCAGGAAGTAGTAGGTGAGCAGCACCAGCACCGTCACATGGGCGACATTCAGGCCGCTCGGGCCAAGCGGCAGCAGGGCGAGCGCCTGCATGACCGCGAGGATGATCATGGGAACGCCGAAGAAATGGGTCAGGCGATTCCTGGCACTGCGATGATAGCGCTGGTAGAACGACATCTGTTGCGCCAGTGATTTCATGCCAGCCTCCTGCCTTGGGGACGGGGAGAATGCGGGGTTGACGCCGACAGCCTCGGCGACCGAGCCGATCGCAAGCTGCACTCGGCACTCCATTGTAGTCATTGGCGACCCAACAATTTGCTGCGCCGCGACAATCTGACCCGGCAACCGCCGGCGTTGCGGTAACGGCATCGCCTGCCGTTGGCAAAAAAGGCGGCCTGGAATGCACCGGCCGCCTTTTTCTACATCGTCGTTCACGTCGACCCGACACCGGGCGCAGCGAATGCCACACCGGGTGAACGGAACCGACGGCAACGCACTTACTTCAGTGCATCGAACACACGCGCACGGATTTCGTCCACGCTGCCCTGACCCGAGATCTTGCGATACTGCGGTGCTTCGACGCTTGCGCCCGGGCTGCCATGCTTCGCCCAATCCGAGTAGTAGGCCACGAGCGGCTTGGTTTGCGATTCGTACACGGTCAGGCGCTTCTTGACGGTTTCTTCCTTGTCATCGTCGCGCTGCACGAGCGGCTCGCCGGTCACGTCGTCCTTGCCTTCGACCTTGGGCGGGTTGAACGTGACGTGGTAGGTACGGCCCGACGCCGGATGCGTACGACGACCGCTCATACGCGTAATGATTTCGTCGAACGGCACGTCGATTTCGAGCACGAAGTCGATGGCGACACCGGCATCCTTCATGGCTTCTGCTTGCGCAATCGTGCGCGGGAAGCCATCGAACAGATAGCCGCTCTTGCAGTCGTCCGCCGTCAGGCGCTCACGCACCATGCCGATGATGACAGCGTCCGGCACGAGGTCGCCCGCGTCCATGTATCGCTTGGCTTCGAGGCCGAGCTGGGTGCCTTCCTTGATCGCGGCGCGCAGCATGTCGCCGGTCGAGATTTGCGGGATGCCGAATTTTTCTTTGATGAAAGTGGCTTGGGTGCCTTTGCCGGCCCCGGGTGCCCCCAACAAAATCAGACGCATCAATGACTCCTGAAAGTTTGTGATTTGTGAATGCTGTGCGTGCGGCAGGCAGGCGCGTCTCCGGTACTCTGCGGCGGTTGCGGGTCACGTGACCGGCCAACCGCGCGGTTGGCAGGCGACGCATCGGCAGGGCGCGTCGCGCGCGACCGGGGGGCTGCTCGCGAGAATCAGAGCGATTATGCCACGATGAGTCCGCCTGCCGGCGTTTTGCCGACCGATAGGCGTCGTACCGGTGCGATTTCCGAGACACGCTTGCCAGCGATCGGTTGGCGCGAAACTGCCCTAATTCGTGCGGGATCGGGCGTTAGTTTCGCAGCAATGCGCGAACGCGTTCGAGATCTTCCGCCGTGTCGACGCCCGGTAGCGGTGCGTCGGCGGTCACGAGCACGGCAATGCGTTCCCCATGCCAGAGAGCACGGAGTTGCTCGAGCGACTCCGCGGTCTCGATCGGGGCCTGCGGCAGGCTCGGATATGTGCGCAAGAATTTGGCGCGATAGGCGTAAAGCCCGATGTGACGAAAGACGGGCGTGGCCGGGGCCGGCAGTGTTGCGGCATGGGCCAGTCCGGCGGACCACGCATCGCGCGACCACGGAATGGGCGCACGCGAGAAATAGAGTGCACGGCTGTGCGCGTCGAGCACGACCTTGACCACGTTCGGCGAGAAGATTTCCGCGTTGTCGGTGATCGGGTGCGCCGCCGTCGACAGGGCACAGTCCGGATGTTCGGCCAGATGCGCCGCCACCGCGTGTACCAGGCGCGGATCGATGAGCGGCTCGTCGCCTTGCACATTGACGACGATGGTGTCGTCGGACCAGCCCTGCTGAACGGCCACCTCGGCAAGACGATCGGTGCCTGTCGGATGATCCGCACGCGTCAACGCGACATCGAAGCCGTGCGCGGCGACGGCATCGGCCACGCGCTGTGCGTCGGTGGCGACGACCACCTGACACGCCCCCGACTCGCGCGCCCGCTCGGCGACGCGCACGACCATCGGCTTGCCGCCGATATCGGCGAGCGGCTTGTTCGGCAGACGCGTCGAGGCGAGACGCGCTGGCACCACGACGACAAAGTCGACGGTGTTCATCGACGTGCTCACGATGCCGGCTTGTCGCCGCTCAGCGGCACGGGTGTGCCTTCGACGGACTGACGCGCCTCGTCGGCCAGCATGACCGGGATGCCATCGCGAATCGGGTAAGCGAGCTTGTCGGCGTGGCAAATCAGCTCCTGGGCCTTCTTGTCGTACTCCAGGGGGCCCTTGCACAACGGGCAGACGAGAATCTCAAACAGTCGGTTGTCCACGCAATTTCTCCACTACCAGGGATACGAGGCGCGCATCGAGCGCCGCCTCGGCAGGTACGGCCCACACACGCGGGTCGGACCAGGTGACGCATTTTACTGCATCCTTTTCGGTGATCAGGATGGCGTCGGCCGCGACGCCGTCGAACGGATTCGTCGCAAAGTCGTAATGATCGGGCAAGGCCAGCGTCTCGATCTGCAGGCCGGCGCCACGCAGCGCGGCGAAGAAGCGTTCGGGCGCGCCGATGCCGGCGGCGGCCAGCACCCGCTTGCCCGAGAAGTGCGGCAGCGCCCGGGTGAGGGTCGGCTGGCTCACGCACCACGCGTCACCGAGCGTGAGCGTCAGTCGCCAGGTGTCGGGCCAGTCGGGGAGCGTTCTGCCGTAGGGATCGTTGATCAGATTGGCGTCGCGCCGACGCGACAGTGGCTCGCGCAAGGGCCCGGCGGGCAACAGGAAGCCGTTGCCGCCCAGCCGGTGGTCGAATACGGCGATCTCGACGTCGCGCGCCAGCGCGTAATGTTGCAGGCCGTCGTCGCAAACGATGACGTCGCATGCCGGATGCGCGGCCAGCAGTGCGCGACCGCCCTCTACACGTGACGGCCACACCCACACCGGCGCGCCCGTGCGCCGGGCGATCAGCAGCGGCTCATCGCCGACCGCATCGGGGCGCGCCGTTGGACTCACCTCGGTCGGACGGGGCAGCGTTGCCCCATATCCGCGCGACAGGACGCCGGGCGTATAGCCAAGTGCGCGCAGCGCGCCCACGAGCGCAATGACCGTCGGCGTCTTGCCGGTGCCGCCCACCGTGAGATTGCCGACCACGATGACTGGCACGGGGAGTCGCGTCGACGATTTCCAGCCTCGACGGAAGCTCAGGCGCCGCCAGGCCGCCATCGCCGCGAAAAGCCACGACAAGGGCCAAAGCAGCCAGGCGACGAGCCCGCGTCGCTGCCATTGCCCACTGACCCAATGCACCAGCGAGCCAGACAGACGCGGCACCAGTGCGCGCGAACGCACGCCGGCGGCAAGGACCGGACGTGACGAAGGCGTCGTCATCGGGACGGTTGACCGGCGGCGCCGTGGGCCGTCGTCGAGCGCGCGGCGAACGTCAGCCGGGACAAACCGGCCTCGCGAGCGGCTTCCATGACATTGATGACCGACTGATGGGCGCTTTTGGCGTCGGCATTGATCACGACGACAGGCGCTTGAGCTTCGCTGTTGACCGGGCCGGCAGCCTGGCGCAGCGCGGCCGTGAGGCTCGCGACATCGCGTTGCGCGAGCGCATGCCGGTCGACGGCGTAGCTGCCGTCGGCGCCGACCGAGACCACGATCTGACGCGGGGGCACAACGGCCTTTTGCGCGTCGGCCGTCGGCAGGTTGACCTTCAGCGCGGTATAGCGCGTGTAGGTCGTGGTAACCATCAGGAAGATCAATATGACGAGCAGCACGTCGATAAGCGGGATCAGATTGATCTCCGGCTCGTCGCGCGTGGAGAGACCTCGACGGAAATTCATCGTGCGTCTCTCGGATCAGTGCCGCGGCAGCGTGGCATCGAGAAAATGGACCGCCTGCGTCTCGAGTTCGACCAGGAACGCGTCCACACGGGTGCGGTAGTAGCGATAGAAGATCATCGCGGGAATCGCGATCATCAGGCCGAAACCGGTGTTATAGAGCGCGACGGAAATACCGTGTGCCAACTGGGCGGGATCCGTGCCCGAGGCGTCCTGGGCGCCGAAGATCTCGATCATGCCGACGACCGTGCCGAACAGGCCCATCAGCGGGGCGACCGACGCGATCGTGCCCAGCGCGGGCAGAAAACGCTCCAGTTCGTGCGCGACGGCACGCCCGGTCTCTTCCAGCGCTTCCTTCGCGCCGTCGCGCGGCCCCTGCGGGTTGTGCGCCACATAGCGAACGCCCGTGGCGAGCACGCGCCCGAGCAACGAACTGCGCGCCAACGCTTCGGTCGCGTCTTGTTTGGCCGACCCGCGTCGAGCGAGGGTGATGGCGTTTTCGAGCACGCCGCTTGGCAGCACGCGGGCGCGGCGCAGCGACAGGGCGCGCTCGACGATCAGGGCGAGCGCGAAAACGGAGGCGATGAGAAGTGGCCAGATGGGCCAGCCGGCGGCCTGGATGACGGCAAACAAAGACGACCTCTTACTGATTGCGGGGGGATGGGCAAGCGAGTCCGAACTGTAGCGTGCAGGGGGGGGATGGGCAAGTACCGTTTTCCACACGACAGGCGCACAAGGATGTGGAAAAGCTTGGGATACCTTCGGCAACTGTTTGACGCGACGTACGTTTTTCCTTCGTGATGAAAAAATGAGCAGGAAAACGTTTCAGAAATGAACACATCCGCAAACTCACGAATCCCATCGAACACGCGCTTGCCTGTGGATAACTATGTGCACATGTCGGTGCGTCAGGATATATCTTCACGAAGTCATTGAGATAGGTTTGCCGCATGGCCATGATGCGCTTCGGGAGGGCCGATAAATCAAGGGTTTGGCATCGGGGGCCAGGAAAAATACGGCGAGCGGGCGAGAAAACCCTTAAATTAGCGGGCCTGTGGACAGTTTTTTTGCCAGCCAACCCGCATGAACCAATTTTTCGACGACGTCCGGCCCGCTGGTGGCGCGGATCGCGTGCTAAGTGTTTCGGATTTGAACAAAGCCGTGGCCGGCGTGCTGGAGCGAAGCTTCCCGCTGGCATGGGTCAGCGGCGAAATTTCGAACTTCACGCGCGCGGCAAGCGGCCATTGGTATTTCTCGATCAAGGACGCCCAGGCGCAAATGCGCTGCGTGATGTTTCGCGGTCGTGCCCAACATGCCGATTTCTCGCCGAAGGAGGGCGATCGCGTCGAAGTTCGCGCGCTGCTCTCCATGTATGTGCCGCGCGGCGAGGTCCAGCTCAATGTCGAAGCGATCCGCCGCGCCGGTCAAGGCAATCTTTATGAGGCGTTCCTGCGGCTCAAGGAGAAGCTCGCCGCCGCCGGGCTGTTCGACGTGGCGCGCAAGCGTGAGTTGCCGCGATATGCCCGCCGCATCGGCGTCGTCACGTCATTGCAGGCGGCGGCCTTGCGCGACGTGCTGACGACGCTTGCCCGACGCGCACCGCATGTCTCGGTCGTGGTGTATCCGGCACCGGTGCAGGGCGCGGATGCCGCCACGCGACTGGCGGCGGCGCTCGACATGGCCAACGCGCGCCGCGAAGTCGACACGCTGCTGCTTTGTCGGGGTGGCGGTTCGATTGAAGACCTGTGGGCGTTCAACGAGGAAGTGCTCGCCCAGGCGATCGCCCGCAGTGCGTTGCCCGTGGTGTCCGGCGTGGGACATGAAACCGATTTCACGATTGCCGACTTTGTGGCGGACGTCCGGGCGCCCACGCCGACGGCGGCGGCCGAGCTGATCAGTGCATCTCGCGATGAGTGTCTGCGCGAGGTCGACCGGGAGCGCCAGCGATTGACGCGAGCCATGTGGCGCACGCTCGAGCAGAGCGCCCAGCAACTCGACAGCCTATCGCGCGCGCTGGTGTCGCCGCGTGAGCGTCTGGCGCGTCAGCGCGGTGAGCTGGCCCATCTGGCCGACCGGCTGCGTCATGCGCTCGAACGCCCGTTGACCCAGCGCCGCAGTCGCTTCGAGATGCTGCATCTGCGTCTGGCGCGGGCGGTGCCCGATGTCGCCCCGCAACACGAGCGCGTCGCGCTACTCTCGCAGCGCTTGCAAAACGCGATGTCGCGCCGCTCGGAGCGCTCGGCGCAACGGCTGGCCGACGCCACGGCCCACCTCGAACTGCTCAACCCGCGCCGCACGCTCCAGCGCGGCTATGCCGCCGTGCTCGACGCCAGGGGGCAACCGTTGCGCGACCCTCGCAAACTCCAGCGCGGCCAGCACGTGACGATGCATCTGGCCGACGGAGCCGCCGATGTGGGTATTGGTGACGTTCAGGTCAGGCTAGACGATACTTTTTAGCCAGGTCGATTCGATAATGCGGGTCAATCGCGGGCATCGTGCGTCGATCAGGCGATATTGGCCAGCAATCGTCACGTGAAAGCGGTCGCTTGCGGTCAAGCGAGTACCCGTGCGGTTTGCGGGGTTATCGCATCTGCCCTAGAATCGATGGCTCCGGATAACGCAAAATCGGGTTCCCCTCAGAGCACAAAGGACAATCGCCATGGAACACAAGCTCCCTGAACTGCCGTACGCCATCGATGCACTGGCGCCGACCATCTCCAAGGAAACGATGGAGTATCACTACGGCAAGCATCACCAAGCCTATGTGACCAACTTGAACAACCTGATCAAGGGCACCGAATTCGAAAGCGCCAGCCTCGAAGACATCATCAAGAAGTCGTCGGGCGGCGTGTTCAACAACGCGGCGCAGGTGTGGAACCACACCTTCTTCTGGAACACCCTGTCGCCGAAGGGTGGCGGTGCACCGTCGGGCGATCTGGCCAAGGCCATCGACGCCAAGTTTGGCTCGTTCGACGCCTTCAAGGACACTTTCTCGAAGTCGGCCGTGGGCAACTTCGGTTCGGGCTGGACGTGGCTCGTGAAGAAGGCCGACGGTTCGGTCGACATCGTCAACACCAGCAACGCCGCCACGCCGCTCACCGGCGCGGACAAGCCGCTGATCACGATCGACGTGTGGGAACACGCGTACTACATCGACTACCGCAATGCCCGTCCGAAGTTCGTCGAGGCATTCTGGAACCTGGTCAACTGGGACTTCGCCGCGAAGAACTTCGCGTAATCGAGGCGCCCGGACGTTGCCGATCGACACGCTCAACACGGTCGACGTCGGCGACGCGCCACCGAGGTGACGCCAGGCGCCCAACCCGAGCGCCCGGGGTCGCCAGCAAGACAAAAGCCCACCGCTTGCGGTGGGCTTTTGATTTTCAACGGTGATTGGAACGCAGGCGTCTTCCGCCGGATTGATCCCGATCAACATTCGTGGACTTGCGCGTCGTTAGAGTGTGCGCTTCAAACCGACCGAACAACGTATGCCCGACCCTGCGCCAACGCACGCCATCCCCTTCCCAACCTCCCCCTGCGCCGGCGATGCCCTGCGTAAAGCGCCCTGCAACGATGCCCCGCCCGAGCGCACGCCACGCGGCGCGCACTGTCACTGGCTCGCCGACGCCCGCCTCATGCGCAGCCTGCCGGCGGCGGCGTGGACACTCTTTCGGCTGGCCGAACACAAGCGTGGCGGTACGGCCACGCACATGTGGCGTGTCGGCGCGCTCACCTGGCGTTTCGCCCAAGCCCTGGGGATCCCCACCGTCGAGGCGCAGGCCCTCGGGCTTGCCGCGGCGTTGCACGACACCGGCAAGCTGTGTGTTCCGAATGCGATATTGGAAAAGCCGGAAAAACTGACACCCGACGACATGCGAGTGATGTGTCGGCATCCACAGGTGGGGGCCGACATACTGCGCGCCCTCGGCGGCGCCGCATGCGAGCTCGCCGCGACGGTCGCGTGTACGCATCACGAACGCTACGATGGTGGGGGCTATCCGAACGCGCTGTCGCGCAATCGTATTCCGTTGGCCGGACGCATCGTGGCGCTGGTCGATGTGTTCGATGCACTCGCGAGCCACCGTCCGTATCGTGCGGCGCTCAGCCCTGCGCAGATCGTCGAGGCGATGCTTGCCGAGCGCGGGCACCACTTCGACCCGTGGCTGCTGGACCGCTTTCTCGAGCGCTCGCTCGGGCCTGCGCTGGCGTTATCGCGCGGGGCGTGCTGAGCGCAATGCGCCGGTCTTTGCGGGCGCGATCAGCGTGGCAGACCGGATATCTTTGCGCCTGGCCCGATGTGCTTGCTTTTGAACCAGCCTTGATTCATTTCCAGCGCGTAACGCACGGCCGCGCGCGGGCAATGATTGTCTTCGGTCTGCGGCGCCATGTCTTCGATGTTGACGATCGTACCGTCGTCGGCCAGGAACGCGATCGACAGCGGCAGATCGGTGTTCTTCATCCAGAAGCAGTGACCGGCGCGTTGTTCGAACACGAAGAGCATGCCGGCGTTGGCGGGCATCGTGGTGCGATACATCAGGCCCTGTTCGCGGTCGGCCTCGTTAGCGGCAACCTCGGCCTTGATGAGATACATACCGGCGGAGAGCTGGACGGTCGGGAACTGCCCGGCCTGTTTGATCTGTGCCGCAGCGCTGGCCGGAGCAAGCGTCAGGACGGTAGCGGTAGCGGCAAACGTGGCGCAGGCGGCGAGCGCGGCCAGTTGACGTGGAATCCGGATCACAAACGGCTCCTGGAAAGATCGGGGAACGTCAGGTACGTGGCGAGCCATTGTAGCCGCCGGGCGAAAAAAAAGCAGGTTGCGTGAGCAACCTGCCTATTACCATGCGTTGCGCAGCCAGGCCGCGCGACGTGGTACTTACTTGCTGGCAGCCGCCGGGGCTTCAGCAGCAGCCTTCTTGGCCGACTTCTTGTGCGACTTCTTGTGCGTCTTCTTGTGGGTCGACTTGGCAGCCGGCTTCATGGCGGCGGCCGGAGCAGCAGGAGCAGCGGCCGGAGCCGAAGCTTGGGCGAACACGCCCGTTGCGAACAGGCCAGCGACCAGGGCAGCGATCAGTTTTTTCATGAGATTCCTCGTTGAAGCTCGATGTTGGGGTGATGTACTCGTTGACCCGCGAAGAGAGTCATCTCCTATAACGTCCGTTCAGGACATCGGTTGACAACCCGCTCGCGGATTCTTTCAGTGAAACATATTACGGCTTGTTACCAGCGGCCGGTTGCTTGATGGCCGGCTTCTTGTGGTGATACTTCTTGTAGTGATGCTTCTTGTGCTTGGGCGCCTGCTTCGCAGGGGCTGCGCGATCCGCCGGTGCCGCCATCGCGGGCGCCGCTGCTGCGGGTGCCGCCGGTGCGACTGGCGCCGTGGCCGGCGCCGATTGTTGGGCCATCGCGGCGCCGGATACGATCAGCCCGGCGCTCAGGGCAAGCAGCAGTTTGTTCATGACTTGGTTTCCTCGTTACGGTGTGGTGCGTATGTTGCGCACCTGTTCCCTCAACGAGATGGACGATGGCTTCGTTGACCGGGAAGTGTAAGTATTTGTTGCGGCAATTCGCACCACTGCCCCGGGGCAAGCTTCAACGAAAAGACGTCGACCGGTCCGATCGCAATGCGAACCAGTCGCAGCGTCGGTTTGCCGACGGCGGCGGTCATGCGTCTAACCTGGCGGTTCTTGCCTTCGACGAGCGTGATTTCGAGCCAGTGCGTCGGGATGCTGGCGCGATAGCGGATGGGCGGATGACGGGGCCAGAGACGGGCGGGCTCGGCGATCTCGCGCGCCTCGCACGGCAGTGTGACGAAGTCGCCCAGATCGAGGCCGGCGCGCAGGCGTGCGACGGCCGCCTCGTCGTACTCACCTTCGACCTGCGCCCAGTAGGTTTTCGGCAATTTGCGCTCCGGCTCCGCGATGCGGGCCTGCAGACGACCGTCGTCGGTGAGCAGCAGGAGGCCTTCGCTGTCGGCGTCGAGCCGTCCGGCCGGATAGACGTCCGGGCGTGCCACGCATTCGGCGAGCGTGGCACGTGTCGGATGGGGCGAGAACTGGCAGATCGTACCGAAGGGCTTGTTGAGTGCGAGAAGTGTCATACCAAGGGAAGAAAATCGGAAGTCGCCGATGCCGTCGCGCGCGACCCTGTGGCACGGCGCCTGGCGAGTGCGCGAACGGCTGGTCAGCCCCGTCATGTTAATGCATAATCAAGACATTAAGTCTTGTGTCTTATATAAGACTTGATCTGCGTCATCGTGCCACGGCACGCTGTGACTACAATAAAGCGGTAATGCGGCGAGCGGTGGTCCTGCGTCCGGTTCCACCCGCACAGTCCGATTCATCCCATTGGAGCCCACCATGTCGTATCAGCACATCAAGGTCCCGGCAGGCGAGAAGATCACGGTCAACAAGGATTTTTCCTTGAACGTGCCGGACAATCCGATCATCCCGTACATCGAAGGCGACGGCACCGGCGTGGATATTACGCCGGTGATGCTCAAGGTCGTCGACGCGGCGGTGGCCAAAGCCTATGGGGGCAAGCGCAAGATCCATTGGATGGAGGTCTACGCGGGGGAAAAATCGACGCGCGTCTATGGCCCGGATGTCTGGCTGCCCGATGAGACGCTCCAGGTTGTCAAGGACTACGTAGTATCGATCAAGGGGCCGCTGACCACCCCGGTAGGCGGTGGCATTCGATCGCTCAACGTGGCGTTGCGCCAGCAGCTCGACCTTTATGTGTGCCTGCGCCCGGTGCAGTATTTCAAGGGCGTACCGTCGCCGGTGCGGCAACCCGAGAAGATCAATATGGTGATCTTCCGCGAGAACGCCGAAGACATCTACGCGGGCATTGAATGGGAAGCGGAATCGCCCGGCGCGAAGAAGCTGATCGCCTTTCTGCAGGACGAGATGGGCGTGACCAAGATTCGGTTTCCGAAGACGTCGGGCATCGGCATCAAGCCGGTGTCGCGCGAGGGTACGGAGCGATTGGTGCGCAAGGCCATTCAGTACGCGATCGACAATAACCGCGACTCGGTGACGCTCGTTCACAAGGGCAACATCATGAAGTTCACCGAGGGCGGGTTCCGTGACTGGGGATATGCGCTCGCGCGGAACGAATTCGGTGCGATGGAGATCGACGGCGGTCCGTGGTGCAAGGTGAAGAATCCCAAGACGGGCAAGGAGATCACCATCAAGGACTCGATTGCAGACGCCTTCCTGCAGCAGATTCTGTTGCGCCCGGCAGAGTACGACGTAATCGCCACGCTCAATCTGAATGGCGACTACATTTCCGATGCGCTCGCGGCGCAGGTGGGGGGCATTGGTATCGCCCCGGGGGCGAATATGTCCGACTCGGTTGCGATGTTCGAAGCGACGCACGGCACCGCACCGAAATACGCGGGCAAGGACTATGTGAATCCTGGGTCGGAGATTCTCTCGGCCGAGATGATGCTGCGGCACATGGGCTGGACGGAAGCGGCGGATCTGATCATCGCGTCGATGAAGAAATCGATCCTGTCGAAGCACGTGACCTACGACTTTGCCCGCCTGATGGAAGGGGCCACTCAGGTGTCGTGCTCCGGCTTCGGTCGCGTGATGATCGACAATATGTAACGCATGCGGCTCGCGAGCCAAACGCCTCAGTCCCGTCATCAAGCCCCGGTATAGCGATGCTCGCCGGGGCTTCCCATTCGTGGTGCGTCGAGTGGGAAGCCAATCCGGAAGTGATCGCCTGTACTACCGCACCACGATGGTCGTGGTCACGCGATGGTCGCCGGTCCCGGGTACGCGGCTGGTGAGCTCACGCGGGAATCCAACCGTCCAGACGACGACATCCGTGCCCGGTGCCTGTCCCGCCTGATACCAGACGATCAGGCCCGGAAAGTGCATGGTCTCGCAGCGCTGTCCGTTCGGCACCGTGTAGTCGATCCATTCCGGCGAGACTTCACCAAGTGCCGGTGTCGAATCGAGTTGGAATGTCGGCTGGCCCAGCGAGCGGCACAGCACGCTGTAGTTGGGCTGTACCCAGATCGCGATCTTCTGGCCAACGGCAACGCTGGTCTCGATGGTTGGCGGAGGGTACGCCGCTTGCGCCCATGCAGCGCCCGCACTCATAACACACGTGATGAGCGCCATCGTGCGCAACGCGATTCCTGTGGTGTCCATGATGGACCTCCCGCCCCCTTCGGCGGCCGACGCATCGGCCTTCTCTTAGCCCAGACAAGCTATCGGCACGACGCTTTCATTACAGTGCATGCGCAAGCACTAGGCAAGGAACGGGGCGCGGAAGGCGGGGGATGAAGGTCGGTCGCATCGTTGCCAACATCGCCGCACCGTCACGGACCCACCGACGAACCGCGGGGCGCGCGACGTTTCCACATGCTCAATATCCTCTCGCACCGATAGTCGCTGAGCGCCAATCGTCAACCCCCGCGCTGTCCAGTCGCGTCACCGCAGCGCTCTCTCACCTGCCGTCGAAAAAAGCCGAGAGGCGTTGCTGTTCGAACGCCTGGACAACGTGGTCCACGAACACGCGCGTTCGCAACGGCAGCAACTTCTTGTTCGAGTAGTAGATGGACACTCCGCCGTACTCCTCGAACCAGCCGGGCAGCAACCGTTGAATTCGGCCCGCCGCCAGCAGCGGCGCCGCATGCGGCATCGGCAGCAACGCCACCCCGTAGCCCAGGGCAACGGCGTGTGCCATCGCCTCCGGATCGTCGAAAATCATGCGGGTTCGCGCTTCGATGTTCACCCGTTCACCGACGGCGTTGCGCAGGTTCCATGCACGCAGACGCCCCGACATGCCGGAGCGCCGGATCACCGCGTCGTAGGCGGCCAGCTCCGACGGATGCCTCGGCGCCTTGCGCCCGGCCAGATAGTCGGGCGATGCGCAAATCACAGCGTAAGTTGGCGCAAGCTGCCGCGCGATCACGCCGGGCGTGAGTTCGATGCCGCCGCCAATCGCGGCGTCGAAGCCTTCGGCCACCACGTCCACGCTTCGATTATCGAATCGCCAGTCCGGCACGACGTCCGGATACCTTGCGAGGAAGTCGCCGAGTAACGGCACGAGGTAGTGACGGCCGAAGGCATGCGCCACGCTCACCCTTAGCACGCCGGACGGTTTGCCCTCGCCTTCGGCGGCGCGCGAGAAGGCATCGGTCAGCGCGGCGAACGGTCCGTCGACATCGAGCAGGAACCGCTCGCCGCTCGCCGTCAGCGTGAGGCTGCGGGTACTTCGGTGAAACAGCCGCGAGCCGAGTTGCGCTTCCAGACGCGCCACATGCTTGCTGACTGCCGCAGGCGTCATCCCCAGTCGCCGCGCCGCCGCCGAAAAACTTCCCGCACGTGCGCTAAGGACGAAGGATTCGATCAGATGCAGAGCGTCCATTCCATCTGTTCCAATTCGTTGAAAGTGATGATCGTTATTATGGTCTAGCTGCAATGTAATTCAAGGCCGATACTGGCTTCACCTCTCAACCAGTGGAGCTAAATCATGGCAACGAATTTTCAAGGCAAAGTGGCATTCGTCACGGGTGGCTCGCGCGGTATTGGCGCCGCCGTCGTACAGCGGCTGGCCGACGGCGGGGCAACGGTCGCGTTCACTTACAAAGGCTCTAAGGCGGCAGCGGAGGATCTCGTCGCCCGCATTCAGGCATCGGGCGGTCGCGCGCTGGCCCTGCTCGCCGACGCGAGCGACGCCGCCGCGCTAACCCAGGCGGTGAACGACGCTGCGCAGCAATTTGGCAAGATCGACATTCTCGTGAACAACGCCGGCGTGTTCACGCTGGGCTCGGTCGCCGACCTTGCGCTGGAAGACTTCGACCGCATGCTGGACGTGAACGTGCGAGCCGTGTTCGTCGCGTCGAAAGCCGCGCTTGCGCACATGGGCGAAGGCGGCCGCATCATCAACATCGGCTCGACCAATGCGCAACGTATTCCGTTCGCGGGTGGGGCGACTTACGCGATGAGCAAGGCGGCGCTGGTCGGTCTCGTCAAGGGCATGGCGCGCGACGTCGGTCCGCGCGGCATTACCGTCAACAATGTGCAGCCGGGACCGACGAATACCGATATGAACCCGGCCGAGGGAGACTTCGCGGCGTCGATGCATGACCAGATGGCGCTCAAGTATCACGCCCGTCCGGAAGACATTGCGGCGATGGTCGCCTATGTCGCCGGCGAAGAGGCCAGCTTCGTGACCGGTGCGAGCCTGACCATCGATGGCGGCTACAGCGCGTGAGCTTCGTCGGAATTCGTGACGCACGCGGCGTGACCGTAATCGTAAGCAATGCAACGGGGCGAGAGGTCGAATGCGATCGTCCCGAGGCGCTTGCGGCGTTGGCAAGACCCGGGAGATCGCCCGATCTCCCGCCCGGTTGCTGTATTTCGTCATTTCGCGGATGACGGTGGCGGCGTCCGTCATGCGGTGTATTACCGGCGTGATGAGATGTAATGCGACGGAATGGCGTGAAAGTCACGCGTTGCGTCCGCGTCGCAACGCCAACGCGTTCTGGCGCGGCCTGTGGGAAACGTGGCACGGACGCTGAGCAGCGAGCATTACTCCGAAAACAGATCGAATAGCAGGGTACGCATCCACTGACTCGCCGGTTCCTGGTGATAGCGCGCATGCCAGAACAGATTGATCTGCACGTCCGGCAAATCCAGGGGATGGTCGATGTAGCGCAATCCGAAATGCTGCGCGCTGCGCTGGGCGAACTTTTCCGTGACGGTCGCAATGAGATCCGTGGCGTGCAGGATGTCGGCGAGCGCGACGAAGTGCGGTACGCGCAGCCGGATGTTGCGCTGCACGTGGGCGCGTGCCATGAAGTCGTCGACCCGGCCGTGCCCGGTGCCGGCGGCGACCACCATCACCTGTTCGGCGCGCTCGAAATCCTCGCGCGCCATCCGCGTTGTCGTCGGCCGGTCGAGCGGATGCCCGGGACGAAACATGCACACATACTTCTGCCGGAACAGGCGCCGCTGGAAAAACTCGGCTGTCAGATCCGGCAGATGCCCCACGGCAAGGTCGACCTGACCCGCCGCCATCTCCTCCTGCAAGTTGACCGCCGTGTTGCGAACCGTGCTGATCGTAATGCCCGGCGCTCGCTCGCCCAGCGCGTGCATGAGCTTCGGCAGGAAGTGCACTTCCCCGATGTCCGTCATGGCGATTTGAAACGCACGCTGGCTCGTTGCCGGATCGAAGGCGAGCTGCCGATTGAAGACCCCGTGTAACGCGTCCAGTGCCGCAGCCACCGGCTCGGCCAGCTCGATGGCCATCGGGGTTGGCAGCATGCCCCGTGACGTCCGGATGAACAGCTCGTCGTTGAACAACTTGCGCAAACGCGCGAGCGAGTTGCTGATCGCCGGTTGCGTCACGCCGAGCGCCTCGGCAACGCGTGACACACGGCGCACGTTGTACAAATGCTGGAAGACCACCAGCAGGTTCAGGTCGACGGAATGCAGGTCCATGGGGCAGCGTCTCGACGCTCGGAAAATCACTGAAATTTATAGGAGATATAAACGAGATTCTATTGGTTTATATCGCGGGTTGCGCGATGCTTCTTGCAAATGGCGTCCAAATGCCACGTGCGGTGCCCAAGGCGGGGGCCGTCAGAACGGAGACAATTTCCATGCAAGTGCACGTTCAGCCGCTCGGCGAGCGCATCAAGGTCGCGCCCGGTGACAATTTGCTGAAAGCCCTCACCGATCACCCGGTTCCGGTGTCGTACAGTTGCCTGTCCGGACGCTGCGGCACGTGCCGTTGTCGGGTTGTTTCGGGGGACGTGCGGGAAGCCGAAGGCGTGGAATATCGCCATCGTGACGACTTCCTGACGGGGCAGGACGCGGGCACGACATCCGGTGCGCTCCCCGCGCCCCCCGGCCGTTACGTGCTCGCCTGCCAGTCGACCATCCACGGCGACTGCGAGATCGCATTGCCGGAAGTCGACGAAGTGGTCGTGCATCCCGCCAAAATTCTCAAGGCGACGGTGCTCGCGATCGAATCGCTGACCCACGACATCAAGCGCCTGGTGCTCAAGACGGCAAAGCCGCTCAGCTTCTCGCCGGGCCAGTACGCCACGCTGCAATTCTCACCCGCGCATATCCGGCCGTACTCGATGGCCGGACTCGACGCCGACGACACACTCGAATTCCACATCCGGCGGGTGCCCGGCGGGGCCGTGACCGGTTATGTCGACGAGCAGCTCAAGGTCGGCGATGCCGTACGGGTATCGGGCCCGCTCGGCACGTCGTACCTGCGCACGCGGCACGATGGGCCGATGCTTTGCGTCGCCGGCGGTACCGGCCTGGCGCCGGTGCTGTCGATCGTTCGCGGCGCGCTTGCCCGTGGCATGAGCAATCGCATCGACATCTACGTCGGCGCGCGTGCGCCAGCGGACGTGTATGGCCTTGCGTGGCTGCGCGAACTCGCGTCGCGTCACGGCGGTATTCGCCTGCACGTCGTGACGACGATCGATGCCCCCAACACCCCTCCCGGCGTATCGAATCCAGGGTTCCGTCTGGGGCACGTCACCGATGCGCTTGTCGCCGACTACGCCGCCCCCGATGCACTTTCGGGCTGGCGTGCCTACCTGTGCGGTGCGCCGCCGATGGTTGACGCCGCCACCCGGCTGCTGCGCGAGCGCGGCATCGATGCCGCCCATATCTACGCCGACGCGTTTTACGCGAAGGCGGCATAACGGCCGGGGAATGTCCGGCCATCACTGCATCGGCGCTTTCCCGGACTTCCCCGCATCCCCCTCAGGAGACGATCATGAGTACCGCACCGCAGACCGGGTTCGACCCGGCGCCGACCGCCGGCCCGCAGCCGTCGGACATTTGGCCCGCCGAGGGCTCGAGCCGCATCCCCTTTCGCGTTTATACGGACGAGGCGCTCTATCGGCGCGAGCTGGACGCGTGCTTCTACCGCAACCACTGGAACTACGTCGGGCTGGAAGCCGAAGTGCCGAATCCGGGCGATTTCAAGCGCACGGTGATCGGCGAGCGCTCCGTCATCGTGACGCGAGATGCCGCGGGGGACATCAACGTCGTCGAAAACGTCTGCGCGCATCGTGGCATGAAGTTCTGTCGCGAAAAGCGCGGCAACCGTACGGACTTTCACTGTCCGTATCACCAGTGGAACTACGACCTGAAGGGCAATCTGCAAGGCGTGCCGTTCCGGCGCGGCGTGAAGCAGGACGGCAAGATCAACGGCGGCATGCCGAAGGACTTCAAGCCGGAAGACCACGGCCTCACCCGGCTCAAGGTCGCCACGCGCGGCGGCGTGATCTTCGCATCGTTCGATCACGACATCGAATCGCTCGAGGACTTTCTCGGACCGGAGATCTGCGCTTACTTCGATCGCCTGTTCGACGGGCGAAAGCTCAAATTGCTCGGCTACAACAAGCAGCGCATTCCAGGAAACTGGAAGCTGATGCAGGAGAACATCAAGGACCCTTACCATCCGGGGCTGTTGCACACGTGGTTCGTCACATTCGGGCTGTGGCGCGCCGATAACAAATCGCGCCTGGTGATGGACGCGCATGGACGTCACGCCGCGATGGTGTCCACGCGTGGACAGGGCGGCGGCGGGGATGTGACCTCGGGGGTGTCGAGCTTCAAGGCGTCGATGTCGCTCAACGACATGCGCTTTCTCGACATCGTGCAGGAAGACTGGTGGAAGGGGCCGACCGCCGTGCTGATGACGCTCTTCCCCAGCGTGATCCTGCAGCAGCAGGTCAATTCGGTGTCGACGCGTCACATCCAGCCACGCGGCCACGACGCGTTCGACTTCGTCTGGACGCATTTCGGCTTCGAAGACGACACCGAGGAAATGACGCAGCGTCGTCTGCGCCAGGCGAATCTGTTCGGCCCGGCCGGCTTCGTCTCGGCCGATGACGGCGAGGCCATCGAGTGCTCCCAGGAAGGGTTCGCGCAGAAGCCCTGGCACCGCGCGCTCGCCGAGCTGGATGGCACGGGGGTGGAAAACACGGAACACATGGTGACGGAAACCCTGATTCGCGGCATGTACGCCTATTGGCGCCGCGTCATGGGCGTTTGAGGAGACAACGCGATGGTGGATTTTGCAACGTTTCAGGCCGTGGTCGACCTCAATGCCGCGTATGCGGCGGTGCTCGACGCGCAGCAGTGGGATGCCTGGCCCGACTTCTTCCTGGACGACTGCGTCTATCGCGTGCAGCCGCGCGAGAATTACGAACTGGGCTTGCCGCTGGCGACGCTGTCGTTCGAGAGCAAGGGCATGCTGCGCGATCGCATCTACGGGATTCGCGACACACTGTTCCACGACCCGTATTACCAGCGTCACGTGATCGGACTGCCGGCCATTCGGCGACTTGACGGCGACACCCTCCAGGTCGAGGCCAACTACGCGGTATTTCGCACAAAGCCGGATCAGCTCACCGACATCCTGTCGGTCGGTCGCTATCTGGACATTGTCAAACGAACGGGTGACGGATGGAAATTCGCGTCGCGCCAATGCATTTTCGACAGCGAGATGATTCCCAACTCGCTGATCTACCCGATCTGAAGCGAGGCACATCATGAGTGACAACTGGATTGAGGCGGCGTCGCGCGACGCCATTCCCGGCGATGACGTGATCGGCGTGGTCGTGGGCGGGCGGGAGATTGCCCTGTACGACGTGAACGGCGACGTGTTTGCGACGGACAACGCCTGCACGCACGGAAACGCACGCCTGTGCGATGGCTTTCTCGACGGGCACGAGATCGAATGTCCACTGCATCAGGGCAAGTTCGACGTGCGAACCGGCGAAGCGATGTGCGCGCCGCTCACCGAGGCAGTGAGGCGGTATCCGATCCGCATCGAGGCCGATAAGGTCTACGTCGATCTGGGCTGACACCGTCGCCGCGACCGGCGAATTGCCCCGCCTTGGGGCAACCCGCCCACACGGGCCGCCTATCGGACTTGAGAGGGGGCGGGCGGCCCGCAGCATTTCCACGACAGGACGCGCCGGTCAGGGATACCGCGATGCGGCGGTTCGCTGTTCAATGAGTCGTGAATCATTTGTTTCATATAAAATATAAAAGAAACAAATGATACTCATGCGTGATTCGCATGACTGTGGCGGATTCCGCGGGGCGAGGGGTTAATCAATGTATTTTTTTCGATACTTAACTCGCGACTATCGAGCATCGGTTGACCGGTCGACTGTGTAGGAATACTGAGCCAAATAAACCGGGTGCGTAATTGATTTCCGCAGTGCGATATTGTCGAGCGACGTTTTAATAGCGGAGCGGAATGTATCGATGAAGCAAATTTTTTAAGGGATTAAACGCAGTCGAATTCCATAAAGCGTCTGGAGTGGAGTGGAAAGTTGCGCCGCTTTTGGCACTCCATAATGGATCCCCGAAATGCCCTGGCGGGCGGTGAATTGTTGCAACGCAATAAAAAACCCGGCCGAAGCCGGGTTTTCAATGCGTCGAACGGCGCTACCTCAGGCAGGCGCCTGGATGTTCGAAGCCTGCTTGCCCTTCGGGCCCTGGACGACCTCGAACTGGACCTTTTGACCTTCCTTGAGGGTCTTGAAGCCATTCATCTGAATTGCCGAGAAGTGCGCGAACAGATCTTCGCCACCCTCATCCGGCGTGATGAATCCAAAACCCTTGGCGTCGTTAAACCATTTGACCGTACCGGTTGCCATACTAACTTCCCCTCAACAATTACGACTACTACATATCACAGCAACAACGAGCACATCTGAAAATCCCGCCGGCTGGCGGCGGCTTCTTAGGCTCACCCAGGCATCTTTTCTTTTAAAACGCTTATAGAGGAAAAGCGCCACGATGATTGTTTTCGCTAACTACCAACAGTGTCAAGCCCTTTTTGAACGATAGAAGTTACTCTCGATCAGGTTTTACCCTGATGGCCGAGCGGGCGCCAAGCGTGCGGAGACACGCCCTTGAAATTTGGGTTAAGCTGACTCATATGGGTGTGGCACGCCCCGGTGGTCGGGGCTGCGGCGCCTTGCTGGACAACGCGCGCGAGAATCGACGAGTGTTGGCAATCCGGTGGACAACCGGACGGCAGGCGGCAATAGGGGCTCCGATTGCTTCCTGCGCCCGGGAGTTGTTTAGAATCCACGTATGGCAACCTTACCGACAACGCATGACGACACCGTACAGGAGCGGCAAGAGCAACAGCTCAAGCCGCCATCGATGTACAAGGTGGTACTGTTGAACGACGATTTCACCCCGATGGAATTCGTGGTGATGGTCATTCAGGAATATTTCAATAAGGACCGGGAGTCTGCCACGCAGATCATGCTCAAGGTTCACCGCGAGGGCAGGGCAGTTTGTGGGGTCTTTACGCGCGACGTCGCGGCGACCAAGGTTGAGCAAGTTGTTAGCCATGCAAGGCAGTCCGGGCACCCGCTGCAGTGCGTGATGGAGGAAGCATGATTGCCCAGGAATTGGAAGTCAGCCTGCACATGGCGTTTATGGAAGCGCGCCAGGCACGACATGAATTCATCACGGTCGAGCACCTGCTGCTCGCCCTGTTGGATAACCCGACCGCTGCCGAAGTATTGCGCGCGTGCGCCGCAAATCTTGAGGATTTACGGCAGAACCTGCGCAACTTCATCGCCGACAATACGCCGACGGTGCCAGGGAGCGACGAGGTCGACACACAGCCCACGCTCGGGTTCCAGCGCGTGATTCAACGCGCCATCATGCACGTGCAATCGACTTCCAACGGCAAGAAGGAAGTGACGGGGGCCAACGTGCTGGTCGCCATCTTCGGTGAAAAGGATTCCCACGCGGTCTACTACCTGCAGCAGCAGGGCGTGACGCGTCTGGACGTCGTCAATTTCATCTCCCATGGCATCACCAAGACGGGCGCGCCCGGCGAGTCGGCCAAGGCCGGCGAAGGCAGTGCCGAGGGCGAAGAGGGCGCCAACGCCAAGGAAAGCCCGCTCGCGCAGTACACCCAGAACCTCAACCAGATGGCGCGCGACGGCAAGATCGACCCGCTCATCGGTCGCGAGGCGGAAGTCGAGCGTGTGGTGCAGGTGCTGTGCCGCCGCCGGAAGAACAATCCGCTGCTCGTCGGCGAAGCCGGGGTGGGCAAGACGGCCATTGCCGAAGGCCTTGCCTGGCGCGTGACGCGCGGCGAAGTGCCCGAGATCCTGCAGGACGCCACCGTCTACTCGCTGGACATGGGCGCGTTGCTGGCCGGCACGAAGTATCGCGGCGACTTCGAGCAACGCCTGAAGGCGGTGCTCAAGGAACTCAAGGAGCGCAACAACGCGATTCTGTTCATTGACGAGATTCATACGCTGATTGGCGCGGGCGCTGCATCGGGCGGCACGCTCGACGCCTCGAACCTGCTCAAGCCGGCATTGTCGTCGGGGCAGCTCAAGTGCATCGGCGCCACGACCTTCACCGAGTATCGCGGCATCTTCGAAAAAGACGCCGCCCTGTCGCGTCGCTTCCAGAAGATCGACGTCAACGAGCCGACCGTCGAGCAGACCGTGCAGATCCTGCGCGGACTGAAGTCGCGTTTTGAAGAGCACCACGGCGTGAAGTACTCGTCGAGTGCGCTGTCGGCCGCCGCCGAGCTGTCCGCCAAGTTCATCACCGACCGTCACCTGCCTGACAAGGCCATCGACGTGATCGACGAAGCCGGCGCCGCTCAGCGCATCCTGCCGAAGTCCAAGCAGAAGAAGACGATCGGCAAGGGCGAGATCGAGGACATCGTATCGAAGATTGCGCGTATTCCGGCGCAGAGCGTGTCCGCGGATGACCGCGGCAAGCTTCAGACGCTCGACCGCGACCTCAAGAGCGTGGTGTTCGGGCAAGATCCGGCCATCGACGCCTTGTCGGCCGCGATCAAGATGTCGCGCGCCGGGTTGGGCAAGACGGACAAGCCGATCGGCGCGTTCCTGTTCTCGGGCCCGACCGGTGTCGGCAAGACCGAAGTCGCGAAACAACTCGCCTTCACGCTGGGCATCGAGCTGATCCGCTTCGATATGTCGGAGTACATGGAACGTCACGCGGTGAGCCGACTGATTGGCGCGCCGCCGGGGTATGTGGGGTTCGATCAGGGTGGGTTGCTGACCGAAGCCGTCACGAAGAAGCCGCATTGCGTGCTGCTGCTCGACGAAATCGAGAAGGCGCATCCGGACATCTTCAACGTGCTGCTCCAGGTGATGGATCACGGTACGCTCACCGACAACAACGGTCGCAAGGCGGATTTCCGTAACGTCATCGTCATCATGACGACGAATGCGGGCGCAGAGACGATCAACCGTGCGAGCATCGGCTTCACGAACGAGCGTCAGGCTGGCGACGAAATGGCCGACATCAAGCGCATGTTCACGCCGGAGTTCCGTAATCGTCTGGACGCGATCATCAGCTTCAAGCCGCTCGACGAGCAGATCATCCTGCGCGTGGTCGACAAGTTCCTCATCCAGTTGGAAGACCAGTTGCATGAGAAGAAGGTCGAGGTGGTCTTCACCGACAAGCTGCGCGCGTTCCTGGCGAAGAAGGGCTTCGATCCGCTGATGGGCGCCCGCCCGATGCAGCGTCTGATCCAGGACACGATCCGTCGTGCGCTGGCCGACGAATTGCTGTTCGGGCGTTTGACCAGCGGCGGGCGCGTTGCCGTGGATCTGGACGAGCACGACCAGGTGCAACTGTCCTTCCCGCAGGACGGCAACGCCCGTGCCGAACCGGAAGCCGCCGAAGTCGAATAAGCCTCACTGCGTCAACAATGAAAAAGCGCCGCTTCATGCGGCGCTTTTTCTTGGATGTCGCCGCAGTGCGGCGAAGCCGCGGCGGCGTGGCGTCAGTGCTTGCCAGTGCTGCCGAAGCCGCCCGCGCCGCGATCGCTCTCGGGGAATTCGTCGACGAGGTTGAACGTTGCCTGCACCACCGGCACGATCACCAGTTGCGCCAGCCGCTCGAACGGATTCAGCACAAACGACGCATGGCCGCGATTCCAGGTGGAGACCATCAGTTGGCCCTGGTAATCCGAATCGATCAGTCCGACCAGGTTGCCGAGCACGATGCCGTGCTTGTGGCCGAGGCCCGAGCGCGGCAGGATCAACGCGGCGTAGCCCGGGTCGGCGAGATGAATCGCCAGCCCCGTCGGCACGAGGACCGTCTGGCCCGGTTCAATCGTCAGCGGCGTGTCGAGGCACGCGCGCAGATCGAGTCCGGCGCTACCCGGCGTGGCATAGGCGGGCAACTGCGAGCGAAGGCGTTCGTCGAGAATCTTGACGTCGAGGTTCATGGTCTTGTGGCGTTGGATGGGGAGATTGCTGTCGAAAAATGCAGCCGTAGACGCAACGCGTTCGGGCGAGCGTCCCGGGTGCCCGTCAGTCGGCGCTGCGCAACGAAAATGCCTGTGCGAGCAGTTCGTGCGAGCGCAGTCGGGCGCGATAACTGCCGGCGACCGTCAACACGACGATTTCGTCGGCCTCGAACTGTTCCTGCAACGCCAGCACGCGTTCAGTCACGCGCTCCGGGGTGCCGATGATACTACGCGGCTTCTCGCGCGCAATCACGGACAACTCCCGTTCACGATACTGTGCCGTGGCCTGCGCGCCTTGCTCGAGGCTCGGAATCGGCTCGTTCATGCCGTATGCCATCTGTACGCGGCGCAGGTCGACACCGGCTTCCAGCGCTTGCGCTTCGGCGTCGGTGTCGGCACAGATGACGAAGAGCGCCACCGCGCAATAGGGCTTGCTCAATGCGCCCGGCGTGAATCGTTCACGATACGCCTGCGTGACGCGGTGACCGTGATGGGCATTGATGAAGTGGGCGAAGCAGTAACGCAGGCCGAGCTGCGCGGCCAGCAGGCCACCGAACTCGCTCGATCCCAGTACCCACAGCTCGGGGCGCGTTGTCACCGCTGGCTGCAGCAGTACGCCACGGTAGGGGTGATCGTCGGCCAGCGTGTCATTGAACAGGCCAGCCAGCTCAGCCACCTGTTGTGGGAAGTGCTCGCCGGCATCGTAAGGACCTTTGGCAACGGCGCGCGCCGTGCGCATGTCGCCGCCGGGGGCGCGTCCGACGCCCAGATCGATGCGATTCGGAAACAGTGCCTCGAGCATCAGGAATTGCTCGGCCAACTTGAACGGGCTGTAGTAGGGCAGCATTACGCCGCCCGAGCCGACCCGCAGGCGTTTCGTCACGCTGGCGAGCCGGGCGATCATGACCTCCGGTGCTGGATTGGCCACGCCGCGCAGCCCGTGATGCTCCGCGCACCAGTAGCGCGTGTAGCCCAGGTCGTCGGCGGCTTGCGCCAGTTCGACGGTTGCCGCGATGGCATCCGCCACGCTGTGGCCGTGAATCACGGGCGTTTGATCGAGGATCGACAGCTTGATGCGTGCCATAGCCGTAGGCGTCATGAGGGGGAGGCTCCAGGTCGAGGGCACGGGGCCATCGACAACGTCGTCGTGCGGGTCAGTGGCCGCTGCCGGCGGATGCATCCGCCGGTGTTGCGACCGGGCCTGCATGCGGCAGGCGCGCAATCATGAAAATCGCGACGATGCCACCGAGGGCACCGCACAGGAAGATCGAGGCGTAACCGAAATAGTTGGCGACGAGTCCGGCCATCGGACCGATCAGGCCGAGCGCCAGATCGAAGAACGCCGAGTAGGCCGCCAGCGCCGCGCCGCGGTTCTGTGGCGGCACCTGGCGCAGGGCTTCCACCCCCAGGGCCGGGAACACCAGAGAGAATCCCACGCCGGTGAGTCCGGCACCCACGAGGGCCATATCCGGGTTGACTGCCCCCCACAGCAGGAATTGGCCGATGGCGCTGAACACGAGTGAGGCCATGGCGACGCGGCGCCCGCCGAAGCGATCGACGGCGTGCGCGAGCACGATCCGCATACCGATGAAACACGCGCTGTACAGCGTGAGCGCGAAGGCAGCGCCCGACCAGCCGTGACTCGCATAGTAGAGCGTGATGAACGCGGCAATGACGGCGTAGCCGATGCTCCCCAGCGTCATCGCCAGACCCGGGCGCCACACCAGCCCCACGACCCGGAAGAACGGCAGCCGATGGCCGCCCACGGGCGCCGCCGCCGGCAGACGCAGCGCGATCGCGAAGGCGATGGCGGGCAGGGCGATGTTCACGAGCGAGACCGCCGTAAAGCCCGCCGATTGCAGCAGATAGGCCCCGAACGGGGCGCCAACGGCGATCGCCGTGTACATCGACACGCCCTGCCACGAAATCGCCTTGCTGGCGTGGGCGGCACCAAGCAGGCCGATGCCCCACGACATGCCGCCGGTCAGGATCAGGCTTTCGCCGAACCCGAGCACGACGCGTCCCGCAATAAGGATCCCCAGCGCGAGCGCCGGGTTCGGCACCATCGACGCGGCGAGATACAGCAGGCCCGCCGCACCGCAGCCGCACAGGCCGGTCAGCACGGCGCGGCGGGGGCCGCGGGTGTCGACGGTGCGTCCGGCGTAGGAGCGCAGCAGCAGCGTGACGACCGACTGGATGCCGATGGTCACCCCAACCACGAACGAGCCGTAGCCGAGCGTTTCATGCACATAGACCGGCAGCACGGGCAGCGGCATACCGATCGTCATGAAACCGAAGAACATGATCGCGGCGAGCATGCTCAGTGTCCCGTAGACACTGGCGGCGGGCCGCGCGGGCGTAGGAGGTTGCGTCATTGGATTTGTTATCGTTTGCGATGGCCCGCTTCGAGGGCGAAGGGCTGAGGCCGTGACGTCGAGCGTTGCCGCCAGTCCGTCAGCGTCGCCGGACAGCGACGATGACGGACGAGACGCCGATGAGACGGCGTGCGGTGTGTCGGGGGCGGTCGTCAGCCCGGCGCACGCGAGGGAAGCCGGGCCGCGATTTCGGCGATCAGGCGTTGGGCGAGCGATGCCTTGTCGGCACGTGGGAGCCGTTGCTGCCCGGCCTCGTCGAACAGGATGACTTCGTTGTCGTCCTGCCCGAACGTGGCCGGACCGAGATTGCCGACGAGCAGCGGCACCTGCTTGCGCTTGCGCTTCTGGGCGCCGTGCGTCTCCAGATCGCCCGACTCGGCCGCGAACCCTACGCAGTAGGGCGGCGTTGGCAACTGTGCAACGGCCGCGAGGATGTCGGGGTTTTGCACGAATTCGAGCGTCGGCACGTCGGCGTCGCCGGTCTTCTTGATCTTGTCGAGGGCCACCTCGCGCACGCGCCAATCGGCCACGGCGGCCACCGCGATGAAGATGTCGCTGTGCGATGCGAGCGATACCTGCGATAGGTCGGCCATCACGGCATCGTACATTTGCTGCGCCGTCTGGACGTTGCTGCGGGTCACGCCGTAGGGCGTCGCCAGTGCGCACGGGCCGGCGATCAGATGCACGTCGGCGCCGGCCTGCGCCGCGGCACGCGCGAGCGCGAAGCCCATCTTGCCGCTGGACAGGTTGGTCAGGCCACGGACCGGATCGATCGGCTCGAAGGTCGGGCCGGCGGTAATGAGCACACGACGTCCGGCGAGGCGCTTCGGCTGGAAGAAGCCGGCGAGTGCCTCGAACAGGTCTTCCGGTTCGAGCATCCGTCCATCGCCGATCTCGCCACAGGCCTGCTCGCCGCTGCCGGGGCCGAGGATTGTGACGCCATCGCCGCGCAGCGTCGCCGCATTGCGCTGTGTCGCCGGATGGGCCCACATCTGACGATTCATCGCGGGTGCGACCAGCAGCGGACAATCGCGCGCCACGCACAGCGTGGACAGCAGATCGTCCGCCATGCCATGCGCGAGCTTGGCGAGGAAGTCGGTGGAGGCGGGGGCGATAAGAATGGCGTCGGCCTCGCGCGAGAGGTCGATGTGCGCCATGTTGTTGTCGATGCGGCCATCCCACTGGCTGGTGAAGACGGGGCGGCCCGAGAGCGCCTGCATCGTGAGCGGGGTGATGAATTGCGTGGCGGACTCGGTCATCACGACCTGCACCGCTGCACCGGCCTTGATGAGCAATCGGGTCAGTTCGGCCGACTTGTAACAGGCGATGCCGCCGGTCAGGCCGAGAACGATGGTCTTGCCCGCAAGTTCACCGCGTTCCATAGGGAAATGCCTCCTCCAAAGTGCTGCGCGGCGCCTCCAGGGCGCCGCGACGGTGTTTTGCCTCGATCCCGCCCCCGTTGCCGTGGCCGCAGTGGCGGATCGCGCCGCAGGGCGCCTGCGGCGCGCTGCGCCAGGCGCTACTTGCCGCGCCTCACGCGGCGCAGCTCGTCGATCACCAGCAGGACTGCGCCCACGCAAATGGCCGAGTCGGCCACGTTGAACGCCGGCCAATGCCAACCACCCACGTGAAAGTCCAGGAAGTCGATCACGTGGCCGTAGATCACCCGATCGATCACGTTGCCCAGCGCGCCGCCAAGAATCAGCGAGAGCGACAGGCAGAACATCTTCTGGCCGTTATGACGCTTGAGCAGCCAGATGATCACGGTTGCCGCGACCAGGCCAAGCAGCGTGAAGAACCAGCGCTGCCAGCCGCCCGCGGCCGCCAGAAAACTGAACGCCGCGCCCTTGTTGTACACCAGCACCAGATTGAAGAACGACGTCAGCGGATGAAACTCGCCGTACTGGAACGTCTTCAGGATCGTGAGCTTGGTGACCTGATCGAGCAGGATCGCAATGACCGCAACCCCAAGCCACGGGGCCAGCCCATAAGCGGTGCCGCGACGCGCGCCACCATTGCCATTGCTGCGTCGTGCGCCCACTTTCGTTGCCATTATGCCGCGCTCCGGTGTTCGCCGCTGCCGAACAGATTCGACACGCAGCGCCCGCACAGGGTGGGATGGGCGGCGTCGGCGCCCACGTCTTCGCGATAGTGCCAGCACCGCTCGCACTTCTGGTGCGACGAGGGCGTGACCACCACGCCCTCGTCGGCGTCGGTCGCTACCTGGGTGACCGAGGCCGCCGACGTGATCAGCACGAAGCGCAGATCGTCGCCAAGGCTGGCCAGCACCTCGAACTTGCGCCCCGAGACGCGTACGTCCACTTCGGCCTGCAGCGACGAACCGATTTGCTCCGCTGCGCGTGCCTCCTCGAGTGCCTTGGTGACGTCGCCGCGCACCGTGCGCAGCAGGTACCACTTCTCGAGCAAGCGCGAGCCTTCCGCGACGTCCGGATAAGCGTAGTACGTTTCCGTGAAAATCGTGTCGTTGCCTGGCTGGAACACCTGCCATGCCTCTTCGGCCGTGAACGACAGGAACGGGGCCATGAGCTTGAGCAGGCCGTGCGTGATGTGGTACAGCGCGTTCTGGGCGGCGCGGCGTGCCGGGGCGTCCGGCGCGCTCGTGTACAGGCGATCCTTCAGGATGTCGAGGTAGAAGCCGCCGAGGTCCTCGGAGCAGAACGTCTGGAGCTTGGCCACGACCGGATGGAACTCGTAGCGGTCATAGTGGCCGAGCACTTCGGTCTGCAGCGACTGGGCCAGCGCCACGGCGTAGCGGTCGATTTCCAGCCATTGGTCTGACGGCAGCGCATGTTTCGCGTGGTCGTAGTCGGCCAGATTCGAGAGCAGGAAACGCAGCGTGTTGCGGATACGGCGATACCCTTCGGTCACGCGCTTGAGGATTTCATCCGAGATCGACAGCTCGCCCGAGTAATCGGTCGACGCGACCCACAGGCGGATGATTTCGGCCCCCAGTTTGTCCGCAACGTCTTGCGGCAGAATCGTGTTGCCGATCGATTTCGACATCTTGCGGCCCTGACCGTCGACCGTGAAGCCGTGCGTGAGCAGCGCCTTGTACGGCGGGCGGCCGTCGAGCATCGAGGCCGTGAGCAACGACGAATGGAACCAGCCACGGTGCTGATCCGAGCCTTCCAGATACAGATCGGCCGGGAAGCCCAGTTCATGCGCGTGCGAGCCGCGCAGCACGTGCCAGTGCGTGGTGCCCGAGTCGAACCACACGTCGAGTGTGTCGCGGTTCTTCACATAATCGTTGGCCTCGTCACCGAGCAGTTCCACCGGGTCGAGCGTTTGCCACGCTTCGATGCCTTCGGTTTCCACGCGCTTGGCCACGGCTTCGAGCAGTTCCGGGGTGCGCGGGTGCAGCGCACCGGTTTCCTTATGCACGAAGAATGCCATCGGCACGCCCCATTGACGCTGACGCGAGAGCGTCCAGTCCGGGCGGTGCGCGATCATGTTGTGCAGGCGCTGCTTGCCCCATGCCGGGAAGAACTCGGTGGCCTCGATGCCGGCGAGTGCGATCTCGCGCAGCGTCTTGCCGTCGCCCGGTGCGCCGTCGACCGGCTTGATGTCCATCCCCGCGAACCACTGGTTGGTGGCGCGATAGATGATCGGCGACTTGTGACGCCAGCAATGCATGTAGCTGTGCGTGTACTTGAACGAGTGGAACAGCGTGCCGGCCTCGCGCAGCGCTTCGACGATCTGCGGGTTGGCGTCCCAGATCGACTGGCCGCCGAACAGCGGCAGGCTGTCCTGATAGCGCCCGTCGCTCAGCACCGGCATGCGGATTTCCGAGTCGGTCATGCCGTGCGCCTTGCACGACGCGAAGTCTTCCACGCCGTAGGCGGGGGCCGAGTGGACGATGCCGGTCCCCGTGTCGGTCGTCACGTAGTCGCCGAGATAGATCGGCGAGGTGCGCGCGAAGCCGGCGTCGGCCGTCCAAAGCGGATGGCGGAAGCGGATCAGCGAGAGCGCTTCGCCCTTCGTGCGGGCGATGATTTCGCCGTGCAGGCCGTACGTCTTCAGGCAATCTTCCACACGTTCGGTCGCGAGGATCAGCAGGCCGCGCTCGGTCGAGACCAGCGCGTACTCGACTTCCGGGTGAACGTTGAGCGCCTGATTCGACGGGATCGTCCACGGGGTGGTCGTCCAGATGACGATGTGGCCGTCTTCGCGCGGCAGCTTCGGCAGGCCGAAGGCCTCCGCGACTTTCTCCGGCTCGGCGAAGGCAAAGCCGACGTCGATGGCCAGATCGGTCTTGTCCTTGTACTCGACTTCCGCTTCGGCAAGTGCCGAGCCGCAGTCGAAGCACCAGTTCACCGGCTTCAGGCCGCGGTACACATAGCCGTTCTCCATGATCTTCGCGAGCGCCCGAAGCTCGTTCGCTTCGTTCGAGAAGTTCATGGTCTTGTAAGGGTTGTCCCAGTCGCCGAGCACGCCCAGGCGCTTGAAGTTGGGCTTCTGACGCTCGATCTGCTCGGCGGCGTAAGCGCGCGCCTTCTCCTGAACTTCGCGCACCGGCAGATGCTTGCCGAACTGTTTTTCGATCTGGATTTCGATCGGCATGCCGTGACAGTCCCAGCCCGGCACATAGGCGGCATCGAAGCCCCCGAGGCTGCGTGCCTTGACGATCATGTCCTTGAGGATCTTGTTGACCGCGTGGCCGAGGTGGATGTCGCCGTTGGCATACGGCGGGCCGTCATGCAGGATGAACTTCGGCCGGCCTTTGCTGGCTGCGCGGATCTTGTCGTAGATCTTCTTTTCCTGCCATTGCTTGACCCACAGCGGCTCGCGCTTGGGCAGGTCGCCGCGCATCGGGAACGGCGTGTCCAGCAGGTTGACAGGATATTTGCTCGGGGCTTTCTTTTCGCTCATGGGGCTTCGCTACGAATTTGGGATGTCGGGGTAGGGCGCTCGCGCCGATGGCGTTGCAGGCGGCCCGTGTGGGCCGGAAGCGGCAACGCCCGGGCAGGTGCCAGTGGCGGCGGCGGGCCGCGCGCGAGGCGCTGGGCGCCGCCGCACGCGGGCGAAGATCAACTAATTCGGTCGGTGGCCGAGGTGGCGAAGTCGCGTCGTGCGCTCGGGCCGTTGGCGTCGAGTGCATGCGCGAAGTAGGCGCGCGCCTCGCGCGTGTCCTGCGCGATGGCGGCTTCCAGTTCCGCCAGCCCGTCGAATTTGGCTTCGTCACGCAGCTTCTGCAAAAACTCCACGCGCACCAGCTTGCCGTAACAATCGCCGTCGAAATCGAGCAGATGCACTTCGAGCAGCACGCGTCCAGAGTCGTCCACCGTCGGGCGCCAACCCAGGCTGGCCACGGCGGGCAGCGGCCGGTCCGCCAGACCATGCACCTGCACGACGAAAATCCCCGTCAGCGCCGGATGCTTGTGAGCGATGCGAAGATTGAGCGTCGGGAAGCCCAGTTTGCGGCCGAGCTTCATGCCATGCACCACATGGCCGGTGATCGCATACGGGCGGCCGAGCAGCGCATGGGCGCGCTCGAAATTGCCGTCAGCGAGCGCAGTGCGCACTTCCGAGCTGGAAATCCGTGCGCCGTTGTGCGCAATGGTCGGCATTTGTTCGACGACGAAGTCGAAGCGACGGCCGGCGTCGCGCAAATATTCGATGTCGCCCGCGCGTTTCGCGCCGAAGCGGAAGTCGTCGCCCACGAGCAGCCAGCGGGTGTGCAAGCCATCGACAATGATGTTGCGCACGAACGCCTCGGGAGACTGGCTGGCGAAATGGGCGTTGAAGTGTTCCACCACCAGGCGGTCGACCCCATGCGCGCGAAGCGCCTCGAACTTGTCGCGCAGATTGGAAATGCGCGCGGGCGCCCGGTCGGGCATGAAATACTCGCGGGGATGCGGCTCGAACGTCATCACGCACACCGGCAGGCCGCGTGCGGCCGCCGCGGCGCGTACGCGTGCCAGCAGCGCCTGGTGGCCCAGGTGCACGCCGTCGAAATTGCCGATCGTCAGCACGCAGGGCGCTTTGCTCTGCGCGTTGGGTAGACCCCGGAAGACTCGCACGATAAAGGAAGCGTCAGTACAAGACGTTGAGTTGAACGTTGGTGAATGAACCGCGCGGCAACGCTGGCAGGACTTGCCGGCCTGCAGCACCGGGACGGACCCGGGACGGCACAGGACGGTCGATCCGACATTGCGGCGCCGCAGAACGTTGAATTATAAACGCTTCGCGACCATCGCGGCATACGACGCGGCCAATCCCACGTGTCTGGTGCGTCGCACCAATGATAAAATCCTGCGATGAAGAACATTGTCATCCTGATTTCCGGACGAGGCAGCAACATGCAGGCCATCGTCCGCGCCTGTATCGCAGAAGGCTGGCCTGCCCGCGTGGCGGCCATCATCGCCAATCGCGCCAACGCCGAAGGCCTGGCATTCGCCCAGGAAAACGGTATCGTAACGGCCGTGGTGCCCAGCCAGGGCAAGACCCGCGAGGCATTCGACACCGAACTTGCCGCCGAGATCGACCGTCACCAACCCGATCTGGTTGTGCTCGCCGGGTTCATGCGCATTCTGACGCCGGCCTTCACCGAGCACTACGCCGGCCGGCTCCTGAATATTCACCCGTCGCTGTTGCCCGCCTTCCCGGGCTTGCAAACACACGCGCGCGCGCTGGAAGCGGGCTGCAAGGTCGTCGGTGCGACGGTGCATTTCGTGACGGCCGAGCTGGATCATGGCCCCTACATCCTGCAGGCGGCCTTGCCCGTGCGGGCGGGGGACACCTCCGAGACGCTGGCCGAGCGTATTCTTCCGCTGGAACACATCATTTATCCGCGCGCCGTGCGCTGGTTCGTGGAAGACCGTCTGGTCGTGGCCGATGGCCGCGTGACGCTCACGCCCGGTGCCGACGGCACGCCCGATCCGCAATGGTTTTTTGGTGAGAACGCATGAGCACCCGCCCGACACAGCGCCGCGATGGCGCCAATCAATCCGGTCACCGCTCCGGCGGCCGATCCACCGATACCCGTCAGCCGTCAAAGGGGGCGCAGGCGGGAGAGCGTCAGGAGCGGTATGTCCGTCCTGACCGCTACGACCGTTCGCGCAACGATCGCCGCCCGGAGGCGCCGCCCGCCGAGACGGCCCGCATGCGCGGCGAGCATCTGTCGCCCGCACTCTTCGAACACACGCAACGCCTGCTCGGCAGCGTGCTGACCTTCAGCGGTCCGGCCGATACGCTCGTGAGCACATACTTCCGCGCCAACGCCAAGCTGGGCCACCGCGAGCGCGGTGTGCTGGCGGAAACGGTCTTCGCCATTCTGCGCCGCAAGCTCGAATTCGGTCAGCACGCAGGCAGTGGCTCCGGGCCGCTGGAGCGCCGTCTGGCACTGCTCGGGCTGGCGTTCACGCGTGGCCTGGCGTCGGTGCAACTGGTGGCAACGCCCGATGAAGTCACGTGGCTCGAGCACGTCGGTCAGATCGACCCGGCAAGCCTGTCCGCACGCGTGCGCACCAATTTGCCGGAATGGCTCTACGCGCGTCTGGCCAAGCGATTCGACGACACCGAACTCGAAGCCCTCGCGGCGGCGCTCAACCAACCCGCGCCGCTCGACTGCCGCGTGAACGTGGTCAAGGCGAACCGGGACGACGTGCTCGCGCAACTGCGCGCGGATGGGTTCTCGGCCGAGCCGACGCCGTTTGCGCCCAACGGCATTCGCCTGGCCGGAAAGCCCGCCTTGCAAAAGCATGCGCTGTTCATCTCCGGCGCCATCGAAGTCCAGGACGAGGGAAGCCAGTTGCTGTGCCAACTGGTCGCGCCGCGTCGCGGGGAAATGATCGTCGACTTTTGCGCCGGGGCGGGCGGCAAGACGCTCGCGATCGGCGCGCAGATGCGCTCCACGGGCCGGCTTTACGCGTTCGACATCTCGGAGAAGCGGCTCGCGAAGCTCAAGCCGCGTCTGGCGCGCAGCGACCTGTCGAATGTCTATCCGGTGATGATCGACAGCGAGAACGACAGCAAGATCAAGCGACTGGCGGGCAAGATCGACCGGGTGCTGGTCGACGCCCCGTGCAGCGGACTCGGCACGCTGCGACGCAATCCGGATCTGAAATGGCGCCAGTCGCCGCAGTCGGTTGCGGAACTCACGCAGAAGCAGGCGTCGATCCTCGCGAGTGCCGCACGGCTGGTGAAGCCCGGCGGTCGTCTCGTGTACGCCACGTGCAGCCTGCTGACCGAAGAGAACAGCGCCATTGCCGAGGCATTTGCCGCCGCGCACCCCGATTTCGTGCTGTTGCCGGCGAACGCGTTGCTGGCCGCGCAGAAAATCGATCTCGATACGGGCACGTACCTCGAATTGCTGCCGAACCGCCACGCGACCGACGGTTTTTTTGCCGCCGTGTTCGAGCGTCGTCCGGCATAAGGCGACGCTCGGCGTCAGCGAACCACCATAAGAAGAGAGAGAGCGATGCAGGAAAGTCCGGCTTTCGCGAGATTGGTTCGGGACGTCGTCCGTGACGTTGGCGAGCCGCAGATCGTCTGGCAGGTCGTGGCGCTCGTGGGCGCGCTCGCCGTTGCGCTCATGTTGCGACGCTGGATGGTCGGCCGGCTCGACCGTCATTTCGCGCGTGTTGCCCCCGCGCGCCGGGCGGGTTCGTCGAGCCTGCGCCGCGCGTTCTTCCCGATGTTCGGCTGGATGTGCGTGGCGCTCACGCGCGTGGTGCTTCAGGACTACACGCACGTCTCGCTGCTGATGCTCGCGGAAGTGCCGCTGTTCGGCACCGCGCTCATCTACCTGGCGTTCTATTTCGCGCGGCGGTTGTTCGCCACCTCGCCTCACGCCTCGGGGCTGCTGAAAGTCTTCGAACGTGTGTTCACGACGCTCGCCTGGCTGTCGATGGTGGCGTATGTGCTCGGTGTGCACGACGATATCCTGAAGTGGCTCGCCAGCGTGCGCTTCGCCGTCGGTTCGAGCCATTTGACGCTGCTCTCGATCCTCTCGGGCCTGCTCTGGATCGGCGTGACGCTCGTGATGGCGATGTGGGTGGGGGCGCTGATCGAAGATCGGATCATGCGTACGACCACGCTCGACGGCAATCTGAAGGTGGTGCTCTCCCGGCTGGTCAAGGGCGTGCTGACGCTGATTGCCGTGCTCACGACGCTGTCGTTCGTCGGCATCGACATCACGGTGCTCGGCGTGTTCGGCGGCGCGCTTGGCGTCGGGCTGGGCTTCGGCCTGCAGAAGATCGCGTCGAATCTCGTGTCGGGCTTCATCATCCTGCTCGACCGCTCGGTGCGCATTGGCGACCTGATCACGATCAGTCCGTATCACGGCACCGTGTCGCAGATCAATACGCGCTATACGGTTGTGCGTGGGCTGGACGGTGTCGAAGCCTTGGTGCCGAACGAGCAACTGGTGACGAACGTCGTCCAGAATCACTCGTTTACCGAGACCCGTGGGCGCGCCAAGGTGAACGTGCAGGTGGCCTACAGCGCCGACGTCGAGCTGGCGATGTCGCTGATGCTCAAGGCAGCCGTGGACATTCCCCGGGTGTTGGCCGAACCGGCCCCCTGGGCACTGTTGCTGAATTTCGGCGCCGATGGGATGGATCTCGAAATGGGCTTCTGGGTGCAAGATCCCGCCCAAGGCAGCGGGGCGATCCGTTCCGAGATTAATTTGCGGATTTGGCGCACATTTCGCGAGCACGGTATTGAAATTCCGTATCCGCAGCGCGAAATACGCATTCTCAATGATTGGGCCGACGGCGTGCCGGTCGGGAGCGTGCATCCGCCGGTCTTGACGACGGAATCGCCCGGATTGGCGCCTTCCGAGGCCGATGACGCCACGAGGAAGCCCGCCTAGACGCCGTGTGGACGCTTTCGCCGATGGGCGCGGGTTGACCTGCGACAAAATGCGTGGCTGGGAGGTTACACACGGGCGTCAGTCCGTCAGGTAAAATACGGGCCAAACGATAATAAACCGACGTTCACTGGCACGTTTTCCGCCCATCTCGCCCCGGCATTCAGCAACTTGCCGAACTCCAGCGAATCCAAGCGTCAAGCGAGCGCACGAACGATACCTGACGCGACGGCCATCGATGTCCTATCGGCCCGACAAGACAAGCCACGGCGACGTTGCCGTGATTGCTACCGTATTGATTAGTTTGGAGTGATATTTTGCTGGACAGTCTCCTTGGATTCATCTCGACCGGCTTGCTCGACTGGAGCGGCTGGAAGATCACATTGTTTACCTTGGCCGTCACCCATGTGACGATCGCCGGTGTGACGATCTATCTGCACCGTTGCCAGGCGCACCGCGCGCTCGACGTGCATCCGATCGTTGCCCATTTCTTCCGCTTCTGGCTGTGGATGACGACCGGCATGGTCACCAGCGAGTGGGCGGCCATTCACCGCAAGCACCACGCCAAGTGCGAAACGCCGGAAGATCCGCATAGCCCGCAAACGCGCGGTCTGTGGAAGGTGCTGGCCGAAGGGGCCGAACTCTATCGCGCCGAAGCGAAGAACGAAGAAACGCTGCGCAAGTTCAGCCACGGCACGCCGAACGACTGGATCGAGAACCATCTCTACAAGCGCTATCCGATTCTCGGCGTGAGCCTGATGATGATCATCGACATCGCCCTGTTCGGCGCGGTCGGCCTGACGGTGTGGGCCGTGCAGATGGTGTGGATTCCGTTCTGGGCCGCCGGGGTGGTCAACGGTCTGGGCCACTACTGGGGTTATCGCAATTTCAATTGCGCAGATGCGTCGACGAACCTGCTGCCGTGGGGCATCATCATCGGCGGTGAGGAACTGCACAACAATCACCATACGTACGCGACGTCCGCCAAGCTCTCGAACAAGTGGTACGAGTTTGACATCGGCTGGCTGTATATCCGTGTGTTGTCGGCCCTGGGCCTGGCCAAGGTGAAGAAGATCGCGCCGACGCCGAAGCTCGCGAAGAACAAGGCGGCGTGCGACGACGACACGCTGCAGGCCGTGCTCTCGAACCGCTACGAAGTGATGGAGCGCTACGCCAAGACGTTCAAGCGTGCCTACGGCGAGGAACTGGCGCGCTTCAAGGAAAAGCGTCAGCATGGCGAATATCAGTTGTTGCGCGGCGCCAGCAAATGGCTGCATCACGACGAAGCATCGCTGCAAGAGCCGCAGAAGCAGCAATTGGGCGAGATCTTCGCGCACAGCAACGCCGTGAAGACCTATTACGAACTTCGCCGCGAACTGGCCGGTATCTGGGAGCGCTCGAATGCGTCGCGCGAACAACTCCTGAGCCAGTTGCAGAACTGGTGCCATCGCGCCGAGCAGAGCGGTATTCACGCGCTGCAGGAGTTCGCGACACGTCTGCGCCGCTACGCTTGAACGGGCTCAGCCAGAAATCCATTTTTGACGCATAATCAAAACCCCGCCAAGGCGGGGTTTTGTCATTCCCGGTCCCCCCCGCGGGCCACGTGAAAATGAACGCCTCAATCAAATCCGTAGCATTCGAGCGCCCCGCACCGAGCGGCGCCACGTGCGTTGCCCATGCGTGGGCACGTGTCCCGGAGGCGCCGTCGCAAGCAGAACGCGCGGCGCTCAAGGCCCGAATCAAGCGCCTGCTCGTTGAGCAGGACGCCGTGTTGGTGGCCCATTACTACGTCGACGCCGACTTGCAGGATCTTGCCGAGGAGACGGGCGGTTGCGTGGCTGATTCGCTCGAGATGGCGCGCTTCGGCCGCGACCATCCGGCCAAGACGCTGGTGGTGGCCGGCGTTCGCTTCATGGGCGAGACATCGAAGATTCTCAGTCCCGAAAAACGCGTTTTGATGCCAGACCTCGACGCGACCTGCTCGCTCGATCTGGGCTGCCCCGCCGACGAATTCGCCGCCTTCTGCGATGCGCACCCCGACCGTACGGTCGTGGTCTACGCGAATACCAGTGCTGCCGTGAAGGCGCGGGCCGACTGGATGGTGACGTCGTCGATCGGGTTGGAAATCGTCGCGCATCTGCACGCGCAGGGGAAGAAGATTCTCTGGGCGCCGGATCGCCACCTGGGCAGTTATGTCCAGAAGCAGACGGGGGCCGACATGCTGCTGTGGCAAGGCGCCTGTCTGGTGCACGACGAATTCAAGGGCACCGAGCTGGAATTGCTGCGTCGTGAGTTTCCGAACGCCAAGGTGCTGGTACATCCGGAGTCGCCTGCCTCGGTGGTCGAGCAGGCCGACGTGGTCGGTTCGACGTCGCAGATGATCACGGCCGCCCAGACGATGGATGCGACCGAATTCATCGTGGCGACCGACAACGGCATTTTGCACAAGATGCGCGCCGCGGCGCCGGGCAAGCGTTTCATCGAAGCGCCGACAGCCGGCAACAGCGCCACGTGCAAGAGCTGCGCGCACTGCCCGTGGATGGCGATGAACAGTCTGCAGAACCTGGCCGACGTGCTGGCAACCGGGCACAACGAGATTCACGTCGATGCGCAGATCGGCCGTCGCGCCCATACCTGTATCGACCGGATGCTGAAGTTCGCCGAGGCGCGCAAGCAGAACGTTCGCGCCAGCGGTGATTTTGCGCGTGACGGCGCATTGTTTGCCGGAGTGGGCCCCGCATGATGACGTCATCCAGGATCCTGAGTGCCGACGAGGCCGTTTCGCCCGTCTTCGCCATCTTCGGCGAACCGCTCGAGGCGGCGCTCACGCGCAACGTACGCGATGCGCTCGCCGAAGACATCGGCGCCGGCGATTTGACCGGCCTGCTCGTGCCGTCCGAGGAAATGGCGCACGCGCGCGTCATCGTGCGCGAGTCGGCGGTGCTGTGTGGCGTGCGCTGGTTCGAGCGATGCATGCAAGGCGTTGATGCGTCGGTGCGCATTCAGTGGCACTACCGTGAAGGTGAGCGCATGACGCCCGACTCGGCCGTATGCGACATTCATGGCCCGGCGCGCGCGCTGCTCACGGGCGAGCGAACGTCAATGAACTTCCTCCAGTTGCTTTCTGGCGTGGCGACAGCCGTGCGTCGTTATGCCGATATCGTTGAGGGCACGAAGGCGAGGGTACTGGATACGCGCAAGACGTTGCCTGGCCTGCGTCTCGCACAGAAATTCGCGGTGCGCGTGGGCGGCGGGGCGAATCAGCGTCTGGCGCTCTACGACGGCATCCTCATCAAGGAGAACCACATCGCGGCGGCGGGCGGCATTCGCCAGGTGTTGGCGAACGCCGACCGCCTGGCAGACGGCGCGCCGGTGCAGATCGAGGTGGAGTCGCTCGAAGAGCTTGAAACGGCGCTGGAGTGCGGTGCGACTTCGATCCTGCTTGATAACTTCACGTTGGAAATGATGCGTGAAGCGGCTCGCGTGACGGACGGGCGCGCCGTGCTGGAGGCCTCGGGCGGGATCAGTCTGGAAACGTTGCGCGCGATTGCGGAGACAGGCGTCGATCGGATTTCCGTCGGTGGACTTACCAAGGATGTCCGCGCCACCGATTATTCGATGCGAATTCTGGAGACGGTGGGGTAGGCGCCGTTCGCGCTCGTCAGGCCGGAAGATCGAAGGCCGCAGGGGTAACCCCCTGCGGCCTTCTTGCTTTCGCCGGTGCAGCCGTGCGCGCGGTGTGAGCGGATCGGTCGCCGATCAGCGAGTGCGGCGCGGTAATGCAGGGGAAAGCACTGTCGGGAGGGCTTTCGGCAGGGTGTCCGGGAAGTCTCGCGAGAAGTGCAGACCGCGACTTTCGTGGCGCGACAGGGCACTGTCGACGATCAGCGACGCGACGTCGACCAGGTTGCGTAATTCCAGCAGATCGCGGCTCACACGGAAGTTCGCGTAGTACTCGGTAATCTCCTCGCGCAGCAGGGCAATTCGATGCTGCGCCCGCTCCAGCCGTTTGGTCGTACGCACAATGCCGACGTAATTCCACATCATGCGACGCAGTTCGTCCCAGTTATGCGCGACGACGACTTCTTCGTCGGCATCCGAGACACGGCTTTCATCCCACGCGGGGACATCTGCTGGCGCGGGCGTCGTCGCTTCTTCTCGCTGGATATCTTCGGCAGTGGCCTTGCCGAGCACCAGGCATTCCAGCAACGAATTGCTGGCGAGACGGTTGGCACCATGCAGGCCGGTGTAGGTCGCTTCGCCGACGGCATAGAGTCCTGGCAGGTCCGTGCGGCCGCGCATGTCGGTGACGATGCCGCCGCACGTATAGTGCGCAGCCGGCACCACCGGAATCGGTTGCTTCGTGATGTCGATGCCCAGCTCGGCGCAGCGTGCCAGGATCGTGGGGAAGTGCTCTTGCAGAAATTCGGGACTTTGATGACTGATGTCGAGGTACACGCAGTCCAGGCCGTGCTTTTTCATCTCGAAGTCGATGGCTCGGGCCACGATGTCGCGCGGCGCCAGTTCGGCGCGCGGGTCGTGTTGCAGCATGAAGCGCGTGCCGTCCGGCAACACCAGGCGTCCGCCTTCACCACGCACGGCTTCCGTGATCAGGAAGGACTTGGCGTACGGATGATAAAGGCAGGTCGGGTGGAACTGGATGAACTCCATGTTCGCGATGCGGCAACCGGCACGCCAGGCCATCGCGATGCCGTCGCCAGTCGCGGTGTCGGGGTTGGTCGTGTAGAGATACACCTTTCCCGCACCGCCGGTGGCCAGCACCGTGTGGCGCGCCGTCATGGCGTGAACCTCGCCGGTGCCGAGATCCTGCACGTACAGGCCTTGGCAATGACGCCCGGCCGTCGGTGCCGCGTCGTCGCGGTCGGAGGTGATCAGATCGACTGCGAAGTGGTTTTCTAAGACGGTGATGTTCGGATGCTTGCGCACTCGCTCGGTGAGCGTGGCGATCACCGCGTGCCCGGTAGCGTCGGCCGCATGAATGATGCGACGATGACTGTGGCCGCCTTCGCGCGTCAGGTGGAAGCCTAGTTCGGCGGCGTCGTCGCGGGTGAAAGGCACGCCTTGCGCGATGAGCCATTCGATGGCTTCGCGGCTGTGTTCGACGATGAATCGCGTGGCGGCTTCGTCGCACAGGTCGGCGCCGGCAATGAGGGTGTCCGCGACATGCTCGTCGACGCTGTCGGTCGAGTCGAGCACGGCGGCGATACCGCCTTGCGCCCAGTCGCTGGCCCCTTCGGGCATGGGGCGTTTGGCGACCAGCGCCACACGGCAGGTTTGGGCCAGATGCAGGGCGACGGACTGGCCGGCGAGCCCACTGCCGACGATGACGACATCGAAATTCATGATACGCGCGCTCTCTGGAATCGACGCCACGGGCGTGGTGCGATTCTCGTGATGGGAAATGAGCCAGTATAGCGAGTCAATACGCGCGCGACATATGACCCTATGCGCACATCGGAGAAATTCTGTGTTGCGTAACTACGCATAGCGTAGCATTGCGAATTTCGGGACGCCCAAATGAAAAACCCCGCCTGGGGCGGGGTATCGAACGCAGCAGCGAACCGCTGCGAGAAAACCTGTTGATCTTATTTGATCTTGGTTTCCTTGTAGGCCACGTGCTTACGAGCCACCGGATCGAACTTGCTGATTTCCATCTTTTCCGGATGGGTACGCTTGTTCTTGGTGGTCGTGTAGAAATGACCCGTGCCAGCGGTCGATTCCAGCTTAATCTTGTCGCGAGCGCCTTTTGCCATGATGATCTCCTAAAACTTAGATGGCGCTGCGCGAACGCAGGTCCGCCAGAACAGCATCAATGCCGTTCTTATCGATCAGGCGCAGGCCGGCCTTCGAAATGCGCAGGCGCACAAAGCGGTTTTCGCTCTCAACCCAGAACCGGCGATTTTGCAAGTTCGGAAGAAAACGACGCTTGGTTTTGTTGTTGGCGTGGGAAACGTTGTTGCCGACCATCGGCGCTTTCCCGGTCACTTGACATACGCGTGCCATGAAGCACTCCTAACCCAGAATTCTGTGTAAAAAAAGGTGAGTCGAAAAGACAGACCGCGATGATACCACAAAAATCCCAGACAAATCAATCGCTTTCGAGATTTAGGACGCGAGTCCCTGGCGGGAAACGTCTGTCGGAGATTCGGGGAAGGGTCGGATTATAGCGCAAGCGCAGCGCGAACGCGACCCGGGTGCCAAAATTCTGGGCAAGTGTTGTACAGCGTCACAGATCGCCGTGCTCCGCGAGGGAGTAAACGCCGGCCCCGGCCACGATGAAATGGTCGAGAAGCCGGATTTCCAGCAGTGCCAGCGCGTCGCCCAACTGGCGGGTGAGTGCCAGATCGGCCGCGCTCGGGGTGGGCGTGCCGGACGGATGGTTGTGCGCAACGATGACGGCCGCGGCGTGGACGTCGAGCGCGGCGCGCACGATCTCGCGCGGATAGGCGCAGGTCTGCGTGAGCGTTCCCTCGAACATGACACGGGTGCTGATCAACCGGTGCGCGGCGTCAAGAAAGAGGCAGGCGAAGCGCTCGCGCGATCGATCCTGCAACGTGAGGCGCAGATAGTCGTGCACGCGGGCCGGGGAATCGAGCAGATTGCCGGACTGCATGCCTTCACCCAGCATGCGGCGCGCCACTTCGAGGGCCGCCTGAAATTGGAGGACCTTGGCCTGACCCAGCCCGGGAATTTGCCGCAACGTCTCGAACGGCGTGGCAAGCAGCCGCGTGAGCGATCCGCTTCGCGCCAGCAATTCGCGACCGAGATCGACGGCATTTCGCCCGTGCGAGCCCGTACGCAGCAGGATCGCGAGCAACTCGGCATCGGACAGGGCGCTGGCGCCGCGGGCCAGCATTTTTTCACGGGGACGCTCGGCGAGCGGCCATTGGGCGATGGACATGACGACTCCAGAGGCGGACACGGTCGCGCGCATGATCGCGGGTGTCACGAATCACAAACAGTACCGTCGACGGGAAAAAATCGAGGGCGCTTCGATGGGGAGCCGGACGCGCAACGCGCCGTCATTTACAATATTAGCTTGACCTTGCTGTGAGACCCCCATGAGTTCTGCCGTAACCCCTGTGGTTCAAGATGATTCCTATCTGACGCTCCACTACCGGATCGCCGCGCCCGACGGTGCGGACATTGTCAACACCTTTGAAGGTACGCCGGCGACGCTGCAGCTGGGTGGCGGCCAGATGGCGCCGACGCTGGAACAGGCGCTGCGGGGAATGACGGTGGGGGAGCGACGCCGGATCGACCTGGCGCCCGAAAACGCGTTCGGCCCGCGCAACCCGGAGCTGCTGCAACGCGTTTCGATGAAGACGCTGCAGGAAAACAGTAACTTCGGCGAAGCCTACAGCGTTGGCGATCTGGTCGAGTTCAACGCGCCGAGCGGCGGCCGCTACGCGGGCATCCTGCGTGAGTTGGGCGACGGCTGGGCCTTGTTCGACTTCAATCACCCGCTGGCCGGCCAGCCGATCGTGTTCGAAGTCCAGATTATCGGCATTCTGTAGGAATCGAAATGAGCGCCACCCAAGTCGTAGCACCGACCCTGTCGGATGCGGAAATCCTACTGGCTCAACCGCGCGGTTTTTGCGCGGGCGTCGACCGTGCAATCGAGATTGTCGAGCGCGCGCTCGCGATGTATGGCGCGCCGATTTACGTGCGCCATGAGATCGTGCACAACGCGTACGTCGTCGACAACCTGCGCAAGAAGGGCGCGATTTTCGTCGAAGCGCTGACCGACGTGCCAGCCGGCAACACGCTGATTTTCAGCGCCCACGGTGTGTCGCAGGCCGTGCGCGCCGAAGCGGAGGCGCGGGGTCTGCGCGTTTTCGACGCGACCTGCCCGCTCGTCACGAAGGTGCACGTCGAGGTTGCGAAGATGCGTAGCCAGGGGCTGGAGATCATCATGATCGGCCACAAGGGACATCCTGAAGTGGAAGGCACGATGGGCCAGTCGGGCGAGGGCATGTTCCTTGTCGAGACGATCGACGACGTGCTGGCACTACAGGTGGCAGACGAGGGCAAGCTCGCCTACGTGACGCAAACGACACTGTCCGTCGACGATGCCGCCGAGGTGATCAACGCGCTCAAGCAGCGCTTTCCATCGATTACCGAGCCGAAGAAGCAGGACATCTGTTACGCCACGCAGAATCGCCAGGATGCCGTGAAGTTCATGGCGCCGCAGTGCGACGTGGTGGTGGTGGTCGGCAGCCCGAACAGTTCCAACTCCAATCGCCTGCGCGAAGTGGCCGAGAAGATGGGCGTGCCCGCCTACATGATCGACGCGCCGGAGCAACTCAAGCCGGAATGGTTCGACGGCAAGCGCCGGATCGGCGTGACGGCGGGGGCGTCGGCCCCGGAAGTGCTGGCGCAATCGATCGTCTCGCGTCTGCGTGAGCTGGGCGTCAACCAGGTCAAGGTGCTCGACGGCGTGGAGGAGAATATTGCGTTTCCCCTTCCCAAGGGCCTTGCGCCGGTGATCGCCGGCTAAGCGCCATCATCGCAGCAGGACCGATCGGCCAGCGGTAACGCCGCGTGGCCGGCAAACCGGGTGCCGTACCGTACGGCCCCGGTTTTTTTATGCCTCGTTTCCCCTTCCTCTCCCCAAGCCTGTCCCCCAAGTCGGTGCACGTCGGTCCCCCCTGACGTAAGTTCGGCGTCACTCGCTGAATCGCCGGTCGCGTCACGGATTGGCTGTGCGGTATTGGCGCATTATCGAATCGGATTATGCAAAGAATCCGCGCGGCGGATTTTGTCATTTTTGATGTCTCGGTAGATAAAACCCCTTGCCTCAATTTGCAATTCAGTGAATGTTGAATTGGCGTGAAAATGAGGATTTGGCTTTCCGAAAGTCAATTATTTATTTATTCACTTAATTAGAGTTTGGGTTCAAAATTTTGTGGCACATAAATTGCTCATCTAGGTATTGCAATGGTGGGGCCCATGAATGGTGCAGCGGTTGCACCATGACGTCACCCGGGCAGGTACGCACGGGTATGTGAAACCTTTAACCAATCCAGGGTTGCGCTTTTGAAAAAATCGGGTTGCACAAGTCGGTATAAAACCTTAGGCCTCCATTATGGAAAACCCTGTGGCGGCGAGCATCGCATCCGCAAAGAATGGAGTTACAATGCGCGCGTTTCGCATACGAAACGTTGAATTGGCGTTACTGGCGTTATTTATCCGCCGACAATCTGGAGATAATCACATGCAACTCAAGTTCGCGAAGGTACTGCCCGTTGTTGCCGCAGTGACGCTGTTGGCGGCATGCGGTCAGAAGGAAGAAAAGCAGGCCGATTCGGGTGCCACTTCTGCACCCGCCGCGACGACTGCCGCCAGCGGGGGCGGCGATGCGGTTGTAGTCAAAATTGGTCACGTTGCGCCGCTGACGGGCCAAATTGCTCACTTGGGCAAAGATAACGAAAATGGTGCACGCCTCGCTATCGAGGAAGCCAACAAGGCGGGTCTGACCATCGACGGCAAGCCGGTCAAGCTCGAACTGCTGGCCGAAGATGACGCGGCCGATCCGAAGACCGCAACGCAGGTCGCCCAGAAGCTCGTCGACGAGAAGGTCGTTGCCGTGGTGGGCCACTTGAATTCGGGTACGACGATCCCGGCGTCGAAGATCTACAGCGATGCCGGCATCGTGCAGATCTCCCCGTCGGCCACCAACCCGGCGTACACCCAGCAGGGCTTCAAGACGGCCTATCGCGTGGTGGCCACCGACGCCCAGCAGGGCCCGGCACTGGCCAACTACGCCACCAAGGCATTGGGCGCCAAGTCGGTGGCCATCGTCGACGACGCGACGGCCTACGGCAAGGGCTTGGCCGACGAGTTCGAGAAGACCGCCAAGGCCAACGGCCTGAAGGTGCTCTCGCACGACGCGACCAACGACAAGGCCACGGACTTCCGCGCGATTCTGACGAAGATCAAGGGTGAGCGTCCGGACATCATTATGTACGGCGGTATGGATGCCACCGGCGGCCCGTTCGCCAAGCAGTCGAAGGAGCTGGGCATCGGTGCCAAGGTGCTGGCCGGCGACGGCGTGTGTACCGACAAGGTGGCCGAACTGGCCGGTGACGCCATCGACAACATCGTCTGCTCGGAAGCGGGCATGGCGCTGTCGAAGATGGAAGGCGGCGCGGACTTCGCGAAGCGTTATGAAGCCCGTTTCAACCAGCCGATCCAGATCTACGCCCCGTTCACGTATGACGCCGTCAACGTGATCATCGACGCCATGAAGCGTGCCAACTCGACCGATCCGGCCAAGATTTTGGCGGCCATGCCGGCCACCGACTACAAGGGCGTGATTGGCCACATCGCCTTCGACAGCAAGGGCGACATGAAGGAGCCGGTGATCACGCTCTACAACTACAAGGACAAGAAGAAGAGCGTGCTTGACGTGGTGAAGATGTAACTCTAGGGCGCTTGCGCCATGAAACGGCACCGCTGCCTACCCGTTCGGTGCCGTTCCTATATCTGCGGAACGACGCCGTGCCTGCATGACGGGCACGGCCCCCCCTCCTGACACAGGATTACGCCTCATTACCCGCAGTCCTCTCGACCCCCTCGCGCGCCCGATCGGGCAAGCGTGTCGAGAGCCCGTTCTCGGGACAAGGAGTTAGCTTCATGGATATCTTTATCCAACAAATCTTGAACGGCCTCGTGCTTGGCAGCGTCTACGCGATCATTGCACTGGGCTATACGATGGTTTATGGCATTCTGGGCATCATCAATTTCGCCCACGCCGATGTGATGATGATCGGCGCGATGGTCGCGCTCTCCACCATCAACCTGTTGTTGAAAATCGCGCCGGACATGAACCCGGCGCTCATGCTGGCCATTGCCACGCTCGTGTGTATGCCCGTGTGTGCCTTGACCAACTTCGTGATCGAGCGGGTGGCCTACCGGCCGTTGCGCAATGCGCCGCGCCTGGCGCCGCTGATCACCGCCATCGGTGTGTCGCTGCTCCTGCAGACGATCGCCATGCTGATCTGGTCGCGTAACCCCCTCTCGTTCCCGCAACTGCTGCCTACCGACGCCATGACCGTGATCCCGCAGCACGGTAACCAGATCGGCGCCGTGACCAACGGCACCGGTGTCGTGATCGTGGTCGTTGCCTTCCTCGTGATGTTCGGACTCACGCAGCTCGTGAACCGTACCAAGCTCGGCCGCGCCATGCGGGCGACCGCGGAAAATCGCAACGTCGCGGGCCTCATGGGGGTGAACCCCAACTTCGTGATCTCCGCAACGTTCGCGCTGGGCGGTGGACTCGCAGCGCTCGCGGGCGTGATGATGGCGTCGAACTACGGTAACGTGCACTTCTACATGGGCTTCATTCCCGGGATGAAAGCGTTCACGGCGGCGGTGCTCGGCGGTATTGGCAACCTGCAGGGCGCGATGGTCGGCGGTGTGCTGCTCGGCCTGATCGAGGCGCTTGGCGCTGGGTATATCGGGGATCTGACCGGCGGTGTGTTCGGCAGTAACTATCAGGACGTGTTCGCTTTCGTGGTCCTGATCGCGGTGCTCGTGTTCCGTCCGAGCGGTTTGCTCGGCGAGCGCGTGGCGGATCGTGCATAAGCGGGGAGAAACGACATCATGAATCAACCCGTGCAAACCTCCGCCGGCGCAGCGACGCCCCTCACCGAGGCGGCAGCCGCCCGCAAAGCCTATCGCGGCCTCGCGTTCTTCCTCATCGCGGCGATTGTCGCGCCGGTACTCGTCGGCTACGCCGGCGGCAACTACTGGGTGCGCGTGCTCGACTTCGCGCTGCTGTACATCATGCTCGCGCTGGGCCTGAACATCGTGGTGGGCTTCGCCGGCCTGCTCGACCTGGGCTACATCGCGTTCTATGCCGTGGGCGCGTACGTCACTGCCTTCCTCAGTTCGCCTCACCTCACGCTCCATTTTGCGTGGATCGCGCATCTGTTCCCTGGTGGGCTGCATGTGCCGGTGTGGTTCACGATTCCGATCGGGGCAGCGGTCGCCGCCACCTTCGGCATCCTGCTCGGTGCGCCGACGCTGCGTCTGCGTGGCGACTACCTGGCCATCGTGACGTTGGGATTCGGTGAGATCATCCGCATCTTCATGAACAACCTGGACCGGCCGGTGAACATCACCAATGGCCCGAAGGGGATCACCGGCATCGAGCCCGCATCGTTTGCTGGCTTCGATTTCTCGAAGGCGCACAACATCTTCGGGATCCAGGTCAACTCGGTGTACATGTACTACTACCTGTTCGTGTTCCTGGCGTTGCTCATTGCGTTCATCTGCGTGCGGTTGCAGCACTCGCGCATCGGACGTGCCTGGGTGGCCATCCGTGAAGATGAAATCGCCGCCAAGGCGATGGGTATCAATACGCGCAACATCAAGTTGCTCGCGTTTGCCATGGGCGCGTCGTTCGGCGGTGTGGCCGGCGGCATGTTCTCGGCGTTCCAGGGCTTCGTCTCGCCCGAGTCGTTCACCTTCTGGGAGTCGATCATTGTGCTCTCGATGGTGGTGCTCGGCGGCATGGGCCACATTCCGGGCGTGATCCTGGGCGGTATCCTGCTCTCGGCCTTCCCGGAAATCCTGCGCTCGACCATGGGCCCGTTGCAGACGAGCCTGTTTGGCAGCGTCATCGTCGATCCCGAAGTGATCCGGCAATTGCTGTACGGTCTGGCCATGATCCTGATCATGCTGTACCGTCCGGCCGGCCTGTGGCCGTCGCCGCGTCCAGAAGAGCGGACACTGTAAGTTGAGGGAGATGACCTGACTATGAGCGAACAAATTCTTCTGTCCGTCAAGGGCGTGAACAAGCGCTTCGGCGGTCTGCAGGCCCTCACCGATGTGGGCCTGGAGATCAAGCCGGGGCAAATCTATGGGCTGATCGGCCCGAACGGTGCTGGCAAGACCACGTTCTTCAATGTGATCACCGGCCTCTATACGCCGGACTCGGGCGAGTTCAGGCTCGACGGCTCGACCTACAAGCCGACCGCCGTGCACGAAGTGGCGAAGGCGGGGATTGCCCGCACGTTCCAGAACATTCGCCTGTTCGGCGGCATGACCGTGGTCGAGAACGTGATGGTCGGCCGCCACGTGCGAACCAAGATGGGCGTGATCGGCGCGATCGTTCGTTACCCGCGCGCGAGGGCCGAGGAGCGCGCCATTCGCGATCGCGCGATGGAACTGCTCGAGTACGTGGGCGTGGCGAAGTATGCCAACTACACGGCGGCGAACCTCTCGTACGGCCACCAGCGCCGTCTGGAGATCGCGCGTGCGTTGGCGACCGATCCCAAGCTGCTCGCGCTCGACGAGCCGGCCGCCGGCATGAATGCAACCGAGAAGGTCGAGTTGCGTGGCTTGCTCGACAAGATCCGTAGCGACGGCAGGACGATCCTGCTCATCGAGCACGACGTGAAGCTGGTGATGGGCTTGTGCAACCGCATGACGGTGCTGGATTACGGCAAGGTGATTGCCGAGGGTTTGCCGCAGGATGTGCAAAAAAATCCGGCGGTGATTGAAGCGTATCTGGGTTCGGGAGGCCATTGATGAGCGCAATGTTGACGATCAAGGGCCTGAAAGTCGCTTACGGCGGGATCAAGGCAGTCAAGGGAATCGACTTGAGCATCGAGCCGGGCGAACTGGTCACGCTTATCGGCGCGAACGGGGCGGGCAAGACGACCACGATGAAGGCGATCACCGGTCTGCTGCCGTGGGCCGATGGCGACATCGAGTATCTGGGCAAGTCGATTCGTGGCGTGAAGGCGTTCGATCTGCTCAAGAAGGGGCTCGCGATGGTGCCGGAAGGGCGGGGCATTTTCACGCGCATGACCATTCTCGAGAACATGCAGATGGGCGCCTATCTCCGCAACGACACCGCGGGGATCAAGCGGGACGTCGACAAGATGTTCGGCATCTTCCCGCGTTTGCAGGAGCGTCGTGACCAACTCGCGGGCACGCTCTCGGGCGGTGAGCAGCAGATGCTCGCCATGGCGCGCGCGCTCATGAGTCAGCCCAAGCTGCTGCTGCTCGACGAGCCGTCGATGGGGCTCTCGCCGATCATGGTCGAGAAGATCTTCGAGGTGGTGCGCACGGTGTCGGGCGAGGGGGTGACGGTGCTGCTCGTGGAGCAGAACGCGCGTCTGGCGCTGCAAGCCGCGCACCGAGGCTACGTGATGGACAGCGGTCTGGTCACCATGACCGGTAACGCGAAAGACATGCTCGACGATCCGAAGGTGCGCGCCGCGTATCTCGGGGAATAAACGGGCATGAGCGTCCGGCGCAAGCCGGACGAAGTGCGAAGGGTCGCGAAGGGCGCCGCAGGCAACTCCGGCGCCCTTCGTGTTTTCCGTCGTTTCGCGCCGAGCGCTATTCTTGCCACGGGCGTTCCGCGCATCGCCGTCTGGCCGGGTGGCCGGGCTACAGCGGTGTCGCCAGTGTCGTCCCCTGTGCGAGCGGCAGCCGTTTGCCGAGGCTTACGACATCGTCGGTGGCATAGCCGTGCGCGGTGTAGAACGCCAGTGCTTCGCGCGACTGCGTGAGTACTTGCAGATTGAGCTTGAGACAGCCTCGCTCGGCCAGCACGCACTCGGCGTGGCGCAGCAGGGCGCTCGCCACGCCGCGACGTCGCAGCGCCCGCGCCACCGCCAGGGAATAGACCCAGCCACGATGACCGTCATACCCGGCCATGACCGTGCCCACGATTTGACGGTCGCACGCGGCAACGAAGAACAACCCGTCACGCAGCGCGACCTTGTTGGCGATCGAACGGCGTGGCTCACGATGCGGTTTGTCGGCCGCGAGGTATTCGGGAAATGCTTCGCACCAGAGCGCGAGCACGGCGTCGGTATCCGCGTCGTCGAAACAGCGGATGCGAACGTTGTCGGACGTGGCGATCATGGTGCGTCCTGTCGCCCGGTGTAGATGTCGGGCCGGTGGATCTGCATCATCTTGTTCACGGGGTCGAGCGGTTCGAACCCATAACGGGCGTAAAGGCCCGCCGCGTCGGTGGTGGCGAGCAGGAAGCGTCGCAGCCCTTGCAAGGCGGGATGCGCGAGCACGTTCTCGCAAAGGCGCTTGCCGATACCGAACCCGCGCATTGACGGATCGACGAAGACGTCGGCCAGATACGCGAACGTTGCGCGATCGGTAATCACGCGGGCGAAGCCGACCTGACGCGCAGCGCCCCCTTCGACTTGTGTGGCATAGGCACCGAAGCACAGCGAGTGGGCGATGGCGCGCATCAGCGTGACGCGCGGGATGTCCTTCGCCCAATACGTTTGCGTCGAGAGCGCATGATGGATGAAGCCGATGTCGAGCCGTGCCGGATCGGACGAGATGTCGACGATGGCATCGGCGGGCGGTATTGGATGTCCGTGACTCAGATCGTGCATTGCGCGTGTCTCCTGTGCGATAGGGGCGCGCCACGCTGCCCGAGTGGTTCCGGGCATGCCGCAGCGCGCATCGAACCGATGCGTTAAGCGTGTCGGGCAAGCAGCGTGTCGAGCATCGACAGCATCTGGTCGATCTCGTCGCGGCTCACGTTCAGGGCGGGCATGAAGCGCAGCAGGTTCGGACGCGCCGAGTTGAGCAGCAGCCCGTCGGGCGCCATCTCACGTGCGGCGTCCACCAGTTGCGGGCCGATGTCGCGACCGAGCCGCAATGCACGCAGCAGGCCGGCGCCGCGCTCGCCCTCGCCACCGTAGCGCGATGACAGGTGTTGCAATCCGGCGCTCAGGTAGTCGGCCTGCGCGCGCACGAATTCGAGGAAGCCCGGTGCACTGACGGTGCGCATGACCGCGAGGCCGACGGCGCACATGAGCGGATTGCCGTTGTACGTGCCGCCCTGGTCGCCCGGCTGGAAGACGGCGAATGCGTCGTCGCAGAGCATCGCCGCGAGCGGCACGCCGCCGCCAATGCCTTTGCCGAGCGTCATGATGTCGGGCACGATGCCGGCCTGCTGATGCGCGAAGAGGGTGCCGGTACGTCCGCAGCCGGTTTGCACTTCATCCACGATCAGCAGGAGTCCGCGCGATTTCGTGAGAACGCGCAGTTCCTTCAGAAATGTGTCGGTGGCCGGCACGACACCGGCTTCGCCTTGAATCGGTTCGAGCATCACGGCGACGGTGTCGGGACCGATGAGGGCTTCGACGGAGGCGAGATTGTTCAGTTCGGCCTTCGGGAAGCCCGGCACCTGCGGGGCAAAGATCGTGTCCCAGCCGGGCTTGCCGCTCGCCGACATGGTGGCGAGCGTGCGGCCATGGAAGGCGTCCTTGAACGTGATGATCTCGAAGCGCGCGCCGCCCGACGGATTCGGATGCAGTTGCCCCCACTTGCGTGCAAGCTTGATCGCGCTCTCGTTCGCCTCGGCGCCGCTGTTCGCGAAGAAGACCTTGCCGAGCCCCGAGCGCGTGGCGAGCAGGTCGGCCAACTCGATCATCGGCACGTTGTAGTACGCGGGGCTCGGATTGAGCAACAAGCCGCTTTGCGTCGCGAGCGCGTCGCGCATCACCGGATGGCAATGGCCGAGGCTGTTGACGGCCCAGCCCTGGATGAAGTCGAGATATCGCTTGCCTTCGTGGTCATACAGCCAGCCGCCCTTGCCGCGCGTGAAGACGATCTCCGGGCGCGACGTGATGGGCAGCAACGCCTGGGTCGGAAATTCCGTGAACCTGGCGTGGCGGGCCGCCTTGGGCGCAGTGGGTGCAGGGGGGGCGGACGGGTTGGCAAGCGACATGACGGTCTCCGAAGGACAAGGGTGGGCGAGACGGAAGCATAAAAAAAGCCACGGGGGTTGCCCGTGGCTTCGCTTTGCTTGAGAACTTGTGAGTTATCGCAGTCGATAGCGTGCCGCGCGGCATCCCGGTTGGGGCAGCGTACGGCGACGTCGGATCGAGGCGATGGCAATCAGGTTCATGTCGGCAAGCATAAGTCGGCGACGCGGCGCTTGTCAAAGGGTACGGCCGCACTGTGGCGCGCGCGCCGCGTGGCCTCGCGGCGGCATCGTTCGATCGGCTCGGTTCACTGACCGCCGCCCGGGTTGTCGGCCTCGGTGGTGAACGCATCGGCGAAGAATGCCGCTTCGGGCAGGTGGTGATGCGCGATAAAGTCGCGGCGTGCCGATTCCACCATCACGGGGGCCCCGCAGGCGTAGACCTCGTAGTTCGACAGGTCAGGCAGGTCCTCCACCACGGCGCGATGGACGAACCCGGTGCGGCCTTGCCACTGGTCTTCGGGCGCGGCTTCGGAGAGCACCGGCACGAACGTGAAGCCGGGAATCTCGCGTGCCCACTGCTCGGCCAGTTCGCGCAGGTAGATGTCCTTCAACTGTCGTGCACCCCAGTACAGCGTCATGGGCCGTTCGAGTTCCTTGTGCGCAGCATGCTCGACGATGGCCTTGATCGGCGCGAAACCCGTGCCCGACGCGAGCAGCACGATCGGCTTGTCGGTGTCTTCACGCAGGAAGAATGTGCCCAGCGGTCCTTCGAATCGCAGGATTTCGCGTTCCTTCATCTGATGGAACACATGGTCGGTGAACACGCCGCCGGGCATGTGACGCAAGTGAAGCTCGAGGGAGCCCTCTTCGTGCGGCGCGGTCGCCATCGAGTAGCTGCGACGCTTGCCGTCTTTCAGGATGAACTCGATGTACTGTCCGGCGAGATACTGGAAACGTTCGTTGGCGGGCAATTGCAGGCGCATGATGATGACGTCGTCGGCACGGCGCTCCAACGCGTTCACGCGGCACGGCAGGCGTTTGACCGGGATGTCGCCAATGCCTTTGACTTCGCGGGATTCGATGACGAGGTCGCCCTTGGCGTGGGCGCAGCAAAGCAGTGCGAAACCGCGCGTCTCGTCGTCTTTCGAGAGTGCGGAGCTGGAATGCGCGCCGTGCTCGACGCTCCCCTCGACCAGCTTGGCCTTGCAGGAACCGCAACCGCCGTTCTTGCAGCCGTAAGGCAGGCCGACGCCCTGGCGCAGCGCTGCGCTGAGCACGGCCTCGCCGTCTTCGACCTGGAACTCGCGCCCGCTCGGCACGAGGGTAACGTTGTAAGCCATACTACAATCCGAGAAATGAATAATTCGTCAAAACGCTTCGGTCGTCCGCGCCTGCTGGTAGTGGGCTGCGGCGACGTCGGCATGCGTGCGCTGCCGGCCCTCGTCAAACGCTTTCGCGTCTTTGCCGTCACGTCGAGCGATGCGCGTCATGCGGCATTGCGCGCGACGGGGGCCGTGCCCGTTGTCGCCAACCTGGACGACGCGGCAAGCCTGCATCGCATCGGCCGTCTGGCGCCGCGAGTGCTGCACCTGGCGCCGCCTGCCGGGGTCGCCGGCAGCGGCACCCAGGACCGGCGTACCCGTCGTTTGCGCGCGGCACTTGCCCGGCCGCCGAAGCCCATCATTGTACCCGAGGGAGGGCGGCGTGCCTTGTCGTGGCTGCCTCAAGCGCCGCGTCGCATTCTCGTATATGCGAGCACGAGCGGCGTCTATGGCGACTGCGGCGGCGCCTATGTGGACGAAACCCGCGCACCGCGGCCGCGTTCGCCGCGCGGCCAGCGTCGTGTGGACGCGGAGCGCACGGTGCGCACGCTCGGCAGGCCATCGACGCACGCCCATCGCGTGCATCGTGTGCTGGCCGCCGGCCCGGCGCGCGCCCACGCGGCGTCGATGAGCGCCGCGCGCGCCGCCTGGCGTTTCACCGAGCATGCGCGCGTGCCGTGGCGAACAACGCTCGTGCGCATTCCGGGGATTTACGCGGCGGATCGTCTTCCGGTCTTGCGTCTGCGCAAAGGCACGCCGGCGTTGCAGGCGTCCGACGACGTCTTCACCAACCATATTCATGCCGACGATCTCGCCGCGATCCTGGTGCGTGCGATGTGGCGCGGCAAGCCGCAGCGGATCGTGCACGCGAGCGACGACACTGAGTGGCGCATGGGCGAGTATTTCGATCATGTGGCCGACGCCCTGGCGCTGCCCCGGCCGCCGCGTATTTCGCGGGATGAAGCTCGGCGCGTGCTGGAGCCGACGCTGTTGTCGTTCATGTCGGAGTCTCGCCGGCTCGCCAACACGCGACTCAAGCGCGAACTAGGCTATCGATTGCGGTATCCCGACGTGGCGGCACTGCTCGCCACGCTGTCCTTGCGCAACCACAACGCCGTCGCCGACTTGACCGCCGACCCCACCATGAAACACTCGACCGATGGTCCCTTACCGGTTGCGGAAAGTGGTGCGGTCGTGACGATGGGTGTCGCCGCGCTGCCTAACAAGCCCGACAGCGTGTAGCTCATCGAGAGGCGCTCTGGTTCCTTTCGGAGATGGGGGGAGCACGAGCCTGACCGGGGGGGGGCGTCAGTGCCGTCAACAAGCGGATCGCGGAATCGAAGCATTCAATGACGAAGCGCGAGCGCGATGTGGCGATACGCATCGGCCAGTCGGTCCGATTCGGTCGTGGCGGGTTCGGCTGGCGCAGGGCAGTCGACAATGGCCGCGGAAATGTGGAGAAACGGATCGCGATCGAAGTTGTGTCGCGTTGCTGCCACGCCGGTGCCTGCCGCCGGCCCTGGGAGCGCGCCAGACGGGGCGCCCGGGGTGCGGTGGGCGGCGGCGATCAGGACGACACGCGTCACCCACGTGCGCGCGGCACGACTGCACAGTGTGAAGATTGCGCGGCCCCTGTTTGTCTGCCGTCCCCCTCCCGGGTCACGCGAAAACACCGCAGTAAGGATGTGCGTGCGACAACGCGAATATAATTGCGGTCTATATCGCCTAACGTCTGCGAAATTCTGGATTATTGTCGGCTCGCCTCGTCGCCATGGCGGTCCTGGATGTCGACGAACCTTTCCAATGCTTTCTGAAATAAGGATTGGACGCCATTCTATAAGATGCTTCGGTCAACACCAGCCTGGACGGACGCGCACACTGCGGTGTATGTCGACACCAAGGGAGCACACATCATGTCTACAGGCATTGGCGCGCCGGGGTCGGCGCTACATCGCGCCTGGCGTTTGCCGGGGCAGGGACCTGCCGCGACGCTCGGCACGCGCCGCGCGTCGTCGACGCCGGAGCGATTCACGAATGCGCTGCGCGCACTGTCCAGTACGCCGACACCGCCCGCTGTGACGCAAGACAGTGCCGTGACACTGTCGCCGCGCGCGAGCGCACGGCGACAACCTTAAATTACCGAGAAAATTTCATGAGTCTGCATGTTCTGCTGGTCGACGACGATCCCGTCGTTCGCGACCTCTTGCGCGAATTGCTGCATGCCAACGGCATGCAGGTCTCGGTGCTGCACAACGGGGCGTCGCTGCTGCGCCGGCTCGAACTCGAGCGGCCGTCGGTGATTCTGCTCGACATCATGATGCCGGAACGCGACGGCCTGCGTGCGTTGCAGGACCTTCGCGCGGCCGGTGAAGACATTCCGGTGATCATGCTCTCCGCGCGCGGCGGCCCGCTCGACCGGGCGCTCGGGCTGGAACTGGGCGCGGACGACTATCTGGCCAAGCCGTTCGATCCGCGTGAGTTGCTCGCCCGTATTCACGCCGTGCTGCGTCGTCGCGGGCCGGTTGCGGCCAGCGCGCCCGACGTGCGCGCGCCGTATCGCTTTGGTCCGTTTGAACTCGACTACTCGCTTCGCACGTTGCAGCACGAAGGCGAGCGTCTGCCGTTGCGCGATACCGAGTTCGCCATGCTCAAGGCCTTCACGCAGCACCCGATGCAGGTGCTTCCGCGCGTCAAGCTCCATGCCATGCTCTATGGCGACGGCATCACGTTTCGCGATCGCAGCCTGGACGTGCCGGTGTGGCGTCTGCGTCGACTCATCGAAGCCGATCCGTCCGAGCCGCGCTATATCCAGACGATTCGCAGCAAGGGGTACGTGTTCGTGCCGGGGGGCGAATTGTCCGAGGGCGCGGCATCCGACGCGCGAGAGCCGTCCGGGACAGGTGGCGCGCGTGAGCACAAAGACGGGCTGGCGTTGGCCTCGCCCGTGCCGGCGGTCAAGCGTACGGTGCGCGGCTGGCGCGAGTCTGCGGCGTGAAACTGCGTTGGCTGCTGCACGACTCGCTCTTCGCGCGCATGGCGGGGCTGGGCATTGCCGTCTTGCTGGTGATGCATCTCGTATGGAGTGCGCTGGTCTTCTACCAGCGTCCGCGTCAGCAGGTGGACGGGTTCGCGCGCGGCCTGCTCATCGCGATCCAGAGCGTTGATCAACGCGCCGTGGCCCCCGGCAGCCTGACGCCGCCGCAGGGCCTGCGCCGCGTGCCACTGGCCGACGCCCCGGCGTTTGCCGATCGCGTAGACGACGAACGCGCCGCGCGCCTGCGCCAGGAACTGCTTTCGCGATTGCCGGCAGGTACGCAATTGCATCTGGTCGATGAGCGCATGCGCGGGAGCTTGTGGGTTTTGCTGCCGCAACGCAGCGAGTGGATCGTCATCGAGCTCGACTTGCCGCCGATGCCCCCCTTCGTGCGCGAGACCGTGGGCATTCTGATCGGCGCGGTGTTGCTGGCGTTGCTGGTGGCCTGGCAGATGCAGCGGCCGATCGCGCGCGTGGCGCAGGCCGCGCGAGTGATTGCGCGTGGACGGCGTCCGGCCCTGCTGCCCGAGCAAGGGCCGCATGAGTTGCGCGACCTCACGCACGCCTTCAACGACATGGCCAAGCGCCTGGCCGAAGCCGAGGACAACCAGGCGATCATGCTCGCAGGCATTGCCCATGATCTGAAGTCACCGCTCACGCGCCTGCGGCTTCGCGCCGATATGGTAGACAGCGACAGCTCACGCGACGGGTTCGTGCGCGATATCGCGTCCATCGACCACATCGTCCAGCAGTTTCTGGCCTACGCACGCGACGAGGCCGACACGAGTCCGCTCGTAGGCGTCGATGCGTTCCTGCGCGAACAATTTCCCGTGGGCGAGGGCGTGCACGATGATGCAACGGCGGCATTGAGCGCGGCAGCACCTAACGTGTTGGACGCGTCCATGTCATCAAGCGAGTTGTGTGGGCTGAACGAATCGAGCGAGAGTGCCACGCTGTTCGCCAGTCAGTTGTGCGCAGGTCCGGCTTTCAGGTTGCCGCGCACGCTGCTCGACCGGGTGATGATGAATCTCGTCGACAACGCGCTTGAGCACGGCGAACCGCCCGTGCGCCTGGCGACGTGGTGCGAGGGCGCTGTGGGATATATCGAAGTGAGCGACTGCGGGGCGGGGATTCCGGACGATCAGGTAGCCCTGGCGATGCGTCCGTTCGTGCGGCTCGATCCCTCGCGCGGCGGCGAAGGTCATTGCGGACTGGGGCTGTCGCTGGTTGCGCGCCTGGTCGAGGGGCTGGGCGGCACCGTGCGTCTGGGGACGTCGCCGGACGGCGGGCTTCGCGTCACGCTGCGCTTGCCGGTCACGCCGGCGTCCGGGCTTTCGGGCGCCTGAGGTGGCATGGGCGGTTCGGTACATGCGGATCGTGCCAGCATGCCAGCTTGAACCGCCGTGATTCGCACCGTGTCAGTAAATCTCCGGCACGCTCATTTCATCCGGCACCGGGTGACGCATATAGTCTTCGCTGCGGGCACGCTCGGGCAATACCACTGACGAGCGCTCCACGTCGTGATATGGCACTTGCGCGAGCAGGTGGTGCATGCAATTCAGGCGCGCGCGCTTCTTGTCGTCGGCCTGCACGACCCACCAGGGGGCTTCCGAAATGTGGGTGCGCTCGAGCATCACTTCCTTGGCGCGCGTGTAGCTTTCCCAGCGACGGCGGCTCTCCAGGTCCATCGGGCTGAGCTTCCATTGCTTGAGCGGATCCTGGATCCGCGCAAGGAAGCGCGCCTCTTGTTCGTCGTCAGAGATCGAGAACCAGTACTTCACGATCTGAATACCGCTGCGAACGAGCATCTTCTCGAACTCGGGCACCGAGCGAAAGAACTCTTCATATTCGCTCTCGGTGCAGAACCCCATGACGTGTTCCACGCCCGCGCGGTTATACCAGCTGCGGTCGAACAGCACGATTTCGCCGGCGGCTGGCAGATGCTGAACGTAACGCTGGAAATACCATTGCGTGCGTTCGCGGTCGTTAGGGGCGGGCAGGGCGGCCACGCGGCACACGCGGGGGTTGAGCCGTTGCGTGATGCGCTTGATCGCGCCGCCCTTGCCGGCCGCATCGCGGCCTTCGAAGATCACCACGAGCCGGTGGCGGCTGCGGATCACCCAGTCCTGCAACTTGACGAGTTCGCCCTGCAGGCGAAACAGTTCGCGGAAATAGTTCAGGCGGTCGCTGCGAGCGGCGTCGGTCAGGTCGTTCAGGCCGGGCAGACGAAGATCGTCGATCTCCATTTCGATCTCTTCGTCGTAGCTGTCGATCAGGTCATCCTGGAGACGACGCGCAAGCGAGGTGTCGCGGTCGGCGTCGGAATCGAATTGGGTCATGGCGACGATCTCTTACGGACCAAAAAATACGGAAAACACCCGTGTGGCACGGGTGACGGCAGGCGGATGCGCAGCGTATTGCCGCGGACAGGGCGCACCGCGGGTGAGCCAAAGTCTGCGACGATTTTATGACACTGGCATGGCGTTGACGAATACTATGCGGCGGAGTTCCAGTCCAGCCCCGCCCGGTGGGCGAAAGCGACGCCGTCAGAGGAGGGGGCGGGCTGGGGGGATTTGTCACAAAAATGCAATATGACAGCGGCATGATGACAAGCCCGTCCGCGCTGCGGCGCGGTTCACGTCATTGCCCACGTTTGCCCACACACCGCCCGCATGTTCGCCGACTTGGTCCACAACGCATATGGCTGCGATCAGGCGGGTCTGATCTACGGCTATCGATTCATCGACGGCGCCTCGCCCGAACCCATCGATTCGCACGAGGCGCTGGCGTGGCTGGCGCAAGGCGAGCGTGCGCAGGGTTTTCTCTGGCTGCATTTCAACTTCGCGCATGCCGCGTGCGAGCGGTGGTTGCAACAACATCTGCGTCTGCCGGACGAGTTCTATGAGCATCTGGGCGAAGGCTCGCGCTCCACGCGCATCGAGCATTCCGACGACTGGCTGTTGGCGGTCATCAATGATGTGATCTTCGCCTTCGACATCGCGCAGTCGGAGATTTCAACGCTGCGCGTCGCCGCCAATGCAAGGCTGCTGGTTACCGGCCGGGTGAAGCCGTTGCGATCCATCGACAAGTTGCGGGCTTCGGTCAAACGCGGCGAAGTGTTTCGTTCGCCGCTGGCCCTGCTGGTGCATCTGCTGCGCGATCAGGCGGATGTGCTCGAGCGCATTGCGCGCGAGACAAGCGCACGCGTGGATACCGTCGAGGACCGGTTGTTGCAGCAGCGTATCGAAAGCAATCGCGCCGACCTGGGGTCGTTGCGCCGCGTGCTCGTGCGCTTGCAGCGGTTGCTGGCGCCGGAGCCGGCGGCGCTCTTTCGTCTGCTGAGTCGCCCGCCTGTCTGGGGACATGTCGAGGATGTGCAGGAATTTCGTCAGGCAACCGAAGAGTTCGCCGTCGTGCTCAATGACTTGTCGGCGTTGCTGGAGCGCATCAAGTTGCTGCAGGAAGAGATCGCGGCGATGGTCAGTGAGCGCACCGAGCGCACAATCTACACGCTCACTGTCGTGACTGTGCTCGCCTTGCCCATCAACATCGTGGCGGGCTTCTTCGGCATGAACGTGGGCGGCATCCCGCTCGCCAATCACCCGCATGGCTTTTGGGTCCTGGTCGCCATCGTGGCCACGGGGACCGCCGCCGCTGGCGGATGGGCGTTTCGGCGGCGTCCGGATTGACGGCGTCAAGCCGGATGACGCCGCCGCGACAGGCGGGTCAGTTCCCGCCCGGTGAGGCCTGGATCATCTTCCACCCGTTGCCGGCCGGGTCGCGAAAGCCAGCGTCGACGCTGCCATAGCGTTCGACCGGCGCCTGGGTGAATTCGACGCCCAGGGCTTTCAGCCGTGCATGGCTATCCCGGCAGTCGGATACGTGAAGGACCAGTGGCGGCATGGCGCCCTTGGCGACCATCGCCCGCAAGGTTTGCGCGGTCGCCTCGTCATGGATCGGCGGGCCAGGGGTGAACAAGCCGAGCTGGAACGAGGGCTGGTCCGGATGCTGGACCGTCAGCCATCGGTACGGCCCATTGCGCACGTCCGTGTGGACGCGGAATCCGAGTTTATCGACGTAGAAGGCAAGCGCTTCATCCTGGTCGTCGACGTATACGCCTACCACTTGTATCCCTGGGTTCATATGACCTCCTTGGTTGATGGCGGGACTGTACCCTCGGCCGCGCGACGGCGCTTCTCCAAAACTGCGATCTTGAGATCGGGTCGCTGCGCCGCTTTCAGGACACAGGCGGGAACACGCGCCAGGCAATGGGGCGTGGCGGCCCGCGCCGCCTGCCGCACGGCGCTCGGGCTTTGTCCGTTGATGTCGCGAAAGATGCGGCCAAACGTGCCCACACTCTCCCAGCCGGTGGCGAAGGCAATGTCGGTGATGCTGAGGTCGGTGTCTCGCAGCAGGGCGTTGGCCTGCTCGATGCGCCGCGTCAGCAGGTACCGATGCGGTGGAATGCCGAAGGCCCGCTTGAACGAGCGGGCGAAATGGGCTTCGGAGGCGCCGCTGACCGCGGCCAGCCGCCTGACCGGCCACGCCTCGTGCGAGGCGGCGTCCATGTGGTCTTTGGCACGGAGCAGACGTCGCAGCAAGGCCGGGTCTTCCAGCGGCGCGGCATCGGTCGATTCGGCGCCGGGCACGGGGGGCGAGGCAGGCAACGGATCACGACGGCATTCGCGAGGGGCCATGGTTTCCAACGACGCACATGAGATCCGCCCAGTTTAGGCGTAACACGGGGCGCGGTATAGCGATGCGCTCGACGACCGTCCCTCCGACCCTGGAGACGATCGCCCCGCGGCCCGAGACGGTCGGTCAGCGCGACAGGCGCATTTCGCCAACGCCCGGCACGCGATCCAGCGCGGCCAGTACATCGTCCGGGTGAATCTCGCGAGTGCATTCGAACGCGCGCGGCGTGTCGCGATGCCGCGGGCACCAGTGGAAATCGTCGTGGTTGTAGCGCAGCGCCGGGTCGTGCCAGCAGCCGGTGCAGACGTCGCGTGCGATTACACGGTACGGTGTGGCGAACTCGTTGTGCGGCAAGGTGAAACCTGAGATCAGCACCGTGGGCGTGCCCATCGTCCACGCGAGCCACGACAGCCCGCTCGACAAGCCGACAAACGCGCTCGCGTGCATCAGCCAGCGCGCGCGCTCGGTCAGTGGCAAGTCGCCCGTGGCATCGATGGCGCCCTCCGGGACCGACTGCCAGAAATCGCCCTTGCCGTTGCGCGCCTTCTGATCGATGCACACCACCTGCACGCCGCGCTCGCGCAGCCCGGCCACAACGGCATGCCATCCGCCCGGCCGATTCCAGTACTTGCATTGCGCGGTGCTTTGTACCGCGATGCACACATACGGTGCCGCCATTGGCCGCGATACGTCCGGCAACACCGTTGTCGCGCGCGCTTCGGCGTCGTCCACGCCAAGAATGTGCGCCGCCGTGCGATGCAATCCCGACGCGCGGAAGTCGCGTGGTTGTCGCACGAGTGCCACGTCGTCGAAAAACAGACCGACGTTGTACGTCGCGTAATACTTGCGTCGCTCCACCTTGTCCTGTGCGACGAAATCGACGTCCGGATACGCGTCGCGGAACAACGCTGCCACCGCCGGGGTGACGACGCAGGCGAGACGGCACCCATGCACCTGTGCAAAGCGCAGCGCGTAAGGCAGCCAGCCGAGCACGTCGCCCAGGGCGGCCAACGGAAACTGGACCAGCACCGCTTGATCGCGCGCATCATAGCGATGCGAAAAGACCTCGACGTCGTTCAGCCAGATCGTGATGCCGTACGGCACGAAATACTTGGCCGGGCTGCGCACCACTCCGCAGGAGAGCGAGACGTCGGCGAGCGAGCGGTCGTCGCGCAGGTCGCTGATTCGGACACGCCACGGCAGCGGCTGACCGAAATCGGGGATGACTACGCGTGCGCCATCGTTGAAGTCGAAGCGCAGGCCGGCGGGGCCGACTTGCGTGGGCAGCAGGGCAGGCGCCAGGAAGATCTGGTGGGGTGAGGGCACAAACGGCGTGACCGCCGATGACGGCGTGGCGGGCGCGATCTCGGTGTGAGGCTGAGCAGGGGCGGCATGGGTCATGCACGACACCTTACGCTGGACATCGCGCGCGCAATCGCGCAGCAAAGCCGTCGAAAAGGGTCTATTTCAACAAATTGACCGGCTTTGATGTCAAAAGGCCTTTCGGATCCTTTCGGCAATCCATCCGGCAACGCGCCGGCGGACGCATTCGACGATGGCAAGCCGTATCGCCAGCCCCAAGGGCAGCCGCGGGGGCTCAGACGGCGGCAGCCACCACCTGGTACTGGGCGCGCAGCGCCTGCGTGAACAGGCGATGCGTCTCGCGCGGATTTTCCCGGCGCGTGAACATCGCTACGGGCGGCAGCGTCCACGTGAGCGACCAGGGCACGATCGCCACGCCCGCGATGCGCACCAGTTCCTCGGCAATGTCGGCCGGCAGCAACGACACCGCGCGCTCGCTGCTGGCGAGCAATTCCCCCGTCAGCCGCGACGAAAAGCTCTCGACCACGGGCACGGGCGGCACCACGCCCGCATGCAGGAACAGGTCGGATAACTGGTCGCGCATCGGCGTATGGGGCTCGCCCATCACCCAATCGAGTTCGGCGAGTTGTGCCCACACCGGGGCGCTGCGTCCAAGCCGGGCGGCCAGACGACGGTTGGCAACCACGCGCGGCATCTGGTGGTGCAACACTTCGAATTGCACCTGTGCCAGGTCGAGTCCGGCCGCCGCGCGTCCGATCACGACATCGAGAGAGTGGTCGCGCAGTTGCGCCATCAGCGATTCGCTGGTGCCTTCACGGAGCGTGACGGTCAGCCGCTGGGGGATCTGGGCGAGCGTCTGCTGAATCGCGGCGGCAAGCGTCTTGCCCGAGATGTAGGGGATCACGCCCACCTGCAGCCGCGCGGCGTGCCCGGCCATCACGGCCTCGATGTCGCGCGTCAGGTGGTCCAGATCGTGCACCATCGCCTGCGCACGGGAGAGAACGACGTCGCCCAGCGGCGTGGGCGTCATGCCGCGCGGCGTGCGGTCGAACAACGCGCCGCCGAGCATGCTTTCCAGTTCCGCAAGGGCGCTCGTGACCGCCGGCTGGCTCGTCGCCATGTGCTCGGCCACCCGCGTGAGCGAACCGTGCTGCTGGATTTGCAGCAACAGCACGAGATGACGCATCTTGAGCCGAGTGGTCAACCGTCGGACCACTTCCCCCGTATCGAAAGGCACCGCCCCCATCTGTCCCCAATCCCCTGAAACCCCCGATGCTCCGGGCTTATAACGAAAACATGATGCCCCCATAGTAATTCAGAATCGTCCCCCGCTGGCGGCTGCCTAGAATGGCCTCACCTCTGATGCGCCAGCGCGGCAACCGTCTACAGAACGGTCCGCGGCGCAAGGCAGAGCCGAGACATCGACCGAGGACGACACCCCCATGAGCCAAAGCAACGACCACCAGGCTGCCCTGGAATATCACCAGTTCCCGACCCCGGGCAAGATTTCCGTGACGGCCACCAAGCCGCTCGTCACCCAGCGCGACCTGGCGCTCGCCTATACCCCGGGCGTTGCCATCCCGTGCCAGGAAATCGCGGCCGACCCGGCGCAGTCGTTCAAGTACACCGGTCGAGGCAACCTGGTCGGTGTGATCACGAATGGCTCGGCCGTGCTTGGTCTGGGCAATATCGGTGCACTCGCTTCCAAGCCGGTGATGGAAGGCAAGGCTGTCCTCTTCAAGAAATTCGCCGGGATCGATGTGTTCGACATTGAAATCACCGAGAGCGACCCGGACAAGCTCATCGACATCATCGCGAGCCTCGAAGCCACGTTCGGCGGCATCAACCTGGAAGACATCAAGGCCCCGGAGTGCTTCACCGTCGAGCGCAAGCTGCGTGAACGGATGAAGATTCCTGTCTTCCACGACGATCAGCACGGCACCGCCATTACCGTTTGCGCCGCGTTCATCAATGGCCTGAAGGTCGTGGGCAAGGACATCCGCGAAGTGAAGGTCGTGACCTCGGGCGCTGGCGCCGCCGCGCTCGCCTGCCTGGACCTGATGGTCGACCTGGGGCTGCCGGTCGAGAATGTCTGGGCGACGGATATCGATGGCGTGGTCTTCGAGGGTCGCACGGTCGGCATGGACCCGGACAAAGCCCGCTTCGCGCAGAAGACCGACATGCGCACCCTCGCGGAAGTGATCGAAGGCGCCGACGTGTTCATCGGGCTGTCCGCCGGCGGCGTGCTCAAGCCGGCGATGCTCAAGACGATGGCGGCGCGTCCGCTGATCCTGGCGCTGGCCAACCCCACGCCTGAAATCTTCCCGGAAGAGGCGCGCGCCGCGCGCGACGACGTGGTGCTTGCCACCGGCCGGTCGGACTTCCCGAACCAGGTCAACAACGTCCTGTGTTTCCCGTACATCTTCCGCGGCGCGCTCGACGTTGGCGCGACCACGATCACGCGCAGCATGGAAATCGCCGCCGTGCATGCGATTGCCGGGCTGGCGCAGGAAGAGCCGAACGACTCCGTGGCGACCGCCTACGGCGCGTATGATCTCTCGTTCGGGCCGGAATACCTGATCCCGAAGCCGTTCGATTCGCGTCTGATCGTGCGCATTGCCCCGGCCGTGGCGCGCGCCGCCATGGAAGACGGCGTGGCCACGCGCCCGATCGCCGACTTCGACGCCTATGCCGACCAGTTGCAGCAGTTCGTGTACCACTCTGGTGCGTTCATGAAGCCGATCTTCTCGGCGGCCAAGCAACTCGTGCGCGACGGCGGCAAGTCGCGCATCGTGTTCGCGGAAGGCGAGGAAGAGCGTGTGCTGCGGGCCGTGCAGGTGATCGTCGACGAAAAGCTGGCACGTCCGATCCTGGTGGGTCGCCCGGAAGTGCTGCTCGCACGTATCGAGAAGTTCGGCCTGCGCCTGCGTCTGGGCGAAGACGTCGAAGTCACCAACCCGTACTACGACGAGCGCTTCCACCAGTACTGGACCAGCTACTGGGAACTGCGTTGCCGTGATGGCATCACGAAGGAAATGGCACGCGTCGAGATGCGCCGCCGCCTGACCCTGATCGGCGCAATGATGGTGCGCCTGGGCGACGCCGACGGCATGATCTGCGGCACGGTGGGGGCGTATCACGACCACCTTCGCTTCGTCGACGAAGTTATCGGCAAGCAGGCGGGCGCGAATACCTACGCAGCGATGAATATCCTGCTGCTCGACAAGCGCACCGTGGCGCTCGTGGACACGCACGTCAACGACGACCCGACGGCCGAGCAGATCGCCGAGTTCACGCTGGCTGCCGCCAAGCAGATGTCGTGGCTCAACCTCAACCCGAAGGTCGCGCTGCTCTCGCGCTCGAACTTCGGCTCGGGCAGCGCGGCGTCGGGGACGAAGATGCGTCGCGTGCTGGAGTTGGTCAAGGCGCAGGCACCAGCGCTGGAGATCGACGGCGAAATGCATGGCGACTGCGCGCTCGACGAAGGTCTGCGCAGCCGCATCCTGCCGCAGTCGCGTCTGAAGGGGGCCGCCAACCTGCTGGTGTGCCCTAACGTCGACTCAGGCAACATCGCCTACAACCTGCTCAAGACGGGCGCGGGCAGCAACGTCGCGGTGGGGCCGTTCCTGTTGGGCGTGGGTGCGCCGGTCAACGTGCTGACGTCCAGCTCGACCGTGCGACGCATCATCAACATGACGGCGCTTACCGTCATTCAAGCCAATCACGACTGATGGTTCCACGGCGCTCACACCTGGGGAGGACTCCCGAGGTGTGAGCGCCGGTCGTGGCCCCGGCCGGTTCGGCAGACGCATCGGTCCGATGCGCTGCCGGCCGAGCCGGGGCTTTGTCGTTTGAACGTCGAGTGTCGTAGATCAACCGTGGTGGTCGCGGCCGTGGCCGCGATCTCGGCCTCGGCCATGGTCGCGGTCGTCACGATGATCCGGCCCTCGGCCGCGATCTCCGCGATCCCAGCCACCGCGATTCAACTCCCAGCCGTGCGGCCCCTGATGCCAGGCCGGCGCGCGATACGCGTAGCCTGCACGCGCACGTTCCCAGTGACCACCGCGCCACGCGTGGTGATGGCCGTCCCAGTCCCAGAAGCCCGGCGCCCAGACATAGCCGACGCGCGGCGGCGGTACCGGCTCATAGCGGGGCGCCGGTGGCGCGCCGATGCTGATGGACACCCCGACCTGGGCGTGAGCCGGGGCAGTGGCAATACCCCCGAGCGTCGCGGCAACGAGGGCAACGGTCAACGTGAGTTTCTTCATGATGGCTCCCTTTGAGTTCGATTTTGGGTATGCCTTCATCGTACGAGGAGCCGCGTCCGCCGCGAAGCGAATAGTCGTAAGAAAGTGTTGGAATTGTTTCGTTTTGTTCGTCGAAACATCGCTTGGGCAGGACGCTCGCATTGACTGGCGGATGTTCGGGGAGCGCCGGTCAACGCGAGCGCCGAGGGGTCACGACGTCGATGCGTGCTGATGACGATATTCCTGCGTGCGCCCGCCGTAACCATAGGCCGCGCCGCGCGCGTCGATCACATGGATGTACGAGCATTCGTGAACGTTGCCGAGCAGCTCTGACATTGTTTCGAACACCTGAGCAATGAATTGCGCCTTCTCCGCTTTCGTATTCGTTTCGTCGGTCACGCTGATGTCCAGATGGAAGGCGTTTTTCCCTTGCTCCGAAAGCGGTGCGCCGCCAATGAACCAGCGTGCGTGCGGAATATAGTCGACAGTCACGGCGATGACGTCAGGCAACTTGTGCAGCGTATCGACGGTCAATTGCGAGACCGCGCGAACGGCATTGCGGGTGAGGGTGTCGTCGGGCGTGCCCGAGAGTTGCAGAACGAGGTGGGGCATGGTGTGGCTCCCTGGCGTTGAGTGTTGCGCAATGAAGTTGAATGGTGTGAAGACAACGACTTCAGTCTAGGGCGTGGATTGACATCGGAAAAGCGGGAATTTACGATCTTATCCATCGGTTTATTTAATGGATGCAGCCATGACGCCCGGATTCGATTTCGATCAGTTGCGTACCTTTGTCGCGGTGGCGGACGCAGGCAGCCTGTCGGCCGCCGCGCCGCGCGTGTTCCTGTCGCAGTCGTCGGTGAGCGAGCAGGTTCGCAAGCTGGAGGAGCGCGTCGGCGTGACGCTGTTCACGCGCGGCAAGCAAGGCGTGACGCCGACGCCGGCGGGCGAGCGTCTGCTCGGACACGCCCGGCAGTTGCTCGCGCAGTCGGAGCAGGCGTGGCACGACGTGCGCGGATTTTCCCTTGCGGGCGAACTGCGGCTGGCGATCACAGACTACTTTCGTCCTGCCGACGTCGCTCGCATGCTGCGACATCTCGGCGTGGCGTATCCGTCGTTGCGCATTCACGTAACGATTCTGAAAAGTGGCGAGATCGAGTCGGGCTACGACACGGGCGACTTCGACATCGGTCTGTCGATGCGCGTGCTCGGCAAGGCCCTCGGTCGCGAGGCGGTGCCCGGCACGCGAACGTTGGGGCGAGAGCCGCTCGACTGGGTGGCGTCGCCAGAACGGGTTCTGGTGGCGGGCGCGCCGCTACCGCTGCTGGTGCTGCCTGATACCTGTGCGCTGCATCGCTTCACCACGCAATGGCTTGACGACCACCGCGTGCCTTACACGATTGCGCACGTGGCGTCGGGGGTGGCGGGGCTGCAGCTGGCGTTGGCTGCCGGACTCGGGGTCGCGTGCCTGAATGCCTCGGCAGCCGGGCCGTCACTTGCGCGTATCGAGACGTTGATGCCGGGGCGGCGCTTGCCCGCGTTGCCGGACGCCGAGTTTCATCTGCTTCCCGCGCGCCGTGGCGAGCCCGAGTGGGTCACGCAGGCGCGTGAGGCGTTGGCTGCGCAGCTCACAGCGCGTTGAGCGGGATCTTCAGATAGCGCGTGCCGTTGGCTTCCGGCGCGGGCATCTCGCCCGCACGGATATTGACCTGCACGGCCGGCAGGATCAGCGTCGGCATGTCGAGGGTCTTGTCGCGGGCTTCACGCATGGCGACGAAGGCCGCTTCATCGATGCCGTCGTGCACATGGATGTTGGCACGCCGTTGCTCGCCAACCGTCGTTTGCCAGTTCGCCGCACGACCGGCCGGCGGATAGTCGTGGCACATGAACAGGCGCGTTGACGCCGGCAGCGCCAGTAGATGGCGGATCGAGTGGAACAGCGTGTGGGCGTTGCCGCCTGGGAAGTCGCAGCGCGCCGTGCCCACATCGGGCATGAAGAGCGTGTCGCCGACAAACACGGCATCGCCCACACGATAGGCCATGTCGGCCGGCGTATGACCCGGAACGAACATCGCTTCGGCTTGCAGGGCGCCAATGGTGAACGTCTCGCCATCTTCGAACAAATGGTCGAATTGCGAGCCGTCGGGCGGCACATCGGCCCCCAGGTGGAACAGCGTCTTGAAAACGTGCTGTACCTCGCGGATGTGTGCGCCGATGGCGATGCGCCCGCCCACGCGTTCCTTGAGCCAGCGCGCCGCCGACAGGTGATCGGCGTGCGCATGGGTCTCGAGTATCCAGTCGACCGAGAGCTTGTGCGCTGTCACGAATTCGAGCACGCGCTCGGCTGATTCCGTGTGCGTTCGGCCGGCCTTGGGATCGTAGTCGAGCACCGGATCGATGATGGCCGCATGAGAGCCCGGCGCATCGAACACGACGTAGGTCACCGTGGAGGTGGTGGTGTCGAAAAAGGCTTCGATGTTGGCTGAAGTGGCTGACATGATTGGCTCCTGCATTAATTTATTAATTGATATATTATAGTAAAGTAAACTGTTTGTGGCGACGTGATATCTCGCCGCGCCGCAATGTCCTGATTTGTGTCGATCCTGCCATGCCAAGAGTGACTGCGCTATCCCCCGTCGATCAGGCGACCGCCGTTGCGGACGTCGCATCGCTTGATGTCGCACGGTTGCGCGCCGCCGCGTGCGATGCCACTACGCTGCTGCGCGCGTTGGCCAACGAAGACCGTCTGCTGATCCTTTGTCAACTGACGCAAGGCGAGTTATCCGTGGGGGAGCTGGAGACGCAGCTCGACATCCGGCAACCGACACTGTCGCAGCAGCTCGCCGTGCTGCGTACCGAGTCGCTGGTGACGACCCGGCGTGACGGCAAGCGCATTTACTATTCGGTCGCCGATGGCGCGGTGCTTGCTGTGCTGGCCTGCCTCTACGACCAGTTTTGTCCGAAATCCTGATGACGTAACGGGAATCCACCCATGACCCTTGATACCCTTCATTTCACTCCATGGACCGCGCTGGCTGGCGGTGTGCTGATTGGCGTTGCCGCCGTCTGGCTGATGCTGGCGACCGGGCGCATTGCGGGCATCTCCGGCATCGCCGGCGGCCTGCTGCGTCCGCGCGCCGGCGATGTCGGCTGGCGCGTCGCCTTTGTCGTCGGGCTCATGGTGGCACCGTGGGCGTACCGCACGGTGGCTGTCGCGCCAGCCGCGCAGATCGACGCCAGTGCGGCCATGCTCATAACGGCCGGCGTGCTGGTCGGCTTCGGCACGCGACTCGGATCGGGCTGCACGAGCGGTCACGGCGTTTGCGGGTTGTCGCGATTGTCGTGGCGCTCGCTCGTCGCCACGTTGTGCTTCATGGCGATGGGCTTCCTGACGGTGTTCGTCGTCCGTCACGTGCTTGATCTGGGAGGTGTGGCATGAAGAAGCTGCTTTTCGCGTTCGTTGGCGGCCTCGTCTTCGGGCTGGGGCTGATTCTCGCGGGCATGGCGAATCCGGCGAAGGTGCTGGGGTTTCTCGACCTGGCCGGTCGGTGGGATCCGTCGCTGGCGTTCGTGATGGGCGGGGCCATCGCGGTGGGGCTGGTCGGGTTCCGGCTGGCGCGCTCGCGGGCGCTCGCCTGGACGGGGGAGCCACGTGCCTGGCCGGGGGCAAGCGGTCTCGACAAACGGCTGGTGCTCGGGGCGTTGACGTTCGGCGTCGGCTGGGGGATCGCGGGAATTTGCCCGGGACCCGCGCTGGTGTTGCTCGGCGCGGGGTCGGGCAAGGGATTGCTGTTCGTTGTCGCCATGGTCGTCGGCATGGCGCTGCACGCGGTCGTGACCCGCGCCGACACGAAGTAACGGAAGTAACGGAAGTAACGCGCGCGACTCAGTGCTTTCTCGCCAACTCCGTGCCCGCATCGGCCGGCAGTTGGCGGGTGACGGGAATCGATAGCCACGAGAACAGGCCGATCACGAGGAACGCCGGCAGGAAGTCGCGGGTGGTCAGGTGTTCGTGACCAGCCAGCCGGCTGCTCGCCTGCAGCACCATCCCCGAGATCGTCACGCCCAGCCCCAGCGACAACTGCTGAACCACGCTCGCGAGACTCGTCGCGCGACTGGCGTCGGCGCTGGCAATATCGGCGTACACGATCGAGTTCAGGCAAGTAAATTGCAGCGACGGGAAGAAGCCGCCGAAGGCCACGACGGCAAGCATCAGGATCACCGGCGTGTCATGCGTGAAGAAACCGTAGGACGACAGCGCCAAGCCGGCCAGCGCCGCATTGACGATCAGCACACGGCGAAAGCCAAATCGCGCCAGTACGCGCTGTGCAATCGCCTTCATGAAGATCGCCCCGAACGCCGACGCGCACGTAATCATGCCGGATTCGAACGGATCCATGTGCAGCCCTTCCTGCAGCGCCAACGGCAGCAGGAAAGGCACAGCCCCCAACCCGATGCGAAAGAGCGAGCCGCCGACGACACTGGTGTGGAACGTCGGAATGCGCAGTAACCGCAGGTCGAGCAGGGGCGCATCCACGCGATTGGCATGACGCCAGTAGGCATAGACAAAGATCGCCCCGACGGCGCACAGGGTGACGACAACGCTGTTGTCGATGTGAGGCTCGCCGATCATGGCCAGCCCCAGCATGAGCAGGCCGCTGCCGAGCGCGGAGAGGACGAAGCCGAGCGTGTCGAGGCGCCCGGCGTTGCCGCCTCGCTCGTTGTCGATGTACTTGCCCGCGAGATAGATGCCAAGCAGGCTCACGGGAATATTGACGAAGAAGATCCAGCGCCAGTGCAGGTAGGCCGTGATGGCGCCGCCGAGCGGCGGGCCGATCACCGGGCCGAGCAGGGCGGGCATCGTCAGGTAGCCAATGGCCTTGACCAGATCGTGCTTGGGCACTGCACGAAAGATCACGAGGCGTCCGACCGGCACCATCATCGCACCGCCCGCGCCCTGAAGGAATCGGGCGAACACGAACGTCGACAGCGAAAACGACAGCGCGCAGAGCATCGAGCCGGCCATGAAGATGCCGATCGCCGTGCGAAAGACGTTGCGCGCGCCAAAGCGATCGGAGACCCAGCCGCAGATCGGAATGAAGATGCCCAGCCCGACCACGTAGGCGGTGAGCGCCATCTTCAGCGAAATCGGGTCTTGCTGGAGATCTCGCGCCATGGCGGGCAGCGAGGTGGTAATCACCGTGGCGTCGATGTTCTCCATGAACAGGGCGCAAGCGATGATGAGCGGAATGATGACGGCGCGCGACACAATGGGGGGACGGCTGGCGCAAAGAGACGAATTGTCCCACGATTTAAGCAGACGCTTCAATCGCAGAAGCGACGCCTAGCGCTTGTTTGGCGCCAATTCGCCGGCGTCGAGCCGGTAGAGTACGTGGCGGCGCATCCGGTGGCCGGGCGGAATCAAGGGATGCAGAAAGTCTTCGTCGGGGCAGTGGCGCATGCCGATGCGTTCCATGACCGCGCGTGAGCGGACGTTGGCGGGGACGGTGAACGAGACCAGTTCGTCCAGGCCGAGCGTCTCAAACGCGAATTGGGCGGCGGCGATGGCTGCCTCCGTCGCGTATCCCTTCGACCACCAGGCGCGTGCCAGCCGCCAGCCAATCTCCACGGCCGGCACGAACGGGGCGTCGAAACCCACGCGCATCAGGCCGACGAACCCTGCGAACGGTGTCGCGCCCGGGATCTCCAGCGCCCAGGGGCCGTAGCCATGCGTCTCGAGATGCTGTGCCAGCCGGTGCGCGATGGCGTCGCTCTGCACCCGATCGAGTGTCGTCGGAAAGTGGCGCATGACGTCTCGATCGGCGTTGAGCGCGGCGAAAAGCGGCAAGTCCTCTGGCTGCCACTGGCGCAAGATCGTGCGCTCGGTGGTTAGCGTGGGCGTGGGCGCGCCGAAAGGCGAATCCGAATCGTCAGCCATGCTCGACGTGCTCATGCGCTCAAATCCCCTGTTGAATTCGAATGAATTCGAATGACAAATCACCGATGATGACAATTCTGGATTGACTTAATTCTGTCCGCGTGAACGTTGAGTCCGCGCTCGTCAATACTGCCATACGGGCCGTAACGAGCGGTAGTGTTCGACCAGACGCTTCAATCTTACGAAAAGATGATCGATTCGGGAAATGACATCGAAGCATGAGTTTGATGGTCAGGGTAAAAAGCCGGAATGACACGAATTTGTCTCGATTTACACGGATATCGACGCTGCCTGCCGAATGAAGACGCCCCCGGGCCATGCCGGCGATGTCGTGGCGATTCAATGTGCCGATCGCGCGCCGGACGACGCGCGGCGCATCAAGAGAATCCGAAGGGTCCCTCGCTTATCCGCAAACTACGGCGCTCCAATGTGAATAACCCGAATGAGCGAAGCTTTTCGGACAACAGAATGATCGGATGGCGATCATATCGCTCGAGGCGCAGATCGTCGGCGCCGGCGGCGTTGCAAACGATGACAAATCTCCGGCGAAAAATACTTACAAAAACTTGCGGGAGAGTGCATCAATTGATTGCGTCGTGTTGCGTCTGACGCGCTTTGCGCGGTAATTGATCTCGCTTATCCATCGATATCGACGGGGTGGAGTCGATGGTATTCCCGGATTCACGCCCCGATTCTGTGCATTTTCTGATGCATCAGTCGGACGATTCAATGCGATTTTGCCATTCGCAGACTCGCTCTCTGGAAATGCGGTTTTCAAATTGTTAAAACTCGTGCTATTTTAAGTGGCGATCCATTTTAACAACGTAAGGACACGCCAGATGGCAAGCTATAAGGAACTCGTCGCACAGCGCGAAAAGATCGAAAAGCAAATCGAAGAGGCTCGGGCCCGTGAGGTCGCTCAGGTCATCGCCGAAGTCAAACAGAAGATCCAGGAGTATGAACTGTCCGCCAAGGACCTGGGGCTTGCCGCGACAGACGGCCGCCGCCGTGCCGCGCGGGCCCAGATTGCGCCGAAGTACATGAATCCGGCCACCGGCGAAACGTGGTCGGGCCGTGGCCGCGCCCCGAAGTGGGTCGGAAAGAACAAAGAGAAATTCCTGATCAAGTAATTCTCTGGCCCAGGCTGGACGCACATTGCCGGTCACATGCCAGGGAGGTCGGATAGTCGCCGTCGCTGCGCCGCACCCACGTGCGCCGCGACCGACTAACGCCGCCGTGTCCCTGTGAGCAGTAAAGCCATAGCCCAGTCGTCGCATTGCCCCCAACCCGGATCGCCTGGCTGTGGCTTGATGTGATGCGGTGCCGTGAAAGACAAACCCCGCCGTTCGTGCACCGACGGCGGGGTTTGTCTTTGGGCGAGGCGTCGTGCGAAGGTGCGGGTGCCGCGGCGGGGAGAGACGCCTGGCCTGCGCCGCGCGGCGCTTTGTGCCGGATTCCCCAACGCCGCTTATTCCGCTTATTCCGCATATTCCGCATATTCGGCGCTCGGATCCTCCGGCGGAAACATCAACGTGACCTGCAAGCCACCGGTGGACCGATTGCTGAACGATACGCGTCCGCCCAGTTGCTGGGTGAGCTTGTCGACGATGGCGAGACCGAGCCCGCAATGCGCGTTGCCGCCGCGTGCCGGGTCGAGTCGTACGAACGGTCGCACGATGCGATTGATGTCTTCATTGGCAATGCCCGGACCACTGTCTTCGATCACGAGACGCCAGCCGCTGGCGTCGTGCGATGTGCGAATCGCGAGCGGCGCGCGTCCGTAAGTGACCGCGTTATCGAGCAGGTTGTTCACGATGCGCTCGAGATAGGTCTGCCTGAGTTTGAAGCCCGGGCCGGCCTGCAGGTCCAGTTCGATGGCATAGCCCTGGTCGAGGAACGGCGCGATCAATGCGGGAATGCGGGCTTCGACCGGCAATGCCGCACTCTCCATTTCGATGCCTCGGGCAAACAGCAGGAACTGATCGACGATGCGGGTCATCGATTCGGCGTCGCGCGTAATGCCTTCGCTCATCTGCACGTCGTCGATCATTTCGGCGCGCAGGCGCAACCGTGCAAGGGGCGTCTTCAGATCGTGCGCAATGCCGGCGAGCATGGTATTGCGCTCCCGATCGGTTTGCACGATGTCGTGGCTCATGCGATTGAAACGCTCGGTCAGTTGACGCAACTCCAGCGGACCGCGTTCCTTGACCTGGGTCCGAATGCGATGGGTCGCGAGTTGCTCCGCAGCGGCGGCCATGTCCCGCACCGGCCGCTGCAACTGCCACGCCGCGAACAACGCAAAGATGACGGTAATGCCGAGGACTGCGGCCAGGCCGGGCAAAATCGTGGCGGTGCCCGGCGGGTTGCGCACCGACAGCACGGGCGTGGCGATCCAGTAGTCGCGGCCCGGCAGGCGCGCCCAGATTCGAGGCGGTGGCGTGCGCTCCACGCGCAACTGCGTGCCGGCGGGCAGGCGCCGGGCGAGCTCGGTCGTCAGCCGGGCGTTCTTGTTGGCGGGCTCGAAGACGTCGCCATGTGCGAACGAGATCGGCACGACCTGGACGAGATCGGGCAACGTGAGCGTCGAGCTGCCGTCGTGCACTTCAGCGGCGGCCTTGATGATGAAGGCCATTTGCTCGGCGGCATTCTGCACGCGCGTCTCGTCGTGATCACTGCGCAGGATCGTGAGATACGAGAAATGGCTGATGACCAGCGCTGCGATGATGAGCAGCGCGAGGCGGCCGAACAAGGTGTCGAAACGGCCTTTCATGCAGGGCTCCGCATGTGCGCTGGCGTCAGCGGTATCGACGGCGTGCCCGCGTCCTTGTCAGACCGGGAGGCGACGTCGTCGAACAGGCCGACGCCGATGCGTCGTGGCTGGCGTTGGGCCATCAACCGGTGACCATGTCGGCGTGTTGGCCATCGGGGACGAAGATGTAGCCGCGCCCGCGCACGGTCTGGATGAAGCGCGGGCTCTGCGCGTCCTCGTCGAGCAGGCGGCGCAGGCGCCAGATCTGCACGTCGATGCCGCGGTCGTTGACGTCGCTGTCAGCACCGTAGAGCAATTCGATGATGCGCTCGCGCGAGAGCACCTGCATGGCGTGGTTCACCAGCAGGCGAAGCAAGCCATATTCGCCGTCCGAGAGCGTGAGCAGTTGCGCATCGCGCGTGAGCGTGCGACTGCGGAAGTCGAGCACGAACGGGCCGAACGTGTAGTTCTCGCGCTGCTCGGGCACCGCGGCGTCGGGCATCTTGCGACGGCGCAGCACGGCATTGATCCGCGCCAACAACTCGCGCGGGCTGAACGGCTTGCCGAGATAGTCGTCGGCGCCGATTTCCAGTCCCACGATGCGGTCGATCTCGTCGCTTCGTGCGGTGAGCAGAATCACCGGCACATCGTCGTTGCGCGCGCGCAAGTCCCGCAGGGCGGTGAGGCCATCGACCTTGGGCATCATCAGGTCGAGCACGATCAGGGCGGGACGCTCACGCTCCAGGCGTGCCGCCAATCCGTCGCCGTCATGCATCACGGCCACCGAGAAGCCGTGGCGGCTCAGGTACTCGCGCAGCAGATCACGCAGATCGGGATCGTCGTCGACAACAAGAATTTTCATATTCGTTCGGACAGGTAGTGTTGTCATGATAGTGGCCTCCCCGCACGGCTTGACGCGGGTTTTGTTTCCGGACATTACAGTATTGGTCACCCGTAACGATGCGTAATAATAGAGCCAGCGCCCGTTACGCACGAATGTCCCTCCCATCCCGTAAGCTTCTAACGCATCGAAAAGCCTCCGTGTCGGCGGCCAACTCCGCGCACCCAGTCGTACGTCTCGCGTCGCGAGAATGCCGCGACAAGGCAATGCGGCCCATCGCGAGGCGCTGCGCCAACGCCGTCATGCGAACCATCGCTCGCGCGGCCGGTCTTTCTTCTACCGCGCCGCTATCGCCCCCCTGCACGGAAAGCGGGGGTAATCCGCCGTCCTATCGGGCTTTTTACGGCGGTCTGCTATGCTGATCGGCCGAATCTGGCGTGAGGCACGGCCCCCGGGGCTTCCGGACCGTTTGTTGCGCCGCGGCAATCCAGCCACAAAAAAGTCGTCCTCACGGGACGAATCCACCTACTACTGCGCTGTAACGAGGAAGTCATGACCGAGCACGGTCCCCACGGTTCCGAACCACCGAACGGTTCTGATCGGCCTGCGTCCGCCACCCCTGGCGTGCAACGCGATGCCGGGCCGGCGCCCGCGGCCTCGCGCACGCGTCGCTGGCTCGTGCCCACCGTGATCGGGCTGATCGTCGTGCTCATCGCCGGCGGCGTGTATTACCGGTTGCATTCGCAAGGTGCCCAGGGTCCGGCCCAGGCGCAGGGGCGACGCGGTGGTCCACCGGGCGGCGTGGCCGGCGCCGGGGCGCCCGCCACGCCGGTGACGGCGGTCGAGGCGAAGACCGGGGATCTACCGGTCTTCCTCAACGGGCTGGGCACGGTCACCCCTACGCGCAGCGTTACCGTGCGTTCGCGCGTCGATGGCCAGCTCATGAGGGTGCACTTCAAGGAAGGCGACATGGTCAAGGAAGGCCAGTTGCTTGCCGAAATCGATCCACGGGCGTTCCAGGTGCAGGTCACCCAGATGGAAGGCCAGCTTGCCCACGACCAGGCGCTGCTCAAGAATGCGCAGCTCGATCTCGCCCGCTATGAGACGCTGCTCAAGCAGGATTCGATCGCCGCGCAGACCGTAGATACCCAGCGCGCACTTGTCAAACAGTACGAAGGAACGGTCAAGTCCGACGAAGGACAGCTTGGCAACGCCCGCCTGCAACTGAACTACGCGAGTGTGACCGCGCCGGTCTCGGGGCTTGCGGGGCTGCGTCAGGTCGATCCGGGCAACATCATTCACGCGTCCGACACCAACGGCATCGTCATCGTCAACGAAGTCACGCCGATCACCGTCGTCTATACCATTCCCGAAGACAACCTGCCGAAGGTCGTCAAACGCTCGCGTGACGGGGAAACGCTGCCGGTCGAAGCCTTCGACCGCGCGGGCAAGGTGAAGCTGGCCACCGGCAAGCTCGCTTCCATCGACAACCAGATCGATACGACGACCGGCACGGTCAAGCTCAAGGCCGAATTTGCCAATCGCGATGGCCTGTTGTTCCCGAACCAGTTCGTCAACGTGAAGATGCTCGTCGACACGCTCAAGGGCGCCACGCTGATTCCGAGCGCGGCGGTACAACGCGGCACGCAGGGTAGTTTCGTCTATACGGTGCAGCCGGATCAGACGGTCAAGCTCAAGACCGTGAAGCTCGGGCCGACCGATGGCACCGACGTGGCGGTGACGTCGGGCATCGCACCGGGCGAGAAGCTCGTGATCGACGGCATGGACAAGCTGCGCGACGGCGCCAAGGTCGAGGTGATCACGGCGACTAGCCGCGCCGCGGCCCTTGCCCCGCCAGCGCCGGGGGAAAAGCGCAGCGGCAACGGCGGGCATCGCCGTTCGGCGCCGTAGGGCGCTCACGCGTGACGTCGCACGACATCGCGTGCCCACGCCCCGCCCACGCCAGGCCCACGGCCCCCAGAGACGCCCTTCGACGTAGCCAATGAATCCGTCCCGCCCGTTTATTCTCCGACCGGTCGCCACATCGTTACTGATGCTGGCCATCCTGCTTGCCGGTTTCGTCGCCTACCGGCTGCTGCCGCTCTCGGCACTGCCGGAAGTCGACTATCCGACCATTCAGGTGGTGACGCTCTATCCCGGCGCGAGCCCGGATGTGATGACCTCATCGGTGACGGCCCCGCTGGAGCGTCAGTTCGGTCAGATGCCGGGCCTGAAGCAGATGTCGTCCACCAGTTCGGGTGGCGCGTCGGTGATCACGCTGCAGTTCTCGCTCAATCTCGGGCTCGACGTTGCCGAACAGGAAGTGCAGGCCGCGATCAACAGCGCCAGTAATCTGCTGCCGACCGATCTGCCGATGCCGCCGATCTACAGCAAGGTCAATCCGGCCGACACGCCGATCCTGACGCTGGCGATCATGTCGAAGACCCTGCCGTTGCCCAAGCTCGAGGATCTGGTCGACACGCGCGTGGCGCAGAAGATCTCGCAGTTGCCCGGGATCGGCCTGGTGAGCCTGTCGGGCGGCCAGCGCCCGGCCGTGCGCATTCAGGTCAATCCCAGCGCGATTACATCGTACGGACTGAATATCGAAGACGTCCGCACGTCGGTTGCCGCGGCCAATGTCAATCAGGCGAAGGGCAGCTTCGACGGCCCGCTGCGTGCGTCGACCATCGACGCCAACGACCAGCTCGCATCGGCCGACGCGTATCGCAACCTGGTCATCGCGTACAAGAACGGCGGGCCGATCCGCCTTTCCGACATTGCCGACGTCATTGACGGCGCAGAGAACACCAAGCTCGCCGCGTGGGCCGATACCACGCCGGCCATCGTGCTGAACGTGCAGCGCCAGCCGGGCGCGAACGTGATCGAGACAGTCACTCGGGTCAAGGCACTGCTGCCGCAGCTGCAGGCCTCGCTGCCGGGCAGCATCGACGTGAAGTTGCTGACCGACCGCACCACGACGATCCGCGCCTCGGTCTCCGACGTGCAATTCGAACTCCTGCTCGCCGTCGCCCTCGTGGTGATGGTGATCTTCCTGTTCCTGCGCAACGTCTCGGCGACGATCATCCCGAGCGTGGCGGTGCCGCTGTCTCTCGTCGGCACGTTCGGCGTGATGTACCTGGCCGGCTTCTCGATCAACAACCTCACGCTCATGGCGCTTACCATCGCGACCGGCTTCGTGGTCGACGACGCCATCGTGATGATCGAGAACATCGCGCGCTACATGGAGCAGGGGGAAAAGCCGCTGCAGGCGGCGCTCAAGGGCGCGGAGCAGATCGGCTTCACCATCATTTCGCTCACGTTCTCGCTGATCGCCGTGCTGATCCCGCTGCTGTTCATGGGGGACGTCGTCGGTCGTCTGTTCCGCGAATTTGCGATCACGCTGGCGGTGTCGATCCTGATCTCGGCCGTGGTGTCGCTCACGCTCACACCGATGATGTGCGCGAAGTTGCTGCGTCACGTGCCCGAAGAGAAGCAGGGCAAGTTCTACCGCAAGACGGGCGAGATGTTCGACCGCATCATTGCGAAGTACGGTGAGTGGCTTACGTGGGTACTCGATCGCCAGACGGCCACGCTGTTCGTAGCGCTCGGCACGCTCGTGCTCACGGTGCTCCTGTACCTGTGGGTACCGAAGGGTTTCTTCCCGGTGCAGGACACGGGCGTGATCCAGGGGATTTCCGAAGCGCCGCAGTCAATCTCGTTTGCGGCAATGGGTGAGCGCCAGCAGGCGCTGGTCGCCGCCGTGCTCAAGGACCCGGCCGTCGAATCGGTCTCGTCGTTCATCGGGGTGGACGGGGTGAACACCACGCTCAACAGCGGGCGCCTGCTCATCAATCTGAAAGACAAGGGCGTGCGCGGGCTGGATGCCTCGGCAGTCATTCGTCGCATTCAGCCCGAGGTCGCGAACGTGCCCGGCATCGCGCTCTATATGCAGCCGGTGCAGGACCTGACCATCGAAGACCGCATCAGCCGAACGCAGTATCAGTTCACGCTGCAGGACCCGAGTCTCGATACGCTCGGTGTCTGGGTGCCGAAGCTCGTCAACACGTTGCAACACGTGCCGCAACTGGCCGACGTGACGAGCGATCTGCAAGTCAATGGTTTGCAGGCGTATGTGGACATCGACCGCGACACGGCGAGCCGCCTGGGCGTGACGCCCGCCGCCGTCGACCAGACGCTCTACAGTGCGTTCGGCCAGCGACTGATCTCGACGATCTACACACAGGCGTCGCAATACCGCGTGGTGCTCGAAGTGGGCGACGACTTCCAGCGCGGGCCCGACGCACTGAAGGGCATTTACGTTGCGTCGACCTCGGGGGTGCAGGTGCCGCTCACGTCGTTCGCGAAGATCATCGAGAAGCCCACCCCGCTGGCGATCAACCACCAGGCCCAGTTCCCGGCCGCCACGATCTCGTTCAACCTCGCCAAGGGCGCATCGCTGGGCGACGCCGTGAAGGCGATCACCGCCGCCGAGCAGTCCATTGGCCTGCCGGTGAGCACGCAGACGACGTTCCAGGGCGCCGCCCAGGCGTTCCAGGCGTCGCTTTCGAACACGCTGTGGCTGATTCTCGCGGCGGTCGTGACGATGTACATCGTGCTGGGCGTGCTCTACGAGAGCTACATCCACCCGATCACGATCCTGTCGACGCTGCCGTCGGCCGGTGTCGGCGCGCTGCTTGCCCTGATGGTCTCGGGCAACGATATCAGCATCATCGCGATCATCGGCATCATCCTGCTGATCGGCATCGTGAAGAAGAACGCGATCATGATGATCGACTTTGCGCTCGAGGCGGAGCGCGAACAGGGCATGGCGCCGCGCGAGGCGATTTATCAGGCGTGCCTGCTGCGTTTCCGGCCGATCCTGATGACGACGATGGCTGCCGTGCTGGGGGCGCTGCCGCTGATGCTCGGCTCAGGCGTGGGCTCCGAGCTGCGCCAGCCGCTCGGCATCACAATGGTGGGCGGGCTGATGGTCAGTCAGGTGCTCACGCTGTTCACCACGCCGGTGATCTACCTGTGGTTCGACCGCTGGGCCGCGCGGGCACGCGCGTGGCGGGATCGGCATTTCGACACCTCGGGGCCGCCGGACGATCCGGGGCATGGCGATCATGGCAGCCCAGGCGCTGGCGGTGACGGCCCGGCAACCACAGGCGGCCCGGCGCGATGAACCTGTCGGCCGTCTTCATCAAGCGCTCGGTCGCGACCGTTCTGCTCACCGTCGGGGTGACGCTGGCAGGCATCGTCGCGTTCGGCCTGCTGCCCGTCTCACCGCTGCCGCAGGTCGATTTCCCGACGATCTCGGTCTCGGCGTCGCTGCCTGGCGCGAGTCCCGAGACGATGGCCGCGAGCGTGGCCACGCCGCTGGAGCGCTCGCTCGGCCGTATTGCCGGGGTGACGGAGATGACGTCGAGCAGCGCGTTGGGCTCGACCCGCATCACGCTCCAGTTCGACCTTTCGCGCGACATCAACGGGGCGGCGCGCGACGTGCAGGCGGCCATCAATGCGGCGCGCAGCCTGCTGCCATCGGGTCTGCCGAGCAACCCAACCTATCGCAAGGTGAATCCCGCGAGCGCGCCGGTGATGATTCTCGCGCTCACGTCGGACAGCATGACGCGCGGGCAGATGTACGACTCCGCGTCGACCATCCTCGCGCAGAAGATCTCTCAGCTCGAAGGTGTGGGCGATGTGACCGTCGGCGGCAGTTCGCTGCCGGCGGTGCGCGTCGAGCTCAACCCGACGGCGCTCAACAAGTACCAGATCCCGCTCGAGACGGTGCGCACGACGATTCAGGCCGCCAACGCGAACCGGCCGAAGGGCGCGCTCGAAGACGGCGATCTGCGTTGGCAGATTCTCGCCAACGATCAGGCGAAGACTGCCAAGGACTATCTTCCGGTCGTCGTCAGCTATCGCGACGGCCGTCCGGTGCGTCTGTCCGATATCGCCGATGTGGTCGATTCGGTGCAGGACTTGCGCAACGCCGGGTCGGCCAACGGCAAGCCGTCGGTGGTGCTCGTCATCACGACGCAGCCGGGCGCGAACATCATCAAGACGGTCGACGGCATCACCAAGATCCTGCCTGTGCTGCGCGCCTCGATCCCGGCGGCCATCCATCTCGACGTGATGATGGACCGCACGCCGACGATCCGGGCATCGCTCAAGGAAGTCGAGCGCACGCTGCTGATCTCGATTGCGCTCGTCATCATGGTGGTGTTCCTCTTCCTGCGGAACTGGCGCGCGACGCTCATTCCCAGCGTGGCGGTGCCCGTCTCGCTGATCGGCACGTTCGGGGTGATGTACCTGTGCGGCTTCAGCCTGGATAACCTGTCGCTCATGGCGCTTACCATTGCGACCGGGTTCGTGGTCGACGACGCCATCGTGGTGCTCGAGAACATCTCCCGACATATCGAAGACGGGCTGAGTCCGTTCGCTGCCGCGCTCAAGGGCACGCGCGAAGTCGGCTTCACGGTGCTCTCGATGAGCATTTCGCTGGTGGCGGTTTTCATCCCGCTGCTGCTCATGGGCGGCATCGTGGGGCGCCTGTTCCGCGAGTTCGCCGTCACGCTCTCGGCAGCCATCCTGGTCTCGCTGGTCGTCTCGCTCACGGCCACGCCGATGATGTGCGCGCGTCTGCTCAAGGGCAAACCTGCGCCGGGCGCGCCCGATCGGCCGTCGCGCCCGTCCGTCTGGACACGCCTGGGCGGATGGACCGAGCGCATGTTCGACGGCATGCTGCGCGAGTATGAACGCTCGCTGTCATGGGCGTTGCGTCACGGGCCGCTGATGCTGGGGATTCTGTTCGCGACGATCTGCCTGAATGTCTGGCTTTATACCGTGGTGCCGAAGGGCTTCTTCCCGCAGCAGGACACGGGGCGAATGATCGGCTTCATCCAGGCCGATCAGGCGATCTCGTTCCAGGCCATGGAGAAGAAGCTGGCCGACTTCATCAGGATCGTGCAGGCCGATCCGGACGTGTCGACCGTCACGGGCTTTACCGGTGGGTCGAACCGCAACGGCGGCTTGATGTTTGTCACGCTCAAACCGCTGGGCCAGCGCAAGATCTCGGCCGATCGGGTCATCGCGCGATTGCGGGGCAAACTGGCGAAGGAGCCTGGCGCGATGCTCTATCTGCAGTCGGTGCAGGATATTCGCGTGGGCGGACGGGCGAGTAACGCGCAATACCAGTACACGCTGCAGGCGGATGACCTTCAGCAGTTGCGCGAGTGGGAGCCGAAGGTGCGCAATGCGCTCTCGCACCTGCCGAATCTCGTCGACGTCAACACCGACCAGCAGGACAAGGGCCTGCAGACGACGCTCGACGTCGATCGCGATCAGGCATCGCGCCTGGGGCTGACGATGAGCCAGATCGATAGCGTGCTCAACGACGCGTTCGGGCAGCGGCAGGTCTCGACCATCTACAACCCGCTCAATCAGTACAAGGTCGTGATGGAGGTCGCGCCGCAATGGTGGCAAAGCCCCGAGTCGCTCAAGGATATCTATGTGGTGACCTCGGCCGGGGCACAGGTGCCGCTCTCGGCCTTCGCGCGTTACCGCCCAACGAACACGGCGCTGGGCGTCTCGCACCAGGGACAGTTCGCCGCGAGCACGATTTCGTTCAATCTGCCGCCGGGCGTGTCGTTGTCGGCCGCGCAAGCCTCTGTCCAGGAGGCCGTCGCCCGGCTGGGCATGCCGACGTCGGTACATGGCAGCTTCCAGGGGACGGCGCAGGCGTTCCAGTCGGCCTTGTCATCGCAGCCGGTACTGATCCTGACGGCGCTGCTCACGGTGTATATCGTGCTGGGCGTGCTCTACGAAAGCTACATTCATCCGCTCACCATCCTGTCGACGCTGCCGTCGGCGGGCGTTGGGGCGTTGCTGGCGTTGCTGCTCTTCAATACCGAGTTCAGCATCATCGCGCTGATCGGGGTGATTCTGCTGATCGGTATCGTGAAGAAGAACGCGATCATGATGATCGACTTCGCGCTCGATGCCGAACGGCGCCAGAAGATGCCGCCGCGCGAGGCCATCTACCACGCGTGCCTGCTGCGTTTTCGCCCGATCATGATGACGACGATGGCCGCCATGCTTGGTGCGATTCCGCTCGCGCTGGGGACGGGCGACGGCGCGGAGCTGCGTCAGCCCCTGGGCATCTCCATCGTGGGTGGCTTGCTCGTGAGCCAGGTGCTCACACTCTATACGACGCCCGTCGTATATCTGTATCTCGACCGCTTGCGGCTGCGCTGGGCGCGATGGCGTGCACATGGTGACGGTGGCCGGCGCGACGCCGAGGAGGTGGGGCATGGCTGATGCCGTTCGTCGCCAGCGCCGCGTGCGCGCCGGTGCGTTGCCTCCCGGTGCGTCTTTTGAAACTACTGTTCCGGCCGAAGGGCCGATGTGTGCCATGTCCCGTATCCTGAATCGTCAAGTCGCCGCCGTGGGTTCTCATGCGCCTGCCGCTGCCGCCGCGGCTGTGAGTCAAGCGCGGTGCGTGGGGACGCCACCGCGCATGCGCCGCGCCGCCACGTGGCTGGCCGCAAGCGCCGTGCTGTGGCTTGCGGGCTGTGCCGTGGGGCCGGACTATGTGCGTCCGAGCATCAGTACCCCTGCAGCGTTCAAGGAGACCGGAGACTGGAAGCTTGCCGAGCCCAGCGATGCGGCCTCCAAGGGCGAGTGGTGGGCGATCTACCAGGACCCGGTGCTTTCCGAGTTGATGGCACAGGTCAACGTCGACAATCAGAACATCAAGGTCGCCGAGGCCAACTATCGGCAAGCGCTGGCCGTCGCGTCGCAGGCCCGCTCGGCGTTCTTCCCGACGATCGGCGCCAATGGCGGCGTCACGCGCGCCAGCTCGCGCGTGAGCAGCACGGCGGTGAGCGGATCGGGGGCGGGCGGCATCTCGAACAGCTACAGCCTGTCGGGCACGGCAAGCTGGGAACCCGACATCTGGGGCAGCGTGCGCCGCTCGGTCGAGGCCGGCAATGCGAGCGCCGAGGCGAGTGCGGCCGATCTGGCCAACGCGCGTCTCTCGGCGCAGGCGCTGCTCGCGCAGAACTACTTCGACCTGCGAGTGACGGACACCCAGAAGGCGCTGCTCGATCGTACGGTCGCCGCGTATGAGCAGACGCTCAAGCTTACGCAAAATCAGTACGCTGTCGGCGTGGCGCAGCGCTCCGACGTGATTCAGGCGCAGACGCAACTGCAGTCGGCGCAGGCCTCGGCGCTCGATATCGAAGTGACGCGGGCCCAACTGGAGCATGCGATCGCGCTGCTCGTCGGCAAGGCCCCGGCGGTGTTTGCGCTCACGCCGGCGCCATTGCGTGCCGCGTTGCCGACGGTGCCGGTGAGCCTGCCGTCGACGTTGCTGGAACGGCGCCCCGATATTGCCGCGGCCGAGCGCTCGGTGGCGGCGGCGAATGCGAAGATCGGCGTGGCCAAGGCCGCCTTCTTCCCGACCCTTTCACTCTCGGCCACGGGCGGCTTCCAAAGCAGCACGTTCGCCGACTGGCTGACGCTGCCAAGCCGCTTCTGGTCGGTCGGCCCGGCGCTGGCGGCCACGCTCTTCGACGGCGGCCTGCGCCGTGCGCAGACCGACGCGGCGATCGCGGCGTACGACGCGCAGGTCGCGACCTACCGTCAGACGGTGCTTACCGCATTCCAGGCGGTGGAGGACAATCTCGCCGCCTTGAACTATCTGGGACGCGAGGCCACCGTGCAAGACCAGGCGGTGCAGTCGTCGCGTGAAGCGCTGCAGCTCATTCTCAATCAGTACAAGGCGGGCACCGTCGGGTTCCAGAACGTCTTGACGGCCCAGACGACGGCGTACACCACGGAGCGTACGGCGCTGGCGATTCTCGGTCGTCAGTTCACGGCCAACGTGCTGCTCGTGACGGCGCTCGGCGGCGGTTGGCATGGGTTGCCGCCCGAGGGCGGGACCGATGGCGAAGCGTCGGCGATGAAGGCATCCGCGGCGGTTGGCCCGATCGCTATCCCGGCCAATGGCCGCGACGCGCAGAAGTAACACGCAATCCGGCAACCCTCGCCACGTCCTGGTCGAGACAAGGCTCGACCGGTGCCGCGTCGGCATGCCTTCCTCTCCCGACTACGCATATTCCGACGCAGACAACAGGCCGATCACTAAATCGGGCGTTGGTGTTTAAGGTAATTCCGAACTTCGCAATTGGAATGTCGGAAACACACGTGGCGAATCATCGGAATACCGGTAACGCGAGTAGCACAGACTGCGCTGGCGGGCGTCTGAGCAATTTCACCTCTGGGCGAGTCCCGTCAAGCCGTTAGACCGCAGTGCCCGCTCTATCGGGCAGCATGCGGGGCGCTCGCGCATTGACCACGCCGCGTGGCAGGGAGGCGCGCGCGCATCGTCTATGTGACGTTTCCCAACCGGCCGACATGATCCCTTTTTGCCAGAATGGACTCGCTTCGCCGCGATGGCAGGCGCGAAGCTCCGTACGTGTCGTGCGGCGATGACGGTGCTGCCAGATGACGAATAAAGGGAGGGGGACAACGATGACGATCAATGTCGTGGTCGCGGACGACCATCCGATTGTGCGCTATGGAATACGACGTCTGCTCGAAGAGCGGGAAATGATTCATCTGGTCGGCGAGGCGGGCAATTCGTCAGAACTCGTGAATTTGCTGGGCAAGTCGCCATGCGACATTCTCGTGACCGATTTCTCGATGCCGGGGGGCAATTTCAAGGACGGCCTGTTTCTGATCGGCTATGTGCGCCGGTATTTCCCGCACATCAAGATCATCGTCGTGACGATGCTGGAGAATCTGGCGATTCTTCGCGGCATGCTCAAGCTCGGTGTGCATTCCATTCTCTCGAAGCTCGACGAGCAGAGTTCGATCGCCGATATCGTGTGCGTGGTGGCGGACGGCAGCCGCTACATTCCGGCGGGGCTGGCGACGCGGCTACACGACTCGGTGGTCGACGACACCGAGATCGATGCGTCGAAGCTCTCGGGCCGCGAAGTGGAAGTGGTGCGGCTGTTCGTCTCGGGGCTGACCATCAGCGAGATCGCGTTCCAGCTCAGTCGCAGCGTCAAGACGGTCAGCTCGCAGAAGACCAACGCCATGCGCAAACTTGGGCTGGACCGGGACGTCGACCTGTATCACTACGCCACGCGCACGGGCATCGCCTGACGGATCGGTTGAACGCGTCAGACAACTGGGGTGGCGCGGCGCAGCGACGCCACGCCAGGTCAGGCCGGCAGGCGAATGGCCCGCATGTCGCGCAGGATCAACTCGCCCGCCCGGAGCATCTGCTTGAGTTGATGCACCACCTGCTTGATCTCCTGCACGTGGGCCTCGGGTGTGCCGGGCTGCTGCTCCTGGGCGACGACCAGCGCATCGAGGCGTCGCGTGTAGTCGCGCAGTGCTTCGCTTGCGGCCTGCGCGTCCGTCGGCACGGACGCGGCCGGGGCCGCAACGGCCTGCGAGAGCAGATCGCTGATGGCGGCGACGACCTGTCCCAGTTCGCCGCTCCTGTCCGCCGCAATCTGACGCGGCAGCACGTCCGACATCCCCGTGATGTAGGACGCCATCACATGGTTCTGGACCAGCAGATCGTTGAGTTCCCCAACCGAGACCTGTTTGGACTTGGGCTCCAGCATCATCCGTTTGAACGCCGCCCCGAAATTCCCGAACGCAATGTGCATATCCTTGCGGGCCATGCGATACGCGAGGTCGTCGCGCTTGCCGTCGCGACCGGTGCACGATTCCAGGTAGGCACGCGTGGACTGCACCGCCTGCCGGATGAGCGGCCCCATCAGGCGGTATTCCCAGTACGGGAACAGATACGAGCACACGAGTGCCACGGCGGAGCCGATCAGCGTGTCGATCGCGCGCTCGCCGATCACGGACAGCGACCCGGGGAGCAGGAAGTGGAACAGCAACAGCACGTAGGACGACATGAAGACGACCGACAGGCCGTAATTGAACAGCGACAGGCTGTTGCCCATGACCATGCAGAAGAACATGAGGACGAGCAGCACCCACGCCTTGTGCACAAAGGCGAGGATGATCAGCACGCTGACGCACCCCAGGAGCGTGCCCGTCAGACGCTGGGCGTTCTTCTGTTTGGTCAGGCTGAAGCCGGGCTTCAGAATCACGATGATCGTGAGCAACACCCAGTAACTGTGTGCCTGCCCGGCGAGCAGCGACCAGTTCTCGCAAATGATCATCCCGCCCGTAATGGCAATCGTCACCCGCAACGCATGGCGAAAGCTCGGTGAGGAGAAAGTCAGATTCTTCCAGAGCAACTTCGGAGAATAGCTCTGTCGCGACGTGAAGCGAACGAGCGCCTGATCGATCTGCACTTCGGTGGCCGACCCCGCCGTGGCGAGATTCGTGTTGCGGTGCATGCGCTCCACGACACGCGTGCTGCTCCAGACCCGGCGGAACGTGTTCGTCAGCGCCTGATAGGCTTCGGGCGAACGCTGTGGCAGCAACTGCTTGCGCATCAGTTCGATCTCGTACTCGATGGCGCGGAACTCCGCGCGCCAACTGCGCTGTGCCCGCGACGGCTCGTTGGTGGCGATGGCGTAGCCGATCGCATCGACTTCGTTGGCGATCTTCCGGATCATGTCGCGGAAAAACAGGAGCACGTCATGGTCGGCGAACTCCCGGCGCAGCATCGGGTAATCGGTGTGCACCGACACCACGACCTCATGCAGATCGACGATGTTGATGAACAGGTTGAACAGCATCGTGCGGCGCGGCTCCAGCGTGCCGGTGCGCAGGCGGGGCAGGTTGCGCAGAATGATTTCGCGCGCCGCCTGCTGCTTTTCCACGACGTTGACCTGCGCGGCGATCAGTCGCCGGTAGCAATCGTCGATATCGGTCGACGTGTCGTAGAACGCCGCCTTGGCTTCCAGGTACTGCGCCGTGACGAAGAAGCACTCGGCAAGCGTCTGCTGTTCGATGCGAAACCACCAGACACGGCAGACGATGAGACTGAAGTAGGTGTACCAGAGGCCGCCCGCGAGCACGGCGCCGGCATCGAGCACGGCCTGGTGCCGCGTGAGATCGCCCTCGACGTTGAGCACCATCATCATCAGGCAGGCGAAACTCACCAGCGACGCGCGATAGCCATAGATCACGAGCATCGACAGGCCGAATGTCAGGATCAGCGACGTGATCCAGAGCTGCCACGGCTGTGCGGCAGTGGCCATGCCAGTGATCAGCACCGTGAGGGCACCGAGCAGTGTGCAACTGAGTAGTTCGGCGTGCTTGTGACGCAGCGGCCCGTTGATGTCGACCACGCTCGCGCACAGCGCCCCCGAGGCGACCTCGATGCCGAGCAGGTGCTGGCCCATCCCCCAGAAGAGCACGAGCGCCGGCAATACGACCCCCAAGGCCTGACGGGTGCCGGTGAAAAAGTAATGGCTATAAAGAAACTTCTTGATATCGGTCTGGTAGTCCATGCGTCGGGTGCGAGGGTTCCGCAGCAAAGCTGGCCGCGCGGCGGGGTAGGGCGCGGTGCAGTGAGAGTCTAGCCGAAGCCCCGCACGCCGCGAAGAGGGGGCGCGGCCGGTGATACGCGGCGTGCCGATGGCCGGCAACGGCGTGCGGGGCGGCCGTCACTCATGACGGGGCAGGTTTTCGGATCTGCCCGATCGGTTTTGTCGGGAGGCTTTTGTTATGCTTGCGATCAGACTCGCTCAGCCGCCACGCCCGCATGCTCCACCTATTCTTTTCCAACCGGTTCACCACGCTCGAAGCCGCCCTGTTGCGCGATCTCGCACAGGCGCCCGGCAGCGCGGGGAAATCGGGCAATCCGTTCGAGACGGAAACCGTCGTCGTGCCAAGTGTGGCGGTGCGGCGCCGGCTCGAACTGGACTATGCGGACGTCTTCGGCGTGTGTGCGAACGTTCGTCTGACGTACCTCGCCCAATGGCTGTGGGACATGGCGGGTCAATTGCTCTCGGTGCCCGAGAGTTCGCCGTTTGCGCCGGACCGGCTAGTCTGGCCGCTGTACCAGTGTCTCGGCCAGCCGTGGGTCGCTGCCTCGCCGCGACTGGCGGGCTATCTGGCCGGCGCGGACGATGTCATGCGCTTCGAGCTGGCCGACCGTCTGGCGCATCTCTACGACCAATACCTGACGTACCGGCCGAACTGGCTCGAGCGGTGGCAATCGGGCGAAACGATCACACCGGGGGCGGCCACGGGCTGGGGCGACATGCAGCGTGCCGACGAAGCGTGGCAGAGCGCCTTGTGGCAGCAGGTGCTGGCGCATCTCGAGATTCGCGAGCGTCACCCGACGCTGCGGGCCATCGACCGGATCGAGGCACTGACGCCGGAGACCGTGCCGGCCGGATGGCCGTCGCGCGTGTCGGTGTTCGCGCTGTCGTCGATGCCGCCGCTCTCAATGGCGCTGCTCAAGGCGATGTCCCGTCTGATCGACGTGCGCCTGTATGTCCTCAATCCGTGCGAGAGCTACTGGTTCGACATCGTGCCGCCGTCGCGGCTGTCTTATCTGGCGCGGCGCGACGGGGTAGCGCACCGGGAAGTGGGCCATCCGTTGCTGGCCGAGTGGGGGCGCCAGACGCAATCACATATCGACGCGCTGTATGCCGACCTCGCGCCGCAGGCGGTGGAGGACCGGGCGCTGTTCCAGCCCAATCCCGCACCGACGCTGCTCGCTGCCCTGCAGAACGGCATTCTCACGCTGGACGACGGCCGCCACGGCGCGCCCGATGGTGTGAGTGCCGACGGTTCGGTGCAGGTGCATGTATGTCATAGCCTGGCGCGCCAGATCGAAGTGCTGCATGACCAGTTGTTGGCGTGCTTCGACGAGATTCCCGATTTGCGTCCCGACGATGTGCTCGTGACCGTGCCGGATCTCGGGCGCGCGGCCCCGCTCATCGACGCCGTGTTCGGCACCGCAACGCCACGCATTCCCTATCTGGTGACTGGGCTGCCGCCGACGCGGACCAATCCCGTCGCGCGTGCGTTCGCCTCGATTCTGGCCTTGGCGCAGCAGCGGGTGGCGGCGTCGAGCCTGGTGGAGCTGGCACGCACGGAGGCCATTGCGCAACGCTACGATCTCGGCGGCAACGTGCTCGACGCCATTCAGGACTGGTTGCATGCCGCCGGCGCGCGACGTGGCTGGCGTGGTGACGCCCTGCTGCGGCTCGACACGCCGCAGGCGTCTGCGCCATGCACGGCAGAAGCCTCACCGACGTTGGAGCGACACACGTTGGGCGATGCGATGATGCGGCTGTTTCTCGGCTACGCCTTGCCTGACGATGCGCTGCCGGTCGACGATTGGCTCCCTGTCGGGGGAATCGAGGGCGGGCGTGCCGAATGGCTCGGGCAATTGGCACGGCTCATCGACGATCTCGACGCCAATGCCGTGACACTGCAAACGGCGCGCACCGGGCTTGCATGGCGCGACCAGTTGCTGGCGATGCTGGAGCAATTCTTCTCCGACGAGCCGCGTTTTGCCGACGATGTTGCCGAGGTGCGCATGGCCATCGAGCAGGTCGGCTCGGCGATGGCCGATGGTGCGCCCGACGTGCAGCTGCCCGTCGACGTGGTGGCGCGCGTGTTGGCCAATGCGCTCGATGACCCGACCCGCGGTGGTGTGCCGTCGGGGCGCGTGACGTTTGCGGCGATCCCCAGCCTGCGCCTGCTGCCTTACCGTGTCGTGTGCATGATCGGCATGGACGACGGCGTTTTGCCCGGGCGCGTACGCGCCGACGAGTTCGACCTCATGCGCGCGTTGCCGCAGCGCGGTGATCGCCAGCGGCGCGACGACGAGCGCAATCTCTTCCTCGATCTGATGTTGAGCGCGCAGGCCCGTTTCCTGATGACCTACACGGGGCGAAGCGTGCGTGACAATGCCCCGTTGCCGCCATCGACGGTCGTGGACGAATTGCTCGACTTCGCAGGGCAGTTGCTCGCGCCGGTGTCGCAGGGGTACAGCCTCGACGACCAGCGCGAAGCCCGCGAGCGTCTTGCCGTGTCGCATCCGCTCCAGCCGTTTTCTCCGGCATATTACGACGGACACGATGCGTCGCTCTACAGCTACGACGCGGCCAATGGCGAGGCGGCGCAGCAGTTGGCGGACCAATTGGCGTCTCCCGCACCAAGCGCCCCCGCCGTGCCATTCGTGCGCGAACCGTTGCCCGCCGTGGTCCAAACCCATTTGACGTTGGATGACCTGTTGCGTTTCTGGCGCCACCCTGGCCGAGCCTGGGCGCGTGACCGGCTGGGACTCTCGCTCGGTGACTGGGTCACGGAGGTCGACGACGAAGAGCCGTTCGTGCTCGATTGGGCCGGACGCGACGCGCTCGCGGCGCGACTGCTGCCGCGCCTGTTACGCCACGATGGGCGCGACGAACACGCGAATGCCGACGCGATCGAGCGTATTGCCAAGGTCAGTCACGAGTTGCCGGGCGGGGCGACGGGTGCCGTCTGGCGGCGCAGAGAACTGGGTGGTCTGCGTGCGCTGGCATCGCAGGTACGGGAGGCGCAAGCAGAGGGCACGCAGGAGCTACAGGTGACGCTGCCGTTGGCGCCGGCGTTGCCGCCGTCATGGCTTGCGTCGACGGACACCGCGTGGCATGGCGATGCCACATTGCGTGCGGACTGCCTGTTGCAGGGGCGTTTGGCCCCGGTATCGCGTTACGGGCTGGTGATGTATCGGTACGGAAGCCTGCGTCCGAGCGATCTGCTCGCGGCGTGGTTGGCCCATTTGGCGCTTTGTGCGCATCTGCAGCAGCCTGAGCACGCCGGGCTGGACGTGGCGGCCAGAACGCTCTGGTACGGCGAAGACGAGACGTTCGCGTTGCGGCCGGTGGAAGATGCGGCGGCGCTGTTGGGGCAATGGGTAGCGCTGTACCGCCTCGGCCAGACGCGGCCGTTGCCTTTTTTCGCCCGAAGTGCCTGGAAGTTGGCGAGTACCGGCAAGCCGGGCGAGGCGCAAAACGCGTGGCTCGGGTCGGCGTTCGCACGTGGCGACGTGGACGATCCGTACACGCGACTGATCTGGCGCGGCGTGGAGGACCCATTGGCGTCGCCGTTCGATCTGCTCGCCGATCTGTTGTTCGGCCCGGTGGTCAAACACCTCGACATGGCGGAGGGCGCATGACGCAACTCATCGACCTCGATGTCTTCGGTTGCAACCTCGACGGCATTTGCCTGATCGAAGCGTCGGCCGGTACTGGCAAGACCTGGAACATCTGCGCGCTTTACGTGCGCTTGCTGCTCGAAAAGCAATTGACGGTCGAGCAGATTCTTGTCGTCACCTTTACCAATGCCGCCACGGCGGAGTTGCGCGAACGGATTCGCGGACGGCTGGCCGGACTGGTCGCCGCGATGGCGCCGGTATTCGGGGAGGACGACGACGCAGCAGAGACCGACGAGGGTGACGAGGGCGACGACATCCCCGATTTCGATCCCGAGGCGAGCGACGATCCCTTGTTCAACGTGATGATCGCGGGGTTGATCGAGCGCGGTGACATGACGTCGAAGGCCATTCGCGCCTGTCTGCAAGCTGCATTGCGCGGATTCGATCAGGCCTCGATTCACACCATTCACGGCTTTTGCCAACGTGCCCTCGCCGAGGTGCCGTTTGCCGCCGGATTGCCGTTCGCCTACGAACTCGTACCGGACGACAACGGTGTGCGCCACGATCTGGCCGTCGAATTCTGGCGCCGCGTGGTCGAACCGCTGGCCGCGCAGGACGATGGATTCGCGGCGTGGCTGGTCGATGCCAAACGCTCGCCGGGCACGCTCACGGAGCAACTGGCGCGCCGGCTGAAGAAGCCGATGTCGGAATTACGCTGGCCGCCGGCGGTGTCGGCAGACACGCAAACGTCGGCGGACCCTGCATGGCTTGCGAGCTACGCAGCGGCGTGTGAGTGCTGGGACGCCGAAGCCTCGGTGATCGCTGACCTGATGCGCGGTGCATTGCCGTCGTACAAGAAAAACATTTATAACCAGGCATCGCTCGCGCAGGCGGTATCGGCCTGGCAACGCTACCTGGGCGCGCACGATGCCGGGGCGCTGCTGAGCCCGAAGGCGGAACTGCTCACGACGACGCGCCTTGCCAAGGACATCAAAAAGGGTGAGACGCCTCCCGACCACCGCTTCTTCGGCATGGCCGATGGGCTGGTGCAAGCACGTGCCGACGCACACGAGCGCTACGCGATGCAATGGCTGCGGATGTTGCGCGAGTGGCTCATCCAGGCGCCCGACCAATTGGCGCTTCGCAAGCGCGAGTTGCGCGTGGTGTCGTTCGACGACCTGCTTGGCAATATTGCACGGGCACTGACCCAGCACCCCGATCTCGCGGCAGCCCTGCGCGAGCGATATCCGTGCGCGCTGATCGACGAGTTCCAGGATACCGACCCGCTGCAATTCGACATTTTCAGCGCGGTGTACGGACAGCGGGCAGTCGCTTCGCACAACGCCGGCCGCGGGCCGATGTTCATGGTGGGCGATCCGAAGCAGGCGATCTACAGTTTCCGCGCTGCGGATCTGCATACGTATCTGGCGGCGCGCGAGAACGCCGACGCAGCTTACACGCTGGCCGTGAATCAACGCTCGACCCCCGCCATCATCGAGGCGGGCAATCGTCTGTTCGGTGCCAATGATCGGGCGTTCGTGCTTGAAGGACTCGACTATCCGCCGGTGCGCGCGGGGGCGCGGCAGCGTGCATCGTTCACGGATGTGCGTGATGTGGCCGATCTCACCGTCTGGTGGCTGCCGGACGACGACGAGCCGCTGTCGAAAGACGAAGCGCAGCAGGCGTGCGCGCGCGCGACGGCGGCCGAAGTGGCGCGCTTGCTGGCCGGCGCGTCGCGCGGCGACGTTCTCGTGGGCGAACGCGCGTTGGCTCCCGGCGACATTGCCGTGATCGTGCAAACGCACCGGCAAGGTGCGCTGATGAAGGCGATGCTTGCGCAGCATGCCGTGGGCAGTGTGGAGCTGACGCAGGACTCAGTGTTTGCGAGCGAGGAGGCGCAAACGCTGCTGCGGGTGCTGAGTGCGGTGGCATCGCCCGGCGACGTGCGGGCGCTGCGCGCCGCGTTGGCGACCGAGCTGTTCGGACTCGACGCTACGGCGCTGTATCGCATGCAGACCAGCGAGGCTTCCGACGCGGAAGCCATCGCGTGGATCGAGCGTCTGCAACGCTATCGCCAGTTATGGATCGACCGTGGCTTCTCGGCGATGTGGCGCACGTTGATGCGCGAGTTGGGGCTCGCGGCACGTCTGGTCGCGCAGCCCGGTGGCGAGCGGCGTCTGACGAACTTCATGCATCTGGCGGAGCTGGCGCAGGCCCGTTGGGCCGAGCAGCCGGGCATGCCCGCGCTGCTGCGCTGGCTCGCGTCGCAGCGCAGTGCGGGCGGCGGCGAGGAAGCGCAATTGCGTCTCGAGTCCGATCAGAACCTGGTGCAGATCGTGACGGTGCACAAGTCAAAGGGCCTTGAGTACGGCGTGGTGTTCTGCCCGTTTCTCTGGGACGGCGCGGTGCGCGATGGCGGGAGCCTCGAAGGGCTCGAATATCACGATGGTCCGACGGCCGTCATCGACTTCACCGATGCGACGGGCAAGGGTTCACCGGCCGCCGCCGCGCTACGGCAGGAGCAATCGGCGGAGCAGGCGCGACTGTTGTACGTTGCGCTGACGCGTGCGGTCTACCGTTGCTACCTGGCGGCAGGCATTTATGCCTCGCGACGCAGCGTCAAGGAAGCGTGCGGCGGCATGCTCAACTGGCTTGCGGCCGGACAGGGCACGACATTCGACGCGTGGGTGTCTTCGACGCTCGATACCGACGAACGCGTGGCCGCAATCCGGTCGGCATGGACGACGCTGGCCGGGGGGCCGATCGCCGTCGTGCCGTTGCCGATGGGTGAGACGTTGGACGCCGGCACGCGTGTCGTCCACGATGCGGCGCCGCAGCTCAGCCCACGCGCGAGCGCTCGCGCCTTGCGCGAAGTCTGGCGAATCGGTAGCTTCTCGGGGCTGCTGGCGGGAATGCACACCGGTCCGCAACTGGGCGGTGGTCAACTCAGTGCGCCGGAGCGCACGCGTCCCGATTACGATGCGCAGGCCAATGCCGGGCCGACCTTCGCGTTGCCGCCCGAGGGGGACGACGCCTGGCCACCCGCCGACGACATTCTTCGTTTCCCGCGCGGGCCGGCCGCCGGCGAGAGCCTGCACCGTGTGTTCGAACTCGCCGATTTTCAAACGCGCGCGCAATGGCAGCATGCCGTATCGCGCGCCCTGCGCGAACGACCACCGGGGCGTGGCGCCGAGCACAACGAGACGTGGCGAGCCATGATGACTAACATGCTGGCCGATACCGTCGCCACGCCACTGCGCCCCGGTCTGCAACTGGCCGATGTGGCGCTGGCCGAACGGCTCACCGAAATGGAATTCACGTATCCCGCCGATGCCGTGTCGCTTGAGGCATTGCGCGGCGTGTTGCGCCAGTTCGGTTACCCCGATTTGCCGCTCGATGCCACGGTGCTGCGTGGATACCTCAAGGGCTTCATCGATCTGGTGTTCCGGCACGGCGGCCAGTGGTGGATCCTCGACTGGAAGTCGAACTACCTCGGGACTGCGCCGGAAAACTATGGCGCGGACGGTCTGCGCGAAGCGATGGCCGAGCATGGCTATCATCTCCAATATCTGCTCTATACGCTGGCATTGCATCGCTACTTGAAACGCCGCTTGGCCGACTACGAATACGACCGCGATATGGGGGGCAGTCTCTATCTGTTTATCCGGGGCGTCCGGCCCGACTGGGCGAGTGCGCATCTGTCCGGTGACGAGGTCCCCGGTGTGTTCTTCGACAAGCCATCGCGCGAGATGGTCGATGCACTCGACCGGCTGTTCGCCGCGGGCGAAAACGCCGCGCTGGCACACGCCCTGTCGCTCGACGTGCCGGACAACGGCGCGAGGGCCAGTGCCGACGAGGCGGGCGCATGAGCGATATGCGACATCGGGCAGAGGCGTCCGGCGCCTCGCTGGCCGACAGCGGCGTGGTGCGATTGGCGCAGGGCTTCGCGCGCCGAATGACATGGCTTGCGCGTGGACACGGGGCGGACGAACTCACGTGCCGCTACGTCTGGCGCGCTGCCCTCGCGGTAAGTCTCGCCACGGCCGAAGGTCACGTCTGTGTGCCGCTCGATAACCTGCTCGACGGGCAAGCCAGCGGCGAACTGTTTCCCGGCGATGCGCCCGCCTTGTCCGCGTGGCGTGAGGCGCTTTTTGCCAGCGGCTTGTGTGCCCCCGCCAGTCTGGCGGCGGCACTCACCGGCAACGCGAACGCCGACGCCTACCCGCTGCTGCTCGACGACCGCGACCGTCTCTATCTGGCACGCTATTACAGCTATGAAGCGCGGTTGGCGGCAGCACTCGGGCGCAAGTTGTCGCCGACCACGCGCACACCGGTCACCACTGAGGATCGCGCACGTTTGCGCCGGTACTTTGGCGAGGGCGTGCTGGTGTCGCCGGACGGGCAGCGTGAACCGAATTGGCAGATGGCAGCCGCAGCGCTGGCGCTTCAACGCCCGCTGGTTGTCCTCAGCGGCGGGCCGGGCACGGGCAAGACGACCACCGTAGTGGGCTTGCTGGCCTGTCTGCTGGAGCGGGATGAGAACCTGCGCGTGGCACTCGCCGCGCCCACGGGGAAGGCGGCGCAACGCATGCAGGAGGCATTGACGGCGCGTCAGGATCTCCCGGAGACGGTTCGCCGGGCGTTGCCCGAGGCGGCCGTGACATTGCATCGGCTGCTGGGTGTGTTGCCTGAATCGGCCGAGCAAGTGGGGCGGCGCTTTCGCCATCACGCCGGCAATCCGCTGCCCTACGATCTGATCGTCGTGGATGAGGCGTCGATGATCGATCTGTCGATGGCGACACAATTGCTTGAAGCGGTACCCGAAGGCGCGCGCCTGATCCTGTTGGGCGACAAGGATCAACTGGCGGCGGTCGAGGCGGGGGCCGTCTTCGGAGAGTTGAGTGCACAACGCATGTTCTCGCCGGACATGCGCATGCGACTGTTGTCCGCGCTGGAATGGCCTGTCGACGCACCGCCGCGCTCGGGGCCTCTGGCCGTCGTCGAGACCGGGGTGACGCGGGCCGCGGGGGGGAGCGTGCGCGTGTCGCGAGGTCTGGAAGACACCGTCATCTGGTTGGAGCGGACGTATCGCTTCGGGGAAAACTCGGCGATCGGCCGTCTCGCTGCGGCCATCAAGGCGGGCAAGGTCATCGAGGCGCGCAAGGCGTGCACCGTCCCGGACGACGGGGCGCTCGCCAGCATCGGATCGGCGAACGCGCCCGCCGCGACCGTCGAGGACCAAGTGATCTTCAGTGAGGACGGCGGCGTGCAGTTGTCTGCCGCGAATCTGAACGCGCTGGCGGACGGGTATTCGGCGTACCTTGCGGCGCTGGCCGAAGCGGTGACGACGATCGGGCAGCTTGGCGATCCGGCGGCGGCCACGGCCGCCGACGTGGCGATGGTCGCACAGCCGGTGTTCGCGGCGTTCGGCCAGTTCCGCGTGTTGTGTGCGACACGCGGCGGTCGGCGCGGCGTCGAGCTTCTTGGGACGCAACTGACGGCCCTGCTCGCGCGTCGCGCCGGGATGGCGCTCGGCGCCGGAGGGGGCGCGTGGTTTGCGGGGCGTCCGGTGTTGGTGACGCAGAATGAGTATGCGCTGAACCTGTTCAACGGCGACATCGGGATTGCGTTGCCGCTCGGACCGTCGGGCACGCTGCGTGTGGCTTTCGCCACGCCAGACGGCGGGTATCGTCTTTATTCCCCGGCCAGTCTGCCGGCGCACGAAACCGCGTTCGCCATGACGATCCACAAGTCGCAGGGCTCGGAATTCGAGCGGGTGGCGATGGTGTTGCCCGAGCAGTCGAGTCGGGTGTTGTCGAGGGAATTGATTTATACGGGGGTGACGCGAGCACGCCGTCAGGTATGGCTCTACGCGCCGTGGCAGGTGATAGCGTCGGCCATCGCGCGCCCCACGCAGCGCGATGGTGGATTAACCGACCGGTTGACCGAGGTGCTGGCTACGATGCCTGCTTCGGTGCCTTAGTTGCCTGCGATGCCGCGATAGCGGCCTCGGCCACCGGACCCAGCCGCGTGACAAGCAATTGGTCGATCTTGTAGTTGTCGATATCGACCACTTCGAACTTGTAGCCCGCGGCCTCGGTGGCCTCCGATTTCTTCGGAATGCGCTTGAGCTGATAGATCATGAACCCCGCGATGGTCTCGAATTCGCCTTCACCGGGCAGCGTGTCGATATCGAGCGCTTTCTTCACGTCTTCGACCGACGTGACACCGTCGACGAGCCACGAGTGCTCGTCGCGCTGCACGATCTGATCTTCGTCGGCGGGGTGAATCACATCGCCCATGAGTGCGCCCACGATGTCGTTGAGCGTCACCACACCGACCACCAGACCGTATTCATTGATGATGACGGCAAAGCCTTCGCGGGTTTCCTTGAAGCGTGCCAGCGCTTCGGACAGATTCAGCGTGTCGGGAATCACCAGCAGCTTCTTTGCGTAAAGGCGGTCCAGATTGCGAATCACGCTCGACAGGTCTTCGCTGGCGATGCGCTGGAGCAAATCCTTCGAGTCAACGTAACCGAGCACGTTGTCGATGTCGTCCCGGCACACGAGGTACTTCGAATGCGGGCTTTGCGTGATCTTCTCGCGAATGCTGCGCTCGTCCTCGGCGATGGTGAAGAACACCACGTCGTCGCGAAACGTCATGACCGAGCCGACGGTGCGCGATTCCAGTTCGAAGACGTTCTCGATCAGATGGAGCTCCTGCTTGCGCACCACCCCTGCCTGCGCACCGGCACCGACCATCGCCGCGATGTCTTCGGACGTGATGTTTTCGATGGCATGCGTCGGTAGCTTGAGCAGACGCAGGAACAGGTTCGCCACGCCGTTGAAGAGGTAGACGAGGGGCCGCAGCACCTTCAGGCACAGCAACATCGGATCGATGATGCCCATGGCAACGCGCTCGGGGTTGACCATCGCGAGACGCTTGGGGATCAGGTCGGCAAACTGGATGAAGGCGATCGTGATGAACAGGAACGAGCCGATGGCCGACAGGCGCAAGGCCAGTGCCTGATCGGTGAGCGGCGAGAGCCATGCGAACAGATAGCCGGTCAGGAAACTCTCGCCAAGCACGCCACCGAGCACGGCGACCGCGTTCACGCCGATCTGCACAACCGTGAAGAAATTGCCCGGTTGTTCCTTGAGGGCGAGTACCTTGATCGCCTGCGGATCCCCCTTTTCCATGAGCACATGCAGCTTGGTGCGCTTGGCGGCGGTCAACGAGATTTCGGCGGCGGAAAAGAAGGCGCTCGCCAGAACCAGCAGGAAGATACTGAAAAGAAAGCCGTAACCACTCATGTTGTCATCCCTGTAAATGCGAAGGCGGGTACACAGCCGCGACGCTGTCCGGACGAATTCGCACGGGAAAAGGGTCCGGTTGGCAGGGAGACATTTCAAAACAAGCCCGGTGGGCCATCATTTTGAGATGCCTTCAGGCGGGCGCACGGAAGGCGCGTACCCGGTGCGGTGTCGCCGACGGGCCAAAGGTGCCGTCGACGCCATGTTGGCGGGGCGCGTCAGCCGCGTCGGCTGTGCCGCTGTCCAATAGCATGCCATAAGTTCGGGGCACCTCGACACCGGCGCCCCGACGATTGGGCGTGCGCCGGGCGACACCGCCGTCTACTTTCGGACGGTGGCTTGCACGAGCTGCGAGACGCCGGGTACAGAACCGACAATCGACTTGCGACGGCTCGGGCATCGTGATCCTCGCATCGACACCTTGTCGAGGCCGTGGCGACGGGCCACGTTTCTCCTTCCTGAGGATCTCACCATCATGAATGGCATCCAGGCATTCCACTATTCGCCCGGTATGGGCAACGTTGCGGCACTGGCACCCATCGCGTTGGCGCCGGGCGCGGGACCCGCCAATGCTGCCGGCATTTCGCTGGTGCGCGTCGCCAACGCTCGCGCCGATAGCGTGGCGCACCCATGGACGTCGCGCGACGTCCATGCCGTGCCGGTGTCTCGTGGCATGGACAAGGCATTCGGCAGCGACTTTTTGGGCGTGTCAACGGAAACCGAGGCGTCTGGCGAAGTCGCCACAGGCCAGTTCATCCCCGAAGGCGACGGCACGGGCCGCGTCGAACTCACCGCATACGCGCTTGCCGGTCCGACGTCGGGTGCAACGCGTGGCGCGCAACCCGTCCTGAGCGCGTCGGCCATGCAGACGCTTCATGTGTGTGCCAGCGCGCAGAACGTCCATACACGTGGCGTATCGCCGGACGGTCGCAATCATCCCGTCTTCATGCCCAACGGGCGAAGCGAACGGGCACAGATCTGCCGCGACATTGTGAACGGCTCGCTGCTCGGCACGGCCGGCCGCAACGGTACGGTGGCGTTCGATACCGGCCGCGACGACGTGACGACGATCGTCGCGGATACCGCGCGCCGATGGACGGGCAAATCGGCACTGGCGGGGAAAAAGGAGTGGTCGAAGGCGTGCGAGGAACTGGAGTCGCCCGCGACGTTCATCGCGAAGGTGAACGAGCGTCTGCACCAGGGGTCTCGCGTCCTGCCGTCGCGCGAGAGCACCGAATGGATGCTTCGCGTGGGATTCGCCGACGGCTTGCCGATGCATCAGGCCATGGTGCGCGCCGATCTGCCGCCGTCCGTCGGGCTGGGCACGGACGAGTGGATCAAACTCGCCCTCGGCGTCGAGCAAGTCGGTGAGCGTCACTGGGAGCTTCGTCACTCAGAGGTGATGGACGCGGCGGCGCTGCCCGCGACGAACACGAAGGCCTTTACGGCCTTGGCAACGTCGATGTCGTCGCGCCCGCCGCACATCGCAACGCAGCGCTTGCGCAACCAGCTTGCGATGCGCGGTGTGCCGACGATCCCGGCCAGCACCACGATCGACCCGTCAGCGAAGGGCTAAGCGCGCCCCGGGCTTGGCCGGACAGGCGTGATCCATGAAAAAACGCGCCCGGGGTGACCCGGGCGCGTTGGCTACCGTTGGTGACGACGCACGGCGGGGCAGCGTGAAACCTTCGCCGCCGCCGCGTGCGCACCGTCAGGTGCGACGATAGATTTCGGCACCGCTCTTGACGAACTCAACGGCCTTGACTTCCATGCCCTGCTTGAGGGCCGCTTCGTCGGTAAGGCCTTGCTTGGCCGCGTAATCGCGTACGTCCTGCGTGATCTTCATCGAGCAGAAGTGCGGCCCGCACATCGAGCAGAAGTGGGCAACCTTGGCCGAGTCCTTCGGCAGGGTCTCGTCGTGGAACTCACGCGCCTTGTCCGGATCGAGGCCCAGATTGAACTGGTCTTCCCAACGGAATTCGAAACGCGCCTTCGACAACGCGTTGTCGCGAATCTGCGCGCCGGGGTGGCCCTTGGCGAGATCGGCGGCGTGCGCGGCGAGCTTGTACGTGATGATGCCCTCCTTCACGTCGTCCTTGTTCGGCAAGCCGAGGTGTTCCTTCGGCGTGACGTAGCACAGCATGGCGGTGCCGTACCAGCCGATGGTCGCCGCGCCGATACCCGACGTGATGTGGTCGTAGCCGGGGGCGATGTCCGTCGTCAGCGGTCCGAGCGTGTAGAAAGGGGCTTCATCGCAGTACTCGAGCTGGAGATCCATGTTCTCCTTGATGAGCTGCATCGGCACGTGGCCCGGGCCTTCGATCATCACTTGCACATCGTGCTTCCAGGCGATCTGCGTGAGTTCGCCCAGCGTCTTCAGCTCGGAGAGTTGCGCTTCGTCGTTGGCGTCGTAGATCGAGCCCGGACGCAGGCCGTCGCCCAGCGAGAACGCCACGTCATAGGCCTTCATGATTTCGCAAATCTCTTCGAAGTGCGTGTACAGGAAGCTTTCCTTGTGATGTGCGAGGCACCACTTGGCCATGATCGAGCCGCCGCGGCTCACGATGCCGGTCATGCGGTTGGCGGTCATCGGCACGTACGCGAGGCGCACACCGGCGTGAATCGTGAAGTAGTCGACGCCTTGCTCGGCCTGCTCGATGAGCGTGTCGCGGAACATTTCCCAGGTCAGGTCTTCGGCCTTGCCGTTCACCTTCTCGAGCGCCTGATAGATCGGCACCGTGCCGATGGGCACCGGGCTGTTGCGCAGGATCCATTCACGCGTCTCGTGAATGTGCTTGCCGGTCGACAGGTCCATTACCGTGTCGCCGCCCCAGCGGATCGCCCACGTCATCTTGTCCACTTCCTCGCCGATCGACGAGGTCACGGCCGAATTGCCGATGTTCGCGTTGATCTTCACAAGGAAGTTGCGGCCGATGATCATCGGCTCCGATTCCGGGTGGTTGATGTTGTTCGGGATGATGGCGCGCCCGCGTGCAATTTCGCTGCGCACGAACTCCGGCGTGATCTCGGCGGGGAGGCTCGCGCCGAAATGCTGACCCGGATGCTGGCGCGAGAGCAGCTTGGCCAGACGCTCGCCTTGCGGGCCGGCGTTGCGCACGCTCTCGATGTACTCCTGACGGCGCAGGTTTTCGCGAATGGCGATGTATTCCATCTCGGGCGTGATGATGCCCTGGCGCGCGTAGTGCATCTGCGTCACATTCTTGCCGGCCTTGGCGCGGCGCGGCGTGCGATGCAGGCCCGGGAAGCGCAGTTCGGCCGTGGCGTCGTCGGCGGCGCGCTCGCGGCCGTAGGCGGACGTCATGCCCGGCAGCGCTTCGGTGTCGCCGCGCTCTTCGATCCATGCCGCACGCAAGGCGGGCAGGCCGGAGCGAATGTCGATCTTGGTGTCGGGATCGGTGTACGGACCTGAAGTGTCGTACACGAAGATCGGCGGGTTCTTCTCACCGCCAAAGCTCGTCGGCGTGTCGGCTTGCGAGATTTCGCGCATCGGCACACGGAGGTCGGGGCGCGAGCCGCTGACGTAGATCTTGCGGGAATTCGGCAGCGGTGCGATCGCGGCTTCGTCCACGCGCGCATTGGCTGAGAGGAACTTCGGATTGGCGTTCATGCAATGTCTCCTGGCGGGGCACGTGTTGACGCCGACAATTTCGGCGAAAAGCGGCTCAGGAGCATGAACGGGGGCGAGGAACTTCTACGCTCCCTGCGCTGGCATTATCCAGATCAGGTTCTAAGGGTATTTCTCACCCACAACTCACGTTGCAGGACCCCTGCGCTAGCTTTGCGGCAACGATACACCGACATGCCCAGCAAACACAAGCACGATGCGTCCCGAAAAACGTGAACGACCGATGGTGCGCTGCCGCATGCAAGGGGTGGAGACTCGTGACCTCGCGTCCGGCGGTGATCTCAACTGACCGGGCGTGCGCTGGGGGCGTCGTCGAACGTGCGGGCCAACCGTTGCGCGACGTCGCCGGCGAGCGTTTCCGGCACGTTGGTAAAGCTCATCACCAGCGCTGGCGGCAGTGTGCGGGCGAGACTGAAGCTCGATAGCGCAGCCGGCGCAAGCCCGTGACGCAAGGCGGCGCGGCAGACGGTACGGTCGTCGCGGTGCGCCTCGAGCCAGCCGAGCAGATGCATGCCGCCCGCCTGATGCGCGAGTTCGATGCGTCCCGGGAGGTGCTGCCGCAGCGCGTCGGCAAGGGCGGCTCGACGCGCCGCGTAAAGCTGGCGCATGCGCTTGATGTGGCGGCTGAAATGCCCCTGGGTAATGAAATCCGTGACGGTCGCCTGTTCTATCCACCCTTGCGCCGGGCAGGTGAGCGACGCATGGGCGATGAAGGCGTCGACCAGCGAGGGCGGCACGACGACGTAGCCGAGTCGCAAGCCGGGAAACAGCACCTTGCTGAACGACCCGGCGTAGAGCACGCGCTCGCCACCGTCCAGGCTCTTGAGCGCGGGCAGCGGGGCACCCGTGTAACGGAATTCGCTGTCGTAGTCGTCTTCAACGATCCACGCCTCGTTGGCCTGCGCCCAGGCCAGCAGCGCGAGACGGCGCGCAAGCGGGAGCGTCACGGACAGGGGCGATTGGTGAGAGGGCGTGACGATGGCAAGGCGCGCGTTGGGCGCCGCGCGTTCGCCCGCCGCGATGTCGAGGCCGTCCTGGTCGACGGGGACGGGCACCAGCTTCGCGTGCGCCATCCGCAACCCGTCGTGCGCGCGGAAATAGCCTGGATCCTCGCACCACACGGCATCGCCCGGACCCAGGATCACACGCGCGATCAGCGCGAGCGCGCCTTGATAGCCTGCCGTGACGACGATCTGCCCCGGGTCGCAACGAATGCCTCGGGAGATCGCGAGATAGCCGGCGATGGCTTCGCGCAGCGGCGCCCAGCCGGCGGCGTTATGGTAATGCAGGCCCTCGGGGGACAGATGCCGGGCACGGCGTGCCGATAGGCGCGCCCACAATTTGCGCGGGAATTCGTCGAGGGCGGGCAGGCCGTTTTGCAGCGGGAACGGCATGCCGACGGCGTTCAGCGGCATCGCGTCCGGGTTGTCGGCGAGATCGCTCCCAAGGGCGCCCGGCGCGTCGACGCGTGCTTCGACGACCCCGGCGGGGCGATGCGTCCCGGCCCAGGCCGTTCCCGTCCCCGACGGCATCGCTTTCGCGGCCGCCTCGAGCCGTGTGGCGTCCAACTGGGGATTGACGCGGCTGCCGGCGGCGCCGCGTCCGATCACGAAGCCTTCCGCGACTAGGCGCTCGTAGGCGGCTTCGACGGTGCCGCGCGCAACGCCCAGTTCGCTCGCGAGCGAGCGCGTCGACGGCAACCGGGTCGACGGCGCGAGCTTGCCCGAGAGAATGCCTTCGCGAATGCGTTCGTAAAGGGCCCGGTACGTCGGCACACCGGGGGTTTGCGCGGCAGCGGCCAGATGCAGCACCGTCAGCGCGGGAGGGCTGGATTTGTCGGTCATGGCGCAACGCCGGGGATGGCGTGGGGAGTGTCTGGCGTCGAGCACTCTGGGCACCGCACACGCGGATGGCCGGCTTGGCTCACTTTGGCCTAATGATTCTATTCGGTTTTGGCTCTTCTGGTTGAGACAAGGGGCGCGTATCTTCGAACACGTGAACGCGGCGCATGCATGACAACGGCATACGCCCGCTTTGTGAAGCCCATCCTCAACGGAACGGAGAATCGACTCATGCTACGACTGAATTACATCAAGGCGGCCCCGCGCCCATTCGAACATATGAACGCGCTAAGCCAATACTTTCACGATTGTGGCCTGCCGGACGGTCTGGTCGAACTGGTGTGGTTGCGAGCCTCGCAACTCAATGGCTGCGCGTACTGCATTGACATGCACGTGACCGACGCCCTGAAGGTGGGCATCGAGGCGCGCCGGTTGCATCTGCTTGACGCCTGGCGCGAGACCGAGTTGTACTCGCCGGCTGAGCGTGCCGCACTGGCATGGACGGAAGCCGTGACCAACGTGCAGGACGGCCACGTGCCGGATCCGGTGTTCGCCGACCTGCGCGCGCATTACGACGACAAGCAGATCGCCGACCTGACGTTCGCCGTCGCTACGATCAATGCGTGGAATCGCATGGCGATCGCGTTTCGCGCACCGCTTCCGAAGACCCCGCACGGCGTGCGCTGAGCGCCGGCCCGACGCGATGCGCGTTCTGACGGGGCCGTTAGCGCGCCAGACGCACTTCGCGCTGAAAGTCGCGCGGCATCCACCGTAGCGCGTCGCGGAAAAAGCGGCGGTCCGGCGGAGGCAACATCGGCAGCACGCGGCCCAGCGACTGGGCGGCGTGCAACGCCTGCGGCGAGTCGCCGTCCTGGTGCAGCGCGAACCACAACATCTCGAACCACAGGTTGGCGAGCTGCAGCGGCTCGAAGCAGACGCGCCCCTCTTCGTGGTCGGCGAGCGTCGTCGCCACCACATCCGTCCAGCGCAGGAATCCCTTCGCCCGCGAGAACGGCGCGCCGAACGGCTGCACGGCGTCGAGAAAGGCGCCGACGGTGAGCGGTGTGCTCGCGCGCAGCGATGCCAGATCGGGGTCGCGCCGCGCCGGCACGGCACCGCGCGCAATGCGCAGCAGGAAGACGGTATTCCAGACCGAATTGCCGCCAACGCCAAACCGGTCGCAAATCCACTCCGACAGCCCGATCCAGCGCAGCGCCTGCCGCTGGACGTCGGCCGCGGCAAGTCGTCGACCGGGATCGATGAGCGCGCCCTGCCAAAACAGCCACAACGACAGCCCGATATTGGCCGCGACGTGTTGCGCGAGTTCGAGGGAGTCGGCTTCGAACGCGGCTTGCAGGGCGTCGGAAAAGGCGGCCAGGGCGTTGGCCGCCGACTGTTCGCGCGCGGGCATCGGGCCGCTGCGCGTGGCGTGCGACTTGTGCAGCAGCGCCTGCAGGTTGCGACTCTCGAAGCGAATGCGCGGGTTGTAGACGAGACAGGGGGCGAGCGTGGTGTCGTCGGCGATGCGTTGCAGATGGGCGAATGCGCCGGCTTCGTCGCGCGATGCGTACGCTTGCCAGGCCTGTACGATCCAGTGCATTGCGCGTAACGTGGGCGAGCCCGGCAGGTTCGCGCCAAAGGTCGCGGCGAGCGACGCAAGGGTTCGATTCGTGCGCGTCGCGTCCCCCATGCGACGCCAGGCGATCGTCTCGGCAAGCAGGGCGATGCCGCGTTGCACGTCGTCGACGGCACACACTTGCGCCGCATGAAACGATGGAATGGCCCCGGTGCGCTGCTGGCGGCGTACCTCACCATGCGACGGCGCTTGGGGCGGCGCGAAGAACACGCCATCCTGCATATCGCGCTTGCCCAGGGTCAGGTGATGCCAGAACGCGATGTCCTGCATGACATAGTCGAGTGCGGGCGATGGCGTATGCGGGGGCGCGTCTCGTGCAAGCCCGAGAAACGAGGCGAGGGCGCGTCGCGGGTCGGCGGGCGTCGTGTCGCCGATCGTCACGACAATGCGCGACATCTCGTCTCGGTCGAGCCAGAATGGTCCTTTGCCCCGGCCGCGCGTCGGCAGTAGCCGCGCATCGGCCTGGACGTTGTCGCCCCAGCCGACGGCGACGCCCCAGCGCGCGAAGTCCGAGAAAGCGCGGCTGATCAGCATACGCAGATCGCCTCCCGTCTCGGATTGACTGAATCGAATCTTCAACGAGGCGAGCGAGACGGGCGACGTTTCGTAATGCGCCGCGTAGTAGACCCGCATCAACAACCACAGGCTCTGATATCGAGCCGGTTGACCGTCGATATGGTGCGGGGCGTCGAGGCGAACGACGAGCGTCGGCGCACCCGTGGTGGTGGCCGGTGTGGCGGGCGGGGGGATGTGTGGAAGACGGGGATCGGGCATGGCGTCGAGGGGAATCGAGTCGCACCGCTCATCGGACGACGCCCGCGGACGCGGCGAAATCTACGGATGCGATCTACGGATGCGGTGCGCCGATGATACGGCGGTTACGTCGGTTACGGTAGCGTTGCTTCGTGCGTGCCGACACGCAGACGATGTCGCAAACGATCGCGTAAGCGAGCGCTTGATCAGCGATTTCGACAACGTGCTTGCAATTCCAGCCGCAGCCAAAAACATTAGTATCACTAAATTTGACAGGCGGGCAGGTCGACGTTCCGGCGCATCTTGCCGGTGGCAAACCGTCGTGCTTGGTCCACAGCCGCACATCGTGGGTGGGGGCCGAAGGATCTGTCGCTGGCACGATGACGCCAGGGCACCGTCGCGAGCATCGCGCGGCGCGTACGCCAGGCGGCGGCGCACCGGCGCGATCAAAGCGCGTTACAAGGCGCGTCCGTGCTTGAGGGCAGCGGCGATTTCCGCCACATGACGGCCTTGCGTCCTGGCAATCTTCAACTCGTTCTCGCTGGGTTTGCGCGAGCCATCGGCGGCGGCGAGCGTGGTCGCCCCGTACGGCGTGCCGCCGGTAATTTCGCCCATGTTGGTCAGACCCGGCTCGGTGTACGGCACGCCGACAATGACCATGCCGTGGTGGAGCAGCGTGGTGTGAAAGCTGGTGATCGTGGTCTCCTGACCGCCGTGCTGCGTTCCCGTGCTGGCGAACACACTGCCGACTTTGCCGACGAGCGTGCCGTTGGCCCATAGGCCGCCCGTCTGATCGAGGAAGTTGCGCATCTGTGCGGTCATGTTGCCGAAGCGCGTCGGGGTGCCGAAAAGGATCGCGTCGTAGTCGGCAAGCTGGTCGACACGAGCGACAGGCACGTTTGCGAACGCGGCGCGTGCTGCTTTCGCGCCACTCTTCTCAAGAATTTCGTCGGGGACCAGCTCAGGGACTTGCATGACGGTGACGTCGGTGCCGGCGACGCTGCGTGCGCCCTCGGCGACGGCTTCGGCCATCGTATAGATGTGCCCGAACATGCTGTAGAACACCACCAAGATCTTGGCGTTGGCCATGTGAATCTCCTTAGGGGGCGAGAGAGGCTGGCGTCAGCGGCGGTTCGCCGCGCGAGGCGAGCCGTTCCATCATAGTCGACGCTAAGGACGAAACACCGAATTCCTTGGTGCCAAGCGCCCGACGGAACAATTCGCCGCAGCGCGGGCGCTCGCACGCCGGCGAAGCATCAACGGGCGGCCGATTGGAGCCTCGTGTCCCCGGAGCGATTAACGCAAGCGCGAGCCGATGAGGCAACCGAGCGCGAGTGCCGCGATCAGCACCGTGACGCTCGCTGACGCTCCGCCTGCCAGCGCGAGCCCGGTGGCAGCCATGCCATGCGCCATGACGGCGGCCGGGACGAGCAACATCGTGCTCACGACACACCAGCGCATGACATACCGCCACATGAAGCGGCTGACGATGTGCATGCGTGCGTCGAGTTGATGCCGCTGCCAGAACGACAGATCGGTCGCCGCGTGGAAGAGCCACAGCGGACTGAAGTATTTGATGAACAAGTCCATGACGCCGTACCGGAAACACAATGCCCGCAGGGCGCGGGCACGTCGTCGAGGCACGATGGCAGGGCAGTCGCCCGATGGCACAGTCACGCACTTGAGGGAGTCGACGTCCGCATATTGTAGCAGGCACTCACTCACTTTGCGGTATTGGAACGCGATCGGTCGCCGGAAAATTTCGCTGAATTTCGTGCAATCCACCTCGAATTTTCAGCATCGTGCCACATTTCCCATGATGTCAGGGTCGAGGGGGAGGGGCGCTCGTTCCCCCATTTCGTCCCGGCGGGGTGGTCATCGCGTGAGCGGTACCGGCCGTGATCTGCTGGATCAGCGTCCAGACGGTTTGCGCGGCGGGCGAGAGCGTACGGTTCTTGCGGCGCACGAGCACGATGGTGCGGTCGAGTTGCGGGACGAGCGGCAGGGCGACGAGGCGGCTAGCTTGCGCCGGTGCCCCAGGCATTGCGGGAAGGGCCAGGGCCGGCATGATGCTGATGCCGATGCCCGCTTCAATCATCCGGAAGACGGTAATGGCATGGCCGACTTCCTGCGCCACCTGGCAATAGGCGCCATGCTCAGCCAACGCCCGGTCGATCAGCGGCCGGCTGCCCGACGCGTAGTCAAGCAGCACCAACTTCTCGCCATTGAGGTCCTCCCATGTCACCTGTGTCTGCTTCGCGAAGCGATGTGAGCGGTCGCACACGACGAGAAACGGTTCCACCATGATGGGCTCGCCGACCAGATCGTCCGTGCCTTCCGAGGCCACGATGACGCCGAAATCGACTTCGCCGTGCCGCACGCTGTCGCTTGCGAGCGTCTGCACCTGATCGCGCAGCATGAGCGTGATGTCCGGGTAGCGGGCCGCGCAGGCGGAGATGCATTCAGGCATCAGATTGGCGGAGATCGTCGGCGCGCTGGCGACACGTACCCGCCCTCGCCGCTCTTCGGCCAGTCCGTGCGTGTCACGCAAGGCGCTCTCCAACTCGTCGAGCACCCGGGCGAGCGTTGCGGAGAGGCTAGTGCCCACTTCGGTCAGGGTGACCTCCCGTGTGGTGCGGTCTACAAGCTTGAGCCCGAGTTCTTGCTCCAATTCACGGATACAGCGGCTGACGGCCGGCTGGGTCAGGCCGATGTCCTCGCCAGCACGGCTGAAACTCCCGTGTTCGGCCACTGCGAGGAACACCTTGAGCTGGCGCAGCGAGATATTCATGCGTGTTTGGTATGAATAATTTTTTTAAATGAATTTGTATTTTAACTGCTCTTGCGCTCTAATACGTAAAAACCCGTATCGCGAGCGCACACTTCCGGTCACCCTCGATCGCCTGCCGATCGACTGACGGACGAACGCTGGCGGCCGCCACGCCGTCGCGTCCCGTGTTCTGGCGGACGGGCTTTGTCTTTTCCGACGCATTCGAGATCGACGATGGCCAGACCGCGTTACCTTCCCGACAATTTCACGTTGATGCTTGTGACGACCGTCGCGCTTGCCAGCGTCCTGCCGGCACACGGCGAAGGCGAAGTCGCCTTCAACCTGCTCACCAACGTGGCGATTGCCGCCCTGTTCTTCCTGCACGGTGCGAAGCTCTCGCGCGAGGCGGTGCTCGCCGGTGCGACGCACTGGCGCCTGCATCTGCTGGTGTTCGGCAGCACGTTCGCGATCTTCCCGATCGTCGGCCTGGCGCTCAAGCCGCTGCTCTCATGGATGGTGACCCCGGAGTTGTATCTGGGCATCCTGTTCCTGTGCACGTTGCCGGCGACGGTGCAGTCCGCTATCGCGTTCACCTCGATCGCCCGGGGCAATGTGCCGGCCGCCGTGTGCAGCGCGTCGGCGTCGAGCCTGTTCGGCATTTTCATCACGCCGGTGCTCGTCGGCCTGGTGGTCATGCATCACGACGGTGGGACCGGCGCTTCGCCGTTCGACTCGATTGGCAACATCATGCTGCAGTTGCTCGTACCGTTCATCGCTGGCCAGGTGTCGCGCAAGGCCATCGGCAAGTGGGTCGAGCGTAATCGCGCATTGCTCAAGATCGTCGATCAGGGCTCGATTCTGCTGGTGGTCTATACCGCGTTCAGTGAAGCCGTGAACACGGGCCTGTGGCACCAGATCCCGCCGCTGGCGTTGCTCGGTCTGCTGGGTTGCTGCGCGGTGATCCTGGCGATCATGCTTGCCTTCACGACCTATTCCGCCCGCTGGCTCGGGTTCTCCCGCGAGGACGAGATCACCATCGTCTTCTGCGGTTCGAAGAAGAGTCTCGCGAGCGGTATTCCAATGGCCAAGGTGTTGTTCGCGACCGGGCCGCTCGGTGCTATCGTGTTGCCGCTGATGCTGTTTCATCAGATGCAACTGATGGTGTGCGCCGTGCTCGCGCAGCGCTACGCCAATCGTCAGCGCGCGGCACAGGCGGGCAAGCGGCTGAAGGCGGGCGGCTCCAAGCCGGGCGTGCCTGACGGCAAGTCCGAGAGCAGCGCCAACGCCGGCGCGGGCCGCTGACAAGGGAATCCGGGCAAAACGCGGCCCATCAAGGGCCACTGTCACACGTTGGTCGTGCGCAAGTGCTAGAATTGCGCTTGTTTTGCTTCTTCATGACCTCCCTGGTCCGGCGGCGCCCGACGCATCTGTCCCTCGACAGGCCCCTCTTGCGCCAGCCCCGAGCATGGCGCGCAGCGCCCCTTGAATCTTCGCGAGTGAGCTTTGATGCGGAATCCTTCCGCGTGGCGGCCCCCGTTTTTTAAAAGAGATGTCCCTTCATCATGGCTGATGTAAATGCTGTTCCGACCCCCGGCTTCGATAGCTTTGGGCTGCATGCGGACATCTTGCGGGCCATCGCCGAGCAGGGCTACACCCAGCCGACGCCGATCCAGGCGCAGGCCATCCCGGTGGTGCTGTCCGGACGTGACGTCATGGGTGCCGCGCAAACGGGAACGGGCAAGACCGCCAGCTTCTCGCTGCCGATCATCCAGCGCCTGCTGCCCGATGCCAACACGAGTGCCTCGCCCGCCCGTCACCCGGTGCGCGCCCTGATTCTCACCCCGACGCGCGAACTTGCCGACCAGGTTGCCGACAACGTGCGCGCCTACGCGGGGCATACGCCATTGCGCAACACCGTGGTGTTCGGCGGCGTCGACATGAATCCGCAGAAGGATACGCTGCGACGTGGTGTCGAGATCCTGATCGCAACGCCGGGCCGCTTGCTCGATCACGTCGAACAGAAGACGGTGAATCTGAGCCAGGTGAAGATGCTCGTGCTCGACGAGGCTGACCGCATGCTGGACATGGGCTTCCTGCCCGACCTTCAGCGCATTCTGAATTTGCTCCCGAAACAACGCCAGACGCTCCTGTTCTCGGCCACGTTCTCGAACGAGATCAAGAAGCTTGCCTCGAGCTATCTTACGAATCCGCTCACGATCGAAGTTGCCCGTCGCAATGCGACGGCCGACAACGTCGAGCAGGTCGTCTATGAAGTGGATGAAGACGACAAGCGTGCTGCCGTGGTGCAGATTCTGCGGGACCGCGATCTCAAGCAGGTCATCGTATTCGTCAATAGCAAGGTCGGCGCGAGCCGTCTGGCACGCCAGTTGGAGCGTGAAGGCGTCGTAACGGCCGCGATTCACGGCGACAAGTCGCAGAACGAGCGCATGCAGGCGCTCGAAGCGTTCAAGCAGGGCGGTATCCAGGCGCTCGTGGCCACGGACGTCGCGGCGCGCGGCCTGGACATCTCGGACCTGCCCGGCGTGATCAACTACGATCTGCCGTACAACCCGGAAGACTATGTGCATCGCATTGGCCGTACGGGCCGTGCGGGCGCGTCGGGCGAAGCGATTTCGCTGTGCGCCCCCGACGAGCGCAAGCAAATCGTGGAAATCGAGAAGCTGATCAAGCGCGAACTCAAGCGTGGCGAGTTGGTGCTGGAGCGCCGCAGCCGTCCGCGTGACGACCGTGGCGAGCGTTTCGAGCGCAGTGACCGTAGCGAGCGCGGTGAGCGCAGCGACCGAGGCGAGCGCCACAGCCGCCATGAGGGCCTGCGAGTCAGCCGCAGCGGTGGCACCGCACCGCGCCGTGTCCGGCCGGAAGATGAGTTCTTCTACAAGCCGTACGAGCCGTCGACGTCAGCGTCGGCGGACGAGGCGCAACACGATGGCCGGTCGTCTCAGGCGTCGGGTGCGCCGACGGCGTTTGGCGGGTTGCCCGACAAGGCACCGAAGCGTCAGGTGGCCGCATTGCTTGCGGGCTTCCCGCGCAAGGCAAGTCACTGAGTGCCGACTGACGGCGTCCTGCGCTTCGCGCGTTGAAGTGGCGTGATGCAGGTGCGTGATGCAGGTGAAAGAGCCAGCGTGGTTGCGCTGGCTTTTTTGTTTTGGGGCGCGCCAAAGACGTCAGGGGGACGGGTTTCACCCCAGGTGCCGACTCCGCCACGCCTGTGTCGCGGCGGCATAGAAATCTTCGCGATGTGGGGCGTAGGCAAGCGACGTGGGTAATCCGAGATGCGTCGCGGCGTCCTTGAGCGCCGAGAGTGTTGTCTCGGGTGTATCGAGGACGAGCGGCGCCGCGCCATTTTGCTTGCTCAGCTTCTCGCCGTCGTCCGCCAGGACCAGCGGCACGTGCAGATAGCGCGGCGTCGGGGCATCGAGGCACGCCTGCAGATAGATCTGACGTGCCGTCGAGTCCAGTAAATCCGCACCGCGCACGATATCGGTCATGCCCTGCGCCTGATCGTCGACCACCACGGCCAACTGGTAGGCCCACTGGCCGTCGGCGCGTTTGAGCACGAAGTCGCCGACCTCCGTCGCCAGATCCTGCGTCTGCGGCCCCATCCAGCGATCGTCGAAACGGATGCGCGCCGCCTCGCCGTCCGGCACACGCAAGCGCCAGGCGCGTGGCGTTTTGCCGTGCAGGCCGTGGCGGCACGTGCCCGGATAGGCGAGCGTGCTGTTGCGCGCGTGCACGCGAGTGAGCGAATCGGCGATTTCGCGGCGCGTGCAGCCGCAGGGATAAACGAGCCCGCGTGCAGTGAGCGCGGCGAGCGCTTGTTCGTATTGGGCGTGCCGCCGGCTTTGCCAGACAACCGGCTCGTCAGAATGCAGGCCCAGGCGCGAGAGCGTCGCGAGAATGGCTTCGGCCGCCCCCGGTACACATCGCGGTTCGTCCACGTCTTCCATGCGGACGATCCAGACGCCGTCGTGCGCGCGTGCATCCAGCCAGCTGGCCAGTGCCGTGACGAGCGAGCCTCGATGAAGCGGCCCGGTCGGCGACGGCGCGAAACGGCCCCGATAGCGTGGCTCAGGACTGGCGTGCGGCGTGGCGTCGTGCACGAAAGCGTGAGCCACCGGCGCGCTCAGGCCGAGATGGCAGGCGTGGGCGCAGTGATGGCCTGCTCAAGCGTGCCGGCGTCGGTGCGGCTGTGAGCACACGCCGGACACTGTGCGCCTTCGACGTACGCGGGATTGCGCTGATCCTCGGCCGTGACCACGGCACGACAGGCGAAGCACTGCTTGGTCGTGGACGGCGTGAGGTCGGGCGTCAGCGCCGTGCGGTAGTCGAAGACGAAGCAGTCGCCCTGATAATGCGCGCCGCCAACGTCCTCGAAGTATTTGAGAATGCCGCCGTCGAGCTGATACGTATGCGCGAGGCCGATGTCGCGCATGTAGATCGCGGCTTTCTCGCAGCGAATGCCGCCGGTGCAAAACGACACGATGGTCTTGCCTTCGAAGTCCTCGCGGTGTGCCGCGACGACATCGGGGAACTCCGAGAACTTGGTCAGACGATAGTCGAGGGCATTGTCGAACGTGCCGACATCGACTTCGAAGTCATTGCGCGTGTCGAGCATCACCACCGGGCGGCCTTCGTCGTCGTGGCCGGCGTCGAGCCAGCGCTTGAGCGTGACGGGATCGATGCCGGGTGCACGACCGTCTGCCGGCTTGATGACCGGCATCTTCATCGTGATGATCTCTTTCTTCGGGCGCACCAGCATCCGGCGGAACGGCTGGGTGTCGGAGAGGCTTTCCTTGAGCGCCAGGTCGGCAAACCGCCCATCGGCCCGCAGCTCGGCGAGGAAGGCGTCGATGGCCTTGCGCGAGCCCGCCAGGAACAGGTTGATGCCCTCGGGCGCAAGCAGGATGGTGCCCTTCAGGTCGAGCGCCTGGCAGCTTGCCTGCAGGGCCGGACGCAGGGTCGCGATGTCGTCGAGCGTGACGAACTTGTACGCAGCGATGTTGACGATAGACATGGCAACGGGATTTCGCAAAAGCGTGAAGCAATAAAGTGCCATTATCGCCGATTCGGCCCGAACGCACTTTGATTTCACCCCGGATTTCGCCGAATCGGACGACATCCCGGGCGCGGAGAGGAAAAATTCCGAGTGCCCGCCCGGTCTCATCCGAAAAGCACAGCGAAGCGGCAGGTTTCGTGACGCAAGGCGTTGTATCGGGGGGCGGCGCGTTACAATACGGCCCATGTCAGAACCTCGCTTCGTCCACCTCCGTCTCCATTCCGAATACTCGATCGCCGATGGCATCGTGCGGCTCGACGACGTCGTCAAGGCCGCCGCCAAGGATGGTCAGGGCGCGCTCGCGCTGACCGACCTCGCGAACATGTTCGGCGCCATTCGTTTCTACAAGGAAGCCCGCGGCAAGGGCGTCAAGCCGATCATCGGCTGCGACGCCTGGATCACGAATCCGGTCGATCGCGACAAGCCGTCGCGGCTGTTGCTGCTCGCGCGCGACAAGGAAGGCTATCTGAACCTTTGCCAGTTGCTCTCCAAGGCCTGGCTTGGCAATCAGTGGCGCGGGCGGGCAGAGATCGAATCGTCGTGGCTGCGTCCCGATGGTCTCGCGCGCGGCCTGCTGGCGCTGTCCGGGGCGCAGATGGGGGATGTCGGCGCGGCGCTGGCGGCGGGCAACCCGGAGCAGGCGCTGCAATGCGCGCAGCACTGGGCGAGCGTTTTCCCTGGTGCCTTCTACATCGAGTTGCAGCGCACCGGCCAGGCGGGCATGGAGACTTACGTGCAGCAGGCGGTACAACTGGCGGCGAAGGCCGGCCTGCCGGTCGTCGCCACGCATCCGATCCAGTTCATGACATCCGACGACTTCACCGCGCACGAGGCGCGCGTGTGTATTTCGGAAGGCGAGATGCTGGGCAACGCACGCCGTGTGCGCCGGTTCACGCAGGACCAGAGTTTCCGCACGCAGGACGACATGATCGCCGCGTTCGAGGACGTGCCTTCTGCGGTGGCCAATACCGTCGAGATCGCCAAGCGCTGCAACCTGACGCTCGAACTCGGAAAGCCGAAGCTGCCGCTGTTCCCCACCCCGGACGGCATGTCGCTCGACGACTATCTCGTGCATCTGTCCAAGCAGGGGCTGGAGACGCGTCTCGGCCAACTGTTCCCCGACGAGGCCGAGCGCGACGCGCAGCGCCCCGATTATTACAAGCGGCTCGACTTCGAGACCGGCACGATCATCAAGATGGGCTTCCCCGGCTACTTCCTGATCGTGGCGGACTTCATCCAGTGGGCGAAGAACAACGGTGTGCCGGTGGGGCCAGGCCGCGGCTCGGGGGCGGGATCGCTTGTCGCGTACGCGCTGGGCATCACCGACCTCGATCCGCTCAAGTACAACCTGCTGTTCGAGCGCTTCCTGAATCCGGAACGCGTCTCGATGCCCGACTTCGACATCGACTTCTGTCAGGACGGGCGCGATCGCGTCATCCAGTATGTGAAGGACAAGTACGGCGCGGACGCCGTCTCGCAGATCGCGACTTTCGGCTCGATGGCTGCCAAGGCGGCGGTGCGCGACGTCGGTCGTGTGCTCGATCTGGGCTACAACTTCGTCGACGGAATCTCCAAGCTGATCCCGTTCAAGCCGGGCAAGCACGTCACCATCGACGATGCGCTCAAGGAAGAGCCGCAACTCGCCGAGCGCTTCCAGACCGAGGACGAAGTCAAGCAGTTGATCGAACTGGCGCAGCGCGTTGAAGGCCTGACGCGTAACGTCGGCATGCACGCGGGCGGCGTGTTGATCGCGCCGGGCAAGCTGACGGATTTTTGCCCGCTATACACGCAGGGCGGCGGCGAAGATGCCAGCGGCGTCGTGAGCCAGTACGACAAGGACGACGTGGAAGCCGTCGGTCTGGTGAAGTTCGACTTCTTGGGTCTGACCACGCTGACGATCCTGAATTGGGCCGAGCGCTACATCAAGCGCCTGCATCCGGAGATGGCGGACTGGTCGCTCGACCAGGTCTCGCTCACGGACCCGGCCGCCTTCAGCATCCTGAAGAAGGCCAACACCGTGGCAGTGTTCCAGTTGGAAAGCCGCGGCATGCAGGGCATGTTGAAGGACGCGCAGCCGGACCGCTTCGAGGACATCATCGCGCTGGTGGCCTTGTATCGCCCGGGCCCGATGGACCTGATCCCGAGCTTCTGCGCCCGCAAGCACGGCCGCGAGAAGGTGGAATACCCGGATCCGCGCGTCGAGCCGGTGCTCCAGGAGACCTACGGCATCATGGTCTACCAGGAGCAGGTGATGCAGATGGCGCAGATCATCGGCGGCTACTCGCTCGGTGGCGCCGACCTGTTGCGTCGCGCGATGGGCAAGAAGAAGGCCGAGGAGATGGCTCAGCACCGCGAGATTTTCGCGCAGGGCGCCGCGACGAATGGCCTCACGCGTGAGAAGTCTGATGAAATCTTCGACTTGATGGAGAAATTCGCGGGCTACGGCTTCAACAAGTCGCACGCGGCAGCATACGCGCTGCTGGCGTATTACACCGCCTGGCTGAAAGCGCACCACCCTGCCGAATTCATGGCCGCCAACATGAGCTTGGCCATGGACGACACGGACAAGGTCAAGATTCTCTACGAAGACTGCCTGACCAGTGCCAATGGCCTGGGCGTGCTGCCGCCGGACGTGAATGTCTCGGCCTACCGTTTCGAGCCGGCCGACGCGAAGACTGTGCGTTACGGCCTGGGTGCGATCAAGGGGAGCGGTCAGTCGGCCATCGAAGAAATTCTGCGCGCACGCGAAGGAAAGCCATTCGTCGATCTGTTCGACTTCTGCGCGCGTGTCGATCGTCGCGTGGTGAACCGTCGCACCATCGAAGCGCTGATTCGCGCCGGTGCTTTCGACAGTATTCACGCCAATCGTGCGCAGTTGATGGCGTCGGTGCCATTGGCGATGGAAGCCGCCGAGCAGGCGAGCGCGGCGGCCAATCAGGTCAGCCTGTTCGATCTTGGTGACGAAAGCCTGCAAGCCCCGCTGGAGCTGGCCGACGAACCGGCCTGGACCGACAAGCGCAAGTTGCAGGAGGAGAAGCAGGCGCTCGGCTTCTACCTGTCGGGCCATATGTTCGATGCCTATGCGGAGGAAGTGCGGCGTTTCGTCCGTACGCGCATCAAAGATTTGTCCGAGGGCCGTGACCGGCTGGTCGCCGGTGTGATTTCCAGCATGCGCACGATGATGACCCAGCGCGGCAAGATGTTGATCGTACAGCTTGACGATGGCACGGCGACGCTCGAAGTCACGATCTTCAACGAGCAGTTCGAGGCGAACAAGCATCTCTTCAAGGAAGACGAACTGCTGATCGTACAGGGCAACGCACGCCCGGACAGCTTCACCGGTGGCTTGCGCTTCACGGTGGAAAGCCTGATGGACCTTGGCCGTGCGCGGGCGCGTTTTGCGCGGGCGCTCAAGTTGTCGTTCAACGGCAATGCCGACTGGACGCGTCTGCGCGCCACGCTGCAACCGCACTGCACGATGTACCGCGTTGCGGCAACCGCAGGCGCCGGCGGCGGTTCCCATGGGGGAGGCGGCGGCTTCAATGGCGGCGGTGGGCGGGGCGGTGGCTTCGGCCGACGCAATGACGATGGCGAGGGCGACAAGCAGAACGGCTTGCCGGTGCACATCGTGTATCGCCGTCCTGACGCCGAATGCGAGTCGCGACTGGGCGACGACTGGAAGGTCCAGCCGGGCGACGAACTGCTCGGTGAGCTTCGCCAGTGGCTGACGGCCGATTCGGTGCAAGTCATCTATTGACGCAGTCGAGGCGGTGCGGTGCTGCATGACGCCGCGCGATCCCGCCCGACTTGCGACACAACAAGGAAATCCGGATGTTTTCCATCATCGTTCCGACCTGGAACAACCTCGCCTTGCTGCAACTTTGCGTGCGCAGCATTCGCCAGAATTCGCGTTATCCGCACCAAATCATCGTTCATGTGAACGACGGCTCGGACGGATCGCTCGACTGGGTGCGGGCCGAGGGGATCGAGCATACGGCGTCGCCGGACAACATCGGTATCTGTTACGCCGTGAATCAGGCGGCGGCACTCGCGCGTGAAAAATACATCGTCTATCTGAACGACGACATGTATTGTTGTCCCGGCTGGGATCGCGCGTTGATCGACCGTGCCGAAGCCATGCCCGACAGGGCGTTCATGCTCTCCGGCACCATGATCGAGCCGGTCGATACGGGGAATCCGTGCGTGCTCGTGCAGGACTTCGGCCGCGACGTCGATACCTTCGACGAAACGGGGCTGCTCGCCGCAATCCCGACTTATCACAAGTCCGACTGGTTCGGCGCGACCTGGCCGCCGACGCTCGTGCACCGCGATTGGTGGTTTCTCGTTGGTGGTTACAGCACCGAGCTTAGCCCGGGCATGAGCAGCGACAATGACTTCTCGATGAAGATGTGGGCGGCGGGTGCGCGCCGCTTCGTCGGCGTTGGCGCAAGTCTTGTGTACCACTTTCAGTGCAAGAGCACGGGCAAGGTGGTGAAGAACGACGGCCGCACGCAGTTCCTGCGCAAGTGGGGCGTGACACAGTCCATTTTCGACCGCTATTACTTGCGCCGTGGCAAGCCGGTGCCAGCGGGTAGCGATGGGCGGCTGCCCGAGCCCGTTGAGGACGGCACGCTGCGCTGGGAACGGTTCCGCTCGCGTGTGAAGCGGGCGCTCGCCAAGTAACGCCGACGTCGGATGAAGCCAAAACGGACGCCATCGGCGTCCATTTCGCTTTCGCAGTTCGTGATTTGCGGTATGTACTGCGCGTGCGTCAGGCTTCCCCGTGTCGCAGCAGTGCGTACTTCAGAAAGGCACTGCGGGCATTCATCCGCGCGATCGCGGCGCCGGTGGCGCCGTCGAGAAACCCTCTGCGCAGCACATAGGTGCGCACGAACGCCCATCCGCCATTGATCCACGGCTTTAGCGGCGAGACGCGTTTGCCGCGCAGCGCCATCTCCTTCGCGCCTGCACGCGCATAGCGCTGGACCTTGTCCTCAACCTGGTGAACTTCGGTATAGCTGTAATGCAGCAGGTGATGCGCGAGCGCACCGATCTCGCCGTCGACGATCACGCGTTCGTGCACAAGATTGTCTGAGAAGCGTCCGGCGTCGCGCCGAAACAGCCGCAACACGTAGTCTGGGTACCAACCACAATGCCGCACCCAGTGCCCGAGGAACTGCGACAGACGCGGGATGCGATAGCCCGCGTGGCCGCCTTGCGCAATCGCCGCGGCAATGTCGGCCGCCAGTTCGGGCGTAACACGTTCATCGGCGTCCAGCGACAGTACCCAGGGCTGTGTCGCGTGCGACAGCGCACGATTCTTCTGCGGACCGAAGCCAGGCCAGTCGGGGGTGACATGCACCTCCGCGCCTGCGGCGCGAGCGATGTCCGTCGTGCCGTCCGTACTCGCGTTGTCCAGTACAACGATCTGCGACGCCAACGATTGCACCGACGCAATGCACTCGGCAATGTTGTGACGCTCGTTGCGCGTGAGAATCGTGACCGTGAGCGGCAGACGCGGTGAAGACGAGACGGGCGGTGTGGCTTCAATCATGACGACTCACGAAATGGCGGCATCCGATCCTCGGACCCGGGCGGCGATCAGGCGTTGGCGACGTCGGTGAGCAACTCGACAAGCGCTTCACCGTAGCGTTCGATCTTGGCTTCGCCAAGTCCGGTGATATCGGCCAACCCTTCACGATGACGGGGACGGCGCTGGGCGAGCTCACGCAACGTCCGATCGTGCAGGATAACGTAGGCCGGCACTTGCTGCGTCTTGGCGATGTCTTGCCGCCAGGCCCTCAGCTTGTCGAACAGTTGCTGATCGGCGGGGTCCAGCTCGATGGCCTGCGACGACGCATACCCGGCAAAACGACTCTTCTTGCCGACGGCGGCCCGCTGGCGTCGCAACGACAGTGTGGTTTCTCCCTTGAGCACCGGGCGTGCCGCCGCGTTAAGCGTCAGCGCGCCGTACTGGCTGCTGTCGGGCTCGATGATGCCATGCGCGATCAACTGCCGGAACACCGCACGCCAGCCCTGGTCGTCGAGTTCGCCGCCGACGCCAAATGTCGGCAGGGCCTCGTGCCCGAACTGACGTATCTTGTCGGTGCTGCGCCCGCGCAGCAGGTCGACCAGATGCCCCGCGCCGAAGCGCTGGCCCGTGCGCAGAATGGCCGAGAGTGCCTTCTGCGCGGCGATCGTCCCGTCGAACACTTCGGGCGGATTCAGGCACACGTCGCAATTGCCGCACGGCTCGCTCGACTCGCCGAAATACGACAGCAGCACGGTGCGCCGGCAGCGCGGCGCTTCGCAATAGCCGAGCAGGGCGTCGAGCTTCTGGCGCTCGATGCGCTTTTGCAGTTCGGGCGCATTCGATTCGTCGATGCGGCTGCGGTGCACCACGACGTCGTTCAGCCCATAGGTCATCCAGGCTTCGGCGGGTTCGCCGTCGCGCCCCGCGCGTCCGGTCTCCTGGTAGTAGGCCTCGAGGCTCTTGGGCAAATCCAGGTGCGCGACGAAGCGCACATCGGGCTTGTCGATGCCCATGCCGAAGGCGACGGTGGCCGACATCACCAGCCCTTCCTCGCGCAGGAAGCGCTGCTGGTGCGTGCGGCGCACATCCGCGTCGAGCCCCGCGTGATAGGGCAGGGCCGCAATGCCCTGCGTCTCGAGCCAGGCGGCGGTTTCTTCCACCTTCTTGCGCGACAGGCAATAGACGATGCCCGCTTCGCCGCGATGCCGCCCCAGAAAGGCGAGCAGCTGCTTGCGGGGATTGTCGCGATCGACGATCTCGTAGCGAATGTTCGGCCGATCAAAGCTGGAGACGAACACCCGCGCCTCGATCAGGCCGAGCCGTGTCTGGATGTCCTCGCGCGTTGCCCCGTCCGCCGTGGCGGTCAGCGCGATGCGCGGCACGCGCGGATAGCGTTCGTGCAGCGCCGAGAGCTGGATATATTCGGGACGGAAGTCATGTCCCCATTGCGAGACGCAATGCGCCTCGTCAATGGCGAACAGCGCCAGTTGCCCACGCTCGTCGAGGCGGTCGAGCAGATCGAGGAAGCGATCGGTCAGCAGGCGCTCGGGGGCCACGTAGAGCAGATCGAGTTCGCCGCGCGCGGCGCGGCGCTCGGTATCGAGCGCTTCCTCGAAGCCGAGACTGGAATTCAGGTAGGCGGCACGCACCCCGGCTTGCAGCAGCGCATCGACCTGGTCCTGCATGAGCGCGATGAGCGGCGAGACGACGATGCCCACGCCAGGGCGCAGCAGCGCGGGGATCTGGTAGCACAGCGACTTGCCGCCGCCGGTGGGCATCAGCACGAGCGCATCGCCCCCGTCGGTCACATGGTCGACGATGGCGGCCTGATCACCACGGAATGCGTTATAGCCGAATACGGTACGGAGGACTTCGAGTGCGCTTGCCATGGGCGGGAGTATACCGGTTCCCCTTGGCTGCGGCGCGCCATCGGCCCCCGATAGCGGCCATCGTGGCGAATTTCGCGGCGGCGTCCGAGTCCGGCTCGGACGTGTCCCGGCAAGACCGGCCGGTACGTTAGAATAGCGGTTTTCCGCCGTCTCCCACCTACATGAGCGCACCGCACAAGCCCGTCGGACCGATTCTTCGACGTCTGCTGGGCTATCTTCAGCCGTATTGGCATATGGGTGTCCTGGCCGTTCTCGCCATGGCGCTCGTGGCCGGCACCGAAGCCGCCATTCCGGCCGTGCTCAAGCCGGTGCTCGACAAGGGCTTCTCGGGTCAGGATCCGTGGAACCTTTGGTACGTGCCCGCCGCCGTGATCGGTCTGGCCGTCATTCGGGGGCTGGCGCAATATTCGGCCAACTATATGCTCTCGTGGGTGTCCAACCGCGTGCTGCTCGACCTGCGCGTGCGCATGTTCGAGCGCCTGCTGCATGCGCCGGCCGCCTTCTATCAACGCGAGACGACGAGCACGCTCATCAATGCGCTCGTCTACGAAGTCAACCAGGTGCTCGGCGTCCTCACCACGGTGCTCATCACGCTCGTGCGCGATTCACTCACCGTCGTCGGCCTGCTGGGCTATCTGTTCTACCTGAACTGGCGCCTCACGCTCGTCGTGGCCGTGATTCTGCCGTTCATCGGCTGGCTCGTCGGCAAGATCAACCGGCGCTTGCGTCGCCTGAACCGCGAGCAGCAGACGCTGACCAACGCGTTGTCGTACGTGGTTGAAGAAGCCGTGGGCGGCTACAAGGTGGTGAAGATCCACAACGGCGAAGCGTATGAAAAGTCGCGCTTCGACAAGATGACCGGCACGCTGCGCGGTTACGCCATGCGCGTGACGGTCTCCGGCGGCCTGGCGCAGCCGGTGACGCAGGCCCTCGCCTCGCTGGCGCTGGCCATCGTCATTACGGTGGCGATGATCGAGTCGTCGTCGGGCGAGATGACCGTGGGCGGCTTCACGGCCTTCGTCACGGCGCTGTTGCTCGTCGTGTCTCCGCTCAAGCACCTGATGGATGTCAACCAGCCGCTGCAGCGCGGCGTGACGGCCGCCGAGTTGATCTTCGAAGTCATGGACGTCGAAGTCGAACCGACCGGCGGCGAGCGCACACTGGAACGCGCCAAGGGCCGCGTGACGTTCGATCAGGTGAGCTTCCACTATGGCGCGAGCGAGCGTCCGACGCTCGATCGGATTTCGCTCGACGTGGCGCCCGGAGAGATGGTGGCACTGGTGGGGCCGTCCGGCAGCGGCAAGACGACCCTGGTCAACCTGGTGCCGCGCTTCTACGATCCGACCGGCGGCCGCATTCTGCTCGACGACATTGCGCTGACGGACCTGCGCCTGGCCGATCTGCGTCGTCAGATCGCGTTCGTGAGCCAGGACGTCGTACTGTTCAACGACACCATCGCCGCGAACGTGGCCTACGGCCAGGAGATCGACGCCGAGCGCGTGCAGGCGGCACTGCGGGCGGCCAATCTGGCCGATGCGGTCGCGGCCATGCCCGACGGTGTCGAGACGCTCGTGGGCGACAACGGCATGCGCCTCTCGGGCGGCCAGCGCCAACGCCTGGCGATCGCGCGCGCCATCTACAAGGACGCCCCGATCCTGATCCTGGACGAAGCGACCTCTGCACTGGATTCTGAGTCGGAGCGTCACGTACAAGCCGCGCTGGAAGTCCTGATGGAAGGGCGCACCACGCTGGTGATCGCGCACCGCCTCTCGACCATCGAGCGCGCGGATCGCATTGTCGTGCTCGAACACGGTCGCATCGTGGAACAGGGCTCGCACCAGGCGCTGGTGGCGCATAATGGCCTCTACGCGCATCTGCACCGCATTCAGTACGCACAGCAGCAGGACGCCTGACGTTGTCGACGCCTCGCGTCGCGAACGTCAGCCTTTATCCGCCTGTCTTGAAGAGGATCACGATGAGCCAGCCGCCGATCAGCCGTTTCCCCGTACCCGACCTTGCCGCGTTGCCGGCCGATATTCGCGCGCGCATCGAAGAGGTGCAGGAAAAGGCCGGCTTCATTCCTAACGTATTCCTCGCGCTGGCGCATCGCCCCGCCGAGTTCCGCGCGTTTTTCGCGTATCACGACGCGTTGATGGTCAAAGAGGGCAATCTGAGCAAAGGCGAGCGCGAGATGATCGTGGTCGCCACGAGCGCGGTGAATCAGTGCCTGTATTGCGTGGTTGCCCATGGCGCGCTGGTGCGCATCTATGAAAAGCAGCCGCTGCTGGCCGATCAGGTCGCCGTCAACTACCTCAAGGCCGACTTGACCGAGCGCCAGCGGACGATTCTCGCCTACGCGATGAAGGTGTGCGAGCGCTCCCAGGAAGTCGGCGACGACGATTACGTGGCGTTGCGCCGTCACGGCCTCGACGACGAGGACATCTGGGACATCGCCGCGATCACGGCGTTTTTCGGCATGTCCAACCGCATCGCCAATGCCATCTCGATGCGGCCCAACGACGAATTCTTCTTGATGGGGCGCGTGCCGCGCAAATAAGACCGCTCTCGCACTCCTATATAATTTCAGCCCATGATTTTTGTGACTGGCGGCGCCGGATTTATCGGCGCGAATTTCGTTCTTGACTGGCTCGCGCAACATGACGAGCCCGTGTTGACCATCGACAAGCTGACGTACGCGGGCAATCTCGCCAACCTGGCCGATATCGAGCATGACCGGCGACATCATTTTGCCAAAGTCGATATCTGCGACCGCGCCGCGCTTGATCGGCTGTATGCCGAGCATCGCCCGCGCGCAGTGCTGCACTTCGCGGCGGAAAGCCACGTCGACCGTTCCATTCATGGCCCCGGCGACTTCGTGCAGACGAACATCGTCGGCACGTTCACGATGCTCGAAGCCGCGCGTGCCTATTGGGGAACGCTCGACGGCGAGGCGCGCGATGCCTTTCGCTTCCTGCACGTCTCGACGGACGAAGTCTATGGTTCGCTGAGTCCGAGCGATCCGGCATTCACCGAGACCACGCCATACGCGCCCAACAGCCCGTACTCGGCGTCGAAGGCCGGTTCCGACCATCTGGTGCGCGCCTATCACCACACGTATGGCCTGCCGGTGCTTACGACCAACTGCTCGAACAACTACGGCCCGTACCAATTCCCCGAAAAGCTCATCCCGCTGGTGATCGCCAATGCGCTGGCCGGTCAGCCGTTGCCGATCTATGGCGACGGCAGCAACGTGCGCGACTGGCTTTACGTTGGCGACCATTGCTCCGCCATTCGCGAGGTGCTGGCCAGAGGCGTCACGGGCGAGGTCTACAACGTGGGCGGCTGGAACGAGCAGAACAACCTGTCGGTCGTGAAGCACCTGTGCGCACTGCTCGACGAACTGTCACCGCGCGCCGACGGCAAGTCGTATGGCGATCAGATCACGTTCGTCACCGATCGTCCGGGCCATGATCGCCGCTATGCCATCGACGCGCGCAAGCTCGAGCGTGAACTGGGCTGGCGCCCGGCCGAGACGTTCGAGACCGGCATGCGCAAGACGGTGCAGTGGTACCTCGCCAATGGCGAGTGGGTACGCCAGGTGCAGTCGGGCGAATACCAGCGCTGGATCGAAACACACTATCGGACGAACGATTGAGGCACGCATGAGTATCAAGCGCAAGGGCATCATCCTCGCCGGCGGCTCCGGCACTCGGCTGTATCCGGCGACGCTGGCCGTCTCCAAGCAGTTGCTGCCGGTGTACGACAAGCCGATGATCTACTACCCGCTGGCCACGCTGATGCTGGCGGGGATTCGCGACATGCTGATCATCTCGACGCCGCAGGACACGCCGCGCTTCGAGCAACTGCTGGGCGACGGCAGTCAGTGGGGCCTGAACCTGCAATACGCCGTGCAACCGTCGCCGGACGGACTGGCGCAGGCATTCCTGATCGGCGCGGACTTCATCGGTAACGATCCGTGCGCGCTGGTGCTCGGCGACAATCTGTTCTACGGCCACGATTTCGCGTCACTGCTTTCGGCGGCGAATCGCCAGACGGACGGGGCTTCCGTATTCGCGTACCGCGTGCATGATCCGGAGCGATACGGCGTGGTGACGTTCGATGCGAAGGGTAAGGCCATCGAACTCGTCGAGAAACCCAAGGAACCGAAGTCGCGCTACGCCGTGACCGGTTTGTACTTCTGCGATAACGACGTCATCGAGATCGCACGCTCGATCAAGCCGTCGGCACGCGGTGAGCTGGAAATCACCGACGTGAACAACGAATACCTGCGTCGCGGCAAGCTCAACGTCCAGATCATGGGGCGCGGTTATGCCTGGCTGGATACCGGCACCCATGAATCGATGCTCGAAGCGAGCACGTTCATCCAGACGATCGAAAGCCGCCAGGGCCTGAAGGTCGCGTGCCCCGAGGAGATTGCGTACCGGCGCGGCTGGATCGACGCCGCCGCCATCGAGGCGCTTGCGCAACCGCTCGCCAAGACCGGGTACGGCCAATACCTGCTCTCGATGTTGCACGAGCGGCTGTTCTGAGCCTGGCGCAACGCCCCCCTTCGATTCTTACCGGTATCTCGTTATGCAAGTGACCCCCACCGCCATTCCAGCGGTTCGCGTGATCGAACCCAAGGTCTTTGGCGACGCTCGCGGCCATTTCTTCGAGAGTTTCAACCAGCGCAACTTCGACAACGCGCTCGGCGAGACCCTCACGTTCGTGCAGGACAACCAGTCACGTTCGGTCCGGGGTGTGCTGCGCGGCCTGCACTATCAGGTCAAGCAACCGCAGGGCAAGCTCGTGCGTGTGCTGCACGGCGAAATCTATGACATTGCGGTCGATATCCGTGAAGGCTCACCGACCTTTGGCCAGTGGGTCGCCGAAGTGCTGAGCGCCGAAAACAAGAAGCAACTGTGGATTCCGACCGGTTTTGCCCACGGCTTCGTCGTGACGTCGGAGACGGCCGAGGTACTGTACAAGACCACGGACTATTGGGCGCCGCAGTTCGAGCGCTGCATTCGCTGGGACGACCCGACGCTCGCGATCCCCTGGCCGCTCGACGGCGTCACGCCGATCGTCTCGGACAAGGACCGGCAGGGCATGCTGTTCTCGGACTACCGCCACGAAGACTGATGGCCCTTACGGGACACACCGTCCCGCACGCGTCGTCCCCGGCCGCCGCGGCCCGGTCGTCAATCGACGGCGGGACCGGCGGCCGTCGCTTTTGCGGCCGGCGTCGTGAGGGTGGCGACGTCCGTGCCGTCAGGCGCGGCGGAGGTGTCCCCCGTCACCCGCAATACCCTGACGGCGCGCAGGCCAAAACGCGCGGTGAGCGCGTCGGCCACGCTCTGCGATGACGGTTCCATGCCACCACCCACGGGCGTGCCGTCCGCCCCATCAGTGCCCGAACGTGCCGGTTCACGCAGACCTTCGACAATGACGTCGGCCTCCAGCCCGTTGTTCAGGTAATGCAGTTTGACGTCGTGCAGCGTCAACGCATTGGCGCGGCACAGTGCCTCCGCCGCCCCGGCCACCACCGAGCGCGCGGGCCATTGCTGCAACGCGGTGCCCTTGGTGTCGCTCTCCGGATCGACGTGCACGAGCACATCGAGAATCTGCGGCTCAAGCATGACGGTCGCGCGCGCTTGCTCCGCGATGTAGTGTCCCTCGGAGACCGACAAACGCGCATCGACCAGGATATGCACGTCGACGACGATCTCGTCGCCCATGCGTCGCGTGCGCAGCATGTCGATGGTGCGCACGCCGGGCGTCGCGAGCAGACGCTCCCGAATGGTGACGGTCGTGGCGTCGTCCACGCCGCGATCGATGAGGTCCTGCAACGCATTCCAGCCGAACTTCCACCCGGTGCGACCGATCATCAGCCCGACGAGGGCGGCGGCGAGCGGGTCGAGAATGCGATAGCCCGCGAGGTTGCCCAGGATACCGAACGCGACGACGAGCGACGACAGCGCGTCGGAGCGTGCATGCCACGCGTTGGCCACGAGCATCGCCGAGCGCACGCGCTGGGCGGCGCGCAACATATAGCGAAACAGCCCCTCTTTGCTGACCAGCACCAGGACGGCGACGACCAGCGCGATGGTGTGTACTTCCGGAATCTCTTCCGGATGCAGCAAACGCTCGATACCGCGCCACAGCATTCCCGCGCCGACGACGAGCAGAATGGTGCCGAGAAACAACGACGCCGCGTTCTCGTAGCGGCTATGGCCGTAGGGGTGGTCGGCGTCCGGCGCGCGGGCGCTGCCGCGTGCGGCCGCCAGCACGACGAAGTCCGAGACGATGTCCGAGAGCGAGTGGATGCCGTCGGCAATCAATGCCTGCGAGCGGGCGAAGACGCCAACGACGATCTGCGCCGTCGTGAGCACGATATTGACCCATATGCTGACCCAGGTCGTATGGCGTGCGACGGCATGTTTGTCGAGCGCCTCGCTCGATGCCGCCAGGTTGTCGTAGTTCGAGTAGGGCATGACGTCGGAACGTGCGAGCGTTGCGTGGGGTTACATCAGAATGATGTCGTACTGGTCCTGATGGAACGACGATTCCACTTGCAGTGAGATCGGCTTGCCGATGAAATCGATCAGCATCGCGAGATGCTGAGATTCCTCCTCGAGGAAAAGATCGACGACCGCCTGCGAGCCGATCAGGCGGAACTCTCGCGGATTGAACTGGCGCGATTCGCGCAGAATCTCGCGCAGGATGTCGTAGCACAGCGTACGCGGCGTCTTGACCTGTCCCTTGCCCTGGCACACGGCGCACGGCTCGCACAGCACGTGGGCGAGCGACTCGCGTGTGCGCTTGCGGGTCATCTCGACCAGTCCGAGCTGGGAGAAGCCGTTCACGGTGATGCGTGTCCGGTCGCGCGCGAGCGCCTTCTTGAGCTCGGCCAGCACCGAGTCGCGATGCTCGGCACTTTCCATGTCGATGAAGTCGATAATGATGATCCCGCCGAGGTTGCGCAGCCGCAACTGGCGCGCGATCATCAAGGCCGCCTCGAGGTTCGTCTTGAAGATCGTGTCGTCGAAGTTGCGCGCGCCGACGTAGCCGCCGGTGTTCACATCGATGGTCGTCATCGCCTCGGTCTGATCGATCATCAGATACCCCCCCGACTTGAGATCGACGCGGCGCGACAGCGCCCGCTCGATTTCCGTCTCGACGTTGTACAGGTCGAAGAGGGGCCGCTCGCCGGTGTAATGCGTGAGCTTGCCGAGCACCGCCGGTGTGTAGATCGTTGCGAATTCGGCCAGCTTCTGGAACGTCTCGCGCGAGTCGACCAGGATCTTGCCCGTGTCCTCGTGCACGAAGTCGCGCAGCACGCGCTGGGCGAGGTTCAGGTCCTGGTACAGCAGCGAAGGCGCCGGCATGCGTGTGCTTTGCTCGCCAATGGTCTGCCAGGACTTGCGCAGATAGGCGATGTCGTTGGCCAGCTCGGCGTCGGCCGCGTCTTCCGCGATGGTGCGCACGATGAAGCCGCCTTTCTCGTCGGCCGGCACGAGTGCCTGGATCTTGCTGCGCAACGCCTCGCGTTCAGCTTCGCTCTCGATGCGCTGCGAAATGCCGATATGGGGCTCCTGCGGCAGGTAGACGAGCGTGCGCCCGGCAATGCTGATTTGCGTCGACAGGCGCGCGCCCTTGGTGCCGATGGGGTCCTTGATGACCTGCACCATCAGCGTCTGCCCCTCGAACACCGTTTTCTCGATGGGCGGCTGCGGATGCGGCGTGGACGTGTCGTTGCTTGTGCGCGGATGCCAGATATCGGCCACGTGCAGAAACGCTGCGCGCTCCAGGCCGATATCGATGAACGCCGATTGCATGCCCGGCAGCACGCGCACGACCTTGCCCAGGTAGATGTTGCCGACCAGACCGAGCGAGAGCGTGCGCTCGATGTGCAATTCCTGTACTGCGCCGAGCTGCATGAGCGCCACACGGGTTTCCTGTGGCGTGATATTGACCAGAATGTCTTCGTTCATAAGGTGTCGATCGGACTCGATAGGCTTGGCAAATTCGATATGTGTCAGAAGTCGATGCCCGCCTGGCGCAACAGCGCGGCGGTTTCGCACAGCGGTAGCCCCATGATGCCCGAGTAGCTGCCATCGATGCGCAGCACGAATTCGGCGGCCTTGCCCTGAATCCCGTAGGCGCCGGCTTTGCCCGTTGGCTCGCCCGAGGCGACGTAGCGCTCGATTTCCTCACGACGCATTGGCCGGAACCAGACGTGCGAGATGTTCACCGCCTGATGGATCTGCCCGTCGGCGCACACGGCGACGGCGGTCAGCACCCGATGGCGCGTGCCCGACAGACGGGCGAGTACGGCGCAGGCGTCGGCATCGTCGAACGGCTTGCCGAGGATCGTGCCGTCCAGGCACACCGTCGTGTCGGCGGCAAGAATAGGGGCGCCGGGCAGACCGGCGCGGGCCAGACGCGCGAGGGCCGCTTCGGCTTTGGCGCGCGTGACGCGCTGCACGTAATCGTCGGGCGGCTCACCCGGCAGCACGGCTTCGAGCGCTTCGGCGTCCTCGTGGGCCCCCGGCAGCAGCAGTTCGAAGCGAACGCCGAGCTGTTGCAGCAGTTCCTGACGGCGAGGGCTTTGCGACGCGAGATAGATGTACGGCATGGCGGCTTGGCTTGAATTCGTCCAGCCCGGCACACGACTTCGCAATGCTCTGCAATCGCATGTACCGGGCCGCGGGGATGGGCTGGGCGAGGGGAACGCCCTATTATGCCGCCTTGCGTCCATGCCCGCCAGCACGCGCGGCGGACGGATCGCCGCCCATTGCCGTCGGGGCCGCGCTCAGGCGCGCTCGAGGAAGTCGGCGCCGATCAGGTCGATGCGGTCGGTGCAGATGGCATCGACCCCCCACACCGCCAGTTCGCGCGCGCGGGCCGGATCGTTGACCGTGTAGACCAGCATCTGCAGGCCGGCCGCCTTGATCTGTGCGACCTGGGGGCCGTCGAGCGGCTGATGGTTCGCGTGCAGCGAGACGGTGCCGAGGTTGCGGGCGTCCTCACGCCAATGTGCCGGAATGGCGTCATACAGCATGCCGCGCGGCAGGTCGGGGGCGGCGGCGGCCGCCGCTTCGAGCGCCTCGTAGGAGAACGACGAGAGCAGCGGCGGTGGGGTTTGACCTGCCCACAGCGCCTGAACGGCCTCGGCGACCCGCTTGCCCGTTTCTGCCTCGCGGCCGGGGCATGGCTTGATCTCGACGTTCGCCGCCAGTCCCAGCGAACGGCAGCGCTCCGCCACCTGGGCGAGGGTCGGCATCACCTGACCGGCGAAGCGCGCGCCGAACCAACTGCCGGCGTCGAGTTTCGCGATGTCCGCGTAGGCCATCTGCGCGGCGGCGCCGTGGCCGTTGCTCGTGCGATCGACTGTGTCGTCGTGCAGCAGGAAGACGGTGTTATCCGCCGAGAGCTTGGCATCGAACTCGACCATGCGCAGGCCGAGCGATGCGCCCGTCTCGAACGCGGCCAGCGTGTTTTCCGGCGCCAGCTTGCCGCCGCCGCGGTGCGCAACGATGCGCGGATAAGGCCAGGCGGGCCACAGATGGGCCGGTGTCGAGGGTTCGCTCATGCCTCGACTCGCTTTCCGGTGGCCGGATCGAACAGGTGCAAGGCCTTGGCGGAGATGGCCAGCGGCACCACCGTGCCCGTCGCCGGACGCATCTCGTGCGGCAGACGCACGGTCACGGGCTGTTCGCCCCAGCGGCCATGGGCCAGATTATCCGCGCCGAGCAGTTCGAGCTGATCGACGAGGATGTTGGTCTGCGCAGCGAAGGCACCCAGGCCGTTGTGCGGCTCGGCGGGCACCAGATGCTCGGGACGCACGCCCAGCACGAGTTCGCGGTTCGCATACGCCATGCTGGTGGGCGGCAGACGCAGGGCCGGTCCGCCGCCGTCGACCTGGAACGTGCGGCCTTCCGTGTCGACACGCCCCTTCAGCAGGTTCATGGCGGGCGATCCCATGAAGCTCGCCACGAAGAGCGACGCCGGGCGCTCGTACACGTCCGTCGGTGTGCCGATCTGCTCCGCGTAGCCCTTGTTCATGACGATCACGCGATCGGCCAGCGTCATCGCTTCGATCTGATCGTGCGTGACGTACAGGCTGGTGGTTCTCAGCCGTGCGTGCAGTCGCTGGATTTCCAGGCGCATCTGCACGCGCAGCTTGGCATCGAGGTTCGAGAGCGGTTCGTCGAACAGGAACACCGCGGGCTCACGCACGATCGCGCGGCCCATGGCCACGCGCTGGCGCTGACCGCCCGAGAGTTCGCGCGGCTTGCGCGCGAGCAGGGGCTCCAGTTCCAGAATGCGCGCGGCGGCGAGTACACGTTCGTCGATGATTTTCTTGGCGATGCCGCGGATCTTCAGGCCATACGACATGTTCTGGCGCACATCCATGTGCGGATACAGCGCGTAATTCTGGAACACCATCGCGATGTTGCGATCCTTCGGTTCCAGTTCATTGACAACCTGCGAGCCGATCAGGATGCTGCCTTCGCTGACGGATTCGAGGCCGGCGACCATGCGCAGCAGCGTCGACTTCCCGCACCCCGAGGGGCCGACGATCACGACGAATTCGCCGTCTTCGATGTCGATGTCGACACCGTGCAGGACATAGTTTTTCCGGTCGTAGGTTTTCTTGACGTGATGGAGTTTGAGATTTGCCATGATTACTTTTCCGAATCGACCAGACCGCGCACGAACCACCGCTGCATGAGCAGAACCACCGCGAGGGGCGGCAACATGGCGAGCAGCGTGGCGCTCATCACCAGTTGCCATTGGGTGGCGGTGTCCCCGCTGCCGATCATGCTCTTGATGCCAACCACGGCCGTCGTCATCGACGGGGCATTGGTCACCAGGATCGGCCACAGGTACTGATTCCAGCCATAGATGAAGGTGATGACGAACAATGCCGCGATATTCGTTTTCGACAGCGGCAGCACCACGTCGACGAAGAAGCGCATCGGGCCGGCGCCGTCGATGCGTGCGGCTTCGACGAGTTCGTCAGGCAGCGTCATGAAGAACTGCCGGAACAGGAACGTGGCCGTGGCCGAGGCAATGAGCGGCAGCGTCAGCCCGGTATAGCTGTTGATGAGGCCGAGCGTCGAGATCACCTGCACCGTCGGGAAGATCCGCACTTCGACCGGCAGCATCAGCGTGACGAAGATCAGCCAGAAGAACAGATTGCGCAACGGGAAACGGAAATACACGATGGCGAAGGCCGACAGGATCGACACCGAGATCTTGCCGAAGGTGATGACCAGTGCCATGAACAGGCTGTTGCCGAGCATCAGCCCGAATGGCATCGCAGAATCGCCCGTGCCCTGGTTCCACACGGTGGCCAGGTTCTGGAGCAGGTGCGTGCTCGGGATGAGCGACAAGGGAACGTTGAAGATCTCGCGCTCGTTCATGGTGGCGGCGACGAACGCCACGTAGAGCGGGAAGACCACCAGCAGCACGCCGATGACCAGCATGACGTGGCAGAAGATATCCAGGCCGCGACGATTCTCGATCATGCGTATTGCACCTTGCGTTCGATGAAGCGGAACTGCACGACCGTGAGCACGATGACGATGGCCATCAGCACTACCGACTGGGCAGCCGAGCTGCCGAGGTCGAGCCCCTTGAAGCCTTCCGAGTAGATCTTGTAGATCAGCGTCATGGTCGACTGGCCCGGACCGCCGCCGGTCGCGGCATCGATCACCGGGAATGTGTCGAAGAACGAGTACACGAGGTTGACCACCAGCAGGAAGAACGTCGTCGGCGAAATCAGCGGCAACACCAGTCCGAAGAAGCGCCGGATCGGCCCGGCGCCGTCGATGGCCGCCGCTTCCACGAGTGAGCGCGGAATCGCCTGCAGACCGGCGTAGAAGAACAGGAAGTTGTAGCTGATCTGCTTCCAGATCGAGGCGAGCACGACGAGGAACATCGCCTGGCCGCCATTGAGCGCGTGATTCCACTCGATGCCGAGCTTCGCGAGGCCGAAAGTGACGAGACCGATGCTCGGATTGAACAGGAACGCCCACAGCACGGCCGCAATGGCCGGCGCGACGGCGTAGGGCCAGATGAGCAGTGTCTGGTAGGTGCGCTTGCCGCGCGTGACACGGTCGGCCATGGCCGCGAGCAGCAACGAGATGACGAGTCCGCAGACCGTCACCAGCCCGCTGAAGATCATCGTGGTGCGAAACGATGCGAGGTAGAGCGGGTCGCGCCACAACGAAACGAAGTTGTCCAGGCCGACGAACTCGCTGGACAGCCCGAAGGCGTCCTGCGTCGATGTCGATTGCCACAGGGCCTCGCCCGCAGGCCACAGGAAGAACACGACAGTGATGAGGAGCTGCGGGGCGACGAGCGCGTAGGGCAGCCAGCCGGTGCCGAAGCGAGGGCGTTCTCTGGAGTTATGCGCCATAACGTAATGAGCGGAAAAAAACCAACCCGGCCCACGTCGTCGACGGGGCCGGGTAGTCAGGATAACGTCACGATTTTAACGTCACGATGCGCGCCGCGAACGCGGCCAATTCGCCGGCTTCGCGCGCGCCATCGTGTGTTGGGAGCCGCTCAGCCGCCCTGCTTCTGGAAGCGGCGCAGCAGTTCGTCGCCACGGGTGACCGCCTTGTCCAGTGCGGCTTTGGGCGTTTGCTTGCCGCTCCACACGCCTTCGAGTTCCTCGTCGACCACCGTGCGAATCTGCGGCATGTTGCCCAGGCGCAGACCGCGCGTGAACGGCAGAGGCGGCTTGTTGAGCATCTGCTTGATGGCCACGTCGGCGCCTGGATGCTTCGCGTAGAAGCCTTGCTTCTCGGTCAGTTCATAGGCGGCCTTCGTCACCGGCAGGTAACCGGTATCCTGGTGCCACTTCGCCGCCACGGCCGGCGACGCGAGGTAGTTCAGGAACTTGGCCACGCCCTTGTACTCGGCGGACGATTTGCCGGCGAGCACCCACAGGCTGGCGCCACCGATCATGGCGTTCTGCGGCGCACCCTTCACGTTGGCGTCGTACGGCATCATGCCCACGCCATAGTTGAACTTGGCGTACTTGGCAATGTTGGCGAGCGCACCCGAGGAGGTGATGGCAATGCCGCAGTCGCCGCTATAGAACTTCGACGTCACTTCGTCCTTGCGGCCCACGTACGTGAACGTGCCTTCCTTGGCCATGTCGGCCAGGAACTGGATGTGCTTGATCTGCTGCGGACCGTTGAAGTTCAGCTTGGCGTCGAGACCGTCGAAGCCATTGTTCCTCGTGGCGAACGGCAGGGCGTGCCAGGCGCTGTAGTTCTCGAGCTGCGTCCAGCCCTGCCAGCCCGTGCTGAAACCGCACGCCAGGCCGGCGGCCTTGAGCTTCTCGGCGTCGGTCTTCACGTCGGCCCAGGTCTTCGGCGGCGTGTTCGGATCGAGGCCCGCCTTCTTGAAGGCGTCCTTGTTGTAGTACAACACCGGCGTCGAGCTGTTGAACGGCATCGACACGAGATGATTGGTCTTGCTGTCGGCGTAGTAGCTCGCCACGGTCGGCACGAACGCCGCTTCGTCGAACGGCTCGCCGGCGTCCTTCATGACTTGCCACACCGGCTTGACTGCCTTCTTGGCCTGCATCATCGTGGCCGTGCCCACTTCGTATACCTGAAGAATGGCTGGCGCGTTACCGGCGCGGAACGCGGCGATCCCGGCCGCCAGTCCCTGCTCGTAGTTGCCCTTGTAGATCGGGACAATCTTGTAGTCGCTTTGCGACGCGTTGAAATCGTTGGCGATCTGGTTGACGCGCTCGCCGAGGGCAGACTCCATGGAATGCCAGAACTGAATCTCGGTCGCGGCCAGGGCCGATGTGCTCATGCCGAACGCCATTGCAGCGCCAACGCCGGCCAGGACGATACTTCGCAGGGACGGTTGCTTCATGCCAATCTCCGGTGGTTCACGAGAAGTCTAATTGTTGTTCGCGGTGCGAACTGTGTAGCGCGGGCTAGACTACCACGTCATCGTGTTTTTTCCACCCGCAGCGCACAACGCATGTTGCATGGCGGCGTCTATGGGGGATTGACAATGGCTGGAGGGTACCGGACGGCGGAGGGTTGCGCGTCGTTTGATGTTAGGCGCAACGTGGCATTGCACCGCACAAGGCGAACTGACTTATTTTCGACTTGTTTCTGACATGTGGTGTCGTCAGACGCGGTGATATGGATGATTGGCATTGATGCTCCACGCGCGGTAGAGCTGCTCGGCGAGCAACACCCGCACCATGCCGTGGGGCATCGTCAGACTGGACAACCGGATGAGGGTGTCGGCGCGCGCCTTGAGGTCTGGGTCGAGACCGTCGGCGCCGCCGATCACGAACGCTACGTCGCGCCCGTCCTGCTGCCAGCCGGTGAGCGACTGGGCCAGACGCATCGTCGTGAGGTCCTGTCCGCGTTCGTCCAGGCACACGAGATGGCAGCCACGCGGCAGGGCCGCGTCGATACGCTGCGCCTCGGCCGCCATGACGGTCTCGGCCGTGCGGGAGTTGGAGCGTTGCTCCGGCTTGATTTCCTTGAGTTCGATGCGCAGCTCGGGCGGCATGCGCTTGGCGTACTCGGCGAAAGCGGTCTCGATCCAGCCGGGCATCTTGTGCCCGACCGCGAGAATGAACAGACGCATGACGGCAGACTCCCGCGCAGCGCCGGCTTACTTTGCCTTGCGGCGTGCGAGGGCCGGGGATTCGAGCGCGTCGTCCTCGTCGTCTTCCTGATCTTCCACGCTGGCCTTGGCACCGGCCTTGGTGCCGGCCGCTTTCAGGCGCACCGGCTTCTCGCCCCAGATTTCCTCGAGGTTGTAATACTGACGCAGGGCCGGCTGCATGATGTGCACGATGGCGTCGCCCGTGTCGACCAGCACCCATTCGCCCACGTCTTCGCCTTCCATGCTGACGATGTCGCCGCCAGCGGCCTTGACCTTGTCGCGCACACTGGCGGCGAGTGCTTTGGTCTGGCGATTGGACGTGCCGCTCGCGATGATCACACGCTCGAACAGGGCGGTGAGGTGCTCGGTGTTGAACACCTTGATGTCCTGGGCCTTGACGTCTTCGAGGGCGTCGACGATCAGGCGCTGAAGTTTACGAATATCCATAGTGCGTCTTTTTGGTGAAACAGGGGGCGCCGAGGCGGCGGCCCGGGAAGGGCCGTCAGGCGCGATACAGGTGTTGCGCGCGGATGTAATGCCACACGGGTTCGGGCAGGTTCGCCGGGGGCGTGGCCGCGTCTCGCGCGTGCGCCAGCGTGGCGCGCAACTCGGTGGCGGAGATGTCGACAGCCAGTGAGTTGTCGATCAGGATGCCGCCGCATGGCGTGGATTGTACCCCGAGTGCGGACTTTTCCCGTTCGGCGAAGACCTGGCGCAGCGGCAGGGGGGCGGTGGCCCACCGGAAACCGGGGCGCGCGGCCGCGCAGATGTGCGCATAGTCGAACAGCTCGCGCCAGGCGTGCCAGGTGTCCAGGCGCACCAACTGGTCGGAGCCGATAAGCAGCGACAGCGACGCCTGCGGGCCGACCTCACGGCGTATCTCGCGCAGTGTGTCGACGGTATAGCTCGGTCCGGCGCGCTCGATTTCGCGCGTGCTGACGATCAGTCGCGTGGTCGGCTGCGTGCGTGCCAGCTCGGCGGCGAGTTGTTCTGCGGCCAGGCGCGTCATGGCCAGCCGATGTTCGGCCGGGGTGCTGCGCTGTTTCTGCGGCTGCTGGCCGGCCGGCATCAGGATCAGTTCGTCGAGCGCGAGTGTTCGGGCAAAAAGCGCGCCCAGCGCGAGATGGCCGGTGTGAATCGGATCGAACGTGCCGCCCAGCACGCCGATGCGCCGGATCGAGCCGACGGGCGACGAAGGCGCGGCGTGTGGTGCAGCAGGGGAAGAGACGGTCATGCGCAGCAGGCCTTCACACCCACTCGCGGCGCACGAGGAAGTCGGTATAGAGCTTCGCTTCCGGGGTGTCCGGCTCGGGCTTCCAGTCGTAGTGCCATTTCACGATCGGCGGCATCGACATCAGGATCGACTCCGTACGGCCCCCCGATTGCAGGCCGAAATGGGTGCCACGGTCCCAGACCAGGTTGAATTCGACGTAGCGTCCGCGCCGATGGGCCTGGAAATCCCGTTCGCGCTCACCGTAGGGCATGCCGCGGCGGCGCTCGACGATCGGCACGTACGCGTCGAGGAACGCGTCCCCCACGCTTTGCATGACGGCGAAGCCCGTTTCGAAGCCGCCCCCCGAGAAGTCGTCGAAGAAGATGCCGCCGATGCCGCGCGGCTCCTGGCGGTGCTTCAGGTAGAAGTACTCGTCGCACCACGTCTTGAAGCGTGGATACCACGAGGTGTCGAACGGATCGAGGGCGTCCTTGCACGTCTGGTGGAAGTGCCGGCAGTCCTCTTCGAACGGGTAGTAGGGCGTGAGATCCATGCCGCCGCCGAACCAGAACGCGGGCAACTGGCCGGGGGCCGTGGCGATCAGGATGCGCACGTTGAAGTGCACGGTCGGGCAGTACGGATTGCGCGGATGCAACACCAGCGAGACGCCCAGGGCTTCGAAGCCGCGCCCGGCCAGCTCGGGCCGGGACGCGCTGGCCGAGCCCGGCAGCTTGTCGCCGACCACGTGGGAGAAGTTCACGCCGCCGCGCTCGAAGAAGTCGCCGTCGTCGAGCACGCGGGTGCGGCCGTCGCCGCGCAGCGCGCTATCGGCCGGACGTTGCCAGTCGTCGGCGAGGAAGCGTTTGCCGTCGAGGCGCCCGAGCGTCTCGACAATGCGGTCCTGAAGCCCGAGCAGATAAGTACGCACTGCGCCCGTATCCGGCGCTGGTGCGGCGTCTTGCGCTGTCATGCTGTGACGTCCCGATGCGAGGTAATAACCGCGATTGTACCGGCAGCCATGCGTTCGGGGGTGGGCCGGCGCGGCAGACGGTCGCGCCGATTGCCGCCCGGATGACCTGCATCAAGTCCTGGCGATCAGGGCGCCGGGGCGTTGGGCAGCGGGCTGGCCGCTGCGGCGCCGCCCGCCGACGCGGTCGGCATCCCTTTGTCGACGTCGCCCGGCGGCGGCATGAGGATCTGGCGCGTTGCCGGCACCGGCCACTGTGCCGTGCCGCCGACCTCCGCGATGGCCCGGTTGGTATCGAAATACACCTGCCAGTAGTCGCGATTGTGGCAATAAGGGCGCACCGCGAGCACTGGCCCGGCCGGATTGAATTCGAGAATCGCCACGTCGACGGCCGGCGTGCTCATCACGTTCGGGATCTGGGCGATGCGTGCCTTCAGGCGCGCTATCGCATCCTGCGCATCGACCGTATGGGCTAGCTGCGCCGTCAGGTCGACGCGGCGGAACGCGTTGGCGTCGTACACCGTGATGTTGTCGCCGAAGACCTTCGTGTTGCCCACATACACCCGCAGGTTGTCGGCCGTGGTGAGCGTGGTGACGAACAGGCCGATCTCGTCGACCACTCCGATCACGCCGCCTGCGCTGATCATGTCGCCGGTCTTGAACGGGCGCAGCACGATGAGGAAGATGCCCGAGGCGAAGTTCGACAGGAGTCCGGACCATGCCGCGCCGATGGCGATGCCGGCGGCGGCGAGCAACGCGGCGAACGATGTCGTCTCGATACCGCAGACGCTGAGGATGGTCAGGATGAGCGCGATGCGCAGGGCGATGCGCAGCGTCGATTCGGTGTAGCGAACGAGGGTGGGGTCGATGGCCCGGCGGGTCATGGCGCTGCGCACGAGCCGCGCCACCACGTTGATGACGATACCGCCGATAATCCAGATGACGACGGCCATCACAATCTTCAGGCCGAACGGCATCAGGTAATCGTTGACCAGCTTGTCGAGATCGAACATGTAAGTCTCCGTCGAGCGAGGGTCTGTCGGGAAAACTGCATGAATTCCGCCGGGGCTGGCCGGACGCGCGGCAGACAGTGACGCGCCCGCGCGGTGTCAGCGTGCCCATTTGCCCCGCGCTTGTCAATCGCAGCCGTGTGACGGCGTGCGGCGCGTGTGACGCCGCCAAAACGACAACGGCCCGGGCGACATGACGTCTCCCGGGCCGCGACACAACGGTTTGGTGCTTCAGGCCGCCCTTCCAGCGTGGCCGGACTTACTCCGGTTTGCGCGCCAGTGCGCGGTTGCCGATATCGTGGCGATACTGCATGCCGTCGAAATGGATCTGGTTGACGGTCTGGTATGCCACGCTCTGGGCGCCGCGCACGGTGTCGGACAGGCCGACCACGCACAGCACGCGTCCACCGGTCACCGTGAGCACGTTGTTCTCGAGCTGGGTGCCCGCGTGGAACGTGACGCAATCGGCGGTCTCGGCCGGAACGTCGGAGATCCGGTCGCCCTTGCGCGGGGTGTCCGGATAGCCGTGCGCGGCAAGTACCACGCCCAGCGCATAACGGCGATCCCAGTCGAGTTCGACCTTGTCGAGCGTGCCGGCAATCGCGTGCTCGACCACCACCGAAAAGTCGCCCTTCAGGCGCGCCATGATCGGCTGCGTCTCCGGGTCGCCCATGCGGCAGTTGAATTCGAGCGTCTTGACGTTGCCTTGCGCGTCGATCATCAGCCCGGCGTACAGGAAGCCGGTGAAGCGGATGCCGTCGGTTTCCATGCCGCGTACGGTCGGCAGAATGATCTCGCGCATCACGCGCGCGTGGATCTGCGGCGTGACGATCGGCGCGGGCGAATAGGCGCCCATGCCGCCCGTGTTGGGGCCCTGATCGTTGTCGAGCAGACGCTTGTGATCCTGCGACGTGGCGAGCGGCAGCACGTTCTTGCCGTCGACCATCACGATGAAGCTGGCTTCCTCGCCGTGCAGGAACTCCTCGATCACCACGCGGGCGCCGGCGTCGCCGAGCTTGTTGTCCGCGAGCATCATGTCGACAGCGTGATGGGCTTCATCAAGCGACATCGCCACGACCACACCCTTGCCTGCGGCGAGGCCGTCCGCCTTGATGACGATCGGCGCGCCCTTGGTGTCGATGTAGGCATGCGCGCTGGCCGCGTCGGAGAACGTTTCGTAATCGGCGGTAGGAATGCCATGACGCTTCATGAACGCCTTGGCGAAGTCCTTCGACGATTCGAGCTGCGCCGCTTCCTTCGTCGGGCCGAAGATCTTCAGGCCACGCGCGCGGAAGATGTTGACGATGCCGGCGGCGAGCGGCGTTTCCGGGCCGACCACCGTCAGCGCGATGCCTTCGCGCGCGGCGAACTCGGCGAGCACGTTCGGATCGCTGATCGGGACATTGCGCAGGCGCTCGTCGAGTGCCGTGCCGCCGTTACCCGGGGCGACATAAACCAACTGGATACGGGGCGATTGGGCAAGCTTCCATGCCAGCGCGTGTTCGCGGCCGCCCGAGCCGACAACCAGAATCTTCATCTTATTCCTCGATGACGGCGTTGGTGAATACTTCCTGCACGTCGTCGAGGTTTTCGAGCGCGTCGAGCAGCTTTTGCATCTTCACGGCATCGTCGCCGGTGAAGACCACTTCGGTTTGCGGCTTCATCGTGACTTCCGCGACTTCGGCCTTCAGGCCGGCCGCTTCGAGCTTGGTCTTCACGGCCTGCAAGTCGTTCGGCGGGCAGATGACTTCGAAGCTGCCGTCGTCGTTGGTGATCACGTCGTCGGCGCCGGCGTCGAGCGCCACGTCCATGAGCTTGTCTTCCGGCGTGTCCGGCGAGAACAGGAACTGGCCGCAGTGCGTGAAGAGGAACGACACCGAACCGTCGGTGCCCATGTTGCCGCCGAACTTGGAGAAGGCGTGACGCACTTCCGCGACGGTGCGCACGCGGTTATCCGTCATGGTGTCGACGATCACGGCTGCACCATTGATGCCATAGCCTTCGTAGCGGATTTCTTCGTAGTTGGCACCGTCAAGCCCGCCAACGCCGCGATCGATCGCGCGCTTGACGTTGTCCTTGGGCATGTTCGCATCGGCCGCCTTTTCCACGGCCAGGCGCAGGCGCGGATTGCTGTCGACTTCGCCGCCGCCAAGGCGCGCGGCCACCGTGATTTCCTTGATCAGGCGTGTCCAGACTTTACCGCGCTTGGCATCTGCCGCTGCCTTCTTGTGTTTGATGTTGGCCCATTTGGAATGACCCGCCATGAATTTCTCCGTCGTGCCGCGCTGTGCGGCGAAGTATGCTCTGCCGGCCGGCGCAGTGCGGCGCGGCCAACCGTTGAAACGCGAGCGCCCGCCACCCCCGGGGCGCGGGCGCGAATTGCCCCATCGCCCCGTGGGCTTCCGTGGGTCGTGTCGACCCCATCGGTTTCCCGTCATTTCGGGGCCGGGGCAGTCCGAGCGGCAACCTGCCGCTATAATCGGAGGCAATTTTATCATGCCGCCGCACCGTGCCACGGGTGTTTGCTGCGCCGTGTCACGCGCTACGCCGCGTCTACCGCCGAGGTCTCTCAATGCCCCAGAAGCCCGTGCCGCCGCAAACCTCGTCGCTTGCCGCTTCCCCGGCGGCATCGTCCCACGTCACTGCGACCCCCGCTGCCCCCGACGGGGCGGCGAGCGCGGGCGGCGAATCCGGCGACCGACTCCTCATCGCACGCAACGGCCAGCACTGGCTCGGTCTGCTGCCCGCCATGGGCAATCGTCACGGGCTGATTACCGGCGCCACAGGCACGGGCAAGACCGTCACGCTCCAGGTCATGGCGCAGGCCTTTTCCGACATCGGCGTGCCCGTGTTCCTCGCCGACGTGAAAGGCGACCTGACGGGCATCACGCAACCGGGCGCCGAGACGCCCAAGCTCAAGGCGCATATCGCCCAGTTCGGCTTCGATACGCCCGATTGGCACGGCAGCCCGGCCACGCTTTGGGACGTGTTCGGCGAGCAGGGCCATCCCGTGCGTGCGACGGTCTCCGATCTCGGCCCGCTGTTGCTCTCGCGACTGCTGGGACTGAACGAGACCCAGACCGGTGTGCTCAACCTCGTCTTCAAGATTGCCGACGACAACGGCCTGCTGCTGCTCGACAGCAAGGACCTGCGTGCCATGCTTCAGCACGTGGGTGAGAACGCGTCGACCTTCACCACGCAGTACGGCAACATCTCGGCCGCGTCGGTCGGGGCGATCCAGCGCGGACTGCTCACACTCGAGCAACAGGGCGCCGACAAGTTCTTCGGCGAGCCGATGCTCGATATCGACGACTTCATGCAGACGGACGCGCAAGGGCGTGGCATCGTCAACATTCTCGCGGCGGACAAACTATTGGCCGCGCCGCGCATCTACGCCACCTTCCTGTTGTGGCTGCTCGCCGAGTTGTTCGAGCGCCTGCCGGAAGTGGGCGATCCCGACAAGCCCAAACTCGTCTTCTTCTTCGACGAAGCGCATCTGCTGTTCAACGAGGCACCGAAGCCGTTGCTTGAGCGGATCGAGCAGATGGTGCGCCTGATTCGTTCGAAGGGCGTCGGCGTGTATTTCGTGACGCAGAACCCGGTCGACGTGCCGGACACCGTGCTCGGTCAGTTGGGCAATCGCGTGCAGCATGCGTTGCGCGCCTATTCGCCACGCGACCAGAAGGCGGTGAAGGTGGCGGCGCAGACGATGCGTGCCAATCCGTTGCTCGACATCGAAGCGGCGATCGGTGAACTGGGCGTGGGTGAAGCGCTGGTGTCGCTGCTCGACGAGAAGGCGCGCCCGGCGGTGACCGAGCGCGCGTATATCGCGCCGCCAGCCTCGCGTATCGGACCGATTACGCCGCAAGAGCGCACAGCGCTCATCGCTGCCTCGCTCGTGGCTGGCGTGTATGAAAAGACGGTGGATCGCGAGTCGGCTTACGAGCGGCTCGTCGGGCGCACCCAGACTCGCCAGGGCGAGGCGCCGCAACCTGACGCGGGCGGCGCCGTGCCGCAAGCGCCGAACGGCGGCGAGACCTCGGGCGGCGGGCTGCTCGATGCCGTGAAGGACTCGCTCGGCGGCCTGCTGGGCGGCACAGGTGGGTCGCGCCGCACGGACACGGTCGTCGAAGCGATGGTCAAGAGTACGGTGCGCACCATCGGCAGCCAGTTGGGCCGGGAGATCGTGCGCGGTGTGCTGGGCAGCATTCTGGGCGGTAGCAAGCGCCGATGACCGTGCCCGCCTGACCCGGCGACGATGCAATGATCCGGCGCTCGGCCGTGAGTGGCGTGAGTGGCGTGTGCCGAGCCGCCGGTGTGCCGCGGGCGCCGTCGCCCGTTCAACGATTCCTGATTCCCCCATGTCGCTGAAATCTTCGCTGAAACCGGTACGCACCGGCGTTGCCCAAGACCCATTGTGGTTGCGCGCCGCCCCGCTCATCTTCCTGTTGCTGTGGTCGGTCGGCTTCACCGTGGCCAAGATCGGTCTGACGTATGCCGACCCGCTCACGTTCCTCGCGTTGCGCTATGGGCTTGTGCTCGTGCTGCTCGGGCCCCTGGCGGTCGTCATGCGCCCGCCCTTGCCCAAGACGGCCGCCGCCTGGGGGCATCTCATTGTCATTGGTCTGCTCATCCAGGCGCTGTACTTCAGCATGACGTACCTGGCGCTGCGTCTGGGCGTGTCGGCCGGCAGTGTGGCACTGATTACCTCGCTGCAGCCGATTCTCGTGGCGCTGGCCGTGCCGCATCTGGTGGGCGAGCGCGTGAGCGGTCTGAATTGGATCGGACTCGCGCTGGGGCTGGCGGGGGCGGTGCTGGTCATCGTGGCGCGCTCGGCGGTGGAGGTGACCTCGGCGCTGGGGCTGGTGCTGACGTTTGTGGCCTTGGGGGCGATCACCTGTGGCACGCTCTACGAAAAGCGCTTCGGCGTGGGGCAGCACCCGGTCACCGCCAATCTGGTGCAATACGCCGTGGGCTTCGCGGTGACACTGCCGCTTGCGGGGTGGCTCGAGCCGATGCGCATCGACTGGACGTGGCAGCTTGGCGTCGCGCTCGTCTATCTCGTGATCGGCAACTCGATCGTCGCGATTTCATTGCTGCTGGCGATGATCCGGCGAGGCGAGGCGTCGCGCGTCTCGGCGCTGTTTTTCCTCGTGCCGCCGTCGGCGGCGCTCGCCGCGTGGCTCATGGTCGGGGAACACATGCCGCCAATCGCTTGGGGTGGGATGGGGCTGGCGGCCATCGGGGTGGCGATGGCCACGCGGCGCAAGGCCCGGTAGGGCGGGGGACGCGGGCCCCGCCACGCAATGGCCGGGGCCCGCGATCCGTCGCGCGTCAGTTCTTGGTGCCGAACAGGCGGTCGCCCGCGTCGCCCAGACCCGGAATGATGTAGGCGTGATCGTCCAGACGCTCGTCAAGCGACGCGACATACAGCTTCACGTCCGGATGCGCGTCAAGGAGCACCTTCACGCCTTCGGGCGCGGCCACGAGGGCGAGGAACGCGATGTTCTCTGCCGCCACGCCACGCTTGCGCAGCACGTCCACGGCATGCACGGCCGAATAGCCGGTCGCCACCATCGGGTCGCACAGGATGAAACGGCGGTCGGCCACATCCGGCAGTCGTACGAGATATTCGACCGGACGATGCTGCTCGTCGCGATACACGCCGATATGACCAACGCGTGCCGACGGCACCAGGTCGAGCAGTCCGTCGCTCATGCCCACCCCAGCGCGCAGCACCGGCACGATGGCGAGCTTCTTGCCCGCGATGACGGGCGCGTCCATGGCGACCATCGGCGTGTCGATGCGCTCGGTCGTGAGCGGCAGGTCGCGGGTGATCTCGTAGCCCATGAGCAAGGTGATCTCGCGCAACAGGCCGCGGAACGTGCGCGTCGACGTTTCCTTGTCGCGCATGTGCGAGAGCTTGTGCTGGATCAGCGGATGATCGCAGATATAGAGATTCGGGAAGCGGGCGTCTTGTTTCATGGCAGGCAATCTGAGGCAGGGCCGGTGTGGCCCGCATGGCCGCGATTTTAGCCGATGCGGGCGCCGCCGGTCCGGGTTTCGATCTCGGCGGGGGCGATCGCCCAGGCGCGGGCCCGACAAAGCAGGGCGCGCACGATTCCCTTAGAATCGCTGAAAGACGCGGTACGGCCGCAGTTGTCCAACGTTTCACTTGTCGAAGGCTGAACATGGATCTGGGAATCAAGGGGCGCACCGCGCTGGTCTGCGGTGCGAGCAAGGGACTGGGACGGGCGTGCGCGCAGGCGCTGGCCGAAGCGGGGGCGAATGTCGTCATCGTCGCCCGGACGGCGCAGGCGCTGGACGCCGCAGCCGACGAGATTCGTGCGGCCACAGGCGTGCGCGTCACCGCCGTGGCGTGCGACATCACCACGCCCGAGGGGCGTGCGCAGGCGCTTGCGGCATGCGAACCCCTCGACATTCTCGTGACCAATGCGGGCGGGCCGCCGCCGGGCGACTTTCGCGACTGGCAACGCGACGACTGGATTCGAGCGCTCGACGCGAACATGCTCACGCCCATCGAACTCATCAAGGCGAGCGTGGACGGCATGATCGCGCGCGGTTTCGGGCGCATCGTGAACATCACGTCGTCGGCCGTGAAGGCGCCCATCGATATCCTCGGGCTGTCCAATGGCGCCCGCTCCGGGCTGACCGGGTTCGTTGCCGGACTGGCGCGGACAACCGTTGGCCATAACGTCACCATCAACAATCTGCTGCCGGGCGCTTTCGATACCGACCGCCTCGCGGGCACCCTGCAGGCGTGGGCGGCCAGGAGCGGACAGACGCTCGAAGCAGCGCGCGCGAAGCGGGCTGCCGCGATCCCGGCCGGTCGCTTCGGGCAGCCGGACGAGTTCGGCGCGACCTGCGCGTTTCTCTGCAGCGCACAGGCCGGATACATGACCGGGCAGAACGTGCTGATCGACGGCGGCGCGTATCCGGGCACGTTTTAACCCTTGCGAGATGGCTTCCATGACAGTATCAACGGTACCCAAGGTCCGGATTGCGCTGATCGCGCACGACAAGAAGAAGGACGAAATTCTGGCGGTGGCGAGCGACTACGTCGACGTGCTGCGCCAGTGCCAACTGGTCGCGACGGGCACGACGGGCGGACGCATCGCCACCGAGCTTGGCCTCGACATCGAGCGCATGCTCTCCGGGCCGCACGGCGGCGATCTCCAGATCGGTGCGCAACTGGCTGAGGGGCGTGTCGATATGGTGTTGTTCCTGCGCGACCCGATGACGCCGCAACCGCACGAGCCCGATATCAACGCCCTCGTGCGCGCCTGTGACGTGCACAACGTGCCGTGCGCGACCAACAGTGCCACCGCGCGTCTGTTGCTGGAGCAGTTGATCGTGCGTCTGGCGGCCCAACCGGCGGCGTGACGCCGGGCACTGACCCATCACGACCCATCGCGACACATCACACGAGCGCAAGGAGCGAGGATGACCAAGGCAATTCGAATCGAACAGAATGGTGGCCCGGAAGTGATGAAGTACGTCGACGTCGAAGTCGGCGACCCGGGACCGGGCGAAGCGCGCGTGCGCCATAACGCCGTTGGGCTGAACTACATCGACGTGTATTTCCGCACGGGTCTGTACCCGCAGCCGCTGCCCGCCGGGCTCGGCATGGAAGCCGCCGGCGTGGTCGAGGCCGTGGGCGAGGGCGTGACGCATGTCAAGGCGGGCGATCGCGTGGCTTATGCGAGCCGTCCGTGCGGTGCCTATTCGCAGGCCCGCGTGATGCCTGCGGCCCCGCTCGTGCGTCTGCCGGACACCATCAGCGACGACCAGGCCGCCGCGATGATGCTGCAAGGCATGACCGCGCAGTATCTGCTGCGTCGCACTTACCCGGTCAAGGCGGGCGACACGATCCTCATCCATGCGGCCGCCGGTGGCGTGGGCCTTATCGTGTGCCAGTGGGCCAAGGCGCTTGGCGCAACGGTGATCGGCACGGTCGGCTCCGACGAGAAGGCGGCGCTCGTGCGCAAGCACGGCTGCGACCATCCGATCGTCTACACGCGTGAGAACTTCGTCGAACGGGTGAAGGAGATCACGGGAGGCGAAGGCGTGCCGGTGGTCTACGATTCGATCGGCAAGGATACGTTCATTGGCTCGCTCGACTGCCTGCGCCCGCTCGGCATGATGGTGAACTTCGGGAGCGCGTCCGGCCCGGTCGCGCAGATCAACACGGCCGACCTCGTGTCACGCGGCTCGCTGTTCTTCACGCGCCCGACGCTGTTCAGCTACACGGCCAAGCGTGCCGACCTGGAAGCCATGGCCAACGATCTGTTCGACATCGTCGGCAAGGGGGCGGTCAAGATTGAGGTCAATCAGCGATACGCCTTGGCCGACGTGGCTCAAGCCCATCGCGACCTCGAAGCGCGCAAAACCACGGGGTCGACGTTGCTCGTGCCCTGAGTTGCGGCGCATGGCGCATGGCGCAGACGCTGCGGGACGCGATGTGAAGCCCCCTGAACGCTGGCCGTTCGTCAAACCGTTGGGCGGGGGGCTTGACCCGCGGCCGTTGCTTGTCGCCGGCGGCCGGAATCAGGCCCGCTGCGTAAAGACGTGGGCGCGCGCATCCTCGCGCACGTCGGCAGGCAAACGCTTGATGAGCCAATGTACGACCAGCCCGATCACGACGACGTCGTCGAGCAAGCCGAACACCGGAACGAAGTCGGGGATCAGGTCGAACGGACTGACCAGATAGAGGGCGAGCAGCGCCAGCACGGGCAGCAACCAGCGCGGGCGGCGCGGATCGCGGGCGGCGCGCCAGAGCACGCGGAAATCGTGGCGGGCGACTTGCCACAGACGCAGAAAACGCTTCACTTGCAGGCTCCTTGAGCGATATCGCCGCCAGATGGGGCGGGGTTTCATTCAATTGGCGAAAAACGTCGCTCATTGATCGGTAAAAATCCGGCATCGTGCGCCTATTGTTTTCACGGGGCGAGTGGCCCGTCAAGTGCTGGCAAGAGCGCGCGATGCGTGACATTTTCCTTCGACCGCGCCGCGTCGTGTCGGTTTCATCGCTCATCGAGACGCGCCCGGTGCCCTGGCGCAGCATCTGGCGGTCGATCGGCTTTCCCGGTTGCGGCAGGATCGGGCCAGCGGGATAATTTGCCAGCCGCATTGGTCCATCCATTTTTCCCCCTTCGCGGACGCCATCCAAACGCCATCATGACCGACGCTCAAGATCCGAAATCGCCGCAGCCGCCAAACAAGCCCGAGTCCGATACGAGCAAGAGCGCAATCCCACCGCAAACACCGCCTGCCACCGATGTCGGCGCTGCGCCCAAGTCAGCTTCGCCGGAGGAATCCGAGTATGTGGAGCCGCCAACCGCGGCGACGCCACATCCGACGGCGAAGCCCGTCGCCGGCACGGCCGAGGCCTCCGGCGACATGCCGGCAAATCCCGACACGCTCACCCGCCCGGCGCACGCATCGGAGACACCGCAGGCGCCAGCGATGCCAGCAATGGAACCGTCTGTCCATGCGCCGACCGCCGATGTGGCCTCCGAGCGGAATCCGATTGGCGCGCCGGCACCGACGTCGAGCGAACGCGTCGGTGAGACGGCGATCGCGGGCACGACCGGCGGTGCCGGTGCCGACGAGCCGCCGCATCAGCCGACATTCGGCGCCGGCGCGGCGCGTCCGGGCAGTCCAGCGTCGATGGGCACGCAGCCGTCCTATCTGCAAGCGGGCGATTCGCCATGGTCGGTGCTGCGTCGCATCACGTCGGCGCGGTTTCGTGCATGGTACGAGCGCGCAGGACAGCGCATCACGCAGCGCACGCTGAAGATCGGCATTTCGGCGCGCATCTTCCATCCGGAGCCGGGGGCGAAGGGGCTGCGCAGCAAGACGCTGCAGTACCTCGAAGAGTCGATCGCACACTGGGTGATGTCGCGCGACGTCCTGGTGTTCATGATCCCCACGGTCGACACGCAGGGTCAGCTGCATCCGAGCCACATCCGCCTGCACGATTACGCGAAGCATCTCGACGGGCTGGTGTTGCAGGGCGGTGCGGACGTCTCGCCGCATAGCTATTCGGAAGCGGCAACGCGTCACGAATGGCAGGGCGACCGCATGCGCGACATGTACGAACTCGAATTGCTGCATGAGTTCGTGGAGCAGGGCAAGCCGATTCTTGGCGTTTGCCGTGGCTGCCAGCTCATCAACGTGGCATTTGGCGGCACGCTGCACCAGGACATCGCCACGGATCTGCCCGACGCGATCCCGCACGTGACCGATACCTACGAGCACAACCGGCACACGCTGACGTTCCCTGAGGGTTCATCGCTCGCGCAGATGTTGGGGCCGGTCGATGTGCCGATCGTCAACTCCATCCATCACCAGTCGGTGCGGACGCTTGGACGCGATCTGAGTGTAGAGGCGGTGTGCTCGGAAGATGGCGTGGTGGAAGCCATTCGCTATCGCAAGGCGCCGTTCGTCATGGGGCTGCAATGGCACCCGGAATTTCACAGGGCGGGCGGGCCGGAGTATCTCGATTGCACGCCGGTGCTCGACAACTTCCTGCGGGCGGCGCGCGAAACGCGCTTCTGATTGCGCTTCTCCATGAAAAATGGGCAGCCGCGAGGCTGCCCATTTTCATGTCGCGAGCACCGGAATAACGCCCCCGGGGCTCACGCCGCGTCGATTAGAAGCGGTGGCGGATACCCGTGCCCACAACGGTTTGCGAGCTGGTCGACGACATACCGCCGGCAGCGCCGACACCGGCTTGGAGGCCCGTGCCTTCGTTGTCGGAGATGTGCTGGTACGAACCGGTCAGGTACACGTCGGTACGCTTGGACAGACGGTAGTCGGCTTGCAGCGTCACGGTGTGGAACTTCGGCTTCTTGTCCGTCGAATCTTGCTTGGCCATCGTGTACGTGTACGCGGCGGACAGCGAGACGGCCGGGGTCAGCATGTAGCGACCGTTGACTTCGAAGTTGTCGAACTTCAGGCCGTCGTTGCCGAAGGCAACGGCGGTGCTGTTGAAGTTCAGGCCGGTCAGGCCCTGGAGTTGCGTGTGGGTGTACACCAGGCCGACGGTTGCCGGACCGAAGGCGTAGTTACCACCGATACCCCAGACGCGTTGCTTCGAGGCGCTGAACACCGAGTCACCGCTGCTCGACGTGTCGACTGCGCCGCTGGTGTTGTTGTTGCCCGTGTTGCCCTGGCGTTCCAAGTAGGCTGCTGCCACGGTCAGCGGGCCGTTGGCATAGTTCACGCCGGCGCTGAAGGCACGGTTGTTGGCGAAGTCGCCAGCCTTGTTCGAGAAGCCGTACAGGCCGCCGAAGGTCAGGCCGTTGTAGTTGGCGCTCGAGTACTTGACCGAGTTGTTCACACGGAACGAGTTGTTCGTGTTGTCGTTATCGTACGGGTGCGCTGCGATCGTGCCGCCGAACGACGAGCCGTTCAAGGTCAGCGGTGCCAGATAGTCAACCAGCGAGTCGTATTGACGACCGATCGTCACCGAGCCGAACTTGTCGTTCTGCAGGCCGACGAAAGCCTGACGGCCGAACATGCGGCCGTTTTGGCCCGACGTGCCGTTGTTGATCGAGAAGCCGTTTTCCAGCACGAAGATGGCCTTGTTACCGCCACCCAGGTCTTCCGCGCCCTTCAGGCCCCAACGGCTGCCGTTGACCAGGCCGCTCGTCGCGCGGAAGTTCTTCGAACCCGAAGCCGTCGAAGTCGTCGAGTTGCTGGTGTAAGCGACGCCAGCATCGATCAAGCCGTACAGGGTGACGCTGCTTTGCGCTTGGGCGCTCGCGGAGAACGCGCCGACAACGGCAGCGGCAAGAAGAGTTTTTTTCATGGTTTAAGCTCCAGTAACGTGACACGAATCGCAGAATTCGCGTGAAAACAGAACGCGGCGAAACAGAACATGTCGAGGTGACGGTTTGTCATTCGCGAACCCGATCAGGTATCGGCACTGCTCTGTTGACAGGGGGCAGTGTATGAGTGAGCGCGACTCGCACCTATTTCAGAATCCGCAAGAATCTATTTCGGATACGGGAAGAATCTGCTGAATGCGCCGGAAAGCTTTATCGAATAAGGGATTGGCTTGATTAAGCCTAGGCGATAAATGACGGCGCAAGCGACAGGTGTTGCGCTTGGGACACAGTGTTCAGGGGCAGAAGAATCACGCGCGAAGCATGGTCAGCACGGGATCTTCGCGCGACCGACGTAGATCGATTTGGTTCCGGCGATGAACAGGCAGGTCACTGCACTCGTTCGCGAAAGTCACGCACTGAGCAGGAAAGGTGCCGACGATATCAGCGGTATTTCGATGCGCGACGGGTCAGGTTTTGCCGTCGATATAGTGAGACGTGTTCGCGCGTGTGTCCGGTGGCCGGCTCGGCGACGTCGTCACTTGTGCCGCACGCGGCTGATGAGGAAAGTCTGCGACTCTCGCGACCGCGTCAATTAGCACGCACCGAAAAGTCCTTTATTTATAGTGTTTTAGGGACTATTGCGAGTCGCCGAATAATGCATTGCGTCGAATGATGAGAATGATTCGGGGAGCCCGACTCTATACTACGTTCCGCGAGAAGTAGACTTTTGCGTTGAGTGAAAAGTCTCCAAACCTTGGCGCGGCCTTATTGGCCGCGCTTTTTTTGCTTGCTGGGTTCGCCACATTTCCCGTTACGCGAAATGGCCTGCGCTGAGCACATCGCCGCAATCGCGCACGTGCGGAATGCGCAACTGCTTGAGCTTGCGATACAGCGACGCCCGGCAGAAGCCGAGGGTGCGTGCCGCCGCGGAAATATTCCAGCGATGTTGCGCGAGCGCCTGCAGAATGCGGTCACGCTCCCCGTCGTTCGGAGACGTTTGCGCACCGGTGTCAATGGGTGGCGCGACTGGGAGCGAGGCAACGGCATCTCGCACATCCCGTTCGTGCATCGCAACGTTGCGGTCCGATCGGCGCACCGGCGTCGGCATGACGAGTTCCGGGGGCAGGTCGTCCATCGCGAGCATATGGCCGCTCATCACCGCGCACGCATAACGCAATGCTGCGCGCATCTGGCGCAGATTGCCCGGCCACGCGTGGGCGAGCAGGCACGCCACGGCGTCCGGCGACAAGCGGGCCAGTGCCTGATCGGCGCGCAGTCCGGGCCACTCGTCGCACAGCATGCGGGCGATCAATTCGCGCTTGTCATCGCGCTCGCGCAGCGTCGGTAGCGTGAGTACGCCCACGGCAATGCGGTAGTAAAGATCTTCGCGGAAGGTGCCCTCTGCCACGGCGCTGGCCAGATCCTGATGCGTGGCGCAGATGAGCTGCACGTTGACGGGGACCGGGCGACTCGCCCCCAGTGGCGTGACTTCGCGCTCCGAGAGCACACGCAACAGCCGCGTTTGCAGGGCGTAGGGCATGTCGCCGATCTCGTCGAGGAACAGCGTGCCGCCATCGGCCTGTTGCAACTTTCCTTTCATGCCACCGGGTAACGCACCCGAGAATGCGCCGCGCTGGTAGCCGAACAGTTCGCTCTCGACAAGATGCTCCGGTAGCGATGCCGTGTTGATCGCGACAAAGGCTTGTGCGCGCCGCTCGCTGTATTCGTGCAGCGCCCGGGCCAGAAACTCCTTGCCCGTTCCCGTCTCACCGAGGATCAACACCGGCAGTCCGCGATCGACGAAGCGCTTGCCGCGCGAGAGCAAGTCGCGCATGCGCGCGTCGGTGCCGCACAGGTCGTCAATGGCGAGATAGTCGGGACGCATCTGACGTGTGACGGCGGGGAGGGCCGGCACGCGGACGATGCGCTCGGCAAGTGCGGCAACATGGCTGAAGGCGGTATTGGCGGTATTGGCGGTGGCGGCGCCGAGGGGGCTGGCGTAGCCGACAGGTCGAGCGGGGGCAGGCGCTACAGCAAGGTGAGCGGGCATGACTTGTCTCCTTCTCGTATGGGTACGAAAGGGCGCCGTGGGTGGCTTGTGGCCTGGCGATTCCTGACGTCTCTTTATGTGGCAGCCGGCTCGGGTAGCCAACCGCTAATGCAGGATACGACCGCACAGTCATAACATCCAATACAATATAGATGCGCCATTAATACCTCTGGGGTATCAGATGATCGAGCTGCGTCATTTCCAGTACTTTGTGATGCTCGCGGAGACCCTTCACTTCGGTCGGGCCGCCCAGCAATTGCATATCTCCCAGCCGCCGCTGTCGCGCCAGATTGCGTTGATGGAGGCCGAGCTTGGCGTGCAGCTTTTCGAGCGCACGCGACGCAGCGTGCGGCTCACGCGGGCCGGCGCGCGTTTCTATCAGGATGCGGTGGAAATCCTCAACTCGGTGGACCGGGCACGCCGCAATGTCGTGGCGGCGAGCCGGGGCGAGGACGGTGCGATCGCGGTCGGCTTCATGATGTCCTCGGCGTACAACATCCTGCCCGCGCTCACGCGCACCTATGCCGCCGCGTATTCGCGCGTCGACATGAAACTGGCGGAGACGTTACCGAATCTGCTTGCCGAAGCCGTGCGGGCCGGGCGGACCGACGTCGGCATCATGTATCGCCCGGAAGACCTGACCGGGCTCAATACGGCGACCGTATTTCGCGAGGAAATGGTGGCCGTGCTGCCGCGCACACACCCCTTGGGGAAGGCGCGCGTGCTCGACGCCGCACAACTGGCCGAGGAATCGTTCGTAAGCATTCCGCGCGAGATCGCGCCGCTGGTCTACGATCTGGTCGTCGATCATTGCCGTCGCGCGGGATTTTCGCCGCACATCCGGCTCGAAACCAACCTGCAGCAGACGATTATCAACCTGGTGGGGGAAGGGCTCGGTGTGGCGATGGTGCCGATGTCGATGAGCAGCACGAGCGCGTCGGGCAATGCGGTTTTCAAGCCGTTGCGCAACGCGCCAGTGGCGGAAGTGGTGCTCCTGTGGAGCCGCGACAATCACAATCCGTGTGTCGAAACGTTTGTCGAGAATGCGCGGACGGTGTGGCGCGACATGCAGCGCGCGCCGGGCGCGCGACTGGTGCCCGATCCTCCGGACACCCGCATGCGCTGAAGGCGGCGCGAGACGCAAGAGCGGCGTCAGATCTCCAGAATACCCGCGGCCACGAAGCCACCGTCGACCGGCAGGATATGGCCGGTTACATACGAGGCGTCGTCCGACGCAAGAAAGCTCACGGCCCCGGCGATCTCGCGCGGCTGCCCATAGCGGCCGAGCGGTGTCGTTTCCGTGTAGTGACGGCGAGAAATGTCGGAATGCAGCACCTGCGTGAGCGGTGTATCGACGGGGCCGGGGGCGACGCCGTTGGCGGTAATGCCGAACGGTGCGAGTTCGATGGCCATCTGGCGCGTGAGTCCGATGACGGCGGCTTTCGAGGTGCCGTAGGCCGTGCGTCCGGCACTGGCCAGAATGCCCGCCACGGACGCGAGATTGACGATACGCCCCCAGCGCTGCTCGCGCATGAGTCGCGCGGCGTGCTGCCCGCACAGCAGCGTGCCCGTGAGGTTCACGGCCATGACCTGATGCCAGTGATCAAGGGGATAGTCGAGAAACGGGAACGTCTTGGCGATACCCGCGTTGTTCACAAGCACGTCGCAGCGGCCATAACGCTGCGTTATCTGTGCGAAGCCGTCGGCAATCGATGCGGCGTCGCCCACATTCATGCCCAGCGCCCACGCGTTGCCGCCCGCGGCGCTCAGCGTCGCCGCCGTTTCCGCGGCCGCGGCTTCGTTCAGGTCGGCGACCACCACGGTCATGCCGTCACTCATCAAGCGTTCGCAGATGGCCGCGCCTATGCCCATGCCGCCGCCCGTCACTACCGCCACTTTCTCCGTCATGATATGGAATCCTAAATTTAATGATTTTTACAGATCGGGCGCCGCCGCCAGCAGTGCGGCGGCGCCCGTCGGTGAGATTGCGAGATCGCTAGCGGATTTGCCTTACTTCAGGAAGCCGATCGAGATCCAGGGGACGAGAACCACGAGAAGCAGCGCGATGAACAGCGCACCCATGTAGGTCCACATCCGGTTGAACACTTTGTCGGGCGATGTCTTGCCGATGGCGCACGCGGCGTAGAAGCCGACGCCCAGCGGCGGTGCGAACAGTCCCATGCCCATCGACAGGATCACGACCATCGCGTAATGCACGTCGTGAATGCCCAGGGAGCGCGCCACCGGGAACAGCAGCGGCCCGAACAGCACGATGGCCGGAATGCCTTCGAGCACACTGCCCAGGACGATGAAGACGACCATCGAGATGAGCAGGAAACCCACCTGTCCGCCGGGCATGCCATGCATCAGGCTGACCAGCGCGGCGGAGAACCCGGACTGCGTGAGCGCCCAGGCCATGGCCGTGGCCATGCCGATAATCAGCAGGATGGCCCCCGAGAGCGCGGCCGTTTCCGTCAGCAGCGGATACAGGCGCTTGAAGTTCAGGTGCTTCTTGAACGCATGTACGAGCAAGCCGATCACGACGGTGTAGGCAATGCCGACGGTCGAGACTTCGGTGGCGGTCGCGGCCCCTTCGATCACGGCCGTGCGGATGAGAATCGGCAGGGCGAGCGCCGGCAAGGCCACGATGAACGTTTTGCCGATCACGCGCCACGGCGCGCGGCGCGCCGCACTCGGCGCTTCCTTGCGCGAACGGGCGAAACACACCGCGACGATGGCGAGCGTGGCGATGACCGCCGGCAGCAGGCCGCCGATGAAGAGCGATGTGATCGAAACGCCGCACACGGCACCGATCGTGATGAGCACGAGGCTCGGCGGGATCGTCTCTGTCATGGCGCCGGTCGACGAGAGCAATGCCACGAGATCCTCCGGCTTCGAGCCGCGTCGCTGCATCTCGGGGAAGAGCGCGGGGGCAACGGCCGCCATGTCGGCCGCCTTCGATCCGGAAATGCCAGAGACCAGGAACATGGCGCCGAGCAGCACGTACTGCAGGCCACCGCGCACATGACCGAGCAGCGCGGCCATGAATTCGATCAGGCTGCGTGCCAGCCCGCTCATTTCGATGAGCGCGCCGAGCAGCACGAACAGCGGCACCGACAGCAGGATGAGGCCCGACATTCCCTCGTCCATGCGGCTGACGACGATCTGCAGCGGGGCGTCGGTGACAAGCGCCAGATACGCCAGCGTGGCCGTACCGAAGGCGAAGGCGATCGGAATGCCGCCGGCCACGCAGGCGCCGACGATCAGCACGAAGAACACCAGCAGATTGTAGTTGCCCATCGCGATGAGCGCGGGGCGCCCGAGCCACAGCGCGGCGCCCAGCGCGGCCACGACCAGCACGCCGAGACCGAGCTGACGAAGGCTTGAGCAGCGCGCCAGTCGCGAGATGGCGGCGATGAGCATCAGTGCGGCGCCCACCGGCAGGGCCGCGGCGCGCAACCCGTCGGGAATTTCGAGCGCGGGCGTAGTGATGTCCATCTGCTCGATGGCATGCGAATACGCGGGCACGATAATGAGCGCAACGAATACGCAGACGGTGAGCGCGGCCATGGTCTGGAACCAGTCACGCCATGCCGCCGGGAGTTTGTTGACGATGGCGGAGAGCCGCATGTGCTCTCCCCGGTCGAGCGCGAGCACGGCGCCGAGCATCGATAACCAGATGAAGAGGATCTGTGCCAGTTCGTCCGACCATGTGAGCGGATTGTCGAACCCATAACGCGAGATTACCCCCGCGAGCAGGATCAAAGTCTCCGCCACCACCAGCAGCACGGCAACCGCTTCGGTGACTTTCATCACCGCACGGTTGACGTGGCAGAAGAGGCGGGCAAGCGCGTGCGTCGGCTCGGCCGTCATCGTCAACGTTTCCATTTACGCAAGCTTCCCGGTGTACTTTTCCAGCATCGACCACGCTTCGTCACCGAACTTCTTGTGCCACTCGGCGTAGAAGCCCGCAGCGCGAAGCTTGTCGCGGAACTGCTCGTTGTTCGGTGCATTGAACACGAGACCCTTCTGCTTGAGTTCGGTCGTCACACTGTCGTTGAGCTTGCGCACATCGTCGCGTTGCGCCAGGGCGGCGGCGTTCACGTTCGCGGTGACGATCGCCTGAAGGTCCTTCGGCAGCTTGTCCCACTTCTGTTTGTTGGCGAGGAACCAGAAGCCGTCCCACATGTGGTTCGTCATCGACACGTACTTCTGCACTTCGTACAGCTTGGCCGTGGCCAAAATGGCCAGCGGATTCTCCTGCGCTTCGACAATGTGGGTCTGCAGGGCCGAATACACTTCGGAGAAGTTGATCGACGTAGGCGCCGACTCGAAGGCGCGGAACATCGACGTCCACAGCGGACTCGTCGGCACGCGAATCTTCAGGCCCTTGAGATCGGCCGGCGAATTGATCGGGTGGTTGCTCGTGGTGATCTGGCGATACCCGTTTTCCCAGATCTTGTCGAAGGCGAACACCGAGGTCTTCGCGATCTGGCCGCGCACGTGCGCGCCCAGGTCGCCGTCCATCGCGGCCCATACCTGACCGTAGTCCTTGAATGCGAAGCCCACGCCGGAGATCTGCGCCGAGGGCACGAGCGTGCCAAGAATCAGCGGGGATAGCGTGAAGTAGTCGATGGCACCCGAGCGAACCTGGCTCAGCATGTCGCTGTCGCTGCCCAACTGGTTGTTCGGGAAGACCTGGAAGTCGACACGACCTTTCGACTGCTCCGCGATCTTTTGCGCCATCTCCTTGGCGCGAATATTCATCGGGTGGCTGATAGGCAGGTTGTTGGCGAACTTCAGCGTGAATTCGGCAGCGCGTGCTTGCGTCTGATACAAGCCCGTGGCAGCGGCGGCCGACGTGGCTGCCACGACTTTGATGAAGTGGCGGCGATCCATGTTGCTCATACTGCATGTCTCCTGTTTATCGGTTTGGTGACTGCGTCTGAAGCGCGAGGTGGGTGGACGTGTTGCCCTGCAACGCCTCGGCCATCTCGTAGGGCGAGCGTGAAGCGGCTCGCAAGTGGCTTGGCTATCTTACGCAAATCGGGTGCCAGATCGCAGTCCGAACGGGAAAACCCTTACGTTATTAAGCATTCTTGACCTCTCGCGCCATGGGCCTCGCTTTGTCGGGCACCATGTCGTGCGACACCTGTCGCATCGGCGAGCCGTCTTGCGACACCTGTCGCATTCAACAGGTGACCACGATGCGACAGGTGTCGAGGGCTTCCGGGCGTGAGATGTCGTGCTGCGATGCAGTAAATGGGGGGAACTGGCGTGCGGACGAAATCGCTTGATGGGCTGATGACGGTGGCTTTACGCTTACGTCAATTGGGAGCGCGCGAACCGCACGACGGGGATGCAACGCGGGGACCATGCGCCGTCGACGCGCTTGGCGGGCAATGCGAGACCGCGACGCGTGGGTCTGGCATCGAAATTGCTCACCGGAGTCTGGATGACCTCATTTTTCCGGAGACACTTCATGGTTGCTGCATGCCTTACCGGCTGGGCCCACTCCCAGTTCGGAAAACTCGATAACGTCGATGCCGAAGTTTTGCTGGCCGATGTCGCCCAAGCCGCGCTGGACGACGCGGGCCTCGCGCCCGAGCAGATCGATTCCATTCACGTCGGCACCTTCAATGGCGGTTTCCTGTATCAGGACTTTCCGTCGTCGCTCGTCTTCAATCGCATTCCGGGGCTGCGCTTCAAGCCGGCCACGCGCTACGAGAATGCCTGCGCAACGGGCTCGGCCGCCGTGCATGGCGGCTTACAGTCCATCGAGGCGGGCAAGGCCACCCATGTGCTTGTGATCGGCTTCGAGAAGATGACCGAGTTGGCCACGCCGCAGGTGGGCGACGTCCTGCTCAAGTGTTCGTATGCGCGTGAGGAGGCCGATATTCCGGGGGGCTTCGCGGGCGTGTTCGGCACCATCGCACAGGCTTATTTCGACCGCTATGGCGATCAGTCCGATGCGCTCGCGCGCATTGCGGCGAAGAACCATCGCAATGGTTCGGTGAATCCTTACGCGCATATGCGTCGCGACTTTGGCTACGACTTCTGCCGCAACGTCTCCGAGAAGAATCCGTTTGTGGCCGGGCCGCTCAAGCGCACCGATTGCTCCATGGTCTCGGATGGCGCCGCCGCGCTCGTGATCTCGAAGGCCGACGTGGCGCACACGATGCCCAAGGCGGTCGGCTTTCGCGCGGCGGTACAGGTCAACGACTACCTGCCGCTCTCGCGCCGCGATCCACTGGCGTTCGAAGGCGGCCAGCATGCGTGGCGTCAGGCGCTGGGGGTGGCCGGTGTCTCGTTGAAGGACCTGTCGCTGGTCGAGACGCATGACTGCTTCACGATCGCCGAGCTGATCGAGTACGAGGCGATGGGGCTGGCCAAACCGGGGCAGGGCGCGAGCGTGGTCGCCGAGGGCCTGACCGAGAAGCATGGGATGCTGCCGGTCAATCCGTCGGGCGGCCTGAAGGCGAAGGGCCATCCGGTCGGCGCCACGGGCGTGTCCATGCACGTGATGGCCGCGATGCAACTGACGGGGACGGCGGGCGAGATGCAAATTCCCAATGCGCGGCTCGCGGGTGTGTTCAACATGGGCGGCGCGGCGGTCGCCAATTACGTGAGCATTCTCGAAGCGCGTTGATCGGTCGCTTGAAAGCTGTCAGGCAGGCCGCCCGGTATTCGCCGGGCGGGACTGAGCAAAAGGAATGAGGAGACGAGCGACATGCTCAAGAAGGTCATGAATCTCGGCCGCCTGCTGGCCGACGTTGCGCGGCGTCATCCGGACGAGCCCGGTCTGATCGTCGGCGACAAGGCCAGCACGTGGGGTGAGATCGATGCGCGCGTAAACGCCGCCGTCGATGCGCTGCGCAAGCTGGGCGTGGGCAAGGGCGACAAGCTACTGGTGCACTCGCGCAACAACCTGCCCATTTTCGAGAGTGCATGGATCGCGTTCCGGCTGGGCGCGATCTGGGTGCCGACGAACTTCCGTATTACCGCCTCGGAGGCGGCGTATCTGGGCCAATCGAGCGGCGCGTGCGTGATGATCTATGACGCCGGTTTCGAGGGGCATGTCGACGCCGTGCGCGCTGCGTCGTCGGCATTGCGCCATGTGATCGCGCTGGGTGAGCCGCGCGCGGGAGAATTGCATTACGAGACGTTGATCGCCGAGCATCGTGGCGCGCCCGCCTATGAGGCGGAAGTCGAGTATGAGGATCCGCTGTGGTTCTTCTACACGTCGGGCACGACCGGGTATCCGAAGGCGGGGGTGCTCTCGCACGGGCAGATGGCTTTCGTCGTGACGAATCATCTGGCCGACCTGATGCCCGGCATCACGTATCGCAGCCGCTCGATGGTGGTGGCACCGCTCTCGCACGGCGCGGGCATACACGCCATCGTCAATACGGCGCGCGGGGCGGCCAGTGTGCTGCTGCCGGGCGAGAAGCTGGACGCCGAACAGGTCTGGCAGGCCATTGAGCGGCATGGCGTCGACAACATGTTCACGGTGCCGACCATCGTCAAGATGCTCGTTGAGGATCCAGCCGTGGATCGTTACGACCATCGCTCGCTGCGGTTCGTGATTTACGCCGGGGCACCGATGTATCGCGCCGATCAGAAATACGCGCTGCGGAAGTTGGGCCCGGTGCTGGTGCAGTACTACGGGCTGGGCGAGGTGACGGGCAACATCACCGTGTTGCCGCCGTGGCTGCACACCGACGACGACGACGCGCCCGACGCGCGCGTCGGCACGTGCGGCTTGCCCCGTACTGGCATGGAGGTGGCCATTCTCGATGAGCGTGGCGAGCGTCAGCCGCCGTTCGCGTCGGGCGAGATCTGCGTGCGCGGCCCGGCCGTCTTCATGGGATATCACAACAATCCGGAGGCGAACGCCAAGGCGTTCAAGGACGACTGGTTCCACACCGGTGATCTCGGACACGTCGACGCGCAGGGATTCCTGTACATCACGGGCCGCGCGTCGGACATGTACATCTCGGGTGGCTCGAACGTCTACCCGCGCGAGATCGAGGAAGCGTTGCTCACGCACCCGGCCGTGTCGGAGTGCGCGGTGCTCGGCGTGCCCGACCCCAAGTGGGGCGAGAGCGGGCTTGCCGTGGTGGTCGCCCGGGAAGGCATGGCCGCACAGGCCGATGAACTGCTCGGACATCTCGAAGCGCGTATCGCCCGCTACAAGTGGCCGCGCCGCTTCATATTCTGGAATGCCATGCCCAAGTCGGGCTACGGCAAGATCGTGAAGAAGCAAATCAAGACGATGCTCGAAGAGCAAGGAGACTATCGACTATGAAACCTGCGCTTTCACGGATCTATCGGCATGCAGGCGCCCCCACGTTACCCCGTGTGGAAGACTGCGTGTTGAGCGGGCAGCACGAACTGCGCGTAACGATCCGGTCGGGTGCGAATCTCGGCGAGTCCTTACGCGAAGCGTTATCCCGCTATGCGTACGGCGGCGGCGTCGGCCGTTTCTGCGCGGGCACCGCGCGAGGTCTGCGGTATCACATGATCGAGAACACCGCAGACGCGGAGCGTCCCTTTGGCTATGGGGCGCCGGTCGACGAAATCCGGGAGGTGGATCTGATCGGTGGCGCGATCACTGTGGGCCGCACGGCCGACGGCGCCACGCTGCTGCATTGCCATGCGGGATTTTCCGACCCGAGCGGCGAGTTGCATGGCGGCCATCTGATTCTCGATCACACGTGGGCCGGCGACGAGCCGGTCGTGATTCGCCTGTGTTTGTTCGAGCGCGGCGGCTACGTGAGCGCGGATGACGAGGAGACGCGTTTCCGTCTGCTGCATCCCATCGCGGGAGATCTCTCATGAGCGCCGAACTGGATATCCCGGTCGACATCGAGAACGGCACGCTGGGCAGGTTGGTCGTGGCGCGTCTCAAACCCAATCAGGACTTGACGGAAAGCATCGAAGCGCTGTGTGTGGAGCATGCCATCTCGCGCGCCATCGTGCGCGGTGCCGTGGGAAGCCTGATCGACGCGCGGCTGGCGTTTCGCGCGGGCGACGGCTGGCGCGAACAGCGGGTGAGCGGCCCCGGGGTGGAAATCCTCAATGTGTTCGGTGAGGTCGACGTACGGCCCGAAGCCGTGAGCGAGCTTCCCACGCTGCACGGGATGGTCGCCGATACCGACGGGCGCATGTTCGCCGGGCGCTTCGTGCGCGGCGGCAACCTCTCGTTCATCACCATTGAAGTGACGCTGCAGGAGTGGTTGCCCGCATAGGTGTCGTCGGCGTCGTTGCGGGCAAGGCCAGCGGGGCGTCTTCCGACGCCTCGCTGGCCTTGAGACGTGTGCCGCAACCGCTCAGGGCGTCGCCGGGTGCACCAGTCCGTCTTCACGGAACATGTGCTTGATGCCGCGCACTGCCTGGCGAATGCGCGATTCGTTCTCGATCAGGGCGAAGCGCACATAGTCGTCGCCGTAATCGCCGAAACCAATACCTGGCGAGACCGAGACCTTGGCCTGCGCGAGCAGCTTCTTCGCGAATTCGAGCGAGCCGAGCGCGCGATACGGTTCGGGAATGCGCGCCCAGATATACATGGACGCGCGTGGCAGGTCGACGTCCCAACCGGCTTCCGTCAGTCCTTTGTAGAGCACATCGCGGCGACGCTGATACTGCGCGCGAATCTCTTCGACGCAGTGTTGATCGCCTTCGAGCGCGGCGATGGCCGCGACCTGCACCGGTGTGAACGTGCCGTAGTCGTGATAGCTCTTGATGCGCGCGAGTGCGGCGACGAGATCGGCGTTGCCGACCATGAAGCCGATGCGCCAGCCGGCCATGTTGTAGCTCTTCGACAGCGTGAAGAATTCGACCGCCACGTCCTTCGCGCCGGGCACTTGCATGATCGAGGGTGCTTTGTAGCCGTCATAGACGATATCGGCGTAGGCCAGGTCGTGCACCACGAGAATGTCGTGCTTGCGCGCGAGATCGACCACACGCTCGAAGAATTCGAGTTCGACGCACTGGGCCGTGGGGTTCGACGGGAAGCCGAGGATCACCATCTTCGGCTTCGGATGGCTTTCGCGAATGCCGCGCTCGAGTTCGGTGAAGAAGTCGATGCCGGGCGTCATCGGCACGGAGCGAATGTTCGCCCCGGCGATGACGGCGCCGTAGATGTGAATCGGATACGACGGATTCGGCACGAGCACCGTGTCGCCTTGATCCAGCGTGGCGAGCATCAGGTGGGCGAGGCCTTCCTTCGAGCCGATGGTGACGATGGCTTCGCGCTCGGGATCGAGATCGACGTCGTAACGATCCTTGTACCAGCGCGTGATCGCGCGGCGCAGACGCGGAATGCCGCGCGACGTCGAATAACCGTGCGTGTCGGGGCGTTGCGCGACTTCGACGAGCTTGCTGACGATGTGCGGCGGGGTGGCCCCGTCGGGATTGCCCATCGAGAGGTCGATGATGTCCTCGCCACGGCGGCGCGCGGCCATCTTCAGCTCGGCGGTGATATTGAAGACGTAAGGGGGAAGACGATTGATGCGCGCAAAGCTGCGCGAGCCCTGAGAGCTGGACATGATGACCCTGGAACGTAAGCGCCCGGAACCGTCCGAGCGACGCCGGTGTGCTGGCCACACCGTGACGGCGACTGTAGCGCGGTGCGGGGCGCTTAGGCAAGCGAATTTTGCGGGGCGGGGAAGAGAACGCGTCGGTTATGATGGGCGGCCGCGAGTTCGAGGAAAAGGAGTTTCGATGGCATATCTATACCTGTTGGTGGCGATCGTGGCGGAGGTGATTGCCACGTCGGCGCTGAAGGCCTCGGAGGGATTCACGCGTGTCGGGCCGGTCGCGCTGGTCGTCGTGGGCTACGGTGTGGCGTTCTACATGCTGTCGCTCACGCTGCGCACGATTCCCGTGGGCGTGGCTTATGCGATGTGGTCGGGACTCGGCATCGTGCTCATCTCGATCGCCGCACGCATCCTGTTCGGTCAAAAGCTCGACGCCCCCGCGCTGATCGGCATGGGGCTCATCGTCGCGGGCGTCCTGGTGATGAATCTCTGGTCGAAGTCGTCGGCGCATTGACGGCGGCTGTGCTCAGGCGCTGACGCAGGCCTCATGTCAGGCTTGGTGTTGGGTCTCGTTTTCGGCTTCGGCGAGCACGGCCTTGAGGGCGGAGATGCACGTGTCGATCTCTGCCCGCTCGATGACGAGGGGCGGTGCGAGTCGCAGCACGGTCGCCCGTGTTTCCTTGGCGAGCACGCGACGGCGCAGCATCCGCATGGACAGGTCGTGGGCGTCGGCGCGTGCCGGGTCGATTTCGATGCCGGCCCAGAGGCCACGGCCTCGGACTTCACGAATGAGCGGCGAGTGGATCGCGCGCAATCGCGAGAGCAGGTATTCCCCCATCTCGGCACTGTGTCCTGGCAGGTCTTCGTCGGCCATGACATCGAGCGCTTCGAGCGCGACGGTCGCGGCGAGCGCGTTGCCGCCGAAGGTCGAGCCGTGACTGCCAGGTTCGAACAGGTCGATGATGTCGCGCCGTGCCACGAAGGCGGACACGGGCAGCAGGCCGCCGCCGAGCGCTTTCCCGAGCATGACCCCGTCGGGCACGACGTTCTCGTGCTGATAGGCGAACCAGCGGCCGGTGCGTCCGAGGCCTGACTGGATTTCGTCGAGCAGCATGAGCACATTGTGTTCTGTGCAGAGCTGGCGCAACGCGCGCAGGAAGCCGTCGGGCGGGATCACGATGCCGCCTTCGCCCTGGATGGTTTCGAACAGGACAGCGCAGGTGTTGGGGGTGATGGCGGCGCGCACGGCGTCGATATCACCGAACGGCACGCGGACGAATCCTGGCGCGAACGGACCGAAGTCGGCGCGATAGGCGGGCTCGGAAGAGAAGCCCACGATGGTGGTGGTGCGCCCATGGAAATTGCCGTCGGCGACGATGATTTCCGCTTTGTCGGCGGGGATGCGTTTGACGCTGTAGCCCCAGCGGCGAGCGGCCTTGATGGCCGTTTCGACGGCTTCTGCGCCGGTGTTCATCGGCAGGGCGCCGCCCAGCGTGGTGAGGTCGCACAGCCGTTCGAGGAAGGCGCCGAGCCGGTCGGTGTAGAAGGCGCGAGAGACGACGGCGAGGCGTTGTGCCTGAGCGGTGAGCGCGGCGACCAGGCGGGGATGCGCATGGCCGTGGCTCACGGCGGAGTAGGCGCTCATCATGTCGAGATAGCGATTGCCCTCGACATCCCAGACCCAGACGCCCTTGGCGTGCGAGAGCACGACGGGCAGCGGCGCATAGTTGTGGGCGCCAAAGCGTTGTTCGCGTTCGATTTCGTTCATGCTCGCGCTCCTCCACGTCGCCAGTCTAAAGGCGAACGAGGTGCCGCGCAAAGGGGGACATTTCCTGAAGCGGTGCCGATGAAATTGGCACGCGCGTGCGTTATAATCGTCGATTGCTCGGACGTGATACGTTATCTCTTCACACCGAGACCCGCCGGCAGCGACGTCTTGTCGCCGCCATCACGCACTGCCCATAGCTCAGTTGGATAGAGCATCGGCCTTCTAAGCCGACGGTCGGGGGTTCGAATCCCTCTGGGCAGGCCAGCCAAATCCATGATTTATGGAGCCGGCTCTCGCGGATTTTGATCGATCATTTTCTTGTGTAGGCGCCGTGTAGGCATTTCCGGATTCTATTGATCAATCTAGATACGCATCAAATTCTCCTATCTGCGATGTCCCCCCGTCTTCAGTATCACAGAGCTTTAGAGTCCGGGGGTTAATTGACGTCCCCCCGATTAACCGAGCACCTTGGGGCGGAGATTTCCGGCGTTAAGGTGTGCGCGTCGAAACTCGCACGGTCTACGAGTTGATATTGAACGCGTGTATCCGATCGAGAACATTAACGAAGCCCTTGCGCACGCCGATCGTGCGCGGGATGGGGGGGAGATACTTGTCGCGCCCCATGGAGTGGAAAGTCTAAATCTCACAGGGGCGACATCCGTTCCTAGTTGTCGCCGAGCCAAGTTCAACTTCAGTGGGGCGGTTGTAAGCGCCCGAACTGCGTTTCACAGCGCTGGGAATCGCTCGCGGCGAGATTTCGCATTGCTCGCCGCGCCGGAGGACTTGTTCTCTATTCGGCGCATTCGCGTCGTGTGGAATTTCATCCGTGCAAATGTCGAACGATTGCCGGAAAAGTTTCGTCGGTAACCATGGGCTAGTCCCTGAGCGCGCCGCTTGAGCGGCTCAACATAGTTCTGAGCCCTCACGCCTTTATGTCTAGCCCTGCCAGGCGACGTCGGGGTGCCCGCCGCATCTGCTAAACAAACGCGCCATACTGCAGGTACCCGAAAATTTGGCGCCTAGAGATCGACGTCTTTCGTCTCAGGCCCCAGAAGTGCGCCGATGCAGGCAATCACGCCGCCAATGCAGAGCAATGCAACCGGTGTGTACTGTGACGGCATGAATGTACCCAGCCAGTTCATGTAGAACGCGTAGAACGAGGGAATGATGACCGAGAGGCTGTATCCGATGCCAAAGCCGGTTGCTCGGATACCCGTGGAAAATCGCTCGTTGATGTATGTGACGATTACAGCCCATGCGGAACTGACGACAAGAGCCAACGCGCAAACCACTAGCACGATGCTCGATTGAGCAACGTCGGCGGCGCCGATGAGGAAATAGAGCAGACCGGCACCCGCTGTCGACGTCAATGCACCGATGATCGACAACATCTTGCGGCGGCCAAACCGCTGCCCTAGTATGCCAGCGCCCACATATCCGAAGCAGAGCACCGAGTAGGCCATCATCAGCGTCGCGGTCATCTGGAGCGGCGTGAGGTGCAGCCGCTTTAGCAGAACTCCCGTCGGGAGGAACAGACCGACGATGTTTTGCGTGAGCCAGAATCCGGTCATCATCAGCAGCACTTGCAGGAGATTGCGACGCGCCTGACCCGTGACGAGTCGATCCTCCGACGTATTCTGCGGCTTACCGGACGTCTTGCCTTGCCACACTTGCGACTCGGATACGTTGCGGACGTAGTAGACGGCCAACAATGTCGCCATGACCGACCCGAGAAGGAACGGGATGCGCCATCCCCACTGCGCATATGGGGAGTCGGGGCCGTTCATCGGGAAGACCGCGAACATGATCATGGCGAGCAAGTTGATCGCCACGTAGGCGGCGGGGAAGCCCGCCAGAATCAAGCCCCCGACCAGACCGCGCTGGTCTTTCCGGGAGTATTCGATGGCAAGCGGCAATGCCCCGGTGTAGCCGCCACCCAGGAATACGCCGTCGATGAATCTCAGCAGCACCAGAATCCAATACGACGCGATGCCGATCGTTTCATACCCTGGGATCAGGGCGATCAGAAAGGTTGCAACCGCAAACCCGCTCACCGACGCGATCGAGGCGGCGCGCCGTCCGACACGGTCGGCAATTCGTCCGAACACGAGTGCACCCAAGGGGCGGCCGAGGAGCGTTGTGATGAACACGAGCGATTCCAGGATCACCTGATATCCACCCGACACACTTCTCGGAAGGAAGTACGTCTGTATGGGGGCCAGAATGATCACCGGCAAGTAGATGTCGAACATGTCGACGAACTCCGAAAAGACCGCGCCCTTGATCGCGCTCTTACGGCGCGTCTCCAGGCTTCCTTTCCGTGCCGCTTCGCTGACGTCGTCAACGCTTACTGCTTCCATAACCGTCTCCAGTTTCCCGAGTTATCCGACACATGTCCCCGGGGCGCGACGACGTCGTCGCGCCGAGGTACCTCATGGCGTCTTACTTTTTGACAAGCGGGCAGTCGCTGTCGGCCAGCGGCTCGAAAGCCTCCGATTTCGGAATGACGGAGACGATCTTCAGCAGATCCCACTCCCCTTTCGATTCCGACGGCTTCTTCGCCTCTGCCAGATACATGTCGTGCAACATCAGACCGTTCGCTTCGATGCGACCGTCCTTGGCGAAGAAGTCATTGATCGGCATGGCGCGCATCTTCTCCATCACCTTGTCGCTATCGAGCGTGCCTGCAGCCTTTATCGCGTTCAGATAATGGGTCGTTGCCGAGTACATCCCCGCCTGAACCATGGTCGGCATCTTGTTCGTCGCCGCGAAGAATTTCTTCGAGAACGCGCGCGTCTGGTCGTTCTGGTCCCAGTAGAATGCCGTCGTGAAACGCAGTCCTTGCGCCGCATTCAAGCCCATGCCCTTGAGATCGCTGTCGAAAATCAGCAGCGGCGCAACGACTACGTTGTTGCGCGACAGGCCGAACTCGGCCGCCTGCTTGACGGCGCTTTGCGTATCGCGCCCGGCGTTGGCCAGCGCGACGACCTGGGGCTTGGCCGACTGCGCTTGCAACAGATACGAAGCGAAATCCGAGGCCGACAGCGGATGCTTCACGACGCCTACCACCTCGCCCCCCATTTCCTTGACGACCCGGGTCGCCTGCGCTTGGAGGGAGCTGCCGAACGCGTAGTCCGCAGTGATGAAGAACCAGCGCTTGTAGCCGGCTTTTGCCAGGGCGCGAGCGGTGCCGTTCGCAAGTGAATAGGTGTCGTAGACGTAGTGGACGCCGTACGGCGAGCATTGCTTGTCCGTCAGATCCGTGGTGGCCGAGCCCGCGAAGATCGTGATTTTTTTTCGTTCGGCACCGAGTCTCTGCAAGGCCAGCGCAGAAGCAGAGTCGGTGGACTCGATGACGGCCTGGACGTTATCGTTGTCGTACCACGTACGAACCTTCGTTGCGGTAACGTCAACCTTGTTCTGATAGTCCGCCGACAGCACTTCGATAGGGCGGCCAAGTACCTTGCCGCCGAAATCCTGTACGGCCAGCTTGACCGCCGTCACGCCTGCCGGGCCTCCGATCCCCGAGTAGACGCCGCTCATGTCCACGATGACCCCGATGCGAACCGGCCCTCCAGCCTGGACGTCGGCCGCGTGGCTCACGTGCATCATCGACGCCAGCGCGCACACGAGCGCACAGCGCGCGCCTCTGCGCGCTGCGTAAATACGTTGAGATTTCATACCGTGTCTCCTTGATGTTTTCTCATGAGTGTTCCCAGCGGATCGATTCGTCCATTGCCTGGGATGGGTATTCGATGAGCTGGCAGCGAAACGTATATATTTGATTCGTATACCTAATCATATGAATTTTAGTATCCGTGCTAACTCGATGAAACCTAGTATCAATCGAAGCCGAGAACGGCTCTGCCAATGACGGCGCGACGATCTATCGCGTCGAGTACCTCGCCGACTTTATCCAACGGCAACTTGAGCGCGATGCGCGGGTGGATCTGGCCGCTCACGTAAAGCTCAAGCAGTTTGCGTTGGACGTCGTTGACACGCCGCGAGTCGCGTTCGCGGTAGTCGCTCCACTGCAGGCCGGAGACTTCGATGTTCTTCAGCAGTAGGTAGTTGGCCTTGATGTGCGGAATGCCGCCCGCGGCAAAGCCGATCACGACCGCCCGCCCGCACCAGGCCAATGTACGAAGCGCGGCGTTGAACACTTCGCCACCGAGCGCGTCGAGCACGATGTCGACACCGCGCCCACGTGTCACGTCGAACACCTGCTGTCGAAGGCTTTCGAGTACGTGGGGCAAGGACAGATCGACGACGTGCGACGCGCCATCGGCCAGCGCTTGCGACGCCTGCACCGGACGGTTGATGGCGGCGATTGCCGACCCGCCCAGCGCGCGCACGAGTTGCAGGGCCGCGGCGCCCACGCCGCCGCTAGCGCCGGTCACCAGTACTGTTTCGCCCTGTGTGAAGCGTGCGCGTTCGCACAGCGCGAAGTAGGCCGTCTGGAAGGGCAATCCCATCGCGACAGCGTCGTCGAACGACATCGCGTCCGGCAGCGCTTCGCAATAGCGCTCGGGAAGGGCCACACGTGACGCATAGGCACCGTATTCCATATGCGCGACGACCCGATCTCCCGGCTTGAACCGGCGAACCGACGTACCCACGTCGAGGACCACCCCGGCCGCGTCTTTCCCCGGCACGAAAGGCGGCCGGGGCAGGTTCTGATAGCGCCCGCGGATCACCAGCAGGTCGGGGTAATTGATGGCCGCGGCACGTATCTCGATCAGAACGTCGTGATCCCGCACCGTCGGATCCGGCAGTTGACCGATGACGACGTCGCCGGGCTCGCCGAAGTTGCGAACGATGGCGGCTTTCATGCGTTGCCTCCGCGCTGCGTGACAGGGTTGAACGACGCGACGTCCGCGCCGAGCCTGGGTGCGTCAAGTACCGCGTCGTCGGCCCCGAACTGCCGGTCCACGGGAAGCGGCAGCGCGGATATCGTGGCGCCACCTGAGAGTCGCACACGTTGTGCGAAGACACCGCGCTCATGGAAGTGCGGATCGGAGGCCGCTTCGCTCAGGTCGACCACAAGGGCGACGCATGTGTCGATACCGGCAAATTTCTCGAGCCAGTAAGCGGCCGGGTGTTTTCGGAGGGTTGAGGCGATCCTGTCCCGAATCCCTGTCTCGGTGCCGTCGGCGCCGGCCAACTCGGTCAATCCCAGGGCGCTGACGAAGTTGTGCCAGAACTTGTCTTCCAGCGGCGCCGCAGCAAGATATTGACCGTCGCTGGTGCCATAGATCTGGTATCGCGCCGTGCCGCCTGTCACGAGTTCACCGCCCGGGCGGGGCCAGCCATGACCTGTGAGGCCCTGGCCCAGCCCCCAGTACGCGAACGTGAGCAGGTTGTCTGACATCGACACGTCGAGATAGCGCCCCTGCCCATCGGCATCGCGCTGACGCAACGCCAACAGGATATTCATCATCGCCGGATACGCTCCGCCTGCGATGTCGGCGAGCAACGCGGGCGGGAGCACGGGCGCCCCATCGCTTCCTCGCGACAGCCCGAGCAATCCGCTCTGCGCCATATAGTTCAGATCGTGTGCGGCCTGATGGGCTTTGGGCCCGGTCTGTCCATAGCCGGTGATCGAGCAGTAGATGAGCGTGGGGTTGAGCTGCGCCAGCGCCTCATAGCCGAGTCCCAGGCGCTGCATCACGCCAGGGCGGAACTGCTCGACCAGCACGTCGGCCTCGGCGATCAGCGGCAGGATCGACCGACGGCCTTCCTCGGACTTCAGGTCGACCACGATCGATCGCTTTCCGCGATTGAGCATGCCGAAGTTGACGCTGTCGTCGCCAGACCTGGGGTGATATGTGCGCATGTCGTCGCCGACGCCCGGCTTCTCGACCTTGACGACCGCAGCGCCCGACTGGGCGAGCAGAAGTGTACAAAGCGGACCTGGCAGCAGCGTGCTGAAATCCAGCACCTTCACATCGGCGAGCGGCTGACGTGTCATTGTTCGGCTCCGGAATCAGCAGCGCCGGTGCCGTCCATGGCGCGCCGGTATGCCACCTGTGCGCGCCGAGCCGGCGCGTAGGCCGCGTCGCCGAGCGCTTCACTGAGCTGCCTGGTGACTTCGTAGTGATGACGCAGACCTGTGCGGTGGAGTAGGGCGATCGGGCCTTCCGGATAGCCGAGACCGAGGCGTAGCGTCTTGTCCATGTCCTCAGCAGTGGCGAGCTTGTCGTCAAGACGACGCAGCGCCGCGTTGTAGTACGGTCGGATCAGCCGGTCGACGATGCGCCCCGGGAAGTCGCCGCACACAGCCACGCGCAATCCCGCGCCTTCGAAGGCTGCCTTGGCCAACGCGAGTGTGCGCGGCTGGGTGGCGGGCTGACGCACCAGCTCAATGAGGTCGCTAGGCTCTGCGTCGCCCAGCCGGAACCGTGCAAATCCGACGACATTCGATCCCTCCTTGCCGGCATCCTCGCCAGTATGCTCGCCGAGGCACTCCGTACCCAGTTCGATGGCGACGAACGGCGCATCGGCCAAACTAGCCTGCGACTCGGCAAACGCTTTGCCCGCGTGGGCGCCTATAAATACGACCGACGTTCCGATACCTGCCGTCTCGACGAACGCGTGGGCAGACGGGAACGAGCGGCTCTCGCCCGACTGAATCACTCTGTAGCTCATGGTCAAGCTCCGAACATCTTGGTGTCGCCGTAGACGTGGAAGCCGCGGCCCGCTTTCTTGCCGAGCCAGCCTGCGGCGATCATGCGGCGCACCAGCGGCGGACAGGCGGCGCGCGGTTCATTGGTCACCGCGTATAGCGCCGCGCAAAGCAGCTTCTGGGTATCCATGCCGACGAGGTCGAGCAGTTCCAGCGGTCCCATCGGGTAGCCCAGCGCCGTCTTGATCGCGAGATCGATGTCCGCCGGTTCAGCGACACCCTCTTCGACCAGTCGTATCGCATCGTTATTGAACGGGACGAGAAAGTAATTGAGGATGAACCCAGGCGTGTCCTGCGTGCGCACGGGCGTCTGGCCGAGCGCCAGCGCAAACTGCCATGCCTGCTCGAACGTTTCGTCGCTGGTGTTGAGGCCAGAAGACATTTCAATGAGTTTCATCAACTGAGCGGGAAGGCAGAAGTGCATGCCGACGAATCGATCGGGCCTGCCTGAGCCGCCTGCAATCTCGGTGATCGAGAGGGTCGACGTGTTGGATGCAAACATCGTGTGCGGCGCACACACCTTGTCGAGGCGCGAGAAGAGGTCGTGCTTGACGCCAAGATCCTCGAATACCGCTTCGATGACGATGTCGCAGTCCGCGAGGTCTTCGAGTCGGGTCGTGCCGTGCCAGCGCGACAGGATTTCCGGCACTGCGCCTTCGGGAATCTTGCCGCGCTGCGCGGATTTCTCGAGAAATGCAGCGGTTTGGGTGCGAGCCACGGCTAGTCCTTCGTTCCGCGTGTCATAGACCCGCGTCACGAAGCCGGCGCGTGCGGCGACGATGGCAATGCCCGCGCCCATCGTGCCGGCGCCTGCGATACCGACGGTTCTTATCGATGTCATGTTCGTCTCCTATTTTTCGATGAAGCTGCGGCCGATGAGCTGGCGATGGATCTGATTCGTCCCTTCCCAGATCTGCGTGATCTTGGCGTCGCGCATGAGTCGCTCGACCCGGTAGTCCGAGCAGTATCCGTAGCCGCCGAGCAACTGCACCGCGTCGGTCGAGATGCGCATCGCTGCGTCCGTCGCGCGCATTTTGAGGATCGAAGCCTCGATGCCGAAGCCCGATGCACCGCTGTCCACCCGGCTCGCGACCTGCCACAGCAGCGATTCGCAAAGGACGAGCTCAGAGGCCATGTCGGCCAGCATGAATTGAATGCCCTGGAAGTCGATGATCCTGCGCCCGGACTGCTTGCGTTCGTTGATGTACGCGGTGGCGTCTTCGAAGGCCGCCCGCGCAATACCCAGTGCATGGGCCGCGACGCTAGGGCGCGATCGGTTCAGCGATTCAAACAGAATGCGAAGCCCGTCGCCCGGCTGACCGATGAGATTGGCACGCGGCACGCGACAGTTGTCGAACGACAGGGACGCCGTGCTCGATGCGCGGGTGCCCATCTTGTGTTCGAGGCCATTAACGGACAGGCCCTCGGTGCCCTTTTCGAGAACGAGTACCGAAATGGCGTCCCTGGCGTTGTCGATTTCAGACCATTTGCCGAACAGCAGATACAGATCGGCGACGTCGCCGTTGGTGATGAAGACCTTGCTGCCGTTGATGACGATATCATCGCCATTGGGTGTGAAGGTCGTGCGCATGCCCGTGGCGTCAGAACCGGCACCGCTTTCGGTGATGGCGAGTGACGCGAGGCCGCCTTCTGCAATGCGCGGCAGGACCCGTGCCTTCTGCTCCTCGCTGCCGAATTCCACGACCGGCTTGATGGCGTGGAAGTTTGTCGCCCAGATGATGCCCGTCGAGGCACATGCGGCGGAGATCTCGCGCACGCACGCGGCATAGCAGGTGAAGGAGAGTCGCGCACCGCCGCATTCTTCCGGGATGAAGATTGCGTTCAGACCGAGTTCGTTGATGGCCTTGACGTTGTCCCACGGAAACGCCGACGTGCGGTCGTATTCCGCGGCGCGGGGTGCAATCCGGTCGCGCGCCAGCGACTTCACGCTGTCGACAATCATCCGCTCTTCCTCCGACAGCGGAAGGCTCGCGTCCAGTTTTTCGAGTACGTTCATGGTTGAGTGCCTAATCCGTGTGTTCCGATTCGTTGGCGCTCAGAGCGCCATCCCCTGACCGCCGTCGAGATAGATCGTCTCGCCGGTCATGAAGCCGGTCGTAACGGTGAACAGCAGTCGCACCAGTTGCGCCACGTCTTCGGATGCGCCGGGGGCGCCAGTCGGGATCCGCTTTGCGAGGAATCGGCTGAGCGACCCGCTCGATAACGATGCCTTGTTCAAGTCGGTGGCGATGTAGCCAGGCGCCACGTTATGCACCCGGATGCCATCGCTCGCCCACTCGACGGCGAGGCAGCGCGAGATGGCGCCTACCGCAGCCTTCGAGGCGCAATACGCCGAGTTGCGGCGCACGCCGAGCTTGTCGAAGAACGAGCCTATGTTGACGATCGTTGCGCCGCCGGCGTCGCGCAGGTACGGATAGGCGATCTGACTCGCCATGAACACCGACGTCGTGTTCATACTCATGACCTGCTCGAATTCCGCGATCGACTGGGATGCGGCGTCGTCTTCCAGATGCAGGCCCGCGTTGTTGACCAAACCCACGAGTGGCAGGCCGACGCGGCGCATCGTGTCCTCGATGGCCTGCTTGACCGAGTCATGGCGCGTGACGTCGCATTCGGTCGTCACGAAGCGTGCGCGCACGTCGGGATCTGAAATTTCTCGTGTCGGCAGCGCGCCGGAACGCGACAGACACGCCACGGTGAAGCCATCGAGCGCTAGCGCTTCGGCGATCGCCGCGCCGATGCCTCGACTCGCGCCAGTCACCAGAATGCAGCCTTTGTCCATGTCATTCATCCTTGAAAGCGGGCTTGCGCTTCTCGACGAAGGCGGTCATCCCTTCGACCGCATCGGCCGTCTGGTAGGCGAGCGTCGAGAGATCTGCTTCGATCTTCAGGCCGTCGCTCAGGCTGACTTCGGCTGCGCGCAGAACGGCCTCTCGTGCGAACAGCGAGGCGCACCTGCTGTAACGCGTAAACTGGTTGGCAAATTCGCAGCCGAGCGCCATCGGGTCGTCGCCTTCGACAATGCGGTTGACGAGCCCGATGCGTTCCGCTTCCGCCGCATCGATTGCTTTCCCCGAGAGAACCAGTTCGAGCGCGCGTGCCTGCCCGATCAGCCGCGGCAGCCGTTGGGTTCCGCCGTAGCCGGGAATGAGTCCCAACTTGATCTCCGGCAGGCCCATCTTGGCGCTGGGCGTGGCGATTCGGAACGTACATGCCATAGCCAGTTCGAGCCCACCGCCGAACGCATAGCCGCTGATGACGGCGATCGACGGCACAGGCAGCGCGTCAAGCTTCGCGAACGTGGCCTGTCCCAGCGCAGCGTCTTCTCGCTGGGCGATGAGGCTGCGGCCCAACAACTCCTTGATGTCGGCACCCGCGCAAAATGCCTTGCTGCCGCTTCCCGTAACGACCAATGCCCTTGCATCGGAGCGCGCCGCTTCGTCGAACGCGGCGGAGAGTTCAACGAGTACGGAAAAGCTCAGCGCATTGAGCGCTTCCGGACGGTTCAAGCCCACCTGCGCGATGCCGTCAATGATCTTGAGCGTGACTGACACTTCAGACTCCTAGATTGGCTTTCGCGCGATAGCGGACTGCCTCGGGGGTGAGACCGCCGTTGCGCACAAGTTCGATGAGCTCGCGCTTGAGAATCTTGCCGCTCGCCGTGAGCGGAAACGTGTCTAGCGACGCAAAGTACTCCGGCATGTCGTACTTCGACAGGCCCGAAGCGGCGAGATGATCGAGCATCGATTCGGCACTGACCGACGCGCCGAACTTAACCAGAATGGCAAGGCATACCTTCTCGCCGAGACGCTCATCGGGCACCGGAAATGCGGCTGCACGGTCGACGTCGCTGTGGCGCATCGCGAGCTCTTCGATGCCTGCGGGGAAGATGTTGTGTCCGCCGCGAATGATCAGGTCCTTCTTACGGCCGACGATCTGCAGACAACCGTCTTCGGTGAGCATGCCCAGGTCGCCGCTCATAAACCAGCCATGCCGGTTGAACGACGACTCAGTAGCGCCCTGATTGTCGAAGTAGCCCAGCATGAGCACGGCACCGCGTCCGCCGATTTCTCCGATTTCGCCGGGTTCGGCTTCGTCGTCGATGTTGTCTCGCTTCCAGAGCTTGATTTCATAGCCTTCGCATGGACGTCCGCACGTCGAGACAATGGTGTCGGCGCCGTCGCTCGGCCGCGTATAGTTGTGCGAGCCGTTTTCTGTCATGCCGTAGACGTTCTGCGGCGTCACGCCAAGGCTCATGAAGCGTTGGGCGACGTCGCGCGGAATGGCCGAGCCGGCCATGTAGAAGGTCTTCACGTCACCCAGATGATCGAGGTCGCGGCGTTCGACCTCCGCGAGGACGTCCATGGCGTGTGTCGGCACCCCCATCACATAGTCGGCTTCGGTCTTCACGATCCAGTCGAGACCGGAGACGCCGGCAGAGGGGGCGCTCATGCACAGTTCAAGGCCAGTGACGAGCATCTGTTCGATGGCCACTGTCGCAATGTGATGGCTCATCGGGCTGAGCGTCAGTAGTCGTGTCTGGCTAGTGTGCCCCCAGTCGGTGGCGAGGGCACGCCCGTTTGCGAGCAGGGTGTTGTCGCTGTGCATCACCCCCTTTGGCGCACCCGTCGTGCCGGAAGTGAAGGCGAGATAGACGATCTTGTCGGCATCGAGGTCCGGTGCGTGCAGTACCGCCGGCGGTGCGGCGTCGGGAAACGCCAGTTTGTCGACGTTATCCTGTGCCGCCTCGCGGTCGTAGATCATCATCAATCCGGGAATGGATCGTGCGCGATCGAAGATGGACGCCGCTCGCCCGTTCGCCCCGTAACCGGGTTGCGTGAACAGTGCCTTGCACTGGATACGTTCGAGCAGGACAGCAATTTCCTCGACCGTGTAGTTCTGATGCAGCGACGGTGCGCAGACGTAGCCGTTGCGCGAGCACGCAAGGAAAATGATGACGGTTTCGAGGACGCTGGGCAGCCAGATTCCCACTCGGTCGCCCGGGCGCAGGCCGCCGCGATGCAGCGATTCCGCGACGCTGTCGGTCCACTCGGTGACTTCGCGCCAAGTGAGGCGTCGGGTCGCATCCCGCAGGGCGTGGGCCGAGGGCCGCTCGCGCGCATGGCGACGGGCGAGTGAGTACAGCGTCTCCTGCTGCCATACGCCGGCCAGGTAGTATTCGCGTGCCCGCTGGGGATTGTGAAGCGTCAGTATGTTTTGCATGACGTCGATCCGTATATCGATGAGCGGGCGAGTTCAGTGACCGAACTTGGAGGCATCCGGATCGCGACGTTCGGCGAACGCCGATGCCAGCTCCGCGTGCTCGTCCGACTCGAGATAGCCGCGCAACAGAATGTCGTGCGACATGCGCGACAGACCGCTCACTCCGCCATGACGTGCGTTGAATGCCGACTTGATCGCTGCTAGCGCCAGCGAGCCGCGTTGCGCGATCTCGAGCGCGTACTGGCGGGTCGCGTCCTTCAGTTCGTTATCGGGCACGACCATGTTGATCAGGCCCCATTCGAGCGCTTCGCGTGCGCTGATCTTCGGGTTGCGATACCAGATGTCCTTCGCGCGCTTCTTGCCGACGAGGTCTTCCAGATACCACGTGCCATAGCCGGCATCGAAGCTACCGACCATCGGCCCGACTTGACGAAAAATGGCGCTTTCTTTAGCGATGGTGACGTCGCACACGACTTGCAGCACGTTCCCACCGCCCACGGCAAAGCCGTTGACCGAGGCGATCACGGGCTTCTGCAGGCGATCAATGCTCTCGTACATCTCCAGAGTCGGCAGCACACCAGCGTAGAGCAGCGAGTCTTCCATGCCGTCTTTCCGACCGCCGGTGCAGAAGAATTTGTCGCCCGCGCCGGTGATCACGATCGCGCGGGTGCGCGTCTCGCGACGGATGTTCTCGATACAGTCGCGAATCTCGTGACACATCGTCTCGGTGAACATGTTGCCGTCGTGCGGACGGTTGAGCGTGATCGTGCCGATGGGACCATCTTCGCGATACAGGATTTCCTCGAATTTCATCGTTGTCTCCCTATTGATGTTCAAATGACTTGTCGTTCCTTGAGGCCAGCGATGCGTGCTTCCGACAGGCCAAGACGTGTGCGCAACACGCGTTCCGTGTCCGCGCCCAGCAGCGGCGGCGCGCTGCGATGGACCTCGCTCTTGCCGTCGAAGCGAATGCCCAGACCGACCTGGGGCACCTTGCTGGCGGATCCTTCAACCGAATAGAACAATCCTTCCGAGAGCAGATGCCGGTCCCGCACGACCTGATCTACCCGGTAGATCGGACCCGCCGGAATCCGGTGTTCGTTGAACACTGTCAACCAGTGTTCGCGCTCGCGCGTGACCAGCAGCCCCTGAATCGCCTTCACGATACTGGCGCGCTGCGCCCGGCGACTTGCGTTCGTGGCGAACGCTTGGGTGGCGCCATATTCCGGCTGGCCGACGGCCGTCCAGAATCGCTGCCAGATGGCGTCGTTGCCCAGCCCAAGCGTGATCGGTTCGTCGGCGGTCTCGAAGACCTGGTAGATCGCAATGACGGAATCGCGCCCGCCTGAGCGGGTGATGTGCTCGCCCGACCCAAGGTAGGGGACGATGCGCGGCGCCATGAAGCGGACCATGCTCGCGACCATCGACACATCGATGCTTTTGCCGAGCCCAGTGCGCTGTCTCTCATACAGCGCGGCGACGGTGGCGAGGGCGACGTCCTGACCAGCAAGCAGGTCGGCTGCTGGCGTGCCGACTTTCTGCGGGCCGTACTCCATTTCGCCCGTCAGGTCCATCACGCCCGAATAGCCTTCCGCAATGAGGTCATAGCAGGGCAGGTTGGCGCGCGGGCCGTGTGAGCCGAAGCCCGTGAGCGCCACGTGGATCAACGACGGATACCGGGTCGTCAGCGACACGAAGTCCAGCCCGAGTCGGCGTTGAACACTCTGAACCGTGTTTACGACGAGCACATCGGTCGACGCGAGCAGGTTGTCGAGGATCTCCCGGCCCTCGGGCTGCTTGATGTCAAGCGTCAGGCTTTCCTTGTTGCGGTTGATGCTTAGGTACCAGAGCGATTCGCCATCGAGGAACGGAGGGCCCCACGCCCGGGTGTCGTCACCGGTGCCGACCCGCTCGATCTTCGTCACTTCGGCGCCGAGGTCGCCGAGCAACTGCGTGCCGTAGGGGCCTGCGATGGAAGTCGTGAGATCTAGCACCCGGACGCCCTTGAGCAGTCCGAGCCCGGTGGTCGTGGTCGCGAGGGGAAGTGTGTCGAGTGGATTCATTGTGGTGTCTCGGTCGTATACCCTTCCCTAAGCGACAACCGTGCCAGCATGGAAAATGTTGCGTTGCACTCAATCCAAAGGTCACAGGAATAAACCGGTTATGCCACGTCGTCGGTCGAAAATGATGCGCATGCGTGTTGGCCCGGCGTTTGCAGATGTGTCCGCTCTTGAGGACACTGAATACCCCTTTGTGTATTTCAACTACACTTCGAAGACACAAAAATCCACTCGTTGGAGGAGATATGGGACAGCCGGCCAACGGCGTTTTGGTGCTCGACGTGGCAGGACAGGTGCGCTTCGCGGCGGGCTTGGGAAGCGACACTTCGGTGATCGACAACATCACGACGGTGTGGCGCCGCCGGCATGTCGTGCCGCTCAAGCGTCTGTTCACGTTGGCCGAAGCTGAGCAGCCGCTCATCGTGGCGACGTTCACCACATCGCAGGGGGGATGCTTCCTCGTCTTTGTCGGTGCACACGGCGACGAGCTCTCCGAGTTCATTGCCAGCGTCGATTTTTCCGATGAGATCCTGCGCCACTTCGTGACCAATCCCTATGAGGCGATCACGGTCGTCGACAAAGAAGGCGTGCTGCGCTACATCAGCCCGATTCATGAGCGCTTCTTCGGGTTGCGTCACGGCGAGGGAACGGGACGTTCGGTGACCGAGGTCATCGAGAACACCCGTCTACCGGAGGTGGCGACGTCCGGTAAGCGAGAGATCGGCCAGGTGCAGGAAATGAACGGTGTCACGCGCGTGGTTACGCGCACGCCGATCTTTGATCGCGCGCGAAACTGTGTCGGCGCGATCGGCCAGGTGATGTTCAAGGGCCCGGAGGCGATCGAGAAGCTGAGCGTGGAACTGGCGCGTGTGCGTCAGGAGCTCGCGTTCTACAAGCGGGAGCTGTCCGGCATGCGCAACCGTTCGCATGGGCTCGAGCAGATTGTCGGGAACAGCGAGTCGGTGCGACGCCTGAAGGACGATATCGTGCGCGTTGCGCCGCTGGACGTGCCGGTGCTGCTCGTCGGCGAGAGTGGCACGGGCAAGGAGTTGGTCGCGCATGCCATCCATCTACTCGGCGGGCGCAGCGATAAGCCACTCGTGCTCGTCAACGCGGCGGCCATGCCGGGCAATCTGGTCGAGAGCGAACTCTTCGGTTACGAGGGCGGCGCATTCACCGGGGCGGACAAGAAGGGACGCAAAGGCAAGTTCGAGCTGGCGCATACCGGCAGCTTGTTCCTCGACGAGATCGGCGATATGCCACTCGAGATGCAAGTCAAACTCTTGCGTGTTCTTCAAGACGGGACGTTCGAGCGTCTTGGCGGGGACCGCCCGAAGCACTCAGATTTCAGGTTGATTTCCGCCAGCAATCGCAATTTCGACGCGATGATTAAAGAGAGTCGATTTCGGCTCGATCTGTTCTATCGGATTAGCGCGGTGACGCTGCGGCTGCCACCACTGCGGGAGCGACTCGACGACATCCCTCTGCTGGCCGAGCGGTTTCTCAACGATTTTGCTGCTCGCCATCGGATGTCCCCGAAGTCATTGAGACCAGAAGTGGTGCGTTATCTTCAGGAACGTTCATGGCCGGGCAACGTCCGGCAGTTACAGCACGCCATCGAGCGTGCCGCCATTTTTTCTGACGATGATTTCCTGGCCATCGAGAACTTCGAGCAGTCGTCGGCTGAGGCCGACACTGAGTCCTCCGTCTTCCCCGGTCTTGCTGGGAGTGTATCGTTGAGCAAGACCGGCATCCGATTGGCCAAGGAGAAGGTGGAACTTGATCTGATCCGCGAGGCGCTTGCACATCACAATGGAAATAAAAAGCGCGTTGCCGAAGCCCTCGGAATGTCTCGCTCTTACCTCTACAAAAGACTCAAAGATCTTGAGTCTGAGTGAGCATTGCTCAGGCTCAGCCTCGCTCCGTTCAAATGACCCTTCGACGCCTCTGATTGTGCATCTGCGCACAATCAGGTTGCGTGGTTTGTCTTTGTGCAGAGACACCACAAAACCCATAATTTCCCTACGCGGCCGAAATGCCTCGCAGCGTCAGGCACCAGCGGTGATCAACTTCCGAACGCTTGAACGGTTGCTCCGCTGATCGGATGCCGATATGGCACTGATTCAACACGTGTTGGCCACCTAGAATCCGCACGAGCGCAATCGCCACCTTCGAGCCACGTGGTCGCACATTGTCTCCGACCAAGATCGGAAAGTTCTTCGCTGCTCTCTAGCGGGTTGCGGCTGAGCCGTGCGCTTACTTCGTTCTGCTGGGGCGCAGGAGCGAGTAATTTGGCGCGAGCGCGTCGTACGCGTCGTTCCGCCACGTAACGCGCTGGCGAGTGCTTGGCGCTTTGAGGAACATCATGGCTCGCGTCCGGCGGTGTGGTCCATGATCGTATCGACGATCTTGGGAAGCGGGCGTCGGCCGGCATTGGCAAATGAAGGTTTTCGGTCGGCGCCAGTGCGATTTCGTTTAGGAGCTGCGTGACCAGGCGCGATTTCATCTCGCCCTAGGGATCGAGCATCGGAAGGCTGGCGGATCGGATCACTAGTTCACGCAGCAGCGGCGTTGCGGAAAGCGTGCAGCAGTTCGGTGGGAGATTGGAAACGTCGACCACTGCCTAAGAACCATCTGGCTGGTGTGTCGTTTTTTAAGGGATATAGGTCCTTTGCGTCATTCTGTATCGATTCCATAATCTGATTGCGAATCAAGTTGGGGCAAGCGCAGTAGCGCTTGAATCTTTGGCTTGATCGATAACGAAGCAGAGAAAGGAACACAGAAATGAGGCTCAAGAACAAATCGGCGTTGATCACGGGTGGCACAAGCGGCATCGGTCTTGCCACTGCCAAGCTTTTCATTGCAGAAGGCGCCAAAGTGGCGGTAACGGGGCGCGACGAAACCGCGTTTGAACGGGTGAGGGCTGAGCTCGGCGAGAACGCGCTCGTCCTCAAGGGCGATGTCCGTTCGCTCAACGACATGCGGGCGATTGCCGCTCAGGTGAAAGAGAAATTTGGCGGCCTGGACATCGTGTTTGCCAACGCCGGGTGGGCGTTCCCGTCCGCCGTCGACGACATCGACGAAGCACTGTATGCCGAGATCATGGACGTCAATGTCAAAGGCGTTGTGCTCACGCTTCAGGCGGTGCTTCCGGTGTTGCGAGATGGTGCCTCGGTCATCCTCAATACGTCCTTCGTTGACCAGACCGGCAAGCACGGAATTTCGCTGACCGCGGCGGCAAAGGCCGCAGTGCGATCCCTTGCCCGTAGCTGGTCCTACGAGTTTCTCGACCGCAAGATCCGCTTTAACGCGATCGCTCCCGGCGCGATGGAGACACCCCTGATTGGCAAGTGGGGCATGGCCGACGAGGATGTTCGCAACCTCAAGGTGGAACTCGCGAAAGGCATTCCCGTGGGCCACATGGGCAAGGCCGATGACATCGCGTACGCGGCACTTTATCTTGCCAGCGACGAATCCTCCTATGTCGTCGGCGCCGAGCTAGTCGTCGATGGCGGAGCCTCGCAGCTCTAAGTCTTCGGTGGCCGATTTCGACTTCTACGCGTCTTCGCGGCACATCCCAATCCTGATACCGTCCGCCGGGCAATTCGTCGCGGTGGTTCTTTAAATTGGCCCGACCCGGGTGCGCTTGGTCAGGGGCTAAAGTGTAAGGAGCAATGATCTTGACAGACCAAAGCAAAAATAAAGCATCAAGTGAGCAACTTGACAAATCCGGCCATTCTCGTCGTGACGCTCTTAAGTTTGGCGGCATCGCCGCGCTCGGCGCCGCGGTGAGTGGCGGTGCCCTGCTCGGCGGCATGACTCCCGCTTTTGCGCAGACGGGTAGCAAGGGGGAGCTTGCCCCGAACGAGCCTCTGAACATTCTGATCGTGAACTATGACGGGGGAACGCTTCTCGATTTCGCCGGCCCTAGCGAGATTTTTCACCGTCTGCCGAATACGAACGTTCGCTATGCGAGCCTTAAGGGCGGCAACGTGACGCTCGAGTTCGGGGTGGTTTATGGCAACACCGAACGACTGGCCGACATCGAGAAAACTGATCTGATTTTGGTGCCCGGCGGGTCTAATCTTTCGGCACCGATGCGTCCAGAGTATCTGACGCAGATTCGGCGGCTCTCCGACGGCGCCAAACACGTGACCTCAGTTTGCAACGGATCGCTCGTGCTTGCCGCAACCGGTATCCTCAAAGGCAGGCGAAGCGCCTGCCATTGGGCCTTCGTCAACAAGCTTGCCGAATATGGCGCGATCGGTGTTCCGGATCGTTTCGTAGAAGACGACAACGGTCGCTTCATGAGCGGCGGAGGTGTGACGGCAGGCATCGACTTTGCACTTCGTGTTGCGGCGAAGATGCGGGGGCAACAGGCCGCCGAATTTACACAACTCGTGATCGAATACGATCCCGCGCCGCCGTTCCATTCCGGCCATCCCCGCGATGCGAGGCCGGAAGTCGTCGCGATGGTCGACAAGGAACTGCCCGGTGCATCCAAGGGGCTGGCTCGGATCCCTGGCATTCGATGAAACACTTGCGGGCAATGGAAGTGCGTGCTCTCGCTGGTTTCGATAGAAGCTGTCACCGACATTGCCCGTCTTTTGCAACTTTCGCTGACGAAGTTTGTGCAGCGCTCTCCAATTCAATCCATTATCGGAAGTCAAAAGATGCGACAGATTCGTTATTGCGTGGCCGTACTCGCTGCTTGCCTCTCACTGTCTACGCTCGCCACGCCGGCAACCGCCGGTTGCCACCAATCGAAAATCGAATCGGCGATCAAAGCCGAGAACGCGCGATGGGCGGAAGCTTACGCGCGCGGGGACTACGAGGCAGTGGGCCGGTTGTATACGAAAGATGGCGCACTCCTGCCGCCGGGCGGAGACAGAATTCGAGGTGCGAACGCGATCACCGCGTATTTCACCAAGGCGTCAGCCGGATCAGCGCCTGACACTGTGTTGTTCAGCAATTACGAGTTCTACGGTAACGATCAGGTCGTGACGGAAGTTTCGGATGCGGAGATCCATGACCAAAGTGGAAACCTCAAATACCGCGGTAAGCAGATTCTCATTTTCCTGAAGCAGGGCGGCGCCTGGAAGTTGCATCGCGACATCTGGAATGAATCGGCGCCCTGAGTAGCGTTGGGATAACTCCATCGTTTTTCAGGCTGAGCACCCTTTCGGGTGCATCGCTGTAGCGTATCTCGCGGATTGCGGCGCCAAGAAGTCCGGTCAGCGGTTAGCGAGGCGTCTGTTCTCGCGTCGAATCGATTGCGGCGGGTGCCCGTACAATTTGACGAAGGCTCTGCGCATTCGGTCCGGATCAGTGAATCCCACCGCCAGAGCAATCTGTTCGATCGGTTCGCTACCGTCCTGCAAGCGCAGTCGCGCAGCTTCAACGCGCAGACGCTCGACCGCCTTAGCAGGCGTTTCCCCCGTTTCCCGGCGGAACGCCCGCCCGAATTGTCGCGGACTTAAACGTGCCGCATCCGCGAGTCGCTCGACGGGCAGCGCTTCGGCCAAATGCTCTCTGGCAAAGTTCAGTGCGATGCGAATACGATCCGATTCCGGCTCCATCTGCGACATGGCGGAGAATTGGGACTGACCGCCAGGTCGGCGGTATGGAACGACCATCAGCCTGGAGATCGTTCGTGCGGTTTCCGAGCCCATATCTTTTTCGATTAAGGCCAGCGCGAGGTCAATTCCGGACGCGATACCTGCCGACGTCCAAATGCGGCCGTCGGCGATAAAAATCTTATCGCTCTCGACCCTGACGCGAGGGAAGCGAGACTGCAATTGCGCGGAGTATCGCCAGTGCGTTGTGGCTTTCAGATCGTCCAAAAGGCCAGCTTCCGCAAGCAAAAATGCGCCGGTACACACGCTTGCTACCCGCGACGCCCTGGAATTCAATTTTCTGGCCGCGGCAATGTTCTCCGGCTCGCTCATTGGGTCTATATCACCACCCACAAAAATGACCGTATCAAATGCGCGTCTCCCGATCGGCTTTGTTTCAATGGAGAGACCTGCGTTGCCCGTTACGGGCCCGCCCGCGCGCGAGATAACGCGAAGTTCATAGGGTGTGTGGCCGGCGGCAGTCGCTACCTGACGAAAAGCCGAAAGTGGTCCTGCAAGATCAAGCGCGTCGTGACCATGGCAAACGAAGAATCCTATTCGATGCATGAGGGATAGTTAACCGGAAATCCGAGATGACTTATTTTAAGGGGAGCCAGAAGTTAACGTCACGCGTCTTTTATTGACGTAAAAATGACCTTTGCGCCAAGGCCAATCAAGCGTAGGAACCGCCTTTTCGGCCGGCTCTTCTCCACATTTCCGGTGCCTCGATATTCGTATGACGGCGGCGACGTCCCCCGGATACCCGAGCACCTTGAATTAGAAAATTCCGGCTTCAAGGTGGGCGATTCGGAACTCGCCCGGAGTCAGGTCGCCTAGCGAACTATGCGGTCCGAAGGTGGACGGCCGCGTGTACCTCGACCGTCCCACGGGCGAGCGAGCCACGATAGCGCTCGAAGGCGTGTTCCTACAGATCGGTCTGGTGCCCAACACCGAGTGGATCGGGGGCGCGGTGTCGCTCTCGCGCCATGGTGAGATCGAAGTCGATGCCAAGAGCGCCACGTCGGAGCCGGGTGTGTTCGCCGCTGGCGACGTGCCGACCGTGCCGTTCAAGCAGATCGCGATTGCCGTGGAGAAGGGCACCGAGGCATCGCTGGGCGCGTTCGAGCGCCTGATGCTCAGTTCGGTCGAGGACAACGCGCCCGCGCAAGCGGCGCAACCGGCGCTTATCACCGCCTGACAGCGCCGGAAAAACGGCGTTTCGCCTACACAGGGTGCAGACGGCATGCATGCACGCCGTCTGCAAGATCGTTCGACCGTGTGCGCCGCCGCGCACATTCGTCGTCAGGCATCGACTCGCTCGACGCTGACATTCCCGAGACTCGACACCGTGCCCGTGATTCGCAGTGCGGCGTCGAGCCAGTCGGTCATGGCCCATCCCCCGTGCGCGACGCGCCTTTGCCACGTGCGCAGCGGGGCCTCGCTCATCGGCAGTGCGGACAGGTCGATCGCGGTCATCGCATCGAGCGTGGCGTCGCCGACTTTGATAAGACTCTCCTTGCGTGTCCACAGGCGCAGCCATGCCAGCGCGCGCGGCGACGGGGCGTGGTGGGTGTACGCTACCCCGGCGAACGCATTGAGCCGGATACGCTCGCGCTCGTTCACCCCCGGCAGGTCGGCGTCGGCGAGCCAGGCTTCATCCCAGTGCTCGACGTCGATGCCCACGGGGGCGATGGCACACGCGGCCGCGACCGCGCCGCGGGTACGGCTGAGGCTGACATGCAACCCGGGGTGGGCCGGCAGGCGAGGACGTCCGTGGGCGCCGCCACATCGCTCGCAGCGTTGCACGAGGACATAAGTGCGGGCTGCCGGCCCGGGGCCGTGGGTGCCACACGTGACGCGCGCCGCCGCGACACGCGCAAGAATGTGCGCCGCAACATAGTCCTCGCGGTCGGACGACCGGGAAAACGCGTCGGCGCGACGGCGCTCGTCGGGACTCAAGTGCGCGTCCCATCCCTTGAAACGGGCGAGAACGTCGCGCGAAGCGCCATACAGCGCAAGCCCCATGCCCGCCGGGGCATCCGTCTTGTCGTTCGTCATCGTGTGTCGTGGATCCCGTTGGTTGTCCCGCCTGACATTCCGATGTGCACCGCGCCATCCACCACACCATCCACGGCGCCATTCTCCACCGCGTGCATCGGGTCCATGTCAATCGAAATAACGGACTCCAAGCAATTTGGATGCCATATTCATGCGCAATGGGTGTGAGAGGGGCACGACCTTTCGCGCCGACGCCGCGAGGCCGCGAGCACCTGTCGCAGCCTGCGACAGGTGTTGCAACTCTCGACAGATGTTCCACCCGAACGCCGGTGCCGGCGCGCATGCGCGCCGCGTGCCGACAGCGCGCGGGATCGTCGCGCGCAATGCCTGACGTCATGCGGGTCCGGCCACGGCGCGTACGACGATGCGCGTCCGGTCGCCGGGGCACGCGAGGCGAGCGCGGACAATGGTTCGAAAATTGCATGACAGGAACCACACGCCGGTATCGCCTCGACCGATTCCGGAATCACAACCCTCTCAAAGGAGCGCCACGATGCTGTCGACACGTCGGCTTGGGCAACAAGGATTGGAGGTCCCGGCCATTGGGCTGGGCTGCATGGGCATGAGCTACGCCTATGGCGCTTCCGATGAAGCGGAATCGGTTCGTGTAATGGAACGGGCGATGGAGCTCGGATGCCAGTTTTTCGACACCGCCGAAGTCTACGGGCCATACGAGAACGAACGGCTGCTCGGGCGCGTGCTCAAGGGGCGGCGCGACAAGGTTGTCATCGCGACGAAATTCGGATTCCGGTTCGAGAACGGCGTGGTCACCGGGGCCGATAGCCGACCGTCACATATCCGTGAGGTGGTCGATGCCAGTCTTGCCCGGCTTGGAACGGATCACATTGATTTGCTGTATCAGCATCGGGTCGATCCGAACGTGCCGATCGAAGAGGTCGCGGGGACGGTCGGTGACCTCGTCAAGGCAGGCAAGGTGCTTTACTTCGGGCTTTCCGAGGCGGGCGAGCGAACCATCCGGCGGGCGCACGCCGTGCATCCGGTGAGTGCGTTGCAGAGCGAATACTCGCTCTGGCATCGTGACATCGAAGCATCGATCCTGCCATGCCTGCGCGAACTGGGTATCGGGCTCGTGCCGTTCGCTCCGCTCGGGCGCGGCTTTCTCACGGGTACCGCACGACGCGCCGAAGACTTTCCGCAGGGAGACTCGCGCCGTACGTCGGACCCGAGACTGCAGGGCGAGAACTTCGATGCCAACATGCAACTGGCGAAAGCCCTGGCAAGTCAGGCGGACCGGATCGGCGCGACGCCCGCGCAACTCGCGCTGGCCTGGCTGCTCTCGCGCGGCGACGACATCGTGCCGATTCCCGGCACGCGACGCGTGAGCCGGCTGGAAGAGAACTTGGCCGCAGCCAGCCTGCGGATTGATGCGGATGTCGCACGGGCGCTCGACGCGCGCTTCGGTGCCGGGGCGACGACCGGGTCTCGCTACAAGGAGACGGCCATGATGGCGTTGCTGGCGGATCCGGCATAAACCAGCAACGCCTACCGCACAAGGACGGGCGGCGAGACGCGTCGCTCGTCAGTCTTTGCCGTTTGCGTCGTGCGGCTTGCGACATGCCGCCTGCATCATGCCGGTTGTGTTCTGCGTCGCCCGGATCAACGCTCCGGGCCGAGCAGCACATCGCGGCCCATGTCGCGCACATGCGGAATGTGCAGCTCGCGCAGTTTGCGATAGAGCGAAGTGCGGCAGATACCGAGTTCGCGCGACGCGGCTGAGATGTTCCAGCGCCGCGACGACAGGACCCGAATGATGATCTCCCGCTCGCCGTTGGCAATGGCCGACAGTGACGCGAGCGGGGTGATCTGGATATGACCGGCCGGCGCATTCGGGAAGACGGCGGCGGCACCGGCCGCCGGCGCCATGACATGCGGTGCCGGGGGCGCGCCGTTCGCGCGGTGCGAATCGGTACCGGACATGGCGCTTTGGACGAGATTCGCGGGCAGATCGGACACGCGGATCGTGTCGCCGAGCTTGACTGCGCATGCGTACTGGACGGCGGCGCGCATCTGGCGAAGGTTGCCGGGCCAGGCATAGGACAGCAGCAACTCGCGGGCCTCATCGTCGAGGGAATCGAAGCCGGCGTTGCCTCGGGACTCGGTGGCGATCATCGCATCGAGCAGCCAGGCGCGGTCCTGGCGCAGACGTAGCGGCGGCAGGTGCACAATGCCCACGGCGACCCGGTAGTACAGATCCTCTCGAAAGGCGCCGGCCTGTACGCGCGATTCGAGATTCTGATGCGTTGCACAAATGAGTTGCAGATCGACGCGCACGGGGGCGGTGGCGCCGATCGGCGTGACTTCCCGCTCGGAGAGCACGCGCAGCAGTCGGGTCTGCTGCGCGAAGGGCATGTCGCCGATCTCGTCGAGAAACAGGGTGCCGCCGTCGGCCTGTACGACCTTGCCCTTCATGCCGGTATTGAGGGCGCCGGAGAACGCGCCGCGCTGATAGCCGAACAGTTCGCTTTCGATGAGGCTCTCGGGAATGGAGCCGCAATTGACAGACACCATGCACGCTTGCCGGCGGGCGCTGTAGTCGTGGAGTGCGCGAGAGAGATATTCCTTGCCGGTACCGGTTTCTCCGAGAATGAGGATGGGAAGCTGGCGATCGATGAGCAGGCGGGCTCGGGCGAGCATGGCGAGCATGGCGGGGTCGTTGCCGCAGAGCCGGTCCAGCGACGGCTGGGAGGAAGACTGAAAGTTTGCGTTTGAACGGTCCAGCGGATCGTGGGCGTGCATAGCGTCTCTCATTGACTTTATTGGAATTGGCGTGCGCTGCGTTTGGCGGCGCGGGATCGCATCATTGCGAATGCCTTTGGGGGGTGCTCCATAAAGCAAGAGCAAGCATAGTTCGATTCGTCGGCGGTCTCCAATACCATATGATGCGATGACTGATACTGGTTTGCTATGAATAGAATCCGATGTTCTTCAAAGGAGCGGGCTCCATGGAACTGAGGCAACTTCGCTATTTCGTAGTACTGGCTGAAACACTTCATTTCGGGCGTGCGGCGAGCCTTCTGCATATCTCGCAACCCCCGTTGTCGCGGCAGATCGCGATGCTCGAAGACGAGCTGGGTGTCGTACTGTTTCAACGCACGCAGCGCAGCGTGGCGCTTACCGCGGCAGGGCAGCGTTTTCACCGTGATGCACGCTCTGTCCTCGCCACGCTCGGCCAGGCGCGTTCTCACGCGCGCGCCGCCGAAGTCGGAGATTCCGGCATGCTCTGCGCGGGCTTCATGTTCGCTGTCGCGTGCAGCGTGCTGCCGGTCCTCACGCGCGCGTTCGCCGCCGCGTTTCCACGCATCGAAGTCAGGCTCAAGGAAACGATTCCCACCGATCTGGCCGACGCATTGCGCTGCGGCAAAGTCGACGTGGGTATCATGTATTCGTCCGACGCTTCGGACGAACTCTGTACCGAGACCATCTTCCGCGAACCGCTGGTGGCGGCGCTGCCGGTCGGGCACCGGCTGGCGGCGCGCTCAGCGATCTCGGTGGGCGAGCTGCGCGACGATGCCTTCATCATCTCGCCGCGCGAAGCGTCGCCTTTCATTCACAACACCATTACCGAGCATTGTCGTCAGGCCGGTTTTTCACCTCGCGTGCGATTGGAGACAAACTTCCAGCAAACCATCGTGAATCTCGTCGGACAACGTCTGGGTGTCGCGCTCGTGCACAGTTCGATGCGAAGTACGCGTGCGGAGAACGTGCAGTTCGTGCCGCTGTTGCATGCGCCGAGCATCGACGTGGCATTGGTATGGAGCGCGGCAAGCTGTAATCCCTGCGTGCCGCGCTTCGTGCAGACGGCGCAGAATCTGGGGCTGTTCGAGCCTTCGGGCACCGCGTTTCAGGCTTGCGCCTGAAGCACGGCCGACCTGTCGATGCGCTCGCGTGCCGGCGGTGCGACAGGCCGGTGCGGTTCCGTTGGCCGTAGCCGGGCCCTGATGGCCTGCGCCAGTCGCGCGATGCCGGATTCGATTTGCGACGGTGTCGCCGTGGTGAACGTCAGGCGCAGGGTGTTCGCCTTCGGCGCGACCGCGTGGAACGACGCGCCCGGAATGAAGGCGACTCCGCGTGCCAGCGCGTCTTCGAACAGCAGGGTGCTGTCGATCTCGGCCGGCAGCGTCACCCAGAGAAACATGCCGCCGGTGGGACGGGACCACGTCACCCCGTCGGGCATGTGTTCGGCAAGACAACTGAGCATGAGTGCGCATTGAGCCCGGTAACGCCGCCGAATGGCGTCGAGATGCGCGTCGTACTCGCCATCGTTCAACAATGCGTGTACCAGTCGCTGCGTGATGCCGGTCGTATGGAGATCGCTCGCCTGCTTGGCCTGCAACAGCTTTCCCATGAGCGCTTCCGGGGCGACGAGGTACCCCACGCGCAAGCCGGGTGCGACAACCTTCGAGAACGAGCCGAGGTGCACCACGCTCCCGGGCGCCATCGAGAGCAGCGAAGCGGGGGTGACCCCGCTGTAGACCAACTCGCCGTAAGGGTCGTCCTCGACGAGCAGCAGTCCGTGGCGCGTCGCCCGGGAAACCAGCGCGATTCGCCGCTCCGGCGCGAGTGTGCGTCCCGTCGGATTCTGGAAGTTGGGCTGCGTGTAGAGCAGGCGAGCGCGGCGCATCGACGCTTCGGTCAGACGCTCGGGCAACAGCCCCGCCGCGTCGGCGGGAACTTCCTCGAAGACGGGTTCGTATTGCGCAAGCGCCTGAACGGCGCCCAGGTACGTGGGGGTTTCGATCAGTACGGACGAACCGGGGTCGACGAGGATGCGCGCGACCAGATCGAGGCCCTGTTGCGAACCCGTCGTCACGAGAACCTGCGACGGACTTACCGCGGCGCCCCGCTTCGAGAGGCGCTCGGCGATCGTCTCGCGCAGGGGCAGGTAGCCCTCCGACGGGCCATACTGCAGCGCGGCGACAGCGTCGCGTTGCAGTATGCGCTGCACCGCCGCCTGCAATCGCTCGACAGGGAGCGCGCAGGGCGACGGCAGCCCGCCCGCGAATGAAATGATGTCCGGCCGCTCGGCGACCTTCAGCAGTTCACGCAGCGCGGAGGGCTGCATGCGTTGCGCGCGCGCCGCGAGTTGCCAGCGCCCGGCGGATGTGGGATGTCTGTCCATGGTGCGGTCCGAGACAAAGCGAAGAGGGCGCCCTCGCGGCGAACACCGCGAAGGTGTGCTGCCGTGCCTGTCAGCGGCACGGCGGGCGGGAGAGCGCGGATGCTCGATGCGCCGACGCGTCGGTGCTTCAGTGCTTCAGTGAATCTGCGAGGCAGCGCGTCGCGGCATCGGTCAGTCGTTGAACATCTTGCGCAGATTGTCCATCGCCATCTTCAGGAAGCCGACAGCGAAGGCATCGAAGGCCGGCTGGTCCTTGGGGTTGCCCGAGCGCGCCTCACCCACGATGCGATAAGTCGCCGTGCAGGCCTTGTCGCCGCGCGGCACGACCTCCATCGACGCCCACATATTGCCGATGTCGAAGGTGGTGTAGATCAGCGTCCAGCTCATGGTCATCGCCTCGTCGTCGCGCGTATTGAGCTGCTCGACGACCAGATCGCCGCCGGTGAAGTGCTTGTGGCGAAGCGAGCGCGGCCCGGTCGCGGTGCCTGTCATCTGGATGTATTCCAGGCCGGTCACGAAGCGGTTGTACCCGTCGAAACGGCCAACGACGTTCCACACGTCGCGTGCGGACGCGTTCAGGTCGGCGACCCCGGCGTGAACCGTGGTGTCCAGGTTGTGGATCAGCGTGTCGGGTTGCAGGTCGGTGCGGACTTTTTGCAGCATGATGAACTCCTCGGTAAAAGACAGGGGACTGCGCGAAAAATTGTGTGAAAGCGCGTGCAAAGCACGTGAAAACGAACGTGCCCGAAATGTCGCGCGAAAGCGTGTGCCGAAGCCCGGGTTTCGCGCGACGCCGGCCGATCAGGCGACGGACGCTGCCTCCGCTTCGGATGCCGCATCGGATGCCGTGTCGGGTGTCGTCTGGCGAGACGCGCCGACGCCCGGCGGCGGCAGGAATCCGCTCTCGATCAGATAGCCGAAGTGTTGCCCGAGCAGCGCGGTGTCCTTGCGCGGATAGGGCAATCCCAGACGCGCGAGCGTTTGCGCCGTGCGCTGGTGCGCGATGCGCGCCATGTCGCCGATGTCTTCCTGGCTGTCGTCGAGATAGAAAGCCACGACATCGAACAACGCGTTGCGCTCGTCGATGGAGGTCAGACGATTGCGCCACTGCTCGGCGGCTTCGAGCGCGAGGGAATAGCCGTGACGAGCGAGCGCGCCGAGGTAGTCTTCCCAGGTCAGCGGCTGCGGGTTCTGGAGATGGAACACGCGCAGCTCACGCTGCGGGTCGGTCGCGCAGCGCACGATGGCGCGGGCAAGGAAATCGACGGGGGTGAAGTCGAAATCGGTGTCGCCCGCCGGAGCGGCGCCGAGTTGCACCGATCCCTTGACGAGCAACAGAATGCGGTTGCGCGTGGGCTGGCACAGACCGGTGCGTGACACGCCGGTGATATTGCCGGGGCGCAGGAGGGTCGCGTCGATACCCCGCTCGGCGGCTTCCCACACCAGATGCTCCGCGACCCACTTCGTTACGTTGTAGCCGTTGTTCACGAAGGCGGGGGCGTTACGTGCCGGGCCTTGCTCCAGCACGTGTCCGGCGGCGTCCATGGCGCTCGCGGCCGACAGCGTCGAGACGAAATGCATGGACTTGTTGCGCAACTCGCATGCCAGGCGCAGCAATTCCAGCGTCGCGCCGACGTTGGCGTCGTACAGGTACGGATAGTCGTAGACGTGATTGACGTGTGCGCCATTGTGGTAGATCGCGTCGATCTCGCGCGCGAAAGCACGCCATGTCTCGGGCGACAGTCCGAGGCGGGGGCGGGCCAGATCGCCGAGCACGACCTTCAGCCGCGGGTGACCGGCCAGGTGACCGAGGCCGTTCGCCTGCAAGGCCTGCGCGAGACGCGCTTCGCCTTCTTTCTGGCTGGCCGCGCGCACCATGCAATGCACCGTTGCCTGGGTTTGCGCGATCAGTTCAGCGGCAATGAACGTGCCGAGAAAGCCGTTCGCGCCGGTGAGCAGAATGGCGCGCGCGCCATCGGCTGCGGGGCGCAACCCGTCCACGGGCCGAATCTCGTCGGGCAGCACCATGTCGTCGAACACCCGTTGCGGAATCCGTTCGCCCTTGTTCACGGCATCGTTGGCGAGCAACGATGCCAATGCGGCGATGGTCGGACGTTCCATGAAGCGTGCGAGCGGCGCATTGCCGCCGAACTCCTTCTTGACCGCCAGCATCAGCCGCGAAACCAGCAGCGAGTGACCGCCCAGGTTGAAGAACGAATCGTCGCGTCCGATCTCGAACGGCTCGAGATCGAGAAGCCGGGCCCACAGCGCGCGAAGGTCCGTCTCCGTTTGCGTGAGGGGTTCCGGTTTCGCAGCGTCGCCGGACGCGTTTTGCCGCGCGGGCATGGCGGCAAGTGCCCGGCGGTCGATCTTGCCGTTGTGGGTGGCGGGCAGCGCGTCGAGCTCGACGATCTCGTACGGCACCATGTAGTCGGGCAGCCGTGCCGCGAGACGCTCGCGCAGCGTTTGCGCGCTCGCTCCGGCCGTCAGCGTCCGGGCGACGAAGCCGCGAATGCGCTTGTGCTCGTCAACCACGCACGCGCACTGCCCGAACAGGCCGGTGGCGAGTGCGGCCGATTCGATCTCGCCGAGCTCGACGCGAAAACCACGGATCTTGACTTGCGCGTCGCGTCGCCCGACGAAATGCAGTGTGCCGTCGTCTGCCCATTGCACGATATCGCCTGTGCGATACAGCGTCTCGCTGGACGACGCCGGCCACTGGCCGTTCGGATCGGCGAACGGGTTCGGCACGAAGCTGCTCGCCGTCAGGTCGGGGCGGTGCAGATAACCATCGGCGACGCCGGCGCCTGCCACGCACAACTCGCCCGGCTCGCCCGTCAGCGCGGGGTCGCCCGACGGCGTGAGTACGTAGCAACGCACATTCGCCATGGGTTTTCCGATCAGCCGGTTGCTGTCGCCTGCCTGCAATCGCGCAATGGTGACGAGCACCGTGCATTCCGCCGGGCCGAAGATGTTGTGGAATGCCCGCCCCCGGCTCCAGCGAGCGATGGTCTCGGGGAAGCATACGTCGCCCCCCGTGAGGAGGTGGCGCAGCGCGGGCCATGCCGCGTCGGGCATCACGCCAAGCAAGGCGGGGGGCAGAAAGGCGTGCGTCACGGCTTCCCGGTCGATCAGCGCGCTCAGGTCGTCCAGCGCGTGCCGCTGCGCCTCGGTCGGAATGACCAGCATCGCGCCCGCAAGGAAGGTCGGGAAAATGTCGAGCAGCGAGACGTCGAACGCCACGGTGCAGAATTGCAGCGCGCGCGAGCTTGCGTCGAGGCCGATGTAATCGCGATACCAATGGCAGAAGTGCACGATGTTGCGATGCGTGAGCATCACGCCCTTCGGCACGCCCGTGGAGCCCGAGGTGAAGATTGTGATGGCGCAGCGGCTCGCGCGTTCGGGAAAGCGCTGAACGGGCCACGCCGTCAAGCCGATGTCCATGTCCGCCGCATCGAGCGCGTTCAGCCGGATCACCTGGATGTCCAGCCCGTCAAGCACGCCGGCGTCGAAGGCGTCGTCGGTGATCAGGCAGGTGGCGCGGCTTTGTTCGATTATCTGGCGCACGCGCTCGGGCGGGAACGACGGGTCGAGCGGCGCATAGGCCGCGCCCGCGCCAATCACGCCGAGAATCGCCGTGTAGAGCCACCGCGACTTGGGCAGGCGCACGGCGATGACTGGGAGCGCCTGATCGTCGGAGGCGGTCTGCGGCAGCCGGCCGGAAAGCTGGGTAGCGAGTTTCATCGATGCCGCCACGAAGGTGCGGTAATCGACGTCGCCCTGCGCATCTCGCAGGGCAATGGCGCGAGGTGCCACCACGGCCCGGCGGGAGATCATTTCGGGCAGTGATGGTTCCAGCTCGACCGCCCGCGCCGTCTCGTTGCTGGCATGCCAGCCGGAGAGGCGATGCAGATCCAGGACCACGCCGTCCGGATCGACGCGGGTCATATCACGCGCGGCGAGCGACTGCGGGGTGAGCACTTCGCGTCCGAGCTGACTGACGATATCCACGAGCATGGCTTCGGCTTCGACATCGATCTGCGCGACGATATCAGCCCCGCACAGGGCCTGCCCGAACTCGCAGGTCGCGTTGGCGAGATCGACAGGGCCCCGGCCGCCTTGCCACTGCCATGAGAGCGACGCGCTCTCCGGCGGGAGCGCCGGCGCGTGGGCTTTGAAGGTCAAAACATGCGCGGCGGTGCAATCGATTTCCGGTAAGGTGCCGTCGCAGTCGATGCGCCACTCGACGCTGGGGGGCGCATCGTGCGGCGCGGGAACGGTAACGCCCAACTGCGCGGCGATCTCCGTGAGCGGGCCGCTTGCACGGCACAGCGGGATGACATCGTGCCCCATGTCGTGGAGCGCGGCGAACAGGCGTGCGCCGAGGCGGCTGTTGCCCGCGATGGCGAAGGAAATCGCTCTCATGACTCGTTCCTCAGAGATATTGCGCGATGGCCGCGCGAGTGGGTTCGTGGTCGAGCAGCCCCGCCATCTTCAAGAACTTGCGGATGTTGACGATCATCGGGTGCTGATGAGTGATCGGATACGCGCCCACCATGTCGTTCGCGATCTGTTCGCGCGTTGCGGCGGTCAAATCCAGCGTGCCGATCAGACGGCGGTCGAATTCGAGCTGGAGCTCGTTGGTGAGGTATTCGCGCAGGAAGAACGGCAGGCCGCGCCCGAGTTCCACACGCGCCGTTTCGTCGATCTCGGACCAGTAGAGCTTGACCAGGTTGATCCAGAACACCGAGTGCCGGCCTTCGTCAGCGAGATGATCCGCCATGACGCCCTTGACCGAGCGCTTGAGCGTCGTGTCGCGCGAGAAGGCGGCGACTTCGGCCGTCACCGTATTCTCCGAGATCGCCACGCCGAGCAGTTCCATGCCCGCGGCGTATTGCGGCGGCACATACTCCATGGCGCGCGGAATCGCGCGGGAGAGTTCGATCTCGCGATTCTGCTCGATCGGCCCGATGCCGGTGCTGCGCTCGACCTGGTCGAGATAGTCCATTGCCACGTAGGCGTGGTAGTTCTCGTCGATGACCACCGACATGGCGTCGCTGCGGCATGCGAACGGAAACGCGAACGGAAAGCGCGATTTGGCGATCGCCAGCGCGGTGCGATTGACGATCTCCGTCTCGAAGATGATCACGTCGTTGATGTACTTGTAGAAGCTCTGCAACAGGATGTAGTCCTGAACGTCGCGACCCGCGTCGATCACGGCGGGATGCGCGTACAGCGGCTGCCGCTCGACCGGGTAATAGCCCAGGTCGTCGTCTTCGACGATGCGGCGCGGACGGGAACGGATCGTGGCACGTTGTTCCCACTGGTCGGCGTGGCTGACGTAACTCTGCAATGACATGGCGTTGTCTCGAAAGTTGGGGCGGCGGCGGGCAATCCTGGCGATGCGGGAGGGCGGCGAGGCGAACCGCGATGCGTTTTTTCGGCAGCCGCGCGTGCCACGGGGCACGCTGGTCCCACCGCCCGCCCCGCCGGCCCGGGTGTCGTGCCTCCGTTCGCCTGCCTTGGTCCTCAGGCGGCGACGGCTTCCTTCTGCGAGGCCACGATATGCGCGTGCAGGCCGTCCCACAGGCGCAGTCTCTCGTCAATGGCGCGCAGGCCGGCTTCCAGCGCCTCGGTGAGCAGCCGCTCGTCGTGGTTCGCAGCTTCGACGATCATGGCGCGCGCCGCCGGACCGTGTTCGCCCGAATCGACTTCGATGTGACGCTCGAGATAGAAGGTCAGCAACGGCACGCCCTTCGGGTCGATCTGCCAGCCGTCGAGCAGCGTTCGGAACATATCGGGAATGACATTCTCACGGCCGTAGAAGAAATTGCCGAGCACCTGATGCGTCTTGCCTTCGTAGCAGGTCGCGAACGTCGAGTTGACGAAGCGCAGCACGGGCGCGGGAGCGTCGACGGCGGCGAGCGCGGCACTCACGCTGTGACCCTTGACGAGCAGGTCGATGAGATTCTCGATCTGACGCGTGTCCGCGCCGACGTCGCGCATGGCGGCGAGGTAAAGATCGAAGTGGCTCATCGGGCCTTGCGGGGTTTCGTCGCATTCCTCGCCGAGCACGATCTCGTTGATCAGGCGGGCGGCGTGGATGTTGCGCGGCGCGATCCACGGCAGGGTGAGCGTCGTGAGATCCGCCTGCAGGCGTTTGACCAGCGACATGAAATCCCAGACGGCGAAGACGTGCCACTCCATGAACGTCTGCAAGCCCTGCATCGATTCGATGGAGTGAAACACCGGGTGATGTGCAAGCGTCGCGTGAAGTTCCTGTATCTGACATTCGAGATGTTCGATCTTGTCCACGATAGGAGTCCTTGTGATAACGATATTGAAATCGACCTGCGCGAAGGGGGTGCGGAGCGACTTTCATGTCGTCGCTCACAGGGATTAGCAAGTTCGATGCCAGCGTCTCGAAACGCAAGAATCTCGATAATCAAGGGATTTGGCGCGACTTGCGCCGAGGCGGCGCATGACACCTGTTCAACTAATGGACAGGTGTGCGCGCGGGTGTCGCGTGTGTATGGGGGAGCGCCGACGGGGCTGCTGCAAGGGCCGCTGCAGCCCCCACTTGGCCATGCAAGGTTTCGAGGCCATGGCGGGCAATCCGCGTGGAACCGTCGATGCGTTGCTGGCGGTACAGGAGAAAATCCAGTAGGCTCCGGTTCGCTCGAACTGCATGTGAAGGCATTGCTCATGTGTTTCGATGCCGAACTCACCCATCGGGATTGCCGATGATGTCATCTGCGGTGTCTGATGGCAGGCGTCTGGTACTTTCGGTGAGCATTCTCGCGGGAATCAGTGTCTGGACGCATTAGGCCACTGCAGTCCGATGGAAGCCCTGAATATGCACGACTTCGCGCGCGACGTCGCTGCTGTGATCGAGAACGAACATGCGGGGCCAGCTGTCGTCGTTGGACACGCATGGGGCAACTTCCCGGCTCGCCAGGTGGCGACGGACCGCCCCGATTTGGTTCGAGGCGTCGTACTTGTCGCGGCATCTGCCGGCAAGGTCCCGCCAGGCTCGACCGAGAAGCCGATTGGCCCCGAAATGCGCAAGGCGATTGACGGTGCAGGTGACCTTCGGCTGTCTCGCGCGCAGCGCCTGATTTACTTGAAGGAAGCGTTTTTTGCGCCAGGGAACGACCCGACTGTTTGGCTGGACGGTTGGCATCACGAAACCCATGAGGCTGAGTCGCACGCGAGAAACGTGACGCCGGTGGATGACTACTTTGCGGCCGGCAGTGCGCCGATTCTGGATTTGCAGGGAGAAAGCGATCCCGTTGCCCCTCGCCGCTTCTCAATGGTGCTCAAGTCCATGCTGGGCGATCGGGTAACGGTTGTGGTCGTTCCGAATGCCGGTCACGCGTTTGCGCCGGAGCAACCGATCGCTATGGCCTACGAAATTGCGAAGTTTGCGCGTCGCGTCTATGCGGTGAAGCAGTAACGCTGGCACTTCGATACTCGGGCTGTCTCGTCTGTGGGCAGCCCGCAGTTCGACCTATCTGCATATACGGATGCCAGACCCATCGCTCAATCATTTGTGGACGTTGCGCCGAACCGGACAGTTTGGGTCAGTGATTGACCGCATCCGACGGAGCATGATCGCAAGCCAGGCGATGCCCGGCTTTTCGATCTCTTCGACGAGTGGTTTACAGAGGTGGCCTCACCCGTTCGACGTCAACTTCCGGGCTGCTGCACGCGTGGGAATCTCGCTTCATTGGCTGTCGTACGTAGCAGCATGACAAGTTTTCGTATAACGTCGTCCACTGTCGTGGCCGGACCGAAGATCGCTTTCACGCCGGCGGCATGTAGGGATGCATGATGCGGTGCCGGTACGATGCCGCCAAGCACGACGGGCGCCATGCACCCTCGGGACGCCAGTTCAACAAGTAGTGCTGGCACCAGCATCTTGTGCCCGCCGGCCAGCGTCGATACGCCCACCAAATCGACGTCTCGCCGAAACACCCATTCGGCCATTTGTACTGGGGTTGTGAACAATGGACCCAGCACCACGTCAAACCCCGCATCGCTTAAGGCAGCTGCGATCAAACGCGCACCACGATCATGACCATCCTGGCCAAGCTTGACGATGGCGATGCGCGGTGCACGTCCCAACGTGCCCGCCAGATCCGCCACCTGTTTTCGGGTGGCACCCCAGATTTTTGTATCGGTTCGTTCGTTGGCGTATACCTTGCAGGAAAATCTGGTCGGCATCTGCCAGCGCGGCCAGACAGCCTCGAGCGCAGCGGTGCACTCGCCAAGCGTTGCCCCCGCACGCATCGCTTCTATCGTACCGGCCAGTAGATTGCCATCCCCCGTCGCGGCTATGGCCGATAGCGCTTTGAGCCTATCGTGAGCGTGTTCGGCATCGCGTGACTGCCGCAACTGGCGAAGTCGGTGGGTCTGCATGGCGCACACGTGTCGATTATCGATCTCCATACGGTCGATTTCGGTCGCCGCTTCGTCGGGATAACTATTGACACCGATTACGGCAGCATCGCCCGCGTCGGTGCGTGCCTGGATTTGCGCTGCGCGCCAGTGTACCCGCTCGTGGACCCAGCCGGACTCGATTGCCGATACGACTCCGCCAAGGGCTTCAATCTCACCAAGTAGCGCCTTGACAGCGTCAATCGTCTGAGCGGTCAGCGACTCCATCATGTACGAGCCCGACCAAGGATCAACCACCTCGCACAATCCCATCTCATGCTGCAATATCAATTGGGTATCGCGTGCCACAGTACTTGCAGCTTCGCCGGGCAGCGACGTCGCTTCGTCCCAGCCATTCGTGTGCAGCGACTGGGTGCCACCGAAGACTGCGGCCATGGCTTCAACCGCCGTGCGCACGATGTTGTTATGGGGGCGTTGTGAGGTCAGCGTCGAGCCAGCCGTCTGACAATGCATGCGCAACTGCATTGCGCGCGGGTCGGTTGCACCGAATCCTTCCGCCACTTCCGCCCATAGCACCCGCGCAGCCCGGAGTTTGGCGATCTCCGTATAGAAGTCACGTCCGACGCCAAAGAAAAAGCTCAGTTGTCGACACACGCGATTGATGTCCGCTCCGCGCTTGACCAACATTTGCACATAAGATCGAGCGTTTGCCAGCGTCAGTGCCAGTTCCAGCACGCCATCGGCGCCGGCTTCCTGCAAGTGGTAACCGGATATCGACATTGCATTGAAATGTGGCATATGCGTAGCCACGTAGTCGATGACGTCGGCGGCGATCCGCATGGAGGGCGCAGGCGCGAAAATGTACGTATTTCGCACCATGAACTCCTTGAGGATGTCGTTCTGAATGGTGCCTCGCAACTGCGCCGGCGCGACGCCCGCGCGCTCTGCCGCCAAAATGTACGCCGCCATGACGGGTAACACTGCACCGCTCATCGTCATGGATACCGAAACCTGATCCAGTGCAATGCCATCGAACAGTCGCGCCATGTCATCGACGGAATCGATGGCGACCCCGGCCATGCCGACATCGGCGCAGATGTCGGCATGGTCAGAGTCATAGCCGCGATGCGTTGGCAGGTCGAATGCCACTGACAATCCCTTGCAACCCTGGGCCAGCGCTCGCTTGTATGCGAGATTCGACGCCGTCGCGTCGGCATAGCCGGCATATTGACGAATTGTCCAGGGTCGCTTCGTGTACATCGTCCGATGGATCCCGCGCAAGTAAGGATATGCGCCCGGTGCCGAGTCGAGATGGGGCAATCCGCACAGGTCGTCAGCCGTGTAACAGGGCTTAGGTGCCACTGAACGCACAGTCGGTGCACCGATTGGCGAGTCATTCATGTGACCACCGCTTGTGGGTGACAATGTCGGCAATGCGAACCTTGTCCGACGCCCGCGAGATCGAGCACCAGTGAGAGATGCCGTCGTGCCCCGTGTAGCGTGCGCCGAACCGAAGCTTGAGGCGTTCGCCCACGTTGGCGTTGCCGTAGAACGCCATCTCTCGCTCCACCAGTGCCGGTGGCACGGAGGTTGCGGCCGAGCGCCAGTGCCATTCCGCGCGTTCGACCATCGATTGGAAGCTGGCGAAGTAGAGCAGACTTGCGCCGTTGAAGTCGAGTGATGGGCAGGGCAGATAATCGACAACGTGCTCGGTCGCATGTGCATCGCGCAGCAGACGGCTGTGCCGCGTCCAGTCGTCGGCACGAAACCGTTTGGCCTGGGCCACCAATTCAGCGGCGGCCGGTGGCATCTGACGCGGTGCGCCGGCTTCGAACATGGCCCGACTTACCGAGTGATTGTCCCTGTGGCGCTCACGTCTCACGAACGTCGAGACCATCTCGATGCGCGCAATCACAGCCTCCGGCGTCAATACCCGATACTGGCCGAAATGGCGCGCGCCGGGCACTCGGCGAACGCTCGCCTCAATGGCGAAGCGCTGATTTTCGACGATGTCGTCGAGGCGCGCGTCGCGCACCTTGATGGCCGTAAACGCGGCATAGGACTTGTTTCCCTGAGCATCGTAGAAGTCCGGAGCCGCGAGCTGCGCCTGGGCGGCCAACGCGGTCCAGTGCAGGTGCCCGCAGGTGCGCAGGAGCCACTGCTCCGACAGGCCTGTGAACGCCAGCTCGGGCATGCTCGCCACGTAGTGAGTCCGAGAGACTTCGGGTGAGTTCGGCATCGCACGCGTCTCTTCAGGCTGCGCGTGCATCGGCTTGCGCCTTGACCGCAATGATGCCAGCAAGATGCTCGGCATCGCGCGCCACGCCGGAGAATCGCCCGGAGCCCCACGTATGCAGCCACGGTAAGCCGAGGAAGTACAGCCCGACTTCGGGCGTCACGCCACGCACGTGGCCGGGATAGCCGCGCCCGTTGAAAACGGGCAGGTCGACCCAGCTGAAATCGGGCCGGAAACCGATGCACCAGATGATGGTGCTGATGCCGCTGGCCGCCAGATCGAGCGATTCGCGTTCGCGCGCGGGTTGCCACACCGGGCGATACGGTCCGCCAACTGGCGCTTCAATGCCCTGTTGCGTGATGAACTTGTCGATCGATGCGTTGATTCGGTTGTAGGTGTCGTCCGCGTCATTCAGGCACTCGACGAGATTGGGCGCAAAGCGCAAGTGGCCGTCGGCATAGTCGGTTAATGCACCATACAGCTCCATGCCTTCGGTCGCGAACTTGCGCAGATCGATGTCGCGGCCGCCATCACGCCCGGTGACATAGTGGTTGGTATTGTCCCGAACGCCTTCGCGAAGCGGATGCGCTTCCACAGGCATGTCGTAGTACTTCATGTCGGCCAGCCAGTCGACGACGTCCCGGCCCCGATAAAAGCGGGCACAACGCGGGGCTTCGCCTACGGCGAGATACACCGTTCGGCCAGCGAGGTGCAGGTCTTCTGCGATTTGGGCGCCCGATTGACCGGATCCGACAACCAGGACCGCGCCTGCGGGCAATGCCGAGGCACTGCGATAGTCCGCCGATTGCACCTGAACGATCGACGCCGGCAAGCGTTCTGCCAGGCGCGGCACGATCGGCGTGTGATAGCCGCCTGAGGCGACGACGACCTGATCCGCATTGAAGGCGCCGTCCGACGTCTGCACGAGGTAGCCGCCCTGCGCACGCTTGCTGATGCGCGACACGGCAACACCTTCACGCACCGGTGCATCCACGTGGCGAATGAAGCCGTCCAGATAGGCAATGATCTCGTCCTTTTTCATGAACCCGTGGGGGTCGTCTCCCTGGTACGGATAGCCCGGCAGCGCGCATTGCCAGTTCGGCGTGACAAGGCAGAACGCGTCCCAGCGCTGTTCGCGCCAGGTATGCGTCACCGTGTGCTTTTCGAGCACCACGTGATCGATCCCGCGCGCTTTGAGGTAGTAGCTCATCGATAGGCCGGCCTGACCGCCGCCGACGATAACGACGCTGCAATGGGCATCCGGGTTGAAGGGTTGAGTCGTCATGCTGATATCTCCTGATACTTGTATGAGGGGCGACGCCGCATCAATCGACGCTGAGCACTGTCACGCACGCGGCTGGAATCGATCGGTACGGCTCGGCGGCACGCTCGATCACGTTCCACTGGTCCATCGCGGACGAGCAGGCGTAGCCGAACTTAGCCCGAACGCGGTCGGATGCCGCCACAAGTGCGCGATTGGCCGTATCGAGGAACTCGTCGATGGCGTATTCGCCGGGACGAAGGAAGTCGCGCACGACGGTCGACGGCGAGTAGCAGCGCATCTCCGTGTCGTCGGGCCACTTCACGATGAAATGGGTGATGGGCATAGGGGTATCCTCAAGGACGGGATTCGGTCAATCGGCGGCTGGTACCGCATACGGCTGGGTGGCTCGGCGGTCCGTGGGTACGATGAACGGGTGGGTATCGAAGCGCCACACCGTGGCCGTCTCTCCTTGCCATTGCAGATCGACACTCGTCCCCGGTCGGAAGGCGCCGATGTCGGCGCAAGCGATCTCACGGGCCTCGAAGCGGGCAATGACGTCGCGCACATCGGGCTCACGCACGGCGAGCAGGTAGCCGAAGCTCGGGAATATGTCGAGCCAGCGTTCGATTGGGACATCCAGCGGCTTCGGCAGGCGCGACAGGTCGATATCCAGACCGACGCGCGAGCACTCGGCCAGCATCATCGCGGTGCCTGCGATGCCGGCCATGCTGATGTCCTTGGCCGCATCGCACAGCCCAGCCTCGGCAATTTCCGCGAGCAAGGTCAGATCGCCGCGCAAGCGCTGCGCGGGTGCGTCGGTGGCGGCATTCCAGTAGGGGTAAGGCTCGACGAAGCGTCCGCGCAGATCGACCGCCATCAATAAGCGGTCGCCGGCACGTGCGGCAAAGCTGGACAACAGGCGAGTCGCACGCCCGACGATCGCAACGGCGAGCTGCGTGTGGTCACTGCGCGCATTGCTGTGGCCGCCAACGATGGGGACGCCGAGCTGCCGGGCGGCGGCGGCCATGCCCTTGAGCACATCCCGGGCCGGCTCCACCCCTTTGCTCCAGATGACGTCGACGACTGCGGTCGGCCGTCCGCCCATCGCACAGACGTCGCTAACATTGACCAGGACCGAGCAGTACCCGGCAAACCAGGGCATTGCATCGATCAGGTCGCGAACCATGCCTTCGGCGGCGAACAGCAAGTAGCCGTCACCGTCGGGAATTGCCGCGCAGTCATCTCCTGCGGCGACGACGGCGGAGTGGCCTTCTGCTTCGCCCAGCATCGCAAGCATCGGGGCGATGTCAGTTTTGTGTGCCATGCCGCGGCTCGCACGCAGGCGGCTAACGATCTCGGCGAGCGTCATGCGGCCCTCCGCTGGTGAATCACGAAGCCGGTAAAGGGGGTGTGGCACGGCGGATAGCGGGCTAGATCCGCCTGCATCCGGTGATGTTCCCGCCCGAAGCTGACGAGCTCCTCCAGCGTGCGCCAGTGCAAGCGGCGGAACAGGGGCGCGTTTTGCGCCTGAACCGTCGCCAGGAACGTGCGGCAGCCGAGGGCATGCGCGCTGCTGACGGCGAGCATGATGAGTGTCGCGCCGATCCGCCCCTGCCGGCGAAAGTCGCGGCGCACGGCCAGACGCGAGCCATGCCAGCAGCCGGTATCCTCGGCAGACGCGTGGATTCGCACCGTGCCGACCACGTAAGGCGTAGCGCTATCCGCACCGCACACGGCAACGAGCAACTGGGCGTTGTCGTCGATGGCATCGCGGTCGTCGTCGACGAAGATACCTTGCTCTATGCAGAAGACGTCGCGGCGAATGGCGTGCGCCTGTTCGATCTCCCACGGTTCGCTAGCCCAGCGCACTACGATATCGTCAGCCGAGGTCGCGTCGAGAACATCGTGGACCATATTCATGCTGCCACCTTGTCCAGGTTCTCGAACGAAGAAAGCGACGAACAAGCACCGCACTTGCCACACCCGGCCTTGATATCCGTCGCGCGCATGCCGGCCTCGCGCACCAATTTGCCGAGCGGGTCGAGGATCGAGCGCATGAACTCGGGCGTTGGCGCAGGGAAGTCCTCGAGCGGCGTACCGGAGATTGGTACGAACGGGACAACGAACGGATAGACGCCGAGACTCAGCAGGCGGCGCGACATTTCGAGAATGGTTTGCGGCGAGTCGCCCAAGCCAGCCAAGATGTAGGTGCTGACTTGGCCGCGTCCGAATACCTTCACAGCGGCTTCGAAAGCCGTCATATAACGGCGGATCGGCACCGTCGCCTTGCCCGGCATGATGTGTGCGCGCTCGGCGTCCCCCAGCAGTTCCAGATGCATGCCGAGCGTGTCCACGCCGGCATCGCGCATGCGTTCGAACCAGGCGTCGTCGTCGGGGGGTTCGCACTGTGCCTGGATAGGCAGGTCGACGGCACGCTTGATGGCCCGGGCGCTTTCGCACAGTATCGAAGCGCCGCGATCGGGAGTGGAGGGCGTGCCGGTGGTCAGGACCATGTGTTTGACACGGTCGAGCAGCACCGCCATGCGGGCGACTTCGGCGAGCTGCTCGGGCGTCTTGCGCTCGATGGTGCGGCCCGCCGCCAACGACTGTCCGATCGCACAGAACTTGCAGGCCTTCTTCCGGCTTTCGTAACGGATACATGTTTGCAGCACCGTCGTCGCCAGTACGTCGGTGCCGTGCAACGTCGCGATATGCGAGTACGGAACGCCATCGAGCGTCTGCAGCGCGTAGAAGCGCGGCGTCTTCGGGAATGCGATGCTGGCAATCGGGATGGTGCCGCGTTTGAGGACGCTCATGCCATTGGCATCGGGTTCGGACGCCACAAAATCCGATTCGAATGCGGCATGGGTGTGCACCGGCACCATGAGCGTTACGCCGTCGATCACGACCGCCTTGTGATCGGAAGGGCCTGCACCGCCGCGGCGGGTCAGCCCGACCGCTCGCGATGCCAGGCGAAGGCCGCTGGATTGCAGCTCAGTCAAGAGTTGCAGGCGCGAATCCGGCATATTGATGTTGGTATTCATCTTGGGCACTCCCGAAAGCGATGATAGGTGCGTCGTCGAGCGAAAAGACAGGCGTCGCTGGGCGTTCGTTGATGGCGAGACTCAGCAGCTCGGGCCGCGCGTAGTGACCGACCGAATCCATCATGCGTTTGCGCTTGGTGATCAGCCCCATGTCGAGATCGGCGACGACCATCCCTTCGCCTTCGCGCAGCGGCGCCACGACGTGTTGCCCCTCGGGCGAAATGATTGCGGTGTTGCAGCCGCCGCGCAGTGCCTTCTGCAGCTTCGCGTCGGTCGTGATCGACTCGATCTGAGCATCGGTCAGCCAGCCCGTCGCGTTGATCACGAAGCACCCCGATTCGAGTGCGTGGTGACGAATCGTTACCTCGATCTGGTCGGCGAAGATCGGACCGACCAGCGAGCCGGGAAACTGGCTGCAATGAATTTCCTCGTGCTGGGTCATCAATGCGTAGCGCGCAAGCGGGTTGTAGTGCTCCCAGCAGGCGAGTGCGCCGATGCGGCCGATCGAGGTGTCGGCGACCTTGAGGCCGGCCGCATCGCCCTGGCCCCAGATCATCCGCTCGTGGAACGTCGGAGTCAGTTTGCGTCGCTTGATCTTGAGCTGACCATCGGTGTCGTAGATCAGTTGAGTGTTGTAGAGGCTGCCGTGGTCGCGTTCGTTGACACCGAGGACCACAACCATGCCGTGCTGGCGTGCCAGCGCCGCAATGGCATCGGTGATCGGACCGGGTACCACCACCGCCTGCTCGTACAGCCGCAGATGCTCGGCACCCGACTGCACCGGCGGCAGCACGAACGAGAAGTACGGGTAATAGGGTAGGAATGTCTCCGGGAAGACGATCAGTTGCACCCCATCTCGTGCGGCCGACTCGATGGCTTCGCAAACCTTGACCAGTGTGCCGGCGCCGGACGTCAGGTCCGGAGCAACTTGAACCGCTGCGGCGCGGACGATGCGTTTGGTCGACATGGCGATACCCGTCCCGTACTCAAACTGTCCAGGTGTCGATGATCAGCGCATCGACCTTGCGATGCAGCAGCTTGAGGTCGAGCACGTCGAGCGGGTTGATCGCACGAACGCCTTCGATCAACGACGCTTCGCCGTGGCCATATAACGCTTGCAGGGCGAAACGGCAGGCGTAGACCTTGCCACCTTCCTTCATGAACTTCATGAGCTGGTTGTTGAAGTTCAGGTGGCCTGGAAATGCTTCGGCGCCGAGTGTCGGGAAGCCGCGCTGCACGCCCAGCATTACGCCCGGACCGTATAGCAGGATCGAAGTCTCGAAACCCTTGCGCTGCAGGCGCGTCGCCTGCAGCATATTGACGAAGCCAATCGAGCCTTCGAATGCGACCGTATGGAACGTGACGAGCGCCTTCTCGCCCGGTTCGGCTTTGACGTCCTCAAATACCTTCTCTTCGTAATCGACCAGATAGTCGCCAGTCTTGTGAGCGGGCGTGGTGATGGCAGGCATTGCGTGACTCCATGATGGTTGAGGTGATGCCGACCTGCGGCCGACATGCCACCTGTTGCAACCCTCATGCCATCATTCCCATCGCTGAATGCAATCATTTGCCGATCATTTCTGAAGGCCGGGAATGATCACCCCACAAAAATTCTGCCCAGCGACTTCGGGCGCCGGTCGGCCGTCACTTCTCGATTGGCGTCGACTTGCCTTGCCTGCCCCATTGCGGGGCAGTGCATGCCTGATCGGTGCAATTGCGCATCATTTGCGATCATTGAATGCGATCATCACCAATCAAATTTTTATTTTTTGAATTTTTCTTGCCTAGAATGACGTAACGCGGCGCTGTTTCGTGCGCTCCTTTCCTCGGTGCCAATCAGGTGAACGCGCCATGTCGAATCTCACAGGCCATTGGCTTAAGCGGCTCGCCGAAAGTGACAAGCCGGTGTACCAGACAATTCCGGAACTGATCGAAGACGATGTGGCGAGTGGCCGACTGCGTCCACGTGATCGACTGCCGGCGTTGCGCGATCTCGCAGACGCGCTCAACATCAACTACACGACATTGGCGCGCGGCTATGCCGAGGCGCGCAAACGTGGCCTAATCGACTCACGTGCGGGCAGCGGCTCGTATGTGCGCGGGCGTCCGCCGACGATACCGCTGCGTGCGGGGACGGCGCTGGAGATGACGATGAACATGCCGCCAGAGCCACCGGGTATCGCGGAGCGAATGGCGGCATCGTCTGCGGAAATCATTGGTAGCGCAGATCCATATTCACTACTCCGCTACCAAGATTTCGGTGGCTCGCAGTACGAGCGTGCGATGGCCAGTCAGTGGCTACGGCACACGGTGCCGCAACATCGCTCGGACGCGTTGCTGGTCTGCCCGAGCATCCATAGCGCGCTCGTCGCCTTACTGCTCCGGCTGGTGAAGCCGGGCGAGACGATCTGCACCGACAGCGTGGCTTATCCGGGTCTGAAGGTGATTGTTAATCAACTCGGCATGCGCCTGGCACCGCTGCCGCGCGACGACGAGGGACTCGACGCCAACGCATTCGAAGTCCTCTGCAAGACGCGCAAGCCAGGTGTGCTCTATACCAATCCGACGCTGCAGAATCCGACGACACGAACGCTTTCGCAGAACCGCCGGGAGCACATTGCCGATATTGCCTTGCGCTACAACGTGCCGATTATCGAGGACGACGCGTACGGCATGCTGCCCGAAAAGCCACCGGTCGCGCTGGCGACACTCGCGCCGGAGCTTACGTATTACGTCACGGGCATGTCGAAATGTTTCGGCGCGGGGTTGCGCATCGCGTTCGTGATTGCCCCGAATGCGCGTCACGCGGAGCGGCTCGCCGGTGCAATGCGGGCCACTACGGTGATGGCCAGCCCTTATATGTCGCACCTGACGGCACGTTGGATAGAAAGCGGGTTAGCGCGAGACATGCTACTTGCCATCCGAACTGAATGCGCGGTGCGACAGCACTTGGCCGAACGTGTATTTTTCGGACGACAGTTCGAGGCGTCGAAGGATTGCTTCCATTTCTGGCTGACCGTGCCGGGCAGCACAGGCTGGAGCGCCTCTGAGTTGGCTTCACATTTACGCACTAAACAGATCGGTGTGGTGTCCGGGGCGGCCTTTTCTACTGACGGTGATCCGCCCAACGCCGTACGCATTTGCCTGGGAGGTCCAGGAGATGCATTGGCCATGGAGGAGTCGCTGCAGATTGTGGCCGACATGCTCGACCATCCCGATCACCTCCACTCGCCAATGTTGTAGGTGGGTGCGGTGTCATTGACGGCTATTGGGCTGCTGTCGATTCGGTACGTCGGCCCGAGTTCCGAATGGTGCAGTACGGCCACAGGAAAGCCGCGCCGCTATAGCGACGCAGTGATCCCGGCGTTGCTTGGCCTGAAGGCCGGGTTCCGCCTGCCAATGCGCGCCGATTGACCTCCCTCCGATGAACCGGGCGCCCTGAGCAACGCGTCAAGAACCGGTTCGCGAGCGAGCACGATGCCGACGAACCACCTCGCTGGAAGACCCTGTACGTGTCAAAACCTCAGATTGCAGTCATCGCGCGTCGCTCTTCCTCCGTGAGGATGGGGCCATCCAGGGTGACTTGCGAGTGGTCGTCCCTGAACTTCGCGATGATCGGCTTCAGCTCACTCTTGATGTGCTTTTCGCTGTAGCCGTTGAACAGATGGCCGAGCAGACCTCGGCGCAAGTCGCTGCTTCCCATGTACCAGTCGGCAATCGGGAACGTCAGGTTCATGTTGTATTTCATCATGATGCCCATGTTGTGGTGGGCGGTGTGATGCCGGCGAATCGTATTGATGAACGGCATGTTGCGCACGAACCAATTCTCATGGCAGTGGCAGCAGTAGTGGAACGTCTCGTAGATCACATATTGGCCGACCATCGTGAGAAAGACCATCCAGCCGGCATTCGCCCCCAGGATCAGTGAGGTCACGTAGCCCAGGGCACCGCCGCCAACGCCCAGCGTCATCAGAACGCGCCACGGAAAGAAGACGATGCGAAACTCGCGGGTCGTGTCGATCGTCGACAACTGGTCACTGAAGTATTGGTGATGCTGGCGAGTGTGGCGATTGTAGATCTCGCGCAAGCCCCAGACGTTCACGCGGCGATGCATCACGAAACGATGCATGAACCACTCCACGAAATTGCCTGCCAGGAAGACAGGAATCATCAACACCCATTCCCAGGTCGGGTGCTGCAATCGGCTAACCGCGTAGACGACCGCGCCGATCGCCACGATATACATCACGACGATGTGCAAAAGGCCGTTGTACATCGGGCTGATGTCAGACTTGTACTGCGCTCGAAATTTTAGTTGGCGTTCGGTAATCATGGCTTGTCTCCTGCGTTTGAGCGAAAGCAAATTTACAAATAAACAACTAACATATTAGTTGACGTGACGCAAAAGTCAACCGGATTGCGCGCATGGTTCGGGATGGCAATCGAATCTGTGAAAGGATTGCCAGCGAGCCGCCATGCGCCAGACGATGCGCGAGACGGCTCGGCGGCCTGCGTCGGCTTGCCGCCGGTCATGCGGCGCCAAGGCGGATCGGCGGGAACGATTGCCCGCCGATCAACGCGGGTTAATGCGAAACGTCTTCAAGCGATCGGCCTTTGGTTTCCACGCCCAGCAGCAACACGGCGAGCGCCGCAATCACGAAGGAGAGCGCTCCCATCGTGAAGACGCCTGCCTGTCCCCATGAGGGAAGCAGTACGCCAATGGCAGAGGGGCCTACCAGAGAACCAATGCGTCCGATGGACGATGCAAAGCCGGAACCCGTCGCACGCGTGCGGGTCGGGTAAAGCTCCGGCGTGTAGGCATACAGTACCGACCACATGCCGAACAGGAAGAACTGCATCATCAGCCCTGCGGCAATCAACACTTCGACAGGGGCCTTGGTGCCAGCCGCCTGGCCGTAGAGATAAGCGGCAGCCGCACTGCCGAGCAGCATCAGCGCGCACGTTGGCTTACGGCCCCATTTCTCCAGCAGCCATGCCGAGAAGATGAACCCGGGAATCCCTGCCAGCGAGATGTAGACCGTATAGAGGACCGATTTGGTCAACGCGTAGCCCGCCTGTTGAAGCAGCGCCCCCAGCCACGTCGTCAGCCCGTAGTAGCCGAGCAAGGCGAAGAACCAGGTGGTCCAGAGCATGATGGTCCGTTTGGCGTAGATGCCGGTCCAAAGCGCTGAGAAAAGCGCCTTCCTGCCGGATTCGGCGCGAGGCGTGCTCTGCGTGGGTGTGGGCGCTGGCAACTTGCGTCCATAGGCATTTTCCACCTTGGCTTCGATGCTGTTCATCACGTCCGAGGCTTCCTTCATGCGCCCGGTGTCTTCGAGCCACCGAGGCGACTCGGGCACCATGCGCCGGATGACGAACACAAACATGGCCGGAATCGACAACGCGATGAAAATGCCGCGCCAACCGATGACCGGAAGCGTGAAGTATGCGAAGGCGCCGGCAACGATGAACCCGATCGGCCAAAAACCTTCCAGGATCGCGACGTACTTGCCGCGGCTCTTGGCCGGCACGATCTCCGAGACCATCGACAGGCCGATAGGGAACTCCATGCCCATGCCGAAGCCCAGTAGCACGCGGTACAGCATCAGCGAATCGACGTTGTGTGCGAAGCCGCACATCAGACTACCGACGCCCCAGAAAATCATGCTGACCTGGAAGACCGGCTTTCGACCGAACTTGTCGGCCAGCAGGCCTGCGATTGCGGCGCCCGCGAACATCCCAAGGAAGCTGGCGCTGGCCAGCAGCCCCGCCTGCGCTGCCGACAGGCCGAATTCAACCTTTATCGACCCCAGAACAAAGGTCATCAGACCCAGATCCATGGAGTCGAAGAACCAGGCGGTGGCAATGATCGAGAACAGGGTTCTCTGGTAGCGGGTCATCGGTAGCCGCTCTAGACGCGCAGCAACCCCAACTCCCAGCCGCGAAGCAGCGGTGGACATATCCATGCTTGTGTCTCCTCCAATGTATGTAGCTGATAATCAACTAACATGTTAGACATCGAGGCGCAAAGAGGCCGCTATGCGCGGCTAGAATTTCTAGTGGTATCTTCGCGTCGCTACGGCACCGGGCTGAAACGCTCAGTCTGTCGCGAGTCTCTCTGTCGTCTCGTCTTGAAGACGGCTATGCCACGCGTTATTGATGATGTGCGCATAGCTTTCTTCGATATTCCCAACCGGGAACGCTTTTGCCAGCCGAGTCACGCTAAGCGAGTCGGTGACCAAATCCTGTAAGGACGTCCGCGAGATCCCAAACGCGTTGAGATCGGTGGGAATGCCGAGCTTGCCGACCAGGTCGCGTAATGCGCGCGGCAACTCGCGCACCGCGCGGACTTCGTCGGTCGTCTGAATGCCGAACATTCGGGCAACCTCCAGAAGTTCGGCGTGTCGCGACTCGCTTAGGGCGTCGATAACGTAGGGCAAGACGACGGCATTCGTCGCGCCGTGGGATTGGTGGGTCAGGGCGGCCACCCCGTAGGCAATGCCATGTACCGCGTTCAGACCCGCGCTGCCATAGGACATCGCCGCGTATACGCTGGCGTAGCACATGCCCACCCGCGCCTCGACGTCATTGCCGTCCTGATAGCAACGAAGGAGATACTGCGCGCAAAGACGGATGGACTCTCGCGCGAACAGCATGGTCAGTCCGCTGCGGCCGCTATAGCCCGGGTCGACGCTGCCCCCGCGCTCGAATCGGTTCGAGTCGAGTGTGACGAACGACTCGAGGGCGTGCGTCAGGGCGTCGATGCCGGATTCCGCCGTGACTTTGGGCGGGCACGTGAAGGTGAGCTCGGGGTCGACGGCGGCGATGACCGGGCGAAGCCGGTTGTCCATCACGGCAGTCTTGATCCCTGTGTTCGGGTCGAACAGAATCGTGCCGGGCGTCAGCTCGGAGCCTGTGCCGGCCGTCGTAGGCATCGATATGTGGTCGACGACCGGTGTATCACTCGTGATGCCGGCACCGAAATCGCGAACGGGCCGCCCCGCAACCAGCGTGACGCAAAGCGCCTTGGCCAGGTCGATGTTACTGCCGCCGCCCAGGGAAACGATGTGGTCGGGAAGGTGGCCATCCAGCGTGACGCGCAGTTCCGCCGTCGCACGGTCACACAGGTCGGTGGTGGGGTCAGGCTGACCGCCGGCAAAGACATCGACGTGAATGCCAAGGCGTTCGCAAGCCGTCACATGGTCTGTCACCCACGGGGTTTGCTCGGCAAAGAAGCGATCGGTGACGAGCAATCCCCGCCGATACCCGAGGCTCTGCAAAAGATGGGGAAGCTTTTGACGGTAGCCACGTTCGATGATCAATCGGGAGGGGGCGCAAAAGTGGATGCAATCGTCAAGCCTCATGAAGTCTTCTCCGGGGTGCTCGGGCATCGGGATGCCGTGCTGTGTTGCGTTAGAAATCGACGCATGGCGACGCAGACCTCTCGTGTGTTCTGCGTCAGGATCGAGTGGCGCGCGCCCGGAATCACCTGCAGCGCCGCGTGGCGAAGTCCGTCGCGCATTCGGTGGGCGTGATCGATGGGACAGTCTTCGTCGTCGCTCCCATGGATGATCAGCGTGGGCACGGCCACGTGCGCCAGATTCGGCAGATGGGAAACCCGTTTCATCGCGTTCCATGTCCATGAAACCGTGAGCGGGTCAGCCGCGTGCTTCATGCCCAAACGGATCTGTCTGAGCCGGATTTCGTCAAGGAGGGCCGTGGCGTCGGAAGCCCTGAACCAGGCAACCTCGTTCAACTGCGCCGTGCCGGACAGCAGTACGATGGCCGCCGGCGGGTGGCAACGTGCCGTGCCGTTCGCCAACTGCGTCATCAATTCGAGGATGACCGAGACGCCCATGCTCCAACCGGCCAGCGCATAGGGGCAAGCGCCGACCTCCTGTTCAATCGACACGCTGGCAATCCGCGCGAAATTGTCGATGCCATATGCCCCCGGATCGCTTGGGGACTCGGCGTCGCCGCGACCCGGCATGTTGGGCAAGACAAAGCGGAATGCGTCTCCCAATGCCGTGGCGACCGGGATCCAGGCGTCACTCGTGCCTTGAATTCCGTGCAGGGCGACAACCGGGAAGCCATCGGGCTTTCCTATCCGGCGAATATCCATCGCGTACCCCTTTATGAGTAATATATTAGTTGGTTAATAATAGCATGTCAGATTGTTAAAACAAGTTGTCGGTACTGAGGGAAAACGCGGGGATGGGGAAAGGGCGCGCTGAGCGCTTTGCGCCGTCGGAGCGTTGAGAGCAGGTGATATACAATTAATATTTGCTCTGACGCACTGACCAAATGGCGACAAAAAAAGCGACACAACGCACGGGGAAGCCAGCAACCAACATACCGGACGACGCGCGGGAGTCCATTCCGCGAGGTCGCATGGTCGACATGGCTTACGAGTGGATTGAAGAGGCGATCGTGACGTTGCGGCTCGCGCCGGGTTCGACCTTGTCGGAGCTGCATCTGAGCGAGATGACAGGCTTTGGCCGAACGCCGATCCGGGAAGCCGTCCAGCGACTGGCCCGTGAGCACTTGATCGTGGTGTTGCCGCAACGCGGGTTACTCATCCCGCCGATGGACGTCGCCAAGCAACTGCGCCTGCTGGAGACGCGACGTGAGGTGGAGCGCTTGATTGCGAGAAGTGCTGCAAGGAAAGCCACTGCCGAACAACGCGCGCATTTCACGCGTCTGGCAAAGGAATTCAAGAGTTCGGCCCGCAGCGGGAAGGATGTGGAGTTCGTCCGCGCCGACCGCGAATTCAACGAATTGTGTCTGGTGGCTGCGCGCAACGAGTTCGCCGAGGGCGCGATGCGGTTGTTGCACGGACTGGCGCGCCGGTTCTGGTACTACCACTACAAGGAAGCGGCCGATCTGCCCACGATGGCACGTCTGCATGCCGAAGTCGCTGAAGCGATCGCCGCGGGTGAAGTGAAGCACGCCGGCGACGCACTCGACGCGCTGTTGGACAATATCGAGGCGTTCACGCGAGCCACGGTCCTGGGGGAACGCGCCTAGTGCCGGGATTTCCCCTGGCGTGTTCGAAGGCGGGGACAGGCGCGCTGCCCCCACCCAGAACTCAAATCGCCGACGGATGGCGCGCCAGCGGTGTCACCGAGATGTCCATGTACGGGAATAAGGGCAACTGGCTCAGCAAGGTATGCAGTTCGTCGTTGCTCTCGACGTCGAAGACGCTGTAGTTGGCATACTCCCCGACCACGCGCCAGATGCTGGGCCACTTTCCAGAGCGTTGCAGCGATTGCGAATACGCTTTTTCTTCCGCCTTGATGCGCGCAGCCTCTTCAGCCGGCACCGTGTCGGGAATCCGAACGACCATATGAACCAGGTACAGCATTTCACTCTCCTTGAAACGCGGGCGTAGCGCCCTTGACAGTTACACGTGGGGCCACGCCACGATGACCGTGATTCTTGTCATGACGTGTGCCTCTGGGTGTTATGACGGGGCCTGTCGGCGCTGGCGGCCGCCTTGTCGTTTTCGACGGTCCGCGCCAACGTCGGTGTGACCGCTGGTGTGCCTTGCGTCAGGCGAGCGACTTGGCAAGGAACTCACTCAGCGCAGCTTCAAACTGCACCGGCGCCTCGATGTTCGACAGATGCGAGGCCGGCACCGACACCACCGTCGATCCGGCGATGGCGCGTTGCATGGCTTGTGCATCGGCCACCGTCGTCACCGGGTCGAACTCGCCGGCGATCAGCAGCGTCGGCACCTCGATGGCGGCGATCTTGTCCCTGAGGTCCGAGCTCGCCAGGGCGTCGCAGCACGACGCGTAGCCTTCCGGCGCAAGCGCCGCAACCCCGGCCTGCGCGAGCGCCACGCGCGCCGGCTCGCGAGCGATGAAGTCCTCGGTAAACCAGCGCGACGGCGAGGACGCCGCCAACGCCGCCATCGCGGCCTTCCCGTGCGCACGGACTTGCGTGGCGCGGGTTGTCCACCCCTCGGTCGTGCCGATCCTGGCTGCGCTGTTGCACACGGCAATCGCGTTGAAGCGCGCCGCTGCGTGCAGACCCAGCCACAAGCCCGTATGTCCGCCCATCGACACGCCGCAGAAGCTCGCGCGCGGCACGTCCAGCGCGTCGAGCAGCGCCACGACGTCATCGCCCAACTGGTCAAACGTATAAGGTCCCTGCGTGACAACGCTGCCGCCATGCCCTCTCGTGTCATATCGCACGACACGGAAGTCGCGCGCCAGACCCGGCACCTGCGCGTCCCACATTTCCAGTGTCGTGCCGAGTGAGTTGCTCAACACCAGCACCGGCGCCGAGGCCGGGCCGGAAATCGCGACGCGAAAGCGGCCGTTTCTCGTTTCGATATGCGTGTCGCCAGGCGTTTCGGTTGCCGTGTCGAGGATGGCGGACATACGGTGTCTCTCTCAGGGCGGCGAGAATGACGGCAGGCGCGTGCCGCCATTCGATGCGCCGTAGGGTTTGGATGGGAATCGGTTGGCGCGCACCCGTGTCGTTCGGCGCAAAACCTGACGGCCCGCGGTGCGCAGGTCGCTCGCGGAACCCGACTTATCGCGCGCCGATGACGACGCGCTGCGCGTCGCGACGGTAGTGGGCGAGCTTGTCTTCGTCGATCGTGACGCCCAGGCCCACGCCCGTGGGCAGATGCAGGGCGAACTCGCGGTAGGTCGGCCGCTCGACGACGATATCGTCCTTGAGCAACAGCGGACCGAACAGTTCGGTTCCCCAGGCGAGTTGACGAAGCGTGCAGAAGCAATGCGCCGCCGCGATCGAGCCGATCGTGCCCTCGAGCATCGTGCCGCCATAGAGCGCGACACCTGCGGCGTCACCCACGGCGGCGGCACGCAGCGTGCCGTAAAGGCCGCCGGCCTTGGCGATCTTCAACGCGAACACGTCGGCACAACCGCCTCGCACGAGTTCAACGGCATCCTCCGCACCAAGAATGGCCTCGTCGGCCATGATCGGCACGACAAAGCGTGCAGCCAGGCGTGCCAGGCCGGCGCGCTGGTCGCGCGGAATCGGCTGCTCGATCAGGTCGACGCCGGCGGCTTCGAGCGCGGCAATGCCCGTGGCGGCCTCCGCTTCGTTCCATGCCTGGTTGACGTCCACCGTGACGCGCGCGCGGTCGCCGAGGGCGCGCTTGATCGCGGCCACGTGGGCCACGTCGTCGCTCACCGCGCGCCGCCCGATCTTGAGCTTGAAGGTGTTGTGACGACGCTCGGCCAGCAGGCGCTCGGCTTCGTCGATGTCGCGTGCGGTATCGCCACTGGCGAGCGTCCACAGTGTCGGGAGCGTCTCGCGCACCGCGCCACCGAGGAGTGTGACGAGCGGCACGCCAAGACGCTTCGCCTGCGCATCGAGCAGGGCCGTCTCCAGCGCGCACTTGGCGAAGCGATTGCCGCGGGCCACTTTGTCCAGGCGCACCATGGCCGCGTGCACATTGGTCGCGTCGACCTCGCTCAAGGCGGGGGCGAGATACGTGTCGATCGCGAGCTTGATGCCCTCCGGGCTTTCCTCGCCGTAGGACAGCCCACCGATGGTGGTGGCCTCGCCAATGCCTTCGATGCCGTCGCTGCAACGCAGCTTGACGATCACCAGCGTTTGCTTCTGCATCGTCGTCATCGCGAGCTGATGCGCGCGAATCGTCGGCAGGTCGACCAGAATGGCCTCGATGGAGCTGACGGTTGGTTTCATACCCGGGAGATACAGTTGGACAGTGATTCACAGTATGCGAGCCGCATTACGTGCGTGTCCAAGACCGATGGCGTCTCGTTCAATACCTGCCGGGTATGGCGTCGTCTAGGGTGTGCCGAGGTCCGAAGGGGGGAGATGTTCCATGTTTCCCTCGATGTAAAGGTCGTAGATCAACTCGAGCATGGCGCGAATATCCGGCGACTCGTCGAGCAAGCGCATGCTCAGGATGATCGGCGACACGAGGTTGGGATCGTCGAGCTCCTTATAGGCGACATCGTCGCGCTTGAGGCCATTGACGCTGCGCGGCACGAGCGCGATGCCTTCGCCGGCGGCGACCAGCCCGAGGGCAATCTGCAGTTCCCGCGTCTCGTAGACATGCTCGGGCTTGAGTGCGCGATCATGGAAGACCGCGAGTACCTGATCGGCAAAGCTTGGACGAGGCGCCTGGGGAAAGATGATCAGCGTCTCGGGCACGAGGTCGTGCAGCGATAGCACGGGTTTGCTGTCGATCAATGGGTGACCGAGCGGCAGCGCGACGATCATGCGTTCCTCGCGCAACACCACCCGACGAATGCTCGGATCTTCGTGACGAATGCGGCCGAAGCCGACATCGATGCGGCCTTCCTTGAGGGCCTGGATCTGATCCATCGTCGACATCTCGTGCAGACTCAACGCGACCGTGCTGTTCTCTTCGCGAAAACGCCGGATGATCTTCGGCAGCATGCCGTAGAGCGTCGAGCCGACAAAACCGACGGAGAGGCTGCGATCGATCTTGCCCACGCGCCGCGTCATCGATTCGAGTTCGGAGGTCTGCGCGAGCAACTGCACCGCGTGCGAATAGAAGAAGCGCCCGGTGTCGGTCAGCTTGAGCGGACGCGAGTCGCGCTCGAACAGTTGAACGCCGAGCAGCGCCTCGAGTTGCTGGATCTGGCGACTGAGCGGCGGCTGCGCGATGTGCAGCCGTGCGGCGGCACGCGTGAAGTTGCGTTCTTCGGCAACCGCCACGAAGTAGCGCATATGACGCAACTCAATATTCATTTCATACCTTTCAGATATCGCGCCGATACTAAATCAGTGTTGGACGGTGTTATACGCCGTCATTATCCTGACTTCATGCTCTGCATCAGTGCTCGATTATACCTATCGCGTATGGACGATGAATGCTTGGTGCGAGGGTTAACCCCAGCGAAATTCGCATAGAGGTAGGAGAAGACATGAGCGTGAAAGTATTCGACACGAGCGAAGTGCAAGCGCTGTTAAGCGCCGCTGCCAATCTCGGAAGCCCGGCTGGCGATGCGCGCGCCAAGCAAATCGTCCATCGCTTGCTGAGCGATCTCTTCAAGGCGATCGACGACCTCGCCATCACGCCGGATGAGATCTGGGCCGGCGTCAACTATTTCAACAAACTGGGCCAGGACGGCGAGGCGGCGCTGCTGGCCGCCGGCCTCGGCCTGGAGAAGTATCTCGACGTGCGCATGGACGCCGAAGACCGGGCCGCCGAGATTGAAGGCGGCACGCCGCGCACGATCGAAGGCCCGCTCTACGTCGCCGGTGCGCCGCTGCGCGACGGCGTGTCGAAGATCGACCTCGATGCGGATGCCGACGCGGGCCCGCTGGTGATTCACGGCACGGTGACCGGCCCTGACGGACAGCCGGTGGCGGGCGCCGTTATCGAGTGCTGGCATGCCAACTCGAAGGGCTTCTATTCGCACTTCGACCCGACCGGCGCGCAATCGCCGTTCAATTTGCGCGGTGCCGTGCGTACCGATGCGCAAGGCAAGTACGAATTCCGCACGCTGATGCCGGTGGGCTACGGTTGCCCGCCGCAAGGCGCCACGCAGCAGTTGCTCGACGCGTTGGCCCGGCACGGCAACCGTCCGGCGCACGTGCACTTCTTCGTGACCAGCGAGCAGCATCGCAAGCTCACGACGCAGATCAACATCGAGGGCGATCCGCTGATCTGGGACGACTTCGCCTATGCCACGCGCGAGGACCTGATCCCACACGTGGTCGAGAAGACCGGCGGCGCCAGCCTCGGCCTGAAAGCGGATGAGTACAAGGCAATCGAATTCGATATCCAGTTGATCCCGCTCACGCAAGGCAAGGACAACCAGGTCGTCAATCGCCCGCGCGTCTCGGCTGCGGCATAACCGCCCGCCACGGCGGCGGCGCCAGCGCGCCGCCGCCTCTCTCATCGTTCTTTCTTTGATACCGACGCGAAGGCTCCCTGGCGGGAGTGCGCGCGGGGAGAGCCCCCATGTCCTCCATCACCCAAACTCATTCGCAGCTGGACACGTTGCTTGATACGGCCGTCCAGGACGACAAGCAGGCCGGCGTATTCCGCTGCCGTCGCGACATCTTTACCAACGCCGCGTTGTTCGACCTCGAGATGAAGCACATCTTCGAGAGCAACTGGGTCTATCTGGCGCATGAAAGCCAGATCCCGAACAACAACGACTACTACACGACGTGGATCGGCCGTCAGCCCGTGGTTGTCACGCGCGACAAGAACGGTGAGCTGCACGCGGTCATCAATGCCTGCGCGCACAAGGGGGCCATGCTGTGTCGTCGCAAGCACGGCAACAAGGGCAGCTTCACATGCCCGTTCCACGGCTGGACGTTTTCCAACACCGGCAAGTTGCTCAAGGTGAAGGAGGAGAAGACCACGCAGTACCCGGTGCAATTCAATACGCACGGCTCGCATGACCTGCGCAAGGTCGCGCGCTTCGAGAGCTATCGCGGCTTTCTGTTCGGCAGCCTCAATCCCGATTCGATGGCACTCGCGGACTACCTCGGCGAGACCCGCGTGATCATCGACCAAATCGTCGACCAGGCGCCGGACGGGCTGGAAGTCGTGCGCGGCAATTCCTCGTACGTCTATGACGGCAACTGGAAGATGCAGATGGAAAACGGCTGCGACGGCTATCACGTCAGCACCGTTCACTGGAACTACGCCGCGACCATGGGCCGGCGCAAGGTCGAGGGCACGAAGGCCGTCGACGCCAACAGCTGGAGCAAATCGGTGGCAGGCGTCTACGGCTTCGATCATGGTCACATCCTGTTGTGGACCAACACGATGAACCCGGAGGTTCGCCCAGTCTATGAGCACCGCGACGAAATCAAGGCGCGCGTGGGCGATGTCAAGGCCGATTTCATCGTCAACCAGACCCGCAACCTCTGCCTTTACCCGAACGTGTTCCTGATGGATCAGTTCAGCACGCAGATTCGTGTCGTGCGTCCGATCAGCGTCGACAAGACGGAAGTCTCGATTTTCTGCTTCGCCCCGAAGGGGGAAAGCGCCGAAGTGCGCGCCCACCGCATCCGCCAGTACGAGGATTTCTTCAACGTCACGGGCATGGGCACGGCGGACGATCTCGAAGAATTCCGTGCCTGCCAGGCCGGTTATGCCGGCACCACGGCGCTGTGGAACGACCTGTCGCGCGGCGCGCCGCTTTGGATTGACGGGCCGGACGACAACGCGCGAAAGATGGGCCTGACACCGCGCCTGTCCGGCGAACGCAGCGAAGACGAAGGGTTGTTCGTCTGCCAGCACGAATACTGGGTCGAGGTCATGCGCGACGCCCTGAAGAAAGACCAGGCGGAGGCCATGGCATGAACTTCGATTACGCAACGATTTGCGCCACGCTGTATCGCGAAGCTCGTCTGGTCGACGACCGTCAGTGGGACGAGTGGCTGGCGTGCTACGCCACCGACGTCACGTACTGGATGCCGGCATGGGACGACGACGATCGCCTGACCGACGACCCCCAGACCCAGATCTCGCTGATGTACTACCCGGACCGCGGGGGGCTGGAGGATCGCGTGTTCCGCATCAAGACCGAGCGCAGCAGTGCCTCGATGCCTGAGCCCCGCACCGCGCACACCGTCGCGAATGTGGAAGTGCTGGCCCAGCGCGACGACGAAGTTGACGTGCGCTACAACTTCAACACGCTAAGCCATCGCTACAAGGTGACCGATCAATACTTCGGCACGATGTTCGTCACGCTGCGCAAGACCGGCGACGCGCTGTTGATCGCCAGCAAGAAGATCGTTTTGAAGAACGACTATATCCGCCAGGTACTCGACGTCTATCACGTTTGACGTCGTCTATCGCATCAGGACTGGAAGTCGAGGAGGCTATATGTCCAGCTACAACGTAGCGCTCAATTTCGAAGACGGGGTGACCCGCTTCGTTGAATGCAAGGCCGGCGAGAAAGTGCTCGACGCGGCCTTTCGCGCCAAGATCAATTTGCCGATGGACTGCTCCGACGGTGTCTGCGGTACGTGCAAGTGCCGCGCCGAGAGCGGCCGTTACGACTTGGGCGACGATTACATCGAAGACGCCTTGAGCGCAGACGAGAAGGACCGCGGCCTGGTCCTGACCTGCCAGATGGTGCCGCAGAGCGATTGCGTGATTGCGGTGCCGGCCTCGTCCACCGCATGCAAGACCGAGCAGAGTCGATTTGCCGCGGTCGTCACCAGGGTCGAGGCGCATAACGACGCCGCGGTCGTGCTGGAACTCGATGTGGGCGCCGCAGCGCCGGTGTTCCTGCCTGGCCAGTACGTCAACATCGATGTGCCCGGCAGCGGTATGCGTCGCTCGTATTCGTTCTCGTCCGCCCCGGGAGAATCGCGTATCGGCTTTCTCATCAAGAAGATCCCGGGCGGGGTCATGAGTTCGTGGATCGATGGCGCACAACCCGGCGATCCGGTCGAGATGACCGGCCCGCTCGGCAGCTTCTACCTGCGCGCGGTCGAGCGCCCATTGCTGTTCCTCGCGGGCGGCACGGGGCTGGCCCCCTTCCTGTCGATGCTCGAAGTCCTCGCGCGCGCGCAGTCGCAGCAGCGTGTGCATCTGATCTACGGCGTGACGCGCGATCTCGATCTGGTCCAGGTCGAGGCGATCGGGGCTTACACGGCCAAGCTGCCGAATTTTACCTATGCCACGGTGGTGGCGGACGCCGAATCGAAGCATCCGCGCACGGGCTGGGTGACGCAACATATCCCGGCGGATGCGCTCAACGACGGCGACGTCGACGTGTATTTGTGCGGGCCGCCGCCGATGGTCGACGCCGTGCGCAAATACTTTGACGACAACGGCGTGAAACCCAACAGTTTCCATTACGAGAAATTCACGCCCAACGCGGTAACGGTGGACGCATGACGACGCAACGATTTGCCGGCAAGGTCATGGTCGTGACCGGTGCGGCGCAAGGCATCGGTCGCGGCGTTGCGCTGCGTGCGGCGGCCGAAGGGGCGCGTGTGGTCTTCGTGGATCGTGCCGACTTCGTCGCCGAGGTTGCGGCCGAGTCGGCCGGCGAGTCGGCCGGATTCATCGCCGATCTCGAAACGTACGAGGGCGCTGCCGCCGCCATGGCGTTCGCCAGCGAACGCTTCGGCGGCATCGACATCCTGGTCAACGGCGTGGGCGGGGCGATTCGCATGCGGCCGTTCGCCGAGTTCGAGCCGGCGCAGATCGACGCGGAGATTCGTCGTTCGCTGATGCCAACGCTCTATACCTGCCACGCGGTGCTGCCGTACCTGCTCAAGCGCGGCGGCGGCACGATCGTCAACGTCTCCTCGAATGCGACGCGAGGCATTCGCCGCGTGCCATATTCCGCCGCGAAAGGCGGGGTGAACGCCATCACGCAATCGCTGGCGATGGAGTACGCCGAACACAATATCCGCGTCGCGGCGACGGCGCCGGGGGGCACCACGGCGCCGCCGCGCAGGATCGCGCGCAACGCTGCGGGCGACAGCGAACAAGAGGTCGCCTGGATGAACGAGGCGGTTGCACAGGTGACCGAATCGACGTTCTTCAAGCGTTACGGCACCCTCGACGAACAAGTCGCCCCCATTCTTTTCCTGGCCTCCGACGACGCCGGATACATCACCGGTACCGTGTTGCCGGTCGCCGGCGGCGATACGGGCTGATGCCGGACGCTGCGAGATCCGCCTTGCCTGGGTGCACATGAGCGCGGTACTTGAAACGGCTTCCGGCAATGCGCTCGGGGAGATTGATGTCGCAATGGTCGATGAGGCGGAGGTTGCAGCCCTGCGTGGGCAGCACGCGCAGCGCTCCCTCAGGAAGCGCTTTGCGAATCTCCATCGATCGGGATCATTTGCCCCGAAATGGAACGTCCGGCGTCGGAGGCCAGGAAGACGGCCAGCGCCGCGATGTCTGCCGGATCGACGAAATGCTTGATCGACTGATTGGCGAGCGCGGCGGCCGTTTCCTGTTCGAAGGAGCGGCCGCTGGCTGAGGCCCGTCCCGTCAGCACCTGCTGAATACGGGGACCGTCCACCGCGCCTGGCAGGATCGCGTTGACGCGAACGCCGAATTCGCCCAGCTCGCGCGACAACGTTTTGGTGAAGCCGATGAGCCCCCATTTGGTCGTCGCGTAAGGACTTCGGTTCGGATAGCCAAAGCGGCCGGCCAGCGACGACATGATCAGAATGACGCCCGAGCCCGATTGCTTCAGGTGTGGGATCGCTTGTTGCGTCACCGTGAATGTGCCGGTGAGGTTCAGGCGCATTACCGCGTCCCAGGCATCCGGATCCACGTCGGCGACACTCGCCGTCGGCCCCGCAATGCCCGCGTTGTTGATCAGCACGTCCAGTCCACCCAGCGCGGAGGCGGCGTCCGCCACCATGCGCGACGCGGCCGCGCGATCGGCGATGTCGCACACCGATGTCGTCACGCGCGGCAATTGTGCCTGCATCTGTTGCAGACCCGCTTCGTCGATGTCGCAGACGAAGACATTCGCGCCCGCCGAAACGAAGGCTTCCGTGATGGCGCGCCCGATCCCCCCGGCGCCGGCTGTCACCAGTACACGCAGGGCTTTTTGTGTCGTCATGAAAGGCTCCTTTCGGATGGGGCAAGACTCGCCGCGCCGTCGCACGCAGCGCGGATAAATTCAGGGACGACGACGGCCTTCAGCCGTCCGTCGGACTGCTTGACACACAATGCACGCGTCTCGCGACCCTCGCAAATCAGCGTATCGCCGCGCATGATGCGATGGCGTTGAATAAAAACCTTACCTTTCCATTCGTCAATGCACGTGTATGCCGTCAGGCGTTCGCCGTAGGTGGCCGAGGTGTGGAAACGCGTATGGATCTCCAGCAGCGGCGCGCCGACGCAATGAGGTAGCATTGGCATCTCCCGCCACGGCGGCAGGCCGCGCTGGATGAAATAGTCGTGCGAGGCAGCGTCCATCCATCGGGAGAAGTTCGGAAAGAAGACGATGCCGGCCGGGTCGCAATCACCGAATTGCACGTCGATACGATAGACGGTTTCTTGATTCATGAGTCCATGCTAGAGCTTCCAGTTCAGCCATTGTGCGTGTATTGGCCGCGCGACACTGTCGGTGGGGCGACACTTCGCGTCAAGCGCAGTGGGCGCGTCACCGGGGGGCGGCAATGACGCGGCAGAAGCGGACAGCCACGGTGTCGCTCACGCTCCACGAACTGCTCGATCGGTCGCCGTGGTTCGTCCGGCTGGCGGAACCCGCGAAGGCCCGCGTGCGCGCAGCGGCGTCGGAGCGCGCCGTGGCGGCGGGGCAGGCGCTCGGGCACCATGGCGAGCGGCAATACGCCTGGTTCGGCATGCTCGAAGGGCTGATCAAGTGGTCGATCACCGCCCGCGGCGGACAAACGGTAACGCTTGGCGGTCAATCGGTCGGCAGTTGGTTCGGAGAAGGCACGCTGATTCGCAACGCCCCGCGTGAGTCGGATCTCATCGCGTTGCGCGACAGCCGCGTCGCGCAGATCCCCCGCGCGACGTTCGATTGGCTTCGCGAGCACGAGCCGTCGTTCAACGAATTTTTGCTGCTGCGGGTCAACGAGCGCCTGCACTGGTTCATGGGGGCCGTCGCCGCACACGGCCTGCTCGACACTGACAGTCTTGTGGCCAGGGCGCTGGTGGGCATGGTGCAACCGTTGTCCAACCCGGGTGGGGAAGGGCATCTGCTGCTCTCCCAGGAGGAACTGGCCAACCTGGCGGCCGTGTCGCGGCAAACGTGCAACAAGGCGATGACCCGCTTCAAGAACGCGGGCCTCGTGCGCACCGAGTACGGTGGCATCGTCGTGCTGGACTTGCCCGGGCTACTCGCCCTGGTCCGATAACATCGTCATCGCTTCGCGCGCCGCCGGGGGCATCGCGCTTCCGCATGACTTGGTGTTTACGCTGACCGCAACTGTCGCGCCATCGACAGTCCTGTGAGCGGCCGCCCGAAATAATGCGTGTCATACAAGACAAGGAGACACGCAATGAATCGCGCCAGTTCGCTGCCCCCCGCAGTCGCGCCCGTCGAGACATCGTCGGGCTACATCGCGGAAGACGCCGTCTTTCGAAAAATCAGTTGGCGGGTGATGCCGATCATCCTGATCGCCTACATCTGCGCATTCCTCGACCGTATCAACATCGGCTACGCGCAGTTGCAGATGAAGCACGACCTGGCGTTCTCCGACGCGGCTTATGGATTCGGCGCGGGCATCTTCTTCGTGACCTACCTGCTGTTCGAAGTCCCCAGCAATCTGCTGCTGGAGAAGATTGGCGCGCGGCTCACCTTTTTGCGGATCATGGTGCTGTGGGGCCTGACCTCCGCGGCGACCGCGTTCGTCTCGACGCCGTGGCAATTCTATGGCATCCGCCTACTGCTCGGCATCTTCGAAGCCGGCTTCTTCCCCGGCATCATCCTGTATCTGACGTACTGGTATCCGAGCCAGCGCCGCGGCCGTGTAACGGGCTTGTTCCTCTTCGGCATGCCGATCACGGGCGTGCTGGGCGGCCCGCTGTCCGGCGCCATCATGAGCGGTATGGAAGGGCTGGGCGGCATGCACGGGTGGCAATGGCTGTTCCTCGTCGAAGGCTTGCCGACGGTTGTGCTGGGGTACGTGCTGTATCGCATGCTGCCGGATCGGCCCGCGCGCGCCCCCTGGCTTACCGACGCCGAAAAGGCGCGGGTGCAGTCGATCCTGGACGCCGATCACCCGGGCGAGACGAAGGCCGGACATCGTGGCCGGCTCGCGGCGGCGCTCTCGGACCCGAAGACCTACGTGCTTGCCTTCATCTACTTCTGCTGCGCGTGCGCCGTCTACACGCTCACGTTCTGGCTGCCGACCATGATCAAGGGGCTGGGCATCGCACCGATCGCCACGATCGGTTGGTACACGGCCGTGCCGTATGGCTTCGGCGCGCTCGGCGTGCTCGTCATCAGCCGTAGTTCGGACCGTTTCAAGGAGCGTCGCTGGCATGTGGGGGGCACGCTGGTGCTCGGTGCCGTGGCGCTGGCGTCAACCTCTTTCCTTGGTACGGCGGTGGTGCCGGTCATGGCCCTGCTTTGCGCGGCGTCGTTCTTCATCTTTGGCGGCGGCTCGCTGTTCTGGTCGATTCCCCCGACCTATCTCGACCGGAACGCCGCGGCGGCCGGCATCGCCGTGATCAGCTCACTGGGCATCCTCGGCGGCTTCGTCAGCCCGACGCTGATCGGCGCAATCAAGGGCGCGACCGGCAGCCTTCAGATGGGACTCCTGGCCTTGACGGCCCTCGTCATCGGCGGCGGAATCACGATCCTGCTGGGGCTGCCCAGGCGCGCGCTCCGAGTGGGGCCCGGCGACGGCGCGGGCGCGTAATCGCCAACAGCCACCGCCCTTCGATTCGTTTAGCACACTCTCTTCTCTGGAGAAGACCTCATGAGCAAGCCCAAAGTCATCGTGACCGTTGCCCCGACGGGCGGCATGGCCAGCAAGAGCATGAATCCGCACCTGCCGACACAGCCGCAGGAGATTGCCGACGACACTTACCGGTGCTACAACGCGGGCGCCAGTGTCGTCGCCGTGCATGCGCGACGTCCCGACGACGAGGCCACCTGTGATCCGGCCATCTATAGCCGTATCAATCGACTGATTCGCGACAAGTGCGACATCATTCTCAACAACTCGACCGGCGGCGGCATCAACGGCGACATGGTGCGTGAGCTTGACAACGGCCTGTGGGAAATCCAGTGGGAAGAACGGCTCAAGGGAATGCAGGGGGACGGCGTCGAGATGTGCACGCTCGACGCCCAGACCGTGATCGCCAGCTTCGCCGGCAAGGAGATCCTGGTGGCGACGCCACCGTCGCGCATCCGGCAGATCGCGACGATGATGAAGGACCGGGGCATCAAGCCCGAGTGGGAAGTGTTCGGTCTGGCCGACATCGTTCAGGACGTACAGCGCGCGATCAACGACGGCCTCGACGACGCGCCGCACTTCATCAATATCGTCATTGGCGCGAATGCGTTCCAGGGGGCCTTGCCCTACACGCCTCGCCTGTTGCAGACGATGGTCGACCATCTGCCGCGCAATACCGTCTTCAACGTCAGCGCGATCGGCGCGGCGCAGTTGCCCGCCGCAATGAACTCGCTGTTGCTGGGCGGGCACGTGCGCGTGGGACTCGAAGACAACCTGTATTACCGACACGGGGAGTTGGCCACCAACGTGCAACTGGTCGAGCGGCTGGTTCGCCTGGTACGCGAGATGGGGTACGAGCCGGCGACGCCGAGCGAGGCGCGCGAGATCATTGGACTGCGGCCTTTGCACGAGGCGCGCCGCGCCGAGCGCCTGGCCGGGTAGCAGACGACACGATCGGCCACTGCCGTGGCCGTTGCTGCGAGGTGCGAGGTGCGCCGAGGTCGTGTCTGGTGGCAACCAACGCGACGTTGCGCATGGGAAGGCCGGCGATTGGCATATGATGGAAGGCCTTTGACGCCTCTGGAATGACCTTCCCATGCAAGTTTTCGTCGACGCTGACGCCTGTCCCTTCGCCATCAAGGAGATATTGTTCCGGGCTGCGCGACGCGAGGAGGTGCGGCTAACGCTGGTCGCGAACCAGTTCCTGCGCACGCCGCCGTCACCGTTCATCAAGGCGATTCAGGTGCCGGCAGGCTTCGACGTAGCGGATGCCCGCATCGTCGAGCTTGTCGTCGCCGGCGATCTCGTGATTACGGCGGACATCCCGCTTGCCGCTTCGGTGCTCGAGAAGGGGGGGATGGCGCTCGATCCGCGCGGGAATTGGTTCACGGGTGAAAACATCGAGGAACGCCTGAGCGTTCGCGACATGATGGATCAACTGCGCAACGCGGGCATCGAGACTGGCGGCCCGGCCCCCTTCAGCGCGCGCGACAGCCAATCGTTCGCCGGGCAACTCGATCGTTTCCTCGCCCGGCATCGCGCGTCGTCCCGGTAGGCGGTTCGCCCCGGACGGGCTCGACATGCCGGCCGTCGGGAACGACCGGCACCATCGCCCTTCCGCGCGAAACGGGTGACCATTCGCCACGCCGTCAACGCAGTAAGCTTCAAGTCCGACGTCACGCAAAAGCGCGCTTAAATCGCCTCTGAACTCGAGCGCAACAGTTCGGCAAACCGGGCGTCGCACCATTGCATGACGTCGTTGGGCGCTCGGCCAAAACGCCAGAGCATGCGCACCGGCAATTGCGGCAGGCCGAGATCGTCGCAGCGCAGTTCGTGAAGATCCTCGTACTCCGCAATATCGATGGGCAGCACGGCCCAGCCGAGTTTATCGACCACCATGCCGGCGATCACATATGAACTGTCTGCCCGCCAGATCGACGGGCTCAGTTGCCACGGTGTGAAATCTTCCATTTGCAGCAGAATCTGCCGGTATTTCGCCAGATCGCTGCGCGTGACCTGGTCGCGGTAGGCGAGCGGATGGTCGCCAGCGACGAACACCCCCTGCACGGCCGACCCCACATATTTATGCCCGAGCGCCGATGAGATCGCGCCGCGATCCACGTGAAAGCCGATGTCCGCGCGCTGGTTCTCCACATACTCGGCCACCTCGGTCGACGTGCCGTTGAGCAACGTCAGCTCCAGATACGCGAACTGGTACGCCAGATCGCGCACCAGTTCGCTCACCGCCTGATACGGCAACGCTTCGTCGATCGCCAGCGACAACCGCGGCTGCTCGCCGAACGCCAGCGCATTCGCGCGATGGTTCAAGCCCTCGGCCTGGCGCAACAACTCCTTGGCCTCGAGCAACATCACCTCGCCCTGGGCGGTGAGTCTCGCGTTGCGACGGCTCCGATCGAATAGTTCAAATCCCAAATCGGCTTCGAGCAGCGAAATCGCCGTACTCAACGCCGACTGGGCTTTGCCGAGTCTTCGGGCAGCAGCGGATATCGATCCTTCCTCCGCTGCCGCCACAAAGTAGCGCAATTGTTCTATTGTCCAGTTCATTCATCCATTTTATCGATAGGTTCCAACTTTTTCTAACAGAAGTTTCGCGGCAGAATCGCACTTCTCCAAGGTAGGACGCCAGACTGAATCGCCAATATCGGCGAGGCGGCAGACGACCGGATTTCCCGGTCCGGTGGTCTCGGGCACCGACCCCCTGGCGCAACGCGCACCTGCTACCCACGGCGCCCCTGGAGAGATGCGGGCCCCCGGTTCCCCATCCCTGGCTCAGCCATGGGTCGACGCCGCGTGCTGAACGCGGTCTCGACACCCCGACCGGATGTCGTCAATCCAACGTGCTTACATGTCATCGAAAATCAATTGCCGAACTCGCTTCGGACGGCTAACCAGTGTGTCAGCCAGCCTGATTGCCAGCGTTCTCGCCCTCGCCGCCTGCGCCGACCGAGACCCGAAGGACGACGCCGAGGCGACGCCGGAGGCGGTCGTGCGCACCGTCGAGCGCCGTGCGCAGACCCTCACGACCCAGCAGCCGGGGCGCCTGGCCGCCTATCGCAGCGCCGACGTGCGCGCGCGCGCAGCCGGCGTCGTCATCGAGCGCCGATATCAGGAAGGCCAGACCGTCGCCAAGGGCGACGTGCTGTTCCGCATCGACCCGAAGCCGTTGTCGGCCGCGCTGGACGCTGCGCGCGGTGCACTTGCCAAGGCGCAGGCCGAGCACGACTCGGCCCGTGACAAGCTTGAGCGATATCGTGGCCTGCTCGAGGCGCGTGCCATCAGCGCGCGGGAAGACGCCGAGTCCCGCACGGCCGAAGCGCGCGCGCGTGCCGAGGTGCTGGCCGCCCGCGCAGACGTGCGCAAGGCGGAACTCAATCTCGGTTATACGCACGCCGTCGCGCCCATCGCGGGGCGTGTGCGTCGTGCCGAAGTCACCGAAGGGGCGATGGTCGGCCTGAACGCCGCCACGCTGCTCACGCGCGTGGAGCAGATCGATCCGATCTACGTGAACTTCTCGCAACCGGCCGCCGAGGTGTATGCCATGACGCGAGATCTGCGGGCCGGCAAGCTGCGACACGGCGACGCGTCGGCCGCGCCACCGGTACACGTGACGCTGCCCGACGGCCGTGAATACACGTTGCCCGGCAAACTGCTCTTCACCGATCTGGCGGTCGATCCGGGCACGGACACCATCGCCATGCGCGCCGTGCTGCCAAACCCCGACGGCGTGCTGCTGCCCGGCGCGTTCGTGCAGGTGCGCCTGCAGGGGGCCGTGAATCCGAACATCGTGCGCGTGCCCCGCGAAGCGCTCACACGCACGGTCGATGGCGCCGTGGTGCGCGTGGTCGACGCACAGGGGACGGTGCGCGACACGAAAGTGCGTGCCGATACGATCGATGGCCGCGATTGGCTCGTGACGGAGGGGCTTGCGGGCGGTGAGGCGGTCATCGTGCAGAACGTCGCGAAGTTCTCCGATGGCATGCACGTCAAGGTCAAGGCCGAGCCCACGGACACCGCTGGCACCACGGCGATGCAGGCAACGTCGCGTGACGCGAAGCCGCAAGACAATGGCGGACCGGTCGAGCCTGCGCGCGCCGGTCCGGCCTCCCTGGCGGAGGTCCAATAACCATGGCTCGCTTCTTCATCGATCGCCCGGTCTTTGCCTGGGTGATCGCCCTGTTGATTACGCTCGTCGGCGTGCTCGCGATCCGGGCGCTGCCCGTTGCGCAGTACCCCGACATTGCGCCGCCGACGGTCAGCGTCTGGAGCAGCTATCCGGGCGCGTCGGCCAAGGTGGTCGAAGATTCCGTGACGGCGATCATCGAGCGCCAGATGAACGGCGCGCCGGGGCTCATGTACACGTCGGCGTCCAGCGGCAACGGCCGTTCGTCGGTCAATCTCACTTTCCGGCAGGGCACCAATCTCGATCTGGCCGCTGTCGAGGTGCAGAACCGCCTGAAGACCGTCGAATCCCGTCTGCCGGAAGTGGTGCGTCGCGACGGCGTCGTCGTCGAGCGCGCCGCCGACAATATTCATATGGTGGTTACGCTGGCGTCGGCCAATCCCGCGATTGGCCAATTCGATCTCGGGGAAATCGCCGCGGCGCAGGTCATCAACCAGCTCAAGCGAGTGCCGGGCGTCGGACAGGTGCAGTTCTGGGGCACGGAGAAGGCGATTCGCATCTGGCCCGACATGGCGAAGCTCGTCGCGCTCGACCTGAGTGCGGCGGACGTCGCCTCGAAGATCCGTGCCTACAATGCGCGCGTGACCATCGGCGATATCGGCGCGGGCTCGACGCCCGCGTCGGCGCCGATCAACGCCAACGTAGTGTCTGACGGGGCGCTTGCCTCGCCTGAAGCGTTCGCCAATATTCCGCTGCGTGTGCGCGCCGACGGCTCCGCGATCCGGCTGCGCGATGTCGCCCGAGTGGAATTGGGGGCGGCCGATTACGCGTATTCGTCGCGCGTGGATGGCATGCCGGCAACGGCGATGGGCATCAAGCTGGCGGCCGGCTCGAACGCCGTCGCGGTGATGAAGGCGGTGCGCCAGGTGATGGACGATCAAGCGGCGCTGTTTCCGGCCGGCGTGTCGTACCAGATCCCCTACGAGACCGCGTCGTTCGTCAAGGTGTCGATCCAGAAGGTCGTGACGACGCTGCTCGAAGCTGTGGTGCTGGTGTTCCTGGTGATGTACCTGTTCATGCAGAACCTGCGTGCCACGCTCATTCCCACGCTCGTGGTGCCGGTCGCGTTGCTCGGTACCTTCGGCGTGCTGCTGGGGCTCGGCTACTCGATCAACACACTCACGATGTTCGGCATGGTGCTGGCGATCGGCATTCTCGTTGACGATGCGATTGTCGTCGTCGAGAACACGGAGCGAATCATGGTGGACGAGGGTCTTTCGCCCTATGCCGCGACGGTCAAGGCGATGAAGCAGATCAGCGGTGCCATCGTAGGGATCACGGTGGTGCTGGTAGCGGTGTTCGTGCCGATGGCGTTCTTCCCCGGCGCCGTGGGCAACATCTACCGTCAGTTCGCAGTCACGCTCGCGGTGTCGATTGCGTTCTCGGCGTTCCTTGCCCTCTCGCTCACGCCCGCGCTGTGCGCCACGCTGCTGCGTCCGATCGCGGCCGGTCATCACAATAAGCGCGGCTTTTTCGGCGCGTTCAATCGTACCTTCGCGCTGGGCACCGAGCGTTACACGCGAACCGTCAGCAAGACGCTGCGTCGTCCGTGGCGGGCAATGCTCGTTTATGCCGCGGTGTTGATCGCCGTGCCACTCGCGTTCATGCGTCTGCCGTCGTCGTTCATTCCCGAAGAGGACTCAGGCAGCTTCATGGTGATGGCTTCGGAGCCGCAGGGTGCCACGCTGCCGGAGGCGATGACGGCGCTCGAACGCATCGAGCGCTACCTCATGCAGCATGAGCCAGTCAAGCACGTCTTTGCGCTCGGCGGATGGAACGAGTTCGGCTCAGGTCCGGGCGGCGGCATGCTGTTTGTCGCGCTGAAGGACTGGCGAGAGCGCACGTCCGCGCGCGACGAGGTGCATGCCATTGTCGAGCGCGTCAACGACAAGTTTTCCGGCCAGCCCGACCGCATGGTGATGGCGATGAACAGCCCGGCGTTGCCGGAACTGGGTTCGTCGAACGGTTTCAATCTTCGGTTGCAGGACAGGGCCGGCGTAGGCAAGAACACGCTCACCGCCGCTCGCGACGCGCTGCTCCAGAGGGCTGCGCAAGATCCGGTGCTCAGGAATGTGATTTTTGCCGGTCAGGGCGACGTGCCGCAGATCGATGTCGCCATCGACCGGCACAAGATGGAAGCGCTCGGCGTCAATATGAACGATGTCAACACGACACTCGCGACGATGTTCGGCTCCGACTATGTGGGCGACTTCATGCTGGGCGCGGAAAATCGCCGTGTGATCGTGCAGGCGGACGGACGTCAGCGCGTATCGCCTGAGGATATCGGCAATCTGCGCGTGCGCAACGCGAGTGGCGAGATGGTGCCGCTTTCGGCGTTCGTTTCGCTCAAGTGGAAGCTCGGGTCGCCGCAGCTCCGGCGCTTCAATGGCTACCCGTCGTTCACGATCCAGGGCGAATCGGCGCCTGGCAAGAGCAGTGGCGAGGCGATGGCGCGCATGGAGCGACTGATGGACGACCTGCCCCAGGGCATCGGCTACGAGTGGAGCGGCCAGTCGCTCGAAGAGCGCGTCTCGGGCGCGCAGGCGCCGCTGCTGTTCGCGCTGTCGGTGCTGGTCGTGTTCCTCGCACTAGCGGCACTGTATGAAAGTTGGGCGATTCCGGCGGCCGTCATCATGGTGGTGCCGCTCGGCGTGATCGGCGCGCTCGGTGCCGTGAGCCTGCTGGGCATGCCCAACGACATCTACTTCAAAGTGGGTCTGATCGCGACCATCGGCCTGTCGGCGAAGAACGCGATCCTGATCGTGGAGGTGGCCAACGATATGACAAAGCAGGGCATGGCCTGGGGCGAGGCGGCCGTCGAAGCCGCACGTCTGCGCCTGCGGCCGATCGTGATGACGTCGCTGGCGTTCGGTTTCGGGGTGGTGCCGCTGGCCATCGCCTCCGGCCCGGCGTCCGGCGCACAGCGCGCCATCGGTGTGGCGGTGCTTGGCGGGATCCTGACGGCCACGGTGCTGGCGATCTTCCTGGTGCCGCTGTTTTTCCTGTGGGTCGGTCGCTTCGTGCGCCGGCCTGAGACGAATGCGTCGGGCGATGCCGCACCGGCGATCGAGGGGAAGGTATGACGACGTTTCGACCCCGCTTGCGCGGGATGGCGGCCCCCTGCGTGTGCTTGCTGGCGTTGCTTGGCGGATGCACGCTGGCGCCGACCTATGAGCGTCCGGCAGCGCCGGTGCCGACGACATACGAGGCCGCGCCGTCGGGCAGCGGCGCGCGCCTGGCGCTCGCCGAGCCGCTCGCGGCCGACGCGGATTGGGCGGAGGTGTTCAACGATCCCGGCTTGCAGGCGCTGATTCGCCGCTCGCTCGCGCAGAATCGCGACTTGCGCCTGGCGTCCCTGCGTGTCCAGGAAGCGCGCGCGCTGTATGGCATCGAGGCGGCCAATCTATTGCCGAGCGTGCAGGCGGGCGGCGCGTTTTCCCGTCAGCGCAATGCGGCGGCGGTCGGATTGCCCAAGGGGGGGGCCGCGATCGGAGGTGATGTCACCAACGAATGGCGGGCGACGCTCGGCGTGAGCGCTTTCGAACTCGACTTTTTTGGACGTGTGCGCAGCCTGCGCGATGCGGCCCTGCAATCGTATCTGGCAAGTGAGGAAGCGCAACGGGCGGCGCAGGTGAGTCTCGTGGCGGAAGTGGCCACGTCCTACATCGGGCTGGTGGCCGTCAACGAACAGATCGCCTATGCGCGCGAGGTGCTGGCGGCGCGCGAGGAGGGCATTCGCGTGGTTCGCCTGCGCGCGGAGCGTGGACTCGTCGACGATCTCGACCTCAATACCGAGACCACGCAGGTCGAAGTGGCGCGGGCAGCGCTTGCCGTGCGCGAGCGGCGACGCAGCGAGATCGTGCATGCGTTGCAGGTCCTGACCGGCGATGTGAGTGCGAAGCCGGTCGCGGTGGCGTCGCTCGACGACGCATTCGTCGTGCCCGTGGCTGCGGGATTGCCATCGTCGTTGCTGATGCGTCGACCGGATATTCGGCAGGCGGAAGCGCAGTTGCGTGCGGCCAACGCGAACATCGGCGCGGCCCGCGCGGCATTTTTCCCGTCGATCAAGTTGACGACGGACATCGGCACCGCCAGCGCAGGCTTTGCGGATCTTTTCGGCGCGGGCACCGGCGTGTGGTCATTCTTGCCGCAGATTACCGTGCCGATCTTCGAAGGCGGCCGCAATCGCCAGGGGCTGACGCTGGCGAACGTACGTAAGGAGATGGCCGTCGTGTCCTATGAGCGGGCGATTCAGACGGCATTTGCCGAAGTGGATGACGCGCTGACCGCGCAGGACCTGCTGTCGCGCCAGTTCCAGGCACAAAAGCGCGTGTCGGACGGCGAGCGCGAGCGGCTCCGCCTGGCCCACCATCGCTACACCAATGGGGTGGCGAGCTACCTCGAGTTGCTCGACGCGCGGCGCAGCGCGTTTCACGCCGCGCAGCAGTTGATCGACGTGAAGCAGCGGGTGCTCGTCAATCATGTGGCACTGTACCGCGCGTTGGGCGGGGGATGGCAGCCGGAGGGCGGCGCGTCCTGAGGTGGGGAATCGGATGGCGAGGATGGCGTCGGCAGGGGGCATTGATCCCTTCTCTTGGTAAAGTCTTGGTATGCCCTCCGATCCATAAGGAAAACCTTGAGATGCGCCGCCTGAACCTGGATCAGCTTCACACGTTTTCCGTAGTCGTCGACGCCGGAAGTTTCTCCGCAGCCGCCGCCCGCCTCGATCTGTCACAGCCCGCCGTGAGCTTGCAGGTTCGCCAGTTGGAACAGCGACTGGGCGTCATGCTGATCGAGCGGGTTGGCAAGCGACTCAAACCGACGTGCGCCGGGCTGACGTTGCTCGACCATGCCCGGCGTATCGATGCCGTTGTCGAAGACGCCATGCACGCGCTCTCGAGCCACGCGAGCGGCGAAGTGGGCGAAGTGGCGATCGGCACCGGCGCGACGGCCTGCATTCATTTGCTGCCGCCGATATTGCGTGCGATGCGCAAGCGCTATCCGATGCTCGACATCCGTGTGAGCACCGGGAACACCGACGAGGTGGTCGCCGCCGTGACCGAAAACCGGCTCGATATCGGCCTTGTCACGTTACCGACCGCGGGGCGCAGCCTGCACGTCACCCCGGTGTTGCGCGACGCGTTCGTCGCCATCGCGCCAGCGGGCGACGCGCACTGGGCGCAATCGGTCACGCCGCATGGGCTCGCCGCGGCACCGATGGTTGCGTTCGAACAGGGAAGCAGCACCCGGTTATTGATCGACGAATGGTTCCTGCAAGCGGGATTGCGTGTGCGTCCGGTCATGGCGCTGGGCAGCATCGAAGCCATCAAGGAAATGGTGGCGGCCGGATTGGGCTACAGCATCGTGCCCCGACTATCCGTCAACGCGGCGCATTACCGACGGGGATTGCGCGTCTCCACGCTCACGCCGGATTTGACGAGAACGCTTGCGATCGTCGTGCGCCAGGACAAACCGCTGACCCCGGGTTTGCGAAAGGTCATGTCGGCACTTGACGCATTGCGGCATGCCGTCTGACGGCGGTGCGGAAATGATCGGTAATCCATGTTAAATCGGTCTTCCGCCTTGTAACGTAGAATTGCCAGCGGGAACCGGTAAAGATAGGACTACCATGCGAGAATACCGGTAATTCACCGGCAATCATTGAGAAACGCGCAACTCGCAATGCATCATCATCTTTATCGATATGAGGGGCTGCTCGGTGCCCGCTCGGTCGATGCGCTCGACGCCGAGTTTCAGAAGCTCACGCAATTCCTGGGTTATGAAGCGCTGTTCTATGCGCCGCTGTCGCCACGTCGGGAACGGGAAGCGGCCGCATTTCAGTTTGACGACCAGCGTATTACCGCGCAGGGCATGCCGAGCCGTCACATTTTCACGACATTCCCGGCTGCGTGGATCGAGCGATATCAAAGCGTCGGATATGCGGAGGTCGATCCGGTACTGATCGCCGCGAACTTATCGCCACTCCCAATCCTCTGGCGAACCTTTCTCTCACAGGACCCGCCGCATCCCATCTTCGCAGACGCTCGCGCACACGGTCTCGCTTCCGGGCTATCGATTCCCATCTACGGCGCCACCGGCGAGCGCGCGATCTTCAGCGCTGCCACGGCCGCATCGCCGGAAGCATCGGCCGCGCATGAAGCGCGCATGCTCGGAGACGTTTATCTGACGGCGTTGTACTTTCATCAGGCGATTCGGCAGCTCGACATGCAATGGGTAGCGAGTCGCAGCACCGGCAAGCTCAGCCCGCGCGAGATCGAAAGTCTGCTGTGGGCGGCGCGCGGCAAAACGGCGTGGGAGATTGGCTCGATCCTGAGTATCTCCGAGCACACGGTGACGTTTCACCTCAATAACGCCAAGCGCAAGCTCGGTGCGGTCAATCGGCACCAGGCCATTGCCGCCGCAATCAGTAGCGGGGTGATCTCTCCCTGAGGTGTCCCTGTTGCCTCCATTTCCCGTGAGCGGCCTAGGGTTGACGCTCGCGCGGCCGCTTCGCCTTCCGTTTGCACCTCGGTTTTGTTTCACTCTCGCGTGATTTCGCCGTCGGATTGCACGGATTCCTGCGTGTATGTGAAACAGTGTGTTGTCGCTTTAGGGCTGGTTCATTAATGAGGGAAAACTATAATTTACTCATGGCGAAAACTGATCAGGCAGCGGTTTTCGTGTCCATGCGTAACCGATGAACAATAAAAGGAGTTTTCCATGAAAAAGAACCTGTTGACCGCCGTCGCCCTTGTTGGCTTGACGATGGCTGCCGGCTCGGTATTCGCCGAAGATCAAGCGCAAACGAGCGGTGTAACCCGCGCCCATGTGCGCGCAGAACTCCAGGCGGCCCGTGAACTGGGTCTCTCGCCGGTGACGGAATTCAACTTCCCGTACACCTACGAGCAGTCGGTTCAGTTGCAGAATCTGACGGCCAAGATCGAAGCGCGCAATCAGGCAGCCGCACCGGTCGCCAACTGAAGGTGATGCGATAACCGTCAACCGGTTATCGATGGCAGTTCCCGGATTCGCCGACGGCCCGCCTGACTCGCCACCGAGTCCCGCCTGCGCCGCGCGAGTTACCGCACCGACGCCGTGGCGCGTCATTCCACAGCCCCGCCAGAGGATTCGTTCCCGACGGGGCTTGTGTGCTTCTGAAGGCGCGGCATCACGAAGACGCCGCCTGCCTCATCTCAACGAGTGGATGTCGAGGATGCCGCGGAAGTTGCGGCGGAAATTGTCGGCACGTTATGGCGGTCGGCCTTCGCACGGGATGCCACCGGCGATGTCTTGTCGTTCGCCGCGCTGGATTGCCAGCCGCCGCCCAACGCCAGGAATAGATTGACCTGATCCAGTGCGACTTGTGTCTCTGCGGCGGCCAGCGCGGCCTCGGCACTGGCATGCGTGCGATCGGCGTCAAGACTTGTCAGATACGGCGCGCGGCCGGCCTGATAGAGCTTGTGGTTCTGCTCGGCGGCGGCGCGTGACTTGTCGCGGGCGTCGCGCAGGGCGTCGTCGCGCTGCAATTCACGCGTGTAAGCGGAGAGCGACGTCTGCGCTTCTTGCAGGGCCTTGAGCACGACGCCGTCGAAATGCGCGAGCGCCGCGTCAGCCCCGGCTTCCATGCCCTTGATGTGCGACCGCACGCCGTTGGTCGGCAGTGACCACGTGATCATCGGTCCCACGCTCCACTGCTCGGTGCGGCCTTGTCCGAAGTGTTCCAGGACGCCGCTTGCCCCGATCGACGCGCCAATGCGGATCGACGGATAGAGGTCTGCCGTGGCAACACCGATCTTTGCCGTGGCGGAGGCGAGTTCGCGCTCGGCTTGACGCACGTCGGGCCGGCGCTTGAGCAGCGCCGTGCCGTCGCCGACCGGCAGCGCTTGGGCGAGCTGAGGAATGCGCCGGCATTGCGCGGCGCTCGGGTCGAGCGTGCCCGGCACCTTGCCGAGCATGACGGCCAGTCGGTAGGTCGCCGCGTCGTGCTGCGCCTGGAAATGCGGCAGCGCGGCGCGCAACGTGTCGGCCTGCGCTTGCGCGCGCAGCAGATCGGTCGGCTGATCGCGTCCGGCATCGACGAGCTTGCGCGTAATCGCGACGCTCTTTTCCTGCAACTTCAATTGCGCGTTGGCGATGTCGAACTCGTGGTTGGCTGCGCAGCCTTGCACATAGGCGCGCACGGTTTCGGCGGCCACGCTCACGCGCGTGACGTCGAGGGCCGCCTGACTGGCTTCGGCGGCAGCCAGTGCCGCTTCATCCGCGCGCGCCAGTTTGCCGAAGAAGTCGATCTGATAGGAGATGGACAGGGCGGCGGCGGCCAGATTGACCACCGGCAATTTTTCTTCCTTCAGGAAACTCTCGCCGGAGATCTGGGCGCGGGCCGCTTCGGCTTGCACGCCGCCTTGCGGCAGATTCTCGGATTCGACTTCGTGGTACATCGCGATCGCGCGCTGCACGTTGGCGGCCGCCACGCGAACGTCGGTGTTGGCGGCCAGCGCCGCTTTCACGAGCGCGTCGAGCTTGGGGTCGTCATAGAGTTGCCACCAGTCGTCGGGCACGGCGCCGATCGAGACACCGCGTTGCGCGGCGTTCGCGATGGGGCCGTTGGCCTCGGGCGAGCGCATCACGGCGTTTTCCGGCAAATGATAGTCGGGGCCGACGGTCGTGCATCCGGTAACGAGCGCGGCGGCGGCGGCCACGGCGCTCATCAGGCGTAAGCGTGGTTTCACCGTTGGGCTCCCGGTTGGGCCGACTTGATCGATTCGGCCGACAAAGTCGACGGTTGCGATTGGCCGGCGGTGTCCTGCCGACCCTCCACGACCGTCACGGTTGCAGTCCGCCCGGCAACCAGGCGCATGTCGCTGGGCACATCGTCGAGCGCAATGCGCACCGGAATGCGTTGGGCGAGGCGTACCCAGTTGAAGGTCGGGTTGATGTTGGGCAGCATCGATGCGCCGCTCGTCCGGTCGCGATCCTCGATCCCGGCGACAATGCTCTGGACATGACCGTGCAGCACCTGGCGCTCGCCCATCAGGCGCACTTCGACCTTGTCGCCGATGTGGATGCCACGCATCTTCGTCTCTTCGAAATAGCCTTCCACGTGCAACGAGTTGGCATCGACCATCGAGAGCACCGGGCGGCCGGTGCTGACGTAGTCGCCGACCCGCGGCAGGCGATCGTTCAGATAGCCGTCGGCAGGCGCGAGCACCCGGGTGCGCTCGAGGTTGAGTTTCGCCAGTCGCACGGCGGCTTCAGCCTGCGCCACCGCCGCTTCGCCGGATTCGACCTTGGCCTGGCCGGCTTCGACCACTTCCCTGGCGACGACCTCCGTCAACTGATGGTTACGCGCGTTTTCGCGCCGCGCCTGTGCAAGTGTGGCGCGCAGCGCCGCGGCATTGGCCTCGGCCTGCTGCACCGCCAGCGTGTAGCGGTCGCGGTCGATCACGAAGAGCAGGTCGCCGCGGTGCACCGGCTGATTGTCCTTGACCTCGACCTCGGTGATGAGGCCGGAGACGTCGGGGGCGACCTGCACGATGTCGGCGCGAATGCGGCCGTCACGCGTCCAGGGGGCGACGGTGTAGTAATCCCACAAATGCAGCAGAACGAACACCGCGACGCAAGATACCGCGAGCGTCAGCGCGACGGGGCCGATGGAGCGAAATTTCAGTTTCATGGTTGGCAAGCGTTCGCGATGGCGACAATGCCGCCCAGCGCGATGATGTACACAGCAAGGTTGAACAGGGAGCGGTGCCAGACGAGCCTGTAAAAGCCCAGGCGCGCGAGCGCGAAGCGCAGTGCACCGGTCAGCACGAACGCCACGACCATCAGCACCAGCAGCGTCGGCACGAACACACCGTAGATGTCGATCTCTCCGCTCATTTGGCGCTCCCGGGTTGTGCGGCGGGGAACAGCGCGACGTGGATGTCCATGAGCGACGCGCGCGCACTGCGCGACGCCTGATCGGTATGGGCCACCAACGAGCGCACGGCGCCCAGCAGTTTGTCGTGCAGCGTGGTATCGGGGGTGCTCACCTGTTCGTCGAGTCGCGCCTGGTAAAAGCGCGCGACGTCGGCGAGCACGGCCTCGACGGCGTCGCGCTGCGATGCGTTGAGATGGGGCAGCTCGCGTTGTAACGCCAGCGCCGAGAGTTCGATGCGCACTTCGGTAAAGCCGTCGCTCGACGTTTCACTCTCGCTTGCGGCCAGTCGCGGCACGAGCTGGCCGAGCCGATCGAGCAGACGCGTGCGCAGACGGTTATGTTCGGCAACGGAGCGTCCGAGCGCGTTGCGCGCGATGTCGCGCCAGCTCGAGTGAATCAGTCGGCGCATGGCCACGCGCGTGCCGAAGGGGCGCGTCTGCAAGGTCCAGAGCAAGGCGAACAGCACGCCAGCCAGCCCGGCGAGATTGCCGTTGAAGAACGCCTGGAAGTCAGCGCTGTATCCGCCCTGAATGCCCACGAAGCTCGCCGTATTCACCGCGACGAGCATGGCCACCATCGTGAAGCGCGGTTGCGCAATGAGTGTGCCCAGCAGCAGGTACGGGATGGCGAAGAGCGCGACGAGCAAACCGAAGTCGTGCGCATTCGTGAGGATGAAGAACACGTACACGGCTGCGAACACCACGCAGACGGCAGTCGCCCAGAAGAACGAGCGGATGAACGGCGCGGGTTCGTCCATCGCAGCGAAGAAGCAGCAGGCCACGGCGCCGAGCGAGACGCCGGCGGCGCCGTCGTTCCAGCCGGTGTAAATCCACGCCATGCCCATGAGGAACGTGCACATCGCGGCCGAAACAGTCGAGAACAGGAGCAGGCCGTGGTCGTAGTGGCGCGCGCCGCCAAGTTCCCAGTACCGGAAGGCGGGTGTCCATTCGCGCCCGCCTTCGTCATGCTCGCGCTGACCGAAGCGGCGTTGCAGCGCCGCGCAATCCTGCCAGAGCTGAACGAGCGAGCGCAACCGGTCCTCAGTCGCCGCGACCAGCGCGCCGTACCAGTCCGAGGCCTCGCCGGCCGATGGTGCCGGGCTCAGCAAATGCGCCGGGGCGGGTATCGGCGCACCGCGCCGCAGCCAGGCGACCACGTCCGCCATCTTGGCCTCGAGCGCCTCGGGCGCGCCGGTCGGGTGCTCGCGCAGGGCGTGCACGAGCGACGCTACCGTCGAGAGCACGGGCATCATCATCGTCATGCGCCCGCGCAATTCCTGCGCGTCGCGTACGCGCTCGGACGTGTCGGCGTCATACGAGAGCTGGCTGATCAACTGGTCGAGCGCCAGAATGTCGGCCGCCATGCGGTGACGGCTCATGTGGCGCGTTGCCTTGCCGTCGGGGTCTGTCGAGAGCATGTCGGTCGTCCAGCGCGCGGCGTCGGTCAGCCAGCGTGCCGAGCGGTCGTGCAGGACCTTGGCCACGCTCGTGGGCAGGACTACCGCACCGACCACGCTCGCGCAGACGATGCCGAGGATGATCTCCTCGGCGCGTGCCACGGCGATATCGAAGATGACGCCAGGCGTATTGACGGCCGGCAGGGCGATCAGCGGCAGCGTGTACGAGGCAAGCAGGAACACATAGCTGCGAGGTGAGCGATGCAGCAGCGAAATATAGAGCAGCGTGCCGGTCCACAGCCCGACGGCCGCCATCAGCAGTTCGGGCGTGTTGACGAGCGCAGGCACGAAGACGACGGATGCCGTGGCGCCGAGCAGCGTGCCGAACACGCGATACAGCGCCTTGGAGCGCGTGGCGCCCGTGAGGGGGTGCGACACGATATACACGGTGGCCATCGCCCAGTACGGACGCGGCAGGCCGAGTGCGAGCGCAATGTAGAGCGCCAGCATTGAGGAGAGGAACGCCTTGATCGAGAAGATCCAGTCGCGGGAGGAAGGCCAGGTGAGCACGGTTTACTTCTTTGGGGGAGCCAGCGCGAGGATGGACCCATCGGGGCCCGCTGCGCGAGAGAGCACTTCGAACACGCGCAATACCGCTTCGAAATCCTCGCGCGGAATGTCGGCGAACACTTTCGCGCGCAATTCGCTGAGTTCGATTTCAAGTTTTTCGGCGAGCGCTTCGCCAGCCTGCGTCAGACGCAGTGCGTTGGCGCGCCGGTCGCTTGCGTCGACTTCGCGCAGCACGAGACCGGCCCCGCACAACTGATCGAGCAGTCGCACCAGGGACGCACCTTCGAGTCCGACGTATTCGGCAAGCTCGACCTGCCGCACGCCCTGGCCGAGCCGGCGGATGAACAGCAGCGGGCCGGCGCTCGCCGCCGAAATGCCATATTCGGCGATTGCGCCCTGCGATAACTGGCGCCACTGTTTGCCGGCCAGCAGCAAATGGCTGGTGAAGACAAAGCGGAGCGATTCTAGGGAAGTCATGGGAAAGATTATATGTTAACTAATTATTAGGATGCTAGTTAATGCGGTATTGCGTCAGCCGGAGTGGTCATCGGGAACCCAAGCCGGTATTGGCTTTCCCGGAAATCGTTGCGCCGCATGGCGGTGCGTTGGCGGGGGTTTTCGGCGCCGTTTGCCTGTTTTATTTTTGACTCGGGGGCCTCGGGTGTTCCCGTGCTTGTCGCGCTCTCAGACGTTTTCCCCCTCGTTGTCTCCCTCGGCAGGGGTGCCGGCCGCCTCGTCGATTCGCTTCATATTGTCGAGCAGCTTGAGCAGATAGTGCAGCGTGTGGGTCATGTCGCGGGTCGAGAATTCGTCGAGCGCCTGCGCGTAATAACCATGGATGCGCGGCACCGCCTCACGGTGCCAGACCGCGTGCCCGTGCTCGGTCATGGTGATGCGGCGCGATCGCCGGTCACGCCCGTCCGGCGCGCTCCTGATATGGCCGTCGCGCTCCATGCGGCCGATCAGGCCCGACAGGTTCTGACGACTCACCATCAGATAGCGCGCGAGATCGCCCACGCTCATGCCCTCGGGCACCTCCGGGCGAGAGAGCGCACCGAGTACGGCCCATTGCTGCGTCGTCAGACCTAGCGTCTCCACTGCTCGCGTCCCAGTTTTATGCAACATGTTTGCGCATTGATAGAGCCGGAAGAACAACCGGTTAGCCAGCTCCATGCGCGTGATTTCCGTATTATTGCTAGGGTTTTCCATATCAATTTCTCCGCTTCTGCCTGCTTGCGCATCGCCAATCTCGCGTCTAGTATACGTCAACATATTGACGTAATTTGATCGGCGGGCCGGAATCTCCGAGGTCAGCAAGGATACCGCGCCCATCTGTGACTCTGGAGGCGAAACATGCAGCGATTCGAGGGCAAGACCGTTATCGTGACGGGCGGTGGGGGCGGGATCGGCGGGGCGACGTGCCGCCGCCTCGCCAGCGAGGGGGCGGCGGTGGCGGTATTCGACCGCAACCTGGCGGCGGCCGAGCGCACGGCGAGCGAGATACTGAACGCGGGCGGGCGGGCGCAGGCGTTCGCTTGCGACATCACCGTGCGCGAGCAGGTTGACGCCGCCGTCGCAGCGGTATCGACGGCGTTGGGGCCGGTAGACGTCCTGGTCAACAACGCCGGTTGGGACATCTTCAAGCCCTTCACCAAGACGACCCCGGGGCAATGGGAGTCGCTCATTGCCATCAATCTCGTGGGTGCGCTGCATATGCATCACGCGGTATTGCCCGAGATGGTGGCGCGCCGCAGCGGCCGCATCGTGAATATCGCGTCGGACGCGGCGCGCGTCGGGTCGTCGGGCGAGGCGGTGTATGCCGCCTGCAAAGGCGGGCTCGTCGCGTTCTCGAAGACGCTAGCCCGCGAGCACGCTCGCCACGGGATCACCGTCAACGTGGTTTGCCCGGGTCCGACCGACACGGCGCTCTTCGCCGATTACAAGGAAGGCGCGGGCAATCCGGAAAAGCTGGTGGAGGCGTTCACCAAGTCCATACCGCTCGGGCGCATCGGCCAGCCAGATGACTTGCCGGGCGCCATCGCCTTTTTCGCGAGCGACGACGCCGCGTTCGTCACCGGCCAGGTGCTGAGCGTCTCCGGCGGCCTCACGATGTGCGGCTGACGCCGGCCATTCCTCGATCTCTCTCAACGACATCACGACTGCCGCGTGTCACGACATCCGGTGAGATTCAGCGACACGCAAACGCAAGGAGCTAAACGATGCAATACGAAGACATCCTGTACGAAGTGCGCAACGGCGCGGCGTGGATCACGATCAATCGTCCGGACAAGATGAACGCCTTTCGAGGGCGCACCTGCGACGAACTGATTCACGCCATCAACAAGGCCGGCTACGACCGCGAGATCGCCAGCATTGTGCTTGCCGGCGCTGGCGAGAAAGCGTTCTGCACCGGGGGCGATCAGTCGGCGCACGAAGGGCAGTACGACGGACGCGGCACCATCGGACTGCCGATGGAAGAGCTGCACAACGCCATTCGCGACGTGCCAAAGCCCGTCATCGCCCGCGTGCAAGGCTACGCCATCGGCGGTGGCAACGTGATCTGCACCTTGTGCGACTTCACGATCGCGTCGGACAAAGCCGTGTTCGGACAGGTCGGCCCGAAGGTCGGCTCGGTCGATCCGGGCTTCGGCACCGCGTTTCTCGCGCGTGTCGTCGGTGAGAAGAAGGCGCGTGAGATCTGGTATCTGTGCCGACGATATCCGGCGGCGGAAGCGCTGGCGATGGGGCTTGTGAACACGGTCGTGCCGCACGATCAGCTCGATGCGGAAGTCCAGAAGTGGTGCGACGAAATTCTCGAACGCAGCCCGACGGCCATTGCGATCGCGAAACGCTCGTTCAACATGGACACGGCGCAGCAGGCGGGCATCGCAGGCATGGGGATGTACGCGCTCAAGCTCTATTACGAGACGGAAGAGTCGCGCGAAGGCGTGCGTGCGTTCCAGGAGAAACGCAAGCCCGAGTTCCGCAAATACGCCAAATAAGCGAGGCAAACGCGATGCAAAATCCGTATCTCGACGACGATCTCGTCGCGCTCGCCGAGCACACGCGGCGTTTCGCCCAGGCGCGTGTCGCCCCCGGCTTTCTCGAACGCGACAAGACGCGCGTGCTCGATCGCACGCTCATGCGCGAGATGGGCGAGCTTGGCCTGATTGCGCCGGAGTTGCCGGAAGCCTTTGGCGGGCAGGGCATGGGGCGTCTCGCCGCGGGCGTGATTCATGAAGCGATTGCGTGCGCGGACCTGAGCCTGTCGTACGTCAACTTGCTGGCCTCGCTCAATGGTCAGATTCTCGCGGCACATGGGCAGCCTGAGGTCGTCTTGCCCTGGTTGCGCAAGCTCACGCGCGGCGAGACGCTGCTCGCCATCGCGCTCACCGAACCGCGCGGCGGATCGGACGCCGCCAACCTGCGCATGCGCGCCGAATTCGATGGAACGCATTATCTGCTCAATGGCGAAAAGACGTCGATCTCTGCCGCCGACCAGGCGGATGCCGCCGTCGTGTTCGCGCGCACGGGCGATGTGGCGTCGGGCGCGCGCGGTATCTCGGCGTTCCTCGTGCCGCTCGACCTGCCGGGCATCACACGGCAACGCTTCGATTGCCACGGGCAGCGCGCCATCGGCCGGGGCTCTCTGTTCTTCGAAAACGTGAAGATTCCGGCTGACCACGTACTGGGGGCGCCGGGGGAGGGCTTCGTGCAAGTGATGCAGGGCTTCGATTTCTCTCGCGCGCTTATTGGCTTGCAGGTGCTGGCCGTCGCCCGCGCCTCGCTCGACGAGACATGGGAATACGTGGCCCAGCGCGAAGCGTTCGGCAAACCGCTGTCCGCGTTTCAGGGCGTCTCGCACCCACTGGCCGACTTCGATACACAGGTCGAGGCGGCGCGGCTGCTCTGTCTTCAAACGCTGTGGCTCAAGGATCGCGGCCTGCCGCACAGCGCCGAGGCGGCGATGTGCAAATGGTGGGGGCCGAAGCTCGCCTATGACGTCATCCATCAATGCCTGCTGATGTTCGGCCACGGCGGCTACGACCGGGGCGTGATGGAGCAGCGTTTGCGCGACGTGCTCGGTTTCCAGATCGGTGATGGCACCGCGCAGATCATGAAGACGATCATCGCGCGAGCCCGCGCAGGCCGGCAGGCGGTGCCGGTTTGACCGGACAGCGACTGCGAGTTGGGCAAAGGCAAGGCAACGACAAGACCGTAGCGGCGTGAAATCCGCGACAGCACAGGAGACGATGCGATGGAGTTCGATGCGGTATTGCTTCCCCCTCGGCGTGAGCACAGCGTGGCGCGCGGCTGGTGGCCCGAACGCACAATCAACGACGCGCTCGACGCGGCGCTCGCGGCATGGCCCGACAAGGTCGCGCTCACGGCGGTCTCGACCGCCACTGGCCAGACCACGCAACTGACCTACGCCGCGCTGGCTGACGCGGCGGAGCGTCTTGCACTCGGCCTGTTGCGTCGCGGCGTCGGACGCGGCGACGTGGTCGCGTGCCAACTACCCAACGGCTGGCCGTTCGCGGTGACCTATCTGGCCTGTGCCCGCATCGGCGCGGTGCTCAATCCCCTCATGCACATCTTCCGCGAGCGCGAACTGTCGTTCATGCTGCGCCATGGCGAGGCCAAGGTGTTCATCGTGCCGCAGCAGTTTCGCGGCTTCGATCACGCGGCGATGGCGCGCGGGTTGCAGCGCGAGCTCGCCGCGCTCAGACATGTGATCGTCGTCGGGGAGGCTGCCACAGGCGAGAGCTTCGACGCTGTTCTCATGGCTGGCGAGCCGGCGGCGGCGGATGCCGAGCGAGCGCTGATGCAGGCCTCGCGCGCGCGGCCGGACGACGTGATGCAGTTGATGTACACGTCCGGCACCACGGGCGAGCCGAAGGGCGTGATGCACAGCGCGAACACCACGTTCTCGAACATCGAGGCCTACGCGCAGCGCATGCGCCTCGGCCGCGACGACGTGATTCTGATGGGCTCGCCGCTCGCGCACCAGACCGGCTTCATGTACGGCCTGATGATGCCGATCCTGCTCGGGGCGAGCGCAGTCATGCTCGATGTCTGGGACCCGGCGAACGCTGTGCGTCTGATTCAGGCGCATGGGGTGACGTTTACGATGGCGTCCACACCCTTTCTCGCGGATCTGACCAAGGCGGTGGCCGCCAGCGGCGAGACCGTTCCGAGCTTGCGTGCGTTCCTGTGTGCGGGCGCGCCGATTCCGGGGCCGGTGGTGGAGCAGGCGCGCAAGGTGCTCGGTGCGAAGATCGTGTCGGCGTGGGGCATGACCGAGAACGGCGCCGTGACGCTCACGCGTCTGGAGGACGACGATGCGCGCGCGTCGACAACGGACGGCTGCCCGTTGCCGGGCGTCGAGCTACGGGTGGTCGATGCGGACAATCGCGACCTGCCGACGGGGGAGACCGGCCGCTTGCTCGTGCGCTCGTGTTCGAATTTTGGCGGCTATCTCAAGCGCGCGCAATGGAACGGGACGGACGAGGCGGGATGGTTCGACACTGGCGACATGGCCTGGCTCGACGCCACCGGCTACGTGCGCATCGCCGGGCGCAGCAAGGATGTGATCATTCGGGGCGGAGAGAATATCCCCGTCGTCGAGATCGAGGCGCTGCTGTACCGGCATCCGGCGATCGCGACGGTGGCCATCGTCGCGTATCCGGACGAGCGGCTCGGCGAGCGTGCGTGTGCGGTCGTGGTGCCACGACCGGGGCATTCGGTCGATCTGCCGGCGCTCACCGGCTTTCTGGCGTCGCACAAGGTCGCCCGGCAGTATTGGCCGGAACGCCTCGAAGTGCGCGCGGCGCTGCCGACCACCCCGACGGGTAAGATACAGAAATTCAAATTGCGCGAGATGCTGCAGACGGGCGAGTGAACGCCTGCATGCGGCGCGGCATTCTTCAAGGATGATAGGTCGATGACATCGAAGGGACTGGATAGCGAATCGTTCGAGCTGTTGCTCGCGGCGGTGCAACGTTTCATTCGCGAGCGGCTGGTGCCTGCCGAGAATGACGTGGAAGCGAACGATGACGTGCCGGCCACGCTCGTCAACGAGATGAAGGACATGGGCCTGTTCGGCCTGTCGATTCCCGAGGCGTTCGGCGGCATCGGCTTGTCGATGGTGCAGGAAGTGCGCGTTGCCTACGAGTTCGGGCAGACGTCGCTGGCATTCCGCTCGGTATTCGGCACCAACGTGGGTATCGGCTCGCAGGGCATCCTGATGGATGGCACCGAGGCGCAAAAGCGTGACCTGTTGCCGCGCGTGGCGAGTGGGGACCTGATCATGTCGTTTGCACTCACGGAGCCGGACGTGGGATCGGACCCGGCCGCCCTAAAGACGCGCGCCGTGCTCGACGGCGACACCTACGTGCTCGATGGCGTGAAGCGCTTCATCACCAACGCGCCGCGCGCCGGGGCGTTCACGCTGATGGCGCGCACGGGCGGCGAGGGCGCGAGCGGCATCTCGGCCTTCATCGTGCCGGCGGACACGCCGGGCCTGTCGCTGGGCAAGCCCGACAAGAAGATGGGGCAGCGTGGAACGAAGACCTGCGACGTCGTGCTGCAAGGCGCGCGTGTGCCGGCGGCGAACATCATCGGCGGCGAGGCGGGCAGGGGGTTCAAGACGGCGATGAAGGTCCTCGATCGTGGGCGCTTGCATGTGGCGGCGCTCGCGTGCGGCATGGCGCAGCGCATTCTCGACGAGTCAGTGGCCTACGCGCGCGAACGCAAGCAATTCGGGCAACGCATCGGCGATTTCCAGCTCGTGCAGGCGATGCTTGCGGACAGCCAGGCGGAACTGTATGCCGGATGGTCGATGGTGCAGGACTGCGCGCAACGTTACGACGCGAAGCCCGAGGGCAAGCGCGATGCCGATGTCAGCACGCGGGCCTCGTGCGCCAAGCTGTTCTGTACCGAGATGGTTGGGCGCGTGGCGGATCGCGGCGTGCAGGTGCATGGCGGCGCCGGCTACATCAACGAATACAAGGTCGAGCGCTTCTATCGCGATGTGCGTCTGCTGCGTCTCTATGAAGGCACCACGCAAATTCAGCAACTGATCATCGGGCGTGCCCTGATGCAGGACGATTGAGGCGGCGCCGACCCTCGGCGGTGCGCTGAGGCGCTCGCGCAGCGCATCATGCTGGTGCGCGCGACACGGGTGCTGCACCGCCTTGCACTGCTGCGGTGCAGCAGATTCAGTCTGGCTTTCGGGCGTTTCCCATAGACAAATCTCCCGTTCTGCATTGCCTGACAACGCTTTGCTGATCCTCGCGCACTACCTGGCACGCTTGTTGCATAACTGTGTGGGCCAGCGGCAAAGACGTCGCCGGCCATGAATTCCGGTGCGGCGTCAGGCGAGATCGCCTGCGACGTACCCACAGGACAACGGCGTCCCTCCATGCTTCGGCATGGTTGGACGCCGTTTTGTTTTTCGGGCGCTGCAAGCGCTGCAACAGGAGAAGACAGCATGCGCAAACCTCGTCTGGTCGTCATCGGCAACGGCATGGCCGGCATCCGCACGCTCGAAGAGCTGCTGGAAATCGCGCCGCATCAGTACGACATCACCGTGTTCGGCGCCGAGCCGCATCCGAACTACAACCGGATCCTGCTCTCGCCGGTGCTCGCCGGCGAGCAGTCGTTTGCCGATATCGTGCTCAATCCGCTGGACTGGTACGCGGAGAAGGGCATCACGTTGCATCTGGGCAAGGAAGTCACGCAGATCGATCGACCGCGCCGCGTCGTGCGTTGCGCCGACGGCACCGAGGCGCCGTACGACCGCCTGCTGATCGCCACTGGCTCCAGCCCGTTCATCCTGCCGGTGCCTGGCAAGGATCTCGATGGCGTGATCAGCTACCGCGACATTCGCGACACCGAGATCATGATCGAGACGGCAGGCATGAAGCGCCATGCGGTCGTGATCGGCGGCGGCCTGCTCGGACTGGAGGCGGCCAACGGCCTCAAGCTGCGTGGCATGGACGTCACCGTCGTGCACCTGGCCGACACGCTGCTCGAGCGCCAGCTCGACAGCACGGCGGGCAAGCTGTTGCAACAATCGCTCGAAGCGCGCGGTTTGACGTTCCGTCTGTCGCATCAAACGGCGGCGATTCTCGACGATGGCAACGGCAGCGTGCGGGCCGTGAAGTTCAGCAACGGCGAAGAGATTGCCGCCGACCTCGTCGTGATGGCCGCGGGGATCCGGCCGAACACGACGCTGGCCGAAGCGGCCGGCCTGTATTGCGCACGCGGCATTGTCGTGTCCGACACGCTGCAAACCTACGATCCGCGTATTTACGCCGTCGGCGAATGCGTGAGCCATCGTGGCGTGGCCTATGGTCTTGTGGCACCGCTGTTCGAGCAGGCCAAGGTCTGCGCCAACCATCTCGCGCTCATGGGCATCGGCAGCTATCGCGGCTCGGTGCTGTCGACAAAGCTCAAGGTCACCGGCATCGACCTGTTCTCGGCGGGCGATTTTCTCGGCGGCGAAGACACCGAGGAGATCGTGTTGTCCGACCCCGCGAGCGGTGTGTACAAGAAGCTGGTGATTCGCGACGACAAACTCGTCGGCGCGTGCCTGTATGGCGACACGGCCGACGGTGCCTGGTACTTCAAGCTGCTGCGCGAAGGCCGCACGCTGGGTGAATTGCGCGAGCGCATCATGTTCGGCGAATCGAGCGTGGGCGATGTGGGCACGCAAGGGCAGAACCGCGCATCGGCCATGTCCGATACCGACGAGGTGTGTGGATGCAACGGCGTGTGCAAGGGCACCATCGTCAAGGCGATCACCGAGAAGGGCCTGTTCACGCTCGACGAAGTCAAGAAGCATACGAAGGCCGCCAGCTCTTGCGGCTCGTGCGCCGGGCTGTGCGAACAGATCCTGATGAGCACGCTGGGCTCGACCTACGACGCGGCACCGAAGGAGAAGGCCGTGTGCGGCTGCACGGATCTGTCGCATGCCGACGTGCGCCGCGCGGTACGTGAGCATCGCCTCACGACCCATCGTGCCGCCTTCGACTTCCTCGAATGGCGCACGCCCAACGGGTGCGCCACGTGCCGTCCCGCGCTGAACTACTACATGCTCAGCACGTGGCCGAAGGAAGCCGTCGACGATCCGCAAAGTCGTTTCGTCAACGAGCGAGTGCACGCCAACATCCAGAAGGACAACACCTTCTCCGTCATCCCGCAGATGAAGGGCGGCGTGACCAACCCGAGCGAGCTGCGCCGCATCGCCGACGTGGCGGACAAGTACCAGATTCCGATGGTCAAGGTTACGGGAGGTCAGCGTATCGATTTGCTTGGGGTGAAGAAGGAAGATCTCGTGAGCGTCTGGCGCGACCTCGGCATGCCGTCGGGGCACGCCTACGGCAAGTCGATCCGCACGGTGAAGACTTGCGTGGGCAGCGAATTCTGCCGCTTCGGCACGCAGAACAGCACGCAGATGGGCATCGATCTCGAGACCATGCTCGCGAACATGTGGTCGCCCCACAAGGTCAAGCTGGCCGTGTCCGGCTGCCCGCGCAATTGCGCCGAGGCCGGGATCAAGGATGTGGGCGTGATCGCCGTCGATTCGGGCTGGGAGCTGTATGTCGGCGGCAACGGCGGCATCAAGACCGAAGTCGCGCAGTTCCTCGTGAAGGTGAAGACGGCCGACGAGGTCAAGGAGTACACGGGCGCGTTCCTCCAGCTCTATCGCGAGGAAGCCTATTACCTGGACCGCACGGTGCATTACCTCGATCGGGTTGGCCTCGACTACGTGAAGCAACGCGTAGTGAACGACGCCGCCAATCGTCGTGCGCTGTACGAGCGGCTGCTCTTTTCGCTCGATGGCCTGCCCGATCCGTGGCAAGCGCGCATCAACGGGGCACAAGCCAATGAATACCGTCCGCTGACCTCGATCGTGCCGGCGAGCGCCGAGCCGGCGACCGCCTGAGGAGAACACCATGACGCAATCCAAACCGATCTGGCTGCATGTCTGCGATGTGGGCGCGATTCCGCGCCTGGGCACGCGCGTGCTGGCCCACCCGAGCGGCGACATCGCGCTCTTTCGCTCCGAGAGCGACACGGTCTTCGCGTTGCGCGACAAGTGCCCGCACAAGGGCGGCGCGCTCTCGCAGGGCATCGTGCATGGTGAGAAGGTGACCTGCCCGCTGCACGCCTGGAACATCGACCTGACGACCGGCGAAGCCTGTGCCCCCGATGTGGGCTGCGCAGAGCGTTTCGCCGTGCGGATCGACGCGGGCGAGGTGTATGTGTCGCTCGATGAGGCGATCGGTACCGCGGCGAGCGCAGCGACGGCTGCCGCTTGACCCGCGTCTCCCGCCCCCCTGACCCCTCGCGATTGCCGGAGCCCCCCATGACAACCCTCACGCAAACCACCTGCTGCTACTGTGGCGTCGGTTGCGGCATGCTCGTCGAGAGCGACGGCGAGCGCATCGTCGGTGTGCAGGGCGACCCGGCGCATCCGGCGAACTTCGGGCGTCTGTGCAGCAAAGGCATGACGTTGCCGCTCACCGCGCAGTCACTTGCCGGACGCGTGCTGACGCCCGAGCTGCGCACCACGCGCGACGCCGCACGCGCGCCTGTCAGTTGGGACGACGCGCTGGAGACGGTGGCGTCGCGCTTTGCCGACGTCATCCGTCGGCATGGCCCGGACGCCGTCGCGTTCTACGTGTCGGGGCAGTTGTTGACCGAGGACTACTACGTCTTCAACAAGCTCGCCAAGGGGCTGGTGCGCACCAACAACATCGACACGAATTCGCGGCTGTGCATGTCGAGCGCCGTGAGTGCCTACAAGATGGCGCTCGGCGCGGACGGCCCACCCACTTGCTACGACGATCTCGAAGCGGCCCGCACCGTGCTGTTCGCCGGCAGCAATATGGCCTACGCACACCCGGTGCTGTTCCGTCGACTCGAAGCGGCCAAGGCCGCCGATCCGTCGATTCGCTGGATCGTCGTCGATCCGCGCCGCACCGACACCGCGGCGATGGCCGACCTGCATCTGGCCATCGTGCCGGGTACCGACGTCGCGCTCTTTCACGGCATGCTGCATCACCTGATCTGGGAAGGACGCATCGACCGGCGCTACATCGACGCGCATACCGAAGGCTTCGACGCCCTCAAGCAGATGCTGCGCGGCTACACACCGCAACTCGTGGCCGACATCTGCGGCATCGACGAGTCGGCGTTGCGTCAGGCGGCTGACTGGTTTGGCGAAAGCCCCGCGGCGCTGTCGCTTTATTGCATGGGACTGAATCAGTCGAGCCACGGCACCGAGAAGAATCTCGCCCTCATCCATCTGCATCTGGCCACCGCGCAGATCGGACGCCCGGGCGCCGGGCCGTTCTCGCTCACTGGCCAGCCCAATGCAATGGGCGGCCGTGAAGTCGGTGGGCTGGCGACCATGCTTGCGGCGCATCGCGATATCGGCAACGCGGCCCATCGCGCCGAGGTCGAGCGGCTTTGGGGCGTGCAGCGCCTGTCCGACAAGCCGGGCCTGCCTGCCGTGGAGATGTTCGACGCCGTGCGCGACGGCCGTATCAAGGCGATCTGGATCGCGTGCACGAACCCCGTGCATTCGATGCCGGACAGTGAGCGCGTGCGTGAAGCGCTCGCCGCCGCGGAATTCGTCGTGGTGCAGGAGGCGTTTCACCAGACCGACACGGTGCCCTACGCCGACGTGCTGCTGCCCGCGACGAGCTGGGGCGAGAAGGCGGGCACCGTCACGAACTCGGAGCGGCGCATTTCGCGCGTGCGCGCGGCCGTCGCGGCGCCCGGAGAGACCCGTGCCGACTGGTGGATTGCCAGCGAGGTCGCCCGACGTCTTGCGCCCAGGCTCGACGTGCCGCCCGAGCCGTTCGCGTTCTCGTCCATCGAGACCATCTTCGACGAGCATCGCGCCCTCACCGTGGGACGCGACCTCGATATTGGCGGCATCGATTACGCGTTGCTCGAGCAGCGCGGTCCGCAACAGTGGCCGTTCCCGTCAGGCGCGGCGCAAGGGGCCGCGCGCCGCTACGAGGATGGCGTGTTCGCCACCGACGACGGCCGCGCACGTTTTCACGCCTTCGAATATCGGCCGGTGGCCGAGCCGATCAATGCCCGTCATCCGCTACGCCTGATTACCGGACGCTTGCGCGATCAGTGGCACGGCATGAGCCGCACCGGGCGTGTGGGACAGTTGTTCGAGCACGCGCCGGAACCGGCGCTCACCATGCATGCGTCAGACGCTGCGCGCCGCGGCCTGCGCGCGGGCGATTTCGTGCGGCTGTCGAGCCGTCGCGGCGAGCGGGTGTTGACGCTGGCCGTGAGCGATGACGTCGTCTCGGGCTCGGTGTTCGTGCCGATGCACTGGAGCGGACAATTTCTCGGCGGCGGTGGCGTGAACGACATAACGCTCGGCGCCGTCGACAAGTACTCGAAGCAGCCGGAACTGAAGCACGCCGCCGTGCGCGTCGACCCGCTCACGCTGCCGTGGCGTGTGGCGGCGGTGCGGCGCGGCGATGCGCTGCAATTGCATGCGGCCGTGCAGCCGCTGCTGGCTGAGCGTCGCTTCGCGACCGTGCGTCTGGAGGGCGATGACCGGATCGTGGTCATGGCCGCCGACGACGAGCCTGACGCCGATTGGCTGGAGCGCCTGCACACGGCGCTGGCCCTGCCGCGCGACGAGTCGCTGCTGGAGTATCGCGATGCGCGCCGCTCGATGACCAAGCGCGTGGCATGGCGCGACACCCTGATCGACGGTGTCCTGGTGGCCGGCAGCGAGGCCGACGTCGCCGCGTCGACGTCGCTCCTCGCGCGCGTTCGCGAAACGGCGCCATGGACGCGCGCGCGTCACGCCGTCTTCGTGGCCGACAGCGGGCCGGCCGCGCCGCGCGATCGCACGGTGTGCCAGTGCAAGTCGGTGAGGGCGTCGAGCATCGACGCGGCCATTGGCGCGGGGGCGGACGTGGCGCAGCTCAAGGCGAAGCTCGGCTGCGGTACGGTCTGTGGCTCGTGCGTGCCGGAGTTGCAGCGCATGTGCGCCGCGCCGGGCAAGGCGGCGACGCAGCCGTTCGCGACGAACGCTGCCTGAGCCCAGGGGGCAGGCGTTGCCTCGCGAACGTTCCGACAGGATATGGATTGGGTGACATGCAGAACATCGAGGAATTGAGGGAGAACGATTATGAAGAACGGCAAAGTCACTCTGCTGAGCGCAGGTCCCGGCGCGCTCGATCTGCTGACGTTGCGCGCGGCGCGCGTGCTCGGCGAGGCCGATGTGCTGCTCGTCGACGATCTGGCCAATCCGGAGATCGCCACGCTCGCGCCGCAGGCCCGCGTGATTGCCGTGGGCAAGCGTGGCGGCTGTCGCTCGACGCCGCAGGCTTTCATCGAACGGCTGATGTGCCGCTTCGCGCGCCGCGGCGCGCATGTGGTGCGGGTGAAGGGCGGCGACGCGCTGATGTTCGGGCGAGCGGGCGAGGAAATCTCGGCGCTGCGTCGTGCGGGGGTGCCGGTGGACATTATCAACGGCGTGTCGTCGGCGTTCGCGGCGGCGGCCGGCCTGGGCATGTCGCTCACGCATCGCGAGCACTGTGCCGGCGTGACATTCGTCACCGCGCACCGGCAGGACGGCAGTGCGCCCAATTGGGCGGCGCTCGCGGCGACCGGCACCACGCTCGCGATCTACATGGGCTTGCATCGTGTCGAAGAACTGAGCGAGACGCTGCTGGCGCATCTCGATGCGGCGACGCCGGCAGGGGCGGTCCAGTGGGCCGGCTCGCCGCAAGAGCGGCGTATGGTCACGTCGCTGGGCCGGCTGGCGGCAGACGTGCGCGCGGCAGGGTTTGCCAGTCCGACCATTCTGCTCGTGGGCGGCGCGGTCGGTGAAGCCGCGCTCGCGGCAGTCGAGCCGAGCGCGGCGGTGGGTGTCGATGTCGGGGAAGCCGCCGCGGACGTTGTGCACGACGTCATCGCCAGAGCGGCCTGATGCGTTGTATCTTCACTATCTATACTGAACAGCGCGCGTTCGATTAGCGCACGAGACGTTGTCGACGGGGCGCTGCCGATGCCGCCGCGCGACGGCGTCGTGGATGGATCTTCACTGACAGGCCAACCAGGTTGGCCCCCACGAACTTGCCGAAAACACCGGATGCCGGGGACGTCGATCCTCAGGCCGATACGCCCCGCAAGCCCGCCGTCGCGGGTGCCGCTGTTGCGCTTGGCGCCCCCGTTGCGGCGCCAGGGGCACACGGCATGCTGCGCGTACTGCTCGTCACGGATACCGACAAGCCGATTGGCGAGTTGCGGGCGGCGCTGGCGCGTCTGGGGTGCGAGATGCTGGTGGAAGTCGCCAAGCCGCAGGCGTTGCCGCGGGTGGTGGAGAGCGAGCGCCCTGATGTGGTCATCATCGATACCGAATCGCCGTCGCGCGACACGCTCGAACAACTCGCGGTGATGAATGCGGCGGCGCCGCGTCCGGTGCTGATGTTCTCGGCCGACGGCAATCAAGCGCTGATTCGCGCGGCCGTTGATGCCGGCGTGACGGCATACTCCGTCGAAGGACTGGCGGCGGACCGGCTCGCACCCATTCTCGAAGTCGCGCTTGCGCGCTTCGCCCATGAGGAAAAGCTGCGCGCGCGACTGGCGAAGGCCGAGACCGAACTGGCCGACCGCAAGCTGATCGACCGCGCCAAGCGGCTGCTCATGGACCGACGCAAGATTTCCGAGCAGGAGGCTTATGCCATCCTGCGCAAACGGGCGATGGATCAGGGTGAGAAGCTCGTCGAAGTGGCGCGCCAACTCGTCTCGATTGCCGAATTACTAGGGTAGACACTGCTCATGTCGACGTCATCATGGTTGGTTTCTGACGCGCAATCGCCGGACGGTGCGCCAGAAAAACGTCATCTGCGCGTAGGGTTCATCGCGCTGTCCGATGCAGCGCCGCTGGTCGTCGCGAAACGCCTGGAACTGGGGCACGAGCATGGGCTGACCCTGGAGCTGAGTCGCGAGTCGTCGTGGGCGGCCGTTCGCGACAAGCTGCTCACGGGCGAACTGGATGCCGCGCATTCGCTGTACGGCCTCGTGTACGGGGTGCAGTTGGGCATTGGCGGCCCGCGTGAAGACATGGCCGTGCTCATGGTGCTCAATCGCAACGGGCAGGCGATCACGGTGTCGCCATCGCTGGCCGAGGCGATGGCACACACGGGCGACTTGCGCGAGGCGCTGACGTCGCTCGGGCGCAAGCCGGTTTTCGCGCAGACGTTCCCGACGGGCACGCACGCGATGTTTCTCAATTACTGGTTCGCCGCGCAGGGTATCGATCCGCTCACCGAGATTTCCAGCATCGTGATTCCCCCGGCGCATATGGTCGCCGCGATGGAAGAGGGCGGACTCGACGGCTTTTGCTGTGGCGAGCCTTGGCACGCGGTCGCGCAGGCGCGCGGGCTGGGACGCACGGTCACGGTGTCGAGCGACATCTGGCCCAATCATCCGGAGAAGGTGCTGGCCTGCCGTCGCGATTTCGTCGCGCGCTATCCAAGAACGGCGCAGGCGCTGGTGCGCACGCTGCTCAGTGCGTGCCGCTGGCTGGATATGCCGGGGCATCGGGCGGAAGCGGCAGGATGGCTGGCGGAGCCCGCGTGGGTCGGGGCGCCCCGCGATCTGATCGCGGCGCGTCTGCTGGGCGACTTCGGCCGCCTGCAGGGACGGCACGCCTTGCTACGCGTGAGCTTCTTCGACAAGGGCGTGGTGAATTACCCGCATCCTTCGGATGGCATGTGGTTCATCGCGCAGTATCGTCGCTGGGGGATGGTGGGCGATGCGGCGGTGGCCGGCGCCGCGCAGACGGCGGCAGCGGTGAGCCAGACGGCGTTGTTCGAGGCGGCAGCACGTGCCGAGGCCGTGCCGGTAGTGGCCTCGCCGGCGCGCGAGGTGCTTTGCGACGGTAAGGTGTGGGATGGCGCCAGCATCGGCGATTTGCGCGCTTATGTCGACGGGTTCGATATTCGGGCGCGGTAATTTCGATTCGCCGTGACTGGAATGAATGGCGGCGTCCCAGCGGTGGCGGGTGCGATGATGGCGCTGACGCTCCCGATCGGCCGGCGGCCATCATTCGCATGAGCGATAGCCGTGACGTCGTACGCGCGTTCGCCGACGAGGTGCTGAACCGGGGGCACATCGACGCCCAGGCAATGAACGCCGCGCCGCTGGGCCGGTGTGCGGTATCAGCCCGCCCAGCGCGACGTCGACGGGCGTTGGAACCGGATCAGACCTTCTTGACGAATTCGGATTTCAGGCTCATGGCGCCAAAGCCATCGATCTTGCAATCGATATCGTGGTCGCTGTCCACCAGCCGAATGTTCTTCACCTTGGTTCCCATCTTGATCACGCCACCCGACCCCTTCGGCTTCAAGTCCTTGATGACGGTCACCGTATCGCCATTCTGCAAAAGGGTTCCCGTGGCGTCGCGGTAAACGCGTTCGGTGGGTTCCGACGCTGCGGCGGCCTGCGCCGACCATTCATGTGCGCACTCGGGGCAAATGTAGACCCCCCCATCTTCGTATGTGAATTCGGAGTTGCATTTCGGGCAAGCGGGCAAGGTACTCATGTCGATGGATCCGGTAAGGCCGATGAAGGCGTTAAAAGCACGAAATTATATCGCTGTCGGACGATTGGCCTGGGCAGCGATGGCCCGTTGGCCGGCGCACGGGTCGCGCTCGGGCTTTAATGTCATCCCTAATTGATGCAAGCCATCGGATGACAGACACTTGAATGATCGATAATGCAATGTCGACGTCAGTCACGCCAACGCCCCCTGTCCGTACGCTATGGTCGAAGCGACCCACTTCCCTATCCGCAAGGAGTGCCCCCCGGGGGCTTGCACCTGTGATCGGGAAAGCCTCATGCAAGACCCCGACGGTGATCGCCGCATCCTGCGGTTGACGCAGGCGGAGGAGAAACGGCTGATCGCGCGAATCGAAGCCGTGAACAGTTACGCTGATTTGCAGCGCCTCGCCGATCTGATGCAGGCGCAACTCGGCATCTCACTGCAGATCGCGCCGAGTGTGAACGAAGTCCGGACGGTCCGAGGCATCAGTATTCGCTTGGCGGCAAGACCGGGGCTTTGCCGGAAGATCCAGGCGTCGATCCCGGCTGCGGTTCGCCGATGTCTCGATAGTCGTCCGAGCATCGCTTACGCCATCCTGGATTCGCACGATTTGCTGGGCGACGGACAATGACGGCGGGGTTCTGTCACGCAGGACGGTCTTTCTCCCTTACCGAGCACGGCCCCGCACAATAACGGGCTTGCATCGGTTGCGCGTCGCAACTATATTGGTTGCGATGCGCAACTGATAGGGGTGGGATATGGATATCGTCGACCTTCCTGGCAAGCCTCGCGAAGCGGAGATTCTGGAACTCCGCGACTTCTCCCGCAGACTGGTTCGGGAACTCGGATTCATGCGAACGACGCTGGCCGGCAGCGACCTCGCGCCGTCGGCGGTTCACGCCATCATCGAAATTGGGGCGACGCCCGGGATCAGTGCCAAAGACCTTGGCAACCGCCTGCGTCTGGATAAATCGAACACGAGCCGGCAAGTGGCAAAGCTCGAGGTCAGCGGGCTCGTGAGGCGCACGACGGCGCGTGGTGACGCGCGCGCATCCGAACTTTTTCTGACCGACGCGGGGCAGCGGCTTCGAAGCAAGATCGACCGCTTTGCGACGGATCAGGTGTCCAGCGCGCTCCGACGCATCGTGCCTGCGGATCAGGCGGCCCTGGTCCGGGCGCTTGCCCTGTACGCGGATGCGCTCGCGCAGGGCAACGCTGCCCAGGGCGCCGTCGAGGCAGATATATCCGCGCCGGTGATCGAGGGCTATCAGCCCGGATGCATTGGCGACATTGCCAGCCTGCACGCTCGTTTTTACTCGGAACACTGGGGGTTTGGCGTGTTCTTCGAGAAGAAGGTGGCAACGGAACTCGCTGCATTCGCCAGTGCGTTGCCCGTCGACGGCAAAGCGCTGTGGCGCCATGTGGAGAACGGGCGCACGCTGGCCTCTCTCGCGATCGACGGCGACCATGACACCGGCGTCGCGCATTTGCGATGGTTCATCGTCGACGATTCGTTGCGCGGGTCCGGGGTCGGGCGGCGCCTGATGGCGCAGGCCGTGGCGTATGTCGATGCGCGCTTTCGCGAGACGTACCTATGGACGTTCAAGGGACTCGATGCGGCGCGGCATTTATACGAGTCGTTCGGCTTTGCATTGACCGACGAGTCCGAAGGCGAGCAATGGGGGAGTCGAGTCGTCGAGCAACGGTTCTGCCGTCGCGCGGGTAGCGCTTCGTCGTCGTAGCGCTCGCTTCCCTAGGCTGGCGTCGCACAATCGAATACCGGGGCCATCCCGCCGCCTTTATCCCTCTGCCACGATCACGTGCGCCTGAATCTTGCCTGCCACCGGGCCTTCGCCGTGGCGCTGGGCTATCGCCTGCGTCGCCCGGTCTGTGGCGAGTTGAAGCAAGCTGGCGTCGCGCGCTTCGATTTCGTTGCGCAGCGGCGTTCCGAGGCAATAGGCGGTGGCGGCGTCGCGGGCCGATGCCGCATAACTGATCTTCTCGCGAGTCTCGATCTCAATGTGGATGAACCCGGCGCGGCTTAGATCGTCCCGGATCCGCGCGACGTCGTAATAGCCGTGCGGTGTGCGAGCGAGGAATCTCGGTGGATCATGCGGAAACAATGCGCCGACGGCCTCGGTGACGTCGTCGGCGAAGGCGTTCTCTTCGATGCGATCCCAGACGCTGAAGACGAAGCGCCCGCCCGGCTTCAACATGCGACGCGCCTCGGCATAGCCAGCGGCCCGGTCGGGGAAAAACATCGCACCAAACTGGCAGAAGACGACATCGAATGACGCATCGTTGAACGGCAGGGCAAGCGCGTCGGCCTGCTTCCATTCGATCCGGTCGTCGGCGGGTTGCCGGCTGGCGGCATAGTCAAGCATCGGCTGGTTGAGGTCGGTCACCACGTAGCGCGCGCCAGCGTCGAGTTTCGGGGCGAGCGCTCGCGTTACCGCGCCGCTGCCGGCCGCCGTCTCCAGTACCGACTGGGGCGAGGTGGCCGCAACGAGTGTCGCCGTATCGACCGCGTAGGTCTCGAAAATCAACGGGACCATCAACGTGTCGTAACACTTCGGAATCGACCCTGCAAACACCTTGTCGGGCTCGGCCATGATGCCCCTTGAATGCATTGACGCGGGGCCCGGGTTGCCCCGCCAGCATTTCATTCTAGGCGGACCGCAGCCAGGGCGCGATGGTACTCGTCGGCGAGGCGTCTCGCGAGAGATGACAAAAGCCCGTCGACCTTGCGGCCGACGGGCTTTTGAATTTGGTTGCGGGGACAGGATTTGAACCTGTGACCTTCGGGTTATGAGCCCGACGAGCTGCCAGACTGCTCCACCCCGCGTCTGAGAAGAAGAATAGTACGAGAATTCCGCGCATCATGTCAAGTATTTATGACATTAAATTTGTGGACCCCCGAAAAACATGCGCGACGCGTGCATTTTCGCTGCCGCTTGCGCGCACGCCTCCTCGTTCGGGAGCCAACGTCGAGGCGGGGCTCACCAGCGGATCGTGGCGCCCGCCTGTACCGAGTGAGAGAGCGAAGCCGGGTTCAGGCCGCGTTTGTAACCGACGTCCAGATCGAGGTCCTTCGTCGGGCTGTAGATCGCGCCGACCAGTGCGTATGCGGGCTTTGTCGTGGTCGTGGCGTCAGGGTTGGTCGCGAGACCGATGTCGGCGACCAGGCGCAGCGTGTCCGTCGCGCTGAAGAGCAAGGCCGTGGATGCGTTCCACAGGCTCTGCCGGTTGCCGATGCTGTTGTTGTTCCAGGTGTAGCCCGCATTCGCGAGAAACGTCCAGCGATTGAGGGTGTATTGCATCAAGAGATTTGCGCCGGTGGTCGCGCGACCGTTGCCGAGACCGCGATCCTGACTGGCCGTCGGCAGCGAGACGAAGGGCTTCAGGCCGAGGCTCCATTGCTCGGTTTCGAGAAAGCGCCATTTGGCTTGCAACTGAAGGTCGGTGACGCCGCTGGTCCAGCCGTCGCCATCCGGTCGCGTACGTTGGTAGGGCGCCTGGATCGCGACGTCGAGATTGGGCATCACGCCATACGTCAGCGTGCTATTCCATTGTTGCTGGCGCGCGGTCGGCATCGTCATCCACTCGCTGTTCAGCTCGAGTTGCCAGTTGCCGGTGTCCTGTGTTCCGGTGTCGTCCGTCACAAGCGGGTTGGCGGCGTGGGCGGCAAGCGGCGCGAGTGCTGCCGCAAGCGTCAGAAACTTCTTCATCGAAAACTCCTGCGGGCGATTCGTGTGTCCCGGTGCGAAAGTCTGGAAGGAAATCCGTCGCGCGGATCGTACGGGGGACATATGACACGGTCAACCGAAACTGGCCGAATGTGGCGTATTCGAGATTCGTGTCCCGGGAATATTGCTCGTTGATGGGGTTTCGAGGCGAAAGCCGGTGGCGCTGGGCGGACCAGGGCTGCCCACGTCGCGTACTGGGTGATAGACTTCGCCCCCCTTTCTAGCGGTGCGGGGCGTCCCGGCGCATCGCGACCGGTCCTTCATGCAAGCCAGAAGTCATCTCATATTCGGCATCGGCGCAACGTGGCTGATGCATCGCACCGGGTGGGCCGCCAGCGCCCATGCCTGGCCCTTGACACTCGTCGGCGCATTGCTGCCCGACATCGATCATCCGAAGAGCATGTTGGGACGCCGAGTCGCACCGGTGTCGCTCCTGATTTCCCGTTTTTTTGGTCATCGCGGTGTGACGCATTCGCTGCTGCTGCCGATCCTGGCGGTTGTCGGCTGCGTTTACCACTGGGGGCATTTGCCTGTGTGGATGTTGGCGCTGAGCGCCGGGTACTTGTCGCATCTGCTGGCCGATTGGCTCACGCCGTCCGGCGTGCCGCTGTGTTGGCCGTTGCGAACGCGCTTCCGTTCACCGCTTTACGTGACGACCGGGTCGGCGGCGGAGTGGTGCGTGGCCGCCGCGCTCGCCTTTGCCATGTGGCGATGGTGGTGAGCGCGGGCAGGCCGAGGGGGATGTGGGTCAGCGCCAGAGCAACGGGGGCTCGTCCATAAGGGCAACCTGTTCGCGAAGCTCGAGGATTCGGTCCTGCCAGTAGCGTTGTGTGTTGAACCAAGGGAAGGCGGCGGGGAATGCGGGGTCGTCCCAGCGCCGGGCCAGCCAGGCGCTGTAGTGCAGCAAGCGCAGCGTTCGCAAGGCTTCTGTCAGATGCAGCTCGCGAGGGTTGAAGTCGGCAAAGTCCTGGTAGCCGGAGAGGACTTCATCGAGCTGGAGCGTCATCTCCGCGCGCGTGCCCGAGAGCAGCATCCACAGGTCCTGCATCGCCGGGGCCATGCACGTATCGTCGAAATCGACAAAATGGGGGCCGGCGTCGGTCCACAAGACGTTGCCGCCGTGGCAGTCGCCGTGTACGCGCAGCAGTTTCACGTCGCCGGCGCGCTCGTAAGCGCGGCCGACGCCCGCGAGCGCCAGATCGGCGATGCGGCGCCATGCGTCGCGCAGGTCGTTCGGAATGAAGTTGCTCGCCCACAGATAGTCGACTGGGGTGCGCCCGTAGGTGTCGACGTCCAGGGTAATGCGGTGCCGGAACGGTTGGATGGCACCGACCGCGTGGATGCGGCCGAGGAAGCGACCGAGCCAGTTGAGCGTATCGGGATCCTGGAGTTCGGGGGCACGGCCGCCGCGCCGGGGGAAGATGGCGAAGCGGAAGCCGTTGAAATGGTGCAGGGTCGTGCCGTGCGTCTCGAGGGGGGCAACGACCGGGATTTCCTGGTTGGCGAGCGCTTGCGTGAAGGCGTGCTCTTCCAGGATGGCGTCGTCGGTCCATCGTTGCGGGCGATAAAACTTCGCGATGAGCGGTGGGCCGTCTTCGATCCCTACTTGATAAACGCGATTCTCATAACTGTTGAGGGCGAGCAGGCGCCCGTCGCTGAAATAGCCAAGCTGCTCGACGGCGGCAATGACGGTGTCGGGCAGGAGGGTGGAAAAGGGATGCGCGGGCCCGGAGGCGTCTTGGGAAAAATCGGTGTTCATGGGCGCTATTGTGCCAAAGGCGGTGCGACGGGCGCCGGTTCTCTTCTCTATAGCGTCTGGATATGGATAGGGCGCGCACGCGGTGAGGCAGGGGCGTGAAAACACGGGCAATGACACCATTTTCAAAAAAGTTTCACAAAGGGCTTGCGCGGTTCGCTGAACCTGTCTAATATTCCGTCTCTCGCAACGACGGCGACGCAGCGCAAGCGGCGAAGCGGTGGAGGCGACGGGCTGGAAAGCCCG
>NZ_CABPRU010000001.1 GCF_902459705.1 Pandoraea terrigena | reverse complement strand
GGCCTCACCGAAGGCCCGCTCGGCAAGACGATGGGCGTCGTGGCCGTGGCGCTCGCGGCGGTGAACGTGTTCGGGGGCTTCCTCGTCACACAGCGCATGCTCGAGATGTTCAAGAAGAAAGACAAGGCGCCCGCCAAGGCCGCCGAGGGGGACAAGCAATGAGTATGAATCTCGTCACGCTGCTGTATCTGGTCGCGTCGATCTGTTTCATCCAGGCCCTCAAGGGCCTGTCGAACCCGAAGATGGCGCGGCGCGGCAACGCATTCGGCATGATCGGGATGGCCATTGCGGCCCTCACCACGATTGCGTTGATCTTCGAATTGCGCCGTCTGATGGGCGGGAACTACTCGGGCCTCGGCTTGATCCTCGCGGGCCTGGTAGTCGGCGGCGGTATCGGCGCGTTCGTCGCACGCAAGGTCGAGATGACCAAGATGCCTGAGCTGGTCGCGGCCATGCACTCGCTGATCGGTCTCGCCGCCGTATGTATCGCGGTGGCGGCGGTCGCGGAACCGTCCGCGTTCGGCATCGTGCCGGCCGGCGAAACGGTGCTGCCTTCGGGTAATCGCATCGAGTTGTTCATCGGCACGTTCGTCGGTGCGATCACGTTCTCCGGGTCGGTCATCGCCTTCGGCAAGCTCTCGGGCAAATACAAGTTCCGCTTGTTCCAGGGCGCGCCGGTGCAGTTCACCGGGCAGCACACCATCAACCTGCTGCTCGCCATCGCGATGCTCGGCTTCGGCGTCATTTTCTTTCTGTCGCAAAGCTGGCTGCCGTTCATCCTGATGATGGCCATCGCCTTCGTGCTCGGCGTGCTCATCATCATCCCGATCGGTGGGGCCGACATGCCCGTCGTGGTGTCGATGCTGAACTCGTACTCGGGCTGGGCGGCGGCCGGCATCGGCTTCTCGCTGAACAACCCGATGCTCATCATCGCAGGGTCGCTGGTCGGTTCGTCGGGTGCGATTCTGTCATACATCATGTGCCGCGCGATGAACCGCTCGTTCTTCAACGTAATTCTCGGCGGCTTCGGTGCCACGCCGGGTGCGAGTACGGCGGGTGGCGAGCAGCCGCAGCGCCCGGTGAAGTCGGGTTCGCCGGATGATGCCGCGTTCCTGATGAGCAACGCCGAATCGCTGGTGATCGTGCCGGGCTACGGTCTGGCCGTCGCCCGCGCGCAGCACGCCCTGAAGGAGTTGGCCGACAAGCTCACCGAAAAGGGCGTGAATGTGCGCTACGCCATTCATCCGGTGGCGGGTCGCATGCCGGGCCATATGAACGTGCTGCTCGCCGAAGCCGAAGTGCCGTACGACCAGGTACTGGAGATGGACGAGATCAACGGCGAATTCGGGCAGACGGACGTGGTGCTGGTGCTCGGCGCGAACGACGTGGTCAATCCGGCCGCGAAGAACGACCCGACTTCGCCGATTGCCGGCATGCCGATTCTCGAGGCCTACAAGGCCAAGACGATCATTGTCAACAAGCGCTCGATGGCGGCGGGTTACGCCGGGCTGGATAACGAGTTGTTCTATCTCGACAAGACCATGATGGTGTTCGGCGACGCGAAGAAGGTCGTCGAGGAAATGGTCAAGGCCGTCGAATAAGACAACACGTTCGGTTCGACCGGAAGGCGGGGCTGCACGGGACGGTAACGTGCAGCCCCGCGCTACAATGCGCGCTCCTCATTGCACTCAGGAACCGCGCCATGACGCTCGGCATTGTCGCTGCCCTCCACGAAGAAATTGCCGATCTGCTCGCCGAGATGGCGCCCGGCGCGCACGTCGAGTCCATTGGCATGCGCGAATACCACGTGGGCAAGCTGCATGGCCATGACTGTGTCGTCGTGCTCGCGCGTGTCGGCAAGGTCGCGGCGGCGGCCACCACCGCCGCACTGATTCACCGGTTCGCGGTCGACGAACTCGTCTTCACGGGCGTGGCCGGCGGGCTCGCTCACGGGCTGTCCGTCGGCGACATCGTGGTGGCCGATACGCTCGTGCAGCACGACATGGACGCCAGCCCCCTCTTCCCCCGCTTCGAAATCCCGCTGCTCGGGCGCGACGCCTTCGCCAGCACGCCCTCGCTGCGCGACGCTCTCGCAACTGCGGCGCGCGACTGGCTCGCCGACGAAATGGCGGCGCAAGTGCCTGTCGCGTTGCGCACCGAATGGCGGATGACCGCCCCGCGCGTGCACATCGGGCAGATCGCGAGCGGTGATCAGTTCGTCTCCAGCGCAGGCGAGGTCAGCCGACTGCGCGACGCGTTGCCGCACACGCTCGCCGTGGAGATGGAAGGCGCCGCCGTGGCCCAGGTGTGTCACGAGTACGGTGTCCCGTTCGCCGTGATGCGCACGCTCTCCGATAGCGCCGACGATACCGCGCACGTCGACTTTCCGCGCTTTCTGCGGGAGGTGGCCAGCCATTACTCGCACGGCGTTCTGCGCCGTTTCCTGACGCAACGGCGCGCGTAATCCGACGGCGCCTCGCCGTCTGCCCCGCGAGGCTTCCGTCCCCGTTTGGACAATGCCGGCGAGCGATCTCGATACCCTGCGCCGAACGACTTCCGGACAATTCGATTTCTCATATTGTCCAGAGGAGACTTTCGATGAACGTCGAGAATCATCACGTCGGCACCGGCCCAACGGGGCGCCTGAGTACGCCGGCACCGGCGCCGAACTATCGAACGCTGTGCTGGAGTGACGTCGTCCAGATCAGGGCCCTCAATCCCAAGTGCAATCCGACGAAGGCCGCAATAACGCTTGCCGCCGAACATCCGGACAGTGTGTTCGGACGCGAAATCGATCCCTACGTCGGCAAGACGGCCGTCGGCGAACCGGCCCGTAACGCGCAACAACAATTGGCGCTGCGCCGGCTCGCCGTGCTGGAAGACCACGAGGTAACGATCGATTCGCTCAGGGACGCGGGCTTGCCCGCCACCATTGCCCTCGATCTCGTGCAACGCCTGATCGCACGCCCGACGGGCTGGTCCATCTTCGAGCGCCTCGTGACCACGCCGAATTTGAACGACTGGGCGCGATCGGTGCTGGAGCGCCATGACCCCGTGCACGTGGCCGACGATGTGCTGACGCTGCGCATCCTCCAGGCGTTCGGTCACGACGTCGCCGTGCCGTGGACGTTCGACATCACCAACAAGTGGGTGTACTTCTACAGCGTATCGTCGGGCGACATGGGGTGCCTCACGCGACTGCTCAATACGGCGACATGCGATCGACCGGACGATAGTGCCCGGCGCGAGACATGCCGCAAGGCGTATCAGGCGCTGGCGTACACACACTACGGTGCAGACGGCCAGCTCTGGCCGCATTGGGAAGCGAGAGACGACGTGTGGGAAATTCATCCGGACCCGCGCGGCGAGACCTTCCGTGATGACATCGTGTCCGAGAACGCCGTCACCTGCGAAACGGAGCGATGGCTCAGGAACGTCACACCAGTCGGATTCATGGATGTTGCCGGACACTCGCCACGCACCGGCCTCGACTATGACAGCGACCTGTCCGACCCGGACAACCTGACGGGCGATCCGGCACGCGCGCCCATCACACCGAGCGAGCTACGTATACGCCTCGCGACGTTGGCCGCACAGCGGCGTGGGGCAACGCCGCCCGCGCCGATTGCGGTCCGGCCCACCGCCTGGTCGGCTGCCGGCGACCATTAGCCGCGTGGCGCGCCGCTCGCAGACAGCAAAAGACCGGCAAGTCGCCGGTCTTTTCTCATCCTGCCAAACGAGATGATTCGCTTACGCTTGCGGCGCTCCCGCCTCGCCCTGGCCTTCCCCGCGTTTTCGCACAGAACCGGCAATCAGGTCGAAGCGGAACAGACGGCATTCCAGGGCACCGTTGAACAGCGGCGTACGACGCGATTCGCGCAGACGCATCTGCCCCGGCAAGCTCATGTCGGCCGTCAGCAGGTACGCGCTCCAGCCGGTGAAGCGCTGCTTGAGCGCATCGCCGAAGGCGCGGAAAAACGCCGCGTCGACATCGTCCGGCTGATTGCGCTGGAACTGAGGACCGCGATTGCCCTGCACATCCGGCGATTCGTCGCCGTCTTCGGCATCGCGTGCCCCGCGACGCCCGCGCACTTCGATACGCTCGCCGTACGGCGGATTCGCGACGATGATCCCCGGACGATCCACCGGCGGCGACATATCACGCGCATCCACCTGCTTGAGGCCGATGTCGCCCACGCCCGCGCGCTCCAGGTTGGCGCGCGCCTTGGCCAGCATGTCGCCCGAGATATCGCTGCCGAAAATCGTCGGCGGCACGCCCCGCACGCGCGCATCGCGCTGCGCGTCCGTGGCCTGCACCTTCAGCGTTTGCCACGCGGTAATGTCGTAGCCCTTGAGCTTCTCGAACCCGAAGCGACGCCCCGCGCCTGCGGGCACGCCCAGTGCGATCTGCGCGGCTTCGGCGAGGAAGGTGCCGCTGCCGCACATCGGGTCGTACAGCACCATGTCGGCCGCCGTATCGGTGCGCCAGCCGGCCAGGCGCAGAATGCCGGCGGCCAGGTTCTCGCGCAGCGGCGCCGCGCCCTTGTCCAGGCGCCAGCCGCGCTTGAACAGCGCTTCGCCGGACGTGTCGAGATAGAGGGTTGCCTCGGTGGCGGTCAGGAAGGCGAACACCCGCACGTCGGGCTGCGACGTATCGATGTTCGGCCGCGCGCCGGTCTTCTCGCGCAGGCGGTCGCACACGGCGTCCTTGATCCGCAGCGTGACGAATTCCAGGCTGCGCACCGGCGCCTTGATGCCGGTGACATCCACGCGCAGCGTCTGCTGATTGGAGAACCAGTCTTCCCAGCGCTGTGCGAGCGCAAAGGCATAGATGTCCTGCTCGGTCCGGTATCCCTGCTGGGCGATGCGCAGCAGCACGCGGCTCGCAATGCGCGAATGCAGGTTGGCGGCCATGCCGGCCGCCCACGGACCGGCGAAATGCACGCCACCGGGCACCTGTTTGCCGACCGACACGGGCGCCAGACGTCCCAGCTCTGCCAACTCGGCGGCAAGCGCGTCTTCCAGTCCGCGAGGACAGGGTGCGAAGAATTCGAAGGATGCCATTTCGATGCGTACGACCGGCACGCGAGGTGCCGGCGGAGGGAATAAACCGCTATTGTACGCGCGCCTGCCCGGCCGGCGTCAGCGGCTCGCCGCCCGGGCAGGCGGCGAGTTTGTGCAGCAGCATCTCGACAATGGCGTCGGGCGACTCGCGGATGTCGATCACCAGCGCGTCACGCGGCTCTTCGAGCGTGTCGAACTGGCTTTGCAGCAGCGCGGGGTCGAAGAAGTGTCCCCCGCGCGAGGCCAACCGCTCGCCGATCACCTCGGGGGCGCCCTTCAGGTAGACGAACACAACGTCGCCGTCGTGCTCGCCAAGCACGTCGCGATAGCGCGAGCGCAACGCCGAACACGCGAACACATGGTGACGCCCCCCCACGCGGCGCGCGACGATCGCCTCGCGAATCGCCGCCAGCCAGGGGGCACGGTCGTTATCGTTGAGCGCCTCACCGCGCCGCATCTTCTCGATGTTCGCGGCGCTGTGAAACGAATCCGCGTCGGAAAACCCGCAGCCCAGGCGCTCGGCGAGCATTTGCCCGACCGTGCTCTTGCCACTGCCCGATACGCCCATTACCACGACGATCATGGCTCGTCTCCTTGTGACCTGCTGACTCACGTCAGCGTGTTGCCGGTGTTGCACGCCCCGCATCGCGACCTCACACCACCGTGGCGAGACCGAGCGTCAGCAGCAACGCCACGACCGAAATGATCGTCTCGCAAACCGTCCAGGTCTTGAAGGTCTGCGGCACGGTCATGTTGAAATATTCCTTGACCAGCCAGAATCCGCCGTCATTCACATGCGACAGGATCAGCGACCCCGCCCCCGTGGCCAGCACCATCAGTTCCGGCTTCGCCGTGACGCCTGCGGCCGCCGCGATCGGTGCGACGATGCCGCACGCCGTCGTCATTGCCACCGTGGCCGAGCCCGTCGCGATACGGATCAGCACGGCCACCAGCCAGCCCAGCAACAGCGGCGAGAGGTTCGCGTGCGTGGCCACATCGACGATCGCTTTCGACACGCCGCTGTCCATCAGGATACGCCCGAAACCACCGCCCGCCCCCACCACCAGCGTAATCGTGGCGATCGGCGCCAGGCACTCGTTGGTGAACTTCAGGATCTGGTCGCGATTGAAGCCGCGCCGTTTGCCGAACGTGAAAAAGCTCACGAGCGTGGCAATCAGCAACGCCATCACCGAGTTGCCGATCAGGCGCAAGAATTCGTTCGCGAACGTCTTCGGCGCGAAGAACAGGTCGGCCCAGCTACCAATGAGCATCAGGAGCACGGGCAGCAGGATCGTGAACAGCGTGATGCCGAAGCCCGGCAGCTCGTTGAGCGCACGGTCCTTCTCGACGAACTGCGAGAGCAGCGGATTGTCCGGATTGGGCACCACGTAACGCGCCATGAGCTTCGCGAACAGCGGGCCGGCAATCGCCGCCGTCGGAATGCCGACGATCAGCGCGTACATGATGGTGTGACCGATGTCCGCGTTATACGCCGTCACGGCCAGCAACGCGGCCGGGTGCGGCGGAATCAGGCCGTGCACGACCGACAGGCCGGCCACCATCGGAATGCCCACAAGCACCATTGACGTGCCGGTGCGCTTGGCGACGTTGAACGCGATCGGAATCAGCAACACGAAACCGACTTCGAAGAACACCGGCAGACCGACGATGAACGCGATCACGACCATTGCCCAGTGCACGTTCTTCTCACCGAAAAAGCCGATCAGCGTGCGCGCAATGCGCTCGGCCCCGCCCGACTCGGCCATCATCTTGCCGAGCATCGTGCCAAGCCCCACCACCAGCGCGATGTGCCCCAGCGTGTTGCCCACGCCCGTCTCGAACGCCTTGACGATCCCGCCCATCGGCATGCCCACCGCCAGTCCGAGCACGAGCGAGACGACGATCAGCGTGATAAACGGATTCAGTTTGAAACGCGCGATCAGCAGAATCAGCGCGATTACCGCGACTAGCGCGTACACCAGCAGCAAGTTGCCTTGCACCGCGACCATGGGGGGTCTCCTCGTTTGGCTAGATGGGCGGATGCCCGGAGGGCTTACGCCCGATTATTGGAATTGTTGGATTCGACGATTGGTTTCGATTCGATGGCACTGGCGATGCTTCGCCTCGCTACCGTTCAGCGCGTTGCCCCGCCTAGCGGCGCGGCAACGCACTCGCTGCGCGCGCGAGACGCGTAATGCCGTCCCAGTCCTTCGCGTCCACGAGCGCCTTGGGCGTCAGCCATGAACCGCCTACGCACACCACGTTCGGCTGCGCGAGATATGTCGGCGCCGACTCGGCGCTGATACCGCCCGTCGGACAGAAACGCACCTGCCGGAACGGCCCGTAAAGCGCCTTGAGCATCGGCACGCCACCCGACGGTTCGGCCGGGAAGAACTTCACCGTGTCGTAGCCGTCCGCGAGCGCCGCGAGAATGTCGGACGGCGTCACCACGCCCGGCAGCAGCGGCAGCCCTGCCGCCCTGGCCGCCGCGCCCAGCGCGCTCGTATAGCCTGGCGAGACGCCGAAGCGCGCGCCCGCGGCCACAGCCTGCGCCATTTCTTCCGGTCGTGTGAGCGTGCCCACGCCGACAATCAGTTCGTCGGACAAGCCCGCCACATGGCGAATGACGTCCATCGCCGCCGGGGTGCGCAGCGTGATTTCGAGGACCCGCACGCCGCCCGCGAGCAGTGCGCGCGCGACTTGTTCGCCCTGCTCGACATGGTCGAACTGGAGTACCGGAACCACGGGGCCGGCACGAACGATGTCATTGATGTCCATTACGTTTTCCTTGAATGCAGCGACGTGACGGGCACATCACTCAGAACCGAAGAACACGGACGCGCCCGCTTCTGCCGCGCCGACGGCGGCGCGCATGTGACCGAAGAGCAGACGCCCGGTGTCGTCGCCCGAGACCGGCACCTCGGCCACCTCGCGCGCGCCCCATGCCTGCGGCGCGACCTCGACATGCAGCATGCCGGCGTTCGCGTCGAGCACGATGAAATCGCCGTCGCACACCCTCGTCAGCGGGCCACCGCCGGCCGCTTCGGGCGAGACATGAATGACAGCGGGCACCTTGCCCGAGGCGCCGGACATCCGGCCGTCGGTCACCAGCGCCACCGCAAACCCTTCGTCCTGCAAGACACCGAGCAGCGGCGTGAGGCGATGCAGTTCGGGCATGCCATTGGCGCGCGGCCCCTGGCCGCGCAGCACCACGACCACGTCGCGACGCAACTCGCCGGCATCGAATGCGGCCTGAACCGCTTCCTGCGACGCAAATACGCGTGCCGTCGCGGCCACGCGCCGATGTTCCGGCTTGACCGCCGACACCTTGATGACGCCGCGCCCCAGATTGCCGTGCATGAGCCGCAATCCGCCATCGGGTGCGAACGGTTCGGCATGGCCGCGCAGGACGTCACGATCACCACTGTAGGCGCTGCCAGCGCGCCACGCCAGTCCGTCGGGCGAGAGCCACGGCTCGGCTCGGTATCGCGCGAGACCCGGACCAGCCACGGTCTTGACGTCGCCGTGCAGCAAGCCAGCGTCGAGCAATTCGCCGATCAGGAAGCCCATGCCGCCGGCCGCATGAAAATGGTTCACGTCCGCCTTGCCGTTCGGGTAGACGCGCGCCATGAGGGGGACGACTGCCGACAAGGCGTCGAAATCGTCCCAATCGATGATGACGCCCGCCGCGCGAGCCATCGCCACGAGGTGGAGCGTGTGATTGGTGGAGCCGCCCGTGGCCAGCAGGCCGACGATGCCGTTGACGACGGCACGCTCGTCGACCACATGACCGATGGGAGTGTAGTTGGGCGTGTCGGCGCCGATGGCCAGCACGCGCGCAAGCGCGGCGTCGGTCAGCGCGTCGCGCAACGGTGTCTGCGGATGCACGAAGGCCGCCCCCGGCAGATGCAGGCCCATGATTTCCATCAGGAGCTGATTGCTGTTGGCAGTGCCATAGAACGTGCAGGTGCCGGCACCGTGATAGGCCTGCGACTCGGCTTCGAGCAGCGCGTCGCGGCCGACCTTGCCGGTGGCATACGCCTGGCGGATCTTCGCCTTCTCGTCGTTCGACAAGCCGCTGGCCATCGGACCCGCCGGCACGAAGATCGTCGGCAGATGACCGAACTGCAACGCGCCGATCACCAGGCCCGGCACGATCTTGTCGCACACGCCGAGCATCAGCGCGGCATCGAACATGTTGTGTGAAAGCGCGACGGCGGTGCTCATGGCGATGATCTCGCGCGAGAACAGGGACAGCTCCATGCCCGCGTTGCCTTGCGTGACGCCGTCGCACATCGCCGGCACACCGCCCGCGACCTGCGCCGTGGCGCCAAGTTTGCGCGCGGCGTCGCGCAGTCGCGCCGGATACGACTCGTACGGCTGGTGCGCCGAGAGCATGTCGTTGTATGCCGTGACGACGCCGACATTCGGGCGACGCTGCTCACGCAGTACGAGCTTGTCATTCGCCGGCATGGCCGCGAAACCATGCGCCAGATTCGCGCATGACAGCGCGCCGCGCTGCGGGAAGCGGCCAGCGCTCGCATCGATGCGGGCCAGATACGCCGTACGCGTGTCGCGGCTGCGCGCGCCAATGCGCGCCGTGACGGCCATTACGGTCGGGTGCAGGGGCTTCGTTTGCTCAGACATCATGCCGGGGAACGGGATTGCGACACACCCAGGGTAGGTGCGATTCGGAGCGGAGTTTAGTAGAAATTCTACATCCCATCAATCGAAAGACGTCAGCATCCGGGCTTGTACCTAGCAATTTCCGGTAGTTGCGTGAAATTATCCCGTATCAAGAAATTCAAATCCATAATGCGGGATGAAGAATTTCTGTAGTTTTTGTACATTTCTGCCGCAACTTGCGCACGTGAATACCGGCTTCCGCGCCGTAGCGCGGGGGCCGGCGGGTGCTATAGTGGGCGCCTGCTTTTGCCGATGCTCACCATGCTGAACCGAATCGAAGCCACGCTGACCCAATTGCGCCCGTCCGAGCGCAAGCTCGCGGCCTATGTACTGGACGCGCCGCGCGAAGTCGTCGATCTGTCGATGAACGAACTTGCCGAGCGCGCCAACGTCAGTCAGCCGACGATTGCCCGGTTCTGCCAGGCAGTGGGATGCAGTGGCTATCGCGAGTTCAAGATCCGCTTGGCACAGGGCATCGCCCAAGGGGTACCGTTCGTGCATCGCGATGTCCGGCCCGACGAGCCGGTGCCGGGCATCGCCAGCAAAGTGCTCGACCGCACCATTGGCAGCCTCATGCAGGTTCGCAACAACCTCTCGCCCGACAGCATCGGGCAAGCCATCGAATTGCTGGCCGGGGCACGGCGCATCGAGTTCTACGGTGCGGGAGCGTCAGGGATTGCCGCACAGGACATGCAGCACAAGTTCTTCCGACTCGGGGTGCCGACCGTGGCGTACAACGACCCGCACGTCTATGGGATGTCGGCCGCGCTGCTGCAACAGGGGGATGTGGTGGTGGCAATATCCAACACCGGGCGCACGCAGGATCTGCTCGAAGCCGTCCAGTTGGCACGAAACGCGGGCGCAAGCGTGATTGCGATCACGCACAGCAACTCGCCGCTGGCGCGGCAGGCGAGTGTGGCGCTCTTCGCCGATGTCGACGAAGACACCGACGTCTACTCGCCGCTGACCTCGCGCATCGCACACCTCGCCATCGGCGACGTGCTCGCCGTGGGCATGGCGTTGCGCCTGGGCGACCGCCTGCCCACACAACTCGCCCGCGCGAAGGAAGTCATCAACCGGCGCAGGACGACGAGCGAAGGGCGATAGCCACGGCGACGCCTCGCCCGCCTCGCCTCACGTTCGTTACGTTCACGTCGCTGACGCGCTCTTCCGCCTCGCGCTCGTTCAGCGCTGCTGCGCCTGCGGATTGACCGCGTTCTGCAGCGGCTTACCGGTCAGCGCAGCGATCAGGTTGTCCGCCGCGCACGCGGCCATGGCATGGCGCGTCTCGTGCGTGGCCGAACCGATATGCGGCAGCGCGACCACTTGCTTCATCTTCAGCAGCGGCGAATCGACCGACACCGGCTCGCGCTCGAACACATCGAGACCGGCCCCACGCAGATGGCCCGACGCCAGCGCATCGATGAGCGCGGCTTCGTCGATCACCTTGCCACGCGCGGCGTTGATGAAGATCGCACCCGGCTTCATCTGCGCGAACTCGCTCGCCCCGATCAACCGTTCAGTCGCCGGCGACAGCGGCACCAGCGTCACGACGAAGTCGGCTTCTGCCAATAACGCCGGGAGCGTCCGGTGCTGCGCGCCGTACGCCTGCTCGGCGGCCTCGTTGCGCGAGCGGTTGCTGTACAGCACCTTCATGCCGAAGCCGAGCGCGGCACGACGCGCGACCGCGCCGCCGATACGGCCCATGCCGACGATGCCGAGCGTCTTGCCTTGCACGTCGGTACCGAAATGTGCCTCGCCGAGACTCCCCGTCCAGCCGCCCGACTTCACCAGCTCTGCCAGTTCGACCACTCGCCGGGCGCTCGACAGAATCAGTGCGAAGACGGTGTCCGCCGTGGTTTGCGTCAGCACATCGGGCGTGTTCATCAGCACGATGCCGCGACGCGTGAGATCGGGTACGTCGAACTGATCGTAGCCCACGGAAATGGTGGCCCAGGCCTTGAGCTTCGGTGCCGCATCGAGCCACGCCGGCGTGACGGTCATGCCCCCGCCGATGGCGCCCTCGGCGCGGCCCAGCGCGGCGGCGAATTCCGCGCGATTGCCGTCGTTCACCCCGTCGAATTCCGTCAACGTAAATGCCTCGGCCAATCGCGCGCGCACGTCCGGCGGCACTTCCTTGTACAACACCACTTCCGGACGACTCATCCGCGTCACTCCTTGGGGGGGATTGCCGCTACCAGCACCCGCAGGCAGCGGACGACATGATCGGCTTGCCGGGTCAGCGCCGAGCGCCCTGCGCGTCGGCAAACGCCCGCTCGAGAAAATCGAGGCGGTCCTGCCCCCAGTAGGGCTGGCCGTCGAACACGAACCACGGCGCGCCGAAGACGCCAGCACGTTCGGCCTCGTCGGTGTTGGCGGCGTAGGTCGCCTGCACGCCGGCCTCCTCCGACGCAGCGAGCAGCGCCGCGCCGTCGAGCGACAGGTGCTCGGCGATGGCCTGCAACGTCGCCGGGTCGGCAATGTTGCGCTCCTCGGCCCAAAGCGCCTTCGAAATGGCGGCCGTCAGCGCAAGCGCCTGGTCGGTTCCATAGGCGAGTTGCGCGGCGACGATCCACCGCGCCGCCAGATCGCCCGCCACCGGGAAGTGCTTCGGTTCCAGGTTGAGCGGCACGCCAAGATAGCGGGACCAGCGCGCCAGCTCGACCAGACGATACGCTTGCCGCTGCGGCGCACGTTTGGCCAGCGGCAAGCCGCCCGAGACGGCGAAGATGCGGCCGATGTCCATCGGCTTCAACTGGATCTTCACGTCGTAGCGACGTGCCAGTTCGACAAAGCGGGCCTGCCCCATGTAGACATAGGGCGACGGCGGCGCCACGAAATAATCGCAAGTCAGACTCACGGCAGACTCCTCTCGGCTAACAGCGGTTGGCCCGGGTGGGCGCTGGACGGGACTGTGGTCGGCGCTGGCGATGCGCGCCGACGAGGTTGAAAAATGACCGACGCGTCAGAACGGCTTGACGACCACGAGGATCACCGCCGCGAGCAGCCCAAACACTGGAAATTCGTTGAAATAACGATACCAGCGATGCGAATGCGTATTGCGGCCGGTTTCGAATTTGCGCAGCAAACGGCCGCACGCGTGGTGAAACCCCAGCAGCAACACCACGACAAGCAGCTTGGCGTGCAACCAGCCGCTGTAGCGTCCGATCCCGTAGTGCAGCCAGAGGATCAGTCCGAAAGCGAGCGCGGGCACCGCCAAAATCGTCATGAAGCGATAGAGCTTGCGGGCCATGAGCAGCAGACGCTGCGTGGCAGCGGGATCGCTCTCCATCGCGAGGTTGACGAAAATGCGCGGCAGATAGAACAGGCCGGCGAACCACGAGGCGACGAAAACGATGTGCAGCGCTTTGATCCAGAGCATCGGGGACGGGGCAGCCCGCACGCAGGCCGTCAAATATTTTGAACAGCAAGCAATGTACAACAATCCGGCGCATCGTGACGGCCAACGTCCCGCGCGTTCGCGCTGGGGACCCGCGGCATATCGACGCGACGCGGCCAGCATCGCCCTCGCGCTTCGGGCCGTCACGTGTTGGCGCGCGGCGTTGGTGCGTCTCATCCGGCAAAACACGACTTCGGCGACGCCCTCGCGCGGCTGTGCCAGAATACGGGCCATATTGGCTTCTTCGCCCGCATTGGTCGGCACCCCGATCACTGGCCCCCGCATGAGAATTCTTGGCATCGACCCCGGGCTGCGCGTCACTGGTTTCGGCGTGCTCGAAAAACACGGCAGCCGTCTGCAATATGTGACGAGCGGCGTCATCCGCACCGGCGACGGCACGTTGCCCGCGCGGCTGCGCATCATCTTTGAAAGCGTGGCGGAACTGGTCGACACCTACCGGCCGGACCAGGCCGCCATCGAGAAAGTATTCGTCAACGTCAATCCGCAATCCACGCTGCTGCTCGGACAGGCGCGCGGCGCGGCGATCACGGCGCTGTCGGTCGGCGGGCTCGAGGTCTTCGAATACACGCCGATGCAGCTCAAGCAAGCGGTGGTCGGCTACGGACGCGCCCGAAAAGAGCAGGTGCAGGAGATGGTCACACGCCTGCTCGCGCTCACGGGCACGCCGGGCAAGGATGCGTCGGACGCGCTGGGCGTCGCCATCTGCCACGCCCACAGCGGCGAGACGTACTCGGCGCTGGTCAATGTCGCCCCGACCCTTGCAGCCAAGGGCCTGCGCGTGCGACGCGGCCGGCTGGTCGGCTGAGCGGCGCTACCGTCATACTCACCGTCATACTCACCGTCACAATCACCGTTGCCGTCACGGCCGCGGACATCGCCGTACGTCGCGGGATACCGTGCGGCCCCGTCCCGGCAAGCGACGTCCGAAGCGCTACAATGCAGCCATGATCGAAACCGACAAACTCGCCGCCGAGCGCATCATTGCGCCGACCCCGGCCTCGCCTAACGAAGAAGCGTTCGAGCGCGCGCTGCGTCCCAAGCTGCTTGACGAGTACGTTGGCCAGCGCAAGGTGCGCGGCCAGTTGGAAATCTTCATCGAGGCGGCGCGCAAGCGCTCGGAACCGCTCGACCACGTGCTGCTCTTCGGTCCGCCGGGCCTGGGCAAGACAACGCTCGCCCACATCATCGCCCGCGAAATGGGCGTGCATTTGCGCCAGACGTCGGGTCCCGTGCTCGAGCGCCCGGGCGACCTCGCCGCGCTGCTGACCAATCTCGAGGCCAACGACGTGCTGTTCATCGACGAAATCCACCGGCTTTCGCCGGTCGTCGAGGAAATCCTGTACCCGGCGCTCGAGGACTATCAGATCGACATCATGATCGGGGAAGGCCCGGCGGCGCGCAGCGTCAAGCTCGATCTTCAACCATTCACGCTCGTGGGGGCGACCACGCGCGCCGGCATGCTGACGAATCCGTTGCGCGACCGCTTCGGGATCGTCGCACGTCTGGAGTTCTACACGGCCGAAGAACTGGCGGGCATCGTGCGCCGCTCGGCCGGCCTGCTCGGGGCGGCCATCGTCGACGACGGCGCGTACGAGATCGCCCGGCGCGCGCGCGGCACGCCACGTATCGCCAACCGCTTGCTGCGCCGTGTGCGCGATTACGCCGAAGTGAGGGCCGACGGGCGCATTACCGCCGCCGTGGCTGACGCCGCACTCTCGATGCTCGACGTCGATCCGGTCGGCCTGGACGTGATGGACCGCAAGCTGCTCGAAGCCGTGCTCCACAAATTCGATGGCGGGCCGGTGGGCGTCGACAATCTCGCCGCCGCCATCGGCGAAGAGCGCGATACGATCGAAGACGTGATCGAGCCGTACCTGATCCAGCAGGGTTTCCTGCAACGTACGCCTCGCGGACGCGTCGCGACGCTCGCTGCGTATCGTCACTTCGGTCTGGCGGCGCCCGGCAGTGCGCCGGACAGCGGTTCACTCTGGTCGCCCGACGCCACCGGCAAGTGATACCCGCCGCCCCGCGCTCATCGCCACTCTCACTCGTCTTCTGCTGAACCCAGCATGTCCTCGCACGACGACCTCCCGACACCGCCTCCGGCAACGCCCCTGCGGCCCGCCGGACCGGTGGTGGGCGTGTCGGGGCGTGTGCGGCACGCGATCGCCATGCGGCTGGTCAGCCTGACCTCCGGCCCCGGCGCACCGCGCCTGAACTACGACACACCAGCCGGCGACCCCGGCCTGTTCGGCCCGGACGCCGCCTGCTGGCACGTGCACGGCGACTTCACGGCCATGATGATCGGCGGCGTCAGCGCGCTGCTGATGCAGTCGTTGCACCCGCTCGCGATGGCCGGGGTCTGGGATCACTCGACGTTCCGGCAGGACGTGATCGGCCGTCTGCGCCGCACGGCGACATTCATCGGCGGCACGACCTTCGGCAATACGGCCGACGCACAGGCGCTGCTCGAACGGGTGCGACGCATCCACCTGCAGGTCAAGGGCATCGCGCCCGACGGGCGCGCCTACGCCGCCTACGACCCCGATCTGCTGACCTGGGTCCATGTGGCCGAGACGTCCAGCTTCCTGCGCAGCTATCTCGTCTACAAGGATCCGGCGTTCGCCCGCAGCGAGCAGGATCGGTATTACGCGGAAGTCTCACGCATTGCGGTGGCGCTGGGCGCACGCGACGTGCCGACGAGTGTCGCCCAGATCGACGACTATCTCGCGGCCATGCGCCCGGCCTTGCGCACGAGCGAGCGCACCGACGAAGTCGTGCGCGTGTTGCGCCATCTGCCCGCGCCGTTTACGGGCGCGCGCCTGTTCAGCGGCGTATTGTTTCGCGCAGGCATCGACCTGCTGCCCGACTGGTCGCAGTCGATGCTCGGCTTCGAGGATGGGGCGACGGTGCGCCGCTTGACGGTGCGCCCCGCGGTGCGTCACATGGCGCAGGTCGCCCGCTGGTCGATGCGCAACAGCGTGGCGCACCGCGCGCGGCGCCGCGCATTGGCGACGCCCGATGTCGTGGTCGTGCAGTCAACGCAGGAACGCTAGGCGCGTCTGCGCGGCACGGCCCCTGCCCCGACCCGCCCGTTACACCACGCGCGGATCGACGCGATCCATGCCGGCAGCGCCCTCCGGCCTGTCGTTGCTTTCGTCGCGCACGGCGGCGTCCAGATGCGTGACATCCCCCCAACACAGCACGTGCCAGCGCTGGCCATCGTGGGCCAGGCGATTCACGCTCGCATTGAGCAACGGATACGCACGCGGCTCGGTCAGTGCCAGCCGCGTTGCGAGCCGATAGCAGCAATCGAGCACACCACCGTGCGCCACCAGCGCCAGATGCTGGCCCGCATGGTCGCGCAGCAACTGGGCAACGGACTCGGTGATGCGCGTGTAGAAACCTCGCGTGGACTCGCCGCCGGGAATCACGAAATCGGGATCGCGGCTCTGCCACCGCGCGTAGTCCTGCGGAAATTCCGCCTGGATCTCGTCGGGCACACGGGTTTCGAAGACCCCGTAGTGGCGCTCGCGCAGACTCGCCGTGCGCACGAGCGGCAAGCCGCACGCGCGTGCGACGGGCGCTGCCGTCTGCACCGCGCGTTGCAGATCGCTCGTAAGCACCTGGTCGAACACGCGCCCACGCGCCGCCACCTCGCGCGCAATACGCTGCCCCAGCAAGACCGCCTGATGCTCGCCCTCGGTCGAGAGCGGGATATCGGTGTGCCCTTGGATCCGTTTGGCGCGGTTCCAGTCAGTCTCGCCATGGCGAATCAAAGTCAGGGTGGTGGTCATGCCAGTCATCGATGCGGTTGCGTATTGCGTATTGCGTGTTGCGTGTGGCGTGAGCCAAAGCGAGCGGGAGGCCAGCGGAGTCCCGTCAGGCCAGCGTCGGATTGAGCGTGTAGGTGCCGGTCACGCGCGCCTGCCCAAGCACATGCGGCTGAATCGCCGCGCGGACGTCATCCCCCCCGAAGCGGCCGTCGAGCGGCACACGGGCAATATCGAGTGCGTACACGGTGAAGTGGTAGTGGTGCACGATCGTGTCGTTCCACGGCGGACACGGGCCGTCGTAGCCGTAGTAATCGCCGCTCATGCTCTCGTCGCCCGCAAACCAGGCGGTGTAGTCGTTGATGCCGTGACGCATGCCGTCGAGCGCGTCGGGGCCGAACTTGCCGCGCGGCGTGACGTGATTGCTGTGGCTGGCGGCCGGAATCTCGGACACCGACGCCGGTATGTCAACGAGCACCCAGTGATAGAAATCGACGCGCGGCAGATCCGCAGGCACCTCGCGGCCTTCCCGGTTGACGTCGTCGCCCTGGCTCGGCACGTCGCTGTCGGTACAGATCACGACAAACGAACGCGTACCGGCGGGCGCATCGGACCACGCCAGATGGGGATTCTTGTTCTGCGACAGCGCCACGTGCGCCTGTGCATCCGGTTTGCCGAAGGCGAACTGTTCATCTATCGCCGCATTGTCGGCAAACGAGTCACTCCAGACTTTCATCGGTATCTCCCAAGCATTGTCGTTTCGGAACTCGACGACGGTATCACACCGATGCGAATCGCGTGCGGGCGCCCGCCCACATCCAGACGATTCCGAGCAATTTTCGGGATAAGACCTTGGCGAGTGCGGCATGTGGCGCATGGCGCCGCCAAGCCCACTGCCACGAACGTCAGTGGGCGTCGGGACGCGTCTGAAGCCAGAACGTGACCGGCCCGTCGTTCACGAGCGAGACGCGCATGTACGCGCCGAATTCGCCCGTCTCCACGATCGGATGGCGCGCACGCGCCTGCGTCACGAAATGATCGAAGAGCCGCTTGCCGTCGGCCGGACTGGCCGCCGGGGTGAAGCTCGGCCGGGTGCCGCTGTTGGTATCGGCCGCCAGCGTGAACTGCGAGACGAGCAACAAGCCGCCGACCGCGCCGTTGCCGTCGAGGCTCGACACGCTGCGGTTCATCTTGCCCGCGTCGTCCGAGAAGACGCGATAGCCGAGCAGCTTCGCGAGCAGTTTGTCCGCGCTCGCCTCGGTGTCGCCACGCTCGGCGCACACCAGGGCGAGCAGGCCCGGGCCGATGGCGCCTACCGTGCGGCCATCGACCGTTACGGCGGCTTCGAGCACGCGCTGGATAAGCGCAATCATCGCGGCAGCGCGCGCAACATGGCCGGCGATCCGGAGCGGGCGCTCAAGCGAGCGTCACGCGCGCGAAGCGACGCTTGCCGACCTGCACGACATAGGTGCCGGCGTCGATCTTCGCGCCCTTGTCGGACAGCGCCTCGCCGTCGATCCGCACACCGCCCTGCTCGATGTTACGGTTGGCTTCCGACGTCGACGGCACCAGACCGGCCTGCTTGAGGACCTGCGCAATCCCCAGCGGGGCTCCGTCGAGGGAAACTTCCGGAATGTCGTCCGGCACACCACCTCTGGCGCGCGCGTTGAAGTCGTCGAGCGCGCGCTCGGCATCGGCCTGGGAATGGAAACGGGCCACGATCTCCTGCGCGAGCAGCACCTTCACGTCGCGCGGATTGCGCCCGCCCTCGATGTCCTTGTGCAGTTGCGCGATCTCCTCGAGCGAGCGGAACGAGAGCAACTCGTAGTAACGCCACATCAGGTCGTCCGAGATACTCATGAGCTTGCCGAACATCTCGCTCGGCTTCTCGCTGATGCCCACGTAATTGCCCTTGGACTTCGACATCTTCTCGACGCCGTCCAATCCTTCGAGCAGCGGCATCGTCAGGATGCACTGCGGCTCCTGGCCGTATTGCTTCTGCAATTCACGGCCCACGAGCAGGTTGAACTTCTGGTCGGTGCCGCCGAGCTCCAGGTCCGACTCCAGGGCGACCGAGTCGTAACCCTGCATGAGCGGATAGAGGAATTCGTGGATGGCAATGGGCACGCCCCCCTGGAAGCGCTTGGTGAAGTCCTCGCGCTCGAGCATGCGCGCCATCGTGTAGCGTGACGCGAGCTTGATCATGCCGTCCGCGCCCAGCTTCATCGACCATTCGCTGTTGTAGCGAATTTCGGTCTTGTTGCGGTCGAGCACCAGCGCGGCCTGCTCGAAATAGGTCTTGGCGTTCGACTCGATCTGTTCGCGGGTAAGCGGCGGACGCGTGCTGTTACGGCCCGACGGGTCACCGATCAGCGACGTGAAATCGCCGATCAGGAAAATGACTGTATGCCCCAGATCCTGCAACTGGCGCATCTTGTTGAGCACCACGGTGTGGCCGATGTGGATGTCCGGCGCCGTCGGATCCAGCCCCAGCTTGATGCGCAGCGGCTTGCCGGTCGCTTCGCTGCGTGCCAGCTTCTGGAGGAACTCCTCTTCCACGAGCAGCTCGTCGCAACCGCGCTTGGCAATCGCCAGCGCAGCCCGCGCGGCGTCGGTCACGGGATACTTCTTTTCCGAGGTGAGTACGTGTTCACTTGTCATAACATCGTTGTCCGGACTGGTTCAGGGTTTCCCTTGAGCAGTCAGTAAAGGCGGAAGCCGCGGCGGCTCTGCTATAATCGCCGCTCAATTCTCGGCTCGGGCCGAAGCGACGCCGGGTTGCCCCGGAATTCCGGCAGGCAATCTCGAAGCGTGTCGCTCCGCCCGGGCTTTTTTGTAAGTTGCGCAGAATTTTACGTGATGTGGCCAAAACTCCGTGATTTTTTTGCGCGTGAACTGCTGACCCTGATCGATCCCACCCAGCCCAAGCACCGTCGCAGGAAGGTGCAAATCGTGGCAACGGTCGGTTCGACCCTGGCGTTGGGGATGGTGACCGCTTTCGGCGTGGCACCGATGGTGCCCGACGCGGCCCGCAACGGGGCGAGCGTGACGTTACCGCTCACCTTCCCCGACCTGGCCAAACAGATCCAGCAGCTCGACGCGCAAACCCAGACCTTTATCCATCAAGTGGCCCTGCGCCGCGGCGAAACCCTTGGCGACATGCTCTCGCGGCTGTCGATCCAGGACCCCGCGGCCGAGCGGTTCATTCGCGATAACGCCATCGCCCGGCGCCTGATCGGCGTGCCCGCAGGGCATGTCGTGCAGGCCGAGACCGACGACGACGGCAAACTCGTCTCGCTCGCCACCGTGCTGTCGAACGGCGGCACCGCGGCCCAGCAACTGGTGATCGATCGCAACGACGCCGGTCGCCTGCGCGCGCGCATGGAACAGCTTGCCAACGATACCGAATGGGCCATGCGCTCCGGGGCCATCGCGGGTAATTTCTTCACGGCGATGGACGATGCCGGGGTACCCGACGCCGTCGTCGCGCAGATGGTGACCATCTTCTCCGGGGTGATCAACTTCCAGCGCGGCGTGCACCGCGGCGACCGTTTCCGCCTCGTGTACGAGGTGATCAAGCAGCAGGATCGCACCGTTCGCACGGGCCGCGTGCTGGCCGTCGAATTCATCAATCAGGGCAAGACGCATCAGGCCATCTGGTACGCCGATCCGAAGGGCTCGCCCGAGGGCGCGTATTACGGCTTCGATGGCCGCAACCTGAAGCAGGCGTTCCTGCGCACGCCGGTCGAGTTTTCGCGCATTTCGTCGGCCTTCGGCGGTCGCGAGCATCCGTTCCAGCACAAGTGGAAGCAGCACGAGGGCGTGGATCTGGCGGCGCCTATCGGCACGCGCGTGTTTGCGGCCGGCGACGGTGTGGTCAAGTTCGTCGGCAAGCAGAACGGCTACGGCAACCTGGTCGAGATCAATCACGCGGGCAATTACCAGACGCGTTACGCTCACCTGTCCGGCTTCGGCCAGGGCATGAAGCCCGGCACCCATGTCACGCAAGGTCAGGTCATCGGCTTCGTCGGCCAGACGGGCTGGGCCACCGGCCCGCATCTGCACTACGAGCTGCGCTACAAGGGCGTGCCGCGCAACCCGTTCTCGACCGACGTGGCAGCCGTCGCACCGCTCTCGGGGGCTCGCCTGAAGCTGTTCGACATGTACGCCGAGAATCTCCTCAAGCGCATCGACTTGATGCGCACCGTGCAGGTCGCCGAGCGCGATTGAGGTATGCTGGAGACCGCGCAGCGCGGCGCGATGTGTGACGCACACGTCGCGCCGCGCAGCGCGGATTCGATTTCTCCGGCCCCGCCCCGCTCCGCCCATGACCGACATCGCTCGTCACCTCGACGCCCCGGCGTCCCCCGCTCACTTCATCGGCCTGATGTCCGGCACCAGCCTCGACGGTGTCGATGGCGTGCTCGTCGCGTCAGCCACCGGACAGGTGCTCGCAGAAGCCTATCTCCCGTTTCCCGGCGACTTGCGTGAAACATTGATGGTGTTGCAGGCCCCCTCGGAAAACGAATTGCATCGCGAGGCGCTGGCGGCGAACGCGCTGGTACGGGTCTATGCCGACTGTGTGCGCGAGCTGCTCGCTACGGCAGGATTGCCTGCGTCGGCCGTCGCGGCCATCGGCGCACACGGACAGACGATCCGTCATCGGCCGGGCGAGTTCGATGGAATTGGCTACACGCGCCAGCTCAACGCGCCTGCACTGCTCGCGGAATTGACCGGCATCGATGTCGTTGCGGATATTCGCAGCCGGGATGTCGCGGCGGGCGGCCAAGGCGCGCCACTCGTGCCCGCCTATCATCAGGCGATGTTTTCGGACGCCGGGCAAACGCGCGTCGTCTGCAATCTCGGCGGCATCAGCAATGTGACGATTTTGCCGGCAGCGGCATCAGGCCAGCCTGTCTCCGGCTTCGATTGCGGCCCCGGCAATGCGCTACTCGACGGCTGGGCGGCGCGCCATCTCGGCACGTCGTATGACGACGCAGGGGCCTGGGGCGCCAGCGGGCGCGTCAGCGGCGCCTTGCTGGCCGCCTTGCTGAGCGAATCCTACTTCCGCCAGGCACCTCCGAAGAGCACCGGTCGCGACCTGTTCCGCGCCGAATGGCTGGATGCGCGTCTGGCGAGCGTGCCGGGCGTGTCTCCCGTGGATGTCCAGGCCACGCTCGTCGCGCTGACCGCACAATGTGTCACCGACGACGTGTTGCGCTACGCGCCCGACTGCCGGGGCTTCTACGCCTGTGGCGGCGGAACGCGCAATCATGCACTCATGCAAGCCATCGCAACCCGCCTGCCGGGCGTGAGCGTCGCCACGACCGAGGTGCTCGGCGTACCGCCGCAGCAGGTCGAGGCCCGCGCCTTCGCCTGGCTCGCCCAGCGCTGCCTGGTCAGGCAACCGGGAAATCTTGCGTCGGTCACCGGCGCACAGGGCCCTCGCATTCTCGGCGCGATCTACCCGCACTGAGCGGGGCGGGCCACGAGAACGCCGGAAGCGACGAAGTGACGCACCAATGAGAAAGGGCCCTTGCGGGCCCCGTCTCATACTGCATTCAGATACTACGTTCGTGTGCCGTTCAGACCGAGAACGAAGAACCGCAGCCACAGGTCGTGGAAGCGTTCGGGTTCTTGATCACGAACTGCGCGCCGTTGATGTCTTCCTTATAGTCGATCTCGGCGCCGACGAGGTATTGATAGCTCATCGAGTCGATCAGTAGCGACACGCCGTTCTTGTCGAGCACGGTATCGTCTTCGTTGACGTCTTCATCGAAGGTGAAACCATACTGAAAGCCGGAGCAACCGCCACCCTGCACGAAAACGCGCAGTTTCAGCTCGGGGTTGCCTTCCTCGTCGATCAGTTGCTTGACCTTGTCCGCGGCGCTGTCGGTAAAGACCAGGAAAGCGGGCATTTCCGTGACGGCGGCCTCAAGCGGTGCGTTCATCGCAAATCTCCAAATATCGGTTCGGTACCATTCTAGTCTCTAATCCATAATTGTGCCGACGGCAGAAAAATCAATGGCTTAGAGACGATAAATACCGTTACGGCAGTACGGGAATATGGGTCAGCCCCAGGTTTTCCGGCAAGCCGAACATCAGGTTCATACACTGCACGCCCTGACCAGACGCGCCCTTGACCAGATTGTCCTCGACGACGAGGATCACCAGCGTGTCTTCGTTGCCCGGGCGATGCACTGCCATTCGGACATAATTCGATGCGCGCACCCAGCGCGTTTCCGGCATCGAGCCGGCCGGCAGCACGTCGACAAACGGCTCGCCCGCGTAATACGTCTCGAACAGCGCCTGGAAATCGGTGTCGCGCGCTTCGGGCAGGATCGTCGCATAAAGCGTCGAGTGAATGCCGCGAATCGTTGGCAGCAGATGGGGCACGAACGTCAGGCCCACTTCGTAGCCCGCGATCGCCTCCAGACCCTGCTTGATTTCCGGGTGATGGCGATGGCCCTTCACGCCGTAGGCCTTGAAGTTGTCGGCCGTCTCCGCGAGGATCAGCGACGTTTCACCCTTGCGGCCCGCACCGCTCGCGCCCGACTTCGCGTCGGCGATCAGGTGCTTCGGATCAACCAGTTTGCGGCCACCGGCAAACAGCGGCGCATAACCCAATTGCACGGACGTCGGGTAGCAGCCCGGCAGACCGATGACGCGCGCGCTCTTGATCTTCTCACGGTTGATCTCGGGCAGGCCGTAGACGGCCTCTTCGAGAATGTCGGGGCAAGCATGCGGCAGGCCGTACCACTTTTCGAACGTGGCGATGTCTTTCAGGCGAAAGTCTGCCGCCAGATCGATCACACGCACGCCGGCGGCGAGGAGCTCGCGCGCCTGTGCCATGGCCACGCCGTGCGGCGTGGCGAAGAACACCACGTCGCAATCGGTCAGACGGGCGTCGTCAGGCGTGCAGAATGCCAGGTCGACACGGCCTCGCAGGTTCGGATACATGTCGGCGACCGGCGTACCCGCTTCCTTGCGCGAGGTGATCGCCGTCAACTTCACTTCCGGGTGCTGCGCCAGCAAACGGAGCAGCTCCACACCGGTATAGCCGGTGCCGCCTACGATACCCACCTTGACCATGTCCTACCCCTTTCAATCAGAACCGCGATTCTATCAAGCTTCCGCGACACGCGTGGGACGGCGACGCGCTTGACGCGGCGCCGGGGCATACGCGCGGGAGGCGCCGCAAATAGAAAAAAGGCCGCACGAGGCGGCCTTTCCTTGCATCCCCCAGAGGCGGATGCAAACAAGCACCCGGGCGATTAACGCTTCGAGAATTGCTTGCGACGGCGGGCCTTGTGCAGACCAACCTTCTTACGTTCGACTTCACGAGCATCGCGCGTGACGAAGCCAGCGGTCGACAGCGTCGGCTTGAGCGTCGCGTCGTAGTCGATCAGTGCGCGGGTGATGCCGTGACGAACCGCACCGGCCTGACCCGTTTCACCGCCGCCCGACACGTTGACCTTGATGTCGAACGTTTCAGCGTGGTTGGTCAGCTCGAGCGGCTGACGGACAATCATCAGCGACGTTTCGCGAGCGAAGTACTCTTTGATCGGCTTGCCATTGACGACGATGTCGCCCTTGCCAGCCTTGATGAACACGCGAGCAACAGCGCTCTTGCGACGGCCGGTGCCGTAATTCCAATCGTTTTTGAACATGGCGTGGCCCTTAGATCTCGAGCGACTTCGGTTGCTGCGCTTCGTGCGGATGGTTACCGTCGGCGTAAACCTTCAGCTTCTTGATCATCGCGTAGCCCAGCGGACCCTTCGGCAGCATGCCCTTCACGGCCTTCTCGAGCGCACGGCCCGGGAAGCGCTCTTGCATTTTGCCAAACGTGGTTTCGTAGATACCGCCCGGGTAACCCGTGTGACGGTAGTACTTCTTGTCGGTTTGCTTTGCGCCCGTGACTTTCAGCTTGGCAGCATTGACGATGATGATGTAATCACCCGTGTCAACGTGCGGCGTGAATTCCGGTTTGTGTTTGCCGCGCAGACGGCGTGCCACTTCGCTGGCGACACGGCCGAGGACTTTGTCCGTCGCGTCAATCACAAACCATTCGCGCGTCACCTCTGCCGGCTTAGCGGAAAACGTCTTCATGATCGATCCAAATAAAATACATTTGCCCCATTAACATCAACTTCCTGCTTGTCTGCCGGCCGCGTCCTCGCGATTTGCGTCGCATGGCGCAGTCCTGTGCTTGCAGGCTCTCCCTGATGTATCTTCCGTGGGCATTTCCGGAAAAGCCGTTGATTATACAGAAAAAACCACCGACCAGTAAACCGCGTTTCCGATCGCACAAAAAAAACCCGAACCTCATGGGTCCGGGTTAAATCCACCAAAGGAGGAGGGTGGAGGAGACACTGGCAGAATTGCTGTGAAGCACAACAACCAATGACTGAAGTCTAGCAAACGCAATGCTGCGACGCAAGAAAATTTATAGTGCGAAATCAATAACCATAATGTGAAATTTCATGAAAATGATAGACGTCGAACAATTTTCTTTGAAATCAAACAGTTACATCAACAAATCCTCATGTACCGGCACGCTCAATAGCGTCGAAAATCTAGATTTAGGGTTTATCCGCCTGAAAACCCGATCAAAAAAGCGTCAATATTGCGGCGCAGCAACCCAAGGGATTACGGCCAACGTCCTGGGGTTTCGCTCGGCGTCATACGCACCTTTGCGTAAGCCGTTACAATTTTCGCTTGAACGGGATATCGGGGTTTCGGAATATGGAATGCAAGGTGAGTTGGATGGGCCAGGATGGCATGGCCTTCGTAGCGCAGACGGGAAGCGGCCACATTGTCGCAATGGACGGCGCACCGGAAGGTGGCGGCCATAATCAGGCACCGCGCCCGATGGAAATGCTGCTGGTGGGCACGGGTGGCTGCACCGCGTATGACGTGGTGCTGATTCTCAAGAAGAGCCGCGCCGAAGTGAAGGATTGCAGCGTCACGCTCAAGGCGGAGCGCGCCAGCGAAGACCCGAAGGTCTTCACCAAGATTCACTTCCACTTTACCGTCACTGGCCGCAATCTGAACCCCGCCACGGTGGAGCGCGCCGTGACGCTCTCTCACGACAAGTACTGTTCGGCGTCGATCATGCTCGCGAAGACGGCGCAGATCACGCATAGCGTCGAGATCGTCGAAGGCTGAGCTTCCGCGCGCGCCACACTCACTCGCCGCCACGGCGACAGCGCCAGAAGCACAAAAGGCTCCCATCGGGAGCCTTTTGTGTCTTGTTTGGATGCAGAGCCAGCCGATAAGCCGGATTCTGTGAACGCAGCTCGCGCCGCGCCTGACAATCATTCCTCTAGGCGACGCATCGCTGCGCCGCTCAAGCTTCCTACCCGCAGGCTCCCGGGGGCCCCGTTGCCGGCATCCGCACAAGGCGCATGCCGTTCACCTGCCTATTTGGAATTGCTCCGGGTGGAGGTTACCGTGCCGTGTGCGTTGCCGCACGCCGCGGTGCGCTCTTACCGCACCGTTTCACCCTTACCTGATCCACCTGGCTTGCGCCAGGGGCCATCGGCGGTCTGTTCTCTGTTGCCCTGTTCCGCGTCTCACGACGGATGGCCGTTAGCCATCACCCTGCCCTGTGGAGTCCGGACTTTCCTCCCCCTCCCAAACGGGAGGCGGCGATTGTCTGGCCGACTCTGCGGGCCGAAGTGTATCACGCGCGCCGCAGTACCGTCGCCGCCCAACGTCCTCCATCGCGGCCCCCGCCAGTCCGGCGCCGGCCGGGCCGGAAGACCGAGCTGTCCAGATAATAGGCCGGATCGTCGTTGGCCGGCCACCAGCCGGGGATGCCCAGGACCGGCAAGGGAGCGAAGGCGCGTGTCGTGAGCGGCCCACTGGCGAGCGTCGGTGCGATCCGGGCGTCGAGCCAGGCGCGGCGTGCAAGGGGCGTCCAGCCAAAGTAGGCGTGTGGCGCGTCCATGATCCAGGCGTGAGACGTCACCGATGGGTACGGGGCAACGAGTTTCTCCAGCAACGCATGCCCGAACGGCTGCACTTCGCAGGCGCGGCCCCAATCGGCGCGTCGCGCAACGCAGAGCGTGTGCCAGTCGAACGCCCGAAGTGCCTCGCCAAGGGTGGGATCGCTACACACGAAGAGAACGGCGTTCTCGTCGAAGAGGGTGGCGGCATCACGCGCAGCGCCGCGCGTGGCTTGCACACCGTCAGCGGCAATGGCGTCTGCCTGACGGGCGTTGAGCGCCGCCTTGCCGCGCGGATAGGTCAGCCAGATCAACGCGTTGAAGAAGTCGTGCAGGTTCGCGCGCGTCGGCACGCCGCCGGTGGCCGCGATGTATGCCTCGTAGGCCGTGTCAGCGGGAAGGTCCGCCGGCGCGACGAATCGCAGCGCCCTTCCCCGCCCACTCACCTGTCCGGCCGCCGCCGCTTGCGCCGAGAGCGCTTCGCGCCAGTCGGCACCCGCCAACGCGCCCCGCCCCCGCTCGGCTACCGCATCGAACCAAGGGGCGAGCCAGTTGATCGCCGGCAGGCCTGTGCGCGTGGACGCCAAAGGCGACGACGCGCCGTCCGGACTCACCCCTTGAGCTTCCAGCCGATGACTTCACCGCCGCGCAGCGGTACCACGGTCGCATCCCCCATCGGCAGCGCTGCCGGCAGTTCCCAGTCTTCGCGCACCAGGGTGATCTTGTCGGTATTGCGCGGCAGTTCGTAGAAATCCGGGCCGTGGAAGCTGGCGAAGCCTTCGAACTTGTCGAGCGCGCCCGCCTTGTCGAACGCTTCGGCGTATAGCTCCACCGCGTGCAACGCCGTATAGCAACCGGCGCAGCCACAGGCGGCTTCCTTTGCTTCACGCGCGTGCGGGGCACTGTCGGTGCCGAGGAAGAAGCGCGGGCTGCCCGACGTGGCCGCCTTCACGAGCGCCTCGCGATGCGTTTCACGCTTGAGCACAGGCAGGCAGTAGTAATGCGGCCGGATCCCGCCCGTAAAGATCGCGTTGCGGTTGTACAGCAGGTGATGCGCGGTAATCGTGGCGGCAATGGGGCCGTCGGCCTGCGCGACATACGCTGCGGCGTCCTGGGTCGTGATGTGTTCGAACACGACCTTAAGGCCCGGAAAATCACGGCGCAGCGGCGACATCACACGGTCGATGAACACCTTTTCACGATCGAAGATGTCGATGTCGGCACTCGTCACTTCCCCGTGCACGAGCAGCGGCATGCCCACATCCTGCATCGCTTCGAGCGCACCGCGGCACTTGGCCAGATCGGTCACGCCGGCGTCCGAGTTCGTCGTGGCGCCAGCAGGATAGAGCTTCACCGCGTGCACGAAGCCCGACGCCTTCGCGCGACGGATCTCGTCGGCGGCCGTGTTGTCGGTCAGGTACAGGGTCATGAGCGGCTCGAACGCGTTGCCGGCCGGGCGCGCCGCGAGAATACGCTCGCGATACGCCCCGGCGAGTTCGGTCGTGGTGACCGGCGGCTTGAGGTTCGGCATGATGATCGCGCGCCCGAACTGGCGGGCGCTGTCGGGCAGCACGCTCCTGAGCACATCGCCATCGCGCACGTGCAGGTGCCAGTCATCGGGACGGGTGAGAGTCAGTTGGTTGGTCATGAACGTTTTCCGGGATCTGGGGAGGCGGCCAGCCCATGAGACCGTGGCGGCGCGGTGACGCGTCGGCGCGACGGACTCATGGGGCGGGAATGTACGTACACAGGGGCCGGTGCTATGCTTGTGCAACCCCATATTGTACTGGTTGTGGCGCCCCGACACGACGTGCGCACCCCATCTTCGATTTGCCCGCCCCATGTGCCAACTGCTTGCAATGAATTGTGCGGAACCGACCGACATCACGTTCTCATTTACCGGTTTCGCGGCGCGTGGGGGCGGCACGGATCACCATGCGGACGGCTGGGGCATCGCCTTTTTCGAGGACAAAGCCTGCCGGCTGTTCATCGATCACCAGGCCGCGGCGAATTCGCCCATCGCCGAGCTGGTGAAGAAATACCCGATCAAGTCCAAGAACGTGATCGCGCATATCCGCAAAGCGACACAAGGCATCGTTGAGCTGGAGAACTGCCACCCGTTCCAGCGCGAACTGTGGGGACGCCACTGGATCTTCGCGCACAACGGCGATCTGCTCGACTACGACCCGTTTCTCTCGGGCGTCTACCAGCCGGTGGGGACGACCGACAGCGAGCGCGCCTTCTGCGACATCATGCAGGGCCTGCGCAAGCGCTTCCCCGGCTCGCAGCCGCCGCTCGACGAGCTGTTCCACGCCGTCGAGGACATTACGCGCACGATCACGCGCCACGGCGTGTTCAACTTCGTCCTCTCGAACGGCCAGGCGCTGATCGCGCACTGCTCGACGCGGTTGCACTTTATCGCCCGCCAATGGCCTTTCACGAAGGCGCATCTGATCGATGCCGACTGGGAAATCGATTTCTCCAAGTTCACGACGCCGGCCGATCGTGTCGCGGTGATCGCCACGGCGCCACTCACGGACAACGAAGTCTGGACAACCTTCGCGCCAGGCGAGTTGATTCTGTTCGAGAAAGGCGCGCCGTCGCTGCGCACCGTGGTGCCGATTCCCGAAGCCGTTCGCCTGCGCAACGCGCAGAACACCGCCTGCCAGTGAGGCCACGGCGGCGCAGACGCCCATAAAAAAGCGTGCCCGAAGGCACGCTTTTTTCATTCCGGCACCTACGACGATCAGTGCAGGATCTTGGCCAGGAAGTCCTTGGCGCGATCCGACTTCGGATTCGCGAAGAACTCGTCCTTCTTGTCGTCTTCGACGATGATGCCCTGGTCCATGAAGATCACACGGTTCGCGACCTTCTTGGCGAAGCCCATTTCGTGCGTGACCACCATCATGGTCATGCCTTCCTGCGCCAGTTCGACCATCACGTCGAGCACTTCGTTGATCATTTCCGGGTCGAGGGCCGAGGTCGGCTCGTCGAACAGCATGGCGATCGGGTCCATGCACAGGGCACGGGCGATGGCCACACGCTGCTGCTGGCCGCCCGAGAGCTGGCCCGGGAACTTGTGGGCGTGAGCCGTGAGGCCCACACGCTCGAGCAACTTCAGGCCCTTTTCACGCGCGGCCTCCTTGTTGCGGCCGAGCACCTTGACCTGCGCGAGCGTCAGGTTTTCGATGATCGAGAGGTGCGGGAACAGTTCGAAGTGCTGAAACACCATGCCCACGCGCGAGCGCAACTTGGCCAGGTTCGTCTTCGGGTCGGCAACCGACGTACCATCGACGATGATCTCGCCTTGCTGGATCGGCTCCAGGCCATTGACGGTCTTGATGAGCGTGGACTTGCCCGAACCCGACGGGCCGCACACCACCACGACTTCACCCTTCTTGACTTCAGTGGAGCAGTCCGTGAGCACCTGGAACTGGCCGTACCACTTGGAGACGTTTTTAAGGGTAATCATTTCGCCAACCTCTTCTGAAGACGTTTAACCGACATCGAAACCGTGAAGCAGATCACAAAGTAGACTGCTCCGGCAAACACAATCATGGCAGGCAACGTGCCGTCACGCTGGCCCACCTGGTACGCCATGCCGAAGAAGTCGGCCAAGGCGATCGCGTACACGAGCGAGGTGTCCTGGAACAGGATGATGCCCTGCGTGAGCAGCAGCGGCACCATGTTGCGGAACGCCTGCGGCAGCACGACCAATGCCATCGCCTGCCAGTACGACATGCCCAGCGCGTAGGCGGCGGACATCTGGCCGCGCGACACACTCTGGATACCCGCACGAATGATTTCCGAATAATACGCCGCTTCGAACAGCGAGAAGGCGACGAGGGCGGAGACCATCCGGATGTCCCACGTCGGCGGCACATCGAGCACCGAGCGCAGCACCTGCGGCACGATCAGGAAGAACCACAGCAGCACCATCAGCAGCGGGATCGAACGGAACAGGTTCACGTACAGGTCCGCGAACCACTTCAGTACCGTCACGCCCGACAGACGCATCATGGCGAGCAGCGTGCCCCAGATGATGCCCACGATCACGGCGAGCACCGTGATCTGCAGCGTCGTGATCATGCCCTTGATGAGCAGCGGCATCGCGTCGATGGCACCGCCCCATGCGAAGATCTCACCCATTATTTGCCCCCGATGTAGCCCGGCAGGCGGGTCTTGGCTTCGATGAAACGCATGAGCACCAGCACCGCGACGTTGATGACCATGTACGCGAGCGTCACCGCGATGAACGACTCGTAGCTATGCGCCGTGTAGTCGATGAGTTGCTTGCCCTGCCCCGTCAATTCAAGCAGGTTCACCGTCGAGATCACGGCAGAGTTCTTGAAGATGTTGACGAACTCCGAGGTGACCGGCGGGATCACCACCCGGAAGGCCACCGGCAGCAGCACGTAGCGATACGTCTGCGGCAGCGTGAGCCCCACGGCCAGACCGGCGCTCTTCTGCCCCTTTGGCAGCGAATTGATACCGGAGCGCACCTGCTCGCACACACGGGCGGCGGTAAAGAGCCCGAGGCCAACCACGCCGGTGAGCAGCGAGACATTCGCCGGATTGAGCGCGAAAAGCCACGTGCGGACCGATTCCGGCAGGAAGTCGGGCGCCACGTAGTACCAGAAGAACAACTGCACAAGCAACGGGATGTTCCGGAACAACTCGACGTAGGCCGTCGCGAAGCCGGATATCCATTTGTTAGGGACGGTGCGCATCACGCCGAGCACGGAGCCCACGACAAGCGCAATGATCCAGCCACCGAGGCCGACTTCAAGCGTGAGCTTGAAGCCCGAGAGCAGCCACCCGAAGTAGGTAGTCCCCTCGCCCGTTGCCACCGGCTGGAAGAAAAAACTGAAATCGAGACCGAGAGCCATGATCTCCCCTCTTCTACTTATCTTGCTTAAAAAGAAGCGGAAGGATTGACTCCTTCCGCTTCGGCATTACGCGCTAACGGTGCTCAGCGATTCATGAAGCTCGCAAGGCTTACTTGGCGCCTTGAACGTCAGCATTGTCGTTCGGCGACTTCCACAGGGCGGCCATTTCAGCCGACGGCGGGAATTCCATGTTCACGCCGCCCAGTGCCGGAATCGGGTGCTGGAACCACTTGGCGTAGTCCTTCTGCGCCTGGCCCGACTTCTGGTAATCGGCAACGGCCTTGTCCACCAGCTTCTTGAAGGCCGGATCGTCCTTGCGCATCATGCAGCCGTAGGCTTCGTACGATTGCGGCTTGCCGACAATGCTGTAGTCCTTGGCGTCCTTGAACTTGGCGCGCTCGCCGGCGAGCAGGGCGTCATCCATCATGAACGCCACGGCACGGCCCGAATGCAGCGTGATAGCCGCTTCCCCGTGATCCTTGGCGCTGATGATGTTCATGCCCATGTTGTCTTTCTGGTTCATCTCGCGCAGCAGACGCTCGGAGGTCGTACCCGCCGTGGTCACGACGTTCTTGCCCTTGAGGTTGGCAAAGTCCTTGATGCCCGAGCTGTTCTTGGCAAGCAAACGCGTGCCGATGATGAAGAACGTGTTCGAGAACGCCGCCTGCTTCTGACGCTCGGCGTTGTTCGTGGTCGAACCGCACTCCATGTCGATCGTGCCGTTCTGAACCAGCGGAATGCGGTTCTGCGACGTGATCGGCGTCTGCGTGACCTTCAGGTTCGGCAGTTTCAGTTCTTTCTTGACTTCGGCGACGACGGCCATCGCCACATCATTGGCATACCCAACGACGTTGTGGTTGTTGTCATAGAACGAGAACGGGATCGACGACTCCCGGTTACCCAGCGAAATGACGCCGGTGTCCTTGATCTTCTTGAGCGTACCGCTTTCCTGAGCCTGGGCAGCACCTGCCATCAAGCCCACACAGCACATCGCCAATGCAATTTTCGAGAGGGTCATTCCTTAGTCTCCTTGGCACAAAACAGATACATTTTAGCACTGCATTCGCCCATTTTTTTATTATCGAATGTTCGGAACGTACGTCATTCTTAACGCAAATCGCCCCGAACATTCTGTTTTACGCATTATTGCGTATTACTACTTAGCCGGACAGCACCGCCTGATCAGGGGTACAGACCGCGCATCTCACGGGCTTGCAGAATCCGGGTACACGCGACGATGAATGCGGCGGTACGCAGCGAAACCTTATGTTCCTGCGCCACATGCCACACGCTGTCGAACGCTTCGCGCATGATGCGCTCCAGGCGGTGGTTGATCTCTTCCTCGGTCCAGAAGAAGCTCGAGAAGTCCTGCACCCACTCAAAGTACGAGACCGTCACGCCGCCGGCATTGGCCACCACGTCCGGCACGACAAGAATGTTCTTGCTGCGCAGGATGTCGTCCGCGGCCGTCGTCGTCGGACCGTTGGCGCCTTCGACCACGATCTTCGCGCGAATCTTGTCGGCGTTCTTCTCGGTGATCTGGTTCTCCAGCGCTGCCGGAATCATGAATTCGCAGTCCAGCGACCAGAACTCGTCGTCCTTGATGGTCTCCGCCGCCGGGAACCCGCCCACGCCGCCGGTTTCGGCCACGTGCTTGAGCAGGTTCGGCACATCCAGGCCGTCGGACTTGTAGATCGTGCCGGTGTGATCTTGCACGCCGATGACATGCGCGCCGGCTTCGTGGAACAGACGGGCGGCAATGCCCCCCACGTTACCGAAGCCCTGCACGACCACGCGCGCGCCGCGCACATCGACGCCCAGGCGGCGGGCGGCTTCGCAGCTCACCACGAACACGCCGCGGCCGGTGGCTTCGCGGCGGCCCAGCGAGCCGCCCAGCGAGATCGGCTTGCCGGTCACCACACCGGTGGCCGTGGACCCCTCGTTCATCGAGTAGGTGTCCATCATCCACGCCATGATCTGCTCATTGGTGTTGACGTCCGGTGCCGGAATATCCTTCGTCGGCCCGATGATGATGTTGATTTCGCTGGTGTAACGACGCGTCAGACGCTCGAGTTCACCGCGCGAGAGCTTGCGCGGGTCGACACGGATGCCACCCTTGGCACCGCCGTAGGGCACGTTCACCGCCGCGTTCTTGACCGACATCCAGGCCGACAGGGCCATGACTTCGGACAGCGTCACGTCCTGGTGGAAACGCACGCCGCCCTTGCCCGGGCCGCGCGACGTATTGTGCTGGACACGATAGCCCTCGAAATGGGCGATGGTGCCGTTGTCGAGTTCGATCGGGCAATCAACGATCAGGATGCGCTTCGGACGCTTGAGGGTTTCGACCCAGCGCGAGAGCGGGCCGAGGTAAGGCGTGACGCGATCGACCTGTTGAAGGTAGTTGCCCCACGGACCGAGATCATCGGCCTGAAGGTACGAAGGCAAGATATGTGACGTTTGCGACATTATGGAATTCTCCGGCTTCAATCTGCGCCGCACGCACATACCGTGCTTGCGACACGAATGGCTGGCACTTTACCGAGAACCGCCGGGAACAATCCAATGCCGAATAAACATGTAACTATGCATATCGTGCATAGTTTTGATATTCCTGCGAATCCGCCATGACGGCACGCCACGCGGGATATATCCCCCTGCACGTTGCGTCAGCCTTTGCGTTGATCGCGCACGGCCTGCCAGAACGCCTCGACCGCGTCGCGCTTGGTCAGCTCACGCCGATTGCTGGCGTCGGCATAGGCCAGACGGTCGCGATACAAACGAATTTCCATGTCCACATGCCACGGCACCGCAGCCTTGCCCGGGGGGGCGAGATCGACCAGTTCACCGCGCGCGACCGAATCGACCACGGCGCTTTCCGGCAGAAACGCCACGCCGTGCCCGGCGAGCACCATCGCCTTGAGCGCTTCGGCCATGTCCGTCTCGTACACCTTGTCCAGGTGCGGCGGACTCGACGCACCGCCGGTGATCAGATCAGCCATCCGCCCGAGATAGGCATTCGCCGTATAGGCCAGGTACGGTACCGGCGCGTCGGGCGTGCCGGGCAGCTTGAAGCGGGCGCGCTTTTGCGGCGTCGGGGCACTGTAGGGGCTGAAACGCTCGCTGCCAAGCACGATCATCTCGTAACGTGCCGCATCGAGTTGGAGGGGCTGACTCGGGTGGTAGTAGCACATCAGCAGGTCGCAGCCGCCGTCGGTCAACGACATGGCCGCGTCGTGCACGTTGAGCGCACGCAGACGGCTGCGCAACAGGCCCAGACGCTTTTCCAGCGCCTTGAGCCAACGCGGGAAGAACGTCATCGACAGCGTATGCGGCACCGCGAAATCCAGCACCGAGTGGTCGGCAGAGCGCTGTTCGCGCAGCAAGGCGCGCGCTTCCTGCGCCTGCGAGAGCAGTGCTAGCGCCTGCTCGTAGAACACGGCGCCGGCCGGGGTGAGGCGCGTGGGATAGCTCGATCGGTCGATCAGTTCACTGCCCAGCCAGGCTTCAAGCGACTGGATGCGGCGCGAGAATGCCGGCTGCGTCACATGTCGCAACTCGGCCGACCGGCTGAAACTGTTCGTTTTGGCGAGCGACACGAAGTCCTCGAGCCATTTGATTTCCATGAGGCACTCCCGCGTCGGCGATGTCAGCGCGCTAGTCTACTCAATCGCCCGTCTGGAGGACAGGCCCGCGCCTGCCCACCGCCGAATGACCGAGTTGCGCCGACGCTCACGACACGACCGTGGCGAAGTGCGACGCCTCGGCATCCCCCTCGCCCCCCCGACGCTGCTGTTGCAGCGCCCACATCTGCGCGTAGAGTCCTTCGGCACGCAGCAGGTCGTCGTGCGTGCCGCGCTCCACGATACGGCCCTTGTCGAGCACAATGATCTGCGCGGCGTGCACGATCGTCGAGAGGCGGTGCGCGATGATGAGCGTCGTGCGCTCGCGCGCGATGTTGCGCAACTCCGACTGAATCGCCTGCTCGGAGCGCGAGTCCAACGCCGAGGTCGCCTCGTCGAAAATCAGGATGTGCGGATTCTTCAGGATGGTGCGCGCAATCGCCACGCGCTGCTTCTCTCCGCCGGAGAGCTTGAGTCCGCGCTCGCCGACCATCGACTCGTACCCGGCAGGCAAGCTCTCGATGAAGTCGTGGATGTGCGCCGCTCGCGCCGCGGCGATGACCTGCTCGCGCGACGCCGATGGATTACCGTACGCGATGTTGTAGTAGATCGTGTCGTTGAACAGCACGGTATCCTGCGGCACGATGCCGATGGCCGCGCGCAGCGAGTCCTGAGTGACGTCGCGAATGTCCTGCCCGTCGATGGTAATGCGTCCCGACGCCGCGCCGCGGAAACCGACATCGTAGAAGCGGAACAGCAATCGCGAGAGTGTCGATTTGCCCGAGCCGCTGTGTCCGACGACGGCCGTGGTCGTGCCGGCCGCGACCGTGAAATCGACGTCGTGCAGAATCTGGCGCGACGCCTCATAGCCGAAATTCACATGATCGAAACGCACGGTGCCACCGTGACAGACGAGCGGCTTCGCACCCGGCGGATCGGCCACTTCGCGATTGACGTCGAGCAGCGTGAACATGCGATCCATGTCGGTCATCGCCTGCTTGAGTTCGCGGTAGATCACGCCGAGGAAATTCAGCGGAATGTAGAGTTGCAGCATGAACGTGTTGACGAGCACCAGGTCGCCGAGCGTCATGCGTCCACTCATCACCCCTTGGGTGGCATGCCAGAGAATCAGGATCAGGCCGGTCGCGATGATCGCCTGCTGCCCGAAATTCAATACCGAGAGCGAGTTTTGCGACCGAATCGCCGCGGCGCGATAACGCTTGAGGTTCTCGTCGTAACGTTCCGTCTCGAACGCCTCGTTGCCGAAATACTTCACCGTCTCATAGTTGATGAGCGAATCGATGGCGCGCGCGTTCGCTTTCGAGTCGAGTTCGTTCATCGTGCGACGGAAGTGCGTGCGCCACTCCGTGACCTTCACCGTGAACACGATATAGAACGAGAGCGCGACGAGCGTGACGATGGCGTAAAACGCGTCGTAGCGCACCACGAAGAAGCCGAGCACGAGCGCCACTTCAATGAGCGTGGGCAGAATGCTGTAGAGCGAATACGAGATCATCGACTGGATGCCCCGCGTGCCGCGCTCGATGTCGCGACTCATGCCGCCGGTCTGACGCTCCAGGTGAAAGCGCAGCGACAGCGCGTGCAGATGGCGAAACACCTTGAGCGCGATCTGCCGAACGGCGCTTTCCGTCACCTTCGAGAACAGGAGTTCACGCAACTCGGTAAAAAGCGACGTGGACAGGCGTACCAGCCCGTAAGCCACGACCAGCAGGCCGAGTCCGCCCACGACGATCAGGCTCGCATCGCCCGACGCGCGCGCCGTGGCCGAGAGTGTCGCCACAGGGCCGAGCCCGTCGACGATGTGCTTCATGATGATGGGCACACCGAGGTTGGCGACCTTGGCCATGACCAGGCACGACAGGGCCAGCGTGACGCGTCCGCGGAATTCGAGCAGATACGGCAGCAGCGATTTGATGACTTGCCAGTCACCGCGCGGGAGCCGAGCGGCGTCGGAGGCCGTCGGCGCAGGCTCGGCCGAAGAATAACGTCTCATGATGGGGAGGGGCGGCGTCCGGCTCGTGCGAGGGCTTTCCGCTAAAATCGTCGATGGCGTATTTTCGCAGAACCCGGCGTCTCATGCTGAGCCGACGCCGGGCGGCACTCCCGCGAAAACACTTGGAACGACCGGCGACGGCCTGCCGCGCCCCGTCTGCCCCGCCGTTTCCGGCTTTTCGTCTTTCAGCTCACGCAAGGACCCTCATGAGTATCTCGACCCCTGCCCTCACGGCTCTGCCCGAAGAAAAAGAACTGGCGCTGCGCGTGCTGCCAATGCCCGCCGATGCCAATGCCCACGGCGACGTGTTCGGTGGCTGGATCATGTCGCAGGTCGACATTGCCGGCTCGATCCCCGCCGCGCAGCGCGCCAACGGCCGCGTGGCGACCATCGCCGTCAACTCGTTCCTGTTCAAGGAGCCGGTGTTCGTCGGCGACTTGCTGAGTTTCTACGCCACGATCGTGAAGACCGGCAACACGTCGATCACCGTCTACGTCGAGGCGTACGCGCAACGCATGCGCCTGTCGCACGAAATCGTCAAAGTCACCGAGGCGATGGTCACGTATGTGGCAACCGACGAAGATCGCCGTCCGCGCACGCTGCCCAAGCTCGGCACGGCAAGTTGAGCGCGCTTTGACGGAAAAACGCCGCCACCTCGCAAAACGAGGTGTGCGGCGTTCGTGCATCGGCCGGTCCGCCGGGTCTGCCCCGGCGAGGCTTGACGTTACGAGAACCGACTGAAATCCGGCTTGCGCTTCTCGAAGAACGCCGTGAAGGCCTCACGCGCCTCGGGTGACACGAGCCGTTTGCCGAACTCCAGCGCCTCGTCGCGAATGCGAGCCTGCACGTCGTGTGCACTATCGCCTTTCATCAGTTGCTTGGTCACGCGCAGCGACCCCGCGGGCATGGCCGCCAGTTGCGCGGCACGCTTCGCGGCGTAGTCCGCCAGTTCGTCCGCCGGCACGACACGATTGACGAAACCCATCGCCACCGCCTCGTTCACGTCGAACGGCTCACCGAAGAGCAGCTTCTCGGCGGCACGCTGGTAGCCCGCCACGCGCGGCAATAGCCAGCTCGACGCCGCTTCCGGGCACAACGCCAGTTGCGCGAACGGCAGTGAAAAGCGGGCCGTTTGCGTTGCGTATACCACGTCGCAATGCAGCAACAGCGTCGTGCCGACGCCCACCGCATTGCCTGCCACCGCGGCGACAATGGGCTTGGTCGCCTGGCTGATCGCACGCAAGAACTGAAACACCGGGGCATCGTCGTCCTTCGGCGGGTGCTTCAGGAAGTCTTCAAGATCGTTGCCCGCCGAAAAGGCGTCCGGCTGCCCCTGGATCAGGATCACGCGCAACGACGGATCGGCCTCCGCCTCGGCGATGCCCTGCGCGATTGCCTGATACATCGCGGCGGTAATCGCGTTCTTCTTGTGCGCGCGGTTGAAGGTCAGCCCCTGCACCGCGCCCTGGCGCTGCACCAATACGTCGTCCATCGCTTGTGTCTCCTCGGGTTTGCCGGGCATCTAGGGACGCCGGATCACTGCCCGCCGTCAATGACGACGCCGGGGGCGGCCGCATCGTCGCAACATCGCACCCCGGCGCCCTGTGCTGTCGTCTGCCGCCTGTCGACCGGATATCCGCCGACGGCGGACAGGCGGCAGATCGTCGCCAGACAACGCGCTCGCTTACATTCGCTCGAGAATCCCCGCCGCCCCCATGCCGGTCCCCACGCACATGGTCACCATGCCGTACTTCAGGTTGTGACGGCGCAGCGCGTGCACCACGGTCGCGGCGCGAACTGCACCGGTCGCGCCCAGAGGATGGCCCAGGGCAATGGCGCCGCCCATCGGGTTGACCTTGCGGGTATCGAGGTCCAGATCCTTGATGACGGCGAGTGCCTGCGCGGCGAATGCCTCGTTCAGCTCAATCCAGTCCATGTCCTGCTGCGTCAGGCCCGCCGCGCGCAGTGCTGCCGGAATCGCTTCCTTCGGACCGATGCCCATGATCTCGGGCGGCACGCCGCGCACGGCGAACGACACAAAACGGGCAAGCGGCGTGAGGTTGAACTGCTTGAGAATCTTCTCGCTCACGACGAGCAGCGCCCCGGCGCCATCGGACGTCTGCGAACTGTTACCGGCCGTGACCGACCCCTTGTTCGCGAACACCGGACGCAGCTTGCCCAGCCCTTCGATCGAGGTATCCGGACGCGGACCTTCGTCGAGCGAGAGCGTGCGCGTCTTGATCGATACTTCGCCGGTGGCCAGGTTCGGGAATCGCTCCACGATTTCGATCGGCGTGATCTCGTTCGCGAACTCACCGGCCTGTTGCGCCTTGATTGCCTTCTGGTGCGAGGCCAGCGCGAACGCATCTTGCGCGTCGCGCGTCACGCCCCACTGCTGCGCCACCTTCTCGGCGGTCAGCCCCATGCCGTAGGCAATGCCCACGTTCTCGTCGCGCTCGAAGATCGACGGCGAGAGCGACGGCGTGTTGCCCATCATCGGCACCATGCTCATGCTCTCGATGCCACCGGCGATCATCGCGTCGGCTTCGCCCACACGAATGCGGTCAGCAGCCATCGCGAGGGCCGTCAGGCCCGAGGCGCAGAAGCGGTTGACGGTCACGCCGCCCACCGTGTTGGGCAGGCCCGAGAGCAGCGCGCCGATACGCGCCACGTTCAGGCCCTGCTGGGCTTCGGGAATGGCGCAGCCGATGATGGCGTCTTCGATCACCTTCGGGTCGAGATCCGGCACCTGCGCGAGCGCGCTCCTGAGGATGGTCGCGAGCAGATCGTCCGGACGCGTGTTCTTGTAGCTGCCCTTGGGTGCCTTGCCGATCGGCGCGCGCGTGGCGGCAACGATGTAGGCGTCTTGCAGTTGTTTGCTCATGTCAGTCTCCGATCGGCTTAGTTGCGCACCGGCTTGCCGGTTTGCAGCATGCCCATGATGCGTTCCTGGGTCTTCGACGTGCCCAGCAGGTCGATGAAGGCGCGACGCTCGAGCGCCAGCAGCCACTCTTCGTTCACGAGGCTGCCCGCTTCGACGTCGCCGCCGCACACGGCTTCGGCAATGCGTGAGGCGATCAGGAAGTCGTGGGCCGAGATGAAGTTGCCGTCGCGCATGTTCACGAGCGACGCCTTGATCGTCGAAATACCCGAGCGGCCTGCCACCGGAATACCGGCTGGCTTGAGCGGCGCACGATAGCCTGCCACCGCCAGCGCGCGCGCTTCGTTGCGGGCGACCGACAGCAGTTCATGCACGTTGTAGACGAGGGTGTCCGTCGGCTTCAGGTAGCCCATGTCACGGGCGTCGAGCGCCGAGGCCGAGACCTTCGCCATGGCCGCGTTGGTGAACGACTTCGTGACGAACTGGAGATACTGCACGCTCCCCGCCGCAGTCGCGGCGTCCGCCGCGCGGATCGCGGCTTCCTTCAGACCGCCACCGGCCGGCACGAGGCCCACGCCGACTTCCACGAGACCGATGTAGCTCTCGAGCGCCGCGACGCGCTTGGCGCTATGCAGCAGCAGCTCGCATCCGCCGCCCAGCGCAATGCCGGAAACGGCCGAGACGACTGGCACTTGCGCGTACTTCACACGCATCATGCCGTCCTGGAATTTCTTGATGAAAGGCTCGATCCCCTTGGCGCCGCCCATCATGAACGCCGGCATGGCGGCCGCCAGATCGGCACCGGCCGAGAACGGCCCGCCCGGCGCGCCCAGTTGCAGCGACGTCGGCTGCCACACGACCACGGCGCGATACTGCTGCTCGGCCAGATCGATGGCGCGCGTCAGGCCGTCGATGACGTCCGGCCCGATGGTATTCATCTTCGACTTGAACGAGACGATGAGCACGTCGTCCTGGCCCGGGGTCTCGTCGACCCACACGCGCACCGCGTCGTTCTCTTCGATCGTCTTGCCGGACTGGCGCGGGTCCGCGCTGGCGTCGCCCACGAGCGCGGCCGGGAACACCTGACGCTGATACACCGGCAGCGTGCTACGCGGCACGAAGGCGTCCCTGGCCGGGGCATAGGAGCCCGCCGCCGTGTGCACACCGCCCGCCTCGGCGACCTTGCCGCTCGTCACCCACTTGGGCAGCGGTGCGCTCGACAGCGCCTTGCCCGCGTCAATGTCTTCCTGCACCCATTGCGCGATGTCCTTCCAGCCTGCGGCCTGCCAGTCCTCGAACGGCCCCGTGCTCCAGCCGAAGCCCCAGCGAATCGCGAAGTCCACTTCGCGCGCGTTGTCGGCGATCTGCTCGAGGTACACGCCGATGTAGTGGAACACGTCGCGGAATACCGCCCACAGGAACTGCGCCTGCGGGTGGGTCGATTCGCGCAGCAGACGCAGACGCTCGGCCGGGGCCTTCTTCAGAATGCGCACGACCATTTCGTCGGCCTTCTTGCCCGACTCGACGTACTCGCCCGATTGCGGATCGAGCACCTTGATGACCTTGCCTTCCTTCTTGTAGAAGCCCGCGCCCGTCTTCTGGCCCAGTGCGCCCTTCTCGACGAGTGCCTTCAGCACCGGCGGCGTGGCGTAGGTCGTCGCGAACGGGTCGCCCTTGAGGTTATCCTGCATCGTCTTGATGACGTGCGCCATCGTGTCCAGGCCGACCACGTCAGCCGTGCGGAACGTGGCCGACTTGGCACGGCCCAGCTTGCTGCCGGTCAGGTCGTCGACCACGTCGAACGGAATGCCATACTTCTGCGCTTCGGCGAACACCGCCAGGATCGAGAACACGCCCACCCGGTTGGCGATGAAGTTCGGTGTGTCCTTCGCGCGCACCACGCCCTTGCCGAGCGTGGAGGTGAGGAACGTTTCGAGCTGGTCGAGGATAGCCGGCCCGGTGGTCGCGGTCGGAATCAGCTCGACCAGATGCATGTAGCGCGGCGGGTTGAAGAAGTGCACGCCGCAGAAGCGCGACTTCAGGTCGGCGTCGAAGCCTTCCGAGAGTTCAGTGATCGACAGGCCCGACGTGTTGGATGCGAAGATCGCATGCGGGGCCAAGTGCGGCGCGACCTTCTTGTACAGGTCGTGCTTCCAGTCCATGCGCTCGGCGATCGCCTCGATCACCACGTCGCAGCCGGCGAGCTTCTCAAGGTCGTCCTCGTAGTTCGCCGCTTCGATGTATTGCGCGTCGGCCTTGTCGGCGAACGGCGCGGGGCTCAGCTTCTTCAGGCCGTCGACGGCGCGCATGACGATGCCGTTCTTCGGGCCTTCCTTGGCCGGCAGATCGAACAGCACGACGGGCACTTTCGCATTGACGAGGTGCGCGGCGATCTGCGCACCCATCACGCCGGCGCCGAGCACAGCGACCTTGCGTACGACCAGGGGTTTGTTGGTTTGGCTCACAGTGATCTCCTCCGCTCTCAGAACAGGTCGACGTCGACTTCCATTTGCGTCTTCGCGCCAGCGCGAGCTACGCGGATGTGATACGCGGTCTCCGGCAACAGCTTGGCGAAGTAGAACCGCGCGGTGGCGAGCTTCGAGGCATAGAACTTGTCGCCGCTACCTTGCTTGTCGAGCGCGATTCGTGCCATGCGCGCCCAGAAGTACGCGAACACGAGATGACCGACCACGCGTTGATACGGGACGGCAGCCGCACCGACTTCGTCGGGGTTGGCCATCGCCTTCATGCCGATTTCCATCGTCAGCTTCTGGACCTTGTCGCCGATGTCCGCGAGCGGATTGACGAACTCCTGCATCTCTTCCTTGACGCCTTCGGCTTCCACGAAGTCCTGCACGATCCTGCCGAACTTCTTGAGCTTCGCGCCCATGTCGCCAAGCACCTTGCGGCCAAGCAGGTCGAGCGCCTGAATCGAGTTGGTGCCTTCGTAGATCATGTTGATGCGCGCGTCGCGCACGTACTGCTCCATGCCCCACTCGGCGATATAGCCGTGGCCGCCGTAGATCTGCATCGCGTGGTTCGTGCACTCGAAGGCGTTGTCGGTCAGGAACGCCTTGATGATCGGCGTGAGCAGCGCGACCAGATCCGCCGCTTCGCGGCGCTCGGCTTCGTCGCCATGCGACAGCTCCTTGTCGATGTGCAGCGCGGTCCAGTACGAGAACGCGCGACCGCCTTCCACATAGGCCTTTTGCGTGAGCAGCATGCGGCGCACGTCCGGATGCACGATGATCGGGTCGGCCGGCTTGTCCGGTGCCTTCGGTCCGGTGAGCGAGCGCATCTGGATGCGCTCCTTCGCGTACACCAGCGAGTTCTGATAGGCGACTTCCGTCAGGCCCATCCCCTGCATGCCCACGCCCTGGCGCGCGGCGTTCATCATCACGAACATGGCGTTCAGGCCCTTGTTCGGTTCGCCGACGAGCCAGCCGCGCGCGCCGTCGAGGTTCATCACGCAGGTGGCGTTGCCGTGAATGCCCATCTTGTGCTCGATGGAGCCGCACTTGATCCCGTTGCGCTCGCCCGGGGCACCGTTCGCGTCGGGGATGAACTTCGGCACGACGAACAACGAGATGCCCTTCGTTCCCGGCGGGGCGTCAGGCAGACGGGCCAGCACGAGGTGGACGATGTTGGCGGCCATGTCGTGCTCGCCCGCGGAGATGAAAATCTTCGTGCCGGAGATGGCGTACGAGCCGTCGCCATTCGGCTCGGCCTTCGTGCGCAGCATGCCCAGGTCGGTGCCGCAATGCGGCTCGGTCAGGCACATCGTGCCGGTCCATTCGCCCGACACGATCTTCGGCAGGTAGGTGGCCTGCTGCTCGGGCGTGCCGTGGGCGTGCAGGCACTCGTAGGCACCGTGCGACAGGCCGGGATACATTGTCCAGGCCTGGTTGGCGGAGTTGAGCATTTCGTACAGGGCGTTGTTGACGACCTGCGGCAACCCTTGCCCCCCGAACGCGGGGTCGCATGCCAGCGAGGGCCAGCCGGCTTCGACGTATTGCCGGTAAGCCTGCTTGAAGCCGGTCGGCGTCGTGACGACGCCATCGCCTTCGTACTTGCAGCCTTCGCGATCCCCCACCTGGTTCAGCGGGAAGACGACTTCGCTACAGAACTTGCCGGCCTCTTCGAGCACCTGGTTGATGGTATCGGCATCGATGTCCGCGTGTTTCGGCAATGCCTTCAATTCGTTCTCCACGCCCAGCAGCTCGTGCAGAACGAATTGCATGTCGCGCAGCGGCGCGTTGTACTGTCCCATGACCTACTCCTCCGAACAAATCGAATTGAATCGCGGACGGCTCGCGCCTCACCCGCGCTGATAAGACGAAATCAGTTTTTCCAGTGCTACCCGGGTCATCTCGACCGCCCCCGGCTCACGAAGGAACCTCGCGTCGTGATGCAATCCGAGTGTCAGGCTGTACATTTCAAAGAGCATCAGACGCGGATCGGTGTCTGCACGCAGATGCCCCTCCTCCTTCGCTTGCGTGATCGCGCGCAGCAGGGCCGATCGCCACAACCGCACGCTCTTCACCAAGGCTTCGCGCACCGGACTGGCCGCGCGATCGTCGTACTCGACGGCGCCGCTGATATAGATGCAGCCCGTCGTCACCTCGCGAATGCGCTTGTCCATCCAGCGATCCACCAGCGCCCTGAGTCGCGGTAAGCCGCGCGGCGCTTCCATGCCGGGGGCGAACACCTCTTCCTCGAAACGCCGGTGGTATTCGCGCAGCACTTCAATCTGCAAATCCTCGCGCGAACCGAAGTGCGCGAAGACGCCGCTCTTGCTCATCCGCATACGGTCGGCCAGCAAGCCGATCGTCAGCCCCTCGAGTCCATCGCGCCCCGCAAGTTCCAGCGCAGCATTCAGGATTGCGGCGCGTGTCTGTTCACCCTTTCGCATGTGTATGGCATCGCTTTGGTTATCCGTTCTCCGATGCTAACCAAAAAATCGAACGGCCGTCCTATTATTGAGGGACACCCAGGGGCGAACAAGGAATTTATTAGATCGGAATACCTAATCGGTATCCGTGGGAGGGGGCGTTTTTGCGGCGGCGGAACACGGCCCCACGCGCAGCGAGAGACGGAGGAATTGACCGCCGTTCGGCCGAAAATCAGTCGTAGTTGCCGCGCGTGAGCAGTCGCATCACAAAGCGGTAGAGGCGGTACGCCGCCCATTGCCGCAAGCGCCGCCAGCGCGAGCGTTCGCCGTACCGGGCAGGGTCGATGAGACGTGCCTCGGAGAAGGCCTGGCGGATATGGTCGCGCAGTTCGATGACCAACGGGTCATCGAGCACGACCACGTTGGCCTCGTGATTCAGGAACAGGGACAGGGCGTCCAGGTTGGAGGAGCCAACCGTCGCCCACACGTCGTCGACGACGGCCACCTTGCCATGCAGTTGACGCACGTCGTACTCGCCGATGCGCACACCGGCATCGAGCAACTTGGCGTAAAGCCATGGCACGGCGGTATCGAGCAGGCGGAATTCGTTGCGTCCGATCAGCAGATGCACCGCCACGCCACGCTTGGCCGCCTGCGTCAGCGCGCGCCGCAACCGTCGGCCGGGCACGAAGTAGGGATTCGCGAGCCAGACCTCGTGGCGCGCGCGGCCCAGCGCCGTCAAATACGCCTTTTCCACCGCGCGGCGATTGTGCAGGTTGTCGCGCGCCACAAAGGCCGCCTGACCGGCGTAAGGAGCGTGCAGGCGCCCACGTTGCCCGCGGCGCCGATAACGAAACGGCGTGCCCAAATACCCCGGCGCCAGGCGCAGCCACTGAATGTGAAACGCGATCGAGATCGCGGCGACGATCGGACCGCGGCATTGCACCGCAAAGTCCCAGCGCGGACCGTCCATGCGCGTGCCGTCACCGGCGTTGTCGTCATCGATGATATTGATACCGCCGACGAACGCCACCGCATGATCGATGATGGCCAGCTTGCGGTGCGTGCGTGAAAAACCGAACTTGCCGAACAGACGCGGATTGTAGATGCGATGTACCACCCCGCTCTCGACCCAGTCCACGAGAAACGGCAGGCGGCGGCTCGTGCCGACGCCGTCCAGGATGACGCGCACGGCAACGCCGCGTTGCGCGGCGCGTTCCAGCGCGGCGGCGACCTGCCGCCCGGCGTCGTCGGGCTCGAAGATATAGGTCTCGAGCACCACTTCGCGGGTGGCGCTGTCGATCGCGGCGACGAGGGCGGTGAAATAACGCTGACCGAGATAGAGCAGCGTCAGATCGTTATCGCGGGTGAAGGGCAGGTATTTGCTCATCGGCGCGCGGTGCCGCGGCTAGCGCACGCGCAACGGCAACTGCCGGATGGCATCGCCGTTCGACGGAGAGAAACAGCGCGCAGCGGCCGCTTCCCACGGCAACCAGGCGTAGGCGACATGCTCGCGTGGCGAAAGCGTCACGGCGGTGTTTTCCGGCACGCACAAGCCGAACCAGTGTTCCGTATTGCGCGTGACGCCCGGCGCGTAGCGATGCGCCCAGCGAGGATAGATGTTGTATTGAATTTCGTGCTGCCAATCAGTCAGGGCAGCGGCAGGTACCGGGGTGCCGTTCGCCACTCGAATGCCGGTCTCCTCGAAGACTTCGCGCACGGCCGTCTCGACCAGCGGCTCGTCGAGCCGGTCCTTGCTGCCGGTGACCGACTGCCAGAAGTGCTCGGCATCGGCACGCTCGATGAGCAGGACATCGAGCGCTGGCGTATGGATCACGACGAGCACGGATTCGGGAATCTTGAATGGCTTCATGCAAGCAGAATTCGATGACGGCACCGACGACCGGCACCGATGAGGCATTGTATAGGGCAAACGCCGGGTGTTGCGGCGCGCGCGATACGAACTGCCATTCGTCGCCGGCGAATCGCGCCCAAAAAGCGAAAACCCCCTCGCCTGACGGCAGAGGGGGTTGGCATCTTGCGAACGGGGCCGGTGATCGGCCCCGTCAGCCACGTCAGACCTTCGGCGCTTCCGGCTGGCGCAGACGGATATGCAGGTCGCGCAGTTGACGCTCGTCGACCGACGACGGCGCCTGCGTGAGCAGATCCTGCGCACGTTGCGTCTTCGGGAACGCGATCACGTCACGGATCGAATCGGCACCGGCCATCATCGTGATGACACGGTCGAGACCGAACGCAATGCCGCCGTGCGGCGGCGCGCCGTACTGGAGCGCGTCGAGCAGGAAGCCAAACTTCGCACGGGCTTCTTCCTCGCCGAGATTGAGCGCACGGAACACCTTGCTCTGCACGTCTTCCTGGAAGATACGGACCGAACCGCCGCCGATTTCCCAGCCGTTGAGCACCATGTCGTAGGCCTTGGCCAGACACTTGCCCGGATCGGTCTCGAGGTAGTCGATATGCTCGTCCTTCGGGCTCGTGAACGGGTGATGGCACGCGACCCAGCGGGCGTCTTCCTCGTCGTACTCGAACATCGGGAAGTCGACGACCCACAGCGGACGCCAGCCGGCCTCGAACAGGCCGTGGCCCTTGCCGAATTCCGAGTGGCCGATCTTCAGTCGCAGCGCGCCGATGCCGTCGTTGACGACCTTGGCCTTGTCCGCACCGAAGAAGATGATGTCGCCGTCTTGCGCGCCGGTACGCTCGAGGATCGAGGCAATGGCGGCGTCGTGCAGGTTCTTCACGATCGGGCTTTGCAGGCCATCACGCCCCTTGGCCACTTCGTTGACCTTGATCCACGCCAGGCCCTTCGCGCCGTAGATCTTCACGAAATCGGTATAGGCGTCGATTTCGCTACGCGAGATCTCCGCGCCGCCCGGCACGCGCAGCGCGACCACACGGCCGCCTTCGGTCGTGGCCGGCACCGAGAACACCTTGAAGTCCACGTCCGCCATCACGTCGGTCAGCTCGGTGAATTCAAGCTTCACGCGCAGATCAGGCTTGTCGGAGCCGAAGCGACGCATCGCTTCCGCGAACTCCATGACCGGCACCTTGGCGTCGAGCTCGACGTCGATGGCTTCCTTGAACACATGACGAATCATGTTCTCGAACAGATCGCGGATTTCCTGCTCCGTGAGGAACGAGGTTTCGCAGTCGATCTGCGTGAATTCCGGCTGACGGTCGGCGCGCAGGTCTTCGTCGCGGAAGCACTTGGTGATCTGGTAATAGCGGTCGAAGCCGGCCACCATCAGCAACTGCTTGAAGAGCTGCGGCGACTGCGGCAGCGCGAAGAACATGCCGGCGTTCACACGCGACGGCACCAGGTAGTCGCGCGCGCCTTCCGGGGTGCTCTTCGTGAGCATCGGGGTTTCGATGTCGATGAAGCCTTGCGCGTCCAGGTACTTGCGAACTTCCATCGCCACCTTGTAGCGCAGGCGCAGGTTGTATTGCATCTGCGGACGACGCAGATCCAGCACGCGATGCGTGAGGCGTGTGGTTTCCGACAGATTTTCGTCGTCGAGCGGGAACGGGGGCGTCACCGACGGGTTGAGCACTTCCAGATCGTGGCACAGCACTTCGATCTTGCCGCTCGTCAGGTTGGCGTTCTCGGTGCCCGCCGGACGGCTGCGCACCAGGCCCGTGATCTGCACGCAGAACTCATTGCGCAGGCCTTCGGCGGCCTTGAACATTTCCGCGCGGTCCGGATCGCACACGACCTGCACCAGACCCTCGCGATCGCGCAGGTCGATGAAGATGACCCCGCCGTGATCACGGCGGCGATTGACCCAGCCACACAGCTTGACCGTTTGGCCCAGTTGTTGCTCGGTCACCAGACCGCAGTAGGAGGTACGCATGGACATTTTGCTGTTCCGATTTTCAAAAAAATGGCGCCGGCGATTCCCGGTGGCTCAGAGGAGCGGGCCGGGACGTTGCTGGCGCGGGTTGTGGGCGGGCGCCACCACGCCCATCGATACGATGTACTTGAGGGCGGCGTCGACCGTCATGTCGAGTTCGATCACGTCGCTCGTCCGCATCATCAGGAAGAAGCCTGACGTCGGGTTCGGCGTCGTGGGGACATAGACGCTGACGTACTCGCCCTGCAAGTGATTGACCACGTCGCCCCCTGGCGCGCCGGTCAGGAAGGCGATGGTCCAGGCGTCCGCGTGCGGATACCGCACGAGCAACGCCTTGCGAAACGCGTTGCCGTTGCTGGAAAGCAAGGTGTCGGACACCTGCTTGACGCTGCCATACAGCGGTCCGACGATGGGAATGCGCGTCAGGATGGCTTCCCACCAGCCGACCAGCTTCTGGCCGATGAAATTATGCGCCAGAAGACCGACGACGAACACGAACGCAAGCGTCACCACCACGCCGAAGCCGGGCACGCGCATGCCGATGAGGTGCGACGGCTGCCAGTCGTCGGGCAGCAGCAGCAAGGTCTGGTCCATCGTGCCGATGATCAGGCCGAGCACCCAGAGCGTGATGGCGAGAGGCACCAGCACCAGCAGGCCGGTGAGGAAAATCGTCTTCAACGCGGGTTTTTTGACGCGCATGGCAGGGCTCGCGAATGTGGGCAACTACGGGGTGTCAGCGGGCATATCAGCATTTCAGCGCGCGGTCCCAGCACGCGCCGGGCCGCCGGGCCTGCACGCGCACCGCACGCTCTATCTCAGTGTCAGTGGCAGGCGCAACCGCCGCCACAGCTTGCCGCCGGCGCGCTCGACGACTCGCCGCCGGACGACGAGGCCGCCGAGGACGACGACGCGTTGTCTCCCGACGCCGCCGCCGGCGCGCTTGATGCCGCCGCCGCAGCCGGTGCGCTCGTGCCGCCCGAACCGCCACGGAAATCGGTCACATACCACCCCGAACCCTTGAGCTGGAACCCGGCCGCGGTGACCTGCTTGCGAAACGTGTCCTTGCCGCATTCCGGGCACTGGGAGAGCGGATCATCGCTCATTTTTTGAAGCACATCCTTGGCGAAACCGCATGTTTCGCAACGATAGGCATAGATAGGCATGGTACTTTCTGACGGAAAAAGGCGCGCAAAGCCTTGAATTATAACCGCTTCACAAGGCTTTCGGGATTTGTCCAGCGATATATGGGGCCGCAACGTCCGAAGATCAAGGCGGCCCGTGACTGCATTCCACGTAGCGGAAGGCTTTCCGGCGGGAGCACCGACCGCCAACAGATGGAAAAGGGCCCCCGTGCCACCCTTTTACGGCCCAATGCGTCATCGCCAACGCTCTGCCAGCAGTCCCGTCGAATGGGGCGCATGTCAGCTGGCGTCTTCCGTCCCGACCTGACACCGGCGCGGGTCGTCAGACCGTCGACACCCGCGGCTCAGGCGAGCGCTTACGCGCCGCGTTGGGCTGGAGGAGCGAGCCGACGACCATGCCGGCGATCGAGGCCGCCAGGCCCGCCAACTGCGCCGGCACCACGGCATCGGGCGCCAGCCATTCGCAGCCAATCCAGACGCCCAGGCCGCAGAGCACGGCCAGCGTGCCGCCCAGCGAACTCGAACGCTTCCAGTACAGGCCGAACGCCAGCGGCACGAAGCAGCAGACCAGCGTGACCTTGTACGCGCTCTCGACCATGTGGAAGATCGACGCCGTGGAATTCAGCGCATACACCAGCACAAGCGCCGTGAAGCACAGCACGACAATACGCATCAGGCGCAGCAAGTGCTTGTCGTCGATCCGGCCCCGCAGCATCGGGCGGACGATGTTCTCGGCGAAGGTCACCGACGGCGCCAGCAGCGTGGCCGATGCGCAGCTCTTGATGGCCGAGAGGAGCGCGCCGAAGAACATCACCTGCGCGATGACCGGCACGCTAGTGAGCACCAACTGCGGAAGAATCTGCTGCGGATCGGTGCCGATGTACTTCTGCACCATCGAAGGGGCGATCAGCAACGCCGAGTAGGCCAGGAAGATCGGGATGAACGTGAAGAAGAAGTACAGCACGCCCCCCGTGACCGAACCGGCGACGGCCACATTTTCCGACTTGGACGACATCACGCGCTGGAACACGTCCTGCTGCGGAATCGAGCCGAACATCATGGTGATGCCCGCCGCAATGAACGCCAGGACATCCGCCGGATTCAACGCCGGCAGGAACACGAACTTGCCGGCCTCCGCTGCGTGCGCGATCACCGCGCTCGCCCCACCCGGCACCATGCCGGAGACTTGCACGGCGATGTACACGAGCCCCACGACGATGATGATCATCTGGATGACGTCGGTCACGGCCACTGAGATCATGCCGCCGAGCAGTGTGTAGGCCAGTACCGAGACCGCGCCGATGATCATGCCGGTGGGCTCGGACATCGCGCCGCCGGATACCGCGTGAAACACGAGTCCCAGCGCCTTGATCTGCGCGCCGACCCAGCCGAGGTATGAGATCACGATGGCGATACTCGTCACCACTTCGACGGTACGGTTGTACTTGAGCTTGTAGAAATCGCCGATCGTCATGAGGTTCATGCGATACAGCTTGCGGGCGAAGAACATGCCGACGAGCACCAGGCACATCGATGAACCGAACGGATCCGAGACCACGCCGCGCAACCCTTCGCCGAGGAAGGTCGCAGGAATGCCGAGCACCGCCTCCGAGCCGAACCACGTGGCGAACACCACGGCGATGACCATACCGTAGGGCAGGCGACGGCCGGCGACGGTGAAATCCTTGGTGTTGCGGACCTTGAGGGCGGCCAACAGCCCGATGGCCACCGAAATGACCCAATACAGAATGACAAACCAGATCAGCATATCGCGGCCCCCGCCAATCCCGAGGGCGGCGGTCATGGCGTGGCGGCGTCGGCGTTACGCGTGATCCGGCCACAAAAGGCCGTTCAGCTGCGCAAGCGAACGATGCCGTGCCTTGGGCCGCAGCCTTCCGGGCAACAAAAAATCAGGTCGTGCATGACGGGGCCGATGCGATGACGCGCCTTTCTATGCCCGCTTTTGCCACCTGGCGAAAAAATTTCGGCCGATTATAGCGGTGCGAGCGCCACGCGGGGAGGAAAATCACGACAGCGGTGTTCGATGACGGCAAATATCGAGAATTGCCTAGCTTCTGGGGGGACGTTGCACGCCGATGGTCCCAGTGCGCGGTCACCCCCGACCCGTAAAAATAGGCGTCCCAGACTCAGCGCCGGCGCCAGATCATCCAGTGTTCAGCGCCAGCGAAGACGGGTACCGAGTCGTCGACAAGCCGATCCGCCTCGCAGACAAAGTCATCGCGGAGCAGCGCGTCGAGGGCGTCTGGCGCAATGCCGAACGGCGGGCCCTTGTGCGTTTCCCTAAGGAAGAAAAGCCCGGCCAGGCGTCCGCCTTGCGGCAGCAGTTGCGCCATCCGGCGTGCATAGTCCTGCCAGAGCGTTCGAGGCAAGGCGCAGAGAAACGCCCGCTCGTAGATCACCTCGAGTGCGAACGGCGGCGCATAAGTAAAGAAATCGGCCTGTTCGACGAGCGCGGCCTGCCGACCGAGCCGCGCCTTCGCTGACGCAACGGCGGTCGCCGAGAAGTCGATGGCCCGCACCGGCCAGCCTTGTGCGTCGAGCCACGCAGCCTCATACGCCGAGCCGCAGCCCGGGATCAGCGTGGCGCGTGGTACGCCCTCGCCCGCCACGAAGTCTCGCAGCGCGTTCGGGACCCCAGCCGCGTCCCAGGGCATGAAGGCGTTCGCAAAGCGCTCGTCCCAGAATTCCGCGCGCGATGGATCGCGATGTGAGAACGACGGGACCGTTGGCACCGTCGGCGCACCGCCCGTCTCCGGGCGGTCATCGTCGCGCGGGGCGGCGAATGCGACGTGAGACTGTTGGACGATGGACACCGCGGCCTCCCATTCTTTCAAAATCCGCCGTAGAGCCAGATGAACGCCGTCAACACGCCGATGGCGATCCCGCCCACCAGACAGAACGCGCCCGTCAGCAACCGGTTGGTGTAGCGTTGCTCCTGCAGCAACGCGAGCATCAGGGTGTCGTCCTGAGGACGCGCGTGCGCGGCGAGCGCCTGATGGATGAGCCGCGGCAGTTGTGGCATCGTCTTGCTCCACTGCGGCATTTCGGCCTTGAGTCGTTCGAGCCAGCCGCGCGGGCCGATCTGCTCGGCCATCCACCGTTCGAGGAATGGCTTGGCGGTTTTCCACAAATCCAGATCGGGGTCGAGCTGACGACCGAGGCCTTCGATATTGAGCAGCGTCTTTTGCAGCAGCACGAGCTGCGGCTGGATCTCGACGTTGAAGCGGCGCGACGTCTGGAACAAACGCATAAGCACCAGCCCTAGCGAGATCTCCTTGAGCGGCCGGTCGAAGTATGGCTCGCAGACGGCGCGAATCGCGCCTTCGAGTTCCTCGACGCGCGTATCCGCCGGCACCCAGCCCGACTCCAGGTGCAGCGAGGCGACCCGATGATAGTCGCGGCGGAAGAACGCGAGGAAGTTCTGGGCGAGGTAGTTCTTGTCGAATTCGGACAGCGCACCGACGATACCGCAGTCGAGCGCGATATACCGGCCGAACGTCGCCGGGTCGAGGCTGACCAGGATGTTTCCCGGATGCATGTCGGCGTGGAAGAAGCCGTCACGCAGGAACTGGGTGAAGAAGATCTCGACGCCCTCTCGCGCGAGCTTCTTGAGGTCGACGCCCGCCTTGCGCAGCACCTCGATCTGGCTGATCGGCACCCCGCGCATGCGCTCCATCACAAGGACGGAACTGGCGCTGAATTCCCAATAAATCTCGGGCACCATCAGCATGCCCGAGTCGATGAAGTTGCGACGAAGTTGCGCGGCGTTGGCGGCTTCGCGCATCAGGTCGAGTTCATCGTGCAGATACTTGTCGAACTCGGCGACCACCTCACGCGGCTTCAACCGCTTGCCGTCCGGCCACAACCGCTCGACCCAGCCGGCGAGATCGCGCATGAGCGCCAGATCGCTGTCGATCACGCCGAGCATGTTCGGGCGCAGCACCTTGACCGCCACTTCCTTGCCGGCATGCTCGCCGTCGCGAACGCGAGCAAAGTGCACCTGCGCGATCGAGGCGCTCGCGACCGGCGTGCGCTCGAATTCCACGAAGACGTCTTCGAGCGGGTGGCCCAGTGACTTCTCGATGCTCGCGCGAGCAACGTCTGGATCGAACGGCGGCACCTGGTCCTGCAGACGCGCCAGTTCCTGGGCGATATCGGGCGGCATCAGATCGCGACGCGTCGAGAGCACCTGCCCGAACTTCACGAAAATCGGACCGAGCGATTCGAGCGCGAGGCGCAAGCGCTCCCCGCGCGGGGCTTTGAGTCCACCGCGCCCGAACGACAACACGCGCAGCAGCCCTCGCGCGAGGGGATGGGGGATGCTCGATAGCACCAGCTCGTCGAGCCCGTATCGATAGCAGACGAAAAAGATCTTGATCAGACGCAGGAGGCGCATCGGTCAGCGGCCTCCGTGGGGGTGAGTTGCCGAGGCAGGCGTGCCGTCGCGTCCGCCCGTGCGGCGTTCAAGCTTCTCGAGGCGCTTTTCCAGCCGCGCCAGATCGTCGCGCAGCGTACCGATACCGGCGCGCATCGCTTCGAGGCGCCCGCGCCCGACCAGCAGCGGGTTTTCTTCCACGAGGTAATCGGCGAGCGAGCGCGCCAGCGTGCCGCCCGTGCGTCGCGCCGTGGCCACGGCCGCCTTGCCGGTCTCGGTCACCCGGTGTGCCGCGGCGTCGCCGATCACCTTGCTCAGGTCTTCGGCCACCTCCCAGCGCAGATGCTGGGCGAGGTACGAAACCGTGTTGGCAAATTCGGCATCGCCTTCGATCTTGACGTGCCGCATGACGGCGGCCTGGCCGCCCCCCGCGAAATCGGCCAGCGCGGCCGGCGGCACCGAGATGCTGACATCGCAAGGCAGGTCGGCATCGGCGGCGGCCAGGTAGCCGTCATCGCCCACGCGCAGACGCAGGTCGATGGCCGACATCGCCAGCCGGGCAGATGCGCCGATGTGATGGCGCAGACGGTCGCGCGCCCACGGTTCGCGGGCGAGCAAGTGGTTCACGGTGGCGGCAAAGGCTTTGGCGGCTACGGTCATGAGCTTGGCGGCCGGCCGGCGAGGAGCGCCGATCGTACCGAAAGACGCCGCCCGGCAACGATCGGCGGACGGCAAAAACAAAAGAGCCCGCGCTTCTGACGCGGGCTCTCATTGTAAGGCAGGTTACGGCAAAAACGTCGGGCGCTTAGCTGAGCTGCTGAATCCCGGCGAGCACCCAGCCACCGTTGCCGGTCGCCGGCTTGGTCAGGTTCCACACCTCGTTGAACGACTCGGCCGGCGCACCCTCGGCTTCGCGAATCAGGCCCGAGAAGCGAACGCTTGCCACGTACTCGACAGCCGATGCCTCGATGCCGAGCAGTTCCGCATTCAGTTGCACGACGTCCGTGCGGTTGGCCGACTTGCCCCGCTCTTCGAGGTCCATCTTGATTTCCGCAAACATCTGCGGCGTGGTGAACTCGTTGATATCGGCCTGATCGCCCTTGTCCCAGGCGGCTTGCAGACGGTTGAAGTACACCTTGGCGCTGCGCAGGAAACCGTCGACATCGAAACCGTCCGGCACACCGAACGGAGCGGCTGCGGCACCGGCAGCACCGGCAGCACCGGCAGCGACAGGCACGGCAGACGACGACGCCGGCTGTGGCGATTGTTGCGGCTGGCTGTCCCACGACTGGCGCAGCGTGTTGTTCGACGCGTCGCTACCCGCGCCGGCATAGGCCGGCGTCTGGGACTGCGACTTATTGCCGCGCAAGCGACGGATGAGCCACATCACGGCGAAGGCGATCAGCGCGATCACGATGACGTTGGCCATCATGCTGGCGAACGCGCCGCCCAGGCCAAAGTGCGAGAGCAGCGCGGCGATGCCGAGACCGGCCGCCAGACCGGCGATCGGGCCGAGCCAGCGGTTGGCCGGCTTGGCGGCGGCGCCCGCGGCCCCAGCCCCGGCGGCCGCCGGGGTGGCTTGCTGCGGCGCGGTGCCCGGCGTGGCCTGCGACGGTTGTTGCGGCGCTTGCTGGCGCTGCGTCACGGTGCTGGACTGCTTGCCGATGCTCCGGCCGCCGCCAACGCGCTTGGCATCGGCGTCCGCGATCGTCATGCCGACCGCCACTACGCCGGCCACCACGCCCAACAACAGCTTGTTTTTCAGGAACTGGAACATCGTTCTGGTCTCTCCGTGGAGTTTATAGGTTGCTGTCTACTGACAGGCGTCAACCGGAATGGTTCAGCACTTTTTTACGTACTGAAACCGAATGAAGCGACGGCCGATTCTGCCACAGCAAAATTAGCCTGTTCTTAGAGAAACGCCCCGGCGCGGTTTTTTCCGCATTCCGGGGCGCTGGGGCGCTGGGCAGCGCCGGACAAGTGAGCGAAGACTCAGAATTTGCGTCCGATATGCAGCGCGACAACCCCCGCGGTCAAGTTGTGATATTCCACGCGTTCGAGACCGGCCTGCTCCATGAGGGTCTTGAGCGTTTCCTGGTCCGGGTGCATGCGAATCGACTCTGCCAGATAGCGGTAGCTGTCGGCATCGCCCGCGATGCGCGAACCGAGCCACGGCAGCACCTTGAACGAATACGTGTCGTACGCCTTCTCCAACGGCTGCCAGACTTTCGAGAACTCCAGCACCATGACCTTGCCGCCCGGCTTGATGACGCGGCGCATTTCGGCGAGCGCGGCGTCCTTGTGCGTCATGTTGCGCAGGCCGAACGCCACGGTGACCACATCGAAATAGTTCGACGGGAACGGCAGCTTTTCGGCGTCGCAAAGCAGGGTCGGCGTGACGATGCCCGCGTCGAGCAGGCGATCGCGCCCCACGCGCAGCATCGATTCGTTGATGTCGGTGAGCCAGACTTCGCCGGTCGGGCCGGCCGCGCGCGCGAACGCCTTCGAGAGGTCGCCCGTACCGCCCGCGATATCGAGCACCTTGAAGCCGGGGCGCACGGCGGCGCGTCCGATCGTGAAGGCCTTCCAGATCCGGTGCAGCCCGCCCGACATCAGGTCGTTCATGATGTCGTACTTGCTCGCGACCGAGTGGAATACCTCGGCCACCTTGCCGGCCTTTTCCTTCTCGTCGACGGTTTCATAACCGAAGTGGGTCTGTTCGCCCATTGCAATCTCCCAAATTCATGTAAGCGGGCGCCACACACCCACGTGCGCCCCGCCGGGGCCTCAATGGTGGTGGCAACCACCCGCAGCCGGCGACGACATCGGCGTGTCGCGATCGACACCCGCTGCCGCGAGCTTGTCCAGGTATTCCTGCCACAGTGCGTCCTGACGCACACACAGCTCGTAGAGGTAATCCCACGAATAGATGCCGGTGTCGTGCCCATCCGAGAACACGGGGCGCACGGCGTAGTTGCCGATCGGCTCGAGCCCGGTCAGGTCGACGTCACGCTTGCCGGTTTGCAGCGTCTCCTGCCCCGGGCCGTGGCCGCGCACTTCCGCCGACGGCGAGAGCACGCGCAGGAATTCGAACGGCAGGCGGTAGTGTGTGCCGTCCTCGTAGCCCAGTTCCAGCACCTTCGATGTGCGATGCAGCGTCAAGGAAACGGGAATCGGCGTGTCTTTCTCAAGCCCAGCCATGGTCTTGCTCCAAAAAATCGGTCGGTGCGCCGACATGCGACACATCGGCCGGCAGTATAGCCGCTCAGGCCCCAACGGTCATGCCGGCCAAGCCGGGAGACGGTTCAACTCCGCCACGATCGCCTCGCGCAGGGCGGGCATCCCGGCCGCGCGCTCGGCGAGCACCGCCGCCGGCACCTCGCGTTGCGGCGCGCTCCAGACGGAGCCGGGAAAGTGGACGTCGTCACGATATCGAGGGATCACGTGCCAATGCACGTGCGGCACCATGTTGCCCAGACTCGCCACGTTGACCTTGTGCGGCGACATGACCCCGCGCTGGGCCGTCTCGATCGCAAACACCGCGCGCATCACGTGCTCGCGCGCCGCCAAAGGCAAATCGCTCATTTCAGCGACGTGCGCATGCCAGATCACGCGCGCGAAGCCCGGGTAGCCACGCTCGTTCGCGAGCACCACGCGCAGCGCATCGTCGCGCCATACGACTTCGCCGCCGTCTCCGGCGCAAAACGGACATTCCATCATGATTCCCCCTCGTTTGCCCGCCCCGCCCCCGCATGCGCCGCAGACGGTTCGGGCCGGTCCCATCAATGCCGTTAGTGCGATGCGCGCTTGTTACGCTTGTGACGCTTGCCGGTAGCCGGGTCGACGGGTCCAAGCGCGAGTTCGGCGAAGTCGATCTCGTTGAGCAACTCCCGCAACGTCTCGTCGTTGATGCGTTGCGTCACGCGAAGACGCGACAGTTCTCCCCGTTCGGCCTGCAGCGCTGCGGCACGCAGCCGCCGTTCGACTTCGACCTCACGCACGGCACGTTCGCGCATCTCGTCGGTGGCACTCGACGCATTGAGCGCGCGGCGATACCGCCCCATCACGCGTGCGGCTGCTTCGGCGCACACCGCAGTGTCGAGTTCGTCACCCGACTTCGCAATGACTTTCTGCAACGACTCGACGCTGCGGATCGCCGCCTCAGCCGCCGCGAGGCGCGCCTCGCCCAGCTCACGATTGCGCGGGTCCTCGACCGGCCAGCGCACGCCGCGCAGCAGGAACGGCAAACCCAGGCTACCGCCGATAAGCGAAAGCAGGATCACGCCGGCAGCCAGGAAAATCAGCAGATCGCGCCCCGGGAACGGCGCTCCGCCCGGCAGGGCGAGCGGCACCGAGAGCGCGCCGGCGAGCGTGACCGCGCCGCGCACGCCCGAGAGGGCCGTGACGCCGGTAAAGCGCATGCCCGGCTTCATCGTGATCTCACCGCGTCGCATGCCGAGAAAATACATCACCCGCCACGCCACCCACACCCAGCAGAAGCGCAGCACGATGAGCACGGCCGAAATCGCGCCGACGTACCCCATCAGTTCGCCGAGGGTAAGCAGCGTGGCCCAATGATGCTCGCCGGGACGCACCGCGGCGCGCACGATGTCGGGCAACTGCAGGCCGAGCAGCACGAACACCGCGCCGTTGAAGACGAACTCGAGCATCGACCACACCCCGTTACCGAGAATGCGCGTGGCCGTGCGGGTATTGAGCAGATCGGTCGAGCTGACCGTCATGCCGGCCGCCACCGCCGCGAGAATGCCTGAGAAGCCGAAGTGTTCGGCCAGCAGATAGGCGGCAAACGGCATGAGCAACAGCAGCAGCACCACGGTCGCCGGCTCTTCGGTGGACGCGGCCATCACGCGCCGATGGAACTGCGTGAACAGCCACGTCACGGCCCAGCCGGCGAGCAGGCCGCCCAGCGCGATGACGAAAAACGAGAACGTGGCGTTACCGATCGAAAAGAGGCCCGTGGTCGCGGCCACGATGGCGAACTTGAACGCGACCAGCCCCGACGCATCGTTCATCATCGCTTCGCCTTCGAGCACATGCATGAGCCGCGTGGGCATCTGCATGCGGCCGGTGAGCGCGGAGACCGCCACGGCGTCGGTCGGCGAGAGCACACCACCGAGCGCGAACGCCACGGCGAGCGGAATCGACGGAATCATCCAGTGGATGAAATAACCCACGCCGAGCACCGTGAAGATCACGAGGCCGAGCGCCATCGCGACGATCGGCACGCGCAGGTGCCGGAACTCGCGTTTCGGCATGCGCCAGCCGTCGGCGAAGAGCAGCGGCGGGATGAACAGCAGGAAGAAAATCTCGGGATCGAGGTCGATATGCAGCCCCGCGCCCGGAAGCGCGAGCGCGGCGCCGACCGCAATCTGCACAAGCGGCACGGGCAGGACCTTGACGTAGCTGACCAGCACGCCGGTCAGCGCCACCACGAACAGCAGGATCAGGGCGGTAAAGACTACCTCCATGCCGCCTCCGTGGTCCGTCGGTCAGGCATCGGCCGCGTCCCCGGGAGGTGCATCAGACCAGCACGCGCTCGATGCCGCCGTGGTTGGCATCCTTGACGTAGTCCACCAGCCACTCGTCGCCGAGCACATGCTTGGCGATTTCCACGACGATATAGTCCGCCGTGATGTCGGCGTCCTCGTTATAGCGCGACAGACCTTGCAGGCACGACGGGCAGCTCGTCAGAATCTTGACCTCCTCGACCTTGCCGTCCGCACGCAGTTTCGCCGCCCCCTTGCGCATTTCCTCTTCCTTGCGGAAGCGGATCTGCGTCGAGATGTCCGGACGCGTGACGGCCAGCGTGCCCGATTCACCGCAGCACCGATCGTTCTTCTCGATCTTGTAGCCGTCGTGCTCGCTGCCCATCAACTGGTTCACCAGCTTGACCGGGTCCATCGTCTTGATCGGCGTATGGCACGGGTCGTGATACATATAGCGCGTACCGTTCACGCCTTCGAGCTTCACGTTCTTCTCGAGCAGGTATTCGTGGATGTCGACGATGCGGCAGCCCGGGAAGATCTTCTCGAATTCATAGCCCGCGAGCTGGTCGTAGCAAGTGCCGCACGACACGACCACGGTCTTGATGTCGAGATAGTTCAGCGTATTCGCCATGCGATGGAACAGCACGCGGTTGTCCGTCACGATCTTCTCGGCCTTGTCGCCCTGCCCCGAGCCGCGCTGCGGATAACCACAGCACAGATAGCCCGGCGGCAGCACCGTCTGCACGCCCACATGCCAGAGCATCGCCTGCGTGGCGAGCCCGACCTGCGAGAACAGGCGCTCCGAGCCGCAGCCCGGGAAATAGAACACCGCTTCCGAATCCACCGTAGTGGTCTTCGGATTGCGAATGATCGGCACGACCTTGTTGTCTTCGATGTCGAGCAGTGCGCGCGCCGTCTTCTTCGGCAGGTTGCCCGGCATCTTCTTGTTGACGAAGTGAATCACTTCCTCGCGCAGCGGCGGCTTGCCCACCGTCGCAGGCGGGTGCGCCGTCTGCTTCTTCGCGAGTTTCTTGAAGACATCCGCGCCGAAACGCTGCGCCTTGTAGCCCCAGTCGATCATCACCTTTCGGGTGATGTTGATCGTCTCCGGGTTCGTCGCGTTCAGGAAGAACATACCGGCGGCGGCCCCCGGATTGAACTTCTTCTTGCCCATCTTGCGCAACAGGTTGCGCATGTTCATCGTTACGTCGCCGAAGTCGATCTTCACCGGACACGGCGTCACGCACTTGTGGCAGACCGTGCAATGATCGGCCACGTCGTTGAACTCGTCCCAGTGCTTGATCGACACACCGCGGCGCGTCTGCTCTTCATACAGGAACGCCTCGATGAGCAGCGATGTCGCCAGAATCTTGTTGCGCGGGCTGTAAAGCAGGTTCGCGCGCGGCACATGCGTGGCGCACACCGGCTTGCACTTGCCGCAGCGCAGGCAGTCCTTCACGCTGTCGGCAATCGCGCCGATGTCCGACTGCTGCATGATGAGCGACTCATACCCCATCAGCCCGAAGCTGGGCGTATAGGCATTGCGCAGGTCGGCCGGCACTTCCGGCAGGTCGAGCAGCTTGCCCTTGTTGAAGCGCCCTTCCGGATCCACGCGTTGCTTGTACGCGCGGAATTCAGCGATCTCGGCGTCCGTCAGGAACTCCAGCTTGGTGATGCCGATACCGTGTTCGCCCGAGATCACGCCGTCGAGCGAGCGGGCGATGGCCATGATGCGCGCCACCGCCTTGTGCGCATCCTGGAGCATCTCGTAGTTATCCGAGTTCACCGGGATGTTCGTGTGCACATTGCCGTCGCCCGCGTGCATGTGCAGGGCGACGAACACTCGGCCGTGCAGCACGCGCGTGTGAATCGCCTGCGCCTCGTCGAGGATCGGCTTGAACTCCCCGCCCGAGAATATCTGGCGCAGTTCAGCGCGAATCTCCTGCTTCCACGACACGCGCACCGTGCGATCCTGCAGCAGATCGATGAGACGCGTTTGCGGTTGCGCGTTCAGGCGATCGTTGAACGCCACGTTGAGATCACGAATACCGTGACGGTTGAGCAGCGGAATCGCCTCGGCCAGCGGCAGTTCGAAGTGATCACGCAGGAACACCCACCGCGCGCGCACGTCGCGCAGCAGCGCGAGCGCCGTCTGCACACGATCTTCGAGCAGTTCGGCCGACGGAATCTCGTTGGCGTCGTCCGTCTTGCCCAGCGGCAGATTGCCCGCTTCGAAGAACGCTTCGAGCGCGTCGACCAGTTGCAGCTTGTTCTTGAGCGACAGCTCGATATTGATGCGTTCGATGTGATCCGTGTACTCGCCCATGCGCGGCAGCGGAATCACCACGTCCTCGTTGATCTTGAAGGCGTTGGTGTGGCGCGCGATGGCGGCGGTACGCGAGCGATCGAGCCAGAACTTCTTGCGGGCCTCGGCCGACACCGCGACGAAGCCCTCGCCGCTCTTGCCGTTGGCCATGCGAATGACTTCCGACGTCGCCTGTGCGACGGCGTTGTCGTCGTCGCCGACGATATCGCCGATCAGCACCATCTTCGGGAACGCGTTGCGCTTCGATTTCGTGGCGTAGCCCACCGCGCGCAGATAGCGCTCGTCCAGATGCTCCAGACCGGCCAGGATCGCGCCGCCCGCGGCCGTCTGCGCAAACATGTAGTCCTTGATCTCGACGATGCTCGGAATCGCTTCCTTCGCCTGACCGAAGAACTCCAGGCACACCGTGCGCATGTGCGCAGGCATCTTGTGCAGAATCCAGCGCGCGCTCGTGATCAGACCGTCGCAGCCTTCCTTCTGAATGCCTGGCAGACCGGCGAGGAACTTGTCCGTGACATCCTTGCCGAGCCCTTCCTTACGGAAGCGCTTGCCTTCGATGTCCAGCTGTTCCGTCTTGAGTAGCACGGCGCCCGGCGCGTAATTGCCGTCGAACCACGTCAGTTCGAAGCGCGCGACCGGAATGTCGTGAATCTTGCCGAGATTGTGATCGAGACGGGTAACTTCGAGCCAATTGCCCTGCGGGTCGACCATGCGCCACCACGCCAGGTTATCGAGCGCGGTGCCCCACAGCACGGCCTTCTTGCCGCCAGCATTCATTGCCACATTGCCGCCGATGCACGACGCGTCGATCGACGTCGGATCGACCGCGAACACCAGGCCGGCGCGCTCGGCCGCCTCGGCCACGCGACGCGTCACTACCCCGGCGCCCGAGAAAATCGTCGGAACCGGCTTGTCGACGCCCGGCAACGACGCGTACTCGACCTCATCGAGTTGTTCGAGCTTTTCCGTGTTGATCACGGCCGAGAACGGCGTGAGCGGGATTGCACCGCCCGTATAGCCCGTGCCGCCTCCACGCGGAATCACCGTCAGTCCCAGTTCGAAGCAGCCCTTCACCAGCGCCGCCATTTCCGCTTCGCTGTCCGGGGTGAGCACCACGAACGGATACTCCACACGCCAGTCCGTCGCGTCCGTCACATGCGAGACGCGCGACAGGCCGTCGAACTTGATGTTGTCGTGGGCCGTCGTACGGCCCAGCACCTTCTTCGTGCGACGGCGCAGTTCGGCCATCTTCGCGAACTCATCGGCGAAGTCCGCCACGGCGCGACGTGCCGCCGCTTCCAGTTGCTCGACGCGGGCGGCGCGGTCGCGGCCGTTCGCATCGGCGTTCGCGGCCACATCCGCGCGGCGACGCTTGTCGATCTCGTTCAGACGGTGGTCCAGCGCGTCGATCAGCAACTTGCGGCGCTTCGGATTGTCGAGCAGGTCGTCCTGAAGATACGGATTACGGCGAACCACCCAGATATCGCCGAGCACCTCGTAGAGCATGCGTGCCGAGCGGCCGGTGCGGCGCTCGGCGCGGAGTTCATCGAGGATATGCCAGGCGTCGGCGCCCAGCAGGCGCATGACGATCTCGCGGTCCGAAAACGACGTGTAGTTATAAGGAATCTCGCGCAGTCGCGGCGGCTGGGCGGCGAGCGCATGCTTGGCGTCGTGCGGCTCGAAGGCGGGCAAGGGTGCGTTCATCTTGTCGGGCTCATCAATGCGGCGGTGCATCCGCCGTCGGCGTTCGTCTCGCGAGACGTGCCGAAAGTCAAAATCGGGTAGGCGCAAGGGATGCCGGCGGCAGGCGCGACGGATGCGCGCGGGCCGGCAACAGACGATCTGCGGTCAGCGAGATCGACGACTGCCGTGCGAACACGTCGATGACGAATCGTGTCCGATCATCGCGTCAAAGCACAGGAGGGTGAGGCCGTTGGTGCGCATGCCCAGATCTTTCTTCCGGCTTGGGAAAGTGTTGGTAGGGGAATGTAGCCAGAATTGTACTTCATTGCACCGCAACACGTCGGCACCGCACCGAATTCACCCCGCCAGTCGCGCGATCCCCTCATTCGCGCCACCCCGGCGCGTTCATCGCCGCGTTGACCGCGCCTTCACGACCGCCACTCCCTTCGCATTCCCACCACACAGCTGCCATTCCTGCCTGCCGCTATATCCACCTAGATATAACGCATGATGGCCCACGCCTGCGCTGAAACTTCCATCGAATGGGAGTATGTTTTCCCGATCCCCGATTCCTCCACCCGTCAAGAGGTGTCTCTATGGTCTCGTTTCAACTGAACGGCCGTGTCGTGCAAGTCGATGTCGACCCGGCGACGCCCCTGCTCTGGACGCTGCGCGACGCGCTCAACATGACCGGCACCAAGTTTGGCTGCGGCATGGCGCTGTGCGGCGCATGCACCGTGCATCTCGACGGCGCGCCCATCCGAAGCTGCGTCACCCCGGTCTCCGCCGTCGCGGGCAAGACCATCACCACCATTGAAAACGTCGGGGCGGACGCCGTCGGGCGTGCCGTGCAGAACGCCTGGGTCAAACACGACGTGCCCCAGTGCGGCTACTGCCAGAGCGGTCAGATCATGTCCGCCACCGCCTTGCTGCGCGGAAACAAGCAGCCCAACGACGAACAGATCGACGCGGCCATGGCCGGCAACATCTGCCGTTGCGGCACCTACGCCCGCATTCGTGCGGCGATCAAAGACGCGGCCGCGTCGTTGGCCTGAGGCGAGGAGACAGCCCATGCGTGAACTTCGCTTTTCCCCGCGCCCTGGCGTTGCCGTGGGCGACTTCGCCGGCCTGACACGCCGCGTGTTCCTCAAGACCTCCGCGCTGGCGGCGGGCGGCCTGATGCTCGAAATGTCGCTGCCTGGCGCGATGCGTGCCGCCAGCGCCCAGGGCGCGGCCGCGGCACCCGTCGTGCCCTCCGCCTTCGTGCACATCGCGCCGGACGACACCGTCACCATCCAGGTCAATCGCCTCGATTTCGGACAAGGCGTACAGACCGCCCTGCCCATGCTCGTCGCCGAAGAACTTGATTGCGACTGGGCCAAAGTGCGCAGCGAGCTGGCACCGGCGGCCGACGTCTACAAAGACCCCATGTTCGGCATCCAGATGACTGGCGGCTCGGGGTCCGTTGCGCATTCGTGGCTGCAATACCGGCGCATCGGTGCGTCGGCGCGGGCCATGCTCATCGCGGCGGCGGCGCAGCAGTGGAAAGTCCCGCCGGCGCAGTTGCGCACCGAGAACGGCGTCGTGCTCGGCCCGAGCGGCCAGCGCGCCACGTACGGCAGTCTTGCCGCGCGCGCGCAGGCGCAACCGGTGCCGGCGGATGTCGCGCTCAAGGATCCGTCGTCCTTCCGCCTACTGGGCAAGCCGACCCGCCGGCTCGATGCACGGGCCAAGTCCACCGGGGTGCCGATGTACGGCATGGACTTCAAGCTGCCGAACCTGAAAGTCGCCGTGGTCGCGCGCCCGCCGGTCTTCGGTGCCAAAGTGAAGCAGTTCGACGCCAAAGCCGCGCGGGCGGTCAAAGGCGTGCGCGAGGTCCTCGAGATTCCGGACGACCGAGGCGGCACGGCCGTGGCCGTCATTGCCGACGGCTACTGGCAGGCCAAGACCGGGCGCGATGCGCTCAAGGCCACGTGGGACACCCGTGGCGTCGAGCACGTCGACACCACGGCGCAACTGGCCAAATATGTGGAAATGGCCAAGACACCGGGCACAGTCGCCATCGACACGGACATCGCCAAACTCAAGGACGCGCCCAAGACCCTCGTTGCCGAATACCACTTCCCGTACCTCGCGCATGCCCCGATGGAGCCGCTCAACTGCACCGTGCAGCTTTCCGACAAAGGCGCGCAAGTGTGGACCGGCACGCAGTTCCAGACCGTCGACCAGGCGGCCATTGCACGCACGCTCGGCCTCAAGCCCGAGCAGGTCAAACTGCACACGCTCATGGCGGGCGGCGGGTTTGGCCGTCGTGCGGTGCCGACGTCCGACTATGGTGTCGAGGCGGCCCAGGTGGCGAAAGCGTGGCGACGTGCGGGGCATCGCGAGCCGGTGAAAGTGATCTGGAGCCGGGAAGACGACGTCCGTGGCGGTTACTACCGTCCGATGTACGTGCATCGGGCCGAAATCGGCCTGGATGCCAAGGGCAAGGTCCTGGCGTGGAATCACACCATCGTTGGTCAATCCATTTTGCAGGGCACGCCGTTCGAGAAAATGATGGTCAAGAACGGCATCGACGGGACCAGCGTCGAGGGCATCATGGGAACCCCGTATGCCGTGCCGTTGCGGCTGACGTTGCACAGTCCGCAGGTCAACGTGCCGGTCCTGTGGTGGCGTTCCGTGGGCAACACGCATACGGCGTACGTCATGGAGACATTGATTGACGAACTGGCGAAGGAAGCGGGTCAGGACCCGGTGGCGTATCGCTATACGCTGATGGGCGACAAGCATCCACGGCACCGTGAGGCGCTGGCGCTGGCCGTCGAGCGTTCCGGCTATGGAAAGACGCCACTACCGGCGGGACATGCGTGGGGGGTGGCGGTCCATGAGTCCTTCGATTCCGTGGTGGCGTACGTCGTCGTGGCGGAGATGCGCGATGAATCGCCGCGATTGGTAAGTGTGACGGCGGGGGTGCATTGCAATTTCGCGGTCAACCCGTTGACGGTGGCGGCCCAGGTGGAGGGGGCGGCCTTGATGGGGTTGGGCATGACGATACCGGGCGCGGCCATCACCATGAAAGATGGCGAAGTCGAGCAGAGCAACTTCCATCAATACATGGTGGCGCGATCGCCCGACATGCCGGCGATCAGTGTGCACATCGTGGGGTCGGGAGACGCGCCGACGGGCATGGGTGAACCGGGGTTGCCGCCGTTGGCGCCGGCGTATGCGAATGCGGTTTTCAAGTTGACGGGGAAGCGGCTGCGCGCGTTGCCGTTCGACTTAACAAAAGCGTAAAGGACGGGCAAAGCAGGCGAAACCGGGCTAGGAGGGGGGGCGAAGAGAAAGAATGACGGAAGGCAGGACCGGGGCCCCTTTCTGCAGCGAGTTGGGTTTATGTCTGAGAGGCGGAAAGGGGCCCCGGTTCTGCCCCTCGGGCGGCGGGCAGGACACTGGGTCCGGGCGTCAACCCACGAGCAGGTGTTTGAATGGCGCGAAGATACCGTGCCAGAACGACTCGGGCACACGCTGCATCAGGAAAGTGATGGCGATGTAACGAAGCGACTTGCCGATCGCGATATAGAAGAGGCATTCGCGCCACGAGAGGCGCAGCCATCCGGCGAGAGTGCAAAGAGGATCACCGACCACAGGTAGCCAGGAGAGCAGAAGCAGGGGCGGGCCGAAGCGGCGCATCCAGCGATGATAGCGATCGCTCATTGGCGCGTCGCCGTTGAAGCGCTTACCGCCAGTGGTCTCCGGTGTCGCGCCACCTGCAAGTGCTGCGGCGCGAGCGTGAGTGCGCCGGCGGGCTTTCAGGCGCACGAAGCCGCGACGTGCGGCGAAGCCCATCCACCAGTCGAGCATGCCACCGGCGGTGTTGCCAGCGCTGGCCACGGCGATCGCTGACCAGAGCATATGCGGATTGAGCGTCACATAGCCGAACAGCGCGGGTTCCGAGCCCATGGGCAGTAACGTGGCCGACAGAAACGACACCAGAAAAATGGCAGGCAGGCCGACGCCGGGCAGGGCCAGGATGCCCAGAAGCCAGGAAATGAACGACTCCATGCAACTCCGGAGAAAAACAAAGCAGATCGAAAAAATGGCGACGGCCTCGCCACCACGACCGACCGGACGGTCGGGACATTCGGCGAGCGTGCCTGCATACGCGTTTGGCAGAAACAAAAAGTCTGGCGCATAATGCACGACCATGACCCGACCCTCGACGCCGCCCGTGGCCATTCTACTGGCAGGCGGACTCGGTACCCGCTTCGATGCGGCTGGGCGCCGGAACAAGCTGCTCGCGCCGCTGCCTGGCGATCCCCTGAACCGACCCGTTGCCCTTGCCAGCGCCCACGCGCTGCTGGCCGTATTGCCGCGCGTCATCGCGGTGGTACGCCCGGACTCGGCCGAGTTGGAGAACGTGCTGTTGCAGGCCGGCTGTGAAGTCGTCATGAGCCACGCCACGCAGCGCGGCATGGGTGCAACGCTGGCCGCCGGCATCCGGTCCAGCGTCGACGAAGCGCCGCCCCCGGGGCTCGAGCATCTGGACGGCTGGCTGGTGGCGCTGGCCGACATGCCCTACATCCACCCGCACACCATTCGCGCGATTGCCGGTGGGCTTACGTCGCCCGAGGGCATCGTCGCTCCCAGTTACCAAGGACAGCGCGGCCATCCCGTCGCGTTCGGCTCCGCCCTGACATCGCGCCTGGCCGCCCTTGATGGCGACATCGGCGCGCGCGACCTCTTGATTGGCGGGCACATTACGATCGTCGATGTCGACGACGCCGGAATCGTGCGCGACATCGACACCCCAGACGACCTTCGCTAGGGCGCGCACTCTCCTTTCCCGTTTTTTCCCGAGAAACCAAGCGCGACCGCCCAGGCGGACGTGCTGGTCTATCATTGTCGTTTCGTTCCTCGATGTGCCTAACCTGAAGAAGCCTTAAATCATGTCCGACGCAGCTCCCGACTACCTGAAGAAGATCCTGACCGCCAAAGTCTACGACGTCGCCAAAGAAAGCGAACTCGAACTGGCACGCACGCTCTCCATGCGGCTGCACAATCGAATTTATCTCAAGCGCGAAGACAACCAGACGGTGTTCTCCTTCAAGATTCGGGGCGCGTACAACAAGATGGCCAACCTGAGTGAAGCCGAGCGCGAGCGCGGCGTGCTCACCGCATCGGCGGGCAATCACGCGCAAGGCGTGGCGTACTCTGCCGCGCGCCTGGGCTGCAAGGCCGTCATCGTCATGCCCGTCACCACCCCGCAGGTGAAGATCGATGCCGTGAGAACCCACGGCGGGCGCGCCGTCGAAGTCGTGCTGGCAGGCGACTCATACAGCGATGCCTACACCCACGCGATGACGTTGCAGGAAGAACGCGGCCTCACCTTCGTGCCCCCGTTCGACGACCCCGACGTCATCGCCGGCCAAGGCACCATCGCCATGGAAATCCTGCGCCAGCACCAGGGGCCGCTGCATGCCATCTTCGTGCCCATCGGCGGTGGCGGCCTGGCCGCCGGCGTTGCCGCCTACGTCAAGGCCGTGCGCCCCGAGATCAAGGTCATCGGCGTGCAATCGGTCGACTCTGACGCCATGGCGCAATCGATCCACGCGGGCGAGCGCGTCTTGCTGAGCGATGTTGGCCTCTTCGCCGACGGCACTGCCGTCAAATACGTCGGCGCGGAGACCTTCCGCCTTTGCGAAGCCTATCTCGACGAAGTCGTGCGCGTCGACACCGACCAGCTCTGCGCCGCCATCAAGGACGTCTTCCAGGACACCCGCAGCGTGCTCGAACCGTCCGGCGCCTTGTCCGTGGCCGGCGCAAAGCTGTACACCGAGCGCGAAAAGCTCAAGGGCGAAACGCTCGTCGCGATCACCTCCGGCGCCAACATGAACTTCGACCGCCTGCGCTTCGTCGCCGAGCGCGCCGAAGTCGGTGAAGCCCGCGAAGCCGTGTTCGCCGTCACGATCCCCGAAGCGCGCGGCAGCTTCAAGCGCTTCACCGAAGTGGTGGGCAACCGCAACGTGACCGAGTTCAACTACCGCATCAGCGAGGCGTCGAGCGCCCACATCTTCGTGGGCATCCAGATGCACAACCGCGACGAAGGCGAGCGCATCAAGGCCGGCTTCGAACGTCATGGCTTCCCCACGCTCGACCTGTCCAACGACGAACTCTCCAAACAGCACATCCGCTACATGGTCGGTGGCCGTTCGTCGCTCGCCAGCCATGAAGTGCTGTATCGCTTTCAGTTCCCGGAGCGTCCGGGCGCGCTGATGACATTCCTCTCGGCCATGAGCCCCAACTGGAACATCAGCCTGTTCCACTACCGGAACCAGGGGGCCGATTACAGCAATATCCTCGTGGGAATCCAGGTACCCGACAACGAGAAGGCCGCCTTCCGCGACTTCCTCGCCACGCTCGGCTATCCTTACTGGGACGAAAGCGACAACCCGGTCTACAAGCTGTTCCTCGGGTAAGCCGGCCCGTTAGACGCCGCCACGCACCGCATCACGACAGGACTTCGCCGCCACCATGCCGATCACGCTCGAGAACAAACTCGTTGTCGCGATATCCTCGCGCGCGCTGTTCGACTTCGAAGAAGAGAACCGCGTATACGAGGCCGGCGTGACAGGCGGTGACGACCAGTCGTACCGGCGCTACCAGCTCGAGCGCCTCGACGTGCCCGCGCGCGTCGGCGTCGCGTTCCCGCTCGTGCAGAAGCTCCTCGCCTTCAATCAGGGCAACGAGATCGACAGCCATCGCGTGGAAGTCGTCGTCCTCTCGCGCAACGACCCCGTGAGCGGCATGCGTGTGTTTCGTTCGGCGCGCCAGGTCGACCTCAAGATCGAGCGCGGCGTGTTCACGCGCGGGCGCGATCCGTTCGGTTATCTCAACGCGCTGGGCGCGCACCTGTTTCTCTCCGCGAACGAGCGCGACGTACGTAGTGCGCTGGTGGCGGGCTTTCCGGCCGCGCGCGTCTATCCCGACTCGGCGAAGACAGCCGAACTGCATCCCGACGAAATCCGCATCGCCTTCGACGGCGACGCCGTGCTCTTCTCCGACGAAGCCGAGCGGGTATTCCAGCGCAACGGCCTCGACGCGTTCCAGCAGCACGAGACCGAACGTGCCGCGACACCGTTGCCTCCGGGTCCGTTCAAGCCGCTGTTGCAGGCATTGCATCGCCTGCAGCGCCTGGCGGGCCACGCCGTACCGGTCAAGATCCGGACGGCACTGGTCACGGCGCGCTCGGCCCCGGCCCACGAGCGCGCCATCCGGACGCTGATGGACTGGAAAATCGACATCGACGAGGCGATGTTCCTGGGTGGGCTCGACAAGGGCGCGTTCCTGCGCGAATTCGAGCCCGATTTCTTCTTTGACGATCAGACACGCCACTGCGAGTCCGCCGCGCGGGTCAGCCCGACCGGACACGTCATCAGTGGCATTGCCAATCATGACCACGCCTGACCAATCCCCGCTCGGCAAGGAAGTTGCCTACACCGAGCAATACGACCCGTCCCTGCTCTTCCCGATTGCCCGTGCACCGGCGCGCGCGGCCATCGGCGTGCCCGACGTCCTGCCGTTCTTCGGCGCGGACATCTGGAACGGCTACGAACTCTCGTGGCTCAACGAAAAAGGCAAGCCACAGATCGCGCTGCTCACCGCCATGGTGCCGGCCGATTCGCCGAACATCATCGAATCGAAGTCGTTCAAGCTGTATCTCGGCTCGTTCGCCCAAACCAAACTGGCGAATGTCGACGCCGCGCGAGCGCTGATTCAGCAGGATCTGTCCGACGCCGCGGGCGCGCCGGTGCAGGTGCGCCTCGTCGAGCCGGGCGGCTTCGCCAAGCTCGAACTCGACGAACTCGACGGCCTGCTTGTCGACCGGCTCGATATCGACACGGACATCTATTCGCCGGATGCGACCTTGCTCAAGGCCGCGCAAGGCGAAGCGCCCGTGGACGAAACCCTCGTCTCGAACCTGCTCAAGTCCAACTGTCCGGTGACGGGACAACCCGACTGGGGCAGCCTGCAGATTCGCTACGTCGGCCCACCCATCGACCAGGCAGGGCTGCTCAAGTACGTGATTTCGTACCGGCGCCACACCGGCTTTCACGAGCAATGCGTGGAAGGCATCTTCATGGACATCCTGCGCCAGTGCCATCCGAGCCAGTTGGCCGTCTATGCACGTTACACGCGGCGTGGTGGACTCGATATCAACCCGTTCCGCACCAACTTCACATTGCCGATGCCGGACAACGCCCGCACGGCCCGCCAGTAAATCCGGTGGCGCAAAAAAAGCGACGGGTAGAGCAAACCCGTCGCCGTCTTGGGAGCGTCGAAGCGCAGATCAACGCAGGAAGCTGACCCTTGCCATCATCCGACGGGCGGCGTTGCCCACGTTGGCATACTTGGGTTGCCCAGCGCAGCGGTGCAGCGTTTCCTTCATGGCGCGATAGGCCGCGTCGAAATGGCGTAACTCGATCAGGCACTCGCCAACGCGATACATCGGGCCGGGCGACGCCTCGTCCATCAGCGCCGCCGCCATGAACAGCGGCAGCGCCGCCTTGGGTTCACCGAGCCGCTGCACCGAGAGCGCCAGCGCCACCGCGTAGTCGGCTTCGAGCGGACACGCCGACAACAGCGGCGCGAAGCACTCGACCGCCTGCGCGTAATCGCCGCGCTCGAAGGCGCCATAGCCGCAGCGGTACGCGGCATCGCACTGCATCTCGTCCCACGCGCCGGGACTCGGCATGCCCATCGCCGCCTGCTGCTTTTCCGCGTCGCGCACCACTGCCAGCGCCACGTCGATCTCCTTGGAGGTATGCTGCGACGATGGCCGCTTGCCCTGGGGAATCTCGAACGTGCTCACGGGCGAAGTCCTCCCATCGTCGACTCGAATCGCGCCTGTTCGCGCTGCGTCAACATCTCGTCCCGAGCTTCACGACGCCTTGCCGCGGCATAGCACACCTGACCGAGGCCGTACGTCACCATCATGCCCGCCAGGACCCCCACGCTCCCACCGAAGCCATATCCCAGCCATTGGCTCCCGCTCCCGGCAGCGGCGTTATCGACCTGCTTATTGGCCTCGACGCAGACGTAGGCGGCGGTCCCGAGTCCCACCAATCCCAGTACGAGCGTTACCAGCCCCGAGATCCCGCTGGTACACCCCGCCATGCTCACGCAGCCCGTGCTTTGAGATCGCAAACGGACGTCGTCAGGCAACGGCGGAAAATCGATCGTGACGCGTTGCTCATCGACGGCCTCGACTTCCGTGCGCGGCGCTTGCATCGTCGGAACGATCCCGGAAATTGATCCTAGTGTCACAGTCCACCTCCTCTTGGGTTAGGAGATTGAAGACTGCGCGCGCGCGACGCCACCCGCCATCGAAGCTAAACCGCAAACTTTGCGAAACGGGTACCGAAGTGTCCGTCATTGCACAACACGCATGCCGCGGTCCTTATGCGGCAGGCTTCTTGTACGCGACGCAGTCCACTTCCACCTTGCAGTCGATCACCATGCTCGACACCACGCAGGCGCGCGCGGGTGGATGATCGCCGAAGTATTCCTTGAACACCTTGTTGAACGACGCGAAGTCACGCGGATCGTCGAGCCACACGCCAATGCGCATCACATGCTCGGGTCCGTAACCGGCTTCAGTGAGAATCGCCAGCATGTTCTGGATGGCCTGATGCGACTGGGCGACGATGCCCCCGTCGATCACTTCGCCGTCTTTCATCGGGGTCTGGCCCGAGACGAACAGGAAGCCATCGGCTTCTGTGGCCCGTGCAAATGGCATGCGCTGGCCCCCCGTGCCCTGCCCGCCTTCCACCCCATATCGTTTGATGCTCATCATTGCTCCTTTCGACAAAACCGCTTCACTCTCACTCATTCAAAGCACTGGCTGCGGCGTACCACGACGCACGAACCGGCCTGCACGCGCATTCTGCGTAGGCGCGCGATCCTGCCACGCCAGCACGCCGTTGACCCATACGGCCTCAATGCCGTACGCGGGCTGCATGGGATCGGTGAAGGTCGCGGCATCGGCCACGGTGGCCGGATCGAACAGCACCAGATCGGCCCAATAACCTTCGCGCACCAGGCCACGGTCCGTCAGACCGAATCGTTCTGCGGAGAGGCCCGTCATCTTGTGGACGGCCTCGGCCAACGGGAACAGTTGCTGCTCGCGGCTGTAGCGGCCGAGCACGCGTGGGAAGGCGCCCCACAGGCGCGGATGCGGCAACGGATCGTTTGGCAGCCCGTCCGAGCCGACCACGGTCGCCGGATGCCGCAGGATGCGTCGCACATCGTCCTCTTCCATGCAGTGATACACGGCGCCCGCCGGTTGCAGACGCCGCGCCGCCTCCCACAGATCGACGCCCCAGTCGGCAGCGATCGTCGCGAGCAACTTGCCGCCCTGCTCGGGATGCGGCTGCGACCACGTCACGAGAATGTCGAAGTCGTCCGTCACCTGCTTGAGGTCGAGCGTCGACGAACTTGCCGTGTACGGATAGCAGTCGCAGCCGACCGGCTGGAAGCGCTGCGCCTGGTCGAGCGCGTCGAGGATCTCCTTGCTGCGCCCCCAGTTATCGACGCCCGCGCACTTCAGGTGCGAGACGACGACCGGCACGCGGGCATGACGGCCGATGCGGAAGGCTTCGTCGAGCGCGTCGAGAATCTCGGCGAACTCCGTGCGCAGATGCGTCGCGTAGAGACCGCCCGCGGCGGCGAGCGGCTCGGCGAGTGCCAGCACCTCTTCGGTCGGCGCGGCGTTCGCATTCGCATAGGCCAGCCCCGTCGACAACCCCAACGCGCCATGCTCGAGCGCTTCGCGCAATTGCGCGCGCATGGCTTCGATTTCGGCCTCGGTCGCGGCCCGGTCGAGCCGGTCCATATGGTTGGCGCGCAGCGCCGTGTGACCGACGAGCGCCGCCACGTTGATCGCGGGCTGCGCGGCCTCGAGCGCGGCGACGTAGGCGGCGAAGGTCGGGTACTGGAACGCGTCGGCGTCGCCCAGCAGGTTCATCGGATCGGGCGGATCGCCCTTGAGCGTGACCGGCGACGCGCTGATGCCGCAGTTGCCGACGACGACCGTCGTTACGCCCTGCGAGAGTTTTGGCGTCATTTCCGGCGTGCGGACGACGTTCGTGTCGTCGTGCGTATGCACGTCGATGAATCCCGGGCTCAACACCTGGCCGTCGCCGCGAATCTGTTGTGCGGCGTGCCAGCCGGCGAGCGCTCCGGCCGTCGCGATGGTATGGATGCGGCCGTCGCGCAGCGCGATGTCGAAGCGCTCGTCGGTCATTGGTGTACCGGAACCGTCCGCCAGACGCACGTTGGTGATGAGGGTGTCGACCGTTCGGTTCGCGAGCCAGTCAGTCATGTCAGTCTCCGAGGGGCTGGCGATCGCCGCCGCCCCGATGCGTATCGAGCACGTATTTGATCCGCCGCAACAGTGCCTGGCTCTGCGGCTTGGCGAGCAATGCCAGTTCCGTGGCCAGCACGTCCATCGCCAGCAGCATCGCGTAGCGCGACGACGACGGTTTGAAAATGAAATCCGTTTCCAGCGCACGGATGGGCAGCACCTCGTCGGCCAACGCCGCAAGCGGCGAACCGGTCGCCGTGATCGCCACCAGCTGCGCGCCGTACTCGCGGGCGATCTCGCAGGCCGAGACCAGCTCCGGCGTATGGCCGCTCACCGAAAAGGCGAGCACCACATCGTCGCGCCCAAGCGTACTGGCGACCATGCGGGAGAGCACGGCGTCCTGATAGCTCGCGACCGGGCGCCCCAGCCGGACGAGCCGGTAACGCGCTTCGTCGGCCATGAGCGACGAGCCCCCGCCCATCCCGAAGGCGTACACCATGCGCGCCGATAACAGCCGGGCCGCCGCGCGCCGCGCGGTGTCCGGATGGATGAGACTGCGATGCAGCTGCAACGTCGTCTGGATATCGTCGGCAATGCGGTCGATGGTTTCCGTCGCGCCGTCCGGCCCGCTCGCCGCATTCGCTCCGAAAAAGCGCTGACCGACGACGGCCGCTTGTGCCAGACGCAGCTTGAGATCGCGCACGTCGCGGCAGCCCATCGCCTTGGCGAAACGCGTCACACTCGCCTCGCTCACTCCCGCGCGCTCGGCCAGCACGTTGATCGACACCGCGGCCGCGCCCGCGACATCGTCCAGCACCACCTGCGCGACCTTGCGCTCCGCCTGGCTCAGCGCGTCGCTGCGCTCGGCAACGCGTGTCACGATATCGAAGGCTTCGGGCATATCTCGAGTCCATGTGGCTCTCGCGACGGTGCGCCGGAGTGCCTTGCTGATCGGTTTGGCATTTTTTTGGTACTTTATAACAAAATTGTCAAACGCAGGTAATTAAACGCTATTATAGGAGGCGCCCGGCGGTCTTACGCGCTTTGTCACGGAGAACATTCTCAATGAGCGATACAAACTATCAGCATGGCATGATCGATACCCTGAACAAGGGTCTGGGCGCGATGGAAGTCCCGCTCGCCCCGTCGGCGACGGCCGGATTGGGGTGGAATCTGCTGGACGAAGACCTGAGCTTGCCGACGGCCGTGCTCTACGAGGACAAGATTCGTCACAACCTCGCGTGGATGCAGCGCTTCGTGCACGAGTACGGCGTGAAGCTCGCGCCGCACGGCAAGACTACGATGGCGCCGAAACTTTTCCGCCGTCAGCTCGAAGGGGGCGCGTGGGGCATCACGCTCGCCACGGCGCAGCAGACCCATGCGGCCTATCGCCACGGCGTTCGACGCGTGCTCATGGCGAACCAACTCGTTGGCAAGCGCAACATGGCGCTGATTGCCGATTTGCTGAAGGATCCCGATTTCGAATTTTTCTGTCTGGTGGACTCCGCCGCCGCAGTGGAACATCTGGGCACGTACTTCCGTTCGCGAGGCCAGTCGATCCAGGTGCTCATCGAACTGGGCGTCACCGGCGGTCGCACCGGAGTGCGCGATGCCGCGCAGCAGCAGGACGTGCTCGACGCGTTGGCGCAGTACCACGACGCCGTCAAGCTCGCGGGCGTGGAAGTCTATGAGGGCGTGCTGAGCACAGAAGCGGATATTCGCGCGTTCCTGCAACGGGCGGTACGCATCACGCGCGAGCTGGTGGCCGCGGGTCGCATCGAGCGCACCCCGGCGGTGCTCTCGGGCGCCGGGTCGGCATGGTACGACATCGTCGCGGACGAGTTCGCCCACAAGGACGTGGGCGCGCCGCTGGACGTCGTGTTGCGCCCGGGGTGCTATCTCACGCACGACGTCGGCATCTACAAAGCGGCGCAGGCACAGATCGCCACGCGCAACCCGATCGCGAAGCAGATGCGTTCGCAGTTACAACCGGCGTTGCAACTCTGGGCTTACGTGCAATCGATTCCCGAGCCGGAGCGCGCGATCATTGCGCTAGGCAAGCGCGATGCGGCGTTCGATGCCGGCATGCCGGAGCCGGCGCTGCAGTTCCGCCCGGGCGAGAGCAAAACGCCGGCAGCGACGCCGGCGCATTGGGAAGTCACGGGCATGATGGATCAGCATGCCTATTTGCGCATCGCCCCGGGCGACGATGTTCGCGTGGGCGACATGATTGCGTTCGACATCTCGCATCCGTGCCTCACGTTCGACAAGTGGCGTCATTTGCCGGTGGTCGACAGCGATTACAACGTCGTCGACATCGTGCAGACGTTCTTCTGATCACGCATCGACAACGTGAAGCGCAGCGTTTGAGGCGCGTTTTATTGCGCCACAAAGGAGAAGCCGCCCGATGGGCGGCTTCTTTGCATTCCGGACGATCCGCACGTTCCGGATAGCATCGCAACGACGGACTTACGTCTGACTTCGCGAGGCGCGTTTGCGGGCTGAGGCAGTGGGCGGCGGCGGCGTCTCGACAGGCGCGGGTCGGGCCACCTCTGCACTCGCCTTCACGTCCGTATCGGTCGCCTTCGCTCGGGAAGCCACCGACTTGAACCGCGCTTCCAGATGCCCGAGTGCGCTTTCCAGCGTCGCGATCTCGTCGGGCGACATGCCTTCGAGCGCGTCGTCGAAGAACGCCTGACGGCGTGGCGTCGCCTCGTCGTACACGGCCGTGCCGGCGGCGGTGAGCGTGACGTTCGTGAGACGGTTGTCAAGCGGATCGGCGGCGCGCGAGAGCCAGCCGAGCGCTTCCATCGACTTCAACTGACGCGTGAGCGACGCTGGATCAAGACGGCAATGTTCCGCGAGAAACTTCTGGGAACAGGTACCGCGCTCGGCCAGCGCGAGAATGATTCTCCAGCGCGGCAGCGGGTGTCCGACCTGGGCATCGAACGCGGCCATCATGGCACGGTATGTCAGGCTGAGTTGCTGGATGACGTTGCGTTTTTGTGGCGTTGGCATTGCGTCACTCCCCGACCGGCGGCTGCGGCTTTGCGCCGCGCGTGAGCCGAATGAGCGGCACGCGCTTGACGAACCACAGTCCGGCGAGCGCTGCCGCGAGCGACATCATCTGCCCGTTGTGAATGGCGGCCACGAGCGACGTGCGCGCCGATTCGATGAAGAGCGCGCCGTTCTGCCCCAAGGGCGCGAGCGTGCTCAGGAAATCACTTTGCGCTTGCGCGTTGACGAGGATCTGCGGATCGGCGAGTTGCGTGGTCCATTGCGTGCCGCCGTTGGCGGCGAGCGCATCCGTTACGCGGCCGGTGTAGCTGTGGTTCACGAGCGTACCGACGATGGCCGTGCCGAGCATGCCGCCGATCATGCGCAGGGATTGCATGAGCGCCGTGGCAATGCCCAGGTGCGCGCGCCCGGCGACTTCCTGGGCGAAGACAGTGAGGTTCGGCATGACGAAACCGAGGCCCAGTCCGGCGAGCAGCATATAGGTGGCAATCAGGGCATGCGGCGTGCCGCGATGCGTCGTGATCACGCCGGCACACGCGAGCGCGAGCAGGAAGAAGCCGCCGTAGAGCATCACGTTCGGATTGGGCAGGCGAGTGATAAGCCGGCCGTTCACGATGCTGCCCACAGTGATGCACACGACCATTGGCGTGATCAGCAGCCCGGTTTCACGCGGCGAAAGGCCGAAGCCTCCCTGGAGCAGCAGCGGCGCGTAGAACAGCACACCGAACATGGTGAAACCGGCAAATGCCGACAGCACGAAGAGTGGCGCGAGTTTTTTGTCGCGGAACATTTCGAAGGGCACGATCGGATGCGACGTGCGCCGCTCCCACCAGTAGAGCGCATACGAGGAGGTCGCCAACACGACGAGCAGCGCGAACACACCGCGCGAGAGACCTTCGGCGGGCAGCCATTCGACGAGCATTTGCAGACTGCCGAGCGTGGCGGTGATCAGGACGGCGCCGAGCCAGTCGAGGCTCGCCTTGCCATGCCCGCCGGCGCGCATGTGCGGCAAGTGACGGCCGACGAACCACAGTCCGAGCAGTCCCACCGGGAGGTTGACATAGAAGACCGAACGCCACCCGTAGGCTTCGGTGAGGAAGCCGCCGAGCGAGGGCCCGATCGCGTTGGCGATGCCAAAGGCCGAGCTGAGCATGACTTGCCAGCGCAGGCGCACGTGGGGGTCGGGGAACAGTTCGGGGATGCAGGCGAACGCGGTGCCGACGAGCATGCCGCCGCCGATGCCTTGCAGGGCACGCGCGATGACGAGGAACAGCATGCTGTTCGCGGCGCCGCACAGGACCGACGCGGCGGTGAAGATGATGATGGCCGCAATGACGAAGGGTTTGCGTCCGTAGAAGTCGCCGAGTCGTCCGAAGATCGGCACGGTGATGACGGAGGTGAGGAGGTACGACGTCGCGACCCAGGCGTAGTACTCGAAACCCTTGAGTTCAGAGACGATAGTCGGCAGCGCGGTACCGACGACCGTCTGGTCGAGCGCCACCATCATCGTGCAGAAACACAGGCCGAGCATCGCCACGATCGATTGCCGGAACGGCAATACCTGCCCCGCCGAGTGCGGGGTATTGGGACTGGGAGCCATTTTTTGATGGATCAATGTTTGATCAGTCAACGATTCTAGCACGTTGGGGAGACGTCAATCTCCTGATTGGGTAATTGGGTAATGCCCCCCGATGTCCACGCACAGGAGAATCGCCTCATCCGTCCCGTCAGGGCGACCTGAACATAAGTCGTTGATTCGCATCAAGATCAGATTATTTCAGGAGGCTACAGTTGAATCCCAGGTCGAAATCTTCGTTCTGATTCAAGGAGAACTTGAAATGAAATCGCTCAGTAAGTGCCTTGTTTCTGCAGCCGCCGGGAGTGTGCTGCTGCTATCCAACCCGTCCATCACATTCAGTGCGGACTTAGCACAGCACATCACCGTTTACGTATTGCGTGGAGAGCAATCTCCCAAAGGACCCGATGGACATGGGCATGACACGATCGTCCCCGCCAACTACGCCCTCAAAGTTGGAGAACCTGTCGATCTGACCATCATCAACTACGATGAGGGTCCCCACACGATGACTTCCGAGACAATGGGCGTCGACATTCAAATCGCTGCGGGGCTCGAACAGGCGGATGGCAGCGTCAAACCGGTGACGACCCATGTCACGATCACACCGAAACAAAAAGGAACGTTCCGTTGGCACTGCCTGACGCCATGCGATAAGGGCGGTCATTACTGGGCGATGTCGAATAGCTATGACGGCATGGGCAAGGACGGTTATATGGCCGGGTATTTCGTTGTCATGTAACACCTGCGCCTGATTCGTGCTATCTGGAGCCCTTTGCTCCATGCGGTGCATGACAGTCCTTCACCCAACGAGAATTGCACCGTGTCTCAGTCTCTGCAAGGCACATCTGTCTCGGTCCGCAAGCGTCTGCGGGCCGGCGGTTACCTTTGGATGACCGCTGTGTGGGTATAGCCGTCGTGGGGACGCAGACCCAACGCCCGAAGTCGGGCGACCGGGCCGCAAGCGCACCCGCAAACCGTCGGCCAGTGACGGACGGCACTCGCTGCGCCAAGGTGTCGACGCTGTTGCCCGTCGGTGCCGCCTCGATCCGACACCGTATCTTCGCCAAGCAGGCGAAGCACGCTAGGCCGACGAGCAGCGCCCCCGGTTAACGCACGACAAATTTACTGTACATGCCCTCTTGCGCGTGCCGTGTTGTCTGGCAAACGTACCCGCAGGTTCCATGCCGCGCGCACGGCAACGGCGCAAGCACACGGCATGGGCGGGCGAATTCACAGCGATGCAGCTGCCGCAATCTCACCGTAGCAATTACCATCCCGAGCGCCAGTACTGGCGCAACTCGTCTTGCTGCTGCGTGGTCAGCACGCCCTGAACCTGCTTTTGTGTTTCCAACTGGGTGCGCAGCATCTGCAGCCGGATATCGGACACCGCCTTGGCGGTCTTCATCACCGCGTCCACGTCGATACTCCGTTGGTCGAAGCTATGCCGGCCTGAAAGCATCGTATCGTGCATGCTGGTCATCAACGCCCACTGTTTCTTAGCCGCCGCGTCCTGGATAGTCTCGATCTTCTGGATCTGCGCATCGCTCAACTTAAGCGACGCAACTAGCGCGGGGTTCCAGGTCCCGGGGCCGAAATTGTACCCACCCATCATCCCTGGGCCCATCCCATAGCCGCCCCAGCCACCCATCATCCCTGGGCCCATCCCGTAGCCGCCCCAACCGCCCATCATCCCTGGGCCCATTCCGTATCCGCCCCAGCCACCCGTCATCCCGGGTCCCATTCCCCACCCGCCGGGGCCGTAGTTGGGGCCGTCGCCAACGCCACCTTGCTGCCAGGCGCCCATACCGTTTCCGCCCATCATCCCTGGACCCATGCGATAACCGCGACCGGAGGCGGGCGGGCCTGCGTTGTCCGTGGTCTGCGCCGATGCCAGGGGGGCCGCGAGTGCAAGCATTGGGGCAACCACCAAGGCCAGCAGGATTCGTTTTTTCATGATCTTCTCCATTGTGTGAGAGAGACGAATGTCGTGGAACCGTGACGTCGTTCCACTCGAAAGTGGATTGATGGAAGTCACGGCGGGCTGAACCTTGTCCGGTCGCAACGGGGCAGATGGCGTGGGAGGACCAACGCCACGACCCGCGTTATTCAGCGCTCCAGGTCTGCACGCCGCTTCTTGTACTCTTCGCTGTCGATTTCACCGCGCGCATAGCGCGCATCAAGAATGTCGAGCGCGTCAATGCCTGGCGTTGATCGCTTGCGCCCATCATCCCGGGAGCGACCGCGCAGGACGACCACCAACGCGATCACGCCAACGACCACCAGGAACATGAAGAGCCAGCCGAAGCCCCCCATCATCCCGTAACCGTAGCCGAACCCACCAGGCTGGTTGAACCACATCATGATCGCTCCTCGGTACGCACTGCGCGATCCATCCGGAGCGAACGCTCCGGGTCTCGCCCCATTGGAAAGATTACTCGGTGCACCAGATAATCCTTTGCGCTGGATCAACGGCCGGCGGGATCGGTCGGCCAGGTGCCGGGCGGATCGTCGCCGCGTGCGTGGAACTGGTAGCAGACGCAACGGCTCGCAGCGTCTGCGACGTGCGGTGATCCCAACCGCGTTGCCTTGCTGATCAAGAAACGTGGCGTGTCGGTCGCGCAAGCCGCGACTGCGACCCATGCGCTGTCGCCGGCCAGCGTCGGTCCGTTGGGAATGGATCGCCACGCATGGCCGGACGTGCAATGACGGTGACGATTATCGGGCGTCGATCATCGCGAGAATCGCGCTCGAAAGGTCGCTCCCCGCTTCACCCACTCGGTCAACGGCATCGAAGTGATGGCCGTCACGCTGGCGCACGATCCGGACGTCCAGACCATGGTCGTTCAGTATCGTCTGGAACTGGGCCTGAAGCCGATGAAATTCATCCGACTCGTCTCCACCCACGCTGAGAATGTAAGACAGCGGCACTTTAGGGAGATGACGAATTGGGCTGAAGGCGATCACTTCATCTTCATCGAGCCGAACCGCCTTGTTCAGATAGCACAGGCGTATCGGCTCGAGATCGTACAGACCGCTGATCGCGCACGCGCCCTTGATCAGATCGGAGGGGGCGTCGTACGACGCCCAGTCAGTGCCTGCCAACGCAGCCGTCAAATGACCGCCAGCCGAGCTGCCGCAAACATAAATCGCATTGCGATCGATTCCGAGGTTCACGGAATTTCGGTACAGATGCAGGACGGCCCGGCGATTGTCCTCGACGATATCGCCCATCCGGACATCCGGCGCCAAGCGGTAGTTCACGACTGCAAAGTTGATGTCATTCGCCTGATAAAGACCGGCCAGCGCGCTGAAATCGGATTTGTCCAACGATTGCCAGTAACCGCCATGAATGAATACGAGCGTTGGCCGACCGTGCCCCTGCGCGGGAAACAGGTCGTAGGTCTGCTTCACATCGCTGCCGTACGCGACATCCTCCCTGAAGGTACTGGCGCGACGGAACGCTTCACCTGTGCGGGCCCAACGGGAAAAAACTTCGAGATGATCGGGAATGCCTGCGCGAACGTTGTACTGACGATCCAGCGCCTCTTGATCAAATGAACGGTAAACCGGCATGCTAGCCTCACTTATCGGAATGGAAGTCAATGTCGCGCCGTATCGTGACGGCGCAAATTCCGAATCTAAGAGACATACGACGCAGCGGCGCGCGGACAAGTGTCAAGCGATGACGAGGTTACGCCATGTTCGGAAAAAGTGAGGATCGAGACGATTACCAGCAGATCGCGCGGCCAGTGGGCGGTATGGCTCGCGACCTTCCGGATCGATTCTTTATCGATTATCACGAACACATCCGTGGTCAGTTGATCTATGCAAGCACGGGCGCCATTGTCGTCACCACCGCGAAAGGCAACTGGGTCGTACCCTCGCTTCGTGCCGTCTGGGTACCGCCGCGCGTCAGGCACTGCATGCAAGCGGTCGGCGCTATCGAAATGCGCACGCTCTATTTCGATGGCGACCATGCCCCGCTTCGCTCACCCGATTGCTGTGTGGTGTCGGTGTCGCCACTGCTGCGCGAACTCATTGACGCCGTCACTCGGATGCCCGTCGACTATGCGCTCAATAGCAGGGATGCCGCGGTCGTTGATCTGTTGTTTCATGAGATTCGGCCGCTGAGCGTCGAGCCGCTTCACCTCCCCATGCCGTCGGACGAACGCATCGCCCGCATTTGCCGATGGATTCTTTCGAATCCCGCGGAAGAGACATCCGTCGCGGCCTGGAGCAAAGTCGCCGGTGCAAGCGAGCGCACCATCATCCGGTTGTTTCCCGAGCAGACCGGCATGACCTTTACGCGCTGGCGACAACAGGCTCGATTGCTCGTGGCCGTGCAGATGCTGAGCGCACAACATTCCGTGACGGACATCGCCTCGTCCCTCGGCTATGACAGTACAAGCGCTTTCAGCGCGATGTTTCGCAAGGCGCTCGGTTGCACGCCGACGGAATTTTTCAAGCCCTGAGTCGCCTGACGGCGATTGGCGCAATCGCGATAAACGTCTGCGTGGCCGCTACATTTTCCTCGGCCTGGATCCTCCAGAATTGACAGGCCGCCGCAGCCGCGGCGTCATTCTGGAGATCTCATGAACATTTACGAGCGCATCACCGCGGCAGGGCTGGCATTGCCGAGCCTCACGGTGGCACCGGCACCTTTCAGGCCCTTCAAACTGCACGGCAACACGCTCATCGTGTCCGGGCAATTGCCAGTGCGAAACGGCGTGCCCGCTTGGGTGGGCAAGGTGCCCGCCGACGTTTCAGCCGATGACGCGAGAAGCGCGGCGAGGCTGTGCGTCATGAACCTTCTTGGTTGGGCTCAGGTTGCCACGGACGGACAACTCGATCGCGTTGAGAACGTGCTCCGGGTGGGCGGATTCGTCGCGACGTCGGAAGGATTTGCCGACGCCCCATCTATCGTGAACGCCGCATCAGAACTATTGACGCAACTTTTCGGCAAATCGGGAGAGCACGCCCGCATCGCTATTGGTGTGGCAAGTCTGCCATTCAATGCGCCCGTCGAGGTGGAAGCCACATTTGCTCTCGCCTCATGAACGCCTCCCCTGGATATGCCGATGTCCTTGTCGACGAAGCACGGGAGGGTCGTTGGGCACCCACGATCCGCCACTTCCCCGCCTTCGAGGCCCTCACGGATATCCCGCTCGCCTTCTCTCTCCTTCCCTTGTCGTTTCAACGGTTTGTCCTGGCGGTCCAGGAGATCACGGCGTGTCGTGTCGCAGGCACTGGGGCCGGGCCCGCGCGAGAGCAACGACTCATCATTTCAAAAGGAGACGTCGATCATGACGCCTGAGTACCTCGATAACGTCATGCGCCGGACCGACCTGGCGTGGACCGATTGGCCAGCCATCGAAGCGTTCTTGCGAGACGAGCTGATCTGTCGTGTAGCCGTGAATGACACGCCTTTTCCCTACGTGGTACCACAGAGTTTTACGTTCACTGGCGACGCCTTCCTGATTCACTGTTCGCGCTTCGGAAAATTTTCCCGACTGATCCAGGAAGATCCACACATCGTCATCGTGATCGATCGACCCATCGCGTTACTCAAAGCGCCCAAAGGGCAGAACACGAGTCTTGAGTACTACAGCGTTATCGCGCGATGCAAGGCTTCGACCCGCATGCAAACGCAGGACGTGATCGCACATCAGAACGAAGCGTTGGGAAAATTTCGCCCGGAGAACGACTACACCGCTATCGAACCGGGCGCAGCGAATCAGATCGTGGCCATTCGATGTCAGATCGAACGCCTCAGCGCGAAGAAGCGCATTCTCGCAGACGGGCAGTATTCGCCGCCGGGTCAGCCGCAAGCGCCTTACCTTCGCTATCCGTTCGAGCGAGGGGCGTCTGTGTCGGGCCTCCCTGACGGAGCGTTCGATCCTCATCGCTTCCGTCGCACGAAATGATCGCTAGGGAAGACGCATTGGCACGAGCGCCACCGCTTGCGTTGCGTCGCGTGATCCCGCCGCTTCCCATCTTGGCGTAACTCCGATTGCATGCGACATTTCCCCGCGCGCCTCACTAGTTTTGGCGGCCGACATTGGTGAATGTCAGTACCGACTCCCGGTACCGACATATTCAGCGGAATAGGTCAAAACGGAGGAGGTTGAATGAAAATGCAATCGATTGAAATCGGCCGCGTCACGGCAGCCCAACGCCTGGAGCGACTGCCCGTCTGCGGGTATCACCGATGGCTGTTTCTTGTCATAGCGCTGGCGTTCTTCTTCGACAACATCGATCTGGCCACGATGACGTTCGTGCTCGGGTCGATCAAGGCGGACTTCGCGCTCACCAATGTGCAGGCCGGGATGATCGGGAGTGCGAGCTTCGTCGGTATGGCGATCGGCGCAATCTGCTCGGGCATTGCTGCAGACCGATTCGGACGAAAGCCAGTGTTTCAGATCAGCATGGTGGTCTGGGGGCTGGGCAGCGTGCTGTGTGCCACCGCATCGGGGCCGGTCGAGTTGAGCGCCTTTCGGTTATTGCTCGGTATCGGCATGGGGATGGAGTTGCCGCTCGCGCAAACCTTGCTCTCGGAGTTCATTCCCACAGACAAGCGAGGCAAATATCTGGCTTTGATGGACGGGAATTGGCCAATCGCCTTCATCAGTGCCGGACTGCTTTCCTACTTTGTGCTGGCCCACCACGGCTGGCGCGTCCTGTTCGCCCTGGAGGCCGTTCCCGCGTTGTTCCTGTTTGTCGTTCGCCGCTATGTACCGGAGTCGCCGCGTTGGCTGGAGTCGCAGGCGCGGTATGCCGAGGCTGATGCCGTTGTGGCACGTGTAGAGCAGTCGGTAATGCGCCGCCTTCACTTGCATGCGTTGCCGTCGATTTCGCCGACCGCCGCGGAGGGTCCGCGTGAAGAACGCGGCATGCGTGTCATCTGGTCGGAAAGCTACCGCGTTCGCGCACTGGTCGTCGGCGCGCTCTGGTTCTTTGCGCTGCTTGGATTCTACGGTTTGAACACATGGCTTGGCGCGCTGCAGCAGGCGCGCGGGGTCGCGGTGACTCAGTCCGTTCTGTTCACGGTCTGCATTTCGCTCGGCGGCATTCCCGGCTTCCTTGTCGCGGCGTGGGCGGTCGAACGGCTCGGGCGAAAGCTAACATGTGTCAGCACCCTCGTTGGCGGCGCGTTCGCCACGTACGTTTTCGGCCAGGTGTTGCAGGCGGGAGCCGCCCAGTGGTCGAGTTATGCAGCGGGCGCGAGCATGCAATTCTTCGCATTCGGTATGTGGGCGGTCCTCTACGCGTATACGCCGGAACTGTTTCCCTCGAGAGCGCGCGCCACGGGATGCGGATACGCCTCGTTCTGCGGTCGGATCGGCGCGTTGCTGGGCCCGACCCTCGTGGGGGCAATCGTCACGTGGTCGACGAGCGACGCCGTGTTTCTGTTCGGAGCGATTTGTTTCGGCATTGCCGCCGCGTGCGTCTGGTTCTTCGGCATTGAAACGAGGGGGATTCAATTGGAGACTGTCTCGACCTGATCTGCTCGCCCGCGCGTGGGTGCCGGGCGTAATGCTTCGCCCCCCTCTCGTCACTGCGCCGTGGTGAAGGGGGGCGACTATCCGCCTGAACTCGTCGCGGATGCACGCGTTCGACGCGTGGCGTGCGACGTCTGCTATCGGGAAACTACGGCCGGTCGCAAGCACTCCGACACCGCCACTAGCGCGTCGGGTTCACTCAGCCGACGCACGCCTGCAATCCGGAAACCTAAACTCACGAGAGCCGTAATAAGCACGAGGAATCTCGTACCGAAAAAATCCAGAGATAATAGCGTCTCCGTTTGTGACGCCTCGACGGTTATCAACCGCCGTATATTCGATAACGCCTCTGGATATGACTATCGATACCGGACACGCCGCCGCCGTACAGCTTCAGAATCCGTCAAGTTACACGAGTTCGTCCGAGCCGCCTCCACCGCGAAAGGTTCGCATTGCGCGCGACATACTCGCAGGCGTTTCGATAGCAGGACTCTTGCTGCCTGAGGCCATTGCCTATGCGAATATCGCTGGGCTGCCACCGCAGGCGGGCCTGATTGCACTGCTCACAGGTCTTGTCGTCTATGCGTTGGCGGGCAGTAGTCGATTCGCGATCGTGTCGGGAACCTCCTCGTCAGCAGCGGTGCTTGCCGCCACCGTGGGGGCCAGCGCCGGGGGCGTCGGCGCGCAGGTCGCATACGCCGCCGCCCTCGTCGCCGCGACCGGCATCCTTTTCCTGTTGGCCGGCGCGGCACGATTGGGCGCTATGTCGGACTTTATCTCGAAGCCCGTCTTGCGCGGTTTTGCGTTCGGCCTGGCGCTGACAATTGCCATCAAACAACTGCCAACGATCCTCGGCGTGCAATCGCATTACAGCGATACGCTGCGAATCGCCTTCGATCTTGTCCACCAGGCCCCCAGTTGGAATTGGTATGGCGTCGCACTTGGCGTGTCCGCGCTGGGCATCCTTTTCGGGCTGGGGCGAAGTGCCCGCATGCCGGCGACGCTGGCTGTCATGGTGCTCGGGATCGCATCGGGGTACTGGGTCGACTGGCAGGGACATGGCGTTGGAACCGTCGGCCTGATCGATCTGCACAGTATGACTTTCGGCCTGCCCAGGTTCGACCGCTCACAGTGGCTGCAAACCGCAGAACTCGCATTTGCGCTGATGCTGATTCTCTATGCGGAATCGTATGGGTCGATCCGCAGCTTCGCGCTAAGGCATGGCGATATCGTCTCGGCGAACCGGGACCTGGTGGCGCTTGGCAGCGCGAATCTTGTCTCAGGATTACTGCACGGGATGCCGGTGGGTGCGGGCTACTCGGCCACGTCCGCCAATGAAGCCGCCGGCGCGCAGACCCGACTCGCGGGTTTGTGTGCGGCGGCGGTCATCGCGCTGATCGTCCTGATGATGCTCCAGCAGTTATCCCGCACGCCTGAGCCGGTGCTCGCTGCGATAGTCATTTACGCGGTCAGTCACTCACTGCACCCGAACATATTCAAGCCGTACTGGACGTGGCGACGCGACAGACTGGTCGTGATAGCGGCGCTGCTTGCCGTGCTCGTGTTTGGCGTGCTCCACGGCTTGCTGGTCTCCATCGGGGTGAGCCTTATCCTCGCGCTGCGCAATTTGTCGGAGCCGGCTGTCTCGGTGCTCGGGCGCCTAAGAGACAGCCACGATTTCGTCGATATCTCCGCACACATGGATGCGTCACCGATCCCCGGCATCACGATCGTGCGGCCGGAGGTACCGCTCTTCTTCGCCAATGCCGAACGCGTGCTCAGCAAGGTACGCTTGATGCTGCGAGGGCAGTCCACGCCAGTGCAGACGGTGATACTGAGCCTCGAGGAAACGCCCGATGTCGATAGTTCGGCAATCGAAGCACTGCGCATATTCTCTGCCGAATTGGCCTCACGTGGACAGCAGCTGCTTCTGGTGCGGCTTAAGCCGCGCGCGCTGACCGCGCTCGAGCGGGCGTCCGACGCGACGCTGCCGCGTAGCGCACTGTGGGAGTTGAGCGTCGATAAATGCGTGCAGTCGCTTGAACCTGAAATGAACGAGAAGCGCTGACGACAACACCGGAGGCGAGGTGCTTTCACGGCATCTTTTGCTGTAAGACGACGGCGCGCCCGCGAGGCTGCGACGCGGCAGGTCATACAGACCCGAATGCTGGTTTCAGCAACGACCGCGCTCATGCAACCTTGGATTCCGTTGATTCGCGCGGAAGCAAGTCGACGGCATATGCCATCAAACAATGTCAGATGCCAGACTTGGACGCGTTAAGAATTAATCGCAGTCCGAGCGCTGCAATGGCGACGGCAGCAACCCGATCGACCCATTTCTTTGCTCGCAGATACACTTCGCGTGGGCCCTTGCTCGAAAAGCAGAGCGCAACGATCGTGTACCAGCCGCATTCGACCGCAAACACCAGGGGCGGCAGCACGAAATAGCACCAGAGCGGCGGATGCTGCGGGAGCAATGCGGCAAAGATACTGCCGTACCAGATGGCTGTCTTGGGATTGCTCAGCTGAGTGCTCAGGCCAATCCAGAACGATTTGCGTACACTGCCAGACAGGGTTACAAAAGTGTCATCGACGGTGATCGGACTGCCAGCACCACGCCATATTTTCGACGCAACGTAAATTAGATACGCACCGCCCGCGAGTTTTAGGCCGATATAGAGCCATTCGACGGACTGCAAAAGGGTGTAGAGCCCGGCGAGTGCGACGCCGCCGAAGAAAATACCCCCCACGCCCATTCCTAGCGCAGTCGCCAGCCCATCACGACGAGACAGGCCGATGGCGTTGCGCGCGACGAGTACGAAACTTGGTCCCGGGATCATGGCGCCTAACCACAGCGCGACGAGAACGGCGAAAACGGCAGCCAATGCGGTCATCGTGGACTCCTTGGAACTGGAAATCGGACGTGCAAGCACGCATTTTGGCACAGTCGCGGGGGCCTCACGTCGCGGGAGGTCGCGCAGCTTGGCCTGCGCGAGCGCAGCGCGCTTCGTAGTTGACCATATGGCGAACGACGAGGCGGCGGATCAGCCCCCCTGCACATCGACCGATGACGGTTTGCCGTTGGACGGCCACAAACAGATGCGGCAACCATCGTTGGCACATCTGTTCGTGGCCGAACGTCATTCCAAGCCAGCGACAATTATTGCGACGCGAGCATCAGGTTCAGGTTCTGAACCGCAGCGCCGGATGCGCCTTTGCCAAGATTATCGAAAACGGCTGTTAGCAAGACTTGTCCGTCGTCCCCGTTATGAAACACGCTTAAGTGCATGTCGTTCGTACCGTTCAGGACTTGTGGATCCAGGTGTTCCACGGCGCTCGATTCGTGCAGCGGCAAGACGCGCACGTGAGTCGCGTCAGCATAGTGGCCTGCAAGCAAGGCGTGTAGCGCGGCGCCGCCCACACCGGGCGCCAGCAGCCGCACCGCCAGGGGCACCGTCAGCACGATGCCCTGACGGAACGCGCCGTATGCCGGAACAAAAATGGGACGCTGCGCGAGCCCGGCGTGCTGCTGGATCTCCGGCGCGTGCTTGTGCGCGAGTTTCAGGCCATAGACCTGGTACAAAGGCGCGTTGGCGGCTCCCGCCCCCTCGTATTCCTCCACGCCCGCCCGTCCGCGCCCGGAGTAGCCGGATACCGCATGAATGCTGATCGGGTAATCGCGCGGAATGAGCCCGGCCTGCACCAACGGGCCCAGCAAGCCAAGCGCACCGGTCGGGTAGCAACCGGGGTTGGTAACCCGGCGTGCGCTTGCAATTCGCTCGGCCTGCCCCGGCGCCATCTCCGGGAATCCGTAGATCCAGTCCGGATGAGTACGGTGCGCGGAGCTGGCGTCGATGACCCGAACCGCAGGATTGACAATTGCGGCCACGGCCTCGCGCGCCGCGGCATCCGGCAAACAGAGGATCGCGATGTCGCACGCGTTGATGAATTCTGCGCGACGCCGCAAATCTTTGCGCTCCGCACCAGCAAGCGTCGTCACTCTGATGTCGGTCCGGCTACGCAGCCGTTCCTGGATTAGCAACCCGGTGGTACCTTGATCGCCGTCGATGAATACAACGGGAGGGCTCATACGTGAAATACTCCGTTGACTTTGAATTGTAAGAAGCAAAAACGGGAACGAGCCCCTATATTCCGTGGACAGCTAGAATAACGAAAGTTGAATTTCACAACGTGATCATTCAGTTTTTTTGAATCCAGACATCGACATGCGAGAAATCAGCCTGGACCGCTTGCGCACCCTTGTAGCCATTGCAGATCGCGGCTCATTTGCCGACGCGGCACGTGCACTGCACTTGGCACCGCCAACGGTTAGCCTGCACATCAGTGAACTTGAAGACCGCATTGGGGCGCCACTGCTATCGCGAAAGCGCGGACATGTCAGGCCGTCGGCGATAGGAGAGGTGCTGGTGGAGCGCGCGCGTCGGCTGCTGGCCGATGCGGAGCAGGCGTTAGCGGACATTCAACGCCAGGTGCAAGGACTCGAAGGACGCGCGCGGCTGGGTGCATCGACTGGCGCGATCGCGCACCTACTACCGCAAGCGCTTGAGGTGCTGCGCCAGCACCACCCCGCCATCGACATCCAGGTTGCAGTGCTCACGTCACAGGAAACGTTGTCGGGACTGGTGGATGGGAGGCTGGACGTCGGGCTGGTCGCACTGCCTCAGCCCCCGGAGGCTGGACTCGTGATCACGCCTTGGAGGCGCGACCCCGTGATGGCCTTTGTGCCGGCACATTGGCAGTGCCCAGCCCGCGTCACACCTGAATGGCTCGCTGCCCAACCGCTCATCCTCAACGACGCAACAACGCGTCTTTCACACCTGACTGCGGAGTGGTTCGCAACCAAGGGGCATCAACCGGTGCCTCGCATCGAGCTTAACTACAACGACGCCATCAAGAGTCTGGTCGCGGCAGGATACGGCGCCGCGCTGTTACCCCATGAGGCAACTGCCCCATTACCGGACAAGCGCATTGTCATGCGCCCGCTGAAGCCGGCGTTGTGGCGTCGGCTCGGCATTGCCCATCGCGCGGGGTACATTGAGCGTTCCACGCAACACGTACTTGATGTGTTATGGAATCTTCGATTGGCATAGTCGTTGCCCTGCATGCTTCACACAACGACACAACATTAACGTGGCATGACCGGTGAACGTGGCCTTCACAAGCACTACGCACAGCGACGTTGAAGCGCGGGTTCAAATGCGCATTGACGCAATGAAGGAGAACTTGGAGCGCATCGGACGCTTCGACCCGAAAAGAGCTCGGGATCGCTTCCTTTCATCCTTCGATCCGGCGTTGTGCAAGTTCATTGTGGTCGACGGCGCCACAGTCGGGTTCGTACAAACGCGGCTGACTGACGACCATCTGATGCTTGAACATCTGTACGTTATTCCAGAACACCAGGGAAAGGGCATCGGGTCGGTCGTCGTTGCTGCGATCCTCTGCGTTGCTGACGCGCAATCCATCGCCACCTCCGTGGGCGCACTCCGCGATAGCGACGCTCAATCCGCGCCAGGCTGCGGGGAAAAATTGAAATGATCGACTCCGGACACACCAGGCCGGTTTTGCGGGCCGGCCAAGTGCGAGTTAGTGGGTCTTCATGAACGCGGCAATCAGTTCGGTGATCTCTTGCGGCGCATCCTCGAAGCTGTAATGGCCGACTCCGGCGAGTCGGTGAACCGGCGCCATGGGAAAGATCTCGCTGAACAGCGGAAGAAAGTGTTCAGCTGCCAGCGTCCGATCGGCCTCGCCCCAGATGGCAAGCGCTGGCTTTGAACGGATCGAGTCGAGTGCTAGCGCGTCTGGCACTTCGAAACGATGTGCCCCGATCGCGAAGCCCTTTGCCCAGCCAATCGCGCCGGCACTGTCGGTCGGCAGAGCGAAGCGCGAGCCGTAGGCGCGCAGCCACGTATCGTCGATACGCGCGTGGTTTTCGAAGCCGTTAAGCTTCAAGACACTCAGGATATTGAAGCCGAGTTCGTCCAGCACGGGTTCGAGACGGCCTTGCGAATCGGAGCGGAGAATCCACTGGAACCATGGCGAGACCGCGGCATTCGCATTCAGCCGGTCGAATAACGTGCTTTGACCAAACGGCGTCGGGCCGTTCGTGCTGACGACTCGGCGAATGCGGCCCGGATGGCGTGCGGCGAGTCCCATGCCAACGGGGCCGCCGAAGTCGTGCATGACGAGAGTGATGTCGTCTAAATCCAGCGCAAGCACGAGCTTTTCAAGGTTGTCGATATGATCCTGTAGCCAGTACGTGCGATGTTCCGGCGTCTCGCTCTTGCCGAATCCCATGTGGTCGGGCGCGATCACACGGTAGTCGCCCGCGAGCGCCTTGATCAGATCACGAAACAGGTAGCCCCACGTCGGTTCCCCGTGAATGCACAGGACGACCGCGCCGTCGGCAGGCCCTTCGTCAACGTAATGCATGCGAAAGCCGGCAACATCGCTGAAGCGCGGCGAAAATGGAAACGTTCCGTCAAACGTGTCATTGGATGGTGTCATATTGAGGGTCTCTTGACGAACGGACCGGCGGGAAATCCGCGCGGTCGAAAGAGGTTAAACTTTGACATCGCTGTCAAGGTCAAGCGTGTCTTTCGGGGGATGTCATGCGTATCGGAGAACTGGCTCGCCGCACCGGCGTCAGTGAGCGGATGCTGCGGTATTACGAGAACGAAGGTCTCCTCAATCCGAAGAGGACCGATTCGGGCTACCGCGATTACGGTTCCGACGAAGTGAACGCCGCACAGCGCATCCGCATGCTCACCGCGGCAGGTTTGAAGATCAGCAGTATCCGGCTTTTGCTGCCTTGTGTACTCGGTGAGAAACCGGTGTTTCATCCATGCGCAGAGGCGCGCGCGTTGCTGCGCGGTGAAGTCGAAAAGCTCGACGCTCGGCTGCGCGAACTCAGTGAAACGCGAGAAGTCGTTGCGAGACTGCTCAATGCGGTCGATACCAACGAGACATTGGCGCTCTAACAGTTGCGTGGGTTCGAGTATTGATGCACCGCCGCGGGGCGAGACCGATCAAGTTGACGTGTTTCGATCGAGGGTAGAAGCAAATACTTCGGATCACTGTCCAGAAAATGTCTCCACGAACGATCGTAATCGAGCGTGGTAGAGACGCTCGCAAATAACTGTCCGACGGCGGAGAAGGGTCGAAAACTGCCTCTCGAGCATGACCGTTTCCGGCCAGTTTCCGCCATTCGACATCGCCACGGGAACCGTTTTCAATCAACGACCTCGCCTGAGCTTCGGTAGGCGCGGCGGGCACTGTTTCCCGGGGCGCGTGTTCGCGCCGGATGGCACGGTCCATGAGTGCCGCCCTGTTGCGCACCGGTACCATGACGATCCTCAGACGATCGCGGACGCCGGTGCGGCCGGCGCTGGCCTGGCTGCCGTGCTGGCTGATGGCGCCCTATTTGCGCGGCGACGTCTCAAACTCGTGATGGACAGCGAAAGCTGCACTCGGTGCCGACGTACACGTGGTGCGCACGAAACCCTGTCACATCCCGTCAAAGGTCCGAGCTGCCATGAACGCGCCCGTCGAAGAAATACCGCGAGATGCTCGCGCGGATTTCATGCGGCTGCGACGGACGCGTTGCACGACGCATGCCGCCGTTACAAAATGCTGACCTTGCCGGTGGCCAGATCGTACATGGCGCCGACCACTTTCACCCGGCCGTCCTTCACGTAGTGCCCAAGGATCGGTTTGGAGACAGTCAAGCGACCGGCGTTGATGCGCACATTCTCAATCGTGGCCCTTGCCGCAAGATCCCGTTCCCCCCCGTCATGTCTGGCGGCCAGGACGGCCGGCTTGATGGACTGCACCATGTCGGCCAGATGGCCCGGCATGACAGCCTTCTCCTGAATCATCTTCACCGTGGCCGACACTGCGCCGCAGTTGGTATGTCCGAGAACCATGACCAGCGGTACACCAAGAAACTTGACGCCATACTCGAGGCTTGCCAGTCCATCGTCGTTGACGAAATTTCCAGCAACGCGCACGACGAAGAGGTCGCCGGGCCCCTGATCGAAAGCCAGTTCCGGAGCGACGCGCGCGTCCGCGCAGCTGACGATCGCGGCGATGGGGTATTGAGCCGTTACCCGTGCCGCGCGTCCGGCAGAGTAGTCCTTGTTCGAGGGCGCATTGGCGACGTAACGCGCATTGCCTTCCATCAGACGGGCGAGCGCCACATCGGGCGCAATCGCATTCGGCGCCGGGCCAGCCGACGGTTCTGCTGCAAAACCGTCCTCGGCGGTGACGCCGGCGAGAGTTATCGCGGCGGCGCCAGCGAAAAGCAACTGACGGCGGGACATCGAGGGAGCGTGGTGGTCGCACATAATCGTTTCCTTTGGTCTTGGACTACGTTGTTTTGAGCAAATGCTTTTGGCCCTGGCGATGTTGTCTGACGATCGGGACGCTGCAATCGTATCGAGGTCGGTATTGTTCGTGGAAGTCCAATTTTTGCATGTATATTTAGCACTATTCTTTAATGCACTTCGCCGCCGCAGAAAGAGGGAAAAACAGAAAGCAAATTGATGTAGCCAAACGGGGGAAATTCGGATGGGGCCGCCGGCATCACCTTATGAACAGCCCATGCATGATTACTGCGATTCGCTGTTGCATCTATTCTGTGGTGAGCGGCTGATCAACAAGCTGTTTGGGCGAGTGATGCAGTCGCATGCCTTGGGGCGTGTGATCGTCATGCATTACGAATATCTGGCAGGAACCGGTGAGCGCCCCACCTTGTCGCGACTGCAAAACCTGATTGGCTATTCGCGTACACTGGCGAGCTTTTTTGCGGTACTGCGGGTGGCCAGGCTCATTTCGGTCGAGCCCGATCAGGACGACCGGCGCCTCAAGTATCTGGTACCGGGTCCGCGGACCATCGACGGTTTGCGCCAATGGTTGATCAAGCATCTGGAATGCTGTGAATCGCTCGGGTTGATTGATCGGGGTGGTGCCGACCGCATGCGGCGCGACGACATTTTCTTTTCGCATTACGTACTGCATTCGCGGCTAATTCTCGACAACGTTACGACGCAGTTTCCACAATTTCCGTTGGTCAACTGGGCCCATCAAAACGAATGCGGGGACCGGATTGCATTCTTCCTGTTGCGCGAGCATTGTCGTTGCGTACTGGCGAGCACCGCATCGCACGATACGCGGCACTGGCTCAAGCTCAGCAGCAGCCAGATCGCATCGGATCTGGGCATTTCGAAATCTCACGTGCGCAATGTAATCAACGAAGCAGAGACGCGCGGGGTGCTGACGCACAACGAGACCCGTCGCGCCGTGACGCTTTCAGATGCGTTTGTTTCCCAGGCGCATGGGTGGTTTGTCAGCACCCTGTCGTATTTCGCCGAGACGGCGCGGCGAGCGCTGGCGGACATGGCCGCCAGCGTCGATTGATCTCGCCGCCAACCAGCGCCGCCCGCGAGATCAGTGAGGGCCGGCCTCGGTTTGCGCCAGGCGTTTCGCTCGGCGCACCACATCGGTCTGACGTAAAGCGGGGGATCAGCAGTGTCTTTGCATAGCCTTGCGCGACTTCCATTCACGTTGTTGAATCAGCGTACCTCAGAGTCTGCATAGCTAACGTTTCGGTTGATCAGGCCGTCGACGCTATCGCTCTTCGCCTGTCGATGTCGCCTCCAGAGAATCGAAGACTTTGGTGTTCGACAAGTTCGCCTTGAGACATCCATGGATAACGTGAGAGCCTAAGCGACTGCTTTGGAGCGGCGCATCTGTCGCTTGTGGGTCGGAATCGGCCCGGCGGACTGCGATGGCCGTTACCGGCCAGTAAGAGCCATTCGACACAGTCAACTGGATCGTCGACAATCGACGAATGAACATCAGATAACGACTTTCATCCACGTCAACAACCATGAAAATTGCGTCCCCTGTCGCGCTTGTTACCGGTTCGACTTCTGGCATCGGCGCCGCCATCGCCAGGCGGCTTTCAAGCGAAGGATTCTCAGTTGTCTTGCATTCGCGCAGTTCAGCAGAAACAGGTCAAGCATTGGCTCGCGAACTCGGTTCAGCCATCTACGTACAGGCTGACCTGGCTGACGATGCGGACAGGGTACGGCTTATCCGTGAAGCCGTCGCCACGTGGGGACGACTCGACGTTCTGGTCAACAATGCGGGGATCAGCCGGGTCATCCCGCATGCAGATCTGGCTGCAGCTACACCAGCGGTGTGGGCGGAACTGCACGAGGTCAATGTGGTGGCTCCGTTTCGTTTGATAGCCGAGGCGGAACCTGCATTACGTGACGCAGTTCAACGTGGCCGCCCAGGTTGCGTGATCAACATTAGCTCGCATGCGGGTGTTCGGCCAAAGGGCGCGTCAATCCCTTACGCGGCGACGAAGGCTGCACTAAACCACATGACTCGCCTGCTGGCGGTATCGCTCGCGCCCGATATTCGGGTAAATGCTGTTGCTCCCGGACTGGTGGATACACCATTGACCGCAGACTGGACGCAGGCACAGGCGCTTTGGAAGACGAGGGCCCCAATGCGGCGGTCAGCTAGTCCGGAAGACATTGCTCAGGCTGTCATGATGCTGGTCGCCTCAGACTATCTAACTGGAGAAATTCTGCTGTCGGATGGTGGGTTGAATCTCACGTAGCAAGGCGCATCCCAGCTTCGAGCTCCTGAATTCGGCTAGCTTCTGCCGTTCGCCTGAATCAAAGGCCGGACACTCGGACGGCCGGTTGACTTCGAAACCCGTCAACGTCCTATCCGGCTCCTGGATGCATGGATCGAACACAGACGGCCGTGCTGAGTCTAACCCGGTCCATCGCTCGCCGCCGTCAGCAGCGGCACGATTAGATCGCTGACCGGCGTGGCGATGCCACGCGCGCGGCCGCAACGCTGTATGACGCCGTTCCGGCTATCCCATTCGAGCGGCCGGCCTGCTTGCCGGTCGGCGAGGATCGATGTGCCGAGGTCGGCAGGTGCGCGCCGGAATCCATCGACGATTTCTCGCATGACTTCATCGCCTAGTGTCGCGCCTTCCGCACGAGCGACCTCGATGCACTCCTTCAGATACGCGAGCGACAGGTGTTCGATATCGGCGCGGGAATACATGCCGGCGCGGCGGCCCGTCAGAACCATCAATCCGGCGACTGCGTTCTGAAGCAGTTTGCGCCACGCGATGCTGGTGAAGTCCTCGGTCACATCCACGGAACAGCGGGTATCGCGCAACGCCGTCACGACGGCCTGCGCCGCCGGCGTGTCCGGCAATGTAAGTCTTGGTTTCGCACGCAGCCACACCGAGGCATCGGCTTCCCGTTGAGCAGGAAACCAGACCACCGAAGGCAGCACACGGTCTTTCGACACGTAAGGCGCGAATTGATCCCTTTGTTCCACGCCGTTCTGCAACACGCAAACCACGGTCTTCTCGCCGCACAACGCGGACAGCCACGTCGACGCTGTTTCGACCTGCGTCGTCTTCACCGCGACGAAGACGAGATCGAACGTCGTTTCGATGCCGACCGGACTTGTCCGCACGGGACCGGGCACGCGAATCTGGCCGCCGTCGAATCGCAAGTGCAGATGGTCGTGTGCGGTGCGCCCGAACAGCGCCGGTGTACGGCCTGCTTCGTGAAGCGCAGCGGCAACGGTGGTGCCGATTGCGCCGGGGCCCACCAGGGCGATCGTCGGAGTGTCATGCATTGTCATAGGCTTCCTGATTTGTTGAGCGTCGCGCGTACCTGACAACTCACGTCGTGCTCAGATGACGGCGAAGCGCAAGCGCTAATGGAAAGATGACAAGCGCGGTGGCGGCGGTCGCGATCGTCGCGCCGTGCACGCCGATCCGATCGCCCACCAGTCCGTACGCGACCGGCGCGAGTGCCCCCGATGCGATCGTGCCGGTGTAGAAGAGCGCGAACGCCCGCTCGGTGCGGCCGGCCGGCGTGAGTTCGGGCACCGTGCCATAAAGCACCGACGACGTGCCGTTGAGCATCACACCGAGCAGCGGCAGCAGGATCATCGCGGGCGCGAGCGGCAGCCAGATCACGGCGAGAATCAGCACCGCGGTGGCGCCTTCGGTAGTGAACACCGTTCCTATCACGCCGACCCGCGCGCCGAGCGCGCCGCAAGCAAACTTGCCCGCAGCGCCGCCGATGAAAACCAGCGCCAGCGCCGTACCCATCATCTGAGGCGAGATGCCTTTCGAGCGCAGGAGAAACGGCAGAAACGTGAGCAAGCCCATCCGCACAGCGGTATCGAGCACGCCGATCGCGAACAGCAGCGAGAATCCGCTTTGCGAACCTTGCGTGGCTTCGCTGGCCGTCGCTTCGGCTGACGACTCGATTCCGCGCACCGAAGGGAGGAAAAGTGCGATGACCAGCGCGACCAGAATGCCGATGGCCGACATCGCCCACAGCGCATGACGCCACGGCATGAAGTTAATCAGCAGCGAAACGGCCGCGGGCAGCGCGGATTTGCCGAGATCGCCTGCAAAATTATAGACACTGAGCGGAGCACGCGCGTTGCGTCCGTATGCACGCGACACGGAGCCCGACGCGAGCGGATGCTGCGTGCTCGATCCGCAACCCGACACAGTGAGCGCAACGCATAGCCCCAGCAAAGAACCCGACATGCCCGCGAGGGCATAGCCTAGCGCGGCGAGTAGCGTGCCGATTGCGAGCGTCGCGCGCGTGCCAAGCAAGCGTGCCAGGCTGCCAGCAGGCACTTGCAGCGTCGCCATGGTGCCCGCGTAGATGCCGCGCAACAGCGCGAGCGCGCCGTAGCCGAGGCCGAAATCCGCCTGCCATGTAGGCAACAGCGCGTAGATCATGTCAGTGTAGCCGTCGTGCAACGCGTGCGCCGTGCACGAGAGCCATAAAACGCGTTTGCGTTGCGCGGAGCGGGTCGGATCGGGGCACTCGGCTGTGTTCGTCGCCGGCGCGGAAAGGAAGAAAAGTCGCATTCGTTGAACCAGGGCGCGCAAGTGCGAGTCACGTCGCGCATATCGTTGCAAGCCAGACCGAAGTGTACGGTCGCTCCACCCGTGCAACAACTGACATAAAATTGAGTCGGACGGGAGAAAAAGTCACCTATGAGTACCAGGAAGCGCGTGGCCTCGGATACCGAAAAATTACCTCCATTGAATGCCTTGCGGTACTTCGAGGCGGTGGCCCGTCTCGGCAGCTTCGCGGGTGCGGCGAACGAGCTTCACGTGACGCATTGGGCCGTGGGCAAGCAAATCCGCATGCTGGAAGACTGGTTCGGCGTTCCGTTGTTCGAGCGTCGCGCGCGCGGCGTCGTGCCCACCGACGAGGGAACCACATTGCTCGGCGATGTCAACGGCGCGTTCGCGCAGCTGGGCAGTTCGGTGGGCCTGTTGCGACGGGAATCGATCACGCGTCGAATCAGGGGTGTGGTGCGCGTGAATGCGCTGGCGAGCTTCGCGCTGTGCTGGCTTATTCCCAGGCTGGCAGATTTCCAGGCGCTGTATCCGGACGTCGATGTGAGGCTTTCGACCACTTCGCGCCGGCTCCGCTATGTCAGCGATGCATTCGACGTCGGCGTGCGCTCCGGCCCCGAGGACACGGCCGGCCTCAAGTCATCGATCCTGATGCCCGACCTGCGCTTGCCCGCATGCAGTCCAAAGGCTTTGGTCAGTCGTCCGCTCCGCGCCGTCGCCGATTTGCGCAACCACACATGGCTGCATTCGACGAGCACGCGCACAGCATGGTCTGAGTGGGTACGGGAGGCGGGCGAGCCGACCATGCAGGGTGTACGCCATCTCAATTTCGATCACGTGTTTCTGCAATTGGCCGCAGCGACGGAAGGCCTCGGCGTGACCCTGGCGTCGCTGCCCCTCATCGAGCGCGAGATCGCCACGGGGCGGCTCGTGTGTCCGTTGCAAGGACCGGTTTGGCGCGGGCCCGATTACACCATGGTCGTCAATGTGGATCGTGCGGACGACGAAGCCGTCAGAGCGTTCAGGAAGTGGATCGTCGCTGCGGCAAAAGCCAGCGTCCCATCGAGCATGAAGTCTTCCTAGCACGGACTGTTGACGCTGATGGTTAATGCTCATTGAGGGACGAGGGGCATGCTCGTGCTGTTGCAGAGAATGGCCGATCGCGGCCGCCCACCTTCGTCAGGTGATGTGCATTCGGATGACCGCCGATCTCCGACAAGAGACATTTAAGGCAGCCGACAAAAACGTCCGAGAAGGGTCGGAATCGGCCCCGGGGAACTGACGACCGTTTCCGGCCAGAGACTGACATTGGAACGCGTGACAAGAGCTCATTTTTGACGAGCACGAGTCGCTGATTCACGAAGGTTTAGTGATGCAGGTGTTCGCATTCGCCAGAGACGCATGGATTGCTCTCCAGCTTCGCAAGAGCTTGGGCATGGCGCAGCACCTCGCGGACCTCCAAAGGCCCACCGTGCCCCATGTGGAACCGCTTGCCGCCGCTCTCCACCATCCGGATCAGTTCACGCGACACCGTGGCGGGATTATCTTCGAACGGCGGTCGAATCGCTCGCCCCTTTCGGATCATCCCCCCTATCAGGATGCCTGAGGCGATCAGGTCGCCGACCATCATGTCATCGGACGACAACTCGACGGCAATCGAGCCGGGCGTATGGCCGCCAGTATGCCGCACGACGCCATCAACGCCGAAGTCGAGCAGGTTCACCGTGTGACCGTTGGTCATCATGATGTCCGGGGCAAAGCCTTCGTATGGTTCGTGCGGCACTGGTGTCTTGAGAAACAGCTTGCCGACCCAACTCGTCGTGCAATAAGTCATCGGCTCCTTGCGGCTGTAAAAATCCGCGTCATTCTGGTGCGCCAGAATGGGCGCGCCAGACAATGCGCGCACACGTGCCGCGCTGCCGGCGTGATCGGTATGGGCATGCGTGACAACGATCAACTTGATGTCGCGAAACGTCAGCCTGTGTTCGGCCAGAACCTTGCCGATCTTGAGTTCCGATCCGGGAATGCCGGTGTCAATGAGTACACAACCGGCCTCGCTGCGGATGAGATGGGCGTTGACCATACCAAAAGGCAAGATCGGAATGGTGATGATCTGGATCTGAAACATGGGGTTATCCTTGGATATGCAGGGGCACGGCTACATGCGGTCTATTGTGTAAATGAAGAAGTCTTCATCATCGCTGCGATGCCGCGCGTTCACCGGTGCCCGCGATCATGTTAAGACCGGCAAGAGGCCCTTCCGCAGGCTCGATCTGTGAGGGCATAGCGCCCACTAACGGCGCGGCAAAGCCCCGGATCAGGTCTGACAGGTCACCCGGTGCTTCCAGGGGCGAGAGATGGCCAATGCCCGACAGAATATGCAAAGTGGCGTACGGTATGCGTGTCATCAACTCCCGCTGCAGCACTGCAGGTGGATCGACCTGATCTTTTTCGCCCGAAATGACGAGGGTGGGGACGCGAATCAGTGCGGCTTGCGCGCTGATGTCTTCCTGGCTGGCGGCCAGCGGCCATGCCACTTTCGCAGCGGGCGCGCCTTGCAGGCTGTCCTCCATGACTATTTCCAGATCGTCCGGCTGAAGAGAACTGGCCGCCAGCACCTGCCGGACGGTGGCCAAGATGCTTTCCCGGCTGTCGTAGGCGTTGACCATGCCTTGCCTGACTGCAAGCGGCACGTTCATCGGAGATGGCGGCGATGGCGCCACCAGCACCAGCCCTGCCAATCCCGCCGGGTGGCGCGATGCCAGCAGCTGCGCGACTTTGCCGCCCATTGAATGCCCCACCAGGATGTAACGATCGAGGCCGAGACTTTCGATCAGCCGTTGGGCATCATCGGCCAGAGCCGCTAGCGTGTAACCGCCAGGTGGCTTGTCCGACTGGCCCCAGCCTCGCTGATCGATCGCGATGGTACGAAAAGCGGGCCTTAGGCTCTGGGTGACATGCCGCCACGTGCGCGAGGAACCTCCCCAGTAATGCAGGAACACAAGCGCCGGAGCGTTGATCCCGAGATCCTCGACATGCAGTTTGACGGTGTCCGAACAGGTGTTCATGCGACGGCTCCTGAAACAGGCTGGCAGCACGGATACTGCGGCTGTGGTGATCTCAGGCGGCGGCCTGGAGGATGAAGTCAGCGACGACCACGGGATGTGACAGCATCGGCACATGGCTGGAAGCGACGCGCTTGATCGTTGCATTCATGCGCGCGGCCATGCGTTCCTGCTCCACGCGCAGGATGGCCTGATCGTCTTCGCCGATCAGGTAGAAGGTGGGACGACTGTGCCATGCGGCCTGTGTCAGTGTGCCGCCGAGCGCGGCACCGTTGATCGGGCCTTGCGTGGCGTGGACTACCTTCTGCTCGGCGGGTTCAAGGTCCTGTGCGAACAGGGTGGCGACGCCCCTGGAGGTGAGCGACAGAAACCCTTCCGCGTCGGGTCTGATTTCGTCGTTTAGCGGCGCTGCTTCGAACTGAGCGAAGAGAGAGCCCGCAGATTCCCCCGCATCCGGCGCAAAGGCGTCGATGTACACGAGCCGTTTGACCTTGGGATCGTTACCTGCCTGTCCGATCACGGCGCCCGCATAGCTGTGACCGACCAGGACCACATCTCCCTGCGCCCGCGCGATGGCACGGCCAACCGCCGCGACATCGGCCTCGAAACTGGTGAGCGGGAGCTGGACGGCAGTCAAGGTCATGCCGCTGGCGGCCAGCAGAGGAATGATCTTGGCCCAGCTGGAGCCATCAGCCCAGGCGCCATGAACGAGGATCACGTTAGAGACAGAGTGAGATGCTGCGCCAGTCATGGTATTTATCCTTGAGTAAAGGGTTTGGGGGAAGATGCTTAGCCGTGCCAGTGCGAGCGGCGGATCGCGGAGCAGAAATTACCGCGATGGAAATGCGGCTCCTTGTCGGCGATTACGTCTGCCTTGACGTTGCCGAATGTGGTGTCGGGCTTATGCCTGATGCCGTCGTAGAAGGCCTGGATAATGTCTTCCTTGAAGGCGGGTGTGCGTGGAAAGGCTGCGACCACGGCCTCACGGATGTCAGCGGGATACCGGTCATAGGTCAGTCCCAGCACGTCCATCTCAACGCCTGCAGTGGTAAGGGCGATCACCGGATGCATGAATTCCGGTACGCCCGGCGTGGTGTGCAGCGCAATGCCGGTCCACACCTTTTCAATGTCGGCGGGGTCGAGCTTGTAGCTTTGCAGGAAGTCGCGGGCCGCGTTTGCCCCGTCCACTTCGAAGCGCAGGTCGGCGCTGCTGTGCGACGGCATCAGACCAACATCGTGGAACATCGTCGCCGCGTAAAGCAACTCCGGGTTGAAGCTCAGGCCGCGTTGCTGTCCAGCGATGGCGCCGAAGAAAAAGACCCGGCTCGAATGGTTGAAGAGCAGCTCGGTCTCCGTATCGCGCACAAATTCGGTGATGGCTCGGGCCAAGGCGCTGTCGGGAATGACGATGCCATTGATGGCCGGCGTTGCATGATGACCGTAGGTCAAGATTGTTCTCCGTAGGTAGCGGACATGGCGGGTATCTGATGATTGCGCCAGCGGCTTGTGCTGACGGCCATTGCCGTGGGTTGAATGGATGGTTTGGCTGGTGCCCGACGAGGACCTTGTATCCGCCCCAATCATCATCGCGACAATTCGGCCCGGCAGCAATTGCATTGATCCCCCGAAAACTGCCAAGCGTGGGTGATAAACTGCCAGCGGCGTTTCGGGCAAACTGGCGTCCGGAAACGGTTCATTCCTGGCACAAGGACACGGGTACCGATGGCAAAGAGAGAAGTTGCAGTCGTCATTTTCGACGGCGTTCAAGCGCTTGACGTAGCCGGCCCACTTGATGTCTTCACCGCAGCGAATGGCTTCTTGCCGGAACAGGACCATTACCAATGCGTCCTGGTGGCGGGCAGCACACAGCGCCTTCGCAGTTCCAACGGAATGTGGATGGTCGCTGATCTCAGCTTCGATCAGGCGGACCGCGCTTTTCACACGGTGCTGGTGGCAGGCGGCCCGCACCTTCCCGCAAGTCCACCCGACGATGCCTTGTCGGCATGGCTGAGGCGATGGGGTGTCGCGGCCCAGCGATATGGCTCGATTTGCACGGGCGCTTTTGCGCTAGGCCATGCCGGACTGCTCGATGGGCGAACCGTCACGACGCATTGGATTTGTTCGAAGCAGCTCGCAACGCAGTTCCCTGCCGCGCGGGTGGAGCATGACCGGATCTATTCTCGTGATGATCGCTTGGTGACCTCCGCCGGCGTGACGGCCGGCATCGACCTCAGTCTCTCTCTGGTTGGAGAAGATCACGGACCTGCGCTTTCTCTCGCATGCGCCAAGGCGCTCGTTGTTGTCGCGCAGCGCCAGGGAGGCCAATCTCAGTTCAGCCCCCTGCTGATCTCGGTCCGCGACCCGGAAACCCCGCTGGGCAAGGTACAAACCTATGTAATGGAACATATCCGGGAGGCCTTCCCGGTTGAGCGGCTCGCTGATATTGGCGGTGTAAGCCCGCGTAGCATTGCGCGGCTTTTCGTTAGTGAACTGAGCGTAACCCCGCATGAATTCGTGGAAGGGGTTCGCCTGGATCAAGCTCGCAAACTTCTGGAATCCACAGAGGTGGCCCTCAAGACCATCGCATTCGACTGTGGCTTTAGCAGTCCTGACCAGATGCGGAGCGCGTTTCAGCGGCGACTCAACGTCACACCTCAGCAATATCGAGGGAGCTTCAGAACCGCGTAAGAGAATTTGTTTCGAGGAAATTGGCCCGTCGTTGTTAAACGGCTGACTATGAGCGCGGTTAAGTGCTGCGATGAAGACGCGGTATGCCGGAGAGCACGTGGGCACCCGCTCTGAATTGGCACCTTGCTTCGCTCATTTGAACGACATCGATCTGGTGCCTTGCACACCCTGACCACCAGGTGCATGAGCTTGCCGCATGAAAGTGCATGAGTCCGCAGCATGCCGAATCCTCCTCCGGCCCCAATGGCGGCGGGCCTTGCCGCTCGGCGCAGACGTGCCAAAATAGGTTGCATCAAGCGGGCAGGCGTGGCGGGGTCATGACCGCGCGCGCCGGGGGCTGGGCCGCGGGGTGCTTCCCATCAAGAAGGTCGCTTCCCGATGGGCCCTGCGCCGCCCCCTAGCCTGCTCTATTGAGCCGTCGCTGAGTGCTTTACGACGACTGGCGGCATTGGATCGGTAACGGTCGGATGACTGACGACCGTTACCGGCCATGAGCCGCCGTTCAGGGCATGCAAGATACCGACGTTCAAACGTCTCAAACCCTCCGGTAAGAGACGTTCGATGACTGCACGGAACTTGCAGCAGCGGCCTCTTAACCAGTGCAACGCTGTGCCGCGCAACCTCGCCGGGCTGCTGACCGCGATATTCACCAGCTCGAGACCCGCCCGGTCCCATTTGACTTATTGCCCAGTATCCCGCTGCCGCCGATTGCGATAGCGCACCTGCTAGTTCAGCAGTCCAGTTTCGAGCATCGACTCGGACCAAGCAAACGCCGCCTTCATCTGTTCGACTTCTTCCTTCGGTGACCGGCCGAACACGCGCTTGAATTCCCGGCTGAACTGCGAGGGGCTTTCATAGCCGACGGTTGCCGACGCGGCGGCTGCCGTCAACCCGGTGCGGATCATCAGCAGGCGAGCCTGGTGCAGCCGCGTCGATTTGAGATATTGAATTGGCGTTGTATGGGTCACAGCCTTGAAATGGCGGTGAAACGTCGGGACACTCATACCGCTTTCGTTGCACAGGATATCCACGTCGATACGCTTGTCATAGTCGGCGTGGATACGGCGAAGCGCCCGCGCGATCTGCGAGAAATGTCCGGTGGCAGCGAGCGACGCGCGCATTGCATCGCCTTGTTCGCCGCTCAGCACCAGGAAGAATATCTCGCGCACCACGAGCGGCGCGACGATCCGGGCCTCTAGCGATGAACCGAGCGCCGCCAGTAGGCGAAGCAGCGTGTTCGAAAGCCGATCGTTGAACGGGGTGGAATAGATGCCTCTCGGCGCCGCGGATGGTTTATTGCCAGTGGTATCGACGGCAAGCATCAGGTCAGCGGTAATCCCCGGATCGAGCCGAAGAGTGACCGCGAGCAGCGGCTCCTCAGGCGTGGCATCGGTCTCCGTAGTAAACGGCAACGGCACCGAGAGCACCAGATAGTGATTCGCATCGTAAAGAAAAATCTCGTCCCCCAGGAAACCTCGTTTGCAGCCTTGGCAGACGAGTACGATGCTCGGTTCGTACAGCACCGGCGTGCGACCCAGCGAGCGGTTCGAGCGCATGAAGCTGACGCCTGCCAGCATGGATGCCGTGTATCCCTCGTTTGGCGCAAGCCGCTTGATCAACCCAACTATCCGTCTTTGCCTCGCAAGCATTCCCCTTCCTCTGGCGTAGTTACATCGCAGTAGCGAATATAGTCGATACGCGGGATCCGCGCGTTCATTTGATACTTATAGGCAAGAGTGCGAGAACAGTAGCCATGGCTCGGCATGCCCGGCAGATGTACATTGATTCACACGATTTCGAGCCGGTCGTCAGCTCGCTCTGCAAATCAACTTTTGAGGAAATGAACATGCAAGGTATCAATGAAGTCGAAGGCAAGGTCGCCATCGTCACCGGCGCAGCAAGTGGCATCGGACGCGCGATAGCGGACCTGCTCGTAGCACGTGGTGCACGTGTGGTAGCCGAGGATATCGATCCCGCTGTAGAGGCACTGGCAGGACCCAACGTTGTGCCGCTCGTCGCCGATATTTCCGTGGACGGCAGCGCGGAAAAGGCGGTGGCGCTCGCCATTGAACGTTTTTCGCGATTAGATCTGCTCGTGAACAACGCCGGCATTATTATGAACAAACTTGTGGTGGACATGTCGCGAGCCGATTGGGAGCGGATCATCAATGTCAACCTGACTGGTGCTTTCCTGCACTCGCGCGAAGCCATGAAAGCAATGATCCCGCAACGTTCAGGCGCGATCGTCAACGTGGCTTCTTATGCGTCGTACTTTGCGTTCCCTACGATCGCCGCTTACACCGCGTCCAAAGGGGCGCTAGCGCAGCTTACGCGAACGCTTGCGCTGGAAGCGATTGAGCACGGGATCCGGGTCAATGCTGTTGGCTCCGGCGACGTGCTCACCAATATCCTCAACACGGTGGCAGCAGACGGCAACGGCGTCGCTGCGTTAGCAGCCCACGGGAAAAGCGCACCGATCGGGCGGGCAGCCGATCCGAAGGAAATTGCGGAAGTTGTCCTATTTCTCGCCTCTGCAAGAGCCAGTTTCATGGTCGGATCGGTCGTGATGGCTGACGGCGGAATGAGTGTGAAGGTTGGCTCTTAACAAGGGATGACTAGCGTCGCCATGAACGTCAACTGGTCACCCCGCCGACGCCCCCTTCGCCGCAGCGACTACAAGCGGCACAAGGTCCGCAAGCGCCGCCTTCTCCGAATACCGAGATGCCAGAGTCGAGAGATTGATCGCGGCGATGGCGCGACCCGAAAAATCGAAAACAGGTGCAGAGATCGACAGGCTGTCTTCATCGAAGCTTTTCGCCGTCAATGAATATCCCGCGCTGGCCACCTTCGCCAGCATCGCAACGATATCGTCGTCACGCTTGCCCGCGAATCGCTCGCGCGCGGCGTCGGGCATGTGCGCGATGAGGGATCGCACCTCTGCTTCGCTGCGTTGGCACAGCAACACCTGACCGGATGACGACGAGAGCGCCGCAAAGCGGCTGCCCACCGACAACGTGATCGACGCCAGATGCACGCTCGGCACATTGCCGATGACCACGATCTCGTCGCCGTCGAGTTCCACCCACGAGACCGTCTCGCGTGTGTCTTTCGCCAATTGCGACAGCAATGGATAGCTACGCTCGAGCGCGGCATTCGCGCCGATCATGCTGTGTACGAACCGGAACACCTTGGCGGAAACGGAATAGAGCTTCGACGCGGGATCGCGTCGCAAATAGCCCAGGCGGTGCAACGTGTAGACGAAGCGTTGCGTTGCGCTTCGCCCAAGGCCACTCATCTCGGTGATGTCGGCAATCGACAGTTGCTGGCTCGACTGATCGAACGTCTCCATCACACGCATCGCCTTGGCGACCGAGGCAACGTAAAGACGCTCGTCCAGCTCGGCGTCTTCGGGCAGGGGCAAATTCAAGATCGCGCATCCTCGAAAGGATCAAAAGGATCGCGAGAACTTTCATCGGGCGGCACGGCCGTCTCCCCCACTGGCGAGACGCGTCGCGCTCATAGGCGCTCACACGCGCCCAAGCACAGCCAAGGGTAAACCACACCTTTGCGATGAATATTCTCGCGACTAGGATTCAGTTAAATTGGAATGCAATTTCGATAATTACATCCCAATTATACAAATTCCGACGTCAAACACAAGCGATGTCGACATTCCTGTTCATCCACTCGCGACATCGTTCCTATCACCGCCCCATGAGCCAGCCCACCGCCGTCTTGCACACCCATGTCGACATCGCTTCGGTGCCGGACGAAACCATCGCGGCCACCCTCGCCCGCCGCGCCGAGACAACCCCCGACGCGGTGTATTGCCGATTCAACGACGACGTTATGACGCTGGGAGACTTGGCACGACGCGTCGATCGCCTGGCCGACATCCTGAGCGCGCAAGGGCTGCGTCATGGCGATCGGGTCGCTCTCATGCTGCCAAGCCACCCCGATCATCTCGTGGCGATCTTCGCGCTCACCAAGCTGGGGCTGGTACGTGTGCCCGTCAATGTCCACCTCATCGGCGCGTCCCTCTCGCATCTGTTCGACTATCTGGCGCCCAAGGCCTTGTTGGCCGACCGCCAATATGCGGAAGCTCTCGGGCACGACATCGACAAGGTCGATCAGATACTCTGGCGCGATCAGGTCTTCGCGAACCGTACGAACAAGGATACCGATGCGGGCACGGACAAGCGCAGCGACGCCAAACATTCCGTCGTTGTCGCCGACGACATTCTTGCCCTCACGCCCAGCTCCGGAACCACGGGCGCCCCCAAGGGCGTCCTCAAATCGGATCGCACGCTTCGCGCTGGCGCGATGGCCATCCTGCGACTGACGGGTGCGCAACCGGGCGACACGTTTCTGCTCTGGGAGGCGTTGCACCACGGCGCCGGGGTTGCGGTTGCGATTTCCGCGCTGCTCGGCGGCACACAACTCGCGATGGTGGAGCGCTTCAGCGCCTCGCGCTTCTGGGACGACGCGCGGCGTTACGGCGTCACGCACATCCACTATCTAGGTAGCGTCCTACCGATGTTGCTCAACCAGCCACCGCGAAGCGATGACCGGCAGCACAGCGTGCGTATCGCCTGGGGCGGCGGTTGCCCCGCCGAACGATGGACGTCGTTTGCGCAGCGCTTCGGCGTCGAGATGCGAGAGGGTTACGGCCTCTCGGAACTGACCACCTTCGTGACGGTGAATCTTGATGGATTGGTGGGTTCCATCGGCAAGCCACTCACCTATTTCGACGTCGCGCTCGCTGACGAGAGCGGCCACCCCGTGGCACCGGGCGAGATCGGCGAGATCACCGTGCGCGGGCGTGTCCCCGGGCTGGGTTTTCTCGGCTACTTCCGCAATGTCGACGCCGAATCGTCAGCGCGACGCGGCGAGTGGTTTCTGACCGGAGATCTCGCACGCCAGGATGCGCATGGCTACCTGTATTTCGCGGGGCGGCGCAAGGATATGGTGCGTCGTCGCGGCATCAATATCGCCGCGTGGGAAGTCGAGCGCGTTTTCGCGGAACATCCCGCCATCGAAGAAACCGCGCTTGTCGGCGTGCCGTCCGCGTTGGGGGAGGACGAGCTGAAGTTGTTCGTGCGACTCCGGGCCGGACACGCCGTTGCGCCGCTCGACTTGATCCAGTGGTGCGAGTCACGAATGCCTTATTTCCAGATTCCGCGCTACGTCAGTTTTATCGACGAGTTCCCCAAAACCCCGACGCAACGTATCCGCAAGAACGATCTCGAGCGCTCGGTCGACGGGGTTTGGGATCTCGAGTCGTCCGGTTACACGCTGGCGAAAACTCGCATCAGTGCTCGCGACAGAGGCCGCCATGCCTGAGCTGATCATAGAAGCGATCTGTCCTGGTGTCACCACCGTGCGCATTAATCGCCCCGAAAAGCGCAATGCCTGCAACCGGGCGGTGTGGCAGGGCATTGCCGACGCCGTCAATCGACTCGCACAGCGCGACGACACACGAGCCGTCATCCTGACCGGCACGGGAGAGCACTTCTGCGCCGGGGACGACATCGTTGCCTACAACGCCTCGAAATCGTCGCCGAGCGCCGCGCAGCAGCACCGCGACGCCATCGATGCGGCGTACAAGGCCCTGCTCGACGCACCGTTCCCCGTGCTCGCAGCGATCCGGGGTGCCTGTGTAGGCGGCGCGGTCAGCCTCGCGATGTGCTGCGACTTCCGGATCGCCCATACGTCAGCGCGCTTGTCGATCCCTGCGGCAAAACTGAGCCTTGTCTACCCCACGGCGCATGTTCAGCGTCTCGTGCACCTCGTTGGCCTGTCGGCCGCGCGGCGCTGGTTGTACACCGCCGAATTCGTCCATGCCCAGCGGGCGACGCATGCCGGCTTCTTCGATCTTATGACCGACGGCGACGCCGTCGAAGCGGCGCTAGTGTTTGCGGGCCCCATGCTCGACAAGGCGCCGCTGTCGTTAATTGGAAGCAAGATGCAACTCAACGCGATCAGCACAGATACCCTTGGCGACGTACGAGCCGCCGTGGACGCGCAGATCGCCACGATTGAAAACTCCGAGGATTATCGCGAAGCCGTGCGGTCGTTCCGCGCCAAGTCCATGCCTCGATTCACGGGACGCTGACCCATCTGTGCCCCTTTGTCCCTATCCAGCGCCTCATCCATAGGAGAGTCAATATGAGCAGCACCCACAGTGTTAAGCGCCGCGCCATCATCAAGTCGATTGGCGGACTTGTCGCGACCGGCGCGCTCTCGCCATTGGCGCGGGCGGACAACGAAAAGCGCATCGTCGTCAGCGACCCCGGGGGGCCATATGCCCTCGCCTATCGCAAGGCCTTTTACGATCCTTTCGAGAAAGCCACCGGCATTCAAGTCATCAACATTGCACGAGACTCGCAGCCACTCGCGCAGTTCTCCGCGATGGTGAAGACAAGGAACTTCATGTGGGATGTCACGACGCTCACACTGTCAGCCGATGTGTTGCCCCTCGAAGAGCAGGGCTTTCTTGAATCGATTGGTCTGGACAGCAAGCAATTCCCCGGCTTGCTGCCCGACGCGGTGCGTCCCGATTGGCTCGGCGTCAACGTGTATGGCACGGTTCTCGCGTATCGCAAGGACAAGTACGGTGCCAAGGGTCCGTCGAGTCTTCGCGATATGTGGGACGTGGCCCGTTTCCCCGGCCGGAGATCCCTGCGCAGAAGCCCGGTCGACTCGCTCGAACAGGCCTTGATGGCCGACGGCGTGCCGCGCGACAAGCTCTACCCGCTCGACGTCGACCGCGCCTTTCGCAGCCTCGACAAGATCAAGCCCCATGTCGCAGTCTGGTGGAGCACCGGCGCACAGGCCTCTCAACTCCTGCAAAACGGCGACGTGGACCAGATCATCACCTGGACGTCACGCGCGCAAGCGTCCATCGACAGTGGCGCCCCGGTCGCCATCGTCTGGAACGACGCCACTTACGCGATCGAGGGATGGGGGATTCCGAAAGGCTCGCCGCGCGCCGAATTGGCAAAGGCCTTTGTCAGGTTCTGTGCCGACCCGGTACGCCAATCCGTCATGCCCCAATACGTCGCTACCGGGCCGACGAACCGCGATGCCTTCAAGTTCATCGATCCGGCGCGTGCGGCCCTGCTGCCAACCGCGCCTGACAACGTCAAGCTCGCGGTCAATCAAAACGCAGCATGGTGGGACAAGAATCGCAGGGCCGTCACAGAGCGCTTCAACAACTGGTTGATTACCTGATCACACGACGCAACGCCTACGCCCTGAGCATGCGGCATTCGGCGCTCAGGGCGAGCAGATTCGGATCGCGCTCACGGTTTTGGGGAAGCACCAGCACAATATTCTGGCTGCGCGCGTAGCGTTCGGCGAGCGGGATCAACTGCACCTTCGGGCTGAAATCCGCAACGCGTCGCGGCAGCAGTGCGTACCCAATGCCGCCGCTCACGAGATTGATCAGCGAAAAGATGTCGCCCACTTGCATCGCAATGTCCGGCGCGAATCCCGCCAGATCAAACGCCGATTTGAAATCATGGTACGTCGCGAATTCGTCGCCGAGCGACACAAACTTCTCATGACGCACGGCCCTGAGGTCGATGGCCGTCTCTTTCGCATACGGCGAGCCCAGCGGCGCCGCGAAAAGGATGTCGTCTTCGAACATGGGCACGACCAACAGGTCCGGACTCTTTGGCGGCGCCCCCAGGGCAATCACGATCGCGTCCAGCAGACCGTCATCGAGCTTCGACATCAGATCTCGATTGGACCCGAGCGTGAGATCGATATCCAAAGCGGGTCGGCGCATTTTCAACCCGACCAATAATCGCGGGATCGTCCCGACCGTCATCGAATACAGCCCGCCGATCTTGAGTCGTGTCGACGTGAATCCAGCCGCCTCGCGCGTGCGCTGCACACCCGTCTCGCACTCGCTCAGCATTCGCGCCGCGTGCTCGGAGAACACATACGCGGTCGCCAACGGAATCAGCTTTCGACCGTCCTTCTTGAACAGCGGGCACCGGAGTCCGGCCTCCAGCGAATGGAGCGCCCGGTGCACGCTCACCGTACTCTGCCCCAGCACTTCCGACACCCGGGCCATATTCCCCAGCGCCATGAACGCCTGAAACACTTCCAGCTTCTTCAGGGTGATGCCGTCGTCAATTGCCATGCTCGCGCCTCGTTTCGGTTCAACACGTCCACTTCGAATCCACCAATTATTACCATAAAGCTAATGAACCGACACCTAAGTTGATTGAAATGGGACGTTTGGACGCATACGTTAGAGGCTACTGACGACTCAATGGCTGGAGCCCCCAACATGCAAGAGATGCCCGCAATCCCGGCGAAATGGCGTCGCCGGCGCGACGAGAAGGCGCGCCGCCTCACCGCCGCCCGCAGGATCGCCCATGGCAAGGTGATCGAGACCGGCGACATCGTGGCGGCCCTGGAAGCGCTGATCGCACCCGGCGACCGCGTGGTGCTCGAAGGCAACAATCAGAAGCAGGCGGACTTCCTCTCGCGCTCGCTGGTGCAAGTCGATCCAGGCGTCGTGCATGACCTGCACATGATCATGCCCAGCGTTGGCCGCGCGGAACACCTTGATCTCTTTGAAGTCGGCATCGCCAGGAAACTGGACTTCTCCTTTGCCGGCCCCCAGAGCCTTCGCATCAGCCAGTTGCTCGCCGACGGGCAGTTGGAAGTCGGTGCCATCCACACCTACATTGAGCTTTACGCGCGGCTAGTCGTCGACTTGATACCCAATGTCGCCCTGGTGGCGGGCTTCAAGGCCGACCGCGACGGCAACATCTACACCGGCCCCAGCACCGAAGACACACCGGCGCTCGTGGAGCCCGCGGCGTTCTCGGACGGCATCGTGATTGTCCAGGTCAATGAAATCGTCGACGACGTGACCGACCTGCCCCGGGTCGACATTCCCGCCTCGTGGGTGGATTTCGTCGTCGTGGCCGACAAGCCCTTCTTCATCGAGCCGCTGTTCACACGCGATCCGCGGCTGGTCAAACCCGTTCATGTCCTGATGGCGATGATGGCCATCCGTGGCATCTACGAGCGTCACAACGTCCAGTCGCTCAACCACGGCATCGGATTCAACACCGCAGCCATCGAACTCATTCTGCCGACCTACGGCGAGCGCCTCGGACTCAAACGCAAGATCTGCCGGAACTGGACGCTCAATCCCCACCCGACCCTGATCCCCGCCATCGAATCGGGATGGGTGGAAAGCGTGCATTGCTTCGGCACCGAACTCGGCATGGAGCGCTATGTGGCCGCGCGCCCGGATGTCTTCTTCACCGGTCGCGACGGGTCGCTTCGCTCCAACCGGATGCTCTGCCAACTGGCCGGTCAGTACGCGGTCGATCTCTTTATCGGTGCCACGCTGCAAGTCGACGGCGACGGGCATTCGTCCACGGTGACACGCGGTCGGCTTGCCGGCTTCGGCGGCGCGCCGAACATGGGACACGATCCGCGCGGGCGCCGTCATGCCACGCCGGCCTGGCTCGACATGACGCAGCCCGACACCCTGCTCGAGCGCGGCAAGAAGCTGGTCGTCCAGATGGTGGAGACGTTCCAGGAAGGCGGCAAGCCAACCTTCGTCGAAACGCTGGACGCCGTCTCCGTCGCCAAACAATGCGGCATGCCGCTCGCCCCTGTGATGATCTACGGTGACGACGTCACCCATCTGCTCACCGAGGACGGCATCGCTTATCTCTACAAGGCACGCTCACTGGAAGAACGACGGGCCATGATCTCCGCGGTGGCCGGCGTCACCGCGATCGGGCTGAAGCACGACCCGGCCAGGATGGCGAAGATGCGCAGCGACGGTCTCATCGCCTTGCCGGAGGATCTCGGCATCCGTCGCACAGATGCAAGCCGCGAGTTGCTCGCCGCCAAGAGCATCGGCGATCTGGTGGAGTGGTCGGGGGGACTCTACGACCCGCCCGCGCGCTTCCGGAGCTGGTAATGGACAAGACCCTGATTCGACGGATCGAGTCTCCGTCCCAGCCGATCGAACTGGCGACGACGCTCGCCACGCTCGTCGAGTCCGCGCTGATCGACGAAGTAACGCTCTCTCCCAAGCCGGGCCTCGTCGACGTCCGCGGCTGCGGCGCGCATCACGACCTCACGTGGGGCCTGATGGTGCAGTCCGCCAATGTCTTGCGGCCCACTTTCGAGGCCATGGCCAAGGCGGGGGTGTTGATCGACAACCCGATGCGCCTGCGCGAACAGATCGGCCGTCTCGGACGCCTGGGCGAGGCGGCAATGCTCGCGGCGACCGGCGGCGTGAACACCCACCGAGGTGCCATCTGGGCACTCGGCCTCTTGGTCACGGCCGCTGCGCAAGCGCCCAACGCGCTGAGCGCCAATGCCATCGCGCGCCGCGCCGCAGCGCTCGCGCGCCTGCCCGACCGCTTTGCGCCGTGCGCCACCGGACACAAGGGAGAACGTGCCTGCCTCGACTACGGCGTGGGCGGCGCCCGGGGGCAGGCATGGGCAGGCTTTCCTCACGTGACGAAAGTTGCGCTGCCGGCGCTCAGGCGAGCCCGCGCGGCAGGCATGCGCGAGGACCATGCCCGCATCGACGCCCTGCTCTCGGTCATGGCCACGCTCGACGACACGTGCGTGCTCGCCCGAGGCGGCCCCGACGCCCTGCATGCAATGCAGGCCGGCGCCGGTGCCGTGCGCGCGAGCGGCGGCCTGTCGACACCGGATGGCCGGCGCAAATTTCGAAAGCTCGAGTCCGACATGCTGGCTCGACACATCTCGCCGGGCGGAGCGGCCGACATGCTGGCGGCCGCCCTGTTCCTCGACCGGCTAGGCGCGAAGGGATCGCCTTCGCGGCTTAACGATTCACCGTTTTTGAGTCTTTAGGAAGCACGTCCATGGAAAGGCTTCAATTTCATTTCTCCGGCGGCGCACCGGGTGCGGGCCGAACCTGCGTGGGTGTCGTCGGTTCGGGCGACCTGGAAGTCCTGCTGTCTCCCGGCGAGTCAGGACGCATCCACGTCGAGCTTACGACCTCGGTCAATGGCATGTCGGCGATCTGGCAAGCGCAGCTCGAGCGCATCTTCGCTTCGCACGCCTGGCCTGCGCTGAACGTAGAAATCAACGATTTCGGCGCGACCCCGGCTGTCGTTCGTCTTCGCCTGGAACAAGCGCGCGAAGCCCTCGAATCCCTCCAGTAAGGGCACAACGAGATGACGAATACTCCAATACAACGAGACAGCTTCATCGAACGCGACGCGCGTCGTCGTGCCCTCGCCCTGCTCGACCCCGGCACCTTCCGCGAACTTGTCGATCCGTTCGATCGATTGTCTTCGCCCTGGCTGCCCCGACAAGGCATCGTTGCGCAGGCGGACGACGGCGTCGTTGTCGCTCGCGGGACACTGGATTCGCAGCCGGCGGTCGTCCTCGCCATCGAGGGCGCATTCCAGGGGGGAAGCATGGGGGAAGTCTCCGGCGCCAAAATCGCGGGCGCCCTTGAGCTGGCCGTCGACGACAACCGCCGAGGCATCCCGACGCGCGCCGTCATCGTCTTCGAGACAGGTGGCGTACGTCTGCAGGAAGCCAATCTCGGCCTCGCCGCCATCGCGGAAATACATGCGTCCATCCATGCACTCAGAACCTTCGGGCCGGTCATCGGCATCTCCGCCGGGGTGGTCGGCTGCTTCGGTGGCATGAGTATCGCCGCCGGCATGTGCAGCTATCTGCTCGTCACGCGAGAGGCACGGCTTGGGCTGAACGGACCCTCCGTCATCGAGCAGGAGGCCGGTGTCGAGGAATACGACTCACGCGATCGACCGTTCATCTGGGGCCTGACAGGCGGGCAGCAACGCAAGGCGACAGGGCTTGTCGACGCCTGCCTCGACGACGACACCACGGCGATTCGCGCGCAGGTGCTCGCGTGGCTGCGCGCCGATGCCCCAACGCCGCAGCGCAGCGAACAGATCGAGTACTACCTTGAACGACTGATGCACGTCGATGTGACGAACCAGCCCTCGCCCGAAGACGTACGCGTTCTTTATGCCGCCGCCCGCGCAGGAGACCCCTCATGAGCCTTTCCGAACATGCCTCGCGGGGTGCCGTGTGGTTGCACGCATTGACGTCCGACGCCGCGTACCGCACCGAAGCCGATGACTACGGCAGCACGGTGCGGGTCGTGGATGCCTCGCTTGCCGATGCCCCCGCGCGCTTCGTCGCCGTGGTTCCGGACGCGAACAATCGCTTTCCCCGTGCGCGACATGGCGAAGTCGGGCTGATCGAAGGATGGCAACTGGCGCGCGCCGTACGGGACGTGATCGCCCGCGACCGGGACAGCGAGCGCAAATCCACCATCGTCGCCATCGTCGATGTCGCCAGCCAAGCCTATGGACGCCGCGAAGAAGCCTACGGCATCCACCTCGCACTGGCGGCGGCGGCCGACGCCTATGCGGCAGCGCGTCTGGCCGGGCACCCGGTGATCGGCCTCATCGTCGGGCGAGCGATGTCAGGCGCGTTTCTCGCGCATGGCTATCAGGCAAATCGTCTGGTCGCGCTCGACGATGTGGACGTCATGGTCCACGCCATGGGCAAAGCGGCCGCCGCGCGCATCACGCAGCGCTCGGTCGACGAACTCGAGGCGCTGGCCGAGACCATTCCGCCAATGGCATACGACATCGCCAACTTTGCGTCGCTAGGCATCCTCTGGCGTCTGCTGAAGGTCGGTTCCGCCCAACATCCCGATCCCAAGGACGTCGGTGACGTTCGCGACGTACTGGTGCAAGCACTGGCGGATATCCGGAGCGATCCGTCGCAGGGCCTTTCCAGCCGGCTCGGCGCCCCTTCGCGACAGGCTTCCTCAACCGTTCGCGAGCGACTGAAGGCACTTTGGTCGCTCGCCCCTGACCGCCCGGCGAGTGTGCCGGGCCAACGTACTGACTGACCGCCGCACGCCTGGAGAACGATTGCCGGCCCAGAAATCCGCTTCACGTTTCGCCCCTAAACCCGACGACTCGACGCTTGCCATAAGACCAGAAAAGACGATTCGTCGTTGCCTCAACCAGGAGACAGTAAGTGATTATTTACGGTACGACCCTGCTCGCGATTTGCCATCTCGCAGGCATCTTGCTCGGCGACCTGCTCGGACAGGCGATCGGCGTGAAAGCCAATGTCGGCGGCGTTGGCATTGCCATGCTGCTATTGATCTTCGCTCGGCTCTATCTGCATCGGCGCGGCCTCATGCCCGCCGCGACCGAAGCCGGCGTTTCCTTCTGGGGAGCGATGTACATCCCCGTCGTGGTCGCCATGGCAGCGCAGCAAGATGTCGTCACCGCCTTGCGAGGTGGGCCGGTCGCGCTGCTTGCCGCCGTCGGCGCGGTGCTCGTCTGTGGCTTCGCCATTGCCGTGATCAACCGAACGGGCAACGCGCAGCCGCTACCGCCGCTGTCCGAGTCGGCACAAAGCAACGCTTGAGAGGCGGTCAATCATGCTATCCATGTTCGAAAAAGTCTTGCATCACAACGGATTGGTCACCGCGTTCGCACTCGTCGGCATCATCATGGGGCTTTCCATGTGGTTGTCTCGGCGGCTGACGTTCGGGCGCGTGCACGGCTCGGCCATCGCCATCATGATCGGCCTTGTGCTGGCCTATTGGGGCGGTTTGGCCTCTGGAGGACAAAAAGGCCTTGCCGATGTCTCGCTGTTCAGCGGTATCGGGTTGATGGGCGGCGCAATGCTGCGCGACTTCGCGATCGTTGCCACCGCGTTCGAAGTACAGGTGTCGGAGGCACGCAAGGCAGGTCTGATTGGCGTCGTGTCCCTGTTGCTCGGCACCGTGCTGCCCTTTATCGTCGGGGCAACGCTGGCCCACGCGTTCGGCTACACGGACGCCGTGAGCATGACCACCATCGGCGCAGGCGCCGTGACCTACATCGTCGGCCCGGTGACAGGCGCTGCGATCGGCGCCAGCTCCGACGTCATGGCCTTGTCGATTGCCGCTGGGCTCATCAAGGCCATCATCGTCATGGTCGGCACGCCATTTGCCGCCCGCTGGCTGGCACTGGACAACCCGCGCGCCGCCATGGTGTTCGGCGGTCTGGCCGGGACCGTGAGCGGTGTGTCGGCAGGGCTCGCCGCCACGGATCGCCGCCTCGTGCCCTATGGCGCGCTCGTTGCGACCTTCCATACGGGCTTGGGATGTCTGCTCGGACCGTCGGTCTTGTATCTTGCGACGAAGGCCATTGTGCAATGACGCCTGCCAGCGCTGCGCAACGGTCACCGCTGCGGCCCCACGATCTTCTCTGGTGTGACGATGTCGCGCTCCCGGAGGGGATGGCGGTGCCCGGGTGGGTGAGTGGCGCGCTGGCCACCGGTGCGCCTGCCGTCGTGCGGCGGGCACCGCTCGCGCAAGCCGACCTTGTACCGGTCGGCTTGCGTGGAACGTCCCGCGACCAGCGCATCGCGGCTCACGTGCCGCGCCGTTCGGTGCGCCGCATTGTCTCGCCGGAGTCGCTGCTCGAGCGCATCGCGGAGATCGAACCCACAACACCACTGCCGTGCCTGAAAGCACTTCGTGATCTTGCCCCTGCGCTCAATGCCCTGGGATTGCCTTGGGGACCGACCGGCGGCGTCGGCTTCGCACTGGCGAGCGGATTGCCCGCCCTGCATCCGCAAAGCGATCTTGATGTCCTCATTCGCGTGCCGTTTCCGCCATCCGACACGCAGTGCCACGCGCTCGCCTGGGTCGCGCGCGACAGAACCTGCCGACTCGACATCCAGATCGATACCGGGCGCGGCGGCTTCTCGCTTCGCGAATGGCTACGCTCGCCGCCTCGCACGCTGGTGAAGACCGATCGAGGTCCGACGCTGGTCGCGGATCCCTGGGGCGACCCCGGAGACACGACATGAGCGTTCTGTTCACCTATCCCGGTCAGGGCGCGCAGCGCGCTGGCATGCTGGGGGCATTGCCGGACACGCCGGAGGTCGAATCGACGCTCGCCGAAGCGCGCGATGCGCTCGGCATAGATCCGATGGCGCTTTGCAGTGCCGAGTCGCTTCGCTCGACAACCGCCGTGCAGTTGAGTCTGCTGATCGCGGGTGTGGCCATGACACGTGCGCTCGCCGCGCAAGGGGCAGCGCCGGACCTTGTGGCAGGCCACTCGATAGGGGCATGGACGGCCGCAGTCGCGGCAGGGACGCTGGACTTCAGGGATGCGCTCGGTCTCGTCCACTTGCGAGGACGTTTGATGGAGACGGCCTATCCGAGCGGCTATGGAATGACGGTCGTTACCGGATTGTCTGCTGTGACCGTGGCGGACATTGTGCAGACAGTGCACGCCGACGACTCGCCAGCCTATGTGGCGAATCTGAACGCCGAACGTCAGGTCGTGGTCGCGGGCAGCGATGCCGCGCTGAGGCTCGTGCAGGCGCTTGCCACGAAGGCGGGTGCTTCGCAGGTGGTTCGCCTGGCAATGTCCGTACCGTCGCATTGCGCGTTGCTCTCTGCCCAGGCGAGCACGTTGGCAGACGCCACGGCGAAAGTGCGCTTCCAGCGGCCACGGATGACCTACGTCAGTTGCTGCCGGGCGCGCGCGCTTTTTCATCCCGACGACATTGCGGAGGATCTCGCCTGGAACATGGCCCGTCAGGTCAATTGGTACGACACCGCTCGTCATGCGTATGAACGGGGAGCGCGACTCGCCGTGGAAATGCCGACGGGCGGGGTTCTGACGCGATTGACACGCCCGATATTCGGACAGGACTGCGCCATCGATAGTGCCAACGACAAGGTGAGTTCCACGGTAACGAGAATCCTTCGATGCCGGAGGACGGATCGCGCTTGAACGTCGGCCACGGATCGTTGACCATGCCGGCTTCGTTCGCCCTGCTGCGCAGGATTCGTGTGCCCGCCCTACCCCTACCCCTGCGCCATCGTCTCTCGCAGCACCTCGGCAAGCGCAATGATGCCCGACTCGATGTGTTCGAGCCGTATCGACGAAAAGCCGAGCCGGAACCGGTTGAGCGGCGGCGTATCGCCCATGAAGAAAATGTCGCCGGTCTCGATGAGAATGCCGCGTGCCTTCGCGCGTTCCGCCAGCACGTTCGCGTTCAGCGTCGGCGGTCCTTGCACCCAGCACGATGCCCCACCCTTGATCTGCACGAACGACACCTCCGGCAGATACGTGGTGAGCGCGGCGCTCAACACCTCGGCTCGCTTCGCATAGGTGTCCGCCAGGCGGCGCAGCAAGGCGTCGTGATGACCAAGCGCGAGGAACATTGAAAACGAGCGTTGAATGAACGCCGACGGATGGCGAATCATCAGGCGGCGCAGCGCACGCAACTCTGCCACCAGCGCCGCCGGCGCCACGATGTACCCGAGTCGCAGCCCCGGGGCAAACGACTTGGACAAGCTTCCGATATAGATCACACGGTCGCTGCGATCCAGACTCTTGAGCGCCGGGATCGGAATGTCCGAATAGCTGTTCTCGCTCTCGTAGTCGTCTTCGATCAACACGAAGTCATCGGCTTCCGCCCGACGCAGCAACGCCTCGCGATTCGCCAGCGGCATCGTCGTCGTTGTTGGGCATTGGTGCGATGGCGTGACGTATACGTAATCACATTGCGACAAGCGATCGTCGACCGGCAACCCCGATCCGTCGACGGGCAAGCCAACGAGCTTCGGGGTTCGAATCGCGAAAATGTTGCGCGCGTCCGGATAGCCCGGGTCTTCGATCCCCACCGTGGTGTGCGCCCCCACCAGCAAGTCCGCCAGCAAATAGAGCGCCTGTTGGGCACCGTTGGTGAGCACGATCTCGTCGGCGTCGGCCCACACGCCGCGTCGCGGCAGCACGCGCGTGCGAATCTGCTGGATCAGCGTCTCGTCGTCGCGCGCGATCATGTCCGGCGCCCAATCACGAATCTCCATGACCGTGAGCGCCTTGTGGCAACACTCGCGCCAGTCCGCCGTCGGGAACATGGTCGGATCGAACTGGCCGTAAATGAACGGGTACTGATACTTCTGCCAGTCGATCGGCTTGACGATGTTGCGCTGCCCCGACGGGCGCACCACATAGCGCCCCTCCCAGTCCGGTGTCGCCGGATCCCGAGGCGCGAGGGTGCCGGCCACCCGTTCCGGCACGTCACGCGCCGGCATGCTCTGTGATCCCACTCGGGGCGCCAGGATATCGCCGTTGACGAAGTACCCGCGCCGCTCACGCGCAATCAGGTAGCCCTCGTCGACCAGTTGCTGGTAGGCCAGCACCACCGTGTTGCGCGCCACGCCCAGCCCTTCGGCCAACTCGCGCGACGACGGCACGGCAGCGCCACGCATCAGCCGCTCGTCGAGAATCGCCGACACCAGCATCTGGCGAATCTGGCTCTGCAAGCTCATGCCAGCGTGCGCCGACATCTGAAACAACTGGTTCCACATTGCCGCAGAAATCCGGCTCGACATCTTGCCCCCCTCTCGACTATCCCTTCCAGAACGTCAATTATTACTCAAGTGACGATGACATCCATTCCAGGCTGGGGTTTATCCGCAGTCGCGCGGAATCTCGGCGGATTCCAGCATTCATGCGGCTTACAAGCCGATACCGGGTTCGCTGGACCAGTTGGCATCATCAAATGCAGCCAACTGGCTCTAACGAACAAAAATGCTGGCGGCAATGATGCAATCACTTGGCGCCGATTCTTAACACCATTTGCGTCAAACCCGAGTGTTCTACCGAAAACTTCCCCATTAGAGGTGAACCATGAATGGACTTCCGAACCGGCTGCGACGGGTGTTCGCCGCCACCGCGCTGGCAGCAGTCACGCTCCCCGCTGCCCTGACGCTCGGGCTTACGCTGCCCTCGACGGCGCAGGCGCAGGAAAAAGAGGTAACGATCGCGTACCAGCAGATCGTTGATCCATGGCTGGTCGCCATTGCCGGGGGCGAGTTCGAGAAGGCCACCGGCTACAAGATCCACTGGCGTCAGTTCGAGTCGGGCGCGAAGGTCGCCACGGCCCTCGCCTCGGGCGACATCAAGGTCGGCGTACTCGGCTCCAGCCCGATGGCCGCCGCCGTCTCGCAAGGGCTGGACCTGCAACTGTTCTGGATTCTCGATGACATCAACCAGGCCGAGGCGATGGTCGTGCGCAACGCCTCGAACATCAAGTCACCGGCCGACCTGAAGGGCAAGAAGATCGGGGTGCCGTTCGTCTCGACCACGCACTACCACACGATGTTCGCGCTGCAACAATGGGGCATCAAGCCGACCGAGGTGAAGGTGCTCAACATGCAGCCGAACCAGATCGTGGCGGCATGGGAGCGCGGCGACATCGATGCGGCCTACGTCTGGGATCCGGCGCTCGCGCAGATCAAGAAAAGCGGTCATGTGCTGATCACCTCCGGCGAGTTGTCGAAACAGGGCAAGCCGACGTTTGACGGCATCGCCGTCGACCGCAAGTGGGGCGAGGCGAACGCCGACTTCATGGCGAAGTTCGTCAAGGTGATCGCCGACGCCGACGCGGCATATCGCAAGAACCAGGCCGCCTGGACGGCCACCTCACCGCAGGTCAAGGCCATCGTGAAGATGATCGGCGGCAAGCCGGAAGACATCCCCGGCGCGCTCTCGCTCTACGCCTTCCCGTCGGCCCAGCAACAGGCATCCGCCGAATGGCTGGGCGGTGGCAAGGACAGCCGCGCCGCCAAAGCCCTCAAGGATACGTCCGAGTTCCTGAAGAGCCAGCAGAAGATCGATGCCGTCAAGGCCGACTACACACCGTATGTCACGTCGCACTATGTCGACGCCGCGCTTAAACTGAAATAAGCCGTGCCGGGGCCGTCATGCCGAAAGTCTTCCGGCATGACGGCCCGTCCCCGATCACTCGATCGACAGGAGAAGGGCCTCATGGAACAACTCATCGTCAACGACGTCAGCGTCGTCTATCCCGGCCGGCGTCCCGGCGAGCAGGTGCAGGCGCTCGCACACGTCGATCTGACCATCGCACCCGGCGATCTTGTCGTGGCGCTCGGCGCCTCGGGTTGCGGCAAGACCACGCTGCTCAGCCTGATGGCGGGCTTCATCGCCCCCACATCCGGCGAATTGCTGCTCGGCGATGCCCCCATCGAAGGCCCCGGCGCCGACCGTGGCGTGGTGTTCCAGAAGCACGCGCTGCTGCCGTGGCTCAATGTGATGGAAAACACCGAGTTCGGGCTGAAGCTGCAAGGCGTGCCAAAGACGGAACGACGGGCCATCGCAGCGCGCAATCTCGCACTGGTCGGGCTGCAGGACTTCCACAATCACATGATTTACCAGCTCTCGGGCGGCATGCAGCAGCGGGTGGGCATTGCCCGCGCGCTCACGTGCAATCCGTCGATGCTGCTCATGGACGAGCCGATGGCCGCACTCGACGCGCTCACGCGCGAAACCATCCAGGAGTTGCTGCTCGACGTGTGGCGCGAGACCGGCAAGATGATCTTCTTCATCACGCACAGCGTCGAAGAAGCCCTGTTTCTCGCCAGCCGCCTGATCGTGATGTCGCCGCGTCCCGGCCGCATCACGCACACCTACGAACTCGACTTCAACAAGCGCTATCTCGAATGCCGTGACGCGCGCACCATCAAGTCCAGCCCAGATTTCATCGCCATGCGCGAGACTGTGCTCAGCATCATCTACGGCGACGAACGTGCGGGCCAGACGGCGACGTCGGGTGCCAATGCCGTCGCCGCCTGATCGTCGCAGGAGAGAACACCATGATGACCAAACCCGTCGCCCCTCACCCCACGCCGCCCGCCGCTGCCGCCAACGCCCCCGGCGCGCGCCGCCCGGCTGTCTCGCCCCGTGCGCCGCGCCGGCGCGGATTCTTCGCTCGCATGTTTGCCCCGCGCCCGGTCAAGGCCGGTGAATCGTTCGGTGCGCCCGGCCAAGGCCCCAGCCTCGCGATCAGCGTGGTGACCGTGGGTGTCCTGTTGCTGATCTGGATCGCCATTACGTCGTCGGGCATGATCAAGCCGCTGTTCCTGCCGGGACCGCGCGCCATCATCGAGAAGTTCATGCAGGTGGCCACGGAAGGCTTTGCCGGCTCGACGCTGTGGGAGCACACGCTCGCGAGTCTCTATCGCGTCTTCGGCGCCTTTGCGCTGGCGTGTGTGACCGCCATCCCGGTGGGCATTCTGATGGGCGTGTCGCGCATCGGCCGCGGCGTATTCGATCCGCCGATCGAGTTCTACCGCCCGCTGCCGCCGCTGGCCTACCTGCCGCTCGTCATCATCTGGTTCGGCATCGGTGAATTCTCGAAAGTGTTCCTGATTTACCTGGCCATCTTTGCCCCGCTTGCCATCGCGGCCCGCGCCGGCGTGCGCTCTGTCTCGATGGAGCAGATTCACGCGGCGTATTCGATGGGCGCCTCGCCGCGCCAGATCGTCATGCACGTCATCGTGAAGTCGGCGCTGCCGGAAATCTTCACCGGCATGCGCATCGGCATCGGCGTGGGCTGGACGACGCTGGTCGCCGCCGAAATGGTGGCGGCATCGAGCGGACTCGGTTTCATGGTGCTCAACGCGGCGGAATTCCTCGCGTCGGACATCGTGATCATGGGGATCATCGTGATCGGCTTTTTCGCCTTCGGTTTCGATCTGATCATGCGCTACCTCGAGCGCGTGCTGGTGCCCTGGAAAGGCAAGGTCTGACAAGACGTAAGCAGGTCCGTTGGTCATTACAAGAGACGCAGGGCGGCCCCCCCCCGCCGCACCTGCCGTCAAACAAGGTTTTCAGGAGGTTGTGTGGTAGTCGAGATATTGCAGGTCGGGCGCCTTGCCCGTGAGCGGCACGTCGTCGCATTGAACGTTTCCCCCCGGTTCCCCCGCCCCCCCAGTTCCGCCAGCGTCCCCGGCAGCGCCGCGCTCGTCGGTCGTTCATTCATGGGAGGTCATCATGGCCAATCGTGAACCCGGCACGCATCTGCAATCGAGCCTCAAGCAACGGCATATGAGCATGATCGCGCTGGGTGGCGTGATCGGCGCGGGCCTCTTCGTCGGCAGCGGCGTGGTCGTGCATGCCGCCGGCCCGGCAGCCGTGCTGTCGTTCCTGATTACCGGCGCACTCGTGGTGCTCGTGATGCGCATGCTCGGCGAGATGGCCTGTGCGCTTCCCGCCGTGGGATCGTTCTACGAGTACGCGCGACTCGCCTGGAACGACAAGCCGGTCGGCGGCGAACTGGCCGGCTTCCTGACCGGCTGGATGTATTGGTACTTCTGGGTGATCGTGGTCGCGGTCGAAGCGGTCGCGGGCGCCAACCTGATCCAGTTCTGGCTACCCGGCATCCCGGCCTGGGCCATCAGTCTCACGTTACTGGTCGTGCTGACATTGACGAACCTGGTGTCGGTGGCCTCCTATGGCGAGTTCGAGTTCTGGTTCGCGTCGATCAAGGTCGCGGCCATTGTCGTGTTCCTGTTTCTCGGCGGGCTCTTCGTGTTCGGCCTGTGGCCGGGCGCGGTGGCAAGCACCGGGCACCTGCTCTCGCATGGCGGCTTCATGCCCAACGGCATTGGCCCCGTGATGGCGGGCGCAGTCGCGGCGACCGGCTTCTACTTCGGCGCGGAGATCGTGACGATTGCCGCCGCCGAAGCCGCCGAGCCGCAGCAAGCCGTGGCACGCGCCACCAACTCGGTCATCGGCCGCGTGCTGTTCTTCTACATCGGCTCGATCCTGCTGGTGGTGATGCTGGTGCCCTGGAACGCCGCCAGCATGGCCACGCCGTATGTGAGCGCGCTCGAAGCGATGCACATTCCGGCCGCCGCGCACATCATGAACGCCGTGGTGCTGACCGCCGTGCTCTCGGCACTGAACTCGGGCTTGTACGCCTCGTCGCGCATGCTCTTCGCGTTGACGCGCCGCGGCGATGCGCCGCGCTCGCTCGCCAAGCTCAACGCCCGTGGCGTGCCGGTTCGCGCGATTCTCATCGGCACGCTGTTCGGCTATGCGGCCGTGGTGATGTCCTACGTGTCGCCCGATACGGTGTTCGCCTTTCTCGTGAACTCCTACGGCACGGTGGCGATCTTCGTGTACGTGCTCATCGCCTTCTCGCAACTGAAGCTGCGCAAGCGGCTGGAGCGCGAGGCGCCGGGCAAGCTCAAGATTCGGATGTGGGGCTACCCGTACCTGACCTGGGTTGCGATTCTCGGCATGCTGTCGATTGTCGGGGCGATGGCCTTCATTCCCGACCAGCGCGAACCGCTCGCCCTGGGGGTGGCCAGCCTGACGGTCCTGCTCGTGGCGTTCACCGTCCGGTCGATCTGGCGCAAGCTGCGCTCGCCGGACCCGAGCTTCGACATCTGAGCTAGGTCGGTGTGACAAGGCCGGCGGCAGAGATTCTGCCGCCGGCCTTTGTTTTGGTTCATCGGGGATGGCGGCTTCAACCGGTCGTCGCAACCGCTTCTTGCCGTCCGAGAACGCATCCGGGCCTGCCTGAAGTACCTGCTTTCGCCGCACCTCGATGGTCAACTGATCAACGTCGATGGGCGAACGTTCAAATTCCGACGACCGCTTGTCACCGCCCTCATTCGCGGACTACCGCTGGCATCGGGACGATGCGGCATGCCTTCGGACGGACCAACGTGCGCTTATGTAGCGTTACGCTTGGCGCCTCGCCCCCGCAGCCACTCGAGCACAAGTAGCAGACAAGTGGAAAAGACGATCAGGATGGTCGCAAGCGCAGCGATGGTCGGGCTGATGTTTTCTCGAATCCCGGTAAACATCTGACGCGGCAGCGTCGCCTGCCCCGGTCCGGCGAGAAACAGCGTCACGATCACATCGTCAAACGAGGTCGCGAAGGCGAACAGCGCCCCCGATATCACCCCTGGCGCAATCACCGGCAGCGTGACGCGAAAAAAGGTTTCCAGTGGGCCTGCGCCCAGCGACAGGCTCGCACGCACCAAATTCTGGTTGAAACCCCGCAAGGTGGCCAACACCGTGGTGACCACAAACGGTGCGCCCAGCGCGGCGTGCGCTAGCACCATGCCCAGGTAAGTGCCAGCCAGCCCCAACGGCGCGAAGCACAGATACATGCCGACGCCGACCACGATCACCGGCACGATCATCGGTGACATCAGCACCGCCATCAGGATCGCCTTGCCGCGAAATTGCACCTGGTTCAGCCCCGTTGCAGCCAGCGTGCCCAGTATCGTCGCCAGCAAGGTGGCCAACGGCGCAATAATGAAGCTATTGCGTGCCGCCGACATCCACTCGTCGGAGTTAAACAGGTTGTGATACCAGCGCAGCGAGTACGCCGGGATCGGATACGCGAGGAAGGTGCTGTCCGAGAACGACAGCGGCACCATCACCAGAACCGGCAGCACGAGGAACAACAGCGTAAGCGCATTGCCCGCGCGCAGCAGGTAGTACCAGAGCCGCTCGACCAGGGAAACATAAGGCGGAAAGCGCGATGGACGACCAACGGTTGCCGGCGGTTCCTGATACGCGTCATGAGGATTGATTGCTTGTTGACTCATCGCTCACCCCATGCCCAATTCCGCGCGTGTCAGGCGCCCATAGACCACATACAGCACGAGCGTGGCGGCAAGCAACAGGCCGCCCAATGCACACGCCATACCCCAATTGATGGAAACGTTTGTGAAATAGGCCACGTAGTAGCTGATCATCTGGTCGTTGGGTCCGCCCAGCAACGCTGGTGTGATGTAGTAGCCGATCGACAGGATGAACACCAGCAGCGCGCCAGCGCCAACGCCCGGATAGGTTTGCGGCAAATAGACGCGCCAAAACGCCGCGAACGGATGACTCCCCAGCGAGACGGCCGCGCGCTGATACGTCGGGGGAATCGATTTCATCACGCTATACAGCGGCAAGATCATGAAGGGCAACAAGATATGGGTCATCGAGATGTACACGCCGACCCGATTGAAAAGCAGCTCGAGTGGTGCGCGTGTCATGCCGCTCGCCATCAGTGCCTTGTTGACCAAGCCTTGCCCTTGCAGCAACACGATCCATGCGGCGACACGCACGAGAATGGACGTCCAGAATGGGATCAACACCAGGATCATCATCAAGTTCGCGCGCCGCCCCGGCAGCGTCGAAATCCAATAGGCAAGCGGAAAGCCGATCAACAAGGCGAAGCATGTCACCACGGCGCTGATGCCGAAAGTGCGCGCAAAGATGTTCAGGTAGATCGACGCGTCCGGGTCGGCCGGCACCACTTCGCCGAACGCATTCTGCCGATGGTCCAGCGCCGCGAGCACATAGAACGCAGAGTAGCGGCTGCTGTTCTTGGCGATCGCCTGCCAATAGGGCAGTTCGCCCCATCGCGCATCAAAATTCACCAGCCGCTCGCGCGCCTGTGTGAGCGGCACTGTCTTGCCGTCGTCATCGGTAAACGGCAACGCCCGCGCCGTCTTCATCACTAGTGTGTGAAATCCAGGCAATTCCGTGTTGAGGCGTCGCGCGAGGCCGCCAAGGCTATCACCGTCCTGTAGCGCCGTCAGATCACTCATCAGTGCGACGTACGCGGCGTCGCCGGGCAACTGCTTGCGATCCCAGCCGTGCAGCGTGCGGCTTGTCGTGGGCAAGGCGCCGACGACCTCGGGATTCTCGACCGCGCGAGTGAGTAGCATCGCAATCGGCACGACAAAGATCAGGAGCAGAAAAATCGCCAGCGGTGCAACCAAGGCCAGCGCCTTGATCCGCTTTCGATTCCGGGTCTGACGCAACTCGTCTTTAACGAGTCGCATGTTCTCGGCAACGGCCAGTGTTGCGGTTTGCATGTAGGAGATCTCTTTTCTCGACGTCGAATCTTGCGATTCCACTACCGTTTCGGGTTCGCTCGTCGGTGCCGCGCGAACCCGAAGCATAGGCTTGCTACATCGTCTTATTTCGAGGCCCATGCCGCAAAGCGTTGCTCGAGTTCATCGCCGCGATCCGTCCAGAAGTCGATGTTCTGAAGCACAGCAGTCGTCACGTTAGCCGGCGAGTTAGGCAAGTCTTTCAGGGTGGAGGCATCGAGCGACTTGACCGCCTCATTGTTGACCGGGCCGTAGGCTATGTGCTTGGCATAGGCGCTCTGCGCGGGTGTCGACAGCGAATATGCGATGTATTGCAGTGCCAGGTCCTTCTTCGGCGATCCCTTCGGAATCGCCCAGTAGTCGAGATCGTAGATACTGCCGTTCCAGACCACCTTCAGGTTCTTTCCCTCGCGCTGCGCCGCATCGATGCGGCCGTTGAACGCCGTCGACATGACAACGTCACCGGCCACCAGGAATTGCGGTGGCTGAGCGCCCGCTTCCCACCACTGAATCGACGGCTTGAGTTCGCTCAGCTTCTTGAAGGCTCGATCGACACCCTCCTTGGTCGACAACACGCGATAGACATCCTTGGGCGCAACGCCGTCGGCCATCAGCGCAAATTCAAGATTGCCGCGTGCGCCCTTGCGCATCGCGCGCTTGCCCGGGAATTTCTTGGTATCCCAGAAATCAGCCCAACCCGTCGGCGCAGTCTTGAGCGCGCTGGCGTTGTATGCCAAAACCGTCGACCAGATGAAAATGCCTGCGCCACAGGTCTGCACCGCGGCGGGCGTGAATCCATTCTTCGGCCCGATCTTGCTCCAGTCGAGCTTTTCGTACAGTCCCTCGTCGCAGCCACGGCCAAGGTCACCGGACTCGACTTCGACCAAGTCCCAATTCACATGCTTGGCTTCGACCATGGCCTTGACCTTGGCCTGCTCGCCGTTGTATTCGACGCTCGTCACATGATGACCGGTGGCCTTCTCGAACGGCTGCACGAAGGCCGCTTTCTGGGCGTCGCCGTTGGCACCGCCGAAGTTGACAACGGTCACGTCGGCGGCTTGGGCAACGCCGAACAGCATTGCGCTGGCAACGACGAATACTGTGTTCACAACCTTCTTCATTTTCAACTCCTGTTGATGGTCAGACGGACAACTAGCCAAGGAAACTGGATATCTTTATCAAGTGAATACGCGCAGATGTTCCGGCTCGAATGCGAGCGCGACCGGTACGCCTGGCACAAAGTGCTCGAGCGCCGGCGTTCCCAGCGGCACCTTCACGAAGCATTCGTCCTGCTGCGGCAATTGGCACCGCATGCGCACGTGGTCGCCGAAATAGATCAGGCCGGCTGCACGTCCCACCACGCCATTAACGCCGCCGTCGACCGACGAAGCGGGGTCAATCAGGCGCATGCGTTCGGGGCGGATGCATGCGCTCACCACTTCGCCAATCTGGGCGCGACGGCCCGTACTGCTGACGTCGCGAGCCGCCAGCGCGTGAACGCTCATGCCGCGAACCTCGCTTCCGTCCGCGAGCCGCAACGTACAGTAGTCGTCCCCGAGTTGCGAGACCACACCGCGCAGGCGGTTACTGTCGCCAATGAAGTTCGCAACGAATTGATTGCACGGCGACTCATACAAGCGGTCCACGGTATCGAGCTGCTGTACATAACCTTGATCGAACACGGCGACACGATCGGACATCGTCAACGCTTCGCCCTGATCGTGCGTCACATACACGAAAGTCACGCCCAACCTCTCGTGCAACGCCTTGAGCTCCAGTTGCATGTGTTCGCGCAGTTGCTTATCGAGCGCACCTAGCGGCTCGTCCATCAACACTAGACGCGGCTCGAACACCAGTGCGCGTGCCAACGCGATACGCTGCTGCTGCCCCCCCGACAACTGCGCCGGATAGCGCTTGCCAAAACTCCCCATCTGCACCATGTCCAGCGCCGCTGCGACTCTCCTCGCACGGTCGGCGCCAGGCACACGGCGCACCTTCAGCGGGTATTCGACGTTCTGCGCCACACTCAAGTGTGGAAAAAGCGCGTAGTTCTGAAAAACCATGCCGATATTGCGTTGATGCGGCGGCACTGTGTTGAGCAGCACACCGTCGAGCCAGATCTCTCCGCCAGTGGGGTACTCGAACCCGGCCAGCATCATCAGGCAAGTGGTCTTGCCCGATCCCGACGGTCCCAGCAAGGTCAGGAATTCGCCTTGGTAGATGTCGAGGTCGAGTTGTTTGACCACCAACGTTTCGCCATCGTAGGTCTTGCTCACGCGACGAAAACTCACCAGTACCTGTTTGCTGTTCACCATCGCGGGCCTCTTCATCCCTGGTTGATATGCGCGCACCAAAGCGCCACAAGCCCAATGCGCTTAGGTCGTTACGACGTTTGCGACGCCGTGGAACTTAACTTGAATCTGAATATAGACTGACTTGGCCCTACAATAGAGAACCATTTCTTTATTCGTGATGGGACCACTTTGGATGCAATCATTCTGTCGGACTGGCTGATCCAGCATCTCGACAAGGCGGGCGGCGAGCCGGCATATCGCCAGATCAATAGCCTGCTCCAGCAGGCCATCCTGAGCGGCCAGTTGCCGCCCGGCACGAAGCTGCCCTCCTCGCGAACGCTCGCCGCCGATTTGCAGGTGGCGCGCAATACCGTGCTGCACGTCTATGACCAACTGACTGCCGAGGGCTATGTCACTTCGTCCACGGGCAGCGGCACCTACGTGGCGGATACGCGGCCCGCGCGCGGTGTCGATACGGCCGCCTCAGAGATGACATCGCACGAGCAGCCGCACAAGCGCTTGTCGACGCGGGGGCAGCAAATGATCGATCAGGCGGGCGTATCAAAGCGACAATGGGGCGCTTTCATGCCCGGCGTACCGGACACCTCCGAGTTCCCGAGCAAGACATGGAACCGCCTCCAAGCCAAGCTCTGGCGCCAACCCAGCCATGAACTGCTGACGTATGCATCGGGAAGCGGCTACCGTCCGTTACGACGGGCCCTGTCGGATTATCTGCGCGTGGCACGTTCGGTCAATTGCAATCCTGATCAAATCATCATCACGACCGGCGTGCATCAGTCGGTCGACCTGGCGGTCAAGCTGCTGAGCGATATTGGCGACGTCGCGTGGCTGGAAGAGCCGTGCTATTGGGGTGTCCGCAGCGTGTTCCGGATGTCGGGCCTCGAACTGAAGCCGATCCCGATCGATACCGAAGGCCTCAACCCGAGCGTGGAGGACATGCAGGGCCCGCCACCGCGCTTGATTCTCGTCACGCCGTCGCACCAGTATCCGATGGGGATGGTAATGAGCCTGTCGCGCCGCCGAATGCTGCTGGATTTCGCGAGCAAGCATCGTACTTGGGTGATCGAGGACGACTACGACAGCGAATTTCGCTATGGCAGCCGGCCGATCTCCTCGCTACAAGGACTGGATACGGCAGGTCAGGTCATCTATGTCGGCAGCTTCGGCAAGACCATGTTCCCCGGTTTGCGCATGGGCTATATGGTCGTGCCCGAGAACCTGATCGAACACTTTCGCACCGGCCTGTCGGAGCTGTATCGTGAAGGCCAACTGATGCAGCAAGCGCTGCTGACCGACTTCATCATCGATGGCTACCTGACCTCGCACATCCGACATATGCGCGCGCTTTACGGCGAGCGGCGCACCTTGCTGATCGATACGATTCGCGCCAACTTCGGCGATGCGCTGCCGGTGATGGGCGATGAAGCCGGATTGCACCTGGTGCTTGGCCTGCATGGGCAGTCAAGAGACCCGCGCGATAACCCCATTTCGGATGAGCGAATTACCGACGAAGCGCTGGAAGCGGGCATCGTCGTGCGGCCTCTGACGCGCTATTACATCGACCCAGCCTCGGCACAATCGGGCCTGTTGCTCGGCTATGCGTGCGTGCCCAACAACCGTATTGAGCCCGCCTTCGACAGCCTCGCCCGCGTCATCGAAAAGCACCTGAAGCCGTAGACGAGCGCTGCCGAAAATACCAATGCTCAGCCATTCGTGTCGGCGGGCGCGCTTCCCCCTCGGCGACTGCCAATCTCCGTCCGAGGTGAAGCCGCACTTCATTCGCGAACAAAGCGGCTCCACTAAAGATAATGAAATGGCTCTTTTTTAAGAACCAGACCTGAGTATATTCCGAACTATCAGCCAGATCGTGTCGAACCTCGGCGCGGCAACCGGACCACTCAGGAGTCGAAATGTCGAATGCGGAATTTCACGCGCGCAAAAATGCCGCCACCCCACGCGGGATTGGAGTCATGTGCGATTTCTATGCGGAACGAGCGAAAAATGCCGAGCTCTGGGATGTCGAAGGACGGCGTTTCATCGACTTCGCCAGCGGCATCGCCGTGCTCAACACAGGGCATCGTCACCCCAAGATCGTAGCGGCGATTCGCGAGCAACTGGATCGCTTCACGCACACGGCCTACCAGATCGTGCCGTATGAATCGTATGTGACGTTGGCCGAGCGCTTGAATGCCTGCACGCCGGGTGACCATTCGAAGAAGACTGCCTTCTTCACCACCGGCGCCGAGGCTGTCGAGAACGCGATCAAGATCGCACGTGCCGCCACGGGACGTACGGGTGTGATCGCATTCGGCGGGGCATTCCACGGTCGGACAATGATGACCATGGCGCTGACGGGTAAGGTCGTGCCATACAAGAAGGGGTTCGGGCCGTTCCCTGGCGAGGTGTACCACGTGCCGTTCCCATCGGCACTGCACGAGATCGACTCGGCGCAGAGCCTGAAGGCGATCGAACAGCTGTTCAAGAGCGATATCGACCCACAGCGGGTAGCCGCGATCATCTTCGAGCCGGTACAGGGTGAAGGTGGCTTCTACCAGGCGCCACTGGAGTTCGTGCGCGCCATGCGAGCGTTATGCACGCAGCACGGCATCCTGCTGATCGCGGACGAGGTGCAAAGCGGCTTTTCCCGTACAGGCAAGCTTTTCGCGATGCAACACTACGACGTGATACCCGACCTGATGACCGTAGCCAAGAGTTTGGCAGGTGGCATGCCACTTTCGGCAGTCGTCGGTCGCACGGAGATCATGGATGCAGCCGCGCCGGGGGGGCTGGGCGGGACATACGCGGGGAATCCGCTGGCCGTTGCGGCAGCGCATGCGGTACTCGATGTGATCGAGGAAGAGCAGCTTTCATCGCGCGCCGAGATCTTGGGCAACCAATTGAAGGCGCGCCTGCGCAAGCTACAGGCTTCGGTGCCGCAGCTTGTCGAGGTGCGCGGACCGGGCGCAATGGTAGCGGCGGAATTCCACGATCCCCAGACCGGAGCGCCGGCACCGGAAGTGGTGAAACAGATCCAGGCCCGCGCACTGGAACAGGGCCTGCTGCTGTTGAGTTGCGGTGCCTATGGCAACGTGATTCGCTTCCTGTTTCCGCTGACCATCGAACAAGCGGTGTTCGACGAAGCACTCGGCATTCTGGAGACGGCCTTGCTCGAACTTAGCGACGTAACGGTCTGACCATGCCTCGTTTCCAGGCACAGCAATTCACGCCGCCTATCGCATAGCCTCGTCGTCGCAAGCGCCTCAGAGAATGGCGGCTTCGAGCGCCTGCGTGAGCCGACGCTCGTCTTCGTCCGACACGATGCCGATGAACACGATGACCGACGACGCTGAAGAGAGATCCGCACGACGTGTGAGCATCGAACGACGCCCGACGACATGCAGCTCGCTCATCTGACCGGCCTGCAGCACCACGAAGCCCTTCGCACGCAGCAGTTTGTCGCCCAAAAGGGCAAGCGCCGCCTTCAATCGCGACCTGTCGAACACACCCCCGGTCTCGACGCTGAAACTGCGCAGTCCACGCGGCAACGCGCGTGATGCCGCCCCCATCGGGCGCGGGCTCAGCAACCCGGGCAAGGTCATCACATCATCGGGAAAGAGAATGGCGGGTGGCACGACGCCTTGGTTCGCCGTGACAACGACCTGCGTTGCCCCCAGCGATGCCAGCCGTTCTTTGACGGCCTGCAACCTGGTGTCGCTCACCAGATCGGTCTTGGTCAGCACGAGCGTGCTGGCCACTGCAATCTGACGCCGGACGATGTCGCCGACATAGCGATCGTCCAGCACGGCGTCGATGCCATCGACGCCCACCGCCACGACAATGCCGTGCAGGCGGAACGCCTTGTCGAGCAAGCCCACCTGCGCGATGCGCAGGGGATCGGACACGCCGCTCGCCTCGATCACGAGCAAGTCGGGACGCTGCGCGCGCTCGCCCAGCGAGATCAGCGTCTCGACCAGGTGTCCGCCAATGGTGCAGCACACGCAGCCGTTCTCGAGTCCGATCACGTCGTCGCCGCGCTCACGAATGAGCGATGCGTCGATATTGATCGAACCGAAGTCGTTGACGAGCACAGTAACGCGCAAACCCTCGGCACTTTGCAGCAGCGCGTTGACGAGCGTAGTCTTGCCCGCACCGAGATAGCCGCCCAGGACGACCATCGGGATCGGCGGCCTGGGCGCCGCAGCGACCGCTGCCGGTGCGAGTGGTTGGCTGCCTTGCATGGTCGTCACGCAGGGGCACGGAACACCTCGCCGCCGAGCACCGTGCCCCATACCGGCATCTCATGCAGGTCGTCGACAGGTACTTCGAACGGATCGGCCTCAAGAACGGCGAAGTCGGCATACTTGCCGACTTCGATACTGCCGACAAGATGATCCATCCCCAACGAGAACGCGGCGCCCAGCGTGATGGCGTGCAAGGCATCCGCCACCGGCAAGCGCAGCGACTCGCCCAACACGCGTCCCGACGACGTCTCCCGTTTGGCTGCGCACCAGGCGGTGAACAGCGGATTGAGCTGGGTGATCGGCGCATCTGAATGCAAGGCGAACGGCAGGCCGATCTGACGTGTAATCTCGGCGGCGTCCATCCGATTGGCGCGATCCGGGCCCATCGTCTGCTGATAGTGCGCGTCGCCCCAGTAGTAGACGTGGTTCGCGAAGAAGTTCACACACATGCCGAGCCGTTGCGCGCGCGTGAGCTGCGCGACATCCGCCATCTGACAGTGCTGCAACGTGTGGCGATGGTCGACACGCGGATGCAGCGCCAGCATCGCCTCGATCGCGTCGAGGACAACGTCGGTCGCCTCGTCGCCATTCGTATGAATGTGCAATTGCAGGCCTGCCGCGTGGAACGGCATGAACGTCTCGACCAGTTGCGACGGCGGAATCAGCCAGAGCCCGTTGGGCTTGCCATTGTGGTATCCCGGCCAGCGCAGTCGCGCCGTAAAGCCTTGAATCGAGCCGTCGACGATGAATTTGACCGGTCCGTAGTGGAGCTTGTCTGTGTTGCCCTCGCGCGCGCTCAGCACGCGTTGCGGCCCACCCTCCGGGCACCGCTGCGGCGCAAACGCCGGCACGATGCGAATCGGATAGGCCGGGTCGCGGGTCACCTCGTGAAGGTTCGCGTTGCCTGATGGCGTCAGGTCGTTGACGAGGTCGGTGGCCGTCGTCACCCCGGCCAGTTGCGCGACGCGGCCGAAATTCCAGATTGCGCGAACACTCTCGCTCGCGGCAATCGATAGCCCTTCCCCAATGACGCGATACACGGGGAACATCGCGGCGAATTCCTGCAACTCGCCGGTCGGCTCGCCATCGGCGCCCATGACGACGCCTTCGACATCGGTGTCGCCGTCGATGCCCGCCAGGGCGAGCATTGGCGTATTCACGTTCATCAAATGCACACTGGCGTGCAGGATGGCGATGGGGCGGGTGGCGGACAAGGCATCGAGGTCGCGCGCGACGAGCGGCGTGCCCTCGAAGAAGATCGGATCGTAGCCCCAGGCGAGCAACGGCTTGGGGTCGCCAGTCATGCGATGCTCGGCCTGGCGCAGCCTGTCCAGCACGGCAGCCGGCGATTTCAACCCTTCCCACATGTGGCCGTCGGGGCCGCGCCGGTCGTAATAGCCCACGTAGACCGCGTCCCACATCGCACCTTCCATCAGATGGCAGTGCCCCTCCACGAGGCCGGGCATCAGCACCTTGTCACGCAAGGTGTCGATCGGCGCCGCGTCGGTCCAGCGACGCATGCTCTCCCGATCGCCGACGGCCAGGATGCGGCCGTCGCAGACGGCCACATGCGTGGCCATAGGCTGCGCCGGGTTCATCGTCAGAATCTTGCGGGCGACGTACACGCGAATGTCGTCGCGGCTGGCTGCGGCGTTGTCTCTGTCTGTCATCACGACTTCTTGTAAGAGGAGAGCGAGCCGACCCCCGGCTCCATCGATGGCGCGCGGCGGCCGCCAAGCAGCACGTTGAGCACCGACATCACCACGATGTTGACGACCAGGCAAATCAGCCCGAGGTTCACGCCGCCGAGGTCGGGATTCTTGAAGTAGAGCACGAGCGCCAGGCCTTGGCCGGCCAGCACGCCCGCTGCGACTGCCGACGCCCGGACACGCAGACGTAAAACCACCGCGACCACGCCCGGCAGGAATTGCGTTACCCCGTAATACGCCATGTTGATCAGCGTCAGCATGAGGTTCGGCGTGAGCAGCGTGAGCACGATGGAGCCAAGCAGGTACAGCACGATCACGACCTTCGAGCTGGCTTTCTGACGATGCTCAGGCATGCCAGACAGGATGTTTCGCGTGACGATGGGACCGAGCGCAAGGCAGATCCCCGCGAGCACCAGCAACCCCGACAACGCCGCGCCCGCCGCCACGAGACCGACCAGCCACGACGGCAGCAATTGCGTCACGGCGGCGAAGAACGCTTCGTTCGGCGACGCCAGCGTGATGTTCCGGCTGATCGCGTAATACGACGCCAGCACGAGGAATGGATACATCAGCATATATAGCGGCATGGCGACCTGCGTGCGGCGAATCGTCGACGCGCTCTTCGCGGTGAAGAAGTTCTGCACGCCAAACGGCATCACGTACATGCCGAGCGACTGGAAGACGATCGTCGTCATGGCAAAGGTGAGCTGCTGCGTGCTCATCGCGTTGCTGACGTGCTGGCTCGCCGCCTGGAATACCGGCGTTACCCCCACTTCCCACGCCACGGCCACCCCGGTGATCACGATGGCGGCCACCATCAGCACGTCCTTGAGCACCGCGATGTAGGCAGACGCCCGTACCCCGGCAATCGCGATGTAGATGAAGGCCAGCATTGCCGAGAAGGCGATGAGCCACAGCGGCTGGAAGTTCCACCCGAGCCCCCTGAGCGCCGCCACCAGACCTGTGAACTGCAACTGGCCCCACGGCAGCAGGAAAACGATGGCGCTCACCGCCACCACGAGTTCGAGAAAGCGGTTTTGAAAGTGTCCCTTGAACAGATCGGGGAGCGTGATGGCGTTGTAGCGCTTTCCGGCATCCCAGATCTTCGGGCCGAGGAAATACCCGACCGGATACGCCAGCAGGATGTAACCGAGGAACCACACGCCATAGGTCGGCCCCTTGGCGTATATGCCGCCGGGAAAGCCGACCATCGTGCCGATGCTGTAGATCTCACCGGCCGCGAGGAAGAACACCAGCCATGCGCCGAACTGGCGCGACGCGACGAAGAAGTCGTGCACGCTCTGCGGGCCGCGTCCACCGCGCGCTCGCAATGCGAGATAGACCGACAACAAAATGAAGCCGGCAAAGATAAGGGTTGCCATCGACGTAATCTCCGGAGATTCGGTAGTCCAGCGCGAATGAGGCGTGAATGAAGCGCGATCCGGGCTATCTGGGGGCGGCGGCAAAGCGCGGCGGGTGCCAGAAACAAAGGGGGACGAACGTTACGCCGGTTCCTCGACGGCATGCCGGTCGAAGAGCGCCCAGCACAGCCAAAGGCAGCCGGACGTGAGCACGAACCACAGGAAGATCCAGCCGTAAATGAACGGCACGCCGAGCACATAGCGGTCGACGGACGCCGCCCAAGGCAGCAATCCCACGACACCGAGATACGGTAATCCAAGACCAATGAACCATCTGAGCATCTTCTGTCTCCGCTGCGCGAGGCGTTGTTCGGCATGTGTGCACCGGCGACCGCAGTGCACGCGTGGCCCGCATCGCCGAATGACGATCCGAGGCCGGTTTTCTGGTCCAGTATCCCCAACCAAAATTCGCGCCGTTTAGAGCCACATGAGACAAAAATGTGGTGCCAGACACGCGCTTGCCAACGCGCGAAAACCCCACGGCGATGCCGCTTTGCACTGGCACCATCACAAAGCGGCGGTGGTACTAATCGCGGCAAGATGTTCTTGGCAGTATGGTCACATTTCCGTCAGGAGCCTACCGTGGGTACGATTGAAACCTTCGCGCTGGATCGTCGCTCCGAAGCTGCACCATACGATCCCCTCTACGATCCGCTAGTCTCGGCCAGCCCTGGCCTCGGCATGGACTATGCGCCCACTTACTGGGTCGCCACCGCGGGCGACGCGCCCGAAGACGACGGCCCGCTGCCCGGCGATGCCGACGTCGATGTCGTTGTCGTCGGCGCCGGTTTCACCGGCCTGGCGACCGCCCTGTTCCTCGCTCGCGAGCACGGCATTCGCGCCATGGTGCTCGAAGCGAACCGCACCTGTTGGGGCTGTACCAGCCGCAACGGCGGTCAGGGACAAAACGCCAGCGGACGACTGTATCGCTCACAATGGATCGCGCGCTGGGGCAAGGAAACCGCCCTGCGTCTCGACGCCGAAATTCGCGAAGGCTTCAACACGTTCAAGTCGCTCGTCGCCGAAGTGCCCGAGTGCGAGCCGCAACCGGGCGGCCATCTCTACATCGCGCACCGCGATCGCAAGATGGAGTTCCTGCGCAGCGAAGCCAAGGTCATGCGCGACGTGTTCGGCTACGACACGCGCATCCTCTCACGCGACGACGTCCGCGAGCAGTACGTCGACGACCAGGAAAACTGCGGCGCGATGCACGAACCCGATGGCATCGGTGTGCACCCGCTCAAGCTCGCCTTCGGCTATCTGCGTATGGCCCGCGCCCTCGGCGCTCGCGTGCATCCGTCCACGCCCGTGCTGGATGTCCAGACGATCAATGGCGTGCATCACGTGCGCACGCCGCGCGGCGTGGTGCGTGCCAAAGCCGTTGCCTTCGCCACCGGCGGCTACACGCGCAACGACGTGACCAAGGCCCTGCGCGCCAAGATCATGCCGATTCTGTCGAACTCGCTGGTGACGCGCGTGCTCACGCCCGAGGAACTCGCCGCGACGAACTTCCGCACCCACGAAGTCATCACCGATACGCGCACGCTGCGCTACTACTACCGCCTGCTGCCGGACAACCGCGTGCAGATCGGCAGCCGCAGCTCGATCACCGGGGCCGACGCGCAGAATCCGAAGCACATGGCCGTGCTCGTCGAAGGCCTGCATCGCAAGTTTCCGGCGCTGCGCGGCATTCATGTCGACTACTCGTGGTGGGGCTGGGTCGACGTGAGCCACGACATGATGCCGCGCGTCACGCAGCCCGATCCGCGCCAGAGTCTGTTCTACGCCGTGGGCTACGGCGGCAATGGCGTGTCGTTCTCCGCGCATGCGGGACGCCGCCTTGCACAACGCATTGCCGGACAGCGCGACCCGTCGTGGAACCTGCCGATCTACGACTCGGCACTGCAATACCCGAATGTGTTCGGCGCCGTGCAGTGGCAAGGCTTCGCGCCGTTCCGCCGCATCGGCCAGCGCTTCCTCTATCAGAAGTATCACGCGCAAGATGAGGCGCGTTGATCCCTTTGCCTCTTTGCCTCTCTGCTTTTTTGGACTTTGCCATGACGACTCAACACGACTCCGCCGACCTCCAGTTGCTCACGACCTTCAATGACGCCTGGAACCGGCACGACATCGATGCCCTCATGGCCTGCATGACCGACAACTGCGTGTTTCACGCCGTGGCAGGCCCCGACGTGATGGGCCGCACCTTCGAAGGCCGCGACGCCGTGCGCGCCGCGTTCCAGGCCGCGTGGGAGACCTTCCCCAACGCGTCGTGGACCGAGGGTGCGCATTTCGTCACCGGTAATCGCGGCGTGTCCGAATCGACCTTTCGCGGCACGAAGGCCGACGGCACCCGCGTCGAGGCCCGCATGGTCGACGTCTTCACTTTGCGCGACGGCAAGATCGAAGTGAAGAACGCATTCCGCAAAGACCGTCCGGCGCTCTGAGACCGACCCCGACACCCCGTGGGTCTATGGCACTGTCGCTGTCAATTTCGTTTTTCAATACAAAACGTACCAAATAATAAAAATACTGATTGACCACGGCACATACTTCGCCTAGATTTCCACTTACACAACTAAATCGGAATTATTTGTTCCGTTTATTTTTCACTGGAGACATCCATGAACGCCAAAGATTCGGCTACGGCCACCCAGCAACTGACTGCCTCCGACGGTGGCCCGCAGGCCATGACGCCTTCCGAAGCGTTCGTCGAAACGATGGTCGCCAACGGCGTGAGCGAGATGTTCGGCATCATGGGCTCGGCCTTCATGGATGCAATGGACATCTTCGCACCGGCCGGCATCCGTCTGATCCCCGTGGTGCATGAGCAAGGCGCCGGCCACATGGCCGACGGCTACGCCCGCGTCTCGGGCCGCCACGGTGTCGTGATCGGCCAGAACGGCCCCGGCATCAGCAACTGCGTGACGGCGATTGCCGCCGCTTACTGGGCGCACAGCCCGGTCGTGATCGTGACGCCGGAAGCCGGCACGATGGGCATCGGCCTGGGCGGCTTCCAGGAAGCCAAGCAGCTCCCGATGTTCCAGGAATTCACGAAGTACCAGGGCCACGTGACGCACCCCGCCCGCATGGCTGAATTCACCGGCCGTTGCTTCGATCGCGCGATGGCCGAAATGGGCCCGACGCAACTCAACATTCCGCGTGACTATTTCTACGGCCAGATCAAGGCCGAGATTCCGCGTCCGCAACGCCTCGACCGTGGCGCGGGCGGCGACGAGCGCCTGAACGAAGCCGCCGAACTGCTTGCACAAGCCAAGTTCCCGGTCATCATCTCGGGCGGCGGCGTGGTCATGGCCGACGCCATCGAAGAGTGCAAGGCGCTCGCCGAACGCCTCGGTGCACCGGTCGTGAACAGCTATCTGCATAACGACTCGTTCCCGGCCAACCATCCGCTGTGGTGCGGCCCGCTCGGCTACCAGGGCTCGAAGGCCGCCATGAAGCTGCTGGCGCAAGCCGACGTGGTCGTGGCGCTCGGCTCGCGCCTCGGACCGTTCGGCACGCTGCCGCAGCATGGCATGGACTATTGGCCGAAGAACGCCAAGATCATCCAGATCGACGCCGATCACAAGATGCTCGGCCTCGTGAAGAAGATCTCGGTCGGAATCTGCGGCGATGCGAAGGCGGCGGCCGTCGCACTGTCGCAGCGCCTGGCCGAGCGTACCCTCGTGTGCGATGCCACGCGCGCCGCGCGCGCCGACCAGATCGCCACGGAGAAGGCCGCGTGGGAGAAGGAACTCGACGAGTGGACCCACGAGCGCGATCCGTACAGCCTCGACATGATCGAGGAACAGAAGCACGAACGCACGTTCAACGGCGGTGAATACCTGCATCCGCGCCAGGTGTTGCGCGAGTTGGAAAAGGCCATGCCGGAAGACGTCATGGTGTCGACCGACATCGGCAACATCAACTCGGTGGCCAACAGCTACCTGCGCTTCAACAAGCCGCGCAGCTTCTTCGCGGCCATGAGCTGGGGCAACTGCGGCTACGCGTTCCCGACGATCATCGGCGCCAAGGTCGCCGCACCGCACCGTCCGGCCATCTCCTACGCCGGCGATGGCGCCTGGGGCATGAGCCTGATGGAAACGCTCACCTGCGTGCGCCACAACATTCCGGTCACGGCCGTGGTATTCCACAACCGCCAGTGGGGTGCGGAGAAGAAGAACCAGGTGGACTTCTACAACCGCCGCTTCGTGGCGGGCGAACTCGACAGCCCGAGCTTTGCCAACATCGCCCGCGCGATGGGCGCGGAGGGCATCGTGGTCGACCGTCTGGAAGATGTCGGCCCGGCGCTCAAGAAGGCCATCGACCTGCAAATGAATCACGGCAAGACGACGATCATCGAAATCATGTGTACCCGCGAGCTCGGCGACCCGTTCCGCCGCGACGCCCTGGCCAAGCCGGTGCGCATGCTCGACAAGTACAAGGACTACGTCTGACGTCATCGAGATCGTTCGCGTGACAGCGCTCCCGGCTCTGTGGGTGCCGGGGGCGCTTTTCTTTTTGACATCGACATCATGAAAGCCATCCATCGCATTATCGACACGGCGCGCCGCGCACCGATGCGCATCGTCCTGTGCGAATCGGAAGACGAGCGTGTGCTCGCCGCCGCCGCACGGGCCACGCGCGAGGGCATCGCCCGCATCCTGCTCGTCGGCGACATCGGCAAGACACAGCGCGCGGCCGAAGCGGCGCACATCGACCTGGCCGGCATGGAGCTGATCGATCCGGCCACGTCGCCGCTGACGGATGCCTTCGCCGAGACCTGGTACGGCATGCGCGAGAAAAAGGGCATGACCCGCGAGCAAGCTGCCGAGGAAATGCGCTCGCCACTGGGCTTCGCCAACATGATGGTGCGCCTCGGCCACGCCGACGGGTCCGTCGCCGGCGCGCTCAACACCACGGCGGACGTGGTGCGCATGGCGATACAGATCATCGGGGTGCAGCCATCCTTCCAGCTCGTGTCGAGCTTCTTCCTGATGATGCTCTGCGAGCCGTTCCACACGATGAAGGGCGGCCTGATCTTTTCCGACTGCGCCCTGGTCGTCGATCCCGACGCCGCCCAGCTCGCACAGATCGCGCTCGCCGCCGCCGACAGTGCAAGCGCCCTGCTCATGGAACCGCCGCGCGTCGCGATGCTCTCGTTCTCGACCAGTGGCAGCGCAAAGCACGCCGCCGTCGACAAGGTGGTGACAGCGACCCATCTCGTACAAGCCGCACGCCCGGAACTGGCCATCGATGGCGACGTCCAGCTCGATGCGGCCATCGTCGCCGAGATCGCCCAGCGCAAGGTCGCGCACTCGCAAGTCGAGGGGCATGCCAATACGCTCATCTTCCCGAATCTCGACGCGGGCAACATCGGCTACAAGCTCGCGGAACGCATCGGCGGGGCAAAGGCTATCGGCCCGCTCTTGCAAGGGCTGAACCGGCCCGCCAACGACCTGTCGCGCGGCTGCAGTGCCGACGATATCTATTACGTGATCGGCGTGACCTGCGTGCAGGCGCAGGCCGCCCAGGCCAAGCTCACCGGAACCTCGCCGCTCGCCACCCGGCCATGACGCTTGACGCGCTGCTTCATGCGTTGCTTCATGCCCTCCAGGCCGACCTGCCGTTGATGCTGCTGCTGGGTTTCGCCACGTATTTCCAGACCGTCACGGGCTTCGGCCTGGGCATGATCGTGTTGGGCGGCGCCAGCGGGTTCGGGCTGGCGCCGGTGGCAAGCGTGGCGATCCTGGTGAGTCTGGTGACGCTGATGAACAGCGCCCTTGCGCTACCCGGCACCCTGCATCACATCGACTGGCGCGCCGTACGGGCCGCGACGCTCGGCATCCTGCCATCGGTCGTCGTCGGCGTGCTGCTCTTCGATTACCTGAACGGCACGGCGTCGAACGCGCTGCATCTGCTGCTCGGTGCGGTGGTGCTGTACGGCGGCATCGGCTCGGCGCTGCGTCCAGCGCCGAAGTTCAAACGCTCCGGCGACATGGGCTTTTTCCTCAGCGGTGTTTTCGGCGGACTGCTCAGCGGGATGTTCGGCATTTCCGGGCCGCCGCTGATCTTCTATTTCTATCGACAGCCGCTCACACTGGTGCAGATTCGCTGCGCGCTGATTCTGCTGTTTGCCGTCACGGCGTCGATCCGCACGCTCTATAGTGCTGGCACGGGACAGTTGCCCGCGTCGATGGTGTGGCAAGCGGCGATCGCGCTACCTGTCGTGACGTTCGCCACCTTGTTCGCCCGCCGTTATCCGCCACCGCTCTCGAGCGTGACGACGCGGCGCATCGCCTTCCTCACACTGATCCTGCTCGGCACCCACCTGATCGTGAGCGCGTTGAGGGAAATGGCGTAGGCGCAACGCCTACGCCTGCGCGCGCCGCCCACCGCGGCCGATCCAGTCGACGAGTCTCGCGAACATCGTCATGTCGGGCGGCGACGTCAGGTCCAGGGCAAGCGAGTTCCGGTAATACGGGCTGAGATCAAGACCGACGCCAAGCCCCAATACCTCCACGTCGCCCAAGGCCTGCTGTTGCGCCACGACTTCGCGCAGGTGATGGTCGAGATAGTGGTCGTCGTTAGCCTGGTTCGTGGCGGCGTCCATCGGACTGCCGTCGGAAATCACGATCAGCAGGCGCCGGTTGACACTGCGCGAGCGCAAACGCTCGCATGCCCACTCGACGGCCTCGCCATCGACCCCCTCGCGAAACAGATCGGCCTTGAACAGCGACGCGATGTCGGTTCGGGCGCGTCGCCAACTCGTCACGGCGTCCTTGAAGATCAGATGCGAGACTTCGTTCAGACGCCCCGGGAACTTGGGCTTGCCGCGCGCGAGCCAATCGGTGCGCGCGCGGCCGCCGTTCCATGCATCGGTTGTGAAACCGAGGATCTCGTTGGTGACGCCCGCCGCATCGAGCGCCCGCGACAGGACGTCGACGATCATTGCGACCGCTTCGATCTGCGCCTTCATCGACCCCGAACAATCGATCAGCAAGCTCACCATCGACTCCGCGATCAACGTGTGCTTTTCGAGCCGGAAGAGTCGCCGCTCGGCAGGCGAGCTGACCAGTTGCGCGAGCCGTCGCCCGTCGATGCGTCCTTGCTCTTCTCCGAACGACCAGCCGTCGCGCTGCGGCGTCGCCAGCGCCGCCTTGAGCGCGCGCGCGAGCCTCGGCACGTTGATCGCCTGCGCGACAATGCGCGCGTCGAGCCGTTCGCGAAACTCAGTCAGCAGCGCACGGCGCACCAATGTCCCGGCATACAGCTCACGGTCGTAACGCTGGGTGAAAACGCAGTAGCCCTGCACCGATGCCGTGAGCACGCGGCTATCGCCCGAATGCGCGAGCGTGATGCCATCCTCCTCCTGGTCGTCGTCGACATCGAGAAACAGCGAAAACGCGTTGCGCACGCCCTTCTCGTCTTCGTCGTCCTTGTCGTCGCCCTCGGCCTGCTCACCGCCTGCGGCACGAATCAGGCCCGCGATATCGGCGGCCAGCGCGCGCGCGTACGCGGCGAAGGCTGCCTGATCGGCACACGTTCGGCGCATGCCCGCGAGGGCGCCGCCGATCTGTGGCGCGACGGCCATGCGCGTCGCTTCGATGAGACCTTCCGTATCCTCGATGACCGGGTAGCCGGTCAGCCGCGACCAGCCCATCTGGGCGACGGTATAGAGCAGCAGCCCGACATGACTGTCCGCCACGCCAGCGGCATGCATCGCGCGCGACCAGGCTTCGAAACGATCGCGCAGATTCTGCGCCACGCCGGGCATGCCCGCCGGGATGAACGTCTCGCAGCGCAATTGCTCCATCAGCTCGAAGAGCAGCCGTTCGAGCGGTGCGTCCGGTTGCAGGCGGCGATGCAGCGCCGCGTCGCTGTGCCGCAGCCGCAGCGCCGCACCGTCGGCGGCACCGCGCAGCGTCGCCAGCGGGTCCGCGGGTTCCGGCAGCGTTTGCAGATGCGGGGCATGCAAGGGCAGCGGCCGCATGTTCCGGCACAGGCGCGCGCCGCTGTAGTGCAGCGCGGCGTCGCCGGTCAGCGCGCGCACCGTCGCGGCGCACAGCGCTTCGCCACGCGCGGCGCGACGTGCCGCCTCACGCTCGGATATCGTCATGACGCATCGGCCAGCAGCGACCGGCCGCCGTCGTTCGCGGGCAACTCCCCACCGAAGGCGCGCTGATAATACTCGGCCACCACGGCGCGCTCGGCCTCGTCGCACTTGTTCAGGAACGTGAGCCGGAAGGCCAGCCCGGCATCGCGGAAGATGCCGACGTTCTCCGCCCAGTTGATGACCGTGCGCGGCGACATGAGCGTGGACAAGTCGCCAGTCGCGAAGCCCTTGCGCGTGAGTTCCGCCACGCTCACCATCGAGTCGATGAGCGTACGCCCGTCGTCGGTGTCGAGTTCCGGTACGCGCGCCAGCACGATGCCGGCCTCGTCCTCGCGTGACAGATAGTTGAGCGTCGCCACGACATTCCAGCGGTCGATCTGCGCGTGATTGAGCACCTGCGTGCCGTGGTAGAGGCCGTTGAGATTGCCGAGGCCGACGGTGTTCGTCGTGGCAAACATGCGAAAGCCGGGGTGCGGATGGATCACGCGATTCTGGTCGAGCAACGTGAACTTGCCGTCGCGCTCCAGGATGCGCTGGATCACGAACATCACGTCGGGGCGCCCGGCGTCGTATTCGTCGAAGATCAACGCGACCGGGCGTTGCAGCGCCCACGGCACGATGCCTTCCTGGAACTCCGTGACCTGATGGCCGTCGCGCACGACGATGGCGTCCTTGCCCACCAGGTCGAGGCGGCTGATGTGCCCGTCGAGATTCACCCGCACGCAGGGCCAGTTCAGCCGCGCCGCCACCTGCTCGATGTGCGTGGATTTGCCGGTGCCGTGCATGCCCTGCACCATCACGCGCCGATTGCGCATGAAACCGGCCAGGATCGCCAGCGTCACATCAGGGTTGAAGCGGTAAGCCGTGTCGATCTCGGGCACGTGATCGTCGCGCTCGCCGAACGCCGGCACCTGCAGATCCGTGTCGATGCCGAATAGGGTGCGGGCATCGAGCAGGCGATCCGGTTGTTGGGTTGCGGTCTCCATCACGTCCCTCTCCTGTTCCAAAACGGTGTCAGCGCATCATAACGTTAACCATTTTTAGAAACAATTCGTTCCGGATAATAAAATCACTGATTGACGATGCCCGGTGGCTCGTCTACATTCGAACGAACTGAAACACATCGGAACCCAGCCCATGCCGTTCAATCCGTCCGATGGCCCGTTTGGGTACAATATCGCTGATCCATTTTCCGGAACGGCGCATATGAACGACGCAGCACCCCAGCTCGACTCCCCGGCAGACAACAAGGCGGATACCCCGACCCTGCGGGCGTTCGCGTTGCTCGAATATCTCGTCGCGGCCGACGCGCCGGTCTCGCTCGCCGACATGGCGCACGACATCCAAATGCCGAAGGCCTCGCTGCACCGCATGCTCGGCTCGCTCGAAGCGGGCGGGCTGGTGATTCGCGAGCCGGGGCAGAAGAACGCCTATGTGATCGGCCCGCGCCTCGCGCAACTGAGCCTGGGCGTCATGATGCAGGCGGGCGCACGACGCATGCGCCATGCGATTCTCGGCCGTCTCGTGGCCGATCTGGGTGAGACCTGCAACCTCACGATGCTGCACGAGACCGAGGTGCTTTATCTCGACCGCATGGAAGCGCCGTGGCCGCTGCGTCTCGATCTCAAACCGGGGTCACACGTGCCCGCGCACAGCAGTGCGAGCGGCAAGCTGATGCTGGCGATGTTGCCGCGCGAGCAACGCGCCGCCCTCCTGCGCGCCATGAAGCTGCAACGCTTCACGCCGAACACGCTCACCGATCCCGAACTGCTGGAGAGCGAACTCGACCGCATTGCGCACAAGGGCATTGCGGTCGACAACGAAGAGTTCGTGCTGGGCATCGCCTGCGTGGCCGCGCCAGTGCTCAAGGAAGACGGCACGTGCATTGCCGCCGTGGCCGTGCACGCGCCCGTCTCGCGCACGTCGCTGTCCAAGGCCATGGAGTTCGTGCCGCGGCTGCAGGACGCCGCCAAGGAACTCGCCAAGACCTTCTGACGCGTCAGACCGCTCTGCGCTGTTCGCGGGCGTCGGCCTGCTTCGCCAGCGCCTCCTCCTTGCTGGCCCGCTGCCAGTCGAGCAGCGGTGCGAGCGCCGTCGCCGTCTCGCGCAGCGTGGGCACCATCGCCAGCAGTTGCTCCAGCGTCACCCGCGCCGTCGGGCCATGTACGGCGAGTACCGCGCGCATATGGCCGTCGTCGAGCGCGCGCACCGGCACGCCGACGGCCACCATGCCGCGCACGAACTCCTCGTTATCGATGCCGATGCCGCGTGCGGCCAGCCGGTCCAGTTCGGCTTCCAGCAGGCTGGCGTCGGTAATGGTGCGCGGCGTCATCCGCTTGAGCGCGAGGCGCGAGAGCACGGCGCGACGATCGGCCACCGGCATCTGAGACAAAAACAGCTTGCCGCTCGCCGTGCAGTGCAGCGGCACGCGCATGCCGGGATGCATCTGCATGCGCAACGGCTCGCTCGTCTCCACCCGTTCGATGTAGAGGATCTCGTCGCCATCGAGCGCCGTCAGGTTGACGGTCTCGCCGACGCGGTCGACCAACGCACGCAGCAGCGAACGCGCCGCGCGCGTGAAGTTGTTGTTCGCCAGCGTGACCAGTGCCAGTCGCGCCGCCCGCGGCCCCAGCGACAGTCCCCGCTCCGAACCGCGCGAGTCGGGCACGTGCGAGACATAGCCACAGATCTCGAGCGCCTCGATCAGGCGCATGAGCGTGGCCTTCGGAATCGACAGACGCGTCGCCAGTTGCGACAAGGTGTACGGCTGTCCAGCCATGGCCAGTCGCTCGATGACGGCAAGCGCGCGCAAATTTCGCGCCTCGTCGCTCGCGCGCAACTCCCCTCCGTCCAACGTGACCGACTCGCGCATTGCCCCTCCTCATCCGTCGCAAACACACAATAAAAGAAACAAAATATACCAATTTTTTAAAAATCATCCGCCTCGGGATTACCCCGGGGGGATGCTTCCGGGACCGCACAGTGCCCCCGTCATCGCCCCGTCAAGCGCGCATACCCGTCTTAGTAAAACCCCGCAGATGCGCTGCAGCAATCGGCTCGTTCTGAGACGGCAAGCGCGGAATCCGTTTCAGTTTTCCGCCCCACACCGTTTTTTGCTTGGCATTTGCAGGCGGCTCGCCGACATTGGATCGAAACAATCCGAAACGAATCGTTTCATCCAATTCGAAGCAGACGCGAGGCAGGAGACAAGCGGTATGGAACATGAGGTCGACTATCTGATCGTCGGTGCGGGCTCAGCCGGGTGCGTGCTCGCCAACCGGCTGAGCGCAGACCCGGGCAATCAGGTGCTGCTGCTCGAGGCCGGCGGCCCCGACAGCAATCCGTGGATTCACATCCCGGTCGGTTACTTCAAGACGATGCACGACCCGGCGCTCGACTGGTGCTATCGCACCGAGGCCGACGCCAACGTCGCCAACCGGCAGATCGACTGGCCGCGCGGCAAGGTGCTGGGCGGCTCCAGTTCGCTCAATGGGCTGCTCTACGTGCGTGGACAGCGCGAAGACTACGACCACTGGGCGGCACTGGGCAATCGCGGCTGGCGCTATGCCGACGTGCTGCCCTACTTCCGCAAATCGGAAGACCAGGAGCACGGTGCCGACGAGTACCACGGCGTTGGCGGCCCGCTGAAGGTCTCCGATCTGCGCCTGCGCCGACCCATTGCAGAACACTTCATCGCTGCGGCGAAGGACACCGGCATCCCATTCAACCCGGACTACAACGGCGCGACGCAGGAAGGCGTCGGCTATTTCCAGCAGACAGCGTTCCGGGGCTTTCGCTGGAGCACGGCCAAGGGCTTTCTGAAGCCGGCGCGCGGGCGTCGCAATCTGGTGGTGGAGACGCGTGCGCAAACCTGTCGCGTGCTGTTCGAAGGCAAGCGCGCGGTGGGGGTCGAGTATCTGCAGAATGGCGAGCGCAAGAAGGCACGCGCGCGCGTCGAGGTCATTCTCGCGGCCGGGGCCATCGGGTCGCCACAGTTGCTGCAAAACTCGGGGGTCGGTCCGACCACGGTGCTCGCCAGGGCCGGTGTGGCGCTGCGGCATGCGTTGCCCGGCGTGGGCCAGAACCTGCAAGACCACCTGCAGGTGCGTCTGGTCTTCAAGACCCGCGAGCGCACGCTCAACGACGAGGTCAACAACCCGCTGCGCAAGGCGCTTATCGGTCTGCAATACGCGATGTTCCGCACCGGGCCGCTCACGCTCGCCGCCAGCCAGGTGACGATCTTCACGCGCTCGCGCCCGGACGTCACGCGGCCCGACATCCAGTTCCACATGCAGCCGCTCTCGGCCGACAAGCCGGGCAAAGGCGCGCACCGCTTCTCGGCATTCACCGCATCCGTATGCCAATTGCGCCCGTTCAGTCGGGGCAGCGTCGAGATCCAGTCCAACGATCCACTGCAGTATCCGGCAATCCACGCCAACTATCTGTCGGACGCGCGCGACCATCGCGTCGTGATCGACGGCATCAAGGTGGCGCGCCGCATTGCCGCCGCGCCGTCGCTCGCACCGCACATCCTCGGCGAGTTCATTCCCGGCGCACAGTACCAGAGCGACGACGAGTTGCTCCAGGCCGCGCGCCAGTTCAGCCAATCGATCTATCACCCGGCGGGCACTTGCCGGATGGGTCACGACCCGATGGCGGTCGTCGACGACCGTCTGCGCGTGCACGGTCTTGCGGCGCTGCGCGTCGTGGACGCGTCGATCATGCCCGAGCTGGTCTCGGGCAACACGAATGCACCGACCATCATGATTGCCGAGAAAGCGGCCGACATGATTCTCGAAGACAGGAAGCAGGTGTCGGGCATGCAGGAGATCCGCGGCAGCGAGGAGGCGCCAGCGGAAGCGGCACGCGTTGCCGTCGCGATTTAGCCAGTCACGTCAGCCCCCAACCATTACAAGATTCGGAGACAACCATGAATGCATCGAAACAGACCGACGCCCGGCAGATGCGCCGTGTCGTCGTCGCCAGCCTCATCGGCGCCACGATCGAGTGGTACGACTTTTTCCTGTACGGCGTCGTCGCCGGCATCGTGTTCAACAAGCTGTATTTTCCCGGCGGCGACCCGCTCGTCTCGACGATGCTCGCCTACGGCACGTTCGCTGTGGGCTTTCTCAGCCGGCCGTTGGGCGGCGTGATCTTCGGGCACTTCGGCGACAAGCTCGGCCGCAAGAGCATGCTCGTGATGACGCTCACCATCATGGGCATCGCCACGATGCTCATCGGGCTGGTACCCACCTATGCGCAGATCGGCCTGTGGGCGCCCGTGCTGCTGCTCGTGCTGCGGGTGCTGCAAGGCATCGGGCTCGGCGGCGAGTGGGGCGGCGCGGTGCTCATGGCATTCGAATTCGCCCCGAAGGAGAAACGCGGCTACTACGCGAGCCTTCCGCAGGTGGGCCTCGCTCTCGGCCTGTGCCTCGCCTCCGGCGTGGTCGCGGTGCTGTCGTACACGCTCACCACGGCCCAGTTCCTGGCGTGGGGCTGGCGTGTCGCGTTCTTCCTGTCCGTGGCGCTGGTGGCCATCGGCATGTACATCCGCCTGAACGTGATGGAGACGCCCGAGTTCTCGAAGATCAAGAAGGCCGGTGCCGAGATCAAGATGCCGATTGCCGAAGTCCTTGTGCGCAGCCCCGGCAATGTACTGGCCGGCATGGGCGCACGCTTCATCGACGGCGTGTTCTTCAACATCTTCGGTGTGTTCTCGATCGCCTACCTGACGCAGACCCTCAAGCTGTCGCAGACCGAGGCGCTCACCGGGGTGATGGCCGCCGCGTTCGTGATGATCTTCACCATTCCGTTCTTCGGTAAGCTGTCGGATCGCATCGGCCGCACGCGCATCTACTTCTGGGGTTCGCTCGCGACCGGCCTGTCGTCGTTCGCCGGATTCTGGCTGATGAGGGCGAGCGGCGGCAACGTGATGCTCGTCTGGTTGTCCATCGTGATTCCGCTGGGCGTGATCTACGCGTCGATCTATGGACCGGAAGCGGCCCTCTTCGCGGAACTGTTCGACGCCAACGTCCGCTACACCGGCATCTCCTTCGTGTACCAATTCTCGGGCATCTTCGCGAGCGGCCTGAGTCCGATCATCGCAACGTACCTGTTGCAGAAGAACGGCGGCGAGCCCTGGATGATCTGCATCTACGTGCTGTGTGCCGGCCTCATCAGCGCGCTGTCCGCCGCGTGGATCGGCCGCCGCAAGCGCCGCCAGAACGTATGGCAAGGGGCTGGCGTGACCGAGCATTGAAGGCGCGGTTGCAGGCGCCCTGACGCCCGGGCCCAGGTTTGGTGCAAAGGCGGCGCATGCTGGTGCGATGCGTCGCCCCCCGGGCGTAAAATCGCGGAAAATCATGGACAATAGCGGCGGCGCCGCTGGGCGCCTTTGAGCATGCTTCTTGCTCATCTATTCTGTATCTAACCATGCCGCCCCCGCGCCCGTCCCTACCATGACCATGATCGATCTCGACGCCCCCGGTTTGCTGCCGCCCCGTTTGACGGCAGCCGACGACGGCCGGCGCATCGTCATTTACGGCGATTTCACGATCTGCAGCGTCTTCCAGCCGGTTTTCTCGGTTTCGCACCGGCGCGCCATCGGCTATCACGCCTCCCTGCGCGCGCACGACGCGCAAGGCCGACACACCCCGTCGCACGAGGTCTTCACGTTGGCGGCACGGCACGGCGACATGCTCGAACTGGGCCGGCTTGCCGAATCGCTGCATCTGGGCAACTTCCAGGAATTCGACGGGCGCGACGCGTGGATTTTCCTGAGCCTGCACCCGGCCGCCCTGATGGACACCGTCTACGGCGACGCGCTCATCGCCACGCTCAAGGCCATCGGCCTGTCGCCGCAACGCGTGGTGCTCGAAGTGCCCGAACAGGCGGGCGGCGACACCCCGCGCTTCGGCGCCATCGTCGGCAGTCTTCGCAAGGCGGGCTTCCTGATCGCGCTGGGCGGCTTCGGTGCCAAGCATTCGAACATCGACCGGGTATGGGATCTGCGACCTGACATCGTGGTGCTCGATCGCGGCATTCTCGCGCAGGCGACCGAGCAATCGCATCTGGCGCGCGTGCTGCCAGGACTCGTGTCACTGTTGCACGAATCGGGACAACTGGTGATGATGGGCGGCCTCACGACGGATCGCGAAGCGCTGATCGCCCTGGAGTGCAATGTCGACTTCGTGCAGGGGCAATACTTCGCGGGCCCGGACGTCGATCCCGTGCAGCCGAAGGTTGCCGCCGAGCGCATGGACGCCCTCTCGTCGGCACTTCGCACGCAACTGGTCGAACGCGAACGCGCCGAGCACGCGCGGCTTGCGCCGTATGTGGCGGGCATCGAGGCCGCCGCCGCGCACTTGGCCCAGGGGCAGGACATCAAACACGCCACGCACGACCTGCTCGCGCTGCCCGATGCGGCGCGCTGCTTCTTGCTCGATGCCGCCGGACGCCAGATCGGCGACAACGTGCTGCCGCACAACCATTCGTCGCAGCGCGCCAAGCGTTTCCGGCCGCTGCTGCATTCCGAGGGAGCGAACTGGGCACGGCGTCCGTATTTCATCGAAGCCATGCGCGCGCCCGGCGAAGTGCACTTCACCTCGCCCTATCTCTCGATCAACGAGGCTCACCTGTGCGTGACCGCCTCCATCGCCACGCCCGCCAGGCAGGGCCTGCACGTCCTCTGCGTCGATATCAACTGGTAACGGCGAGCGATAGCACCGCGCTGACATGCCAACGCCCCCGTGCCTCATCCGAGGTACGGGGGCGTTGTTCAGGGGGCTTCTCATGCCACGACACGCGGGCGACGCCTCATGCATCGCCTCACGTCGCGTGACTCGCCATCAAGCCGCGCGTTGCACGCGATAGCGTTCGAGCCAGTGCGCATACGGGGCGGGCAGCACCCACGATGGACGCGCCACGTCGAGTTCGCGCGCCGCGTAGTACGGCCAGTGCGGGTTAGCCAGCAGCGCACGGCCAATCATCACGAGATCCATCTGGCCGTCGGCCACCACGCGCTCCGCCGCATGCGGATCGTCGATGCTCCACGACGACGCCACGGCGATGCCGGCTTCCTTCTTGACGCGTTCGGCAATCGGCGCGAGGAACGCCGAGCCCCACGGAATATTCGCGGCGGGCGTCGAGAAACCGACGCTTACGTTGAGCAGATCGAGACCGCCCTCACGCATCTGGCGTGTTAGCGCGATCGATTCCGCCAGCGTCTCGTCATCGCGGCCGTCGTACTCGATCACGCCGAAACGCGCCGTGAGCGGCAGATGCTCGGGCCACACCTCGCGCACGGCGGCGAGCGTCTCGCGCAGGAAGCGGCTGCGGCCCGCGAGGTCGCCGCCATAGGCATCGTCGCGATGGTTCGCATGCACCGAGAAGAAGCTCTGCGCCAGATAGCCGTGCGCAAAGTGCAATTCGAGCCATTCGAAGCCCGCCGCCAGCGCCCGGCGCGCGGCCGCCACGAAGTCGGCTTTCACCCGTTCGATGTCGTCCAGCGTCATCGCCTTGGGCACCTTGCCGAGATGCGCACCGAAAGCGACTGCCGACGGCGAGATCGTCGGCCAGCCGCGCGAATCATCCTCACCGATGTGGTCGTCGCCCTCCCAGGGGCGGTTGGCGCTGGCCTTGCGACCGGCGTGCGCGATCTGGATGCCGGGCACCGCGCCGTGCGCCTTGATGGCCGACGCAATGCGCGCCATGCCTTGCGCCTGCTCGTCGTTCCACAGTCCCGTACATCCCGGGGAGATACGGCCTTCAGGCGAGACGGCGGTCGCCTCGACGATCACCAGCCCGGCGCCGCCACGCGCCAGACCGGCGTAATGGGCGAGGTGCCAGTCGTTGATGACGCCCTCGACGGCGCTGTACTGGCACATCGGCGGAATGGCCACGCGGTTGCGCAGCTTGACGCTTTTCAGTTCGAACGGGGAAAACAGGGCGGACATGGGGATTCTCTTGGAGTCTGGGGAAGCGGCGCTGGCGGACGAAGGACGCAACGGATGCCGGTATTCGGATGCCCGAGTTTCGCAGCGCGCCGACCGCGCAAGGTCGACAAGCGCCATGTTAGTCGCACATCTGTATAATGAAAACCACCAACACATTATCAAATTGATAACAGTTCATTATGGTAAATCCCCAATGGCTCAAATCGTTCGCGACACTCGCCGAGTTGGGTAACTTCACGCGCACCGCCGACCGGCTCGGACTCACGCAGGCGGCCGTGAGTCAGCACGTGAAGCATCTCGAAGCGGAGTTCGGGCCGTTGCTGGTGCGGCGCCCGCGCGCCATTGAACTCACGCCTGCTGGACAGGCGCTGCTGACCTACTGCCGCGAAGTCGAGTGCGCGGCCCGGCATCTGCGCTCGCGGCTGGACGATGCGGACGACGAATGCGGCGAGATCACGCTCATCACGCCGGGCAGCATCGGGCTATATCTGTGTCCCATCCTGCTCGACATGCAGAAGGCCAACCCGGCGATGGTCGTGCAACACCGCTTCGCACCCGACCGCGAGGTGCTCGAAGGCGTGTTGCAGAACCGTTTCGAACTGGGCTTGGTGACGTTGCGGCCGGACGATCCGCGGCTTGCGGCCACACCGTTCACGCAGGAGCCGCTCGAACTCGTGGTCCCGGCGGGGGAGGACGTGCACAAGTGGGAAGACCTGAAGCGCATCGGGTACATCGATCATCCGGACGGCGAGGCGATGTCGACGCGCTTGTTGAGCCGTCGCTTTCCGGGCAACCCCGGCGTACAGAGCCTGCCGTGCCGGGGCTGCACGAACCAGATCAGCCTGATTCTCGAATACGTTGCGCGTGGGCTGGGTTTCACCATCATTCCGCAATACGCGCGGCAGGCGTTCGCGTCGCAGGCGGCCATTCGCGTGGTGGACTGCGGCCCGCCGGTGGTCGACACGCTGTGGCTGATCCATCGCGCCGAGTGGCCGCTGTCCGCGCGCGCGCAACGCGCCGTGGCGCTGCTGCGCGAACGTGTCGACGCGCCGCGCGCGCGCGCCTTCGGCGGCGAACGGGTGTTGCAGCGCGCGGGCGCGTGAGCGGGCGGCTCCCGCGTCACGCGGCCCGCACGACACATCACACATCCGCGCGGTCGCGGCAACCGCGACCGCGCTCTCCGGCTCAACCCGCGCTGACCACGGCGGCAATCGCCTGACCGACTTCGGTCGTGTTCGCCTGCCCGCCCATGTCGCCGGTGCGCGGCCCCGACTTGATGACATGCGTGATCGCCGCGAGGATCGCGTCGTGCGCCTCGCACGCCCGGCCTTCGCCACGGCCGACAAAGTCGAGCATCATCGCAGCGGTCCAGATCATGCCGATCGGGTTGGCGATGTTCTTGCCCGCGATATCCGGCGCCGAGCCGTGCACCGGTTCGAACAGCGACGGGAATTTGCCTTCCGGATTCAGGTTGCCCGACGGCGCGATGCCGATGGTGCCGGTGCAGGCCGGACCCAGGTCCGACAGGATGTCGCCGAACAGATTCGACGCGACCACCACGTCGAAGCGATCCGGATTGAGCACGAAACGCGCGCACAGAATGTCGATGTGCTGCTTGTCCCACGTGATGTCGGGATACTTCGCCGCCGTCTCGGCCGCGCGCTTGTCCCACCACGGCATCGAGATCGAAATGCCATTGCTCTTGGTCGCCACCGTCACATGCTTGCGCTCGCGCTGCCGGGCCAGATCGAACGCAAACTTCAGCACGCGCTCCGTGCCGTGCCGCGTGAAGATCGACTCCTGCACGACGAACTCGCGCTCCGTGCCTTCGAACATCACGCCGCCGACGGACGAGTACTCGCCTTCGGTGTTCTCGCGCACGATCATGAAGTCGATATCGCCTGACTCGCGGCCCGCCAGCGGTGACGGCACACCGTCAAACAGACGCGCCGGACGCAGGTTGATGTACTGGTCGAACTCGCGACGGAACTTGAGCAGCGACCCCCACAGCGAGATATGGTCGGGCACCGTCTCGGGCCAGCCCACCGCACCGAACAGAATGGCGTCGACGCCGTCGAGCTGCTGCTTCCAGTCGTCCGGCATCATCTGACCATGCTTGGCGTAGTAGTCGCAGCTCGCCCACTCGATGTGCTGGTAGTCGATGGGAATGCCAAAGCGCTGGCAGGCGGCGTCGAGCACGCGCAGCCCTTCGGGCATCACCTCCTTGCCGATACCGTCACCCGGAATCACGGCGATCTTGAACGGACGCGCAGGGCGCTGGGACGTGTCGGTCATGGTCTGTCTCTCCTGAGGTTGGAACAATGACGCTAGGTTATTCCATTCCATCCCGGATAAAATCCCTCAATCGGTTAATCCACTATCCACGAATCGTGAATAAACCCCTCCCCGGCAACCCAAACCTCGACGATCTGCGCGTGTTCTGCCAGGTCGCCCGCCGCGCCAGCTTCTCGGCGGCAGCCGAAGCGCTGGGCGTCTCGCCCGCGTATGTGAGCAAGCGCGTCGGCATGCTCGAAGCCGACCTCGGCACGCGCTTGCTGCATCGCTCGACGCGGCGTGTCGCCATCACCGATGCCGGGGAACGGGTGTACGCCTGGGCGGAAAAAATTCTCGACGACGTGAACCACTTGATCGAGGACGTCTCCAGCACGCGGCAGGTGCCGCGCGGCACGCTGCGGGTGTCGAGCAGCTTCGGCTTCGGGCGGCATGCCGTGGCGCCCGCCATGTCGCGGCTGCGTGCGCGGTATCCACAACTCAATGTACGACTGGACCTGTTCGACCGGATCGTCGACGTGGCGGCGGAGGGGTACGACCTCGACGTGCGCATCGGCGACGACATCGCGCCGCATCTGATCGCTCGCAAGCTCGCGGACAATCATCGGGTACTGTGCGCATCGCGTGCCTACCTCGAGGCGCAGGGCACGCCGCGTCAATTGAGCGACCTGGCCGGCCATGCGTGCATCGTCATCAAGGAGCGCGATCATCCGTTCGGCATGTGGCGGCTGCAACAGCGTGGCGAGGCGGTGGCCCTCAAGGTGACGGGGCCGCTGTCGACGAACCACGGCGAAGTGGCCGTGCAGTGGGCGCTCGACGGACAGGGGATCGTGCTGCGGTCGATGTGGGACGTGGGCGCGCTCATCGCGCGCGGGGATCTGGTGCAGGTACTGCCCGACGTGACACAACCGGCCAACGTCTGGGCCGTGTATCCGTCTCGCGTGGCGTCTTCGGCCAAGGTCCGCGCCTGCGTGGAATTCCTCCGCGAGGAATTCCAGACGCCGGCGTGAGTCACGTCGCGACAGCACGCCGCGACGTGCGGCGCGCTGCTACGTCGCTACGCCATTACCGCAGCGTGAACGACGCCTGTTCGACATGTTGTGAATCGAGCCCGATCTGCACGTTGAACTCGCCGGGTTCCGCCACGTATTGCAGCTTCGCGTTGTAGAACTTCAGCAGGTTTTCATCGATGGCGAAGTGCACGGTGCGCGATTCGCCCGGCTTCAGGCTCACCTTCTCGAAACCCTTCAGTTCCTTGACGGGACGCACGATCGACGCGACAACGTCCTGCAGGTAGAGCTGCACGACAGTCGCCCCCTCGCGCTTGCCGGTGTTGCGCACCGTCACGCTCGCATCGAGCTTGCCACCGCGGGCGAGCGTCTTGCCCGATAGTGTCACCTTCGACACCGCGAACGAGGTGTAGCTCAGGCCATAGCCGAAGGCATACAACGGGCCCGAGTCTTCCTCGAAGTATTGCGACGTGTAGTTGGCCGGCTTGCCCGGCGTGAACGGCCGGCCGATGCGCAACTGGTTGTAGTAGGTCGGGATTTGACCGATCGAGCGCGGGAACGAGATCGGCAGCTTGCCCGACGGGTTGTAGTCGCCGAACAGCACGTCCGCAATCGCGTGGCCGCCTTCGGTGCCTGTGTACCACGTCTCGAGCATGGCGTCGGCGTTGGCCTTCGGCCAGTTCAGATCGAGCGGGCGGCCGTTCATCAGCACCACGACCAGCGGCTTGCCGGTCGCCTTGAGCGCCTGCAACAGCGCCAATTGGCTGCCCGGCAACGACAGACTCGTGCGGCTCGACGCCTCGTGCGACATGCCGCGCGCCTCACCCACCGCCACGATCAGCGTGTCGGCGTTGCGCGCGACTTGCACGGCTTCGTCGATCATCTGCTGCGGCGTTCGCTTGTCCTGCACGACCTCCGGATCATCCCAATCGAGGAAGTTGAGATACTGCACCACGCGCGGGTCGTCGGTGATGTTCGCGCCGCGCGCATAGGTCACCTTCGCCTGCGGGCCGAGCGCGTCGCGCACGCCTTGCAGCAGGGTAACGGCCTGCGTCGCCACGCCCGCCGCCGACCAGCTCCCGAGGATGTCGATCTTCGCATCCGCGAGCGGGCCGATCACCGCGACCTTGCCCGCCTTGGCGAGCGGCAGCGTGTCGTGCCGGTTCTCCAGCAAAACGATGGACTTGCGCGCAGCGTCGCGCGCGGCGTCGCGATGCAGACGGCTCTGCGCGTTCACGTCCTTCGGATCCTGCGCCGCGCTACCGATCCGGCGATACGGGTCGGCAAACAGGCCCATGTCGTATTTCGCGCCGAGGACCTCGCGCACCGCGTCGTCGATGTCGCGCATCGGCACCTCGCCCGACTTCACGAGCCCCGGCAATTGCTTGAGGTACTGCACGTCGGCCATGCTCATGTCGACGCCCGCCTCGATGGCCAGCTTCGCGGCCTCGCGGCCGTCCTTCGCCACGCCGTGGCGCATCAGTTCTTCGATCGCGCCGTGATCGCTCACGGTCACGCCCTTGAAGCCCCATTCGTCACGCAGTAGATCGCGCAGCAGCCACTTGTTCGACGTGGCCGGTGTGCCGTTGATGGAGTTCAGCGCGATCATCACGCCGCCCGCCCCCGCATCGATCCCGGCCCGGTACGGCGGCAGATAGTCCTGGTACATGCGCATCGGACTCATGTCGACAACGTTGTAGTCGCGCCCGCCCTCGACGGCGCCGTACAGCGCGAAATGCTTCACGAAGGCCATCAGGCTGTCCGGGTTGGCCGGCGACGTGCCCTGGAATCCCTGCACGCTCGCGCGCGCCGCTTGCGAGACGAGGTACGGGTCTTCGCCGAAACCTTCCGACGTGCGCCCCCAGCGCGGATCACGCGAGATATCGACCATCGGCGCGAATGTCGCGTCCAGCCCGTCGGCGCTCGCTTCGATGGCGGCCACGCGGGCGGCTTGCTTCACGACCGACATATCCCAGCTCGACGCCAGTCCGAGACTGATCGGAAACACGGTGCGATGCCCATGCACGATGTCGTAGGCGAAGAAGATCGGAATCTTCAGGCGGCTATGCTTGACGGCTGCGTCCTGCAGCGGGCGATTGTCGGCGCGGGTGACTGAGTTGAACGTGCCCCCCACGTGACCGGCGGCGATCTCCTTGATGAGCTGCGGCTGCGGCATGTCCGAGCCGATGCTGATCAGGCGCAACTGGCCAACCTTCTCGTCGAGCGTCATGTGCGCGATAAGATCGTCGATGAACGCCCGCTTGGCGGCGGGAGACGGCATGGCCGCCGGGGTCGTGTGCGCAGCGCCGTTATCCGGGGCCGCAGGCGCGTCGGCAAAGGCCGGCGCCGTCGCGAGACTGGCCGCGAGCGCCAGTGCGGAGAACATTCTCATTTGTTAACGATCCAATGTGGCGCGACGAAAGCGGTGAAAGGATGCCCGGTGAAATCGCATGCCGCAGCGCCTTGCGTCGTATCAACTTGCGTTACCCATGCCGGTGCAGCGGGCCGGGTGTCTAACACGAAGTGCGAAGTGCGATACTTTGCCACAATTGGCATTTCCCGAAGGATGTCGTCCCGGCTTTCGCGAAAATCGCACTGCCGTGGGGCACGAAACGGGACGCCGTACCGGGACGCCATGCCGGCACGCATCACGCCCCCAACAACTGGAGAAATTCGTGGTTCTGCTTCCCCTCGCCAAGTCTTGGCATCGACGCGCACATGCGCTCATGTCCGCCTTCGTCTCGGGTGTCGCCCTACTGGGCGCCGCGCATGCGCATGCATTCTCGCTCGACGACGTGACCGCCCGTGCGAAAGCACTCGCCGACAAGCCCTATGTCGCGCCAGTGAGCAATCTCACGCCCGCGTTCGCCAAGATGCCGTTCGCCGACTACATCAAGATCCAGCCGCGGCGCGACGCCTTCGAATGGAACGATCAGCCCACGCCGTTCAAGCTGGGCTTCTATCACCAGGGCATGCAGTTCAGCACGCCGGTGAAGATCAACGAAGTCATCGGCACCGGTCCCCACGCGAAGATCGACGAAATCAAGTACGACAGCAGCCGCTTCGACTTCGGCGATCTCAAGCTCGACCGCAGCGCCACGCACAACCTCGGCTACGCAGGCTTTCGTGTGCTGTATCCGATCAACGAACCGGGCAGGCTCGACGAAATCATGAGCGTGCTCGGCGCGAGCTACTTCCGGGTGATCGGCAAGGGCCAGGTCTACGGCCTGTCGGCGCGCGGCCTGGCCATCGACACGGGCCTGCCCATCGCCGAGGAATTCCCGGCGTTTCGCGAGTTCTGGATCGAGCGACCGAACGCGGGCGACAAGCACCTGGTGTTCTACGCGCTGCTCGACTCGAAGCGCGCCACCGGCGCCTACCGTTTTGATCTGACGCCTGGCGAGGATTCGCTGTTGAAGGTGCAGGCGCGGGTCTTCCTGCGTGCTCCGGTGACCAAGCTAGGCATCGCACCGCTCACGAGCATGTTCCTGTTCGGGCCGAACCAGCAGCGCGATGCGTACAACTTCCGTCCGGCATTGCACGATTCGAACGGCCTGGCCATTCACGCCGGCAACGGCGAATGGATCTGGCGTCCGCTGAACAATCCGCGCAATCTCGCCATCAGCCAGTTCCAGGTGACGAATCCGCGCGGCTTCGGCCTGCTCCAGCGCGGGCGCGATTTCGCGCAATACGAAGACCTGAAGGATCGTTATGACCTGCGCCCGAGCGCCTGGATCGAACCGCAGGGTGACTGGGGCAAGGGCCATATCGAACTGGTGGAACTCCCGTCGCCGGACGAGACCAACGACAACATCGGCGCGTTCTGGACGCCCGACCGTTTGCCGCCGAAGGGGCAGCCGCTGCAGGCCGATTACACGATCCGCTGGACCATGAACGAGCGCGGCATCGTCGATCGTCGCCTGGCCTGGGTGAAGCAGACGCTGCGCTCCGCCGGCGAGATTACGCAAGCCAACCTGATCCGTCACTTCGACGGCAGCACGGGGCTGATCGTGGACTTCGACGGCGGTCCGCTCGCCTCGCTGCCCGCGGGATCGGTCACGCCGCAGGTCAGCGTGAGCGATAACGCCACCCTCATCGAGCAGACGCTGCAACCGAACCCGGTCACACATGGCATGCGCTTGAATCTGCGCGTGATGGTCAAGGACCCGGCCAAGGTCGTGGAACTGCGTGCCGCCCTGGTCTCCGGGGGCAAGGCCGTGAGCGAGACATGGAGTTATCAGCTCCCGCCGTTCTCCGTTGCCAAGCAATAAGTTGCATCCCGCATCTTCGTGCGGCGGCGTTCTGCCGCCGCACACCGCCCCCGCCTTGCCTCCGTCATCACCCAAATTAAACAGTCACTTACGTTCCGCGTTTTCTCCTGTAAAACCCTAAAGCGTGCAAATTGTCCTTGCAGCAGGCAGTCGTTTCGCGTTTACTGCATGCACAATATTGCATAAATAGCTGCCCATCGAGGTTCGTTGAGGCAGTCGGCTTCCTTGGCGACGGCCCGCGGCCGAGCCAACGAGGCCCGGCCTGGTGCCGATGGTGTCGGTCAAGACATCCCCAAGACTCTCCGCGTTTCGACGGAGGGCGGATTCGTTATGGAGACACTCGCATGCGACCTATCGACGTACATCAGTTGGCCGACGACGCCCGCTTGAACGGCTATCACTACCGCATCCTGCTCTGGTGCGCGCTCATCATCATCTTCGACGGCTACGACCTCGCGGTGGCGGGCATCGCATTGCCATCGATCATGAAAGCGATGAACGTGGACGCCACCAGCGCCGGCTTCATGGTCAGCGCCGCCCTCTTCGGCATGATGTTCGGCGCGATCGCGATGGGCATGGTGGCCGACAGCATCGGCCGTCGCAAAGCCATCGCCATTTGCGTGTTGATGTTCTCGCTGTTCACTGCCACGGCCGGATTCACGCACGAGCCGATCAGCTTCTCCGTGACACGCTTCTTCGCGGGCGTCGGCATTGGCGGCGTGATGCCGATCGTGGTCGCGCAAATGACCGAGTACGCGCCGCGTCGCCTGCGCGCCACGCTCGTCACGCTCATGTTCTCGGGCTATTCAGTGGGCGGCATGCTCGCCGCGCTGCTTGGCAAGGGGCTGATCGAGACGCACGGCTGGCAGTCCGTCTTTCTGGCAGCCGGTCTGCCCGCGCTGCTCGTACCATTCGCGATGCGCGCGCTGCCGGAGTCGATGCCGTTCCTGATCCGCACCGGCCGGATCGACGCACTCAAGCAAGTGCTTGCGCGCCTCGATCCGGATTATGTCGCGCAGCCGGGCGACCAGTTCGCGCTGCCTGCCACGGATCGCAAGCAGGCCGCGCCGCTCTCGCGCCTGTTCCAGGACGGACGCGGCGTGAGCACGGTCATGCTGTGGGTCGCGTTCTTCATGTGTTTGTTCATGGTGTATGCGCTCAGCTCGTGGCTCGCGAAGCTCATGGCAAGCGCCGGTTACAGCCTCGGCTCGGCGCTCACGTTCGTGCTCGTGCTGAACTTCGGCGCGATGCTCGGCGCCATCGGCGGCGGCTGGCTCGCGGACCGCTGCAACATCAAGTACGTGCTCGTGGGCATGTATGCGCTCGCCGCCGTGTCCATCACGCTGCTCGGGGTCAAGGTACCGACGCCGGTGCTGTTCGTACTGGTGGGATTGGCCGGGGCGTCGACCATCGGCACGCAGATCGTGACCTACGCCTATGCCGGACAGTTCTATCCGATGGCCGCGCGCGGCACGGGCATCGGCTGGGCTTCCGGGGTGGGACGCAGCGGTGCCATTCTCGCGCCCATCGCGATCGGCATGCTGGTGACCCTCTCGCTGCCGTTGCAGCAAAACTTTATGGCGATCGCGATTCCCGCCGTCATCGCCGTCGTTGCTGTGTTGTTGATCGACCACAAGAAATCGGCGTCGGTCCAGCAGCAAACCGAGACGCCCTCGCGCAGCACGGCGGCAAAACTCGCGAACGGCGCGGGAGAACCCGCGTAATCTCGCGCGTCAAGATGACCTCGGCGGTCAACGTCCAACGTCATGGCATGGCGACGCAACCGTGCGTCGCCATGCGAAAATGCGCGCCGCAGCGGTCATGGGAACGACGGCGGCTTTCAGTGACGCAACGCGCCGGTGCCGGGGCAATCCACCAACGCCCGGCGTATCCGCGGCACAGGAAAATTTCCTTTAACCCGAGCGCCTCGGGCGCCCATATCCAGCGATCCGTCCCAACGGACAATCTGGGGAAAATCAATATGCCGCGTATTGCTTTGCTGAGTGCCCTCGTACTGACCGTCGCCCACGCGCCGGCCTTTGCCGCCCACGCCAACGACGCGACCGTCGTCAACCTCTCCACCCGACAAGTCATCGCCAGTGATGCCGTGTTTCGCGGCAGCCAGGCCGCCACACTCGGCACCGACGCGCTGCGCAACGCGCACGGCAGTTTCGGCGTCAACGTCGCCGCTGGCGCGCTCAACTTGCAGTCGAACGAGTTGGTGCTGGCGAACGCGTCGCACGTGGCGATCGATACCCGCCAGACGATTCGCAATACGACAGTACTGACCGGCGTGCCGAATGCGTCGCTGGGCGATCGTGCGCTGATGGGCGCCTCGGGCAATCTCGGTGTCAACGTGGTGGCCGGCGTCGCCAACGCGCAGGCCAACGCGCTCGCCATTCATTGACACCCCGGCGAGACCTCACCCGGCCGGCGACACTCGGCCGCGTGAGGTATTCGCCAATGGCAGTGCCGACGCGCGCTTACCCATTCGCCCCGTTCGCCCGGCCCACCGCGCCGAAGCGCCACGACAGCCGACGCGCCGCCGCCAGCAAGGCCTGCGCCGGCGCTGCATCGAGCGCGGTATCAAAACTCCCCGCCGACCCCATCAGCGCAAGCACCAGCGTCACTTCCCCCGTGTGATCGAACACCGGCACCGCCACCGTGTCGATGCCGGGCACCGGATTGCTCTGCGCCGTGTCGAATCGTAGTTCGCGAATGGTCTTCAGCCGTGCAGCAAAGTCGACCGGGGGCGTCGTTGCGCGTCCTTCCGCGCCGAGGCCCGCCATGCGCACGGACTCCTGCGCGAGCATGCCGTCGAGCACCGCTTCGGGCAGGAATGCGGCGAACGTGCGGCCAATGGCGGTGTTCACCAACGAGAGCACGGTGCCGATGCGCAAGCTCACATGCTGCGGACGCATCGCCTCTTCAAGTCGAACCACCGTGGGGCCGACCGGCCCCAGCACCGCCATCGCGGCCGACAGGCCGGTAGCCTGCGCCAGCGCGAGAATCTCCGGCTCGGCTTCGCCCGTGGGTGAGAGACGCTGTAAAGCCATCAACCCCAGTTCGAGGCTCAGCGCCCCCGCCTCGAAATTGCCGTTGGCGTCACGCGAGAGCAGGCCTGCGCGTTGCAAGCTCACGAGATGCGGATGCGCCTTCGCCGGCGCCATCCCCGCTTCGCGCGCCAACGTATTGAGCGGCAACGGACGCCCCGCCGCCGCCAGTGCCTCGAGCAACGCTCCAGTACTTTCCAGCGCCTGGATGCCGCGTTGCGGTTTCACGGGCGTCGAGGCCACGCCGTCCGTCACCTCGTGCGTTTGCGCTGGGCGTCGTGTCGCGTTCATGCGCCCTCCTTGCCGGTCTCACCGTCTTCGTCACGAACGTCGACTTGCGCGGCGATGGCGCTCGCGGTCGCGCGCAAGGCCTTCGCCGCCGCGCCGTCCCACGCGACATCGAGCGCCGCCGTCGGCCCGATCGCGGTGAGCGCCAGACGCAGCCGCCCGCTCGCGTCGAACACCGGCGCGCACAGGCTGCTCACCGAGGGACTCGGTGTGTTTACGCTGCGCGACGCACCCTGCGCGCGTGTCTCGTCGAGCAGCACGTCGAAACGGTCGCGCTCCGCCGGCGATGCCGGCATCTGTTCACGCCACGCCTGCGGCCACTGCCCCTGCGGGGTGAAGGCGCAGAACACACGCCCGGTCGATGTCGTCGTGAGCGACATGACCGACCCCACATGAAGATTCACATGCAGCGGGAACGCCGCACGCTCGAAGTGCACGACCAGCGGCCCCTGCGGAGCGCTCGTGCAGATCGCAACACACAAGCCGGTCTCCCGTGCCAATGCGACGACACGCGGCACGGCCGCGCGATACGCGGGATCGTTCTCGAGATGCAACAGCGCAAGACGCAACGTCATCGGGCCCGGCGTGTAGTCGCCCGACATCGGGTCGCGCTTGAGCAAGCCGAGCCGCGTGAGGCTCACCAGATACGGATGCGCCTGCGCGGGCGGTAGCCCGGCGAGCGCGGCGAGATCGCCCGGCCCCAGCGCGCGACGCGCCTGCGCCAGCGCCTGGAGCACACGGGCCGCCACGTCCACGCTTTGCACACCGCGCGACGCGCGCCCGGGTTGCCCGCTCGCGTCAGCCGCGCCATCCATCGGAATTCGGTTCATGCGATCAAGAGAGACTGGCTCCCAAAGGAAAATGGCCTAGATTCTAAACAAGTCGACGCCTGCCTTTGCATCGATCCCGAGGTTTCCCAGGGTTAACCCAGGACTGGACCGTCATCCCATCGCCCATCTCTGCACATTAGCAAATAACAATCACATTTGTCATTGACAAATATTCGGAGCGTTTCGTAAGATGCCTTCATCTACCCCATTCGTCGCATCATCCCCGCACACGAGATAAGAGAGAGACAAGCATGGCCAAAGCATTCGCCTCCCAAGCCGACCTGGAAGCCAAGAAGGTCACGTTCACCCAACTGTCGGAAAACACCTGGGCCTACACCGCCGAGGGCGATCCGAACTCCGGCGTCATCATCGGCGACGACGGCGTGATGATCGTCGACACGACGGCCACGCCCGCGATGGCGCAGGATCTCATCGCAAAGATCCGCACGATCACCGACAAGCCGATCAAGTATGTGGTGCTCTCGCACTATCACGCCGTGCGCGTGCTGGGTGCATCGGCCTACTTCGCCGAAGGCGCGCAGCAGATCATCGCGAGCCGCGGCACGTACGAGATGATCGTCGAGCGCGGCGAAGCCGACATGAAGTCGGAGATCGAGCGCTTTCCGCGCCTGTTCGCGGGTGTCGAGACAGTGCCCGGCCTTACGTGGCCGACGCTCGTCTTCGAGAAGGAAATCACGCTCTTCCTCGGCAAGCTCGAAGTGAAGATCGCGCACCTCGGTTCCGGTCATACCAAGGGCGACACCGTGGTGTGGCTGCCGTCGCAAAAGGTGCTGTTCTCAGGCGACCTCGTCGAGTACGACGCGGCCTGCTACACCGGCGACGCGCAACTCGCCGAATGGCCGGCCACGCTCGATGCGCTGTCCGCGCTCGGTGCCGAGAAGCTCGTGCCGGGCCGGGGTCCTGCCCTGACCACGCCGGACGACGTCGCCAAGGGCCTCGCGTACACGAAGGACTTCGTGACGACGTTGTTCGAAGCGGGCAAGCAGGCGGTCGAACAGAAGCTCGACCTGAAGGGCGCGATGGCGCTCACGCGCCGCGAGATGGATCCCAAGTTCGGTCATGTGTTCATCTACGAACACTGCCTGCCGTTCGACGTGACCCGCGCGTTCGACGAAGCGAGCGGCATCACGCATCCGCGCATCTGGACGGCGCAGCGCGACAAGGAAATGTGGACCGCGCTGCAGAACTGACTTTGCGCAGATCGGCCCCGGCGCGGCAGTAGGTACCGCACCGGGGCGCAACATCAAAAGCAAAAGCAAAAAAGTGGAACCCACCGGGGCAATGGCGCCGGCGCGGTGCCGCCGATGGAGACATTGCATGAGCAGCATCGATTACCAGCACCTGACGTTCGATTACCAGCCGTGCGCCGAACAGTCCGGTAATGCCCCGAATGCGCCGCACCCAGTCATCGTGGTCGGCGCCGGGCCGGTGGGACTGGCCAGCGCCATCGATCTCGCGCAGCAGGGCGTGCCGGTGATCGTCCTCGACGACGATTGCACGCTCTCGGCCGGCTCGCGCGCCATCTGCTTCGCCAAGCGCACGCTCGATATCTTCGACCGTCTCGGCTGCGGCGAGCGCATGGTGCAAAAAGGTGTGTGCTGGAACGTCGGTCGCGTATTCCTGCGCGATCAGGAAGTCTACAACTTCAACCTGCTGCCGGAAGCCGGACACCATCGTCCGGCGTTCATCAACCTCCAGCAGTATTACGTCGAAGGCTATCTGTACGAGCGCGCGCGCGAACTGCCCAACATCGATATTCGCTGGAAGCACAAGGTCGTGGGGCTCACGCAGCAGGGCACGCCCGGGTCGCCCGAGGCGAGCGTCACGCTCACGGTCGAGACGCCCGACGGCAACTATCAGACCCGTGCGCGTTACGTCGTGGCCGCCGACGGGTCGCGCAGTCCGTTGCGCAAGTTGATTGGCGTGGACAGCCACGGGCGCACCTTCAAGGACCGCTTCCTGATCGCCGACGTGAAGATGACGGCCGACTTTCCGACCGAGCGCTGGTTCTGGTTCGATCCGCCGTTCCATCCGAATCAGTCCGTGCTGCTGCATCGTCAACCGGACAACGTGTGGCGCATCGACTTCCAGTTGGGATGGGACGCCGACCCGGCCCTCGAGAAGACCCCCGAGCGCGTGATCCCGCGCGTGCAGGCCCTGCTCGGCCCGGATGCCAAGTTCACGCTGGAGTGGGTCAGCGTCTACACCTTCTCGTGCCTGCGCATGGACGACTTCCGACATGGTCAGGTGCTGTTCGCCGGGGACTCGGCCCATGGCGTATCGCCGTTCGGCGCGCGCGGCGCGAACAGCGGCGTGCAGGATGCCGAGAACCTCGTGTGGAAACTGGCGCTGGTACTCGCCGGCCAGGCGCCGGATACGCTGCTCGATACCTACGCGCGTGAGCGTGAATTCGCCGCTGACGAGAACATCCGCAACTCGACGCGCTCCACCGATTTCATCACGCCGAAGAGCCCCGTCTCGCGTGTCTTTCGCGATGCCGTGCTGACGCTCGCCCGCGATCACGCGTTTGCACGTCAGTTGGTCAACAGCGGACGGCTGTCCGTGCCTGCCGTGCTGAGCGAGTCGACGCTGAACACGCCCGAGCGCGACACGTTCGCCGGACGCATGCAGCCGGGGGCCGCCTGCGTCGACGCGCCGCTTGTCCGGCATGGGCAGGACGGCTGGTTGCTGCCGCGCTTGGGGGGACGCTTCGTCGCGCTGGTGTTCGGTGCGCCCGCGTCGCTCGACGCCGCATCCCTCGCCGCCCTTGACGCCCTCGCGAACGACAGCGTGCCGGTCATGCCGGTGTTCGTCACGCCGGATGCCGAAGCCGTGCGGGATGCGCACGACGAGCCCCACAGTGTCTGGCACGACGCGCAAGGCCTGGCCGCGCAACGCTATGACGCCGCGCCAGGGACGGTGTACCTGGTTCGTCCCGATCAGCACGTGTGTGCACGGTGGCGCAGCGTCGACGCTGCGGCGATTGCCTCCGGGCGCGAACGTGCCCTGGGACGCACGGCACCGGACGTCGCGCCGACGCAATGCGCGGCTTGACGTCCTTCTGACCGAGCGCATCGACTCATATTCCGACCCCACCGATCCCGCAGTAAGGAGCCCCTTTCATGGCACTCGATACACAACCGCGCCTGATGTGTCCGGACGATTTCTACGAAGCCCTGATCGACATGCACCGAGATCTCGACGAGGCGCAGAGTCAGGCGGCCAACGCGCAACTGATCCTGCTGCTCGCCAACCAGATCGGCGATCACGACACGCTGATTTCGGCGCTCCGCCTGGCACGCGCCGGCGCGCTGGGCAACGCGGCGCACTGATCGCCGGACGGGTCGCCCTCGTGGCACAAGCAAACGGGGCGCCCTGCCATCGGGCGCCCCGCTTTGTTTGTCGCGAGACAGCATGCGCCCCGCGCGTGCGGACGTTACACCACCACCATCTGCGAGATCTTCTGCGCCGCCGATAGCAGCGGGGCGAGGAATCTTGCTTCCATGTCGGCCGCCGGCGTGCGATTGGCCTGACCGCTGACGTTCATCGCGGCAATCACCTGCCCCGCGCGGTTGCGAATCGGTGCGGCAATCGAAATCATCCCCTCTTCCAGCTCCTGGTCGACGATGGCCCACCCCTGGGCGCGCACGTCGAAAATGCGCTGACGCAAGGTGTCGACATCCGTCACCGTGCGGCGCGTGTGCTGGCGAATGTCCGCGCGGCGCAAGGCGGCGTCGAGTTCGTCGTCGGGCAACGCCGAGAGCATGACGCGTCCCATCGAGGTGCACCACGCGGGCAGACGGCTGCCGATCGACAGGTTGATCGACATCACCTTGCGCACCGGCACGCGCAGGACATAGACGATGTCGTCGCCATCGAGCACGGAGGCAGAGCTGCTCTCATTCACCTGCTGCACCAGCGCCTCCATGAACGGCTCGGCCAGATTCCACAGCGGCATCGACGTCAGATACGAAAAGCCGAGGTCGAGAATACGTGGCGTGAGCCGAAACAGGCGCCCTTCGCTGCGCACGTAGCCCAGCGCTTCGAGCGTGAGCAGAATGCGGCGCGCCCCGGCCCGCGTCAGGCCAGACGCCTGCGCGACTTCCGAGAGCGTCTGCGCCGGGCGCGTCGCATTGAACGCCTTGACCACGGCCAGCCCGCGCGCGAACGACTGCACGTAGGAGTCACCCGGTTTCTTGTCGGTCGGTTCGGTAGCGTCGTTGGGCACGGGTGTCATGGAAAAGGCGGGTGGCTGAAGGCGATGGAACGGCAAGCGTAATGGATTTGCGTCGCCGGTTCCACCGCGCGACACACGCCATCGTGTCGCTTGCGCCAGACAGGCGTCGCGCCCCCTCGGGCCGCCCCTCGCTTGACGGCCGACAAGAGAAAGCTTACGCTGTTCTTATAGCGAATATATGTTCGCTATAAGAACATTGTGAACCAGACGATGCCGACTGACAAGACGCCATCGCCGGGAGACACCCAACAAGGGGGCCACGGGCGCGAGTCCGCCAGCCCGATGGAACTGCCCAGGAGGCACGTGTGATCAACAAGATTTACGATTCGCTCGCCAGCGCGGTGGCCGACGTTCACGACGGCGCGACGATCATGATTGGCGGCTTCGGCAACGCCGGAATGCCCTCGGCGCTCATCGACGCCCTGATCGATCAAGGCTCGCGCGAGCTGACCATCGTCAACAACAACGCCGGGAACGGTGAGACCGGCCTCGCCGCCCTGCTTAAGGCCGGGCGCGTGCGCAAGATCATTTGCTCGTTCCCGCGCCAGACCGACTCACAGGTGTTCGACGCGCTCTATCGCGCGGGCAAGATCGAGCTGGAACTGGTGCCGCAGGGCAATCTGGCCGAGCGCATTCGCGCCGCCGGCGCCGGCATCGGCGGATTCTTCACGCCGACCGGCTATGGCACGCTGCTGGCGCAAGGCAAGGAAACCCGCGTCATCGACGGCAAGCCGTATGTGTTCGAGCTGCCGATCCACGCCGACGTCGCGCTCATCAAGGCGCTCAAGGGCGACCGCTGGGGCAACCTCGTGTATCGCAAGACCGCCCGCAACTTCGGCCCGATCATGGCCACGGCGGCGAAGTGCACCATCGTTCAGGTGAATGAAGTCGTCGAGCTTGGCGACCTCGATCCGGAAGCCGTGGTCACACCCGGCATCTTCGTTCAACGTGTCGTCGCGGTGCCTGGCGCCGCACGCGCGTGATCCTCATCTGATTTCGGAGCACGACATGAACCGACTGACCCGCGACCAGATGGCCGCCCGCGTCGCCCAGGACATTCCCGACGGCGCCTATGTGAACCTCGGCATTGGCCTGCCGACCGCTGTCGCCAATCACCTGCCCGCCGAGCGAGAGATCATCCTGCAAAGCGAGAACGGCGTGATCGGCATGGGCCCGGCCCCCGCCAAGGGCGAAGAGGACGAAGACCTCATCAATGCCGGCAAGCAACCCGTCACGCTCAAACCGGGCGGCGCCTACTTCCACCATGCCGATTCGTTCGCAATGATGCGCGGCGGCCACCTCGACTTCTGCGTGCTCGGCGCATTCCAGGTCTCGAAGACGGGCGACCTCGCCAACTGGCACACCGGTGCCCCCGACGCCATTCCGGCCGTGGGCGGCGCGATGGATCTTGCCAGCGGCGCCAAGCAGGTGTTCGTCATGATGGAGCACCAGACCAAGCAGGGCGAGAGCAAAATCGTCGAGCAGTGCACGTATCCGCTCACCGGTGTGGGTTGCGTCACGCGCATCTACACCGACCTGGCCGTGATCGACGTGACGCCCGAGGGCCTGCGCGTCATCGACATGGTCGACGGCCTCACGCTCGACGAACTCCAGCGCGTGACCGGTGTGACCCTGCTGCCCTCACCGGCTATTGCCTGACACCCCCATCGCCGGGACATCGCCAGATGTGACCCGGCGTTTTTTTCATCTGCGAGACTCCCTGCGCGAGTTTCGATTCCGCTGAGGTAGACCCATGAGTGAAGTCTTTATCTGCGACGCGATTCGCACCCCGATCGGCCGCTACGGCGGCGCGCTGTCCTCCGTGCGGGCCGACGACCTCGGCGCCGTTCCCCTCACGGCGCTCATGGCGCGCAACGGCGGCGTGGACTGGACCCAGGTCGACGACGTGATCTTCGGCTGCGCCAACCAGGCCGGGGAAGACAACCGCAACGTCGCGCGCATGTCGTCGCTGCTGGCCGGCCTGCCGCAGGACGTGCCGGGCGCCACGCTGAACCGCCTGTGCGGCTCGGGCATGGACGCCATCGGCACGGCCGCGCGCGCCATCAAGGCGGGCGAAGCCGGTCTGATGATCGCTGGCGGTGTGGAGAGCATGAGCCGTGCGCCGTTCGTGATGGGCAAGGCGGCGAGCGCATTTTCGCGTCAGGCGGCGATTTTCGATACGACCATCGGCTGGCGTTTCGTCAATCCGCTGATGAAGGCGCAGTACGGTGTGGATTCGATGCCCGAGACGGGCGAGAACGTCGCGACCGAGTTCGGCATCAGCCGTGAAGACCAGGACCGCTTCGCGGTGCGTTCGCAGGAAAAGGCGGCACGTGCACAGGCCGACGGTACGTTGGCCCAGGAAATCACGCCGGTGTCCATCGCCCAGAAGAAGGGCGAGGCGATCATCGTCGATCGCGACGAACACCCGCGGGCGACGAGCATGGAAGCGCTCGCCAGACTGAAGGGCGTGGTACGCCCGGATGGCACCGTGACCGCCGGTAACGCTTCTGGCGTCAACGACGGCGCCTGCGCACTGCTGTTGGCAGACGAGGCGAGTGCGGCGCGCTTTGGCCTGACGCCGCGTGCCCGCATTCTGGGCATGGCGACGGCAGGGGTGGCGCCGCGCATCATGGGCATCGGTCCGGCTCCCGCAACGAAAAAACTGCTCGCGCGGCTCGGTATGTCGATCGATCAGTTCGATGTCATCGAACTCAACGAAGCGTTTGCGAGCCAGGGCCTGGCCGTGCTACGTCAGCTCGGCGTGGCCGACGACGACCTGCGCGTCAATCCGAACGGCGGCGCCATTGCGCTGGGCCATCCGCTCGGCATGAGCGGCGCACGTCTGGTGACGACGGCGATGTATCAGCTCAAGCGTACGGGTGGTCGCTTTGCGCTGTGTACGATGTGCATTGGGGTCGGCCAAGGCATCGCTATCGCCATCGAAGCGGTGTAATCGCACCACCGCCCATGTTTCAGGGCCGGGCGTGCGTGCGGGACTGGGTAAGTCCTGCCGCGCCGCGCCGGGGTCCCGCCGGCACGATCGGTGCCGGGCGGGACACGTCTGCCCTCAATCTCCTTCCCGCCTTCCTCTTGTTCGGTTGACCGTTCAGACGGCCTTGGCGACGTCGCGCATGACGGCGTCGAAGAACGTCGCCTGCGCTTGCACTTCGCTGCGGGCGTACGCGCGGTTGATGCCGCTGATCACCGCACGAATCGACGCGGTCGTCAGGTTCGCATCGATCCCCACGCCGAACGCACTGCCCACAAGCGCGTCGCCAGCCATCTCCGCGATGGCGATCGCTCGGGCGTCGGCCCCCTGCGTGAGGGCGCGCTCCTCGTAGTGCTGCACGCGCACCGGGGTGCGCATGGCATGCATCAGGGCGTCGAGCGGACCGTTACCGGTGCCCGAGACAGTCGTGCGCTGACCGCGAATGTCGAGCGTCACGGCGATTTGCTGGCGGCCGTCGCGCTCGGACAGCGTATGACCGACATACGCGAGCGGCTCACTCGACGCCACGTATTCCTTCTGGAACAGTTGCCAGATCTGCGACGCGGTGACTTCGGCCCCCGTCTCGTCGGTGTAGCGTTGCACCGCCGAGCTGAAATCCACCTGCAGGCGACGCGGCATCTGCACGCCGTACGACTGCTCGAGCAGATAAGCGATGCCACCCTTGCCCGACTGGCTGTTCACGCGAATGATCGAGTCGTAAGTGCGGCCGAGATCGCTCGGGTCGATGGGCAGGTACGGCACTTCCCAGATCGTGTCCGGCTTTTGCGCGGCCAAGCCCTTCTTGATCGCGTCCTGGTGCGAGCCGGAGAACGCGGTGAACACCAGATCACCGACATACGGATGGCGCGGATGCACCGGCAACTGCGTGCATTCCTCCGACGTCCGGGCGATGTCGTTGATGTTCGAGAAATCGAGGCCCGGATCCACGCCCTGCGTGTACAGATTCAAACCGAGCGTGACGAGGTCGACGTTACCGGTGCGCTCGCCGTTGCCGAAGAGGCACCCTTCGATGCGGTCGGCCCCGGCCATCACGGCCAGCTCTGCTGCGGCCACGGCCGTGCCTCGGTCGTTATGCGGATGCACGGAGAGAATCAGCGAGTCGCGGCGTGCGAGGTTGCGGTGCATCCATTCGATCTGGTCCGCGTAGTAGTTCGGCGTGCCGATCTCCACCGTGGCCGGCAGGTTGACGATGCACTTGCGCTGCGGCGTGGGTTGCCACACGTCGAACACGGCGTCGCAAACTTCCTTGGCGAACTCGAGTTCGGTGCCGGTGAACGTCTCCGGGCTGTATTGCAGCGTCCATTGCGTGTCCGGCGCGGCGTCGGCACAGCGCTTGATCGTCTTGGCGGCGGCCACGGCGAGCGCCTTCACGCCGGGCTGATCGAGATTGAAGACGATGCGGCGGAATTCGGGGGCGGTTGCGTTATAGAGATGGACGATGGCGCGCGGCGCGCCCTTCAGTGCAGCGAACGTGCGTTCGACGAGGTCGTCGCGGGCCTGCGTGAGCACTTCGATGGTGACGTCGTCGGGAATGTGACCGCCTTCGATCAGCTCGCGCACGAAGTTGAAATCGGTGTCGGACGCCGACGGGAACGCCACCTCGATTTCCTTGAAGCCGATGGCGACGAGCGTCTTGAACATGCGCATCTTGCGCTGGGCGTCCATCGGCTCGAACAAGGCCTGGTTGCCGTCGCGCAGATCGGTGCTCATCCAGATCGGTGCGCGCGTGATGGTGCGGCTGGGCCACTGTCGGTCCGGGATATTGACCGGGGTGAACGGGCGGTACTTCGTGGCAGGGTGCTTCAACATGGCGTAGTCTCGATGGTCGGCAAAAGTGGCAACCGGACGACGCATGAACGCAGATAAGCTACGACCGCCGGTTGGAGGAACCGGGGCTCAGATCGGCGTAACTGGGGAAAATCAGCGGTGCTTCAGAGAAGTCTTCAGACGATGCACGCGCGCAGCAACGGACCAAGCCCGGTGGAGCGGGCTAGTAGTCGTAGCGAGAAGGAGAATTGCGCGGTGATCATGAAGCACATGAAATCACAGATTTTCGGGCGCTGTCAACCATGATGTGTTGCGGCGCGACATTCCCATCGCGGACGGCCACGCGCCGTCGTTGCCATCGCCGCCCCCTCGCCACGGGTCTCGGATGCTTCCATCAGGGCGTGAGCGGCACGGCCGAGGTGCACTTGATTTCATCGAGACAAACACTCGACTTGACGGCACTGACGCCTGGAATCCGCATCAGCGTATCGAGCAGGAACTCGGACAGCGCCTTCAGATCCCGGGCGACGACCTTGAGCACATAGTCGATATCGCCCGTCACGGAAAAGCACTCCTGAATCTGTGCCAGCTCCGCCACCAGCCCCTTGAAGTTGGACAGGTCGCGGATATGACCGCGCTCCATCGTTACGTGGACGAAGGCGACCACGCTGAAGCCGAGCCGCTGCGCGTCGAGCCGCGTGTCGTAGCCCTTGATCACCCCCATCTCCTCGAGCCGCCGATGACGCCGCAGGGTTTGCGCAGGCGAGAGCTTGATCGCGTCAGCCAGTTCAAGATTCGAAATGCGTCCGTTCGACTGCAAAACCCCCAGCAACCGGACGTCGATTCGGTCAATCTCGATTTGATGCACTTTTATCTCTCCTCGGGCAATTATTTAGAAATATTAATGCATAAACTAGGGTTTCCCTAACACCGTTACGAAATCCTATTTTGCGGCTCGGCCCTTACACTGAGCGCGGTAAAACGTCGTAAATGCATGCCATATTCCCAACGTTTCAGGGAATCCGGCGACAACAACGGGCGCGACAGCGTATCCCGACCCGACGGTCGACAAAACACAATTTTGTTGCACGATCCAACATCGCCCCCGGGGTTCAACGTCCAACCACCGCCGGGCCGTGGACGCGTCCAACGAAAGCCGACACCTCACCAATCACCTGACCCAGCCGAGACGATCATGGCCGACCTGTTTGACAACCCGATGCAACTGATGGGCTTCGAATTCGTGGAATTCGCGTCGCCCACCCCGAACGTCCTGGAACCCATTTTCGAGCAGATGGGCTTTACGCTGGTGGCGCGCCACCGCTCGAAGGACGTGGTGCTGTTCCGTCAAGGCGGCATCAATTTCATCGTGAACCGCGAGCCGAACAGCGAAGCCGCCTACTTCGCGGCCGAACACGGCCCCAGCGCCTGCGGCATGGCGTTCCGCGTGAAGGACTCGCACAAAGCCTACGCCCGTGCGCTGGCGCTTGGCGCCCAGCCAGTGGAAATCGAGACCGGCCCGATGGAGCTGCGACTGCCCGCGATCAAGGGCATTGGCGGCGCGCCGCTGTATCTCATCGACCGCTTCGAGGAAGGCAAGTCGATCTATGACATCGACTTCGAATACCTCGAAGGCGTCGAGCGTCATCCGGTGGGCCACGGTCTGCGTCTGATCGATCACCTGACGCACAACGTGTATCGCGGCCGCATGGCGTACTGGGCCAACTTCTACGAGAAGCTGTTCAACTTCCGCGAGATCCGCTACTTCGATATTTCGGGCGAATACACGGGCCTGACGTCCAAGGCCATGACGGCGCCGGATGGTAAAATCCGCATTCCCCTGAACGAGGAATCCGCCAAGGGCAGTGGCCAGATCGAGGAATTCCTGATGGCCTTCAACGGCGAAGGCATCCAGCACATTGCGTTCCTCACCGACAACCTGATCCAGGTGATCGACAACCTGCAAATGGCCGGCGTCGATCTCATGACCGCACCGAACGACTTCTACTACGATGCGCTCGAGACTCGCCTGCCGGGTCATGGCCAGCCCATCGGCGAGCTGAAGTCGCGCGGCATTCTGCTCGACGGCACGACCGAAGGTGGCAAGCCGCGCCTGCTGTTGCAGATCTTCTCGAAGACACTGCTCGGCCCGGTGTTCTTCGAATTCATCCAGCGTGAGGGTGACGACGGCTTCGGCGAAGGCAACTTCAAGGCGCTGTTCGAATCGCTCGAGCGCGATCAGATCGAGCGAGGCACGCTCAAGGTCTGAGTCCGGGGGGAGACACGATCATCGGCGCACGCCGGTGATCCCAAAAGACACGGCGACGGCGTCATGAGCGCCGCGCCGTGGCGGCTCAACGGTTCCGGTTCGTTCGCACAGGACGAAACAGAGAAGCGCGCCGCATGGCAACGAAGGTAGGGTAAGGAACAGACATGTCCGCCAACGCACCACAAGAAGGCTCGCTCCACCGCGGCCTGAAGAATCGTCACATTCAGTTGATCGCGCTGGGTGGCGCGATCGGCACCGGCCTCTTTCTTGGCATCGCCCAAACCATCAAGACCGCCGGTCCGTCAGTCCTGCTGGGCTACGCCATTGCCGGGGTCGTCGCGTTTTTCATCATGCGACAGCTCGGGGAAATGGTCGTCGACGAGCCTGTCGCCGGCTCGTTCAGCTACTTTGCCAACAAGTATTGCGGCCAGTTCGCGGGCTTCGTGTCCGGCTGGAACTACTGGGTGCTCTACGTGCTGGTCTCGATGGCCGAACTCTCGGCCGTGGGCATCTACGTCCAGTACTGGTGGCCGGCCATCCCCACGTGGGTCTCGGCCCTCGTGTGCTTCGGCATCATCAACGCCATCAACCTTTCGAGCGTGAAGTCGTATGGCGAGATGGAGTTCTGGTTCTCCATCATCAAGGTCGCCGCCATCGTCGGCATGATCGGGTTCGGCGGCTATCTGTTGTTCTCTGGCAAGGCTGGCCCCGAAGCCAGCGTGACCAACCTGTGGCGGCACGGCGGCTTCTTCCCGAACGGCGTGTCGGGCCTCGTCATGGCAATGGCCGTCATCATGTTCTCCTTCGGGGGACTGGAACTGGTCGGCATTACGGCGGCGGAAGCGGACAACCCGTCGCGCAGCATCCCGCGCGCGACCAACCAGGTCATCTACCGCATTCTGATCTTCTACGTTGGCGCGCTCGGCGTGCTGCTCTCGCTGTACCCGTGGGAGAAGGTCGTATCCGGCGGCAGCCCGTTCGTGCTGATCTTCCACGCTCTGAACAGCAATGTCGTCGCCAACGTGCTCAACGCGGTGGTGCTGACCGCGGCGCTGTCGGTCTACAACAGCTGCGTGTACTGCAACAGCCGCATGCTCTACGGTCTGGCCGGTCAGGGCAACGCGCCGCGCGCGCTGCTCAAGGTGAACCGTCGTGGCATTCCGCTTCTGGCGCTTGGCGTCTCGGCCGCAGCGACCGCCGTGTGCGTGGTGATCAACTACTTCATGCCGGGCAAGGCGTTCGAATTGCTGATGGGGCTGGTCGTATCGGCACTCATCATCAACTGGGCAATGATCAGCGTGATCCATCTGGCCTTCCGTCGTGCCAAGGCGCGCGCAGGCGAGACAACGCTGTTCAAGAGCCTTGGCTACCCGCTCACGAACTACCTTTGCCTGGCGTTCCTCGGCGGCATCCTGGTGGTGATGTACCTGATCCCGGACCTGCGCATTTCGGTCTACCTGATCCCGGTGTGGCTGGTCGTGCTGGGCATCGGCTACCGCGTACGTCAGAAGAAAAGCCGCGTAGCCCAAATTCCGGCGACCGCGGCACGCTGAGCGCACCGCCCCAAGGCTGACGGGCACCGGCAGCCGCCGCCCCTCGGGCGCCAACCGCCCAGGGGGCATACCCGGCGATACCTCACTAGCGGTATCATCAACCGTTTGGCGCCGTCGGGACTGCCGGAATCGCCCGGACGGTCCGGACGATCCGGCGCCCCTGAGCCCGCACGACCGACTTTCTCTCGTTTTTCCAGGAACCGCCATGTTCGAACATATCGATGCCTATCCCGGTGACCCGATCCTCTCGCTCAACGAGAACTTCGCAAAGGACCCGCGCACCAACAAGGTCAACCTGAGCATCGGCATCTATTACGACGACGCTGGCCGCCTGCCGGTCATGCAGGCCGTGCGTGAGGCCGAAGCGCAACTGCTTGGTGAAATCGGCCCGACGCCGTACCTGCCGATGGCGGGCCTGGCCGCTTATCGCGACGTCGTGCAAGCGCTCGTGTTCGGCGACGATTCGCCGGCGCGCGCCGACGGTCGCATTGCCACGGTGCAGACGCTCGGCGGCTCGGGCGCCCTCAAGGTCGGCGCCGACTTCATCAAGCGCTACTTCCCTGGCGCGCAGGTGTGGGTGAGCGATCCCACGTGGGACAACCATCGCTTCATCTTCGAGCGTGCCGGTTTCACCGTGAATACGTACCCGTATTACGATGAAGCCACCGGCGGCCTGCGCTTCGACGCGATGGTCGACGCCATCGACAAGCTGCCTGCGCATAGCGTGGTGCTGCTGCACGCGTGCTGTCACAACCCGACCGGCGTCGATCTGAACGACGCGCAGTGGGTGCAATTGATCGACGTGCTCAAGAAGCGCGAGTTGCTGCCCTTTGTCGACATGGCATATCAAGGCTTCGGCTCCGGTCTGGACGCCGACGCGTTCGTGATCCGCGAACTGGCGCGTCAGGGCGTGCCAGCCTTCGTCGCCAACTCGTTCTCGAAGAACTTCTCGCTGTACGGCGAGCGTTGCGGCGGCCTGTCGGTCATCTGCGAGTCGGCGGAAGCGGCCGAGCGCGTGCTCGGTCAGCTCACGAGCGCAGTGCGTTCAAACTACAGCAACCCGCCGACGCACGGCGCGAAGATCGTGGCCAAGGTGTTGAGCACGCCGGCACTGCGCAAGTCGTGGGAAACCGAACTCATGGCGATGTGCCAGCGCATTACGCGCATGCGTGGCGCGATTCACGACGGCCTGCGCGGGCGCGTCCCCGAGACGATGCTCGCGCGCTACCTCGAGCAGCGCGGCATGTTCACGTACACGGGGCTGTCGGCGGCCCAGGTCGATGTGCTGCGTGAAACCCACGGCGTCTATCTGATCCGCTCGGGCCGTATGTGTGTGGCTGGCCTCAACGAGAAGAACGTGGCGGTGGTGGCCGACAGCATCGCCAAGGTGCTGAGCCAGGGCTGAGCGTCGCCCGGGACCGGACGCCCCACGAAAAAGGGACGGCGCGTGCCGTCCCTTTTGCATTGTGCATTGCGCCGCAGGTACGCCGCGGCTGTCTCGCCCCAATCACTTCGAAGGACTCGCCAGCACGTCTGCGCACTTGGCGTTATATTGGCATTCCCGCGGCGCAGCGAGCCGCTTCCTCACGAACACATCGATCCCCATGTCCGATCTGTCCGCCGATTTGTCCCCGTTCCCCATCACCCGCAAGTGGCCGGCTGCGCATCCCGAGCGTCTGCAGCTGTATTCACTGCCCACGCCCAACGGCGTGAAGGTGTCGATCATGCTCGAAGAAATCGGGCTGCCCTACGAAGTGCACCTGGTGAGTTTCCAGACCGACGACCAGCTCTCGCCGGCGTTCGTGTCGCTCAATCCGAACAACAAGATTCCCGCGATCCTCGATCCGAATGGCCCCAACGGCAAGCCGATGCCGTTGTTCGAGTCGGGCGCGATTCTCTGGTACCTCGCCGAGAAGACCGGCAAGCTGCTGCCCGCCGATCCGGCCGCGCGGTACGAAACGCTGCAGTGGGTCATGTTCCAGATGGGCGGCGTGGGGCCGATGTTCGGCCAGGTCGGTTTCTTCCACAAGTTCGCGGGCAAGGACTTCGAGGACAAGCGTCCGCGCGACCGGTACGTGAACGAAGCGAAGCGCCTGCTTGCCGTGCTCGACGCCCGTCTGGCGACGCACGCCTGGATCGTGGGTGACGAATACACGATCGCCGACATCGCCACGTTCCCGTGGATTCGAAACCTCGTCGGCTTCTACGAAGCGGCCGATCTGGTCGAGTTCCACCAGTTCAAGCACGTGCAACGCGCGCTCGACGCGTTCGTCGCGCGTCCTGCCGTGATTCGCGGGCTCGACATTCCGAAGCGCGCTGCCTGAGCGAGCAAAGCAGGCCGGGGCATCGACGTGATGACCGACCTGTGGACGCGGCGCGAGTCGTCGCGCCACCGTCGGACGTCAGGCCGATTGATTGAAACGCGCCGCCTCCTCCGACCCGCCCGTGGCATTTCCCGCACTGTACGAATGGGCGCCCACCCCGGCCAGCCGGCCGCCCTGCACGATCAGGTACGCATCGCGGATCGGGCGGTTCTCGAAATAGCACTCGAGAATTTCGCGCGTTCCCGCGGCGTAGCGTGCTTGTGCAGAGAGGCTCGTGCCCGAGATGTGCGGCGTCATGCCGTGGTGCGGCATGCGACGCCACGGATGATCGGCCGGCGCCGGTTGCGGGAACCACACGTCACCGCCATAACCGGCAAGTTGCCCGCTCTCCAGCGCGGCCGCCACGGCGTCGCGATCGCAAAGCTTGCCGCGCGCGGTATTGATCAGATACGCGCCGCGCTTGAAGTGCTTCAGGCTATCGGCGTTGATCATATGCTCCGTTTCCGGGTGCAGCGGGCAGTTCAACGTCACCACGTCGCAAACCTTCGCGAGGCTCTCGAGGCTCGCGTGGTGCGTGAGGTTCAGCTCCTTCTCGACGGACGCCGGCAGACGATGACGATCGAGATAGTGCAGATGCGTGCCGAACGGCTTCATCAGGCGCAACACCCGCAGGCCGATCCGCCCGGCGGCAACCGTTCCCACGTGCATGCCTTCAAGATCGTACGAACGCGACACGCAATCGGCAATGTTCCAGCCGCCCTTGAGCACCCATTGGTACGACGGCAGGTAGTTACGCACGAGCGCGAGCGTCGTCATCATGACGTGCTCGGCCACGCTGTTGCTGTTGCAGTACGTCACTTCCGCGACCGTGATGCCGTGCGCCATGGCGGCCTGCAAATCCGTATGGTCCGAGCCAATGCCGGCGGTCACGATCATCTTCAGCTTCTTTGCGCGCTTGATGCGTTCGGCCGTCATGTAGGCGGGCCAGAACGGTTGCGAGATCACGATTTCGGCGTCCGACAGTTCGCGATCGAGCACACTGTTCTCGCCGTCCTTGCTCGAGGTCACCACGAGCTGATGGCCGTTCGACTCAAGATACCGGCGAAGGCCCAGTTCGCCCGACACGCTGCCGAGCAGCGCCCCCGGCGCGAAGTCGATGCCGCGCGGCGTCGGCAAGGACTGGCCATCGGGGTAGCACTCGATCGCAGGCAGATCGTCGCGGGCGTAGGTCTTGGGGTATCCGGTCACGGGGTCGTCGTACAGTACACACACAATCTTGGCCATGATGTCTCGCTCCTGAAAGGTCATGGGTAAGCGGTCTGCATTGGCGACGTGTGATGGCGTCGCTGCATTGAGGCCAATGATCGGTGCCTGTGGCACGCCTGGAAAATCGTTCTGGCCGATCGATTGATCGGCCAGACCTATCAGATGCAGCGCAGTGGCAAGGGCGGAGCGCCATCAGGCCGGCAACAGTGCATCCACCCTGGCCTGCAGATTCACCGAGCGGAACGCGGCAATGGCCGCCTCGAGCAGGGGTGGACGCGGCTGACGCTCGCGCAGGATCAGCCCGATCTCGCGGTGCAACGCGGGCTGCAACGGCACGGCGTGCAGTTCGTCGCGCATCTCCGCGAGGCACAGCACGCTGTGCGGCACGATGCTGAAGAGGCTCGCGCATCGCACGTGCGCATACAGCGCCATGAGCGAATCCGTCTCCACGCGCGGCGACGCCGACGTGCCCGCACGTGCCAGCGCCGCGTCGATACCCTGTCGGCATTGCATATTGCCCGTGAGCAGGCACAACGGCAGCTTTGCTGCCTCATGCCATGACAGCGACGCGCGTCCGGCCAGCGCCGATTCGTCGCGGGCAATCAATACGTAGCGCTCGCGGAACAAGGGGACGGTTTCGAACTCGCGCAGACGCGGATCGTCGAGATAGCTCAATCCGACATCCAGATCGAGTTCAGAGAGCTGTCGCAGCGCCTGCGTCGCCGAAAGCGTGTAGACCTCGTGACGCATGCCAGGGTACTCGCGCAGGCAGGCGTCGGTGAGCAGCGGCACGAGCGGCAATGCGGTGGGAATCGCACCGATGCGCAGACATCCCGTAACTTCGCGCCGGCTGGCGCTCGCCTCCTGCCGCAATCCCTCACAATCGGCCAGCACCTGACGCGCCCACGCGAGCACGCGCTCCCCTTCCGGGGTGAAGCCTTCGAAGCGACGTCCGCGTCGCACGATCGGCAGGCCGAACTCTTCTTCGATACTTCGGATTGCGCCGGATAGCGTCGGCTGCGACACGTTGCACAACGCCGCCGCGCGCCGGAAGTGCTGCGCCTGCGACAGCGCCACGAGATAACTCAACTGCCGAATGAACATGGCTCGCGTCTCCCCCGATGTTGCGGCAGACACCTGCGTCACCGCTATATACGAATGAATATAACGCATGCCATGACCCACCGGTCATCAGGATGTTGCATAACTGTTATGGAAAATCCGCCCGGCGGACACCGGGCCGAGCGCCCCTTCGCAGCCGTTGGATCGCCGCTTATTGGGCGACTGCGGAAGCCGGCGCGGCTGGATTGGACGTTGCCGGGGGAATGATCGGCGTCGGCATCAGCGGCCGGCCCGACGGTGACGGCGTGCCGCCCACCGAACCGGATGGCGTGGCAACCCCGTTCGACGACGCCCCGCCCGGACCATTCCACTCCCCCGGCACACCCGGAATCGTGGTGCCATGCGGCGCGCTCGCGGGCGATCCCGACTCGGGCTGCGCCAGCACGGCGGATGCGACCGGCACCGGCAACGGCCCGCTATCGCTCGCGACGGCGGGGGCGGCGGTCTCACGTGCGGGCGTAGGCGCCGTTGCCGCCGCGCGCTTCACCGGCGCTTTCCCCTTGTGCGCCGGTTCGGGGGTCTTCGCGAAAAGCCCCGTCACCCAGTCCGAGGCACGCGTCCACCACTCGCTGTACCAATGGTGATTATCCGGCGCTTCGAACTTTGCATTCCCATCGATCACCTTCGCCCGCAACGCCCTCGAGAACACATCGCCGACGATCGGCAACGCACTATGCGCGCCCTGCCCCCAGTAATCGCTGCGCAGCGTCACGCGACTGTCGTTGAAGCCGACCCACGCCCCCGCCACCAACTGCGGCTGCATGAGAATGAACCAGCCGTCCGCGTTGTCTTGCGTCGTGCCTGTCTTGCCCGCCACATCGGCGCGAATGCCGAAGCGCGTGCGAATCGCATTGCCCGTGCCGCGATCGATGACACTGCGCAGGGTATCGAGCAAGGTGTAGTCGTCATTCACGGAGAGCGCCCGCTCGGCGCGTGCCGGTGAGAACGTGGCGAGCACATCGCCCGCGCTGTTCGTGATCTCCGTGACCATCGTCGGTTCGCGATACTCGCCGCCATCCGCGATGGTGCCGTACGCGACCACCATCTCCTTGAGCGAGACGGGGCTCGTGCCCAGCGCCAGCGACGGCACCGGATCGAGCTTGCTCTCGCGCACGCCCATCGCCCGCGCCAGTCCGGCCACTCGCGACGGCCCTACGTCCTGCATCAGTTGTGCCGTGACGGTGTTGCGCGATTGCGCGAGCGCGTCGCGCAACGTCATGGGCTTGTTGGTCGGCGCGGTGTCGTCGCTCGGTCGCCAGATCTCGCCGCCCGCGAGCGGAATTTCAACGACCTGGTCGACGATGGTGTCGTCGGGCGTCCTGCCCTTGGCGAAGGCCGCACCGTACACGAACGCCTTGAACGTCGATCCAGGCTGACGGCGCGCCTGCTGAACGTGATCGAACGGATCGGTCGTAAAGTCGCGGCTGCCGACCCACGCGCGAATTTCCCCCGTGCGCGGATCGATCGCGAGAAAACCGGCTTGCACCCGGGTCTTCGTCTCGCGCAGGTTCCGCATGAACGTCTTGTCGGCGAGCAGGCGCTTCATGGCCGCTTCGGGCGCCTCTCCCCCCGCCACCGCATTGCGATACTCGGCCGATTCGCGCACGAATGCGTGCACCAGCGGCGCACTGTCACGCCAGCCACCGCGCGCCGACCAGTTCGCGTCGGCAATACCCTGCAACTGATTGGCCTGACGCGTGAGCGCCTGCGTCGCCATGGTCTGCAAGCGAGAGTCGATGGTGGTGTGCACCACGAGGCCGTCGGAATAAATGTTGTAGTCATGACGATCGGCCCAGCCGATCAGCCACTTGCGCAATTGCTGGGCAAAGTGCGGTGCCGGCCCCGGCTCCTCGGTCTGTCGCTCGAAGTCGATGCGCAGCGGACGCTTCTGCAATGCGGCGAGCTTCGACGCGTCGAGTCCCCCGAACTTGACCATCTGGGCGAGCACGGTATTGCGACGTTGCAGCGCACGCTCGGGGTTGATCACCGGGTTGTAATAACTGTTGCCCTTGAGCATGCCGACGAGCGTGGCAGCCTCGAGCAAATCGAGCTGATCGGCCGACTTGTCGAAGTACGTGCGCGCGGCCATCTCGATACCGTACGCGTTGTACAGGAACGGCACGGTGTTCAGGTACGTCTCGAGAATCTCGGGCTTCGTGTAGACGGCTTCGATCTTCAGCGCGGTGATCGCTTCCTTGAGCTTGCGGGTGAGCGTGGGCGCGCGGCCGATCTCGTCCGGATAGAGGTTGCGGGCGAGTTGCTGCGTGAGGGTCGATCCCCCCTGCCGGTCACCGGAGAACGTGTGCAGCGCCGCCGATGCCGTGCGCTTCAGGTCGATGCCGTGATGCTCGTAAAAGCGATGGTCTTCCGTCGCGACCAGCGCCCTGACGACATTTGGCGACACGTCTTTCAGCGGCACCCATTCCCGGTTCGCCGGCCGGAACTCGGCGAGCAGCCGGCCGTCGGCCGACAGCACCTGCGCTGGCTGGTCGATCCTGGCGCGCCGAATGTCACGAATGCTCGGCGTGAACGGAATCAGGATCAGTGTGTAGGCGATGAGCAGGCACGGCGGCGCCGCCATGGCGATGAGTACGCCCCGGCGCGTGGGATGGCGCACGTGATACCACGCGCGCGCCGCATACGGCTGCAGAGGTTGCAAGAGGCGCTGGCCATGCCGACCCGTTTGGGCGATGGCATGTAACAGCGACGAAAACAGCGACGAAATCGGGCGCTTCACGATGGGGGAAAGCGTGGCAAAGTCCGCATCCTACCAAAACCGGCGGGCGGCCCCGGCAACCTCAAGGGACAATCGGCGCCGGGGAGTCCGGTTCGAGCTTGCGCCACACGAAACCGATGTGCTCGCGCATGATACGGCGCGCCGCCTCCGGCTGGCGGGTGCGGATGGCCTCCCAGAGCGCGAGGTGATGGGCGAGGATGGTCTCCGATGCCTGCTCGCGCAACTCGAACAGCCCCGAGTTATTGAGCGTGATGTGTTCGTGGAGCATCTTGACGACGCTGCCTTGCAGGTGCCGGAGCATGGCGTTGTGGGACGCGTTGGCGAGCGCCGTATGAAAGTCGCCGTCGAGTCGCGACTCGCGCACAGTGTCGCCGCGCTCGTGCGCCTCGACCAGCCCATCGACCAGTTCGGCCAGGCGCGCAAGGTCTTCATCGGTCGCCCGCACAGCGGCCAGATAGGCCGTGGTGCCCTCCAGCATCAGGCGAAATTCGAGCATGTCCGGACGCAACTCCGGATGATCGCTCACGAGTTGCCGCCACGGCGAAATCAACCCCGTCTGCAAACGATCCGAGACATACACCCCCGAGGCGGCCCGCGTCTTGAGCAGGCCGCGGGCGACAAGGCGCTGAAGCGCCGCGCGCACCGTCGAGCGTGCCACGCCCAGCGATAGCGCCAACGCACGCTCGGAAGGAATGCGCTCGCCTGGCGCCCACACGCCTTCGATCAAACGGGTCTCGAGTTCGCGCGTGATGCGCTCGGTCAGATTGGGACCGCCCACGGTGACGTCTCCTGCGAAATGTCGAATGCGTGCGTCGATGACGACGCTGGGCTCACTTTGCGACACACGAGCGCTTCGATCCCTTGGCGTGCGCCATTGACGCATGTTTGGGCTGTGCCGCGATTCTGCCCTGCCAGCCCCCATTCACGACAACTGGTACGACCAGTTTGCCCGAACGTTTCGTCAGTGTCGATCATCGCGTCAGCCGGACAGACACGTCCGTGCCGAGCGTCGTGCCAACCGCCCCCCAACGCGGCCGCGCGCACGGCGACACCGCCAGACCAAGCCTTATAGCAATCGATCACCAAATCGAGGAGACGCAAGTGGAAGTGTGGGTACAGAACTACGTGCCGGGTGGCACGCTATGGATCGCGGCACTCATGGCCGCGCTACCGATCGTTGTATTCTTTGTCGCACTGGCGGGACTGCGCATGAAAGCGCATGCCGCAGGTGCGCTGACCGTTGCGCTCGCGCTGGTCATCGCCGTCGCTTACTTCGGCATGCCGGCCCGGATGGCCGCCATGTCAGCCGTGTACGGCTTCGCTTATGGCCTGTGGCCCATCGCCTGGATCATCATCACCGCGGTCTTTCTCTATCGTGTGGTCGTCAAGACCGGGCAGTTCGACATCATTCGCAGTTCGGTGGTCTCGCTCACCAACGACCAGCGTCTGCAAATGCTGCTGATCGGCTTTTCGTTCGGCGCATTTCTTGAAGGCGCGGCGGGCTTCGGCGCGCCGGTGGCCATCACTGCCGCGCTGCTCGTGGGGCTCGGCTTCCAGCCGCTGTACGCCGCCGGCCTGTGCCTGATCGCCAACACCGCGCCCGTCGCCTTCGGCGCGATGGGCATTCCGATCATCGTGGCCGGACAGGTGAGCGGCATCGATGCATTCCATATCGGCGCAATGGCCGGACGCCAGTTGCCGCTGCTCTCCGCCTTCGTGCCGTTCTGGCTCGTGTTCATCATGGACGGCAAGCGGGGCGTCAAGGAAACGTGGCCAGCCGCGCTGGTGGCGGGGGGCAGTTTCGCCGTCGCACAATACTTCTCGTCGAACCACATCGGACCGGAACTGCCGGACATCATCTCGTCGCTGTTCTCGCTCGTGTGCCTCGCCAGCTTCCTGAAGGTGTGGCAGCCGAAGACGTCTGCCGCACGCGCGCATACCGGCGTGGCGATGTCGGGCGGCACGGCGGCTCTCGGTGGCCTTGGTGGCTTGGGCGGCGGATCGACGCGCGGCGCCACGTCGTCGCCCTATACGGCCGGCCAGATCGTACGTGCCTGGTCGCCGTTCCTGATCCTCACCGGCATGGTCACGATCTGGAGCCTGCCTGGCTTCAAGGCGCTGTTCGCCAAAACCGGCCCGTTGGCGTGGACCGTGCCGGCGCTGCATGTGCCCGGGCTCGACCGCCTCGTGGCAAAGGCCGCGCCCATCGTCGCCACGCCGACCCCGATGGACGCCATCTTCAAGTGGGATGCGCTCTCGGCCACCGGCACGGCGATCTTCATTGCGGCCCTGCTCTCGATGGCGCTGCTTCGCATGAAGCCCGCCGCCGGCGTGAAAAGCTTTTTCGAAACCGTCGCGGAGCTGAAAAAGCCCGTGCTGGCCATCGGCCTGGTGCTGGCGTTCGCGTTCGTCATGAACTACTCCGGCATGTCGACGACGCTCGCGCTGTTGCTCGCGCACACCGGCGCTGCCTTCCCGTTCTTCTCGCCGGTGCTCGGTTGGCTGGGCGTGTTCCTGACGGGTTCCGACACCTCGTCCAACGCGCTCTTCGCGGGACTGCAAAGCACCACCGCGCAGCAGATCGGCGTGTCGAACACGTTGCTCGTGGCCGCGAACACGACCGGCGGCGTGACCGGCAAGATGATTTCCCCGCAATCGATCGCCGTGGCTTGCGCGGCAACCGGCCTGATCGGCAAGGAAGCCGATCTGTTCCGCTTCACGGTGTGGCACAGCCTCATGTTCGTCGTACTCGCCGGGGTGATCACCCTGGTGCAGGCGTACTGGCTCACGGGGATGCTGGTGCATTGAGTCCGTCGTTGTTGTAGACACTCGCCGCCCCCATGGTGCGCGGCGGCGAGTGTGCCGTCCCCTGTTGGAGAACCCCATGAAAGCGGCCTTGTTCGTCCCCTGTTTCATCGATGCGCTGTTTCCCGAAGTCGGCATCGCCACGCTCGAGTTGCTGGAGAAACTCGGTGTGAGCGTCGATTACCCGCGCCGTCAGACCTGCTGCGGCCAGCCGCTGGCCAACAACGGCTGTGAAGCCGACGCCGCCGGGGCCGAGTCGCTCTTCGTCGATAACTTCGCCGGTTATGACTACATTGTGGCGCCGTCGTCGAGTTGTGTGCATCACGTGCGCAAGCACCTGAGCGCGGCAGGCGAGTCGGAGCGCACCGCCGCTGTTCGCGCCAACACCTACGAACTCACCGAGTTCCTCCACGATGTGCTCAAGGTCCGAGACTTTCCTTGGGCCACATTTGCGCACACGGTCGGGCTGCACAACAGTTGCAGCGCGATCCGCCACCTGCACGCGGCATCTGCGAGCGAGATTCCCGGCGAGCCGTGGTCGAAAGCCCGCACGCTGCTCGAAGGTGTGCGCGGCATCCGCTTCGCAGCGCCGCGTCGTCCCGACGAATGCTGCGGCTTCGGCGGCACGTTCTCCGTGTCCGAGCAAGCTGTCTCGGTCAAGATGGGGCAGGACAAGGTGCGCGACCACCTCGACGCGGGCGCGCAGTTCATTGTCTCCGCGGACATGTCGTGCCTGATGCACCAGAAAGGTTGCGCGGCACGCACGCAGACACCGATGCGCTTCCTGCATATCGCGCAGGTCCTCAATGGCGTGGACGTCGGCACACTGTCGCTCGCGGCACACGACGAGGTGACGGCATGAGCACGGCCGCGCGCGTCGATCACGCGAAAAACGCCGAGGCGTTTCTCGCGAAGACGGAACACGTGGCGTTTCACGACAAACGCCTCTGGGACTTGCGGATGAAGCGCGATGCGCAGGCCGCGTCCATTGGCGAATGGGAGACGCTGCGAACGCTCGCGTCGCAGATCAAGGAGCATACGCTGTCGCGACTTGGCGACTACCTGGATCAGTTCACCACACAAGCCGAGGCGAACGGCGTGAAAGTGCACTGGGCGCTCGACGCCGCCGCGCACAACGCCATCGTCCACGGCATTCTGGCGGCGCACGACGTCAAGACACTGGTCAAGAGCAAGTCGATGCTCACCGACGAATGCGAACTGCGCGAGTATCTCGAACCGCGCGGCGTCTCCGTGATGGAGACCGATCTTGGCGAGCGCATTCAGCAGCTCGACAAGCAGCCGCCGTCGCATGTGGTCGTGCCCGCCGTGCACAAGTTGCGGGGCGACGTTGCGCAGTTGTTCGGCCGCACGCTCGGCACCGACCCGAACAACGACGATGTTCACTATCTGGCCGAGAGCCAGCGCCAAACCACGCGTCCGGCGTTTCTCGAGGCGGGCGCCGGCATGACCGGCTGCAACTTTGCCGTCGCGGAAACCGGCACGGTCGTGGTGTGCACCAACGAGGGCAATGCCGATCTGTCGGCCAACGTGCCGCCGGTGCACATCGTCTCCATCGGCATCGAGAAGCTGATTCCGCGCACGGCCGACCTCGGGGTGTTCATCCGCTTGCTGTCGCGTAGCGCGCTGGGCTCGCCCATCACCCAATACACGTCGCACTTTCGCGCGCCGCGTCCCGGCACGGAGATGCATTTCGTCATCGTCGACAACGGCCGCTCGGCGCGTCTCGCGATGGACGACTTCTGGTACTCGCTCAAGTGCATCCGCTGCGGGGCCTGCATGAATACGTGCCCGGTCTACCGGCGCAGCAGCGGCCTGTCGTACGGCAGCACTTACGCCGGGCCGATCGGCGCCATTCTCAATCCGGCCTACGATCTCAAACGCTACAGCGCGCTACCGTTCGCGTCGACGATGAACGGCAGTTGCACCAACGTTTGTCCCGTGCGCATCAACATTCACGAGCAGTTATACAAGTGGCGTCAGATCGTGGCCGAGGAAGGCGAACTGCCGCGCGTCAAACGCAGCCTGATCAAAGTGGCCGGAAAGCTGCTCGCCAACCCAGTGCTGTATCGCACGTCGGTCAAATCGATGAACACAGCGTTGCACCGTTTGCCCAACATGGTGCTCTACAACCCGCTCAACACCTGGGGCAAGGGTCGCGACCTTCCCGAGGCGCCGAAGCAAACGTTCCGTGACTGGTACGACGCCAATCGGAAGTCGCACGACGCTGAACGCAAGGACCGATCATGAGCACTTCCCGCGAAGCATTTCTCGTACACGTACGCGCCGCGCAACGCGTGGTACTGCGCGACGACGAACATCCCGCCCAAGGCGCGCGTGAACCGTTCCCCCTGCCGGTGTTGCCCGTCTTCGAGACACCTTCCGGCGACCGACGCGAGCGGTTTGGCAATAACCTCGTCGCCATGGGCGGCAAACTCGCGACGCTCGACAACGCGCAAGCGCTGGCCGGCTGGCTCGCCGAACGTTTCCCCGGTGTGACGCCCGTGACCGCGACACAAGAAGCCGCGTCGGCACAACCACTGGATGTCTTGCGCGCACCGGCATCGCTGCACGATGTCGACGTAGGCATCGTGCGTGCGCGCTTCGGCGTTGCCGAGACCGGGTCCGTCTGGCTCTCCGAGCGGGAGTATGGCGTCAACGCGCTTGGCTATCTCGTGCAGCACCTCGTAGTGCTGCTCGACCCACGCGACATCGTCGATGGCCTGCAAGACATCTACCGATTGCCCGACTTCGCGTCGGCGCGCTATGCGGTGCTCGTCACCGGTCCATCGGCCACGGCCGATATCGAAGGCGTGCTGATTCAAGGCGCCCAGGGCGTGCGCTCGCTCACAGTCGTGTGGCTCCCGCGCGACTGATCGTCAGGAAAGCAACACCCATGCGCGACGGTTTGCCGCACTGTGCGCTCGCGTTTTCCCGTACTTGACGCGGGTCAAGTTCGCCGCAGGGACCTGCTTCTACCATCGGTCGTGCTCACTCACGACTCTGGAAATCATCATGAAGCACTCCCTCGGCGCCGCGGCCGTCGCCGCCGCGCTCGTTATCGGTACCACCTTCGCCAGCGCATCCGCCTCGGCGCAAGGCAACCCGCAAGCCCCGTCAGCAGCCGCAGACACCGCTGCGCCCTCGTCTGAGAAGACCTTCGGCTTTATCGGGGACAGCTCGCAAGGCATCTATGCCGGCGACATCCTCGCGCGCGTGCGCGCCATCGGCATCATGCCGGACTCGCACGCGAGCGGCAGCGTGCTGCCGACGCTGGGCGTGACCGTGAACAACGCGATCGTGCCGGAGCTCGACTTCACGTACATGATTCTCGATAACGTCGGCGTCGAACTCATTCTCGCCATGTCGCGCCATCAACTCACGTCGAACGTCGGCCATTTGGGCGGCGTGAACGTGCTGCCGCCAACGCTGCTGCTGCAATACCACTTCAACCATGCAGGCAAGGTGCGTCCGTATGTCGGCGCGGGTATCAACTACACGCGTTTCTGGAACAGCAACCTGAACGCGGGCGGCACCCCGATCTCGATCAAGAACCACAGCGTCGGTCCGGCGTTGCAAGCCGGTGTGGACATTCAGATGACGAAGAACCTGTTCTTCAACATCGACATCAAGAAGGTCTGGATGAAGACGGATACGTCGCTCGCAGGCACCGATCTCGGTACGCTGCACATCGACCCGCTCATCGTCGGCGTCGGTGTGGGTCTGAAGTTCTGATATCCGGTGTGGAGCGCCGCACGATGGACGGCTGTGGCGCTCCTTTTTTTCACCCTGACACCCGATGCGGTAAATTGTCGCGCACTCCTTACCTGAGAACGCAAACCATTTACGCCGCGCACGGGCAACCCCTGCAATCCCTGGTTCCCTGTGTCTTCCATTTCGTCATCCGGCCCGGCATGCGCAAGCACCGCCCTGCGGGGCGCATGACGCGCCAAGCGTTCTTCAAAGCATACGGCGCAACGTATCGTCGCGGCGGAAGTAGTGATGCCACAGCGCCGCCAGCGCATGAAGGCCAATCACCCAGTAGAACGCGTTACCGATCGTCTCGTGAATCTCCTTGATCGACCGGCTCGTCTGTTTGTCTTCCCCAATCAACTGCGGCAGCGGGATATCCAGCCCCGGAATCGTTAGCATATGCCCCTGGGCGTTGAGCGTCAGGTATCCCAGCACGGGCTGCGCGAACATGAACAGATAGAGCAACAGATGCGCAGCCGAAGACGCGGCGCGCGCCCACCACGCCTGGCCCGGCAGCGCCGCGGGCGCGCCCTTGATCAATCGCATCAGCAACCGCGGCACGGCCAGCACCAACACCGCGAGCGCGGCCCATTCGTGAATCGTCAAGGACAACGCACGCGCGGCACTGCCTCTCGGCAAATAGCCTTTGATAATGATGGCGGCGTAGGCGATCACGATCAGCAATGCGATCGCCCAGTGAAAGAAAACCGCGGGCGGCGCATAGCGCTCGCCGGGCAAGCGCGGCGAACCGCGCGAACGGAGCTTGATCGTGTTATCCATCTGGGGGGCTCCTCAAGGTTGGAGGTACTCCATTATCGCGTTCGTCCCGCGACAAGAAAAGGTCGCCAATTGTCACACTTGTTACGCGATGTTCGTCCAGGACATTCGGAATCCTCGTTCCCATCGTCACAGGTCCGACGCACACGGCGGGAGCCATCACCGAGCCGTCTCGCTGCAGAGCAACAATCGCCGTGCGCATCGGTGAAATCAGCTTAACGCGGCGGTGCAGCCATAGGGCTGTGAACTATCCGAGAGAATGCGTGCACGAATGCAATAGGGGCGATTTCCGAACGCTGCTTCGGGCGAGTCCGACGCCAAAGCTCGGACGACACCGCAAAGTGTTGCGTGAAGCCATCACGGCACTGGTCATCGCTCGACTTGCAGGCCGATAATGGTGATCAAAAATCACGGAGGAAGGACCATGCGAAATATCGCGCTCCCCCAAGGCGACACCGTGCCGGCCCTCGGTCAGGGCACGTGGATGATGGGCGAGAGGCCAGAGCGGCGCCGCGAGGAAATCGCGGCGTTGCAGCTGGGCGTCTCGCTGGGCATGACACTCGTCGATACGGCCGAGATGTATGGCGAAGGAGCGACCGAGCGCCTCGTGGGCGAGGCGCTCGACGGCCTGCGCGATCAAGTGTTTCTCGTGAGCAAGGTCTACCCGCACAATGCCTCGCGACGCGGCGTGATCGCGGCATGCGAGCGCAGCCTGGACCGCCTGCGCACCGATCACCTCGATCTCTACCTGCTGCACTGGCGCGGCGAGATACCGCTCGAAGACACGATTGCCGGCTTCGAAGCGTTGCGCGCGGCGGGCAAGATTCGGCACTGGGGCGTGAGCAACTTCGATATGGACGACATGGAGGCATTGTTCGCGCTGCCCGGCGGCGATGCGTGCGCGACGGATCAAGTGCTATACAACCTCTCGCGACGCGGTCCCGAGTATGACCTTGCGCCGTGGCTGTCGGCGCGCGGTCTGCCGCTGATGGCGTATTCGCCCATCGAACAGGGAAGACTGCCGACATCGGGCGCGCTGGGCGATATCGCCGCTGCCCGTCACGTCGAGCCTCTGCAGGTGGCGCTTGCCTGGGTGCTGAGCAGACCAGGTGTCATCGCCATTCCCAAGGCGAGCACGGACGCGCACGTGCGCGCCAATCGCGCTGCCCTTGACATCGATCTGACGGCGGACGAACTTGCGCGGCTCGATTATTATTTCGAAGCGCCGTCGCGCAGGCGTCCGCTGGAGATGATCTGAACACGCGGACGAAAACACGCTCACGAATATTGAAGGCATTTAGGGGTACGCATTTGACGCAGTACACTAAGCGCTTTCGTGCTTTCGCAGGGCAGTCATGAATGATTCACGTCCCGTCGTCGTGATCGGGGGCGGTTTGGTCGGCGTGTGTACGGCCGCGTATCTTCAACGTGCCGGACACGCGGTGGTGATCGTCGACCGGCAATCGGTACGTCAGGCGGCATCGCTTGGGAATGCGGGCTGCATCAATGGCTCGTCGGTCGTGCCCATCGCCATGCCCGGTGTGCTCTGGCAGGTGCCCGGCTGGTTGATGCAACCGGATGGCCCGCTGGTGCTGCGTTGGGGCTATCTCCCGCGCATGGTGCCGTGGCTGATGCGCTTCGTCGCGGCCAGCCAGCCAGCACGCGTTACCGCGCAGGCGCACGCGTTGCGCGCACTGCTCGGCCCCGCGCTCGACGCCTATCAACCGCTGCTTGACGATGCCGGCGCGAACGATCTCGTCTCGCGGCGCGGCTACCTCATCGCTTACTCCAGCCAGAAGGGCATGGCCGGTGACGAAGGCGGCATGGCGCTGCGCCGCGACAACGGCGTGCACATCGAAACGCTGGGGGCGGCCGCATTGCGCGAGTTCGAGCCGGCGTTATCGCATGACTTCGTCGGCGCCCGCTACATCGGCGAGACGGGCCACACGCTGGATCCCGGCGCGCTGCTGGCACGCCTGACGGCACAAGTGATCGTGCGGGGTGGACGCGTCGTCGATGCCGCCGCCACCGCCATCGAGACCAACGGCGCACAGGCCGTGGCCGTGCACACCGACCGGGGCCGCGAACCCGCAAGCGCCGTGGTGATCGCAGCCGGCGCTTGGTCGGCACCCTTTGTGCGCCAGTTGGGCGACACCCTCGTCTTCGACACCGAGCGCGGCTATCACGTGGAGATTCCGACGCCCGACGAAATGCCCTCGCGTCCCGTCATGTGGGCCGAAGGCAAGCTGTTCGCCACTCCGATGAATGGCCGCCTTCGCGGTGCGGGCACGGTCGAGCTGGCCGGTCTGCAAGCGTCGCCGAACTGGCGCCGCGCCGATCTTCTGCTCAATCAGTTGTACACGATGTTCCCCGGCGCGGTGAAAGGCGCGAAGCCGACACAATCGGTCGACGGTGCCCGCTGGCAGGGATTCCGCCCCAGCACGCCGGATTCGCTGCCGGTATTGGGGGCGGCATCGAAGGTGCCGAACGCGTTCTACGCCTTTGGCCACGGTCATGTGGGCCTGACCGCCGCCGCCTCGACGGGACGCACGATTGCGGCTCTGGTGTCCGGCGAGCGCCCCGCCATCGACCTCGCGCCGTTCTCCATCGGACGCTTTCGCTAACGCGCCTGGATATGGCTGGCGACAAGGGGCGCGAACACTGCGCCCCTGCCTCCCTCCGTCTTCCCTATGCCGACAACGCGATCCGCAACGTCAGGACTGGCAGACGGACGCGACGATATCGCACGAGCGCAGTCGCAACGCGGGATCGTAGATGTCGGTGACGAGCATCAACTCATCGGCCTGCGTGCGCTCAACCAGATCAGCCAGACCTGCCTGGACTCGTTCGGGGCCACCCACCACGGCCACACCGAGGAAGGCTTCCACCGAGTGCTGTTCCGCCGGATCCCAACGCGCGTCCATATCGTTTACGGGCGGCTGCAACTTCAGGCTCTGCCCGCGCATGAGGGCCAGGATCTTCTGCTGCGCTGACGTCGCGAGGAATGTCGCCTCCTCGTGCGTGGGTGCGGCCACGACGGGCACGCCCACCATCACGTAGGGCTTATCCAATACCGCCGAGGGACGGAAGCGCTCGCGGTACAGACGAAGCGCATCGAACAGGAAGCGCGGCGCAAAGTGCGATGCGAACGCGTAAGGCAGCCCCAGATGCGCCGCGAGTTGTGCGGAAAACAACGACGAGCCCAGCAACCACACAGGAATATCGCTGCCCGCGCCGGGCGTTGCGACAAGCCGCTGCCCGGGTTGCGCAGGCGCAAGCAGTGCACGCAATTCGGCGACCTGCTCGGGAAAATCGTCGCCATCGGACAGCCGGTCGCGACGCAGTGCGCGCATGGTGGCTTGATCGGCACCGGGCGCGCGCCCCAGGCCCAGATCGATGCGGCCGGGATACAGCGCGGCGAGCGTGCCGAAGTTCTCGGCAACGACCAGCGGCGGGTGGTTCGGCAGCATCACGCCGCCCGACCCCACGCGAATGCGCGACGTCTTGCCCGCAATGTGACCGATCAACAGGGCGGTCGCCGAACTCGCGATGCCGTCCATGTTGTGATGTTCGGCCAGCCAGAAACGCGTGAAACCCAGGCGTTCAACGTGCTGCGCCAGTTCCGTGGATTGTTTCAGGGCATCGGCCACCGTGCCGCCGGCGCGCACTGGCACCAGGTCCAGCATCGAGAGGGCCGTCTTCGACAAACTGCTCATGGGAATCTCCAGATACCGGCGCGCGCCCACCCGGCAGCCAACGAGACAGCCTCGAGGCCCCTAAGCGGCGGATGACGCGCGCCATCGCCACAAAGTATAGTGACGAAGGTCCTGAATCCCCAGTAGGCACCTTTCAGTTAAATAGTCACCAATTGGTTACCATGAACAAACCAGCCCCCTTCGTCTTCGAAGAAACCTGCGTGCCGCGTCGCGTGCTGGAACTCTTCAGCGTGAAGTGGACGAGCATGGTGCTATACGCGTTGCAATGCGGCACCACACGCACGGGAGAATTGCAGCGCCGCTTGCCTGGCATTTCCAAGAAGATGCTCACGCAGACGTTGCGCGAACTCGAACGTGACGGACTGATTCATCGCGAGGTGTTCGCCGTCGTGCCGCCCAAGGTGGAATACTCGCTGACGCCGCTGGGCGAGTTGTTCATCGAGCCCATCGAGATGTTGTACCGATGGGGCAATCAACACGCTGACGTGCTGGCCCAGCTAAGCCTGCGTCGCGGCAAACGTTCACAGGCCGACGATTCCGATGATTCCGCCGAGGTCAGCGACGCGACCGACACGACACGCCCATAAACGCCCGCTCGCCGCCCAATGGCGCGGTCGTGACGCGGCTGGCCCCCGGGCAGTTCGCATCGCGAGCACCGCAGCATCAACGATCCAGCAGGCGGCCCAGACGCATCATCGTGACATTCACGCCGAGGTGCCGCATCGACGGCTGCACGATCACGCAGTTGTCATAGGGCGTGACGATCACATCGTCGCCATCGCGGGCGATCTCGGTGCCAGCCTTCTCGATCACCTCAAGCCCGGTGAACGGCTGCGAGAAGCGAAAGTCCATCGACCGGGCCACGACCGGCTGCGTGATCTCCACGAACTTCTGACGGGCCGGCCGCGTCTGCGTCAGGTACGGTGCCATATCGGCCCCGGTCACGACGCCCGCGTGAAGCAGGAAGCGCGCCGCGGTGTCGAGCGCAACATCGCGTGCGCTCCCGGCGAAGTGCTGCCCGGTTTCGACGAGCAGCGCATTCTTCGCGCTGGCCGGATCGCCGAAGCCGCCGTAATCGCGCATACGCGTGCCGTTGGCGTGGCCCTTGTCGACGATGACGTGCTCGGGCGTGCCAAGTTCGGCGGCCAGCGCAATCGCCTTCTCCAGCGGTCCGGTCATCATCAGCGGCGCGGACGCTTCGTGCATCGAATGGATATCGAGCAGCAGATCGACCGTGTCGATGAACGGGCGCATTGCGCGGGCGCGCGCCAGCTCGCGGCTCTGGCGCTCGCCGTCGAGCGTCGACGGGGTCCAGACACGGTTCATGTCTTCGTCGAGAAAGCGCGTGGCGTCGGCGTTCTCGGCACTGAATTGCTCGTACGCACCGATATTGCCGAAGCCGAGCGACAGGCGTCCCGCCGTGGGACGCACACCGGCGGCGAGCAGCGCATCGACCGCGATGGCGCCGCTCACTTCGTTGCCGTGCGTGAGTGCGAGAATCATCGCGTGCTTGCCGGGCTTGCCGCTGTCGAACGAATGAAGATAGTCGACGCCGGTATTGCCTTCGCGCCAGCGGGCGATGTCGGGGAACGAGACTTCGATGGGGTACGCCGGCAGGGCGGCGCGGATCGCGTCAAGCGTGGTCATGAAAAGGCTCCACAGAGGATGCCGCGAAAGACGACGACGTCACGACAGGGAATGGCGAACGTCGTCATCACGGCAAAATTATGTGCATCGGACAAGGGACGCAGCGGAAAAGGCGCTTCGTGCGTCGATCGTCCGATGCGTTGATCAAACCTTGGATGCGCGCGGCGCGCCGTGCGTCACGCCAGCGATCTTGCCCGCACGCACGCGGCGGCCTAGCGAAATCACCGCGCTGACACTCAACACGGCGGTCGTCATCACGTAAAAACTCGGGGCGAGCTTGTTGTGCGTGGCATCGATGAGCCAGGTCACGATCAGCGGTGCGAACCCGCCGAACAGCGTCACCGAGAAGTTGTACGACAGGGCCAGCCCGGTGCCGCGCGTGCTCGTCGGGAAGATGTCCGCCAGCAGGGCGGGCAGCGGCGCGAGACTCACCGCGATGAGCAGTCCGACGAGCGCCTGCACCATGAGCAGCGTCTGGAAGGTCGGATATTTGTTGAGCAGCACGAACAACGGGTACGTCGTCACGCCGACGAGGATCAGCGCCCAGAGCATCACGCGAATCCGGCCAAAGCGGTCCGAGAGGTGGCCTACGACGGGGGCGGCGATCATCAGCATTACACCGGTGACGACCGCGCCGATGAACGACGATGTCGCCGAAATATGCAGTTGCTTGACGGCATACGTCGGCATGTAAAGCTTGTGGACGTAGTTGAACGCCGTGGCAGCGGCGACGACACCGGCGCCGAGCAGCATATTCGTGCGATCGCGGCCGAAGACTTCGCGCAGCGGCGACGTCTCGCGCTGCTTTTCGCCGAGCTTCTTGAAGTCGGCGGTCTCGTCGATGTTGCGACGGATGTAAAGACCGACCGGGCCGATGAGCAAGCCCACGGCGAAGGCGATACGCCATCCCCATGCGCTCAATTGATCGGCCGTGAGCAGCAGGCTCAACAGCGCGGACACCCCGGCCGCGAGCACGGTGGCGAGGCCTTGCGTCGACATTTGCCAGCTCGCGAAGAAGCCTCGGCGTTTCGCGTCGGCATGCTCGACCATGAAGGCCGTGGCGGCGCCGAACTCGCCGCCCGTCGAGAAGCCTTGCAGCATGCGCGCGACGATGATCAGAAGCGGCGAGAGAATGCCGATCTGCGCATAGGTCGGGGCGAACGCGATCATGGCGGTGCCGAGCATCATCAAGGCGATGGACACCGTGAGCGACGCCTTGCGGCCCGCACGGTCGGCGTAGCTGCCCAGAATGATCGAGCCGAGCGGACGCGTCACGAACGAGATGCCGAAGGTACCGACGGAGAGCAGCAGCGACGTCGTCGCGTCGTGCGCGGGGAAGAACAACTGCCCGATCACAATGGCGAAGTAGCCATAGATCAGCAAATCGTAGAACTCAAGTGCGTTACCGATGCTCGCGGCGCAAATTTCGCGCCACGGGTTGTGGGGTTTGGCGTTGTGGGTCATGCCCGGCTCCTCTGGATCGCTGGCGTTGGGGATAGGTGTGTGGTGGCCGTGCGAGGCGCCACGAGGGCGCGCCGGGGCCACCAGCCAGTCTCAGGAAGCGGAGTGTAGGCGGCAGAAAAAAAGGCTTCGTGCCGTTTCGGCACGCGCGAGTGCTGATTGGGAAATCGGTGCAAATCTGAACACCGTCTGCGCCAACGACGCGCGACGATCCGGAACGCTGGGCGGTACTCGGCGTTTGCGCACCACGTTCGGACAAGGCTGTGGCGGGTCCTCCCCGCCGCAGCCTAACTATCACCCAGCGTACCGAATTCGATAGGGAAGCGCGTGTAGAAGATATGGACGCGTTGGGCGCGAATCACGTCGAGCAAGCGCTCGGCTTCCTCGTCGGTGATTGCCAGCACGATCTCGATCGGCTGTTCGGTGAGTTCGAAGAATCGGGCGGCGTGGCGTTTGCCGACATGATCGATCCCTTCCGTCCCCGTGAACAGGGTCGCGCCGCGAATGCCCAGTTGTCGCACTTCGTTCATGATCCAATCGGCGACCGGTTGATGGCCGTGGCGATGATTTTGCTGCGTGTAGAAGGTAAGCTGACATCCCCGCATGATGACCTCCCCAGACGCTGCGCGAGTCGCGTTCGTGCGGCCCTGACTGACATACCCACGTCTGTTGATTTAAATCTAGCACATCGCGCACCGCCGGAAACGCAACGCGTTCAATGCCGCGGCAGTGCCATCCCCCAGCGTCGCCGATGGCCGCGGCGACCTCAGGACAAACCCGGAGCCGCGTTGACGCCACCCCGCGCGAGCGTCACGTCCGACGGGCTTGGGCGGCCGCTCCCGGTGTGACGACGATCAACCTCAGTACAAATTGGGGTGGCGGGACGCAAATGACTGACTACACTTCCTAAATGCGTACACCGCGAAAAGACCACACAAGACGGTTCGTTATACGAAGGTCGTTGTACGTGCGACAAATTGGGGCTGGTGACGTAGCGTTTCCATTCCTTCACGGGAGGCATGTCCATGACGTGCCTAGGCAAATGGATGATCGGCGCATGTGTCGTTACGCTAAGTAGCGTGGCGATCGCAGAAGGCGCCAACTCGGGATCATCCGAACAGATGATGCTCGCCAACGTTGGCCCCGGGCCACTTCCCATACAGGTGCCGCAACCGCCACCACCGGTCTCTGTTGCTGCGGTTCCTGCGGTTCGCGTGACCCTGTATCCGTTTGGTCGCGAAGGTCCGGACACCACAGCCAACGCCAACGACAACGCGCTCCTGTACACGCGCATCGAAGCCATCAACAGTGCGGTGCCGACTGCGGAAGACGGACATGTGGACTGGATCGACACCGCAGCCGCCGAAACTGCCGCGCGACCGACGAAACACTACCTGAAGATCGGGCCTTCCACGGCACCCCAGTTGTCCCTCGTGCAGTGGGCCAACACCGACGACAAGCTGGGCACCGAACCGAAGCGAGGACTGTCGCTCAAGACCGAGGACTGGACCGTCTCGGCAAGCGCCCGCATACCGCTGCTACGTTCACACGAACTGGGCGCGACGATATACGTCAAACGCCGCTTCTGAGTGGGTTGCTGAGTGCGCTTCCGCGTGTTCGACCTCGCTCGCGAGGCGCGGTACCCGGCCGACAATTACACGCCGGCCAAGCGCCGTTGTGGTGTCATTAACGCGGCTTATGCCTCCGACTTCACCGCCGTCACATCGATCTCGACCAACCACTCCGGACGCGCCAGCGCCTGCACGACGATGCCGGTCGACACCGGAAACACGCCCTTGAGCCAGCGCCCCATGACGTTGTAGACGGCCTCGCGATAGCGCGGGTCGACGAGATACACCGTGACTTTGCAGATGTCCGCGAGCTGGCTGCCACACTCATCAAGCAGCATTGCCACATTCGCCATGGCCTTTTCCGTTTGCGCGGCGACATCGCCGATGCCGACGGACTCGCGCGTCTCGAGGTCCTGCCCGATCTGCCCACGCAGATAGATGGTGTTGCCGGCAACGACCGCCTGGCAGAGATCGTTGTCAAGCTTCTGCTCCGCGTACGTGTCACGGGTGTTGAATTTTCGGATTCGGGTATGCGTCATGATGTCTCGGTAGGGGGCCTTGATGCGGATGCGCGCAGCGCGACACGGTCGCACACTCAATGCGCGAGGATCTTGGAAAGAAAACGTTTGGCGGCGGCACTGGCGGCATCGTTGAAGAACACGTCGGTCGGACTGTCCTCGACGATGGCGCCGTCCTCCATGAACACCACGCGATGGGCCACACGCCGCGCAAAACCCATCTCGTGCGTGACGACCATCATCGTCATGCCTTCGCGAGCCAGTTCCACCATCACGTCGAGCACCTCGTTGACCATCTCCGGGTCCAGCGCCGAGGTCGGCTCGTCGAACAGCATCGCCATCGGGTCCATCGACAACGCGCGCGCGATGGCCACGCGTTGCTGCTGACCGCCCGACAATTGCCCCGGGTACTTGTGCGCATGCGCCGACAAGCCGACCCGATCGAGCAGCGCGCGCGCCTTGGTGCGCGCGGCGCCGGCGTCCCGACCCAGCACGATCTGCTGCGCCAGCGTGAGATTGCGCGTGAGATCCAGATGCGGGAACAGTTCGAAATGCTGGAAGACCATGCCGACCTTGCTGCGCAGCTTCGGCAGATTCGTCGTACTGGCGGTGAGCGACGTGCCGGCAACGACGACATCGCCCTTCTGGAACGGCTCCAGCGCATTGACCGTCTTGATCAGTGTCGACTTGCCGGAGCCGGACGGTCCGCACACGACCACGATCTCGCCCTTGCCCACATGCGTCGAGCACTGCTTGAGCACGTGATGCGCGCCGTACCACTTGTCGACGTTCCGGATGTCGATCATCGGTTGCGCCGTGCTCATTTGTCGAAGTGCCCTGCGCGAATCGACGCGCCGATCAGGTTGAGGATCAGACGACCGGCCGTCACGCACGAGATCATGTTCGCGTCGTCTTTCTCGGGCTGGATTTCCACGATGTCCATGCCGACCACCCGCCCCTTTCTCACCAGGCCGTGAATCAGCTTGCGCGCCTGCACAAACGTCACCCCGCCCGGCGCAGGCCCCGCGACGGCCGGCATCGTCGACGGGTCGAGTCCGTCCGCGTCGATCGTGAGGTAGTAGTTGCCGCCGTCCGGGATGCGCGCAAGCACGGCATCCATGCCGATGTCATGCAGTTCATACGCGGTCACCAGCTCGGCGCCGTACGCGCGCGCCGCAACCAGTTCCTCGTAACGGCCACTCCCCTGCGCACGCAGGCCGATCTGCACGATGCGATCCACGTGCGCCATCTCCGACGCGCGGCGAATCGGGCTCGAAAGACCTTCGCGTACACCGTTCACGTCGTCGCGCCAATCGAGGTGGGCATCGATGTGCACGAGCGTGATCGGTCCCTTCTGGTCCAGGCCGCGCAGCACGGGCGTAGTGATGCCGTGATCGCCGCCAAGCACGATGGGCATCGCGCCGCCGGCCACGATACGGCGCACCACCGCCTCGGCGCGGGCGTAGTGCTCTCCGGGCCTGGTCAGGTCCGGGATGATGTCGCCGCAGTCGACGAAGCGGATATCCGTGCGGTCCTGGAGCAGCGGCCCGTCGATATCGAAGTCGTAGTGGCCCGGGCGGCGCACAACGCGGTCGGTCGCCTGGCGAATGGCAGACGGCGCATTCGTCTGGTCGTTGCTGAAATCCGACGCCGCATAGGGAGCCCCGTACGGCATGCCCAGCACGGCGATGTCGGCCTTGAGATTATCGATGTCAAGATCCAGCTCCGAATACAGCAGCGTCGGATGGCCGGTGCGGGGCGCCACGGTGTAGGTCGTCATGAGAGTGTCCTTGGGTGGGAGTTTCGGGGGTGTCAGGCGTGCCGGATACGTCGCCCGACAACGGTTTCCAGACGCCGCCCCACGCTGGCCAGCAAGACGCTGCTGACCCAGTAGATCAAGGCCGTCGTGCCAAGCACTTCAACGTAGGCGAATGTGTTGGCCGTGAGCAGGTTGCTCTGGTATGTCATCTCCGGCAGGCTCATGACCGAAAAGATGGCCGAGTCCTTGAACATCATGATCACGAGGCTCGTCGTTGGCGGAATCAGAAAGCCGAAGAGCTGCGGCGCGATGATGTGCCGTTGCGTCTGCCAATAGGTCATGCCGAGCGAGAGTGCCGCATGCGTCTGCCCTCGGGCTACGCTGCGAAGCGCCGCACGCAGGATTTCGCAGAAGTAGCCGCCGGTATAGAACGCCGTGCAGCCCACCGCTACGGTCATGGCCGACGCGCCGATCCCGAGCTTGGGCAAGCCGAAGAACGACAGATAAACGAGGATCAGGTATGGGATGTTGCGCACCAGCTCCACGTAGCCCAGCGCGACCGGCCGTAAGACGCTGCGCGACTGCGCCGCGTAGGCGGCGACGATACCGATCGCCACGCCGAGCGGAACGCCGATGGCGCTGACCAGCGCCGTGACGCGCAGGCCTTCGAGCAGCACGGGAATCGCTTCCCTGACGATGGAGACGTCAATGGCCATGGGGCAGCATCCTGGAGACGCGGCGCTCGCACAGACGCGAGGCGGCCGAAATGCAGAACAGAAGGACGAAGTACACGGCAGCGGTGATCGCGAACACCTGGAGCGGCAGGTCGGTCTGCAGCGTGGCGTTGCGGGCCACCGTTGCCAGTTCCGGCACGGCGATGATCGACATCAGCGACGATGCCTTGAGCAGGATCGTGAACTCGCTGGTGAGCGGCGGAATGGCGCGATAGATCACCTGCGGGAGCAGCACGTGCCGCCAGACCTGGGAGACGCGCATGCCCATGGCGTACGCGGCCGCCCGTTGTCCATGAGGGATCGTACCGAGCGCACCGCGCAGGATCTCGACGATATAGGCGCTGGTGTTGCAGGCCAGCGCCGCAATCCCGGCAGTGATGGGCGAGATCGAGATATCGAACAGCGCCGGCACCATGTAATACGCCATCAGCATGTGAATCAGCGCGGGCGTGCCGCGGATCAGGCTCACCCACAACACGACAAGCGAGCGCAACGGCGCGAGCGGCGAGATGCGGGCGAGCAGCAGCACGATGCCGAGCGCCAGGCCGATCGCGAAGGCGACCGCCGAGGCGGCCAGCGTGATCGCCGTTCCCGAGACAACGCCTCCCAGAAACGGGGCAATCACGCCGCCCATGCCGAATCCGCCGAGCATGGCGGCGGGCGTCAAATGGCACCTTGTGGCAGGTAGTTCGCGTGCGGCGTGTCCATCGAGGCGCCGAACCACTTCTTCTGCAGTGCCGCGAGCTTGCCGTTCGCGCGGAATTCATCGAGCGAATCGTTGATGAACTTGCGGATCTCCAGATCATTGGGGTTGGCGACCCATGCCAGCAGCTTCGGCTGCCCAATGGTGCCGACAATGCGGAAGGCGTTAGGCTGCTTGCGCATCTGGACGGCCGCAATATTGGAGGGCATGAGCGCCACGTCGATGGTCTTGTTCGCGAGCGCGTTCGACACGTCCGGATAGGCCTGGAACAGCCGCGTGCCGGCATAGCCCTTGCCCGTCTTTTCCTTCAATTCCTTCTCGAATTCTTCCGCCACCGGTTGCGACGACGAGCCCATCTGCGTGCCGATGGTCTTGGCGGCGATGTCCATGTCGTGCTGGATCGCCATGTCGTCGGCACGCACCATCAGGACCGAACGCACCACGCCCACCGGCTGGCTGAACGCGAAGCGCTTGGCGCGCTCCGGCGTAATGCCCACACTGGTGGCGACGAAGTCGAACTTGTGCGACATCAGGCCGGGCAGCAGCCCCTGGAACGGCAGGTTCATCTGCTCGAGCTTCACACCGAGTTTTGCCGCCATCAGTTCGAGCACGTCGTGCCCGTACCCGACGACCTGACCGTTTTCCACGAACTCGAACGGCTCGTAGGCCGCCTCGGTGCCAACCGTCAGCTTGCCGCGCTTCTTGATGTCGGCCAGGGTGCCGCCTTCGGCATAGGCCATTGTCGGCAGCGCCAATGCGGCGCTGGATGCGAGCGTCGCCTTTACAAAGGATCGTCTGGACCAGGTCTTCATCGCTTGCCTCGCGTGGTGTGGGTATCGAATCGGTCAGGCGCATCGGGTCGGCCAGGGCCGTTCCGGTGCGGGTGGAATCCAATGTATGCGGGCAAAAAGATCATGAAAAATGATTTTTTTATTGGTATGGTTCCAAAAAACGAAACCTTTTGAGACGCGTCATCCGCAACGGCTTTGGCGCTTATTCCGGGAGTGGAGCGGTGGCGAGTCGTGACTTCAGTGAGCGTGACCTGCGCTCGTTGCGCATCTTCTGTGCGGTGGCCCAGGCCAGCGGCTTTGCGGCGGCGGAAAAGCAGTTGAACATGTCGAAGGCGTCGATCAGCCGGCATATCCGCGAGGTCGAGGAGACGCTGGGCACCCGCCTGTGTGAGCGCGGGCCGTCCGGTTTCGTTCTGACGCACGCGGGCAAGGTCGCGTTGGAGCTTGCCCGCGACGCGTTGAAGTCGCTGGAGCGGATACGCCCCGAAATCGATGCGGTCCGCGGTGTGCTCTCCGGTACGTTGTCCATTGGCATGGTCGAGCACATCGTGTCAGATGTTGGCTGCCGTATCCCCGAAGCGCTGGCCGCGCTCAAGGCGCATGCGCCCGACGTGAAGGTCGAGCTGACGGTCATGACGTTCAACGAACTCGACCTCGCGTTGCGCGAGCGCCGGGTACAGATCGCGATTCGCGGCATGTACCGCCACGAAGCCGGGTTTCATTACCAGCCGCTGTTTATCGAGCGTCACCGGTTGTATGTGGCACGGCATCGGATCAACGAGGCGTCGACGCTGCCGCTCGTCTACCGGAGCCAGCCGTTTGTCCATGAGGCGCTCAACTCGCTGGGGCTGACGCGTGGACCGGCGGCGTCGGGGCTGGAGGCCGTTGCCATGCTGGTGCTTTCCGGGCATTACGTCGGCCTGCTGCCGCAGTATTACGCCGCGTTGTTTTCGAAGCGCCATGCGCTGGCTCAGGTACCGGCAGGCCCCGAGTACGAGAACGCCATCAGCGCCATTACCGAAGCCTCGCGCCCCAGGACTCGCGCACTGGAGTTGTTTCTCGATTTGCTGACGCAGTTCCATCCGCGTCAATGAGGGGTCGGCAATGTGGCACGCTGGGCCCACAGGTTGCACGGCGCGTGATTTCCTTGATGAAGCCGCGCATGCGCGTCACACATTTAAAAAATTTTCTCGAATTTCGCCGCATCGACGCATCTCTCGAAACGATCGCAACGTGCTCGCAAACCACCGCCCGACGGGCGCGACCACCATGCTGCAGCGCAACAATCGCGGTGATTGTTTCGATATTCACAATAATCGATTCCGCACTCAGGCATTGTCTGTCCATGCCCACACCCGCTATAGTGGCCCCGCCCCCCGCGACGCGATGCTTGCTCGCGCCTTTCGGATAGGTCATTTCGGCAAGGCGAGCGCGTCCGCGTCATGTTGCAAACGTAGTTATTAATGCGATGCCCGCATCGCCAGTAGAAATGAGAGACACAGCTACTACCAACGCCGCCATGGCCGCCCAGCCGCCCACCTCGGAAGAGATCCGCAAGCGCGTTTTCGCGATCGTCGCGGCATCGTCCGGGAATCTGGTCGAGTGGTTCGACTTCTACATCTATGCGTTCTGCGCGATCTACTTCGCGCCGGCGTTCTTCCCGAGTGCCAACCCCACCGCGCAATTGCTCAACACCGCGGGCGTGTTTGCGGCCGGCTTCCTGATGCGCCCGATCGGCGGCTGGATCTTCGGCCGTATCGCCGACCGTAATGGCCGCAAGAACTCGATGGTCATCTCGGTAATGATGATGTGCTTCGGCTCGCTGCTGATCGCCGCGCTCCCGACGCATGCCAGCATCGGCAACTGGGCTCCGGCGCTGCTGCTGCTGGCGCGTCTGCTGCAAGGCCTGTCAGTGGGGGGTGAGTACGGTACGACGGCAACGTACATGAGTGAAGTCGCGCTCAAGGGCCGTCGCGGCTTCTTCTCGTCGTTCCAGTACGTCACGCTCATCGGCGGCCAGTTGCTCGCCGTACTCGTGGTCGTGATTCTCCAGCAACTGCTCAGTGAGGCTGAACTCAAGGCCTGGGGCTGGCGCATTCCGTTCGTGGTCGGTGCGATCACCGCTGTCGTTGCCTTGCTGCTGCGTCGCACGCTGCACGAGACCTCGACCAGCGCAAGCCGCAACAACCGCGAAGCCGGCTCGATCGCGGGGCTGTTCCGCCATCACAAGGCCGCGTTCTTCACGGTGCTCGGCTACACGGCTGGCGGCTCGCTGATCTTCTACACCTTTACCACGTACATGCAGAAGTACCTGGTGAACACGGCCGGCATGCCGATCAAGACCGCCAGCTACATCATGACGGGCTGCCTGTTCGTCTACATGTGCATACAGCCGATCTTCGGCATGCTGTCCGACAAGATCGGCCGTCGCAACAACATGCTGCTGTTCAGCTCGCTCGGCGCCATCGCCACCGTGCCGATTCTCACGGCGCTCAAGACGGTGCAGAGCCCGACGGCAGCGTTTCTCCTGATCTGTCTGGCGCTCGCCATCGTGAGTTTCTATACGTCGATCAGCGGCATCGTGAAGGCCGAAATGTTCCCGATCGAAGTGCGCGCGCTCGGCGTGGGCCTGGCCTACGCCGTGGCCAATGCCATCTTCGGCGGTTCGGCTGAATACGTGGCACTTGGCCTCAAGAAGGCCGGGATGGAGCCGACGTTCTACTGGTACGTGACTGGCATGATGGTGCTGGCGTTCCTCGTCAGCCTGCGCTTGCCGCGTCAGGCGAAGTACCTGCAACACGAGCACTGATCGGTCACATCGAGGGACGGCGCAAGGATCACGCGTCGTCCCCCGATGCCTGACGCGCGCTCTGCCAAATGGCATCGAGCACCGGATGCGGTTGGTGCCGTCGCCGGTAGAGCGCAATATCGAAGCCAATCTGCCATTCCTTGCCGCCCACGATCGCCAGCGCACCACGCGCAATGTCGTCGGCCACCAGGCGTTGCGGCAGCCAGGCGATACCGGCACCGCGCCGCGCCATCGCCAGAATGGCCTCGTACGAATCGGCCTGATACACAGGCTTGAGCGTTGGCCGGTTCGCCATCTCGGCAAGATGCCGGGTGAGCACGGCCCGCAACGTCAACGTACGGGCGAACGCCAGCCAGGGAATCGGCGACGGCCCGGCCGCTAGCCGATACGTGGCACGCCCCTTGGCATCGAGCGCACTCACCGGCACCAGCACTTCACGCGCAACAGTCAACCAGTCGTAACGCTCCTGATCGATGAGCAGCCGCGTGTGCGCGCTGGAATACACGATGAGCAGATCGACCTCGCCCGCCGCCAGCCGCAGAATGGCTTCCTCGGCACCGCCCGTGGACAGTGTCGCGGTGAAGAAGCCGATGCGCGAGACCGCATCGTCGTACCAATCCGGAAAGAAGGTTGCGGCCAGGGTTCGGCCCGTGGCGATCTTCAGATTGTTCTCGAGCGTGGGGGCGGCGTCCTGCAACTGCGTGCGAGCACCGTGGAGAATGTCGAGCGCGTTGGTGGCCGCATCGAGAAACACGGTGCCCGCCGCCGTGAGTTCGAGCGGTTTGCTCCGCTCGACGAGCTGCGTGCCCACCCACTCTTCCAGCGCGCGGATGCGTCGCCCGAATGCCGGGTGCGTGACGAAACGGTTCTCCGCCGCGCGTGTAAAACTGCGCGTGCGCGCCAGTTCGACGAAGTCTTCAAGCCATCGCAGCTGCATGCCGCCTCCTCACTGCCCCGTCGCGACCGCCACGGGCGGGATCCTGTCGCGCTCAGGCCTTGGAGAGCGCCTTGAGCGCATGCTTGATGCCGTCGGACACGCTCGTGCCGTCGGGCACGGACTTGACGGCGGCGAGCGCCTCCTTGTCCGAGTAGCCCAGCGCGAGCAGTGCGTTGACGACGTCGCTCTTGTGATCGTGAGGCGCCGCCGTGCCGGACACCGTGCCCAGTTGCGCGCCGAGCTTGCCCTTGAGTTCGAGCAGCAGTCGCTCGGCCGTCTTCTTGCCAATGCCGGGAATCTTGGTCAAGCGCCCCGACTCCTGCAACGTGACGGCCTGTGCGATGTCCGCGACGCTCATGCCCGAGAGAATCGCGAGTGCCGTGCGCGCGCCCACGCCGGAGATCTTGAGCAGTTCGCGAAAGGTATTGCGCTCGTCAGGCGAGCCGAAGCCGAACAACAGTTGGGCGTCTTCGCGTACGATGAACTGGGTGAGCAACGTCACGCGCTCGCCGAGGTTCGGCAGGTTGAAGAAGGTGCTCATCGGCACCGAGATTTCATAGCCCACGCCCTGGCAATCGACCAGGATGTGCGGCGGATTCTTTTCCAGCAATGTGCCGGAGATGCGGCCAATCATTGACGCCCCGAGAGAGTGACTTCGACAGGCGGCAAGTGTAGCAGCCACCAGCCCGGCAGCGGACTCGACAAGCTTATCCGTCCCCTTCGATGCCCACGACCGCGTCACCGATCGAGCGCCGCGCCGCGCTGCGCAGGCACTCAAGCGCCGCCGCCACTGCCGATCGGTTCGCGCCGTCATCGCGCCAGTACATCGAGATCGCCCCGAACCCCGCCAGCCGCAGCGGCACGATACGCAGCGCGCCGAGCGCCTGCAGGCGGCTCGCCGTGCGGTGCGACGCCAGGCCGATCATGTCGCTGTTGTTGAGCAGCGTGAGATTGAGAATCGTGGAGTTCGACTCGACGGTGTCGTTCGGCAGCGGATATCCGGCCTCCGCCAGCGCCGCCTCCAGCGCGTTGCGAATGGGCGTGCCACGCGGCCAAACCACCCAGCGATAGCGCTGCATGTCGGGCCAATCCAGTTGGTCGAGCGAGAAGACGGGATGGCGGGCGCGCGCAACGAAATGCAGCGGCTCCAGGTATAGCGCCTCGGCGCGAACGGTGCGGTCCTGCAGTTCGGGCGCCGAGCGCCCGACAACGATATCGATTTCGCTGTGCGCGAGCTGATTCATCAGCCGGTCCATCGTGTTCTCGATCACGCGCGCCTGTACGCGGGGCATGCGCTGCAGGAGCAGCAACATCGCGAGCGGCACCGTGTCCGCCGACGACGCCCCTGACGTGCCGATCGCCACCAGCCCGCTGCCGCCCTCGCGCATGGCGTCGAGATCGTCTCGCGCCGTGTCGAGCTGTGCCTCGATGCGTCGGGCGTGCTGGATCAGGGATTCCCCGTAGGCCGTAGGTCGCAAACCCCGCGCCTGACGCTCGAACAGGGGCAGGCCAATGTCCTCCTCCAAATCCTTGAGCCACTTCGACAAACCGGGCTGCGTCGTGTTGAGCAATGTCGCGGATTGGCTCATGTTGCCAGTCTCCGCGAGGGTCAGCAGCATCTGCAGGTTGCGCAGACGCAGGCGGTGGGTCCAGTCCATACGGGGTCTCCGGGCACCTTCGGGATGCCCTCAAGCATCACCCTACCCATACTATTTTTCGTATGGATTCGATGATTTATTCATTTCAAAGAATATGTCTCGCCGAGTATAACGCTACTCATAGACCCGCAAGTCCCCGTCTGCCGAGCTTGCCAGACGCACTGACCGGGCCCCACACCGACACGGAGACACGCATGCCTGGACGCGCCCCCAGCGCCGAACGCGCCGCCTACTACGAACACATCGGCCGCAACCACATGGCCCCGCTATGGGAATCGCTGCACAGCCTCGTGCCCCCTCAGCCGCGCCCGCGTGTTGTGCCCGCCATCTGGAAATACAACGAAGTGCGACCGCTGGTGATGGAAGCGGGACGCGTCATCAGCGCCGAAGAGGCCGTGCGCCGCGTGCTGGTCTTGCAGAACCCGGGAACGCCGGGGTCGTCGAGCATCACGGGCTCGCTCTACGCCGGGCTGCAACTCATTCTGCCGGGCGAGATCGCCCCGAGCCATCGTCACACGCAATCGGCCCTGCGCTTCATCGTGGAGGGTTGCGGCGCCTGGACGGCCGTGAACGGAGAGCGCACCACGATGCACCCCGGCGACTTCATCATCACGCCGTCGTGGACGTGGCACGACCACGGCAACCCAGCGGACGGCGAGCCGGTCGTGTGGCTCGACGGCCTCGACATCCCGCTCGTGCAGTACTTCGACGCGGGCTTTGCCGAGAACTACCCCGAATCGCAACAGCCGGTGCTACGCCCCGAGGGCGACAGCTTCGCGCGCTACGGGTACAACATGCTGCCGGTGCATCACAAGGTCAGCGATCCGACCTCGCCGATCTTCAGTTATCCCTATGCCCGCTCGCGCGAAGCGATCGACACGCTGTACCGCAACGGCGAACTCGATCCGTGGGACGGCATCAAGCTGCGCTATGTGAATCCGGCGACCGGCGGCTGGCCGATGCCGACCATGGCGACGTTCATGCAATACCTGCCCGCCGGCTTCCAGGGCAAGACCTATCGCAGCACCGATGCGACGGTCTTTTCGGTCGTCGAGGGTCGTGGCACGGCGCGCATTGGCGACGAGGTCTTCCAGTTCGAGCCGCGCGATCACTTTGTCGTGCCGTCGTGGGCGCCGGTGCAGCTCGCCGCGCTCGAAGACGCCGTGCTGTTCAGCTACTCGGATCGCCCGGTGCTGGCGGCCCTGAACCTGCTGCGCGAGTCGCGCACCTGAGGCCAGCCCAACGTTCACTTATCGGCCGCGCGCCGCACACCCGCATGACCCGCGTGCGCAGCCACGGTTCTATTCATTATTCGTCGAGTCAAACACTATGTCCTTCGTCTTCGCTCCGCCCGCTACCGTCGCCATTCCCGTTGTTGGCAGCGCCGATCAGTTCGCCGTGCGCCGCGTGTACTGCGTTGGCCGCAACTACGCCGCGCACGCCCGTGAAATGGGCTTCGATCCTGACCGCGAGCCGCCGTTCTTCTTCTGCAAGCCGGCCGATGCCGTGCTGCCGGTGGCCTACGGCGAGACGCTCACGCTGACGTACCCCACGCAGACGACCAACTATCACTACGAAGCCGAACTGGTCGCGGTGATCGGCAAGGCGGGGTCGGACATTCCGCTCGACCAGGCGCTCGAGCATGTCTGGGGCTACGCCGTGGGTCTGGACATGACGCGCCGCGACCTGCAGATGAAGATGCGCGAAATGGGCCGTCCGTGGGAGATCGGCAAGGCCTTCGATGCCTCGGCCCCGATCGGCCCGATTCATCCGGTGTCGAGCGTCGGTCACATCGAGAAGGCGGCCATTTCGCTGACGCTCGACGGCGTGCAAAAGCAAAAGAGCGACATCACGCATCTGATCTGGTCGGTGGCGGAGACGGTCTCGTACCTGTCGCAGTTCTTCCGTCTGGCGCCGGGCGATCTGATCTACACCGGCACGCCCGAAGGCGTGGGCCCGGTCAAGGCCGGCGAGACGATGGTCACTGCGGTGGAAGGGCTGGGCGAGATCACCGTGCGCGTGGTCTGAGGCATCGTCATGCAGCTCTATAGCTTTTTCAACAGCTCGACGTCGTATCGCGTGCGCATTGCGCTCGCGCTCAAGGGGCTGTCGTTCGACACGATTCCGGTGAATATCCGCGCCGGCGAGCATCGTGCCAGTGCGTATGTCGACGAGGTCAATCCGTCGGCCGCCGTGCCCGCGCTCATCGACGGCGACTTTTCCCTGGGCCAGTCGCTCGCCATCCTCGACTATCTCGACGCGAAGTATCCCGAGCCGCGCCTGGTGCCGCAGGCCATCGAAGCGCGCGCGCGCGTGCTCGAGCTGGCAATGCTCGTCAGTTGCGACATGCACCCGGTGAACAACCTGCGCATTCTGAAATATCTGCAAGGCCCGCTGGGCCTCAGCGCCGAACAGAAGAACGCGTGGTACCGCCACTGGGTCGCCGAGGGCATGGCCGGCGTGGAACGATGGCTCGACAAGCACGGCCACGGCCCGTGGTGCTTCGGCGACGCGCCGACGCTCGCCGACGTGTGCCTGATTCCGCAAATCGCCAATGCCCAGCGCATGGGCTGCGACTTGTCGGCCTATCCACGAGCGATGGCGGTGTACGCGCAGGCGGAGACGCATCCCGCCTTCCTCGCGGCAGCGCCCAACCGTCAGCCGGACTACACGGCCTGACTTCCATCCAGAACGGCTGGACAGGCCGCAGGAGACAACCCCAACCATGAGTCAAACCTCTCAACCCAAAGCCCTCGTCATTGGCGGGGGGATCGGCGGCCTGGCCGCTGCCCTCGCGCTCGCCAATCAGGGCGTACGCATCGAACTGCTGGAGCAGGCCGAAAGCATTGGCGAGATCGGCGCCGGCATTCAGCTCGCCGCCAATGCGTTCGCGGCACTCGACGCGCTCGGCGTCGGTGAAGCCGCCCGCGCGCGCTCGGTCTTCACCGACCACATCACGCTGCGCGACGCCATCGACCGCAGCATCATCGCGCAGGTCGACGTCGGTGCGCCGTATCGCGAGCGCTTCGGCAATCCTTACGCCGTGATCCACCGCGCCGACATCCACCTGTCGATTCTCGAAGCGGTGCAGCGCAATCCGCTGATTCAGTTCCGGACGGCAACGCGCGTGGTTACGCTGGAGCAAGACGACAAGGGCGTCACCGTCATCGACCAGCACGGCGAGCGCCACACGGCCGACGCGGTGATCGGTTGCGACGGCGTGAAGTCCGCCGTGCGCGCCGTGCTGATCGGCGACGAGCCGCGCGTGACCGGTCACGTCGTGTATCGCGCGGTGGTCGACGTCGAGAACATGCCAAAGGACTTGCAGGTCAACGCGCCGGTCGTCTGGGCCGGACCGAACTGCCACCTCGTGCATTACCCGTTGCGCGGCGGCACGCAATACAACCTCGTGGTGACGTTCCACAGCCGCGAGCAGGAAGTCTGGGGCGTGCGCGACGGCAGCAAGGAGGAAGTGTTGTCGTACTTCGAAGGCATCGATGCGCTGCCGCACCAGATGCTCGACCGTCCGACGTCGTGGCGACGCTGGGCCACCGCCGACCGCGATCCGGTCGCGCAGTGGAGCTTCGGCCGCGCCACGATCCTGGGTGACGCCGCCCACCCGATGACGCAGTACATCGCGCAAGGGGCCTGCCAGGCGCTGGAAGATGCCGTCACGCTCGGTGCCGCCTATGCGGCGGCGAACGGCGAATTCGTCGACGCCTTCCGCCGCTACGAGCACGCCCGCATCCCCCGCACCGCCCGCGTGCTCTACGGCGCGCGCGACATGGGTCGCGTCTATCACGCGAAGGGCGTGGATCGCTGGGTGCGTAATTCGCTGTGGAAGGGCCGCACGCAAACGCAGTTCTACGACGCCCTGCAATGGCTGCACGGCTGGCGTGCCGAGCATTGCCTGTCGCAAACGCCATGGCTGGCGGACGCCTGAGCCCAAGCCCGGCAGCGCCGCAGCCCCCCAAGACTCACCGCCCGGCATCCGGGCATCCCACCACGCGACGGATCAACACCGTCGCGTGGCCTCCCTCGCAACGCGTTTAGTGGTGCGATGGATTGGCAGTCCCCCATAACAACAATCACCGCAACGCATTCCGGCGACGACGGCCCACCTGCCGCGCCGCTTCTGGCAACCCTGAGGAGACAACCCATGCCAGCCACCCCCATCAACGTGACGGCGTTCATTGACCGACATCGCATCTCGCCGTTCCAGGTGATGATCGTCGTGCTGTGCTTCCTGATCGTCGCCATCGACGGCTTCGACACCGCCGCCATCGGCTTCATCGCCCCCGCCATTCGCGCCGAGTGGTCGCTCTCCCCGGCGCTTCTGGCGCCACTGTTCGGCGCCGGGCTCGCGGGCCTGATGGCCGGGGCATTTGTGTTCGGGCCGCTCGCCGACAAGTTCGGCCGCAAGTCCATTCTCATCTTCTCGGTGGTGTTCTTCGGCGTGGCGAGTCTCGCGTCGGCGTGGTCGATGGAACTTTGGCAACTGATCGCCCTGCGCTTCCTGACGGGCCTCGGCCTCGGCGGCGCCATGCCCAATGCGATCACGTTGACGTCGGAATACTGTCCTGAGTCGCGCCGTTCGTTCCTCGTGACGACCATGTTCTGCGGCTTCACGCTCGGATCGGCGCTGGGCGGTCTCGCCTCGGCCGGGTTGATCGAAGCCTTCGGCTGGCGCGCCGTGCTGATCATGGGCGGTGTCATGCCGCTCGTGCTCGGCGTGGTCCTCGCGCGCGCGCTGCCCGAATCGGTGCGCTATCTCGTGATGGCGGGCAAGTCGCCGGCGCGCATCGCGGCATCGCTGCAACGCATTGCGCCGAACGAGGACCTGCGCGGCGCCACGTTCAATGTTGCGACAAAGCCGTCGACGACGTCGCCGGTGAAGCATCTGTTCAAACCCGAATTGCTGCGCGGCACGCTGCTTTTCTGGGTGACGTTCTTCATGAGCCTGCTCGTGATCTATCTGCTCTCGAGCTGGTTGCCCACGCTGCTTCGCACTAACGGCCTGACGCTGCGCAACGCCGCCATCGTCACCTCGATGTTCCAGGTGGGCGGCACGCTCGGCGCCATCGCGCTCGGCTGGTTGATGGACCGCTTCAACCCGCACTACGTGCTTGCGGCCGCTTATGTGCTCGCGGGCGCTTGCGTCGCGGCCGTCGGTCCGTTTGCCAGTTCGCCCGTGCTCGCCTCGGTCGCCGTATTCTGGGCCGGGTTCTGCGTGTCAGGCGGTCAGGTCGGCGCGAACGCGTTGTCGGCCGGGTTCTATCCGACGGACTGCCGCGCCACGGGCGTAAGCTGGGCCAACGGCGTCGGGCGCCTGGGGTCGGTGGTCGGCTCGGTCGGCGGCGCGTCGATGCTCGCCATGGGCTGGTCGATGCCAGCCCTCTTCGCCGCCATCGGCGTGCCCGCTGTGCTCGCTGGCCTGACGATGCTCACGCTGGGTCGCCTGCGGCACCACCAAGCCATGCGTGCAATAGCAGCGACGGTCTAAGCGCTTCGGCTCACGTAACCTGTCACGGCTCAGGCTCGCGCGGGCGCCATTCGCATTGCGCGATGGCGCCCGCGCGCGTTTCCGGCCGGGGGAATCGCGACGCTCCGGATGTCCAGCCGCGTGCCGCATCGCGCAAATTCTTGCCGATAGGCATACAGTGTCGGCTGGCGGCGAATTCGGGGTGTCCAAGCGGCACCCGCGTCATTGTGGCGTTGCGCCGCGTGTCCCCACTTCCCTGCGGAGATTGAAGGTGTCGTTGCCCCCACTGCTGGTCATTATCCCGATGCACCCCGAGCAGTTGTCCGAACTGCAAACCCATTTCGAGGTGGCGTACCACCCCAGCCATCACCCCGTGCCGGAAGGCTGGGGGCTGGAAGGCGAGCGGGCGCGCTTCGTGCTGACCAACGGGGCGCGTGGTCTGAGCGCTGCCGAGTTGTCGCACCTGCCGAACGTGGCATTGGTCTGCGCCCTCGGCGCTGGCTACGAGAATCTGGATGTCGCCGCGATGCGCTCGCGCGATATCGTGGCCGTGAACGGCGCCGGTGCGAATGCGCCGACCGTGGCGGACCAGGGCTTCGCCCTCCTGCTCGCTGCCGTGCGGCGCGTTCCGGCGTTCGACGCCGCCTGCCGCCGCGGCGTGTGGCGCGACGCGCTGCCGATGCAGCCCGGCGTGTCTGGCAAGAAGCTGGGAATCGTGGGGCTGGGGGCCGTCGGGCGTCAATTCGCCAAGCGTGGCGAAGGGTTCGATATGCCAATCGGCTACCGGAACCGCAACCGTCGCGACGACGCGCCTGCCCACTATCAATACTTCGACAGCGTGCTGGCGTTGGCCGAGTGGGCGGATTACCTCGTCGTGACGGCGCCGGGCGGCGCGCAGTCGCATCACCTCGTGAACGCGGAAGTGCTGCACGCGCTGGGCCGGCACGGCTTTCTCGTCAATCTGGGGCGTGGCAGCATCGTCGACACGGCCGCCCTGGCCGACGCATTGCGCGACGGCGTCATCGCCGGCGCCGGGCTGGACGTCTACGAAGGCGAGCCGTCACCGCCCCCGGCACTGATCGACTTGCAGAATGTGGTGCTCAGTCCGCACGTGGCGGGCCGCTCACCCGAGGCGGAAGCCGCCACGCTCGCCTTGTTTCTCGAGAATACGCGCCGCTTCCAGGCGGGAGAGCCGCTGTTGACGCCGCTGTGAGCCGCGAATTGCCTCAGTGATTGTCGAGCCCGTCGATGCTGCGCACGGGCGACGGCGAGAGCGTGACGCCGTCGTTGACCGGCTCGAACTCGATGCTGCTCGCGGCACTGCCCGTGGTAAAGACCGTCTCGCACGTCGGGCACTTCACTTCGGCCTTCGAATGGAGATAGTCATACATCGCCTGGACGGTCGGCTCGCTCGCCGCGACGGGGAAGCGGGCTTTACAGGTGGGACAAACGACGAAACCGGTATGGATCGACAGCATGGCGAGCCTCCTGCAGGCAAGTCGGCAACGTCACCGATTTTACAACCAGCCGGTTCGCCGTGTGGCGCTTGTTCGGGGCCATGGGTCAAGCGCACCGTGCGGGATGCGCGAGAAGACGCACGCCCCGCCCTTCCCGACGAGGACGTCGCATCCCATTTCGTCGCACGCAAACGCGGCCCCAAAACGATTAGCTTCGCGGCGCTCCAGCCTCGCCCTCCTGCAGCCATCGGCGTTTGTCGCGCAGCGGTGCTTCACCAAACACCCGCGCGTATTCACGGCTGAACTGCGATGCGCTTTCATAGCCCACCGCCTGCGCTGCCGCGGCCACGGTGATGTCAGCCCCAAAGATCAGCCGCCTTGCCTCCTGCAAACGCAATTGCTTCTGATACTGCACCGGGCTCATGGCCGTCACCAGCTTGAAGTGATGATGCAGCGACGACACGCTCATATGCACCTCCTGCGCCAACGCCTCCACCCGCAACGGTTGTGCGTAATGTTCGCGCAGCCAACGCACGGCGCGCGTAATGCGATTCATCTGGCTGTCCTGCAGCGCCATCTGCCGCAGCAACGCCCCCTGCCCGTTCATCAGCAATCGATAGACGATCTCGCGTTTGATCATCGGCGCGAGGATCGGGACGTCGCGCGGCGTTTCCAGCAACCGAAGCAACCGCAGCACCGCATCGAGCAGCGTTGCATCCAGACGATTGACGTACATGCCCCGGCCGCTCACCGCGGGGGCCGGCGGCGGCAGATGCTCGTCGCCGATGAGCGATGTAACATCCTCGGCCGACAAGTCGAGCCGCAACCCGAGATACGGTGATTGCTCACTCGCCCCCGACACCTGCGCCACCACCGGCAAATGGACCGACGACACCATGTAGTGCATCGGGTCGTACGCGTAATCCGCTTCGCCGATCTGCAAGCGCTTCTCGCCCTGTGCGATGACGGCAAACGCCGGCTGTTGCAGCGCCGGCTTCGGCCCGCCGGGATGCAGGATGCGATGCACGAACAGGCCGTCCACCGCCGTCGGCGTCGTGCCTTCCAGGCCGTGCGTCGCTCGCTCCAGCAGATGCACCAGTTCGGTACGCGCGGCAAGCGACGGATCGTCGCCAAACGTTGGCTGTGACGCCTCGCGAAGCACAGTCTTCACCAGATGCATGGCAATGCCCTCACTCAAGAGGCGGCCGATCCCCACTTGACGGCCGCAATGCTGCAAAGCATACCCCTGCCACACTCTCTTGCCTGATCCTCCGGGATGGAATTCACACGATCAGGCAGGAAATGTGCAGAAACAGGTACTGCTTGCCCAATACCCCGCGACGCATAATTCTTCTCATCCCGTGCAAGCCGTTTTCACCCTTTTGACGGCCCCATGCCACGGGCGGCAATTTCAACGGAGCGATGCAATGCGACAAAGAAAACTCGGCAATACCGGCCTCTTCGTCTCGGAACTGTGCCTCGGCACGATGACCTTCGGCGGACAGGGCGAACTGTGGAGCAAGATCGGCCATTTGCAACAACAGGATGTCGATGCGCTCGTGGGCCGTGCGCTCGACGCGGGCATCAACTTCATCGATACGGCCGACGTCTATTCGGAAGGCCAGTCGGAAATCCTGACCGGCCAGGCGCTGCGCAATCTCAAGGTGCCGCGCGATAACGTCGTGGTCGCCACCAAGGTCTTCGGTGCGACGGGCGCGCAAGGGGCCAACTCGCGCGGCCTGTCGCGCTATCACATCATGGATGGCATCAAGGCCAGCCTCAAGCGCCTGCAACTCGATCACATCGATCTGTACCAGGTGCACGGCTTCGATCCGGTCACGCCCATCGAAGAGACCCTCGCAGCGCTCGACACGCTGGTGCGTCAGGGGCACGTGCGCTACATCGGTGTCTCGAACTGGGCCGCGTGGCAGATTACCAAGGCGCTGGGCATTTCGGCGCGCCTGAACCTCGCGAGCTTCGCATCGCTTCAGGCTTACTACACGGTCGCCGGGCGCGATCTCGAACGCGAAATTGTTCCAATGCTGCGCAGCGAGAACGTCGGTCTGATGGTGTGGAGTCCGCTGGCCGGCGGCCTGCTTTCGGGCAAATACACGCGTGACGGTCAGGCCGAGGCAGGCAGCCGCCGGCAAACCTTCGACTTCCCCCCGGTCAATGTGGAACGTGCCTACGACGCCATCGACGTCATGCGTGGCATTGCCGCCGAGAAGGGCGTATCGGTCGCACAGATCGCACTCGCCTGGCTGCTCGCCCAGCCGGTCGTCTCGACGGTCATCATCGGCGCCAAGCGAGCCGATCAGCTCGACGACAATATCGCGGCAGCGCGTGTCACGCTCAGCGAACGCGACCTGTCCGCCATCAATGCGGCCAGCGCACTGCCGAGCGAATACCCCGGCTGGATGCTCTCGCGCCAGGGAGATCCGCGCCGCGCACAGCTCGCCGAGGCCGGCCCGCTTTGACAATGGGGGAGGCGTTGCCTCCCCCGAACCGCAGTCAGCGAAACACCGCTCACGGCGGGCGCCGTGCGCGGCACTTTCGGCATCGTGGTCTTGTCACCGGCACGACCACGATGCCTATGGGTCAGAATGTGTGACGCATGCCGACGTTAACACCGAGCTGATTCGTGCCCGCCGCCGGTGCACCTCCCGCCCCACCCGAGCTCACCGAATACGCCGCGTGTTCGCTGTTCCCCAACCACGCCACTTGTGTGTACACGGCCGTGCGTTTCGAGAGGAAGTAGGTCCCGCGCAGGGTCGCCATCGTCGCGCGCGTGTTCTGGCGCGCGTTCAACATGCGGAAGATCTCACCGTCCACCGCGAAGGCCGGCGTGAACTGGTACTGCGCACCGACGTAGAACATGTCGGTGTTCACATCGGCCACAGCCGCCGACGCCGTCTGCACGCGACGGCCCAGCCAACCCGCGCCGCCCTTCCAGTTGCCCCCCTTCACGTAGCCATTCAACTGCCATCGCGTGTCCGTGTCCGACGAACTCGTCAGCGGCACGGTCGACACACCGTTGAAAAAGTTCGCCGCCGCACCGTTGCCGCCACGCTGCTCGTCCCAGGCGCCCGCCACGCCGAACCAGGCCGTGTCGTACTTGAGCATGGCGGAGATCTGGCGGCAGGACGTCATCTGCCCCGCCGTCTGTCCGGCACAGGTGCCTTGCCCCGGAGCGTTGCCGGTGCCGCCGTTGTCGCGTCCGAACGAGTAGGTCGCGCCCACCGTCAGGCCGTGGAACACGCCCTTGTAGGCAATCGTGTTGTCACTGCGCGCGTTGGGGATGTAGCTATCGAGCGAACCACTGCCGTACAGATCCGGGCCGAGGATGTCGGCATCGCCCATCACCCAGAACGTCATCGAGTACTGGCGGCCAAACGACAACGTGCCATACCGATTCGACAGCCCCACCCATGCCTGCCGGCCGAACAACCGCCCGCCTTGATTCAGGTCGCCGGCACGAACGTTGAAGCCGCTCTCGAGTGCGAACACCGTGTGCAAACCGCCACCAAGATCCTCGTCACCGCGCAAGCCCCAGCGTGAGGGCAACGAGCCCGTGTTGGCCGGCATGCGCACGAGCGCGCGGTTGTCGGCACCCGCATGCGATACGTATTCGATGCCGGTGTCGAGAACGCCATAGAGCGTCACGCTCTGGGCCGAAGCGGATGTATCAGCCAACGCGAGGCCGGCAGCCAGCGCGAGCGCAGGCAGTCCCTTGTGGATCACAGTGATGTCTCCATTGAACGTTACAGCTTGTAGTGGTCCGGCCGGTGTCGGCCGGCGACTTATAGAAATGCGCGCCGCCAGGCGCTCGTCCCGCGTGCCGGTCAGACCGTGCCCGATACGGTCGGGCTGGCCGCCGCAAGGCCGCCTGTGCGGCGAACCCGACGACGCATCACGAGCATGAGTCCTGCCGCAATGAATGCCGGGATGGCGACGATCTGGAACGCCTGTGCCGTGCTCGCCGCGGTGGCGATCAGCACGCCGCCGAGGCCCGACCCGAGGATCGAGCCCAGGCGCCCTACGCCAAGCGCCCACGCCACGCCAGTGGCACGCGAGGCGGTCGGGTAATACGCCGCCGCCAGGGCGTTGGCCCCGGTCTGCGAACCTGCCACGCCGAAGCCGGCGAGGAAGACAACCGCCATCAGCCATCCCGTCTGGTGCGTGACCGTACCCAGCACGCACAGCGCGATCCCGGCCATGACATACGACGCGGCCAGCACACGATACGGACTCGTGCGATCCATTGCGAAACCGATCAACACGGCGCCGACCGTGCCGCCAAGCGGCAGCATCGCGCCAATGCGCGCCGCCTCCGCGAGCGTGTAGCCCGAGTCCTTGACGACCAGCAGCAGCCAGCTCGTGAGCAGATAGAACGCACACAGGGTGCAGAAGAAGGTCGCCCAAAGCAGCAGCGTGCCGACGATGTAGCGGCGCGTGAACAGACCGCCCACGGCCGAGCTGGCAGCCCCCACCGGAGCGACTTCCGGGTCGATGCGCGTGACCTGCGGGTCGATGTGCTGCGCAATGGCCAGCAACTGCGCCGAGCGATCGCCGCGTGCGGCCAGATAGCGCATGGATTCGGGTAACCAGCGCATCAGTCCCGGCACGATGAGCAGCGGTACCACGCCACCGGCAAGGAGCACGCCACGCCAGCCGATGTGCGGAAGTGTCTGCGCGACAATCTCGCCGCCGATGGCGAAGCCCAGCGTGAAGCCACAGAACGTGGCCGTCACGAGCAGCGAACGCATGCGCTCGGCGCAGTACTCCGAACTGAGGGTGATGGCGTTGGGCATGGCACCGCCCAGGCCGATGCCGGTGACGAAGCGCACGACGGCAAGCTCGGTCGGACTGCGCACGAACGCCGACGCGATACTGCCGAGCGAGAACAGAATGACCGAGAGGATGAGCACACGTTTGCGGCCGATGCGGTCCGCCAGCGGGCCAAAAATGAAGCAGCCGAGCATCAGACCGCCGAGCCCCGCGCCAAAGACGGTGCCGAGGCTGGTTGTCGCCATGGTCCACTCACTGCGGATGGCCGGCGCAAGATAGCCGATGGCGGCGGTATCGAAGCCGTCCAGTGTCACGATCAGAAAGCACAGGGCGATCACGCGCCATTGAAACGGCGTGATGCCCTGGCGATTCATCAAAGCGGATATTTCCATGTCTGTCTCCTGTGCGGTAAAGACCGCGGGCTGGGCGACGGGCCGTGGCGTCTTTCAACGACGCTCTGTGAAGGCCTCGCCGGTTAGGGGGCGATTACGTCAAAAACAGGTGCCTGATGCGTCGGCGGGCGAGCCTCACGCGCGCACCGCCGGCGACGCACTTGCGTCGTGCCGTTCCGGGTCGCCCGCCGACAGGTATTCCCACATGCGCTCGATGATTCGTCCCGAGCGCGTGGCACGCGCGCGGCACGCGTCGATGTCGAGTACCGCCGCGGGATATGTCGCTTCGAGCGCAAGCACGTCGAGGTCGACCCGCGCGGCGTCTTCGAGGTACCACGTGAGGGCGACCATCGCTTCGAGCGTGTCGGCAGCGACGACGGCCCCGTTGCCGCGCATCACCACGGCGGCGTTCGTCCCCATCGCAGCGATGACGGCCTCGGCCTGCGCATCGGTACGCACGAGTTGCGGGTCATCCCACAGCGGTACGCCGGGGGCAAAATAGGTGCCCGGACCATGTAGCGCACGCGGCGTGCGGCGCAGCGTCGAGAGCGACATCGTCCTGGGCGGCATGGTGCGCGCCACCGCCCCGATCTCGGAACGTGAGCGATAGATCGCCTGATGCAAACGAACTTCACCCAGCACGCCGTCGGGCAGCGGGCCGTCGACGGGCACCACCGTGCCTGCCTCGCCAACGCCGATGAGACCCATCGGACGTGCCGCACACACAAGGAAGTGCTTGGCATCGAGCCGCACGCTGCAATGCCCATAGGCGTGGGCGAGGCCTGCACGGGCCAGGGTACGAGCCGCCACGCGCACCGCGCGGTCACGCTCGGCGATATCGGCAGTGGGAAAGGGAGCAGGTGTCATGGAGCATCGGGGGGCTTACGCCGCCAGTGGAATCGACGCGAGGCGTCAGGCCGAAAACTCGGGGATCTCAGGCGCGGCGCCCCACATGCAGAACCCGGTAGGATCGAACGGGAACTGACGCGGCACGTACGTCGCTTCGTCTTCCGGCGCAATCTTTCGCACGCCCGTGGAGTACTCGTAGACCATGCCGTCGGGCCCAGCGAAGTAAAGGAACATGGCGTGCGACGTCGGGTGACGTCCCGGACCGAAGCGAATCGGCACGCCCTGCTCGCGAAGGAAGTACCACGAGCGCATGAGGTCGTCGATGCCGTTGACCTGGAAGTTCACGTGCTGGACACCGGCGCGCCTGGCCGGAAACAGTGCAATCTTGTGATGCACTTCGTCGATGCGCAGCAGCGGTGCGTCGCCGATACGATCCGAGACACGCGCATTGCATACGCTCGTCCAGAACGCTTCATCGCGACGCGCATCGGTCGTGCATAGCCCCACGTGACTGAACGAGTCGATGCCTGCGTCGCGCTCGCCGTGATAGCCGCGCCCCGTCTGCGCGGCCCGCAATACCAGTTCGATCTGATTGCCGGTCGGGTCGCGAAACGTCAGGAAATCGGCGACACGGCGCCCGTCGGCCTCGTCGCGCGTGCCCCGGCGCGCGTCGATGCGCATGGCGTCGAGTTGTGCGGCGGCGGCATCGAAATCTGCGTCGCTGGCAATGTCGAACGCAACGGTCTGGTCAGCGGGATCGCCCTCGAAGTAGCACACCGAATGATCACGGCTGTCGCTGCGAAGGAAAACGTAACCGGCCTCACGGCGCACCTCCTGCAATCCAAGAATGGTGCGCGCATAACGTGTGGCACCTTCAAGGTCGCGTGTGCCCAGCCGCACGTAACGGATGTCGTGCAGATTGATCACCGCTTGTCTCCTGCGGATATTGTTCGTCCCCCGGGCGGGTGCCCGGTGACGGCGTTGTCGTGAGGGATACGATAGGGATCGACGTCGCATGACGCCAACGAATTGCGTAAATGCGCAGTATTTACGCCGTGAATGAACGGTGCAGCATGCGCACGGTCGCTCGCCGCGTTGCGCGGGCGCACGTCACGCACGCATGAAGCAAGGTTGGATCAGTCTTCGCCGTGGAATAGGCGGAACAGGGTGCTGCGCAACCAGCGATGGCCGGCGTCGGCGTGAAAGCGTTCGTGCCAGTGTTGCGAGATGTCGAACTCGGGGCCTTCGAACGGCAGTGCGTAAGTGCGTAGATCGGCGGCGGACTTGAGCGCGCGTCCGAGTCGCGTCGGCACGCAGACCACGAGGTCGCTCGCGGCGATGAGTGCCGAGAGTCCCATCGAGTGCGCCATGCGCAGCGCGACATGACGCTGTCGCCCGGCCTGCGCAAACCATTGCTCGACAGCCGTCTCGAAGACATCGTGATTGCCGGCGGTCGGTCGATAGACCGCGTGCGCGGCGTCAAGAAACGCCTCGCCGGTCAGTTGGCCGCGAATGGTGGGATGCCCTTCGCGCACCAGGGCAACGTAGTGCTCGCGGAAGAGGCGTTGCTGATGAAAGCCCGACGCAAAACGGGTGAAGAGCCCCAGCGTGAGATCGATGTCACCCATCGCCATGGCGTTCTGCGCCTCGCGCGGTGTCGTGTCGACGGTAACGATACGCACGCCCGGCGCGTCCGCCGCAAGCGTCGCCATTAGCTTCGGTATGAAAATCAACTGACCGATGTCGCTCAGGTAAAGCCGAAAGGTGCGCTGCGCCAGGGCAGGCACGAAGTCCTGCGGGGCCTCCACGGCACCGCGGATCAGGCCGAGTCCCTCAGTGACGGGCGAGGCGAGCGAGAGGGCGAGATCGGTGGGCAACATGCCTTGCGGCGTCTTGACGAACAGCGGATCGCCAAACGCGAGGCGTAGCCGCTTGAGCGCGTTGCTCACGGCTGACTGCGTGAGGCTGAGTTCCTCGGCCGTGACGGTCGTGCTGCGTGTGCGCAGCAGCGACTCGAACACGAGCAACAGATTCAGGTCGAGCGAGCGAAAGTTCATCCCCAGCCGTGCAGTCATGCAAGAAGCGTTACGGACGTTGGGGTGAACAGACCCCAGGCTGCGCATACAACGCGTGCCTCGCAGGCGAGTGACGCGATGCGCTGCGGCCCCGCCCGGCATTCTAGGCAACGCGCGGTCGCCGGCGCAGTGCGGGAAACCCCAGTCACACGCGCGCTCGCGTTCATGGTATCCACGGGCGCGCGGCGGCTCGCACGGCTCACGGCTTCATGCGGGCGCGCTATGCCATCGAGGCCTTTCGGGCGCTCTGCAACGCCGCTTCCTGAGGCGGCAGCAGCCGTCATCTTGAGTGAATTTCGCGAAACCTCGCATTTTTCTTCTAAAAATCAGCCAAAATCCGACTTTTATCGGCGTCATCACGCCGTGGAAGCGCTTATGACGGCTCGGATGGTGAATTCAGTCGACAGGCGAGGGCCTAAAGGAGGAAAATAGGGGCTTCTTGCCGTTTACGTTAACGGCACTGACGACTGAAGCCCCCTCTGCCGAGACATTGAAGAAACATGAGCGCCGATAATCAATTGCGTTTTGTCGTGGAGCCGCACGCCAACCCCACCCCTGCCGACCAGATCGCCGCCAAGCTGGTGAACCCGGCGTTTGGCCGCGTATTCACGGATCACATGGTCACGATCCGCTGGACCGAGGGCACAGGCTGGCACGACGCGAAGGTAGAGGCCCGTCGTCCGTTCGAGATCGATCCGGCATGCGCCGTGCTGCACTACGCGCAGGAAATTTTCGAAGGGATGAAGGCCTATCGCGGTGAAGACGGCAAGATCTCGCTGTTCCGCCCGCAAGCCAATGCCAAGCGCTTCCGTGATTCGGCCCAGCGCATGTCGATGGCCGAGCTGCCAGAAGCCGTGTTCCTCGAAGCCGTGGAAAAGCTCGTCGATATCGATCGCGCATGGATTCCGGGCACGGAAGGCAGCAGCCTCTATATCCGCCCGTTCATGTTCGCCTCGGAGAGCTTCCTCGGCGTGCGCGCCGCCCATGAGTACATCTTCTGCGTGATCGCCTGCCCGGTCGGCCCCTACTTCAAGCCCGGCAAGTCGGCCGTGACCGTATGGGTGTCGGATCAATATACGCGCGCCGCCCCGGGCGGCACCGGCGCGGCCAAGTGCGGCGGCAACTACGCCGCGAGCCTGATCGCACAGACGGAAGCAAGCGGCAAGGGCTGCGACCAGGTCGTGTTCCTCGACGCCGCGCAACATCGCTGGATCGAAGAACTGGGCGGCATGAACGTCTTCTTCGTGATGGACGACGGCTCGCTCCAGACGCCGCCGCTCGCCGGCACGATCCTGCCGGGCATCACGCGCGCATCGATTATCGAAATGGCCAAGCGCAACGGCCTGACCGTCAACGAGACGCCGTACGAATTTGCCCAATGGCAAGCCGACGCCGCCAGCGGCCGTGTGAAGGAAACGTTCGCGTGCGGCACGGCAGCGGTCGTCACCGCCATCGGCCAGGTGCGCCACGCCCAGGGCGAATTCAACATTGGCGACGGCGGCGAAGGCCCGGTCACCCAGCGCATTCGCGATCAACTCACGGGCATTCAACGTGGCAAGGTCACCGATCCGTTTGGCTGGGTACATCACGTTGCCTGATCGGCTAACGTTGCCCACATAACAAGTTGTGCAGTTGCGCGTCGCCCGAGACAGCGGCGCGGGAAATCATTGGCGGTGCGCCGCGACACGAGGAGAGTCGGGCGCACCGTCTTGTTGTATTTGACTTGCAAGATCATGGAACAGAATCCAGGCGCAATGGCGGGTAGCCCCCGCAGCGCCATTGCGGCAGCCGACACAATCGGTGTCCCGCACTCCGTGCTCGAAGACATCTATGCGATGGTCATCGGCATGGCATTCGTGGTGGTCGGGCTCGTGCTGCTCAAGGCGGCCGGGTTGGTCACCGGCGGCGTGGCCGGCATTGCGCTGCTCGCCTCTTACGTCTTTCCCCTACCGGTGGGCACCATCTTCACGCTGGTGAACATCCCGTTCTTCCTGTTCGCGTACTTCACGATGGGCCCGCGCTTCGCGATCAAGTCCACCGTCGCGAGCTTCGGCATCACCTTTGCCCTCGCGGCCATGCCGCAGACGTTCAATGTCGCCTTCGTCAATCCGCTGTTCGCCGCGTTCGTCGGCGGCACGCTGTGCGGCATGGGAATTCTGGCGCTTGCGCGTCACGGGGCCGGCGTAGGCGGCACAGGCATCGTCACGCTGTGGTTGCAACGCGAGCGCGGCATCAACGCGGGGATTACCCAGGTGGGCATCGACGCGACGATTCTGCTCGCCTCGCTCACCACCCTCCCCGCCGGACGTGTTGCCTGGTCCGCGCTGTCGGCGCTCGCCATGAGCGCCATGGTGGTCGCGTGGCACCGGCCGGGCCGTTACACCGGACGTTGAGACGCGGCGGACGGGCCGTCCGGTCGATAGGCACTGGCCTGCGTCAACAGCCACTCGCGGAACACGCTGAGCGGCTGCCCGTGCGTGAGTTCGGTCGGGTAGACGAGGTAGTAGGCCGACTCGGCCACGCTCTTCACGTCGACGGGAATCGTCAGGCCATACGTCGCCAACTGCCCCTCGACGAAGAACTTCGGCACCAGTGCAACGCCGAGCCCGGCGGCCGCGCCGGCGATAAGCATCGTGTGCAACTCATAGCGCACCCCTTGCAGCGTCCGGTGGTCCTCGATACGTTGCTCCGCAAACCATTGGGTCCAGGCACTGGGGCGGGTCGTCGAATGCAACAGCGGATATGTGAGCAGGTCAGCGGCCGTGCGAACCGGCCCCTTGAGCAACGACGGCCGGCACACCGGCACCACCTCCTCGCCGAACAGGTAATCCGATGACGTCCCCGGCCACGTCGGCTGCCCGAAGTGAATGGCCGCTTCGAAGTGCGTCTCGTCGAACGTGAAGAGATCGGTGTGCACGCCCATGTTCACGCGAACCTCCGGGTGGCGCTCGTCGAAATCCTTCATTCTCGGGATCAACCACTCGGACGCGAACGTCGGCAGCACCGCCAGTTCCAGGTAACCGCCCCCGCTGCCGTGCGCCATGATCGAGAGCGTGTCTCGATCGAGCTGTTCCAACGTGCGGCGCACTTGCGTGCCATACAGGCGTCCGGCGCGGGTCAGCACCACGCGCTGCTTCGCACGCACGAACAGGCGCACGCCCAGTTGCGCCTCCAGCGTGGCGATCTGGCGTGACACAGCGCTCTCCGTCAGGAACAGCTCGCGCGCCGCATGGGTAAAGCTCTCGTGCCGCGCCGCCGCCTCGAAGGCCAGCAGCGCCGCCGTGCCGGGGGTCTTGAATTTGCGCATCATGATTCCAAAAACGCATCAAGTGGCAATTTTATCTCGCTTTACGTGCGTGGCATCCATTCCAATAATGCTGTCAATGCAAGACGGCATGGGGTGAAGCGCTCCGTGCCATGCCCTGACCCCGTGCGACGCCGCCAGAGACGGCGTCGCCTCCTGCGAGACAACCCGATGCGCAATGCCAACGTGCAGTCCCTGCTGGTTTCCCTGATCGGGGAAGCGCGTACCGACGCGCTCTTCGCGACACTCAATTCGCCGTCGATCCTGGCGGATGCCGAACCGGGGCGCGTGACGCGTGCTGAACTGGCGCAGGCCATGAACATGGCCCTGTTCGAAGGGCTGCTGGCACGCTCGCCGAACGGCCGCACCTACACCGAAGAAGCCATTGCCGGTGGCGGCGGTGTCTACTTCGATCATGGCGCGCTGCGAACCGTGCGCTGGACCGGGAACGGCGCCCTGCCGCCGGGCGAAGCGGCCTTCACGCGCATTCTGCGGCCGCTGGGGTTCCGGCTGAACGGCCGCTATCCGCTCGACCGTCTCGGCATGACCGGCCGCGCCTATGCGCACGAAGACGCCCCCGACGAGATTTCGCAATTCTTCGTGAGCGAGCTGCATCCGGAGCGCTTCTCCGAGACGTTCCAGCAAGCCGTGTCGCGTGTGGTCGGCACGTCGAAGGATCCGCTCACGCCAACGGCCATCGGTCAGCTTTGGGAACTGGAGCGCGACGGCACGCTACCGCTCGAGAGCGCTCAGGCGCTGCTGCCGGTGATCGTCGGAGCGTTTGCGCGCCAGCACGACGTCCCGAGCGAAGCCGATTACGAACTGCTGCTGGCCGAATCCGCCGAAATGGCCTGGATTGCGACCGAGGGCAACGCGTTCAACCATGCGACCGACCGCGTCGACGATGTGTTCGCGCTGTCCGACGCGGAGAAGGCCAAGGGCCGCCCGATGAAGCCCGAAGTCGAGCGTTCGCGCTCCGGCCGCGTGTTCCAGACGGCGTATCGCGCCGACACCGTGCGTCGCGAGTTCAGAGGCAAGGATGGTGAGATCGTCACGCGCGAGGTGCCGGGTTCATTCTACGAATTCATCACGCGCCATCGCGAATACGACACCGCCAGGCGTTGCTGGAAGATCGATCTGCGCTTCGACGCCGGCAATGCCCAAGGTATTTTCAAGATGACGGCCAACGCCAAGTCATCGGGGGGCTCGGCTTCCGGCGCACAATAGGTCTGTGCGTCGATGCTGCGCCTCAATCTGCCGATACCGGTGAACTGCACCGGCGGCCAACACTGAATTCCATAGGGGTACCCACGTGAACGCGACTTCCATCCTCAACGAATTGGGCATTGCCAAACTGGCCGAAGCGGGCGACATCGCCGTGCATTCGCCCATCGACGGCGCATTGATCGGCCGCGTGGCCAGCGCCTCGGTGGCCGACGCCCAAGCCACCCTCGCCCGCGCGCAGACCGCGTTCACCGCGTGGCGCAATGTGCCCGCGCCGCGTCGCGGCGAACTGGTGCGCCTGCTCGGCGAAAAGCTGCGCGAGCGCAAGCAGGCGCTGGGCGCACTCGTCACGCTCGAAGCCGGCAAGATCCTGCAGGAAGGATTGGGCGAAGTGCAGGAAATGATCGACATCTGTGACTTCGCCGTCGGCCTGTCGCGTCAGTTGTACGGCCTGACGATTGCGTCGGAGCGTCCGGGCCACCGCATGGCCGAGACGTGGCACCCGATGGGCGTGTGCACCGTCATTTCCGCCTTCAACTTCCCGGTGGCGGTGTGGGCGTGGAACGCTGCGCTTGCGCTCGTATGCGGCAACGCCGTCGTGTGGAAGCCGTCGGAGAAGACGCCGCTGACTGCGCTGGCGGTCAACCAATTGATGAACGATGTCATCGCCGAGTTCGGCGACGCCCCTGAGGGTCTTTGCGCACTCATCATCGGCGGTCGGGACGTGGGCGAGGCGCTGGTCGCCGATCCGCGCTCGGCCATCGTGAGCGCGACGGGCAGCACGGAAATGGGCCGCAAGGTCGGCGTGGAAGTCGCTCGCCGCTTTGGCCGCTCGATCCTGGAGTTGGGCGGCAACAACGCGGGCATCGTGACCGGCAGCGCCGACATGGAACTCGCCCCGCGCGGCATCCTGTTCTCGGCGGTGGGCACGGCGGGTCAGCGTTGCACCACACTGCGCCGCCTGTTTGTCCATGAGAGCGTGTACGACAAGACCGTCGAGCGTCTGAAGACGCTGTACGGCAAGGTCGCCATCGGCAACCCGCTGGAGCGCGGCACACTCATGGGCCCGCTGATCGACGAAGGCGCATTCAAGCGTATGCAGGACGCCCTCGACAAGGCGCGCGCGCAAGGCGGCAAGGTCACGGGCGGTGAGCGTCACGCGGTCGCAGGAGCAGAGAACGGTTTCTACGTGAAGCCGGCCATCGTCGAAATGCCGTCGCAGACCGAAATCGTGCTGACCGAGACGTTCGCACCGATCCTGTACGTGCTCAAGTACAGCGACTTCTCGCAAGCCATCGACGCCAACAATGCCGCCTCGCACGGCCTGTCGTCATGCGTGTTCACGACCGACCTGCGCGAAGCCGAGCGCTTCACGTCGTCGGCGGGTAGCGACTGCGGCATCGCCAACGTCAACATCGGCCCGAGCGGCGCGGAGATCGGCGGCGCATTCGGCGGCGAGAAGGAAACCGGCGGCGGTCGCGAGTCGGGCTCCGACGCATGGAAGGGCTATATGCGCCGTGCCACCAACACCGTCAACTACTCGTCCGCCCTGCCGCTCGCGCAAGGCATCGACTTCTCGATCGAGTGAAGTCGCGATAGCCAGCCCCGGCGCCGCGCATACCGATGCACGACGCCGCGCGGCAGCTTACGAATCCGGTCAGCGCCGGACGTGTCGTGCCTTCTCGGCAGACCCGCCCGGCGCCCCTCCCCCGATAGCCGAATTCCGTCACGCTTTGCCTAGCGAGGCCCCCATGTACGCCTTCACTTCCGTGTTCGCCAACCCGGTCGGCTCGCCAATTCGCGAGCTGTTCAAATACTTGTCCGAGCCGGGCATGATCTCGTTCGCGGGCGGGTATCCGGCAAGCGATTTGTTCGACATCGACGGTCTCGCCGCGGCGCAGGCTCGCGCCTTCGCCCAGCCGACGCGTTGCCTGCAATACGGCCCGACCGACGGCCTCGCCGACCTCAAGATGCAGCTCGTCGCGCTGATGGCCTCGCGCGGCGCACCATGCACCGCCGAATCCCTGCTGGTGACAACGGGGTCCCAGCAAGGCCTCGACCTGCTGCTGCGCGTGATGGTCTCCCCTGGGGATGTCGTGGTCACCGAGCAGCCCGCGTATCCGGCAACCTTGCAGGCATTGCGACTACAGCAGGCGAAGATCGTGACGGTGCCCGTCGACGCGCACGGGCTGGACGTCGCGCATCTGGACACGCTGCTGCGCGAGGGCAGGATTGCCATTCCGAAGCTGCTGTATACGGTGCCGACGTTTGCCAATCCGACCGGCGCAACGCTCTCGCGCGAGCGTCGTATCGACCTGCTGAAACTGGCGCTCGAGTACCGGTTCATCATCGTCGAGGACGATCCATACGGCGACTTGCGCTTCGCGGGCGACGCCGTGCCGACCCTGCTCGGCCTGACGGCGGAAGTGCCGGGATCGCGCGACTGGGTGGTGCACTTCTCGAGCCTGTCGAAGATCGTTGCGCCGGGGTTGCGCGTGGGCTGGACGGTCGCACCGCCGGAGATTGCCCGCCGATGCGTGGTGGCCAAGCAGACCGTCGATCTGTGCAGCGTGCCGTGGACGCAAGCGGTGGCCGCTGAATATCTTGCCGATGGCGCGTTGACACGCCATCTGCCGAAAATCACGGAAGCTTACCGTCATAAATGCAACGCGCTGTGCGAGGCATTGCGCGAGACGCTGGGCGACACCATCGCGTTCCATGCACCGCAGGGCGGGATGTTCGTGTGGGCACGCCTTGCGGCGATGAAGACAAGCGACCTGCTGCCGCACGCGATTGCCGAGAAGGTGTTGTTCGTGCCGGGAACGGCGTTCTTCGCCGAGCAGGCCGACGCGGCATCGCTGCGCCTGTCGTTCGCGGCGCCGGGGATATCGGCGATCGAGGAAGGCGTGGCACGACTGGCGCGTGCGATGCAGGCGACCGGCAAGACCGTGCCATAGGCGCACGAAGGTCCGGCGAGCGCCGGGGTGCAGGCGAAATCGATACCGTGGCAAGGGCCTCGCTGACCGTCTCCGAAGGGAGACATCGGCAAGACCCTAAACGTTTGCGCTCAAAGCTTTACGCAAACATTGCGCAGCTCGGTATAGAACTCGAGCGAGTGAACACCGCCTTCGCGACCGATGCCTGATTGCTTCGCACCACCGAACGCCGTGCGCAGATCGCGCAGGAACCACGCGTTGATCCAGCAGACGCCGACCTCCAGCGCCGCCCCCATGCGATGGGCGCGACCGACATCCGACGTCCAGACGGTCGCAGCGAGGCCGTAGGGCGTCGCGTTGGCCATCGCGATGACTTCCGCTTCCGTATCGAAGGGTGCGATATGGCAGCACGGCCCGAAGATCTCTTCGCGAATGACGGCGGCTGTCTCCCGCAGGCCGGTCCAGATCGTGGGCTGCACCCACGCGCCGCGCTGCATCGACGCCGGCATATCCGGCACGCCGCCGCCGGTGACGACCGTCGCCCCTTCCTCGCGCGCCTTGGCGTAGTACGACAGCACCTTTTCGCGATGCGCTTGCGAGACAAGCGGGCCGAAGTTCGTGCGTGGCGCATAGGGATCACCCGGCACCAACGATTCGGCGCGCGCCTTCAGCGCGGCCACGAAGCGCTCGAAGATCGCGCGTTGCACATACACCCGCTCGGTGCCCAGACACACCTGACCGCTGTTATCGAAGGTCGAACGTGCAATGCCGGCCACGGCCCCATCGAAATCCGCATCGGCGAACACGATGCCGGGATTCTTGCCGCCCAGCTCGAACGACACAGGACGCACGCCATTCGCAGCAGCCTTCATGATCGCCTCGCCAGTGCGCGTCTCGCCCGTGAACGTGATGCCGTTCACGCCCGGATGCTCGGTCAGAAACGCGCCAGCAGACGCCGGCCCGAATCCATGCACGACGTTGTAGACGCCTGGCGGCACGCCGACTTCGTTCATTACCTCGCCCAGCAACGTGGCGGTGGCCGGCGTCTCTTCCGACGGCTTTACCACCACCGTGTTGCCGAACGCCAGCGCCGGGCCGACCTTCCACGTCATGAGCAGGAGGGGCAGGTTCCAAGGGCATACCACGGCGATCACGCCTCGCGGCGTGCGCACACCGTAGTTCAGGGCGCTCCCGCCGTCGGGCGTCGTCATCGCGAACGACTCCGTCGGCACATTCTTGATCATGTCCGCAAACACCTTGAAATTCGCCGCACCGCGTGGAATGTCCAGGTGGCTCGCCAGCGCACGCGGCTTGCCCGTGTCCGCAATCTCGGCGGCGAGGAAGTCGTCGAAGCGGCGTTCGATGCCGTCGGCCACCGCGTGCAGCAACGCCACGCGTTCGGCAGTCGTCATCGTGCCCCACGGGCCATGCAGCGCGGCGCGGGCCGCGTGCACGGCGGCATCCACCTCAGCGCGGCTCGCCTCGTGGACCCGGCCGATCAGGCTGTTGTCTACCGGATTGCGATTCTCAAAGGTATGGGCGCTCGACACCCACTCGCCGTTGATGAAGTTCTGGAAATCCTTCATGTCTCACTCTCGTTCTGTCAGGTTGCTTCGGGAAAAACGGCCCTGCCGGGGCGTGTGCAGCGTCGCCCGGTACCGCCGCGATTCAGGTGGCGAGCGGCGGCATGGAGCACACAATAAATCCGCCGGTCGCCCCGCGTCAATATTTTCTCGAGAATTTTTATTTATATCGATAATTTTTGCATTTTGCGAAAATCGAGATGAAGATGCTTATAATCTCGGCACGTCAACCGTCCTGCACCGTGCATGTTCAGCCCGCCCTCTTCCCCTCCCCAGACCGGCGAAGCCACGTTGGCCCAAAGCGCTTACCTGCATTTGCGCAGCGACATCGTCGAGGGACATCTTGCGCCGGGCGAAAAGCTTCGCGTCGAGCACCTGAAGGATCGCTACGACGTGGGTGCGGGAACGCTGCGCGAAGCGCTGGCGCTGCTGGTGGCCGACGCGCTTGTCGTCCAGCACGGACACCGAGGATTTCGCGTGACGCCGGTCTCGCTGGCGGACTTTATCGACATCACCGAGACGCGCGTGCAGTTGGAGACCGAGGCACTGCGCCAGTCAATCGCGTTGGGGGACGACACGTGGGAAGCCGACCTCGCGAGCGCGTTTCACCTGCTATCGCTCGCCGAAGAACGGCTGGACGGGCAAAGTGACAATGGCAGCCAGTTTGCCCAATGGGAGGCGCGTAACCGCGCGTTTCACGAGGTGATGATTCGCGCATGCCCGTCGCGCTGGCTACATCACTTTTTGGCGATTCTTTACCGCCAGTCCGAACGCTATCGCCGTTTGTCGATCACGCACCGTCCTTTGCCGCGCAACGTCCATGACGAGCACCGGGCCATCTTCGACGCGTGCCTCGCGCGCGATGCCGACAAAGCCTCGACGCTGCTTGCGGCGCACATTCGCAAGACCCTGGAAGCCGTGCGCCAACTGCCCGCCGCCGTCCTTGGTGCCCAGTAGCGCGGGAAACGCGTCATTGGCACCGACGCGCTGAGCCACCGGCACCACGCCATGCAACAGAAGGCGGCCGAGCGCAACAAGGTCAAACGCTTCAAGATGCGCGTGTCGACGAGCAACGTCAAGGTCGAGCCGGACGTGCCGCTGGACGCCATTGGCCGTTGCGCGCGGCGACACCCGGTCGCTCGCCAGAGCGCTGCGCCCTGGCGAACGACTGGGTCACCATCACGGCATTACGGCATCAGCACTTTATCCACGACGTGAATCACCCCATTCGATTGCATGACGTTGCTGATGGCGATGTGCGCCACACCGCCCTTGTCATCCGTCACCATCAGACGCCCACCCTTCTGCGTTACGGTCAGCGCGTCGCCCTCGACCGTTTTCAGCATGGCCTTCCCGCCCGCGTCCTTGACGGCTTTCATCAGGTCCTGCGTCGAGAGTCGGCCCGGCACCACGTGATAGGTGAGCACCTTGTCGAGGGTCGCCTTGTTCTCGGGCTTCAACAGCGTGTCGACGGTGCCGGCGGGCAGCGCCGCGAAGGCTTCGTTGGTCGGCGCAAAAACCGTGAAGGGTCCGGGACCAGAGAGTGTGTCGACCAGACCGCCGGCTTTCACCGCCGCGACGAGCGTCGTGTGGTCCTTTGAGTTCACCGCGTTTTCGATGATGTTCTTCGAAGGGTACATCGTCGCCCCGCCGACCATGACCGTCTTCTCGCCGTTATCCATCGAAGCCGCGGACGCGCTGAGCGTCGATCCGAACACACAGCAGGTTGCCACAAGCACCGGCAGAAATCCGGTCGCGTAACGAGTCTTCATTTCCTCACCCCATTGATGGCGCTTCGCAAAGCGGAAGCCCTTGTACTTACGAACAAGCCGGGTGAGCGGATGCACGTTCCGGAAATGAATTCACGAAGGTCGCAATGTCGTCCAGCACGGGCGCATACCGTCGGAGCGGTACGCTCAGTGTTCCCAGAAGCATCGCGTGCCCCAGGTCGTAGTGGCGGACTTCCACCGTATCGTTCATTGTTTGCAGGCGCCGGGCAAAACGCGTCGTGTTACCCGGGTCGACGACCGTGTCCGCGTCGCCCACGGCCAACCACATTGGCGGCTCCCTGCCCGTCACGAAATGTATCGGCTGGCTGGCCAGTCGCACCGGCTCGGGAAATATCCGGCGAAGCACATCGCTCTTGAGCGGCAGGAAATCGTAGGGACCGGCAAGGCCGATGACGCCTGCGATGTCGCACTCGCGCATTCCGTTGGCATGCAGGTAATGGGCATCGGTCGCCAGGAGCGCGACCATTTGCGCTCCCGCCGAATGGCCCATGAGAAACAGACGCTCGGGGTCGCCGCCAAACACTCGCGCACGGTCGCTCGCCCAGCGCACCGCGATCGCGGCGTCATCCATGAAGGCCGGGAAGGCCGCCTCGGGATAGGTCCGATAATCGGGCACCACCACCAGGAAGCCGCGCGAGGCGAGCGCCTCGCCGACGAAGCGGTAGTCCTCGCGTTGGCCGTTCTGCCAACTTCCCCCGTAAAAGAACACCACGACCGGCATGCCACCGGCCCCTGCATCGGGACGCGTCGGCACATAGACGTCAAGCCGCTGGCGCTCGGATGGGCCGTATGCCAGGTCCTTGAGGTCGTGATAGGTGGTACGCGGCGTGAGCGCATTCACCAGCGTGACGGGACTACACGCGCACAGCGCGACGCTGGTGAGCGCGACCGCCAACAGGCCGCCGAGCGAGACGTTCGTCATGTTGCCTTCCTGTCGAATAGAGGCCGGGGCGGGTCGGTGCCCCCGGCGCTTGCCTTCGTCAGTACGGGGATGACGATCGTCCGGATGCACGCCGACGCGGAAATCGGCGGATTTTTTTGTTTCTGCTGCATCCGCATGACGACGGCACCCGTATACATCGGTGCCGCGCTTTCCCCCGTCACGGAGCCCGCACCATGCATGCCGTCGTCATTGCATTCGCCGGATTGATTTCCGCCCTGTGCGCCATAGGGCTGTCTCGAAGACGCAACGTTGCCCTCGCGGTGTTCGCCAGTGCGAGCGTGCTGCTGACGGGTTGTTCCGGGGCACCGCCCAACCCCAACCCTCGCGCGGACGTCCCGCTTCACGCGGTGCCCGTCGACCTGCCCCGATACATGGGCACGTGGTACGTGATTGCCAACATTCCCTACTTCGCGGAACGCGGCTTCGTTGGTAGCCGCGCCGAGTGGAAGCTGCGCGATGACGGCAAGATCGACGATCACTTCCATGGTCGCAAGGACGGGTTCGATCAACCTGAGCGCCACTACCAATTCCTCGATAGCGTGGTCCCGGGCAGCGGTGGCGGGCACTGGCGCGTTCGCCTGTTCTGGCCGATCTACGTCTCACAGCTCACCGTGTACGTCGATCCGGATTATCGATACACACTGCTGGCCTATCCCGACAAGTCATTGGGCTGGATCTTCTCGCGCGAGCCGACGATGGACGACGCCACCTACCACGCGCTGCTATCCCGCTTCGACGCCCTGGGTTACGACACCACGCGCTTCCGGCGCGTCCCCCAGCGTCCCGAGCAACTCGGTCAGCCGGGCTTCGCCACGCCGGGGAAAAGCGAATGAAAGCGAGCCGTCTGGCGGGCGTGATCGTGTCTCTGGCCGGCGCGCTGACAATGTCACCGGCGTGGTCAGGGTGCCACGAGGCATTGACGACGGCCCATCGTATTGGTGCGGGCGAATTCTGCGTGTTGGGCTTCTGCTTGTACAGGGCGGAGTTGTGGTCGCCGCAGGCATCGGTCTCGGCCGACACGCCCTTTGCGCTTGTCCTCACGTATGAGCGAAGCGTCAGCGGCGAGCGCATGGTCTCGACCGGCATTGACGAGATGCAGCGACTGGCACCACGTCCGATCGCGAAAGAGACGCTCAACGCGTGGCGCGAGGACATGCAGCGGGCCATCTGTGCCTGGTCAGGCGTCCGCTTCGCGAGGCCGGGTTCGTCATCGTTGTCACCGTGGTGGGTTTCGGATGGGAGTGCTTCGTTTCTCGCACCGGCTGGATCGCCTACCCGAACCGCGTGCTTGTCCCCGGATACGCGCCATATTGGATGGCTGGGCTATGGGCCCTTTTTGCCTTCATGACAAACCCCTTGCTGCAAAAGGTCAGTTTGCCAAAAAACTCGCATCGCGGCTGGTCCGGATATAGCCAAGCAGATCACCGGTGGTTGAGCGACATTGCTACCAGACCGCCAATGAAGTGTGGGTAGTGAAAAAGGCCCGCCTCCTCTCGGAACGCGAGCCTCAATCAACAAAAATGCAGTGAAGTGGATGTCAGAACGGAATATCGTCATCCATGTCGTCAAATCCGCCGCCCGACTGCTTGGCTGGCGCTTGCTGACGGCCACCACCACCGCCACCACCGCCGCCGCCGGCACCGCCACCGCCACGCGAATAGCCGCCGCCACCGCCGCCGCCTTCGTCGCCGCCACGCGAGAAGCCGCCACCGCCGCCCTCACCGCCGCTGCGGCCACCGAGCATCTGCATCTGGTCCGCCACGATTTCCGTGCTGTAACGGTCGGTGCCGTCCTGCGCCTGGTACTTGCGCGTGCGGATACGACCCTCGATGTACACCGACGAACCCTTCTTCAGGTACTCATTGACGATCTCCGCAAGGCGGCCGAAGAACGACACGCGGTGCCATTCCGTCAGTTCCTTGAACTCGCCAGACTGCTTGTCCTTGTATCGATCGGTCGTCGCCAGACGAATGTTCGCGACCGCATCGCCGCTCGGCATGTAGCGGACTTCGGGGTCGGCGCCAAGGTTGCCGACCAGGATCACTTTGTTGACTGATGCCATAAAACTTTCTCCGGTATTGCTGAAATCCGATCAGGATTGACGAGGCGCTGGCGTCCTCATCGGTGCGGCGATTATAAGCCACACGACAGCCCCGGCCGAACAAGTCAGGAAGATTGCGTTCTGACCGTAGTGGGTCATCAGAAAACCCCCTATCGCCCCGCCGCAGAACAACCCAAGGGCCTGCGTCGTGTTGTACACGCCCACCGCCGCCCCCTTGCGCTGTCCCGGCGCCAGCTTCGATACCAGCGACGGCTGCGACGCCTCCAGCACGTTGAAGCCCAGGAAGTACACGAACAGCACGCACGCAATCACGCCCACCGTCGGCGGCAATCCGCCCAGCGCCGCCTGCGCCGCCGCCACCAGCGCAATCGCCGAGAGCAGCACCACCTTCATCTTGCCCCGCTTCTCGGCCGCAATGATCGCCGGCACCATCGCCACGAACGACAACCCCATCACCGGCAGATACACCTCCCAGTGCTGCGCCACCGGCAACCCCGCCGCCACCAGCATGCGCGGCATCGCCACGAACAGCGCCGTCTGCGTCGCATGCAGCACGAACACACCGAAGTTCAGACGCAGCAGCTCCGGGTTGTGCAGCACTTCCGAGAACGGCGCGGGCCCCGCCTTGGGATGCGCAGGCGGCGTCGGCACGACCCACAACACCACGAAAATCGCCACCACCGCCAGGATGCCAATGGCCGAGAACAGGCCACTCATGCCCAGCCAGTGATACAGGAACGGCGCACATACGATGGCCACCGCAAACGACACCCCAATGCTGGCGCCGATCATCGCCATCGCCTTCGTACGGTTCGCTTCGCTCGTCAAATCCGCCACGCAAGCCATGACGGCCGACGAAATCGCCCCCGCGCCCTGAATCGCCCGGCCGACGATGATCCACGCAAGATCATGCGCCATCGCCGCCACGAGCGAGCCGATCGCGAACACGATCAGACCGAAGACAATGACGGGTTTGCGCCCCAGCCGATCAGAGGCCCAGCCGTACGGAATATAGAACAGAGACTGCGTCAGGCCATAGATGCCGATGGCCAGCCCGACCAGGAAGGTGTTGTTGCCACCCGGAATCGTCTGCGCGAACACCGAGAACACCGGCATGATCAGAAACAGACCAAGCATGCGCAGCGCAAAAATCCCCGCGAGCGATGCGCTCGCGCGCACTTCTAGCGGGGTCATGCGGCCGCCTCGGCCGCGCGTCGTAACAGGGGAAGCGGAAGTCACGGAATCGGTAGACATTACGTCCTGAGAGATGGAAAAAGCGCGCGCAACATCGTGCAGCCTCGGAATCGTCTGATGATTGCGGACCCAACGCCCGGTACGCCGCCGCGCGATGGACGTGCCAATGGCCGCCTGGGACGACGGTCCGGCGCCAGCCCCCTGGAAAGCAGGCGGTTCGCCCCCACCTAAGGCCCGTGCCGGTGTATCGCCCGAGACTGCCCGTCAGCCGGTTCAGCCCTAGCAATCAAACTTAGGTATATTAGCAGGTTTAGCCGCCCGGATTTTCCCCCAGCGGCCCGCCCGACCGCTCCCGCCGCCTGTGGCGTCGACACCCGGCCAACGCCGCGCCGACGCCGCGCGACGTCCCGGAAAACTCGGACTCTTGGGGGCCGGAAACCGCCCCGCGACAATTCGCCGCGCGGATTCCTCGGCGACGACCCGGAACCGTGAATGGAAACCATCCGTATTCGTGGGGCTCGTACCCACAACCTCAAGAACGTCAATCTCGACTTGCCGCGTCACCAGCTCGTGGTGATCACCGGCCTGTCCGGCTCCGGTAAATCGTCGCTCGCCTTCGACACGCTCTACGCGGAAGGCCAGCGTCGCTATGTCGAGAGCCTGTCGGCGTACGCCCGTCAGTTCCTGCAACTGATGGAAAAGCCCGACGTCGACCTGATCGAAGGCCTCTCGCCCGCGATCTCCATCGAACAGAAGGCCACGTCGCACAACCCGCGCTCGACGGTCGGCACGGTCACGGAAATCCACGACTACCTGCGCCTGCTCTACGCCCGTGTGGGCACGCCCTATTGCCCCGACCACGGTTTGCCGCTCGAATCGCAAAGCGTCTCGCAAATGGTCGACGCCGCGCTCGCGCTGCCGGAAGACACCCGGCTCATGATCCTCGCGCCCGTCGTCGTCGATCGCAAGGGCGAGCACGCCGACCTGTTCGAGACAATGCAGGCCCAGGGCTTCGTGCGCTTTCGCATCCGCTCGGGCGGCGGCGCCGCCAACGAAGGCACGGCGCGCGTCTACGACATCGAATCCCTGCCCAAGCTCAAGAAGACGGAAAAGCACTCCATCGACGTGGTCATCGACCGCGTGAAGGTGCGCGCCGATCTGAAGCAGCGTCTGGCGGAATCGTTCGAGACGGCACTGCGGCTGGCCGACGGCCGGGCCATGGCCCTGGAAATGGACACCGACAAGGAGCACGTCTTCAGCTCGAAGTTCGCCTGCCCGGTGTGCTCATACTCGCTCCAGGAACTCGAACCGCGCCTGTTCTCGTTCAACAACCCGATGGGTGCATGCCCGACCTGCGACGGCCTGGGCCAGATGACGTTCTTCGATCCGAAGCGCGTCGTCGGTTTCCCGGCGCTCTCGCTCGCCTCGGGCGCGATCAAGGGCTGGGATCGCCGCAACCAGTTCTATTTCCAGATGCTGCAAAGCCTCGCGGCGTTCTATGACTTCGACGTCGACACGCCTTTCGAGGAACTGCCGGACGCCACGCAGAAGATCGTGCTCTACGGCTCGGGCGAGCAAACCATCCCCTTCACGTACGTGAACGAGAAGGGGCGCACCTCGGTGCGCGAGCATGCGTTCGAAGGGATCATCCCGAATCTGGAGCGGCGCTATCGTGAAACCGATTCCGTCGCCGTGCGCGAAGAGTTGGCCAAATACCAGAACAACCAGGCCTGCCCCGATTGCGAGGGCAGCCGCCTGCGTCGTGAAGCGCGTTTCGTCAAGGTGGGGGAAGGCCAGCAGGCGCGCGCGATCTACGAGATCGGCAACCTGCCGCTGCGTGAGGCGCTCGGCCACTTCCACGAACTGGTGCTGCACGGCGCCAAGCGCGAGATCGCCGACAAGATCGTCAAGGAGATCGTGGCCCGCCTCACCTTCCTGAACAACGTCGGCCTCGACTACCTCTCGCTCGAGCGCAGCGCCGATACACTCTCGGGCGGCGAGGCGCAGCGCATCCGCCTCGCGTCGCAGATCGGCTCGGGCCTCACGGGGGTGATGTACGTGCTCGACGAGCCGTCCATCGGCCTGCACCAGCGCGACAACGATCGCCTGATCGGCACGCTCAAGCATCTGCGCGACCTCGGCAATTCGGTGATCGTGGTCGAACACGACGAGGACATGATTCTCGCGAGCGACTACGTCGTCGACATGGGACTGGGCGCCGGCATCCACGGCGGCATGGTCATCGCACAAGGGCGCCCCGAGCAGATCGAAAGCGCGCCTGAGTCGCTCACCGGGCAGTATCTGTCAGGCGCGCGACGTATCGAAGTGCCCACGCAGCGTCACGCACCGGGCGACGATCGTCTGCGCATTCTCGACGCGACGGGCAACAACCTCAAAAACGTTACGCTGGATCTGCCGGTCGGTTTGCTGACCTGCGTGACGGGCGTATCCGGTTCAGGCAAGTCGACGCTGATCAACGACACCCTGTATCACGCCGTCGCGCGGCATCTCTATGGGTCGTCGGCCGAGCCGGCGCCGTACGAACAGATCGAAGGGCTGGAGCACTTCGACAAGGTCATCAACGTCGACCAATCGCCCATCGGACGCACGCCGCGCTCGAACCCGGCCACCTACACGGGTCTGTTCACGCCGATCCGCGAACTCTTCGCCGGCGTGCCCGCGGCCAAGGAGCGCGGCTACGACCCAGGCCGTTTCTCGTTCAACGTGAAGGGCGGACGCTGCGAAGCCTGCCAGGGCGACGGCGTCATCAAGGTCGAGATGCATTTCCTGCCCGACGTGTATGTGCCTTGCGACGTCTGCCATGGCAAGCGCTACAACCGCGAGACGCTCGAAATGCAATACAAGGGCCGCAACATCTCGGAGGTGCTCGACATGACGGTCGAGCAGGCGCACGAGTTCTTCAAGCCCGTGCCGGTGGTCGCGCGCAAGCTGCGCACGCTGCTCGACGTCGGCCTGGGCTACATCCGCCTCGGCCAGTCGGCCACCACGCTCTCGGGCGGAGAGGCGCAGCGCGTGAAGCTCTCGCTCGAACTCTCGAAGCGCGACACAGGCCGCACGCTTTACATTCTTGACGAACCGACGACCGGGCTGCACTTTCACGATATCGAGCTGCTGCTCACGGTGATTCACCGGCTGCGCGATCAAGGCAATACCGTGGTCATCATCGAGCACAATCTCGACGTGATCAAAACGGCGGATTGGGTGATCGATCTCGGACCGGAAGGCGGCGCGGGCGGCGGACAGATCATTGCGCAGGGCACGCCCGAGCAAGTGGCGGCGAACAAGGCCAGCTTCACGGGCAAGTACCTCGCCCCGCTGCTCTCGCGCGGGAAGTAAGCGCTTCGCCCGTTCGGGCTGTCATTACGCCGCGGCACGGGCGAGCGCCTTGAGAGCGCCGCCCGTGCCGCGACGGCAGAGTCTTATCACAAGGACGTCATTGCATGGAACCGCGCTCTGGCTGGCATCTGGATCGGGATGCCTGGATCGAACTGGCGAGCTATGGTGCCGCCGCCCTGGCCCTTTGGCTGATTCTCAGCATCCACCTGCTCTCGGTGGTGCTCGCGGGGACGGTCGTCTATCAACTCGTGCACGTGCTCGGGCCGCGCCTGCAACTGCGCATCTCCAGCGAACGCGCCCGGCTGGTCGCCGTCGCCCTGCTGTCAGCGGTGATCGTCGCGCTGATGTCCGCGATCATCTTCGGCATCATCACCTTCTTTCGCAGCGATGCCGGGCACCTGCAACACCTGAACGGCCGGATGATGGACGTGGTCGAACAGGCACGTGCGCAGTTGCCCACCTGGATCACGGCACGCCTGCCGGCCGACAGCGCCGACATCCACCAGTCGATCACCGGCTACCTGAAAGACCACACGCAGGAGATGTCGCTCGTCGGCAAGGAAGCGCTCAACGCGATGGTGCACATCATCGTGGGGCTCGTGCTGGGCGCCCTCGTGGCCCTCTCGTCGATCCGGCCCGTACACAGCATGCGACCGCTCTCGGCCGCGCTCTCGCGCCGTGTCACGCTGTTTGGCGATGCGTTTCGCCGCATCGTGTTCGCCCAGGTCAAGATCTCGGCAATCAACACGCTCTTTACCGCGATCTTCCTGATCGGCGTGCTGCCGCTGTTCGACGTTCACCTGCCGCTGCGCAAGACGATGATCGTGGTGACGTTCGCCGTCGGCCTGCTGCCGGTCGTGGGCAATCTGATCTCGAACACATTCATCGTGGTGCTGGGCCTGTCGGTCTCGCTGTATGTCGCCATCGCCGCCCTGACCTTTCTGATCGCGATTCACAAGCTCGAGTACTTCCTGAACGCCCGCATTGTCGGCTCACAGATCCAGTCGCGCTCGTGGGAACTGCTGCTCGCCATGCTCGTCATGGAAGCCGCGTTCGGGATGCCCGGACTCGTTGCTGCACCGATCTATTACGGCTACCTCAAGAGCGAACTGTCGGAAAAGCAACTCGTCTGAACACCGCCCATAGCCCAGACGGTCCGCTGCCTCCGTCGCGAAACCGACCGGCACCGGACCGTTTTTTTGTCGACGCATTGACATTTCGTCATCCGGTGACATAATGTCAAATCATGAAATCCGCCAATTTACCCGCGACGGGCAAGCTCGACGAGAATGCGCTGCTGCTGCGTGAGGGTCGCAAGATTGTCGAGGCGCTCGGTCAGACGTTTGCACCGCTCGTCGAAGTGGTGTTGCACGACCTGACCGAACCAGAGCACGCGATCGTGGCGATCGCCAACAATCTGTCGGGACGGGAACCCGGCGATGCCGTCACGGAAATGGGCCTCGCGCGTATCGCCGACCCGGCGTTTCCCGAGGTCATCGCGAACTACGCGAACCGCTTTCCGGACGGACGTCCGGCCAAGAGTACATCGATCGGGCTGAAGAACCGCCGCGGCGAGTATGTCGCCGCCATCTGCCTGAACATGGACATTTCGATGCTCGCGGCGGCGGCGGCCAGCATGCAGCAGCTCGTGAACGTGCCGAATCATGCACCGACACCCGTGCGCGAAACGCTCTCGACGCGCCGGCTCGACGACATCGTCCCGCTCGTCACCGACTTTGCCGCGCAGCGCAACACCACGCCACAGGGCCTGACACTCGCCCAGCGCCGCGAAGCCATCCGCCTCATCGAGGCCCGCGGCCTGCTCGACCTGCGTCACGCCCACGCCGAAGTGGCACGTGCGCTGGGCGTTGCGCGCTCGACCGTCTACACCTATCTCTGCGACACCAAAGGCGCATCATGACAACTCCTTCGCTGGCGATTACCTATGGCGACATCGTCGCCGCCCACGACCGGATTCGCGAGGCGGCACATCGCACGCCCGTGCTGACCTCGCGCACCGCCGATGCCATGACCGGCGCCCGTCTGTTCTTCAAGGCGGAGAACTTCCAGCGCATGGGTGCCTTCAAGTTCCGCGGCGCCTATAACGCGATCTCGCGGTTCACGGCCGAGCAAAAGCGCGGTGGCGTGCTGGCGTTCTCGTCGGGTAACCATGCGCAGGCGATTGCGCTCTCCGCGCGCGAACTTGGCGTGCCGGCCGTCATCCTGATGCCCCAGGACGCGCCGCAAATGAAGATCGACGCAACGCGCGGCTACGGAGCGGAAGTGATTCTGTTCGACCGTTACCAGGAAGATCGCGAAGCGCTTGGCAAGCGTCTCGCGCAAGCGCGCGGCATGACGCTGATTCCACCGTACGACCATCCTGATGTGATGGCGGGCCAGGGCACGGCGGCCAAGGAATTGATCGAAGACGCCGGCGAACTGGACGTTCTCGTGGCGTGCCTGGGCGGCGGTGGACTGCTCTCGGGCAGCGCCGTCGCGGCACGCGCATTGCATCCGGACATCGAGATCTATGGGGTGGAGCCGGCCGCCGGCAACGACGGCCAGCAGAGTTTTCGCACGGGCAGGATCGTGCACATCGAGACGCCGCGCACGATCGCCGACGGCGCGCAGACGCAGCATCTTGGCGAATACACGTTCCCGGTGATCCGCGCGCTCGTCGACGACATCCTGACTGTGACCGACAACGAACTCGTGCAGACGATGCAGTTCTTCGCTAGCCGCATGAAGATCGTGGTCGAGCCGACCGGTTGCCTCGCTGCGGCAGCAGCGCTGCAAGGCAAGCTCGATATCCGCGGCAAGCGCGTGGGCGTGATCCTGTCGGGCGGCAACGTCGATATGACGCGCTTCGCCAAGCTCACGTTTGGGGAAACCGTATGAGCGCGCAAGCCGGCAACATCGACGCCGTGAACGTCAAAGCGTTGCAACCACCGCGCGGCCACTACTCGCACGGCGTCCGTGCGGGCGGGTTCGTCTTCGTGTCGGGGCAGTTGCCGATCACGCCGGAGGGCGAGCGCCTCGCCGGTGCGCCATTCGCGGTACAGGCGAGACAGGCACTGGATAACGTCGCGACGATTCTTGCCGCGTGCGGCACGGGTATCGACCGGTTGGTGCAGGTGCGCGTGTACATCACGAACGTCGACGACTGGGGACCGTTCAACGAGGTCTACGCCGCGTGGGCCGGAGATGCGAAGCCCGCACGCGCCGTCGTGCCGGTGCCCGCGCTCAGTCACGGCGTGGCGGTGGAAATCGAGGCGATGGCGTTGGCGGGCTGATTCGGCTGCGCCAGCGCTGTGATGACATCGATGCGAACGCGCGTTGGCGTGCGTGTCGGATGACGGGGGATGGCAGGGGCTTGCGTCGCCCGGCTCGGCGTCGACCCATTTCCCCACCGGATGGCGTGTTCATTTGCGAAAGTTACACGACGGTTTGCGAAATATCCCAGGATTTCTGCGCACTAATGTCCGTCCGACCCATACACTTTGCGACATGAACGCCAACGACCCTCAAGCCATGACAACGCCCGAATTTCCACCACCGCAGTCCGCCGTGCCGGACATGCCGCTACCGCCAAGCCAACCGCAGCAACGCATCGACGACGAGCCCATGCGGCTCATTACCAGCTTCAACGACGTTTTCGTCGTCGTGGCGTCGGCGCTGCTCGTGTTCGGCACGGTGTGGCTGACACACTCGCTTCCGCCATGGCTCACGGCGTGGGTCTGCGCGGCGCTCTTCTGGGGACTGTCCGAGATGTTCGTGCGACGCCGACGCATGGCCCTGCCCGCGCTCGTCTATTGTTTCGGTTTCATCGCCGCGTTTGCCAGCGTCGGCTTCATCGGCATACAAGCCGCCGCGCCGGGATTCGGTCTGGGCGAACACGCCCCACCCGACGCTGAAGGACTCACCCTGCGCACCCATGTCCTGTTATCGCTGTTCGCAAGCTATGCAGGCATCGGTGTCGGCACGGTGTTGTACTGGCGACGCTTTCGGGTGCCGGTCACCCTCGCCATGGGCATCGGTGGTGCGGTTTTCCTGACCTGGCTTTTCGTCGTGATTCTCGGGCACAACCTCGTCGGCGCCATGAGCGTGGTCAGCATCGTCGCCGGTCTCGCGATCTTCGTCTGGGCCCTTCGCTGGGATGCCCGCGACCCACAGCGCACCACCGTTCGCTCCGACGTCGCCTTCTGGCTCCACCTGCTCGCCGCCTGCATGGTCACGCATCCGATCTTCTGGGCGCTCATGCCGGACCATTCTGTTGCGGCCATCGCATTCTTCCTGCTGCTCACGGCAATATCGCTCGCGATCGACCGTCGCGCCCTGATGATGTCATCGCTGTTGTATGTGATGACGGCAATGCTCAACCTGCTGGTGACCTCCGAGGACACGCGCGCGCTGGCGGTTGTCGCCATCGTGGTCGGCGGCGCCCTGCTGCTGCTGTCGGCCTTCTGGCACCCGTCTCGCGCGGCAGTCCTGAAACTGGTCCCTGCGGGCTGGCGCGCCCGCCTGCCTCACTGAAACATCACCCGCTCCAGCACCTTCATGTAGTGATCGAGCGACGGCGTCGGCATGCCGGCAACCTTCGCTCGATCGTCCCAACGACGCAGCCGCAGCGCAGCCTCGGCATGCTCACGAGCCAGGAACGTCTTCGCCTCGTCATCGCTGAACACCCCACCCTGCAACGCGAGACTGCGCACCGAATCGACCGAGAGTTTGCCGGCGTATTCGGGATCGATGGCGCACAGGCAGCGCTTGGCGTCCACATGCAGACGAATCGGATCCAGCACCGCATCGCTGAACAACGGTCGCAGGAAAGGCAAGGCAAAGTATTGGTGCAGATCGTCGATGCCGCGCGCGGAAGGCGTTTCGCCCTGGAGATTAAGCAGATGGCCGAGATCATGCAGGAAACTGGCGGCAACGAGTGACTCGTCGGCGCCATCGCGCTCGGCCAGTGCAGCACTTTGCAGCGCGTGCTCCAACTGCGTGACCGGCTCGCCGCTGTAGGCAAGCGAACCGAATTTATCGAACAGGGTGCGGATGTCCGGCAGGCTCAGCGCCATCGTGTGAACTCTCGTTGTCGTCGCTAGCATTTGCGGCGGCGGCCGTCGCGACATTGGCCAGCACCGACAGCGTCGACGCCTTCGATTCCTTCGGCATCTTCGCTTCCCTTGTATCCTTCGCGTCCTTGCCGTCCTTCGGCTTGTCCCGCATGCGGCTCTTGCGCAGCGCGCCGGCGTCGTCGAGCACCGGATACGCGGTCGAGCAGAACAGCGAGTTCAATCGCTTCATATCGCTGATGATGTCCAGGTGCAGCGAACTCGTCTCGATACTCTGCACCGACTGGCCCGCCAGACGGTTCAGGTGCGTGTACGAATAGGCGCGCTCCAGATCGCGGAAGCTCTCCTTCTCGGCCATGAGCCGCTGCGCGCTCTTGAGGTCCGTGTTCAGGAACACCGACAGCCCCAGTTGCAGGTTCGTCACCAGCCGCGCGTGCATGTCGCAGATCTCCTGCAACCCGGCTTCGGAAAAAGACAACTTGTGCGAGATCTTCTTCTCCTCGACTTCCGTCACCATGCGCTCGATGATGTCGCCCGCATGTTCCAGATTGATCGTGAGCGAGATGATGTCCGTCCAGCGGCGACTGTCCTGCTCGCTCAGGTTCTCGCGCGACACGCGCGTCAGGTACATCTTCACCGCGGTATAGAGATGGTCGACGTCATCGTCGAGCCGGCGCGTCTCGCGCGCCCGCACCACGTCGTTGCTGCGAATGACTTCCAGCAGTCCGTTGAGCATCTGCTCGACGATGTCGCCCATGCGCAGCGTCTCGCGCGTCGCGTTGGACAGCGCCACCGATGGCATCTCCAGCGCGCTCTCGTCCAGATGGCGGGGACGCATCACGCCGTCCACCTCCGGCCGCTCCGAGAGCAGACGCACGCACAGGCGCGCCATCGGCTCGGTGAATGCGAGAAACACCACGCATCGCACCAGGTTGTAGAGCACGTGGAAATTGACGACAGCCTGTGCCGGCGCGTCCGAGAGCCAGCTCACCAGCGCCGGCGCATAGTCGACGAATGGCAGCACAACCACGCAGCCGATCAACTTGAAGACAAGGCTGCCGAAGACCACGCGACGGCCCGCCGCATTCTGCCCGGCCGACGTGAGCATCGCGAGCATGCCGCTGCCCAGGTTCGCGCCGATCACGAGGCACAAGGCCACCTTGAGCGAAATCACGCCCGACGACGCCAGCGTCGCCGTCAACAACACCGCCGCCAGACTCGAATACGACACCATGGCGAACAGCGCACCGATCAGCGTGTCGAGCATCACGTCGCCGGTCAGCGACCCGAACAGCACCTTGACACCCGCCGCCTCGGTCATCGGTGTCGTCGCGCTCACGATCAGTTGCAACGCCAGCACGATCAGCCCAAGCCCGATGGCCACGCGGCCGAGCTGGCCTGCGCGCGTCTGCTTGCGAGACAGGAAGAAGATGACGCCGAAGAAGATCAGCAACGGCGAGAGCCAGTGCAGATCGAACGTGAGGATTCGCGCCATGAGCGCCGTGCCAACATCCGCCCCCAGCATGATCGACAGCGCAGGCGCGAGCGCAATCAGGCCCTGCGCGCCGAACGACGAGACGATGAGCGCCGTCGCGTTGCTGCTCTGCACGAGCCCCGTCACGAGCACGCCCGCCGCAAACGCGAGAAAGCGATTCGAAATGCTGTGCGACAGGATGCGCCGCAGATCGGCACCATAGACGCGCAGGACCCCGGTGCGCACGATGTGCGTACCCCAGATCAGCATCGCTACGCCGGAGAGAAGGTTGAGCAGTGTCAGCATGCCAGTGTTCCGTGATCGTATTGTCGACGGGACGGGCAGCGCCCTGCGCCGCCCACATGACGCGCGCGCACTGGTTTGCCAAACCGGCATCCCGCGTCAGTCCAACACTGGCGTCGGGATGCGCATGAAGTTCACGCGTCATGCGTATCCCCAATCGGTACACCGTACACCAAAATGACCATCGCAACAATCGTGTCATCAATTTGTCACAATTTTTTTCCCTGATTCCGCGAAGCCTTGTTGCGCAAGGGAAACAGCCCGAGTCGAGGCACCGGAAAACGCCGCTTTTCGCGCTCCGCCGACCAATCGGGCGACCACCGCTTGCATGCCCGAACAACTTCAGACACCCCACGGCAGCGTAAAGGTTTTGGTGTTGGTGAAGCTCTTCATCGCCTCCTGCACACCTTCCTTGTAGCCGAGGCCGGAGTCCTTGATGCCGCCAAACGGCGTCAGCTCGATGCGATAGCCCGGCACCTCCCAGACATTGACCGTCCCCACGTGCAACTCGTTGGTGAAACGCGTCACGTAGTCGAGGCGGTTCGTGCACACGCCCGACGACAGGCCGAATGCCGTGCCGTTGGAAATCGCGATGGCTTCGTCGATGCTGCTAAACGTCAGGATCGGCGACACTGGCCCGAAGGTCTCTTCACGCACCACGGTCATCGTCGGATCGACACGGTCGATGACGGTCGGCGAATACAGCGCCCCCTCGCGCCGGTTGCCCACGAGCAGGCGCGCGCCCTGCGACACCGCCTCGTTCACGCGCGCTTCGAACAGACGCGCCGCCGCCTCGTCGATGACGGTGCCCATGTCGTTTGCGCCGTCGGCCGGGTCGCCATATTTCCATGCGCGTGTTTTTTCCACGACGAGGTCGGTGAACTGCGCCGCGATATCGCGATGCACGAGCATGCGCTTGACGGCCGTGCAACGCTGGCCCGAGTTCTTGTACGAGCCCTGCACCGCCAGATCGGAGGCGCGATCGAGATCCGCGTCCTCCATCACGATCAACGGATCGTTACCGCCGAGTTCGAGCACGATGCGACGATAGCCCGCCTTCGATGCGATGTACTTGCCGATCGACACGCCGCCCGTGAATGTGATCATGTCGATGTTCTCGTTCGTGATCAGCTCGTCGGCAATCTCCATCGGGTCACCGGTCACGACCTGCAGCATCTCCGGCGGCAGCCCCGCTTCGTAAAGCGTATCGGCAAGGTAGTAGGCGGAGAGCGGCACCTTCTCCGACGGCTTGAGCACCATGCGGTTGTTGGTCGCAATCGACGGCGCGACCTTGTGCGCCACCTGGTTCATGGGATGGTTGAACGGCGTGATGGCCGAGATCGCCCCGAGCAGCGGCTCGCGCTGCGTCACCACCCGGCGCTTCTTGCCATGGGGCGTGAGGTCGCACGAGAAGGCTTGCCCGTCGTCCTTGAGCGCTTCGCCCGCGGCGAAACCGAGTACGTCGGCCACGCGGCCGATCTCGTAGACGGCGTCTTTCTTGCACAGCCCCGACTCCATCGTGATGATCGCGGCGGCTTCGGCGGTGCGCTCGCGCAGCAGCGCCGCGGCCTTCTCGAGGATGTTGGCGCGCTCGAAGCGCGTGAGCGTCGAGCGATACTGCTTCGCGATCGAGAACGCGCGGCGCACGTCGTCGAGCGAGGCCTTCGGCACGGTGCCGACGAGTTCGCCCGAGTAGGGACTGACGATTTCGATGATCCGATCGCGGGTCACTTTCTCGCCGCCGATGCGAAGCGCTTCGGCGCGGAAATCGGGATGCAGCTTGTGCGGCGCGCTCATGGGGTTCTCCACAGCATATCCAACAGGACGCGGCCCGGCGACGCAAACGTTCTGGGTTGCGCGCCGCGGGCTCACATGGCAAAGGCGTTGCGGTACCGCATCAAACGTGATTGAGTGCCACGTCGAGAATGTCGAAGTTGCGCAGCCGCGCCTTGCCCGGAATGCCTTCGGTCTTGCGGTTGAACAGCAACGGCACCGTCTGTTCCGAGATCCCGCCGTGCGAGCGCAGCGGCACCGTAAGCCCGGTCAGGTCGTGACGGCTGGCACTCGTGCCCAACACGACCGACTGAGCGCTCACGACCACCAGATCGCCCACGCGGTCGGGCGGCAGCTCGAAGCGCGCGCATGCCTCGGCGTTGTTCAGCACGACCTCGATGCCGGGCAGCGCGGCGATGCGCTGACGCAGCGCGTCGCGGCCCACGTCGTGCGGCAGATGGATCGTGGCAAACGAACCCAACGCGCCGTGATGCACCACGTACGGATCGGTAATCGGCAGAATCACCCGTGCGCCGCCCGCTTCCACGCCCTTGCCGAGCCAGTCGTCGAGCAGGTCCTGCAGATAGATGACGTTGGGCCGGCCGGTCTTCGAATCGTGCTTGTCGTTCATCCCATGGTCGGCCGTCAGCCCGATGACGGCGCCCAACTCATCCATACGACGCAGATAGCCGTCCATCATCGCGTAGAAGGCGTTCGCGCCCTGTGTGCCCGGCGCGCACTTGTGCTGGACGTAGTCGGTCGTCGAGAGGTACATCAGATCGATGCGACGCGTCTCAAGCAAGCGCACGCCGGCGGCAAACACGAACTCGGAGAGCGCTGCGCTGTAGACGTCCGGCACCGGCATGCCGACGAGACCAAGCGCATCGTCGATGCCGTTCTCGGCAAGCGTGACCTGATCGGCCAGCTCCGACGAGAAGCAGATGCCGTTCATGCGGTGGCCGAGCAGCTTGCGCAACTTGTCCTTGGCGGTCACGACCGCCACGCTCGCCCCCGCATCGGCCGCCGCCGCGAGCACTGTGCCCGCACGCAGGTAGGCGGGGTCGTTCATCATGACCTCCGCGCCACGGCCGCCGTCAGCCGACGGGTCGAAGAAATAGTTGCCGCAGATGCCATGCACCGCGGGGGGCACCCCGGTCACGATCGACAGGTTGTTCGGGTTGGTGAACGACGGCACGACGCAGTCGCCCTGGAACACCGCGCCGTCGGCTAGCAGATGCTTCAGGTAGGGCGCGACGCCGGCCGCGGCCGCAGCTTCGAGATAGTCGAACTGACAGCCGTCGACGCAGACGATCACGGTCGGCTGTTGCGGCAACCGGTAATGGCGGCCGTTCACTTCGATCGATACGGGCGGGTTCACGTCGGGTCTCCTCAAAAGCAACTCGGTTGAGTGCCGTCGGTGTCGCCCTGTGGGGCGGCGCGCACCCGGCGGCCAGGTATTCAACAAGACAAACCGTTCACTGTCCTTCAGCCGGCCTTCGCCTGCGCTGCGGCACCATGGGCTCGCGCAAGGGCTTCGCGAATGCGCGCGCGGCCTCGCGACAAATGCTCGCGCGTGACTTGCGCCGCACGCTCCGGGTCGCGCGACGCGATCGCGCTCACGATGTCGCGATGCTCGCGCTCCGATTTCGGCGGCGCGGACGTATCGCCGGTCAAGGCTTCGTGCCGGAACAGGCTCAATTCCTTGACCAGACGCCGGTAGGTCTCAAGCAACTTGCGGCTGCCGACCATCTCGACGAGGGCGTCGTGAAACGCCAGATTCAGCCGGTAGTAGGCCTCGCTGTCGCCCGCCTCCACCGCGACGCGCATCGCCTCGACAGATTCGCGCAGGCGCGTGAGCTGCGCCGACGCGATCGTCTCGGCCAGCGTGCGCGCCACATATTCGTCGAGCACACCGCGCAGCGTGTAGATCTCTTCGGCCTCCTCCGGCGAAATGACGCGCACGAACACGCCGCGATTCTTCTCGGTGCGCAACAGCCCCGCCTCTTCAAGCGCACGAAACGCCTCGCGCACCGGACCGCGCGACACGCCCAGTCGGCCGGCCACGTCGATCTCGTTGAGCTTGGTGCCTGGCGCGAGCGTGCCCGCCGTGATCTGGCGCTCGATCTCGTGCTGGACGAGCGTGGTGAGCGACTGGCTCTGCAACAGTTCGATCGTCGAGGGCGACGTGAGCTTCGGGTTCATACCTGTCTTCCTTCTTTCTGAACGCCGGCGCCACCACCTGACGCCATTGCGCAAAAGCACACCTTGCGGCCGCATTGAGCCGTTGCAATTTGTGGCATCACGTGATTATTTTTGCTGGTTGGCATTCAAGCACATCGGTTTACAGATTGTCAACAAACGGCATTCGACGCTTCCCGTCCATCTCGCAAAACAGTCGAAAAACGTCAGCACGAGTAGCAATAAAAATCCATTTTAATCAATGATTTTCATAATATTCTGGGTATTTTACGAAAAGATGACAATGCGCCATGAGCTTCAATAAAATGACATAAATTGCCACTAATATGCAACACATCACTTCACCAAGACGTCTTTCGCACGCGTTCGCCAAGACCACGCTGGTCGTGCTCACGTCGATGCTGGTGTGCCTGCTGGGTCGCGGCATCCCGCACGTGATGCGGCGTTACACGCACGCGTGGCGGCGGCCGCCCCGCGAACGTCGATGGTGTCGTGACTTCTCTCGCTTGTTGTCCCGCTTGATAGGAGGCGGTCATGATTCTCGGTCAGGAACCGATTCTGCTCACCCCCGGCCCGCTCACCACGTCGCCGGCGACCCGGCAGGCCATGCTGCGCGACTGGGGTTCGTGGGATGCCCAGTTCAACCGCATCACCGCGTCGCTGCGCCGCGATCTCGTCGACATCGTGCACGGCGGGGACACGCATGTCTGCGTGCCGCTGCAGGGCTCAGGCACGTTCTCGGTCGAAGCGGCCATCGGCACACTGACGCCCCGCGACGCTCGCATTCTCGTACCGGACAATGGCGCGTACTGCCAGCGCCTGCTCACGATCTGCCGATATCTCGGGCGCGACGCCGTCGCCCTGCCCATCGCGGACGATCAGGCGGCCAGCGCCGCCGCCATTGACGAGGCGCTCACGCGCGATCCGTCGATCACCCACGTCGCGCAGGTGCATCTGGAAACCGGTGCGGGGGTGCTCAACCCGCTTGCCGAGATCGCACGCGTGTGCCAGAAACACGGTACCGGACTCATCGTCGATGCGATGAGTTCGTTCGGCGCGCTGGACATCGACGTGCGGTCGATGCCGTTCGACGCGCTGGTCGCCGCGAGCGGCAAATGCCTCGAAGGGGTGCCGGGCATGGGGTTCGTGATCGCGAAGCGGTCGGTGCTCGAAGCGAGCGGCGGCAACAGCCATTCGCTGGCGATGGACCTGCACGATCAGTACATGTACATGCAGAAGACCACCCAATGGCGCTTCACCCCGCCGACACACGTGGTCGCCGCGCTGCGCGCGGCCGTCGATCAGTTCCTCGCGGAGGGAGGGCCGACGATTCGCGGCGAACGCTACCGCAGGAACTGCCGAACGCTGCTCGACGGAATGGCCTCCCTGGGCTTCCGGCCGTTCCTCGCGCCGGAGATTCAGGCGCCGGTCATCGTGACGTTCCACGCGCCCGCCGACAGCAAATACGACTTCAACGCGTTCTACGCGGCAGTGCGCGAGCGCGGCTACATCCTCTATCCGGGCAAGCTCACACGGATCGACACGTTCCGCGTGGGCTGCATCGGTGCGGTCGACGACAACGAAATGCGCAACGTCGTCACGGCGGTCGAGCAGTCGCTGTCGTCGCTCGGCATTCGGCAAGTCGCACCGCTTACGCACCCCGCATGACAGCGTTGTCGCCGGCCGAAGGCGGGGCTCGCCGGCATCGTCCACCTCCGGTAAGCTCTCGAGTGTCGCGCGCTCGCGCGCTCACACTTCGAGGTCGTTCCCCATGCCGCCGTCGAAAACCCCTGACGCCGTCCCGCCGGCCAACGCCAGCCCTGCGCACAAGCACAGCGCCAAACGCATGGCGATTCGCTTCAAGCGTGTCTACGACGCCCCCGACGCCACCGACGGCCAACGCGTGCTCGCCGATCGCCTTTGGCCGCGCGGTCTCGCCAAGGTCAAGGCCCAAATCGACTTCTGGGCCAAGGACGCTACCCCGAGCACACCGCTGCGCCAGTGGTTTCACCAACACCCCGAGCAGTTTGATGAATTCCGTCAACGCTATCTCGACGAACTGGTCGCACTCGACGCCGGGCACAATGCCACCCTCGCGGACCTGCGCACGCGATTGACCGAAGGCCCGGTGACGTTGCTCACGGCGGCCCATCGACTCGACGAGGAAGATGCGCGCACGCACCTCGATGTCCTGCGCGACTTCCTGACGTCGCGCTGAGCGAGAACGCCGGCCATTACATCGACCGGCAACACGTTTCGCCAGCCGCAACGACGTATTGTGCTGCGACACCGCATTCCGCTCTCCAAAACGATGTCGTGCGGCGTGGACCCCGTGAAAACCCGCATGACACCTGACGGTGCGCACGTCCGGCACGGACCGCGACGAAGTTTGCTATAACGCTCACTGCGCCGCCATCGCAGCCTGCCATGAGCGGCGCACCGCCGTGTTATCGATTGCCCCCTGCCGACGCGCCGCCGCTCTTGCGTCGAGTTGTTCTTCGTTTGCTTATCCGGTTGCCGCGACGGCAACGTCACGCCTCATGCTTGTTCCACTGATAGTCGCCTGCGCGCTGTTCATGGAGAACATGGATTCGACCGTGTTGTCCACCTCGTTGCCATTGATCGCGCAAGATCTCGGCGAGAGCCCGATCACGCTCAAGCTCGCGCTCACGACCTACCTCATCAGCCTTGCGGTCTTCATTCCGATCAGCGGGTGGATTGCCGATCGCTTCGGCACGCGCAATGTCTTTCGCACAGCCATCGGCGTGTTCGTGCTCGGCTCGATCTGCTGTGGCATCTCAAGCACGCTCCCCGAGTTGGTGATCGCGCGCTTCATGCAAGGCATGGGCGGCGCGATGATGGTCCCGGTGGGACGCCTCGCCTTGCTCAAGTCCGTGGAAAAGCGCGACATGGTGCGTGCGCTCAACTACCTGACGATCCCCGCGCTGGTCGGCCCGGTGCTCGGCCCGCCGCTCGGCGGTTTCATCACCACCTACTGGCATTGGCGCTGGATCTTCTTCATCAACATTCCCATCGGCGTGCTCGGCTTCATCCTCGCGACGAAGTACATTCCCGATCTGTATGAGGACGACGTGCCGCCGCTCGACATCCTGGGCTTCGTGCTGTCGGGCCTCGGACTCTCGATCCTGATGCTGGGTTTGTCGACCATCGGCCGCCATCTGATCCCCGTGCCGCTCGCGCTGAGCCTCGTCGCCATCGGCGCGGCGCTGCTCGTGGCCTACCTGCGTCACGCGAAGGGGCTCGCGCATCCGCTACTGCGGCTCGACCTCTTTCGCATCCCCACGTTCCGCGCGGGCGTCGCGGGCGGCACCCTGTTTCGCATTGGCGTCGGCGCAACGCCGTTCCTGCTGCCGCTCATGCTCCAACTGGGTTTCGGCATGACGCCGATGGAATCGGGTGCGCTCACGTTCATTTCGGCGGCAGGCGCGATGTTCATGAAGACGCTCTCGCTGCGCATTCTGCAACGCTGGGGCTTTCGCCGCGTGCTGATGACCAACGCGCTGGTGGCGTCGGCGACGCTGGGCGGCTATGGCTTGTTCACCGCCCAGACGTCGCACCTGGTGATTCTCGGCACGCTGCTGTTCGGCGGATGCTTCCGCTCGTTGCAGTTCACGAGCCTGAACGCCATTTCATACGCGGACGTGCCAGCACAGCGCATGAGCCAGGCGACGAGCCTGGCCAGCGTCGCCCAACAGGTGTCGCTCACGCTGGGCATCACCATCGGCGCCGCCGTGTTGCAGACATCGTCCTGGTTGCACGGGCGCGATCATGTGATCGATGTCGACTTCCCGTGGGCATTCCTGGTGGTGGGGCTGATTGCCGTGAGTTCGACGATGTCGATCATGCGGCTCGCGCGCGATGCCGGCAGTGAGCTGGCGCGGCGCACCTAGCGCCCTGCCCGACCGTTTGCTCGTCCGTTCATCGCTTCAAAACGAAAGCGCCCGGAACCTCACGTTCCGGGCGCTTTACGTTGGGCACATTGCTCGGCGCGAGCCGACCGCGTCGCTCAGCGGAAGATCACCGTCTTGTGGCCGTTGAGCAGAATGCGGTGCTCGGCGTGATAACGCACGGCGCGCGCCAGCGCCACACATTCCACGTCGCGCCCAATGGCGGTCAGTTGCTCCGGATCCATCGTGTGATCCACGCGTTCGACTTCCTGCTCGATGATCGGACCTTCGTCGAGATCCGACGTCACGTAGTGCGCCGTCGCCCCAATGAGCTTCACGCCACGGTCGAACGCCTGATAGTACGGCTTCGCGCCCTTGAAGCTCGGCAGGAACGAGTGGTGAATGTTGATCGCACGACCCGCGAGCTTCTCGCACAGGTCGCTGGAGAGCACCTGCATGTAGCGCGCGAGGACGACCAGATCGATGTCGTTGTCCCGCACCAGCTCATACACCTTGGCCTCCTGCGCCGCCTTCGATTCCGGCGTCGCGTTCATGAGCGGCAGGTAGTGGAACGGAATGTTGTAGCTCGCGGCCAGTTGGTAGAAATCCTTGTGGTTCGAGACGATCGCCGGAATCTCGATGTTGAGCTGGCCCGTCTTGTAGCGGAACAACAGATCGTTCAGGCAGTGACCGATCTTCGAGACCATGAGCATGACGCGCGGCTTGATCGCGGCGTCGACCAGTTCCCACTGCATCTCGTATTGCGTGGCGAGCGGGGCGAAGTCGCGCTGCAACGCGGCCAGATCGCTCTGGCCCGGCAGTTGCTGGAAATGCACGCGCATGAAGAAGCCGCCGGTGAAGCGATCATTGAACTGCGCCGAGTCGAGAATGTTGCCGCCGCGCTCGACCAGGAAACCGGCCACCGCGTGGACGATGCCGGGACGGTCCGGGCAGGACAACTTCAGGATGTAGCTATTTTCGATCGGTGCCATGATTGCTCCTGGGCAAAGGCTTGCAATGTCGTTGCAGTGTTGAATTCGGTGTCGATGGCCGTGCGGCCGAGTGCCGCGATCATTCGTCCGCCGGCCTGAACAACGCCTCGATCCCGGCGCAGTCCTTCGCGCGAATGACGCCCTCGCGCAGCAGGAAATCGAGGCTGGCCAGGCTCGCGTCGACAGTCATCTTGCCGTCGGCGATCACCTCGCGCACGTCGCCGGCCGAGCACAGCCAGTGCGCACTTGCCTCGCCGTCCTGGTTCTCCGGCACGAAGCCGCGCGGCAGCGCGAGATCGTAGACGAAAATCTGCTCGGACTGCACGCCCTCAGGAATTTCCGCGAGGATATGCAGCGTGCGGCCGGGCCGCGCGTCGCTCGCCAGATGGGCCGGGATGCCGGCCTCTTCCCAGCACTCCTTGACGAGCGTGTCGCCCACGCCGATCCCATTGCCGATGCCCCCGGCGGCCGTATTATCAAGCCAGCCGGGATCGGTCGCCTTGAGCACACTGCGCCGCGCAATCCATAGCGTCGGCGCCTCACCGACGAAGCGGGCCGGTACGTATCCGTTCACGTGCACGGCGAACGTGCGCGTGCCGAAAAAGCGCGAGGCCGCCCGTTCGATCCAGGCGAGCGGTGCGTCATAGAGCCGCTGACGAATCGCGTAACGCTCGTTGCGCCAGCCCGTGATGAGACCCTGGGCCGCCAGGGCTTCGATCACCGGCACCAGCGCCGCCGTGCGCGCTTCGCACGTATCGTGGCGCGGATGGATACGGACCGCGAGCGAGCTGATCTCGAACACGTCGGGCCAATGGCACAGTGACTCGGCGTCGCGACGGCGAATCCACCCATAACGCTGCGAACCGATCACCAGCGGCAGATGCGCCGTGTCGTCGAAGCGGCGCGCCGCCGCAATACAAGCAAAAGACATACGTCAGAGACCGGACGCGCCCCCGCTGGAAGCGCGCGAAATCGAGGCAAAAGCGGCATTTTACAGAAGCGGCGGCGAGTCCGCCCGTCTTCGGTGTCGCGACCCGCCCTGGCCCCCAAGGCTCAGCCCGGCTTCGTCAGCAAATTGAGGAGACGATCCCCCGCCTGCGCCAACGCGCCGTCATTGGCAATCACCGTGAGGGGAATGCCTGCGGGGGGCGTCCATTGCACCTGATGCGCGACGCGCTTGTCGAGGGCGTCGCCGGTTTCGCGGCCGCGGCAGGCGAGGCGTCGGGCACGCACGGCCGGATCGACGCGGACTTCCACCACATGCAGGCGCTCACCGTAACGATGGACCGCTTGCGCCAGAAACGCACGCGACCCGTTGATGACGACATTCGCCCCGGACGCCAGCCAGGCATCGATCTCGATGCCGATGCCATACCGGCAGTCGTGGCTCGTCCAGTCGAGCGCGAAGCAACCCAGCGAGTGGCGCACCGCGAATTCGGCGTGCGATAGCGCCACGTGGTTTTCCCCTTCGGATGGCGCTCGCGTGATGTAGCGATGCGCGAAAAGCACCGGCGCGCCACCGGCCAACGCCGTACCGATCCGCTCGCGTGCGTATGCCAGCAACGAGTCCTTGCCCGCGCCCGATGGCCCCATCACGTAAAAGAGGCGTGAGTGATTCATGCGCCCTCCCCGAAGACGAAGCGTTCGTGCAGCAGGAACGGCTCGCCGGGCGCCGGTTGCACGAAGAGCGCCAGACTGTCGACGCGCATGACCCCAAGCGCCTGCACGCGCGGTTGCCACCAGTTGGCAATCGCGGCCGCGTCGCTTGCGTCCACACGATCGGACAGCGTCACATGAAATCGGAACTCATCGAACACGTACGGATATCCCCACTGCGCGAGCAATTCGCGTTGACGTAACGATAACGGTTGCGCGTTACGTTTAGCCAATTCCACGTCCGTCGGCGGTGCGCGCAGATCGTCGAACGACTGCACGCAGTCGGCAGCGAGGGCATCGACCGCCTTCGTGCCCACAGACCCGACAGTGGGACAAAGCGCAACAAAGCCCGGCTGCTTGCCGTTGTCGGTATCGACGACATCGGTGTGTACTGCGAGATCAAATGGTGCATGACGCGCGGCCACTGCGGTGGCGATACCGGACAAACGCGCAAGCCCGTCCTGAGACGCGAGCCTCATCGGCGCCTTGAGCGTCGCGTGCAATCCATAACGCCGTGGATCGGCCGTCACCTCATGCAGCGAACGGGACAGGCCCGGCACTTGCGGCGCATTGAGCAGGCGCCCGGTGATCGCGTCACGTCCCAGCCACCGGCTGCCTTCGTTCCACCAGCACGAGCCTGCGGATGGCGCGTAGTAGATCGCAAACCGAGCCACGGACAGATCGATCGTCAATTGCGGCGCCTCGCTCATGCCATCTCTCCCTGCACCACGAGTTGCATGCGATCCGCCGGGAAATAGGCGATGCCGTACTTGACGGGCTTGCCCGCTTCGTCGACGTCGGTACTCTCCACACTCAGCACCGGCTGCTGACGATTGATGCCAAGATGCCGTGCGATCTCGCCGTCCGGAAGCCGCGCCCCGATTCGGCTCTCGCGCCGCGTGTAGTCCGTGACTCCGAAGCTCGCAAGCGTTGCACTGATCGATGTGTGTTGCGCGAAGACGTCGGGGAAGTCGGGAAAGCGCGCCGCCGGAAACCAGTTCTCGCTGTACGCGAGCGGTAACTCGATGCCTTGGGTGTCGAGACTGCGGCGCGTGAGTTCGACGCGATACACCGGCGCCCCCACGCGAATCTCGAGCGCATGCGCCACGGCGGCCTCCGCCTTCACCTTCTGCGCCGAAAGAATCTGTTGCGCTGTCTTGAGATTGTGCTGAGAGAGATTTTCGGTAAAACGCGTGCGACGTCCGATCACGTAGCCGATGGCCCCCGCCTGCACGAAAGTGCCGCGACCGTGCTCGACATTCACGAGCCCCTGCTCCGAGAGCCCGAGAATGGCACGGCGCACCGTGTGACGGTTCACGCCGAAGCGCTGTGCGAGTTCGGTCTCGCTCGGCAGGCGGTCGTCGGGCAAACCCTCGCCATAGCGGCGCTCACCGATTTCGGTGGCAAGAATCTGTGCAATCTGCCGCCAGACGGCGACGCCGCCGCCACGTTCGAGTTGTGCTGTCATCAAATTGACACCCGGCAAAGTTGTAATGAGTTCGCGTGCATTACCCCATCCGAAGTTATTGCAATCATACACACGTCTATACGACTAGACAATCATGCCGAACACTTCTTCCCACACGGCGTGCGGCGAGGGCGAGGGCAACGCCGCCCCGCCCGCCCGCGCGCAATGGCTCGCGCTGCTCGCCCGCGCCACGCGCGACGAACTTGACGACGCCATCGCCCGCTGTCCGGGCGCCCCCGAATTCGTCTGGCTGCGCGCACCGCAGACCGGACTGGTGATGGTGCAAGGCCGCGTCGGCGGCTGCGGCGATCGCTTTAACCTCGGCGAGACGACCGTCACGCGCTGCACGTTGCGTCAGCAAGACGGCGTCGTCGGCACCGGCTACGTGCTGGGCCGCGACCCCGAGCGGGCCGCACGCGTGGCGCGTCTCGATGCGCTCATGCAGATGCCGCATCACCGCCATGGACTCGCCGCCGGCCCGCTCGCCACGATTGCCGGACGGCTGGCGGCCACCGCGAACCGGAACGACGCCGACACGGCCGCGAGCCGCGTCGAGTTCTTCACCATGGTCCGGGAGGCCTGAATGTTGATGGCATCGATACCTGACTGGTCGCAGTTGCAACCCGGCTTCGCCGATCCCGTTCATGATGCACAAGGCGTGTTCCGCGCAGTGCTCGACGCGCTGGCACGCCCCGGTGAGCTGCGCAGTGTCGGCAGCCGGCTCGCGCCGAGCGAGGAAGCGAGCATCGCCGCGCGCGCCACGCTGCTCGCCCTGGCCGACGCGACAACCTCCGTCTGGCTGCAGTTTCCGCTGCTCGAAGTGGCGAGCGCACTGCGCTTTCACACGGGCGCGCCCTTGCTGAGTGGCGAAGCGGATCTGGCGACGGCGCAATTCGCGCTGCTCACCGATCCCGCACGCTGTCCCGCACTCCAGCGTTTCGCGTTCGGTACGGCGGAATCGCCCGAACACAGCGCCACGCTGATCGTCGATGTGCCAGCGCTCGCCGCCGGTCACACCGGCACGGGCGGCCTGCATCTGCGGCTGCGCGGCCCCGGCATCGCCTCGCATGCCGACGTGACGGTCGGCGGGCTCGACACGGCTTTCTGGCAAGCGCGCGCCGCGCTCGCCCCCCGCTTTCCCGCCGGGCTCGACCTGTTGATCGCCGCTGGCGACACGGTGCTCGGCCTGCCGCGCACCACGCATGTGGAGGTTTGCTGATGTATGTCGCAGTCAAAGGTGGCGAGCGCGCCATCGAACAATCGTGGGATCTGCTCGCCCGGGCGCGGCGCGGCAATCCCGAGGTGCCTGCGCTGAGCGTTACGCAAATCCGCGAACAGATGCGTCTGGCCGTCGCGCGCGTGATGAGCGAAGGCGCGCTGTATGACGAGACGCTCGCGGCACTGGCGATCAAACAAGCGGCGGGCGATCTCGTCGAAGCGATCTTCCTGCTGCGAGCCTATCGCACGACGCTGCCACGCCTGGGCACGACAACGCCCCTCGACACCGCCGCGATGCGCTTGTCGCGCCGCATCTCCGCCACGTTCAAGGACGTACCGGGCGGTCAGGTGCTGGGCGCCACGTACGACTACACGCAACGGTTGCTCGACTTCGCGCTGCTCGCGGAAGACGAGACGCCCGCGCACGGCGACCGTGAGCCATTGCCCGGCGAAGCCGGCGCCGATGCCGATGCCGATGCCGATGCCGATGCCGATACCGCGTACGACGCCGCAAGTGTCGAATCCCGCAACGCCGTCGCACAGGGTGATGTCGCCATCCCTGGCGTGCCGCCCATTGGCGTCACCCCGCGTGTGACCGACATTCTCGGACGCGACGGCCTGCTCGAATCACTGCGCGCCGATGGCACCGACCCCGAGCCGCATGATCTCGTGCAGGCGCCGCTATTCACACCCGCATCGCGCACGGCACGGTTGCAGAATCTCGCCCGCGGCGACGAGGGCTTCCTGCTCGCTCTCGGCTACTCCACACAGCGCGGCTATGGCAACGATCATCCGTTCGCGGGGGAAATTCGCATCGGGCATGTCGCCGTGGAGATCGTGCCGGAAGAACTCGGCTTTGCCATCGACATTGGCGAGATCGCTGTGACCGAGTGTCAGATGGTTACGCAGTTCGGCGGCAATCAGGACGTGCCGCCGCAGTTCACGCAAGGTTACGGTCTCGCGTTCGGCCACAACGAGCGCAAGGCGCTGGCCATGTCGCTGGTCGATCGTGCACTGCGCACACAGGAACTGGGCGACGCCGTCACCTCGCCCGCGCAGCAGCAGGAATTCGTGCTCTATCACAGCGACAACGTCGAAGCCTCCGGCTTCGTCCAGCATCTGAAGCTGCCGCATTACGTGGACTTTCAGGCCGAGCTGGAACTGGTGCGCCGTCTGCGCGCCGAGCACGCCGCGAAATACGGAACACAGGACGCTGGCGACGACACTGGCCCCACCGTTCAGAACACTCGGGAGGCCGCATGAGCGACGCCGCGCAAACGTCTTCGCCAGCGGCAGGTGCCGTGACCGCGGAGGGCTACAACTTCGCGTTCCTCGACGAACAGACCAAACGCATGATTCGCCGCAGCCTGCTCAAGGCGGTGGCGATTCCGGGCTATCAGGTGCCGTTCGGCAGCCGCGAGATGCCGCTGCCCTATGGCTGGGGTACGGGCGGCATTCAGGTGAGTGCCGCGGTGATCGGTGCCGACGACACGCTCAAGGTCATTGACCAGGGCGCGGACGACACGACCAACGCCGTGAACATCCGCCGCTTCTTCGCACGCACGGCCGGTGTGGCCACGACGACCAAAACGTCGGATGCCACCGTCATCCAGACGCGTCACCGCATTCCCGAAGCGGCACTGCATGAAGGCCAGATCATGGTCTATCAGGTACCGATGCCCGAGCCGCTCTTCCGTCTGGAGCCACGCATCGCCGAGTCGCGCAAGCTGCATGCGCTGGGCGAGTACGGCCTCATGCGCGTGCGTCTGTACGAGGACATCGTGCGGCACGGCGCTATCGCAACGACTTATGACTATCCGGTCATCGTGAACGGGCGTTATCTCACGTCGCCCTCCCCGATTCCGAAATTCGACAACCCCAAGCTGCATATGAACCCGGCGCTGCAACTCTTCGGTGCGGGACGCGAGCGGCGGCTGTACGCGATTCCACCGTACACGCCAGTCGAGAGCCTCGACTTCGACGACCACCCGTTCCAGATCCAGAAGTGGGACGCGCATTGCGCCTTGTGCGGCGCGACCGACAGCTTCCTCGACGAAGTCATCACCGACGACGCGGGCACCCGCATGTATGTGTGCTCGGACAGCGACTACTGCGGCAGCCGCACGGCCACGAAGGAGGCCGCATGAGTACGCTCTCCAACGCGGCCCTGCGCGCCGTACCGCCGATGGACGAACCGCTGCTGTGTGTGGCGGGGCTGGGCAAACACTACGGCGAGCGCATCGGCTGCACCGACGTGACGTTCGATCTCTGGCCCGGCGAAGTGGTTTGCGTCGTGGGCGAATCGGGATCGGGCAAGTCGACGCTGCTCAACGCGCTGGCGCTGCGTCATGAGATCGACGCCGGCACGCTGCACTATCGCGGCACCGACGGCACGTTGCACGACCTGAGCACGCTGGACGAGGCACACAAGCGTCGTCTGCTGCGTACCGAGTGGGGCTTCGTGGAACAAAATCCGCGCGACGGGTTGCGCATGAACGTCTCGGCCGGCGGCAACATCGGCGATCGCCTGATGGCCGTCGGTGCGCGCCACTTCGGCGACATCCGCACCAAGGCGCGCCACTGGATGGCACAGGTCGAACTCGATCCGGCCCGCGTCGACGAGATGCCCGGCGCGTTCTCCGGCGGGATGCAGCAGCGTCTGCAAATTGCCCGCAATCTAGTGACCGAACCTCGCCTCGTGTTCATGGACGAGCCGACCGCGGGTCTCGACGTATCGGTGCAGGCGCGTTTGCTCGATCTGTTGCGCTCGCTCGTCGAGCGCCTTCATCTTGCCGCCATCATCGTCACGCACGATATCGGCGTGGCGCGACTCATCGCGCATCGCCTGATCGTGATGCAGGCCGGCCGCGTGGTCGAGGCGGGGCTGACCGATCAGGTGCTTGACGATCCCCAACATCCTTACACGCAATTGCTGGTTTCCTCGGTGCTGCCCGTATGAACTCCGGAACGAACTCTCCCACGGCTGCCTCGTCTCCCGACAGGGCAGCGCTCCGGCAGGAATCCGTTACCCTCGCCACACACGAGCCCGACGTCATGCTGCGCGCTCAGGGCCTGCACAAGACGTTCCGGCTGCACGCCCAGGGCGGTGCGGCCATTCCTGCGCTCGACGGCGTGGATCTGAGCGTGCGGCGCGGCGAATGCGTGGCGCTCGTTGGCCCCTCGGGCGCGGGCAAGAGCACACTGCTGCGCTGTCTCTACGGAAACTACCTCGTCGGCGAAGGCCGCATCGAAATCCGTCACGACGACGGCCACACGCGGCGCTGGGTCGACCTGAGCACCGCCACCGCCCGCGAAGTGCTCTCGGTACGCCGCACCACGCTCGGCTACGTCAGCCAGTTCCTGCGCGTGATTCCGCGCGTGAGCACGCTCGACATCGTGGCAGAGCCATTGCGCCGTCTTGGGTATGGCGACGGCGACGCCGCAGGCCGTGCCCGCGATCTTCTCGCCCGCCTGAATATTCCCGAACGGTTGTGGTCGCTCGCCCCGGCGACGTTCTCAGGAGGCGAGCAGCAGCGCATCAATATCGCACGCGGCCTGATTGCCGCCGCACCCGTGCTGCTGCTCGACGAACCGACCGCATCGCTCGACGCCCGGAACCGGGCCATGGTCGCGCAACTGATTGGCGAGGCGCGCGCCGCCGGCAGCGCGATCATCGGCATTTTCCACGACGAAGCGACCCGCGACGAGGTTGCCTCCCGCACACTCGTCATGCGCCCCGTGCTGCGCCCCGCTCATTGATCCACCGGAGTTTGTCATGCTTATCAAGAACGCCCGCATCGTCACCCCCGAGACCACCTTCACCGGGGTCGTCGACGTGCGCGAGGGCCGCATATATTCCGTGGAAGAAGGCACGACGCAGGTGCCGGAGGCCATCGACTGGGAGGGCGATCATCTATTGCCCGGTCTGGTGGAGTTGCATACCGATAATCTGGAAAAGCACCTCGCGCCACGCCCCGGCGTGCTCTGGAACACGCACGCCGCGTTCGCGATTCACGACGCACAAGTCGCCGCCGCCGGCATCACCACGGTCTTCGACTCGCTGGTGATCGGCGAGCGCGACGCGTTCGGCCTGCGCAGCCGCAAAGTGCAGAACGAGTGCGCTCAGGCACTGCTCGACAGCGTCGCCGCCGGTCTGTTCCGTGCGGATCACTTCCTGCATCTGCGCTGCGAGGTCGCCACGCGCGACGCGGCCGAGGCGTTCGCCGAAATGAGCGACCACCCGCTACTGAGGCTCGTGTCAGTCATGGATCACACGCCGGGTCAGCGCCAGTGGCACGACCCGGTGCAGTACCGCCAGTATCACGAGCGTAACGGTAAGGTGTCGGACGAGACGTGGCAAGCGATGCTGGCCGATCTGAAGGCTCAGCAAGAGGCGTTCGCCTTGCCGCACCGCCACACCATTGTGACGATGAGCCGCGAGCGCGGCCTGCCGCTGGCGAGTCACGACGACACGTCGATTGAACACGTGGACGAAGCCGTCCGCGACGGTGTGGCGCTCTCGGAATTCCCGACGACACTCACCGCAGCCCGCGCAGCACGCGAGAAGTCGATTGGCGTGATCATGGGCGCACCCAACATCGTGCGCGGGGGGTCGCATTCGGGCAATGTCGCAGCAGCCGATCTCGCGCGCGAAGACATGCTCGATATCCTGTCGTCGGACTACGTGCCGTCCAGCTTGCTGCAAGCCGCCTTCCAACTCCATAACGAAATCGGCTGGTCGCTCTCGAAGGCAATGCGCACCGTGTCGTGGACGCCCGCGCAGTCGGTCGGCCTCTCCGACCGTGGCGGCATCATGCCGGGTTTGCGAGCAGACATGGTGCGTGTCGCCGTCCGCCCCGGCATGCCGCCGGTGCCGCGCGCCACCTTTCTGGAAGGACTGCGTGTCGCCTGAGTGCGCCGCGACCCGACTCCCCCCGCGTAAATGCAGAACGCCGGTCTCCAAGGACCGGCGTTCTGCTTACTACTATCGACTGCGCTTTTTTGTTCGGCGTCAGATCACCTGCTTGCGCACACGCGCCGAGAAGACGTCGATGCACGTCACCACGACGATCATGATCAGCATCACGGCACACGTCTGCGCGTACTGGAAGCTGCGGATCACTTCATAAAGCACCACGCCGATACCGCCCGCTCCGACCATGCCGACCACCGACGCCGAACGCACGTTCGACTCGAAACGGTACAGCGTGTACGAGATCCACAGCGGCATGACCTGCGGCAACACCCCGTACAGGATTTCGTCGATGGCACGCGCCCCCGTAGCGCGTACGCCCTCCACCGGACGCGGATCGATCGCTTCGACCGCTTCGGCGAACAGCTTCGAGAGCGTGCCCGTCGTATGCACCCATAGCGCAAGCACGCCGGCAAATGGACCCAGACCCACCGCAACGATGAAGAGCATCGCGAAAACCATCTCGTTGATCGCACGGCAGGAATCCATCACGCGACGCACCGGCTGATACACCCACGCCGGCACCATGTTCGACGCCGAAAGCAACCCCATCGGGATCGAACACACAACCGCGAGCACCGTGCCCCACACCGCGATGTGAATGGTCACGAGCATCTCGTGCACATACACGCGCCAGTCGTGGAAATCGGGCGGGAAGAAATCGTGCGCGAACTGGCTCATGTTGCCCGAATCGCGAATCAGATCGAGCGGGCGCATATCGGCACCGCCCCACGACCACACCAGAATCAGGAAGAACGCCCCCCAGCCGATCAAGGACAGCCACGAACGCTTGGGCGGCTCGCCCGGCAGGCGACCATTTGCAGTGAGGGATACGCTGGTGTTCATGTCGAGTACCACAAGTCATTCCGGCATAGCATCGGCCGGAGAAAAATCGGACCGCAGAGGACACGGCGGGTACGAGGGTCCGGCTCGCGGGTATTCATCACAGGGCAGCACGCTCGCACTGCCCTGTGACGTCGCTTGAATCAATGACTGACTTCTGTGCGATGAAACGCTTACTTCGCCTTGTTCATTTCCTGGTCGAGCGCGGCGAGCTTGCTGTCGATTTCGGCCAGTTGCGACTTCTTCTTGGCGGCGTCGATGTTGGCATCCGACGCAAGCTGCATCTTTTGCTTGAACAGTTCGAGCTGACGGATCGGCAGCAGTTGGGCGTCGGTCGACGCGCGGAAACCGCCGTAGTTGTAAATGTTCTTCAACACTTCCTTCTCGTGCGCGTCCTTGCCGTAGGCCAGGAAGAAGTCGCGGATCTTCTTCTTCGTGGCGGCCGGCAGGTCCTTGCGCCACAGCATCGGGTCCGACGGGATCAGCGGCGACTTCCAGATCACATGAACCTGCTTGGCCTTCTCCGGCTGCGTTGCCTCGAGCTTGCTCAGCTCTTCGGTGTTGTTCGTCGCCACGTCGACCTGATTGTTGAGCACGGCCATCAGGTTCGCGCCATGGTTCGAGCTGCGCGCGGTCTTGAAGTACGTGCGCGGATCGATGTTGTTCTTCGCGAACACGTAGTAACCCGGCACCAGCGTGCCCGACGTCGAGGTCGGATCGCCCAGCCCGAAGTTGATCTTCTTGCCGTTCTTGATCACGTCGTCGAGCGTCTTGTACGGGCTCGACTTGTTCGAGATCAGCAGCGAGTAGTAGCCTTGCGTGCCGTCGGCATACACGATCTTCGCGAAGACTTCGCCTTTCGAGCGGTCCACGGCCTCCATCGCGCCCTTGTTACCCATCCAGGCGAGTTGCACCTTGTTGAAGCGCATGCCTTCGATCACACCGGCGTAGTCGGTGGCGAAGAACGGGGTCACCTTCAGGCCCGTTTGCTTCTCCATGTCGTCGATCAGCGGCTGCCAACGTTGACGCAGGGCTGCGCTCGAGTCGGTCGAGATAATGCCGAAATTGATTTCCTGCGCGTGCGCTGCCGCCACCGAGGCGATCATGGCCGCGCCGGCCAGCAAGGTTTTCCACAGTTTCATGAGGACAAGCTCCAGGTCAGGTCAGACTTAGGGACATCGAGGTAAGAAAAGGCGTTTCCGCGTCGGCCGGCTTCGCGCCCGTCACGCGCTCCGGGGCATCGGCGTCTTCGTTGAGCAGTTCGCTCGCCTGCACGCCATAAAGACGGCGCAGCAGGTCGGGCGTGAGTGCCGCAGACGGGCCGTCGTAGACCACACGCCCCTGATGCAGCGCCACAGTGCGCACGCAGTAGCGCATCGCTACGTCAACCTGATGCAGGGAGACGACTACCGTCAGCTTGTGATCGCGGTTCATGCGCGCGAGCATGTCCATCACCTTGCGGGCCGACTCCGGGTCGAGCGACGCAATCGGTTCATCCGCGAGAATGATCTTCGCACCCTGCACCAGCGTGCGCGCCAATGCCGCGCGCTGTTGCTGCCCCCCCGAGAGCGTGCTGGCGCGCTGGAAGGCCAGATCGGCGATGCCCACTTCGGCCAGCGCCGCGAGCGCCGTCTGGCGCTCTTCAGAGGTGAAGCGGTACATCAGGCTGCGCCACAGCGGCACACGCGCGAGCAGGCCCGTCAGCACATTGGTAATGACCGGCAGGCGGCCCACCAGATTGAACTGCTGGAAGACGAAGCCGATGTCGCGGCGAATCTGGCGCACTTCGCGCACGATGCGGCCATCGCGCTGAATCGGTCGGCCGAGAATGTCGATGCCGCCTGGTTGCGAATCGGCGGCCACGAAGCCCGCCATGTGACGCATCAGCGTCGACTTGCCCGAGCCCGACGCCCCGATCAGCGCAACCATTTCGCCGGGCATGACATTGAGCGCCACCTCGTCGAGCGCACGGCGGCCGCCCGTGAAAGTCTTGGTCAGTCGCTCGATTCGAATTGCTTCGTCCACGGTTCACCTGTCAATCGAATCGCCGGTCGGCCCCGATGCGCTCCCGGCCGCCGCGCCCCGCCGAGGGATCGCGCCGCCGGCATCGCTCGACTAGCCGTTTTGTGGCAATTTGTGCCAAAAGTGACCGCAGTCTAAAAAGCGCCGATGACAAGACCGTGACAAACGATGAGCTTTTTGATGAGCGTCGAGAATCCTTTTTGGGTCAATTAGTTGACAACGCTTCGAGCGCAACGGAACGCATCGGCGCACTGGCGCCGAGCCCTCGCCGGCCGACGTCTGACGTCATCTGCCGCGCGATCGGGTAACGATGTTGTCTACATCTTTGCGGGACGCGCAACCGTGTCTGCGCGCCCCGAGATAGGACATCTGCAGGAAGTCCACCCGGCTCGCGGTTTCGACCATTCGAACGGCCACCGGGAAACGCGCCGACGTCAACGATTGCCATCGTCGTTGCGCATAGGCAGAGGCCGCGACGCGATCAGTCACCGAAACGATCGGCACGAAACGGCCGCGGATCCGCGATCGGATCCGCGCCGACCATCATCTCCGCGAGCAAACGCCCCGTGATAGGACCGAGGGTCAAGCCATGATGCGCGTGTCCGAACGCGAACCACAAGTCCCTGTGCCGATTCGCTGGACCGATGATGGGCATCATGTCCGGCGTGCAGGGACGACAACCGAGCCAAGGTTGGGCCTCGAGTCGCTTGCCCAGCGGAAACATCTCGCGCGCGAAAGGCTCGATTTCACTGAGTTGCACAGGCGTGGCGGGCGCGTCGCGGAAGGCCAATTCTGCCCCCGTCGTCAAACGAATACCGCGCGCCATGGGCGTCATCATGTAGCCGACCTCGGCATCGAGCACCGGCTGATTCAATCGCGCGCCTTCCTGCGCGGCGTAGTGCATGTGATAACCACGCTTGACGGCAAGCGGAAGTCGATAGCCCATCCGTGTCGTGACCAGATCCGACCACGGTCCCAGCGCGATCACGGCTGAATGCGCATCGATGCGGCCCGCCTCGGTATTGACACCCCACTTCGGCGTGAGCGTCGCCGCGTCACCAATGAAGATTCGTCCTCCAAGGGTCTCGAAGTAGCGCGCGTACGCAGCAACCAACGCATTGGGGTCACTCACGGAGTCCGCATCGGTATAGCGCAATGCACCAATCAACGCGTGCCCCAACGATGGCTCGTCACGCCGCAGTTGCCCAACGTCGAGCGATTGAAACGCGACGCCATATTCGGATCTCCATTGCTCCGCCACGCGCAACTCCGCCTCGTGTTTGCGCGCGCTGCGAAACACCTTGAGCCAGCCCCCCGTGCGTAACAGCGCTTGAGCCCCTGAGGCCTCGACCAATGCGCGATGCTCGTCGACACAGTGCTCGATCAATGTCGAGTACGATCGGGCGATAGCCGCGTGACGATCCGCACGGGAGTGATACCAATACCGATACAGAAACGGAAGCACCTTCGGCATGGCGCGCGCGTGATAGCGCACGTCGGGCGAGCGGTTGCGCGCATAGCGCATGAGCGTGGCGAAATCGCGTGGAAGCGCATAAGGATAGACGCCCTCGCGCTGGATCAGCCCAGCATTGCCGAACGACGTCTCGTTGCCTGGTGCCTTGCGGTCGACCAGCGCGACAGCGTGCCCACGCTGCTGCAGATGCACGGCGACGCAGACGCCCACGATGCCCCCACCGAGGACAAGCGTATCGAATTTCATGACGGTCACGTCACGCAAGCGCAGTGACGGCCACTTCGACATCAAGCCCGGGCTTCATGAGCAGTGCCTGCACACAGGCTCGTGTCGGCGCATGGCCCGAGGGCACCCATGCTTCCCATGCCGCATTGAATTCGCCAAAGTGCTTCGGGTCGCTGAGCCAGATGTTCGCTGTGATGATGCGCGTTTTGTCGATTCCCGCTGCCGCGAGCAGCGCGTCGATGCGCGTCAGCACTTCGTTTGCCTGCACGGTGACCGATGCGTCAGCCGTGTCGGGGACTTGTCCTGACAGATAGACGACGCCATTCGCGACGACGATCTGGCTCATGCGCGCGTTGGTTTGCAGCCGTTTGATTTCATTGGACATGGCAGGCTCTCTGGATTTAAACGGATGACATTCCGGATGGATTCTCGCCAACCGAATTCAGGATCGGCGGGTGGGTGACAATTGATTTGAGCGCCGGGTTCGCGTGCACGAGCTTCGACAGATCGGGGCGCGGCCGGCGCAGTGCCGGCTCCTGGTCGAAGGCACGCTCCATCGCGCGCGCAACGCACAAGGTCTTGAGATCGCCGCGAAACGGGCCGACGATTTGCAAACCGAACGGCATGCCCGCAAGATCGACACCGCATGGCAGCGAGATCGCAGGATGCGTCGTGAGCGTCACCACGTACGTCAGGGCGAGCCAGCGGTAGTAATTCTCCTGAGCGCGGCCGTTGATTTGCGCGGCATACAATTCACGCCACGAGAACGGCGAAACAGGCGTCGTCGGCGAGACGATCACGTCGTAACGCTCAAACGCTGCCTGGAAACGCGTGAAAATGCGGGTCTGCTCCGCTTGCGCCCATGCGCTGTCGGCAAGGGTCATTGCTGCACCCATTTCATAGTTTGCCCGGGTATTGGGCCCGAGCGCCCCCGGATCGCGCGCATACGCGTCGCGCAGTCCCGCGACGAAGCTCTCCGCACGGATCACGTCGAACGCGCGGTGCACATCCCCCAGTTCAAAGCTGACCGGCTCGCATGTCTGCACCCGCTTGCCAAGCGCCGCCATGCGCGAACGAAACACTGCGCGCACGTCGTCGTCGACATCACACGAATCAAAGTCTTCGGTATAGCCAACGCGCAGCGTGGCGAGATCGAGCCAGGGCAATGCCGTGAAGCCGGGCGCGTCGATTTCGTAGCTGAGCGGGTCGCCTGTCGAGTAGCCGGCAGTCGCCGCGAGTTGCAATGCGGCTTCCTCGACATCGCGCCCCATCGGACCGACCACTGAAATGGGCGTCCATCCGAGCAGACGCCGTGAGTTTGGCACGAGCCCCGCCGATGGCCTGAAGCCGACGACGCCGCACTTCGATGCCGGTATGCGCAGCGACCCGCCGGTGTCGGAACCCGTGCAGACGGGCAGCATGTCGCAAGCGAGCGCGGCGGCCGACCCGCCCGACGAACCTCCCGCATTCAATTCCGGATTGAACGGATTCCCGGTCGCGCCCCACACAGGATTGCGCGTGTTCGCTCCCGCGCCAAGCTCCGGCACGTTCGTCTTGCCGACAAGCACTGCGCCCGCCGCGCGCAACCGTTCGACGAGCACCACGTCACGTGACGGCACGTGGCTACGCGACATCGGTGAACCGTAGGTGGTGAGCAAACCCGCCGTGTCCTCGAGGTCTTTCACACCCAGCGGCAAGCCGTGAAGCAGCCCAAGCGGCGCACCCGCCATCACCTTGCGCTCGGCGGCTTTGGCGGCCTCACGCGCCACGTCGAAGCACGTCGCCGTAATTGCATTGACGGCCGGATTGACGGCTTCGATCCGCTCGATGCACGCGTCGAGCAATTCGACGGGCGAGATCTGTTTCGCGCCGATCATGCGTCGTAATTCGACTGCACTGCGGCTCACGAGGTCGTCGTTATCTGACATGTGGATCCTGGAGATGAAAACGTTTCAGTCGAGCGCTTCGCCGGTGCGGTCGCGCAGCCAGATCACCGGAACGAGCGAGATCGCGCAGGCCGCCGCGACATACCACGCCGGCGCCAGGACGTTGCCGGTGCGCGCGACAAGCCAGCTCGCGATGAACGGAGAAAACCCGCCAAAGAATGAAGCGCTGACGACGTAGGTCAGTGCGATGCCCGTCGCCCGAACGTGCTTCGGAAAAAGCTCCGGGATCATCACGAGTACCGGGACGATTTGTCCGGCGACGAACACGGCAAGAAACGCGGACACCGCGCAAAGCAGCCCCATCGAAGGCTGCGCCGAGAGCCAGGCGAACGCAGGATAGATGCTCAGCAACAAGGTCACGCGCGATACCACGAGGACGCGCTTTCGGCTGTAGCGGTCGGCGAGCTTGCCGGCGACCGGCGCCGCCACGAACAGCACCAGCGAACTGACCACGCCCGACACGACCGCCGCAGTCGACGAAAGATGCAACGTCCGCACGGCATGGCTCGGCAGAAAGAAGGCCGTGATATACACAGACACCGAACCGCCAAGCTCGGCGAAGGTGCCGAGAATCGTCAGGTTGAGGTGCGTGGTGAGCGCCTCCTTCAACGCGCCTCGCCGAGTCGGGCCACGAGACGATGCGTCGCTGAGCGTTTCTTCAAGTCGACGGCGTATCAGCATGCCGACGGGCGCCGCCACGATGCCGAGCACGAACGGAATGCGCCAGCCCCACGCCAGCACAGCCTCCTTGGGAAGCATGCCATTGACGAGCGTCGCGACACCCGCGCCCATCGCGAGCCCAAGCGCAGTGGCCGAGAAGTTCCAGCTTGCAAAGAAAGCACGTGTCGAGTCGGAGGCATATTCGACGAGCAACGTGGTACCCGGGCCGAACTCGCCGCCCGCAGCAAAGCCCTGGATCAATCGCGCGGCGAGCACGATGAACGGCGCTGCCACGCCCGCGACCGCATACGTGGGCGCACCCGCGATGAGCGCGCAACTGAGCGCCATCAACATAATGGTCAGCACCATCGCCTTTTTGCGCCCGACCCGGTCTGCATAGGCACCGATCACAATGCCACCTAGCGGCCTCACGACGAAACCCACGCCGAAGACGCCGATCGACAACAAGAACTGGTTCACCGGCGATGCCGACGGGAAGAAGAGCTGTCCGATCTGAATCGCAAAGAAGCTGTAAATCGTGAAGTCGTAGAACTCCAATGCCGTACCCAGCGTCGTCGCAGCGATGACTTGGGACCTCGATAGACCAGCTTTTTCCATGGCAAGCGTTAACACGGCATCGGCTCCTTCGGGGGTTGAACCTGAATGAGAGTTATCATATATGAGAAAAATATAATTCTCGTATACGACAAAACCCGTATTCCGATGAGAGAGACTAAGGATGGTCAGATCACCTGCGCGCAAGGCGCCCTCCCCTGCTGAGCCGTCGTCGCAGTTCGATCGCAAGGCGATTGGCGCGCGGCTGCGTGACGCGCGCAAGGCGAAAAAATTGACGCTGATGAATTTATCGTCGCGCTCCGGCATCGCCGTGTCGACGATCTCGAAGGCCGAGCGTGGCGATATTGCCCTGACGTATGACAAGTTCGCGGCGCTGGCCCAAGCGCTTGAAGTCGGCTTCGACGCGCTATTCGAACGTAAACCGCTTGAGGCAACGGGCCCCCTTGTGCCGACCTTCACGGCATCGGACCACCAAATGGTCTACGACACGCCCAACTATGAATATCGCATGCTCGCCAATGAGCTGACGGGCAAGCGCATGGTGCCGATGCGCGGACTGGTGCGCGCACGCAAGCTCTCCGACTTCCCGGACTACATACGCCACAGCGGCGAAGAGTTCGTGTTTCTGCTTAAGGGGTCGCTCGAACTGCGGTTCGAGACCGGCGCGATGTTCCAACTGAAGCCGGGCGACAGTCTGTACTTCGATAGCTCCGTTGGGCACGTGTATCTGAGCACCGGCAAGCTGCCTGCGGAGGTACTGGTGTGCTGTGTGGGCGCGGATGCGCATCGGTCTGCAGACGCGATGTAATCGCGCCCGATATCGATCGTCAGCGGAACGCGGCGAGCGAAGGCGCGATTTTCGCAGATGGGTGGGCAGCGAGGATGGCACGGCCGGGCGGAGATGCCCGGCGTCTGACGGGACGCGGGCGATCGGCCCGCACAATGCAAACCCGACTGAACCCGCTCACGCGATGAGCAGTTCCGGGCCGCGCGCCCGCAGTTGCGCCAGCATGCTTTTGTGTGGAGCGGCGTCGCTGATGAGGTAACGGGCCGCTTCGAAATGACGGATGCGCACGGGCGTCACACGACCGAACTTGGTATGGTCCGCCACCACGACCGAGATGTTCGCACACAGCAACATGCGCGCTCGAAGCTCGGCGGCAGCACGGTTGAAATCGGTGATGCCACCGTCCTCGGTCACGCCGCCCACGCCGATGAACGCGAAGTCGGCGTGGTATTGCGATATCTGGTTGATGGCGTCCCAGCCCTGCACGGCGTCTTCGTTGTCCTGCAACTCGCCGCCGAGCAACGTCACCCGGTTGTCGTGATGACGGCCCAGCAGTCGCGCGATCTGCCAGTCGTTCGTGTAGATGCGCAACTGGTGCTTGGCGAGCAGCGCCTGCGCCACCGCCCGCGTGGTCGTGCCATAGTCGATGATCACCGACGCCCCATCGGGCACCAGTTCCGCCGCACGCATGCCGATGGCACGCTTGCCCACCGCGTTGACGTTCTCGCGCAGCGTCCAGTCGGGTTCGCTGCGATCAGCGGCCAGCGCGCCGCCGTGCGTCATGAGCAGCAGTCCGCGCCCGGCAAGCGTATTGAGGTCACGGCGCACGGTCTCTCGCGAGACGCCCAGTTCGCGCACCAGATCGCTGATCGCGAGCGCCCCGGTCTTGGCAAGTTGTTCGAGCACGTACTGTTGGCGTTGTTCGGCAAGCATGATCTGGCAATGTCGGTTGGACTGCGAATTCTTTGGAGGCATCGGTGTGGCCGATGCCGGCCATGCCGGTGCGCTGATGTGCCCTACGCCTGCAGCGCGACGCGCAAGCCCAGGCCGATGAAGATGGCGCCGGCGGCACGGTCGAGCCAGCGCCCTGCGCCGGGGCGTCGCTTGAGCCACGTGCCCAGCATGCCAGCAAACCATCCATACGCGCTGAACACGACGATCGTCTGCGCCATGAACACGAGGCCGAGCAACAGCATCTGCCCGCCGGGATGGGCGGTGTCGGCGTTCACGAACTGCGGCAGGAACACCAGGAAGAACAACGTGACCTTGGGGTTGAGCATGTTCGCCAGCACGCTTTGGCGGAAGACGGCCGAGAGTGGTTGTGGTGCGGCCGCGTTGGCCAGCGCCAGGGCACCACGCGCGCGTAACGCCTTGATGCCGATCCAGATGAGATAGGCGGCCCCGGCCAGCTTGATCCCCTCGAAGGCCCACGGCGACGAACGCAGCACGGCGGCCAGGCCGACCGCGGCGATGCTCGTGTGGAAGAGACAACCGGACGTAAACCCGGCGGCCGCGGCCAGCCCCGCCCAACGGCCCTGCGCAATGCCGCGCGCGATGACCTGCATGTTGTCCGGACCCGGGGCGAGCGTGATCGCCACCGAGGTCAGCAAGAACAGCCAGAGATTGGGCATCGGCGCGTCCGAGGTCGGGTGATGTGAATGAAGGGGCGATGGAGGGACCGCAACGCGTCCGCTCAGGTTACCGGGTTCAGTGGCCTTCGAACGAGCAGAGCAGGAAGAGCGGCAATCCGGCGTCGCGAATCAGGCGCGAGCCGCCCAGTTCCGGCAGGTCGACGATGGCCGCCCCTTCGATGACGGTCGCACCCAGGCGCTCCAGCAGTTTCTTGCCCGCGAGCATCGTGCCCCCCGTGGCGACCAGATCGTCGATGAGCAGCACGCGGTCGCCCGGGCCGCAGGCATCGGCGTGGATCTCGACCGTCGCACTCCCATATTCCAGTTCGTACTCCTCCGCGACCGTCTGATAAGGCAGCTTGCCCTTCTTGCGAATGGGGATGAAGCCGATGTTCAACTCATAGGCCAGGATCGAACCGAGGATGAAGCCGCGCGCATCGAGGCCCGCGATGTAATCGGGACGGTGCGTCATGTAGCGGTGCACGAACACATCGATGAGCACCCGCAAAGTGCGCGGGTTCTTGAGCAACGGCGTGATGTCGCGAAACTGCACGCCCGGCGCCGGCCAGTCCGGCACGGTGCGAATCTGGCTCTTGATGTAGGCGGCAGGGGACTCGTCGATCTGCACGGGGATCCTTCTTGGGATACGGAGGGAGAACACGCCACATTATGCCAAAAATGGCCCGGCGCCCGGCAACCGCGCGGGCAGCCCCGCCCAGCGCAAGGCGCACGCACCGGCCGCACGCTCCCTTGGCGGTCTCGCCGTCTATGCGTGGTCTACTCGTGGCCGATCAGGCGCGCCTCGGCGGCGGCCAGCCGGTCGGGCAACCCGCGCAGCACCACGATGTCCTCGGCCATCAGCCGCGTCTCGGATACCGGCTCCACGCCGCGAATGCCATGCCGGCGAATGGCCGTGACCGTCACACCAAGCTTGTCGAGCCGAAGCTCGCCCAGGGTGTGCCCGACCGCGTCCGCATGCAGAGGGAGCGGAACCGATTGCAGACGAACCTGCTCGCGCTCGGCGTCGTCGTCCTCGTCGTCCAGGCCATGGAAGTAGCCGCGCAGCAGGCTGTAGCGTTCGTTACGCGCCTGCGCGACCCGGCGCAGCACGCGGCGCATCGGCACGCCCATGAGCACTAGCGCATGCGATGCCAGCATCAGGCTGCCCTCCACGATCTCGGGCACGACTTCGGTCGCGCCGGCGGCAATCAGTTCGTCCATATGCGTGTCGTCGACCGTGCGCACGACTACTGGCAAGGTTGGCTCCAACGCCTGCACCTGCGCCAGCACCTTCAGCGCGGCCGGAGTGCTGTCGTAGGTCACCACGATGCCAGCGGCGCGGTGAATCCCCGCCGCGATCAGCGCTTCGCGCCGGGCCGCATCGCCAAAGACGACTGTCTCGCCGGAGCTGGCCGCCTCCATCACCCGATCGGGGTCGAGATCGAGCGCCACATAGCCAATGCCCTCCTGCTCAAGCATGCGCGCCAGGTTCTGGCCGCATCGGCCGTAGCCGCAGATGATGACGTGGCCCGACGTCTTGATGCTCTGCGTGGCAATCCGGGTCATCTGCAACGACTGCATCATCCATTCGTTGGCGACGAAGCGCAGCGCGATACGGTCGGCATTGATGATGAGAAACGGCGCGCACAGCATCGAGAGCAGCATGCCCGCGAGCACAGCTTGCGAAAGCGACGGGTCGAGCAGGTGCCGGCCGATCACCAGATTGAGCAGCACGAAGCCGAATTCGCCCGCCTGCGCGAGACCCAGGCCCGTGCGAATCGCCGTGCCCGGCGAGCTGCCGAACAGGCGCGCGAGCCCCGCGATGAGCGTGAACTTGACGACCAGCGGGCCGACGAAGAACAGCAGCACCAGCAGTGGCTGCTGCATCACGATGGTCGGATCGAGCAACATGCCGGTCGTGATGAAGAACAGTCCCAGCAGCACGTCGCGAAATGGCTTGATGTCGTCCTCCACCTGATGGCGGAACGGCGTCTCTGCGATCAGCATGCCGGCGATGAAGGCGCCGAGCGCCATCGACAGGCCAAGGTGCTCCGTGATATAGGCCAGCCCGAGCGTGAGCAGCAGCAGGTTGAGCATGAACAGCTCTTGCGAGCGCCGCGCCGCCACGATGTGGAACCAGCGTCCGACCAGTTTTTGACCGATCCAAAGCAACAGCGCAAGCGCGCCCGTGATCTTGAGCGCCGCCAGCGACAGCGCCAGCATCAGCGCCTTCGGGTTGCCGCCCAGCGCCGAGATCACAATCAGCAACGGCACGACCGCCAGATCCTGGAACAGCAACACCCCCATGATGTTGCGGCCGTGCTCCGTCTCGAGTTCGAGCCGCTCCGCGAGCATCTTCGTGACGATGGCCGTCGAGGACATGGCCAGCGCGCCGCCCAGGGCCACCGAGGCCTGCCACGAGAACGACCAGAACAGGTTGACGAGCGCCCCCAGTCCCACCGCCACGAGCAACGTTCCCATGACCTGGGACACACCCAGCCCCAGCACCACGCGACGCATGCTCTTGAGCTTGGGGAGCGAAAATTCGATGCCGATGGAGAACATCAGGAAAACGACGCCGAACTCCGCGAGGTACTGCACGCGTTGCGTATCGGCAGCCAGCGCGATGGCGTGCGGGCCGATCACGATGCCCACGCTCAGATAGCCGAGCATCGGCGGCAGATGGAGCATGCGGAACAGCACCACCCCGACGCAGGCGGCAAACAGCAGGACAAGAGTGAGTTCGAGCGGTGATGCCATCGGCTAAGGTCGGTTTCCTGAGTGAATCTGAAGGTAAGGGGTCTGAAGAATCACGGTGATTGCCATGCAAGTGCCGTGCCAGATGACCTCCGCGGGCGGGGTTCTACGAGGCGCGGGGCCGCTTTCTGAGCGACTCCGATCTGCGCAGGCCCAAGCCTGGCGCGGCTGTCCTCGGCGCAGCGTGCGTTTTGATATACTCCGCGCATGATAGCGAAAATCAATCCAGGCCGGGCACTCGAGGTCGCCCGGGAGGTGTTGCGCACGGAAGCCGACGCCATCGAACGCGTCTCCGCGCACCTCGACGACAGCTTCTTCGAAGCGATCTCGCTGCTGCTCGCCTGTCGCGGGCGCGTGGTCGTCACCGGAATGGGCAAGTCGGGCCACATCGGCCGTAAACTGGCCGCCACGTTCGCCAGCACCGGCACGCCCGCCTTCTTCGTTCACCCCGCCGAAGCCAGCCACGGCGACCTGGGCATGATCACGACCGACGATGTCGTCGTCGCGCTGTCCAACTCGGGCGAGACGGGCGAACTCGTCAGCATTCTCCCGATGATAAAGCGCATCGGCGCAAAGCTCATCGCCATGACCGGCAACGCCGCTTCCAGCCTGGGCCGCCTGTCCGACGTGCACCTCGATGCGCACGTCGACAAGGAAGCCTGCCCGCTGGGCCTCGCCCCGACGGCCAGCACCACGGCGGCCCTCGCCCTGGGCGATGCGCTTGCCGTCACGCTGCTCGACGCGCGCGGCTTCGGCGCCGAGGACTTCGCCCGCTCGCATCCGGGCGGCGCGCTCGGCCGACGCCTGCTCACGTTCGTAAGCGATGTCATGCGCACTGGCGAGCGCGTGCCGCGGGTGCGCGCCGACGCCAGCCTGTCCGACGCGCTGCTGGAGATGACCGCCAAAGGCCTGGGCATGACGGCCATCGTCGATGCCGACGATCACGTCGTGGGCATCTTTACGGATGGCGACCTGCGCCGCCTGTTCAAGCGCACGCTCGATTTCACCACGCTCACGCTGGCCGACGTCATGAAGGCCGGCCCGCGCAGCATCGGCCCCGATCAACTCGCCGCCGAAGCCGCCGAACTGATGGAACGTTTCGGCATCACGCAATTGCTCGTGACCGAGAATGAGCGCCTCGTCGGTGCGCTGAACGTGCACGACCTGTTCGCCGCCAAGGTCGTGTGAGCCGCTTGCCCATGAATCAGCCCAGCATCGCCCAGCCCACCCATTCCACCCCGAATGACACGACCGCCGCCGCGGCGCGCGCCGCGCGCCTGCGTGTCATGGTGTTCGATGTCGACGGGGTGCTTACCGACGGCGGCCTGCGCTACGGCCCGGCCGGCGAAGTCATCAAGACTTTCGATTCGCTCGACGGCCACGGCCTGAAGCTGCTCGCCGAAGTCGGCATCGTCACGGCCATCATCACCGGCCGTCAGTCCGAGATCGTCGCCAGGCGCGCGGCCGATCTTCGCGTCGCTCACGTTTATCAAGGCGTACAGGACAAGCGCGCCGCCTTCGAAGACCTGTGCGCCAAGGTGTCCGTGACGGCCGAAGTGTGTGGACATATCGGCGACGACTGGCCCGATCTGCCAATCCTCAGCCGCGTCGGCTTCGCGGCCTGCCCGGCCAATGCCCATATCGAAGTGAAGGCGCGCAGCCACTGGATTGCCGCCACGCGTGGTGGCGAAGGCGCCGTGCGCGAGCTGTGCGACTTTATCCTGCGCGCTCAGGGACGTTACGACGCCCTGCTCGCCGAAGCCCTCGCCTGACGCGTCCCGGGAGCCGATCACTCATGGCCACGCAACGCGTCTCGCCCGCATCCCTGATCGCCATCGTCGTGCTCGCTGGCCTGGCCGCCGGCACGTACTGGCTCGTGCAACGCACGCTGCCGTCGGATGCCGATCGCGCGCCGTACGTGAAGCAGCACATCCCGGACTACTTTGCCGATGACATGGTGATCTCCACGTTGTCGGCGACCGGCCTCACGCAATATCGCGTCAACGCCGTGCACATGACGCATTACGAGGACGACCAGACCACGGCCATGACCATGCCCGCCGTGCGCGCGTTTACGCCGGATCAACCGGAAGTGACGGCCACGGGCAAGCGCGGCACGCTCAATGCCGACATGTCGGTCGTCGATTTGTACGACAACGCGGTCGTGACGCGTCAGGCCGGACCGCGCGATCCGCAGATGCGCGCGCTGTCCGAGCACTTCCAGGTCCTCATGAATGACGACATCGTGCGCACGGAATTGCCGGTCCAGCTTTTCCGCGGTTCGTCCGTGATGTACGGCGACGGCATGATTTTCAATAACATCTCACGCGCCGTACAATTGCTCGGCAATGTGCACGGCACGATCCAGCCGGCGGAACTGGGCGGCAATCGCCCGGCACCGGCCACCGCGCCGAGCGCGCCACCCCAGACCAAACCGGGCCCCAAGACCCCATGACCGATCGCCGCCAACCGCGCCCCGTTTCCCTGTCGCTGCGTGCCCTTCGCGCACTGGCTACCGCCGTCGCCGTGCTCGGCGCCCTCGCGTCGCCGCTCGCCCATGCCGAACGCGCCGACCGCGACAAGCCGCTCAACATCGAGTCGGATCACATGAGCTACGACGACCTCAAGCAGGTCAACATCTTCACCGGTAACGTGACGATGACCAAGGGGACGATTCTCCTCAAGGCCGATCGCGTCGAGGTGACGCAGGATCCGGAGGGCTATCAGTACGCCACGGCCTACTACAAGCCGGGTGGCCCGCTCGCCTACATGCGCCAGAAGCGAGACGGCCTGGACGAATACATCGACGGCTGGGGCCAGACGATCTACTACAACGGCAAGACGGAAGTCGCCACGCTCACCACGCAGGCGACGCTCAAGCGCCTGGCCGGCGGCACGAAGGTGCTCGACGAGATTCACGGCAGCGTGATTACGTACGACACATACAACGAGGTCTACACCGCCAACAGCGGGGCCGATCAGGTCAACGCCAACAATCCGAACGGCCGCGTGCGTGCCACGCTTGCCCCGCGCAATGCCACTGGCGCGAACCAGGCGAGCGCGGGCGGCACGAGCAAGCCGGCAGCGGCGCCCAAGGGCGACCTGCCGCCGCTGTCGCCGTCCAAAAGCATTGGGAATCCGCGTGAGTAATCCTGTGAACAGCAACACATCGACGATCCATCAGGGCGCCGACCCGTCGGGCAAGCCGAGTGCGCTCGTCGTGCGCTCGCTCAAGAAGCAATATGGTGCCCGTACGGTCGTCAAGGACGTCTCGCTCGACGTGAAGAGCGGCGAAGTCGTGGGACTGCTCGGTCCGAACGGCGCGGGCAAGACGACATCGTTCTACATGATCGTGGGCCTCGTGCCCGCCGACGACGGCGAAATCAAGCTCGACGGCAACGTGATCAGCGAGTTGCCGATTCACGAGCGCGCTCGCATGGGGGTCTCGTATCTGCCGCAGGAAGCGTCCGTCTTCCGCAAACTCACGGTCGAGGACAACATCCGCGCCGTGCTCGAATTGCAGCTCGACGCGCAGGGCAAGCCGCTCAAGCGCGACGAAATCGAACGCCGCATCGAAGCGCTGCTTGACGAGTTGCAGGTGAGCCATCTGCGCGAGAACCCGGCGATGTCGCTCTCAGGCGGCGAGCGCCGCCGCGTGGAAATCGCCCGTGCGCTGGCCACGCAACCGCGCTTCATTTTGCTTGACGAACCGTTTGCGGGCGTCGATCCGATCGCCGTGCTGGAAATCCAGCGAATCGTGCGCTTTCTGAAAGATCGTGGCATCGGTGTCCTGATTACCGACCACAACGTACGCGAGACGCTGGGCATCTGCGATCACGCCTACATCATCAGCGAAGGGTCGGTGCTCGCCGCCGGCACGCCCGACCAGATCGTGGCCGACGAAAGCGTCCGGCGCGTGTATCTGGGCGAGAATTTCCGGATGTAAAGCAAATTTTTCGCATGTAAACCCTGCCTCCGATAGGAGGCCGGGCCGGTTCCGCTGGCGTAACAAAGCCTCTACAATGAAGGCGAGACACGCTATGAAACCGACTCTTCAACTCCGCACCTCGCAGCACCTGACCCTCACGCCGCAGTTACAGCAATCCATCCGGTTGCTGCAACTGTCGACGCTCGAACTCCAGCAGGAAGTCGAGCACGCCCTCACGCAGAACCCGATGCTCGAACGCGAGGACGATTGGCTCGCCGGCACGATCCGTGTGGGCACGGATGGGTCGCTGCGCAATGAGCGAAGTGCATCGAGCAGCAGCCCCGGCGACGCGCCGGAATCGGCCAATGGCCGCGACGACGCTCGCGAACTCGACGGCGAGACCCGCTTCGACGACAACGCGCAGGACAGCGGCAACGACTGGAGCCTGAACGATTTCGCCCGCTCGGGCAGTGCGTCGGACGACGACGACAATGGGCGGCCGCAACTGCACGTCGACCATCCCAATCTTCGCGAACACCTGTTGACCCAGTTGCGCCTGACCAAGGCCAGCCCGCGCGATCGCGCGCTGGTGGGGTTCCTGATCGAATCGCTCGACGAAGACGGCTATCTCGGCAGCATGCTCGATGAAATTCAGGCGGAAATGCCCGAAGAGCTGGCGCTCGAGACGGAAGAGATCAATGCCGCACTTGCGCTGCTGCAAAGCTTCGATCCGGCCGGCGTGGGAGCTCGCAGCCCTTCAGAATGCCTGCGTCTGCAACTCCAGCGACTGCCCGCGAGCAGCGTTCGAACACTCTCGCTGCGCATCGTCTCCGATCATCTGGAACTGCTCGCCGCGCGCGATTACACCCGCTTGCGCCGCCTGCTGGGGGTGAGCGAAGACGCCTTGCGCGCCGCGCATCAACTGATTCGTTCGCTCGACCCGTTCCCGGGGGCCGCCTACGGCACGCCGCAGGCCGATTACGTCATCCCCGACGTGCTCGTGCGCAGGCAGGGCGGCGGCTGGACCGCCGAACTCAATCCCGAAGTCATGCCGCGCCTGCGCATCAACGAAATGTATGCGCGCATCCTTCGCAACAACCGCACCGCGCCGGGAACCGGCAACCTGCAACAGCAGCTCCAGGAAGCGCGCTGGCTCATCAAGAACATCCAGCAGCGCTTCGACACGATCCTGCGGGTGTCGCAGGCGATCGTGGAGCGCCAGAAGAACTTCTTCACGCACGGCGAAATCGGCATGCGGCCCTTGGTTTTACGCGAGATTGCTGATACGCTGGGTTTACATGAATCCACGATTTCACGCGTGACTACCAGTAAGTACATGCTCACTCCGTTTGGAACCTTCGAGCTGAAGTACTTCTTTGGTTCACACGTGGCCACGGAAGCCGGGGGCGCGGCATCATCGACCGCCATCCGCGCACTCATCAAGCAACTCATAGGAGCCGAAGATCCGCAGAGCCCCCTTTCCGACAGCCGTATCGCGGAGCTGCTGGCAGAGCAAGGGTTCGTGGTAGCGCGACGCACCGTCGCGAAATACCGCGAAGCCATGCGAATTCCCGCAGTGAACTTGCGCAAATCTTTGTAGGACGGTCCTGGTGTGCCATCTTGGCTCGCTGGGGCATTACGCCGCAGTGCGACATTGCGTCACGACAATGGCTCGCACTCCCGCTAGCCAGCGTTGCTCATGACGCGGCCTGCACTTCGGCATTTCAGCAAGGAGAGCAGCTATGAATCTGAAGATCAGTGGACATCATCTCGAACTCACGCCTTCGCTGCGCGAATTCGTGGTCAACAAGCTCGAACGCGTGTTGCGCCATTTCGACCAGCTCATCGGTGCCGAGGTGATCCTATCTGTCGACAAGACCAAGGAGAAGACCGGACGCCAGATCGCGAGCGTCACCGTGTATCTCAAGGGCAAGGAGATTTTCGTCGAGAAGTGTGACGAGAATATGTATGCCGCCATCGACAAGCTGATCGACATGCTCGACCGCAAGGTTATGCAATACAAGGACAAGGTTCAGGATCATGGCCGCGAGGCCCTCAAGCACCAGGAACCTCCCGAAGCGGAACCGCTGCAATGAGTCTGCCCGGGCATGGTAGCCGCACCGACTGACACTGGCGCCAATTCGCGCGGAACCACACGAGCGCATCGACGTCTGTCGTAAGTCTGGCATCACCCACCGCGGGGCCGTTGAACGGCCCCTTTTGTATGCTCCCGCGCATCGCCGGGAGCATGGCGGCGGGTGGTCTATAATGCGAGGTCAATCGGGGGCTGGAGGGCGGCCAAGCGTTCGCCCGCATTACAAGATGAACCGTTTAGTCAAACTCTTACCTGCGTCCAACATCCTGCTTGGACTGTCTGTCACCAGCAAGAAGCGCGTCTTCGAGCAAGCCGGACTTCTCTTCGAGAACAATGCCGGCCTGTCGCGCGCGCTTGTCACCGACAATCTGTTCGCACGCGAGCGTCTTGGCTCGACCGGACTGGGAGAAGGCGTGGCCATTCCGCACGGGCGCATCAAGGGCCTCAAGCATCCGATGGCGGCCTTCGTGCGGCTGGACGATCCGATTCCGTTCGAGGCCCCCGACGCGCAGCCGGTATCCCTGTTGTTCTTCCTGTTGGTACCGGAGCAGGCAACGCAGCAGCATCTCGAGATTTTGTCCGAGATTGCGCAGTTGCTCTCGGATCGCTCGATGCGCGAGACATTGACCACCGCACCGAGCGCCGACGATATTCACGCCGCGCTCGCGAACTGGCAACCCTGAGCCAGCGCAAGCGCGGGTACCCCGGCAGCCGGGTATGCGCCGCGACGCTGGACGAACCCCGTAGCTCCCAACCCCAACCGAACGAGGCGACGCGGTGGAACTGACCGGCATCAACGCGCAAAGCATTTTCGACGACAACGCCGCCACGCTGCGTTTGTCGTGGCTGACGGGCCACGAGGGGTGGGAGCGCGGCTTCACGCCCGAGAGCGTGGCGACGGCCACCTCCAGCGCCGACCTCGTGGGTCACTTGAACCTGATTCACCCGAACCGGATCCAGGTCCTCGGTGAGGCCGAGCTGCGCTACTACCAGCGCCTGACGGACGAAAACCGCAAGCGCCACATGGGCGAAGTCATCGCGCTCGAGCCGCCATTCCTCGTGGTCGCGGACGGTCTCGAAGCCCCGCCCGACCTGGTGCTGCGCTGCACCCGCTCCTCCACGCCGCTGTTCACCACGCCGATGTCGACGGCAGCCGTCATCGACAGTCTGCGCATGTACATTTCGCGCGTGTTCGCCCCGCGATGCACGATGCACGGCGTATTTCTCGACATTCTGGGCATGGGGGTGCTGCTCACTGGCGATTCTGGCCTCGGCAAGAGCGAACTCGGCCTGGAACTGATCAGCCGCGGCCACGGACTGGTGGCGGACGACGCCGTCGATTTCGTGCGCCTCGGGCCGGATTTCGTCGAAGGCCGCTGCCCACCGCTGCTGCAAAACCTGCTGGAAGTGCGCGGCCTGGGGTTGCTCGACATCAAGACGATCTTTGGTGAGACGGCCGTGCGCCGGAAGATGAAGCTCAAGCTGATCGTTCAGTTGGTGCGCCGCCCCGACGGAGAATTCCAGCGGCTGCCGCTCGAAGCGCAGACGGTGGACGTGCTGGGCCTTCCGATCAACAAGGTGATTCTGCAAGTGGCAGCCGGGCGAAACCTCGCCGTGCTGGTCGAAGCCGCCGTGCGCAATACGATCCTTCAACTGCGCGGCATCGACACCCTCAAGGACTTCATGGAACGCCAGCGCCAGGCCATGCAGGACCCGGACGGCATGCAGAACCGGCTGCTCTGAGCCCCGGGCGGCAAAAAAACACCGGGTGAATGCCGCGGGTTTACCGAAATTTTTGCGTCTTTCTGTCAACGCCACGCGATTGCGGCGCGTTTTCTTTCATGTTGTAATCGCCACGCGGCCCAACCCCGTGCGTGTCGACCTTATGGAGAGACGATCATGAAAAAAGCACTTGCTGCATTGCTTCTGGTATCCCCGCTGCTCGCATCGCCCGTGTTTGCCCAGACGGCCGCCCCGGCACCCAAGACCGCCAATTCCCAGCAGAGCAAGATGGGGGCCTGCAATGCGCAAGCCGGCAGCAAGAAGGGCGACGAGCGCAAGGCCTTCATGAAGGAATGCCTGTCGAGCAAACCCGCCGCCAAGCCGACCCAGCAGGAAAAGATGAAGACCTGTAATGCCCAGGCCGGCAGCAAGAAGGGCGACGAACGCAAGGCCTTCATGAAGGAATGCCTGTCGAACAAGGCAGCGCCCTGAGAACTTTCCCGCGCCGACGTTCTGGCGCTTAGCCGATGGAATGCCAGTACGCTTACCCAACGGCGCCCCTTGCGGGCGCCGTTGTCGTTTGTCGCGCATCCTTTTTCGTAAATGAAGCAATAACTCACGGAACATTCGTGTTTTTGGCGGCTCGACACCCATACGACACAATCGCTTACCATGATCGTTGTATCCGGGGAATCTCATGAAGATCGTACTGATTACCGGCGTTTCGGGTTCCGGCAAGTCGCTCGCCCTGAACGTCCTCGAGGATGCGGGTTACTACTGCGTCGACAATCTGCCGTCGCGCTTTCTGCCTGAACTCGCTGAATATCTCGAGACGCAGAACTACACGCGTCTCGCGGTCGCCATCGACGCGCGCAGCGGCGGCTCGCTCGCCGACCTGCCGCCGATCATCGGCGGTCTGCGCCGCTTCGGTCATGACGTACGTACGCTGTTCCTCAACGCCACCACGCAGACGCTGGTACAGAGATTCTCGGAGACGCGCCGCCGCCACCCCCTTTCCGTGGGGGGCGACGATACCGTCTCGGTGAATGGCTCGCTCGTCGAGGCCATCGAGAAAGAGCGCGAAATGCTGAACAGCGTGGCCGAACTCGGCCACCAGATCGACACCAGCAATTTGCGCGCGAGTGCGCTGCGCCGCTGGATCCGCGAGTTCGTCCAGCACGATCACGCCGGACTCACGCTGATGTTCGAGTCCTTCGGCTTCAAACACGGCGTGCCACTCGACGCCGACCTCGTCTTCGACGTGCGCTCGCTGCCCAATCCGTATTACGACGCGCTACTGCGTCCGCTGACCGGCCGCGATCAACCGGTGATTGACTTCCTGTCGGCCATCCCCGAAGTCGACGAGATGATCAACGACATTGGCGCCTATCTGCAGAAGTGGCTGCCGAGCTATATGCGCGACAACCGCAGCTATCTGACGGTGGCGATCGGCTGCACAGGTGGCCAGCATCGCTCCGTGTTCATCGCCGAAACGTTAGGCCAGCGCTTTCGCACCAAAGCCAGCGTGCTGGTGCGCCATCGCGAACTCGCCCCGGTCGAGTCGACAAGCTGAATCAAGCCGACGCGTTCAGGTCGGCAAGGATAGTTGGCCGTCGCTCAGCGATCCGATGGACAAGGCGTCGGCAATCTTGCGGATCGGCGACGGCAGGCCGGCAGCGGCAACGCCCGCGGCGTCCAGCCACGCGTGGCGAGCGCCGTTCGACGGCGACGCAGATTCCAGCATCACCCGCCACGGCCGCAAGTGCAGCCGGAAATGCGTGAAGACGTGCGTGAGTCCATGCAGCGGTTCGAGCGAGCGCACCCTGCCCTCGCCCGCACCGAGCGTGGCCGCATGGGCGCTCAGACGCGCGCGCAGCGACGTATCGTCCGCGTCACGCGCGTCGGTCGGCGGCGTCAGCTCCGGCAGGCTCCACAAGCCGCCCCAGATGCCGCTGTCCGGGCGTCGCTCGAACAACACGCGCTCTCCCGCGTAAATCACCAGTACATCGACATAACGTTCCGGCTGCGCCTTCTTGGGTCTGGACGTCGGCAAGGTACGCTCGCGCCCCGTCGCATGCGCGATGCAATCACTGTCGAACGGGCACTCGCCGCAACGCGGCTTGCCCCGACCGCACAGGGTTGCGCCCAGATCCATCATCCCCTGGGTGTAGGCCGGCAAGTCGCGCTGGGGCAGCAAGGATTCGGCCAGCGTCCACATGTCCCGCTCGATCTTCGGGGCGCCCGGAAATCCCTCGATGCCGAACACCCGCGCGAGCACCCGCTTGACGTTGCCATCGAGAATCGCGGCGTGCGCATCGTAGGCGAACGCGGCAATCGCCGCGGCCGTCGAACGACCAATGCCCGGTAGCGAGGCCAGCGCCTCGGGGTCTGCCGGGAAGCGGCCGCCGTGCTCGGCGACCACGACTTGCGCGCAGCGATGCAGATTGCGCGCCCGCGAGTAGTAGCCCAGGCCGCTCCAGAGGGCCATCACGTCGTCCTGCGCGGCGCTCGCCAGCGCGGCGACGTCGGGGAAGCGCTCGAGAAACCGCGCGTAGTACGGAATCACGGTCGCGACCTGCGTCTGCTGCAACATGATCTCGGAGAGCCAGATCCGGTAAGCGTCACGCGTGTTCTGCCATGGCAGGTCGTGACGGCCGTGCTCGGCCTGCCAGGCAATCAGACGCTCGGCAAAAGTGCCCGCCAGCGAGCCGGCCGTGGAGTCGTTCGGGGAATCGTTCATATCGTTTTCTTGAGGGGCATCGTAGACGACAGCAGACCAGGCGCTGCGATGCCAAATCGCCGTTCGGCCACGCGGACTGTCATCGCCGCATGCGTTATTTCTGACAATGCGGGCAGAAGAACGTGGAGCGCTGCCCTTGCACGATCTGCCGGATGGGGGTGCCGCACACGCGACACGGTTGCCCGGCACGATCGTAGACGAAATACTCCTGCTGGAAATAGCCTCGATTGCCGTCGCTGCCGACGAAGTCGCGCAATGTGCTGCCGCCCTTCTCGATCGCCGCGGCAAGCACGTCCTTGATCGCCTGAGCGAGCTTTTCCGCGCGCGGCCGAGACAGTTTGCCCGCTGGCAGGCGCGGCGCGATGCCGGCGCGGAACAGGCTCTCGGACGCATAGATATTGCCCACGCCAACCACGATGTTGCCCGCAAGCAGCGCCTGCTTGATGGCGACGGTTCGCCCGCGGGTGCCTGCGTAAAGCCATTGGCCGTCGAAGTCGTCCGTCAGCGGCTCGACACCGAGACTGGCGAGCAGCGGATGCGTCAGCACGTCGCCCGCCGAGCGCGGATGGAACAGCACCGCGCCGAAGCGGCGCGGATCGCGATAGCGCAGCGCACATCGTTCGAACACCAGATCGATGTGGTCGTGCACGCCGGCGGTGGGCAGCGCCTGCGGTTCGGGCAGGACGCGCAATGTGCCGGTCATGCCCAGGTGCACCAGCAGCCAGCCGGGGGCATATTCCAGCAGCAGGTACTTGCCGCGACGGGTCACGCCGACGAGCGTTTCGCCGCGCAGGAGCGTGTCGAGGCCATCGGGCACCGGCCAGCGCAACGAGGCGTTGCGCACGTCGATACGCGCGACGCGCGCGCCCGCCACGTGCGGCGCAATCCCGCGGCGGGTGACTTCGACTTCTGGGAGTTCAGGCATGCCTGCGAACGTTTGCTGAGGATTTAGACTCTATTGTATCGGGCGCGCTACAATCGCTCGAAACCTGTCGTGGATCCCTATGCCGAACACCCGATTCCAGCCCATCCTCCCCGCTGCCGACACGGCGCTCACCGTGGCACCCGTGGTTTTGCGCCTGCGCGGCGCCCTGGCACGCGGGGCCTGGGCCGGTGCAACGGCGCTTGGCGTGACCTGCGCCAGCGCCATCATGGCATTCCTGCCATCGTCGAACGCGTTCGCACAGCCCTCACCGGCGGTGCAGGCGGCCCCCGCAAGCGCGCCCGCGGTAGCAAGCGGCGCCGTCGCGGAGGGCGGCGGCGAGGCCGTACCGTCCAACGAAAACATCCCGCGCGAAAAACTTCCGAATGTCGCACTCACCAGCGAAATCGTATTCGAAGTGATGGCCGCCGAGTTGAGCCTGCAGCAAGGCAACCTCGCGCCGGCCTTCAATACCTATGTCGCCCTGGCCAATCGCACGAAGGACCCTCGCATGGCCCGCCGTGCGGTCGAGATCGCACTCGGCGCCCGCCAGCTCGGGGACGCGCTCATTGCCGCCCGGCTGTGGCACGAACTTGATCCGACCTGGCGTCCTGCATCGCAGTTGCTTGCCAGCCTCGACGTCGGCACCGGCCACCTGGCCGAAGCCGAGCCGTTGCTCGTCGGCGAGTTGAACAAGGTGCCGGAGGCGCGTCGCGGACAGGCCATTCTCGAACTGCAGCAGATGATCGCACGTAGTCCGGAGCGCGCCACGGGTATCGAGTCGCTCAAGCGAATGCTGGCGAACGACATGCAACGACCCGAGGCGCAACTGGCCATCGCCCGGTCGCAACTCGATGCCGGCGACACCGCCGGCGCCCGTGCATCGCTCGAAAAGGCGCTCAGTCTCAAACCCGATTACGAAGCCGCCGCATTGCTCTACGGCCAGATGGGGCCGGAAGAGCGCAGCAGTGCCATTGCCGGATTGAAGACGTTCCTCGATCGCAATCCGAACGCCAAGGAAGCACGCTTCGCGTACGCCAAGCTCTTGCTGGCCGACAACCAGCTCGATGCGGCGCAGAAGCAGTTCGAGACGCTGGAGAAGCGTTACCCGCACGAACTTTCAACGCTCATGGCGCTCGCGCTGCTCAACCTGCACGCCAAACATCCGGCGCAGGCAGAACAGTACCTGCAGAAGTACGCGTCGGAAGCCGAGCAGCAGAACGCCGACGGCGCGCAGGCCTATGTCTATCTCGCGCAGATCGCGCAGGATCGCAAGGATTACCCCGCCGCCGACAAGTGGCTCGCGAAGATTCGCGAAGACAGCAACGCCTATCTGCCCGCGCAGATCGGCCGCGCGCAGTTGCTCGCCGATCAGGGCAAGGTCGATGAAGGTCGCGCGCTGCTGCACGGCATCAAGTCGAGCGATCCACGTGAACAACTCGCGCTCAAGCGCGCCGAGTCGGACCTGCTCGTCAAGGCAAAGCGCTATGCCGAGGCGGAAAAACTACTCGCCGCAGAGGTCAAGACGCATTCCGACGATCCGGACCTGCTGTATCAGTACGGCATGGTCGCCGAGCTGAACAAGCACTATGAGGTCATGGAAAAGGCCATGCGTCGTGTCATGGCATCGCAGCCCGAAAACGCGCAGGCCTATAACGCGCTTGGCTACTCGCTGACCGTGCGCAACACGCGTCTGCCGGAAGCGCTCAAGTTGCTACAGAAGGCGTCGTCGCTCGCGCCGGAAGATCCGTACATCATGGACAGCCTGGGCTGGGTGAAGTATCGCCTCGGCGATAGAACGCAGGCGCTCGAACTGCTTCGTCGCGCCTACGGCATTCAGGCGCAGGCCGAGATCGGGGCGCATCTGGGTGAGGTGCTGTGGGAATCGGGCCAGCAGGACGAGGCGCGCAAGACCTGGCGTGAAGCCCTCAAGCTCGACGGCGACGACGACACGCTGCGCGCGACGATGAAGCGCTACAACGTGACGCCGTAATGCAGATGATGTCTCGGTTTCCGTGGGCGGTGTCGCGTTCGGTTCGCGCCGCGGCGCTGGCGCTGGCCTGCACGGCTGGCGGCTTGGTCGCGGGTTGCGCGAGCCTCGCTCCACCCGCGCCTGTCACGTCGGCAGTCGGTGCCAGCGTGGAACACTATCGTGGCCGCTTCTCCGTGCGTTACGAGCAGAACGGCGAGACGCGCAATACCTACGGTAATTTCGATTGGCAGCAGAACGGCGACGACGCGACCGTCCAATTGCTCAACCCCCTCGGACAAACCCAGGCAATCGTGCGCGAGAATCCGCGTCTTGCATCGCTCGAATTGCCCGGCAAGGCGCCGTTGAGCGGTCCGCGTCTCGAGGATGTCATGCACGATGCCCTGGGCTTCGCGCTGCCAGTGGGCGGTCTGCGCTACTGGTTGCGCATGCAAGGCGCCCCGGGGTCGCAGGCGAATATCGAGCGCGACCCCGTGACACAGCGCCCCACGCAGTTGAAGCAGGACGGGTGGACGATCGACTACCAGGCCTTTTTCGACGGCGCGCCGCTGCGAGTCAAGCGCATCGACCTGTCGCGTGATCTCGGCGGATCGCCCCTGGCCGTGCGGCTCGTGATCGACGAATAACGCCGAGCGACGCCGCCTTCGCACCCCGAGCATCGTGTATTTGGCGCCGTTATCGCACGGATGGCACCCGCGCAGAGACGAGCGCCCGCGCCGCGACGGTGCTATGCTTGGCGCCGCCCGATCCGGCGTGCGTCGAATCCCACGCGCGCCTTGCGCGAAGGGCGATCCCCAAAGGGTCGAATTGCGCGGGGGGAAATCTTCCGCACCTCGAGACGCCATCGCTGCGACATTGCCGCAACGGCGTTCGCCAGCTATCGTTTTGCATCGCTATGTACGAAATCCTGCGTGACTGCCCGGCTCCGGCCAAGCTGAACCTGTTCCTGCACATCGTGGGACGCCGGCCGAACGGCTATCACGAGCTGCAGACCGTCTTCCAACTGATCGACTGGGCCGATACGCTGCATTTCGGGCGTCGCGACGACGGCCGCATCGTGCACACGAACCCGTTGCCGGGCGTGCCGCCGGAGACGGATCTGACAGTGCGGGCGGCCCGTCTCCTGCAGGCGCATTGCGGCGTTCGCTTCGGCGTGGAGATTGCCATCGAGAAACGGCTGCCCGCCGGTGGCGGTATCGGCGGGGGCAGCTCCGACGCCGCAACGACGCTGCTCGCGCTCAATCGCATGTGGCAGCTCGATCTGCCGCGCGCAGAACTCCAGGCGCTCGCCCTGACGCTCGGCGCCGACGTGCCGTTTTTCGTCTTCGGCCGCAATGCGTTTGCCGAGGGACTGGGCGAGGAATTGCACGCCGTGGATTTGCCGCAACGCCACTTCCTCGTGGTCAATCCGCGCGTACACGTCGCGACCGACAAAATATTTCGCGACCCCCTGTTGACAAGGGATTCGAAGATCGTCACAATGGCGTTCTTTCTTGAGCACGCCGACAAAAACGTGTTAGGAACGGATGAAATTTTCCGTAACGACATGCAAGCGGCGGTCACTCGAGAATACGCGGAAGTCGCTGCAGTGATTGACTGGTTCAGAACCTTCACCACTGCACGTATGACAGGGTCCGGCGCCAGTGTGTTTGCGGCATTCGACACAAAGGCAGATGCGGAAGCTGCATACCAGCGATTGCCAGAGCACTGGCTGGGTCAAGTGACTTCCAGCCTGGCCGAACACCCGTTGTTCGCCTTCGCGTGAAGTGTTTTACTTTGTTGCGTTCTCTACGACGCGGCAAGGGCATCGGTTAGTGTAGGGGAGTCGCCAAGTTGGTTAAGGCACCGGATTTTGATTCCGGCATACGAGGGTTCGAGTCCTTCCTCCCCTGCCAATTTCTCTGTCGTGCAGTCTCAGCATCCAAACGTTCCGCAGGTAGCCAGATGAGTAGTGATAACCTAATGGTATTCACCGGGAACGCCAATCCCGCCCTGGCCCAAGCGGTCGTCGACACTCTTGGCATCCCCCTCGGCAAGGCCATGGCGAGCCGGTTCTCGGACGGTGAGATCCAGGTCGAAATCCAGGAAAACGTGCGCGGCAAGGACGTCTTCGTCCTCCAGTCGACGTGCGCGCCAACCAACGACAACCTGATGGAACTGATGATCATGGTCGATGCGCTCAAGCGCGCGTCTGCCGGCCGGATCACCGCCGCCATCCCATATTTCGGCTATGCCCGTCAGGATCGCCGCCCCCGTTCGGCGCGCGTGGCGATCTCGGCGAAGGTCGTGGCCAACATGCTGCAAATCGCGGGCGTCGAGCGCATCATCACGATGGACCTGCACGCCGACCAGATCCAGGGTTTCTTCGATATCCCGGTCGACAATATCTACGCATCGCCGCTGCTGCTGGCCGACGTGCGCGCGCAGAACCATGAAAACCTGCTGGTGGTGTCGCCGGACATTGGCGGCGTGGTGCGTGCGCGGGCCCTGGCAAAGCAACTGCATTGCGACCTGGCCATCATCGACAAGCGTCGTCCGAAGGCCAACGTGGCGGAAGTGATGAACATCATCGGTGAAGTCGAAGGCCGCACCTGCGTCATCATGGACGATATGGTCGACACGGCCGGCACGCTGTGCAAAGCCGCACAAGTGTTGAAGGCGCGTGGCGCGCAGAAGGTCTATGCGTATTGCACGCACCCGGTGCTTTCGGGCGGTGCGGCGGCGCGCATCAACGTGTCGGAACTCGACGAAGTGGTCGTGACGGACACGATCCCGCTGCGTGACGACTGCAAGGGCGGAAAGATTCGCCAGTTGAGCTGCTCCAATCTGCTCGCCGAGACATTCTCGCGTATCCGTCGTGGCGACTCGGTGATGTCGCTGTTCGCCGAATAAGCGTTCGGTAAAATTTTGCGACGGCGCCGGTGTGGCGCCGTTGTTGTGTCGGCGGGGAGCATCTCCCCGCCTTTGTCATTCCTGAAGCCGATGTTTTTTTGCACGGCATTCGGGAAGTTTTCGCTGCCTGGTCGCGGGCAGTCCAAGGAGTTGTTATGAAAGTCGTCGCTTTTGAGCGTAATCTGCAAGGTACGGGTGCGAGCCGCCGCCTGCGCAATGCCGGTAAGACCACGGGCATCGTGTACGGTGGAAACGTTGATCCGAAGATGATCGAACTCGATCACAACGCGCTGTGGCACGCCCTGCGCAAGGAAGCGTTCCACGCGTCGATCCTCGAGCTGGAAGTGGCCGGCACGACCGAACAAGTGCTGCTGCGCGATGTGCAGTACCACCCGTTCAAGCAACTGGTGCTGCACGTGGATTTCCAACGTGTCGATCCGAACAAGCCGATCCACGTGAAGGTCCCCCTGCACTTCCTGGGCGCTGATAACGCCCCGGCCGTGAAGCTCGCTTCGAACGTGATCAGCCACACCGTGAACGAACTGGACGTGAGCTGCCTGCCGGGCAAGCTGCCGGAATTCCTGGAAGTCGACCTGTCGACGCTGGAAGCTGGCAAGACGGTGCACGCGAAGGACGTCAAGCTGCCCGCCGGCGTGGCGCTCACGCTGCACGTCGAGCAAGAAAACCCGGTGGTCGCGCAAGCTGTCCAACCGGCAGGTGCGGCGGCTGACGAAGCGGCTGCCCCGGCTGCCGAAGGCGCAACGCCGGCCGCCTAAGGCCCGCGCGTTAGCCTTCAGCGGCGACGCTGGACGCAAGACCCGCCGCGACATCATGTCCGGCGGGTTTTTTTATGGCGGCGCGCATGCCGATACGGTGCGCGCCCAGATCGTGATACCGAAATGATCAAGCTGATCGTAGGGCTCGGCAATCCGGGCGCCGAATACACAGCGACGCGTCACAACGCCGGCTTCTGGTTCGTCGACGCCCTGGCGCAGCAATGCGGGGCGTCGCTCACGAGCCAGAAGAACTTCCACGGCTTTGCGGCACGCACGCGCCTTGCCGGGCACGAAGTCTGGCTGCTCGAGCCGCAGACCTTCATGAACCGCTCGGGGCAGTCGGTCGTGGCGCTCGCACGCTTCTACAAGATCCTGCCGGATGAAATCCTCGTCGTGCACGACGAACTCGATCTGCTGCCCGGCACCGTGAAACTCAAACGTGGCGGCGGCAGCGGCGGTCACAACGGTCTGAAGGATATTGCCGCGCATCTGACGACGCCCGAGTTCTGGCGTTTGCGCCTGGGCATCGGCCACCCGCGCACGCTCCAGCCGACGGGCAGCCAGCAGCAGGTCGTGGACTTCGTGCTCAAGCCGCCGCGCAAGGAAGAGCAGGCGCAGATCGACGACGCGATGTCGCGCTCGCTCGACATCGTCGATCAGGTCGTCAAAGGCGAGATGGAAAAGGCGATGATGCGTCTGCACGCCACGCCAGGAAAGTAAGCGACGTCGCGCCCCGCGCAATACGCGGCCGGCGCGCCGCTCAGACGGTCTTCGCCGCTTGCAGGTGGGTGTACTTCTCGAGCAGTTGCTCAGGCGTCTCGACGTACTCAGGGTTCAGGGGAATGCACTCCACCGGACACACCTGCACACACTGCGGTTCATCGAAGTGCCCCACACACTCGGTGCACTTGTTCGGATCGATCTCGTAGATCTCGACCCCCATCGAAATCGCGTCGTTCGGGCACTCCGGCTCGCACACGTCGCAATTGATGCATTCATCGGTAATCATCAAGGCCATACGGCACCTCCAGCCGTATCGGAACGCCGGCCAGCCGCAAGGACCGGACCGGCGTGCACGATACTCATCCGTTCGTCGGCAGGCTACCGACTTTCGTCATCAGCCATTTTTCGACGGAAGGAAACACAAACTTGCTGACGTCGCCGCCCAGCTGTGCGATCTCGCGCACGATCGTGCCCGAGATGAACTGGTACTGGTCGGACGGCGTCATGAACATCGTTTCCACATCGGGTAACAGATAGCGGTTCATCCCGGCCATCTGGAACTCGTACTCGAAGTCGGACACGGCACGCAGACCACGCACGATCACGCGGGCCTGGTGCTTGCGCACGAAGTCCTTGAGCAGCCCGGAAAACCCTTCCACGCTGACGTTCGGATAATGACCCAGCACTTCACGTGCGATGTCGATGCGCTCTTCCAGCGTGAAGAACGGCTTCTTGTTGCGGCTGTCCGCCACGCCGACGACGAGCGTGTCGAAGATCCCGGCCGCACGGCGGACCAGATCTTCGTGTCCTCGGGTCAACGGGTCGAACGTCCCCGGATAAATCGCCACTACCATGCCAACGTCTCCTCGCGGCTGGGGACCCATGCTACGTACTTGTTCATTGTGGTCTCTAGGTTTTCTGAATCGATTCAAGCAAATGATAATGCACGGCCCCGGCTTTCGCCCGGCGCGCGCACACGAGGCCGAGCGCCGCCAGCGCCTCGTCCTCCAGCGCGATGTCCGATTCGGCGTAGATCACCCCGCCAGGGGCGAGCAGACGGGCGGCAGGCGCCAGCAAGTCGTTCAACCAGCCACTCGCAAACGGCGGATCGAGAAACACCACATCGAAAGCCCCAGGTGAGAGTGTGGTTATCAGGCGTCTGGCATCGGCCTGCACGATCTCGATCTGGCTGGCCCCGAGCTTGGCCTGATTGGCTCTCAGTTGCCGAACGGCCCGCGCGGCGTGCTCGACCATCAGCACCCTGGCGGCGCCACGCGACGCGGCCTCGAATCCGAGCGCACCGCTGCCCGCGAACGCATCAAGGCATTGCATGCCGCCGAGATCCTGACCGAGCCAATTGAAGAGCGTCTCCCGCACACGGTCGGGTGTGGGCCGCAGGCCGTCGCCCGGCGGCACCGGCAGCGGCGTGCGCTTCCACTGACCGCCAATGATGCGCACCTGCTGCGGCGCGCCACGCGCCACATTTCCAGGACCCGACTTCATGGCGTTCCCCGCGGCACAGCCTTGCCGGATACACCGTCGCCGATGCAAAAATGAGTTTGCGCGCGCAGCTGCGCACGCCAGGCATCCAAATTCATGACAATTCACGCTACATTGTTGAGGCGAAACATACCACATCGCCCGCGAGACCTGCCCCATCGAGGCATACGATGACGCCACGAGAGTGCACCTCAAACGCGGTAATGCGTCGATCCCGACCGGCCGGTGTTCGTCTCGGCGCAGGTGCCGTACGTAACGACGACGCGCCCGGCTGCCAGGCAGGAGACAACAGGAGACCGCCCGATTCGCCATGACCGAAGCCGCCATCGAGGTAACTGAGCTGTGCAAGGCCTATGACGGCCGTCCCGTGGTCGATCACCTCTCACTGCGCGTCGCGCCGGGTGAGTGTTTCGGCTTGCTGGGGCCCAACGGGGCCGGCAAGACCACCACGCTGCGCATGTTGCTGGGCCTGGTCACGCCCGACAGCGGTGACATTCGGCTCGGTGGCCTGCCCGTCCCGAGACAGGCGCCGCAAGCGCGACGCCGCGTCGGTGTCGTGCCGCAATTCGACAACCTCGACCCCGACTTCACCGTGCGCGAGAACCTCGCGGTCTTCGGGCGCTATTTCGGACTCTCCTCCGCCGACATCCGGGAACGCGTGCCAGCCCTGCTCGCGTTCGCGCGACTGGAGTCCAGGGCGGATGCCCGCGTCGGCCAGCTCTCGGGCGGCATGAAACGACGCCTCACGCTTGCCCGCGCCCTCATCAACAATCCCGACGTGCTGCTACTTGACGAGCCCACCACGGGCCTCGACCCGCAAGCACGGCATCTGATCTGGGAACGGCTCAAGTCACTGATGAACGAGGGCAAGACGATTCTGCTGACGACACACTTCATGGAAGAAGCCGAACGCCTGTGTCATCGCCTGTGCGTGATCGACGCCGGCCGCAAAATCGCCGAGGGCACGCCGCCCGAACTCGTCGCCCGTGAAATCGGCTGCGACGTCGTGGAGGTATTCGGCGACGTGCCGCAAGCGCTGCTCGCTCGACTGGCCCCGTTGACCGAGCGCATCGAGACGAGCGGCGAGACCCACTTCTGCTACATGCGTGACGCCGGTCCGGTTGTCGCCGCACTGCAAGATCAGCCCGGTGTTCGCTATCTGCATCGGCGTGCCAACCTGGAGGACGTCTTCCTCAAGCTGACCGGACGGGAGATGCGAGATGAATGAGCGCGATCGTCGCACCGCCGACATGCCCGACCCACCCCGCATGCCCGACAGTACCGCCTTGTCGACGACGCGATCGCGTCGCACCGACGCCCCCCATGGACCGCGTCCCGACGCACCTCGCTATCTCCCCGGCATCTCGGCGTGGATGGGCGTCTGGCGACGCAATTTCCTCGTCTGGCGCAAGCTCGCCATCGCGTCGTTGTTCGGCAATCTGGCCGACCCGATGATCTACCTCTTCGGGCTGGGGTTCGGCCTGGGCATGATGGTCGGCGAGGTCGACGGCACCTCGTACATCGCATTCCTCGCCGCGGGCACCGTCGGCTCCAGCGTGATGTTCTCCGCGAGCTTCGAGTCGATGTACTCGGGCTTCTCGCGCATGCATGTTCAGCGCACGTGGGAAGCCCTCATGCACACGCCGCTCACCCTGGGCGACGTAGTGCTTGGTGAAGTCGTCTGGGCGGCCAGCAAGTCTGTGCTCTCAGGCCTCGCCATCCTGCTGGTGGCCAGCGTGCTTGGCTACGCGCGCATCGACAGCCTGCCGATCGTACTGCCGGTGATCCTGCTCGCGGGACTCGCCTTTGCGAGTCTGGCCATGGTGACGACGGCGTTAGCGCCAAGCTATGACTTCTTCATGTTCTACCAGACGCTGGTGATGACACCGATGCTGCTGCTCTCGGGCGTGTTCTTCCCCTTGGCGCAACTGCCGGCGGCCGCCCGTCACGTGACGGAGTGGCTACCCCTGGCCCACGCCGTGGCCTTGATTCGTCCGGCCATGCTCGGACGCCCCATTGACCTGCCCTGGCTGCACGCGGGCGCGCTCGCGGTCTACGCGGTCGCCGGGTTCGCCGTGGCACTTGTGCTGCTGCGCAGGCGCATCCTTCGGTAACGCTACGCCGGCCGCCACTGTCCGCACAACGAAGACAAGGAAAAACGGCACCGGAAAACACCGGTGCCGTCTGTCGGATGGCGTTCGTCGCACACGGTCACGCGACGATGCGGCCATACGACGATGCGACGATCACTTCCCTTGCGTGGCGACCGCCGGCTTGTCGTTGGGTGCCGCCGCGCCCCTGCTTGCCGTGCCGAACACGCCGCTCGGGCCCACGACCACGGTGACGAGCCGGTCCGGCGTCACGTGACGTGCGAAGGCCTCCTTCACCTGCGCGGCCGTCACGGCTTCGACGTTGCGAGTCCACGTGTCGAGGTAGTCCAGCGGCAGGTGATAGAAGCCGATCGCGGCCACGTTCGCCAGCAGCTTGCGGTTACTGTCCAGTCGCAGCGGGAAGCCATTGGTCAGGTTGGCCTTGGCAGCCTGCATCTCCGCGTCGGTCGGCCCATCCTGCACGAATCCGGAGAGCGTGTCGCGCACGACCTTGAGCGCTTCCGGCGCCTGCTCGCGACGCGTCTGCAAACTGATCTCGAAGGGCCCTTGCTGCAACTGCGGCATGAAACCACTCGACACACCGTACGTCAGGCCACGCTTCTCGCGCACTTCCGCCGTCAAGCGAGACACGAAGCCACCGCCACCCAGGACGTAGTTCCCAACGAGCAACGGAAAGTAATCGGGATCGCTGCGCGCCAACGACGCCTGTCCTGTCACGATATGCGCCTGTTCGGCCGGGTGCGGCAGATCGATCTGCACGGCGCTGCGCAACGACGCCACCGGAGGCATCGCCGGAGGTGCCACCCCCGCCGGCATGGCATCGATCAGCGTGGCCACGAGTTTCTCGGCCTGCGCACGATCGATATCGCCGACGATCGTGACGACCGCCCGCTTCGGGCTGTACATGTCGCGGTAGAAGCGCACCAGATCGTCGCGCTTCACGGCGCTCACACTGGCCACCGTCGGGCTGACGCCATACGGATGGCTGCCATAGATCGCGCGGCGAAACGCCTTCTCGGCAATCGCTTCGGGCTTCGTATCGGATTCGGCAATCGCCGACGACAGACGCGCCGCTTCGCGCTTGAGCACCGCCTCGGGGAACGTGGGGTGTTGAAGAAACTGCGCCATCGTACCGACCGCGGCATCGCGCTCGGTCGCCGAAGACAAGGTGCGCAGGGTGACGGTCGCCGCATCGCGTCCGGCGCTTGTCGCTTCCATCGCGCCCACATCCGCAAACCGATCGGCGATCTGCGCCTCGGTCAGCGCGGGACGCCCCGCTGCCGCGGTCGCGCCCGCGTCAAGCAAGCCCGCCGTGAGCATCGCCAGCCCCGACTTACCGGGCGGGTCATAGCGGCTGCCGGCATCGAAATCGATGTTCAGGTCGATCATCGGGATCGAACGGCTCTCGACGAACATCACCCTGGCGCCCGACGGCGCCACCCAGCTTTGAATCGGCAGCGCAGCGCGAGCGGTCAGCGGCGTGGCGGCGACAACAACGCCCACGACGCCTACAGCAACGGCACCTGCGGCTGCCGTGAAGCCCGCGCGCGCAGGCACGGCAAACGCACGCAACAGTGCGGAAATTTTCATCATCGTGTGGCCCTCTCAGCGCATGTTCTTCAGGTCTTCCGCCCCTTGGGCGCGGCGCTTGCGTGTCGCTTCGTCGATGGGCTGCGGCACCAGCGTCGCCACGGTCAAGGATGCGTCACCGAAGTACTTGCCGGCCACCGCCTGCACTTGCGCCGGCGTGACCGCCTTCACCTTTTCGAGCATGCGATCGATCTGCCGCCACGAGATGCCCGACATTTCGTTCAGACCGATTTCCATCGCCTGCCCGAACACCGAGTCGCGCTTGTATATCTGTGAGGCAACGGCCTGCGCCTTCACGCGCCCGAGTTCCGCCGCGGTCACGCCATGCGCCGCAATGTCGGCGACCTGCGCGCGAAGCGCCTTCTCGATCTGCTCCGGCGTCTTGCCCTGTGCGGGGGTACCGTCCAGGAGGAAGAACTGCGGGCCGCGGCCCACGCCGTCGTAGTTTGCGCCGACATCGTTCGCGATGCGTTGCTCGCGCACGAGACGACTCGTCAGACGCGCATTGCCGTAGCCGTCGAGCACGGCGGCGAGCACTTGCAGTGCATAAACGTCATCATCCTTCTCGACGTCGGTCAGACGCGGTGCGCGCCACGCGAGCATCACGTGCGGATTCTCGGCCGGCGCTCTCACGAACACCCGGCGCACGCCCTGTTGCGCGGGCTCGTTCTGCGGGCGCCGCTCAGGCAACACATGTGGCTTGAGCGGGCCGTAATACGTCTCGGCGAGTTGCCGGACCTGCGCCGGATCGACGTCGCCGCTCACGACCACCACGGCATTGTTCGGCGCATACCAGCGCGCGTACCAGTCGCGCGCGTCCTGGACCGTCATGTGCTGAAGATCGTCCATCCAGCCGACGATCGGACGACGATACGGATTGGCGACGAGCGCCGAGGCCATCAATTGTTCGTAGAGCAATGCGCGCGGCTGGTCCTCCGTGCGAAGTCGGCGCTCCTCCATGACCACCTGGATCTCTTTCGCAAACTCGTCGCCGGAGAGCGTGAGATTGGCCATGCGGTCGGCCTCGAGACGCATCATCTCCGGCAGGCGCGACTTCTCCGTCTGCTCGAAGTACCCCGTGTAGTCCTTGCTGGTGAACGCATTCTCGCGGCCACCCAGCGCGGCAACCTGGCGTGAGAACTGGCCGGGCCCGACGGTCTTCGTGCCCTTGAACATCATGTGTTCGAGCGCGTGGGCCACGCCTGTCGTGCCATTGAATTCGTCGAGCGAGCCAGCGCGGTACCAGACCACATGGGCCACCGTCGGCGCCCGGTGATCTTCGCGCACGATCAACCGCAGCCCGTTCGATAGCGTGAATTCCGAAGTGTTATCCGTCGTTTTGCTGCCGGTCGTGTCGGCCGCGTGGCTCAGGCACGTCACACCGGCCAGGATGAGTCCGGCCAAGGCATGTCGCCAGCGCATGGTTCCTGTCATGGATTCCCTTTCGCCCGTCGTGGACGTCGATTCGCGTCTGATAAAATACGTCGCATTTCCCGCGTCGGAAACCACGACCCGCCCATTGTAGGGCGTTTTGTGTGACGCGAATGGCAAGACAAATCACAGACGCACGCCAACCGCGTGCGCCCACGTCGAGTTCTTCACCCCATGTTCAGTTTCTTCAAGCGCTTCAAGTCGGGCGGCAACAAGGCCGCCGAGACGGGTCCCGCATCGACCGAATCGCCCGACGCCGAGTCGGCCCAATCGCCGGAAGCGCCCGAATCGCCGGGCTTGCCGGTCGAAAGCGCTGCCGCGGCGGCCGAAATCGCACCGGTTCAGCCCGCGGCGCCCGCCCCCGCGAGTCCGCCGCAACCGGTCACGCCGGCGATCGCGTCCGCTTCCGAACCAGCCCCCGCCGCACCGGTAGACGCCCTGCACCCGGCTGTCAGCCCGGTCGAAAATGCGGTGCCATCTGAGCCGGCGACGGGGAATATCCCAACGCTCGACGTGCCTGCGCAGTCCGCGCCGACGCTGGCGCCGCAAATCGCGCCCGAGCGGGTCGAGCGAGTTGAGGCGGCCGAATCCGTCGAACCGAGCGAATCCGTCGAACCGGCCGCCCCGCCCCCGCCCGCCGTCGTCGTCAAGGACGCACATGGCGACGCCATCGGCGAGATCGTCGCTGCGCCCGCCCCGGCACCGGCGGCCAAGCGTTCCTGGATCACGCGCCTGAAGGCGGGACTGTCGAAGACGAGCGCCGGCCTCACGGGCATCTTCATCGGCGTGAAGGTCGACGACAACCTGTTCGAGGAACTGGAAGACGCCTTGCTGATGAGCGACGCCGGCGTGGAAGCCACCGCTTTCCTGATCGGTGCCCTGCGCAAGAAGGTCAAGGCCGAACGGCTGACCGAAGGCGAGCAGGTCAAACGCGCGCTGCACGATCTGCTGGTGGAATTGCTCCAGCCGCTGGAGCAAAGCCTGGTGCTGGGTCGCGAGGCCCCGTTGGTCGTGATGATCGCGGGCGTGAACGGCGCAGGCAAGACGACCAGCATCGGCAAGCTGGCCAAACACTTCCAGCACTACGGCCAGTCAGTGCTGCTTGCCGCCGGCGACACCTTCCGCGCGGCGGCACGCGAACAACTCGCGATCTGGGGCGAGCGCAACAACGTTGCCGTCGTCTCGCAGGAAAACGGGGATCCGGCCGCCGTCGTGTTCGATGCCGTGAATGCCGCGCGCGCGCGCAAGATCGACATCGTGATGGCCGACACCGCGGGCCGCTTGCCCACGCAATTGCATCTGATGGAAGAGCTGAAGAAGATCCGGCGCGTGCTCGGCAAAGCCGCCGAGGGCGCGCCGCATGAAGTGCTGCTCGTGATCGACGCCAATACGGGACAAAACGCGCTCACGCAAGTCAAGGCGTTCGACGACGCGCTGCAGCTCACCGGGCTCATCGTGACGAAACTCGACGGCACGGCCAAGGGCGGCATTCTCGCCGCGATTGCGCGCCAGCGCCCAGTGCCGGTGTACTTCATCGGCGTGGGCGAAAAGGTCGAGGATCTGCAACCGTTCTCGGCGCGCGAATTCGCCGACGCCCTGCTCGGCTAGATCCGCCAAATCGGCTAACCCGGCCAAGCGCGTCACACGTCACACGTCACGCGTCACGCTCAGGAACGCCGGCGACAACGCCAACGGCCCGCTCACCTGACGTGACGGGCCGTTGGCTATTCAGGTGGCACGCGTCGGCGCGACCAGGGACCAACGCCTTACCTCTGCTGTGCGACGAGTCCTGCGCAGAGCGCCCACATCATCAAGCCGACGATGCCATCGAGGATCTGCCAGGCACGCGCGCGCGCAAACAACGGTGCGAGCAACCGCGCGCCATAGCCGAGCACGGAGAACCACAAGACGGAGGCGGTCATTGCACCGGCAGCGAACCAGGCGTTCCCGGGCGACGCCTCACGCGCGCCGATGCCACCGAGCAAAATCACCGTGTCCAGATAGACATGGGGATTGAGTATCGAGAGCATCAGGGCGAGCACGAACGCACGTTGCCAGCGCATGTCCTGCGTGGCCGCGCGGCTGCCGTCGGCCTGCAGGGTCCCCGCACCGCGCAACGCGGCACGCCACGCGCGCAGGCCATACCAGAACAGGAACGCCGCGCCGCCCCACGTCACCGCCGTCAGGAAGCGAGGATAGGCGGCGATCAAGCTGCCCATGCCGGCCACCCCCGCCCCAATCAGCATGATGTCGCAGGCCGCGCAGACGGCCACGACCACGCCGACATGGCGTCGAAGAATGCCTTGGCGCAGCACAAACGCGTTCTGCGCGCCAATGGCCATGATGAGGCTGGCGCCAAGCGCCATGCCCCGCCAGAACGCCGGATCGACCATTGTGCAGCTTACTCGGCGTCAGGTTGCGCCTCGGGCGCAGCGCGACGGAAGGCGTCGAGTGTCAGGCAGTGCGCGTTGACGGCGGCGATGCGCGGAAACGGTGTCATGTCCACCTTGAATCGGTTGGCGTTGTAGACTTGCGGCACGAGGCAGCAGTCCACGAGCGTCGGGGTGTCGCCAACAGCGAACTTGCCTTGCGATGACTGCGCCGCCAGCCTGGCTTCCAAGGATGTGAACCCCTCCACCACCCAGTGGACGTACCACGCGTCCTTCTGCGCGTCGGTTACACCGAGGTCGTGCTTGAGGTAACGCAGAACACGCAGGTTGTCGATCGGATGAATGTCGGCGGCGATGTCGAGCGCGAGCGCGCGTACCTGGGCGCGCGCCATCGGATCGGCCGGCAAGAGCGCGGGCGTCGGATGCATCTCCTCGAGATACTCGATGATGGCCAGCGACTGATGAAGGTTCACGCCGCCGTCGACGAACGTCGGCACCAATCCGTTGACGTTGAGCGCACGGTACGCCGGTTTGCGCTGCTCGCCACCATCACGCACCAAATGCACCGGCACGGTCTCGTAATCGAGGCCCTTCAAATTCAGGGCGATCCGCACGCGATACGCGGCGGAACTGCGGAAATAGCTGTACAGCGTGGACATGGCTGACCTCAGAAGCGGAATTTGGGAAGGTGCGGGGCCTGCGTCAATCCCCAGGCGCCACATCCGAACACGAAATGGTACTTCAAGCGCTGGCCCCGAGGACACCTGATTGCGTATGATGGACAGGTATCCGGCAGCAGGATCGCGGCGGCTTGCCGTCACCTGCATCGCCTCCGCGACTCTCAACACCGACGCGTCATGACCTCTGCTGCCCCCTTTGCCTGTGCACCGCTGCTCAAAATCATCGCCCGCGGGGCGAAGGGCGCGCGGGCACTCAACGCCGACGAGACCCGCACCCTGTTCGATGCCATCCTTGCGGACCGCGTGGCCCCGGCGGAGTTGGGTGGGGTCCTGATCGCCTACCGTATCAAGGGGGAGACGCCGGTCGAACTGCGTGCGATGCTCGACGCCGCGCACGCGACGTTCACACCGCTCGTCGCCCCCGCCGATGCGCCGCCGCCGGTGCTGCTGCCCAGTTACAACGGGGCGCGCAAGCAACCGAATCTCACGCCACTGCTTGCGCTGCTGCTCGCCCGCGAAGGCATTCCGGTGCTCGTGCATGGCCAGCATCACAGTGGCGCGAACCGCGTGGGCTCCCAGGCGATCTTTGCCGCGCTGGGCCACGGCGCCTGCCAATCGGCGGCCGACGCCGAGGCGGCATTGCGCACGCGTCGTGTCGCCTACCTGCCGATCGCAGCGCTTTCCCCCGCGCTGGAGCGACTCCTGGAGATGCGTGCGGCGCTGGGGGTGCGCAATTCAGGCCATACGGTGGTGAAATTGTTGCAGCCGTTTGCCGGCCCGGCGTTGCGGCTCGTGAATTACACACACCCGGAATATCGGGAGACGCTCAGCGAGATGTTTGCCGATGCGGGCAGCAGTCCGGCGCCGGGTGTGCTGCTCGCTCGCGGCACGGAAGGCGAGCCGGTCGCGGATGCCCGCCGCCAGGCCGCCATCGACGGCTTCTCGAACGGGGCCTACCAGCTATGGCAAGCCGCGGAAGAGGGGGCGATGGGCACGCCGCCGATACTCCCCGCCGCTGACGCGCCGGCAACCGCGCAGTGGATCGAAGCCGTGCTTGCCGGCCACGTTGCCGTGCCCGCGCCGATCGCCCGGCAGGTCGAGGTCATTCGCCAGGCACTGGGACGCGTCTGATCGAGGCAGCCAGCGTTATCGGCCCGCATTCGCGTGACATTCGCCCGAATGTCGCCGCTCTCCTCGCAACCGAGAATTCGTATAATTTTTCGGAACATTTCATCCCATAATATGTCGAATGACGTATTTGGGGACCGCGTCAAGCGAGTGCCAGACGCGAGCGTGGCCGGTCAGGTCAGCCGGACGACATACGGGCGCGTCAGTCGGTCGAGGCCATGCGGGTCGCCTGCCACGAGATGAGGTGCCATTCGTCAGCCTCGAGCACGTGCACAGCCGTATAGGCCATTTGCGATTCAAGCGACCCGGTGGCGGTTTCCAGTTCCACCTTGAGCTTGCCGGTGACTACCACGGTGTCGCCGAACTGGCGCAGTTCCTGTGCCCGGATATCGATGTCCAGGTAACGGCGGCGGCCCGTGGTGAGCGCGTCGAGGAATTCGCGTTTGGTTTCGCGTTTGCCGTTCGAATGCACGTAATGGAGGCCGTCGGCCAGGAGGGCGTCGAGTTGTTCGACGTCCCCCTCGACCATCGCGTCAAAGCGCGCCGATTCGCGTTCGCGTACCGCGTCAATGTGCTTTCCCGCCATGTCGTCCTCCCGTCGTCGTCGCCCCAAACGCTCGCGGCTTGGGTTGCAATTTACACCATCCGCGCGACGTTTGCGCCAGTGACTTCCTCCGTTTTACGGGGGGTGCTGGAAAACCCCGAGACAGCGGAAACTTCCCGCCCGGCAAGGGTTCTAACGCCTTTAGCACTCATCTGAAGAGAGTGCTAAAATGCATTCCCAGAGGCTAACCAGGAGTCTGCCACTTGAGTACTGCCGCCACTTTGCATCCGACGACGCCGGCCAACGGCACGGCGCCGACTTCGCGTGCCCTTGCGCTTGCCCCGTCGGCGTTGATGCTGCCGGGCAGTCTGGGCAATATCGAAAGCTATATTCAGGCTGTCCATCGTATTCCGCTGCTGAGCGCCGAGGAAGAGCAGTCGCTCGCCAAGCGCCTGCGTGAGAGCGATGATCTGGAAGCCGCCCGTCAGTTGGTGCTCTCGCACCTGCGTCTGGTGGTGTCGATCGCGCGCAACTACCTCGGCTACGGTCTGCCGCACGCCGACCTGATCCAGGAAGGCAACATCGGCCTGATGAAAGCCGTCAAGCGCTTCGACCCGACCCAGGGGGTGCGCCTGGTGTCGTACGCCATGCACTGGATCAAGGCCGAGATCCACGAATATGTGCTGCGCAACTGGCGCACGGTCAAGGTCGCGACGACCAAGGCCCAGCGCAAGCTGTTCTTCAACCTGCGCAGCCAGAAGCAGGGCCTGCAGGCGTTCACGCCCGACGAGATCGAAAAGGTCGCCCGCGATCTGAACGTCAAGCGCGAAGACGTCCTCGAGATGGAAACGCGCATGTCGGGCGGTGATATCGCCCTCGAAGGTCACAGCGACGACAGCGACGGCGCAAGCTTCGCCCCCATCGCGTACTTGGCCGATACGCACCAGGAGCCGACCGCCGTGATCGCCGCACGCGAGCGCGATCACCTGCAAAGCGACGGCCTGCAAACGGCACTCGGCCGTCTCGACGCACGCAGCCGCCGCATCATCGAAGCGCGCTGGCTGTCGGTGGCCGACGACGGCAGCGGCGGTGCCACGCTGCACGAACTGGCAGACGAATTCGGCGTGTCTGCCGAGCGCATCCGTCAAATTGAAGTCGCCGCGATGAAGAAGATGAAGGGCGCGCTGCAAGCCTTCGCGTAACCCATCGAGCCAATCCTCGACGGCAATGCGACACATTGCCACACGAGATGGCCGACACCGAAACCCCGTGAGTCCCACGGGGTTTTTTCTTGGACTTCGAAAGGTCACGGGTCATTTGCGCTGAATTTGATGCATCGCAAGGTCGCCACGAAGACCGGTCGATAAAATTGGCTGGTACGTGGTCGTGCTACGTGCGAAGGACGGCCCGGGGGCCGTTCGCTGCGCCGGACCCTTGTCTCGAATCCGCTTCCCGTCGGCCATCTTCCCTGACGACGAATCCACATCGAACTGGCGTCACCTGCGCGTCATCCGCCCCCGCGCCGCGGTTTGACATTTTCAAGCGATAGGGCAAAATGCGCCGGAAGTCGACTCGTTTTCCAACACAACGACTTTCGACGCCAGGAGCCGTCACGGATGGACACCCACTCTCCTAGCAGTCTGAAGCCTCCCGCCACGGCCGCGCCTCTCGCGGCGTCGCGTCCGGCCATCGCCGCCTTTCCCGCCTGGGCGACCAGGCGCTGGCGCAACCGACCTTCCCGCTTCATGTTCGAAATCCTGATCGTCCTCGCGATCAAGGTAGCACTCCTTTTCATCTTGAAGCAGGCGTTCTTCGACGCGCCGATGGCCAAGCACATGCAATTGCCGCCGGATGTCGTGGCGCGCGCCCTGATCGGGCCGCAAGCCGTCGAAGCGCCATCCCCCACCCAAAGTCAAGGTGTCCGCCATGATCAGTAGCGAAGTCGTTGACCTCTCGCGCTTGCAATTCGCCATAACGGCGCTGTATCACTTCCTGTTTGTCCCGCTCACCCTGGGCCTGTCATGGCTGCTTGTGATCATGGAGTCGGTCTACGTGATGACCGGCAAGCCGGTCTACAAGGACATGACCCAGTTCTGGGGCAAGCTCTTCCTGATCAACTTCGCGATGGGCGTGACCACCGGTCTCACGCTCGAATTCCAGTTCGGCACCAACTGGGCTTACTACTCGCACTACGTCGGCGACATCTTCGGCGTGCCGCTCGCGATCGAAGGCCTGATGGCCTTCTTCCTCGAAGCCACGTTCGTCGGCCTGTTCTTCTTCGGCTGGAACAAGCTCTCGCGCATCGGTCACCTTGCCACCACATTCGCGGTGGCACTGGGCTCGAACCTGTCGGCGTTGTGGATTCTCGTGGCCAACGGCTGGATGAACAATCCCGTCGGCGCGCATTTCAACTACGAGACCATGCGCATGGAGCTGACCAGCATCTGGGACGTGATCTTCAACCCGGTCGCCCAGGTGAAGTTCGTGCACACGCTTTCGGCCGGCTATGTAACCGCCGCCATGTTCGTGCTCGGCATCTCCGCCTGGTATCTGCTCAAACGCCGTGACGTGCCGTTCGCGCTGCGCTCCTTCGCCGTCGCCGCCGGCTTCGGCCTGGCCTCGACGCTGTCGGTCATCGTGCTGGGCGACGAATCGGGCTACACCACGGGCGAAGTGCAGAAGGTCAAGCTCGCCGCCATCGAAGCGGAATGGGAGACGGCCAAGCCGCCTGCATCGTTCACGCTGTTCGGCTTCCCGAACCAGAAGGAAGCGCGCACCGACTTCGCGGTGAAGATTCCCTGGGCGATGGGCCTGATCGCCACGCGCTCGATCGATACGCCGGTGATCGGTCTCATGCAATTGCGCGACGAGCACAAGGAGAACATCCGGCGCGGCATGCTCGCCTTCGCCGCGCTCGAAAAGCTGCGCGGCGGCGACACATCGCCGGCCGTGCGCGCCGAGTTCGACAAATACAAGGACGATCTCGGCTACGGCCTGCTGCTCAAGAAGTACACGCCGAATGTTCTCGATGCCACGCCTGAGCAGATCCTGCAGGCGGCCAACGACACGATTCCGCGGGTCGCGCCCGTGTTCTGGTCGTTCCGCGTCATGGTTGCCCTGGGCTTCCTGTTCCTTTTCACGTTCCTTTGGGCGTTCTGGCTGTGCGCGCGCCGTCGCTTGCTCAAACCGCGCTCGGCGTGGTTCCTGCGGTGGACGGTGTGGGCGATTCCGCTGCCGTGGATCGCCATCGAATTCGGGTGGATCGTTGCCGAGATGGGTCGTCAACCGTGGACCATCGCGGGCGTCCTGCCGACGCACCTCTCGGTCTCGTCGCTCTCGGCAACCGACCTGTACTTGAGCCTCGCGGGTTTCATCGTCTTCTATACCGCGTTGCTCATCATCGAAATGTTCCTGATGGTGAAGTACGTCAAGCTCGGCCCGTCGTCGCTGCACACCGGCCGCTACCACTTCGAGACCGAAGGGACCGACGACGCGGCCATCGCTGGCAAGCGTCCGGCGGCGTCGGTCTGATCGTCAGGGAGACACCACATCATGATGATCGATTACACCGTACTCAAGCTGGTCTGGTGGGTGCTCATCGGCGTACTGCTGATCGGCTTCGCCTTCTTCGACGGCTTCGACATGGGCACGGCCACGCTGCTGCCCTTCCTGGGAAAAACCGACGCCGAGCGCCGCGTCATCATCAATACCGTCGCGCCGACCTGGGAAGGGAACCAGGTCTGGTTCGTCACGGCGGGCGGCGCGATGTTCGCCGCGTGGCCGCTCGTCTATGCGGCCGCGTTCTCAGGCTTGTACTGGGCGCTGTTGCTCGTGCTCTTCGCCTTGTTCCTGCGCCCGGTCGGCTTCGACTACCGCAACAAGCTGCCGAGCGCACGCTGGCGCAACGCGTGGGACTGGGCGCTGTTCGCCGGCAGTGTGGTGCCGTCGCTGGTGTTCGGCGTGGCGTTCGGTAACCTGCTGCTCGGCCTGCCGTTCTCATTCGACGACACCATGCGCTCGACGTACACCGGCTCGTTCTGGGCGCTGCTCAACCCGTTCGCGCTGCTGTGCGGACTGGTAAGCCTGATGATGCTGCTCACGCACGGCGCGGCCCATCTGCGCATGAAGGCCGATCCGATCGTGGCCGAGCGCGCCGGACGCATCATGCGCCTCACCGCGCTGGGCACGCTGCTGCTGTTCCTCGTGGCGGGTGTGCTCGTTGCCACGCACGTCGACGGCTTCGCGATCACGAAGATGCCCGCGACCGACTCGCCCGCCAATCCGCTGCTCAAGCAGGTCATGACTGGCCCCGGCCTCTGGCTCACGAACTATCAGACCTATCCGTGGATGATCGCGGCACCGGTCGTTGCCAGTCTGTGCGCGCTGCTCGCGGCCCTGCTGGCGACCAGCCGGGCCTATGCGTGGACGTTCGTCGTCACCGGGCTGATGATGGCCGGCATCATTCTCACCGCCGGCTTCTCGATGTTCCCGTTCGTGATGCCCTCGGCCACGGCCCCCGGCAATAGCCTGACGATCTGGGACGCCACCTCGAGTCAGCTCACGCTGCAAATCATGCTCATCGCCGTGGTCGTCTTTCTGCCCATCGTCCTGCTCTACACCGCCTGGGTGTATCGCGTGATCCGCGGGCGCGTGACAATCGAGACGGTCAACGACAACCCGCACACGATGTACTGAACAAGGAGTCACGACATGTGGTACTTCTCTTGGATTCTCGGCCTTGGCCTCGCGCTCGCGTTCGGCATCATCAATGTGATGTGGTTCGAAGCGCATGACGACCTCGAACGCCGCAATCAGGAAGGCAGCGGCACCTGAGCGCACCGCGTCGGGTCAATGCAAGTCGAAATGAAAATCGCGCCCCTCGGGGCGCGATTTTTTATGTCCTTCGCGGCGACCGGCAAGCCTCGCTGCGCAGGCCGCTGCCACGCGCGAGGCGTACTCAGCTCAGCAGCGTCTGCAAATCCTTGGCCATCGCATCGACCGACTCGTCGGGGCGCATGAAAAGGCGCAACTGGCCGCTCGGGTCGAAAACATAGATGCCGGCGGTGTGGTCGATGGTGTAGTTGGTCGGCGTGGAGCCCTCCACCTTGTTCACCACCACGCGGAACGATTGGGTGAGGGCCTTGAGCGCCGCGTCGTCGGCCGGACGCAGGCCCACGAACGACGGGTTGAAGGCGGGCACGTACTGGCTCATCAGTTCCGGCGTATCGCGCTGTGGATCGACGGTCACGAAGATGACCTGCACGCGTTGCGCATCGGGGCCGAGCTTCTGCATGACCTGGTTGAGCTGCGCCATCGTGGTCGGGCAGACGTCAGGACAATGCGTATAGCCGAAGAACATCACCACCGCCTTGCCCTTGTAGTCGGCAAGGGTACGCGTCTTGCCCTGCGGATCCTGCAACGAGAAATCCTTCGCGAACGCCTTGTTGCCGGTGATATCGAGGCTCTGGAACGTCGGGCCGTCTTTGCCGCACGCGGCGAGGAGCACGGTAAGTCCCATCAGCAACATCGCGCGACGCAACCAGATGACAGCCAGATTCATGAACGAACGATCCCAAAACGGAGGAAAAAACGCCTCGCGCAAAGACAACAGGCGCGCCGGCCAGAACTACCGTAACGCGCCTGTCATCGTGGCTCGGACAACCGCGGGCCACGCACCCGCGACGGCAACAGCGTCTCAGCCCAGCAGGAAGATCTGGACGTAATGATCGACCAGCAGCGCGGCGAACAGCAACGACAGGTAGATGATCGAATAGCGGAACATCGACCGCGAGAGCGCATCGGAATAGTGGCGCCACAGCTTGATCGCGTAGCCGAGGAAGATGCCCGAGAGCACGACCGCCGAAACCAGGTACACGTAGCCGCTCATGCGATGCGCGAACGGCAGCAGGGACACCGCGAACAGCACCACGCTGTACAGCAGGATCTGCAGGCGCGTGTACTTTTCGCCGTGCGTGATCGGCAGCATGGGCAACCCCGAATTCACGTAATCCTGCCGGCGGTAGAGCGCGAGCGCCCAGAAATGCGGCGGCGTCCAGACGAAGATGATGAGCACCAGGATCCACGCGTCGGCCGGTACGGCGCCGGTGGCCGCGGCCCAGCCGAGCGCCGGTGGCATGGCCCCCGACGCGCCGCCGATCACGATGTTTTGCGGCGTGGACGGCTTGAGGATGATCGTATAGATCAGCGCATAGCCGACGAACGTGGCCAGCGTGAGCCACATCGTCAGCGCATTGGTAAACGTATAGAGCACCGCCATGCCGGCCGCGCCGAGGATCGTCGAGAAGACGATGATCTGCCACGGCGCGATCTCGCCGCGGGCGGACGGACGCCACGCCGTACGGCGCATCAATGCGTCGACGCGTTGCTCGATCAGGCAATTCACGGCGAAAGCGGATCCGGCCAGCAGCCAGATACCGATGGTGCCGCCGATCAGCACTTGCCACGGCACCATGCCGCGCGTGGACAGGAACATGCCGATCACGGCACAGAAGACGGCGAGCTGCGTCACACGGGGCTTGGTCAATGCCCAGTATTGCGCGATACGGCTTGCAGGCGGATGGGGAAGGGTCGTGCTTTTCATACACTCAGAGGCAATGCGCTACGCCGAGCCAGTCGGGGCGCCGGCGAGTGGTGCGGCAGCCGGCTGCGCTGCTGGGAGAGACGTCTGGCGGGCCGCAAGATCTGCCTGATCGCTCAGGGCGGCCGCAACGGGCGCCATTGTGCCGGCGCGAATGCGGTAGTTTAACATAACGAGCAATAGCAGCAGGATCGCCGCCCCGCCGTTGTGGGCGATGGCATTGAGCAGCGGCCACTGGAAAACGATGTTCGACAATCCCGTCGCGAATTGCACGAGCACCAGCACCAGCACCAGCGTCGACGGCCTTCTGAGCGCGGCATGGCGTCGCAACCGGCTCGCCAGCCAGGCCAGGTACGCCACCACCACGATCGCGAACGTCCGGTGCACCCAATGGATCGCGACGAGCGCGTCCATCGGAATCACCTCCCCACCGGCCGTTTTCCCCAGCGCACGCCAGAGCCTGAAGCCGTTATGGAAGTCCATCGGTGGCACCCACTGCCCCTGGCACGTCGGGAAGTCGGTACAGGCAAGCACCGCGTAGTTGGTGCTCACCCAACCGCCGAGCGCAATCTGGAACACCAGCAGCCCCAGTCCGATGAGCGCCGCCCAGCGCCAGCGCAGGGCCCCCGGGTCGGCCGCCACGCTCGCGAGCGGCATCTGGCGCGACGCCAGCCACACGAGCGAGCCCAACAATGTGAGCGCCAACATCAGGTGCGTGGATACGATCACCGGCTGGAGCTTCATGGTGACGGTCCAGGCGCCGAATGCGCCCTGAACGCAGACGAGCACGAACAGCCACGTGGCGAGCCACGGCGACTGCTTCAACTCGCGCCGCTTGACCCAGGCCGTCACCATCAGCGCAATGATGAGCACGCCCACGGCCATGGCGAAGTAGCGGTGCACCATCTCGATCCACGCCTTGACGAACGTCACTGGGCCGGTCGGCAGCAGCAACTGCGCGGCATGAATGTCGGCGTGCGCGGCGAACGGCGACGACGTGCCGTAGCAGCCCGGCCAGTCGGGGCACCCGAGCCCCGAATCCGTCAGCCGCGTGAAGCCGCCGAACATGATCAGGTCGAGCGTGAGAAAGGTCGTCACCCAGGCCAGTTTGCGGTACTTGTTCGCGTCGCGGCGCAACAGCACCCAGCCCAGCGGCAGCACCGCGATACACAGGCCGATAAAGCCCAGTTCCAGAAGGTAAAGCATCGGTTTTACGTCAGGTCGTCGTCATGTCCGGTGCGCGATCGCACGCGGTCTCGTTGCGGTTGCCGCGGTTGCCGGGGCGCGCCCCGCCATCCCTCAACCCGTCCCCGACCACTTGAGCAGGCGAGACAGATCGCTTTTGATCTTGCTCGGATCGGCGTGCTTCGGGAACGCCATCATCAGGTTGCCCAGCGGGTCGACCAGGTAGATGTGGTCGCTCACATGGGTGCCATCCTGCGTGGGCAGCCAGGCGGCCAGTGCGGCCGGATCGGCGCGCAGGCGGCGTGTGTCCGGATAGGCATTGTCGACTTTCCCCGGCACGGCGGCGGCATCCGTCACCAGCCAGAGCGTGTCCACGCGCGTCCGTTCATTGCCCTGCAACACGCGAATCTGCCGCATGTAGAAGAGTTTGCTCACGCAATTCTCGTCGCAAGCGGCCGTGTCCGCGCTGATCATCAGCCACTTGCCTTTGAGCGACGACAGCGGCAGCGTCTGCCCCGTCTCGTCGTCGCGCACCATCAGCGCGGGCAGCGGGCGCTGCGGCTCGATCAGTTTGCCGTAGGCCGACGTGCCACCCTGCGGTTTGAACACGTAATACATCAGGTACGCTGCCACCGCGGGCGCCGCGCACACCACGAACAGCAACACCAGCATGCGCCGCGCGCGGCGCCGCTGCGCGGGGTCGATGGCGGGGCTGCCGGGGCGTCCGGGATTCACGTCTGTGCTCATGCTCGCCTCATGCCCGTTTGAAGTTGTCGGGGACCGTCGTCAGGCGGCGTCCGCGTCGATACGCCAGACGCAAGCCCAGCAGCGCCAGAATCAGCGACATGGCGGCCCACTGCGCCATATAACCATAGTTGCGATCCGCCCCGCTCGCTGGCGCGGGCCAGTCGCGCAGCAGATGATCGCCCGTGTCGTTCGTCTGCATGATGACGAACGGTTGCAGCGGCAGCGCCGTCTCGCGCGCGTAATCCGCCACGTCGAGATTCTGCCGAATGACCAGCCCCGGCGCAGAGCCGCCTTTCCCCAATTCGAAGGCGCGTGACGGATCGGGCTGCGCCAGGCCCTCGATGGTGATGTCACCGGCAGGGGTCGCGTACGGCATGATCGACGTGCGGTCGCGCAAGTCGCGCGGCAGCCACCCGCGGTTCACGAGCACCACCTGATCCGGCGTGATCTGCAACGCCATCACCACGTAAAAGCCGGGTAGTTCGTTGCGGGGACGATTGTCCAGGTACACCACGCGATTTTGCAGGAACCGGCCCGTGACGCGCACGCGCCGGTTAGCCACGTCGCTCAGCGTGTAGGCCCGTGCGCCGAGCGCGAGCACCGGCGCCCGTTCGGCGTGCTCGATCTGCGCCTGGCGTGTCAGGCGCATCTGCGCGCGCTGATACTGCCAAACGCCAAGCGCTGCGGTGAGTATCACCGCCAACAGTATCAGCAGGGCCGGCACGGGACGCATGCCGCGTAAAAGGGTTTTCAACACGTCCATTCCTTGTTTGGCAGCGCGATGGAGGCATGCGGCCGGACACACTGCATTGCAGCGTGTCAGCGCGTGTGCGTTGCCCGATAATGACGCATCAACGTCATCGGACACATCATGCGCATTATCGTTGCCATCGCCTTCGTCCTGATTCTCGGCAGTCTGGCGTCCGCATTGTTTTTCATGATGCGGGACAAGGGCCGATCGAACCGCACCGTGCATTCGCTCATGGTGCGCGTCGGCCTGTCGGTGACGCTGTTCCTGCTCATCCTGTTCGCCAACTGGATGGGATGGATTCACAGCACGGGCATACGATACTGAGTCCCGCGCCGCTTCGCTGCGGCAAATCGCCGCACCCCATCCCCCCTCCGGGTCCGATCCTCGTCATGCGACCGATCGTCGCGCAGCGTCATGGCTTGCAGCCCGGGGACCGTCCTGCGACATAAGGCCGCATTGCCCGCCTATCCGCTTCGCGCTCCCGCGTGTCCGGCCGCCGATCGCTGAAGGTTCTCATCGGGCGCTCGCCCCCCTGCCTCGCTTCTGCCGCTGCAAATGGAAACGCCGCCGGTATCGGCGGCGTTTCCGATACGCGTACCGGTGTCGGCGTCAGAGCCAGTAGACCACGACGTACAGTCCCAGCCAGACCACGTCGACGAAGTGCCAGTACCACGCGGCGCCTTCGAAGCCGAAGTGATGCTCCGGGGTGAAGTGCCCTTTCATCAGCCGAACCATCATGACGGTCAGCATGATCGCGCCCAACATCACGTGAAAGCCGTGAAAGCCGGTGAGCAGGAAGAAGGTCGAGCCATACACGCCGGAGGTCAGCTTCAGGTTCAGCTCGGTATAGGCATGGTGATATTCGTACGCCTGGAAGCCCAGGAAGGTGAAGCCCAACACCACCGTGGCGAACAGCCAGAAAATCGCAGTTGCGCGGTGGTTGGCGCGCAGGGCGTGGTGCGAGATCGTCAGCGTGACGCCCGAGGTCAGCAGCAGTGCCGTGTTGAGCGTCGGGATCGGCCACGGGCCCATCGTCTCGAAGGCGTCCACGACACCTGCCGGACCGGCGTTTGGCCACACGGCGCTGAAATCCGGCCAGAGGAGCTTGTTGTCGAGATCGCCGAGCCACGGCATCGCCAGCGTGCGGGCGTAGAAAAGCGCGCCGAAGAACGCCGCGAAGAACATCACCTCGGAGAAGATGAACCAGCTCATGCCCCAGCGGTAGGACCCGTCGATGCGCTTGCTGTACAGGCCGCCCTCGGACTCGGCGATCGAGTCGCCGAACCAGCTACGCAGCACCCACAGCACCCACAGCAGGCCCGCGAGCGCCGTCCACGGGGCCCACGGTTGTCCATTGACCCACCCGGCCGCAGAGCCGAGCACCACCAGCAGGCCGACACTGCAGCTCACGGGATGGCGCGACGGGGCCGGCACGAAGTAGTAAGGCGCCGTTTGATGTTGACCACTCATTCTTATCTCTCCAGGCTTGGTTCTCTTTATCGATGCCACTCACGTCGCGAGCCGAATGGCGAGCTTCGCCAGCAACACCAGCGCCACGACGAACAGGATGCCCCCGATCAGCCCCGCGACGATCAGATGCACAGGGTTGAGCTGCGCCATGTCGCGGTCGTGATCACGTCCCTTGCGCACGCCAAAAAACGACCAGAACACGGCTTTAAGGGTCTGGACGAATGACAGCTTGCGCCGGGTCGCCTCCTTCAGGTCATCCATGACTGCCCTTGCCTCCTCCGGTTGCTCCTGCGTTCAACTCGCCAGCCTGCACACCGGTTGCGGTATCCGCGCGCGGCGTGGCGTCGTTTTTGCCGAGATCAAAAAAAGTATAGGACAGCGTAATCGTATTCACATCCTTGGGCAGCTTCGTGTCCACCACGAACACCACCGGGTATTCCTTGGCCTCGCCGGCCTTGAGTGTCTGCTGCGTGAAGCAGAAGCACTCGATCTTCTTGAAGTAGCTCGCGGCCAGCGCCGGTACATAGCTCGGGATCGCCTGCGCGCGCACCTCATGCGTTTGCTGATTCGCGACTTCGTATTCGATGGTCGAGATCTGTCCCGGATGCACCGTCATACGGCTCTTCGCCGGCTTGAAGCGTAACGGCCCGTGCGCATTGGCGTCGAATTCGACGGTGATCGTACGGCTTTCGTCGACCTGCGAATTACGAGCGGTGATCTCGGCCGCGCGATCGCCCAGTTGGTTGATGCCCACGAGACTGCAGAATGCCCGGTAGAACGGCACCATCGCGTAGCCGAAACCGAACATCACCGCGACCATCAGCAGCAACTTGCTGAAGGTACGCCCATTGATTCGTCGCATACCGCTCATATTTGCCTTGCCGGTTCCCCGCTTGACGGCCGTCGATCCTCCGATGCCGTCGGTTGCCGTGTGCCTCCCACCCTGACCGCGTGCCCCACGAGTGTGGCGGAACGTCTCCCGATCAGATGCCGCCCACCAGCTTGACCTTGATCATCACCCCGAAGAAGAAGGCCAGCACGACCGAGGCCAGGATCAGCCCCGTGCGCAGGTTCTTCGCTCGCTGCTCGCGACTGGCGGCCATGATCAATGCACTTTCGGCGGCGTCTCGAACGTATGGAACGGTGCCGGGCTCGGTACCGTCCATTCGAGACCTTCCGCACCATCCCAGGGCTTCGCTTCGGCGGCCGGGCCGCCGCGCCACGTCGGCAGCGCCACGAAGAAGAGGAAGTACACCTGCATCAGGCCGAAGCCAAACGCCCCGATGGTCGCGATCTGGTTGAAATCGGTGAACTGCGCCGGGTAGTCGGCATAACGACGCGGCATGCCGGCCAGCCCCAGGAAGTGCATCGGGAAGAACGTCACGTTGAACGTGATGAGCGTGCCCCAGAAGTGGAATTTGCCGCGCCACTCGTTATACATGTGGCCTGTCCACTTTGGCACCCAGTAATAGAATCCCGAGAAGAGCGCGAAGAGCGAACCGGCCACGAGCACGTAGTGGAAGTGCGCCACCACGTAGTAAGTGCCGTGCATCTGGATATCGAGCGGCGCCATCGAGAGCATCAGGCCGGTGAAACCGCCCATCGTGAACACGAACAGGAAGCCGACGGCGAAGAGCATCGGCGACTCGAACGTGAGCGAACCCTTCCACATCGTGGCGACCCAGTTGAACACCTTCACGCCGGTCGGCACCGAGATCAGCATCGTGGCGTACATGAAGAAGAGCTGGCCCGTGACCGGCATGCCCGTCACGAACATGTGGTGCGCCCACACCATGAACGACAGGATCGCGATCGACGCCGTGGCGTACACCATGGAGCTATAGCCGAACAGCCGCTTGCGCGAGAACGCCGGAATCACCTGCGAGACGATCCCGAACGCCGGCAGAATCATGATGTACACCTCGGGGTGTCCGAAGAACCAGAAGATGTGCTGGTACATCACCGGATCGCCGCCGCCCGCCGCGTTGAAGAACGACGTACCGAAGTGACGGTCCGTGAGCAGCATCGTGATCGCGCCGGCGAGCACCGGCATCACGGCGATCAGCAGATAGGCGGTAATCAGCCACGTCCACACGAACATCGGCATCTTCATGAGCGTCATGCCCGGCGCGCGCATGTTCAGGATGGTGACGATGATGTTGATCGCCCCCATGATCGACGACGCGCCGAGAATGTGCGCGCCGAAGATCGCCATATCCTGGCCCGGCCCCATCTGCACCGACAGCGGCGCGTACATCGTCCAGCCGGCTGCCGTGGCACCGCCCGGCACGAGGAACGACGAGATCAGCAACAGGCCCCCGACCGGCAGCAGCCAGAAGCTGAAGTTGTTCATGCGCGCGAAGGCCATGTCCGACGCGCCGATCTGCAGCGGGATCATCCAGTTCGCAAACCCCACGAACGCCGGCATGATCGCGCCGAAAATCATCACCAGCCCGTGCATGGTGGTGAGTTGGTTGAAGAACTCCGGGCGAATGAACTGCAGGCCCGGCTCGAACAACTCCGTACGGATCATCAGCGCCATCACGCCGCCCGAGAGCAGCATGACGAACGAGAAGATCATGTACATCGTGCCGATGTCCTTGTGATTCGTCGCGAACAGCCAGCGACGCCACCCGTGCGGATGGTCGTGCGCGTGATCGTCGTGACCCGCCACGTGATCGTGAGCGATGGAACTCATACCCAATCTCCTTCCTCGAACTGGTCGAACGGCACTTAACTGTTCTTCGCTGCGCCAGCGTCGGCAGCGCCTGCGGCCTTGGCCGATTTGTTGCCACGCGCTTCGCGCACCTGTGCCGGCTGAACCACGTCGCCGGTCTTGTTGCTCCACGAGTTGCGCTCGAAGGTAATCACGGACGCAAGCTCCACATCGTTCAGATGCGACCAGTTAGGCATCGCATTCTTGCCGTGCAGCACAATGCTGATGTGGTCTGCCACCGGGCCGTTCGCGATCTTCGAGCCGTCGAGCGCCGGGAAGGCACCGCCCCCCTTGCCGTTCGGCTGGTGGCACACCGCGCAATTCGACGCGTAGACCTTCTGGCCGCGCTCCATCAACTCCTGCACCGTGTAAGTCTTGTTCGGATCGTCGGCCGACGCGGCCATCAGTTTCTTCTTCGCCTCGACCCACGTGTTGTAATCCGCTTCCGAGACGACCTTCACCACGACCGGCATGAATGCGTGTTCCTTGCCGCACAACTCGGTGCAAAAGCCGCGATACTCGCCCACCTTTTCGGCCTTGAACCACGTGTCGCGAACGAAGCCCGGAATCGCATCCTGCTTGATGCCGAAGGCCGGCACGTAGAACGAATGGATGACGTCGTTGGCCGTGGTGATCAAACGCACCTTCTTGTTGACCGGCACGACCATCGGGTTGTCGACTTCCTGCAGATACGTGTTGCTCTTCGGCGCCTGTCCGTCGATCTGGCTGCGCGGCGTAGTGAGCGTAGAGAGGAACTTGATGCCCTCGCCTTCGCCGTTCAGGTAGTCGTAGCCCCACTTCCACTGATAGCCGGTGACCTTGATCGTCAGGTCGGCGTTGGTGGTGTCCTTCATGGCGACCACGGTCTTCGTGGCAGGCAGCGCCATGAGAATCACGATAATGAACGGTACGACCGTCCAGATCACCTCGACCGTGGTGCTTTCGTGGAAATTCGCGGGTTGATGGCCCTTGGATTTGCGGTGCTTGAAAATCGAGTAGAACATCACGCCGAACACGCCGAGGAAGATCACCAGGCAGATGATCAACATCATGGTGTGCAGGCTGTGAAGCTCTTGCGCGAGCTTCGTGACCGGCGGCTGGAAGTTGAGTTCGTAGACGGCCGGCCCCCCGGGCATGTCCGTGACCGCCGCCAGGGCCGGAGCGCAGGCGAGCAGCGAGGCGCCCGCAAGGAAGGCCGCCAAGGCGTGTTTCGTTTTTTTCATAGCTTCCTTACCCAAAATTACCATCCAAACCTCCCTGGCGGTCGCCCGAGATAGTCTCCATCTCTCAGGCCTGTTGGGCAAGACAACGGCGCAGCTCGCGCGCAAACGTTTCGCGGCGATGCGGCGCAAGATAGGCACCGACGGTGACCGAGCGGCTACCCGAGCGCAAGACGATGCGCATACGCGGCGGCTTCTCGATGTCGATGCGCACCCAGCGGGGATTGAACTCGTACTGCGTCAACCTCTGTGCTGAACGTTGCTCGACCACAAGGCTCACGGGCGACAACCGAATGACCTCGTAATCTGTGGCATGCCGGGCATGAATGACGAACGCGACGCCCACCACGAGCAAGTCCAGGCCTGTGAACGGCAAGACCAACCACCCACCGCGCCACGCCGCAATCAAGGCAACACCCAGCGACACGGCGGCCAACGACAGGTAGAACAGGACAAACTGGCGCGGCGATATCGCGCAGTTGCGCTTGTGCTTCCATTCCTTCGTCACCGAAACGGCATCGGAAGAAGAGGCTGCGAGCATCGCCGTCACCCGTGGGGCATTTTGGGTCTTTCATGTCCGACGGCCGGGAACTTGCTGCATCCGGGCCGCGACAAACTGCCGCATTATAGAACGCGCATTCTCCAAGCGACAACATTGATACCGAGTATTTGGCGCGCCATAGCATTCTCCTGAACTCATTGATGCAAAAGGGAAATCCGTTTATTCCCCTAGACGGAAATCGCGGCGGCGGAGCGACTACGGGATACTCCCTATGCGTCATCGATTTGACACGTTGCAACAAGGCTGCGACTCGTTGCGGTGTCCTGACTACCCGACGACGTCCTCGCCGACGACTGGCACCCCACCGCGTCCAACGCCCGTCACTCGAATCGCACAATACCGCGCACGTACCGTCGCCTTCGCTGCGATGCGGGATTCGTCCGATATCCGCCAACCGTCCGCGCGATATCGGACATGGCCTGCGACGTTATGTCGCGCCCTGGGAGGGCCGCCCCGATCGCTGCGCGGCTGCGGCGCGCCCGACCCTCGGCGACCCGCGATGCGCGCGTCGATACAACGCGTGCTAAAAGCGAAACTCGTTCCCTACGTCGCCATGCCATGTGTGCCACGCGCTGCGTCACCCCTCGCTCGTTTGCCGACGGTCTGAGCGCCTTGGGCGCCGCCGCTGACGTCAATGCCTTGTGCGCCCTGCTGCCGTCGTTGTGTGGCTCGCTTGGTCACCGCCATTTCAGCTATCGCGGACATTTCCTCCTGCCGGGCGGGAAGCGGGCGACGCCGCGACTCGGCAACTTGCCGCGCGCGTGGCAAGCACGTTACGACGCGCAGCACTACGCCAGCATCGATCCCGTGCTGACGCGCGCCAGCCAGCAACTCACCCCCGTCGAATGGACGCCATCGCTTTATACCTCGCCCGATGCCCGGCAGTTGCTTCGCGAGCAGCGCGCCGCTGGCATGCGCTATGGCTTGACGTATCCGGTGTTCACCCCGTCGGGTGCGGCGGGAATGTTGAGTCTCTCATCCCCGCGCCCCCTCCCTCGCAATGCGCGAGTGCCCGGCGCGCATGCCGGTGCGTTACTGGCGATGCATGTGCATGAAGCCGTGTGGCGCATCGTGCAGCGCGACGCCGTGCATCCGGGCGCTCCCGCGCTGACGCCGCGCGAGCGCGAGTGCCTGCGATGGGTGGCGCGCGGTAAGACCTCGTGGGAAATCGGGCGCATTCTCACGCTCTCCGAGCATGGTGTGGTGTTCCATTTGCGCAGTGTCATGCGCAAGTTCAATGTCTCGAGTCGCCATCGGGCAGCAAAGCTCGCGAGCGATTACGGCCTGCTCGACGATACCGCCGGCACCGTGCCGCCCATCATCGGGTCCGCGCCGCCAGATCGGCGAGCGTCTTGTATCGCGTCAACGTGAAGGTATCGCTGGCGGCATTCACGAATGATCCGCCGCCCAATCGTCCCACGGGACTGAGCGCCTGCAAATCCACGTGATGGGTGACTGGGTCGAGCAACGCGTCGTCGACATGGGCCGCGACGACCGTGCCGAGCACCACCCATCCGCCCCCGGGCGCGGCGCTGATCTCGATGATGTCGCGCACCCGGCATTCGTACGCCACGGCGGCCTCCCGAACGCGCGGCGGCCGTACGCGCGACGACGGAATCGGGGTCACGCCAGCCAGATCGAACTCCGACTCGCCCGGCGGCAGCGGCGCTGCCGAGAGATTCACGGCATCGATGCACGCCAGGTTCGCCACGTTCACCACGAACTCCGGCACCGCCTCTACGTTGAGCAACGTGTCCTTCTTTCGCCTCGGCGCGGGCGGTACCACCGGGCAGAACAGCACCGTCATCGGCACACAGCACACCCCCATGAAGTAGGCGTAGGGCGCCAGATTCGTCCGGCCCTGCGCATCGACAGTACTCACCCACGCAATGGGACGCGGCAGGATCGTACTCATCATGAAGTTGTAAAGACTTGCCTCGTCAAGCGTCGCCGGATCCAGTTCCATGTCGTCTCCCAGGGTCGTCATTCATTGCCCGCCATCCCACAGCGAGGCGCTACTTGCCCGACGCGATGCCCGTGAGCCGGAGCACGTCGTTGGCGCATCCCCACGACAACGTGAAGCCCCCGCCCCCGTGGCCATAGTTGTGAAGCAGACGCGGATGCCCCGCGTCGCACGCCACGCGCGGCACATGTCGCATCGGCCGGAATCCGAGGCGAGCTTCGACGACACGCAGCGCTGCGACGCCCTCACACAGCCCGGTACAGCGGCGAATAATGTCCTCGACCTGCCGCTCATCGATCACGGTCGATGTGAGATCGAGATCGGCGGTGCCGCCCAGAACGATGTCGTCATCGCGCTCCACGACGTAGGTCGGCGACGCCGGATCGGAATCGTCGATGAAACAGCCGCGCACAGCGTCGTCGCACGTGGCCCGAAGTACGACGGCGCGCGATAACGACAACTCGCTGTCACCAAACGGCCGACTTCCGTATCCGCAGCAATTCACCACGCGGTCGGCGTCGTCGAGCAACGACGCCGGATCGCCGACGCGTCGCCGCACATACTGTCCCCCGAGGTCGAGGAACAGCGTCATCAAGTACCGAAGATAGGTCCCCGCGTCCGCCACAGGCACGTCCATGCGGTAAGCACTGGCGAAGCGCGACGGCACATTCGCCGGCGCCAGGCGCTCGAGGCCATTGGCGCATTCCGCCCACCACGGCACCCCGGCATCACGCCGGAAGTATTCGGTCAGCGAGCGCATGCGTACGCCGGAGGCCGCGTCGGCAGACAACCGACGCATCGTCGTATAGGTGTGACGCGCACGTTCGAGGTAGACGAGGTCGGGCGCCTGATAGAACGGATGCCAGATCGCCGCCGCGAGCGCCGACGTCGTCTGCGCCGGGCCTTCCGCCGCGTAAATGACGACGTCGCATCCGGCCATCGACATCGTCACGGCCGTCGTCAGGCCGCTGACACCGGCCCCAAGTACGATGATGCGCGGGCGTCTCACGGCTGCGCCTCCGACTGCTCATATCCGGGCTCGCCGGGCATGCGACGCGGTACGGCATTGGCAGAGTCCCGCAGATGGCCGGGCGCCGCGCTATCAAAGCGCGGCAGGGATTTCAGCCCGCTTCCCGTCCCGATCAGCACGACGCGCGACCGGGGCTGGATGCGCCCGGTCGCGAGACATTCACCTAACGCGGCGTAGCCAACCGCCGTCGACGGCTCGAACCATAGCCCGAAGTGCTGTGCCAGATCGCGCGACGCCGCCATGATCCGGGCATCGCTGAGCGCGACGCACGCGCCACGCGTAGCGCGCAAGGCGTGCAGTGCCGCAAAGTGATCACGCGGGCGGCCGACCGACAGACTGTCGGCCACGGTGTCCGGGCTGACGAGGGTGGGCGACTCAGGCAATGCCATCGCATCGTCACAGGCGCGCCAATCGCGCGTGATGCTGTTCGAACTGTCGGCCTGCGCCGCGAGCAGGCGCGGCACGGCGGACGTGATGCCGAGCGCATGGAGATCGAGAAACCCCGCCGCAATGCCGGACAGCATGTTGCCGTCCCCCGTCGGCACGATCACCCAGTCAGGCACACGCCAATCGAGCGCTTCCGCGATCTCGAACGCACAAGTCTTCTTGCCTTCGCGTGTGAAGGGATTGATGCCCGTATTGCGACAGCACACGCGGGCGTCGTCGGCCATGCGCTCGGCGATGTCGAAGGCGCCGTCGTAGCTGCCGTCGACCTCGCAGACCTTCGCTCCATACGCGCGAATCTGCGCCAACTTGGCGAAGGGCGTGCTGGCCGGTACGACAACCGTCGCCGACATGCCGTGCGATGCCGCGATGCACGCCAGCGACGCACCGGCATTGCCGGTCGAGGCGGTCACCGAATGCCGGCACCCGGCGCGTCTGGCGAACGCAAGCACCACGTCGGTGGCGCGGTCCTTGATCGATCCGCTTGGATTCCGCGCTTCATCCTTCACCCAGAGGCGAACGCCACCGCCATCGCCGCAATCGACCAATGGCGTGCCGCCGACGGCCAGTCGGCTGGCCCAGCGGGCTTCGACCGGCAGGAGGGCGCCATATCGCCAGAGCCCTCGACCGTGGAACGTGCTCACGATGTCCGCGGCGCTCGGCGAATCCGCATCGACCTGGCGTTGAATACGAAGGTTCTGTCCGCACTCGAGGCAGCGATAACGGATCTCGCCCCACGGCTGTGGCGCCGCGCACCGCACACACGCATAACGATAGGAGAAGGCCGGCGTCACGCGAGGCACCCCGGATTCAGCAGGTGGGCCATCACCGCGTTCTGCGCGTGAAGCCGATTCCCGGCCTGTTGAAACACCCACGACGACGGGCCGTCGATCACGTCGTCCATAACCTCCTGCCCCCGGTCGGCGGGCAGGCAGTGCAGGTATCCCGCGTCGGGCGCCGCACGTTGCATGATGTCGGCGTCCACACACCAGTCACGATGCGGCTCGAAGGCATCGCGCATCGCTGCCTCGTCGACCGGATCGCCGCGGCGTTGCGGCAGCGCGGCGAGACTGCACCATGATTTCGCGTAGACGACGTGCGCATCGGTCACGCCATCGCGCAGGTCATGGGTCACGCGCAGGCGCGCGCCGGTCTGCCCGGCGAACTGCGCGGCTGCGGTCATCACCTGCGCATCGAGACCGAACGGCGCCGGATGCGCTAGCGTCACGTCCATTCCGGCCTTCAGCGCGGCGAGCAACAGACTCTGCGGTACGGCTACGGGCTTGTGCCAGCTTCCCGAGTAGGCCCAACTGATGCACAGCCGTCGTCCGGCCAGCTCGCCCAATTGCTCGCGCATCGTCATCACGTCGGCGAGCGCCTGACACGGATGAAAGCGATCGCATTCCATGTTGATGACGGGCACCCGGCTCCATTGCGCGAAGGCTTCGAGGTGACGATGCGCCGCACCGTACACCCAACCGGTCGGTGCGCCATACATGCGAATGGCAATCGCGTCGCCGTAGGACGACAGCACCCGCGCCACGTCGGCCACGCGCTCGGTCGAATACGGTATCTCCGCCTCGGGTAACGCGGGCGTATAGATCCCGTTCAACGGATCGAGCACGACGGCATGCCCGCCCATTCGCGACAGACCGGTCTGGAAGCTGCTGCGGGTGCGTAAGGACGCGTTGTAGAACAGAAAATAGATCGTTCGACCCCGTAGCGCGCCATCAGTGTGCAGCGGATAGCGGTGCTTGAAGGCGAGCGCCGCCTCGAGCAGTGTGCGATACGCCGCTGCACTCATGGTTAGATCGGGGGCTAGCCAGTGGCAATTCACAGATCTCTCCTGATCGTCTATCGGCAAGGCGCGAAGACAGCGCAACGCTGTCCACCGGGGTGAACCGGATCGGCCGCGTGATCACACGCATCACGACGCCTGCGGCTCGCAGGGTCGCCCGTCAAGGCAGTCGCCAGCGACTCGCCTGTTGCGCGAAGCGTTCCGCACAGGCCATGCCCAGCCGCTCGAACAATCGCCGTGGTACCAATGCGGCTTCCATCATTTGCACGCCCACTTCGAGCGGGTCGATGCTCTCGCGGATCACCCGATCGGCTTCACCGTCATCGAGCCCCACCGCGCACAAGTGCACTCGCCACGCCGGCAACTCCGGGGCAAGAAACGCCGTCATCAGGTCGGGGAGAAGCGCATCGAGGAACGCGCGCTCCGCAGGCGACAACGACGGCACCCACTCGCTCGCAAAACGGATAAACGCCGCCTGATGACGCCGCTCATCCGCACCGTGCTCGCTCAGCATGCCGCGCACGGGCGGATAGATGTCGTCACCGGCGCCCGCCTGGCGCAGCGTGCCGGTGATCAACGTCTCGGTGACAGTTGCCGCCGCCACGATGGCCATTCCGCGAAGCGTGGCGGGCACCGCCTCACACAACGCCAGCACACGGACGACACTCAACGAGGGCGTTCGCGCCAGCGCGTACCCGGTCTGTTTCAGCAGATGTCCACGGAAGCGCTCCATCATCCACGTGTGAAAGCCCTCGTCCGTATAGATGGCGAGCAGATCGTCACGGCTGACCGACGCGATGCCCGGCATACCGAGCATCTGCTCGACGGCACGATTCACGATGTACAACTCGACGCGCTCCGTCTTGTTCAGGTAGTCGGCCAGACGGCGTGCACTCAACTGCTGCCGCGCCGCCTGACCCCGCTCACAGACCAGCGGATGCGTCGCATACGGCATGAGCGACACGTTGAAGAACAGGTGATCGGGTTGCAGCGGCGGGAACGGTGCCTCACCACGACAGCGCGTAACCGCCGCGACGTCTCGCCACGGCCGCGGCTCATGCTCCCGCCCCCCCGCGCTGCCGGGCAAGCGCGTGCCGATAGCGCGCGTTGCCCGGCAATCAGACATGGTTCGACGCCGCGGCGGCAGGCGCCAATGGGTGCGCGGCCAGCGACACAAGACTGGCCCGTTCCGGCCCCAGTCCGAGACCGGCCAGCGGCGCGCCGATTTGCCGTTCGACGAAATCGACGAAGCCGTGCATGGCGGCGTCAAGCGTACCTTCGCCCCCCAGCGCGAGCGAGCGCTCGGTCAGTCCCGGATAGATCAACACGTCGGGCATGACGTCGCCCGACATCACCTCGCGATGCACACGCATCGGCACCCCCTGATAGGTCGAGTGGAAGTAATGCGCCAGACAGTCGACCTTGTTGAGATACACACAGTCGACGGCGTGGGCCTTGACGACCTCTCGCAACTGCGCGAGGTCGAGCATACCGATGCGACGCGGACGACCGGTCCCCGTGCCGTACTCGCCAGTGAGCATGCGAAGCGCGGTTCCGACGTCGAACGGATCGTCGGAGCGCAGTAGCTGATCCGGCGAGAAGCGCGCCTGCTCTTCGGTCATGCCGACGTGCGACAGCGACGCGTCGTCACAGTATTGCGCCGATCGCTCCCCGCCCAGCTCCGACGGAAACGGACCACGGCCGACGCGCGACATGACCGCCTTCGCCACGCCGATGGTTCGACGGTGGTACTTCGGCGACAGATCGCCACCGACATACGCATAAGCCGGCACCGTGTGGCTCGACGTGACATACGGCTGGCTGCCATCGACCACATCGAGCAACACCGACTGCGCGCCTTCGAACAACACCCTCGCGCCTTGCTTCACGCGATCGGCGAGCCACCCTCGATCCGGTTCGAGGTAAGCGCGCAAGGTGTCGGCAACCTTCGGCAGGCTCAGCAACAAGTCCGACATCTCCGCGATCCACGGCGACGTTCCCCCTTCTGCATTGATCATGCGCGTGAACACTTCGCGCATCGAGGCCACGGTGTCGGCTTCGCGCCCGAGCAGATCGCCGAGCATCCAATTGACGCGTGCGTCGTTGCGCACACGCAAGGCGCGATCGGCGTAGCACGGCCCGATGCCGTTGCCCGTGGTGCCAATCGTGCCGCCGCCGCGGCGATCCAGCGCAATGTGGTGGGGCTGGACGAGCGCTGCCCGAGCGCTGATGTGCAACCGGCCGTCGAGCGAGATGCCCATCGCGCGCAGTTGCTCGATCTCGTCGGCCAGCTTCCACGGATTGAGGGCGCACCCGGAGCCGATGTACAGCGTGGCATGCGGATGAAACACGCCTGAAGGCAGTTGCTTGAGCGCGATACGGCCAAGCGGCGTGTCGATGGTGTGGCCCGCGTTGGCACCGCCATTGAATCGGGCGATCACGTCGTACCCCGCGGCGAGGGCATCGATGATCTTTGCTTTGCCTTCGTCGCCGTACTGCAGACCGACGAGGACGTCAGCGAAGCCTTCGGCGGGTGACGACGCGAGGTCGGCGGCGGGAGAGGAGGCGGGAAAGGAGGCGCTACAGGTAACAGAGGTCATGCGCGTTGCATTTCATGGAAAAAACGGGGGACGGGCGCCTGCTGAGCCACCAACTGCTCATAGACCCAACGCCCGACAGCAATATCGAGAATGCCCAGACCAAACGGCGAGAACACGATCGGCCGGTCACGCAGCGGCGCCTGGCCGCCGCAGAGCAAGTGCGGCAGCGATGTCGTGACGAAGCGTCGATGACCGGTCTCGACCTCGGCGAGATGCAACGAGGTCATCGCCCGCAGGCAATGATCGATGTCATCGACAACGTTATGGGACTGGAGAACAACGGCCGGCGCGAGGTCGCGAAGCGAGAGGTGCAGCACGATGGGACAGTGTGAGAACCAATCGGGGTTGTCCACGTACGGCGAGGACGCCGTCGTGGTGAACACGATGACGTCCGACGTGCGGATGGTGCGTTCAAGCGACGCTTCGGTGCGGGCTTCGTCGCCCAGACGCGCACCGATGCGCGTCGCGAGCGATGCAGCGTAATCGGGGTTCAGGTCATGCACCGCCACCGCCCCGATCGGCAGCGCGGCGAGCGGTAGGCACTCTGCCACGTGACGTGCGATCACACCGGCGCCGACAAACGCCACGCGCAGGCTTCGCGTGGCCGTTTCAGACGGCGCGTTCGTCGCGAGCGAATCACGCGCGAGGCACCGCAGCGCGCTGATCGCGCTGGCGGCCGTGCGCGCCGCGCTGATCAGGCTGGCTTCCATGCATGCCATCGGATAACCGGTCGCCCCATCGTTCAGGATGAGGACCGCCGAGGCGCGCGGCATGCCTCGTTCGATGTTGTCGGGGAAGCTGGATATCCACTTGATGCCCGTCACCGCCTCGCCGTTGCCATCGCGAAGGTGGGCAGGCAGCGCGATGATGCGATTGCGTTGCGCGTCGGGAAAGCGGAGAAACTGGCTCTCCGGATTGACGGTGCGCCCGGCGTGATGCGCGCGATACGCTGACTCGACGGTATCGATGACGGCAGATTGTCCTTCCACCAGGACCGCGTTGACCTGTTCTCCGGTGAACACGTGAAATTGCGGTAGCGAGAGTGCGTTCATGGCAATGAAGGATGGACGGTAGCGACGAAAGGAGACGTCCCGCAAGGCGGACTCGGCCGGCCGTCGATACACGCGGCGGCCCAATCGGGGTCGTAGAGGGTGTCGAGATACTTGTCGCCCATGTCGGGCGCGACGGCGACGACCGTGTCGTTGGCAGCAATCTCGGCCGAAGACATCTGCACGGCGCACAACACGCTGCCCGTGGAACCGCCGGCGAGCAAACCGCGCGCGGCCAGCGTATGGCACATGCGAAGGGTATCGGCCTCGGGAACGTAGACGACGGCGTCCGGTGGCGCAGCGTGCGACGACTCGGACAATGCCGGGCGGCAACTCGTGCCAAGTCCGGGAATGCGGCGAGGTCCCGGCGGCCTGCCGAACGTCACCGAACCGACGGCGTCGACCGCGACGACACGGGTCGGCAGCCGATGCGCGCGGACATAACGCAAGCAACCGATCAATGTGCCGGTCGTGCCCGCGCCGACGAACAAATGGTCGACGTCGGGATAGGCCGCGAAGATCTCGGGCGCCGTCCATCGATAGTGCGCGCGCCAATTACCCGGATTGGCGTACTGATTGACCCACACCCAGCGTGGATCGCGCGCCACTTGCTCCCGAATCCACGCGATGCGTGTGCCGAGATAGCCCCCCTGAGCATCGCGCCGTTCGACGCGCACGACGTGCGCACCCGCCGCCTGCATCGCACGGATCGCATGACGCGACGTGTTGGGATCCGTCACGCAGGTGAAAGGGACGCCTCGATTCGCGCACACCATCGCCAGCGCCACGCCGAGATTTCCAGAGGACGATTCGACGATCCGCGTGTTCGCGTCAATGCGGCCCGTCGCCTCCAGATCCTCGATCAGTTGAAGCGCAGTCTTCAGCTTGATGGAGCCGGCCGCGTTCAACCCTTCCAGCTTGAGATGAACCGTGGCGCGGCACAGGCCGTCGATCGCGGTGAAAACAGGGGCAGCCGGTCGCAGGAACGCGCCGTGCACGCGCAGCCCCAGGCGATCACGCGATGTATCGCTTTGCGCAGGCTCAACCTGCGGCGACGCCACCCACGTTTCGTACTGATCCCCCACCCCGACCTCCCGATGTCTCGCCCAAGGGCGATGCAATGGCGTGGCGTAGCGAAGGCAATCCGCAAGGCCCTGCGCTCATACACGCCGTAAAGCGTCATTTAAGCGAACCGGGCGAGCGCAGAACACCTGCATGTTCGTGTAGGACGCAGGATGCGGTGGGATGTTCGTGGTGCCGGCGGGAACAGGACGTGTGACGCCCGCGAGGCTCAGCGTGGCCGGCCGCCCCGCCCGATGTCCTGAATGCGAACGACGGCATTACCGGCCGCATCGGTTTTTTCGGGAATTTTCCAGGCGTGTCCGTAGACGAGTTCGAACGTCAACGCGATCGTGCCGTGCGCACCGCGCTGACGCTCCAGGGCGGCACGCAAGGCCGCAAGACGCGACCGCCCCGTGAGTCCCATGCGACGCTCGGGCCGCGGATTGACACCCAGCAGGCGCACGTCGCGCAACAGGGTGTCTGGCGATTCGAACGTTAGCGTGAGCCGCTCCATGTCCGTGACCGGCGTGTCGAATCCGCTCGCCACCATCATGTCGCCAAGATCATGCATGTCCGTCGGCTCGAGGGCGTGCGGCACCTCGTCGACTTCCGCCCACGCCGCCCGCAACTCCCGCAGGGTGTCTGGGCCGTAGGCCGAAAACATCAGCAGGCCATCGTTGCCCAGCACGCGATGCCACTCGGGAATGACACGGTGTGGCTCGCGATACCAGTGAAGCGCGAGGTTCGACCACACCAGGTCGAACGTGCGCGAGGCGAACGGCAGCGCGGAGAAATCGGCCTGCACGACACCATACGGCCGCGCAGTGCGCAGCAGACGCCGCCAGCCAGTCGTCGCCCCTGCCGCCGCGGCCGCTTTGGCCATCGCGAACGACGCGTCAAGCCCCACGCGATAGGCGTCCGGGTAACGCTCGCCGAAGCTCAGCAGATCGCCGCCCGTGCCGCATCCGGCATCGAGCACGCGCGTCGGCTTCAGCTTGATGTAATCGAGCCGGCTCGCGAGTCGCGAAGCCACCTCCCGCATCAGGAAGTCGGCCTGTGGCCAGTGCAACGCGCGGCGGTCGAACGCCGTACGCAAAAAACGCGCATTGAACGCAGAAGACGAGGTCGGGGGAGCGGCAGAAGGCTTCATGGGACGGGCGAAAAGGCGAGTCGGCAGTATACTCGCTGCTGTCCGAATGCATCGGGCACCGCTGCGCCGACCAGCGCCCGCCGGTCCATGCGGCGCATGGCCGACGTCGGTCGCGCCGCCCTAAATGTCACGTCATCGTTGCTATCGCCTTGTCCTTTCTTCATGCCACCTTCCCGACGCTCGCCAAGCTCGCTGGCGGATGGCTGCGCACCGCGTTGCCCGATCACTGCGCGCTCTGCCACCGGCGCGCTGCGCGACAGATCTGCGCCGACTGCGCGCACGCCTTCGACGCCGACCGGACCGATGCGCCGTTGCGCTGTCGCCAATGCGCCGTCGCATTGCCATCGCTCACGACGCGCAGGGATGGCATCGCCCCACCAGGCGTCGTTGGTGCGACAATTTGCCGCACCCCGCAACCGCTCGTGTGCGGGCAATGCCTGCGGCTGCGGCCAGCGTTCGACGCGACGCTGGCGCTCGCAGACTACGTGGCACCGCTCGATACACTGATGATTCGTCTGAAATACCATGGCGCCCTGCCGTTCGCGCGCGAGTTCGGCGAACGCCTCGGCGACGCCCTTTTGACCCGCAGCGACACCACGGCGCTGATGGTACCCGTGCCGCTGGCGCCCTCGCGACTGGCATCGCGGGGTTTCAATCAGGCGTGGGAACTCTCGCGTGTCGCGTCGCGACGGGCGCATCTGCCGGCCAGCGCCCACCTGCTGCATCGCGAGCGCACGACCGCCGCGCAGCGGGGCCTGTCGCGCGATGAACGCCGGCGCAACCTGCGCGGCGCATTCGTGGCGAGCGACCGCGTCCGTGGGCGTCGTGTTGTCCTTGTCGACGACGTGATGACGACGGGTGCGACCTGCGACGCCGCGGCAGCCGCCCTCAAGCGCGCCGGCGCGACGCATGTGCTTGCGGCGGTCGCATTGCGTACGCCGCCCACCTCATAACCCTGTCCCAACGCTCATGTTCAACGTCGTTCTCGTCAACCCTGAAATTCCGCCGAACACCGGCAACGTCATTCGCCTGTGTGCCAATACGGGCGCGCGCCTGCACCTGATCGAACCGCTCGGCTTCCCCCTCGACGACGCGCGTATGCGCCGCGCCGGGCTCGACTATCACGAGTACGCCGAGATGAAAGTCCACCGGGATTGGGCCGCTTTCCTGAGCGCAGAATCGCCCGATCCCGCGCGGATGTTTGCGCTGACGACGCGCGGCTCGCGTCCCTTCGGCGAGTTGTCGTTCGCCAAGGGGGACTGGTTCGTGTTCGGCTCGGAAACCCGTGGCCTCGCCCCGGAACTGCTCGATACGTTCGCCACCACGCAACGCGTGCGCCTGCCGATGCGTCCCGGCAATCGCAGCCTCAACCTGTCGAATACGGTCGCCGTCGTGGTCTTCGAGGCGTGGCGTCAGCAGGGTTACGCCGGCGGGTCCTGATTCGCCAGTTCCGTGCGATAAAGGGCCAGCATCGCGCCGTCGAAACAGACGAACTCGACGTGCTCGATGCTCGGGAAGTGGGGCAGCGCGTCGCGCACGGTGAAGACCGCCAACGGCACCGCCAGCTCGGGCGGATACCCATAGATGCCGCAACTGATGGCCGGAAACGCCACGCTCCGGCAGCCGTGTGCCGCCGCCAGGCGCAGGCTCTCTCGATAGCAACTCGCGAGCAGGGCCGGCTCGTTGTCCGCCCCGCCGTGCCAGACGGGGCCCACCGCATGAATCACATACTTGGCTTCGAGTCGAAATCCCGGCGTGAGCTTGGCCTGCCCCGTTGGGCAGCCGTGCAGTTTGCGACAGGCGGCCAGCAGTTCCGGTCCGGCGGCGCGATGGATCGCCCCATCGACGCTTCCGCCACCCAGCAGCGATTCGTTCGCGGCATTCACGATGGCATCGACCGACGATTGCGTGATATCGCCTTGAGAGGTGTGGAGATAGGCAACTTGCGACATGGGCTCGACTCCCTTGTGCCAGTGCCGACGACGGGATTCCGTCATCGGGGAAACGGCGCGTCGGCTATCCCGCGAAGGATCGCCGGCGCGCCATGCGACGCCGGGCGGAACCGGATAGGCGTCCGCCACTTGCCTGCGAGGCGTCAGCCCGGGTGAGCGTCGTCCTCGCGCTCTGCTCGGGCATCCCGCCGCAGCAGGGCTTCCACCGCCGCACGGGCAGGCAGCCCCTCGAACAGCGTAGCGCAAACCGCGTCGGTAATCGGCATTTCGACGCCACGTGCACGCGCCAGATCGCGCACCGCACGCGCACATCGTACGCCTTCGGCGACGTGTCCCAGCGATGCCAGCACGTCGTCGAGCGACTTGCCAGACGCCAGTTGCAGACCGACGGTGCGGTTACGCGACAGGTCGCCCGTCGCCGTCAGGATCAGATCCCCCATGCCGGCCAGCCCCATGAACGTCTCGGGCTTGCCGCCCAGCGCGACGCCCAGGCGGGTCATTTCGGCCAGGCCTCGGGTGACCAGCGCCGCGCGGGCATTGAGTCCCAGACCGAGTCCGTCACTGACACCCGTCGCGATGGCGAGCACGTTCTTCACCGCGCCCCCGACTTCGACGCCGATCACGTCGTCACTCGAATAGATGCGCAGCGCGCCGAAGTGGCATGCGGCGATCGTCAATTCGCACAGCGACGGCACTGCGCTGGCAATGGTCAGCGCCGCCGGCAGTCCCTGCGCGACTTCGCGGGCGAAGCTCGGCCCCGAGAGCGCGCCGCCGGCGACCTGCGGAAAGACCTCGGCAACGATCTGGTGCGGCAACAGCCCGGTATCGGACTCAAAGCCCTTGCAGAGCCAGATCAGGTTGTGCGGTGCGGGCGCCGCAAGCGCCATATGGCCGACCAGCGCCCGCAGGCCGGCAACGGGCACCGCAGCGACGCACAAGGCGTGTTCGCCCGTGCCATGCGCGAGCGCCGTCGCAAAGTCGGCGTCAAACCGCAGACGAGGTGACAGCGGAGAACCGGGGAGATAGCGGGAATTTTCGTGGGAGACGGTCAGTTGCTCGACGAGCGCCGCATCGCGCGCCCAGAGGACAACGTCATGGCGTGCCGCCATGTGACTCGCCATCGCGGTGCCCCAGGCACCTGCACCGAATACGGCAATCTTCATGAGAGAGGCCTCGATGCGACGGCCAACCAGGCGCCGGCCGTCGCGTCGATCCAGCGCAAGCGCTTAGTGGGTCTGGGCGGCCGAGCCGTCGGGCATCACGATGCCCGGGGCCGGCGTTTCGCCGTTGGCTGCCTGTTGCTCGGCCAGCTGCGCCAGACGTTGCTCGTACAGTGCCTGGAAGTTCACTTCGGCCAGGTGGATCGGCTGGAAGCCGGCACGGCTGATGGCGTCGGCCACGTTGGCGCGCAGGTACGGGTAGACGATCGTCGGGCAAGCAATGCCGATGAGGGGGTCGAGCTGATCGACCGGCACGTTGCGAATCTCGAAGATGCCCGCTTGCTTGCCTTCCACCAGGAACGCGACCTTGTCCTTGATCTTGGCCGTCACGGTGGCAATCACGGCGACTTCAAAGATTTCCTCGGCGAGGCGCTCGGCGGCGACGTCCAACTGCACTTCCACGGTCGGCATCTCCTGCTCGAGGAAGATCGCGGGCGAGTTCGGCTGCTCGAGCGAGAGATCTTTCAGGTAAGCGCGCTGGATGCTGAAAAACGGCTGATTCTGGTCGGACATTTCATTTCCTTGGGATAAGACAGCCGCGCAGACACGCGGCTGGGCGCACTATTCTGCGGGCGGTATCAGGCAGCTTGCAAGAGCGGCACGAGGCCCCCGGCACGGTCGAGTGCCGACAGGTCGTCGTAACCGCCGATGTGACGCTCATCAATGTAGATCTGCGGCACCGTGCGACGGCCCGTGCGCGTCATCATTTCGTCGCGGCGGGCGGGTTCCTTGTCGATCAGGACCTTCTCGATGTCCTGGACGCCGCGCTGGCGCAACAGTCGCTCCGCCATCTGGCAATACGGGCACACTTGCGTGCTGTACATCACGATCTTCGGCATGGCTGGCAATTCCTCGATTACTTTACGACCGGCAGGCCGGCTTCCTGCCAGGTGGCAATGCCGCCCTGGAGGTTGAACGCCTCGGCATAGCCAAGACCGCGCAACAGCGTCTGGGCGCGCGCGCCGCCCTGCCCGTTCTTGCACACGATCAGGATCGGTGCCGCCTTGTTCTTGATGACCTGCCCGACCTTTTGTTCAACGTCGTCGAGCGGCACGTTGCGCGCGGAGGGCAAGTGGCCTGCGGCGAACTCCTCGCCAGAGCGCACATCGAGCACCACGGCGCCCTTGCGATTGATGAGCTGGGTCGCTTCCACGGTCGACAGACCGCGACCGCCGCGCTTGAATACCGGCCAGGCCAGCATGCCCCCCGAGACGAGGGCAATGGCGACCAGCGCGAGGTTGGTGTAATCGGTAAGGAACGTCACAAACCACCTGAAAAATATCAAAAGAATCCGATCATTATAAAATAATCCGTGATTGCGCCGACGAGTTGCGTTGCCAATCGTTGCGCCGGACGTCGGCGGGCCCTTCGCCGCGCCCCCGAACGTCTCCGGATTGCTGCCGCAAAACCCCTTGCCGGGCCTTGCTGCGCAAGGCGCGGCGAGTGGCCATCGTCTCGCCGGCTGCCCCCGCTTTCCAACTCTGATTGAAGTTTGCTCATGTACAAGCTCGTTCTCATCCGCCACGGCGAATCGACGTGGAACAAGGAAAATCGCTTCACCGGTTGGGTCGACGTCGACCTGACCGACAAGGGGGCCGCCGAAGCCACCCAGGCCGGCAAATTGCTCGCCGAAGCCGGCTACACATTCGATCTCGCCTATACCTCGGTACTCAAGCGCGCGATCCGCACCCTCTGGCATGTGCAGGACGCCATGGACCAGATGTGGATTCCCGTCATCCATAGCTGGCGCCTGAACGAGCGTCACTACGGCGCGCTGGCCGGTCTGAACAAGGCCGAGACCGCCGCCAAATACGGCGACGATCAGGTGCACGTCTGGCGCCGCAGCTACGACACGCCGCCGCCGCCGCTGGCCGCGGACGACGAGCGCAGTTCGTACCACGACCCGCGTTACGCCAAGCTCAAGCGCGAGGAGATTCCGCTCACCGAGTGCCTGAAGGACACCGTGGCGCGCGTGCTGCCGTTGTGGAACGAGTCGATCGCCCCGGCCGTGCGGGCCGGCAAGCAGGTGCTCGTCGCCGCGCACGGCAATTCGCTGCGCGCCCTCATCAAGCACCTCGACAACATTTCGGACGACGCCATCGCCGGCCTGAACATCCCGAACGGCACGCCGCTCGTGTATGAACTGGACGCCGACCTCCAGCCGATCCGTCATTACTATCTGGGCGATGCGGAGAAGATTGCCGGCGCGCTGGCCGCCGTGGCCGCGCAAGGCAAGTCGAAGTAATCGCCGAGTTTCGCCTGCGCCGGTCGCAGGCACGGCGCGCGCCGTCCCCCGTGGCGGTGCGCGCCAGCCCCCTCCATCCCCCTCCATCCCCCTCTGGCCCCCTCGTGCCCCCGCTGCGGGCGCCGCACCGGCCGCACCCTCTGTAACGCGCCGTAACATGATTTCCGCGCCGCCCGCCCCTCCCCGACCCCGACGCCCAGCGCCGAGGAACGCGCATTGCGCCAGCAAAAGCGAGCCGTTTTCGGACGACGTCAGGGCCCTTCGCGCGACAAAGACACTTCAACCCGCACTTTTCGCAGAACCACTCCGGAAAACTCCCTGTCGAATGGGCAATGCCCGCCCTGCGGGCAAACGGTTATACTTCGCCAAAGTGCGCGCGCCCCTTGGCGAGCGCCCCGAAAAATCCGGAATTTCCACGCCTATATGCGCCAAACCCTCAAACACATCGGCCTGATCGTGCTGGGCCTTGCAACCGGTGCGGCTGCCACCCTCGCGTTCTCGCAGGCTTCCGCACAAAGCGTTACCACGCCGTTGCCGCTCGAACAGCTCCGTCTGCTCGCCGAGGTGTTCGGCCAGATCAAGCGCGAGTACGTACAGCCGGTCGACGACAAGAAGCTGCTGACCGCAGCCATCAAGGGCATGGTGTCGAGCCTCGATCCGCATTCGTCCTATCTCGACAAGGATGAATACAAGGAGCTGCAGGAACAGACGCGTGGCCGCTTCGCCGGTCTCGGCATCGAGATCTCGCAGGAAGATGGCCTCGTGAAGGTCATTTCCCCGATCGAAGACAGCCCGGCGTTCAAGGCCGGCCTCAAGCCTGGCGACCTCATCACCCGCATCGACGACAAGCCCGTGCGCGGCATGACCCTCGACCAGGCAGTCAAGCGCATGCGCGGCGCGCCCGGCAGCAAGGTCACGCTGACCATCTACCGCAAGTCGGACGAGCGCACCTTCCCGGTGTCCATCGTGCGCGCGGAAATTCGCGTCCAGAGCATCAAGGGCAAGATGCTTGAGCCGGGTATCGCCTACGTGCGCATCACGAGCTTCCAGGAACGCACGGTGCCGGATCTGGCCAAGAAGCTGCAAGAACTGGCCAAGGACCAACCGATCAAGGGCCTGGTGCTCGACCTGCGCAACAATGGCGGCGGCATCCTGCAGTCGGCTGTCGGCGTGTCCGCGGCCTTCATGAAGGAAGGCGCCACGGTCGTGACGACCAACGGCCAGATCGAAGACGCTAAGCAGAAGTACACGGCCACCTTCGACAACTACCGTCTGTCGGCAAGCCCGGACGATCCGCTCAAGGGTGAAGCCGCGTTCTGGAAGACCGTGCCGATGGTCGTGCTGGTGAACGCCTACTCGGCATCGGCCTCGGAAATCGTGTCTGGTGCGCTGCAAGATTCGAAGCGCGCGCTGATCATGGGCAAGACGACCTTCGGCAAGGGCTCGGTGCAGACCGTGCGTCAACTGTCGCCGGACACGGCGCTGCGTCTGACCACGGCCTACTACTACACGCCGAGCGGCCGCTCGATCCAGTCCATCGGTATCACGCCGGACGTGCCGGTCGACCAGAATCCGAAGGGGGATCCGGAAGACGTGCTGGTCACGCGCGAAATCGACTACCAGAACCACCTGCACAACACGCAGAAGCCTGACGAGCAGAAGGCCATCGACGCCCGCGAAGCCCGTCGCCTGGAAGAATTGCGCCGCCTCGAGGAAGAGAACGCCAAGAAGACGCCGGAAGAGCGCAAGAAGGAACGCGAGGCGCGTCTGCCGGATCTGGGCAGCCCCGACGACTTCATGCTCCAGCAGGCCGTTCACCAGCTCAAGGGCGAGCCGGTCCAGCGTACGAAGTCGCGCCTGGAAGCCAACGCCGGTCCGATGCCGAAGGACACATCAAAGGCGGCCAGCCCCGCCGCCGCAGTCAAGCCGGACGCGAAGCGCGGCTCCGCAGTGCCTGCCACGCCGTCGGACAAGAAGTAAGCATCGGCTTTACACTACAAACCGTGCCCGCGAAAGCCGGCACGGTTTTTTTATTCTTTCCCGTTTTGCGATGAACGACGACCAGTTGCTGCGTTACTCCCGCCACATCCTGCTCGACGAACTCGGTATCGAGGGTCAGGAGCGTTTGCTCGCCGCCCACGCCATGATCGTCGGCGCCGGCGGTCTCGGTTCGCCCGCCGCGCTGTATCTCGCGGCCTCCGGCGTCGGACGCATCACGCTGATCGACGATGACGACGTCGATCTCACCAACCTGCAACGCCAGATTCTCCACGACACCGGAAGTGTCGGCCGGCCCAAGGTCATCTCCGGACGCGATCGCATCGCGCAGGTCAATCCTGGCGTGGTCGTCGACGTCATCCACGCCCGCGTGGACGAAGCGCAACTCACGGCGCTGGCCCGCAGCGCCACCGTGGTACTCGACGGGTCCGACAACTTCGCCACGCGTCACGCCGTCAATCGGGCTTGCGTGACGGCGGGGGTACCACTCGTGTCCGGCGCAGCCCTGCGCTTCGATGGGCAAATCAGCGTATTCGACGTGCGCGACGATGCGTCGCCCTGCTACGAGTGCATCTTCCCGGCCGATGAGCCGTTCCCCGAGCAGGCCTGCGCCACGATGGGCGTCCTCGCTCCGCTCGTGGGCATTATCGGCAGCATGCAGGCGACCGAGGCGATCAAGCTCATCACGGGGATTGGCAAACCGCTCGTTGGCCGCCTACAGATGCTCGACGCGCGCCGGATGAGCTGGCACACGATGCACTGTGCCCGCAATCCGGAGTGCAAGGTCTGCGGACAGCGCCACTGAGCGCGGAAAAAAAAGCGGGCGCCCTGTCACAGGAGGCCCGCTTTTCTCGTTGGGGGATGCGCGACGCGCTGCCGGGCCGTCAGGCCGCCGCCAGGCGCGCCAGCGCCGCCTGCATCTCCTCGGGTTCAGTCGCGGCAAGCAGCTCCTGGACCGGCCGTTCCAGATCCGGCAAATGCGCTCTCAGGATCTCCTGCTTGACCTGCAGCAGTTGGCTCGGATGCATCGAGAACTCCCGCAGGCCCATGCCGAGCAACAGGCGCGTCGCCGTCGGATCGCCCGCCATTTCGCCGCACACGGCCACCGGGACGCCGAACGCATGCGCCTCGCGGATGGTCATGGCGATCAGTCGCAGCACGGCCGGATGCAGCGGGTCGTACAGATGGGCGACGGTGTTGTCGGCGCGATCGATCGCGAGCGTGTATTGAATCAGGTCGTTCGTGCCGATGGACAGGAAGTCCAGCCGCTTCAGGAACATCGACACCGTGAGCGCCGCCGCCGGCACTTCGATCATCGCGCCCAGCTTCACGCCCGGGTCGTAGAGCAGGCCGGCGGCGTCAAGCTGCGACTTGGCTTCACGCACGAGTTCGAGCGTCTGATCGATTTCCTGCGCATGCGCGAGCATCGGGAACAGGATCTGCACCTTGCCGAACGCCGATGCGCGCAGAATCGCCCGCAACTGCGTGAGAAACATGCGCGGCTCGGAGAGACTCCAGCGAATGGCCCGCAGCCCCAGCGCCGGGTTCGGCGCGGTCTCGTACGTGTCATGACTGTCGAGCGGCTTGTCGGCGCCCACGTCGATGGTCCGGATCGTCAGCGGCAGACTACGCATCGCTTCGACGGCGCGCTTGTACGCCTCGAACTGCGCCTCTTCCTCCGGCGCCTCCTTCTCGTTCATGAAAAGGAATTCCGTGCGGAACAGCCCCACGCCCACCGCACCCGCGGCGACCGCCGTCGCGGCGTCTTCCGGCAACTCGATATTCGCAAGCAACGCGATGTGGGTGCCGTCGATCGTCTGCGCAGGCGAGTGCTTCAACCGCTGCAAACGACGCTCTTCGAGCGCGCGTTCACTTTGGCGGTAACTGTACTCTTCGAGCACGATTGGCGCTGGATCGACGATGACGATGCCATGATCGCCATCGATGATGATAATGTCGTCCTGCTTGATGAGCAGGCTGGCCTGCGCGACGCCGACGGCCGCCGGAATGCCCAGACTGCGCGCAACGATGGCCGTATGCGACGTCTTCCCGCCAAGATCCGTGACGAAGCCCTTGAACGTCTGCCTCTTGAATTGCAGCATATCGGCCGGCGCAATGTCGCGGGCCACGACGATCATGTCGTCGCGCGGCGTCTCGGCCACCACGTGCCGGATGCCGGGCGCGCCGGCGAGCGCCTTGAGCACGCGCTCGGTCACCTGTTCGATGTCCGCGCGACGCTCACGCAGGTACTCGTCGTCGATGTCTTCGAAACGCGCGACGAGCACCTCGAGCTGCGTGGTCAGCGCCCATTCCGCATTGTAGCGGCGGTCGCGAATCAGCTTGATGACCGCGTCGGCCAGCAACGTATCGTTGAGGATCAGCGAGTGAACGTCGAGGAACGCGCCCATCTCACCCGGCGCATCGTCGGGCAGTTCCGCCTTGAGGGTATCGAGTTCGTGCTGGACGCTCGCCTGGGCGCCGTGAAACCGCGCGATTTCGTCGTCGACCTGGGTGGGGTCAAGCAGATAGTGCGGGACATCGAGCGTGGCGGGCGCGAGCAAGTAGGCGCGTCCGATCGCGATGCCGCGGGAAACGGGAATGCCGTGTAGGGTGAAAGACAAGGAAGTCTCCCCGGTTCAGAGGCGGATGATTCGACCGTAATCTGTGATTTTTGCCGCGTTCGGGTGGCATGCGACACGGTGAGCGGCCCGTGGGCGCGGGTGCGATCGACGCTCGTGGCGCGCCGCAACTCACCGCAACGACGCGTTACTCCCCTTCCCCGAACTTGCTCGCGATGAGGGCCAGGATTTCATCCATGGCTTGTTGCTCGTCCGAGCCCTCGGTCTCCACTTCGACCGTCGCGCCAATCCCGGCCGCTAGCATCATGACGCCCATGATGCTCTTCGCGTTGATGCGCCGACCATTCCGGGTCAGCCAGACCTCACTCTGAAATTTCGCCGCCAATTGCGTCAGCTTTGCCGATGCCCGGGCATGCAAGCCCAATTTATTTACGATCGTCGTTTCTTGTCGAAGCATGTGTCAGTGTGACGTAGTGTGTGTAGCCGGCGCACCCGCGCCAACCTCCAGAATACCTTTAGATCCGCCCGAAAGCACCTTCTCCACCAACGTGTCGAGCGGCACCGAGCGATAGCACACCGCCTTGATGAGCATCGACAGGTTCACCCCCGAGAGGACACGCACCTTCGCGTCGACGAGCTGCGCAGCAACATTCGATGGCGTGGCACCGAACAGATCCGTGAGGACAAGCACGCCGTTCTCTTCATGGAGCTGTGCGAGACGCTCGCGTGCCGTGACAACAAGTGCCGCCGTGTCCTGGTCGGGCGCGACGTCGATCGCGCCGATATGCGCCGGACACCCGCCGTAGATGTGCGAAACACACTCGCGAAGTGCCGAAGCGAGCGGTGCGTGGGCAATAATCAGAATTCCAGCCATGATGCTAGGTACGCCAAGCGCCGCGGGTGTTCGGGCGACAAACACAACGACGAACGCGAACCTGTCGATTTTGGGAAAGCCATTTTAACAGGCACGCAAAAAACCCGAATTTTCAGGAGGTTAGGGACGGCCTGAGACGATGCGTCAGCCCGCAGACCTGGCATCGCCCTGCACCGCCCGTTCTAGTGCGTCGACGAACATCTTCGGCACATCGAAACCGGTTTGGTCCGTAATTTCCTGGAAGCATGTCGGACTCGTAACGTTCACTTCCGTGAGGCAATCGCCAATGACGTCGAGCCCCACGAGCAGCAGGCCACGCGCCAAGAGAATCGGCGCCAGCGTTTCGGCAATCTGACGATCACGCGCCGACAGCTCGCGCGCCTCGCCCACGCCACCGGCGGCGAGGTTGCCGCGCACTTCATTGCCCTGCGGGATGCGCGCCAGCGAGTGCGGCACGACCTGGCCGCCGATGACGAGAATCCGCTTGTCCCCCAGCACGATCTCGGGAATGAAGCGCTGCGCCATCACCGAACTGGCCCCGTATTCACCGAGCATCTCGATGACCGACCCAAGGTTGCGCCCGTCCGGACCGATGCGGAACACGCCCGTGCCGCCCATGCCATCGAGCGGCTTGTAGATCACATCACCATGTTCGGCGTGAAAAGCGCGCAGACGGTCCGCGTCGCGCGTGACCAACGTCGGCGTCACGAACTGAGCAAATTCGGCGATCGCCATCTTTTCGGAATGGTCGCGAATCGCGCTGGGTTTGTTGAACACGCGGGCACCGGCGCGCTCGGCAACTTCCAGCAGCCACGTAGCGTTGACGTACTCCATGTCGAACGGCGGGTCCTTGCGCATGAGCACAGCGTCGAACTCGGTGAGCGCGCTCACCCGCGTTTCAACCACGTCGTACCAGGCATTCGAATCGCCCGTCAGGCGGATTTCCCTGATGCGCGCATCGACCGCAGCGTTCTGCCATGCCATCTCGTGCGGCTCGCACGCAAAGATGCGGTGCCCTCGACGCGCGGCTTCGCGCATCATCGAGAACGTGGTGTCCTTGTAGATCTTGAACTGGTCGAGCGGGTCGGCAATAAAGAGAATCTGCATCGATCGGCGGGAGTCTTTGGGGGTTCGGATGCACACACCGCTGGCGGCGGCGACAGGCGTCTATTCTAGCCGAGGCGCCGTTTTGCCGCTGCGCGTCGCATCGACGTCCGGCACGCGCCCCCCGCGTCCAAGCGCCGCCGGTCCGCCCAGCCCGAGCAGCAGCGATGCGTCTTGCACGGGATCCAGGCGAGCGCGCATGAGCGACAAATGCGTCTTGAGCGTCTGCACGCCGATCGCGCAGGCCTCGCGCGTCTGGGCGCGCGACTGCCCGGCCAGCAGCCGCATCGCGATCTCGCGCTGCATCGGCGTCAGCCCCGTTTGCCAAAGCCGCAACAGCAACCGGATAGCGGGCGGCACGGCGAGGTGCAACGCAATGCGAACGCGCTCGGTCGCTCGCCCTCCCATCCCGCATAAGTGCGTGGCGTGCAGATGCAGCGTGCCGCCGGGCACCCCGAGCGCCTTGCAGACCGGCACGCCCGGCGACGCGGTATCCGATGGGTGGAGCCTCAGTTCGTCGACCAGCGACTGGCACGCCTGTACGACGAGACAGGCGTCGGGCCACGCCCGCCCCGGCATGCGGTGCCAGACCCGGCGCATGAGCGCCAGCGCCGCGGGGTCGGCCCACTCCGGCTGACGTCGGTGCCAGACCAGCGTTCCCGCCACGTCGTCGCCGATGGCGCCCGACGGCGCCGGCCGAAGGGACGGGGTGGAGGATGTCATCGCCGTCATCACGGACATCGGCGGGAAGCCGGGACGATTGGGCGGCGTGGCGAATTCCGCGGCGGCCGTCTCAAACGTCGCGACTTCGCGCGCACTGAAGCGCGGCTGTGATCTGCGCCGCGACACGAGCAGCCGCAACGCGCCGAGGGGCGCGACGGCCGACGGCCCGGCGCACTCGCTACGCGCCGCCACCGCGCCGGTTGCCCGGGTCACCGGCAACAGACACACGTCGAGCCAATCGCCGTCGGGCAGGCATCCCGCCAGTTCCGGAGGACGGTGCAACGTCGCTGGCACGGCGGCCGAACCACCCCTCGAGCGCCGGACGTGACCGCACAACAGTTCACCGTGCGCGAGCGAGCGCCGCAACTCCGCCATCGGCGGCATCGACCAACCGCGGGTGGCGAGCCGCTCGCAGGCCGACAGGGGGGCCTGCGGGACATACCAACGGGTGGACTGCGCTGTCGCGGTCGGGTCGTCGGATGCATGGCACCAGAGCGCGGCCACGCCGTCCGCAGCCAGCCGAAGGCGCAGCGCCTCCAGCCACAGCGGCAAATAATCGAGCGTCGGTACCGGCAGTTGATGAAGTTGACGAAGGCCTGTGCGCAAATCCCCCTGCATTCCCGTATGCCTCCCAGACAGCCTCATTCCGAGGAAATTTCCTATTCCGCATCGAGACGAACTGACGTCCCCCGTTCGGGGGATGTTATGCGCGTCAAACGGTCGCATCATCGCTTCAATGCTGACGCGAACGAGACGGTGGATCGGCACAGTACACCGATCCCGAAGTCGAGGGGAGCGCAGGAAACCAGTTTGCGGGGGGGAACCGCCCAGGGAAGCCCCGATTTCCGGTCGTTGCATGAGGCGACCGGCAAATGTGACGCCCGGCTAGTCGGGGGGCCAGCCGGGCGTCTTTTTCTTTTCGCTGCTTGGAACGCGACGCGTCCAGGGCCACCGCCTCACCGGCAGGGCCTCACATCAAATTCGGAAAGATCTCAAACCGACGCGAGACCGAACGGGCGTGAACGGATGTCACAGGCCGTCGCGTCGGTCTTGCCGCGTCAATAGGTTTCCGGATCCGGATCGGTGCGCTCGAGTTCGACCGATGCCGCGAGCAGCGCCAGACGCGCCACCACGCCGTACATATAGAACCGGTTGGGCGGCGCCGCCCCCGGCTTGGCGTGGACATCGGGCAGCGCCGTGTGCTCGAAGGCGAGCGGCACGAAGTGCATGCCGGGCGCATTGAGGTTTTCGTCGGTCCCGCGTCCGGTGTGCACTCGGTAGAAGCCACCGACCACGTACCGATCGATCATGTAGACGACCGGCTCGGCCACGGCTTCGTTGATGCGCTCGAACGTGTAGACGCCTTCCTGCACAATGACGTCGTGCACCTCGAGACCTTCCTTGACCACGCTCATCTCGGTGCGTTCGCGCCGGTTCAGGTGCTTGATCTCGGCGGCGTCGTGCACCATCATCACGCCCATGCCATACGTGCCGGCATCGGCCTTGATCACGACGAACGGCTTCTCGCTGATGCCGTACTCGCGATACTTCTTGTTGATCTTCTTGAGCACGGCGTCGACCGTGTCGGCGAGCTTCTCCTCCCCGACGCGTTCATCGAAATCGATGCCCTCGCACTTCGCGAAGTACGGATTGAGCATCCAGGGGTCGACGTCGATCATCTTCGCGAACTTCTTGACGATGTCGTCGTACGCCGAGAAATGCTGGCTCTTGCGGCGCACCGCCCATCCCGCATGCAACGGCGGCAAGAGGTACTGTTCGTGCAGACCTTCGAGAATCGGCGGAATGCCGGCGGACAGGTCGTTGTTGAGCAGGATCGAGCACGGATCGAAATTCTTGAGCCCGAGCCGGCGCGGCGAGCGCTCGAGCGGCTCGATCACGAGGTGCTGGCCGTCGGGCAGCTCGATGGTGGTCGGCTCGGTGATGTCGTCCGACAGACTGCCCAGGCGCACGTTCAGCCCCGCGTGGCGCATGATCGTCGACAGTCGGGCAATGTTCTGCAGGTAAAAGGTGTTACGCGTATGCCGTTCGGGAATGAGCAGCAGGTTCTTCGCGTCGGGGCAAATCTTCTCGATGGCGGCCATCGCCGCCTGCACGGCGAGCGGCAGGACTTCAGGCGCAAGATTATTGAAGCCGCCGGGGAAGAGATTGGTGTCGACGGGAGCAAGCTTGAAGCCGGCATTTCGCAAGTCGACCGAACAATAGAACGGCGGCGTATGTTCCTGCCACTCAAGCCGGAACCAGCGCTCGATGGCGGGCGTCGCATCGAGGATCTTCTTTTCCAGGTCGAGCAAGGGGCCTTTCAGAGCCGTGACGAGATGCGGAACCATGCTTCTCTCATATCCAGATGGAATATCGATTGTAGAGCATACGCCCGCTGGTCTGACCCTTTGACAGGATCAAGGGACGCGCAGTGCGCATGCTGCGGTGAAAGAAGATGGGGACGCCGCCGGTAATCGCAAGCGAGATGCAAGCAAAAAAAAAACGGGCACCGCCTGGGTGCCCGTACAACGCCGGGGGCGGCTGTCCGACCGGCCACCGGCAACTCCTCTTGCTCGCCCGGCACGAAGTCGGCAACGCGGGGTTGCCGATTCGCGGGCGGTGGTTGGATTCAGGCCCAGCCGAAGCCGGGCCAGGACGATGCGACGAGACATCGTCGAACGGTGAGGCGAAGGATCCCCACCGACGTCCTTGTCATCAGTTGTGATAAGCCGATTCGCCGTGCGAGGTGATATCCAGCCCCTCGCGCTCTTCGTCTTCCGGCACACGCAGACCCAGCACGATGTCGGCGATCTTGAAGGCGATGAAGGCGACCACGCCCGACCAGATCACCGTGGTGAGCACGCCCTGGAACTGGATCCAGACCTGACCGGCGATCGAGTAATCCGGCGCCACCTTGTTGGCCACGTAGTCGTAGATGCCCGTGCCGCCGAGTGACGGTGCCGCGAAAACGCCCGTCAGAATCGCGCCGAGCATACCGCCCACGCCGTGCACGCCGAACACGTCCAGCGCGTCGTCGGCCTTGAGCAGGTGCTTCAGGCCATTCACGCCCCACAGGCAGATCAGGCCGGCAAGCAGGCCGAGCACGATCGAACCCATCGGGCCGACGAAACCGGCGGCCGGGGTCACGGCCACCAGACCAGCGACCGCACCCGACGCGCCGCCGAGCATCGACGGCTTGCCCTTGCCGATCCACTCACCGGCCGTCCACGACAGCGTGGCAGCCGCGGTCGCCAGCAACGTGTTCACGAAGGCGAGCGCAGCACCACCGTTGGCTTCCAGCCCTGAGCCGGCGTTGAAGCCGAACCAGCCGAACCAGAGCAGCGAGGCACCGATCATCGTCATCGTGAGCGAATGCGGCTTGAACGCTTCCTTGCCGAAGCCGACGCGCTTGCCCACCATGTACGAGCCGACCAGACCGGCGATAGCGGCGTTGATGTGCACCACCGTGCCACCGGCGTAATCGAGTGCCCCCTTCTGGAAGAGCCAGCCGGCGTGTGCCGTGGCAGCGTCGGCGGCGGCCGGGTCGGTGTAGGCGTCAGGACCCGCCCAGAACCAGACCATGTGCGCCATCGGCAGGTAGGAGAGCGTGAACCAGATCACGGTGAAGAGCAGCACGGCCGAGAACTTGGCACGTTCGGCGAAGGCACCGACGATCAGCGCACAGGTAATGGCGGCAAATGCGCCCTGGAACGCCATGTACGCGTATTCCGGCACATTCACGCCCTTGCTGAAGGTCGCGGCGACCGAGTCCGGCGTCATGCCCTTCAGGAACAGACGATCAAAGCCCCCGAAGAACGCCCCGCCCTCGGTGAAGGCAATGCTGTAGCCGTAAATCGACCAGAGCACGACCACGAGCGAGAAGATGATGAAGCACTGCATCAGCACCGAGAGCATGTTCTTCGAGCGGACGAGACCACCGTAGAACAGGCCCAGGCCGGGCAGCGTCATGAGAATCACCAGGGCAGTGCAGGTCAGCAGCCAGGCCGTGTCACCCTTGTTCGGTGGCACAGGCGTTGCTGCGGCAGGTGCCGGCGCAGCGGCCTGAGCCGACGCCGCGGGTGCGGCAGCCGGCGTCGCAGCAGACGCTGCGGGTGATGCCGTTTCCGACGCGGCGGCCGGGGCCGAGGCGTCCTGCGCAAGCGCGGCGGTCGAGCCGAGGCCCATCGTGCCCGCAACGCCCGCAAAGGCGGCGACGAGCAACAGTTTGGCAAGCAGTTTTTTCATGATTGTTGTCTCTTTTGTAGGACCTTCACAGCGCGTCTTCGCCGGTCTCTCCCGTACGGATGCGGACGACGTGTTCGACGTTGGACACGAAAATCTTGCCGTCGCCGATCTTGCCGGTACGAGCCGCCTGCTCGATGGCGTCGATCGCCTGGTCGAGCAAGGCGTCGCCGATGACCGCCTCGATCTTCACCTTCGGCAGGAAGTCGACGACATATTCTGCACCCCGATACAGCTCGGTATGGCCCTTTTGGCGGCCGAAGCCCTTGACTTCGGTCACCGTAATCCCCGCCACGCCAATGTTCGAGAGGGCTTCGCGCACCTCGTCGAGCTTGAAGGGTTTCACAATTGCGGTAATCAGCTTCATATTGAGTCGCTCCTTAGAATGTCTTCGACAACCCCACGACGACCGTCGCCTTGGAGAGTACTTTGCCGGAATTCGCGGCGGTGTAGTACTTCTCATCGGCGTTCGTATCGACGTAGGCGACCGACACGGTGAAGTTCTTGCCCAGGTCTTTCGACAGGCCAAGCTTCCAGTCGGTATAGCCAGCCGCGCTGAAGTTGTGCACCCACTGATGCCCCACGTGGCCGACGGCCGAGAGGCCCCAGACGCCGATGTCATAGGTCGCCGTGAGGTCAAGATAGCCGCTGTTCGACGTATCCTGGCCGTCCGGGCTCACGAGACCGAACAACCGGGTCAGCGAATGTGAGTACTTCAGCGTTACGGTTTTCCAGCCCACCGCGGCATACAGTTCGAACGTATGCGGACGCGCGAAAAACGCCCCAGACGGGTAGGTGCCCGGGTAGTAGTACTGCAGCCCGCCGACGTCAACCGTCCAGTCGGGGATGATTTCCTTCTTCCAGCCCCCGTAGAAATCCATCTCGATCGGCGCGCTCACCGCCGAGTTGCCGTCCGAAATCCAGCTGATGTTTGACGCCCACACGCCGGCGTACAGCCCGGATTCGTGCGCGAGATCGAAGCCGCCCTGCACCGCCGGACGCTTGCCCGTTTGCGAAATACCTCGGAAGCGGTAGTCCGAAAAAAGACCGATGTTGGCGGTTACCGTCAACGGTTCGGCCGCGACACTCGCCGCTGCCGCGGGTGCGGCACTGTCGGCGCTCGCCTGCGCATACGCGCCGGCAGACATCGCCATCGCACCGAAGCACACAATGCCAGCCATCGTAGTTGACGCTTTATTCATCACTTTCCCCTGAGTTGTTATCTAACGTCTTGGTACAGCGTGCGGCAGGTTCCCGCTTGAGCAAAGCAACTCTCGTGCCAGACCCCCTGTCAGCATGCGCTGCGACGCGCACGATACGAATTTCGAGATAAAAAATTGGCAAAATTGCAGAGGCGGACCGGCGCGCAGGCATCGACGCCGACGACAACCAAGCCTGGCCAATACGGTCAAATCGTTACCGGGTAACGGTTGGACCGGTGCCTGCGCTGGCTGGGCGCGGGAAACGATGTTAGAGTTGCGCCAACGTTGGCGGCCTGACCGATGCACCACCTTGCACCGGTCAGGCCGGCAAGCTGAAGCACAGTGACGGTGCAAGCACCACGTTGGTGCGGAGAAATGACGAGAGGAAGGCTTATGAAACCGAACGAGATCCTGCAAGACGTGCAAGCCAAGGTGAGTGAGATGCTCAAGCAATCGCCCGCCAAGGATATCGAGCGCAATGTCAAAAGCCTGCTCAACCAGGGCTTCAACCGGCTCGATCTGGTAACCCGCGAGGAATTCGACGTGCAGGCCCAGGTGCTCGCGCGTACACGCGAAAAGCTCGAAGCGCTGGAAAAGCGCGTGGCCGAACTCGAAGGCCTGCGCGACGAAGCGCAAGACTGACGGGACACAAGGGGCGCTTCGGCGCCCTTTGTCGTTTTCGGGGGCTCAAAGGCCAGTGCGATGCCCCTCCCCGCTCTGCCACGCCCCCGTTTGCTTGTCGTCACTTCCCGATTCTCGGTCTGAGATCGGAATTCTCCTAATTCATAGCGGACCTTGCCGAGTCATCGGGGGTGCCGCTCCGAAAACACCCTCCACCCGCCGATTTCCTCCGACAAGACGTTGTGCGCCGCGGCGTTCAGCGACGATTATCGACATCGAAGCGATGGATGCGTCGCAATGTTGCAGGGAGGAGAAATGTCATTGGCAGTTGTCAGCAGCCGGGCAATCACGGGGATGGCGGCTCGTGCGGTCACCGTCGAGGTGCATCTGGCGAACGGGCTGCCGGGCCTGACGCTGGTCGGCCTGCCCGATACCGAGGTGAAGGAGAGCCGGGAGCGCGTGCGCTCGGCGTTGCAGAACAGCCGGTTCGAATTTCCCGCACGTCGCATTACCGTCAATCTGGCACCGGCCGATCTGCCGAAAGCGTCCGGCGGCTTCGATTTGCCGATAGCGCTCGGCATCCTCGCGGCCAGCGGTCAGCTCCCCGAGGCCGGATTGCGCTCGCACGAGTTCGCAGGAGAGTTATCGCTCACCGGCGAGTTACGCCCCGTTCGCGGTGCCTTGGCGATGGCGAGCGCCGTGCTGGCCGAATCCTCGGCGCGCGCGCTCGTGCTGCCCGCGGGCAGCGCGCAGGAAGCAGCATGGGTCGAAGGCGCCACGGTCTATGGCGCGCGCACCTTGCTCGACGTCTGCGCGCACCTCGCCGAGCCTGACGTGTCCGTGCCGCTGCCGCGCGCCGTCGTCCCGCTTACCGCTGCCGACGCGGCATCGGCCGACACCAAAGCGACGCAGGCTGGCGACCCACCCGACCTCGGCGATATCAAGGGGCAGGAACACGCCAAGCGCGCGCTGGAAGTCGCGGCGGCTGGCGGACACCACATCCTGTTCTACGGCCCGCCGGGCACCGGCAAGTCGATGCTGGCGACGCGGCTCGCCGGACTGCTCCCTGCGTTGAGCAAGGCACAGGCCGTTGAGGCCGCCACCCTGGCCAGCCTGAGCGCACAGGGATTCGATTTGCGCCACTGGGGCCGGCGGCCGTTTCGTGCGCCGCATCACACGGCGTCCGCAGCGGCGCTGGTCGGCGGCGGCAGCGTGCCGCGTCCGGGTGAAATCAGCCTCGCGCATCGCGGGGTGCTCTTTCTCGACGAACTGCCCGAGTTTCAGCGACGCGTGCTCGAAGTCCTGCGCGAACCGCTGGAGGTGGGTCATGTCACGATCTCGCGCGCGGGCGGACAGGCCACGTTCCCTGCCGCGTTCCAACTCGTGGCTGCGATGAACCCGTGCCCATGCGGCAACCTGGGGCATCCGTCGCGTAGTTGTCGCTGTACGGGCGAGGCCGTGGCGCGGTATCGCAATCGTCTCTCGGGCCCACTGCTCGATCGCATCGACCTGCATGTCGAAGTGCCGGCACTGCGCGCCGAGACGTTTGCCGCCCCGGCCAACGGCGAGCGCAGCGAGGTGGTGGCGGCGCGCGTCGGGCAGGCGCGCGAGCGCCAGCTATCGCGTCAGGGTCAATTGAATTGCGGCCTGTCGAGCCGTTCGCTGGAGGTGCAATGCGCGTTGCAGCCCGACGCCCGGGACGTCCTGCACCGCGCCGTGACGCAACACGATTGGTCGGCACGCACCTATCACCGGGTGTTGCGCGTGGCGCGCACGGTTGCCGATCTCGCGGGCAGCGTCACTATCGACGCTCACCATGTCGCGGAGGCCACGCAATATCGCGAAGCGCCGCCGTCGTGACGGGGATCACTCCAGCGTGAAGGCATCGAGAAACTGCTCGACCTGATCCTTCGGGGGAGCCTTCGTCGCCAGAACGACAACCTGATAGACGTGGTTTCCACGTCCGACAAAACGGGCCGAGATGTAACGCTCGGTCTTGTCGCTGGCCTTGCCTTGCGCCGAGACCCCCGTCCCCGGAATCGCAGGGGCATCGCCGGCCTGGCGCACCATCACCTGCACCGGCGCGGCTGCCGCGTCGTTCACATTGGCGAGCAGGCCCTGCTGCAATTCGGTCAGGACCGTCTGACGCAGCGTTGCGTCGTCGCTGGGTAGCGTCACGACCCCCACGGCAAAGAGTGCCGCATCGACCCGCGCGGCTTGCATGCGCATCGGCAACGGACCGGAGGCGAACTTCACTTCGCGCGCATCCTGCGTCGGTTTGGCAGGGTAAGTGGCGGCATACGCGCCGTCCTTGTCGTGCACCTCGCGCCAATCGTAGCGAGGGGAACAGGCGGCGAGCACCATCGTCGCGGCAAGCATGACGTAGACACGGACAACGCGATTCATAGACAGGAGATCACCGGAAGGGAGGTAGATGTCCATTATCCGTCATGTAGTGCGACACGAAAAACGCGGCGCGGCAGATCCCGGTATCATCGGCGACATGAAACGCACCACGGCTGACTCGTCCCGCCCATTGCCCCCCGGCGTCTGCGACAGACATGGGCAGTTTGCGTTCGTGCGCGCGCTCATACCCCAACATCACCCCGCGACCCGCTCGTCAATGACCCGCAACGTTGTGAGGACGCTTGCGCTGGCGTGGTCGAAGCCGTGGTCGACGGCGCGCTTAACGGCGTTACCAACGTCGCGGCTCACGTGGCGGTCGCCAGCGCTGGCGATGCTCACGACGGTCTGCGCCATGAGTATGGCGGCCGCGGCGCCTGCATCGGGCGGCAACACCCACCCTGCCGCCCCCGATTCCGCATTGGCACAACGCGCAGGCGTCACGTCCGTGCGTGACGGTGACGGCGATTCAGCCACGCCAGCGCAGAACCACAACCGCCGTGCCGTGCCAGTGCAGACCACCGTACCGCTGGCGACGGACTTCGCTGCCCACGCCCGCCGCGCCGCTTCGCTCAACGTCCCGCTGATCGTCCTGGTATCGCTGCACGACTGCGTCTATTGCGGTCCGATCCGTCAGCGCGAACTTGCGCCGCTCGTGCGCAGTGGCAAATACGAGGTGCGCGAGATCGGCATGGACAGCATCGCCCCCGTGCGCGAGTTCGACGGCTCGACGACGACGGGCGTTGCCTGGGCGCGCGCCCACGGTGTGAAGGTGTCGCCGACGGTTTTGTTCCTCGATACGAGCGGACGCCCGATCGCCGACCCGTTGATCGGCGCAGGACTCCCTGACTTCTACGGCGCGTATCTCGACGAGGCCATCGCGCAGGGACGCACCCGGCTAAGCACCGGCGCCGCGCCGCGCTGAGATTCGAGGCAGTGGAATCGGGATCGTCGCATCGGGGCGGCAGAATCGGGGCTGGAAATCAGAGTAGAATCGACGTCACCCATTGAACAACCTTCCCACACGGCTGTGTCATGAGCGCCACGACCCCCCGCAAGTCTCCCCTGAGCAAGATCCTCGCCGTCGCGATCATCGCGGTCGTGGCGATCGCTGCGTATTTCACGTTCGCCGGACAGAAACGCGCACCCGAGGCAACGTTCACGCTGCTCTCGGGACAAAAGCTCGGCACCGAGCAACTCAAGGGCAAGGTCTATCTCGTCAACTTCTGGGCGACGAGCTGCACGACGTGCATGAAGGAAATGCCGACGATGGTGCAGACGTACGAGAAGTACAAAGGCCGAGGGCTCGAATTCGTGGCCGTCGCCATGAGCTATGACCCGCCGATGTATGTGGTGAACTACGCGCAGTCGCGTCAACTGCCGTTCAAGGTGGCGATGGATTCCGACGGCAGCGTAGCCAAGCAGTACGGCAACGTCCAACTCACGCCGACGACCTTCGTCGTGGATCGCAATGGCAAGGTGCTCAAGCAATACGTAGGCGAACCGGAATACGCCGAACTCGACAAACTCATCGAGACGGCACTGGGCAAACAGGCTTGACGCTGGCACCCGCGGGCCACGTCACCGCGTCGTAGGACATCCCTCACCTCGCCGCAACGCAAGCGCCCTTTGGGGCGCTTTTGTTTTGTCCCCGGGCGGGGGCATTCGACGTTAGCCTTCGACGTTAGCGCTCGAACTCGGCGCTCGACTTCGGCACCTGTCGTCGGCGCTCCGCGCCCCCCTGTGATCAACGCCCGCCGTCGCCGCCGTCGCCCTGGCCACGCGTGTGAAGGCCGTAACGCTTGAGCTTTTCATACAGCGTCGCCTTGGGCACATGCAGCGCCTCGGCTGTCGCCGCCACGTTGCCTTTGCTGTGCTCCAGCGCCTCTTGCAGCACGGCGCGCTCGAAGCGGTCCACCTGTTCCCTGAGCGGCAGCGGCGCGAGCGAGTCTCCCTCAGGAGCGCTGGCCACGCCGAGCACGAGACGATCTGCCGCGTTGCGAAGCTCACGCACATTGCCCGGCCAGTCCGATTGCATCAGCTCCTGGCGCATCCGGTCCGAGACCACGGGTGCCGGGCGGCCGTAGCGCACGGCGGCGTCCAGCATGAAGTGCTCGAACAGCGGCAGGATGTCCTCGCGACGCTCGCGCAGCGGCGGCAATGCCAGCGTCACCACGTTCAAGCGGTAGTAAAGATCGCGGCGGAACGTGCCCGCGCGCACCAGCGCCTCCATGTCGCCTTTCGCCGCGGCGACCACACGGCAGTCGACACGAATCGACTGGTTCGAGCCAAGCCGCTCCAGCACGCCGTCCTGCAGCACGCGCAGCAGCTTGACCTGCAAGGCCAGCGGCATGCTCTCGATCTCGTCGAGAAACAACGTGCCGCCCGACGCATGCTCGAGCTTGCCGACACGACGCTTGGCCGCGCCGGTAAACGCGCCGACCTCGTGGCCGAACATCTCGCTTTCGAAGATCGCCTCGGGCAGCGCACCGCAGTTCAGCGCAACGAACGGCGCATCGCGGCGACGCGACAACTCGTGCAGACTGCGTGCCACGAGTTCCTTGCCCGTGCCGGTGTCGCCGTTGATGAGCACCGGCGCATCGGTCATCGCCACGTTGGCTATGAGCGTGCGCAGCGTCTCCATCGCCGGACTGCGTCCGATGATGCGCGAGGCGCGGCCGCCCTGCTCCGCCAGCTCGCGCCGCAGCGCCTGGTTCTCCAGCACGAGCTTGCGTGTCTCCAGCGCTCGCTTGGCCGATTCGATCAGACGGTCCGGCGCGAACGGCTTCTCGATGAAGTCGTAGGCCCCGTCGCGAATTGCCTGGACGGCCATCGAGATATCGCCGTGACCGGTCACGAGAATCACCGGCACCTCGGGGGCGTGCTGACGCAGATGCGAAAGCAGCTCGAGCCCGCTCATGCCGATCAGGCGAATGTCGGTGACGACGATGCCCGCGAAATCCGGCGTGATGCGCTCGCGCGCGGCTTCGGCCGAGGCGAGTCCGAAGGCATCGAGACCCGCGAGTTGCAGGCTCTGCAGCGTGGCACGCCGCACGAGTTCGTCGTCTTCGACAAATAGGATCTGAAGGTTCTTGTACATCATGCGATTGTCGCGCCGGTGCGGTGCACGCGGCGCAGCGTCACGAGAAATTCCGCGCCACCGCCAGGAACGTTGCGCGCGACCAACTGGCCGCCGTTCTCCTGAGCGATGGATGACGAGATGGCGAGTCCGAGCCCCATGCCCTGCCCCCCCTCCTTGGTACTGAAAAACGGTTCGAACAGTCGCGGCATGTGCGCCTCCGAAATGCCCGGCCCGTTATCGCGCACGTAGATGCGCACCCACAGCGCGTCCGCTTCCACATCGATCCAGATCGACGGCGGCGCATGCGGGCGGGTGACACTCCCCACCGCGTCGATAGCGTTGCCCACCAGATTGATCAGCACCTGTTCGAGACGCAATCCTTCGCAGGCGACCTGCACGTCGTCCAGACCGTTGGCGAACGTCGTCGTCAACGGAATATCCGCCAGACGCCCGCGCAGCAGCGTCACCGTATTGTCGAGCGCACGGCGCACCGACGCCTCCGCGTCGCCACGGCCGGCGCGGCCCGCGAAGAGCCGCAGTTGTCCGGTGATCTTGCCCATGCGATCGGTAAGCGACGCGATCGCCTCCAGGTTCTCCTGCGCGGCGCCGTATTCGGCACGTTCGAGCAACACGCGCGTGTTGTCGGAGAAGCTGCGCAGCGCCGAGAGCGGCTGGTTGAGTTCGTGTGTGATACCGGCGGCCATCTGGCCCAGCGCGACGAGCTTGGACGCCTGCACGAGCTCACTCTGCGCCTCGCGCAGTTCGTGCTCGGTGCGCGAGCGCTCCTGCACTTCCGTCTGCAAGCGTTCATTGGCCGACTGCAGATCGGCCGTGCGCTCGGCCACCCGCTCGCCCAGCTCCGCATACGCCGATTGCAACAGCTCGCGGCTCTTCAACATGTCGCGCACGCGCTGGCGCCGCTGGTTCCACGCCACCCCCAGCAAGCAGGTAAACGCCGCAAGACAGCCCGCCGCCACCGCCGCAATCCGCGCGTTGGCGATCACCTGATCGAGCGGCGCGAAGTACATGAGCGTCCAGTTCGGCTCGCCCAGCCTGCGCTGCACGGCGAGAAAGCGGCGCATCTTGCCGGCGCCGCGACCGTCGCGCACGCTCACGACCTCGCCGTCGGCGTCAAGCCGCTCGTCCTTGCTCCAGGCAAGCGGCGTGATGCGCTGGTTGTAGTACTGACGCGTGCTGTCGAGCGCCGCCTTCACCGCGGGCGTGAGCGGCGCAAGCGCCCGATACTGCCAGCGCGGCTCGGACGACAGGAATATCACGCCGTGATCGTCGGCCACGACGACGGGCTCGGAGGCGTCTGCCCCGGCGCGCTGGAACCACTCGAGGTTGAGCTTGACGACCACTACGCCGCGAATCTGGCCGTCCACCACAATGGGCTGGGAGACGAAGTACCCCGGCTCGCCCGACGTCGTACCCACGCCGTAGAAACGGCCCAGCGCGCCCTGGATGGCATCGATGAAATACGGACGAAAACGATATTCCTGCCCCACGAACGTGGCCGTCTCGCGCCAGTTGCTCGCGGCCAGCGCAAGTCCGTTGGCGTCGATCACATAGGCGGCCGACGCCTTGGCGCGCTGGCTCACGTCGAACAGATAATCGTTGGCCCGCTGCACCACCGCGCGATCTTCCGGATGACGCAGCAGATCGTGCACATACGGATGCAGCGAGAGCAGATACGGCAGGAATTCGTAGCGGTCGACGGTGCTGCGCAGACTGCCTGCGTAGCGCTCGACACGCGCACCTGCATTCACGCGCAGATCGGCCACGCCGCGTTGCCAGCTCAGGGCGTACGTCAACCAGCAAAACAGGACGCTCGCCAACAGCATGACGGCGATCCACGACCAACGACGCATCGGCACGGTCCTCTCGAAATCGATGGGGGCTTCGTCGCGCCGGGGGTCCGATGCGCCCGTGTGCGAAGCGGCGGCACCTTCCGGTGTGTAGCGCTCGCGTGGGCGGATCGGGTTGTCGTGCTGAGTGGCCATTGGGGCGCAGCGTACGCCTTGTCGGCGTCGATGACGGCCGGTTCTGGCGATGACGGCAGGCGGCGCGGTCGTGCCGCCTGTCGTCATCGCAAAACCAGTGATAACCAAAGGACCACCGGGCGGCGAAGCTCAGGCGCTATTGTGCCTGTGCCGCGCCGCCCGGTGGCAAATCTTGCGTTGGCGGGGGGCCGGTGGCGTCACGCGAAACGACTCACGCCACGCCACCGCACCCATCACCGCCCGCCGCCAGCCGTCAGGCCAGCTCCGGCTCGCGGTCCTTCGACATGGCCTGCGCGAGCTTCTTGCGGTCCAGTTCCTTTTCCCAGGCCGACACGACGATGGTCGCCACGCCATTGCCGACGAGGTTCGTCAGCGCACGGCACTCGCTCATGAAGCGGTCGATACCCAGGATCAGCACCATCCCGGCCACCGGGATCGTCGGGATCACGGCAAGCGTGGCGGCCAATGTGATGAAGCCGGCGCCGGTCACGCCCGAAGCGCCCTTCGAGGTCAGCATCGCCACGGCGAGCAGCGTGAGCTGCTGGCCCCAGGTCAGGTCGATGTTGGTCGCCTGGGCAATGAACAGCACAGCCATCGTCATGTAGATGTTCGTGCCGTCGAGATTGAACGAGTAACCGGTCGGAATCACCAGACCCACCACCGACTTCGAGCACCCGGCGTTCTCCATCTTCTCCATCAGTTGCGGCAGCGCGGCTTCCGACGAGCTGGTACCCAGCACGATCAGCAGCTCTTCCTTGATGTACGCGAGGAAGCGGAAGATCGAGAAGCCCGTGAACTTGGCGATCAGGCCCAGCACGACGATCACGAACAGGAACGACGTCAGGTAGAACGTGCCCATGAGCTTCGCGAGCGGCACCAGCGAGGCGATACCGTACTTGCCGATCGTGAAGGCCATCGCACCGAAGGCACCCAGCGGCGCGACCTTCGTGATGATGTGCACCACGCGGAAGAGCACGCCCGAAACGCTGTCGATCCAGTTCGTCACCACGCGGCCGCGCTCACCGATCAGACTCAGGGCGGCGCCAAACAGGATGGCGATCACGAGGATCTGCAGAATCTCCCCCCTGGCGAACGCGTCGGTGATCGTGCTCGGAATCAGGTGCAGCAGGAAGTCGACGAACGTCTCGCCGTGAGCGGCCTTCGCGGCATAGCCGGAAATGGCCTTCGGATCGAGGCTATTGATGTCGACGTTGAAACCGGCACCCGGCTTCAGGATGTGGGTCGCGGCCAGGCCGATGACCAGCGCGAATGTCGAAACGATTTCGAAGTAGAGAATCGCCTTGCCGCCGACGCGGCCGACCTTCTTCATATCTTCCATGCCGGCGATACCGGTCACGACGGTGCAGAAGATCACCGGGCCGATGATCATCTTGATCAGCTTGATGAACGCATCGCCAAACGGCTTCATCTGCACGGCGAGTTCGGGCTTGAAGTGGCCGAGCACGATGCCGATGACGATGGCGATCAGCACCTGCACGTACAGGATGCGGTAGAAGGGTTTTTTGGTCTGAATTTGCATGATGTTTCCTCTTCAGGCGGCGGGTCAAGCCACCGCCCTTGTTATCAATCCGCGGTGACGCCGCGAATTTCGCTTTGCGCAAAGCGCATTTGCTCCTCCATCACCATCTGGGCGAGCGTCTTCTTCAATTCGTTGAATTCGCTGCCTGCCGTGTCGCGCGGGCGGGGTAGTTCAATCACCATGTCCCGCTTGACCGTGCCCGGCCGGTACGTCATGACGACGACCCGGTCGGCCAGATAGATCGACTCCTCGATGCTGTGTGTGACGAAAATGATCGTCTTCCTGAATTCCTCCCAGATGCGCAGCAGCTCGTCCTGCAACGTGCGGCGTGTCAGTGCATCGAGCGCGCCGAACGGCTCGTCCATGAGCAGGATTGGGCTGTCGAGCGCAAGCACGCGGGCGATCGCCACACGCTGACGCATGCCGCCCGACAGATCGCGCGGAAACCGGTCGCGAAACTCGCGCAGGTTGAGCTTGCCGAGCAGCAGATCCACGCGCTCGTTGATCTCCGCACGGCGCATCCCCTTGATTTCCAACCCGAAGGCGATGTTCTGCGCCACCGTCATCCACGGAAACAGCGCGTACTCCTGGAACACCATGCCGCGATCCGGCCCCGGCTCGGCCGCCGCGTGCGCACGGCCGTCAATACGGATGGCGCCCGAGGTCGGTTGCACGAACCCCGCCAGCGCGTTGAGCAGCGTCGACTTGCCGCAGCCCGACGGGCCCAGGAGGCACACGAACTCCCCCGCGCCGATGGTCAGGTCGATGTCCTTGAGCGCATCGACGACGCCGCCCGGAACGGGGAACTGCTTACCCACGTGTTCGATTTCGATCAGCATGTCGCTCGCCTCACTTGGTTTCGAGACCACGGTGCCACTTGAGCAGGTGGTTATTGAGACGATCCATGCCCAGGTCGATCACCAGGCCGAGCAGACCGATGGTCAGCATGCCGGCGATGATCTTGTCGGACCACATGTATTCGCGCGCTTCCAGGATGCGGTAGCCGAGCCCGTTGTTCACGGCAATCATCTCGGCCACGATCACGACGATGAACGCCGTGCCGATGCCAATGCGAACGCCCGACAGAATGTACGGCGTCGCCGCCGGCATGATCACGCGACGGAAGATCGTGAACTGGCTCGCCCCGAGATTGCGGGCCGCGCGCAGATAGATGCCGTCGACGTGGCGCACCCCCGCGATCGTGTTCATCAGCACGGGGAAAAACGCCCCGAGTGCGATGAGGAAGAACGCCGGCGGATTGCCCAGGCCGAACCAGAGAATGGCCAGTGGGATGTACGCGATCGGGGGAATCGGGCGCACCACCTGCACCAGCGGATTGAACAGCCCGTAGATGCGGCTGCTGGCGCCCATGAGCAGGCCGAGCGGTAGCGCGATCACCGCGCCCGCGAGAAAGCCCATGACGACGCGGTACAGGCTGTTGGCGGCGTCCATGAGCAATTCGCTCGAACTCAGCCACGCGCCGACGCCGTCGGCCATCGTCACTGTCGGTTTGAGGTATTGCCACCACTTGGCTACGACAGCCAGCGGCGACGGGAGAATGATCGGGTTGATCCACCCGAGGCCCGTGACGATCTGCCAGATCGCCACGACCGCGAGCGGAATCAGCACACCGCGCATCATGCGCACAGTGCGCAAGGTGCGCGAGGCGCCCGAAGAAGCAAGTACAGCAGCCATCCGTTCGCCTCGCTTTACTTGATGTTCAGCTTGGTCTTCGCCTTGGCGAGCAGGTCGAGCTTGACCCAGTCACCCGCCTTCGGCACCGGATCCTGCAGCCGGCCCACGCCATATTTCTTCATCAGATCGGTCGTGAGCTGCACATGCGAGGTGCTCAGATCGTAGCTATACGGCGAGTTGCTGATCGCATCCGTAAAGTCCTGCGTCGTGATCTGGTTCTTGAACATGTCCTCGCGCACGAACTTCTCGGCGGCCTGCGGGTGCTGGATGAAGAAGTCGGTCGCTTCGACGAACGCATACATCAGGCGCTGCGCCACGTCCGGCTTTTCCTTGTAGAGCTTTTCGGTGATCACGAGCGCGCGCACCGGCTCACCAAGCGGCGTGTCGTAGGGCTTGAGCATTTCCACGCCAAAGCCCTTGTTGATGGCCTGCGACGCCTGCGGCTCCGACTGGCACATCGCGTCGATGCTGCCGGCGGCGAGCGCCTGGTTCAGATCGGCGTAGGCCATGAACAGGATCTGCACGTCCTTGCCCGGCTTATCCGACCATGTCAGGCCGGCCTTGGCCAATTCAGCGTAGAGAATCAGCTCCTGGGCGCCGCCGCGCGCCACGCCCACTTTCTTGCCTTTGAGATCGGACACCTTGGCGATCGGCGCCCCCTTCCTCGCAACGAGACGCACACCGCCCTTTGCGAACCCGGCCACGGCGTAGATCGGCACGCCCTGCGCGCGACCCGCAATGGCGGCATCCAGTGCGCTTGCCGACACGTCGACCTGCCCCGCGACGATCGCCGGCATGATGTCCACGCCCTTGGCGAACATCCGCTCCTCGATCTTCAGACCATATTTCGGCCCGATGACCTTCATGTATGACACCGCGCCGTAGTGGGCGAACTTCAGGTTCCCCAGGCGGACCACATCATCGGCAAACGCGTGTAGCGAAGCCGCGCACAGCGCCGCAGCGGCAAGACATTGCTTGAACATAAGGTCTCCTCTCTTATATGGACGGCTTGCCTTGCGCGTCTGGATTCCCGTAGGGACACCGGATCGAGCGGCAGCACGTACACCATAAAAGCAATACTCATGCCAACAACGTAAGTCTTTGATTTTTATAATTGAAGCTGTGGAAAACCCGAAGATCCATCATACGGAAACCCGGAAAATCCGGCGCAAAACTTTCTGGAATTCCAGAAAATCAGCGTGACGTGCGACATGCCCTGCGAGGCCCAAGGCAAATGCCGGCGGGTCGGGGCAACGCGGTCCGACGAAAAACGAAGCCTCACTTGAAGGCATCGACCCAGGCGGCCGGGCGCATCGAAGCGAGGCCGCAAGCGGCGAAATGGCGGGCAAGCGATCGACAGTGTGACTGGCGACGCGCTCAGGCGGATAAGGCTTCCGGCAGAGGCGCCTGATAGCCCAGCGCTGTAGATATCTCGGCGGCGCAGGTCGACAGGCGCGACGAAATGTCGGGCAGCAGGGCCCGCGTCATGCGCGACGACGGACCGGAGGCCGACAACGACGCAATCACCTCGCCGGACGCGTCGCGCACCGGCACCGCCACCGACACGGCTTCGGGCGCGAGTTCACCGAAGCTCACCGCGCAGTCCTGGCGACGCACGTTGAGCAGCTCGGCGGCCAGTTCGTCGCGCTCGATGAGCGTGCCCGCCGTGTAGCGCTTGCGCGGGCGACCCAGCACCTGTGCGCGAACGTCGTCGGACGCGAACGCCAGCAGCACGCGGCCGGACGCGCCGACATACAGCGGGCGACGATTGCCGACCACCCCGTGCACGCGCAGCTCATGGGTCGACTCGACGCGCGCCACGCACAGCGACTCAAGCCCGTCGCGAACGCGGAGCTGGATGTTCTCGTTCAACGCGCGATTGAGTGCCTGAAGATGGCGATGGGCGACCTTCACGAGATTGACCTGCTCGTGTCCCGCCACGCCCAGCACCAGCGCCTGCGCGCCGAGCACGTAGGTCACCGGGCTGCCTTCGCGCACTACCCAGCGGTGCTGCTCGAGCGTTGCCAGCAGACGAAAGGCCCGAGACTTGTTCAGGCCGGCGCGCTGCGCCAGTTCCGTCACACCCAGGCCAGGACACTCCCCGACCAGCGACAGCAGCGTAAGCGCCGTATCGACCGAAGCAACTGTGTAGTCCATCAAACTTCCTCGCTATGTTGTTCGGCGTAGGCGGCGAGCGCCGCCGCGAATTGGCCAAGTTGCGATTGCAGCGTCGAGAAGCCGTCATGCTTCTCGCCGTGCGATTCATTCAGGTAAAGCGCCTGATTCAGCTCGATCTGCACGCTGTGACGCTGCTCGGCAGGGCGTCCGAAGTGACGCACCAGGTCGCCGCCACCATCCTCCCCACCTGGCGCGTTGTACGCGACGCGATAGCCCAGTCGCGTGAACTCGGCGATGACCCAGCGCGAGAACGCCGGATCGGACGTCGTGCCGTTGCCGTCGCTCACGCGTATGTCGGCGCGCATCATGCCGGCATCGACGTCGAGCGGGCCGCCGCGCGACCGCATCGAGTGACAATTCAGGTGCCAGACCACGCCGTACCGGTGCCAGGCGGCATCCAGCGCGTCGCGCAGGGTCTGGCGGTACGGCAGGTAATAATCGTGAATGCGGCGCTCGACTTCGGCCACCGACAGGCGCCGGTCGTAGAGCGGCACGTTCGGCGCGGCAAAGCGATGCAGCAGGCCGACGCCGCGCTCGCTATACGCTTGCGGGCGCGCGTCGTGCGGCCACAGGCTCGCGAGCAATTCGGGGTCGATGTCGTGCTCGGCGCGGTTCGCATCGATATAGGCACGCGGGAAAAGCGCAGCGACGAGTGTTGCACCGTGATGCGTGGCCACGGACCATAGTTCGTCGACGTACGCGTCACCGCACGCGAGAATCGCGGCGGTCGGCGCGATGGTGTCGAAATCGGGCGGAAACACGTGACCGCTGTGCGGGACGTCGATCACCAGCGGCAGACGCCTCCCCAGGCCCCCTTGTGGCGCTTCCACAAAATATCGGCCCTCGGTGACCTGACGGGACATGCAGTCTCCTCGCGTGCGTCCGGAACGCCCGTCCACCATCCCCATGACGGGCGCCTTGTTTTGCTAAGCAAAACAAGGTTTCAATATTCTGAAACAATGCCGGGGCGCCGGCAAGGTGAGGGTTGTTACAGCATATTTCGCGGTGCAACGACGCGAGTCGTGCGAGCGAAAGGGTCGATTTCTCGACGTTCACTGCAAATGACGACGCATTTGGAACGACTTAGCCGACATGCGGTGACAAGCGCGCGCGTATTGCCTAACGAACTGGGCTTCGCCTGTGACGCGTCGTAATCGAAAAGCAAACAAAAACGCGGACCGTCCATCGACGGCCCGCGTTCTGTGTCTGGCGACGAGGTGACGCTTGCGGATCAGATGGCGTCGGCCACACCCGCTTCGTGCGCCTGCACGTCGGCGTGATAGCTCGAGCGCACCATCGCACCCACGGCGGCGTGCGTGAAGCCCATCTTGTAGGCCTCTTCCTCGAACATCTTGAATGTGTCGGGCGTGACGTAGCGGCGCACCGCCAGATGGTGCTCCGACGGTTGGAGATACTGCCCGATCGTGAGCATGTCGACGTTGTGGGCACGAAGGTCGCGCATCACTTCCAGGATTTCTTCGTCCGTCTCGCCCAGTCCGACCATCAGGCCCGACTTCGTGGACACATCCGGATGCTTCGCCTTGAACTCCTTCAGGAGCGTGAGCGAGTGTTGATAGTCCGAACCTGGACGGGCTTCCTTGTACAGGCGCGGCACCGTCTCGAGGTTGTGGTTCATCACGTCGGGCGGCGCGGCATTGAGGATGCCCAGCGCGCGATCGAGGCGCGCACGGAAGTCCGGCGTGAGGATTTCGATGCGGGTTTGCGGCGACAGCTCGCGCACATGACGGATACAGTCGACGAAGTGTTGAGCCCCGCCGTCGCGCAGGTCGTCGCGGTCGACGCTCGTGATCACCACGTACTTCAGGCGCATCGCGGCAATGGTCTTCGCGAGGTTGAGCGGCTCGTCGACGTCGAGCGGATCCGGACGGCCGTGACCGACGTCGCAAAACGGGCAGCGGCGCGTGCACTTGTCGCCCATGATCATGAACGTGGCCGTGCCCTTGCCGAAGCATTCGCCGATGTTCGGACAACTCGCTTCTTCACACACCGTGTGCAGGTTGTGCTCGCGCAGGATCTGCTTGATCTCATAGAAACGCGACGTGTGGGTAGCCGCCTTCACGCGGATCCATTCCGGCTTCTTCAGACGCTCGATCGGCACGACCTTGATCGGGATGCGCGCCGTCTTGGCTTGCGACTTTTGCTTGGCGGTGGCGTCGTAGTCGCCGTCGATCGTGCGAACTTCCTTGTTCGCGGTGTCGTTCTGAGTCACGGTGGTGGTCATGTTGGGAGCTTTCCAGACGTCCAATCAGGCGGCGGCGTTTGCGCTGGCGGCCGGGTCGGCCTGCGGCGCGGCTTCGGCCGACGCGGTGTGCTGTTCGAGATGATGACCGAGTTGCTGCGCCAGTCGCGCGGCCACTTCGTCCCAGCGGGGAGCCACGCCGAGCGTGGCCATGTCTACGGTTTGCAGGCCGGCGTAGCCGCACGGATTGATCCAGTCGAACGGCCGCAGATCCATCGCGACGTTCAGCGACACGCCGTGATAGCTACATCCGTTGCGGATCTTCAACCCGAGCGCGGCGATTTTCGCACCGGCATGCGCTGCGGAACCGTTGCCCAGGCTCACATAGATCCCCGGCGCGCCGGCCCGGCGCTCAACGTCGAGATTATACGCGCCCAGGGTGTCGATCACCGCCTGCTCGATCAAGCGCACCATTTCGCGCACGCCGAGCTTGCGCCGGCGCAGGTCCACGAGCAGGTAGATCACGACCTGCCCGGGGCCGTGGTACGTGATCTGGCCACCGCGGTCGACCTTGACGAGCGGAATACCGGTATTCGCAACGAGCAAGTGAGCAGGGTCGCCGGCCAGTCCAAGCGTGTAGACAGGTGGATGCTGAACGATCCAGAGCTGGTCGGGGCCGTGCGGGCCACGCGTGTCCGTGTACGCGCGCATGGCGTCGAACGATGTGGCGTAGTCTTCGGTGCCGCGCCAGCACACTTCGATCGGGGAGGTCATGCGCGCAATTTTAACGAAACCCGCTCAGTCTTGCTCGAAACGGCGCGCCCAGGCACGCTTTGGCGATTTTCCGGCGTCGTTGCGCCCGACGGGGATTTCGGGAAATCGTGCGGCTTGTTGTGAATTCCATTGACACATCGATGGCGTCGACGTCAGCCCCTGAAACGAATCACGCGCCCCGTGGCCGCGAAGGCCAGGGAGCGCGTGATGTCGATGACCCTGTGCGATGCACCTGCCCGCCGGACACGCGGCGAGCACCAGTCAGGCGGCGGCGGCGCAGGCGTTCGCTTCACGCGATGCCCGGCGCCCCGCAAGCCACCGGCGCAGCACACGGGCCAGCGGGAAACGGTGCGCCACTTCGCGCTGCAACTCGGCTTCCGCCTCCCCGTCGGACGACACCCAGTAACGGCGACCGGGTTCGACGGCGAGGTGCTGGCCAGGCATGAGCCAGTAATCGTGCGGATCGCCCGCACGCGTTACCCAGACGGCCGCTCCGCGCGCGACCAGCGTATGCTCGTGACGCAGGTCGAGGCTGATCACTTCCCCCGGGCGGATACCGTAGAAGTACTGCACCTTTGTTAAATTGTTTTGCATTTTACGACCCCCACTCAGTGCGAGACAATGACTGAATCATAGTGACTGGCGGGCGCCGTACCAAACGACATATTTTCACGGTCTTGACAATAAAACTCACATGGATATTCGGAGACTTCCCAACCTGAGCGCCTTGCGCGCCTTCGAGGCGGCCGCCCGCCTGGAGAGCTTCTCGCGCGCGGCCGAGGAGCTGTTCGTGACGCACGGCGCCATCAGCCATCAGATTCGCGCGCTGGAACAGGAGCTGGGGACGACACTATTCGCTCGCAACGGCAAGCGCATCAGCATCACGCCGGCGGGGCGCCAGTACGCCGCGTCGATCCGTACCGCACTCGGCGACATTGCCCAGGCAACGCGCAAGTTGCAGGCGGGCACGCGCAGCGAGCGGCGGCTGGTGCTCACCACCATGCCGTCGTTTGCGAGCCGTTGGCTCACGCCACGCATCGGGCGCTTTATCGACCGGCATCCGGAGCTGGAAGTGGAGTTGCGGTGCAGCGCCCAGTTGATCGACTTCGAGCGTGACGATGTGGACGTCGCCCTTCGCATGGGCAAGGGCAACTGGCCCGGGCTGCATATCGAGAAAGTGCTCGACGACGTGTTTTTCCCAGCCTGCAGTCCGACCTACAACAACGGGCGTTTGCCGCAGACTGCCGAGGAATTTGGCCGCAGCACGTTACTGCGCTCGGGGGGAGAGCCTTGGGCGCCGTGGTTCGCCGCGGCGGGCTTCGATCTGCCCGAACCGACGCAGGGCATGATGTACGAGGATTCCGGCATGCTGTCGCAAGCCGCCATCGTCGGCCAGGGTCTGGCGCTCGTGCGGCGCTCGCTGGCCGTGGGCGACATCATGGCGGGACGCCTCGTGCGGCTGTCCGACGTCGATACGCCGTGCGAATGGGATTACTACTTCGTGTGTCCGCCCGCCGTACTGGAGACGCAGCGGGTTCAGGCGTTCAGAACGTGGTTCCTGGAAGAATTGAAGGCGTTCGAGTCGGTGAAGGACATGCAGCGCCGTCCGGCCCAACCGAATGCCGCCGCCTGGGAGGCCGGCGAGATGTCATCGGACGCGCAACTGGGACTCCCGTCCCCCTTGCCGCCCGACGACGGCGCACCGACGCACGCCTGAGGCAAACCGCCGAAGCGAGCGGTTGCCCCCACGGCCACAGTCCGCTCGTTACAGCACCACCTTGACCATCGGATGCCCAGTCAGCGCACGATAGATATCGTCGAGATGGGCTTTCGAATGGGCGCGCACCGTGACCGTCAGGCCGAGGTATTTGCCTGTACTGGACGGACGCATCTCCACGGTCGCGGCGTCGAATTCCGCATCGAACTCACGCAGCAGCGCCACGATGGCGTCAGCGAAACCATCCTGCGTCGACCCCATCACCTTGATGGGAAAGTCGCACGGAAACTCGAGCAGGCTTTCCTTCTTTTCCGTGGTCATAGTGCCTCCTTGGCGCGTTGATAGGCCGCGTACAGCGCTTGGAAGACGGGGCCCGGCCTGCCATCGCCCACGGGCTTGCCGTCGAGCGTGACGACCGCCAGCACTTCCTTGGTGGCCGACGTGATGAGCAGCTCGTCGGCGTTGCGCACGTCCGCTTCGCTGACGGGACACTCATGGAACCGAACGCCGCATTCGCGGGCAAGCGCTTCGAGCACGCCATATCGAACGCCTTCCAAGATTCGATTGTCGCGCACCGGCGCGAACATTTCACCGCCCTTGACGACCCACACATTGCTCGACGACGCCTCGGTCAGATTCCCGTCGCGGAACTGGATCGTTTCCTGAACGTCGTGGTCGGCTGCGTACTGCGCCATCAGCACATTACCCAGCAGCGATGTCGACTTGATATGGCAATTCAGCCAGCGTCGATCCTCATGGGTGACCGCCCCCACCCCTTGCTCCACCTTGTCGCGGCTGGGCAGCGTGAGCGGCGTCGCAATGCCGAACACCGTGGGCACGATGTCCTTCGGGAACGTGTGCTGTCGCGGCGCCACGCCTCGCGTGACCTGCACGTAGACGCTGTGCGGATCGGCCGAACACGTGGCCGACAGGCGGGCGAAGAGCGCCTCCCATTCGGCCCGCGTGTACGGATTGGCGATGCGGATTTCGGCGAGGCTGCGCTCGAGCCGGTCCAGATGCTGCGCAAGACGGAAGGGCTTGCCGCGATAGACCGGCACGACTTCGTAAATGCCGTCGCCAAACAGGAAACCGCGATCGAGGACGGAGATTTTCGCGTCGCCGAGCGGGATCAGGTCGCCATTGAGCCAGACGGTGGGGTTATCCATGTTTACTTCTTCACGAACATCAGGCGCAGCGCATCCCATGCGCGGCCGATGAAGCTGGCCTGCGCGACATCTGCGAGTGCCACGACCGGGAATTCGGCCAACGACTTGCCATCGGCCATCACCTTGACGGTACCGACCGGTGCGCCGTTGGCGATCGGTGCGATCAGCGGCTCGCGCAGTTCGAGTTGCGGCTTGATCTTGTCGGCCATGCCCTTGGGCACGGTGATGAAGGTGTCCTTCTTCACACCGATCTTCAGCTCACTGTCCTTGCCCTTCCAGACCTTGGGCGTCGCCACGACCTGATTGGCACCGTACACGCGCAGCGTGTCGAAGTTCTGGTACCCATAGTTCAGCGCCGAGAGGCTGTCCTGCACGCGCGCGCGCTCGGTCGGCTCGCCCACGACCACGGACAGCACGCGACGGTTCACACCCGCGGCGCCCGGCATCGGTCGCGACGCTGTCGCCACGAGGCAGTATCCCGCTTCCTTCGTGTGACCGGTCTTCAGGCCGTCGACCGTCGGATCGAGGTACAGCAGACGATTACGATTCGGCTGGCGAATGTTGTTGTACGTGAAGCTCTTCTCCGAATAGATCTTGTAGTACTCGGGGAAGTCCTGAATCAGGTGCGTCGACACCGCCGCGATATCGGCCACCGTCGTGTAATGCTGCGGATCGGTCAGCCCATCGACGTTCGCATAGTGGGTGTGCTTCAGGCCCATGCGCTGCGCCGCGCGATTCATCAATTCGACGAAGCCCTGCTGCGAGCCGCCGACGAGTTCGGCCAGCGCGATCGACGCGTCGTTGCCCGACTGCACGATCATGCCGTAGATGAGATCGTGCACCGAAACCGGCTTGCCGGCCTCGATGAACGTGCGCGATTCGTCGCGCCCCACCTTGCGAACCGAATCGCCCGGAATGACGGTCTGCTCCATCGAAATGCGCTTGTCGCGCAGGGCTTCGAAAATCACGTACGACGTCATGATCTTCGTGAGGGATGCCGGCTCCACGCGGGCATCCGCGTCACCGGCGGCCAGCACCTGCCCGCTGTTGACGTCGACGATCGTCCACGCCTTGGCCGACATCGGCGGCGGCGGAATCTGTTGGGCACGAGCGGGAAGCGCGACAAGCGAGCCGCAAGCGACGAGCGCAGCCGCGGCGGCGGCACGGGACAGCGAAGCGTTGAATTTCATGGGCGATGAGGAAAACGATGTGAGACTCAGGGGCATCTACGCTTGAATAAGCACCGTGCAACCGACACGCAGACGAGCGTGCGGCACGGCGAAGAAGACGGCGGCACCGGAGCGCCGGAGCCATGCCTGTCGGGACCATAGACCCGGCAATGCACGACAAGGTTCAGGGCCGAATTATACCCGTCGCGATTTCGCGCCCCCAGCGCAGCGGGCCTGGACGGTCGAAATCGGCCGGAATTCGACCCGGGTGTATCAATGACGCCACGCGTCGACCACGAGCTGTTTCAACAGGGGTAACAGGCCGTGGAAAAAGTGCTCGCCGCCCGGAATGACCACGACGGGCAGCGTCTGGGGACGGGCCCAGTCCAGCACCGACTGCAGCGGCACCGTATCGTCCAGTTCGCCGTGAATGACCAGCGTGTCGGCCGGCACCGTCGCCACCTCCCAGTTGCTCGCCGCCGTGCCCACGAACACCAGACGCTGCGCGGGCGTGCCCGCCGCCTCCAGCGTCTTCGCGACATGCGAGAGCACGAACGTGCCGAACGAGAAGCCGGCGAGTGCGAGCGGCAACGTCTCCCAGCCCGGCTGCCGGCGCATCCAGTCGATGACGGCGAGCAAGTCGTCGCGCTCGCCGATCCCTTTGTCGTGTTCGCCCACCGACTTGCCGACGCCGCGAAAGTTCGGGCGCACCACGGCGTAGCCCAGTTGGACGAACGCCCGGGCGAGCGTCTGGGCAACCTTGTTGTCGAGCGTGCCGCCGAACAGCGGGTGCGGATGGGCGACGAGCGTGATGCCACGCGGCGCGCCGGACGGACGGTCAATGGCGATTTCGATGGCGCCGACCGGGCCGTCGATGGTGAAGCGTTCAGTCTGGGCGTTCATGGGCAATGGTGGGCTGAAGTGCGGCGAGGCCCATGCGCAACGCGCAGGGCGGTGCGTCTGTCGCCGGGATCAGTCGATCAGCAGACGCTCGACGATCTCGCCTTGCGCCAGATGCTTTTCGACGATCTCGTCGATATCGGTTTCGTCGATATACGTGTACCAGGTCCCTTCGGGATAGATCACCACGACAGGCCCTTGCTCACAGCGATCGAGGCATCCGGCCTTGTTCACCCGCACCTTGCCGGGACCGGCCAGGCCGAGTTGCTTGACCTTCGCCTTGGCGTACTCCTGCATCGCCTGCGCGTTGCAGTTGGCGCAGGAAGGGCGATCGGCGCCGGGTTCGCGCTGATTCAGGCAGAAAAACACGTGGTGCTGGTAGTACTGCGGCTGGGTGGCCATGTCGGGACTTTGGCGGAGTGGCAACGTATTGCGGGCCATTCTAACCGACCTGCCCGCGCATTGCGGGGACGGTGCCCATGCGCTCATGGAGCGCCGCGTGGCAGGAACTGCGGAAATGCGAAATCCGGGACATCTGGGACGTCCGGTTACGCGCGCGACGACGCCCGTCCGGTCCTCAGCGCAGGCGTCGCTGCACGGCCATGAAGAGCGCGCAGACCGCCGCCAGGCACGCGAAGCCGAAGAACACATTCACGCATGCGAGCACCAGTGCCTGCTGCGACGCAAGGCCGCCCACCCAGGCCGACGCCATGTGCGCGGCGGTCGTCGCATCGACGCTCGCGCCGAACACCTGCTGCGCCTGCGCGACGGCCGCGTTGTACGCGGGGTTGAGCGGCGTCATCGACGGCGTGAGTTGATGCATGAAGACGGCCTGCCGGTCCTGCATCAGCACGGCCATGACCGACACCGACATCGAACTCACCAACTGGCGCACGATGTTCTTCGTCTGATACCCATGCTGGAACACGTATTCGTCCATGCCGCGAAACGTCAGCTCGGCGATCGGGATCATGGCAAATACACCACCGAGCCCGCTCAGCACCATGGGCAGGATCAGCCACCGGCTCGACACGCCCTGATAGCTTCGCGAGAGCAGAAAGGCATAGCCGAGCAGGCACAGGTAGCCGAACAACACCCATGGCTTGAGCCGCACGAACTTCGGACGCGACAACGTGTAGATCACGGCCGCGACGAGACTCGTCACCGAGGCCACCGCCTGCAGATACCCCGTGTGCTCCACGCTCCATTTCAGTCCTTGCTGCATGTAGATCGGGAACAGATACGAGGTCGAATAGGAAAAGAAGTAGTAGACGGCGTAGCCGCCCAACCCGAGCACGTAGACCGGATTGCGCACCAGCACGCGAAAGTCGATCAGCGGCTTGTGATGCGAGTATTGATGCCACATGTAGCCCATCGCGCAGATCGCCCCCACCAGGCACAGTTCGAGCAGTTGCAGGGGATTGGAGAAGAAGTCGAAGCGCGAGCGTTGCATCATCACTTCGACGAACAACACACCCGCGGCAAAGAAGACGATGCCGCGCATCTCGAACTCGCCCTCGTCGCCCAATCGCTCGCGAAAATCCGGGATGACGAGCCACGAGGCGATCGCGCCCGCGAGTGCGATCGGCACCACGGCGAAGAACACCGAGGACCAGACGAAGTGATCGACGAGATAGCTCGCGAGCAGTGGCGCGGAGATTTGTCCGCCGAAGAAGCCGTAGGTAAAGAAGAGCAACGCCCGCAGTCGAAGCGCGGGCGCGAAGCACAGGTTGATGAGAATTCGGCTGGCGGTAAACAGCGATCCCGCACCCAATCCGAGGACAAAACGTGCTATCGCGAGCTGCGTCGGCGTGTGCGCCATGCTGCACAGCCACGCCCCAAACGCCATGAGCGTAAGCGCCCCGGTGACGAACGTGCGGTACCCCAGGCGCGAGGCCAGCCAGCGCTGCTTGAGAATGACGAGGATCCCCGCCACGGCGTAAAGCGTGGAGACGAAGGCGTACTCTTCGGGGGCGGCCCCGACGCCGCCCGCGATATGCGACGACGCGAACACGAACATGCCGTTCTCCAGCATTTCGATGCCGGTGGCGGCGGCAATCACGGCCATCAACACGCGCTGCCGTGTCTGGTGCGCCAACCCCAATCCCCATGAATTCATCTTTGCCTCGCCAATGAAAACCGCCCGGGATCTGCCTGCAGATGCCGGGCGGTCGCGGCACACCGAGTATCAGTGCGCCTTACATGGGAGTCTACGATTGGCGAGCGTGCCGACCAATGGGCTGGCGACCAATACGCTATTGCCGATTTGGCAACAATGGGGCGGTTCGATGGGGCTCCCAGCCGAGCGGGGCGGGCCTCAGCGCTGCGTGCCGGCGTTGCGCGCGGGACCGCGATGGCTCGGATCGAACATCGCGAGCAGATAGATCAGCGCGAGATACGGCCACGTCCAGGCGAGCCAGCGCGCCAGCACGTTGAAGTGGACGTAGCGGCCTTGCCGCCACGACTGGAGCGCCGCCTCGTAGTATGGGTTCGCCGGCAGCAGGTTGACGAGCACCAGCAGCACGACGAGCGCCGCCAGCGCGACGGCCCCGCGCAGCGCGCGCGGGCCGCGGCCCGCGACGAGCAGCACCAGCGCGCCAATGACCACCCCGTAGATGGCGCCCGCCGTCACCCAGTCGAATGCCTGCGCGGGCGAGAACTGCCACGCCGACGCGATGGCCTTGATCGCAAAGGCGCTGATGAACATCGCGCACAGCAACGGCACGCGCGGTGCCGTGCGGCGCATCGCGAGCGTGGCGAGCAACCCCGCCAGAACGGTGCCGCTGGCGCTCACCACCGTCTCCCAGAGGGCATGACTGGCGACGGCATCGAGTTCGGAAAGATAGTCCTGCAATTGCCCCAATCGGGGTATCCAGTCGATCACCAGCCCAGTGACATCGGGATCCTGCCAGAGCCAGATCTGGCGCACCAGGTCGCCGTCGCCGAAGAGGAACTGCTGGGGGTAGGCCTGCGCCCATGGCCACAGGGCCAGCAACACGAGCAGCACGCTCGCGTGCCGCTCGAACCAGGCGAAGCGCAAGTGCCGCAGCCATCCGCGATCGAGCAGCGGACTGGTGAGCGGCACCGCGATCGCACCACCAATGAGTGCGCCGAGCGCGTTCGTGACGAGATCGACATTCGACGCCACCCGCGTCGGCAAATACGTCTGCAACGCCTCGATGCCGCAGGACAGCAACGCGCCGAGCACGAATGCGGCGACGACGGCCCGCCCTCCCCGCCAAGCTGGATGCAGGGCCAGCACGGTCAACGCGCCCAGCGGCATGTACCCAAGCACGTTGATGATGACATCGAACTGCGTGATCCAGCGGGGTAACGGCGCGAACAGGTAATCGAACGGTCCCACGGCCGCGCGCTGGAATTCGAACGGATACAGGCTCGCGTAGGCGATCAGCAGTATCAGGCAAAGCAGCGCCTGACGTGTAAGCGGCGAAGCGCGGCGTTGCCAGGGTTTGACGTCCTGCTCGGTCATCGGCGGCGCGGCCCTATTGTGCGAGTGCGCCCACGGCCGGCGACGCGGCAGGCAGCGCACGCGACGGCGCTGGCGCACGTACCGATGTCGTGGCCGACGGCGCCGGCACGCGCCCGGCGAGCCATTGAATCAGTTGCGTCTGCACCGCATCGCTGGCCGCGGCTAACGCGCGCGTGCCGCCAGCGGCGTCGGCACTGACGGCGGGGGCCTGTGCCCGTAATGTCGTCTGCGCGAGCAGCTTCGGTCCGTCGAACAGCGTGGCGCGCATCTGGACGACGCCGTAGCTCGTCGACGCACTGTCGAAGTACTGCGCAAACTCCTCGAGGTCCACGCGCAACGCGGGTGCGGCGGTCGGGTCGCCCGCCGCGAGCACCGGCCGGCCGACCGACAAGGCGGCGCGCAACCGATCCCCGAAGAGCCGCGCTGGCGACGCAAGCCATCGACTGTTCGCATACCCGCGGGCCTGATCGCCATCGCTGGCAGGCAAGCGGTAGTAGATCGTGTCGACGTCGAGCCAGCTCGGCGCGTTGACCACCACTTTCAGCGGCGACATCCGCTGGCCAGCGGCCGCGGCGATGTCCGAAGACGGCGCTGCGGTATTGGTGACATTCGCAGCAGTGGCGGCAGCGGCCCCGGCATTGGTGCTGACGATGGCTGACGCGGCAGGTATCGTCGGCGGACCGAGATCGAAGCGCGTCAGCGAGGCCGACGGCGGCGAAGCGGCGCATCCCGCCATCAGCACGACCGCCGCGGCGCAAAGCCAACCCGCCGGGATCAGTGCATGCGCGCGATGGGCAGCGCCGCGCGGCGCTGCGGCAGCCTTGTGGGCTTCGATCGCGTCGGTCGGCTCAGTCATCTCCGTCTCCTGTTGCATGACAGTGTTGCGCATTATTGATGCCCTCCGCCGGGCCAGGAAAAGCCCGCTTCCCCCGGACCGGGTGGCGGCGGGGACGTGCCGAAGAGCAGCGCGCGCGGATTGCGATTGATCGTCTCGGCCGCCTGACCGACCGCTTGCGTCGTAAAGCGCAGATCGTCCGAGAGCGTGTTCAGGCGCGGCAGTGCTTCCTGTTGCAACGCGCCCTCGAACGTCTCCATGGTTCCCTGGAACGCCGCCAGACTCGACGCGGCCTGATCGGCCGCACGCCCCACGCTATCCAGGTTGCGCACGAGCGGTCCCTGAGGATCGGTCAATTGATTGGTCAGACGATGCGCCCCGGCGAGCGTGCCGGTGAGTTCGCGCAGGGTGTCCGGCAACTGCGCGGTGGCGGGCTCGAGCTGCTGCGCCACGCGATTCACGCTTTGCGCCGCCGTCTTCACGCTGTTGATCGAATCGAGCATGGCCTGCCGGTTGTCGGGCGACAGCATCGCGTTGACCGAGGACGTCGCCTCTTCGAGCTGATGCACCAGGTTGTTGCCGCGCCGCTGCAGTTCGTCCACAAAACTCGGGCGCAGTCGCAATTGTGCGACGTGCTTCTCGGACGACGGCAGCAACGTTCGGTCGTGCCCGTCGTCGTCCAGTTGCACGAAGGCCAACCCCGTCACCCCCTGATAGCTCAACGTGGCGAACGTCGACCGGGTCATCGGCGTGCCCTCGTTCACGAGAATGCGGATCAGGATCTGGCCCGGCATGCGGGGGTCGAACTTGATCGACTCGACCTTCCCGACTGCCAGCCCGCGATACCGCACGGCGGACTCCGGATTGAGCCCGGTCACATTGGTGTGCGCGACCAGATCGTAGGGCAGGCTTACGCGATTGTCGCGATTGAACCAATACACCGACGCGGCCACTGCGGCGAGCAACGCCAGCGTGAAGAGGCCCGCCATGAAAGCGTGCGATTTATTTTCCATCGTCGAGTAACTCCAAAATCCTGGCGCGCCGCGCCGCAGGCAACGCCCGCAACGCACGTCTGCCACGCTCACCGAGGAAGAAGCTGCGGATGAACGGATGATCGACACGCACCACGTCTTCCACCGGTGCATTGATGAGCACCTTGCGATCGGCGAGCACTGCCACCCGCGTGGCGAGCATCATCACCGTGTCCAGATCGTGCGTGACCATCACCACCGTCAGGCCCAGCGAGCGGTGCAGGCCGCGAATCATGTCCACGAATTCATCGGACGCCTGCGGGTCGAGCCCGGCCGTGGGCTCGTCGAGAAACAACAGTTCCGGCTCCAGCGCAATGGCCCGCGCGATCCCCACACGCTTGATCATCCCGCCCGACAACTCCGACGGCATGCGGTTGGCCATGCGCCCAGACAGCCCCACCATCTCGAGCTTGTACATCACCACATCGCGAATCAGATCTTCCGACAGCGTGTGCAGTTCTCGCAGCGGCTGCGCAATGTTGTCGAACACCGTCATCGCGGAGAACAGCGCGCCGCGCTGGAACAGCATGCCCGAGCGGCGGCGCAGCAAGTGCAAGGTGCGCCGGTCGATCGTCGTGATGTCGTGGCCGAAGACGCTGATGTGACCGTTGGTGGGCGATTCCAGCCCGATGATCTGCCGAATCAGCGTGGTCTTGCCCGAGCCCGAGCCGCCGACGAGCGCGATGATCTCGCTTTGCCACACCGTCAGGTCCAGATGCTCGTGAATCGTGTGTGAACCATAGCGCTTGGTGAGATCACGCACTTCGATCACCGGTTCCGCGTCGCTCGCCAGGCTTGACGAAACGGGAGGGCAACTCGCAGCTGCGCCGGATATCACATCGCCACCATAAGCCGACACGGCCGCCGTCACCGGCACCGATCCTGGTGCGGGTACATCCGGAACGGCTGAGGTGGCAGGCACCTTTGACCGATCGGGCACGGGGAATTTGGGCATCAGCCGATCCCCACGTTGCGGAACAGGATCGCGAAGATGGCATCGGCCAGGATGACGACGGTAATCGACGTCACCACGGACTGTGTCGTGCCTTCCCCGAGACTTTGGGTGTTCGGCTTCACGCGCATGCCGAAATGGCAAGCCACAAGCGCAATCAGCATGCCGAAGACCCCCCCTTTTCCCAGGCCGATCCACAGATTGGCAATGGGCACCGCATTGGGCAGCGTCGTGAAGAAGTAGCGCAGTCCGATGCCAAGTTCGTACTTCGCCGCGAGCGCGCCGCCGAGCAAGGCGATCATGTTCGTCCACATCACGAGCAGCGGCATGGCGATGGCCAGTGCAATGACCTTTGGCAGCACGAGCCGCAGCCCATGCGGGATGTCCATCACGCGCATGGCATCGAGTTCCTCGGTCACGCGCATCACGCCGAGTTGGGCGGTGATGGCCGATCCCGAGCGCCCTGCCACGAGAATGGCAGAAAGCACCGGGCCGAGCTCTCGGATCACCGCGAGTCCGAGGATGTTGACGATGAACGTGCTCGCCCCATACAGCTTGAGTTGCTGGGCCGACAGATAGGACAGCACGATGCCGATCAGGAAGGCGACGAGAGCGGTGATGCCGAGCGCCTTGGCCCCCGCGCTGTAGATATTCGCGGACATTTCCAGCCACGGCGCACGCACCGGATGGCGAATGACCCGGCCGAGATCGATCACGAAGCGTCCGAACATGGTGATGCCATCACGCAGATGATCGCCCAGCGTGAAGAGCGATGTCCCCAACCGGCTGATCGGATCGAGGCGGCGCGTAGGCGCCGGGCTCTGCCGCGAGCGGTCGAATTCGGCGAGGTGATCGAAGAGCGCGCGCTGTGTCGGCGTGAGCGCGATGCGCTCCGGAAACCGGCGTTGCCAATAGCGCCACAGCGCCTGCGCGCCGACATGGTCGAGCCGCTCGATGCTGGTCAGATCCCACGCCAGATCGCCCTGCGGCAGCGCATCCACCAGGCGCAGCAGCATTTTCTTGCGCTGCGAGAGTGCCAGCGCTGTCCACAGGCCGCGAAGCATGACCACCGGGCCTTGTGCCGAGGTGGTGAGCTCGAGAGTGGGCACGGCATCGAGGTTCAAAACAGACGATCTCCTGGCTATCAACCCGCTGAAATCCGGCAAAACGCGGTCATTGTACGGTACAGGGGCGACCGGTCGATGGCAACCCGGCGCCAACTGAAAACGCCGCGGAACCTGCTCATTTGGGACTCGGACAATACCGAAAAGCGGCAATGGATGCAGCGCAGACCGGCGCGGCGCCAGCCTCGCCGCTACAATAGCAGCCATGAATAACGCCGCCCCCTCCTCACCGATCGACACCCCCGCCGCCACGGCGGCGGCATCGCCCGAACGCCCTGCCGAAGCGGGTGGCCAGCCGTCGCACGACACGGCGTCCCGCCAGTTGGATGGCAACCGGATTCGCTCGATTCTGGCCGCCACCTGCCCCGGCTGGCAGGCGGACATTGTCGAGGCCACCGGCTCCACGAACCTCGATCTGCTGGCCCGCCTTCGTCAGGACACGTCGTGCGCGCCCATGGTGCGCGCGGCGATGCGCCAGACGGGCGGACGCGGGCAACGCGGCCGGGCCTGGCAGAGCGTGCCGGGCGACAGCCTGACGTTCTCGCTCGCCTATGTGATGCCAGGCGGACCGGCCGAACTGGCCGGATTGTCGCTGGCGACAGGCGTCGCGGTGGTGGAAGGACTCTCGGATCTGCCGTTGTCGACGCCGCACGCGCTCGGCCTCAAATGGCCCAACGATGTGCTGCTGCGCGGCGGCAAGCTCGCCGGAATCCTGATCGAGACGATCCCGGCGGGTCCCGGGCGCATCGGCGTCGTGATCGGCATCGGCGTTAATCTTCGGCGAGCCGCAGATGTCGCCGCGCGCATCGACAACGCGACGTCCGCGGGCGGCAGCGTGACGTCATCCGCCGCCGTGCCGGCCACGCCGCCCGCGGCGCTCGAATCGGTGTTGGCGGATCCGGATATGTCGTCGGTGCTGATCGCATTGGTCCAGCGTCTCGCCGCCATGCTGAATCGCTTTGCCGAGCATCGTTTCGGCGTGTTCCGCGACGACTGGGAAGCCATGCACGCGTATGGCGGTGCGCCGATTCGCATCATCGAAAATGGTCGCGATCTGTGGCGGGGAGTGGCACTCGGTGTCGATTCGCAAGGATGCCTGCGCGTTGCAACCCGGGACGGCGAACGCACTGTCGCCAGCGGCGACGTGTCCGTGCGATTGCTCGATGCGTCCGCGACGCCTGGCACCGAAGGGGGGCATTGATGACCGCCACCCGACAGGCACCGCCGCCGCGACCGGCAGACGCCGCAACGACGGCGACGACATCCGCAAACACGCGCCTCGCGAGCGCTGACCGCGCGCCGTGGCTGCTCGTCGATGCCGGCAATAGCCGAATCAAATGGGCGCTTGCGCCGGCCGCACGCCCTGAGAACTGGCGCGCGGCATTGCCCTCGTTTCTTGCCAGCGGTGCGGTCGATCACGCCGAATGGCGGACACTCGCCACGCAAATTCGCGCGGGTTGGGCTGCGCTGGCCTCGGGCTCGGGCAGCGAGGCGCACTTTGCGCCGAACATGGCACCGCTCGCCATCGGACAGGGCGGACAGAACGACGGCTTCCTCTGCCCGGCACCGGCGGGGGTCTGGCTCGCGAATGTCGCGGGCGACGCCGCAGAGCAAGCCGTGCGCCTGACACTGCAAACGCTGTGGGGCGCGGCATCGGTCGATTGGCTGCAAGTCTTGCGCGCGAGCGGATCGCGGGCGGGCGTACGCAACGGCTATCACGTCCCCACCCAGCTCGGCGGCGACCGTTGGGCAAGCCTGATCGGCGCACACGCGGCATGGCCCGGCGAACATCTGCTGATCGTCACGTTGGGCACGGCCACCACCGTAGAAGCCTTGCATGCAGATGGCGATTACCTTGGCGGACTGATCGCCCCGGGGCCTGCGCTGATGCTCCAGTCGCTGGCCCAAGGCACCGCGCAATTACCAACGCTCGACGCCACCCTGCCCCCCGGCGGGCAGGCGTTCGCGCGCAGTACCTCCGATGCCATCCTGCGCGGGTGCGCCGCGGCACAGGCCGGTCTCGTAGAGCGCAGTCACGCACAATTGCAGTCGCAACTCGGCGCGCCCGTCCGTTGCGTGCTCGCGGGTGGCGCGCGCCAGGCGCTTGCGCACACCCTGACCCTGCCCTTCACCGAACACGATCAACTGGTACCGACCGGTTTATACGAGGTGGCGCTTCGTGCCGCCGAGTCCGGCGCAACCGTCCCCCGCATGACCGATATTTCGGTATCCGCACCGCACGATGCCGACCATTCCGCAGGGGGTGCGTGAGATGCTGCGTGCGCTGTTGCTTGTCATGTTCCTCACGGCGAACGCAGCACTCGCCGCCGTTCAGTTCGGCTGGCTGAAATGGCGCGATGTGCTGCCGGCAACCGGCCGCGAACCGGCGCGCATCGAGAAGCAACTCGAGCCGGAACGCATTCGATTGACGGGGGCAGCGATCAGCGGTCAGTCGCCTGCGGCCGCCGCTTCCGACACCACCCCCGCCTCGGGCGGGGTTCGCGATGCGCAAGCCTCGCGCGTTGAGGCTTCCCCCGGGGTGTCCGGAACGTCCGCATTGTCTTCCTCATCCGCGCCGTCCGCATTGGCGTTGACGACCCTGGCCGCAAACCAGGCGGCCGCCACCGCGACACCGAACGCGGTATCGGGCGATGCGGCAGCCTCGCAGGCCGCCGCGACCGTCGCGTCCCTCTGCCTGGATGTCGGCCCGTTCACCGCCAGCGACGCTCAACAAGCGCGCGGCCTGTTGCTCGCGGCATTGCCCGCAGGGCAAGGTGACATTCAATCCGTGGCGCTCGACAAGCAGTACTGGGTACATCTCGAACCGGTGCCCAACAAAGCGGCTGCCGACAAACAAGTTGCGCGGTTGCGCGCGGCAGGGGTGACGGAGTATTTCCTGCTCAACGGCGATGGCTCGACGCTCGTCGTCTCACTCGGGCTGTTCAACGACGAGGCGCGTGCGGTGCGCCTGATGGCCACCGCGCAGAAGCGGGGCATCACGCCGCAATTGAACGAAAGGCCCAATGCAAAGAGCCGGATCGTCTACCGGATCGCCGGCATCAACGCGAATGCCGCCGCCCAGATTCGCGGCGTTGTGACACAGCAGTGGTCTGCGCGGTGGGTGCGGAGTTGCCCCGCGCCGGCCGGTAGCGCGCCGGGGTAACGGTTAACTCCGGTTGGGTCGAATTGGGTCGGACTGGATCCGGTCGCGCCGCGCTGAACGGGTCTGCGTCGCGCTCAACCGATTCAGCCGACGCGCTTCAACGCCACCACGGAGCGCACCACCCCGGTGTGGATGCCCCGCGCATTTCTGATGGCGGGCGACACCCACGGCGCCAGGCCGGTCGTCTCCGGCGACTCGACCAACCCCAACGCCTTGAGGACGGCCACCGCCGCGGTATACAGCGCACGCATATTGCCATCGACGACTTTGATCGCAATGCCCAGGCCTGCGGAGCGAATGCCGATCGTCTGCACGCCATCGGCGCCGATCTTGGCCACCCAGTCCCCGGGCGCCATGCGCATGAACGCCAGATCGTTGCGCGCCGTGCCGGACACCATTTCCGGCTGCTGCGTCATGGCGGCGAACAAGGTCGAGAGGGCGGCATCGTCGCTCGCAGCGAGCCGGGCGTATGCGGCAGCGAGCTTGTCGAGTGGCAACGCGTAGTTCGGCGCCGAGCATCCGTCAATGCCCAACGCCAGCGCGTCGCCCGTCAGGCCGACGACGTCGCCGACGCGCGCGCGAATCGCCTGTTGTAGCGGATGGCCAGGATCCAGATAGGTCTCCAGCGGTAGGCCATGTTGCACACAATACGCGAGGAAACCCGCGTGCTTGCCCGAACAATTGTGATGCAGTGCCGTCGGCTTCAGATCCGCCGGCGCGCGCTTCCCGGTGGCGGAATAAAACGTCGGCGTGTGGCAGCCGCACTGCAAATGATGTTCATCGCAACCCGCTTTGCTCAGCAGGCTTCTCACGCCCTCGACGTGGAACGTCTCGCCGGAGTGGCTCGCACACAGCAGCGCCAGCTCCGGTTGTGTCAGCCCGAAATGCGCAACGCCGTCGCCCTCGACAAACGGCAGCGCCTGAAACGGCTTGAGCGTGGAGCGCGAAAACGTCAGAAACGACGGATCGCCGGCGGCGTAGCGCAGGCGCCCTTGCGCATCGACCACGGCCACCGCGCCGTAATGCACACACTCGACGGTGTCGACGCCCATGGCGCCGCGCGTGACTTCAACGAGCGGGGCCAGGTTCATGATTGGGCACGCACTTTCTTGAGCAGCGACGTCGTCGAGCGCTGATGTTCGAACGGAATGGCCAATGCCTTGCCGCCCCAGCCACGCACGAGCGCAGATTCCGGCAGCTTGTCCATCTCGTAGTCGCCGCCTTTGACGAGGATGTCGGGACGCACGGCGGCAATCAGTGCCTCAGGCGTCGATTCGCCGAACGTCACGACATAGTCGACGCTTTGCAACGCCGCGAGCAGTGCCGCGCGGTCGTTTTCGTTGTTGATCGGCCGGTCGTCGCCTTTGCCGAGCGTGCGCACCGACGCGTCGCTGTTCACGCCGACGATGAGGCACGCCCCAAGTGCGCGTGCCTGCGCAAGATAGGTCACATGGCCGCGATGCAGGATGTCGAACACGCCGTTCGTGAACACCAGCGGTCGTGGCAGCGTCGGCGCCAGCGCCGCGAGGGTCTCGCGCGAGAGAATCTTGGCCTCGAAACCGGCCGGAGGAATGACTTGGGAAGAGGACATGACGATCGATCGAAGTGGACGCGTTATTGTCCCACGCCGCGTGAGTGGCGACAAAAAAGGGGCCGAAGCCCCTTTCCTGTCAAACCCGTCGGTGCCGATCGCGCGATTACGATGCCGTGGCAACGGCCGGTGCCGCCACCGCCGCCAGACGGCTGGTGATTTCCTTGCGGTAGCGGTTCAGGTCCTGCGCCGTCGCGAACGTGTGTTCGAACAGCAGCGACATGTTGTGCAGAATGCGCTCGACGACCTTCTTCTCCCAACTGTCGTCGAACTTGATTTGCTCGTCGAGCCAGTGTTCGAGCCACTCCGGTTCCGGCAAACGCGATTGCACCGTGTCGTTCGGGAACAGGTCCTTGTTCACGTGCAGGTTGGTCGGGTGCAGTGGCTTTTCAGTGCGACGCGCGGACGCCATCAGCACGCCGATCTTCGCGAACGCGGCACGCGCGTTATCACCGAAGCTCGTCAGCGCCTTCTTCATATAGCGCAGGTAAGCACCGCCATGACGCGCTTCGTCGCGCGAGATGATTTCGTAGATGGCCTTGATGACCGGCTCGGTGTGCCATTCGGCCGCACGGCGATACCAGTGATTCAGGCGGATTTCGCCGCAGAAGTGCAGCATCAGCGTCTCGAGCGGCGGGGCCGGATCGAACGGGAAGCGCACGGCGTGCAGTTCCGCTTCGGTCGGCACGAGATCCGGGCGGAAACGGCGCAGGTATTCCATGAGCACCAGCGAGTGCTTCTGCTCCTCGAAGAACCACACACTCATGAACGCGGAGAAGTCGCTGTCGTCACGGTTGTCGCGCAAGAACATTTCGGTGGCCGGCAGGGCCGCCCATTCCGTGATGGCATTCATCTTGATGGTGCGCGCCTGATCGTCGGAGAGCTGGCTTGCGTCGAACTTGTCCCAAGGAATGTCCTTCTCCATGTTCCAACGCACTGCCTCCAACGACTTGTACAGTTCGGGATACAGCATTTCGTTCATTTCAATTACCCCCAAGGTCGCGAGACCTTACACCAGGACTCAAGATAGTATTGTGAAAGTTTACGCCGAATTTCGACAGACAAAACGGTGAGCGCGTCGTGGGCGGCCCCCGCCGTCCGACTTCACGTCTTGAACCCTGCCGTCGCTGAAGGACGACGAATTAACGCCTGTAATCTGGCCGCATCCTGGCGATATGGCTTAGAGCGAGCCTACTAAAATATGGGCAAACTCTTGAATCATAACATAAAAGCCGTTTAAAGCCGCCAACGTCGCCCCTCATGTGACGGTAATGCGTCGTAATTTTGACGGCGGTCAAATTGTCATGTAAAGCGCCTAAGCTCGACGAGCGGCAAGCTTTGCGAACCGCCATCGGCGGCAAGCGCCGGTGCGCTGCCAACCGGTTGGCCGTCATGGACATCCGGGCCCGCGAATGCGGCTATCAGGGCAGCGCATCAGGGTTTGCCCTTGTGCCACGGACCTGCGCGAGGGGCGTCCGATGGTCTACGCTGAAATCAATCGTTCCGTACGGGTGACCGGGTTCCCGAACCCATCCCTGCCGCCGCAATCGGTTTCTTTCTTTGCGCCGCGCTTTGAGGATAGTTCTCAGTCGCAAATACGCAACATGTTGTATCGGCCGGCGCATCGGCAGAACGAGCCATGTGCTGCCAACGGGCCTACCAACTCGACTGAATCCTTGCCTGATAAGGAGCCGAGCATGGCAACTCGTCCCGAACTTGCCAAATGGCTACGCACCGTCTGCTTTCTGGCGACGGTGGCAATGGCCCCCGGCGCCCTGGCGTTCGACGCGGGGCAACTGGCGTCGCAGGAAATCCCCGCCGCCCATCTGGTCGGCCACGGCTCCTTTACACGCCTGGGCTTTCATCTTTACGACGCGGAACTCTTCTCCGGCGCCGAGCGCGTCAGCGCCAACTGGAGTACACACCCCCTGGTGCTGGATCTGCGTTACGCGCGCAGTTTCACGTCGCACACGCTGGTGCAGCGAAGCCTGATCGAGATGACCAAGCTCCAAGTGGCGACCGACACGCAACGCCAGCACTGGGCCGAGGCGCTGGCGCGCATCCTGCCTGACGTCACGGCGGGACAACACTTGACCGGCGTCTTCCGACCCGGCGACGGCACACGCTTCTTCTCGGACGGCAAACCCATCGGCCAGATTGCGGGCGACGCCTTCGGTCGCGCTTTTTTCGCGATATGGCTGGATCCGCGCACCAGTGCCCCCGACCTTCGCGCCGAATTGCTCAGCGACGCGCGCTGAGCGAGCGCGCGGCAGAGGCCGCTGACGTGTCTCATCGACGCCACGCGTGCAGCAACATCACGGGGCACGGACGCGTTGCCGCGGTAAATTGAGGAAAGCCGATCCCGGCGACGCGCGTTCGGGACGGGTGAGACCGGCCCCGCCCCGCGCATGGACGGGTTCATCGAATCGCGCTGTCACGGCGCCCACGCGAGCGTGCCAATGGATATCGATCATGCTGCGGCGCTCACGCGCCTGACGCGCTATTTCGAGACCCTCACCCGCCAGAGCGTCGGAAATCTCGGCGAGTTCTACGTGCCCAACGTTTATCTCAAGACGCCGCTGCACGAGGTACGCAGCGCGGCCGAAGTTGCCGGCCTGCTCACACGTCTGTTCGAGCGCGTCGAGGTGCCTCACATCGAAATCACCGCCACGCTGCTGCAACACAATCAGGCGCTGCTGGTGTGGAATCTGCATTTCCATACCAAACGGTGGCTCGACGACGAACAGGTCATTCATGGCGCGTCGCACCTGCGTCTCGCTGTGGACGGACGCGTGGCCTATCAGCGCGACTATTGGGACGCCACTGAAGATATCTACGTCAAGCTCCCCGTCTTTGGACGTTTATTGCGTTGGCTACGCCATCGACTGTTTCGTTGAGACGTCGGCACACGGCCATTTGCCAAAGGGCAGTTTTCTTCAATACACGGCGTCCGCCGCCGCCTACATTCGGAACCTCGCTTCACCCGCTTTCTTCAGTATCGAGGGATCCGATGACACTTTTCTATTCAATGGCGGCGTTCGCGCTGGCCGCTTCGATCACGCCGGGTCCGGTCAATGTCGTGGCGCTGGGCTCGGGCGCGCGCTATGGCCTCGGACCGAGCCTGCGTCACGTGACAGGTGCGACGGTGGGCTTCGTCGCGTTGCTCGTTGCGATCGGCTTCGGCGTGCACGAGTTACTGCACCGGATGCCCGTCCTGATGCACGCGATTCAGTGGTTCGGCGTAGCGTTCCTGCTTTATATGGCCTACAAACTGGCGATCGATAACGGCGAGTTGAACGACGCCGACACGCAACGTGGCCCGACAATATCGAAAGGCGCCGTCATGCAGTGGCTCAATCCGAAAGCCTGGCTCGCGGCGCTGGCCGGAATGGGCGCATACACGGCAGGTGATCCCGCGCGCATCTGGCAATTCGCGGCGATCTACTTTGTCGTTTGCTGGTGCTCGGTGGGATGCTGGGCCGCCGCGGGCGCGATGTTGCGTCATCGCATGCGCGACGCGCGGCGCGTGCGGCGTCTGAACTGTGCGATGGCTGCGCTGTTGGCGGGAAGTGCCGTGTATCTTGTCGCGACTGGCTAAGGAAACGCGTGCTTTCGCGGCGTCGAATCACGCGGCGCGCGGCTCCCGGTAATGCCCCGGCGTCGTGGCGAGGCGTTGCTTGAAGGCGCGTTGGAAATGCGCCTGGTCCGCGAAGCCCGCATCGAGCGCCACCTCGGCAATGGCATGTCCACGACGCAGTCGGCGCCGCGCATATTGAATCCGCTGGTTCATGAGAAAGGCGTGCGGCGTAAGTCCGTATTGCTCTCGAAAGACGCGTGTCAGATAAGACGCCGACAGGCCCGCCGCCGCGCAAATCTGCGCAAGCGTCAGCGCCTCTCGGCAGTGCGCACGGATGAAGTCGGCGGCGCGGCGCAGCTTGTGCGAGTCGTCCCGCATCGGTTGCGGCGCAGGGTTCAACCGCTCATGCACGTCGATGAAAAACTGCTGCACCACGCTCTCGCGCTCAAGCCGGTCGCGCGTCGCGTCGGTGCAAACGTCGTAGAGCCGGTTAAGCCCCTGGTACAACACCGGATCGTCAGCGGACATCGGGTCGAACAAATGCAGATCCTGTCCATGCCCGAAACCCAGTTCTCGCTGCGTTTCGCGCAACCACGCCGTGTCGACGAACAGCATCCGATAGGCCCACGCCTCGTCGTCAATGGGATTGCAAGCATGCACCGCGTCAGGGTTCATCACGACAACGCTGCCGCGGCCCACCGTCTCGTGTGCCCGGCCATTCCGATAGGTACTGCGCCCTCCCGTCACGGCGCCGATGGAAAACGTCTCATGGCTGTGCAACGCGTAGCAGACGCGACGCCCATCGCGCACCTCTCGCGCTTCGAGAAACGGCAGCGCCGGATCGCGCCAGAACGTCGACGGGTACGGACACGCAACAGTGGATTTCGACATAGGGCGGGATCAGTGAGGACAACAACTCATGCGGCCGGCTTGCCAGTATCCGCCACGGCGGCGGACGACTCCGCCGATAGCGTCGAATTCGCCGGCAATCCAACGCCCCCGACCGCCCCGGCCTCGACACGATTGAGTGGGCTGGTGCCATCGGCTTCCGCGACGAGCCATGCGGCGATCGCGTCGCGCTGCGCGTAGGCGTCGGCCTCACCCAGCGCGATAAGCTCCTGCGTGTATGACGACTCGAACAGCAGATAGCTGGCGAAGGCGGCACCGCGCGCTTCGTCTGCGCCGATCGCGCCGAGGATCGTTCGGACGGCCCGCGGCAACTGTTGCAGATGACGTGCGGCAATCGGCTCGATGCGCTGGCTTGGCGAGATCAAAAGTGTCTCGATGGGCCGCCAGCCACTGGACTCGCGTTGTGCTTCGGGCACGTGCCGCAGCACGTTGTTGATGTGTTGAAGACGCTCCAGATCCGCCGACAGGCCATCGATGAACACGCTCGCGAGCGCCTGCCCGCCGATCTGCGCAAGACTGGGGTACCCGCCGATGCGCTCGCCGCTGCTGTCGAGTCCGTACTGCCCGTGCGCCGCGCCAATGATAAGGATGCGGGTGGCGCCCAGATGGATCGGCGGACTGAGCGGTGCAATCTGGCGCATCGATCCGTCACCGAAATACTCCGACTGCCCGTCGAGATCGAGTTCGATCGCGGGAAAGAGAAACGGGATCGCACTCGACGCCAGCAAATGCTCGACGCTCAGGGGCACCGCGCGCGCCAGACGCAGCGAACGCTTCCAGGCCTGGATCGGCTCGGCGCTCTGATAGAAGGTGACGTGCTTGCCCGACGAGTACGAGAGCGCCGTCACCGACAAGGCCGCGAGCGCGCCTGACGCGAACACGTCGGGCAAACGGTCGAGACGGATTGCGCTGCGCAACATGTCCCCCAGCGGCGACCAGTCGAACAGCGAGCGCGGTGAGCGACGCAGCGCCCAGCCCAGCGAAAGCGCCGCCAGCCAGCGCGCTCCGGTGCCCGCCATCCCCAGCGAGTCCGCGCGGAACACCTGACCGGCATGGAATTGACGCCACACCGCATCGAGCTTCCTGACCGCGTGCTGGAAATCGTCGGCGTGCGAAGCGAGTGCCGCCGCGTTGATCGCGCCAGCGGAGGTGCCGCAAACAATGGGAAACGGGATCGCGCGCCGCGACGGCAGGACTTCACGTTGGATCGCGGCAATCGCCGCGAGCACGCCCACCTGATATCCTGCGCGTGCCCCACCGCCCATCAGGACGAGGCCGGTACGTTCGCCTGAAATCATGGGGGGCCTCCTCCCGCCGTGGTTAACGTTGTGGTTGCAATTGTGGTTGTCCTGCCGCCGCGGCCTCCACCGCCCGAGTCGTTAGCGCGGCCGCATCACCACTTCCACGCGGCTTGCTTTCCCGGCGTCTTGCCTGCGGCGGGGGCCGCCTTTGCCGAGGTCTTCGCAGCCGTCTTGGCCGCCGCCGATTTCGCCGGCGTCGTCTTGCTGGCAGGCGCGCGTTTGGCGGCGGTCTTGCCTGCTGCCTTCGTCGCCCCTGCGGCTCGCCTGGTGGCACCGGCCTTTGCCGAAGCCTGGCCGGACGCCTGCGTCGACGCCGCGCCAGCCGATTTCGTGGCGCGTGCCGGTTTTGCGGGTGCGGCCTGCGTCGCTTTGGCAGCGGCCTCCGACATTTGCGCTGCGGCGGCGTCCGTCATCTGTGCGGCCGACACGCCAGCGGCCTGCGCGGCTGCGGCAATCTGGTCGAACTGCGCGCGCATGGCGTTGAACCACAGCGACGGATCCAGCGCACCATAGGCGTTGCCCGCCTGCGCGAACGGCGATTGCGCGTCACTGCCTGCCGCCGAGGCGTCGTCTGCCGCCCCGGCCGCTTCCGGCGCGGGTTCTGGCTCGGGCTCGGGTTGCGGCGCACTCGCCTGCGCCTCGACGTCCTGCGCCGGTTCCTCGGCGGCGAACGGCGAGCGCCAGAAATTTGCCGCGCCCGCCTGTCCGAACGGCGACGCGCTCGCCGGCGTATCGCTCGCGGCGCCAAAGGTGCCGGTGCCGAACGCGCGCAGCGTCGCATAGGTGGCCCGTTGCACTTCGAAGGCCTGGATCGTCGAGCGCAGCACGTTCAGGTTGAGCGTGAGCCACTGTTCCACCGCACGCATCTCCGCGATCCGATTCTCGATCTCGTCGGGATCGAGCAACGGCGCCGCGCTCTGCATCAACTGCGTGAGCGGCGAGGTGAATGTCGCGGGCGGGCTGAAGGCTTCCCACATCTTCGTGAGAATGTCGAAGCCGTTGGGCATGGCACTCGTCGAATCGCTCATTACGGTCTCCAGTCACGGTCGGGGACGCGCCGCCTGCGGGGTGATCCCGGCAAGTCGCGCGCGTCCTGAGCGCCATTCCGCGCGCATTGACGCGCAACGGGGCGTATGGGTATCGATCATACGCCGAGCGTGCGCCAGTGGTGTGTCAGAACGGGGCATCCCCGCCATAATCCGGCGCGCGCCGTTCGCGCAGCGACGCAATGCCCTCGCGCACGTCCGGTCCCGCGAAGCCCATGAATTCGAGCGCGAGCGACGCGTCGAACGATGGCCCCGCGCTGCGCAGCCAGTTGTTGAGCGCGTACTTGGTCCAGCGAATGGCCGTGGTCGAGCCGCGCGCAAGCTTGTCGGCCACTTCGAACGCGCGCGGCAACAGGTCGGCCTCGTCGACGGTGAGCGACACGAGCCCGATGCGCTCGGCCTCCTCGCCCGTGACCGGCTCGCACAGCAGCAGGTAGTACTTCGCCTTCGCCATGCCGCAAAGCAGCGGCCAGACGATGGCGGCATGATCTCCCGCCGCGACCCCCAGCCGCGTATGACCATCGATGATGCGCGCGGTCTTTGCCGCAATCGAGATGTCCGCCAGCAGGCCCGCGACCAACCCCGCCCCCACGGCCGGACCGTGCATGGCGGAGACGATCGGCTTGCTGCAATTGATCACGTTGTAGACGAGATCGCGCGCTTCACGCCACACCCGGGCGCGCACGGCGAAGTCGTCGGCCATGTCTTCCACGAGCGACAGATCGCCGCCGCCGGAGAACCCTTTGCCTTCGCCGCGAATGACAACCGCGCGCGTCTCGGTGTCGCGATCGATGTCGCGCCACACGTCGGCCAGCTCCTGGTGCATGCGATGATCGGCCGTCGACAGGCCGCTCTTGTTCGCCCCGGCGCCCATGATGAGTTCAAGCACGCCATTCGGATGCCGCTTGAACTGCAGCGACTGGTAGTGTTGATACGGGTCTTGCGACATGACTTACCGCTCCAAAAAAATATCCCCGCACAGGCGGGGATTGGGACACGGCGACACCAGGCAAAGCCGGCGCCGCCGACGGTCAACGGGTTGATGCGCGCGGCATCGGCCGCCTCGCGTTCATGCGGGATCCGCGCAACTCACCACCGTCACGCCCCGCTCACGGCGCGATTTGCCACTTGCCGTTTTCGATCTCGACCATCACACGGGCGCGCTGATCGAGGCCGAGGTGATCGGTCGGGCTCATGTTGATCACGCCGTTCGTCACGTGGATGTTCTTGCTCGTCTCGAGCGCGTCGCGCAGCGCCTTGCGGAATTCCGGCGTGCCCGGCTTGGCCGTCTTCAGCGCGATCGGGATGGCGCGCTGGAGCAGGATGCCGGCATCCCATGCATACGAGCCGAAGGCCGCCACCGTGCCGGCGCCGAACTTGGCTTCGTACTTCTTGATGTAATCGAGCGCCACCGCCTTGGCCGGATGATCGTTCGGCAGTTGCGACGCTACCAGCACCGGGCTCGCCGGCAGGTACGTGTTGTTGCAATCCTTACCGCACACGCGCAGGAAGTCGTTATTGCCCACGCCGTGATTGTGGTACACGAGGCCCTTGTAACCGCGCTCGGCCAGTGCCTTCGGCGGCAGGGCTGCGGGCGTGCCGGCAGCACCCACGACGACGGCATCCGGATGCGTGGCCATGATCTTCAGGATCTGGCCCGTCACGCTCGGGTCTGTGCGTGCGAAGCGCTCGCTGGCGACCATCTTGATCTTGTGCAGACCGGCGAACTTGGCGACTTCCTCATAGAACGCTTCACCGAGGGCATCCCCCTGGCCGATGAACGCCATCGTCTTCACGCCATGACGGCTCGCATGCTCGGCGATGGCCGACGCCATCTGCGCGTCGGTCTGCGGCGTCTTGAACATCCAGTAACGCTTGGCGTCGACCGGCTCGATGATGCGCGCCGACGATGCCAGCGAAATCGTGGGCGTCGTGCCGCTGGCGATCACGTCGATCATCGCGAGCGTGTTCGGTGTGATCGACGAGCCGATGATGGCGTCGACGTGATCCTCGGAGATGAGCTTCTTGGTGTTCTGAACCGCGGTCGTGGTGTCTGACGCGTCGTCGAGCACGATGTAGTTGACCTTCTGCCCACCGATCTCGGTCGGCAACATGGTGATCGTGTTGCGCTCGGGAATGCCAAGCGATGCGGCCGGGCCGGTGAGCGAGATGTTCACGCCGATCTTGACCTGAGCGGCAGCGCCGCCGGCCAACGCCATCAACATCGCACCCAACAGGGCAGTGCGCACGGGGTTTCGCATGGAGAGTCTCCTGGTCTAGTCTGGTCTGGCCCGCGCTCGGTTTTCTCTTGCACGGGCCTCCCGGAACGGAGACCTCGCGCCGCGCTGGCGAAAGTCAGGGTCGGCTAGCCCACCCGATAGGGGTGCGAACCGACTCAAGGAGACAAAGCATAGCGGAGCCGGAATTCCTCGCCATATCCGGGTTCACCCTACGCAGGTGTCCCGGTGCCAGGCAATGACCCATCGTTTCCGGTGCGCTGTTGCCCATTTAACACCGCCCTCCAGATGGACCGGGGTCCCTTTCCGCCTCTCAGACATAAACCCAACTCGCTGCAGAAAGGGACCCCGGTCCATCCCCCTCCACGCCCACCCGGCGTCTACCGACACCGCTCCGCTCACGGCAACGAGCGTTTCTTACTCGTCCAGCGGCGAGACCGCCTGATCGATGGCGCCGAATATCGTCTTGCCATGAGCGTCGAACATTTCGATGCGCACGCGATCGCCATAGCGCATGAATGCCGTCTCAGGCGCACCCTTGTCGATCGTCTCGAGCATGCGTTTCTCGGCGATGCATGCGCTACCGCGACTGCGATCCTTGTTCGAAATCGTGCCCGAACCCACGATGGTGCCTGCCCGCACGTTGCGCGTCTTGCAGACGTGCGCCACGAGTTGCCCGAAGTCGAACACCATGTCCTCGCCGCACTCCGGCGCGCCGAACTTCCGGTCGTTCCACTTCACCGTGAGCGGACGGTGCACCCGCCCGCCGCGCCAGGCATCGCCCAGCTCGTCCGGCGTGATGGCCACCGGCGAGAAACTGCTCGCCGGTTTGCTCTGGAAGAAGCCGAACCCCTTGGCCAGTTCGGCGGGAATCAGATGGCGCAGGCTCACGTCGTTGACCAACATGAGCAAACGCACGCCTTCGAGCGCGCGCGCCGGGCTCGCCCCCATCGGCACATCGGAGGTCACCACCGCGACCTCCGCTTCGAAGTCGATGCCAAAGTCCTCGGACGCACAGACGATATCGTCCGTCGGACCAAGGAAGTCGTCGCTGCCGCCCTGGTACATGAGCGGATCGGTCCAGAACTCGGGCGGCATGTCGGCCCCGCGCGCGCGGCGCACCAGCTCGACGTGGTTCACATACGCCGAGCCGTCGGCCCATTGGTAAGCGCGCGGCAGCGGCGCCATGCACTCAGCCGCATCGAACGCGAAGGCGTTGCGCGCACGCTGGTGATTGAGTTCGGTGTAGAGCGTCTGGAGCTGCGGGGCATAGAACGTCCAGTCGTCGAGCACGCGTTGCAGCGTGGGGGCGATGGCGTCGGCGATGCAGGCGCTCGACAGGTCGCGCGACACGACGATCAGTTGGCCGTCGCGGGTGCCGTCCTTGCGGGTAGCGAGTTTCATGTGATGGGGTCCGCGGGCCAACCCAGGCCCGATAGAATGGCGCGTGAAGCCGACGATTCTACCCGAGGGCATCGGCAAGGATTGTGGCCAACGTTCACCCCGGCAGCCGAAGGCAGCGCACGCGGCCGGCGCCGGACTGGCGAGGGAGACGGCGACATGAATGACGGAGACACATGACTTTGCCTGAGATGGACGACAAGATCGACAACGACGACCCCACGGCCGCCCCCGACGAGGAGAAGACCCGCTCGGGTATCCAGTCCATCGAGGTGGGCTTCCGGCTCATCGAGGTGCTGACCCAGGCGTCGCACGCAATGATGCTGCGCGACCTCGCGCACGCCGCCGACATGAACCCCGCCAAGGCCCACCGCTATCTCGTGAGCTTCCAGCGGCTCGGCCTCATCGTGCAGGATCCGGTTAGCGGACGCTACGACCTCGGGCCGTCCACGCTGCGCATGGGGCTCGCCCATCTGGCGCGTATCGACGCGTTCAAGGCGGCCCGCTTCGCCCTGTCCGAGTTGCGCGACGCCGTCGACCAGACCGTGGGACTGGCCGTCTGGGGCAATCACGGACCGACCGTCGTGCATTGGCTCGAATCGACCTTCCCGATGCGCGTGCCGCTACGCCTGGGCGACGTCATGCCGATGCTCGAATCGGCCGCCGGACGCCTGTTCGCCGCGTATCTGCCGGCGCGTCAGACGGCGCCGCTCGTCGACGCCGCACTCGCGGCCCTGCAGCACGCGTCGCGGCATCACCTGCCGGCCACGCGCGCGCAGTACGATGCCGTGCTCGACGACGTTCGCGCGCACCGCGCGGCGCGCATCGAGGGCACGGTGTTGCCGTCCGTCAACGCGTTCTGCATGCCGGTGTTCGACGCCACCGGGCAGCTCGTCATGGGCCTCATGGCACTCGGTCCGGAGAGTCGTTTTGACGCCCGCTGGGGCGGCCCGATCGACATGGCACTGCGCACACTCGCTCAACGGCTCTCAGCCGATCTCGGGCATGCGCAGGCGCCCGGAGCGACGCCGTGAACCGCGGCCGGCGCAGGCGAGGGTTTGTCTGGGCGGGCGTGATAGCCGCGGTGTTCGCCGCCCACATGCTCATCGCATGGTGGGTCGCCAGCCACCGATACCCGCCCGAAGACACGCCGATTCCCGAAATTCCGGTCACGCTGATCCCGCTCAAACCGGTCGCGCCTCCCGAACCGCCGGCACCGCCAGCACCGCCGACACCCAGGCCTGCCGTCAAGCCTGTCGTCAAGCCGCACCCGCGCAAGCCTGCCGCGCCCGTTCCGCCCGCCGCCCCCAACACGCTTGCTGCACCGGCCACCGCCAACATGCCCGGGCCGCAAGCCGCCTCGCAAACCGTCGCGAGTGAAGGCGATGCGCCCGGCGCACCGGCCAGCAGCGCACAAGCCCCCCTACCGCCCGGCCCGGCGCTGACGGCAGCCGCCGCCAACGGCGACCGGTTCGATCCGCCCCCGTCCGCCACGATGAAGTACGACGCGTATATGAACGGCGTGCGTAATCAGACCGGTGAGCTGCAATGGGTCAACGCCAACGGCCACTACCGCCTGCGCGTGGCGGTGCCGATCATCTTCTTCGGCACGTTCGAGTTCATCAGTGAAGGCGGTTTTGACGTGAACGGCATCGCGCCGTCCCGTTATGTGGAAAAGCGCGGACGTCGCGCCGAGTATGTCAGTGAATTCCATCGCGACGGCACTCCCACGCTCCACTTCTCGCGCTCGGGCCAGTCGGTCCCCCTGGCCCCCGGTGCGCAAGACCGGTTCAGCGTAATGATGCAACTGGCGAGCTATGCAAGAGGCAATCCGGAACGCTACGCGCAGGTCGGGGTGACGCACGAGTTCACGGTGGTCGACACGGACAGCAGCGAAGTGTGGCCGGTGCAGTACGTTGGCAGCGAAACGCTGCCCACACCGCAGGGCTATATCGAAACCCGGCACTTCACGCGCCTGCCACGCAAGGCAGGCGACGAGCGCCGCGTCGATATCTGGCTCGCGCCGTCGCTGAACTGGATGCCGGTGCGGGTCAAGCAGATCGAGCCGTCGGGCAACGAGTTCGAACTCGTCTTCACACAGACATCGTCGCCCTGAGTCCCACGACATCGCCGTCGAGGGCGAAGCATCCCGCGCGCCCGTTCGTTAGAATTTCGAGCGATCTACACACGGGCACACCGCCCGACGAGGCCTGACGTCGGGCGGCAGCGCGGCGCGGTGTTGTCCCGCTACTACGCTTCTCCGAGCAGAAGTCAAAGGTTCCTGACATAATCGGAAACATCCCACTGCATCTACGCCACTTCGCCAACGTATCGACGAGATTAGGGGGGCCGCTCACCATGAAAGTCAGCGCCAACGGTGCATCGATTCATTACGCGGTGGAAGGCCACGGTCCGTGGGTGACCCTCGCGCATCCGTTGGGTGCGGATCTCACGATCTGGGATGATCTGGTGCCCAGCCTCGCGGCCCATTTCCGGGTGCTCCGCTATGACAGCCGCGGCCACGGCCGCAGCGACGTCCCCACTGGCCCGTACACCATCGAACAGTTGGCCGCCGATGCGACCGCGCTGCTCAATTCGCTGGAAATCGCGAGAACCCACTTCGTCGGCATTTCGATGGGCGGCGCCGTCGCGCAGCAGGTGGCGCTCGACGCCCCCGAGCGCATCGCCAGCCTCACGTTGATCGACACCACCGCCGGTTACGACGACGCCGACGCGAAGGTGTTCCGCCAGCGCGCCAAGCAGGCGCGCGAGCATGGCATGAAAGCACTTGCCGACGGCACGCTCGAGCGCTGGTTGGGCGAGCGTTATCGCAAGCGCCACCCCCAGGCGTCGGAACGCGTTCGCGCGCTGGTGGCCAAGGCGCATCCGGAGGGTTTCGCCGCGGCCTGCGAAGCGCTGGCCGCGTTCGACGTGCGAACGAGACTGTCGGAGATCGACGCCCCGACCTTGGTGCTGGTGGGGGAAAACGATCCTTCGACCCCGCCCGCCGTCGCCCGGCATCTGGCCAGCGGCATCGCCGGTGCCCAACTGGCGATCGTGCCCGACGCCGCCCATTTGTCGATCATCGAGCAGAAACAGTTCGTAACCAATGCCCTTGCAACGTTTTTGCTCGGGGCAGTCTCTAATGTTTGAACCTGCAAGCTGCGGGACCTGAAGCGGAACCTTTGACAAGGAGGGCCAAAACCTTTGAATTCGTCAGCCGGTGTGCCGAACAGCGAATCATGGGGCATTGCCTCTTGAAATCGCGCCGCGTCGCCCCTATGTGGGGTACTGAGGACCATGCAGGAACACCAGGAGAGTTGCCATGCTCATGATTTACGACAGCCCGAATTACTACGTCGTCGAGTTTGCCGCGGATAACGGCAATCACTCGCTGTCTGCGGGTGGCTATGAAATCGTGGACAAAACCGCAGGCCGTGAGATTTTTCTCGACGGCACGCTTGCCCGGCAATTCCGTGAAGAAGTGCAGAAGTTGATCGCCAGCGAGCCCTCCGAGGATGAAGTCGACGAATTCCTGGGCCAGTTCGATACCTTCATGACGAACCCGGTCGTGCTCCATTGACGCCAACTCCGCAGGCGGTGCCGCCACACACAAAACCCTCGCCACGGCGAGGGTTTTTTCATGGTGCCAACGCCTGATGCCACGCAAGGCACGACAGGCGTATCCGGAGAAACCAGCGAATCCGGCAGGCCAACTGTCTCGCCCTGGCCGTCAGCACTGCTCCCACGGTAGCCCATCGAAGCGCCAGCCGTTCACGGCGTTGCGGTGATGGGTTCCGTCCATATCACCCTCGAAGCCGTGCAGCACCGCATACACGTTGCGGAAGCCGGCCGCCTCGAGCGCCTCGCCGGCCGCCGTGCTCCGATTGCCGCTGCGGCAGATCAGCAACACGGGGCGCTCGCCGCCGGCACCGGCGAGCTTGCGCACGCTCTGGACGAAGTGGGGGTTGATCTCCCAATCCGGGCCGTCGTTCCAGGCCACGTGGATCGCCCCGGCCGGGTGCCCCACGAACAGGTATTCCATTTCGCTGCGGCAATCGACGAACAGGGCATTGGCCTTGGCTTGCAGAAACTGGTGAGCGGCGCTCGGGAGCAGGAATTCCATATCGTTGGCGAAAGCGGGGCAGGACGGCGCGGCGCGCGCGTCAGAAATCGCCGCCGATGCCCCCCGACAAGCGGCGGCGCGCGGGCGGCGGGCGCGAAAACCATTACAATTATAGGTTTTCCGGCCACTCCAAGGCGACGTCCGTCATGACCACCGCTACCGCATCCGCCGCCAATGCCCGTACGGGGGCCGCACCGACCCCAGCCCAGGCCCTCGCGCAGCCGCGCTACACGCGGGGCCAGGCGCTGCCCACGCTGCTCGCGTCGCGCATCCTGATCCTGGACGGCGCCATGGGAACGATGATCCAGCAGTACAAGCTGAGCGAGGCCGAGTACCGCGGCGAGCGCTTCGCCGACTTCGCGCACGACGTCAAAGGCAACAACGAGCTGCTTTCGCTCACGCGCCCCGACATCATCAGCGAGATTCACCGCAAGTACCTCGCGGCTGGCGCCGATATCCTCGAGACGAATACGTTCGGGGCGACGACGATCGCCCAGAGCGACTATCACATGGAAGATCTGGCCGACGAGATGAACCGCGAGTCGGCCCGCCTGGCGCGCGAAGCCTGCGACGCTTTCAGCACGCCCGACAAGCCGCGCTTCGCCGCCGGGGCCATCGGACCGACGCCCAAGACCGCGAGCATCAGCCCGGACGTGAACGATCCCGGCGCGCGCAACGTCGACTTCGATCAACTGCGCGACGCCTACTATGCGCAGGCCAAGGCGTTGCTCGAAGGGGGCGTTGATCTGTTCCTCGTCGAGACGATTTTCGATACGCTCAACGCCAAGGCCGCACTCTTTGCGATCGACGAGCTGTTCGAAGACACCGGCGAAGTATTGCCGATCATGATCTCGGGCACCGTCACCGACGCCTCCGGGCGCATTCTGTCGGGCCAGACGGTCGAGGCGTTCTGGAATTCGCTGCGTCACGCGCGCCCGCTCACGTTCGGCCTGAACTGCGCGCTCGGCGCGACGCTCATGCGTCCGTACATCGCCGAGCTGGCCAAGCTGTGCAACACCTACGTGTCGGTCTACCCGAACGCCGGCCTGCCCAACCCGATGAGCGATACGGGTTTCGACGAGACCCCCGACGTGACCTCGGGCCTGCTCAAGGAATTCGCGCAGGCGGGCCTGGTGAATCTGGCGGGCGGCTGTTGCGGCACCACGCCGGAGCACGTCGCCGAGATCGCCAAGGCGCTGGCTGACGTGAAGCCGCGCCGCTGGCCGTCGCAATATCGTGCCGCCGGTGCTGCCGACGGCAACCTGGATGGGAACGACGGCGACGACGCCTGAGCGCCGCTGCCGTCCCGCCCGAAGCAGACAAGACCGATTGCAGGACGCCCGGCACGCCGCCATCTCGCCCCTCACGCAAGCGACACGGCAGGCGCGCCAACCATTGAACGGATTGCCCCATGAGCCAAACGCCCTTCCTGAAGCCTGTTGAACCAGTGCAGCCGATGCGCCTGTCCGGCCTCGAGCCCTTCAACATTGGCGCAGGCGCGCTCTTCGTCAACGTCGGCGAGCGTACCAACGTCACCGGTTCGAAAGCGTTCGCGCGCATGATCCTGAACGGCCAGTTCGACGAAGCCCTTGCGGTCGCCCGCCAGCAGGTCGAGAACGGCGCGCAGGTCATCGACATCAACATGGACGAGGCGATGCTCGACTCCAAGGCAGCGATGGTGCGCTTCCTGAACCTGATCGCCTCCGAGCCGGACATCGCGCGCGTGCCGATCATGATCGACTCGTCGAAGTGGGAAGTCATCGAGGCGGGGCTGAAGTGCGTGCAGGGCAAGGCCATCGTCAACTCGATCTCGCTCAAGGAGGGCAAGGAAGCGTTCGTGCATCACGCCAAGCGCATCCGCCGCTATGGCGCCGCGGCCGTGGTCATGGCCTTCGACGAACAGGGACAGGCCGACACCTACGCGCGCAAGACCCAGATCTGCGAGCGCAGCTATCGCGTGCTCGTCGATGAAGTGGGCTTCCCGCCCGAGGACATCATCTTCGATCCGAACATCTTCGCGGTGGCCACCGGCATCGAAGAGCACAACAACTACGCCGTCGACTTCATCAACGCCACGCGCTGGATCAAGGCGCACCTGCCCGGCGCGAAGATCAGCGGCGGCGTGTCGAATGTCTCGTTCTCGTTTCGCGGCAACGACATCGTGCGCGAAGCGATTCACACCGTGTTCCTGTTCCACGCGATCCAGGCGGGTATGGACATGGGCATCGTCAACGCCGGCCAGCTCGGCGTGTACGAAAACCTCGACCCCGAGCTGCGCGAGCGCGTCGAGGATGTGGTGCTCAACCGCCGCGACGACAGCACCGAACGTCTGCTGGAGATCTCCGAGCGCTTCAAGGGCGGTGCGCAACGGCGCGAAGAGAACCTGGAATGGCGCAACCAGCCGGTCGAAGCGCGTCTCGCGCACGCGCTGGTGCACGGCATCACCACGTTCATCGTCGACGACACCGAGGAAGTGCGCCAGAAAATCCACGCGGCGGGCGGCCGGCCGATCCAGGTGATCGAAGGCCCGCTCATGGACGGCATGAACGTCGTGGGCGACCTGTTCGGCGCGGGCAAGATGTTCCTGCCGCAAGTCGTGAAGAGCGCACGCGTGATGAAGCAGGCCGTCGCGCACCTGGTGCCCTTCATCGAAGAGGAAAAGGCGCGCATGGCCGCCGCCGGTGAAGACGTTCGCTCCAAGGGCAAGATCGTGATGGCCACGGTCAAGGGCGACGTGCACGACATCGGCAAGAACATCGTGACCGTGGTGCTCCAGTGCAACAACTTCGAGGTCGTGAACATGGGCGTGATGGTGCCCTGCGCCGAGATCCTCGCCAAGGCGAAGGAGGAAGGCGCCGACATCATCGGCCTGTCGGGCCTCATCACGCCGAGTCTTGAAGAGATGGCCTACGTCGCCTCGGAAATGCAGCGCGACGATGACTTCCGCCTGCGCAACATTCCGCTGCTGATCGGCGGGGCCACCACGTCGCGCGTGCACACGGCCGTGAAGATCGCGCCGCATTATGACGGCCCCGTGATCTACGTGCCGGACGCGTCTCGCTCGGTCTCGGTCGCCTCGAACCTGCTCTCGGACGAGGCCGCCGAGCGATACCTCAAAGAGGTCAAGGCGGATTACGAGCGCGTGCGTACGCAGCATGCCAACCGCAAGGCCACGCCCATGGTCTCGCTCGCCACGGCGCGCGCGAACAAGTACAAGATCGATTGGTCGGCCTACGTCCCGCCCAAGCCAAAGTTCATTGGCCGGCGCGTGTTCAAGAACTACGACCTGGCCGAACTGGCCAGCTACATCGACTGGGGTCCGTTCTTTCAGACGTGGGATCTCGCCGGTCCCTTCCCGGCGATTCTCACCGACGCGATCGTTGGCGAATCGGCCCAGCGCGTCTTCGCAGACGGCAAGGACATGCTGGATCGCCTGATCAAGGGTCGCTGGCTCACGGCCAACGGCGTGATCGCGATGCTGCCCGCCAACGTGGTCGGCGACGACGACATCGAGATCTACACCGACGAGTCGCGCTCGGAAGTCGCGTTCACGTGGCATAACCTGCGTCAGCAGAGCGAGCGCCCCGTTGTCGACGGCGTGCGTCGCCCGAACCGCTCGCTGGCCGACTTCATTGCCCCCAAGGACAGCGGCGTGGCCGACTACATCGGCGTGTTCGCGGTCACGGCGGGGCTTGGCGTCGACGCCAAGGAAGCCGGCTTCCTCGCCACGCACGACGACTACAGCGCGATCATGCTCAAGGCGCTCGCCGATCGTCTGGCCGAGGCGTTCGCCGAGTGCATGCACGCGCGGGTGCGTCGCGAGTTCTGGGGCTACGCCAGCGGCGAGCAGCTCGACAACAACGCCCTCATCAAGGAAGCGTACGTCGGCATTCGCCCGGCGCCGGGCTATCCGGCCTGCCCGGAACACTCCGTCAAGGGGCCGATGTTCCACTACCTGCAAGCCCATGACGTCGGCATGAGTGTGACGGAATCGCTCGCCATGCTGCCCGCCGCGAGTGTCTCGGGTTTCTATCTGTCGCATCCGGACAGCACGTACTTCAGCGTGGGCAAGATCGGCCCCGATCAGGTGGAAGATTTCATGGAGCGCGCCAACGTGGACGAAGCCACCGCCCGGCGTCTGCTCGCCCCGCAACTTTCGTAATTGCATCGCTTCGCGTGACCCGGCCGGCGGCATGACGACCGCCCGCCAGCGCCGATGTCACGTCCGTGTCGCAAACGAAGCGTAGTGTCCCGCCCGTTCTGGCCGATCCGGCCGTTCGGATCCTCGGCCGCCGGCGTCCTGCGCTCTGCCGGCTGCCGGCTGGCTCACTTCGAGACGTCCCATGCACGCACTGCAAAGCATTCAGAATTTCCAGCTCCTGCCGCTGCTCAACACGGCCGTCTCGCTGCTCGTCGCGTTCATCCTGGGCGCGATCATCGGTGTGGAGCGTCAGGTCCGCCAACGCACCGCCGGCCTGCGCACCAATGTGCTCGTGGCCGTAGGGGCTGCCGCCTTTGTCGACTTGTCGATGCGGCTCATGCCCGGCGATACGCGCGTCATCGCCTATGTCGTGTCGGGGGTCGGCTTCCTGGGCGCGGGCGCCATCATGAAAGACGGCGCCTCGGTGCGTGGCCTGAACACCGCGGCCACCCTCTGGGGCTCGGCCGCGGTGGGCGCCGCCGCGGGGGCAAGCCTGATCGTCGAGGCAGTCGTCGTGGCGGGCTTCGTGCTGGCGGCCAATACGCTGCTGCGTCCCGTCGTGAACCGCATCAACCGCGCCCCGATCAACGAGGCGACGTCCGAGGCAACGTACGCGCTGTCCGTCATCTGCGCCCGCACCACGCAGCGCGAAGTGCTTGACAAGGTGGAAGCCTGGCTTGAGGCGTCGAACTATCCCGTGCGCGCGCTCGATATCCACCCGTTCGGCGAAGCGGAGGTCGAAATCGAAGCGCTGCTGCTGCCCACGGCGGTGCAGGCAGGCGAACTCGATGCCCTCACCGATCACCTGGAAACACTGCCGGGGGTGAACCAGGTGTTCTGGTCGAGCCGTTCGGACGACTAGGGGAAGCGCGCCGAAACGCGCGATGACCACGCATTTCAGCGCGTCACAGCATGGATCGCTGGCGCTGAAAATTGCGGATTCCGGGACGGGGATATCACGCGAAAGCGCGACAGTGTGGCGAGTGACGCGCTCAGACAATGAGCACGTCGCGCCGGAGGAATGACGTAGCGTACCTTCGGTTGCCCGGGAGGGCCAGGCATTGCCTTCGACCGCCTAGCGGCGACCGATCTCCCACATCACCGCGACGTTTTCCTTTCGGGACTCGCGCAGCATATCGAGCAGCGGATACGCCCGTTGTGCGAGACGCAAACGATCCTCTTCCTCTCGTTCGGCGGACTGCTTGCCTTCGCTTTCCTTCTTCGCAACGGCGTTGTCTTCCGCGATGGCGGCCTCGAGCTTCGCGATGGCCTCGCCCATTTCGTCCTCGCCGATGGCACCGCGCTCGCCAAGCCTCTTGCCGACCAGCCCGAGCAGAAACTGCGCGAGATTCTCCAGCATGGTGATCGTTGGCGAAGCGTGCGACTTGAACGTTACCAGCATGGTTGTCTCCCCTATTCGAGTTATCACCACCGCCGCCCCAAGTGCATGTCACGCAGCGTGTGGGACCAACGGGTACCGTGACTTCATCATACACCTGTTAAAATCCGTTGCTGACGATTCAATTGCCTGTCCGGACGTGTCCGGACGCACCCGAAACACCCGCCAATGCTACCCGCACAAAAGAATGCTCTCGTCGCGCTGATCGGCGACGTCGTCGCCGGATTGATGCCCGCAGACGGCACGACGCCCGATGCGCAAAATGCGCCGGCCATGCCGACGATCCTGCTCGAACGCCCGAAAGTCGCTGCGCATGGCGACCTGGCCTGTAACGTGGCGATGCAACTCGCCAAGCCACTGCGCGCCAATCCGCGCGAGCTGGCCCAGAAGATTGCCGATGCCCTCCTTGGCGACGCCCGCGCGAACGGGCTCGTCGACGCCGTTGAAATCGCCGGACCCGGCTTCATCAACCTGCGCCTGGCCAATGGCGCGAAGCAATCGGTGGCCCGCGCGATCCTGACCGAGGGCGCGGCCTTCGGTCACTGCGCCGTCCGCCACGACGACGCGCCGGTGCTCGTCGAGTTCGTCTCGGCCAACCCGACCGGCCCGTTGCACGTGGGGCACGGCCGTCAGGCCGCGCTCGGCGATACGATCTCGGCGCTGCTGGGCACGCAGGGCCGTCCGGTCCATCGCGAGTTCTATTACAACGATGCCGGCGTGCAGATCCAGACGCTCGCCACCTCGGTGCAGGCGCGCGCGCGCGGCCTCAAGCCGGGTGACGCCGAATGGCCGGAGTCGGCCTACAACGGCGACTACATCGGCGATATTGCGCAAGACTTCCTCGCAGGCAAGACCGTGCAGGCGTCCGACGGCGCGCCCGTCACCGGTAGCGGCGACATCAACGACATCGACTCGATCCGCGCGTTCGCCGTGGCCTATCTGCGCCGCGAGCAGGACATCGATCTGCAGACGTTCGGGGTGCGCTTCGATCAGTATTATCTGGAGTCGTCGCTCTACGCCGACGGCAGCGTCGAGCGCACGGTGCAGGCCCTCGTCGACGCAGGCGTGACGTACGAACAGGACGGCGCACTGTGGCTGCGCACGACCGATTACGGCGACGACAAGGACCGCGTGATGCGCAAGTCCGACGGCACCTACACGTACTTCGTGCCGGACGTCGCGTATCACACCCGCAAGTGGGCGCGCGGCTTCCATCAGGTCATCAACGTGCAGGGCTCGGACCACCACGGCACCATTGCCCGTGTGCGCGCCGGCTTGCAGGCCCTGGGCATCGGCATTCCGAAGGGCTACCCCGACTACGTGCTGCACAAGATGGTCACCGTCATGCGCCACGGCGAAGAGGTGAAGATCTCCAAGCGCGCGGGCAGCTACGTGACCGTGCGCGACCTGATCGAGTGGTCGGGCGGCATCACGGCCGAAACCCCGGTGACTGACCCGGCCGAGCGTGAAGACGCCCTGCGCCGTGGCCGCGACGCCGTGCGTTTCTTCCTGATTTCGCGCAAGGCGGACACCGAATTCGTGTTCGACGTGGACCTCGCGCTCAAGCAGAACGACGAGAACCCGGTGTACTACGTGCAGTATGCGCACGCCCGCATCTGCTCGATCCTCACGCAATGGGGCGACGACGACGCCCGCCTGGTCCACGCCAACCTCGCGCCGCTCGACAGCGAACGCGCGCTCGCGCTGCTGCAATTGCTCGCCGAGTACCCGGACATGCTCACGCGCGCGGCCGAGGAATTGGCCCCGCACGCCGTGGCCTTCTATCTGCGGGATCTGGCGGGGGCATTCCACTCCTTCTACAACGCCGATCGCGTGCTGGTCGACGACGAGACCGTCAAGCTCGCGCGCCTGGCGCTACTGGCGGCAACGCGTCAGGTGCTGCGCAACGGTCTTGCGGTGCTGGGCGTGTCGGCCCCGGCCAAGATGTAAGAGCCAGTTATCCAACCCTTCCGAACGGCAAACGCATCGGAACTCTGTAAGGACGGAATCGACTCGATGGCAAACACACGTCGGCCTCCCCGCCAGCGGGGCGGCACTTTTCTGGGCATCGTGCTCGGCCTGATCGTTGGGCTGGCCGTTGCCGTCGTCGTCGCGCTCTACATCACGAAGACGCCCACCCCGTTCGTCGAAAAGACGCCGCCGCGCCCGGCCGATAACTCGCCGGCTGCGCAGACGCCCGATCCGAACAAGTCGTTGCAGCCGCGCACGCCGCTGCCGGGTGCCGCGTCGACACCGGCCGGGCCGGAGTCAACCTCGCAAGCCGTGACGTCACCGCTCGTGCCGGGCACACCGGTCACGCCGGTCACGCCGCCGACAGCGTCGGCGCCGACGGCACCGGCGAAGACATCGCCCGCCGACATCCTCAGCGGCAAATCGACGGTGCCGGTCGCGCCGCCGACCACGCCGCCCGCGAGTGCCACGGACAGCGCCAACACGGGCTACTACTTGCAAGTCGGCGCGTTCAAGTCGCAGAGCGACGCCGAGCAGCTGCGCGCCAAGCTGGCGCTCTCGGGCTTCGAGGCGAAGGTCACGCAGCGCGATGCCAACGGCCTGACGCTCTATCGAGTACGCCTCGGCCCGTATGGCAAGCTCGACCAGATGAATCACGTGCGTCAGCGCCTGCAGGATGGTGGCTACGATACGGCCGTTATCCGTTTCACGAAGCCATGAACACCACGGGCGTTGCGCGATAAGGGCAACGCCTGTGGTTTCCTCTTCCGGCACAGTCATGCGCCCGCGCGCAATGCACGTGTCATGGCGGGATCGTTCGAGAAGCACTGGCGCTGCCGCGATGTTGAACCCCGTCGCGTGTCGCGGGTCATACGCACTAGCTAATCCGTCTGAATCCGGGATATGGTTTCGCGGGAACGTCGGCCAACCGTTGCCCGGCGCGTCCGCCTCACTCCTAAACAACGATCATGAAAAAACTTCTTGGTACCGTTCTGCTGTCTTTCGGTTTCCTTTGCGGCGCCGCCTCGGCCTCGCCCGAAGCCCCGGTCGCGGGAACCGACTACCTGGTATTGCCGCAGGCGCAGCCCACCTCGGCGGGCGCGGGTAAAATCGAAGTCACCGAGTTCTTCTGGTACGGCTGCCCGCATTGCAATGCGCTCGAGCCGTCACTGGAAGCATGGGTGAAGAAGCAAGGCAAGGACGTCGTGTTCAAGCGCGTGCCGGTCGCCTTCCAGGATCGCTTCGAACCGCACACCCGCATGTACTACGCGCTGCACGCCCTGGGCCGTGAAGCCGAACTCACACCGAAGGTCTTCAACGAGATCCACGTCAAGCACAACTATCTGCTGACGGCGCAGACGCAGGCCGACTTCCTCACACAGTTCGGCATCGACAAGCAGAAGTATCTCGACGCCTATAACGGCTTCTCGACCCAGGCCAGCGTGAAGACGGCGAACAAGACGTGGCAGGACTACAAGATCGACGGCGTGCCGACGATCGCGATCCAGGGCAAGTACCTTGTCTCGCCGGCCACCTCGGGCGACGCGCTGCAGAAAGCCGGCAAGCCGGCCACGACCGAGCAGCAGACGTTCGACGCGGCGCTCAAGACGGCCGACTCGATCATCAACCAGATCCGCGCGAAGAAGCTGTAAGCTTCGCCGCTCACAAAGCCCGGCCCCGGCCGGGTTTTTGCATTCCATGGCGACACACACGACATCACCGAAAGTCTTCATCACGGGTGCCTCGAGCGGATTGGGCGAAGCGCTCGCGCGTCACTACGCCGCGCAGGGCGCCATCCTCGGGCTCGTGGGCCGTCGCGGCGACAAGCTCGCCGACCTGGCCGCCTCGCTCCCCCATCCGCATGCCGTGCATAGCTACGCGCTCGACGTGCGTGACGCGCTCGCGCTGCGCGCGGCGGCCGACGACTTCATGGCGCGGCACGGCGTGCCGGACATCGTCATCGCCAGTGCGGGCATCAGCCATGGCGTGAATACCGAAGACGCAGCCGATCTGCCGCACTTCGCTTCGGTCATGGACACCAACTGGCTGGCGATGGTCGCCACCTTCAGCCCCTTCGTCGCGCCGATGCGCGAACGCAAACGCGGCACGCTCGTGGGCATCGGCAGCGTGGCGGGCGTGCGCGGCCTGCCGGGGCACGGCGCCTACAGTGCGTCGAAGGCGGCCGCGATGACGTACCTGGAAAGCCTGCGCGTGGAATTGCGCGCCGCCAAGGTCGCGGTCGTGACGATTGCACCGGGCTACATTCAAACGCCGATGACGGACGGCAATCCGTTCCCGATGCCGTTCCTGATGCCCTCGGACAAGTTCGCGCGCAAGGCGGCCGCGGCGATTGCCCGGCGCCGCCGCTTCGTGGTGCTGCCGTGGCCGATGGGGGTGGTGGCCTGCCTCATGCGATGTCTGCCGCGCTGGCTCTACGACGCGCTCTTCGCTCGCGCGCCGCGAAAGCCACGATTGTCCGAGCGCCAGGCGGAAAGCGGCGCCCCGGCAAACGCCAGCCAGCCATCGGACGATCCGTCGACAGGCGCTAAATAGCGGCCAACGCAAGGACATTCCCCAAATCGAAGCAAGGAATCGGGGAATGCCGAATGTCACGCGTTACATTGCACCAGATCCCTAACGCGCGACGTCCCCATGAACGCCATGTCAACGCAAGCCGCACCACGCGCTTGCCCCACTCGCGGCGTCGCGCCTCATCGGCGCGTCGCCCGCCTCGTCTTCCTGCCGCTCGCACTGGTCGTTTCCGGCTGCGCTGCGCTGGATCCCGGCAACTGGCAAGTCGTCGGTCCGCCCGCATCGTACGTCCGCCCCGCCCCGGTCATTGTCGCGCCGGCACCGGTGATCGTGACGCCGGCGCCCACCGTCATTGCCCCCGCCCCCGTGATCATTGCGCCGCGCCCGCCCATCGTGATCGCCCCCGCGCAGCCCTATATCGTCGTGCCGCAGCCCCGGCCGCGCGCATCTCGCGACGCCGCCCACTTCCTGAGCGAAAAATGCTATCTGGAGAAAGGCGGCTGCTACACCAGCGAATATCGGGAAGGGTACGAGTTCAATCCCTACTCCGGCACGTGGGAATGGGTCGGACAACGAGACTATCGGTGGAAAGGCCGCCGGGGAAATCGCTAAGTCCCGACACACCTGTGTCCCTCTCCTGGACCGCGCCGACGTCTGCTGTGGCCGAGCAGAATTTTGACCCGTTGTGGTGCATTGCAAACCTGCGCTAGAGTGCTCGTGTAACTTCAATAGAGGTACACACGACGTTAAACCGGTCTTGCCGCGAAAGCGCGAATGGATGCCGACGGACGTTAGCATACCGATTCGACTGCGGCGGACCCCACCTGGCAGGAGAGGCATATGCAGGCAACCCCCACCGGCGCGCCGGATATCGATCCGGCGCTGCGACGCAAAGCGGTGATCGGTTCAACGCTGGGCAATGCATTCGAGTGGTTCGACTTTACGGTCTACGGTCTCTTCGCTGTCATCATCGCGAAACTCTTCTTCCCCGCGGAAAACGATACGAACTCGCTGCTCGCGAGTGTGGCATCGCTGGGCGTGGCGTTCTTCTTCCGCCCCATCGGCGGGCTCGCGTTCGGTTTGTATGCCGATCGCGCCGGACGCAAATCGGCGCTCTCGGTCATGGTGCTGCTCATGGCGCTTGGCACGGGCCTGATCGGCATTGCGCCGACGTATGCGGCGATCGGTTTCGCCGCGCCGCTGCTGATCCTGCTGGCCCGGGTCATTCAGGGCTTCTCGGCGGGCGGTGAATTCGGTGGCTCGACAGCCATGCTGATCGAGTTCTCGCCCCCCCACCTGCGCGGCTTCTATGGCAGTTTCCAGATGTGCTCGCAGGCGCTGGCCGTCGCGTTCGCCGGCCTGTGCGCCTATGTCCTCAACACGGGGCTGACAAAAGAAGCACTCGAATCGTGGGGTTGGCGGCTTCCGTTCCTGTTCGGGATCCTGATCGGCCCGGTGGGCTTCTATATTCGACGTCGCATGACGGAGTCGCCGGAGTTCCTGGCCTACGCCGCCGCGCGTGCGCCGACCCGCCGCACACCGCTCGCCGACGTCTTCTCACATCATTATCGCGCGCTCATCGCGGGCTTCGGCCTGACGGTCGCAGCGACGACGTCGTTCTACGTGACGCTGATCTACACGCCGATCTATGCGGTCAAGCAACTGGGATTGACGCAGGGCGCCGCGAGCCTGTCGACACTCATCGCCGCGTTGCTGATCGCCGCGCTGTGCCCGCTGACAGGCTGGATTTCGGATCACGTGGGCCGCAAACCGCTGATTCTGATGTTCGTGCTGCTCTACGGCCTGACGTCGTTCTGGATGTTTACGCGGTTGCACGGCGCGCCGTCGATGGGCAATCTGTTGCTCGCGCAGATTCTGCCGGCCGTCTGCATGGGCTTCGTGTGGGGCGCGTTCCCGACGGCGGTCACGGAGGTGTTCCCGGTTGGCGTGCGCTCGACGGGCGTCTCGATTCTCTACAACGTGTCGGTGATGTTGTTTGGCGGTCTCGCGCCGTTCTGGATCACGTATCTGATCAAGACGACCCAGAACCCGCTGGCCCCCGCCTATTACATTCTGATGACGGTGACGATCAGCCTGGTGACGTATGGTTTGCTCGGCCGCGAAGGCCGTAGCGCTCCGGCGTCGACGCAGCACGCCTGATGTCGCGCTTGCCACGGCAAGCGCAAAAGCAATGCCCCGGCGACCTGAATCGGTCGTCGGGGCATTGGTTTGTGGCCGACCGCCCGGGTGCGCCGCTCAAGCCGGTGGCGCCTGCCGGTCGATCAAACCGGGGAGAAGCGCCAGACGCCCTTCGCATCGCGATCGCGTTTGAGTTCCCCCGAGCGCCAGAGCATATGCAGGTGCGCCAGCGCTTCGCCCATGGCGAAGGTGGTCTGGTGGGCATCGAGCTTGCGATGGAACATGATGGGCACGATATCCCCCGCGCTCTGCGGCGACCGGGCGCACGCGTCGCGCACTTCCTGTAGTCGCGCGGCGTGGTGATCGCGGAGTTGGCCAATGCGCGTGTGCAGCCCGGTGAACGGCCGGCCATGCGAGGGCAGCACCAGGCAATCGGCGGGCAGATCGAGGTAGACGCCCAGCGAGTCGAGGAACAGTTGCAGCGGGTTGGCTTCGGGTTCGATGTCGAACACGCTGACGTTGGTCGAGATGCGCGGCAGCACCATGTCGCCGGAGATGAGCGCGTTGTGCTGTTCGGAGTACAGCGCCATGTGTTCGGGCGAATGGCCGTACCCCACGATCAGACGCCAGTCGCTGCCGCCAATACGCAGCGTATCGCCATCGCGCAGGCGGAAGAAGCGCGACGGCACTTCGGGTACGAGGTCGCTGAAGTAGGTTTTCCGGTGGCGGATCTGGTCGATCATGGCCTCGTCGGCGAGCCCATGCGAGATGAAGTGCGACACGGCGAAGTCGCCGCCGGCGTTGGCGGCGTTGTTGTTGACGCCTTCCGACATGAGCCTGCCCCAGGCGTAATCGCCCTGCGACATGGCGAGCCGGGCCGACCAGCGGGGTTTGTCGCCCCCCTTGCAGATCCAATGCGCGAGGCCGAGGTGGTCGGGGTGGCAGTGCGTGACGACGACACGCAGGACAGGCTCGCCACCGAGCGCGCGCTCGAACACTTGCTCCCAATAGGCTTTGATCTGCGGATGGGTGATGCCGCAATCGACGATCGTCCAGCCTTTGACGCCATCGATTTCATCGCGCAGCAGCCACAGGTTGATGTGATCGAGCACGAACGGTAACGGCATGCGTACCCAGAAGACGCCGGGCACGACTTCGTGCACGGTGCCGCCTTCCGGCAAGAAATCTCCGAAGGGGTAGTTCAGTTGTTGTTCGAGGGCATTCACGGGGCCACGCTCCAGATGGACTTGTTCTGTCGTTGTCGGTTGACGCCGTCATGGATTGCACAGGACGCAACTTGACGCTAACGTAAACGGCAATTCTATCTGCAATGGTAAGCACCCGCTTAACCCGATGCTCACATACACGATTACCGACCTGGCCCGCGAGTTCGACATTACGCCCCGTGCGATCCGCTTCTACGAGGATCAGGGCCTGCTCACACCGGCCCGCGAAGGCCCCGGCGGGCGCCATCGCGTCTACACCGGTCAGGATCGCACGCGCCTGAAACTGACGCTACGCGGCAAACGTCTCGGACTCACACTCTCGGAGATCAAGTCGATTCTCGATCTCTACGAATCCCCCAAGGATACGGTGTCCCAGCTTCGCGTGTTCCTCGAGACACTCTCCCAGCATCGGCAGGTGCTTGAGCAGCAACTCGAAGACCTGCACGCCACGCTCGATGAAGTCGCACAGCACGAAGCCCAATGCCTCGCGCTGCTCGAGGCCGCCGGCGAGCCTGCGCCCGCCAGCATCGCTCGACGGTCGAAGACGACCGCGGCGTCGCACTGATTCGTTAAGCGTCGGCTTTATCCACATCCCCCCTTCAACTCGCCTCGCGCCACCCGCTCCCCGGGGCTGCGGAGAGCGGCATTCTTGCCCCGGCCCACTGATACTTGCTTGGATTCAGGAAAGCCCTTACTTTACGTTTACGTAAACGTTAAGTAATATCTGGGCACTCGGCTTTGTCCAGACTCTCGCTCCCATCATGGCCAATACTCCTGTCTCTCACGCTGAACCGCTCGACGACGCCGTCGCCGCAAAGATCCGCGCCAGCTTCGACAAACAGGGCGTCATGATGCATTGGGATGCGCAAATCTCGCATCTTGCCGACGGCCACTGCGAAATCTCGCTGCCCTTCTCGGACAAGGTCAACCAACAGCACGGCTATTTTCACGGTGGCGTGATCGGCGCCATCGCCGACTCCGCCGGCGGTTACGCAGGCTACACCCGCATCTCGCCGGACCAGGAACTGGTCACCGCCGAGTACAAACTGAACATTCTCGCCCCCGGCAAGGGCGATACACTGGTCGGACGCGGCCAGGTCGTGAAAGCCGGGCGCACGCTCATCGTCGCCACCGCCGAACTGTTTGTCATCGACGGCGGCAAATGGACGCTTTGCGCAATGATGCAGCAAACGCTTTTCGTGTTGGCGGCAAATCCCTCGGCAAGCGCGTCGCCCACGTCACGCTGAGCGCCGCCCCACCGGATTCACCGAATCAACGCCCCTTAGCAGCACCATCGAACATGCGCGCGGGCAAGTCGCCACGCGCCACCCTCTGGAGACTGTGTCATGACTACGTTGCCCGGCCTCAATTTCATGCTCGGCGAAGACCTCGATATGCTGCGCGAATCGGTCTCGAACTTCGCATCCAAGGAAATCGCCCCGCGCGCGGGCGAAGTGGATCGCACTGACCAGTTCCCGATGGACCTCTGGCGCAAGATGGGCGACCTCGGCGTGCTCGGCATGACGGTCTCGGAAGAATACGGCGGCGCGAACATGGGCTATCTGGCCCACATGATCGCGATGGAGGAAATCTCGCGCGCCTCGGCGTCGGTTGGGTTGTCGTACGGCGCGCACTCGAATCTTTGCGTCAATCAGATTCATCGCAACGGCACCGCGGCGCAAAAGGCAAAGTACCTGCCGAAGCTGGTGTCGGGCGAGCACGTCGGCGCACTCGCCATGAGCGAGCCGAACGCAGGCTCGGACGTGGTCAGCATGAAGCTGCGTGCCGAGAAGCGCGGCGACCGTTTCGTGCTCAACGGCACGAAGATGTGGATCACGAACGGCCCGGACTGTGACACGCTGGTCGTCTACGGCAAGACGGATCCGGAAGCGGGCGCCCGCGGCATGACGGCCTTCCTCGTCGAGAAAGGCATGAAGGGCTTCTCGGTTGCGCAAAAGCTCGACAAACTCGGCATGCGCGGCTCGCACACGGGCGAGCTGGTGTTCGAGAACGTAGAGGTGCCGGAGGAGAACGTACTGGGCCAGGTCGGCGGCGGCACGAAGGTGCTCATGAGCGGCCTGGACTACGAGCGCGCGGTGCTCGCCGGCGGCCCGCTGGGCATCATGCAGGCGGCCATGGACGTCGTCGTGCCCTATATCCACGACCGCAAGCAGTTCGGCCAGTCGATCGGGGAGTTCCAGCTCATCCAGGGCAAGGTCGCGGACATGTACACGATCCTGCAGGCGAGCCGCGCGTATCTGTATGCGGTGGGCCGCCAGCTCGATTTGCTTGGCAGCGATCACGTGCGCCAAGTGCGCAAGGACTGCGCGGGGGTGATTCTGTACACGGCCGAAAAGGCGACGTGGATGGCCGGCGAGGCAATCCAGATTCTGGGCGGCAACGGCTATATCAACGAGTACCCGGTCGGCCGTCTGTGGCGCGACGCGAAGCTCTATGAAATCGGCGCGGGCACCTCGGAGATCCGCCGCATGTTGATCGGCCGCGAGTTGTTCGCGCAAACGATGTAACCCCACGAGGCATCGACTGACATTCAGGCGCAGGCAGCGGCGCTACAATCCCTTGAGATCGCCCCTGCGCCTGTCCCGACCGGTATGAATCACTTCCCGAAACTCCTGTCGTCGCAGTTTGCTTACGACGTCGCCCGCACGATGCTGGACGGCTTCGACAAGCATTACCGCATCTTCCGCGATGTATGCATCGCGGCGCAGGCGTGTTTCGAGGCGGGCGATTTCATGGGCATCCAGAAGCTCCAGCGCGACCGCATCGCCTATTACGACGAACGCGTGCGCGAATGTGTCGTGACGCTGGAAGACGAGTTCGACGCCCAGTCGCTCGATGACGATGTCTGGCAGCAAGTGAAGCTGCACTACATCGGCTTGCTCACGGAGCATCGTCAGCCGGAGCTGGCCGAGACGTTTTTCAACTCGGTGTGCTGCAAGATCCTGCACCGTTCGTACTTCAACAACCGCTTCATCTTCGTACGCCCCGCCGTGGCGACGGAGTACATCGAGAACGACGCCCCCGCCGCCAGGCCGACGTATCGCGTCTATTACCCAGCGCAAGACGGCATGGCCGCCACGATCGCGCGCATCGTCACGAATTTTCAGCTCAAACGCCCGTTTGCCGATCTGACGCGCGACGTCGGCTATGTCATGCGCGCCCTCGAGCAGACGCTAGGCGACTTCGTGCCGGCACCGAATTTCCAGTTTCATGTGCTCGCGTCGCTGTTCTTCCGGAACAAGGCGGCCTATATCGTGGGACGCATCGTGAACGGCGACGCGACCACGCCGTTCGCCCTGGCGATCATGCACGACGCGAACGGCAAGCTGGCGCTGGACGCCGCCCTGCTGCGCCGCGAGGAACTGCGTGTGGTGTTCGGCTTCACGCACGCCTATTTCATGGTCGACATGGAAGTGCCCTCGGCCTATGTACAGTTCCTGCGCACGATCATGCCGGGCAAGCCGAAAGCGGAGATCTACACGTCGGTCGGTCTGCAGAAACACGGCAAGAACCTGTTCTATCGCGACTTCCTGCATCACCTGAAGCATTCGAGCGACAAGTTCGTGAGCGCGCCGGGCATTCCCGGGCTGGTGATGCTGGTGTTCACACTGCCCTCGTACCCGTATGTCTTCAAGCTGATTCGCGAGCGCTTCGCACCGCCCAAGGAGACCACGCGCGAGCAGGTGAAGGCGAAGTACCTGATGGTCAAGCGACATGATCGGGTGGGCCGGATGGCCGACACGCTGGAATTCTCGAGCGTGGCCTTTCCGCTCGCGCGCTTCGATGACGCCCTGCTCGCCGAACTCCAGCGCGAGGTGCCCTCGCAGCTCGAAGTCGAAGGCGACGCCCTCGTGATCCGCCACTGTTACATCGAACGCCGCATGACGCCGCTCAATGTGTGGCTACAGACGGCGTCGGACGCGGAGGTCGACCACGCCATGCGCGAGTATGGCAACGCGGTGAAGGAGCTGATGGCGGCGAACATCTTCCCGGGCGACCTGCTGTACAAGAATTTCGGTGTGACGCGTCACGGCCGGGTGGTCTTCTACGACTATGACGAACTGGAATACCTGACGGATTGCCACATCCGTCGAGTGCCGGAACCCCGTAACGAAGAAGAGGCGATGTCGGGGGAAGTCTGGTACCGTGTAGGCCCGCACGACGTGTTTCCGCAGACGTTCGAGACGTTCCTGGCCGGAGATGCACGCGTGCGGCACTATCTGAGCCAGCATCATCCGGATTTTTTCGACCCTGGCCTGTGGCAGGACTATCAGGATCGGGTGCGAGCCGGACAGATGCACGACTTCTATCCGTACGATGTCTCGCTGCGTTTCGTCAATCGCTACAGCACCGTCAGCGGTGCCGGTGCCTCCGGCGCCCCCGCCCCGCGCGGCGGCGGCCTGAGCGTTCGACGTCTCCCAGCGCACGACACGTCCGCCGGATGACACGATCATGACCGAAGACAAAGACCAACCTCTCCTCCATCTGCTCGATAACAACCGCGCCTGGGTCGCCGGCGTGAACGCGGAAGACCCCGCATTTTTCGAGCGGCTGTCGAAACTGCAAGCGCCGGAGTATCTCTGGATCGGCTGCTCTGACTCACGCGTGCCGGCCAACCAGATCACGGGCCTTGCGCCGGGCGAAGTGTTCGTCCATCGCAATATCGCGAACGTGGTGGTCCACAGCGATCTGAACTGCCTGTCGGTATTGCAGTTCGCCGTCGAAGTGCTGAAGGTCCGCCACGTCATGGTGGTCGGCCATTACGGCTGCGGCGGCGTGGGCGCGGCGCTCGACGGCGCGAAGATGGGACTCGTCGACAACTGGCTGCGCCACGTGCGCGATGTGTACGAGCGTCACGTCGAGCAGATCGACGCCCTGCCGTCGCGCGACGCGCGCCATGACCGGCTGTGCGAACTGAACGCCATCGAGCAAGTGGTCAATATCTGCCATACGACGGTACTGCGCGACGCCTGGGCCCGCAATCAGCCCGTGACGGTACACGGCTGGGTGTACGGCCTGCGCGACGGCCTGGTGCGCGATCTGCGCATGTCGGTCAACAGCCTCGAAGCCCTGCCGCGAATTTACGACCGCTGCGTGACTGCGATGGCCGAATTACGCAATCCACGCGCCTGAGCGAGTCGCACTGTCCGGCCACGCCGGACACCCCTCGCCGGACGCGCGGACGATGCAAGGACTGAAGCATTGGATATTCGGGGGCTGACAAGCCGGTCCGCAAGGACCATTGCCGGCCTCACAAGCGACTACAGGAGATTGCCATGCAACACGACCCGATCGTCATCGTTTCCGCCGCCCGCACGCCGATGGGCGGCCTGCAAGGGGTATTCGGCGATGTCACCGCACCGCAACTGGGCGCCGCCGCCATTCGCGCCGCCGTCGAACGCGCCGGGATTCCGCCCGAGCAGGTCGACGAAGTGATCATGGGCTGCGTGCTGCCCGCCGGCCAGGGCCAGGCGCCCGCCCGCCAGGCAACGCTCGGCGCCGGTCTGCCGCTCGCAGCCGGGGCGACCACCGTCAACAAGATGTGCGGATCGGGCATGCGCGCCGCCATGTTCGCGCACGACATGCTCGTTGCCGGTAGCGCCGATGTGATTGTCGCCGGTGGCATGGAGAGCATGAGCAACGCGCCCTATCTGCTGCCGAAGGCACGCACCGGCATGCGCATGGGGCATGGTCAGGTCATCGACCACATGTTTTACGACGGCCTGGAAGACGCCTACGACAAGGGTCGCCTGATGGGCACCTTCGCCGAGGAATGCGCCGACCATTACGCGTTCACCCGCGAGGCGCAGGACGCCTTCGCGATCGCATCGCTCGAACGCGCGCAAAACGCCACGAAGGACGGTTCGTTTTCGTGGGAGATCACGGCGGTGACGGTACCCGGTCGCAAGGGCGACACGGTGGTCGATCAGGACGAGCAGCCGCTCAAGGCCAATCCCGAGAAGATCCCGACCCTCAAGGCAGCCTTCCGCAAGGACGGCACGGTGACGGCGGCGAACTCGTCGTCGATCTCTGACGGCGCCGCCGCACTCGTCCTCATGCGCGAATCGACGGCCAAGCGTCTTGGCCTCACGCCGCTCGCACGCATCGCCGGACACAGCACGTTCGCCCAGCAGCCGAGCCGCTTCACCACCGCGCCGGTCGGCGCCATGCGCAAGCTGTTCGAAAAGACCGGCTGGTCGACGCGCGACGTCGATCTGTATGAAATCAATGAGGCCTTCGCTGTCGTCGCGATGGCCGCGATGCGCGAGTTCAACCTGCCGCACGAGAAGGTCAACATTCACGGCGGCGCCTGCGCGCTCGGCCACCCGATCGGCGCGTCCGGCGCACGCATTCTGGTCACGTTGATCGGTGCGTTGCGCAAGACCGGCGGCAAGCGCGGCGTGGCCAGCCTGTGCATCGGCGGTGGCGAAGCGACGGCGATGGCCATCGAACTCGTCTGACCCCGCAGACCTGCGCCCTCGCCCACAGGAATCACACGTCATGAAAACAGCACTCGTCATCGGTGCCTCGCGCGGTATCGGCATGGAATTCGTCAGGCAGTATCGCGACGACGGCTGGCGTGTCTTCGCCACGGCACGCCATGAGGACGGCCTGGCCGCCTTGCGCGCGTTGGGTGCCGAGCCGCTCCCGCTTGACGTGACACGCGTCGAATCGCTCTCCGGCCTGTCGTGGCAGCTCGACGGCGTGACCCTCGATGTCGCGATCTACAACGCTGGGGTGAATTCGGCGCGCACCACCGGTCTCGCGCCGATCACCGCCGCAGAGTTCGACCGCGTGTTCCACACGAATGTGCTTGGCGCCATGCAGGCCGCGCCGCTCGTGTTGCCGTTCGTCGAAGCCGCCGGCGGCGCGTTCGGTTTTCTCTCGAGCCGCATGGGCAGCATCGCTCTGATGGATTCGAATGGCAGTTGGCTCTATCGCGCAAGCAAGGCGGCCGTGAATTCGGTGGTCAAGGCCACATCGCTCGAAGCGCAGCGCGCCACCTGCGTCGCGATGCACCCTGGCTGGGTACGCACGGACATGGGTGGCGAGAACGCGGACATCGACGTGCAAACGAGCGTGGCCGGCATGCGCCGGGTGCTCGCCCGCGCGCCGGGCGAGCGCGCCACACACAACGGCGGCTTCTTCAATTACGACGGCAACGCGCTGGCATGGTGATCGCCAGATCGACACGCCGGCAGGTAACGAACGCAAAAGCGAAGCGCAGGAATCAATAAAACCGCGACCGGGCAGGCATCGCCCGGCACGAGACGGAACAACAAGCTGTAGCCACACCGCCGTATCTTTTGATTCGCGGGCCAGACACGTCACTCGGAAACGGAGCCCACATGACGTCCGCCATCGACTTTTATTTCGACTTCGCATCCCCGTATGGGTATTTTGCGAGCACCTGCATCGACGACATCGCAACGAGACACGGGCGTAGCGTGGCGTGGCATCCGATCCTGCTCGACACCGTCTACAAGGTGAACGGCACGGGCGCACCGATGCAACACCCGATCAAAACGGAGTACTTGCGACATGACGTGGAGCGCACCGCACGTTATCACGGCATTGCGTACAAGCGCCCGACGCACTTCCCGATCCCGACGCAAGCCGCCGAGCGCGCGGTGCTCTGGGTGCAGGATCATCGCGGCGGCGACCTGTCCGCGGAGTTCGCGAAGACGATCTTCCACGCGCTATACGTCGATGACGTGAACATCGGCGACCCGGCCGAACTCGCGCGCCTGGGCGCGACCCTGGGCATCGACGGCGCGAAGCTCGACGCCGGCATGCACGCTCCCGCCACCAAGGACCACCTCAAGGCCGAAATCGATCTGGCCATGGCGCGCGGGGTGTTCGGCTCGCCGTTCGTGATCGTGGACGGCGAACCGTTCTGGGGCTTTGACCGCTTCGCACAGGTCGAGGCCTGTCTGAAGCAAGGCAAGATCTGACAACAAGGCAAGACTCACGATGGCAAGACCCCAATCGTCGCCCAGCGCCACGACGCAAGACACGGAGCGCGACGCCTGCCCTTGCGGCGGGCTCGCGTTCGACGACTGCTGCGCGCGCTACCTGGAACGCGGCGACATCGCGCCCACCGCCGAAGCGCTGATGCGCTCGCGCTATACGGCGTTCGTGCGTCAAGACGCCGCGTACCTGCTCGACACGTGGGCGGCTCGCACGCGTCCCGCCACGCTCGACTTCGACGACGCACCGCAATGGCTCGGCCTGCAAATCAAGGGGCATCGCCAAAGCGACGAGACGCACGCCGAAGTCGAATTCGTCGCCCGCTACAAGGTCGGCGGACGGGCTAACCGGCTGCACGAGCGCAGCCGCTTCGAGCGCTCGGAGGACGGCCGCTGGCGCTACATCGAAGGCGATCTGTTCGACTGACCTCGCCCCGGCACACGCCCCCGAAACGCCTTACCCGATTCCTCACTCTCCACCGGATTTCGTCACATGCCGATTATTGAAAGCAAGCTCAACCCGCGCGGCGAAGACTTTGCACGCAACGCGGCCACGATGCAGACCCTGGTCGATGACCTGCGTGCCCGCATTGCGCAACTGGCCGGTGGCGGCGGTGAGGCCGCGCGCAAAAAACACATCGCGCGCGGCAAGCTGCTGCCGCGCGAGCGCGTGCAACAATTGCTCGACCCAGGCTCGCCGTTCCTGGAACTCTCCCAGCTCGCGGCCATCGGCATGTATCACGACGACGCCCCGGGCGCCGGCATCATCACCGGCATCGGTCGCGTGTCGGGCCAGGAGTGCGTGATCGTCTGCAACGACGCCACCGTCAAGGGCGGCACTTATTACCCGATGACGGTCAAGAAGCATCTGCGCGCGCAGGAGATCGCCGAGCAGAACCACCTGCCGTGCATCTACCTGGTCGACTCGGGCGGCGCCAACCTGCCGAACCAGGACGACGTCTTCCCCGACCGCGATCACTTCGGGCGCATCTTCTACAACCAGGCACAGATGTCCGCGCAGGGCATTCCGCAAATCGCCGTCGTGATGGGCTCGTGTACCGCCGGCGGCGCCTACGTGCCCGCGATGAGCGACGAGTCGATCATCGTCAAGGAACAGGGCACGATCTTCCTCGGCGGGCCGCCGCTCGTGAAAGCGGCTACCGGCGAGGAAGTGAGCGCCGAAGACCTCGGCGGCGCCGACGTCCACACGCGGCTGTCGGGCGTGGTCGATCACTTCGCGCAGAACGATGCGCACGCGCTGTCCATCGCGCGCAGCATCGCCGCGAACCTCAACCGTCGCAAGCCGGCCACCGTCGCGGTCAAGCCGCCGGTCGATCCGAAGTACGATGCCCGCGACCTGTACGGCGTGATCCCGGCCGACACGAAGAAGCCGTTCGACGTACGCGAAGTGATCGCCCGCGTGGTTGACGGCTCCGAGTTCGACGAATTCAAGGCGCGCTACGGCACCACGCTCGTGTGCGGCTTCGCGCATCTATGGGGCTATCCGGTCGGCATCGTGGCGAACAACGGCATTCTGTTCTCCGAGTCGGCCCAGAAGGGCGCGCACTTCATCGAGCTGTGCTGCCAGCGCAAGATCCCGCTGATCTTCCTGCAGAACATCACCGGCTTCATGGTCGGGCGCAAGTATGAGAACGAAGGCATCGCCAAACACGGCGCGAAGATGGTGACGGCCGTCGCCACCGCGAACGTGCCGAAATTCACGGTCATCATCGGCGGCTCGTTCGGCGCCGGCAACTACGGCATGTGCGGTCGCGCCTACTCGCCGCGCTTCCTGTGGATGTGGCCAAACGCCCGCATCTCGGTGATGGGCGGCGAGCAGGCCGCCTCGGTGCTCGCCACGGTCAAGCGCGACGGCATCGAGGGCCGTGGCGGCCAGTGGAGCGCCGAGGAAGAGGATGCCTTCAAGCAGCCGATCCGCGATCAATACGAGCACCAGGGTCATCCGTACTACGCCAGCGCCCGCCTGTGGGACGACGGCGTGATCGATCCGGCGGACACGCGTACCGTGCTCGGCCTGGGACTGTCGGCCACGCTCAATGCGCCGATCCCCGACACGCGCTTCGGCCTGTTCCGCATGTAACCGCCCGCACTGGCTCTTCGAGGAATTCCACGTCATGAATCTCGCCACGCTAAAAGTCAGCGTCGACGCCCACGTCGCCACCGTCACCCTCAATCGTCCCGAGGTGCGCAATGCGTTCAACGAAACGGTCATCGAGGAGTTGACCGGTGCGTTTCGTGCACTCGCCACGAACGTCGACGTGCGCGTCATCGTCCTCGCCGCCGAGGGCGCCGCCTTCTGCGCGGGCGCCGACCTGAACTGGATGCAGAAGATGGCCGGTTACTCGGAAGCGGAAAACCGCGCCGACGCGATGACGCTGGCCGTCATGCTGAGCACGATCTATCGCTGCCCGAAGCCGGTGATCGCCCGCGTGCAGGGCGACGCATACGCCGGAGGCGTAGGTCTGGCAGCCGTGGCCGATATGGTCGTGGCGGTCGACACTGCGCACTTCTGCCTGTCGGAGGCGAAGCTGGGGCTGATGCCGGCCACGATCGGCCCCTATGTCATTCGCGCGCTTGGCGAGTCGGCATCGCGCCGCTACTTCCTCACGGCGGAGCGCTTCACCGCCACGACGGCGCAGCGTCATGGACTCGTGCACGAGGTCGTGAGCGCCGCTGCGCTCGACAGCACCGTGCAGGCGTTGGCCAAGGCGCTCGTCGACAACAGCCCGAACGCGGTGAAGGAAGGCAAACGGCTCGTGCAGGACTTCGCGAGTCGAGACATCGACGACGACGCCATCGCCGACACGGCGGAGCGCATCGCGAAGATCCGCGCGTCCGACGAAGGCCGCGAGGGGGTGCGTTCGTTCCTCGAGAAGCGCGCGCCGTCGTGGCGCGAGGCGTCCTGAGCCGAGTGCGCGAACCCGACCACATCATCGGTTACAAATTTTTTGAGGAGGGGTGAAGGCGGAGATGCCGCAACGTTAACGACGGTTTTTACGAATTTATCGATAACGTCTCGCTACGGCACGCAAAACAGCGATTTTTCACGCCAATTCCGCCTATTGCCCTACCAAAACGCTTTGCCTACCATGCGCCCATCCCCCCACCTCCGGCCCCGTGCGGCAGTGCCTCGTGCAACGCCCGTCACCGGCCAGCCGGACGGACGGCGCATATCGCGTTGCGAGCGTCGTCCGTCGCGGCCAACCAAGGAGTCAACGATGGACGCCTCCCCGCGCCCCCCCGCCGGTCCCGGCGATCTCGCCGCGCGCAGTCTGCGACAGGTCTGGCACCCCTGCACGCAGATGAAGCAACAGGCAAAGCTGCCACTCGTCGCGTTGTCCCACGGCGAAGGCCCCTGGCTCGTCGATACCGACGGCGAGCGTTACCTCGACGCCATCAGCTCATGGTGGGTCAATCTGTTCGGCCACGCGAATCCACGCATCAACGCGGCGCTCGTCGATCAGCTCGGCCGCCTCGAACACGCCATGCTCGCGGGCTTCACGCACGAGCCCGTCGTCGCCTTGGCCGAACGCCTGTCGGCACTGACCGGCGGCGTGCTCGGTCACGCGTTCTTCGCGTCCGATGGCGCCTCCGCCGTCGAGATCGCCCTGAAGATGAGCTTTCACGCGTGGCGCAACCAGGGCCACAGCGACAAGCGCGAATTCGTGTGCGTGCGCCACGGCTATCACGGTGAGACGCTCGGTGCGCTCGCCGTGACCGACGTCGCCCTCTTTCGTGATGCCTACGACCCGCTGCTGCGTCACGCCCACGTGGTGGCCTCGCCCGATGCGCGCGATGCCCGCGACGGGGAAACGCCGGCCGACGTGGCGCGTCGTGCCGCGGCGGAGCTCGAGACGTTGCTCGCGCAACGCGAGGGACGCATTGCCGCCGTCATCGTCGAACCGCTCGTGCAATGCGCGGCCGGGATGGCGATGCACGATCCCGAGTACCTGCGCCGCGTGCGCGCGTTGTGCGACCAGCATGGTGCGCATCTGATCGCCGACGAAATCGCCGTCGGGTGCGGACGCACGGGCACCTTCTTCGCGAGCGAACAGGCCGGCATCTGGCCTGACCTGCTCACGCTGTCCAAAGGGATCAGCGGCGGCTACCTGCCCCTGTCACTGGTGCTCTCGCGCGACGCGATCTACAACGCCTTCTACGACGACGACACCGCGCGTGGCTTCCTGCACTCGCATTCATACACCGGTAATCCGCTGGCTTGCCGCGCCGCGCTCGCCACGCTCGACATCTTTGCCGACGATGACGTCCTCACGCGCAACGCGCTTCGCGCACAACGCCTCACGCAGGCCCTCGCGCCATTGGCCGATGACCCAAGGGCCAGGCACGTGCGCCATCGCGGCATGATCTGGGCGTTCGATGCGGTGTTGCCGGACGTCCCCGGCGCCGCCGGCGCCTTCGCGAAACGCTTTTACACGGAAGCCCGGGCACGCGGCGTGCTGCTGCGTCCCATCGGGGCCACGGTCTATTTGATGCCGCCGTACGTCCTCGACGACGCTACCGTCGACTGGCTCGCGGCCCAAACGCTCGCCGCCTTCGACGCCACGATGACGCACGGCATGGAGGTGCCCGCATGACAACCCATCCCCTTTTCGCCCGCCTCGACGCCGGCCTCGCCGACATCGACCGTGCGCATCTGCGACGCCGCCGTCGCGTGGTGTCCACGCCGTGCCAGCCGCATGTGTGCGCCGACGGCCGCGACGTCCTCGCGTTCGCCAGCAACGATTATCTCGGCCTGGCGGCACATCCGAAGGTCGTTCAGGCGCTTATCGAGGGCGCCCAGCGCTACGGCGCAGGCAGCGGCGCATCGCACCTGATCAGCGGTCACTCGCAGGCCCACGCGGAACTCGAAGATGCGCTCGCCGACTTCATGTCGCCGCATCTCGTCGACAGCCGTGCGTTGTACTTCTGCACCGGTTACATGGCCAACCTGGCGACGATCTCCGCGCTCGCCGACAAGGACGCCGAGATCTTCTCCGAAGCGCTCAACCACGCCTCGCTGATCGACGGCGCACGACTATCGCGCGCGCGTACCCACGTCTACCCGCACGGCGACGTCGACGCCCTGGCCGCGCTGCTCGACGCCAGCACCGCCGAGACGAAGCTGATCGTCACCGACGGCGTGTTCTCCATGGACGGCGACATCGCGCCGCTGCCGCAACTGCTCGCGTTGGCCGAGCGTCACAACGCGTGGTTGATCGTGGACGACGCGCATGGCTTCGGCGTTGTCGGCGAGAACGGCCGGGGCGTGTTCGAGCATTTCGACCTGCGCTCGCCGAACCTCGTCATCATCGGCACGCTCGGCAAGGCGGCCGGCGTCGGCGGGGCGTTCGTCGCCGCCAACGCGCGTGTCATCGAATGGCTCATCAATCGGGCACGGCCGTACATCTTCACCACGGCGGCGGCGCCGTCGCAAGCCCATGCGCTGCTCACGAGCCTGGCGCTGATCGCTGGCGACGACGGCCGCGAGCGCCGCGCCGCGCTGCAAGCGCGCATCGCCCAGCTGCGCGACACGCTCACGCTGCGGCATTGGCGACACATGGTCTCGCCCACGGGCGTGCAGCCCATCATCCTCGGCGAGAACGCCGCCGCGCTGCACGCGCAGGCGGGGCTGGCCGAAGCCGGACTGTGGGTGCCCGCCATCCGCCCGCCGACCGTGGCACCCGGCACATCGCGCCTGCGTCTGACGCTCTGCGCCACCCACACGGCCGACGACGTCGCCCGGCTCGCCACCGCCATCAATCAACTCGACCACGACTGGACGGAGCACGTGCATGGCTGATCCGCGTCTCGCCGCCCCGCTCGATACGCCCGCCGCACGGGCCACGCCGGCGCGCTATGCGTTCTTCGTCACTGGCACCGACACGGAAATCGGCAAGACGCTCGTCTCGTCTGCTCTGCTCCATGCCGCCGCGCGTCGCGGGCTGGTGTGTGCGGGGCTCAAGTCGGTTGCGGCAGGCGCCTCGGAGCACAACGGGCGTTTCGTCAACGACGATGTCGAGCAGTTGCACCAGGCAAGCAATCTGAAACTGCCCGACGACTGGTACTGCCCCTATGTGCTCAAGGACGCTACGGCACCGCACATCGCGGCCGCCGCCGAGGGCATCGCGCTCGATTGCAGCGTAATTCAAGCGGGTTACGCACGGGTCGCCGCGCGCGCCGATCTGGTGATCGTCGAGGGCGTGGGCGGCTTTCGCGTGCCGCTCGGGGCCGATGCCAACGCCCCCGATACGGCCGAGCTGGCGCGCCAGCTCGGCCTGCCGGTGATCCTGGTCGTCGGTTTGCGGCTGGGCTGCATCAACCACGCCCTGCTCACCGCCGAAGCCATCGCCGCCCGGGGTCTGACGCTCGCGGGCTGGGTCGCCAATCACGTCGATCCGGAGATGCGCCACGTGGCAGCGAACATCGACACCATTGCCGCGCGCTTGCCGGCGCCACTGCTCGGGCGCGTGCCGCATCTGCCGCACCCCGACGCGGCAACCGCCTCCGGCTATCTCGACATAGGGTCGCTCGTCGACATGACGCGGCCCTGAGCGCGCGCCCCTCGCGCGCAACATCAACGAACCCACGGAATTCAAGGAATCTCATCATGCAAGTTCACGCCCACACCGCCGCTCACGGACACGACGAAGCACTGCGCCGCAACGACACGCCCTGGCGCGTCGCCGACATCGAGGCACTCTTTGCGCTGCCGTTCAACGATCTGATTTTCCGGGCGCAACGGGTGCATCGCGAGCACTTCGACGCCAACGCCGTGCAGCTCTCGACGCTGCTCTCGATCAAGACCGGCGGCTGCCCGGAGGACTGCGCCTATTGCCCGCAATCGGCGCGCTACGATACCGGCGTGGAAGCCGAGAAGCTCATGCCGGTGGAAGAAGTGGTTGCCGCCGCGCAGCGCGCCAAGGACGCCGGGGCCACCCGCTTCTGCATGGGGGCGGCGTGGCGCAGCCCGAAGCCGCACCAGGTCGACGCCGTGGGCGAGATGGTGCGCAGCGTCAAGGCGCTGGGCCTGGAGACGTGCGTCACGCTCGGCATGCTGCGCGACGGGCAGGCCGAGCAACTGCGCGACGCCGGCCTCGACTACTACAACCACAACCTCGACACGTCGCCCGAGTTCTACGGGCAGGTCATCACCACGCGCACCTACCAGGATCGCCTTGACACGCTCGCCCGCGTGCGCGACGCGGGTCTGAAGGTGTGCTGCGGCGGGATCGTCGGCCTGGGCGAGACACGCCGCGAGCGCGCCGGGCTGATCGCGCAACTGGCCAACATGTCGCCGTACCCCGAATCGGTGCCCATCAACAACCTGATGAAAGTCGAAGGCACACCGCTCGAGGACAACGAGGCCGTCGATCCGTTCGATTTCGTGCGCATGATCGCCGTGGCGCGCATCACGATGCCGCGCGCGATGGTGCGTCTGTCGGCCGGTCGCGAGATGATGGACGACTCCCTGCAATCACTGTGCTTCCTCGCTGGCGCGAACTCGATGTTCTACGGCGAGAAGCTGCTCGTGACGCAAAACCCGCAAGCCGAACATGACCGCGCGTTGCTTGCGCGCCTGGGCATGCGTACGTCGACCGAGGAAAAGCTCGGGGCGGCCGAGCCCGCCGGCGCGTGTGACGGCTTGCAGGCCTGCAGCACGCACTGAGCGCGTTCGTATTGCGCAGGGCGGGCCTTGAAATGAAGGATGCGTTGACAGGCTGAACGCCCCGGCGGCAACGAGATCGCACCAGACGATCCGCCGTCGTGGCGAAGTTGGATTGCAAAGAGAATGGCGCTGGCGCGTCGACCTTCCGTCACAAGCGGAAGTGCGATGCCGCTGTACGACACGCGAGCGCCGCCCCAATCGATCATTTTCCGGAGGCAACATGTTCGACAAGATCCTCATCGCCAACCGCGGCGAAATCGCCTGCCGCGTGGCCGCCACGGCCGCACGGCTCGGTATTCGCACGGTGGCCGTCTATTCCGACGCCGACGCGCACGCCAAGCATGTCGCCGTGTGCGACGAAGCGGTGCACGTGGGCGGTGCCGCCGCGCGCGAGAGCTACCTGCGCATCGACGCCATCATCAACGCCGCGAAGGCCACCGGCGCCCAAGCCATCCACCCGGGCTATGGCTTCCTGTCCGAGAACGAAGCCTTCGCCGCCGCGTGCCACGAGGCTGGCATCGTGTTCATCGGCCCGCCGGTCGGCGCCATTCACGCCATGGGCAGCAAGAGCGCGGCCAAAACCCTGATGGAAGGCGCCGCGGTGCCGCTGGTGCCTGGCTATCACGGCGACAATCAGGACGCCGCGTTCCTGCACGCGCGCGCCGACGAGATCGGCTACCCCGTGCTGCTCAAGGCCAGCGCGGGCGGTGGCGGCAAGGGCATGCGCGTCGTGGAGCGCAGCTCGGCGTTCCGCGCCGCGCTCACGTCCTGCCAGCGCGAAGCGGCCAGCAGCTTCGGCGATGAACGCGTACTGGTCGAGAAGTACCTGACGCGTCCGCGCCATATCGAGATCCAGGTGTTTGCGGACACGCACGGCAACTGCGTCTACCTGTTCGAGCGCGACTGCTCGGTGCAGCGCCGTCACCAGAAGGTGCTGGAAGAAGCCCCCGCGCCGGGCATGACCGAAGCACGTCGCCGCGCCATGGGCGAGGCCGCCTGTAACGCCGCGCGGGCCGTGGGTTATGTCGGTGCGGGCACGGTCGAGTTCATCGCCAATCAGGACGGCTCGTTCTACTTCATGGAAATGAACACGCGCCTGCAGGTCGAGCATCCGGTCACCGAGATGATCACCGGACTCGATCTGGTGGAATGGCAATTGCGCGTGGCCGCGGGTGAACCGTTGCCGCGCAAGCAGGACGCGTTGCGCATTCACGGCCATGCGCTCGAAGCCCGGATCTACGCCGAGAACCCGGATAACAACTTCCTGCCGTCGACGGGCACCCTCTGCACGTTGCGTCCGCCCGCGGCGGTCCAGTTCGAGATCGGCGGCGCCGACGCGCCGGCCGCGGTACGCATCGACTCGGGCGTGCGCGAGGGCGACACCATCTCGCCCTTCTACGATCCGATGATCGCCAAGCTGATCGTGTGGGGCAGCGACCGCGACGAAGCGCTCGCACGCATGCGCCGCGCGCTGGGCCAGTACCGCGTGGTCGGCGTGCAAACGAACATCGCGTTCCTCGGACGATTGGTCGCCAGCGAGCCCTTCTCCGCGGCCGATCTGGACACCGGCCTGATCGAGCGTCATCGCGACACATTGTTCCCGGCCGCCGCCCCGGTGCCTGCGACCACGCTGGCGCTGGCCGTCGCCGCACAGCTGGCTCGCGAAACCGTGATCGGCCGCCGCAAGTACCAGGACAGCATCGATCACCACTCGCCCTGGCAACTCGCCACAGGCTGGCGCCTGAACGGCGACTACCACCGCACCCTCGCATTCGACCACGGCGAGACGCGGCTGTCCGTGCGCCTCTCGAGCGGGCCGCAGGCCAGCACGCTCACCGTCGACGGGCAGACGTATCCGTATCGCTATGCCCACGACGCCGGGGTGTACCGCGTGACGCTCGGCGAGCGGCGCGTCCAGGGGCACGTCGACTTCGAACACGACGCCGCGCACGTCTTCGCCGACGGCCAGTCGTGGGTATTGCGATGGCACGATCCGCTGGCCCAGGCCGGAGCACAGGAAGGGGGCGAGGGGCGGCTGACGGCGCCGATGCCGGGCAAGGTCATCGCCGTGTTGGCGCAAGCCGGCACGAAGGTCGAGAAAGGCGCGCCGCTGCTCGTGATGGAGGCGATGAAGATGGAGCACACCATCAGCGCCCCCGTGGACGGCGAGATCGAAGAGGTGCTGTACGCCGTCGGCGATCAGGTGCCGGAAGGCGCCCAGTTGCTGGCGTTCAAGCGATAGCTGTCGTTCGCTGGCTGCGCTCCGGCAGGCCGCCGGAGCGCCAGCCGGCAGGCAGGCAGGCGACGCGAGTGTCACGGGCAACGTCAACGTCAACGCCAAACGATCGATGAACACATGTGCGCGGCAGGCGTTGGCGTCGGTGTTCGCGCCGCCCGCACCCACTCGCGCAGGGCGGATCCGTGCAGGCTCCCGCTTACTGCGGTATTACACGGTGATTTTTGAGGACCGTTCCTAGAAACTTTGGCAGCGCCACCGACAGGCGGCCGCGGCCATGCAGCGTTCAATACATTCGGAATTTTCATAAGGAATCCGAATAGGTGTTCGGAAATATTCTCGGTGTCGATTTCAACCATGCGCGACTAAGCGCTCGACACCATGAATCAACGTCCTCACTCGTTCACCGGCCCGCGCGCCCTTGCGCTCGCCGCCACCCTCACGCTCCTGGCGCTGCCTGCCGGCGCCAATGCGCACAGCGACGTCACCCTCTACGGCACGATCGATTCCGGATTCGTTCACGCCAATCACACGGCGACCTTCAATGGCCCGCAGTCGCGGTCGATGATCACGAGCAACATCATCTCCGGCAGCCGCTGGGGCCTGCGCGGCACGGAGTCGCTGGGGCAAGGTCTCTCGGCGCTGTTCCAGATCGAAAGCGGCTTCAACGCCGTCAACGGCGAGATGGGTAACGGCGGCCGCGCGTTCGGACGCAAGGCCATCGTTGGCCTGAAAGGCACCGAATGGGGCGAAGTGACGATCGGCCGACAGTACGACCCGGTCGTCAATCTCGTGCAGGGGATGACCGCCGACGGGTACTTCGGCGGCTTCTTCGCGACGCCGGGCGACGTCGACAACTACGACAACGGCGCGCGCATCAACAACGCGATCCGCTACGCCACGCCCAACGTTGGCGGCCTGCAGTTCGAAGGCATGTACGCGTCGGGCAACGTTGCCGGTGAGACCGGCGCAGGCCGGTCGTATGGCTTGGCCGGCGCCTACAGCAACGGTCCGTTCGCGCTCGGCGCCGGCTTCTTCTTTGCGGACGGTGGCAACAAGCGGGCGGGACCGACGCATTCGGACTACGGCTATCGCGAGTGGACCAGCAGCGCGGGCTCGCTGTTCAACTCGCCGATCAACAGTGGCTTCCGTACGGCGAGCAAGGTACGCATCGCCCGCGTGGGCGGAAAGTACGCCGTCGGCCCGGCGATCCTTGGGCTGTCGTATTCGAATGCCCAGTACGCGAGCGATGGTCTCTCGGAATTCACCGGTACGGCGACATTCGACACGGTGAACGCATTCGCCACGTATGCCTTGACACCGGCGATCAACACCGGCGTCGGCTATAGCTACACGCGGATGCGTGGTGCGCGCAACCTCGGCGCTCACTACAACCAGTTCAACGCCGGCGTCACGTACGCGCTATCCAAGCGCACGTCGACCTACGTCATCGGAGGCTATCAGCAGGCCATCGGCAAGACGCTGCATCGCGGCGAAACCGTGGAAGCCACCGCATCCGTCGGCTCGTACGGCTTCAACGCGGGGGCGCGTACGCAATTGCTGGTCGGCATGGGCCTGAAGCACAGCTTCTGATTCCCTTCCCCGTGATTGGCCCGAACGCGTGGAGGCATGCGGGTTTGGGCCGAATTTCCCAATGAATTTAGGCACTTGAAATTCAAACGACTGTTTGGATAATTGCGATTCCTCTGTCTGGAAATATACACAATTCACTATATTAAGTATTTACCCTATTAGGGAATTTATTTAGAATCCATCTCTATTGAAATTTGTTGCGCTCGCAACCGATGGCTTCCACGTCTTTTGAGTTGCCCTGGCGTTCGACGCGCTCCGGTGTCGCTCGCACTGTGGTCACGCAGCGCTGCCGTCGTTTAGGGAGATGTGTTGTGATTTTCGTTATTTGGCTGGGAGCCGCGACGCTCGCCGTCACCGCAACGGTGGCACGTGTCATGCAATTGAAGCGCGCTGCGGCACGCACCGCAGCGGCGACCCAAGTCGCACGTGTCTTGCGATATCGCCGCAGTCATCGCCGTACCCCTTGCTCGCGCATTCGCCTCAAGAATGCCGCGTAATCCGGCGCTGGCCAGCCGCTGCTGGCCAACGTTTGCAGCACCGAAGTTGTTCGTCGCCGCTCGGTAAGTCGTGGTGAATTTTCGTTGTACCTGAAGTCGTAGCCAGCAGTACTCATGCTGTATTCCGGCGCAGTTGTCATGGCCGGATAGAGAGTCATCCCTCCCCGCCGTTACGAGGCATCGCTCTCACGCGTTAGCGCCGTACCGCCGCCCACCGCTCGGGCGGCCCATTTCGCGCCCACAGCCTCGTATTGCCCACGCGTTGCATTAGCCCCTCCGACGCCCGCCAACGCGCGCCGTCGGATTACGCTCGCCTGCGTTATCGCGTGGGCGCTTTGGCATGCGCCATCATCCGCGCGGCATGCCCAATGTTTTGAACACGAGAAATAGAATTGGCAGACATGAAGACCGCCCCAGAGCACATCACCCTCACCCTCGCGCTGCATCCGAGCGATCTGAAGCAGCTCGATATCGCATGCCAGCGCGTTGGTATGAATCGAGAAGATTTCTGCCGGCTGGCCACCCACCTGGAAGGCGCTCGCGTGCTCAATGGCGAGGGGCTGGCCACGCTTTCACGCCCGTTCGGCTTCGCGGCCGCGCTGCCCGCCGTCCTGCGTAGCGCACTCACGCGCCTCTGCCAGCGCTGATCGGCTCCATTGGCCAACGCCAATGCCAATGCCGACGCGGTTCGATGGGCTCGCGCTGCCGGATGTGCTGATGTCGTCTCGTGTGCTGATGTCGTCTCGTGTGCTGATGCCGTCTCGTGTGCCGATGCCGTCGCATGCGCGGACGTCGCCCCATGAATTGGGAATCGTCCGATAAATTTCGCGCTATCGCGGTCACCGACTCTGTATAGAGGCCCGCCTGTAACGCATGGGGAGGAAAGCGATATAACGTCGCAAGGCGCGGGGGGATTGATTACGCTGTGTGACTCGTCAACGGAGTTCCGCCATGCAATCGAATCCACTCGCGCTGTTCGGAGACCACCTGGCCTGTTTGCGCAAGGCGCGTGGCTGGTCGCAGGAAAAGCTGGCGCTCGAAAGCGGTCTGGCACGCTCGTACGTCAGCGGCATCGAGCGTGGTCGACGCAATGTCGCCCTCGTCAACATCTGCGTACTGGCCGATACGCTCGGCGTGCCCTCGTCCGAGATGTTGCGCTTTGCAAAGGCGACCGGTACCGCGGACACGACGGTGCTGTCCGAACGCACACCGCTACCGCAAATCAGCCGTTCGCTGTGCCGCCTCGAGAATCGCGATCAAGTCTGGCTCGCCGAGATTATCCGAAGCCTCAGCTCTCGCCTGAGCCAGGCGGCGCCGCCTTCAGACACCGACGGCTGCGCCGACCACGGCAGGCCATCGTCCGTCGCACAAGGTGGTGCCTGTGGCGACGTGCGCGATGCGCGCGCCGACGTCGATGACGCCGAGAATCTCGATGACGTCGATGACCGCGACGACGCCGACACCCCGCCCGCAGCCCTCTCCAACGCCGCCCGACGCACAACCACCGCCCCGGGGTTCGATACAGGGTTTCCCGCGCACCTTCAACTCGCCGTGCCGAGGGCCGATGCGTATCGCGTCGCCGACGGCACCGACACCCCCCACCTCAGTGCCCGCCGCCACGAACCGGGCCACCCTCCGCCACCCGGCCATGACACATCCGTCACGCAGGTCAATCCCGCCAGAGCAGATGCCATCTCGCGCGACGACTCGCGGCGTTTCCCCACCGGCGATGAAGAGTGAGCGATAGCGAGGTAATTGATTCTTAGGACATTGCGCAAAGTCCCCCCGGCATCGCGGGGGCATTGCACGCGCGTTCGTCTTGTAAGCGTGACCTGGCCTCCCTTGAAAACGCTCGCTTCGGCGGGCGTCCCATATCCCCGCAATGGGCGTACTGCTGTGCCGCGCCTATCGCGCGCACGCCAGGCCCATCAAGCGTACCGGCCGGTCGATGACTCCCCTCCATTCGGATCGCGCTACACAGCGTCCGGTTCGTCCCGTCGACATCGAGTGACGTCCCAAGGCGAAAACTTTCAGAATCGCGTGATGGCTTGGGCCGCCATGTCCGGTGTCACACTGCGCGGCTCCGGTTGACGGGAGTGCGACAAGACGTATCGCAATGCCTTCGCAGCGGTACGCAAACTGGCGCCACCACTACCGACGGAAAGCTCGCACTCGTTGTGCCTTCTCCGAAAGTCCGCAAAAAATCCGCGTTGCAGACTCGGTAGTTCGTGCCTCGCAAACGGGGGATACCCGAGGCACCGTCCCCAATGCCGGATTTTTGTTTCAATCTTCTTGTCCCTAACAAGGAAAACATTCTTATGGACACCAATTTATTCAGATTCGGCCGACACCTGGCCGGTTTGCGCAAGAAGTACAACTGGGCGCAAGACAAGCTTGCCTTGGAAAGCGGCCTGGCACGCTCATACCTGAGCGGTGTCGAGCGTGGCAAGCGCAATATCTCGCTGCGCAACATCTGCATTCTCGCCGACACCCTGGGGCTGCCGCCGCACGAGCTGCTGGCGTTCGATTCGTCGAATGGGGTGGCGGCGGACGCGGGTGCGGCCGCGCCCGCCGATCCGTATCCGTCACTCAACCGGGCAATGCAGAAGTTGTCGGACCGCGATCAGGCGTGGATGGCCGATCTCGTCCGCACGCTGAGCTTGCGTCTGGGTCACGGCATGTTGCGCGACGAATAAAGGGCAGGACGAATGGCGACTGGGCGACGGGGCGATGCATCGACGCAACGCGCGCGTGTCCGGCACCGGGCCACGCCGACATGCGCGCTGGCGTCGACGCCGGGCTCGGCGCGTCTCCGGGCTTCAGTCGTTCCCGAGGAAGGCGTCCACCGCGCGGTGAAATGCAATCGGATTGGCCAGATTCATGCCGTGCGATGCGTCCTGGATCACCATGCGACGCGCTTCCGGCATCGCGCACGCGAGCGCATTCAGCACGTCCGGATAGGGTGCGGGACTGTGTGCGCCGCCCATCAGGAGCACCGGCGCATGCAAGGCACCGAGCGCGTCGATCGGCAACGGCGTGCGCGGCTCGGCGACCTGTCCTATCAAGGTGCGGGCGTTGTCGCGCACCATCTGCTTGAACCACGGCACCATGCGACGCCACGTGTCCGGCCCGCTCACCGTGTCGATGAAGATGGCCAGTCCGCCATCGATATCGCCGGACTCGATGGCGGCAAGCGCCTGTTCGCGGAAATTGCCGCGCTCCCGGTCGAGCGATGTCTGCACCGGGCCGCCGCTGATTTCGACGCCTGGGTCGGCCAGTATCAGCGAACGTACGGTGTCGGGCGCGAGCAGCGCTGTGCGCAGCGCGACATAGCCGCCGCGCGAGTGGCCGAGCACGTGAACCGGGCCGACGCCCAGCGCCGCGATGAACGTGGCCAGGTCTTCGGCATGCTGTTCACCGGAAAACGTGCCCTCGCGGCCGCTCCAGGCTTCAGGCCAATAGTGGCGAAGACTCACCGAGATGACCCGCCGCCGCAACCCCAACGGCGACATGTTCGGCTTGAAGTACCGGCAATCGCAAAGCGACCCGTGCACCAGCACGAGCGGGGCACCGACGGCATCGACGGGTGCGGGGGTTTCGACGTAAGCCATCGGATAACCGTTGACGTCGATGGTTTGCGGCGCGGGAACCGGCATGGGGACACATCAGATGAGGCGGGGCCGCCAGTATACCGAGCTTGACGCGGCGCGCCATCGGCATGGCTCGCCGCGTCGGCGAGCGGCGCCTGCGCGCTGGTGTATGCTTGCGACTCTCTTCATTCCCGCGGTGTCCCCGGTATGGCACTCAAAGCCACCATTTACAAGGCCGAGGTCCAGATCACCGACCTCGACCGCCACTACTACGCCGCCCATAGCCTGACGCTCGCCCGGCATCCGTCGGAAACCGACGAACGCATGATGGTGCGCCTGCTCGCCTTCATGCTGTATGCCGGTGAGCGGCTCTCGTTCGGCAAGGGCCTCTCCACTGCCGACGAGCCCGATCTGTGGGAGCACGACTTCGGGGGCGACATCGTCCGCTGGATCGACGTCGGTCAGCCGGACGCGCGGCGTCTCGTCAAAGCCGCAGGCCGTGCGACGCATGTCGACGTCTTGACGTACGGCGGCAAGCCCGCCGCCGTCTGGTGGCAAGCGACCGAGTCGCAGATCACCCGCTTATCGAACCTCACCGTGCGGATGCTCGATGAGGCATCCGCCGAGGCGCTCACGGCACTCGCCTCGCGTACGATGCGCCTTCAGTGCACGATTCAGGACGGCGAAGTCTGGATCGCTGACGACAGTCACAATCTCGCCGTCAACCTCGTGACATTGCGCGCGGCCGCCAACGACTGACCGCGCCCGTTCTTGCGCCGCGGCGGCGCGGTGCGCGCCGCCGCTTCCGTCGCCGCTGCCGTCTTCCTCTGCCTGCCGTCCCCGCATCGCCGTTCCCGCCGCCAGCCTCACCCCAGTACGCGGCACGCCACAAGCTGCGTTACACTTGACGTTAACGTCAATCGAGTGAACACGACCGCGACCGCCGGAAAGACCTGGCGCGTGTGCCAAGTGCACGCACCGGCACCGGCCGGGCGCATGCCGGTGTCGCCACCTCGCTGGCCCTGTCGCCGTGCCTCATCCCTATAAGCGTCTGCCCTGCAACTCATGGACATTCTGATCTTTTCTCCGGACGGCAAGACCGCCGCCTACGAAACCGGCCTCGCCGAGCACCTGCCGCAGGCCAGCATTCGCGGCTGGCAGCCCGGCGACACGGCACCGGCCGACTACCTGGTGCTCTGGAAGCCGAACGCACAAGTTTTGCAACCGCGCGAACGCCTGAAAGCCATTTTCAACCTGGGCGCCGGGGTCGATGCCGTGCTCGGCACGCGCGGCGAAGACGCTCAGCGCCTGCCGGCGGGCGTGCCGCTGGTACGTCTGGAAGACGCTGGCATGGCGGACCAGATGGCGCAATACGTGAGCGCCGCCGCACTGCGCTACTTCCGTCGTCTCGACGAGTTCGATGCCCAGCAAACCCAAGGCCAGTGGAAATTCCAGAAACCTAACCGGCTCGCGGACTTTCCCGTGGCCGTGCTGGGCTACGGCACGCTCGGCGCGCACGTCGCCAAGGCGTTGAAGTCGTTCGGCTTCCCGGTGCGCGCCTGGCGCCGCAGCCCGCGCAGCGACGATAGCGGTATCACGTTACACCACGGCGAGGCGGGCTTCGACGCCTGCGTGTCCGGCGCCCGCATTCTCGTCAACCTGCTGCCGCTCACGCCGCAAACGGTCAACGTGCTCAACGCCGGGCTGTTCGCGAAACTGGCGCACGGGGCGTTCCTGATCAACGTCGCTCGCGGCGCGCATCTGGTCGAAGACGACCTGCTGGCCGCGCTGGACAGCGGCCAGATGGCCGCGGCCACGCTCGACGTGTTTCGCACGGAGCCATTGCCGACCGACCATCCGTTCTGGCGTGCGCCGCGCCTGACGCTCACGCCGCACATTTCCGCCCTGACGTTGCGCGACGAAACAGTCGCGCAGATCGCGGGGAAGATCGCCGCCCTCGAACGCGGCGAATCCATTACCGGCATCGTCGATCCGGCGCGCGGCTACTGAGCCCGCGCCCTCCGGCGTCGTTACCCGCCCCCTCCGAGGAGACACCCCATGTCCTTGTCCACACCCGATCTGCCGAAGCACGTGAAAGTGGTCGAAGTCGGCCCGCGTGACGGTCTGCAAAACGAAAAGCAGCCGGTACCGACCGACATCAAGATTGCGCTGATCGACCGCCTGTCGGCCGCCGGCTTCGCCAATATCGAATCGACATCGTTCGTCTCGCCGAAATGGGTGCCGCAGATGGCCGATGGTGCCGAAGTGATGGCGGGCATTACGCGCCGCCCCGGTACGATCTACTCGGTGCTCACGCCGAACCTGCGCGGCTTCGAGGGCGCCGTGGCGGCCAAGGCCGACGAAGTCGTGATCTTCGGTGCCGCGAGCGAAGCGTTCTCGCAACGCAACATCAACTGCTCCATCGTGGAGAGCATCGAACGCTTCGCGCCGGTCGCGCGCGCGGCGAAGGACGCCGGTCTGCGCCTGCGCGGCAGCATCTCATGCGCGCTCGGCTGCCCGTATCAGGGCGAGGTCCCCGTCGCCAGCGTGGTCGACGTCGTGCAACGACTCGCGGCGCTCGGCTGCGACGAAATCGATATCGCCGACACCATCGGCGTGGGCACGCCCTCGCGCACCCGGGAAGTCATGGAAGCCTGCGCGAAAGTGTTCCCGATCGAGCGCCTGTCGGGCCACTTCCACGACACCTACGGGCAGGCGACCGCCAATGTCTACGCCGCGCTGCTCTCTGGCATCTCGATTTTTCACTCGTCCGTCGCCGGGCTCGGCGGCTGCCCGTACGCCAAGGGCGCAACGGGGAACGTGGCGACGGAAGACGTGGTGTATCTGCTCCACGGGCTCGGCATCGAGACCGGTATCGATCTCGATGCCGTGGTGCGCACCGGTGACTTCATTTCCCGCGCCATCGATCGACCGAATGCGTCGCGCGTCGGCCGCGCCATGCTCGCGAAGCTGCAGGACGGCGCGCCTGCCTGCGTGTGATACCGCGCGGGACAACGTGCCCGCGCCGACCCTGTGACTCGAGACCACTGACATGACCATGAGCGAGACACCCCAGACTCCCGAACCCGCCCGCGAAGACGCGCTTCCCGAAGGCGCACGTCACGTTGCCCGGCTGCTCGCCGGCATGGGTCACGACCAGCCGATCGTGCTGTTGCCGAGCACCGGCAAGACCTCGGCCGAGGCCGCCGCCGGACTCGGCTGCGACGTGGCGCAGATCGCCAAGTCGATCCTGTTCCGCAGGGCCGCCGACGACACCCCGGTACTGGTGATCGCCAGCGGCGTCAATCGCGTCGACGAGAAGAAGGTGGCGGCGCAGGTCGGCGACCTCGCCCGCGCCGATGCGCGCTTCGTGAAGGAGAAGACGGGCTATTCGATCGGTGGCGTCAGCCCGATCGGGCATGTGGTATCGCCACTCACGCTCATCGACGAAGACCTGCTCAAGCTCTCCAGTCTGTGGGCCGCCGCCGGGCACCCGCATGCCGTGTTCAACCTCACGCCGACGCAGCTCGTGGCGATGACGGGAGCGCCCGTCGTCGACGTGGCGCTGCGCGACTGAGCGAACGCTGCGCCCTACCTCACCTCAAGGCCATCATGACCCTGTCCGCGCTCCCTGTTCCATCGCCCTGCACCAACATCTGCCGCATGAATCCGGCGACGGGCTGGTGCTCCGGCTGCTGGCGCACGCTCGACGAAATTGCCGCATGGTCGACGATGGCCGAGGACGACAAGCGCCACATCTGGTCGCTGTTGCCCGCGCGGCGTGTCGAGCATGAACCGCCGCCGGTGCAACATCGCCGCGTGATCGCCAACGACCCCGGCACGGGCAACTCATGACGTGCCTCGGCGCATAACCCTCTCGTTACCGCATATGGGAAAAATCGTTGCCATTGGCGAGACGTTCGCCGCCACCCACCATTTCTCGCCCGACTCGATCCGCGAATTCTCCGCCCTGGCGCACGACTTCAATCCGCTGCACCACGACGCGGACTATGCCGCCGCCGACCTGCGCTTTGGCGGACTGATCTCGTCGGGAACGCAGCAGATGTCGTATCTGGCGGCCCTGCTCGCCACGCACTATTCGAAGACGGCACAGCCGCTCGGGCTCGAATTCGACATGAAGTTGCGCCGCGCCGTGCATGCGGGCGACGACATCACCGTGCGCTGGACCGTCACCGACAGCCTGTGGAAAGACAAGCTTGCCGGCGACATCGTGTCGCTCGATGGCGAGGCCGTCAATCAACGCGGAGAGACGGTGATCGCCGCCACGGCCAAGATCCTCGTGAGCGCCAAACCGGCCTGAAACGGCGCCGGCGCCCCGTGTTGCCCCGTGTGCCCCCCCTTACGCCCATACCCCATACGCCCATGACCTCGCTTGCCCTGCCCGCCGGGCTTCGCGTATTCGAGCGCGGCTGGCTCTCCTCGAACAACGTCCTGTTCCTCGGCGATGCGCCAACGCTCGTCGACAGCGGGTACGCCACACATGCCGAACAAACGCTGGCGCTCGTCGCGCACGCGCTGCCGCCCGGCCGGCCGCTCGCGCAGCTCGTCAACACGCACCTGCACTCTGACCACTGCGGCGGCAATGCCGCGCTACAGGCGCGCTACGGCTGCCGCACGTGGATCCCCGCGGCCGACGCCGATCCGGTGCGCCATTGGGACGCACGACGTCTGTCATTCGAGGCAACCGGCCAGCAATGCCCACGCTTCACCTTCGACGACACCCTCTCGCCCGGCGACGCCCTGACGCTCGGTGGGCGAGAATGGCTCGTCTTGGGTGCGCCGGGGCACGATCCGCATGCGCTGATGCTCTACAACGCCACCGACGGCATCCTGATTTCCGGCGATGCGCTGTGGGAACGCGGCTTCGGCGTGATCTTTCCCGAACTCGACGGCGAGTCCGGATTTGCCGAACAGGCGGCCGTGCTCGATCTCATCGAGCAGCTCGATGTGGTGCAGGTCATTCCCGGACACGGCAAGCCGTTTGACGATATCGACGGCGCACTGACCACCGCGCGCTCGCGCCTCGACTATCTGCAAAGCGATCCGGCACGCAATGCGCGCAACGCGCTCAAGGTACTGATCGTCTTCCGTCTCATGGCCGAGAACCACATGACGGGCACGGCGCTCAGGACCACGCTCGACACCGCGCGAGCATGGCGCAGTGCAGCCGCGATGCTCGCGCCGCCGTCGGCGTGGCCCGATCTGCTCGAGAGCCTCGTCGCGGAACTCGCCAAGGCCGGCGCCCTGCGCTATGAGCACGAGACGGATACGTTGCATGCCGTCTAGGCGCGCCGGCGTTCCGCCGGCCCGAAAAAAACAACGCCGCTTGCCTATCACGGCAAGCGGCGTTTGAGGACGTGACGTGCCGGACGAACGCTGCGGTCGCTAACGCGGCGCCCGTCCTGCGGCGTCTTGATGCTGACGCCACTTGGCACGCGCTTACATCCTAGTCGCGGCACCCCCGCCCCCCAAGGGGATTTTCCCTGATACGGGAACGAATCCCCGCGTCGGAACCGAAGCTTTCTTCGAGTGCCCGCGCACCGGGTGGCCCACGAATCCCCCTATAATCGAACGATCGTTCGCGAAATTGGCCCGATGCAAATTAGGCACCGACGCACGGGCGCTGCCCGCCGAACGTCCTTGCTCGAGGAAACTTAATGGCCCTTCCCAAGATTCTGCAAAACCTGGCGCTGCCTGTCGTGGCGTCGCCGATGTTCATCGTGAGTTACCCGGAGTTGGTGCTCGCACAGTGCAAGGCCGGCATCGTCGGCTCTTTCCCCGCGCTCAATGCACGCGAGCCGCAAATTCTCGAAGACTGGCTCTCGCGCATCACCGAAGAACTCGCCGCTTACCAGGCGGCGAATCCGGATGCCATCGTGGGCCCGCTCGCCGTCAACCAGATCGTGCATCAGTCGAACCAGCGGCTCGAGCACGACGTGCGGGTGTGCGTGGAGCATCGCGTGCCGATCTTCATCACCAGCCTGCGCGCGCCGCCCAAGGAAGTGCTCGACGCGGTGCACAGCTATGGCGGCATCGTGCTGCACGACGTGATCAACCTGCGCCACGCGAACAAGGCGCTTGAAGCCGGGGTCGATGGGTTGATCCTTGTCGCTGCCGGGGCGGGTGGGCATGCGGGCACGCTCTCGCCGTTCGCGCTGGTGGGTGAAGTGCGCAAGCGGTTCGACGGCCCCATCGTCCTCTCCGGCGCGATTGCCAACGGCGGATCGATTCTCGCCGCCCAGGCCATGGGCGCCGATCTCGCCTATATCGGCACGCGGTTCATCGCCTCTTCCGAAGCCAATGCCAGCGACACGTACAAACACGCGATCGTCGAGGCGAATGCCAACGACATCATCTATACGAACCTGTTCACGGGCGTGTCGGGCAACTACATCCGCCAGAGCATTCTGAATGCGGGCCTCGACCCCGACAACCTGCCGACGGCCGACAAGAGCGCCATGAACTTCTCCAAGGCGAAGGCATGGAAGGATATCTGGGGCGCGGGTCAAGGGGTGGGATTGATGGACGACGTGCGCCCCGCGGCCGAGATCATCGCGCGCCTGAAACAGGAATACGACGACACCCTCAGACGCCTGGCCGGCTGACATCGGGCGCGCCCTCGCCACGAAATCGGCGTTATCCAGACGCGCCGCATTGCGTTCGGCGACACCTGACACCGACGCGGCCCCCTTACGCCGCATCGGTCACTCATTCGGCACGCGCAATTCCCGCAAACCACGGCGATTCACTACGACAACACCATGGAACACGACTTCCACAACCTCAGTCCGGAAGCGTTCTGTCAGGAGAATGCCGAGAGTCTCTTTCCCAGACTGCTGGAGAACGGCATTTCGCGAGATCAGCCTTGCGTCGCCGAAACGAGCCGACCGCCAATGCACCGATCCCGTGTGTAACCGGCGCTTTACGCCCGAAGCCGGCGCGCCGCGCGCGCCGGCGCGTTCCGTTCCACCGACCGTCAGTACGTGTACACGCCACGCCCCGTCTTGCGCCCAAGATACCCGGCGGCGACCATCTCCTTGAGCAACGGGCACGGACGGTACTTCGAGTCCGCATACGCTTCGTAGTAGACATTCATCACGGACAGGCACACGTCCAGACCAATCATGTCGGCGAGCGCCAGCGGTCCGATCGGATGATTGCAGCCGAGCTTCATGCCCTCGTCGATCTCTTCCGGCGACGCCAGGTTTTCAGCCAGCACGAAGAACGCCTCGTTGATCATCGGCACCAGGATCCGGTTGACGACGAAGCCCGGGGCGTTTTTCACCGTGATCGGCGACTTGCCGAGCTGGCGCGCGAGGGCGTCGACACGCGCGTGCGTCTCGTCGCTTGTCTGCAAGCCGCGAATGATTTCGACAAGCGCCATCAGCGGCACCGGGTTGAAGAAATGCATGCCGATGAACTGCGCCGGCCTGGCGACGACGGCGGCAAGCTGGGTAATCGAGATCGACGACGTGTTGGACGCGAGGATCGCGCTGTCTTTCGTCATGCCCTCGAGCTGCTTGAGGATCTTGACCTTCAGGTCGAAGTTCTCGGTGGCCGCTTCGATCACAATGTCGGCGTCGGCCAGCGATGCGTATTCAGTCGATGTCGTGATGCGTGCCAGCGCGGCGCTCTTGTCCGCGGCGGTGAGCTTGTCCTTCTTGATGAGGCGATCGAGGCTGCCGGCAATCGTCGCCACGCCTTTCTGCACGGCCGCATCGTTGATGTCGACCATCGTCACCGACAGCCCGGCCACCGCACAGGCCTGTGCAATGCCGTTGCCCATGGTGCCTGCGCCAATGATGCCTACGTGTTGAATCGTCATGTCGTCTCTACTCCGTTTGTGCTCGGGGGTGGCGGGAATACCGTCTTGCGCGGTGCACAAATCATAGCGCGGACCCGTCAATTCGGTGGCACATGAAACCGCTCTGCGAAACGTGGCTGGCACAGGTGTGACGCAGCAGGCGGCATCGGCATCGGGAAAGGTGACGGCGCGAGCAACATAACGAACGGAGGGGGCAGACGCGCCCGATCGGCATCTGCCCCCTTTGACGACTTCCCTCGGCACGCGTATCCAGTCCGCGAGCGCCAGGACGTCAGAACTTCATGCGAACGCCGCCGCCGAAGGTATCGCCGCCCGATAACGTGCTCACCTTGTCGTTCATATAAGCCGCGTAGATGTCGGTGCGCTTCGACAGGGGGTAATCGTAGCCGAGCGCCCACGTCTTGCGGTTGACGTTGCTCGCGCCCGAACTCTTCGTGTAAGCATACGAGGCGAGCACGCTGCCGCGACCCAGCGGCACCGACACGCCGAGCTGGCCGCCGTTCTCCGATACACCGCCGCCGGTGATGTTGTTGCGGATGTATTGATACTGGCCGAACAACTTCACGACTTGCAGGTCATACGTCGCCCCCAGTTGCACGGCCTGCTGGCTGCGAAAGCCCGTCATGCCGGCGAGGTCGTCCGGTTGCGAATCGAACTTCACCTGCTGATAGGCAACCGTCGCGGCGAACGGTCCGTTGAAATACAGCGCCGATGCGCTCCACTTGTTCTGCCCCGTTTCACCGGCCTTGTTGCCGAACGCGTACGAGACGCTGCCCGACAAACCCTTGAAGTTCGGCGTCGCATACATCACAGCGTTGCTCCAGCCGGAGTCGCCTACGATGCCCTGACCGGCCTGGCCGACGAACGTGTGGAACACCATCGGGCTGAAGGTGTACGAATCGACGAACGGGTTGAACAGGATCGTCGAGACGAAGTACGAGGTCGTGAGACGGCCGATCGTGACCGTACCGGCGGTGTCCGACGACAGACCGACGTAGGCGTTGCGCGAGAACATCGAGTCGCCCTGGAAGCGGCCGTACTGACCGTTCTGCGGACGGAAGAAGTCTTCCAGCACGAACACGGCCTTCAGGCCGCCGCCAAGATCCTCGTTACCCTTCATGCCCCAGTACGACGTCGACATGCCGCCGCCGCCCTGCGTCCAGGCGCGATCGCTGCCCGGGTTCTTGACCGCCCCCATCCAGGCGTCGACCTGACCGTACAACGTGACGTTTGATTGTGCGAATGCCGGTGCGCTCATGCACGCGCCCAATACGAGTGCCCCGCCAATGCCCTTGGCCATGCTCCGCTTCATTAACTTCTCCTTGGTTGATGTCTTTTGTGTGCCCGCTCCCGCTCTGCACGGGTGCGGCTGGCGCCTGCTGGCGAAGCGCCTCCCTGATAAACGGCCGTGATTCTCGCACAGGCCCGCCACGCGCAGACACGGCGGAACATCGCGGCGAAATGCCCCTCATGAGGTAGCCGGGAAATGGTGGAGAGACAAAAATCGGCCGACCATCCGCGCCACAATTAACCCCGGTATAACGAAATCGATATGTTCTTTATCTCAGCGAGTTGGCAATGACTCGCATCCATCGTGACGACGGGAAAGAATGCAGGGACGGCAAGCACGGCTGGCAAACGCCATTGGGCAGCGACGAGCGTCTCCGATGTTGCACATGTGCAACATACGGTTCGCCGACGGACTTCGGAGGGGAGAGGGGCTAAACGGGGCTAAACGGGAGAAAAGACGGGGTTAGCAACGGCGGCAGGGGACACCGCGTCTGGCGAGAGGCGTCAGCGACCGCGGCGGCCACCGCCGCGTGGACTGCGTGGCTCGCCTTGCGGCGTGTACTGGCGTTCTCGCGGTTCCGCGGGGGCGGCCCAGTTCGGATAGGCCGCCTGTCCACGACCGCGATCGGCGCTGAAACGGCTGATGTCTTCCCGCAGCGACGCCTTGTTCAAGTCGAGCATGTCACGCCCGCGCCCGCCCCCCGCCCAGGCGGGATAGGCACACGCAAGCAGCAGCAGGAAACAGTAACGAAGTCGGGTACTCATCTGGATTCAGCCATCGCACCCGGCCCTAAGGTGGGGCCGGTGGCACGAGACGCGGACGGCACCTGCGGGTTGCCTGTGCGCCATACGCCTCAAGAATGACTGTACCGGGTCGATCGAACGAGCGTCGACCGAAAAGATGTTAATGCGTAACGCGGTCTGCAACCGTTTGTAACGGCAGCGTCACCGGGGCGCGGATACCCGGCAAGACGCCTCTGCCACCACTGGGCGTGCCGCGAGTCGCCTGTGATTTCCGGGTATTCGACGTCTGCGAAAGCAAGGCCCGGCTTACTTCCCGACCTGCTTTTCGACGGACAGCGAGATCTCGCGCAGGCGCTCGCCGCGCGGCGTGACCAGGTCCTGCGCCGTGATCGTGAAGTTGACCGGACGCGCGTACTTCCGGCTCGCGCTCTGCCACTCGGCAGGCAAGCCGGCGGCGTTCGTCGTGGTCGTGCGCAGCGTGGTGACCCCGCGGGTACAGCGCGAGACCTGCGTGGCGAATCCCTGCGCCTCGCGACGCAGGTCCGTCGGCGTGATCTTCTGGTAGTCCCAGACACATTCATAAGTCGGTGCGAGGCCCCTCGCCCGGAACACCTTGCAATCGCCGCCGGGCACCGTGTAGGTGGCCTGATAGCTCTCGCCGCGATCGTTCCTGGCCGCGAGCGGGCCGGAAATGTCGTCGAAACCGGTCTGCGCGCTCTTGGCCAGCATGAGGATGCCCTCGCACTGGTCGGCGGCGAAGGCCGACTGTGCCGCGCACAGGCAGGCAAGGAGGGCCCAGCGTTGTAGAGAATTCGTTGCCATCGTTGGAATGTTTGGCTGAGGTCTGCGGCGTATCGCGCGATGGCGATGCGGGGGCCGCACACCTTGCGATCACGTCATGAATGGTGACATTAGACCCCAAAGTCGGCGCCGACGAAACCTTGGGCACGAGGGAAATCCTGTGCCAGTTCGCGGGTTTGTCCACCGCAGGGTTCGCCCGTGGCGTTCGCTCATCCGAAAAGCCGATTCGCTCGCGCGCGTGCGGCCTATACTCAAAAGGCAGTCAAACTGCATGGGCAGGGCCGAGGACCGGTAACGGTTCGGTGCATGGCGGCAATGCCTTCTGGTGCCAAGTCTTCTTGGCCCATACCATGCCGCGCCGGTACACGCGGCTGGCGACGCCCCGATGGGGTATCAACCGGCGGCTCAGTCCGCCGGTTTTCATTGGCTCATCTCGCGCGCAAGACATCCCCGACCCTCGACCGAGCCTCTGCCGCCGGCACCTCATGCCGACGGATTAGGCGAAAGTGCGGATTTCGCCCGCCGCATTGCTCTGCAACTATCAAGCCACAAGACCAATATTCGCCGGGCACGCAACTTCGAGATGTCAACGGAGTGTTTGTGGATACCTGTACGTCATCGGCAATGCCTGGCTTGCAGTGCGCGCGCGTCGCTGTGCGGTACGCGGGGTGAAGCATGGGCCACCCCACCCTTCCCAGCCGTCTTCGCCCCGGCGCGCCAGGCCCTGATATTGCGTCGGCGCACGATCCGTCGTGCCTGATGGCTTGCCTACGCGGACATGGCGGCACGCTTGCCCATGTGCTCGGCGCACTCGGTGCGTTCCGCGCTCGGCACGGTCATTGGCCGCGCCGCCTCTGCCTCTATCCCGAAACCCTCGCCGCGCTCGTGCAGGACCTCACGCCGCTGGGTTTCTACCGCTGTCAGCACCGGCTCGACATCGTGGCCGACCTGGCGCGCGATCTGTTCTGTGGCGACGACAGCGGCAACGTGTCGGTCTACCGCATCCAGGCCGCGTCGGCCCCGGCAAACATCGACGCGGCCGCCATCTGGCTGGGCCTGTCGCCACCGGCGACCGGGGGTCCGCACGGCACGCCGCGTTCGCTGGCGACACCGAAGCCACCGCGCTGACGACGACAGGCGAACCGCAGGCGGGCTTGTCACGGAAATATCGCATTGCGTGGCGAGTCTGCCCTACCGCCCGTTACCGGACCCTTCCCCTGACTGTTTGACCGCAACCGGACCCCGTCGCCTTGCGCGGGGCGATCTCACCTCCGCACCCTTTTTCGTCGGAGAGAAGCCATGAACCGACTCGCAATCGTTCTGAATGGTTTGATGCTGCTCTATCTCGCTGCGGCGACGGTCGTCGGCGTGCAATCGAGCGCCGCCGATGGGCATGAACTGCTCACCAGCGTGCTCGGCGTGCTGCTCGCGCTTTGCGTGCTGGCGCTCATTGCCGCCCCGTTCTATGTCTCGCTGGTCGTGCTCGTGGCGCAATCCGAGCGGCATCTACGGCTGGCGACGTGGCTGCATCGTGCGCTGCTCACGATCATGGTGGCATTGACACTCGTCTCGCTGCTCGCCCGCGACACCATCGAAGTCTCCGCGCCCCTCTTCGCGCTGGTCGCGGGCGTGTGCTTCGTCAATCTCGTGGCGCTCTCCCGGCGGCGCAACCACGTCGAAGCCTTCCACCTCTTCGAGCATTGACGTCGCCCCCCGCCGTCCCACGACGAGCATGTACGCGCGACGAACGATTGCCACGCCACGTCAGTCGCACCGCGTGAGGCCGCCGCTGAGCGCTTCGGTGGCATCGGCTTCGAACGCCGCCACATCTCGCACCTTCAACCGTAGCCGCAGCGTAACGCCATCGTCGTAAGCGGCATCGAGCACGTCGGCCGCATGACGCTCCGCCAACCGGCGCAGCGTCGCCTCGTGGGCAAAGGCACAGCGGTAGCGCGGTTCGGTCGTCGGCTCGACCGCGGTGAGCGTGGCGAGCTTGAGCGCTTCGCTCACCGCCTGTCCGTAGGCGCGCGTCAGGCCGCCCGCCCCCAGCTTGATGCCGCCGTAATAGCGCACGACAACCGCCAGCACATTCGTCAGCCCCTTGTGCATGAGCACGTTGTACATGGGCTTGGCCGCCGTGCCGCCCGGCTCGCCATCGTCGTCGAAACCCGACGCGCCCTCGCACAACAACACCCAGCAGTAATGCGTGGCGTTGGGATAACACACGCGCAGCGCGCCGAGTTCGCGCATGGCGGCCTCGCGCGACGCCACGGGCATGACGATGCCGATGAACCGGCTCTTCTTGATGTCCAGCTCGGTGTTGACCGGCGCTGCCAATGCATACATACGGTTGTCGTCCCCCGCGCCTTACAGGCGCACTTCGCCGCGTGCGAGTTCGATGACGTTGCCGCCCACCTGGATCCGGCGGTCCGCCGTCACTTCCAGCGTCAAGCGGCACGGTCGCCCGATGGCGTCGCCCTGCGATACGCGTGCACGCACCGGCAGCGGATACCCTTGCCCGATCAGCCAGCCGCCGAGGTTGGCGCAAGCCGACCCCGTGCCCGGATCTTCGGTCACGCCGCCGCCCTGCGTCGTGAAGAAGTAGCGGGCTGTGACCTGCAACTCGCTCCCCGTGTCCTCGTCGATGGAAAACACGTAGCCCGTTTTACGCTCGAGACTCGAGAGCGGCCAGCGTTCCAGGCGCGCGCTGTCGGGTTGCGCCCGCGCGACCGCGTCGGCGTCGCGCAGCGGAATCAGCAGTTGATCGGCGCCAGTGTCGACCCATTGCGGCGAATGCGCGAGATCGTCGCGTCCGAGCCGTACCAGCGCCGCGATGTCGGCATCCGCCTCGTTCGCGTTCCTGATCGTCGGTTCGCCGGACGACGGCGCGGTCAGCGTCCAGTGATCGCCACTGGCCTGCACCGGCACGAGGCCAGCGGCGAACTGCAGCGTTACGCGATCGCCCGCGTTGCGCATGGCGCGCAGCACATGCGCCGTGCCCAGCGTCGGATGCCCGGCAAAACGCATCTCGTAGCCGGGTGTGAAGATTCGCACGTGCGCATCCGCTGTCTCCGACGGAAGCATGAACGTCGTCTCGGACAGGTTGAACTGCCGCGCCAGCGATGCCATCTCGTCGTCGCTCAAGCCACGCGCGTCTTCGAACACGCACAGCGGATTGCCCCCGAAGGTGGTCTCGGCGAAGACATTGACGATACGGAATGCATAGGTGCGACTCATGACGAATCTCCAGTAGGGGCGGATCGGACGACGGCGCAGCCCTCAAGCCAAGTGCGCGCAAGCGCCCTACCATGACCTGGCGCCTGCCCGCACGTTGGTCGGCCAGCCGTGGGAAAGAAGGCCCGTAGTCTCGCACATCACGCGCCAGCACGCGTGCCAACGCCTGCGCTTTCGGCCGTTTGAACCCGACGTCTTAAGAATCGTCCGGCTCGCGGCCGGAAGACGAGCAATCGTCGCCGACCGCGATTGTCATCTAAATTAGGACAATAATTCACAAATCATGTGGATTGTGGTTTTCCGCCAGGACTCTAGAATGACATTCATCGAGGCCAACCCGGCCTCTGAACGACCCGATGAAGACACAGGAGCCCATCATGCTGGACATCAGAAAAGCTGCAGACCGAGGCATTGCCAACCATGGCTGGCTGAACTCGCGTCATACATTCTCGTTCGCGAATTTCTACGATCCGAAGCAAGTCGGTTTTTCCGATCTGCTGGTGATCAACGACGACCGCGTGGCCCCGGCACAGGGCTTCGGCAAGCACCCACACCGCGACATGGAGATCTTTTCGTACGTGCTCGAGGGCGCGCTCGAACACAAGGACACCATGGGCACGGGGTCGGTGATCGAGCCGGGCGACGTGCAGTTGATGAGCGCCGGGCGCGGCGTGGCGCACAGCGAGTTCAACCATTCGCCCACCTCGCCGGTGCACTTCCTGCAGATCTGGATCGTGCCGAATCAGGCCGGCGTCGCACCCGAGTATCAGCAACAACGCTTCACGCCGGAAGAAAAGCGTGGCCGTCTGCGCCTGATCATCTCGCCGGACGGCAGCGACAGCTCGCTGCACATCCATCAGGATGCGCGCGTGTATGCCGGCCTGATCGACGGCGACGAGTCGGCCACGTTGACGCTCGCGCCGAACCGCTACGCCTATGTGCACGTGGCACGCGGTAGCGTGAGCCTGAATGGCGTGGCGCTGGGCGAAGGCGACGGGGTGCGCGTGCGCGACGAAACCGCGCTCACGCTCTCGAACGGCAACGACGCGGAAGTGCTCGTATTCGACCTGCGTCCGCTGGAAACGCCTGATTTCTAAGGCGTGGCGATCAGACACCGCGCGCTCGGTCCAGTGCAACGATGCGCGCGAAGTTTGATCAGGATCAGCCCGCTTGATCGGCACGCTGCTAACGTAAAGGAGTTCCAAATGTGATCAAGGAGAAGGTATCGTGCCGACCGCCGGGGGCACCGATAATCAGGACGCCGCGACGCGAACGATCGCGGCTACGGCGCTCGGGCGAGTCAGCGCCGTACGCGGTGCGGTCGTCGACGTCACGTTCGACACGAATGAACTACCACCGGTCGACACGGCACTGTGGATCACGCTGCAAGGCGGCTCGCCGATCCTCGCGGAAGTACAGTCGCACACCGACGAGCACACCGTGCGCGCGCTTGCATTGAACACCACTGCGGGTCTTGCGCGCGGTGCGACGGTCCAGGCCACCGGAAGGCCCATCGAAGTGCCGGTCGGCGACGCGGTGCTCGGCAGGCTGCTGGATGTTGCCGGCATGACCCGCGACGGCGGAGAGCGTCTGCCCGACACCGTCGAGCGACGGCCGATGCATCGCACGCCGCCGCCGCTGTCGGCGCAGCGCGGCGCGACCCGCCTGTTCCAGACGGGTATCAAGATCGTCGACCTGCTGGCGCCGCTTGCACATGGCGGCAAGGCCGCCTTGTTCGGTGGCGCGGGGGTCGGCAAGACCGTGCTGGTGATGGAGCTAATTCACGTAATGGCCACCCAGTACGGCGGAATGTCGGTGTTCGCAGGCGTCGGTGAACGCTCGCGCGAGGGACATGAAATGCTGTCCGACATGCGCGGCTCCGGTGTGTTGCCACGCGCAGTGCTCGTCTACGGACAGATGAACGAGCCGCCCGGCGCGCGCTGGCGCGTGCCGCTTACCGCCGTGACGATTGCCGAGTATTTCCGCGACGAGGTCGGTCAGAACGTACTCCTTCTGATGGACAACATATTTCGCTTCGTGCAGGCGGGCGCCGAGGTATCCGGACTGCTCGGGCGCATGCCGTCGAGGGTCGGCTATCAGCCGACCCTCGCGAGCGAAGTTGCGGCCGTGCAGGAGCGGATCGTGTCGGTGGGAAACGCTGCCGTCACCGCGATCGAGGCCGTCTACGTTCCCGCCGACGACTTCACCGATCCCGCCGTGACGACGCTCGCATCGCACGTCGACAGCACCATCGTATTGTCACGCTCGCTCGCCGCCGAGGGCATGTATCCGGCAATCGATCCGATCGCGTCGTCGTCGATCTTGCTCGATCCACTCGTCGTCGGCCCGTTGCACGCAACGGTCGCCAACGATGTGCGGCGTGTGATCGAGCACCAACGCGAACTGCAGGACGTCGTGGCGTTGCTGGGCATCGAGGAACTCGGCATCGACGATCGTCGTGCCGTGCAGCGCGCGCGCCGACTGCAGCGATTTCTTACGCAACCGTTCACGGTTACCGAAGCCTTCTCGGGCCAGCCGGGCCGATCGGTCGCGCTCCCGGACACGATTGCAGGCTGCAAGGCGATCCTCGCGGGCGAATGCGACGACTGGCAGGAGAATTCGCTATACATGGTCGGCACGCTGGATGAGGCGCGCGCGAAGGAAGCGCGCGCCAACAAGGCGCCGGCCGGTGCCGCGCAAGCGCAGGCCACGCCATGACGGAACGTTGCTTCTCGCTCACGATTGCCACGCCGTCGCGAATCGTCGTCGACCGGATCGCGGTCGTGTCGTTGCGTGCCGAGGACAACAGCGGTGCATTCGGCATTCGCGCCGGACACGCGGATCTGGTCACGCTGCTCAGTGCATCGGTCGTGCGCTGGCGCATGGCGGACGGCAGCGAACATTACTGCGCGATCGACGGCGGTGTGCTGCTCGTGTCGAGCGGCACAGACGTGTCGCTTGCGTGCCGCGATGCCGTGCCGGGTGCTTCGCTTGAGGCGCTTGAGGCGGAGGTGCGTCGCGAACGCGCCGCGCAGCTCGAAGCGATGCGGCGTGCGCGTTTCGAACAGACCCGGCTGCATGCGCGGGCTGTGCGTCAAATGCTGCGTTACCTGCGGCCGCAACCCCAGCGAGGAGAAGCGGAATGACGTCGTGGCCGCCCTCCGGCGAAACCAACGAGAAAAACGGCGATCGCGTCGCACAAGCCGCGAAGCGCGCCGCGCACCGCGAACAGATTGCGCGCGAGAACCCGGAGCCGTCGCTTGGCGCGCGCCTGGGGCAGATCGGCATTCTCGGCTGGATGATCGTTCTGCCGATACTGCTTGGCCTGGCGCTGGGGCATTGGCTGGACCGCATTGCCGGCACGCGGGTACTGTTTGCGGCACCGCTACTGATGATCGGCGCGGCCATCGGCCTGTGGTCCGCATGGCGCTGGATGCATCGACAGCAAAGGAGGATTCGTGATTGACATCAGTCTGCTGCGCGTCGCCGACGCACTCGTGCTCGCGGCCGCCGGGATCGCGGGCGGGCGGCTGGCCGGCATGCTGCATTTCAAGTCGTTGCGCTGGACCGTAGCCTGCTTCACGCAAGGCCGCGCGACACTTGCGCTGGCGCTACAGCTGGCGCGCCTTGCGCTCACGGGTGCGGCGTTCGTATGGCTTTCGAAAATGGGAATGTTCGGACTACTCGGGGGGATCTGCGGCTTTCTCTGGGCGCGCAGCGCAGCGCTCGAACGAGAGGGAGCGGTGTCATGATGCACGCACCATTCGTCGCCGAGCCGCTACTGCGTGCCGGCCCTCTCGTCATCACCGCGCCCGTTGTCGTGACGTGGGCGATCATGGCCGCCATGACGGGCGCCTCGCTGCTGCTCACACGCAACCTGTCCATCAAGCCATCTCGCGCGCAAATCGCGCTTGAACTGTTGGTTGGCACGATCGATTCTGAAATTCGCGGCACGATGCAGGCCGATCCCGCACCGTACCGTTCGCTGATCGGCACATTGTTCCTGTTCGTGTTGGTCGCGAACTGGTCGTCGCTCATCCCGGGGATCGAACCGCCGACCGCGCATCTGGAAACGGACGCCGCGCTCGCACTACTCGTCCTCGCCGCCACACTGGTGTGCGGCGTGCGCTCGCGCGGCGCGCGCGGCTACCTCGCGACGTTCGCCGAACCGGCCTGGGTGATGATTCCGTTGAACGTGGTCGAGCAGATCACGCGAACGTTCTCGCTGGTGGTCCGCCTATTCGGTAACGTGATGAGCGGCGTGTTCGTGGTAGGCATCGTGCTGTCGCTCGCCGGACTGCTCGTGCCGATTCCGCTGATGGCGCTCGATTTGCTGACCGGTGCGGTCCAAGCCTATATTTTCGCGGTACTCGCGATGGTATTCATCGGCACGGCCGTTGGCGAGTCGAGCATTTCCGTTCACGACAAGCAGAAGGGACAGACATGAACCTCATTGAAATCGTCAGCGTCGTTGCGGCCTCGCTTGCCGTCTCGTTTGGTGCAATCGGTCCCGCGCTTGCCGAGGGCCGTGCGGTCGCGGCGGCCATGGATGCCATCGCGCGTCAGCCCGACTCTGCGGGTACGCTGTCTCGCACGCTCTTCGTCGGGCTCGCCATGATCGAGACCATGGCGATCTATTGCCTTGTCGTCGCGTTACTGCTGCTATTTGCGAATCCGTTCGTGAAATAGGGGGCGCGATGAAACTCGACTGGTCCACGCTGGCACTGCAGACGATCAATGCGCTCGTTCTCGTCTGGCTTCTCGCGCGCTATTTGTTCCGTCCGGTCGCGAAGATCATGGCGGAGCGCCAGACCCGCGCCAATGCGCTGATCAGCGACGCGAACGCAGCGAAGCTAGCGGCACAGGCCGAGCGCGATGCTTTGCAAGCCGAGCACGAGCAGCTTGCCGCGCAGCGGGCGCAGGCGCTCGCGCAAATCGAGACGGATGCGCAACAGCAACACGCGGCGCTGCTTGCCGCGGCGCAAGACGAGGTCTCCCGGCTTCGCACCCAGGCCGCGGCGGAAGCCGCGCGCGAGCGCGCGGCACAAGCTGAAGCAACGTCGGCGGCAACGCTACAGTTCGCCGTCGACATCGCCGGCAAGCTGCTCGACCGGCTGCCCGACGGCGTGCGCGTGGCAGCTTTCATCGACGGACTCGCCAATGGCGTGCAACTGCTTTCGCCGGACGAGCGTGCCGAAATGGCCGCAGACGAGTCGCTGCGGCTCACAGCGCCGCGCACGTTGACGGCCAATGAACGTGAAGCGTGCGCCACAGCGCTCTCCGGCGCGTTCGGGCGGCGTATCGAATTCTCCAGCGAGGTCGACCGCACGCTGATTGCGGGACTCGAGTTGTCAGGCACGCACGGGGTGGTGCGCAACAGCTGGCGCGATCAGCTTGAACAGATTCATAGCGGGCTTCTTCCCAACGATGGCCGAACGCCTTGATTTCAATGACGTGCAATCGCCCGACGCGTGGCTCGCGCGCCAGCGCGAAGCGCTCGAACACATCACGCCCGAACCCAGTGCGGCCAGCACCGGGCGCATCGAGCTGATCGCCGACGGCATTGCGTTCCTATCGGGCTTGCCCGACGCCACACTTGACGAGGTGGTCGAGATCGAATGCGGGGTGCGCGGATTCATTCACTCGCTCGACGCCGCCACCGCGAGTATCGTTCTACTCGATAACTACGAGCCGGTGCGCGCCGGGATGCGCGTCGTTCGCACCGGCCGCGTGCTCGACCTACCTGTTGGCGATGCCCTGCTCGGGCGCGTCGTCGATCCGCTGGGCAGGCCGCTCGACGCGGGCGAGCCGCTCAAATGCGAGGCGCGCCTGCCTGTTGAGCGCCCTGCGCCTTCGATCATCGAACGCGATTTCGTGCATGAACCTCTCGAGACGGGCGTGCTGGTTGTCGATGCGCTGTTTGCCATCGGACGCGGCCAACGCGAACTGATCATTGGCGATCGCGCGACGGGCAAGACCTCCCTCGCTGTCGAGGCGATCGTCAATCAGAAGCATAGCGACGTGATATCCGTCTATGTCGCGGTCGGGCAGCGCTCGACGGCGGTGCAGCGCGCCATTGATGCCATACGCACGCACGGCGCGCCCGAGCGCTGCATTTTTGTTGTCGCGTCGGCAGCCACACCGCCCGGGTTGCAATGGATCGCCCCGTTCGCGGGGTTTTCGATTGCCGAGTACTTTCGCGATCGCGGCCAGGATGCATTGATCGTGATCGACGATCTGACAAAACACGCGGCGACGCATCGCGAGCTTGCACTGCTCACGCGCGAGCCGCCTGGGCGAGAAGCGTATCCGGGCGACATCTTTCATCTGCATGCGCGTCTGCTCGAACGCGCGGCCAAGCTGTCCGCGGCGCTCGGCGGCGGCTCACTGACCGCGCTGCCGATCGCCGAGACGGACGCGGGCAATCTGTCGGCCTACATCCCGACGAACCTGATCTCGATTGCGGACGGACAAATCGTGCTTGACGCCGCGCTTTTTGCCGCGAATCAGCGGCCCGCCGTGGACGTCGGATTAAGCGTGAGCCGCGTTGGCGGCAAGGCGCAGCGCGTCGCGCTGCGCGATGTCGCGGGCCGTTTGCGTCTTGACTATGCGCAGTTTCTCGAACTGGAAATGTTCAGCCACTTCGGCGGTCTTGCCGACGCGCGCGTCGACGCGCAAATTGAGCGCGGCAGGCAGATCCGTGCGCTGATCACCCAACCGCGCTTCGGCGCGCTGCGCGTGACCGATCAGATCGCGTTGCTCGCGGCACTCGACGATGGGGCCTTCGACGGCGTCTCGCACGAGGTCACGGCGTGGGTCCGTGAAAAACTGAGCATCTCGGACGAAACGGACCGCGACGCCGCCGCTGTGGCGTGGCAGTCCGCCACGCTCGACGACACGCAGCGCAAGCGTCTCGTCGAGCGGATACGCGCGCTTATCGAACGTGCCGCACATGAGCCCATCGATGGGCGTGCGACAGGGTGACATCGCAATGAGCAGCAAACTCAGTGAAATCGAGAGCCGCACCGCATCGGCGACGCAACTCCAAGCGGTGATCGGCGCGATGCGCGGTATCGCGGCCGCGCGCGAACGCGAGGCGCAGGCGCGGATTGCCGGCATTCGCTCGGCTGCGGCAACCGTCGGCGAGGCGATCGGCAGGGCGCTGACGGCCGCGCCGTCAGGATATGCGCCGGATCCCGCGCCAGCGCAAGGCAGCGTGCGTATCCTGATCGTCGTTTGCACCGAGCAAGGTTTCGTCGGCGGCTTCAACGACCGTCTCCTTGCACGGGCCGAGCAGTTGAAGGGAACCGCGCCAAGCGAGATTTTCGTGGTCGGAACGCGGGGCGCGATGCTCGCCCAAGAGCGCGCGCTGCATTGCGCCTGGACCGTTCCGATGGCCTCACACGCAGATGACGCCATGCGGGTGGCGGGCCAGATCGCGGATGCGGTATTTGCGCGCTTTCGCGATCGTGCGTCGTCACAGGTGTGGCTCGTCTATGCAACGCCCGGCCCTGCGCTTGCGGAAAGCATTGTGACCCGGCGACTCGTCCCGTTCGAGTTCGCCCGGTTCCGACGGGCGTCGAGTAGGCAACCGCCGCTCTTCAATCTTCCGCTCGATCAATTGTTGACGGGCCTCACCGAGCGCTACGTGTACCTTGAGCTGTGCGAGGGCCTGATGCAGTCGTTTGCGTCGGAGAACGCGGCGCGCCTGGCAGCCATGCTCGCGGCGAGCCATCACGTGAAGGACCAGCTCGCTGTGCTCACACGAGAGTCTCGCATCGTCCGGCAGAGTGAGATTACCGCTGAAATCGCCGAGTTGGCCACGGCTGGGCGGGCGCGCACGTCGCCTTATACGCAGACGTAGCCGGTGCACCGGTCCAGCGTTTCGCGCTCCGGCAACGACGGCGGAGCGCAGTTTGGGTCACCCGTCAGTAGAGCGGGATGGACGGATAGACCAGGTGGCATATCACATCCTTGACGCCGGGGACATTCTTGGCAGCGACGCGAATGGCCTCGCGTTCTTCTTCACTTTTGATCACGCCCCACAAGTGAGCGACGCCGTTGGTGACAATGACGTTTTGCGACGGCAATGCCCAGCGATTCCCGCCCAATTCAGTCAAGATGGCTTGGCGAACTTCCGCATCGCTTGGGGCAACACTGTGGTGCAAGTCAGGACCAATGCTCGCCAGTACCCGAATGAGGTTCGCCCGACTGACCAGGCCCACCACCTTGCCATCGCGTACGACAGGGACATGCTTGATTCGATGCCGATCCATCATCTCGGCGATCTCGGCAAGCGGCGTGTCTTCCTTCGCGGTGACGACGTCGGCCGTCATCACTTCGCTTAAGCGAGGTGAGTTTTCCTTCACGTATTCGCGGGCGAGTTCCCGCGTCGATGTGAAGAATTCGGACAACCGTCCGCGCCGCTTCATCTGCGTGCCGATTTCCATCCGGTGCAGCAGGTCCCCCTCCGTAATCATGCCGGCAAGTCTCCCCTCGGCGTCGACCACGGGCATGCCGCTGATGTCGTGATCAACCAGCATTTTCGCAGCTTCGTGAACTGTCATCTCGGGTCGCGCCAGGATCACTTGCGTAGTCATTACATCGATCGCACGCATCGCACCCTCCCCCTTAGGACTTCACCCGCAGTCGTACCGCGCGATATCGCGCCATGCCGACCGCCTCACCTGTCTATGCTAGGCGTGTCCGAAGCGCGATATTTGATCAAAATCAGGCCAAGCGGAGATTTCGTTTGTTCCCTGTGCCCACCGCGCGGGTCGCTTGTCGCGCGCCGGCTCACGCGTCTTCGTCCTCCATCGTCAGCGGCAACGCGTGCTCGGCGTCGCGCCAGACGCTATCGCCCAACGCGAGCTCGACGGCGCTCAGACAGCACGCGCCGAACGCCTTTTCGATGGCGTCGCGGTCCATGTCGCGCCCGATGAACACCACCTCGTTGATGCGGTCGCCCCAGGGCGCTTCCCAGTTCGCCTCGATGGCGCCGCGCTGCGGATCGCCCTCAGGCGGCCACACGTCTGGCCCAACGGCGGCCCACCACTGCCCCATCGGCTCCAGCGTCGCCGTATTGCCGGCACGCGAGTAGGCGAGCGCCCACGCCGGACGGCTCGCGGCCCAGACATACCCCTTGGCACGCATCAGGCCGTCGAACGGCATCGTCATGAACGACGCAAAACGCGCCGGATGCAGCGGTTCACGCCGACGCAGCACAAAGCTCGTCACCCCGTAAGTGTCGGCCTCTGACACCGGTTCGCCCTCGAGCGCCTGCGCCCAACCAGCCATTCGCTCGGCACGCTGGGGGTCGAAAAGCCCCGTGCCCAGCACCTCGGCGAGCGGCACCTGCCCGCGCTCGCCCAGCACGATGCGGGCCGACGGATTGAGGCCGGCGATCAGCGCCTTGACGGCGTCCAGGCGCGCCGCGTCGACGCAATCCCCCTTGCTCACGACCACCACATCCGCGAACTCGATCTGCTCGGTCAGCAGTTCGGCAAGACGTCGCTCGTCGTCCTCACCCGCCACCTCGCCGCGCTGCGCGAGCGTGTCGACGCTGTGGAAGTCGTCCAGCACGTGCAAGGCGTCGACGACGGTGACCATCGTGTCGAGCCGGGCAATGTCGGCGAGCGATTGCCCGGTGTCGTCGCGAAATTCGAACGTCGCGGCCACGGGCATCGGCTCGGCGATGCCCGTCGACTCGATGAGCAGGTAATCGAAGCGGCCCTCCTGCGCCAGGTCGCGCACCGCGACAAGCAAATCCTCGCGTAGCGTGCAGCAGATGCAGCCGTTGCTCATCTCGACAAGCCGCTCCTGCGTGCGAGAAAGCGCCGCACCCGCGTTGGCCGCACCGCGCTCGACGAATGAGGCGTCGATGTTCACCTCGCTCATGTCGTTGACGAGCACGGCCACGCGCAGACCGTCGCGATTGCGCAGCACATGGTTGAGCAGTGTGGTCTTGCCGGCGCCGAGAAAGCCGGACAGCACAGTGACGGGCAGGCGACGGTCGGCGTCGCCGGATGCCCCGGGAGGAAGCGTCATGGCAGCAAAGTCCTGTGATCTTGTGGGGCAGGCGTGGGGCGCACGACCGACACAACGCACATCACGCCTGTCCATCGCCGCCGCCGCGCGGTTCACAACGGGTTAATGCAACCAAGTTGCAATATGGAGCGATGATACTGAGGATGGCCTTGTTTTGCAACTAAGTTGCAAAACAAGGCGCCAATGTCGAGGCAACCGGCGCGACACATTGCCGCGCAAGACGCGCCCCTGGGAATCCGCAGACGGCTGCGTCGGTCTGCAAGGTCTGCGATACTGCGCGAGCGGCGAACGCCTGCCAAACGGCATTTGTCCGATATTTCAGCCATCCACCCAACTCGTTGGTCCACTCGATATGCGCACTTCCAAGAACGCGTCCCATGCCCGCCATGCCACCGGTTTCCTGCGTCGCGCGACGCGGGGACTCACGCTCGCGGCCGTCGTCGGCCTGACCGGGCTCTCGCAAGGGGCGTGGGCCCACGCGCACGTCGTCTCGAGCGAACCGGCCGCGCAGGCGAGCGTCGAGGCGCCGAAGGTCGTGCGCGTGACGTTCGACTCGGCGCTCGAAGGCGCCCTCTCGAAGTTGAACGTCGTCGACGCCCAGGGCAAACCGGTCACGCAGGCCAAGGGCCAACTCGACGCCTCGCGCAAGACGCTCACGCTGTCGCTTCCCGCGCTAGCCATCGGTCACTATCAGGCGAACTGGGTCGCCGTCGCGAGCGACGGCCATCGCACGCAAGGCAACTTCCGGTTCTCCGTGAAGTGATGTCGGCCGATCTGGCCGCCGGCACGTGGCAACCGGCCACGGCGGGACTGCTGAACCTCGCGCTGGCCCTGGCCGTCGGCGTGCTGCTCCTGCGCAGTCCGCACGCCGTGCGGCGCGGTCTCACGCTGCGCGTGCTGCCAGCCTTTGCGGCCGGACTCGCCGTGATCGCGTGGATCGCCTACGTGTTCGCCAGCACGGAGGCAATGACGGGCGGCGACTGGGAAAGCGCGTCCGCCATGCTCGGCGATGTTTGGCTGGTGCTCACCCAGACCCACTTCGGCCGGATGCAGTGGGTCGCCGCGCTTGGCGCCGCACTGCTGTGTGCCGGCGTCTGGGCCTGGTACGACGCGCGACGCCACCTGCGTGCGACGCTGCCGATCGCCGACGATCCACGCGACCGGCATCATCGGCGCGAGCATCGTCAGGAGCGTCACGCCCGCGCGGTCTATGCCACCGGCGCCGTCATGCTGGCGCTCGCCCGCGCCGGGACGGGGCACGCGGCCGACGCGTCCCTGCCCTGGCTCGCCATCGGCATTCACACGCTGCATGTCGCCGCCGCGGCGTCGTGGACCGGCGTGCTGCTCGTGGCCGGATGCGCGATCCCCGGCTGGCGTCATTGGCCAGTCGGTGCGCGTGCGGCGTACGGGGAACGGCTTTCCTCGGTTGCCACGCTGGCCATGTTCATCGCGCTCGTGACGGGGGCCGTCAACGCCTGGCGTACGCTCGGCGAGACGCCGTCGCTGTGGTTCGCCGCGCAGAACGCACCGTACCTGGCGTGGCTCGTGACGAAGCTCGTGTTCGTCGGCATTGCCGCGCTGCTCGGCGCGTGGAACCGCTGGCATTTCCTGCCGCGTCTTGTGCTCGACGCGGGCGAGACACCGCTCGATTCGACCGCCTTCGCGCGCGTGGTCGCCGTCGAGGCGCTCGTCCTGGTGATGGTCATGAGCCTCGCCGCCAAGCTGGGGACGACGCTGCCGCCGGGCGTCTGATGGAATTCGATAGCAAGAAACGGAGCGCCGCCTCGCGCCCCGCTCCCTACACTGAAGGCAAGTCCTCAGCCATCGGGAGTCCACCGTGATGCCTACTCATCCAATGACCGCCAAACGCCCCCTTCGCCCCGGCAGCCGCGCCGATGGCCCGCGTCCTGCGCAGGCCCCGACGCCCCCTGTCCCGACGAACGAGCGCGCGCCCACGTCGCGCTATGCGACCGACGACGCCCGGTGGGCGGCCGTCGCCGCGCGCGACAGGCAGGCGGACGGCGCCTTCTTCTACGCCGTGCGCACGACCGGCGTGTATTGCCGTCCCTCGTGCGGCGCGAAGCTCGCGCGGCGCGAAAACGTCACGTTCCATGCCGACAGCACGGCGGCCGAGCGCGCGGGCTTTCGTCCCTGCAAGCGGTGTCATCCGGAGCAGGGGGCGCCCGACGCGCGTCAGGTCCGTCACGCTGCCCTGGTCACGGCCGCCTGCCGGCAAATCGAGATGGCCGAGGTGCCGCCGCGTCTGGACGCCCTCGCCGCCGAGGCCGGCCTGAGCCCGCACTATTTCCACCGGCTCTTTCGCGCGGTGACGGGCGTGACCCCACGCGCCTATGCCAACGCGCGCCGCGCCGAGCGTGTGCGCGATGCGTTGCCTGCCGCCGGGAGCGTTACGTCGGCGTTCTACGACGCCGGCTTCAATTCCAACGGCCGCTTCTACGCGAGTGCCGACGCGCTGCTCGGTATGAAGCCAGCCGCGTTCCGCGCGGGGGGCAAGGCCGAATCGATTCGTTTCGCCGTGGCGCAGTGCTCGCTCGGGGCATTGCTGGTCGCCGCCACCTCGCGTGGACTCTGTGCCGTGTCACTGGGCGACGACCCCGATACGCTCGTCAAGGCATTGCAGGACCGTTTTCCGAAGGCGGAACTGGTCGGGGCCGACGCCGAGTTCGAGCGGTGGGTGGCTCAGGTGGTGGGCTTCGTGGAGTCGCCGCGTCTCGGTTTGTCCTTGCCGCTCGATGTGCGCGGCACGGCGTTCCAGCAGCGGGTGTGGCAAGCGCTGCGCGACGTGCCTGCGGGGATGACCGCGAGCTACACGCAGATCGCCGAGCGCATTGGTGCCCCTCGCGCGGTGCGCGCGGTGGCGCAGGCGTGCGCCTCGAATCCGCTGGCCGTTGTCATTCCGTGCCACCGCATCGTGCGCAACGACGGCGCCCTGTCCGGGTATCGCTGGGGCGTCGAGCGCAAGCGCGCGCTGCTCGCCAGCGAAGGCGGCGAACGTGGCGATGCGCCGACCCAGGTGACGTGATGACCGCACGCGTACTGTCGCCCGATTGGGCCGCCCTCGAAGAGGAACTCAACGGCTTCGGTGCCGCGCGCATTCCGCAGTTGCTGAATGCGCGCGAATGCGCCGCGCTTTGCGCGATGTACGGCGGGACGGACACACCACTGAGCATCACGCCCACGTCGCCCCTTTTCCGCAGCCGTATCGTGATGGCGCGTCACGGATTCGGGCAGGGCGAATATCAGTACTTCGCTTACCCGCTGCCGCCGCTGGTCGCCGAATTGCGTGAAGCGTTCTACGCGCCGTTGCGCGACATCGCGCACCGCTGGCACGCAGCGATGGGCATCGACACGCGCTATCCATCCACGCACCGCGCCTACCTCGCGCAATGTCACCACGCTGGCCAGCGCCGCCCCACGCCGTTGCTGCTGCGCTATGGGGCAGGCGACTACAATTGCCTGCATCAGGATCTCTATGGGGAACACGTCTTCCCGTTGCAGGTGGCCATCCTGCTGTCTCAGCCCGGCGAGGATTTCACGGGCGGCGAGTTCGTCCTCACCGAGCAGCGCCCGCGCATGCAGTCGCGCGCCGAAGTGGTGCCGCTCACGCGCGGCGACGCGGTCGTGTTCGCCGTGCATCACCGTCCGGTGAACGGCACGCGCGGGGTGTACCGTGTCAATTTGCGGCACGGTGTAAGCCGGGTGCGCAGTGGCCATCGACACACGCTTGGCGTGATCCTGCATGACGCCACATGACACTCGACCTTTTCGGCGACGCGCCCGACGATGCGCGCCACGACACGCTGCAACCCGACGCACTCGGTCCGGGCGCGTTCGTGCTGCGGGCGTTCGCGCAATCGCAACTGGCGACCTTGCAGGCCGATATCGACGCGGTGATCGCACAGGCGCCGCTGCGTCACTGGCTCACGCCGGGCGGCAAACGCATGTCGGTCGCCATGACGAATTGCGGGGAAGTGGGATGGATCAGCGACCGGCAGGGGTATCGCTATGGCACGCACGATCCGCTCTCGAAGCAACCGTGGCCTGCGATGCCGACGTCGTTCGTCGCGCTCGCGCACCGCGCGGCCGAGGCGGCCGGGTATCGTGACTTTGTGCCCGACGCCTGTCTCGTCAATCGCTACACGCTCGATGCGCGACTCACTTTGCATCAGGACCGCGACGAGCGCGAACTGAGCGCGCCCATCGTGTCCGTGTCGCTCGGGCTTCCCGCGACTTTCCTGTGGGGCGGATTGCAGCGCGGCGACCGCACCCGCCGACTCCGCCTGGCCCCGGGCGACGTGGTCGTGTGGGGTGGGCCATCGCGACTCGCCTATCACGGCATTGCGAGCGTTGAAGGCAGCTTCGACGCTCAGGCCGTGCGATACAACCTCACGTTCCGGCAGGCGCGCTGATCGCGCCGACGATCGACGCGCACCGCCGTCTTCCCAATCGCCCCGCGCTCAATAGCCGACAGTGAAGCGCGCGCGCGGATGCTGATTCCGCTCAAGTTCGTCGACCAGCGCGATGGCATAGTCTTCCATCGAAATCCAGCTCTTGCCGTTAGCATCGACGAGCAGCGCGTCGCCACCGAGACGGAACTTGCCCGTGCGCTCGCCCGGCTCGAACAACGCCGACGGCGACAGAAACGTCCAGTTCAGCGGCGAGTCATCGGGATCGGCCCGCAGCACCTCGAGGAACACGCGGCCGGCGCTGGCTTCCGGCTTGTACGCCTGCGGGAAATCGGGCGTGTCGATGAGCGCCTTGCCCGGCGCGATGTCCAGACTGCCGGCACCGCCCACCACGAGCAGACGCGGCACGGCGGCGCGCTTCACGGCGTCGATGAGCTTGGCGGCGTCCATGGAGACGAAGCGGCCCGCGCTGATCACGGCATCGTGCCCCGTGAGCAGCGGTGCGAGCAACGCCGGGTCAGCGGCATCGCCCTTGACGACGGTGAGCCCCTGCTCGGCTTCGACGCGCTCGGGATTGCGGGCGATACCGGTCACGGTGTGATTGCGTTGCAGCAATTCGGCGGCAACGCGCGTACCCACGCGGCCGGTAATACCAATCAAGGCGACTTTCATCAGGACTCTCCAGGGGGTGACGAGGGATGTCGGGATAGGCGGCGGACGCTCAGAGCGCGCAACCGTCAGGACCGCATTGGGGCAAAGTACCGGCGTCGCCTTGCGTGGAAGACGACGTCTGTGCGGACAGCAGCCGTTCGCGCAACGCGTCGCGCCATGCGTCGGGCTGTCCCAGATAGCGCCCGGGTTCGAGGCGCTCGATGTGACCGCCGATCTCCAGCGCGAACGTCGGGAAGCCGCTACCGCCGACGCGGGCAAGCCACGCGCGGCTCTCGCGGAAGTGCCGCATGAGGACGTCAGCCGCCTGCGCATCGAGCGCTTTCGCGAAGGCCTCCCGGTCGAGACCGAGATCCACCGCCACATCGATCTGCACGTCGCGATCGGCAACGCGTTTGCCATCCACATAATGGGCGACTTGCAGCGCTGCGAACATGTCGAGTCCCCGTCCGGCCAGCGCCTCGGCCGCCAGCGCGGCAGCCGTGGGCGGCGCGGAGTCGAACACGGCGGTGTCATCGCGAAGCAGGCCATCGAAATAGGCGTCGCCGAACGGCTGGCCGGTCAGCGCCGCAATACGGTGGTCATGCGGCATAACGTAATTGCGTAGCTGCGGCGTAACCGGCTGCGCGTTCGGCCCGGCCATCATGCCGCCGCCGTGGAACGCGACGTCGAGGCCCGCCACGTCGCGCGCGGCGCGCACGAGCGGTGCCGCGCCATAGCACCATCCGCACAGCGGGTCGGCAATGTAATGCAGCGTTGCGTGGGTCATCTCGGTCTGTCCTGTGTCAGGCGGCGCCGTCGTTCGACGCCTCGCTTGCCTGCCATCGTAGTCGCGTCAGTCGCGCAAAAAAAGCCCATAATGGCGATCACTTTGTTGCACCGATCGAGCAAATCATGGACCGCCTGACGGCAATGCGGGTCTTTACCGAAGTGGCTGAGCGCGGCTCTCTGACGGCGGCGGCGCAACGCCTGGACATGTCGCGGGCGATGGTCTCGCGCTATCTGGCGGAACTCGAAGCGTGGCTCGGCACGCGACTGCTGCATCGGACGACGCGTGCGGTGAGCCTCACCGACGCCGGCGACGACGCCTTGCCGCGCTGTCGCGAGCTGCTTGGCATCGCCGACGACCTGGCATGTGCGACGCACGCCGACAGCGCGCCGCGGGGATTGTTGCGCGTGGCGTGCAGCACGTCACTCGGTCAGGCGTTCCTGGCGGCGGCGGTCACGCGATTCATCCTGCGCCATCCCGGTGTGGCGATCGATCTCGTGGTGGCGGACCGCACCGTCGACCTGGTGGACGAGCGCATCGACCTCGCGATTCGCGTGACGCCCGAGCCCTCGCCCGGACTGATCGCACGGCGGCTGGCGACATGCCACTCAGTGGTCTGTGCGGCGCCGTCGTATCTCCAGCGTCACGGCACGCCGGTGCGCGCCGAAGATCTGGCCCTGCACAACTGCCTGACCTACACGTACTTCGGCAAGAGTCTCTGGCAGTTCGTGCACAACGGCACACCGCTGGGCGTGCCCGTCAGCGGCAATCTGTCAGCCAACGAGGTCAACGTGGTCTTCGCCGCCACGCTCGCGGGCGCCGGGATCTCGATGCAACCGGTCTACTCGGCGCTGCCCCATCTGCGCGACGGCACCTTGTGCGCACTGCTGCCCGATTACGTGCCGCGCGAGATGACCATCTACGGTGTCTACACGTCGCGCAAGCAGATGCCCAGCGCATTGCGCGCCCTGCTCGACGATCTGGTCGACCAGTTCCGCACCGCGCTGTTCGAGGACACGGGCTACGCCGGACGACTGGCCACGCCCGCTGCCTGATCCACTTGCGCCAAGCAAGCGGCCCCACTGCGTTTTGTCTGTCGTGACGCCGCGACGGCGTCACCGAATTGTCACACGCCCGGCGTAAAAACGTCGTCTGCCCGGCCCGCCCCGGCAGGCTGACGACGTGGTTCGCGCCCGTCGGCCGATGCCGACCGCATGCGGGTGAGCACGCCTGCCTCGCCGAACGCCTCTGCCCGACTCGCTCATCAAGGACATCATGACGCACGACGCCAAGCCCCAACCTCACGATCCCGCGCTCGACGCCGACCTCGCACACGACGACAACCCGAGCGATCCGTCGCGTCGTCGTCTGCTTCAAGGGCTGGCTGCCATCGGTGCGGCCAGCGCGGCGGGCGCCACCACGGCACTGACCGGCTGCGCCGCCGAAAGCGGTGCCGGTGTGCCGACGGCCGTCGCCGCCGGCGGCACGTTCGACGCCCAACTCAAGGCCAACATCCAGACGGTGGTCGTGATCTATCTCGAGAATCGCAGCTTCAACAATCTGTTCGCCGATTTCCCGGGCGTGGAGAAGCCGCTCGCGAAGGTGCCCGCGTCGGTCTACACCCAGCTCGATCGCGACGGCAAGACACCGATGTCGCTGCTGCCGCCGATCTTCGACGGTCTGGTACCCCGCGCTCAGGCCATCGGCGGGAAGAAGTACCACATCACCCAGAAGGACATCGCCCGCGCGCCGAACGCGCCGTTCATGCTCAAGGACGCCGAGGGCCAGTTGCTGCCGACCTCCGTCATCACGCGCGATCTTTGGCACCTATTCTGGCAGAACCAGATGCAGATCAACGGCGGCGCGAACAACCAGTTCGCCGCGTGGGCCAACTCGGGCGGCCTGACGATGGGCTACTACGGCGAGACGGCCAGGGCGCTCGACATGTACAAGATCGCGCAGCAATACACGATGTGCGACAACTTCTTCATGGCGGCTTTCGGCGGCTCGTTCCTGAACCACCAGTTCCTGATCGCAGGACGTCCGCCCGTCTATCCGAACGCCGCGCAAAGTCCGGCCAAGGACAAGATCGCCGTGCTGGCCGATGGGCCAAAGGGCGTGCGCCTGGCGGTGGCGCCAGACTCGCCTGCGTCGGCCGCCGACGGCCCCCCGAAATTCGTGCGCGACGGCGCCATCACGCCCGATGGCTTCGCGGTGAATACCATGATGCCGGCTTACCAGCCGTCGCCGGTCAAACCGGCCGCCTCGGGCGACAAGCGCCTGGCCGATCCGTCGAACCCCGCCACGCTGCCGCCGCAGACGTTCGCCACCATCGGCGATGTGCTCTCGACGAAGGGTGTGTCGTGGGCCTGGTACGCAGGGGCGTGGCAGTCGGCGCTCGATCACAAGGGCGGCGCGGACAAACCGAACTTCCAGTACCACCACCAACCGTTCAACTACTTCGCCCAGTTCGCGCCCGGCACGGCCGCACGCGAGACGCACCTGCGCGATGGCGGCCAGGGCGACAGCCCGATCTCGAACAAATTCATCGCCGACGCCATCGCGGGCAAGCTGCCGGCCGTCACGTTCTACAAACCGCAGGGCAACCTGAACCAGCACGCGGGGTATTCGGATGTGGAGTCGGGTGACCAACACGTGGCGAACGTGCTGGCCCACCTCATGAAGTCGCCGCAGTGGCAGAACATGATGGTCGTGATTACATACGACGAGAATGGCGGCTGGTGGGATCATGTCGCGCCGCCGCAGGGCGACCGCTGGGGGCCCGGCTCACGCGTTCCGGCGCTGGTGGTCTCGCCGTTCGCCAAGCGCGGCAACGTCGATCACACGTTCTACGACACCACGTCGATCCTGCGTTTCGTCACGCGCCTGCACGACCTGCCGACACTCGAAGGCATCGACCATCGCAACGCGGCCTTCGCTGCGCGCGGCGCCATGCCGCCGGGCGATCTGACGAAGACGCTGTCGTTCGCATGAGGATCGGCTAGCCTGGCGTTGCACGTGCACGCCGGCGGCTTCGGCCATTCCGGCGTGCACGTATCTCACCTCGGCCAAAGGACGCCGGCGTGAACGGCATCGCTACCGCAGGATGAATATCCCTTCTTTGGGGGTATCTCTCACGGGGCCCCTTTCCGCTTTCCGTCGCGCGCTGGGCAAGCGGCCGCGACGCACGATCACCCCTGTTCGTCGAGTTCGTCCGAGCGCAGCAGCAGCTTGTCGAGCAGTTGCTCGTACACGCCCATCTCATCGTCCGTCAACGTGGCGAACAATTGGTCGTAGTGGGTACGGGCGGCATCGATCACTACGCGCCACACACGCTCGCCTTCCGGCGTGAGCGTGACCTTCACCGCACGGCCGTCGTGCTCGTCCGGCGCGCGACGCACCAGCCCGCGCGACACCAGCCCGTCCGCGCCGCGGCTCGCCTGACTCTTGTCGAGATTCGCGCGACGCGCCAGCTCCGAGTTCGACAACGCCCCCGCCGTACCCACTGCCGCCAATACGCGTGACTCCGCGAGACTCAATTGCGCCGTGTCCGCATACGACTGCGCAATGCGTTTGTCGTGCTGCTTCATCAGGCGGTGCATCTTGTACGTCAGGAACTGGTCGAGCGTTTTGTGGACAGGCCGCATCTCAGTGTTTTTCCCTAGTCAAAAAGGGTCGATATTTAGTTGCTAACGCAACATTAGCACACTAGAATTGTTGTGTTAGCAACTATATGCTCGATGGCGTTTTCGTCATTCGCGCGATGGGCACCCGCCGTCTCTCCGCTGACACGAGACCCGATGCCCGAGCGCCGAGCCGTTTTTTTGGGTGCCGCATCATGCATCGACCAGAGACCACGCCACGCGCGTCGCTTTATCACGCGTACCGCGTCTACCCGCACTTCGCACCGCAGGCCGGGACCCCGAGCGTGCCTGTCACCGTCGTTGGCGGCGGCCCCATCGGCATGGTCACGGCGCTTGCGCTGGCACGCCACGGCGTGCGCTGTGTCGTGCTCCAGGCCGAGCAGCAAGTCTCGGAAGGCAGCCGCGCCATCGTCTTCACGCGCCGCTCGCAGGAGATCCTGCAAGCGGTGGGCGTGGCCGACGCCGTGCTCGCCAAGGGCCTGCCCTGGACCAGCGGCAACTCGTACTATCGCGGCCAGCGTGTCTTTCGCATGGACTCGCCGGTGGATGAAGACGACCGCTTCGCGCCGCTCATCAACCTGCAGCAGAACGTGCTCGAGAGCTATCTGGTAGACGCCGTGGAGCGCCAGCCACTCATTGAGATGCGATGGGGCAACAAGCTCGTCGGGCTGACGCAGGACGACGACGGCGTAACCCTGCAAATCGACACACCCGACGGCGAATACACGCAACACACGCGCTGGCTCGTCGCTGCCGACGGCGCACGCTCGACAGTGCGCACCGCGCTGGGCCTGCGCTTCGAAGGCGCGAGCTACGAAGGTCGCTTCGTCATCGCCGACATCCGCATCGATCTCGATCTGCCGACAGAGCGCCTGGCGTACTTCGCGCCCGACTGGAATCCCGGCAACACGGTGCTCATGCATCGCGAGCCGGATGGCATTTGGCGCGTGGACTATCAGTTGCCGGCGGAGGAAACGTCCGAGCACGCGCTGCAACCCGAAACGATTCGCGAGCGCATCGACGCGCAGCTCGACATGATGGGTCTGGCCGGCACGCCGTGGGAACTGGACTGGTGCTCGGTCTATTCGGCGCGCGCGCTCACGCTGCCCGACTATGTCCACGGACGCATTCTCTTCGCGGGCGACGCCGCTCACCTGCTGCCGATCTTCGGCGTGCGAGGCGCCAACACCGGCTTCCAGGACGCCATCGATCTGTCATGGAAACTCGCCGCGGTTGCCAAGGGCGCGGCACCGGCGTCATTGCTCGCGTCGTACACGCACGACCGCGTGGGCGCGGCGCGCGAGATCATCGCGGAGGCCGGCAAGAGCACGCGCTTCATGACGCCGCCCTCGCATGGCTTTCGTGTATTGCGCGACGCCGTGCTGGATCTCTCGCTCGATCATGAATTCGTGCGACCACTGTTCCACTGGCGCACCTCGCGCGCGCACGATTATCGCGACTCGCCGCTCAACAGCCCCAATGACGACAACGCGCGGATGACAGCGGGACCTGGCGTCGGTGCGCCCGCGCCGAACGTCAAGCTAGCCGACAACGACTATCTGTACGACCACCTCGGCGCCGCGTTCCATCTGGTGACGTTTGGCGATGCCGCGCTCGACGACACCGTGCGGCGTGAGCTCACGACGTGGCGCGAGCGCGGTGTGCCGGTGAAGGTCATCGCGTTCGCGTCGTCGCAAGGCGACGTGGCGGGCGCGGACCTCACGCTGCCCGATCCGACCGGCCACGCCGCCGCGAAGTACGGCGCCGCCGACGGCACAGCGTATCTCGTGCGTCCCGATCATCACGTCTGCGCCCGTTGGCAACGACTCGACACGGCGCGTCTCGCCAGCGCGCTCGCGCAGGCAACGGCCCGCGCCTGACCCGTCACGTCATTCAAGGAATCCCTGCCATGACCGCCCAACAAACCGCCACCGCCGGCCTCGAGGAGATCTACGACACCCTCGCACTGGCCATCGACGCCGCGCCGGAAGACCAGCGCGAGCTGCTGCTCGCCAAGGTCGTCCTGCTGCTGGCTCATGAGATTCCCGATTCGCAGCGCGTGATCGATCTCATTCACCAGGCCGCCCATAGCGCACAGGCATAAACACGGTTCCCTTCGGCGTCCGCCCGCGATGGCGGACCCGTTTTCATAACACCGCCACATGACATCCGAGGCGGGGAGCGTTGGAGAAGACACCCATCATGAGTCGTATCACGCCTGCCGCCGGCATCGCCGGCGGAATTGCCGCATCCGCATCTCCCGCCGTTGCCGTCTTCGATGGCACACAAGCGTCGCAGAGCCTTTCGAACGAGGCCCTGGAGCGCGCCGTCGTCCACAAGGTCTCGCGCCGCCTGCTTGGCTTCCTGTTCGTGTTGTTCCTGTTCTCGTTTCTCGATCGCATCAACGTCGGCTTCGCCGCGCTCACGATGAGCCAGGATCTGAAGCTCACGAGTACGATGTTCGGCATGGCGTCGACAGTGTTCTACTTGACGTATGTGCTGTGCGGCGTGCCGAGCAATCTGATGCTCGTGAAGGTTGGCGCGCGGCGCTGGATCGGCACGATCCTGATCGCGTGGGGCTTCGCCTCGAGCGCCACGATGTTTGCGCACGACGCCACCAGCCTCTATCTCATTCGCGCCATCGTCGGCATTACCGAGGCGGGTTTCCTGCCGGGCATGCTGCTCTATATGGGCGACTGGTTCCCCTCGGCCGCGCGCGCACGCGCCAATGCCTGGTTCATGATCGCGATGCCGGTGACGTCCGCGCTCGGCGCCGCCGCATCGGGCTACCTGCTGCGGCTCGACGGCGTGGCCGGACTCGCCGGCTGGCAGTGGCTGTTCGTGCTGGAAGGACTGCCGACGGTACTTCTTGGCGTCGTGACCTGGTGGTACCTCGACGACAAGCCCGCCGACGCGCGCTGGTTGAACGCCGCCGAAAAGCACGCGCTCGATACGATGATCGCCCGCGACCGCACCGCCGCCGCCTCGCAACGCCCAGGCACCGCGCAGGGTGCCGGCCACAGCATGTGGCGCGCGATCCTCACGCCGAGCGTGGTGAAGTTTGCGCTGGGGTATTTCTGCCTCGTCAACACGCTTTCGCTGGCATCGCTGTGGATTCCGCAGATCGTGAAGAGCTTTGGCACGACAAGCAGCAACGTGACGATCGGCCTGCTTGCCGCGATTCCGTCGCTCTGCACGATTGCCGGCATGATCTGGTGGGGACGCCGCTCCGACCGCTTGCAGGAACGCCGCTGGCACCTGGTGCTGCCGATGCTCTTCTCCGCGGCAGGCTGGGTCGTCACATGCTTCGCGCCGGAGCCGTCGCTGCGCCTCGCCGGCGTGGCGATGGCCTCGACCGGCGCCTACACGGCGATGGCAATCTTCTGGACGGTGCCCGATCGCAGTCTCGCACCGCACACGCGTGCCCTCGGGTTGGCGGTCATCAATGCCGTCGGCAATCTCGGCTCGGCGCTCAGTCCCATTGTCGTGGGCGCGCTCAAGGACTGGACGCACTCGTTCACCTCGGGCCTGATGTTCGCCGCCGTGAGCCTGCTCGTCGGCATTGGGGTGCTGTGGTTCGCACCGCTGGGGCAGCGCCGCGGCAACCGCTGATCCCGGTCAAGGCGTGGTGGACACGGTTCCGGGCCATAATGCGAAACGTCTTCGCGTTCAAGGAACCCCGTCATGTCTGTGACACCCCCCGTAGCCGCCCAGGGCCCCACGCTCGTCGTTCTGATCGACGCCGATAACGCCGCGCCCGCCATCGTCGAAGGCCTGCTCACCGAAGTGGCCAAATACGGCGTGGCGAGCGTGAAGCGCATCTACGGCGACTGGACCAAGCCCAATCTCGACGGCTGGAAGAAGTGCCTGCTCGAATACTCGATCCAGCCGATCCAGCAGTTCCGCTACACCGTCGGCAAGAACGCCACCGACAGCGCCATGATCATCGACGCCATGGATCTGCTCTACACGGGACGCTTCGACGGATTCTGCCTCGTTTCCAGCGACAGCGATTTCACGCGGCTCGCCTCGCGCATCCGTGAGCAGGGGCTGATCGTGTACGGCTTCGGCGAGCGCAAGACACCGCAGCCGTTCGTCACCGCATGCGACAAATTCATCTACACGGAATTGCTGCGCCAGGACGATGAACCGGACGACGGCGGCGAAGCCCCGGCGCCGCGCAAGCGCCGCAGCGCGTCGGACCTCAAGCGCGACACGCGCCTCGTGCGCCTGCTGCGCAATGCGGTGACCGGCGTGTCGGACGAGGACGGGTGGGCGAGCCTGGGCCCCATTGGTAGCCATATCGCCAAGCAGGCGCCGGACTTCGACTCGCGCACGTATGGGTTCGGCAAGCTGAGCGACCTCGTGGCGACCATCGGCCTGTTCGATGTCGAGCAACGCACGGGCGGCGGCGGCAACAAGAGCCTCTGGGTACGGATCAAGCCGAAGCGCGCCCCGGCGAAACGCGGCGAATGAGCGTGACCGGGACTTTTTCCGAAGCAATCGCGCGAAACGCTTGCCAGCCCATGAAATTCACCCTATAATCGCCGTCTTTCTAGGCTCGTAGCTCAGCTGGTTAGAGCACCACCTTGACATGGTGGGGGTCGTTGGTTCGAGTCCAATCGAGCCTACCAACGAATCAAAAGCACAGGGCGTTGCGCGTTTTCGCGTAACGCCTTTTGTTTTTTCCGCGACCGCGCGAGACCCATCCCACGCGTTACAAAACGACACATCCCCGACAAACTGGTAGCACCTGCCGGGCAGTGTCGTCGATAGACTCGCTTCAACGGTTCGACGAAAGGCGTCTGCATGGACTGGCAACCAAGCCCGCGCCGCTGACGCGAATCGATCCGACTCACTGGCTTCATTGCCCACGCGTACGCAGGCGCACCATGTCATCAGACGATGCATCGACCTGCAAGCGCCACTGGAGGACATCATGAAACGCATTCTTATCCTGGCTGCCCTCGGCGTTGCCGCCGCTTTCGCTTCGAGCGCGGCGTCGGCCCATATGGACGTTGGCGTCTACCTGGGCTTGCCCGCGCCCGTGATTGAAGCGCCGCCGGTCTATGTCGCGCCGCAGCCGGTATATGTGCAGCCGCGCCCCATGTATCAGGCGCCGAGTCCGGTCGTCTACTACGGTCGCGACCGCTGGGACGACTGGCGTGATCGCCGCTGGGAAGACCGTCATGATCGCGGCCGCCACCGTGGCTGGCGTCACGGCGACGACGACTGATCCCCCAAGGAACGAAGCGGTCCGCCGATTGGCGTCGGCGGGCTTTTTACGCGGGAAGCGGCACCGTCGCTTTCCGCGTTCTTTTGTTTGATGTCGGCCACCGACCGCTCATTGCGTCGAGACGTCGCGCAACGCCCGCAACTCCCGCTTCATCCATTCCACGAACACGCGCGTGCGCGACGGCAACAGCCGGGCATGCGGATACACGATATTGACGGGCCGAGCCGGCCCTTCGTAGTCCTTGAGCACGCGCACCAGGCGGCCGTCGGCCATCGGTGCGGCCACCTGGTACGAGAGGAAGCAGCCGTAGCCCATCCCGTCGAGGCACGCCTCGACCGCCGTGAGGCCATGACTGACCTCGAGATTGCCATCGACCGGCACGACGAACTCACGTCCGCCCTCCCAGAAGCGCCACTGACCGAAGCCGCCGCCGTGCGAGCGGATGCAATTCCTGCCCGCCAGCTCGCGCGGATGCGTCACTTCCCCCTGCTCGGCCAGACACGCCGGACTCGCCACCACCACGCGACGAATCGCCCCGAGGCTCTGCGCGACGAGTGTCGAGTCGTCCAGCGGCGAGATGCGAATCCCGACGTCGATGCCTTCTTCCCACAGATTCACCACACGGTCATTGAGCAACAGACGGCATTTGACCGCCGGATAGGCGCGCAGGAAGCGGTATAGCGCGGGCGCGACGTGCAACTGCCCGAACAGCACCGGCGCCGTGACCACGAGTGTGCCGCTCGGGGCCTCGTGCCGTGCGGCCAGCCGCGCTTCGGCTTCCTGGAGTTCTCCCAGGATTTGACGACACGTCTCGAGATACGTCCGCCCCTCTTCCGTCAACGCAATGCGGCGTGTGGTGCGATTCAGCAGCCGGACATCGAGCGATGTTTCAAGCGCCGCCAGTGTGCGCACCACCGCCGGGAGGGAGGAATCGAGCACGCGCGCCGCCGCGCTCAAGCTGCCCTGATCAACGATGGCGACGAATGTCTGCATGGCGCGAAGTTTGTCCATGTCGCAGATCATTACTCCGAATTTTGGAGTAGTCAAATCAACTTCTCGACATTTATCCGAAAATCGGCTTGATGGAGAATCGGTGTATCGCGCGACGGCCCTGGCAGTGGGGCTTGCGCGGCCGCCCACTACCGGAGACATCTGATGACCCACCCCGCCGAAACGCATGCCCTCTCGCCCGAGCCGTCGGTCCACCCCGCCCGCCCCACCCGACCGATCCGCCTGTATCGGCACGCGCTCTCTGGCCACTGCCATCGCGTCGAACTGATGCTGCACCTGCTGGATCTGCCGTACGAGACCATCGACATCGACCTCACGACGGGGGAGCAAAAGCAACCGGCGTTCCTCGCCATCAACCCGTTCGGGCAGGTCCCTGTCATCGATGATGACGGCCAGGTGATCGCCGATTCGAACGCGATTCTCATCTACCTCGCAAGCCGCTACGATGCCAGCGGCACCTGGCTGCCCGGCGACCCCATTGCCGCCGCCACGACGCAGCGCTGGTTGTCGGTGGCTGCGGGCGATCTGGCCTTCGGGCCGGCCGCCGCGCGCGTGGTCGTCGTGTTCAAGCGCCCCGTCGACGCCACGGCGATGATCGAACGCGCCACGCTGCTCCTGTCGCGCATGCAAGCCTATCTGTCGGCGCCGCACTCGACGCCGTTCCTCGCGGGCGACACGCCGACGATTGCCGATGTGGCTTGCTACACGTATCTCGCGCACGCCCCCGAGGGCAACGTTTCGCTCGAACCGTATCCCGCCGTGCAGGCGTGGCTGGCCCGTGTGGCCGCACTGCCGCGCTTCGTGCCGATGGCATCGACCGCGTGCGGCCTGAACGCCGCCTGAACCCCGGGAGGACACCATGAACACGCCCGGACAACCCTCACACCCCGCGTCACCGTTCCATCCAGGCGAACTCGCCGTGCAGACGCGGGCCGGGTCGCGCGAGGCGATAGCGGAGGTCGGGGCGCGGGTCATTCGCGCCGCGATGCCGGATCAGCATCGTCAATTCTTCGCGCAACTGCCATTCCTGGTCGTGGGTGCGCTCGACGCGCACGGCCACCCCTGGGCAACGCTCTTGAGCGGCGCGCCCGGCTTCGCCCACGCCCCGGATGCAACGCTGCTGCGGGTGAACGCCCTGCCACCCGCGACCGATCCCCTGCATGGCGCCGTGACGCTCGGGGCGCCGGTGGGCGTGCTCGGGCTGGCGCCATCGACACGTCGGCGCAATCGCGTCAACGGCCGGGTCGTCGACGCGGATACGGACGGCTTTGCCATCCGCGTCGACCAAAGTTTCGGCAACTGCCCCCAGTACATCCGCCAACGCGAGATCACACCGCAACGCCACAGCGCGCCAGCGCGGGCCGAACGCCCCCAGACGTCGCTCGACGACGATGCGCAACGGCAGATCGCGAGCGCCGACACGTTCTTCATCGCCACGCATTACGCGGGAGACCGCACGACCGAGCGCAGCGCCGGCACGGACGTCTCCCATCGCGGCGGCAAACCGGGCTTCGTACGCGTCGACGATGCCAACACACTGATGTGGCCTGATTTTCGTGGCAACGCGTACTACAACACGCTGGGCAATCTGTACGCCAATCCGAGCGCGGGACTGGTGTTCGTCGACTTCACATCGGGCGACTTTCTGCACGTGACGGGCGACGCCGACATTCTTTGGCAGGACGAAGCGACGAGCGGCTTCGCAGGCGCGCAGCGGCTCGTGCGCATGCGAGTGCGCGAGGTTCGGCGCGTGCGCGGGGCGCTGCCCGCCACGTGGCGCGATGGCGAGGTGTCGCCGAGTGTCGAACGTACCGGCGCGTGGCCAACGGCTTGATGCCGTGCCTTCACCCTATTCTGACGAGGGGCTCGCCTCGCGCTTGCCGCATGCGATCGCTGCGTGTAAAGTGCGTCCACGCCCACCGAGTATCGGGCGCCATTGTCCTCATCATCGATCCATGACTGCTCACACGTCCCTTCGACTTGCCGTAGCACCGCCGCAACGCGCGGTGGGCGCACGTCTGCGTGGACGTTTTGCGGCAGTCGCGCCTCCCCCGCCGGCCGGCGTGGCACCGCCCGCTGTGGTGGTCGCCGTCGTCGGCGCCGTGGCCTAACGCCACCGTTGGCGCGCTGGGCGTTCGTCGCCCGGCACAACACCCTTTCATTCGAATTTCAGTTTTGATCCGCCTGTCGGCGCATCGAACGCCGTGACGTGTGGTCATGCCACGTCCGCGGCGGCGTCGCGCCCGGCAGGCCGGACATCCTGTTCAGGGGAAGATCGATGCAATCAGAAGGTCTCGCGTGGCGCCGGCATGGCGCGACGCTCTTGTTTGTCCTGTTATGGAGCGGCGGCGCACTGGCTGCCAAATGGGGGCTGGCGCATGCGTCGGCGTTTGCGTTTCTCGTCATCCGGCTGGGGGTGGCGCTGGCTGCGCTTACACTCATCGCATTCACGCGCCGTCGATGGTGGCCCGCCGCGAACACCCGCTGGCAAGTCGCACGCACCGGCGCGCTGCTCATCGGCGGGTATCAGGCGGCGTATCTGCTTGCGCTCTCCCACGGCATCACGCCCGGCGCGCTCGCCACGGTGCTGGGCGTGCAGCCGATTCTCACGCTCGTGGCGCTGGAGCGGGTGCATAGCGCGCGGCGGCTTGCCGGGCTTGCCGTGGCGCTGACCGGTCTCGCGCTGGTCGTCGCGCAAAGCCTGATGTCGGCTCAGCTCTCGGCGGCGGGCTCGCTCTGGGCGCTGGCCGCACTGGCGTGCATGACGCTTGGCACCCTCGCCCAGAAGGGCTCGCGACAAACGCCGCTCGACGTGCTGCCGCTGCAATACGCGGTCGGGCTTGCGATGGCGTTGCTCGTCGCGCCGACGCAACCGTGGCACGTGGATGCGTCGCTCGGCTTCTGGCTGCCGCTGCTCTATATGGGGCTGGTGATTTCGGTCGGCGCCACCCTGCTGCTCTATCGCATGATCGCCACCGGCAATCTCGTCACCGTCACCAGCTTGTTCTATCTGGTGCCCGTCGTGACGGCGCTGCTCGACTGGGGCATCTTCGGACATCGCCCCACGGCACTCGCCGTCGCGGGCACCGCCGCGATCCTGCTGGGTTTGCGACTGGCGCTTCGATAGACCGGCTAGGCATCATCTCGGCTAAGATTGTCAGCAACAGGGTGACAATGACGAGGAAAACCCTTTCGTTGTCACCCGAAACTTCTTGCGACCGGGGGCTGACTGATGGATTTACTCGACGACATGCGCATCTTCATCACCGCGGTCGACGCCATGAGCTTTACGGGCGCGGCAGCAAAGCTCGGCCTGTCGAAACAGTTCGTGAGCCGCCGAATCTCGTCGCTGGAGCAGGCGCTTGGCGTGCGTTTGTTGCTGCGGACGACGCGACGGCTCGCGGTCACGGACCTGGGCCGGATCTATTACGAGCGCGCGCGGCGCATTCTCGACGACGTGGAAGCGGCCAATCTCGCCGTGAGCAGCCAGGGGGAGCGGCCGCGCGGCAATTTGCGCGTCTCCGCGCCGATGTCGTTCGGCACGATGTTTCTCGGCTCGGTCATTCCGTCGTTTCTCACGACCTATCCGGATGTCACCATCGAGCTGGAACTCAACGACCGCACCGTCGACATCATTGGCGAGGGTTACGACGTGGCGGTGCGCATCGGCGCGCTGGCCGATTCGTCGCTGATCGGCCGGGCGGTCGCGCCCATGCGCATGGTGACCTGCGCCAGCCCACGATATCTGGAGGCGCACGGCACGCCGGAAACCCCGGAGGCGCTGCGCGATCACGCCCTTTTGCCCTATGGGCACAGCCAGCGCGTGAGCTGGACTTACGCACGGGACGGCCATCCGCTTGAGGTCCCGGTGGCCGGGCGCCTGCGCGTGAACAACGGCGAACTGGCGCGCGACGCCGCCGTCGCTGGCCTCGGCATCACGTGGCTGCCGGTATTCATCGTCGCACCGGCCTTGCTGAACGGGCGGCTGGTGACCGTGCTCGACGCGTTCGCGCCGACGCCGTCGGCGATTCATGTCGTCTATCCACAGCATCGACAGGCATCGCTCGTGATTCGCGCGTTTTCCGATTTCCTGTCGTCCGCGTGCAGCGTGGCCGGCACGCAGTGGTGACAATTTGGGCGAAGTTTGGCGTCCCGGCACACGGGAATCGGCCGTCAGACTTGACCATCCATAGCCCGGACAGGGATACTTGACAGGTTAAAAACCCAGCTTTTCCACGCCGATGACCACGATTCTGCAACACATTCCCACGGGACAACGGGTCGGCATCGCCTTTTCGGGCGGTCTCGACACCAGCGCTGCGCTGCTTTGGATGCGCCAAAAAGGCGCGATTCCGTACGCTTACACGGCCAATCTGGGTCAGCCGGACGAACCCGACTACGACGAAATCCCGCGCCGCGCCATGGGTTACGGTGCGGAGAAGGCGCGCCTGATCGACTGCCGCACGCAACTCGTGGCCGAAGGCATCGCCGCCCTGCAATCGGGCGCGTTCCACATTTCGACGGCCGGCGTCACCTACTTCAACACCACGCCGATCGGCCGCGCCGTCACGGGCACCATGCTCGTCGCCGCGATGAAGGAAGATGACGTCAATATCTGGGGAGATGGCAGCACCTATAAGGGCAATGACATCGAGCGCTTCTACCGCTACGGTCTCTTGACCAACCCGGGCCTGCAAATCTACAAGCCGTGGCTCGACCAGACGTTCATCGACGAACTGGGCGGCCGCAAGGAAATGTCGGAATTCCTGATCGCCAACGGCTTCGATTACAAGATGTCGGTCGAGAAGGCCTATTCGACGGACTCGAACATGCTGGGGGCGACGCACGAAGCCAAGGATCTCGAACATCTGAATTCGGGCATCAAGATTGTGCAGCCGATCATGGGCGTGCCGTTCTGGCGCGACGACTGCGCGGTCAAGGCCGAAGAAGTCACCGTGCGCTTCGAAGACGGCCAACCGGTGGCCCTCAATGGCAAGACGTTCGCCAACGCCGTCGAGCTGTTCGAGGAAGCCAATCGCATCGGCGGCCGTCACGGCCTGGGCATGAGCGATCAGATCGAGAACCGCATCATCGAAGCCAAGAGCCGTGGCATCTATGAAGCCCCGGGCCTCGCGCTGCTGTTCATCGCTTACGAGCGTCTGGTCACCGGCATCCACAACGAAGACACCATCGAGCAATACCGCGAGAACGGCCGCCGTCTGGGCCGTCTGCTGTATCAGGGCCGCTGGTTCGACCCGCAAGCCATCATGCTGCGCGAGACGGCGCAGCGCTGGGTCGCACGTGCCGTGACGGGCGAAGTGACCATCGAGCTGCGTCGCGGCAACGATTACTCGTTGCTCAACACGACGTCGCCGAACCTGACGTACAAGCCTGAGCGCCTGACGATGGAAAAGGGCGAGTCGGTGTTCACGCCGCTCGACCGCATCGGCCAGCTCACGATGCGCACACTCGACATCATCGACACGCGCGAGAAGCTCATGACCTACGCCAAGGCCGGTCTGCTCACCGCATCGAGCGACGACGCCCTGCCGCAGCTCGAAACCAAGAAGGACTGAGCCGGCTGACTCGCGCAGCGCCTCTCGGGGCGCTGCGTGGGTTGCTTGCCACGACAGGCGGCGCGCCCCGAAAGGAGCGCGCCGCCTTTGTTTTTGGCCTGTCACGGTTCACGCGCTAAGATAGCGTCAAAAGCCGCCACCACCCCGACCCTCCCGCGTTTGGGGCGCGCGCCTTCTCCCATCCCCCGGGCAGGCACGTGCGACGGAGACCTTGCGTTGGTACGTTTAATATTGTTGTTGCTCGGCGTCGATTATTTGCGCCGCCGCGCCCGCGCCCTGATCTGGATCGGTGCGATTTTCTTTGCCTTCGGCCTGGCGCTGATCGTCGATGCGCTCGACGGCGTGGTGCACTTTCCGCTCAACGTGTTCGCCTGGCTGATGCTGCTCGAAGGGATAGCGACGCTGGCCATCGTCAGCATCGGTGTCGGCGGCCAGCGCGTCGTGCGCGGGCTCAAGGGCGGCACCTTCACGCTTGCCGCGCTGCTCGTACTCTTCTTCGACCAGCAGCACGGCAATTTCTGGCTGTCGATGCTGTTCGGCACACTCTTCCTCGCCGACGGGCTACTGCAATGCGTGGCGGCGTACGTCGTACGGTATCCGCGCTGGGGTTGGGCGATGGCGGGGGGATGGGTCGAGATCGCCGTGGCGATCTTCTTCTACCAGCCTTATCCGACGCACTACAAGGGCACATTGCCTTACGCAATCGGGCTGGGGCTCGCATTCACGGGCTGGAACTTACTGGTCCTCGCCATGCGCGCGCGAGGCCTGCGCCGCGACTTCCGCGTCGAGCAGATTCTTGGCAGCCCCAACGACAAACGCCGCATGTGGGAAGACCGTCCCCGCGCACCGCGCTGGGAAGGCCCGCCGACCGACGCCGAACCCGCGTTGACGGTTCACGTCTGGACACCCTCGGGATCGTCCAAGGCCCCCGCACGCCGTCAACCGTTGATCGACCGTTACATTGCCGCCGTCGACAGGAACGGCGTGATCTCGACGGGCCACGCGGCGCTGGAGAGTCACGAAGGCGTGTATTTGAGTCTTTATCCCGCGCAGGAAATCGACCGTTCCCCGGATCAGTTCGGGCAACTGCTGCGCGCCACGCGCGAAAATGACGTACCCGGCGTGTTCCAGCCGGACTACGCGACGGAATCGAAGGCATGGTGCCCATCCACTGTGAAAGTCCGCATTCGCAACTACAGTCCCCGGCAGTTAGGCACCTTTTGGCAGACCTACCGTCAGAACACCACCTATAACCTGACGCATCGCAACTGCTCGAGCAGTGTGGCCAAGGCGCTGGAGGCGGCGATCGAAGGCCGGGTGGGTCACCTCCCGGGCGGCACGGATGCGGGCTGGTGGACCTTCGTGCGCCTCTGGCTCACGCCGGAGTTGTGGGTCGCTGCGCAATTGCGCAAGCGGGCCGAGACAATGGCGTGGACGCCGGGGCTGGTGCTCGATTACGCGCGCGCCGTGAGCATGCTGGTCGATCCGCGTCCCTTCGGCTGGTTCACGATGGCGTCGCTGGCGATGCGTCGCATGCGCCGGGCGCGTCACGCGTGGCGGCAGGCCGCTGAGCAGGCGAGCGTTGCGCAGACTCAGGAAAACCGGCCATCGCACGGCTGACGGCGCACGGCACACGAGCAACGGGAACGATCGAGGCACACGGATAGCGACGACGTAACGTCACAAGTACTGGCCAAGGCAACGGCAGCAGGCCCGCGGGCGACGCGTGACAGCGACTCACGCAAGCGCCGGAAGCACAACTCATTACGAGGACAGTTCAACATGTTCAACCGCCTGTGGCGCTTCATCAGCGCCGCCCTGTTCGCCAGCCTTGTCATTGGCCGCGCCGCCCATGCGGTCACGCCCGAAGCCGCGCCCGCCACCGTGCCTCACGGTGCCATCGTCGACCGGCAACCGCTCGAAGCCGACCACGGCTTGCCCGAGGCCGGCGAGCAATTTCGTATCCGCTACAGCTCCATCGATGGCGTGGGCGGCATCGAAGCCCGCGAGGACACGGGCGCCGTCTTCCTGCCCAAGGGGCCGACGCCGCCCGGTGGCTGGCCGGTCGTCGTATGGGCGCACGGCACGGTGGGGGTCGCCAGCGCGTGTGCCCCGTCGCTCAACGTGCGCAGTCAGCGCGACATTCAATACCTGGGCACATGGCTCTCGCTCGGGTTCGCCGTCGTGGCGCCCGACTACCCTGGCCTCGGCTCGCGAGGGCTGCACCACTATCTGAACTCGCGCGCACAAGCCTATAGCGTGCTCGACAGCCTGCTCGCCGCGCGCAGTGTCTTCCCGTTGCAGAACCGCGTCGTCCTCGTCGGACAATCACAGGGGGCGCATGCGGCGTTCTCGGCGGCGGGCTATCAGCCGCAGTACGCGCCCGACGTCAAGGTGATCGCGACGGTGCTCACCGGCACGCCGTACTTCAACGCCCAGACGTCGGCCGCCATGCTCTTCGCGAGCCAACCCGATCCGGGCGCGCCGGATCCCAAGATTCCGTATGCGATGTATCTGTTCCTGTCGGCGGCCGACCGCGACCCGACGATGCACGCATCGCGGTACTTCTCGCCACAGGCCTTGCCGGTGCTGAACGAAGCCCGCATGCTTTGCATCGACGAGTTGACCGATCATTCCACGGCCGCCGGCCTGAATGCGGGCAACAGCATGCAGCCGGATATCCAGATTCTGCTCGACGACCTGACACCGTCACTGCGTTACCCGACGCTGCACATCCGGCATCCGGTCTTCATCGGCATGGGCATGAACGACATCGACGTGCCGGTCATCATGCAACAAGCCTTCGCGCGCGATGTGACCCAAGCGGGTACGCCCACGCTGGTGCGCTCGTACGAAGGACTCGATCACGATGCGACGGTCAATCCCTCGCTGCGCGATTCGGTGCCGTTCGTCCTGGACCTCATGTCGGCAACACAACGTGCGAACGCACAATAATTAGAGGAACACCTCGAAATTTCGACACAGATTACACAGGGAGACTTATCGGAAAACGATGCAAGTTATTGATTTTAATTGATTTGCATGCCGTTTCATGGACGCAACATGCGGCCAATTACGTAAAACTACATATGGTGCATCGCAACACGACGTCCTATACTGAATTCGTCTCCTCCATGTCTCCTCCTGATATGGATTAAGCCCGCAACACGCGGGCTTTCTTTTTTTCTGCGGCAGGAAGTTGCGCGGCGATCAGTCGATTGCGGCGGCGCACGCGTCAGTCGGCGCGGCCAGCACGCCGCCCACACCGGGAACGATCTTCAGTCCCGCCGACGCCACCCGGCACGGCGCGGCCATCAACCCACACCCCGACACCGACGTCACGAACGGAAGAATCGCGAACAGGGCCCACCACCGGCGCAGATTGCGCGGCGCGGGCTTCGAGGCCAATGGGGCGTCACCCACATCGAGGGCGCGAGAATCGTACCCATCGACCGTTACCGGGCGGGTAGGCGAAGTGTCAATGGCCGGATCGGGCATCGGGGAGAGCAGCGTCATGAGGAGGTGTCCTGATAAGGGGGATGCCGGGGTGTCGTTGGGTCCGTTGGGTCCATTGAGACAGGCGTCGCAACATGAGCGACGCGGCGTGTCTCAGACAGCAGGCGTCGTATGCCCGATGTACGTGAAGCGCGGCACCGGCCCGCTTTCCGTCACCACGGGTTCATTCCAGATGCGCAGCAGGCGGGTGCTCATGGGCAACCCTTCGCGCGGGTACAGCCGCGTGTAGACCACCACCGGTTCGTCGGTTTCATCGGCACGGGCGATGCCCAGCGCGAGATAACAATTGCCTTTGTAGTGACGGTAGACCCCTGGGCGGAACGCCTCGATTTCCGGCGTGGATTCCGCTGACGGTGCGGATACATTCGATACCATCTCTCTGCTCTCCTGCTGACGACAACCGGATAAGATCCGGCATCAATAGCTTGCTGAAGTTCCGCGTCAGCGCGGCACCGCGATCCCTACGGATTTCGCCAGCGGCGCGGGCGAGATTCCCGAAACGCCGCGGAACGGCTCGTCGAGATTGACGATCAATGCGATCACCATCCCGATCACGCCCATGTGAATCGCGATAACGAAATTGCTTTTCCACGAACCGGGATATCGGCCATTCATCGCCATCGCCGCGAGCATGAAGAACGAGATGACCCACCAGAACACGTCGGGCACGGTTTTCGTCGAGTTCTCGAAGCGCCCCTGGCGTGAATCTTCGAGCCGGTCGAGCAGCGTGCGGATCGAACTGGCGCTGTCCTCGTGTTTCGCGACCACACGACGCGTGGCCCCGACAAACGCCGTCAAGGCCGCTTCGGTCACGGGCGACAGATCGGGATCGGCGGTGCTCAATGATTTCCATTCGTCGGTGACGGCGGACGCCACGTAGCTGCGCAGCAACGCACGCGCGGCCTGCGCATCGCTGTCGCCCACCGCCTTGAGTTCGCGATCGAGGCGCCTCACCACCGACGCCTCGCGCAGCGCCTGATCGTCCGCATGGCCAAGGTTGGCGCGCACGTCGGTCAGCACATGGGCGAGCACGAAGACGATAAACGCGAGCAGGCTACCGTGGACGACATCGGACACCGTGCCGCGCACCTCGGACGGATCGGCCAATCGATCGAACAACAAGACTCGCGCCAGCCATGCGACGACCGTGGCGAGCATCGCCGTGCCGATGGCCATACTCGCGAGCAACAGCCCCGTCGGCATCAACGTCATGTGGTTCACCAGCCATTGCATTCACGTTCCCCCGCATCTGTCTCGACAAATCTTTGCGAAACTTTCATGACGGCGCTCACCTGCGCACCGCCGCCGATGCGGCGACTATACCTGATGCGCGACCGGTGACAACGTCGTGCGTCACGGTCGCTCAGCACACGCGAATATCGCCCACGCGAACGGCCGCACGGGTGCCCCGGTCACGCAACACGATCTCAAGACCATGCACTGCGAAGCTTGCGGGCAACGTCGATGTGCACACTCACGTCGCCCACCGGCGCCTGCGGCCCATCTGCCTCGCGCGGCTTTGGGAACATGTCGTACAGCGGCAACATCGCCTCGGAGATGAAACGGCTGCGCGTGCCATACACATGACGGTCCCCCATTGCCGTTTGCTGATGTACGTAGAACCGTTGCGGCACGACCAGTTGCAGCGATTCCTTCGCGCGAGTCATCGCCACGTACAACAGCCGGCGCTCTTCCTCGATGTCCTCGTCGTCGCCCGTACTCATATCCGACGGAATGCAGCCGTCGACAACGTTGAGCACATAGACCGAGTGCCACTCCTGCCCTTTCGCACTGTGGATCGTCGACAGGATCAGATAGTCTTCGTCGAGCAACGGCGGGCCGGATTGCGCGCTCGTAGCGTCGGGAGGATCGAGCGTCAGCTCGGTCAGGAACTGCTCACGCGAGGCATACGTGCCCGCAATGCGGGCGAGCTGTTCGAGATCGGCCTGGCGCACGGCGGCGTCGTCGAAGCGTTGCGTGAGCATTGGCGCATACCAGCGCAGCGCCAGGTCGACATCGGCCGGCCATGCCAGACGCGTGTCGTGCAGCGCGATGAAGATCTCGACGAACGCACGCCAGTCGGCGGCGGCCGCCGACGGCGGCTTGAAGCCCGCGAGCACCTGCGCCGGCGTGGCGGACGCCGACATGGCGTCGAGCAGGCGCGTTGCGCTCACGGGGCCGATCCCGGGAACCAACTGGGCCACACGAAACCCCGACAAGCGGCTGGCCGGGTTGTGCGCCCAACGCAGGATCGACAACATATCCTTGACGTGCGCCGCTTCGAGAAACTTCAACCCGCCGAATTTCACGAACGGGATATTGCGGCGCGTGAGTTCCAGTTCCAGCGCCGCGCTATGACTCCCCGTGCGGAACAGCACTGCCTGTTGCATCAAGCGCGTGCCGGTCTCGCGTTGCGCCAACACCTGGTCCGCGACCCAGCGCGCCTGTCCCGACTCGTCGCTCACATTGACGAGCTGCGGCAGACGCGTCGAGCTTCGATCGGTCCACAGTGCCTTCGCGTAGCGCTCGCTCGACTCGGCGATGACGGCATTGGACGCATCGAGAATCGGTTGCGTCGAGCGGTAATTGCGCTCGAGCGTGACCACATGCGCGGGCTCGGCGAACTGCCCGGGGAAGTCGAGGATGTTGCGGATCGTGGCCGCGCGGAAGGCATAGATCGACTGTGCGTCGTCCCCCACGACGGTGAGGCCGCGCCCGTCAGGCTTCATGGCACACAGAATCTGCGCCTGCAGTCGATTGGTGTCCTGGTATTCGTCGACGAGCACATGATCGAAGCGCCCGCCCAGCTCACGCGCAAGTTCCGGCGCGCTCATCGTCTCGGCCCAGTACAGCAGCAGATCGTCGTAATCGAGAACGTGCTGGGCCTGCTTCGCATCGACGTAGGCGCCGAAAAGCGTCTTGAGTTGCGCTTCCCATTGCGCGCACCAAGGGAAGTGTTTCGCGAGCACTTCCGCGAGCGGTGCCTGACTGTTCACCACGCGCGAATAGATCGAAAGACAGGTGCCCTTGAGCGGGAAGCGAGACTGCGTGGCGGAAAATCCGAGGTCGTGGCGCGCGAGACCCAGCAGATCCTCGGCATCGCTTCGATCGTGAATGGTGAACGCTTCCGACAAGCCGATGCGCGTTGCAACGTCGCGCAGCAGGCGCGCACCGATGGCGTGAAACGTACCGGCCCACGGCAGCGACGGGGGTTGTGACGATGCCAGCCCCAGCACCTTTTGCAACACCGCGCCTACGCGCCGCTCCATTTCACCGGCCGCGCGCCGCGAGAAAGTGAGCAGCAGGATGCGGTTGGGGTCGGCCCCGCGAACAATGAGGTTGGCCACGCGATGCGCGAGCGTGCTGGTCTTGCCCGAGCCTGCGCCGGCAATGACGAGCAGCGGCCCGCCGGGCGTGCCGTCGTCGCCCACGCCATAGTCGACGGCCTCGCGCTGGCGGTCGTTGAGTTCAGCCCACGGATCGCGGGCAGGGACAGTCGGCTGGTCGGACATGCGAGATCTGGGAGCGCCACGACAAGGCGGACCGTGGCCCGCAAGTACGCTCATCAAGTACTGTATATTTATACATTATAACGGCGGCTTCGACGCCCATCGAGCCTCTTCAGCAATTGAGACAAATCCCGGCCGTCGCCCTGCCGACGGCCCACTGGCTTACCGCATGACGATTCGCACCGGCACATCGTCCTGGACCGACCCGACGCTCATTGCGTGCGGACGGTTCTACCCGCCGGGCGTCGATACGCCCGAGGCGCGGTTGCGTCATTACGCATCGCAGTTCGATCTGGTCGAGGTCGACAGCAGCTACTACCGTCTGCCCGACGCCGCCGTGGCATGGCGCTGGACGCAACGCACGCCCGCGTCGTTTCGCTTTCACATCAAGGCGTTTCGCGCATTCACCGGCCATACCACGCCGCTCACGGCACTCCCTGGCGATATCGCACAGGCGCTTGGCGCGCGGGGCGAGTCGACATCTGGGCCCACGACGCCGCTTGCGTCGCTCGCCCCGGGTGACCTCCCCACCGAACTCCGCGATGAACTCTGGCGACGCTATCTCGAAGCCATCGAGCCGCTGCGTCAAAGCCGACAACTGGCGGCAATTCACTTCCAGTTCTCGCCCCGGGTGCAGAACGACCGCGCCGGACGAGCCCTCGTCTTCGAGACCGCGCGTCGGCTGGATGGGGAACGGCACGCCATCGAGTTTCGTCACCGTAGCTGGTTCGACACGCCATCACGCGAAGCCGCCACGCTGGCGATGCTGCGCGAGACGGGGGCGGCACACACGATCGTCGACAGTCCAGGCGAATCCGACAACACGGTGCCCGCGATCTGGGCGACAACGCGCGGCGACCTGTGCGTCGTCCGTCTGCACGGCCGTAACGCCGCCGCATGGAACCGGCGAGGCGTCGCGGCCTCATCGGGACGCTTCGTCTACGAGTACAGCGCGAGCGAGTTGATCGACATCTCGGCGCGTGTTCAGCGACTGGCCGCGACCGTCGACGACACGCACGTCCTCTTCAATACGAACCACGAAGATCAGGGAATGAAGAACGCATCGGCGTTCATCCGCACGCTCACGACGCTTGCGGGGGGCATCGCCTAGGGGCGACGCGTGGCGTCGGTTGCCCTGGCACTTGCCCTGAGCGTCTTGCGCCATGCGGGCAGATCGCCGAGCCGTGCGTCTTCCGGCACCGCCCCGTGCTTGCCATGCCCGACGCGTTGCGCGCGATAGATGCCCGTGTGTCCCGAGCACAGATACGCGAGCACGCATGCAATCGCGGCATAGCCGCCGATCTGCGGGCCGAAGATCTCGATGGCCATCAACGTCGAGGCGATCGGTGTGTTGGCCGCGCCGGCGAACACGGCGACAAAACCGATACCGGCGAGCACCGCCGCCGGCAACGTCAACACATGCGACAGCGCATTGCCCAGCGTCGCGCCGATGTAGAACAGCGGGGTCACTTCCCCGCCCTTGAAGCCCGAACCGAGCGTGACGACAGTAAACACCGCCTTGCCAAGGAAGTCGTACCACGGCAGCGACGTATGGAACGCATCGACGATGGTCGGAATGCCCAACCCGAGGTACTGCGGCGTGCCCAGCACCGTGGCCGCCACCGCGACGAGCAGGCCCCCGGCGAATGGCCGCAGCGGCGCGTAGGCGATACGGCGCTTCATGAAGGCCGACGTCGCGTGCGTGGCCTGTGCGAAGGCCATCCCGGCGAGTCCGCACACCACGCCCATGGCAGCGGCACTGAGCGCGCCCGTGAGCGACAGCGACGCGGCGAACGCGCCGGGCGCGATCGTATACGCTGTGTGATGCACACCCCAGGCACGTGTGACGGCGTCGCCCACCAGCGCCGCGACGAGGCACGGCAACAAGGCGTCGTAACGCAGGCGTCCGATAGCGAGCACCTCCAGGCCGAACACGGCGCCGGCGAGCGGCGTGCCGAAAACCGAGGCGAAGCCTGCGGCGATGCCCGACATCAGCAGCACACGGCGCTGTTCGCCGGACAGGCGGAAGACATGGGTGAGTTGATCGGCCAACGCGCCCCCCATCTGCACGGCAGTGCCCTCGCGCCCGGCGGACCCGCCGACCAGGTGCGTGACAACCGTGCCGAAAAGCACCAGCGGCGCCATGCGCAACGGCACGACGCGCTGCGGATCGTGAATTTCGTCGATCAGCAGATTGTTGCCAGCCTCGACACTGGCGCCGAGCCGCAGATAGAGCCAGCCCACCGCGAAACCGGAGATGGGCAGCAACCCGAGCAGCCACGGATGACCCAGGCGAGTCTCGGTCGCAAGATCGAGCGCCACGAGAAACAGCGCCGACGCACTGCCGGCCATGACGCCGACCAACGCCGCGAGCGAGCTGGCACGGGCGGCGCGCGGCAAAACGCCGAACACGTCGCGCAGGGGAGAGTCTTGAAACATCTTCATGGGGTCAAACACAGGGGACACGCAACGCGCGTCGACAAATTGCCTGAACACCGCCGGGAATGAGACGCAGAGCCAAAGGAAACGAGAGAAACGCTCGTACGCATAGCCCGCAACCTCCCGGCACGCCAGGATCTTGCAGGCATCATCAGCCCCGGGGAGGGGCGGTTTGCGAAACGATCGCCGGAGGTATGCCATCTCCGTGGAGCCGCCGACATGCTATCAGGAAGCGCAGAACCCTACAACGCGTGACATTTGGTGCGGCGCAATGCCAAGCCGGTTCGGCGCATTCCGATCACTCAGGCGGCTAACGCGCGACACTGTCCGATGGCACGCTCGAAGCACGCCGTTGCGAAGTCGACCGACGCTTCGGTCGTGAAGCGTCCGAGGCTCACACGCACCGTACGGCTCGCGGCTTCGTTGTCAAGACCGATGGCACTCAGCACATGGGACGGCTGCCCCGACGCCGAGTTGCAGGCCGACGTCGACGACACCGCCAGGTTCCCGTTGAGCATGAACGTGGCGAAACCCGGATGCCGCACCGTCAAGCTCAGCGTGTGAGGAATACGCTGCGCCGTCGCAGCGTTATGCACGACGCCATCAAGCCTTAACACCCCGTCGAGGAAACGGCGACTCAGTTGTGCGATGCGTGCATTGTCCGTCGCCATCGTCTGCCTGGCGAGTTCGCATGCGGTGCCCATGCCGACGATCTGATGCGTCGCCAGCGTGCCGGAGCGCAAGCCTCGCTCATGGCCGCCGCCGTGCATCTGCGGCGCGATGCGCGCCATCACATCCTGACGAACGTACAGCGCACCCATGCCCTTGGGGCCGTAGACCTTGTGCGCCGACATCGAAAGCAGGTCGATGCCCATTGCCCTGACGTCGACAGGCGTCTTGCCAAGCGCTTGCGCGGCGTCGACATGCAGCAGCGCCCCGGCCGCGTGCACCACCTTTGCAATCGCCGCCACGTCGGTCAGCGTGCCAAGCTCGTTGTTGACGAGCATGAGCGACACCAGCCCGGTGTCGGGACGCAGCGCCGCCGACACGGCGTCGGCGGTGATCTCGCCGGTGGCCGAAGGCGTGAGATACGTGACGGATGCGCCGCGCGATTCCAGGCACGCCATCGTGTCGAGAATCGCTTTGTGTTCGAGCACGCTCGTCACGAGGTGCGCGCGCGCCTGGCCGCGTTCCGCATATCCTTTGAGCGCGAGATTGTTCGACTCGGTGGCACCCGACGTCCACACGATCTCGGCCGCCTCGGCACCGATGAGCGCCGCAACCTGAGCACGCGAGCGCTCCACAAGACGACGCGCACTCACGCCCGGCGCATGCGAACTCGACGCCGGATTGCCGAAGACACCGTCCACGCCGAGGCAATCGGCCATGGCGGCAATCACGGCCGCGTCCGCGGGTGTGGTGGCGGCGTAATCGAAGTAATGGAGTGGTGCAGTCTCGCGCATGATCGGACCCCGGATAAAAAGTGCATCGATCGTACGCGCCGCAACCGAGAAAAGGCTTGCGGAATTCCTCGTTAGTCGAACGTTTCAGGTAAATTTTTTCCCGAAATAGCGCCAAATCAGGAATTTTCATCCGGCCGCGACCGATTCCCCTCACTGGCGGGGAATCGCACGGTGACGTCCATCCCGCCCCCCCCCCCCGGGCGCTGACGGTGGGCGACTCGCCTGCCGGGTCGTCGTAATTTTTGCGAGGCAGCGCCTCGCCGACCTCAGGAGAGGGATTCAATATGCGTCGAGTGCGCGTAGACCTGGCCGAACCGGTTGGCCAGGAAGTCCGCCAGGGCAATCTGTTCCTGGCGCACGAAGCCGCGTTGCGGCAACTGTCCGGCGAAGAACATATCCACCGCCGCGCAGATGGCCGACGCCGTGGTGATCTGTATCGCGCTGGCGCTGTGGCCGTTGTTGCGCTCGGCGAAGATCTTCCGCGCAAAGACTTCCTGCGTCAGCACCCCGCCGCGAAGACCGCTCACGACCACGAAGATCAGCACCACGTCCTGCAAGGTGCTCGGCACGGCGCGCCGGAGAATCGTCTTGATCGTTTCCGGATCGTCCTTCAGGCGCAGTTCATTGAGCAGCACCTTCATCAACGCCCCGTGGCCCGGATAGCGCACGGATTTGTAATCGAGATCGCGCACACGCCCGCTGAGGGTTTCGCACAGCGTGCCCAGCCCACCCGAGGTGTTGAACGCCTCATACTCCACGCCATCGAGCGAGAAGTGCTCCAGATCTTCCAGGGGCTGAACGCTTAGCCGGATCCCATCGCGAATCGCTTCGCACGGCTGGCAGTACTCGTTGATGAGTCCGTCGACACTCCACGTCAGGTTGTACTTCAGCGAGTTGGTGGGAAACGCCGGCAAGGCGCCGACGCGCATCTTCACCGAGTCGACCTGTTCGAAGGTGGCCGCCAGATGATGCGCCGCGATGGCGATGAAGCCAGGGGCCAGGCCGCATTGCGGCATCAGCACGGTGGATGCCCCCTCGGCCAGTTGCTGAATCGTGTGCGTTGCCGCCACGTCCTCGGTCAGGTCGAAGTAATGGCATCCCGCCGCGACGGCAGCCGTCGCGGCGCTCGTCGCCATGGTGTAGGGCAGCGCATTGACGACCGCGTCGTGGCCCGAGACGGCCTGTTGCAGCGTGCCCGTGTCGCAGCCCGTCAGTTCAACGAACGCGTGGGCATAGTCGCGCACCACCGTCGCCGCCTGCGCGTTGCGGTCGAAAACCGTGACGCGGTAATCACCGCTATCGTGCAACAGGCGCGCGATGGTCTGGCCGATGTGTCCCGCGCCAAGCAAGGCGATCTTCTTCATGGTCTCCCCCTCGAATGGAAACGTCGAACGATGGGCTTGGCAACGCGCCGAATCGATGACGTCGACGTTTGCGCAACACCACTGTCACCATTTTAGGGAGAGCGTCGGATGAAATGTAGCGTCAATTCGTCGAAAATTATCATTTTCTCGCCGAAATGACGAACATCATGACGAACTGCGATTCCACGGGCTGTCGCCACGAGCGATGCCCGCTGCACCGGCGTTATCGCGATCGGCGTCGCGCACGAATCGGGAAGGCAGGCGCTGGCGTGTGAGTCACACACGCCAATCACCGGAAAATGCGACGTCAGTGAGTCGCCGTCAGGCCGAGATATCCCTGGTAGCCCACGTACAAACCGACCATCACAATCAGGGCACTGGAGAAATACGGAGCCTTGCGCGCGAACTCCCCAAAGCCGCTCCAACGCCTGGACACGTGCTTGACGCTGAGCGCGGCGAGCGTACCTGAGGCCACCATGGTCAGCGCGAGTCCGATACTGAAGCACAGCACCAGCCCGGCGCCGAGCACGAACTTCTTGAGTTGAAGGCAAAGCAGCAGCACCGTGATGGACGCCGGACAGGGCACCAGTCCGCCCGTCAGGCCGAACATGACGATCTGGCCGGTCGTGACCTCGCGATTCGCGAAGCGGCGCCGGATATCGTTGGCGTGAGCCTGCTCGTGGGCGTCCTGGTACGCATCGGAGGACACGTCGAGGCCTTCATGCGAATGATCGTGCTCCGCGAATTCGACGTCGTAATGATGGCGATGGAAGCCATGCTCCAGCAGCAGGCGCACGTTGAACGCGTGAGGTTCCGGTATCGCTTCGACAGATTCGAGATACCCGTCACGCTGCGCAAACGTAAACGTCTGTCGGGTGCCTCCCGGGCGTTCGGTTTCGATCCGTGCGTTCTCCGCGGCCCAGTCGTGTCCGTGGTTTCCTTGACGAAACAGCCGGAAGCGGGGCGGCACCCCGTCCTCGAATATCGCCAGACGAACCAGACCGTGTCCGGTATCGATCACCCGCACGTCGTCATGCTCGTGGGTGTGGCCGTGATCATGCTCGTGACCGTGATGAGGGTCATGATGATGCTGGTCGCGCCAGGTCCGCCAGATCATCCAGCAGGCAACGGCGATGATCAGCGCCGCTGACGCCACCTGGAAGTACGGTTCGGTCGCTTCGGCATTCCAATTCCGGCCGAGATACAACCCGCCCAGCGCCACGGCCCAGACGACCGCCGTATGCGACAGCGTCGCGGACAGGCCGAGCAGCACCGCTTGCCCGACGGTGCCGCGAATGGCCACGATGAACGCGGCCATCATCGTCTTGGAATGTCCTGGCTCCAGCCCATGAAGCGCCCCCAGCAGGATTGCGCTGGGGATGAACAGCCACGCGTTACCCTGCTGAAGTAGGTTTGCGAAGTCGGCCATGATAGAGAAAGTGCAAAGTGTCGATGGCGCAAATATACTCTACCCCAGTATATTGACGCCACGTTTTTTGCACATGGTCCGCGTCACTCATCTCCCGCAAACGTTTGTGCGACGGGTGCGCGATCATCGAACCGTCGTTGCAATTCCTCAAACGACACCAGCTCACCGGCAATGGCGCTCGCAGCGACCGTCGGCGGACTGGCCAACCATACGTTGCCGGGTCCGGAGCGCCCGGGGAAGTTCCGATTGATGGCGCTGATCGTCACCTGGCCGGCGTGCGTCGACGACCCCGGGCCACAGTTCGCACACGCGCCACATGCCGGCTGCAACAGTTCCGCGCCGACCTGTTCGAACGCTTTCAGGTAGCCACGACGCTCGCAGTAGTCCCGAACGGCGACGGTCCCGAACTGCAGATACAACTTCACATGCGAGGGCACCACCAGTCCGCGCTCCGCCGCCCATGACAGGACCGTATGGTAATCGTCGAAATCTTCACGCTTACCGGCGGTGCAAGATCCGCCGTAGGCGATGTCGAAGCGGATCGGTCGTTCGGTGACTTCGGTGATCGGCACGCCGTTTCCGGGATCGCCCGGCCTCGCCACCATCGGGACGACGGCGCTGCAGTCGATGCGAATGACTTCCGCATAGACCGCGCCCTCATCACTGTGCATCCAGTCTTCAATGACGAACGTCACGCCTCGGCGTTCGCGAAGGAATCGAACCGTTTCCGCGTCCGGGGCAACGATGCCGGTAAATCCGCCGAGTTCGGCGGTCATGTTGGTCAGCGTCGCGCGCTCGTCCGTCGACAACTGCCTGATCGCCTCGCCCGCGAACTCAAAGATCCTGCCCACGCCCGCGCCTGCCTTGATGCGCGGCTGCGCGAGCAGTTCGAGCACGATGTCCTTTGCCGTCACGCCGGCGGGAATCGTGCCCACGAGATCGATGCGCAGCGACTCGGGCACCGTCAACCGCACGGCACCGGTGACCATGCTGTTGGCCATGTCCGTCGTTCCGACGCCGAACGCCACACAACCCACCGCGCCGCAGTGCGGAGTGTGGGAGTCCGTGCCGACCACGACCTGGCCGGGCAGTGCGTAGGTCTCGGCCATGACGGCATGCGAGATGCCTTCGGACCCTTTCCCATGCGCCACGTCGGCGTCGCCGAGGTAGCCGTGATGACGGACGCCGTACTCGCGGACGAAGTCGCGATGCGCGTTGGACAATTGGTACACGCCGGTCATCAGCCCGTCCTGACGATGGGCCGGGCTACGATTCGAATACGACAGATGATCTTCGAAGGCGATGATCGACTGCGGTTCATGGAGCACGGTCGGTCGCCCGAATGCCGCATGCAGCATGTGGGCGCACATGCCCGTGTAGTACTCATGAATGAAGCGCCAGTCGGCCTTCACGAAGCCGCCGACCCCCGGTTGCAGACTGCCGTCGACATCGTCGGTCACGACGAGATGACGCGACAGGATCTTTTCCGCGAGGGTCCGCGGCCGGGGCGACGTGCCCGCCATGGCGTAAGGGCGAACTTCGCGCATGCGTGCCTGGCCGTACTTGAGCAGGCCGCCCTGCCTCAGAATCGCGGCCGCGAGCGTGTCACGCGGCGCCACCAGCGCTTCGATGTCGATCGCCTCGCCGCGCTGGATACGGTCGATGAGTCCGAAGTCCGTCGAGGTGAACAGGCCGACATTGTCGGCGTTTTGCCGATAGATGCGCTCAAAGCTTTCCGCGATGACCAGAACCACCCCCGCCCGGCGCTCCGCGACCGGACTATGCTCGCGCGAAGAGCCCTTCCCGTAACGTTTGCCAGCGACCGTCACGCTGAACCCGCCGCGCTTCACGCTGTCCGTGCCGATCGGGGTACGATCGCCAGCCTTCAGGCCGACGTAGGGGTAGCGTCCCAGGCGGTCGTCGTAATACGTCAGCACCGGAATCGGTGTGATCTCGTCGGTCGACACATCGTTGCGCAGCGACCCTGCCTGGGCAAGTGTCAATGAACGCCCGTGAAGCTGGATGTCGATCGTGTTGGGGTCGTCGCTGAGGAAAAGTATTCGGCCTGGAATGTGAAGTTTGCTCATACCGCGCTCCTAGTCCCGAAAATGTACCGAACGCTCCCGAGATCCCGAAGTGCCGATTCGTGCAGGTCACCATTCCGATTTGCGATGGCCCCTGCCCCTGCCCCATCGCCGGCGCGCCTTTCCGACCCACTGGCAACGTTTGTCACAACGTTGGCAGGAATTGCCGCATTGCATCACTTTCGGTCTTGCCCAACGCCGCCCATAATTCCCTCACGACGCGAACGGCGCTTCGCTCTCGCGAGTCCGGTAGCCACTGCGGCACCGGCGTACGACCGAAAGTCAGTGAGGACATCATGAGTCATGCAACGACCGCTCCGCGATATGTTCAGCCGCGTAGTTCGGTAAAGCACCTTCCCGTCAACTTGTTTGCGTCTGTCATGGGCATCTCCGGACTGTCGCTTGCATGGCGTGGCGCACATCAGCTCTTCGGCGCCGATGTGGCGATCGCAGAGACGATTGGCGTCATTGCCATTCTCACGTTCCTTGTCCTGGCCATCGGCTATGCCGTGAAGTGGGCGCGGTACCCCGCCGTTGTCAAAGCGGAATTCAATCATCCCGTCGCCGGCAACTTCTTCGGCACCATCACGATTGCCGTGCTGCTGCTCTCATCGGTCATCGGTTTCTACGACGCGGCGCTCGGCAAAGTCGTCTGGACCTTCGGCGCCGTGCTGACCATCGGTCTGGCCTTCATTATTGCTGGCCGACTCTTTCGGGGTAAGGAAGACCCGACCCACGCGGCGCCGGCCTGGCTGATTCCTGGCGTTGCGACCCTCGATATCGCCGTGGCGGGTGGCACGATGCCGATGGCGTGGGCACACGAGGTCAACATGTTCTCGATTGCCGTCGGCACGATGATGGCACTCGTGTTCTTCACGATGATCTTCTCTCGCGTGGTCCATCATGAACCGCTGCCGACCGGCATGGTTCCGTCGCTGATCATCATGATTGCGCCGTTCGAGGTGGGCTTCCTCGCGTACGTGAACGTTATCCACCATGTAGACATGTTTGCGGGCCTGCTCTTCTACTTCGGCCTGTTCCTGTTCATCACGCTCGCCTTCAAGGTCTTCCGCCGGTCGATCCCTTTCGCTGTCTCCTGGTGGGCCATCAGCTTCCCAATCGCGGCGCTGTCCAATGCGGCCATCCGGTACGCGGCCTATTCGGATACCTGGGTGCTCAAGGCGCTTGCCGGACTCATCCTGGCCTTCCTGAGCGTTGCCATCCTCGTCCTCTTCGTGCGCACGTTGCACCGTCTCTTCACGCATCGGCTCCTCGTCGGCTGAGCGTGTCGGCATCGCCACGGCGCCCTCCGACCCGAGGGCGTTTTTTTCGTCGCCCCCTACGTTACATCGGTAATACGCTATGTCTTGGATCGTTCTCAGTGTCGCTGGACTTCTGGAAATTGCTTTCGCCTTCGGGATGAAATGGTCGGCGGGGTTCAGCCGACCCTGGCCAAGCGTCTATGCCGCCATCACCGGGCTGGGCAGCATCTGGCTGCTGACGACATCGCTCAGATCGCTCCCGGTAGGAACCGCGTACGCGGTCTGGACGGGGATTGGCGCCGCCGGCACGGCCATCGTCGGCATGATCTTCCTCGGCGAGTCGGCGTCGGTGGCGCGCGTGGTATGCATCGCGCTCATCCTGTCTGGCGTCGTCGGCTTGCGCATTACGGCGGGGGCGATCGCCTAGCGGCGCGTCATGAGGGATCTGCGTGGCTTTCCGAATGGCGGACAAGCCACATCACATTTCAAGGCGTAGGAGCGTAGAAGCGTCGAGGCGTCAAGGCGTCAAGGCGTCAAGGCGTCAAGACGTCGGGGCGTCGGGGCGTCGGGGCGTCAAGGCGTAAGGGGTTGAGGCAAGGTTATGGGTGGCAGGGCGCCACTACGCGGCAAACCGGAAGCGTCGCCGGTACTCGACTGGGGAGACACTCAGCTTACGCAGGAAAGCGCGCCGCAGTCCGTTCGGGTCGGCAAAGCCCGTCAGACTCGCCACCTTCTTCAGGGGCTGTTTCGTTTCCTCAAGCAACCTGCGCGCCGCATCGATGCGCGCGTCTTCCACAAAAGACGCGGGCGTCGTGCCACATTCCTGCTTGAAGATTCGCGCGAAATTCCGCGCACTCATGCCGGCGCGCTCCGAGAGTGCTTCGACCGATAAAGTCTGGGTCAGATTCTGGAGCACCCACTCCTGCACGTCTCGTATGGCGTTCTTCTCCGACGCCTGGGCGGTCAGGTAAGCGCTGAACTGCGACTGGCCGCCGGGGCGCTTGAGAAACATGACGAACTGCCGCGCGACGTTGAGGGCAACGGTGCGCCCCAGGTCTTCCTCGACAAGCGCCAACGCGAGGTCCATCCCCGCCGTCACGCCCGCCGACGTATAGATACCGTTGTCCCTGACGAAGATCTGGTCCGGCTGGACATCCACCTTCGGGTACATACGACTCAGGCGCGCAGTGTAGTTCCAGTGTGTGGTTGCCTTGCGCCCGTCGAGCAAGCCGGCACGCGCGAGAAGGAGGGCGCCCGAGCACACGGAACCGATACGGCGCGCGGTCCTGGCATAACGCACTATCCAGTGCTGGATAGCGGCATCGTCCTCCAGAAGCTGCACCGATGGGCTGCCGGCAATCAGCAACGTATCGATATCCGGGCTGCTTGTCTCCAGCGTCGCATCGGGTGCGATTCGCATCCCATTTGACGCCAGCAATTCGCCAGACGTCGTGGAGACAATTTCGAACTGGTAGGTCGACGGCGCTCCGGCTTGCCGCGCCGCTTCGTGGAACACTTCCACGGGTCCGACGACGTCCAGCATTTGCACGTTTGGAAAGCAGAGCACTGCAATTTTCATGGCCGCGACCTGTTGTCCCGATGACATTACAGTGTAGCTGCCGTGACCTATGCTCGCCAGGAAGTGGCCGAGAACGCGCGCATTCTGGCCGAAATGGGGCGATCGCGCCGCACGATAGGCCTGGAAGGAGAAACCCGTCAGGCCCGTGGATTTCCGTGCGGATCGATGCCGAGACGACTTCGCCCGGAATGCCGCGCTCTCCGGGCGGAGCGCGCGCATCAGGACTGGCTGGTGTCTAAGCTAAATAGAAACACTTCAATTACGACAGCCCCGCCCCCGGAACACCGTATCATACGGGCCTGCCCGTGACATCCGCGTCCGCGAAAATCACCGGGAACACCCCCAGCTTTTTCGAAAAGTCTGATTTTCGGCCTATTTCGCGCTGAAACGCTTCGACACTCCAGAATCCTCTTGCAAATCAACCGCCTCCGACATATTTAGGCCGAGGGAGACCCCTTAGAAACAGACTCAGTTTACAAAGCTGCCCCCCGGTTGTCGAACGGTACGGAGCCTCGAAATCGCGGCAAACACATCTCCCTAGTCGGCCAACCCGTGTTAAGAAGTGGCCTGCCCGTCCTCGTCGCGGGATTTGAATGACGTATAGCGCGAAACGCGCCGGATGCTCGGCGGGCGACTTAACAAGTCGACAGAATTGTTAGGGAATACAGTATCATCGACCGGAAAATTCGTAAAAGTAGAAGATTTTCAGTGAGGGGAAAGTGGCAATCTACGTGGACAATGCACGAATCACGTGGCGGGGGCGCCAATGGTGCCACCTGGTTGCCGACTCCCTTGATGAATTGCACACATTTGCTGCATCCCTTGGCCTGAAACGAGGTTGGTTCCAAGCCCAAGCTTCGTTCCCCCACTACGACGTTACGGTGGAAGTGCGTGAAATTGCGTTGAGCCGTGGGGCGCAGGTTGCGGACCGTCGTACATTGGTCACGCGCGGCCGACTATTGAAACAAGAGTTGCAGCAGCTACGGGGTAGTCGCGACAGCCAGTTGAAGCTGTTCGACTGATTCGGCGTGGTTCCGACGCAGAACCGCGCGCAGCGTCCATTGAACGCGGGCGCACGCAAACTTTACAAGCCATGCACGTCAGCGCGAACACGCTGGATGACCTGCTACGGAAAGTTTTTCAGCAGCTCTTACAGCAACGGAAGACCTTCGAGATTAGGCCATCAAAGGGGCCCGCGACCGAACTCAACGGCGTGCTCCTTGAACTAAAAAATCCCCGCGCCCGCCTCAGCCGCACGGAGAAAAAAGGCACGATTTTTAGTTGCCTTGGCGAGTTCCTCTGGTACTTGTCTGGCCGAGATGACCTTGCTTTTGTCGAGTATTACATCCCGGGCTACTCAAAGCATGCCGGAACGAGTCCGAACGTTTACGGCGCATATGGTCCCCGGCTCTTCAAACTAAACGGGAATATCGACCAGGTTGCAAATGTCATTTCGGCACTAAGAAAGAGCTCTGAATCGCGAAGAGCCGTCATACAGCTATTTCACGGCCGAGACCTCGCGAAGACGTTAAAAAAGCGTCTTGACGACATCCCATGCACATGCACGCTGCAGTTTTCTGTGCGAAAAAATCGACTGCATTTGCTGGTCATGATGCGGTCGAACGACGCATTCATGGGACTGCCCCATGACGTGTTCGCTTTCACCATGCTTCAAGAACTAATCGCCCGCTCACTTGAGAACGTTGAGGTTGGGTCATACAAGCATGCGGTAGGCAGCTTGCACCTTTATACCGAGAACATTCAGGCCGCGGAAGAATACATCGACGAAGGCTTTCAAGAGAAAGTTGCAATGCCGCCCATGCCTGCCGGCGACCAATGGACTGAAGTCGAGAAATTGCTTTCTGTCGAGGCTGAAATCCGCGAGAAGAAGCCCGAAAGCTCGGTCGAATTCGAGCCTTACTGGGCGGACTTGGTGCGCTTGCTTCGGATATATGAATTGTCGACCGTAGCCCCGACCCGAGAAGTTAAGAGGAAGTTTGTCGAGCTTAAGAAAGCAATGCATGCCGACTTGTACGCGACCTACATCCTTAAACGGGAACAGCGCTTGGACAAACAACTCTTCTTGTTTGACCGAAAGACTCTCGACTCGCAACAAGCTAGCGCTTCCCATCGTTGATGCGTCTCATAGTTTTCATCTGAAACCGAACCACCGCGCGACCATGAACAAGAAAAAGCAGCAAGCAGTCGACCTTGAAAAAGCACTAACGCAAAAGCTCGCCGACTACACCGTCGACGGCAAGCCACTCCCGGGCATCGCAACACCGGACACACGCTCGGCGCTAGTAGCTCAAATGATTGAGAGCGTGCGTCGTATTGACTACGTGAGCGCCATTGGAAACCGCCCCATCGCGGAAAGCCGGAAAGACCCTAAGAACGCGGAGATGTTTGACCCGCTTCGCGCCGCCATCTTGTACAAGAACGCCGGAAACATCGATGAGGCCTTCTGGCTAACGTTTCTCTTCGTTCATTGTGGCAAACATCTATCGAAGGGGTACGGCCTTTTGCGAATGGTTTACGGCGCTTACAACGACGAGTTCGTGTGGACCTGGGAGCGGTTCTCTAGCCAACCCCAGGACTTTGCCATCTGGCTGCACCAACATCTAGATGACATCCTACGAGAGAGGAAACGCTTTCCGTTCGGCAATCACCGGAAGTACGAGAGCATCAACCACCTTGATGCGGTGCTGAAAAGCTACGTGGATTGGGTGGGACCAGAAAGGTCGCACGTCACTATGATCAACCAGGCCGCACAACAGGTGGGACAGAACCCCAAGAAACTCTTCGACTATCTTTACAAAAGTATGGATGCTGTCGAACGGTTCGGGAGAACCGGGAAATTTGACTATCTCACGATGGTGGGAAAGCTGGGGCTTGCGAACATTGCACCGCCATCAGCATACATGATTGATGCAACTGGCCCCGTTCGGGGTGCACGGCTGCTCTTCGGTGGCGATGTAAAGTTCAATATCGCAAAGAAAGACTTGGACACCCTTAGCGTACAGCTCGACGACACCCTGGGCATCGGCATGCAGGCGATTGAAGACTCGCTCTGTAATTGGCAGAAGAGTCCCGATAAGTTCAAGGCATTTCGTGGTTGAGCGTCAGGACCAGCGATACTTAACTTTCAGATTATTGAAGTGCTGCTGCTTCACCAGACCGCGATGTTGCATTTGTCCGACCACGATGCCTTTGGACACACCGGCGTCGCGAGCCAGCCTCACTATCCCAATCAGGCTCTTCGCAGCCTCCGGAAGACGGCGCTGCAACTCGGGAGTCAGAAGCACGTCTTCGGCAAAACGATTGGCCTCGGTCTCGAGTGCTGATTGTGGCCCCTCCCGAGACGTTTCGAGGATTAGTGACTTCGTGTCGTAATGCAGCACTAAATGGCCTGCTTCGTGAAAAAAGGAGAACCAGAATTGGTCATCTCTCAAATAGCGGAATGACAGCATCAGGACAGCCTTCTCCGGCGTCGAGAAGAACGTCGCACCGCTCGCACGGCACCCCGACGGAGGCTTTGCCACCACAACAGCCACACCAGCCTTCGCGCAGAGAAGCTTGAGTCTCGGGAGAAATTCCGAGGGAGCGGGGATTAGCGTCAGTTCGCGAATTTCCGGGAGTAGAGCCTCGAACAGCCTCGGGTCCCAACGCTGACATTCAGTTTTGTCGGCGACGACCTCCCCCCACCTTAACCACGCAGCAGTAGCGAAGTCGTCCTCGACATGAGCCGCCGTCGTTCTGAACGCTGCTGCCTCTCTAATTTCGCTGTAACTCTGATTCCAAGCAGCCAGGCTTGATACGCCAAAGAACTCCAAACACTCTCTGAACTTTGTCGTCTTATTTGTGACGGGGCGAATCCATCCAAAGTCCATCATCTGCTTCACTGGAAGGCTTCGGAGCCATGTCCTGGATGCATCATCGGCAATGTCGTCCTCTTTCGCGAACTCGGCTAACTGCTCACGATATTGCTGCTCACGGCTCAGCCAAAATCCAATCGGAGCCCCAAAAATTCCTTCAAGTCGCGAAGCAATCGGAGGAGTGAGAGGATGACGCCCATCCAACAAGGTCGACAGTTCATCTGTCGTCATTTGCATGGACCGCGCCAAATCGTCTTCCGCTATAGATTTCAAGGCCATGAGGTCGGAGACAGTCCGACCGGGCGGGACAGCCCAGTTAGGCGAAAAGTCAGCGTCTGTTCTCATTGGTTTGCTCGGCAGATAGATAGAATTTTCAGGCGCGTGACCTGATGCCAATTGAGCTCTCCGGTCTCCAACCGAGGTTCTGGTCGATGGTTGGGCGAAGCGACCATAACACAGCCATCGCCGAGACTAATCTCAATCCGCGAAGGCACGTCTGCCACGATTTTCCCGAGTCCCAGTCCAACAACGGTGCTGAGTGAGTCGGCGGCACGCAAATCAGCAAGACGATTCTGAAGAGCGTCAGCAGCGCTTTCCCCAAATTGTCGCTTTGCCTTTATTGAGCTCTCGCACAAGGTACGAAGCTTCTCGTCCTGAAAAGCAAGTTGCATTGCCATTCGAGCGAATAATGATGTGAATCTCGCTCAGAAAGTCTGCACACCCCGACATGTCATGAGCATCACAACTTTGTTATAGGCGGGACCACCTATAACAGGCGAGGCGGCCATGAAATCACTAGTCCAACGTCGATATATTAACAGCACGCACTGAGTATCGATTCATGGCCTGCTAAATCCTAATTACCGAAAAATTTAAGCGCGTCCAATTTTGGAGCCCGACTTCAGCACGCCCCAAAACCTTAGCGTCACATTTGGCATGTTCAGATTCATCGTCTAACGTATAGCGAGCAATACGACAGATATTCGAGAACATCGTCCAACGCCAAACATCCCTCCATATCGGGGACCGCTGTTCAGCCCATTGCCGCCAGTTCCACGTTCTCGTTCAAACAGTAAAATTCACTGACGTCGCCCCTGATTTCCCGCTATGCGTCATCTGAACGTTGCCAATGGCGATACTTTTCGGCAATTTATACTTCAGTTAACTTCGGCACTTCACGACTGCAAGGAACCCTGTGAGCCAGGTCGATACCACTTGGGCGGATATGGCTGCTCGCGTCGTTCGAGTCATTCTCGCGCGCAAGGGGATGGGATATGCCGAACTGGCGACGGCACTACAATCCGTCGGCGACATCGAAAACGAACGCTCACTTGCTCTACGCGTGACGCGAGGTCGAGTGAAGCTATCAATGCTGCTTCAGATTCTGCAGGTCACACATTCGACGGTACCCCTGACCTGACTGCTTTTCTCGTACCACTGGGGTCTAGAGATTTATGGCCCCGGTGGTTGTAACACCTTCGCTAGCCCGGCGAAATTCTGCCGGGGTCATACTGCAAACTCGAATGCGGACGCACTTCGTTGTAGTGAGTCCGCCAATCTTCGATCACGATCTTCGCTTCGATCCGGTTCCGAAACCACTCCATCGCCAAACACTCATCACGGAATTTTCCGTTGAAGCTTTCGTTGGTGCCGTTCTGCCATGGCTTGCCCGGATCAATCAACGCTGTCTCGATCTGCTCCTGGACCGCCCATTTCAACAGCGCCGTGCTGACAAATTTCGGCCCATAGTAAGTGCAGAATGGTTGTCAGCCAAACAGGGCGAGAGGCATCCTGAGCTCGTAACCCAAGCTCGAACGGCTGACCTGCATCAGCGTGCACGCTCGCCGTTGGCTCAAGCCCCGTGCCATCGCAAACCGGGCTTGCTCACAGCGAGCCTGCACGCTCACCACTTTTTTGCGTCAATCTCCCGCATGACCTCGATCTCGAGATCGCGCTCGGCCACCATCTTCTTGAGTCGCGCATTTTCGGCCTCAAGCGTCTTGAGTCGCTTGACGTCATCGCTGGCCATCTCGCCGAAGCGCTTGCGCCAAGCGTAAATCGACGCTTCGCTCACACCGTGGCGCTTGGCCACGTCAGGCACCGTGTCCCGATCTGCTTCGCGCAGTATCCGAACAATTTGTTCGTCGCTGTACCGGCTCTTCTTCATACCAACTCCTCGTCTGAGCTGAGGAGCCATTATCTCTAGCAGGCTGTTGAAATACCTCCCGCAGACGTCATCCGAGCGGGAGGGGTAAACGTTGAACGAAGGAATCGAACAACACTGAGAGCGAAGCGATGCGCGGAGCGGACGGCTACACCGAGACGATGTTCACGATGGCAAAGCTCGATGACTTCGTGCCGGCCAATCACCCGCTGCGACCGATTCGCCTCTGGTTGAACGACGCTCTCAAGCGCATGGATGGCGTGTTCGCGCGCATGTACGAGAGCGACGCGAAAGGCGGAAGGCCAAGCATCGCGCCCGAGAAGCTGATTCGCGCGTTGTTGCTGCAAGTGCTGTATTCGATTCGCAGCGAGCGCATGCTGATGGAACAAATCTCCTACAACATGCTGTTTCGTTGGTTTGTCGGCTTGGCGATGGACGATGCGGTGTGGGACCACTCGACGTTCAGCAAGAACCGCGACCGACTGCTCATGCACGATGTCATTGTGGGCTTGTTTAACGAGACGGTCGAGACGGCGCATGCACGCGGTCATCTCTCGGGCGAGCACTTCAGCGTCGACGGCACACTGATTCAGGCGTGGGCGGGCCATAAAAGCTTCGTGCGCAAGAACAAATCCGACGACGATACGCCGCACCAGGGCGGTGCTCGGCAGCGCGAGGATTGGCACGGCGAGAAGCGCAGCAACGAGACGCATGAATCGAGCAGCGACAGTCAGGCGAAGCTGTTCCGCAAGAGTCGCAACACCCGCGCGATACTTTGCTATATGGGGCACGTGCTTACGGACAACCGGCACTGACTGGTGGTCAACGCGCAGGTGACGCAGGCCAACGGTACGGCCGAACGCGACGCAGCAGCCGACATGCTCGCCGATGCGGCGCGCCTTGCCGAGAGGCCGATTACGGTGGGTGCCGACAAAAATTACGACACAGCGGGATTCGTCGCCACGTGCCGAACCAATCGTGTGACGCCACATGTTGCACAAAACGACGCGCGCGCAGGTGGTTCGGCCATCGACGGTCGCACCACTCGCTGGGCTGGTTATGCGGTCAGTCAGCGCAAACGCAAATGTATCGAACAGGTGTTCGGCTGGGGCAAGACGGTTGGCCGGATTCGGCAGGTCATGTGTCGCGGGCGCGAGCGAGTCGAGCAGTTGTTCCTGCTGACGCAGGCCGCCTACAACCTCACGCGCATGCGAACGCTCGCAGCGAAGGCGGCGTAGAGGCGACAGTGGGTGAGCGAATGACATCGAATCGGTCCGAATTTAGGAAATCCAGCATCAAAACGACATGATCCGAATCAGCGTGATGGCTCTTTGGAAAGGTACCGCCGCGCCACGACAGGGATACTTCAACTGCCTGCTAGATTCCGTTGGTACGAAATTTCCCGGACAGGTCAGCAGCACCAGCGAGAGCAGCGATTACACCTAGCGCGAGTGGTGTCGAGTTCACAACGCCAAATCGTACGCAGATGTGACCGACGTCATATTCAACGCGTTCAGCCCCGCAGAACCACCGCAGCGCCTCCAGTAGGCGCGCTCCCACGCCGACCCCAATCCGGCGCACGCACGCGACTCCAGAAGGCTTAGCGGAGCCGCCTCGCGCATCAACTTGCGGCCGAGAAGCGCTTAGGTTTGCCGGGAGACCCCTTTCCACAGATTGCGCATTTCGACGGAAAAAATCCCCGATTTGAGGAAAAATGTGGGGGTATTTCCGGGGATTTTTGCGCGAAAAAAAGGCCAACGTGCAAAAGCATCGTCGGCCCTATTTGGCGGGACTCTCCACGGCGGGAGACCCCCTCATTTATCCAGCATTTCGCGGACGTTTTGAAGCGTTTCTATTTGTTTTAGACAGCTGGCTATCCACCAGCCCCCTTCCCTCACTCCACCGTCACCGACTTGGCCAGATTACGCGGCTTGTCGACATCGGTGCCGCGCGCGCAGGCGGTGTGATACGCGAGCAATTGCAGCGGCACGACGTGCAGAATCGGTGAAAGCTGGCCGTAGTGCTCCGGCATGCGAATCACGTGGATGCCATCCGCGTTCGCGATCTGCGTGTCCGCGTCGGCGAAAACGTACAACTGGCCGCCACGCGCACGCACTTCCTGCATGTTCGACTTCAGCTTCTCGACCAGCGCATCGCGCGGCGCGACCGTCACCACCGGCATCTCTTCCGTCACCAGCGCCAGCGGACCATGCTTGAGCTCACCGGCCGGGTACGCCTCGGCGTGGATGTACGAGATTTCCTTGAGCTTGAGCGCGCCTTCCAGCGCGATCGGGTAATGCAGGCCCCGGCCCAGGAACAGCGCATTCTCACGACGCGCAAAGTCCTCCGCCCACGCGATGATCTGCGGCTCCAGTGCCAGCACGCTGTGCAGCGCCGCCGGCAAGTGACGCAACTGCGTCAGGTAGTCGGCTTCCTGAGTCGCCGTCAGACGGCCGCGCAACTTCGCAATCGTCAGCGTCAGCAGGAACAGTGCCGTCAACTGCGTGGTGAACGCCTTCGTCGACGCCACGCCGATCTCCGTGCCCGCGCGTGTGAGGTAGTGCAGCGCCGTCTGGCGCACCATCGCACTCGTGCCCACGTTGCAGATCGCCAGCGTGTTCGTCATGCCCAGCGACTGCGCATGTTGCAGCGCCGCCATCGTGTCGGCCGTCTCGCCCGACTGCGAAATCGTCACCACCAGCGTCTTCGGATTCGGCACGCTGTCGCGATAGCGATACTCGCTCGCCACTTCCACTTGCGTCGGAATCTGCGCCAGCGACTCCAGCCAGTACTTGGCCGTCATGCCCGAGTAATAGCTCGTGCCGCACGCCAGAATCAGGATCGAGTCGACGCTGCCCAGCACCGCTTCCGCCGTCTCGCCGAAGAGCGTCGGCGAAATGCCTTCCACGCCCTCCATCGTGTCGCCAATCGCACGCGGCTGCTCGAAGATTTCCTTCTGCATGTAGTGACGATACGGGCCCAACTCCACCGCGCCCGTGTACGCCTGCACCGTGCGCACTTCGCGCTCCACGGCCACATCGTTGCGGTCCACGATCGTCACGCCGTCGAGCGTGAGTTCGACGACATCGCCCTCTTCCAGGTAGATGAACTGATCGGTCGTGCCGGCGAGCGCCAGTGCGTCCGAGGCGAGGAAGTTCTCGCCCTCACCCACGCCCACGACCAGCGGCGACCCCGCGCGTGCGCCCACCACACGGTGCGGCTCCTGCTTGCGGAACACCGCGATCGCGTAAGCCCCATGCAGACGGCGCGTCGCCAGGCGCACCGCGTGATACAGATCGCCCGCCGCACCGTTCGACAACAGGTGATGCACCAGGTGAGCAATGACCTCGGTGTCGGTCTGCGACACGAACACGTAGCCCAGACCGCGCAGCTCGTCACGCAGGCTCTCGTGGTTCTCGATAATGCCGTTATGCACCAGCGCCACATCGTCGCGCGAGAAAATCGGATGCGCATTGTCCGTGACCGGCGCACCGTGCGTCGCCCAGCGGGTGTGGGCAATGCCCGTCTCGCCGCCCAACTGCGTCTGCGCCAGTTGCTCGTCGAGATCGGCCACGCGCGACACGCTGCGCGCACGCTGCGGCACACCATCCTTCAATACCGCCACGCCGCACGAGTCGTAGCCGCGGTACTCCAGACGACGCAGCCCCTCGACCAACACCGGTACTACATTACGTCGCGCTACCGCGCCGACAATGCCGCACATATTCGCTTCCCTTAGTGCCAGGAACCCTGGCGCATTCGATCGGATGCAATCCGTTTTGACTCGCCGGCGCGCGCTTTGGATTGCCTCCGCTTCGCACGCCGGTCCATTACCGCCGATTTTACTGCTTCTGCTTGCGCGGACGAACGTAGCCCAACTTCGCTTCCTGCGTCTTGCCGTTGAGCACCAACGCGTCTTCCGGCGTGTCCTTCCACACGGTGGTACCCGCGGCGATCGTCGTGCCGCGCCGCACCGTCACCGGTGCCACGAGCTGGGTGTCAGAGCCGATGAAGACATCGTCCTCAATCACCGTGCGATGCTTGTTCGCCCCATCGTAATTGCACGTGATGGTGCCCGCGCCGATGTTGACCCGCGCGCCTACCGTCGAGTCGCCGACATAGGCCAGGTGGTTGGCCTTCGAACCCTTCGCGAGCGACGCATTCTTCACTTCCACGAAGTTGCCGATGTGCACCTCGTCAGCCAGATCCGCGCCCGGACGCAGGCGCGCATACGGCCCGACGTGCGCATCGGCACCTACCACGGCGCCGTCCAGATGACTGAATGCCTCGATGCGCGTGCCCGCGCCGATGCTGCTGTTGCGAATCACGCAGTTCGGACCGATCGTCGCGCCATCGCCAATCGTCACCTTGCCTTCGAACACGCAGTTCACGTCGATCGAGACGTCGGTGCCGCACACGATCTCGCCGCGCAGATCGAAGCGCGCCGGATCGATCAGGGTGACGCCCGCCGCCAGCAGCGCGCCCGCCGCATTGCGCTGGTAGTCGCGCTCCAGCTCGGCAAGCTGCGCCTTGTCGTTCACGCCATTGGGCTCCCACGCGAAGGCCGGCTGCGTGGTGACGACCGGCACGCCGTGCGCGACCGCACACGCAATCACGTCAGTGAGGTAGTACTCGCCCTGCGCGTTCTGATTCTTCAGACCGGCCAGCCAGCCCTTGAGCGCTCGCGTCGGCGCCACGATGATGCCCGTGTTGATTTCGCGAATGGTCAGCTCGGCCTCGTTGGCATCTTTCTGTTCGACGATGCGCAACACATTGCCCGCCGCGTCGCGCACGATCCGGCCGTACCCAGTCGGGTTGTCCAGATCGACAGTGAGCACGCCCAGCTTTTCGCGACCGGCGGCGTCCAGCAGCGCCTGCAAGGTCTCGGGTCGCGTGAGCGGCACGTCGCCGTAGAGCACGAGCGTCGGCACCGACTCGTCGAGCAGCGACGCCGCTTGCTGAACCGCGTGACCGGTACCCAACTGCTGCGCCTGCTCGGCGAAGTGCACGCCGTCGCCGGCCACCGCGTCGCGCACAGCCTCGCCACCGTGGCCGATCACCACGATGAGCTTGCCCGGCGTGAGCTTGCGTGCGGTCGCAATCACGTGCGACAGGAGCGGCCGGCCGGCCAGTGGCTGCAACACCTTGGGCAGCTTCGAGCGCATGCGCTTACCCATACCGGCGGCGAGAATCACAATATTCATGGCGTCGTGACGATTCGAGAGTGGAAATCCGTGTGTCGGGGTCAGGCGACCGCGCCGGTTCGTCCGGCAGGCCGCATCCAGCTAGGGTGCCGCGAGTGGTCGCGAGCGCGTTCAGTCGTCGAATTGCGTGATACGAATGATGCCGGCGTCGTTCTCGTCGCCACACGGCGCTTCGTCGAACGCGATATCACCGAGCGGATCGGGCTGCCCCGTCGCACGCAAATGCTTGAAGTCGTGAAGGTTCGTATCCATCAGATGCGACGGCACCACATTCGAGAGCGCACTGAAAATCGATTTGATACGCCCGGGGTGCTGCTTCTCCCACAGGCGGATCAGCGCCTTCATCTCCGCGCGCTTCAGGTTCGGCTGGCTGCCGCACAGCGTGCACGGAATGATCGGAAACTGCTTGTACTCGGCGTAACGCTCAAGATCCGACTCGCGCACATAGGCGAGCGGGCGGATCACCACGTTCTTGCCGTCGTCCGACTGGAGCTTCGGCGGCATGCCCTTGAGCTTGCCACCGTAGAACAGGTTCAGGAAAACGGTCTCGATGATGTCGTCGCGATGGTGGCCCAGCGCGACCTTGGTCGCACCGAGTTCGCCGGCCACACGATAGAGAATGCCGCGACGCAGGCGCGAGCACAGCGAGCACGTCGTCTTGCCCTCGGGCACCACACGCTTGACGATCGAATACGTGTCCTGGTTCTCGATGTGGAAATCCACGCCGATGGAGCGGAAGTAGTCGGGCAACACATGCTCGGGGAACCCCGGCTGCTTCTGATCGAGGTTGACCGCAACGATCGAGAAGTCGATCGGCGCACGCTCGCGAAGCTTGAGCAGGATGTCGAGCATGGCGTAGCTGTCCTTGCCGCCGGACATGCACACCATCACACGGTCGCCCTGCTCGATCATGTTGTAGTCGCCAATGGCCTGCCCCGTCAGACGGAACAGCCGCTTCTCGAGCTTGTTGTTCTCGAACGCGAGTTTCTGCGCTTTCTTCACGCTATCGGCGGCGACGCTTCCGGCCGCAGCCAGCGGCGCACCGGTCTCGGGCATGACGGCACTCATGTCAGGCACCCTTCATCTTGAACACTTCGATGCCGACCGAGTGGCAATCGGAATAGACGTCGGGCTTCTCGGTCGACACGCCCACGGCGCGCACGCGCGGATGCGCGAGCAGCGCACTCGCGACGTCGTCGCACAAGGTTTCCTGCAGGTGGATGTGCCCCAGCCCCACGCGCTTGGCGATGGTCTCTCGCATGAAGTCGTAATCGACCACTTCGTCGAGCTTGTCCGCCACGGGCGTGCTCTCGGCGAGCGGCACGAACAGTTGCACGTTGATCAGCACGCGCTGCTCGCCACGCTTTTCGTAATCGTGCACGCCGATGTTGATGAACACTTCATAGTCGCGCAGGAACATGCGACGACAGTCCATCAGGCGAGGGTGGGAAAGAGCGCTATGCATTTTGAAAACTCTTAATGACAATCAACGAGACCGGTCGGCTTCGGCCGGCTCGGTCAGAAATTTCACGTCGCGCGACGAACTCGCGAGATGTTGCCCGCCATCGACATACAACACGGTGCCGGTCACGGCAGGCGCGTCGGTCAGATACGCCACCGCCTGCGCAATGTCCTCCGGCGTCGACGAGGCGCCCAGCGGAGTGGCCGCGTGCGCCGCCGCAAAGCCCACCGGGGTCTGGTCGACCGACAGCAACGTGACCCCAGGCGCCACGCCGACCACGCGCAAGCGGGGTGCGAACGCCTGGGCAAGCAACGTCGTCGCCAGTGCCAGCGCCGCCTTCGACAGCGTGTACGACAGGTAATCGGGATTCGGATTCGCCAGCTTCTGATCGAGCAGATTGACAACGACGCCGCGTCCCGACTCGCCCAATGCGGCATGCATCTCGCGCGCGAGCACGAGCGGTGCGCCCGCATTCACGCGCATGTGACGCTCCAGTGCCTGGTAGCCGAAATCGCCGGCGCTATCGTACTCGAAGCGTGAGGCATTGTTGACGAGGCACGTGGGCACGCCCAGCGCCGCGGCACACCGGGCGATGAGCCCGGCGGTGGCGGCTTCGTCCGCCAGCGACGCCTGCAAGGCCACTGCACGGCGCCCCAATGCCTCGATGGCCGTGACCGTCTCGAGCGCTTCGGCGTGCGAACGCTCGTAGTGAACGGCGACGTCCCACCCCATGCCGGCGAGCCGCAACGCGATGGCGCGACCGATCCGGCGCGCGCCTCCCGTCACCAGCGCCACGCGCGGCACGGCAGGCGTACCGGCAGGGTCGCCTGCGACAGACGTAGGGCGTGGCGTCGATGCAACGGTCATGCGGCGAATTCCTGTCAGAGAACGGTTGGGTTGATGCACTTCGGGCAACAAGGGGCCTCGAGGGGCCTGGACGAACGCTCGGTGCTGTCGCTCGCGACGGCGTCTCCCTTCGTCCAGTCGGCGGGAAAATATCGCCAGCACTGGCGAAAATCACGCAAAAACGACTCGAAATTGACGAAAATCGGCGCAAATCACCGCAAAATGGCGCGTTGACGCGCCAATATCGACCGAAGCAGCCAGCCAGCACCGTCTCCGTTACAATGCCCGCATGAATCAGGCCGCACCCAAACCCCGTAGTTTACCCGTTCCGGAGCCGGACGCGCTCGAACACTCGCGCCGCCTCACGGCGTATCTTGCCGACACCATCGACGCGGCTGGCGGCTGGTTGCCGTTCGATCGCTTCATGGAACTGGCCCTTTACGCGCCCGGTCTTGGCTACTATGCGGCCGGTGCCGCGAAATTCGGGCGCCTGGCCGCCGACGGGAGCGACTTCGTCACCGCGCCGGAACTCACGCCGTTCTTCGCACGCACGCTGGCCCGCCAGGTCAGCGAGATCTTCGAACAGACAGGCGACGCGCAAGCGCTGGAATTCGGCGCAGGGTCCGGACGCCTGGCGGCCGACCTGCTGCTCGCGCTCGACGCCGAAGGCACGCCCTGCGAACGCTACTCGATCATGGAACTCTCCGGCGAGCTGCGTGCGCGCCAGCGCGAGACCATCGCCACCGCCGCGCCGCATCTGCTCGATCGCGTCACGTGGCTCGACCGGTTGCCCGACGCCTTCCAAGGCGTGATGCTCGGCAACGAAGTGCTCGACGCCATGCCGGTGCGCCTATGGACACGCCGCCCGGACGACGGCGGGCAGCCCGTTTGGTTCGAGCGCGGCGTGGTGCGTAACCAGGAAGGCGGCTTCGACTGGGAAGCGCATCGCCACACTGGCCCGTTGCCGCAGGCGCTCGATGCGCTGGCTGATCTGCCGCCGACGCAGGAATATCGGACGGAGACACACGAAGCCGCCTCGGCATTCGTGCGCAGCGTGGCGCCTCTGCTCGCGCGCGGCGTCTTGCTGCTCATCGACTACGGTTTCCCCGCGCGTGAGTATTATCATCCGCAGCGCGCAGACGGCACCTTGATGTGCCATTACCGCCACCACGCTCACGACGATCCGTTCTATTACCCCGGCTTGCAGGACATTACCGCTCACGTGGAGTTTTCGGGGATCGCCGATGCCGGCGTCGAAGCGGGTCTCGATCTGCTGGGGTTCACCTCACAGGCCCGATTCCTGATGAACGCAGGCATCATCGAGCTGATGAGTGCGCTCGATCCGACTGATCCGAAGACGTACCTGCCGGCCGCGGCCGCCGCGCAGAAACTGCTCTCGGAAGCCGAGATGGGCGAACTCTTCAAGGTCATCGCGTTCGGTCGCGGCATGGACGAGTGGGCGGGCCTGCTCGGCTTTGTCACCGGCGACCGCAGCCACGCCCTCTGATCCCCTTTACCGCGAGGCCACACCGATATGTTTCGCTGGATGTTCACGATCTTCATCGCGATCTGCATCCTCTCGGCGGCCTCGCCGTGGCTGACCAAACTCGGCATCGGCCGGTTGCCCGGCGACCTGCGCCTTCGCTGGCGCGGCCGCGAGATGGTCTTCCCGTTTGCCTCGACCGTCGTGCTCTCGCTTGTCTTCAATCTGCTGATTCGCCTGCTGTAGTCGCGGTCGGGCGATGCAACACCTGTTGCCACGTCCGTCCGACCGGCCCGCTCCCGGGTTCCCGGTTCCCTTTTTGCGCGCCCACCCGCAACGCCGATCCGCCGTCGATCCACCGTCGATAGCCGGTTCGGCACGCGTCTGCGCGCGTCGCCGTCATGGCGGCGCGCCGGACGGCTGTCATCGCTAGGGTTAACAACGATTTGATCATTTGTTGCAAAAAAATTAATATGAAACAAATGATTCAATCGTGAATCAAGGTGAGGCCATTTCAGGAGCAGAACATGATCAAGATGCGATTGACCGGGGTGATGCTGGGCGTAGCGATGAGTGTCGCGACGGGAGCGGCGCTCGCGCAGCCTGCGTCCGAGACGCTCCAGAAGATCGAGAGCAGCGGCGTGATCTCGATTGGGCATCGCGAGTCGTCGATTCCGTTTTCGTACTACGACAACAATCACAACGTCATTGGCTATTCGCAGGATCTATGCAACAAGGTCGTCGAGGCGGTGAAGACGCGCCTGAAGAAGCCCGATCTGCAAGTGCGCTTCATTCCGGTCACCTCGCAGAACCGCATTGCCCTCGTGCAGAACGGCACCGTTGATATCGAGTGCGGCGTGACGACGAACCTGAAGGCGCGTCAGGCGCAGGTCGATTTCTCGGACACATTCTTCGTCGCGGGCACGCGGCTGCTCGTGAACAAGCATGCCGGCATCAAGGACTTCCCGGATCTGGCGGGCAAGCCGGTCGTGACCAATGCGGGCACGACGTCGGAGCGCATCCTGAACAGGATGAACAACGAGAAGAAGATGAACATGAGCGTCATCTCGGGCAAGGACTATGGGGAGTCCTTCACCATGCTCCAGGGCGGTCGCGTGCAGGCGTTCATGATGGACGACGTACTGCTCGCCGGTGCGCGCACGATGGGCCGCAACCCCGACGACTGGGTCGTCACGGGCACGCCGCAATCGTTCGAAGCCTACGGCTTCATGATGAAACACGGCGACACCGAGTTCAAGAAGCTCGTCGACGACACGCTCGCCGGTGTGATGAAGAGCGGCGAGATCAACAAGATGTACAAGAAGTGGTTCGAGTCGCCGGTGCCGCCGAAGCAGATCAACTTCAACTTCGCAATGAGCGACCAGCTCAAGCAGATCTACGCGAATCCGAACGACAAGGCGTTCGAGTAAGCGAACCTTGCCGGTCGCGGGCACGCGCAGACGCCGACGTCTCGCGTGCCCCCGGAGGCTCAGTCTCCCTCGCCCCTCAACCCCGCCGCCTTGACGGCATCGATTCTCGCGGCCTGCACGGCGTCGCGAATCTTCAAGGGATGATCGGCGTACTGACCCGCCACCGCCCCGGCGTCGATGCTGCGCGCCGCGCCGAGTGCCGCGATCAATCGATCGCGTTGCGGATACGGTGCCGTGGCAAAGTCGCCGCCGCGTCCGCGCGCATCGGCTTCGCAGGCCTGAAGCACCTCGACGAACCGATCGGGCTTTCGCAAGGCGTCGCATCGCTCCAGCAACCGCACGAGCGCCGCCGCCCCGAACTTCAGACACCCGTGGATATTGCCGTGCTCGCGCGCGACGACCTGCGCGAGCGCTCGGCATTCGACCGGAACGCGCAAGCGCGCGCACAATGGCCCGAGCAGGTCGACACTGCGCCCCTCATGCCCGATGTGACGCGGCAACACATCCTCCGGCGTCGTGCCTTTGCCGAGATCGTGTGTGAGGGCAGCGAAGCGCACCGGCAGCGAAAAGCCCTGCGCCGCGGCGTAGTCGAGCACCATCATCACGTGCACGCCGGTGTCGACTTCGGGATGGAAATCGGCGCGCTGCGGCACGCCCCACAGCCGCGCCACCTCCGGCAGGATGCGATCGATCGCCCCGCACGCGCGCAGGACATCGAACATACGCGACGGACGACGCTCCATCAGCCCGCGTGAAATCTCCTGCCAGACGCGCTCGGCGACCAGGGCATCGACCTCGCCGTTGGCCGTCATCTCGCGCATGAGCGCGAGCGTCTCGTCGGCCACGGAAAAGTCCGTGAAGCGCGCGGCAAAACGGGCACACCGCAGAATTCGCACCGGATCTTCCGCGAACGCCTCGCCGACGTGGCGGAACAACCTCGCCTCGAGGTCGCGCCGGCCGCCGTAGGGATCGACCAGTTGATCCGACAGACTGTCGTCGGGCATGACCTCGCGCGCCATCGCATTGATGGTGAAATCGCGCCGCACGAGGTCTTCTTCGAGCGTGACTTCGGGGGCGAAGTAGAACGAAAAGCCGTGATAGCCGCGTGCCGTCTTGCGTTCGGTGCGCGCGAGCGCATACTCGGCCTGCGTCTTGGGATGGAGAAACACCGGGAAGTCGCGGCCCACCGGTTTGAAGCCCTGCCGCACCATGTCCTCGGGCGTTGCGCCCACCACCACGTAGTCCCGATCCTTCACGGGCAATCCCAGCATGGCGTCGCGAATCGCGCCGCCAACCGCGTAAATCTTCATGGACGCACTTCGTAGTAAGCAACGCGCTGCGCCTCGCCGCGCCCCGCGGCCACCCACGCCTGCACGGCAGCCACTTCGCGAATGCGCTCGGCGTATGCCTGCGCGTGCGCCGACAACGCCGGCTCGAACGTCGCAAAACGCATCACGACAGGGGCGTAGAACGCATCGGCAATGGTGAAGTCGCCAAACAGGAATGGGCCTTCGTGGCGCGCGAGGCAATCCTCCCAGATCGCTTCGACGCGACGGATGTCGGCGAGCACCTCCGGCGTCGCGCCCGCCCCCGGCCAATGTACGCCGACGTTCATCCACATATGCGTGCGCAGCGCGGTGAATCCGCTGTGCATCTCGGCGCAGACGCTACGCGCATGGGCTCGCGCGTCACGCGATTTGGGCCACAGCGGCAGATGCGGATAGCTGTCGGCCAGGTACTCGCAGATGGCCAACGAGTCCCAGACGGTCACGCCGTTGTCGATCAGGCACGGGACTTTGCCCGTGGGCGAGTAGCGCAGGATCTGCTCGCGCGAGTCAGGCTGCGCGAGCCACACGTTGCGTTCTTCGAAGGCGATGCCAAAATGCTTGAGCAAGACCCACGGACGCATCGACCACGACGAGTATCGCTTGTTGGCAATGATCAGTTGCATGACGACTTTCCTTGCGCGCGTGGCGCATCGGGATTGACGCGCCGGATGGAAATGGGGAAGGCGTCAGCGCCCCGCGTAACGCCGATAGTCCGACAGACGACGCGCCTCGCTGTCGCCATCGAGATAATCGACGGCAACCTCCAGACCGTTCGGGATGAGACCGAGTTCAGGCGCCAGCGGGCCGCTCATGACGTTATCCACACGCATCGAATCGAGATTGTCGCGCGTGATGATCGGCTCGCCCGGCATCACCTCGAAGAGGATCGCCTGCAGGCGCGCGGTGCGCTCCGGCAACGGCAGGATCGGCCGCTCGCAGCCGCACGCGGCACCGGCAAAGCGAACGAGCGCCTCGAGCGTGTACACCTCCGGTCCGCCCAGTTCATACGTCTTGCCGAGCGTGGCGTCGTTGTCGATCGCTCGCGCGAACACCTCTGCCACATCGATCACGTACACCGGCTGGAAGCGCGCCGTCGCACACGCAAGCGGCACGACCGGCAAGCGCCGCTGCAGCTTGGCGAACGTATTCAGGAAGTGGTCGCCCGGACCGAACACCACCGACGGGCGAAAGATCGTCACGGGGATGCCCGTCTCGCGAATCGCCACTTCGCCGTCGCCCTTCGAGCGCTGGTACATGCTCGGGCCGTTCGAGTCGGCGCCCAGGGCGCTCATGTGGATGAGCCGCGCGATGCCGCGGTCGCTGCACGCCTGCGCGATCTTGCGCGGCAGTTCGACGTGCGCCCGCGCAAATGCGCGACCGTAGGGCATGCCCCGGTCGCTGTGCAGAATGCCGACGAGATTGATGACCGCGTCGCTGCCCGCGATCACACGCTCCAGCGCGCGCGGGTCGTGCACATCGCACTCGACGAGTTCCACGCCAGGCAGCACGCCAAGCGCCTTGGCGGCATCGGCGCGACGCGTGGGCAAGCGCACGGCGTAGCCCATCGACACCAGCCGGGCAACCAGATGGCTGCCGATGAAGCCGGTGCCACCGACGACACAGACGTTATAGCGCATGCGTCACCTCCGCATCATGACTGAGGGTGCGCGACCCCGATCGCCGCCTGGTCACTCGGGCAGGATGACGCCGAGCCGCTCCTTGAGCGATTGCGGACGGCCCGTGATCAGGGCCGAGTAATACGTGGTGTTCGACAACACGTTCTCGACATATGTGCGCGTCTCGTTGAACGGGATCGTCTCGGCGAAGATGGCCCCCTCGACCGGACGATCCAGCGTGGACCGCCATGTGCGCGGACGCCCCGGGCCGGCGTTGTAACCGGCCGACGCCAGGACCGCCGAGCCGTCGAACTTGTTGTAGATATCCGCCAGATAGCTCGTGCCCAGACGGATATTCGTGTCGATGTCGTGCATCATGCCCGGCTGGTAGTCCATGCCGATCTGCCGCGCGACCATCTTCGCAGTGGCCGGCATGATCTGCATCAGACCGCCGGCGCCAACCGACGAGCGGGCATTGATGATGAAGCGCGACTCCTGCCGGATCAGGCCGTAGGCCCACGCTTCGTCAAGATCGACGGCCGCGGCCAGGGGCTCCACCTTGTCGCGGAATGGCATCAGGTAGCGCAGCGCGAAGTCGTGCTCGACCTTCGTGCGATCGGCCGTGTTGACCGTGCGGTCGAACAGTTCGATCTGGTTGGCGTACTGGGCGGCGGCGAGCAACTGGCGATCCGTCATGTTGCGCAGCTCCCAGTTCCACTCGCGATTGCCTTCAAAACGCAAACCGAGATCATAGAACTTCGCGGCGCGCCGGAAGCCGGCGTTCGTCCGGTTCGCGTCGATCTCGGCCTGGGTGACGGTCGTGCGCGGCGGCAGCGACGTCTTGTTGCCCAGTTCCTCGTTGGCCAGTTGGCCGTAGAAGTTGGGCTGCATGGCGATCTTCTGGAACTGGGCACGCGCGGCATCGCCCTTCCCGGCTTCGCGCAGCGCACGGCCGTACCAGTAAGTCCAGACACCGTCATTGCGCAACGCCGTCGGCATCGCTTCAATGCCGGTGCGCACCACGTTCCAGTCGCCCGCGCGCAGCGCCGCACGAATCTTCCATTCCTGCGCCGTGGTCGAGAGCTTGGCGCTCCCGGCCTGACGATACCAGGTGATCGCCATCGGATTTTGCGACAGTGCCCCGCGCATGCCGATGCTGCCCCAGCCAACGGCGCGCTCGCCCGGCGACAGGCTGTCCGCAACACTCGAGAAAGTACTTGCCGCCAGCATCGCGTCGCTGCGGGCCATGCGCACGATGGCGAGCAGCGTGAGCTGATGCGACGCCTCCGAACCGTCCACCCCACGCGCGAGAATCTGCGCCGGACGCGTGGCGGCCATGTCGAGCAGGCTGTCGTCCGGGCGCGCGGCGCCCAGCGCATCGGCAATCTGCTTGCCGAGCGACGTGTAGTTTTCCTCGTAGGCCAGACGGATCTGATGCCAGACTTCCTTGCGCGGCAACTGGCCGCTCGCGGCCAGCGTATTGATCATGTCGACACACCCCTCGCCATAATGCTTCGGCGTGGTCAGCAGATCGGTGGCGGCCTGCGCGACGTTCTCGCCGCGCGCGGCACGCGACATCAGCGCGTAGCATTTGACCTGGGTGTCGTCGTCGAGCACGAACTTCGGATATTCGGCGTCGAACGTCTGCCAGTCGTGGCGCTTGCCGAGCACCAGCAGCCAGTCGTTGCGCAGGCGGTCGGCGATCGCCTGACCATCATACGTGCGCAGGAAGGCGCGGATGTCGTCGTCGGGCGCATCGATCAGTGCCTTGCCCGAGCGGTCGAACATGCGCGGCTTGATCTGGAAGTACTGGACATACGACGGCACGTCGTAGCCGGAGAGCATGGCGGCGAGCGCCGTGGCGCGCGGCGCGTCGTTGGCGCGGGCCGCTTCGCGCAGTTGCACGAAGATGTCGTCGGGCGAGAGCGGGTTGGCAGATGCCGCCGAACGGCTCGCCGCCGAATGCGCCTTGGCGCGGCCAGTCGCCTGGGTCGTGCTGCAGGCGACGAGCGCAGCAGCGGTCAGGGCCAGCGCAACGGCGCGATATACTCGGGTCAAACGTTCTGACATCTTCGGGGGAGCGTCGGATAAAAAGTGAATTCAAGCATAGCACGGGACCCCACCCAGTCGGCGGCCCAAACGTCAGGAAATGGGACCGAATCGGCGGTCGGAAAGGCACGCCTGCGCAAGGCGTTGCTCGATACGCGCACCACGCTCGCCGGGCGTGCCGCACGCGACGCCGCCCTCGCCGCGCGCCTCGCTGACGCGCTGACGCGTCGCGCGCCGCGCTGTGTCGGCTTCTACTGGCCGATCCAGGGCGAATTCGACGCGCGCGAGGTCGTCTCGGCATGGCTCGCGCAGGCATCGCCCAACGCGCCGCGCCTGGCCGCACTGCCGGTCGTGACCGCCCTGGGCGCCCCACTCGTCTTTCACCGCTGGACGCCCGACGCGCGCATGACCGAAGGCCGCTACCGCATTCCGGTGCCGCTCGAGGGCGAGGTGCTCGCGCCCGACCTGCTGCTGGTGCCCTGCGTGGGCTTTACCCGCGACGGCCTGCGACTCGGCTACGGCGGCGGCTTCTACGACCGCACCCTGCATTCGATGACGCCTGCGCCGCAAACGCTCGGCATCGCTTACGACGCCCTCGAAATCGACAGTCTCACGGCCGAAGCCCACGACCTGGCGCTCGACGCCATCGTGACCGAGTCGGCGACCTTCGCGCGCACCGGCGGCAACCCAGGCGAATCCGGGATCACCACGCCATGACAACGCTCAAGATACTGCCGCTCGGCGACAGCGCGCTCGTGTGCGAAGCGGGCACCACCCCCACGCTCGCGACCCAACGCCGCGTCTGGCATGTGGCGGCCCTCGCGAAGGATTGGCCTGATGTGCGCGAAGTCGTACCGGGCATGAACAACCTCACGCTGGTGTTCGACCCGTTGACCATCGATATCGACGTGCTGGGCGAGCGTCTGCGCGACGCGTGGCAGACCCAGCCGATCGCCGGGGAGGTCGGACGCGACATCGAGATTCCCGTGCACTACGGCGGCCAACAGGGTCCCGACCTGGCCGAGGTCGCCAGGCATGCGCGTCTGCAACCGAAGACGGTCGTGCAACGCCATGCCGCACCGGAGTACATCGTCTACTTTCTCGGCTTCCAGCCGGGCTTCGCCTATCTGGGCGGACTCGACGATTCGATTGCCACACCGCGTCGCGCCGAACCTCGGCTGTCGGTCCCGGCCGGGTCGGTCGGCATCGGCGGCAACCAGACCGGCATCTATCCGCTCACCTCTCCCGGCGGCTGGCAAATCATCGGCCACACATCCAGTGCGCTGTTCGACCCCACCGCGACACCGCCCGCCTTGCTGGCCCCGGGCGACCGTGTGCGCTTCACCATCGCGAGCCTCGACCTGTGATCGATATCCTGCGTGCCGGCCTGCTCACCACGGTCCAGGATCTTGGCCGCTCCCGTCTGCGTGAATTCGGCGTGGCCAGCGGCGGCGCCGTCGATCCGCTCGCCTGCGCCGTCGCCAACCGCCTCGCGGGCAACGAACCGAACGCCGCCACGCTGGAAATCACGATGGGGGCCTGCGTGCTGCGCTTCGCATCCGCGACCCTCGTGGCGCTGGCTGGCGCCGATTGCCATGCCGATCTCGATGGCACCCCCGTGTGGTCCTGGTGGCGCTTCCCCGTCTCACGCGGCCAGACGTTGACGTTGCGCCCGGCGCGGTTCGGCATGCGCACCTATCTGGCGGTGGCCGGCGGCATCGATGTTCCCGAGACACTGGGCTCGCGCAGCACCGACCTGGCAGCCGGCTTCGGCGGCTTCGAGGGCCGCGCCCTGCGTGACGGCGACCGCATCGCCATCGGGCAACCCAGCGCCGCCGCACGCAAGGCCGCGCCGCTGGGGGTGCGTCCGCCGGTGTGGTTGTCCGATCCGCTGGCGCACCGCGTCCGGGTGCTGCCCGGCCCGGAATACGACGATTTCACGGCCGTCTCGCACAAGGGTTTCTGGGAGCATGCCTGGCACGTCACGCCCAACAGCAACCGCATGGGCTACCGGCTGTCCGGCCCGGAACCGCTCGCGCGCAAGAAGAACCGCAGTCATGACCTGCTGTCGCACGGCGTGTTGCCGGGCGTGATTCAGGTGCCGCCGTCGGGGCAGCCGATCATTCTGCTGGCCGACGCGCAGACCACCGGCGGTTACCCGAAGATCGGCACGGTGATCAGCGCCGATCTGTGGCGGCTCGGACAGGCACGACTCGGCAGCACGCTATATTTTTCGGAATGCAGCGCCGCCGAGGCGCGTGAAGCACTGCACGACCAGCGCCGTTATCTCGCCCAGATCGAGCGCGCGCTCACGTGGCACGATCGCGGCATCCTGACGACATCGCGAGTGCACGCGATCTCGCGCAAGCGCTGACATCGCGCACGCGCAACGGCATCCCCGCAGGAGAATCCCGGATGAAAATCGATCTGAACGTCGACCTCGGCGAAGGTTGCAACTACGACGAAGCGCTGCTCGGCCTGGTCAGCTCAGCCAACGTGGCTTGTGGCTGGCACGCGGGCGACGCGGGCACGATGCAGCAGGTGGTGCGCTGGGCGCTGGCGCGCGGCGTGGCCATCGGCGCGCACCCCAGCTTTCCCGATCGTGAGAATTTCGGCCGCACGCAGATGCAGCTTCCGCTCGACGAGATTCGCGCGGGCATGCTGTACCAGATCGGCGCGCTCGCCGCGATGGTGCGCGCCCAGGGCGGCTGGCTGTCGCACGTCAAGCCGCACGGCGCACTCTACAATCAGGCGGCACGCGACCCGGCACTGGCCGAGACGATCGTCGAAGCGATTCGCGCGTTCGACACCGACCTTGCGATCTTCGGGCTGGCTGGCGGCGAGTTGGTGAACGCCGCGCGGGCGGCCGGTATGCAGGCCGTCGATGAAGTCTTCGCCGACCGCGGCTATAACCCCGACGGCTCACTGGTCAAACGCGGCACGCCCGGTGCGTTGCTCGAGCGCGAGGAAGATGCGCTCGCCCAAACGCTGATGATGGTGCGCGAGCAGTGCGTGCGCGCCATCGACGGCACGCTCGTGCCGATCCGGGCGCAAACCGTCTGCCTGCACGGCGATGGCGAACACGCACTCGAATTCGCACAGCGCATTCGTGGCTTCCTGCTCGACGAGGGCATCGACATCGAGCCGGTTCGCCAGCCCTGACGTTCGCTGTCATCCCAGGTCAAAACGCCGTCCGAGGGCAGTTCACCCTCGGACGGCGTTTTCATTTCGATGCCGGCAGGCACCGGCACCTTCGCGGCACGGCGCGATGTTGATCGAGCTGATCGCCGCTTGATCGCCGTTATTGGCCGAGCGTCGGCATGACGAGCGACGACGCGGCATTCGCCGGGCGTCCCTCCGACCAGCGACGCGTGACCACCTTCGAGCGCGTGTAGAAGCGCACCGACTCCGGTCCGTAGATGTGCTGGTCACCGAACAGCGAATTGCGCCAGCCGCCGAACGAGAAGTACGACACGGGCACCGGAATCGGCACGTTCACGCCGACCATGCCGACTTCGATCTCGTCTTCGAAGCGTCGTGCAGCACCGCCCGACGTCGTGAACACCGCCGTGCCGTTGGCATACGGATTACGGTTGATGAGTGCAATCGCTTCTTCCAGCGTCTTCACACGCATCACGGCCAGCACCGGCCCGAAAATCTCGTGGCGATAGATCGACATCTCCGGCGTCACGTTGTCGAACAAGCACGGGCCAATGAAGAAGCCCTCGTCACGCTGGGCGACCTTGAGGCCACGGCCGTCGACCACGAGCTTCGCGCCTTCGCCGACACCGGCATCGACATAGCCACGCACCTTGTCGCAATGTGCACGCGTAATCAACGGCCCCATCTGCGCGACGGGATCGGTCCCGTCGCCGACCGGCAGCGACGTCGCGGCTTGCGCCAGACGCGCCACCAGCGCGTCAGCCACGTCGCCGACCGCCACGGCCACCGAGATCGCCATGCAACGCTCACCCGCCGAGCCGTACGCCGCGCCGATCAGCGCATCGACAGTGAAGTCGAGGTCGGCGTCCGGCATCACCACGCCATGGTTCTTCGCGCCGCCGAGTGCCTGCACGCGCTTGCCGTGTGCCGACGCCGTGCTGTAGATGTATTGCGCAATCGGCGTGGAGCCGACGAACGACACGGCGTTGACCTCCGGATGCGCCAGCAGGGCATCGACCGCCGCCTTGTCGCCGTTCACGACGTTGAGCACGCCGTCGGGCAGTCCGGCGTCCTTGGCCAGGCGCGCGAGCAGCAGCGCCGCCGACGGCACCTTCTCGGACGGCTTGAGCACGAACGTGTTGCCGCAGGCCACGGCCATCGGGAACATCCACAGCGGCACCATCGCGGGGAAATTGAACGGCGTAATGCCGGCGCAGACGCCCACCGGCTGGTGAATCGAATACGTGTCGACGCCCGTGCCCACCTGCGGCGCGATCTCGCCCTTGAGCAACTGAGGGATGCCCATGGCGAATTCGACGACCTCGATGCCGCGCGTGACTTCGCCGCGAGCGTCGTCGAGCGTCTTGCCATGTTCCTGCGTGATCAGTTGCACGATCGCTTCGCGATGCGTCTCGAGCAGTTCGCGGTACTTCATCATCACGCGGGCGCGCTTCATCGGCGGCGTGGCACGCCAGCCAGGCAAGGCAGCACGTGCGGCCGCCACGGCAGTGGCGACATCCGTCGCGCCACCCAGGGCTACCTGGCGGATCACGTCGCCCGTGGCCGGGTTCGTCACTTCGCCAAAGCGACTTTCGGCTTCCCCCGAAGCGACGCTTGCGCCGCCAATCCAATGCTCGATACGTTCGGTGCTCACTCGTTGATTCATGTCGATGTCCGTGATAACGCTGTCGGTGGGCAAACGTCCGCCCGAAGCGGGCGTTCGCCGTTTCTGTCTGATGGGTGGCGGGACGCCGCGCCGCGGCCGCCCCACCTTGCTGCCGAGGTCGCTTACGCCGTCTCGCGAATGGCTTCCGCCACGATGCCGAACAGCTCGTCGATCTGCGCTTCGCTCACGATGAGCGGCGGCGAGAACGCCAGGATGTCGCCCGTATAACGCACCAGCGCGCCTTTCTCGAAGCACTTGACGAAGATCTCATGCGCGCGGGCGCCCGGCTTGCCGTCGCGGTTGGACAGTTCGATGCCGCCGACCATCCCGAGGTTTCGGATATCGATGACGTTCGGCAGATCGCGCAGACCGTGAATGGCCTTCTCGAAATGCGGCGCGAGCGTTGCCGCGCGCTCGAACAGGCCTTCGTTCTGATACAGATCGAGTGCCGCGCAAGCGGCGGCGGCTGCCAGCGGATGGCCGGAGTACGTATAGCCGTGGAAGAACTCGATGGCGCCCGCATTGCCGGCATCGACGATGGTGTCGTACACGCCCGTCTTCACCGCGACGGCGCCCATCGGAACGGCGGCATTGTTCACGCCCTTGGCCATCGTCATGATGTCCGGCGTCACGCCGAAATACTGGGCGGCGAACGGCTTGCCCAGACGACCGAGGCCGGTGATGACTTCGTCGAAAATCAGCAGAATGCCGTGCTTGTCGCAGATCTCGCGCAGTTTTTGCAGATAGCCGTGCGGCGGTACGAGCACGCCGGTGGAACCGGCGAGCGGCTCGACGATCACGGCGGCGATGGTCGACGCGTCGTGCAGCGTCACCAGTCGCTCGAGTTCGTCGGCCAGATGGGCGCCCCAGGCGGGCTGGCCCTTCGAGAACGCGGTTTCCTTGATGTTGAGCGTGTGCGGCAGATGGTCGACCGCCGGTAGCAGTTGACCCGAATAGGCCTTGCGATTCGGCGAGATGCCGCCCACCGAAATGCCGCCGAAGCCCACGCCGTGGTATCCGCGTTCGCGGCCGATAAGCCGCGTGCGCTGGCCTTCGCCACGCGCACGATGGTAGGCCAGGGCGATCTTCAGGGCGGTGTCGACCGACTCCGAGCCCGAGTTCGTGAAGAAGATGCGATCGAGCCCCTGCGGGGTGATGGCGGCGATCTTGCTCGCAGCCTCGAACGCCTTCGGGTGCCCCATCTGGAAGGTCGGCGCAAAGTCCATCTCACCGGCCTGCTGACGGATCGCCTCGACGATCTCGGTGCGACAGTGACCGGCGTTCACGCACCACAGACCGGCGGTGCCGTCGAGGATGCGGCGATTGTCCGACGACGTGTAATACATGCCCTCGGCCTTCACCAACAGGCGCGGCGAGCTTTTGAACTGTCGATTGTTGGTGAACGGCATCCAGAACGCCGTCATGTCGAGATTCAGGTCTTTCATGTTCATCGCGGGGACTCCCCAGGGCAAGGCTCGATCAGGAGGTTCCGTGACCGGCACGATGGCGCGCCACGGGTGGATGGGATCGATCCTACGAGAGGCCAACCGATACAGACATGTACAGTTACTCGGAAAATGTATATTCTGTATCGGTCAATCACCTCAACTGTATTGGCAACAGCCGATGCGATGGGCGCGTTGCCGTCCTTCCCCTCGTAGGAAGGATGGTGAGCGGGATCTGTCGAGGGCTGGCCTTGTGCTGCCCTTCACTGTCCGATCCCCTCTGTACGCCCGCTCAGGCGCCATTGGCGACATCGACACCCTCACCACGCTGGCGAATACCGCCGCCCCGACACCATGGTCCAACCGCTTGCTTTCTCCCTGAACCGCGCTCAACCGGAAGCCCTCGTCGACCAGATCGTGCGGGAGGTCGAGCGAGCGCTACAGCGGCAAACGCTGCACGCAGGCACGCGTATGCCGTCGATCCGGTCGTTGGCGAAGGCGCATGGCATCAGCACGTTCACGGTGGTGGAGGCGTATGACCGGCTCGTCGCGCGCGGCACGCTCGTGGCCCGGCGCGGCGCGGGCTTCTTTGTCGCCGGCGTGGCCGACGCGCGAGACACGGGGTTGGCCAGTCCCGGCGGCTCGCTGGCCGTGAGCACCACGGCCAGCGAAGTCACCAACGCGTGGCTGCTCTCGGAAATCTTCGCGGATGACGCAATCGCCGTGAAGAGCGGCTGCGGGTGGCTGCCTGACAGTTGGCTCGACGAAGACGGGCTGCATGGCGCGCTACGCTCGCTCTCGAAAGGACCGGGCGCACATTTCGCGCACTACGGACATCCGCGAGGCTATGGGCCGCTGCGCCAGTGGCTGGCGCGGCGTCTGGGCGAGTTGTCCATCGACGCGCCGCCCGAACACATCGTGCTCACGCATGGCGCGACGCAGGCGCTCGATCTGGTCGTTCGCACGCTGCTCAAGCCGGGCGATACGGTATTGGTCGAGGCACCGGCGTACTGCAATCTGCTGGCGGTGTTGCGTCTGGCGGGTCTGAACGTCGTCGGCATTCCGCGCACGGAGGCGGGTCTCGATCTCGCCGCATTGGAGCAAGCGGCACAGACGCACCGTCCGCGCGCGCTGTTCGTGAATCCGGCGTTGCAGAACCCGTTGGGGACGTCGCTCACGCCGGCGACGGCCCATCGCATCCTGCAGTGCGCCGAGCAGCACGGTTTCTGGATTGTCGAAGACGACATCTACCGCGAGCTGGCGCCTGCGGGCACGCCGTCATTGGCGGCGATGGACGGTTTGTCGCGCGTGATCTACGTGTCGAGTTTTTCGAAGACGATTTCGCCGTCGGTCCGCGTGGGCTATCTGGCGTGTTCGCGCGATCTCGCGCATGAAATTGCGCGCAGCAAGATGGTGGCTGGACTCACGTCCTCGGAAATCAACGAGCGCATCGTGCATGCGATTCTCACCGAGGGGCGTCACCGCAAGCACATCGAACGCCTGTCGGACCGGCTGACGCGTTCGCGCGCGCGTCTCATCACGCAGTTGCAGTCGCACGGGGTGACGCTGCTGGCCCAGCCGGAGGGGGGGATGTTCGTCTGCGGCAGCTTGCCGCAGACGTCGCGACCGGCGCGCGAACTGGCTGAAGCCGCGCTGCTCGAGAGCATCATGTTGGCGCCGGGCGAGTTCTTTCTCGCGCACAACGAGCCCTGCCACTGGTTCCGCTTCAACGTTGCGTATTCGGATGACGCGCGGCTGTTCCGCTTTCTCGATCGGGCGGCGGCGGGGAAGTTGGCTGCATGATCCCAAGCAATGGCCGGCGCGATGTCGGCGACGCAAATGCCGGTTTGCCGTCGACGCCCAACTGACCGAGGCTCGCCGCCAACGTCAGCTTTGCCAGATGCCAGCGCGACCGAGACACGGTCATGGCACGCTCCGCATCGGCCAAAACATTCTGCGCACTCATCAATTCTTCGATATTCCCGATGCCCTCCTGATACCGCCCACGTGCGATCTCGTAGGATTGCTTCGCGTCATCGTACAAACGAATTTCAAAGGCACGGCTCAACGATAAGGCGCGCATCTCACGATGGGTTTGCCATATGCGCGAATAGAGATTTCGCTCGGTAGCCCGCGTTTTCGCTCGAACCAGGTCGACCATGGCATCAGCTTCGCGCGCGCGGCGTTTTCTAAGCCCACCGTCGTAGAGCGGGATACTGATCTGAATCCCGATGCGGGCACTTGATCCGGCCCGTTCAACGGCAAACGAACCGGAGCCGATTTCCTGATTTACGCTGCCAACCAATGTCACCGATGGCCCCCAGGCATGCTGGATGGCCTCCCGCCCGGACGCTTCCGCGCGTATTTCTGCATACGCCTCTCGTAATGCAGGATGGTGTTGCCGGAGTTCGGCCATTAGATCCTCTACCGGCGGCAACGGATCAGGGGGATATGCGCCATCGAATTCCTCGCGCGCCAACGCGAACACAGTGTCCATATCGATGCCGATCAACGCGGCCAGCGCACCGCTTCGCTCGACGACCTTTGCCCTCGCGTTCAATCTGACGAGCGCGTGCCGAGCGTACGCGGTACGGGCGCGCAGCACATCGGCCAATGCACCGACACCGGCCTCGAATCGTGCGCACGCCGCCATAGCACTTCGCATCGCCACACTTTCGCCCCTCGACGCCGTCACAAGTTGCGACTGCGCCTCGACGGCTGCGTAGTAGGCGCGGGCGACATCAAAAATTACCTGCTGAAGCCGAACGTCCTGTAGTGCGGTCGCGACGGCCAATCGGCTTCGCGCCTGTTCGAGACGCGCGCTGCGAGAACCAAAATCGAGCAGCAGCCAACTGATGTTGGCTCGCCAGTGGCCGGTACTCCGAACGGCATCGGCTTTACCGCCAAACCCATCGATATCCGATAAGTCGTTGACTCGCGAGACCTGCCCCCCCGCGTGTGCCGATGGCAAATATGCGGCCCGCGCGACGTCGATGCCCGCCGCGCGGGCGGAAACCTCCGCCCACGATTGGCTGACGCGGGGGTCGAACGCCAACGCCTGGCGTACGGCATCGTCGAGCGTCAGCGCGATGCTCGCGGCCGACGCCTCGAAAGCCTTAGTCGTCGGAAGGCAGCTCGCATGAACGGATAGGCTTGCGGCAACACAAAGAAGGCTCGCCACCATCCATTCCACAGTGCGGATCATGCGCTTTCCGCCGAAAATCATGAATCGATCCGCACGCCAGCTACACACGACGGGCCAAGCGATTGACGGCGGTCAGATGCGATGGTCCCTCCACGAATCTCGATGACCCTGTCCACGCTGGCAATGGTTTGAGGCCGATGGGCAATGACCACACGCGTCATGCGAAGCGACCCGATCGCCGTATTCACGCGTCGTTCGTTCTCCACGTCCAGGTGGCTTGTCGCCTCGTCCAACAAAAGAATAGACGGGCGTTTATATAGTGCGCGCGCAAGCAGAATACGTTGCTTCTGCCCACCGGAGAGCACACCTCCCATATCGCCGACCAGTGTGTTGTATCCCATGGGCATTGCTTCGATATCGTCGGCGACACACGCCACGCGAGCACATTCGCGAACCCATCCGGCGTCGGCCTTGGTGTCGAACAGGCAAATGTTGTCTACCAGCGAGCCCGCGAATAGGGTGTCTTCCTGCATGACGGCACCCACTGCCTGACGAAGCCTGTGCACGCCCATCGTATGCAGCGCCATCCCTCCCAACGAAATCGTGCCGGCGCACGGTACGAGAATGCCGAGCATCAAATACATCAACGTCGACTTACCGCTTCCCGATGCGCCAACAATGGCCACCGACTCCCCTGCCGCTACCGAGAAGGAAATGTTTTCCAGAATGAACGGTTCGTGCTCGCTGTGGCGAAAGCTCAGCGTCGCAACGTCGATACTTGCATCGGCAAGCGGCGCATCGCTCGTAACGGCGTCTCCCGAGGTTTCAGGCGCATGCAACGCGATATCGGCAAGGCGGGCAGCCTGCACCCCCAACATCTTGAACTCGGCGAACTTGTCTATGAGAGAGGTCACCTTAGTCTGAAACTGCGTTTTGTACGCAAGCAAGGCAATTAGCGCGCCGACCGTCAGTTCGCCACCAATAACCAGCGCTGCCGCCATCCAGATCACCACGATGTTCTCGACGCCACTGAGAAAGCCATTGGCATGGCGATTCAGGAGTGTCATCTTCTGAATGCGAATATCTGCATTGACTTGTTGCACAAGAAGCGTCAGCCAGTGCAATTGCCTTTCATCTTCCCGCGAAAAAAGCTTGATGGTCCTGATACCTCGAAGTGTCTCCAAAAAATGACTTTGCTGGCGTGAGGCCTGAACCAGATGCGCCTCGGTTGCCCGAAAGATCGGGCGATGTAGCACCAGTCGCAGTAACGCGTAAGCCGCGACGAACGCCAGCACGACAACGCCGAGCACCGGGCTATAGACAAATATCAGGATGAGCGTCAGGCCAGCCATCACCCCATCGAGCCCGGCCTCGACAAAGGACGTCGTCAGTGTTCTCTGGATCTCGTCAATGGCACCGAAGCGAGACAGCACATCTCCCAGGTGTCTCTTGACAAAGTAGCTCACCGGCAGTCGTACCATATGCGCGAACAGATTGGATCGCCATTGCAGGTTCCACGTGACACCGAGCCGCATTAGCGACCAGGAGCGCAGTGCCCCAGTCGCATGCTGGCAAACAAGCATTAATGAGAACCCGATCGCGAGCGTCATCAGGAGATCCCGGTCCGCATTGAGCAGCGCATGGTCAACCACCCACTGAAGGTAGAAGGGCGATACCAGAACGAAGACTTCCAGCGACATGGCGAGCAAGACAAGCTGCGTCATTGAAGTGGTGAGACCGGTGACGTTGCCGAGCAATTGTCCGATGCGTATCCTTTTTCTTTCATCGCACGCCACGAAATCGATGCCTGGCCACAGTTCGAGCGCGACGCCAGTAAAACATTTCGAGACCTCGGAAAGCGCAACGGTCCTGCGCCCCTGGGCCGGATCGTGAATGACCGCCTCTCGTGCGTTGGCACGAACCAGCACGACAAAGTGATCGAAATTCCAGTGCAAAATGCAGGGCAGCTTCAACTTCCCCAGGGCATCAAGCTCCAGACTCACTGCGCGACTCGCAAGCTGCAGACAACGCGCAATACTGACCACGCTCGCGAGCGTGGCGCCCCGCTGAGAAACCGGGAATCGCGAGCGAAGCGACTGCAGGTCTACACATCGGCCGTACCGCCCTGCGATCATTGCCAGGCGCGCTAAACCGCACTCTGCGGCTTCGGCCTGAAGGATCGTGGGTACCGGCTCGCGAGAAAAGAGATCAAAGTCACGCCACTTCGCCATACGCATCTCCCAGGCTCAAATGCTTCTACCCATGCTCTTTAGTGGATGAATTGCCCACTCGTAGAGCCTCCGGGTCTCGCGCATGATGTCCGCATCCAGGACCATTCCGGCACGAAGCGGCAGTGCCTCCCCTTGCTCGGTTTGCGAATCGGCAATACTCACCTTCACGAGGTAGACCGGTACGCGCGTCCCGAACCGTCCTTCGTAAAGATCGACATCAACAATATCGGTGTGGGGTAATGCGGTGCCGGACACGGAGATAACTGTCCCCCGGAAGTGGCCGAACTTCTGATGAGCAAACGCGCGGTAACGCAAACGCACGCGATCTCCGGCGCTAATGAAACCCACGGCGTTGCTGCGCACATACAGATGCGCCTCGAGCGGCACATCCACGGGCACGATCGACACGACTGGCGCCGACGCACCGACGTTCTGTCCCGCATCGGCAACGACAGCCGTTGCAATGCCGCTCACCGGAGAGACGATCGCAAACTCGCGCTTGCCTTCACTCTCTGCGAGCTCCTGCTCGACGGTGGCAAGATCACGAAGCCCTCTCGTCAACTCCCTTTTCTGCGCCAGCGGCATCGCCTCAAGCTTCTGTCTGTCGGCAGTCAACGCCCTCGCCGCCGTCACACGTTCCCGCTGCAACGTGCCGAGGCGCGCGCGATGTTCCAGATACTCCGCATGCTTCTCTTGTGCCCGCTCGCCCGAAACGTAAGACTGCGCAAGCAGGCGCTCGTATCTCTCCTTGCTCACCTTCGCAAGCGCAACCCGCTCGCGTTGGTTCTGCATCAACGCATCCAGTTTGACAACCTCGTCGGCACGCGCCGCGATCGCTGAGCGCTGCTCGTCCTGCGCCAGTAGATGAAGTCGCTTCATCTCGTCGATATCCACCTTTATCGAGGCCAGACGGGCGGTGATCTGCGCCGCAACAGACGCGTGAAGCCCGGCCCCAGTTCGCTGTCTGCGCTCTGCCGATATGATGTACAACACGTCGTCACGACTGACTCGCTGCCCCTCCGAAACGATTCGCGAGACAACGGTTCCGCTTTCCACGGGATAGACCTTCACGATTCCGGAAGCCGGGACAAGGCGCCCCACGACCGTCACCCTGTGGGAATAGGTGCCAAACGCGAGGAGCGCCACCACAGCGCTCGCCAATACAATCGAACCCCCTATAGCAACCTTGACCGGCAGCGATTGGGTCAGAAGCACATCCCCAAGCCATCTCGGGCTTCCCGCCGCTAATGCCTCATTTCGAAACATATGGTTGTTCGTCACTCTGAGACGCGGAATTTGGCGCCGACATCATCTGGCCTGATCGAGGTACGCATCGGCCTCGATAAAGACAAACCGATTTCGCCGCCCGTCATGGAAAATGACACGTCCGGCGAGCAGGTCCATCCCTATCGCCCCAAAACTCACGACGCCCTTCTCTGATATCGTCGGTACGGGAATGACGGGATGTCGCCTGACATATTTTCCGTTGACCGTGATGTCCACCAATCGGGTTTGCCGCTGGCTGCCAACGACATTACCGAGCAAATCCACATTGGTGATCCGCTGCCGCCCAAGCGCGGCACGACGCATCAAGCTGCCCAACAATGTCGTGCCATACGCGCCCGAGTCCACAACGACGGGGACGCGACCGTCCGGCACATCAAGTGGAATCGCCATGACGTGATGAGGATTCGGAATCGTACCCACCGACCGTGTCTCGTACAGCCCACCGGCTTCAGGAGAAAACCGCTCACTCACGAAAAAGCAGTCGTCTTTAAAGTTGAGCACCGACACGTTGTCATTCGCGAGAAACTGCGGGCTGACGATGCCGGAAAATCCATCCGCCATCAACGGCGTCTCCCCAATCAGATAGAACCGTTGGACACTGCTGTTACCCGTCGCGTCTTCTAATGGCATTGAAGTGATTTTCGCCTTTGTGGATGAGGCAATCGCGTCGAGCGTTTCCTCTTCGTCACCTGCCATTTGATGTCCGGCTTCTCCGATCAACCGGGCATCCCAAAGCACATGCACATTCGATCCGGTATCCAAAAGCAAGTTGGCCGGCTTGCCGTTGACCGTCACGGCGATGTAGGGATCCGACTTTTTTTCGGGATCCCCGTAGTCAATGCGCGAAATGAAGACCGGCCGTATCGCGGGCCAAGGCGCGCTGCAACTTTGGGCGTAGGCCGACGCACCCAACCACGAGGTAAACGCCACCAACACAACAAGCGCCGTGCGGCGAACTGAAGCGACGAAACACATGACCGACATTCAATGAATCTCCACAAAATTCCGGGAAATTTCGTTGACGGGGACGCCTCTCAACGCCAGATATTCAGCACCCTTGATATAGGTCGCTTTGAGGCATTCGCAGTAGACGGTGTGCTGGTCGGCTACACCGTCTTTGCACCGGTGTAGCGGCGTGTCCGCTCTTGTTGCAATTTCGCAGACCTCTTGCCACAAACACGAGCGACATGGGGCGGCTGACGAGCGACGTGCCAGCAGTGCGCTGACGGTCGCGTGCCACGCAAGAAACTCGGAAAACGTGACATCCGCAACATTCATGCGCGCGTAAAAAATGTCGGGAATCACGTTTCGCAAGGTATCGTCGTGGCCGATATCACCACCGCTCGACAATGTGAAGACGACACTTTCATTCACTTCACGCCAGATCTCCGACTTGCGCTTCTCGCCAGCCATGATGGCGTCGAGCACTCGATCAATTGAACGAACACGGACGTTCCCCCGCTCATCCTCGGTCCAGCACTGAAAGAGAGTTTCGCAAAACCGCTTCAGCGCCACCACATCCGCCACCTTGGCCGAGTCATGCGACTCGTCAGGCAGCAAGAACTGGAGATTTTCGATGCCGAGTGAGCGCGTCAGCGTGTCGTACACCAATCGTGCGTCGAACTTCGGATTCATTACGCAGATCGCACCAAACCCCGGAATTCGCCCTGCCTCGGCTGCCGCCCTTATCAACGCAATCTTCTCCACTGTGCGGTCGTAGGTGCCGGCACCGTTCTTGTCCACGCGATTCTCGTCGTGATAGACCTTCGGGCCATCAATACTGACACCGACGTAGATGTTCAAGCGCGACAGGAGGGCGATCCATGCTTCGTCGACAAGTAGCGCATTGGTTTGCACCGTGAATTGCACGGCTGCCGCCTCGCGAAGGCCGTCTTGCAGTATCGTGACAACCTCCTCGAACCGCTCGCGCTTCATCATCAAAGGCTCTCCGCCGTGAAGATCGATCTGGAAGGTCGTTGCCTTGAAGTCAGGCGCCGATGATCGGAGGAAATCGACAAACGCGCGGGCCGTCCGACTCGACATGAAAGGCGGATTCGTCGCGTAGTCCTTGTTTTCCTTATTGAAGAAGTAGCAGTACTTGCAATCGATATTGCAACGCTCAGAGAGCTTGAGAATGACTTCGACGTACCGTTTCACGACACCCTCCTATTAATAAACGGGCACGCACCGAATGGCGCGTGCACCGCTGAAAGCGGATAGATTCGTGACTTCAGATGGCACGGCTCCATGTCGCATTGACAAATACGTTGCCGCTTCTGGCCCCGGATATCCGCTCAAGTTCGCAAATCGGAATCTCCTTTATCGAGCTGCTTTCCCGTGCGGCTTTCTGCTTCTCTGTCAGATGCGCAATGAACGTCTGAGTAGTCATAGATCAATCTCCTGAGAGCCCGCGAAAGGATTCGCCTCGTTGATTGCGGGGCGTCAACAAGACGCGCTACGCCATACCATGTGACGATGAAGACAATGAAGCGCGGGAGAGGAGAGTATTGACCGCGGAAGGTCTGACTTGGAATCGGGAAATTCCGAAAAAAACTGGAGGATTGCAACGCAATTTGCGGTGCGTCGCCGACGTCACGGATTAAGCTAGCGCCCTCACACGCCGAACCCAAACCGCTCCCGATACGCCACCGGCGTCACACCGTACTGGCGTTGAAACGCGCGCCGCAGGTTTTGTTCGTCGCCGAAGCCGACGCGTGCGGCGATGCGTTTGAGCGGTGCATCCGAGTCGAGCAATGAAAACCGCGCCGCCTCCAGGCGCATGCGCTCGACCGCCTTGGCCGGCGTCGATCCAGTCCGCGCGAGATAACTCCGGGCAAACGTGCGCGGACTCATGTTCGCCTGCTCGGCCAGCCGCACCACCGACAGATCGCCATCGAGCCGTTCGGACATCCACGCATGCAAGTCCCCGAACGGTGCCCCCGCCGCGACCTGCGCCTGCAACGGCGGACTGAACTGCGATTGCCCGCCCGCGCGCTTGAGAAATACCACCAGTCGACGCGCCGCCTGCAACGCCACGTCCACGCCGCAATCGTCCTCGACCAACGCCAACCCGAGATCGATCCCCGCCGTAATCCCCGCCGACGTCCACACCGGATCCTCACGCACATAAATCGGATCCGACTCGACCCGCGCCTGCGGAAAACACGCCTGCAACATGGCCGTATCGAGCCAGTGCGTCGTTGCGCGACGCCCATTCAACAACCCCGCCGTCCCCAGAATGAATGCCCCCACGCATACCGAACACACGCGCCGCACGCGCGGGGCATAGTCGCGCAACCACTCGCCCACTTCGCCCGGCACCGCCGGACGATGCGCCACCGCGCCGCCCACAGCGATCAACGTGTCGACGGGCATCGCTTCGAGCGCGCGCATCGGTTCGGTGTGCAACGTGATGCCCGACCCCGTCTCCACCGGACCACCATGCTCGGACACCACCACGGTGCGATACGGCGCCGCCTGTTCAAGCGCCGTGAAGTTGCGGATGACGGCGTGAAACGCATCGAGCGGTCCGGCCAGATCCAGCAACACGAACGGCGGCACGATGAGAAATGCAACGAGACGAGGTTGGCTCATGGTCATGAGAACGTTCGAACGTCAGGCCGTCGCTGGCACCGCACGGCGCTTCGCGTCGACGGCGTACCACACGGTCACCAGCGCAGCGAGCGCCAGCAACGGGAAGGTCGCCTGGTTGATGGTGGCCCAACCGAAACGCGCGAGCAGTTGCCCCGCGAACAGACTGGCGAGCGCCGTTCCGGCAAAGGTGATGAATTCGTTGGCGGCCTGCGCACGCGCGCGCTCCACCGGACGATACGACATCGTGAGCAAGGTCGTGCCGCCCACGAACATGAAGTTCCAGCCCACGCCGAGCAACGCCAGCGCCGCATAGAAGTACGGCAGGCTCGTCGACGCGAGCGCCAGCACACTGCACAAGGCGCTCATCGCGATGCCCGCGAGCAACACCGGCACCACGCCCCAGCGCTTGACGAGATGCCCCGAGAAGAACGACGGCGCGTACATCCCCACCAGGTGCCACTCGATGATGTGCGCGCCGTCGTCGATGCTGTGCCCGCACGCCACCGCCGCGATAGGCGTCGCCGTCATGACGAACATCATCACCATGAAACCGATCAGGTTGTTCGCCAGCGCCGCCATGTAAATCGGCTGACGCATGATCTCGCCGAGCGGTCTGGCCGGTAGCGCGCCAGCGTCGCCTGTCGCACTGCTGGCGGCATGCACCGGCAAATTGCGCAGGAAGCCGACGAGCAAGACCAGCGACATCGCCGAGAGGATCATCACGACGAGGTACGATCCCGCGAACGTCACCGGCGCGAGCCAGTTCTTGCTGCCCGCCGCGAGTGCCGGTCCGATCACCGCCGCCAGCACGCCGCCGGTCAGCACGATGGAGATCGCGCGCGGCTTGTCTTCGAGCGGCACAACGTCCGCCGCTGCCAGACGGTAGTAACGCGCGAACGCCTGAAACACCCCCACACACGCCGTACCTGCGCAGAACATCGCGAAGTGGCGCTCGTAGATCGCCATCACCGACACCAGCCCGCCCACCGTGCCGAACAGGGCACCCAACGCGAAGCCAAGCCGTTGACCGACGCGCTGGATCAAGATCGACGCAAAGATCGTTGTGATGGCGGACGCGACGGTAATCAGCGAGAACGGCAGCGTCGCATAGCCTTTGTCCGACGCCAGCATGTAGCCGACGAGCCCCGTCAACGTCAGGTCGACGGACAACGCCGCGGCAAAAAGCGCCTGGCACACGGCCAGCACCGCCGCATAGCGCCGGCCCATCGAGCGATCGGGATGATCGGGACGCTTCTGGCGCTCGTCGCGGTCGAAATCGGTGGGGCGCACGGCGCGCCCGGCAATGGCATCGGTCATGAGTGTCGTGTCGAACAAGTCGGGGAGTCGTCGGGAGCCCTCATCTTGCCGTTGGCCGGTTTGGCACGAATGCCAATCATGCATCAAAAAATGCCAACGCGCCGCCAAGGCCGTCCGTCGTCACCGGGCCACTGCGGCCAGCGGTCTGGCGGGCGACCATGCCACCGACGCGCGCCAATTCGGTGCGCACCAATTCAGCGCGCGGGCGCACCATCGTGCTTCGTTCGGATGACGACACGCTGACGAACGACGTCAACAAGCACGCACCGTTCCGGCGCGCGCGACGCCATTGGTTCGGCTCGCCAGCGCACTCCGCACGGGCCTGCGCATGTCAAGGCAGGTCCGGCACGTCCCCTGGCGCGTACGTGCGCCGTCACCTCGCATGCCCACGCGCTCCCATCGCTGGCACGCCCTTTGCGTTAGTTATCAGGTACCGGATCGACCGGTCTAACCAGGAAAGGGGAAGACGTACCATGAAACGACGCACGCTACTCCAGATGGCGGCCCTCTCGGGCGCCGCATCGCTCACCGGCATGGCGCCCAACTTGTTCGCGCAGGGCAAGTCGCCCATCAAGGTCGGCATCCTGCACTCACTCTCGGGCACGATGGCCATCTCGGAGACGTCGCTCAAGGATGTCGCGCTCATGACGATTGCCGACATCAACGCCAAGGGGGGCGTGATGGGCCGCCCGCTCGAAGCCGTGGTGGTCGACCCGGCGTCGAACTGGCCGCTCTTCGCGGAAAAGGCGCGTCAGTTGCTCACCAAGGACAAGGTCGCCGCCGTGTTCGGCTGCTGGACGTCGGTGTCGCGCAAGTCGGTGCTGCCTGTCTTCGAGGAACTGAACGGCCTGCTCTATTACCCCGTGCAGTACGAAGGCGAGGAGATGTCGAAGAATGTCTTCTACACGGGCGCGGCACCGAACCAGCAGGCGATCCCTGCCGTGGAATACGTGATGAGCAAGGAAGGCGGCGGCGCCAAGCGCTTCTTCCTGCTCGGCACCGACTACGTGTATCCGCGCACGACCAACAAGATCCTGCGCGCCTTCCTGCACTCGAAGGGCGTGGCCGACAAGGACATTCAGGAGGTCTACACGCCGTTCGGTCACAGCGATTACCAGACGATCGTCGCCAACATCAAGCAGTTCGCCCAGGGCGGCAAGACCACGGTCATCTCGACCATCAACGGCGATTCGAACGTGCCGTTCTACAAGGAACTCGGCAACCAGGGCCTGAAGGCCACCGACGTGCCGGTCGTGGCCTTTTCCGTCGGCGAAGAAGAACTGCGCGGCATCGACACGAAGCCGCTCGTGGGACACCTCGCGGCATGGAACTACTTCATGTCGGTGAAGAACCCGACCAACGATGCGTTCAAGAAGGAATGGTTCGCCTACGTCAAGGCCAAGGGCCTGCCCGGCGGCGACAAGCGCGTCACCAACGACCCGATGGAAGCCACCTTCGTCGGCATGCATATGTGGAAGCAGGCCGTCGAGAAGGCACGCAGCGTCGACGTCGACAAGGTGCGCACCGCCATGATCGGCCAGTCCTTCAAGTCGCCGGACGGCTTCGACATGGTCATGGACGGCAATCACCACCTGCACAAACCGGTGATGATCGGCGAGATCCGCTCGGATGGTCAGTTCAATGTCGTGTGGAAGACCAAGTCGACGGTACGTGCGCAGCCGTGGAGCCCGTACATCGCGGGTAACGAAGGCAAGCCCGACAAGGTCTGAGCCTCCTTTCATCCCCTGCGCCGGCGCCGCATGGACGGCCGCCGGCGCGCGCAGAGGTTTTGATGATAACGATAAGACGCTGGACCGCTGCCGCCCTTGTCCTGCTTTCGCTGGGCGCTGCGCTGAGCACTCCCTCGCCGGCTCACGCCGCCGTCACGAACGCCGACCTCACGGCACTCGCAGGCGACGACTTCGACGCCAAGTCGCAAGCCATCGATCACCTCGCGGCCGACGGCTCGCCACAGGCCTCGACGCTTCTCAAGGCGCTGGCCGACGACACGGTCGTGACCGTAGGCGATCGCCTCGCCATCCAGAACGGCGAGACGACCGTCGATCCGATCACGGGCACCCCCCTCAAGGGCGACAACGCCGGATCGATCACGCTCAACAACGTACTGCGCGCCAAGGTCGCCACGGCCGCTGCCGCCGGCGCGTTGCGCTCGCCCGATCATGACGCCCGGGCGCAAGCCATCGAAACGATGTTGCAAAACCCGTCGCCCGCGTTCAAGACCCTCATCGAACAGGCGCGCCAGAAGGAAACCGATCCGGCGCTGCGCAAACGGCTCGACCAGCTCTGGGCGCAAACCGCATTGCATGATGCCGACGCGAAGAAACGTCGCGAAGCCATCGACCTGATTGCCGCCGCGGGCGACCCGCAGATGCGCGATCTGCTGCTGCCCATCGTCGCGAAGCAGGCGGACGGCACCTATGCCGAGCCCGACCCTGCCGTGCGTAGCGCCGCCGACATCGCGCTCACGCAACTGGCCGCGGCGCAGCGCCGCAGCGAATTCTTCGGCACGGTATTCGCCGGCCTGTCGCTCGGCAGCGTGCTGCTGCTCGCCGCGCTCGGCCTGGCCATCACTTATGGCCTGATCGGCGTCATCAACATGGCGCACGGCGAATTCCTGATGGTCGGCGCGTATACCACTTATGTGGTGCAAACGCTCTTTCAACGCTTCCTGCCGGGGGGGTTCGACGCCTATCTCGTGGCTGCGGTGCCCGCCGCCTTTCTCGTGGCCGCGGCCCTCGGCTTCGTACTGGAGCGCACCGTCATCAAGCATCTATACGGCCGGCCGCTCGAAACGCTACTCACGACGTTCGGTATCAGCCTGCTCATGATCCAGGGCGTGCGTACGCTGTTCGGCGCGCAAAACGTCGAAGTGATCAATCCCTCCTGGATGAGTGGCGGCTTCGCCGTCTTGCCCAACCTGATGCTGCCGTACAACCGCATCGCGATCCTGGTATTCGCACTGGTGGTCGTGGCGCTCACGTGGTCGGTGCTCAACCTCACGCGCCTGGGTCTGTTCATTCGCGCCGTCACCCAGAACCGGTCGATGGCCGCCTGCGTCGGCGTAAAGACGGGACGCGTCGACAGCTACGCCTTCGCGTTCGGTGCGGGCATTGCCGGGCTGGGCGGATGCGCGCTATCGCAGATCGGCAACGTCGGCCCGGACCTCGGCCAGAGCTACATCATCGACTCGTTCATGGCCGTGGTGCTGGGCGGCGTGGGACAGCTCGCCGGGACCATCGTCGGGGCATTCGGCCTGGGCATCGCCAACAAGCTGCTCGAACCGGTGTGGGGCGCCGTGCTCGCCAAGATCGCCGTGCTGATCCTGATCGTGCTGTTCATCCAGAAACGCCCGCAGGGCATGTTCGCGCTCAAAGGGCGCAGCGCGGAGGCCTGAATGCAGACGTCGAACTTCCTGCCCGAAGGGATCACCCCTTCGATCTCGCTGGACGTGCCACCGCGCGCCCGGCTGCTGCCGAAACACGTCGCGCCGTTGCTGTTCGCGTTCGTGCTGGCGGTGACGATACTCGTGCCGGTGTGTGCACTGGTGCTGCCGGACACGCATCCGCTGCATCTGTCGGCCTACGCGATGACGCTCGTCGGCAAGATCATGTGCTACGCGATTGCGGCGCTCGCGCTCGACCTGGTGTGGGGCTATTGCGGCATCCTGAGCCTGGGCCACGGCCTGTTCTTCGCGCTCGGCGGATATGCCATGGGCATGTACCTGATGCGCGGCATCGGGCGCGACGGTGTGTATCACAGCAACTTGCCCGACTTCATGGTGTTCCTCGACTGGAAGTCGCTGCCCTGGTACTGGACCGGCACCGAGCACTTCGCCTGGGCGATGTTTCTCGTCGTGGCGTTGCCCGGCGTGGTCGCGTGGCTCTTCGGCTACCTGGCCTTCCGCTCGCGCGTGAAGGGCGTGTACCTGTCGATCATCACGCAGGCGCTCACGTTCGCCGCCATGCTGCTCTTCTATCGCAACGAGACCGGCTTCGGGGGCAACAACGGCTTCACCGACTTCAAGCGCATTCTCGGCTACTCGATCACGTCGGCCAACACGCGCACGGTACTGTTCCTCGTGACGTTCGTGGTGCTGGTCGGTGCGTTCCTGCTGTGCCGCGCGCTGGTCGTCTCGAAGTTCGGCCGCGTGGTCACCGCCATTCGCGACGGCGAGTCGCGCGCCATGTTCCTCGGCTACCGACCGCTGAGCTACAAGCTGTTCGTGTGGACCTTGTCCGCGATGCTGTGCGGCATTGCAGGCGCGCTCTACGTGCCACAGGTCGGCATCATCAACCCGAGCGAGATGGCCCCCGTCAACTCCATCGAGATGGCGATCTGGGTCGCGATCGGCGGGCGCGGTTCGCTCGTCGGCGCCATTGCCGGCGCGTTCCTCGTCAACGGCGCGAAGAGCTTCTTCACCGCGTACTTCGCCGAATACTGGCTGTTCTTCCTCGGCGCGATGTTCGTGCTCGTGCCGTTGCTGCTGCCGCAGGGCGTGATCGGACTCGTCACGCAACGCTCGCGCAAGCGCGCGCGACACGCGCCGGCCGCCGCCGAAGGCGATGCGCCCCACCCCGTCACCGGAGACCGCGCATGAGACCCGACACCGACATCAGTTGGCAGATTGCCGACGCGCCCGACGCGTCCGTCACAGTGAGCGGCGACGCCACGGGGATGTCGCACCTCGTGGTGCCGGGCGAGATCGACACGTCGCACGGCCTCATCCTCTACCTTGAGAACATCTCCGTTTCGTTCGACGGCTTTCGCGCCCTCAACGACCTGTCGCTGGCGATCAAGACCGATGAGCTGCGCTGCATCATCGGCCCGAACGGCGCGGGCAAGACGACGATGATGGATGTCATCACGGGCAAGACCCGTCCCGACGCCGGACGCGCCTTCCTCGGCCAGACACTCGACCTCACCCGGCTCGACGAACCTGCCATCGCGCAGGCGGGCGTCGGCCGCAAGTTCCAGAAGCCGACGGTGTTCGAACATCACAGCGTGTGGGAGAACCTCGAACTCGCATGCGCGGGCGACAAGCGCTGGTTCCGCGCGCTGTGGGACGTGCTCACGCCGACCATGCGCCGCCGCATCGAGGAAGTGCTTACGCTCACGCACCTGGAGCATCAGGCGCATGCGCGGGCGGGACAGTTGTCGCACGGCCAGAAGCAGCGACTCGAGATCGGCATGCTGCTCATGCAGCAACCGCAACTCCTGCTGCTCGACGAACCGGCCGCCGGCATGACCGACGAAGAGACCGCGCAGCTCGCCGAATTGCTCAACCGTCTGCGCGGGCATTGTTCGATGATGGTGGTCGAGCACGACATGGCGTTCGTCGCCGCACTCGCTGGCGAGACGGGACTCGTGACCGTGATGGCCGAAGGACGCGTGCTGGCGGAAGGCACGCTCGACGTCGTGCAGCGCGACGAGCGCGTGATCGAATCGTACCTGGGACGCTGACCATGCTGGAAATTCACGCACTCAATCAGTACTACAGCGGCAGTCACATCCTGCGCAACGTCGAATTCACCGTGCCCGACGGCCAACTCACCGTTCTGCTCGGGCGTAACGGGGTGGGCAAGACCACACTGCTCAAGTGCCTCATGGGCGTAGTGCCCGTGAAATCGGGCAGCATCGCGTGGCGCGGCGCGACGCTCACGTCCGCGCCCCCGTATGCGCGCGTGGCGCACGGCCTGGCGTACGTGCCGCAGGGACGCGAGATCTTCCCGCGTCTGAGCGTCGAGGAGAATCTGTTGATCGGTGCGGCGAGCCGTCCCGCGCGCGAGGCCAAGCGCGGCGTTCCGGATCACATCTACGAGCTGTTCCCCGTGCTGCGCGACATGAAGCAGCGGCGCGGCGGCGACCTGTCCGGCGGACAACAGCAGCAACTCGCGATCGGACGCGCCCTCATGAGCGACCCGCAACTGCTGATTCTCGACGAACCGACCGAAGGCATCCAGCCGTCGATCATCAAGGACATCGGGGCGACGCTGCGGCGCCTCGTCGACGAGCGCGGCATGACGGTGTTGCTGGTCGAGCAGTATTACGATTTCGCGCTCCAGCTCGCGGATCACTATCGCGTGATGAGTCGCGGCGCCATCGTGGCGAGCGGTCTCGGCAAGGACATGGAGGCCGACGGCGTGCGGCATCAGGTGGCCGTGTGAGACGCTTGCGGCGGGTTTCGATGTCGCGCCCGGGCGGCGCGTGCTAGATTTGCGCCATCCCTTGCCGAACGACTTTCATGAATTCCCTGCACACTCCCTGCGTCGGCTGGCACGCCGCACTGACGCTGGGCTTCGCGCGCCAGGATGCGCGCACCGTCCTCGCCACGCGACGCCATCATGGCCCGCTCGTCGTCCAGAAGTCGCTTCATCCGGAAGGCCCCGGCATTTGCCACGCCGTGGTCGTGCATCCGCCCGGCGGGATTGCGGGCGGCGACGCGCTGTCCATCGATATCGATGTCGGCGAGCACGCGCACGCGGTCCTGACCACGCCCGGGGCGACCAAGTGGTACAAGTCGCAAGGCCGGTTCGGGACGCAGGACATCACGCTCACCGTGCGCGACGGCGCGAAGCTCGACTGGCTGCCGCTCGAGAACATCGTGTTCGACCATGCCGACGCTCGCCAGCGCATCACCGTGCGGCTTGGTGAAAACGCGTCCGTCATCGGCTGGGACGCCACCCTGCTCGGCCGTCAGGCCGCCGGTGAACAATGGGCGCACGGCCAATGGCGCTCGACATTCGAACTGCGCGACGCGACGGACCGTCTGCTGTGGGCGGAACAGGCCGTGCTCGGCGCCGACGATGCGCAACGCACCGGCACCGCCGCGCTCGCCGGTTTCCCCGTCTTCGCCGCACTCTGGGCCGTGGGTGCCGCGTGCACGCGCGAGTTGGCCGAATCGCTCGCGGAAAGCCTGCCGTTCAACGACACCCTGCGCGCCGGCATCACTTGCCTGCCGGGCAACGTGCTCGTGCTGCGCGTGCTCGGTCATGACATGGAAGCGGTACGGCAGTTGCTGGTCTCGCATTGGCTGACGCTGCGTCCGCTCGTCCATGGCGTGCCCGCCGAACCGCTGCGACTTTGGGCGACGTGATCTGACGTCCCGCCCATCGCACGCACCATAACGGTGACACGCACGACGCTGCGTCATCCCGTCCGGCGCGATTTCGCACCAAAATTGGGCCAATCTCGCGCCGGTACGCCTTTCTCCCTCGCCATGGCGGAGGCGTATTTCCCTTGCGCGCGCCGGATATCGCCATGCTTCGCGGCCCGCTGCACTGCCGGGCACGATTCCTGCTACGTCACTGTATCGACCGGTCAGACCAGATGAGCCGGCCGCCGGAACACTCCCGTTGCCGGAATGCTTCGCCCCCGATACCCGAGGTTACCGCCATGCTGCCGTTCATTCGTAGTGCCTTCTCACATGACACTGTTGCCGCCACGCTCGGGGCGCGCGCACGGGCGCGTCGCGCCTTCACCACGGTGATGCTCGCCGTCAGCGCCATCTCGGCCTTCGCCGTGGCAATGCCGCGCGCCGCGCATGCCGACGGGCTCGACGACATCGTCAAGCGCGGCACCCTGCGCGTGGCTGTGCCGCAGGACTTCCCGCCGTTCGGCTCCATCGGCGCCGACATGAAGCCGGTCGGCTACGACATCGACGCCGCTGCCTTGCTTGCCAAGGGCATGGGCGTGAAGCTCGAACTGGTGCCGGTGACGAGCGCCAACCGCATCCCCTATCTCACGACGAACAAGGCCGACCTGGTGATCTCCAGCCTCGGCAAGAACGCCGAGCGCGAGAAGGTCATCGACTTCTCGCAGGCGTATGCGCCTTTCTACAACGGGGTGTTCGGACCCAAGGACCTCGCGGTGTCCAAGCCCGCCGACCTGTCGGGCAAAACCGTCGGTGTGACGCGCGGCGCCGTCGAAGACCTCGAACTCTCGAAGATCGCCCCGGCCGACGTCACGATCAAGCGCTTCGAAGACAACAACGGCACGATCTCGGCGTTCCTCTCCGGACAAGTGCAACTGGTGGCCACGGGCAACGTCGTAGCGGCAGCCATTCTTGCCAAGCATCCGCCCAAGCTCCCGGAACCGAAGTTCCTGATCAAGAACTCGCCGTGCTTCGTCGGCCTGAACAAGAACGAGCCGCGGTTGCTCGCCAAGGTCAACGACATTCTCGCCGCGGCGAAGAAGGACGGCGCGCTGAGCAAAGTCTCGCAGAAGTGGCTCGGCATGCCGCTGCCGACAAATCTCTGATCTCGACGCCCGCCCCCCTCGTACTCTTCACCGGCTTCACATGCATTACGTTCTCGATTTTGCCGATCTGCGGCAATACCTGATGCTCTTCGTGCGCGGCGCCGCGCTGACGGTGGTGCTCACGGCCGTGTCAACGGTCGCGGGCGTCATCGTCGGTGCGCTGTGCGCCGTCGCCCGCGAGGAAGGCGCGGCGTGGCTCAAAGCCATCGCCGGCCTGTACGTCGAACTGATCCGCAACACGCCGTTCATCGTGCAGCTCTTCTTCATCTTCTTCGGACTGCCGAGTCTTGGCCTGCATATCGACGAGACGACCGCCGCCATCCTCGCCATGAGCCTGAACCTCGGTGCGTACGCCACCGAGATCATTCGCGCGGGCATGCGTGCCGTGCCGCGCGGACTGGCCGAGGCCGGGATGTCGCTCGCCATGACGCGGGGTCAGATCCTGCGTCATGTGATCTTGCCGCAGGCCTTTGCCAAAGTGTTTCCGGCACTCGCCAGCCAGATCGTGATCGTGATGCTGGGGTCCGCCGTCGTCTCGCAGATCTCCGTGCCTGATCTGTCGTACGCCGCCAACTTCGTGCAGTCGCGCACGTTCCGGGCGTTCGAGAGCTATCTGATCGTCACCGCGCTGTACCTCGTGCTCGCGATTGCACTGCGTCGTGTGCTCATGCGCTGCGCACGCCGCCTCTTTCGCGGCACCGTCAAGGCAGGTGCCCGATGATCGAGTTCTCTACGTGGGACATGCTGCGCGGCCTGATGCTCGCCGCACGCTGGACGCTCGCACTCTCGGCCATCGCCTTCGCCTGCGGCGGGGTCGTCGCGCTGGCGTTGCTGGTCGTGCGCGTTGGACGCGTGCCTTGGGCGGCACGCGCCGTGGCGCTGTATATCGAAGTGTTTCAGGGCACGCCGCTGCTCATGCAGTTGTTCCTGGTGTTTTTCGGCTTACCGCTGCTCGGCCTGGAAGTCTCGCCGTGGCTCGCGGCCTCCGTGTGCCTCACGCTCTATACGAGTGCCTATCTGACGGAAATCTGGCGCGGCTGCGTCGAGGCGATTCCGCACGGCCAATGGGAAGCCTCGTCGAGTCTCGCCATGCGTTACGGCGAGCAACTGCGTCACGTGATCCTGCCGCAAGCGCTGCGCATCGCGATCGCCCCGACGGTCGGCTTCTCGGTGCAGGTCGTCAAGAGCACGGCACTCGCGTCGATCATCGGCTTCGACGAACTCACCAAGACCGGCACCATGCTCACCAACGCGACGTTCCAGCCGTTCACCGTGTACGGCCTCGTCGCACTGCTCTACTTTGCTGCCTGCTATCCGCTATCGCTGTGGGCGCGTCATCTCGAAAGGAAACTCCATGTCGCTCATTGAAGTCAGGGGTATGCAAAAGCGCTTTGGCGACACCCCGGTGCTCAAGGGCATCGACCTGGACGTCGAGCGTGGCCAGGTCGTGTCGATCATCGGCAAGAGCGGGTCAGGCAAGAGCACATTGCTGCGCACGCTCAACGGCCTGGAGCGGTTCGACGCGGGCAGCGTTGCCGTCGAGGGGGTGCACGTCGGCGCGCGCGACACCGATCTGCGCGCCCTGCGTCTGAAAGTCGGCATGGTGTTCCAGCAGTACAACCTGTTTCCGCATCTGTCGGCCGGCGAAAACGTGATGCTCGCGCAAAAGGTGGTGAAGAAGACCCCGAGCGCCGACGCCCGCGACGTGGCCCGCACCATGCTCGCCAAGGTGGGACTCGCCGACAAGTTCGACAGCTATCCATCGCAGCTCTCGGGCGGCCAGCAGCAGCGCGTGGCGATCGCCCGCTCGCTCGCCATGCATCCGGCGGTGATGCTGTGCGACGAGATCACCTCGGCGCTCGATCCCGAACTGGTCGCCGAAGTGCTGGGGGTGCTCGAAGCCCTCGCCGCCGAAGGCATGACGCTGATTCTTGTCACGCACGAGATGCGCTTCGCCCGTCACGTGTCGGATCGCGTGGTGTTCATGCATCAAGGCAAGATCTGGGAGTCCGGCGCGCCGGAAACCCTGTTCACGCAACCGGCGACGCCGGAGTTGCAGCGCTTCCTCTGCCAATGACCATGCCGCTGGCCGACATCGGCCGCCCCATCGTTTCGCACAGCTTTGGTGCGCCCCGCGCGAGCTGCAAAACGCAGTGGCGCGCGCAGGAGCGTGGGCCTATGATGTGCGGCAGCGGCAAGCGCCGCACGCCCCTTTCGCATTGACGTCCCCCCGTTCACGATGAAGCTCACTCCGCGCGAAAAAGACAAATTGCTCATCTTCACCGCCGCCCTGCTCGCCGAACGCCGGCGCGCCCGCGGCCTGAAACTGAACTATCCGGAAGCCGTAGCGCTCATCAGCGCCGCCCTCATGGAAGCCGCGCGCGATGGACGCACGGTGGCCGACCTGATGCATTACGGCACCACGCTGCTCTCGCGTGACGACGTGATGGATGGCGTACCCGAAATGATCCCGGACATTCAGGTCGAAGCCACGTTTCCGGACGGCACCAAGCTCGTCACCGTGCACCACCCGATTCCGTGACAGACACGCGCGGGACATCGCCGCCGTTCGCGCTGTTTGCCGTCGCGTGCCGATTTGTCTGCGCCTCTCCGTCTCTGTCGTCGACAACCTCACATTAAGGACATCTTATGTCAGTGCCCCGTCTCCAGAATGCTTGCGAAACGCATGATGCCCATGACGCCCATGACGCCGACAAAGTGAGCGCGGCGTCCGCCGCGGCTTTCTCCCCCGCCCCCCGTCGCACGCGCCATCGCGCCGCGCGTGTGGCAACCGGCCTCGCGCTGCTCGCCGCCTCGGGCGTGGCGCTCGCGCACCCCGGTCATCCGGGCCATGACGCGGCCAGCAGCTTCGTCGCGGGCTTCGTCCATCCGCTCACGGGCGCCGATCACCTTTGCGCCATGATCGTCGTTGGCCTGTGGAGCGCGCTCACCTCGAAACGCGTCTGGCTCGCCCCGTTGACGTTCGTCGCCATGCTTGCCGCGGGCGGCCTGCTCGGCATGTCGTACGGCGCTGGACTGCCGGGCGTGGAGCCGATGATTGCCGTGTCGCTGCTCGTGCTCGGCTTGATGCTTGCCACGCGCGCGAAACTGCCGGCCGGGGCAGGTGCCGCCGTCGTCGGTGCCTTCGCGATCTTCCACGGCGTCGCGCACGGCGCGGAATTGCCGGCCGAGGCGAGCGCCATGCATTACGTGGCGGGCTTCCTGCTCGCGACCGCCGTGCTGCACAGCGTGGGCATCGTCGCCGGTGTTGCGCTGCGTCACCGCACGGCCTGGTTGCCGCGCGCGCTGGGCGCGGGCGTGCTGGTCTACGGCGCATCGCTGCTCGCTGCGGCAACCTGAGACCGGCCAAGGTCGCGCGCATTCCTCAATTCCTCCAAGAGACGCTCATGATTCCCGGAGAACTGTTGCCCGCCGCAGGCGAAGTCACGCTGAACGAGGGTCGCCCGACGCTCAGCGTGCGTGTTGCCAACACCGGCGATCGCCCGATCCAGATCGGCTCGCACTTTCATTTCTATGAAGTCAACGACGCGCTGCAATTCGACCGCGAAGCAACGCGGGGCTTCCGTCTGAACATTGCGTCCGGCACCGCGGTGCGCTTCGAGCCCGGACAGCAACGCACGGTCGAGCTGGTGGCGTTGGCGGGCGAGCGCCGCGTGTTTGGCTTCGCCGGTCGCGTGATGGGGGCACTATGAAAATTTCACGGCGCGCCTATGCGGAAATGTTCGGCCCCACGACGGGCGACCGGCTGCGACTGGCCGACACGGAACTCATTGTCGAGATCGAGCGCGACTACACGATCTACGGCGAAGAGGTGAAGTTCGGGGGCGGCAAGGTGATTCGCGACGGCATGGGCCAATCGCAGCGCACCCGCGCCGATGTCGTGGATACCGTCATCACCAACGCCGTCATCATCGATCACTGGGGCATTGTCAAAGCCGACATCGGGCTCAAGGACGGCCGGATCTGGGGCATCGGCAAGGCGGGCAATCCGGACATCCAGCCCGGCGTGACCATTCCGCTGGGCGGCGCAACGGAAGTGATCGCCGGCGAAGGCATGATCGTCACCGCAGGCGGCATCGACTCACACATCCACTTCATTTGTCCGCAACAGATCGACGAGGCGCTATCGTCCGGCGTGACCACGCTGCTCGGCGGCGGCACCGGGCCGGCGACCGGCACGAACGCCACCACCTGCACGCCTGGGCCGTGGCATCTGGAGCGCATGCTGCAAGCCGCCGACGGCTGGCCGATCAATCTCGGCTTTCTCGGCAAGGGCAACGTCAGCCAGCCCGCCCCGCTGCTCGAGCAGATCGAGGCCGGCGCGATCGGATTGAAGCTGCACGAGGACTGGGGTTCCACGCCGGCCGCCATCGACGCCTGCCTGTCGGTGGCCGATGCCACCGATACGCAAGTCGCCATCCACACCGACACGCTCAACGAGGGCGGCTTCGTCGAAGCGACCGTCGCGGCCATCAAGGGGCGCACGATCCATACCTACCACACCGAGGGCGCCGGGGGCGGTCACGCGCCGGACATCCTGAAAGTGTGCGGCGAGCCGAACGTGCTGCCGTCGTCCACCAATCCGACACGGCCGTACACCATCAACACGCTCGACGAGCATCTCGACATGTTGATGGTCTGCCATCACCTCGACCCGGCCATTGCGGAAGACATCGCGTTCGCCGAATCGCGTATCCGGCGCGAGACGATCGCCGCCGAAGACATCCTGCATGACCTCGGCGCCCTGTCGATGATCTCGTCGGACTCACAAGCCATGGGGCGCGTGGGCGAAGTCGTCATGCGCACGTGGCAGACGGCGCACAAGATGAAGGTGCAGCGCGGCGCGCTCGGTGGCGACCCGGCACAAGCCGACAACTTCCGCGTCAAGCGGTACGTGGCGAAGTACACCATCAACCCGGCGATCACACATGGCATGGCCCATGAGATCGGCTCGGTGGAAGTCGGCAAATGGGCCGACCTGGTCCTGTGGGAACCGGCGTTCTTCGGCGTGAAGCCGTCGCTGATCCTCAAGGGCGGCATGATTACGACGGCGCTCATGGGTGACCCGAACGCGTCCATCCCGACGCCGCAGCCGGTGCACTATCGCGAAATGTTCGGCGCGCGCGCCGGGGCGCTGGCGCGCACGTCGCTCACGTTTGTGTCGCAGGCGGCGTACGATGGTGACGTGGCCGGCCGCTATGGACTGGCCAAGCGCATCGTGCCGGTGCGTAATATCCGGCAGGTGACCAAGGCCAACATGATCCATAACGACTGGCTGCCGCAGATCAGCGTCGACCCCGAGACCTATCAGGTCATCGCCGACGGCCAACTGCTGACGTGCGAGCCTGCGACCGTGCTGCCAATGGCGCAACGTTACTTCCTTTTCTGACTTATGTCGCAAGCCCCTGAATCGGCCCGCCCGGCGGATAACGCCGTCCCTTCGACGGCGCTGCGCCGCGTCGAGAAACGCCTCGAGGCCGGACGCCTTGCCGCGCCGCTGATGCGGCGTGCCCCGGCGCTCGTGCTGCCGTTCGATGCGCGCAGCAAGAGCCGCCTGCGCGCCACGCTGGACACCGGCGAAGACGTCGCCCTGTTCCTGCCGCGCGGCACCGTTCTGCGCGGCGGCGATGGGCTCGTGGCGGATGACGGCGGCCTCATTCGCGTGGAAGCCGCCCCGGAGACGGTGCTGCTCGTGACAGCCGCCACGCCGCTCGCGCTGACGCGCGCGGCGTACCACCTCGGCAACCGGCATACCCCGGTCGAAGTGGGCGATGGCTATCTCAAGCTCGAATACGATCCGGTGCTGCGCGACATGTTGCTGCGACTCGACGTCGACGTTGCCGAAGCGCTGATGCCGTTCGAACCCGAAGCGGGCGCTTATGGCGGCGGACACAAGCACGGTCACGATGCAACCTTCGCCGAGGACATGGCGCTCGCCCAACGCGTGTTCCACGAGCATCATGGACATGCGCACGACCATGACCATGATCACGGGCACGATCATGATCACGGTCACGTTCACGGCCCGGGGTGCCATCACGATCCCTCGACGGGTCACGTGCATGGCCCCGATTGCGCTCACACGCACGCCCACGACGATCATCACGGTCATGCCCCTTCCCGTACGTCCGACGGCGCCACCGACGGCAATTCGCCTTTCCCTGTGAGTCCGACCGATGACGGCAAGTCTGGCCAGCCCTCTCACTGAACCGGTTGCCGCGGCGCCGTTGCAGTCGCTCGCTGCACTGCTGCATCTCGCCTCCCCGGCACTGCCCATCGGGGCGTTCAGCTATTCGCAAGGCCTCGAGGCCGCGGTTGAGCACGGCATCATTCACGATGCCCCAAGCGCCGAGCGTTGGATTGCCAGCCAGCTCGACGGTGTTTTCACGACGGGCGAGATGGCGCTGCTCGCTCGGCAGTGGCGCCACTGGCGAGCGGGGGACATCGCATCGCTCACCCGTGTGAACGATTGGCTACTCGCGACTCGCGAGGCGGCCGAGCTGCGTGCGGAAACCGAGCAGATGGGCTGGTCGCTCACGCAACTGGCGCTCTCTCTCGAATGGGGGGATCCGGGACAGCGGGAGCACCTGTCCTCGCTACGTCCGATTGCGCTGCCGACGGCCTTCGCCTTTGCGGCGTTGACGCACGGCGCCCCGCTGGCGGACACGCTCGTCGCTTACGCGTTCAGTTGGCTCGAGAACCAGGTGGCCGGCGCGCTCAAGGCCGTGCCGCTCGGACAATTGGCCGCGCAACGTGTGATCGTGGCATTGCGTCCTCGCGTAGTGGCCGCGGCCCATCGAGCGGCATCGTTGCCTGACGACCAGATCAATACGTTCTCCCCGGCGCTCGCCATTCTCGCGTCGCGGCACGAGACACAGTATTCACGCTTGTTCCGTTCGTGAGACGCGATTCGTCGCATCCTCGATTTTCTCCATTTCACGACTTCGTCATCTCCCCCTTTTCTCCGCCACCCACGACATTCGCCATGACGACTTCTGCCAACGCCCGTCGTACCAAGAAGAATCCACCGCTGCGTGTCGGCATCGGAGGCCCGGTCGGCTCCGGCAAGACCACCTTGACCGAGATGCTCTGCAAAGCCATGCGCGAGCGCTACGATCTCGTCGTCATCACCAACGACATCTATACGAAGGAAGACCAGCGTCTGCTCACGGTGGCCGGCGCGCTGGCGCCCGAGCGCATCCTTGGCGTCGAGACGGGCGGTTGCCCGCACACGGCCATCCGCGAAGATGCGTCGATCAACCTCGAAGCCGTCGAGCGCATGCTCGAACGCTTCCCCGACGCCGATGTGGTCTTCATCGAATCGGGCGGTGACAACCTCGCGGCCACGTTCAGCCCCGAACTCTCGGACCTCACGATCTACGTGATCGATGTGGCCGGTGGCGAGAAGATCCCGCGCAAGGGCGGCCCCGGCATCACCAAATCCGATCTCCTCGTCATCAACAAGACCGATCTCGCCCCCTACGTCGGGGCCTCGCTCGACGTCATGCGTTCGGACACGCAGAAGATGCGCGGCATGCGTCCGTTCGTCATGGGGAACATGAGGGAAGGCAAAGGCCTTCAGGAGATCATCAGTTTTATCGAGGCGCGGGGGATGCTGGCTTGAGGTAACGCACGAAGCCGCCGGCCGGGAATACGTCAGTCGTGGAATGGGGAGTCCTTAGGAGGCCAGGGACGACTGACGTTGTGCAATGACAGGATGGTGACTGCGTTCTCCTTCAATCGGTAGATCAGTTTGTAGTGTTTATGGGGCACTAACACCCGGGCGTTCCCTGCATTGTGCGGACGTCCCATCGCCGGGAAACGCCGCAGATTCCTAAGCGCGCGCTCCACGGACACATTCAGGTTCAACGCGGCGCCGGGACTGGCATTCGACAATTGGTTCCAGAGGATGACACGTTCGCGCAGGGCATAGTCCGACCGTCGAATCGTCACACTCACCGCGTATCCAACAGCCTCCGACTATATTCGGCGAACTGGGCACTGACCACCTCGTCAGGGACTGTGCGCCCCGCATCGGCATCCCGAAGCCCCATGAGGATGCCCACAAACTCGTCGACATGGATCTCGCCGGGATCATGCGGGGACTCGAAATACGCTGGGTTAAGGTCGATTGAGCAGCCTGTTTTGACGACTTCGCCGGGCAGCTTGCGGCCGGCGGCCACGTCGGCAAGTCCGCGGATCGTCGCGTCGTAGAGGATCTGCGCTTCTTCTTCGACGCCGAGCGCGTAATGCTCAGAGGACGTGGAGGACTTAGAGGACGTGAAGGACGTGAAGGACGTGGCGGGAATGGCATGCGTCGGCGCTTGGCGCGCGAAGCGATCGGTGCCTTGATCGACAATGGGCATCGTGACTCCTGACGGGGATTTGGGCGGGGGGCCACTCACACGAGTGTTACCAAATTAATCGTCAGGGATGGGTGGAGTCAATCGGGTGGGCTTGTTTCTCGGGCGATTCCTAGCGGGATCGCCCGTCCATCTCATGTCCGCTTCAGACTACCGCTGCGCCACGGAAAACCCATGCTCGCGCAGCAGTTGCAGCACCCCATGCGGGCCGCCGAGATGGAGCGTGCCGATGGCGACGAAAACCGGCTTGCCCGGGTCCGCCAGAAAGAGCATGCGCGCCAGAAAACGTCGATTGCGCGAGTACAGGATGCGCTCGTCAATGGCGTCGGCCAGTGCCACGTTGCGCCGCACTTGCGCCGCCTTGCTCTGCGACCAGTCGAACACCAGCTCGGCATCCCCCGCGCGCCACAGGCGGTGCAATTCCTCCACCTGCGCCGTTGCCGTCTTCGGCGTGAGCACCAACTCCTGCGCCAACAGTTCGTTCTGCTGGGCCGACGTGAGACCGGTGAAGGCATCCATCTGCTCCGCCAGCGATTCGAGACCGACGATGCGGCCGCGATAGATATTCTCCAACTGATTCTCGGTGCCGTACTCCGTCTGGAGATCGGCCCCCATCGAGTCCAGCGTCTCGACGAGCAGCGCCGCCAGCCACGGGCGCATGTGACGAATCTCGGAGAGCATCGCCGGATTGCCCTTGAGACGCGCGCGCAGCTTACGCCACAGCGGCGCCGGGATCAGCCTCGGCAGACAGGCGCGGGGACACATGCCGTACTTCTGGACGTCGTCCTGGGACATCGTCAGGTCGTCGGGCGACAACTCGAACGCCACCACCGCCGACACGCGCAGCGCGTCGACAACGACTTTGCGAAACGGGTAGTCGTCCGGCTTGCCGACATGCAGGGTGCCCATCACGTAGATGGTCATGTCGCCCTTGCGGGCTTCGTAGAACGGGAGATTGGCGCCGGGCGGCGATTCGCCCGGCTCGGGGACGACCAGCGGCAGCGGGCGCAGCGCCACGGCGCGCGGCGTCACCGGCGACGCCGCATCCAGCGTGATGGCGAACGTTATCAGCAGGCAACCGAGCAGCCAGCCAGCCAAAGCAACGCCCCGACTCACATACGTCGCGCGTGGTGGTCCACCCAATCTCGTCATCCCTCAATGTCTTCAACCCGATGGCACGCCACCAGACGCCCGTCGAGCTTGCGCAATGTCGGCACTTCTTCTCGGCAACGGTCTATCGCGTACGGGCAGCGCGGTGCAAACGCACACCCCGGTGGCGGCCGCAACGGCGACGGCAGCTCGCCGATCAGCGGAATCTTCACGCGCCGCTCGGCGGCCTTGATCGCCGGCGTGGCGGACATCAGCGCCTTGGTGTACGGATGCAGCGGCTTGCCGAACACGGCGGCCTTGGGACCGTGTTCGACCGCGCGGCCGAGATACATCACCATGACGTCGTCGGCCACATGCTCGACCACCGCGAGATTATGCGACACGAACACGTAACTCGTCGCGTATCGGTCCTGCAAATCCATGAAAAGATTCAGGATCTGTGCCTGAATTGAGACATCCAGGGCCGAAACCGGCTCGTCCGCGACCACGATGGCCGGCGACAGGATCATCGCCCGCGCAATCGCCACCCGCTGCCGCTGCCCGCCCGAGAACATGTGCGGATAGCGCGCCACATGTTCCGGCCGCAAACCCACGGTGCGCATCATCGCCGCAATCGTCTCGCCTCGCTCGGCGCGGCTCGCCGAGGTATTGATGGCCAGCGGCTCGTCGAGTGCCTGTCCCACCGTCTTGCGCGGGTTGAGCGACGCATACGGGTTCTGGAACACCATCTGGATGCGCGTGCGCAGCGGCGCCAGATCGCCTGCCGACGCCGCCGTGGTCTCGGTCGCGTCGACCATGAGTCTCCCGGACGTCGGCGCCTCGATCAATGTCAACACCCGTGCCAGCGTCGATTTGCCGCACCCCGATTCGCCGACCACGGCCAGCGTGCGGCCGGCAGCCAGCGTGAACGACACGCCGTTGAGCGCCTTGACGGTGGCTTGCGGGCGCATGAAACCCTGGTTCACCGAGTAGAAGCGCGTCAACTCCTGCGCGGCCAGCACCGCGCGCCCGGCATCGTCCGCCGTCGGCGCCGACGGCATCCCCGGCGGTGCCGCGAAAACGGTTTCACTCATGGCGCACCTCCCGTCGTCGGTTCGACCGCCACCGCATGCGGCAGCGGCTTGAAGCATCGCACCTGCGGCGAATCCGCCGCTTCCGGCCCGAGGTAGGGCGTCAGCGCAGGCGGCACCATGCGGCAATGGTCGTCGGCATACGGACACCGCGGCGATAGCAGGCATCCCGCCGGTCGATCGTCGCGCCCCGGCACCACGCCGGGCAACGTGCGCAGTCGCCTGACGCCCCGGTTGTGCTCGGGAATCGCCGCGAGCAACGCTTCCGTGTAGGGATGATGCGGAGCATCGAACAGTGCCGGCACCTGCTGGTCCTCGATCACCTGCCCGGCATACATGACCGTCACCCGGTGCGCAACCTCGGCCACCACGGCGAGATCGTGCGAAATCAGCACGAGCGCCATGCCGTGATCCTTCTGCAACTGCAGCAGCAAGGCCATGATCTGCGCCTGGATGGTCACGTCGAGCGCAGTGGTCGGCTCGTCGGCAATCAACAGCTTCGGGCGGCAGGCAATCGCCATCGCGATCATCACCCGCTGGTTCATCCCGCCGGAGAGTTGATGCGGATACGCCCCGATGCGGGTCGCGGCATCGGGAATCTCGACCTGCTCGAGCAACTCGACCACGCGATCGCGCAACGCACGCCCACGCAGCCCCATGTGACGGCGCAACACCTCGCCGATCTGGTAGCCAACGGTGTAGCTGGGGTTCAGGCTGGAGAGCGCGTCCTGGAAAATCATCGACACGTCACGCCCGACGATGCCGCGCCGCTCGCGCGCCGACGCGCGCAGCAGATCGCGACCGTCGAAGCGCACTTCATCGGCACGCACGCGGCCCGGCGCGTCGACCAGCCCCATGAGCGCGAGCATCGTCACGCTCTTGCCCGAACCGGATTCGCCGACCACGCCAAGAATTTCGCCCTGGGCGACGTCGAGGTCGATGGCCTCGACGGCGCGCGCGCCATCGAAGTCGACCGAAAGATTTCGAATGGAGAGCAGACTCATGCGATTCGTTTCAGTTTGGGGTCGAGTGCATCGCGCAGGCCGTCACCGACCAGATTGATGGCGAGGACCGAGATGACGATCGCAAGTCCCGGCAGCGTCACGATCCACCAGGCACTTTCCATATAGTCGCGCGCGGAGGCGAGCATCGAGCCCCACTCGGCGAGCGGCGGTTGCACGCCCAAGCCGAGAAAGCCGAGCGCCGCCGCATCGAGAATGGCCACCGAGAAACTGAGCGTGGCCTGCACGATGAGCGGCGCCGCGCAGTTCGGCAGCACCGTCGAGAACATCAGCCGCAAGGTGCCCGCCCCCGCCATACGTGAGGCAATGACGTACTCTCGCTGCAACTCGCCGATCGCAGCCGCGCGCGTCAGACGCACATAGGCCGGCAACGTCACGATCGCGATGGCGATGGTCGTGTTGGCGAGGCCCGGGCCGATCACGGCAACCACGGCCACCGCCAGCAACAGCGATGGCAGCGCCATCATCATGTCCATCAGCCGCATGATCGGCGTGTCGAGCCAGCGCGGAAAGAACGCCGCCAGCAGCCCGAGCAGAATGCCCGGAATCAGCGAGAGCACCACCGACGACAGGCCGATCCAGAACGACAGGCGTGCGCCGTAGATCAGTCGCGAAAGTATGTCGCGACCGGCCTCGTCGGTCCCGAGCAGGAACTGAAGGTTACCGCCCTCGAACCACGCGGGCGGAATCTTCACGAAGTCGCGATATTGCTCGATGGGACTGTGCGGTGCGATCCACGGCGCGAAAATCGCCGCCACGAACATCGACAACAGTATGATGGCCGCGGCCGTTGCGCCACGGTTCACCGTGAAGCTGCGCAGGAACTCCCGGAACAAACGCGCACGTGGTGTTGCCGTCACGGCGGCGGGAGGCGGCAGCGTAGCCGGTGTGTCACTCATGATTGACCTCCGTCAGTGCCGGATGCGCGGGTTGACGACGCCATAGAGCACGTCGACCAGCAGGTTGACCAGGATCACGCCCGTCGCGATGAGCAGAATGCCGCCCTGCACCACCGGATAGTCGCGCCGCAGAATGGCGTCGATCAGCCATTTGCCGATACCGGGCCACGAGAACACGTTCTCGGTGAGCACCGCACCGGCGAGCAGCGCGCCGACTTGCAGACCGATCACGGTGATGACCGGAATCAGCGCATTGCGCAGCGCATGCACGACGATCACGCGCCACGGCGAGAGCCCCTTCGCGCGCGCCGTGCGAATGTAGTCCTCGCGCAGCACTTCGAGCATGGCCGAGCGCGTCATGCGGGCGATGACCGCGAGCGGCACGGTGCCGAGCACGATCGTCGGCAGGATCAGGTGACTCACCGCAGAGCTGAATGCCCCTTCTTCGCCTGAGAGCAAGGTGTCGATGAGCATGAAGCCGGTCACGTGCGGCACGTCGTACTCCACCCCGATGCGCCCGGACACTGGGGTCCATTGCAGGTAGACGGAGAACAGCATGATGAGCAGCAGACCCCACCAGAAGATGGGCATGGAATAGCCCGTGAGCGCGGCGCCCATCGTCGTGTGATCGAGCATCTTGCCGCGCCGCAGCGACGCCGCCACGCCCGCGGGCAAGCCCACGGCGAGCGCAAAGATCATCGCGCACAGGGCGAGTTCGAGTGTCGCGGGAAAGCGAGCGAAGAACTCGTGAAGCACGCCTTCGTTGGTGACGATGGAGCGCCCGAGGTCGCCCTGTGCCGCGTGCTTCAGATAGACAAGATATTGCGTGGTGAGCGGTTGATCGAGACCCAGGCGCTTCATCGCCTCGGCATGCATGACGGGGTCGAGATTTCGCTCGCCCACGAGCACTTCGATCGGATCGCCGGGAATCAGGTGAATCAGCGCGAACGCCAGGACAGTGATGCCGATGAATGTCGGGATCACCATGCCCAGTCGTCTCAGGACGAATCTCAGCATAGGAGGGTTCCGTGGGGGCTTCGCGCACCGCCCGCCCCCGGCGCAGGGACGGGCGGCACTGTGCCGCGTGAATCGATCGTGGACAATCCTTTGTCCTGTTGCGACAGGCAGGCTCGGGCGCGGCGGCCAAGCCTGCCTGCGTGATACCGCAATGACGGCGGGCGGCGACCGGTGCCCTGCGTCAGCCGGAACCGTTCGTCATTGCATCACGCCGGACGACCTATTCCAGCGACACGCCGATGAAGCTGTTGCGGCCGAACGGGCTGAGCTTGAAGCCCTTCACGTTCGTGGCCATCGGCTTGTATTGCGTCGAGTGCGCGATGGGCGAGAACGGCAGTTGTTGCGCGAAGATCTCCTGCGCCTGTGTGTAGAGCTTCGTGCGCAACGCCACGTCGGTGGTCTGGCGCGCCTGCTTCACGAGATCGTCGAACGGCTTGTAGCACCACTTGGAGAAGTTGTTGCCGTTGATCGAATCGCAGCCGAGCAGCACGCCGAGCCAGTTGTCCGGATCGCCGTTGTCGCCGGTCCATCCGATGAGCAGCGCATCGTGCTCGCCCGCCTTGGCGCGCTTGATGTACTCACCCCACTCGTACGTGACGATATTGGCCTTCACGCCGATCTTTGCCCAGTCGGCCTGAATCATCTCGGCCATGAGCTTGCCGTTCGGGTTGTACGGACGTTGCACCGGCATCGCCCACAGCGTGATTTCCATGTTCTTCACGCCCGCCTTGTCGAGCAGCGCGCGGGCTTTCTCGGGGTCGTAACTGGCCGACTTGATGTTCTTGTCGTAGGACCATTGCGTCGGCGGCATCGGCGCGCCGTTCGACAACTGACCGGCCGAGCCGTACACGGACTGGAGAATCGCCTTCTTGTTGATCGCCATGTCGAGCGCCCGACGCACCTCCACACGATCGAGCGGCTTCTTCTGCACGTTGTACGCCACGTAGCCGAGGTTGAAGCCGACCTGGTCCGGCATCTTGAGCTTCGACGCCTTGCCCTGCGCCGCGATCTCCGCCTTGAGCGCATCGACATCGGCCGGGCGCGGGTAGGTCGCGACCTGGCATTCGTTGCGCTTGAGCTTCTGAATGCGGACATTGGCGTCGGTCGTGATCGCGAAGATCAGCTTGCTGACCTTCGGGGGCAGACGCGTGTCCCAATACTCCTTGTTGCCATCGAAGCGCAGCGTGGCGTCCTTCGTATAGCTGCGGAAGATGAACGGACCGGTACCCACCGGCTTGAGCGCGATATCGCGAGGATTGTTCGCCGCGAGCAGCTTGTCGGCGTACTCCTTCGAGAGGATCGACGCGAACGGCATCGCGAGGTTCTGGATGAACGGCGCATCGACCTTCTTCAGCACGAAGCGAACGGTGTACGGATCGACGACCTCGATGCGGTCGATGTCGGCCTGCAGGCCCATGTCGACGAAATACGGAAACTCCGTCGGATAGGCCTTGCGGAAGGGCATGTCGCGATCGCCCATGCGATCGAAGGTGAACTTCACGTCCTCGGCGTTGAAGTCACGCGTGGGCTTGAAGTACTCGGTGGTGTGGAACTTGACGCCCTTGCGCAGGTGGAAGGTGTAGATCTTGTTGTCCGGCGAGATGTCCCACGACTCCGCGAGCGAGGGCATCACCCCCGTCTCGCCCGGCTTGAACGCGATCAAGCGGTTGTAGATGGCATCGGCGGGATCGAAATCGGTGCCGGTGGTGAGCTGGCCAGGATCAAAACCGGCCGGGCTGCCCTCGGAGCAATACACGAGGGTCTTGTTCGGGATTTCGACGGCTGCGGCGGGCCGGATCACGGCCGCACCGGCAAGCAAGGTCGCAGCCAAAAGCAAACGCAGGGTGTGGGTCTGTTTCATGGGCTCCTCGGGATCGGGTGTGACGCCCGGCAACGGTCCGTCGCCGGGCCTACGAGGGATATTACTGAAGCTTCCCGCGTGTCACAACACGCCAAATCCCTAGAAAACCGCCCATTTGTGGTGTTTTTGATTAGGAAATCGCTGAATTATGATTAGAATTGACTTCCCACTGCCCCCACCGGTTGGCAAACGAATGGCACAACGCCCTACAGTCCGAGGCGCTGCCACATCGCTTTGGTGGCCGACGCCGCGTTGAGGGTATAGAAGTGCAAACCGGGCACCCCCTGCGCGAGCAATCGCTCGCATAGCGCCGTCACCACGTCGAGCCCGAAGGCCCGGATCGAGTCGCGATCATCACCAAAACCTTCGAGACGCTTGGCAATCCAGCGCGGCACTTCGGCGCCGCACATCTCCGAGAAGCGCATCATCTGCGAATAGTTGGTGATCGGCATGATCCCCGGCACGATCGGCACGTCGACCCCCAGGCGCGAGGCGTCGTCGACGAAACGGAAATACGCGTCCGCATTGAAGAAGTACTGCGTGATGGCCGCGTTCGCGCCCGCCTTCACCTTGTGCGCGAAATGCTCGAGGTCCAGGCGCGGCGACTTCGCCTGCGGATGGTATTCCGGGTAGGCCGCCACCTCGATGTGGAACCACTCGCCGGTCTCGGCGCGAATGAACTCGACCAGTTCCGACGCATAACGAAACTCGCCGATCTCCCCCATCCCCGACGGCAGATCGCCACGCAGCGCCACGATGTGGCGGATGCCGTGCTGGCGATACGTCTGCAGAATCTCGCGGATGTTGTCCCGGGTCGACCCGACGCACGAGAGGTGCGGCGCCGCCTCCACGCCTTCGCGTTGGATTTCGACAACCGTATCAAGCGTACCCTGCTGGGTGGAGCCACCGGCACCGAACGTCACCGAGACGAACTTGGGGCCGAGCGGGAACAGTTGCTGGCGCGTGGCGCGCAGCTTCTCCGCGCCCTCCGCCGTCTTGGGCGGGAAGAATTCGAAACTGAAGGAAGGTTGCGTCATGATCGTTCTATTATCGTGAGAGCCGCTCATGCCGCGCGTGTCGCGTGCACGAAGAACTCCCGGTTGCCGTCACCGCCAGCGATAGGACTGTCGAGCCATGCGGCCACCACCAGTCCCAGCGCCTCACAGGCGGTGCGGATTTTTGTCTCCACTTGCGCATACTGCGCGACATCTCGCACGAGGCCGCCGCGGCCGATGTGCTCGCGTCCCACTTCGAACTGCGGCTTGACCAGCATCAGCAAATCGCCGCGCGCCCCCAGCAGTGGCGCGAGCGCGGGCAGCACCAGCGTGAGCGAGATGAACGACACGTCACCGACGATCAGGTCAAAACCCGCCTCAGGGACGGCCGACATCCGCCGTGCCGGTTCGCCATGCCCGTCGCCCTGCGACGCGGGCTGCGCCAGACGCGCATCGAGTCCCTCACGCGTCAGGTGCCGCGCGTTGATGCCTTCGAGCGACACGAGCCGTGGCTCTCCTGCCAGACGTTGATGCAGTTGCCCGTGGCCGACGTCGATACCAACGACCTGCGCGGCGCCTGCCTGCAAGAGGCAGTCCGCAAAGCCCCCAGTCGACAGCCCGACGTCGAGCGCTACGCGGCCAGTGACGTCGAGATGCCGTTGCGCGAGCGCGCCGGCCAGCTTCAACCCACCGCGCGACACGTAGCGGTCTTCGCCGGGCAGGCCATCGGCGGCCGCACGCACTTCGAGATCGTCGTCGCCCGCCACGACCTCGCTGGCCTTCTTCACGGCCGTCTCGGTGCCCGCGTAATACACGCGTGCGGCATCGATCAGACGTTGCGCGGCGGTGCGCGATGCGGCCAGGCCTCTGGCGACGAGAGCCTGATCGGCACGAAGGGCTTGCGACATGACAGCGGGTTTCCTGCAAAACACGGGGGACGGCGGCGCGTCGACCCTTACACGTTGGTGGCGCGGTCGCCGCCGAACACCAGCGCCGACAGAATCCACGAGATCAGGCTATAGAGCAGCGAGCCGAAGAGCGCCGCCCAGAAACCCGATACTTCGAAGCCCTTGACGACATGCGCGGCCAGCCAGAACAACAGCGCGTTGATCACGAAGATGAACAACCCCAGCGTGAGCACCGTGACCGGCAACGTCAGCACGACGAGCAGCGGCCGGAGAAACGCATTGATCAGGCCAAGCACGATCGCAACGACCAGGGCCGTTCCGATGCCCTTGAGCTGAATGCCAGACACAATGTGCGGCAAGACGAGAAGTGCGATGGCGTTGATGAGCCAAATCAGCAGCAGACGCATGGCAAGCTCCGAAGAACAGACCGGTGCGGGACCGTCCCGGCACCGGCAGTGACAAAACCCAACGCGGCGGCGTTCGGCGCCGCCGCGTCAAACCGTGACGCCTTGCCCGTGCCTTGCAGCGCACCGGCGAGCGTCCGGCGAAACGCGTGATGGATCGGTCGCGATCGATCAATAACGATAGTGCGCCGGCTTGAACGGACCGTTCTTGTCGACGCTGATGTAGTTCGCCTGATCGTCGGTGAGCACTGTCAGTTCGGCACCGATACGCCCCAGGTGCAGACGCGCGACCTTCTCGTCCAGATGCTTCGGCAGCACGTACACGCCGTTCTTGTACTTGTCACCGTGCACGAACAGTTCGATCTGCGCGAGCGTCTGGTTGGTGAACGAGTTGCTCATCACGAACGACGGGTGGCCCGTGGCGCAACCCAGGTTCACGAGGCGGCCTTCTGCCAGCAGGATGATGCGCTTGCCGTCCGGGAAGATGATGTGATCGACCTGCGGCTTGATGTTTTCCCACGTGTACTTGCGGGTCGACGCCACGTTGATTTCCGAATCGAAGTGACCGATGTTGCACACGATGGCCTGGTGCTTCATGGCCGCCATGTGGTCGTGATCGATCACGTGGAAGTTGCCCGTGGCCGTCACGAAGATGTCGGCCTTGTCGGCGGCATAGTCCATCGTGACCACGCGGTAGCCTTCCATCGCGGCCTGCAGCGCGCAGATCGGATCGATTTCCGTGACCCACACCGTGGCGCCCAGACCGCGCAGGCTTTGCGCGCAGCCCTTGCCCACGTCGCCGTAGCCTGCCACGAGGGCGATCTTGCCGGCAATCATCACATCGGTCGCGCGCTTGATACCGTCGACCAGCGACTCACGGCAGCCATACAGGTTGTCGAACTTCGACTTGGTGACCGAGTCGTTCACGTTGATGGCCGGGAACGGCAGCGTGCCGTCCTTTTCCATCTGATACAGACGGTGCACGCCCGTCGTGGTTTCTTCGGTCACGCCCTGGATCTGCGACAGGCGCTTGCTGTACCAGTGCGGATCGATGGCGATATGGCGCTTGATCGAGGCATACAGCGCGACTTCTTCTTCGTTGGTCGGATTGCCCACGACCGACAGGTCCTTCTCGGCCTTGCTGCCCAGGATCAGCAGCAGCGTGGCGTCGCCGCCGTCATCGAGAATCATGTTGGCGAACTCGCCGTTCGGCCATTCGAAGATGCGGTGGCTGTATTCCCAGTATTCGTCGAGCGACTCGCCCTTGAAAGCGAACACAGGGATGCCGGCGGCGGCGATGGCCGCTGCGGCGTGATCCTGCGTCGAGAAGATGTTGCACGAGGCCCAGCGCACATCGGCGCCCAGGGCGACGAGCGTCTCGATGAGCACACCCGTCTGGATCGTCATGTGCAGCGAGCCGGCGATGCGCGCGCCCTTGAGCGGCTGGCTGGCCTTGAATTCGGCACGCGTGGCCATCAGGCCGGGCATTTCGCTCTCGGCGATGGTCAGCTCTTTGCGGCCCCAATCGGCCAGCTTGATATCGGCAATATGGAAATCGGAGAATTTCGAATCGACTACGGCGTTCATCACGCCTCCTTTCTCTAAAAGACTAGATAGTTGGGACGTGAGCGCCGTTCTTGGGGCCCGCACGCCATGCGCTCCGGAAGGGAACCGGCGGCCGGCGGGGCCAATAGGAAGGATCTTGAGCCTGGCAGCACCGTGGCTGTCGCAACGCTCCTCAAGACCCCGGCATTGTAGCAAAACTGACGCGCGGCGTCGGGGCAACGACGACGCCCGATGCGATATTTTTTGCCGCGAAGGCGAGACGGAGACGACTCGCCCCCCGCGCCGCCTGGCGCTTAGATCGGCAGGTGGGCGAGCAGCGGCGCGGCAAACACCATCACGATGCCGTTGATCATCATGACGAGGCTGGCCACCACGCCCTCTTCGCTGCCGATCTGGCGTGCCTTGGCGGTGCCGAAGCCGTGCGCGCCCGCGCCGAACGGCGCGCCGCGTGCCATGCGGGTGCGCAGCGGCAACCACGAGAGCAACGCCTCGCCGAGCAGCATGCCGATGAACCCGGTGATGATGACGAAGAGTCCCACCAGATCGCGCGAACCGCCAACCTTGTCGGAGACCGCGAGCGCGAACGGCGTCGAGATCGAGCGGGCCAGCAGGCTGCGCGCCATCTCGGGCGGCAGCTCGAACAGGCGGGCCAGCACGAAGGAGCTGCCCACGGCCACGATCATCGCCACGAGCACGCCGACGATCAGCGCGAAGGCGTGCCGGCGCATGATGTCGCGGTGCTCGTAGATCGGCACGGCGAACGCGATCGTCGTCGGGCCGAGCAGCCAGACGAGCCAGCGCGAGTCGGAGATATACGTCGTGTACGAAATGTTACCGCCGACCATCACGACGATAAGCAGGACGGGCGCGAGAATGGCCGGGCCGAGCCATACCTTGCCGAAGCGCGCATGAAGACGCTTGGACACGTAGTAGAAAACGACCGTGAGAACGAGCAGCAGGAGCGCCGTATGATTCATGGCAAGACCCGGCAAGCGCTAGCAGGAATGGGCACCGCGGCGATAGCGGCGACGAGGCACGCGCAGCGCATCAGCGACCGTCGTGCGCGTGCGCACGGCGCGCCGGCATGCGAACGAGGGCGCGCTTGAGATGACGCTCGGCACGGCAGGCCAAGTCGACCGCCAGCGCTGTCGAGACCATCACGAGCACGGTGCCGACGCCAATCACGGCGAGCAGTTGCAGGCCTTCGCGGCGCAGCAGATCGGTGTATTGCATGACCGCCGCGACCATCGGCACGAAGAAGAGGATCATTTCGGCCAGGAACCAGTCGGCACCGCGCTTGATCTTCTCCGTCTTCAGGACACCGCTCATGAGCAGCGCCACCACGGCGAGCAGGCCCAGCACGCCGCCGGGCAGCGGGAGATGAAAATGACGCGACGCAGCATCCGCCACCAGGTAGATTCCGGTGAGCAGCGCAATTTGCCAAACCATGTCAACCACGCGCTTACCACGGCGATACATACGGCTGGCGATCATCTTGGTCATGGTGGGGCTCCGGGATGTGGCATCAATATGGAACCCAGTATAGGAAGCACCGCAACATAAATATAATGAATTAGTATTATCAAATCGATTCCAAATTGGAATAATTTAAGTATTAACCCTAGTTCGACATGAGAAAGCCTTATCGGACGGGGCTTTCCGGCTGATGGCACCCACTCGGTGCAAAAGAGAGACCCAGGATGGAACTGCGCGCGTTGCGGGGATTTGTGGAAGTCGTACGACAGCAGAGCTTCACGGCGGCAGCCGAGGCGCTGTTCGTCACCCAGCCGACCGTGAGCAAGATGGTCAAGGCGCTGGAAGACGAATTGGGTACGCCGCTGATGTTGCGTGAGGAGCGCGGCATGGGGCGCAGGCTGCAGTTGACCGATGCGGGACGCGTGGTCTTCGAGCGCGGTCAGGACGTGCTCGCCGCTTACGCCCGGCTACAGCACGAGGTGGCCGATCTCGAGACGGTCGCGCGCGGCGAATTATCGATCGGGATTCCGCCGCTCGGTGGCGACCTGTTCATTCCGGTGATCGGTGCGTTTCATCAGCACTATCCGGATATCGAAATGAAGCTCTTCGAAACCGGCTCGCGCGCCATCGAACAGGCACTGCTGGCCGGCGATATCGAACTGGGCGCCGTGCTGCTGCCGGTCGATCCCACGATACTCGACGTGCTGCCCGTGTGCCATTACGCGTTACGTCTGATTGCGCCGCGCGAATCGCGCTGGGAAGGACGCGCCTCCATCGGCCTGGGCGAGTTGCGCGACGAACCGTTTGTCTTTTACGGCGAAGGGTTTGCCTTGTCCGAACTGGTGATCGCTGCATGCCGTCGTGCAGGCTTCACCCCCAAGATTGCGGGACGTTCGAGCCAGTGGGACTTCATTGCATCGATGGTGGACAATGGCGTCGGCATTGCCTTGCTGCCCGAGCCGTTCTGCGCGCGGCTCGATCCGAAACGATTCGTGATCGCGGACGTGCGTGACCCCGAGATTCCGTGGGATCTGGCGATGGCGTGGCGGCGCGACTCGTATCTGTCGCACGCGGCGCGACGCTGGCTCGCCCTGGCGCGCGACCTTCTCGGCCCAGGCGGCGACGGCGAGGCCAAGGCGGCCATCGCCGGCGGCGCGCGGCAGACATGACGTCCGGCCGTCGTCGACACCCGCCGCGTCGAGGGCGCGCCGGCCCGCCCGATCATGCGTCATCCGACACGATCTGGCGATTGCGGTATCCTTGCCGCTGACATTTTCCCCTTGCCGCCCGAGCGCGGCGCATCGACACACATGCGCATCATTACCGCGAATCTGAACGGCGTTCGATCGGCCGCCAAGAAGGGCTTTTTCGAGTGGTTCGGCAAGCAGGACGCCGATATCCTGTGCGTACAGGAAATCAAGGCGCAGTTGCCTGACATGACACCGGACTTCCTCACGCCGCACGACTACCAGGGCCACTTCCATTACGCGCAGAAAAAGGGCTACAGCGGCGCGGGCGTCTACGTGCGGCGCGAACCGGACGACATCGTCGTCGGCTGGGGCAACGCCGAGTTCGACGCCGAGGGCCGCTACGTCGAAGTGCGTTACGGCAACCTGTCGGTGATCTCGGTGTACATTCCGTCGGGCTCGAGCGGTGAGGAACGACAAACCGCCAAATTCCGTTTCATGGCCGACTTCATGCCGCACCTGCTCGCGCTCAAGGCGGCGGGGCGCGAAGTCGTCCTGTGCGGCGACGTGAACATCGCGCACAAGGAAATCGACATCAAGAACTGGAAGGGCAACCTGAAGAACTCGGGCTTCTTGCCGGAAGAGCGCGCCTGGCTCACGCAGTTGTTCGACGAGCACGGCTATGTCGACGTCTTCCGCACGCTCGACCCGCGCGCCGACCAGTACACCTGGTGGAGCAATCGCGGACAGGCGTATGCGAAGAACGTCGGCTGGCGCATCGACTACCAGATCGCCACGCAGGGCATCGCGGGCAAGGCCAGGGCCACCTCGGTATTCCGCGACATCAAGTTCAGCGACCACGCGCCGCTGACGGTCGACTACGACCACACGCTGTAACGCGAACGCCTGCACGCCGGCACGCACGTGCCGCGCATGCGCCACACCCCGATGAGCGACTGCGACAACGATGGTCGCGGCGGGCGTCCGCCCTTTTTGTCAGCGTGACCCGCTTGCCGCGGGCACGCCATCGCCGCCGTCATCGTCGGCGCCCCAGGGGGCGACCTTCGGCAAGAGCAGCATGCCGGGCACGGCCAGCACCGTACAGATCAGGAAGAACGTCACCCAGCCCACGCCGTCGACGATATAGCCGGTGCCCGCGTTGGCGAACGTGCGCGGCACCGACGCCAGACTCGTGAACAGCGCGAACTGCGTCGCCGTATAACGCGAGTCCGTCGTGCGGGCGATATAGGCGGTAAACGCCGCCGTGCCCAACCCGGCCGTAAACGCCTCGAAGGCAATCACCGCGCCCAGCCCCGTGACCACCGGGCCCGCCTTTGCCAGCCACGCGAAGCCCAACACCGACACCAGTTGCAGCACGCCGAACACCCATAGCCCACGGTTGATGCCCAGCTTGATCAGCCAGATCCCGCCGATGATGCCCCCCGCAACGCTCGCCCACAGGCCCGTCGCCTTGGCGACCACGCCGATCTGCGTCTTCGTGAATCCCAGATCCAGATAAAACGACGTGGCCAGCGACGTCGCCATCGAATCACCCAACTTGTAGAGAAAGATGAACGCGAGCACCAACAACGCCTGCGCCCAGCCGCCGCGCGTGACGAATTCGTGAAACGGCTCGACCACCGCCTCGCGCAACGTCTTCGGCGGCGTGCCGCGAATCTCCGGCTCCTTGACGACGAGCGTCATCACGATGCCCGGCAGCATGAACGCCGCGGTCACGAAGAACACCTGCGACCACGGCAGGTGATCGGCCATGATGAGGGCCAGCGACCCCGGCACGAGTCCCGCCACCTTGTAGGCGTTCACGTGCATCGCGGTGCCGAGACCCTGCTCGCGGTCGGAGAGCAACTCGCGCCGATAGGCATCCAGGCATATGTCGAGACTGGCGCTGAAAAACGCCAGCGCCGCCGCCAGCGCGGCAATCGTCATCAGATCGCGCTGCGGTGAATACGTCCCCATGAGCGCCACCGCACCGGCCACCAGCAGTTGCGTGACGAACATCCAGCCACGCCGCCGCCCCGGCTTCCATCCGAACACGTTGGGCGCGAAGCGGTCCATGAGCGGTGCCCACAGGAACTTCCACGTGTACGGAAACTGGATGAGGGCGAACAGGCCGATGGCCTTGAGGTCCACGTGCTCGCTGCGCAACCACGCCTGCACCAGATTGAGCAGGATGAACAGCGGCAAGCCGGAGGTGAAGCCGAGAATCACGCAGATGAACATCCGCGTGGGGTGAAAGACGCGCCCGTCGTCGGGCGGCAGCGAATCGGTCATGGAAAGGACTGTTGGGGCCAGCCGCCCGCGGTGCACGGCACCCGGCCCCCTCTGTCTTCACCCGCCAGGGGCCAGGCGCTTCGCTGCCCCGTGTGCTGCCGTCGGTTCAGGAACGCTTGACGCGATAGACCGCAAGACTACCACGCCAGTTCGCGCCCACCGACACGAGTCGCCCGTTATGCAACACGGCACGATCGAGAATCTGCACGCCGACGTCCGGGGCGAGCGCCTCGAAGTCCTTGATCGTCAGCACGCGCACGTTCGGCGTGTTATGCCACTGGAACGGCAGGCTCTTCGACACCGGCATGCGTCCCTGCAACACCGACAGCCGGTGCGGCCAATAGCCGAAGTTCGGGAACGACACGATCGCTTCGCGGCCGACCCGCACGGTCTCGCGCAGGATATCGGCCGTGCGGTGAATGGTCTGCAGGGTCTGCGACAGGATGACCGTATCGAAGCTCTGGTCCTCGAAGAGTTTCAGCCCGTCCTCCATGTTTTGCTGGATGACGTTGATGCCCCGCTTGGCCGAGGCCAGCACGCCCGCGTCGTCGATCTCGATGCCGTAGCCGCTCACGTCGAGCTCGTCGATCAGCAGCCGCAGCAACGAACCGTCGCTGCATCCGAGATCGAGCACCTGCGACGACGGTTCGATCCATCGCGCGATGACCCGGAAATCGGGCCGCTCGGCGAGCGATGCCGAAATGCGGCTTCGCGACGCCGCGAGCGCCGCCGCCTGGGCGCTGTTCACCGGTAGCGTGGACTGACTCATACCCCGACCTCCTGGGCGATACGTTCGTAGTAGGCGCGCACCAGGTTGTGATAGCGCGCATCGGTGAGCAGGAAGGCATCGTGTCCGTGCGGCGCGTCGATCTCGGCGTAGCTCACGGTACGACGCGTGTCGAGCAGCGCCTTGACGATCTCGCGCGAGCGCGCGGGGGCAAATCGCCAATCGGTCGCGAACGACACGATCAGGTACTTGGCCGTGGTATGCGACAACGCCTTTGCAAGATCGCCGCCCACCGTGCGGGCCGGGTCGAAGTAATCGAGTGCACGCGTGATCAGCAGATACGTGTTGGCGTCGAAGTACTCGGCGAATTTGTCGCCCTGATAGCGCAGGTACGACTCCACCTCGAACTCCACATCGAAGCTGAAGCGATAGCCGTCGTCCGGCGGATTGCCGTCGCCCTTCACGCCGTCGGCCAAGACCTCGGCACGGCGCAGCGCGCGGCCGAACTTGGTCGCCATGTCCTCGTCGGACAGATAGGTGATGTGTCCGATCATGCGTGCCACGCGCAGCCCGCGACGCGGCACCACGCCGTGTGCGTAATAGTTGCCGCCGTGGAAATCCGGATCGGAGAGGATGGCCGAGCGTGCCACTTCGTTGAAAGCGATGTTCTGCGCGGAAAGCTTTGGCGTGGAGGCGATCACCAGACAGTGCCCAACGCGCTCCGGATACATGATGCTCCACGCCAGCGCCTGCATGCCGCCGAGACTGCCGCCCATCACCGCGGCGAATTTGTGAATACCGAACGCATCGGCCACGCGCGCCTGCGCATTGACCCAGTCTTCGACAGTCACCACGGGGAAGCGGGCGCCGTACGGCTGTCCCGTGGCGTTATCGAGGCTCATCGGCCCGGTCGAGCCGAAGCACGAACCGAGGTTGTTCACGCCGATGACGAAGAAGCGATTCGTGTCGAGCGGCTTGCCAGGCCCGACCATGTTGTCCCACCAGCCGACGTCCTTGGGATTGTCGGCGGCGATGCCGGCCACGTGATGCGACGCGTTGAGCGCGTGACACACCAGCACCGCATTGCTGCGATCGGCATTCAATTCGCCGTAGGTCTCGACCATCAGGTCGTAGCCGGCAAGCGTGCTGCCGTTTTGCAGCGCCAGCGGCTCAGCGAAGTGCATCCGCTGCGGGGTGACGATTCCGATTGAAGATTCCATAAATCCCTTTCCGAAACATGCGGTGGCCGGCGTCCCTGTCGACAAGGGTCGACGGACGGCGTCCTGAAGCGTTCTGTGCGGGAAAAGGGGTCGACGGAAAAACGGCGGCGTGCGCGCACGACCTCTTTAGCCGCATTTTTAATGAATGCCCTCTGTCTGGGAACCCCCTGTCAGAGTCATTCGCGCGCCCGCAAGCGAGTCACCAAATCGGCGCGCCCATCATCGCGTCAAGGCCGGTTGAACGTTCGTCGGCCTCGGCGCGGGTGGCAAAAGTATAACGTAATCTGCGCCGTCGCCGCAGACCGGCGGTCTTAGCGCAGGAGTGCGGCGATCTGGGGCTCGGCCCCCTCGACCGGCGAGCGCTTGAAGCCGCTCTTCGCGAAGCGGTGCCAGCGGCCGAGCACGTAGGACACGAGCAGGTTGGCGCGCGAGTTGGCGTCGAACGTCTCGGGCAGCGTGCCCTGCACGCACGCCAGGCGCAGCACCTGGCGCAGCGACGCCTCGATGCGGTCGAGCAACTGGTTCATGCGCTCCTGCAGGCGCTCGTGCTCGCCGACGAGCGCTTCGCCCGTCAGCACGCGCGTCATGCCGGGGTTCTTCTCGGCGAACCCGAGCAGCATCAGCACGATGGCGCGGGCTTGCGTCACGCCGTCCTGATCCTGCGCGGAGATCTGGTTGATCAGACCGAAGATGGTCTGTTCGATGAACTCGATGAGGCCCTCGAACATCTGGGCCTTGCTCGCGAAATGGCGATAGAGCGCCGCTTCGGAGACCTCGAGACGCGCCGCGAGCGCGGCCGTGGTGATCTTCTCGCCCTTGGGGGTCTCGAGCATGGCGGCGAGGGTCTGCAACACCTGCACCCGGCGCTCACCCGGCTTGGGGCGGGTTGTCTTCACCGGCGCGGGCGCGGCCTCCAGCGCATCGGCGGCGCCGTAACCGGCACCGCTCGAAGAGTTTTCCTGCTGCATCGTCTGGTCGTTATCGTTAGGAATTTGATGATCGGGCGGCTCGGGCGGCGCATCTTGCACCGGCCCCGGTCGCAAGGCGCACCCGTAATGCGCGCAGAGATTGTACTTTGATATCCACATAGTGTGGGCGCCCACTGCGCGGCATGGCATTGCCAAGACTGTTTCTGGCCGGCAGATGCCCCGTGATCCAGACCGTCTTGATACCGAAATGCCGAAGGTGCTTCAGATGGGAGCGTGTGTCTTCGACCAGCCACGTTCGATGCGGCGCGAGGCCCTCGCGCGCCAGCAGCCGGCGCAGCATGATCGCATCTGGTTTGGCGCGCCACGCGCGGCGATCCGCCATGTCCTCGATGCTCACGCAGCGCTCGAAATGCCGACGAATGCCCAGCGCCTCGACAATCGGCAGGGCGTAATGCGCGGGCGCATTGGTCAGGAGAATCTTGCGCCCGGGCAGGCCGGCGAGCAGGCGGGCGATCCCGCGCTCGGCGCGCAGCACCTCGACCAGCGGCGGCAGCTCGTGCACGCGCGCCAGGAACTCGTGCGGATCGATGGCGTGATGCTTGATGAGGCCGAGCAGCACGGCGCCGTACTTCGCCGTATAGTCGGTGCGCAGACGATTGGCCTCGTCGTGCGACAGTCCCAGTCTCTCGACGATATAAGCCGTCATCGCGCGGTTGATGCGCGGAAAGATCGCGTGCGACGCGCGATGCAGTGTGTTGTCCAGATCGAAGAGCCAGACCGGACCGCGCGCGCCGTGTTCGCTGCGGGCGCGGGGCGCCCGGCGGCGCCGGCTCAGAACGTGAGAAGAAGACACAAAGATAGCGGATTCATGCGAGGAGATACGGGGAGATGGCCACCGCGCCCCGACAGCCACCCTTCCTGTCGCAGAACACAGTGCCGCCATGGCTAGGCACGATGCTAGCGCGTGAATCCCGCTTTGACAAACCCGGTGGCGCAGCACCGCATCCCGTGGGGATCGCCCCCCGACGATCCCCACGCCTGAACGACACGCGATGCTGCGCGACCTGGCGTTGTCATGGCGCCTCGATGACGTCTTTCGCGTCATCGCCGGCGCCACCGATCAGAACGTGTGCTGAATGCCCAGCATCGTGCCGAACTGATTACCGCCCGTGGCAACCGAGCCGCCTGCGGCAATCGCCACCGCGCCGTTCTGGCTGTTCGCCACCCAGCCAACCAGGCCATACAGCGACGTGCGCTTCGAGAGCGAGTACGTGGCGCGGCCGATGAGCATCGTCGCGTTGGCACGGCTCTTCAACTGGTAGCGAATGGCCTGCGCGTCGAACGCCCACGTGATCGTCGGCAGATAGCTCACGCCGATGAAGTAGATGTCCGAGCGCAGCGAGGCGGCATCGGCGCTCACGTTACGGTGAATCCAGCCACCGCCCACGCGTCCCGTCGACCATTTGTAGTACGCGTTGATGACCGAGTGCGAGTCGGTGTAACGCGAGCTGGTCAGCGGGGCCGCGGCGCCCGTGTTGCCGCGCATCTGGTCGTACGATGCCGAAATGCCGAAGTTCTGGTAGTCGTAGCCGATCAGGCCCGTGAACTGCTTGCAGGCCTGGTAGTTGCCGGCGACGTTGCCCGCGCAGTTCGTGGCCGACGGACCGCCGGCGGACGAGCCATCGCGCCCGAAGCTATACGTCGCGCCGAGCGTCACGCCGGAGAATTTGCCCATGTAGCCGACCGCGCTGTCGCTACGTGCGCTGGCGATGTACGGATCGACGCTGGCCAGCGAGAAGATCGACGGTCCGATCACGTCGGCGTTGCCGGTCACGTAGAACGTCATGTTGTTCTGACGGCCGAGGAGCACCGTGCCCCAATCGCCCGACAGACCGACGTTCGCCTGACGGCCGAACAGACGTCCGCCGTAGTTCAGGTTGCCGGTGCCCGGCTGGAAGCCGCTTTCCAGCGTGAAGACGGCTTTCAGGCCACCGCCCAGGTCTTCGACGCCCTTGAAGCCGAAGCGCGACGGCACTTTGCCCGTGAGGGTCGGCTCGCCGATGAAGCTGCCGCCCGTGGCGGCGTTGTTGTAGTAAGCGATGCCGGTATCGACGATCCCGTACAACGTCACGTTGCCTTGTGCGTGCGCCAGGCCGGCACCCAGCAGCAGGCCAGCGGCCAATGCATGTTTCACTCTCACTTCTGTCCCCTTGTTTTTAAAATACACAGCAACTACAGACTTCAACCTCCGGACCGGTGACAATCGCGCCGGCCCAGCCTTTTGCAAGACGGCACGTCAGCCGCCTCGGGTACTGCCCTCTGAACCGTCTCCCGAACGGCGCTCTCGGATTGGCTCGCGTGCCTGGATGGCGCGACGTGCGGTGCTGTTTTTCCTCACGCCTCGCGTACGAAAGTGAACCGCGCTTCGCGACGGGCAATGCGCCAGCCCTGCGCGGTCCGCACGAACGTGTCGTCGAATTCCCCCATGACCTGACGCCCCTCTGCCGGGCGTCCAAACGGCCCCGGCGCGACGTGCGCCGACGCGCTCCAGAGCAGCACCGTGCTGCTGCCGATCGCGCGCGTCGGCGACATGACATCGATCAGCACGTTGCCGACAAGATGTCGCGTCAGTCGATCCGCCGGGCGCTCGGCATACGCGGCGGCGATGGCGACGGGGCCAACGAGCGTGTCGCCGTTGGGACGCACGAGCACCCCGGTTTCCGCAAACAGCGCGGCCAGCCCCTGCGGGTCGCGCCGGTCGTTGCAGGCGACGAAGCGCATCACGAGCTCGTGGCAAGCCTGTTTGGCCAGCAGGACGTCGAGCGTTCGCGGGTCGATGCCGGGCATGGCGTCCTGAAGGTTGGCGTCGTGCGTCATGCGCGGCGCCCCCCGGTGGAAGTGGCGCACAACATGGGCCGCGCCAGCCATGTCCGCATGGCATCGGCCACGTCCTGAGGGCGCTCCATCGGACTCATATGGCCGCTGTGTTCAACGACGTGCAACACGCTCTGCGGGATCAGCCCCGCCATGATTTCGTGACGCGCGAGCGGACTCCAAGTGTCTTGCCGTGCGCACAGCACGAGCGTCGGACACCGCACATCGCTCAGCAGGGAGGTTGCGTCCGGTCGGCCGAGCAGTGCATGAATCTGCGCGGCGAACTGATCGGGATCGCTGCGCTCGATCATGTCGAGAATCGTGGCGAACAGCGGCGTGCCGACCTGGTCGGGATGCACCATGCCGGTCGCCCACACCTGCCCCATCGCGCGCATGCCCGCTTCACGCGCGCGCGCGAGCAAAGCGGCACGCCCGGCGCGTTCCTTCTCCGCGGCCTCGCCGTCGGGCAGCGCCTGGTAACCGGTATCGAGCAGCGCGAGATGGGTCACGCGATGCGGCGCGCGGCGCACCACCTCCAGCGCAACGCGTCCGCCCATCGAGTGCCCCGCGAGGGCGAAGCGAGGCTCGGTGGTGCTTGCCAGCACGTGATCGGCCATCGCGTCGAGGGTATCCAGCCTGCCCCACGCGGGAACGCGGCAATCGTATTGCGGTAACGCTGCGGCGGCGGTGGCCCATGCCGCGTGATCGCACAGCAAGCCGGGCAGCATGAGCAATGGAGGACGTTCGGTGTTCATGGCTTCTCTCCCCGCGCCCAAGCGCGATTCGGTATGCACACGTCGCCGTCGAAGAGCCAGCGCGCGGTGCGCAGCAGGCCGGCGCCGGTGACGAGCGTCGCACCGTCGGCCCCCATGCCGAGCGCAAGGCGCACGGTGAATTCCCCGGTCGGATGTTCGATGCCAAGCAGCGGCGCGTCGCTATCCGGCACCACCGCCATGTCGTGGCAGACGGTGCCCGGCAACGCGGCCGCGGTCGCCACGCTCACGGCCGCCAGCACGCCGATGGACGAGTGGCAACGATGTGGAATGAAACAACGTGTCGCGAGGGCGCCTCCGGCCCGCGGCGGCGCGACGAGGCACATCTTCGGCACCGTGCGCGAACGCACGTCGCCGAGATGCATGCGCGGGCCGACGATCCGGCGAATCGCCTCGATCCGCTCGCGCATCGCCTGAAACGCTGGCGCCGTGTCGAGCTGTTCGCAGGACTCCGCGCCAGTGATGCCCAGGTCCGCCGCGCGCATGAGCACGAGCGGCATGCCATTGTCGATGCACGTCACCGCGACACCGTTCACGACCTCCTGACGCTGTCCGGTCGGGAACAGCGCGCCGCAGGATGCGCCTGCCGTGTCGCGAAACATCAACGGAATCGGCGCAGCCGTTCCCGGCACGCCGTCGATGGCCACGTCGCCGTCGTACTTCACCACGCCGCCCGGGGTCTGCACGGTGGCGACCGCCACCTGCCCCGTGTTGACCATGTGAATGCCGACGTCGGTGAGGTCACCCGAGGCGGTCACGAGTCCCCGTTCGATGGCAAACGGCCCTACCCCCGCGAGGAGGTTGCCGCAGTTCTGTCCGTAGTCGACACGCGCTTCGTCGACCACGACCTGGGCAAAGAGATAGTCCACGTCGGCGTCGGGCCGCGTGGCGCGCGAGACGATCGCGACCTTGCTGGTGAGCGGGTTCGCCCCGCCCATGCCGTCGATCTGACGCGCGTCGGGCGAGCCCATCGCCGCGAGCAGCACGGCGTCGCGCGCGGCCCCCTGCTCGGGCAAGTCCTCGGCGAGGAAGTACAACCCCTTCGAGGTGCCGCCCCGCATGACGGCCGCCCGGATACGCGTTTGGGAATGCGTCACGTCGCGATCCTCACTGGCCTTGCAGCTCGTCGAGTGAATCGACGTAGCGCAGGCCTTTCGCGGCAAGACGTTCCCGCATCTTGTAATAGTCCAGCCCGAGCGTGCCGCCCGCGAGCACGCCGCGCTTGTATGCTTCGTCCGCACCGCGCGCCGCCGCCGCCTTGGCCACGGCCTCGGCGCTCGCGAATGGCACCACGACCACGCCATCGTCGTCCGCGACGATCACGTCACCCGGGTTCACGATCTGATTGGCGCAGACCACCGGCACGTTCACCGAGCCGAGTGTCTCCTTGACGGTGCCCTGCGACGAGATCGCCTTCGACCACACCGGAAACCGCATGTCGGTGAGCGTGCCGATGTCGCGACAGCCGGCATCGATGACGAGTCCGGCCACACCGCGCGCCTTCATCGACGTGGCGAGCAGATCGCCGAAGTAGCCGTCGTCGCATGGCGAAGTCACGCCGACGACGACGATGTCGCCCGGCTGCGCCTGTTCTACGGCAACATGCAGCATCCAGTTGTCCGAGGGCGGTGCGAGCACCGTGACCGCGCTGCCAGCGACGGCCGCGCCGGCGTAGATCGGGCGCAGATAGGTGGCCATCAGGCCGAGGCGGCTCTGCGCTTCGTGCACCGTCGCGCTGCCGGCATTGCGCAGCACGTCGAGCGTGGCGGCATCGACACGGGGAATCTGACGAACGACGACGCCGCGGATCATGACAATTGCTCCGTCACGACCGGCGTGAGGCGCATCAGCCCTTCCGCGTACTTGATGTCGCGCGCGGCGGCGATGCCGATGTTGCGCTTGGCCTGCACGCCGCGTTGCAGCGCCACGCGTGTGTAGTAATCCCACAGGTGCTCCTGGCCAGCCATGCATTCGATCGCGGCGCGCTTTTGCTCCCACACCGGCGTGATGTCCACGAAAGTGTTCGGAATCCATTCGCACTGCTCGGTTTGATGCGGCTCGAAGGCGAGCACGGCAGGCGCGCCGATGATCTTCTCGCCCGGCTTGTGGCCCTCGGCCTGGGCAATGACGCGGGCCTCCCGCGTGACGTGCATCGCCAGCGGGTGGTCGAAGTTGTACGGATCTTTCTCCGAATGACTCAGCACGAACGACGGTTGCAGTTCGCGATAGATGTCGACGAGCCGGAAGAGCGTCTCGTCGGACACGCGCATCGGGTAGTCGCCGATATCGAGGAACTCGATTTCCGCGCCGAGAATGTCGGCCGCGCGCTGCGCTTCTTCGCGACGGGCGAGCTTGACCTTCGTTTCGGTCATGTCCGCGCCCTTGCGCCAGAGCTTGGCCGACTCGCCGCGTTCACCGAAGGACAGGCACACGACCTTCATGCGATAGCCCTGCGCGACGTGCGTGGCAATCGTGCCCGCCGCGCGCCAGACGAAGTCCGCCGAATGGGCGCTGACCACGAGGCCGGCCAATCCGCCGGTGTGAGGGTTCTGTGATGTGTTCATGTCTTTGACGTCAATACGTGTTGTGCCGTGCCCGATCAGGCACTTTCCAGCCCGACCAGCGTGCCGAGCAATTCCGGTGACGCAGCCAGTTCGCTGCTGCGTCCCGACCAGACCTCGCGGCCCCGGTCGAGCACCAGCGCGCGGTCCGTCAGTTCCAGTCCCAGTTCCGCGTGCTGCTCCACGAGCACCACCCCCATGCCGCCGTCGGCGCGCAGCTTCCAGAACGCGTCGACCAGTTGATCGACAATCACCGGCGCCAGCCCTTCGAAGGGCTCGTCGAACAACACCACGCGCGGATTGCCGATCAGCGCCCGACCGATGGCGAGCATCTGCTGCTCGCCGCCAGAGAGCTGGTTGCCCAGGTTGCGACGTCGCTGGTGCAGGCGCGGGAACAGGTCGTACACGCGATCGAGCGACCAGGCGTCGCCGGCCGCGCAGGCCTCGCCCATCGCGGACACCTGCAGGTTTTCTTCGACAGACAGCGACTTGAAAATCTCGCGCTCCTGGGGCACCAGCGCCAACCCGGCTCGCGCCCGCGTGTAGGCGGGCCACGCCGAGATATCGTCGTGGCGATATCGCACCGCGCCGCCGTGGCGCGTGGTCAGTCCCAGCAGGCTGAGCAGCAGCGTGCTCTTGCCCACCCCGTTGCGACCGAGAATGGCGAGGGCTTCTCCCGACGCCAGGCGCAGGCTCAGGTCTTCGAGCACGATGGTGTCGCCATACCCGGCGCTGAGTCCGCCGGCTTCGAGCAGGATGTCAGTCATGATGGCGACGCCCCAGGTAAATGTCGCGTACGCGCGGATCGCGGCGCACGTCGTCCTTCTCGCCTTCCATGAGCACCGCGCCTTCGACCAGCACCGTAATGCGGCGCGCGAAGCGGAAGACCAGATCCATGTCGTGTTCGATGACCATCACCGCCACGTCTTCGGGCAAGCGTTCGAGCAGGTCGAACAGCTTGCGGCCCTGCCCTGACGGCACGCCGGCAACGGGTTCGTCGAGCAGCAGTACCTTGGGATCGAGCGCCAGACCGAGCGCGATTTCCACCTGCCGGCGTTGGCCGTAGGCCAGCGCGTTGATGCGCTTGCCCGCGAGATCAAGCATGCCCAGCGCCCGCAGGCGCTCCGCGGCTTCCTCCACAACGGCCGGCCGGCTCGCGAGCGGCTTGCCGATGCGACCGTCGAGGCCGCTGCGCGCCGCGAGCGCGAGCGCAACGTTCTCGGCCACGGTGAGCGTGTCGAACAGCGTGTTGAGCTGGAACGTGCGCGCCAGCCCAAGCTTCACACGCTTGTGCGAGGGCATCGACGTCACGTCCGTGCCGCCCACGCGCACCACACCGGCGTTCGGCTTGAGCACGCCCGTGAGCAGATTCATCAACGTGCTCTTGCCTGCCCCGTTCGGGCCGATCAACGCGTGTCGCGCACCCACGGGCAACGACAGGCTGACGTTGCGTGTGACGTCGAGCTGGCCGAATCGCTTGGACAGCCCCTGTATGTCGAGTGCAGCGCTCACGGCGTCACCTCCTTGTCCGTGGTCGTCGCGTTGGGGTTGCCGGTGGCGTCTGCCGCGGTCGTGCGCTGGACCCGGCGTCGCACAGGGGCCACGCGGGCGGCAAAGCGATCCACCAGTCCGATCAGGCCATCGGGCGCGAACCGCACCACGAGGATGAGCAACACACCGAGCGCGGCGAGCCAGTTCGTTGGATCGATGGCGGCGATGCGATCGGACAGCACCATGAAGACGATCGCCCCGAGCGCCGCGCCGTAGAGACGTCCGGTGCCGCCCAGGGCGAGCATCACGAGCACGTTCGCCGACAGCGTGAACGACAGCGTGTCAAGGGCGACGATGTTGTTGACCTGGGCCGAGAGCGCCCCTGCCACGCCTGCCAACGCTGCGGCGAGGGTGTACAGCATCAGGCGGCGCAGGCCGACACGCACGCCGAGCAGCGACATGCGCATGGCGTTCTCGCGAATGCCCTGCACGGCAAGACCGAACGGCGAGTTCACGAGGCATTGCGTGAACAGATACACGACGAGCAACACGGCGAGTGCATAGAGATACGCCGTGTGCCCATAGATATCGAACGTGAACCTGCCCAGCACCGGGGCGATGGTGTAGCCGGTCAGGCCGTCATCGCCCATCGTGATCGACTTTGCGACATTGCCCGCCTCGTAGAGCAGCGTGGCGCACGCGAGGGTGAGCATGATCTGCGTGAGCCCGCTCACCCGCAGCACGACGATGCCGGTGATGAGCCCCACCCCGGCGGCCACCACCGCACCGGCCACCAGCCCCAGCAGCGGGTCGGGCGATACGTGCAGCGCGAAAAGGCCGGCCGCGTAGGCACCGCTGCCGAAGAATGCCGCGTGCCCCAGCGTCTCGATACCGCAATAGCCCTGCACGAGATCGAGCGAGAGCGCGAAGATGATCATGATCAGCACGCTCGTGGCGAGCGCGAGATACAGATCGGCAAAGAAGTAGGTGGCGACGGCGGCGAGAAGCAACACCGCATCGAGCGCGCCGAGCCGTTTGCGACGCAGCGCGGAGGCCACCTGCACCGTACCCGCAGCCGGCGGCAGAGGATTCGTATGTGACATCGTGACCCTCCGCTCAGGCACGGCCGACCAACCCTTGCGGGCGGATCAGCAGAATGGCCAGCACGGCCAGGTAGATCATGAAAGCGCCAAGCGCCGGCACGTAGTAGCGCCCCAGCGTGTCGATCAGACCGAGCAGCAGCCCCGCGTAAAGCGACCCGCGCAGACTGCCCAGACCACCGGCGGCCACCACGATCAGCACGAGCACCAGGTACTTCAGGCCGTAATACGGTTCGAGCGGCAGAATCTGGCTCGACAGCGCGCCGCCCAGCCCGGACAGACCGCATCCGATGGCAAACGTGATCGAGAACACGAGCGGCACATTGATGCCGACGCATCGCGCCATGCGCGGGTTATCGACCGCCGCGCGCAGCCTCGCGCCGAAAGGCGTGCGCTCCAGGCCCCACCAGATCCCGAGTGCCACGACCGCGCTGCACACCAACGCGAAGATGCGATAGACGGACACGGAGAACGCACCGAAGTCCCACGTGCCGCGCAGTCCCTCCGGGATGGGGATCGACTGCAGCTCGGTCCCGGCGAGATGCTTGGCCAGCGCGCAGATGATGAACGCGAGTCCGATCGTCATGAGCAACTGCCCCAGGCCGTTGGCCGTGTAGACCCAGCGATACAGCGTGCGCTCGAGCACGGCGCCGAGCATCATCGTGCCCGCCACCCCGACGAGCAGCGCGGCGAAGAAATCGAGCCCGGCACGCTGCATGGCCCACAAGGTGAAATAACCGCCGATCATGGCGAAGGCGGAGTGCGCGAGATTGACCACGCGCATCACGCCCAGCGTGACGGTGAGACCCACCGAGATGAGGAACAGCAACATCCCATAGGCCACACCGTCGATCGACAACGACAGGAAAGTGGCAAGCGATTGCGTCATGACGAATTACCGAACGAACTGAGCGACGATGTCTGCGTTACTTGGCAGCCACCTGGGGGTGGCTCACGTGCCACGGCTCGACCACCGACTTGAAGGTCTCAATGGGCTTGTTGCCCAGCTTGCCGTCGATGTTCTCCACGCGGCGGATGTACACGTTCTGCACGATCTCGCGCGTCTTCGGATCGATCGACACCGGTCCACGCGCGCTCATCCAGGCGAAGCCCTTCACGGCGGCGATGGCCTTGTCGCCATCCCTCTTGCCCTTGGTGGCCTTGATCATCTGTGCAATCACGGTCATCGAGTCGTAGGCCGACACGGAAGCGATCGACGGCAGCGCCCCCGGACCGTACTTCGCCTTGTATGCCTTCACGAACGCGGTGTTTTCCGGCGTCGTCAGGAACGGCGAGTAGTGCAGTGCTGTGATCGTGCCAAGCGCGCTGTCGCCAATCGCCGGCAGATCGGACTCCATTGTCTCCGTCGTTGCGAAGAGCTGGATGCCGGTCTTGTCGAGTTCGCGCTCCTTGAACGCCTTGACGAAGCCCGCCGACATCGGTCCCACCGGCATGAACAGGAAAAGGGCATCCGGCTTGGCGTCGCGCACCCGTTGCAGGTAGCTCGAGAAGTCGGTCGTACCGAGCGGCACCTTCACTTCAACGGCGATCTTGCCGCCCGCCTTCTTGAACGTCTCGCTGTAGGCGTCGATCGCGTCGTAGCCCGGAGCGTAATCGGCGACCACGATGGCCGCGTTCTTCACGCCCTTGCTGGCCGCATACTCCACGAGCGGCACGCTCACGGTCCACTGCGTGAAGCCAGTACGCACGAAATACGGCGACTTGAGCGTCACGCTGGACGTGCCCGAGTTGCCGATCACGAGCGGCGTCTTTGTCTGCGTCGCCACGTCGGCCATGGCCAGCACGTTCGGCGTGAACGAACCGCCGAAGAGGTACTGCACCTGATCGCGCACCACCAGTTCCTGCGCAAGCTGACGCGTGCGCTGCGGATTCACACCGCCTTCGTCACGCTCCAGGACCACGAGTGTGTCGTCGCCCACCTTGCTCTTGTGCTGCTCGAGCCACAGGTTCACACCCCGTCGATACTCCGTGCCCCACCAGGACGCCGAGCCGGAGAACTGCCCCAGCATGCCGACCTTGATTTCCTCGGCACGCGCCGAGACAGCGGTGAATTGGCAAACGCTCGCAAGTGCCACAGCAAGCCAAAGATGGCGCTTCATCATGGTGTCGTCTCCTCCGTCGGCGTCGTGCGCCGCTCCGTTTTTTGATGTGGCGCGCCGGGGGTTGGCGGGCCTTTTCAAGGTATCGGAAACAGCTTAGGCAGCCGGGCGCGGCACGTCGAATGAAACTCCCGCGTCGAGCGTTGCGTTTTTCGTATATCCCCGAGATTTCCCCTACGTGATGGGACGCATTTTGCGAAGGAGATTTCGCAGTGCGAGACGTTCCGCGTTCCCATGGTGGAACACCCGTCACAAAAGGCGCGGCGGGAAATCGTCAAGGAACGTGATGGGAATTGGGACGCGCGCGAGGCAGAACGCGACAACGCATGCAAGTCATGGTGGATTGGGCGAAATTCGCCGCGCTCGCGAACGATATCGCGAGCGCGCTGCGCGTCTTACGTCGGATGCTGCATGGTCGGTGCCAGTGCGCGCAGCTCGTCGAGCAACTGCTCCGCGGCCGGGGACAACAAACCGTCGCGCCGCGTCGCAACGCCGATCGCACGACGAGCGTGTTGCAACGGCACTGGCACGACGGCCAGTTCGCCGGTGCGCAACTCCGATGTGATCTGCACCGGCGAGAGCAAGGCGAGCCGGTCGCTCGACGACAACAGACCACGTACCACCGGCGAACTGCTGGCATGCACCTGTGTGCGCGGCAACGCCAGATCTTCCGCATGAAACACGCGCTCGAACACTCTGCGCGCGGGCGTGGCGGGCAGCGGACTCACCCAGCCGTACTCGGCAAGTTCCGCCAGCGTTGGCGTACGCGCCGACGACAGGCACGGATGATCGGCACGCGCGACCACCGACAGATGATCCTCGAACAATGCCTCCTGACGGATGTCCGGCGGCACATCGCTCGCCCGCAAGGCGCCGACGATCATGTCGACGTCCGCCTGGCGCAACTGGCGAATCAGGGCTTCGTAGGTGCCGTCGACCACCGTCACGTTCAGATACGGCGAACGGAACAGCAAACTGTCGATCGCCTTGGGCAGCAGGAAGCCGCTGGACAGCGGCAACGCGGCCACGATCACGGTGCCTTGCTGACGCCCGCCGAACGGCGCGAGTTCGTCTTCGGCAATCGCCAGCTCGGCCAGCGCGCGCTTGACCGGGCCGAGCAGGGCCTGCGCCTCGTCGGTCAGGCGCGTGCCGCGCGGCGTGCGTCGAAACAGCTTGATGCCGATGAGATCTTCGAGCTGGTCGAGATTGCGCTGAATCGTCGGCTGAGAGCATTGCAGGCGGCTCGCCGCGAGCGGTCCGCTCCCCAGCTCCGCCACCGCGATGAAGCTCGTGAGCTGTTGCGGCGCGACGACCGCCGCGAAGCGACTTGCCGCCCGCGCGCCACCGTCGGCCTGCGACGCCGTGGCCGCGAATGCCTCGCGATACCCGGTGGCCAGCTCCGCGAGCGCGCGCGTGGCGCGCACCCCCAGGCGCTGGCCGGCCGCGTTCGGAATCAGGCCACGTCCGCTGCGGTGAAACAGCGGAAAACCCAGCTCCGCTTCGATGTCGGAGATCGACCGCGCAACGGCGGACTGCGAAAGATGCAACGTGCGCGCCGCCCGCGCGACCGAATCGCATTCGAGGACGGCGACCATCGCGCGCAGGCCGCGCAACTTTCGGCACAGGAGCGACGCCTCGTTGGTCTGTGGCGTGCGGCTCCAGGTGCCGCGCTCGTGACACGCCAGCGCGGGCGCGGGCGGCGTGTGAGTCAGACTGATGGAGGTGTCGATGGACATGTGCGATGCCTGGTTCGGCCGGGCTCAGCGCATGGTCGGCACGCGTCGCGTGGCCATGAACTCGTCGAACGTCTCGCCGCGCATGAGCGCATAGACCTCGAGGTTGGTTTTGCGCACCACGCGGGCGAACTTCTCCAGCACGAAGAAATTCACGCCATGGCGCACCAGACCCAGCCAGTCCTGCGCCTGCACCATCGCCTGTTCGTCGGCGGTGAGGCCGGCCGCCGTCATCGCGGCGACGGGATCGCCGAGGAACGTCTCGCGATTCTCGGCGCGAATCATGTGCCAGAAGAAGCGGTTGAGCTTGAGCGTGCGATGGCTCACGCGCAGGTCGAACGCGTACGTGCCAGTGATCGCCTCGATGCCTTCGAGTTGCGGATTCATGCGGCCTCCTCCTCGTAGAGCGCGACGGTCATCGCGGTGGTGGTCGCGAGGTAGTAGTTCAGATGCAGGCGCTTGATGCGTGGACCCAGCGCACCGCGCATTGACAGCCACATGATTTGCTCGACGCTCTCGGCTCCGCCGCGCGCCACGTAATCCACATGCTTGAGTTCGGTCAGCGTCTCGGGCTGGTTTTCGAGCAACGACAGGAACTCGCGATCCCACGCTTCGTCGTTGTAGCCCGCGCGCTCGCCGTGGATCTGATGCGAGAGACCGCCCGTGCCGACGACCACCACGCGCAAATCTTCCGGATACGACTCGATGGCGCGGCGCACGGCCTGGCCGAGGCGATAGCAGCGACGGCCCGTCGGCAACGGGTATTGCAGGACATTGATGGCGATCGGCACGACAGTGCCCGGCCAGTCCGGCGTGTGCGGCCAGAGCAGCGGCAGCGGCGACGCGCAGCCGTGGTCGATCGGCTTGTCCTGGAACACAGTGATGTCGAACTCGTCGTTCACGAGCGACTCGGCGATGTGCGCCTGCAACGCGACGTCGCCTCGAATCGGCGGCAGCGGACGCAGCCCCGCCCCTTCGTCGGCAATCGGGAACGTGTCGCCCACGCCGAGCGCGAACGTCGGATACATGTCGAAGAAGAACGTGGTCGCGTGATCGTTGTAGAAGAACACCAACACATCGGCCTGTTTCTCGGCCAGCCACTTCGCCACGGGCTCGTAACCCTGGAACAGCGGCGCCCATGCGGGATCCTGCTGCTTGCCCTTGTCGTACGCCACGCCGATGGTCGGCACGTGCGACGTACCGATCCCGCCAATGATCTTTGCCACGTGAAGTCTCCGTCTTTTGTCTTGTCATGCGCGGGCGGCGGCGTGCGACGACCCGCATTTGTGCTGCGGCGAGTCTATACGGGATCCCGTATGCACATAAAGCAGGGTATCTACTGATGCTAAAGGTAATTACGGGATCCCATAATAAAAAAGCCGGGGCTGGAAAGGTCCAGCACGACCGGCACGTATTCCAGCGATCGAAAGGAGACGCATGCTGCATCCCACGCCAACCACGGTTCTGTTGCGCGAGATGATCCTCAAGGGCGAACTGGCGCCCGGCGAGCGCCTGGCCGAAGCCAAGCTCGCAGAACAGTTGGGGGTCTCGCGCATGCCGGTCCGGCAGGCGTTGCCGGTGCTTGCCGAAGAGGGACTGGTGGTGCGCGCCGGTCAGCGAGGCTACGCGGTGCGCGCGCATACGCGAGAGGAGAGTGTCGAGGCGCTGCATCTGCGCGGCGCACTCGAAGGCTATGCCGCGCGTCTGCTGGCTGAAAAAGGCGCCAGCGTCGAATTGCTCAAGCAATTGCGCGCGCTGCTGGCCGAGGGCGATGCCTTGCTCGCCGACCATACGATGACGGCCGAAGTGCAGATTGGGTACGCCTCGCTCAACGCGCGCTTTCACGACCTGCTCGTCACCGGCGCACAGAACGCACTGCTCGAAGGCTTTGTCACGCGCTGCAATCTGGTGCCATTCGTCGCGCCGCGCACGGTTGCCTTCGGGCACAAGGATCGACGCCAGTACGCCGACATCATCGCGTATGCGCATCGGCAGCATCACGCGATCGTCGAGGCGATTGCCGCACGCCAGCCCGATCGCGCCGAGTTCATGTGCCGCGAGCACATCGTCACGCAAGAACACAGCATGGGTGCGCAGTGGCTCTGACGCGCCGCCCCTGACTTCACCGACTTCACCGACTTCACCGACTTCATCCCGATCATTTTCCATCAACACGAGCACGCGCCAGTCGAAGGCGCGCCAAGGAGACAAATCATCATGTTCCTGAAAAATACCTGGTACGTCGCCTGCACGCCGGACGCGTTTGCCGACAAGCCGCTGGGTCGCAAGATCTGCAACGAAGCGATGGTGTTTTTCCGCGATGCGAATGGCAATGCCGCCGCCCTGGAAGATTTCTGTCCGCATCGCGGCGCGGCGTTGTCGCTGGGCTTCGTCAACGACGGCCACCTGGTGTGCGGTTATCACGGCCTGACGGTCGATGGCGGCGGCAAGTGCACGAAGATGGTCGGCCAGCGTGTCGGCGGCTTCCCGAAAACGCGCGCGTATCCGTGCGTGGAACGCTACGGCTTCGTGTGGGTCTGGCCGGGCGACGCCGCGCTCGCGAATCCCGACGAGATCCCGCACCTGGAATGGGCGGTGAGCGATGGTTGGGCGTACGGCGGCGGCCTGTACCACATCAAGTGCGACTATCGACTGATGATCGACAACCTGATGGACCTGACGCACGAGACCTATGTGCACGCGACGAGCATCGGTCAGGAAGAGATCGAGGAAGCCCCGCCGAAGACGACGGTGGAGGGGGACACGGTGATCACGGCGCGTCATATGGAGAACATCAAGGCGCCGCCGTTCTGGGCGAGCGCACTGCGCGCGAACGGCCTGGACGATCAGGTGCCGTGCGACCGCTGGCAAGTGTGCCGCTTCACGCCGCCGAGTCACGTGATGATCGAAGTGGGCGTGGCGCACGCGGGTCATGGCGGTTACGACGCCCCGGCCGACAAGAAGGCAGGCAGCATCGTCGTCGACTTCATCACGCCCGAGACCGACGAGTCGATCTGGTACTTCTGGGGCATGGCGCGCAACTTCAAGCCCGAGGATGCGGCGCTGACCGCCTCGATCAAGCGCGGCCAGGGCGGCATCTTCGCCGAGGACCAGGAAGTGCTCGAAGCGCAGCAGCGCAATCTCGCGGCGTATCCGGAGAAGAAGATCCTCAAGCTCAACATCGACGCCGGCGGCGTGCAGTCGCGCAAAGTGCTCGATCGTCTGATCGATGCCGAACGGGCCCGGGCGGCGAACGTGGAGAGCGCGGCATGAAGGTCCGGCTGGCGAGCAAGCGCGATGTCGCCACCGACATCTGCGAATTCGAATGGGTGAGTGTCGACGGCAGCCCGCTGCCGGCCTTTACCGCTGGCGCGCACATCGACGTGCATGTCGCCGACGGTCTCGTGCGGCAGTACTCGTTGTGCAATGCGCCCGGTGAGACCCATCGTTATTGCGTGGGCGTGCTGCGCGATCCGGCGTCTCGAGGTGGCTCGACCGGCATGCACGCGCTCACGCCCGGCACGACGCTGGAGATCAGCGCCCCGCGCAATCACTTCCCCTTGGCGGAACACGCCACGCACAGCATCCTGCTCGCCGGTGGCATCGGCGTGACGCCGATTCTGTGCATGGCCGAGGCGTTGTCTGCCCGCGACGCATCGTTCGAAGTGCATTACGGTACGCGTGAGCCGGCGCGCACGGCGTTTCGCGAACGTTTCGCGCGCGACGATCTCGCGGCGAAGACGCGACTGTACTTCGACAGCGAAGGCGAGCGCGCCGATCTCGACGCCATTCTTGCGCAACCGTCCGGCGGCAAGCACCTTTACGTCTGCGGTCCGGCAGGATTCATCGACGCCGTGCTGGCGCGTGCGGATGCGGCGCAGTGGCCGGAAGGCAATGTGCATCGAGAGTACTTCGCCGCACCGGTACCCGTGGAGACGGCGGGCGACAAGGCGTTCCAGGTCAAGCTGCATTCGAGCGGTCGCGTGATCGACGTGAAGGCCGGCGAGACCATCGTCGCGGCGCTCGCGGCGCAGGGTGTGGAAGTGCAGATGTCGTGCGAACAAGGCGTCTGCGGCACGTGTCTCACGCGCGTGATCGACGGCACCCCTGAGCATCGCGACGTCTACCTGACCGACGATGAACGCGCCGCGAACGACCAGATCCTGCCGTGCTGCTCGCGTAGCCAGTCGCCCATGCTGGTGCTCGATCTGTAACGCGTCATCGTCGACACCGTAGGGAATCGCCCCGCTTCGCATCGCGAGCGGGGCCGCATTTTCCAATGATGACCGAACCGCGTCGCGACCTTCGTCGACGTCATCGGCGCTGCGGACATCACAGCACCCGGTCCTTGGTCTCGCGGACGAGGACCGTCGAGATCAGTGCCATCGCGGCAATCACGAGGAAGTAGACGATGACCGGCCAGATGTGGCCATGGCTCCATGCAAGCAGGCCCGCCGCAATCATCGGTGCGAGTCCGCCACCGAGCACGGTACCGATCTGCTTGCCGAGCGATACGCCCGAGAAGCGCACACGCGTATCGAACAATTCCGAGAAAAAGCTGCCTTCGGGGCCGAACATCATCGGGTGAATCAGGCCCGCGCCGATCACGATGGCGAGCACGACCAGCGCCGTCTCCTTGCTGCCCATCATCAGGAAGAACGGATAGATGAAGATCGCCGTCGCGACCAACCCCAGCAAGAACATCGGACGGCGTCCCAGCTTGTCGGAGAGCATGCCGAACGCCGGGATCGTCAGCATGGCGAGCAGGTTCGCGTACAGCACGCCGTCGGCCATCGTGCTGCGCGGCAAGCCGAGCGTCTTGGTACCGTACGACAGTGAGAAGATCGCCACCAGGTAAAAGAAGCTCGTCTCGGCCAGACAGATGAAGAACGTCACGAGCGTCGGCCGCCAGTAATGCGTGAGCACTTCCACGACGGGCACTTTCGCGATGTCGCGATGCTGCTCCGCCGCCTTGAAGCTCGGCGACTCCTCCACTTTCAGGCGCACATAGGTGCCCAGTGCCACGAGCAGCAGGCTCACGAGAAACGGCACGCGCCAGCCCCACGTCAGCAGATCCTTTTCGGGCAATCGGGTGATCAGCACGATGGCGAGCGACGCGGCAACGATCGACGTCGGCCCGGCGGCCTGGATCAGTCCGCCGAAAAGGCCGCGCAGGTGCGCGGGCGCACCTTCGACCGTCATCAGCAGTCCGCCGACCGACTCGCCGCCGAGCGCAAACCCCTGCACGAAGCGCAGCGTCACGAGCATTATCGGCGCCCACATGCCGACCTGGTCATAGGTCGGCAACAGGCCGATCATCGTGGTGGCCACGCCCATCAGCACCAGCGTGAACAGCAGGATGGACTTGCGCCCGACGCGATCGCCAAAGTGTCCGAAGACGATGCCGCCGACAGGCCGCGCAAGGAAGCCGACGGCGAAGGTGGCGAACACGGCGATCATGCCGGTCATCGGGTCGAGCTGGGGGAAGAACAGCCGGTCGAACACGATGGGCGCGAGAAAGCCATAGACGAAAAAGTCATACCACTCGATGGCGGTACCGAAGCAACTGGCCGCCACCACGCGGCCGAAATTCGCCGTCGCGCCGGCGCGCGTCGCTTCGTTGTGTTGCATGTCGCCGGCCTGCGTATGGCCGGACGTTGCGCCGGCGGCAGCCGGTGCAGTCTCAAACGGTTGTGACACGGTTGTCTCCTCCGGCCGTCTGTTCCGGTGTCCCGGCTGCGGCGGTATGGTGGTCCTGCATGACGCCATCGGCGCCGAGTGACGGAACGTCGCTCAGAACGGGTAATGACGCGGGGTGGTCTGCACTGTTATCCAGCGCAGATCGGTGAATTCATGGATACCGGCCTTGCCGCCGAAACGTCCCCAACCGCTCGACTTCACGCCGCCGAATGGCATCTGCGCTTCGTCGTGCACCGTGGGGCCATTGATGTGACAGATGCCCGATTCGATGCGCTTGGCCACGCCCATCGCGCGAGCAATGTCACGGCTGAACACGGCGGACGACAGGCCATAGGCATTGTCGTTGGCGCAGGCGATGGCGGCTTCGTCGTCCTTCACCCGCACGATGCCCTTGACCGGACCGAACGATTCCTCGCGATAGATGTGCATGTCCGGCGTGACGTGATCGAGCAACGTCGCGGGCATCAGCGTGGTGTCGGCCCGGCCGCCGCACAGCAGCGTTGCGCCCTTGGCAAGCGCATCGTCGATCAACGCATTGCAGCGTTCGACCGTAGCCATATCGATCACTGAGCCCAGCACGACCGGCCCCTCGCGCGGATCGCCCAGCGGTAGCGCGCGCGCCTTGGCGGCGAGCTTGTCAACGAAGGCGTCGGCGATCGATTCGGCAACCACGATGCGCTCCGTCGACATACAGATCTGGCCGGAGTTGGCGAACGCGCCGAACGCGACACCGTCCACGGCCGCGTCGAGGTCGGCATCGTCGAGCACAAGGCACGGCGCCTTGCCGCCCAGCTCCAGCACCGCCGGCTTGAGATACTCGGCGCACAGCGTGGCGATGATGCGGCCGACGCGCGTCGAGCCGGTAAAGTTCACGCGACGCACGGCAGGCGCGGCGATCAGCGCCTCGACGATCGCGCCCGCGTCTTTTGGTGCATTCGTGATGAAGTTCACGACCCCCGGTGGCAGACCGGCTTCGTCGAGCGCATCGGCAATCAGGCCGTGCGTGGCCGGGCACAGCTCCGAGCCCTTGAAGACGACGGTATTGCCGCAGGCGAGCGGCAGGGCAAGCGAGCGCACGCCGAGAATCACCGGCGCGTTCCACGGCGCGATGCCAAGCACCACGCCCGCCGCCTGACGCACGCCCATCGCAAGGCTGCCCGGCACATCCGAAGGAATGATCTCGCCGGCGATCTGCGTCGTCATGGCAGCCGCTTCGCGCAGACCCTGTGCCGCCAAATGCACATTGAAGCCCGCCCACAATCCGGATGCACCGGTCTCCGCCGCCATGGCCGCCTGAAACGCTTCGACCTTCGCTTCCAGCCGGTCGGCGGCCTTCATCAACAGTGCGCGCCGTTCTCCGGGGCCGGTGCTGGACCAGGCGGGGAAGGCGTCGCACGCGGCCTGCACCGCGGCGCGGGCGTCGTCGGCCGTGGCGGCCGGGGCACGCGAGGCCACTTCGCCGTCCAGCGGATTGCGTCGCTCGAACGTGGCGCCGTGCTTGGCGCCGATGCGCTTACCGGCGATCAGCATCGTCAGCGCTTTGGGGTCTTGCTGGGCTTGCATGGTGATTTGTCTCCTGGCTTGGTCGTTCGTCTCGGGATGGCATGCGCCGTGCGTCACATCACCACGATCTCGACAAGACGCGTCTCGCCGCTCGTGATCGCCTGCGACAGGACGTCGCGCAACTCGCTACCCTGCGCGACGCGCTGCGCACGCACGCCCATGCCCTCGGCCAGACGCACGAAATCCAGATCGGGCAGATCGGTGCCCTGCACCGGATCGGCGGGGCCGAAGCCGAACGACGGCGCAAATTCCTGCAACGCGGCGTAGCGACGATTATTCAAGATAACGAATGTGATTGGCAGCCGGGCTTGCACCGCGCTCCACAAGCCTTGGATCGAGTACATGGCAGAGCCGTCGCCAATCAGGCCGATGACACGCCGCCCCGGATGCGCCATCGCCACACCGACGGCGGCAGGCATCGAGTAGCCGAGACCGCCGCTGTTCATCGTGTAGAACGTGCCAGGCTTCGAGAACGGCAGGTATTGCTGCATCACGGCGCGCGCGCTCGGCGCCTCCTCGACGACGATGTCGTGCGCCTCGCGCACGCTCGCGAGCGTTTGCAGTGCGAAGGCCGTCGACATACGCTCGCCGGCGGCATTCGGCAGCGCCACCGGTGGCAGGTTGCGTGCGGGCGGCAAGACACGCTCGCCGGGGATGTCGCGCGCGAGCAAGGCTTCGACACCGAGTCGCACGTTACCGACGACAGAGGCGCCGACCGGCGTCCACGCGGCCACGCCCGGATCTTCGATCAACTGGAACAGCGAAGCGCCTTCGGGCACGTGCGGCCCCGTTCCTTCCACGTGATACGTAAACGCCGGGGCGCCAATCACGAGAATCAGATCGTGACCGCCCAGCAGATCGACAATCTTCTCGCGCATTGGCGGCAGGAAGCCGGCAAACAACCGGTGATCCTCCGGGAATGCACAACGCGCGCACATCGGTGCGGTGAAGACGCGCGCGTGATGCCGCTCGGCCAACGCGCGCACGGCATCGAACGCCCCCGCGCGATCAATCGACGAGCCGACGACAAACACCGGACGCTCACATGCGTCGAGCGCCGCCCCCAGTTGGGCAAGCGCGAACGGGTCGGGCTGCACTCGCGTGCTCACCTGGCGCGGCGGCAACGCCTCGGCGGGCCGATCCCAATCGTCGACCGGAATGGAGACGAAGACCGGCCCTTTCGGCTCCTGCATGGCGATGTAATACGCACGGGCCAGCGCCAGCGGCACGTCTTCGGCTCGCGCCGGTTCCAGACTGAACTTGACGTACGGCTGCGGCAGCTCGGTCGCGCGCACCGACGCGAGGAAAGGATCGAACGGGAGAATCGAGCGTGCCTGCTGTCCGGCCGTCACGATGAGCGGCGTCTGGTTCTTGTAGGCCGTAAAGATATTGCCCATCGCGTTGCCCACACCGGCGGCCGAATGCAGGTTGATGAACGCGGCGTTGCCGGTCGCCTGCGCGTAACCGTCGGCCATGCCGACAACGACCGCTTCCTGCAGGCCCAGCACGTACTCAAAGTCCGGCGGGAAGTCGCGGAACAGCGGCAGCTCGGTCGAGCCGGGATTGGCGAATACCTTGGTCATGCCATGGCGGCGCATCAGATCGATGACCACCTCGCGAACCGTCAGGGCCTGAGGGTCGCCGGCGCGTTGGCCGGCACGAAGTTCTCGGCTGTCTTTCATGGGGGCTGTCGTCTCCTGCCGCCGTCGACGTGCAAACGCGTGACGGCGGGGTGCCTGTGTCGTGGCTCGGACCGCGCGATGGGGCGTGGGGCGCAGCGAGCGTTTCGGTGAGTATAGGCAGTCGACATATGCATCGGAATTGCTTTTGTGTGCCGAAGTCATTACGCTTTTGCATGACTTGTGCGTCGCCACGTCGCCATGGTGACGCGCGGTCTCGTCCCGAACTCCGGAGTGCCTTCCGCCTCATGAGCCTCAATCTCCAGCAATTGCGCGCTTTCACGACCATCGTCGCGACCGGCAGTCTCGGGCGCGCGGCGACGGCGCTGCATCTCACGCAGCCCGCGCTGAGCCGCACCATCAAACGGCTCGAAGCCGATCTCGGCGCGCCGCTGTTCGAGCGTCACAGCAAGGGGATGGCCTTGACGGCGTTCGGGCAGGCATTGCTGCCGCACGCGATGTTGCTGGAGCGGGAAGCCGACCACGCGCGCGAGGAAATCGATGCGCTGCGCGGTCTCGCCAAAGGCACGATCAAGGTCGGCGCGGTCGGCGCCATCGCAAGCCATGTGCTGCCGCTCGCGGTCGAGCGCGTGCTCGATCGCTGGCCGAACCTGCGCGTGGAAATCATCGAAGGGGTATGGGACCGGCTCGCCCAGGGACTGATGCGCCACGAGATCGACCTGGCGCTCTCGACCGTGGCGACCGATACCGACGACATCGTTGCGATCTCCGACTGCCATTGGGAGGACAACAGCTATGTGGTGGCCGCATGCGACCATCCGTTGCGCCAGCGCAAGGCGCTCTCACTGGCCGACACGCTCGGGGAACGCTGGGCGATTCCGCCGCGCGGCACCGCGCCATACGCGCATGTGGAGAGCGTGTTCGCCGCGCATGGGCTGGCACTGCCGAACATCGTCGTGGAGACGCGTTCTGTCCCGGTGCTCAAGAGCATGGTCGCGCGATGCGGGTTTCTGACGTGGATGCCCGAGCCGATGTATGACGTCGAAGCGCGGGCGCGTGTGATGGACACCCTGCCGATCGCGACCGTACACGCCAAGCGCACGCTCACGGCCTTTCGCCGCCGCCAGGGGATCCTGCCGAGTCCTGCCGCCAAGCTGCTCGACGAACTGCGTCGACTGACGGCACCCGGCTGATGCCGCGGACGCCAGTCAGTCGGCGACAGCCACGATGTGCGCACGATGGTATGGCGTACCGCCGTACTCCTTGGGGCCGTGAATTGTCTCGACGCGCGCGATGCGCCACGCCACCGGCCGCGTGAAGCGCGGACCATCGTAGGCGAACGTGTGGAACTCGCCGTTCTCGCCACACGCGTCGACGTGCGTCGGCAGATCGGCCAGCAAGGACGCATCATATTCGCGGCCGACGAATTCCGGCCCGAGGTGCCGGCCATCCACACAGACGATCACCGCGCGATAGCCCAGCGAGATGAACTCGTGCGCGAGCGTCAGACGCGCTCGCTGCCACAACGGCAATACGGCGGTCATGCCGGCGGCTGCGCAGACCTTCTCTTCCCAATCGCGATGCGGCTGCAAATCGATATCGCCGAACAAGCCGTGCGTGATGCCGTCGGCGCGCATTGCGTGCAAGCGGGCGACGAACGCCGCCTCGTATTCGCGCCAGCCGGCATGGCCGACGTCGAGCGCAATGCCGAGCGCCTCGGCCTGCGCCTGCATCAATTCACGCGGCAAGCCGTGCGAGCGCGAGCTGTCGCCCGTTTCATCAAACATCGCCAGTAGACGCCGCACGTCGTAGTGCGGCTCGCCGCGCGCGTCGCACGACAGCGCATGATGCAGGGCAAGGCAGGAATCCTTGCCGCCGCTCCAGGAGAAAAAGGCGGGGGTGGGCATGGGGTCTCGTGAGGGGATCGCAATAAAACAAAGCGGACCCCGCAGGGTCCGCCTTCGATACCGGCCGGGCCGCGCGATGTCGCCATCGGCACCGCCCGCCAGGCGTCGCACTCAGTGCGAGCGGATCATCGTGCCGAACGGCTGTTCCGTCAGGATTTCGAGCAGCACCGAATGTTCGATACGGCCGTCGACGATGTGCACCGACTTCACGCCGCTCTTCGCGGCATCGAGTGCCGACGAGATCTTCGGCAACATGCCGCCCGAGATCGTGCCGTCTGCGAACAGGTCGTCGATCTCGCGCGCCGACAGATCGGTCAGCAGCTTGCCGTCCTTGTCCATCACGCCCGGGATATTGGTCATCATCACCAGCTTCTCGGCGCCCAGCACCGTGGCGAGCTTGCCCGCCACGAGGTCGGCGTTGATGTTGTACGCCTGACCGTCTTCCCCGACGCCGATCGGCGAAATCACCGGGATGAACGCGTCGTCCTGCAGGGCGCGCACCACGGCCGGATTGATCGAGTCGACTTCACCGACAAAACCGATGTCGAGGAGCTCGCCGGCGTTTTCGCGATCCGGAATCAGCATCTTGCGCGCATTGATCAGCCCGCCGTCCTTGCCGGTGAGCCCCACCGCCTGGCCGCCGTACTGGTTGATCAGCATGACGATGTCCTGCTGGACTTCGCCGCCGAGCACCCACTCGACCACTTCCATCGTCTCTTCGTCGGTCACCCGCATGCCCTGGATGAACGTGCCCTGCTTGCCGATCTTCTTGAGCGCCTGATCGATCTGCGGGCCGCCCCCGTGCACCACCACCGGGTTGATGCCCACGAGCTTGAGCAGAATGACGTCGCGCGCGAAGCCTCGCTTCAGACGCTCTTCGGTCATTGCGTTGCCGCCGTATTTGATCACCACGGTCTTGCCATGGTATTTGCGGATGTACGGCATCGCCTCAGCCAGAACTTCGGCCTTGAGAGCAGGTGCGATGTCGTCGATGGAAGACAGTTGCGGATCGGACATGGCAGGAAGCATATTTCGCAGATGGACCAGAAACACGGCGAATTGTACAGCCAAGAAGCCCGTGCGTGCGGGGCGTCGACGGGTTTCGGAAGGGTCTGGGACGTGCATCGGCCAATGTCCCTGGCTACCCGTCGTCTCATGCGGGGCGGCAACCGCAAAAGCGGCGATTCTCGCCCCGTCAGCGGCGCAGGACCGAGCGTGCATATCTCCCCCTTTGACGTCTGTGCGGACGCCCGTCAGCGGCTCATTTTTACCTCGCCCCCTGTCGTTCGCCGATTTGCGCGCCGCGGCCGCCCGCCGGTGACCGCGGCGTGACGGCACCGACGCTGTTGCAGTTGTGCAACTCGTACCGCCGCGCAGCACCGATGACATGGGTGGCGAAGCAACGCCGCCGTCTCACGCACGGCGCTGCTTGCCGCCGGTGAGGGGATTGACGGCACCGCCGCCGCCCCCGACTGACCCCGGTCGACGGCCTGTCCCCCCGGGTGCGCCCGGTGCCGGTGGCGGAGGTCGTCCCCCGGTGTGACGGCCGCCCACGCGGCCGCCGACACCCGCCGTGCCGCGAAACATCAGCTTCTGACGCGTACCGAGGGACTTGTTGGCCATGGACCTATTCGTTATGTGCGCCGTGCGCCATGCCTGCCATGCCGGCCATGCCGCTGCCCGCAGGCGCGCCCGCCGTCAGGGCGCGCACGGGCACCTGCACCTGCTGCTCGGACACCTTGTGATCGGCGGATTCGAAGCGCAACGTGACCGGCACGGTGCCGCCCGTCTTGAGCGGCGCCTTCAGGTCATTGAGCATGATGTGATAGCTGCCCGGCCTGAGCTGCACGGGCTGATTGGCTGGCAGCGGCAATCCGTTCGGCAGGGCGCGCATTTTCATGAGCGTGCCTTCGAGCTTCATTTCATGCACTTCGGCGTTGGCTGCGGCGGGGGTGCTCACGCCGACGAGGGTGGTCGCCCGAGACGCCTGCAACGTCATGAAGATGCCGGTCGCGGTCTGACCGGGCACCGTGCCGCGTGCCCACGCGTCAGAAACTGCCACCTGCCCCACCTGTGCGTAAGCCGAGGCCATGCCAAGACTCAGTGCGGTAGCCGCCCAAAGTTTGTGCTTCATGCAAACTCCTTATCGTTGACGGCGGAAGGCCGCCGCCCTGTATCGCATGAGAGGTTGCGCGACATCCTGCCGCGCAAGACGTGGGCATTCATTGTAGTCTCGCCCCGCCAAACGCGGGCGCGTGCTGCGTGATGCCGGTCATCGGCCGCATGCGGCAGAGTGTCGCAGCGCCCGGCGACGCCGGATTGCCCGTGACCCGGACTTGGTACACTTGTCGTATGACTCATTTTCCCATCGAGCGAGCCAACGTCGTTCAGCTCTTCTGGTTGCGCTGTCTGGCCATCGTTGGTCAGTTGGCCACCATCGGCGTCGTGCAACTCTGGCTCGGGGTACGCCTGCCCCTCGAGCCGATGCTCACCATCATCGCGCTCGAAGTCTTGTTCAACGTGCTCACGTGGGTGCGCGCGCGACGCGGTATCGAGCGTGCCCGGCGCCATACCGATCTGGACCTGATGAGCCAGTTGCTCGTCGATCTGGCCGCGCTCACGGCGTTGCTGTTCTTCTCGGGTGGCGCGACCAACCCATTCGTCTCCCTCTTCCTGCCGGGCCTGGCCATCGCCGCCGCCGTGCTGCCGTGGCGCAACGCGTCGCAACTGGCACTGCTCTCGCTGGTCGCCTATGGCGCGCTGAACTTCCAGTACGTGCCGCTCAATCTGGCGGACCCGGGCAACCTGCTGCGCCTGCATCTGGCGGGCATGTGGGTCAACTTCGTGGTCAGCGTACTCGTGATCGCGTGGTTCGTTTCGCGGATGTCGCGGGCCTTGCGCGCGCGCGACGCGCAACTCGCCCGCGCCGAACAGCGACTGCTGCGCGACGAGCGGATGGCCGCCCTCGGTGCGCAAGCCGCGAGCGTGGCGCACGAACTCGGCACGCCGCTCTCGACGATGGCCGTGGTCGTCGGTGAACTGCGCAGCGAGAGTCGGGGCAACGCCGCATTGACGCCGTTCGAACCGGATCTGCAGACCCTCGAACAACAGATCGCGCTGTGCAAGAGCGCCATCGGTCACGTGCAGACGCGCGCCGCGGCGCCGGTGCGGCAGGCATTGGCCGAGTGGTTGCCGGCGTTCACCACGCAATGGCGTCTGCGGCACCCGCAAGTCCAGTTCCAGTTGCGCGTGCCGCCGAAGTTGACCGCGCGCATCGAAGACACCGTGCAGGTTGGACAGATCCTGACCATCCTGCTCGACAACGCCGCCTACTTCAGCCCGTCGTCGGTCACCCTCGACGTGGCCGTCACGCCGGACGACATCCGCTTCACCGTGTGCGACGAAGGTTCCGGCATGAGCGCCGAGCTGCGCACCCGGCTGGGAACGTCGCCTGTCATGAGCACGCACGGCGGGCATGGCATGGGCCTGTACCTGGCGTTTGCCAGCGCGCAGCGGCTCGGCGGCGACATCACCCTCACCCCCAACACGCCGCAAGGCACGCGCGCCGAGCTGCGCCTGCCGATGGCCACCTTCCTCTTCGGCTCGCGGAGTCAGACATGAACGCCTCCCACTTCCTACTCATCGACGACGATGTCGTCTTCGCCGAAACGCTCGCCCGCGCGCTGACCCGGCGCGGCTACGACGTCCAGATCGCCGCCGACAGTGCCGCGGCGCTACTCGCGGCACGTACGCGTCAGTTCGACCTGATCTCGGTGGACCTTCATCTCGGCCACGATTCCGGACTGCCGCTCATCGCACCGCTGCGCGCGTTGCAGCCGAAATCCCGCATGCTGGTGCTCACCGGTTACGCGAGCATTGCGACGGCAGTGCAAGCCGTCAAGGACGGCGCCGACAACTACCTGGCCAAGCCCGCCAACGCCGACACCATCCTGGCGTCGCTGCGCAGCGACGCGAGCGAGACGCAAGCCGATGAAGCCATCGAGAACCCCTCGCCGCTGTCGGTCGCGCGCCTCGAATGGGAGCACATTCAACGCGTCCTCACCGAACACAACGGCAACATCTCCGCCACGGCACGAGCGCTGAACATGCACCGGCGCACGCTGCAACGCAAACTGCTCAAGCGCCCAGTGAAGCAGTAACGCCAATCGTCGAACGCAAAAAAGGCCCCGAAGGGCCTTTTTTACATCGCATCACATCGCAGCGAACATCACGCCATCACAGCACGTAGCGCGACAGATCTTCGTTCTGCGCCACTTCCTCAAGGAAGCGATTGACGTAGCTGGCGTCGATGGTCACCACTTCATTCGCCTGCTTGCCGGCGTTGTACGAGATGTCCTCGAGCAGCTTCTCGATGACGGTGTACAGACGTCGCGCGCCGATGTTTTCCGTCTTCTCGTTGACCGAGTAGGCGATCTCCGCGAGCCGCTTGATGCCGTCCGGCGCGAAGTCGAGGTTCACGTCTTCCGTGGCGAGCAAGGCCTGATATTGCTTCACGAGGCTGGCATCCGTCTGCGTGAGGATCGCTTCGAAATCCTGGACCGACAGCGATTCGAGTTCGACGCGGATCGGGAAGCGGCCTTGCAGTTCCGGAATCAGATCGCTCGGCTTGGCCAGATGGAACGCCCCGCTCGCGATGAACAGGATGTGATCCGTCTTGATCATGCCGAACTTCGTGCTCACGGTCGTGCCTTCGACGAGCGGCAGCAGGTCGCGCTGCACGCCCTGGCGCGACACGTCGCCGCCGCCCACTTCGCTGCGCGTGGCGATCTTGTCGATTTCGTCGAGGAACACGATGCCGTTCTGCTCGACGTTGCGCAAGGCCAGTTGCTTGACCTCCTCGTCGTTGAGCATCTTCGACGCTTCCTCGTCGGTCAGCACCTTGAGCGCGTCCTTGATCTTGAGCGTCTGGCGCTTCTTGCGCTGGTTGCCCAGGTTCGCGAACATCCCCTTGATCTGCTCGGTCATCTCTTCCATGCCCGGCGGGCCCATGATCTCCATGCCCTGCACCGGAATTTCCACTTCCAGCTCGACTTCCTTGTCGTCGAGCTGCCCCTCGCGCAGACGCTTGCGGAACGTCTGGCGCGTGGCGTTATCCTCGCTGCTGGGCTCGACCTCGTGCGATGCCGCTCCGAAACGGATGTCGCGCGACGACTCGCGCCCGCTCGGCAGCAGCAGATCGAGAATGCGATCCTCGGCACGATCTTCCGCCGTGGTGCGCACCTTCTTCATTTCGGCTTCGCGCGTCTGCTTGATCGCGATTTCCGCGAGATCGCGCACGATGCTGTCCACGTCGCGCCCCACGTAGCCGACTTCAGTGAACTTGGTCGCTTCGACCTTGATGAAAGGCGCATCGGCCAGCTTGGCCAGACGGCGCGCGATTTCGGTCTTGCCGACACCGGTCGGGCCGATCATCAGAATGTTCTTCGGCGTGATTTCCTGACGCAGGGGATCGGCCACCTGCTGGCGACGCCAGCGGTTGCGCAACGCCACCGCGACGGCCTTCTTGGCCTTGTGCTGGCCGATGATGTGTTTGTCGAGTTCGGAAACGATCTCTGAGGGGGTCATATGGGTCATGACGTTAGCCAAATTAGGGGGTTCGCACAGAGGGTGACGCCCGGCCGCACACGGCCCGGCCGGCCATTCGCACCGCAGACGTCCATCGGCTGCGGCACGTGCGTCGTCACTGCGCTGCCTTCGGGGGCAGCGACTCGATGATGTGGTTGCCGTTGGTGTAGATGCACATTTCGCCCGCGATCGTCAGCGCCTTCTTGACGACTTCCGCCGGCGTCAGCTCGGTATTCTCGACCAGCGCCCGGGCCGCCGCCTGGGCATACGATCCTCCCGAGCCGATGGCGGCAACGCCGCCTTCCGGATCGAGCACATCGCCGTTACCGGTAATGACCAGCGTGGTCTCGGCATCGGCGACGATCATCATCGCTTCGAGCCGGCGCAGCATGCGGTCGGTGCGCCAGTCCTTGGCCAGTTCCACCGCCGAGCGCGTCAGATGCCCCTGGTGCTTCTGGAGCTTCGCTTCGAAACGATCGAGCAGCGAGAAGGCATCGGCCGTCGCACCGGCGAAGCCAACCATGACCTTGCCTTCGTAAATCGTGCGTACCTTGCGGGCGGTGCCCTTCATCACGATATTGCCGAGGGTGACCTGACCATCGCCGCCAAGCGCGACCTGATCGCCGCGTCGAACGCAGACGATGGTGGTGCCGTGATATTGCTCCATGCCTGTTCCTTTTCGGGGGGCGACACGCGCCCCGTAACGATTGGCCCGACCGCGCGCGCCGCACAGCCGCGACGACGCGCCCTGCCGGGCGAGACGTGACTGTAGTTTAGGGCAATCGAAAGAATATCAAGAGGCGTCGACGGCAGCACATCCGCCCCGCTCGTCGACACCCGGCCGATGTCGCGCAATGCGGCATGGATCGGGAGATTTGCGCGGCATCATGCCGCGCAAATCGCTTGTTGCGAGAAAATTTCTCGGAAATTGCCTCGTTTTTGCGGAGCGATCCCGCTCAGAACGTGGTGCGCAAACCGACGCGAACCGAGCGCCCTCCCTGCGGCGCAATGTCGCGCAACACCGAACTGGCCAGACGTACCTCCTGGTTGGTCAGGTTCTCCCCTTTCAGGTACGCCAGCCACTGTGCGCCCCCCGCCTTGAACTGGTACGTGAGCGCTGCACCGAGCGTGGTGTAGCCGTCGGTCGTCAGATCGTTGGCGGGCACGCGACCTTGCGCGCTGGCGTGCACCATTTCCAGTCGCGCCCCCCAGTGGCCCAGACCGTACGCAAGCGCCGCCGTCAGACGCAACGGCGCAATGCGCGGCAGCGGTTCGCCTGTGTCGCGATTGCGTCCGATCGTGTAATCGCCGCGCAGCTCGAGATCGAGATTGCCGTGCCCCTGCCAGAGGCGCGCACGGCCTTCGGCTTCCGCGCCGTAGAGATCCGCAGGCACGCCCGCGTATTGATAGACGGGCAAGCGCTGGTCGCCCTCGTCGATCGTGCGCCCGGTGTTGTTGAGCGCGATGAAGTTGTTGAAGCGGCTGTAGAAGAGACCGACGCTGCCCTTGTTCGCGCCGTGAGCATACCGTAGCGACAGGTCCGTCGAAAACGCCTTTTCAAGTGCGGCCTGCGGATTGCCGATTTCCCAGACGCCGGTCGCCAGATGTGGCCCATTCGCATACAGCTCGTAGAACGTCGGTGCGCGCTCGGTGTATGAGGTGTTGAGCGCGACCGACCAGGCCGGCGCCAAGGCGACCACCGCGCCCGCGGACACGCTGCCCGGCGTGAAATCGCGCGACGGCAGGTTATCGAAGCGTGCGTTGCCGCCGGCTGTCGGCTTGACGCTCGAGTGTTCAATGCGCGCGCCGAACGACAGCTTCACGGCCTGACTGACGGCCCACTCCTCCAGCGCGAACAGCGCGACGTTGCGCGTGTCGCTCTTCGGCACGAAGGCTTCTTCTCCCAGGGCGGAGAACGTGTTCTGCGAGAACTGCATGCCCACCGCGCCATCGAGCGGCCCGATCTTCGCGTGGCGCGCTTCAATACGGCCTTCGTAGCCGTGGTTCTTGAAGGTCGTGCCCGTCTCGCCGTTTTCGATTTCCTTGTGCTCGTAGTCGGTGTAGCCGAAGTCGAACTTGAGCGCGGTGATCGGGCCGCTCAGGTCACGGACTTCGCCGGCCAACGCCAGGCGCTGTTGCCGCAACCGGATGCGCGTGTCGGCCTCGGCCACGGTGCCGTAATCGGAGTCGTAACCGGCGTACGAAATGCCAGTGTAGCCATTGGCCCATGTCCGCGAAGCGCCGACGGCCGCGCCACTCACTTGCCCCTGACTGTTAGGTAAGGTACCCGACGGTTGCGCCGTGCCTTCGTCGTCGAGTGCCCGCTGTCGCGCCGAACGTGCGAAGCCGGGAATGCGCAGGTCTGCGCTTTTTCGCGCGAAACCGTCCACATGGAACGCGAACTCGCCGTTGCCGAATTCGAGCTGCGCGGCCCCGGCGCGTTCGCGATTCGCGCCACCGTAGCTCACGTCCGTCGCCCCGGAAATGCCGGTGATGGATTCGCGTGGAATGCGGTTGTCGAGGGTATTGATCACACCCCCGACCGCGCTGCCGCCATAGAGCAGCGCCGCAGGGCCCCGCACGATTTCCACGCGTTCGATCGTGAGCGGATCCTGCGCGACGGCGTGATCGTAGGAGAGCGACGAAGCGTCAAGCGCTGCGGTGCCGTTCTGCAATACGCGAATGCGGTCGCCGTCGAGACCGCGAATGATCGGACGGCTGACGTTCGGACCATAAGACGTGGCCGAAACACCCGGCAGGCCGTCAAGCGTCTCGCCCAGCGTGCCGGCACGGCGCAGTGCCAGCGCCTTCCCGTCGAGTTCGGTGAGCGGCACGGTCAGGTCGGCAGCGGCGCGTCCGAGCGGATTGCCCGTCACGAAGGTGGCCGGCAGGGTCACTTCGGCCAGCGCCGGGGCGGCCGTGGCGGACGACGGTTTCGATGATGCATCGGGCACGTCGGCCGCCTGCACGGACACGCTTGCGGCGGCGAGCGCGCCGAACGTCAACGCGGCGGCGAGCGGCAGTGGCGCGAGCACGGAACGTGGGTGGCACATCTGGCGCGAAGCGCAAAGGGCATCAAAAGGGGAAGCGAGCGAGAACGTCGCGCGCTCACGCGCGGCGGTCGAAACAGGGAGTGCCATGTCGGTATGAAATGTATTGGGGCGGTGCGCGGGAGCGTTGTCGAACGGCTCCCGGGGATCCCGTGATTCGGCATGAACGAAGCCCCGCCGCGCCGGCCCCGAGGGGCAGACGAGCGCGCAGCCGCAACCACCATCGGGCGCCGGAGAGCGGCGATGGTCGGTGCGAGCATTGGCAGGGATTCGCGCCGTCAGCGCGGGGGAACGCGAAATGCGCGAGGCATCGCGCGAAGACGCGTGGCGTCAGGCCACAAGCGGCGGTGCGCGGGAGTCGAACGGTCGTCGCAGAACGCTCGCGTGGCGGCGTCCGGTGGGGCGCTGCGGGGCGCTCGCTGTGGCGCCATCGCTGCCCCACGACAAGACGGCCACGGCCATCGCGGCCGCCAGTGTCGCCCCTTCGAACAGGTGGCAATGATGGTGGTGGCTGCCAAAACCGATGGACGCCACCCGCATCGATTGGCCCGGCCCATCTGCGGCGATCGCTAGATCCGCATCATCCGCATCCTCTGATTCGGCCGCGTCGACCGCGGCCGACGCGGCACGATCTGCCGATACCCGCGGCACACTGCCGGACAACCCGCGGGCATGCACGATCTCGTGCTGCAGTCCCCAGATCTGTACGCCGAGCAGCGCGACGATGAGCCACGCGACCCAACCGCTTCGCCCACGCCCCATCAGCGTGCGCAGACGCGCACGCCACAGGCAAGAAGCGGATTCGATGGATGGCATGGGCGAACTCAATTGCAACTGAGTTGCAATTGTGACATAAAGCCTGCCCGACGGCGAGCGTTAGCGGGCGTTGCGTATAAGCCACAGTCCCGAACGGACGGCGTCAAAAAGGCAACAAAAAAGGCGTGCCGAGAAGACACGCCTTTTGGCAAACCGGGGGCCCGACGGACCCGCCCCGCCGCCGCGCGGCGTCGGGCCGGTGATGCGATCAGTCGCCGAACAACTTTTGACGGAGTTCGCGACGTTCCTGCGCTTCGAGCGACAGGGTGGCCGTCGGGCGGGCGAGCAGACGCGGAACGCCGATCGGCTCTCCGGTTTCTTCGCACCAGCCATATTCACCCGATTCGATACGCGCGAGCGACTGTTGTACTTTCTTCAGCAGCTTGCGTTCGCGATCGCGGGTACGCAGCTCGAGCGCGTGCTCCTCTTCGATCGTGGCGCGGTCGGCCGGATCCGGGACGAGAATGGTTTCCCGCAGGTTCTCGGTGGTTTGACCGGCGTTACGCAGAATGTCAGCTTGCAGATTTTCCAGACGATCCTTGAAGAAGGCGAGTTGATCTTCATTCATGTAGTCCTTCTCGCCCATCTTCAGAATTTCGGCCTCGGTCAAAAGTCTTTTCTTGCTCATGGGTTTTTGTGGCGTCTCTTTCGGATAGTCCGGTGACGCCCCTGCAGCGAGTGGGGCGTCTTGCTTACCGGCGATGCCGCGGGCGGCTTCTTGGGTTACGTTCCTGCCGGACGATCTGGGCACCCCGTGCTTGGCAGCGGCCTTCTCGCCCGTCTTCGAATTACCTGCTGGAGCCCGACTGGCACCCGCTTCTGACGTCAGTCCCGACCGACGCGTGGGGCCTGCGGTAGCAGTCTTGCGAGAGGCGGTAGCCATAGCGGTGCTCCTCTGCCTGCCCTCCGAAGTGCCGCGTCGGTTCGCTGGCGGCAGCCCCAGTGGGCACGTATTGTAACCGAATCGTTCAACGGCCACGGTTAAGGGGTTTCCCGTTGCACGGTTCGCCGGTCCCGCTCAGACCAGACAGCGCTCCAGCCCTTGCAGGATGATGTCTTTCGGCAGCTCGGCGCCAATGAACACCATCTTGGTGTTCGGCATCTCACCGGGTTGCCATTTCGCGCCCACGTCGCTGCCCATCATCTGGTGCACGCCCTGGAACACGACCCGGCGGTCGATGCCGCGCATGTTTAATACACCTTTATAACGCAATAAGCGTTCGCCGTACACCTGTAGGATGCTCCCGAGGAAATCCTCCAGCTTCGCCGGATCGAAGGCCTTCTCACTGCGGAAGACGAACGACTTGATGGCGTCGTTGTGGTGGGCATGGGCGTGGTGGGCATGACCGTGGTCGTGCCCCTCATGGGCACACTGGTCATGTTCGTGATCACATTGCGAATGATCATGGTCGTGATCATGGTCGTGATCGTGGTCATGGTCGTGCTCATCGGCACCGAGGAAGTCCGGATCGATGTCGAGCTTGTCGTTCAGGTTGAAGCCGTGAAGGTCGAAGATCTGCTTGAGGTCGGCCTGGCCGAAGTCGACTTCCTGTTGCGGCGCACGCGGATTCATGTGCGCGAGGCGATGCTTCAGGTCGCCCAGCGCTTCGGGCGTGACCAGATCGGCCTTGGTGATGAACAGGCGATCGGCAAAGCCCACCTGGCGCTGTACCACTTCGTGCTGATCGAGCTGCTGCTGGCCGTGCTTCGCGTCGACCAGCGTGATGATGGCGTCAAGCCGGTAGGTGTCGGCCACTTCGTCGTCGATGAAGAAGGTCTGTGCCACCGGGCCGGGGTTGGCCAGGCCAGTCGTCTCGATGACCACGCGATCGAACTGAATCTCGCCCGCGTCGCGCTGGCTGTTCAGGTCGGACAGCGCCTTCACCAGGTCGCCACGGATCGTGCAGCAAATGCAGCCGTTGCTCATCTGCACGATCTGCTCGGCGTTCTCCTGCACGAGGATGTCGTTATCGATGTTCTCTTCACCGAACTCGTTTTCGATGACGGCGATTTTCATGCCGTGCGCCTCGGTCAGGATGCGCTTGAGCAGCGTGGTTTTCCCGCTGCCGAGAAAGCCGGTCAGGATGGTGACGGGGGTCATGAATGCTATGTCCTGTAGTCATACGGCGTACCCGATGCCGCCGGAATGTCGCCCACTGTACCCGAGGCGGCGAAAAACGGCTGGGAACGCGTCAGTTGGGGGCGCCCGCGCACTGCGCGCAGGTGCCGTGAATCATTAGCTCGACCTGTTCGCCCACGAAACCCTTGGGCAGGCGCTTGAGTTCGCGCTCACTTAATTGGGGATGCTGCGGCCAATCGTCAAGACAGAAGGTTCGGTGGCAGCGTACGCAACGAAAATGTCCGTGTTGCGTATGCGGACGCGGCGACGCAGCGCGTTGCGGGTCGACATGCTCGGCCATCACGAAGCGGAAAATGCGGTCGTCGCCGGCCTGCTTGATGGCCCAGCCCTGCGCGACCAGCCAATCGAGCACGCGGTAGGCCGTGACACGGTCGAGCGGATCGGCGTCGGTGGCAAGATCGGCCAGCACTTCCTGATGCGTGAGCGGACGGCCTGCCTTGAGCAGCAGCGCCAGCACACGGACGCGCCCCGAGGTCACACGGCCCGATTGCTCCTGCAAGCTTGCGCGGGCCGCTTCCAGATACGGTTGTAGTTGAGTAAGGCTCATGAATCGATTTAAGCACAGCCCCGTCAGCGCTGCAACCGAGTTGCAACAGTGAGCGCTTTGTCGCGAGCGCCAGGGGACCACCGAGGCACGCCGGCCGATTCTGGCGGGAAGTCGACGACGAAGGCGCCTTACAATTGACGCAAAAATCACCGATCGCCATGTCGCCCACCGCTCTCGCCCTTGTCGTCACTGCCGCTTTTCTGCACGCCACCTGGAATTTCCTCGCCAAGCGCATCGACACGAGCGAAGGCGGCGGCCCGCAACTCGTCTTCCTCTATGCGTTGCTCACCGTGGTGCTGTACACGCCACTGGCGCTGTTCTTCCTGATCGGCTCGCACGCCCATTGGCCGAATACACTCGGCTGGATCGTCATCGCCACGAGCGCCCTGCTTCACTACGGCTACACGCTGGTCTTGCAGCGCGGCTATCGCGTGGGCGACCTGTCGGTTGTTTACCCGCTGGCGCGCGGCACCGGGCCGTTGCTCTCGTCGCTGGGTGCCATCGTGTTGCTGGGGGAACGCCCGGGTTGGCTGGCGCTTTTCGGGATCAGCCTGGTCGTGATGGGCGTGCTGCTCATTGCCGGTGGCGAGCGCCTGTTCCGGCGCGGCGCCCTGCACGCGGGTGCCGGTTGGGGCGTGCTGACGGGCGGCTTCATCGCGGCATATACGCTGGCCGACGCCTACGCCATTCGCACGCTGTTGCTCGCGCCGCTCGTCTATTACTACCTGGAGAACGTGCTGCGGGTGGCGCTCTCGGCACCGATGGCGTGCTCGCGTCCCGCGCGCATGACGATGCTCTGGCAGGCGAACTGGCGCAAGATCGTGCTGATCTCGCTGATCTCGCCGATGTCCTACTTCCTGATCCTGACAGCGCTCAAGTACGCGCCGGTCTCGCACGTCGCCCCGGCACGGGAGATGTCGATGATGATCGCCGCGCTGCTGGGCGTGCGCCTGCTGGGCGAGGGAGAGGTGCACCGCCGCGTGGGCGGTGCCGTGTTGATCGCGCTGGGCGTGGTCGCGCTGACACTCGATTGATGCCCCAAGAAAGCGAGCACTTACATTCGTTGTAGCCAAAGCCCCTTGAGGTATTCGCCTTCAGGGAATTGCGTGAGCATCGGGTGGTCCATGCCTGCCGACAGGCGGCGCAGAATGCGTGCGTCGACACCGGCATCGACGGCCGCGCCCGCCACGATCTTCTGGAACAGGTCGGCGTCGATCGCGCCCGAGCATGAGTACGTCAGCAGCTGGCCGCCCGGACGCAACAACTTGAAGCCCGCCATGTTGATGTCCTTGTACGCCCGCGCGGCACGGTCCACGTGGTGGGCCGACGGCGCAAACTTCGGCGGATCGAGCACGATCATGTCGAACACCCGCCCCTCTTCGCGCAACGCGCGCAGGGTCTTGAAGACATCGGCGTCGCGCCATTCGGCACGCGCGGCATCGAAACCGTTGAGTTCGACGTTGCGCGCGCCGATCGCCAACGCGTCGCCCGACGAGTCGATGGACAGCACGCTCTGTGCCCCGCCCGCCAACGCCGCCAGCGAAAAGCCGCCGGTATAGCAGAAGCAGTTGAGCACGTCGCGGCCCTTGGCCTGTTGCTGCACCAGCAGACGGTTGTCGCGCTGATCGACATAGAAGCCAGTCTTGTGCCCGTGACGCACGTCGACGTAATACTTCACCCCGCACTCATACGTCGTCAGCAACTCGGGGGCCTCGGGCGGCTCGGCCCCCGCCAGCACGCCCGTGAGGCTCGGCAGGCCTTCGCGCTCGCGCACGGCGGCATCGGAGCGCTCGTAGACATTGGGGCAGCCGGTCGCGCCGACGAGGGCGTGTACGATCGCGTCCTTCCAGGCCTCCACGCCCGCGGCCATGAACTGGCAGACGATCTGGTCCGTCACTGGTGCGCCGGGAGCCGACTGGTATCGGTCGACGATCAGGCCCGGCAAGCCGTCGGCCTCGCCGAAGATCACGCGGGTGGCGCCGGTGTCGTGCACCATCTGTTCGCGATAGGCGAGAGCGGCGCTCACGCGACGTTTGAAGAACGCATGATCGACCGGCTCGTTTTCATCGAACGTCCATACGCGCGCGCGGATGGCGGAGACCGGGCTGAAGGCGGCGCGCGCGAGAAAGCGCCCGTCGGCGGCGCGCACCACGACCGTCGCGCCGGAAGCCGGCTTGCCGTCCACGCGCGCCACGGCGGTGGCGTAAATCCAGGGGTGACGGCGCAGCAAGGACTTTTCTTTGCCGGGCTTGAGGGTCAAGGTATTCATGCGGGACGGACCAACGGTTGCCTACGGGGTGACGGCAAGTCGTACGGCACGGGCAGCGGCGTCGCCTCCGGAGAGTGACGTCCGGCAGACGGACAACGTGCGGGACTTGCTGGGGAAGGACGCGATTCTACACCGAGTCGCCCCGTGCGCCGCAACGCTCAGGGCTTCTTGCGCGAGCGCGGATGCGCCTGATCATAGACCTTCGCAAGATGTTGGAAGTCGAGTTTCGTATAGATCTGCGTCGTCGAAATATTGCTGTGACCCAGCATTTCCTGCACGGCGCGCAGATCGCCGGACGATTGCAGGACATGCGTGGCGAACGAGTGGCGCAACATGTGCGGGTGGACGTGTGTGGGCAGGCCGGCCGCCAGCGCGTGGCGCGCCAGCCCTTGCTGCACCGCGCGCGCGCCGATGCGCTTGCCGCGCGCCGACAGGAACAATGCATGCGGCTCGGCCGTTGCCAGCGCGGCACGCATGTCCAGCCAACGGGTCAGCGCCAGCGCCGCTTTCTCACCCACCGGCACGCGGCGTCGCTTGTTCCCCTTGCCGGTCACAACCACGTCGCGTTCGGGCAAATCCAGCCAGCTCGCGGAACGGTAGCCGTCGGCTTCGACATAGCAATGGTCGAGGCTCGTGAGTTCCGACAGACGCAGGCCCGACGAGTACAGCAGTTCGAACATCGCCCGGTTGCGGACGGCCTCGGCGGACGTGCCCGAGGCAAACTCGACGAGGGCCGACGCCTGATCCGGCGACAGCGCCTTCGGCAACGGCTTGGGCTGCTTTGGCGCACGCACGCCTTCGACCGGATTGGCCGCCAGCGAGGTGCGCTGGGCGAGCCAGGCGAAGTAGCCGCGCCAGGCGGAGAGCTTGCGGGCGATCGAGCGGCCGACGAGGCCCTCGCCATGCAACTGCATGACGAAGTGGCGAATGTCGCCATGCTCCAGCGATTCGAGCGAACGGCCGCGCGCCAGACGCTGCAACTGGCGAAGGTCGCGCGTGTAGTTCTCCAGGGTGAGTCCGGCGAGCTTACGCTCACTGGCGAGCGACGTGAGGTAGTCGCGGATGCCTGGTTCGAGCGGCGCATCGTCGATCGGCGCTTCGGCGTCCGCCTTGGGCTTGCGCCCGCGTGCCAGCGAGGATTGACCGGCGCGGGCCTTGGATGCGGCCCCGCTGACAGGACGTGGCGATCGAGTCGAGGTGACCATGAGCCGTGGTGAATTGAGCCGTCAGATCGTCAGACCGACAGGGCGCCGGCGACGCGCATCAGTCGTTCGCGCGCAGCTTGCTGAGCGCCGCCCCGGCCAGCTCACCGATCTGCGACAGGAAGTCGGTCGCCATGCCGTCGTGGAAACGGCGGGCGTCTTCCGAACCCATGACGAGCAGGCCGAAGACCGGTCCATCGGTCAGTTGCGGGTCGCGCAGCGCGAGCAGGGCCACCGACGCCGGATCGCTCGGCGCGCCGAGCCACGTGACCGCTTCGAAACCGGTATTGGCGCCGCAATAGGGCGTCGCGAGGCTCGACGCGAAGATTTTCACCTCTTCGCTCACGCTGCGGGCGAACTCGGCGGGTGCATACGGCGCCGCCACGTTCCACACGCGAACCGCCGCGTAGGGGACGTTGAAAACGTCGCGCAAACCCCGGGCGATCGCGTCGGGCAAGGCATGCGGATCACGCTCGCCGAGCAGGCCGAGGGTCCACCGATGCAGTTTGGCCGAGATATCGTCGTTTTCGTGGCCATAGCGCATCAGTTCCGCGAGGCGTCGCTCGATCTGCTTGGTCTTCTCACGCTGCATCTCGATCTGACGCTCTTGCAGCGACACGGCACGCTGGCCGTGCGGACTGGTGAGCCGCACGCCCGCCAGCAATTCGGCATGGCGTTCGAAAAAGTCGGGATGCGCAATCAGGTATTCCGCAATATCTCGGTCGTTCATGAGTGTCCGTCTGCTGTTCGTCAACGGCCGCCAGCCACTTCTGCGCACAAGGCACAAGCGTGGCATGCGGCCGCCAGGGTCGCTAAATCAGAGTCCTTCAGAAACCAAAATCTTACTGTGCCGCTACCGCAGCGCGTCCGCGCGGAACGTCGGAACCGACAGTCCGCGTCAGATCTCGATCGTCCCTTCGAAGACCGTGGTGGCCGGTCCCGTCATGATGACCGGGCCGCTTGCGCCATCCCAGTCGATGGTGAGCGTGCCGCCGCGCGTCTCGATGGCCACGGGCGCGGCAAGCAGGCCACGGCGGATGCCCGCCACTGCCGCCGCGCACGCACCGGTGCCGCAGGCGAGCGTTTCGCCGGCACCGCGCTCGTACACGCGCAGACGCGCCCGATGCTTGTCCACCACCTGCAGGAAGCCTGCATTCACACGACGCGGGAAGCGCGCATGACGCTCGATCTGCGGGCCGTCCGTTTCCACCGGCGCGGTATCGACGTCCTCCACCACCTGCACGGCGTGCGGATTGCCCATCGAGACCACGGAAATCCACGTCGTCTTGCCGGCCACGTCGAGCGGCCAGAGCATGTCGTCGCCCTCGCGACGGCCTGCCAGCCCGTTGGCGTCGAACGGCACGTCCGACGCCGTGAGGATCGGCGCGCCCATGTCAACGCTGACCTGGCCGTCGTCGCGCATCGTAAGCGTGATCACGCCCTGCTGGACCTCGACGCGTACCGAACGCTTGTCGGTCAGCCCCGTGTCGCGCACGAACTTGACGAAGCAGCGCGCGCCGTTGCCGCAATGCTCGACCTCGCCGCCGTCGGCGTTGAAGATGCGATAGCGGAAGTCCACGCCGGGCTGCATCGAGCGTTCGACGAGCAGGAGCTGATCGGCGCCGACGCCGAAATGGCGGTCGGCGAGCGCGCGCCACTGCTCGGGCGCGAAATCGATGGTCTGCGAGATGCCGTCGATCACGACGAAGTCGTTACCGGCGCCTTGCATCTTAGTGAATTTGAGCTTCATGCCGCTATTGTAGTGGAGAAGGTCGACGCGCATCCGGCGCCCGTCAATACACGCCCGGCTCGCCGGGCGGGCGCGTCTTGAAGCGCTTGTGCACCCAGTAGTACTGCTCCGGCATCTTCAGGATCTGTTCTTCGAGGAACGCGTTCATGCGGCGCGCGTCGGCGTCCGGGTCGCCGCTCGGGTAGTTTTCCCACACCGGGAAGACCTTGAGGCGGTAGCCCTTGAAATTGGGCAGCACCTCGCCGATGAACGGCAGGATCTGGGCCCGGCCGACCTCGGCGAGACGTGACACCGACGTCAGCGTACAGGTCGGAACGCCGAAGAACGGCACGAACGTGGAGTTTCGTGCGCCGTAGTCCATGTCGGCCGCCAGCATGACCGGCTTGCCTTTGCGGAACATGCGCAGCACGTCGCGCGCGCTGTCGCCGCGCGGGATCATTTGCGCGTCGAAACGACCACGCTGCTCGCGCGCCATGGCGTCGAACGCCGGGTTCGACATCGGCGTGTAGAGCGACGCGCACGGCCGGTGCAGCGAGTAATTGATAAACACCGAGCCCGCCTCGATGCCCACGAAGTGGAACCCGAGCAGAATCGTCGGCGGCATATTCGGGTCGCGCAGGTCGACGGCCGAGTCGAGTTCGATGAGCCGCTCCAGCTTCTTGCCGTCGGCGAACCATTGCACGCTGCGCTCGGCGTAGCTGCGAATGGCGTGCACGAACGACGCCTTGGCGACGCGCTCGCGCGTCGCTTCGTCCCAATGTGGAAAGCACAGCCGCAAATTGGTGTGCACGACGCGCTTTCGAGAGCTGGGAATCCGGTACAACAGGTGCCCGAGGCCCGCGCCAAAGCGCGCGACCCAGCCGTAGGGCAACAGGTTGAGCCCGCGCAGCAGGCCAACGCTCAGGTAGTACCCGAGGGATTTCTTGGGAGTGGTTGCCATGTCGCAAGCAGGAATTCTTCAGGGGCGTATAATAAGCGACATCGCCGAGTTAACTGACAACTTGCGGGGCGATTCGGATGTGCCACCCTATCGAGGCAGCGCATTCGACCAATTTTCCGCTAAAGCGTCGCCGCTTCCCCTCCGATGACGGCAACGTGAGTCGCCAAATTCGTTTAAAGGAGCCAGAAGTGGCGAACGACTATCTCTTTACTTCCGAATCGGTCTCCGAAGGCCACCCGGACAAGGTCGCCGACCAGATTTCGGATGCCGTTCTCGACGCCATCCTGACGCAAGACAAGTACGCGCGTGTTGCCGCAGAAACGCTGTGCAACACGGGCCTCGTCGTGCTGGCGGGTGAAATCACCACGACCGCCACGGTCGACTACCAGCAGGTCGCGCGCGAAACCATCCGCCGCATCGGCTACGACAACACCGACTACGGTATCGACTACAAGGGTTGCGCGGTGCTGGTCGCCTACGATCGCCAGTCGCCGGACATCGCCCAGGGTGTGGACCGTGCGCATGACGACAACCTCGATCAGGGCGCCGGCGACCAGGGCCTGATGTTCGGCTACGCCTGCGATGAAACGCCGGAACTCATGCCGCTGCCGATCTACCTGTCGCACCGTCTGGTCGAGCGCCAGTCGCAAGTGCGCCGTGACGGTCGTCTGCCCTGGCTGCGCCCGGATGCCAAGTCGCAAGTCACCATCAAGTACGAAAACGGCCGCCCGCACAGCATCGACACGGTCGTGCTCTCGACGCAGCACCATCCGGACATCGCGCTGGAAGCCTTGCGCGAAGCCGTGATCGAAGAGGTCATCAAGCCGGTGCTGCCGGCCGACCTGATCAAGGGCGACATCAAGTTCCTGGTGAACCCGACCGGCCGTTTCGTGATCGGTGGCCCGCAGGGCGACGCCGGCCTCACGGGCCGCAAGATCATCGTCGACACCTACGGTGGTGCCGCACCGCACGGCGGTGGCGCGTTCTCGGGCAAGGATCCGTCGAAGGTCGACCGCTCGGCCGCCTACGCCGGCCGTTACGTCGCGAAGAATATCGTGGCCGCCGGTCTCGCCTCGAAGTGCGTGATCCAGGTCTCGTACGCCATCGGCGTGGCGCGTCCGACGTCGGTCATGGTCAACACCTTCGGCACGGGCAAGATCAGCGATCAGCGCATCGCCGAGCTGATCGAGAAGCACTTCGACCTGCGTCCGAAGGGCATCATCCAGATGCTCGACCTGCTGCGTCCGATCTACGAGAAGACCGCCGCCTACGGCCACTTCGGTCGTGAAGAGCCGGAGTTCTCGTGGGAAGCGACTGACCGTGCCGACATCCTGCTGGCCGACGCCGGCCTGCGCGCCGTGGCCTGATCCGGTATCGCCCTCGCGGCATCCGCCCGGCTCGACCGGGGGATGCCAGACGAAACCCCCGCTCGGGTCGAACCGGCGGGGGTTTTGTTTTGTCGCGACGCCGAATGCCAGCGCCGCGCAATCAGCGCAACAACTGCCGGATCATCGTGGCGAACACCCTGCCATAGGGCGGATTGAGCAGCCCCGCGCCATTCCAGCGCGCCTGCCGGAAGATCGGCTTCTCCTTGGAGAACGTCCGGAAGCCCGCCTCGCCGTGGTACCCGCCCATGCCCGAAGGCCCGACACCGCCGAACGGCAGCCCATGCTCCGCGACATGCAGCAGCGTGTCGTTGATCGTCACGCCGCCCGACAGCGTGCCGTCGACCACGCGGCGAATGCGCGTGTTGTCAGTGTCGAACACATACAGGGCGAGCGGATGCGCACGCGCGTTCACATACGCGATGGCCGCGTCCAAATCGTCGTAGGGCACCACCGGCAACAACGGACCGAAGATCTCCTCGCGCATCACGCGCATGCCGTCGTGCACGCCAGTGAGCACCACGGGCGGCAGACGTCTGCGCGATGCCTGCGCCGGGGTATCGAACAGCGCGTGCGACGTGGCGCCCTGTGCCGCCGCCTCGGCGGCAAGCCCGGACAAACGCTCGAAGTGACGCGGCGACACGATGCTCGTGTATTGCGGATTGTTCACGGCGTCCGGATACAGCCGCGCCGCCACCTGCCGCGCCGTGGCAACGAAGGCGTCGATCCTCTCACGCGGCACGAGCACGTAGTCGGGCGCCACGCAGGTTTGCCCTGCGTTGACCAGCTTGCCGAGCAAGATGCGCTCCACGGCATGCTCCCAGCGCGCACCCGGTCCGATGATGGCCGGCGACTTGCCGCCGAGTTCGAGCGTCACCGGCGTGAGGTGTTCGCTTGCCGCGCGCATCACGTGATGGCCGATCGATGTCGCCCCGGTGAACAACAGATGGTCGAACGCCAGCGTCGAGAACGCGCGCGCGACCTGTGCATCGCCGGTCACGACCGTCACCCACTCCGGCGGGAAGGTCTCGGCCACGGCGGCCGCGAATGCATCCGCGAAGCGTGGCGTGACCTCGGAGACCTTGATCATCACCCGATTGCCGGCGGCCAACGCATCGGTGAGCGGGCCGACGGCCAGAAACAACGGATAATTCCACGGCACGATCACACCGACGACGCCAAGCGGCTGCGGCACGACGGCGCGCCGGGCAGGCAACAGCCACAGGTTCGCCCAGCCGCGCGAGCCGCGCATCCAGCGACGCGTGTGCGCGAGTGCATGTTTCAGGTTGCCGTGTGCGGGGAATAGTTCGAGCATGTCCGTTTCCTGCGCCGAGCGGCCGCCGAAATCGGCGTCGATAGCACGCGCGAACGGCTCGCGATACTTGTGCAGCATCGCCTGCAGCGCCTTCAGATGGCGCTTGCGCGTCGGCCAGTCGACTTGCGGCGCGGCGTCGTGTGCTCGGCGCATCGCGTCAAAGCGCGGCAACAGCATCGCGCAGGCGATGTCGTCGTCCGTCGCGGTATCCCGTGCCGACGACACCGGTATCGCCTCATGCAAATCGTTCAACTCCCGGGTGTGTCCCATGCCCTGTGCTCCCTGAGGTCGCGGGTAGCCCCCGTCGGGGCCGTCCAGCGCCGTCGATATATTGTTATCCGTTATGCGAGAAAAGCCCGGTCGAGCCAGGCGCGTTGCACTGCCACCGCGAGCGTGTCCGGCATCACGCCGTACACCCGCCCGCCCGCGTTCGAGAAGCGGCTCTCGATGAAGCCGTGTGCCAACTCGGCCGGCGCGTGTTCGAGCAACAACGCCGCCTGTGCCAGCAGCACCACCTGCTGTGCAATGGCGCGCGCGCGGGCCGCGTGCGTTGCCGGATCGGCGGCCAGCCAACCGTGCAACTGCGCCAACGCCGCGCGCAGCGGCGCATGCGACCCCGTGCGCTCGGCGAGCCATTGGAACCAGTGTTGGGTGACGTCAGGCTCGCGGCTCATGGCGCGCAGCAGATCGAGACACATCACGTTGCCCGAGCCTTCCCAGATCGAATTGACGGGCGCTTCGCGATACAGACGCGCGAGCGGGCTGGTCTCGACGTAACCGTTGCCGCCCCACACCTCCATGCACTCGCCCGCGAGTTCAAGCGCGCGCTTGCATACCCAGAATTTCGCGGCGGGCAGCACGATGCGGCGCCACGCCCGCTCACGCGGCGAATCGTCGTCGGACGCCTGCGCATCGAACGCCCGCGCCAGCCGCATCGCCAGCCACGTCGCCGCTTCCGACTCCAGCGCCAGATCGGCGAGCACCGTCGTCATCAGATCCTGATCGATGAGCTTCGCCCCGAACGCCGAGCGATGGCGCGCGTGATGAATCGCCTGCACGACACCCGTTCGCATCATCGCCGCACTGCCGATCACGCAGTCGAGCCGCGTGTAAGTCGCCATCTCGATGATGGTGGGAATCCCGCGCCCCGGCGCGCCGACGCGTGTGCCATATGCGCCCTGCAACTCGACTTCGCTGCTCGCGTTGGAGCGATTGCCAAGCTTGTCCTTCAGGCGCTGCACCTGCACCGCGTTCTTGCGGCCGTCCGGCGCATAGCGCGGCACGAAAAAGCAGGACAGCGCGTCGCTGTCGGCATCGCGTGCGAGCACCAGATGCGCGTCGCACTGCGGTGCCGAGAAGAACCATTTGTGGCCGATCAGCGAGAACGCGCCGCCGCCGCATTCGGTGGCCGTGGTGGTGTTGGTGCGCACGTCGGAGCCGCCCTGCTTCTCCGTCATCCCCATGCCGATGAGAATGGCGTGCTTCTGCGCAAGTGGCACGTCGCGCGGGTCGTGTTGGGGCGCGAGCAACTTGTCCTTGATCGACGCGAAGCGCGTGGGTTCCTTGGCGAGCACGGGAATGCTCGCGAACGTCATGGTCGTGGGGCACAACGCGCCCGCCTCGTTTTGCGCGTGCAGGAAATACGAGGCCGTGCGCGCCGCCATCGCGCCATCGCGCGGATGCGCCCACGGCATCGACTGGAGTTCGGCGCCACGCAACAGGCCCATGAGCGCATGCCACGATGGATGAAACTCGACGCGATCGATGCGATTGCCTTGCGCATCGAACGATTGCAGCTCCGGCGCGTGACGATTGGCGGCCTCCGCCCACGCCTGCACCTCGGCTTCACCCAGCCGGGCGCCCTGGCGGTGCAGGACTTTCGCATGCCAGCCCGCGCCGAACGCCGTCACAGCGGATTGCAGCGCAGTGTCGGTGGCGTAGAGGTTGTAGTCGGTGAGCGGCGGCACCTGATTGGTGACGTCGTGGGTCTGCCAGGCTTGCGTCATCCGTGTCTCCATATGCCCGATCACCGTATGCGGCGGTCGCGCTAAGTGCATCCTTTCATCATAGCGGCTAGGTTCGCGCGCTCCCATAAATTAGAGGATTACTTCACATCCCCCCCGGGCGCGCGGATTGTCTGCCTACAATGAGTGCCGCTGCGAGTTGACACCCATGCGGCGGCACTGCAGGCGGCGAAACACGAGAAAGCAGCGTGCAGGACCATAAGCAGAAAGCAGCGGACAAGACGTCAAAAAAAAAGCAGCAGGTGCGGTGCCCATCCAAGGGAGGATGACAGCATGGAGTACGACTACATCATTGTTGGTGGTGGCTCGGCCGGTTGTGCCCTGGCGGCGCGATTGGCCGACGGCGCGCCCGGCAGCACGATCGCGCTGATCGAAGCGGGCCCACCCGACGACAGCTTTCTCGTGCGGCTACCGCTCGGTATCGCCGCGTTGGTGCCGTTCCGCTCGCGTCGCAACTATGGCTATCGCACAACCCCGCAGCCGGGACTGGCTGGACGCCAGGGCTATCAGCCGCGCGGACGCGGTCTCGGCGGCTCGAGTTCGATCAACGCGATGATCTACACGCGCGGCCACCCGGACGATTACGACGCGTGGGCGCAGGCCGGCTGCACCGGCTGGGGATGGGACGACGTGTTGCCGTACTTCCGTCGCAACGAACATAACGAGCGCGGCGCGGATGCCTGGCATGGCACAGGCGGCCCGCTCAACGTCGCCGATCTGCGCACGGTCAATCCGTTCTCGCAACACTATGTCGACGCAGCGCGCGAAGCCGGGTTTCCCGTGACCGACGACTTCAACGGTCCGCACTACGAAGGGGCGGGCATCTATCAGGTCACGCAGAAAGACGGGCAGCGATGGAACGCGGCACGCGCCTATCTGCACGGAAAATCGCGCGCGAATCTCCACGTCGTGACCGATGCGCTCGTGCAGCGCATCGTCTTCGAGGGCAGGCGCGCGACCGGTGTCAAAGTACAACGGCGCGGGGCGCTGGAGACGATCCGCGCACGCGCCGAAGTCGTGCTGAGCGCTGGGGCGTTCAATTCGCCGCAGTTGTTGATGTGTTCCGGGATCGGCCCTGCCGAGCATTTGCGCTCGCATGGCGTGGCGGTGCAGGTCGATGCACCCGGTGTCGGCGAGAACCTGCAGGATCACATCGACTTCATCATCAACAAGTTCGTGGCCCATCGCGATCTGGTCGGCTACACCCCTGCGGGACTGTGGCATCTGCTTACGCAGGGACTCGACTATCTGCGCGAGCGGCGCGGCCTGTTCGCGAGCAACAGCGCCGAGGCGGGTGGGTTCCTCAAGAGCGATCCGTCGCTGGCGCATCCGGATTTGCAGATGCACTTCCTGGTGGGCATCTGCGACAACCACAATCGCCGTCTGCATTTGCGGCGCGGCCTGTCGTTGCACGCCTGCGTGCTGCATCCGAAGAGCCGTGGACGCGTGACGCTCGCCAGCGCGGACATGCGCGACGCACCACGGATCGACCCGGCCTTCCTGCAAGCGCAGGAGGACGTCGACACGCTGCTGCGCGGGGTACGGGTGATTCGCCGGATTCTTGCGGCGCCGTCGCTCGCGCAGTTCGGCGGCGAGGAGTTGCACAGCCGGGGCATCGAATCGGACGAAGCGCTCACGGCGCTGATTCGTGCGCGCGCCGACACCATCTACCACCCGGTCGGCACGTGCCGGATGGGCAGCGATGCGACGTCGGTCGTCGATGCGCAATTGCGCGTGCGTGGCGTGGCGGGGTTGCGCGTGGTCGACGCGTCGATCATGCCCACGCTTATCGGTGGCAATACCAACGCGCCGTCGATGATGATCGGTGAAAAGGCAGCGGACCTGATGCTGGCCCGAACGGGCACGTCGATGCAGCGCGTCGAATCGGCGCCGGTCGGCGCCGCGCCGCGCACGCCGCCCGCGTTAGCCGCCCGGGCGCAGCCACAGGTTTAGAAGCGGCTCGCCCCACAGCAGGCTCGCCACCGCGCCCAGGCATAGCCAGGGGCCGAATGGCAGCGGCTCGCGCGTGGCGCGGCCGCGCCACGCGCCGAGCGCCGCGAAGGCAAGCGTGGCCGCCACCGCGCCGAACGCCAGCATCAGCGGCGTGCCGATCCAGCCCAGCCAGGCACCGCACGCGGCGGCGAGCTTGGCGTCGCCGCCGCCGAGTCCGTCGATACCGGTCAGCGCCCGATACGCCCCCCCCGTCGCCGCCATGACCCCATACCCCAACGCAGCGCCAAGCACAGCGTCGTCGATGGGCAGGGTCAGGCCCGCGACGCTGCCCAGCAATCCCGCCCACAGCAGCGGCAACGTCAGTGCATCGGGCAACAACCGCGTGTCGATGTCGATCAGCGCAAGCGCCAGCAACGTCGCGCCGAAGCCGCACCATGCCAGCATCGCGAGGTATTGCATCGACGGTACGAAATGCCACGCGACAATCGCGAACATGACACCACAGGACAGTTCGACGAGCGGATATCGCAGCGAGATCCCGGTGCGGCAATACGCGCAGCGGCCGCGCAGGAAGACAAAACCGAGCACCGGGACATTGTGGCGCGCCGCGATGCGCGTCTCGCAACGCGGGCAGCGCGACGGCGGCCACGCGAGGTTGAAGGTGGGCGCGACCGGCGGCGCCTCGCCAGACCACGACGCCGCCTCCTGCGACCATTGCCGCTCCAGCATGCGCGGCACGCGGCACACGACCACGTTCAGGAAGCTTCCCACAAGCAGCCCCAGCGTCGCCATCGCGGCCACCACCGCTTCGCGCGGCAGCGCCCGAAAGTCGTGCCACAGGGCATCGATAAGCCATGACATGGTCAGAACATCGACTCCGCGTATTCCCCCGCCGCGTGGCCGATCTGCAGCATGCCGCCCACGGTGAGGATGATCGTCAGGCCAACCAGCGCCATCAGCACCGAGCGAAGCGCGGCAGAACGCGTCTTGATGCGGTCCGCGACCTCCTCGATGGTCATCAGGCCGATCTTGCGAATGCCGGCGTCGAAGTTGGTACGTCCCGAGTATTCGACCAGGCGATCGAAGACTTCCTCGTTGAAGATGCCGGTGTCCATCGCCTTGACCATGCTTCGCTCGCTCTTGAGCGACGCTCGCATGCGCAGCAAATGCGAGCGCATCCACGGCGAGGCGCCCGCGAGCATCAGCGACACGGCGTCGAACACCGACGTCTTTGCACCGGTCAGCGCGGCCAGTGACACGAGAAACTCCCCGGCGCGCACGTCGCGATACACCGCGTAGGGGCCGAAGTTCTCGACGCGCTGCCGCAGCGGCCCCGTCCATCGGCTCAGCGACAGCAATACCGCCACCACGATCAAGACCGGCACGCCATAGAGCAATGGCCACCAGTTCGCCACGAACCCGGACACGATATACAACCCCGCGCCCACGAGGGGAAACATCTCCGGCGGCATGATCTCGGTCATGATCGGCATCATGCCGTAGGCCACGCCCAACTGGATCGCGGCGAGCAGCACCGACATGAAGATCGGCAGCACAACGGCCCCGGCGATCGCCGCGCGTGTTTGCTGCTGCAGGGTGACCACCCGCGCCAGAAAGCGCAGCGTGCCGGCCAGATCGCCCTTCTCGCCGGCCGAGATCACGATCAGGTCTTCGTCGGGAATCGTGCCCTGCCACGACTTTCGCAGGTTCTTCGAACTGGCGCGATCGCGCCATATCGCATAGAGCGGCGCCATCGGACTGCGCCGCTCCTTGGCGCGCGCATACCGACGGGAGAACAGTTCGAACGGATTGGCGCCGTCCTCGATGGCATCGGCAAAGTCGCTGTAGAACTTCGCTCGCATTTTGCGAAAGTGACGTTTCGCACGGCTCAGGCCCGGGTACGGGTCACGCGCGGGCGATAGCTTGGCAAGCAGACGATTGACGGCTTCTAGCATAGGAAGTTGGGCGACGTTTCGAACAAGTTTCTTGAGGATGACTTACACGCTCGCGAGTCGGCGTGGCGGTTGCGGCGACGTGGTACCCCCCTGCCATATCTGGAATTTCTTGAGCTTGTAGAACGAGGCTTCGATGTCACGCGGATCGACGCGACCTTGCGCCATCTTGTAGATCGCATGCTCCATCGCCGATTTTCCGTGCATGATGGGGCTCGTGAGATCGCCATCGTGGTAGGTACGCCAGTGGCGCTGCGCCTCCCAGAATTTCGACTGGCGCAGCAGATCGAGCAATTCCTCGGTCACCTCGCACACCTCCGCCACGACCGTCTGCCCCGCGGTGCCCCGGTCCTTGCAATGTGCGCACCCCGGCCCCGCCACACACACGCGCGCCGTGTCGATACCGAGGCCGCCGATCACGCTCAACGTCATCTCGTCGAGCTTGCCGACGGCCGGCACCTTGCAGTGATCGCACAACACCGGGATCAGCTTTTGATACACCATCGCGGTGAGAAAATTGGGAGACGTCACAGCCGAGACCGGCATACCGATCTCATCGCTGATCAGGCGCGGAATGATGCCGAAGGCGCTCGACGCGTGCACGGTGGAGAGTACCTGGTGGCCCGTCTCGGTCATCGATTTCGCGAAGGACCCGGTCTCGACATCGCGGATCTCGCCAGGCATGAGCTTGTCCGGGTCGCCGCGCAGCAGCACCTTGGCCGCCGCACCGAAGGCCGATTCGCCGTGACCGTCTTCGGCACGCCGCTGAATCGGGATCTGCGTCACATGAGGCTGGATGTATTCGACCGGATCTTCGATGGAAAAGAATTTCTTACCGGCGTCGCGCTCATACATCATCATCGTGCGCAGCGTCGTCGACTTTCCCGAACCCGTCTCGCCGGCGATGATCGTCAGCCCCGGGCTGCGATGCACCGCGTTCTCCAGCACTTCGACCTGATCGTCGGAATACCCGAGTTCGGCGAGCGTCATGACATCCTCGTCGACAGCCTCGTTCACGAGCAGACGCAGCACGACGTCGACGCCGCGATTCTCCTTGATGCTCTGCAAGCGCAGTTGATACTTGCGATTGCGCAGGTTCAGCGGAATCGAGCAACTCTGGTGCTGGTCTTCGTCGAAGTGATTGTGGCTTCGGCTGCTGGGGTCGGCGCGCGAGTTGTAGGCCGCCGAGACGGCATCGAGCATGGCATGGTAGTCGCGCGAGAGGCGATCCAGCTCGCTGGTCGCACGAAGCTTGCCGTGGATGCGCATGCGCACGCGCACATGCTGGCCCTCGCGAAACTCGAAATGGATATCCGAGGCACGCGCATCGATCGCCCGTTCGATGATCAGGTCGAAGTTTCGATAGGCGCCGGTGCGCTGCTCCTCGGCTCGGGCACCCGTCTCGCCATACTGCTGAAGGCGCGACTGCATGAGCAGGATCTCTTCCGTGGTGCCAACGTAGACACCTTCGAGATCCAGCCGATGCGTCGCGCGCACCGCCTGTTCGAACCGCGAGAGCAGGTCGGACCCCTGCATGCGCACGAACGTCGTGTGCTCGAGCAACACCAGGAACAGGCGCGGCTTGATGGCCACGAGCACCAGCGAACCGTTCTCGGCCCCGGCCAGGGTAATGCCGAGATCCTGACGCCAGCCCTGCGTCTGGATGTCGTCGATGCGAAGGTCGGCAATCGGCCGCGCCACCGCGCCGCCACGCGCACTGACGCGCGAGAATACCGCCTGGAAGCGGTCAGAAATCGTCGCCATTGCGCCGCCCCGGTGACCCCTGTCTTGCACTGCCCGCGCGTGTCGGGCCCATCGCATTGGGTAACAGCAGGCGGCGTGGCTTGCCGCCTCGCGCCACGTCGACGTAGTCGCGGCCGATCTTCACGACTCGCCAGTCGCCAAACCGATCGCCGTCGCTCACGCTGTAGCCAAAGCGGCCGTCGACGCGCAGATAGGCCACCGTGGTGTCGTCAACGCCATGAATGAACAGCAGTTCCGGCGACACGTCGGGCGTCGCGCCCGTGGCGGGCTGGCGCGCGTCCTCCGCCGTCGCACGCTGCGCGTCCGCGGCTTCCTGCGACGACTTGAGATGCGCACGTGCAAAGGTGTCGATCGTCTCGGCGGCACGCGCAGGCGTGATCGGCAACGAGAGCATCGCGGCCGTCGCGAACCCTGCGGTGAGGCGAAGCTTAGTGGACATAGTAGGTTCCTTGAGCGGAGAAGACGGGTTTGGTGTCGTCGATCACAATCGTCAACTCGCGCAATGACATGTTGCCGGCGCGCATCATCAAGCCGGCCACGGAGTCGACAAAGGCCAGGTGTCCAGCCATCTTCCATTCGCCCTTGGCGATCGGCGGCGGCACATCGCTGCGCGTCGCCACCCCCGCGGGCGCGTTGACCAGCGGTTGGGGCATGGACAGCGAGATGTCCATGCCGTAGTCGCCGAGCGATTGCAGACGGGCGCCGGCCGTGCGCAGGAACTGCGTGCGCGGCACAGGCGTCACGCGCGCATCGCCATCGTCGATGTCCTCTTCGCCGTCGGCGAGCCCTTTGGCGGCGTTCGCGGCCGACGCCGTCGGGGCCGGTTTCGACACCGGTACGAGGGTGTCGGCGGGCGTCATCGTTTCCGTTGCATTGTCGAGATCGACGATCTGCGCGTTCGGGCGCTGGGAGAGCAGCAGATCGAACGTGCCGCCCTCCCGGCGACGCCACTGAATCTCGCAGACATTGACGTTGCACGTGATGGCCGCGGGACGCCATCCGCCAGCGCTCGCCGGCAATGCCTGGATCGCGTGTTGCAAACGCCTGGCATACGACGCGCCGGCCGAAAACGGCTCCGCGGCGATCGCGCGCGCAAGTGCCTGCTTGTAGGCGTCGATCGGATCGACCCGATTGGCCGCGGCAAGCTTCGCCTGCTGCATGTCGTCATACCACGACCATCCCCACCAACCGGCGCCGCCGACGAGACAGAGTGCCGCGAAGCAGAGGGCGACGATCTTCAGTTGCCGGGCGGGCAGCGGCTTGCGCACCACCTGCAGCCGCGCCTCGTGCGGGACATCCGCATGCATCTGCTTCGCGATGTCGTCCAGCGTGAGCGCCACATCGGCACCACCGCAACTCAAGGGGGCGACACCGGCAATCGTGATCTTGCCCTCGATCTCCGCGGCCCATTGCTCCAGCCGTGCGGCAACGTCGGCGGCGGGCATCACCAGATCCAGTTCCGGGCGGCGATCGCGCAACGTAATGAACAGCGTTGCCGAGGCATTGTCGGGGTCGGGATGCAGGAACGCGACGTTGGGTGCATCGACCAGGGTGCCGAGCACCGCACCGAGCGCATATCGCTCTGGCGCGCGGTCTCCTTTGACGACGGCGTCCATCGCAAACAATCCCACGGTGCGCGTACCTGCGCCGTCGTCTGCTACGGCGAAGTGCGACGCGTCGCGGCTCCTGGCGAGACCCCGGATCTCCGTGAGCTCTTTTTGCAGGCCGAGCAGTGTCTCCCACTGCGCGCCGACGACGAGCTGGTTGGACAATATGCGCGTCATGTCACACGCCCTCGGTCAGTTCCGGCGAAATCAGGATGACGACTTCCTTGACCTGCTGACGCGCCTCCTTCGTGCCGCCTTCGTAATTGAAGATGCCGTCGCGATCGGTCGAATCGTCATTGCGACGGAAGCCGCTGAGCACCAGCGTATCGCCCGACTTGAGCGACGCCCGCTGCATGGTCTGGATCGACGCCGTGATCGGCAACTGCATGAAAGTGCCTATGCCGAGACCGTCATCACCGCTCGTGCGTCCGGCCCGGCCACCCACGCCCACGCGCACGCCATCGGCACCGATTTCCGCACTCACGTCAGAGCCTGAGCCTTCGTCGGTGCCTGCGTTGCTGCCGCTCGGCGTTTCCTTGCCCGTGCGCAAATTGATCTTGTCGAGCTTCCTGAGGTCGGACATGTCGATCTGCACCTGCAACATCACGCTTCGGTTATCCATGAGCGTGGGCAACAGGTTCATCACAAAACCGGTGGTCAGCACTGACTGCTCGGCGGTCACGACCGCCTGTCCGCCATAGTTGCCGGGCGTCATCTTCGTTTGCGCGACGAAACCCTGGTTCTGGGTGACCGCCACCGGCGCCGGCTGATTGTTCAGCGTGACGACCGTAGTGTCGATCACCGTACTCACGCGCCCCTGCTGACTGAGCGCGCGGATAAACGCGTTGGAGCCCTTGAATCGCCCGCTGTCGAGTGTCCTGATCTGCATGCCGCCTTTGCGCGACATCAGCGCGCCGCCAGCCGCAGGACCGGCCAGCCCCAGCGTAAAGCCACTCGCGGCCTGGTACACCAGATCCCAGTCGACGCCCACGGCCGAATTTTCTTCCAACGAGACGGAATACACCTGCACGCGCAACTTGACCTGACGGCCGAGCACCGCGTTTTCCGATTCGATATAACGTGCTACGCGTTCAATGACGTCGGCCGTGTCACTCACGACCAACGAACTCGTCACGACTGAGGGTGTGACACGTCCGCCCTCGGAGAGCATGTCCGTCACGGTCTTGACGAGATCCGACCAGTAGTCGAGTTCGGACTCCACGCTCACGTTGGCGTCGGCGTTGAAGCTCAGATCGACGCCGCCCGCCGAGCCGCTCGCCCCGCCACCGCCGGAGGCACCGCGATTGGCCTGCATTTGCGAGGCCTTGCCCACGGACGCCCGATACGACGAGCTGCCGGGCATCATCTTGATCTGGAAGGTTCGCGTGACATACCGCGCGAAGTGAACGACACCGTCGCGATAGGTCCAGTGCGTCCCCGTTCGATGCGCGATGGTGTCCAGCAAACCGGAAAGCGTGCCGGAGAATTGCAACGGCACCGCCGGCTCGCCGGTTTCGGTGCAATTGAGTTGGAAGAGGTTCGTCGGACCGCCCCCGCCGTTGCCGCCACGACTCGGGCCGCGCCCCCCACGCGCACCACCGCCCCCATTACCCACGGCGCACGACACATCCGAGGCCATGCGGATCGTCAGGCCGTTGCTGCGGGCCACCTGGGCCAGGACGACCGACATCGGCAACGGCGCCCCGGTCGCAAAGCGCACGTTGCGCTTGAAGAAGTCCGGCAACGCAATCGAGGCATGGATCGGGACGGAGCGCTTCGCCAGCCACGCCCCCTCGACGTGCTCGATGGCGCGAATCGGGGCGGCCGAATGCGCGTCAAACGCCGATCGCGCGCTCGTTTGCACTTGCGAGACGTTGGCATCGGTCTTGGAGAGCATGCCGGGTGTACCGCACGCCGTCAGGAACATGGTGGCGCACAACACGCCTAGTCGCTTACTCATGGATTGCCGCTTCCGTGATGATGGCTGCGCGCGGGGGGATGCGCAGCGCTTGTTATTGAGTGGCGTGAACGACGCGTAGCACCCGGTTGGCCTCGTAGACCTTCACGCGAATGGGGGCGTCAGTGTTTTGCAACGAGACGACGACCTGCTCGACGATGCCGAGGAAGTCGCCCGTGAACGTTGCCGGATACTCGATGGGGAAGTCGCGGTCGATTTCCCAGGCGAGTTGCCAGCCGTGCGCCTCCAGGTAGCGCGCAAGCGCCACTGACACACGGCCGTCGCCCGGCGACATCAACAGTTCGAGAAGCTCCCGGACTTCGACCTGCGCCGCCAGCGGTTCCGGCGGTGTCGCGGCCTGCGATGCCGCGTCAGGCGTGGAGCCCCCATCTGGCGGCGCATCGCCCGGCGCCGCCGTTTCCAGCGCACTTGCGAACGAACGCGGCGACGATGCCGCTGCCGCCGCGTCGCCCGACATCAACGGCTTATGGCTGGCGAACGCGATCGGCAGATCGCCAGATCGATGCGCCCCATCGGAAGTCTCGAAAGCGAAAACCGTACTCGACCATACAGTTGACGCGACAGCAGCGGTCAGCACTCTTTTGATGTGCATGGTTTCCTCACGTCGAATTCAATGCCGAAATGCCGGATGGGGTTCGACCATGGGATCAGGAGCCGCTGATGGTGAACTCAAGCTTCGCCTTGGTCAGGTCGTTCTTCCCGACGTCGCCCTGGCCGCCGGAATTCGACGATTTGCAAGCCTCCGCCAACTTGCTCATCTGGAAGCTTGTTTTCAGATTTTTAAGCGACGTGCCGTTCACGGATATCGTCGCGAAGTTCGTATGCAACGTCGTCATGAATTTTTGACATTGGTCGCTGGGAACATCCTCCGACGTAATCTGTACCCCGAAATTCGGCCCGTCATTGATAGCGGCAGTGATAGGTGCCATCTTCATGATCCCGCCGAACCGGTTCAAGTATTCACCATCAACGTTGCTTGGCGACGGCGTCATCGCCCCGAACAACCCCATGTTGTCCATGTCCTTCGGGGTCGTCTTGGCAGTCAATTGCCCGGACAGCACAGCGTTCTGCACCGATACCACCGCCATCTGCCAGTCCTTGATCTCCTGGTTCACCCGGACCGAATTCATCAGCCTGGGCACACCGACCATCGCGCCGGCCATGATCAGCCCCATGACCGCCACGGCGACGGACAACTCCACCAGCGTTACACCGCGCTGACGGCGCTTGTTCCACCGGTCAGCCATGTTGTGCTTCATTTGCACGAGTGCGCGCTCGTTCCCTTGCATGTCCATACCCCTCTTCCTGAGCAAATCGATTGGAAAAGTCGCGCGCCTTACCGGTGACATCCCTGCGCTGCGACAGGGGCGATTTATGCCTGAACACCCGGCAACGCGTTATCGCGTGTTATCCGGATTTTTCGCAAATTGACAATTCCGGATAGCAAGAAAGCCCCCATCCGGGTGCAAATTCCGATAAGACGACGTCTATCGCCAAAGTCCGGACGACGGCCTTGGCGGGGGTGCAGAACAAGGGGGAACGCGGATCGAGGCGAACGGGCGTCGCGAGAATGGTCGTCGTGGCCTTCGGAATTGGCCTAACCGTAGGAAGAGTATTCACAACGTCGAGCGCCGACGTCGTTATTCAGCGGTTTCACAAGCCACGTGGCGCGCCTGCGTACGCAGATCCGGGGCTACGCGATGTCCCTGCGGCGGACCGGGCGCAAGGTCGGGTTTGCGCCGCGCCGCATCACTGCGGGGACGTTGGCACCATCAAGGTGCAGCGGTCATCCCACCTTCATGCCTGCCAGCTCCGGCCGCGCGGGCGGATACGACAGGTTCAGCTCGGTCAGCGCCTGCACCAGCAACTCCGCCACCATCAGGTTACGGTGACGCTTCACGTCGGACGGCACCACGTACCACGGCGCATGTTCCGTCGAGGTGGCCGATAACGCTGCCTCGTAAGCCTTGGTGTAATGCGGCCAGAAGCTGCGTTCCTTGAGATCGTTCAGTTCGAATTTCCAGTGCTTGTTCGGATCGTCGATGCGCTCCTGCAAGCGCTTGCGCTGCTCGTCGGACGAGATATACAGGAAGCACTTGATGATGCGCGTGTGGTTGTCCGCAAGCAGGCGTTCGAAGTTGTTGATGTGCGTGTAACGTCGCTTGCACTCGTCGGCGTCGATCCAGTCGTGCACGCGCGTGATGAGCACGTCTTCGTAATGACTGCGATTGAAGATCACCAACTCGCCCGCCCCCGGCACGACGCCATGGACACGCCAAAGAAAATCGTGCGCCAGCTCCGAGGGCGTTGGCGATTTGAAATTGGCCACGCGAATGCCGAGCGGATCGACGTTCTGGAACACCGCCCGAATGGTGCTGTCCTTGCCGCTGGTGTCCATCCCTTGCAGCACGAGCAGGACGCGCTGCCGACTGTTGGCGTGCAGAAGCGTCTGCAACTCGTCGAGCTTGAGTGCCAGCTCTGCCATGCGCGCCTTGTCGTCGCCCTTGCGCTCGCCCGTGAAAGGCGTGTCGGCCGGATCGTAGTCCGACAGGTCGAGCTTCTTGCCGAGCGGTACGCGGTATTTCTCGAACATTGCCAACTCCTCGTGACAGGCTTTGCGACCTAGTATCGCGCAAAAGCAAAAACGCGGTGCCGAACCGGCCACCGCGCTTATTTCCTGAAATGCCGCCGCCACCGCGATGGCGTCCGGTTCCGCCCGAATCAGGCCCCGAGCTTCTTCTTGAGCAACGCGTTGACCTGCGCCGGATTGGCCTTGCCCTTGGTCGCCTTCATCGCCTGGCCGACCAAGGCATTGAACGCCTTCTCCTTGCCGGCACGGAACTCCTCGACGGACTTGGCGTTGGCGGCCAGCACTTCATCGATGATCTTCTCGATCGCGCCCGTGTCGGTGATCTGCTTCAGGCCCTTCGCTTCGATGATGCGATCTGCCGCGCCCTCGTCGTCGGCGCGCGCTTCCCACATCAACTGGAAGACCTCCTTGGCGATCTTGTTGGAGATCGTGTTGTCGGCGATACGCGCGAGCAAACCCGCGAGCTGCGCGCTCGATACCGGGCTTTCGTCGATGCCGATGTCGTCCCGGTTCAGTTGCGACGACAACTCGCCCATGATCCAGTTCGCGGCCGGCTTGGCGCTTGCCTTGCCCGCCTTCGCGACCACGGCTTCGAAGTAAGCGGCTTGCGCCTTCGACTGCGTGAGTACGGCGGCGTCGTAGTCGGACAAGCCATACGACTCGACGAAGCGCACCTGCATGCCGGCGGGCAGCTCGGGCAGCGAGGCGCGCACGCGTTCGATCCATTCGTGATCGATCACGAGCGGCAGCAGGTCCGGATCGGGGAAATAGCGATAGTCGTGCGCATCTTCCTTGCTGCGCATCGAACGCGTTTCCTTCTTGTCGGGATCGTACAGGCGCGTTTCCTGCACCACGGTGCCGCCGTCTTCGATCAGCTCGATCTGACGGCGCACCTCGTACTGGATCGCCTCTTCGAGGAAGCGGAACGAGTTCAGGTTCTTGATTTCGGCACGCGTGCCGAATGCCTTCTGACCGACCGGACGCACGGAGACGTTGGCATCGCAACGGAATGAGCCTTCCTGCATGTTGCCGTCGCAAATACCAAGCCACACCACCAGTCCGTGCAGCGTCTTGGCGTAGGCCACGGCCTCGGCCGCGCTGCGCATGTCGGGCTCGGTCACGATCTCGAGCAGCGGCGTGCCGGCACGGTTCAGGTCGATGCCGGTCATGCCGGCGAAGTCTTCGTGCAGCGACTTGCCCGCGTCTTCCTCGAGGTGCGCACGCGTGAGCGTCACGACCTTTTCATAGGCTTCGCGGCCGGTGCGGGCATCCGCCTCGACCTGGATCTTCAGCGAGCCGCCCTGCACCACCGGGATTTCGTACTGGCTGATCTGATAGCCCTTCGGCAGATCGGGGTAGAAGTAATTCTTGCGCGCGAAGATGCTGCGCGGCGCAATCGTCGCCCCGATCGCCAGGCCGAATTCGATCGCGCGCTCGACAGCTCCGCGATTGAGCACCGGCAACACGCCCGGCAGCGCCAGATCCACGGGACAGGCTTGCGTGTTGGGGGCCGCGCCGAACTGCGTCGATGCGCCCGAGAAAATCTTGGAAGCGGTGGAGAGCTGTGTGTGCGTCTCCAGACCAATAACGACTTCCCATTGCATAAGGTTCACCCTGTCTCAACTTGTCGGCATGGCGCATTCGCCCTGCCCTTGCCGCCGGCCGTCCCCGCTGCGGTGACGCGCCGGCCTCTGTTCCTGTTCGCCGATGCTGACTGGCGCCTACCTGCGAGTATCCGCCGCACAGATCCCCGAGCGCGGATCGAAACTCACCGGCCAGGCGTTCTGGTAGATCCCCGGCGTGCAATACGCCTCGCAATTCGCATGGCCGATGGTCACATTGCCCGGATCCTGCCAGATGAGCAGCTTGCAGCTTCCACTGTTCGCCCGCAGTTCGATGCTCGGGCGCCACTGCGTCTGGTGGAAATCCGCCAGATTGAAGTGGCAACTTCCGCGCTGGCCGACCCACAGACGCCAATCAAGCGACTGCACCTGGTTGGACGACACCTTGAGCGTAGCCTGTTCGCGAAACCCGTCTTCGTCCGTCTGCGAGCAGTAGCCCGACAGATTGATCTCGCGGTAAGCGATCGGCGTCGGACGCCCGATCGGCAGGCTGCACGACGCGAGCGTGAGCACCATGCCGGCGAGCACCAGCCCCTTCGATACCCACGTGGCGGCGCGCGCCCCCTGCGGCGCGAGCGACGTCGTCAAGCGCTGGCGGCGCACGGTCAGACGCCTGCCGGAGCGCGCGTGTGCCAGTCGGTCGCGCGCTGGAACGCGTCGGCCACTTGCAACAGGCGGGCTTCGTCGAAGTAGTTGCCAATCAGTTGCAGGCCGACCGGACGCGCTTCGCGTCCCGTGCCGACCGGCAGGCTCATCCCCGGCAGTCCGGCCAGGCTCACCGACAGTGTGTAGATGTCGGCCAGGTACATCTGCACTGGGTCGGCGCTCTTCTCGCCAAGGTTCCACGCGACCGACGGCGCTACCGGCCCCATGATGACGTCGCACTGTGCGAACGCATTCTGGAAGTCCTGCGCGATCAGGCGGCGAATCTTCTGCGCCTGCAGATAGTACGCGTCGTAGTAGCCATGCGAGAGCACGTACGTGCCCACGAGAATGCGGCGTTTGACTTCCGTGCCGAAGCCTTCGGCACGCGACTTCTTGTACATGTCGAGCAGATCGCGATACTCGGCCGCGCGGTGGCCGTAGCGCACGCCATCGAAACGCGAGAGATTCGACGAGGCTTCGGCCGGTGCCAGCACGTAGTACACCGGAATCGACAGCTCTGTCTTGGGCAGCGACACCGGTACGCGCACGGCGCCAAGCCCCTCGAATTCGCGCAGCGCGTTGTCGATGGCTTCGCGCACGTCGGCATCGAGGCCTTCACCGAAGTACTCGGCCGGCAAGCCGATGCGCAGACCGGCCAGCGGCTTGTCGGCCGTTGCGCCGTCGAGCGGCTTGCCCAGACCGCGTGCGAAGTCTTCGTCGGCGCGCTCCAGGCTGGTCGAGTCGCGCTCGTCGAAACCGGCCATGCCGTTGAGCAGCCATGCGCAATCCGCCGCGCTATGGCCGAACGGACCGCCCTGGTCGAGGGACGAAGCGAACGCGATCATGCCGTAACGCGACACCCGGCCATACGTCGGCTTGATGCCGGTCACGCCGCAGAACGCCGCCGGCTGACGAATCGAGCCGCCGGTATCGGTCCCGGTGGCGACCGGCGCGAGACGCGCGGCCACCGCGGCGGCCGACCCGCCCGACGAGCCGCCGGGCACGGCGCGCTTGTCCCACGGGTTCTTGACCGGCCCGTAGCACGAGTTTTCGTTCGACGAGCCCATGGCGAACTCGTCCATATTGGTCTTGCCCAGCGTGACCATGCCGGCGTGCGCGAGGCGCTCGACGACCGCGGCGTCATACGGGCTCACATAGTTCTCGAGCATGCGCGAGCCGGCGGTACTGCGCCAGCCGCGCGTGACGAACACGTCCTTGTGCGCGACGGGAATGCCCAGCAACGGCCGGTTCGCGCCCTCGCCGGCGGCAATGCGGGCGTCGGCGGCGCGCGCCTGCGCGAGGCTCGCCTCGGCGTCGACGTGCACGAACGCGTTCAGATCGGCGGCCCCGCCAATGCGGTCCAGGTAGTGCTGCGTGAGCTCGACGCTCGAGACACGCTTGGCGTCGAGCGCGGCGCGCAAATCCTGCAAGTGAATCAGATCTTGTTCCATGGTGGCTGCTGTGCGTTATAGCGCATGAAGGCATGAGGGCATGCGGGGCGCCGAGGGCGCGCGGCAATCCGTTGCACGAGCGCCCGGCGCGCCGGACACTCCGCAACGGGCCGGACTCATTCGATGACCTTCGGCACCAGATAGAGGCCGTCCTGAACGGCGGGCGCGGGGCGCTGGTTGGCCTCGCGATCGACCTGCTCGGTCACCGCATCGGTGCGCAGGCGCTGGGCAACGGCCTGAATTTGCTCGATCGGATGCGCCAGCGGGGCGACGTCCTTCGTGTCGACCGATTGCATCTGCTCGACGAGCGCGAAGAAGCCGTTCAGCTCCTTTTCCATGTGAGCCGCCTCGTCATCGGCCAGCTCGAGACGCGCGAGGTGGGCGATGCGTTTGACGTCTGAGAGATTCAAAGCCATGAAGAAATCCCGAAAAAATGCGCATTGGAGAGCAGCCGGGTGCATGTCTGACGCCAAAATTAGGGACAGAATGCGGAGAATGTGCGGACGAGGCCGGACTCGTCTACGGTTTTACTCCGTGCACCGGGCTGCGCAGGAGGGCTGGCACGCCGTGCCACAAGGCGCTCGGCGCGCGCGCCGGGGGCGTCGAATGGGGTGTCAACGTGCTCGTTTTTCCTGCAAAACCTGCGAAATTATAAGGTATCATTGCGCATTAAATTTGCGTCGGAGCGTGTTTTTGCACCCTTCGACGCTGTCGCGCAGGTGGGCCTCGGCCAGTCCGGGGGGCGCGACAGACGATCGCGCAGTCCATCGGAAGACCCTGACGCGACGGATGGATAACGGCAGTCCCGCCTCCTGCCCGGTACCGCATTCCTCGGTTTGTCCGCACGTTTCGCGAGCCGCCGCGTGGCGCCTGGCGAATTTTTTGCGAACAGGCTGGAACCCAGATGACAGGCTGCCGTCCCAGTCACATCCATTGGGGCGGCCTCACGCAAACACAGGATTTTGCATGTTCGGTTTTCTTCGTAGCTATTTCTCAAACGACCTGGCCATTGACCTGGGCACGGCCAACACGCTCATCTACATGCGCGGCAAGGGCGTCGTGCTCGACGAACCGTCGGTCGTCGCCATTCGCCAGGAAGGCGGCCCGAGCGGCAAGAAGACGATTCAAGCCGTCGGCAAGGAAGCCAAGCAGATGCTCGGCAAGGTGCCGGGCAACATCGAGGCGATCCGCCCGATGAAGGACGGCGTGATCGCCGACTTCACGGTGACCGAGCAGATGATCAAGCAGTTCATCAAGATGGCGCACGAGTCGCGCCTGTTCTCTCCGTCGCCGCGCATCATCATCTGCGTGCCGTGCGGGTCGACCCAGGTCGAGCGCCGCGCCATCAAGGAAGCCGCCCACGGTGCCGGCGCCTCGCAGGTGTACCTGATCGAAGAACCGATGGCCGCGGCCATCGGCGCCGGCCTGCCGGTCTCGGAAGCCACCGGCTCGATGGTCGTCGACATCGGCGGCGGCACGACCGAAGTGGGCGTGATCTCGCTGGGCGGTATCGTCTACAAGGGTTCGGTGCGGGTTGGCGGCGACAAGTTCGACGAAGCCATCGTCAACTACATCCGCCGCAACTACGGCATGCTGATCGGCGAACAGACCGCCGAAGCCATCAAGAAGGAAATCGGTTCGGCCTTCCCGGGCTCCGAAGTCAAGGAAATGGAAGTCAAGGGCCGCAACCTCTCGGAAGGGATTCCGCGTGCCTTCACCATTTCGAGCAACGAAATCCTGGAAGCCCTGACCGACCCGCTGAACCAGATCGTGTCGTCGGTGAAGATCGCGCTGGAACAGACGCCGCCGGAACTGGGTGCCGATATCGCCGAGCGCGGCATGATGCTCACGGGCGGCGGTGCACTGCTGCGCGATCTCGACCGCCTGCTCGCCGAAGAGACCGGCCTGCCGGTGCTCGTCGCCGAAGACCCGCTCACCTGCGTGGTGCGGGGCTCGGGCATGGCGCTCGAGCGCATGGACAAGCTCGGCAGCATCTTCTCCTACGAGTAAGCCAACGTGCGTGGTTCGTCGTCCGGCGCGGTGGGGCCAAGCGTTTCCCCCCTCGCCCGGCACGGCCGGCCACGCTGCAACACCATGCGCACGGAGCGTGTCGTCATGCCGTTCCGTCGCACCCGACTGACACCATTCGCGCACCGCGGCGCCTCGCTGCGCGTGCTCCCCTGAAGGGCCCACCATGCAGTACAGTCCGCCGCCACTGTTCAAACAGGGTCCGTCGGCGTTGGCCCGGCTGATCTGTTTCGTCGCGCTCGCCATCGGCCTGCTCGTGGTCGACTCGCACTACAACACGCTGGAGCGGGTTCGGTCCGTCGTCGGCACCGCCCTGTATCCGGTGCAGCGCATGATGCTGCTGCCGCGCGACGCCATTCTTGGCGTGGCGGGCTTCTTCTCAACCGAATCGCAACTCTCGGGCGAGAACCGGGCGCTTCTCGCCCAAAACCTCGAACTCTCCGTGCAGGCCCAGCGCAATAACCAGTTGGTCGCTGAAAACGAACATCTGCGTCAACTGCTCGCCCTGCGCGAGCGCCTGCCCGTGCCGAGCATTCCCGCCGAGATCGAATACGACACGCGCGACCCGTTCACACAGCGCGTGGTCATCGATCGCGGCACGAAGCACGGCGTGAAGCTCGGCGCCCCGGTCGTCACGGAACAGGGCCTGCTCGGCCAGGTCTCGCGCGTCTTCCTGCTGCAAAGCGAAGTCACCCTGCTCACCGACAAGGAGCAAGCCGTGCCCGTGCAGGTCGCGCGCAGCGGGGTGCACAGTGTGATCTACGGCGGACTGCGCGGCGATGTGCTTGACCTGCGCTTCATTCCGCTGTCAGCCGACGTCAAGGTCGGTGACGAAATCGCCACCAGTGGCCTGGACGGCATCTACCCGGCCGGCCTGCCCGTGGCCCGCATTACCAAGGTCGACCGCGTCTCCGACACCGCGTTTGCGCGCATCCTGTGCCAGCCGGTCGCCAATCTGCGCAGCCAGCGTCAGGTGCTGGTGCTGCAATACACCACGCCGCTTGCCCTGCACCCGGACGCCGCCGCCGATCTCGCGCGCGCCTCCGATCCGTCGGCCAGCGGTGACAAGCCCGGCCAGAAGGGCGGCACGCGCGCCGATCCGAAGCGCCCACCGGCCGCCCGCAAGGGTCATTGAGGAATCGATATGTCACGACCGCAATACATTCTGCTGCCGGTCAATCCATACTTCATCGCGCTCAGCCTCGTGGTGGCGTTCCTGGTCAACCTGATGCCGTGGGGGCATGCCCCCGCCATGCCCGATTTCGTCGCGCTGGTGCTCATGTTCTGGAACATCCACCAGCCCCGCAAGGTGGGCATGGGTGTGGCTTTCCTCGTCGGACTGCTCATGGATGTGCACAACGCCGGCCTGCTGGGCGAGCACGCGCTCGCCTACACGCTGCTGTCGTATGGCGCGATCATGATTCACCGCCGTGTCCTGTTTTTCACGCTGCTCGGTCAGGCGCTGACGGTGCTGCCGTTGCTCTTGCTCGCGCACGTGGTGCCGTTCATCATCCGCCTGGCGACCGGTGCGGCGTTTCCGGGCTGGTGGCCGCTCGCGGCGGGCTTTGTCGAAGCCCTGCTCTGGCCGGTGATCAGTATCCTGTTGCTGGCGCCGCAGAAACGCGCCGTCGACCGCGACGACACGCGTCCGATCTGATGGGCTCCCTCCCCTTCCGATCGCACCACCGAGCCCCGCCTGCATGACCGAGTTCAAGAATCCCCAGCAACAACTGCAGACGTTTCATCTGCGGATCACGGCGGCTGCCTTTTTCGTGCTGATCTGCTTTGGCCTGCTCAGCGTACGCTTCGTCTACCTGCAGGTCTTCCGTCACAGCCAGTACGCCCTGCAAGCTGACGAAAACCGCGTCTCGCTCGCGCCCATCGTGCCCAACCGGGGCGTGATCATGGATCGCAACGGTGTGGTGCTCGCGCGCAACTATTCCGCGTATACGCTGGAAATCACGCCGTCGAAGATCGGTCGTCCGCTGGAAGATCTCATCACCGATCTGTCCGACGTGATCGAGATCACGCCGCGCGATCGGGCGCGCTTCAAGAAGCTCATGGACGACAGCAAGAGCTTCGAGAGCCTGCCGATTCGCACGCGCCTGACCGACGAGGAAGTCGCGCGCTTCACCGCGCAACGTTTCCGTTTCCCTGGCGTGGATGTGCACGCCAGGCTGTTCCGTCAGTATCCGCTCGGCGAGACAGCCGCGCACGTGATCGGCTACATCGGCCGGATCTCGCAGCGCGATCGCCAGCGTATCGAGGCGATGAGCGACGAGAACGACAGCGACAGCGCCAAGTACGACATCCGCCGGGACGTCAATAACTACAAGGGTACCGATTACATTGGCAAGATCGGCGTCGAGCAGAGTTACGAGACGCAGCTCCACGGCATCACCGGTTTCGAGGAAATCGAAGTCACCGCCGGTGGCCGCCCGGTGCGCACGATCTCGCGCACCCCGGCCACGCCGGGCGACAACCTGGTGCTGTCGCTCGACATCAAGCTCCAGGAAGTGGCCGAGCAGGCCTTCGCCGGGCGGCGCGGCGCGGTCGTCGCCATCGAACCGAAGACGGGCGACGTGCTCGCGTTCGTGTCGGCACCGAGCTTCGATCCGAACCTGTTTGTCGAAGGCATCGACCAGCAGAACTGGGACGCGCTGAACAACTCGCCCGACCGGCCCCTGCTCAATCGTCCGTTGCGCGGCACCTATCCGATTGGCTCGACCTACAAACCATTCATGGCGCTCGCCGCGCTCGAACTGGGCAAGCGCACCACGAGTTGGGGCTTCCAGGACACGGGCTCGTTTACGCTCGGCAACCATACGTTCCGCAACGACGTGCGTAACGGCCAGGGCTGGATCGACATGTACCGCTCGATCGTGGTCTCGAACGACACCTATTACTACATGCTCGCGCACGACCTCGGCGTGAACGCCATTCACGACTTCATGGCGCCGCTCGGCTTCGGTCAGTTGACCGGCATCGACATCGAAGGCGAAGCGCGCGGTATCCTGCCGTCGACCGAGTGGAAGCGCAAGGCGTACAAGAAGCCCGCACAGCAGAAGTGGTACGACGGCGAGACGGTCAGCCTGGGCATCGGGCAAGGCTACAACTCGTTCACGATCCTGCAACTGGCGCACGCCACGGCCACGCTGGCCAACAATGGCGTGGTGATGAAACCTCACCTCGTGAAGGCCATCGAGGACCCCGTCACGCATGTGCGCCAGTTGACCGTGCCGCACGAAAGCGCGCGGCTGCCTTACAAGCAGGCGAATATCGATTTCGTCAAACGCGCGATGGTCGGGGTGATCAAGGAAGGCACGGGCCGCCAGGCATTCGCGGGCGCGCCGTATGAGGTCGGCGGCAAGACCGGTACGGCGCAGGTCTACTCGCTCGGCAAGAACGAGAAGTACAACCACAACGCCGTTCCCGAATTCAAGCGCGACCACGCCTTGTTCATCGCGTTCGCCCCCGCCGACGATCCGAAGATCGCCATCGCACTGATCGTCGAGAATGCCGGATGGGGCGCCGCACAAGCCGGTCCGGTCGCGCGTCGTCTGCTCGATTACTACCTCATCGACGAGCCGAAGGAGCGCGCTGCTGAAGCGGCTGCGTTGCAGGCCGCCGCATCGGGTCCCGGCGCGGCATCAGGTGCCTCGGCCGTATCCGCCGCGCCGGACGCCGCGCCCGCCAGCGCGGCCGAACTCGCTGGCCGCGCTGGCGATGGCGCGACGACTGCGGCACGCGTCGCCAGCAAGGCATCCGCCGCCGGCGCGCCGAAGCCCGCCCCGGCGCCGCATCGTCAGCCCGCCGTGAGTCCGACCGTCGCCGACGAGGCTCGCCATCGCGCCGCCATTCGCGCGCAAGGAGGAACGCCATGATGGCGCTCGACAAACATGCATGGAAAGAACAGGTCAAGCGTCTGTTCGTCGGTTTCGACAAACCGCTGGCATTGATCGTCTTCCTGCTGCTGTGCGTGGGACTGGTCACGCTCTACAGCGCCAGTATCGATGTGCCCGGGCGCGTCGAAGACCAGGTGCGCAACATCGTGCTCACATTCATTCTGATGTGGCTGCTGGCGATGCTGCCAACGCAGACGCTGATGAAGTTCGCGGTGCCGCTCTATACGGCCGGGATCGCGCTGCTCGTTGCGGTGGCGATGTTCGGGCTGACGAAGAAGGGGGCGAAGCGCTGGCTGAACGTCGGGATGGTGATCCAGCCGTCCGAGATCATGAAGATCGCCATGCCGCTGATGCTCGCGTGGTACTTCCAGAAGCGCGAGGGCAATATCCGTTGGTTCGACTACCTGGTCGCGATGGCCTTGCTCGGTGTGCCCGTCGGGCTGATCGCCAAGCAGCCGGACCTGGGCACCGGCCTGCTCGTGGCCGCGGCCGGACTCTACGTGATCTATCTGGCCGGCCTGTCGTGGAAGCTCATTCTGCCGGTGCTCGTCGCCGTGGTGATCGGCATCGGTACAGTCCTCGCGGTCCAGGACAAGATCTGCCAGCCGGGCGTCGAATGGTACTTCCTGCACGACTACCAGAAGCATCGCGTGTGCACGCTGCTGGACCCGACGTCGGATCCGCTCGGCAAGGGCTTCCATACGATCCAGTCGGTCATTGCCATCGGCTCGGGCGGCACGACCGGCAAGGGCTGGCTCAAAGGGACGCAAGCCCACCTAGAATTCATTCCCGAGAAGCACACCGACTTCATTTTCGCGGTGTTTGCCGAAGAGTTCGGGCTGATGGGCGAAGCGGTGCTGCTGGTGCTGTATCTGCTGCTGATCGCGCGCGGTCTGGTGATCGCCGCCTCCGGTGCCACCTTGTTCGGGCGGCTGCTTGCGGGGGCCGTCACGATGATCTTCTTTACCTACGCCTTCGTGAACATGGGGATGGTGAGCGGCATTCTCCCGGTGGTCGGCGTTCCGCTCCCGTTCATGAGCTACGGCGGCACCGCGCTGGTGACACTCGGCCTGGGCGTCGGCATTCTGATGAGCGTGGCGCGCGAGAAGCGCCTCATGCAGAGCTGACGGCCCGGCATGGCTGCGCAGACAAGACGGCAGGGCCTTCGCCCTGCCGTTTTTCTTGCATGCCGAACGCTGCGACTAACGGGCCGGTACCGGGGACGTGGGCGGCACGGACACCCGATTCATCGCGTCGAGCTTGCCTTGAGCGGCCACGTCGCCCTGGGCGGCGGCCTTCTCGTACCATAGGCGCGCCCGGCCGGGATCCGGCGTGACGACGCCATAGCCGCGCTCGTAGTAGCTTGCCACGATGTACTGCGACGGCAGGTCGCCCCCGCGCGCGGCTTTCTCGTACCAGCCGAACGCCGTCTTGTAATCCCTGGGGACGCCGCGTCCGATGAAGTATTCGTTGGCGATGGCCGCCTGCGCCTGCACGTGGCCCTGCCTGGCCGCCTTTTCGTACCAGAGATTGGCCTGCGGAATCGATTTGCCGACGACGTAACCGTCGTCGAACATCTTGCCGTAGACGTACTGTGCCTGCGTCATGCCCGCGTTCGCGGCGCGTTCGAGCCACTGCACCGCGCCGCTCGGATCGAGCGTGCCGCCCTCGCCGTTGAGCAGCATCATGGCGTAGTCGAATTGAGCGAGGCGATTGCCCTGCTCGGCCGCCCGGCGGAACTCGCCGAGCGCCTGCGACTGCTGGCCCGCCTCATAGTGCTGCACAGCCTGATCGGTCAGTGCCTGGGCCGGGGCTTGTGCGGCGGCCACGGCATAGGGAATCGGTTGACACGCCGTCCCTACCAGCGTGGCGGCGAGACCGGCAAGCAGCCGGCGTATGGCGCGAGACGTCGACATGGCGAACCTCCTGAGACAGGCTTTGGACGTATTGTGCGCCAAATGGAAAAGATGCGCCGGGGCGCGCGCTCGCCCGGATTTCGCCGTCGTGTTGACGATCGAGGTCCCGTCCACCAACGTAAAAACCCCGGCGCCAGGCCGGGGTTTTTGTGTGGCGCAAGACGACCGACTTACGGTTTGATGTACGCGTAGCCCTTCTGTTGCAGGCGCGTGAGTTCGACCACACCGGACGGCGTAAAGTCCGCGTCGAGCACGAACTGGTCCTTCTTCAGGTTGCGCTGCTTCATCGTGATTTCACACACCTCGAACTTGACGCCGCGCGCATGCAACGCCGAGATCAGCGGCCCGACGGTCGCCGCATCTTTGTAACTCTCCATCAGGAAGTCGACGCCTTTCGCATGCGCGACGACCACGACGTCGGTATCCGGCACCGTGTCGAGCTGGTTGCGAACGTTGCGCAACGCGGCCAGCGCCTGCTTCTCGGCGTCGTTGATGTGATACACGACCTTGTCGCGTGCGAACGCCTGCGTGGCAGGCACGGCGAATGCCGTGAACAGGAGCGCAGCCAGCAGGCCGCGCAGCAGCGTCTTCATTTTTGGAGTCCCCTATTGGTTACGTGGTGCCAGCCGCATCATAGCGCGTTGGCCCGCCGCGGGACATGCCCGGGCCCGCCGCGCCGGGCATCGCATCCAGCGCCAAGTACGGCGGGGGCGCCTCCCATGCCGCGTCCGTCTGCGTCGCGGCATCGGCACATGCCGCACGCCCCTCTCGTCGCGGAAGCGACAACAACGCGCGGCGCTCGGCTCGCGAACTCACGAAATCCGCCCGGAAGTCGCCGTGATCGAGCGGTGGTGCGCCTGGCCGCCACCACTCGGTCACGGCAGCCACCGGTCGATTGGCGACCTGCGCCAGGGAGTGCAGATTGCCGTGCGAATCTCGCCGCCGCATCGCGAGAAGCTGCACCAAGCGCTGCGTGTTCTGCGCAATCACGTCGCTGCCTGCTGAAAGTCTTGTCATGCCAACCCCCGAAAATAAAAAACCCGCCAGACTCAAGATCTGACGGGTTGGAACTTTCGGTCATGTCGTGACCGGCGGTCGTCGAATTTCGGCAGCAGAGTATCGAATTTGACGCATCGCGGGTATCGTCCCGGCCCGCGCGAGCGCCGCGGACGCCGATCGCATAGGCAATCCCAAGCGCGGCATAGTCGGCGTAGTCCGCGTAGATGCGAACTATGCGGTGACTTCCGACCAGCAGTTCGGCGTCTCGTACAAACGCAGGCGCACCAAGCGCAAGTCGCGGCCGTAGTGCGCGTCGAAGACGTGGCTCAGCTTGTCGAACGCCGCCGCCGCCAGGTTCTCGACGGTAGGCACACGATCGAAGACCACCGTCTTGTGGTCAGGCATGGTCTCGAGGAAATTGCGCACCGCGGTGTCGCCCTCATAGACGAGGAACGCATGGTCCCACACCGACACAAGATGCTCGTTGGCGAGCGCCTTCACGTCGGCGAAGTCCATCACCATGCCATTGTCCGACGCGCCGCTCTCGCGGCTCACTTCGCCCGCGAGCGTGATCTCGAGCACGTAGCGATGCCCGTGCAGGTTGCGGCACTGGCTTCGGTGATCGGGAATGCGGTGGCCCGCATCGAATTCGAGTTTCCGGGTAATCGTAATCACGGCAACGGCTCAGGGAATATTCAGGTACTTGTGCGTCTGCATCGACAACGACCAGCGCGGATGCGCTTTGCAATAGTCGATGGCCAACTTCGTATTGGTGTCGCGCAGCGGTCCGTCCATCGGCTGGAGATAGAAGTGCGCGAAGTCGAGCGCCTCATAATCGGCCAGGCGCTGGCGATCCTGCGGCACCACGACTTTCAGCTCATCGCCGCGCGTGACGATCAGTTCGGCATCCGCCTTCGGGCTCACGCACACCCAGTCGATCCCCTCGGGGATGGCTTGCGTGCCGTTGGTCTCCACCGCGATGCGGAAGCCCTCGGCGTGCAGCGCGTCGATAAGGGCGGGGTCGAGCTGGAGCAACGGCTCACCGCCCGTGCACACGACGAACCGATGCGCGCGGTCGCCCGCCGGCCACAACGCCGCGATCCGGGCCACGAGATCCGCCGGCGTGCGGTACTTGCCGCCAAGCTCGCCGTCGGTGCCGACAAAATCGGTGTCGCAGAACTGGCACACGGCATCCGCGCGGTCCTCTTCCCGGCCAGTCCACAGGTTGCATCCTGCAAACCGGCAGAACACCGCCGGGCGTCCGGCATTGGCGCCCTCGCCCTGCAAGGTGTAGAAGATTTCCTTGACCGCGTACGTCATAGTTTCTCGATTCCCTCGGGATCAGGCCGCGCCGCGATCCTGATCGTGATGGCGTGCGCGCCATTGCTCATAGCCGCGCTGGCGCAACTGGCACGCCGGACATTCGCCGCACCCGTAGCCCCACGAATGCAGCACGCTGCGCTCGCCCAGATAGCACGTGTGCGTGTCTTCGCGCACGGTCTCGACCAGCACGTCGCCGCCCAGGTCCTGCGCCATCTGCCATGTGTCGGCCTTGTCGATCCACATCAGCGGCGTCTCGACGATAAAGCGCTGGTCCATGCCCAGATTGAGCGCGACCTGCAGCGCCTTCATGGTGTCGTCGCGGCAATCGGGGTAGCCCGAGAAATCCGTCTCGCACATCCCGCCGACCAGCACGCGCAAACCGCGTCGATACGCGATAGTCGCACCAATCGTCAGGAACAGCAGATTCCGGCCCGGCACGAAGGTGTTCGGCAGGTGGTTCGCCGCCATCGCGATGGTGGTCTCGCGCGTGAGCGACGTCTCGCTGATCTGGCCCAGGATCGACAGGTCGATCATGTGGTCATCCCCCAGACGGGGCGCCCACTGCGGGAAACGCACCCGCAGCTTGGCCAGTACGTCGGTGCGGCACTCCAGCTCCACGCTGTGACGCTGGCCGTAATCGAAGCCCAGCGTTTCGACGCGCGCATAGCGCGACAGCGCCCACGCGAGGCAGGTGGTCGAATCCTGTCCACCAGAGAACAGGACCAGAGCGGAATCGGTGCTTGTCGTCATGATCGTGCGCTAGCAGTATCGCCCTCGCCGTCAGGGCGACGGGGGCTGGGACACGCGCTTGCAGCCACCCCTCGGGCGGCCCGCGTGCGGGATATGTCACGCGATTGTGAACCGCGACGCCCCGCGCGACTATCGCCAGGACGTGATACCCATCATCGGGCAGCGTTTTCGTTCAAACGCAAAAAGGGCTTGCGATGTGCGCAAGCCCTTCGAATTTGGTGGCCTGGGTCGGAATCGAACCAACGACACGCGGATTTTCAATCCGCTGCTCTACCAACTGAGCTACCGGGCCAAGAGAAAGGCGATTATAGAGACTGCAGGCGCTTTTCGCAAGCCCTTCGTCGAAAAAATCTGCAGGAAAGCGGCATCACGTCTTGCTCTTCGAGAGTTCCACGCCCAGTTGCTTGAGCTTGCGATACAAATGCGTGCGCTCCAGCCCGGTCTTCTCGGCCACGCGCGTCATGCTGCCGTGCTCCCTGGCCAGATGGTAGGCGAAGTAGGCGCGCTCGAAGGCATCGCGCGCCTCGCGCAGCGGCACGTCGAACGAGATGTCGCCCGACATGCCCGCCGCGGCCCCTGCAGCGGCGCCCTCGAGATCGTGGACACCGAGCGATGCATGGTGCATGGCCGAGCCGTTCAGGCCCGCGCCCGCGTGGCGAGGCTCGCTCTCGCCGAAGACGCCCGCGTCCGGCGCGTCGTCGTCGGGTTCGAACGCGCTGGGTACGCCCCCGGACGGATCGCGCTTGCCGCGCGCGAGTCCCTGCTCCACCGCCTGCAACAGCTTCTGCAACGCGATGGGCTTTTCGAGGAAATTGAGCGCCCCGATCTTGGTCGCCTCGACGGCGGTATCGATCGTGGCGTGGCCCGACATCATGATCACGGGCATCGTCAGCAATTGCTGCGCCGCCCATTCCTTGAGCAAGGTTACGCCGTCGGTATCGGGCATCCAGATATCGAGCAGCACGAGATCGGGCATGTGCGCCGCGCGGAAGGCGCGCGCTTCCTGCGCGTTCTCCGCGACTTCCACGACATGTCCCTCGTCGCTCAGAATCTCGGAGAGCAGTTCCCGGATCCCCATTTCGTCGTCCACCACCAAAATGGTTGCCATTTACGCTACCTTCGTGTTTTCTGCCGGCTTGTTGCGCGACAGTTCCTGGTCGTCAGCCAATTGAGTAAACAAGATCGAAATCTGTGCGCCTGCACTGCCTTCGCCCTCGGGTAATGACCGGTTGCGAATGTCGATGCGCGCATGATGCTCGTCGATGATCTTCTTGACCATCGCCAATCCGAGTCCGGTGCCCTTCGACTTCGTCGTCACGTAGGGCTCGAATGCGCGGGTCAGAATGCGTGCCGGGAAACCCGGCCCGTTGTCCGTGATCGTCAAACGCACGGCCGTGCGTTTCGGTTCGCCGGGAAGCATATCCGTTCCTGCGTATTCTACTGTCTTCGTTTCCACCGTGATAAGAGGGTTTTCGGTTGCACTGACCGCATCTTGAGCATTCTGCAGCAGATTATGAATAACCTGGCGCAATTGCGTCGAGTCGCCGCGAATCTCCGGCAGGTCCGCGTCCAGATACGCACGAATCGCGCCGCGCCCTTCCTCCACCCCGTATAACGTCAGCACCTCGCCAATCAACTCGTTGAGTTGCAGCGAATGCATGACCGCCGGCGGCAAGCGCGCGTAGTCGCGAAAATCGTCGACCATGCGCTTCATGGCCGCCACCTGGTTGACGATGGTCGTCGCGCCGCGGCGCAGCACTTCGGCATCGGCCGGCGGCAGCTTGTCCGACAATTTCATCTGCAACCGCTCGGCAGAGAGCTGGATGGGCGTGAGCGGGTTCTTGATCTCATGCGCCAGACGCCGTGCCACTTCGGCCCACGCGACCGAACGCTGCGCCGAGATCACATCGCTGATATCGTCGAACACCACGACGTAGCCACCGCCCGCGCGCGTCGGCACCCCGGCCACCGCGACCATCGGCTCGGGCAGATGCGAGCCGCGCACGAGCAGCGTCACGGCATCGGTCTCGCCCGGCAGCGTCAGGCCGATCTGTTGTTGCCAATGCCCGCCCGGGCCGAGATCGGCATTCGCATCGCGATCGGCAAACGCGCGACGCAGCGTCTCACCGAACTCCACCAGCGCCGGAATATGCGCTGGCGAGCGATTCAGCTCCCCCTGGAAGCTCTGCTTGAAGATGCGTTCGGCGCCGGCATTGGCCGTCGTCAGGCGAAAGTCGCGATCGAAGACGAACACGCCGGCCGTCAGGCTCGACAGTATGCTCTCCAGGTGCGCCTTCGAACTTTCCAGCGCGAGCCGGTTGCGCTCGACCGTCGCGCGCGCGTCGGACAACTGGCGCGTCATGGCATTGAACGCCTGCGTGAGGAAGCCGAGTTCGTCGTTGGTTCGCACTTCCCCCTTTGGCGACAGATCCCCGGCGGCGACTTCCTGCGTGCCGCGCGCGAGCAGGAAGAGCGGCCGTGCGAGCTGGTTGCCGAGCGCCAACGCAAGCATCATCGCCACGAACGTGGCGAGGAACAGCGAGAGCGTCAGTGTGCCGATGTACATCTTGCGCAGGCCCGTGCGGCCGAGCGCCTTTTCCTGGTATTCACGATAGGCACTCTGCACCGCCTCGGCGTTTTGCGCCAGATTGGCCGGCACCAGTTGTGTGACTTGGAGGAAACGCTCTTCGTCTTGCAAAGAAGATGTATATCCGGAAGGGATGCGGATCACCACGCGCCAGCGCAGTTGATCCTTTGCCTGATGCTTGTCGTAGCCCTCGCTGCCCCCTTCGATGGCGGTGTAGCCGCGCGACTGCGTGCGCGCCTGACGTAGCATGAGCGGCGTCGGCAAATCCGGCACAAGCGCATTGAAGCTGCCCGATGCCGACGCGAGCACACGCCCGTTGCCATCGACGATGGTCGCATCCTGCAAGCCGAACTGGTCGCGCATGCGCAGCAGCGTGAGCGTTCCGCCCTTGTCGCCGCGCGACGCGAGGTTGTCGGAGACGAGCTGCGCCTTCGCACTGAGATCCGACAGGCCGTTGTTCAGGATGGCGCGTCCGAGTTCGAGCCCGGAATCGAGCGCCGTCTCGACGCGCACATCGAACCACGATTCGATGCTGCGCGAGACGAACTGCAGCGACACCAGGTAGATGATGCCGCCCGGCAGCACACCGACCAGTGCGAAGAAGATCGCCAGCTTGGCGAGGAGTCGCGTGCCGAAGCGTCGCTGGCGCAGCCGCGCCAGGATGATCCAGACAAGCGCGCCGACGATGAAGACGAAGATGATCGCCACCGCGATATTCGCGGTGTAGAGCAGCGAATAGTAGCGATCGAAGAATTCGGTATTGGCCGACGCGAGCGCAAGCAGGCCGAACAGGCCGATGGCGACGAGCGCCATCGTGACGATCAGCGTGCGAATGACGATGTGCTTGAGCAGGCTGCCGCCGTTATTTGACACGGGCGGCTCCGGGCGGCAGCGCCGCGCTGAAGGCAAGCGGCAGGTTGCCCCTCAGGCGGAACGCGTGATTCGGGGGGCCGGAGGGCAGGCTCGCGGCCACGACCGGCGGCGCAGCCACGCTGGCCGACGGTGCCGACGCGGGCGGCGCGGGCGTGAACATGAAGCGCGCCCAGTCCGAGCTTAGATTCCAGTCGCGATTGTTCACGGCGTCGATCTGGAACGGCTTGGGCATCAGCGCATTGTCGAGCCGCATGCGAACCGAGGCCTGGTACTGCGTGCCCGGCTTGACGATGCCCTTGTCGATGACGTGCCAACCACTCACATTGCGCACGAGCGCGAGCGCGTCGCGCAACGAGGCGAAGCCGAGCTGCAGTCCGCCATTGCTACTGTTGCCGTTATTGCTGGAGACGCGATACTGACGCGTGAGCGGCTGGAACCATAATCGCACGCTCTGCGACGTGGTCACGACCTTCTCGTCGAACCAGTACCAGCGTGAGCGGGTGAGTTCGAAGTCGGTCGTGAAATACAACGAGATGCCGCGATTGACTGCGTCTTCCAGGCTACTGTTGAGTTCGAAGGCGAAGCGCGCGTCGAGCGCCCAGCCACCCTCGGACGGTTCGAGCCGGGCTTCGCGCACCTGGATGTCATTGTCGGCACGCGCGGGCGCAGCGAAGCCGAGCGCAAAAACGCACAGCAGCAGCGGCAGCAAACAGGCCAGTAGCCGTTGGGAGAAAGTCACCGTTTCTGGAAGCGAGCGTAATAGAAGCCGTCGTGGGCGCCGCCAGGGGTCATCAGCAATTGCCCGGGAGCGTCCAATCGTACCGCATCTGTGCGAACACGTTCAAACCATCGCGCTTGCAGTTCATTTTCCGCCGGGAAGATCGAGCACGTCGCATAGATCAACTCACCGCCGACGGCCAGCGTCTCCCAGAGCGCCAGCAAAATGCGTCGCTGCTCTTCGGCCAGGGCCGCAATGTCGGCCTCGCGACGCAGCCAGCGAATATCCGGATGGCGGCGCACGATGCCGGATGCCGAACACGGCACGTCCGCCAGAATGCGATCGAACGGCACGCCGTCCCAGCCGCCGCCAGACCACTTCGATGGCGTGCCGGCGTCGCCGATGTGCACGTCGGCAGTGAGTCCCAGACGCTCGAGGTTTTCGTAGATGCGCGGCACGCGCAGGCGATCCGACTCGAGCGCAGTGACCTGCACGTCAGCCAACTCCAGCAGATGGCCGGTCTTGCCGCCCGGGGCTGCGCAGGCGTCCAGCACCCGCATGCCGGCACGCGGTGACTCACCAAGCACGAGTGGCGCGGCCAGTTGCGCGCCGGCGTCCTGCACCGACACCCATCCGTCGGCAAAACCCGGCAGCCGGTCCACCGGCACGGCCTGCGCAAGCCGCAAGGCGACCGGACCGATGACCTCGGCTTCCATGCCCGCCGCCGACAGGCTCGCCTGCATGGCCGCCACGCTGATGCGACGGGTATTCACGCGCAGCGTCATCGGCCCGCGGCTGTCGCCAGCGGCAAGCAAGGTCTCCCATTGGTCCGGATAGGCCTCGCGCACCATGTCGACCCACCACTCGGGGTAGTTCCAGCGGGCTTCGGGCTGCTTGGCAATCTCGGCCATCAAGGTCTCGCGCTCGCGCAGGAAGCGACGCAGCACGGCGTTGGCCAGCCCCTTCGCGGCAACCGTGCGACGCTGGGCGGCAATCGCTTCCACGGCCTGATCGACGACGGTAAATTCGGTGTACGCAGCATCCTCGGCGGTGTCCTGCAGTAACGCGAAGGCGCATAGCAGGATGTCGCGCACCCGGGCTTGTAGTGCGGGCTTGACCAACAAGGCGAGCAGCGCGCGACTGCTGCCCAGACGTCGCACGGCGCGATAGGCGAGATCCTGTGCTGCGGCGCGCACGGTCGGTGCGCATTGCGTGGTGGCGTGCGCCAGCGCTTGCGGCAACGCGGTGCCGTTCTGGACGGATTCGAGGGCCTGCGCGGCGCGCTGCAGCGCGTAGGCCAGGGATTCGGTGGGCAGACTCGGTTGCGGCATGGGCTTTCTACAAACAAACATGCCCGCGCGACGGCGGGCATGTGGGCTATCGGACGGCTGTCGGGCGACAGGATAGCAGACTGGTCAACCGCACTTGGCGGCGACACCCGCGTGGCCGGGCCAGGCCCTGGCCGGCGAGGTCAGTCCTCACTTTCGCGCGTGTTCGTGCGCGCGGCGCGCACGATCAGGCCGGATACTGGCCGGTGCGCGCCATCTCCATCAGTCGCGCCACGCGCTCTTCGGTCGCCGGGTGGGTCGAGAACAGATTGGCGATCGTGCCGCCGGACAGCGGATTCATGATCATCATCTGCGCCGTGGCCGGATGCTGCTCGGCCGCCGCGAACGGAATACCCTGCGCATAACGGTGAATCTTGTCGAGCGCCATCGCCAGCGACTGCGGATCGCCGGAGATCTCCGCGCCGCCGCGGTCCGCCTCGAATTCGCGGGCACGCGAAATCGCCATCTGGATCAGCGATGCAGCCAACGGCGCGAGAATCGCCACGGCAATGCTCGCGATCGGATTGGTCGGACGGCCGTTCTCGTCGCGTCCGCCGAAGAACATGGCGAAGTTGGCGAGTGCTGAAATGGCACCGGCCATCGTGGCGGAAATCGTCGAAAGGAGAATGTCGCGATGCTTCACGTGCGCCAGCTCATGCGCCATCACGCCACGCAGCTCGCGATCGGAGAGCACGCGCAGGATGCCGGTCGTGGCCGCCACGGCCGCGTGCTCCGGATTGCGGCCGGTCGCGAACGCGTTGGGCGCGTCCTCGTTGATCAGGTAGACCTTCGGCATCGGCAGGCCGGCACGCTGCGACAGCTCGCGCACCATGTTGTAGAACTGCGGCGCGCTCGTCTCGTCGACTTGCTGCGCGTTGTACATGCGCAGCACCATCTTGTCCGAGAACCAGTACGAAAAGAAATTCATCGCGAGCGCGAACGCCAGCGCGAGCATCATGCCCTGCTTGCCGCCGATCATGCCGCCCACCACCATGAACAACGCGGTGATGGCCGCCATCAGCAGGGTGGTCTTCATCCAATTGAACATGGTGTTCTCCTCTGCAATCTTGATGATCCAAGGAAACCACGCACTTTGCGTGTTCCCGGGCGTTAGATGGGGCCGGACGTCAAAAATTCAACGCCAGCGGCCCTCATTTCGAGATTTTTCAGACGTTCGCGGCGATTTCCCGCCGATTCAAAGACGTTTCGAGACCTTTCGACAAGGTTTCGACGATCGGAACGGTCGATTCGGTCGAAATTACTGCGCCGGCGGATGCCCTGCCGCGAACACGTCCCCGGCTGCCAGCGCGAATCCCGCGAGGAATTCGCGAACCGGCAAACGCTTGCCGCCCGGCTTCTGGCACTCGGTCACACGAAGCGCGCCGGTCCCGCAGGCGACGACGATGGCGTCAGCGCTCACGTCAAGAATAGTGCCGGGGGCAACCCCCGGTTTGCCCGCCACGGCGCTCGCGCGCCACACCTTGACGGGCGTGTCATGTACCGTGCCAAGCGCGCCCGGGAACGGATCGAACGCCCGGACCTGCCGCGACAGCCCCTCGGCGGGTTTGCGCCAGTCGAGCACCGCCTCCTGCTTGGCGATCTTCTCCGCATAGGTCACGCCGACCTCGGGCTGGGCGACGCTCGGCAAATAACCGTCGCGCGCGAGCTGACGCAAGGCATCGACGATCAACTTGCCGCCCAGCGCCGCCATGCGGTCGTGCAGCACCGCCGTGGTGTCGTCCGGACCGATGGGTTCGGCTTCGCGCAGAACCATCGCGCCCGTATCGAGGCCGGCGTCCATCTGCATGATGGTGATGCCGGTTTCGGCATCGCCTGCCTCGATGGCACGGTGGATCGGTGCCGCACCACGCCAGCGCGGCAGCAGTGAGCCGTGAATGTTCAGGCAACCGTAACGGGGCAGATCGAGCACCTCCTGCGGCAGGATCAGGCCATACGCGGCCACGACCATGACATCGGGCGCCAGCGCGCGCAGTTGTTCGATGGCGGCCGCGGCTTCCTCCGGAAATTTGCCGTGGCGGCGCAGCGACGACGGCTGCGCCACCGGCATGCCGCGCGCCTGGGCGTACCGCTTGACCGGACTGGCATGCAGCTTCATGCCTCGACCCGCGGGGCGATCTGGTTGAGTGAGCACCAACTCCACAGAAAAACCGGCAGCATCGATGGCGGCAAGCGCCGTTTGTGCGAATTCCGGCGTACCGGCGAAGACGATGCGAAGCGTCATGACGAACTTCCTTGCGCTGAACGCGATAACTTATTTGACGGTGCCAGCGGATGCGGACACCGTGGCCGAAGGCGTCACGAAGGCGCGGAAGCGCTCATTGGTATCGCCGGCGCGGCCGCCCTGCCAGATCTCGCGCCAGCCTTCCGGCGCCGGGATGCGCGCATTGGCCTTGTCGAGCAGCAGCAGCACGCTGCAGCGCGACGCCTGCGTCAGATCCTGAAGCTGTACCGGACGCACATCGATGAAATAGTCGAGCATGGCACGCTCCGATTCACCGACGTTGTACGACCCGACGCATCGGGTCGCCAGTGACGTGCCGTGCGGCGCCGCATGGGACAGCGACGCGCGCAGTTCGTCGAACGGCGTGCGGTAGCTACGGGCTTCGTTGATCCATGGCAACAGCAGCGTCGAGAGCGTTCCCCAGACGAACATCAGCCCGGCGAAACCGAAGACCAGGGCACCGAGCTGACGGCGATGCACGATGGCCGTCACCCACAACGCGGCGACGACGACCGCCGCCAGCACCAGTCCCGGCGAGAACGGCAGCACGTAATCGAGGGGCAGCCACTTGCCGATCGGCCCGGCGGCGATGTGTCCACCCCCGCTCAGTTGCAGCCCCCAGCGCACCCAAAGGAACAGCCCCAACACGCTCATGAGGACGAGCGCCACACGAGACCAGGCCTTCTCGAGCCAGGTCGGCAGACGAACGCCCGCGCCCAGTACCGCAATGGCCGGAAAGAGCGGCAACATATATATATCGCGAATCGCCGATGAGGCGACGAGCGTCGCCACAAACAGGCCGGCGTACAGCCAGAGCATCGCCTGCTCCGGGCACTCGCTCAGGAAACGCCGCAACCCGCCGCCCTGCCGCAGTTGCGCGATCAGGGCGCCGAGCGCGAGCCAGCCCGCCGGGAAGGTCAGCCCGATCAGGCTCGCGGCGTCGCTCCCATACGTTGTGCGCTCCCCGCCGAGATGGACGAAGCCGAAGAACCGGCCAAAGTTGTTATCCCAGAACCATTCGATGAACAGCGGCTCGGAGGCATGCCAGAACAACGCCGGCCAGATGATCAGCCACGGCAGCGACGCCAGGACTGCCCAGCCGAGCGCGCCCGCGTAACGGCGCGTCCGATAGGCCGGCACGGCGAGCACGGCCAGCGCGGTGAGGCCCAGCACGCCGGGCACGAGCAGGCCCTTGCTCAGAAACGCGATACCGGCGCCCGTGCCGAACAGCAGCCCCCACAAGCGCGATGCGTTCTCGGCCTTGGCCAAGCGGCCCAGCGCCGCCAGCGCGAGCGCGGCGCCTGCAAGCTGCGGCACATCCGCCGTCAGTTTGTGAATGTTCTCGATAGCGCCGAAGCTGCCCACCATGAGCATGGGCGCGAGCCAGTTGAACGTGTCGGTGTCGGTGTTGGTGTCGTGCGTCTGCGCCGGGCCGTAGAGGCGCTGCGCCAGCCGGCCGACACAGATCACCGCGATCACGAGCCAGGCGAGCACCGCGAGCTGCGCCGCATCGAAGACCGGCAGCACGCCGGAGGCCAGCCGCGCGAAGAACGCCCCCGTCCAGTACATGACGGGCGGCTTCTCCACGAAAGGATCGGCGGCCACGTGCGGCACAACCAGATCGTGGCCGCGAAAGAAGTTGAGCACCATGCCGACGGAATACGGCTCGTCGGCTTTCCAGGGGTCGCGGTCGAACAGGCCCGCCAGCAGGAAAGCGAACAGGAGTGCGGCGCTCAGCCAATAGATCTTGCGGGTGCGGGAAGACGGCGAAACGATGGCGATGGACATCTCGGCAAACAGTCGGGAGTTGGCCCGACGGCGAGCGTTCGATGACGCCCCGTCGCAGCGGCGAAAGGCGGGCGCGTGCGCCCGCGAGCGCTGCAAGTATAGAGGACTTTTCGCCGGGCGCGCCCACGTCGGGCGCCGCCGGCCCGCGTCAGGCGCGTTCGACCTGCTTTTTCATCTTTTGCTTGATGCGATTGCGCTTGAGCGGCGAGAGGTACTCGACGAACACGCGGCCCTTGAGGTGATCCATCTCGTGCTGGATGCACACGGCGAGCAGGCCGTCGGCGTCCAGCTCGAGCGCCTCGCCGTGCTCGTTCAGCGCGCGCACGCGCACACGGTCGGCGCGCTCGACTTCGTCGTAGATGCCGGGCACCGAGAGGCAGCCCTCTTCATAGACCTTCTGCTCGTCGCTGCGCCAGACGATCTCGGGATTGATGAACACGCGCAATTCATCGCGCGTCTCCGAGAGATCCATCACGATGACTTGCTCGTGCACGTCGATCTGCGTGGCCGCAAGGCCAATGCCGGGGGCGTCGTACATGGTCTCGGCCATGTCCTTGACGAGCTGGCGAATCCGGTCGTCGACCTTGGCAACCGGCTTGGCCACCTTGTGCAAACGCGGATCGGGATATTGAAGAATTGTCAGTAATGCCATGATGAAAACGGGAAATCGCCGCATTGCCCAACGAGCGGCCGCGAACGCACAATCTTGTGATGGCAGCTGCGTCGCGAGGCTCGCGCCGCAACGGATATCCGCCTTGGCCCCCCGGTCAATGCTTACCGGATGATGAAAAATTTTAGCATAGCGCCCTTCTCGACGCTGACAGCCAGCGATGCGCCCCCCACCCCGGCGCCTCGCCCTGGGCCCCGTCCCGAGGCCCGTTCTGACGCCGTGGCCGGCCAAACCGCCCGTCACACCGCCACCGAGCACGATCCCCATCAGATCGGTGCTGACCGTGCGGAAATCAAGGACTGGCTGCGGCTATGTCACACGCCCGGGGTGCCGCCTGCCGCGGTGCGGCGACTATTGACGGTATTCGGCGTGCCCGAGGCGATTTTTCGTGCGCCGCGTGCCCGGCTCGCCGAGGTGTTGCCGGACGCCCTTGTGGCCAGGCTGCTCGCCCCGATGTCCGCCGAGCTGAATGCGCAGATCGCCCGCACGGTCGGCTGGGCCAGCCATCCCGGGTGTACCGTCGTGACGTTGTCCGAGCCGGTCTACCCGCGTGCGCTGCTGGCGCTTGGCGACGCCCCGCCGATCCTGTATTGCCGCGGCGACGCCGGCCTGCCCAACCGCGCCGGGGTCGCGGCGGCCCTCGTCGGCAGCCGCCGCGCCACGCCGCAGGGACGCGACAACGCGCGGCACTTCGCCCGCACGCTGGGCAACGCGGGCGTGAGCGTCGTGTCGGGGCTCGCGGCGGGCATTGACGCCGCCGCCCACGAAGGCGCGCTCGAGACGGCAGGCGGCACCTGTGCGGTGGTAGGCACCGGTGCCGATCTCGTCTATCCCGCCCGCCATCGCGCCCTGGCCGAGCGCATCGCCGAACGCGGCCTGTTGCTGTCCGCGTTTCCTGTCGGCACACCGCCCCGCGCCGATCATTTCCCACGGCGCAACCGGCTGATCGCCGCGCTCGCGCAATGCACCGTGGTCGTCGAAGCTACAACACACTCGGGCTCGCTGATTACGGCACGTCTGGCAGGCGAATTGGGCCGGGACGTGCTCGCCGTGCCCGGCTCGATCCACGCCCCGCAGAGCCGCGGCTGCCATACCTTGATCCGCGACGGCGCCACGCTCGCGACATCGCCCGAGGACGTCTTCGAAGCCCTGGGCATCGCACCGCCCGCCCAGACGGCCACGGAGCATCCGTCGAGAGATTCGGCGGACGGTGGCAACCCAGGAGACGCGCGCGCAAGCGGCCGCAGCAAACGCGCCCATGCGTCGCCCCGCCAGCCGTCTGCCAGCACACCACCCGATCTGTTCAGCATTCACGGCGACGGGCGCGCCAACGGCCCGCCACCCGCCCCAGCCGTCGTGGCGACGCGCACTGCCCCGTCACCCGGTATGGCAGCAGTCCTTGAAGCGCTGGGGTATGATCCGGTCAGCGCGGACGCCCTCTGCGGGCGTACCGGCTTGGCGATCACCGCAGTGCTCGCGCATCTGAGCGTGCTCGAGCTCGACGGCCATATCGCGCGGCTGCCCGGTGGGCGGTTTGCGCGACGCACCGCCCCGGGCGTACGCTAGCGAATGCCCCGGCCGCCGAGGCCAATGCCCGAAATGCGCCGCGCACCGCTGCGCCCCCTCCCAATTCCCGGATACCGACCTCACCGACACCATGCCCGTTTTCGATCCTGTCGCCGACCGTTCCGTGCTCGCCGCCACGCTGGCCGATGACAACACGCGTCTCGTGGCTTGTTTGTGCGCGGCGTGGTGCGGCACCTGCCGGGAATATGCGCTGGCGTTCGAACAGCTGGCAGCGCGCCATCCGGCGCTTTGCTTCGTCTGGGTGGATATCGAGACGCATGCCGACTGGCTCGACGATCACGACATCGAGAATTTCCCGACCCTGCTGGTTCAGGATGCCCGGCAGGCTACCGGACAGGCCCGCTTTTTCGGCCCCGTGCTGCCCGCCATCGGCATTCTCGAGCGTATGCTCGACACGCGCGTACTGGGCGACGCCACGGTCGCCGCCCCCGCGCTGCGCGAGCATTTGCTTGCCGGATAACGCCCGCCGGAACCGGGCGGCAAGCGCACTGGGCAAAGCCCGCGCCCCGGCCACGGTGGTGGCGCGGCGGCGGCACCGCCCGCGCTTGCCGCCGGCTTGCGACGCGCTTATGATGTGCCGCTTTCAGGCACGCCTTGTGCCCGATCCGACGGCAACGCCGGATTGGCTATATGTTATAAAGCCAACGAATGTCGCGTGGCGACACCTCCTCACCATTACCTAACGTCATGTCAAAAGCTCTGATCATTGCCGAGAAACCGTCTGTCGCGAATGACATCGCGCGGGCGCTGGGCGGCTTTACCAAGCATGACGAGTACTTCGAGAGCGACGACTACGTCGTCTCGTCGGCGGTTGGCCACCTCGTCGAAATCGGCGCGCCGGAAGACTATGAAGTCAAACGCGGCAAGTGGAGTTTCGCCAACCTTCCCGTAATTCCTCCGCATTTCGACCTCAAGCCGATCGCCAAGAGCGAGTCGCGTCTGAAGGTGCTCACCCGGCTCATCAAGCGCAAGGATGTGGACGTCCTGATCAACGCCTGCGACGCGGGACGCGAAGGGGAGCTGATTTTCCGCCTGATCGCCCAGCACGCGAAGGCGAAGCAGCCGGTCAGGCGTCTGTGGCTGCAATCGATGACGCCGCAGTCGATTCGCGACGGCTTCGGTCGTCTGCGCAGCGACGACGACATGCTGCCGCTGGCCGACGCCGCGCGCAGCCGCGCCGAAGCCGACTGGCTCGTGGGCATCAACGGCACGCGTGCCATGACGGCGTTCAACAGCAAGGGCGGCGGCTTCTTCCTGACGACGGTCGGTCGCGTGCAGACGCCGACGCTGTCGATCGTGGTCGAGCGCGAAGAGAAGATTCGCAAGTTCGTATCGCGCGACTACTGGGAAGTGCACGCCGATTTTGTTGCCTCCGCGGGCTTTTACGCGGGCCGCTGGTTCGATCCGAACTTCAAGCGCAACGAATTCGATCCGGAGCAGCGCGATTCGCGCCTGTGGAGCGTTGCGGCGGCCGAATCGGTCGTGGCGGCGGTGCGCGGCAAGCAGGGCACGGTCACGGAAGAGTCGAAGCCGTCGACGCAACTCTCACCGCTGCTGTTCGACCTGACGAGCCTGCAGCGTGAGGCCAACGGCCGCTTCGGCTTCTCCGCGAAGAACACGCTGGGCCTGGCGCAGGCGCTGTACGAAAAGCACAAGGTGCTGACATACCCGCGTACCGACGCGCGCGCCCTGCCGGAAGACTATCTGGCCACCGTCAAGGAGACGATGGCCGTGCTCAAGGAGAGCAACAATTACCACCAGTTCGCCAACCAGATCCTGAACAAGGACTGGGTCAAGCCGAACAAGCGGATCTTCGACAACAGCAAGATCAGCGACCACTTCGCCATCATCCCGACGCTGCAGGCGCCGAAGAACCTCTCTGAGCCGGAGCAGAAGCTGTACGACCTCGTCGTCAAGCGCTTCCTGGCGGTGTTCTTCCCGGCGGCCGAGTACCAGGTGACGACCCGGATCACGGAAGTCGTGGGTCATCACTTCAAGACTGAGGGCAAGGTGCTCGTCAACGCCGGTTGGCTGGCCATTTACGGCAAGGAAGCACAGGGCGACGGGAAAGACGGCAAGGAAGAGCAGTCGAACCTCGTGCCGGTCGCGAAGAACGAGAAGGTCGGTGTCGACAAGGTGGAAGCGGTCGGCCTGCAAACCAAGCCGCCGGCGCGCTACAGCGAAGCGACGCTGCTCTCGGCGATGGAAGGCGCGGGCAAGCTCGTCGAAGAGGGTGAGTGGCGCGAGGCGATGGCGGGCAAGGGTCTGGGGACCCCGGCCACGCGCGCGGCCATCATCGAAGGATTGCTGACGGAAAAGTATCTCGTGCGTGAAGGCCGCGAGTTGCATCCGACGGCCAAGGCCTTCCAGTTGATGACGCTACTGCGCGGGCTCGGCGTGGACGAACTCACGCTGCCCGAGCTGACGGGCGAGTGGGAAGCCAAGCTCTCGCAGATCGAGCGCGGCGGCCTCAAGCGTGACGAATTCATGCACGAGATCGCGCAAATGACGCAGACCATCGTCAAGCGCGCGAAGGAATACGACTCGGACACGATCCCCGGCGACTACGCCACGCTCAGCACCCCCTGCCCGCATTGCGGCGGCGTGGTCAAGGAGAACTACCGGCGCTTCGCGTGCACGAACTGCAGCTTCTCGATCTCGAAAATCCCCGGCGGGCGACAGTTCGAAATCCCGGAAGTCGAAGACCTGCTCAAGAACAAGACGATCGGGCCGTTGTCGGGTTTCCGCAGCAAGATGGGCCGCCCCTTCTCGGCCATTCTCAAGCTCTCGCCCGACGACGAGATGGGTTACAAACTCGAGTTCGACTTCGGCCAGGACAGCGGCGACGAAGACGGCGAGGCCCCGGACTTCACGGGACAGGAGCCGGTCGGCAAGTGTCCGAAGTGCGGCGGGAGCGTGTTCGAGCACGGCATGCGTTATGTCTGCGAGAACGCCGTCGCCAGCCCGAAGACGTGCGACTTCACGTCGGGCAAGGTGATTCTCCAGCAGGAAATCACGCGTGAACAGATCCACAAGCTGCTGACCGAAGGCAAGACGGATCTGCTGACGAACTTCAAGTCGTCGCGTACGGGACGCACGTTCAAGGCGTATCTGGCCAAGCAGAAGGACGGTTCCATCGGCTTCGAATTTGAAGCCAAGGCACCGAAGAAGACAGCGGCGAAGGCAGGCGATGCCGAGGCTGACGGCAAGGCCGCGCCGGCGCGCAAGACGGCAACGAAGACCGCGGCGGCGAAGGCGCCGGCCAAAAAGACGGCGGCCCGGAAAGCGCCGGCGAAAGCCAAGCCGGCCAAGAAGGACGCGACGTCCGGCGCATCGGACAACGCAGCCGTCGAGGACGACGAAGCGCCGTTCTAGGCGGATCGGATGTCGCATCGCCCGGTTGTCTCCGGGCAATGAAAACGGCCACTCCCTCGGGAGTGGCCGTTTTGCCATGTCATGACACGAACGACATCACACCGGAATCCCGGTGGTCGGTGCGCTCGGCGACGGGATCTTGGGCGGCACCCAGCGCTCGGCGGCCGAAATGCCTTCGTTCTGACGGAAGTACTCGACGGTAAGATCGATGAATCCGCGCGTCTTGGCCGACAGGTACTTGCGGCTCGGATAGACGAGCGAAACATCGACCGGCGTCTGTGAGTAGTTGCGCATCAACGCGACGAGATCGCCGTCGCGCACATCGTTACCCACGAGGTAGGACGGCAGGAACGCAATGCCGTGTCCCAGCAGCACCGACTGACGCAGCAGCGCCGTGTTGTTGCAGATGAACTTGTTCTGCACACGCACGCGCACCTCGCCGTCCGGGCCGGAAAACACGCGATCTTCGCTCCAGATGTCATTCGGCAGCCCGAGCACACCATGCTCACCCAACTCTTGCGGCGTCACCGGTTCGCCGTGCTCGGCGATATAAGCCGGCGACGCACACAACATCACGCGCGTCTCGGCGAGCACACGCGAAATCAGGCTTTCGCTGTTGATCATGCGCGTGAGCAGAATGCCGCAGTCGTAGCCCTCTTCCACCAGGTCGATCGCGCGGTCGGACAGCGTGAGGTCCACCACCACTTTCGAGTGCAGTTCCTGGTACTTCTTGACAAGCGGCGCGAGGTTGCGCAGCCCGAACGACACCGGAGCGACGACCTTCAGCGTACCTTTCGGATCGCGCGAAGCGCTGGAGATGAGGGCGTCGGCCTCGTCGACTTCGTCGATGATCTGCCGGCAACGTTCCAGATACACCTGCCCGGCGCCGGTCAGCGACAGGCTGCGGGTGGTGCGGTTGAGCAGGCGAACGCCAAGATGCGATTCCAGTTCCGCGACGTGCCGCGTGACCACGGCGGCCGACAGATCCATCTGGGCAGCCGTACGAGCAAAGCTCCCGTTGTCGGCTACTTTGACGAAAACGCGCATCGATTGCAGACGGTCCATGTAGTTTCCAATCGTGATGTGCCGCGTCGTACTGGCAGGGGCAAGCATGGGCAGGCCGGCCATTCACCGGCGCTGCGCCTACCCGCGGGCACCGGTCGGCCCCTCCGCCCGAGATCGTTCCGGGGCGAGCTGCGCGTGCCGCCAGGGCCGTCGACACGGCGGGGACTTCAATAAGGCGCTAGCTTACCGTAGGCGGCCAGAATTTGCCTGACGTGGCAATGATTTTGGTGCATGGCCACCCTGTGATACGTGCCGCTGCGCCCCTGGATTCGCGACCGAAGCCGGATGTCCCGCAACGCTCTCAGGCCGTCGTCACCGTCGCACGCCGCCCCCGAGCCGTCAGCCGGGGGTTTGACGCAGGTCAGGGCGCGGCGTTCGTCGCAACGCTACAGTCGAATATCCCCCATTGTTACAGGCCGCGTCATGACTCCGCCCCTCCCTTCGTCGACGGTTTGCGCCAACGCCTCAGCCGCCAGCAAACCGCATGACGGCGCGCCGTGCCCCGGCTGCGCGTCGCAGGCGTCGCCCGAAGGCCACGGCCGCTCACGATGCGGCACGCGCCCGGCGCTGCACAGCCCCGCAGCCGCCCCGATTCGCTTCGACGCGCAGTTGCTCGCGCGTTACGACGTGAACGGACCGCGCTACACGTCGTACCCCACGGCGCTGCAATTTCGCGAGACCTTCGGCGCGGGCGACTACGCGCGGGCGGCTGTACAGTCCAAGCGCACCGGCAAGCCGCTCTCGCTGTACGTCCACGTTCCGTTCTGCGACACCGTGTGCTTCTACTGCGCATGCACCAAGATCGTCACGCACAATCGCGCTCACGCGCAGGCTTACGTCGAGCGCCTGCATACGGAGATCGCGCGGCAGGCGTCGCTGCTTGGCGCAGGCCGCACGCTCGCGCAAATGCACTGGGGCGGCGGTACGCCGACATTCCTCTCGCTCGAACAGATGGCTTCGCTCATTGAAGTCATCGGGCGCCATTTCGTGATGACGCTTGACGACGACGCCGAGTACGCCATCGAGATCGACCCACGCAGCGCCGGCCCGGCGTCGATTCGCGCCTTGCGCGCGCTCGGGTTCAATCGCCTGTCCATCGGGGTGCAGGATTTCGACCCCCGTGTCCAGGCGGCCATTCATCGCGTGCAGCCGCGCGCGCTGGTCGAAGCCGCGCTCGACGCGGCGCGAAGCTGCGGTTTCCGGTCGGTCAACTTCGATCTGATCTACGGCCTGCCGTATCAGACGCCCGAGTCGTTCTCGAACACGCTTGACGCCGTGATCGAGATGGCGCCGGAACGCCTGTCGGTGTTCAGCTATGCGCATCTGCCGCAGCAGTTCAAGATGCAGCGTTGCCTGCCCGACGCCTTGCCGGACGGCCCGCAAAAACTCGCGTTGTTGCAGACGATCATTACCCGTCTGAGCGCAGCAGGCTATGTCTATATCGGCATGGATCACTTTGCGCGTCCCGACGACGATCTCGCCCGCGCACAGGCCGCCGGCACCCTGCATCGCAACTTCCAGGGTTACAGCACACGGGGCGATTGCGATCTCGTCGGCGTGGGCATGTCGGCCATCGGCCGCGTGGGCGATAGCTATGCGCAGAACGCCAAGACCCTGAAGTCGTATTACGCGGCCATCGATGCCGGTGGACTCGCGGTTGCGCGCGGCGTGCGGCTCGATGACGACGACCATCTCCGGCGCGATGTCATCTCGCGACTGATGTGTCACATGTCGCTGGACTTCGCCGCCCTCGAAGCGGCCCACGGGATCGATGTCGTTACCTACTTCGCGAGCGAGCTGGGCGAGTTGGCCGAACTGGCGGCCGACGGTCTCGTGGCCATCGACGCCCACGGGTTGCGCATCCTGCCGGCGGGGCGTCTGCTGGTGCGCGTCGTCGCTCAGGTCTTCGATCGCTATCGTCGCAGCGACGCCCACACGCGCTGCGCGAAAGTGATGTGAGCGAAGCGCGGCTTGCCCCATGAAAAAACGCCCGGCGAAGCTCACCGGGCGCTCTCACTGCCTGGGCGACAGAGGCGAATCAGGCTAACAACATTTCAGCAGCATCGTCCACCGCGCTTGCCACCGTAGCGCGCTTCCTGCCGCTCCCGGAAGAACGCCTCATAGTTCATGACCGGCTGATCCGGGTGCGTGGCCTGCATATGCGCAACATACGTCTCGTAGTCGGGCAGGCCAACCATCAGGCGCATGGCCTGCCCCAGATACCGGCCCACCTTACCGACTTCATCGAGCATGGCGTCGCCCCCGGTCTCAGACTTGACGGCCGGCCGGCATCGGCTCGAACGGCGCTTCGCGGGCCGTTGGCTTGTTGGCCTGGCGCGCCACGAGGATGGTGCGCACGCCGAAGATCGCCACGGACACGACCACGAACATGAACACGCCGGAGAGCGTTGCATCGACGTAATCGTTGAACACGATCCGCTGCATCTGCGCCACCGACCTGGCTGGCGCGAGCAACTTGCCGTCGGCGAGCGCCGCCTGATACTTCGCCGCGTGCGCAAGGAAGCCGACCTTCGGATTCGCATCGAACATTTTCTGCCACCCGGCCGTGAGCGTGCAGGCCAGCAGCCACAGCGTGGGCAGGATCGTCACCCAGGCAAAGCGCTCGCGCTTGAGCTTGTAGATCACGCACGTCGCGAGGATCAGCGCGATCGCGGCCAGCATCTGGTTCGAGATGCCGAACAGCGGCCACAGCGTATTGATGCCACCCAGCGGATCGACCACGCCCTGGTAGAGGAAGTAGCCCCACGCGGCCACACACAGGCCCGTGGCGATGAGGTTCGCGGGCCAGGAATCCGTGCGCTTGAGCGACGGCACGAACGTCCCCAGCAGATCCTGCAGCATGAAGCGGCCAGCACGCGTGCCCGCATCCACCGCCGTCAGGATGAACAGCGCTTCGAACAGAATCGCGAAGTGATACCAAAACGCCATCATCGCTTCGCCGCCGACCACCCGGTGCAGGATCTGGGCCATGCCGACAGCGAGTGTCGGAGCGCCGCCGGCACGCGAGATGATCGTGTTTTCGCCAACGGCGTGTGCGGTGGCGGTGAGCACGTCCGGCGTGATGGCGAAGCCCCAGCCCGAGACGACGTGCGCCACGGCTTCCGGCGTCGTGCCGATCAGGGCCGCTGGGCTGTTCATCGCAAAGTACACGCCCGGATCGATCACTGATGCCGCGACCAACGCCATGATGGCCACGAACGATTCCATCAGCATGCCGCCGTAACCGATGAAGCGCGCATTGACTTCGTTATCCAGCAGCTTCGGCGTGGTGCCCGACGAGATCAACGCATGGAAGCCGGACACGGCGCCGCACGCGATCGTGATGAAGAGGAACGGGAACAACTTGCCCGACCAGACCGGGCCGCTGCCGTCGACGAACTGCGTGAGTGCCGGCATCTTCAACTCGGGCGCGACGACCAGGATGCCGATGGCCAGCGCCATGATCGTGCCGATCTTCAGGAACGTCGACAGATAATCGCGCGGCGCGAGCAACAGCCACACCGGCAAGACGGACGCGACGAAGCCGTAGCCAATCAGCATCCACGTCAGTTGCTTGCCGTCAAACGTGAACAACGGCGCAAAGGTGGCGCTGTCGTGCACGTTCTGGCCGAAATAGATCGCGGCCATCAGCATCACGAAGCCGATGATCGACACTTCCCCGATGCGGCCCGGACGGATGTAGCGCGTGTAGACGCCCATGAACAGCGCGATCGGAATCGTCAGGCCCACGGTGAACGTGCCCCACGGCGAGCCCGCGAGGGCCTTGACCACGATCAGCGCCAGCACGGCCAGAATGATGATCATGATGAGGAACGCACCGAACAGCGCGATCACCCCGGGAACCATGCCGAGTTCGGACTTCACGAGGTCGCCCAGCGAGCGGCCGTCGCGACGCGTGGAGATGAACAGCACCATGAAGTCCTGCACCGCACCGGCGAACACCACCCCGGCGAGAATCCACAACATGCCCGGCAGATAGCCCATTTGCGCGGCGAGCACCGGGCCGACGAGCGGCCCCGCGCCGGCAATCGCGGCGAAGTGGTGACCGAACAGCACGTAGCGGTTGGTCGGCACGTAGTCCAGACCATCGTTATGACGCCAGGCCGGCGTCATGCGCGAGCCGTCGAGTTGCGCGACGCGCGACGCGATGAACTTGCTGTAAAAACGATAAGCGATCAGATACACGCAGACGGCCGCGATCACGATCCAGAGTGCGCTGACGCTTTCGCCGCGCGATAGAGCCACCGTGCCGAGCGCGCACGCGCCGACGACGGCCACCGCTGCCCAAGGCAGTTGTTGCCAGATGCGATTCATTGTCTCTCCTCGGAACTGCCTCCTTCAGGCAGCAACCCGGGACGGTGCCGTTGCGGCACTGCCCCGCCTCTTGACGCGGCGCCATGACAACGCCGTGGAACGTGGCTCACTGCGCGCGCCCCTCTTTCGGGGGTCTGCGCTCAGCGAGAACCGGCGGCATTGCGCGGCGCATCGGTATGTGACCATCCGACCTCACGCAACACTGGCGAGACGCTGGCGAGTTGCACTCGTCAGCCCCGGCCACGATTCGGCGTGTAGTATTGGCGTTTGCCCGCCCCGCCACAAGCGCGGAACTACGCAGGTCCGCTACGTGCTACTACGTAGCGAACCCCCGTGAAACGCGGCATTGCAGCCTTCCGAATGCCATGAATCTCCGACAGAAATTTTTCGTCCTGGCGCTGCTGCCGGTCGCCTTGGCGATGGTCGCCATCGCGCTGGCCGTGCGACACCAGGGCAACGAGCTTTCGAGCGCGCAGCACGACGCCGTGCAAACCACCTCGCTGGCCAACAAGCGCGCCGAGCTGCTGCATTACGTGGACCTTGCGCGCAAGGCCATCGAGCCGCTGTACGACGGCCCCGACACGCCCGCTGCCCGCGAGGCCGCCCTCGCCATCCTTGCGCGCCTGTCGTTCGGCAAGGACGGCTACTTCTTCGTCTACGATCTCAACGGCCGCAGCCTGATGCACCCGCGGCAACCCGAGCTTGTCGGCCACAACCTCTGGTCGCTCAAGGATGCATCGGGCGCGCCCACGATCCAGCGCCTGATCGCGGCGGCACGCGCCGGTGGCGGCTACGTGCAATATCCCTGGGAAAAACCGTCCCTGCACCAGATGGCGCCCAAGCTCGGCTATGTCGTCGCCCTGTCGCGCTGGAACTGGATGATCGGCACCGGGATTTATCTTGACGACGTCGAAGCCACGCTGCGCGAGTCGGACGACCGCGCGCAGGCGAACATCGACCGCACACTGATCTGGATCACCCTCATCGCGTCTTCGTGCCTGGCGATCGTGGCCTTGTGCGGGCTCGCGGTGAACATCAGCGAACTCAAGACCGCCGATGCGAAGTTGCGCCAACTCGCCCGTCAGGTGGTGGAATCGCAGGAGCTCGAGCGCGCGCGCATCTCGCGCGAGTTGCACGACGGCATCAGCCAGTTGCTGGTGTCGGTCAAGTTGCTGCTCGAGTCGGCGTCGATGCGCCTGCCGGGATCGCCCGCCGCAGCCAGCACCGCGCTGGGCGTCGCCATCGAGCGGTTGAATGGCACGCTCGGGGAAGTGCGACGCATTTCGCAGGCGCTGCGCCCGGCCATGCTCGACGATCTCGGACTGGCCGCCGCCATCGATCAACTCGCACGGGAATTCGGCTCGCATGCGGCCCTCCCGGTCGAGATGCAAGTCGAAGGCGACGCGCCCGTGCTGGACGACAACATCAAGACGATGCTCTATCGCATCGCGCAGGAGGCGCTGACCAACATCGAGCGCCATGCGCACGCGACGCGCGTCTCGATCCTGCTGAAGTTCAAGCCCAACGGCATTCATCTGTCGATTGCCGACGACGGTTGCGGCTTCGACGTCGCCGACGTACATCACAATCCCAGCCATGGCATCGGCCTGCGCAACATGCGAGAGCGGCTCGACGCCGTTGGCGGTGTGCTCGGCGTTCAGTCGTGGCCCGGTCTTACCACCATCAGCGCGTGGGTGCCCCTCACGCCCGCTGCCGTGAAAGCGGCGCTTCGAGCAACCTCACGCCCATGACGCAAGCGCATCCCATTCGACTGCTCCTGATCGACGACCACCCGCTTGTGCGCGACGGACTGCGCGCGCGCTTCGATGCCTCACCCAACCTGCAGGTCGTTGGTGAAGCCGGTAATGCACAGGAAGCGCTCACGCGGGCGAAGACATCGTCTCCGGATCTCGCGCTGATGGACATCAGCATGCGCGGCACGAACGGCATCGAACTGACGGCGCAGTTTCGCGAGCAGTTTCCGCACATTGCCGTGCTGATTCTCTCGATGCACGACAACGCCGAATATGTGCGTCAGGCGGTGCGTGCCGGCGCACGCGGCTATGTGCTCAAGGACGCCCCCGCCCACGAGATCGTGGCCGCCATCGAACGCGTGGCGCGAGGTGATTCTTACTACAGCGCCGCCATTGCCACGCGCGTGGTGCAGGCCTCGACATCGCACGCGCCCATCGATTCGCTCACGCCGCGCGAACGTGAAATCCTCTCGCGGATTGCGCGCGGATTGGCCAACAAGCAAATTGCCACGGAAATGGATTTGTCGGTCCGGACCGTGGAGACGCACCGGCTCAACATCAAGCGCAAGCTCGGTATCGAAGGACAAGCCGAGCTGATCAAATTCGCCGTGGAGAATCGACTGTAGCGCGCATGCCGGTCACTGGTCGCGCTCAGGTCCGCCAACCGTGAGGCGGCTTACGCCGACAGTGATCCGTGCAGAAACGGGTTGTACACCTCCACACCGGTATTGGAAAAATCCTTGACGTTGCGCGTGACCACGACGAGCCGATGCACCAGCGCGGTGGCAGCGATCAACTTGTCGATGGGGTGTTCCTGATGAGGCGCGCGCATCCGGCCCCAGACGTTGCAGATCGTCTGATTGACGTCAAGGACCCGACCGTCGAAATCATGCTTCACCGACTCGGCCCAGGACTCCACGAGCGCTGCCTGACGAATATCGTTTCGGTAGCGAAGCTTGCAGGCACCGCGCCGCAACTCCCCTAACGTGAGCACCGACACGTAGCGAGGCAAACCGCCTGCGACGGCGTGGCGCATAAAGCGCTGCACGCCAACGTCGCCGCCCCCGGACTTGCGGCATTCACTTACGACGTTGGTATCGAGCAGATACATCGGCAGCCTCGACAGGTATCAGTCAGCACGCTCGAAATCGCTGTCAAGACCCACATTGGGCATGGCGAGCAGCGCCTCTTCAAATGATCGGTAGCCTGGCCGCCGCGCCACGTTATCCAGAATCGTCAGCACCTCTTCCTCTGGCGTTCTCCCGTACATGGCCGCACGCGACCGGATCGATCGCATGAGCGGTTCATCGATACCTTCGATCAACATCATGTGCATAAGCGCCTCCTCATGTTACGAATGGAAAAGTCGTCGTCCGAACGGAACAACAGGAGAAATGCTATCACCGCATGCCTTTCGAAAACCGCACGGATCCTTGCCTGGCAAACGTTTCGGAAGTCTCACAAGAAAAGAAAAATCCCACCGAAGTCTCCCTCGGTGGGATCGTTGTGCGCGCCGCCATCGCGTAACCTGCGATGCCGGCATCGGACAAATCACGACTTCAGGCGACGCTCGATGTCGGCCTTCGTGTCGAGCAGCGACTGCGGCAGACGACGACTGAACATGTCGAACAACTCGGTGTGGAGCTTCAACTCTTCGTGCCAGGCGGCCGCGTCCATCGACGTCACGTCGTCGAACTGCGACGGCGTGAACGACAAGCCGTTCCAGTTCAAATCCTCGTAGCGTGGCGTGATGCCGAACGCGTTCTCCACCCCTTGCGCGGTGCCGTCGATACGGCCCAGCATCCACGCCAGCACGCGCATGTTCTCGCCAAAGCCCGGCCACACGAACTTGCCGTCCGCGCCCTTGCGGAACCAGTTCACGCAGTAGATCTTCGGCAGCGTGGCACCGGTCTTGTCGAGATGCGCGCCGGTATCGAGCCAGTGCTGGAAGTAGTCGCTCATGTTGTAGCCGCAGAACGGCAGCATCGCGAACGGATCGCGACGCACCACCCCCTGCTGGCCCGCCGCCGCGGCCGTCGTCTCCGAGCCCATGGTCGCGGCCATGTACACGCCTTCGGTCCAGTCGCGCGCTTCCGTCACCAGCGGCACGGTCGTCGAGCGGCGGCCGCCGAAGATGAACGCGTCGATCGCCACACCGGCCGGGTTCTCCCAGTCGGCGTCGATCGACGGACATTGCGCGGCCGGCGCCGTGAAACGCGAATTCGGATGGGCCGCCTTGCGGCCCGTCGCCTTCGCACTCTCCGGCGTCCAGTCGTTGCCCTGCCAGTCGATCAGGTGCGCCGGCGGCGTGTCCGTCAGGCCTTCCCACCACACGTCGCCGTCGTCGGTCAGGGCCACGTTGGTGAAGATGACGTTCGCACCGAGCGTCGCCAGCGCGTTCGGGTTGGTCTTCTCGCTCGTGCCCGGCGCCACGCCGAAGAAGCCGGCTTCCGGATTGATCGCGTACAGGCGGCCACCCTTGCCCGGCTTGATCCAGGCGATGTCGTCGCCAATGGTCTCGACCTTCCAGCCGTCAAAGCCCTTCGGCGGAATCAGCATGGCGAAGTTGGTCTTGCCGCAGGCCGACGGGAACGCCGCCGCCACGTGATACTTCCTGCCCTCGGGCGACGTCACGCCCAGGATCAGCATATGCTCGGCCAGCCAGCCTTCGTCGCGGCCCATCTTCGAGGCGATGCGCAGCGCGAAGCACTTCTTGCCCAGCAGCGCATTGCCGCCGTAGCCTGAGCCATAGCTCCAGATTTCGCGGGTTTCCGGGAAATGAACGATGTACTTCGTGCTGTTGCACGGCCATGCCACGTCATGCTCACCGGCGGCAAGCGGCTTGCCCACCGTGTGCACGCACGGCACGAACTCGCCGTCGGTACCCAGCACGTCGTACACGTCGCGGCCCATGCGCGTCATGATGCGCATGTTCACGGTCACGTAAGGCGTGTCGGACAATTCAACGCCGATATGGGCAATCGGCGAACCGAGCGGGCCCATCGAGAACGGCACGACATACATCGTGCGGCCGCGCATGCAGCCCTGGAACAGGCCGTCGAGCGTCGTGCGCATTTCGCGCGGATCGATCCAGTGATTGGTCGGGCCGGCGTCTTCGCGCTTTTCGCTACAGATGAATGTGCGGTCTTCCACCCGAGCCACGTCCGAAGGATCGGACAGCGCGAGGAACGAGTTCGGTCGCTTGGCCGGGTTGAGGCGCTTCATCGTGCCGGCGGCCACCATCTGCTCGCACAGACGATCGTATTCCTCCTGCGAACCATCGCACCAGACGACGCGCTCGGGCTGGGTGATCTCGGCGATGTGCGACACCCAGTCGATCAGCTTGCGATGACGCACCCAGGCGGGCAGTTCACGGGTCGCGACATTGGACGACGAGGAGGCGTTGAGCGCGCTAGCGCTCACACTGGCTTGTGTCATGCGGGTTGTCTCCATGCAGAGTCGAGAAATCAGGGGGGACGCCGAGCGTGCGTCGCGCAGGCCCCTTGGATCGCCGGGCAACCCTTCCGGTTGGGGATACCGGTCGGGCGGGATGGCCCTGGCGATCGCCGCGCGCGCAGCACCGCAAAGCGCACGCAGGCACAGGCCGCACGACGTACCGCGCGTGTTGTGTGTCTTGCGAAGCACGCAAGACACAACGCGGGAAGGCAGGGGGCAACGTGCGCACCGATACGTGCGCAGCAGGCGTCTCGCTCACCGGGTCCGGCTTGGTTTTGCGGGGTGGGTTCGATTTTTTGCCATCGTGTTGAGGCGGTTTCGCCATGGTTGCCAGGACACCTGCCATACTATGCAAAACGAGGTGTCAGCATACCACCGCGCAAATCGCGCCGGTGCTGCGTCGCAACAAGGTTGGCGCGGGGCTGCCCCGACAGACGCCGTCCCTGTCGTCGACCCGTACGTCCACCGGTCGCGGCAGCCTCCGACCCATGTTCCGCCTGCGCAGAACGCTCGCCGTCCTGCGCCGATCCGATTACGCTTTGTCATGAAAATTGCCATTCTCGACGACTATCAGGACGCCGTTCGCAAGCTCGACTGCTTTTCCCTGCTGGCCGGCCACGACGTCAAGGTCTTCAACAACACCGTCAAGGGCGTCGGGCAACTCGCTGCCCGCGTCGGCGAAGCGGAAGTGCTCGTGCTGATTCGCGAGCGCACCGCCATCACCGCCCAGCTCATCGACAAACTACCGCGTCTGCGCGTCATCAGCCAGACCGGGCGCGCCGGCGCGCACATCGACATCGACGCCTGTACCGCACGCGGCGTGGCGGTGCTCGAGGGCGTCGGCTCGCCGACCGCGCCGGCCGAGCTCACTTGGGCACTGATCATGGCCGCCCAGCGCCGCATTCCTCAATACGTCTCCAGCCTGAAGCACGGCGCCTGGCAGCAGTCGGGCCTGAAATCGTCGAGCATGCCAGCGAACTTCGGGCTGGGTCAGGTGCTGCGCGGGCAGACGCTCGGCCTCTGGGGCTACGGCAAGATCGGCCGTCTCGTGGCCGGCTACGGCCGGGCGTTCGGCATGGAAGTGATGGTGTGGGGCCGCGAGGGCTCGCGTGAAGCCGCGGCCGCCGACGGCTTGCGCGTGGCAAACAGCAAGGAAGAACTGTTCACGCAAAGCGACGTGCTGTCGATGCACCTGCGCCTGAACGACGAGACGCGCCACCTCGTCAAGCTCGACGATCTGCTACGCATGAAGCCGACCGCGCTGTTCGTCAACACGAGCCGGGCGGAACTGGTCGAAGAGAACGCACTGATCACGGCGCTTAACCGGGGCCGGCCCGGCATGGCGGCCATCGACGTGTTCGAGAGTGAGCCGATTCTGCAAGGCAACCCGCTGCTGCGGCTCGAGAACTGCGTGTGCACGCCGCATATCGGCTACGTCGAGCGTGAAAGCTACGAGCTGTATTTCCGCGTGGCCTTCCAGAACATCGTCGACTTCCTGAATGGCGAACGCTCGCACGTCGCGAACCCGGCCGCCTTGCTCGGCTTCGGACGCTAGCGCGCTCGGGCGATGCCATCGGGAACGTCCCGGAACGCAGCGCGAGCCATGCCCCCTACGCCATCGAGTCCCGATGTCGCAGGAAGGTCTCGCCGTCCTGGCGGCCAAGCGCGAATGCCGGGCCCATCATGTCGGGGCGCGTGTAATCCCAACTCGAAATCGGCACGGGCACGGACGGCTGCACATACAGGCGATCCTGCCCACCGTGATGCTGCGTGAAGATCTGCGGACGCGGATAACGGCGCGTCACCAGCACCAGGACTTGCCCGGGCGTGGTGTCGAGCGCGTCGACCGGCACATTGTCGACCATGCCACCGTCGAGCACGGGGCGTCCGTCACGCCGCAGGATCGGCGTGAACGGCGGCGTGCATGACGATTGCAGCATCAGATCGGCCAGATCCGCCGTCGTCCGGCAATCCTGCGCACGCACGAATTCGGGTGTGAAACCGAGTTGCCGGGCGAGCGTCGGATGCAGCGTGCGACGCACATGCTTGTCGATGTTGTACGCCACCAGCCCCGCCGCCGTTGCCATGCGGGGCCCGAGCCAGCGCGGGATGTGCGACAGGCCCACGCGAATCTCCGGCGCCGCAGCGAGCTTGTCGAGCTGGCCGTCGTAGATCGCGAGCAGCGCCTGCCGATAGATGCCGTAATGCGGAAACACCCGTTCACGGCGCAACAGGTTGCCCCAATAGGCGTTCTTGCGGTTGCTCGCGAGCGCCTGCCGGTAGTAGTCCATCACCCAGTCCGACGAGCGCATGTGTAGCATGCATGCCGTGGCCGCGCCGGCCGAGATGCCGGTGATGACACGCGGGCGCAACGGCATCTCGCGCGTCACGCGTTCCCAGAATCCCGCCTGCCACCAGCAACGGTTGCCGCCCCCGGCAAATACGATCTGATCGAACAAATACCCTCCTTGATGCTATCGCGCCAGCCCGCTCACAGCAGTGCGTAGGTCGTGGTCGCGTGCACGGCCATCTTGCCCGACGCGTCCAGAATCTCGATCTCGCCGAACACCAGGTTCTTGCCGCGACGCAGGATCCGCGCAATCACACGCAAATCGCCATCGGTGACCGGGCGCATGAACTGTGTGTTGAGCGTGACGGTCGTCATCGGCTGGAAGCCGCCGAGTGCGGCCGAGACGGCCACCACCATCGCCGTGTCCGCCACGGCCATGAACACTTGCCCGCAGATCACGCCGCCACCATGCTTGAATGCGGCGTCGAACGGCAATCGCAATTCGCTTTGCTCCGGGCCGGTCGCCTCGATTTGCAGATTCAGTTGCCGCACCCACGGGGAAACGAGTCCCTCGAGCATCTTCTGCGCTTGCACCAGCTCCATCCTGAGCGTCCTCCGAATTCGTTGTGACGCCGATGATAGCCCCAAAACAGAAGCACCACCCGACAAAGGGGGCACCCGGGTCATACGCCTGGGCCAGGCAACTGGATCATGCACGCGAATGACCCTCGGCGGCCGCTCGCCCGTTCGTCCTGTCGTGATGAATCTGTTGGCCCGGGTGATTTTCGCGGTGCTGCGGCTTGGCGTCACGCGACGTCTCGGTCGTGGGCGTCTGGGCAAACCAACGCCCGCGAAGCGAACGCACCGCTCTGCGCAAGGGTCACGGCACTCGGCGTCACGGTTGTGCGGGCGTTCGTGATGGAATCCTTATTGGCTTTGCCATGCTTCGAAATGGCTTGAACGCCCATCGGGGGATGCGTATCCACGAAATCGGCGTGGATCCGGGCAGTCCGAACGGTAATCGCTTGTCTCGCCCCGCCTGCGCCGATTCGCGCCATGTCCCCGAAATCACGAGGACACCCGCAGACAGCGCCGTAACGATTTGATACAGTGGTGCCCATTTGGCCGGCACGCGACGCTAGCGAGCGTGCCATTCCGTATCTTTCTGCCCCCCTTACGCGAACCCGCGAGTCAAGAAGGAGCCTTCCCCATGCAGAGCACCAGAGACGATCTCGGCAAACTGATCTTGCGCCTCACCCTCGGCATCCTGTTGCTGTTTCACGGCGTGAACAAGGTCATCAACGGAATCGGCTTCATCGAAGGCATGATCACGTCTCATGGCCTGCCAAGCTTTCTCTCCTACGGCGTCTATCTCGGCGAACTGCTCGCCCCGGTGCTGCTGATTCTCGGCGTCCTTACCCGCCTGGGCGGCCTGCTCGTCGTGGGTAACATGGTGGTCGCGTTCTCGCTGGTGCATCTGAGCCAACTCGGCGATCTCGCGAAGACCGGCGGCTGGTCGCTCGAACTGCAAGCCTTCTATTTGTTCATGGGCGTGTGCGTGATGCTCTTCGGCGCTGGCCGGTACAGCGTGTCGGGCGGTCGCGGCGCCTGGGACTGATCGAACGACGACAGGCGCTAGGCACGCCCCTCGCGCCACGATGATGACGGCCCGCCCTTGTCGACCCTCGGCAAGGGCGGGCCGAGTCGTTTCGGTATATTGCGAATCCCGGCGCTGGTAACGTCAGGTAATACACCGGTTGCACTTTGCAACGTGTTCGGTGCGGCGATGACTTACTCTGAAACTGCCAATTCCGGCAGCACTCACAGGAGTCAACACCATGCGCAAACTGAAGATCGCCGCCGCATCGGCCGTTCTCGTCGCCACCTCGATGTTCGGCGTCGCCCACGCCGCCGACACGGCGGCACCGGCCGCCACGGCGCCGCATGCCGCCTCGTACCACGCGCGCGGCGAGCGCGGCCCCTGGGGGCTCGGTAACCTGCACAGGCTGCACGATCAATTGAAGCTCGACGCGCAGCAGGAGCAAGCCTGGCAGCAGGCCGTGAGTACGTCAAAGCAGAACCACGACGCCATGCGCAAGAACGACGCGCCGTTCCGCCAGATGATGGCGCAGGCAAAGGATCAGAAGATCCTCGACCTGGCCGGCATGCGAGCCGCCCGCGAGAAGATGTTCGATCAGAACCGTCAGCTTCGCAGCCAGACGGAAGATGCTTGGCTGAACGTGTACAACGGTCTGAACAACGACCAGAAGACGCTCGTGAGTACCACGATCAAGGCGCGCTGGGCCAAGAGGGAGGCCTGGCACGACAAGGCGCGCCAACATCGCGGCCCGATGCACAAGAGCGCCCCGGCCACGCCGCCGCCGGCCGGTCAAGCGCAATAAGTCAGATGCGCGCAAGCCGCGCGCCGCCGGGCGGGGCCGCCCGGGGCGCGTCGGCGCTCAGGTCTCGCTCCACAAGCGCAGCAGGTTGTGATAGCAGCCGACGAGCGTGCGCCGCGCGGTGTCGTCCGCGTCCGACGCGTTCAGCCGCTGGATCGCGTTGTCCATGTCGAAGAGCAGCGTGCGCTGCGTGTCATCCCTCACGAGACTTTGCACCCAGAAGAAGCACCCGATCCGCGCGCCGCGCGTGATCGGATTCACGCGGTGCAGGCTGGTCGCCGGATACAGCACCATGTCGCCCGCGGCCAGTTTCACCTGATGCGCACCGTATTGATCCTCGATCACCAGCTCCCCGCCGTCGTACTCATCCGGCCCGGCGAGAAAGAGTGTGGCGGAAATATCGGTGCGAATGCGCATGCCGCTACCCGGCTGCAGACGAATTGCGCCATCCACGTGATGGCCGAAGTGCATGCCTTCGCCGTAGCGGTTGAACATGGGCGCATAGACCTTGTTCGGCAGTGCCGCGCTGATGAACAGCGGATTGCGCTCCAGCGCGCCGAGAATCACGTCGCCCAGCGCGCGCGCCACGGCCGAGCCCTCGTCGATCTGCTGATTCTGCTTGACGGGCGCCCCCTGATAGCCTGCCGTGGCCAGCCCGTCGACCCAGGCGTCGCCCGCATTGTCGAGCGTTGCCCGAACCCAGCGCACCTGCTCGGCACTGAGGACATCCGGAATGCGTAGCAACATCGGCGTGCGTCTCCGTCAGAACCGGTAAGTGCCCGTGAGCAGCGCCGTACGCCCGATGCCCGGCGCGGCCCGTCCGCCGTCTGACGGCACCAGGGCGTCGAAGTATGTCTTGTTGAACACGTTGAGCAGGTTGAGGCGAATGTCGTATTTCGGCTGACGATAGGCGATGGTCGCGTCCCAGCGCGTGTAACCGCCCACGCGAATCAGGTTCGTGTTCGCAGCATAGCGCATCGACATGTACTTCATGCCGCCGCCCACTTCCCAGTGGCCGAGCGTATAGGTCGACCAGAGCGTCAACGAATGACGCGGGGTGTTGGCCAACACGTTGCCCTGCGTGCCGTCGTTCGCCTGCACGACTTCCGAATTCAGGAACATGTAGCCGCCCATCACCTGCCAGTTCGGCGTGATGCGGCCCGTGGCACTCACTTGCGCGCCGCGAATGCGCACCTTGCCCGCGTTCGTGTATTCGCCCGACGTGCCGGTCTGCGTGCGCGCGTTGTTCTGCGTGACCTGGAACAGTGCGGTGTTGATCGCCAGGTTGTCGTTGAACAGATTCCACTTGCTGCCAACCTCGAACGACGTGTTCGTCGCTGGCGCCAGGGCCTGCGTGTTGTTGGTGACGGTCAGCGTTTCGAGCGACGGGTTGAACGATGTGCCGTATGAAAAGTAATACGATTGCGCATCGCTCGGCTGATAGATCACGCCTGTGCGCACGCTCGTATAGTTGACCGTCTGTGTCGCGTATCCCGGCGAACTCACGGTATTCGATAGCTGCGCCTTGAAGCGATCCCAGCGCAGCCCGCCCACGACCTTCCAGTGGCGGGTCAGTTCGAGGGTGTCGTTCGCGTAGAACGCGACCGTCTGTGCCGTACCCTGCGCCAGATTGCGGGCGGTCGTCGTCACATTCGGAAGATTCGCGTAGTACGCCGTACTACTGGCCGGAATCCAACCGAGGAAGCCGGTCGACTGCCCGGCGCCGGTGCGCGAATACGCCTGGTTTTCATACGTGTCCTGCCCGAACTCCGCCCCGGCGATCAAGGTGTGCTTGACCGGCCCGGTCGCGAACGTCTTCACGACATCGGTCTGGTTATACAGCGACGAGTCGGTGATCTTGCGGTCGTGGCTCTGCAACTGCACCCAGAGCTGATCGAGCGAATACGACGGCACGCCCGCCGTCGGGCCGACCGGCAACGCCGTGAAGCCACCCGTGCCGTTGGAGACGCCCACGGCATGCGGCGATGTTTCGATGGCGTCGATGACATAGCGGCTGTACTGCGTCTGGTTCGTGATTTTCAGACTGTCGTCGACCCGGTGCTCGATCTTCGCCGAGAGGTTCATCACGTCCTGCACCGTGCGGTCGGTCGTCAGGCCGTAGAACTGTTGCTTCGAGACCGGCAGTGGACTGCCGTTGTAGCCCACGGTGCCATAATCCGCCATGTCTCGGTTGTGCTGAACGAGTGCCGAGAGCGTGATCTGGGTTGGCGTGCCGATACCCAGCTTGAGCGTGGGGGCGACGCCCCAGTCCCGATTGTTGATGACGTCGCGCGTGGTGTGGATGTCCTGCGCGAAGCCATTGATCCGGAAGGCAGCGGTATCCGAGAGCGGATGGTTGAGGTCGAACGTGGCGCGATACTGGTCGTTCGTGCCGATCGTGCCGGAGACTTCATTGAGCGGCTTGAGATTGGCCTGCTTGCTCACCTGGTTGATGACGCCACCGGTCGAGCCGCGGCCGAACAGCATCGACGACGGGCCTTCGAGCACTTCGATGGCGTCGAGATCGAACGTATCGCGATAGTACTGGCCGCGATCGCGTAAGCCGTCGAGGTAGATGTCGGTGCGCGCCGTAAAACCGCGCAGGTTGATGTTGTTGCCGATCTGCCCGCCCTCGGCGCCGCCGAGCGTAATGGCCGGCGAATTGCGCAGTGCGTCGGCGAACGACGTGGCGCCCTGCGCCTGCATGACCGCCTTGTCGATCACGGTGACCGATTGCGGAATATCACGTATCGCCGTGGGCACCTTGCCGCCGACGGTCGAAATGTCACGCTGGTACTCGTCACGAATCGACGTGCCGGACACTTCGGTCTGCGGCAGCGTGGCAGACGGAGCCGCGCCCGGCGTGGTGCCCTGGGTCGTGTCCGCCGTCGTGCCCTGGCTCTGTGCGACAACTGTGCTCTGTGCCATGGCGGGCGAGGCGTAGGTGACAGCGAACGGCGTGGCGAAGAGCGCCATCATTGCCACCGTCAGTGGCTTGCGTTGCATCATGATCGATCGGTTTCGAAATGCGTCGTGGTCGGAGAATGAATGAAGGATGCCGACGGATCACGCGCCGAGACCTGTACAGACGTCCCACGCGCAGCCGGCTTCATCAACATGGAGCGAGAATATAAATGAGAATGATTTACATTACAATTACTTTAAAGCAATTGACTTGTCTTGCTGACAGTGCCATCGCGCCCGGCAACGCCTTTGCCTCGGGGCCGGACGGCCGATCTGCCGCAGCGGCGCTCGTGCCGGAGGCAAGCGCCAAAACGGCACGACGCCCGCAATGACGTGTGAATTCCTCAGGTATTGCCGACGAAATCGAGACACGTGTTTATACTTTGGGCTGCAGTACATCATGCATTCGGCCGGAGCCCCCCCCGGAACGGCCTTGACGTTTCGTCAGAGTGCCGGTGTTCCGGCCCCATTGGCATCCCGTGCCGCGCGCCGGATACGTCGGTCTGGTGCAACGACATCATGAATTCGCGGCGCCGGCGCCGCCCACATGGGTGCGCGTCGTTGCTGCCTATTTGCCGTCCAGGGACAATGCAAGCCACCAGATCGCTCTACCTGCTCGGACCGATGCGGGTCGAACAAGGCAAACAGGCGTGCGCCGTGAAGTACACGAAAGCGCGCGGCCTGCTGGCCTATCTCGCCCTGCAGCCGGGCTTTCATACGCGCGGCGCACTCGCCGACCTGTTCTGGCCCGACGAAGACGGCCAGGGGGGCCGCGACAAGCTCAAGCGCATGCTCTTCCACCTGCGCGACACGCTCGGCGACGAACTCTTCGAATCCGATCGCCAGGTCGTGCGCCTGCGCCCCGAGACCGGGCTCTGGATCGACGCACACGTCTTCGCGAGCATGATCGAACAGGCGAATCGCACGCTCGACACCGTAACGGGCCTGGATCTGGCCGCCCATCTGCAACATCTGGCCGACGCCGTCGCCCTCTATCAGGGGCCCTTCCTGCACGGGCTGTCGGTTCGCGATACGCCCGATCTCGAACAGTGGATCGAACTGCAACGCGACGAATATCAACGCCGCCGCGTCTTCGGCGAACGGCTGCTCGCCGACGGTTACGCGCGTCTGGGCGATCTCGATCAGGCGCTCGCTCATGCGCGCCAGCTCGTCGCGCTGGCGCCGTTCGACGAATCGGGCTGGCAATGCCTGCTCGCGCTATTGCTGCGCGCCGGGCGCCGCGATGAAGCCGAGACCGAATACCGCCGTCTGTGCGACATCCTCGACGAAGAACTCGGTGAGCAGCCCGGCGAGGCGCTCACGCAGTTGCTGGAGACACCGCCCGCGCGTATGGAACAGCGCGCCACGGGTCCCGAGCGGCGCCAGCTGACCGTCGTGGCCATTGAGCTCGCGCCAAATGGCATCGACGATCCCGACGCGCTCGTCGGCACGATGCGCCCCCCGCTCGTGCAATGCGAGACGATCCTGCGCCAGTCGTGGGGCTACACGGTGCGCACGCCGACGGGTGGCCTGCTCGGCTATTTCGGATATCCCACCGCGCTCGAAGGCACCGGACGACACGCCGTCGAAGCCGCCATGCGCTGCGCGCAGGCAAGCTCCGTACGCGTCGGCATCGGTGTGGGCATTCACACCGGACTGGTCATCAGCTCGGTGGCCGACGACAGCCCCGACACCGGCGGACGCGTGTCGCGCTCGGCCACACAGTTGGCCGACATGGCGCTGCCCGGCGAAGTGCTGATCTGCGACGCCACGCAGCGCCTCATCGGCGTGGCCATCGCCTCCACACCGCACGGCAGCGTGCGCGAGCGCCATGCACATCGCGAGATTCCGGTGTTTCGCGTCAATCCCGATAGAACGCCGGAACGTCGTTCGCGACGTCGCGCGGCCATGCTCTTCGGCCGCGACGCCACGCTGGCCGAACTTACCGCCGTGCACACGGGCATGCGGGACGCCAGCGCCGGGCACGGTGTGCTGACGCTCGTAATCGGCGAGGCCGGCATCGGGAAATCGGCGCTGGTGCGTCATTTCGTCGAAACGCGCGGCCTGCGCGCGATCGAACTGGCCTGCGCGCCGGACGGCGCGGGCACGCCCTTCCACCCGATCGCGCGCTGGCTGCGCGCGCAATCGGTCGAGGGCGCCGCGCAACTGCCGCAACCCGCCCTGCTGGCGCATCGCCGCCTTCGCGCCTTGTTCGACATGCACGCCGACGGCAACGTGCCGCACGCGTGGAAGCAGGCCGTGCTCGACGAAGCGCCCGCCCTGCTTTCCGCCTTGCTGCCCGACGGCGGCGTGCTGATGCTCGACGACGCCCACTGGGCGGATCCCTCCACGCTGGAATGGCTCGCGCTCATGGCGGAGAATCCGCCTCGCGGCCGCCTGCTGATGGTGTGCGCCCGGCCCGAATTCGAGCAGCCGTGGCGTCATCATGTGGGCTTGCGCCGGATCGACCTGGCCCCGCTCGATGCGGGAGCGGCTGCGTCGATCGTGCGCGCCGCGACCCCGCGCGTGGCCCTGCCCGCCGCCCTGCGCGAGCGCATCGTGCATCTGGCCGAAGGCGTGCCGCTGTTCCTTCAAGAGCTGGCGCGAGCCACCGCCACCCAACAGGGCGCCCGCAGCGCCGCCGGCGCCATGCCCATGCCCGCGAGCCTTCAGGAGCTGATGATGGCACGCATCGACGCCGCAGGCAGCGCCAAGCCGGTCGCACACTTCGCCTCGTGCCTCGGCCCGGCGTTCCAGGTTGATCTGCTCGCCGTCGCGAGCGGACGCTCGATGGCGCTCGTGGAGCGCGCGCTCGACACGCTCGTCGCGTGCGCGCTGGTGCAGCGTCAGGACCATGGCCGCTACGTCTTCCGCCACGCGCTGCTGCACAAGGCGGCTTACGACGCGCAGCCACAGGAACGCCGTCAGGACGCGCACCGCCGGATCGCCCTTGCCATGCGCGAGCACAACGACGACGCCGTGCAGACCGAACCCGAAGTGCTTGCGTGGCATTTCCGCCAGGCCGACGAACCGGACGCCGCCATCGAGCACTACCGTCTCGCGGGCGAGTACGCGACGGAGCGCCAGGCCTTCCGGGAAGCGTGTGCGCACTATCAGAGCGCGCTCGACGTCTTGCGGCAGACCGGTTCCGGCGCGCTGATCGCGCAACGCGAGTTGCAACTGCGCATGGCGCTCGGCGTGCCGCTCGTTTCGCTGCACGGCTACGGCTCGGAGCCGGCGCGTCATAACTTCGAGACGGCGCTCGCACTCGCGCAGCCGATGGGCGACGACGTCGCGCTGTTCCCGGTCTTCTGGGGACTGTGGCTCGGCTCCAGTTCGTGGAGCGGCTTCGAGCGCAGCATCGAACTCGCACGCAAGCTCATTCTCATCGCAGAACAAGCCGATGCCGCACCGTTGCTCGCCCACGCTTACTACGCGCTGGGCAACAGCCTTTGCTGCCACGGCGACTTCGGCGGCGCGGTCACGGCGCTCGAAAGCAGCCTCGCCCATTACCGTCCCGAACACGCCGACACCGGGCTGGGCGAAGACGCCCGCATCACCGCGCTATCGTTCCTCTCGTGGGCCTACTGGTTCACGGGGCGGCACGATGCCTCGCTCGCGGCCAGCGAAGAAGCGCTGGCGATGGGACGTCAGCAAGGCCGCCGCTACTCCTTCTCGTTCGCCCTCGTGTTCGCCGCGATGCTGCGACGCCTGCGTCGCGAGGTGGCCTCCGCCGAAGCGTTGGCGAGTGAGGCCATCGAAGTGGCGTCGGAGACCGGCGTGGCGCTCTGGGCACTGGCCGGGCAGACGATTCGCGGCTGGGCGCTCGCCTCGCGCGGCGACGTGAGCGGCCTGGAGCGCATCACCGACTGCGTGGGACGTCTGAGCGAAATCATGGGCGGCGTCGAAGGCATCTTCTTCGGGTTGCTGGTGGAAGCCTGCGCCGGCACCGGCGACATCGCGCTTGGACTGCATGCGGCCGAGCGCGGTACGCACGTGACCGTGCGTCGCAGCGACGCCCATTGGCAAGCGGAATTCCTGCGTCAGAAGGGCGGCTTTCTTCGCGCCGGTCATCATCCCGACGACGCCGTGCGTCCATGGCTCGAACACGCGCTGCAAATCGCGCGGGCACAGGCGTCGCCGATGCTCACCCTGCGCGCCGCGGTCAGCCTGTTGCGCCTGGGCGGCGGCGACGCGCCGGGCGACCCCGAGTACGTGGACCTGCTGCGCGAGGCGCTCGACGCACTGCAAGGCGGCGAGACCCTCGCCGACGTGCAGGAGGCGAGGGCGGTGATCGCCGACGTTTTCGCGCGTCGCCCCGTCCTGCGCGCCGCCCGATTCGGTAGCTGATCGGGCAAGGACGGGCGGCGCGCCTGTGCCGGCCGTTCGCGCATCGCGCGAATAGCCGCTATCAGTTGCGCTGTATGTCCGTGCGGGGTCCGGCCGTTATATTGCAGCGACCGGTGCCCCTAGCCCAACCACCGAACCGACATGTCCCTCAACTCCCTGCGCGTGCCCCCCGGCGCCTTGCCGGACACGCGCCTCACCGCCAGTGATTCAGCGCTCGCCTTGGTGAGTCCTCTCCCCCTTGCGCCCGCGTCGCGGGTGTCGCGCGAAGTGGTCGTCTCCGGCTGCGTCAAGCGTCGTCACTCCTTCGATCTCGGCGCACTCATGCGCCTGCCCACGCAACTGACCGGGCCGCTCGACGTCGTCTGCCTCTCAGGCAGGACGGTGCGCAGCGCGAGCGAATACAAGGGCGTCAGGCTGAGCGCACTGCTCGACATCGCGCAACTGCGCCTGCCGCATGCCCGCGACTTCACGCGAGCGTTCGTCCTGGCGCAAGGGGCCGACGGCTACACCGTCATGTTCTCGTGGCATGAGCTGTACAACACGCCGGTGGGCATCGGTGCACTCGTCATCTATGAACGTGACGGACGGCCGCTTGGCGACGACGAAGGCGGCATCGGCCTAATCTCAACCGGCGATCTTCGTGTGGCGCTACGCCGGGTACGTGCACTCAAGCGGCTCTCCGTCCATCTGCCCGATCCGCCGACGCGTTGACCCGCCCCGCGCCGACCAGGCGTTTCGTACACTGACGGCACTTTCCTCACGGTCACGCAAACGATGACGCCACCTCACCGCCCCCCCGTCGCAACGGACGCGCAAGCCGTCGGCCGCTGGCGCATGCCGCCCGAGTGGCATCCGCATGCCGCCTGCTGGATGGCCTGGCCGAGCCACACGGTCATGTCGGGCGCGCGTCGGCATGAGGTCGTCGGTGAACTGGAACGCATGGCCCGCGCGATCGCGCACTTCGAGCCGCTGCATGTCGCGGTCGACCCCCATCATCTCGACGAAGCGCGTCGCTGCCTGCCCGAGAGCGCCACGCTTCACCCGATGCCCGTCGAGGATCACTGGATGCGCGACACCGGCCCCACCTTCGTGCTCGACGACGCCCAGACGCTGCACGCGCTGCGCTGGAATTTCAACGGTTGGGGACACAAGATCCGACCGATGCCCGACGCCGATCCGAGGCTCGCGCAACGTGTCGCGCTGTCGCTCGACATTGACACTACGTCAATGCCGATCGTGGGCGAAGGAGGATCGTGGCATGTGGATGGCGAGGGCACGCTGATCGTGACGCAGACCTCGATTCTCAATCCGAATCGCAACCCCGGCCTGACGCGTCGTGAAGCGGAAGACGTGTTCCGTCATTGGCTGGGGGTAACGCACGTCGTGTGGCTACCCGGCTCACGGCTCGATACGATCACCGACGGTCACGTCGACGGCATCGCGAGCTTCGTGCGGCCCGGCGTATTGCTCGCCACCGGGGCCGACGGCAACGACGAATGGGCGCGTGAGGCGAAGGAAAACCTGCGGGCGCTGCGCCTCGCGCGCGACGCCCGCGGACGGCACTTCGACATCGGCCTGCTGCCCTGCGTTGATTTTGACGTCCTGCCCGCCGCTGTCGCGGACGATCCCGACTTCGCGCCGGAGTATGTGAACTTCTATTTGCCTAACCGTGGCGTCGTGATGGCGTCGTTTGGAGATCCGGCGGCTGACGCGCAGGCACGCGACATCGTGCAGCAGGCATTCCCCGACCGGCACATCGCGCAGATGCCGCTGCGCGGCATTGCGCGGCGCGGCGGCGGGATTCATTGCTGCACGCAACAGCAACCGGCGACGATCTCGCTGTAAACTTCCGGCGCGCACCGGTCCGCCCGGGTCCGCCGTTGCAAGCCCCAGCCCGCCTTAACTCGACGTCGCGCGACGTTTGCGCGCGGGCGCGGCCTTCGTCGCCGCGGCGGCCTTAATGCCGGTGACCTTCGGCTTGGCAGGCACCTTGCCAGTGGCCTTCGCGACACGCTTCACCGCGCTCGTCCCCTCGGGCGCCAACGCGCGCGACCCGTTCGTCCCGAGTTGCGAGCGCACTCGCTGCTGCATGTCGGCGATATCCGAATCGAGAATGAGGCGACCGCGCAGCTTCCCGTTCATCCGTTTGATGTAGGTGCGCGCTTCCTGCATGTGGAAGTGCATGAGCTCACGCACGCGTTGCGCATCCCCCGCGCGCGCCGCGTCGGTAATCCGGCGATGGATATCGACGTTGGCCGTACCGAACTTCTCGTGCTCACGCCGCGGTGTCTCGTTGCCGAACACGATCAACTGGCGAATCATCTCGTTGACGAGTTCGCAGGTGAAGCGCAGGAAGCTGTTGGGATTGGCCGCCGCGAGAATGTCGTGGAAGTCCATGTCGGCCTGACGCTGTCGCAGCAATTCGCTCCGGTCGTGCGACGCGGGACTGCAACACGCCATGTTGTGTTCAAGCGCCTCGAAGTCAGCCTCGGTCAGGTGCGGCACCGCACCGGCGGCCAGCTCCGGCTCGAGCAACTGACGCACCATGTAGATGTCGTCGATGCTCACTTCCTTGAAGAAGAGGTAGTTCTGCATGAGCTGGAACGTGCGCTCGAGTGGCACTTCCACCACCATGCCGCCCCCCGACGGACCCGTGCTGACCTTGATGAGTCCCTGTACTTCAAGTGACTTGAGCGCGTCGCGAATAGTGCTCTTCGACACCGCGAACATCTGCTGCAATTCCACCTCGCGCGGCAGACGGTCGCCTGGCAGCAGGTTGCCCTCGGTAATCAGACGCTTGATGGCTTCGGCGACAAGATCGCCACGCTTTTGTTGTTTGATTTCCATCGGCTCTCGCACCGTTTGCGCATCTCGTGCCATATGGCGCCTCTCAAGGATCTGTTCACATGACTGACAGGCTTGTGAACGTGTTCTACCGGCAGTGCCGGATGAGAATTTTTTCTGATTGACACCTCAAAATATTATACCTACGATCAAATTCATCCTATTTATCATAATAAATATGACGGATAGGGATAAGGCCCCGGACGCTGCAAGCTGTCACTGTCAGGTCGCTGCCTGGGATCGATTTTCTCGGATCTCTGGCCGGTCAGCGTGTGACGCGCTGCACGTTTGTACCCCATGAACGATTGCTCCCTTCCCTGGAGACCCAATTGAATCGTCGTGAACTATTGAAGCTCGCCGCTGCGGCGTCTCTGCCTGCCTCCTCCTTATTCACCGCGCGCGATGTGTTCGCGCAAAGCACCGGCGCCATCGAGCTGGCGTGTCCGGTACCGATGTCGGGCCCATTCGCCGCCAACGGCAAGTTTGCCGATCTGGGCATGAAGCTTATCGTCGAGCAGTACGGCAAGGTGGTTGGCCGCCCGCTCGCCTATACCACCCTGGACACCGAGGGCAAGCCCGCCACGGCCATCCGCCGCGTGCAGGAAATCGCGCAACAGAAGGGCGCTCGCTTCTTCGCGGGTGGCATTCTGTCGTCCGAAGCGCTGGCCATGGGCAAGGAGGTCGAGAAGGCCGGCGGCGTTTTCATCACGACGGCCGGCGCCGACGAAATCACGGGCAAGGACTGCAACCACGCCACGTTCCGCTGGTCGGTGCCGACCTTCGGCGCCATCGAGCAAACCGTACGCCCGCTGATCGAAGCGATGCCCAAGGCCAAGCGCTGGTACACGATCACGCCGCAATACGTGTTCGGCGAAGGCTTGCTCACCGCCGCGAAGAACGTCTTCAAGGAAAAGGGCATCGAACACGTCGGCAACAGCTATCACTCGCTGTCGGAGAAGGAGTTCTCGGGCTATCTCACGAACGCGGCCGCCGCCAAGCCCGACGTGCTGCTGCTCCTGAACTTCGGCTCGCAATCGTCCGATACGCTGCGTCAGGCGGTGAGCTTCGGCATGAAGAAGAACTGCACGATCCTGATGGCATGGGCCTCCGGCCTGGAGCAGTTCGAGACGCTCGGCGCCGATCTGTGCGACGGGGTGTACTTCGGCGCGCAATACTGGCACGCGGTCGCCTCGCCGCTGAACCTCGATCTCGTCAAGCGCACGCAGGACCGCTTCAAGCAGAATCCGAACTACAGCCTCGCGGGCTCGTACATCTGCACGAAGCTCATGCTCGACGGCATGATCAAGGCCGGCAGCGCCGATCCGAAGGCCGTCATCGCCGCGATGGAAGGCATGAAGTACGACGGGCTCACGGGGCCGGAAGAGATCCGCAAGGGCGATCACCAGGTGCTCAAGAACTATTATCTGCTCAAGGGCAAGCCCAAGGCGAAGATGAGAAATGCCGACGACTTCGCCGACATTGTCAGCGCCGGGAAATCGTTCCTGCCGCTCGACAAGACCCAGTGCAAGCTGGCCTGAGCGTGTAGCGCAGCGCGCTGTCGCTGCGCGAGCGCTCACGCTGTGTCGCTCGCGGGGACGCCTGGCCGTCTCCGCACGTGTCGTGCGTGCCGCTCGGCGAACGCCGGACGGCACACGGTGCTCCACGTCCACCCAAGCTCTCCGGGACGCGCATGAACGTCTATTTTCTGCAGGTCATCAACGGCATCGGGATCGGCATGCTGTACTTCCTGCTCGCCGTCGGGTTGTCGATCATCTTCGGCCTGCTGCGCTTCGTGAATTTCGCGCACGGCGCCTTCTATGTGCTCGGCGCGTATTGCTGCTACCAGGCGATGCAATGGGGCCTGTCGTTCTGGCTCGCGCTGATCGTCTGCCCGATCGTCGTCGGCGCCCTCGCCTGGATCGCCGAGAAGCTGCTGCTCTCGCGCATCTACGAGAAAGCGCACGAATTCCACATCCTCGTCACGGTCGGCCTGGCGCTCGTCGTGCAGGAGCTGGTCATCATCATCTGGGGGCCGCTCGGCGATAACGTCGCCGTGCCCGCGGCGCTCGATGGCGTGGTGATGTGGGGCAGCTTCATCTATCCGAAGTACCGGCTCTTCCTCATCGGCTTCACCATCGTGTTCGCGGCCGTGCTCTGGTGGCTGCTCGAAGGCACGCGCCTGGGTAGCGCGGTGCGCGCGGGCAGCGAGTCGTCCGAGATGGTGTCGCTGCTCGGCATCAACGTGTTCCGGGTGTTCAGCCTCGCGTTCGCGCTCGGCGCGGGCACCGCCGCGCTGGCCGGGGTATTGGCGGCACCGGTGCGCGGCGTCGAACCGTTCATGGGCATCGAGGCCTTGGGCATCGCCTTCGTGGTGGTCGTCATCGGGGGCATGGGCAGTTTTGCCGGCGCGCTCGTGGGCGGTCTCGTGATCGGTATCGTGCAAAGCCTGATGAGCACGATCTGGCCGGAAGGCGCCCGATTGATGATCTATGTGGCGATGGCGGCGGTGCTGCTCATGCGCCCGCACGGCCTGCTCGGGAGGGGATGATGCTGGTACGTTACCGTTTTTGGCTGCTCGCCGCCGCCGTCACGCTGATCCTGCCGGTCACGCTGTCCTCGGGCACGCTCGCGACCGAAGTGCTCGTCTACGCGCTTGCCGCGCTTGGCTGCAACCTGTTGCTCGGCTACACCGGGCTGCTCTCGTTCGGCCAGGGCATCTTCTTCGGCTTGGGCAGCTACGCGCTGGGCATCCTGCTCACGCGCACGGCGCTGCCCATGCCACTCGCCGTCGGTGCGGCGATCGTGCTGGGGGCGGTGATCGCAGCCATCGTTGGGAGTTTCGCGATCCGGCAGAAGGGCACCTACTTCGTGATGCTGACGCTGGCGTGTGCGCAGATGTTCTACTTCCTCGCCTACACCGCGACGGACTGGACCGGCGGCGACAACGGGCTGCTCGACATCCCGCGCCAGTCACTCGCGCTGGGCGGCAAGACGCTGATCCCGCTCGAGACGCCCTGGCAGTACTACACCTTCGTCGCGGTCGTCTTCCTGATTGTCTTCGCGGTGCTGTTGCGTGTGGCCGATTCGGTGTTCGGCCGCACGCTGCTCGCCATTCGCGACAACGAGGCCCGCGCGGCCGCCATCGGCTATCACGTGAAAACGTTCAAGCTCGTGGCCTTCGCCATTTCGGGCGCCGTCACGGCGCTGGCGGGCGCGTTGCATGCGCTCATGACGGGCATCGCGCCGCTGTCCAACATCGAATACCACTCGAGCGAAATGATTCTTGTGATGACGGTAATCGGCGGCACCGGCAACCTCTTCGCATCGGTGCTGGGCGCGGCATTCTACGTCATTGCCGCCGATTGGCTCTCCACGCTCTGGCCGCGCTGGTTGCTGTTGCTCGGCCTGCTGCTCATCGCGGTCAGTCTGTTCATGCATCGTGGCCTGTGGGGCGTGGGCGAAGCGCTGTGGTATCGCATCACCGGCAAGCGCGGCGGGCCGAACGGCAAACTGGATACGCAGGGAGACCCGACATGAGCGACGCTCTCATCGAAGCCACCGGCGTCGTCAAACGCTACGGCAAATTCACCGCGCTGCACGGCGTCGATCTGCGCGTGGCCCCGCGCACGGTGCACTCGGTCATCGGCCCGAACGGCGCGGGCAAGACCACGCTGTTTCATATGCTCACCGGCACGGTACCGGTCTCGGGCGGGCGCATCCTGTTCGACGGTCACGACGTCACCACAGAAGCCGATTACCGGCGTGTCCAGCGCGGCATCGCGCGCTCGTTTCAGGTGACGGCACTCTTCCAGAATCTGTCGGTGCGCGAGAACCTGCGGCTGGCCGCGCTGGGGGTGACGCCGCGCCGCGCACTCTCGTGCTGGCGCAAGGCGGACGGCCCGCGCGCTTGCGCATCCGTCGTCGACGACGTGCTCACGCGCCTCGCCCTCACGCGTCACGCCGGCACGGCGGCAGGCGCGCTCTCGCACGGTCAGCAACGCCGCCTGGAGGTGGGCATGGCGCTCGCGGCACGTCCCAAGGCAATCTTCCTCGACGAGCCAACGTCGGGCATGGGCATCGACGATCTCGACGACATGAAGCAGCTCATTCGCGGCCTGCGCGACGATCACACCGTCGTGCTCATCGAACACAACATGAATATCGTGATGGACATCTCCGACACCATCACCGTGATGCAGCAAGGCAGGGTGCTCGTCGAAGGCAAGCCGGACGTCATTCGTGCCGACGACCGCGTGCGCGCCGCCTATCTCGGCAACATGATTACCGGAGGCCGCGCATGATCCTCGACGTGGAAGGCGTTCACAGCTATTACGGCAAGAGCCACATCCTGCAGGGCGTATCGCTGAGCGTGGGCGATGGCGAACTCGTCACGCTGCTCGGACGCAACGGCGCGGGCAAGTCGACCACGCTCAAGACCATTGCGGGCGTCGTGCCGCCCAAGGCCGGCAGCATCGCGTTCCTGGGCAAGCCCGTTGCAGGACAACCGGCGCATCGCATTGCCGCGCGCGGCGTGTGCTTCGTGCCCGAACATCGCGGCATCTTCAAGCTGCTCACCGTCGAGGAAAACCTCAAGCTCGGTGCGCGTCGCGATTCACCGTGGCAGCTTGCCGACATCTATCGCATCTTTCCGCGCTTGCAGGAGCGCCGCAAGAACGGCGGCGCGCAACTCTCCGGCGGCGAACAGCAGATGCTGGCGATCGGGCGCGCGTTGATGAATCACCCGCGTCTGCTCATGCTCGACGAGCCGGTCGAAGGGCTCGCTCCGGTGATCGTCGAGGAAATCGTGGCGCAGTTGAAGCTCATCAAGCAAGCGGGCGTCGCGATCCTGCTCGTCGAGCAGAACCTGGAAGTCTGCACGCAGCTCGCCGACCGGCATTACATCGTCGAACAAGGCGTGATCGTGTATGGCGCGGACAACGCCACGTTTCTCGCCGACGAGGTCGTCAAGGACCGTTATCTCGGCGTGGGCGTGGCTTGAGCCGCGCATCCCCCGTTTCCCCCAACGCGCGCCGCCACGTCCCGATGCCGCGAGGCGAGCGCGCCATTCTGCCAACGCAGGCGCCTGCGCGAATGACGCGGCGCCTGCCCTGAAGGACTTGTGAACATGGAACGTCTCGATCAACCGGCTGCCGCAGTGCGCATCGACGGCGCGCGCCTGTGGGACAGCCTGATGCAACTTGCGCACATCGGCGCGACCCCGAAGGGCGGCGTATGCCGCCTCGCCCTGACCGATCTCGACCGGCAGGGCCGCGATCTGTTCGTGACGTGGGCCAAGGCGATTGGCTGCACGGTGCGTGTCGATGCCATCGGCAACGTCTTTGCGCGCCGCGCAGGCCGCAACGACGCGCTACCGCCCGTCATGACCGGCAGTCACATCGACACCCAGCCGACCGGCGGCAAGTTCGACGGCAACTACGGCGTGCTCGCCGGACTGGAGGTGCTGCGCACGCTCAACGACAACGGCATCGAGACCGACGCGCCGCTCGAAGTCGTCGTCTGGACCAACGAGGAGGGGTCGCGCTTCGTGCCCGTGATGATGGGGTCCGGCGTCTATGCGGGCGCCTTCACGCTGGATCACGCACTCGCGCAAACCGATCACGACGGCGTGAGCGTCGCCGACGCACTGCGCGCCATCGGCTACGCCGGTGCGACACCGGCCGTGGGTGAAGCGGGCGCCGTCGGTGCGTATTTCGAAGCGCACATCGAGCAAGGACCGGTGCTCGAAGCGCACGGGAAGACCATCGGCGTGGTGCAGGGGGCACTCGGTCAGCGCTGGTACGATGTGACCCTCACGGGCATGGAGGCCCATGCCGGCCCGACGCCCATGGAACTACGCCGCGACGCGCTGCTCGCGGCCGCGCAGTTGATTCAGGCGGTGAACCGCATTGCATGCGAGCACGCGCCGCATGCGCGCGGCACGGTCGGCTGGGTCGACAACTATCCGAACTCGCGCAACGTGATTCCGGGCCGCGTGAAGCTCTCGGTCGATCTGCGCGCCGCCGACGACGCCACGCTCGACGCGCTCGACGCCAAGCTGCGCGCCGAGTGCGCCGCGTTGCGCACCGATGGCATCGACATCGCCATCGAGCCGGTCGTGTACTTCCCGCCCCAGCCGTTTGCACCGGAACTCGTCGAAGCGATTCGGCGGGGCGCGCAGGCGCTTGGCTTGTCGTCGATGGATGCCATCAGCGGTGCGGGGCACGATGCCGTCTATCTCGCGCGCGTCGCCCCCACGGCGATGATCTTCGTCCCGTGCAAGGACGGCATCAGTCACAACGAGATCGAGGACGCCGATCCGGCGCACCTCGAAGCCGGTTGCAACGTGCTGTTGCAGGCGATGCTGCAACGCGCGGGAGGTGTGGCATGAAAGTCATGATCGCGCGGATGAATCACGAGACAAATACCTTCTCGCCGGTACCCACACCGCTCGACGCCTTCGGCAACCACGGCCCGAGCTATGACGAGGCCGCCTGTCGCGAGAACAAGGGCATGCGCACCGCGATGGCCGCGTTCATCGATCTCGCCGAGGCCGCCGGGGCGCAGATGGTAACGCCCGTCTCCGCTGCGGCCAACCCGAGCGGCCCGGTCGCGGCGAGCGCCTACACCGCCCTGTGCGACCGGATCGTGGCGGCCGCAGGCGGTGTCGATGCGATCCTGCTCGATCTGCACGGCGCGATGGTTGCGGAAAACAGCGACGACGGCGAGGGCGATCTGCTGGAGCGCGTGCGCGCGGCCGCGCCCGATACACCGATCGCGGTTGCGCTCGACCTGCATGCGAACGTCACGCCGAAGATCGTGGCGAACGCCGATATCGTCGTGGGCTTCAAGACGTATCCGCACATCGACATGTACGAGACAGGCGAGCACGCCGGACGCTTGCTGTTCGAGATGTTACAGGGCAAGCGCCGCCCTCGCGTGGTCTGGCGACAACCGCCGTTGATGGTGCATACGTTGCGCAGCACGAGCCACGGCGGCGCGATGAAGCTTGCGCTCGACGCCGCGCGGCGCGCCGAAGCCGAGGAGGGCATTCCGGCCGTATCGGTGTTCTCGGGTTTTTCGCTCGCGGACATCCCCGCGCCGTGCATCAGCGTCGTCGTGACGGCGGATGACGGCGAGGCGGGCTTGGCACGTGCGCAAGCCGTCGCCGATCGTATCGCCGCGCAGGTGTGGGAGGCACGCGACGACTTCGTCTACCGCAGCGCGCCGCTCGCCGAGTCGATTGCCGAAGCGAAGCGGCTGGCCGAAGGCGCCGACAAGCCGGTGCTGCTGCTCGATCACAGCGACAACTGTATGTCGGGCGGCACGTGCGACACGATGGATGTGCTCGACGCCGCGCTCGCGGCCGGACTGACGGGTATCGGCGTCGGTCCGCTGTGCGACCCGGAAGCGGTCGCGACGTTGATCGCCGCAGGCGAGGGCGCCGAGGTGACGCTGGCGGTCGGCAACAAACGCGCGCTGACGCAATTGGGCATCGTCAAGACACCGCCGGTGCTCACGGGCATCGTGCGCAAGATCGGCGACGGCGAGTATGTCGTGAGCGGACCGACGTACACCGGGCAACGCTGCTACATGGGGCGCACGGTGCTGTTCGATATCGGGCCGGCGCGCATCGTGGTGACGGAGCGCACGCACGAACCGTGGGATCACGGCGTGTTCACGTGCGTCGGCCTCGACCCGCGCCGCGAGCGCTTCCTGCTGCTCAAGTCGCGCATGTATTGCCGCCCGGTGTTCGTGCCGATTGCCCAGGGCCTCGTCGAATGCGACAGCGACGGCGTAACGAGTTCAAATTACGCGCTGTTCCCGTTCTCGCACCTGAACCGTCCGGTGTATCCGCTGGATCGGGAGGTGAAGTTCGGCGGATAAGTATGCGGTGGCGGGCCTTCACGGCCCGCCACCTCTCAACCTCCCCCACAAGGAATCCCGTCGATCGGGCATTCTTCCGTCCCGGGTGTCGAGCGGGTGATGGCCTCGACTTTCCGCTGTGTGCCTTCCGGGTCGGTGACCCAATCGCGGTAGAACCCGAACGGGCAATCGGCGACGCCGTTGGCGCTTTCGCCCGAATGGATCGTCCCGGTGTATCCGCGGTGAAGTAGCTTATACAGATGGTTCTGCGACTGCATGTTCTTGCGCGCGTCGCGAATCGCGCTCACGGACAGCTCCGCGTATTGCACGCCCATCTCCTCCTCGCCGCACTCACCGAGTGTGCGGCCGTCGAAGCCGACGATCGCCGAGTGGCCGAAGTACGAATACACACCGTCCCAGCCCGTCGCGTTCGCGACAGCCACATACGTGTTGTTCATCCACGCCATCGCCTTCGCCACAAGCACCTGTTGATCCTTGGCCGGATACATATACCCCTGACAACGCACCACCAGCTCCGCACCGTTCATCGTGCAATCCCGCCAGATCTCCGGATAGTTGCCGTCATCGCAGATGATCAGACTGATCTTCAGCCCCTTCGGCCCTACCGTCACATAAGTGCGGTCGCCGGGGTACCAGCCTTCGATGGGTGTCCACGGCATAATCTTGCGGTACTTCTGCACGATCTCCCCGCGATTGTCGATCAGCACCAGCGTGTTGTAAGGCACCTTGTTCGGATGATCCTCGTGCCGCTCACCCGTGAGCGAAAACACCCCCCACACATTCGCCTTGCGACATGCCGCCGAGAAAATATCCGTCTCTTCGCCCGGCACCGTCGCTGCAGTGTCGAACATCTCCTGACGGTCGTACATGATCCCGTGCGTCGAGTACTCGGGAAAGATCACGAGATCCATGCCGGGCAACCCCTGCTTCATGCCGACGACCATGTCGGCGATCCTGCGCGCGTTCTCCAATACCTCCGCCTTCGTATGCAAACGCGGCATCTTGTAGTTGACGACCGCAACGCCCACACAGTCGCGGCTACTCGAAATATCCCCATGTCGCATGAGTCCCTTCTCCTTCAAAACTCGCGGTCCCGACGCACGGCCCGGAGACCCCGGGCCGTGCCGAGCCCTTCCAACAGAATCAATGGCTGATCATCCAGGGCCGTCCCGCCGGCCGCTTCAGCCCGCCCGTTGCCGTGGACGTCTGCCCACTCGCCCCCGCCAGCGACACCTTGCCGCCGGTGCAGCAACTGCACCCCGGTCGATGACGCGACGACGGCCCGTCGCCCGAATGACGCGGTGCATGTGCCGCCCGCTCGTTCGTGGCGTGCGCCGCGCGACTCGCACTTCCCATCAACGCAAGCGACGGCGCCGTCATCACACGCGTGCCCTCACCCCCGCAATCCGGGCAATGGCACGGCGTGTCGCGATCCGCCATGCGCCGCATGACGGCGAACGGTCCGCACGTCGCACATTCGAAGTCGTAAATCGGCATCTCCGCCTCCTGTTGTCCTATCTCGTGAGTGATGCTCGTGACGCACGCCGCGTCAGCCCTTCACCAGATCTGGCGAACATGGCATGTCGACACTCCCCGTCACGTGACGAATCGGTCCGTCGGCATTCGGACGGATGTCGAAGTCGAAGATCTGCGTCGGCAACCACAGCGTCGCACACGCATTCGGAATGTCGACCACGCCGCTGATATGCCCCTGCACCGGCGCACAGCCGAGCAACGAGTACGCCTGCGACCCCGAGTACCCGAACTTCTTTAGATACTCGATGGCGTTCAAGCACGCCTGACGATAGGCGACCGCGACATCCAGATAGTGCTGCCCGCCCTGCTCGTCGACCGAGATACCCTCGAAGATCAGATAGTCGTTGTACGCCGGCGTGATGGGACTCGGCTGGAACACCGGATTGCGAATGCCGTACTTCGCCATGCCACCTTTGATCACGTTGACACGCATATGCACCCACCCCGCCATCTCGATGGCGCCGCAGAACGTGATCTCACCGTCCCCCTGACTGAAGTGAAGGTCGCCCACAGACAGCCCTGCGCCATCGACATACACCGGGAAGAAAACCTTCGAGCCACGCGAGAGATCCTTGATGTCGCAGTTCCCGCCATGCTCGCGCGGCGGCACCGTGCGTGCGCCTTCGGCGGCAGCCATGTTGCGCGCGTCGCCCGTCAGCTTGCCCATGTGCGCCGTCGCGGCGAACGGCGGGTTGGCCAGCGGCGGCACGCGGTCCGGCTCCGTCGCGATCAGGCCGACCTCGCGCTCGTTCCATGTCTGAAGCAATTTCGGATCCGGCAGACAGCCGATCAGTCCCGGGTGAATCAGTCCGGCGAAATTCACGCCCGGAATATGCCGCGAACTCGTGTAAAGCCCGTGGAAATCCCAGATCGACTTCTGCGCATGCGGAAAATGATCGGTCAGAAAGCCACCGCCGTTCGTCTTCGAGAAGAAGCCATTGAAGCCCCACTGACTGTCCTGCTTCGCGCCGATGTCGAGCAGATCGACGACCAGCAGATCGCCGGGCTGCGCGCCATGCACGCCCACCGGCCCCGAGAGAAAATGCACGATCGACAGGTCGATATCGCGAACATCGTCGGCGCTGTCGTTGTTCTTGATGAAGCCGCCGGTCCAGTCATACGTCTCAAGAATGAAGTCGTCGCCGGGATTCACCCAGCACGCCATCGGAATGTCCGGATGCCAACGGTTGTGCACCTGCTCGTTTTCGTACGCGGATTGGTTCAGGTCGACCTTGATGAGAGTTTCGGCCATTGCACTCGCTCCTGGTTTCAAATGCCGATGCCAGACACCGGCGATCAATGACGCCACGCGGCGTCGGATTACACGGAGAGGTATTCGCGTATGCGCCCGGCATCGCCGGCGCCCCGCGTGCTCTGATGAACGAAGCGCCCGCCCTCGATCACGAACAATCGGTCCGCCACGTCCATCGCGAAACTCAGCACCTGCTCGGAAACGACCACGGCGATGTTGCGCGTCGCGCGAATGTGATTGAGCGCCCGGGCAATGTCCTTGATGACGGACGGCTGAATCCCCTCGGTCGGCTCGTCGAGCAGCAGTACCTTGGGATTGGTCGCGAGCGCGCGCGCAATGGCGAGTTGTTGCTGCTGTCCGCCGGAGAGATTGCCGCCCTTGCGGCGGCGCATGTCGAACAGCACGGGAAACAACGCATAGAGATCGTCGGGAACGGACTGGCTCGCCGCATTCTCGAGCCCGGTCTGGATGTTCTCTTCGACGGTGAGCGATGCAAAGACCTGGCGACCCTGCGGAACGTAACCGATTCCCTTGGCCACGCGCCGGAAGCTCTCTTCCCTCGACACGTCGACACCGCCCACACGAACGGTGCCCCGATCCGCGGGCAACATGCCGATCAACGACTTGAACAACGTTGTTTTGCCCATCCCGTTGCGGCCCATCACCGCAACGCTTTCGCCACTGGCGACGGAAAAGCCGATGCCGTGCAGCACCTCGCTCTGGCCATAGCTGACGACAAGATCATCGACTTCCAACATGATGTGTCCTCCGATCAGTGTCCGAGATAAACATCGATCACGCGCGGGTCGGATTGCACCTTGGCCATCGGGCCCTCGGCGAGAATCTTTCCCTGATGCATCACGGTGACCTTGTGCGCGATCCGCTCGACGAAAGCCATGTCGTGCTCAATGACGATCATCGAGCGGTTGCGACAGATTCGATCGAGCAGCTCAGCCGTCAGTTCGCGCTCGCGCACGCTCATGCCGGCAATCGGCTCATCCAGCATCAACAGTTCGGGATCCTGCATAAGAAGCATACCAATTTCCAGCCACTGTTTCTGTCCGTGCGACAGCAAACCAGCTTCGAGATCGAGCGAGGCCGACAGACCGATGTCTTCGGCAACGGATCGGACACGGTCCGCAACCTCGCTATCGGTGCGGTAGAAAAGCGCGCCGAACACGCCGCGTCCACGCGGGAACGACACTTCGAGGTTCTGCGCGACGCTCAGGTTTTCGTAGATCGAAGGCGTCTGAAACTTGCGGCCTATCCCCTTGTGCACGCGTCTGAACTCGGCCAGTCGCGTGATTTCCTCGTTGCGAAACTTGATGCTGCCCGCCGTCTCCTTCGTCTTGCCGCAGATAAGATCGAGCAGCGTCGTTTTGCCAGCGCCGTTGGGACCGATCACGACACGCAACTCACCACGCTCCAGATACAGATTCAGGGAATCGATGGCCTTGAACCCGTCGAACGAAACGGTGAGGTCTTCTATCGCCAGAAGAAAGTCGGTGTTGCTCATGCTTTACGCTCCCTTTCTGTCGTGCTCCCGGCGCCGAGAAAACGGCGAATTCGCGGGCGCACATGCGCATCGAAAAGACCCGCCAGCCCGTTCGGGAAGGCCATCACCACGCCGATGAACATGGCCGCCATCAGATACAGCCAGAGGTTGGGGAAACTCTCGGAGAACCAGCTCTTGCCCAGATTGACGAGAATCGCGCCGTACACCGCGCCGACAAGCGACATACGTCCGCCCACCGCCGCATAAATCACCATCTCGATGGACGGCACGATGCCCACGAACGACGGCGACATGAAACCGACCTGAAGCGTGAACATCGCGCCGCCGATCGCAGCAAGCAACGCGGCGAAGCAGAACGAGAACACCTTGAACATCGAGACGTCGTAGCCCGAGAACCGCACGCGGTCTTCCTTGTCTCGCATGGCCAGCAGCAGCGTACCGAGCTTGCCGCGCTGCACCCACCGGCACAGCAGCAACGCGACGATCAGCAACGCCGCGTTGACGAAGTAAAGAACGAGCTTCGCGTGGTCCGTGCGAATGTCCCAGCCGAGAAGCGTGCGCAGATCGGTGATGCCGTTCACCCCGCCGGTATATCCCTGTTGGCCGACGATGAGTACCGACAGAATCAGTGCCACGGCCTGCGTGATGATGGCGAAATACACACCGCCGACCCGCCGTTTGAACATGGCGTAACCGATCACGAAGGCAAGCGCCGTCGGCACGACGAGCACCGCGATAATCGAGAACGGCAGATAGTGAAACGGCTTCCACATATCCGGCAGCGCGGTGATCTGATTCCAGTCCATGAAGTCCGGAATGCCCGGGGTGGTCTGCGTACTCGTGGCCGCGGCGCTCGACGCTTCGAGCTTGAGAAACATGGCCATCGCATAGCCGCCAAGCCCGAAGAAGACGCCCTGCCCCAGACTGAGCACGCCGCCGTAACCCCATGCGATCACCAGTCCGACGGCGACGAATGCATACGTCAGGTACTTGCCCATGAGGTTCAGGCGAAATGCGTCGAGCGCGAGCGGAAACACGACGACGATGAGCACGGCCAGTATCACGATGCCCGCGTATCCCGAAGCGTCGAAGCGCGCCAGCATTGCGCGCCAGCCGACGGGCGGGACGGGGGCCTCGGATCGGAGGGAGACGCCGCCCGCCGAGGTTTGGATGGGTTCCATGTACATCTCTCCATACAGAGGAATCGGTCGACGACCGGGACACCGGCGCACCTGCGAATCACACGCGCCGGACTTTCGAGGCGAACAGGCCCTGCGGGCGCAGCATCAGAATGACCACCACGGTGAGAAGCGTCACCACGCGGGCAATCGAACCGGAAAGGAAGAACTCGCTGATCGACTGCATCTGTGCGATGCCGAAGGCCGAGGCCACCGTGCCGAGCAGGCTCGCCGCGCCGCCGAACGTCACCACCAGGAACGAATCGACGATATAGAGCGAGCCGCTGGTCGGCCCTGTCGACCCGATGGCCGTGAACGCCGCACCGGCGACGCCAGCGATGCCGCAGCCGATTGCGAATGTCATCCGGTCGGTGCGGCGGGTATTGATGCCCGCCGCATTCGCCATCGGCCGGTTGGCGACGGTCGCGCGCACACGCAGCCCCCAGCGCGAGCGGTACAGCGCCAACAGCAGGCCGCCCGTCATGACGAGCGCGAGCGCCATCACGAACATGCCGCTCACCGGAATGTCGAGACCGGGTGTCGGCTCCCACGACCCCATGAGCCAGTCGGGCAGCACCGGGCTGACTTCTTTCGGTCCGAACGTCGAACGGAACACTTGCTGCATGCCCAGACTCAGGCCCCAGGTGGCGAGCAACGTGTCGAGCGGACGCCGGTACAGATGTCGGATCAGCGCCCATTCCGCCAGCCATCCCGCCCCGAAGGCGAGCACGAAGGCGGCGACGATGGCGAAGAAGAAATACACCGGCGCGAATACCGGCCAGACGTTCTGGGTGACCCACGAGAACATGTAGACGGTATAGGCGCCGATGGTCATGAATTCGCCGTGCGCCATGTTGATGACGCCCATCTGCCCGAAGATCACGGCCAGTCCGAGCCCCATGAGCAGCAGAACGCTGAACAGGCGCAGTCCTGCAAAGCCTTGCATCAGCGTGATATTGAGAATGTCGTTGGCGGACATCTGACGCTCCTCGCGCGACGACCATGCGGTCGTCGCGCCTGTGCGGGTTGAGGGATTACATGTAGCCCTTCGGGAACGGATCCGGGTGGATCGGCTCCGGCGAACTCGCCACGACCTTGAACTGTCCGTCCGCCTGCCCTTCGCCGATCAGCGATCGGCTCCACAGGTGATGGTTCGGATCGACCTTCGCGTAGCCCTGGGGTGCGTTGCGCAGGTCAATGCCCGCTGACGCGGCGACCACCTTGTTCACGTCGAAGCTGCCCGCGCGCTCGCACGCGGCCTTCCAGATCCAGGGGCCCAGGTAGGCCGCCTGTGTCACGTCGCCGATCACCGATTTCGCACCGTAGCGCGCCCTGAATGCGGCGACGAACTTTTTGTTGTTGTCGTTATCCAGCGACTGGAAGTACTTCATCGACGAGTAGAAGCCCGCGAAGTTTTCGCCGCCAATGCCCAGCACTTCGTCTTCCGTGACGGAAAGGGTCAGCAGGAATTGCTTCTGGGGCGTGATGCCCGCTGCCCTGAGTTGCTTGTAGAACGCCACGTTCGAGCCGCCTACCACCGTCGCGAAAATGCAGTCGGGACGTGCGAGCTTGATCTTGTTCATCAGCGAATTGAACTCGGTCGTGCCGAGCGGGTAATACTCTTCGCCGACCACCTTCGCGTGAAGATGCTGCTCGATATGACGGCGCGCGATCTTGTTCGACGTGCGCGGCCAGATGTAGTCGGAACCGATCAGGAAGAACGTCTTGGACTTCTTCGTGTTCGACGCCCAGTCGAGCGCCCAGAGAATCTGCTGCGTGGCTTCCTGGCCGGTGTAGAAGACGTTCTTCGACTGCTCCAGACCTTCATAGAACGTCGGGTAGTACAGCAAGCCGTTGTCCTTCTCGAACACCGGCAGCACCGCCTTGCGCGAGGCCGACGTCCAGCAACCGAAAACGGCCGCGACATGGTCGTTCTCGAGCAGCTTCTTGGATTTCTCGGCGAAGGTCGGCCAGTCGGACGCACCGTCTTCCTGAATGATGTTGATCTTGCGTCCGAGCACGCCGCCCATCGCATTGATCTGTTCGATGGCAAGACGCTCTGCCTGAATCGAGCCCGTCTCGGAGATCGCCATCGTGCCGGTTGCCGAGTGCAACTGGCCGACCGTGACCGAGGTGTCGGTCACGGCGAGACCGGTGGTGTTCACCTTGGCCGTCGGCGGCACCTGTGCGAACGACGTTCGCGGCAGGCCCAGCGCCATGAGCGGGGCCGCGGCAAGGCCGCCGAGCAGCCGCCTGCGCAACGGCGAAGTCATGCGCTCGTCATCTTCGAATCGATCGTCTGCGGACATCACGTTCTCCTGATCATAGGCCCTGTGCAAGAAGCGCGGCGGGCGGGTTTCACGGGTTTGAACGCAATGTAGGGAGCCAAATTGACGATCGGAATACGTCGATTGACGTATTCCCCGGGTAGGACGGTGGAATGTAATTTGCTTTGGGCTTTACACCCGACGCTTTTTGCACCAATCCGGATCGTCTTCACGTCTTCATGGCCAAGATGCACCAAAGTTCAGTCAGCGCGCCCAGCACTCAGCGCATCGTAAAGGTGCGGCGGGATTACAACGCCTGGGTCGGCGACGAGACGCTGGAAGACTATGCGCTGCGCTTCACCCCGCGCTCGTTTCGCCGCTGGTCGGAATTGCGCGTCGCGACCACGGCAGTCGGCGGCGTGTCGTTTCTGGTGCTGGAGGCCATTGGCGGCAGCCTTGTCATCAATTACGGCTTCACCAACGCGGTCTGGGCCATCGCCGCCGTCTCGATCCTGATTTTCCTGACGAGCGTGCCGATCGGCTACTACGCGGCGCGCTACGGCGTGGACATGGATCTGCTCACGCGCGGCGCCGGCTTCGGTTACATCGGCTCGACGGTAACGTCGTTCCTTTACGCCATCTTCACATTCCTGTTCTTCGCACTCGAAGCGGCCATCATGGCGCTGGCGTTACAGCTCTATTTCCACATCTCGCTGGCCGTCGCGTATGTCGTGAGTTCGCTCGTCGTGATTCCGCTGGTGATGTTCGGCATCACGCTCATCAACCGGCTGCAAAGCTGGACGCAGCCGCTGTGGATCGTGCTGTTCGTGTTGCCCTACGCCGCAGTGCTGTGGCACCACCCCGGGATGGTGCGCGAGTGGACCACGTTCGCGGGATTCGCGCCGCAAGGCCGGGCGTTCAGTCTCATTGCGTTCGGGCAGGCGTCGACGGTCGTGTTCGCGCTGATCGTGCAGATCGGCGAACAGGTGGACTATCTGCGCTTCCTGCCGCCGCTGACGGCGCGCAACCGCAAGCGCTGGTGGCTCGCGCTACTGTCCGCCGGTCCGGGCTGGATCGTACCCGGTGCGCTCAAGATGCTCGGCGGCGCCTTCCTCGCATATGTGGCGATCCAGAATGAAGTGGGTGCCGCCCAAGCCGCGCAGCCCACGCAGATGTATCTCGTCGCCTATCACATCCTGCTAGATCCGGCAGGGCTGGCCAGTTGGGCGCTGCCGGCCATGACGCTTTTCGTCATCGTCTCGCAACTCAAGATCAATGTGACGAACGCGTATGCGGGATCGCTGGCCTGGTCGAACTTCTTTGCACGTCTCACGCACAGTCATCCGGGGCGCGTGGTGTGGCTCGTCTTCAACGTAATGATCGCGCTGCTGCTCGTGGAGATCGGTGTCTTCGAGGTGATCGGCAAAGTGCTCTCGCTGTATGCGAATGTCGCCGTGGCCTGGATAGGCGCGCTGTGCGCCGATCTCGTCATCAACAAACCATTGGGATACAGCCCGCGTCACATCGAGTTCAAACGCGCGCATCTCTATGATGTGAATCCCGTCGGGCTGGGCGCGATGTTGCTGGGCGTCGTGGCGGCCCTCACGGCCCGGGCCGGCGTCTTCGGCGAGCTTGGCGAGGCGATGTCGCTGTTCCTCGCCTTCGGCGTGGCGTTCGTCTGCGCGCCGATCATTGCCATCGCGACACGCGGCAAGTACTACCTCGCGCGCAAGCCGCAATCGACCGGCGACGCCAGATCGCTGCGCTGCGCGATCTGTGAGCACGCATTCGAGCCGGAAGACACGGCCCACTGTCCGGCATATGGCGGCACGATCTGCTCGCTTTGCTGCTCGCTGGACTCCCGTTGCCATGATCGCTGCAAGCCGCATGCGCGCTTCTCCGCGCAGGCCGATCGCGCATTACACAGCGTGTTTCCGCGCCTGCGACTGGGGCCCGCGGCGTTGCGGCTCATTCGCTATGCGAGCCTCGTGCTGGCCATCCTTGCCGTGTTGGCCGGCGTTCTGCTTCTGATCTGGTCGCAGAGTGTGGCATCGATCAGCGTGGCGGAAGTCGGGGTCATAGGAAGCAGTTTCCTCAAGATCTTCTTCTCGCTCGCCCTCGTGGGCTGCATCGCGGCATGGTGGTTCGTGCTGGAGCGCGAGAGCCGCCGTGTCACGGAAGAGGAATCGCAACGACAGAACGAATTGCTGATGCAGGAAATCGAAGCGCACCAGAAGACGGACGAGGCGCTTAAGCGCGCGACCGCGGCTGCGGAGTCGGCAAATCAGGCCAAGAGCCGGTACGTATCGGGCCTCAGTCACGAACTACGGACACCGCTCAACAGCATCCTCGGCTATGCGCAGCTTCTGATGCAGGCGAAGGAGGAACTGTCCCCAACGCGCTACAACGCGGTTCGCACCATCCATCGCAGCGGCGAGCATCTGCTTGCGCTGGTCGATGGACTGCTGGACGTCGCGCGCATCGAGGCCGGCAAGCTGCAATTGAACATCACGAAAGTGTCGCTGACCGATTTCGTGTCTCACGTGTCGTCGATGATGAGTCCGTTGGCGATGGAAAAGGCGCTCGCCTTCGATGTCCAGGCCGTCGGTCGAATTCCGGGGACGGTGAAGTGCGATCAGAAGTACCTCGGGCAGATTCTCACCAACCTGATCGGCAACGCAATTCGCTTCACGTCGGCAGGGACGGTGACGCTGCGCGTGAGTCACGCGCTGGACACGCTGAAGTTCGAAGTGGTCGATACCGGACCCGGCATCGCGCCTGAGGAAATGGCGCGCCTCTTCCTGCCGTTCGAGCGCGGCGACGCCGCCCATGCGGACGATCACGGCGCGGGCCTCGGGCTGACGATCTGCCGATTGCTCACGCATGCGCTCGGCGGCAGTCTGGACGCGCACAGCGAGGTGGGACGCGGCACGCGCTTCGTCGTGAAACTCTTCGCACCGGCAGTGCAAAGCGCACCCGACGTCTACACCGAGTTGGCGGGCATTCGCGGGTACGCCGGTCCGCGCCGCACGATTCTGGTGGTGGACGATCTGGCCGATCAGCGCGGGATCGTCGTCCAACTGCTCACGCCGCTGGGCTTCGACGTGACCGAAGTCGCCAGCGGTCCCGACGCGTTGCGATGGCTCGGCACCCACACCGCCGACGCGATCATCATGGACATCTCCATGCCGTTGATGGATGGCTACGAAACCAGCCGCCTGATTCGTGAGAATCAGCTCTCGGAGGCACCCGTCGTATTGCTCTCGGCCAACGCTTTCGCCGACGATCGCGAGCGCGCCGGCGCGTCCGGCTGCGCAGGCTATCTGGCCAAGCCGTTGCAGGTGAATCTGTTGCTCGACAAGCTCGCACAACTGCTTTCGTTGGAATGGATTGCGTCGGAACCGACGACGACGCCCAGCCCGGCGCCGGCGGAGACATCGGCGGCGACGTCCGACGCCATCCGGCTCGCGCTGCCCGAGGGGGTCTTGCAGCGTATCCGCGAGCATCTCGACGTCGGCTATGTGCAGGGGGTCGTCGAGCAACTCGACGAGGCGCGTCGTGTCCACCCGGCGTTGTCCGCCCAGATCGACACGCTACGCGCACTTGCCGAACGCTTTCAGCTAAGGGAACTTGAACATGAGCTTGTCCACCTGCCCCGCGCCACCGGTGCATGATGTGCGCACGGAGGCGAGCGCCCCGCCGGAGTGGCTGGGAAACCGTCCCATCGTGCTGATCGTGGACGACACGCCCGACAATCTCGCCTTTCTCTCCGATACCCTGCAAGCGAACGGCTACGCGGTGCTCGTCGCGTTAAGCGGCGAGGCGGCATTGAAGTGTCTGTCGCGGGTCACGCCGGATGTCGTGCTGCTCGACGCGATGATGCCCGCGATGGACGGCTTCGAGACCTGCACGCGGATCAAACAGGACCCGCGTTACGAGCATCTCCCGGTCATCTTCATGACGTCGCTCACGGAAAGCGAGCATGTCGTGCGGGGCTTTCGCGTCGGGGGCATCGATTACGTAACGAAACCCGTGCGCCCGGAAGAAGTGTGCGCGCGCATTGGGGCGCATGTGGTGCGCTCGCGCGCGCAATCCTATGCACAGGCGGCGCTTTCGCTCGGCGCGCGCGCAGCGCTCATCGTCTCGGAGGACGGCACGATCTGCTGGCAGAGCCCTCAGGCGGCGCGGCAGATCGCGGCCTACGGGGCGACGCACGAGGACGTCGTCAAACCGCGTTTGCCTGCGCCATTGCTGGATTGGTTCGTGGCCTGGCTTGCGCACGGCGCGCAGGCGGACGTCGTCCATGAATGCGTCCTCGAGAACGTTCGCCGTTCCGCCACGGCCGCCCCGGCCCCGAAGACCGGCGAGTGGATCGTCACGCTCACGGAAGCCGACGACACCGCTTACTGCACGGCGCTTGCCCTGCGCTTCGGCCTGACCGCACGCGAAGCCGAAGTGCTCCTGTGGGTGTCGCGCGGCAAAGCCAATCGCGACATCGGGGACATCCTCGGCATGGCGGCCCGCACCGTCAACAAGCACCTCGAACACCTGTTCCGAAAGCTCCACGTGGAGACCCGCGCGACTGCCGCTGCGCTGGTGATGAAAGTCCTCGAACGGCGGTGAAGTCGGCGTCATGCAGCGAAACTGATTGGCACTGCGTTCGCACTGGACGACCGACCTCGGACGATTACTCGTCGAGCACCTTGTTGCCGGTCTCTTCAAACATCGACACGGCGATGAGCGAGATGATCACGCAGACGATCATGTACCAGGCCGGGGCCATCTTGTTGCCGGTCGCGCGAATCAGCCCGCCTGCGACAAGCTGCGCCGTACCGCCGAATGCCGACACCGCAATCGCATACGCACTCGACATATAGCCGGCACGCAGATGCTTCGGGAAGTTCTCCGGCATCAGCGCGTAAGCGGGCGCCGAACCCATCGTGTAGCAGAGCATGAGCACGACGAGCGCCGCCAGCACCACCGGCAGCGAAGGGAAGTGCGTCATGATCCAGAACGCCGGATACAGCAGCACGATGAGCGCCACGCGGCCGATGATCGTGAGCGGCTTGCGGCGGCCCATCTTGTCCGACCATGCGCCATAGATCGGGCACATCACCAGCGAGATCGTGCTGGCCGTCACCCCGGCGAACATCGACATCTTCGGTGGCAGGCCCAGGTACTGAATGCAGTACGTCGGCATGTAATACATCATCACGTACGTCGACACCGACATGCCCATGATCGAGAAGATCGTGAGGAACCAGTTGCGCACGTACACGCCGCGCTTGGGGTCGTCGCGCCCCGCGATCGCCGTCGCCTTCGGCGGCTCTTCCTGGATGTGACGACGCAGGTAGATCCCGACCGGGGCAATCAGCGTGCCCAGCAGGAACGGAATACGCCAGCCCCAGCTGTGCATGGTGTCGTCCGAGAGCAGGAAGCCGAGGCTCGCGGCCAGGCCCGAGCCGAGCAACGCTGCCGCGCCCTGGCTCGCCAACTGCCAGCTCGCGCGAAAGCCGCGGCGCTTCGCACCGCCCATCTCCAGCAACGTAGCGGTCGCCGCGCCGAATTCACCGCCTTGCGCGAAGCCTTGCAGCAAGCGCGCCGCGACGATCAGCAGCGGCGCTGCCAGGCCGATCTGCGCATACGTCGGCGCGAGGCCGATGGCCGCCGAACCGAGTGCCATCAAGCCGATGGTGAGCGTGAGCGCCGGCTTGCGGCCGGCACGGTCCGCGTAGCGGCCCAGCACGAAGCCGCCGAGCGGGCGCATCACGAAGCCCACCGCGAACACGGCAAACGCCAGCAGCGAGGACGTGACCGGATCGTGGGCCGGGAAGAACTGTTTGCCGATGGTCAGTGCGAAGTAGCTGTAGACCGTGAAGTCGAAGAACTCCAGCAGGTTGCCGATGACGGCGGCGAACACGATCTTGCGTTGTTGCGCCGCGCTCATCTGCGACGGCTGGACGCCGTCAAGCGGCAACGAGGACGTAGCGATGCTCATGCGCGCTCCTTGGCAAGAAAGCTTTCGACGAGACGGGTCCAGAAGGCCGCGCCGATGGTCAGGTTATCGTCGTTGAAGTCGTACTTGGCGTTGTGCAGCATCGGCTTGCCCTCGCCGTTCCCCAGGCGAATGAAGCAGCCCGGCACCTTCTGCAGGTAGTACGCGAAGTCCTCGCTGCCCGCGATCGGCGGGAACGGCGAGATGACGTGCTCGGCGCCCACCAGCGCTTCGGCCACGCCACGGGCGAATTCGGTCTCCGCCTCGCTGTTCACGAGCACCGGATAGCCGCGGATGTACTCGACGTCGGCGCTCGCGCCGTAGCCTTCGGTGTGCGACGCCACCAGCGCACGAATACGCGCCTCCAGCGTGGCGCGCACTGTCGCCGAGAACGAGCGCACGCTCATCTCCAGCACGGCCTCCTCGGGAATGACGTTCGGCGCAAAACCGGCATGGAATGTGCCGACCGTCACGACGGCGGCCTCGGTCGGGTCGACGTTGCGCGCGACCACGGTTTGCAGCGCCATCACCAGGCTGCTGCCGATCATCACCGGATCGATCGCCAGATGCGGACGCGCCGCATGACCGCCACGGCCGTGAATGCGAATCCTGACGGTGTCGCACGCTGCCATCAGCGGACCGGCACGGAAGCCGAACGTGCCCGTGGCCACGCCCGGGTGGTTGTGCAGACCGAAGATCGCCTCACACGGAAAGCGCTCGAACAGGCCGTCGGCAATCATCTGCTCGGCACCGCTGTTCGACCCGGCTTCTTCCGCCGGTTGGAAAATCAGATGAACGGTGCCGTCGAAATTGCGCGTCTTCGCGAGTTGCTGCGCAGCGCCGAGCAGCACGGCCGTGTGACCGTCGTGACCGCAGGCGTGCATCTTGCCGTCGTGCACGCTGGCATAGGCCAGTCCGGTCTGCTCGTGAATCGGCAGCGCGTCCATGTCGGCGCGCACACCTACCGTGCGCCCGCTCGTGCCCGCGGTGAGCGAGGCCACGACGCCGTGACCGCCGACGTGGCGCGTAACCTGGTACCCCCAGCCTTCGAGCTTTTGCGCCACGTAGCGCGACGTGTCGACTTCCTCGTAGGACAGTTCGGGATGTTGATGGATATGGTGACGCATCTCGGCCAGCGGCTCGCGCGCCTCCAGCAAATCGCTCACTTCGCAATAGCGAATCTCGCTCATCGGGGGCTCCTCTCTTGTTGAATATCGCGGAGTATTGCACCGACGAAAATTCCCACCCATGACGCAAACCACATCAAAATGTTGCTTTCAAGTCAACAATTGATCTCCCGGGCAGGCTAACGAGATGGCGACATCGTCGACACGCATCATCGTCGATTCCATGACTTGAGCAGAAGATTCGGCGCCCTCGCCGTGGCGCGACCGGCCATCAGGCCTGTGTCGGGCCAGGCTGGCGCATTCGCGCGAACACAACACTGGGACACCTATGACATACGAGGCGTGGATCGACGACATCGGTGAGCGTGCGCTCAAATATCTCTCGGAGATTGCCGCGACGGGGGGCGTACGCATGGCCGCCGAGTCGCTCGGCGTGAATCCGTCCGTGGTCAGCCGGCAGATCGCGGCGCTCGAGCGGCGCCTGCGTTTTCCGCTGATCGAGCGCCGCGGGCGCAACGTGAGTGTCACCGAGATCGGCCAGGTGCTTATCGACTATTACCGCGACGGCCAACGTCGTCAGCGCGATCTGTCGGCGCGGCTCGAGGAATACCGGCACCTGAAACGAGGGCGCGTGGCGATCGGTGTCGGGGAAGGGTTCATCGGCCGCCTGATCGCGCAGGCGTTACAGCGCTTTTCGATGAGCTATCCGGACATCCTCGTCGAAATTCGCTCCGGCCCGACGCCCGCCGTGCTCTCGCTCGTGCGCGACGACGTCGTGGACATCGGTCTGTGCGCCCGCTCGGCCGACGACCCGGCGATGCGCATTCATCCGTTTGCCGCGAAGGCCCTGTGCGCCGTGGTCGCCCCCACGCATCGCTTCGCGACCATGACGCGCGTGCCGCCCTCGGAACTGGCGCACGAACGGCTCATCTTCATGACCGAGGCGCACGGCGTGCAGCAGTTCGTGCACTCCGTGCTCGACACCGCGCGCCTGAACGCGACACCGGCCTACCGTGTCGATCTGTTCAACACGGCGCAGACGCTCGCGGCGGCGGGCCTGGGCGTGGCCTTCATGTCGGCGATCACCGCGCGGCGCGGCATCGAGCTTGGCGAACTGGTCGCCGTGCCCATCGACCATCCGATCGCGACCGGCTTTTCCAGCCAGATGATGACGCGCGTGGGCCGGCGCCTGTCGCCCGCCGCCGATCACCTCTGGAAACAACTCGCCCAGAGCCTGGCGCACCGCTGACGACCGCGCATGGCCCGATCGGTCACAGTAGATGGCGTATGATCGGCCGGGTGTTGGATATGTGGGACATGCCCGCCTGTTTTGATGACGACCGACTCGAACTCACCCGCTCACCGGCGACTCCGTGCCCGCTTCGTCGCCATTTCCTGGCGCGACCTCGCCGTGTCCTTCGGCCCGGTCGTCCTCTTGTCGATGGCGGCCATCTGGCTCGCCGTGTGGCTCGTGCAGCCGGCGCCGCCGCGCACCGTCACGATCAGTGCCGGCCCGGAGGGCAGTTCCTTCTGGAACGCCGCACAACGATATAAGACGATTCTCGCGCGCGACGGAATCACGCTCAACGTCCTCGCGTCCGAAGGCTCGCGCCAGAACGTGGAGCGGCTCGCCGACGCCTCGCAGAACGTCGACCTGGGACTGGTGCAGGGTGGCGTGTCGCAAGGCCTCGACGTCGATGGCCTGGTCTCGCTCGGCAGCATGTTCTACGCGCCGATCTCGGTGTTCTATCGCGGGGCACGTGTCACGAAGCTGTCGGATCTGACGGGCAAGCGCATCGCCATCGGCCGCGAAGGCAGCGGCGCACGCGCGCTGTCGCTCACCTTGCTCAAGGCAAACGGTATCGAGCCGGGCGGCGTGACCCGCCTCACGGCGTACGACGGACAGGAAGCCGCGCAGGCGTTGATCGACGGCCGCGTCGATGCCGTCATGCTCACTGGAGACTCCGCGACCGGCCCGACGATGCGCAAGCTGCTCCGCACCCCTGGCGTGCGACTGATGGACTTTGCACAGGCCGATGCGTACACACGCCGCTTCACCTATTTGAATCAACTCACGTTGCCCCGCGGCGTCTTCGACCTCGGGCGGAATCTGCCGCCGCAACCGGTGCACGTCATCAGCCCAACGGTCGAACTGGTCGCGCGCGACAGCCTGCATCCGGCGCTCTCCGACCTGTTGATCGAAGCCGCGCGCGAGGTGCACGGCAAGGCCAACCTGCTGCAGCGCGCCGGGGAATTCCCGTCAGCCCAGGTGCACGAATTCCCGATCTCCGACGACGCGGCGCGGTACTACACGTCCGGCAAGGGATTCCTGTATCGGCATCTGCCGTTCTGGGTCGCGAGTCTCGCCGATCGCATCGTCGTGTTGCTCGTGCCGATCCTCGTCGTGCTGATTCCGGCATTCCGGCTGGTGCCGTCGCTGTATAGCTGGCGCGTGAAATCGCGCCTGTACCGCTGGTACGGCGCGCTCATCGCACTCGAACGCGAAGCACTGGCCGACGACGCGCACACCGAATACCGGAACCTGCGCCATCGGCTCGACGCCGTGGAAGCCGCCGTCAATCGACTGAAGATTCCACTGGCATACGCCGATCAGTTCTATGTGCTGCGCGAACACATCGGGTTCGTGCGACATCGGCTCGATGCCATGAACGCGGCGCCAGGGACTGCGGGTAGCGATGCCGCCCGGCACACCGACGGTGCGCCACCCGCCGCCCGCGAGGACGGCGTGCGCGGCGCCTGAGCATCTCAAAGTGATGCTTATGCAATTCATAACCAACACCAGCTTTTCTTATGGATTGATGAAGCGCACACTGCTGACTGTCACGGACCGGGACACCGGTCCGTTGTGAAATCCAACGCACGGGTCTGTTCGTATGTCGTCGTCCTCCGCTCACGCCTCCCTTCCCACCGCGCCGCAAGGCGTCGGCACTGAACCCGCGCGTGGCGCGTTCACGGTGCGGCCCGTGCGCGACGACGACCTGCCGGCCATCGCAGCCATCTATGCGCATCACGTGCGCACCGGCACGGCGTCGTTCGAGGAGGTACCGCCCGACGAGACCGAGATGCGCGCGCGTTGCACGAAGGTGCTCGACGCCCGGCTGCCGTACCTCATTGCCGAGCGCGATGGCAAGGTACTCGGCTACGCGTACGCCACGCACTACCGGCCGCGCTCGGCCTATCGCTTCACGCTCGAAGATTCGGTGTATATCGCGCCCGACGCGACGGGTCAGGGCGCCGGGCGCGCACTGCTGATTGCGCTCATCGCACGCTGTGAAGGTGGCCCGTGGCGGCAACTGATCGCGAACGTCGGCGACAGCGGCAATGTGGCGTCGCTGGCGCTGCACAAGGCATGCGGCTTCACCCAGACAGGTGTGCTCACGTCCGTCGGGTTCAAGTTCGGCCGGTGGATCGACACCGTGCTCATGCAGCGGCCGTTGAATGCCGGCGACGCGACGCTACCGGAATCACCAGAGTAAGCCGGCGGCCACGTCAGAACGGCGAGGCGCGGTCCAGTGCCTTGTAGTGACGGAAGATGCCCGTGGTGTTGAACGGGATGCGGCGCGGCGACTTCAGGTAGGCCGCCACGCGCGGCACGCGCGCCACGGCATCGTGCACCGTCTGGCAGCGTGGGAATGCCCCGGCAAATCGTGACATCGCGCGCGGAAACGCGTAGTCCAGCCCGGCAATCACCTGGAACAACGAGAGATCGGCATAAGACATCGCTCCCTCGGAAAGCCAGCCGCTCGCCTGCGGATTGTTCGCCAGCACGTGCTCGAAGTACGCGAAAAACTTGGGCAGCCGGTACTCGACGAGATCAGCCGTGCGCTTTCGCGCTTCCGTCCGTTGCTGGCTGTAGTAAAGACGGCTCGCGATGGGATGATGCGCGTCGTGCACCTCGTCCACGAGATCGGCGAGCGTGAGCTGCAACTGGTTGACCCAACGACGCGCACGTGGCGACTCGCCGACCAGCCCGAGCCGCGGCCCGAGATACGCGAGAATGTTCGCCGTCTGCGCGATCAGTTCATCGCCCACACGCAGGAAAGGCGGCGCAAAGGGTGGGTCCGCGCAAGCAGGATCGTCCATGGTGTCCATCAGGCCGTCCATGCCCTGCCCCGGACCATCGCCCTGCGCGACCTCCACATAGGGCGTGCCGGTGGCCTCGAAGGCGAGGCGAACAAACTCACCACGCCCTTGCAGGCCCGGCCAATAGAACAGCTCGAAGGTCATGTGCCCTCCTCGGGCTCAGGAAGCGCCCGGCTGCATCTCCACGCGATTCTTGCCCAGTTGCTTGGCGCGGTAGAGCGCCAGATCCGCCGACTCGATCAATGACGTCGACGCCATGTGCGTGCGCGGCACCAGCGACGCGCCCCCGAGGCTGATCGTGACGTGGTGGCCGTTGGAAGCGCCGATATGCGCAATCGCCATCGCGTCGATCTGGGCGCGCACCTTCTCGGCGATCACCGCCGCGCCGCTGGCCGACGTGTTCGGCAACACGATCACGAACTCCTCGCCGCCGAAGCGCGCGGCGAGATCGGCCGGTCGCGACGCCGCATCGGCAATCGTGGTGGCGACACGGCGCAGGACGTCATCGCCCGCGATGTGTCCATACGTATCGTTATAGATCTTGAAGTTGTCGACGTCGATCATGACCAGCGCCAACTCGCGCTGCTCGCGCAAGGCGCGGCGCCATTCCGCGCTGAAGTACTCGTCGAAGTAGCGTCGGTTCGCCAGCCCGGTCAGGCCGTCGGAATGCGTGAGCCGCTGCAGCTCCAGGTTCGTCTCCAGCAACTGCTGCTGGCTTTCGCGCAGCGCGCGGTACGCCTCGTCGCGCTGCAGCAGGTTCATATACGAGCGCGAGTGATAGCGAATGCGGGCGATCAGCTCGATAGGATCGGGCAGCTTGACCAGATAGTCGTTCGCACCGGCCGCGAACGCTTCGCGCTTGATGGTCGACTCTTCCTTCGTCGAGAGCACGATGATCGGGATGTCGCGTGTGAGCGGACTGGCGCGATACTGCCGCACCAGCGAGAGGCCGTCGGTGCCCGGCATCACGAGATCCTGCAGGATCACGGTCGGGCGCGTTGTTTCGGCCACGCGCAGTGCGTCTTCCGGACTCGAGCAATAGTGGAAGTCGATATTCGCTTCCCCCGCCAGCGCGCGGCGAATCGCTTCACCGACCATCGCCTGATCGTCGACGAGCAACACCATCGCCGACGAGTCGTTCAGGCTGCTTTCGGCGCCGGCAACATGCGCGACCGGCACGGAGGGGCGTGGGGTTATCGTCATGATTTACGTCCTGTCATACCGTTCCAAATAGTGCCACCAACTGTGGCGCAATACTCGCCAGCGGCAGAATGTGCGACGCCGCACCGGCCTCGGCCGCCGCCTTGGGCATGCCGTACACCGCACTCGTCTCGCGATCCTGCGCGATGGTGATAAAACCCTGCCCGCGCATGGCACCGAGTCCGGCCGCGCCGTCCCGTCCCATGCCCGTGAGCAGCACACCCACCGCGCGTGCGCGCCAGTTCTCGGCCACGCTTTGCAGGAAGACGTCGATGGACGGGCGGTACACGGCATCCGTCGGCTCGTCGGCAAACATGCATCGGCCGCTGGCGTCCACGCGCAGATGACGATTGCCGCCCGCGAGCAGCACCACGCCCGCGGTCGGACGCTCGCCCGGTCGCGCCAAACGCACGGTGAGCGGTGTCTGCTGATCGAGCCAGTCCGCCATGCCCGGCGCGAACGCGTCGTCCACGTGCTGTACGACGACCACGCCAGCGCTGAAGTTCACGGGCAGACGCCCCAGCAACGCCGCAAGCGCCGCCGGCCCGCCCGCGGACGCTCCGATGGCGACCAGTGCATCGGCCACCGTGGCCGCGCGCGGTGCGAGCGCCGGACGCGGCAGTCGCGCATCGGCCTGCAGGGCTGCGATGGCGTCGATCTTCGCGAGCAGCGACGACGCCGGGCGTGCACGATCCATGCCACGCAGCACCGGCGTGTCGACCGCATCCAGCGCGCCAGCCCCCATCGCATCGAACACCAGGCTCGCGTGATGCCCCACGTCCGACGTCACGATGAGAATCGGGCAGGGCGTGCGTCGCATGATCTCGCGCGTGGCCGCCACGCCGTCCATGACCGGCATCACGAGATCCATCAGCACAAGGTCCGGCGGGGTGGGTGCGCACATCGTCACCGCCTGTGCGCCGTCGTGCGCCACCCAGGCCACTTCGAACCCCGGGCGTTGTGCGAGCGTGCGGCGCAGCGCTTCGACGGCGATGGTCGAATCATTGACGATCCCTATCCTCATGACCCCGGCTCCCCGATGAGGTCCACCACGGCGCGCAGCAACGCGTCGTCGTGAAAGCTGCCTTTCGCGAGGTAATAATCGGCGCCGGCGTCGAGTCCGCGCTGACGATCTTCCTCGCGATCCTTGTAAGACACGATCATGACCGGCAACGCGGCCGTGCGCGCGTCGCGCTTGATAAGCGTGACCAGTTCGACGCCGTCCATGCGCGGCATGTCGACGTCGGTAATCACCATGTCGAACGTCTCGCTGCGCACGGCATTCCAGCCATCCATGCCGTCGACCGCGACGCGTACCTCGTAGCCTCGCGCGGCCAGCAGTTTGCGTTCGAGTTCGCGCACGGTCAGGGAGTCATCGACGACGAGCACGCGCTTGCTGGTGCGACCGCTCGCCTGGGCGGCCCGCATCGGCAGCCGTTCGAGCGATCCCCGCTCGACGGCCTTGGCAATGGAGCGCACCAGGTCGGCGGTGTCGATGATAAGCAGCGGCGCGCCGTCTTCCGTGAGCGCCCCGGCGGCGATGTTGGGCACCTTGCCAAGCCGGGCGTCGAGCGGCTGCACGACGAGCATGCGCTCGCCCAGGAACTTGTCGACGGCCAGCCCATAACGCGCCTCGCCGTCGCCGAACACGACCACCGGCTGATCCCCAGGCGCCGCGACCGGCGCGCTGCCGCACAGCACCTGCTGCGCGCTCACGAGACCGATCTGCTTGCCGTCGAGCGTAAAGTGCGGGCGTCCCTCGAGCACGGCAATGCGTTCCTGCGGGAGCGCCAGCGTGCGCGACAGATTCGCGAGCGGCAGGGCATAGGGCTCGCCCGCAATCTCGACGAGCAGACTGCGCACCACGGACAGCGTGAGCGGCAATTGCAGGATGACTTTCGTGCCGCGTCCCGGGGCGTGCTCGATGCGCACGGTGCCGCGCACCGTCGCCACCATCGCCCGCACCGCGTCGAGTCCAACGCCGCGCCCAGAGACCTCCGTCACCGTGTCGCGCAGCGTGAAGCCTGGCAGCATCAGGAATTCGAGCAGTTCGTTGTCGTCGAGCCGCTGCGCCGTGTCGGGCGTGGCCAGCCCGCGTGCGACCACCGCCCGGCGCACGCGTTCGAGATCGATGCCCGCGCCGTCGTCGGCCACGCTCACGAGCAGCAGGCCCGCGCTGTGCCGTGCGCTCAGCGTGATGACGCCTTCGGCCGGCTTGCCCGCCGCCGCGCGCTCGGCCGGGCGCTCCAACCCATGGTCGACGGCGTTGCGCAACAGATGGTCGAGTGGCGCTTCAAGCTGATCGAGAATGTCGCGGTCAACTTGCGTATGTGCGCCGCGAATCTCCAACCGGGCGGGTTTGCCGAGCGAGCGGCCCAAGTCGCGCACCATGCGCGCGAATCCGCCCAGCCGGTCGTCGAGCGGACGCATGCGGCACGCGAGCGCTTCGTCGTACAGCCGCTGCGACAGTTGCGTCGAGCGCCGGTCGAACTGGTCCAGTTCGTGGATCTGCTCGGCCAGCAACTGCCCCCCGACGCTGAGCGCGCGCCGCAGATCGGCCAGCGCCGCCTGCAACCGCTGACGGTCCTCGCCGGAACGATCGGCCACTTGCGCAAGCGCCGAACTCGCCCGATCCAGCGCATCGCCCGCGTCGTGCTGATGGCGCTTGAGCCGTTGCAACGATTGCGCGAACGGCCGTGTCCATCGCGACGCCACCAGCCCCTCGCTCGAGAGTCGCAGCAACCGGTTCAGGCTGTCGGCCGACACGCGCAACGCCCGCGACGCGGGGTCCGCACTGTCGCCGCTTTCCGTCGTCTCGGGGCTGTCTCGCGCGTCGTCGTATGGCACGGGCGTGGCCGACGACGTCGGCGCGGCCAGCGTCATGGCCTGCGACACGGCGGGCGGTGGCGACGTCGGCACGCCATAACTGGCGTAGTCGAATGCCGTCGGCTCGGCTGGTGGCGTGGGGGTAGCGGTGGAGCCAGGGCCGGGCGCCTGCGCCGCGTCACTCGTCAACGCGGCGAGCTGCCCGGTGAGCGACGTAACGAAGGCATCGATTTCGGCTCTGCCCTCGCCCTGGGCCCAGCCCGAATCGCGGCCCGGCGGATGCGCGAGGCGCATCAACAGGTCGACCCCTTGCAGCAGACGGTCGATGATCGTTGCATCGAGCAAAAGGGCGCCACGTTGTGCCGCGACAAAGGCGTCTTCGAGCACATGAGCGAGCGCCACGCCAGCGTCGACGCCCACGATACGCGCCGCCCCCTTGAGCGAATGCGCGGCGCGCATGCAGGCTTCGAGGCGCGACGCGTCGGTCGGTGCGCGCTCGAGCGCCAGCAACCCGTCGCCGAGCACTTGCGCCTGCGTCTGCGTTTCCATGCGGAACAGGTCGAGCAGCGTGGCGTTATGCAGGTCGTCGCTCATGCGAGGCTCCTGTCGAACGCCGCGCCGACACGCAACGGATCCAGCACGCCGACAACATGCTCACGCCAGGGAAGCACGGCGACCGCCAGACCGTCGCTCGCCCCCAGTGCGGTCGAGGGCACCGCGCCCAGTGCCTGGCGGGCGGGCGTGACGGTGCCATGGACTTCGGCCACCGGAAAGGCACTCAGGTGGTGACCATGACGCAGCGCCAGCAGGCGTGACGTACCCGCACGCAGGGGATTCGATGGGGTCGCCTGCGCCTGCTGGGCCGGTTGTACACCGAGCAACGCGCTCAACGACACGCACGGTATGAGTGCGCCGCGCAGGTTGACCAATCCGAGGCATGCTGGCTGGCGGTGTCCCGGTACCGAATGCCAGCCGCACATCGGCGCCACGGATTCGATGGCAGACGCCGGTAGCGCGAGCCATTCGTCGGCCAGACGGAAGAGCAACAGCGGCGTGCCGCGCGCCGCCGCCTCGTTGCCGGCTACCGCACGCCACGGGGCCGGGTCGACGGGCACGACCGGCAGACGATCGAGCAGTTCGGCCGCCTGCCGGTGCAACGCGCTGGCAGGCGCGCTCGCCTGTGAATTTGGGGAGTGCGCGTCGGACGCCGAACCGGCCTCTCGCGCGATGTCGCGATGTGTCATCGATGTCGCGTCCCGTGACGGTGCACATGGTCAGACGATGCGCTCGACGTCGCCGCCCCGCGTTGGCCAGGATCAGTGCGCTCGGCACGCTCAAGCAGCCGTCGCGCGCCTGCGGCATCGCCGCGCGCGTCGAGTTGTGCCGCGCAATGCACGAGCGCTTCGTAATGCCCAGGATCGAGATACAGCGCGCGACGGTAATGGACGAGCGCGCCCTGGGCATCGCCCCGCGCATCGTCGACCAGCCCCAGCAGATATTCGGCCTGCGCGTTCGCGCGATCGGTCGCAAGCACGCTGCGGCACAATGCCACGGCGCGCACAAAATCGCCTGCGTCGGCCGCCACGCGCGCCTGTTCGAGTGGTGCCCCGATGTCGGTCGCAGCGACGGAGGGTGCGGAGGGTGCGGAGGGTGCGGAGGGTGCGGAGGGTGCGGTCGCCATAGTAGCCGCGCGAGGTGCTGCGGGCGGCTTCGTCACGACGTTTGGCGTCGCAAACAGCGCGGTGGGCGAACGCGTGAGGCCGGCATGCACCACGTGCTTCCCCTCGGCGCGCTGCAGCGCCACGGCGTCGATGGAGCGCATCGGTGACCCCACGTTGAACGACGCAAGCGTTCGCGCGATGCGCGACACGTCGGCGGGCGGCGGCACCACGTCACGCACCGGCCCGGCGACGCGAAACGAAAACGCCTGCACGTGCCCGGTCGACGTCAGGCCGTTACTGGTCAGCGCACCGCCTTCTGCCGGCCCGGCGAAAAGCGTCGCCCCCATGCGCATGAGGCGCTCGAGCGCGGCAATCGCCCGGCGTTGCCCGTCGCGGTCGAAGTAGATCAGCACATTGCGGAAGAACACGAAATCGAACGTGCCCAGCCGATCCGCGAGCGTCGCATCGAACAGATTGCCCGTATGCCAGCGCACCTGCGTGCTCAGTGCGCCGATGACGCGGTAGCCGTCGTCGTCCGCCGTGAAATAGCGCTCGCGAAACGCCATCGTGCCGGGCGGGCCGCGAAACGAATTGCGGCCATAGCGCCCCTCACGGGCGAGCGCAAGCGCCCGTTCGCTGATATCGAGCGCGTCGACGGTGAAATCGCTGGCACCGAATCCCGCGTCGAACATCGTCATGGCCATCGAGTACGGTTCCTCACCCGTGGCACACGGCAGGCTCAACAGCCGCAGCGGCTGGCCGTCGCGCACTGTACCGCGTCGCGCGGCCCGTTCGTCGCGTGCCATCTGCGCCAGCACCGTGAACGCCTCGCGATGCCGGAAGAACCAGGTCTCGGGCACGACGACGGCCTCGATCAGCGTCTGAAGCTCCTGTGGCGATTGCTGCAACCATTGCCAGTACTGCGAATAGACGGGCGCGTCCTGCATCTCGGGCGGAAGCGCGGCGAGCCGGGCCCGCACGGCACGTTCGATCGCGTGCGCCCCAAGCGTTTGCGCGTCGAGGCCCATCGTCTCGCGCAGCAGGCGTTCGATGTCGCGGACGTGGCTCATGACAACGCCCCCGGTGTCTCGGTCAACGCGTCGCGCGCGGCGTCGAAGAGCAGCGAGCGCGCCTCGTCGGTAAGCAGCTGATCGATACGCACCCACTGCACGAGTCCGTCGTCGGTGTCGAGCACCGGGCCAAGGTAGCGGCCTTCGGGCAGGTCGACACCGCTCGAGCGGAATGCCGAGGCGTCGGCCCGCAGCGTGTCGGTCGCCCGCTCGACGAGCACCCCGAGACGCCGCGCATTGGGGCCGGGCGCCGGGTAATGCACGAGCACAAGACGCGTCGAGCGGCGCTCGGGCGCACTTACCCCGGTGGCCAGCCGCGTCAGGTCGATGACGGGTACCGGCTCACCGCGATAGCTGAACGCCCCGGCCACCCACGCCGGGGCGGCGGGCAGGCGCTTGAGCGCGAGCCACGGCAGCACCTCGGCCACCTGGCTGGCTTCGATGACGTAGTGATCGGTCGCGATGGCGAAACGCAGGAACAACATGGCGATGTCCGCGAATGACAATGGATGCGTCTGTTACTTCACGCCAGCCCTGCGGGCGGCAGTGCCTGCACCTTGAAGCGTGAGACGCCGCTCTTGAGCCCGTTGGCGACGTGATTGAGTTCTTCGATGGCCTGACTCGATTGCTGCAACGATTCGGCGGTCTGCTGCGCCGCCTCTGAGAGCTGCACCAGCGCCTGATTGATCTGCTCGGCCCCGGTAGCCTGCGCCTGCATGCCTTCGTTGACGACCTGGAAGCGCGGCGAGAGCGTCTGCACCTGCGCGATGATCTGCGCGAGCTGGTCGCCGACTTGCCGCATCTCGTCCATGCCGCGCCGCACCTCCTCGGTGAACTTGTCCATGCCCATCACCCCGGCCGACACCGCCGATTGAATCTCCTTGATCATCTGTTCGATGTCGTAGGTGGCCACCGCCGTCTGATCAGCCAGTCGCCGGATCTCGGTCGCCACCACGGCAAACCCGCGCCCATACTCGCCTGCCTTCTCGGCTTCGATCGCCGCGTTGAGCGAGAGCAGGTTCGTCTGGTCCGCCACCTTCGTGATCGTGGTGACGACCTGGTTGATGTTGCCCGCCTTTTCGTTGAGGATACCGAGCTTGCCGTTGACCGATCCTGCGGCGTCCACGACGTGACGCATGGCGTCCTCCATGCGCGTGAGGCCGACATGCCCGGTCCCTGCCAGCGACGCCGCGTGCTCGGCCACACCCGCGACCTCGGTCATGGTGCGCGCCAGATCGCGCGACGTGGCGAAGATCTCACGCGAGGTCGCGCCAATTTCCGTCGTCGTCGCCGCCGTCTCCGAGGCCGTCGCTTGCTGCTGACGCGACGTGGCCGCAATCTCGGTCACCGACGTCGTCACCTGCAACGCCGACTTCTGCGCCTGTCCGACCAACCCGGTGAGTTCGTCCGTCATCCGGTTGAAGCCCGCCTCCAGCGCGCCGAATTCGTCACCCCGTTCCAGATCAAGACGCTGGGTCAGATCACCCGAGCGCATGACTTCCAGAATCCGCATGACACTTGCGAGCGGTACGCTGATGGCCCGGAACAGCAGCCAGCCGGCCAGCAGGGCGCACGCAAGCGCCACGGCCAGCGTGATGAGCAACGTCGCCTTGGCCGACGTCACGGATTGGCTGATGTTGTGAGTCGACTCGTCGGCAAACGTCTTGTTCGTATCGACCAGATGCTGGATCGCCGTGCGCCCGCGGCCCCATTCCGGGTAAAGCTGCTCCGACAGCACCGAACGCGCCGCGGCGACCTGGCCATCGGCGACCAGCTTGAGCACTTGACTGCTGACCTGGCCGTACTGCTGACGCACGTTGCGCACTTCGTCGTACTGGATGCGGTCGACGGCGCGGTTGACCGTCGTGCCATAGTCCTTGAGCCAGTCGTCGATCTTGGCATCGGCCGCGCGCAGCGCATCGAGATCGACCTTGCGATTCTTGTCGCTATCGTCGATGAGCACGACCTGCTGAAGCAACTGGAAGTTCTCGAACCATGCACCGCGCAGCATCGTGCTGTAGTACAGGCCCGGCGTGGAATCGGTCTCTACGCTCTGCGCCTCCCGATCAATGGTGATCAGCCGCGTATAGGCGATACCGGCCATGAGGGCCATCAAGGCGAAGATCAGGCCAAAACTGGCCAGAATGCGATGTCGGATCGACCAGTGTTTCACGCCGCGCTCCCGTTCGTGGTTCACGCCCGGTGCCGGGGATGGGCGACGCGAGCCTGTTTGAGGTTACGCCGATTCTATTACAGCGGCCCGGCCGAGCAACGTCGGTCAGACCGTGTATTTGGGTTTAATTCTGATCCGAGGCGCGCGAGCTGCCTCCGGGCGTCACCCCAACCGCCGGCTCAGCGGGTCAGTTCGCGCAGGGCGTCGGCCTTCATGGGTGCGAGCGCCAGCGGTTTCGCGGCCGCCGTGAGCGCACTGAGCGACGCCGCGTTATCCGGCGAGACGCGGCCATCGGGCAGGTAGAGATTGTTTTCGAAGCCGATCCGGGCGTGGCCGCCGTACAACACGGCCGCCAATGCACACTCGGCCTCGCGAGGGCCGAAAGCGCACATCGCCCACGGCGTGGCCCCGAGCGCCTCGCCCTGGGCTTGCGCCCCGGCCTGCCAAGCCGCGAGGAACGGCAGCAGGTCCGACGGCGACGACAACTGCCCCTTGCTGTACCGGCCCAGCACGAACAACACCCAGTGTCGCCCCGGACGGATCGCCCCGCTCGCCCGCAGACGCCAATAGTGCGCCACGTCCTCGGTGTCGTACAGAATGTATTGCGTCGTGATGTGCGCCTGCCAGAGCCAGCCGAAGAACGCTTCGGCCGCAGGGGCATGCGCGGCGTCGGGCAGCACTTCGCGCAACGCCACCGAAATCGCTTCGGGATGCAAGGCACGCACCGTCGCGATCTGCCGCTCGGGGGTGTAGACGCCAACGGCCTCGGTCGTCACTTGCAGCACGAGTTCGTTGCCGACGGCGCGCCGCACCGCATCGATCCCTGCCGTGTAATCGGGCACTTCCAGGCTGTGCGTGCCGTCGGCCTTGCGGACATGCAGGTGGATCATCGCCGCCCCCGCCTCCAGGCATGCCTTTGCGCACGCGCCGAGTTCGTCCGGCGTCATGGGCAGCGCGCGATGATCGACGTGCGTGCGTCGTGCACCGTTGGGGGCAACGGCCAGCGCGAAAGTGCGTGTCATGCCCGTCATCATGCGCCTCCGGTCTTCGCGCCAGTGACGTCTGCCACCGCCAGCGCCAGCCGCTCCACGATACGATCGATGTCCGCCGGCTGGCAAATGAACGGCGGCGCGATCAGCGCGTGATCGCCATGCACGCCGTCGACCGTGCCGCCCATCGGATAGACCAGCAGGCCGCGCGCCTTGGCCGCGGCCTTGAGCCGTGCATGCGTCTTGTCGGCCGTCGGGAGTGTCTGTCGGGTCGCGCGGTCGGCGACAAACTCGACGCCGACGAAGAGCCCCCGGCCGCGCACGTCGCCCACGTTCGGATGATCGGCGAAGACCTCGCGCAAACGCGCCCGCAGTTGCTCGCCGCGCGCTTTCACGTTCTCCAGCAGATGGTCTTCGGCAATCGCTCGCTGCACGGCCAGCGCCGCCGCGCAGGCCATCGCGTGCCCCACATACGTGTGACCGTGCTGGAAAAAACCAGAACCGCCGACCACGGCGTCGAAGATCCGGTCGGTGCAAAGCATCGCCCCGATCGGCTGATAGCCGGCGCCCAGCCCCTTGGCGATGACGAGGATGTCCGGCACCACATCGTCTTCTTCGCAAGCGAACAGGTAGCCCGTGCGACCCATGCCCGACATCACTTCGTCGAGCAGCAGCAGCACGCCATATTTGTCACACACGGCGCGGATGCGCTTGAAGTAGTCGCCCACCGGCGGCACCGCACCCGCCGTCGCACCCACCACGGTTTCCGCGACAAACGCGATCACCTGGTCGGCGCCAAGTTCGAGAATCTTGGCTTCGAGTTCGTCGGCCAGACGTTGGACGTACGTGGCGTCGGTCTCGCCCTCATGCCGTTCGCGATACGCGAAGCAGGGCGAAACATGATGCGCCGGCACCAGCAACGGCAGGAACGGCTCGCGCCGCCAGGCATTGCCGCCGATGGCCAGCGCGCCAAGGGTGTTGCCATGGTAGCTCTGGCGGCGCGCGATGAAGTACTGACGCTGCGGCTCGCCGATCTCGACGAAGTACTGCCGCGCCAGCTTGAGTGCGGCCTCCACGCCCTCCGATCCGCCGCTGACGAAATACACATGGTTCAGATCGCCGGGCGCCTTCGCGGCCAGCGTGTCGGCCAGTTCTTCAGCGACTTCCGTCGTGAAGAACGACGTATGCGCGTAGGCCAGTTGCGCCGCCTGTTGCTGCATCGCCTCGATCACGCGCGGATGACCGTGCCCCAGGCACGAGACGGCCGCGCCGCCGCAAGCGTCGAGATAGTGCTTGCCGGTGCTGTCGATCAGCTCGATGCCCTGGCCGCCGACCGCGACGGGCAAGGTCTGGCGCGGGTTGCGGTGAAACACGTGAGTCATGCCTGAACCCCTGTCGGAAAGATGGTGCGTCGCGCGATGACCACCCAGCCATCGATACGCGAACGATGCCACACAGTGTAGGCGCACCGCTCGCGATTTGCAACATATGTTGCATATATTTTGTCTTTGCAACACTTCGCACGAACGCCCGCCTCCGCTCAGCGCTTGCGTATCGGCCTCGCGTCCCCGGGGAAAGCGCGTGCGCGGCCGGGGCATTTCATGCAACAATCGTTACATTATTTCGTCGCCGTGTTGCCATTCCCCAATGTCAGAGACCCCCGCGCCGCCGCAGACACTCGATCAACTCAACCTCTTGCTGCGCGAGCGCTATCCCCAGCTCAGTCCGCAATTTCAAGCGGGCGCGCGCTTCCTGCTCGACCATCCGCAGCGCGTGCCGATCAGCTCCATGCGTGCCATCGCCGTCGAGGCTGGCGTGCAGCCCGCCACGTTCGTGCGGCTCGCGCAGCATCTCGGCTTCGACGGATGGCACGGCCTGCGTGAATTGTTCCTCGAATCGATCCGGCTCGGGCCGCAACCCTATGCGAGTCGCGCCCGCCAGGTCATTCGCGACGGCGACGCCGCCCGCATGGTGCCCGAGATGTTTCGAGTCCAGCACAACAACCTCGACCTGACCGAAGCAGGGGCGAATGCGTCGCTGGGCGCGGCCGTCGATTTGCTCGCCAATGCGGGCACCGTGCATGTCGCCGGCTTCCGGGCGTGCTTTCCCATCGCGTTCACGTTTCAGTACGTCTATCGGCTATTCCGGCCGACGGTGCATCTGATCCGTGGCGAGGCTGGCACGCTGGAGATGGAGTTGCGTGCGCTCTCGGCACGCGATGTGGTGGTCGTCATCAGTTTTGCCCCGTATTCGAACGAAGCGCTGATCGTCGCGAGCGCGGCGCGGGCGGCGGGGGCACGTGTGCTCGCGCTCACCGACTCCACCGTCTCGCCTCTCGCCCTCGACGCCGATGTGACGGTACTGTTCTCGCACGAGAGTCCGTCGTTCTTCCCATCGATCACGGCCGGAATTGCCGTCGTCGAGACGCTCGTGGAGATGCTGCTCGCCCGCAAGGGACGCGGGGCGGTGCGCGCGCTGGAACTGGCCGAAGACCAATTGCACGGCACCGGCGCCTACGTCAACCCGACAGGGGGCACAGCGCCGGCGTCGTAACGGCGGCTGGCCGACGCCGACTCGCCAGGATGACGGCGCCGCCGGTTTCTTTTATGATCGATGGGCTTCCTGCGACCGGCGCGTCGACGCAAGTCCCGACGCGGCGTTGCGCAGGATCCGTCCCCTGTCGACAATCTCAAGGACTCCGAATGTCGCCTATCCGTTTGTCGCTTGCCCGCTCGATCGGGCTTGGCGCAGCACTCGTCTTCGGCGCGACCGTGGCCGCGCCGGCGTTTGCCACATCCAATCTCCTCTTCATGAGCAACTCGCCGTTGGCCTATCTACACAAGGCCGACAACGTGTCGCTGGCCGCGGCAGCCAACGATGTCCTGTCGCATCAGCAGGATAACGAAACCGTCGACTGGAACAACAAGGGCACCGGCAACCCCGTGGCCATCACAGCCCAGCTCACGCCGACCAACACCCAGAAGGACGACACCCGGACCTGCCGCGACCTGATTGTGCTGCTCGGCGCGAAGGGGCAGGAAGTCACGCTCAAGCTGCCGACCTGCAAGAAGGGTGAGAACGGCCCCTGGGAACTGCAAAAGCGCGGCGCCCAGTAACCCCCCGGCCGCCCACCGGACAGAAAGCCGCCGATCCCAAGGTCATGGGCCGGCGGCTTGTCCTGGCGCCCCCCGCGCCGAGCACGGGCGAATCCTGCCGACAGCCGCCTCAGGCCACGGCAGGCGTCTTGTGACCTTCGACGTTGGGCAAGAGGATCGTCACGATCCCGAGCAGCGGCAGATAGGCGCACACACGGTAGACGAAGTCGATGCTCGTCGCGTCGGCCAGTTGCCCCAGCGCAGCGGCGCCCACGCCCCCCATTCCGAACGCGAAGCCGAAGAACAACCCCGACACGGTACCGACCTTGCCCGGGATCAGCTCCTGCGCATAGACAAGAATCGCCGAGAACGCCGAGGCGAGAATCAGGCCGATCACGACGGTCAGGATGCCGGTCCAGAACAGGTCGGCGTGCGGCAGCATCAGCGTGAAGGGCGCCGCCCCGAGAATCGAGCCCCAGATGACATACTTGCGGCCGATCTTGTCGCCCAGCGGACCGCCGATCATCGTCCCCGCCGCCACGGCGAACAGAAACACGAAGAGATGCACCTGTGCGCTTTGCACCGACACATGGAACTTGCTGATCAGGTAGAACGTGAAGTAGCTGCTGATACTTGCGAGATAGAAGTACTTCGAGAAGATCAGCACCAGCAGAATGCCAATGGCGAGCGTCACTTTCCCGCGCGACAAATGAGCGCGTCCGCCTCGGCGCGCGGCCGGCTTGCCCTTGCTTGCGGCACGCTGTCCGGCGTACCAGCGACTGACATGGAACAGCACGAAGATCGCGACGAGCGCCGCCACCGAAAACCACGCCACGCTGCCACGGCCGTGCGGCGCAATGATAAGCGCTGCAAGCAGCGGACCCAGCGACGAACCGACGTTCCCGCCGACCTGGAAGAATGATTGCGCCAGGCCGTGGCGCCCGCCCGAGGCCATGCGCGCCACGCGCGACGACTCGGGGTGGAACACCGACGAGCCCATGCCAACGAGCGCGGCCGCCACGAGCAGCATGCCGAAGTTCGGCGCGACAGCCAGCATCAGCAGGCCAGCCAGTGTAAAGCCCATGCCGACCGGTAGCGAATACGGCTTCGGGTGCTTGTCCGTGTATAGGCCCACGACCGGCTGCAACAACGACGCCGTGACCTGGTAAGTCAGCGTAATGAGACCGACCTGCGCGAAGTTCAGGTCGAAACTCGCCTTGAGCAGCGGATAGATGGCCAGGATCAACGACTGGATCATGTCGTTGAGCAAATGGGAGAAGCTGATCGCAGACAGCACGCGGAAAGCGGTGCCTTGGGCAGCCGGCGAGGGGGCGCCGGGAAGGGACGTTGCAGGTTGGCTCGACATGGGAGGGGGAATTGAGGTCAAAAGCTTCAGGAAATCATCGCGCTTCCGGCAGTTTTCGTGCAAATAGACCTCAAGTTTGGGACTTGGCCTATTTATTGCCAGAAATCTAATGTGTGAAGTGTAGAGCATGCGTAAATCGCGGTTACGCCAACTTTTGTCGCGATTCCGCCAACTGGCCTGACGCTATCTACGTCGTCGCGAACGTTGAAAAAGCACTTGGCGGGCGTCCCTGAACGGTCCTTCCCCAGGATGCCTCGCCGCTGACGCGGTTTGCCTCACGTCGCCGAGAAGGCGCGTGCGGGTTAATCGGGCGTTGGAGGCCGTCAGGGATTCGTGTAGAGTCGATTGACGAGTTGTGCCGTGCAACACGAAGCACACGCAAGGGCCCTCTCTTTCCTCGGTTGGCAGCAGATCATGATTCAACATTCGCGAGTCGTGCAGTGGCTGGTGACCGGGCTTGTCGTGACGGTCACGCTCTTCGTCGTCCTGTTCCTGGGCTGGCTGCGCGTTCATCACTTGTCGCAGGGATTCCTGGAGCAAGAAGCGCAACGGCAGCGCGCGGCGCTCGAGCGCATCGTCACCACGGCCGAGGAGACCCTCACGGGCGCCACGCCCTGGGTCGGCCGGACGTGCGGCGAGGTCAACAGCTCGCTCCAGGCCACCGGCTCGCTCAGCCCCTACTTCCGTTCCATCTGGCTGGTCTCCCACGGGAAGATGTATTGCTCATCGGTGATTCGCTCGAACGACGCCATCGATATGCCCTTGCCGGCCGAACTCGTGCCCCTGCTGACCGGCACGAGGGAAATGTTCGTGGCCGGTACCCCCTACGTGCGCAATGCTCCCGCGCTGGCCTTGTTCGTGCCGACCTCCGCCACGGACGGTGTCCTCGGTTTCATCGACGGCGTGTACCTCACCGAGTCGCTGCACAGCGTGAAGACCAACGACCTTGCCTGGACGGCCATGACCATCGGGAGGGTTTCGCTGACGTCCGAGGGGCCGAAGCTCGAATCCGTCGGCGTCGCGACGCGCGGGGCGCAAGTCACGCTCGACTCGGACCATTTCTCGACCTCGCTCGCGGGCAGTTCGGCGCTCACGCGATCACTGATCGCCGGTCAGGCGCCCGTCTTTCTGGCATTCGGCGGAATCATCGCGCTTTTGCTCGGCATCCTGACGTTCCGCCATCTTGGCCCGGCGCAGTCCATGCGGCGGAAGATCGCCCTGGGTATCAAACGCAATGAGTTCAAGGTCTACTACCAACCCGTGATGGAATTGGCCACGGGCCGCTGCGCGGGTGCCGAGGCTCTCATGCGCTGGCATCACCCCGACGCCGGCCTGGTGCGCCCCGACGCCTTCATCCCGCTCGCGGAAAGCAATGGCCTGATCATCGAACTCACCCGTGCGTTGTTGAAGCAGATTCGCAACGACGTCGCTCGGGGCGCCCTGCCGCAAGGCTTTCACATCGCCATCAACCTTGCGGAACGGCATTTGCGCGACACGACCATCGTGCACGACATCGAGCGCCTTTACGGCTCGCTCAACGCAACGTACCCGATGATCGCGGAGATCACCGAGCGTTATGTGATTCGCGACACGGCGGCAGCGCGCAACGTGATGGCGGAGCTTCAGCGCCACGGCATTGAAACGTCGCTGGACGACTTCGGCGCCGAAAACAACTCTATCGGCTACCTGAAGCGCTACGACTTCAATTATCTGAAGATCGACAAGGAATTCCTGCCCGTCACCGAAGCCGATACGGTCACGCGCAATATCTGCGATTCCATCATCCATCTGGCCGAGCGGCTGGACATGACGATCGTGGCGGAAGGTGTCGAGAACGAGATGCAGGCGAATTATCTGCGCGCGCGCAACGTCACCTACGCACAGGGATACCTGTTCGCGCGTCCGATCGCGTTCGACGACCTGGTGCAATTTGCGATTGCCCACCCGCTCAGAGGCCTGACGCCCGTGAACCCGATGCCCGCGACAGTCGCGCCGATGCCCCCTCGCATGGCGGGCTGAGCGCATCGCCCAATGGGCGCATGCCGAAAACGCCCGGCCGGTGAAAGCCATCGGCCCGGCGCTTCGTCCGGCGACGCCGCAACAAGGTCAGAAGACCAGTTGCGGCATGTTGCTGCGCGGTGCAGGCACGGCAGCCGCCCGCGTGCTGTCACGCATTTCGGCGCGCAGCAGCCACAATCGCTGCGCAACAAAATGCCTGAAGCGCATTTCACCTGCGGAGAAAGAGATTTGCATCTGATGTCGCTTGCCATTGGGCAGCATGCGAATCAGACGATAGTATCGAGCCCCGTCAACCGTTTCTTTGATATTCCTGACGCGCATCATTTCACCCCGTTTCTGTTGTGTCAGGTGAGTGGGCACTTCGGCAAACGTCGCATTCCCGGTGGCCCCCGCCCCAGCGCTGGACTTCAGCCTGACGCGGTAGCTGCCGGCATTGGGGGGGCATGCGGCGAAATTCAATGTAGAGGAGCAACGTCCCCCATTCGTCCCCCAAAGGAAAAGTCCGGTGTTCACGTCGTTGGTGCATCGCGACACTTTTCCGTCCGGCGTTGGTTTTCGCTGGCTCGCCGGCCCTCTACAATGAGGCTAAATGCTGAGTTCGACCGAAAAAATTCTTATGGTTTCCGAAACTTCTTCAACGCCGGATGGCGTTTCGCCCAGCGGATTGCACGATGCCTTGCAAGTGAGCGGATCGCTTTGGGTGCATCGTGGCAACGCCTCGCTTGGCGGCCACGCCAGGATTGCGCTGCTCGAGCAGATTGCCGCGCACGGTTCGATCACCGCAGCCGCCAAGGCCGCAGGCATGAGTTACAAGGCCGCGTGGGATGCCGTGGATGCCATGAACCAGCTCGCTGGCGAACCGCTGGTGGCGCGCAGCACAGGGGGCCGCGGCGGTGGCGGCACGCGGCTGACGGCACGCGGCGCGAAGCTCGTGGCGGCGTTCCGGGCGGTGGAGGTCGCGCAGCGGCAATTCCTTGCGCGCGTGGCCAACGACCTGGAACATTTCGACGAGCAATGGCCGATCATCGCGCGGCTCGGTCTGCAGACCAGTGCACGTAATCAGTTGCACGGCACGGTCACCGGCATTCGGCGCTGCGGCGTGAACGACGAAGTAACGCTCACGTTGCCCGGCGGTGAAGCGATCACGGCGTCGCTCACGCATCACAGCACGCAGGCGCTGGGGCTGGCGACCGGCAGCGATGCGTTCGCGCTCATCAAGGCACCATGGATCGATATCGCGCGCGGCGCCGATCTCGCGGGTCTTGCCACGGCGAACCGGCTTTCGGGCACGGTGGACGCCATCGCCAACGACGCGGGACAGGCCGAAGTCATTCTGGCGTTGCCCGGCGGTACCCGGCTCGCCGCTGTCATGCCGCATGACACGCTGACGGCTCGCGGGTTGACAGTCGGTATCGGTGCGACGGCCGCGTTCGCGGCCGCCAGCGTAATTCTGGGGGTGATGGCCTGACGCACTCGCGTCGCGCCGTCGCGCCAATCACATGGCGGGCGTGTCGCAGGCCGGCACGACGAGCGACTTCGCGTCACGACGATCCAGGCGCAGGCTCAGCAGCGCCACGCCCACCCCGGCCAGCGGCGCGAGGGCGGCCACCCACGGCACCGCCGTCAGCCCGGGGCCGTGCTCGATGACGAAGCCGCCAAGCCACGCGCCGATGGCGTTGCCGAGATTGAAGGCGGCGATGTTGAAGCTCGACGCCAGGCTTTCGCCCGCCCCCGAAGCCTTTTCCATGACCCACAATTGCAGCGGCGCCACCGTCGCGAAGGCGGCTGCGCCGAGCAAGGCCACGAACGCGATGGCCAGCCAGTGCGAGTGAAGCGCGAACGTCATCAGCCCCAGCACGACGGCAAGCATCAGCAGGCTGCCCAGCACGGTCGGCACCACGCGACGATCCGCAAGCTTGCCGCCCAGCAGGTTGCCGACCACCAGGCCGCCGCCGAAGATCAACAGAATCGGCGAGACGGCGCCTTCGGCAAAACCGGTCACTTCGGTCAGCAGCGGTGCGATGTACGTGAACACGCCGAACACCCCCACCCAACCGAGCACGGTCGTCAGCAAGCCGAGCAACACCGGACGACGCGCCAACGCCCGCAGATCCGCACGCCAGTCACCCGCGGATTCCGGCGCCGCGATCTTCGGCACCCACAAGGCGATCACGAGAAAGGCGAGTGCGCCGATGGCCGTTACCGCCCAGAAGCTGGCGCGCCAGCCATAGTGCTGCCCCAGCCACGTACCGAACGGCACACCGAGAATGTTGGCAACGGTCAGCCCCGTGAACATCACGGCAATGGCCGACGCACGGCGCTCGCGCGGCACGAGGCCGGTGGCGACCACCGAACCGACACCGAAGAACGTGCCGTGCGCGAACGACGTCAGCACGCGGGCGGCCATCAGCGCCGCGTAGCTTGGCGCGAGCGCGCAGGCGGCGTTACCGATGGTGAAGATGGCCATCAGCACCAGCAGGACGGTCTTGCGCGGCCAGCGGGCGGTGGCCGTGGTCATGAGCGGGGCGCCGACGACCACACCCAGCGCATAACCGGAGATGAGCAGGCCGGCGGCGGCGATCGAGACGCCGAAATCGGCGCCGACGTTGAGCAGCAGACCCATGATGACGAATTCCGTCACGCCGATGCCAAAGGCACCGGCGGTCAGGGCGTAGAGGGCGATGGGCACGAAAAACTCCTGTCTCGGAAAAAGGGAAGGTCACGCACCCCCTGGGGATGACGACGAACCAATGTGCGGAATATAGACGCCCTCGCATTAGTGAAATAGACTGCGCGAAGGAAAATGATTTGTGACGGGGCGTCACAATACCCAGCAACGCCCGTCGCAGGAACGCTCAAGGACATCGCTGATGGGTCGACAGGACGTCAATCGCTCGGGTGATATGGAAGTTTTCGCGCGCGTGGTCGAGCATGGCGGCTTCTCGGCGGCGGCGCGCGCGCTGCATATGACGCCGTCGGCGGTGAGCAAGCTGATTGCCCGGCTCGAGGCGCGTCTGGGCGCACGGTTGTTCAACCGCTCGACGCGCCGCCTGCAACTCACTCCCGAAGGAACGGCCTTTCACGAGCGTGCGGTGCGGGTGCTGGCCGACATCGAAGCGGCGGAGCGCGAGGCGGCGGCGGGCGCAGTACCGCGCGGCCTGTTGCGCGTGAACGCCAGCGTGCCGATCGGCTCGTGCTACCTGCTACCGGTCATCCCGGCGTTTCTCGCGCGGTACCCCGAGATCCGTCTCGATCTGACGCTCACCGACACGGTCGTCGACCTATTGGCGCAACGCGCGGACGTCGCCGTTCGGGCCGGCCCGCTGCGAGACTCCCGACTGGTTGCCCGCAAGCTCGGCGAAAGCCGTCTGCACGTGGTGGCGTCGCCCGACTATCTCGCCCGCAACGGCCCGCTGCGCACGCCAGCCGACCTGATCCACCACAATGTCATGGCGTTCAATTTCGACCGTCAGGTGCAGGGCTGGCCATTTCTCGACGGCGCCGGCGGCATCACGCACTATCCACAGATCGGCAACATGGTCGTGAGCGACGGCGAGATCATGCGCAAGCTCGCAGTCGAGGGGCTTGGACTCGCCCGTCATTCGCGCTACCACGTTGACGAGGATCTGCGCGCCGGCCGGCTCGTCACCGTGCTCGACGACTACAACCCGGGGGATCTGGAGCCCGTGCATGCCGTGTATGTGGGGCAGGGCGGTCACTTGCCCGCCCGCGTGCGGGCGTTCCTCGACTTTCTCGTGGCGAACGTGCATCTGCCTTGACAGGCCGAAGGTGCCCAATGCGCTGATCGCTGAGCGCTTTAATCGCCGTGCGCACTTCACCGACGTCGCGCGCTTGGGGCCTGGTGCCCCGGGCTGCGCCGGCGATCAAGCCCGCACCCGGTCGCGATGCGACCAGACGAAGAGCGGCCATGCCAGCACGGCACACACGAGCCCCCCGGCCCACACCAGCCCCCAGCCGCCAATCGACAACAGCAGCGGGATCGCGAGCGGCGTGAGGAACATCGTCAGGAACACCCCCGTGTTGCCGATACCGAGCGCCGTTCCCGCACGCGACGCCCCGGCAAGCGTGGCCAATTCGGTGAATGCCACCCCATGCCACGCCGACGCCACCACGCCCCCGACAATCAGCAGTGCGATCATCCACGGCGTGCCGTGCGCCAGCCAGGCCGGGTGATGCGCAAGTGCCGTCACCAGCAGCGCCAGCAAGGCAAATACCGTACCCACCGCCATCACACAGAGACGCAGATATTGCGGCCGGTTGCGGCGCTTGTCCGTGAAGCGTCCGCTCCACACGCGTGTGATCGCGGCCCCCGCCTGCACCGCGCCGAGCGTCAGCGAGATCGTCACCACGCTGGCGTGCGCAACGTCATGCAGAAACACCGTACCGAACGTCAGCACCGCGATCTGCGGCATAGCAAGCACCGCCATCCCCAGCGCCGTACTCAGCAAGCGAGCATCGCGTAAGGGCGAATACGCCAAGGCAGCATGCTCGTCGGCGGCGGCCGCCCCGCGCGCCGTCTTGCGCGCGCTCTCCTGCGGTTCCTCCGGCGGTTCGAGCAGCCACCGCCACGCCACGACGGCCGCGGCCAACGACGCCACGGCCAGCCCGCCATAGACGGCCTCGAATCCAAAGTGCTGTGCCGCGCCAGGCAACACCAGCGCGCCGATCCCGCCGCCGAGCGGCACGGCACATTGCCGCACGCTCATCGCCAGCCCCCGCTCGCGATCGTGGAACCAGCGCATGATGGCGCGCCCGCTGGATCCGTTGACGCTGCCACCGAGCATACCGATCGCGAGCATCCCCGCCGCAAGCATCGGCATCGACGGCACGGCATGTGCCGTCGGCACGCCCCACAGCGCCAGCCCCGCGAGTGCGAACGCCGTCACCATCAATCCGACGAGCAGTACGCGCCGGTCACCCCAGCGGTCAGTGAGCATGCCCCACGGCAGTTCGGAGACCGCGATGCCCAGCCCGATCATGCCGAGCACGATGCCGAGATCGCCGTTGGCCAGCGTGTAAGCACTGCGCATCTGCACGGCGGTGGCGGGAATGCCGCCCATTGCGGCGGCAAAGCTGGCATTGGCCGCCACGCCGACGCCCAGCACCTTCCAGCGGTGATTGCGGCCGAGGCGACGGGCGAGCGTCGGCGCGATGGGCCCTGGCGTCATCTGGCGGGCAGTGGCAGGAGCGGTACACAGACGTTCGTTCATGGGTGACAGTGCGCAACCTCAAAGGGGGAAAGGAATGGCGGCGCCTGTCTCACGCCAACACACGATTCAGGCCACCATGAAGCGCATCGTACGGGTAGACATCGCATCGGAAAAGCGGGAAAATTCGATGCCATATATCGTGTTTTCCGAATCAACGACAACCGTAACCGCACGCTATCCCCGCCACCAACGCGATGCCATTCCGAGAGCTGCCATGAACGCCCGCGCCTTCGACCTCACGCAGTTGCGTACCTTCATCGCCATTCACGACGCCGGCAGCATTTCGGCGGCGGCCGAGCAGATCTTTCTGTCGCAATCGACCGTCAGCGAACAACTCCAGAAGCTCGAGGCGCGCGCCGGCCAGTCGTTGCTGGTGCGATCGCGCAAAGGCATGCGGCCGACCCCGGCGGGCACTCGGTTGCTCTCGTACGCACGGCAGATTTCGGCGCTGTCCGAGGCGGCGTTCGAAGATCTGCAGGGCGTGCTGCTTGACGGCGAGTTGCGCATCGCCATCACGGACTATTACCGTCCGCACGACGTCGGCCGCGTACTCAAGCGATTCACGAGCCTGTACCCGCGCCTGCGACTGCATGTGAGCGCCATGCAAAGCGCGCAGATCGAGCGCACCGCCCTGACCGGTGAGCAATTCGATGTGGGGCTGGTGTTGCGTCTGATGAACGAGGATGTCGGCCGTGGCGCCAAGGCGCTGGGCTACCGAACGCCGGGCACGCTGGTGCGCCGCGAGCGTCTCGTGTGGGCGATGTCGTCGACGCTGGCCGAGCCGCTCGGTGAGCCGTTGCCACTCGTGACGCTGCCGCCGTCATGCGCGCTGCAAAGCCTCGTGCTCGGGGTACTGGAGCGGCACAACGTGCCCTATCGCATCTCCCATTCGGCGGCGGGCGTGGCCGGCATGCAACTGGCGCTTGGCGCGGGGCTGGGTATCTCGTGCCTGAACGAATCGGCGCTCACGCCCGATCTCGTCGTATGTCCGCCGTCGCTGGGCCTGCCCTCGTTACCGCGCGCGGAATTCCACCTGCTGCCCGGACGCGCCGACGAGACCGACCTGATCCGTCATGCGCGCAATGCGCTACTGCGACTCTTCGCGTGATACCTTTGCCCCCTGATCCCGATTCTGTCCGCTTACTGCGGTTGCCGTCATGCCGGAAGCCACTCCGATTCGTCTGAATTTCAACACCCGCCGCGCGCTGCTGTTCGCGCTGACGGCCGAGCGTCTGTCGGCCTTTTACGAACATGGGCAATGGATGACGGACAAGCAGGGCGCGACGCTCGCGCAAATGTGGCTATCGCGCTCGAAGCTTCAGCTACCGCTTGAAGAGCGGCGTCTGCTCTCGACATTGAGCGACGATTTCGCGCGCGAACTGGCCGGCACGCTCTCGCGCGAGGCCGGCCTGTATACGGCCCATGAAATGACGGAATCGCTCGACGCGGACTATGCGTTTGCGTCGACCGTGGCGCAGGATCTGCTGGAGGACTGCACGCGCCGCCTCATCGAGGCAGGCATCACGGAGTAGCGAAGCCAGCGAGGGGCACGTCAGAACGCGCCTCAGGCGACGATGCCGCGTTCCTGGACGAGCACCCAGGGCGCAACGACGACCGCCCACAGTTCCGGCTCGCGCTCGGCGAAATCGGCCGCTTGCTCGGCTTGCATACGCTGCACCAAAGCCGACGATAGCCATTGCGACACGGTGGCCTTATCGTCGTTGGCGATCGCCTCGGCGGCCGACACGAGATCCACACCGGGCGCTACGTACAGCAGCACACCGCGCGCAAAGAACGATTCCAGGTCCTTCCAGTCGATCTTGGCGGTTTCACCGAGCAGACGCAGATAGACGTCGCTGGCACCGGACGCGGCGGCTTGGGAAACGCGAAGTGATTGGGCGGGCTTGGGCGAATCCATGACAACGGGCTCCAGATTGCGCGGGTCGACGAAAACGACGGCGCCGGGGACGCGGAAATAACGAAAACCCGCATTGTAATGCGCCCCGGGCATGCGCGAGGGTGGTAGCATCGGAACCCCACGTAGCGCATGTTGCCGCAGCGACACGGCACGACTGCCGCGTGGTGGCTAACGCTTTACCGAGGAACCGCATGTCCAAACAAAAAACCGATCCCAAGCTGGAACAAGCGCTGACGCGCGGCGATCTCGCCATGCGCCAGATCAACTCCGCCCGTGCGACCGCGCTGCTGCGCGCCCTTGGCGAGATGATCGTGGCAGCGTCGGCAACGATCGGCGTCGAAGCGGTGGTCGACGTGCCCAACGGCGACAAGGTCTACGACCCGGAAGACGGCGTGTGGCCGCAGGCGCTCGTGCTGTCGTTCGACGGTCCCATCGAAGAGGCCGACGAAGAAGAGCTGCGCACGGTGCAATTGATTGCCGACAAGTATCCGGAAACCTTCCAGGTGGTATGGCATCGTGCCGATGGCAAGATCGGCCGCCATGAAGCGCGTCCGCTCGCGATGGTCGCTTTCCTGACCGACGTCGAAGTGCCGTGGCTCGACGACGAAGCCTGATCCCGCATCGATCCCGGCACTGCCGCTGACGGCACGAGGGCCGGGGGCGGTGTCGCCCCTGGCCCTTGTGATGCGCGCCTGCGAGAACGCCGTCGTCTCGAAATAATAAAGGCTGAAAATGCCGAGAAACGCGAGACAGGCGAAGTGGGGCCAGCGACACGCCAGCCGAACAGTTTGCGCGCCGAGTTCGTGACGACAAGCGCAGAGCAGCGACACCACGACGAACGCACCGAAGCATTTCCAGAAGGCGATCAACGCGGGCGTGGCCCCTTGATCGAAACCGGTCCGCGTCAACACGCCGATCGTGCCGTTCAGGACAGCGGCGACCAGCGCGCAGATCTCCGGTCCGTAGGCAGTGCGATCGGACAAGCGCATTCTCCGAGGCGAATTTGATAGATAGGCCTTAATCGACGCACTTATGGCGTTTGAGGTGTTCTAACGAAGTCGACAAAGGTCACGCGATCGCCCCGATCCGACGAGAAGATGCCTTCCCACCTGTCATCCCATTCGGAAAACGCGTCGTCTGCTTGGACAATTCGCTGAACCAGCCGATTATTGGAAAAACCAAGATCAGCGGGACCCACCAAAAGAACATAAGGTTCGCGAACCATCCTTGCGAATAGGCAGTCACGGCCATCGACGCATGAAAGGCAAGAATCGACCAAGACTCGACTCGGGATTCGTTTGGGCGCTAGGAAAAAGACAGGCGACTCAGAATCAGGGACTTGATGTAGCGGCGTGTCAACCGGCCATATATCGCGCTCAATATGAATCGCCGGAAGAAGTCTGGGCCTCGTTGGGTCTCATATATCCCTGCGCGCATCAGCTCCCGATAATCAGGATCGTGACTGACGTCCCCCAATCGTGAGTGATGCAAGATTACGTGGGATTGCCGATAAGCAAGCATGGATTGCGTGATTGGCCAATCGCAAAATACTCGGCTCACAACCCTGTTCAACGCCTTCGATCTGAACAGCGTTCCATGCGATCCATCATGGAAAAGACTTGCCAATGCGCGCTGTCTGGCAGCGATGATCAGAACTGACAACGGATACAGCAGCGGATGCACCTCCAATGACAACAGGCATCCCGCAAGAATCCAAACGTAATCGGAAGCAATAGAAACAAGCCCTCGATAGTTGTTTCGCTCACACAATGTCTTGATGCGGTTCTTTTGATCTCCGTTAAGCGCGAGATCCGTGTATTTCAGTGCTATTTCCCCCTCCACCAAACGTTCCGATGACAGAAGGGAGCATCCCCATTTTCCGTCATCGCTCATCACGCTCCGAGCGGGAAGCGCGCACCAATTTTGACCTCGCATTCTGCCTGTGGAAATACACCGGCAGAATGCGATAGGGTGCGAAAAGTCATATTTCAGAATTTTCGGACGACTCAATCCTCTGCAAGCTAGCCGCTATCCGCGCGAATCAGATCGACGTCAGCGCAAACGTGCCGCCCGTCGCGAGCTTGTCGACGACACCGCCCTGCTTGAAATGCACCGCGTCGAATTCACCGAGCACGGTGGCGTTCTCGCCCTGCACATGCAGCGCCGTGCCCTCCGGAATGGCAACGACGCGCTCGTCCGGATTGATCGCCAGGTACTCGGCCAAACGCTCCTCGCGCGATTCGCCGTTGTGCCCCGCCGGCTTGCCGCTGATGAAGTGCGGATTCACCTGGAACGGAATCAGGTTGAGCGCCTTGAGCGTCGGCGGCTCGACGATCGGCATGTCGTTGGTCGTGCGAATGGTCGGGCACACCACGTTCGCCCCGGCGCTCCACCCCACGTACGGCATCCCCGCGTTCACACGCTCGCGCAGCAGGCCCACGATGCCCGCGTTGTACATGCGATCGAGCAACACGAACGTATTGCCCCCGCCCACCACGACGGCTTGCGCCTGCTCGACGGCGGCACGCGCGTCCTTGTGGTGATGAATCGACTCAAGGGCATAGCCCAGCCGGTCGAACGTCGGCTTCACGCGCGCTTCGTACTCGTCATAGCTGAAGGTGATGCCCCCGGCGTAGGGTATGAACAGGACACTTTTCACGCGATCGCTGAGCACCGCATGCACTTGATCGTCGGCGTGCGCCAGAAAGCCCTGGGTGCCCTTGCGGGAACTGCTCATCATCAAGATCTGTTTCACGACGCATGCCTCCACGGCAGATGTTTTCGGGGGTACGGTCCGGCGCGGGCGCACCGCGCACATTCGGTGCAAACGGTGAGTGTACCCGTCGCCTCGACCGATGCTTGGCCCCCTCGCCCCGCGTAACAGCCATCGCGTCGTCCTGCGCCCCAATTTCTCATGAAGTGAAATGCCATACCGAATGCTGCAACCACCCCTTGCGCCTTGCGCATCGGACGGAACCCCCCGTGGCACCGATGTCATGCGCAAATCCTTATGCCGCCTATAAGCTACGGCGGTATCACGAGGCGAAATCCCGGGTTTCCGAGTGGCCAGAGAAGGATTACACTCAAGGTCTTATATAAGACTGCCCCTTATCGTCGACAACCCGGCCGTCAAACGCGCGCCAACCGCGTGCGCGTCTCGGCCAGGTCGTCAGACGAAATCGCGTCAACCTGGTTTTCAAACTCGAGTACAGCATCATGACTTCCACTTCCCAGCGTGGCGGCCTGACGGTCGCAGACAACCTGATCGCGTTCATCGAAAAGGAAGCCCTGCCGGGCACCGGCGTCGATGTCGATGCATTCTGGAAAGGCCTCGACGCCATCGTCCATGACCTCGCCCCGAAGAACCGCGCCCTGCTTGCCGAGCGTGAGCGCCTGCAAGGCGAGCTCGACACCTGGCATCGCGCCAACCCGGGCCCCATTGCCGACGCCGCGGCCTACCGCGCGTTCCTCGAAAAGATCGGTTACCTGCTGCCCGCGCCGGCCAGCGTGAAGGCCACCACGGCCGACGTCGACCATGAGATCGCCGAGCAAGCCGGCCCGCAATTGGTGGTGCCGCTCTCCAACGCCCGCTACGCCCTGAACGCCGCCAACGCGCGCTGGGGCAGCCTGTACGACGCGCTCTACGGCACCGACGCCATCCCCGAAACGGACGGCGCGGAGAAGGGCGCCGGCTACAACCCGAAGCGTGGCGAACGCGTGATTGCCTTCGCGCGCGGCTTCCTCGATCAGGCCGCACCGCTGGCCAACGGCTCGCACAAGGACGCCACCGGCTACCGCGTCGAGAGCGGCAAGCTCGTCGTCACGACGAAGACGGGTGAGACGGGCCTGGCGACGCCCGCCCTGTTCGTCGGCCACCAAGGCGACGCGGCTGCGCCGACGGCCGTGCTGCTCAAGCACCACGGCCTGCACTTCGAGATCCAGTTCGATGCCAGCCACCCGATCGGCAAGACCGACGCGGCGCACATCAAGGACGTGCTCGTCGAAGCCGCCATCACGACCATCATCGACTGCGAAGACTCGGTCGCGGCCGTGGACGCCGACGACAAGGTCGACCTGTATCGCAACTGGCTCGGCCTGATGCAAGGCACGCTGACGGAAGCCGTGGAGAAGGGCGGCAAGACATTCACGCGCCGCCTGAACGCCGACCGTGAATACACCGGCGCCAACGGCCAGCCCGTGACGCTGCACGGCCGCTCGCTGCTGTTCATCCGCAACGTCGGTCACCTGATGACCAACCCGGCGATCACCGATCGCGATGGCCGCGAGATTCCGGAAGGCATTCTCGACGGCGTAGTCACCGTGCTCGCCTCGCTGCATGACCGCAAGCATCGACTGAACTCGCGCACCGGCTCGATCTACATCGTCAAGCCCAAGATGCACGGTCCGGCCGAAGTGGCCTTCGCCGATGAACTGTTCGGGCGCATCGAAGCGCTGTATGACCTGCCGCGCAACACGCTCAAGATGGGCATCATGGACGAAGAGCGCCGCACGAGCGTGAACCTCTCGGCCTGTATCGCCGCCGCCGCGTCGCGCGTCGCATTCATCAACACGGGCTTCCTCGATCGTACGGGCGACGAGATGCACACCGCGATGGAAGCCGGTCCGATGATGCGCAAGGGCGACATGAAGTCGTCGGCCTGGATCACGGCCTACGAGAAGAGCAACGTGCTCGTGGGTCTGGCCGCCGGCCTGCGTGGCCGCGCGCAGATCGGCAAGGGCATGTGGGCCATGCCGGACCTGATGCAAGCCATGCTCGAGCAGAAGATCGCGCATCCGAAGGCCGGTGCGAACACCGCGTGGGTGCCGTCGCCGACCGCCGCCACGCTGCACGCCTTGCACTATCACATGGTCGACGTACAGGCCGTCCAGCAGGAACTCGAGAAGATCGACTACGCGAAGGAGCGCGACACGCTGCTCACGGGCCTGCTGACGGTGCCGGTCGTGGCCAAGGCCGAATGGTCTGCCGACGAGATCCGCAAGGAGATCGAGAACAACGCGCAGGGCATTCTGGGGTACGTCGTTCGCTGGATCGATCAGGGCGTGGGTTGCTCGAAGGTGCCGGACATCAACGACGTCGGCCTGATGGAAGACCGCGCCACGCTGCGCATTTCGAGCCAGCACCTGGCGAACTGGCTACGTCATGGCGTCGTCACGCGCGAGCAGGTCGAAGAGACCTTCAAGCGCATGGCCGCCGTGGTCGACAAACAGAACGCGGGCGACGCGCACTATCGTCCGATGGCGCCGAACTTCGACGACTCGCTGGCGTTCCAGGCAGCCAGCGCCCTGGTGTTCGAAGGTCTGACGCAGCCCAGCGGCTACACCGAGCCGCTGCTGCACAAGTACCGTCTCGAACTGAAGGCGAAGCAACGCGGGTAACCGCTCGCCGATAAGTCGACCGGTCCGAGGCTTATCATTGGACGCCCGACGGGGTAACCTGTCGGGCGTCCTTGTATTTTCAGGAGTCGGCTGCGCATGGACCCCGCCCTTGCCCTGCAACGCGCCGAGCGTCGCGCCCTGTCGTTTCTTCTGGCCGCGTTGGCGATCTTTGTCGCCACGCTCTTCCTGCCGGAGCACTTCGTCACGGGCTGGATCCGGGCGGCGGCCGAAGCCGCGATGGTCGGCGGACTGGCGGACTGGTTCGCGGTCGAAGCGCTGTTCCGGCGCATTCCGATTCCGGGGCTCGCGAGGCATACGAACATCCTGATTCGCAAGAAAGACGCCCTTGGCGACGGCCTCGCGCGTTTCGTGCGCGAGAAATTTCTCGACACCCCCTCGGTCGTTCGGCTCATCCGTCAGCAGAATCCGGCCGATGCCGTCACGCACTGGCTCGGCTCGTACGAGAACACGCGCCAGTTGAGCGCGGTGCTGGTCAAAGTCGCCAGCGGCGTCCTCGATGTGATGGACGAGCGCAACGTGCAAGTCTTCATCCGGCGCGCGCTCGACACGATGATCGATCGGCTCGACCTGTCGCAATCGGCGGCCGCCATTCTCGACACGCTCACGCGCGACGGCCGGCATCAAGCACTGCTCGACGAGACGCTCGACTACCTCGTCGAACTCCTGAACGAACCACAGACACGCGAATTCATCTCGGCGCGCATCGTCGACTGGCTCAAGAGCGATCATCCGAAGAAAGAGAAGGTGCTGCCATCGGAGTGGATCGGCAACAAGGGCTCGGACATGATTTCGGCGGCCGTCACACGCCTGCTGGCGCAGATGGAAGCTGACGAATCGCACCAACTGCGGCAGGCGTTCGATCGCGCAGTGGCCGGGTTGATCGAGCGCCTCAAGCATGATGCCGACTTTCAGGCAAAGCTCGACGCCTTCAAAACCCAACTCAAGGGCGACACCGCGTTGAACGCGTATGTCAGCGGACTGTGGAACGAGTGGCGAAGCTGGGTGAAACGCGATCTCGCGCGCGACGACTCGGTGATCGGCGCCAGGATTATCGGTGCGGCGGCGTGGATGGGGCAGGAGCTTGCGCGAAGCGAGTCGCTGCGAAAGGCGCTCGACGCGCAGTTACTGGATGCGGCCGAGCGCATGGCGCCCGGTTTTTCCGACTTCGTGACGGAGCACATCCGCGCAACGGTGCATGGCTGGAATGCCGAACATCTGTCACAGCAGATCCGCCTGAGCGTCGGGCAGGACCTGCAATACATCCGCATCAACGGCACACTCGTTGGCGGACTGATTGGCGCTGTGCTTTATCTGATTGCCCAGGCGCCTGTGCTGCTCGCGCGCGGCCACTGACGCACATCGCCATCGGCTTGGGTAGAACGCCTGATCGCTCGACCGGGCTTGACCGGCCGCCGCCTTTGCTGCGTCGCGCTGTCCGCCACGTTGACGCGGGCGAATCCTAGGGAAAACCCGTGGTTTTTTCGCAACGCGGCGGGCACGAAGCACAACCGGCCGCTCGACTCCGAAAAACCGTTGAAAATCAATGGTGTAATTCCGTTGGAACGAAGAGCGGACGCGCCGCCGACGCATATTGCGCCCTGATTTAGCGGGAAATGTCGCGGCGCGTAACAGTTTGTTTGATCTGACGGGGTTTATTGCGAAGTGCGCCAGCAGTAAAGTGACAACATGATGAAGTCAGCCGGCTTCGTGGCTCGCAAGGTGCACCGCACCGCGGACGACGTCGGCGCGTACAGGAGCAATGCCATGGCTGCCCTCGGTTCTTTCCTTCTGCTGGCGAGTGCCTCGCTGCTCACCGCCTCGTATTTGCGCAGTCGTGCCGCGCGTACGCGCCGTCAGCAAGTTCACGTGACGCGTCGCTGAGTCCATCGACGCCGATCGGCACTGACGGCAAGACCTCGGCGCGTATCGTCCAGGCGCGCTGCCCTGCGTGATGAATCGCGCTTGTCGACGTTTGATTATTTCAATTCCAGCAATACTCCCTTCTCAGGGAGCAGATTTTTCTCCTCGCTGCGTGCGCGTAGATTGGCGGCAATGACGACGCCCACGGTGGACGTCTCGCCAGACAGGAGAAATGATAATGAAGCCACGTCTTATCGCTTCGGCCTTCGCTGCCGCGCTGTTGAGCGCAGGTGTCGCAAGCGCCGCCGAGAATACCCAACCGGCCGCCCAACCGCAGCAAATCCAGACGAAAGCGCAGGTGCAAACGCAAGCCCAGCCGCGTGCGGTGGCTGCCGCCGCGCAAACGACGACGGTTGCCCCGGTTTATGAAGTCCCGGGCCGCGTGAATCGCGCCGGTTCGATCTACTTCGGTCAGTAAGCCGCGCAAAAAAACGGCGGGCCGGGCGTCATCCGCCGGCCTGCCGGGTTCCCGACGATCAGGCCGTGGCACTAATGAAGTTGCGTCCACGCGGACCGTCGAGTCCGGCGGCGATCATCGCGCTGGCGATATCGCCATCGAATACCTTTGCAAGCGCTGCGAGGGCTGCGCCTGACAGGCCGCCCTCGCGCGGCATCACCTTACAGATATTGGCTCGCTGCCAGCACGATGCCGGACGCCACGAGGCAGTAGATCCCGAACAGGTACCAGCGGCCGTGTTCGAGCCAGCGCGACAGCCAGCGCAGCGCCACCAGACCCGCGAGAAAGCTGAATACCATGCCGACGAGGCTCGGCGCGAGCACCGTCATGTAATGGCCGGAAAACGTTTGCGCGCCGCCCGACTTGTACAGGCGGTAAGCCTCCTTGGCGATCACCGGCGGCGTGAGCACCACCGCAAGCGCGAAGCTGAATTCCTCGACACGGATCTTGTCGAGCCCGCGCAGCATCCCTGTCGAGATGGTCGACCCCGAGCGCGAGAAACCCCGGAACGGCAGGCACAAACCCTGCACCGCGCCGATCCAGGCGGAATCGGCGCCGCGCAACGGACGATCGCCCATCGGCGGGCGCTTGCTGCCCGACATCAGGATCAGGATGCCCGCCATCGCGAGGCCGCCGGAGATGATGTACAGATTGCCGAACAGGTGCTCGATCTCGGCGTGTTCCGAGCCACGCATCAAGACCTTCTCGATGAACAGCATCAAGGCCAGCCCGATCACGCCCGTGAAACCCGTCGCGATGACGACTTGCTTCGCGTTATGCATGAAATCGTGCTTCGACGAGAAATATCGCTCGCGCCACGACGCCCAGAAATAGACGATGACGGCGAGCATCGTGCCGGTGTGCAGCATGACGAGCAACAACGTCATGGCGGGCGCCGAAGGGTCGAGGCCCATCAGCTTCTCGGCCATGATGACGTGTGCCGAACTCGACACGGGAAGCAGCTCCGCCACGCCCTGCACAATCGCGAGCACGAGCACTTGCAGATAATCCATGCGAAATCCCTGTGAAATGGGCAAGGAGCCTACGCCGGGCGCATGACGTTTTCATGACAATCACATGACGGCGGCGCCGATTGCCTGCCCGCAACCGGCTGCCGCGCATGATACTCCAACAAAAGTGCCGCGAAGTGCGCATGCGGCCCCCATCTAACGGGCGCCTTGGATCCGTGGGGTTCGACTTGCCCACCGGAAATCCACAGCTTGGTCACAGGCATACCACAGCTTACCCACAGGGTTATCGACAGATTTGCCCACAGGCCGTGGCGCATCGCAAAGCGGAAATCGGAAAGGGAAACGAGGGCGCACAAAACAAAATCGGCCACGTGAAGTGGCCGATTTGTGATCGGAGGCGCCGACCCGGAGTCGCAACGCGCCGCGCAGGCGCTGGCTCACGGGAGGTGCCGCCAGTACCGCGATGGGTGAAGCGAATCAACTACCGAAGTACGTGCTGCCGGCAAGCGCGAAGTTTCCGATCGAAGCCGGGATCACGGCAGCTGCCGCACCGCCCGCCTTGGCGATCGACTTCGGATACACCGAATCATGTTGTTGCAACAGGCCGGCTTGCTGGGCTTGCGCCAGTTCTTGTCCGACCTGGGCGCGGGTCAGCATGCTGGTTTGCGGCACCCACGAGAATTCCGACGGGCCGTCGAAAGCATCGCTGGCAAAGGCCGAACCGGCCGACACGGCCAAGATTGCGGAAACCAGGGCAGAGGTAATAAGTGTGCGCTTCATGGTGTTTTCTCCTGTCTGTTTGAAACGCGGCGATGTTCAATTCATCGTCGACAACTGCAGTCTATTAGTATCGACGTAAGCAATAAACACCGTAATTTATTATTATAAATTGCTGAATGTGAAATAATAGGGCCGAAATTGAGCGATCCCACCCACTGAAGTCCAGCGCACACCTATGCGGAAAATGAAAACGGGACGCCATCAGGCGTCCCGCATTTCATATCTTCGCGCGCGAATCGCGAACCCGTGACCGACTCGCGACTATCCGCCCGCCGATCGGCCTGCTACCTCGACGTAGCGGCGGCCTCCGACAGCGCTGTCAAGGCACCCGCCGGCGCCACCGTTTGCGCAAGCACCGGCTTGAGCGCAATGCCCGTGTGGCTCGCCGCGACCCGTGCCAGCGCATCGGGCGATGTCGCGGCCACGACCGTTCCGCCGTCCTTGCCGCCCTCCGGCCCCATGTCGACGATCCAGTCCGCCTCGGCAATCACATCGAGGTTGTGCTCGATGACGACGACGGTATGCCCGCCGTTCACCAGCCGGTGCAGCACATGGATCAGGCGCGCCACATCCGCCATATGAAGGCCGACCGTGGGCTCGTCGAGTACATACAGCGTGTGCGGCGGCTTCTGCCCGCGACGCGTGATGTCGTCGCGCACCTTGGTCAACTCCGTCACGAGCTTGATGCGCTGCGCCTCGCCCCCCGACAACGTCGGCGACGGCTGCCCCAGCGTGAGATAGCCAAGACCGACGTCCTGCATCAGTTGCAGCGGATGCGCGATGCTCGGCATCGACGCGAAGAACTCGACGGCTTCGTCGACCTCCATCGTCAGCACGTCGCCAATGCTCTTGCCCCGCCACGTGACGGCCAGCGTCTCGGCATTGAAACGCTGACCGTGACAGACGTCACACAGGACCTTCACGTCGGCGAGGAAGCTCATGCCGATGGTGCGCACCCCCTGCCCCTCGCACGCCGGGCAACGGCCGTGACCGGTATTGAACGAGAAGCGCGACGCCGCATAACCGCGGGCGCGAGCTTCGAGCGTGTCGGCAAACAAGCGTCGAATCGTGTCCCAGAAGCCGATGTACGTGGCCGGGCACGAGCGCGGTGTCTTGCCGATGGGCGTCTGATCGACTTCGAGCACGCGGTCGATCGCTTCCCACCCGGTCACCGACGCACAACCGTGCCACGCGTGCACCACAGGACTGCGTGGCGCAGCGGGTGCCGCCGACGTCGCACGCGGCTTGCCGTCAACCTTCACGGCGTGACGCACCGTACCCTTGCGGGCGCGTCGCTCGGCGGGTGACGACAGCACCGAACGTCCCACCGCGTCGAGCAGGTTCGTCATCAGCACGTCGCGCGCAAGCGTCGATTTGCCCGACCCCGAAACGCCGGTAATCGCCGTGAGCCTCGCCAAGGGCAACGACGCCGTCACATGCTTCAGATTGTGGAGCGTCGCCCCGTGCACCGTCAGCCAATTCGGCGGCACTGCCTCGACACCCTTCGCGGGCACAACCACCTCGCGGCGCGGATGAATCGGGTGCTGCAACGGATGTGCCAGGAACTTGCCGGTCAACGACTCGGGGTGCGACGCCAGATCGGCCACGCTGCCCTGCGCGACCAGCGTGCCGCCCCGTTTGCCGGCGCCGGGACCGATATCGATGATGTGATCCGCGCGGCGAATCGTATCTTCGTCGTGCTCGACCACCACCAGTGTGTTGCCCTGGTCCCCCAGCTTGCGCAACGCGCCGAGCAGAATGCCGTTGTCGCGCGGGTGCAGGCCGATGGTCGGCTCATCGAGCACGTAGCAAACGCCTTGCAGATTGCTGCCGAGCTGCGCCGCCAGGCGAATGCGCTGCGACTCGCCGCCCGACAACGTCGGTGCCGCGCGATCGAGCGTGAGATAGCCGAGCCCGACCTCCTCCAGAAACGCCAGTCGCCCCTGGATCTCACTGATCAGGTCGCGCGCGATGCTCGCCTCGCGACCGCGCAATTCGAGCGCTTCGATCCACACGCGGACGTCCGTCACGGTCCACTGCGCGACGTCGGAGATCGCGTGATCGTCGAACGTTACCGCGCGCGCGACGCCATTGAGCCGCGCCCCGTGACACGTCGGGCACGGTTGATCCCCCACGCCTTCGGGCTCCTGCGCTTCCGACGGCAACGCGTGCTCGCGTCCCCGGTTGTCCTGGCTGAGCACGGTGTCGTCGAACGCTTCGCGCTGCTCGCGCGTGAGTGCCACGCCTGTGCCCACGCACGTCTGGCACCAGCCATGCTTGCTGTTGAACGAGAACATGCGCGGATCGAGATCCGGATAGCTCGTGCCGCACACCGGGCATGCGCGCTTGACCGAGAACACCTCGATCTGGCCCACGCCTTCACCCGGGTGTTCGTCGTCCATGGTCTCGCCAAGACCGTCGAGCGGCGCGAGCAGATGCATCACGCCCTTGCCTTGCTCGAGCGACATCGCCAGCAGCGTGCGCAGCACGCCTTCGTTCTCCGGCGTGACGATCACGTCGCCCACCGGCAGTTCGATGGTGTGCTCGCGGAAGCGGTCGAGCTTCGGCCACGGGTCGACGGACAGGAAGACGCCGTCGACACGCAGATGCGAATGCCCGCGCGCCTTGGCCCACTTCGCCAGATCGGTATAAATGCCCTTGCGGCCCACGACCAGCGGCGCGAGCAGCCCCACATGCTGGCCGCGCCGATCGCGCATCAATTGCGCGACGATGGAATCCGGGCTTTGCGCCGTGACGGGCGCGCCGTCGTGAATGCAGTGCTGAATGCCGAGCTTGACGTACAGCAGACGCAGGAAGTGCCAGACTTCGGTCGTCGTCGCCACGGTGCTCTTGCGCCCCCCGCGCGAGAGGCGCTGCTCGATGGCGACCGTCGGCGGAATGCCATAGACGGCGTCCACCTCCGGACGCCCGGCCGGTTGCACGATGGATCGCGCATAGGCATTGAGCGATTCGAGATAGCGGCGCTGCCCTTCGTTGAAAAGGATGTCGAACGCCAGCGTCGACTTGCCCGATCCCGAGACGCCGGTAATCACACTGAACTTGCCGCGCGGAATCGCGACATCGAGCGCCTTCAGGTTGTGCTCGCGCGCGTTGACGATACGAATCTCGTCGCCACCGGCCGGCTTGCGCGGTACGCGTGCCGCACGCAAGGCGGTTTGCAGCGGCATGCCCGGATCGCCGACGGCACTGGCCACCGCCGCGGATCGGCCGGGCGCCACGATGTTGCGTTCGTAGTCGGCCAGGGCGCGTCCGGTGTGCGATCCGTCGCAGGCGACCACCTGCGCGAGCGTGCCCGCGCACAGCACCTCACCGCCGCCCTCGCCGCCTTCCGGCCCGAGGTCGATGATCCAGTCGGCCGCGCGCACCACATCGAGATTGTGTTCGATGACGAGCAACGAGTTGCCGCGGTCGAGCAGCTTGGCGAACGCGCGCATGAGCTTGGCGATGTCGTCGAAATGCAGCCCTGTCGTCGGCTCGTCGAAGATGAAGAGCCGGCCGCGATGCGCCACCTTCTGCCCGCTCGCCGTCTTCTTCTGCGCCGCCTCCGCCAGGAACCCCGCGAGCTTCAAGCGCTGGGCTTCGCCGCCCGAGAGCGTGGGCACGGGCTGACCGAGCTTGACGTATTCGAGACCCACGTCGACGATCGGCTGCAAGACGCGCAGCACGTCGCGATCCGACGAGAACAGCTTCACCGCCTCGTTGACGGTCAACTCGAGCACATCGGACACACTCAACTCGCGCATCGCCTCACCGGGCACGGCGCGCTGAATCTTCACGTCGAGGACCTCGGCACGATAGCGCTTGCCGTCGCAGTCGGGGCAACGCAGGTACACGTCGCTCAGGAACTGCATTTCCACGTGCTCGAAGCCCGAGCCGCCGCACGTCGGGCAGCGCCCGTTGCCGGAGTTGAAACTGAACGTACTGGCGTTGTAGCCGCGCTGCAGCGCCGACGGTACGGCCGCGAACAGCTTGCGAATCTCGTCGAACGCGCCGACGTAGCTCGCCGGGTTCGAACGCGCGGTCTTGCCGATAGGCGACTGGTCGACGAACACCACGCCCGACAGTTGTTCGGCGCCGACGAGTTCGTTGTAGGCGCCCGGGGCTTCGGTCGGGTCGCCGAAGTGACGCGCAAGCGCCGGGTTGAGGATGTCCTGCACCAGCGTCGATTTGCCGGAACCGGACACGCCCGTCACGCACACGAGCCGTCCGAGCGGAATCTCGACGCTGACGCTCTTGAGGTTGTGTTCGCGGGCGCCGGTCAACGTGAGACGCGGCGTCGTGGTGTCGACCGGACGCGCGCGCCAGTTCGACGCGTTCGCCACGTGCTTGCGCCCACCGAGGTAGCTGCCGGTCAGCGTATCGGCATGACGCACTTCGTCGGGCGTGCCGTCGAAGACGATCTGGCCGCCGCGCTCGCCCGGCCCCGGCCCCATGTCGATCACGCGGTCAGCGGCCAGCATCACCGCCGGATCGTGTTCGACCACCACCAGCGTATTGCCCGCGTCACGCAGGCGGTGCATCGCGGCGACGATACGGTCCATGTCGCGCGGATGCAGGCCAATGCTCGGCTCGTCGAGCACGAAGAGTGTGTTGACGAGCGACGTGCCGAGCGCCGTCGTCAGATTGATACGCTGCACTTCACCGCCCGAGAGCGTGCGGCTTTGACGGTCGAGTGTGAGGTAGCCGATGCCGACGTCACACAGATACTTCAGCCGCGTGCCCACCTCTTCCTGCAATAGCTTGAGGGCGTCGTCGAGCAGGCTCGACGGCAACGTGAGCGAATCGAAGAACTGACGCACGCGCGAGATCGGCATGAGCATCAGGTCGTGCATGGTGAGGCCCGGCAACGCTTCGAGCGACTCGCGCGACCACGCCACGCCACGTGGCATGAAGCGCTGCGCGGGCGGCAAAACGGCGTCGGCGTTCTCCTTCGAGCCAAGCCGCCACAGCAGGCCCTCCGTCTTCAGGCGAGCGCCGCCGCAGGTCTCGCATGTCGTGTAGCTGCGGTACTTCGAAAGCAGCACGCGAATGTGCATCTTGTACGCCTTCGACTCCAGGTAGCCGAAGAAGCGGCGGATGCCGTACCACTGCTTGTTCCACTCGCCCTTCCAGTCGGGATCGCCTTCGATAACCCATTCGCGATGCTCGGGCGAGAGCTTCGACCAGGGCGTGTCGCGCGGGATGCCCGCCTTGCCCGCGTACTCAAGCAGGTCGGCCTGGATCTCTTTCCACGCGGGGGTCTGGATGGTCTTGACCGCGCCACCGCGCAGCGTCTTGCGCTCGTCCGGGATCACCAGACCGAGGTCGACGCCGATCACGCGTCCGAACCCGCGACAGGCTTCGCACGCGCCATAGGCGGAGTTGAACGAGAAGAGCGCCGGCTGCGGATCGGCGTAATGCAGGTCGCTGTCCGGGCAGTGCAGATCCTGCGAATAACGCCAGATGTCGGGCTCGCCCTCGTCGGCCAGCACGTAGACGTTCACACGACCGCGACCGCGCTTGAGCGACGCCTCGATGGCTTCCATCGCGCGCACCTTCTCGGTGTTCTGCAAGCGGAACCGGTCGGCGACGACATCGAGCATCTTGCGCATGCCGTCGGCCGACGCGACCTCGCGCTCGGCCTGCACGCGCGTGTAGCCCGATGCCGAGAGCCATTGCTCGACCTCGTCGGCCGTGACACTGCCCGGCAATTCGACCGGGAACGTGACGACCAGGCGCGGATCGCCCTGCGCGGTGCGCGCCATCAGGTCAGCGTAGATCGTTTCAGGGGTGTCGTGGCGCACCGGCTGCGCGGTCTCGCGATCGAACAGCGCCGCCGCGCGGGCGAACAGCAGCTTGAGGTGATCGTTGAGTTCGGTCATCGTGCCGACCGTCGAGCGCGAGCTGCGCACAGGGTTGGTCTGATCGATGGCGATGGCCGGCGGCACGCCTTCCACGTGATCGACCTGCGGACGATCCATGCGGTCGAGAAACTGGCGGGCGTAAGCACTGAAGGTCTCGACATAGCGGCGCTGGCCTTCGGCGAACAGCGTATCGAAGACCAGGCTCGACTTGCCGGAACCGGACGGGCCGGTCACGACGGTCATCTCACCGGTCTGGAGATCGACGTCGAGATTCTTGAGGTTGTGCTGACGGGCACCACGAATACGAATGGCGTGGCTGGACGACGGGTCGGGTTTCGGGGATGAGGTATCCACTGGATCAGGGCCGCAAGGTTGACGATGAACAGCGTGACGTCTGACAGCGCGCGTGCGCGCCTCGGGGGGACTACTGTATCAGGCCGATACGACAGTCGCTGACAGCATCGACGCATCGCTCGGCTTGACGCGATTGTACTGTATATTTGTACAGCATTCACGCCACACCCGAACGCACCGCCGTGCCTCGCCGGGCGTATTGCCACACGTATTGCCGCACGTCTGGCCGCATGTCTTGATTTCGCCCCCATGACGATGGAGTAGCATGACGGCATCCGGACGCTCTGTCGCACAACATGGGTGCCCTCCTTGCGGCGCGGGGGGTCATCCTGCATGCCACTTCGTCCACTACTTCGTCAGCGACTTCGTTCACCACTTCGTCCGCCACGCACGTCATGCATACCACGCGAAGCAATGCCTCGGGCGCCCCTCGGCGCCCCATTACCCGCCTTGCCCGCCTGACGTCGCTGCTACCGCTCGTCGTGCTCGCCGCATGTGCTGGCGCGCCGCAACCGCCCACGGCGTCCGCGCCGGCGGCGACCGCCACCGCGACGCGCTACAACATCAGCCGCTTCCCCATCGAGCATTACGACCAGGACGTCGATCACTGGATCCGGCCCGACGCGCCCGGCTACGATCGGCCGCTGCTCTCCACACAGGAGCAGACGCGCCGTTTCGAGGCCTTCCGCGCACGCTACTTTGGCACCGCGCCGCGCGATCCATCGCCATGGAACGGCACATGGCTGGCGACATCGCTGCTGAACGCCGCCGGTGTGCAGCAGATTGCCGATTCGCAGGGGCGGCACGTCAGAAGCTTCGATAACGGCGTGCCCGGTGTCCGCAAGACCTATGGCGAGAACTTCCACGCGCACACGTCGTCGTGGATCCGGGCCATCGAAGCCAACATGGCGCTGGCGCAACTCGACGCCGATCCGGCCGGCGGGCAATACGATCCGCGCCGTCGAGGCATCACCGTCGATAACGCGCTGGTCCGCCAGCTCCCCACCCAGGATCCGGCCTTCTACGATTTCCATCGGGCCGGCGAAGGCTATCCGTTCGATGCCTTGCAGGACTCCGCGCTGCGTCCCGGCACGCCGGTCTACACGCTTGCCCGCAGTGTTGACGGCGCGTGGTTGCTTGTCTATTCGCCCGATCTGATCGGTTGGGTCGACGCCCGCACGGTGGCGGCGGTCGACGCGCATTTCGTCGCGACGTGGCGTGACGCGGCACAGCGCAGCCTCGGCGCCATCGTGCGTGCAGACGTGCCATTGGCCGACACACCGCCCGGCACGGCCGCGCCCATTTACCGAACATTTGCACCGATCGGCACGGTGCTGCCGATGATGCTGCGCGATGGGCACCCGGCAGCGATGTTCCCCGTGGCCGACCTTCGGCGTCAGGCGCACATTCGCACGACCGCGCTCGACACCTCGACCCTGGTGCCGATGCCATGGACGCTCACGCCGCGTCACATGGCGCAGGTGATAAAGGAACTGATCGGGCGTCCGTACGGCTGGGGCAACACGCTGTTCTACAACGACTGCTCGGCCGAGACGCGCAGTCTCTTCGCCCCCTTCGGCGTGTGGCTGCCGCGCCATTCGTCGGATCAGTTGCGCGCCGGCGTGCGCACCGACCTGCGCGCCGCGGATATCGACACCCGGCTGCGCACGCTGGCGGAGCGCGGCCGTCCGCTGATGACGCTGATCCATATCAACGGACACATCATGCTGTACCTGGGCAATGCGCAGCACGACGGCGAAAGCGTGCCCATGACGTATCAGAACGTGTGGGGGCTGTCGCCGGCGGATAACAGCCGTCGCAATGTCATTGGCGGCTCGGTGATCCTGCCGTTGCTCAAGACCTATCCTGAAGATCCCGAAGCGCGCTCGCTCGCGGGCAAGTCGCTGTTCGAGATCAGCGTGATCGGCGGCGAGACGTCGGCAAACGGAGACGCCGCGCGCTTACCGAGCACGGATACCCCGGACGAGATGCCGCAATAAAGCGCTGGCCGGCCCGGATGTCGATCAGAACCGCTGGGCGCCAAAGGGCGTGGGATCGACGACCGGCGTCTCGCCCGTCATCATTTCGGCGATCAGGCGGCCCGTGACCGGCCCAAGCGTGAGACCGTGGTGCGCGTGACCGAACGCGAACCACAGATCCCGATGACGGGGCGCGGGGCCGATGATCGGCATCATGTCCGGCGTGCAGGGACGACGGCCGAGCCACGGCTCGGCATCCACCCGCTCGCCAAGCGGGAATGTCGCACGCGCGAGCGGCTCCACGGCGGCCAGTTGCACCGGCGTAGGCGGTGTGTCGCGCAGGCCGAGTTCCACGCCCGTGGTCAGTCGGATGCCGCGTGTCATCGGTGTGATGAGATAGCCGTATTCGGCGTCGAGCACCGGCTGGTTCAGCCGGGCGCCCGGCTGCGCGCGGTAATGCATGTGATAGCCGCGCTTGACCGCGAGCGGCAGACGGTAGCCGAGCGCCCGCGTCAACGTGTCCGCCCACGGTCCGAGCGCGACCACCGCGCGTCGCGCCTCGATGCGGCCCGTCTGGGTCTGCACCGACCATTGCGGCTGCAACGTCGTGGCATCGCCGATGAACAGGCGTCCGCCCAGCGATTCGAAGTAGCGCGCGTAAGCCTCCACCAGCGCCCCCGGATCGCTCACGGAATCCGATGCCGTGTAGCGCAATCCGCCCACGAGCGCGTGCGTGAGCGCAGGCTCGTCGTCGCGCAGGCGCGGCGCGTCGAGCCGCTCGAACGGCACGCCGTACTCGCGCTGCCAACGCTCGGCGTCGCGTTGCGCCGCATCCATCGCCGACGCCGAGCGGAACACCTTGACCCAACCGCCGTCGCGCAACAACGCCTGGGCACCGGACGCCGCAATCAGGTCGCGGTGCTCCGTCACGCAATGCGCGATGAGCGTGCTGTAGCGACGCGCGATCTCCGCGTGCCGCTTGGGCGCCGAGTGATACCAGTAGCGTGCGAGGAAGGGTGCCAATGTCGCCATGGCCGACGGGTGATAGCGCACATCGGTCGAGCGGTTGCCGGCGTAGCGCAGCAGCGTGCCGAGGTCTCGGGGAAACGCGTACGGATACACGCCTTCGCGTTGGATCAGCCCGGCGTTGCCGAATGAGGTTTCGTTGCCGGGCGGCTTGCGGTCCACCAGGGCGACCGACATGCCGCGCCGCTGCAAATGCACGGCGACCGACACGCCGACGATACCGGCACCCAGCACTAATGTGTCGAAGGTCATGGTGTCTTATACAACGCTCGCGTGCCGCCTGCGTCGGTGGATCACTGCCGGATCAGCGCCATCGCGCAGTCGAGCACGGTGCGCTTGAGATCAGCCATGCCTTCGGGGGGCAGGAACGGTCCCATCATGTGGCGATAAGACACCGTCTTGCTGATGGCCGACGTGAGCATGAAGAACATGACGTCGGCGTCCTCAACGGGGCGATTGTGCGACGCGAGCCAGTCGCCCACGAGGGGCACCATCGCGTCGCGATACGGACGCACCAGGCGCTGCATAATGATATCGAGCCGTTCGCCTTCTTCGGTTGCGGCCGTCGAGAAGAACATGCCGACGTCCGGGTTTTCAAACACCATCTCCACGAACACCCGGACTGCCTGCTCGACACGCTCGGCAGGTTCCAACGGCGCGTGTCGCAGCGCCAATGTCTGCTCGATCAACGAGCTCGTGAGCGTTGCGATCTGATCGACCACGGCAACCCACAATGCCTCCTTCGAGCCGAAGTGGTGCGAAATCAGGGCGGCGTCGACCCCGGACGCCTCTGCGATCTGCCGCACGCTGCTCGCATAGAAACCGCGCTGCGCGAAGATGCGTCGGGCGTTGAGCAGCAACGCATCGGCACCATGCGTGCAGTTGCACGTGGGACGCCCCCGGGTGCGTTTGCGGGGCGGATCGACTGGCGAGACGGCTTTGGTGAGTGTCATTGAACGATGGGTGGAGCGAATGCACGACAGCAATGCGCCAAGTCTACCCGACCCGAACGCCCTTGCCTGCCCAGGCAATTGCTATTTGACACGCATTTGACACGCCGGGGCCATGCTCGCTATTATGCGCTTATTCATCACTTGTTGAATTTGGCATTTCCTCCAAAATGTCTCGCGCAAACCGAATCGTGATTGTCGGTGGCGGTATCGCCGGCCTCAAGCTGGCGACGCGTCTGGGCCATACGCTCGGCCTCGCGGGCGTTGCGCGCGTGACGCTGGTCGACAGTCATCCCACCCATCTGTGGAAGCCGATGCTGCACACCGTGGCGGCAGGCACGCGTGATGTCACACACACACAGGTGACGTATCTCGCCCATGCGTGCAGCCATGGCTTTACGTATCAGGCGGGGCGCATGTGCGGGCTGGATCGAACGCGTCGGGAGATTGTGCTGGGCGAAATGGACGCGCCCGACGGCTCGCGTCTGTTGGGCGAGCGTCGCGTGCCTTACGACGCGCTGGTACTGGCGCTCGGCTCGCAGGCCGACGATGCCTGCCTGCCCGGCGTGCGCGACGTTTGCCATTTCATCGACAGTCAGCCGCAGGCCGAAGCGTTTCATGCGGCTTTGCGAGGTGAATCGCTGCGCAGTGTCGTGAACGACGACGCGCTGCGTGTTGTGATCGCCGGTGGCGGCGCCACGGGCGTGGAGTTGGCTGCCGAGCTCAGTCACACGTTCGCGCTGGCGGCCGGATATGGTGATCCGCGCATTGGCGAGCGGCTGAAGCTCACGCTCGTCGAGCGCGGCCCGCGTGTGCTCGGCGCATTTCCGCCGGAGGTGTCTGCATCGACGCAGGCGCGACTTGAGCACCTGGGCTTTCGCGTACTGACGGACACCCGCATCGTGTGCGCTGACCGCGACGGTTTCTATCGCGACGACGGTCAATTGATTCCTGGCGATCTGCTGGTGTGGGCGGCCGGCGTGAAAGCGCCGGACGTCTTGCGGGGCATCGGTGGACTCGTGACCAACGATGCCAACCAGATCGTGGTGCGCGCGACGTTGCAGACGGCGCAGGACGAGCGCATCTTTGCGCTCGGCGACTGTGCGTCGCTTACGCCGGCGAAGCGCGAATGTCCGCTGCCGCCGACGGCCCAGGTGGCCACGCAGCAGGCCGCGCATCTCGGCCGCCATCTTGGCGCGTGGCTTGAGGGTCGCGCGATTCCGCCGTTCGTCTACCGGGATCCGGGCGCGTTGGTATCGCTCGCCGAATACAACGCGACTGGCGCCCTTGGCCGATTCGGATTTTTCAAAGGTGGCATCGTGCGCGGACGTTTTGCGCAATGGAGCCACGCCATGTTGTACCGGCGCCATCAGCATGCGCTGCACGGGTTCGCCCGCGCGACCGTGCTGTTGGGCGCGGAAAAACTCGGCGGCCTTCGCGGGCCGCGCACCTGGCTGGCCTGACCATGCGAAGCGACCGAACCCCTTGCCCCAACCGAAGCGGCACTCACCGCGATTCCTGCACGTCCTCGGCGTCATCGACGTCACGGACTTCGCGCACGTCACGCGCCGCGCTGCGCGACCAGCGCGTGTGGCAGCACACCGTGGCGATGCTCGATGCCAAGCCGGTCGTATGCCGGCCGGTCATTCCGTACACACGACGCGCGCCCATCGTCCGCGTCCTGGAGGTCTCCAGCGAACTGACGATCACCGTGTCGTGGAACGACGCCACGGGCGGCAACTACGGGGCGCAGATCTGGCGCATTCGCCGGGCCAATCACCCGGGCGTTTGCGCGTTGACGGGCGAGACAATCGACGTGGGCGACTTCGTCTACCGGCCGCTGTTCGGCGATGTGCCGCCGCTCAATGCCGACGCCATGATCTCGGCCGAGTCCATTCGTGCCATGCGTGAAGCCAGTCGCCACGAACTGGAACCGGCATAACACCGCGACCGACACCCCGTGCGGATCTGCCGCCGGGGTGTTTGGCGAGGCGTCCGTGGTCCCACCAAGCGTGTTCGCACGCACGCCACGGGGTTGACACCCAATCCTTGATTCGTCCCAGCCGGCGAACACCCGTTCCCTTCGTATAACGCTCCGCGCGCAGCGGAGTTTCGCTTCCCGGCGAACCGCGCGACACCCACCTTTCATTCCCCCGCGCTCCCTGCATTCTCCCTCTCATTCCTGCCTTGCTCGGTCGAGCGCAGGTGCCGCCTGACCCCGTCAAGGGTCGTTGACGACCGACGGACCCCGGGGGCGTTCTCTGCATCCAGACTCGAAAAGATCCGGCCAGGAACAAGAAGTCTGTCCGCGACTTAAACCTTAGGCTTGCTAACGTTTCTTCGCTGATCCACCGCCGTCCAGGCGCGATGACAGCGACGTTTCAACGCCCCCCTCGTCACGCTCAGTGACATTCCACTCTGGCGTCGCCGCTATCGCCCCACGCTGCGTAGGTCGATTGCGCGTTGTCCGGGTGGCAGCCGTTGATGGCTATCGACTCGTTCGACCGTATTCCGCTCAATGCGCACCCTGGATTCACCGCAAAGCCCTGATGCCGATCACCCAAACGAAAGTCGTGTTGCTCGCCTGTACGCTGTTCGCAATGACGGCGCAGGCGCAGCAAACGTCCACAGCAACGCCCGCCGACAAGGCCGCCGCCGCCCGCGCGGGCGCCGAACAAGACCAGCAGATTCAACAACAGCGCGAAGTGCAACAACGCGAGGCGGCCGTCAACGCGCCATCCGTCCGATCGACGCGTGAAGATGCACCGGACTGGCCTGACCTGCCGAACGAGACCCCTTGCTTTCGGATCGACACATTCGTCTTTGACATCCCCACAGCCTCGCCACAGACCGTGGGGGCTACGGCAGCCGGCACGCCGCCGCTGGACCGATTCACATTCGCCCGGGAATGGGTGGGGCGCTATGCGGGCGCCTGCGTGGGCAAGCAGGGACTGGACGCGCTCGTCAAAGGCTTGCAACGCGTCGTCTTGAGTCGTGGCTACATCACAACCCGCGTGCTGCTGCCTGAACAGGATCTCGCGAGCGGTACGCTCCGATTCGCGTTGATCCCCGGCGTTATTCATCAAGTGCGCTTTGCCGATCCGGCGCTGCGGGGCACTTGGAAGAGCGCCTTTCCGACGCGCGACGGCGAGTTGCTGGACCTGCGCGATCTCGAGCAGGGTCTCGAGCAGATGAAGCGGGTGTCAAACCAGGACGTCTCGATGCAGATCGTGCCGGCCAACCTGCCGGGCCAGAGCGACGTCGTGCTCGACGTAAAGCGCACCAAGCCCTGGACCATCGTGGCGTCTGTGGACAACGCCGGGGCCCGTGCGACGGGCCAACTGCAAGGCAGCCTCTCGGCCGGTTTGTACAATCCGCTCGGCTTGAACGACATCTTCAATGTCGGGGGGACGCAGGACCTGCTGTTCAAGGACCACGATCTGGGCTCGCGCGGCTGGCATGGCAGCTACGCGATTCCGTGGGGCTACTGGAGCGCAACGCTCACCATTGTCTCGGGCAAGGACATCAACGTGCTCGGCAGCGGTATCGCGCTGGAGAAGGGAGTCGCGACGCTGGTGGCGGCGGGTGACGTGACTATCGGTGAGGTGACCGAGACGCACGAGTTTCACAGCCGACAGGAAGACAGCAGCGGTGGATTTCTGAGCAGCACGACGACGGTGAGCACGACCGACACGAAGAACGCCGTCGCCAACGGTAGCGTGATCTCAGCGGATAGCGTGGCGGTGGCGGCCGGCAAGGACATGAGCGTACGCGGGAGCACGATTGTCGGTACCAAAGACGTTGCCCTCCAGGCTGGTCACGACTTGCGTATTGAATCAACGGAGAACGTGAGCGAGAGTCGCACGTTCCGAGAAGAGAAGCGATCGGGGTTCGGTTCGTCCGGAGGGGTGGGTATCTCATACGGGAATAACGAGCAGCGTGACCGGACCAATGACAGCAGCGTGACGCAGACGGGAAGCCTTATCGGCAGCGTGAACGGTAACGTCAGCATGGTGGCGGGCAACGATCTTCTCGTGCGAGGCAGCGACGTCGTCGCCGGAGGGAATGTGACGGGTATCGGGCGAAACGTCACGGTCGAGTCGGCAGTCAATCGACAGCATCACGACGAGACGCACGAGATGACGAGTTCTGGCTTCACCTTGGCGGTCAAGGCACCGGTGATCGATGCGATACAGAACGTCGCGAATCAGACGCGTGCTGCAGCCGATTCCGGCGGCGATGCGCGCGTTTCGGCCTTGCGAGGTTATGCGGCGGCCAGCGGAGCCGTTGGTGCGTTGGGCCAAGGCAAAGGTGCGCTCGACGCGCTCTCCGGCGGCGGAAAACCTGAAGCGAAAGTCGAGTTGAGTTGGGGGTCGTCGAGCAGCAAGTCGACGTCTTCGTCCGACAGCACGCAGAACGTGTCGAGCAACATCAAGGCCGGTGGCACGGCGGCGTTCATCGCGACCGGTGACGAGGCTTCGGGAAATGGCAACGTCAACATCATCGGTTCGAACGTGGATGCGAAAGACGTTCTCCTGCAAGCCAATAATCAGGTCAACCTGAGCCATAGCACCGACACCGAATCGTCGCGTAGCGAGAGCGAGTCGACGAGCGGAAGCGTTGGGGTGTCGTATGGCACGAGCGGATGGGGCGTGTCGGCATCGTTCTCGAAGTCCAGCGGCGACGCGAACTCGGATTCGACATTCCAGAACAACTCCCACGTTAATGCGAGCAACACCGTCGTGATTGTGAGCGGTGGCGATACCAACATCGTTGGCGGGAATGTGAACGCCGACAAGGTCATTGCGCGCGTGGGCGGCGATCTGAACATCGCCAGCGTGCAGGATACGAGCGAGAGTTCCGCACATCAGCAGAGCATGGGCGGTGGCGTGAATCTCAGCATGGGAGGCGCGTCGGGAAGCGCGAGCTATGCGCGCGGCAATGCGAGCGGCAACTATGCGGGCGTGGAGGAGCAGTCAGGTATTCAGGCTGGCGACGGTGGGTTTGACGTGGGCGTTATGGGTAACACCGATCTGAAAGGTGCCTACATTGCGAGCACCGCCGATCCGTCGAAGAATCAACTGACAACAGGCACGTTGACGTTCTCCGACATTGAGAACCATTCGGAATACAGCGCGAACAGTTTTGGTGTCGGTGGCGGGGCCACCGTTGGCAATGGCGGCGCGAACGAGCGTACGACGGGGAACACCTCGGGCAAGAACACGGGTGGGATTTCTCCGATGTTGCCGCAAATGGAGAGCGGTAGCGAGCGGGCCACGACGCGCACCGGCGTAAGCGAAGGCACGATCACGCTGACCAACGAGGCGAATCAGACGCAGGATCTGGCGAGTTTGAATCGCGATACTGCTGACTTGAATGGGACGGTAACTCGCACGCCTGATTTACAGGATTTGCTCAACGACCAGTCGCGTTTGATGGCGGCCGCGACGGCAGCGGGCGAGGCCGTGGCACGCGACATCGGGACGTATGCGGACAGGAAAGCGCAGGAAGCGGAAAAGCTCGCGGACGGCACGAATGATCCGGCGTTAAAGGCGCAGTACTTGCAGGAGGCGAAAGACTGGTCCGAAGGCGGTGACTATCGCGCAACGATGCACGCGGCAGGCGGCGCGATTGTGGCAGGACTCGGGGGAGGCAACGCGCTGGGGGGTGCGTTGGGCGCAGGGCTGACGTCGAAGCTTGGCAGGGTGCTGAATGGCCTGAGCGACGAGATCAGAGATGCTCACCCGACGGGCAACGCCGATATCGATCGGGCATTGGGCCAGATTGTGGCGACGGGCGTAGGTACTGCGGTAGGCGCTGTGGCGGGAGGGACTTCCGGGGCGTTTACTGGGTTCAATACTGATCGGTTTAATCGGCAGTTGCATTCGGATGAGAAGCAATGGATTAACGACCGGGAATCGGCGTATGCGAAGAAATATGGATTGACGCCCGAACAGGCGCGAGACGAGCTGACAATGCAGGCCAATTTGCAGGTGCAGAGCGGTACGCCGGGCACCTGGAACCAACGCGCGAGTGACTTTCTGAGGCAAGCACACGGCATGTTGCCGGCTGACGGTGACAGCGGGCCGGGCTATATGTTTTTTGCGACGCCGGAGCAGAGGGCGAACGTCGAAATGTATGCGAAGCACTATGCGAACGGCACTGGAATGAATAGGCCAGGAGGGCAAGCGATCAAGGATTCAATGAGCCGCGAACAAGCGTATCGAGACGCCTATGCGAAGGGGACGATTGGAGCGGCAGCCGGCGCGGCGACGATAGCAACAGGCGGCCCTATGGTGGCATTGCCCGGAACGCCGATTTTTAGTACGGGCGGGATACTTGGCTCCAGTGCAGCGGCATCGGCAAATGGCACGGGTGTCATTAGCGCGACCATCAATGCGGGTTCGCAGTATGTTCAAAACGGAGACATCAATCCCGTGGACGTGGCTGGGGCGTATGTAACTGGCGTAGCTGGGGCGTCTGGAGGATTGGTTCGGAACATAACGGTCAACGCATTAGGGGGAGCGATAACTACAACTATCAACAATTATTTGCACGGCGAAAGCAACAGTGTGTCGGCATCTGCTTTGAGTAGCGGGATTCTTGCGAGCTTCGGCTACGGAATTGGCAAAGCCGCCGAAAACGGAGCGAATAGCGTCCTGAAGCCTGGGCTCAATAGTTCGCCATGGGTCGCAACGGACACGTGGTCAGGTAGCGGATGGAATCTGTTCCGGCCCAATAACACCGGGGTAGTCAGCGGTACCACGCTGGGCGGGATGGGGCAAGATACATTGGAATCTGTCGTTTTCCCTAGAAATTCCGGAAAAAAATAAATGGTTAGATTGATTATTGGTTTTCTACTGGCTTGGAGCATTTGCCTAATCGGCGTAGCTACCGCATGGTTAATCAACGCATACATTCAGTGCGCTTTCATTTCCGACTGCCTCTCCAAAATTGATTTATTCACCCTTGCCTATAATTTTAATATCAGAGGAATTATTGCAAGGGGAACTCTTTTAGCAATTGCTATCACATTAATAGTTTTGTCAAAAAATAAATATCGGTGAAATTTATTTTTATTAATTTTAATCTGACAATCGAAAAATACTTAGTCTCCAGTTTCAAGTGCAACACCCCGAATGAGGTAGGGTGTCGCGATGAAGAAGTACGAGCATCTGAGCGCGGAAGAACGGGCGGTAATCATGATCGAGCATCGCAAGGGCAGCAGCATAAGAGCTATTGCCCGATTGCTTGGACGCAACGCGTCGAGCGTTTCGCGTGAACTGTCGCGCAACATTGACGCGAGCACGCCGTGCTACGACGCGACGCGCGCTGCAACGGCATACCGCGTCCGTCGCCAAGGCAGCGTGCGTCGGCGCAAACTGGTGGCGGGGCATGCGCTGTATCAACACGTGCATAACCGGCTTGTGTACTGGCGCCGGTCGCCGCAGCAGAGTGCTGCCAGACTTCGTCGGATATACCCCGACGACCTCGACCAACGCATCAGCCACGAAACGATTTACGCCGCGATCTATGCTCATCCGCGTGGCGGGCTCAAGCAGGCAATGATCGAGGCCCTGCGTCAGGAAAAGCCTGCGCGCGGGCGCCGACGCACGAGCAATGCTCAACGTAGTTTTGTGCCAGAGGAACTGCGTATCGTGCATCGGCCCGAGCAGATCGAACTGCGGCAGCGGCCTGGGCATTGGGAGGGCGATCTCATCAAAGGCGCTTTCAATCGTTCTTGCGTGGGCACGCTGGTGGAGCGCAAGACGCGCTTCGTGGTGCTGTGCCGTATGGACGGCTGCACGGCCCTGGACGCATTGGGGGGCTTCACGCGCCAGATGAAGAAGCTACCGGCGTTTCTGCGCGAGAGCCTCACGTACGATCGGGGCACAGAAATGACTTGTCATGTCGAACTGTCCAAGCGATTGAATCTCGATATCTGGTTTGCCGATCCGCACGCGCCCTGGCAGCGTGGCAGCAACGAGAACAGCAACGGCTTGCTGCGCCAGTTCTTGCCAAAGGGCATAGATCTCTCGAGCGTCAGCCAGACACAACTCAACGACATCGCCAAATTGCTCAATGGACGGCCGCGTCAGACGCTCGACTGGGACACGCCCGAGGAAGCGATGGCCAAGGAATTGGAAAAGGTTGGACTAGCTCAACGTTGCACTTGACTCTTGAGACCGCCAAGTTACCTGACTACGTCAGCGCTAAAGGCAGCGCTTTCGGTGTGGAGGGCTCATTAACTGTGAACTTACACAACGGCCGAGTCTACGTCGTGAATCGCCCCGGTTTTCGAGGAGATCAGTTGGCTTAAGTGGGGATTGATCGAGACACACGAGACGAAGAGTTCAGGCCTCATCTTGGCGGTCAAGGCACCGGTGATAGATGCCGTGTAATGACGCAGCTATCGAGCTGAGTCGACAGTTCGTGACACTGTTCGTGCGACCGGAATGAGGAGCCTATCGCGTTTAACGTCACTCGCGTGCTGCGTTACATCCATTACACCGGTTACGTCTGTTACGACGTCGTGCCGTGGGCGGGCACCCATTTACGATTACGCTTCGGTCATGGCTCGCCGCGCCTCACAGTGACGCTGAACTGCTCCCGTACATTGTGCGTCCCATGAGCCCCCCACACGGAGACGACCCTCGATGACAAAGACCTCTCTCACCGTTTTCGCCGCGCTAGCGGCAACTGCCGCCATCACCTGGATGACGTTCAGTGCGCGCAGTTACGCCGCCGAGCCGCAAGCACAGGTGCAGACCAATCCCCAACAAGACGCCATAAAATCGCTCGTCGACAAAACAATCACCCCGTTGATGGCCCGGCAGGGCATTCCCGGCATGGCTGTCGGCGTCGTCTTCGACGGGCATGCCTACGTCTTCGACTACGGCGTCGCCGACAAGAGAGCCGACACCCCCGTCACTGCCGACACCCTCTTCGAAATCGGCTCGGTCAGCAAAACATTCACAGCGACGCTCACCGCCTACGCGCAAAACGTCGGCGCCCTCTCGCTCTCCGACAAGACGAGTCGCTTCGTCCCCGAACTCGCAGGCACGCCTTTCGGTGACGTGAAGCTCGTCAATCTCGGCACGCACACAACCGGCGGCATGCCGCTTCAAGTGCCCGACAACGTTCACAACACCCACGACATCCTGCAATACCTCAAGTCGTGGAAACCGGCGAAGCCGACCGGCACGGTGCGAACCTATTCGAACGTGAGCATCGGTGCCCTCGGCTGGATCGCCGCACGCGCAATGCACGGTGATTTCTCAACACTCATGACCGAGCACGTCCTCAAGCCACTCGACATGCAGCACACCTACCTCCAGGTGCCGGACAGTCAGCGAGCAAACTACGCGTGGGGATATGGGAAGGATGGCAAGCCGATTCGCGTCTCACCAGGCGTGTTCGATCAAGAGGCCTATGGCGTGAAGACGACGGCTAGCGACCTGCTGCGGTTCGTCCGCGCCAACCTGGGACAGCCGGTGCAGGACGACCGGCTGGGTCAAGCGATCAACGCGACCCATACCGGCTATTTCTTCGACCAGCCGATGACGCAGGATCTGATTTGGGAACAGTATCCGTATCCGGTCAGCGTCGATGCGCTGCTCGCCGGCAACTCCGCCCGGATGGCGTACGAGCCGACACCCGCTCGCGAACTCGCGCCGCCGGTGGCGCCCACGCCCGTCGCCTGGGTCAACAAGACAGGCTCGACGAATGGGTTCGGCGCTTATGTCGCGTTCGTCCCGTCGAAGCGGATGGGCATCGTGTTGCTCGCGAACAAGAACTACCCGATGGACGAGCGCATTCGCGCGGCGCACCAGATCCTGACCACCCTCGACGGTGATGCCAACGCCGCCCCCGTGAGGAAGTAGCGAAATGCACGGCCGCGGGCGTCCTCGCCCGCGCCTTCGTCATGATTCAGGCGCGGCGCTGAAGCCCCCAGGCCTTACCGCCCGAACACTCGCTCAAGCGCCGCCGCCATATCCTCGATCAAATCCTGCGGATCTTCCAGACCAATATGCAGACGCACGATCGGGCCGGCGGATGTCCAGTCCTCGCACGTGCGCGTGCCCGCCACGTTCGACACCGTCGCCAGACTCTCGAAACCGCCCCACGACGCGCCGATGCCGAACAGCTCGAGCGCGTCGACGAAGCGGTCCGCTTGTGCCGTCGTGGCATTGGCGAATTCGAAGGAAATCAGCCCGTTCGTGCCGACACAATCGCGTTGCCACAACGCGTGCCCCGGATGCGTCGGCAACGCCGGGCAGAACACGCGCGCCACGTCGGGCAGACTGCCGAGCCAGTGTGCAACTTCCAGCGCATGACGCTCGTGCATCTGCAAACGCGCCGCCAGCGTGCGCGTGCCGCGCAGCACAAGATACGCGTCGTCAGGGCTCACCGCCACGCCCTGTGCATCGGCCATCGTGGAGAGCGTCTGCCAGACTTCCTGCGTCGTGGTGACCGTCCCCATCATCACGTCGGAGTGACCACTCAGGTACTTCGTCGCAGCCATCACCGAAATATCGGCACCCAACATGAGCGGACGGCACTGCACGCCCGACCCCCACGTGTTGTCCGCCACGAGCAGCGCCCCATGACGATGCGCCAGATCGGCCAGCGCCGGAATGTCGCACAACTCGTAGACAAGTGAGCCCGGCGTCTCAACGTAGATCATTCTTGTACGCGCCGTCATGTGCTCGGCCGCGTCGCTGCCATCGGCGCGGAAGTAAGTGACCTCCACACCCCACGGCTTGAGAAACGTCTCCACGAAGTGACGCAGCGGCTGGTACACGCAGTCCGAAATCAGCACGTGGTCGCCCGGACGCGCGTAAGCGAGAAACACCATCGAGATCGCCGCGAGCCCCGTCGGGAAGAGGCGCGTGCGATAGCCACCCTCCAGATCGGCGACAACATCCTCCAGCGCGAAGCCCGTCGGATTGCCGCGCGCACCGTAGGTGAACATGCGCTCGGTGCCGCGACGGCGGCGCGCATCGTTCATGTCGTCCATCGTTTCGAACAGCACGGTGGACGCGCGCACCACCGGCGGATTGACGGCGCGACCGCCAACGACGACGGTGTGCGTGCCGCCCTTGACCAGGCGGGTGGCGAGACGTTTGGGGGGCGATTGTCGGGACATGATCGGGCGTGGGGGATAAGGATAAGGTTTTGAACGATTCGAACGAGTCAGAAGATTACGCCTGGCGTGCCCATAAGACGCGCACGCCAGCGTCCGCACTTACTTCGTGTCGGCAGGCGCACCGATACGGAAAGCACCACGCTCCCGGTCGTCGAGCTGCGCGAGCAAACCCGTCTCCCACGCGAGATACTGCCGCGCCGCCGCCTTGTTCCCGTCATGACGGTCGTGTACGAAGAACAGGTAGTCGATGCACTCGGCATCGACCGGCAAATCGGGCGTGCTCTCCACCGGCTGCCCCGCGACCACCCAAGCCTTGAACCCGCCTGCGAGCAGCGAGAACGCGCGGGCGTCGTCCGCGTTCGCACGCCGCCAGTCGGCAACGAACAGTTCCGCAACGCCGCGCTCGTCCGCGATGAGCACGATGTCACGCGACGCAGGCAGGTTGGGCAGTCGAGGACGAATCGCCCACTGCGCGCCCGGCACATGCTCGCGACGGTAGCTCATGCTCGGCCGCAGGTCGACGACCGTGACACTGCCATCGGCCAGCGCGGCAGCGAGCTTGGCGGCGTCGATCTCCGGCAGCGTCTCGTCGAACGCTGAGGCGCGCAAGGGCAGCGACGCCCCGCTGGCGAGTCCATCGCGCAACACGTACGCGTCGTGACCCAACTGGCGCAGCCAGCTCGCCACGATCGGTGCGCGCACACCGTCATTGTCGAACAGCACCAACCGGGCATGACGCACGCCCACGTATTGGTCCGTCGCCTGAATCAACTGTCCGCCCGGCGTGTGCTGCGCACCGGGCAGCGACCCGGCGGCGAATTCTTCCGGTGTGCGCACGTCGCACAGGAACAGCGTGCGCGACGTGTCCGTTGTCCATTGCGCAAACGTCGCGGCATCCACTTCGGGCACCGCGAAGCGTTCGGCCAACGCACCGCTCGCTTCGCGCATCTGCGCGAGACTCGACGGCGCGACCGCGTCCGGATAACGGCGCGTGCTGCCATGCTCCAGCGGCAAATCCTCCAGATACCAACCCTGCGTGCCATTCTCCAGGGCCATCACCGGATTGGGAATGCCGAGGTTGATGAGCGTCTGCGCACCGATGATGCTGCGTGTGCGGCCGGCGCAGTTCACGACGATGGGCGTCGTAGCGTTCGGCACCAGCTCGCGAATACGATAGCCGAGTTCGCCATTGGGGCAGCAAATCGACGACGGAATCGTCATCTTCAGGTATTCGCTGACGGGGCGCCCGTCGAGAATCACCACGTCGTCGCCGCGCTCGCGCATGGCGGCCAGCTCGCGCGCCGTCACGCGAGGCGTGTGATACGCCATCTCCACCAGCTCGCCGAAGGTCTTCGACGGCACGTTCACCCCGGCGAACAGGGGGAAACCGGCTTGTTGCCAAGCGTCGGTACCGCCTTCGAGCACGTACACACCGGTATAGCCGAGCGCGGCCAGACGCTGCGCCGCCTGCACGGCGACACGCCCGTTGGTGTCGTAGAGCACCACCCGGGCGTCGCGGCGCGGCGCGAGCCGCACGATGTCGAGTTCGAGACGGCTGTAGGGCAGCGTCACACCATAGAAGAGGTGGGCTTCGCCGTACTCGCCATGCTCGCGCACGTCGAACACGGCGATCTCGGCGCCGTCGTGCAGCCAATCCTTGAGACGGGCGGGCGGCACAAAGTGAGGAGTAAACAAGGTCATAGCGTTGCGTCGGTTGTCAGGTTCCACCCGGCCAGTCCCAAAGCGTAGGGATGAGCCGGCCCGCACCGCCCTGTGGGGCGATGTGAAAATGGGGGCGCGGGAAACACTCGCGCCGTCAGGGGGTTCGCCGCCGGTCTGCCCCGGCGGTCACGGCAGCGTTAGCGGGTTCTAGCGGCGGGTCTTCACGCCGATGTCCATGACTTGATACGTGCCCTTGGCGAGATCGAACGTGATGCGCTCGGTCAGCGTCTCGAGCGCACGGCCGTACATGTGCAGGTGACGAATCGGTGCGTCGCCCTTGATCTCGACGGCGTGAATGTCTTCCGATGCCAGCGCAATGCCATGACCCGGATCAACTACGACCGTGTCGCTCACTTCCAATGTGCCGACGCCCGGCGTCTTGCCATCGTCCGTTCGACGGTAGACGTAGTTGTACTCAACGCCGTCGACCGCCGCGATGCACGCCCAGGTCGTATGGTTGTGCGGCGTGATCTTCTTGCCCGGTCGCATGACGTTCAGGTACAGCGCGTAGGTCTTGTCCGCGTCTTCATGAATCAAATAACGCGCTTGCAGTTCGCCGTCGGCCGGCGGCGGGAAGTCGGCCTCACTCCACAGCGCGGTTCGCGCGGCAAGCGATTTGACCTGATCGAGCACGGCGGCCAGCGCGGGGCGCGTCTCGCCCTCGGGGGCTAGCGTAGCCTTCATGGCCGCGATCGCGTCGCTGACGACGGCCTGACGTTGTTCGGCAAGGGTGGGCGTGGACATGATGAAGTCTTCTCCGTAGAACTTTGTTTTGCGATGGCTCCGGTGGGAGCCCGGTAGCGTGTTCGGGTAGGTAGCTGTCGTTTGCGTCGTATTTGTCGGCGGCGCGTCACGCGGGCACGACGTCTCGCGGCATGCCGATCGTCGGCGACGGACGCCGCACGTCCTGCAGGAAACGCTGCGCTCGCGCGTGTTTCGGCTGGCTGAAGAATTCCGCGGGCGGTGCGTCTTCGAGCAGCTGCCCCTGGTCCATGAACCAGACGCGGCTCGACACGTCGCGCGCAAATCCCATCTCGTGCGTGACAATCATCATCGTCAGGCCCTCGTCCGCCAGCGAACGCATGACTTGCAGAACCTCCTGCACCATTTCCGGATCGAGCGCGCTCGTCGGCTCGTCGAACAGCATGAGCGGCGGTTTCATGGCGAGCGCGCGCGCAATGGCCACGCGTTGCTGCTGACCGCCCGAGAGGTTCGCGGGCATGGCATCGATCTTGTGGGCGAGGCCAACCTTGGCGAGCAGCGTCTCGGCCTGGGCGAGCGCTTCGTCGCGCGACATGCCAAGCACTTTCGTCGGCCCGAGCATCAGGTTCTGGCGCACCGAGAGGTTCTGAAACAGATTGAAGCTCTGGAACACGAAGCCGATGCGTGCCCGCAACTGGTTGAGCTTGACGTCGCGCGCGGTGACATCCCTGCCTTCGAAGAGGATGCGGCCTTTCTGAATGGCTTCGAGGCGCGTAACGGTGCGAATCAGCGTCGACTTGCCAGAGCCCGACGGGCCGCACACGACAACGACTTCGCCGCGTCCGATGGTGGCGTCGATGCCCTTGAGCACGTGGTGATCGCCGTAATACTTATCGACATTCTCGAATGCGAGCATGGTCATGGTCGCGTTCTCCTTCTTGAATCCTGCACTTACGCCAAACCCGCGCGCTGACGAGCGATACGACGCTCGAGCCAGCCAGCGAAACGGGAAATGGCGAAACACAACACGAAATAGAAAGCTGCGAGCACAAGGAACGTCTGCAGCGGCTTGGTCAGCACAATCGTATTGACCTGCGCGGCCGAGTACGTGAGCTCGGGCACCCCGATCACATAGGCGAGCGACGTCGCCTTGATGATCGACACGAACTGGTTGACGATCGACGGCAGCATGTTCGCCAGCGCCTGCGGCAATTGCACATAACGCATGCTTTGCAACCACGAAAGGCCGTTCGAGCGCGCCGCTTCCATCTGGCCGCGCGGCAGGCCTTCGAGACCGGCGCGCACAATCTGCGACAGGAAGGCACTCTCGTAGACGATGATCGCGCACACGGCCGTGGTGAATGCCGACACCTCGGCCCCCACGAGCATCGGCACGGCGAAGTACGCCCAGAAGATGATCATCAACAGCGGGATACCGCGCACAAGCCGCGTCCACACACCGGCCGCACGTCGCAGCCAGCGCAACGGCGAGACTTGCGCCAAGCCGATCACGACCGCGATGGGGAACGACATCACCAGCCCGAGCGCCGAGAGTACGAGCGTGATCGCTACGCCGCCGAGCGGACCGTTGGGCCAGCTCCCGACGAGGAACAACGCGAGATAGTCATGCAGGATCTCGTACATCGCTCAGACTCCCGAGGGCGCCATACGGCGTTTGGTGAAGTGCTCGGAGAGCGCCATCAGGGCCAGCGTGCCGATCAGATACAGGATCGTCGCCACCAGGAACACGTCGAACGTGCGAAAGGTCAGGTTATCAATCTGACGCGTGCGATACAGCAGCTCGTGCACGCCGATGGCCATCGCCAGCGAACTGTTCTTGAAGAGCAGCAGCGCCTGGTTGAGCAACGCGGGCATGGCCACGCGAATGCCCTGCGGCAGCACGACGTAACGGAACGATTGCAAATACGTGAGACCAATGGACCATGCGGCTTCCTGCTGAGTGTTCGGGATGGCCCGCAATCCCGAGCGCAGGTCTTCGGAGATAAACGCGCCCGCGTTGAGCGCCAGGGCGATCGTTGCGAAGAAGAACTCGGTGTTGCCCGCGTTGATCCAGTTGCGCAAGCCTTCGGGCAGCAATTGGGGCACGCCGAAATACCACACGAGAATCTGCACCAGCACGGGCACGTTGCGGTGATACTCCACCACCGCGATCACGAAGCCCTTGAAAAGCTTGACCGGCAGCGCGCGCAACGTGGTGAGCACTACGCCCACCACGATGGCCAGCAGGCCCGAGGCGACGAACAGTTGGAGCGTTGTCAGCACCCCGTCGCGAAACAGCTTCAGGTAGCCGTCTTCGAGCAGAAACGAAAGATCGAACATGACGCCGCGTCTCGCTTACTGCACCTTGATCGGCTCGACCTTGTAGTCGCGCGTGAACTTGTAGACCGACTTGTTGCCGAGCCACTTGTCGAAACTCTGCTGCAGACCGTTCGACTTGTCATAGTCGACCAGGATCTTGTTCACGGCCGCGAGCAGCGCCGGCTCGTTCTTGTTCGTCACCACGCCCCAACGCTCTTCGAAGACCGGCTTGGTCAGCAGTCGATACTGCTGGCCGCCTTTGGCGGCCGCCTCGTTGGCGAAGCGCGCCAGGATCAGTTGCCCCGCCACCAGCCCTTCGACCTTGCCTTGCTGCAGCGCGAGGAACGCCGACGAAATGTCGTGAAACGTGAGCAGGTTCGAATCGGGCAAACGCGTGACCGAAACGGCGGCCGAGCTGGAACCCTCGGACGCGGCGATCTTCTTGCCGGCAAGCTGGTCGAGCGTCTGCACCGGCGAGTCGGCGCGCACCAGCACGCGGAGCGGGGCGACGAAATACTGGTCGCTGAAGTCGACCTGCGCGGCACGCGCCGGCATCCAGGCGACGGCGGCGGCCAGCACATCGACGCGGTGCGTCTTGAGTTCGGGGATCCGGGCATCGGTCGACAGCGCACGGTGTTCGAGCTTCACGCCCAGCCCCTTCGCGATCGCATTGCACACGTCAACGTCAAAGCCGACGATCCTGCGCGTGGCCGCGTCGGGGAACGCGTACGGCTCGCTGGCATTCTGGGTGCCGCAAACGAGCGTGCCGCGCGCCTTGATGTCAGCCAGTTGGTCGGCGTGCGCAACGCCCGTCATGGCGAGTGTTGCGAGCAGCGCGGCTGCAAAGTGTCGTTGCCACATGATCCTGAGTCTCCTTGAGTTCGACCGAAGGGCGAATCGATGATCGGGGGACCAGCCAACGTCGGCCTTTGCCCGATTACATAAATATTGCTTGAGTGTTACGCAGGTTATCGACCAAAATTCTTGAGATCAATTTAATTTTTATCTCATAAACATTAGCGCCTCTGAAGTATCGGCCAAAACTATCATGCGGAATCTGGATATCGATCTGTTGCGCACGTTCGTGGCGATTGCGCAGCACGAGACCTTTGCGGCAGCGGCCACGCGCGTGGGTCGCACGCAGTCTGCAATCACCCAGCAGATGCAGCGCCTCGAACAGGAGATGGGGTGCGCGCTGTTCGAAAAGCAGGGGCGGCAGAAGACGATGACCGCCGATGGCGTGCGGCTCGTCGCCTACGCGAACAAGATTCTTGCGCTCAACGACCAGGCCGTGCAGGTCATGCAAACGCGCGGACCGGTTGAAAAGCTGCGCATCGGTTCGCCGCACGACGTGGCCGACTCGATTCTGCCGAGCATGTTGCGGCGGCTATCGAAGCTCTCGGCGGAATTGCAGTTGGAGATCATCGTCGGACGCAGCCCGCATTTGATGGATGCCCTGCGCGACAAGGAGCTGGATCTGGCGATCTCGACTCGCTACGACGAGGCCTTCCCTGGCATCAAGCTGCGCACATCGCCGATGGTGTGGATCTGCGCTGACGACTTCATCTTCAATTCGTCCGCCCCCGTGCCGCTGGTGATGGCCGACGACCTGAGCCTGTTTCGCCGCCTGTCCATTGAACGACTCAATGCGGCGGGCATCGCCTGGCGCACGAGCTTCATCTCGCCAACCCTCACCGGCATCCGGGCAGCGATCAGCGCAGGCCTCGGCGTCACGGCCCGTACCACCGAGCTTCTCGATGCGAACATGCGTGTCCTCTCCGAAGCCGACGGCCTGCCGCGCCTGCCCGACGTTGCGTTCTATTTATACGTCCAGCCGACATGCACGAGTCAGGTTCTGCGCGAATTGTTCGAGTCGACCGAGCACATCGCCACGCGCTTCGGCCCGCCGTTCCTGATCGGCGAGTAATCGGCGCCCCCCCCCCCACAAAACGGCGGCCTTATGACGCGAGAACGTCGGGACAGGCGCGCGCCGCGTGCCCTCATGCCGTAACGCAGCCCTCGGCGAATGGGCGATCGAATTGAGGATATACTGCCCCCGAGTATGTGCGTGCTAACATTTTTGGCCATTTGATCGACACAGACAGGAGCGCAACCGACCGTGCACACGATTCGGGACAAGCACAAGTTGTTGGCACGCGTGCGTCGCATCCAAGGGCAGGCGCAGGCGCTGGAGCGTCAGTTGAGCGAGGAGAGCGACTGCGTCGAGATCCTCCAGCAGATCGCGGCCATTCGCGGGGCGGTCAATGGCTTGATGGGCGCGGTCATCGAAGGACATCTCGTCGATCATCTCGTCAACGAATCCGAACAGGCGCACCGCGAGGCCGAGCTGGCACCGGTGCTCCACGTCATCAAGGCCTATCTGAAGTAACCGTCACACACCCATGCTTCGTTTCGAGAATCTCGCCAGACGCTTCGGCACTTTCACGCTTTTCGAGCACCTGAGCTTCCGCGCCGAGCGCGGCTGCTTCGCCCTGCGCGACGAAGGGGGCGGCGGCAAGACCACGCTGCTCGGCATGCTCGCGGGCACGGTCGTGCCGGACGACGGTCAGGTCTGGGTCGACGGACACGCCATGCGCGACGCGCCCGCCGAGGCCAAGGCATCACTTGCCGTGGTGCCGTTCGACTGCCTTGCCGAGCCGTCGCAAACCGGACGCGGCTTTCTGGCGCAGCGCGCCGCCGAGGCGCAAACGCCCGTGAGCGCCAGTGTCCTCGATCTGGCCGAGCGATTCGGCCTGATGCCGCATATGGAAAAGCGGTTCGACCAGATGTCGCTCGGCACGCGTCGCAAATACTATTTGACCGCCACCCGTTTCGGCACACCCCGCGTGATTCTCGCGGACGAGCCCAGCGGCGGTCTCGATGCGACCTCCCGCGCCGTGCTGATCGACTTGTTCACTACGCTTGGTCAGGACTGCTGCGTGTTCTTCTCTACCCACGATGACGCGCTGGCTGACGGTTGTCACGCGACAACGCTCGGCTTCCCGGACCTCGCGCGCCCCAGCGCCGTCTGATCTTCCGCTCGCCGTTCCAAGCCCCACGGGGCGCACCCACGCGCTCATCCGTTCGTCCATTCGTCCGCCCGAGGCGTCGATGACGGCAGACGGCCGTGCCGTCCGTCGAGCGGGGTGATCGTTGGGCGACGAGACGTGCCCATTGATCTGCACTAATTAAAGTTTCTGCCCCCTCCGGCCGTAAGGGCAGAGAGTCGAGCAGCAATGTATCGATGCGACGGCGCAGGCGATACCGCCCGGCCCGTTGCCCCCCCTTCAATGGCCCACGTGCGGGTCTACCGATGAAAGCTCATGAAAGTTACTTCGTTGCGAACCCGGATTCTGCTCATTGCCTGCCTGACGGTGGTGGGCGCGCTGATTCTCTCTGGCATCACGACTTATGTCATCGTGCGCGACAGCATGATGTCAAGCATTGCCCACACGCTGTCGGCCGTGGCCAACGGGAATGCGGGCACCATCGAGCGCTGGTCGGCCGATAAGGCGCAGGCGGTCGTCGCGACGTCGCAGGCCGTCGAGAAAGGGGATCCGGCCGGGCTCGTGAAGCTCATGGGCAAGACCAACGACTTCCCGATCACGAGCATTGGCTGGTCGGACAAGACGTTTTTTTCCACCGCACCGACGCCGCCGGACTACGATCCGACCGCGCGCCCCTGGTACAAGAGCGCCATGGCGGCGGGCAAGCTGACCGTCACCAAGCCGTACGGCGACTCGTCGACGGGCATTCCGTACGTGGCCTTCACCGCCCCGATCATGCGTGACGGCCAGTCGACCGGCGTGGTCAGCGGCGCCGTGGCACTCACCGGCGTGCAGGACATCATCAAGGCGGTGCATCCCACGCCATCGAGTCTCGCGCTCGTGGTGGCGAGCGACGGTCAGGTGATTGCTCACCCGGACAGCAAGTTCTCGCTCAAGCCGTCGACGGACGTGTCACCCGCGCTCACCGCCGACTCGCTGCCGGGCCTGGCCGCCGACGGCGCCGAACCGGTCTCGATGGAACTCTCCGGCGCGCCCAAGCTGCTCAAGGCCGAGCGCATTCGCGGCACGGACTGGTACCTGGTGGTGGCGCTCGACCGCGCCGAAGCCACGGCCGGCCTGACGCACGTGCTGGGCGCAACCGCTATCACGCTGGTCGTGCTGACGTTGATCGCGCTGGTCATTGCCTCCATCTTCACGTCGCGCGCGTTCAAGCGGTTGTCGATCGTGCGCGACGCCATGGACACCATCGGCTCGGGCGATGGTGATATGACGCAGCGTCTCGACGTCATCGGTCAGGACGAGGTGGCGCAGATTTCGACGTCGTTCAACGCGTTCGTCGACAAGATCAGCTCGGTCATGCTCGACGTGCGCTCGGGCGTGTCGTCGATGACGTCGGCCACCAGCGAGATCGAAATGGGCAACCGCGATCTCTCGCAGCGCACCGAAGCCTCGGCGGGGTCGTTGCAGGAAACGTCGTCGGCGCTCACCGAGATGACGTCCAGCGTCAAGCAGACGGCCGAGACCGCCGAGCATGCCACGCGTCTGGCCAACGAGGCCAGCGCCGCCGCCGCGCGGGGCGGTCAGGTCGTCACCGACGCCGTCGGCACCATGGCGGCCATCACGCAGTCCTCCGAGCGCATTACGGAAATCATCAGCGTGATCGACGGCATCGCCTTCCAGACCAATATCCTGGCGCTCAACGCCGCCGTGGAAGCGGCGCGCGCCGGCGAGCAGGGCCGTGGCTTCGCCGTGGTGGCGGGTGAGGTGCGCACGCTCGCCCAGCGCAGTGCGGCGGCCGCGCAGGAAATCAAGGCGCTGATCGAGACGTCGGTGCAGAACGTGAAGAGCGGCACGGAGCGCGTGCAGGCGGCGGGCACGACGATGAACGAAATCGTCGACGGGATTGCGCGTGTGCAGCGACTGGTGAGTGAGATCAACGGCGCCATGACCGAGCAGAGCACGGGCATCAGCCAGATCGACCGTTCGGTCTCGGAGATGGATCAGGCCACGCAGCAGAACGCCGCGCTAGTGGAAGAATCGGCGGCCGCGTCGGCCATGCTGAGCGAACAGGCCCGCATGCTGGCCGAGACCGTGGCGCGTTTCCGCCTGCGCGACGAGCAGCACTCGGCGCTGCATGGTCTTCATGCGCCGCACGCGCCCTCGCTATCGGTCGTGGGGTCGTCGATGCGTCGGGCGGCGTGACGAGGGCGCCGGGGCGGCGTCGCGCGCGAAGCGTTCACAAAAACGGATTTTTTCGTTACAATCGCGCTCCCCTGCCCAGGTGGCGGAATTGGTAGACGCACTATCTTGAGGGGGTAGCGCCGAGAGGCGTGCGGGTTCGAGTCCCGCCCTGGGCACCAGACAGTCGAAAGGCAGGCGAGCGCACGTTCGTCTGCCTTTTTCGTTTTTCCTGGCGATTTCAACGACGGCGCGAGGCCGTCAAATGCGCGTTGCCGCGCCGGCGTTCCGACGCGCGTGGCGCTTCTTCGAGACGCGATATTCATGCCAGGTGAGTCCGATGATGACGACGTCGAGCGCCGACAGGAACAACAGCCATGGCGAATGGGTGTGGGTGAATCGGTATAGCTGATAGACGACGAACAGCGAGAACGCGGCCATCGACACGGGGAAGTACCAGAGCTTGTCGCGCAGCAAGCCGATGATCAGCCATAGCTTGATCGCCCCGTGCGCGAGCAGGTAGATCGCCGCAAACTTCTGCGAGCTCACGGAGAGATGCTGCACCGTATGCAGCAAAAAGCTGGCGACGACATCGCGCGGATCTTCCGCAATTTCGTTTCCCGTCACCCAAAGCACGATCGACAGAAGGAAATGCTGGGGAATGAAGTACGCGACGACACCGCCGACAATCTCGGCAAGTGCGAAGAGCGCCTTCATCCACAGGCTCGCCTCGAATATGAAATGGAGCCGCTTCTCGTAGACGTCGGCGAGGTCTTTCACGCCACGCCCCCGTCCCGCGCGGAAGTCGATGCCTCCGGCACGACGACCGTCACGCTCAATCCGGATCGTGCGCGCTCATCCGCATAAGCGAGTCGCACATCGGCGCCGGCCTTCTCCGCAATGGCTTTCACGATCGACAGCCCAAGGCCTGAGCCCACTTCGCTCGTTCCCAGCCCACGGTAGAACGCGTCGAACACACGGTCGCGCTCCTTCGGTGCGATGCCCGGACCAGTGTCCTTGACGCACAGAAGGGTCTGCCCCCTGCCCGACTCGAGCATCAGGTCTACACGCCCCCCCGCCGGCGTATAGCGGATGGCGTTGTCGACCAGGTTCTTGATCAGCACGCTCAAGTCCGCTTCGCTGATCGGTAGCGATGCATCGTCACGTGCCTCGATGCCGAGGTCGATTCCCTTGGCTTCGGCGAGCGGGTACAGCGTCTCCAGCGTTTGACGGAATACCCGCAGGACGGAGTCGGTACGCGCACCTCCCTCGCTCGGCGTCGCCTGCACGCTGGACAACGTCAGCAGATGTTCGAGCATATGCCGACCTCGCTCAATCCCCTGACGCAACTCCGCCAGGCGCTCTCTGGCCGTCACGGACATGTCAGCCTCGGCAAGCCGCTCTGCCTGCAGGGAAAGCGCCGTCAACGGCGTGCGCAGTTCATGCGCGGCGTCGGCCACAAAGCGGTGCTCCGCATCGACCGACGTGGCCACGCGCGACAACAGGTTATTGATGGCACGCAGAAACGGTCGGATCTCATTCGGAAGATGCTCGGTCGATACCGGATGCAGTTCGCTGTACTGGCGCCCGTCGATCTCGCGCGACAGGCTCGCCACCGGTCGGAATATCCTGCGGACCAGCCAACCGACCACCAGCAGCAACACCGGCACAAATGCCACGAGCGGCATGATGGTCCGGATCGCGCTGGTCCGGGCAATCTGGTCGCGCACGTCTGTCTCTTGCGCTACCGCGATACGGGTACCCGATTGCAGCGTCCTGACCAGTACCCGATACGGCTCCTTGCCCACCGTGACGGTCGACAGGCCGTCGGCCATCGTCTCCGGCAGGGGAAGCGGTAGCTTGTCGTCGCCATCTCCAGCCCCGGGCCGCGTTGCCACGCCGAGCCGCTGAACGACCACGCGCGCTTCCTCACCACTCGCCTGTGGCGCCTGAGGTGCCTGAATATTGCGAAATTCGCTGGTCTGCAGATGATTGTTGTCGACGAGGGCGGCGACCTGGCGCAACACATCATCCTGTAACTCATGCGCCTCGTCGAACGCCGCGGCGAACGAAATGACGCCGGCAATCACGGCAAAGACGAGGATTGCCACGGAAAGCCACAAGCTCAGGCGCAGGCGAATGGAGTCGTTCAATCGCCTTTTAAGACCATCCATCCCGCTCCCCTCACGTTTTTGATGACGCTCGTGCCGAGCTTCTTGCGAAGCGAGTGAATGAGGAATTCGATGGCATTGCTCTCGACTTCCTCTCCCCACCCGTAAATCCGATCCTCCAGGTCGCTTCTGGACAGGATGGCACCGGGTCGCGTCAGCAATGCCTGCAGCAAGGCGAACTCCCGATTCGACAATTGCACCGACGCAACGTCCGGCGTATGGGCTTCCCGGGTACCCGGATCGAGCGTGACAATGCCGTTCGACATCACCGGCTGCGCTTGCCCCGCCTGACGCCGCATGACGGCGCGGATGCGAGCGAGCAATTCCGCCATCTCGAACGGTTTCAGCACGTAGTCGTCGGCGCCCCCATCCAGGCCCTTCAATCGTTCCGGCAGCGCGTCGCGTGCGGTAACGATGATAAGGGGGACCTGATGTCCTTGTGATCGCAGGCTTTGCAGCACCGCATGACCGTCCTTGCCCGGCAACCCCAAGTCCAGCAGCACCAGGTCGTAATGCTGGCAGTCGGCTGCCGCCAGCGCCGCTTGTCCGTCCGTGACCCAATCCACGGCGAATGTCGCGTCCTTGAGGGAATCGCGAACGACACTGCCGATCATCGGATCGTCTTCGACGAGCAAGATGCGCATGTCATTTCCTCTCGAGCAACGGGTCAATGCGCTTTCGCCGCGGCACGCTGCCGGAACAAGAGCAGACTCGTCAGGATAAAGGCCAGCAAGGCAAACGATGCCGAATACCGGCTCAGGGCAAGCCCGCCCGCGCTGATCGGCTTGTCCAGGAAATCGCCGACAACGGCACCCAGCGGACGCGTCAGGATGAACGCCGCCCAGAACAGGAACGTGCGCGACGTCCGGGTCCACAAATACGCCCCGACGAGAATCAGCAGGAGCGCCCCGAACACCACGGCCGCGCCCGTATAGCCGAGCCCCGCCGTATCGGCCGTCCAGTCACCCAAGGCGGTGCCCAGCGTCTGGGAAAACATGATCGTAACCCAATAAAACGCTTCGGCCCTGGGCGAGTGGATCGAATGCACGGACACGGAGCCCATCGTCCGGTACCAGAGCCAGAGCGAGCCGAGCAACAAGGCGAGCAAGATCGAGGAGCCCCCGGCATAGCCAATGCCAAGCGACCGATCGGCGAAGTCCGCGAGCGTGGTGCCGACGGTCGTCGTGGCAATGATCGTTACCCAATACAACGCGGGCGAAAATGCCTTGGCGCGAATCTGTGCCGAGACGGCAATGGCAAACACCACCGCAAAGATCGCGGTGCCGACAAGGTAGCCAAGGTTCATCGACATCGAGACGGCATCGCCCCCGGTCTCGCCCAACGTCGTGGCGGCGATCTTGATCACCCAGAAGAGGAGCGTGACTTCGGGAACCTTGCTTAGCGTTTTCTGCACGTTTTCGTTCATGGTGCGTGTTGTCCTTTGAAGTATCACGCCTTGACCCATCCCAGGTCGATCCAGTGCGCGAACAGCTTTCGGTGAATCAGCAGGGCCACGTGACAGACGGGCGTGAGCAGCCATCGCATATGGCGCGTCACCAGCCACACGGAGATGCCCGCGACGATGACCGAACCTGCCATATCCATCGGATAGTGCACGCCGAGGAAAATACGCGCCCACGCCACGGGGAGGCCGAGCAGTGCGGCGGCAACGCCCGCCGTTCGGGTTCGGTTGTCCAGCATGAGGGCGCACGCGACCGACCAGATCAGCGTGAGGTGATCACTCGGAAACGAACTGTCGGCGGCGTGTGCGAGATAGGTATGTCCGATGCCAACGACGAACGGGCGCGGATGTTGCCACACCCAGCCGATCGCCTGATTGACCGCGAGCCCGATGGCGCCGGCCATGGCGGCGGCAATCAGCGACCGGCGCTGCGCCTCGTCGGCGCGCAGCCACAACAGCCCCATCGCCACGGGCACCGTCAGAATCAAATACTGCGCAAAGAAAACCGCCATACCGAATACCGGGGGCGTGGGTAATGCCGACGCATTGAGCATAAGAAACAACGTGTCGTTCAGGCGCTCCATGCGGCGTCCTCCTTGAAATGAGCCTGCTACGAAAATGACGCGGGAATTTGCGTAGAACGAAGCCTATGCCTGCACACTTAGCCACGCATTAGAATCCGTCGTTACCTGAGCGGTCTTGGGGGCGGTGATGGCTGCGGCGCTTGAAGGCCAGCGCGTGCCGGAAAAAGCATTCGCCCGCAGCCACCGGGAAAGGCGGGCGGGCGATCGTATTTGCCGGGTGCACTCGTGCCGCGCGACGGCGTGGACGCTGTCGCGCGACAGACAAGCCATTAGCGGCTCGTGCTGGGTTCCGGCTGGTTCTGCACGGGGAGCATCTTGTGCAAGGTGCCGTCGCGCAGTACCCAGTGATGGTAGAGCGCGGCACAGATGTGCAGCCCGATCGCGCCAAGCAGCACATAGGCGAGCAACGAGTGCACATCGCCCATTGCGTGACCGAACGACGATCCCTGTGTCGACAGCGCGGGCAGCGGCACCAACCCGAGCAATTTCAATCCATAGCCCCGTGCCGATGCGTTGATCCAGCCCAGGACGGGAACCAGCACCAACAGCGCATACAGGCCTTTGTGCGCAATGGCGGCGAACGTGTGGAAGATGGACTTCATGCCTTTCGCCGGGGTGCTGCGATAACGTGCCCACACCAGCCGGATGGCGGTGAGTCCAAGAATCGTGACGCCAAGCGAGAGATGCCACGCGACAAGTCCGATGGCGGGCGTGTTGCGCGTGATATCGGGCATTGTCAACGCGACAACGAATTGCGCAGCCAAAAGGGCCGCAGTAAGCCAGTGCAGATAGCGGGATGCCGCATCGTAACGGGTAATGGTTGGTTTCATCGGAGCCTCTTCGCCACTGATTCAAAACGTAATCCGGCTGACACGGTCGCCAAGCGCCGTGCCCCATGGATCGGAATTCTGGGGCGCGACACTTAGCGAAGACTTAGCAAACGCACATTTCGTGACCGAATCGTCGGTATCGAACGACCTGCGGGCGCTTGACGATTACGGATGCGCATACTGACGCTCGATCGACGACTCGCTCGCGACCTGCATCGCCGGCGCCACCGCCGCGTGCGTGCGGGCCGTCAGATGAACCACGGGATAGGCATTCCGGGACTGGGTGAACAAGCCGTGTTGCTCGGCGCGTTGCAGGCTATGCTCGACGGCGAGCCGCGTGACATGCATCTGTGGACGATGGTTCATCGCGGTCTCGGGATAGACCGTGTCGCCCTGTTGCATCAGGCCGCGCGTTTCCGCGCTCACGAGTTGCCGATATACCTGCGCACGTGTGAGCGAAAGCGACGGAGCGCCGCCGGACATCACGGATTGGCTTTCAGCCGCTTGAGCATTGATCTGTACTGCACCGAGCAGTCCCGCCACGGCAACGAGTGCGGCAACATATGAGGTCTTCATGATCGAACTCCTAAGGGTAACGATGGGTGTGAAGGGGCGATGCCTCTGCCATCGCGCAACCTTCACATTGATCGTAGGCGCGCAGCCTTAGCGAACCCTTAGCGCGATCGCGCGTAGGCCATAAGTCGATCGTCGAGTGGAAATGAGCGCTGTGCCGCAGATGCGGGAGCGATACCGCTACCGCTCGATGAGTCGGCTATGCCTGAACACAATGCCTTTGATCCCATCCAGAACGAATGCGAACGCGGCCACGGCGCCCAGGACCATGCCGATGAGCGTCACCGGGACAGCCGCCATCAATGTTCCGGTCGCGGCCATGCCACTGACGATCGCCACGGCGCTCACGCTCGCCGTGACGAGGATCCGGCTGGGCGCCAGCGATCCAATCCGCCCGTCGGTGCGCAGCACATAGACGTTGGCCTGCGTTGTAAAGACCAGCAGCAGGAATACGAGGGTCTGCATCTGTGCGGGGGCCAGACCCAGCCGGCTGCGCAGCGTCGCATACAGCGACAGCGAAAACACGAGCGACACGGCCGCCAGAACGCCTGCCGCACCGATGAGTTGTCCTACCTGCCAGCGCTGCGGCCGGCTCGCGGGCAGCGTCCTGTCGGCGGCAATACTCATCGTGACGAAGTCGTTCGCAAACAGCAGCAACACGATCAGCGGCGACGAGATCACGAAGCCGTGCGTGAACCACAGCCCAAGCGTCAGGAACACGACAATCTCCAGCGTCTTGACGACCTTGTTGAGAATGTAGGTCAGCATGCGGCGATGCACCTCCCGTCCCGCCGCGACCACCGACAATACGCCCCCGAGACCCGGATCGGTGAGCACGACGCCCGCCGCCGCCTTGGCCACGTCGGTCGCACTGGCGACGGCGATGCCGAGTTCCGCCTGACGCAATGCGGGCGCATCGTTCACGCCATCCCCCGTCATGCCCGTCACATGCCCCGCCGTTTGCAGCGCGGCAACGATGGCGTGCTTCTCTTCAGGCAAGACGCGCGCAAAGATGTCGCACTGCTCGGGGTGACGCAGATCGTCGGCGTGTGCGGTGCATACGCGCGTCCCAAGGCCGAGCCGTTGTCCGATGGCCTTCGCCGTTTCCAGCGCGTCGCCCGTGGCCATGCACACCCGCACCCCAAGGTTGCCCAGCTTGACGATGAGATCCTGGGCATCCTCCCTGGGTGGGTCGGACAGCGCAACGAGGCCAACCAGCCGGACAGCGCCCGCGCCCCCTTGCGCGACCGCCAGCACGCGCGCGCCGGCGCCCTCCAGCAACCGTTCTGCATCGGCAATCGCATCGGATTGCACCGAAGGCGCAGTGCACTGCGCAAGCACGGCACGGGTCGCGCCTTTCAGCGCATACCATTCGATGCCGTCGACGATATAGATCCCCTCGCTGAAGCGCGTCGCGGGATCGAAGGGGCGGAACGCTTTGCGCACGGGGAGCGCTTGCGCACCGGCATGACCTCGATGGGCCGAGAGAATGGCAAGGTCCAGGGGGTCCTGCGACGCATCATCGCTCGCGAGCGAGGCGGCGCGCAACACCGCGATGTCATCCAGGCCGTCGAAGGCCGTGACCTTCGTCACGGACAACGCGTTCTTCGTCAACGTGCCGGTCTTGTCGGAGAGCAGTGTGTCCATCGCCGCCGCTTCTTCGACCGCCGGCAATCTCGTGACCAGCACGCCCTGCCTGGCCAGCGCTGCGCTCGCCATCGCGGTGGCCAGCGTATAGGTGGCCGGCAACGCGACCGGCACCGACGCCACAAGCAGCAGCAGCGCAAAGATCGCCGTCTCTGTCAGAGGAAGTCCATGCGTCACCGCGTAGACAATCGCCAGGGCGATCAGCACGGCGTCGAACGCGACGAGGCGTGTGACGATTGCGAAAATGGTGCGCTGCATGTGGCTCGGCGCATTCGAGGTGCGTACCAGTTCGGCTGTCCGGCCAAAGTAAGTGCCCGCACCAGTGGCGGTGACCTCCCCGCTGCCTTCCCCCTGTCGCACGACCGACCCGGTGTAGGCCGCCTGCCCTGGACCGGCGCCGACGGGCAGCGACTCGCCCGTGAGCGCCGATTGATCGAGCGACACGGCGCCGTCGAACAGCATGAGGTCGGCGGGCACGATGTCACCGGCGCGTACGTGCACGACATCCCCGGGCACGAGTTGCGTGGCCGATAGCCGCATCCAGTGCGCGTCGCGCATCACGCGCGCGCTCACTTGCAACTGGCGACGCAGCAACGTCAGCGCGTCCTTGGCGCGACGCTCCTGGACAAACGCGACCGCGGCATTGAAGGTCAGCAGAAACAGGATGACGACGGCCTCCTGAGGTCTGCCGAGCCCTGTCTGAAGCACGATGACCGCTTCCAGCATCCACGGCACCGGCCCCCAGAACTTGCCGGCCAACTGACGCCAAGCGGGGAGCTGCACATCTTCGATGACGTTGGCGCCGAATCGTTGCAGGCGATCCTGCGCCTCGTGGGCTGTCAGCCCGGTGGCATGATCGGTGGGCGGGGGCGCCAGGGCGCCCCCGACTTCGGAATGAACGGCAGATGACATGACCTGGGAAGGCGTACGCATAGACGTTGTCCCTTCGGTAGCCCATCGCGAACGCGATGGGCCCGCCCGGCCCTCATCGTGCAATTGGGGCGTATGCGAATCGTACGCCTTATTGCCAGGCCATCGATGGTGGGAGTGGACGTCAGTGCGACAGCGCTTCCAGACGTACGCCGTTGGTCTTCGGTCCGAACGCCCCGATGGAGATCATGACGACCAGCATGCAGACTGTAATGCCGGCGAAGACGCCGGGCACACCGAAGTCGCGCAGCAATGCCGCGATGAGGAAGCCGGAAAGCATGGCGCCCGCCCGACTGGCCGAATACACGATCCCGTTGGCACGACACCGGATCGCGGTCGGGAAAAGCTCGGCCTGGTAGGCGTGGTAGCAAACAGAGATGACCTGGCCGAACAGGCTGATCACGATGCCGCACGTGATGAGCCCAGGCACGCTGGTCAAGTGGGCGAACGTGAGGCCGAACACCACGACGGCGGCCGCAGCGCCGACGATGAGCCACTTGCGTTCGATTTTGTCGGCGAAAAGGATCGTCAGCGCCGGTCCGAGCGGCAACGCAAACGCGATGATGAAGGAATACAGCAGGCTCTTCGTGACGGTAATGCCCTGGCCGATCAGCAGCGTCGGCACCCAGTTGGCGAATCCGTAGTACCCGATGGCCTGACAGAAGTTGAAAGCGATCAGCATGAACAGTCGCGAGCGATAGGGCGATTGAAGCAGCTCCGCGAATGTCGCCCGGCGCTGCGGCGGCAGTTGAACGACGTCTGCCGGCGCCGGCAACGGCGAACCGGTCTCCTGCGTCACGGCATGCTCCATGCGCGAGACGATCGCGTCGGCTTTGTCGGCGCGGTCATTCATGGCAAGCCAGCGCGGGCTTTCCGGCACGGCGCGCCGCACAAACCAGACCAGCACGGCGCCCACCGAACCCACGAGCACCACCCAACGCCATCCGTCGAGTCCGAACAGGGTGGTCGGCACCAACCAATAGGACAGCAGTGCGGCGACCGGTGCCGCGGCGAACATGACCATCTGGTTGAACGCCATCGCCCGTCCGCGCATGTGTTGCGGCATCAATTCGGTCACGTAACTATCGATCGTGACGATTTCCACACCCACGCCAATCCCGGCGATGAAGCGCCAGATGATCAGCGACTCCGGAGAATTCGACAGCGCCATGATGGCCGAGCACGCCGAGTACCACAGCAGTGAATAGGTGAACACGGCACGGCGGCCGAAGCGGTCCGGCAACCCGCCGAAGCAAAACGTGCCGACGAACAAGCCGGCGAACGTTGCGGCAATGAAGCCCGCAATTCCGTGAAATCCGAACAGTGAATGGGTGGTGGCGCTCAGCAGGCCGCTCTTCGCCATGCCGGGCGCAATGTACCCGGTGAAGATCAGGTCGTAGATTTCAAAGAAGCCGCCCAACGAAATCAGCAGGACGAGCTTCCAGAGATACCCCGTGACGGGCAGCCGGTCCATTCGGGCCGCGACTTCGGCGGCCGGGTGAATGTCAGCGGGTACGTGATTCGCAGCAACGGGCGGTGCGCCCGCGGTCAGTCCAGTTGTCATGCTTGTCTCCAGAGGGTCCGTCACGGCCTGGGTTTTGTTATGGCGCCGCGACATCGTATAAGCGCGTATCGCTGGCCGGCTTGGCCGGAGGTGCGACGGTGCGCTTGCGTCAGGCGGCGACCTTGCGAGTCAGACGCCCAAGGATTTGCTGCGTGTGTTCACCGACTTTTGCCAGCGCCTGCCTGACGCCGGGACGGCGCCCGCCCAACATGATCGGCAGAAGCACGACATCGGTGACCGTGCCGTCGTCGGTCTCCATCGGCGCAATGCCGCCGCTGGCGCGAAGATGGGGATCGTCGAGCAACTGTTCCGGACGCACGATCGGGGCGAACGGGATGCCCGCCGCTTCGAGTTGAGGCATCAGCACTTGCATGTCGTGATGTCGAAGCACGGCGCCGAACCGTTCCAGCAGCAGCGGTCTCACGGCGACGCGCTCGGCGTTCGTGGCAAATTGCGGTTCGGCGGCAAACTCAGGGCAGCCCAGCACGTCGCAGAGCTTGATGAACTGCTTGTCGCTGACCGCGCCGATGAAAAGTTGCTCGTCGTTGGCCAGCGTGAACACGTCGTAGACGCTCCAGGCGGACACGCGGGCAGGCATCGGCGGAGGCGCTTCGCCGGTCATCGAGTACTGCTGCATGTGTTGCGAACTGAGGAAAACGCAGTTCTCGAAGAGTGCGCTTTGGACCTCCTGGCCGCGGCCCGTCGCGTCGCGCTCTCGAAGGGCAGCCAGCACGCCGATCGCGCCGAACATGCCACCCATGATGTCGTTGACCGATGTGCCGGCCCGGAGCGGGCGGCCCACGGGACCCGTCATGTATGAGAGTCCGCCCATCATCTGCACCACTTCATCCAGCGCCAGACGCTTCTCATACGGCCCGGGCAAGAAGCCCTTGTGCGACACGTAGATGAGGCCCGGGTGTTGGCGAGACAGTGTTGTGTAATCGAGACCGCACGCCGCCATCAATCCGGGGCGGAAGTTCTCGATCACGATGTCGCACTCGCCAATGAGGTCGGCCGCCGTCTCCCGGCCTTCGTCCGTATTGATATCGATGACGACGCTTTTCTTGTTGCGATTGAAGGCGCGGAAGAATCCGATGCCCAACCCGGGCAACTTGCGTGTCTTGTCGCCACCGGGCGGCTCGACCTTGATGACCTCGGCCCCGAGGTCCGCGAGAATCATCCCGCAGGTCGGGCCCATCACCATGTGGGTGAACTCGACGACGCGCACGCCTTCGAGCGGCAAGCGATTTTCTTGGGACATCGTGTCAATCCTCAGGCAGCGCTCGGCGGCGTCTTGCACGCCGCGCCGGTCAATTCAGGGAGTCCCGCACGAGCGAGCGCACCGTGAAACGTTTCGTCAGGCAGCCACATGGTCAGGCGTGCCCGGAGGGCGAGGAGCGCGTCGATATCGAGTCCCGTCGCAATTTGCATGTCGTCCAGCATGAAGGCGAGGTCTTCGGTAGCCGCGTTGCCGCTTGCGCCGGGCGCGTGCGGACACCCGCCGATGCCGCCAAGGGACGTATCGAAGCGATCGACGCCGGTACCGAGTGCCGCGATCACGTTGGCCAGGGCCAAGCCTCGCGTGTCATGGAAGTGGCCGCACCACAGACGCTCACCGGCCAGTTCGCGGGCTTGCGTGAACAGACGGCTCACCGCGCCCGGGCCGGCGTAACCCACCGTATCCGCCAGGCTGACGTCGTCCGCGCCGACGTCGAGCAACGCAGCGAGGCAGCGCATCACCTCGGCTTCCGGCACGCCGCCCTGCAGCGTGCAGCCGAAGGCCGTGCCGACGCCCCCTTCAATCTTCGTTTTGACGCCGGCGGCGTCGCGTGCGGCACGAATGCGTCCGACCTCCGCGATGACGTCATCGGGCGTTTTGCGCAGGTTGGCGAGACTGTGCGCGTGGCTCGCCGAAAGGGGGACGAGCAGGCGGTCGACGCCGCACGCCAGGGCACGTTCGGCGCCTTTCAGGTTCGGCACCAGCGCGCTCACTGACAAGCCGGGAAGGGTGCGCGCGTGGGCCACGAGGGCAGGCGTGTCGGCGAGTTGGGGCAGACGCTCGGGGGGCACGAACGAGCCGACCTCGATTTCGCGCAGACCGGCGGCGTAGGCGGCGTCGATCCACTCGATCTTGCGTTCAGTGGGCAGTACGCTGGACAGGCTTTGCAGCCCGTCGCGCATGCCAACCTCTCGCAACATGACTCGCGACGGATACAGGGACATGGCATCTCCAAAGTTATCGGTGCCGGTCTGACCAACCGGCTTTTGTGCTAACTTTAGTCATTCCCTAATGGAAATAAAGAGAAGAAAAGGCAGCCTGGAGATTCCATTCAGGAATGTCAGAATGAGGCGAGCCCAGGAGGCGTTATGCGCGACATTGATTTGAAGACCCTGCGCTTGTTCGTGGCCGTATGCGACCACAACAACATTGGGCGGGCGGCAAGCGAGGCGCATATCGAGCCGTCGGCGATCAGCAAGCGAATTGCGCAGATGGAGTCGGACCTCGGCGTGACACTGTTGACCCGCACGCGGCGCGGGGTACACCCCACGGCCGCCGGGCTGGCCGTGCTGGAAAATGCACGCAGCGTGTTGTTCACGATGGAGCGAATCGCGTCCGACGCGGCGTCGTTCGGGGGCGGATTGAAGGGGCGGGTGAGTTTGTGTGCGTCCGCGTCGGCGATTGCGGAGTCGCTGTTGGACGACATCTCCGACTTCATGTCGATCCCGGCCTACGCGGACATCCGCGTGGATGTCGAGGAGCGGCTATCGGTCGATCTGGTCCGTCGCATTCGCGAAGGGGCGGCTTCCGTGGGCGTGTGTTGGGACAACGTCGCGCTGGACGGATTGCAGGCAGTGTCGTATCGAGAGGATTCCTTGGCCTTGGCGGTTCATCCCGCGCACCCGTTGGCTGGGCGCCGCTCGCTGTCGTTTCACCAATCGCTGGACTACGAGCACGTCGGCATGCCCCCGGCGACGGCGGTGCATACGCTTTTGCAGCGAGCCGCCGCGAACGTCGGGCGAACCGTGAGCTATCGCGCGGTGGTGTCCAGCTTCGATGCGGCATTGCGTGTCGTTGCCGCAAATCTGGGTATCAGCGTGATTCCCGCCGAAGTCGGCGAGATTTACCAATCGAGCAGGAAAATCAAGACGATTCCGCTGACCGACAGTTGGGCCCGCCGACGCTTCATCATCTGCTATCGCGATTTTGAAGCGTTACCGCCTGCGGCACAGCGAATGGTAGAGCACCTGGTGGCGCGTGCCCGCGCACCATCGTGACGACGGGACGATGGCGCGCGACGGGGTCGGGATTCGGGACGTTTCGCGTCGGAGCGGGTTATCCACTCACTCGACCAGCGCAGGCATTGACGAGGCAATGCACGTGAAATTTAGGCGTTAGTACATGGTAGCGAATTACCTATACTCGAACGGGATCTCGGAGCAGGCAGCCCGTCATCCTGCGGGGTGTTACCGCCCTGCCTCATCGCCAACGCCGCTTGCAGCGGTGATATGACGCCAAGAAACATTCAAATGGGCTTCATCGGGCGCTCTCGGGGGCAACGCCGACCTCCGTATGTCCGCACACGTGTGCCGCCAAACGGCAGGGATCGGCCTGTCTGCGGTCAGCTCGCGCGATATTTCACGAAAGGACTTTGGTCATGGATGACATTTCTCCCCAAGCCTTCGTCGATGCCCTACTCGGATATCAGAAAACCGCTGCGGTAAAAGCCGCCGTCGCGCTCGATCTGTTCACCGCGATCGAGAGTGAAAAGGGTGAACTCGAGCCTATCGCGAAGCGCGTGCAGGCCTCCGAACGGGGTGTGCGCATTCTGTGCGATTACCTGACCGTACTGGGGCTTCTACAGAAGCAGACGGGGCGCTATCGATTGACACCCTCGACTTCTGCGTTCCTTACGACTTCCTCTCCGACTTGGATGGGACGTGTCTCCGATTTTCTTGCGGCACCCGAGATGACGGCGCTGTGGCTCGAGGATCCGGTTGCGTTCGTTCGAAACGGAGGCTCCGTCGGGCTTGGCAACATGTCCCCCGACAACCCCGTCTGGGTGAAATTCGCGCGCGCCATGGTGCCGTTTGTGGCGCCAACCGCGCAGGCCGTGAGTCAGCAGGTTGGCACATGGCCGGAAGCACCGAAGCGCGTGCTCGACATTGCCGCCGGGCACGGGATATTTGGCATTGCGATCGCTCGCGCCTTTCCTGCGGCGGAAGTCGTGGCAACCGACTGGCAAGCGGTATTGGCGGTGGCGACGGAGAACGCTGCGATGGCCGGCGTAAGCGCGCGCTATCAGACGATTGCGGGCAGTGCGTTTGACGTCGAATGGGGAACGGACTTCGATCTCGTCCTGATCTCGAATTTCCTGCACCACTTCGATCCGCCCACCTGCGTCGGACTGCTCTCGAAAGTACGCAAGAGCCTCCGCGCCGGAGGGCGAGCGCTCGCGGTGGAATTCGTTCCCGACGACGATCGCGTGTCGCCGCCCTTCGCCGCAGCCTTCTCCTTCATGATGCTCGGCTCGACGCCGCAAGGCGATGCATACACCGCGCGTGAATTCGAGGAGATGGGCCGCGAAGCGGGCTTTTCAAAGATCGGTGTCGCCCCCCTCCCACCATCGCCCGAGAGCCTCGTCGTCTTCGAGTAATCGGCCGATTTCCTGTCCATACTGGCGCCAAGAGAAGCGCAGAGAATGGTGGAGCCTCTGGTGGCGCGAGCCCGCGCGCCATCGTGACGGCGAGCCGACCTTTCACGGGCCCTGTACTGCAATTGCCGGGTCGAGCCGCAAGATGCGGCGTATGATTTCAGTCATATCCAGAGTGGCATGTCGACGGTAGACTTCGAGTGCTCTTTCGATTGGAGTTATCCATGAAACGCCCTTCAGTATCGTTCGCCCGGGCCACGACCGCCGTTATGCTCGGGGCGGTCGTTTTCTCATCGGCCGCCTTCGCAGACGTGACCGCGCGCCAGACGGCGGTGGCGCAACACGGGGCCGAGGTGATGCCGTTCTCCCTGGCCGCCACGACCCACATCTTCACGAAGACGGCCACGGGTGGCGTTCAGCAGGTCGTCACGAAGCGCCACGACCCGAAGCAGGTCGCGCTGATCCGCGAGCACATGACCGTCATTGCCCGAAACTTCGCAGCGGGGGATTTCGGCGCGCCGGAGACCATTCACGGCAGCGACATGCCAGGCCTGTCGGCGTTGCGAGCGGCGCAGCCGGGCGAACTCAAGGTCAGCTATCGCGACCTGCGTAATGGCGGTGAGATCGTCTATCGGGCGAACGGGCCACGTCTTGTCGACGCGCTGCACAAATGGTTCGACGCGCAGTTGTCCGATCATGGACACGATGCCATGGCGGGACACGATCCCGGCATGATTCACCATCATGCGATGGATGCTTCAACGGCGAAGTAAGTCACGCATACGGCCGGGGGACTCATGACCGATCTCTCCGATGCCCTCGCTACCGGACCGGAATGGTGCCCGCCGACGTGGCCGGACGCGCTGCGCGAATCGGCCCGGTTGTGTCGGTACGAGGCGAACACTTACGTGTTCAAGCGAGGACAGCGCGTCGAGTCGGTGTATCAGATTCAGACGGGGCAGGTGCTGTTACGACGCGACGAAGCGAACGGCGAATCCATCACGTTGCAGACTGCTGGGCCTGGAGACTTCCTGGCCGAAGCGAGCCTTTTCAACGCCCACTATCACTGCGATGCATTTAGCGGGAGCACGAGCGCATTGCTGGCGTTTCCTGCGAAGACTTTGCTGGCGTGTTTACAACGCGACTCGCGGTTTGCGATCGACTGGATACGGCTGCTATCGCGGCAACTCGTGCGCAGCCGTGCCCGGGCGGAACGCCTGACACTTCGCTCGCCGCGCGAGCGTGTGTTGCATTGTCTGCGGCTGGAGTGCGACGATCACGGACGGTTCAAGCCGCCCGGAACGCTCATGCAATGGGCCGCCACGCTCGGGATCGCCCATGAAACCCTGTATCGCACGCTGGCGCAACTGGAACACGACGGAACGATTGTCCGCGACGGGGTCGAGATTCGGGAGGTCTTGCGTCCGAACGTGGTCTCGACGAAATAAGCGACCGCTGCCTGCCAGCGTGCTACAAACCTCCCGCCTGTTCCAGGGCTCCCGTTACGCATCCTCACCGATCAGGACTGGCGTTTGCCACGGCCACCCGTGCGTTTGGCAGATGGCTTGCGCGAGCCCCCAACTGACATGCCGGCGGGCTTGCCACGCGGCTTTTTGCTGGGCACCGGCATGGCGCTCGACGCCGCCCGCGGCACCTTGGGCTTCTTTGGTTTTTTGGGCTTCTTGATGATCTGGCCCGTCGCGCTGGTTTGCGGCACGCGATGTTCGGCCTCAAAACCCGGCGCTTCTTCACGGGGCAGCGTTTGCCCGATCAGCGCTTCAATCGCCGCCAATTGGGGCGCTTCGTCAGCACACACGAGGGACACCGCCACGCCGCTGGCGCCCGCGCGGCCGGTACGGCCAATACGGTGCACATAGTCTTGCGCGACGATCGGTAGATCAACGTTGATCACCAGCGGCAGGTCCTCGATATCCAGCCCGCGCGCTGCCACATCGGTGGCAACCAGCATATGGACTTCGCCCGTCTTGAATCGCTCCAGCGCGCGCAGGCGCGCGGGTTGCGGTTTGTCGCCGTGGATGGTGTCGACCGCATAACCCGCTTCATCCAGCACGGCCGCCAGGTAATCCACGCCTTTGCGCGTTTTGACGAATACCAGCGCGTGCTCCCAGTGGTTCTCAGCCAAAAGGTGCATGAAGAGGTCGGGCTTGTTCTTTTTATCCACCGGCACCACCCACTGCTTGATCCTGCTTGCCGTGGTATTGGGCGGGCTGACGCTGATATCGACCGGACCGCGCAGAAGGCTCGCCGCCATGGCGCGGATGTCATCGGTAAACGTGGCGGAGAACAGCAGGGTCTGGCGCTGGGCGGGCAAGGCAGCAAAGACGGCGTTGAGTTCGCGCGCAAAGCCCAGATCCAGCATGCGGTCGGCTTCATCCAGGACCAGCGTTTCGACTTGGTCAAACTGCACTGCGTTCTGGCGATTGAGATCCAGCAAACGGCCCGGCGTGGCGACGAGCACATCCACGCCTTTGCGCAGCTTCATCATCTGCGGGTTGAGGCTCACGCCGCCGTAGGCGGCCAGAAATCGCAAGTCCAGGCCTTTACCGTAAGCAATAAAGCTTTGCAGCACTTGTTCAGCCAGTTCACGCGTAGGCACCAGCACCAGAACACGCGCCCGGTTGCTCGACACCGCCGGGCCGTGCTGCACCAGCCGTTGCAACAGCGGTAGCGCAAAACCCGCCGTTTTGCCCGTGCCGGTCTGTGCCGCGGCCATGACGTCCTTGCCACTGAGCACCGCCGGAATCGCCTTGGCCTGCACCGGCGTAGGTGTCTGGTAATTGAGGTCCTGCACATTACGCAGCAACGGATCGATCAGGCCAAGCGAGGCAAAAGACATGGACGTATCCGGGCTAAAACCGTAATTCTAGCGGTTACCGCACTGATTGCATCGCGCAGATCAAAGCGCCAAGGAATCAACGTTGATCGCCGCTGAAAAAAGATAGCGAAGCCGGACGCCGCGCCAAGGCCGCAATTGAATCGCTCAATCACGCAACACCGCCAAGTCTTATATAAGACATAAGACATAAGACGTTTGATCTTATTGGACATAAGGACTAAAATCACGGCAAACGCAGTCTTGGAAAAAGCCTCGGAGGGCTGAACCCCTCCCCCCGAAACGCAGAATCAGCAGGTCTTCTCATGCTCGAAAACTATCGTGTTCACGTGGCCGCCCGCGCCGCGCTTGGTATTCCGCCCCTGCCGCTGACGGCACAGCAGACCGCTGAACTGGTCGAGCTGCTGACCAATCCGCCGGCGGGTGAAGCGCAAACCCTGCTCGACCTCATCACGAACCGTGTTCCGGCCGGGGTGGACGAAGCCGCGCGCGTGAAGGCCGGTTTCCTCGCCGCCGTTGCCAAGGGTGAGACGGCGTGCACGCTCATCTCGCGTGCCCGTGCCACCGAACTGCTCGGCACCATGCTGGGCGGCTACAACATCCAGCCGCTCATCGAGCTGCTGTCCGACGCCGAGGTTGGCACCGTCGCCGCCGACGCCCTCAAGAAAACCCTCCTGATGTTCGATCAGTTCCATGACGTCAAGGAACTGGCCGACAAGGGCAATGCCAACGCCCGCGCCGTGCTGCAAAGCTGGGCCGACGCCGAATGGTTCACCAGCCGTCCGGAAGTGCCGCAGAGCCTGACCATTACGGTCTTCAAGGTAACGGGCGAAACCAACACCGACGACCTGTCGCCGGCACCGGACGCCACCACCCGCCCGGATATTCCGATGCACGCGCTGGCGATGCTCAAGAACGCACGCCCCGGCATTACCCCGGAAGAAGACGGCAAGCGCGGCCCTATCAAGTTCATCGAATCGCTCAAGGAAAAGGGCCATCTCGTCGCGTATGTGGGTGACGTGGTCGGCACCGGCTCTTCGCGCAAGTCGGCCACCAACTCGGTGCTGTGGTTCACGGGCGAAGACATCCCCTTCATCCCGAACAAGCGCTTCGGCGGCGTGTGCCTGGGCAGCAAGATCGCCCCGATCTTCTACAACACGATGGAAGACGCCGGCGCACTGCCGATCGAGCTGGACGTGTCGAAGATGGAAATGGGCGATGTGGTCGAACTGCGCCCGTACGAGGGCAAGGCCCTCAAGAACGGCGAAGTGATCGCCGAATTCCAGGTCAAGTCCGACGTGCTCTTCGACGAAGTGCGCGCTGGTGGCCGTATTCCGCTGATCATCGGCCGCGGCCTCACGGCCAAGGCGCGTGAAGCGCTGGGCCTGCCCGCGTCGACCCTGTTCCGTCTGCCGCAGCAACCGGTCGACAACGGTCGCGGCTTCTCGCTGGCGCAAAAGATGGTCGGACGCGCCTGCGGCCTGCCTGAAGGTCAGGGTATCCGTCCGGGCACGTATTGCGAACCGAAGATGACTTCGGTCGGCTCGCAGGACACCACCGGCCCGATGACCCGTGACGAACTCAAGGATCTGGCATGCCTCGGCTTCTCGGCCGATCTCGTCATGCAGTCGTTCTGCCACACCGCGGCGTATCCGAAGCCGGTGGACGTGAAGACGCACCAGACCCTGCCGAACTTCATCAGCACGCGCGGCGGCATTGCGCTGCGTCCGGGCGACGGCGTGATTCACTCGTGGCTCAACCGCATGCTGCTGCCCGACACCGTCGGTACGGGCGGCGATTCGCACACGCGCTTCCCGATCGGCATCAGCTTCCCGGCAGGTTCGGGACTGGTGGCGTTCGCCGCCGCCACCGGCACGATGCCGCTGGACATGCCGGAATCGGTGCTGGTGCGCTTCAAGGGCAAGATGCAGCCGGGCGTCACGCTGCGCGATCTCGTCAACGCGATTCCGCTGTACGCCATCAAGCAAGGCATGCTGACGGTGGCCAAGCAGGGCAAGAAGAACATCTTCTCCGGGCGCGTCCTTGAAATCGAAGGCCTGCCCGATCTGAAGGTCGAGCAAGCGTTCGAACTCTCGGATGCCTCTGCCGAGCGTTCGGCCGCCGGTTGCACGGTGCACCTGAACAAGGAACCGATCATCGAGTACCTCAACAGCAACGTCACGCTGCTGAAGTGGATGATTGCGCAGGGCTACCAGGACCCGCGCAGCCTGCAACGCCGCATCGAAGCCATGGAACAGTGGCTGGCCGATCCGCAACTGCTCTCGCCGGATGCCGACGCCGAGTACGCCGCGGTCATCGAGATCGATCTGGCCGACATCCACGAGCCGATCGTGGCCTGCCCGAACGATCCGGACGATGTGAAGACGCTGTCGGACGTGGCCGGTGCGAAGATCGACGAAGTGTTCATCGGTTCGTGCATGACCAACATTGGTCACTTCCGTGCGGCGTCCAAGCTGCTCGAAGGCAAGCGCGACATTCCGGTCAAGCTGTGGGTCGCGCCGCCGACGAAGATGGACCAGAAGCAGTTGACCGAAGAAGGTCACTACGGCGTGTTCGGTACGGCGGGTGCGCGTACGGAAATGCCGGGTTGTTCGCTGTGCATGGGTAACCAGGCACAAGTGCGCGAAGGCGCAACGGTCATGTCGACGTCGACCCGCAACTTCCCGAACCGTCTGGGCAAGAACACGAACGTGTATCTCGGCTCGGCGGAACTGGCGGCGATCTGCTCGCGTCTGGGCAAGATCCCGAGCAAGGAAGAGTACATGGCCGACATGGGCGTGCTCGCCACCGACGGCGACAAGATCTACAAGTACATGAACTTCGATCAGATCGAAGACTTCAAGGAAGTTGCCGACACGGTGCAGATGTAACGGTGCTGATGCATTACGGCACGTTGCTTGTGCCGTAATGCGGGAACCACTGCGCAATGGCGCCGCGAACCGAAAGGTCGCGGCGCCATTTTTTATTTCACGATGACTCCAGCACCGAAATTCGCTGGACTACGCCACGGCCCGATACAGCAGGTTTATCAATAGCTTGGGCGAGTTCAACATATGCCAGTGCTTTCCGAAACCCGACCTGACTTCCGACCGCCTGACGCCTATCCGGCCCTTGGAATCCGGGTCTTTCCGAGGAGTCATCATGGCTAAGCGCAAACCCACTAAGTCCGCCGACGGCCGACCTCGACCGCTATGCGGCGCTGCATGCGCAGACTTACGGCGAGGTGGTCGATGCCGCGACGCTGATTCCACACATGCTGGAAGCGTTCATGACGGGGGATCCAGGATTCACGAGGCGTGCCTGATGGTACTCAAACCTCGCTCGTCCGGCGTTCGGGGCGCGGCAGACAAGTAGACAGCGCGATCAGGCCGAGCACCAGCACCGCGCCGCTCAGCACGCCAAAGCTGGTGCCGAAGGCCGCGCTCACACCCATCGCCACCAGCGCTGCGCTGCCGATCTGGCAGAACCCGACCAGCCCCGACGCAGTGGCCGCATATCCGTGCTCGCTGCCGACGGCGCCCGAGACTGCCAGCGACAGCGACGAACCATTCGCAAAACTGACCAGGCACATCGGCAATACCACGGCCGCGGCGCCCTGCAGTCCCAGTGACACCACAGCCAGGAAGGCTAAGCCGCCGAAAACGAAGCAGGCAATACCGGCAGCGACGATGCGGTCGTAGGGCCAGCGGTCGAGCAGTCGCTTGGTCAGCAGGTTGGCGCCGATGATCCCGGCCGTCAGCGGCAGGTACAGCCAGCCGCTCTGTTCTTCACTCAGGCCCTGCCGCGCGAACAGGAACGGCGATTGGGTCAAGTAGACGAACCAAGCGCAATAAATCGTGCAGACAACCAATGTGTAGCGAAGAAAAGTCCAGTCGCGCAGAACATGATTGAAACCAGCAAAGGGAGAGGTCCGAGTGCGGGCCGCAACGGGTAGCGTTTCCGGTAGCAGCGCCATCACCATCATCAATGCAGTCACGCCGAACGCGGCGACGAACAAGAAATCAGACCGCCAGCCGAAGGCCGCTGCCAAGTGTCCGCCTATGGCCGGTGCCAGAGCTGGAGACAGCGAAACCAGCGGGTAGATCACTGCGTAGGCTTTCGCTGAGGTGCGCTTGTCGCAGGTGTCCGCAATCAAGGCGCGGCCAACAACAAGACCTGCAGCCGCGCCGACGGCTTCCAGCATGCGCCACGCCAGGAACCCGTCGTAGGTGGCAGAGGTCGCACAGCCCACCGAGCCGACGATGTAAAGGGCGACGCCGGCCAGCACTACGGGCTTGCGGCCATAGCGGTCCGACAGTGGCCCGTAGCCCAACTGGGCAATTGCTAGTGCCAGTAGGTAAAACGAGATTGTCTGCGGCATCTGCCAGTCGGCGACGCCGAACTCCGTGGCCATGCTTGGCATGGCGGGCAGATAAACGTCCGAAGCAATTAGCCCGAAGGCACTCAGCATGGCGACGGTCAGGATGAAGGGTAATTGAGGCATGACATATCCAGGGCAACCGGGCGGGCTGCTCGTCAAAGGTCCGAAAGCGATAGACGCCATGCTACGGAGGTATCTTTCATGTGAAAATGCATGAAATTGCAGCGCTTGACTGCATATTTGCAGTATTGGCGAGGTGGCGATGAATTGGAACGACGTGCGGATATTCCTGGCCATTCAGCGTGCGGGCACCCTGCGCGGCGCGGCGCAACAACTGGTCATCGACCAGACCACGGTAGGACGGCGTCTGGCAGCGTTGGAGCAGGCGCTGGGCAGTCGGCTGTTCCTGCGCACCACAGGCGGCCTGGTGCTGACCGACACCGGCCAGCAGGTGTTGCGCATGGCCGAGGACATGGAACGCATGGCCGTCTCCTTCGAGCGCCGCGGCGAAGGTGCCGATGCGCGCGTGGCCGGTGAGGTGCGCGTGACCACCACCGACGCGTTGGCGGTGGATTTCGTGGTTCCTGCCATTGAACGCCTGCGCGCCAGCTATCCTGAGGTGCGAGTCATCCTGAGCACCACGACGCGGCTGCTCGACCTGGCGCGGCGGGAGGCCGACATTGCTGTACGAACCCTTCGGCCGGCGCAACCGGACTTGATCGTTCGCCAACTCGGCTGCTGGGACGTTGGCCTGTATGCAACCCGAGGCTACCTGGCCAAACATGGTGAACCACAACCCGGAACGGGCTTTGCGGGCCACGACATTGCGCTCTACCAGGAGGGTGTGACCGGCCGGCAGGACGACACGCTGGCGGGTGAATCCAGGGCGCACGGTCGCGTGGTTGCCGAACTGGATTCGAGCCTGATGCTCACGACCTTCGTACGCGCCGGGTTGGCCATCGGCGAGTTACCCGAGTACTTGGCCTTGCGCGATCCCGCGCTGGTGCGGCTATGGCCGGAGTGCCGGCGGGCCAAGCCCTACGAGGCGTGGCTGGTGTTGCACCAAGACTTGGCGCGCACGGCCAGAGTGCGTGTCGTCGTCGAGGTGCTCACATCGGTTTTCGGCGATTGAACGTCAGGCATGGGCAAGCCACGTAGTTGCTTTGAGGCGCGACGACCAAGAGGCCACCATTCCAAGACAAGCGTGCCATCTGCAGGCAGTCGTCCCCGATGCAGTGCGCCCCGGCTGTCTTCGGCAATGCGCCTGTGTAGCTCCTAGCCCATCAGGCCGCAGCTCCGTGACGCGGCGCAAAGTTGAGCTAACCCCGCGCCCTACATAAGTTTCTGGCCTTCGAAAAATTCTCGCGACTGACTAGACGCAGGACATTTCTTATGTCGGTCGCTCGCGATCTTCCAAAGAATGCGCTTGAGAACGGCAGTGGCGCCGAGATGTGCACGGAACAAAGCGGCCTCGTCCGCGTGCCTGGGCAGTCAGGCGAGGCTCATCCCCGCGCACTCATGCATTTAGTTCAGCGATGATGCGCTCCGCGAGAAAATCGCAGGGCTGGCGGTTGGACGTCACACTTCGCGCAAGGACGATCTCAAGCGTGCCGATCTCCGGCAGACCATGGGCCGCCCCGAGCAACGTAAAGTCAGACGGCACGGCACATCGCGCCAGCGGGGTAATGGCGAGGCCGGCTCGGGCCATCGTCAGCAGACCCAGCAGGCTCGGACTCTCATACGACGTTCGATACGCGATTTTTGCGCGCTCCAGGCTCCGAATAGCCTTCTCGCGTGCGACGCTTCCCGGCAAGAACACCGCGATGGGCAGTGGCCGTTCTCGCCAAATGTCCGTCGCGCCCGGGGCGGCTGCCCACACCATCGGCTCGTGCCGCAAGAACTCGCCGGTCAGGCCTTTAACCCGCGTCGCGCAGACGAGGTCCACCGTGCCGTCGCGCAGCATCGGCGCGAGCGCAACGCTTGGCAAACCGATCACCTGGATTTCGACCTTGGGATAGCTGGCCGAGAATTTCTTGAGAATCGGCGGGAAGAGCGACGACGCGTAATCGTCCGGTACGCCGATCACCACGCGGCCTGTCACGTCCGGCCGCACGACCGCAGCCCAGGCCTCGTCGCGCAGCGCAATGATCCGCCGCGCGTACGCCAGAAGCACCTCTCCGTCTTGCGTCGGCACCACGCTGCGCGGTTTACGTAAGAAGAGGACCTTGCCAAGCGCCGATTCCAGCGCTTTGATCTGCATGCTCACCGCCGATTGCGAGCGGTGCACCAGGTCGGCAGCTCGGCTGATCGTGCCCGTATCCGCAACGGCGACGATCATGGTGAGAACGCCGATATCCAGGGCTTTCATCTCGGTACTCATGTGTACTGGCTCGCGTATATGCATCAGAAAAACTGAAAGATTGCATCAATATTATGCGATTTTCTTTTCGATTGCATTGGCGCAAAGTTTGGGAAACTGGAGTCTTGACAATGAATGCCCACACGCCCCTGACGACCCTGGCTCTTGCCGGTGTGCAGCCGCAACCCAACTTTGCTTCCACCGCGTCAGGTGCCTCTGTGCCCTACGTGGAAGCCGGAAGTGGCGAGCCGATGGTCTTTGTGCATGGGTCGTTGTGCGATTACCGCTATTGGGATCCGCAGCTCGCCGCGTTGTCGGAGCACTTCCGCTGTTTCGCGCCGAGTCTGGGCCACTATTGGCCTGAGACTCATGCGTTCGGGCACGGTGACTTCAGCTGGGAAGCGCACGTGGTGCAGGTGGCGGAGTTTATCGAGGCGTTGGGCCTTGGCGCGGTGCATCTGGTCGGCCACTCACGTGGCGGCTGCGTGGCGTTTCATCTGGCACGCCAATACCCCCACCTAGTGAAGACGCTCACGCTGGCCGACCCCGGCGGCCCGTTGCAGGTAACGCCGCAAGCGGAGACCGGCAAATTGCCGCCTGCCACGCAATTGTTGAGAGCGAAGGCCGCGGAGCTGATCGAGCAAGGCAAATTCGACGCCGGCCTGAACCTGTTTGTGGACTCGGTCACCATGCCGGGCTTCTGGGGCAAGAGCACGCAGGGCTTCCGCAGGATGGCGCTGGACAATGCCGTAACGCTGCCGAAGCAGTTGCGCGATCCGCTGCCCGCCTATACCCGTGAAGCGGCCCGTGAAATCCAGTGCCGGACGCTGTTGATCGACGGGCAGAAGAGCCCGCGCATGTTCCGGAACACCGTCGAGAAACTTCAGGAGTGGATCGGACACGCTGAGCGTCAAACCATCGCTGGCGCCTCGCATGGCATGAACATCGCTAACCCTGGCGCATTCAATCGGGCGCTTGTGCAATTGGCTGGGTAGGTGTGCTGTACGGGTTGATGTCAGTCACACGGTGAACAGGCTGGCTCGCCCGAAGGCGGATGTGCATCGTTGCAGAAGTAGGGCGCGCCCGACGGTCGCATGTTGCATTGGAGGGGTATTGGATGCCCGCGCGATGGCATGGGCGTTGCAGCCGCTTGATCTCGGATTCCGGCTCTCCCATCCGGTTGGCATCGGACAATCGCCCCCTCCCATGCCAGCCTGAAACTCGAAACACTATCGAGCAGTTTTCTCGCCTGATCTCGCACCGTTTCAATCGCAGCAGCGGATTCCTCCGCGAGGGCTGCATTGTGTTGTGTGACGACATTGATCTCCGACAACGCGCGTGACAGCGCTTCGACGCCGTTGCGTTGCTCCTCAGACGCGGACGCGATCTCTCGTAGCACGCCGTCAACTTGTCGAACGGTAGTAAGTGTCTCTTCGACGCATTCGGCGAGTTATCGGTGATAGCCGGTTTGAACTGCGCGAGACTCGCTGCGTTCTGCTGGTGCGCCGCCTGTTCTTCCGTTCGTTGCGACAGGTCCACGTTTCCGGTCGAGCGGCACTTTCAATCATGCGTATTTTCCCGGATGCTCCAGAAAGCTTCTTGCCATTTTAACTAGATATCTAATATAGTTATGCGACACCTGCTGATGATGGCGACCAGTCGCCGGGAGACATGACATGCTGACCCACCAAGAGAACGAATTGCTGTGCCGCGTCGAAGGCGATGCCCCGATGGGCCAACTGATGCGCCGACACTGGACACCGGTTTGCCTGATCGAAGAAGTCGCCGAGCCGGATGGCGCGCCGGTAAAGGCGCGCGTATTTGGCGAGGATCTCGTCGTGTTCCGTGACTCGGAAGGCCGCGTTGGGGTGCTGGACGAGTACTGCCCGCACCGTCGCGCATCGCTCGTCTATGGCCGCAATGAAGACGCCGGCCTGCGCTGCCTGTATCACGGCTGGAAGTTCGATGTCGGGGGCAACGTGCTCGAAATGGTGTCCGAGCCGGCGACGAGCTGCATGGCCAACAAGGTCAAGCACAAGGCCTACCCGGTGCGGGAATGGGGCGGCATGGTGTGGGCGTATATGGGCCCGCAAGACGCCATTCCCGACTTCCTGCCGCCGACCTGGGCACCGACCGCCGACACCCGCGTAAGCATCGCGAAAGCACTGCTGCCGTGCAACTGGGCGCAGATCCTCGAAGGCGCGATCGACTCCGCACACAGCTCCAGCCTGCATTCGTCCGACTTCGTGCCGGCACGCGTCGGTGGCGCCGAAGCGACCGACAAGAACTGGCTGCGCCCCTCCACCGACAAGGCCCCCCGCCTGCAGGTCGAGCGTACCGACTACGGCTTCCGTTATGCCGCGCTGCGCCGCCCGATCTTCAACGCCGGCACGCACGACTACGTACGCTCGACGGTGTTCGTGGCGCCGGGCACCGTGCTGATTCCGCCGAACAATCTCTACAACGTTGCGAACATCAACGTGCCGATGGACGACACGAACACGGCGTTCTACTTCATCGCCTGGGGCGATCCGGAGACGACACCGGAAACTGAGACCTGGCGCAAGTTCCTGCGTCAGCAGATCGGCATCGATCTCGACCAGCACTATCGCCCGCTGCGCAATCACGACAACCGCTTCTGGCAGGACCGCCAGGCGATGAAGGCCGGCAATTTCACGGGCATTTCGGGCTTCCCCAACCAGGACATCGCCATGTGGGTCACGATGGGTCCGATCGCTGACCGCTCTGACGAGCGTCTCGGGGCAAGCGATCTCGCGATCGTCGAATTCCGGCGCCGCATGCTCGACGCACTCGCGGAATTCGACAAGGACGGCAACGCCATTGGCACCGGTGCGAAGGCGATTCCCCAGGACACATGCTCGTACCAGGCCGTCGTGCCGAAGGAAATCGACTGGCGCACGTATGCCGTGCGTTACGTCAGCAAGCGGAACCCGGAACTCGCCGACCAGCCGGCCGCGCTCGCAACGGACTATCAGGTCAAGCAATAACGGGAGGCACACGGTTATGGAGCAGCGCCGTTTGCGCATCGGGGTCGCAGGACTGGGACGGGCATTCTCGCTGATGCTGCCGACCTTCCTGCGCGACCCCAGAGTCCAGCTCGTCGCTGCGTGCGATCCGCGTGCGGATGCGCGGCGGCAGTTCGCCGCCGACTTCGCGGCGCCCACCTATGCGGACGTGGCGGAGTTGGCAGATGACGATAACGTCGAGATCATCTACGTTGCGAGCCCGCACCAGTTCCACGCGCAGCACACGGAAATTGCCGCGGCAAAAGGCAAACACGTACTGGTCGAGAAACCCATGGCGCTCGGCGCCGCCGATTGCGACCGCATGATCGCCGCATGCCGTGCCGCGGGCGTGCATCTGATCGTCGGCCATTGCCACAGCTTCGATACGCCGTACCTGCGTACGCGCGAATTGATCCGTCTCGGCGATTTCGGCGCGGTGAAGATGATCCAGGCCGTCAACTACACCGACTACCTGTATCGCCCGCGTCGGCCCGAGGAGCTGGCGACCGCTGAAGGCGGCGGTGCCGTCTTCAGCCAGGCGGCGCACCAGGTTGATATCGTGCGCATGCTGGCCGGCTCACGCGCAATCCGGCTGCGTGCGAGTGTCGGCCGGTGGGATCCGTCGCGCCCCACCGAGGGGGCCTATTCGGCGCTGATCTGGTTCGAAAACGGCGCCTATGCCTCGCTCTCATACAACGGCTACGGCCACTTCAACACCGAAGAGTGGAGCGGCTGGATCGGTGAAATGGGCGATCGCACGAGCCCCGATACGTACGGCAGCGCCCGCCGCCGGCTGAAGACGCTCGCGTCCTCGGATGACGAGGCCGACCTCAAGGCCGCTGGCACCTACGGCGGATCGGCATACAAACCGCCCACCGCCGCCGCGGACGAGCCACAACGATTCCATCAGCATTTCGGCCCGATCATCGTGTCCTGCGAGCATGCGGACCTGCGCCCGCTGCCCGATTCGATCGTCATCTACGGCGACGAGCAGCGCCAAACGCTGCCGCTGCCTGTGCCCGTCGTGCCGCGCGCTGAAGTCATCGACGAGTTGTATGGCGCGGTCGTCGACGGACGCAGACCGCTGCACGATGGCGAATGGGCGAAAGGCACGCTGGAAATCTGCATCGCGATTCTGAAGTCGAGCGAAACGGGCGCAGATGTAACCCTTTGATCGCTTCAGGAAAGCGCAAGATCCCTTGTTACCCTCGTTTTGAACTGAGCCAAGTACAGTTAAAACGAGGGATTTTTTATCGGCGCTTCCGGCATGCCGGACAGTTGGAAAACTGGAAAGCTGACAACAGGCCACCGCCCCAGCTTCTGCGGGACGCAAACGTGCGCCCGACTGCGCTACCCGGCGAACGCCGCAAAGCGCAGCGAAAAATCGGTCGCCGTGACGTGCTTCGTCAGCTTGCCTAACGAAATACGATCCACGCCGGTCTCCGCAATGGCGCGCAGGGCGTCCTCCGTAACGCCACCTGACACCTCCAGCTCAGCGCGCCCTGCGGTGACATCCACGGCCTCACGCATCGCGTCGAGCGAGAAATTGTCGAGCAGAATCGCCGTGGCGCCCGCGGCCAACGCTTCGTTTAACTCAGCGAGCGTTTCCACCTCGACCTGCACTGGTACGCCCGCCCCCAGAGCCTGCGCCGCCCGAATAGTGGAGGCAATGCCGCCCCCGGCCGCGATATGGTTTTCCTTGATCAGGATGCCGTCGTACAGGCCACGACGATGGTTTTCGCCACCGCCGATACGCACCGCGTATTTTTGCGCGAGGCGCAAGCCCGGAAGCGTCTTTCTCGTGTCGAGAATGCGCGCCGCCGTGCCTTCGACGATGCACACCATCGCGCTTGTCTCGGTGGCGACGCCCGAAAGCAACTGGAGGAAGTTGAGCGCCGTGCGCTCGGCAACGAGCATGCCGCGGGCTGGACCGGTGATCCGGCAAACGATCTGCCCTTCGTGCATCCCTTCGCCTTCGCCGACAAACCACTCAATCGCAATACGCGGATCAACCTGCCGGAGTGTTTCGTCAAACCACGGCCTGCCACATAGCCGTGCGGGCTCCCGCACGGTCAGGACAGCCTCGGCTGAGGCGTCGGGATTGATCAGCAGCGACGTCCAGTCGGCGTTGCCGACATCTTCCGCAAGCGCATCGCGGACGTTGCGCAACATCGCCGCGCGGGTCATTTCATCCATTCCAGTATCCGTATTTTGAGCGGGAAAGCAGCATGCAGTGGCCTTCCATCGTGCGTGGGCACGGCCACCAATATTATTAGATCTATAATAATATAGCCAGATGGGAATGGTCTGAAGTGTCGCGCTGCGCGTCAATCGTGTTCGGACGCTTCGGCGCGTGCCGCGATGAGATTACCTACCTCGCGCGTCGACGGAATGCGACGCGCCGGGTCGTTCGACTCGGATTCGTCGCGTGCCATGTTCTCGATGATCGTCAGCAGAACCTTGCGCGCGACGTTAATCTCGGTCGCCTTTAAGCCGTCAACACTGATCTCATTGACTTCTTCTGCAAGCGGGACGAGCTTTTTTTTGAGGTTCCGGCCGCGTGGGGTGAGATAGACGTGCGTGTTCTTGCGGTTGTCGGGTGCATAACGGCGCTCGACATAACCGAGCTTTTCCATCGCCTGCACCGCGCTGAAGGTGGTGGGCGTCGTGGTTCCGGTCTCGTCGCTGAGCTCCTTTTGCGTGAGCCCGTCGTTGACCCAGAGCACGCGCAGGAAAGCCCAGTGGCCAAATGACACCTCATGTTGCGCGAGGCGCATTTGCAGTCCGCGCACCATCGCGCGGGCTGCATCCTTGACCAGGTGGGCGAGACGATCGTCCGGCACCGCGTCGCGCCAGTGCCGGAGAATGGGATCTGTGCTTTGTGCCCTGGATTTGCCAAGGGAGCGTGCTGTTGCCATGCCTTCCTCATCCCAAAATAACTAAACATACGGCAATCATATCGCCGAATCCGGCGCATGAGCCACGGCAGAGGGGTGCGGCGGGACTTCGCGCGCTGCCGCTTCCGCGCATACATCAGTACGCTTGTTCAGTGCGGGTCGCGAAACACAACGCCCCGTGGTATCTGGCCAGTCACACGGCGGCGACCGAACCAGCGGGGCGGGACGTCAGATCTTGAAGCGCTCCAGACTTGCCGGGTGAAATAGTTCAGCGGGCTGCACGCGGCGGCTCGACAACCCTTCCGCATGATGCTGGGCGAGGAAGCGGTCGATCACTTTCTCGTTCTCCGCGAAGCCGTACGACCAGAAATCGTGGCCCATCAGCCGTCGCGCGTTGCGCAACTGGTCCTCGATGAACGGCAGCGTCACCTTCGTCGCCGAAGTATCGCTCAGGCGTGCGAGCGCGATCTCCTTCGACTTCTCGAACGCCTTGACGATTGCGCCGGGCAGCCACGGATGCTGCTCCGTGAGCGACTTGCGAATGCCGAGCGTGTGCATGATCGGGAAGAGATTGCGACGCTCGTACCATTCGGCGGCGGCCTTCTGCGGATCGACGAACAGATATTTCACCTGCGGATGTCCGCGGTCGAAGCACGACGGTGCGCGCGGTCCGATCACGCCATCAATCTCGCCCTCGGCCAGCAAGTTCGAAATCGTCCGACCCTCCGGCGCGTTTTCCAGCACCACGCCCTCGGGAAGCTTGAGTGCAATTTTCTCCACGCGCGTGGGATCTTCGTAGCCTCCGCGCACCCAGCGGATGTCCGAGGCTTTCACGCCGTACTCTTCCTCCAGGAACATTCGGACCCACACATTGGCCGTGAGCTGATACTCCGGCACACCGATGCGCTTGCCCTTGAGATCCTCAGGCCGGTTGATACCGCGATCGGCGCGCACGTAGATCGAGCTGTGGCGGAACGCGCGCGACGGGAAGACCGGCACGGCAATGTACGGCGACGTTCCCGCCGCCGTCTTCACCGAATAGCTGCTGAGCGAAAGCTCGCAAATGTCATAGTCAGCGTGGCGGAACGCACGAAAGAAAATCTCCTCCGGGTCCTGCAACATAAACACGGGATCCACGCCGTCGATCTGGACGTCGCCGTCGATCAGCGGCCGCATCCGGTCGTAGTTGCCCACGGCGATGGAAAGTTGAAGCTTGCTCATTCCTGTTCCCTTCTTACAATGAAAATTCCTGGTGCCTCACCCAGCGTCGCGCGTTACTGTGCTCGCCGCTCGCGCGGAACCCCCAGAAGCACGGCGATGCCGCCTACGAATGTAAACAATGCGACCAGCAGGATGCCCGCTGAAAAGCTGCCGCTCACGCTCTTCACCCAGCCGAGCACGATAGGCGCGAAGAAGGCGCCGACTTGCCCGAGGCTACTGATCACACCAATGCCGCCGGCGGCGGCCGTGCCTTTGAGGTACGTCGGCGGGATAGTCCAAATAATCGCTGCGGCCGCGAAATAACTGATCGAGACGAGACTCAGGCATCCGATCGCAGCGAGCCAGTTATGCGTGACCAGGGTGAGGAGCACAGCGCCTGCCGCGCCTGCCGTCGTCACACTGACGAAGTGCCAGCGGCGCTCGAGGCGCAGGTCCGAGCTGCGCGCGATGAACAACATGGCAATGGCGCCGACGATGTAAGGCAGGGCCGACATGAAGCCGATCTGCAACAGGTTGGAAACGCCTGCCTGTTTGATGATCGTCGGCGTCCAGTAGTTAAGGATGGTCCCGCAAATGGGCACCGTGGCCCAGCCCGCGGCAATCACGTACACGCGCGGGTCGCGCAGCGCGGCGAGCAGATTGCTCGGTGCGTCATGCGGCTTGCTGCGGCTTTCTTCCTCCAGTGCGCCAATGACGAGACGCTTTTGCTCATCGGTCAGCCACGCAGCTTCCTGCGGCCTGTCGATCAGGTAGAAATACGCAACGACTCCCGCAATCACAGCGGGTAATCCTTCGAGGAAGAACAGCCACTGCCAGTTGCGAAAGCCCCAAACATCCATGAAGTTTTGCAGGATGTAGCCGGAAAGCGGTCCGCCGACGATGCCTGCAACTGCAATCGCCAGCAAGAATCGCGACGTGATGCGAGCACGGCGTTTGGCCGGATACCAGTACGAGAGATAGAGGATGATCCCGGGCCAGAAGCCCGCCTCCGCCGCGCCGAGGAGCGTTCGGGCGAGGTAGAACTGCCACGGAGCGGTCATGAACGCCATCGCGGTGGAGATACCCCCCCACAGCAGCATGATCCGCGTGACGGTCTTGCGGGCGCCGATGCGGCGGAGCAAGAGCGTGCTCGGCACTTCAAGCAGGATGTAGCCAATGAAAAACAGACTCACTCCAAGCCCGTAAGCGGCGTCGCTCAAACCGAGATCGTGCTTCAGTTGCAGTTGTGCGAAGCTGACGTTGACGCGATCGAGGTAGTTAAGGACCCAACAAAAGAAAAGGAAGGTCATCAACCTCAGCGTGATCTTGCGGTAAGTCGCCTCCTCGACCGCCGAGTCGGCTACGGCAGGCAGGGATGCGCCCCCCGAGTGCAACGTTGAATGTGCCATGTCTCAATCTCTCCGAATTTCACTTGTGATGCCGGCTGGAACAGGCGTTCCACTCATCACATAATTAGATTTCTAATTTAAAGGTTACGGCGGCTTTCTGTCGCTGGCAAGCGCGGGTTTATACCGAGAGCAAGGTCGCAAAGTGTCGCGCGTCTCGACTTGCAATATTAGAGATCTAGTAATAATATGCGATTCATATTGAGGCAACGCAGCGCCGAATCGGCCAGAAGGAGACAGACATGACGACACCCCAGGAAGACGGTTTTCTTCGTCTGAAGATTGCGGGCAAGGAGAAGATCGCCCGTGACATCTGGCGCTTTGATCTGACCGACCCGCAAGGCGCGCCGTTGCCACCGTTCGAGGCGGGCGCGAACTTGACCGTTGTGGTGCCCAACGGTTTGCGACGCAGTTATTCGCTGTGCAATGACTCGCAGGAGCGCAATCGTTACGTCATCGCGGTGAAGCGCGACGGCAACGGACGCGGCGGCTCGATGAGCTTCGTCGACGACACGACAGCGTGCGACGCCGTGGATGTATCCCTGCCCCGCAATGAATTTCCGCTCGATGAGCGGGCGAAATCATTCATTCTCGTCGCGGGCGGCATCGGGATCACGCCGATGCTGTCGATGGCGCGACAGCTGCGAGCGGAAGGTCTGCGCTCGTTCAAACTGTACTACCTGGCCCGCGATCCAGAAGGCGCGGCGTTCATTGATGAACTCAGCAGCGACGCGTGGCGGTCGGACGTGACGATTCACCACGATCACGGCGACCCGTCGAAAGCGTTCGACTTCTGGCCCGTATTCGAGCGGCCGAAGTCAGCGCATGTGTACTGCTGCGGCCCGCAGGCGCTGATGGACACGGTGCGGGACATGACGGGTCACTGGCCGTCGGGCACCGTCCACTTCGAGAGCTTCGGTGCGAGCAACGCGAATGCGCGCGAAAACACGCCGTTTGCCGTGCGGCTTGCCCGCACCGGTAGGTCGTTCGACATTCCCGCCAACCGCTCGATCCTCGACGTGTTGCGCGACGCGAACGTTCGCGTGCCGAGTTCGTGCGAAAGCGGCACCTGCGGTTCTTGCAAGACTGGTCTGTGCTCAGGCGAGGCCGATCATCGGGATCTCGTGTTGCGCGATGACGAGAAGGAAGCGCACATCATGGTCTGTGTATCGCGCGCGAAATCAGCAGAGTTGGTGCTCGATCTCTGAGCCGGAAGCGAAACCCATCTCTTGCGCCTCATCGCCGGCCGCGATGAGGCGTACCGCTTCGGGCGCGGTCATGTCGATCCAGATCGGGCGCGCGACCGAGCTTTTAGCGTCCCAAAAGCGCACCTCGATAAATCCGAAGGGGCTTGGGATAGACATGGTCAGCTCACCTCGTTCAGGTATGGGGTGACATTGCGCAGCATGCGCTCGATGTATTCTTCCTTTTCGCCCACTGGTGCGACATAGTGCATCGCGCTCCGAGCGGCTTCGAGACCTTCCAGACGGGCGATGACCCAGCAGGCGAGATACTGCGACGCAAGGCAACCACCTGCCGTTGCAATGTTCCCTTTGGCGAAGAAAGGCTGGTTGAGCACATCCACACCCGCCTCCTGCACCCAGGGCTTGGTTATCAGGTCGGTGCAAGCTGGAATGGCCGCAAGCAGTCCTTGCTTGGCCAGCACCAAGGTGCCTGAACACTGAGCCCCCAGCAACTGTCGATGGGGGTCGAGCTTCAGTTGTGCCATCAGCGACGCATCTGCGACCACCTCCCGAGTCTTCATACCACTGCCAACCAGGACTGCATCGGCTTCGACGGCCTCACCAAGAGATATCTGGCTTTGGAGCACGACCCCGTTCATCGACGTTACGCTGGCTGTCGGACAGGCAATGGAGACACGCCAGTCGGGCTTCTTGATGCGATTGAGGATACCCAGCGCAATCAAGGAGTCGAGTTCGTTGAAACCATCAAAGGTCAGGATGGCAATATGCATGTGTCGGTACTCCATCGGGTTGATGCGGTGGGGGCATCGTAGGCAGAATATCCAGCACAATCAAATTTTTGTCATGGATACATTCACGTACGGCCCGAAGTAGCCAAGCAGATCACCGGCAGCCGATACCCAAGCCACGCTCCGAAGATTTCATCCTTGGGGTGATGGGCTTAATTTGGATGCCCTGCTAGCATGCATGGAAAGCAAAACGTGGGAGGGGAATTTGGACGACGATATCGGAAATGGCCGTTCAGTGGCGATCTACTGGGACTTTGAGAATCTCCACGCTGGACTCGTCGAGGCCAAGTATGGGGAAGGTGCCTACGCCAAGCAGGACAACCGTTTCAAGCCACAGGAGCCATTAGTAGATATCCAGGCGCTGGTAGAGCTTGGCTCTTCGTTTGGCCCCGTTGCGATCAATCGGGCGTACTGTAACTGGCAGTTCTTCGGCCGATACCGAGATGCGCTGCTGCAAAGCGCTGTAGAGCTCATCCAGCTCTTCCCTCCTGGCGCCTCTGCCAAGAACGGTGCTGACATTAAGCTCTGTTTGGATGCCACGGAGGACATTAGTCGCTTCAACCATATCGGCACGGTCATCATCGTCGGTGGCGACAGCGATTTCATGCCTGTAGCCCAGAAAATCAAGGCCGCCGGCCGTACCCTCATTGGTATTGGCAATCGCAAGAACACCAATAAGCACTGGGCAAAGAGTTGCCACGAGTTCCGGTACTACGACAGCCTGGTGGAGCCGGTCTCCAGTGAGGAAGCAAGACCCGCGGCAGAGGATGCGTCCTCGCCGCCGAAAGATCCTGCGGCAGACATGCTCCGGCGCGCGATTCGCTTGTTAGCAGAATCGAAGGGTGACGCCTGGGTCCACAAGGCTAACGTCCTACCGATGATCAAGCGTCTGGACCCCACCTTTGATCCCAAGGATCATGGCTATGCGAGCTTCAGCGAGATGCTCAAGGCATTGGATGCCGTCGTCGAAGTCAAGAAGGGAGAGAAGGATCACCTTCTGCGGCTGCACTAATTCACTAACTCGGACCTTGGCCTAACCGCCAAACGCCCCCCTTTAAAAACCCACACGCGCGACAATCGTGCGTCGACACAGAAATAACTCATGCCCCCGTCGACGCCACGGCATTTATAGGCGCAGGAACGGACTAGTAGGTGGGATCACCTCTCAGCTTTCGTCCGGCGTGACCATGCGCATGGGACGAGTGCCGATCTTCGCCCCGGTGACCTCGTCCACGGCGACCGCTCTAATTTCCGTGCCCGTTTCCACGTCGAAGAAACGGATCAGTTGGCCGCCGCCCCGGTGTTGGCGCCCCCACTCGCCAATCATGAACAGCACGGGCAGAAAGTCGCGACCGGCAGCGGTCAACAAATACTCCTCGCGTGGCGGGTGCTCCGAGTAGCGCCGCTTCTCCAGCAGCCCCTCCTCAGTCAGTGCCGCCAGCCGGCGAGTCAGCATCGTCGGCGCAATGCCCAGACTTTTCCGAAATTGGTCAAAGCGGGTAAGGCCGGCATGGGCGTCCCGCAGGATCAATATGCTCCACGCGTCTCCCGCGACGGTCAGGCTGCGCGCAATCGGGCAGGAGTTATTGCAACAATTTTCATCGTCCATACTATTTTAATAGTGACTTAGTCTCAAATTGGTAGTATTGTTACTATCAGTTCGATACTAACACTTTAGGGACTAGCAATCCACCCGGCACGGAGATTTCATTGATGAGCAGGAACAATTCCGGCATCGCTCCGGTAACCGGCGCTTCTCCTGGCATCGGCGCAACCGCGACGGCATGGCACGGCCGATGGGCAACGTGAAATGGAAAGATGTCCCGACCCGCACGATTCACGTTGGCCGGGTGGCTTTCGCCTACCGGGAACTCGGCCCCGTTCCGGGCACGGAAGCGTCTTCCAGCACTACCGGGCTGATGTGCCCACGGTGCTGGGCTTCCTCGCCGGCTGATCTGAACAGATAAAAATGAAATGCCAAGGATGAAGAATCAAACCATGAAAGCACTCACTTTCCAGCGCTATGGCAAATCGCCCGAGATCGGGCTCACCGAGGTACCCCGCCCCACGCTAAAGAGCGATGAACTGCTGGTCCAGGTTCGCGCCGCCGGTCTGAACCCGATCGACAACATGATTCCGACCGGGACGTTCAAACCGGTTCTGCATTTTCAGCTTCCGGCCACACTGGGTAGCGACCTGGCCGGCGTGGTGACTGAGGTTGGCAGCAACGTGACCCGCTTCAAGCCAGGCGACGCCGTCTTCGCCAGCATCTTCGACCTCGGTACAGGGTCGATTGCCGAACTCGCGGTCGTGCCGGAGAGCGCTGCCGCGCCGAAACCGACCAATCTGGACTTCGTGCAAGCCGCGTCGATCCCGATGGTCGGCCTCACCTCGTGGCAAGCGTTGAAGGAACGCGCCAATCTTCAGACCGGCCAGCAGGTATTCATACCTGCTGGATCCGGCGGGATCGGCACATTTGCGATCCAGTTGGCAAAGCACCTTGGCGCCAAGGTGGGCACCACCGTCAGCACGGGCAACATCGAACTGGTGCGTAGCCTGGGCGCAGACGAGGTGGTCGACTACAAGAAACAGGAATTCGAGAACGTGCTGCGCGGCTATGACGCGGTGCTTGGCACCGTCAGGGGTGACGCGATTGAAAAATCCATCTCCATCCTTAAACCGGGAAGCAGGATCGTCTCGCTCATCGGCCCGCTGGACGCTGCATTCGCTCGTGCCAAGCGCTTGAACTTCGTTCTACGGTTCGTATTCGGAATGATGAGCCGCAAAATCATGCGTCTCACGAAAAAGCGGGACGTCACCTACTCGTTTCTCTTCATGCACCCCGACGGCGCTCAACTCACAGAAATCGGCAAGCTTCTCGAAGCTCATCGCATCAAGCCGGTGATCGACAAGGTGTTTCCGTTCGAGCAGGCCAAGCAGGCACTTGAGTACCTCGCCCAAGGACGATCCAAGGGCAAGGTCGTGGTCAAGATGTGACGGCAACTGTGTTTCCCCCCCACCACCAGCACAACTAATGCAAAGGAAGAATCCATGACCACACGTCCGACTGTCTTCATCACCGGTGCCTCCAGCGGCATCGGCGCCACCTACGCCGAGCGCTTCGCCCGCCGTGGCCACGACCTTGTCCTTGTTGCGCGTGACAAGTCGCGCCTGGATGCGCTGGCAATACGCTTGCATGAGGAAAGCAATGTGGCGGTCGAAGTGCTGCAAGCCGACCTTACAAACCGCGCGGAATTGTCTGTGCTTGAAACTCGGCTGCGGAATGACGCGCGTATCGGCGTCTTGATCAACAACGCGGGCATGGCTCAATCGGGGGGCTTCCTGGAGCAATCCGCTGAGGCCATCGAACGCCAGATCACGCTCAACACCACCGCTTTGACGCGGCTCGCTGCTGCGATCGCACCGCGCCTCGCGCAGTCCGGTACGGGTTCAATCGTCAACATTGGCTCGGTGGTTGGTTTCGCGCCCGAGTTCGGCATGTCGATCTACGGAGCGACCAAAGCCTTCGTTCTATTTTTGTCACAGGGTCTGCACCTGGAGCTGTCCCCGAAGGGCGTTTACGTGCAAGCGGTCCTGCCGGCATCGACGCGCACCGAGATTTGGGAGCGTGCCGGCATTGATGTCAACACCCTCCCCGAGGTGATGGAAGTCGGCGAACTGGTCGATGCTGCACTGGTCGGTTTCGACCGTCGCGAGTTGGTCACGATACCTCCGCTTCATGTCGCCGAGCGCTGGGATGCGCTGGATGGTGCGCGTCAAGGGCTGGTGTCGGATATTCGACAGGCCCATGCGGCTGAACGATATCAGCCACAAGCCTGAGCGCCTCATCCAGATAGACTGAACGTGAACCCCACGCCAAGGAAATTTCAATGAACAACATGTTATTCACGCCTACCCAGCTCGGCAGCCTGCCGCTGAAGAACCGAATCGTCATGGCGCCGCTGACGCGCAGCCGGGCAATCGGCAACCTGCCCAATGAACTGATGGCGGAGTACTACCGCCTACGAGCGGACGCCGGACTGATCATTACCGAAGGCACCTCGCCATCGCCCAACGGCCTGGGTTACCCACGCATCCCCGGACTGTTCAACGAAGCGCAGGTACAGGGCTGGCGACCGGTGACTGATGGCGTCCACCAAGCCGGCGGCAGGATTTTTGTTCAATTGATGCACACCGGGCGTGTCAGCCACCCCGCGAACATGCCGGCCGGCGCCGGCGTTTTGGCTCCGTCGCCAATCGCCGTTCCCGGCGAGATGTGGACCGACACCGACGGAATGCAGCCGCATCCCGTACCCCGCGAAATGAGCGAAGCGGATATTGCACAAAGCATCGCCGAATATGCGTCGTCGGCCAAACTGGCCATACAGGCAGGCTTCGATGGCGTCGAGCTGCATGCAGCCAACGGCTACCTGATCGATCAATTCCTCAATACGGCGTCCAATCAGCGCCACGATCGCTGGGGTGGTTCGGTGGAGAACCGCATCCGCTTCGCGGTCGAAGTCGCCAAGGCGACCGTCGCTGCCATTGGTGCCGAGCGCGTTGGCATCCGCATCTCGCCGTACGGTGTCTTCAATGCCCAGACGCCGGATGCCGAGATGGATGACGTGTACCTGCGTCTGATCGACGAGCTGAATGCGCTCGGCCTGCTCTATATCCACATCGTGGATCACAGCGCCATGGGGGCGCCTGAAGTCAGCCCTGAGTTGAAAGCCAGGCTCCGTGCCGCGTTCAACGGGCAATACATTCTCTCCGGTGGCTACGATGCTGCCCGGGCCGATACGGATCTCGACGCAGAGCGTGGCGATCTGGTGGCTTTCGGTCGCCCGTTTATCTCGAATCCGGATCTGGTAGCCAAGCTGAAGTCGGGGCAGGAATGGGTTGCACCTGATTTCGCTACCTTCTACACACCGGGAGAAAAGGGTTACACCGACTATTGAAAATCCGATTCCGGATAAGTTGACCGCTCTGGCCAACCTGCAGCCCATGGAAAGGGGCAATGACAGACGATTGGGCTGAACGTGACGGCAGGGCGGCTTTGGCACTGGTGATCAATCGCCACACGCGAGAACGGCTGGGCGGGCACCTGTCGCGCAGCGGCAGGGCCGCTACGGCTTCGAATGCACTAGAGCAAGCGGTGATCGCTCGTTTCGGCCCTGGTTCGAAGCTACGGCCTGCGCCAGGCGTTCATCATGTCGCATTGCCCTCAGCAAACGATATGGTCGAACGAGTGATTCGCACGCTGAAAAAGCAATGCGTGCACCAGCATCGGTTCGAGACCCTGCAGCACGCATGCCGCGCGATTGCCGACTGGATTCAGTTCCACAACCATCGACGGCCCCACCAGGCGCTGAAGATGAAAACCCCAACTGAGGCGCTCGCGTTAGCCGCCTAACCTGAGCAGGTTCCGCTGGGTCATTACAGGACAGCGTTAACTGCTGCCACGGCCAGCGGCTGTTCCCGACCCAGAGCCGGTCAATTGCTCCCCCGCGACCTGTGTGGCCACTTTTGAAGCTGGAGCGGTCGGTCTCACCCTAAAGTTGATTGATCAAAACCCGTCGACCAGATTCAAAACGATCCATCCCGTTGCGTGAGACCATCTGCCCCCTCAGGCGTGAGCACTTCAACCATCGCTTTATGCCTGCCAGGAATGACTGTTATCGACGGTGCCTGCCTTCTTCGACAAAGCGCTGGCCTTCATCATTTGCTCACCGTCAACCAGCAGGAGCAAAACGATGAGCAACTTCCAAACCTACACGATCGATAACGCACCGGCCGCCTCGAAGGCCAGCCTTGAAGACACGAAGCGCGCGTTTGGTTTCGTCCCCAACCTTCAGGCGCATATGGCGGAATCGCCCGCGCTGCTGGCCGGTTACTCGGCGCTGTGGGATCTGTTCTCAAAGAGCACGCTGACGCCGCACGAACAGCAGGTCGTCTACCTGACCTCGAACTTCGAGAACAACTGCCACTACTGCATGGCCGGTCACAGCACGCTGGCGAAGATGATCAAGATGGACGCAGGCGTGATCGCCGCGCTGCGCGCCGGCACGCCGCTGCCGGATGCAAAGCTCGAAGCGCTGCATCGTTTCACGACGCTCGTGGTGCGTGAGCGTGGCTTTGTTCCCGACTCTGATGTCGACGCCTTTCTCACCGCAGGCTACACCCGTCAGAACGTCCTCGAAGTGATTCTGGGCGTGGCAACCAAGGTGATGAGCAACTACACGAACCACATCGTCCACACCGAACTCGACGGCTTCATGGCCGGTAACGAGTGGACCAAACCGGTCGCTGCCTAAGCCGTCTCGGGGAGCCGCCTCGCGGCTCTCGTCCAACGCCATATCGAAGCTCACCGAGGAAGCGAAATGTCCACGTTCGACCGCTATAAAGACGCATACGCCAACGCCAAACTGACCCGTACGCCAGACGGTGTGCTCGAAGTCCGCTTCCATACCGACGGCGCGAAGCTCGTCTTCAATGGCCATACGCATGAACAGTTCACCGACATGTTCCATCAGATCGGCGAAGACCCGGATAACCGCGTGGTCATCCTGACCGGTAGCGGTGACGCTTTCATGGACGCGATTTCGCCGGAAGGTTTCGATTTCTTTACTCCGCGCGGCTACGACAAGATCTTCCGCGAAGGCCGCAAGATATTGATGAACGTCCTGGACGTCGAAGTCCCGATGATCGCCGCGCTGAACGGCCCGGTCCTGCTGCATTCGGAATACGTCCTGCTGTGCGACATCGTGGTGGCCACACCCGAGACGGTGTTCCAGGACATGCCGCACGCGGCGTTCGGCATCGCCCCCAACGATGGCGTCCATCTGCTGTGGCCGGAAATGATCGGCAGCATTCGCGGCCGGTACTTCGTGCTCACGCAGCAAAAACTCGACGCTGCGGAGGCCAAGTCGCTGGGCGTCGTCAACGAGATCGTACCTGCGGATCAACTGCTCAGTCGTGCGCATGCCATCGCCGCGACTATCGCAAAGCAGCCCCCGCTCACCACCAAATACACCCGCATCGGCCTGACCCAGCGGCTGCGTCGCGTGATCGACGAAGGCATCGGCTACGGCCTGGCGCTCGAAGGTATCACTGCGGCCGAAGTGGCGCGCATTGCGGCAGCGCAGAACGTAGCCTGAATCCACCGGCGCGTTGGTTTCCTCAATTCCTCTATTTCTCTCGACGGAGAACACTCATGTCACTGCAAGACAAACTCGATGCATTCAGGGCCGACTTCAAGGCGGGCAAGCCGCCGTTCAACGCGCCGCCGGAGATTCATCCGGTGATGGAACGCGCCACGGCAGAACTGATTGCGAGCGGTCAGGCGGCCCGAGCCATTAAGGCCGGCGATCGCGCGCCGCACTTCAACCTGAAAGATCAGGATGGCAACGACGTGTCTTCCGCAGCGCTGCTCGTGAAGGGGCCACTGGTCGTGACGTTCTATCGCGGCGTCTGGTGCCCGTACTGCAATATCGAATTGCAGGCGATCAACGAAGTGCTGCCGCAGATTCAGACATATGGCGCGAACGTCGTGGCGATCTCACCGCAGACGCCGGTCAATAGCCGCAAGTCGGTGCGCACCAACGAACTGGGTTTTCCGGTGCTGAGCGACGTGAACGGTCAGACGGGCGCCGACTTCGGATTGCGTTTCGCGCTGCCCCACTATCTGGTCGAGCTTTACAAGAATCTGAAGAACGATCTGCCGACGTTCAACAACGATCCCAGTTGGACCTTGCCGATGCCGGCGCGCTATGTCATCGGACAGGACGGCATCGTGCTGTATTCCGAGGTCAATCCGGACTACACGCGTCGTCCCGACCCGTCTCATATATTCCCGGTTCTGGAAAAGGCGACCGCCAACGCCTGAGCCACACTGCTCAGCGCTTAAGGCTAAACGGTCACTACGCCGCGCCGGAGAACCCGCCGCGGCCTTTCGATTCCTTCCTGTTCTTAAAGGACATTTGATGACACAGCGTACTTTTCTCGTTACCGGCGCGACCAAAGGTATCGGTCTCGCGCTGACAGAGCGCCTGATTGGCGACGGCCACCGTGTCGTTGGCCTCGCGCGTGAAGCAAGCGATTTTCCGGGTGAATTGGTCCGTGTCGATCTCGCCGACCGTGATGCAACCAACGCCGTGCTCCAGGAGCTGGTGCGCCGGCATTCGTTTGACGGCGTGGTGAACAATGTTGCGCTGGTCAGGCCACAACGTCTGGGTGAAGTCGCGCTCGACGATCTCGACGACGTCCTCGCGCTGAACCTCCATCCGGCGGTCCAGACCGTTCAGGCGTTGCTTCCCGGTATGCGGGCCCGGGGCTGGGGACGGGTCGTGAACATTTCCAGCCTGACGATTCTCGGCATGACGCAGCGCACTGCCTATGCAGCGGCGAAGGCGGCGCTGGTGAGTTTTGCACGTTCCTGGGCGCTGGAACTAGCCGGCACGGGCATTACAGTGAATGCCGTCGCGCCCGGTCCGACCGAGACCGAGCTGTTCCGCGCGAACAACCCACCGGGAAGCGAGGGCGAGCAGCGCTATCTGTCCGCAGTGCCCATGGGCCGCTTCGGCAAGCCCGATGAAATTGCCGGGACGATCGCGTTTCTGCTTTCCGACGTAGCCGCCTTCATGACCGGTCAGACGCTGTACGTCGACGGCGGCGCGTCGATCGGCAAGCTAGGGTTCTGAGGGCGTGCCGGCATTGCCGGCAGACGCGACGCCCAGTACCTCCTCCACGAAGGCGACGAAGGCGCGCGCCTTCGCACTCACCAGGCGTCCCGCAGGGAATACCGCCCAAAGGTCGATCGGGGGCAATTCCCAGTCGGTCAGCACCGCCTTGACCGTACCATCGGCAAGTTCCGGAGAAAACATCCATTCCGATGCGATCGCGAGGCCTATGCCGCCGAGCACCGTCGTGCGGATGCCCTCGGCGGCGCTGACACTGACGCGACCTGACACGACCACTGCTACTTCCTTGCCGTGCTGGCTGAACGCCCAGGATTCGCCCCCACCGCGCAACGAATAAACCACGGCCTGGTGCTGGCTCAAATCCGCGGGCGATTTCGGCACACCTGCTTCGGCGAAGTAGCCGGGTGTGCCGACGACCAGCCTCCGGCTCCGCCCAATGCGACGCGCGGTCATGGCCGAATCGTCGAGCGAGCCCATGCGCAATGCAACGTCCACGCCTTTCTCGAGCAGGTCAATGGTATGGTCGTCCAGCACGATGTCAATCTGCAGATTCGGGTGGCGGTTCATAAAGGTCTTGAGCGCCGGCAGGATGTGCAGGCGTGCAAAGGTCACTGCGGCGCTGATGCGTAGCACGCCCGACAGTCCGGTAGACGCGTCGCGCACCACCTGTTCAGCAAGATCCACTTCTTCGATTGCGCGCCGCGCGTGCTCGTAGAACCGCTGACCCGCGTCGGTGGGTGTCAGGCCGCGTGTCGAGCGCAGCAGGAGTCGCACGCCGAGCCGCTCTTCGAGCTGCGCGATCGACTTCGAGACGGCCGGCTGCCCGAGCTTAAGCCGTTTTGCGGCCGCCGAGAATGAACCCGCCTCCACGACACTGACATACGTTTCCATTGCTGCCATCCGGTCCATGCTGGTGCTTTTCCTTGAAGGATCGTGAAGTCCGTATAGTGGCTGAGATGCTTTCAGTCGGAAGTCTATCGCGCCAGAGCCCGGTCGATGAAATTGCCGTTGCCGATCGGTCTCTGTCAACGCAATCCGCAGGAATAACTCGGCCCCGCGGCAGGCGATCCTGCGGCGGGGCCGGTTACGATGCTCGCTCCCGCCTTAGATAACCGGCGCTGCACTATGGAAGGAATAATCGGTGTAACCGCGCGCATCGCCGCCATAGAACGTCGAGCGGTCGTAATGGTTCAATGGCGCCCCGACGCGCAGTCGCTCGGGCAGATCCGGATTGGAGATAAACAGGCGCCCGAACGCGACGAGATCGGCGTCACCTGCTTCAATGATGCGATGCGCGCTATCCGCAGTAAAGCCACCCGCCGCGATGAGTGTGCCTTTGAAGACGCGACGCAAGTCTCTAGCCGAGACCGCCGAGGCCGCCGCGGCGACGTCATCGTTACCGCGCACTCGCGGCTCGACTACATGCAGATACGCGAGCCCATAGGCATCCAGACGACGCGCAACATAGCCGAACGTGGCATGCGGATTGCTATCGGACATCGTGCCGTACGAACTTCCCGGCGAAAGACGCACCGCGATGTGACCGGCATCCCAAACCGAACCGATGGCATCGAGCACCGCGAACAGGAAGCGCGCGCGGTTCTCCAGCGAGCCGCCGTATACATCCGTACGGTAATTCGTGCCGTCCTGCAGAAACTGGTCGGGCAGATAACCATTGGCAGCGTGCAGTTCGACACCATCGAAGCCGGCCTGTTTCGCAAGCGCCGCCGCGCGACGGAATTCTTCGATCACGCCGGGAATTTCTTCGAGCGTGAGGGCGCGCGGAAGTACCTGTTCGACCTCGATAACCTCGCCATTTTCATCGTGGATTGCCGAGTGTTCATAGGCACGCGCGGCGGAAGGCGCGACCGGCACTTCTCCACCGATGTTGGCCGGGTGCGCCTGTCGTCCCGCATGCCACAACTGCAAAAAGATACGTCCACTTTTTGCGTGGACGGCCTCGGTGACACGCCGCCAGCCGTGCGCGTGCGCTTCGGTGTAGATGCCCGGTGCGCCCACATAGGCGAAGCCGAGCGGAGACACCGACGTCGCGTCGGAAATCAGCAAGCCGCCCGACGAGGCGCGTTGCGCATAGTAATCAACCATCAGATCGCCGGGGACGTTGTTTGCATCGGTTCGCATCCGTGTGAGCGGCGCCATGACGACGCGGTGGTTGATCGCATAAGGGCCGACCTGGGTCTGGGTAAAGAGAGTGTTCATTGCACGTTACCTGAGAAAGAGGAGAAGACCTCGGGATCTTCAGGGCAAGCGCAAATCCGCAGAAGACAGCGCCGGGCGATAGCTGTCATTCCTGGGCGGAATAGTCGAAGGGACGCGTCGTCGAGAGTCATTGGTCATTCCTTGCGGGAATAGCGGTTATCACTCCGGCCGGACTTCACCGGATGTCGAATGCCGCGCAAAGTTCGTCTCACGTCAAGCCGATACCCTCTTAAAGGATTACGCGCCATGTACCACGTTTATGCATTCGCTACCCCCAATTCCGTTAAGGTTCCGATCGCGCTTGAAGAACTCGGAATCGACTACACACTGCACCCAGTCAACGTTCGGAAGGGCGAGCAGAAGAGCGATGGATTTCTCGCATTGAATGCCAACGGGAAGGTGCCTGTACTGACCACTGACGACCGCGATTTCACGCTGACTGAGTCTGCGGCAATCCTTGTTTATCTGGCCGAAAAGCACGGCAAGCTTCTCTCGCAAGACCCCGTGCGCCGGGCTCGCACGTTTGAGCAACTCTTTGTACATGCTTCGGGGCTGAGCCCGGCCTTCGGGCAGGCGGGTTATTTCCTTAAATTTGCACCCGAGGTGATGCCGCACGCCATCGAGCGCTTTTCCGCAGAGGCGACCCGCCAACTGAAACTGCTCGACGCTATCCTTGCCGGGCAGTCGTTTGTCGCGGGCGATGAGTATTCCATCGCGGATATCGCGCACTTCGGATGGATATGGCGGCGCGCCTTCCCAGACCTGACGCTGGACGACACGCCGCATGTGCGACGCTGGTACGAAGCGATACTCGAGCGTGCGCCGGTAAGACGGGCCATTGAAAAAGTCGAACACCTGGCCAATGCAATCACGTAGCCCGATTGCGGTCCCTTCGATTCGTGGCCGCAGATACACAGATGTGTTTGCGAGTAATCTGGAGAATTGCCTCTTTCAGCGGACCGCTATCCAGACTGAAGGGGACATTCGGTCTGGGCTCGCAACAGGGATGCGAATGTCGCGTCACGGCCGGTAGTCGCCGCGCGCGATTCGAGCCGCGCCGATCCTCACTTCCGGAAAGCAAGTCGCGTCCAGGTGACTCCCATGTTCCTGTTTGCTTGCTGGGCGGAGCCACTGCAAACGTTGAGCAGAGGATGCAGATGATGACCTTCGGCAAGCCTGATCGTGTCTGCCGCGGAGACGTCAAACATGCGCCGCCCCCTCGGAAACGGCCCATGGCGCAACGACATAATGACCACGCCACCTTCGTCTAACAAAGCAGAGATGGTGTTCATCCCTCGGCGACGCTCGACTTCGTCGAGGTGCATCCATACCGCAGTAACCATGACAACGTTGAAAGTGTTCGCGCTTTCCCGGACGAGGCAGAGTTCCGGAAGGCTGTCGTCGAGCCACACTACGCTTGAAGCCGGATAGAAGTTGATCGCAGCAGCCCGCAGTTCGTCGACGGGCTCAACCGCTACCACCGAGTGCCCCATCGCTGCCAATGCGGCAGCGTCGCGGCCCATGCCGGCTCCCACGTCGAGGATGCGTGAAGGTGTTGTCGGTATCAGGTGTAGAACTGGCTGGTGGTGGTCTCGGAACGAAATCTTGCGCCAATCGTTAGCCAATGCCTCGGCATACTCCGCGTAACCTTCGGTTCCCGGAACAATCGACATCGATGAAAATAGGATCGTCAGATCGGCCGATTGTCGACGATTCAGGCTGAAGTGTCGAATGACTGATTCTGGCTGTGGAGCGGCCCTCGGTGATACTTGAGATGAGCGTCGGTCAGTTCGCGTCCCCAAAAACACCGTCCATCAGAGAATCGCCGAACAAGAAAAAGGCCTTGAATATCAATGACTTTTCTCGTTTCCACCTCGCTACAGCGCTACCATTTTGGCGCGGCTGTAGGTCAGTCGCATCAACTTTGTTGCACGGCAGCAAAACTGTGGCGCCAATCGCACTTACTCTGGCGTAGGGCGCCAGAGTTGATAAGACGCCGCACACGAAAAATCAAAGACTTACGCCGAGTACCGCCACACATTTCTTGTTGAACCCGACGGAGTTGGCGCGACTGGCCTACTTCGGCGCAGAAGTAGTAGCGTTCGGGTAGCCACGCTCGCCAGTTCATGGTGTTGGGGTATGCCACGATAAGGTCCTGAGGCGAAACACCCCAAACACCTCCCGCACCGGCGACGACATCCTCGGACGCCATCGCCGGTCGCCACTCATGCTCACGTCTGAGAGTCGAACACTTCACGTGCGACACGGAAGCTGTCGATCGCCGCAGGCACACCGGCGTAGATCGCGGCTTGTAGGAACACCTCCGTGATTTCCTCCTTCGTCACGCCGTTGGTCAGCGCGCCGCGCACATGCAGCTTCAGTTCGTGCGGACGGTTCATGACCGCGAGCATGCCCAGATTCAGCAAGCTCCGGGTGCGCCGGTCGATACCCGGGCGATTCCAGATCTCGCCCCAGCAGTACTCCGTCACCAGTTCCTGCATCGGGCGGTTGAAAGCATCGGCCGACGCAATCGACTTGTCCACATACTCGCTGCCCAGCACCTCGCGGCGTGTCTTTAGCCCCTTCTCGAACAATTCCGGATTCATTGAACGCCCTCCCTCTTTTTCCCTTGCGGCAATTACTTCGCCTTGGCCGCGGTCGCCACCCACTGATCCATCTGCGCCTTGTTGGCGGCGATCCACTCGTCGGAGAGTTTCGCTATCAGCGCCGGCGAGCCGCCTTCCTTGCTGATGGTGGCCTCCCACTGCGACCACGTCTTGCCTGGGAAACGAATCTGCTCGATGAGCGCCTTCACGGCCGGGTTCGCGGCAATGAACTGCTTGTTTGCGACCGAGCCCCAGTTCCACGACGCCATCGCCATGCGGCACGGATTCGCGCCGCCCGCACACCCTTCTACGTTGTTCACGAGCGCCGAGCCCTTGTTCGGGACGTTCGGCGGCAGCGCGTCCGCCGGCGTCGGCAGCCACACGACATCCACGCCCGGCACGAGCGCGTTCGTCACCCACGACGGGCTCCACGCATAGAAGAATGCCGGCTTGCCCTGTTTGATCTTCGTCACCGCCTCGACCATCAGCGCTTCATACTTGCCGCGCACCGCCTTGACCGTCGGCTTCAGGCCGAACTTGTCGATCTGATAATCGACGACATCGCCACAGCTCCAGCCCGGGTCGCAACTGATCAACTCGGCCTTGCCGTCCCTGCCGAAGAGTCCGGCGATCTTAGGGTCCTTCATCTGCTCAAGACTGGTGATGTGATATTGCAGCGCCGTCTTCTTGTCGATGAGATAGCCGTTGATGCCATCGCCCGAAATCAGGCCGGAGCCAACCACCATGGCCTGCGCCGCCACGGCGCGAAAGCCCGGTTCGCGCTGCGGGAAGTTCACGTCGGTCGCGATATCGATATCGCCCTGTGCTACCGCCTGGAAGAACAGCGTGGTGTTCATCGTGCTGAGCTTGACGTCGTAGCCCAGCCCCTTGAATGCCTTCGAGACGATCTGGGCGACGACGTAATTCCCGCCGAAGCTATCGCTCTGCGCGTAGCGAATCGTCTTTCCCGTGCCCGGAAGCGTCTGCGCGTGCAACGCGCCCGCCGCGACAAGCGAAAGCGTGAACGAGGCAAATGCCTTTACCAATCCTTTCATTGCTGCTCTCCAAGACGTGTTCGATCCGTCGGATCGTCGAGTTATCGGCCCGCCTGACGTGCGCATGCGGGCACGGGTGCCGGTCCCTGACGTCAACACCCCGTCGTCAGGGCCAGCCTTCCATTCGTTGCGAAACCGGGTTTCAGCGGTTCAAAGGGTCAGTGCTCGTGCTCAGAGGGCTTCGCGCGCGTCTGCCTGCGTCGTCGGCCCCACACCGGCGCCGCCTTGCCGCTTCGGCTCCCCGCGAAACAAGCGCCAGATGACGGCACGGAATGTCTGTTGGTCGCGTGGCCGGGTTCTCGCGAGCTTCTGCGTGAAGCGATCGAGCATCATGGCGAGGAGCACGATGGCGATGCCGCCAACGGCCGCACGTCCCACATCGAGACGCCCCAATCCCTGCAGCACCACCAGCCCGAGGCCTTCCGCGCCGATCATCGCCACCACGACCGACATCACCATCGCGGTCAGCACAGTCTGGTTCAGACCGCCGAGAATGGTCGGAATCGCCAGGGGAAATTGCACTTCCCACAGCAGCTGACGCTTGTCCGCACCGAATGCGAGCCCCGCCTCCACGATCTCGTGCTCGACCATGCGAATCCCCAGATGCGTGAAACGGATAAGCGGCGGCATCGCAGCGGTAACCACAGCGACTTCACCCGGCACATTGCCCACGCCGAAGAGCATCACCACCGGCACGAGATACACGAACGTCGGTGTCGTCTGCATGATGTCGAGCACCGGCCGCACCACCAACCAAACGCGTTCGCTACGCGCGCTCCAGATGCCGATCGGAATGCCGATGAGCGCACAGAAAAAAATCGCTGTCATGATGAGCGAGAGCGTCGTCATCGCCTCGTTCCAGACGCCGAGCACGGCGATCGCCACGAACACCACCGCGCTGAACACCGCCACGCTCAGGCTGGCCAATCGCCAGCAAATCAGGAAGGCGATCACGACCAGCACCGGAAACGGTGCGGCGTGGATCACACTGTCGTTGAAGGTCAGCAACTGCTCGACAGGCCATTTGATCAGCAGGAACAGCGGACGCATGTGCATCGCCATCCACTGCACCCCTTCCTGAATCCATTGATCGATAGGGAATACCGCGAGTCGATCGGCATTAAGCATGGTGGTCTCCTGCGCCCGCAGCGGTGCCAATCCGGGCAAGTAGCTGATTTACATCCAGAACGCCGATCAACTTGCCATCGTCGTCGGTAACGCCTACCGGCTCGTCAAACCGCACGCGTGCGGCGACGTCCACCAGACGCATGTCCGATGGCACGCAAACGATTCGCTGATTGGGGTCGCGCGCGGCATCGAGCGGCTTCATGACCGAGCGGGCGTCGAACAGCCGCGCACGGTCGACGTCGCGTGTGAATGCCGCCACGTAGTCGCTCCCCGGCTCCAGCACGATCTGCTGCGGTGTGCCTTCGCGTACGAGGCGGCCGTCGGCCATGATCGCGATGCGCGTGCCGAGCTTGAGCGCTTCCTGAAAGTCGTGGGTGATGAAAAGAATGGTCTTGTTGAGCGCGTGTTGGAGTCGCAGCAACTCGTCCTGCATCTCGGTGCGGATCAGCGGATCAAGCGCGCTGAATGCCTCGTCCATGATCAGCACGTCGGCTTCGGTCGCGAGTGCGCGGGCGAGGCCCACCCGCTGACGCATGCCGCCGCTCAGTTCGTGCGGCATGTGATATGCCCAACGCGCCAGCCCCACCACGCTCAGCACTTCCTCGGCCCGGCGGCGACGCTCGGCCGCCGGCATGCCGCGCAGCTTGAGGCCAAACTCGACGTTTTCGATCACACGACGATTCGGCAGCAGCGCGAAGTGCTGGAACACCATCGAGATGCGACTGCGGCGCACCTCGCGCAGTCCGCGTTCGTCGAGTGCGCAGATGTCTTCACCGTCGAGCAGAATCCGGCCATCGGACGGCTCGTTAAGCCGGTTGATGCAGCGCGCAAGCGTCGATTTCCCCGAGCCCGACAGCCCCATGACCATGTAGATGGCGCCGGACGGCACGGTCAGCGACACGTCGTCCAGGCCAACGACCTGGCCCAGCGTTTCGAGCACGTCGGACTTGCGTTTGCCGTCGCGCAACATGGCCAGCGCACGCGCCGGCTTGTCGGCGAAGACCTTGTACAGGTTTTCGATTCTCAGTCGGTCAGTCACGGCTTGTCTCCCATGATTCCTTTACATCAGTTGCCTGGGGTGCCTGCGGCGTGAACGCCGTGAGCGGGGAAAAATCGGTCGGTATCAGAATGCGGTTCTCTGCCTGTTCAATCAATTCGGACAGACGCGGAATGAACGCCTGCCAGCGCTTGTCCTGCGCGAGCGACGCGCGGCGGCGTGCCCGCTCGTCCAGACTGGGATACGCCCAGAGATGCGTCACCTGACTCAACGGCCCGATATCGGTCGTGAAGTACCCGACGAGATGCCCCAGAATGGGCTGCTGGATGGCCAGCCCCTCAGTACGCACGAGATTCAGGTACTGACTCATGCAGCCGTTCCGGATGCGGTAAATGCGCTCTTCGACAATCATGCTCCGCTCCCGGCTCCTTCGCTGGCGCCCGCGTTCTCGCTGTCACCGGCAAGGAAATCCCGCATCAGATCCGCCACCTGCCCCGACGCCTCGACCAAAATCGAGTGCCGCATGCCGGGCAGGATGGCCAACTGCGAGCCGACGATGCACTCATGCATGAATTGGGCCATGCGCGGGTTCGACCCCTGATCGTCTTCGCCGGTGACGATGAGCGTCGGTATGCGAATCTGATCGATGAACCCGCCGAAATCCGTCTCCGCCAGCACGCGATACGCCGACGCGTAGCAATCCGGGTCGTTCTGGGCGTTGCGCTCTCGCAAGTAGGCGATCCGCGCCGGGTGCTTCACCTGAAAGTCCTCGGTCAGCCAGCGTGAGAGCGATGCGTCGTAATGCGCGCCGCGCTCCCCGCTTTGCAGTGCGGCAAGACGTGCCAGCACACGCTCACGCTCCTCGCGGGTGCGCCCCGACACCGTCGCGAGCAACGCCAGACGGCGCAGCCGTGACGGATGCGACAGCGCAAGCCGCTGGGCAATCAACCCACCCAGCGAGAAGCCCGCCAGATCGAACGTGGTGAAGCCCACGTGATCGGCCAGCGCCAGCGCGTCCGTCAAGAAGTCGTCGATCTCGTAGCGCCCCTTCACCCGCGACGACCGGCCGTGGCCGCGCAGGTCGAAGGTCAGGATGCGGAAATCGTCGGCCAGTGCGGCAGCCACGTCGTCCCACGCTTCCTGATACGAGCCCACGCCGTGAATGCAAACGAGCGCACGAGAGCCACGCCCGAGCAGACGGTAGGCGAGCGTGACGTCGCCCACTTGCAATGTCTGCTCACGCGGGGCGTCGGTAGCTTCAGACGATTCGGAACGTTCAGGACGCTCGGGAGGTTGAGTCATAGCACGCGCGCCCATGGTCAGCGGCCTGCCGAGGCCAACGCCGCCGGGCGCTCGGCGGCGTGCGAATGCGCTGCCTGCGAGGCCTGCGCTTCCTGCGCCTCTTTGGCGCGGCGAGCTTCGCGCGCCGCAAAGTGCGGCATCACCTCATCGATGAACAGGCGCAGCGTCTTCACTTGCAGCTCGAACGGCAGGTTGAACGACAGGCCAAGACAGAACTGGTCGACGCCCTGCGCTTCGTAGACTTCGAGCTTGCGCACGATCTCGTCGGGCGTGCCGAACATCAGGTTTTCGCGGATCGACGCCGGATCGTAGTTGGCACGTCCGACAACGGCCTCATACGGCACCGCCTCCGGGAATCCGTTGGTCACCGAGCCGATGTTCTGCATCAGGTTCTCGAACGTGCGTCCGAAGTCCACGCTGTGACGCACCGCGACTTCCCAGTCCTGCGGACGGTCGTACACACAGGTGCGGCGCAGCATCATGAAGCGCGGACGCGGGCGCTCCGGATGATCGGCCACCGCCTTGCGGAACTTCTCGCCCAGCACGGCGACTTCGGAGACAGGGGCGGCGAGCGGCGTCGACAGAATGTTCGCGCCCACCCCCACGGCCCAGTCGAAGCTGCCCGGGTCACGTGTCGCGACCCAGATCGGCGGATGCGGCTGTTGCAGCGGCTTCGGCACCGACGTCGCCAGCGGGAATTTCCAGTAGTGCCCCTCGTGCGCGTAATCGCCCTCCCACAGCTTCTTCACCGCAGGTACCAGCTCCTTCATATACGCCACGCCCTCTTGCTGCGGAATGCCGCCGGCCATGCGATCGAACTCGTACTGATAGGCCCCACGGGCGATACCGAATTCGAGGCGCCCGCCGGTCAGGTGATCGCACATCGCCGCTTCGCCCGCGAGGCGGATCGGCGACCAGTACGGCGCGACGATGGTGGCCGTGCCCAGACGAATCTGCTCGGTATGCTGCGACAGCCACGTCAGCGTGATGAACGGATTCGGCGAGATGGTGCATTCGATGGTGTGGTGCTCGGCGGTCCACAGCGTCTCGAAGCCGCCTTCGTCGGCGATGCGCGCAAGGTGCAGCATGTTGCGCACGGCGTCGCTCATCGTGTCCTGCGGCGAGAAGCGCTCCATGCTGAGCGAAACGGAGAATTTCATGGGGTGTGTCTCCAGTGAGTGTGGCGTGTAGTGAGATCAGCGCAGACGGATCACGAACGGGTCTTGCATCGCCCCGGAGTAATCGATCACGACGTTCTTCAGGCGCGAGAACTCGCGCATCACTTCGAAGCCGCCGCGACGTCCATAGCCGCTGTGTTTGGTGCCGCCGTTGGCCGACATATAGGCGGCCGAGCGATAGGTGTTGATCCAGACGGTGCCTGCTTCCACGTCGCGCGCGAAGCGCAGCGCACGGTCGATGTCGCGGGTCCAGATACCCGCCGCCAGGCCATATTCCGTGGCGTTGGCGAGCTCGATCAGTTCGGCCTCGTCGGAGAACGGCATCACACCGACGACCGGGCCGAAGATCTCTTCCTGCATGAAGCGCATTTCGTTGCGCGCCTGCGTCATGACGGTCGGCTCGTAGTACCAGCCGCCCGCGAGGTCGTCACGTGCCGGACGCTGACCGCCCGCCGCCACGCGCGCGCCTTCCTGCACGCCGGATGCGACGTATGTCTCCACCTTGTCGAGTTGCGACGCCAACGCCAGCGGGCCGATGTCCGTGTTTTCATGCGTCGGATGCCCCACCCGCACACGGCGCGTGCGCTCGACCAGCGCCTCGACGAAACGGTCGTACACCGACGCCTCGACGAAGCAGCGCGAGCCGGCCACACACGTCTGGCCCGCCGCGGCGAACACGCCGGACACCACGCCGTTGACGGCGCGCTCGATATCCACGTCCCCGAACACCACGTGCGGCGACTTGCCCCCCAGCTCCATCTGGCACGGCACGAGGTTTTGTGCGGCATTGCCCGCGATCTTGCGGCCCGTCACCGTGCTGCCTGTGAAGACGTATTTGGCGATGCCCGGATGACGCGTCAGCGCATCGCCCGTGGTCACACCATCGCCCGTCACTACATTCACCACACCAGGCGGAATCCCGGCTTCGATCACCAGTTCCGCGAGCGCGAGCGTGGACGCCGTCGCGTGTTCGGAGGGCTTGACCACGATGGTGTTGCCGATCGCCAGACAAGGGGCGAGCGTGCCGGTCAGCATCATCAGCGGCGAATTCCACGGGATGATCATGCCCACCACGCCGATCGGCTCACGCGTGTTGAAATTCAACGTGTCGAGCTTGTTGACGGGAATGGTGTCGCCTTGCAGCTTGTCGGCCATGCCCGCGAAATACAGATACGAGTCGGGAATTGCGCGCATCTGTGCACGCATTTCCTTGAGCAGCTTGCCGTTGTCGCGGCATTCGATGGCGGCGAGCGCATCGGCGTTAGCCAGCACCAGTTCGCCGAGCTTGCGCACCAGCTTGCCGCGCTCGGTCTGCGTCATGCGACGCCATGCGGGATTGACGAGCGCGGCCCGCGCGGAGCGCACGGCGCGGTCCACATCGACGGCGTCGGCCTGCGCGAATTCGTACCATTGGCGGCCGGTCGTCGGGTCATAGCTCGGCACGTACTCGGCGCTATGCGGCGCGGTGAACTGCCCGTCAATAAACAACTGCTGGCGAGAGCCCTCCAGCGTTTGAATCGTCGTATGCATCGATAGACTCCAGGGTCAGACTTGGGAGAGTTGGGTCCACGGCTGCGCGTCGCTCACCATCGCGATGCGCCCGCCGTCGTGTGAATCCATGTAGATGCCGAAGTGGCCGCCTGCGGTCTCGCGCACGTACCGGCGCACCATGGAGCGAATCTCGCGCGAAGCGATGTCGTCGAAGGGCAATTGGTCGAACGGGAAGAAACGAAACTGCGGCGGCAACTCGGCCTGCGAGAGCGGCTGCGCGAGACGTGCCCGGTACATCAGGTAGCCGGGATCGTTCTCGGCGGTGTCGAACACCGAGTAGAGGAAGGTGTCGTGCGGCACCAGCGCCAGTTCGCCCCCGCCGGCCAGCGGCAGACGCCCGTTGGTCAGGCGCCGTGGTGCGCTGGGCAGCACCCAGCCGCCCTTGCCGTCCTGCGCGAGGAGCAAGCTGCCGTCGGCATCGATCAGATAGCCGACGATCATGTCGTGTGACGAAAGCCATCCCGGCGGCAGCGGGTCCTTCACGTGGGCATAGCGACCACGGCAGAAGCCGAGCGGTGCGGCCGGGCTCGTGCCGAACGCCTGAATCCGGCCGATCAGGATCGCGTGATCGCCCGCGTCGACGCGGTCATGCACGGTGCAGTCGAACCACGTCAGGCAGTCGGTGAGCACGGGGGCGCCGGTGTGAACCACATCGTGCCCCACGGCGGCAAACTTTTCCGCCGACTTCGATGCGAACAGGTTCGACACGTCGGTCTGCCTGTCATGCAGCAGATTGACCGCAAAGTGCTCAGTGCCCTGAAACACCGGATAGCTCGCCGCCCCTTTGCCGACACACACCAGCAACAACGGCGGATCGAGCGAGACGGACGTGAAGGAGTTCGCCGTCATGCCACGCGGGCGACCCTCGTCGTCGCGCGTCGTGACGATGGTGACACCGGTCACGAACGTGCCAAGTGCGCGGCGCAGCGCGACCGGATCGATCGCGGAAATCGCGCTCGCGGATTGTGCGGACTGAGCGCCCGGGTTGGCCGGAGCGGTAGCGCCGGCGGCGTCTGCCGTCTGGCACTGTTTGGCGACAGCTTGCATGTCGTTCACCTCGAAACGTCATTACGTTGAGGTCAACGATATGCGAGGACTTTTCTGTCAGCTTCCGTCGATTCGCAGGAGAAGTGAAATCATTTACTCTCGATTGCGCGGCAGGGTTTTCATGGATGCCGTGCCGCGCGAGCGCCAGCGCGCGGGGCAGACGCCGAGTCCTTCGATGCCACGGATGCCATCGGTGACGCCCCCCGTGTGAGCGTATGCAAGTGAATCGCAAGCTCCACCGCGAATCGCCGCTCCGGTGTTTCGACGTCGATGTCGAAGAGTTCCTGAATACGTGTGAGCCGATAACGCAGTGTCGTCACGTGAAGCCCCATCGCGTCGGCGCAAGGCTGACTGCGGCAGCCGGAGCGCACATAGGCGGCCAGCGTCTCCAGATAAGGGGATCCGGACTGCTTGTCGTGCTCCACCAGCTTGCCGATGGTGCCATCGACGAAGCCGTGAACGTCGGACGAATCCGCCGCGCCCATGAGCATGGGCAACGGTCCCAGCCCCGGCATATCGAGCGGCCCGCTGCGGCCAAACTTGCGCGCCACGCGAATCATGCGCCAGCAGCGCTCCCACTCGCGCGCCAACGGCTCAAGCCCGTCGCACACGTCGCTCATCACCACGATGGGCTCACGCCCCAGCGAGCGCGCCAATGCCTCGCTCATGCGTCGGGCGAAACGCGTGAGCGCCGCATCGTCCGACGCGCTGTCCTGCGGCACCAGACACACCAGCCCGCCCCCCACCGTCACGACATGCAGGAACACATTCAACTGACGCGCCAGCAATTCCACCGTGCTATGGCTTTCCAGCGACAAATGACCTGCTGCCCGCCCCACCTCGGCTTGCCCGAATTGATCGGGATAGTCGACGACCATCATGCGCAGCGGTGCATCCAGCGCCACGCCGAGACGGCGTGCGCGACCCAGCGCATCGTCCTCGTCGCGCCAGCGGCGCTCGACGATTTCGAAGAACAATTCGGTCAGCGTGCGCGTCTCGAAGCGGAACCGCACGACGCTGCGCATCAATTGGACGCTCAATGCAAAGCGCGCGCTTTCCAACAGCAATTGCTGAAGGTCGCCCGGTGCTTCGTCGCCGAAGGTGAGCAGTGCGCCGACGAGATCGTCGTCGACGCTCAGGGGCTCGATGGCCGCGCTGACGGTGGGTTGGCCTGACTGCCGCCCGAGCGGCACGTCGAGACGCGACTGTCGGTAGCGCTGGAGTGCATCGCGCACGGCGCCGCCGAGTTCTCGTCCCTGCGCGCCGGCAAGCCATCGTGCCCAGGCGGCATCGTCCATTTGCGACGGTACCGGCGAGGCCGAGGCGTGCCATTGATTCGCAAGGAAATCGATCACGAGTACGGGCCGACCGAGCAACTCCCCCAGCGACGACGTCAACTGCTCCAGCGACCCGCCGGCGAGCACGTCGCCAAGGAGCGTGCGTTGCGCTTCGAGCGTGCATTGCAACCGCTCGTGCGCCATGACCTGCGCGCGCTGACGGTGCGCCCGTTCGACAGCGATCGCCCCCAGATGCACGACCGTCGACATGAACGCCAGATCGTCGTCGCCGACGTCGCGCACCTTGCGCGAGGCAACGGTCAGCACCATCGGGCGCCCTTCCGTATCGCGCGACGCCATTGGCAGCACGAGCACCGTGCGATAGCCGCGCTCGTGCGCCTCACGCCGATAGCCGGGGAATTGCGTGCTCTCGAGCGCGTCGCGAATGTAGACCGGCTCGTTCGTCTGCAACGCGATGAGCGACGGACTGGTCGCAAGCTCCCAGCGGTCTTCGACGTGCTGCGGCAGCATGCTCGTCTCGTAGCGCGTAATCACGAGTCCGTGGCCATGCGCGAGATCGATGCTCATGACCGAGCCGAGATCCCAACCGCCTTGTTGCACCGCGCAACGCACGAGATCGCGAAACAGTGCCTCGATGTCTTCGTCGCTGCTGATCTGACTGGCGACGTGGCGCAACGCCATGAGCCGTTGGTGTTGTTCCGGCATTGTCTGTCTCCTTGCCTGCGGAAAATCTACACCAAAGCGTCGGAAGAAAAAAAAGATCTTCCGACGATCCGGGGGAAGACCCCACCCCCGCCGCGCAATAGCATGGGTCTCATCGGCAAGCCTTCGATGTTTGCCGCACGCGCCCCGATCCGTCAGCGCACCTCCCCCGGCACCGCCACGCCGCACTCGTGGCGGGTTTTTGCACCGCACAACAGGAGACACCCGTGAAACAAGAGCTGCGCAAGATCGCCACCTTTGTCGAGACGACCTACCGTGAAGGCGGCAAGGCGGCCGCCGCACCCGTCACGACCGTCGTCGTCGCCGCCGTGATTCGCAATCCGTGGGCAGGTCACGGCTTCGTGGAGAACCTGCGTCCCGAGATCCTTCGTCTGGCGCCCGAGCTTGGCGCACTCATGACGCAACGTCTCGTCGACGTGATGCCCGGCGATCTTGTCCAGGCCTACGGCAAGGCCGCCGTCGTCGGCACCAACGGCGAGATCGAACACGCCTCCGCCATCATCCACACGCTGCGCTTCGGCAATCTGTTCCGCAGCGCGGTGAGCGGCACGGCATTCCTGCCCTTCACCAACACGCGCGTCGGCCCCGGCGCGCTGGTGTCGGTGCCGATGATCCACAAGTCGGAAACCGGCAAACGCTCGCACTTCATCACCGCCACGTTCCAGATGACGGACGCACCGGCCGCCGACGAAATTCTGCTGGCCATCGGTGCGGCAGACGGCGGTCGTGTACACCCGCGCATCGCCGACCGCTTCCAGGACATGGAAGAGATGGCGAACGACGCAGCCGCCACCGCCTGAGCGAGCGCACGATGCCGCCCGTCATTGCCTTCCTGAGCCGGATGTCCGCCGACTATCAGCGTCCCTATCTGGACGCCTTGCGTGCGGCACTGCCGGGCGACATCGTCGCGCCGCTCGCCGAGCTTTCGACCGTCCAGCGCGAACAGGTGTCGGTTGCCATCGTCGCGAATCCGGACCCGGCCGACGTCGCCGATCTCCCCGGCCTTCTGTGGATCCAGAGTCTCTGGGCCGGTGTCGAATCGCTCGTCAGCACGCTACCGGTGGGCAGCCCGCCGATCATGCGGTTAATCGATCCGGAAATGTCTCGCACGATGGCCGAGGCCGTGCTTGCCTGGACCTACTACCTGCAACGCGACATGCCGCGTTACGCGAAGCAGCAGGCACGGCACGAATGGCGGCAGCAAGCGTATCGCAAGCCCTCACAAACGGGCGTCGGCTTACTTGGGCTCGGTGAACTCGGTCAGGCTTCTGCCGCTAGGCTGCGCGATGCCGGGTTTAGCGTTCGCGGCTGGAGCCGCTCGCCCAAGGCGCTCGACGGCATCGAAACCCTTGCTGGGGACGCCGGACTAGAGGCGATGCTCGCCGCGAGCGACATCGTCGTGAGCCTGATCCCGCTGACGGCCCAGACGCGTGGCATGCTCGACGTCCGGCGTCTGAATCTGATGAAGCCGGGTGCCGCGCTCATCAACTTCTCGCGAGGTCCTGTCGTTGTGACCGACGCCCTGATCGCGGCGCTCGACCGGGGGCATCTCTCGCATGCCGTGCTCGATGTCTTCGACGCAGAGCCGCTGCCAGTGACGTCGACGCTATGGGACCACCCGTCGGTCACCGTGTTGCCGCACATCTCCGCCCCGACCGATCACGAAACTGCGGCGGCCGTCATTGCCGCCAATCTCCGGAATTTCCGCGCGACGGGTCGCATTCCCGGCAACGTCGATCTGGCGCGGGGGTACTGAGCGTGCACCGCAATCACGATGCGCACACGCAGCCGCCGCGCGTTTATCCCACCGTCGACTTCCATCGGGACGGCGTTCAGCATGGCTTCCTGAAGGTGCCTCACTCGACCGATGCCAGTGCCTGGGGCACAGTCATGATTCCGATCACCGTGATCCGTCGCGGCGACGGCCCGGTCGCGCTATTCACCGGCGGGAATCATGGCGACGAATACGAAGGTCCGATTGCCTTGTCACGACTGGCAAATGCATTAAAGGCGCCTGACGTGAACGGGACCGTCATCGTCGTGCCGTTCATGAATGCGCCCGCCGTGCTTGCGGGAAAGCGCACGTCGCCGCTCGACGGCGGCAATCTCAATCGTGCGTTCCCGGGGCGCGCCGACGGCACCGTCACCGAACGCATCGCCGATTATTTTTCGCGCTGCCTGCTACCGTTGGCGGACATCGTGGTCGATATTCATTCTGGCGGCCGCACGCTCGATTTCCTGCCGTTCGCGGCGATCCACGAATTGGCCGATGTGGCACAACAGGCACGCGCCGACGCCGCAATGCAGGCATTCGGCGCCCCATACTCCCTGCGCATGCGCGACCCCGATCCGCACGGGCTCTATGACACGGCCGCCGAAGCACAGGGCAAAGTGTTCGTGACGACAGAACTCGGCGGCGGTGGGACGGCCAGCGCGCAAAGTGTTGCGATTGCGCGTCGCGGCGTGTACGGCGTGCTCGTGCAGGCGGGTATCGTGGCTGCCGATGTCGCACGGCGAGACGGCGCTGTCCTAGCCCCCAACACGCCGATCGTCCAGCTATCGATGCCGGACGACGACTGCAATGTGACGTGTGAGCATGGCGGCTTGCTGGAGATGCGTCACGATCTCGGTGCGATGGTGCGGCGAGGCGATGTCGTCGCACACGTTCACGACGTGACACGCACAGGCACCGCCCCGGTCGAGTACCGCGCGGCGCGCGATGGTATGCTGATCGGCCGACATTTCCCGGGTCGCGTCGGCATGGGCGACATGCTTTGTGTTCTGGCCGACGTGCAGGTCTGACGCGTCGCAGGACCCGAAGGTTTGCCTGACCATCCGTCCCTTCCAGCGCTGCGCCTATGGTGAAACTCGACCGCTTTGACATCGCAATTCTTCAGGTGCTGGCCCGTGAGGGTCGCATTACCAAGTCACGTCTGGCCGAACTGATTCACTTGTCGGTATCGCCCACGTGGGAGCGCGTGCAACGACTCGAAGCGGCAGGCGTCATTCGCGGCTATCGCGCCGACGTCGACTGGAGCGGCGTGGTGCGGGTTAGCCGCATCATCGTGGAAATCACGCTCGCGCGACACACCGCGCACGACATGAATCGCTTCGAAGCACACCTTCGCGAAGCCCCCGAAGTCGTGCAATGTCATGCAACGGGCGGCGGCGTCGACTACATCGTGCACGTACTCGCGCGCGACATCGACCATTACCAGCGCTTCATCGACGATCTGCTGATGGCCGACTTCGGCATCGAGCGCTACTTCACGTACATCGTCACGAAGGTCGTCAAGGACGACGGCAACGCCGTTCCCGGCTGGGTCGATCCGGACTGATCCGCTTGCGCCACCGGGTGCGCAAAAATTTTTCTACGTGATGCCGTCAACTCAGAAAAAAGCCGCAGTCCGCACCCACCGATCAGAAAAAACATCGGCCGCGCACCCCCGACAATCTCTGCATGACGAACGAATGCCATGCCAAGAGATTGCCGATGCTGCTAGACCACCCGGTGCTGTTCAAATCGCTGTGCTACATCGACGGCCGTTGGACGCATAGCGAGGACGCCGCGTCCATCGCCGTTGTCGATCCTGCCGATCAAACCACGCTCGGTCACGTGCCGATGCTCACGCGCGACCAGATTCGCGTTGCCGTCGATGCGGCCCAGCAGGCCTTCGCCACGTGGCGCTGGACACCTGCCGCACAACGCTGCGCCGCCCTGCTCCGCTGGCATGCGCTGATCGAACAACATGCCGGCGACCTTGCCATCCTTCTCTCGCGCGAGCAGGGCAAGCCATTGCGCGAGGCGCGCGGCGAAATCGGTTATGGCGCGTCCTTCATCGCGTGGTACGCCCACGAAGCCTGCCGCCTCGATGGCCGCACCATCACCTCGCATGTCGACGGCGCCCAACTGGGCACCGTCCGCGAACCGGTCGGCGTCGCCGCACTCATCACGCCCTGGAATTTCCCCTTCGCGATGATTACGCGCAAGGCGGCAGCGGCATTGGCCGCCGGTTGCGCCGTCGTCGTGAAGCCCGCGCATGAAACGCCATTCAGCGCGCTGGCGCTCGCGCAATTGGCCGATGAAGCCGGGCTGCCGCCGGGCCTGTTCAATGTGGTGCTGGGCGAGCCCGATATGGCCATGCGAACCCTCGTGGGCGACGCCCGCGTGCGCGCCGTGAGCTTTACCGGCTCGACGCGCGTCGGTCAGTTGGTCGCACAGGCTGCCGCTGCCAGTGGCGTGAAGAAGCTCGCGCTCGAACTCGGCGGCAATGCCCCGTTCATCGTGCTCGACGACGTGGATCTCGACGAGGCCGTGCGTATCGCCGTCGCCGCAAAGTTTCAAACGTCCGGACAGGATTGCTGCGCCGCCAACCGCATCTTCGTCGCTCGCGCGCGTTACGGTGCGTTCGTGGATCGCTACACGCAGGCCGTGGCAAACTTGCGCGTCGGCCCCGCCTTCGCGGAAAACGTCGACGTGGGTCCGCTCATGCATCAGGCGGCATTGGACGCGACCGCCAAGCGTGTGGAAGACGCTCGGCGCAAGGGCGCGCAGATCACCGTTGGCGGCGAACCCCATGTGCTGGGTGGCTGGTTCTACAGCCCCACCGTGGTGGCCGATGCCGCCCCCGGTATGCGCATTTACGACGAAGAGAACTTCGGCCCGATTTCGGCCGTATGCGCGTTCGACTCACTCGACGATGTCATCGCGAAGGCCAACAACACCGAGTACGGCCTCGCCGCCTATGTGTGCGGGCGTCGCATCGACGAGATCTTCACGCTGATCCGGCGGCTCGACTTCGCCATGGTCAGCGTGAACGGCGTGAAATTCACCGGCGCGCCGGTGCCGTTCGGCGGGATGAAGGCGTCCGGGCTCGGGCGCGAGGGCGGCGCCGACGGCTTCGAGCCGTTCACCGAGACCAAGTACTTCTGCCTCGGGAATCTCGGCATCCCCGTGCATCACGCGTGACGCCAAGTTCGCTGCCCTCGACGCATTCACGCCCCATCCACCTCATTGCTTCACTTCATCGACATCAAGGATGACGTCCCATGGCCGCTTCGACCGACCAATTGTTTGCGCAGGATCGCGCGCACTTCATGCACCCGTCCACCCACGCGGCCGATCATGCGAGCGGCACGCTGCCGGGCAAGATCATCCGCACCGCACAAGGCATGCACATTGAAGATCACGAGGGCCGCCGCTATCTGGACGCCTTCGCCGGCCTTTACTGCGTGAACATCGGCTACGGCCGCACCGAAGTGGCCGACGCCATCCACAAGCAGGCCACCTCGCTCGCCTACTATCACACGTACGTCGCGCATTCTACCGACGCCATCATCGAGCTGTCCAAACGCATCATCGACTGGTCGCCCGCGGGCATGAAGAAGGTGTATTACGGGCTCTCCGGGTCAGACGCCAACGAGACGCAGATCAAGATCGTCTGGTACTACAACAACGTGCTGGGCCGACCGCAAAAGAAGAAGATCATCTCGCGCGAGCGCGGCTATCACGGCTCCGGCATCGTGACCGGCAGCCTGACGGGTTTGCCGAGTTTCCATCAGCATTTCGATCTGCCGGTCGAGCGCGTGCATCACACCGTGTGCCCTCATTGGTACCGCAAGGCGCCTCAGGGAATGAGCGAGCAGGCATTCGTTGCGCATTGCGTCGAGGAACTCGAAAAACTCATCGCCCGCGAAGGGGCCGACACGATTGCGGCCTTCATCGGCGAGCCGGTGATGGGCACCGGCGGCATCATCACGCCGCCTGCCGGATATTGGGACGCCATCCAGGCCGTGCTGCGCCGTCACGATATTCTGCTCATTGCCGACGAAGTGGTTTGCGGCTTCGGCCGTCTCGGCTCGCCGATGGGCTCGCAACACTACGGCATGACGCCCGATCTCATCACTATTGCCAAGGGTCTCACCAGCGCCTACGCCCCGCTCTCGGGCGTGATCGTCGGTGAACGCGTCTGGGACGTGATCGAGCGCGGTGCCCGCGAACACGGCCCGATGGGACACGGCTGGACCTACTCGGGTCATCCGATCTGCGCTGCCGCCGCACTCGCCAATCTCGATATTCTGACGCGCGAGAACCTTACGCAAAACGCCGCCGACGTCGGCCGATACTTCGGTGAGAAGCTGCACGCCGCGTTCGACGCGCATCCGCTCGTCGGGGAAGTGCGCAACGTCGGCATGCTTGCCGCCGTCGAATTCATGGCCGATGGTGCAGCGCGTCAGCCGTTCGATGCTGCCATGAAGATCGGCCCACGCATCTCGGCCGCCGCGCTCGCACGCGGCATGATCGCGCGTGCCATGCCGCACGGCGACATCCTGGGCTTCGCGCCGCCGCTGATCGCCACGCGGGCGGACGTCGACGAGATGGTGAGTATCGCGCGCGCTGCGGTCGACGATGTGGCAGAGCAGGTGCTGCGCTGAGCACAATCGGCGGGTCGTGTGGATGATTGCCGCCATGGATCATGGATGACGTGCTGCGCGGACAACCGGAACGCTCCGCCGCACGTCGCAATACCGTGCACATCGCAGGACACATCGCGCGCCCTCTCCATCGGTTCGTAGGATGACCTCCCTTTTCGGCACAGCTTTAATGGGATGACACGGTGGCCTGTTCTGGGGGGACTCAGGGGCCACTTCTCCACTCCCATCCTCCCGAGGTGCCGCGCATGTCCATCGAATCGCTGATTGAGGCCGATCGCCAGTTCCTGATCCATCCTGTAGCCGACTACCGCGCGCATGAGGCGCGGGGGGCGACGGTGCTTACCAGCGGCAACGGGGCCTGGCTGCACGATGCCAATGGACACGCGCTGCTCGACGGTTTTGCCGGGCTGTGGTGCGTGAATACCGGCTACGGGCAGGCGTCTATCGTCAAGGCCGCCACCGAGCAGTTGAACCGGCTGCCCTATGCCACGGGCTATTTCGGCTTCGCTTCGGCACCCGCCATCACGCTGGCGCAGAAGCTCGTGGAATTCGCGCCGCCGTCGTTGCAGCACGTGTATTTCACGCTTGGCGGGTCGGACGCCGTCGACGCCGCCGTTCGCTTCATCACCCATTACTACAATGCCATCGGCAAGCCGTCGAAGAAGCATTTCATCGCGCTGGAGCGTGGATATCATGGCTCGTCGTCGACTGGCGCAGGACTCACCGCCCTGCCTGCGTTTCACCACAACTTCGATCTGCCGTTGCCGACACAGCATCACATCGCATCGCCCTATCCCTATCGCAGCGCCACGCCCAACGATCCGCAGGCCATCATTGCCGCGTCGGTCGCCGCGCTCGAAGCCAAGGTCGGCGAGTTGGGGGCCGAGCATGTCGCCGCGTTTTTCTGCGAACCTGTGCAAGGCTCCGGGGGCGTGATCGTGCCGCCCAAGGGCTGGCTGCGCGCCATGCGAGACGCCTGCAAAAAGCTCGACGTTCTGTTCGTCGCCGACGAAGTCATCACCGGATTCGGTCGCACCGGGCCGATGTTCGCCTGCGAAGCGGAAGACGTCTCGCCCGATCTGATGACGCTGGCCAAGGGGCTGACCGCCGGTTATGCGCCGATGGGCGCCGTGCTGATGTCCGACGCCATCTATCAGGCCATAGCCGATGCCGCGCGCGGCACGCCCGTCGGTCATGGACAGACGTACTCGGCTCATCCAGTAAGTGCGGCCATCGGTCTGGCTTGCCTGAAGCTCTATGACGAAGGCGGCTTGCTCGCGAACGGTCAGGCACAGGCAAAGGCATTCGCCGACGGTCTGGATGCCTTCCTCGACCACCCGCTGGTCGGCGACTCCCGTCATCGCGGTCTGCTCGGTGCGCTCGAACTCGTGGCCGACAAGTCGACACGCCAGCGCTTCGACGCGTCGCTAAAGCTCCCCGAGCGGATCGGCGCTGCCGCGTATCGGAACGGTGTGATCTTCCGCGCGTTCGGCGACAACATTCTCGGCTTTGCTCCCGCCCTTTGCTACACGGCGGACGACGTCGCCGAACTCTTCGCCCGCGTGCGCACGACACTCGACGAAGTACTCGACGCCGCCGATGTGCGCGCCGCGTTGCGCGGTTGACGTCCGCTGATGGATCTGCTGATGCGCCACGGCTCCGCCCGATAACTTCTGCCCCGCTTTCCCGGAGATTCGTTCGAATGTCGCTTTCCCTGTCACGCCCCGATTTGATGCGCCGTCAGAACCTGATCAACGGCGAATGGATCGACGCCCGCGATGCCGGTCGCTACGCCGTGCACGAGCCCGCCAGCGATGCGTTGCTGGCAGACGTTGCCGACAGTACGGCCACCGATGCCCGCGCCGCCACTGACGCCGCCTGCCGCGCGTTGCCCACGTGGCGTGACAAGCTGCCGCGCGAACGCGCCGAAGTGCTCAAGCGCTGGCACGCACTCATTCTTGCGAACGCCGACGATCTGGCTCGGATCATCTCGCTCGAACAAGGCAAGCCGCTGGCGGAGGGGCGTGGGGAAGTGGCGTATGGGGCGTCGTACGTCGACTGGTTCGCGGGGGAAGCGACGCGTGTCTATGGCGACCTGATTCCGCAACAACAGCCCGGCAAGCGCATGTCGGCGGTGAAGGAGCCCATTGGCGTCGTCGCCGCCATCACGCCGTGGAATTTCCCGCTCGCGATGATTGCCCGCAAGATTGCCCCGGCGCTGGCCGTGGGCTGCACCGTGGTTGCAAAGCCCGCCGAAGACACGCCACTCACGGCGCTCGCCCTCGCGGCGCTGGCGCTCGAAGCCGGAGTGCCGCCGGGCGTGCTGAACATGATCACGGCGTCGCGCACGCGAGGCATTGACGCCGTGGCGGATTGGCTCGCCGACGAACGCGTGCGCAAGGTGACGTTCACCGGATCGACTGCGGTTGGGGTGCATCTCGCGCGCGAATCGGCGGGCACGCTCAAGAAGCTGTCGCTCGAACTTGGCGGGAATGCGCCGTTCATCGTGTTCGACGATGCCGATCTCGGTGCGGCGGTCACCGGCTTGATGGCGTCGAAGTTCCGCAATGGCGGACAAACGTGCGTGTGCCCGAATCGGGTGTATGTGCAAGCGGGTGTCTACGACCGGTTCGCTGAGTTGCTGTCGCAGCGCGTGAGTGCGCTGCATGTGGCACCGGCCAGCGATGCACAGGCGCAGATCGGCCCGATGATCAATCGTCGGGCAGTGGAGAAGATCAGTCGTCACGTCGAAGATGCGCTCTCGCATGGCGCCCGCACGCTGACCGGTGGCACGACGCTGCCGTCGCTCGGGCCGCACTACTTCGCACCGACCGTGCTGGCCGATGTGAACGACGAGATGCTCGTCAGCCGTGAGGAAACCTTTGGGCCGGTGGTCTCGCTGTTCCGTTTCGACACCGAGGATGAAGTGATTCAACGCGCCAACGACACGCCGTTCGGGTTGGCCGCGTACTTCTACACGCAGAACATGCGCCGTGCCGAGCGAGTGGCACGGCGTCTCGAAGCCGGTGTCATCGGTATGAACGAAGGCGCTGTCTCGAGCGAAGCCGCGCCGTTCGGTGGCGTGAAGTCCTCCGGCTATGGACGTGAGGGCTCGAAGTATGGGCTCGACGACTATCTGTCGATCAAGTACGTCTGCCAGGGCGAGCTGGATTGATGATCGAAGGAGGCCTCGTACCGTGAGGCCTCCGACGCGCTTGCACTCGGCTTGCGTTAGGGATGAATTGCGCCTTCATTGCTGAGTGAAGATTTTACTTTTGCACTGATAGCGCGCCACACGTTGCAATTCCGACGGTCAGTCAGTGCGTCTGCCCGGCGATTCATCGGCAGGATGTCGAGGCTGAGTACAAGGGCATCCATCACTCGTTGCTTCCGGCTCCCTTTGAAGAACCGTCCGCTGACGTCAGTGACGAATTGCGACCACGCGTCGGACTGACTCCCCGCCTTTGCCGCCGCGCCCCAATTCTCGATCAGCGCGACCGTGCGACAGCCGCATCGAACGACCGAAACTGGCCGCTTTGCGACGATCGCGATCGGCCGTAGTCGACCCGAAGCGGACTTCCCGTTACGTGAAAGTACTCAGTGATCCTTGCACGCGTCACTTGCCCCATTTCGTATGCACGAAGTGGGTGAAGGATTTACTGGCCCCGGTTGCCCTTCTCCATTCCTGAGGATGGATATCTGATATCGCCGTCCAGAAGTGGTCGATCCAGAGTTCGGAAACGTTCGGCGCTTCATCCCCTGTTTGGATTGAGTAATAACAGCGTGAGAGCGTTTCTCTAGAGTAAGGCTCATCGGTGAGCAGCGCGATTGCGAACATCCTTGCCAATTCAAGGTTTGTATTCTCACATGCGTCGTTCAGCCAACTGGGTATCCCCATATTTTTCCTCCGCGCTGGTTTGGCCACAGGGGCCTCTCGGATAGGAACGGCCGCCTCTTGAATTCCGACTGCAAACGACCGCTTCTGGCCGATTGCGACCGGTCGTGGGTATCTAGGCCATTGAAGCTATGTCAAAAAGCGAGGACCGTCCGGGAGTCTCGTGGACATCTCTCTCTGCCGCTGCCAGTGTGTATGGAAGTCGAACCGGTAGCGCTGCTGAAACGATATGGTTTCATAGTTCATATGTTCGCTGTACGTTTGCATGAGCGTTAACGCCGTGACGATGTGACCGCGCGCAGCGTAAATATCGATGGCTTCAGCAAGTATCGGATACGCCGCGCTTTCCTTCGTTCCTCCGCTCGGGATCGAGGCCAGAGAAGCTCGGCTTTGCCAGATGGGATCTTGTACAAGGTCAGCAGGTCCTTCGTCCAAATTCGAGAGCCAACTGCAAATGCGCTGTACTTGCTCACCAGAACCAAAACTTGGGGGCGAAATAATTGTCCGAGCCGCCATTCGACAGGCTTCGTCCTTTCTTTTCTGACGCAGGTACTGGGCGGCAAGTAGCGCAAGAGCGCTTGTGTACTCAGGAAGCTTCGCAACAGCTGCTTCAAGCAATGGGACCGCCGCGTCGAAGTTGCGGTTGCGCAACATACGTCGTGCCTCTTCGTAGCACGCGAGTGGCGACAAACAATCGGCTTCGTATGAGGGGAATTCGGGGTGACCGCTTTCGCGCTGTTCGTCAACCTGGGACAGAAATACTTCGAGGCTTGAGAACGCTGGCATCACCGCGCCCTCATCATGGAAAGTTTCTGCCACGATTGGTGGCTGTCCTTCCTGGCCTATGGGCCAATAGAGGCCAAACTGATCGCCGTTACCAAGTTGCTCTTCCGCAAATGCAATGAAGCCGAATGGCATGAATGCGACAGGTCGATCATCCGTGTTCAGCGAGATCGAATTTACGTACTCTGGTAACCGCAATCCCATACCCCCCCCTGTTTGGCGTCCTATTTGTCGATTATTAGTATTACATGGCCGAGAACGGTGCTGGCTTCTGCGCTCACCGACGAACGATGACGACCCAGATGGGACCTTCCACTTTCTCGTTAGCGGACAGTCATGAGGATCAATTCGCGCATTGATTCCGCAGCCTCACGGAGGCGAGTTCAAACCGCCGATAAAGCTGGGGGAGTTGTCAAAAATTTTTCCAGTCCTTAGAGCCATTGAACGCACACCCTTCTTGTTCGTCCATCGTATCTAGAATCGAGGGCCATTCGATGCGGGGGTGGTAGATGTATCGCGGCAGAACTAGGTATCTCGAATGTCTCACGTCTATAACTGCCGTCAGCCTTTGGAATTTCTTTTCCATCCAACTGAAGGCAATGAAGTTCGAGCATTCGGACATTGCGAACATGCAGCCCCACGCATACGAGCGAGGCTCGACGTCCCTTGTTGGCCGAGAGCGGTCCTCGGTAATGCTGGACATACACGTCGGTGAATTCGTGCCCCCCCAACATCTTCCATGAGATAGTCGCCGAAAAAGAAAAAGGCCTTGAATATCAAGGCCTTTCCTCGTTTCCATCCCGCTACAACGCTACTACTTCGGCGCGACGGTAGGTCAGTCGCATTAACTTAGTCGTCCAGTCGCAAAACTGTGGCGCCAGTCGCACATACTCTGTCACCCTACGACCGACAACACCATCAAACATCAATATTCCCAGCCCGCAACGCGTTCGACTCGATAAACGCGCGACGCGGTTCGACATCATCACCCATCAACGTGGTGAAGATCCCATCCGCCGCGATCGCGTCTTCGATCTGCACGCGCAGCAGGCGGCGGACCGTCGGATCCATCGTGGTGTCCCACAGTTGCTCCGCGTTCATCTCGCCCAGCCCCTTATAGCGCTGCTTCGAGACATTGCGCTCCGCATCCGCCATCAGCCACTTCATCGCCGCCTTGAAGTTCGACACCGACTGTGACTTCTCGCCACGTCGAATCGTCGCCCCTTCACCGATCAAGCCCTTGAACGTCTCCGCCGTCGTCTGCAACTGCGCATAGTCCGCCGTTTGCAGGAAGTCCTGGTTGATCACGGTCAGCTTCACGTTGCCATGGTGACGACGCTCCACGCGCAATGCCGCCGCCGGCTCCGCATTCTCGACGTCTTCCATCACCGCCGTAATCGTGATCTCCGGTGCCAACGGGTCGTCGCTCAGCGCCGCCTGCAACGCCTCGGCCGTGCGCTTCGCCGCTTCCTCACTGTCCAGATGAATCTCCACGCCCTCGGTCACCGCCGTCAGCACCGACGCCTCGTAAATCCGGCTAAGACGCTCGATCACCCCATCGGCCAACTGGTAGCTGCGCGTCAACTCGCCCAGCGCATCGCCAGCAATCGGTGCAGCCCCCGTCGACGGCATCAGCTCGGCATTGTTCATCGCCAGCTTCAACATGTACTGCGCCAGCTCGCCTTCGTCCTTGATGTAACGCTCGTCCTTGTTGTGCTTGACCTTGTACAGCGGCGGCTGCGCGATATACACGTAACCCCGCTCGATCAGCTCCGGCACCTGACGGTAAAAGAACGTCAGCAGCAGCGTCCGGATGTGCGCGCCGTCCACGTCAGCATCAGTCATGATGATGATGCGGTGATAACGCAGCTTGTCGATGTTGTAGTCGTCCTTGCCAATGCCGCAACCCAACGCGGTAATCAGCGTCACGATCTGCTCGCTCGAAATCAGCTTGTCGAAACGCGCCTTCTCAACGTTCAACACCTTGCCGCGCAACGGCAAAATCGCCTGGAACTTGCGGTCACGCCCCTGCTTCGCCGATCCGCCTGCCGAGTCGCCCTCGACCACGTAGATCTCGCACAGCGCCGGATCCTTCTCCTGGCAGTCCGCCAGCTTGCCCGGCAGACCCACCCCGTCAAGCACGCCCTTGCGTCGCGTCATCTCCCGTGCCTTGCGCGCCGCATCGCGCGCACGCGCCGCTTCCACGATCTTCGAGCAAATGATCTTCGCGTCGTTCGGCGTCTCCTGCAGGAACTCGTCAAGCGCCTTCGCCACGTACTCTTCCACCGGCGCACGCACTTCCGACGACACCAGCTTGTCCTTCGTCTGCGACGAGAACTTCGGCTCCGGCACCTTCACCGACAATACGCACGTCAACCCCTCGCGCATGTCGTCGCCAGTCGTCTCGACCTTGGCCTTCTTCGCCAGCTCGTTCTCGTCAATGTACTTGTTGATCACGCGCGTCATCGCCGCACGCAAACCCGTCAAGTGCGCGCCGCCGTCACGCTGCGGAATGTTGTTCGTGAAGCACAACACCGTCTCGTTGTAGCTGTCGTTCCACTGCATCGCGACTTCCACGCCAATACCGTCGCGCTCGCCCGTGACGTGGAAGATCGTCGGGTGCAGCACCGACTTCGACTTGTTGATGTACTCGACGAAACCCTTCACACCGCCGCCAAACGCGAAATCGTCTTCCTTGCCCGTGCGCAGATCCGTCAGGCGAATGCGCACACCATTGTTCAGGAAGGACAGCTCACGCATCCGCTTGGCCAGAATGTCGTAGTGGAATTCCACCTTGCCGAAGATCGTTTCGTCCGCGAGGAAGTGCACCTCCGTACCGCGCTTGTCGGTATCCCCCAGAAACTTCAGCGGCGACGTCTCGACGCCGTCGACCACCTCAAGCTCGCGGTTCTGCGGCACGCCCCGATGGAACTCCATGAAGTGCTTCTTGCCATCACGACGCACCGTGAGCTTCAGGTACGTGGACAGTGCGTTCACGCACGACACGCCCACACCGTGCAAACCGCCCGACACCTTGTAGCTGTTCTGGTCGAACTTGCCGCCCGCGTGCAGTTCCGTCATCACGATTTCCGCCGCGCTACGCTTCGGCTCGTGCTTGTCGTCGAACTTGATCCCCGTGGGAATGCCGCGACCGTTGTCCGTCACGGAAATCGAATTGTCCGCGTGAATGATCACGTGAATGTCGTCGCAGTAACCGGCAAGCGCCTCGTCGATCGAGTTGTCCAACACCTCGAAGACCAGGTGATGCAGGCCCGTGCCGTCCGACGTGTCACCAATGTACATGCCGGGACGCTTGCGCACAGCCTCCAGACCTTCAAGGATCTGGATGGAGGCTGCACCATAGCCGCTATCGGCCTGCTTTTGCTGTTCGCTCATGACAATCTTCCGGTTACTGCGTCATTAACTGACGAATTACTGCTTCATGACCTGCCCACTCCGTGCGCCGTTGGCGCCGCGAAGGCGGCTTATCCCGCAAAAGGATAATTCTCTAGAAACGCCAAAGGGGCGCTCGGCCCCTTCGCGCATGTGACGGCGCGTACGGCGGAATATCCGCTCAAATGCGCATCGGCATCACGACATACTTGAATTCGTCGTTGTCCGGCAACGTGATCAGCGCGCTCGAATTGGCATCGCCCAGACTTACCTTCACCTGTTCGACCTTGAGGTTCGACAACACATCGAGCAGGTACGTCACGTTAAAACCGATATCCACCGACTCGCCCGTGAAATCGATCTCGATTTCTTCCTGCGCTTCTTCGTTTTCCGTATTGTTCGCGCTGATCTTCAACAGGTTTTCGCTCACCAGGAAGCGCACACCCTTGAACTTGTCCGATGTCACGATCGCCGCACGCTGCAACGAACGATGCAGCGCTTCACGGCTGATGACGAAGCTCTTGTTATACCCCTTCGGAATCACCCGATTGAAATCGGGGAACTTGCCCTCGACCAACTTCGAGACCAGCTCGACGTTCGCAAAACAGAACTTGACCTGGCTCGGCGCCACGTCGATCTTCACCGGATCGTCGATGTCCTCGAGCAGACGCTGCAACTCGAGAATCGTCTTGCGCGGAATGATCACTTCCTGACGCGCAAACGTTTCGCCCGCAATCGTCGTGTTGCAGTACGCCAGACGGTGACCGTCCGTCGCGACCGCTTCGATCTTCTCACCCTCGACCACGAGCAGCATGCCGTTCAGGTAGTAACGGATGTCCTGCTGCGCCATCGCAAAGTGCACCATGCCCAACAATTGGCGGAACGCACGCTGCGGCAGCGAAAAGCTCGCGGCGTAGTCCTTGGCCTCAGCCACCGTCGGGAAATCTTCCGCCGCCAGCGTCTGCAACTGGAAACGGCTCTTGCCCGCCTGCACCGTCAGACGCTTGTCCGACAGCGACAGCGCCACTTCAGCGTCGGGCATGTTGCGCAAAATGTCGAGCAGCTTGCGTGCCGCCACGGTCGTCGCCACATCCTCGGCGCCGGCACCGCAGTCGGCGGTAGTCGTGATCTGCAACTCAAGGTCGGTCGACAGGAAGGAAATGTCCTGTCCGTGCTTGCGAATGAGCAAATTGGCCAGGATCGGCAACGTATGGCGACGCTCGACGATGCCGCTCACAATTTGCAGCGGCCGCAGCAGATTGTCTCGTTGAGTTTTGACCAATTGCATATTTATCCTTCGTAGTAACTGTTAACGGGTGCCAGTTTCTGCTGAAAACCCGACGATTCCCTTATCGATCAAGTGCTTGCGTAAGGGATAACAGGGCGGAAAACGCTGTGGACGATCAGGGGACGCTTTGTGCGCCGACCCGCTATTGTGCCCGAAAACGCCAGTTCCCCCCAAACCGCCCACCGCTTATCCACAGGGACGCCGGCTACCCCGCCCGCCGCCCCGCACATCCGCCCGGCTTCACCCCTTGAGCGTCTGCTCCAGCACATGCAACTCATGGTTGAGCTGTGCATCCTTGCTGCGCTCTTCCGCAATCTTGCGTACCGCGTGCAGCACCGTCGTATGGTCGCGTCCGCCGAACAGTTCGCCGATTTCCGGCAGACTTTTCTGCGTCAGCTCCTTCGCCAGATACATGGCGATCTGCCGCGGCCGCGCAATATTGGCCGGCCGCTTCTTCGAATACATGTCCGCAACCTTGATATTGTAGAAATCGGCCACGGTCTTTTGAATGTTTTCGACAGAAATCTGACGATTCTGAACCGTCAGCAGATCTTTCAGCGCTTCTTTCGTCAGTTCGATGGTGATCTCGCGACCATGGAACTTCGAGTAGGCGAGGATTTTGCGCAGCGCGCCTTCCAGCTCACGCACGTTCGAGCGCAGATGCTTGCCGACGAAGAACGCCACGTCCTCCGACAACCCCACGCCCTCGACCTGCGCCTTCTTGATCAAAATGGCCACGCGCATTTCCAGCTCGGGCGGCTCGATGGCCACCGTCAAGCCGGAATCGAAGCGCGAAATCAACCGATCGTCAATGCCAGTGATCTCCTTCGGATACGTGTCGCTCGTGATGATCACCTGCGCACGGTTCGCGATGAGCGCCTCGAACGCGTAGAAGAATTCTTCCTGCGTACGGCTCTTGCCCGAGAAGAATTGAATATCGTCGATCAGCAGCAGGTCGAGCGAGTGGTAATAGCGCTTGAACTCATCGAACGCCTTGCGCTGGTAAGCCTTGACTACGTCGGACACATATTGCTCGGCGTGGATGTAGCGGATGCGCGGATTCTGCTTCTCGGCCAGCAACTGGTTCCCGATGGCGTGAATCAAGTGCGTTTTGCCCAGGCCGACGCCGCCGTAGAGAAACAACGGGTTGTACGACGTGCCAGGATTGTTCGCGACCTGGATCGCCGCAGCGCGCGCGAGCTGGTTCGACTTACCCGTGACGAAATTGTCGAAGGTCAGCACGGGATTGAGCTTCGAGCGCTCGTAGATCGACTCGACTTCTCCCAGTTGCACCGGCTCTTGCGGCGTCACCCGCCAATTGCGGCGCACCGCGTCCGCTTCGCTGGCTTCCAGATTGGGCCGTTCGCCATCGAGCGACATGGCGTCGGCACCATGGGCGCCGTTGGTGGCAGCCTGTGTCGCAGCGACGGCCGCATTCGCGCGCGCGCCACCAGCGGCGGGCGCCTGAGCAGGCGCCACGCTCGGCGCAGGCGTTGGGGCCGGGGTGGACGAGGGCACACGCATGCCGGCCTTGGGATCGAGCACGAACGTCACTTCGATCGGCGCATTCCAGAAGTCCGCCGCCATGCTCTGGATTCGCCCGGAGAACTGGCTCTTCACCCAATCCAGCTTGAACCGATTGGGCGCGCCGATCTTGAGCGTGCGCGCCTGTTCGTCGAAGTCGAGCGGCGCCAGCGGTTTGATCCAGGTGCGGAATTGCTGGGGCGTCAGCTCTTGTTCGAGACGTGTCGCGCAGTGTTGCCAGAAGTCGTTCATGCAGGGTGTATCCAAGTGGCGCGGGGCTCGTCCGACACGTTTAGCCGTCGCTCTTGCCGCCCACTATCGGATACCTCAAAGATGGGGGCAGAACGGCATAAACCAAGCCAGTGCGACCGTTCCCGAGCAGCGCTCGGACGGGGACAACCGGCCGGGATCGAGTCAGATCGGCGGCGCATTGCAGGCGCCCGGGAACGCACGAACCATGGCGCTGCGTTCGGGCTTTGCCTCGCGCGTTCGGCCGGTTTCGGCGCGCGCAGACGACAAAACCCGGCGCGCTGTCCACATGGCGGCGTCACCGGTGCTCTGCTGGGAAAAAAAATGATGGGGGATTTTACCGCCAAAGCGTTGGCAAAGCGAGTTATCCACAGGAATGCCCACAGCACCGGGATCTCCGGGCGGACGTACCGCGTTAACCCGCCTGACTTCGCACGAAGCCTGCGCAAATCCCTGGCAACGACGATGATTTGCCGCGACCGCCTGAATATCTTCCTCGTCAGGTGTTTCCCTATTGGCAGAAATCGATGTTTGCGGCGATGGCTGCCATCCCCCGCCGCCGGAAGGCCGCAGACTGGCGGATCCACGCCAATGGCAGCACCGGTCACGCAGCGACGCGTTGCGGGTGATGGCTAACCTATTGACACACAACGGAAAAGCCGATTAAATAGCGGGTTCGTTAGAAAGATAACCGGATTCCTATCCAACTCCCGACGGCTGGACCGAGCGTGAAAGTCCTTGAATTCGCAGGTTTTCACGGTGTCCATGTGGCGTTTCACGATGCTGCTGCGCGGGAATTTTTTCACACAGTGAGTGCATCATGAAACGTACTTTTCAGCCTTCCGTGACGCGCCGCAAGCGCACCCATGGCTTCCTGGTTCGCATGAAGACCCGTGGCGGCCGCAAGGTCATCGCGGCTCGTCGCGCCAAGGGCCGCAAGCGCCTGGCCGTCTAATCGCGGTTCTCGGTCGTACCGCGGTTTGCGCGTCAAATCCGCAAGGCGCGAAGTCCCGGCAATGGGGTTTCCCAAAGCTGCGCGACTTCTCAAAACGGATGAGTTTTCATCCGTTTTTAGTTTGCGTCCTTTGCGTCGCAGCGCGCATTTCGTCTTGTACATGCGCTGGCGCGAAACTGCGCCGGCCGCCCCTGTCGATGCCATGCCTCATGAGGGCCGCATCGGCATTGTTGTCGGTAAGAAGCACGCGCCCCGCGCGGTCACGCGCAACCTGATCAAGCGTCAGGCGCGCGAGATGTTCCGTCAGCGCCGCGCCGCGCTGGCCGGCTGGGACTTCGTGCTCCGGCTGACGCGTCGCTTCGACAAGGGAACGTACACGGCAGCGGCCGCGCCAGTGTTGAACACACTGTGCCAGGCGGAATTCGCGCAGCTCTTCGACGCGGCAGAAAAAGCCGCCCGCAAGCGCCGCACGGCCGACGCCAAGACGGAAGGTAGTGAGTCCTACACGGTAGCGCCCGACCCCGGGCATGCGCCGCCCACCCGGCCACCTCGGCCGGACTGACAGGCGGAATCGAGATGCGAAGCGTGCTGTTGTTGCTCCTGCGCGGTTATAAGCTGGTGATCAGTCCCTGGCTGGGGAACCGTTGCCGCTTCCATCCGAGCTGCTCCGACTACGCGCGCGAGGCCATCGTCGAACACGGTGCCGGTTACGGCACTTATCTCGCGGCCCGGCGTCTATGTCGCTGTCATCCGTTTCACCCCGGCGGTTTCGATCCCGTACCGCCGGCTCGACACGTCTGTCACGCTCCCGATAACACCGTCCAAGGCACCGATACGGCCGCCGGAAACGATGCGTCGCGAGCCAAGCAGACGGTCTCGTCCGGGCCTGCGGCCGCTTCGGCAGTCACGCGCCGCGCGCCGGGCCATTCCTGAGTTTCGTCCACCACGAGTTACCGCATGGACATCAAACGCACCGTACTCTGGGTCATTTTCGCGCTGTCTGTCGTGATGCTTTTCGACAACTGGCAACGCGCCAATGGCCATTCGTCGCTGTTCTTCCCGACGCCCGAGGTCTCCACCCCGGCCGCCAAGGGCGGAAGTCCGACGCCGGCCAACGACCTGCCGCAAGGTGCCAACGCGGCCGCCGCGGCGGGTAGTGCCCCGGGCAACGCACCGGCCGCTGCCGCAGCGCAGAATGTCCGCATCACGACCGACGTCTATGAGGCCGACATCAGCGCGCAAGGCGGCACCGTGTCGTTCCTGGCGCTCAAGCAATGGCCCGACGCCACGGAAGCCGACAAGCATGTGGTGTTGTTCGACAATACGCCGAGCCAGCAGTATTACGCTCGCACGGGTTTGATCGGCGGCGACTTCCCGAACCACAACGACATCTTCACGCAGGTGCCGGGCCCGACCACGATGACGGGCGACACACTGACCGTGAAGTTCGAATCGCCGGTCAAGGGCGGCCTGCAGTTGGTGCGTGCTTACACGTTCCATCGCGGCAGCTACGTGATCGACGTGTCGAACACGATCGTCAACAAGTCCGACGCCGCCATCCAGCCGACGCTGTACATGGAACTGGTGCGCGACGGCCGTGAGATCAGCGGCGCGAAGTTCTCGCACACGTTCACGGGCCCGACGGTCTACAGCAGCGACGAGAAGTTCCAGAAGATCACGTTCAGCGACATCGACAAGGACAAGGCGAAGTACGTCAAGCAGTCGAGCGATGGCTGGATCGGCATGGTGCAGCATTACTTCGCCACGGCCTGGATTCCGAAGGAAGGCGCCAAGCGCGACAACTACATCGGCAAGCTGGACAACGGTCTGTATCGCGTGGGTGTGAAAGAACCGCTCGCGAGCATTCCGGCCGGTGGCAGCGAGACGGTCGATGCGCGTTTGTTCGCCGGTCCGCAGGAAGAGCACATGCTCGAGCAGATTGCGCCCGGCCTGGAGCTGACGAAGGACTACGGTTACTTCACGATCCTCGCCAAGCCGCTGTTCTGGCTGCTCTCGAAGCTGCATGGGCTGATCGGCAACTGGGGTTGGGCGATCATTGCCGTGACCGTGATCATCAAGCTGGTGTTCTTCCCACTGTCGGCCGCGAGCTACAAGTCGATGGCGCGCATGAAGGAAATCACGCCGCGGATGCAGGCACTGCGCGAACGCTACAAGAGCGATCCGCAGAAGATGAACGCGGCCCTGATGGAGCTGTACAAGACCGAGAAGGTCAATCCGTTCGGCGGCTGTATTCCGATCGTGATCCAGATTCCCGTGTTCATCGCCCTGTACTGGGTGCTGCTCTCGTCGGTGGAAATGCGCGGCGCGCCTTGGCTGGGCTGGATTCATGACCTCTCGACGCAGGATCCGTATTACATCCTGCCGGTGCTGATGGCCGTGTCGATGTTCATCCAGACGCGTTTGAACCCGACGCCGCCGGATCCGATGCAGGCCAAGATGATGATGTTCATGCCGCTCATCTTCTCGTTCATGTTCCTCTTCCTGCCCTCGGGCCTGGTGCTGTACTACGTGGTCAACAATTCGTTGTCGATTGCGCAGCAATGGTCGATCAATCGAATGCTCGGCACCAAGAAGGAAAAGAAGGCGGCCTGACGTTTTCGGGTCTGACCGTCTGACTGACACAGCCGCCCGCGAGTCTCTCGCGGGCGGTTTTGTTTGGTGCATGTCAAAATAAGCCTCTGTTTTTCAAAGAAACCGTGCCATGAGCGCCACTGTCTCCGCCGTCCCGATTGCCGCCATTGCCACCGCCCCAGGACGCGGCGGGATCGGCGTGGTGCGGGTGTCCTTCGGCAAGCATCGCGGCGACGCCGTGCAGCGTGTGATCGCGCGTCTGGTCGGGCAGCCGCTCAAGCCGCGTCATGCGTCGTACCTGCCGTTTCTCGATGCCACCGGCGAGGTGCTGGATCGCGGCATCGCGCTGTACTTCCCCGGTCCAAATTCGTACACGGGGGAGGACGTGCTGGAGTTGCAGGGCCACGGCGGACCGATCGTGTTGCAACTGCTGTTGCAGCGATGTCTCGACGAAGGGGGGACGCTGGGCGTGCGCCTGGCGACGCCAGGCGAATTTACGCATCGCGCGTTTCTGAACGACAAGCTCGATCTCGCGCAAGCGGAAGCGGTGGCCGATCTGATCGAAGCGAGTACCGAGGCCGCTGCCCGCTCGGCAAGCCGATCGCTCGACGGGGCGTTTTCGCGCGAAATTCATTCGCTGGTGGATCTGGTGATTCATCTGCGCATGCTGGTCGAGGCGACGCTGGACTTCCCGGAAGAGGAAATCGATTTTCTGGAGGCGGCCGACGCCTTCGGCCAACTCGAGCGGATTCGCACGCAACTGGCGCGCGTGCTGTCGCAAGCGCGACAGGGCGCGTTGCTGCGCGAGGGGATCAATGTGGTGCTGGCGGGGCAGCCGAACGTCGGCAAGTCGTCGTTGCTCAACGCCCTGGCCGGCGCGGAGCTGGCCATTGTCACGCCGATCGCCGGAACCACGCGCGACAAGGTGCAGCAGACGATTCAGATCGACGGCATTCCCCTGCACATCATCGACACGGCGGGCTTGCGCGAAACGGAGGATGAAGTGGAGCGCATCGGCGTTGCGCGTAGCTGGAGCGAGATCGCGAAGGCGGACGCCGTGCTGCATCTGCTCGACACGCGCACCGGCATGACACCGGAAGACGAGGTCATCGCGAAACAGTTGCCAAAGCACGTGCCCATCGTGCGTGTGTACAACAAGACGGATCTGGCGGGTGAGCCGGCGACGGTGTTACCGAAAGAGGGCGCGGCGCCGCTTGGTGTACGCTTATCGGCAAAGGGCGGGCAGGGGGTCGATCTGCTGCGCGCGGAGCTGCTCAAGATTGCCGGTTGGCAGGCGGGCAACGAAGGGGTGTTCCTGGCACGCGAACGACATCTGTCGGCACTGCGCGCCGCACGCGAACATATTGAGATGGCAGACGCGCATGCGCGCCGGAACGCGAGTGCGCTCGATCTCTTTGCCGAGGAGTTGCGCCTCGCGCAGGAGCAACTCAGCACGATCACCGGTGAGTTCACGTCGGACGATCTGCTCGGGGTGATTTTCAGTCGGTTTTGTATTGGGAAGTGATGGACACTGCGCGTTGCGAGAACCGCCAATCTTCGTGCCGTTCCTCAGAAAGCGTAATGCTTTGAAACACTTCTCACAGGCGCTGTAATTGCTCCGCCAGGGGGACAGGCCTAGACTCGAAATCATCGACTCCAGGGCAGCGTTGCGTCTCATCGGGTCACATTTCCCTCGTTGACGACGCGCCTACGCAAGGCGGAATCCACCGCGCCCGGCGTTCGTACTTCGAGGTCAGTGTCGTGAAACGTCTTCCTGTTGTCCTCAGTTTCGTCGCCGTGGCCGCTGTCATGGCCAGCGGCAGCGCCCTCGCCTGGCACGGCGGCGGTGGCGTGCGCGTCTGGGTCGGCCCCGGCTACTACCCCTACGGCTATCCTTACTATCCGCCCACGCAGTACTACGCGCCCCCCGTCGTCGTCGTTCCCAGCCAGCCGCAGCAATACATCGAACAATCGCAACCCGGCGCCCAGGGCGATCAGCCCGGCACCAACAGCGACACCTGGTACTACTGCGACAAGGCGGGCGCCTACTACCCCTACGTGAAAACGTGTCCGGCCGGATGGCGCGAAGTGCCCGCGCAACCGGCATCGAACTGATCGGGAGACGCACCATGTCATTCGAATTGTCCGCCTCCCGAGCACGTCATCCGTCGGCGGCGACGCGTCAATCATCCGAAGTGGCCCCTGCGCCCCCCATCATCGGACACTCGCGTCGCGCGCAACGTCTCACCGCGCCGCTGGCCATCGTCATCGCCGTCGCAGCGCTCGCAGGATGCGCCGTGGTCCCCACCGGCCCGAGCCTCATGGCATTGCCCGGCACAGGCAAATCGTTCGATCAGTTCCGCCGGGACGATTTCAACTGCCGCCAGTACGCCTCCGGCCAGAACGGCGGACTCGATACCGCCACCGCCGCCAACAACAGCGCGATCGGCAGCGCGGTCCTCGGCACGGCCATCGGTGCGGCTGCCGGCGCAGCCATCGGCGGCGGCTCGGGAGCCGCCATCGGTGCCGGGGCGGGCCTGCTCACTGGCAGTGCCGTCGGCATGGGCACCGCGCAATCGTCTGCATACGTCACGCAAAGCCGCTATGATCAGGCCTACGTTCAGTGCATGTATGCGTCCGGCAATCGCGTCCCCGTTCGCGGTGACACGATGATGCCGACCCAACCGGTGCAGCGCTATGCCCCGCCGCCGCCACCGCCGCCGGGCTGGAAGCCGCCGCCCGGCAGCTACTGATTTCACAATAATGACGTGACGCCGACGTCGTTCCCACGAGGTGACGACGTCGGCGACATTGCGTCGCCTCGCCCGAGACACCTGATGACCCACGATTCAACCGCCCGACGTACGCTCGACACGCCCCTGCTGCAAAAATCCCGCTGGACGCTGCCCGCCATCATCGTCACCCTCTGCGCCACGTTCGCGCTGACGCCGCACGCTCACGCACAGAACACCCCCGCAGCAGCCAATCCGGGCAATGCGACGACAGCGACCGGCGCCAATGGCGCAACGGGATCGGGCGCCTTCAATCCGAGCGCCGACATTTCGCGCGCCGTCTCGCACGACACCACCGACACCGCCATCCAGAACAACTGGAACAGCATCATGCATCCGCCGGTGCAGGCCAAACCCGAAGAGAAATCGGCAGAGAATCCCCGCCGCGGCCGTCGCGGCATCACCCCCGCCATCTCGACCAACTGACGCAACGGGCGCCGCGCCCGCGCATCGTGCCATCGCCGTCGAGCGCCCCTCGTCAAAGCGACGGTTGATGCTCGCTTGCGCCCGGCCGACTGGAATTCGCCCGTTGGCCCGTCTACTATGAGAATCATCAGCAGGATCCAACCTGTGGTGTTCTCATGCGACTCTTCCTTGCCCTGTGGCCCGGGCCAGGCGTACGCGCCCAGCTGCACGAGTGGGCCGTTTCGGCTCACGCGGAATGCGGCGGACGCGTGCTGCGCGCCCAAACGCTGCACCTGACGCTAGCCTTTCTCGACGAAGTCGATCCCGCTCGTCTGCCCGTACTGCTCGCGCTCATGCAGCGCACGCCGCTCACCCCGTTCGCCCTCACCTTCGACCATCTGGGCTACTGGGCCGATCGCAAGATCGTCTGGGCGGGCGCGCCCGCGGTTCCCGAGAGCCTCATCGCCACGCGCGACGCCTTTCTCTCGCAATGGTGTGCGACCGGCGCACCTGTCGTGACGCAATCGTTCCGCCCGCATGTGACGCTGCTGCGCCATGCGCGCCGCGCGCCGTCCGACCCGCATCCCCGCTCGCTCGTCTGGCATTGCGACGGGTATGTCCTCGTCCACTCCGTGCGCACGCCGCGTGGCCCGCACTATCGCGTGCTCGCGGAACACCATGGCGGACCGTCCGACGGCTTTTCCGCGACGTCGCCGGAGAAATCGGCGATGCCTGCAACGCAATACGGTATAGTCGGATGACGATGCATTGGCCGACCGGTTGGTGCGTCGGTTTTTCGTCATTCGCAGGAGGCTCAAGTGCAAGTCGGATCGATCGTCAAATCCAATCACATCGCAGTGCCACAGGGTGCCATGGGCATCGTTACCCGCATGCTTGGCGACATGGCGATGGTGTGCTGGTATTCCGGCCAGCCAGGTGCATCGAAGCAACTTAACACCGAACCTTTCTTCATCGTCGACCTGATCGAGACAGGCGACGTCATGCCCGTTGGAGGCAGCCCCATCCTGCACTGATTCGTGTGCCGCGCCGAACGGCGCTCACCCATCAAAACGCCGGCCCGTCTTTCGATGGGTCGGCGTTTCGCGTTTCAGGCGGGTACAACGCCGATATCAGACAGGCCCCGCGTGCTGGCGCACGAGGGCGTCGAGCCGCGCCGCCATGCGCTCGCGCCGCCGACGCGACGTGCGATAGAGCAACACCGCCATCGCCAGCAAGACCACGCAAGCGATCAGGAAGACGCCGTATGGCAGCATGTCGCCATGCAAACGCATACTGATCTGCGCGCGCGGAGAAGACGTGCAGATGATCGTGCCGGCGCGCATGCCCGTGTAATGCATCCCGCAAACCGCCACTGCCATCACCAGCGCGGCCAGCGTGCGTTGCAAAGTCGTCTCCAGATGGAATGCCATCCAGAGCGCCACGCTCGCCGCCACGATCGCGATGACCACCGACAGGGCGACGATCGCCGTGTTCCATTCGAAATACGCCTGTGTGCGCATGGCGTTCATTCCGAGGTAATGCATGCCCGCCACGCCCAGTCCGCCCGCTACGCCACCGATCACGCATGGCACGGCGTTGCGATAGGGCGCACGCGCAACGTACCAGAGCGCCGCACCCGAGACCACCACGGCCAACAGCAGGCTGCCGAGCGTCGGCCACAGGGAATACGACACGGGGAACGGCAGGCGCTGCGCGGCCATGCCAATGAAATGCATGCCCCAGATGCCAACGCCTCCCAAGGCCAAGGCCGACACGACGAGATAGCCAACGCTGATGCGACCGTCGTCGTCACGAATGCGCGACGCCGCCACCAACGCGACGTAGGCCCCCAGCGTCGAGATCACGAAGGAGAGCAGAACCAGAAACTCACTGTACTGAAGGGGAACGACGCTACCTGGCTGCATGGGCTGGTCCTGTGATTTCGCTGTCGCCGGGGTGCCAGTTGCGCTGACGAGCGAACGGTATTTGAGCCTGCACGAAACTACGCCCTGGGGACAGCGACGTGGCGTCGCACACGTCGGGCGTCAGCGGCGATTCAATCTCGACGGCCCGGCGACGTCAAGCGGTAAAAGCATCTCGGGTTCGCCAAACGAAGATCATTTGTCGCGCGGCGATGACGCGTAGCGAGACAGTACCGCCCCAAACCCTTACGCGACGCGTGATTCGCGCAATCGCCTCCGGATGGACCGAGCCACCCACGCCGTCCCCTGCCGATTTAGAGGCTGTGTTCCAAACCTGCGTCGCACGTGATCGCCGTTCTTTGGCACCATCCGGAGATGACATTGGCCCGGGTCGCTGCGACCCGGCCACCCCACCATTTCAGGGAGAGGCTTCGCATGGCAAACGCCGCCGCCGCAAACGCCACCGCTTCGCCGCAAGGTGCGCCGTTGACCGGTGGGCGACTGGCCATTCTCACGATAGGTCTCGCGCTGGGCACTTTCATGGAGGTGCTCGACACGTCGATCGCAAACGTTGCCGTGCCCACCATCGCGGGGAGCGTGGGGGTATCGAACAGCCAGGGCACCTGGGTCATCAGCTCGTACGCCGTGGCGGCGGCCATCGCCGTGCCCCTCACCGGATGGCTGGCCCGCCGCGTCGGCGAGGCGAAGCTCTTCGTGACTTCGGTCGCGGCCTTTACCGTGGCGTCGATGCTGTGCGGCCTCGCGCCCAACATGGAGGCCCTTGTCTTCTTCCGGCTGCTGCAGGGTCTCGTGTCCGGCCCGATGGTGCCGCTCTCGCAAACCATTCTTCTGCGCAGTTTTCCCGAAAAGAAACGCGGCCTCGCGCTCGGCCTCTGGGCCATGACCGTCATCGTGGCGCCGATCTTCGGCCCCGTCGTGGGGGGATGGATCACCGACAACTACACCTGGCCGTGGATCTTCTACATCAATGTGCCGGTCGGGATCTTCTCGGCGGCGTCCTGCTTCGTCCTGCTGCGCGGACACGAGACGAAGACCCAGAAGCTGCCCTTCGACCTGATCGGTCTGGCGCTGCTCGCCATCGGCGTGGGCTCGTTGCAGATGATGCTCGACCTCGGCAAGGACCACGACTGGTTCAACAGCGGCCTGATCGTCACGCTCGCGCTCGCCGCCGCGATCTGCCTGTCGTTCCTGATCGTCTGGGAGCTGACGTCCGACAAGCCCATCGTCGACCTCACGCTGTTCAAGGATCGCAACTTTGCGTTGGGCGTCGTGGTAATTTCATTCGGCTTCATGACGTTCTTCGCCTCGGTGGTCATCTTTCCGCTATGGCTGCAAACCGTGATGGACTACACGGCGGGCAAGGCCGGGTTGGCGACGGCCCCCGTGGGGCTGCTGGCTTTGCTGCTCTCGCCGATCATCGGTCAGAACATGCACCGCTTGAACCTGCGCGCGGTCGCATCGTTCGCGTTCATCGTGTTCGCGGGGGTGTCATTCTGGAATTCGTACTTCGCGTTGAATCTGTCGTTCGCGAAGGTTATCGAGCCTCGGCTCGTCCAGGGCATCGGCATTGCGTGCTTCTTCGTGCCGATGACGACCATCACGCTCTCGAGCATGTCCGACGAGCGCCTCGCGGCCGCCGCGGGCCTGTCGAACTTCTTCCGCACGCTCTCGGGGGCTATCGGCACCGCCGTGAGCACGACGATGTGGGAGGATCGGGCGATCTACCATCACGCGCGGCTTGCCGAGCACATCACACCATACTCGGACACCACGACACACTACCTGGACCAGTTGCGCCAGGGGCTGGGGCTCTCGAACGGCGCCGACTTCGGCATGCTCAACGCCCTCGTCACGCGTCAATCCTTCATGCTCGCCACGAACGACATCTTCCATTTGTCGGGATATGTCTTCCTCGCGATGGCAGTGCTCGTCTGGCTGACCCGGCCGAAAAGTGGCGCCCAGGCTGCGGTCGGACACTGACGGCGACGGCCTCCGCCCCCTGGCCCACACGGACACAAACCGACACAACGCGCCGATCGTTCCAGAAAAGCAACACTTCATCTCCGCTTCGCGGCTTCTGGCGGTGACTGGAGGACGTTAACATGCGGTATTGCGAACATTTGCCGACAGGGACCCCCGCATGCTGTTCGATCTGATCGCCCGCTACGGGCTCTGGCTGGTCTTTCTCAATATCTTCGGACAGGCGTTGGGGCTACCGTTGCCGGCTTATCCCACGCTCATCGTCACGGCGTCGACGGCGCTGTTCCCCGCGCTGTTGGTTGTCGCCATGGCGGTCTTCGCGGCGTTGCTGGGCGATGCCCTCTGGTTTCTCGCGGGACGCCGCTACGGCCACCACATTTTGCGACTGATGTGCCGCCTGTCGATTTCGCCAGATACGTGCGTGAGCCGCACCGAGGGGGCGATGGGCCGTCACGGCGTGCGCGTGCTGATGTTTGCTCGCTTCGTGCCGGGGCTCTCGGCGCTGTCGGTGCCGATGGCTGGCGCGCTCGGGGTGTCGTGGCGCACGTTCCTGATGTACGACGCCATCGGCGCTGTGCTCTGGTCCGGTGTCGCCGTGGCGCTCGGCGTGGGGTTCGCCTCGCACATCGTGGCTGTCCTCGACACCTTCGATACGCTCGGCCGCGGTGTGCTGTGGTTGATCGTGCTCGTCTTCGCGCTGTATCTGCTCAACCGGTGGCTCAACCGCTACCGTCTGTTGCGCTCGCTGCGCATGGCACGCATCGGCGTTCAAACGCTGGAAAGCTGGATGAAGGACGACATCACCCCCGTCGTGATCGACGTGCGCTCGGCCGCGCTGCGGGCGGTCGATCCGTTCACGATTCCCGGCGCCCTTGCCATCGCGCCGACCGAGATCGCGGAGAAGCTGCGAGACGTGCCGCGCGATCGTCGTATCGTGGTGTTTTGCGCGTGTCCGAACGAGGTGACGGCCGCTCGACTGGCCCAGCAACTGCGTCGGCAGGGCTTCGCGGAAGTTCGTCCGCTGCTGGGTGGTCTCGACGCCTGGCGTGATGCCGGTTACACCGTCGACAAGATCGATGGCTTCGAAATGCTCGCCCCGGCCCATTGATCTTCGCCCGACCGCGCAACCCATTGCGCACAATTGAATGACGCGCGCTTGCCCACGGGGCTGCGCGCGTTTTTCTTGGTATCAAGCGTCGTTGAGCGCGTCTCGAAGCTGAAGCAGCAGGGTACGCAAGGTCTTTTGCGCTGCATCGGACTGGCCAGTGAGCGCCTGGATTTGCGCTGGCACCTGGCGCGCCTCGCGACGCAGGCTCACCCCACGGGGCGTGAGATCGATGAACACCTGACGTTCATCCGCTTCGCCTCGCCGACGCGTCAAAAGCCCCATGGATTCCAGTCGTTTCAGCAATGGTGTGAGCGTGCCGGAGTCGAGCCCGAGACGCGCGCCAAGCTGATTGACGGCGATATCGTCCTGCTCCCAGAGCACAACCATCGCCAGGTATTGCGAATACGTCAGACCCAGTCTGTCGAGCACCGGCTTATGAGCCTTTGTCATGACAAGCGATGCCGAGTACAACGCGAAACCCAACTGATCTTCGAGACGCACGGGTGTTTTTTGTGCGGCTTTTTTGTTCACTGCCATTCAGGGATGACTTCTCAATTCCAATTCAATTGCGCGCCATTCTATTTCACCGCGTGGAATGTGACCAGTTGCAATGACGCATGGCTTCGCGGGCAACACAAGGCGTTCCGGCGCAGGGACGTCCCGCCCGGACGCAACGAATGAAGTGGCGACGACGGAGCAAGCCAATCAGGTCGTAAGCGGCAGAACGGGCGGCGCGTCTCACGGCACCGCCATCGGTTGACATCTGCCTCGGTCGCCAAGTGCACCGGGGAAACCGTCACAAAAATCTGCTCAAGTGCGCTTGCGGCCTCGTTATCTGCCTTTATCTGAACGACGCTCAGGAAATCTCTAGGTCCACCATCGCCTCAGACCTCTGGCGCGGTGACAACAAGGGAATCGGCAAATCGATGTCCGCGCCACCGCCGTTCGACTCCCGTGACCAGTCCACCCTCGACGGCGCCAAAAATCGCTTTACATGAGCATTACTCATTTTTGTTGCGTAAACCCTCCGTCCGGCTACGCGCTTTCAAAAATGAGCGTCGCTCGATACCATGAGACCCAATTCCGATCACGACTGTCTTTTATCCGTGTCAGCAGTGTCTGCCTGGGCGAAATCGCCCGTCGTTGTGTGGGTGCGGCGTCAGTTCGCCCCGAACACCCTGCAAATCACGTTGCTGCTGGCCGGCATCGTCGGTCTGCTGGGGGCGTTGGCCACCGTGGCGTTTCGCGAAGCGCTCTCGGGACTGCAATTTCTCCTTGCCGGACACCGCAGCGGCATGGTCGAGCTGGCGCAGGGCCTCAACTGGTGGCAGCGCCTGCTGTTGCCGACCACCGGCGGCCTGATCGCCGGGTTGATCCTGCAATTCGCCACGTTGTGGGTGCCCAAAAAGGGCTCCGACGACTACATGGAAGCCATTGCCATCGGCACCGGCGTGCTGAGCCTGCGCCAGACCCTCGTCAAAAGCCTGTCGTCGCTGTGCTCGGTGGCCTCGGGCGCGTCGATCGGCCGGGAAGGGCCCATGGTGCAACTCGCGGCGATGTTCGCGTCGCTCGTCGGCCGCATGCTCGCGTTCCCGCCAGAGCGATTGCGCCTGCTCGTCGCTTGCGGGGCGACCGCCGGCATCACGTCGGCCTATAACGCGCCGATTGCGGGCGCGCTGTTCATTTCCGAGATCGTCTACGGCTCGATTTCGACCGCGACGCTCGGCCCGCTGGTCGTCGCCTCGGTCATCGCGAATATCGTCATCCGTCAGTTTCTCGGCTACGAAGCGGTCTACCGGATGCCGCGCTTCGACTTCGTGTCCGGCTGGGAAGTCTTTTTCTACGTCGGCCTCGGCATTCTCGCCGGCGTACTCGCGCCCCTGTTCCTGCGTCTGCTCGACACCGCCAAGGAACGCTTCAGTGCGTTGCGCGTGCCGTTGTTCCTGCGCCTGACGCTCGGTGGACTCATCGTAGGCGCGCTGTCGCTGCGGGTCCCGGACGTGTGGGGGAACGGCTATAGCGTGGTCAACTCGATCCTGCACACGCATTGGGCGTGGCAGGCGCTCGCGATGGTGCTGGTGTTCAAGGTGCTGGCGACCGCATCCTCGGCGGGCTCCGGCGCCGTGGGTGGTGTGTTCACGCCGACGCTGTTCGTCGGGGCCGCGCTCGGCAGCCTCTATGGCATTGCGATGAATGCGCTCGCGCCGGCCGCCGCCTCGGTGGCGAGCAGCTACGCCGTGGTCGGCATGGGGGCGTTTCTCGCGGCAACGACCTATGCGCCGCTAATGTCGATTCTGATGATCTTCGAGATGACGCTGAGTTACCAGGTCGTGCTGCCGCTGATGTTGGCGTGCGTGACAGCGTACATCACGGCTCATACGTTACGCGCGGATTCCGTCTATGCGAAATCGCTGCGCCGCAACCAGGCGACGGGCCGTTGGCTGTCGATGACCGGCGAGGGCAGCGAGATGCGCCTGTCGTCGCTGGCGGTGGACAACGACGCCATCGTCAGCGCCGCCGTGGCGCTCGACGCCCTCGGCGAGCGGTTCATCGCCACTGGTTACCGCAACCTCGTGGTGCGCGCCGAGGACGGCCGTCTCCTCGGAACGCTCGACGCCGCGCGCTGGTGGCGGCGGCAGGCCACCGGCAAACCCGCGTTGTGGACGGAGGCAATCACGCCCTGCAAAGCGCTCGATGGCGAGATGACACTGGTCGTCGCGCTGCGCGCCGTCGGCAAGTTGCACGTCGACTGGGTACCCGTGGCCAACAACGCCGGTGAGTGGTTGGGCGTGGTCTCGCTGCCGGAACTCATCGAGATCGTGACCGAAGAGCGGGGCGGCGAATGAAGCGTCGCACAGGTGCCGGTACCATCAAGCCCGCCGAGCCAGCGACCGACGCGGACGGCCGCCCCTATTCGGCAGCCTTCAACGACGCCTATCACTGCACCGACGACGCGCTCGGTCAGGCACGGCACGTCTTTCTGGGCGGCAACGATCTGCCCGGGCGCTGGCGCCGTCGCGACGCGTTCGTCATCGTCGAGACCGGCTTCGGTCTGGGTCTGAATTTCCTCGCGACGTGGGCCGCCTGGCGGGACGATCCGCAACGGCCTGCGCGGCTGCACTTCGTATCGATAGAAAAGTTTCCGTTCCGAGCGCAGGACCTGCGGCAGATGCTCGAACCGATGCTCGTGCAGCCCGGCATGACGGAACTCGCGCCCCTGGTGCAGAAGCTGTGCGAGGTCTGGCCGCCCCCGGTGGCAGGCTGGCACCGGCTGGAGCCGGCGCCCGGTGTGGTCCTGAGCGTCGGTTTCGGCGACTTCTTCGATCTGATGCCATGGCTGCGGGCGGGCGCGGACGCATTCTTTCTCGATGGCTTCGCGCCCGCAAAAAATCCCGACCTGTGGACACCCACAGTCTTCAAGACGCTTGGCCGCCTGGCGCGCGACGGGGCGACCTTGGCGGCCAATATCGCATCCGAAGCGGTACAGCGCGATCTCATCGCAGCGGGTTTCCGGATGAGGCAGCGTGACGGATACGGTGGCGGACAAGATGTGCTGGCAGGCGCTTACGCGCCGCCTTACCGCATGCGGCGCTACGATCCGCCCGCCGCGCCCCCGCAGCGTTCGCGCGAGGCAATCGTCGTTGGCGCAGGAATGGCAGGCGCGGCGATGGTGCGTCGACTGGTGGCTCGCGGCTGGCGCGTGCGCCTCTTTGAACGGGCGCAGGCGCCGGGGACGGCCGCGTCAGGCAACCCGGCGGGCGTCTTCCATCCGCAGCTCTCCGTCGACGACAACGTGTTGTCACGGCTGACGCGCGCGGGCTTCCTGTATGCACTCTCTCGATGGCGAACGCTGCCGGGCGGGCTGCCCGGACACGCCGACGGCTTGCTCCAGGTTGCCATGGACGATGATCAGGCGCACGTCCTGCAGCAACTGATGGCCGCACACGAGTATCCGCAGACATACGCGAGATGGGTCGACGAGGCACAGGCGTCGGCACTTGCGGGCGAAACGCTCGCCCATGGCGGTATCTGGTACCCGGAGGGCGGCTGGCTGGCACCTGCGATGCTGTGCCGGGCTGAATTGGTCGCCGCCGGACCGTTACTGGATGCGCGCTACGGCGTGAACGTGGAACGGCTCGAACGCTGCGATGGCCCCAACGGCCGCTGGGCCGCGATCGACGAGACGGGCCGCGTGCTGGCGCAGGCCGATGCCGTCGTTGTGACGGCAGCCGACATCTCCCAGAAACTGCTCGCGCCGTACCTTGCGCCAGAGTTCGTGCCCGTCAAACGGGTACGTGGACAATTGACGTTCCTGCCGCCCGGCATGTTGACCGACCTGCGCGTGCCGGTTTGCGGCGACGGCTACGTCGCGCCTTCGCCGCCGGGAGGCACGGGGCCGATCACGGGCGCAACGTATGGTTTCGACGACCCGTCGGAGGCGGTGCGCGTCACCGACCATCAGGCCAATTTGCGCCGCCTGGCCGCGCTACTGCCGGCCCACGCGGATGCGCTCGGCGAGACTGGCCTGGCAAGCGAGCACGCCGCCGCCGAGCTGGGTGGCCGCACGGCGTTTCGCTCGATGGTGCCCGACCGATTGCCGATGGCGGGGCAACTGCCCGACAGGTTTGCGCTCGACGCGCATCGGCAACGGTTGGCCGGTGGTCACCTGCGAGATCTGCCGCGTCTGGACGGCCTGTATGCCAGCTTCGCGTTCGGCTCCCGAGGCCTGGTGTTCGCGTCGTTGTGCGCGGAACTGGTGGCCAGTCAGATCGAGGGCGAACCCTGGCCGATCGGGAGCGACCTGGCCGACGCCATCGACCCGGCCCGATACCTGATGCACTGGCTGCGCAAAAGCTGATAGCGCGCGCCCCCTGCCTACCGTCGTTTTCCGAAAGTATTTGGGGATTCAATAATTCGAATCTGACCCTATAGCGGTCGTCACCCGCCCCCATGCGGGGGCGGCGCCCCTTCGGGGCTTGCCCCCGTATCTCCTGGCCAAAGCGCGATATCGCGCCCGCAAACTGCACAGCTCCCAACGTTAGGCAGGACGGTGAAACCGCGTTGCGGCAGGTCAAACCTGCCGCCGTCGAGACGCCCGTTTGGAAGCGTCGGAAACCGAGTGTGGCAAAATGGGGCCAACCCTTCGGGTTCGTCGTGCATTTGTTCTTAATCTGCAACCCCGCGCACGATTTTCTTTACTTTCCACCACTTGATGCGCCGTCAAGCGGCGCAAAGCGAGCATTAATGACGTCGGAACTGTCCCTCTTTCCGGGCTGGCCGCCGACGCCCGATCCCGTTTTCTTCGCAGGGCTGGCATTGGTTTTTGCCGGTCTGGCGGGGGAAATCTGTTTCCGGAGACTGCGCCTGCCGCGCATCACCGGTTACGCCGTGGTCGGGCTGGTTGGCGGCACCTTGGGTCTTTCCTCAATGCTGGACGCACAGACCAGCGCGGCCATCCGGCTGCTGATCGATCTGGCGCTGGGCCTGCTGCTGTTCGAACTGGGCAGCCGCCTGAACCTGAGATGGATGCGGGCCAACCCCTGGATCATCGTCACCAGCGCGCTCGAGGCCTTGCTGACCTTCGTCGCGGTCTATGCCGTGTTGTGGGTTTTCGGCGTGGCGCCGCTGAGCGCGGTGCTGATTGCCTCGATCAGCATGGCGACTTCGCCAGCTGTCGTCATCCAGCTCAAGAATGAATTGCGCGCCGAAGGTCAGGTCACGGAGCGGTTGCTGGCATTGGCAGCGCTCAATAGCGTGTACGCGGTTGTGGCGGTGAAGCTTGTCTATGGATGGATGCACCAGGCGTACCACTCGAGCGTCTGGGTCGTGCTGTTTCATCCTCTGTACCTGCTCATCGGCTCGATCGTGCTGGCGTTCGTGCTGGCCAAGGCCTGCAATCTGATCTTCCGCAAGTTCGGCAGCCAGGACCAGCACGCCTTCGTGATTCTCATTGGCTTGATCATGCTGATGGTCGCGCTGGTGCACATGCTCAAGCTACCCAACTCGCTCACGCTGTTGCTCGCCGGGATCATCTTCCGGAATCTGGATGAGCGCCCGCAGCTTTGGCCCGCGTACTTCGGCACGGCCGGCTGGCTGCTCGCCGTGGTGCTGTTCGTGCTGACGTCGCTGTCGTTCCGGTGGGAATACGTTGTGATCGGGGGCCTGGCCGCAGCGGCAATCATCGTGGTGCGCAGCGTCGCCAAGGTCGTGGGCACGGTCGCCGTCGCCCATCAGGCCGGAATCAGCTACAAGCAGGCCGTCGCGCTCGGGTTGTCGTTGTGCCCGATGGCCAGTCTCGCGTTCGTACTCGTTGCCGACACGTACGACATCTACCCGCAGTTCGATCCGATGCTCAAGGCCGTGGTGATGTCCGCGGTTGTCGTATTGCAACTGGTCGCGCCCCTGGTGGTCTATTGGGCATTGGCCCTTGTCGGTGAGCGGAAGGATTAACCCATGTCATTAGAAGCATTCATTCCCTCGAAGCCATGCACGTTCGGTGTGGAGCTGGAGATGCAGATCGTCAATCGCCACGATTACGACCTGACGAAGGCTGCTGCCGACCTGATGCGGCTCGTGGCCAAGGAGACCCACCCGGGCGAGATCAAGCCGGAAATGACGGAAAGCATGATCGAGCTGTCCACGGACATCTGCCATCGGCATAGCGATGCCGTCACGCAACTGACCCGCGTTCGCGACGTTCTGGTGGCGGCGAGCGCGCAGCTCAACGTCGGCCTGTGCGGCGGTGGCACCCATGCCTTCCAGCGCTGGAGCGAGCGCACGATCTACGATTCGCCGCGCTTTCACTTCCTCTCCGAGCTGTACGGTTATCTCGCCAAGCAATTCACGGTCTTCGGGCAACACGTGCACATTGGCTGCCCGGATCCGGACAGCGCGTTGTATCTGCTGCACGCGATGTCGCGTTATATCCCTCATTTCATCGCGTTGTCCGCGTCGTCACCGTATGTGCAGGGTGTCGACACGGGCTTCCATTCGGCGCGTCTGAACTCGGTGTTCGCCTTCCCGCTCTCGGGCCGGGCGCCGTTCGTGCTCAAGTGGGAAGACTTCGAGACATATTTCGACAAGATGGTGAAAACCGGCGTGGTCGAAAGCATGAAGGATTTCTACTGGGATATTCGGCCGAAACCGGGTTTTGGGACGATCGAAGTACGAGTGATGGATACCCCCCTATCGGTCGGTCGCGCGGCGGCTATCGCCTGTTATATCCAGTCCCTGGCCCGTTATCTGCTCGAGGAGCGTCCGTTTGTACTGAGCGAGGACGACTACCTTGTCTACACGTTCAATCGCTTCGAGGCTTGCCGTTTTGGTCTGGACGGGGCTTACGTCGACCCCCAGACGGGTGAACGCACCACTTTGGGGCAACATATCACGCAGACGTTGGACATCATCAAGCCGCATGCTGCGGCGCTGGAGGCCGAAGCAGCCTGCGAAGAAATCCGCCAGTTGGTCGCCTCTGGCAAGAACGATGCCGTCTGGTTGCGCGATGTCCATGCGGAAGCCAAGTCGCTCAACGAGATGGTTCGGCAGCAATGTTTGCGATGGGCAGCATGACCTGAGGCCTGCGCCAACGGTCCGTCATCGGCGTCGCTTGTGTTTGGACGCAACCGTTCTTATGCGATCGGTGTGAGAAAACCCCGCCTTGGCGGGGTTTTTTCTTGCCCGCTCGGTTTACAGCAGGAGACCGCAGGCGCTGCAGGCGGCACTCGGCAGGAAACGCTTCCGGTCTGTGCCGCTGACGCGGTCAACCGTTCCTCAGGAGGCTAGATCGTGCATCGCGAGCGATGTGTTCCCCACGCTTCAGGCGAAGCGAGTTTTGCCGGTTTCGCGTCGTCCATAGCAAGGTTTTAAGGTTTTAATAGGTTTACTGTATGTATACATAGTAGTAGTTAACAAAGGCAGCCCTTTCCTGTGGATAACCACAGTTAACGCCGTGTAAACAGAAAGTTGCCCGAATGAGAACTGGATGGAAAGACAGCGGGTATCCCAAGAACAACTCTGAACAGTTTTTGACCCTGTGGAAAGATTTGCAAGTTATCCCGAACCCATGCACACCGAGTCCGATAGGTTATCCATAAAGTTATCCACAGGCGCCTAAATATTGAGCAAGACACCCCTCAAAACGGGGTTTTGTGGATAATTTTGACGTTGTTGTTTTGGCCGAACGGTTCGCGGATACAATCTCGCCACTTTGTTCTGTGGCTTACCGTGAAGTGGTGCAAGAAGTGATGATGTTGGTTTTGCTGGTGGTAACGGGCGAGATCGCCGGTACTGTCAAATTCTTCAAATCACGTATCCCGAAGTGCCTTCAAGCGGACACGTCGATTCATTCTTCCCCTCGGTTATTTACGGAACACTGCTTCGTTGATTGACGATCGGCAGTTGTTTTTAGAATGATTTTCGTTCCGTCATACGCTGGCCAGGAAAGCAGGGACAACGGGGGCGCTCGCGAATGACGCCTGCTGGTGCTGAAACGTCTCGAAAATCGAGTGGTTTTTCTGCTAGTTGTTGCGCGGGCTGGCAGCCGTCGAGAGGGATCAATACGGTCTGCGAGCCATGTCTGGCGAGGCTTTGCGCAGACGAGAGGTGATCGTGCGGGGTGCGAGGCGCTTCCCAAAAGCCGCTGGAGCCCGCCCCGCTGGGATCGACCGGGTAATTGGCATGGGATGCGAAATGTTTTTCCCAATATCGCGGTTCGTACGGCGAGTGCGCAGGACACCAATACTTTGTAAACATCCTGAGTAGGATTTGGGAGATCAGTACAAGAACTGATACGCCAAAATCGAACTCAGAACACACAATGGAATCGTGGTGGGGCGGTGGGTTCAACAGCGACTTGCCGTCGCGTATCGACACGGAAGTGGTTCAGGGTTTCCCCCGGGCGGGGCGCCGGCATGAATGGAATGCAATGACGAGACGTGTGATGCACCGCCCGTGAGTTCATTTGACAAGCTGTATTACTGACGTATAGTTTTTAGAAATCCTAACGAAAATCATGGCTACTCCGACCCCACTAGATGAAGCGCTGCCCAAGCGCGTGACAGCAGGCTTGTTGCGTATGGGCACTGCGTTACGGAGCCACGCCTGGGAGGGCGCGGCAATGGCTGGATTGACGCCGACGCAGGGCGAGATTCTGACGCTCTTGCTCTCGCGCGGCGTGCCGATGCGATTGGGCGAGATTGCGGAGGATGCCGCACTCACATCGGCCACGGTCAGCGAGGCCGTGAGCACGTTGGAAAACAAGGGACTGGTCGAGAAGCGGCGCGATGCCAACGACGGTCGTGCCCTGGCGCTGCGTCTGACGGCGCGCGGCAAGACGGCGGCCAGGAAGGCGTCGCAATGGCCTAACTTCCTGACCACGGCGTCTGAATCGCTCGGCGAGAAGGAATGTGCCCAACTCTACCGCACGCTCGTCAAGCTGATCTTCACGATGCAGGAGCGGGGCGACGTACCGCCGCAACGCATGTGCCTGACGTGCAGCCACTTCGAGATGTCGGCGCGCGGCAAAGGCCAGTACCACTGCGATCACTTCAACGCGACATATGACGATTCGCGCCTGCCGCTGGACTGCAATGCGCACGCGGACGCCGACATCGCCATGCAACGCAAGGTTTGGAAGCTGTACAGCAAAACCTGAGTCACCGACCGGCATGCGTCACGCACAAGCGGCGCGCGCGAAGGGGGGAGAACGTCATCCGGTACCGGGTGACGTTTTTTTTTCGTCAACGCTTGTCACGCACATGAGCGCCGCGTGCCTGTACACTGCGCTTTTTTGCATCCACGAAACCTCGTCGCATAGAGATGGCAGCCAAGCGCAGAATCGAAGTCAGGAAGTCCGGCGTCCACGGTAAGGGGGTGTACGCGCTCAAGCGCCTCAAGAAGGGGGATCGCGTGATCGAGTACAAGGGCGAGATCATTTCGTGGCGTGAGGCCTTGCGCCGCCATCCCCATGACCCGGCGCACCCCACGCACACTTTCTATTTCAGTCTGGAAGACGGCCGGTGTATCGACGGCAAAGTCGACGGCAACAACGCGCGCTGGATCAACCACGCCTGCTCGCCCAACTGCGAGGCGCGCGAGGAGGGCGAACACGTCTATATCTACGCCTTGCGCAACATCGACGTCGGCGAAGAGCTGTTCTATGACTACGGTCTGGTGATCGACGCGCGCTACACAGCGAAACTCAAGCGCGAATACGCTTGCCACTGCGGTACTGAGGCGTGCCGTGGCACGCTGCTTGCGCCAAAGCGCTGAGCGCGTCGGGCGTCTCCCGCGGCAGCAAGCGCGCAGAGGCAGGTCAGCTCGAGGCGCGATCGCCTGCGAACTGGTCGATGGCCAGTGCCAGATCGACGTCGCGTTGGGTCAAGCCATCGGCGTCGTGCGTCGAGAGGGTGATATCGACCCGGTTGTAGACGTTGAACCACTCCGGATGATGGTTCGTCTTTTCGGCCTTGAGCGCGACCTGGGCCATGAAGCCAAAGGCCTCGTTGAAGTCGTGAAACGTGAAGCTGCGCTGGATGGCGTCGCGTCCGACCACCTGGTGCCACTCGGGCAGCACTTCGGTCAGGCTGGCGCGTGCCTCGGAGGAGAGTCGTGTTGTCATGGCATTCCTTTCAAAGCGTTCAGTGCAAATCGGGCCAATGGGCATGCACCAACGCCGGCATGGCGCCAGTGATGGCTGCGTATGGTGTCAGGATGGTTGTCGGCCGGGCCGGACGCAGCGCCCATGAAACGGCGGGGTTGCCGGTTCATGCGACCTATTGTTTCACAGGCGGGCGCCACGTGTGCGTGAGCCCCGTCCTATATCGCGAAGGGCGAGAGAAATAAGACGGGTGCTCAAGGCGTATCGGACGGCCGGTCGCCACGTGGCCCGCAGCAAGCCGGGCCGCGCCATCATGCCGGCAACAGGATGGGCGTGTCGTTGGGGTGACAGGCGTTGGCCTCGAATGCCGGCTGCTCGGCAAACCGCTTGAACAGCGCGGGCAGATCGGCGCGCATGGCGTTGAACAGTTGGGCGAAGTCGTCGATCACGAAGTACGTCTGCTGGAAGGTGTCAATGCGATATTGCGTGCGCAGCACCCGCTCAAGCGAAAATCCGACGCGATTCGGCTCGGGCGAGGCCAGCGAGAATTCGGTTTCACCGCGACTCGAGACGATGCCGGCGCCATAGATGCGCAGCCCGTCGCCATCGCGCATCAAACCGAATTCGACCGTGTACCAGTACAGACGCGCCAGCAATGGCAGCGCCCCGAGCGATTGCGCGACCTTGCCGGCGTTGCCGTAGGCCTGCATGAAGTCAGCGAATACTGGATTCGCGAGCAGCGGCACATGACCGAAAACGTCGTGAAAGCAGTCGGGCTCCTGCAGGTAGTCGAGCTGATCGGGACGGCGCATCCACCAGGTAGCCGGGAAGCGGCGGTTGGCGAGATGGTTGAAGAATACGTCGTCCGGCACGAGGCCGGGCACGGCAACGACTTGCCAGCCGGTCGCGGCCATCAGTTTTTCGTTCAGGCGTTCGAACTCCGGCACGCGGCGCGCGTCCATGTCGAGGGCGCGAATGCCGTCCATGAAGGCATCGCAGACGCGGCCCGGCAGCATTGCCGTCTGACGTTCGTAGAGTTGCTGCCACACCGCATGATCGACCGCGCCGTATTGATCGACAGGTTGTTCGATGGTGAAGTCGGGCCGGGTCGTGAGACCGGCGTCGAATTGCTCTCGGAGCATGGCAGTAAGGGACATGATGCGAACGACTCAATCAAGCGTGGACAATGATTGAAAGTGTAGTGCGCATGGCGTGCGAAATGGGCGCATAATGCGCCTGTGGTGAAAGTCGTTTGCATAAATTTCGCATAAAAATGTGATTTATTGCGGAGAATCGTCATGCTTGTTCTGGATCACTTCGATTTGGCCCTTCTGGACGCGTTGCAGAAGGAAGGACGTGCCACGCATCACCAGTTGGCGGAGCACGTGGCGCTCTCTGCGTCGCAGATCGGCCGCCGCTTGCAGCGGCTCGAGACCGAAGGGGTTATCGAGGGATATCGCGTGGTGCTGCGTCCCGAGGCGTTGGGCCTGGCGGTGACGGCATTCACGACGCTGCGCCTGCAACATCATGGTGATCAGGTCATCGAGCGTTTTCAGGCGGAGATCAATCTGTTGCCAGAAGTGCTCGAATGCCACGCGGTGGTCGGCGAAGCCGATTACCTCCTGCGTATCGTGGTGCCCGATCTGAATGCCCTGTCGTCCTTCGTCATGAAGCGACTGATGCAGGTGCCGGGCGTGGAGAATGTGCGCTCGAACATCGTGCTGAGCGCTTTCAAGCGCAGCAATGCGCTCCCGCTGCACTATCTGACTAAACGGGACGCACCGCGCTGAGCGGGGGCGCCATGGCGCCTCGCCCGGTGGCATGGCCGCATTCCATTTGACGGATTCCGCGGCAACTTTCTGCGCGATGGCGTTAGGCGTCCGACTGTCCGATTGACGGCTACGACGACAAGCCGATGTCGATGCCGTGCACGAGCATCAGTCGGCGGGCATCAGCCAGGGCTTCACGTAGCGCCCGTAGATCAGCGACTCGATGAGCGCCACGGTGGAGCCGATCAGCACTTCAATCACCCGCAGCACGGCAAGACTGAGTTCTTCGTGCAGCCCTTTCCCTTGTCCGCTCAACGCCGCTGACATCAGGATCACGACCGTGGCCGGGCCGAGACGCCAGTTGGCCGGATAGTTCTGCACCACCATCGCGGCCAGGGTGGTCAGCGTGATGCCCACAAGCATGGCCGCGAGCCCCGGTCCGATGACGAGCAAGACGATACAGGCGACGACGGCGCCGGTCATCGTGTTGATCGTGCGCGCTTTGAAGTTGCTGCGTGCCTGCAACGGGTCCGGTTCGGTCACGATGATGAGTGAAATCATCGCCCAGTAAGGCTCTGGAAAGCCTGCGGCGCGAAGGCCGAACCAGACGATCAGCGAGCCGCTGAGAATCTTCACCAGATAGACCAGTGCGTTCTTCTTTGGATGGAGAAAGGCGAGGGACATGAGACGCTAACGTCTTGAACACGGAATGGCGTCAGTGTGACATAGGCGGCCACCGGAACCCAACCCAGATGATTCCGACTCAGCCGCACGGCGAATCCTAAATGATGCTTCCTGCCGTGCATCCGAAGGGAATCGGTTCGAAATGCCAAACACCGCGGGTTAGAATCGCCTGAACTGAACTCGGGAGGAGACCGGCATGCTTAGCCGAACGCAACGCGTGTTTCCGGCCGCGCCGTTGGTGTGGGCGGTGCTGTGTCTTGGCGGGTTGGCCGCGTCGCCGGTGCAGGCGGCACGCGTCATGAGTGTCAGTCCGCAGGGAGAGGTTGCGAGCGTAGACCAGGTGGTGGTCAAGTTCGACGAAGCGATGGTTCCTGCGGGCGATCCGCGTGCGCAGGCGCCTGCCATTGTGAAGTGCTCCGACGCGTCGCTTGCCGGCGAGGGGCATTGGCTCGAACCGAAGATCTGGGTCTATGACTTCAAGTCGTCGCTGCCGCCGGGCGCGAAATGTTCTGTCGAGATGCGCAGCGGGTTGTCCGCGGTGTCTGGCACGGCCCTGTCGGGGACCACGCATTACGCATTCAACACGGGCGGCCCGGCCGTCACGTCCATCCGTCCGTCGTACGGTCCCATTGACGAAAACCAGATTTTCATCCTTGCGCTCAATGGTGCGGCGCAGCCCGCCAGTGTGCAGCAGCACGCCTGGTGCGAGACGGAAGGGGTGGGCGAGCGCATCGGCGTCAAGGGAGTCGAAGGCGACACACGTTTGGCATTGCTCAAGCGTTTCCAACTCGATAAGCAGGCGGCGCGCGTTGTCATGCTGCAATGCAACCGCACGCTTGCGGCAGGCGCCAAGATGCACCTGGTGTGGGGGGCGGGTATTACAACGCCGTCGGGCGTGCCCACGAAGCAGGCGCGACGTTTTGAATACGAGGTACGTGAACCGTTTACGGCCAGCTTCAGTTGTGAGCGCGAGAATGCGAACGCGCCGTGTACGCCGCTGCGCCCACTGCGTCTGACGTTCAACTCGCCGGTCGCGCGCGATATGGCCGCCAAGATTCGCCTGCATGGTGCGGGGGCCGAACGGTCGCCGAAATTCAGCGATTCGGACCGTACGTCCAGTGTGAGCGATGTCACGTTCGACGCGCCGTTCCCCGAGAGGGCCGAGCTGACGATTTCGCTGCCGAAAGGATTTACGGACGACAGTGGCCGAGCGCTCGACAACGCTGGCGAATTCCCGCTGAAGACGAAGACGGCGACGATGCCGCCGCTCGCCAAGTTCGCGGCCGCGCCGTTCGGCATCGTGGAGCGTTTTGCCGAGCCCGGCATGCCGCCGATGCTGCCGGTCACGCTGCGCAAGGTCGAGCCTGCGCTGCAAATCAACGGGTTGGGGGTGGCAGGTGAGGCCGCCAGGACCGGCGAGCGTGGACGTACCCTGCAACTGCGGGTCGACGACGACGCTGAGGTCATGAACTGGATGTCGCGCGTGCGTCGCTTCGACGAAACGACGATGACGCGCAAGCAGATTGCGCAGGAGATGCCGTCGATCCTGACGGCCCCGGCGGCGAACGCGGCGTTTGGGCCGAATGCGGCGGTGATCGTCGAGGGCAAGGTCACGCGTTATGACACGCGCAGCCTGTCATTGTTGTCAGGATGGCCGGGCGTCCAGGCGTTGACCCTGCCCGTGCCCAAGGAGAAGGATCCGCGCCCGTTCGAAGTGGTCGGCATTCCGTTCCAGAAGCCCGGCTTCTATGTCGTGGAGTTGGCCTCGCCGTCGCTCGGAGCGGCGCTGCTGGGCAAGTCGTTGCCGATGTACGTGCGCACGACGGTGCTCGTCACCAATCTCGGTGTGCATTTCAAGATGGGGCGGGAGAACGCCGTCGCATGGGTGACGACGCTGGACAAAGGCCAGCCGGTGGCCAATGCGAAAGTGAGGGTGCTCGATTGCGACGGCAGCGAAGTGGCGAGTGCGGTGACCGACAAGACCGGCGTGGCGAAGATCGACAAGTCGCTCGAGCGATACCGGTACTGCGAGAAGACGATGCGCTCGGGGTACTTCGTGGTCGCTCGCACGCAGGGGAACGATCCCGACATGGCGTTCGTGTCGTCGACGTGGGATCGCGGCATCGAGCCTTGGCGTTTCCATGTGCCGACCGACGGTGGCAGCAGCCCGACGGTACGCGCGCAAACGGTGTTCGACCGGGTGCTGTTCCGCGTCGGCGAGACAGTGTCGATGAAGCACTTCATTCGTCAGGAATCGATGCAGGGGCTGGTGTTGCCCGCGAGCCTGCCATCGCAGTTGACGATCACGCATGAGGGTTCCGGGCAAACCTATACGCAGCCCATCAAGTGGCGCAACGGACGGCTGGCCGAAAACACGTTCCAGATTCCGCAGGGCGCGAAGCTTGGCGAGTATGCGGTGACGCTCGACTATACGGATACGGATTCGCGTCCGAAGTCGTATCCATCGTCGTTGGACGCAGGGCACTTCCGCGTGGCGGCTTTCCGTTTGCCGGTGCTGGCCGGATCGATCGGCGTGCGCGATGCCGCGAAGTCGCCGCTGATCAACAAGACCGAAGCCCCGGTGAATGTGCAGGTGAACTACGTGGCGGGCGGTCCGGCGGGCAACTTGCCGGTGCGTGTTTCGGCGCTGTTGCGCGTGCGCGATATGACGTTCGATGGGTACGACGATTTCAGCTTCACGCCGTACCGCCCGCCGTCGGCGCAGTCGGCGGGCGATGACGAGGATCAGGGCAATGACGAGAGTGCGGCCGCGAACGACCAGAAGCTGGTGGCCGACAAGCAACGGCTTGTGCTCGACCGCAACGGCGCAGGCAATCTGACGCTCAAGGACTTGCCCAAGGTCGACCGTCCGAGCGATCTGGTGCTCGAGGCGAGCTTTGCGGACCCGAACGGCGAGATTCAGACGCTTCGCGGCAATGCAACGCTGTGGCCCGCGAATCTGATTACCGGCGTGCGCAGCGAAAGCTGGGTGTCGGTGACCCACAAGCTTCCGGTCAAGGCACTCGCGCTCGATCTGCAGGGCAAGCCGAAGGTCGGGGTAGCGATGGACGTGCGCGCCGAGGCGCGGATGACCACCAGTAGCCGCAAGCGCATGGTGGGTGGGTTCTATGCCTATGACAACCGCACCGAGGTCAAGGATCTCGGTACCGTGTGCAGCGGCAAGACGGACGAACATGGGCTGCTCGCGTGCGATGTCTCGCTCTCTCAGCCGGGCGAAATTACGCTCGTGGCGCAGGCCAAGGACGACAAAGGCAATCTGAGTACGTCGACGACCAGCGTGTGGGTGACGGGACGCGGCGAGGTCTGGTTTGGCGGCGACAACACCGACCGCATGGACGTGCTACCGGAGCGTCGGGCCTACGAGCCTGGCGAGACGGCCAAGCTCCAGGTGCGCATGCCGTTCCGCTCGGCGACGGCGCTCGTGGCGATCGAGCGCGAGGGTGTGATGCAGACGCGCACGATAGAGATCTCGGGCAAGGATCCGAGCATTTCGCTCAAGGTCGATCCCACCTGGGGGCCCAACGTTTACGTGTCGGTGCTCGCGGTGCGAGGTCGAATTCACGAGGTGCCCTGGTACTCGTTCTTCCAGTGGGGCTGGAAACAGCCCCTGGAGTGGTTCCGGGCCTTTTGGTACGAAGGCCGGGAGTATCAGGCCCCGACAGGACTGGTGGATCTGGGCAAACCGGCCTATCGCTTCGGGTTGGCCGAGTTGCGGGTAGGCACGGCGGCACAGCGTCTGGGCGTGGAGTTGAAGCCGGACGCGACGACGTACCCGGTGCGCGGTCATGCCAAGGTGCGCATCAAGGTCACGCAGCCGGACGGCAAGCCGGTCGCGGCAGGCACCGAGGTTGCCGTTGCGGCTGTCGACGAGGCGTTGCTCGAACTGGCGCCGAACACCAGTTGGAATCTGCTGGATGCCATGTGGCAGCGTCGCAGCTACAGCGTGACGACGGCCACCGCACAGATGGAGATCATCGGACGCCGGCACTATGGTCGCAAGGCGGTGCCGGCCGGCGGCGGCGGTGGCAAGAGCCCGACGCGCGAGCTGTTCGACACGTTGCTGCTCTGGCAACCGCGCGTCGTGCTCGACGACAAAGGCGAGGCGAGCGTGGACGTGCCGCTCAACGACGCCCTGTCCAGCTTCCGCATCGTGGCGGTGGCCGATGACGGCCGGCCCGGTGCGCAGGCGCTTGGCTGGTTCGGCACCGGGGCCGCGACCATACGCACCACGCAGGATCTGCAACTGATCTCGGGATTGCCGCCGCTGGTGCGCGAGGGCGACACCTATCGCGCTCAGTTCACCGTGCGCAACACGACGCAACATGCCATGCAGGTGCAGTTGACCGCGCGAGCCACGCAACTGACGCTGGCACCGCAACGGGTTGACGTACCGGCCGGCGAATCGCGTGAAGTGGCGTGGGACGTGACGGCGCCTGCCGGACTGGCGGACACGCGTGCGCAACGCGTGTTGTGGGAGGTCACGGCACAGGTGCCGGCAACGAGCGCGGCGCCCGCCGCGAGCGACGCGATCAAGGTCGGGCAGGACATCCGGCCGTCGTTGCCTGCGAGCGTCCAGCAGTCGGTGCTCACGCAGGTCGAAGGCAGCCTGACGCTGCCCATGTCACCCCCAGCTGGCGCCGTGACGGACAGCACCGGCAAGTTGCGCGGCGGGGTTCGCATCAGCCTGCAACCGCGTCTGTCTCAGGGACTGCCGGGGGTGAAGCGCTGGTTCGAGGTCTATCCGTATGGCTGTCTCGAGCAACTGGCATCGAAGGCGCTCGGTATGCGCGACGTTGCGCAGTGGAAGCGGGTGATGGGCACGCTGCCGTCGTATCTCGATGACGACGGGCTGGCGAGCTACTTCCCACCGCAAGAGGGCTTTGCCAATCAGGGCAGCGATACGCTCACCGCCTATCTGCTGGCTGTGAGCAGCGAAGCGAAGACCCTCGACGCCGGCTATGTTCTGCCGGACGACGCGCTGGCGCGTATGGAGGACGGCCTGACGGCGTTCGTGGAAGGCCGTCTTACGCGCCGCTTCTGGGCGCCGCGTGACGACCTGACGTTGCGCAAGCTGAGCGCCATCGAAGCGTTGTCCCGGTACGGCCGAGCAAACGCACGGATGCTGAGTTCGCTCACCGGCGCGCCGAACGATTGGCCGACGTCGGCGGTCATCGACTGGTACGCGGTCCTGCAGCGGTTGCCCGACGCGCCACAACGTGCCGAGCGCATGGCACAAGCCGAGCAGATCCTGCGTGCGCGTCTGTCGTATCAGGGCACGCGTGTGGGGTTCTCGACGCAGGCGAGCGACGGGCTCTGGTGGCTGATGGTCGGCCCCGAGACCAACGCGGCGCGGCTGGCGTTGCTGATGAATGCCAACCCGGCGTGGAAGGACGAGATGCCGCGTCTCGTGATCGGCCTGCTGGGGCTGCAATCGCGTGGCGCGTGGTCGACGACCACGGCGAACGTCTGGGGGGGCCTGGCCGTGGATCGATTCTCGGCGCGATTCGAGCGCGACACGCCAACGGGGCAAACGGCCATCCAGTGGCAGCGAGACAATCAAACGAGCGGTAGTGTGCAAACCGTCGACTGGGACAAGCTCAAGGCGGGCACCGTACCGCCGGTTGTCGCACTGCCGTGGTTGAGCAACGCCGCGGCCGGGAAGGACCGGGCGCGCGATGTGTTGCGTCTGGATGAGTCGGGAGCCGGCAAGCCGTGGGCAACAATTCAGAGCCTGGCCGCCGTGCCGCTCAAGGCGCCGTTCTCCGCCGGCTATCGCGTGACGCGCAGCGTTCAGGTGCAGGATGCGGCGGATCGCTCGGGCGAGGCCTTCGTGCGCGGTGCGGTGTTGCGTGTGCGTCTCGATATCGACGCGCAGGCCGACATGCGCTGGGTCGTGGTGAACGATCCGCTGCCGGGCGGGGCCACGGTGCTGGGCGGTGGGCTTGGACGTGATTCGATCATTGCCACGCAGGGCGAGAAGCGCGAAGGCGCCATGCCGGCCTTCGAGGAACGCGCGCAGGACGCCTACCGTGCGTACTTCGATTACCTGCCAAAGGGGCAGCACCGGATCGAGTACACAGTGCGCCTGAACAATGTCGGCAAGTTCGCGACCCCGCCAACGCGCGTCGAAGCGATGTACGAACCGGCCATGTACGGCGAGACGCCCAACCCGCCGGTGCAAGTGGTGCCGGCGAAGTAACGACGAAGGGGGCCCACTGTCATGACGTCGAACTTACTTGCCCCGGCGGCGGCACTGCCACGCGAGGCACGCCGCTTCTGGTGGCTGGCTGCGCTTGCCGGCGCCGCCTATGCGCTGGCGTTGCGCGGCGCACCCTATGCGGACCAGGGCATTGCCAAGGTGATGCTGTGTGCGTTGTTGCTGTTCGCGGCGTTGTATCACCGGGTGCCGCGCGAGCGTATGGGGTTGTGTGCGGCCTTGATCTTTTCGGGCGCGGGCGATGTTCTGCTCGCGTCGCCGACCTTGGCGCAAGGCTTCGTCCTCGGGCTGGGCGCGTTCCTGCTGGCCCATCTCGCATATTTCATGCTGTTCTGGCGCTTGCGCCGCCGGTGGGGGCAGGTGCCCGGCTGGCATCGCGTCGCGATCGTGCTGGTGTGGGCGGCGGCGGCGTTGGCTTACGCGATCTACTGGCCCGGAATGGGCGAACTCAAGGCCGCAGTGGCGTGTTACGTGATCGTACTGGCGATGATGGCATCGGCGGCGCTGCTGGCTGACCTGCCGGGCGAATGGGCGGCCGTCGGCGCGCTGCTCTTCACGGTCTCGGATGCGCTTATCGGTACCACGCGCTTCGTCGGCCCCATCGTGGCGCAGGAATATGCCATCTGGATTCTCTATGCGCTCGCGCAACTGCTGCTCACGGCCGGCATCATGGCCGTGCGTTCGCCAGATCGGTCACAAACGGGTGGGACGTATGCGCGCCGTGACTGAAAATCGCGGTTGGGTCGTTGGCCGTCGGGTCGTGCTGCGCGTCGCGCTGACGCTTGGATGGCTGCTGGCCGCGGTGCCCGCGCACGCCGTCCCGTCGTTTGACGAAGTGCATCGGGACTGGCGCGCGTCGGACTGGATCTTGCTGGATCGTCACGGCGAACCCTTGCAGCGCCTGCGGGCCGACATGCAGGCGCAACGCGGCGATTGGGTGACGCTTGCCGATGTCTCGCCCGCCTTTCGTCAGGCGTTGATTGCCTCCGAGGACAAGCGCTTCTACGAGCACAGTGGCGTCGACTGGCGCGGCGTGGCCGCCGCCGCGTGGGGCAATCTCTGGCACACGCGCACGCGCGGCGCCTCCACGCTGACGATGCAATTGGCGGGGCTCCTCGACGACGATCTGCGCCCGAGCGCCCGCAATCGATCCATATCGCAGAAGATCGGTCAGGCGGCAACGGCGCTGTGGCTGGAACAGCGCTGGCGCAAGGATCAGATTCTCGAGGCGTATCTGAACCTCGTGCCGTTTCGCGGCGAACTCATCGGCATCTCGGCCGTCTCGCAAACGCTGTTCGGAAAATTCCCCAGCGGACTCGACGCCCGCGAGTCGGCGCTGGCCGTTGCGCTGCTGCGTGCGCCGAATGCACCTGCCGCACGTGTGGCGCAGCGGGCGTGCGGCATCTTGCGCGACATGGGGCAGGCGTCCAACTGCAACGGCCTCGACGGTTACGCGCTGCTCGTGTTCTCGCGGCCGGCAAGCGTGATGACGACGCGCGATGCCGTGGGCCTGGCGCCGCATTTCGCGCGTCGCGTGTTCAGCGCGAGTCGTCCGCCCGCGGGCACACGCATTGTCAGCACGCTCGACGCGAAGCTCCAGCGCATGGCCGTGACCACCCTGCGGCAGACGCTGCGCGAACTGGGCACGCCAGGACGTTCGCGCAACGTGCAGGACGGGGCCATTGTCGTCATCGACAACGCGAGCGGCGACATCCTTGCATGGGTCGGTTCCTCGGGACCATTGTCGGCGGCGGCGCAGGTCGATGGCGTCACGTCGCTTCGGCAGGCCGGTTCGACACTCAAGCCGTTCCTGTATGCCCAGGCGATTGCGGAGCATCGCATGACGGCAGCATCGCTCCTCGACGATTCGCCCATCGATCTGCCCACGGGCGGGGGCCTGTACATTCCACAAAACTACGATCGTCACTTCAAGGGGTGGATCAGTGCGCGCACGGCGCTGGCCTCGTCGCTGAACGTGCCGGCCGTGCGCACGCTCGTGATGGTCACGCCGCGCCGGTTCGCCCAGACGCTCGTCTCACTCGGCTTGCCGCTCACGCAAAGCGGCGACTACTACGGTTACAGCCTCGCGCTCGGCAGCGCCGATGTGACGCTGCTCACGCTCGCGAACGCCTATCGCGCACTCGCTAACGGCGGCACCGCCAGCGGTGTGAACGAGCGCATGCCGGACATGGCACGCACGCGCGGTGGTGACGCGACCAAAGCGCGTGGACGTGACATGACGCAAACGGCCGTCTTTTCGCCGCAGGTCAGTTTCATCGTATCGGACATGATCGCCGATCGACAGGCGCGCACTCGCACGTTCGGGCTCGACAGTCCGCTCTCGACACGCTACTGGACCGCCGTGAAGACCGGCACCAGCAAGGACATGCGCGACAACTGGGCCGTCGGATATTCGCGGCACTATACGGTCGGTGTCTGGGTGGGCAACGCCGACGGTGCGCCGATGTGGGATGTGTCCGGGGTATCGGGGGCGGCGCCGATCTGGCACCGCGTCATGGACTATCTGCATCGACGCACGGCGAGCCTGCCGCCCGCGCCGCCGCCCGGCCTCGAGCATGTTGCGGTGCAGTACTCGGCGCACATCGAAGCGGCGCGCGACGAGTGGTTTCTTCCCGGAACATCACAGCGCACGATGACGCTGTCAGCGCTCGCCACCAAAGCGCCAGGCGGGCCGCTCTGGCGAATTGCCGGGCCGCCCGACAGCACCATCGTTGCGTTGGATCCGGATATTCCGCCCGCGAACCAGCGCCTGTGGTTCCAGGTGGCCGCCGCGTGGCCCAAGGGCGCGGCGTGGCGGCTCGACGGCAAACCGCTCGCGGGCCGTGCGCGCGTGGGGTGGTTGCCGTGGCCCGGGCGTCACACGCTCGAACTCGTCGACGCTGCCGGAGCGGTACGTGACCGCGTGCACTTCGAGGTACGCGGTGCGACGCTCGACGACGGTAAGCGCATGCGCAATGCGAGTCGCTGAGCGCATGTGCGCTGTGTCGTGAATAATTTTTGATGCGGCAGACGCGTTCACGCGATGCAAGCTACACTGAAACGAGACCTGCCAATGCGTGACGCAATATGACGGCGACGAGTACGACGCTACCCGCCAATGACGCACGCCCCGGAGCGGAGACATATCGATGATCACGCTGGACGCGCGTCAAACCGCACAGTTGTTGCCGTACCCTCAGTTGGCCGACGGCATCGAGGCCATGCTCATGGAGATGCGCTCGGGCACCGCGCGCGCGCCAGAACGCCTGCATTTCGCGCTGAGTGAACCGGAGCGCGGCCGCCGCGGTGGTGTGCTGCTGGTGATGCCTGCCGCGAATCGCGATGTCGCGATGACCAAGCACATCACGGTGCATCCCGAGAATTGCCGCGTGGGCAAACCGTCCATCATCGGTGAGGTGATGGTGTTCGATCCGCACACCGGGGAGCGATTGATGTTGCTCGATGGGCCGACCATCACCGGTCGTCGCACGGCCGCCGTGACGCTGTTCGCTGCCCGCAAGTTTGCGCCGCGCCCCAAGGGGCCGGTGTTGATCGTTGGGGCCGGGGTGCAGGCGAGGGCGCACCTGGAGGCGTTTGCCGCCGGGATGGGGACGCGTCACTTCATGATCTTTTCGCGCAGCGCGGAGCGCGCCCACGCGCTCGCAGAGCACGCCGCAACGCTCGGTGTGGAAGCGACCGTGGTCGACGCGGTCGAGCCGGTGCTGAGGACCGTGAGCATCGTGATCACGGCGACGACCAGCAGCGACCCTGTGCTGCCCGACAGCGATGTGCTGCGCTGGCGCGACGACATCTTCGTCGCGGGGGTCGGGGCGTTCCGTCCGGATATGCGCGAGTTGCCGCCGCAATTGTGTCGCGACGCCGCTGTGCGCGGCACGCTCATCGTCGATACCTGGGAGGTCAAGCACGAAGCCGGCGATCTGCTGCATGCGGCCATCGACTGGGGACGTGCGGCGCCGTTGCTCGACGCCATCATCACCCCCGATCGCTTCCGTTCGAGCGGGCCGGTGATTTTCAAGAGCGTGGGCTATGCCCTATGGGATCTCGCCGCCGTATTGTGCGCACGTGCCAATCTGGCGAAGGACGGCGTGCCCGCCGCTTGATCGGACGGGTGCCGATGTGTGAACCGCGTGTCGTGTTCAAGCGGGCAGGGCGAAAGGCAGGCCTGCACAAGCGTTCGCGAGCCCTGGGTAACCGGGCCATGTCTCGGGCGTCATCACATGCACGGGTAGGCCGAGCGTTGCCTCGATGAGGTCGGCACGCATCACTTCGCTGGGCGTCCCCGTTGCGAGAATGCGTCCGTTGGCGAGCAACGCCATGCGGTCCGCGTGACGCGCCGCGAGGTTGACGTCGTGCACGATGGCCATCGCACCGAAGCCCCACGTCGCGGCAAGCTCGCGCGTGAGCGAGAGCAGGTGATGCTGATGCGCCAGGTCGAGCGCCGCTGTCGGTTCGTCCAGGAGCAGATAGCGCGGCACCGACGGTGCCAAGCCATCGTCGTCAGGCCATAGTTGCGCAAGCACTCGCGCAAACTGCACCCGCGCCCATTCTCCGCCCGACAGGGTCATCACGTCACGATGCAGCAACGGCAGCGCCCCCGCCCGTTCCAGCGCGCGCGTCGCGATTTCCGTATCGCTCTCGACGGTCTTGCCGAAGGCGTCCCGTCGGCGCGATCTCGGGAAGGGCAGCCGCCCCATCGTCACGATATCGAGTGCGCTGAACGGGAACGCCAATTGCGCCGTTTGCGGCAGCACGGCACGCAGGCGGGCCAGCGCCGCCGGGGCATATTGCCCGAGCGGTGCGCCGTTCAGCGTGATGTCGCCGCGCATGCGCGTGCGCGAGGGCAGCGGCTCGCCGGCCATCGCCTTGAGCAACGTGCTCTTGCCCGCGCCGTTGCGGCCGAGCAGCACGAGCAGTTCGCCGGGACGCACGTCGAGCGACAGGCCGTCGAGCACGGGCGAATCGGTATGGGTAATCGTAAGGTCGTGTGCACTGAGCATAGCAATGTCCTGTTTCGTCAGACCGGATCGATCAGTGTCATAGCCCGAACTGTCCTCGGCGGCGCCACAGCAGCATGAGGAAGAACGGGGCGCCGAGCAGTGCCGTGAGAATGCCCAGCGGCAGCTCGGCCGGTGCCACCCAGGTGCGGGCGACCAGATCGGCGAGCAACGCCAGGATCGCACCGAAGAGCGCCGCCGCCGGGAGCACGGCGCGCGGGTCGGGTCCGACGACCAGACGCACGATATGCGGCGCGATCAGGCCGATGAAGCCGATCATGCCGCTCGACGCGACCAGCGCACCGACGCACAGCGCGCACGCCACCATCACGCGACGCTTGACCGACTGCACGGCGACCCCGAGATGCAATGCCTCCGCTTCGCCCAGCAACAAGGCATTAAGCGAGCGGCACTGCGTGACGAGCGCGACGATCCCGAGCGCGACGGGCCATACGATCACGCCGAGCATTGGCCATTGCGCGCCGCCGAGACTGCCGAGCGTCCAGAAGGTGAGCGTGCGCAGTTGCGTATCGTCGGCGAGGTAGGTGAGCAAACCGATGGCTGCCCCCGAGACGGCATTGATCGCAATTCCCGCGAGCAGTAGCAAGGGCAAGGCGAGGCGGCCGCGCCCTGCGGCCAGACGGTAGACAAGCGTGGTGACGCCAAGCGCCCCGACGAACGCCGCCACCGGTAGCAGCCACAGGCCAAGCGACGCCGCGAGCGCCGCCGGAAGCAGGACGCCGCCGAGGACGATCACCCCTGCCGCGCCCAACGCCGCGCCGCTGGCCACGCCAATCAGACCGGGGTCGGCGAGCGGATTGCGGAAGAGGGCCTGCAGCGCGGCGCCGGCGGCACCGAAGCCCACGCCAACGAGAATACCGAGCACGATGCGCGGCAGGCGGATCTGCAACATGACGTTGCGGGCTTGATCCTGCGCGAGGTCGCCCGTGGCGCCCCGAAACAGCACGGCAATCGCTTCCCCGGGCGCAATGCGATAGGCCCCGCCGCACAGCGCAGCGAGAACTGCCACGGCGAGCAGGGCGCCCAGCGCCGTCATGACAATCCATCGTGGCGGACGGCGACGCACCGCGCTGGCGTGACCCAACACGGCGGGAACGGTCGCGGTGCGCCCTGCGTCGGCACGGTGTGACGGGGACGACTTCGGTATCGGAGGAGCGACTGACATGGTTTGTTGGCTGGCGATTGGCGGATTTCGGGATGGCACCGGCGCGTGCGACATCTCACACAACATCAAGCAACGTCGCACATTGCGCCGCAGCGTAATCAAGCGGCATGCACGCGTCGTGCCAGATCGGCAACCGCCTGCGGCAGACGCGGACCGAAGCCGAGCAGGTACAAGGCGTCGAAACTCACCACGCGTTTGGCGCGTCCGGCGGGCGTGTTCGCGAGCCCGGGTTGGGCGAGTAGCGTTGCGGCGGGATCGGTGGGCGTTGGCCCGGTCGTTGTCGTGAGCAGCACGTCGGGCTGGGCCGCGACCGCCGCTTCCGCCGTGAGCGGCCGGTAGCCGGTGAACCCGCGCAGCGCGTTCTGCGCTCCGGCGTAGGCGAGCATGGCGTGGGCCGCCGTGTCGTGTCCCGCCACCATCACCTGGTTGCCCGTGTGACCGAGGATGAACAGCACGCGCGGGCGGCGCGCGATGCCATACCGTTGTTCGATCTCGTCGCGAGCGCGCAGCCAGTCCGCGGTAAAGCGGCTCGCCACACGCGTGCCGTCGTGGGGCACGCGCAGGGCGGTGGCGACGGCGCGAATGTTGTCGAGCACTCGCTCGGCGGAATAGCCGTGCACGAAGCGCTCGACCGGCACGCCCGCCGCCGCGATCTGCGACAGCACATTGGGCGGGCCCGCCTCCGCGCCTGCGAGCAGCAGGTCCGGACGCAGCGAGAGCACGCCTTCCGCCGACAGGGTGCGCAGGTATCCGATCTTTGGCAGTCGCGTGGCCGCTTCCGGATACAGGCTCGTCAGGTCGTTGGCGATCATGCGATCCTGCGCGCCGAGCGCGTAGACGATTTCGGTGAGTGCGCCGCCCGCCACCACGACGCGCTTCGGCCCGTTCTTCCCCGGCGCGGCAGGCGTCGTCACGTTGGGCTGTGCCACGGCGACTCGCGTGCCCAGCCACGCGCCGGCGGCCAACGCCGTGCTGGTGATCAGCAGTGCGCGCCGCGCCGCGCCGCGTGCGTCGATTGGCCGGTTCACGCCGATGCCTCCATGACGTCTTGCGCGTCCCCCGCGCGCGCCGCATGCCTCACCCGTGTGAGCGTCTCGCGCCAGTCGTCGCGCTCGGCCTGCCCCGGCTTGCGCTCGCCAAAGAACATGGCGATGACCATTCCCGAGGCATCGAGCAGCTCCAGCGACGAGACGATGCCGTCCGCCGTCGGTTTGCGCACGATCCACGCCGAGTGGACGAGGTCTTCGCGCAGATGCAGGTTGAAGCCCGGATCGAGCACGTTGACCCAGGGACCCATCACGCGAATGGCCTTCACCGGGCCTGTATGGATCTGGATCATGCCCGCGTTGCCGACGAAGACCATGATCGGCAGGGCGGCGGCGGCGGCATCGTCGAGCAATGTGCGCACCGATGCCGCGCACACGCGTTGCGCGTGGCCTTCGGGGGCGAGGCGCAACGCTTGCGCGCGCGACACACGGTGACGCTTGAGCAGCTCGAAGAACTGATGCGTGTCGGTCATGGCGAGCCAGTCGCGCTGGAACGCGCCTGCGTCGATGTCGGCGTCGGGCGTCTCGGCCTTCGGCGCGTCGGCCGCGACGACGTGCTGACCCGGCGTCTGGTCGCTCGCGCGAAAGCGGGCGACGATGGCGTCGTACGCGGCCATATCGCTGTGATCGCGCAGGAACATCTTGTGCACCGCGGTGCCGGTTTTGTCGAAGAACTGCAACGAGCGGCGCGCGCCGCTATCTGCTGGCGTTTCGACGGCATATCCGTACGCCCATTGGTGATAGAAGAGGCGCAGGTCGAGGTCTTTACCGAGTCCGAGGCCGATTGTGCCGGTGTGGGAGAGCTTTTCGTACTGTCCATCCTTTTCGTGAACGGCAGCATTGTTGCGTGTGAGCGCCATGACGCGCCCCAGCGCGGGCAATGCCTCGACGATCTCGATGAACTCGGGACGCAACCGCACGACGTGCTCGCCGACGAAAGCGGCGACCGTCTCGCCTTCGGAGACGCCCAGGGCGGCGGCGGCATCGCGATCGCGCAGGTTCCGCTCGGTCTTCACGCGATGAAATTCGCTGCGCAGACGGGAGACGTCGGCGAACGCGGGGAATGCCGGGCGGGCGGCGGCGCTGGCGGAAGGGGTGTTTTGCGTATTCATCATGACGATTCCTTTGTGGCAGGGTGGCTTGCGTTGGCTGGCATGCGCTGGCGGAGATAGGAGAATCCGGGGCGTGTCGCGCCAGCACGACCTTGACGTTCGATGTGGTCGATCAGTACTGCAGCTTCAGGCTCATGGCCACGCTGCGGCCCGGGGCCGAATAGGCGTCCTTGATCGTCGAGTTATCGGCGAGGCTGCGCACGTCCGACCAGTTCCAGTACTGGCGGTCGAACACGTTGTAGACGCCCGCATAGACCGTCGCGAACTTGTTGATGCGATAGCCGCCCGACAGGTCGAGCGCGAGCGCCGACGGTGGCGCCCAACAGTTCTGGTTTTGTCGCGTGCCCGAGGTGCAGGTCTTGGCGATCTGGCTTTCCGACTTCGCGGCCTGGAAGCGCAAGTCGGCTTGTGCGAACCACGTCGTGTTCGGCTCGTAGCGCACGCCGAGCACCATTGAGAACGGATTCACGGTGTTCAGCGGCTGGCTGGCGCCGCCGTTGTCTTGCGTGGTGCCGTGCGTGTAGGCCATGGCGGTGCGCAGTGTCACGCCGCCATGGAGCGCCCACGTGGCACGGCCTTCCCAGCCCTGGATGCGGGCGCGGTTGTAGTTCACGTACTGGTAGATGAGCGGATCGCTCGGGCGGCCCGAGCCACTGATGTTTTGCTGCGAGATGAAGTTGCGGTAGTTGCCCGCGAAGATCGCAGTGCTGTAGGTGACCGGGCCGAGCGTGGTGGCGAGACGACCGCGCAACCCCAGCTCGACGGTGTCGCTGGTCTCGGGCTTGAGGTTCGGGTTTGCGATCGACATGTAGCCGTAGATCGGATTCGAGAAGCCGTTGTTGACCTGGTCGGGCGTTGGCGTGCGAAAGCCACGTGCGTACTGCACGTACGGAATCAGCGACGGTGCGATCTCGTACATGATCGCCAGGCGCGGCGAGAAGGCGCCATCGTTCGACGAAGTCGGTTGAACACGTGTGCCGGACGCCGTCTGCGACACGTACAGCGGATCGTTCTGCTTCGGCGATAGCCAGTAGGCGTCGTAGCGAATGCCGGGCGTGACGGTGAGTGCGCCATAGCGGATCTCGTCCTGGACAAACGCGCCGAAGAGCGTGTAGTCGGTGTCCGGGAACGCCTTGTTGGGGAACGACTCGCCCATGCCCGGCACGGTGCCGTCGCGATAGCTGGTGATGTAGGCGAGGCTCGCATCGGTGCCGTACACGAGCTTGTGGGCGAGCGGGCCGGTCGCAAAGTGGCTTTGCGCTTGCAGCGACCCGCCGACAGTACGCTCCTTGTACGTGTTGTCACGTGTGCGGTCGCCTGCCGTGCGCTGCTCGTACGCGTACTGATTGTTCTTCGCGTCCTGGAAATACAGCAACGCGTGCGCGTTCTGGACGTAGGCTTGCGAGGCGTCGTTGAAGTCGTAATCGAGGCTGACGCGGTGGCGTTCGAGACGGTCGCTCGTGTTCAGGCCCAGCGTCGTTGGCGGATTGACGGCCGACAGGACGTTCGAGTCCACGCGACGGCGCACGGTCTCGCCCGTGAGCTTGAACGTCGAGCGGGGCGTGGCCTTGAAGACCAGTTTGCCGAGTACGGAGTCGCCGTGACTGTCCTGTGGGTTGGCCGTCGTGCGCGAGGTGCTGGCCGAGTTGTTGGTTCCCTTGCTGTCGAGTTCGTGGCCCTTGTTGCCATCGACGATCACCATGCCTTGCCACTGCTCGCCACCCCAGGCGGCCTGCGCCGTCGTGCCGAAGCTACGGTCTATCGAGTTGTAGTAGGGACGCAGCGAGAAGTAGGTCGACTTGCCGAACACATCGAGCAGGTCTTGTGGGTCCTTGGTGAGGAAGTTGACGACGCCGGTGAGTCCGTCGCTGCCATAGAGCGACGAGGCGGGGCCGCGCAGGATTTCGATGCGGCGCAGCACATCCATGCTCATGTAATCGCCGCGCCCGGCTTCGAGCGGGCCGAACGCGTAGGCGGACGGCATGCGGATGCCGTCTTCGAAGAGCGCCACGCGGTTGCCTTCGAGGCCGCGGATGTTGATGCTCGAATTGCCGTCGCGACCGCCGCCGGCGGCGGCCGAGGCGGGACGATACGGCGCGCGGCGCACCGTGACACCGGGCTCGTAGCGCAGCGCTTCCTTGATGTCCTGCGCCTGCTGCTCTTCGAGATCCTGATCGGTGATGACGGAAATGGACGCCGGTGTGCGTTCCGCTTCGGTGGGGGTACGCGTCGCCGTGACGTTCACCTCGCGCAGATTGGCTTCGGCGAGCTGCAACGGTGCGTTGGGCGATCGCTGCGCGAGGTGAATCGTCTGGGCCGGCTTGGCCGGTGGACTTGAACCCTCGGGCGGGGCCTGCTGCGCGACAGCGGCAGGCAACCAGAACGCGGCAATCACCGCGCCGGCAAGCGGGTGCAGACGCCGACGCGGCTCGCACGCCTGTTGGCGTTGCGAGTGTTCGGCGCGAATGCTGTCGCCACGAATGGCGTGGATGGACCCGTTGGCGCCGTATTCCCGGCGCGTGGACATGACAAAAGCGCGGCCCCCGCCGCTTGACGACTGCTTCACTGCTGGCTCCCAGAGCAAGAAAACCCCGTTGCTGGCTGGCAAGCGCTCGTGGCAATGGTCGTGTCCGGCGTATCGTTAGCAACGCTCGGGAACACGCCGGCAGGCGCGGCTGGCGAAAGATTTCGTCCCGCCTGACCGCGAATAATCGGCCTTGGGACGATGATGATAAATAAGAATCATTATCATTGTCGTCGTGGAAATGGTGGCGCGTCAAGTGTGGATGTCGCGCGATGTCAACAAATGGGAAGGCGAGGACAGATTTCCGTCTTACGTTGCGCTGTCCGTCAGCTTCACGGGAACGAAGAGTTGATGCGTCAGACATTTTTTGAGAAATCGCTCTGCATCAATGCTGCACCGGCCGAATACGCAGTACGTCGCCATGAACTCCGCATGTGAGAAGTCTTTGCCTCGCAACGCACGAACAATATCGAAGCCGCTGTCGTTCATCCGGAGAACCGCGAACGCCTTGGGATTGAACAAGCAGCGGTCGAGCGAACGTAGCCGTCGAGCGCGGCTGGTTTAAGCCATCGGCGAAGTTGGTTCAGTGCCCACAGATTTGCTTGCCGTTCGCTAGTCTTGTTAGAAGGCGTTTGCGTGGGCGACGCTCGCAACGTATTCGTTGCGAGATGTCCCAATTCGTGAAGCTTTACGAAGCGGTTCAACGCCCACGGAAGATTGCCATTTGCGATGATGGAGACGCCATCTGCTTCGTGAAAGACAAGCGCGTTCCCCGGCAATTCATCACCGGATTTTGCCGTTTCAGCGCACAAGGTTTCGTCCGTAGCCTCGGAAACTGCGGCGGTGTTTTCGCTCGACATATAGCCCCTCCAAAAGTGAAAAACTTGGGGGGCCGTTATGGGCACTCTCGTACTGAGTGGTTGCTATAGGCTCTTAGAAATCCAGACGTCTTGCAACAGGGAATGTTCCGATTTGCATCGGTGTCTTAGCTGGTCAAATCGGCAGGCTCGTATCGAACTTGATCTCACGCAGCACGACGCTCGTCTTCACGTTGGCCACGGCGGGCAGACGGAAGATGTGTTCGTGCAGGAACGCGTCGTAGGCCTTGATGTCCGGCGCCACGATCTTGAGGATGTAGTCGGCCTCGCCCGTGGTGCTGTAGCACTCCGTCACCTCGGGGCAGGTACGGATCTCGCGCTCGAATTGCTCCGTGCCGCCCTCCGTGTGGCGGGTGAGTTGCACGTGGGCCAGCGCGCATACATGCAGGCCGAGCTTCTCCCGGTCGAGCAGCACCGTATAGCGCTGGATCACGCCGCTTTGCTCCATGTCCTTGATCCGCCGCCAGCACGGCGTTGCCGACAGGCCCACGTTATCGGACAGCTCCTGCGCCGAGCGGCGCGAGTCGATCTGCAACAGACGCAGGATCTGACGGGCAAAATTATCGAGTAATTCCATTTCAAAAAATCGCCTTTTGCGAAATGAACGTTTCTTATTGTGCGCCAAAAGGAGTGAAATAGTAAAAATCTTTCTCCTGCCTCCCCATACACTGCTTGCATACCGACGCGTTGCCGCACGATGCGATCACGACGTCGAGACGAACAGAACAAATGCCCCCGAAGCACGGTCGATGCCGCTCTCAGATGGATCTGGTGCAGGCCGCGGGGATCAGGAGAGACACCATGAATGCCCCCATGCGCGCCGCCCCCGCGACGCCGACGGCCAATCCCCTGGCCCATCCCGACTACCAGCTCTCCGACGCGCTCACGGCGAGTCGCGGTCAGATTTTCCTGACCGGCACGCAGGCGCTCGTGCGCATCCTGTTGATGCAGCATCAACTCGACGCTGCGCGCGGCCTGAACACCGCCGGCTTCATCAGCGGGTATCGCGGTTCGCCGCTCGGCGGCGTGGACCAGCAGTTGTGGAAGGCGACGAAGCTGCTCGATGCGGCCAACGTCAAGTTCCTGCCCGCGATCAACGAAGAGTTGGGCGGCACCGCCGTCATGGGCACGCAGCGCGTGGAGGCTGACCCCGAGCGCACCGTCGAAGGCGTGTTCGGCATGTGGTACGGCAAGGGCCCGGGCGTGGACCGCGCGGGCGATGCGCTCAAGCACGGCAACGCTTACGGCGCGTCGCGCCATGGCGGCGTGCTCGTGGTGGCGGGAGACGACCACGGTTGCGTGTCGTCGTCGATGCCGCATCAGAGCGACTTTACGATGATGTCGTGGAGCATGCCGGTGCTCAATCCGGCCGACATCGGCGAGCTCGTCGAATTCGGTCTCTATGGCTACGCGCTGTCGCGTTTCTCGGGCGCCTGGGCGGGTTTGAAGGCCATCTCCGAGACGGTCGAGTCGCGCGGCACCGTCGACCTCGACAAGATCCGCACGGACTGGGTCGAGCCGCCCGACTACGTCGCGCCCGCAGGCGGCCTGCACAACCGCTGGCCCGATCTGCCGAGCCTGGCGCTCGAAGCGCGCCTGGCCGACAAGCTCGACGCGGTGCGCGCCTTTTCGCGCGTGAACAGCATCGACAAGTGGATTGCCCCGGCCCCGGCGGCCGACATCGGTATCGTGACGTGCGGCAAGGCGCATCTCGACCTGATGGAGACGCTGCGGCGCCTGGACCTGACCATCGACGATCTCGCGGCGGCCGGTGTGCGCATCTACAAGGTGGGCCTGTCGTTCCCGCTCGATATGTCGCGCCTGGACACATTCGTCGCCGGTCTGAAGGAAATCCTCGTGATCGAGGAGAAGGGGCCGGTCGTCGAGCAGCAGATCAAGCAATACCTCTACAACCGCACGACGGGCACGCGCCCGACCGTGCTCGGCAAGTCCGATGCCGACGGCCGCGCGCTGCTCTCCGCGTTGGGCGAGTTGCGTCCGTCGCGCGTGTTGCCGGTGTTCGCCGAGTGGCTCGCGAAGCATCGCCCGGCGCTGGATCGTCGCGAACGTGTGGTTGATCTCGTGGCGCACGACATCCTGTCGAATGCGGCCGACGGTGTGCGCCGCGTGCCGTATTTCTGCTCGGGTTGTCCGCACAACACGTCGACGAAGGTGCCCGAAGGCTCCATCGCGCAGGCCGGTATCGGGTGTCACTTCATGGCGTCGTGGATGGATCGCGACACCACGGGGTTGATCCAGATGGGCGGCGAGGGTGTGGACTGGGCCGCGCACTCGCACTTCACCAAACGTCCGCACGTCTTCCAGAACCTGGGCGACGGCACGTACTTCCACTCCGGCCTGCTCGCGATTCGCCAGGCCGTGGCCTCGAAGGCGAACATCACCTACAAGATTCTCTACAACGATGCCGTGGCGATGACGGGCGGCCAGCCGGTCGATGGGTCGATTTCGGTGCCGCAGATCGCGCGCCAGGTCGAAGCCGAGGGCATTGCGAAACTCGTCGTGGTGAGCGATGAACCGGAGAAGTACATCGGTCACGAAGGCCAGTTCCCGAAGGGCACGACGTTCCATCACCGCAGCGAACTCGACGCCGTGCAGCGCGAGTTGCGCGAGATCGCCGGCACGACCGTGCTCATTTACGACCAGACGTGCGCGGCCGAGAAGCGTCGTCGTCGGAAGAAAAACGAATTCCCGAATCCGGATCGACGTCTGTTCATCAACGAAGCCGTATGCGAGGGCTGCGGCGATTGCGGCGTGGCATCGAACTGCCTGTCGGTCGAGCCGGTGGAGACGGCGCTGGGACGCAAGCGTCGCATCGACCAATCGTCGTGCAACAAGGATTTCTCCTGCGTGAACGGCTTCTGCCCGAGCTTCGTGTCGGTCAAGGGCGCGCAGTTGAAGAAGGCGCTTGCCGCCGCCTTCGACCAGGCGGCCTTCGAAGGACGTCTGAACGCGTTGTCGCAGCCGACTACGCTCGCGGGCGATGCGCCGTTCGACATCATGGTCACGGGCGTGGGCGGCACCGGCGTGGTGACGATCGGTGCGCTCATCACGATGGCGGCGCACCTCGAAGGCAAGAGCGCGTCGGTGCTCGACTTCATGGGCTTCGCGCAGAAGGGCGGCGCCGTGCTGTCTTTCGTGCGCTTCGCCAACACGCCGCAGGCGCTCAACCAGGTGCGTATCGACACGCAGCAGGCCGACGTGCTGCTCGCCTGCGACATGGTCGTGGGGGCGAGTGCCGATGCGTTGCAAACCGTGCGGCGCGACCGTACGCGCGTGGTGGTCAACACACATGCGATTCCGAACGCGACGTTCGTGCAGAACCCTGACGCGAATCTTCACGCCGACGCGCTGCTCGAGAAGATGCGTCACGCGGCAGGCAACGACAAGCTCGATGCCTGCGACGCCCAGGCGCTCGCGCAGCGTTTCCTCGGCGACACGATGGGCGCGAACATCATCATGCTCGGCTTCGCGTGGCAACTGGGGCTGGTGCCGGTGTCGCTGCACGCGCTGCAACGGGCGATCGAATTGAACAACGTGGCGGTGCCGATGAACCAGCTTGCGCTGGCAATCGGGCGGCTGGCGGCCGGGGACCCGACAGCGCTGACGCAGACGGCGGCCAAGGCCACGCCGACGCCGGTACATGCGCCGGTCGCTGACGACATGACGTTCGATGCCCTCGTCGCGCATCGCGTGGCGTTGCTGACGCAGTACCAGAGCGCGGCGTATGCGGCGCAGTTCGCAGGTTTCGTGAAGCAGGTGGCCGATGCGGAAACGCGAGTGGCGGGCGCGCCTGGCCGCTTGTCACGTGCCGTAGCGCAGCAGCTCTCGCGCCTGATGGCCTACAAGGACGAGTACGAAGTGGCGCGACTGTATGCGCAAACCGATTTCGCCGACGCGTTGGGCGAGACCTTCGAGGGCAAGCCGGGGCGCGACTTCCGTGTCGAGTTCCATATGGCGCCGCCGCTGGTCGCGCGCGGCAAGGACGGTGCGGTGCCGAAGAAGGTGACCATTGGGCCGTGGCTGTGGCCGGTGCTGCGCGGCATGGCGAAGCTGCGTGGCTTGCGCGGCGGTGCGCTCGACGTCTTCGGTTACACGCTGGAGCGCCGCATGGAGCGTCAGTTGATCGCAGACTATCGCGCGACGCTGGAACGCGCGTTGGCAGGCCTGTCGGCCGACACGTTGGCCGATGTGATCGCGCTGGCCGAAGCGCCGGCGAAGATTCGCGGCTACGGTCATGTGAAGCTGGCGAACCTGGCGATGGCCAAGCGCGTCGAGGCCACGATTGCGGCGCGGCTGAACGTGACACCCGCTACGGGCGATGCCGTCGAGCAGGCGCTGGCGCACGCACGCAGCAGCGGCAAGTCGCTCAAGGGCATTCCGGTGGTGACGGCGCGCTGAGCGAAACCCACCGGTTTGCACCGGCGTTGACGTACCCAAACGGGGGCTTCGGCCCTCGTTTTTTCTGGGCACGCCAAATGTCGTTGCGCCTTGCGACGGGGCCGTTTCTGTGCCGCCGCTGCGCCGACGCGCTACCATTCGGGGTTACGGCTGACGCAATAGGGTGAACCGGATGCCGACGGCGGCGTTGCGACGGGAAGCCGTCCACCGCGCGCGGGGCATCGGGGCTCGCCATAAGTGATTGATTACGGAGAGGAAAATGAGTGTTTCGAAGGCGCCTGCGGATCGCAAGGTGATCCTCACGGGTGACCGCCCGACGGGGCCGCTGCATCTGGGCCACTATGTCGGCAGTCTGAAGAACCGCGTGGCGTATCAGCATGAGTACACGCAATTCGTTCTGGTCGCCGACGCCCAGGCGTTGACCGATAACACCGACGATCGCGGCAAAGTGCATCGCAACGTCTCGGAAGTGGCGCTCGACTATCTCGCCGTCGGTATCGACCCCGACGTGACCACGATCTGCGTGCAGACCTGGTTGCCCGAACTGACCGAACTCACGTTCTATTACCTGAACCTCGTGACCGTGGCGCGCCTGGAGCGCAATCCCACCGTCAAGCAGGAGATCGGCCTGCGCAACTTCGAGCGCGATATCCCGGCCGGCTTCCTCACGTATCCGGTGAGCCAGGCGGCCGACATCACGGCATTCCGGGCAACGCTCGTGCCGGTCGGCGAAGACCAGTTGCCGATGATCGAGCAGACCAACGAAATCGTGCGCCGCCTGAATCGTCTGGCCGATCGCGAGATCCTGGTCGAAGCGAAGGCGCTGGTGCCGCCGATCGGGCGTCTGCCGGGCATCGACGGCAAGGCCAAGATGAGCAAGTCGCTGGGTAACGTGATCAACATTTCGTCAACGCCGGACGAGATCCGCGCTGCCGTCAAGAAGTGCTACACGGACCCGCTGCATCTGAAGGTGGAGGATCCGGGGCATCTGGAAGGCAACGTGGCATTCGCCTACCTCGACGCCTTCGACGAAGACAAGGAAGGCTTGCAGGCGCTCAAGGATCACTACGTGCGCGGCGGTCTGGCCGACTCGAAGGTGAAGGCGCGTCTGGAGGAGCGGTTGCAGGAGATGCTGCGTCCGATGCGTGAGCGTCGCGAGGCATTCGCGAAGAACCCGGAGTATGTGTGGGACATGCTGCGCGCCGGTACGGAGCGTGCGCGCGAGACGGTCTCGCAAACGCTCGAGGACGTGCGCTCTGTCTTTGTTACGCCCGGGTGGAAGAAGTAACGTCGCTCGGGCGATATTGCCAGGCGTAAGCAAGCAGCCCGAAGGTGGGCTGCTTTTTCATCGCCGTGGGATCATTGCGGCTGCTTTGCGATCTTCCCGTCCTTGAAGACCCAGCGAATGCTTTCGCCCTGGCCCGTCAGCACATCGATGGATTCGAGCGGATTCCCATCGACGACCAGCACGTCGGCCAGCGCGCCCGGTGCGATCACACCCAGCTCGCCCGCGCGATTCAGAATCTCCGCGCCGATGACCGTCGCCGAGCGAAGCGTCTCGGCGGCACCCAGTACGTCGGCACGGATCGTCAGTTCGTCGGACTGGTACTTATGCATGTCGCCGAGCAGGTCGGAGCCGAAGCCCATCTTCACGCCCGCGTCGCGATAGATCGAGAGCGATTCGCGACCGGCGCGCTGCACGCTCTCCACCTTCGCCACGGACTCGGGCGGCAGGCCCAGCGACGCGCCGTCTTTTGCCAGCGCATCGTAGGTGACCAGCGTCGGCACGACATAGGCCCCTTTCTCGGCCATGAGCGTCGCGGTCTCGGCGTCGCACAGATTGCCATGCTCGATGGTGCGCACGCCGCAGCGCACCGCGCGGGCTATTGCCCGCGGGGTGTAGGCGTGGGCCATCACGTAGGTTTGCGCCGCTTCGGCTTCGGCGACCGCCGCACGGATCTCGTCTTCCGAATATTGGGTGTTGGCAATGGGATCGACCGGCGACGCCACGCCTCCCGAGGCCATCAGCTTGATCTGCGTCGCGCCCTTCTGAATCTCTTCGCGCACGGCGAGGCGGATCGGATCGACGCCATCGACGACGCGCCCGATCGCACCCGCGCGAAACGCGCACGAGCACGGCTCCAGTATGTCGCTGCGGGGGCGGAAGTCGCCGTGCCCGCCCGTCTGCGAGAGCGCCTTGCCCGACGGGAAAATGCGCGGCCCCGGAATCACACCCTGCTCGATGGCCTGTTGCAGCGCCCAGTCGGCGCCGCCGGCATCACGCACGGTCGTGAAGCCGCGATTGAGCATGCCCTGCATGATCGGCAGCGACTTGAGCACGGTGAGCACGTTCGGCTGGCTGGCGTTCGTGCCGAGGTTCGGATGCGAGGCGAGCACGTGCACGTGGCAGTCGATCATGCCGGGCATGACGGTCTTGCCGGTGACGTCGATCACCGTCGCGCCGTCGATGTCGAGCGGCGTCGCGCTAAGGGCCGTAATGCGATCACCGTCGATAACGACATCGTGACGCTCGAGCAGACGGCCGGCGGCTGCATCGAGCACATTGCCGCCGCGAAGCAGGGTAACGGACATGGGGGGATTCCTTGAAAAATGCAAAAGGCGCGCCGGTGAGGGCGCGCCTTGACAACAGGGGACTCAGGCCTTGGGCAGCGGCTTCACGAAGCACGTGCCGACGAGGCTGATGGCCGCCGCGACGATCACGTAGATGGCCGGTGCCATGTTGCTGCCCGTGCGGGCAATCAGCCACGTGATGATGAGCGCGGCAAAGCCGCCGAAGATCGTCACCGCGAAGTTGTACGCCACCGACAGCCCCGTCGAGAGCACCTTCGCCGGGAACAGCTCGGAGAACGCCGCGAGAATCGGACCGGTATAGCAAGCGATGAGCAGGCCGAACACGATCTGGAACGTCAGCAGCGAGTGCAGGCCCGGCGCGACGTTCAGGTACGTGAACATCGGCCACGCGAGCAGCAGGATCAGCAGGGCCGAGCCCGACAGGAACGGCCGACGGCCGTAGCGATCTGCCAGACGTCCCACGACCGGTGCGAACACGAGGATCATCGCACCGCCGACCATGCCGGCCGTGAAGCCCTCGGACGCCTGCAGCTTGAGCACGCGCTGGGCATACGTCGGCATGTAGAACAGCAGCACGTAGGTGCAGATCGTCCACAGCACGACCATGGAGAAGCTGGCGAGGGTCTCGCGCGGATACTGCGAGAACACGTCGCGCAACGGCGTATCGGACTTCTCGGCATGCTGGAACGTCGGCGTTTCGTCGATCTTGCTACGGATGTAGAAGCCGACCGGTCCGATGAGCATGCCGACGAGGAACGGCACACGCCAGCCCCACGACACGAGCGACGCGTGATCCAGCTCGGTGGTCACGAACGTGCCCACGGCGGCGCCAAGCAACACGGCAAAGCCAATGCTCGACTGGATCCAGGCCGAATAGTAGGCGCGCTGGTTGGCGGGCGCGTATTCGGTCAGGAAGGCCGTTGCGCCGCCCATTTCACCACCGGCCGAGAAGCCTTGCAGCAAACGCGCCAGCACGATGATGAGGGGGGCTGCCAGACCGATCTGATCATAGGTCGGGGCCAGCCCGATCATCGCGGTGCCGGCGGCCATGAGCAAAATGGTGAGCGACAGGGCCGCCTTGCGGCCCACGCGGTCGGAATAGATGCCGAGCACGATGCCGCCGACCGGGCGCATGAAGAAGCCCACGCCGAACGTTGCCACGGCCAGCAGGAACGACGACAGGTCGTCGCCGGTGGGGAAGAATTGTTTCGCGATGATGGCCGCGAAGAAACTGTAGACGGTGAAGTCGAACCACTCGAGACCATTGCCGATTACCGTCGCCACGATCGCGTGACGGCGCTGGCGGGCCAGGTTCTGTTGAGGCACTGCTAAGGTCGCCTGCATCTGAGTCTCCCGGAGAATGGGTGGCGTCCGTTGCGTGCCTTGCGACCACGTCATGCCGGTAATACGCCTGCTTTTATGTCGGATCACGTCAGCGCTCCCGTCGGGACCGGCAAACGTGCGCGGATAGGACACAAAGTAGTTCAGACAAAATGACAGGCCAAACGAAAATTCCGCATGTTGTCATGCGTGCAGCGCATGGCAACTTCCGACAAGTCACCTAATCGCTATGAAGGGAAACGAGATTCCGCGTAGATCCAGTTGCGGAAAATTCGCGCTGCGGCATGCTCATGGCGATCGGCAGGCCACACGAGGTAGTAGCCGCCGCCCAGGCTGGCGGACGCATTGCAGGCGGGCACGAGCAGGCCGGCATCGAGGCAGGAATCGATCATGTGACGCCAGCCCATGACCAGCCCGCCGCCCGCGATGGCCATCTGCACGAGTAGCGGATAGTAATTCGCGCTCACCATGCGCGGAAACTTCGGCGTGTTGACCCCTTGCAGCTCGAACCAGTCGGGCCATGACATCCACTTGCGCTGGCCGTCTTCGATGAAGAGTAGCGTCTCGCTGACGAGATCGGCCGGCGTGAGCTGGCGTCCGCGCAGATAGGCGGGGGAGCACACGGGAAATACTTCCTCGTCGAAGAGCCGTCGACCGGCGAAGTCCGGGGGCAGGTCGTTACGCACGTAATACACACCGAGATCGAACTCCGACGCGGACAGCGACGTAATGCCGTCTTTCACGATCACGCGGATCTTGATATCCGGGTGCGCGGCGCGAAATCGCGTGAGTTGCGGTGTCATCCACAACACGGCGACGCCCGACGAGCAGGCCACGGTGAGTTCCAGGTCGCCGCGCCGTTTCATCAGGTCGGCGGTGGCTTCGGCGCACTCGCCGAGCAGACGCTGGATCTGTTCCGCGTAGCGTTGCCCGGCCACCGTCAGGCGCAGCGTGCGATGCTCGCGCGTGAACAACGCGCGCCCGAGGAATTCCTCGAGCTGCGCGATTTGCCGGCTGACGGCGCTCTGCGTGAGATTGAGCTCGACCGCGGCCCGGGTGAAGCTCGCGTGCCGCACGGCAGCGTCGAAAGCAATCAGGCAATGCAGCGGCGGCAACGGCGAGATGGGCATGCGCGGCGACGAGGTGAAGGGTGAGGGCTCGCGCGCAATCAGCGCTTGCCGACCATCTGCTCGGGGCGAACCCAGGCGTCGAACTGCTCGGCCGTGACGTGGCCCAGCGCGAGGGCGGCGACCTTGAGCGTGGTGCCTTCCTTGTGCGCCTTCTTGGCGATCTGCGCGGCCTTGTCGTAGCCGATGTGCGGGTTGAGCGCGGTCACCAGCATCAGCGACGCTTCGAGCAGCGAGCCGATGCGCTCGCGGTTCGGTTCGATGCCGATGGCGCAGTTGTCGTTGAAGCTCACTGCGCCGTCGGCCAGCACGCGCACGCTTTGCAGGAAGTTGTGGACGAGCATCGGCTTGAACACGTTCAGCTCGAAGTTGCCCATCGAGCCGCCGATGTTGATCGCCACGTCGTTGCCCAGCACCTGGGCGCACAGCATCGTCATCGCCTCGCACTGGGTCGGGTTGACCTTGCCCGGCATGATCGAGCTGCCCGGTTCGTTTTCCGGGATCATCAGCTCGCCAATGCCGCATCGCGGGCCGCTGGCCAGCCAGCGCACATCGTTGGCGATCTTCATCAGGCTGGCGGCGAGCGTCTTGAGCGTGCCGTGCGCGTTGACGAGGGCGTCGTTGGCCGCCAGCGCTTCGAACTTGTTCGGCGCGGTGACGAACGGCAGGCCGGTGTCGCGCGCGAGCGCGTCAGCCACTTGCTTCGCGAATGCCGGATGCGCGTTCAGGCCCGTGCCCACCGCCGTGCCGCCAAGCGCGAGTTCCGCCACATGGGGCAGGGCGGCGTCGACGTGTTTCAGGCCGTGGTCGATCTGCGCGACCCAGCCCGAGATCTCCTGGCCGAGCGTGAGCGGCGTGGCGTCCTGGAGGTGCGTGCGGCCGATCTTGACGATGTCGTCATAGGCGCGCGCCTTGGCGGCGAGCGTGTCGCGCAGTTGGCCGATGCTCGGCTTGAGATGGTTGACGAGGGCGTCGAGGGCGGCGACGCTCATGGCCGTCGGGAACACGTCGTTCGACGACTGGCCTTTGTTCACGTCGTCGTTGGGATGCACGAGACGCGTTTCGCCGCGTACACCGCCGAGCAGTTCGCTGGCGCGGTTCGCGAGCACTTCGTTCATGTTCATGTTCGACTGCGTGCCCGAGCCGGTTTGCCACACGGCCAGCGGGAATTCGTCGTCATGCTGGCCGGCGATGACTTCGTCGGCGGCCTGGATGATGGCGTCGGCTTTCGTGGCGTCGAGCACGCCCAGGCCCTTGTTGACCTCGGCGGCGGCGCGCTTCACGCGAGCGAGCGCGCGCACGAGTTCGCGCGGCATCTTCTCGGTGGAAATCTTGAAGTTCTGCAGCGAGCGCTGCGTTTGCGCACCCCAGAGACGATCGGCGGGCACCGCAATTTCGCCGAAGGTATCGCGTTCCATTCTCACAGACATGATCGACTCCTCGAAGACAGACTTGAATTCTAGGGCTTTCGCAAACCTCTGGCAGGGCAGCATGTGCCGCGATGCGCCACGGCGCGGGAATGCCTGGCGGAGGTGGGGCATTTCGATGATCTGGTGCCCGAACGCCCTGGGCCTGAATTATGCGCCATCGCGCAAACCGGGGGCTTCGCGCGATGGCATGCCGCGGCCGGCGCTCAGGCCCATACCGCCGCCACCAATTGCAATGCGGCGGCGATGGCAGGTTCGTCACGTCGCGAGGCCAGCACGACGAACGTGAGTTCGGTTGGCACGGTCACGCCATCGGCGATCACCAGGCCGTGGGCGTGCGCCTCGCGCAACGCGATGGAGTCGCGCACGAGCGACAGTCCGACGCCGGACTTCACCAGATCGAGCATCGACGGCTCCTGATCCACTTCCGCGACCTTCGTGGGCGACACCCCCAATGCGCCGAACTGTGCCGAGAGCAGGCGGTTGTGGGCCGATTCGGGGGGTGTCCAGATCCACGGCAGCGCGGCGAGTTCACGCCACCCACGCCGGGCCACGCGCTCGCGCCAGCCGGCCGGCGCCAGCACCTGATACGAGAACGGTGTGAGCGTGATGGCGTGAAAGCGCTCGGGGTCGGGTAGGCCAAGATAGAAGCCGACATCGAGCTCGCCGCGCCCCAGTTGTTGCAGCACCGAACCGGACATGCCTTGATGCAGGGCCGTCTCGATCTGCGGATACGACTCGACCAGGCGCTTGAGAAAAGCGCCCAGCCGGGTGAATTCGGGATCGAGAATCGTGCCGATGCGCAGCCGTCCGCGCACCGTGTCGCGCATCGCACCGGCCGCCTGCTGAAGATCGGCCAGCGCGGCGAGTATGCGCTCGGCCAGCGGCAACAGGGCCTGTGCGTCGCGCGTGAGCGTCAGCCCCTGCGCCGTGCGCGTGAAGAGCGTCAGCCGCAACGCTTCCTGGAGCGCCTTGACCTGCAGGCTGACCGCCGGTTGCGTCAGGTGCAGGCGCTGCGCCGCCCGCGTGAGGTTGCCCTCGTGGGCGATGGCGACGAAAGCGCGAAGATGCGCGAGTTCCATGTTTGACCCCTCTCGGGCGATGCCCGCTGCGTGTGTTCTCGGGATAGGGAGCATTACATAAGCAGATCTTATATTGCTTTTGATAATTTCTCATTGGATTGCGCAGGGACGGCGCAGTACGCTAAGGCCTTAACGTGGCGTGAGCCGTGGGCGAGCGTTTGGCGAAACAGGGGAGTGGCCGTGTCGCGGACTTGGCTGGATTCCGGGGAGATAAACATGAGCAATGCTGATATTCCGACGGTGCAACACTTCATCAACGGTCGGCGTGTGGCGGGCGACGGCGAGCGTTTTGGCGACGTCTTCGATCCGGCGCAAGGCGTCGTGAGTGCGCGCGTGGCACTGGCCGGCGTCAACGACGTGAATGCCGCCGTGGCGGCGGCCAAGGCGGCGCTGCCCGCGTGGGCGGAGACGGCGCCGCTCAAGCGCGCTCGCGTGCTCTTCAAGTTCAAGGCGTTGCTCGACGAGCATCAGGACGAACTGGCGCGCATCATCACGCGCGAACACGGCAAGGTGTTCTCCGACGCGCGCGGCGAAGTCACGCGCGGCATCGAAGTCGTTGAGTACGCCTGCGGTGCGCCGGCGCTGCTCATGGGCAAGCACAGCGACAACATTGGCGGCGGTATCGACAACTGGCACCTGCGTCAGCCCGTTGGGGTGTGTGCCGGCATCACGCCGTTCAACTTCCCCGTGATGGTGCCGATGTGGATGTTCCCGATGGCGCTGGCCTGCGGCAACACGTTTGTGCTCAAGCCGTCCGAGCGCGACCCGTCGGCCAGTCTGTTGATGGCCGAGTTGCTGCGCGAAGCGGGGCTGCCCGATGGCGTGTTCAACGTGGTGCAGGGCGACAAGGTCGCGGTCGATGCGCTGTTGGCGCATCCGGACGTCGACGCCCTGTCGTTCGTCGGCTCGACGCCGATAGCGGAGTACATCTATACCGAAGGCACGCGTCACGGCAAGCGGGTGCAGGCGCTGGGCGGTGCGAAGAATCATCTCGTGGTGATGCCCGACGCGAATCTCGATCAGGCGGTCGACGCGCTGATCGGTGCGGCCTACGGGTCGGCTGGCGAGCGCTGCATGGCGATTTCGGTGGCGGTGGCCGTGGGCCAGGTGGCGGATCGTCTCGTCGATGCGCTGGTGCCGCGCGTGAAGGGGTTGCGCGTGGGGCCGGGGGTCGACGAGGCATCGGAAATGGGGCCGGTCGTCACCGGCGCGCACAAGGCGAAGATCGAGGGCTATATTGCCGATGGGGTGAGCGCAGGCGCCACGCTGCTGGTCGACGGCCGCGGATTGCAGGTGCCGGGCCACGCGCAGGGCTTCTTCCTCGGCGGGACGCTGTTCGATCACGTTACGCCCGAGATGACGATCTATCGCGAAGAGATCTTCGGGCCGGTGCTGGCGGTGGTGCGTGTGCCGGACCTGGCGGCGGCCATCGAACTGGTCAATGGGCACGAGTACGGCAATGGCGTCTCGTGCTTCACCAGCGACGGTGGCGTGGCGCGCGCGTTCTCGCGTCAGGTGAAGGTCGGCATGGTGGGCATCAACGTGCCGATTCCGGTGCCGATGGCGTGGCAGTCGTTCGGTGGCTGGAAACGTTCGCTCTTCGGCGACCATCACGCGTATGGCGAGGAAGGCGTTCGGTTCTACACGCGCTTCAAGAGCGTGATGCAGCGCTGGCCCGACAGCATCGCCAAGGGGGCGGAGTTCACGATGCCGGTGGCGAAGTAAGCAAGTGTCATGCGTTCCGGCGCGCCCGAGGGGCTGCGCCGGGTGATGGACCTGACGACAAAAATGAACCCGGCGCGGGTGGCAACAGTCCACCCCACTCGGGTGCCGCACCAGCGTTGGCACCGCACCATGGCGAGTGCTGCGCCATCGACGGAGACAGGCGGGAATGAACAAGCAGGCAGCGAAGCCGGAGCGCTTCGATTACATCATCGTGGGGGCCGGTTCAGCCGGCTGCGTGTTGGCCAATCGCCTCACGCAGGATCCCGACGTCACCGTGCTGCTGCTCGAAGCAGGCGGCAAGGACGACTATCACTGGATTCACATCCCCGTCGGCTACCTCTATTGCATCGGCAATCCGCGCACCGACTGGCTGTATCGCACCCAGGCCGAGGCGGGGCTGAACGGACGTTCGCTCGCGTATCCGCGCGGGCGGGTGCTGGGCGGCAGTTCGTCGATCAACGGCATGATCTACATGCGCGGGCAGCGCGAGGATTACGACGTTTGGGCCGACGCGACCGGTGACGACGGCTGGCGGTGGGACAACGTGCTGCCGCTTTTCAGGCGCAGCGAGGATCACTACAAGGGTGGCACCGAGTTTCACGGCAGCGGGGGCGAGTGGCGAGTCGAGAAGCAGCGCCTGTCGTGGCGCGTGCTCGATTCATTTGCCGATGCCGCCGAGCAGGTTGGCATTCCCAAGACGGACGACTTCAATCGCGGCGACAACTTCGGCATCGGCTATTTCGAAGTGAACCAGCGACGCGGTGTGCGCTGGAGCGCGGCGAAGGGTTTCTTGCGTCCGGCGTCGCAGCGGCCGAACCTGACGATCATCACGGGCGCGAGTGTGAGTCGCTTGCTGTTCGAGGGCACGCGTTGTACTGGCGTGGCGTATCGCGGCGGCAATGAAGATTTCACGGTGCAGGCGCGCGCCGAAGTGATTCTCGCGGCGGGGGCAGTGAATTCGCCTCACCTGCTGGAGGTTTCGGGCATTGGCGAGGGTGAACGTCTGCGCGGTTTCGGCATCGACGTCGTCTCGGATTTGCCGGGCGTGGGCGAGAACCTGCAAGACCATCTGCAATTGCGCACGGTGTACAAGCTGCGCGGGGTGACGACGCTCAATCTCACGGCCAATAGTCTGTTCGGCAAGCTGAAGATCGGCATGCAATACGCGTTTGCGCAGCGTGGGCCGATGAGCATGGCGCCGTCGCAACTGGGAGCGTTCGCGCGAAGTCGCGAGGATGTGGCGCGCCCCGATCTCGAATATCACGTGCAGCCGTTGTCGCTTGAGCGCTTTGGCGAGCCGCTGCACAAGTTCAATGCGTTCACGGCGTCGGTGTGCAATCTGCGGCCGACGTCGCGCGGTCACGTGCATCTGACGTCACCAGACGCGCGTGTTGCCCCGAGCATCGCGCCGCATTATCTGTCGACGGAGGGGGACTTGCGCGTGGCGGCCGAGGCGATCAAGTTGACGCGTCGCATCGTAGGCGCACCCGCGTTCGCGCGTTATGAACCGCGTGAGTATCTGCCGGGGCCGTCATTCCAGAGCGACGCGGAGTTGATGCGCGCGGCGGGTGACATCGGCACGACGATCTTCCATCCAGTGGGCACATGTCGCATGGGTCGCGCCAACGATCCCCAGGCGGTCGTCGATGCGCAGTTGCGGGTGCGCGGCGTGCAGAACCTGCGCGTGGTCGACGCGTCGGTCATGCCGGTGATCACGTCGGGCAACACGAACTCGCCGACGATCATGATTGCCGAGCGCGCGAGCGACATGATTCGCGCGGCGCGTAAAGCAGGGCGGTGAGCGAGCACGCGATCAGCACGCTGGCGAGCCAAAGGACTTGCGCGCTAAGCATTTCGAACCTCTTTCGGCGAAAGCGTTCGATGCTGTCACGAAGCGACGCGGCGTAGTTGGGCGAAAATCCGATGATGCCGGCGTCCGCCACGCTTTCCGGATTTCCGGATATTTACCCTATAACTTACGTAGTAATACCTAATGTTGGTGGCGCGAACGACGGCGGGGCATCGCGAAATGCGGCCGGAGGCGAATTTGCGAGCGCGGCAAAAGCCTTATGCCACAAGGGGTTCGGGACGTGCGCGCGACAGGATCGAAGGGTCTCCAAAGCGAGTGCGCATGCGCGTCTCGACAGGCGCGAAGCCTAGTGCAAATCCCAATGATCGCGTTGCAGCAAACCACACACAATAACGGTTCTCGCAGCGCGAACGGACCAAGAATTCGGAGACACGCGCGGGACGCGAGGTACTTCGCCGACGACGCCACCCACAGCGTGTCGGCCTGCCTTGCGGTTGTCACAGACGATGGTGCCGAGGCGGTTGGCAATTGCCCAGCCTCGCACCGCCAACCAGGAATGTGGCAGGAGACATGGCGAACAACGATTACATTCTCGAAACCCGCGGACTCACGAAAGAGTTCCGTGGCTTCACCGCCGTGAACGGTGTCGACCTGCGCGTCGCGCGCGGCACCATTCATGCACTCATCGGGCCGAACGGCGCCGGCAAGACCACCTGCTTCAACCTGCTCACCAAGTTCCTCGTGCCCAGCGCCGGCGCCATCACGTTCAACGGCGAAGACATCACCCGGGAAGCCCCCGCGGAAATCGCGCGCCGCGGCATCATCCGGTCGTTCCAGATCTCTGCCGTGTTCCCGCACCTCACGGTGCTAGAGAACGTGCGCATCGGACTGCAACGCAACCTCGGCACCGCGTTCCACTTCTGGCGAAGCAGCCGCTCGCTGCACCAGCTCGATGTCCGTGCGATGGAACTGCTCGGCGAAGTCGGCCTGACCGAATTCGCCGACACCCTGACCGTGGAGCTGCCCTACGGGCGCAAGCGTGCCCTCGAAATCGCCACCACGCTTGCTATGGAACCCGAACTGATGCTGCTCGACGAGCCCACGCAAGGCATGGGCCATGAAGACGTCGATCGTGTGACCGCACTCATCAAGAAAGTATCGGCGGGTCGCACGATCCTGATGGTCGAGCACAACATGAACGTGGTCGCGGGGATTTGCGACACCATCACCGTGCTCCAGCGCGGCGAGGTGCTCGCCGAAGGTCCGTATCAGGAAGTCTCGAAGAATCCGCAGGTGATGGAAGCCTATATGGGCACCGCGGACGGCGAATTGCAGGGAGCGCACGGGTGAGGACGTCTATGTACGGCAATGGCGGCGGTAACGGTGGCGCGAATGTGCCCGCACTCGAAATCGAAGGTTTGCAGGCCTGGTACGGCGAATCGCACATCCTGCACGGCGTGGATCTGACGGTCGGCCGTGGCGAGGTCGTCACGCTGCTGGGACGCAACGGCGCGGGACGCACCACTACGCTGCGCGCGATCATGGGCCTGACCGGGCAGCGTCAGGGATCGATTCGCATCGGCGGTGAAGAGACCATTCACCTGCCGACCTACAAGGTTGCGCACCGCGGCGTAGGCTACTGCCCCGAGGAGCGGGGCATTTTCGCGAGCCTGTCGTGCGAGGAAAACCTGCTGCTGCCGCCATACATCGGCATGCGCGGCAATCGTCGCGATGACGGCGGGCGCGGGATGTCGCTCGACGAAATCTACGACATGTTCCCGAACCTGAAGGAGCGCCGCCACAGTCCCGGCACGCGACTGTCCGGCGGCGAACAGCAGATGCTGGCGGTGGCGCGCATTCTGCGCACCGGCGCAAACCTGCTGCTGCTCGACGAGATCTCCGAAGGTCTCGCGCCGGTGATCGTGCAGACATTGGCACGCATGATCACCACGCTCAAGGCGCGGGGCTACACCATCGTGATGGTGGAACAGAATTTCCGTTTTGCGGCTCCGCTGGCCGATCGCTTCTATGTCATGGAGCACGGCAAGATCGTGGAGCGCTTCGGCGCTCCGGAGCTGGAAACGAAGATGCCGGTGCTGCACGAGTTGTTGGGCGTATGAGGTGAGTTTTCCGGCGCGCGGGCGTGCCGGGCGATGCATCCAGACGATCAAATCCACGAAGGAGACAAAGATGACAATGCGGATGAAGGCGTTGGCCGTTGCGGCTGCGTTTGGTTTTGCGGCCATGGCCTCGCAGGCCCATGCTGATGGCAATGCCGTGAAGATCGGTTTCATTACCGATATGTCGGGCCTATACACCGACATCGACGGGCCGGGCGGGGCGGAAGCCATCAAGATGGCCATCGCCGACTTCGGTGGCAAGGTCCTCGGCAAGCCGATCGAGCTGGTCACGGCCGATCACCAGAACAAGGCGGACGTCGCGGCGTCGAAGGCGCGCGAATGGTTCGACCGTGACGGTGTCGACATGCTGATCGGCGGCACGAATTCGGGAACCGGCCTGGCGATGAACAAGGTCTCGGCCGAGAAGAAGCGTGTCTACATCAACGTCGGCGCCGGCTCGGATGCCCTCACCAACGCCCAGTGCCAGCCCTATGGCGTGCACTATGCCTATGACACCGTTGCGCTGGCGCGCGGCACCGGCTCGGCCGTCGTGAAGGCCGGCGGCAAGTCATGGTTCTTCCTGACGGCCGACTATGCGTTCGGCCACGCGCTGGAGAAGGCCACGGCCGATGTGGTCAAGGCCAACGGCGGCACGGTGAAGGGCGAGGTGCGCCATCCGCTCTCAGCCTCGGACTTCTCCTCGTATCTGCTCCAGGCGCAGTCGTCGGGCGCGCAGGTGCTGGGTCTGGCCAATGCCGGCGGCGACACGGTCAACGCCATCAAGGCGGCGAAGGAATTCGGCATCAAGGGCAAGATGCAGATCGCCGGTCTGCTCGTGTTCATCAACGACATTCACTCGCTGGGGCTGGATAACACCGCGGGCATGTACCTGACCGATAGCTGGTATTGGGACAAGAACGATAAGACGCGCGCCTTCTCCAAGCGCTACTTCGCCAAGATGAAGAAGATGCCGTCGAGCCTGCAGGCCGGCGACTATTCGGCCACGATGACCTATCTGAAGGCGGTGCAGGCCGCAGGCACCACCGACGCCGACAAGGTGATGGACGAACTGCACAAGATCAAGATCGACGACATGTTCAGCAAGGGCTACATCCGCAAGGACGGCACCATGATCCACGACATGTACTTGATGCAGGTCAAGACGAAGCAGGAATCGAAGGCGCCGTGGGACTACTACAAGATCGTTGCCACGATTCCGGGTGACAAGGCATTCACCACGCCGCAAGAATCGACCTGTCCGCTTTTTAAGAAGTAAGCAGCGTTAGCACGATGCACCGAAAGCGGCGGGACAAGTGTCCCGTCGCGACCTTTCTCGCAGAGAATCGATTTCGATGGAATTACTAGGCATCCCCCTGCCGGCGCTGTTGAGCCAACTGCTGCTGGGACTGGTGAACGGCTCGTTTTATGCCATGCTGAGCCTCGGCCTGGCGGTGATTTTCGGCCTGCTCAACGTGATCAACTTCGCGCACGGCGCGTTGTTCATGCTGGGCGCCATGCTTGCCTGGATGGGCGGCAACTATCTCGGGCTCAATTACTGGGCCATGCTGATCCTCGCCCCCGTCGCGGTGGGCATCATCGGTATCGTGATCGAGCGCACCATGCTGCGCTGGATCTACAAGCTCGATCACCTGTACGGCCTGTTGCTGACGTTCGGCATCACGCTCGTGCTCGAGGGCGTCTTCCGGTCGATCTACGGCGTATCGGGTCAGCCCTTCGACGCCCCCGACGTGCTCTCCGGCGCGACGAATCTCGGCTTCATGTTCATGCCGAACTATCGTGCGTGGGTGGTGGTGGCCTCGCTCATCGTGTGCTTCTCCACATGGTTCGTGATCGAGAAGACCAAGATCGGCGCATACCTGCGCGCAGGCACCGAGAACCCGAAGCTGGTGGAAGCGTTCGGTGTGAACGTCCCGCTCATGATCACGCTGACGTATGGCTTCGGGGTGGCGCTTGCCGCGTTCGCGGGGGTGCTCGCCGCGCCCGTCATCCAGATCTCGCCGCTCATGGGGCAGTCGATGATCATCACCGTGTTCGCGGTGGTCGTGATCGGTGGCATGGGCTCCATCATGGGCTCGATTCTCACCGGTCTGATGCTCGGCATCGTCGAGGGCTTTACTAAGGTGTTCTATCCGGAAGCGTCCGCGACCGTGGTGTTCGTCATCATGGTGATCGTGTTGCTGCTGCGCCCAGCAGGGCTGTTCGGCAAACAAAAGTGAGGGGCAGAATCATGCAACAAGAGACGCAACAACGGGTGCTTTATTCCCTTCTGCTGCTTGCGCTGATCGCCGCGCCGTTCGCCGGCGCGTATCCGGTGTTCATCATGAAGGTGCTGTGCTTCGCACTGTTCGCCTGTGCCTTCAACCTGCTGCTGGGCTTTACGGGACTGCTGTCGTTCGGTCATGCGGCGTTCTTCGGCAGCGCGGGCTACGTGACAGGCTATGTGGTGCGCAATCTGGGATTCACGCCGGAAGTCGGCATTCTCGCGGGCGTGGCGGCCGGCGCGGTGCTGGGCCTGGTCATCGGTTTGCTGGCGATCCGGCGCCAGGGCATCTACTTCGCGATGATTACGCTGGCTTTGGCGCAAATGCTGTACTTCTTGTGCCTGCAAGCCCCGTTTACCGGAGGGGAGGACGGCCTGCAAGGCGTGCCGCGAGGTAGTCTCTTCGGCATGTTGCCGCTCGATTCCGACCTCACGCTGTACTACGTGGTGCTGGCCATTTGCGCGCTGGGCTTCCTGCTCATCATGCGTATCGTGCATTCGCCGTTCGGTCAGGTGCTCAAAGCGATCAAGGAGAACGAGCCGCGCGCGATTTCGCTTGGCTACGACGTCGATCGCTTCAAGCTGATGGCGTTCGTACTGTCGGCCACGCTCGCCGCACTGGCCGGTTCGACCAAGACGTTAGTGCTCGGCTTCGAGACGCTGACCGACGTGCACTGGACGATGTCGGGCATGGTCATCCTGATGACGCTCGTGGGCGGGCTCGGTACGATGTTCGGGCCGGTGGTCGGTGCTGTGATCATCGTCGTGCTCGAGAACAAGCTCGGCGACATCGGCGACTGGCTCGCGACGGCCACGGGGGTGACCTGGTTCCAGACGCTCGGCGAGTCGGTGACGATCGTCATCGGTGCGATTTTCATCATCTGCGTGCTGTCCTTCCGGCGCGGACTGGTGGGCGAACTGGTGGCGCGAAGCCGGCTATTCCGTACCACGCGCACGACGGCGCAACCTTCTTGACGGGGTGTGCGGGTGCACCGGCCTGGGGCGCCCGTACATCACCCTGGCGCACGCATGTCGGAAAATGCCTAATTCGTAGGGGTAAATGCTGACTTGTGGTGCATCGGGGGCTCCTTTATTCTCTCCTACAGTTCGCGTCACGGCAGGATATAGGGGCGAGGATCGAGGAGACAATAAGCGCGAAAACGCGCACCGCCAAAAGGAAGCGCTGTTGGAGAAAACTCCAACAGCGCTTTTTATATTGGGCTTCGCCGTTGCGCGAGGCCGTCATCCGCCGATGCCCCGCCGATGCCCGATTCTTGCCGTCTGACAATGCGGGTCGCATGTCTTGCCACCGTCACGTCCCCGTATTCCGCACTTTCACGCGCCCTGGCCGGGAATTTCACCCTGCCGACCGGTGCACGTCCCCCCCAAACACCTGAACGCCTGATCGCCGACAAGGGGACGGAATGTTGACGAGCTGGACGTTGACCGATTTGCTGATGCTCGCGGGCGGGGCGTTCCTGGCTGGCCTGGTCGACGCAGTGGTCGGGGGCGGCGGGCTGATCTCCGTGCCGACGCTTTTCGCTGTCTTCCCGAACGCGTCGCCGCCCTTGCTGTTCGGCACCAACAAGTTGGCCGGCATCTGGGGCACGGCGTCGGCCGCGCTGCGCTACGCACGCGGCATTCGGCTGCGCTGGACCATTCTGCTGCCGGCGACCGTTGCTGCCTTCGTGTTTTCGTTTTGCGGCGCATATGCCGTCACCTACATGCCGGCCGACGTGCTTCGCAAGCTGCTGCCGTTCGTGCTGGCGGGCGTGGCCATCTACACACTGCGCAAAAAGGATTTCGGGACCGTTCACGCCCCTGTGAGGGGCGGGGCAGGGGTGACCCTCATGGCCATTGGCGTGGGCGGTGCCATCGGCTTCTACGATGGTTTCTTCGGCCCCGGCACGGGCAGCTTCCTTGTCTTCGTGTTTGTCCGGTGGTTCGGGCAGGACTTCGTCAACGCCTCGGCATCGGCGAAAATCGTGAACGTGGCGACCAACCTGGCCGCGCTATGGCTGTTCGGCATGGGAGGGCACGTCGCGTGGCAGGTGGGGCTGGGCATGGCGGTCATGAACGTGCTGGGCAGCCAGGTCGGCAGCCGGCTTGCCCTCACGTATGGCGTCGGTTTCGTGCGACGGATGTTCCTGGGTGTGCTCGCCGTGCTGATCGTGAAGACCGGCTATGACGCGTTTTTGCGCGGCTGACGAGCGCCCGGGCAGGGGAACGCGCTCGCGGCTGAAGGCGACGCCAAGGCGCTGTGTGGGGGTGGTCCGTTGGGATCGAAGCCACAGGTGGGGAAACCGCACTTTACGAGAAGGCGCCGGTGCCCGTAAGATGGGCGACAATTTGCCGACTGCGCGGTCGGTTAATGTCGGGCCAAAGAGTTGAGCAATGGTCAGAACAACGAATTCAACATTTTTGTGAGGAGACCCAAATGAAACTGAAGTTGCTGTGCGTGGCGTCGGCGATGATGCTGGCCACGGGCCTGGCGAGCGCCCAGGTGAAGATTGGCGTGTCGCTATCGGCGACCGGTCCGGCGGCTTCGCTGGGCATTCCCGAGAAGAACACCATTTCGCTGTTGCCGAAGACGATTGCGGGTCAGTCGGTGCAGTACATCCTGCTCGACGACGCGACCGACACGACGACCGCTGTCAAGAACATGCGCAAGCTGATCAGCGAAGATCACGTTGACGCCGTGCTCGGCTCGACGGTCACGCCGAACTCCCTGGCGATGGTCGATGTGGCCGCGGAGACGCATACCCCGATGATCTCGATGGCGGCGGGCGCTGCCATCGTCGAACCGGTGGATGCCAAGCGTGCCTGGTCGTTCAAGACGCCGCAGAACGACATCCTGATGGCCACCGCCATCGCCAAGCACATGGCCGACAACGGCGTGAAGACGGTCGCCTTCATCGGCTTCTCGGACGCTTACGGCGAGGGCTGGTACCGGGAGTTCCAGAAGGCGGCCGATCTGAAAAAGGTCAAGATCGTGGCCAATGAGCGTTTCAATCGTGCCGACACCTCGGTGACGGGCCAGGCGCTCAAGATCATGGCGGCGAACCCGGATGCCGTACTGATCGCCGGTTCGGGCACGCCGGCTGCGCTGCCGCAACGTACGCTCAAGGAGCGCGGCTACAAGGGCAAGCTGTATCAGACCCACGGGGTGGCCAACAACGACTTCCTGCGCGTTTGCGGCAAGGACTGCGAGGGCACGTACTTGCCTGCCGGCCCGCTGCTCGTCGTCGATCAACTGCCCGCCGACAATCCGGTGAAGAAGTCGGCTGCCGCCTACAAGGCCGTTTATGAGAAGGCCTACGGTGCGGGTTCGATCTCGACCTTCGGTGGTCACGCCTGGGACGCCGGTTTGCTGCTGCAGCACGCCATTCCGGTCGCGCTGAAGAAGGCCAAGCCGGGCACGGCCGAATTCCGTGCCGCATTGCGCGAGGCACTGGAGAACGTCAAGGACATGCCCGGTACCGCCGGTATCTTCAATATGAGCGCGAAGGACCACAACGGTCTGGACCAGCGTTCGCGCGTGATGGTGGAAATCGTCAACGGCAAGTGGAAATTGGCGAACTGATGTGCGCCGGGGCTGCCTATAGCACGCAGGCATGCCCCGCTGTCACCTCCGATGGATCTGCGGTATCTGCGCCCGGTTGGACCGACCGGGCCGGAAGAACGGGCGTTCGCGCCCGTTTTTTTTGAGCGTGGTAGTTTCGCGCTTCGCGAAGAGACGGCAGGACATGCATTTGCGGGCGGTACCTGAGAGGCCGCATTGTCCCAACCTGATCGCCGCCGCGGGGGCTGGCCGGTCGATCCTTTCGAGCGTAAATCCATGACGGGTGAATTCGAACACCGCAACCTATCCCTGGTCCTGTTACAGACGCGTGAAGCGGTGATGGGCCTGTTCCGGCCGTTGCTCAATCGGTACGACATCACTGAGCAGCAATGGCGTGTCATACGGGCCATCAATGATAGCGAATCCGGGGAAATGGAAATCGGGCAGGTCGCGCGGGAGTGCTGCATTCTCAGTCCGAGCCTGTCCGGCATGCTTGAACGGATGGAGGTGGCCGGCCTCATCATGCGCCGCCGGGTGGCTGTCGATCAGCGCCGCGTGATGGTGTCGCTCACGCCATCGAGCCGCGCGCTGTGCAAGAAGTTCGGTCCGTTGGTCGAGGCGCGCTACCGCTATCTGGAAGACAAGGTCGGGCACGACACGCTGGCCGAGATCTACCGGCTGCTCGATATCGTGCGCGAAGCGCTGCCGCCGGAGGTACTGGCCGATGCGCCGTCCTTGCCGGCCAAGCCGCGGCGCCGCCGAAAGGCAGGCGAATGACGTCTCAGTAGTCGCCCGGGTTTTACCAATGCATAATCATTTATACAATTCATAATTCTTAACGCTGCCGCACGGGAATTGCGGGGGGTTATCGAAGCGAAGGGGAACGGGGTGGCAGCGCGCTGCGCCGTGCATCACACCGGCTGTCTCGCCAGCCGGTTCAAGAAGTACTCAAACGAAGTGAGAGGAGCATGGATCTTTCGATTGCAGCCATCCTGGCGCAGGACGGCATCACCACGGGTGCGATTTATGCCTTGCTGGCATTGGCGCTTGTGCTGGTGTTCTCCGTCACCCGCGTCATCTTCATTCCGCAGGGCGAGTTCGTGTCGTACGGTGCGCTTACGCTGGCGGCACTGCAAACCCAGAAGTTTCCGCTCACGAGCTGGCTGCTCGTGGCGATGGGCGTGTGCACGTTCATCGTGGAGACGGCTGGCGTCTTGCGTCATAGCGAGCGTCGCAAGCTGGCGGGCCGCCTTTTGCCGGTGCTGGCGGGCAAGTATCTGGTGTTTCCCATTGCGGCGTTCTTCGTCGTCAGGGCGCTGACACCGATGAATCTGCCGATGCTCGTGCAGATTGCACTCACGCTGCTGCTCGTCGTGCCGTTGGGGCCGATGCTCTATCGTCTCGCATACCAGCCGCTGGCGGAGGCGAGCACGTTGTTGCTGCTGATCGTGTCGGTGGGGGTGCACTTTGCGCTGACGGGGCTGGGGCTGGTGATGTTCGGGGCGGAAGGCTCGCGCACGCAGGCGTTCTCCGACGCCAACTTCAACATCGGTTCCGTGATGGTGTCCGGCCAGAGCCTGTGGGTGGTGGGCGTGTCGGTCGTCATGATCCTGGCGTTGTACTTCTACTTCGACCGCTCGCTCTCGGGCAAGGCGCTGCGTGCGACCGCGGTGAACCGGCTCGGGGCGCGGCTCGTGGGCATCGGCACGGTGCAGGCGGGGCGCCTGGCGTTCACGCTGGCGGCCGTGCTGGGGGTGCTGTGCGGCATCCTGATCGCGCCGATCACGACGATCTATTACGAATCGGGCTTCCTGATCGGCCTGAAGGGCTTCGTGGGCGCGATCATCGGCGGTCTGGTGAGCTATCCGGTCGCGGCGCTGGGCGCCATCCTGGTGGGCCTGCTGGAGTCTTACTCGTCGTTCTGGGCGAGTGCGTACAAGGAGGTCATCGTCTTCACGCTGATCCTTCCCGTGCTGCTGTGGCTGTCGCTGACCAGCAAGCACGTAGAAGAAGACGAGGAATAAGCCGGGGCGGACCACAGAATGAAAAACAAATACTTCCTGATTTTCCTGGTCGTACTGGCCGTGTTGCCGGTGCTGCCTGCCCCCGTGCGTTTGCCTGAATATTGGGTCACGCTGCTCAACTACATTGGCCTGTACAGCATTGTGGCCATTGGGCTCGTGCTGCTCACGGGCGTAGCGGGGATGACATCGTTCGGACAGGCCGCATTTGTCGGCCTGGGCGCCTACGCGACCGCCTATCTGACGACCGCCTATGGCGCGTCGCCATGGCTCGGCCTGGTCGTCGGTGTGGTGATCACGGCGGCGGCGGCACTCGTCATCGGCGCGATCACCATGCGCCTGTCCGGCCACTTCCTGCCGCTGGGCACCATTGCGTGGGGTCTGGCACTGTACTACCTGTTCGGCAACCTCGAGTTCCTGGGCAAGTACGACGGTCTGAACGACATCCCGACCATCAGCCTGTTTGGGATGGAATTGGCGAGTGGGCGCCAGATGTTCTACCTGATCTGGATCGTGGTGGTGCTGGCGGTGGTGTCGGTCAAGAACCTGCTCGATTCGCGTCCGGGCCGCGCCATTCGCGCGCTCAAGGGCGGTGGCGTAATGGCCGAGGCGATGGGGGTGAACACCGCGTGGATGAAAGTCGTGGTGTTCGTGTACGCCGCCGTACTTGCCTCCATTTCGGGCTGGTTGTACGCGCATCTGCAACGCGCGGTGAACCCGACGCCGTTCAACCTGAACCACGGTATCGAATACCTGTTCATGGCGGTGGTGGGGGGCGTCTCGCATGTATGGGGTGCGGTGCTCGGTGCGGCGATCCTGACCGTGCTCAAGGACTACCTCCAGAACATTCTGCCGATGTTGCTGGGAGCGAACGGCAATTTCGAGACCATCGTCTTCGGGGTGTTGCTGGTGTTGCTGCTGCAATACGCGCGCGACGGCGTGTGGCCGTTCCTGGGCAAGATCTTCCCGGCGCGTCGTGTGGCGAAGGCGCCGGAGCAGGCCGAAGCGTTGGGCCATCGCGCGAAGCCGGCGGTGGGCGAAGTGGTGCTGACGCTGGACAAGGCGCGCAAGGAGTTTGGCGGTCTCGTGGCGGTCAACGACGTCTCGTTCCAGGTCAAAGCCGGCGAGATCGTGGGCCTGATCGGGCCGAACGGCGCGGGCAAATCGACCACCTTCAACCTCGTGACCGGTGTCTTGCAGGCCACCCGCGGCGAGATCTCCTTCCTTGGCGAGCGAATCGATCGGCTGCCGTCGCGCGAGATCGTCAAGCGCGGAATTGGCCGGACGTTCCAGCACGTGCGCTTGATGCCACAGATGAGTGTGCTCGAGAACGTGGCGATCGGCGCCTATCTGCGAGACAAGAACGGGCTGCGCCGGCGCCCTCAGGGCGGCGTGTGGTCCAGCGTGCTGCGTCTCGATCGTCAGGAAGAAGCGATGCTGCTGCACGAAGCCAAGCGGCAGATCGAGCGCGTGGGTCTCGGGGCGCACATGTACGACGAGGCGGGTAGTCTGGCGCTGGGCCAGCAACGTATCCTGGAAATTGCACGGGCATTGGCTTGCGATCCCACGTTGCTGTTGCTTGACGAGCCGGCGGCCGGTCTGCGCTACAAGGAAAAACAGGCGCTGGGCGATCTGCTCAAGAAACTCAAGGACGAAGGGATGAGCGTGCTGCTCGTCGAGCACGACATGGACTTCGTGATGAACCTGACCGATCACCTCGTCGTGATGGAGTTCGGCACCAAGATCGCCGAGGGCCTGCCGGAAGACGTGCAGAAGAACCCGGCGGTGCTCGAGGCGTACCTGGGAGGAGTGGAGTGATGGCAGACGCGATTCTGGAGGTCAAGGACCTCGCCGTGGCGTACGGCAAAGTCGAAGCGGTGCATGGTGCGCATCTGCGCGTAGGGGCGGGCCAGATCGTCACCGTGATCGGTCCGAACGGTGCGGGCAAGTCGTCCATGCTCAACGCCATCATGGGGGCGTTGCCGCACAACGGCTCCAGCCGTGGGAGCGTGGCCTATCTCGGTCACGAGATGTCGGCGCTGGGCATCGAAGCCCGCGTGGCACGCGGGATGTGCCTGGTGCCGGAAAAGCGCGAGTTGTTCTCGACAATGACCGTTGAAGACAACCTGCTGCTGGGGGCCTACCGCCGCAAGCGGGCGGGGGAGAAGAACTTCCTGGACCAAATGGAAGTCGTGTACGCGCTGTTCCCGCGCCTCAAGGAGCGCCGCGGGCAGCAGGCGGGGACCCTGTCGGGCGGCGAGCGCCAGATGCTCGCCGTGGGCCGTGCGTTGATGGCCAAGCCGCAGTTGCTGATGCTCGACGAGCCGAGCCTGGGGCTGGCGCCGCTGATCGTCAAGGAAATCTTCCATATCATCAGCGACTTGCGGAAAACCGGCGTTGCTACGCTGCTGATTGAGCAGAACGCTCGCGCGGCGTTGCAGGTGGCCGATTACGGCTACGTGATCGAGACCGGCGAGCTGGCGTTGGAAGGGCCGGCGCAAGAGCTTGCCAGCAATCCCAAGGTCATCGAAACGTATCTCGGGTTGGCGAAGAAAGCTGCCTGACGGGCGTTGCCTGCTGGGTTCGTGTCGTACGGGAAGGCCCGCCAGTTTGGCGGGCTTTTTTGTTGCGCGGGGGTTCGCACATGTCGGCCATCCGGTGGTATCTGCCCCCTATTTCTTTGGACGGGGAGAGGGCACCATCGGTGACATTGGCGGAGCCACTTATTCACAGTTGCTTGTGGATATTTGCGATGACACAAAATCTATGGCGCACCGCCGCAATAAGGGGTTCCGCGATATTTTCGAGAATCTCGAGGAAATGACATTTGAGGTTATCCACAGAAAAGCAAATTCCCGAAATGGAATCCGTGGGGAGACGGATGCATGTGGATAATCTGCCTGCAATGCTGGCGACGCGGCCGCCGCTTTCGATTTCGTAGAGCAGTTTTCGTTTCGCGTAGAAGGTGAGGGGAACGGGATAGGCAGAAACGGCACGTCCTTGCAATCAGGTGTCGTGCGCTCATCCGTCCATGCAGTGGGGCGTGGCGGTACACCCTGATTGCGCTCGACCGACAAGTCGCTCCGTCCGGGCACCGCCAATCTCCGCCGCCGCTACATTCGACTTCCCGCCCCAGCCGGCATTAACGTCGTTGCGAGCGACGTAGCGATAGACGGCGGACGATACATTTCCCAAGACGATCAGATGAGAGCAACCACATAACGTTTCACGTGAAACACCCCCGAAGACTGCGCGATGGTTTTTCGGGCGAATCGCCACCACGGCGATGAATCGAAGAGGGGGGCGATCCGACCCAACAACGTTTCACGTGAAACACGCTCGGCGACTGCGCGAGGGTTTTGCTCGGGCAATGGATTGGCGGAGATTGCCGGTACCCTGACGGAGCGACTTTCAAGTGGAGCGCAGTCGGGGTGCCGGTGAT